>OZ241362.1:0-5359245 GCA_965200315.1 Candidatus Latescibacterota bacterium
CCGGGGTGGAAACGCCCCGGCCTCATTGAAGCTCGATCTCGCTTTGGATATGGGCCCGTATGGCCGACCCATTTCCGGGGTGGAAACGCCCCGGCCTCATTGAAGCCATGCCGCGCTGTTCGGGGATCGTTAGGACACCTGCAATTTCCGGGGTGGAAACGCCCCGGCCTCATTGAAGCAATCTCCACTGTTACGGGTTTCATTAGCGCCCCTCCGATTTCCGGGGTGGAAACGCCCCGGCCTCATTGAAGCACTTGTTGCTCAAGGTGCTCAATCCTCAATTCCTGCATTTCCGGGGTGGAAACGCCCCGGCCTCATTGAAGCGGGGTGCCTATACCGCATGCCCGTGCCCGTGCAGGCATATTTCCGGGGTGGAAACGCCCCGGCCTCATTGAAGCTCCAGTTCTGCGACTTCCTTCTCCAGTTGGGCTAGAGATTTCCGGGGTGGAAACGCCCCGGCCTCATTGAAGCGGGGTGCCTATACCGCATGCCCGTGCCCGTGCAGGCATATTTCCGGGGTGGAAACGCCCCGGCCTCATTGAAGCGCTCGATGTTGTCGAAATTCAGCATGATTCAATCCTCCATTTCCGGGGTGGAAACGCCCCGGCCTCATTGAAGCCTTCTGCCTATGCGAGTCATTCATGCCTCAATCATCATTTCCGGGGTGGAAACGCCCCGGCCTCATTGAAGCGACGGCGGCGCGGCGCTATGGAAGCAGACATAGACGCATTTCCGGGGTGGAAACGCCCCGGCCTCATTGAAGCAAGTTACGCAGGTCGGGGGCATGATCGGTATGGTGGCGATTTCCGGGGTGGAAACGCCCCGGCCTCATTGAAGCCTAGCGCGATGTTTGCCCGCACCGGCATCCGGGAGACGATATCGTCTTGGGGCGTACGGGCGAAATCCTGAGTTGCCCGTGGCACGGCTGGGAATACGACGTGCGCACGGGCCGCTCGCTGTGCAGCCGAACAAGGTGTGGGTGTAGGAAGAGTGGGTATGGGTCGAAATCGCGGACGAGTGATTGCGGATGGACGCTTGGGCTCGGCAAAATGAGATACTATTCGGCGGGTTCCAATTCCTTTGACTCCTCCAGTTCCAGCTTCAAGCCCAGTGCTTTACACACTTTGAGGAGAGTAGTAACATTGCAGCTTGCACCGTTTTCTAACTTGGACAATTGCTGCTGAGTTACTTGGGCTTGTTGGGCGACCTCTTTTTGAGATTTGCCTGATTTGTCTCGGGCAGCCACAAGTTGCAGGGACAGCTCAGCCAACTGCCTTTCCTCCTCATGCATTTTGCGAAACCGCTCGTCTTGGAGCTTCTCTCTGAGATGGGCTGCAAAGGTCTGCATCAGAACAGTTGGCGTTCGTCAAACCGATCCGGTGGATCGGATGGGTATTACCTCGGCACTGGGATGGGCACCGGCGCGTTTCCTCGTTTTTGCGATGTTAAAAACCCGATAATCAGCTCTACTACGAGGTGGCCGGCCCGCCCCGGCGAAATCGATTCGACGCCTTGGTCGATGGATGCGATAAGCTCGTGGATGCCGGCCGGAATGCCCTCGACCGGCCAAGAAGGCGGCGCGAGGGGTTCGGGTGCTTCGCCGCGATACAGGGTGCCGCCATCGCTGACGAGCACTAGTCGTCCGGTAGTGCCGACCACTTCGAGTTGCTGCTTGGGTGCTGGCGTGGTCTTGGAGCCGCCGATGTAGAAGCCTCGCACCCCCCCAGCAAAGTGAATGTACCCGTTGGCGCCCGGCTCGGTGGCTGGCACGTGGCCGCCGTCGCCGCGGTACTCGGCGTAGTCCTCGTACCCTTCTTCCAGCTCGGCGACGACCCACTGAGGCTGCTCACCTGCGTAGTAGCATATAGCGTCGAGCGTGTGGGTGCCGTTGCGGAAGAGCATGGCGCGCGGGCCGGAGAGCGTGCCGATGACGTATTGCACCGGGCCGATGACGCCTTGATCGACGATCGCTTCTTTGGCGTACCGCCACAGGGGGATGAAGCGCCGGGTGTGATCGACCGACAGGGTGGTGTTGTTGGCGTCGCAAGCGGCGATCATGCGGTCGGCGTCTGCGAGGCTGGTAGCCAGCGGCTTTTCGCAGAAGATGCCCTTGGCCCCGGCATTGGCCGCATCGACGACGAGGTCGGCGTGGCGGTGGTCCGAGGTGGCGACAGTGACGATGTCGAGCGACTCGCGGGCCAGCATCTCGCGGTGATCGCGGTATAGGGTAAGCTCTTCGTCTGGCCAGCGTTGCGCGAATTCAGCGAGGGTCGCTTCGTCGAGGTCGCAAGCCGCCGCGAGGCGGGCGCGGTTTGAACTGACAATTCCGGTGGCATGGGCCACGCCAATGCCGCGGCAGCCAATAACTCCAGCTTTATACATAAGTAATTCTCCTTTTATGGACGCCACTGTCGGGCGTGCTGCATGAAAATGGTTGGATCAGCGAGCCACTCGCCGTAGCCAATGCGCCGGCTGTCCGTAAGGTAGTTAATTTTGTCGTCGATGCAGGCCATCAGGTCGGCATCCGCCACAGAGAGCGTGAACCCGCCGTGTTCGACGGCCGCGTCGAGGGCTGTGACCACAAACGCGCCCTCGGAAGCGTGGCTCGCGTCGCGGTTGCCGATTTCGCCGCGGGCGACGGCGTCGATGGTGCCGTTGCCGAGGGCGTCTAGCAAATCCACTTCGCCGGTCTCCTGCCCTAGGTACATCACTTGCGGCATGTCGTCAGCGGACGGCTCCAGCCGCCGCCGGTCCGCGAGATTGGACGACGAGCCGACCGCGGTGATGGTGTAATCAGCCGTGCCGTCGGCCACGAGCTCGCCGTCGGTCGTCTCAATGCGTGTGCCAGCGGTGAGTACGCCGTTTGTATTGACGAGGCCCGTCAGTTCCAGCAGGCGGGCCTCGCCCGTAGTGCCGCTTAGTACACCCACCCGATGTTCACTGGTCAGGTCGCTGTGGGTGACAAGGCGCTCGGCGTCTTCGGCCCGGACCAGCAGCGATTGGCGAAAGGCGATGTGGCCGGACGTAAAGTTTACGACGTGTTTGCCGGCCGCATCGCGGGTGCGGGTGTCGAGGATGGTGATGCCGCCGCCGACCAAGTCGTAGTCCGGCCCGGCCGATTGGAGCCATATATCGGGCCACTCGGCAATGCCGCTGCGTTCAAAGGACAGGCCCGCGCCGTCCATGGCCTCTAGAGCGGTCAGCAAGTCCGCCTCGTACCCGCGATGTTCGTTGAATCCGCCCGTGCCCGGATCTGAGTCTGCGCTGTAACTGACCGGCGCGAAAAAGGCGTAGAACCCGAGTTGCAGCATCTGTCCGTCGCTACAAGCTGCTGAGGTTGCGTCGTTGGGCGAGGCCGACGAGCAGGCGGCGAGAAAGAGAGCCAAGGATGCGGGAAAGAATGAGGGCATATCCATGTATCTCCTTTGGCAGTCGGTTGGGATGGGGAATATGACGAGGAGGAGGGCATGGGGCAAACTTTGGGAGGCGATAGGACACTTCACACTGCATAGGGCACAGTGCCGCGGGCATCTACTTGGTAGCCCCAGCGTTTGAGGTAGGCCGGGCCGGGTAAGAAGCGGTCGTCGGCTGCGGCGAGGCGGCGCGTTAGGGCCGCGTCTAATTCGTCGAGCAAGTCCTGCTGGCCGGGCTGGCCTACGAGGTTGTCCTGCTGGAAGGGGTCGGCCTCGTTGTCGTAGAGCAGCCACGGGCCTTCTAAGGTGCGCACGTATGTGTGGCGGCGGGTGCGCAAGCCCCGATACGACCGGCCACCGACGCCGGTCCACCACTGCCCAAAGGGATGGGGGCACTGCAAGAGTGCGTTGCCGTCCGACGGGTCGGGGCCGCCTCGCAGGTACGCGGAAAAGTCGATTCCTTCTACGGAGGAAGGAATCGGCAGGCCGCACAGGCCCAGCAGGGTCGGCATGATGTCGGGCAGGTCAATGGGCGCGTCGAGTTCGGCGGCGTCCATTCCCGGATAGCGCAGCAGGAACGGTACGCGGATGGATTCTTCAAAGGGCTTTTGCTTTTTGTCCATGCCCTGCGAGCCGAGCATGTCGCCGTGATCCGAGAAGAATAGAAAGATGGTGTCTTGCGCCAATTTTTCCTCCTGCAAGGTCTGGAGCAACAGGCCAGCGCAGTCGTCCAAGGCCGTGCAATGGGCATAGTACCCGGCGAGCCACTGCTGTGCGCTCTCGGCCCAGTCGGCTGGTATATTGGGCCGCAGGGCGATAGCGGCTGGATCGTACCGGGCTTGGTACGCTGCCGGGGCCGTGTGATAGGGGGCGTGCGGTGGCCCCCACGATAGGACCAGTAAAAAGGGTTTGTCGCCGCGATTGCGCAGGTACGCTTGGGCGTCGCGGGTTTGGGCCAAGGCGTCGTAGCCTTCCCACACGAGCTGCTCGTCCGAGTGGCCGGCATAATACGCGGAATGGTTGTAGTTGTGGGTGCATTCAAGCACCTTCCAGTACTCGAAACCCTGCCGCCGCTCGGGCGGGATATAGCGGGAGCGGCCCTCGCCATTGACGTGCCACTTGCCGATGTAGGCTGTGTCGTAGCCGCCCGTGCTGAAAGCCTGCGCGAGGCTGGTGGCGTTTTGGCCCAGCTCTACGTCGTTGACAAAGACGCCGTGCGTGAGGGGGTATTGGCCGGTCAGGAGCGAGGCCCGCGCTGGCGAGCATACCGAGCAGCCCGACACTGCATGAGTGCAGTTGACGCTGCGGCTGGCTAGTGCGTCTAAATTAGGGGTTTGCACGTTGGGGTCGCCGGCGTACCCAAAGGCTTGGGCGCGCCATTGGTCGGCGAAGACGAGAACGACATTCGGCTGTTTGGTGGGCACGGCGCGTCTCCTGAGTTGGGATGAACAGCCCCCAATATCTTCGCGTCGGGGGGTGGCTGTCAACATTGACCGGGTTCGGTGTGCGCGGTACTTTGGCCGGCCGGTGACGCCTTGTCTGGAGGATCCACCCATGAGCAAACGCAGATTACCCATCGGCATTCAGACTTTTCGCAAAATTCGACAAGAGGACTGCTACTATGTCGATAAGACCGCTTACATCCGGCGGCTGCTCGACGAAGGTACTCATTACTTCCTGTCGCGTCCCCGGCGCTTTGGCAAGAGCCTGTTTTTGGACACGCTCAAGGAGGTGTTCGAGGGCAATGAGCCGCTGTTTGCCGGGCTAGACATCCACGACCGTTGGGACTGGTTGGTGCGCCATCCTGTCCTGCGGCTCGACTTTGGCAGCGGCAACTTCAAGGAGGCAGGCTACCTGCATACGAGTGTGATGGCGCAACTGGACGCCGTGGCCGAAGAAGCGGGTATTGCGGCCCGCTACGACGCGGCCCCAGAGCGCTTTCGCGACCTGATTCGAGCGTTGCATCGGCAGGTTGGGCAGCGCGTTGTCGTGCTGGTCGATGAGTACGACAAGCCGATTCTGGACGCGCTAGAGGTGCCGGACATCGCCCGTGCCAACCGCGACTTTCTGCGCGGTCTGTATTCGACGATCAAGGCCAGCGACGCGCACGTCCGCTTCACGTTCATCACCGGGGTGAGCAAATTCTCCAAGGTTAGCTTGTTTTCCGGCCTCAATAATCTGAAGGACATCACCTTGGACCCGCGCTATGCGGCTCTGTGCGGCTACACCGAGGCCGATCTGGACGCAGTATTCGCGCCGGAGTTGCCGGGCCTCGACCGAGAGCAAATCCGCGATTGGTACAACGGCTATAGCTGGCGGGGCGACGAGAAGGTGTACAACCCCTTTGACATCCTGCTTTTGTTCGACAGCCGCGAGTTCAAAGCGCATTGGTTTGAGACGGGTACGCCGACGTTTCTGGTCGAAACGCTGTGCAATCGACACGTCAGTTCGTTGGAGTTGGGACAGATGATCGGCAGCGACGAGTTGCTCTCGACCTTTGACGTGGATGCCATAGCGACCGAGGCGCTGCTATTCCAGACTGGCTACCTGACGATAACCGACGTCGAGGACTTGGGCGGTGAACTCGTCTATCAGTTGGGCTATCCCAACCGCGAGGTGCGGCAGAGCCTCAACCGCAGCCTGCTGCGTTATTTGGTAAAAGACGCTACGCGGCAGATGGCCAACAGCGTGCGGCTGTATCGGCTATTAGAAGCTAATGACTGCACCGGGCTGGAGACGCTGTTTCACGCCTTCTTCGCCAGCATTCCCTACGAGTGGTACACCAACAATGACATTGCGAATTACGAGGGGTACTACGCGAGCGTGTTTTACTCCTATTTCGCGGGGCTAGGGCTGGACATCAAGGTGGAGGACAGCAGTAGCCACGGCCGCTTGGACATGGCGGTTTTGTTCAACGGCCGCGTCTATCTATTTGAGTTTAAGGTGGTCGAGATAGCGTCCGAGGGTGCCGCGATGGCGCAGTTGCAGGAGCGGCGGTATGCGGATAAGTACCGCGCCTTGGGGCAGCCGATATACCTGATTGGCGTGGAGTTCAGCAAGGACGAGCGCAATGTCGCGGCCTTTGACGTCGAGCGGGCATGAAGCGGAGGCTGGCTAGTTCTGAGCCGACGGCTGAACAGCCGCCAACAGGGGGCATCGATCGGGTTCAATGTACGCGGTTCAATCGAATTCTACCGAATTGAACTCACCCACGAGAGGAAAACCATGAGAGGTCGCAACATTGCCGCAGCAGTAGTAATTGCAGGAATCGCCGTTGGCTCGATCGCCGTCGCCCACGAGGACCACGACAAGGCTCCCGAATCCACGGCGTTCACCGCGATGACGCCGATTCTGAACGTCGCAAGCGTCGAGGCGAGCATTGAGCACTACACCTTGGTGCTCGGTTTCAACAAGGACTGGGACTGGCCAGCCGAGGAGGAGGACAAGACCTTTGCCTCCATATCCAATGGCGAGGTACACGTCTTTCTCGCCGAGAATTCGCAGGGTGCCCGGCCGGTGTGGATCTACTACAACGTCGGGGATGTTGACAAGCTGCTCGAGGAGTATGTGGCGGCGGGGGCGACCATAAAGAAGGAGCCTGTTGACGAGCCTTGGGGGCGCGGGAAATGCTAGTGGAGGATTTGGATGGGCATGTTCTGCGGATTGGCGGGCCTAGCAAGGAGGGGGATGGTGAAAGTGAGTGAGGCACAAAGCAGCCTTCAGGAAAATTTGTGTACCAACGCCCTATGAATCCGACATTGGATATTCTGTTTCGCGTCACTGGCAAGGAAGTACCCAGCGACCATGGATACGCGCTGTATAGTGCGCTTTCCCGCATTCTGGAGACCGAGAAAGTCGTGAACGGTTATGGGGAACGATTGCAGTATTCCCTATTCCGGTACCACTTGACGCGAGTGCAGATGGAACAGGCGCGGCACGAGCTGGAGAAGGTGATGGGGGAAGAGGATGACTTGCTCGTGATCCGACTCTCACCGCGCTGCAAAATCGTAGAGCGCACTGAAAGAAGAACGTGGACCGAGCCGCCACCTCGGTTTGATATCGTTTAGTGTGCTTGCTGGACGGCAAGCACTGCCAGATGGACAAAAGCCGCATGAGGGAAGATGTAAGTGTCACACGTAATTTCAATGCTTTAGGTAGGTACAGGCTGCTGTGAGATACTTGTCGCTTATAAATACCGGAAATATCAGTACTTTTCGCGCCGAGAAGCGTAGTGAAATGGGGATGTGCAGCAGATTCAGGATAGTACATGACATTCTGGTATATTCGTCCTACAAAAACAAACACTTATACACATACTGTGCAGCAACCTTTGATGCCGAAAGGCGTTGAGCACTACGCGATTCAGTATCCCTATGACATTGTGGGCTTGGTGCAGCAACCTTTGATGCCGAAAGGCGTTGAGCACTAACACTCGCTCAGCCACCACCGCCGCGTGGCCCGGTGCAGCAACCTTTGATGCCGAAAGGCGTTGAGCACAATATGTCTTTGACCTATGGTACAAGGCGCGAGTGTGCAGCAACCTTTGATGCCGAAAGGCGTTGAGCACTAGGCGAGGGCCATAGCTTTGGTTTTTTCGCGGTTGGTGCAGCAACCTTTGATGCCGAAAGGCGTTGAGCACTTCTGAACAGTTGCCATCTATTAACCCCTTTGGTGTGCAGCAACCTTTGATGCCGAAAGGCGTTGAGCACTGGTTCAATGCGGTACATGCCCTCGAAGCGAAGTTAGTGCAGCAACCTTTGATGCCGAAAGGCGTTTCCACCCCGGCCTCATTGAAGCAGTGGTGGAGAAGGAGTATTTTAGTCAATGGAACAGATTTCCGGGGCGTCTCCGCCTTGGCCTCATTGAATTAGGCATGTGGTAGATTTGGCTATATTGGAGGCCGCTTTTGCAATTCCCGGGAAGGCAGGTCGCGTAGGCAGCCTCCGGGATAGAGACGGCCCGGCCTGATTGAAGAAAGCAAGCACCATGAGCAACCTCGAAACGCTGCAATACCTATTCGACGTGCAGGGCTATTTGGTGCTCGAAAACGTCCTCAGCGCCGAGGAAGTGGCCGCCCTCAACCGCTTGCTCGACGCGCACCTGCTGCCGGCACAGGGCAACCGCTTTGGTGCCGCCCCCGCTGGCTCGGGCTTTTTGGCGTGGGGCCAGCCCTTTATCGACCTGCTCGACCACCCCCAGATCATGCCCGTGCTGCGCTTCCGCTTGGGCGACTGCTTCCGCCTCGACCGAATTTACGGCTTGTGTCTGCGCCACGGCATGGCCAGAGGCGTCTTGCACAGCGACTACGGCCCCACGTCGCCCACCTCCGGGGCGCAGCCGGGCCAGTACCATCCTCTGCGCGACAACCAAATCCTCAACGGCTTTGTCGTGGCGACTTGGAACTTGACCGACGCCGGGCCAAGCGGCGGCGGCTTTTGCTGCATTCCCGGCAGCCACAAGAGCCATTTCAAACTGCCGCAACCGATTGCCGACGCGCCCGAACAGGCCCCCTGCGTGATCATCCCTTCGGCTCCGGCCGGCTCGGTCACCTTATTCACCGAGGCCCTGACGCACGGGACGGCCGCTTGGCACGGGCACCACCAGCGGCGCGCCTTGCTCTACAAATACTGCGTCTCGCAAATGGCCTGGACTAACAGGCGTGTACAACCGCCGGCCGGGCTGACCCGGCGGCAGCAAATCCTCTTTGGCGAGCCGGCCGATCCGCACCGCTTTTTCCCCTCGCTTTTTGAGGTGACGAGTTCGTGATGTCAATGCCTCCCAATCCCTTGCTCGAAGGCCAACTGGCCGATCCGCTGTGGGAGTGCTTCCTGCACAGTTCCACCAGCGCTGTGGCTCGGGCGAGTCGGCCGGACTTCCTAGGCGACGAGCCAACGCCTCTACAATGGGTGGGAGAAGACTGGGGCCGCTTGGAGGCTGAGCGTCGCGATATTTTTGACTTGGACCAGTTGGAAGCCCAATTCGACCGCGACGTCTATTTGCGCGATGGGTACGCCGTGCTGCGGGGCATCGTGCCCCCGTCCGTCATTGAGGCTTGGACTGAGGCACTGCAGTACGGCCAACAGCGCAACGACGCCCTTTTGCAGGCGGACTGGAGCCAAATAGATTGGCTCACCTTGGGCCGCCGCCCACCCGAGTGCCAACTGAGCGTCGAGGCCCTCGCCGGTGCCTTGGGCGGCAGCCAGCAAGCTCCGCAAAAAACCGACGCGGCCGGTGTGCTGACCCTGCGGCGGCACAGCGTTTTTACCGAGTACTTTCCATCTGGCCACATCCCGTTCCTCATGGACGTGCTGACTCATCCGCAGATGTTGCACCTACAGAAGCTGTGCTTGGGCACAGAGGCTGTGTATTTCGATCACAATCAGCTCCTCACCCGGCCGCCGGGGTATGCTGGCGGCGGCTGGCACAGCCACAAGATAGGTGCTGGCTACGACTGCGGTCTCGTCCGCGATTTGGCCGAGTATCAGGCCCAGCCCAATACCAACCTCACCTTGTGCTATCCCGAGGGATTTAGCGCGGCCGCCGATGGCGGCCTCAAGCTCATCCGCGGCAGTCATCTGTTCCGCGACCCGGACAACTGCCGTGGGGCCACTGACGCTGCGATCGAAGCCGGTTGGCTCAAGGGGCGCGTCCATCCCATCACTGGGAAGCCGCTGGCCATCGAACATCTCGAACTGCCCCCCGGCTCGGTCGTCTGCTGCCTGTCGCACGGAGCACACGGCGTGGCGCCGAAGGGAGCGGATAAAGAGACCCGTTGGTGTACCCTGTATGCGTACAAAAAAGCCGACGATCTCACCGGCTTGGTGCAGCCGCCCCACGCCGTGCCGCCGCTGTGGGCACTCAAAGCGCAGCGGGGTGAGTTGCCGCCCGTTTTAACCGAACTGATGCGCCCGAGCTTTGACCGCACCTTGACCGGAGGCCGCACCGAGCCTTATCAGAATTGAAGCACTAATCCCACCCTTTTCGCCGAGGTTTTCGATGACTCCCGAACAAGCCGTAGAAAAACGCCAACAGTTATTGCGCGATGGATTCTGCGTGGTCGATAACATTCTCAGCGACGAATTCCTACGGGAATTGCGCGACGAGACCGAGCGCATGATGGAGGACTGGGTGCCGCCGCCCGACTTTAAGTACCAAGGCCAGCACGTCACCGCGCGCGGGGAGGACAACGCGACCGTCCAAAAGCTGCTCGACTGGCCTCCCACGCGCCGTGCCCTCGAACAAATGGGCCTAGGCGACTTTGCCAGCACCGGCGGCATCATCCTCTTGACCAAAGACCCCGGCGAACCGGCCCTGTATTGGCACCAAGATTGGATGCAGTGGAACGATCCCTTGAGTTGTTCGCCGTGGCCGCAGATCATTTTCGTGTCCTACTACTTGAGCGATACCGAGCCGGAAAACGGCTGTCTCAAAGTCATCCCCGGCACCCACCACAAGCGCATCCCCCTACACGACGAAATGGTGCCGGCGCACGAGCAAGGGGCGCGTTTCATAGAAGAAGACCACCCGACCATGTTCAGCGACCACCCCGAGCAAGTCGATGTCTGCGTCAAGGCTGGCGACTTGGTGTTGGCCGATGCCCGCGTACTGCACTCGGCGTACCGCAATCAGACCGACGAACGCCGCACGTTGGTGTTGGCTTGGCACCGCCGTCCAGAGACTGTTCCCGCCTATTGGACCGACGCAGTGCCAGCCATCATTGCCGAGCGCGACTCGGCAAAGGAATACCCCGGCTCGCGCATCCCGGGCGCGTTGCTTCAATAGAAATTCCATGAGCGAATCCGTTAAAAGTTTTTACGACGATCTAGCTGCTGATTACCATCACATTTCTTTGCCGCATCTTTTGACGGACGAAGATTTAGCTCTTGCTCTGCGAAACATCCGGCACGTATTGACCGACAAAGGAATGTTTGTCGCCAGTATTCGAGACTACGATCGGTTGCTCGCGGAAAAACCATCGTTTATGGCTATGAATCCCGGCGGTACAGATGAAGAAGTAATAGTGTTTCAGATTTGGGACTGGTCCAAGGAATCATATACCTATCTATTGCGGCTTTTTATAATGAATCGGGCGGCGAGTGAATGGCGCGTGAAGGAGATTAGGACTCGCTATAGGGCAATAAGACGCAATGAGCTTACTGCGGCCTTGGAGTCAGCCGGATTTGCAAAAGTTGCTTGGCATAATCCTGAGCAATCTGGCTATTTTCAACCCATTGTGACGGCACAGGCCTAACAGCGAAAGCTCTCCAACTTCGACAAAGAGTTGGGAGGCGAACTATGGTTGACAGATCAATTTTGCAAGAGCAAGTCGCCTATTACCGGGCGCGAGCGGCCGAGTATGACGAGTGGCATTCGCGCCAAGGGCGATACGACCGGGGCGAAGAGCACAAATTCCAGTGGCATGCAGAATTGGATGCTGTGCGAGCGGCACTGGAGCGGGAGCGGCCGTTTGGCAAGTGTCTTGAGCTTGCTTGCGGCACGGGATTGTGGACCGCATGTCTGGCACAGGGTGCCGCTGACCTGACGGCCATAGATGCTTCTCCCGAGACGATTGCGATCAATCGCACCAAAATTGGTAGTGCTCCGGTGCAGTATGTGGTGGCGGATCTTTTCGAGTGGTGGCCGACCGAAACGTATGATTTTGTCTTTTTTGGGTTCTGGCTGTCGCACGTTCCGACACAGCAATTCAATCGGTTATGGGAGATGATTCGCGCCGCCCTAAAGCCGGGGGGTAGCGCTTTTTTTGTCGATGGTTTGGCAACTCAAGAGGCAACCGCACGGGATCACGCTGCAATCGACGATTCTGGCGTAATGGAACGGAAGCTGAACGATGGTCGGACGTTTAACATCGTAAAAGTATTCCACGATCCGGCTCAGTTGGAACGGCAATTGCGCGATCTTGGCTGGAGCGGCTCAGTTGAGACAACCGGAGAGTTCTTTTACTACGGCTGCATGGTGCCGAACAGATGAATCGGTATTCTGTTGGCTACGATGCCAGAGGCGTTTGCAGCCGAAGCGTGGGGCGAGATCGTCGCTAGAAAAGCGATGCGATGTGAGTGTTTATGACTAGCGAAACGATTTCCTATAGCGACACGCGAAACATTCCGCTGGAAGCCATACGGAAACTGTATGAAGCGAATGATTGGTCCGCGGCTCAAAAGCCGACTGAACTTCGCAACGGCCTACTAAACTCACATTCGCTATGGACTGCTTGGGCTGGAGATCGCTTGATCGGATTAGGCAATGCGATCTCTGATGGTCATTTAGTCGTGTACTATTCCCATTTGCTGGTCCATCCCGACTATCAACGACTGGGAATTGGCTCGGCATTGATGAGAAGGCTCATGTCGATATATGAAGGCTTTCATCAGCATGTACTGGTTGCGGATGGCGAGGCGATCAACTTCTACAACAAGCTCGGTTTTGAACGGGCTGGTAAGACGCAGTCCATGTGGATTTACTCGGGCGACGATCACTAATTTTCGATTCTATTGTCGCGCACTATATCAGATTGCCTTCGACGTGGACGGGCCGGAAGAGCGTACGGCGCTTGGGCGGCATGGCTTCGAGTGCCTCGGGGTGGGGTTGCCACTTGTGCCATTTGCTATCGACGTAATTGTAGCGGCTGAAGATGGCGCAACGCTCGTGATGGGTGCTGCCCCACGGAGAAGCGGTGTGAGTGGTGCTCTCGGCGAAAATGAGCAGGGAGCCGGCCGGACACGTGTAGCGAGTCCAAAGGTCCGAATCGAGGCTCTGGGCTCCGGCGGGCAAAGGGAAGGCAGCCTTGTGGCTGCCATTGATGAACAGAGTGCCGCCGCCGCTGGTATCGACCTCGTTCAATTCCCACACCACACAAGTCAAGCTGCTGCGCGCCTTGCCGGGCACGCAGTGGTAGTTGTGCCCGTCGCCGGGCAGACGCCACAGGCCATTGCCGTTGTGAGGCCCAAAGCCCCCTTCGCCGGTCCGGCGCATAGCTAGGCTGGTCGATTCCATGCGAAAACCATAGCAGTCTTGGCTCGACAGGTCGGGATTGGCGAGGAATTCGTTCATAAAGCCGACGATAAAGGGGTGGTCGGTCAACTCTTCCAAGGGGCCGCCAATAGGGCTGCGCTGCGGCTCCGGCAGCGATTCAGGCTCTTGGTGCAAGCGGTGGCAAAAGGCCCGCATCTCCTCCACTTCGCCGTCGCTGAGCAGACCGGGTATCAATAGCCAACCCTGAGTGTCAAACAAGTACCTCTGTTCCGGCGTTGGATCAATTACGGGCTTGCCGGCGGCGTTGGTGCGGGGTAGGTCAACCGCGTCTATATCGACGTAGCCGACGCGGCTCTGTTGAAAGAGGAGGGGCTTGGCGGTGCTGGGATCAGGTGCGGACATGGCTATTTCTTTCTCGCTGGTTGGTCGTAGATCTATAAGATCAGGTAGCAACATCGCTTTTCTGATCCATCAGAGCGATGAGTTGGCGCACGATAGATCACCAGTTTACGGGGAACCTGCATCGCGGTGTAACCCGCTCCAGATGGTTTTATCAGCCTGCGGCAATTACTTGGCGCAAATGGGCTACGGCTAGGCGCATGCATTCCTCGTGGCTGCAACGGTTGAACTCGCCTAGTTCAAAGACTAGGCCAATCGTGCCGTTGAAATCCACCCCGCGCAGAATTTCCAACACGCGCCGGTAGTCGATAAATTCCTCAACGCCGCTGTCGATTTTGTAGATTTTGGCCCGCACGTACGTGGCAAAAGGCGCGGTTGGCTCCAGATAATCTTTGTACAGATCGACATTCGGATCGAACTCGCCGCGCGGATGCGAGCCAATGGCCCCCAGCCACTGCCCGGTATCCAACAGGAAACTGAAATTGTCGCGCTCGCTCTCGCGCAGGATGCGCAACACTTGATCTGCGGTCATGGCGAAACTGCCGTTGTCGTGGTTTTGCAAGGCGACCATGACCCCGCGTTGGGCTGCGTAGTCGGCAAGCGCTTGGAAATCCTCGATCATCGGACTCCACAGGGCTTCTTGTTCTTCGACGGTGTCCGGCCACTTGTGGCGTGCGAAAACGCGCAGCACTTGCGCTCCTAGCAAAGCTGCGGCATCGACGTCGGCGCGGCCCTGCTCTATCCGCTTGGCCCGCTCCGCGGGCGGCCCCACAAAGCTGCCGGCTCCGGCATAGCCAATGTTTAAGCCGCGTTTGAGGCAGAGGCTCTTGATGTGGTTGATATACTCGACGCTGCGGTCCATGCCCGACAGATGGAAATCGACGCCGTCTAGCTGCAACTGGCGGGCCTGTTCGACGACCTGTTCAATGGTGGCAGTGGGCGTCTGGCGGGCCATTGTGCTCAATTTGATCACAGCTTATTCCTCCTCGGGACACCAGTCCGATTTATCCTGCGGATAGTAGCCAATGGCGCGTCGTCCGTGGTCGAGATCGTAGCGCGGCCAAGTGCTGTCCGACACTCCGTACACGATCTCGTAACGCACCCCGGGGTGTACCACGGCTTGCTCAAAAACCCGCACGGCATCGCCGTGGCTGAGATGGTGCGGGTGCTCGGGCTGATCGCGCTTGCGGTTGAAATTGCCTATGCGCACTGCGACGAACTCCAGGTCGTGCCTATGGGCATAGGAATAGCCCATGTGCTCGCCGAACAGCTTGCTGACCGTATAGTAGCCGAGTGGCTGGGGACGCAGATCAATGTGGCGCATAACGTCTTCGGGCAGGGGGCCGTGTACCCCGGCGCGACTGGCGTACGCCACCCGGCGCACTCCTTGGATGCGAGCTGCCTCCAGCATATTGTACGTGCCGATGAAATTGCTGGACAGGGCCTTTTCCCACTCGCTATCGACGCCCGTCAAATGGATGATGGCCTCCATGCCCTCGGCGGCGGCCAACAAAGCATCGCAATCGGCGACATCGCCCACCCGGTTGTCTGCTAGGTCGGGCATTTCCACGCGGTCAAAACCGCGCAATTGGTGGCGCTGCCTCATTCCCTTGACGAGCGTGGAACCGATCTGTCCGGCGGCACCGGTAATGAGTATTTTCATGGCTTCCTCTTCTGTTGTTGCGCTATTTGACGAGCAGGCGGAGCGGGCATTTCATACACTCAAGCCCAAGCCCTTTAAACGTAAAAAAGAAGACTTTGAGACTTCTTATGCAACCCATTATTCCCGAAGACATCCGTCCGGCCTATCCCGCTGTGATCTCCGCTGCGGCTGTGCGCTCGAAGCTTTTGGAATTGCTCGGCCTAGAAGAGATTCCCGCCGCGATTGACTACGCTACAGAGCGTCAGCAAGAAGAGGATGGCCTTTGCACTATGCGAGTGAGGTACGAGAATTCGCTGGGCGAGACTGTGCCGGGAATTCTCATGGTGCCGCAGGAAGAATCGGCGCACAAACGGCCCGGTATCGTCTGCGTTCCCGGTACTGGGGGGACGGCCGACGAGATTGCTCACCCGCGCTTTTTTATGAAACAGAAGCTGATGGGCTGGGCGCGCGAATTGGCGCGTCGGGGCTTTGCAACGCTGGCCATTTCTCCCAAAGGATGCACGACGCGGCGCAGCAGCCTCGAAGAATGGGCCACCGAAAACAAGCTGCTAGCGCCGTACGGCCGCACGCAAATGGGCGTACTGGTCGAGGAGGCCCTCAAAGGAGCGCGGCTTTTGGCTACCACGCCGGGGGTGGATGCCAACCGGATCGGGCTGACCGGGATGTCGCTAGGCGGCAATGCAACTTGGTATGCGATGGCGTGCGCTCCGTGGATTTGGGCTGGGGTGCCTGTCTGCGGCGGGGTGGGCAGCATGGCGCGAGTAATCCACCACACTACCACCGACCGCCACAGTGCCTATTACTTTATCCCCCATCTACTGCGTCATTTCGACCACGCCGCCATAGTCGCGGCCTGTATGCCTCCGCGTCCCTTTATGATGATTGCCCCGACCGAGGACGAAGATATGCCCCGCGAGGGCGTTGACGAGCTAATCCCGGTCGTTTCTCAGGCATACGCATACGCGAGCTGTCCAGAGCGCTTCCGGGTCCGCCAGCCAGAGGGGAACCACGCCTTCCTCGTCGAGTACTTTGAATGGATGGCCGCCTGGTTCCGCGCTTACTCGGCGTTGGCCTCGATCAATACCTGAATTTTTACTTCGTCTCCGAGCACGGCGCTAAAGCGTTCCCAGCTATTGACTCCGTAATCCGAGCAGAGGATGGAAAAATTCGTTTCTAGGCCGATCTGCGCCTTGCCACTCCGCGGATTGGTGCCGGTGCCGAGGATCTCGACGGACAGGATAGCCTCTTTGGTGGTGCCGTGCATGGTCAGCTTGCCCTTGACGCTAAGGGTGTTTTCACCCGCGCTGGTCACCTCAGTAGATTCGAAGGTGATGGTGGGGTAGGTCTCAGCTCCGAAAAAGTCGTCACTTTGCAGGTGCCCATCGCGGCGTTCGTTGCCGGTGTCGATGCTCTTGACCTGAATGGTGCCGGAGAAGCTGGAGGCTTCGGGCTTGGCGGCGTCGTAGCTGATGGTGCCGCTAAAATCCCCGAAACGGCCTTTCGTGCGGCCGACGAGGTGGCGAATGCTGAAATCGACCGAAGAGTGCGAAGTATCGACCACATAGGTTTCCGCCAAAGTCGCCTCGGCAGTGAGAGCGAAGGTCAGGGCGGCAACCCAGGCGAAATGGAGCACGTTGGGGCGGGGCATGGAATTCTCCTTGGCTATGGATGTGAGAATGGATCAGGCATTTTTATCTAAAGATGCCTTTAGCTATACTAAAAATCTGGTGCTGTAAAATGTGAACCCATAGCGGCCGGGGCAAGTTTCCCGGCAGGAGACGGCGATGATCAATTTTTTCCGTTCATCCTTTACTTGGAAGGCCCATCCTGCAAAGCCGGACCCGTATTACAAGTGGCCCGGCGGTTTCGTCGGCGAGCACGGCGAGGTCTATCACGTGCGCTTTACCCTCGAAGCCCGTTGCGTGTTGCGCGACAGCGACGGGTCCGAGTTGGCCGAACTCTTTTTGGGCGCGCCCTGCCGCAGCGAATACACCATTGCCAGCGAAAACCTGTTCCAGCTCCCCAGCGGCGAGTGGCGGATGCCCTTCAGCCGCTCCTCGATTCCGGCGATTGCCCAGCGGCCGAGTACGGAATCTGAGGCAGTCAGCGCACGTTCGCTGGCGGATGCGTATCAGGATTACACCATAGACATTCGCTCCTATCCCGCATCCGAGGAGCTAGAGGAAGCCGACGCCATTGTGGCCTCGACCTTGGCCGGGGACGCGCAAAACGCCCGCTCGGTGTACCAAGACGCGGCGAGTGGCATTGAGGTTGAGCTCGAATATCCGATCAACATCATGAACCTCAACGCGGCCGATAGCCAATATCAGGTCTGTACCGGCCCGGTACTGCTGCCAGATCTGGCGACTTGGGATGGACGCGATGTGCAGCGGGTGTTCGTCGCCCATGCGGCCTTCTCGCGCCGCGACCGGGTGGAGTTTATTTTGCGGCGTCCGGTGCAAGCAGCACCCGAGGAACGGGCGTGGCTTGACGCGCCGCGGGGCCGCGATCGGCTGGAGTTGCTCGATACCAATAATCCACCGCCCGGCTATCCGCCCGCCCGGCTCCAGCCGCTAGTGTACAACGAGACTTGGGATTTGACCGCGCACAACGCGGTATTGCGGGCCGATTGATTTCGACCACAAAGGAGATTGCTCATGTATCGCGCCGCAGTTATCGGCCTAGGCTGGATGGGCCTGCTCTACGATTTAGCTAGCCGGATCGGAGATCGCTTTGCAATCGACGATATCGACCGGCCCACGCCGCCGTTGGATATCCACCGCAAATTCCACCACTACGACCACCCCGGCAACGAGGGCAACCCCACCTCGTATGCCGAGGCGCTGTGGGATCGGCCCGAGGTGGAGACGGTCATCGCTGCCGACCGCGATCCCAAGCGGCTGAAAGCTTATGGCGAGCGCTATGGGATTGAGTCGCTCTACGAAGACGCCGAGGCCATGTTGCGAAAGGAGCGGCCAGATATCGTCGCGGTTTGTACCAATACCAAATATCGAGCGCATTTTACCTGTCTGGCCGTTGAGTGCGGGGCCAAGGGCATTGTCACGGAAAAGCCGATGGTACATACGCTAGAAGAAGTGGACCGGATGGTTGGGACTTGCGCCTTGGCGGGGGTGCCCCTGTGTTGCGGGGCGATTACCACGACGCATCCTTCGTTTGCGCGGGCATTACGACTGGTTTCGCTAGCAGGTGCGGGCATTAGCCTAGTCGCTTGATCTGAAAGTCCTGAAAGCGGATCCAGTGCTCGGCGTTTTCGGGGCCGTTGTAGCACTGGATGCTGACTTGATCGTCGCCGGGCGGGGGCAGCTCGCCCCGGTCTGCGGTGTGGAATTGGTCGGTGCCTTCGGGCCGGTACTGGGCTTCCCAAGAGTCGGCGGTGACAATGAGGCGCAGGCGTACGCTCTGGGTGGGCATGGGCTTGCGGCCGGGAATGATGTAGAGATCGCCGTCGATCAGTTCCTTGACTTGTTTGAAGACAGGCTCGCCGTTTTGGTACCAAGTGATGCCGGCCTGCTCGTATTGCTGGATGGGGTGGGTGTGGTTGTGCATCGTCACTTCTATGGACCAGGTCCCTTCGTTGCGATCTGGGGCCGGACGCAAAAGCGCGTTTTGCACGGTAGGAGCTACGCCCGGTTCGACGCGAATTTCCAGGCCGTCCTGCAAACGCCAAAAGCCGGGGTGTTCGCGCAGCCAGCTCCACTCGGGATCAAGGGCACCGTCGAACGTATCGGAAAAGACGAGTTCTTCGTGCGCGGTAGTCATGTTTACTCCTTCGGTTTTCGTCAGTGCAGTTTAGGAAATTGAGGGCCTTAACGGGTTTATTATTTAGGGGGCCTGACGTGCGCTGTCAATAAGGTGTTATACCGATTTGCTTTTTTGGTATCCTCCTACCTGCTTGCCTGCAAGGCCGCACAGCAACAGACCTAACAAGAGAACATCACGGCGGCAAAGGGGTGTTAGGCAATCCTTGCCCTATCTTCATGGGCGGGATACAGTATGGGGCGCAGCTTTTCCCCTAAACCTCACCACGAGGTGTCCCGCAGCAAACACGTCCCCACCAAGGAGTGGCCCATGTTGGATATAGGCGACAGGAAGCAGCTTTTTATCGACGAGCGATTTTTTGCCGAGCGCGAAGGGATCGCGTTGCAAATGGGAACGCCGGTGCAGCATTTAGAGCCGGTGTTGCGGCCAGATCGGGCGTGGGAGGAGTGGGGGATTGGGGCGTACAATACGGTGTGGCGGGAGGCGGATGGTCAGTGGCGGATGTGGTACGACGCGACCATGAAGACGGGGTTGCCGATGGAGGGGGCGCGGCGGTTGGGCTACGCAGAGTCCGCGGATGGATTGCACTGGGAAAAGCCAGTGCTGGGCTTGGTGGAATTTCGCGGCAGCCGGGCCAACAATATCGTCGCGCCGTTGGTCGAGCAGCAGAGCATGCAAGGGGCGACCGTCTTGCGCGACGAGCGGGCGACAGCCGAGGAACGCTACAAGTTGTGGACCAAGTTCCAGCCGACCGATGAGGAGCGGGAGCAGGGCAGCGAGCCGGGGCTGTGGGCGATGCACTCGGCCGACGGGCTGCACTGGCAGTACTACCCAAACCAGCCGAATCCGCCGCGGACGATGTGCGACACGCAGAATATGTTTTTCTGGGACGACCGGCTTGGCCTATACGTGGGCTATGCGCGAGTTAGGGAGACCCAGCACTTGTCTGAAGCAGCCGCGGGCAAGGGCTCGTACCGCTGCGTTGGGCGGATGACCTCGCCTGATTTTAGGGATTGGTCCGCCCAAGAGATCGTCTTTGAAGCGGATGAGGAAGATTTGCAGATCCCGGTGCCGTTCCAGCGCGACGACCCCCGGCCCAACATCGACTTTTACACCAGTTGCGCGACCAAGTACGACGCGGCGCAGGACGCCTATTTCATGCTGCCGGCCGCGTACTATCACTGGGGTGAGGGCGACTTCCCGGCGACCATGGATGTGCAGTTGCTCAGTAGCCGCGACGGGATTAGCTGGCGGCGGCAGGGGGAACGCCGGGCCTTTTTGCGCCAAGGTTGGGACGGTGGCCTGCTGAGCGGGATGCTGTTTGCCAATCCGTGGTTTATCCCGGTGGGTAACGAGCTGTGGCTCTATTACAGCGGCACGGCGCGGCGGCACGGTGGCAGAGAGGACCAACGGCCGGCGCGAGCGAGCGGGATATTTCGCGCCTCGTTGCGGCTAGATGGCTTTGTGGCGGCGGTGGCGGGCTATGGAGGTGGGTCTTTCACGACGCCGCTGTTGCAGTTTGCCGGCGAGCGGTTGGTGCTGAACTTCGATGGCGGGGCCGGAGGCTGGCTGCGGGTGGAAGTGCTCGATGAGAGCGGTCAAGCGGTGCAAGCGTCTGAGGCGGTGATGGGCAATGGGGTGTGCAAGGAGGTGAGCTGGCGGCAACCCATTGGGAAGCTGGCGGGTACGCCGGTGCGGCTGCGCTTTGAGATGCGGGACGCGCGGCTCTACGCCTTGCAGATACCGACTGGCGCAGCTAATCGTCGGTAGTCTGGTGATCGTACCGGTTCTATTGCTGAGCATGGTCTTTTATGGAAGCGAGGCCCAAGCCGGCAATGCGATGAAAATACTGACCGAGGGTGCTAAAGCACTCGGCGGTGCTGGTGCTGTATTCCTTATATATAGCGGCCTAAAACGCCTCATTAATCGCTAATTTCTGAAAAATTTTATTCCCCCATTGGCGTCCGTCCGCGTTTTCTCCAAACGGAATTATCTAGATGGTTGACGAGACAAAGCAGTGTGTCCGCATACCGTGATTCCCGATGTACCGCGAAGTTCGCCACCTCCTTCAGGTCTGGTCTGGACGGCCCAAAAGCAGATCGCCGGATTGCAGACTACATTTATTGAACTCGGGATTACTTCAGTGCGTGAGGTCGTCCAAGCTAAACACCACCGACGGACAAAATGAAGCTAGGGATTTTCCACAAGGTTTTTGCGCGGCCGACGCTGGAGGAGAGCCTCAACGGGGTGCAGGCCGCTGGCTTGGAGGCCGTGCAGCTCGATTTGCCGGCTGCGGGCATGGAGCCAGCGGAGCTAACAGACGCCGATTGCGTACGCATTCGTGCGGCACATGCAACGCGGGGCATTGAGATCGCCGCGCTGTCAGGGACCTTCAACATCATCGACCCCGACTTGGAAAAGCGCCGCGCTGGGATGCAGTGGCTCGCCGCGCTGGCCGCCGCAAGCGGCAAGTTGGGGACGGAACTGATCACTTCCTGCACGGGCACGCGCAATCCCGACTCGCTGTGGGGCGGCCATCCCGACAACAGCACGCCGGCCGCATGGGCCGAGATGGTCGCGGCTATGGAGGAAGCTGTGGGAATCGCCGAGGCGCAGGGCGCGACTCTCGTGTTCGAGCCGGAGGTCAACAATGTGGTAGATTCGGCTCAGAAGGCGCGGCGCTTGCTCGACGAGGTGCAGTCCGCGCATTTGCAGGTGGTTATCGACGGAGCCAACCTGTTCCACGCTGGCCAGCTACCGAGGATGCGCGAGGTCTTGGACGAGGCGTTCGACTTGCTCGGAGATGCGATTCGGCTGGCCCACGCCAAGGACTTGGAGCGGGACGGCGACGCCGGGCACCAAGCCGCGGGCACGGGTTTGCTCGACTACGATCACTACTTGGTACGCTTGCGGCAGATCGGCTTTGACGGGTCGTTGATATTGCACAGCCTCGAAGAGGAGCAGGTGACAGCGTCAGCGGCTTTTGTGCGCGAGCGCATGAAAATTTGAGAAAGGGACGAGCGATGTCTGAAGGCAAGTTGCGTGCGGCCGTTATTGGCGCTGGCGTGGGTGGGGGGCACGGATACGCTTATGCCCGCGCCCCGGAATACGAATTCGCGGCGGTCTGCGACATAAACCCGGAGGTGTTGGCACGTTTTTACGAGCGGTCTGAGATTGAGCGAGGCTCCATCGCCGAATACGCGGATTACCGTGCGATGTTAGAACGGGAACGCCTCGATGTGGTGAGTGTGGCCACCCCGGATCACCTCCACGCCGGCCCGGTCTGCGATGCGGTGGCCGCGGGCGTGCGCGGCATTTTCTGCGAGAAGCCGCTGGCGACCACTGCGGAGGACGCCGACCGCATCATCGACGCGCTCACCCGCCACAACGCGGTGTTGTCGGTGGATCACACGCGCAGTTGGCTGCCTTCCTATCAGGCCGTGCGCACGGCCATCCGCAGCGGCGAGATCGGCAGCCTGACGAGGATTGTAGCGCACCTCGGAGGCCGGCGCGCCATGCTCTTTCGCAATGGGACGCACTTGGTGGATGCGATGTGCTTTTTTGCGGACGCCGAGCCGGTGTGGGTAATTGCTGCACACGAGCGCGGGTTTGAAGACTACGGCTTGGTGTACGACGGCCGGGGCGGCAGAGACCCGCAATTCGATCCCGGATCGACGATCATTGTGGAGTTTGCCAATGGGGTGCGCGGGCTGATCAATTGCGCCAAGCGGACGCCGCAGATGTTCGAGCTGGACCTACAGGGCACGGACGGTCGCTTCTATATGACCGATCAGCAGTGCATGGCTTGGAAGACCGACACCTCGGAAGGGACGCCCGAGGCGGTCCCGCCACCGCCGGGCCGTGGATATACCAGTCCGTTTGGTGCGAACCTGATTCCGGCCGTGCAGGAGCTGGCGCAGGCGATTCAGGGCGAGGCCCTCAGCTCGTCGCCGGCTGAGCGCGGCCGGCACGTGTTGGAGATCATGGTAGCCGCGCTATGGTCGCAGGCTGCGGGGAGTGCGAAGGTGGAACTGCCGCTGCCGAGGGATAACCGGGATGGGCAGGATTAGGACTGGGATGGACAGGATGGGGCTTTGTGTTGTAAAACCCGCCTTCGCCTGACAAGACAGCTATAGCAATCCTACATGCGTTGCAAGCATGGAACGTTCATCGGCTCCGTCTTCGCTGGGGGCGAGCGGGGCCGACATCCGCGTACCCCGCCATGCTTCGCATCGTATGAATAACGTAGGATTGCCATAGTACTTCATCGTCTCCTTGACACGCTGCGATAGTACCTTCCGTTTTTTTCTCATCTTACAGGAGTATCATATCATGTCGCAGGCAATGGATGATTTGAGTGGGAGCTTGGTCGCCTTGGTGACGCCGATGACGGCATCGGGTGCCGTCGATTGGGCGGTGCTGGACCGCTTGGTGGATTGGCACTTGGAGTCCGGGACGCATGGCATTGTACCGGTGGGCACCACCGGCGAATCGGCCACGCTGACTCACGCCGAACAAAAACAGGTGATCGCAGCCGTGGTGCGTCGGGTGGATAGTCGCGTACCGGTGGTCGCAGGCACCGGTGCCAACGCGACGGCCGAGGCCATTGAGCTCACCCGGGCGGCGCAGGGCGACGGTGCCGACTATTGCCTGTCGGTGACGCCTTACTACAACAAACCAACTCAGGAGGGCCTTTACCGACACTATTGCGCCATCGCCGAGGCTGTAGACCTACCAATGGTTCTCTACAATGTGCCACCGCGCACGGCGTGCGACATGCAGGCCGCGACCGTAGCTCGATTGGCTGCTGTCGACTCTATCGTCGGCATCAAGGAGGCGTGTGGAGACCCCAACCGCGTCACCGAGCTCAAGGCGCTAGTGCCCGACAATTTCGTCCTGCTGTCCGGCGAGGACGCGCAGACGCTCACTATGGCGGGTTACGGTGTCGTCGGGGCGATTTCGGTGACCGCCAATGTCTTGCCGGCGGCCATGGCCAAGTTCTGTCAAGCGTTCATCGACAGCGACGACAAGGCCCGCGAGTTAGATGCCAAGTTGCAGCCGATTCACGAAGTCCTGTTCATGGAGACGAGCCCCATTCCAACCAAGTGGGCGCTCAACGCCATGGGCAGGATTGATAGCGGCATTCGTCTGCCACTGGTGGAACTAACGGCACCTGTGCAGGCTGAGGTACGCAAACGACTGGAGACCTTGGGAGTACTTTAACGACTTTTCTCGACCGAATCTGAAGGGTTCCTTACAGCAAGTTTTGCCTGGCGCGCAAAGGAGTCTTAAAAACATTTTTAATTCGTTTGATCACGCTTATCCGCGGGAAAAATGGACTTACATAACGGGAGCGACTCTTATTACCAACTATGGAAAATCAGCGTTGGTGCTGAATCCCAAGATGTACTGGCTTGTGCCCTTGAACACTGGCTCCGAGATTCAACAAATGATGTCAGAAGCAGGCTTTCAAGACACATAGATCCGCTCTATAGATCCTGATTTCCTCTACGGCTTGCCGAGCAGGACGATTCGATTGGTGTTGGTGCCTTTTTTTTGGTTGTCCACGCCCCAGCAGTTTGCGGTTTTGGTGAATAGCTGATCGTTGACCAACACCATCAGCGGCTCAAAGCCAGCCTCTTGGGCCGCGGGCACGACGAGGGTTTCTAGTAGGACTTTGCCATTGCGGACCTCGCCCACCTCAAAGGCGACAAAGCCCCCGCTTGCGAGGACCCGGTGCAATTCTCGGAAGGTACGAGTCATCGCCGCTTGCCAGTCTGCTGGTCTTTTCAGTTGCCATATAGCCACCTCCTTAGCGTCGATGCCGTTAAACCAGCAGCGCAGCCAGTTGTCTGCTTGGTAGTTGACAACGTCCAAAAAGGGCGGCGAGGTAACGGCGAGTTGGATGGATTCACGGGCGATGGCGGGGGTGTTGTCGGACGAGCCGGTTACGAGCAGGGGGCTACTCGCCGCCAGCGTTTTCAGATCGCCTGCTTGCAGCTTGCTCAGTAGGGAGCGCGTCTTGCGGAGCATGATGGTCTTTATGTCGCGTTCAGGCGGCACTTGAGCGCGTTTTTGGTTGATGCGTTTTTGCGACTTGATGGACACCGCCTGATTCGGCGGCAGCGTATATACGGAGAAAAACCCCGGCGAGTGTCCGGTCAGGCGGTTGGTCGCCACCATCTGAATCCACGCATCGACGCGATCGAGTGGCCCTTCTTGGCGGCGTGTGAGGAGGTAGGAGCGCAGATTGACGATTTGGCGGAGCGTGTTGGGGTGGTAAAAAACAAGGAGATCGTCCCATACTTCGCTCGATTTGTCGAGGTCCAGTGCCGTCAAGCGCGTTTCTACCTCGGGCCATGTGGGAGGACCCAAGCGAGGGCCGACTAGGCGTTCGCTGAGGGGGTTTATGTCGCAGCCGATAGGGCGGCGGCCCAACAGCGCCGCTTCGAGCACGGTGGTGCCGCGCCCCATGAACGGATCGTACACTGCGTGGCCGGGTTGCGTCAGGCGGCTAATGAAAAACCTCGGCAATTGCGGCTTGAAACAGGCGCGATAGGATACCTCGTGGAGCGAGTGGGCGGCGCGTTGCTTGGCGGTCCAAAACTCGTTGACGTACACCGGAATGGAAATGGCCGGATCGGGAAAGTCGAGGACGTGCGTCTCTTTGCCAAAATCAGCAAAGGCCTGGATTGCGGCGGCGAATTCCTCGGCGTTTAGAGGCCGCGAGCGAGGAGGTGCCGGGAGGAATAATTCGAGTTGGGGTGTAGTCACGCTATGCTCCTGAGCAAGGCGAGAGCCTTGACACAGCTTATCTTCGCTATCGTGCCAAGCTGCCCCTGAAGCCACCAAGCGCGCACCGTGTCGGCCGGAATTTGCCAGTACGGTACGGAGGGGAAACATTCGATGTCAGAGACGATATAGCCGGCGATCTCGTCTAATTTCTGTAGAAAACTATTTATAGCAGCCTGAATGACTTGAACGATCTCGCAGCGGATCGTCTCGTGCCTACTGTATCTGCGTCTGTCTGAGAAAAATCTCGTGAGTGATGTAGGATTGCAATTTAAGCAAGCACCTATGCTTCTTAAAGCACACTGACGTCCGCTACGCACCCTGCCCGCGCATCAGCGCCAAAAACCGCTGGGCGTTCCCGGCAAAGTGATCTTCGATTTCTGCGGGCGTTAGTTGCAGCATCTCGGCCACTTGCCGCTCTTGGCGCAGTTGCTCGTAGATGACGAGCGTGGCCCGCGAGTCGCAGTGCGGCGTGCCGGCCTCGTCTCCCGGGTAGAATAGCCAAGCGCGGCCATAGGTGATGTACTTGCCACGCGCACAGCCGGCGACCACGTTGTCCGACCCGAACATCACCCGCTTGCGGTCTTCGTGTTTCATCAGCAAATAATGAGCATACAGGTCGTTCACCGCCGAGGTGTCGTACCATATATTGGGCAGATCGCACAGGAAGTGGACGGCTTCTTCCATCATAAAGGAATTGAACGAGCGGGCGCAGTGGGCCAAAATCCACTGCGCGTTGGGGTATTCACGGGTGTAGTGCGCTAAGTCGCGCTGGTTGTCTGAGTCGGCTGGGCCGGTGGGTTTGGCGAGGTGCATGGTGATGGCCAGCTTCTTGTGGTGGGCGACTTCGATGAGGGATTCCGGGAGGAAGTCGCAGATGCGGGCACCGACCGGGTCTGGGGCAAAGGTGCGGTAGGGTTTGAGCCCGAGGAAGCCGTATTCATCGACTTGGGCCGCTACGTATTCGGGCGTCATGTCCGGGGTGACCATCATGTTGACCGCAGATTCGGGGTCGGCGGCAAGTTGGGCCGCCATCCAAGCGTTGTGCCCGGCCGCGTCCATGCCCGGCATGGGGGTGCCCAAGGCCAGCAGGTGGAAGGCCCGGCCCGGGTAGAGTTTGGCCGCCCAGTCGAGGTGATCTCGATAGTCGATCTCCATGCGCAGGCCGGTAGGCCCGCCCGTGAGAGAGCCTCGGTGGTCTTCAGACCACAGGTGCGTGTGCATGTCGTAAACTGTGGCAGGGACGAAGTCTTCAAGCTCTCGTTCCCACAGCTCGCGGTCGAAGTCTTGATAGGTAAAAGCAGGCATGGCGTGGTGCTCCCGAGTGGCGCGTTTGACAGAGAATGGCAGGCAACCTACTGTTGCCCCAAAGGAGGAAATTCGAGATGAACAAGGAAAAGATAGCACCCGAACTAGTAGTGGAAAAGGACGCGCTCATCGGCGAAGGGGCCGTTTGGGACGCGGATGACGAATTGTTGTACTGGGTCGATATCCTCGGCCACGAGGTCTATGTGTACGATCCAGTGAGCGGAATCAACCGCACCATCCCCACGTGCCAAGCCGTAGGCACGGTGGTTAAGCGGCACAGCGGCGGCCTCGTCGTGGCCTTGCACAATGGCTTTGCCCACATCGACTTGCGGACGGAGCGCATGGTGCCGCTCGGGGAGGACCCCGAGCGCACGATCCCCGCCAATCGCTTCAACGACGGCAAGTGCGATCCGGCTGGGCGGTTGTGGGCCGGAACGATGGAGTTTGGCGGTGCGACCGATCGCGGTGCGCTCTACTGCCTCGACGTAGATCACTCAGTGAGCCAGAAGGTTGCGCCGGTCAGCGTGTCCAACGGCATCGTCTGGAGTGCCGACCAGCAGACCATGTACTTCATTGACTCCGGCTTGAACAATGTGCGCGCATACGACTACTGCCGCGACAGCGGGGCCATCAGCAACGAGCGCGTGGTGGTGGAGTACGGAGGGCCGGGGGTGTTAGACGGCATGGCCATTGACGAGGCGGATGCCTTGTGGATCGCCGTGTACGGGGGCTGGTGCGTCTTGTGCTACGATCCCCGCTCGGGGGAGTTGCTGCGCCATTTAGAGCTGCCCATGTCCAATGTGACGTCCTGCGCCTTTGGCGGCGCGGCGCTGGGCCAGCTCTACATCACCTCGGCTTGCCAAGGCTTGGATGCCGAGGCGCGGCAGGCCCAGCCTTTGGCCGGGTCGCTAGTGAGGGTCGATCCGGGCGTGCGCGGTGTGCCCTCGGATGCGTTTGCTGGCTAAATGGCGATGGTGCGCATCTCGTCCGACCAGTCGCGCCACATGTCCTTTTGCGGCGGCTCCTGTTGGGTTTGTTCGATGTCCTTCTTGAGAAAATCGTAGAGCACGGCTTGGCGCAGTTGGCGCGAGGTGTTCGGACTGGCCATGTGGCCGAGGCGATGGTGCCAGAAGACGATGTCGCCGGCCTGTCCATGGGTATCGACGGGCGTGCGCTGATTGAATGCACTGCGCACTTTTTCGTAGGCGGCTTCGTTTTGGTCGCGGAGGTACTGAGAGGTGAAGGTCGGGTAGAAGGCGCGATGGCTTTCGGGCCAGACCATGAAGCTGCCGCCGTTGGGCGGTACGTCGTCGATGTAGCCAACCACGCCGAGGTGGAAAGGGTGGCCGTCGGTGTGGCAGCCTAGGGCTTGGGGCGGGTGATCGCCGTAGGGCAGGGTGCAGTAGATGCCGCGGATGCGCTCGGGCTGGACGAGCTGTCCCTTGCCGAGCATTTGTTCGGCCATGGCCCACACCTTGGGCTCGGTAGCCAGCAGGCGCACCATCCACTCCTCGCCACCCGGCTCGCGGAAGTTCCAGCGGAAGCCGCGGCGGTGGTTGGCACCGTCGGGGTTTTCTTCGTCTGCGCGGAACGGGCCAACCCAAGTGTCGGGGGCGTCGCGGCGGCGGCCCGGGGGGGCGCCGTCCCACAGCCGGGTGCGGGCGCGCTCCATGAGCGCGGAGTCGAGTACGCCGCGCTTGATGAGGTAGCCATTGCGCTTGAAGAAGCGCATTTCGTCGGTCGTCAGCATGTTTACCTGTTAAAGTTTGCCTGAAAAGGATAGGCAAAGAGCGTACGCTTGGAAAGCTGCTTAGGATTTAGCTTTAGGGCTGTGGCGGTCGTATATTAGAGTGGCTTACTTGATAGAGATGTACCCCCAAGGAGATCGCGATGCGCTTTTTCAACACGGCAGGCGCCAGCCGGCCCGACGACCACTACTGCATCCCACCGTTGGAGCGCTTGGCTCTGGATGGGGTGCGGACGCTCATCCAACAAAAAAGTACTTCGTGCTACACGCGCCGCGTCAGACTGGCAAGCCGGCGCTACGCTATTTGTTCAACGCCGAAGTACATGGATCGCTGAGCGGCCGAGTCGGGTCCTCTGGTGATTTTTGACCGCCGCGCGGGTCGGCGTTGGGACGACAAGGTGTTTCACGGTCGCCGGACGTCGGCCAGTAGGGTGGCGATTGAGGTGGGGGGGGTAGGACCAACTTTCTAACAAACGTCGAAAGTATGAGGATGAGCGACCTATCCTTTGAGCACGTGTTGAGTCGCCAGTACACGGTCTTTGATGGGCTGGCTGGGATGCACATCGAAGACCTCTACCAAGACCGCGAGGACTTTCTCTGGACCGCCACAGCCGACGGCGGCGTCAGCCGGTTCGACAGCGTCCACTTTGATAACTTTGGCCTCAAGGACGGTCTGCCTAATCTCACCGTTATGGCCATTGCCGAAGACGCAGACGGACGGCTTTTGTTTGGCACGTTTGGCGGGGGGCTTGCCGCGTACGACGGGCGCGGCTTTCAGGTGTACACCACTGAGCACGGCTTGCCTTCCAACGAGATCGTGGGCCTGCAAGCCCAGTCGGATGGTTCGGTGTTGGTGCTGACCGGCGCTTGGACACCGGTGACAAGGTCCAATGGCCGTGGAAATTCGCGCAAGACGCCTCCGGCTGTCTGTGGATCGCCTTTCACTATACGGGCCGGGCCGCCTTCATCGGCTGCTACGATGCGCCGGCCGAGCGACGCGGATAATAGTTTTGAGCGCTACTACATGGCGCGGCGCGGCAAAGGCGGCAACGAAGACTATTACTATCAGGAACGCATGGGCTTGGTGCGGAAGGCGTTGTTCCGGCGGCACCCCTTTGTGTTTAAGGGGGACTCCTATACCGGCAAGGTGGTCTTTGCGCCGCTGTACGCTGAGGTGCGAGCGATCACTGTTGAGGTGGAGGATATGGTTTTGCGGGTCGATGCCTTTGACCGCCCCAAAGAGGTGACGAGCGCCTCGTTTGCGTTTGCGGTGGCGCATGAGATCGCCCCGGTGCCGCCCGTGCAGGAGGCGCACTGAGTATCTACATCGGTCCAGAGTGCCTTGAGCGCGGGTGCGTGTGAGTGCGTATATTTTGTTGCCCAATTGAGGAGAATACGCCACCCGTGATCCCAACCCTGTCAACAGATAAGCTGACGCCGCGCACAGCCGACGAATTCCTCGCAGCGTTTCTCGACTACGCGCATGGAGCTGTGCCCGGGCAGCCCCTAGAAGTTGATCTGCGCCCCCTGCACTTTATCGACCCCTATGGCTTGGTGACCTTGTGCTTGATGGCGCGCTACGGGGACTCGCTCTCGTCGCGGGTCGTCTTTCACCTGCCCTGCGCCTTTGCATTGCGCACCTATTTGGGCCGGGTGCGGTTTGCCGCAGCCGTGGATGGGGTTGAGCTCGCGGGGCCGACGCTCATCGTGGATCAGGAGCGGGAAAAGGAAGAGAGCGAGGCCCTGCTGGAAATCACGCGGATTGAGGAGCGGGCGGATATCGAGACCGTGTTGGGCAAGATCGGCCAGCGCGTCGAGGCGATTTTGGCCGAGGAATTGCGCTATACCGAGGTGGAGATAAACCAGTTCAAAAACGTCGTCGCCGAGCTGTGCCACAACATTCTCGACCACAGCGAGAATTGGGGCTACCTCACGGCCCAGCGCTACTTGAACTCGCGGGTGGGGAAAAAATACGTGGTCATCGGAGTGGGAGACCTCGGGATCGGGATCAAGCAGAGTCTATCGGTGCGCTACGACGCGGCGGATTGGTCGCACGGCACGGCGATCCTCAACTCTTTGCAGAAGCACTTTTCCCGCGACGCGACGCGCGGCCTCGGGCTGTATATCGTCAACCAGATTTGCAATCGCTACAACGGCTCGTTGCACATCCGCTCGGGGGATACGCGGGTCTATATTCGCGGCCAGCGGCACTGGGAACACGCTTCGGTCCACTTTCCCGGCACCCAAATTGCCATTGCGCTCTATCAGCGCGAGGGAGGCGAGTAGGCGATGTTCGGCCAGCATCACAAGCCCCCCAAACCGCCCCGCTACGAGCCTTGGCTGCTGTTGCTGCTGGCGGTGGTCATCGCCGGCCTCGGCGTGGCCGCCTACGTGGCCGTGAGCATTTTATTTCCCAGCTTCTAGCCCCATCATATTGGTATTCGTCTAATTCCGCATCGCTTATTTTGTGGTAGAAATTGCTTGACAGCCGAGAAATATCCGCGTAAGTTTCCTTAATTGAATACAGTTAAGCTGTTTTTTAACTACAGGAAAGGCGCGGCTCATGGATTCAGCCGTTGAAGAGCGCGTACAGCAGCAGGCCATACACCAAGCTCCCGCATACCTGTTTTCCGGCGAACAGGGCATCCTCAGCGGGCGGCCCCGAGGGGCTGCGTTGCTCGAAGAATTGATGCAGCACCTGCTCAGCGGTCCCGCCGCCGCCGCCACGCCGCTCGACTTCTCCCGCGTTTCGTTCATGGATGTCTCGTGCGCCGACGAGATGCTCAACAAGCTGCTCTTGCGCCTGACCAGCGGCGAGATGGGGCACCGCTACGTCTATATCGCCGAGGCCAATATCTCGGTGCGCGAGACTATCGCGGCCGTGCTGCAACTTCGCGAGTTGGCCGCACTGTACAAAGACGGCGGGCAAGTCGAGGTGCTCGGGGTACTCAAGACGCCGATGCGCGAGGTGCTCGACGTGCTGCTGGCTTATAAGTGCGCTACCTCGGCCGAGATCTCCGACGCGCTCGGCAAAAACATCAACATCGTCTGCAATCGCCTCAACGCCCTGCAACGCCTCGGGTTGGTGTGCCGCCTGCGCGATGGGTCGGTCGCCGGCGGCGGGCGGCAATTTTACTATGTCTCGATTGTCTAAGTACTCCCTAAGAGCGGCCTTAGTCGTGGCCTTGGTTTTAGGAGCCGTGGCGGCCAAGCTGCGCAGCGCCCCCACCTTCGTCGTCGAGCCCAGTGTAGAGAACTTTCGCGACGCGCCCAACGGCACCAAGCTGGGCACGTTGCTGGCTGGCACGGAAATCGAGTCCATCGGCGAGGAAGGCCGCTGGGTGCGCTTCCGAGTCGAAGGCTGGGTGTGGGGGCCTTCCCTCGAAGGCTATGTCTCCGAGGAGGAGCGCGACGAGTTAGAGGAAGAGCCGATCCCACCACTCCAAGACGAACGCCCCCGGATCAAGGAGTTGGTCAACGACCGCTATGGGGTGTTCTACGGGGTGGGGCTAGACGAGGATATGGGCCGGCTGTGGCTGCGGTTTCGCGTCCGCGACCTCGAGCGCGAGGCGTGGGAGCGGCGCGCCTTTGCCGTGCAGCGCGGCGCGGTTGAGTTGCTGCAGGGCCGCGTCAAGTTCAGCGAAATCCGCATCGAGACCAACCGGCCCGACGGCAGCGGCGAGGTGGGCCAGTACATCGCCGCGACTGCGGCTGCCGACTTGGCTGGTGCCGGTGAGGATTGGGCGGCGTGGCGGCAGCACACGCGCTTTTCGATTGATGGGGGCGAAACGTGGGAAGAGGCCGAATAAATGCGCACATCGCGACGGGGCCGATCCAGAGCGGCCCGCAAGGCTAATGCCATGTTGGATCTATATGCGGTAAAGACCCAAATAGACAGCATGGTGGCCGACGAGCGCCGCGTCCAAGAGGACTTTCGCGCCAAGCTCGAATTGGCTTTGGCCGAGTACCAACGCTGGCTGCCCGAGTGGGAGCACTTAGCCCGCAAGATCGACGCAAGCCGCACCTCTTGGCTGTTGCCCGGCTTGGCCGAGGGCCTCGGCAGCGGAATCAACGCGCCCGACCGCCCGGACACCATCAGCATCGCCGCCACGGACGGCTCGCAAATTTTTCCCGACCGCCACGAGATATCAGCCTGTTTTCTGATCAATATCGGCTACATCCTGCTGCACTACGGCACGGGCGAGAAGCCGCTGATGAGCAGCAAGCCGCGGCTCTATTACCGCGAGGAGGAAATCTACGAGGAATGGGGCGGGGCCCGGGTCTTTATCAATCGCGAGCTCGTCGGCTTCAAGCGCGGCCTGATGGAGTTCACCGAGTTGGCCGATTTGGCGTTGGCAGCCCACGCCGAGGGGCATCGGACGCTCGCTCTTTCTGACGGTACGCTGATTTTGTGGAACTTGGAGGGCAAGCCGCAAGACTTCCGCGCCGCGCACCTAGAGGCCACCCTAGCGGCGATGGACGAGTTGCGCGAGGCACGGGTGCCGGTGGCTGGGTACATCAGCCAGCCGGGGAGCCAAGAATTGATCAACGCCCTCAAGCTGGGTCTGTGCCCGCTGGCGGCGGCCGACTGCGACCGCTGCCCCTATCGGGAAGAGAACCAACTCCACTTCAGCCGCGAAGAAATCGACGCGCTGAATGGGGATTTGTGGCAGGGTCGCGGCTTACCGTGCAGTCCCATTGAAGGGCTGAGCGACGCGGTCTTGGTACGGCGCGTACTGCGCCCCGGGCAGCGTACGCCGCTCTACCGCAGCGCGTCCAAAATCCTCGCCGAGTACGGGCCGCATTACATCTACTACTTCTACCTGCACGTAGGAAATGAGATTGGTCGGGTCGAAGTGCCGGAATGGGTGGCGGCCGACCGCGAGTTGCTCGACTTGGTCCACGCCTGTTTGTACGACCAAGCCGAAAAGGGCCAAGGCTATCCGGTCGCCTTGGCCGAGGCGCACGAGCGCGCGGTGGTGCGCAGTGCAGACCGCGAGGCATTCTATCGCTTTTTGCGCGACACCTTTGTCAAAAACGACCTGCAAACTCGCTTGTCAACCAAGAGCTTCAAGAAACGCTACACTGGTATTTAGGGGAGGCCCACTGTGGAGACTATCAAAGAGCGCGAGCGTAGCCCGCTGAGCCGCTTTCAGCCCGAGTCGCTGCCGCTGCCCGGCGACGCCGAGTTAGAGCGGACTCACGTGGGCGAAGTGGTCGAGAGCAGCACTACCGAATTAATCGCCCAAGCGCGTGAACTGCACGGTGCGCCCTCCTTTGGGCAGTTCATCCGCGTGGAAGCCGAGATGCCAGTAGTCGGCATTGTGTTCAACGTCTTCACGCACTCCATCGAGCCGAACCGCCGGCCCACGGCCTACGGCAAAACCGAAGAGGAGTTGCGCCTAGAGCAGCCACAAATTTTCGAGTTGTTGCGCACGGAGTTCCAAGCCCTCGTCATCGGCTACTTAGAAGGCGATGAGGCCGTGCAAATCCTGCCGCCGCAGCCAGCGCGCATCCACAGCTTTGTGTACTTGTGCTCGGACGAGCAAGTGCGGTCCTTCACCCGCAGCGACGACTATCTTCGCAGCATCCTCAACACCTCCAAAATACCCACTGACGAGCTGGTGATCGCGGTGTTGCGCCACACGGTGCGCGCCCACGCGCACGCGCCGTCCTATCTGGTGCAGATGGGCAAGGAGCTGTCGCGGCTCCTCAGCGACGATTACGACCGGCTCAGCGCGATTATCCGCCGGGTGGTCAACTAACGATGGCAAAATACGCGCACAACGGAGCGCCAGCCGCGGCCGGTCGCGGAAAGCAGATTGGGGTAATTACCAAAGGCTCGCTAGTTGAGGGGCTGGAGATGAAGCTGGACCCCGAGCAGAATGTCGAGGACATGAAGGCCGGCAAATTCGTGGTCATCGAAGGCGACAAAAACGATTTCTTCTCTATGGTCACCGACATGCGCCTCGACGCCAACAACCAAGAGATTCTCCTGCATCCGCCGGGCCAAGAAGACGCGCTCCTACGCGAGGTGCTCGCCGGCACCAGCACGTACAACATCGTCTCGTTGCGGCCCATGTTGATGATGCCCAAGGATGCGGCCGCCGACGAAGGCCCGCGGCCGGTCAAGGCCATTCCGAGCCACTTCTCCGAGGTCCAAGAGGCCATGGCCGACGACGTGGCCAAGATCTTCGGCTGCGAAGGCGACGCCGAGGGCCGCTACTTCAGCATCGGCAACCCGCTCGACATGGACACGCAGGTCTGCCTCGACATGATTCGCTTTGCCGAGCGCTCCAACGGCATATTCGGCAAGACCGGCACCGGCAAGTCCTTCCTCACGCGGCTGGCGCTGTGCGGGTTGATTTACTACGACAAGGCCGTCAACCTAATTTTCGACATGCACAACGAGTACGGGTTCAAGGCCATGAAGGAAAGCGGATCCACTACGACGTTCGTCAAGGGCCTCAAGCAGCTTTTCGGCGGGCGGGTGGCGATCTTTTCCTTAGACCCGCAATCGACCCGCGCCCGCGGTGTGCCGCCAGACCACGAGGTCTATATCTCCTACGATCAGATCACCGTCGAAGACATTGCCCCGTTGCAAGACGAGCTCAAGCTCAACCCCACGGCCGTGGAGTCGGCCTACTTGGTGTACGCGATTTACAAGGAGCGCTGGCTGAGCACCCTCTTGAAGTTGGAAGGGCCGGATGTGGAGGAATTTGCCCGCGAGATCGGCGCACACGCCGGGTCTTTAGTGGCCCTGCACCGCAAGCTCAAGCGGCTGGAAAACTTCCCCTTTATGGTCTCCAAGCTCCGCGGTGGCGACGTGGTGGACCGCATCATGGAATACCTCGACAAGGGGATCAACGTGGTGCTGGAGTTCGGGCAGCAGACGAGTATGCTGTGCTACTTGCTGGTGGCCAACATCATCGCACGGCGCATCCACGAGATGTACGTCAAAAAGAGCGAACGCTTCTACGCCACCCAGCGCCCGGAAGATCAGCCGCGTCAGCTCATGATCACCATTGAGGAGGCGCACAAATTCCTCAACCCCATGGCGGCTAAGCAGACCATCTTCGGCACCATTGCCCGCGAGATGCGCAAGTACTATGTCTCGCTGTTGGTCGTCGATCAGCGGCCGTCGAGCATTGACGACGAGGTGCTCTCGCAGATCGGTACGCGCATCACGGCCCTGCTTAACGACGAAAAAGACATCCAAGCGGTGCTCACCGGCGTCAGCGGCACCGACGGGCTGCGCAGTGTGCTGGCCAGCCTCGATTCCAAGCAGCAGGCCCTGATCATCGGCCACGCCGTGCCCATGCCGGTGGTGATCAAGACCCGCGACTACGACGTGCAGTTTTACCGCGACATGGGCTGCATGGACTACTTGCCGGCCGCGGAGCGGCGGGAGAAGACGGAGCGGGGGTCGGCGGCGTTGTTTGGGGAGTAGGGGTGGGCGATGGAAACTTTCTCGGACGGACAGCACACCATCTACCAAGGCGATGCGGTCTGTATTTTGGAATCGGATCGGATTCCAGAGGCCAGCATCGACCTGATATTCGCCGATCCACCGTACAACATAGGCAAGGACTTCAACGGGCGGCGCGACAAATGGCCCAGCGAAGAGGCGTACTGCGCGTGGGTATCCCACTGGCTCGATTTGTGCGTCCGCAAGCTCAAGCCGACTGGCAGCCTGTATTTAATGTGTGCCACACAGTGTTTTGCGCCGTTTGATTTGCTCTTGCGCCAACGCCTGACCATTCTCTCGCGGATTGTCTGGCACTACGACAGCTCTGGGGTTCAAGCTACCTTCAATGCAGACGACATCCTCGTCGAGGCCAAAACTGGGGCGCAGCGCAAACTAATCGACTATCGCAAACCGGTTCCCACCCAATACAATAGGAAGAAAGTGCCCGGCAATGCTTGGTACTTTCCACGAGTCCGCTATCGGATGCCTGAGTACGAGGAACATCCGGCGCAAAAGCCGATTGCGTTACTAGAGAGGATTATTGCCGCTAGTTCAAATCCTGGAGAAGTCGTCCTCGATCCATTCGCCGGAACATTTACTTCGGCTCGCGCTGCTGCCAATCTCAACCGTAGAAGCATGAGTATTGAGATTGACGAGGAGTATGTGAAAATTGGACTTAGACGGCTCGAATTGGCTACCGAATAGCGAGTTACGCGATCCTCAAAGTTCATTTTTCGGCAGAAATCATCTTTATTGGAAGGACCCGCGATACTATCGAAGAAGGAGCATTGGAGTTGTTCAAGACAGGACGAACTAATGCCAATGACGGAGGTATTGATTTCGTCATGAGGCCGTTGGGTAGATTTTTTCAAGTTACGGAAACTCTCGATATAAAAAAATACTTTTTGGACATAGACAAAATCGAGAGGTATCCAATCTCGTTTGTGATCAAGACTACGCTTGAGATCGATGAAATTCGTTCACGCTTAGAAGATGGTGCTAAAGAGCAATATGGGGTGCGTGAGATTGTGCGGCGGTATATGGCTGCTATAGAAGACATTTTCAATATTACCAAATTGATCGGGATTTTTAATGTCTTAGCGGATCAAGGTCGAGTCTCTGAGGTGCTAGACGAAATAATTCGCTGGAGCAAAGTGGAATTCAATATTGAAGACGATCTAGATTCTTCTGAAAGTGTCGCTGACGAAGACGAGGATACCGACGATTGAAAGGCTGGGGAGTAGGGGAGCTTACTTGAGCAACAGCGTCCCGATGGTGGAAATCCAACTGGCCAAGACGACGCCGAGCGTCCAGTGAAATTTGGTGTTCATTTCCTTGCGCAGTTCCGCAAACCCGACGTTCATTTCTTGGCGCAGTTGGTTGGTTCGGGCGTCGATTTTTTGGTCTAAGGCTTTGAATCCGACGTTCATTTCTTGGCGTAGTTGGTTGGTCTGGGCGTCGATTTTTTGGTCTGCGGCTTCGAATCCGGCGTTCATTTCTTGGCGCAGTTGGTTGGTTCGGGCGTCGATTTTTTGGTCTAAGGCTTTGAATCCGGCGTTCGTTTCTTGGCGTAGTTGATTGGTCTGGGCGTCGGTCTTTTGGTCTGCGGCTTCGAATCCGGCGTTCATTTCTTGGCGTAGTTCCGCAAATCCGGTGTTCGTTTCTTGGCGCAGTTGATTGGTTTGGGCGTCGGTCTTTTGGTCTGCGGCTTCGAATCGCTGGTCCCATTTTTGATCTAGGATGCGTAGGTCGTCTTCGATGAGGGTCAGGCGGCGATCTACTTGGAGTAAGACGTCGCGCGTCGTCAACTCAGTGAGGGGTTGTTCGGTAGGCATGAGATCGGAACCTTACTTCTGGTTAAAAATTAAGATACGCTCAAAAATTGAGTATGCAAAACTTGGGCCAATGGCGTTTCACAGAGGAAGCCGGCGGGCCGCATAGTCGGCGTATGTAGCGTTTCTAAGACGCCGTGTTTCCTTTTGGTCCCATTCTCCCACGCTAAGCTGAGCGCATTCCAGTTTGGGTTCTCAATCCATGCCTCCCGAATCTAGGCCGCTGGCTGGATGGGTCGCTCTACGTATTCGACGTAGATGCGCTCCAAGTCGGCTTCTTGGAATTCGTCGCGGGTGAGCGTCTTGACGAGGTGGCCCTCGACCATGATGCCGAGCCGGTCGGCGATCACGCGGGCGCGGAACACATCGTGGGTGGTCATCCAGATGGCCTTGCCCTCGTTGCGTAGCTCGTCCAACAGCTCCAAGAACTCGGCCCCGGACTTGGGATCGAGGCCCGGTGTCGGCTCGTCGAGCAGCACGATCTGGGCGTCTTTGGTTTGAGCTTCACGGCCCAAGTCTTCAGGCTTGAGATCATACGTCGCATGTGCCGCGCAACCACGAAAAAGCTGCTTTCTCCGTTTCTCGCTTCCCAAGCCCTTCAGCGGCCGACGATGGCCGACGAAAAGGTGAGAATCCCGAACCGGGTGGCGCGGTGGAAGTCGGCTACGGGCGTGCCGGTATCGGACCACAGCCCAAATTGGCCTTGGTAGCCCTTGGTGCGGTTGAGTCCGGCGCGCCATTGGTCGCCGTCTTGGGGCGGGATCTGCCCACCCAAGTGGCGGAAGTTGTCGTGCGGGATGGAGATTTCGAGGATCCAGCTTTGGTCGGTGTCCGCGTGGTCGTTGAGGGTGCCGTCGTAGGTTGTGGCAATGACCACGCCTTCGCTCTGCCAAGACGGGTGAATGGCCTTGGTGCGCTCCTTGCCGCCGCGGAAGGCGATGTAGTCGAGCAGCGTGCCGTTGATGTTCATCTCATAGCCATAGTAGTTGCCGGGGACTTCCATGTTGGGGGAGGCGAAAATTTCGACGGCGTCCTCTTGGTACACCGCTCCGTCGTGCTCGGTTACTTCTGAGTGCAGATACGGATCGACGCACTCGTAGATGATGTAGAGGTTGTCGTCGTCCCAGAGCAAGCGTGCCGTTGTGGATTGTGGTTGCTCTTTTTCGAGGTCGCTCCAAGGCATTACAAAGGCAATGGGCGCGGCGTGTTGCCAGTCGGATTCGTCTAAGCGACCATCGACTTGAATCCCTTGGTCGGTGCGGAGGACCTCGTAGGTGGGTAGCTCGTCAGGCGGGGCTTGGAAGCGGGTGTTCTCTTGGGCGCTGGCAGAGCCAGCAAAGGCGAGGGCGAAGAGCAGGCTGTAGAGCATGGTCAATCCTTTCACTGAAGGCAGGGTGTTTCCCCGCGTGAAAATGCTTGGGCGATCTGGTCGCAGCGTTCGTTGTCTGGGTCGCCGGCGTGGCCTTGGGTGTACTGCCACTCGATGGTGGGTGTATTGAGTTGGTCCAGGGTGCGCCACAGGTCTTGGTTGAGCACGGGCTTTTGCGCGGCCGTGCGCCAGCCGCGCCGCTTCCAGCCGTGAATCCACTCGGTAATGCCCTTGCGCAGGTACTCGCTGTCTGTAACGAGCGTGATAGCGATGGCGGATGGGACGGCGCGGAGACCTTCGATGGCCGCTTGTAATTCCATGCGGTTGTTTGTGGTGTCCGGCGCAAAGCCGCCCAATTCCACGACGCGGCCATCGCCGTAGAGCAGCCGCGCTGCCCAGCCGCCTGGCCCCGGGTTGAACGAACAGGCGCCGTCGGTGAAAATGGTCACTGTTTGTGCGGGATTGGATTGCTGTTGTATCACAGGATTTGCCTTTATTTTCGATGAGCCGCTAGTTTGGCTACAATAAAACATGGCGCGAATAAGGGCAATCGAGGCGGGTATTCGCGGTTATTTGTGCCCAAGGTGATTGCTTTTACATTAGGGGATTCTTTTGAATGGAGGCTGCTAGGTAGGAGATGCTTCGCCTCCACTACGTTGCGGCTCAGCATGATAGACCGGGAGGTCCGCTCCTGTCATGCTGAGCGGAGCGCAGCGAAGTCGAAGCATCTCATGCCTAGGGGGCCGATGAGTAACGTCAATTAGAAAGAAAATGCAATATGGCAACGTATGATGTGGTAGTTATCGGCGGTGGCCCCGGCGGGTATTCAGCCGCCATTCGGGCGCGGCAGTTGGGGTTAAAAACCGCGCTGATCGAAGATGCCGAGTTGGGCGGCACCTGTCTCAATTGGGGCTGCATTCCCACTAAGGCTCTGCTCAAGCAAGCCGAAGTGTATCAGCTTTTCTCGCGCGCCGACGAGTTCGGCTTGCGCGTTGATAAGCCGGCCGTGGATTGGGATGCGGTCATTAGCCGCAGCCGCGAGGTAGCAGCGCAGTTGTCCAAAGGCGTGGCGTATTTGATGCAGAAGAATCAAGTCGAGGTGTTCGCCGGCCGGGGCCGGTTGACGCCCAACCGCCAAGTTGCGGTCGAGGGTGCCGAAAGCGAGGTCGTGGCCGAGTTGGACGCCGCGCACGTGGTGCTGGCCACTGGTGCCCGCCCCAAATCCATTCGAGGCGTGGAATTCGACGGCGAGCGGATCATCGCCAGCCGCGAGGCCATGATCGTCGCCGAACAGCCCGCTTCTCTCGCCATCATCGGGGCCGGGGCCATTGGCGTAGAATTTGCCTATTTCTACCGCGCCTTTGGCAGCCGCGTCTTGCTGTTGGAAGCCCTGCCCCAGGTCTTGCCGCGCGAAGACGAAGAGATCGCCGCGGGGCTAGCCGAGAGTTTGACACGGCAGGGTATTGAAGTGGTGACCCAAGCCCGGGTCGAGGAGGTCAAAAGACAAAAGCGCGGGGTTGCGTTGCGCTACCGGGTTGGCGAAGAGCAAAAGACGCGGCGAGTGGAGCGAGTACTGGTTGCCACTGGCGTCCAAGGCAATATCGAGGGGCTGGGGTTAGAAGCGCTGGGCATCCGCACCCGCGACGGCGCGATTGTGGTTGATGAGCGGATGCAGACCAGTGCCAAGGGCATCTACGCGATTGGCGATGTGGCCGGCCCGCCGCTGTTGGCGCATGCGGCCGCGCAGGAAGGGATCGCGGCCGTCGAGTTTATAGCTGGCCGCGACCGGCCCACTTTGGACCCGCGCCAAGTGCCCAACTGCATCTATTGCCAGCCGCAAGTAGCCAGCGTCGGCCTGAGCGAAAGCCAAGCGCGCGAAGCTGGGTACGACGTCAAGGTGGGGCGCTTTCCGTTTGCCGCCAGTGGTAAGGCGCAAGCGGCCGGGGAGACTGAAGGACTGGTCAAGCTGGTTTTTGATGTGCGTTACGGTGAGTTGTTGGGTGGGGCTATTTTAGGGGCCGAGGCCACGGAATTGATCGCCGAGCTGACGCTGGCCCTCCGGCTCGAAGCCACATACGAAGAGCTGTTGCTGACCTCTCATGCCCATCCGACGCTGTCCGAGGCCGTGATGGAAGCGGCCGGGCAGGCGTTTGGTGAGGCTATTAACTATTAAGAATTAGGAATTTGGTAGTGGGGAATGTAGAGTCGCATGGCATAGAGCCCCCTGAGTTGCCACCGTTGGACCAGCTCCTGCCAGCCGAGCCGCTGCTGCTGATGGGGGCTGGGCCGGTGCCGGTGGCGACGGAGATCGCGCGGGCCGGCGGCATGGTCATCAACCACTTGGGGCCGACGATGGATCGGCTGGTCGAGCACATCAAGCAACTGGCCGGTTATGCTTTTCAGACGGCCGACAAACACATCTTGGGGATTGGAGGACCGGCGTCGGCAGCCATGGAGATGGCGATGGGCAATCTGCTTTGGCCGGGCCGTCGCGCCTTGGTGCTGCAAAACGGTTGGTTTAGCGGGCGCTTTGCCGAAATGGCGGCTGGTGTGGGGGCGGAGGTTGAGGTGCTGGCCGTGCCGGAAGGGCAAGCGGTCTGCGCCGAGCGCGTGGCCGAGCGCCTCAAGAGTCGGTGCTACGACGTGGTGACGATGGTGCAGGGCGAGACCTCGAGCGGCGTCTGCACCGTTGAGCTGCCGGCGATTGCCCGCTTGTGCCGCGAGCACGGGGCGCTGGCAGTCGTCGATGCGGTCTGCACCTTGAGCACCATGCCGTTAGAAAAGGATGCTTGGGGCGTTGACGTGGTTTTCACCGGCAGCCAGAAGGGCCTGTCGTCGCTGCCGGGCGTGGCGCTGATTGCCTTTTCCGACGCGGCTTGGGAGCAGGTGCAACAGCATTCCGGCCCTAGGCCGCACTGGTGTTTGGACGCTTTGCGGGCAGAAAACTTTTGGCAGCACCACCAGTACCACTACACGGCCCCGGTCTCGGGGCTGTTGGCCCTGCACGAGGCCCTGCGGCTGGTCTGCGAGGAGACGCTGGAGCGCCGCTTTGCGCGGCACCGGCACTCGTCGCTGGCCCTGCAAGCTGGCATTGAGCAGATGGGACTGGTGCTGGCCGCGTCGCGTCGCATTCGCCTCAACTCGGTGGTGGCAATCCAAGTACCCGCTGGGGTAGATAACGCTCGGGTGCGCGCCGATATGTCGAGCCGCTTCCACGTCGAAATTTCCGGGGCCTTTGGCCTCGACATTGTGCGCATTGGCCAGATGGGCGAGCAGTGCCGAGCACCCCATCTATTCCGCGTGTTGCACGCTTTGGGCGGTGCCCTAGCGCACGAAGGGGCCTGTGTGGATACTAGCGCGGGTATGGCGGCGTTGGAAAGCTATTTGGCGGGCTATGCGGACGATTTGATGTGAGTTTATAGATTCTTGCTCGCCGCTATCCGTTTGCGTATTTTTTTAAGTATCTTTGCACTCAAAAGGATATCGTCGTATACAACAGAGAGAACGGAGAGATAAAGCATGAATGCACGGTTGATTCAGGAGCAAATTCCGCTTGACAGTCAGGTCAAATTTGTTCTACAAGGTGGCGAAGACATATCGGGCAAGTTGGTAGAAATCGGGCGGGAGCATCTCAAAATTGAAGTCGGAGAAAACCAATCCCCAGTCACGATTCCCATTGATCGGGTTAGCTATTGGCAGCCCCTGACAGATACCTCGCAAAATGGACAAAATGGCAAGCCAGTTCTGTCTCCTAAAGCCAGCGTCAATTCTCAGCCCAGCAAGCCTTCGGATGAGGTACTTTCCGATGGATTAGCTACTGAGGAAAAGCCCGAGACTACTGATCGAGTTGAAAATCTGGGAGACAGTGCGTTATCGGGTGCCAAAATTGAGCTCGAAAAAAAGCTGGTCGAAATTGAAACGCGATTTCAGGCCAAATGCCAGAGTGCGAAAATCGAGCTTAAAGAACCAGATTTCAAGTTTCCAGAAAAGGAACTAGGTAACAAGTCAAAGAGAGACGCTAGCAAGATATGGAATCGAATCCAAAACACGTACCAAAATGCCAAAAGAATTAATGAGTTAAGTAAAAAATTTGGTCGAATTCAGCCGATTATTATCGATCTCAAGAATTTGGCAAATAGTTTTAGGAGTTCGGCAAGCATAAAACGGCACCTCGCATACTTATATACAGTTTCTGGAAACCAGCAGGACGCGCTCAGGTGGTATCGAGAAACAGCAATCTATTCACGACATGAGACCGATTGGTATAATCTTGCTGTAGTCGCTCGTGAAGCCGCAAACGAGGAGCTTGCTTGCTATAGTTTGGGTCAGGTTTTCCAGCGATTGCCGCTTACCAATGAACAGGAGGCTTGGTATTTGTATGTACATCTATTGCTCAAATTCAATGGTCATAAAGAGTTGGACTTGCTCTATCAAGCTGAAATTTCGCTCCTGTCGGAAACGGCGGTTTATCTTCTCAAAATGGCTGGCCAAGAAACGACTGCAAGAGAAATCTTGAGAAAATCCATAACTGGTGAGATTTCAATTTCTTCTATTCAGAAGACTCTGAACGCTCTTGACTGGCAGCCGACAGAAGGTTATCAGAGGGTTGCCAAAAAGATTGAAGATTTGATGAAGGCACCGCAGGATACTGAAGACCAACCACAACAAGATCATAGCCCTAAAGACAAATCCTATAGACGCTCTAGTTTTATACATCGTCAAAAGAAAACGGGATATTTTGAAGAATCTCAAGATACAAATAAGACGATTCAGGACTGGTACGAACTTGCTGAAAGAGCGGCGAACGATGGAGATTATGGAAAAGCGATTTCGCACATAAGACAGGTTCTTGGCATTAATAAGAACTACCCAAATGCACTGGAAAACTACGAGAAATGGCGCGAATACGAACGAGTAAGAGGTGTTCCAAAGGGAGCAAACCCCTTCGCTCGTGCCAAACGTGCTCAGTTAGTTGAGAAGGATTTGGAAAAGGCTGAGAATTTCTTTCGCCAAGCTATCACACAAAATGACAATTTGGAATCCGCCGTAAACGATTTAGCAGCACTTCTTTCGCAACTTGACCGCTGCCAAGATGCTGTTAAAGTTATTGAACAGAATCGTTCGCGAATTCAAAATAAGAAATCATTAGAAAACGTGCTGACTAATATTTACATAAAAGCTGATATGCATGTCGAGGCGATTGCACTTTTAAAAAAACAACTCAAACTTGCGTCATCAAAAGAAAAAAAGGATCAAATTAAGTGGCAGATTGCGATTTCTTATGTGAAAAAAGAAGAGTATGTAAAACCTGAGGAACTATTCAGAGATATTCTTAAAAGTCAACCAGATCGTGTTTCTGCTAAACACAACCTTGCTTTATGTCTGTCAAGGCAGGGACGCTATGGCGAAGCTGAAGTACTACTCAATCAAATTTCAGCCATTTCATCAGATGAGAAAACCGCCGAACTGCTTGCTGCCGTTCTGCGAGCTAAACAGACTGGCGGAAGAGAACTTCTTGATGAGGTTGTGATTGAGACAGAGCTTTCAGATTATTCAAGTGGTCAAATCAGTGCATTTACTCAGTTTTTTTTAGATCGCTGTGATTTCACAGGTGTACCACCCGAGCGAGTTCAATCAGAGAGATTCTGGCGTTCGGATATAGTTACCTTGGAACACCGAGCAACACAGTCGAAATCATATAGACCATCTGAGCGTGCAAGGTATTACCTTTCTGCTGCCAAAATCATCTCAATTTTGGAAGATGAAGCCCCCGACAGATTTTATAGAGATCTATGTAGAAGTTTCGCCTCCAGAGGAGACGATACAATAATTAATAATGGACACTTGGACACAGCTCGAGAATGGTATGCCGAAGCACTTAAAGTTTATGATGGAGATAGAGAGCGAAATAATAATATTAGAGACGAACTGGATGCCGTTAATGCTCTCGTCAGATTTCTTTATGCACGGTTGGGACGTACTCATATACCAATGCCGCCTCATACCCCTTCTATTGATAATACAATAAACGAGGTTATATCCCTTGCTGATTCCCAAGGGATATTTGATGACATCAGGTATCTCGTTTTCCGTAGCAAATATGCGGCAAATCGTCTGTTAATACGTCTATACGACCAGCAGGATTTACGGAAAAAGGCTCTACAGTACCTCAGAGACAAAGATGTTTATAAGACTGATTCCGATCTTTCAAGGGGTAATTTTATATCCCTGTGGGATCAATTGATCGATAGACTTGCCAGTGACACACGAAATCTTAACAACGATTTACGTCACTTCAATAACTTTCAATTGACAACAGCTTGGCTAGAACATGCTATTGAGCAGTCCAAGAGTATCGTCGATAAACTAAGATTTGACCTCGATCAAGAACGAATTCGACATCTACAGGAAATGTTGGAACAAGTCGTAGAATTGTGTAAACAAAACCAATTTGAAGTGCAAGAACGTCTGTGTCAGCGGATTGACCATTCTTGTCGTGACTTGCTATCAGAGGTTGAAAAGAGTCCCACCCGAATATCTGTGGAGATGCTTTATCCAGTTGTTGAGAACATCCAGACAGAAATCAGTAAATATCTCAAAGAACTTTATGCGAAGGCAAAGCCCGAACTCACTTTGAGCATGCCTGTCGAAGATTACTCTGCTCACCAAGCAGATATTGAGATAGAGATTGTTATCGAAAATAAATTAGGGTGCAGTCCTGCCGAAGGGCTCGAACTTATTATCGAACCAGATAATGCATTATTTACTCTTGTCCAGTCCAAAATAGAATTGAACGAATCTCTGTTAGGTGGGAGACCGAGCAATTTTACAGTTAAACTACAACTAACAAACCAAGCGTTACAGTCGGAAACTTTTTCGTTGTCAGCTCATGTAAGGTATCGAACTTCGGCCAAAGCAACGGAGAGAACGGATACCACGAACTTCACAATACGGCTTTATTCAGTAGATGCTTTTGAGACGATTATCAATCCGTATAATGAAGGTCCTGTTGTTAGTGATCCAAAGATGTTTTATGGACGCGATCGAATGATTGAAAATATAGCAAATTCTCTGAGAGAATCTCATACGCAAAATAAATGTGTTGTAATATATGGTCAGAAGCGAGCAGGCAAATCTTCAATAATGTATCACTTAGAAAGGAAGTTGAATGAACGAAATATCTTGATTTTGGACTTGGGCAATATTGGAGGACACCTAGATGAAAATTCTGATGTACCGTTTTCGTATCGAATTTTTTGGTCTATTTTGAGTTTACTAGAAGGAGCTATAGAAGATAGAGTAGATACCGGTGCCAGTTCGTTGGGGATTTCTTTTCCAAGTGAAACAGATTTCTATAAACATCCAACCCCCTTGATCTTATTCAAAGAGGTGTTCGCTAAATATCAATATCTTGCATCCAAGCAGGCAGATTGGCGAGATATACAATTGGTACTTTTCATTGACGAATTTTCTTATATCTACGGACAAATCCTCTCGGGTCACATCTCCGAATCATTCATGAAAAATTGGAAGGCTTTGATGCAAGCCAACTATTTTAATGCCGTACTTGTCGGTCAAGATGTGATGGAGCGATTTATAGAGAACTTTCAGAACGAATTCGGAATCGCTCAGACGGAGAGAGTCACATATCTCGACAAGGAAGACGCGGAAAAGCTAATTGATGAACCCATTCGCATTGGTGGATTGCAAGGCGAAAGCCGTTACCGTGAACGGCATGCTATTGATAGAATTATTGAACTCACCGCCGGCAGTCCATTTTACATTCAGATGCTCTGCAACCGCTTAGTTGAACATCTAAACCTAAAGCGAGCAGTTTACATCACGTATTCTTACGTCGAGCAGGTAAAGAACGAACTTATGAGCGGGCGGAATGCTCTGGGAAAGAGCAATTTTGAGAACTTGTATAATTCGGGAGAAAACAACCAAAGCAAAGATGACGATGTGCTAAACATCTTACAGGCCATTGCAGTGCATAGCCAAACGGGACCATGCAATCGGAGCCACATTGATTGCAAAACACAGTTACCAGTTGACCACCTGCTCAATGAATTGGTTACGCGAGATGTCATAGATCGGAAGGGAAGTTATTACACCATCAAGGTTGGTCTTTTCAAAGAATGGCTTCTCATTCATAGGGCAGGAGAAACTCGATGACGCCATTTGAAAATCCGTTTGCAGATTACGGCGGGATTGTTCACGGCGACCGTTTCATCGGGCGGCAAGAGAGCTTGAAGGTTATCGACAGTCGGCTCATCCAGCCGAAAGAGCCGGCCAATCTGGCAATTATCGGTCAGCCACGCAGCGGGAAAAGCAGCCTTGTTTATCAAGCACTCATTGAGCGTAAAGATCAACTCATAAAGGATCGTTTCATTCCAATATGGGTCAATCTTTCGACGTATGAAGAGTCGAGAGCCTTCTTTCAGTCCTTGGTCCCTGTGTGTCTAGAGGAGCTTGAGGACTTAGATCTGCTCGATACGGGAATTCAGCGAGCAGCAGACCGAGCCGGCGACAGCCAACTGTCATGGAATGAAAGGTATCGCAAGATTCAACGGTTCTTCAAGAAAGTCCGGGAGACCGGATATCGCATACTCCTCATATTAGATGAATTTGATAGTGCGCGGTATCTTTTTAAGAACAGCGTTTCCGACTTTCAAAAATTGCGGGAACTATCTTATGCACCAGAATTGGGCATTACCTTGATTACAACTTCTCGGCGGAGCATTAAGGCAATTGAATTACAGGCGGGTGATATTTCTACGCTGAGTGAGACTTTTCGGAGGCACTATTTAGCGATGTTTGATGCTCAAGAGCTACAAGTATTTTTTGATCGGCTTGCCGCGGCAGGTGTAAACGCCTGCGAGACATTGAAGAGCGATATACTGTCCTATTGCGGCGGCTATCCTTTTCTACTGGATATGCTCGGCTGTGAGATTATTGAAATGTGTCAAAAGGAGCAGGAGATTGACGTCGAAAAGGCTGTTACCCAAATTGATCAATCCTTATTTGGTCACTACGATCATATTGTCGATCTCTCAAAAGAAGATGGAAACTTAGATGGATTAATCCAAATTCTTTTTGGCCCCGTTATTGACGTCAAGCAAGAAACCGTCAATGAATTTCTTGGCTACGGACTAATTCGAGAATCCGATGATGGAACGTACGTAGGATTTTCCAAACACTTCCATGACTTTCTCCGACTAATTGAGCGCAAAAGTAGTGGTGGCGACCTATGGCCGATATGGAGGGATACTGAGCGAGTGCTGCGACAGTTTATTTCGGCCACCATGTTAGAGAAGTATGGTGAGCGGTGGGTGGAACAGCTTGAAAAGCAGCATAAGGGAATCCGAGCCATTTTTGAGGAATGCCGAAACTCACAAAAAACAGACGAACGCAAATTTGGCAACCGCGCCTCTCAAAATCTGATTGATTTCACTTATCCCGCTGATCTGTTTAGCATTATCTCCTCAGAGTGGATTACTTTTAAGGATACCTTCGGTAAGGACAAACGCTACTGGAATGAACGCTCAGAGTTGTTATCTAAAGTTAGAACTCCATTAGCCCACAACCGCGACGAAGTTCTCCAAGAATATGAACGGCAAATCGCCGAAGGGTACTGTAATGAAATCCTGACGACGCTTGAAGAAAAAATTCCGCTGGCGACTCGTGCGCCTACCAAAAATGAGGAGAACCAGTGAGCGGCCCACTAGCGTATCCCACGTATAAGAGCCTCGGCGTACGCCCCCTGATCAACTGCCAAGGGACCTACACCATCATCAGCGGCTCGTTGATTTTGCCCGCAGTGCGGCAGGCCATGGTCGAAGCCTCCAAACAATACGTCCACCTCGACGAGCTGATGGAGGCCGTTGGAGCGCGCATCGGCGAGCTGATGCAGTGCGAGTGGGGGCTTGTTACCAATGGCTGCGCTGCGGCGTTGTGCCAAGTTACGGCTGCTTGCGTGGCGGGCACCGATCCCGAGAAAATGGCGCGATTGCCCGACACTACGGACATGAAAAACCAAGTCATCGTCCAGCCTAGCCACCGCCACGGGTACGATCACGCCGTGCGCATGGTCGGCGTCGAAATGGTCGAGGTCGCCACGCGCACCGAACTCGATGCGGCCTTGTCGGATCGTACGGCCATGCTGTTGGTGTTTGGCGATGCGGCCGAGCGTGGCCAGATCTCGGTGGCGGATATGGCGGCGGCTGGGCGGCGACGCGGTGTACCGACGTTGGTCGATGCCGCGGCCGAGCGGCCGGATGTGCCCAACTGGTATTTGGAGCAAGGAGCCGATGCAGTGGCCTATTCGGGCGGCAAGTGCCTGCGCGGGCCGCAGGCATCGGGCTTGGTCTTGGGCCGCAAGGACTTGTTGCAGGCAGCTTTCCTCAACGGGGCACCGCACCATGCGCTGGGGAGGCCGATGAAAGCGGGCAAGGAAGAAATCATGGGGCTGCTGGCAGCAGTGGAGCAGTGGATAAGGCGCGACCACGCGGCCGAATGGCGGGAGTGGGAGCAGCGGCTCGCGGTCATCGCCGATGCAGTGGAAAAGTTCCCCTCGGTGGCGACGCAGGTTAGCCAGCCCGGGCGCTCGAATGTTGCGCCGAACTTGGCGGTGCGTTGGGATCGGGATCGGCTGGCAATCAGCGGCCACGAGCTAGCGCGTCAGCTATCGGTTGGCCAACCGCGCATCGAAGTGCCAGCACACGACAGCGGCTTTGCAATCAATCCCTATATGATGGAGCCGGGCGAGGAAGACATTGTGGCGCGGCGGGTGAGCGAGGTTTTAGCTGCGGTGTAAGCGCCCAATCGCCAGACTCAATCAAGGCACAAACACTTTCAGGACGATATTAAGTAAAGCCAAAATCGCCGTCAGGTCTTAAAACTACCCTTGACTTCAGCTACATCTGCCTTCGTAGCCAAGTGCTCATAGGCTCCTTCAAGCCGAGGTTGCGCTACTTCAGTTGGGCCGCTCGCCTCGGCGCAAGGCTACGGACAGCGGCTGGGTCCCGGCCTTGTTGGGCTTTGACACCTTGCCAGTGCGAGGATCCACACTGTAGATCTGCACATCCTCAGGCACGTCAAAATCCTTTTCCGCCCGCTCCTCGTTTACCGCAATCATAAAATCCGTCCATATAGGCGCGGCACCGTTGCCGCCGGCAATCTGCTCCCCAAGCGTATCCACCAGCTTGTGGGTGCGGCGGTCGTCGAATCCCACCCAGACGCTGGTGATTAAGTCCGGTGTGAAGCCAGTAAACCAAGCGTCGGTATTGTCGTTGGTCGTGCCGGTCTTGCCGGCGGCCGGCCGCGTAAAGCCGAGCTTGCGCACTTGGCGGCCGGTGCCGCGGTCCACGTCCACGGTCTGGCGCAAGAGGTGGACCATCTGCGCGGCGAGGTCGGGCGCGATAGCTTGGCGGATCTGCGGCTGGTGGGTAAAAATCTGCTGGCCGTCGGCATCGACGATCCGCTCTATCAAGGTCGGCTCAACCTGCAAGCCATAGTTGGCGAAAGTGCCGTACGCCGCCGCCATTTCCAATACCGAGACTTCGGCGACGCCCAAGGCAATGCTCCTATAGGCCTGTATGGGCCCCGCAAAACCCAAGCGGTGGGCCATCTCGACAACGCGCTTCGGACCAACGCGCTCGGAGATTTGTACGGTCGTGGAGTTGGCCGAGCGGACCAAGGCCCACGCCGCAGTCGTCCGCCCCAAGTAGCGGCCGCCGTAGTTGCGCGGTTGCCACTTTTTCCCGTTGACGATATAGGTGCGCCGCTGGTCGTCAAAGATGGTTACGGGGCTTATTTTGCCGGCTTCCAAAGCGGCTAGGTAAGCGATCGGCTTAAAGCCCGAGCCGGGCTGGCGACGGGCGGTGAGGGCCCGGTTGTAGTAGCTGATGAAAATATCCCGGCCGCCAACCATGGCCAGCACGTTCCCGGTAGTGGACAGGCACACCAACGCGCCTTGGACGTAGGCCGGGCGCTCTTCCATCCCGGCTTCCGAATAGGGCTTAAACCCTAGCCGCTCGTCCAATTCGGCCATCCCCTTAGCCACGGCCGCTTCGGCCGCTTCTTGCATTGCAACGTCCAAGGTGGTATAGACCTTCAAGCTCCCGTGGTGCAGGGCCGAAGGCCCCCACCGGCGGACGACTTCCTCGTTGACGGCTGCGGCCCAATAGGGCATGGGGTTACGGGGTGGATAGACGGGATTGACGAGGTCGTCGGTGTGGAGGGCGGCGTATTCGCGGCGCGTTTCTCGGTCGAGAAAGCCGCTGGCGACCATGCGGTCGAGTACGTGTTGCAACCGCTCGGTGGCCTGTTGGGGATACCGCAGGGGATTGTACGCGGTCGGAGCGTTGATTTGGCCGATGAGCATGGCAGCGCGAGGCAGGCTCAGCGAGTCTGGAGTTGTGTTGAAGAAGGTGGCCGCGGCGGCGTGAATGCCATAGGCATTGGTGCCGTAGAAAACCTCGTTGAGGTACAGCTCTAAGAGGCGACCTTTGTACGCCGGGTAGCCGGCGGCATGGGTGCCGGGGTACGAGGTGGCAAAAGACCGCTCTAGCTGCACGGCGAGAAGTGCTTCTGAAAGCTTGCGCGTAAAGGTCTTTTGCGGCGAAAAAAACAGGCGCTTGACGAGCTGTTGGGTCAAGGTACTGCCGCCGCGAATGATGCTGCCGGCTAGCAGGTTGTCGCGCACCGCGCCGACAATGGACAGCAGGTCAAGGCCGCGGTGGTGGTAAAAGTGCGCGTCCTCAGTGGCGATGAGCGCGTTGGGCACATGGGGGCTGATATGTTCGAGGGGCACCCATTGGCGACTCTGATTGAAGGTGTAGAAGAGCTCGCCCGAGGCCGCGTAGATTTCCGTGCCAGGGCGAATGCCCAAGTCGTGAGGATCGGTGGGCAGGCTGGGTAAGTTGGGGGTCATGCGCCAGACGACGTACCCTACGCCTAGCCCGGTTGCCAAGATGAGGAACAGGGCCAAGACCGCGCCGATAAGCAGCGAGCGTCTCATCGCGCCAGCCCAAGGCGTTGTTGCACGGTCTTGGCCGCCAGCACGAGCGTGGTGGCCTGGTCGCCCGGCACGAGCGCGTACGCGGCGAATTGGTCCCCACTGCGGGTCAGGCGCAGCTCAAAGCCGTCGGCGCTGTCCCAGGCCTCGAGTAATCGCTCGGTCTCGCTCTGGCGCAGCGAATCGGCCCGGGCTTGTACGATCTGGTCTAAAGCCGCTTTGATGATCGGCCCGGCATCGCTTTGCGTGGAATCGGGTTCGGCGTACAAAAGTGGTGCTAGGTGCTCGCGCCAGTAAGCCATGTCTTCCTCTTTCATCTTCAGAAAAGTCCAAGCCTCAGACTCGTCTTTTGCCAGCAGCCGCTTGTGGAGCTGGTGGAAGAGTGCGCCGTCCTCTAAGGCCACTTGCGTCTTGACGAGAGCGTGGAGATACGAGTGGTCGTCGGGTATGATGGCTTGGGTTAGCAAGTAGCGGCCCTGCTCGTAGATCTGTAGGGAATAGGCCAGCTCGCGCCGGGTCTCTGGATTGAGGGGATCGGGTTGGAGGGCCGTGTCGCGCCGTGTGACCGCAAAGAATACCGCGTGCGCGCCGTGGTACTGGAGCTGGTAGTGGTTTTGCAAAATCGGCAGCGGGGCTTGACTCGGCTCTAGGGGCGCTTCGGCCAGCGAGTCGGATAGGGCCCTGCGGCTCTGCCGACTGGCGAGAATGCCCTCCCACAGCGCACCTCTTGGCTCGCGCTGTGAGTTTTGCTGCATCAGGTATTGACCGATGTAGCCCGCCACCAATTGGGTTTGATATTCGAGCAAGAACAGCAGGCAAGCCGCGCCGAAGGGCACCGACGCACACAGGGCAATGCGACCGAGAATACGAAAAAAAGAACGCATAGCGACACAATAACTTCGGGGCGGCTGCTTGTCAAAAGTGCTTGCCCATTTTGGGCGGCTAATGGTACTTTTGACAGAGAGGCGATTAATCTATCTGGGGAGGTAGAAATACTATGAAACGCCTAAAATTTGCATGGATTGCCGTCGTTGGGTTGTGGCACTGCGGTGGCGATGGCGAAAAGGGCACCAGTCCCGTCGCGACCGTTGATCCTCCGCAGGGGCCGCATGCGCTAAGCGTGGAGCGCATCGGCGACGGCGAGGTATGGCTCAATTGGCAGGCTGCCGAGGGTGCAGGCGAGGTGCTCTACGTCGTCTATCGCTCGGTAGGAGACGATGCGGCCGTGGCCATTGACTCCACGTTCCAGACCCGATTCAAGGATCAGGGGCTAGCATACGAGCTGGAGTACACCTATCGAGTAACCGCGCTAAACGGCGGCGGCGAGAGCGACCCCTCGAATGCCATCAGCGGACAGCCCCTCAACAGCTTGACCCCGCAGATGCCGACTGCGGTGAGCGCCACAGCGCACCACCTCGAAGTGTTCGGCCAGCTCGACATCGCACTTACTTGGAATGAAAACGCGGAGACCGATCTGATTGGCTACCGGGTCTATCGCTCGATTGAGCAGGGTTTCACCCCGGCCCTTGAGCATTTGCTCATGCAGGTGTCGGGGCCGGGTTTTACCGACGAGGATGTCGAGGTCGGCACGGTGTACTACTATCGGATTACGGCGATAGATCGCGGCGTCAAGGAAAGCAATCCCTCCGCGGAAGTCAGCGATGTCGCGCTGCCCTCGCCGGTGCTGGTGGCCCCGGTTGCCGGGGAAGAGACCGCCGCCCCGTTGACCTTTACTTGGAGCCGCTTGCCCGAGGCGCGCACATTTCGGGTGATCGTCACCACCTCGCTGACCAGCGGCGAAGTGTCGGACATGCCGCTGACTAGCGATACCACGGCCGTATTTACCGGTCGCATTAAGGATGGGCGCTTGGTCGCGCTCGAACCCGGGCAAATGTACTACTGGAAGGTCGTGGCCAGTACGCACGATGGGGGGATTGAGAATTCGGTGAGTCAGGTTGAGAGTTTTAAAGTGGCTGAGTAGCTAGTGATGGACGCGGATATAGACGCCGGGGCCCGGCGCGTCGTCGCGACCTTGCGCCGGGCCGGCTTCCAAGCCCTGCTAGCCGGTGGTTGTGTGCGCGACTTGGCGCTGGGGCGCGTGCCCAAGGACTGGGATGTAGCTACGGATGCCGGGCCAGAAGAGGTGGCTGTGCTCTTTGCACACACGGTGCCGGTAGGCGCGCAATTTGGCATCTCGGTAGTGATGCTCGACGAGGGCGACTACGAGGTAGCGCGCTTTCGCCGCGACGGCCCATACCGCGATAGCCGCCATCCCGCATCCATTGCGCCGGCCGACGCCCGCGTCGATGCCGAGCGCCGCGACTTTACCATCAACGGCCTGTTCTACGACCCAGAGGGCGGTAAACTGCTCGATTACGTCGGTGGACAGCGCGATCTCCACGACAAGGTCATCCGCGCCATTGGCGACCCGGCCGCGCGCTTTGCCGAAGACCATCTGCGCCTGTTGCGGGCCGTGCGCTTTGCGGCCCGGCTCGACTTTGCCATTGAACCCGCGACGTGGGCCGCGCTCTGCGCCCAGATCGAGTTCATTGCCAGCGTCAGTGCCGAGCGCCTCCGCGACGAGCTAACCCTGCTGTTGACCGATGGTGGGTCTAGGTGCGGCTTGCGCCTTTTGGACCAGTCGGGCCTGCTGCAAGCCGTGCTGCCGGAAGTCGCGGCCATGCAGGGCGTACCGCAAGACGCTGAATTCCATCCCGAAGGCGACGTGTGGACCCACGTCCAGCTTCTCTTTGACTATCTCGACGAGCCGTCGGCTGAGCTGGCTTGGAGCGCATTGCTCCACGACATTGGCAAGCCGTCAACGATGGTGCGAGCCGAGCGCCTCCGCTTCCACGGCCACGACGCGGTCGGGGCCAAAATGGCGGATGCCATCTGCGGGCGGCTGCGGATGTCCAATGAAGCGCGGCGGCGCATCTGTGCGCTTGTGGCCGACCACATGCGGATCGGTGACGTGCGCCAGATGCGCCCGAGTACGCTTATGCGCCTGTTGCGCGAGCCGCACTTTTCCGAACTGCTCGAATTGCACCGCGCCGATTGCTTGGCCAGCCACGGCAAGCTCGACCTGTACGAGTTTTGCCAAGAGCAGTTGGCCGCTTTGGGTCAAGAGCAGCTACGTCCACCGGCTTTGCTTACGGGCGACGACTTAATCGCCTTGGGCTTTGCCCCTGGGCCTCTGTTTAGGGAAATTCTCACCGCTGTCGAGGATGCCCAGTTGGACGGGCGACTCGACAACTACCAATCCGCGCTGCGTTTTGTGCAGCGCAAATTCTGCGCTGAGCCTGCTACTTAGTTGGCGGGCTGTTGGGTTGGATGGGCGGCTAGACCGAGCGGTTTGTGCAATGTGCGTTCAGTCCCGCCCCCGCTTGAGCACCTCTAGTACCGGCTGGTGCCCAGCCGGCGACATCAGATACAGCCCGCTCCAGCCGTCGGCGCGGGCTTGACGCACTTGCTTGGCAGCCAATTCGACGCCCGCTTTAGCTTGGTCGGCCGGGTCCGCATACGCGGCCAGCTTGGCAAAAACCTCTTGCGGCACCACCACTCCAGGCACCTCGGCAATGCGCCGAGCGTGTTCCAACCCCCGCAGCACCATGACTCCTACAATGATCGGCACCTGATCTCGATAAGTGGTCAGGGCCGCTAGGGCCTTGTAGTCAAAGGTCGGCTGGGTCATTACGTAATCGGCACCCGCGTCGATTTTGTGCGCCAGCCGCTCCCACTCGCGCTGGAGATCGAGGGCTTCTGGCTCGCAGCCTGTGCCAATAGTAAAGTGGGTGCGGGGGTCGCGGTGCGAGCCGAGCGGTTGGCCGCCAAAGTCCAGTCCTGCATTGAGGAAGGCGTGGGTATAGCCAATGAGGGCGGTGGAGTCGAGATCGAAAACAGCGGTGGAGCGCGGATAGGTCGGTGCCATTTTTGGGGGATCGCCGGTGATGAAAAGGACGTTGTGAATGCGGTTGGCCCAATAGCCGATGAGCCGGCTTTGCAGCCCCATGGTGTTGAGGTCGCGGCCGGTGCAATGGGGAATGAGCTCAAGGAGATCGTGCGACCAGTGCAAGCGGCGGCGGATGAGCTGAACGAAGTCGCCCGGCGGCATTAGGGGGATACCGCGCGAGCCATCGGTTAAGTCTAGGGCATCGGCCAAGCCCGAGGCGGCCAATTCGGCGACAAAAGCGAGCCGGGCTTTCAGGCCGCCGGTGCCACGCGGGGGCAGCAACTCGACGCTGACTGCGAATTGGCCGTTGACGATCTTACGCGAGAACGGGCCATTGCGGCGCTTGGCGGCTGCGTCGATTGGTTGCTGGCTTGGCGTCTTGGCCAAGGGGACGATGCGCTCCCCGGCCGCAAGGCCGTGGAGGTAGTTGTGCATCTCGTGGATGTGGGGGGGATGGACCTCGCAACAGCCGCCGATGAGGCGCACGCCCTTGTGCGCCATTTCGCGGGCAAAGCGCCCCATGCACTCGGGGTTGACGCCCGTCAGGTAGCGATGGCCCACGCGCCGGAACTCGCCGCCGTTGGGCATGACCGCGAGTTGGACTTGGCCGTCGCGCACGGATGCACATTCTTGCGCCGCGTCGAGGAAGGCTCGCGCTTCTGCGAGCGCACAGCAGTTGATGCCAACGACATCTGCGCCCGAAGACGCGGCGGTTTGGACGTATGTTTGGGGGGCTTGCTCCCAAGTGCCATCGCGCTGGTGCAAGGCCATCTGGACGATGACTGGCGAGGGGTTGTCGAGGTCCTTTAGCAGCTCTAAGAGGGCGGCGACCTGATTGAGGCAAGTAAAAGTCTCCAACAACAGGGCATCGACACCGCCCTCGACGAGGGCCTCAATTTGGGCGCGGTACAGGTCGCTGGCCGTGCGCGGGAGTTGGGCCGCAGACAGGGGAGGGCCTAGGGAGCCGAGGACGAACAAAGGATCGCTGCACTGGGCTTGGTGGCGGTATTGGTCAATGGCCTCGCGTGCCAAGCGCACGGCCGTCGCGTTGATCTTGGCGATGGACTCAGCGGAGGGATAGGTCGCGTTGGCGGCAAAGGAATTGCTGGTCAGGCATTGGGCGCCGGCTTGCAGATATTCGAGGTGGATTTGGCGGACGAGTCCTGGGCGGGCGAGGTTGAAGGCTTCGTAGAGGTGATTTTGCTCGGAGACGCGGCCGGTAAGCGCGAACAGGTAAGAACCTAGGGCACCATCGGCTAGCCAGGGGCGGTGGTGGAGGGCGGCGAGGAATGGGTGCATGGGGACAGCGGGGTTGTCCACTAATGCCCGTGCTCGTCGTCAATGCCAGCGGCGTATTCCGCAGTTTTGGCGTATAGTTGCTCCCGGCTGAGCAAGCCCTTGGCAATGATCAACTCTTCAAGCGAAGCGACCCAGCGAGCATAATAGCTCGAGGAGTCGTTATTTTGATCGGCCGCCGCGATTGTCGCTGCTAATTCCGCTCTGAACTCGCGCCATTCGTAGAGGTCTTTCTGGTTAAGTGCAACCGCAAGGCCCAAGGCGCGTGCTTCCCAGGGGGCCTGAAAAACCAGCGCGCCATTTTCTCTGGGCAGGGCGATTTGTGCTTCCATTGCGGAGATTGGTCCGTCGGCTTTTTGCGTCATCGCGGCCTCACTTGGCAGGAGGTTCAATTTTAGCCACGCCGATCATTGAGTCGCGCGTGACAAGCGACACGAGTTGTTCTTCGGTATGGTCTTCCGTGTTAGCAGGGCGTTCGGGCAGCACCATGTAGCGGAGATCCGAGTTGCTGTCCCAGACGCGGATTTCGACCGAATCGGGTAGCTCGAGGTCAAATTCCCGCAAGACCGCTCTCGGCTCCCGCACCACCCAAGAGCGATAGGCGTAGGATTTGTACCAACTCGGCGGCAAGCCGAGTACGGACCAGGGATAACAGGAACAGAGGGTGCAAACGACGACGTGGTGGACGCTTGGTGTGTTTTTTAGGACGACGATTTTGCTACCGTGCGCGTCGCCAAAACCGAGTTCGGCAATAGCCGCGGTGCCGTCTTTGAGCAGCCGTCGCTTATAGTCAGGGTCGCGCCAGGCGCGGGCAACTACTTTGGCACCATTGAGCGGGCCTACGTCTTGTTCGTACTGCTGCACGACTTCGTCTATAATCTCGGTTGTCAGCAAGCCCTTTTCGATCAGGAGCGATTCGAGTGCTTTGGTGCGCAGGGCGGCATCTGTCTCGGTTTGGACCGCTTGGCGAAAAGTATTCATAACAAAAATCCTTTTGCGATTGGGGATTGGTTACGCCGGTTCTAGGTAGCTTTCCCACATATCCAAATAGACGGCACTTTTTGTTTCCGCGGTGCTACCCCATAGCTCCGCGGCGTCAAAGCGCACGGCATATAGGGGTTGTTGGCGAGTTGCACACCCCGCGGGCAGTTCGGCATCTTGGAGGTTGTAGATGTCGTAGAAATTGGTGACCGTGCCGTATTTGCCCCGTGCGTAGCGGGGAAGTCGGGTGTGACCTCTGGGGTGGATATTGCGCGACCGCACGCGGTCGCCGGTGGAAAATTGCGGCTGGATGTCCATTGGCTGCGGAGGTGGATTCGCCGGGCGCGAGCGCTTGAGTTCCGCGCGGACGGAGTCGGGGTCGGGATGCACCGGGGTTTCGGCGTTGGGATGAGCCCGGAAAAGCGCCATCCGCGTCTCTAACTCTTCTTGGGTTAGCACACCGGCGTCAATCAGCCCTTTGATGCGGGAGTACAGCCATTTCTCGTAATAGCTGGACGACAGGTAGTGGGCTGGGTCCATGTTTTCGATGTTGTTGCGGGCACCTCCGGGAACCGCTACCGGAGTCGCTACCGCTATGGCAAGCACTCGGCCCTCCCAAGGATGGTGGAATAGAGGTTCGTTTTCCTCGCGTATAATGGGGCCAAATCCGTGCATCCCGCCCATGTCGTGAATGCCGTCCATAGTTGCTCCTAGGGTTTTTGCACGACCGGTTCGCTGTCGTGGATGGTTGAATTCCGCATGTAATGCTCACTTGATCGTTTGCTCAGCCGCGGGCGGTTCGATCTGGTCCAATAACTGTATGACGTCTTTGGGCTGGACCTTGTTGCGAAAAAAGAAGACCCCGCCGGGCACGTTTTTAAAATCGCCCTCGCTGACATTGAGGTTGGACGAGACGGCCACGATCAAATCCCGGCGTTGAGCTTGGCGCAACTTTTCCAGCTTGCGCCGCAGATACTCCGGCCGCCAGTAGCCCATGATTTCCAAAAGCGCCGTGCGGCCGTCGGGATGGCGGAAGGTGAAGTCCGGGATCATTACAGTCTCTTTGAGATTGACGACTTCGCTCTCGCGTTCGAGTTGCCAGGCGGTTTTGGCCTTGGCAAAGCGCGCGGCAAACGTCTCCTCCAATAGCGAGTCGTACAGGGTCTGATCCTTGTAATGCGACACGAGCCCCGATTGATCGTCGAGGACGAACTGCTGGCGGCGACCGTCTTTGCGCAAAATGTCGGCCTGCATCGACCAGCGGGTACAAAGCAGCAGAGCCGGGAGGAAAACCGCCATTTGCAGGCCGTATTTCTGCGAGTGGCGGAACATGCTCACCGGGCCGTCGAGCCCGATCTCGTAGCCGGCATCCACATCGCCTTCGATGGTGTGAATTAGTCGATAGAACTTGATGAATTTGAAAAGCTGCTTGTAGCGCACGGGCAGGTTGCGATACACGCTCAGGCGCAAAACCTCGCAGCGGTAGAGCATGGCTTGGGCTAGTGCCACGTTGTAACGCAGGAGCAACTCGTTGGGCGAGGGCGCGGCAAAGGTCGCAAGCTGGTGGTTTTCGGGCAGGTCGGCGTACAGCCCGGCGAGCACATCTTCGCGGCTGATTTGGTGTTTGAGGGCGACCTGCTCCAGCACATCCTCGCGTTTGACCGGGTAGATGAGGCTGGTCTCGCGGACGACTGGATGATGGGCGCGGGCCAGCGTAAAAACGGCGTGGCGCAATTCTTCGGGGGGCTGGGGACTGGCAACGTGGAATTCGCAGTAGTGGTCGCACAGCAGCTTGGTTAGGCCGCGCTGGATGCGGTAGTCGGTGCGATCCCCGGCGAGCAAATCGAGGGCTTGCCGTAGTTCCCGCCGGGTTTTGCCCTCGTGTTCGGTGTGGACTTCGATGAGTGCTTGGGCTAGGTCGATGAGGGCCGCATCCTCAACGGCGACATAGCGCGGTTCGATATAGGGGCCGTGCGAGCGGGTCAGCAGGAGGTCCGAGGTCAGCACGGTGCTTACTCGTAGGCTTCGTGGCGGCGGCGGCGGTCGCTGATGCGGTCTTCGACCGTGTCCTTGGAGACCACTTCGTAGAGCACGGCTTCCTTGCCTTGGCGGCGGCGGAGGATGCGTCCGAGGCGCTGGACGTGCTCGCGGATGGTCCCCGAGCCGGAGAGGACTACCGCGACGTTGGCTTCGGGAATGTTGACGCCCTCGTTGAGCACTTTTGAGGCGACGAGGGCGAGGTACTCCCCTTTGTTGAAGGCCTCGAGGATGTCTTTGCGCTCGCGCGTGCGGGTGCGGTGGGTAATGGCCGGGACCAAGAAGGTGCGGGATATCTGATGGACGGTCTCGTTGTCGTTGGTAAAAATCAACACGCGGTCGCGCGGGTGGGCCTTGAGGATGTCTTCGAGGACGCGGAGCTTGGCGGTCGCGCCGAGGGCGATCTGGCGGTGGCGGCGGTAGGCGTGCATGGCCCGTCGGCCGCTGGTGCTTTTGGCCGAGAGCATGATGAAGTGCCGCCAGCCGTCTTTGGTGCCGAGGCGGATGTTCTTATCGGCGAGAAAGGCCCGGTACTCGTCGCGGGCGGTCTCGTATTGGGCGCGCTCCTCAGCGACCATATCCACTTGGCGGCGCTCGACGCGATACGCGGCTAAGTACTCGCCGGACAAGGCGCGGATGCCGCGCTCATAAGCTATAGGACCGACGAGGGTGTCGAGGAGCACGTGGCGACCATCGGCGCGTTCCGGCGTGGCCGTCAGACCTAGGCGGTAGGGCGCTAGGCACATTTCAGCGGCATGGCTGTACATTTCGCCGGGCAGATGATGGGCCTCGTCGAAGACGATGAGGCCGAAGCGGTTGCCGTAACGGTCCATCTGCATATAGGCGCTGTCGTAGGTGGCGACGGTCAGGTCGGCTAGCTCGTGGTAGCCGCCGCCGAGCAAGCCAACCTCGACGGCAAACGAGCGGGTGAGCAGGTCGTACCACTGGTTCATCAGGTCGATGGTCGGAGCGACGACGAGGGTACTGCGCTGGACTTCTACCATAGCCATGAGCGCGACCTGTGACTTGCCCGCGCCCGTGGGCAAGACGACCACGCCGCGGCAGCCGTGCTGTTGCCAAGCGGCGATGCTTTCGGCTTGGTGCGGGTGCGGTTCTGGTGCGGTTGGCGGTTGCAGGGCAAGGGTGTTGTAGCGCGGAGCTGTATTCTTGAACGCGGCTCCGTGCCGGTTGAGGTATTCGATGCTTTCGCGGTAGAAGTGGGCTTGAGCGCGCCAGTGATCGACACGTGCGTCCCAGACAAAGGCCGGAGGCGCGTCTGGGCCGACGTAGTCGCGCAGGAGCAGGGTGCCTTCTTCAAAGGTCAGACGCATAGACGCAGATTGATTAGGGGGAAGAGAAATGATACATTGGGGCCAGAAAGCGGGCAAGGCATCATCAACCAAGGAGACATGCGATATGGACACAGCCCGAGTGGGTATGGCCCGCGCCGGTGCGCGGCAAGCTAATGTATATCAAGCACTAAATTTGGTGCGCGAGGACGTTGAGCCGAAACTGGCCGCCCAAGTGATGCTCAAGCCGAACTTCCTGTCCAGCGAAAATCCCCTCGCCTCAACCCACGCCGACGCCATGCGCGGTGCCATCGATTTCCTACTGAGTACGCCGCAGCCGCCCGAGGAGATCGTCATTGCCGAAGGCGGCAACGAGAAGTATTCGGGCGAGGCGTTTGCCAACTTCGGCTATGGTGCATTGGTCGAAGAGTACCCGGTGCCGATTCGCTTGGTCGATCTCCATCAGGAGACGCGGTGGGAAGAGACGGCGATTTACATGGCTGGCGGCGTCGAGGCGACTGTGCGGATGCCGAGCGTGGTCCTCGAATGCCCCTGTACCATTTCGGTGGCCGTGGCCAAAACTCACGACGTGTGCGTGGTTACGTTGGCGCAGAAGAACATGATCATGGGGACCCTGCACAAAGAGGATCGCATCAAGATGCACGGCTATCCCTCGCATGCCGAGCGCGTGTTGCCCAGCGAAGCGCAGGTGCTCAACGTGAATTTGATCCGCTTGGCTGAGTATCTCCAGCCGGATATCGGGATCGTCGATGGCACGGTGGGTTTGCAGGGCAATGGCCCTGGGGGAACGGATGCGGTTCAGATGGGCGCGGCTGCCGCCTCAGCCGATGTGTTTGCCGTGGATGCGGTCATGGCCAAGGCCATGGGCTTTGAGCCGATGGAACTGGGCCTTTTGCACTACGCCGACACCTTGGGCTACGGCGTGGCCGACTTGGAGCGGATTACAGTGCGGGGCGCGTCCATTGCCGAGGTCGTCTGCGCCTTTAAGCCGCACGAGACGACCGCCCAGCAGATGCAGTGGCGGGAGGATGCAGTGGCGCAGTTTTTGCCGTAGGGGGTGTTGGAGTTACCTAAAGCTAATTGCGCTTGAGGCCCTTTTTACCGCGGCTGAGAAGGATTTCCTGCCAGAATTTCTCGCGGTCACTAATTACCTTACTAGGTGTGTGTATCGAGCGTGCGCCCAGAGTAAGGCTCTCGCAGCATTTCCACGACTGCAAAAGTGGTTCATCGGTGGTCCGGGCCGGAATTTCGAGCAGCGCGGAGTCGCCCCACAACATCTGAGCTGCGACGAAATCAATGCCGTGTTTTGACTTATTGGCATGGCTTTTCTCCGGGTCGAACTCGAATTCCATAGATAAATGATAAAATCATAGGTAATTCGTCTAAATGGTCCTATGCCTGATGGCCCAAATCGGCGTTTGTTATGGCAGTAGCAATGGCCGCTAAGCGCTCGTTGTGCCCTGTTGCTCTGCGGCCTAACTTAGCAAAAAACGAGACTTATCTTAGAAAGGACTCTTCTACCATGACGCCTCCCAACATCCTCTGGATTTGCACGGATCAGCAGCGCTACGACACGATTGGTGCGCTCGGTTATCCCCACGTCGATACGCCGCACATCGATCGGCTGGTCGCCGAGGGCGTGGCCTTTACGCATGCCTATTGCCAAAGCCCGATCTGCACGCCGAGCCGTACGAGTTTTCTCACCGGCCAGTACGCCAGCGCCGTCCACATCAACGGCAATGGCCTCGATAGTTTTCCCGACCACCCGCCGCTGGTCACGCGGATGTTGGCCGCGGCCGGCTACGACTGCGGGCTGATTGGCAAGCTGCACTTGGCTAGTGCCTATGGCCGCATTGAGCCGCGCGTCAATGATGGGTACCGCTACTGGGAGTACAGCCACGCGCCGCGTGACGACTGGCCGCAGGGGCACGGCTATGCCGATTGGGTGCGGGAAAAGGGGGAAGTCTTAGGCGAGCTGATGAAGCAATATCCCCACGGATTGCCCGCCGAGTTCCACCAGACGACGTGGTGCGGCGAGAGAACCATTGAGTTTATGAGCCAAAAGCGCGACGGCCCTTGGTTGGCGAGTGTCAATATCTACGACCCACACCCGCCGTTCAATCCGCCGCAGAGCTACCGAGACCGCTTTGACCCCGCGGCGATGCCCGGGCCGTTGTTTGCCGACAGCGACTTGGCGCAGCAGGAAAAGCTAGCGGCGATTGATTTCCAGTCCAAAGGACGGCGGCCCGACCAGCTCGATATCCGCGATCCCTTGCATCAAGATCGCCCGACGCCTGGGGCTGACGCGCGCGTGTTGCAGGCGGCTTATTGCGCGATGATCAAACAGATTGACGATCAAGTGGGCGGGATGTTGGCCGCGCTCGCAGACACCGGCCAGCGCGACAATACAGTGGTGATTTTTACGTCCGACCACGGCGAAATGCTCGGCGACCACGGATTGATCCAAAAGGGGTGCCGCTTTTACGAGGGCTTGGTGCGGGTGCCGCTGATTTTTTCTTGGCCGGGGCACTTTGAGGAAGGTTTAGTGCGCGACGATCTGGTCGAGCTGACCGACAAAGCGCCGACGCTTTTAGAGCTAGCCGGGTTGGAGGTGCCGGAGCGGATGACCGGCCGCTCGCTTGTGCCGATTCTGCGCGGCGAGAGCGAGCAACCGCACCGCGACTTCGTCCGCTGCGAGTACTACGATGCCTTGGACGCGCCCGATAACACCTTTGCCACCATGTACCGCGACGAGCGCTACAAGTTAGTGCTCTACCACGGGCACAACTTGGGCGAGCTATACGACTTGGAAGAGGATCCGGGTGAGTTTGAAAACATGTGGGACGAGCCGCAAGCGCAGCCGCTCAAGTTGGAGCTGATGCAAAAGAGCTTTGACGCTTCGATACTGGCGCTGGACCGGGGGCCGCGGCGCGTGGGGCCGATGTGATGGAGCGACAGCAGCGGGTGACAAAGCGGCCGATCTGGCGCTTCCGCGAGGCAGACAAAGCGGCCGAAGACGACCAAGTAACGGTCGAGGAGCCGCTGGAGATCCGCGTGGAGGAGACGCCGCTTGCGGTAGTCATGCGCACCCCGCGCCACGACTTTGAGCTGGCGGCTGGCTTCTTGTGTACCGAGGGCCTGATCAAATCGCCGCGGGAGTTGGGCGCAATCTCGTACTGCACGGCTGCGGAACCGCCCAACGAGGAGAATATCGTCGAAGTCAGGCTGGCCGCTGGTGTGGACTTTGATCGGCAGCGGTTCCAGCGCAACTTCTACGCCTCGTCGAGTTGCGGGGTCTGCGGCAAGGCCAGCATCGAGGCCATCACCTGCGAGGCCCCGGCGCTGACGGAAAATTTTACCGTGCCGCTAGCCATGCTCTACGGCCTCGGCGACCGCATGCGCCAGGCACAGGATGTATTCGAGCAGACCGGCTCGCTGCACGCGGCGGCCCTGTTTGACCAAGCGGGCGATTTGCGCGTCCTGCGCGAAGACGTGGGCCGGCACAACGCGGTTGATAAGCTCATTGGCCACTACGCGCTGCGCAACGAGCCGGTGCCAGCCAAGAGCGTACTGATGGTCAGCGGGCGCACCAGCTTTGAGATTGTGCAGAAGGCGCGGATGGCGGGGATCGCGGTGGTCGCCGCCGTATCGGCACCATCGAGCTTGGCGGTCGATCTGGCGCGGGAATCGGGCATGACGCTGTTGGGATTTTTGCGCGGGCGGGGATTCAATGTGTATTCGGGGGGAGAGCGGATCGGTTGACTTGCGGTGATGAAAATCCTTGAACCAAGTTCGCAGCCGGAATCCGCGTCCATCCGTCTAGTGCTCTACAAGCCCGGGATGCCGATAGAACGCGATCGTTGTTGTTGATCTGCCGCTGGAAAGAAGGCTCAGTCGTGCCAGCGGTCCCAAGTGTGAGATCGTTATCCCGCCTTAGGACGAACGGGAAGAAGGTATAGCCATCCGACAATTTTTCCACCTAAAGGAGAGGACAATGGCGAAGAAAAAGCAGGCTAAAAGACCGCAACTCAAACTCTGTGCTGCGGCGTGGACGTTGACCAATTATCCGTCCGAAGCCAAGCAGTGGTCGATGGACCGCAAAGTTCGTGCGGCTAAGGACGCTGGCTTTGACGGCTTCAGCGCCGGGGCCGATCCCGAGATCGCCGAGGCGTGCGCCAAGCACGGGCTACAGCTCGTCGGCGGAGTCGATATCGCCACGGTAGAAGAAGCCGCTGCGAAACTGGCGGCTTTTAAGGAAGCTGGTGCCGAGCACATCAACGTCCAGCTTTGCGACCACGATACCGAGATTCGCAAGGCAGTGACGGTGGCGCGGGCAGTGATGAAGGCGGGCAAAGCACTCGAGCTCAAACCAGCGATTGAATGGCACCGCGATACGTGTACTGAGACGCCGGAGAAAGGGCTGGCGCTGGCCGAGCAGTACGAGAAGCGCTACAAGGAAAAGCTGCGCACGAATTTCGACCACTCGCACCCGGCGATCATCAAACAGCTCCGGCCCACCAACTTCTGGGAGCGGATCGCCGAGTACCGTCCCGACCTGCTCAAGATGAGCGAGTTGATCCACTTCCGCACCTTTACCGGCAGCCACTGCCAGACGCCGGTAACCAATGGGCGCGGGGTGCTGGACGCGGATTTCATCACGTGGCGCGACCACTTCCTCAAGCACTTGCTCTACAACTGGGTCCAAGGACAGCGCGGTGCCACCGAGCTATGGGCTGTCGTCGAGTTGGGGCCGAAGGGGTCGGGCTATGCGCTCGATTGTTTTCCCGACGTGTGGAAGGACGCCATTGTAGCCCGCGGCGAAATCGAGAAGGCGTTCAAAGGGGCGCTGAGGAAGGCGAGCTAAATCCGGTTTGGTGCATCAACTCCGCGACAATCTTCCCACTCGCTCCGCAAGATGCAACGCGAACGGACGGAGAATTAGGCGTTCAGTGCAAGTGGTGTTGGATCAGAAGTTCAGAGGACGATTGACGTGTCTTCGGGCATCTTCCCCGGGTACAAGATGGCGAACCGTTTAGGACGCAATACGACCTCTTGACGATCCTTGCTGTGCCAGCGGACCTGGCCGCGTTGCACTTCCCACTCCGCTGTTCAGACGACTCCCCACTGCACTCGTCCCAACTCGTGCGAGCGCTCCCGGTCGTAGGCTGGATCGATGGCGAATGCGCGATCTAGCCACAAGACCTCCCGCTGCTGGGGACTCAGCGAATTGAGCAGTTCAGGCGTCAGGTAGTCGCCCCACGTGAAGCGATGGTTGTCGATCGCGTGGGGATGGAACAGCCAATGGCTCAGATACCGGCAGGCACTGGTGCGGTTGAGCCACGTGCAGTGAAACAGCTTGGCATGGCGGACGATTAGCTGGTGGGGTTCGACCTCCAAGGAAATTTCATTGTTGAGTGCGACGTCTTCCCAGCCGTCCTCGGCCTGCGAACCGACAATTCCCCGTTCCGCCCTGAGCCGGGCGGCTGTCTCCTCAAGAGAAGTGGGTGGCCCAAGGTGACTGCCTGGGACAATGCGCAGACACCCGTTTGTGCGCGAAGCCCCGGAGAAGTAGTGCATAAACTCCGCCCATCCCGGCCCCCCGTCGATGTGCCACCCGACTGATCGGTTCGGAGCCTGCTCGTTGATGCCGCCGTTGCGCAGATAGATGTCGTTGTCCTCGTTCAGTTGGCGGGCGAGTTCGATGATTTCGGGGTGCAGGATGGTCTGCATGAACGGCAGGGAGTGATCGAGGGCGCACCAGTATGAGTCTTCTAATTGCGGCCGCAGATAGAAGTGATTCCGCTTGCTGCCGTCGGCCGGCCCTTCCGTTGGAGCTTGGGAAGCCTTTTCGACCGCGGCCATACACGCCTCGGTGAGACTTTCGGGGAACGGACAGGCGACGATGACGTAGCCTTCAGTGCGGTACTGCTCCAATTGTTCCTCGCTGAATTTCATGCTGACTTCCTCGTGCGGTGTGGCGTCAATGCCCTCGCTGCACAACGTCCATGGTTAGCTCCTCGGGCAGCCCGCCGATGACCGACAATTTCAAGCCCGCCTCCGCGCTTCTTTCTCGCAGGCGCGTGAGCTCCTCGACTGTGTAGTAACCTTGGTCCGTCGGCAGGGTGTTGCCGCCGACCACGTCGGTTTGCACTCACCTGTAGGGCCAGTTCGAGATCCTCGTCCGTCACGCCGGAAATTGCCAGTCTCAACGGTTGCTCCTCTGCGATTGCTGAGTCGATCCCTACTGCAACCTGCGGTTGAGTGGAGTCCGCAAGGAGTGGGTCTCGATATCCCAGTCGCCGTCGAATATGGTCGCAGCGTCCCCGGCGGCGGCTCCCGCGTCGGAGGCGAGATCGATGAGCTTGGCGGCTGAATGCTCGGGCGGCGACAGGCTGGGGCGCGATGCTCGCTCTGCTTCGTCGGCCGAGCGTCCTGCTTTCTCGGCCATCTCGCGGATGGCACCGAGCTTCATATTCGTGGCCATCTCGCCCGGAGATACGGCGTGGATGCGGATGTTCAGGGGACGGAGCTGTTCGCGGGCCACTAGGACCAGCCCGCGGACGCCCCCTTTACTCGATCCGTACGGCAGGGAGGAACTGCCGCCCAACACGCCGGCACCGGATATGACGAGCAAAACCACGCCTCCACCCGCCTTCTGTAGCAGAGGAACGGCGTACTTCAACAGCAGGAAGCTGCCGGTGAGGTTGACGTTGATGGCGCGCCGCCAGGATTCTTCGGAATACTCGTCGATGCGCGTTCCTGCATCGGCGAGGATGGCCGCTGGATTGATCAGGATGTCGAGGTGGCCGAAGTGCTCGCCGACGGTGTCCATCAAGCGGCGCACGTCTGCGGACCGGCTTAAATCGGTATGCACGAAGTGAGCCGTGCCGCCTTCGTCGGAGATCAACTGGGCCGTCGCTTTGCCGCCAGCCTCGTCGATGTCGGCGAGGATGAGCCTCGCCCCCTCGCACGCCGCGCCGATGGCCGTGGCGCGGCCGAGGCCGGTCGCGGCGCCGGTGACGACCGCTACCTTGTTTGAGAGTTTCATACTTGATCCCGAGCGATCGGCTACTGAGCGGGCCGCATAAAGTGGGCGAAGAAGTCGTTGCCCTTGTCATCGACGACGATAAAGGCCGGGAAGTCCTCGACCTCGATTTGCCAAATGGCCTCCATGCCCAGCTCTGGGTATTCCAAGACCTCGACCTTGCGGATGCAGTCTTGGGCCAGCCGCGCGGCCGGCCCGCCGATAGAGCCGAGGTAGAAGCCGCCGTGCTTTTCGCAGGCTTGGGTAACTTGGCGCGAGCGGTTGCCCTTGGCCAGCATGATCATGCTGCCGCCGGCTGCTTGGAACTCATTGACGTACCCGTCCATGCGCCCGGCCGTCGTCGGTCCGAACGATCCCGACACATAGCCTGCGGGCGTCTTGGCCGGACCGGCGTAATACACGCACTGGTCCTTGAAGTACTGGGGCAGGCCCTCGCCGGCGTCGAGCCGCTCCTTGAGCTTAGCGTGGGCAATGTCGCGGGCCACGATCATGGGGCCGGAAAGCGAGAGCCGGGTGCTGACCGGATGTTGGCTGAGGGTGGCGCGGATTTCGTCCATCGGCCGATTGAGGTCGATCGCGACGACTGCGCTGCCGAGTTGGTCGTCGCTAACTTCGGGCAGGTATTTGACCGGCTCGGTCTCCAAGGCTTCGAGGAACAGGCCCTCGGCAGTGATCTTGGCGAGGATTTGGCGGTCGGCCGAGCAGGAGACGGCTAGACCGACCGGGCAAGAGGCTCCGTGCCGTGGCATCCGCACCACCCGCACGTCGTGGCAGAAGTACTTGCCGCCAAACTGTGCTCCAATGCCGATCTCCTGACTCATCGCGAACACCTCGGCCTCCATCGCCAAGTCGCGGAAGGCTTGGCCGTACTCATTGCCTTGAGTCGGCAGGCTGTCGAGATAGCGGGTGCTGGCGAGCTTGGCCAGCTTGAGGGTGTGCTCGGCCGAGGTGCCGCCGATGACCAAGGCGAGGTGATAGGGCGGGCAGGCGGCCGTGCCGATCATGCGCAGCTTGTCGTCGATAAAGGCGCGCAGCCGCTCTGGGGTCAGTAGTGCCCGGGTCTCTTGGAAGAGGAAGCTCTTGTTGGCTGAGCCGCCGCCTTTGGCCATGAACATGAACTTGTAGGCCATGCCCTGCTCGGCGAAAATCTCGATTTGAGCCGGGAGATTAGTGCGGGTGTTTTGCTCCTCGAACATGCTCAGGGGGGCCAGTTGGCTGTAGCGGAGGTTGGTCTCCTGATAGGCTTTGGCGATGCCGGCCGAGAGCGCGGCTTCGTCGTCGCCCTCGGTCCACACTTGATGCCCTTTTTTGCCCATGACGATGGCGGTGCCCGTATCTTGGCACATCGGCAGGACCCAACCGGCGGCGATGTTGGCGTTTTTGAGCATGTCGAGCGCGACGAAGCGGTCGTTGTCCGAGGCTGCTGGATCGTCGAGGATGCGGCGCAGTTGGGCCAGATGGCCGGGGCGCAACAGGTGAGCCGAGTCGCGGATGGCTTGGTCGGCCAGCAGGGTCAAGCCCTCCGACGCGACCTTGAGGACCGGGCGACCCTCAAATTCGCCAGAGGAAACGCAATCCGTGGTCAATAGGCGATAGGGAGTTGGGTCCTCGCCGAGGGGCAGGAGTTCGCGGTGGATGTAGCCGTTCATTGAAATCCTTAGTTAGGGGCTATAATAAGGCGCTTGACTTGCCCCCAACTTTTGCTTTCGACGGCTGTTGGCGGCGGCGAGGGTAGGTCAAAGTAACTTAGCGGCGAGCGATAGCGCGCGCCGTCGCGTTCGACGGTGGCGGAGATAGCCCAGTCGGTTAGTACTGAATCAAGGGGGGAGATAATGACGGTGCCCTTCTCGGGATTTGATATCGCGTCAGCTTGCACCTGCCCCCAAGGAACAAATGCGCTAGCCGACTCTTCGAGCATCACTAAGTTGCCGTTTTCGTCTAGTCCGCTAAGGACCGGGATTTCTCGCCAAATCCGATAGTATGTGGTATTCGGCACGAGGCTAAACTCGAATTGCAAGTCAGTCACCTTACCCTCGTCGTTCAGATAGAATCGCACGCCGAGGATTTCGGGTGAAACAATCGCGGCGTCTTCTGTCTCGACGGGGCCTTCCCAAGGAGGAGTGAGCGGGGTGGCAGTGTCGGTCCAAGCTGTAGAAGCGGCGAGGACCGAGAGGATAATAGGAGCGAGTGCAAACATTGCGAGCCTCCTTGAGGAAGTGGGCCCAAAACTCCGGCTTCAGTTCCTTGTAAGAAGAAAAAGCGCCGGATCAAGCGTCTATCGCCCGATGAAAAACGCTCCATGCGAAGGCACTTGAACGACCCTTGATGCGGCCCGACGCTAGTTTTGGGACCGCTTCGTAAAGCTCCGTGGTGGTGTGGTTCGCATAAAATATATCACAAAAGTGAAGTTGGGAAAGCAGTTGTTATCTGTGGCTTCTAGGTCGTCGAGGATGCGGTGGAGTTGCGCGAAGGGTCGGGACGCAAAAAGGTGCGTTTGGCAATCCCACACTTCGCGGGGGTTTGTACCACCCTCAATAATAGAGTCGCAAAAAAAGCCCTTGTAGCTGAGGCCGTGATCGCCGAGGGCATCGCCGTGGTCGGAGGTAAATATGATGAGGGTGTCGTCGAGGGTACCAGCCGCCTCCAAGGCTTGGAGCATGCGGCCAAGCGGTCGAGGGCGGGCGTCTGCATGAAGTCAAGGCCGTAGCACGGGAGGCTGTCCCAACGCTGTTGGTCCGTGGTGATGAATAGTAAATTTCTGGCCATAGCAGCTCCCTTTGACTGCTTGAGCAGCGTGAGAAAAAGGCTATGACGAGGATAATAGATTCGGCTAAATCGAGCGTCAAGTAGGTGCCGATGCGTCTAGAATTTTGGCTAATTATCGGGTTGTTGGCAGCCTGCGATAGCGGAGCGCCCAAGGACCGCGCCAGCATCAGCGAGGAGAATGCCGAGGGGTTCCGGTTGTTGCAACAGGGCCGGACCGAGGAAGCGCTGGTCCTGTTGCAGCGGGCAGCCGAGAAAGATTCGGCCAGCATGGAAGTCCACTACAATATGGGCGTGGCACATACGCATTTGCAGGAGTGCGCAAGGGCTATTACGGCCTTTGCGCGTGCCGTGGAATTAGCACCGGAAAACCCAAGTGCGCATTTTGCCTTGGGGATTGCCTTGGCGGCTGAACATCGCCAGCGCGACGCAGCCAAACACTTTGCGAGAGCGGCGACCTTAGCGCCAGACCAGGCCGAATACCATTTCCGCCTCGGGGAGGCCCGCCAAGCCCTAGGGGAGATCGAGGAAGCACTCGCGGCGTTTGCCGCGGCAATCCGCGCCGATTCGACGCACGTGGACGCCCATTTCTTGCGCGCTGGCCTGCTGGCTTGGAGCAACCAGCCGGAGGAAGCCGAGCGAGGGTATAGACGGGCGATTGAGTTAGACAGCCGCCGTGCGGACATCCTGTGGGAACTGGGCCAAGTCTATATGCAGCAGGGCCAGTACCCGCAGGCCGCCGAGGTGCTCAGAAGCGCCCTTGAACTCGAACCGCGCAATACCCATGCGCTCTATCTGTTGAGCCAAGTGTATTTGCTCAGCGGTCAGCCGGACGAACGTGCGGAAGTCTTGAGCACCTTTCAGCGCCTGAGCGCGGCCCAGCGGCATTTCAAGCAGGGCGCGTTATGCGCCGAGCGCGGAGCCATAGACGAGGCGCGAAAGGCCCTGCGGGAAGCCTTGGTGCTCGATCCAGACCATGCCAAGGCCCAAGAAAAATTGGCACAGTTGGATAAAGAGCGGTGATCTCACTGACAGCTAAAGCAGCGAGTATTCGCCCCGGATTACGGCGAGGCCCCAGCGGGCAAGGTTCCGCGCCGCATTCAAATCGGCATGGGAACAATGCCCACAATTCTTGCAAGAAAAGTCGGCTTGACGACGAGTGCCCACCTGCAAGCAGTTCAATCCCTATCCCTCCGTCGACTAAAGATCGGCGGTCTCACGGGAGGTATTTATGAAGGCGCACATTTTGTTCTTGTTGTTGGCGGCTTGCTCGCCGGCAAAGAAGCAGCCTACGGCGTCTGAACAGTCCCACTTTGTCGAGGTGGGTGGGGATAGCGGCCTGACGAAAGTCCACACGGGCGGTAGTGGGGAAAAAGGCTATATCGCCGAGGCCAAAGGAGGGGGTACGGCTTGGTTGGACTTTGATGGCGACGGCGATTTGGATCTCTACTGGGTGAACGGAGCCGCGCTGGACGATGCGCAAGGAGGCGGCAATGCTCTCTACCGCAACGATGCGGCAAGCGGTTTTGTCGATGTGGCCAGTTCCTTGGGCGCAGCGGGCTGGGGCTGGGGCATGGGGGCTGTCAGTGCCGACTACGACAACGACGGGGACGCGGATCTCTACATCACCAACCTGCACGCGAATATACTCTACCGCAACGACGGCCATGCGGGTTTTGCCGCAGCGGGAGGCGAGGCCGGGGCGGCGGGGGCTGCTTGGAGCACGGGCGCGGCATTTGGAGACTACGACCGGGATGGAGATGTCGATCTGTACGTGGCTGGCTACGCCGAGTTCGACCCCGGGGAAGTTCCACGACTGGGCAGCCAGTGGAAAGGGGTTGATGTGTTCGTCGGGCCGCTGGGGCTTATGCCGGAGGCCGACTCATTCTACCGCAACGACGGCGGAGCCTTTGTGGAGGTCGCCGAGGAGACCGGTCTGGCGCATCGAGAGCCGGGCTATGGTTTTGGGGTGCTCTTCGTCGATGTGGACGACGATGGGGACGTCGATCTATACGTGGCCAATGACTCCACACCCAATTTCCTGTGGCGCAACGAGGGGGATGGAACCTTCACCGAGGTGGGGCTGCAAGTCCAAGTGGCGTATGGGGCGATGGGACACTCACAGGCCGGCATGGGCGTGGCTTGGGGCGATTACGATGGGGACGCCCGTCCTGATATTTTCTCGACGCACTTTGAGGACGACTACAACATCCTCTACCGCAACGAGGGGGTGGGTCTATTTGCCGATGGGTCCGTCGCGGCGGGGCTGGGCAGGACCAGCTTTCACTTCGTGGGTTTTGGCACTGGATTTTTTGACCGCGATAACGACGGCGACCTAGACCTGCTGGTGGCCAACGGTCACGTCTATCCGCAGATAGCGCGCGCGGGCAGCGGCACTTCGTACGCCCAACCCAATCAGCTTCTCGACAATCGCGGCGGCCGCTTTGAGTTGCTCTTGCCCAACGACGGCGACAGCTTGGGCGCGGCCAAGGTGAGTCGGGGGAGTGCGATTGCCGACTACGACAACGACGGCGATTTGGACCTGCTCGTCACCAATCTCGACGACCGACCGACGCTTTTGCGCAACGACCTAGGGAATAGGCAAAACTGGCTGGGGGTCGCGTTAGTCGGCAAAAAGAGCAATCGGGGTGGGATTGGTGCCCGCCTGCGCTTGGCCGCCGGTGGCAAAGTGCAAGTCCGCGATATCATCAGCGGCAGCAGTTTTCTCTCCAGCGAGGACCCGCGAGCCCACTTTGGTCTGGGCCAGATTGAAAGGGTGGATTCGCTGCAAGTGCGCTGGCCGAGCGGGGGCGTGCAGGTGTTGAAGAACCTGCGGATTAACCAGTATGTGGTCGTGGAGGAGGATGGGAGCGAATGACGCTGAGCCTCAGACCGCGACTCCTTCGAGCCACGGCAGATCCACCTCAATGCCAAAGCCGGGCGCGTCGCTGGGCACGAGATAGCCGTCTTGGATGGCTGGTGTGCCGGGCAACAGGGTCATTTCGTGGAGCGGCACCCCGGGCGGGGACACGCTTTCCGAGCGCTCGCCCCAGACGATGGCCGGCATGGCAAAAGAAAGGTGCTGGCCATAGGGGTAGTTCATGCCGCCGTGGGCAATGACCGAGACGCCTGCGGCCTCGGCGAGGTGGCAGATTTTGACCCCGGCCGTTATGCCCCCGACCCACAGCACGTCTGGTTGCAGGATATCGACGAAGCGGCCGTCGAGCACTTGGGCAAAGGTGCGCGGCAAGTACCAGTGCTCGCCCGAGGCAAGGGTTTGCCAAGGGAGCCGCTGGCGCACTTGGGCGTAGCCGATCCAATCGTCGGCGGGCAGATAGTCTTCGATCCACTTCAAGCGGTAGGGACGGAGCATCTCGGCGAGGCGGACTAGGTGCTCCACGTCCTGCGACAGCCAGCAGTCGAGACTCAGCTCGATGTCGTCGCCGATGAGTTGGCGCGTGCTGGCCACGAGTTCCTCGATTTTCACGAGGCCGTCGAGGCCGTCGGCCGCGCCCCACGGGGTAAAGAGCTTGGTCGCCTTAAAGCCTAGCTCCATGTACCAAGCCTGCTCAAACCCAGAAGCATAGCAGAAAATTTGGTCCTTTTGCGGACCGCCGAGCAGTTCGTACACAGGTTTTTGCAGCAGTTTGCCCTTGAGGTCCCACAGCGCGGTATCCACGGCGCTGATGGCGTAGCTGGCCAGCCCTTGGCCGCCAAAGGGCGCGGTGGAGCGCACCATGACATCCCACAGCTTTTCCGTGGCCATGCAGTTTTCGCCGGCGAGCAGCGAGGCGAAGTGATCGTTGATGATGGGCAATACAGGCGGCGCGTGGACGGTCAGCCCAAGGCCCCAAGTGCCGTCCTCGGCCGTGACCACGCAGGCGATGCGCTGCCAAGGTGGGGAGCCAACGCGGTCGGCGCGGAAGCGGTCGTAGCGATCGAGTGGCCGGTGTAGGGAGTGGCTGGGCCGTTGGGCGGGGCGCGGGGTTGTCTTCTGGGGAGGTGTGAGCGCGATTTGCGCGGCGCGGATTTCCTTGATTTTCACGGGAGCCTGCTCAGGTGAGTTGGGAAAAGCGGTCGGGCGTGAAGAGGGTTTGTAGGGTTTGGGCGATGCCAGTGCGGGTTACTTGTCGGCCAGCATCGTGCAGGTCTTGGTACTTCTCGGTTAAGACTCTGGCGAGGATGTCGCGGAAGCGCTGCCACTTGGGGATGAGGTTTTCTAGTACGCGGGCATCTGAGTTAAAGGGGATGAAGCGGTCGCCGGTCATTTCCAAACGCATCCGCAGGTCCTGTTCGACCAAGCCCGGATGGTAGTTAAACCACCAGTGGCCAATGACCATGATATTGTCGTTGTGGCAGGAGAGGACGCTGGCGTCGTATTGGTTGGCGTTGTGGAGCGGCGTGATGAAAAAGGCGTTGTCGGGATGGCGGCGCACCAACTGCTGATAGGGATACATGTCGGCTAGACCCACGCCGTCGCCGGCGTCGCGCCACTCGGGTTTGAGCTGGCGGATGGGGCCGGGCATCATAAAGAAGGGCAAGTTGAGTTCGCGCAGGGCCGGCAGCACCGCGTGGTGGAGGACGGCCCCTTCTAGTCCGCTGAGGTCGTGGGCCTGGCAATGGGGCGGGAACGAGCACGCACCGTACGCGACGGAGTGCAGCTTGCCGTACCAGTCGGCGAGGAAGCGGCGGATCGCGTGGGCGGTGGTGGGTTGGCTGGGGTCGTTGCCAACCTCGTAGCCCCAGGCGTTGAGCTTCCCCGCCGCGCGCGGGTAGTGCAAGACGAGTTCGTCGAGGCGGTAGCCGGACAAATAGCACTCGTCCCACTCGCCGCTTTCGTAGTAAGTGCGCTCTTGGTCGTTAAATACGTCTTGGGTGCCGACGATGCGGCGCACACCGGCTAGCTCCATGCAGCGGCGTTGGATTTCTTCCGGGGCGGTGTCCGCGTAGAACTGGCGTGCTTCGTTGAGGGTATCGGCGTTGGGGTCGAGGCCGAGGGCTTCGAGTGCGACGACCACACCGCGACAGCCTTCGTCGAACGGGTCGGAAGCTGCGTCGGCAAAGAGCTTCTGCCAGGTAAAGTCGCCTTGTTGTTCTAGGCTCCAGGCGTAGAAAGTGGCCGGGTCGATGTGACCGGCGGCGAAGAGCTTGCGGCGCACGTAGTGATAGGTGAGCTGCTGGTCGATGCCGTACAGGCAGAGCTGAGGGCCGGCTGAGGGGCCGAGGAGATGGGTGTGCCAGTCGTCGACGATCAGCCGTTGGGCCGAGGTTTCTTCGGCGACGACGGTTGGGATTTGGTCGCGGAATAGGGGTGTGGTGCTCATGGCGAAGGCTCCTGTCGGGGTAAGGGGCATAACAGTAGGCCAAGAGCAGCGGGGCGTCAAAGGGGATTGACGAGGAACGTTAGGAAGGCTTCTCAGAATCTTGGGCCGTGCGGTAGAACTGCTTGAGCAAAGCGTCGCTGAGCGTATTGCGTACATCTTCGTTGTTCACAAAAGCGTTGACGATTTTTTCGTTACGACCTAGACGCTGGCCAAAGGCCCGCGTGACTTCTGGGTCAAAGACCTGCTTAAACTGATCAATGGAATTAGCTCGCGCCTGTTCGACGAGACGGGTGTTTTGTGCCATATCGCCCGATATTTGGTCGAATAATAGTTTATCTTCTTGCGTCCAGTTGGTGCCGAAACGCTCGTTGATGACGTCGATGATTGTGGATAGCGGTGCCGTCTGCTGGTCTTTGGCTTGTGCGGTGCCCACGTCGCCAGCACCATAGACGGCATCTGTTTCTCCCAACTCCAATGATACGCTGCCCGAAAATGTCTGATCGTTGCGGTAGCACACGAGCGCGACCTCGTCGTCGAGGTCCAATAGACCGCCACCGGAGCGGTAAGGCAGTTTGGTGAGCAGATAGCGGCCATAAGCGTAGCGCTTTTCGAGATTGCGGTCTTGCCAGTTGATGATCTGGCTCAAGAAGCCATAAAGCCGCACAAAGCTGTGCAGGGTGCTTTTGAATACTTCCCCTGCCTCAGAAGGGGGATCGCCGTATTCGTTCTTAAACCGTTCGACGGCACGATCAATATATATGTTGAGCCGGCCGTGGTCGCGCCCTGTCTGCATGGGGCGGGGCTTGAAGTAAACCTGCGAAAAGCTGTCGATATCTCGGTCGAGCAGCACGGGCGCAGCTCGCAGCTTGTCCTCAAGGGTGTACAGGTGATTGGGATCGCTGGGTTCGTCGATTGCGGTTTGTTCGTAATAGGGCTTGAATGCTGCCTTGATTTCGTCGATTTCGTTGGCAAAGTCGAGGACAAAGGTATCTACCTTCCCGGTCGTTGTGCGGTTGAGGCGCGAGAGGGTCTGCACGGCCTTCAGGGCGGCAAGCCGCTTATCGACGAACATGGTATGCAAAAGCGGCTGGTCAAACCCGGTCTGGTATTTTTCGGCGACGATCAGGATTTGATAGTCGGGAGTGGCAAAACGGGCAGGTAGTTCGCTCTCGCTGATGCCGTTGATGCTCACTTCCGTGTATTGCTTTTCCGCGACATCTGGGTCGGTAACGGTCCCGGAAAACGCCACGAGCGTCTTGAGATCGGCGTATCTTTTTTTGGCGATGTAGCGGTCAAACTCCTGTTTGTAGCGCACTGCGTGTAACCGCGAGCAGGTGACGACCATGGCTTTGGCGTTGCCATTGATTTTGCGGCAGGTGTAGGTGCGGAAGTGCTCGACCATGATTTCCGTCTTTTGCGCGATGTTGTGGGGATGCAGGCTCACAAACCGCGCAATGGCCTTCTTCGCCTTGCTCTCCTTTACCTCCGGGTCGTCTTCGATTGCTTTTGATAGCTCGTAGTAGGTTCTGTAGGTGGTGTAGTGCTTGAGCACATCGTGGATAAAGCCTTCTTCGATGCCTTGCCGCATGGAGTAGAGGTGGAAGGGGCGTGGATGGCCTGCGGCGTCGGGTACGCCGAACATTTCGAGGGTCTTGTGTTTGGGGGTTGCGGTAAAGGCGTAGAAGTTGATGTTGGGCTGCGGGCCTCGGCGTTGGGCCTCTGCCAAGACCAAATCTTCCATGTCGGGTGGATATTCGTCTTCGCCTTGGTTGAAGGGCGTACTGCCTAGCACACTGCGAAGATGACCGGCGGTGCGTCCGCCTTGACTGCTATGCGCCTCATCGACGATGACGGCGAACTTCCGCGCAGACAGGTCTTGTACTTTGTCTAGTAGGAAGGAAAACTTTTGCAGCGTTGTGATGATGATCTTGGTGCCCTTGTTGAGTTCGTCGGCTAGGTCGCTGGAGTTGCGGGCGTCGTCGATTTTGGCGACAACGCCCTGCTTGTGTTCGACTTGATAGATGGTGTCCTGCAACTGCTTGTCGAGATTGCGGCGATCGGAGACGACGACGACCGAGTTGAAGATGGGACGGTCTTCAGCGTCGTGGACACTGGCGAGTTGATGAGCGAGGTAGGAGATGGTGTTGGTTTTGCCGGAGCCAGCGCTGTGCTGGATGAGGTAGTTGCGGCCGGTGCCTTTGTCTTTGGTATCAGCAATTAAGACGCGGACCGCGGTGAGTTGGTGGTAGCGAGGGAAGATAAGGGTCTCTTTGGTGGTCTTGCCGCTTTTTGGGGTGTATAGGCGAATGAAGCGGTGGATGATATCGAGCCAACTGTCGCGCTGCCAGACCTCTTCCCACAGATAAGCAGTTTTGTAGCCGGTCTGATACGAGTGGTTGTCGGGGTTGCCTTTACCGCCTTGGTTGCCGGTGTTGAAGGGCAGAAAGAAGGTCTGCTTGCCGGACAGGCGGGTGGTCATGTAGGCTTCGTCGGTATCGACGGCAAAATGTACGAGGGCGCGTTTTTTGAATTGGATTAGCGGCGTCTTGGAAGTGGGGACGCGGTCTTTGATGTATTGCTGAATGGCGTGACCGGTGCGCTGGCCGGTGAAGGCGTTTTTGAGCTCGACGGTGGCAATGGGCAGGCCGTTGAGCGATAGTAGCAAATCAATGGTGCGTTTACTGTCTGGGTCGTAGCGCACCTGTCGCATTACGGTGAGGCGGTTCTGGCGGTAGGGCCGTTTTGTTTCGGGGTTCAGGCTGGTCGGCGGGCGGAAGTAGGATAGGTGGAGGTGTTGCCCTCGGTCGCGGACGCCGTTGCGGACTACGTCGAGCAAGCCGCGCCTGTCGCACTCGGTGGCGATGCGCTTGACGATTGCATCGTCTAGATTGCTGCCATAGCTGGCCTTGAGGGCGTCGAGGGTGTCGGGTTGCGTCTCTTTGAGGAAGGCGAGTAGAGTGTGTTTGTCGAGGGCGAGTTCGGGGTCAAACTGGCGGTTGTCGGCTTTGGTGTATCCGGCGTGGTCTACTAGATGAGCCTCGATGGCGTTTTCAAAGGCTTTTTCGGATGTGGGTCTGTTGGTCATGGTGGAACCTATGGGCTCTTATCTAATATATTGCTCAATTTGCTCCCGCACCTCTCCCGAATAACTGAGTGTCGTTTCCCTTTGAAAGACACCTTCTTTTGCCTCAAGATCTTTAGCTCAGACGCATGACGGATATTGCCGTGCAACAAGATAGGAAGGAATTTTTCTACGTTGAACTTGAATTTATCGGATAAACCACTGATTTGCTGTGCGCCAGATTGTAGCTGATTGAGTACCTGATTACCATGGAAGTTACCGCTTTTCAACTCTACTGCGGCTGCAACTATTTTATCGTTTGTCAGGAATATCAAGTGATCACATTTGCTGGCCCTGTATTTGGTAATCTCGCTGTATTTATCTACATCAATGATCGTCAAGGTCTTACCATTCTCGCCTACATCGACACGGAGTTCACAGCGTGGCCCCCTGCATCTCGTTTTGACCGCCGCTGGCCATGTCGATTTGATCTCCGAGTGCATATAGGCTGTTCCTCTCAGTCGTCAAGTTTAACGGTCTCGTCGTAGATGGATTCTGCGATTTGGACGAAGGCGTCCTCCGGTATGCCCTCGTTTTTCGATACGGGTAGTTCTTTTGTTTCGGCTCCGGGGCGGTTGTTGCGAAAGGAGAAGAGATAGGCTCCAACTGACTCCGAGGGTAGTTGGTCCTTTTTAGTATAGCCGAGTTTTCTCGCCGCGCTGGGCTTGGAAGACATGCGAATGCAGTTGCTGAGTTGCTGGAGAAAGTAGTCACTGTGCGTCGTGACCAATACATGCAGCCCTGCATTTACCATCTGGCTGATGGCGCGGGCGAGTATGCGCTGGTTTTCGGGGTGGAGGTGGGCTTCCGGCTCCTCGATGATGAGTAGGTTTTGGGGATTGATTATATACTTGAGGAAAAGCACGATAGGAGCAATTTCGGAAACCATAGAGGAAGTGCGATGAATTGGAAAACGGTTTCCGTTTGCCTCATATACGAACTCAGGATATTCTGCGCCGGAGACAGGTTGATCGACATCTATAGTCCCACGACTTACTTCTTGTTCGAGAAATACCGCTATTTCACTAAGCGGGCTCGGTTTACGAGACCTTGTTCCAATACGCGGTCTTGTTTCAAGAGTAATCAGGTTACTTATGAAGTCTGCTACGACTCCAGTTAGCCGGGGAATCTCAATGGGTTCAATTCCTACTAGAGGTAGGCGGGACAGCATAATCCCTGCGAGTGCTTTATGGCTCTGTAGGATTCCTGAGCGCGCCGCTGGAAAGTAGTAAGGTATGTCCAAGAGGTCTTGAAAATAATGCTGAACGAGACTATTGATTAAGACAGGGTATGGCAGCTCTTCAGGTACGGGACGGAGGCTGCTCAAGGGAAATTTGATTCCCGTTAAGGAATAAGAGGCATTATGTAGTGCGAGACCTCCATCTTGGAATTTGAACTCAAGCCGTAGGTCTGGTTGATTGCTTTCTATGATGAGCTCAAATCGCTTGTGACACTTTGGCCGAATTAGGTCAGAAAGTTCGCTTCCGAAGCAGCGCTGGATTTCGCTGCTTAGTTGTTCTGGTAATTGTTCACAGAGTTCCTTGAACCCCTTATCAACCGCTTTCTGTATGACGTTAGGTAGTTCGTCAAAACACACTTCTTCTTGTTTCGCTAACAAATCGTTTAGTTCCCTTTGTTCCTGTTCACCAAACTCAGAGCGGCTGTACATTCGTCTGAGAGAGCTAAAGTGATGAAATCTACGCGGACGACTGAATAAGGAAAAAATAGCGTAGTTTAACAGGGCGATATAGGACTTGCCGGCATTGTTCTCGCCGATAAAGACAGTCAAGGGCCGTGAGGTTATATCCGCCTCTATGAGCGGGCCGAAGTATTTAACCTTAATATTTAGCATAAGCGATTTCTCTTTACTATTCTATAGTATGTATAATTGGATATGTCACAATACTTTTTTAGTATGTCGAGGATTTCGACTCAGTAGAACGCCTTTTTTATGAAACGTAAGATGTACTCGGCAAGAATTGGACATACGCTGTTGCCTATTTGTCTGAAACTATGCCATTTCGTAGAGTGAAATTGAAACCAATCAGGAAAACCTTGAAGCCTTACAGCTTCTCTAGGAGTTATCACGCGCTCCTCTGTGGGATGTAGGGGACGAACCGCTTGATAACTGCCTTTATCTTTTTCATTACCTGATCTTAAATTTACAGCTACGGAAAAGGTTGACTACTACTAAGCAATTCCGGCGGCAAGTACAGCAATAAACGTTCAACGGCTCAACAGGCCATTGCCTTGTTGCTGGGTTATCTTCATCTTATTCATTATCGTCGTTACATCTCGCCTCGCACGTCAATCTTCCCCGTCACAGCGGCGGAGATGAGGGCAGTTCGACGCTCTTTGAGCAGCTCAATCGCCGTTTCGCATTTTTCGATAAGAGTATCGATTTTCGCCGTTTCTCTGTCGAGGTAGGCGGCGATGGCGATTTGTTCACGTAGGGGAGGAATGCAGAGCGGAGCGTTGGCATACTTCTCGCCATTCACGTTCTCTATAGTAGAAGAAATTGACATCACTTTAAGGAATTTGTGAAAAGCCTGAGTTTTGGTAAATAGGAATAGATACTCCGGCGACACATCAGAAGCAGGAACAAAACGAACCAGATAGCCAGCATAGGCGCAGGGACCATGATGTTGAGATTTATATAAGAATGACCGGCCCACTGTACCACTTCTCGATATTAGTAAATCATCGTCATTAAGTATGTAGTCTTCGATCAGAATGGCTTGGACGAATACGCCACCGTTCTTGAGTACACCGTCGTCAGAAATATCGGTTGTGCGAAGAAATCGGACTCCCTCTTCTTCGTATTGGCTAGAGGCAATATTAGCACCGTAAAGTGCTGACTGTGAGCATACGTTCTTCAGCTTCTTCACCGCCCATCCCTCCGGCACTTCCCCCAGCCACTCCACACCGCTGTCTTTCATCTTCGCATTCAGATTCAGTCCTTTAGTGACGGCATGAGATATAATCGCCTGCCGTTTTTCTCGGAGCAGTTCGATCAGGTGCTCTTGCTTGGCAACTAAAGTATCGATTTTCGCCGTTTCTCTGTCGAGGTAGGCGGCGATGGCGATTTGTTCTTCGAGAGGTGGATAGGTACATGGAGTTGCTTCAACTTTTTCGACCGTAAAATGAGCAATGGTTGCTTTATTGCATATCATATCTATGTAGTCTACATTTTTAATAAAATACATCCAATAATAAAGAAATCTTGTATCTGCATATTTTCGTGCTCTGATTCGATTGATAGAATTTTGAATATAGCAGTCTGTAATCTCACCATTCCAAAGCGCACTTCGGCCAACATCACCGCCCTCACTGACCAATAGATCGCCCTTACAAAGTCTCAATTTTCTCTTTTCTTCCGTTGTGAACCACATGCGTTTAACATCTGTTGTATCTACGTCTCGCCAATGAATATTTGCTGCACGTAAGTAGGATTCTTCGGTTTCATCCGGTCCTGTCTGGTTGGACTTGAGCATTTTGCCCAATGCGACCTCATAGCGTCGTTTAATGAGCGAAACTTGCCAATCTATGGGAATTTTTCCAATCCACTCCACGCCGCTATCCCTGTACTCCGCATACCTCCGAAAGCTCATTCGTCCCGCACCTCCTGAAGAAGCTCCATGATCTCGGCACTGACGCAGTCTATGTCGGCGTCAATCTTTTCGAGCGGACGAGGGGGGATGTATTTGTAGAAATGCCGGTTGAAGGGAATTTCGTAGCCGACTTTGGTCTTATTGCGGTCAAGCCAAGCATCCGGGACGTGCGGTCGCACTTCGCGCTCGAAATAGGCGTCGATATCCTCTCGCAAGGGCACATTCTCGTAGTCGCGTAATTCGGGATCGGGTTCTGGTTCGCCCTTGCGGTTGGTGATTACGTCGGCAGTTTCGTCGCGCTCGCTGAGGCTTTCGGCGACTAGCTTGCGTTGGGCGGCTGTGAGATTCAGCCCGGCCGCAGTGAGGGCGCAGAGGAAGTCGTCGCGGTTTTTGTAGAGCTGGTCGCTGTCGAGCGTGGCGAGAGCGGCCAGGATGCCCTGTTGTTGCCCTTCTGGCAACCGCGCAAACCCTTTGGCCGCCTTGAGGATTTCAATGCGGTCATCGCTGGCCCGAAAGTTGAGCTTGAGCGGACGCTCAACGGTAATGCGGTGATAGCCAAAGTCGGTATTGGCAAAAATTTTCACGCGGTCTTCCAACTCCTCAAAGTCGCCAAACAGGCGGGTGATCTCCACGATCTGCTCGTCCGAGATTTGCTTGCGCTTGCTGCCGAGGCTCTTGTGCATTGGGACGTGGAAGTCTACGGCGTTAATGAGTTGGATTTTGCCTCGGCGCTGCGGGGTCTTCTGATTGGTGATAATCCATATATAGGTCGCAATGCCAGTGTTGTAGAACATATCGGTCGGCAGGGCGACGATGGCTTCGAGATAGTCGTTTTCAATGATCCAACGGCGGATTTCGCTTTCCCCGCTGTCCGCGCTGCCCGTAAAAAGGGGCGATCCGTTGAGTACGACTGCTAGGCGGGATACGTCGCCATTCTGGTTGAACTTGGAAATCATGTGCTGGACAAAGAGCAACGATCCATCGCTGACGCGGGGCAGGCCCGCGCCAAAGCGGCCGTTGTCGCCGAGAGAGCGAGCTTCGTCTTGGATGGTTGGTGCGACCTTTTTCCATTCGACGCCAAAGGGCGGATTGGAGAGCATGTAGTCAAAGTGCTCATCGGGGAGGCCGTCTTCAGTGAAGCTATTGCCGGGATGGATGTTTTTGGCGTTTTGTCCCTTAATCATCATGTCCGACTTGCAGGTAGCATAGCTTTCGTCGTTCAGCTCTTGGCCATAGACTTCGAGGTGGGCGTCTGGGTTGAGTTCCCGGAGGTACTCCTCGGCGATAGAGAGCATCCCACCCGTGCCACAGGCCGGATCGTACAGTTTGCGAATGATGCTTTTTTTAGTAAGCACTTCGGTGTCTTCGAGGAAGAGAAGGTTGACCATCAAGCGGATGACTTCGCGGGGTGTGAAGTGCTCGCCGGCGGTTTCGTTGCTCTGCTCGGAAAACCGGCGGATGAGCTCCTCAAAGATGTAGCCCATTTGCAAATTGGAGACGTGGTCAGGGTGCAGATCAATTTGGGCGAATCGGCTTACAACGAGGTAGAGCAGGTTGGCACGGTCGAGACGGATGACTTGTTCGGGCAACTGGAAACGGTCGATGAAAATCTCACGCGCATCGCGGGAAAACCCGTTGATAAAATTGTTCAGGTTCGCCGCGATATGCTCTGGGTCGTCGAGCAGCTTTTCAAAGGTAAAGGGGCTAGTGTTATGGAAGGTGTGGTCGCTGGCCATGTTGAGCATGGTCTCGCGCATGGCGTCGTCAATGGTCGCCGGCAGTTTTTTCACCTCTGCTTGCACGGCCTCCTTTGTCGGTGCCAGAACGCAGTCGAGCCGCCGCAGCACGGTGAACGGAAGCACCACCTTGCCGTATTCCGATTGTTTGTAATTGCCGCGCAGCAGTTCGGCGATGGACCAGATAAAGCCGATGTGAAAATTCGTCATGGGTGTACTTATCTGTGCGAAAGCTGTGTTGCTTCGTCGCTTGCCGTGCCAACAAGAATCATTCATATAACTAGCCAGTCTGGCTAGCACGGTTGAGTTGCGCTATTCCAACGACGAGTTGGAGGCGATGGAGGAATGTCGAACGGAGTCTGAAGTAGCGTCGGCAAAAAGATGATCTTCGACAGTTAGACCTGCCTCGCGAATAATCGTTCGCAAAGTCCTTTTAGCGACTTCCCGGTGCTTGCGAACTACGATGCGACGATAGGGTTTTCGGTTCAATCGCAAGACTATATGGCTCCCTCGTTGTCGGTCAAAAACGTAGCCAATTTTCCCCAATGCCCTAACAATATCACGGCTTCCAACAACCGGAAGTGGACTCAAATCTCAACCTCGATGATTTCCTCCGTAATGGGCGGCGGGATTGGGTCGCCGTGGGCTTTTAGGCTTTCTATATACAGCGCAATTGCTTCGCGTCCGCCCATACCGCAAGCCGGGTCGTACCGCTTATTGTAAGCTACCCGGCCACCTCGCGTTCGACCAATGCCTCGAGGCGCACCGGGCAAACCTTGAGCTCGGCCGTGTGAGTGACGGGGTCGTACCCGGAGCCGGTGAGGATGTTGATCGGCACGTCGTTGAAGCTGAAGCTGGCAAAGACCGTGCCGCGCGGCGAGCGGGTGGTGGCCTCGATGCGGATTGCAACGGCACCGCGTGCGCTGGATAGGCGGCACAAGCCCCCGGCTGCGAGGCCCCAAGCGGCGATATCGTCGGGATGCACTTCGAGGCGCTCTTCCGCGAGCAGGTAGTCAATGCCTTGGGCGCGGCCGGTCTGGGTGCGGGTGTGGTACGATTGGAGCCGGCGGCCGGTCGTCAGCCAGACTGGAAATTCGGCCGAAAGGGTCTCGGCCGGGTCGCGGTAGCGGATGATTTTGAACAGGCCGCGGCCGTTTTTGAAGGCCCCTTGGTGCAAGATCGGAGTGCCTGGATGGCCTTTTTCGGGCACTGGCCATTGGTACTGGCCCTCGTCGACCCGGTCCCAATCGAGGCCGGCGTAGATGGGCGACAGCCCGCACAGCTCGTTGAAAATCTCCGCGGCCGAACTGTAGTCAAAGCCGCTAAAGCCAAGCCGCTGGGCGAGCTGACTTATGATCCACCAGTCGGGCTTGGCCTCGCCGGGCGGGGGCACGGCTTGGCGCAGGCGCTGGACTCGGCGCTCGGTGTTGGTGCAGCTCCCGTCGGTCTCAGCAAAGGCACTGGCCGGGAAGACTACGTCGGCTAGCGCGGCCGTCTCAGTGAGGAAAATGTCGATGACCACCAAGTGATCAAGGCTCTTGAGCGCGTGTTCGCAGTGGTTGCGGTCCGGGTCGGAGACCACGGTGTTTTCGCCGTCGATGAGCATGGCGAAAATCTCGCTGCCGCAGCGGTTGAGGGCCTGGACCTTGGTAATGCCTTTGTCCGGGTCCATGGCGCGTTCGTAGAGCGCGGTGAATTTTTCCCGAAATTCGGGCTGATCGACGGGCTGGAAGCCCGGGTAATTGGAGGGAATGGCCCCGGAGTCGCCGGCGCCTTGGATGTTGTTTTGCCCGCGCATGGGGTTGATGCCGGTGCCCTCGCGGCCAATGTTGCCGGTCAGCAGGGCGAGATTGCACAAGCTCTGGACGTTGTCGACGCCGCAGATGTGCTCGGTGATGCCGAGGGTATAGTAGATGGCGGCCTTGTCGGCGGCCCCGTACCAGCGGGCGGCCTGTTCAATGTCGGCGGCCGGCACCTCGGTGATGGTCGCAGCCCACTCGGGCGTGAACTCGACGACGTGCTCTAGGAATTGCTCAAAGTCGGCGGTGCGCGCTTCCATAAAGGCGCGATCTGTCAGGTCGTCGCGGACGATCACGTGCGCCATGGCCAACAGCAAGGCCACGTCCGAGCCGACGCGGATGGGCAGGTACAGATCGGCCATATCCGCGAGGTCGGTCTTGCGCGGGTCGGCGACGATCATTTGGGCCCCTCGCTTGAGGGCCTTTTTGATGCGCGTCGCCGCGACCGGGTGGCACTCGGTCATGTTGGTGCCGATGCAGAAGATCAGATCGGGTTTGTCCATGTCGGCCAAGGGGTTCGACATGGCACCGCGGCCGATGGTGGCTGCCAGACCGGCAACCGTGGGCGCGTGTCAGGCACGGCTACAGTTGTCTATGTAGTGTGTGCCGTACCCTTTGCGGATGAATTTCTGCATGCAGTAGTTGGCTTCCGAAGGGGTGCGGCCGGAGGCGACGCCGTAGATGGCGTGGCGGCCGCGCTCGGCGAGCACCTTGGCAAAGCCTTGGGCGGCGCGGTCGAGCGCGGTGTCCCAGCCGGTGGGGTGGAGCTGGCCGTCTGCTCCGCGCACGAGGGGCCTTGTGAGCCGGTCGCTATGCTGGACGAAGTCAAAGGCAAACTGGCCCTTGATGCACAGTGCGCCCTCGTTGGCCGGGCCGTCCATCGCTGGTTGGATGCCGACGAGCTTATCCTCTTTGGACAGCAGGTCCACCGAGCAGCCAACGCCGCAGTACGGGCAGACCGAGCGGGTCTTTGCGACCTCGCCGGGCAGGTCGGCCGCACGCAGGGCCTTTTTGTCGGCGAGTGCGCCGGTGGGACAGGTCTGGACGCATTGGCCGCAGAAGGTGCAGGCCGAATCCTTGAGCAGGCCATTGAACTCGGTGGTGATCTGCTTGTGGAAGCCGCGCCCCATGGCGGCAATGGCGTGGTCGCCTTCCTGCTCGGCGCAGACGCGGACGCAGCGATTGCACGAGATACACAAGTCGTAGTCGCGCAAGATGAAGGGATTGTCGTCGGTGGGATGCGCTTGGCCCGATTGTGCGCCTTGGAAGCGGCCCGAGTGGGCTTGGTAGCGATCGGCAAGGTTGGTTAGCTCTTGGGAAGCGTACCCACGCAGGGGATCGACCTCGACTTCGCGGTTTTCCGAGACGACCATTTCGAGCAGCGTCTTGCGGTGCTTTTCGATGGCTGTGGTCGCGGTTTTGACGACCATGCCGGGGGCGGCTTGGGCCGTGCAGGAGGCGACCGGATTGCGCGCACCTTCGACTTCTACCACGCAGAGCCGACAGGCCCCAAAAGGTTCTAGGCGCGGGTCGTAGCAAAGGGTGGGAATGTCGCGGCGATGGCGTTGGGCGACCTCGTAGAGGGTCTCGCCAAGAGCAAAGGCCACTTCTTCGCCGTCTAAGGTCAGGGTGTGTTGTTGCCCATTGGTATTCATGGTAAGGCTCTCGTTCAAGCGCAGACGCGCTGGGCTACTTGGTCGGGAAAGTACTTGAGGAGGCTATCGGTGATAAAGGGAGCGGCCATGCCGAGGCCGCAGGCACTGGTGGACTTCATGACGCTGCCGATGTCTGTTACTTCGTCGCGCCAAGCCGCTAGGTCTGCTGGCCCTTCGCCGCTAAGCCGCTCGGCGAGCCGCTGGGTGCCGATGCGGCAGGGGAAGCACTTGCCGCAGGACTCCTCGGCAAAAAAGGCCATGGCTTGGCGGGCGATTTCTACTATGTCGCGGCGGTCGTCAAAGGCCATGATGCCGCCCGCGCCGAGCATAGAGCCGCGAGCGCGGATCGCCGGTTCGTCGAGGGTGACATTGAGGTCGTCGCCCGCGAGAAAGCCACCTGAGAGGCCGGCCATAGTAACGGCTTGGATCTGACGGCTTGGTCCCGGGCCGCCGGCCCACTCGTGGAGCAAGGTGTTGAGCGGTAGGCCAAAGGGGACTTCGTAGTTGCCCGGCCGCTGCACGTCGCCCGAGAGGCTGATGACCTTGGTGCCCGGGCGACCGTCGAGACCCAGCGAGCGATACCACGCGGCCCCGCGCCGCACGATCGGGGGCACCGAAGCCAAGGTTTCGACGTTGTTGACGGCCGTGGGCAAGTTTTCAAAACCGTGCGTCACTGGGAAGGGCGGGCGGTTGCGCGGATAGGGGTGTTTGCCTTCGAGGCTGTTGAGCAAAGAGCCTTCCTCGCCGCAGATATACGCGCCGGCCCCGCGGCGGATGTGCAGCGCACAGGAGAAGTCGCTGCCGAGGATATGCGGGCCGATTAGAGCGGCGGCGCGAGCCTCGGCCAGTGCGTTGGCGAGGATGGCGTTGATTTCCGGGTATTCGTAGCGCAGATAGATAAAGGCGCGGGTAGCGCCGGTGGCGTATGCAGCGAGGAGCATGCCTTCGATGACCGCGTGTGGGTCGTGTTCGAGGAGGGCGCGGTCCTTAAAGCAGCCCGGCTCGCCCTCGTCGGCGTTGCAGACGACGGTTTTGGGCGTGCCGGGGGCCTCGGCCACAGCCTGCCACTTCTGGCCGGTGGGAAAGCCCGCGCCGCCCCGGCCAGCGAGCTGACTGTCGGCAATGAGGGCGACCAACTCGGCAGGTTCCCCGGCGAGAGCTTGTTGCAGCGCTTGGTAGCCTCCGGTTTGGCGATAGCCGGATAGGGTGGCGCGGCCGGGGCGGCGGATGTCGGCAAAGACGCATTCCTCGCACCCGCCGGGATTGGGCGCGGGCAGGGGTGAAGGACTGGGGGCAAGGACCTCGGCCTCGGTTCCGACCAGCACTTGATGGCCTTGGAGGACCGGAATGGGATCGTCGCAGCGGCCGGCGCACGGCATGGGCGTGGCGTCGGCGAGACGGGCGCAGAGTGCGTCGGCCCCGCGCAGTGTGCATATCGGGCCGGTGCAGACGCGCGGGGCACTTTGGCCGGGCGCTTGGCGGGCAAAATGGTGGTAAAAGGTGACGGTGGCGAAAAGCTCGGCGAGCGGGATTTTTAGGCCCATTGACACGGCCTTGAGCGCTTCTTCCGACAAATAGCCGTCGCGGTCATGAAAGGCGTGCAGAAGCGGCAATAGGGGAGCGGTTTCGCACTGCCAGTGTGCGACGAGCGCGTCGTTTGTAAGGGAGATCAAGCTAGATACCTTTTATTTCGTAGCCGCTGGAAGGTGCCTGTATATAGGTGAATAACTTAGCAGTTGCGCCAACGGTAGGCAACTGAGTACAGCGGCTGCGCGCAGGCCTAGCCGCAAGCTGTTAAACGGAGCCGAAGTGCTCAACGCCGTGCAAGCCGCTTGGTCTCGGGGGCGCACTCTTGGCCCGCTCCCTATTGACCGCCGCTGGGTCGGTGGGGAGCGAGCCTCCCGTTTGCCTAACAAAGGGGTCGGGGTGTGTGCTACTTGAGCAACAGCATCTTCTCGACGGCGAGGAACGTTTCACCGGCTTGGAGGCGGTAGAAATAGATCCCCGCCGACACGCTGTGCCCGCTGTCGTCGGTCGCGTCCCACTCTACTCGGTAGTGCCCGGTGTTCTGGTGCTTGGCTACGAGGGTGCGAACCGCTTGGCCAACGACATTATAGACGGTCAATTTCACATCCATTGCGGTCGGTAGCGCATATTTGATCGTCGTCGTTGGGTTGAACGGGTTCGGATAGTTATGCGATTCAAACGCCAGCGGCGGGTTGACCACGATGGAGAAGGTCAGTGCCGCGATGGCTCCGTCGCCATCGGTAGCCGTGTAGGTGATTTCGACGGGACCTGCTGTGGCAACTTCGGGCGTGCCGGCAATGATCCGCGTAGCCGCGTCAAAAGCCAAGCCAGCCGGTAGGCCGGAGACGCGGTACGTCGCATCGCCCGCACCGCCTGAAGCGGCAGGCAGTTCAAGAGCGGCAATCTGCGTACCAGCGGTGTATCGCTGGGTAGCCACTGAAGTCCCCTCGGCGAAGGCTAGGGGGAGCGTCGCGGCCGGTGCCGCCAGCGGTATGGCTGCGTCGGTCAGGGTGATCGTTGTCGAGCCGCCAGCCAAGCCCTCAATCGCACCGTTGAGCGTGATCGTCTCGTTGCCCTCGTCCTCGTCGTCGTCGATTGGATTGATGGAGAGGGATATCTCGCCCGCTATCGAGCCGGCCGGAATCACAAGTAGCGGATCGAACAGCGCCGAGTAATCCAGATCGCGCTGGGCGGCCGAAGCAGCGTCGATGGAGAGGGTTGCGGTCGCGTCTTGGGCCAACGCCTTGCCGTCTAAGGTCGCCGTTACTGTAATCGTGGTCGGCCCGGTGCCTTCGCGTACTATATGCGGATGTACCGACAGCGCGATGGATGTACTCGTCGTTTCGTCGTCGGCAATTTTTATATCCGTCTGTGCTGAGCCACCGGATGCGGTGGCCTGCACCCCTAAGAACGTATGGCCATCTACCTTGTCGTTGTCGAAGGGGGTGAGGCGAAGCGTCGTCGTCGCTTGGGTGGCGCCGGCTGCAATGGACACCGGCCCCGCCAGTGTGGCGGAGTAATCCACATCGCGCACGGCCGCTGGGCCTTGGGTGGGCGCGACAATAGTGAAACGGATGGTCTCGGCCGCGGGGGCGGCCGCGGCCAAGGTAGCGGTCAAAATGATTGCCGTCGTCTCCCCATTCTCTCGCAGTGAAGAATGAGTTGACGCCACGCTCGCGACGGCAACCACGGGCGGTGGGGCCTCATAGATCGCGATTTTGAAGAGTATGACTGCGCTTTCGGGCTTGGTGGCGTCGCCGTCGATCACTGTGTAGGTGATGGTGGCCGTTCCGACCGCGGTCGGCGTACCGGCAATGATCCGCGTGGCTCGGTCAAACGACAGGCCAGCGGGCAGCGCGTTGGAGACGCTGTACGTCAGGTTGCCATCGCCCGTAGCTGGCGGTAGTTCCAGCGGTCGCATCGCCTTGCCAACCGTGGCCGAGATGTCTGACTGGTTCTCGACAAAGGCAGGTGTTGTGTCGCCGGTCGGACTTGCATCCGCCCGCGGCCCCGTATCTTTCAGCGTGATCGTCGCAGTGCTGACCGCGATTTCCTTCCTATCGTCGCTTTGGGGGTTTTTCAGCGCTTTTAGGATGATCTTCTCGTCCGCGTCTTCTATCCCGTCGTCATTGGGAGTGATGGAGATGGTCTGTACGCCCTGTGCTTGGCCAGCCGGAATCGTCACCGAGCGCAGGAGTGCTGTGAAGTCGATGGCGTACAGCGCCGTAGCAGCATCGCTATCATCGAGGAGCAAGACCACGGTCACGTCCTGCGCCAATACCTTGCCGTCTAAAGTTGCGGTCACCGCAATCTCGGTTTCGCCCGCGTCCTCCCTTAGTTCATTATGACTCACCGCCAGCGTTATGTTCTCGCTCGTGGTCTCGTCGTCGGTGATCTTGATACCCGTGAGCAAATGAGTTGTGCCGACCTTGGCCGTCAGCTCGAAAGCCTTCGCCGAATTCACCCGCTCGTTGTCGATGGGGGTGAGGGTAAGCGTCGTCGTTCCCACGGTCTCACCCTGCCGAATGGTGAGACCGCCTATGGTCGCGGTGTAATGTACATCGCGCACCGCAGGCTCCGCGTCCGAGAAAAATGCGTTGAGGGCGTCGTTGCCGCTAAGATCGTCGCCATTGCTCACCAGAGTGAACAGCACTTCCGAGTCCGCCGCTAGGGCATCCTGCAACTCAACCGTCAGCTCAATGTTCGTCGGCCCCTGATCCTCGCGTATCAGGCTAGGCCTCGCCGTCAGCCCTTTAATGATAGCAGCGGGAGGCTCCTTTAGCTCGATTTGTTGGTGGCCAATGGCTATGTTGGGGTGGGAGCTGCTCCGGCCCACTAGCCGGATAATGCCAGTCCCCTGAGCCTTGGGAGTAATGGTAATCGTCGTCTGGCCCGACGCCTTGTTCTTTGGGATTGTTATACGGCCCAAGTTCGTCGCCGCGTAATCGACATCGCGCACCGCGTGGTTTGGTGCGGTCTGAATACCCAAGTGAAAAGTCAGGGGCGTGGTTAGCACCTTTCCATTTAATTCTGCTCTTACGACGATATCGGTTGCCCCCGCCTCCTTGCTGAGCGCAGACTCAGAAACCGAGAGGGAGATATTCGTGCTTGCCTTGTCGTCGTCGGCCAAGTGAAGACGTGGCCCGGTGGTTACTTCATGAGCACCGGCATTGCCCGTGATCTGGAGAACGAGATCGTCGCCGTCGCCCGGATTATTCTCCGGAGAGTCGTCGCAGGTGCCTTCTCCTTCGTCGTGGGTATCGTTTCCCTTGAGTTCGTCGTCAATGGGAATGAAGGTGAGTGCCCCGGTCGCTTCGCTCTTGCCCGCTAGGATAATGAGCGTGGGCAGTGTTATGCGGTAGCGACTGTTGAGTCTAGAACTACAACCCCCTAGGCTTTCGATCCCCAAGGTTACATAGGTATCCTCTCCAACGGTTTCGACCGAGGTGGTACTCGGGTCGCCAGCGTAATTTTGGGCTGTTACCTCGATATTGGTCTCACCAGCATCCTCGCGTACGAGGACAAAGTTACTAGGGTAGTACTCGCGGTTCAGCGTTAGCTTGATGGCCGCTGCTGCCTCACCAGCCCATCCCAACACTCCACTAGCGGCCATCAGCCGCAGTAACCACTGCGTGCGAATCATTACTCAACCTCCTTCTTTCTTAGGGAACGCATCCCTGATTGTGAAAGTGAAAATTTTAACAGGAGGACGATCTCGTCCGCCCTTGGCACACGGAGGCGGCCAAGGCATACGGCACCGCGAAAATAGAGCCGTACAGACCGCTAGCGCCCGGCAGCAAGTGGAGTGCGAAGGTGATCGGCGATCCCTTGGTGTAATCCGAGAGATCGCGGCCTAACGAAGGAGGAAGTAGGAGGGGGTACGTGTTTGTTTTTAAGGAAACTTACGGTGTATTGACGGGAAGTCTTGGAACTGGAAGGGGATGTAGCCACAGCAGGGGGCTACTTCATGCTTAGATGGTGGTTACTATCTTCCCGGTTATTCCTGCGACGGGCGGAAACTCCGTTGCGGTATTAATCCGAAAAGAGTAGTGAAAAGGTAAAGGCGTTGTCAAGAAGGTTGCCGAGAAAAGTGTTGGGGGTAGTATACAATCCTTTCGACGGTCAGTGTCGGCGTGCCCTCCCTAGGCGAACCGGTGCTGGAATTTTATCCCTCCGGCATTTCTCATTTTTAGAAGGTCCCGAATCCCCCCTAGATGCCAAGTTGGGCGGCCCCCTCCAAAGGCGTTGGCTGAAAGGGGGCAAGTTGACAGCCTGAGCAGGTGCGCTCTTATTTGCGCGCTGTTAACCAACAGCCAAAGGAGCCTGAGAAATGCCGGATGTTATCGTCGTCGGAGATGGGCCGGGTGGACTGAGTGCCGCACTCTTTCTCGCCAAAAACGACATGAGCGTCACCGTCTTTGGCCAAGACAAAACGCTCATGCACAAGGCCATGCTGTACAATTATTTGGGCATTCCCGAAATTGCCGGACCCGAGTTCCAGCAAATCGGCCGCGAGCAGGTACGCGGCTTTGGCGGGGAGATTCAGGACGTCGAAATCAGCCGCGTCGAAAAGGGCGAAGGGGGGTTTGTCGTCGAGACCGCCGATGGCCAAAGCCACCCAGCCCAATATCTGATCTTGGCCACCGGGCCGAGCAACCCGCTGGCCGAAAGCTTGGGCGTGGCCAAAGAAGCCGATGGGTTGGCGGCCGACCGCCATGGCCGCACCGCGGTCGCCGGGCTATACGTCCTTGGCTGGAGCACCCGCCTGAAGAAGATCCAAGCCATTATCTCCGCTGGCGACGGGGCCTGTGCCGCGCTGGACATCCTCTCGGCCAAGGCCGGCGAGGACATCCACGACTTCGATCTAATCGAAAACGAGTAGCCTAAAGCGCGACGACGCGCCCTTCTATGGCGGATTGGGTGGCCGCGAGGGTTACGGCTAAGGTTTTGACCGCCTCGGCGTAGTTGCAGCGGATGCCCGCAGCATCGCCGGTTTGCACGGCTTGGAGAAAGGCGCGATCCTCGGCTTGCGTTGGGTTGTTGCTCTGTTCGACTACTTCGCGGCCGCTGGGGCGGTCGATGGTGAGCGCACCGGATGCGATGCGCAGGGCTTGGTTTTTCTGGTAGAGGTCCAAGCCCATGTGCCCGCCCGCGGAGAGCATACAGGCCGAGGTGATGCTGGCCACCGCGCCACTTTGGAAGCGGAGATTGGTGACAGAAGCGTCGTGGACATCGTAGTTGGGGACGTCTTCCATCAGGCCGGTGCGCGCCATGGCGTGGACGCTTTCCACCTCGCCGAGCAGGTAGCGGGCCAAATCGAAGATGTGCGTGGTTTGTTCGACGATCTGGCCGCCGCTTTCGGCTAGTACCCGCCACCAAGACACCCCGGGCATGCCGCCGGTCCAAGCGCCAAGGGCAAACCCCACCGGCTCGTCGCCGAGGTATTCGATTGCCTTGGCGGTCGTATCCATGTAGCGCCAGTGATAGCCTACGGCACTGGTCAGTTTTTGGGCACGGATGGCCGCTGCAACGGCGTGGGCTTGTTCGAGGGAAGTCGCCACGGGTTTTTCGACGAAAATGGGCAAGCCGCGCTCAATGGCCGCCAGCTCAGGCTGGGCGTGAGCAAAAGGCGGCAGGCAGATATAGACCGCGTCGAGTGCTTCGCTGTCGTACAGGGCTTCGTAGTGGCTATAAGCCCTGCCGCCGTACTCGCTGGCCGCGGCGAGCGCCTTTTCTTCGACTACGTCGCAAAAGGCCACCAGCTCGGCCTCGTCGAGCTGGGCGAGGGTGCGCAGGTGATGGTTGGCGATACCGCCAGTGCCGACAAAGCCAATTTTTATCGTCATGGAAAATTTGGTTCGTGGTTAGAGGTTTGTTCTTAGAATAATAGACGATACGAAAATGAATACAACTCAAAAAGGCCAGCTCAGCGACTACAAGGTCCACTACAAGGCCGATGCTGAGGCGATTGTCGATCCTCAAGCATTGGACCCGCAGCGTCGAGCCTCGGAAGAGCGGCGGCTGGAGACACTCGTGCGCCTCCTCGACTTGCACAGTGGCGAACGCGTCCTCGACGTCGGGTGTGGATCGGGTTGGCTAGGGGCGCACTGCCATCGTCGGGGGGCCCTAGTCTGCGCTGTGGACATCGGCTGGGTCGGGGTGGCCGGTGCCAAGGCCCGCTTTGCGGAAGCAGCCTATCAGGTCAGCGATTTGTACTATCTTCCCTTTGCGGCCGAGTGTTTCGACTCGGTAGTGCTTTCCGAAGTAGTCGAACATCTCGAAGACATTGACGCGGCCCTAGCCGAAGCGCGGCGGGTGTTGCGCCCGAGGGGGCGGCTGGTGGTGAGTGTGCCGTACCGCGAGACCATTGTCGAGCACCTGTGTATCCACTGCAATAGACTAACGCCAGCCAACGCGCATCTCCACCGCTTTGATGAGGAGACGCTCGCCGCCTATCTCCAAGGCCAAGGCTTTGAAATACGCGCGGTGCGGTTGACGACCAACAAACTGCTGGAGTTGGCGGGATTTCCCCGCTTGAGTGCTGGCTGGCCTTATGCAGCTTGGCGCTTGGCCGACGCGCTCTTAAACAAAATTGTGCCCAAACCGGCCTTCCTTTGCATGTTGGGTATCCGTGACGCCTGAGCCGTGGGGAGGGCGAGGAGCCGTCGCCATTGTGTTCTGACGGCATAGCAAGTCATTCCAGCCGCGTGGCCAGCCATTGCCGGCGATCTGTGCCATAGACGCATCTTGGCTGGGGCCGACAGGGTTTTATAAAAAATTCAATTATAGGCGGCGCGGTCGCTGTCAAGCTGAGTCCTATGGCTGGACCGAATCGACAGGATAGAGGGGGCCGACTTACGCGCAAGATCGGCGTTGTGGCCGCAGGGCGTGCGGCCACAACCGCCAGCATCCTAGCCGTCTATGCGCTGGTCGCCCGCGCTTGGACGCCGGAAGAATGCGGGCTTTTTGGCGCGGTCTGGCTTGTAGGCAATGCGCTGATCCCGGTGTTTTTGTTTGGGCTGCCTACGAGCTTACTCTACTTCTTTCCCCGGCGGGGCGAGCCGCGCTTGCTCGTCGGCCAAGTGATGCTGTGCTTGGCTGCGTTGGGTTTGGCACTGGCCGGGAGCCTGTGGTTGTGGGGGGGGCAGTTAGCCGATGTATTGGTGCAAGCAGCCAGCGATGGCGAGCAGGTTGCCGCGTACCTGCTGTTGTTCTTGCCCTATCTTTTTGCGGCGGTCGCCGCCGGTGGGGCCGAAGCGGCCTTGGTGGCTGCCGACCGCGAGCACCATTTGGCTTGGCTGCAACTGGCTATGAGTGGCGCATTAGTTGGGGGTGCAGGGGGTGCTCTGGGGCTAGATTGGACGACCGCGCAGGTGCTTGTGCTGTTTTCTGGGTTGGGCGTGTTGCGCTTGCTCGCCATCTGCTGGCTAGTGCGCTTGGCATTGGCGGATGGGCGATGGTGGGGGAGGGAAGGGTTCGGTGAGCTGATGCGCTATGCGCGCCCGGTTGGCTTCAACGACGCGATAAACAGCCTCTCGCGCTACGTCGATCGCTTTGTGATCCTACACTTTTTCGCGGCCGGCACTTTTGCCGAATACCACTTCGGGGCCATTGAGGTGCCGATTAGTCTGCTGCTGTCGGCGGTGACATCCGTGTTGATCCCAGAGATCAGTCGGCTCTTTCAGGCGGACCGGCTCGATGAGATACTGGCGCTGTGGCAGCGTGCGGTTTCGCGTTTGGCCGTGTTGGTGTTGCCGCTGGCGGCCTTCCTGCTCGCTTTCGCCGGACCGCTGATTGGCTGGCTCTTTCCAGAATACGACCGCTCGGCTTGGGTCTTCCGCATCTATCTATTGGTGCTGCCGCTGCGCTGTGCCGCGTACAATCCGCTGCTGGTGGGCATGGGCAAGGCCCGCTGGGCGCTGTGGAGTAGCGTGGGGGACTTGTGCTGCAATATCGGCTTGAGCTTGGCGCTGATTAGCTACTTGCAGGTGGCGCACCCTGAGTGGGCTTTCCTCGGCCCGGCTGTGGCCACCACAGTGGCGACGTACTTGCAGGTGGCTTTCTTGTTGGCGGCTATTGGCTGGCACTTGCGCTGTGGCTTGCACCAACTCCTGCCGTGGGGCCGCTTACTGCGGATCGGCGTCGGTGTCGGAGCAGCCGCTGTGGTTTGCCGTTGGGTTAGCGCGGACGTGGGAGGCGACTTTTTGCAGGTATTTGTAGGGGGGATGTGCTTTGTGGTGCTGGTGGCCGGCTTGACTTGGGCCCACCCGCAAGACCGGGCGGAACTGGCTCACACTTGGCGGGCGTTGACGCGGATGCGTTAGTCGCTGAGGAGGGCCTTGGCGATTTCCTCCCACTCTTCGGGTAGCGACGCCTCGCTATGGGGCTTTTGCGCCCGCCGGTACCAATAGCCGGCGTTGCTTTCGTCGCCTTCGACCCGGTGTAAATAAGCGTGGACCCAAGCCCCAATGGGGTCGGGCGTTTGCTGGGCTAGCTCGTGGGCTTTGTCCCACTGGTCCTTGGCTTCGTACCAGAGGGCTTGCAGGGCTTGGGAGGTCTCCGGCGGGGTTTGTTCTTGCAGGCTCAATTTGAAGGCTTTGAGGTCCATGATGGTCGGCTCCCCTCGTCGTTCGTGTGTGCCCTTAATATAGGCTATCTCAGTGCGCGCTATCCACTAGGGTGCCCACCTTGCCAAAAAAGTGCGTCGCCCTCTATATTTGGAGGCTTTAACTTGATGCGAAACAAGGAATTGGGCAAAACATGTCAGTAGGAATGGGATTGATTGGTTTGGGCACGGTCGGCAGCGGTGTGGTTGAGCTGTTGCAGGATGCGCCCGCGTCGCTGCGGCGGCGCAAGCACGTAGATTTTGCGTTGCGGCGCGTGGCCGTGCGCGACTTGGACAAGCCGCGCAACCCCGCCATCGCACCGGAATTGTTGACGGCGGACGCCAGCGAGGTCGTAGCCGACCCGGAGGTGCAACTAGTGGTGGAACTAACCGGTGCGCCCCCGGCCTTTGAGTGGGTGAGCGAGGCCCTGCGGCAGGGCAAGGATGTGGTGACGGCCAACAAGGCCCTGCTCGCCGAGCGGGGCGAGGAGCTTTTTGAACTGGCGCTAGCCAATGGAGCGGATTTGATGTTTGAAGCGAGTGTCGCGGCCGGCATCCCCATCATCCGCTCGTTGCGCAACGGCTTGGTGGCCAATCGCGTCGAGTCCCTGTACGGCATCCTCAACGGCACCACCAACTACATGCTCACGCGCATGAGTCGCGGCGCGGGCGACTACGCCGCCGTCCTCAAAGAAGCCCAAGACCAAGGCTACGCCGAGCCAGACCCGACCATGGACGTGAGTGGCATGGACGCCGCGCAAAAGTTGGCCATCCTCTGCCGCATCGCCTTTCACTGCACGGGCACGGGCCGCGACGTATTTTGCGAGGGCATTGAGCAGATCGAGAGCTGGGACATTGAATACGCCCGCGAGTTGGGGTATGCGATCAAGTTGCTGGCTATTGCCAAGCAACAGGACGGGCGCGTCGAGGCCCGGGTGCATCCGGCCATGGTGCCCGAGGACGCGCTGTTGGCCAACATCCACGACGAATTCAACGCCATTCAGGTGCAGGGGTCTGCGGTGGGGCCGCAAGTGTTTTCCGGTCGCGGCGCTGGGCGACTGCCCACGGCGAGCGCGGTGGTGGCGGATATGGTCGAGCTAGTCGAGCGCAAGGCCGCCGGCGCTAGCACTTCCATCGGCGACATGATCTTAGGCGAGGACGCGGTCTCAGTCGTGCCTATTGAGGCCGTGCAGATGCGCTACTTCATGCGCGTCTTAGTCCGCGATCAGCCCGGAGTGCTCGCGGGGATCGCGCGCATCTTGGCCGAGGAGCGCATCAGCATTGCCTCAGTCATCCAAAAGGAGCGCGACTTCGAGGGTGGATCGGTGCCGCTGGTGATCGTCACCCACGAGGCGCGCGAAGCCGCAATGCAGCGAGCGCAGCAGGCCGTGGCCACACTCGATGCCGTGCAAGGGGCGGTCAAGCTCATCCGCATGGAGGATCTCTAGCGTGCGCTACGTCGTGTTAGTGCCCGATGGAGCGGCCGACTATCCACTCGACGAACTGGGCGGGCAGACGCCGTTGGAGGCGGCCGCTACGCCCTGCATGGATCGCTTGGCCCGCGAGGGGGCCGGGGGATTGGTGCAGATGATTCCCGCCGCGCGGCATCCGGGCAGCGACATCGGCAACCTCGAAATTTTCGGCTACGACAGCCGGGTTCACTACACGGGCCGTGCGCCGTTGGAAGCCGCGAGTATGGGCGTCGAGTTGGGCGACGACGAGGTGGCCTTCCGCCTGAACCTGATCTACGCAGAGGGCGACGTGCTGGTCGATTACAGCGCCGGCCACATCGCTAGCGCAGAAGCCGCCGAGTTGGTAGAGGCCTTGGCCGCCGAACTAGGGGGATCATCTTTGCGCTTCTATCCCGGGGTGGGCTATCGCCACTTGCTGGTGTGGGAGCGCGGCCCGGAAGAAGTGACAACCTACCCGCCGCACGACATCATGGGCGAATCCATGGCCGCGCATGAGCCTACGGGTGAAGGGGCTGAGAAAATCCGCGCCCTCATGGACGCGGCCGGCCCCATTCTCTCAGCCGCGCCAGTCAATGCAGCCCGCTCGGCTCGCCGGGAGCGGCCGGCCAACGCGATATGGCTTTGGGGCTCCGGGCGGGCGCTGCGGTTGACGCCCTTGTCGGAGCGCTACCGATTGCAAGGCGGCGTCATCTCGGCCGTTGACTTGGTGCGCGGAATCGGCAAGAGCGCGGGCTTGGAGGTCATAGACGTGCCCGGTATTACCGGGTATCTCGACACTAACTACGAGGGCAAGGCCGAATACGCGCTGGCGGCCTTGCAACGCGCCGATTTTGTCTATGTCCACGTCGAGGCCCCGGACGAAGCCGGGCACAACGGCGATCCGCAGGCCAAGGTGCAGGCCATTGAGGATTTCGACGCCCGCGTCGTCGGCCCGATTTTGGCGGGGCTAGCGTCAATGGGGCCGCATCGGGTGCTACTCACTCCCGACCACCGCACACCCATTGTGCGGCGCACCCACAGCCGCGAGCCAGTGCCCTTCGTGCTATGGGGGACGGGGATTGAGGCTGACTCGATGCAAGCTTATGGAGAGCGGGCGGCCGAGTGGGGCAGTATGCAGGTAGAGCATGGACATGTATTGATGGATTATCTCACGGAGAGGCGCAGGTGACCGATACGTACAACGTAGCTATTATGGGCGCGACTGGTGCCGTAGGACAGGTGCTGTTAGAAATACTCGCCGAGCGCGACTTTCCCATCGGCGAGTTGCGGCTGTTGGCCTCGGCCCGCTCGGCTGGGCGCGTCGTTTCCTTTGGTGGCCGCTCGATTCAGGTGCAGGAGCTGGGCGAGGATTCCTTTGCCGGCGTGGATATCGTCTTGGCCTCGGCTGGAGGCAGTTTGAGCAAGCGGTTTAACCCGCATGCGGTGGCTGCGGGCGCGGTGGTCGTTGATAACACGTCGGCCTATCGCATGGCCCCGGACGTGCCGCTGGTGGTGCCCGAAATTAATCCCGAGGACTTGGCGGCGCATCGCGGCATCATCGCCAATCCAAACTGTTCGACGATCATCATGGATGTGGCGGTCTGGCCGCTCTATCAGCGGCAGCGGGTCAAGCGCATTGTGGTCTCGACCTATCAGGCCGTCAGTGGCGCAGGGGCGCGAGCCATGCAGGAGTTGGAGACGCAGACGCGACAAGTACTCGCCGGGGAAGAGGCTGAGCCGGCTGAATTCCCGCATCCGATCGCCTTTAATTTGTTTTCGCACGATTCGCCTGTCGGGCCGGAGGGGTATTGCGAAGAAGAGCTGAAAATGGTGCGCGAGACCCGCAAGATGTTCCACGACGACGCGCTACAGATCTCGGCCACGACCATTCGCGTACCCGTGTTGCGGGCGCATTCCGAGGCGATCAACGTGGAGTTTGCCGAACCCTTTCCTGCGGCTGAGGCCGAGGCTATCTTGGCGCAGGCTGCGGGCGTGCGGATCGTGCATGATCCTGCGCAGAATTATTTCCCCATGCCGATTGAAGCCTCCGGTTGCGACGAGGTGCTGGTCGGGCGCATTCGCCAGGATATTTCGCGGCCCGACGGCACCGGGCTAGACTTGTGGGTCAGCGGCGATCAGTTGCGCAAGGGCGCGGCCTTAAACGCCGTGCAAATCGCCGAGGAGCTCATCGTACGCAAGTTGCTGTAGGACGTGAAAGATTGGCAATTGCATACCGTCCGCCTATCGCACAGCCCTGTATACAAGCGGCTTTTGCTTGGGTGAAAGGAGCGGATTGAAACATGGATGTCTTGAGCAGGGAAGAACTGGATTTCTTTGCCGAACAGGGGTACGTCGTTGCGCGGCAGGTAATTGATCGCGATCAAGCTGAGCGCACCGGGCGGGCGGTGTGGGCGTTTGCGGGCATGGACCCGGACGATCCTAAAACTTGGTATCCAGAAGATCGGCGCGGCATCATGGTCGAGATTTATCACCACCAGACCATGTGGGACAACCGCACGGCCCCGCGAGTCCACCGGGCCTTTAGCCAGATTTGGGGCACGGACAAGCTATGGGTCAGCCACGACCGGGCCAGCATCAGTCCGCCGGTTTTAGACCCAGATGCGCCCGAGCACAATCTGCATTGGGACGCGACCTTGGATAAGCGTCCTTTGCCTTTTGGCGTGCAGGGTGTGCTCTATCTGAACGACACGCCGGCCGATCAGGGGGCCTTTATTTGTGTGCCGGGGTTCCACCAGCGTTTAGAGGCATGGCTCGACGAGTTGCCGGAGGGGGCCAACCCCCGCGAGCAAGACCTGCTGGCCTTGGGATCGCGGCGCATTGGTGCCGAAGCGGGCGACTTGGTCATCTGGCGCACGGCCCTGCCACACACGGCAAGCGTCAATCGCGGCGACAGCCCTCGCGTGGCTCAGTACATCACCATGAGTCCGGCCGGCGACGGCGAAGAAGCGCGGCGGTTGCGCACGGACTTTTGGCAGCGGCGGCTGTCCGGGCTGGGGCGCTATGCCGAGGAACGCGAGCACTACGAGGAGAAGACGGCTGAGTTGACGAGTGTGGGGCGGAAGTTGGCTGGGGTGGATCTTTGGGGGTGAGCGAGGAAAAAGCGCAACTACGACTTGCCGCGGCTTTTTAGCATCAAGGTCATGGCCACTAGGGCCGCAATTAAGCCTTTAGCGATGGCACATAGGTCAAAAAGAACGATACTCCGATGGCAAGAACGATGATCCATGTTGCTAGACGTAGGCGATGAATAGGTTGGGGCAGGTTGCGCCTGAAGAGGGAAGGAATGCCGTCAAAAGCTAGGTCTAAGAGAAGGTACATGAGCGTCTCTTAGTGTTCTAGCTGGCGTGTGTGTCTGCTGTGCGTTCTTGCAAGAAGCGGGCCGGGCGATCGTCGTACCCAACAAAACAGCGATTCAACTATTCCTCTAAACGCAGATATGCTCGATGAAGCGAGCGTAGAGATCGACGCTGGTGCGCAATTGGTCGGTTTTGATCCATTCGTTGGCCGTGTGGGCTTGGGCAATGTCGCCCGGGCCGAGGACGATCATTTGTTTCATCTTCTCGACGAAAGCCATGCCATCGGTGCCGTAGGCCACTGTGGTGGGTTTGCGGTGACCCGTTAGTTTGAGCGCCGTGCGGACCAGTGGAGCGTCCACTGCTGTGTAGAGCGGCTCACCGCGATGCTTGAGCGCGAAATCGAGGCCGTGCTTTTGTGCGCTTTTGCGGGTTTGGTCGATCAAATCGTCGACGTCGATGCTAGGCATAGGGCGGTAGTTGAGGGTGCAGATGCTTTGGGCGGGGGAAATGTTGGTGGCGCGGTTGTGGTCGTTGATGCCGATGCACCACTCGGAATGCGGCGGCGCGAATTCCTCGTTGCGATAGCGGTGTGCGCTGAGCACTCGGTCGTTGAATCGCTTCATCTCTGCGAGAAAGGGAATCATCTTGAGGTTCGCGTTGATGCCCTTCAAGGTGCTGGTGTGCGCGGGGCGTCCCTTGGCGGTGACTTGGATGGCGAGCGAGCCTTTGTGGGCGTGGACCACGCGGAGGCTGGTGGGCTCGCAGATGATGCCGCAGCCGGTGCTGGCCTCGGCAAAGAGCTTGGAATGGGCCGTAACCTTTTGCGCACCGACGCCGTGTACCTCTTCGTCGGCTGTGACGACTATGTAGAGCGGGGCGGTTAAATCGGCGGCCTTGAAGCGGGCAGCCGCGCAGATCGAAGCGGCAAGGGGGCCTTTCATGTCGCAGGAACCGCGGCCGTAGAGCTTGCCGTTGGCCTCGTAGGGGTCGTAGGGATCGCGGTGCCAACCGTCGGCGGGATTGGCGGGGACGACGTCGTCGTGGCTCATCAGGGCCAGCCCGCCGTCGCCGCTGCCCAACTTGCCGACGATGGAGAGCTTGTCCACGCCGGCTGCATCTGTGTAGGGCACCTCTTCTATTTGGAAACCAAGCTGGCCTAAGACCCCGGCTATGTGCTGGGTGACTTCGACGTTGCTGGTTTGGCTTTCCGAGGGGTAGGCAACCAATGCCTTGGCTAGGTTGACGACGTCGAGTTTCATGGCAGATCTGCTTTCGCCGAGGAGTGATTAGCTCAAGGTACAAATTTGGTAGTTTGCTATCAAGGGCGTTGACAGCCCAGCCAAAAGGCGGTATGAATAGGCCAGCGAGAAGCAACAAAGCGGCCCGCCTCCAACGAGAGGAAGCGAGCCGATAGACGAGTGGGACGACGGCCTGTTAGCTCAGGGCGTCGTGCAGTTCAGTCCAGTCGTCGAGATTGTTGAGGTGACGGCGTCGAGGATGCTGCCGTCGTCGCTGAGGCCAGCGGCGTCGAGGATGCTGCCGTCGTCGCTGAGGCCAGCGGCGTCGAGGATGCTGGTGCGGGTCTCGTCGTCGTGGTTGTAGCCGCGGATGGCGGCGTTGGAAGCGTCGATCTCGCTCTGGGGAATGGCGCCGCCGCGCTGGGCCTTGACCCAATTTTCAAATTCAATATAGCTGGCCTTGTTGTCCTTGACGTAGGCTACGGCCGCGTCGCGGTCGATGCCGAGACCGTCGAGGACCATTTGATCGAAGCCCGCGCCGCATTCCGGGTAATCCGCAGGCAATTCGCCAGCCGCGCTCAAACGCAGCTTAGACCACAGGCGGGGCAGGTGAATCGCGCCGAGCGGCCCGGCGATATCCGAACTGATATTAGGAATAATGGCCATGAAGTTCCTCCTATGGGAAATGGGTTGAATAAGCGGCCTAACAGTACGGTCGCTTAGGCCGGTTGTCAAACGGATAGAACATGGACAAAATACGCTTTGGCGTCATTGGGGCCGCTGGCCGCGGCAGCGGCTTTATCCCCACCCTGCTGACCCATCCCGCCACGGAAGTTACCGCGTTGTGCGACATCCGCCGAGCGGAGGTGGAACGCCACGCGGCCGAATTGGGAGTCGAACAGGTTTTTACGGACGCAGACGAAATGCTCGGCGTCGGGGGGGTGGACGCGGTCGTGGTGGGTACGCCCATGCCGTGGCACACCCCCCAAGCTATCGCGGCCTTACAGAGCGACATCCACGTACTCAGCGAGGTGACGGCCGGCGTGTCGGTCGAGGAGTGCCGCGATTTGACGCGGGTGGCGCGGCGCAGTCGCGCCGTCTATATGATGGCCGAGAACTACGTGTACACCAAGCCCAACACCCTAGTAAAAGCGCTGGTTGAACGCGGCTTTTTCGGCGAGCTGTACTACGCCGAGGGGGCGTATATCCACGAACTGAAAGAGCTCAACGAAATCACGCCTTGGCGGCGGCGCTGGCACACGGGCGTCAATGGCTGCACCTATGGTACGCACAGCTTGGGGCCGGTGTTGACGTGGTTTGCCGGGCAGCGGGTGGTATCCGTCTGCGCCGTGGGCACTGGGCACCACTACCGCGACCCGCGCGGCGATTTGTACGAAATGGAGGACTCCGTGACCATGATGTGCCGGCTATCGGGCGGCGGGCTGGCGCATATCCGGGTCGATATGCTCTCGGACCGGCCGCACCAGATGGTCCATTATGCGTTGCAGGGGACCGATGGGGCGTACGAGTCGGCCGACGGCTTTGCGGCAGCGGCCAAAATCTGGCTGCGTAGCCGCAGTGCGCAGCCGCGCTGGGAGCCTTTGGAAGCCTTGGAGGAGTTTTTGCCTGATTACTGGCAGCGCCCGCCCTCAGAAGCCCTTGCCGCCGGACACGGCGGCGGCGACTATTGGGAGGTACAGGACTTTGTCGCAGCCATCCGCGGGGAAAAGGAGCCGGCCATTGGCATCGACTTGGCGATGGACATGACCTTGCCCGGCCTCGTCAGCCAACAGTCGATCGCCCAAGGATCGGCTTGGGTGGCGGTGCCCGATTCGCGCAACTGGACCTAAAGGAACGAGACCATGTCCAAACCCAAGATCATGTTCTACCACGACGGCCGGCACCCGCTGATCTACATGTACGAGCCGCCGATCCAGCAGGAGGAATACGAGCAAGGGGTGGACGAGCTGTTGGGCACGCCGGTCGAAGCCATCATGTTTTGCCTCGGCGACGGCCGCACCATGCTGCACGACACCGAGGTGGGGGAGCTGTGGGGCCACAACGTGAAGCGGTGGCCCCATTTGATTTTTCGCCGCGCCCACCAAAATGCCCGCGACCTAATCCGCAAGGGGCACGACCCGCTGCGCCTGATTTGCGACCGCGCCCATCAGTACGGCAAACAAGTCTATCCGACGCTGCTGGTGCAGCAGGGCCGCGGGCCGCGGGAAGAGGACGTGCGCTGCTCGGACTTTCGCTTTGACAACGCCCATCTCGAAATCGGGGCGCAAGACGATGTGCCCGCCGACTATCCCGGCTACACCTGCCTCGACTTCAAGCACCAAGAAGTCCGCGACGAGCGCTTTGCCCTGATTGCCGAGACCCTAGAAAAGTATCCGGTCGATGGCTTTGAGCTGCAGATGAACTACCAGCCCTACTATTTCCATCCAGCCGAGGTTGATGCTGGACGCGAGATTATGACCGAGTGGGTGCGCCAGGTGCATCGTGCGGTCAAGCAGAGCGGCAAGCAACGCGAATTGGCCATCCGCATTCCTTATAGTATTGAGGGGTGCTATGCTGTCGGCATGGACATTAAAGCGTGGTTGCGCGAAGGGCTAGTCGATGTGCTGATCGGTCAGGCGTTTTCCGGCCCCGAGCTGCTGGACTCGACCATTGATTTCCGGCCCTTGGTTGCCGCGGCCGAAGGCACGGGCTGTCGGGTGCATGCGGCCCTGCAAAGCCACGTGGACTCGGACCGCTTGGGGGAGGCGACCATTGAAATGGTGCGCGGAGCCGCCTGCAACTACTGGGCGCAGGGCGTCGATGGCCTGTACTTGGCGCACTGGTTTGGGAATTGGCCGTACCAGGCCTCCTTCTACGAGAAGCTGCGGGAATTGCCCTATCCAGAGGTCATGGCCGCTCGCGACAAAATTTACTACGTTCCAACCGCGACCGGGCGCTATCCCAATCCCACCACCGAGCCGGGGACGACCATGCAGCTACCGGCCTATTTGCAAAAGGGCCACAAGGCTTCCATCACCCTGTCGGTCAGCGATGATCTGCGGCGCTGGGCCAAGGTCGGTCGGGTACACGAAGTATTGCTGCGGGTGCGGGTGATGGGGCACACCGAGCGCGACCAGCTAAAGTTCTATTTCAATGGCCGGGAGTTGCCCACTAGTCTGTTGCGCAAGATCAATGAAATGTACCGGATGTCGGCTCCGCGCTATCGCACGGGCTCTGGGTATTGGTACGCATTTAGATTAGACGCCAAACACTGGCCGAAAGAGGGGAACAACACACTCGCTGTCGAATTGGTGCGGCGGGATGCTCAGGTGCTGCCGGAGATTCTTGTGCGCGATGTGGAGTTGGATATAAAATACCTGATGGGACGCCATTATCACCGCGGCCAAGACATAGATCTGGGGCCGAGCGAACCGTCGGGAATATGAGTTGATGGACGAAAGACGATGAGATTGGATAGGTGCTACAGGGCTGTGCTAGCGGCGTGCGTCGTCTGCTGGTGCAGTGCGGAGCCGATGGCGGCCGGCTACATCCCGAATGTGCCCTATTTTCACCAGCACAGCAACCGCATCAACCCCTCTGGCTCCTGCCAAAACACCTGCATCGCTATTGTGCTCAAATACTACGGAGCCGACGACATTACCCCCGACATGATCTCCGCCAAATGGGGCACGTACGTCGCTCAGAGCACTGGGGGTCTCGAAAAGGTTTTCAACGAGGAAGCCGCACTGCGCGGCCTGAGCGTCCGCGACCAAGCGACCGAAACCGGACTCTTGTGGGAATTGCACGCGCTGTTGGACGCTGGCCGCCCAGTAATCGTCCACGGCGGCTTTTCCGCGGTCGGGCACCTAATGGTGCTGGTCGGGTACGACGAGCGCTTTTACTACGCGATGGATCCAGCGAGCCAGTGGACTGAGCGGCTCAACGGGGGATTTACCAACACCGACGATCCGCACATAGGCCGTTATACTCGCTACGGTCGCGATGCGGTAGAAAACGCCATCGTTTCCCGGGGCTTCATCCGCATGCACCAGACGGTGCTGCAACAACAGTACGGAGTGGTGCCGGAAGCGTTTGCCCTAGCGCAGAATTATCCCAATCCATTTAACAGCACCACTGCCATTGGCTTTGCTCTGCCGCAAACAGGGGCAATCCGGCTCGCAGTCTTTAACGCACTCGGCCAGCAGGTCGTCGTCTTAGCCGAGAGCACCCATCCGGCCGGCTCATACATGCTGCGCTGGGATGGAGTAAACGACAGCGGGCGCGCATTGGCTGCGGGCCGGTACTTCTATCGGTTGCAAACCCCTTGGGGCGTACAAACGCGCAAACTACTTTTGTTAAAATAAAACTATAGTGGTCGGCGATCAGCGCCCGTTGTCGCTTGGCCGCTATCAAACCGAAAGGAATCCCATGTCCAGAGGTATTCGCAACTTCGCCATTTTTGTCGTCGCCCTGCTCGCGTCTTGGATCATAGGTATCAATGTGGCCCCGACGTGGACGGTCGAAAAGATCGAGTTGGACGTGAAAACGGACAGCGACGGCATGTATTATATCTACCGAGACAAACCCGCCTATTTCGAGTCCGTGCCCATGGCGCAAGCCCAACTCGACCCGGCTAAAATTGACGGGTCGAGGACGGCGCCGCCGATCACGGAAGAATTTGTCTCTGTGGCGGAGACCGGCAGCTACTACAAGCTGATAGCCAAGCGGCACTGGAGCTATTGGTCACTGCTGCCGGCGATAGTGGCTGTGCTGTTGTGCTGGCTGACCAAAGAACCGGTCACCTCGCTGTTGGGCGGCATCATCGCTGGTGCTCTGCTGATGGGCCGCTACGACTTCACCGGCGACGTGCTGATCCCCTCGTTGGCGACCAAAAGCGCGGCCGGAGTTCTACTGCTCTACTTGTGGCTGTTGGGCGGGCTGATGGGGATATGGTCGCGCACGGGGGCGGCTCAGGCTTTTGCCGAGTTTATGACCGTGCGCTTTGTGCGCGGCCCCAGAAGCGCCAAGCTGGTCGCTTGGCTGCTCGGGGTCATCTTTTTCCAAGGCGGCACCGTCAGCACGGTGCTGGTCGGCACTACGGTCAAACCGATTGCCGACAACGAAAAGATCAGCCACGAAGAGCTGGCGTACGTGGTGGACTCAACGGCCTCGCCGATTGCCTCGCAGCTCGCGTTCAATGCTTGGCCCGGCTACGTGCAGGCGTTCATCTTCGTCTCTGGCGTCGGTTTCTTGGCCACAGAAGCCGATCGCATTGCCTTCTTTTTTCAAAGTGTGCCGTTTTGTTTTTACGCCATCTTTGCCGTCTTGGGCACGTTCCTCCTCAGCATTGAAAAACCGCTCTTTTTGGGCAAGCAACTCAGAGAGGCGATGAATCGCTCGCGCACGACCGGCCAGCTCGACGCCCCCGGTGCCGATCCCCTGAGCGCCAAGGAACTGCAAGGGAGCAACGTACCCGAAGGCTACACTCCGCACGTCCTCGAATTCTTCTTGCCGCTGGGTACGCTCATTGCCATTGCCGTTGGCACCTTTATGGTCAGCGGATCGCCCAATGTGCAGTGGGCTTTTGGCATGGCGCTCTTGTTGGCTGCGGGTATGGCCTTGGCCAAGGGCATGGCGCTCAAAGACCTCATCGGCGGTTTTCACGACGGCCTCAAGGGCGTGGTGCTCGGCTCGGTGATTTTGCTGCTGGCGATCACCATCGGCGGCATTAGCAAGGAGACGGGCGGCAGCATCTTTTTGGTCGAACAGCTCGGCGAGGCCATTCCGTATTTCCTCCTGCCGGTCCTGCTTCAGCTTCTGACGATGGTCATTGCCTTTTCCACCGGCACGAGCTGGGGCACGTATGCGGTGGCTTTCCCGCTGGCCATGCCGCTGGCTTGGGCGGTGGCTGGTGCTAACGGCCTAGCGCATCCAGAGCTTTTTATGACGTTGTGTTTTGCTGCGGTTATGGACGGCAGCGTGTACGGCGACCAGTGCTCGCCGATTTCGGATACCACCGTGCTTAGCTCCATGTGTACGGGCTGCGACCTGATGGACCACGTCAAGACGCAAATTCCCCAAGCGACGATCGCGGCGGGCTTGGCGGCTTTGTGCTGGACCACCGTGGCGTTCTTCACCGCCTAATTTTTGCACGATCGCGGTCTTTTCCCCTCCAGTGCCCGGCGTACTGGAGGGGAATTTTTTGGTGATTCACGGCGTTTAATGCGATAACTCATAAGCGAGCTAACAGAGTTGCCCGGTGATGGCAAAGCATTCGGTGCTGAGCCTGGTCGAAAGGCCGACAGCACCTGTTGATAGCCGACAAAACTCCCTATCATTTAATAAATGCGAAATGCGTATTGAGTTGGCATTCTTCTTTAATTTTAGGAGCCCGCGCTATGCCTATCTTTCTCGACTCGACCCCCCTCCGCAACGACCCGCCCGCGCTCCGCGCCCGCATGCAGCGCGACGGCTATCTCTTCGTGCGTGGCTTGCTGCCCGCCGCCGAACTCGAAGCACTCAGGCTGCGCTTTTTGGCCATTGCCCGCGCCGCTGGCTGGGTTCAGGCCGACACGCCGCTTGAGGACGCCACCGCCGACCAAGACGGTTTCTGCGTCGAACCGACGCCTGAGTATATGGATGTCTATAGCCGGATGTACGCGCTGCCCGAATTCCATGCCTTACAGCACCACCCCGCGCTCGTCGGCCTGCTCGAAAAGCTGTTCGACGACCCGGTGTTGCCGCACCCACGCCTCATTGGCCGCACCATCTTTCCCAAGCGCGAATCCTTTACCACGCCGCCGCATCAGGACTTCATTCCCATTCAGGGCACGGCCAAAACCTATACGGCTTGGTTCCCACTCCACGATCTGCCGCCGACGATGGGTGGATTGGAGGTGGCCTCTGGGGCGCATCAGGGGGGAGTTTATAATTTCCAGCCGGCCTTGGGGGCCGGAGGATTGGCAATTACCGACTCCTTTGAATGGACCGGCGGCCCCTTCGCGCAGGGGGACGTGCTGTTCTTCCACAGCATGACGCCCCATCGCGGCGTCCCCAACACCGGCGAACAACTGCGCCTGTCCATTGACGCTCGCTACCAGCGCGTTGCCGACCCCATCGCCCCGGGCAGTCTTCTGCCTCACAGCCAGCCCAACACTTGGGAGGCCATCTACGCCGACTGGCCCGACGACCGCTTGCAGTACTACTGGCGTCAGCACGAACTGGACGTGGTTGACTACGACGATAGCTATCACGAAGAGCGCGACCGCCAAGCCCTAGCGCTGGGTGAGCAAGGCGATCCGCTCGCCGTCTCGGCACTCCAGCGCATCATCGCCCGCGACAAAGAGCCTGCCAAGCGCCAACGAGCCGCCGAACTACTCGCGGCTATGGAGAAAAAATAGCGATAGCGTTTTAGGAAGATTCTTTGAGAACGATAGCAAGAGCCGGCGGCCATGGACCGTCGGCTCTTGCTGTTTGGTGCGGTACGGGACCTAATTTTTGGTAGCAGCCGGCGTAACACTCCGCGCCGTTATAGGTGTTTAAGTAGTACAGTGGGACGCGGACTGGTGCCTAGCCGAATTGGTTTTGACCGAAGGAGAGTTCGCCAAGGTGAGTACCGGCGACTTCCGCGTCCTGACCCCAGAAGACACTAAACTGCGCGGTGGCTCGGGGCGGAGGATTACCTTGGGACGCCAAATCGAGGTTGCGACCCGCGAGGGCTACACCTTATCGCTGGGGCTGTTGACCAATACGCAGGACGAGGCGTTCCGCGGCGTCCAGTTCGCTTGGCTGGTCAACCAGGCGCGCGAGCGGACCGGCAATCAGATCGGCGGGTTGGGCAACTTGGCGCTCAAAGAGGTCTATGGCTTGCAGGCATCCGTCGTAGGCGTCAACTGGGCGATGGGGCCGTTGCAGGGCGGACAGGTAGGCTTGCTCAACATCGCTTCGCAAGTGCGCGGTTGGCAGGTGGCGCAAACGACCAACGTCGTTGGCAAAATTCGCGGTTGGCAGGTGGGCGGGGTTACCAATTTCGTCGGCGAGGTCAAGGGCGGTCAGGTCGGATTATTGAATGTGGCAAGCGAAGTCAAGGGCTGGCAGGTGGGCGTGGTCAACCTCTCTGGCCACATCGAAGGCGGCCTGCCCATCGGGTTGATCAACTACTCGCGCAGCGGGCTTTTCAACCTCAGCGCTTGGCGCGACGAAATCGGCTTTACCCTATTCACCCTCGCCTCGGGCTGCCGCTCGTTTTACACCGCTTTTACCACTGGTTTTACCAACCAAGATCGTTTCAGTTGGAAAGTGTAGTGTTCCTATAATGGCTCGTCCATCATTGCCCAACGCTCCCATTTTCTTGAACTCGCTGGAAATATCCGCTCCCTCAAAGTTCGGCTGAAATTTTTTCGCTCGCGCCTCTTGTTCCAAGCATTGACGCCTTTGAGGAGCCATTCGATATGCTTTTGGTTGGCCATGAAATACCTCTTTCTACTATTGTAACCGCTTCTTTATATACACAGATGGGCGAAAGTTTCACCAAGGACGGCAATTCCGGCCTCCGCATCGTCAGTAATGCGGAATGATTTGAACGATTCGAGCGGTGGATCATCTCGTGAATACGATTCTGCGTCGGCCTGCGTCGGCCTGCGGATCAGCTTGTGCATGCTGGAGGACTGCTATAGCAGATCAATACCTCGACGTCGGTCAGCAGCAAGTCGCAGGCGAGTTGGGGATGGCGTTGCAAGAGGACGACCTCTAGGCGATGGCAGCCGCGGGCGGCTTGGTCGGTAGTGAGCGCGAAGCTGTGCCAGGCGGCGGCACTGACATCGGCGATGGGTTGGGAGTCGCCGGCGTGGCAATAGCTGATATCCGGGTCGGCTAAGACCTCGCCATCCCAACAGCAGCGAACCTCGTCGCCAGCGACCCAATTTTGCAGGCGCAGACGCAGAGTGAGGGTCGCCGGTGGGGCTGCGCTCAAGTCGTCGGCGAGGTCGAGGTCGAAGTGCGGGCCGGTCTCTCGCATGGTTGGGTAGAGGGGAACGGGTAGGGTGCCGCGCAGCCGGTCGTGCTGGTACGCGCCGCGCCACTCCCCGGTATGCTGGCGGAAGCGGTGGGTCGCGCTGTATAGCTTGTCTTGGCGGCGCAAGGTCTGGGCCGCGCCCACTTGGCTTAGTAACTCGCGCTTTGAATCGCGGTCGGCGTGCCAGTTGAACGCGTATATACCGGTCGCGCCTTGGCCGTGATACTGCATAGCCTTGGCTTTGGTGCGCATGGTGTGGCGGGCCGGTTCGCCTTCGGGGCCGGCGGTCGGGCCGGGGACGCCGCCGTCGAAACCGGGGTAGAGGGCAATATCGTGGTCGGCGCAGAGGGCGCGGAAGGTGCTGACCTCAATGGCTGGATCGGTAGCGGCGGCACCGGCCGGGATCAGGATATCGACGAGGTTTTCCCGCACCCAAGTTTCCACGTCATAGCCAATGCGGTGACAGCCCTCAATGGAGCCGGCGACGCGGGCCGCTAAGTAAAAAGGGCGGCCGCGCTGCTGGGCTAGTTCGTCGGTCAGTTGCCGCGCCGCCCGCATGAAGTCGGTGAGGACGTAGCGCAGGCGATAGGCATAGTCGGCCGGGAAGTGAAAGGGGTGGCGTTGCCAGTCGAGCTCGACGCCGTCCCAGGGGTAGTTTTGGCAGACCTCGCGCAAGTGTTGGAAGCGATTTTCGCGCACTTGGGGAATGGCCATATTCCACGACAGGGCAAACCACTCCTCGGTATCCTCGCCGAGGAGCCATTCGGGATGGTCCCGGCGTAGTTGGGTCAGTTCGACGTGGTGCAGGGTCTTAAGGTCGCTTAGCTGCGCGCCGTTGAAGTGATTGTCGTTCATGCGCAGCGAGGCATAGACATGGAGGTCTAACTCGTGGCCGCGGTCAATGACGGCCTGTTGGGGGTCTTCGCCCCGCTCCAACATGCGGCGGATGTTTTCGGTGTGCGTGTAGCTCGCGGCGCTTTCATAGCGGCGCTGGTGGGTGTCGCCGAGCAGTTCGAGCGCGTCGCTTGGCCAGCGGGTGGCGTGTTCGCCCACGCACCAAAATAGGGCACCGACTTGGGTGTCTTCGAGAGGGGCGTACGTCTTGTCGAGAAAGGCGTCCATGGACTGAGGAACGGGCGAGTAGCCGTGCGGCGCGCCGTCCCAGTTGTAGATGATGCCGTAGTCAGGGGGGCGGGACATAGGTCTGCTCCTTTGCAAATTGGGGCCAAAGTACGGAGATTGTCAGAGGAGGGCAACGGAGGCCAGTATGACCAGAAAGTGGATGCTCTGCATGGCGTTGGTCGGTTGCAGCCTGAGCGATCTCCAAGGGCCGACCGATCTGCCCAAGGATCCATGGGAGCGCACCGAAGAGCAACGGCTGGAAGCGATTGAGGAAAAATGCAGTGGCCCGCCTTGGGAGCGCGGGTGGCTCTGTCCGCGCGGCGTGGCCGATGCGGATACAATTAAATCTCAAGAGGGCTAAGGAGTGCTAAGGATGGAAGACAACATACTACAGGCCGTTGATGAGCAACGCCTAGTTGATACAGCCAAAGAGCTGATTGCGGTGCCCAGCCCGACGCTGGACGCTGGCGCGGTGGCTGATGCGTTAGCGTCCATACTGGCGGCCGAGGGATTTGCCGTGGAGCGGCCCCAAGCCGCTTGGCCGCAAGCACCGGCCGTGGTCACTCGCTTCGACAGTGGCCAGCCTGGGCGGGTGTTGCAATTCGATGGGCACTTGGACACGGTGCATCTACCCTTTGTGCCGCCCAAGGTGGCCGATGGTCAGCTCTATGGGTCGGGGGCGTCCGACATGAAGGGCGGGATCGCCGCTTTCGTCGAGGCGCTCCGGGCGTTACGGGATGCGGGCGCACTGACCAAGGGGGCGGTCTTGCTTACGGCCCACGATCACCATGAAGCACCTTGGGGAGACCGCCGCCAGCTCTTGGCCTTGATCCGCGAAGGCTTTGTCGGCGACGGGGTATTGCTGCCGGAGTATCTGGGCGATGCGTTGCCGGTCGCCGGGCGCGGGATGGCCGTGTTTAGCGTAGAGATCGAGCGCGACGGCGCGCCAGTACACGAGGTACTGCGCCCCGACGGGCTGCCAGACGTGATTGCCGCGGGGGCCGAGGTGGTGTTGCGGCTAAACGCGCTAAACGAACATCTGCGCGAACAGACCGCACCCTACGTCGGCAGCGACACGCTGTTTATCGGCCGGCTCGAAGGTGGCCAGATCTACAATCAGGTGCCGGTCCAGTGCCGTGTCGAAGGGACGCGCCGCTGGGTAGCGGCTGGCTCGGGGCCAACCGCGCGCCGCGAAATGGAAGACCTGCTCGCCGAGGTGGCCGAGGCCAGGGGCACCCGCATCCGGCTCGCCGACTGGAACATGCCCGGCGACGCCTTTGCGATAGATCAAAACAGCCCGCTGGTGGGTGCGTTTCAAGCCGCGCACGAGCAGGTAACAGGAGCACCGCTGCCTTTGGGAGGCAAGCCCTTCATCGACGACGGCAATGTCTTTATGGCGGCCGGGATTGAGGCTCTAACGCACGGTCCCTGTGCTACGGGGGCGCACACAACCGACGAGCAGGTGGCGGTGGCCGAGTTGGTGCGGGTGGCGAAGGTGTATGCGTTGACGGCGCAGGCGTTTTGCTAACCGGCCTCAAGGGCGCGCGCCGCGGCCGTACCGCGCTCCTCATCGACGAAAAAGAGGCAGGCTCCGCCGGCGACGAAGAGGACGACGATCGACAAAATCCCCACCCGCGGGCTGCCGCTCAGCACCCCAATCCAGCCCACGAGCACCGGCCCGATGACTGCGGCGAACTTGCCCAGCATGTTGTAAAAGCCGAAAAACTCCGCGGCCCGGTCGCGGGGAATGAGCCGGGAGTAGAGCGAGCGGCTCAGAGCTTGTACGCCGCCTTGGACTAAGCCGACGGCGACGGCCAAGGCGTAAAACTCCCAGACAGCATCTAAAAAGTAGCCCCACACTGTTGCCGCCACATAGACGGCAAGCCCGATGAAAATTCCCCGGCGGGTGCCGATCCGCTCGCCGAGCCAACCAAAGGCAAGCGCCGCGGGGAAGCCCACAAACTGGGTAATGCCCAAAGCGAGGAGCAGGTCGTCGGTAGCAAGGCCCAACGACAGGCCGTAGTCGATGGCCATGCGGACGATGGTATCGACGCCGTCGATGTACAGCCAATAGCCGATGAGGAAGATAAAGGTGGTGCGTAGCTGCCGAATGTCGCGGCCGGTCGCGATGAGCTGCCGATAGCCGGCCGAGACCGCACTCCAGCCGCGGCGGACGCGCATGGGCGGCGATTCCTCGACCCACAAAAACAGCGGCAGCGAAAAGCCGGCCCACCATACGGCGACCAGCAAAAAGCACACGCGCACCGCCTCGCTGGCATCGGCCAATCCGAAGGTCGTGGGGTGGAGGACCACCACCACATTGAGCGCAAAGAGCAAGCCGCCGCCCAGATAGCCGAGGCTGTAGCCGAGTGCCGAGATCGAGTCCGACTTGTCGCGCTCAGCCACTTCCACGAGGAGCGCATCGTAAAAGGTGTTGCCCCCGGAGAAGCCGATGGCGGCCAAGACGTAGACCCCCACCGCCAACTCCCACGCGCCTTGGGCGACCCAGTACAGGCACCCGGTGGCGAGGACGCCCAAGAAGGCGAAGGCAAACAGGAACTTGCGCCGGGTGCCGCCTTGGTCGGCAATAGCCCCCAAGAAGGGCGCTAGCAGTACGACGATCAGGCTGCTGAGCGAGTTGGCCAGCCCCAGTTGGAAGGTGCTCTCGGTGACATCGCTGCCGGCGCTCCAGTAGGACTTAAAAAATACCGGGAAGAAGGCGGCAATGACTGTGGTGGCAAAGGCCGAGTTGGCCCAGTCATACAAGGCCCAGGCGAGGATTGGTTTCTTGGCGTTGGTCGCCGGCATAATACACACTCCCATTCCGCGTGGGGTGCAGTGGGTGTTGGCTAGTTAGTCTCTGAGTGCGTCGATACGCTAAGCGACATATCGCGTATAGGCAAGAGAGCTAGTTGCCGCTAGGGGCCCTTATGGATAGTGTAGGGAGACCGCTACAAAGGACTATTGCTTATGAACGACGAATGGCTGCGTTTTGACGCAGCGACCAATCCGTATGGACCGTCGCCCAAGGTGCGGGAGGCGATAGCCGCCTTTGCTCGCACCGGCGACTTTAGTCGCTATAGCGATGAGGAGCGCGCCGAGTCGTTGCGCGCGGACTTGGCGGCGCATTGGGGGCTTTCGGCCGATCACTTCATAGTGTACAACGGGTCTGGAGAAGCGGTAGTCTGGCTTTTTTTGGCGCATTTGCTGCTAAAGCAACAGTGCTTGCTCGTTCCGTCTCCGTCGTACGAACGCTTTGTGGCGTTGGGGCAGCGGTGCGCGACCGAAGTGATTGCGGTGCCGCTGCACGAGGAAGACTTTGCGCTGGTGCCCGAGCGCTTTATCGAGGCCAGTAGGCAGTCGGGGGCGCGGGTGTTGCTGCTGAGCAACCCCAACAACCCCACGGGCAATCTCCTGTGCGACGAGCCGGCAATGGCGCATTTGCTCGACGGGTTGCCCAACGGTCTGTGCATTGTCGATGAAGCGTATGCCGACTATGCCGGCCACAGCTTTGTCCCTTGGGTGCAAGAGCGAGAAAACTTGGTGGTGCTGCGGACCTTTTCCAAAGCCTACGGCATGGCTGGTTTGCGGATCGGCTACGCCATTGGGCCACCCCCCGTTATCGCCGCCTTGGGTCAGATGCAGGTTCCTTGGGCGGTCAATGCGCTGTCGCTGGCAGCGGCGCAGACGGCGCTGGCCGACCAAGGCTATTTGCACAAAGTCGTCGCCCAGATCCGCAGCGATTGCCAAGTGCTCTACGAGGGGCTGAACGAGCGGCCGTGGTTGCGGGCCTATCCGAGCGCGGCGAACTTCTTTTGGGTGCGCTGCGAGGGGATCGGCCCCAAGCGGCTGTGGGCGGGCTTGGAAAAGCGGCGGATTCGCGCCCGCTGGCGGCAAGACGCGCCCGGCTTTGTGCGGCTTACCGCGCTGCGCCCGCAAGACAACGAGCATTTGTTGGCCGCGCTCGATGCGATCGGGCAAGGAGATTGCTATGGAATACCGCAATTTGGGTAAGGCTGGCGTCAAGGTGTCCAAGGTGTGCTTGGGGACGGCGTTTCGCGGCCAAGAGGACGAGAGTACCTGCATTGAGGTGGTGCAGCGGGCGATGGACTTAGGCTGCAATTTCATCGATACGGCCCTGTATGGTGGGGGACGCTCCGAACAAGTGGTGGGCAAGGCCATCAAGGGGCGGCGCGAGGAAGTGGTGCTGACGACCAAAATTTTTGGCACCTTGGGCCATAGCCCCAACCACGTGGGGCTGTCGCGGGTCAATCTGCTGCGGGGCATTGAGGCCTCGCTACAGAGGCTACAGACCGATTACGTCGATCTGTATTTGCTGCACTCCCTTGATCCGGTCACACCGCTGGAGGAGACTTTAGGGGCCCTCGACGACATGGTGCGGCAGGGCAAGGTGCGCTACGTGGGGTGCTCTAATTTTCCGCCGTGGAAGATCGTCGAAGCCCTGTGGATTGCGCAGCGCGAGAGGCTGGCTTCTTTTGCCTGTATCCAGAATCAGTACAACCTGCTCAACCGCTGGGAAATGGAGCCCGAGCTGATGCCCCTCTGCCGTCAATTCGGCTTGGGCATTATGACCTACAGCCCGCTGGCCATCGGCCTGCTCTCCGGCCGCTTCCGCCGCGGGCAAGCACCGCCGCCGGGTACGCCGTGGAGCGCGAGCGAGCTGCGCGGCATGAGTCCGGGCAAATACAATTTTGCCGAGGCCATGACCGAGCGGGTCGATACCATCGTCCAGACGCTGAGCGATATTGGGGCGCAGCACGGCAAGACCCCGGCGCAGGTGGCGATTGCTTGGATCTTAGATCACGACGAGATCAGTGCCCCCATTTTGGGGGCCGACGAGCCGGCGCACGTCGAAGAGATCTTCGCGGGCTTGGATTGGGCCTTGGCACCGGCAGAGCGGGCTTTGCTGGACGAGGTCTCGGCCGTGCAGGGGCCACAGAAATACGCCTGAAGGAGGTGTGCATGGGCAAACATTTACTCCCCATTGGAATTCAGACGTTCCGCAAGATGCGGGAAGGGGACTGCTACTACGTGGATAAGACGGCTTATATCGGTCGCCTGCTCGACGAGGGTACGCACTATTTTCTGTCGCGCCCCCGGCGCTTTGGCAAGAGCCTGTTCTTGGACACGCTCAAGGAAGTATTCGAGGGCAACGAGCCGCTGTTTGCCGGGCTTGCCATCCACGACCGCTGGGATTGGTCGGTGCGCCATCCGGTGCTGCGGCTCGACTTCAGCAGCGGCAACTACCAAGGGCCGGACGATTTGCGGAAGGAAGTGGCGGCGCAACTAAACACCTTGGAGGACGAAGCGGAAGTCGTTCCGCGCGCCGATGAAGCACCCGCCCGCTTCCGCCACTTGATGAGGGTACTGCACGAGCGCGGCGGTCAGCGCGTTGCAGTGCTGATCGACGAATACGACAAGCCGATTCTCGACGCGCTGGAAGTGCCTGAGGTTGCCCGCGCCAACCGCGACTTTCTGCGCGGCTTGTATTCGACCGTGAAATTTGCCGACGCCCACATCCACTTCACGTTCATCACCGGTGTGAGCAAATTCTCCAAGGTCAGCCTGTTTTCCGGCCTCAACAACCTCAAGGACATTACCCTAGACGCTCGCTACTCGGCTATCTGCGGCTACACCGAGGCCGACTTGGATACCGTGTTCGCGCCGGAACTGCCCGGCTTGGACCGGGATCAGATCCGCGACTGGTACAACGGCTACCGTTGGCGGGGCGACGAGAGAGTGTACAACCCCTTCGACATCCTGCTACTGTTCGACAGCCGCGAGTTCAAAGCCTATTGGTTTGAGACCGGGACGCCGACGTTCTTGGTCGAAACGCTGTGCAAACGCCGCGTCAGTTCCCTTGAACTCGGTGAAATGATCGGCAGCGACGCCCTGCTATCGACCTTTGATGTGGACGACATCGCGACCGAGGCTTTGCTGTTCCAGACCGGCTACCTGACGATCACAGACGCCGAGGATCTGGGCGGCAAGGTGGTCTATCGCTTGGGCTATCCCAACCGCGAGGTGCGCCAGAGCCTCAACGAGAGCCTGCTGCGTTACTTGGTGAAAGACTCGACGCGGCAGATGGCCAACAGCGTGCAACTCTACCGGCTGCTGGAGGCCAACGCCTTCGCTGCGTTGGAGACGCTGTTCCACGCCTTCTTTGCCAGCATTCCCTACGAGTGGTACACCAACAACGACATCGCCGGTTACGAGGGCTACTATGCGAGCGTGTTTTACTCCTATTTCGCGGGGCTAGGGCTGGACATCACAGTGGAGGATAGCAGCAGTCACGGCCGCTTGGACATGGCGGTTTTGTTCAACGGCCACGTCTATCTGTTCGAGTTCAAGGTGGTCGAGCTGGCGTCGGCGGGTGCGGCGCTAGGGCAGTTGAAGGCGCGTCGGTATGCGGATAAGTATCGCGCCTTGGGGCAGCCTATTCACCTAATCGCCGTGGAGTTTAGCAAGAATGAGCGCAACATCGCGGCGTTTGACGTGGAACGCGCCTGATAAACGAGGATAGATGCTGGACGAACTGTGCAAAATCCGCTATGCCCGCTTCCGCTTGGAGATGACGGCGGTCGGGCGCTTGCGGTTGCCCCCATACAAGGGTTCGACCTTTCGGGGGGCCTTTGGCCATACCTTCAAGCGGCTGGTTTGCGTCAAGCGGGATCTGGACTGCGCGACCTGCCTGATCTGCGACCAGTGCGTGTATTACTACGTTTTTGAGACTCCGTTCAGTGGCGCGGGCGACCGCCGGGGATATGCTTTGGCACCGCATCCTTTTGTGATTGAACCGCCCGAGGAGACGCGGGAAATCTACGAGCCGGGGGCCGAGCTGCGGGTCGGCCTAGTCTTGGTGGGACGCGCCTTAGACTACCTGCCGTACTTTATCTACGCCTTTGAGGAAGTGGGACGCCGAGGGTTGGGAGCCGGGCGCGGCCAAGCTGCTTTGCAGCGGGTGGTGGCCCTTGGGCGTGAGCCTAGCGACGATAGGTGCATCTATCAGGCGGGGGCAGGACAACTCGCGTCGGACTATCCGGTCGGCGTGGGTGCGCCCGACGTGGCGGTTGGAACGCGGCTGCGGCTGCGCTTGTGTACGCCGGTCCGTCTCAAGGCCGAGGGGCACTATATTCGTCGGCTCGACTTTCCCCTGCTGGTGCGGGCCTTGTTGCGGCGCGTTTCGGATTTGGCCCGCTTCCACTGCGGGGCCGAATTGGACTTGGACTACCGGCAGTGGATTGAGTGCGCCGCCGAGGTGCAACAGGTGGCGGCTGGGGTGCGCTGGCACGACTGGGAGCGGTATTCACAGCGGCAGGAACAGAAAATGAAATTGGGCGGGCTGGTCGGCGATGTGGAGTTTGCTGGCAAGTGGGGTCCGTTTTTGCCGCTGTTGCGGCTGGGCGCACATTTGCACGTGGGCAAGGGCACGAGTTTTGGGTTGGGACGCTACGAAATTTTGTGAAGGAGATGGTCTGTGGTATCCAAAGAAGCGTTAGTCATCGGTGCCTTGCTATACGATATAGGCAAGTTTGAATTCAGAACCGAGAATCGGCGGGAGCACCACACCACATACGGGGACTTTTTTGTCGATGAGTATTTGCGTCGGTTCCGCTGTATGCAGCCGATTTTGGCAGATATCCGGCGGCTGGTCGCACACCACCACGAAAGGGAGTTGGGCGACCCCTTTCTGCGGCAAGCCGATCATCTGGCAGCAGCCGACCGGCAGGTGGATGGTAACCCCGAAACTTTGCGGGCACTGGTGAGTATTCTGGCCGCCGTGCAGATTGGCAAAGGCGATCCGCCCCAGGAAAAGGACGTGCATCGGTACGTGCCGGGGCCGGTGGATTTTGCCGATCCTTTTCCCGAATGCGTACCGGGCGTCGCGGTTGCCGCATGGCAGCCCAACCGGGAACAGGTGCGGGACGAGCACACCCACGCTTGGGAGCAGTTTTGTGCTATGAAGGTCAGGAAGGTGGACGCCCAAGGCAAGATAACGCAGGTGGCTCCTTGAGCGGCTATCATCACCATTGAACGCACCAAGCGCAGGGGTAAATTTTTCCACCTCAACGTAAGGAGATACATGATGGGGCAGGAGCATATTCTATTGACCAGTCTGGGAATGCGATCCCAGGAAACGACGTACCAGTGGGGTGAGGATGAAGCTGCCGCGCCGCTGACGCCCTTGGCATTGGTGAAACTTCTCGACCCGTCGCAGCGGCCTAATCGCGTTGTCGCAGTGGTCACGAAAGAGGCCAAGGCTGCAACGTGGGAGACCTTTGAGGCGGGAATTAAGAAGACCCTCGGCTTTGAACCCGAAAAGATTTTGATTCCCAACGGCAGCAACAGCGACGAAATCGGTCAAATTCTCGAAAAAGTGGCCCAGCGCATTCCCGAGAATGCGAAACTCACGCTCGACGTTACGCAGGGCCTGCGGCATTTTCCATTCATCTTTTACGCCTTGGTGCTCTACCTCAAATCGTTGCGCGGCGTCCAAGTTCGCGGTGCCTACTACGGCATGCTAGAAGGACCAGGGGTTCCCAAACCCATCATTGACCTGCAGCCCTTGCTTGAATTGCCGGAGTGGTTCCACGCGGTGCGGATGTTCCGCGATCAAGGGACGACATTGCCCATAGCACAACTGATTCAGCCGTTGGCAGATAGGCTAGCTGGGGAAGCTGGGGAATTGTTCAAGGCCGGTAACAAGTGCGAGGGGCAACAACGCAGTGCTCAAGCTAAGCAAGTCAAACATGTCATTGGTTGGCTCGAAAAGCGTTCGTTTGCTTATGAGTCTGCTTTGCCGCTGGAATTGGGAAAGGCCAGTCAGCAGCTCATCGAGCCGATTGGCAAACTGGCCTGCATGGGCATCGCCGGCCTCCCGCCCCTTGCTGCAAGACTGACGGATTCCATCGCCAGCGTGGCTAAAAAAGCGGCCTTTGCAGGTGCTGTAAAAGGGGGAGGGGTGTGGAAAACCGGCGTCTGTCTGAATGAAAATGAAGAGGAATTAGCGCGTCAGGCCCAGATGATTGATTTGTACCTAGAGCGCGACCAACTCCCGCTGGCGGCTGGTTTAATGCGCGAATGGGTGGTCTCTTGGGCCATTTGGAAATCGGGGGAGACCAAGTGGTTGGACCCCGCAGTGCGCCAGCAGTATGGGCGCCGCCTCGGTGCTCTTGGTGCCTTTGCCAGAAATTCTGCGAAATCCAGCATCACGCCGAAACAGAAGGCATTCGGCACCTTCTGGAATCAGTTGACGAATGAGCTACGCAATACTCTGCACCACCATGCCATGCGTGAAGAAGCACTTGAAAAGCCACCCAAATCCCTTGAGGCGGTGCAGAGCTTTTGGGACCAACTGAAAGCAAACGAGATTGACCTACCAACGTTAGGTGGCGGCGGCGGTACGCTGCTGCTTTCGTCTCAAGGAACGCGACTAGGCGTGTTGTTCTCGGCGTTAAAGGTCGCTCAACCTGATAGCTGTCTGGTGATCTGTTCGGCCGAAACCGCAAGCAGTATTTGCGAAGCCGCCCGACATGCAGGCTTTACAAAGCCCATTGATCGGATCGAACTGGCCGACCCGCACGGTGGTTTTGATGAGATCAAGGCGGCAGCGAAAAAGGCCCACGATACTCTGCTGAATGCCGACAAGGTCGTCGCCAACGTGACCGGCGGCACGACCCTGATGGGATTGGTTGTGCAACGGCTGGCTGAAGAGGCCAAAAAACTGGATCGCCCGGTACGACGCTTTGCCCTCATAGACCGTCGGCTTCCGACCGAGCAGGACAGCGATCCATTTGTACAAGGCGATTGCCACTGGATTGACAACTAGCAGTGTAGTTGATGTTGTGCTGGGGCAGAAGGAGCTTCCCGGCCGGTCTGATGCAGCGGCTGGGCCGTTGAGGCTTTTTGCTCTGGCGCATTGAGAGGGCACTTGGGACACAGAGGAGCGCACATGGACGCGCAGAAAACATTGCACGAGGCACGCCAGCACGTCGCCGCAGATGAATTCGACCGGGCCGAGAGCTTGTGCGCCGACATCTTGGTGGCCGACCCGGTTTGTGTGCCAGCGCATCAAGTGCTGGCCCGTGCTTGGCTGGGACAGCGCGAACTCGACCGAGTGCGCGACCGCCTCGAGTACCGCAGTCAGTTGCCCCACGACGAACACTACGTCGAGTGGGGCCTGATCGCCGAGGAGCTGGAAGATCTGGAAAAGGCCAGCCAGATCTACGAAGAGCTTTTACAGCGCGAGCCGCAAAATCCCACCGCCCTGTACCACCTCGGGTTGCTCTGTTTAGAACGCGGCGAGCGGGACCGGGCGGTGGGCCTGTTGCAACGCACCCTGCGGGCGCAGCCAGAACGCGCGGCCGCTGCTTTTGAGCTGGCCCAGTGCTATGCTGAAGACGAGTTGTGGGGGCTCGCGGCCGACGCGTACGAGCGCGGTTTAGGGCGCGACCCAGCCAATGAGGACGCCCGCATCGCCCTGAAGGTAGTGAAGGCCCGGATGCAGGAGTTGGCCCAGTTGCCCAAGAGCGAGACGCCGGTCGGCCATGGCCCGGCCCGGCGCATGCGGGTGTTGTTTGCCGGGCGGGAAAACGTCCACGCCCGGCAGTGGATCGACGAAAACGGCCGGGTCGGCTACAGCCCGGTCCACGAGCCCCTTGCCGAGCCCCTGTTGGCCCTGCACTTGCAAGGATCGGCCACTTTGGGCGCGTACCCGGTGCGGGCAGACCAGACCGTGCTGTTTGGGGCCGTTGACATAGACGTGCGGAAGAGTGCGCTCGCAAAGGGCGAGGAGGGCGAGCCGGTAGCAGCCCAACTGCAGGAGATCGTGCAAGCCGATGCCCGGCGGCTCGCCCGGCAGTTTGAGCAGTTGCACTTGCCGGTATATGCAGAAGACAGCGGCTACAAAGGCGTTCACTTGTGGCTCTTTCTGGCCGAGCCTGTGCCCGCCGCTGCGGTCAAGCGCTTTTTAGAAGCCATCGTCCAGCGGGTCGGCCCTCCCGCTCCCGAACTCCAGTGGGAGGTTTTTCCCAAGCAAGAACAGGTCACCGCCGATCAGCTCGGCAATCTGATCAAACTACCGCTGGGCATTCACCTGAAGACCGGACGCCGGTGTTTGTTCACAGACTTGGAAGGACGTATATACAGCGATCAAGAAGATTTTCTTGAGCGCGTCCAACAGGTTGAGCGCCAAGCCTTTGACCAAGCCGCGTCCCGCTTGGTAGCCCCGCCCGGCCCAGGCGGCGCAACCGGATCGGCTCAAGACCTGCGAGCCGCGTTCCCCGAATACGAGGCCCTCTTCAAGGGTTGCCCGGTCTTGATTGCCCTGATGGAAAAAGCCGTGAGTACGCACCACCTTACCCACGACGAGCGCTTGGTACTCAAGTGCTTCTTAGGGCACTTGGGCGAGGGAGGCCGCCGGCTGATTCACGGCATTGTGGGGCATTGTCTCGATTACTCTGAATCCATTACCCAGCAGCAGATCGAGCGCACCCCGCCCTCGCCCATTAGCTGCCCCAAAATTCGGCAGCGTCTCCCGGATGTTACTTCCACGGTCAACTGCGCCTGTGTATTTGAGTTGCCCGCCGGAGGCTATCCTTCCCCGCTGTTGCATCTCGAACCGACCTTTACTGCGGGGCGATCCCACAAAGCCGAGCGCCACGAGGCCCTCGTCGACCAATACGTAAATTTGCGGCGAGAGCACCAGCGATTGAGCCGCGAGCTAGCAAAGGCGGAAGAGGACCTGCGCTACGCCTTGCATTCGTCGGAACAGGACGAGTTGCGGGCGGGCGGGTGGATTCTGCGCCGCGACGGGGACGATCGCCTGCGGGTGGAGGTCGACTTGGGATGATTCTCTACGTGACCGATCAAGGGGCTGGCCTCTACCGCCGCGGGGAGCGCTTGCAGGTGCGGCGGCGCAAGGAAGTGTTGGCCGATGTGCCGCTCTACGAAGTGGAACAGGTCGTTTTTATGGGGCCAATCGCCCTTTCTACCCCAGCTATGGGCGCCTTGCTCGAACGGGGCGTGGACACAGTCTTGCTGAGCACCCACGGCCAGTACCGGGGGCGGCTGGTCGGCCCGGCCCGGGGCAACGTGCTGCTGCGGCAAAAGCAGTTCAAGCGGTACGAGGACGAGGCGTTTCGTTTGGGCGTGGCCCGGGCAGTGGTGGAGGGCAAGTTGCGCAATATGCGGACGTTGCTCATGCGCTTGGCCCGGCGGCGCGGGCTGGAGGTAAAGGCCGTGGCCCACTTGCTGCGGCGATCGATTCAGCAGGCGCAGCAGGCCCCGCACGCCGAGGTGCTGCGCGGCATAGAAGGGGCTGGGACGGCGGCGTATTTCAAGGCGCTGGGCACTTTTTTGCCGGCCGAGCTCCAATTCAAGGGGCGCAACCGACGCCCGCCCAAAGATCCGGCCAATGCGCTGCTCAGCTTTGGCTACGCCTTGCTGGCCAACAGCGTAGAGGGCGCGATTTACTTGGTGGGGCTCGATCCGTACTTGGGCTTTTTGCACGTGGTAGATTACGGCCGCCCTTCGCTGGCACTGGACTTGATGGAGGAATTTCGCCCGGTGTTGGTGGATGCGGTGGTCTTGGACTTGGCCAATCACGGCCAGGTGCAGGGCGACGATTTTGAGCAGCGCGATGGGGGCGTGTTTCTGCGCGGCGATGGGCGCAAGCGGCTGATTGAGGCATACCAGCGGCGTCTTGAAGATCGGGTTGCTTATCCGGTTGGAGCCGAGCGGGTGGAGCGTATTTCTTACCGGCGTTGCCTCGAATATCAAGTGCGCCGACTGGCTCGGGTGATCTTGGGCGAGGCGGCTCACTACACAGCTTTTTTGGTGCGCTGAGATGTTTGTAGTCGTATGCTTTGACATCAGCTCGGATCGGACTCGTCGGCAGGCGACTCGGGTGTTGGAAGACTACGGGACGCGGGTGCAGAAGAGCGTTTTCGAGTGTCGCATGGGTGAGCGGCAGTTCGTGGAGCTGCGGTACCGCATGAGTCAGCTCGATTTGGCGGCAGGCGATCTAGTGCGCTATTATACGTTGTGTCGAGCGTGTCAAGCCAAAGTCGAATTTACCGGCGGTTTGCCTCCGCAGGAGGAAAGAAGCCATATTATCGTCTGAAAACAAAATTTGCGACCCTCGTAAAAAGATGTTCGCCAATATGACAAAATGGTCTTATACTCTTTTAGGCTACAACGAATTAGGCATGTTACCTAGTCCAATCTTGGGTCGCAAATAGGTAACTACCTGTTCCGCAAGTGGTTAGATGAATACCCTTTCAGCAAGCGGCGCGTTTTTAGCGGGCAGATGCCTGTCAAAGTGGCGTGCGTCGCAAATGAGGGGCCAACTAAGTGTGGCTCAATAGATTAGAAAGGAGGACACAGAATTTAGGACCCGATTTGTAGGGGATTGAAACCCGATGCGGGCCTTTATAACCTCAGGCTTTGCACGCACAGAATTTAGGACCCGATTTGTAGGGGATTGAAACCCAGAACAGGGTGTCGTGCTTGCGGTTGAACTGTTTCACAGAATTTAGGACCCGATTTGTAGGGGATTGAAACCTCGTCCAGGGCTACCACCCCCTCTTGCTCTTCGTGGGGCACAGAATTTAGGACCCGATTTGTAGGGGATTGAAACTACGGGGTGCTGCGGAGGTGCTGCTGGAGGTGCTTTGCCACAGAATTTAGGACCCGATTTGTAGGGGATTGAAACTAAACGCGACGCGAAGGGGCCAACAGCGAGGAACGGCGGCACAGAATTTAGGACCCGATTTGTAGGGGATTGAAACGGCGGAGAACGCTACAGCCATGGCGACGATCGCCATGGCACAGAATTTAGGACCCGATTTGTAGGGGATTGAAACTACTCCCTCCAAGAGGCGCTCAACGACCTCCAGCTCGCCTCACAGAATTTAGGACCCGATTTGTAGGGGATTGAAACCCCTGGCGGGCACCGGCTACGGCCAAGTCGCCGTCCACAGAATTTAGGACCCGATTTGTAGGGGATTGAAACCACCACCGAGATTAGGAGCTCTCGGACGCGGGTCATTCTGACACAGAATTTAGGACCCGATTTGTAGGGGATTGAAACCCGTAGCCTCCTTGAGCTCGGCCAAGAGCTTTGGGGATCACAGAATTTAGGACCCGATTTGTAGGGGATTGAAACGATCTGTACCCCCATTCTCTAGCGGGTCCTTCTAGAGATCCACAGAATTTAGGACCCGATTTGTAGGGGATTGAAACTACGGGTCCAGACCGAGCTTTCATCAACGACGACGCACCACAGAATTTAGGACCCGATTTGTAGGGGATTGAAACGAGGGTCAGGTCGGCCAGGCGGGCGGCGGGGGGCAGCGTCACAGAATTTAGGACCCGATTTGTAGGGGATTGAAACCTTCGTGGTGCTTCGTGGGTGCGGGGATACTGAAAAGTTGCACAGAATTTAGGACCCGATTTGTAGGGGATTGAAACCTAATCGCGGGAGGCGGCCTCTTGGGCCTCCGGTGGAAACACAGAATTTAGGACCCGATTTGTAGGGGATTGAAACGCATACACAACGACCGCAGCCGCCTCGTCTTCGACCGCACAGAATTTAGGACCCGATTTGTAGGGGATTGAAACCACCGCAGTCGGTCATCTGCTGGGCGCTCAGCTCCTGCACAGAATTTAGGACCCGATTTGTAGGGGATTGAAACTGATAGGGAGGCCGCAATTGGCCTCTCGGAGGGGGACTCCCTGCAGCACAGAATTTAGGACCCGATTTGTAGGGGATTGAAACACGAAGAAGTTCGCCTGGACGATCCCTAGGCGGGCGTCCAGCACAGAATTTAGGACCCGATTTGTAGGGGATTGAAACTACTACTACCGGCCGACCGTCGGCCAGTAGTACGCCGCCACAGAATTTAGGACCCGATTTGTAGGGGATTGAAACTCGGCCTTCGAGATGGGGATTGTCCAATAATAACACAGAATTTAGGACCCGATTTGTAGGGGATTGAAACATGCCCTGCGCCTGGCCGTGCGCCCATACGCGGCCGCTGTGCGTCACAGAATTTAGGACCCGATTTGTAGGGGATTGAAACCTTTCTTTTAGTGTGCATGCGCGGCATGCGTTTTCCCACACAGAATTTAGGACCCGATTTGTAGGGGATTGAAACACTTCGGGGAGGGAGGCTTTTTGCCACCCCTCCTCCGGTACACAGAATTTAGGACCCGATTTGTAGGGGATTGAAACCCGTCACCAACGGCGGCGGTTACTACAGGTATTTCCGTCTCACAGAATTTAGGACCCGATTTGTAGGGGATTGAAACGATGAGAATGGCCCCGGCGACGGGGGCTGCCAGCGCACAGAATTTAGGACCCGATTTGTAGGGGATTGAAACGCGGCGGGGGTGGAGCTGGCCCTCGCGGGCCCACCGGCACAGAATTTAGGACCCGATTTGTAGGGGATTGAAACCTACTTTCTCCGGCAGACATACGAGTAGCGAAACTACACAGAATTTAGGACCCGATTTGTAGGGGATTGAAACTCGTGGTAGGCATCGCCGGGCCCAGAATCCCGGCGCACCACAGAATTTAGGACCCGATTTGTAGGGGATTGAAACTAGCAGGATGAGATAGTCGGAGTACGGCTGATCATATACCACAGAATTTAGGACCCGATTTGTAGGGGATTGAAACCACCATACTGGGCCGGGGATGGCCCGCCCGTAGCCGGCGCACAGAATTTAGGACCCGATTTGTAGGGGATTGAAACGAACATACCAGGGCGACCAAGTGAATCGGCAGAGTGCCGACACAGAATTTAGGACCCGATTTGTAGGGGATTGAAACTTCTCCAGGGCCGTGTCGAACGTCTTGGGCGTGCCGCAGTAGCACAGAATTTAGGACCCGATTTGTAGGGGATTGAAACGGGGGGATAACCATCTCGAGATGGAGGTAGCGCCCCCCCTGGGCGCATACCTCCACAGAATTTAGGACCCGATTTGTAGGGGATTGAAACTCGTAAGCGAGGAGACATTAAGTGGAGTTTTCACTCTCCACAGAATTTAGGACCCGATTTGTAGGGGATTGAAACGTCGAGGAACATCACACCACGCTCCCCCTTACCGGGGACACAGAATTTAGGACCCGATTTGTAGGGGATTGAAACCCCCTCCCCTTTACTTACTTCTCCTCGTCGGCAGCCGAAGCACAGAATTTAGGACCCGATTTGTAGGGGATTGAAACGTGAAAAGCTTCGGCCATTCGGCCGACTGAAAATATAACACAGAATTTAGGACCCGATTTGTAGGGGATTGAAACCGGCATACCCCTCTTAACGCAAGGAGAGACAACATGAGCATCACACAGAATTTAGGACCCGATTTGTAGGGGATTGAAACCGGCGGTCGCGCTCCGCCATCCGATTCATCTCCTCAGCCCAACACAGAATTTAGGACCCGATTTGTAGGGGATTGAAACGCTTTCTTTATCTCATCCTCTATAAAGCTGGCGGACTTACGTCACAGAATTTAGGACCCGATTTGTAGGGGATTGAAACGTCTGCCATTCGCGCAAGAAGGCGGTTTTGAGCTCCCCACAGAATTTAGGACCCGATTTGTAGGGGATTGAAACTAGCCGTTCTTGCTCCAATAGTAGGGCGGTATTATCGCGCACAGAATTTAGGACCCGATTTGTAGGGGATTGAAACCCCCGATGAGGCCGCCAATGATTAGGGAAAGTACTGCTACACAGAATTTAGGACCCGATTTGTAGGGGATTGAAACATACAAAAATGTTCATCACTCATGCTCCTATTAGGAGGGCACAGAATTTAGGACCCGATTTGTAGGGGATTGAAACGTTAGCTACGTCGATGGTCTCGTCGAGGGCTGCGTGGAGCACAGAATTTAGGACCCGATTTGTAGGGGATTGAAACATAACATGCACTGGCCCATCAATGGGATTGATGCACCAGCACAGAATTTAGGACCCGATTTGTAGGGGATTGAAACGTATCCCGTGCCGATGGCCCCGGGGAATATGGCCCAGCACAGAATTTAGGACCCGATTTGTAGGGGATTGAAACTCGGCTGCCGAGAAACGTTCCGTCCAGTCCTCAAAGGAACACAGAATTTAGGACCCGATTTGTAGGGGATTGAAACTAGGCGGAGCGGGGGTGGAGCTGGCCCTCGCGGGCCCACCACAGAATTTAGGACCCGATTTGTAGGGGATTGAAACATGAAGCTGGCCCTCGCGGGCCCACTTCGTTCCCCAGCACAGAATTTAGGACCCGATTTGTAGGGGATTGAAACCAAAGGAATCGGCGGTTTCGGTAAAACGAGTTTTTTCGGCACAGAATTTAGGACCCGATTTGTAGGGGATTGAAACTTACTCCTCCTCCAGCGGATCGCCGTCCTTATCTGCGCACAGAATTTAGGACCCGATTTGTAGGGGATTGAAACTTCCGTCAGCGTTACTGTCAGCGTGTACAAAGCCGATGCCACAGAATTTAGGACCCGATTTGTAGGGGATTGAAACCGGGAGCGCCGGCTCGAAGAGACGCTGGCTATCGCGGACACAGAATTTAGGACCCGATTTGTAGGGGATTGAAACGTGAGGAGGACCGCGCCCGACTCGTCGAAGCCGGAGGTCACAGAATTTAGGACCCGATTTGTAGGGGATTGAAACTCGAAGGCATCTACCGCGTCGACATGGTGGCGTCGGAGGGGCACAGAATTTAGGACCCGATTTGTAGGGGATTGAAACCTATGGGGTCCGTGTCCGGGACCTCGCCCGGGGTGAAGTGGCACAGAATTTAGGACCCGATTTGTAGGGGATTGAAACCCCTTAATCCCCCAGCCACTACCCTAACGAAAGTATCCTCACAGAATTTAGGACCCGATTTGTAGGGGATTGAAACTCTACGAGGGTGTCGATGGTTGCTTGTGGCACGTCCGCCACAGAATTTAGGACCCGATTTGTAGGGGATTGAAACTTTAAGTACTCGTCTTGCTCCGGAGTATCGGCCGCAAGGCACAGAATTTAGGACCCGATTTGTAGGGGATTGAAACAAGCAGGATTCGAGGCCGACGTCGCGGCCTCCCGGGGGTCACAGAATTTAGGACCCGATTTGTAGGGGATTGAAACTCGACTTCGCTTCTGTGTTCACGCCGCTGCCGGCGCACAGAATTTAGGACCCGATTTGTAGGGGATTGAAACGTTGCTCCAGGTGTTTAATCCGAAGATCGGTGCTCATTTCACAGAATTTAGGACCCGATTTGTAGGGGATTGAAACATGAATCCGATAGTTTCTGCTGAAGCCACTTACCGCTCCACAGAATTTAGGACCCGATTTGTAGGGGATTGAAACTCACATAGGAGCCTACTCATGACCACCGCCCTCACCGTACACAGAATTTAGGACCCGATTTGTAGGGGATTGAAACGTAGGTACGCCGCCACGCTGCGACGGCGTCCTTGTGCTGCACAGAATTTAGGACCCGATTTGTAGGGGATTGAAACGTAGGTACGCCGCCACGCTGCGACGGCGTCCTTGTGCTGCACAGAATTTAGGACCCGATTTGTAGGGGATTGAAACGCTTTGGCGGCGGCCGCGTAGCGCCTCGCCGCCTCGCCCCACAGAATTTAGGACCCGATTTGTAGGGGATTGAAACTAACCACCTTGAGCACCTCCGTAAACGTCTCGGCGTCACAGAATTTAGGACCCGATTTGTAGGGGATTGAAACCTACCTGCACATCCTTCATCTTGCCAGGGTAAGAGGGTATATCACAGAATTTAGGACCCGATTTGTAGGGGATTGAAACTACTCGCTGGCGATCTGGCGCGCCGTCTTGGCCCATTCCGGCACAGAATTTAGGACCCGATTTGTAGGGGATTGAAACTCATGGTTCAATCCTCTCGGTTGGGGGTGGGGCGGTTGCACAGAATTTAGGACCCGATTTGTAGGGGATTGAAACTTGGGTAGCGACCCACGCGACGTAGCACTCGCTCAGCACAGAATTTAGGACCCGATTTGTAGGGGATTGAAACCGCGGTCAAGCGCCGCTTCGGCTTTCGCTACCCTGCGACGCCACAGAATTTAGGACCCGATTTGTAGGGGATTGAAACCGAAATCCCCCACGCCGACCGTCGAACCGACGGCGGCTCACAGAATTTAGGACCCGATTTGTAGGGGATTGAAACATAGGCCAAGCCCCCACATTGGCCGCACTCCTGCATCACAGAATTTAGGACCCGATTTGTAGGGGATTGAAACAGGTGGTCGATCTGCAACTCTTGGAGTTGCTCTTTAGTCCACAGAATTTAGGACCCGATTTGTAGGGGATTGAAACTTAGGGCTAAAGTATTGTGCTGCAACGAGTTACGCGGGTCACAGAATTTAGGACCCGATTTGTAGGGGATTGAAACTGGCACGTTGCCCACGCTGGTGGCTCCTGTGCCGTCCACACAGAATTTAGGACCCGATTTGTAGGGGATTGAAACTTGCAGCACAGACCCTTACAAGCCACAAAAAAAAGTTTCACAGAATTTAGGACCCGATTTGTAGGGGATTGAAACGTGAATGGTCTAGCCAGTCTGCAGATACTAGCCTGGACACAGAATTTAGGACCCGATTTGTAGGGGATTGAAACTTTTTTGGAGAAAAACCGTTTGCACATTATCGCGCGCCGCACAGAATTTAGGACCCGATTTGTAGGGGATTGAAACGATGCGTGCGTTAGCGGTTGCTGCAACCATTTACCGCTCACAGAATTTAGGACCCGATTTGTAGGGGATTGAAACGCGTGCGTACGCGCGCGCGTTATGTACCTAGTACCTAGGCACAGAATTTAGGACCCGATTTGTAGGGGATTGAAACGATAGCCGGTAGCTCTTCGGACATCGCGCTTTCCTTCACAGAATTTAGGACCCGATTTGTAGGGGATTGAAACCCGTAGCGGGCTACCCCCTCTTCGTCGACTACGACATAGCACAGAATTTAGGACCCGATTTGTAGGGGATTGAAACATAGACGAACCCTTGTCTTTGTGCTCCTTGACCTTCTCCACAGAATTTAGGACCCGATTTGTAGGGGATTGAAACGAGGATGTTGTCCACCATCCCCGGAGTGGCGCCCTCCGGCACAGAATTTAGGACCCGATTTGTAGGGGATTGAAACGTGAAGATGAGCTAGTGCTTCGTCGTAAGGGTATCTTCGCACAGAATTTAGGACCCGATTTGTAGGGGATTGAAACAACAAACCCTCAAGACGATTGCAGACTTTGTAATCCGACCACAGAATTTAGGACCCGATTTGTAGGGGATTGAAACAACATGAACTACCCACTCGGCAAACCACGCTGCCTTCATCACAGAATTTAGGACCCGATTTGTAGGGGATTGAAACCCCGCAGGTGTACCATGACGCTGTCCAACGTCCTCGGGCACAGAATTTAGGACCCGATTTGTAGGGGATTGAAACCACATCCACCTGCACCGTAGGCGACGCTTTCGTCAGTTCCACAGAATTTAGGACCCGATTTGTAGGGGATTGAAACTCGTCGACCGTGATCGGACACCGAATGATGTAGTTAGCCTCACAGAATTTAGGACCCGATTTGTAGGGGATTGAAACTGCAAAAGCACACGGCGATTGCTGGTACCGTGCGGTATACACAGAATTTAGGACCCGATTTGTAGGGGATTGAAACATCGGACCCCGTCAACGAGACGAAGATACCCTTACGACACAGAATTTAGGACCCGATTTGTAGGGGATTGAAACCAGCACCTTCTGGCGGACGGCGCCCCAGGGGCGCGTCTTACCACAGAATTTAGGACCCGATTTGTAGGGGATTGAAACTAGTGCTTCTTGGGCCCGATTAATCGGGGTATTCTTGCGCACAGAATTTAGGACCCGATTTGTAGGGGATTGAAACCGTCGCTGGCCCCGCTCGTCGGCATCCCGACGACAGCACAGAATTTAGGACCCGATTTGTAGGGGATTGAAACTGGCCTACGGGCCACGTTTGCGGCGATTGGTCCGCTCCTCACAGAATTTAGGACCCGATTTGTAGGGGATTGAAACCTAAGGTTGTGGTTGCGCTCGGGCTTCGGACCGAGCCACAGAATTTAGGACCCGATTTGTAGGGGATTGAAACTCCTCGGCGTCGGTGTAGGCCAAGACCGACCTCCACTGGCCACAGAATTTAGGACCCGATTTGTAGGGGATTGAAACTATGGGAGCGTCGGGTCAAACTCGTCAAGCTGCGACATGGCCACAGAATTTAGGACCCGATTTGTAGGGGATTGAAACATCTGTCGGTGGCAGCCGTATCAACCACGGACCACGCGCACAGAATTTAGGACCCGATTTGTAGGGGATTGAAACGACTTACGCGCCATACGGGCCGGGGAAATAGACCTAGGCACAGAATTTAGGACCCGATTTGTAGGGGATTGAAACCCATATAGTCCGGGGCGAGCGATGCGATCCTGAATGCTGCACAGAATTTAGGACCCGATTTGTAGGGGATTGAAACAGTACGGCGACGTCTACAAGACCAGCATACCCCACGTGCCACAGAATTTAGGACCCGATTTGTAGGGGATTGAAACTAGCGGCCGCGGCTGGCAGCCGCTTACGCGGTATTCGGCGCACAGAATTTAGGACCCGATTTGTAGGGGATTGAAACTCAAAGGCACTCCAAGCCAGCCACGCATACGGATCACTGCACAGAATTTAGGACCCGATTTGTAGGGGATTGAAACCTGATTGCTACGGTCCAAAGACGTTATCAGTTCATCCAGCGCACAGAATTTAGGACCCGATTTGTAGGGGATTGAAACCCAATTCTTCCTCCATTTTGGCGCGCCGGGTCTCGCCACACAGAATTTAGGACCCGATTTGTAGGGGATTGAAACTGCTGATGCGCCCCAAGAAAGGGGAGGAGGCGCCCACGCCCGGCACAGAATTTAGGACCCGATTTGTAGGGGATTGAAACTGGACGACCTGACCCTCCTCGAGGGGGCGCTCGGTGCCGCCACAGAATTTAGGACCCGATTTGTAGGGGATTGAAACGCCGAACAGATCAATGAGATCGTCTTGCTTGGGGCTGGCACAGAATTTAGGACCCGATTTGTAGGGGATTGAAACTCTGTTCAGTTCTGCATTAGCCGCTTCCCACTCTTTGTCACAGAATTTAGGACCCGATTTGTAGGGGATTGAAACCTACCAATTTACTCATTCTCCGAAAAAGCGCAATACTTTTTCACAGAATTTAGGACCCGATTTGTAGGGGATTGAAACGAGATATGACGCTTGCGCTTGGCTTCGTCCTGGCACAGAATTTAGGACCCGATTTGTAGGGGATTGAAACTCTTGCGGATTGGCGCGGGCGTCAAGACGGGCGTCAAGACACAGAATTTAGGACCCGATTTGTAGGGGATTGAAACCGATTGCGAGATTACGGTATTCTTCGCAATCCGGAGTTCACAGAATTTAGGACCCGATTTGTAGGGGATTGAAACGGAGAAGATCACGGCGCTGAGTTCATCTTGGTGGTAGTGTCACAGAATTTAGGACCCGATTTGTAGGGGATTGAAACTCACGCGCTTGCTGATGGAGCTTGTGGAGATGCTGCACTCACAGAATTTAGGACCCGATTTGTAGGGGATTGAAACGAATCTGGAGCTTGCGCTTGCGCGCCATCGGCTTGCGCCACAGAATTTAGGACCCGATTTGTAGGGGATTGAAACTGTGGTGAACTGCTTTTGAACTGCTGCGCTCCCTTGCGCCACAGAATTTAGGACCCGATTTGTAGGGGATTGAAACCATATACGATATACGCGCGTATGTGCGTGTGCACGTGCGTCACAGAATTTAGGACCCGATTTGTAGGGGATTGAAACTGGAGGCCGGCGACCTGTTTGACGGCCATCACACCGGCGCACAGAATTTAGGACCCGATTTGTAGGGGATTGAAACTTCCTAGTAAGTTTGAGCCCGTCAATCTCTACCTCGGACACAGAATTTAGGACCCGATTTGTAGGGGATTGAAACCTTACTGAGGTAGTTTCGGGCGACCTCGGCCAGCTTCCACAGAATTTAGGACCCGATTTGTAGGGGATTGAAACGCACGATTCGCGTGCGCACGCGCGATATGTACCTAGGATCACAGAATTTAGGACCCGATTTGTAGGGGATTGAAACACCCGGTAGCTGCTCATAGTACCTCGTCCTTACCCTACACAGAATTTAGGACCCGATTTGTAGGGGATTGAAACTTGGCAGCGTGCCACTCGTCATTAGCCGCTACTACTGCACAGAATTTAGGACCCGATTTGTAGGGGATTGAAACTCAATGCAGATGGAGAGATGGCAGGTGGGGACACAGAATTTAGGACCCGATTTGTAGGGGATTGAAACGCTAGTTCTGCATGCAAGTTCAGTATCCGATTAGTCATTCACAGAATTTAGGACCCGATTTGTAGGGGATTGAAACGTCCTTCTCGTGGCGAGGTTGCACGGCCATCTCGAAGACACAGAATTTAGGACCCGATTTGTAGGGGATTGAAACGATCGCCCTTGTCGCCCTTGTCGCCCTTGGGTCCGCGTCACAGAATTTAGGACCCGATTTGTAGGGGATTGAAACCCTACTGCTGCCATAAGGATGATTTTGACTTCCCCGACACAGAATTTAGGACCCGATTTGTAGGGGATTGAAACTGATTGAGCTGCCGATTGGCAGCGTGCCACTCTTTGTCACAGAATTTAGGACCCGATTTGTAGGGGATTGAAACATCCAGGCGAGCTTGTTCTAGTTCTGCGAGCAACATCAGCACAGAATTTAGGACCCGATTTGTAGGGGATTGAAACCTGATGTAACCATCCCTCTTTATCCCGATAGCGCTGGGCACAGAATTTAGGACCCGATTTGTAGGGGATTGAAACTGCCCGCTCGCTGCCCGTCACGTTGTTCCTTCGGGCGGCACAGAATTTAGGACCCGATTTGTAGGGGATTGAAACCCAAGGAGATTGAGGATGGAGACCCATTTGCAGAAGATGCGCACAGAATTTAGGACCCGATTTGTAGGGGATTGAAACGCGCTTCGTACTGCTCTCTTCTCGTCACTTTCAATCTCCTCACAGAATTTAGGACCCGATTTGTAGGGGATTGAAACCACTCACGACGGGCGTCGGCAGCGGCTTCACGCAGCCGCCACAGAATTTAGGACCCGATTTGTAGGGGATTGAAACTACTGACTTGCGAGCTGGCGGGCCGTCTTGGCCCATTCCCACAGAATTTAGGACCCGATTTGTAGGGGATTGAAACATATTGTCGAAAGAGATCATTTTGGTTCCTCCTGCGCTCACAGAATTTAGGACCCGATTTGTAGGGGATTGAAACTGATAATCCGATCATTGAGCTTTTTCAGGTTCTCTTGCACAGAATTTAGGACCCGATTTGTAGGGGATTGAAACCCATAGGTCTGTACGGTTCGCTCGATCAGTCTTTGATGCACAGAATTTAGGACCCGATTTGTAGGGGATTGAAACTCGCGTCATACTGTTCTTTCAACTTCGCTACCTGCGTCACAGAATTTAGGACCCGATTTGTAGGGGATTGAAACTCATAGCATTGAGCTTTTTCAGGTTCTCTTGTTGCCGGACACAGAATTTAGGACCCGATTTGTAGGGGATTGAAACCCTGCAACTTCGCGCTATTGCGTTCTCGCATTACGTTACACAGAATTTAGGACCCGATTTGTAGGGGATTGAAACTGATACGACGAGCCCGAGTTGTTCGCGCAGGAGTTTCACCTCACAGAATTTAGGACCCGATTTGTAGGGGATTGAAACCTTCGGGGTCCCGCCGGACCCCCAGCGAGATTTCCTTCGCACAGAATTTAGGACCCGATTTGTAGGGGATTGAAACGCGTCATAGGCCGCGTCAACGGCTTGTGCTGCGTCTCACAGAATTTAGGACCCGATTTGTAGGGGATTGAAACTTGAAAGTCATTTCCTCATCTCCTGATAGTGTGAACTGCCACAGAATTTAGGACCCGATTTGTAGGGGATTGAAACTACGTAAATTCAAACTCCTTCATTTGATCTCCTCAAGGGACACAGAATTTAGGACCCGATTTGTAGGGGATTGAAACTGAGCAGCGCCCGGCGCGCGCTTTCAAGCTGGCACGCTTCACAGAATTTAGGACCCGATTTGTAGGGGATTGAAACTTCTGCGTAGCTTACCGATAGCTTTTGATTCAGCCATCACAGAATTTAGGACCCGATTTGTAGGGGATTGAAACTCGGGATCCTCTTACCACCGGTACCACCCGTTTGACTTGGCACAGAATTTAGGACCCGATTTGTAGGGGATTGAAACAAGAATAGCTCCCTACCCATCACCTAGGCGATTACTTCGGCACAGAATTTAGGACCCGATTTGTAGGGGATTGAAACGCCCGCGATCCCCTCTATCGCCCTTGTCGCCCTTGTCGCACAGAATTTAGGACCCGATTTGTAGGGGATTGAAACGTAATGCCTTCTCGGCACTGAGGGCGGCCGCTGGCCGTCACAGAATTTAGGACCCGATTTGTAGGGGATTGAAACTCAAGCCCTCCCCGTGGCCCTCCGCCTCGCCTTTCTGAACACAGAATTTAGGACCCGATTTGTAGGGGATTGAAACTTGTCGAATACTAATCACATAGGAGCCTACTCATGACCACCACAGAATTTAGGACCCGATTTGTAGGGGATTGAAACTTACAGGTACGAACAAAGTCATCTATATGCTCCATGAGGCACAGAATTTAGGACCCGATTTGTAGGGGATTGAAACGTATCTCCTGCGCTCTATGTGCTGAAATAAGGTTCATCACAGAATTTAGGACCCGATTTGTAGGGGATTGAAACATACTCTCCGTAAGTCATAATGCCCCTCCTGCGCTTTCGCGCGGCACAGAATTTAGGACCCGATTTGTAGGGGATTGAAACTTGTTAGTTGCAAGTTGCGAGAAGCGCGTTGCGCGCTTCACAGAATTTAGGACCCGATTTGTAGGGGATTGAAACCACCGGGCCGCCATACGCCTCGACCCCACGATCGTGCGCCACAGAATTTAGGACCCGATTTGTAGGGGATTGAAACCCCAGTTCCCGGAGGATTGAATCCACCATCCCCGGCCACAGAATTTAGGACCCGATTTGTAGGGGATTGAAACCATGGACCGTGCCGCGCGCCACGTCGGCGAGCCAGAAAGCACAGAATTTAGGACCCGATTTGTAGGGGATTGAAACTAGTTCTGCGAGCAACATTAGGGTTCTTCTTTCGTTATGCACAGAATTTAGGACCCGATTTGTAGGGGATTGAAACTTCTTTCGTTATGCGCCCGCGAGCGCGTGATACCGCTTCACAGAATTTAGGACCCGATTTGTAGGGGATTGAAACTTATAAAGCTCCCACGCCCAATCTTCGAAAGATCGGATTAACACAGAATTTAGGACCCGATTTGTAGGGGATTGAAACGGGAAGGATCTTCATCCCACCACCAGCTACCGAAGTCCACAGAATTTAGGACCCGATTTGTAGGGGATTGAAACTCGGGCGTCAAGCGTTCAAAGGTCTGATTCTCCAGCGGCACAGAATTTAGGACCCGATTTGTAGGGGATTGAAACTGCGATAAAGACGCGCCGGATCATTGCCGAGCTTGAAGACACAGAATTTAGGACCCGATTTGTAGGGGATTGAAACACTTCTCTTTCGCTTGCCATATCGCGTATGAATCCGATAGCCACAGAATTTAGGACCCGATTTGTAGGGGATTGAAACATGCCGTTCTGCTCTAGCTGGGCGCGGGCGTGGTCCAGCGCACAGAATTTAGGACCCGATTTGTAGGGGATTGAAACTTGCTACTAGGCGCGGCGGCGGCGCACCCGTTCAACGACACAGAATTTAGGACCCGATTTGTAGGGGATTGAAACCCCAGCGCGCAAATGCGGCGCGGTATTCCGCATAGAGCTTCACAGAATTTAGGACCCGATTTGTAGGGGATTGAAACGTTCTCGCGCCGTAGGCGCGCCGTGAGGATGGCCGTCACCACAGAATTTAGGACCCGATTTGTAGGGGATTGAAACCCCAGCGCGCAAATGCGGCGCGGTATTCCGCATAGAGCTTCACAGAATTTAGGACCCGATTTGTAGGGGATTGAAACGTTCTCGCGCCGTAGGCGCGCCGTGAGGATGGCCGTCACCACAGAATTTAGGACCCGATTTGTAGGGGATTGAAACCCGAAGATGCGGCTTGGTGGGCGGCGATCAGCTCTAGGAGCACAGAATTTAGGACCCGATTTGTAGGGGATTGAAACTCAGCGCTTCGCGCGCCCTCGACAACTCGGATTCAGCGCACAGAATTTAGGACCCGATTTGTAGGGGATTGAAACCTTTCGTTATGCGCCTATCGGCGCGTGATTGATACCGCTTCACAGAATTTAGGACCCGATTTGTAGGGGATTGAAACCCGATTGGAAGAAAAGTTCAATCTCTACTTTCTTCATCCACAGAATTTAGGACCCGATTTGTAGGGGATTGAAACGAAAGAAACAGTTAGTTTCTGCTGAAGCCATTTGCCGGACCACAGAATTTAGGACCCGATTTGTAGGGGATTGAAACTCGAAGGCGCGGCGCCGCATCGCGTCGTCGTCGCCGGCGCACAGAATTTAGGACCCGATTTGTAGGGGATTGAAACTTCGATGCGCTCGCGCCATAGGCGCACCTCCTCCTCCGCACAGAATTTAGGACCCGATTTGTAGGGGATTGAAACTCTTGCCTGCCGAGCACGACCGCTTGATCCACTCTCCGCACAGAATTTAGGACCCGATTTGTAGGGGATTGAAACTCGCGTTCTCCCATACCTCGTATGCGTGCCTATATGCGCGACACAGAATTTAGGACCCGATTTGTAGGGGATTGAAACTAGACTCCTTCCTTTTCTTTAGCTTTGAGAGTACCTCACCACAGAATTTAGGACCCGATTTGTAGGGGATTGAAACTTAGTGGTTGTGAGAGCCACTTACCGCTCCAGCCTTCACCACAGAATTTAGGACCCGATTTGTAGGGGATTGAAACTGCTCTAGCAATGTCACTTTAGTTCCCTCTCTTTGTTTGCCACAGAATTTAGGACCCGATTTGTAGGGGATTGAAACCGTAATCGCCTATCTGAGGTGCTACAAGCGTCCTATGACCACAGAATTTAGGACCCGATTTGTAGGGGATTGAAACCTGTAATGGCCTATTTGGCCGTTAAGTGGATGCCTTGGGCACAGAATTTAGGACCCGATTTGTAGGGGATTGAAACTGGATCTGCGCTCGGCCGAGAGCTTGCAAGCATCCTCAAACACAGAATTTAGGACCCGATTTGTAGGGGATTGAAACCACTTGAAAACCACCCAATAGGAGACTGATATGAGCATCACAGAATTTAGGACCCGATTTGTAGGGGATTGAAACCCATGACGGCATGGACGCCGCCAAGGCCGTTGACGGCGACACAGAATTTAGGACCCGATTTGTAGGGGATTGAAACAGGTAGACCAGCTTGACCAGCGCCAGCGGCGTCAGCTCCTCACAGAATTTAGGACCCGATTTGTAGGGGATTGAAACCCAATGAGGCCGCCGATTAGTAGACATACTAATGCTTTCCACAGAATTTAGGACCCGATTTGTAGGGGATTGAAACTTAAATCGCCGAAGCCCTCGCCAGCGAGGGTGATGCTTCACAGAATTTAGGACCCGATTTGTAGGGGATTGAAACCCGGTCGTCTGATGCCATATCCACAGGCTGCGGTTCTCACAGAATTTAGGACCCGATTTGTAGGGGATTGAAACGCCCGATGAGCAGGCTGACGCCGGCGGTCGCTAGGACACAGAATTTAGGACCCGATTTGTAGGGGATTGAAACCGGACGGCGCCAAGGTGATCGCCGGTGATGGCGTAGCCACACAGAATTTAGGACCCGATTTGTAGGGGATTGAAACCGTCGACCGCACTACGATATCGAGGCATCGTCGTCGCTGCACAGAATTTAGGACCCGATTTGTAGGGGATTGAAACCCAAGGACCCCTACCAGATACGGTCGGCCTATACGATGGGCCACAGAATTTAGGACCCGATTTGTAGGGGATTGAAACAGCGCTATTCGCGCCGGGTCGGCCGCATCCAGATGCGCACAGAATTTAGGACCCGATTTGTAGGGGATTGAAACCCAAGGCACTTCTTCGCACGCAAGCGGTACACAAGCGCGACACAGAATTTAGGACCCGATTTGTAGGGGATTGAAACCACCGTGACGCCTGCCCCCGGTGGTGTAATTATCGGCGGCACAGAATTTAGGACCCGATTTGTAGGGGATTGAAACGATATACTAACGTCTCATGCGGCTGCGGCTATGACGGGCACAGAATTTAGGACCCGATTTGTAGGGGATTGAAACCCCGAAAGGCTTCGCGGATCCGCCGAGCGGAGTTACGCTCACAGAATTTAGGACCCGATTTGTAGGGGATTGAAACGCAAGCCAAGGACCCGCGCCAGATGGCGGCGGCCTATATGACACAGAATTTAGGACCCGATTTGTAGGGGATTGAAACTTAGACTAATAAAGAGTTTCATTTCGTTATCCTTAGAGCACAGAATTTAGGACCCGATTTGTAGGGGATTGAAACTACATCCCGAGCGAGGCATGCCTCTTCTACCCGACCCACAGAATTTAGGACCCGATTTGTAGGGGATTGAAACTTGCGTATGCCCCCGTCTAGACTATTGCCCGTCCCTGTCCCACAGAATTTAGGACCCGATTTGTAGGGGATTGAAACTCAGCCGCTGCTCTTGGTGCTGGTCTACGCCTTCCTCCGCCACAGAATTTAGGACCCGATTTGTAGGGGATTGAAACCCCGTTCCCTTCCCCTTCGAGCACGATGCTCTCAGGGGCACAGAATTTAGGACCCGATTTGTAGGGGATTGAAACTCGCCACGATGGCGACAGCCGCGATGACCGTCCATGCGCACAGAATTTAGGACCCGATTTGTAGGGGATTGAAACGAAACCGTTTGGGGTCTCCTTCCACTCCGTCTCCCCCGGCACAGAATTTAGGACCCGATTTGTAGGGGATTGAAACATTAGGGCTTTTTGTCCAAGCGTCTTCGCCCGGCATGCGGCACAGAATTTAGGACCCGATTTGTAGGGGATTGAAACGAGGGCCTCACCACCGAGCCCCTCAAAGGCCTCAAGCACCACAGAATTTAGGACCCGATTTGTAGGGGATTGAAACTATTACTCCCTCGGCGAGGCGGGTTTCTGCGGGAAATTCCACAGAATTTAGGACCCGATTTGTAGGGGATTGAAACGCGGCAGCAGCAGCCTTCTTGGCGGCCTTTTTTGCTTCTCACAGAATTTAGGACCCGATTTGTAGGGGATTGAAACCGCCGAACTCTTTCTGGAACCCCTCGGTGAGGAGGGCACAGAATTTAGGACCCGATTTGTAGGGGATTGAAACACCAGGCCATCAACGGCTGCACGCAGGCACTCCAGCACCTTCACAGAATTTAGGACCCGATTTGTAGGGGATTGAAACTTCAGCCCCACTATATCGTACGGATACTGGATCGCATACCACAGAATTTAGGACCCGATTTGTAGGGGATTGAAACGAGGTTGAAGACACGACGACCGCGGGGCGGCCGTCGAGGCACAGAATTTAGGACCCGATTTGTAGGGGATTGAAACCCCAGCGCGCGCAGCTTATGGGCTACCGTGCCGTAGGACACAGAATTTAGGACCCGATTTGTAGGGGATTGAAACATATCTGGCCGGGCTGGACGAAGCAGGCCGTCTGCCGCCCACAGAATTTAGGACCCGATTTGTAGGGGATTGAAACATGGGGACTTGGTGTATCATGGGCATACTTCAATCCTCCACAGAATTTAGGACCCGATTTGTAGGGGATTGAAACTAGCTGGTGTGTGCGCTGGAGGGCTTGCCCCATATCGCGCACAGAATTTAGGACCCGATTTGTAGGGGATTGAAACGTACATTTCATCTCCGTCTCCTTTTTTGGAGTGGGAGCCACAGAATTTAGGACCCGATTTGTAGGGGATTGAAACGCGGAGCATCTCGTCGTGATACCGACGGATGCGGTCGCGCACAGAATTTAGGACCCGATTTGTAGGGGATTGAAACATAGCGACGTCATACTCTTATCCTCAGCTGGCCACGGCACACAGAATTTAGGACCCGATTTGTAGGGGATTGAAACGTGGTCGGCTCCCGCTCCGGCGGGGCCTCCAGGTGGAGCTCCACAGAATTTAGGACCCGATTTGTAGGGGATTGAAACGTACTGCCCCACCTCGAACGCCGGCACCGCATCCACCTCCACAGAATTTAGGACCCGATTTGTAGGGGATTGAAACGTTAGCTTCTCGTAATCCTCTGCAATATCGTAATAGCGCGCAGAATTTAGGACCCGATTTGTAGGGGATTGAAACACAAGTTACGCCATTCTATCTTCAGCGAGACTCGTCGCAGAATTTAGGACCCGATTTGTAGGGGATTGAAACACATAGGGATTAGTACATCCTCTCAGTAGGGAGTAGGTCGCAGAATTTAGGACCCGATTTGTAGGGGATTGAAACGCCCCAGAAGCGAACACGCCACTCGCCCGCCGCATAGACGCAGAATTTAGGACCCGATTTGTAGGGGATTGAAACGGGTGGGTATTCCGTTCTCCTGCAATTCGGCGCGGGCGCGGCGCAGAATTTAGGACCCGATTTGTAGGGGATTGAAACATCCTGCGACGTGGTCGGCCAAGGCCTGCGCTTCCTGCGCAGAATTTAGGACCCGATTTGTAGGGGATTGAAACCCTTGACGATGTGCTGCTCTTTGCTGCTCATAGTTCAACGCAGAATTTAGGACCCGATTTGTAGGGGATTGAAACCACCGACGCCGAGCAAACGCCCATGCGCCTGTGCGACTTTCCCATCCTGACCTTCGACACCTACGGAACTCTCATTGACTGGGAGACGGGTATCTGGCAAGCGCTGCAACCGCTCTGCTCGCGCTTGGCCGATCCGCCAGACCGCGAAGCGGCCCTTGTGGCCTTCGCGCAGGTGGAATCCGCTTGCCAAGCAGCCCATCCCGACCTGCTCTACGCCGATCTGTTGGCCGCTACCCACCGCACGCTGGCCCGGAATTGGGGCCGTGAACCCGACGATGCCGAAAGCGTCCGCTTCGGTCAGTCGGTTGGGGACTGGCCGGCCTTTGTCGATGCGGCCGCATCGCTCGCCTATCTGAAGCGCCACCACCGGCTGATTACCCTCACCAATTGCGACCGCGCTAGCTACGAGGGCAGCTCCGCCCGCCTCGGCGATCCTTGGGACGCTATCTGTACGGCCGAAGAAATCGGATCGTACAAACCGGCACTGGCCAACTTTGAATTCCTGCTCGCCCAAGTGGCTGCGGACTTTGGCCGGGGGGCCGAAAGCATCCTGCATATCGCGCAGAGCCTCTTCCACGACCACGTGCCGGCTAAGGCCATCGGCCTGACGACGGCATGGATCGACCGGCGGGCCGGGCGCGGTGGAGGCGCGACCGCACCGACATCGGAGGCAGTGGAACCAGATTTCCGTTTCAAAAGCATGGCGGAACTAGTCGCCCAACACCGCGCTGAACGGGCCGAGGCGTGATACCGCAGTGTGGACGACAGCGGAATGTGCTGCTAATTTCTGTAAGCCGTATATTCGCGGCGTACTGACCGCCGCTACGACGTCCGCGCCAAGAAAAGGAGGACGAGTAACATGAAACGCACCAAGGAGCAACTCGAAATCGAACTGGCGAAAGTCGAAATTCCCGAATGCCTCTCACGAGTAGAGGAGACGGTCACCGAAAGCTACATGAACAGCGCGGGAATGCTCCGCATGTCTATTGAGGACCTGCTCCGACAGCACGCCAAAATTATGGCCCTGACCTACAAGTCAGGCGACAAAGCGGCCCTGAACAACGCCCTCAATGACATGGGAGACAGCATAGTCTCGTTGCGTAAAATACTGGTCGAAAACTGCGGCTGAGAACGTCCCCGCCCAGTTCGGCCACTCGCCGTCCGGCATTCCAACACTGCCGGAAAATTAGTAGAAATCCATGAGCACACCCCTCCACGGTCGCATCGCCTTAGTAACCGGTGCAGCGGGCGGTATCGGCCAAGCGATATGCCGGGCCTTGGCCGCCGAAGGCGCGACAGTCGCCCTGCATTACCGCACGCAGAAGGAGGCTGCCCACGCGCTCGCCGCTGAGCTGGATGGGGCTACCTTTGAAGCCGATATAACCGAGGCGGACGCCGCGCAGGCGCTGGTTGAGCGCGTGGCTGGGGCATTGGGTGGGTTGGATATTTTGGTCAATAACGCCGGCATCACTATCGGCGGGCAGTTCGTGGCCGATATGGAGTTGGCGGATTGGCACCGCGTGCTCGATGTCAACCTCAATAGCGTCCTCTACATGTGCAAGGCTGCCCTGCCGCTGATGAGGGCGGGCGGCGGCGGCGCGGTCGTCAACATGGCCTCGAATGTGGTCAACACCCTGCCAGGCGGGGCGGCCGCGTATGCAACCACCAAGGCGGGGGTCGTGGCCTTGACCAAGGTGCTGTCGAAAGAGGAAGCTGAGCACGGCATCCGCGTCAATGTGGTGTCGCCGGGGATCATCGACGCGGGGATGGGACGCGGGGCACTGGCGCGGCGGACTCCCCAGGTGCAGGCGCAATTTCTCAGCAGTATTCCCATGCGCCGGGCCGGCGGGCCGGAAGAGGTGGCCGCGGCCGTGGTTTTTCTCGCGTCACCGGCGGCCAGCTACGTGACAGGGCAGCACGTAAGCGTCAACGGTGGCGACCGCACTGAGTCCTACCAGTAGGAGCTTAGCCTACCTGCATGTCCCCAGCCGCCCCAATTTGTGATAGACACCCGAACTAACAGTAACTATATTAGATTATTAACATTTATGAACCTAGTGCCCCGTTGCAGTACGGGCGGCGGTGCGTCCAAACGTCGAAACGATCTTACTTGAAATGAAGTACTTGCTTACTGGCGGCGGCACGGGTGGCCACGTATATCCGGCCTTGGCCATTGCCAACGAAATTCGACAGTCGCGAGCAGACGCCGAATTCCTCTACGTGGGCCATCGCGACAAGCTGGAGGCTTGGGTCGTGCCCGAGCAGGGATACCCCATCCGCTTTGTCCGTGCCCTTCCCTTCCCGCGTACGCGCTCCCTTGTGCTCCTGTTGCGATTCGCCATCGCGCTCGCGATCGGAGTCGTCCAAGGGGCATTTATTCTCCTGCGCTACCGACCGCAAATTATTATCAGCACGGGTGGCTTTGTCAGTGCGCCGACCCTCTTCGCGCATGGTGTGCTGGCGAAGGTCGGCCTTTCTCGCGCCCGTGTCTTTCTCTACGAGCCGAATGCTTACCCTGGGCTTCTGAACCAAATTACCGGGCGGCTGGCGCAGCGCATCGGCGTGGCGTTTGAGCAGGCGGGCCGCTGGTTCGACGCGGAGCGGGTGGCCGTGGTCGGCTATCCGGTGCGCCGCTCTTTTTTGCAGCTCGACCGGCCGGCCGCGCGGGAAAAGTTGGGTATTGACCAAGGCCGCAAGGTCGTGCTCGCCTTTGGCGGGTCGGGAGGAGCTAAGGCCATCAACGAGGCCGTGCTCAAAGCCTTGCCCCGCTGGCATGCGGCCGGGCTGGTGGTCATCCACGTCACGGGGCGCTACAAGGGGCCGGATTACGACGCGGTGGCCGAGACCGAGGCCGCCTTAGCCGCGCTGGGAATGGAGGGCGAATGCGATTGGTATCGACGCCTCGATTACGCGGATCAGATCGCCGAACTGGTTGCAGCGGCCGATTTGGTCATTTGCCGGGCCGGTGCAGGGACCCTCACCGAGATGGCGGTTAGTGGGACGCCCACGTTGATTGTGCCACTGCCGACAGCGGCCGAAGATCACCAGGCCCTGAATGCGCGGGAGATGGAGCGGATAGGGGCCGCGCAAGTGCTCTATCAGGAGGCGTTTTGGGACAACGCCGCTATTTATAGTGGACTAGACAGCGAGGAGTTGGCGCAGCAAGTGATCGCGTTGTGCGCCGACGAGGAGCGGTTGCAGGCCATGAGCGCGGCCGCCAAGACCATCCCCAAGGCCAACAGCCTCGAACTGATCGCGGCAGAGCTGAACGGGCTCATCGCCGGGCAGAGGCCACCAGTGCTGCGCTTGGAGTTGCCCCCGGCCAAAAGCGGCTTGCCGACCGCCCCCAACGCCTTGCTGCGCTGGGTGCAAACGCGGGTTAAAGAGGTAGGCGGTGTGGAGGCGATGGAGTGCGGCGAACTGGCCTATCTGCGCTATCAAGCCGACCGCCTGCTCGCGTCTGAGGGTTGGTGCGAAATCCCGCTGGGGCGGCGCAATGTGGGCATCAAGCTCGTTGCGGTATTGCGCTACCAAGAGCGGCTGCCGTTGCTGCTGGGCATCCTCACCGACCGCACCCCGACCGGATGGACGCGCCGTTTTTGCGGCGGCGACTTCCGCCACGGAGGCATTATACGCCGCAATGTGGTCGAATACGGTCTGCGCGGCTTGGGAGCGACCGACGCGCAGACCCGGGCCGCGTTGCTCAACGCGCTGGAGGAGGATCCCTACTTTGAGGTGCGGGCGTGGTCGGCGCAGGCTTTCGGGGAGATGTTTACAGCCGATGACGAGATCGAAAATGCACTCTGCGCGGCTCTCGACGATAGTGCGCCAGAAGTGGTCGTCCAAGCCCTGAGTGCTCTGGGGAAAATAAGCCATAATCCCGACCTGTTAGGGCGGCTGCGCCGCTTCTACCTACACCCGAACTGGCAGTTCCGCGAGCAGGTCGTGCTGGTGCTGATCGAGTTTTTGCAGCGCGGCGTCTTGGAGCCGGCGCAATTGGAGCGCGATCTCGACCAAGTCTTAATCTCAATGCCTTATTTTGAGCCGGAGTTCACCCTCGGTGCGCACCTGCGCGAATTGGCCAAGCGCGTACACGCTAGCTTGCCACTGGCGGCTTCGCAGCGATGATCTACTACCTTGGGCTCTACCTGCAAGATGCTGTCGAGGTCCTGTCGTTTTTGCGCTTGGTCGATTCGATCAGCTTTCGCGCACTCTGCGGTGCGATCACTTCGTTGATCCTCACCATCCTCTGTGGCGGGCGGGTCATTCTCTACTTCTACAGCCGGGGGCACCGCGACATGCCCCGCGACTACCTCAACTCCGAGGCCGTCAGCAATCAAGCTAAAACCTACGGCGGCGTCCTGATAGTCTCCGCAATTTTGCTCAGCATCGGCCTGTGGTGCAAGCTGCACAGCTTCTTCGTTCTGTGCTGCGTGGGGGCGATTGGTTGGTTTGCCGCGCTCGGCTGGATTGACGACTTCCTCAAGGTGCGCTATCGCTCTAGCGATCGCGGGCTGTCTGAGAAGGCCAAGTTGACGCTGCAAGTAGCCTTTGGGCTGGCGTTTGGCACCCTGTACATCACCCAAGCCCTCCCAGCGGAATCGGCTGGCTTGGCGACCCAGCTTTATGTGCCCTTTTTCAAAAATCCGCTCCTCGACCTTTCGTGGGGCTATGTGCTTTTTATCGCTTTCACGGTGACGGCCATTTCCAACTCGGTCAATCTCGCCGACGGGATCGACGGATTGGCCATTGTGCCGACTTCTTTTGTCGTGGCGGTCTTTGGGGTGTTCGCCTATGTATCCAGCCACGCCGAGATCTCGGCGTTTCTGATCTTTCCCTTTATGCCGGGCGTGGGGGAAGTCGCCGTGATCTGCTCCATTGTCTTTGGGGCCTGTCTCGGCTTTTTGTGGTTCAATTCCTATCCGGCCAACGTCATCATGGGCGATACCGGCTCCATGGCGCTGGGCGGCTTGTTGGGCACGGTCGCCGTTTTGGTCAAACAGGAATTCCTCTTTTTAATCGTCGGGGGGATCTTCGTCGGCGAGACGCTGTCGGTGCTAATCCAGGAAAAGATCGGCATCCGCTGGCTGGGGCGGCGCTTTTTTACCCGCTCGCCGATTCACCACCACTATCAACAGCGCGGCTTGGCCGACACCAAGATCGTCATTCGCTTCTGGATCGTGGCCGGCATCTTGGCACTGTGCGGCTTAGCGACGCTCAAAATCCGCTAATTTAGTTGGGAATTGGGAATTGGGAATTGGGAATTGGGGTGGAGTAATTCTCAATTCTCAATTCTATAGATAGAGGCCATAGGCGCAGAGAAGGACGATGGCTGCGCCTAGCAGGAGGGCCGCGGACGTGGGAAGCGGCACAGGCTGGCGCTGGCTCTCGTGCTGATAGCGGCGGTACTCGGCTGCCAAGATGCGGTAGCCGGAAACGAGCGCGGCGATGAGGCCGGCGATGAAGCAGGTAATGACTACCGTATCGGTCGAGAATGCGCGGGCGATGCTAGCGGCATAGGAACCAACGTTGAGCAGCAGGCCGTACCGCTTCGTCAGCAGGCCGTAGAGTACGAGCCCCACGCAAAACGAGCCGACGACCAGCGCCGCGAAGATCGCCAGCCAGTCGCGCGCCTCAGAGAGCGCTAAGAGGCCCGTGCCAATGAGCAGGTGGAGCCACATCCCGACATAGGCGTAGAAGAAGGACGTGCGTTTAAACGGCGTGTGCCCCATTAGATAGTGGGCAAAAGCAGTGAACTTAGGCATGGCAATATGCGGCCAAAGATAGGCCGCCGCCCGGTCGCGTCAACGCATGGCCAACCATGGAAATTCTGTCCATCCCCATTGAAAAAGTCAAAGGCGTAGGGGCCAAACGTGCGTCCGTGCTCAGAGAGGTAGAGATTTTGACGCTGGGCGATTTGTTGTACTACCTGCCGCGCCGCTATCTCGACCGTACGCAGATTTTGCCCATGGCCCGCACGCCAATCGGCCAAGAGGTGACCCTCATCGGCCAAGTGCGCCAGACGCGCTTCATCCCCGGGCCGCGGCCTCGCTTCGTGATGGTGGTTGCCGACGAGACCGACGATATCACCTGCACCTTTTTTCAAGGGGGGCGCTACTTGCAGCGCCACTTTGCCGTCGGCGACGAGCTAGCTATAAGCGGCAAGGTCGATCTGTTCCAAGGGCGGCGGCAGATGGTCCATCCCGAATACGAATTCCTACTCGGAGCGGAGCGGCTCCACACGGGCGTAGTTGTCCCGCTCTATACGACTAGTGCCGATATGAAGGAGCGCGGCCTGCGCAGTCGGGGGTTCCGCCGCTTGATAAGCGAGGCTCTAGACGCCTTTGCCGAGCGGATCGAAGACGATTTGCCCGCAGCCTTGCGGCAGCGCTTGGGCCTTGCAGAGTTGGGCACTAGTCTGCGCCAAGTGCATTTTCCCGCCAGCCTTGCCGAAGCGGAGCGCGCACGGCAGCGCTTGGCTTTTGGCGAGCTTTTTGCCTTCCAACTGCGCTTGGCGCGGCGGCGCAAAAAAAACCGCGCGCAGGCCGACGGCATTGCCTTTGCGCCCAGCGCGAAACTGGTGCCGGCTCTGTGGGATTCGCTGTCGTTTGCCCCCACGCGCGCCCAACGCCGGGTCGTCGCCGAGATCGCCGCGCAGATGCAGCGCCCCCAAGGTATGAATCGCCTCGTCCAAGGCGACGTTGGCTCGGGCAAGACCTTGGTGGGTTTGTGCGCGATGCTGACGGCTGTGGAGAACGGCTACCAGTCAGCAATGATGGCCCCGACCGAGATCCTCGCCGAGCAGCACTTTTTTACCATCCAAGCACTCGTCGCGCCGCTCGGCCTGACAGTAGTTTTCCTCAAGGGCGGCCAGCGCAAGGCGCTCCGGCAGGAGCTGTTGACGGCCATTGAAAGCGGCGCGGCCCACATTGTGGTGGGCACCCACGCGCTGATTCAGGAGCAGGTGCAGTTTGCCCGCTTGGGGCTGGCGGTCATCGACGAGCAGCATCGCTTTGGGGTCGTGCAGCGCGGCGCGCTCTACAAGAAGGGTGCCAAGCCCGATTTGCTCGTGATGACGGCCACGCCCATCCCGCGGACCTTGGCCCTGACTCTGTACGGCGAGCTAGACGTGTCGGTCATCGACGAGCTGCCTCCTGGGCGCAAGCCGATCCGCACGGCCCTGCGCGGCAACGAGCGCCGCGAGGCGATCTTTGAGTTTGCCGGCGATCAGGTGCGCCAAGGGCGGCAAGTGTACGTGGTGTACCCGCTGATCGAAGAGTCGGAAAAGGCCGATTACAAATCCGCGGTCGAAGCCTACGACGAACTGCGCCACGGCCCGTTGGCCGACTTTGCCGTGGCCTTGCTGCACGGGCGCATGGCAGCCGAAGAAAAAGCCGCGGTCATGGAGGATTTTAAGCAAAACCGGGTCCAAGTCTTGGTCTGCACCACCGTCGTCGAGGTCGGGGTGGATGTGCCCAATGCCACGGTTATGATCATCGAACACGCCGAGCGCTTTGGCTTGGCGCAGTTGCACCAGTTGCGCGGCCGCGTGGGGCGCGGTGGCGAGCAGTCGTTTTGCATCCTCATCAGCTATGCCCACGCCGGGGCCGAGCTGGCGGATTCGCGCGAGCGGCTCCAGACCATGGCGCGCACCCAAGACGGCTTTGAGATCGCGGAAAAGGATTTGCAACTGCGCGGCCCGGGCGAGTTCTTCGGTGTGCGCCAGGCCGGGATGCCCACATTTAAGGCGGCGGACTTGGTCGCCGACGGGGACTTGCTGCAAAGCGCACGCCAAGAAGCCATGCGGATTGTAGATAGCGAATAGGAAGTGCCATGAAAAATGAAAGCCTCATTCCGCCCGCGGATTTTGTCGGGATCGACGCGGTAACCCATCTCTGCACCGGGGGCGAAGCTCCTTGGCTAAAAGGGCAGAGCGCGGTGTACTCGGAATTTGCCCAGTGCAAAAGCGGCGGCGACCGCGGGCGCAGCGCCATCTACGCCCGTGGTGCCCGCTGCCGCCAGCGCATGGGGCAATTGTGGGAGGTTGCGGCCGAGCGGATCGCCTTTATGCCTTCGGCCGCTGAGGGCATGGCTTGGTTGGCGCGGGGCTTGGACTGGCGGCCGGGCGACAACGTGGTCACCACCAACTTGGAGTTCCCCTCGGTGGCGTACAATTGGCGCAACGTGCGCGAGCAAGGGGTTGAGCTGCGGCTGGTGTCGCACTGCGACTGGTTGGTGCGGGAGGAAGATCTGTTGGCGGCAGTTGATGAGCGCACTCGGGTCTTGGCCGTGAGTCAAGTCAGCTTCTACACGGGACAAAACCTCGACATAGAGCAGCTTGCAGCCGGGCTTGCTGGGCGCGACGTGCTCTTGGCGGTCGATGCGACGCACGCCGCAGGTGCAGTCGCCGTACCGGCGGCGTGTACCGACTTGTGCGTCAGTTCGTGCTACAAGTGGCTTCTGGCGACCCACGGGGTTGCGCCGTGTTATCTGAGCCAACGGGCCGAGGCGCAAGTGCGCTCTACGGCTTTTGGCTGGCGCAACTTGGCGGTGTGGCCGGCGCAAGGGGCTGAGCGCGCTCCAGATGCCGACGAAAAGCCGATGCCCGACAAAATGGAGCCGGGCAATCCGGCTATGGTAGCGGTGCTCTATCTCGACTACGCTTTGGGGCGGCTGTTGGACGTGGGGATTGAGCGGATAGAGGATCACAACCGCGACTTGTCCGAACAAATCAGCGCCGGACTGGAGCGTCTCGGGCGGCAGGTCATTTCGCCTAGTGTACGGTCGCAACGCTCGGGCAATACCTGTTTTGCGGACGACGACGCGCACGGGCTGTGTGAGGCTCTCGCCGATCGGGGGGTGCTGGTGTGGGGGGAATACGGCCGGATGCGGGTCTCCGGGCATTTGTACAACAATAGCGACGATGTGGAGCGTTTTTTGGCGGTCTTGGGCGAGTTGGTGTAGGGAGACGAGGCATAGTATAGCAGCCCTGAATGACTTGAACGACTCGAGATATGGACCGCAGAGGGGACTGAGTACCAATCATTCTAAACCAGAGCCGCGAATTTTCGGAGCGTCTCCCCGAGTACGGCCTAATTGACGACAGCGAGTTGCGGTTGGTGATTTGGGCGGCCTAGCCCCATCAATTGCCAAAAAACTCTTCGTAGAGCGAGCGCACGGCTGCGGGAATATCTGCGGCCGCAATCCCGAACATCATGCTGACCTCGCTCGACCCCTGATTGATCATCTCTATGTTGACGCTGGCGCGAGCAAAGGCACGGCAGGCACGGGAGGCCAAGCCAATGGTGTGGTGCATGCCCTCGCCGACGACCATCGCCAAGGCGAGACCGCGGGCGACCGACAGCTCATCTACTGCTAGCTCGGTGCGAATGCGGCGCAGAACCCGCTCTTCGGCCGCGTGGTTGAAATACGACTCGCGCACGATCACTGACATGTTGTCAATGCCCGAAGGGGTGTGCTCAAAGGAGATCCCCTCGTCCTCAAAAATGGTCAGCAAGCGGCGGCCAAAGCCCACTTCGCGGTTCATCAGGTACTTGCTGATGTATATGCTGCAAAACCCGTCGGTGGCGGCGATGCCGACGACCGGGCGGTCGCCGATCGCGCGCTCAGGGACGATGCGGGTGCCGGGTGCCTGCGGATTGTTGGTGTTTTTGACGACGACCGGGATGCCAGCGTGAAACACGGGTTCGAGGGCCTCGTCGTGAAACACGGAAAACCCCGCGTAGGACAGCTCGCGCATCTCGCGGTAGGTAATCTCGCCGACGGCGACCGGGTCGGCCACGAGCTCGGGATTGGCCGCAAAGACCGAATCGACGTCCGTGAAGTTTTCGTACACGGTCGCATCGACCGCCGCGGCGAGGATCGCGCCGGTTATATCCGAGCCGCCGCGCGAGAAAGTGACGACGCGGCCGCTGGACGAATAGCCGAAAAAACCGGGGAAAATGGTGATGCCCGGGCGGTCTTTGAGCTGGCGCAGCTTGCCGTAGGACGCCTGCAAGACGCGGGCGTTGCCCGGCTCTTCCGAGAGGATTAGGCCGCCCTCGCCTGGGTCGAGATAGTGGGCTTCGGCCCCGCTGTGGCGCAGGTATTCGGCGACGAGGCGGGCGCAGTTGTCCTCGCCGCCGGCCTTCATGGCGTCCGCATAGAGTGCTTCGTCGCTCGGGCTCATAGCCAGCCGCCGCTCAAAGTCGGCGACAATGGGCGCGAGCGCAGTGTCTGGCAAGCCGAGGTCGCCGATGATGGCGGCATAGCGGTCGATGACGTGCGCGAGTGCAGTGCGGCCTTCTTGGTTGGTTAGCTGGGTGCGGACTACCTCGATGAGGAGGTCGGTTACTTTGGTGCCTTCCCGGTTGCGCTTGCCCGGAGCCGAAACCACCACGAGCCGCCGTGCTGGATCGGCGGTGACAATGGCGCAGATTTTCTTTATTTGCTCGGCTGACGCGAGAGACGAGCCGCCGAATTTAGCTACTTTCATTGGATTCCTTTGCTAATACAGGTTTACATCATTAAAAAATGCACGGATCGCCGTTTTTTCAAATTTGTCTTGCAGGTGCGTTGTAGTTAGTTTATAAGGCTTATCAATTATTACTAAACGATAACATTCATTCTGCCAAAATATCCCACGCGAAGGCCCACTATGAAAGCAGTGTGTTTCCACCAGTGCGGCGGCCCTGAGGTCCTCACCTATGAGGAGGTGCCCACGCCCACGCCCGAGCCGGGCGAAGTCGTCGTCGAGATCAAGGCCATCGGTCTAAATTACATAGACACCTATCACCGCGAAGGGCTGTACCCAGTCGATTTGCCCTGCATTCCCGGCATGGAAGCCGCCGGAGTAGTAGCGCGCGTCGGCGAGGGCGTGGAAGGCGTGCAAGTGGGCGACCGCGTGGCCTATGCTGGGGTGATGGGGTCGTATGCCGCAGAAGCGGCTGTGCCCGCCGACCGCTTGGTCCCTCTGCCTGATTCCGCTTCCTTTCAGGAGGGAGCCGCCGCTTTGCTCCAAGGCATGACGGCGCATTACCTCGCACATGGGTCCTATCGGCTGGGCCGCGAAGACGCGGCTCTGATCCACGCCGGGGCTGGCGGCGTGGGGCTGCTCTTGATTCAGATGGCCAAGCGGTGTGGGGCGCGGGTGTTGACCACGGTCTCCACCCAAGAAAAGGAGCAACTTGTGAGGGGTGCCGGAGCCGATGAGGTCATTCGCTATACCGAGCGCGACTTTGAGCAGGCCGTCATGGCACTCACCGACGGGCGCGGAGTCGATGTGGTGTACGATTCGGTCGGTCAGGCGACCTTTGACAAGAGCTTAAACGTGCTCAGGCCCTTGGGCTACTTGGTGTTGTTCGGGCAGTCGAGCGGCCCGGTCCCGCCCTTTGATCCCGGTATCCTCAGCGCCAAGGGGTCGCTTTTTTTGACGCGGCCAACTATGCTGCACTACATCCAGACCCGCGAGGCACTATTGGAACGCGCTGGCGCAGTGTTGGAATGGATCGCCAGCGGCGAATTGGCGCTGCACATCAGCGAGCAGTTTGCCCTGTCGGACGCGGCGGCAGCGCACCGCGCCTTACAGGGGCGCAAGACGACCGGCAAGGTCGTCCTAATACCAGAGTGAAGTAGCCAAGGAGACAGGCGATGACAGAGGCAGATTCCAAAGACGAACTAACCCCGGCCGCAGACCCCGCTGAACAAGGCGAAAATTTTGCTCAGATGCTCGATGCTGAAGGAGCACCACCGGCGCCGACCACTAGTGAGGTCTCAGTCGGCGACGAGGTCAGCGGCGTGATCGTCAAAGTCGAGGATGAGAACAGCTTTGTCGAGTACGGCAGTCGGGACGAGGCCATAATCCGCACCAGCGAGCTCAAAGGCCCCGATGGGGAGTTGCGCTACAAGGTCGGCGACCCGATTCGGGCCTTTGTCGTGGCTGCTGGGGACGAAGTCCTGCTCAGCCGCGGCTTGAGTCGCCAAGACGTCCAGGCCGACTTGCTCTACCAAGCATACAAGGCCGGGCTGCCCATCGAAGGCCGAGTTGACGCGGTCAACAAGGGGGGATTGGGCGTGACCATTGAGGGCGATGTGCGCGGTTTTTGCCCGATCTCACAGGTCGATACCCAGTACGTGGAAAACGCCGAGGAGTACCGCGGCCGGACCTTGACCTTTAAAATTATCGAGTTCCGCCACCAAGGCCGCGTGATCGTCCTGTCGCGTCGGGCCTTACTCGAAGCCGAGCAGCACAAGGCCGCCGGCTTGGTGCGCAGCCAGCTAAAGAAGGATGCGCAACTGGCCGGCAAGGTAACGCGGCTGGAGTCTTTTGGTGCGTTCGTCGATTTAGGTTCCGGGGTAGAGGGCTTGGTGCATGTCTCGGAGATCAGCCATCGGCGCGTCGGCCATCCCGAGGAAGTCCTCGCGGTGGGGCAGCAGGTTCAAGTCGCGGTCTTGCGCACCAAGGACTTGGGCAATCGGCGCAAGGAGCGGATCTCGCTGTCGATCAAGTCGCTGGAAAAGGACCCTTGGCAAGAGATCATGGAGCAGTTTGCAGTCGGCACAGTCGTCCTTGGCAAGGTTGATGGGTTGGAGGATTTTGGCGCGTTTGTCGAGTTGGCCGAAGGCGTGCGCGGGCTGGTGCATGTCTCGGAGATCGCCGACCGCCGCATCAGCCACCCACGCGAGGTGCTCTCACTCGGGGACGAGGTCAAGGTGGTGGTGCTCGAAGTGGATGTCCGCCGCCAGCGCTTGCGCCTGTCGATCAACCAAGTCGATACCCTCGAATCCGAAGCCCATCTCGCCGAGTTCCGCCAGCGGCAGCAGCAGGAAGCCGAGCAAGGCAGCAGTGCCATGCTCGACGCGCTCCGGCGCGCCAATCTAACTGATTGAGATGGGGCTGACAGACGCCATTTTTAACCACCCGCGCGCCGGGTACTACGGCGAGTATGGTGGAGCCTTTGTCCCCGAAATCCTCCGCACGACCCTCGACGAATTGACCCAAGTCTTTGCGGACGCCCGCCGCGACCCTTCCTTTTGGGCGGAGTTTGAGCAGGTGATGCGGACGTATTCCTGCCGGCCGACCCCGATCACCTTGCTCGAAAACCTCTCCCGCGAGGTCGGCGGGGCGCGGATCTTTCTCAAACGCGAAGACCTCAACCACACAGGCGCCCACAAGGTCAACAACGTCATGGGCCAAGGTTTGTTGGTGCGCCGCATGGGCAAGAGCCGGGTCATTGCCGAGACTGGGGCCGGCCAGCACGGCGTGGCCACGGCGACGATGGCCGCTCGCTTAGGGCTGGAATGCACCATTTACATGGGGGCTGTCGATGTGGAGCGCCAGCGGCCCAACGTGTTCTGGATGGAGCAACTCGGTGCCGAGGTGGTGCCGGTGACCGATGGCTCGGCCACGCTCAAGGACGCCATCAACGAGAGCCTCCGCGATTGGGCCTATTCCATGACCGACACTCACTATGTGCTCGGCACGGCGTGTGGCCCGCATCCCTTCCCACAAATCGTCGCCTATTTCCAGCGGATCATCGGCGAGGAGAGCCGCCGGCAGATGCTAGGCTCAGTGGGCTGCCTGCCCGATAGGGTGTACGCTTGCGTCGGCGGCGGGTCCAACGCCACGGGTCTATTCTTGGGGTTCCTCGACGACGCGTCCGTCGAGTTGGTCGGGGTTGAGGCCGGAGGCCGGGGGCTGGAGACGGGCGATCATGCCTCGCGCTTGGCCGGCCTCGTCGGTACGCCTGGAGTTGCTCAGGGCTACAAGACCTTCTTCTTCCAAGATGCCGAAGGCCAAATGCGGCACACGCACTCGGTGGCGGCGGGGTTAGACTACATCGGCGTCAGTCCGATTCTCGCCCACTTAGCCGAGGTGGGCCGAGTGCGCATTGAGGCCGCTACCGACCAAGAAGTGATCGAAGCTCTCAAGCAGATGATGCGCAGCGAGGGGATCATCGGCGCGCTCGAAAGTACCCACGCCTTGGCCGGTGCCCTGCGCGAGGTGGGCGCGATGACGCCCGACCAAGTGGTGCTGATTGGCCTGTCGGGCCGCGGCGACAAGGACATCTTCACGATCGCCGACGCACTCGCGGACGAAAACTGGCAGCGCTTCCTCGCCGATAGGGCCGCTCGGTCGTGAATCTGCAAGCCTATATCGAGGAGCGGCTTACCGAGCGCAAGGTCCTGCTGATGACGCATCTGATCGCAGGTTTCCCGTCGCTGGAGGCCAACTGGCGGATGCTGGAGATCATGGCGGAGGCCGAGGTCGATTTGGTCGAATTGCAGATGCCCTTTAGCGAGCCAATCGCCGACGGGCCGACCTTTGCGCGAGCCAACCAGCAGGCTCTCAAAAGCGGCCTTACCCTCGACGAATATTTCGATTTGATGCAGCGCGCAACCTCGGCTTTTGCCTTTCCGCATCTGATGATGGGCTACTACAACACGGCGTTTCGCTTGGGGCACGGTCCATTCTGCCGCCGCTTGGCTGCCAGTGGGGCCTGCGGCTTTATCCTGCCGGACTTGCCGGTCGAAGAGTACGGCGACCTGTGGGCAGCAGGCGCGGAGTGCGAGCAAACGCCGATTGTGCTGATGACCCCGACCAACACTGACCAGCGGTTGCAGCAGATTGGTGCCCAAGCCAAAGGGTTGGTCTATGCGGTGGCGCGCAAGGGCGTAACTGGCCGTCAGACCGACTTAGGCGGGGAACTCTATCGGTTTATTGCGCGGTGCCGTGCGGCGACCGCTCTGCCGCTCGGAGTCGGTTTTGGCCTGCGCAGCGGGGAAGATTTGCGCCAGCTACAGGGTCGGGCCGAAATCGGCATCGTCGGATCGGTGCTGTTGGAGGGCTGGGAACGGGAAGGGGAAGCGGGCTACGCCGCTTTGTTGCACGACTTGGCTGCTGGTCGCGGCTGAAATCCTTTACAACCATAATTTTTATTGTCTGAGCAACGCCGGTGCTAGGGTGTTTGTCCCGGCGCGATCAGTCCATGTACAACCCCCCGTTGACGTCGATGGTCTCGCCGGTGATGTGCCGCGCGTCGTCCGAAGCCAGAAAGAGCGCGCAGTTGGCTACGTCTTCGGGCTGGCCGGAGCGGCCAAGGGGGATGGAGGCTTTGAGCTGGTCGTGTTCGGGGGCGGAGGTCATGGCGGTGTTGATGACGCCGGGAGCGATGGCGTTGACGCGGATTTGGTCGGGAGCTAAGGCGCGCGCTAGGCCAATGGTTAAGGTGAGGACGCCAGCTTTAGCCGCTGCGTAGGGAGGGCCAGCGGCTAGGCCCCCGGTCTTGGCCGCTAGGGAGGTCATGTTGATGATGACCCCTTGGCGGCGCGCCTTCATATGGGGGATGACCGCTTGGGTGCAGAGGAAAGGCCCCTTCATGTTGACATCGACGATGCGGTCCCAGTGCTCTTCGCTGCACGATTCAAAGGTCGTATAGACGAGATAGCCGGCGTTGTTGACTAGGATATCGAGTTGGCCGAACTCGTCGAGTACGCGGCTCGTGCCGGCGAGGACGGCGGCCTTGGAGGATACATCCATAGCTAATCCCAACGCGCCTGACCCAATCGCGGCAGCCGTGGCGCTGGCGGTGCCAGAGTCAATGTCGGCGATGGCCACTCGTGCTCCCTCGCGGGCAAAGCACTCGGCGCAGGCCCGACCAATGCCCCGGCCTGCGCCGGTGATCAACGCGGCCTTGTGCTGTAATTTTCCCGTCATGGTGCCTCCTAGTTAGAAAAAGATCGCCAGAGCAGGACCGTACCGTCTTCGGCCCCAGACGCCAGCATGGTGCCGTCGGGCGAAAACGAGACGGATTGGACCTAACCGGCATGCCCTTTCAGGGTGGTCAGCCGCCTCTGCGTCGCCACGTCCCACAGGACTATGTTGTTATCGCTTGAGCCGGACGCGAGTGTGGTGCCGTCGGGCGAAAACGCCACGGAAGAGGCATAAGACGTACGATCTTGGTCGGTCAGCCGACTCCACTTGGGAGAATCGGCGACAGCTAAGACCGCCAGCGCAGCCCAACTATAACGGCGAATAACGCTTTCATAAGGCGTCTCCTCGGTAAAACAAAATATGCTATTTTGCGCGACGCCCCAATGCGCGTGGTTTGCTACGTTGGGAAAAATCTATAAGATAAAGTTGCCTATAAAAGCTACGCCGAATTTTAGAATCGGGAGTTTGCAGATATGAGAAGCGTCATTGGAGTCGTCCTCGGGGGTGGGCAGGGTGCGCGACTCTTCCCGCTAACGCAGCTTCGCTCCAAGCCGGCCGTGCCCATTGGCGGCAAATACCGCTTAATCGACATTCCCATCAGCAATTGTCTGCATTCTGGGATCAACCGCATCTTTGCCCTGACCCAATTCAACTCCGCTTCGCTGCACCGCCACATTAGCACGACGTATCGCTTTGATTCCTTTTCCGATGGCTTTGTCGAGATCTTGGCGGCCGAGCAGACCCAAGACAGCGTCGATTGGTACCAAGGCACGGCCGACGCGGTGCGCCAACAGCTCAGGCACTTGCTCTCGAGCCGCGCCGACCAAGTGCTAATTCTGTCGGGCGACCACCTCTATCGCATGGATTACCGCGCCTTTGTCGAAGAGCACCGAGCGCGCGGCGCGGATGTGTCGATTGCGGTCAAGCCGGTGCCGCGGCAAGCCGCGCCCGCACTGGGGATCGTGCAGGTGAATGCTCAAGGGCGGATCGTGGATTTTCGCGAGAAGCCGCAAGACCCCGCCGAACTGGATGCTCTGCGGCTGCCAGCGGCTGCCGACCCGGAGGCGTGCTATATGGCCTCTATGGGCATTTACGTGTTTGAACCCCAGGTCTTGGTCAGCCTGCTGATGAGCAGCTACCAAGACGACTTCGGCAAGCACATCATCCCGGATGCGATCCACAAGGTGGGCGTTTTTGCCCACACCTTTGAAGGATATTGGGAAGACATCGGCACCATTCGCTCTTTTTACGAGGCGAACTTGGCGCTGACGGATCGGCCGCCACCGTTTGACTTTTACCAGGCCGACGCACCGATTTACACCCACGCGCGCTTCCTCGCTGGGACGCGGCTGGACGATTGCCACATTGAGCGCGGGATTATCTGCGAAGGCTCTTCCATTCAGGCGGCCCGGATCGGGCGCTCGGTGATCGGAATCCGCTCGGTGATTGGCGCGAAATGCCAGATTGCCAACACCATCGTTATGGGTGCGGATTCGGAAGAGTCGCCGGTTGATCGAGCGCGCAATGCGGCTCAAGGCATTCCGAATATGGGGATTGGCGCGAACAGCACGATCACCGGCGCGATCATCGACAAAAACGCGCGCATCGGCGAGCGGGTTCGCATCACCAGCAAGGCCCGAGGCGTCGAGGCCGATGCGACCAATTACTACATCCGCGACGGGATCGTGGTCGTGCCTAAAGACGCGGTGATTCCGCCGGGCATGGTTATTTGACGGGACCGACCGCCTGCTACCGGTGGCCGAGTGCGCCGGGAAGCTTTTCGGCGGTAGGGGGCGCAGGCTGCCGCCACCTTAAAACGGGAGACGTACAATGGACAAGATTACCCTCGAAAATTTCCGCTGCTTCCGCGAAAGGCAGACCGCCCGCCTAGCCCCGCTGACCCTGCTCGTCGGCGAGAACAGCACTGGCAAGACCTCGTTTTTGGCTGTAATTCGGGCATTGTGGGATGTTGTTCAAGATACATTTCCCAATTTCAAAAAGACTCCCTACGATCTCGGCAGCTTCGACGAAATCGCCTACTACCGAGGTGGACGAGGTGGACGGGCCGATACCTTTGAGGCGGGATTCGAGTTCATTAGAGATAGTGAAGAGTATTGTTTTGATGTGACGTTCAAAAAAAGGGGGGCTGTCCCCAGTCCGGTGCGAATGCGCTGTGCTCAAAAGGATACGTGGATCGAATGTAAACTCTCGGCAAACCAGTCGTCATGGGAAATTCGTTGCAGAACGGAGAATGGCACTTGGGGAGTCAGCCCACCTGCTAGATTCGCCCTGTCGGCACATACAGACCACGCCGATCTATTCTCTTTGCTAATAGAATTAGAAATAGTCGTAGAGCAAGGAGAGGCTCGATGGACTGGCCAAGCAGGCTCAGGACAGCCTTCTGAAATGGATCTAGAACGAATTCGCCATCTTCTATATCCGTTTACATCTTTTTACGCCTACGGAAACGAACCGTACGCCAGCGCACCGGTCCGCTCCAAGCCACGTCGCACCTACGACCCTGCTCGCCCGACGCGAGACCCCGAAGGCGACTACGTTCCTATGTATTTGTCCGATTTGTATTTTCAGGATAGACGCAAATGGGAAACGCTCAAGGGCGCACTCGAAAAATTTGGCCAAGATGCTGGTCTTTTCGATGAAATTTTGATCCGGGCTTTCGGAAAGAAGGCCACTGAGCCTTTTCAGGTACAAATACGAAAATTTAGCAACAACAAGCTAAAGGGACCATCGCGCAACCTGATTGATGTCGGCTATGGCGTCAGCCAAGTGCTACCCGTCATAACCGAATTACTGCGCCAAGACGCCCCGACCATGTTTCTGCTCCAACAACCCGAAGTCCACCTCCACCCCAGTGCTCAGGCCGCTTTAGGTAGCCTGTTTTGCCAAGTCGCCCGACCGGATCGCCAACTGGTTGTCGAAACGCATAGCGACCACTTGCTCGACCGGGTGCGGATGGATGTGCGCGATGGCGAGGGAAATTTGAAACCGGAAGATGTCTCTATCCTCTTTTTTGAGCCGCACGACCTCAGCGTGTGCATTCATTCGCTGAAATTGGACGAAGAAGGCAACGTTCTGAATGCTCCGCCGAGTTACCGGCGGTTCTTCATGGAAGAAGTTGAACGGTCTATCTGGAAGCGGCGGACATCTACCGGAGGATGATGAATGTGCGCCATTATTGACGCGAATGTCGCCGCCGAAGTATTCGTAGAGAAGCCGCAGCCGGCAGGAGAAAAGTTCTTGGACTGGGTCAAGGCCGGCAGGGGACGTTTAGTGGTTGGTGGCAAATTGCTTAGGGAACTTGAAAGTAGCACCGAAGGCTTCAGAAATTGGGCGTCTAGTGCTGTGGCGGCCGGCGTGTTGTACATCGCCAGCGAAAGCGAGTTGGCGGCAAGAACGGAGGAATTTGAAAACCACCCGGCCTGCAAATCGGACGATCCGCACGTGCTCGCCTTAGCTCAACTCAGCGGAGCCCGCCTGTTGTATTCCAACGATCAAAACCTACAGGAAGATTTCAAGAACCAGCGATTGATTGACAGGCCACGCGGAAAGATATACTCAACGCTTAGAAGCAAAAATTTTACGAGTAGCCACAGGCGGCTGCTCGGACGAACAGACCTTTGTCAAGGAATTTCTGCGCGGTAATGAGCGGCCGAGCATTTCAAAAAAAGAAGGGACGGGCATACACCCGTCCCTCTTTTTTATTCTGCGAGAAAAGCCCTACTTGAGCGAGGTCATCTTGCGCTGCAGGCCTTTGTCGCCCGCGCGGAGGCGGTCCCGGTGCTGAGGTCCGACATATCGACAGCGACCGAGTAGGAGCTAGCTATGCACGTTCGCGCCTGGGCGGATTTCCCAGACGGCGTTGAGCGAGGGCAGCAAGTCGTTTTCAGCAAGCTGGCCAGCGGCCTTGGTCGAGTCTTGGCTGGCCACGTCAATGCGCGTGGATTCGAGCCGGGTACCTCCCACGAGGCGCAGTTGGGTATTGATGGGCAGCTCGATCATGGCGTAGCCAGCGTAGATTTGCTGGTCGCCGTCAAAATTGCTCAAAAGCTGGGCGGCGTCTTGGACGTAGGAGCCGAAGCGGTACTGGCTGCCATTGCTGCTGATTAGCCCGACCTTTTCGGCCGCAAAAAAGGTATTGGGCTGGCCGTCGTAGTCGATGTCGTCTTGGTCGAATTCGTAGTGCCGCTCGCGAAAAGTGTGCGCTTTGTCCAGAGCCAAGAAGCCGGTTTTGAAATTGCTGTTGATACCCTGCCATTGCTTGAAGGGCACGGTCAGGTTGAACTGGAATTCGCGGTTGCTCTCGTCGAGGTCGCGTATCTATCGCAGAGAAAAACGTCACCATTTCGTAACAATACTGTGACAAAAGCGTCGCATAGCGAGGCCATTTTCAAACATATAGCAACCCTACATCATTTACCAGATAATCCGCAGATAGACGCAGAGTAGGAGGCACAAGACGAGCCACCGCTCGAATCGAAGACGAGAAAAACGCCAAAAGAGGGAGGATAGTAACACATAATGAAAAAAAAGATGACGTTTGTAACCCTGATGTTGGGCTGGGTCTTTGCAGCGCAAGCACAGGAGGTCGCGATCAAAGGCCTTATGTTTGGCGACTACTACTACGTATTGGCCGCCGACGAGGCCGACGCTAGGCAGCCCCGCAAGCGCAATGCCTTCCAGTTCCGCCGGATGTACCTCACATGCCAGAGGGACGTTGCCACTGACTTTGCGATTCGCTTTCGCCTTGAGGCTAAGGACGCGGGGTTTGCCCAAGGTGCGAAGATGGAACCCTTCGTCAAGCACGGCTACGTACAGTGGAAAGAGGGGATAGGCGATGCGGATATATATCTAGGGCTTTCGGGGACGCCGACTTGGGCTGTCGCCGAAAAGGTCTGGGGCTACCGATCGATAGCCAAGACCGCGCTCGACTGGAATAAAATTGGCTCTTCGGCCGACTTGGGTGCGGCCCTCAAGGGCGCGGCGGGCCAGCTGAACTACCACCTGATGATCGGCAATGGTCCCGGACAGAAGCCGGAGGACGACCACGGCAAGAAGTTCTATGGTTCGTTGAGTTTCAAGGCGGCGGACCGATTGATCTTGGAAGGCTATGCGGACTTTAATGCGAAGCTGGCTGGTCGCAACGAGCGGACCTTCAAGGGCTTCGTCGGCTGGCAGGGAGCGAAGGGTAGGGCGGGGTTGGAGGTCTTCTCGCGCACCAACGAGCAGGCCGGCGCAGGCGGCGAGGATCAAGTCGTCGCCGGGGTCTCGGCTTTTGGCTCGCTGCCGCTCAATGCCGCGTTCAAGGGCTTTGGCCGATTCGATGCGGTCACCCACGACGCTGCGGACGACAGGGATTGGCTCTTCATCGCCGGCCTCGACTACGCCGCGGCTACAGACGTTCACCTGATGCCCAATGTGCTCATCGAGTCGCCCGCCGGCCGCGATGCCAATGTCCAAGGACGGCTGACCTTTTACTACAAATTTTAGCCGTGCCGTAACGCAAGTTTCATCCGTTAGATACAAATCCTACAAACTTAAAAACGGCCATACTTAAAATGGCATGGAGAATGCAACGATGAGAAAAAAATGGCTCGGAGTAGTGCTGATGTGTGGGGTGTTCGCCGCTGGCGTCCAAGCGCAGACCATAGCCGTTGATGAGCGAATCGCGCCCTACGAGAAAGTGCGCGGTCTGGCTGGCAACGCCAGTAGCATTGGCTCCGACACGATGAACAACATGATGGCGCTCTGGCTGGAGGCCTTCCGCAAGTACTATCCCAACGTCAAGATCCAGATCGAGGGCAAGGGGTCGAGTACTGCGCCGCCGGCCCTAATTGAGGGCACGGCTCAGTTCGGGCCAATGTCGCGGCCGCTGAAGTCGAGCGAGGAGGACAAATTCGAGCAGGCCTTCGGCTATAAGCCAACGCCTCTGCGGGCGGCGCTGGATGCGCTGGCGGTCTTTGTCAACAAGGACAACCCCCTCGAGGGCCTGAGCCTGCCGCAAGTCGATGCGATTTTTTCCAAGACCCGCCGCAGCGAGTTCCCCAACGACATCACCACTTGGGGCCAGTTGGGGTTAGAAGGGGATTGGGCCAAGGCCCGAATTAGCCTCTACGGCCGCAACTCGGCCTCGGGCACCTATGGTTTTTTTAAGAAGCAGGCCCTGTTCAAAGGCGACTACAAGGACGAGGTGAAAGAGCAGCCCGGGTCGGCGTCCGTAGTCCAAGGCATCACCGAGGACCGTTTCGCCATAGGATACAGCGGCATTGGCTATCAGACCTCGGGGGTGCGCGTTGTGCCCCTGGCTAAAGCCGAGGGACAGGAGTCTAAGCAAGGCTCGATGGAAAACGTACTAAACGGCTCGTATCCCCTCGGTCGTTTTCTATACATTTATATAAACAAGGCCCCCGGCCAAGCTATGGACCCGCTAGTGAAAGAGTTCTGCAAGTTTATTTTTTCTAAAGAAGGTCAAGAAATTGTCGTCAAAGACGGCTATATGCCCGTGCCGTTTGAAGCGGTCCAAGCCGAATTGGCCAAATTGGATATCTAAAGGCGTGGATACGTGATCCCCAAGCCATATAAGCGCGGAATCACGCCGCGCGCCCGCGCCCTCGACTGGCTGGCTGAGCGCTTCATCTCCTTTGGCGGCATCGGCATTGTCGCCGCCGTCTTGGGGATATTCGTCTTCGTCTTCGCCGAGGCTTGGCCCCTATTCCGCGCCCCGCAGCTACGACCAGCAAAGGCGCAACAAGTGGTCGGCCCATTCGCCATTGGGCTCGATCCCTATTACCAGACCGCGTATGCAGTCGGCCCCCAAGGGGTGGATTTGTTGCGGTTGGACGATGGCCAAGTCATCCGCCGCGAACTGCCAGCCGAGTTGACGAGCCGCAAGGTAACGGCCGCACAGCGGATGCCAAACGACGTTCTGGCACTGGGCACGGACGACGGTCATTTGCTAGTGGCGCGGATTCGTTTCCAACTCGATTACAGCAGCGGCCAGCGGCAGGTGGTGCCGCAGTTTGCGGTTGAGCGCCTCATCGCGGTCGATCCGGCGGGCGAGCCACTGGTACAGGTGGGCTTTCGACAAGGGGACGACGGCCGCTCGGTCGCAGCGGCGATTACGGCGAGTGGCCGCTTGGTGGTGATGGTGGCTGAGCAGCAGCAGGGCCTATTGGGGCCGGGCGAGCGCCGAGAAAGGCAGTACGAGCTAACGGCCGCTTTCGACGGCAAGGCCACGCAGGTACTGCTCGACGGCCGCATTCGCCAGTTGCTCGTGGGAACGGACCAGGGGCAGGTGTACGAGTGGAGGCTGGGCGCAGTGGAGCAAGCACCTGCGTTTGTGGGGCACATTGCGGTCTCAGAGGTCGCGGTTTCGGCGTTGGCGTACGCGCTGGGCGAGGTTTCTCTGGTCGTCGGCGACGCGGCCGGCCGCGTCAGCACTTGGTTTAAGGTCGAGGAAAGTGGGCAGCGCTCGTATCGCAAAATTCACGCCTTTGTTCCCCATGAGTCAGCCGTTACCCACATTGCCGCTTCAGAGCGCGACAAGCAGTTTCTCACGACCGACGCTGAGGGCACCATCGCCCTGCACCACCTAACCTCCGAACAGACGCCCTTCCAACTGAGAGGCGACTCCCCGGCGACCGCGTTGGTCTTCGCGCCCAAGGCCGACGGATTTTTGGCTCTCGGCCAAGACGGGTGGTTGCGGCGCTTTGCCCTCGACCACCCCCATCCCGAAATCAGCGCAGCCGTGCTGTTTGGCTCCATCTGGTACGAGGGCTACGGGGGCCGCGAATACGTGTGGCAATCTACGGGCGGCACGGATGAGTTCGAGCCGAAGCTCAGCTTGGTGCCGCTGATTTTGGGCACGGCCAAGGGTACGCTCTACGCCCTGCTCTTTGCCTTGCCGTTGGCCGTTTTAGCCGCGATTTACACGGCCGAATTTGCCTCGCCGCGCGTACAGGGATTGGTCAAGCCGTCTGTGGAAGTCATGGCCTCGTTGCCGAGCGTCATCTTGGGCTTTCTCGCTGGCTTGTGGCTGGCCCCACTGCTCGAATCGCATTTGTTGGGGACCTTGCTGCTGCTGCCGGCGGTGCCAGCCGTGGTTATAGCTGCGGCTTGGGGCTGGCAATACGCTCCAGAGGCTTGGGTGCGCCAAGTGGCGCGGGTGGGGGAGATATACTTGCTCGGTGCGGTGACCCTGCTGGTCGCTGGGTTGGCGTACGCGCTGGGGCCGGTCTTTGAAGACTTGGCTTTTGAGGGGCACTTCTTGCGCTGGCTGCGGCAAGACGCGGGCGTTGGCTACGACCAGCGCAATTGCTTGGTCGTGGGGTTTGCCATGGGTTTTGCGGTCGTTCCGCTGGTCTTCACTATCTGCGAGGACGCGCTCTCCAGCGTGCCCAGCCACTTGCGCGCCGGCTCGCTGGCCTTGGGAGCCACGCCTTGGCAGACAGCGATCAAAGTGGTGTTGCCCATGGCCCTGCCGGGCATTTTCTCGGCGTCCATGATCGGCCTTGGCCGCGCCATCGGGGAAACCATGATCGTGCTGATGGCCACGGGCAATACCCCGATCATAGATTGGAATATCTTCAACGGCATGCGTACCATCTCGGCCAATATCGCCGTGGAGTTACCAGAAGCGCCACACCAAGGTACGCTCTACCGAGTGCTTTTCCTTAGTGGCTTGCTGCTGTTTATCGCTACCTTCTTTATCAACTCGTTGGCCGAGATCGTGCGCCAACGCTTGCGGGATAAGTACAATCGGCTGTGATGAGATTCTGGCAGCGGGGCGACCCTTTTATCTGGCTTACGGGCGGAGCACTGGCCCTGTGTTTGGCGATGATCGCCGGTTTGGTGGGGATCATTGTCTATCACGGCGCGGGCGTGTTCTGGCCGCAGGATCTGACCCTGTTGCGCCTCAAAGGCGGTCCGCCGGTCATGGGCAAGCTGATGGATCGCCAGCCCATTCCCGGGGCCGCCGGGCACTATCGGGTGCAGCTAAAGGTCGGCAACCGCGACGCGTATGGCCAAGACTTTCGCTGGGTGGATGAAGACGCGATTGCCGAGCGCGAAACGCCGCCCGCGGCCGTGGTCTTCGAGCGAGTCGAGTGGGGCGATATGCACGGCTTTATCGCAGCTTTGTACGAGGAGGAGCGGCTGCTGGCAAAAGGAGAGGGAGTCTGGGAAGTCTTACAAGAGTTGCTGGACCAGGCCGGCGAACTCGACGAGCGCATCCACGCGCTGGAACGCGGCGAACTGGGCAAGCTCAACCGCGCAATAGATGACTTGCGCCTGCAAGAGCGGCGCCTGCAGCGCGAGAAAAACGACTCGCAACTCGCTGCAAACGAGGTGCGTCGCCAGGCCCTGTGGGACGAGCACGAGGTCCTGTCGGGGCGCTTGGACGAGCTACGGGCGCAACAGGAACGCTGGGAGGTGGAAGTCGTCCTCGCCGGGGGTGAAACGCGCCGCGTCTCTGTAGCGGCCATCGTCCGCGCCTATCGCCCCAATTTGATGGGCTTTTGGGCCAAAGTACAAACCTATCTGTCCAAGGGCTGGGAATTTGTGGCAGGCGAGCCGCGCGAATCCAACACTGAGGGCGGCATATTCCCCGCGCTCTTTGGCACGGTGATGATGGTGATGTTGATGAGCTTGGCAGCCGTGCCCTTTGGGGTCTTGGCGGCACTCTATCTGCGCGAGTACGCCCGACAGGGCCTTTTGGTGCGCCTCGTGCGGATTGCGGTCAACAACTTGGCGGGCGTGCCTTCCATTGTCTTTGGCATGTTCGGGTTGGGCTTCTTCGTGTACGGCATCGGCGGCAGCATTGACCAGCTCTTTTACGCGGATGCCCTGCCGACGCCCACCTATGGCACCGGTGGCATCCTCTGGGCCTCGCTGACCCTCGCCCTGCTAACGGTGCCGGTCGTCATCGTTGCCACGGAGGAGAGCTTGGCAGCCGTACCCCGCGAGATGCGCGAAGGCGCGCTGGCTTTGGGGGCGACCAAATTTCAGATGATTTGGAGCGTGGTGCTGCCCAGTGCGCTGCCGGGCATTCTCACGGGCGTCATCTTGGCCACGGCGCGCGGGGCCGGCGAGGTTGCGCCGCTGATGATCACGGGCGTCGTCAAGCTGGCGCCGGACCTACCGCTCGATGCGTTCGCGCCGTTTTTTCACCTAGAGCGCAAGTTTATGCACTTGGGCTTCCACATCTACGACGTGGGCTTCCAGTCGCCCAATGTGGAGGCGGCCCGGCCCATGGTGTACACCACGGCTCTGATGCTGTTGGCCATTGTCCTGCTCCTGAACTTGACGGCGATTGTCGTCCGCAACAAATTGCGCAGGAAGTACGCCACGGCGGCCTTTTAGGAGATGCCATGAGCCAGCCCTTAGCCTCGGACCATGCAAATCCCATCGTCGAGGTGGAAAATCTGAACATGTTCTACGGAGAGACTCAGGCCCTGCACGACATTGACCTGAGCATTCCCGAGCGTGAGGTGACTGCGTTTATCGGGCCTTCGGGCTGCGGCAAATCGACGCTCTTGCGCTGCTTCAATCGCCTCAACGATCTGATCGAATCCGCGCGCATTGAAGGCGAGGTGCGGGTCAGTGGCCGCGACATTTATGCTCCTGATTGCGATGTGATCGACTTGCGGCGGCGGGTGGGTATGGTGTTCCAAAAGTCCAATCCCTTCCCCAAGTCCATCTACGAAAACGTGGCCTACGGCCTGCGGATCGCCGGGGAAAACCGCCGTTGGGTACTCGACGAGGCCGTGGAGAAGAGCCTGAAGGCCGCCGCGCTGTGGGACGAGGTCAAGGACCGGCTCAAGGACAACGCGCTGAGCCTGTCCGGCGGCCAGCAGCAGCGGCTGTGTATTGCGCGCACTCTCGCCGTCGAGCCGGAGGTGGTATTGATGGACGAGCCTTGCTCGGCGCTGGACCCGATTGCCACTGCGCGGGTCGAGGAGACGATCACCGAACTGAAGTCCGATTACACCATCATCGTCGTCACGCACAATCTGCAACAGGCAGCGCGGATTTCGACCTATACGGCCTTCTACTATCTAGGCTATTTGATCGAATTCAGCCAGACCGAAGACATGTTCACCAATCCCCGCAGCAAACAGACCGAAGACTACGTAACCGGCCGCTTCGGCTGAGGTAGGAAGGGGCCATGGAACGAAGATTCGACCAGCGATTAGACGAGCTCAAACAGGACTTATTAAAAATGAGCGGGGCCGTCGAGGAGTCCATTGGGCAGGCTGTGCGCGCTCTCGTGGACCGCGACGACGAGCTAGTGCAAGTAGTGATTGAGGGGGGGAAGAAGATAGACGATTGGGAGATCGTCGTTGAAGAGACCTGCCTGAAGGTGTTTGCGACCCAAGGGCCGATGGCCAGCGACCTGCGGCTGTTGGCCTGCATCCTGAAAATCAATGAAGATCTAGAGCGGATCAACGACCAAGCCGTCAACATCGCCCAGCGCGCCGAAGTGCTCAATAAGCTCCCGCTGCTCAAGCCGCTGATCGATATACCGCGAATGTCCGAATTGGCCCAAGGCATGGTCAAGGATGCCCTTGATGCGTTCGTGCGCCGCGACGTGGACTTGGCGCGCGACGTTGGTCAGCGCGACGAAGAGCTCGACCTGTTGCGCGATCAGATTTTTCGCGAGCTACTCACGTACATGCACGCGCCGGCAATTGGGCCGGATACCATCGACCGCGGCATCTACCTGATCTTGGTGTCGCGGCACCTCGAAAGAATCGGCGACCATGCCTCCAACATCGCCGAGAACGTGGTGTTCCTCGTCGAAGGGCGCATCGTGCGGCATCAAAAAGAGAGTTGGTGGGAGGAAAAAGACTCATGAGCGACAAAATCCTAGTCGTTGAGGACGAACCCGACATTCTCTCCTTGGTCTCGTACCATCTAGAACAGTCCGGCTTTGCCGTCGTGCCGGCCGAGGACGAAGAGCAGGCCCTAAGCGCGATGGAGCAAAATCTGGTCTGCCTCGTGGTCTTGGATCTGATGCTGCCGGGCATCGGCGGCTTAGAGGTCTGCCGCCTCCTCAAGCAAGATCCTCGCACCAAGGACATACCGGTCTTGATGCTGACGGCGCGCGCCGGGGAGATCGACCGCATCGTCGGCTTGGAATTGGGCGCGGACGATTACTTGGTCAAGCCCTTTTCCCCGCGCGAGCTCGTCTTGCGCATCCGCGCCATATTGCGCCGCGTCGAGGGCCGCGGCCAAGCGGAAGCCGTGCGGATCGTGGCTGGCCCCTTGGCCATTGATCCGGTGGGATGTCAGGTGCAACTCGACAGCGATCCCATCGAACTGACGGCGACCGAGTTCAAGCTCTTGACGACCCTTGCCCAGCGGCGCGGGCGGGTGCAGTCGCGGGAAGAGTTGCTCAAGGTGGTGTGGGGCTACGAGTACATTGGCTATCACCGCACGGTTGACACGCACATCCGCCGCCTGCGCGAAAAGCTCGGGGCGGCCGCCGAAATGGTCGAAACCGTGCGCGGCATGGGCTATCGCTTTCGCCGAGAGGGTCGCTAGGATGCGCCGCGGGTGGATGTTGCTCCTAAGCAACGCGCTCTTGGTCGTGCTTGTTTGGTGGAGTGGTCACATCGCCCTTGCGCTCGTGTTGGCCGCGCTCTGGGCTGGCGGCCAAGTCTGGTTCTGGGGCCGCACGGCTCAGCGGCAGGGAGAGCAGTTGCGCCAGCGCGACGAAGCGGCCCTTGGCGACCCGGCTTGGTTGGAGACGTTCCATCCCGAACTAGCGCGTGCCTTAGAGGACCTCGCCGGGCGGATTCAACAGCACGTCGATCAGCTAGAGAGCGAAAAAAACCGCTTAGAGGTCATCCTCGAAAGCATTACCGAGGCCATCTTGGTCGTCGATCGCGATGGTCGAGTGGTGCTGGCCAACAAGGCGCTGGCCAACCTGTTTGACTTAGACCTGCCGCTAGAGGGGCTATTGACCGCCGAGGTCGTGCGTTACGCGGCCATCCAAGAAGCGCTGACCGGGTGTTTGGCCGAAGGCCGAAGCCGAGCAATGGAAGTGGAACTGACCAGCGCGCCGGAGTGCCATTTGGACATGCAAGTCGCGCCGGTCCTCGAAGGGAACGAGTGCATCGGCGCGGTGGCGGTCCTCTACGATATTACGCGCTTGCGCCAACTAGAGAGAATGCGCCGCGACTTTGTGGCCAATGTGTCCCACGAGTTGTGTACGCCATTGACAGCCATTAAGGGCTATGCCGAGATTTTATCTGATGGCGCGCTCGACGACCGGGCGACGGCTCGCCGCTTCACTGGCATTATCGAGAATCACGCCGACCGCCTGACCCACTTGCTCGGCGACTTGCTCGATCTGTCGCGACTGGAGTCTGATCAACTCGAAGTCGAATTGGTTCCTTGCGAGCTAAAGCCCTTAGTCGATACGTCTGTTGGCTCGGTCAGCCAAGCAGCCGCGCAAAAGCAAATTGCCATTCACTGCGACATTCCGCCGTCTGTCAAGGTGATCTGCGACCCCAAATTGATCGAACACGCCCTCATCAACTTGCTCGATAACGCCGTCAAATACACGCCCGCAGAGGGGAAAGTCCGCGTTGGCACACGGCCTGTCGCAGGCGCCGATCGCCTGACGATTTACGTCGAAGATACGGGTATTGGCATCCCCTCCGAGGACTTGGGCCGGATCTTTGAGCGCTTCTACCGGGTTGACAAGGGGCGCTCGCGCACGCTCGGGGGCACGGGCTTGGGGTTGTCTATCGTGCGCCACATCGCCGAGGCCCACGGCGAGCAAGTGAGCGTACAGAGCAAGTTAGGGGCGGGGACGACCTTCAGTTTTGAACTGCAAAGCCGCGGTTAAGACCTGGGTGTTGGCGGCCTTGGCGGCTGGCTGCGCGGGCGAGAGCGATGACGTCCAAGGCGCGGTGGAACAGGGCAAGGCCCTCTTTATTCGCAATGGGTGTGCGGTGTGCCACGGCCCGGACGGTCGCGGCGATGGCCAGATCGCGGCGTCGCTTCGGCCGCCCCCGCGCGATTTCCGCGATCCCGCTGCCTACAAAAACGGCCACAGCCAAGCCGCTATCACCCGAACGATTCAGAAGGGAATGCCCGGTACTCCCATGCCGGGCTATGGACATCTCTCGGCGGAGGAACGCGCACAGATTGCCGCTTATATCCGCTCTTTACTAAAGAAAGAAAATGAAGACATACCTTAGTTTGCTACCCACATTCGCACTGGTCCTGCTGTTTTTTGCCACTCCGAGTCCAGTTCACGCCCACAAGCTCAACACCAGTTACACGAATTTGACCGCCGAGGACGACGCGCTCAAAGTGCGTGTGCGCATGGACGATTTCGACCTCCTGAAAATTGGCATCGATCAAGACGGGGACGGCCTGTTGTTCTACGAAGAGATGGAGGCCGGCCTCGACGACATATTCGCCTTTGTCGAAAAGCAGATGCGCCTGCGAGCCAACGGCCAGCCACTCACCCTCATGCGCGACAGGGGGGACATTACCCCGGACAACAAGGGCAATACGTTTGCCAACTTGTACTTCAGTGCCGAGTTGGATGAGCCCGTCAACGAGTTGGAAGTCTGGATCGGCTGGCCGGAGCGCTTTGGGGACGCGCACAAAAACTTGGCCAAAATCATGTTGCCCGGTCAGCCGCTCGTCCAAGCTGTGTTTTCGGCGGAGTCGCCGCAACAGACCTTTGCCGGAGAGAAGTCGCTGTGGGATCATCTATACGAGTTCACGGTGCTCGGAGTAGAGCACATTTTCCTCGGCTACGACCACGTCATGTTTTTGCTGGCGCTGATCGTGGTGGGGGGGCGGCTGCTCAGTTTGGTCAAGGTAGTAACGGCCTTCACTGTTGCCCACAGCATCACCCTCTGTTTGGCGGCCCTCGAAATGGTCCGCCTGCCGAGCCAGTGGATAGAGGCTGGCATTGCCTTGAGCATCGTGTACGTCGCAGTGGAGAACTGCTGGCTCAAGCGCACGGAGCACCGCTGGATGATCACCTTTGCCTTTGGGCTGATACACGGGTTTGGCTTCGCCAATGTGCTGCGCGAGTTGGGGTTGCCCACGCGCGGGCTGGTTGCCTCGCTGTTTGCGTTCAACGCCGGCGTGGAAATCGGCCAAGTAGCCATTGTCGCGCTCGTCTTCCCCTTGATCGCTTGGCTTAGCCAACGGCCCTATCAGCGCACGGTCGTTTGGGTGGTGTCGGCCGTTATTGGGCTTTTTGGGTTGGGCTGGTTTGTCGAGCGGGTTTTGGGGCTGGAGTATATGCCGCTGTGAGCGCGGGAAGTTGCTATTAGGATATCCTCTGCGGTAATTTGGCCTTTTTATGAGGCAGAACATGCAGTTTGTCTGATGGACTTCCGATATTGAAAGTTCCGGTAATCATGAACAATCAGAGAAATCAGCCTATGCAAGGTGCCGGACTGGAAAAGGACCTTCTACAATGCCGCGAGGCGGCTAAGTACGCCATGCGTACCACCGAACCTCGGGTTCGTGCCCTGCGCGACGTGTTGGTCGAGTATCGACAGGCCGTCGAAGAGATAGGGGTTGTAGAAAGTGAATCCAAGACTGTGCGAGAGACAGCCGGAGAGTTCGCTGGGGAACTAGAAAAAGTCAAGGAGATATTACTTCGTCTTACCGATGAGGCAGGCAAAGACCTAGACAGTACTCTCAAAGGCTTACAAAAGAGCAGAGGGCTCGTCACCATTGCGCTATTCGGACAAACACGTGCGGGGAAGAGTACGACACTGGAGGCGCTTACAGGTGGAGACGGTACGACTATCGGAATCGGACGACAACACACCACGACTCAGATCAAGCAGTACTTTTGGCCTCCGAAGCAAAAGACGTTACGCATTGTAGATACGCCGGGCATTGAGGGGTTTAAGGGGGAGGAACTCGCGGCTCAGGCACATGATTTCGTCGAACTGGCTGACCATATCTTTTTTTTACTGTCAGACGACAAGGTACGAGCGGGGGAATTAGAGCATTTCGCAGAGATACGGAGCATGGGCAAAGGAATTACTGTCCTCCTGAATGTGAAAAGAAACGACGAGGATCTGATCGAGGATCTACAGGATCCAGACTTCTCGTTTGAGGACTTGCTCGACGACTTATTCGATGAATGCAAGATCGCGGGGCATGTTCAGCGGATAGAAGAGTATCTTGAGCGCAATCACAACATCTCTAAGCCCACGGTCTTACCGATCCACGCACGAGCCGCTTGGCTCGCTACGCAGTCAAATCACAAGAATAACGTAGAGTGCCTTCGTGAGTTAAGCCGGATTGCCTCAGTCGAGCAACGGATTCGGGAGTTTATTGAGACGGAGGCTCTCGGGGCGCGTATCGAGTCTCCGGGTCAAGCGCTGCGAAGTCATGTGGTTTCCGTCAAGGACGAGCTCAGGATATTCGCCGGGAAGTTCCGCGACAGTATGTCTCAGACGGATGAGCAACGAAAGGCACTCGAGAAGGCTGTAAGGAACGCGGCTCAGAAGGCAAAGGGCCGGCTATCAAAGGTGAAGATGGCCTTCCAGAAAGCCGACGAGCAGATACCTATCTTGGTGGATGGGCTAATTGTGGAGCGAGGCGGAGGCAAGAAACTCCGTTCCGATTGGGAGAAAATCCTGAAGTCAAACGGCGTGGGCGATGCTCCTCAGAAGTTCGTCGCGGATGCGAGGAGCCTCTTTAAGAAGGAACTTAAGGAGCAGGTCCGTCGATTAGAATTCAATGCCAAGTTTGAGTCAAATCTCGGTGGCGTACAGTCCGAATTCAAAAAAATCGACGATTATCGCGAAAACGATAAGTACCGACGAATAGTCCGAGCAGGCATAAAGACAGCGGGTAGTTTAGCCGGTGGTGCACTCACGACTTGGGCTATAGGAAACTTCTGGAATCCCACAGGGTGGGTTGCCGGCGCGGCCGCGGTCGTACTTTTCGGTGGAGCAGGAGCACTCGCCGGAGGAAAAGCCTCTGGCGAAATTGCTGATGAGTGGCGCAAGGCCAATCAAAAAGACCTGCGAAAGCACCGAGATGATATTGTGTATAAACTCAGGAAGGGACTGTCGGAACAGTATCAAAAAACAAACAATGATTGCTCCGACTGGCTCAACCGGTACGAGGAAACACTGCTCAAGGACATTCAGGAACCTTTACGACAAGTATCGTACGCACAAAAGCAACTATGGCGGACTGCTGTGGACAGCCTCGAAAAACTTGACAACCTCTTGGACAGCCTAGAGCTTGACGCAGTTACGAAGCTTGCAGAGCTTGCTGTGCCTGAAATTAAAGAAGGCAACATCGAGCTAATCCGAGCAGTACGCTGGGAAGGACATTGTAAGCTACTCGTAGCCCCAGTACGACCTATGGACAATGTGCTAGGACGTTGCATCGGTCGTGGCGGCGAACATATAAAGAAGCTGAGGGACTTGCTTAACGGCGACCATGTCGCTTGGGTGGAATCCAAAGTGGATTTCCGAACGCAGATCGAGCAGGCATTACGCCCCGCACACATTGATGTTCTCAACGTCGGGATTATTAACGCAGATAAACCCATCAACGTGACAGTATCCTCAGATCAGATGAAACTCGCCATTGGCAGGCACGGGTCGAACGTGAAGATGGCTGAACGCCTCCTTCAAGTCGACAGAATTAACATCAGACAATTGGGGAAAAAATGAACGGGATCAAATTTGGACAACAACGAGAAGCCATCCGCAAACTGCTGGAAGACTGGCAGAAGCAGATCGATGCAGAGCAAATTGATGCAGATCTGAAAGGTACGCTTCGCGCAGCGGCTGATGGTGCTTTAGAGGTCTTTGAAACGGAGGCTAAGTACCGAGTTTCATTGCTTGGGGAATTCAGTGCGGGGAAATCATCTCTTATCATGGCACTGACGGGAGCCGAGGTTGATACGAGTCCAGGTCCCACCACTAAGGAAGCGAAGGAATTCAAGTGGAAGGGGGTGACGCTCGTCGACACTCCGGGTATCCAAGCGGAAGCCGAAAACACTGACCATGACGAAATCGCACGTGCATCAACGTTGGATTCAGATTTAATTCTCTTCGTCCTAACCAATGAGCTCTTTAATAATAGACTAGTAACTCACTTCAACTTTGTCGCCAGACCCAGCTACTTGGGGTTGGCGGGTAAAATGCTGGTGATCGTCAACAAAATGGACCGGGAAGACAAGAAGGATCGGGACGAGGAGATTATCTCCGAGGTCGAAAAAGCGATCGAACCTCTTAGCCTTCCTGTACATTTGGCGGCTGTTGATAGCTACCTGAAGAGTCAGAAATCCGATGGCAGCAGGAAGGAACGACTCTTGAAAAGCAGCCGTATCCCAGAACTCGTGGCCGCAATTGATGGATTCATCAAAGAACAAGGTGAATTGGGACGTCTTATCAGACCACTACAACTGTTTGACGCAGCGCTTGAAGAACAGCGCGATAGCCTCCTCGGTGACGATGAGAGCGCAAGCCAAGAGATGGAGAATAATCGCAGACAGAAGCGCATAGTCGATGAAGCTAACCAACAACTCACCTCGCATGCGAGCGAGTGGGTCTCGGAACTTCGACGTATTGCGCTGTCCCGCACCACCGATACACTGAATTTGGTAGCGGACGCCAAAACAAAAGAAGAACTTGAGGAACAGTTCCAAACAGCAGTCCAAGCCATCGAACCCGAGATCGACACCCACCTCGTCAACATAGACAATACCTTGCAGGGGTGGGCACGAGATTTTCAGGATAAAATCGAGGACCTCGATACGAGCGAGTTGGGAAAAAATATCCGGATTCCTAGAACTGCGGAGGGACGATCCGGTGGGTTTGAAGATCCGCTAACGCAAGGCTTCGACTTCGTTAAGGCCGGCAAAAAGATCCTCGGAGAGGGGCTTGGTTCTGTGTTAGGCAGCATATCAGAGAATCCTGAATCTGTAGTAAAATTGGTCGGCAGATTCAAAAAATTCAGACCGTGGGGAAAGATCAAACTAGGCCAAAAAACTGCGGCGACGGCCGGAAAGGCTAGTAAGGCACTCGGTCCTCTGGCGGCGGCTGTCGACTTCTACGTGGAGTATCGAGACGAGAAAAATCGCGACGAAAAGGAACGTCAGCTAGCAAAAATACGGTTTTCTATGCAGCGAGAGTTCCAGAACATGGCCGACTGGCAAGTAAAGGAACTCCGTAAAGAACTAGATAGTATCCGAAAGGACACTATTGACAAGATGCTGCATCAGCTCGAAGAGCAGGCAGCGAAAATCGCTGCTGATGGAGCAAAGGAGAAGGAGGTGGCAGACCTCGCAAGCGAGTTCATCGGCAGAAGCCGTTCCCTGCGGAATGAGATTTCAGCCGCAGGGGATTGAAAGCGGACCGAACACCTATGTCCACAGAGCTAACAGGATCCGTAAAACCTTCGGTCTATATCGAGTCATCCATAGTCAGCTATTTGGCATCGCGGCCCAGCCGGGATGTAATCATAGCGGCTCGACAAGCGATTTCTCACGATTGGTGGAGCAATCACCGGTATCGGTTTGATCTTCGCATTTCTGCACTAGTCGAAGAAGAAATTTGCCGTGGGGATGACGAGGTGGCTAAACGGCGTCTGGGTTGGATAGCCGAGATTCCGACTTGAAGATATCGGACCAAGCTACTGAATTGGCAGGACAGTTGCTGGCTGAAGGGGTTATTCCCACCAGGAGTAAAGACGACGCGTTGCACATCGCAATTGCCGCCGCTGTAGGGTGCAGATTTCCTCCTAACTTGGAATTTCCGTCATATCAACAACGCCGGAACAAAATCGGCTATTACAAGGGTTGCCGGATCATGTGGATTTGTATGTCCACACATCTGTTCACCTGAAGAACTCGGAGGAGGTTCAGATGATTGAAGATCCCATTGTTGAGGAAATTCGCCAGCACCGTAAAGCCCATGCTGTCGAACATGGAAATGACCTTGGACGCATTGTTCAATCGCTCCGAAAGCGCGAACGAGAATCTGATCGTCCGCTGCTAAATCCAGGGCCAAAGAAGCAATTAAGCCCAACCGAGAGCTGATATTCGGCGGCTAAAAATCCGCGAATGCGCCGTCCCCTGGGTGGTGGCGCATCGTTCGCCGCCGTCAGGGACCACGGTGGGTCTGATCGGGTCTTTGAGTTGGAATACATGCCATTTTAGCTGTGGCCGATCCTGAACGCGATATTCCAAGTACATGAAACGCTTTGACAAAATTTTTACAATATGTACGTTAAAGCTGTACATATCACGGAAAATCAAGTGACCACCGTTACAACTTATACCCAAGCCCGAGCCGAACTCGCAGCGCTATGCGACGAAGTTGCCTCCACGCGCGAGCCGGTGATTATACGGCGGCGTAATGCTGAAGATGTCGCGCTGGTTTCAGCCGACGAATTAGCTAGCCTTCTCGAGACTGCTCATCTCCTCAGATCGCCCAAAAACGCCCAACGCCTTCTCGCGGCTATTAACCGCGCACAGAGCCGGGTGCTGTCGCCTTCTTCCGTAGAAGAGCTCCGCAGAGAACTCGGTCTTGTCGAAAAAGAAAAATAAAAGAAAGGGTGCTCCCGCCACTCGCGAGTGGATAGGGGTATTTCATCCTGAGTTCGTTGAAGATCTGCGTTATTGGGTACATACTAATCGCAAAATAACTCTCCGCGCTTTTGATCTGATACAGGCCGTACTCCGCGCCCCATTTTCAGGTATCGGCAAACCCGAACCCCTCAAATACTTACCGTCGGGAACTTGGTCGCGGCGTCTTACGGAGCAACATCACCTAGTGTATATGGTAAGTGAAGGACGTATAGATTTCCTACAGGCACGCTACCATTACTGATTCCGGCTCAGTCAGCTTTTTTGTCTCGGCAGACCTCGGACGGTCTGGTGCAAATGCGTCGGGGCGAAGACAGATTAAGGTCAAGTGCTATCAGCCGCAGGTAGTGTGATAAAATCGAGATACGGAATCCCTTACTCCCCCGCGCCTGCGCCATCTCTAGACCATATTGCAAGGGACGAAGAGGAAGTCGGGATTCTGGCCGAAAACTCAACCGGCTGTTTTTGGAGAGGTTTAAAAGAACCTTGAACCTGTTTGTTCAAGGCGGCAGCGATTCGCCGAAGCACATCAAGTGAGTCCCCTTCGTAATCTGCGTTTTCAAGTTTACATATCACAGATACCGACGTACCGCTTTTTGGGGCCAATGCCCGTTGGGATAGGTCAAGTTGGGTTCTGAATTGATAAAGTTCAGCAGCGACTTCGGCGCACAGCCGTTCTTCTTTTGTGAGAGTTTCCATTTCCGAATCGCCCTCAACATAGCACTTATTATCTGCTAAAAATCCGCGAATGAGCCGTCCTCGGGGTGGCGGCGCATCGTCCGCTGCCGCCAGGGGCCGCGATGAGTAGCCGCTTCTAACCCCTCTAAGTCGATCTCCACGCCTAGCCCCGGCCCGCGGGGCAATTCCACGAATCCATCCTTCATGTGCAAAGGTTCGGTGAAAAACCCTTCGCCGCCACCACCGCCGTATTCCATGATGAGGAAGTTGGGTGTGCCGGCCATCGCGTGCATGGAGGCGACGATGCCGAGGGGGTCGGCGGCGTTGTGGGGCGCGACGGCTATTTCGTGGACTTCGGCTAGGGCGGCAATTTTCTTCATTTCGAGGATGCCGCCGCAGTGGCGGATATCGGGTTGGACGATGGCCGCAGCCTTGCGCTCGCACAGTTCGCGGAAGCCCCAGCGGGTGGCGCAGCGCTCGCCGGTGGCGATGGGGATACAGGTCGAGCGCGTCAGTTCTAGCAGGGGGCCGATATTGTCGGTGGAACGGGTCGGCTCCTCGACGAAGAGCGGCTTGAGTGGCTCGAGTTCGTTCAGGAGTACTTTGGCCAAGGCCGGGCTGGTAGCGCGGTGGAAGTCAATGGCAATGTCGATAGCCGGGCCGACGGCTTCGCGCATGGCCGCCATGAGGGACACGACTCGCTCGATCCCCGCCGGGGTTTCGATGGGGCGCACGGGAGTGGGGAAGGGGGTGGTTTTGAGCGCTGTAAAGCCTTGTTCGACGCACTGGCGGGCGGCTTGGGCGGCTTGCTCTGGGGTGGGACCCCCAGCGGCTCCATAGACGCGGATTCTCTCGCGCACTGATCCGCCTAATAGCTGCCACACGGGTAAGTTAGCGGTTTTTCCTAACAGGTCCAGACAGGCCATTTCTATACCGCTGAGGGCGGCCAACAGGATCGGCATCTGGCGGGAATAGCTGGAGCGGTAGAGCGTCTGCCAGTGGTCTTCGATTTGCAGGGGATCGCGGCCGATCAGGTAATCGCCCATGTCGAGGATGGCCCGCTCCACCGTGCGGCCGTGTTCGTAGTTCATGGGGGAACCCAGACCGGTGAGGCCGGCGTCGGTTTCGACTTGGAGCAAGAGGCCGCGATTGTTGAGGGGCGCGACGTCGAAGCGGGTAATTTTCATTGCAGCCACGCCTTGACCCGGGGGTGGGCGAGTACCTCTGGGTTGAGGATGTATTCGGGCTGGCGGCCGGCGATGGCGGCTGAGACTTGCTCGATGCCCTTGGCGTCGAGACGCATGGTGGATTCGACCGTAATGCCGGCGTTGTGGTTGGTGCAGATGATGCGCGGGTGATCCTTGTGGATGGCGCGGGTGTCGTTGACTGGATCGTCAACCACGTAGTAATAGAGCTTTTCCTCTTCGATGGCGCGGTGGACGTCCTCGTCGTTGACGAGGTTGCCCCGCGAGGGATTGATTAGCGAGGCGTGGGGCTGCATCAGGCTGAGCAGATCGTAGCCGACGATGGTGTCGTCGCCCGAGACGTGGAGCGAGACCGTGTCGCACTCGCGAAAGAGCGTTTGGGGCGAGTCGGCGACTTCGGCCCCGTATTGGGCGGCGATGTCGGCGATGTCGGGGCGGGTGTCGTACACGAGCAGGCGACCGCCCTCGCCCAAGAGCGGCACGGTGCGCTGGGCCACCTCTTGGCCGATGCGGCCGCAGCCGTACAGGCCGAGGGTGGTGTGTTGGGCCTCATAGGTGCGGATGATGGAGAAGTCGCCTCGGTGGGAAAGGTAATTGAGGGTATAGACCCGCTTGAGGGTGGCCATCCACTGAGCGATGGCGTATTCGGCAACCGCGTCCATGTGAACCGGCGTCACGGTGATGATTACGCCGTGGCGGGTAGCCGCTGGGACATTGACCTTGTCAAAGCCCACGCCCCAACGGGCGACGATGCGCAAATCCTTGGCCGCCGCGTAAAATTCGTCCGTATAGACCGATGAACTGGCGATAGAGGCGATTAGGTCGGGCGCGTGTTCGGCCGTGAGAACGGCTGGCTCCGGGATAATGGCGCCCAAGGAGCGGAGCTTTGCGAGGCCCTGCTCGCGCTCACTGGAGGCGAATTCGGCGTTTTGGAACTGGGCGGTGAGCATGATGTTCGGCATGGTGATTCCTTTCTACTGCAATGGGTTAATCGACTTCACTTGCGGCCGGAATTGAATCCATGGCCCCTAGGCGGGTGACGCACAGGGCCGCAGCCTGTACTGCGCGGGTCATGGCGTCTCCCGCGGTCAGGCCAGCGGTCAAGCCGTGTAGAAAATAGCCGATGAAGGTGTCGCCCGCCCCCGTTGTATCTATCGCTTCGACAGGCGGTGCTGGAAGGTGGAATTTTTCGGTTGGGGAGCGGTACTGGGCACCAGCATCTCCCAGCGTGAGCGCGATCTGGGCATGGGGGCAAAGCGCGGCCAGTGCATCAAGATCGGATGAGCCGGCAAGGCCGGTGGCCTCGGTTTGGTTGACGATGAGCAAATCAACCCATTTGAGGGGATACGCGCAGACCTCTGGGCCAAAGGGCGCGGGGTTTAAGCAGATCGTCAAGCCTCGCTCGGCGGCTGCGGCGATAATGTAAGCAACGTCGTTTATTTCGTTCTGCAAGAGGAGGATATCTCCTCGGTCAAAATGGGACAGCGCGGCGTCTATTGCCCGTTTGTCTATTTGGGCATTAGCCCCGGCAAAGAGGACGATGCTGTTTTGGCCGTGGCGGTCCACTTGGATAATGGCGTGTCCGGTAGGTACGTCGCCGACGCGGATGTGCTGCACATCCACGCCCAGCCCAGCTAATTTATCGACCAGCCATTGCCCGTCTGGCCCGACTTGACCGGCGTGAAAGACGTACGCACCGGCGCGGGCAAGGGCGGCTGATTGATTCGCGCCCTTGCCGCCGGCAAAGACTTGGTGGGACGAGCTGGCGATGGTCTCGCCCGGGTGGGCGATGTGCTCGACGCGATAGACGAGGTCGATGTTGAGCGAGCCGAAGTTGAGGATGTTCATTAATTATCTACGCCGGCTGTGTTGCCTGTTTATTTGGATTGTTTTCATCCCATTTCCAGTTCAACGGGTTGCTTTGAATATAGACGCGGATGGTATCCAATGATTTTTCATTTCGGATGATGTGGTCGTAGAAGGACCGTTGCCATATCCGTTTTTCAAATGGCGGCAGAGCGCCAAATCTCACCTTTTGAATATACTCATTAGTGGCCATGGTCTTGAACCATTGAATCATTTCTTGTAGGGGCGAACCTGGGGGTTCGCCTTGTTTTGTAGATTTGTTCAATGTCGTGGTGGGCAGACACGTAGGTCTGCCCCTACGGTGGATATTCGAGGGTGGGCCTACGATTGCGACGATGCCGTGAAGATGATTGGGCATGATCACGTATTCATCCAATTCGCTATTGGGAAACTTGTTTTTTATTTCGTTCCACCAATGATCAATGATTTTTCCCGCCTCATTCAAAATCATGTCGTCTTCTACAATTTTGCCAAACAGACATTGCCTATTTTGCGTACAAATCGTCACAAAATAGTACCCTATTTGGGAATAATCGTAATTATGTAACCTGTTCCGCTTTCTATTCTGTCCATTCATAAATCGTCTATTTCGTTTTGGGACAGACACGTAGGTCTGTCCCTACGTTTTCGTATATCGTCGTTTTCATGTGTATGGTTTATTTTTTGTAGGGTCGAACCGATGTGTTCGCCCTTTTATCCGTTGTTCCCATCTATTCGTTACATAGATCGTCTATTTTGTTTTGGTACAGATAGATAGGTCTGTCCCCCGTTTTCGTATATCGTCGTTTTCATGTGTATGGTTTATTTTTTTGTAGGGTCGAACCGATGTGTTCGCCCTTTTATCCGTTGTTCCTATCTATTCATTACATAGATTGTCTATTTTGTTTTGGTACAGATAGATAGGTCTGTCCCTACGTTTTCGTATATCGTCGTTTTCATGTGTATGGTGTAGGGGTGAACCGATGTGTTCGCCCTTTTATCCGCTCTTAGGCCGTTGCTTCGCGGTACGCGGCTTGTACCGCCGCTTCCAAAAACCGCATGTCGTTGCTGAAGTCAATGAACTGGAAGCCCTCGGCGACGCGCCGCTTGACTTCGGCCGAGTCCTTGACCGGGATGCCGCTGGGTTTGCCGGCTTGGGCGCAGCTAGCGCGAAACGCCTGCAAGGCGGCCTCGTGGTCGGGGTGGCCGGCAGCCACGCCCATGGACATGGCCAAGTCGCCCGGCCCAAGGAAGCCGATATCGACGCCTTCGACGCGGGCGATGGCCTCGGCGTTTTCAATGCCCTCTATGTCCTCGATTTGCGGGATGCAGAGGACGGCGTCGTCAAAGCGCTGGCGATAGTCCGGGGCCAACGTGACGCAGCGGCCCGTACCCACCGACCGATTGCCGTGCGGTGGGTAGCGCACGGCTTGGGCTAGTTTTTCGGCCTGCTGCGGGGTGCTCACGTGCGGGAAGACCAAGCCCCAAGCCCCGGCGTCGAGTAGGCGGGCGGCCGTAGTCGGGTCGTGGTCCCAAGCGCGGGCCAAGGGCAGGGCACCCCGCGCCTCAATGGCGCGGAAGGTATGGGCGATGTGGCCGAGGTCAAAGGCCGAGTGCTCGGCATCAACCACTAGCCATTGGAACCCGGCCGCGGCGAGGACTTCGGCGGCTAACGGTGAGGTTAGGTTGAGCCAGGAGCCGATGGAGGGTTGCCCGGCGGCAAGTTGTTCTTTGATAGGATTTTGCACGAGATACCTCAGCTTGTGGAAGAAATTGCGTTTGAGATCCGAGGGCTGGCCGCGAAAGCCTCGTCTCCGAAGGCGCGGTATGCCTACACCTCGATCAGTTCGTACTTCGCTACCTTTTTGCCGCGCCGCCCCCCGAAACTGCGATAGGGCCTCCTTGACGCGCACCTTATGAAGTGTACTGCCGCCAAAACGTCGATTTACCCACAGGCTGCTAGCGCGGCGAAAGGCCCTAGCCGGCAGCAATCAGCTCATCAACTTGGTCTTTGAGCACATCGAGAACCTCGTCGTACGGGAACTGGCCGATGAGTTGGGGGCCGCGCTTGAGGTTGACGAAGTTGGGGGCACACCAAAGCCCTAAGTCGGCGTCGTCGGTCTCGCCCGGGCCGTTGACCCGGCAGCCCATGACGGCGATGGTGAGCTGGTGGTCGCGGGCGTAGGCGGTTAGGTCGCGCACTTGGTGCGCTAGGTCAATGAAGGCTTCGTTTTCCACCCGCGAGCAGGAGGGGCAGGAGATGATGTTCAGCCCGGCCGGGAGCAACTTGGGGACTGAGCGGAAGCGGCCCGAGTAAATGTCGTCGAGAATCTGCCGCCCGACTTTGATCTCTTCGCCCTTGTCGTCAAACGGCAAGGTCAGGGAGACGCGAATGGTGTCGCCCATGCCGGCGCTGATGAGCTGTTCAAAGGCAATGCGGGTCTTGATCACGCCTTCGGGGGGCATCCCGGCCTCGGTGACGCCGAGGTGCAGCGGCACATCGGGTCGCTGGCGGGCAAATCGGGTGTTGGCGGCAATGACCTTGGCCGGATCGGAGTCCTTGAGCGAGACGCAATAGCGCGTAAAGCCCAAGCTGTCGAGCAGCTCGCAGTGCTCTAAGGCCGAGGCGATCATGGGCGAGATAGAGTCCTCGGGCGGAAAGCGCTCGGCTTGGGCCGGATCGACCGAGCCGCAGTTGACCCCCACGCGCAGGGCGCAATCGTGCCGGGCGGCCTCGTCGGCAATAAAGGCGACCTTGTCGGCGACTGGCTTGTCTTTTTCGTGGTGGTAGAGGTGCCCGGGGTTGTAGCGGATTTTCTGTACGTGTGGTGCCACGCGGCGCACCAGCCGGTAGTTTTCTTGCAGATCCACGGACAGCGGCACGTCAACGGTAGGCGCGATTTGGGCGAGGGCCTCCACGTCTTTTTTGCTATCTACGGCGATGCGGATGACGTCCGCCCCGGCCTCGGCTAAAAGCCGGAGTTGGCGGATGGTGGCCTCTGTGTCTTGGGTGCGGGTAGCGGCCATGCTTTGCACGGCAATGGGGTGGGCACCGCCAATGGTCGTGCGGCCGATTTGCACCTCGCGGGTGGGATTTCTCGTCGTTGAATTCATGTCCCAAAAGTTAAACCCGAGGTTCTGTTTGTCAAAGGAAGGAGGCGCAGCGGGGTACGCTCTCTTGCTGGAAACGCGCCTCTTGGTGTATTTGTGTATGGTGCAGGGCATTCAATTGATTAAGGAGCTTTTACAGTGAAGGTATTGGTGCTAGAAGCCGGTAGGTTTGTGGGAAGCGGGCTAGGATCGGCGCTGGCGCAGGGAGACGGGCGCGACCGTGCCGCCTACTAAAGTGCCCCAGGCAAGGCCCTGTATCCCCGAGGCGGATGTGGCCGCGCTGCTCGAGGATTTTGCCGCTATTCTCCGCAGCGGACGCCTGACGCTGGGGCCGTACTTGGAGCGGTTTGAGCAGGATTTTGCCGCGTGTGTGGGCGCAGAACACGCCGTGGGCATGAGCTCGGGGACTGCGCCGTTGGAAGTGGCCTTGCGCCATTGGGGGGTTGAGGGGCAGGAGGTCGTGGTGCCGACGAATACGTTTATAGCCTCGTCCAACGCCGCGCTGTTGGCCGGCGGGCGGCCCGTCCTCTGCGACATTGACCCCCAGACCCTGTCGAGCGGCCTGCCGCAGATCGAAGCACAGGTCGGGGAAAAGACGCGAGCCGCAGTCGTGGTCCACATCGCTGGGCTAATCGCGCCCGACATTGAGGCCATTCGCTCGTTTTGCCGTGCGCGCGGGCTGTTGCTGCTCGAAGACGCGGCCCACGCCCACGGCGCTAGAGCCGATGGCCAGCCGGCCGGGAGTTTGGGCGATGCTGCGGCCTTTTCCTTTTTTCCGACCAAGCCACTGACGACGGGCGAGGGAGGCATGTTGAGTACCAACGACCGCGATTTGGCAGACTTTGCGCGGAGCTTCCGCACGCACGGGGTAAGCGCCAAGGGCCGCTCGTTGGAGCGCTTGGGCAACAACTACCGCTTGCCCGAGCTGAGCGCGGCCCTCGGTTTGCGGCAATTGGCGCGGCTGGCCGAGCACATCGCCGAGCGCAACCGCCTCGCCACCTGCTACCGGTGTGCGCTCGTGCGCTTGGGGTGGGGCGAGGTGCTCTTGCCGGAATTCGCTGGCCGAATACACGCTTACTACAAGTTTCCAGTGCGCTTGCCCGCCGGGAAAAGGCGCGAATGGGTGGTCGCCGAGTTGCGTACGCGCTGGGGAATTGAAGCCGGCAGTGTGTATTGGCCGCCGTGTCATCTGACGCCGTTTTACCAGCGGGAACTCGGCTATGGCCCCGGGGATTTCCCCGTTGCCGAGGCCGTGCTAGCGCAGGTCGTAACTCTGCCGATGTTCCCAAGCTTGAGCGACGAGGCCGTGGAAATGGTGTGCTGCGGTTTGGCGGAACTATTGGCAGAGGAACAGGGAGATTGTCGTGGTGGTAAATAACCGAGTTTTGGTGCTCGCACCGCACACGGACGACGGCGAGCTTGGCTGCGGAGGGACGATCAGCCGCATGGTGGAGGAGGGACGCGAGGTGTACTACGCGGCCTTTTCCACGGCGGCCGAGTCGGTGCCGCCGCCCTTTCCGCCCGACATTCTGGAAAAGGAGGTGCGGGAGGGCACGAAGGTCCTCGGAATTCCTCCGGCTAACCTGCTGGTCTATAAGTACAAAGTGCGCCACTTGCCCCACCTGCGCCAAGAAATCCTCGAAGAGTTGGTGCGGATGAAAAGGGAAATTGACCCAACAACCGTGTTCTTGCCCAGTGCCCAAGACCTGCATCAAGATCACCAGACTATTCACATTGAGGGCCTGCGCGCCTTTAAGACGGTCACCGTGCTCGGCTACGAGCTGCCGTGGAACAACTTGAGCTTTGACTACCGACATTTTTGCATACTCACCCGCGCACACGTGCAGACCAAGATCGCTGCGCTGCGCTGCTACCAGTCGCAACAGCATCGTCCGTACACCCAAGAGGAGTTTATATGGAGTTGGGCGCGTACTAGGGGGGGGCAGATTATGGTGGAATACGCCGAGGCGTTTGACGTGCTCAGGTGGGTGCGCTGATGGGCCGGGTGCTGGCCGCGCACCAGCCCAATTTCCTGCCTTGGCTGGGCTTGTTTCACAAGGTGGGGCAAGCCGACGTGTGGGTCTTGGCCGACGATGTGCAGTACAGCCGCGGCAGCCTGACCAACCGCAACCGCATTCGCACGAGCTCTGGCTGGCAGTGGCTGACTGTGCCAGTGCTGACGCGGGGCCGGAGCCGGCAGCGGATATGCGATGTGCAAATCCCGCCCGATGGCGATTGGCGCCGCAAGCACTGCGAGGCCCTGCGCTGGCACTACGGCCACGCGCCCTTTTTCGATGCGTACGCCCCAGCTATAGAGGACCTATACGCGGGTGCGTGGCCCCTGTTGCTCGACTTAAACGTGGCCCTGTTGCGCCACCTTTTGCAGCTGTTGGACTTGCAGGTCGAAGTCCGCTTTAGCTCGCAGATGGACCTGCGGGACGAGCGGACCTTGCGCTTGGTGGATATGACCAAGGCGTGCGACTGTCAGGTGTATCTTTCGGGGGGCGGGGCCTCAAAGGCGTACTTGGATGTGGAGGCATTTGCCGCGGAAGGCGTTGAATGTCGTTTTACCGAGTTTGAACACCCGGTGTACCCCCAGTGCCACGAGGGTTTTGTCGCCGAGATGTCGGTATTGGATTTGCTTTTTAATTGCGGCCCGCAAAGCCGGGAGGTGCTTTTTGGCCGCTCCTAAAGTGTACCACCTGACGAATGTCCACAGCCCGTTTGACGTGCGGATTTTCTACAAACAAGCGCAGACCTTGGCGCGGGCCGGATATGCGGTAACGGTGGTGGGGCCAGGGCCGGAGGAGTGGAATGGAGAGCGGGCTGGGGTGCGCGTGCAGACCATACCAGTGGCGCGAGGGACTGGCCAGCGGATTTTGAACCTGTGGCGCTTGCTGTGCGTCGGGCTAGGTGCAAACGCCGCTTGCTTCCACTTCCACGACCCCGAGCTGTTGCCGGTGGGCGCGGTGCTCAAGCTCTGCGGTCGCCGGGTCATCTACGACGTCCACGAGCACTTCCCACTGGTGGCGATGGTGCGGCCGTGGGTGCCCGAGCGGCTGCGGCGGCCCCTTGCGCGGTTGGTTGATTGGGGGGAACGTGCGATTGCTCGCTATCTTGTCACGGCCGTAGTCGGAGTGGTCGAGGAGCAAGGTGATCGCTTTGCCAGCCGCCCCTTTGCGGTGGTGAAAAACTACCCGCGCTTGGAGAGGTTTTCCCCCGGCGGCGAGTTGGGGCCTTGTGCGCTGGTCCACATTGGCTCACTATCCGAAGACCGAGGCGGGATGTTCCTGCTCGAAATCATGCGCGAGCTGGCCAAGACCCATCCACAGGCCCATCTCTTGAGCGTCGGGGCGTTTCACTCTCAGGAGCTGCGGGAGCGGTTCGAGTCCCGCCGGCGCGAGTGGGGGCTGGAAGAGCAGATTCACTACAGTGAAAAGCGCGTACCGTACGACGAATTAGGGGCGGCTATCGCCGCGTGTCAGATCGGTTTGATTCCGGGGCAGATATCGCCCAAGAATTTGGCCTCTTTCGTGCCGACCAAACTCTTTGAATACCTCGCCTGCGGCTTGCCCGTAGTCGCCAGTGATTTACCTTCCATACGTAGGTTTCTCGCGGTCGCGGATTGGGGACTGCTCGCCGACCCGTGCGACCCGGCCGCCCATGCGCGCGCCATCGGGTGCTTGCTCGACGACCCGGTGGCAGCGCAGGCCAAGGGAGCGCAAGCGCGGCGAGCCGCAGAAGAGTATTTTAACTGGGAGGCCGAAGGCGAGAAACTGTTAGCATTCTACGAGCGGATTGTACCGCGGAAAGGGATTGGGAAATGCGTTGGTTAGCAATAAGCCTCTTGGCCCTGTGCTGGGCCGGCGAGGTGTGGGCGGGGGCTTGGAGCCAGCCTCGCGGGGGCTACTACGCCAAGCTCTCGGGAATCCACTACTCGACCACTGAGGTATTTGACGACATGGGCAAACGCGCTGCTATGGGCATGGACGACAACCGATTCCGCGCCCGCCAAGTCCTCGCCTACGGCGAGTACGGGTTGCGCGTGCGGTTGACATTGACCGGCCAAATTGGCGTGGGGCGGCTGGTGTCTGAGGATACCTTTGTCGAGCGCATCACTTGGGGGCTAGGCGACGTGCATCTCGGCGCGAAATACCAGCTCACCGAGGGCAGGCTAGTGTTGTCGCCGCAGGTCAATGTCGCGTTCCCCAGCGGGTACAACCGAGAGTACGACCCGGCCCTTGGCACTGGTTATTCCGAACAGGGAGCGCGGCTCTTGGCGGGGCTGTCGCTCTATCCGCTGCCGTTCTACGCGGGGGCCGAGGTAGGGTACAAGCTGCGCGGCGGCCCGTTTTCCAATCAGGCGTCCTATTTTGTCGAGCTAGGGGCTACGCCGCGTCCGTGGCTGTTCGCCAAGGGCTTTATCGCCAGTGTGTACACGCTCGCGGCGGATTCGGAGGGTGGGCTGGTCGGAGTAGTGCAGGTTTCGGAGGGAGATTTCGCCGAGGTAGGTGGCAATGTGGCCGTGCAGGTGGCCGGCCCGCTGTGGATCGACGTGTTGTGGAAATCGGTTTTCAAGGGCGAGAACATCGGGGCCGGATCGTCGTTGGGCCTAGGGCTAGCCCTCATTCGCTAAAGGAGTCGTCATGAACAGATCAACTAGGCGTCAGTTTCTCAAGTCGAGCGGGGCGGTTATCGCCACCGCGATCTTCCCCACTTGGGGTTGCGACGGCAACGAGGTGCGCTTCAAGAGCATGCCCACCGGGCCGGACATGGACATTATGGACTTGGACTTGGCGGAGATGCCCCCGGGCGAGATGGAAGAGATGATACCGCTGCCGCCGATTACTTCCAATGCGCGGCACTATCTCCAGTCAATTAACGGGAAGAATTACGACCCGAAGCTCGTGGCCAATAGTTGGCGCTTGGTGGTGGATGGGTTGGTGGACCAGCCCCACGCGGGCTGGACGTACGCGGATATTACCGCGCTGCCCATACAGCGGCAGGTCTTGACCATGCAGTGCATTGGCAACTGGATCGGCGGGCCGTTGGTGGGCAATGCCGAGTGGGGCGGGACGCCGCTGTCTGAGGTGCTGAACATGGCCGGGATCAAGAGCGAGGCGATTCGGGTCAAGTTTTACAGCGTCGATGGCTATACCACGTCGATTCCACTGGATCGTGCGCTCCGCGACGAGGTGATCCTCGCTTGGGAAATGAACGGCGAGCCGCTACCCTCCAAGCACGGGTTTCCCCTGCGCTTGATAAACCCCGGGCACTACGGCCAGAAGATGCCCAAGTGGATCACTCGCATCGAGCTGATCGACGAAGTCTATCTCGGCTACTGGGAAAGCAAGCCCGAGAACAAGCCCTTCAAGTGGTCGGACGAGGCCGTGGCGACCATAAATTCGCGGATTGATGCGCCCCTTTCGGTCTGGGACGATGTGAAAGACCCGGCCAACGGCGGCGTTTCAGTAGTACTGCAAACTCTGCGCGGGGTCGAAGGCAGTTCTTTTATTATCCACGGAATCGCCATGGCCGGCGAGCGCACGGTCGAATCGGTCCGGGTTAGCACCAATGGCGGGCGGTCATGGAACGCAGCGCAGATTACCACGCAGCGCTTGCCCAACATTTGGGTCACGTGGGCCTACGAATGGAAATTGCCCGCGTCGGGCGAGTACGAAATCGTCGCGTGGGCAACGGATAGCGAGGGGGACTCCCAGCCGCGGACCGACGCTGGAGCCGATTTGTACGATGGCCGCACCGGCTGGCACCGCGTGCGGGTGAAGGTCGCTAGCAGAGCAGGGTAAGCGGCGCGTCTATTCTGAGGGGAACCAGTCTTGTATCTTGCTACAGATCGCGTGCGCCTGTGCGGCGCTTGACACCTCGAACTTGCTGCGCTGCGAAAAGGTGCCGTCGCGCTTCTGGTAGCGGCGAATGGATATTTTGCGCGGGCCGTACTCGCCGGTTTTGCGGTCGAGGTCTTGGTAGAGATACATAATCGTCGCCCAAGCGCCCTTGCTGAGCACTTCCTTGGCTACTTCTTTGCGCAAGACCTTGCCGTCTTCCTCGTACTGGATGGTGAGTTCGTCAATCGTTTCGTCGGCCATTGTTAAACACGTTGTGGATTAAAGGTTGGCGTGTGTCTGCTGTGCATTATCTATCAGATATTAATAAATACAGGATAACGGACAAGGGCTACGGGAGGGCGTAGCTCGAGAGCCTCTTATGAAGCTGGACATTCAGGACAAATTTCTACAGCGCGATGGCCGGGTCTTTCTCACGGGCATGGAGGCGATTGTGCGCCTCGTGCGCGAAAAACAGGAGCGCGATCAAGCCTCCGGCCACGTCAACCAGACTTATTTCACCGGCTATGAGGGGTCGCCGCTGGGCGGGCTGGACCTGAAAATCGTCGCCCAACTCGAAATGCTCAACGAACTGGGGCGCACGGTGCATCAGTTCGGCATCAACGAGAAAACCGCGGCTTCTGCCATCTTGGGCAGCCAATTTGCGGCCAGTGGGGACATAGATGCCTTCTGGTACGGCAAGGCACACGGCACGATGTGGATTCCCGACGAGGTGTGGCTGGCCAACCTCAGCGGTACGGGGGTACGCGGCGCGATGGTCCTGCTGTCGGGAGAAGATCATCGCTCCAAGAGCTCGGTCTCGCCCGGGGCCAGCGATTGGGTGTTGCGCAGCAGCATGGTGCCGATTTTCTATCCGGCCAGTATCGAAGACGTCATTCGCTTGGGGCTGTACGCGGTTGCCTTGTCGCGCCACGCTGGCGTAGTAACCGCACTCAAGCTGGCAACGCCGGTGTGCGATGGCGCGAGCACGGTCGATTTGGCTTTTGTGCGGCCAGACATCGCCTTGCCCGAGCGCCCCTTTGCCAAGCGATTCAACCAGATCGTCATGGCTACGAGTGCCTTGCCCATGCAGCAGCAACTCGTGGAAGAAAAGTGGCCGTTGGTGGAGGCGTATATCCGCGCCAACGACCTCAACCGCCTAGTGGATGCGGACGCGGGCGGCGGAGTCGGCATCGTCGCTGTGGGCAAGAGCTACGCGGATGTGCGGCAGGCCCTCGACTATTTGGAGCTGCGCGTACCGGTGTTGCACCTTGCGGTGAGCTATCCGCTCGACTGCGAAATTGTGCGCACCTTCGCCCGTGGACTGCGGCACATCTACGTGGTCGAGGAGCCAGGTCCTTTTGTCGAAGAGGGCGTCAAAGCCGCGCTGTGGGGAATGGATGTGGAGGCCGTGTACGGCCAGTGGGACGAGGCCGGGCAGCCGCTGATCCCGGCGCACGGCGAAGTGGATCCCGAAGAATTAGCACTCAAGCTTGGCCCGCGTCTGGGGGCGGCTCCCGAGCGCCTCGCTGAGCTGCGGCGCGTGCTCGACCGCACCTACCCGGCCGTGCCCCGCGTCACGCCCATGTCCTGTGGCGGCTGTCCGTACAACAGCTTTCGCGACTTGCGCGAAAAGCCAGGCGGGGCCATTGGCTGTTCCTCCATTCGGGCGATTGAAGCCTACGACTCCGGCGTCCTCTACATCCCCACCATGGGGGCTGGTGGGTCCATTTACAGCGGCTGGGCCCCCTTCAACGGCAATCAGCACATCTACCAATACTTGGGAGACGGAAGCTATTTCCACAGCGGCCGAGGCGCGATCCAAAGCTGCGTCCAAGGCGAGGTGAACATTACCTTTCTGCTGCTTTTTAACGGGGCGGTTGCGCTCACTGGCGGGCAGACGCCCGGTGGACAGCGGCCGGTGTCGGATGTGGTACAGGAGCTTTTGGGGTTGGGGGTTGTGAAGGTGGGGATCGTCAGCGAGGACCCGGCGCGCTACCGCGACTTGGACGGGGAGCGGATCGAGGTTTTCGGCTTGGAGCGCCACGCCGAAGCGCTCGAGCAGTTTAAGGAAATCGCCGGGACGACCGTGCTCATCCTCGACAAGGAATGCGCCACTGAGAAGGGCCGCCGTCGCCGCCGTCAAGGGTTGACGCCCGACGAATACGTGCTCATCGACGAGGCCATTTGCGAGGGCTGCGGCGACTGTTACGCCCAGTCCGAAGGATGCGCCGCGCTCTACAGCGTAGCGACCGAGTTCGGCGACAAGACACAGGTGCGGCAGGCCCAGTGCGCCCAAGACGGGCTGTGCATTGACGGCGAGTGCCCGTCCTTTGTTGTGGTCAAGCCGGCCAAGGGCACGCGCTTGCGCCGCCGCCGCCCGGAGCCTTTGGACGAAATCCCCGAGCCGCCAGCGTACCCGCTGGACAAGCCATACGCGATTTTTGCCATGGGGCGGGGCGGGACCGGCGTGGTGACGATTTCTCATCTGATTGCGTACGCGGCCATGATGGAGGGCAAATACGTGTATTTGTCCAACAACACCGGCTTGGCGCAAAAGGGCGGGCCGGTGGAAGCGCCGATTGTGATAAGCGCGGCCGAGCAGCCTGTGTTCAACCGCCTCTTCCCCGGCGAAGTCGATCTGTACTTGGGTTTTGATCTGTTGAGGGCGGCCGAGCCGGACAACCTCAAATACGCCGCGCCCCAACGCACCCGCGCCCTCGTCAGCACCGCTGAAATCGCCAATGCGGAGATGAATCGCAACCCGCGTACGCAGCCTTTCCCCGAGGCGGCCCAACTGTGCGCCCTGATCGACCGCTGCACGAGCAAGGACAACATCTATCTCGATACCTACTGGCTGGCCGAGCAGCTCTTCTCGGATACCATTTTCGCCAATATGCTCCTGTTGGGTGCTGCGTATCAGGCCGGGGGGCTACCCCTACAAGCGGCCTCCATTGAGCGGGCCATCGTGCTCAACGGACAGGCCGTGGAAAACAACGTGCAGGCTTTTCGCTGGGGGCGCTTGGCCGTGGCCGATCCGGCGCGGGTGGAGCAGGCGTTGGGGACTCAGCAAGGGTCTGCGGATCAAAAATTATCCGAGGTGAAGGAGTGGCTGGCGCATGACGTGGCTGCTCGGGCGCTGCTCGACGAGGGCTTGGCGGAGCTGACGGGTTTGAATGCGGAGGGGCAGAAGGAGTTGGGGGTGCGGCTGGCCGAGCTGTGCGCGTATCAGGACGTCGCGTATGCCCGGCACTATTTGCGCTTTGTGCGCCAAGTGTGGGAAGTAGATCAGGGCTTGCCGCACGGCTTGCAGCTCACGCGGGCCGTGGTGCGGGGCCTGTACAAACTGATGGCGTACAAAGATGAATACGAGGTCGCGCGGTTGGCCACGCACAACGGCAGCGAGGAGCGGCTGTGCGCCCTGTTCGACGGAGAGGTGGAAATCGTCCGGCAACTGCATCCGCCCACGTTGCGGCGTTTGCTCAAGGGCAAAATTGGCTTTGGCAAGGGCCTGCGTCCGGTACTGGTGCTGCTGAGCCGGCTGAAGGGATTGCGCGGGACCGCCTTCGACCTCTTCGGGCATACGGCGGCGAGGCGCTTGGAACGCGAACTGATTGGCTGGTATTGCGGGTTGATCGAAGAGGTCTTGCCGGCACTAGCCGCAGAAAGCTATGGGCTGGCCGTAGAAATCGCCGAGTTGCCGGACGGCATTCGCGGGTACGAGCAGGTAAAAGTGGCGTCGGCTATCCAAGCCAAGCAGCGGGCGGGGCGCTTGTTGGTGGAGTTGCGCGCGAAATATTCTTAAGAGGCTGTCTTCAGCAGTTCCCGCTACGTTGCTAATAAGTTAGGACGACTAATATGTCGCGGGCGAGGCATCCGAGAAAGGAAATTGAAGAGGCTCTATTTAATGCAGAATCGGCAGGATGGACAGTCACTCCTACAAAATCTGGTCATCGGTGGGGTGTGATACGATGTGCGAAAGCCGGTCGTCTTGGATGTCAGCATTCCGTCTGGTCCACACCTTGAAATCCTCAGAATCATGCGCGGCATTTGCTGCGCATGGTAAATAAATGCCCGCACAGGAGTAAACCGTAAAAGGGACACAAAATGCAAACCTACCACTTTACGCTGATTGTCGAGGGCCCCGACATGCAAGATGAGGTTATGATCGATGCCCTCTTTGAGAATGGCTGTGACGACGGAACTGTTGGCCGGTCAGATGGGGTTCAATTCATCGTTTTCGATCGCGAAGCGGCGAGTCCTGTCGAGGCGGTGCGGTCAGCGATCAACGACATTGAGCACACTCCAGGACTAAAGGTCATTAGGATTGCCGACCCCGATTTGATTTCTCATTACGGCATTACGGACTGCATCAAGGCGGATCATCCCGCTTGACCAACATGTAAAATCAGGAGAGGAGGTACTCTGTGCCTACGACCTTGAAACCAGAAATGGAAGCCCAAATCGAGGCGTTGGCGGAGCGGTTGGCTCTTACGGACCCCGATGCTCACGAGCAGGTGCTGAAAATGGTCTTGGATAACTTGGACGCAAAAGTTCCTCCACTGAGGCGTAAGATGACGCCGGAGGAGATCGCCGAGGAGAAGGCTCATTGGTTGGAGTTCGGTCGCCAGTTGCGTACGAAATATCCTTACGATGACGACCAATCCGCTGTCCAAAGTCTGGCGAGAGGAGCTATACGACGAGCAGGGGCTGCCAAAATGATAGCCGCGCAGGGCATCAAGACTTTCTCGATGCGGTTTATGCGGAATTGTCGTCCGCTGCATCACCCTGTTGGTCGCCGGAGACTAGAGGTAGGAGAATGTCGTAAATTTCTTCTACTTCACTTGGGCTAGTGACAAACCACTCTGCTCCTGGAGCTTCTTTCATCTGTTTGTCATCCCTGGCCAAGAATCGATGTATTGCCTTCTCCAATTCAGATGGCTTATCCGTTTTGATAGTGAGCGCGATTTTGGGCTTCTCAGGCATTGCTGTAGCCGCTTGCGACTCAACCCTGCTAACCGGATCGTGCTTGCTTTGGCCAACCTTACATGGCCAAGAAGATTTTCCTTTCAATTCTGCTAACTGCCGGTAAGCGGGGTAGTAGTAGAGATAAACCGAACCTTTCCCCGAGCCCACGCTCTTTTCATCGGGCGAATCGTGTTGCTCGTGTTGGATGGTTTCGTCCACATCGGAGACCGGAGGCGGCTCGACGCTTTCGACGGCCTCTGTTTCAGGGGAGCCGGGGCTTGGGACGATTCGCCATATTCCTAGGGAAACATTTTCTGCTCTGCCTTTTGACTTCATATCGGCCAACGCCTTCTTGAAAACGCCAACCGTTTGACCTCGCGGCCGTGATCCCCCTCGATCGCAATGAATTTTGACTATGGTCTCAATGATCTCTTGCCTTTCAGCAGTCTCTCCCGAAAACTTCTCTATGATGAGCTCCCGAGCAATTGGTCGCGTGAGAGGTGTTTTAACATACTCATAGTCGTTGTTCATATTGATTGCCTCTTGTTTGTAAATGTTCCCTAGCTCACTGATAGGACAATTGGGTTTTCAGCAGGCGACCAAAACAGGCTGGCGCGTCTTCAGTGCCCGCCGCAGGCCGCTGAGTAGGGCTTGGCCGCTGTCGGCGGAGTGTTCGCTCGGCGGATGCTCTTTCTCGCAAAAATCGCGCAACCACGCCAGTTCAGCAGGAGGCGTTGCCGTGTCGGACACGACGTGGGTTCCCTCGGCGCTGGCTAGGGCAATTCCGCTCTGCGCGGCGCTGGCTGAGATTACGCCGCCCCGGCCCAGCAGGGTCAGCTCGGCGAGTGCCGGCTGGGGGGCGACGACGAGCTGGATCGCCGCGCCGCTAGGAACTGTGGCGGTGAGCACCACTTGATAGGCGCGGCCGTGGTGGTTGGCGCAAAGATGTACTTGGGCCGGGGCCTCGCCCAGCAGGTCGCTGGCAAAGGCTAGTTGGCGACAGGCAGCCCACCACGCCGGTAGCAAGCCCGGCTCTTGGACGCCGGCCACGAGGCGCAAATAGACCGGCTCGGCAAACGAAGGATCGCGTCGCTGCTGTAGCACCTTGGCAAACAGGGGCGACCCGCGATGGACGCCGCCGCTGGCGATGGGCAGGTCGGCCTTGGGCACCGGCCCGGCGCAGAGGACGGCGACGCCGGCTTGGAGGCAGGTGTGGACGTCGTTGTGGAGGTCTGCATAAGGCGAGAGGAAGGCGCAGACGCGGGGGTTGGTTTTTTGGAGCATGGCTGGCAAATCGCTGAAAAAAGGCAGGTCGGTGTTGGGGTTCCGACGCGCTGGATAGTACAGGCCCTTGATCGGCAGGGCGGCGGCGAGCTGGCCGACGAGTGGATTGAGGGCGGGATGGGCGCTGAGGGCGATAGTCATAGCTCTTGCTCCAGCGGCAGGTCAACGGCCGCGTTGCACTCGACGGCGCGGTAGCCAGCGAGGATAATTTCCATCAAATCCCGCGCTTGGCGCACGCCATAGCGGGTCGGGCGGTCGTCGTCAATGGCGGCGACCAAATCGTCGAGCCCGGCTGCTACCCCCGCTGTGTCTTCGGATAGGGCGGCGGTTGGGACGGGTGGCCCTCCGTGCCACTGCATGGGATCCTCGGGGTTGGGCTGATAGTCGTAGCCGGTGCTATAGTCGCGCAGATAGGCGTCTAGCGCTGGTCTTTTGGCGTCGATAGTAGCGCTCTGGCGGGTGCCGATGAGGTACGCCCGCGATGGCCCGCCTTGGGGATGGGAGGCTGTGCCAATGCGGCCGCCGCACAAGGTGGCCACGCGGCCGTTGGCATCGGTCATGGTCAGAGTGCCAAAATCGTCGCAGCCGTGGGCCGCGTGCTCGGGGAAGAAGAAGGCCCCGGCGTGGCCGACTACGTGGCGGATGGGGCCGAGGCATTCTTGGATTAGGCCGACGGCGTACGCTCCGACCGTTAGCAACTCTCTTTTGATATCTGGGTATTTCCACCGACCGTTGGGGGCAGCAAAGGCGCGGCGTTGGGTTATGGGGCGCGGCCAGCCCTTGCCGAACATCACATCGACGTGGACGCCGAGTAGGGTACCCAAATCGCCGCTGGCGAGCACTTGGCGGGTGTGCTGGGCGAGGGTGCCGTAGGCGTAGCCGGGGATGATCGCCCGGACGCCGGTGCGCTCGACCGCGGCGGCGGCCGTCTCGGACTCGGCGAGGGTGGCCCCGGGAAACTTGTCGATCCACAGGTGCTTGCCAGCCCCGGCCGCGCGGACGATGAGCGTGGACCGCCGTTCAATCTCGCAGCCGACGCTGACCATATCGACGGCCGGGTCGTCGATGGACTTGTCGAGGTCTTCTGAATAGGGTACGCCGAGTTGGCTAGCCCATTGCTGGTTGTAGGCGCGCAAGGCTGGGTCGATGTCGGGGTAATCGGCCACGCCGATGATGCGCAGGCGGGGATGGGCCTGATACAGGGGAATGAAGTGTTGCTGGTGGCTGTGTTTGCTAAAGCTGACCAGCAGAATGCCGTAGGTCTCAGCGGGCATGGGATTTTCCTCGTTGGCGATGTGCGAGATAGTATAATAGTCCTGAGGATGATAGCCAAAAGGTTTGGCGGATGAGTTCTCCTTTTACCTAAAACAACATGGACAACTGCATGGTGGAAACCACATGACGACGATGTGCCACACGAACACGCTGTTCGATTGCGACGGTCCGCAGCTATTTGAGGCCCACGACGATGGTGGTCAATATCTGGCACTGCTGGTAGACAGCGAGGAAGAGCAGAATCGTTAGCTGGTCGTGCAGTTTGATCCTGAGTGCCTGCACCAGTTCCGCGTCGGGTGCCCTTGAACTGAGGCCGCTGATTGCCGAGGCAAGCAGGAACCAGTGGTATCTTGCGACCACGACGAACCTAGACGAACCACTGGCGATTGAGCGCCAGAGAATGCCCATAGAGGAGCGTTTTCTGGCGCTCACGTTGGCTGACTCACCTCCGAAAGAGGGCACACTTGCAACAGACGCAGAGTGCAACTCCGGTCCACCGGCCAATGCTGTCGAAGTCCGCGACCGTCTGGTATAGCTCCTCAAGCTCAACCTCGTCGGCCCTTCTAGCCATGTGCTTGCTGCGCTGCGCGATTAGCTTGACAGCAGTCGGCCCCCAATCCTATCCTAGCAACTCCACACAAGGAGGAAATAATGGTCAATATCGGCATTGTCGGCATCGGTTTCATGGGCATGACCCACTACAAGGCTATGGCCCAGGTTAAAGGGGGCCAAGTCGCGGCCTTAGTCTCCCGCGATGCCAAAAAGCGCGCCGGGGATTGGCGCGATATTCAGGGCAATTTCGGCGATAGCGGGGGAGTGCAGGACTTGTCGGGTGTGCGCTGCTACGAAACGCTGGACGAGCTGCTCGCCGATGGTGAGATCGATTTGGTGGATATTTGTCTGCCGACGACGATGCACGTCGAGGCCAGCATCCGCACGCTAGCCGCGGGCAAGCATGTGCTGTTGGAAAAGCCCATTGCCGTGCGCTTGGACGACGCCGACCGGATTGTGGGGGTAGCCGCGGAACACCAGCGGCAATTTATGGTGGCCCACGTGCTGCGGTATTTCCCAGAATTCCGGCTGATCAAACAGCTCGTCGCCGCCGCGGAGCACGGCCCGGTGCTCGCCGCTCACTTTAAGCGCATCATCTCGCGCCCGGTGTGGTGGGCGCCAGAAGATTTGGAACGCACCGGCGGCCCCGCGATCGACCTGCACATCCACGACGCGGACTTCGTGCAGTTTTTGTTCGGGATGCCCACCGCGGTTAGCTCGCAAGGGTACATTGGCCGGGGCGAGACGGTCGAGTACATCAACACTCACTACCAGTATGACGGCCCCATGGCCATCAGCGCTGAAGGCGGCTGGTTGGCGCAACAGGGCTGTCCCTTTGAGCATGGCTATGACGTGTACTTTGAGGAGGCCACGCTCAAGTACAACTCGTCTTGGGGTCAGCTACCGCAACTGTTGACCAAGGACGGCGAGGTCAGTACGCCATCACTGCCGGATGAGGACGGTTTCGTCGGCGAGCTGCAGGAAGCGGTGGATGTGATTGCGCAGGGCAAGGCGTCGCAGGAGATAGGCGGTCAGAGTGCGCGGAACTCGCTGCTGTTGTGTTTGAAGGAAATTGAGTCGGTAAAGACCGGGCAGAAGGTAGCGATATAGCCCGCCGGGCTAATGCCCGTGGATGGTGCTAGATTCAGCGCAATACAGGGCATAGGCGAGGCCAATTCCCACGAGCAAGGATGCGATGAGCTTGCCGCGATCGTGGCTGTGGAAGTGGATCTCCGGCAGCAGGTCGCTCAAGGCAATGCACAGGAACGCGCCGGCCGCAAAGGACAGCACATAGCCGACGAGCGTCCCTTCTTCCGGGCCGAGCAATTCCACCCCCCCGAAGCTGGCCAGTGCCACCAAAGGGCACAGCACGGCAAATCCGACATTGGCCCCGGCTCGGACGCGCTGGCCGTGCCCGGCGGATTTCATCATGCCGATGATGGAGTACGCGTCGAGCGGCTTGTGCAGCAAAATGGCGAGGAATACCCCTAGCCCCGCCCATGCGACGTCGTTATCATGCAGCGGCCCCATCCTCATGCTGGCCCCCAGCGCGATCCCTTCAGTCACCGTATGCACCCCTAGGCCGAGGGCCACGCCGAACAAACTCCGCGAATGGCCCCCACCGTGCCCTCGGCGATCGTACAGGTCGCTCGCTTCGCTGCTGAAGTCGTGCTGGTGAAAGTGAAAGATCCGCAGCAAGAAAATCATCATGACCATGCCCAAGACCATCCATCCCAGTGCTTTTTCTACCATCTCAGGCCCGGCCATGAAGAGGCTGTGAGGGAGCAGGTGAAACATGGCGATGCCGAGGATGAAGCCGGCCACTAAACTCATCACGATCTGGGTGCGCGTGTGCGTCATGGTGCCCAAGGCCGCTAGTTTCCCGCCGAGCAAGGACGCGGCAAAGATGGCGGCTGAATATGCCGACAAAACGAGTAGAGCGTTGGAGTCCATGATAGCTAGGGCCACAAACTAGCCGAGCAGGGCGGCGTCATGGACGCGATCTTGTTCGGTGCGAGAGGGTTTTATATACATACAAAGTCCAAAGTCGCAATCGTCATTTCCTCATATCATGGTACAGGAGGGCAAGCGATGCACCTAGAACCCAATGAAAGAATGAGACTCCGGGAAGCTACGGCCATTATTGTAGCAGGTGGCGTCACAAACAGCATACTCGGCATCGTAAAAGTCGCCCTCGGCAGCGTTACCGGGTACCTACCCCTGACTGCTTCAGGACTCCACTCGCTGTCGGACATTGTATCCGATGTCATCGCTTGGGTGGCCGTGCGGATGGGAGTGCGGTCCGAGCAACAGGGCGAGGATGTGCGGTTCCACTACGGCCGCCGGCGGATTGAAACCCTCCTGTCGTTTTTTGCCGCATTCCTGCTCGCGTTTGTGAGTGTGGAACTGATTCTGGATGCTTTCGGCTATCACGGGCACGGTCATGGGGTGTCCACAACAGCTATTCACGAACAAGCGGAAAGCCACGGCGACCACGAGCACGAGCAGGGGGGGTAGGTCATTTGTTCTTTCTCGTCTGCGCGGTAATCCTCGCTTCAGTGCTCGCCAAGGAAATACTGTTCCGCGCGACGCGGCGCAAGGGCGTCCGCCTGAACAGCCCCATGCTAATCGCGAAAGCATGGCATCACCGGGCCGATTCCATCAGTGCCCTCGCAGTCCTGCTGAGCATTTTCGTTTCGTCCTATTTTCCGGCCTTCGCGTTGATCAACCAAGTCACCACGGTCGTGATTGCCGGCCTAATCCTGCACAGTGCTTGGGAGGTTGGAAGCAACGCGGTCAAAGAGCTAATAGATTTCGCGCCCTCGCTAGAGACGATAGCCCTAATCGAAGAGATGGCGGAAGAGGTACAAGGCGTGACATTTACGCACAGTATTCGCATACGGTCTATGGGGGGTGCCCTGTATGTTGAATTAACAGCGGAAACCGACCCGAATCTCACGGTAGCAGAAGGGTACGCCATCGTTAAACAGATCCGCGAGACGGTTAAGAATAAGGTCCCCAATGTGATTGACGTCACCACCTTGCTAACCCCCAAAGGCGAATACGTCCGGCAGTTTCTGGGGTCGGAAACATAGAGCAGGCTGACGCCCGGCGGGTCAACTGCTTCCACGTTGGTCGCTATGGGTGGACCGGAGGCGGATATTGAGTAGCATATCTTCGTAGCCGCTGCGCAGAGCACCGGCGCGGAAGCGCCAGATGATCAGGGCGATGAGGAGCAAAGCGCTGCCCCATTGCAGGAACTGAACGGCCGGCGCAGGGGAGGCGTCGAGGTTCACGGGAATCGCCAGACCAGCAGCGAGAAGCAGCACATCGATGGCGATGCCCAAGACGACCGTAACCGCGAGGACGGCGGCTACGTAGATGGATGCGAAGCGGGTGCCAAACTGGCTGACGATGATGGCGATCGTGCCCGTGTTGGTGGCCGGGCCAGTCATCAGAAAAATCAGTGCCGCGCCGGGGCTGACTCCTTTGACCACGAGCGCGGCGGCGATTGGAGTACTGGCGGATGCGCAGATATAGAGAGGAATGCCGATCAGCACCATGACCGGATAGGATAGCCAGCGGGCATACTCATTTGCCATCAGGTCGCTCGGAATCGCCAGAAAGAGTACGCCGCCCAGCACGACTCCCACCAGCAGCGCAAAGAGAATGTCGTCTGCTATCTCAATGAAGCCATAGCGAAAGATGTGCTTGACCAGCTTTGTGAAGTCCAAATCCCGATCGTCGGTGGATGAATTCCACCGGCCTGCGGCCATCCCCTTCAACCAGTTGACCAGTAAGACCTTCAGTTGCGAAAGGCTAACGTAGCAATCATCCCGGTCGGCGATGAGCGATTGGTGATGCTCGTGGTCGCAGGCGTGGCAGGCGTCGCGCTCGCTCGCTTTGGCTTCATCTCGGTCGTCTCTTATCAGTCCGATGCAAAAGATACCGGCGACGACCGCGGTGATGAAGCTGATGACGGGCCGGACGATGGCAACGATAGGTCCGAAAAAGGCGTTAGTGACTAAAATCGAGTCTGCGCCGGTCTCTGGTGCGGTGATCAAGAAAGACATGCAGGCCGAACGGGACGCCCCCTTATTGCGCATCTCAGCCACCACAGGTACAACCGAGCAACTGCACAGCGGCACGGGGACGCCGATGGCCGAACTCATGGTGACGGATTTTAGGCTATCGTCGCGGAGCCAGCGGAGAATGGCCTGACGGGAGACAAACACGTGGATCAGGCCAGAGAGGAACAGCCCCAGCAAAAGCATGGGGGCTAGCAAGAGGAAGGATGACCAGAGGAAGTCAAAAAAGCCGGTCAGTATTCCAAGAGATTCGGCCACTCAATAGCCTCCTGTGCGTTGAGATGCGACGAGTTTATTGCTATAATTAGCCAAAGGTCATGCTAACGCGCAAAACGGATATCTCGACCAACTCGGCAGCCTCGTTGGCCCTGCTGGCACTGACAGTGCTCTTTGCGGCTGTAATCAGCGGTCTCCCCTTCAGCCACCAGCTTTTCCACGATAGTCTCGTCGAGCCTGAAAACTGTCCGGCCTACCTGTTGCAGAGTAGCCTATCGCTCCTTTTTGGGGGCTTGGTGCTCGCGCTCGTGGTGCTGAATGCCTCTGAGCCAAATCCGTCCCCTCTGCGCACGGTACCGCTACATCTTTTTTTTCCTCGCTTTACCCATCTCAACCGAGGCCCGCCCCGGTGCTAGCGCATCCACGCTGTGGATGCCCTCTCCATATCCATTTCGCATACCATTAACTTCCCGTTCTGTGCGCAACGCTTAGAAGCCGTTTGAAAACCCGTCGGGCCGCTTTGCGGAACGGCCATTTTTCTCGGGCAAAATGCCCTCGATCCCAGCGGTTTGAGAGACCCAACCCGGAATTTTCAGATCGCTTCTTAGGGAAGTGCGCGTGGACGGCCAAACCATTGGAGACTAGCACCATGTTTAAGAGCATAGCTGCGTTAAGTATCTTCGCCCTCGTCCTCTTTGCTAGCTGCGGCGACGACAACCCCGTCGGCGACGACCACGCCGAAGAACACGCCGAGGCTGTCGGCCTGATCGTGCGCGATAGCGGCGAGGAGATCGTCCGCGTTGAAAGCGGTCAGGTGACCGGCGAGATTGAAGTCGGCCACGGCAAGGAAACCGCCCTGCTGTCTGTGCGCTTTATCGCCGAAGATGGCGACCTCTTCACCCCCCACGAAGAAGATGGCTTTGCCCTTGACTGGGAAATTGCCGACGAGAGCATCGCCGAAGTCGAGCATCACGCCGAGGACGGGGCTTGGGCTTTTCACATCCTCGGCCTAGAGGAAGGCGAGACCACCATCCGCATAAAAATCAACCACGAAGGCCACGCCGATTTCGTCTCGCTGGAAATCGAGATTCACGTCAGCGAGGACGGTCCCGGTGAGGAACACGAAGAACACGATGAGCACGATGAGCACGATGAGGAAGAGGAAAGCGATTAGACCCACTGCGGTCTTTCGTATGTAAAAGCGGCGCGGGACCGGACACAAGCACCGGTCCCGCGCACTTATGTCAAGTGCCTAGGTACACGCCAGTAGGGTTTTTCTTGGGAGCGCGGGACAGAGGCCCGCGCACTTAGGGCGATACCAAAAAACGCCCACCCAAGCCAAGGGTCGGGTACTTAGCAAGGTCAATTGGATAGCCGACAGACAAAAGCCACAGGCCGCAGAATCTGGCCCCGGCTGCTTTAGAAGCTCGAACTCGCACTCGGCCTAGCAGTAGGTTCCGCTTGGGGACCAGACTGGCTCGCTAACCGGGCACGTGATCGACGCGGAAAGCGGCTAATCCGTCGAGTGGACATTGCCTAAAAAAGGCAAGCCGCTGGGGGCTGGGGTTGCGTTTTTTTTGCCGGACCACTAAAATCAAAAATCATGCTAACGCGCAAAACGGACATCTCGATAGGCTCGGCGTCCTCGCTGGCCCTGCTAGTGCTGACCGTGCTCTTTGCGGCTGTAAGCGGCCTACCCTTCGGCCACCAGCTTTGCCACGAGAGCCACATCGAGCCTGAGAACTGCCCGGCTTGCCTGTTGCAGAGCGGTCTATCGCTCCTTTTTGGGGGCTTAGCGCTCGCGCTCGTGGTGCTGAATGCCTCTGAGCCAAATCCGTCCGCTCTGCGCACAGTACCGTTACCTCTTTTTTCTCCTCGCTTTACCCATCTCAACCGAGGCCCGCCCCGGTGCTAGTGCATCCACGCTGTGGATGCCCCTCTCCTATCCAATTCGCGTACCATTAAATTCCCGTTCTGCGCACAACGCCTAGGGAAAGTGTGCGTGGACGGTCAAACCATTGGAGATTAGCACCATGCTTAAAAGAAGTATGTCTGCCTTGAGCATTTTCGCCTTGGCCCTTTTTATTGCTAGCTGCGGCGACGACGACAATCCCGTCGATCCCGACCACCATGATGATCATGCCGAGGCTATCGGCCTGATCGTGCGCGATAGCGGCACTGAAATTGTCCGCGTTGAAAGCGGCGAGGTGACCGGCGAGATCGAAGTTGGCCACGGCAAGGAGACCGCCCTGCTGTCCGTGCGTTTTATCGCCGAAGATGGCGATCTCTTTACCCCAGACGAAGCCGATGATTACTCCCTCGCTTGGGAAATGGCCGACGAGAGCATCGCCGAAGTCGAGCAGCACACCGAGGACGGGGCTTGGAATTTTCACATCCTCGGCCTAGAGGAAGGCGAGACTACTATCCGCATCAAGATCAACCACGAAGGCCACGTCGATTTCGTCTCGCCGGAGATTGAGATTCACGTCAGCGAGGACGGACCCGGTGAGGAACACGACGAGCACGATGATGAAGGGTAAAGCGGTTAGATCGGCTGCGGCCTTCATAGGTAAAAGCGACACGGGACCGGAGACAAACTCCGGTCCCGTGTACTTATGTCAAGGCCAATTGAATAGCTGTCGGCTACTTTGGCAGTTGGCAGCCATCGTCGGCCTAGCCGGCGGTCCTGTTTGGGGCGACCGGACTGGCGCTCTAGCCGGCCATGTAATAAACGCCGAAAGCGGCCAACCCGTCGGCTGGACTACCATCGTCATCGAGGGGCTCGAACGGGTGCGTACTAGCGACGCCGAGGGGTATTTCTTCTTCGCCAACGTACCCGCTGGCCCGCACGTCCTGCAAAGCCTGCACGTCGGCTACCACGAGGCGCGCTTTGAAGTCGAGGTTGTCGCCGGGGACACCACGCATGTCGATCTGGCTATCGGCCACGAATCTCTGCGCGTAGAGACGATTCTTGTCGAAGGCGAACACACGACCCCTGTTTCTCCACTCCAAGCCCCGGAAGTCGTCTTCAGCGGCAGCAAGCTGCGGCAGAATTTGAGCCGCACCATTGCCGAGACCATCGACTACGAGCCGGGCATTGCCCTGCGCTCAATGGGGCCGGCGCCCGCGCGGCCGGTGCTGCGCGGGCTGGGCGGCGACCGCTTGCTGATGGTCGAAGACGGCGAGCGCACCGGCGATTTGTCTGCCACCTCCTCGGACCACGCGGTGGCCATCGAGCCGATGACCACCGAGCGCATTGAAATCGTGCGCGGCCCCCGCACCTTGCTCTACGGCTCCAATGCCTTGGCCGGGGTCGTCAATGTGGTGCGAGGGTACGTGCCCTCCGAGCAGCCCGATGGCTCGGGGGGATCTGTGGCGTATCAGGGGGAGAGCGTCAATCGAGGTTTGTCGGGCGGCCTGATCCTCGAACAGGCGCTCGGCCCACTGGCCCTGCGCTTCGATAGCAGTCTGCGCAATGCCGACGATATTGCCTCGCCGCACGGAAAGCTCGTCAATACGGACATCCGCACGGGCAATGCCTCGGTCGGCCTGAGTCTGATTCGTCCTTGGGGGCACGTGGGCGCGTCTGGTAGCTTGTACACTTCCGACTACGGCATTCCCCCCGACCCAAAGGGTGGCCATCCACATGGCGTGTCCATTGATCTCCAGCGCCAGCACCTCGAAGGGCGCGGTGAAATTCTCACCGCGCCGGACTGGCTCCAGCGCCTAGAATTGCACCATTCGTTTTCGCGCTATCAGCACGGCGAATTCGAAGCGAGTGGCGATTTAGGGATGGAGTTCGGTGTGCTCACGCACAACAGCGGTGCGCTGGCTCACCTAGATCGTATGGGGCCTTTTGCAAACGGTGCGATTGGCCTGTGGTACGAGTACCGCAATTATGCTGCGGCCGGGCTCAACTATACGCCGCCGGCCGAGGAATACGCCGGTGCTTTGTTCGCGTACCAGGAGTGGGAGCATGGGCCTTGGGCGGCCAATGCGGCTTGGCGCGTTGACGCCCGCCGCGTCGAGCCGCGCGAGGAGCGCTATTCGCGCCGGGTCGGCCGCATCCAGATGCGCGACTTTGCCGGGATGTCGGCCGGTTTGTCCAATCACTATCGCGCCAGTTCGACCTTGACCTTGGGCACGACCTTGATGCGCACCTTTCGCGCTCCCGGCATCGAAGAGCTGTTCTCCGAAGGGCCGCATTTGGCCGCCTATTCGTACGAGGTGGGCAATGGGGCCCTCGACAGCGAACGCGGCCTAGGACTGGAGCTGTTCGCCGACTACCACCTCGAAGAAGGCCATGTACACTTGGCCGTCTTTCGCAACGCGATCGATGGGTACATTTTCCCCAAGAACAGCGGCGAGCGCAGTTTGCGGCGTGCCGATCTCTTTCTCTATCAGACTGTGGGGGAGCGCGTCCTCATGCACGGGGCCGAAGCCAACTTCGACTGGCATCTAGCGGAGCCTTGGAAAGTGGCCGGTACTCTCAGCTATGTGCGTGGCCACCTCACTGATCTCGACGACGAACCTCTGCCGCGTCTGCCGCCCCTGCAAGGGCACCTGGCCCTGACTTGCGAACCCACTGAGGCGCTGAGTGCGACTATTGACGTGCGCTTGGCTGCGGAACAGGACCAAGTCGGCGAGTTTGAAGAGCCTACGGAAGGCTATGCAGTGCTGGATCTTTCGAGCCAGTACTACGTGCAGTGGGGGGGCCGTCTGCACACCTTCGCCCTGACCTTGGAAAACGCCACGGACGCGGTGTACCGCAATCACCTCAACCGCGTCAAAGAGATCCTGCCCGAGCCCGGCCGCAACCTGCGCCTTTTGCACAAGATATTCTTCTGAGAATTCGTCTGGATTCACTCACCGGACTATGGGATTGCACAGAATGACCTTTGATTTTCTTGGAATACTAACCAGTTTTTTTGCCGTTCTCTGGTCATCCTTCCTCTTGCTAGCCCCCATGCTTTTGCTGGGGCTGTTCCTCTCTGGCCTGATCCACGTGTTTATCTCCCGTCAGGCCATTCTCCGCTGGCTCCGCGACGACAGCCTAAAATCCGTCACCATGAGTTCGGCCATCGGCGTCCCCGTGCCGCTGTGCAGTTGCTCGGTTGTACCTGTGGTGGCCGAGATGCGCAATAAGGGGGCGTCCCGTTCGGCCTGCATGTCTTTCTTGATCACCGCACCAGAGACCGGCGCAGACTCGATTTTAGTCACTAACGCCTTTTTCGGACCTATCGTTGCCATCGTCCGGCCCGTCATCAGCTTCATCACCGCGGTCGTCGCCGGTATCTTTTGCATCGGACTGATAAGAGACGACCGAGATGAAGCCAAAGCGAGCGAGCGCGACGCCTGCCACGCCTGCGACCACGAGCATCACCAATCGCTCATCGCCGACCGGGATGATTGCTACGTCAGCCTTTCGCAACTGAAGGTCTTACTGGTCAACTGGTTGAAGGGGATGGCCGCAGGCCGGTGGAATTCATCCACCGACGATCGGGATTTGGACTTCACAAAGCTGGTCAAGCACATCTTTCGCTATGGCTTCATTGAGATAGCAGACGACATTCTCTTTGCGCTGCTGGTGGGAGTCGTGCTGGGCGGCGTACTCTTTCTGGCGATTCCGAGCGACCTGATGGCAAATGAGTATGCCCGCTGGCTATCCTATCCGGTCATGGTGCTGATCGGCATTCCTCTCTATATCTGCGCATCCGCCAGTACTCCAATCGCCGCCGCGCTCGTGGCCAAAGGAGTCAGCCCCGGCGCGGCGCTGATTTTTCTGATGACTGGCCCGGCCACCAACACGGGCACGATCGCCATCATCGTCAGCCAGTTTGGCACCCGCTTCGCATCCATCTACGTAGCCGCCGTCCTCGCGGTTACGGTCGTCTTGGGCATCGCCATCGATGTGCTGCTTCTCGCTGCTGGTCTGGCGATTCCCGTGAACCTCGACGCCTCCCATGCGCCGGCCGTTCAGTTCCTGCAATGGGGCAGCGCTTTGCTCCTCATCGCCCTGATCATCTGGCGCTTCCGCGCCGGTGCTCTGCGCAGCGGCTACGAAGATATGCTGCTCAATCTTCGCCTCCGGTCTAGCACGGCCGATCGGGACCTGTCAGCGCGAGACCTCAGCAGTGGCAAGTCTTAACCCGAACTCACGTTAAAGGAGGATTCTATATGAACACGCCTCGAAAAGTACCTGTTACCATCCTCACCGGCTTCCTCGGCTCTGGCAAGACGACCCTACTCAACCGGATCTTGAGTGAGGAGCACGGCAAGCGCATTGCCGTGATCGAGAACGAGTATGGGGAAGTCGGCATCGATCAGGCACTTGTCATCAACGCTGACGAGGAGATATTTGAGATGTCGAACGGCTGCATCTGCTGCACGGTGCGCGGAGACCTGATTCGCGTGCTCGGCAATCTCATGAAGCGCCGCGACAAGTTCGACTATGTGTTGGTGGAAACCACAGGGCTCGCCGATCCTGGGCCAGTCGCTCAGACGTTCTTCATGGACGACGAGATTCGTGCGGAGTTCTCGCTTGACGGGATCGTCACGCTCGTCGATGTAGCCCACATTGAGCAGCAGCTTGGCCGAAGCGACGAAAGCACAGAGCAAATCGCGTTCGCAGACATCCTCGTGCTCAACAAGACGGACCTCGTCAACGGCGAAGCACTCGACAGACTCGAATCTCGGCTCCGAGACATGAACCGAATGGCGCGAGTCGTGCGCAGCGAGCGAGCGAACGTCTCCGTCGATACTGTACTCAATCTCGACGCCTTCAACTTGGACCAGGTGCTCGAGCGTCGCCCCACCTTCCTCGAGCCGGAGTATCCGTTTGAATGGACTGGAGTCTATTCGCTCGATATGGGCCGCTACGAACTCAGCCTCGCCGATGGACCTGATCCGACGATGTCGCTCGTCGTCGTGTCCGACCAGGGCACGGATGACGCTGCCCTCCGTGAGGGTGCGGAGTGGTGTGTGCGGCGGTACGCCGAACCTGCGGAGCTCATTCGCCCGGGGGAAGAGATTCCGGTCGGAAAGCATCTGAATCTCCGACTCGATTCCCCAGGGCGCAAGTCGTTCTTCTTGGAGGTCGATACGCAGGTGCGGGTTGGCCTCTACGCCCAGCACATCGCGGAGGAGTTCGATCTCCAACTGATGAACGCGGATGGAGCGACAATCAGGCTAGAGGATAGTCCGCGCTCCAAGCTGGCCTCCACAGAGCCCGGCACCCTGCGCATCAAGGGAGCGGTGGTTGCCGCCGAGGTCGAGCGAACCTGGGTCGCACAGCACGAGCACGACGACGAGGTGGGCTCGATCGCGATCGAGAGGGACGGCGACGTCGATCTCAACAGGCTCAACGCCTGGCTTGGCAAACTGCTCGGTGAGCGCGGGGTGGACATCTTCCGAATGAAGGGCTTCATAAGCCTCGCAGGTGAGTCGCATCGCTTCGTCTTCCAGGGGGTTCACATGCTCTTTGACGGCCAGCCGGATCGCGAATGGGGGGACGCACCCCGCCGCAGTCAGCTCGTCTTCATCGGCCGCAACCTCGATGAGCAGAGCATGCGGCAGGGGTTTGAAGCATGTTTGATTTAAGTGTCGGCAGCCCGAGGGGTGCTCTTCGCCGGGGCTGGTCTGCGGCGGTTGGCGACTACGCTATCGCCGGGGGTTGGAGCCTACGCGGTGAGGTGCTGATGGTCGGCGAGGCTGCAGGTGGCGTCTACGCATTCGACGGCAAGTCTGGCGCGGCCGCTTGGGAGCGACGCGGGGTTCATGAAGGCGGTGTGCTCGCAGTGGCGATCCACCCAAGCGGAACCGCGTTCGCTACGGCCGGCCAGGACAGCCGAGTCTTAATCTGGAGTGCCGCCGAAGGTCAGGTAAGCCGGGCTATCGACGTCGGAAGCGGTTGGGTAGAAAACGTGGCGTGGTCGCCGGACGGCCAATGGTTAGCGGCCTCCTGCTCTCGGCAGGTTCGCACGTATGGTGCGGACGGCGCGGAGGTTTGGCGATCGGATGATCATCCCAGCACCGTCAGCGCGATCGCCTGGTCGAGCGTAGGGGAGCTGGCTACGGCCTGTTACGGTCGAGTGACGTTCTTCGACGCGCCTACTGGCGAGCTTCGCCAGAAGCTGGAGTGGCAGGGATCCTTGGTGTCGATGGTACTGAGCTCGGACGGGGATATCGTGGCCTGCGGCAGCCAGGACAACTCGGTGCACTTCTGGCGTCGCTCCACGGAGCAGGACTCCATGATGTCAGGATATCCTGCCAAGCCGTCGGCCCTGGCTTTCGATGACACCGGCACCCTCTTGGCCACCGGCGGAGGGGAGGCGGTGACGGTCTGGAGTTTCCATGGAAGTGGTCCCGAAGGTACGCGGCCCGGCGTTTTAGAGCTTCATGTTCAACCCGTCACGACGCTTGCCTTCGCTCCCAACGCGATGCGCTTGGCATCGGGAGGCCGCGATGGGACCGTGGTTGTGTGGTCGCTTCAGAGAGATGGAGAAGGCGAGCTGATAGGGGCCGCGGTTGTGGCGGGCGCAGTGGCCGAATTGTACTGGCGGCCAGACGGGCGTGCGCTTGCCGCGCTCGACGCGCGGGGTGGCGTGACGGTTTGGCGGATAGGATGAACAAAGCATAGTCATCATGGATGCAAACGCTCTACTGGTTTTGTCGGCCTACTCAGCCGCCATCTTTGCCGCTTCCCTGCTCGGCGGCAAATTGGCGACCTTGGGCACCATGACGCATACGCGCACTCAGATCGTGATGAGTCTCGTAGCCGGCTTCATCCTCGGCATCTCCATGTTTCACCTGCTACCCGATAGCCTCGAGCACATTCCTGGACCTAGCGCCATGGAAAAAGCCATGGGATGGATGGTGTTAGGCATGGTGCTGATGATTCTCTTACAGCATATCTTTCACTTTCACCAGCACGACTTCAGTCGCGAGGCGAGCGATCTGTATGATGACCACGGACACGGTGTCGTCCATGCGCCGAGTTTGTTCGGCGTTGCCCTCGGCCTAGGGGTGCATACCGCGACCGAAGGGATCGCGTTGGGTACCAGCATGAGGTTGGAATCGCCGTATGAAGACGGAGGCGCTTGGGCGGGACTAGGGGTATTCCTTGTCATTCTGCTGCACAAGCCGCTCGATGCGTACTCCATTGTCAGCATGATGAAGTACGCCGGTCACAGCCAGCGCGCCCGGACATGGACCAATGTTGGCTTTGCCATGCTGTGCCCGGTAGTGGCGCTGGCGATCTTTGGGGGGGTGGAATTGCTTGGCCCGGAAGAAGGGGCACTCGTCGGCTATGTGCTGTCCTTTGCGGCGGGCGTGTTTTTGTGCATTGCCTTGAGCGACCTGTTACCGGAGATCCATTTCCACAGCCACGATCGCGGCAAGCTCATCGTCTCCCTCCTCGTGGGAATCAGTCTCGCCTATATACTTTGAATCCAGCACTCTTTATGGCGCACGAAGGGCTGCAACCTGCGCTTGCTGCACAAGGTATTCTTCTGAGAATTCGTCTGGATCCACCGACATTATAGAGTTGCACAGGGCATAGCACACCAAACAGCTCTGTCCCGCGACCTCGGCAGTGGAGGAGATATGGTCGCCGAGCAGTAATTGAAATTGCCATCCAGTCGATGAAAACGAGCAATTGACCAAACGCCATAGAGAGATAATTGAAGAAGAGCGGTCGAATGGCCTTGGGGTATCTGCAATTTCTTGCTGGGAAATCGCCACGTTTCATCGCGATCCAGCCGATCAAATCATCGTTGCAACCGCCCGCGAGTACGACTGTGAGCTACTCACGGTTGACCGAAAAATACTACAGTACGCACACGTAAGGACACGGTAGCACGTTCATCCCTCGGCCATAGGGTATAGTGCACGGGAAACTGGTCCGTACTCAGCTTTCCGGCCGCCACTCGTTGAGCGTGCGGGCGAAGAGGATATCCGAGCGGGTGACGGCTCCTTCGCTGTGGGTGGTGACCGAAACGGCGATGGTGCGCTGGCCGGTATCCAAGGAGAAGTCCGGGTGGTGGTTTTGCTCGGTGATGGTGCGGGTTAGGTGGTTGAGGAACGAGGTGATGTCCTTGAAGTTGGCAAAAACGAAGGCGCGCGAGATGATGATGCCGTCGCGGCTCCAGCCGTCGAGAGTTTGCAATTCGGCATCTACTTCGGCGGCGGTGAGGGTGGTTTTGTCTTCGGTCATGGCGGATTGGCTCCTTTAGGTAGTTAGGATGTGCCGGAGGCGGTTGGCGATGATTTCGGCTTCGCCGTCCAAGAGGGTTTGCGGCCCAACGCTGAGCGCGGTGTCGCCGCCGCTGACGAGGATTGACGGCTCGCCTTCTTCGAGTGCGCACACTACATCGCTAGCCGAGCGGGGGGCCGCGTCGCTGAAGTGAAGATGCACCAGCGGCGAGGCCGGCGGAAATTTGTTCTCATAGGCTTTGGTAAAACTAGCTTCCACGCCGGCGATGCCCTCGACGGCCGCGGCGACAATTCGACAGCGGTGCTCCCACTCGGCGACGACCGCTGCTTCATCCATTGCAAAGAAGAGTTCGACGGCGCGGAGCAGGCCGCAGATTTCCTCTTTGCCAACTTTCATGCCGCGGCCGATGGCCGAGTGCGGGTTGGAGTTGAGGTGGCAGGCTTCGACGAGATCCTTGCGGCCCAAGACAAGGCCGGTTGACTGCGGCCCAAACAGGCCCTTGCCGCCGCTGAACACCGACAGGTCGCAGCCCATAGCCGGCAGGTCGGTCAGGTTGGAACGCGGCGGCAATTGCGCGGCCGCATCGACGATGACCGGCACGTTGCGCTCGTGGGCTGCGGCGACGAGCTCGGGCAGCTCGGACAGGGGCTGGCTGCCGAGGAAATACACTACGGCTGCGGTCTGAGGGCCGATGCCGGCGATGTAGTCGTCGAGCGTCACGGCTTGTGGGGTTCCGACTTTGACTAGCTCGCCGCCGCTGAGGCGAAAGCCCTGATGGACGTAGTAATGCGAATCGACCAAGCTGATGACGAACTGGTTGGGCCGATCCCCGACATCGGGAAGCTGGGCAATGGCGCGGGCGTCGGTGCCGGTTAAGCAGGCTGCGCCGGCCAAGAGCATGCCGCCGGCCGCGCCCGATGACACAAAGGCCGCTTCCGCGCCGGTGAGCGCGGCGATGCGAGTGCCGGCCTTTTCGTGCAGCTCGTTGAGGTGGACGAATTGGCGCGCCGCTTCGGCCATGGCCTCGACCACGGGCGCGGGCATGATGGAGCCGCCGAGCGTGGTGATGGTGCCGCGGGCGTTGATGAAAGGGCGCAGGCCGAGGCGTTGGTATAGGGTGGGCATGGTTGGGTCCTTGGCTAGCGACATAGGCGGCAATAATCCAATGATGGGCCGGAGGAATTGGAAGAGCTAAACAGCAACAACTCTCTGTTGTCCTTCTCTATTTTTTGAAGGAATAATGTGGATCTCAATATCGAGATTCAATCGGTTAAGAAAAGTCATTAACCGCTCAACGCTGTAATGATTAAACTTGCCCTTCTTTAGCCGGGATATTTCAGGTTGCTTCACCCCTAAAATTTTCGCGGCCTCTGCTTGGGTCAATTTTCGGTTTTCTATAATCTGAAACACTTTAAACCCAAGTGTTGCCCTGAGAAATAATTCTTCTGCATCTGGCAAGTCGAGATCCTCAAACCCATTGCCTGAACTCTTTTCAAATGTAATCTTCTCACTCATAATTTACTTGCCTCCAGTTCCCGCGCCATTCTCAGACGTCTCTTGATAAGGCTTATCTCTTTCTTTGGAGTTTTCACTCTGCGTCTTGATTTTTTTTGAAAACAATGCAATACATAAACTCTCTCGCCAATTTTCACCGCATACACGGCACGGTAAGTGTCTGTTCTGTGATCCGCCCGTATTTCAAATACTCCTGAGCCAATGCCCCTGAATGTATGAGTGTATGAAAGGCCTCTTCTGCGATGGCTTCCTCGAACGTAGCGTGTTTCGAAGTTTCGTCCTGAGAGTAGAGCGACTAAGTCCTCTAAACGCCCGCGTTTGAATTGCGACGTAAACATGACGCGAAGCATATCGGTGTATGAGGGATCGTAGAGGTCATCCTTTTTATTCTTCAGCCACTCCATTGCACGGAAGTAGTCGATCGAGGCGAATTCAGCATCTTTGCCCAAGTCGTTATATGCTTCCGGCGCAACAGCCAGATGGCAAAAGTAGTCGATGCACTTTCTTAGCCGATGGCCATCGTACTGTTCACTGGCAGCCATCTTGGACATTGCGAAGTCCGCTGTATTAAGCGTGATGCCCTGCGAGTTTATGCGGACAAAAATTTCCGCGACAGTCTCAACTTCCAGATCGGAGTTCAACTCGATGACGCCGAGGGGGTTATTACGAATACCGCGAAGGCGTTCCATGCGATCATCGATTTCGTATTTGTCTGCAATATGATTCGCTTCGCAATAGCAGTCCACTAATTGACGTATTCTCACGTCGGGAGCGAAGACAGTGGATATGTCGGCAATCCATCCCTTGTCCCTACATATGGCGGCATTTGCTACTTCAAAACGCTCCTCGTCAGGATGAAAGGCGATAGATATCCGTGTCCGCTTATAGTCTTTGTTGACAACCTGCTCCCCATGCAAAAATGAAATTACGCACCTTTGCCGCGTTCCAGATGAAGGGACGCTGGATCTCAGGAATAGCGATCTCATCGGATTTGATCCAAGCCAGCAGGGTCTCGATAGGGTGCTGATTAATTGAGTAACGTTGGATGGGCATATTATTATTTCTTTCAATTTGTGGCTCTGGTATGCGAAATTGGTGCAGTGACCTCAAGCTCTAGCTGAGCAACTCCGTCTGGGCACTTTCAAAGAACGCCGGTCAAAGCGCAACCCGAGCTAGGTCGTCAATCCGTCGCCTAGGCACTCCCGCTGATTGCTCAATTGTGCCCCATCAACTGCGGAACGTGTCAGTTGATAAAAAGAAAGCGGGCGGGATGAAACACCCCGCCCGCTTTTTTGCGTCTGCGCCAAGCGTCCCTTAGTGCGGGTGCGCGTGGCCGTGACCGGCGGCCGCTTCTTCTTCCTCTTCCGGCTCCTCGGCCACCAAGGCGTCGGTGGTCAGCAAGAGGGTGGCAATGCTAGCGGCGTTGCTGAGCGCGGTGCGCACGACCTTGGTCGGGTCGATGACGCCCATGGACACGAGGTCGCCGTATTCTTCGCTTTGTGCGTTGAATCCGTACGCGCCCTCTTTGATGGCGACTTCTGCGACGACGACCGCGCCTTCGTGCCCGGCGTTGTCGGCGATCTGGCGCAGCGGTTCCTCTAGGGCGCGCCGCACGATGCGGACGCCAGTGGTTTCGCCCTCGGTCTCACCAGTGAGCGATTCCAGCCCGGCGATGGAGCGCACGAGTGCCACGCCGCCTCCAGGCACCACGCCTTCCTCGACTGCGGCGCGGGTCGCGTGCAGTGCGTCCTCGACTCGCGCCTTCTTCTCCTTCATCTCGGTCTCAGTGGGTGCGCCGACCGCAATGACGGCCACGCCGCCGGCCAGCTTGGCCAGCCGCTCCTGCAACTTCTCGCGGTCGTAGTCCGAGGTGGTCTCGTCGATCTGGTTGCGGATCTGCTCGACCCGGCCCTTGATGTCAGCTAACTTGCCCGTGCCTTCGACGAGGGTGGTGTTGTCCTTGTCGATGGCGATGCGCTTGGCCTGACCGAGGTCGGTCAGTTGGACGCTTTCGAGGTTGATGCCCAAGTCTTCGGTGATCACGGTGCCGCCGGTGAGGGTGGCGATGTCTTGGAGCATGGCCTTGCGGCGGTCGCCGTAACCGGGCGCCTTGACCGCGGCCACCTGCAAGGTGCCGCGGATCTTGTTGACCACCAGCGTGGCGAGAGCCTCGCCCTCTACGTCCTCGGCGATGACCAACAGGGGCTTGCCCGCCTTGCTGACCTTTTCGAGCAAGGGCAGGAGGTCTTTGAGGTTGGAAATTTTCTTCTCGTGAATCAGCAGATAGCAGTCCTCCAAGGAGGCTTCCATGTTCTCCTGATCGGTGACGAAATAGGGCGACAGGTAGCCGCGGTCGAACTGCATGCCTTCGACCACGTCGAGGCTCGTGTCCGTGCTCTTGGCTTCCTCGACGGTGATGGTGCCGTCCTTACCGACCTTGTCCATGGCTTCGGCAATCAGTCGGCCAATGTCGTCGTCGCCGTTGGCGGAGATGGTGCCGATTTGCTCGACCTCGGAGTGATCCTGGACGGCCTTGCTTTGGGCTTCGAGGCTTTTGACCACCTCGGCGACGGCTTGGTCGATGCCGCGCTTGATCTCCATCGGGTTGTAGCCCGAAGTGACGGCTTGCAGGCCCTGGGTGTACATAGCTTCGGCGAGGACGGTGGCGGTGGTGGTGCCATCGCCGGCTACATCGCTGGTCTTAGAAGCGACCTCCTTGACCATCTGTGCGCCCATGTTTTCATAGGCGTCGGGCAATTCGACCTCTTTGGCGACGGTAACGCCGTCCTTAGTGATGGTAGGCGAGCCCCAGCTTTTGGCCAAGACGACATTGCGGCCCCGCGGCCCGAGCGTCACCTTAACGGCCTTGCTGAGCTGTTGGACGCCAGAGAGGATGTTCTCGCGGGCGTCTTTGCTAAAGGCAATCTGTTTGGCAGCCATAGTATTGTGCCTCCCTTAGCCTACAACGGCGAGGATGTCGTCTTCGCGCATGATCAGATATTCTTCGCCCTCGATCTTGACCTCGGTGCCCGAGTATTTGCCGATGAGGACCTTGTCGCCCACACTCACTTCCAAGCCGATGCGCTCGCCGTCTTCAACGCGCCCGGGGCCGACGGCGACGATCTCGGCTTCTTGGGGCTTTTCCTTGGCCGTGTCCGGGATGATGATTCCGCCGACCTTCTGTTCTTCGGCCTCGTCGAGACGCCTAGCTAGCACGCGGTCGGCGAGAGGTTTAATATTGATGGTGGCCATGATTGGCTCCTCCTTTTAGGGGTAAAATGGCGATGGGATGCTATATGCAAAGTTCGTGCCAATGGACGAAGATTTTGCTAGTGGTTTGTTTATAAAGAACTTATGCCGTACTTTGGCGCAGAGCCGTAAACGGCCATTTTCCCGTATTGATAAAAATAAAGTGCAAAATGTATATAAGTGTATTAAAAATAACTTATTGTGTTTTTCTCTAAATGAAAATATAAAGCTCTGATTCCCATTATGAAAAAATTGAGGGGATAATGGACTGGGATGACCAGCGAGTTGTGCTTACCGGGGCCAGCAGCGGCATTGGTCGCGCCTTGGCTCTCGTGCTGGCCGAGCGCGGGGCGCGCTTGGTGTTGGTGGCTCGCCGCGCCGAGGCGCTAGCCGAACTGGGAGCGGCCATTGAAGCAAGCGGCGGTCTCCAGCCGCTAGTGGTGCCGTGCGACGTAGGCGATCTGGCCCAAGTCAGTGCTTTGCACGCCGAGGTGGAAGCGCAATGGGGTGGGGCCGATGTGCTGATCAACAACGCGGGTCGGGGGCATTACCGCTCCTTTGCCGACGCGGATGTGCGCGAATGCGAGGCTGTGGTGCAAACAAATCTGCTCGGCACCATCTACTGCACCCGCGCCTTTTTGCCGGGGATGCTGGCGCAAAGACGGGGCCGGTTGGTTTTCATATCGAGTATTGTCGGCGAATTTCCCGTGCCCAAGCACGCCGTGTACAGCGCGACGAAATTCGCGGTGAGCGGGTTGGCCGAAAGCCTTGACTACGAGCTGGCACCCCAAGGCATTGGCGTCCACCTCGTGGAGCCGGGCTTGGTGCATACCGAGTTTGCTGCGCGGGCCGGCACTAAGCACTTGCCCGTACAGAAAAAGTTCGCCAAATCGGCCGAGGAAGTGGCCGCGGCCATCGCAGATGCCGTGGCCGCGGGCAAGCACAAGAGCGTCCCAGACGCGGCCGCGCATTTGCTGATCAAGCTGCGCCAGCACTTGCCCCGCTTGACGCGGTTCGCTTTTCGGAGAGCCTGCCGTCGGCTCTAGTAACGCAGTGGTTAGTGGTTAGTGGTTAGTCCCGACCCTACTCCCAAGGCAGGGGAGCGGGGCGGACTCATCACTGGCCACTGACCACTAATTTACTGAGCGGTGTACCCGCCATCGACGACTAAGGTCGCGCCGGTGGTAAAGCCAGAGGCTTCTGAGGCAAAGTAGAGGACGGCCGTGGCCAGTTCGCTTGGGTCGCCCCAGCGGTCCATGGGGACCTTGGCGATCATTTCGCGCGCTTTGGCCGGGTCTTGCAGCAGGATGGCGTTGATCGGGGTGATAAAGGGGCCGGGGCAGATGGCGTTGACAGTGATCCCGTGCGCTGCCCATTCGAGGGCGAGGGTCTTGGTGAGTTGGACGATGCCGCCTTTGCTCGATGCGTACGGCGTGCGGTCGGCGATTGAGACCTGAGACACGGTGGAGCCGAGGTTGATGACGCGGCCGTAGCCGCGCTCGATCATCTGCGGCCCCACGGCTCGGCAGTAGTACATCGGGCCGGTGAGGTTGATGGCGATGACCGCGTCCCAATCCTCGTCGCGCAGTTCGACGATGGGGCTGCGAATGTTGATGCCGGCGTTGTTGACCAAGATGTCGATGGGCCCCAAGTCATCGTTGGTTTGGCGCACTGAGGCTTCCACTTGGGCGCGGTCGGCCGCATCGGCTTGCAAAGCGAGCACGCGGCCGTTGGTGTGAGCACTGATTTGCGCGGCTACGGCGCGGGCCTCTTCTGCATGACGGCTGGTGAGGGCCACATCGGCACCGGCCGAAGACAGCGCACAAGCCATAGCTTCGCCGAGGCCCTTGCTGCCGCCGGTCACCAAGGCCGTGCGCCCCTTGAGGCTGAAGAGTTCGAGCGAGGAGGGTGGAATCATCATAGCGAGGACCAGCCTTCGGCTTCGACCATGGACTTGGCGAGGTCGCCCAACTCGGCGACTAGGGCCTGTTGATCTTGGGCGCGAGCCTTATTGGTGATCTGCATGGTTAGGGCGATCAGCCCCAAGCCGAAGATCCGCTGCAAGCTCTGCGGCGAGTCTGGTTCGAGGTCGGGAATCAGCTCGGACAGGCGGTTGAGCAGGTCGCGGTGCTCAGTGGGAATTTCAATAACTTCCAAGGACATGTTTCAATCCGCTCCCCCGCCGAAGCGAGGGGAGATTCCTATTGCTTCAGGCACTATGTGGAGTGCCACTAAGTGGCGTTAAAGGTAACGCATGGCCTAGTCGCGGTCAAAGCGGACTGTGATTTGTGGGATTGCGGGATTTACAGGATGAAAAGCCGCGGTTAAAGTTCGCCATCGCGGGCGACGAAGTGTTCGCCATCTTGGGCGATGCGGCTCCACAGCGCGTCGGGATCGTGGTCCCAAGCCACGATCCATCCCCGGGCAGCGGCCTCCGCAGTAAAGTGCTGTTTGCGGGTCAAGGTCTGGTAGGGGAACATGTCGTAGGCCATGTTCCAATAGGGCCGCAGGTGAAGGCGCGTGGGGATCAGCTCCCCAGGATAGACGAGAGTGTGCCCGCTGGCTTTGAGGCGAAAGCCCTGATGGGCGCGAGTATGGCCGCCGGTGACAAAAGTCGTCAGCCCGGGGGCCAATTCGCTGTCGCCGTCGAGGAAGCGCATCTCGACTTGGCGGGCGAGAGTGTGCAGCTCTTCGGGCCGATAGCTGCTCCGCATGGTGCTGCGACCAGCCAAGGCGTCGTCCCACTCGCCGCGCTGCACTGCGTAGATGGCGTTGGGAAAAAGCGGGGCTAGGTCCGTAGGCCCCTCGACGAGACAGCCGCAGAAGTGGTCGAAGTGCAGGTGGGTGAGCGCGACCATAGTAATCGCCTCCGGGGCTACGCCTGCGGCAGCGAGCGAGCCGCGCAGCGTATGCTCGCCGTCCATGCCGTACATAGTGCGTTCGCGCGAGGAAAAGCGCTCGCCGAACCCGGCGTCGAGCAGCACGAGCTCGCGGCCCGTTTTCAGGAGCAGGCAGTTGCACGACAGGCGGATGCGGTTGTGTTCGTCGGCGGTGGCAGCGCGTTGCCACAGGACCTTGGGTACTAGGCCGAACATGGTCCCCCCGTCGAGCCGAAAATCGCCGCCGGGCAGGTGTACGGCCTCTGCGTCGCCTAGGTCAAGGGTGTGCATCAGGCTTCGACCTGAGCTCAGCCGAAGGTGGGGACGAGGACCGCGACGCCCTCGGTGGCAAATTGGCAGCGCATCTCGCGCAGGCCCTCTTGGGCCATACTTGTGCGCAGCTTGGCGTGGTGTTCAGCCGGGCAGTAGAACATGAGAAAACCACCACCGCCAGCCCCTAGCAGTTTGCCGCCGAGGGCACCGGCGGCGCGGCCGGCCGCGTACCAGCGGTCGATGTCCGCATTGGATATCTGCTGCGCCCGCTGTTTTTTGGTCATCCAGTGCTCGTGGAGCAATTCGCCGAAGCGGTCTAGTGAGTCTCGTTCGAGTGCCTCCTTGATTTGGTAGCCGATCTGCTTGGTCTGATGCAGGCTGTCTAGGACTTGGTTGTCGCCTTGTTGGGTATCTTGGTTTTGCTGGGCGAGGATGTCCGAACTCTCGCGCCGGATGCCGGTAAAAAAGACCAGCATGTTGGCGGCTAGGGTCTCGGCGGTGGGCGCGGAGATCGCCAGTGGCGCAACAACGACGCGACCGCTGGTGTCGATGTCGAGGCAAGTCAGGCCGCCAAAAGTGCCCAAGTAGTGATCGTGTTTGCCCGCTGGCTGAGCGGCTCGCACCGCTTCGATATAGTGGGCTTCCTCCGCTAGCGCTTGGGGAGAGGGCTGTTCGCGCTTATAGGCGTGGAGTGCGGCCAACAGTGCTACGGTGAACGTTCCCGACGACCCCAAACCCGTGCGTCCGGGCACATCGGACATCGCGCTTATTTCGATCCCAGCCTCGATCCCGGCGTAGATCAGGGCTTCGCGTAGAAGAGGGTGTTGGATCTGACCGGGCGCATCGACCTTTTCGGTCTGCGAGTACTTGACGCGAATGAAGTCTTCCACCTTGAGGTCGTTGAGTTGGATATAGACGTATTTGTCAATGCCAGCGCTGAGCACAAAGCCGCCGTAGTGGGCGTAATAAGACGCTAGGTCGGTGCCGCCGCCGCCGAGCGGAATGCGCAGGGGTGCTCTGGTGATGATCAAACTAGCCTCGTTTCAAGGAAGGGCAAAAGCGCCCGAGTCCACGCACTGACAGGCGTGGCGGTAGCGCTCTGGCGTATCGGTCGAAAGGAGCTGACCGCGCAGGGGATGCCCGCGCAGGGGGCGGCCTGCGGCGAGCAAGTCGGCGAAGACCTCGCTGAAGTCGCAGGGGGTGTCGGGGGGGATGCGGTCGAGGATTTCGGGTTGTAGAGCGTAGATTCCGGCGTTGACCCAATAGTTGTCGAATACTTGGTTGGGCCGCGGTTTTTCGACGAAGCGGGTGATGCGGCCGTGCGCGTCGAGCCCGACGATGCCCCGCGTGGTCGGGTCGTCCATCCACAGGAGTCCGATGCTGGCGATTTCGTCCTCGCGTTGGTGGGTTTGCCACAAGTCGCCTAGGTCGAAGTTGGTCAGGTTGTCTCCGTAGTACACTAAAAAAGGGCCGTCGAAAAAGTCGGCAACTTGCCGCACAGCGCCAGCGGTGCCGAGTAACTCGTCCTCCAGCGAATAGGTAATCGACACGCCCCAAGCTCGACCATCGCCGAAATGGTCGGTGATGACTTGGGGTAAGTGGTGGAGGTTGATGACGAGGTCGTCGAATCCGTGCTGCGCCAACAGGCGCACGACGTATTCGAGCAGGGGTTTGCCGGCAAAGGGGACCATGGCCTTGGGGGTCGCGTCGGTGAGCGGGCGCAGGCGCGTACCGCGCCCGGCCGCTAGGATCATCGCCTTCACGTGCTAACCCGGCGAAGGACGTTGGCGGCGCGCATATTCGCTTGAGCCGATGCGTAGAAGTCCGCGAGCTCGGGCTGCCCTTTGATCCACTCGATGTATTCGCCAATGGTTTGTTCTAGCGAAACCTCGGGCTGCCAGCCGAGGGCTTGTAGGGCTGCACCGGAGGAGACGGTGTGGCGGGTGTCGCCAAAGCGGTATTCGCCGCTTACGAGCGGTGCGATGGCCCGCCCGGCGATGCGCGTTACTAGTTGGGCGTATTCGAGGACGGTGGTGCCGCGCTGTCCGGCGACATTGAAGGAGCTGAAACTAGCGCGCTCGTCTTCGAGACATAGGACATTGGCGTGGGCCACATCGCCGACATAGACGTAGTCGCGCAGCGATTGGCCGTCCTCGTAGCAGACCGGGGGCTGGTCGTGCAGGACGCGGAGGGCAAAAATGCGGCCAATGCCCGAGTAGGCATTGAAAAAGGAGTTGCGCGGCCCTTGGACGATGGAGTAGCGCATATTGACTGTGGGAATGTCGTATTTGCGGCCTAGGCTGAAGGAAGTCAGTTCGGCTGCGTATTTGGAGATGCCATAGGGGGTGTGGGGGTTGACGGTGGCTTCGGTGATCGGCCGGTGTTCGAGTTCCGCGGCGCAGTGGGGGCAGCGGACTTCCCATTCAGCTCGGGCTAGCTGCGCGTCAGGGCGGGCGTCGGGATAGACGATGCCGTGCTCGCCGCAGCGGTACTTGCCCTCGCCATAGACAGCTTGCGACGAGGCTAAGACGACTTTCCGCACGGGCAACTTCTCGGCGACGATTAGCTCGTAGAGCAGGGTGGATCCGACCGTGTTGACGTGGTGGAAGGTGGAAAAATCGGTCATGTAGTCTTGGTAGGCGGCTAAGTGGATGACGCCGTCGATGCCGTCGAGTGCGGCTCGCCAATCGGCGCGTTGGCGCACGTCGCCGCGCATCTTTTCCACGCTCGCGGGCAGATAGTTGGGCCAGCCTTCGGGGTGGACCCGCTCTTGGAGGGAGTCGAGGATGCGGACTCGATAGCCCGCGGCAACGAGGCGATCTACGGTGTGCGAGCCGATAAAGCCGGCACCGCCTGTGACTAGAATGTGGCGCATGGGTTGGGGGCGGAGTGCTTCGCTACACAGTACGGCATTTTTCATCAACCGATGGAAATAACAAGGTTCAAATTTTCTTTTCGCAGCATATCTTGTAATGTAAGCTGAACCCAAAAACTTTCTGGCTCGCCAAGTTTTCTGGCAATTTTAGCTGCCCTACTGGGATTTGGAATTCTTCTTTCTTTTTCAATATCACAAAGGCTTTGAGGTGAAATACCCCAAAAAATAGCAAACTCTCTCTAGCTTTTTTCTTCTCCTATTCGATGGCTTGCCAGAGCATTTCCAAATGTCAGACATCCAAAGTCTCTCTCCAAATTAGAAATCCCATATTGTCCTTTAGTAATCATGTTTATTGATCTCCTCAAAATGCCGGTAGCGGTAATGTCCACGCCCGTATTGTCCTCGATCTTGTTGGGGGGTTCGTGAGCATCCCGTCATGTGCCGGTGCAATATAGATAAGGCGCGAAGTCCCGGCCAAGGGCGTCGCGGTTGACAGAAAATCGCTGTTGTGTGGATTTTCAGAGGCAGCAGTGAATTAAACGGACGAAACAGAGAATGCGCTACGCACCCAAGATAGCCCTCGCACTGGCCAGCTTAGTCATCGGGATCGCGCTGTGCGAGCTGGCGTTGAGCTTCTTGCACCCGCAGCTCTTCCGCCGGCCCCCGGTCTGGCGCTACGATCCCGAACTGGGTTGGAGCCACATCCCGGACCGCGTCGGCCGCTTGATCACCCCGGAATTCGACGTGGAAATGCGGATCAACAGCATGGGCTTGCGCGACCGCGAGTTTGCAACAGAAAAGGCCGCAGGCGTTCGCCGCGTTGCCCTGTTCGGCGACTCGTTTGTCGAAGGGTGGGGCGTTCCCGTAGAGGCCGCGGTCAGCCGTCAACTCGAAGCCTGTCTGCGGCGCGAAGGGGGCGCGGTGGAGGTGGCCAACTTCGGGGTGGCTGGCTACGGCACCGACCAAGCGTTGCTGTTTTTTGAACAACAGGGCGTGAGCTTTGGGGCCGATGAGGTGGTGCTCTTTTTTTACGGCAACGACCTGTGGAACAATGCGTCGCGCCGGGGCATTGGTGCCGAGCGGGGCTTTAAGCCCTACTTCCGGGTGCGGATCAACGGGCAGCTTGCGCTCGCGGGCGTCCCGGTCAAGGAGTCGAGTTTTTGGCGACAGCCCGCCAACGAGTTGCCCCTCGCAGTAAGGTTGGATCGCTACTTTTCGCAGCACTGGCATTTGTACCGGCTGGTGCAAAAGGCGTGGCAGCCGAAGGTGCCGCGCGGGCAGCAGCAGGATTTTTACGCGGGTCTGTACGGCGCGGAGGTGCGCTTTGCCCCGGCTTGGGAGCTGACCGGCCGCATCCTCGCGGCCTTTAAGCGCAGCGTTGAGCAGCACGGCGCACGCCTGACCGTCGTGTACGTGCCGTCGATCGTCCAGGTAGAAGAGGACAACTGGCGCACCAAGCGCGAGCTGTACGGTCTGATCGGCGAGTTTGACCTGAGCAAGCCCAATGCCAAGCTAGCCAGCTTTGCCGAGGAGTACGGATTCGCGTTGATCGACTTGCTCGATGAGTTCAGGCAAACGGCCCAAACCCAAACGTTGTATTGGCGCGATAGCCACTGGAACGCGGCTGGCCACGCCTTGGCGGCCGAGCGGCTCTGCGCCCATCTGCGGAGGCCCTAACCCGTGGAGTGGCGCAAGGACCTAGGTGCGGTGGGGCTGCTCGGGGCCGCGGTCGCCGTTTTCTTTTGGCCGGCCACTGCGCTAGAGGGGGCGTTTTTCGTGCAGGACGTGATGGTGCAAAACCACCCGTTCCGCGACTTTTTCGCCCGCGCCCTCCGCGAAGGTCAATTGCCGCTGTGGAATGCGGCCATCAACTGCGGCTTCCCCCTGTTTGCCGAAGGCCAAGCCGGGCCGCTGTATCCGCCCAATGTGATTTTGGCGTTGCTTTTGCCCACATGGGCCGCGCTAAACTGGAACATAGTCTTGCACCTGTGGTTGGCGAGCGCGGGCATGTACGCACTGGTGCGTGCCTTTGGCGTGGTGCGACCGGCTGCGCTGTGCGCCGGGCTTTGCTACGCCCTGAGCGGATACATGGTCGTGCGGGCCATGTCGCCCAACTTCATCGACGTATGCGCTTGGCTGCCGCTGCTGTTTTGGCTCGTCGATCGCATCCTGAAGCGGGGGCACTTTTTTTACGTATTGCTCTTTGCCTTGGTGTTTGGCTTGCAACTGCTGGCCGGCCACCCCCAAGCCGCCCTATACGGGGCCGTCGCTGTTGCGGGCTACTGGCTCTATCGGAGTTGGGTTCAGGGCGCGGGATGGATCGCTTGGCTGGCACTGGCGGTCGCATTCGCGTTGGGGGCAGCCCTAGCCGCTGTCCAGCTAGGACCTACCGCCGAATTAGTGCAGCTATCCAATCGCGGGGCTGGCTTGTCGTGGGCCAGCTTTGTGGCGATGTCGCTGCCGCCCGAGCGGCTGGCTACCTTGTTGTGGCCCAATTTCTTCGGCAATTCGGCGCACGGCACCTACGGGAGCCGAGAGCTAGGGTTCTTCATCCAACTCTGTGCCTACGTCGGCGTGGTGCCGCTGTTTTTGGCGTGGGCGGCCCTGCGCGAGCGGCGGGACGGCCAAGTCGGTTTTTTTGCCGCGCTCGCCCTCGCTGGCTTGGTGCTCGCACTGGGCCAATACACGGCCATCTTTTCCTTTTTTCATCAAATCCCGGGATTTAGCCTGTTCCGCATCCCGACGCGCTTTTTGTTGTGGTTTGCCGTGGGGGTATCCGTGCTCTGCGGCCTCGGCCTCGACCAAGTGCTGCGCCGCCAGCGTCAACGGCCGGCGAATGGCTGGCTGCTGGCTGTAGTTTTCGGTGCGGTCAGTGTGGGTCTGCTGTGGGTCAGCGAGGTCGCGCTTTTTGGCGACCCAGAAACGCGCTACATCCACCACTTACGTGGCGACAGCCTGCGGCTTGTAGGGGCCTTGATGATCGGCGCGTGGCTGCTCGGGCGACGAGCGCGGCGAGCCGCAGCGTGGGCCGCGCCCGTGGCCATTTTTGCCGAGTTGTACAGCTTTGGCGCGGATTTTAACGGTACTATAGAACCGGCTGCGTACACGGAGACTCCGACGACGGCGCACGAGATTTTGGCCGACCACTCGGCGGCTGTACCGCCGCGAATCGTCAGCTTGGTCTCCGAGCGCAACTCGCCATTTGACTGGCACGGGGGATGGGCCTACGACTTGGGGTCCTATCGGCGTTATAACGAAACCTTGCGGATGTATTCGGGGGGGCTATACGGCGTGGCCAACGCGCTGCCGGGGTGGAGCCCGCTGCACCTGTATCGCCACGGAGAATTCGCCCGCGGCTATCCGGCGTTTGCCGCCTTGGCCGGCGTGGAATACGCGGTGCGCTACAGCCGCGACGGGGACCTCGATGTGCAGCGGCTGCCGGCGGCCTTGCCCCGCGCGTACGTGGTGGGCCAATTCCACCGCGCCACCAGCCCGCGAGCCGGGCTGAGTTATATGGCTCGCGGGTTTCCCATGCGGCGCGAAGTCGTCTTGGAGGAAGCGCCCGCCACCTCGATTGGTCCGGGCGGTGCGGCGCAGATCGTCCGCTACGAGGACGAGGAAGTCGCCGTGGCCCTCGCCGACGCGGCCGGGGGAATTTTGGTCTTGAGCGATACGTACTATCCGGGCTGGCGGGCCTTTGTCGATGGGGTCGAGCGCCCTATTCTTCGCGCCAATCACGTATTCCGCGCCGTAGTGGTCCCGGCCGGGGCGCAAGAGGTCGTCTTTTCGTACGAGCCGGATAGTTTCCGCTATGGCTTGCTGGTCAGCGTGGCCGCGGCCGCGCTCTGGCTGGGGCTGGCTTGGGGTAGGCGGTGGCTGATCCTTCCTCCGGTGAGGAACATGCCGGTGGATGCGGGGGCGCAGTTGAAGGTCCGGGCTGTGCTGGGAGTCTTGATCTTCGTGATTCACGGAATAGCTACGCAGGGGCCTTTGTGGAGCGGGTGGCTCGAACGCCTGCGGCTAGGGGTGGGGGCGTGAGGGTGGGGGCTTCGGCAAGCTCAGCCGAGACGATTATCGGGCTGGCCGCAGGGACTGCCGCGCTTGTAATCTATGGCATGACGCTGTGCCCGACCGTGTACGTAGAGGGGAGCGGCGAGCTGATCGGCGCGGCCTACGGGTTGGGGACGGCGCATCCGACCGGCTATCCCTTGTTTTGCCTCAGCAGCCGCTTGCTCGCGCTGGTGCTGCCGTGGGTCAGCCCGGCCGTGGCGATTAATGCCGCGTCGGCCCTGTTTGCCGCGGCCTGTTGTGGGACTTTGGCAGCCGTGCTCTACGGGCGCGGGGCGCGGCCTGTGGTGGCTTTGGCCGCGGCCTTGGCGCTGGCGTTTTCGCGCACCTTTTGGTCCCAAGCCGTCATCGCCGAAGTCTATGGCTTGGCTTTATTACTGGTGATCTTGGTGTTGGCCCAAGCCCTTAGAGTGTGTGAGAGCAAGGAGCCGCGCCAAGTGCTCCTCTTGGGCTGGCTGATGGGCTTGGGGCTGACGGCTCACTTGATGCAGGTGCTCGTGTGGCCGGGTGTGGTCGCGGTCTTGGCTTGGCGCTGGCCTGCGCTGTGGCGACGGCCCTTGTTGCTGGCGCAGGGGATGCTCGCTGCGCTGGGGGGATACAGCTTGGTGTCGTACCTGCCGCTGCGCAATGGCCAGGGTGGTGGGTTTCACTGGGGGCCGCTTGACGACCTAACGGCCCTGTGGGAGCACTTGAGCGGTGCGCTGTATCGCTCGTCGTTTTTTTCCCTGCCCTTAGAGGGCATGCTGCTCAATGCCCAGCGCTGGCTGGTGCAGGCCGCGGGCGAGTTTCACCTCGCGTTAGTGCCACTGATTGCTTGGGGTGGGTGGGCGGCTTGGCGGCGCGATCGCAGTGCGTTTGTCTTGGTTGGAGGGGCCATCGCCTGTAATTTGATCGCCGCGCTCAACTACCACCGCGATCCCAATGGCCTGCCGGTGTTTTACCTGCTCAGCATAGTGGGGTTGGCCGTGTGGTTGGGCATGGGGTTGGATGCGCTGGCTAGCCGGGTGCGGTCGGTTGTCTCGGTGCCGCTCGCCGCGCTCGTCGTCGCCTTGGTGCTAGCCACTCACTACGAGGAATCCGACCGCAGCGAAAATTGGGTCGCCGATCGCTATGGCCGCGACCTTCTCGCCGACTTGCCCGAGGGCGCGATCCTGATTACCGAGGGGGACGATGCGGCCTTTGTGCTCGACTACCTGCTGAGGATAGAGGGATTGCGCCCGGACGTGACTCTATACAACCGCATGGGACGAGGGACGGATGTACTCGCTTGGAGCGAGTACGCGCTGCCCTCGCTAAGGCGGGAGCAACTGCGCTGGCGGCGCGAGGCCGCATTGGCTCGGGGCGAGCGGCCCCTTTTTTATTTGGTCCCGCGCCGCTCGCCGATTGCGGGATGGGTGTTTGTTCCGGCAGGCTTGGTCTATCGCCTGCAAGCACCTGACGACAGCACGGGGGCCGCCCGGCAGATCGAGATGGGCAACGCGTTGGCCACGGGCTTTTTCCGCGACCCTTGGGTGAGAAAGATCCAGAGTAATTATTATTTTATGGCCGGCGAAGAGCGGCTATGGGCTGGAGATCGGGCCGGGGCTACGGCCGCGTACGAGCAGGCGGCGGCCCTCGCTTTCGACTCGCGCACCGTGCGCTTTAACGTGGCGCTTAAGTTGTTTGCAGCCGGCGAATTGGATCGCGCTATGGACCATGCGGCGGCCGCGGCCGCCATTGATCCTTGGCGGCCTATACCCTATCGCTTGATGGCGCGCATCGAGCGCGAACAGGGTCGCTATGCCGAGGCGCGACAACTGCTCGAAAAGGCCAATCGATTAGGAAAGACGCCTTGACTTGGTTGCATGGTCCGTCCTTTTTCTGGCCAATTGGGGCCGGGGGTGCAGGATTTTTTTCCTCAAACCAATGTATGTTTGTAGGCATGAATAACGAGCGGTCTAACCGGTGATTGGGTATGCAGACCTTATTTTATGATGAACTGGCGTCCGCTCCATTTGCTTCTTGTGGCGGCCCGGCCCGGACGGACCTACAGAGGCGCTTTGCACAGCGGCTGCGAGTCAACCCGCAATTGAGCCGCAAGTTAGTGTCGTACCAAGGGAACAAGGGGGCGGTTGGGTTCCGTTGGCTGAAGTACAAAGAGGGGTTTTCCACCACGCTTGTCCGCCAGTTTATTGAACGCGGGCAGGCAAAGCAGGTTTTGGACCCGTTTTCAGGGGCCGGGACGACGGTGCTGACGGCGATGGGCATGGGGATACCGGCCACGGGCATAGAAATTTTACCGCTCGGCACCTTGGCCGCGCAGACCGTTGCGTATGCCGCTAATGGGATGCCGCTCGCCGCGTTCCGCACCACCGCTCACGCCTTGCTGAACGCCATCGCCGAAGGCAGCGACGCCGGCCAGCATGCGCTGGCCCACGTTCCGATTACACAGGGGGCCTTTCCCTGTCGCACGGCCCACGAGATCGCTCGCGCCCGCAAGTTCATCGCCGCGCTGACGGACCCGGCCTTGGCGACCGCGCTGAGCCTCGCTTGCGTGAGCGTCTTGGAAGAAGTCAGCTACACCCGCAAGGATGGTCAGTTCTTGCGCTGGGATCCACGCTCGGGCCGCACCGTTTCCACCAAGCTGAACAAGGGGCCGCTGCCGTCGTTTGCCCCGGCTCTCTCCACGCGCCTCCAGCAGATGATGCACGATTTTCCCCTGCTGAAAGCGCACTATGCCGGCCCGCTCCCGACGTTTATCACTGGCTCTAGTTTGACCGAGTTGCACAAATTGGACACTGGCCAGTTCGATTGCGTCGTCACTTCGCCCCCCTATGCCAATCGCTACGACTACACGCGGACGTATGCCCTTGAACTGGTCTATTTGGGCTATGACGACGTTCAGATCAAGGCATTGCGGCAGGCCCTGTTATCGGCAACAGTGGAAAACCGCTGTAAGCGCGCCGGACTATGTGCTGCTTGGGAGGATGTGCCGACCCTCGAGCGCGTCTTTCGCATGGTGGATCAGCAAGCGGCCTTACAGGAGGTTCTCACCATTTTGCGTGACCGCGCCGCCGAGCTAAGCAATCGCAATGTGATTACTCTACTGGAAAACTACTTTACGGAAATGGCCGTCATCGTACATGAGTTGGGCCGCGTCGTACGCGCCGGGGGCCGCGTGTTCATGGTCAACGACAACGTGCGCTATCACGGCGAAGAGGTGCCGGTCGATTTGATTTTGTCGGACTTTGCCGAGCAATGTGGTTTTCACTGCGCCGCGATATGGATGTTGAAGCGAGGCAAGGGCAATTCCAGTCAACAGATGGGCCGCTTCGGTCGGCGCGAGATCAGGAAATGCGTATATGAATGGATCAAGGTCGATGAATGACGCACAACTTAGCAGTGCCCAAGCCCGAGCATTGATATTGTCGAAGGCCATCAAACGCCGAGATGACGTACGAATCCGCATGTTGATTGAGGATTTTGATAGCGCGTTGGATTACGAGGAATATGGGCTGGAAGAACTTGCAATCTCCGATAAAGCGTGGGCCTGTGTCCAGCGGTTAAAGCTCGAGCCTAAAATGGTCTTTGCCCATCCGGCCTTGCTGCAACAATACCCGAAAGCCTCGCTCTATTATCGGGGTATTGCGACCTTATCCTTGAAACGGGTAAGTAGCATGGCGACAAACGTTGATGCTTGGGAAAACCCGTCCCAAGGTAAAAGGCACACTGCTAAGAAAGAAGCCGTCTTTAAGGTGACGAGGCTCTACAATGCGGTGATTTCTTCGATTGTAGAAGGAACAGATGCGTGGGCGTTGGAAAACGGCTACCGCAATATCTTGGCGACCATTGGCATCAGCCAAGACGGGAAGATGCGCAACATCATCGGCCAAGAAGCTGAACGCGCAGTTCGAGATAAGTTGCTCCAGTGGATTAAAGATGTGGGGATTCCTTGTGAACAAAAAGGGGCGTGGTTTGAATTAGGCGCGGCGAAAACCGTCCGCATGACCTACGGCTCTGAGCCTGATATTATGTTTGAAAGATACGACGAAAAGGCGCAAAGCTGGGCTTTAGAGGTGACGATTGAGATCAAAGGCGGAATGGACCCAGCCGGTGCTCTAGAGCGATTGGGGGCCATCAAGAAGAGCTTCGATCAAACCCCGGCCCGAGTGGAAAACATCGCCATACTGGGCGTGGTCACGTCTGCGATGCGTGCAGAGTTAGACCAAATGAAGATAGTGGATTTCGACCTGTATGACGTGGTCAATTCCAAAGAAGGTTGGGACAGGTTTGTGGAAGAGTTGTTCTGCCACAAACTGCGGTTACTGCTATGGAAAAATTAAATCGCATACTCAATCCTCATAAGGTCGTCCTAAACTTGGCGGCGCAACGCAACTTCGACGCCATCCGCGAATTGGCTACCGTGCTGTGGCAAGACGAGATCGTGCCCGATCAAAAGCGCTTGCTGGCGGCCTTGATTCGGCGCGAACAACAAGCCTCTACGGGCATTGGCAAGGGCGTGGCCGTACCCCATGCACACGAGGATGGGATCCAGCGCCAGCTCTTGGCCATCGGCATCTCGCAGGCCGGCATTGACTTTGGCGCACCCGATGCCCAGCCCGTCCACATCATCGCGCTGTTGGTCACGCCCCGCAAACACCAAAAACAGCACATGGTGCTGCTGGCGGCCCTGTCACAACGCTTGCAGCAAGCGGAAGTACGCCAGCGCTTGCTGCAAGCGGCTGATGCGGCTGAGGTCGTCGATATTTTTACGGGCGATTCACCTTCCGGCTGAGCGCAGCGCAAAAATCATGGTTCCAGCATTCACTAGGGCGGTACACGGCCCTCTATTCGAGCGGCACTCGTGCTTTCTCGCCGGACCGCTCGTGGCGGGGCAGCGGCAGGCCCTGATTGAACGGCTGCGGGTTTTGCTCGCCGCCGGGGTGCCCGGGTACGCAATCTTGGTGCTGTTGCCCGACCGGGCGACCGCACGGCACTTTCGCCAATCAGTAGATCGGCTCGACTTGGGCCCGTACAGCAGCATTGATCTACAGACGTACTACGGGCTGGCGAGTAGGTTGGTGCGGCTGTTTTGGCCGCTGGTGGCTGGCAAGGCCGGCTTTGCGGCTCCAGCGCGGCCGCCGGTCTTCCTCAACTACGAAGCCGCCCAATACCTGATGGGGCAGGTGGTTGAGCCGCTGCTCGCCGAGGGCTATTTCGAGGGGCTGTACCTGCGGCCCCAGCGCATCCTCTCCCAATTGCTCGACAATTTAAACAAGGCGGCTGTAGCGGATTTCGCGCTCGCGGAGGTGGCACCGCGCCTGAGTCGCGCTTGGGCTGGGGAAGAGCAGCGGTTGCGCGTGTACGAACAGGTGCAGACGTGCGTCGACGGCTACCGCAGCCACTGCCTGCGGCACGGGTTGCTCGACGCGTCGCTGGTCTTTGAGGTCTGCAACCGCCACCTGATCGCGCAGGAGGAGTTCTGGCGCTACTTCACTGAGCGCTATCGCCACCTCTTGGTTGATTCGGCCGAGGAGCTGGTGCCGGTGGCCGGCGATCTGGTGCGGCGACTCTTGCCGAGGTGCGACTCGGCCCTGTTGGGGGGAGACGCGCAAGCCGGCTTCCGCATTTTTTTGGGCGTTGATGCGCCCGGTGCCACCGAGCTACAGCAGCAGTGCAAGGAGATGATTGCCGCGGCACCGGCGGCATGTGCCAGCCGGGATATGGTGGCTTTTGCCAACTGCCTTGGCGCGAAGTTGGGACAAACAACCGACGGAGCCTCAGGAGGATCGCCGCGGCTGGCGGTGGCGGATGTAGTGCAGACCCGCTACCGGGGGCAGATGATCGAGGCCGTGGCCCAGCGGATTGGCGAGAAGATCGCCGAGGGCGTGGCCCCGGGCGAAATCGCGGTTGTGGCCCCACACGCCGACGGGGTGTTACGCTTTCTCTTGTCCGAGACTTTTCGCGCTGCCGACATCCCCTTTGCGATCGTGCGGCGCTACGAGGCGTTGCGCGAAGAGCCGGTGGTGCGCACCTGTCTGGCGCTGGCCATTCTCGCCCACCCCGATTGGGGGCTGCGACTTTCGCTCTTCGATTTGTCCGGGGCGTTGGAGCGGGTGCTCAAGCCCCTCGACCGGCTGCGAGCCGAACTGATGACTCGGCACTTGTACGATCCGCGCTCGGGCCAGCTCAAACCCGCGAGCGCGTTGAATGCTGCGCTGGGAGAGCGAATAGGCCGGGCTGCGCTCGTCCGCTATGAAGCCCTGCGAGCTTGGATTGAGGCGTATCGCAGCGGCGCGGCCGACCCTTGGGACCACTTTTTGCGCCGGCTTTTCGGAGAGGTGCTGTCGCATGCCGCGCTAGATCCTGAAGACGCCGAGGTGTACAGCAAGCTGATCGCCTCGGCTACCTCGTTCCGCGAGGTGGCTCCAGCGATGGGGCTAGCGGGCGCGGCGGTTGGCCAGCGCTACGTCGAGATGATAGGGTCCGGGGTCGTCGCCGCCCAGTATCTGACCGATGTCGATCTAGACGAGGCTCCAGAGTCCATTGCCCTCGTCGCGCCGGTCTATACCTATTTGCTCTCCGGCCACGTGGCGCGCTACCAGTTCTGGCTGGACATTGGCTCGGCCAACTGGTGGGAGCCGCTGCACCAGCCCTTGACCAACCACTACGTGTTGACGCGGCGTTGGGATACCGAAGAACGCTGGACCGACGCGGTGGATTACTCAATCCGCAACCGCAACCTCTACCGCTTGGTGCGGGGTTTGTGCCTGCGCTGCCGCGATGGGATTTACCTGTGCGCCAGCGAACAGGAGGGGCATGGTTCGGCGCAGGATGGGCCGCTGATGATGGCGGTGCAACAGGTCTTGCAGGAAAGTGGGTGAGGGGTTGTGAAGAGTAGATATTGAGTTCGGGGAGGAATTACAAAACCTGATCGGTAGCGAGCTCTTTTCTTGACAATTTAGAAAGTCCCATATTATAGCTACCGCAAGACAAATTCTGACGTTTTGACTTTGAAAAATGTTATGGATTAATAAAAGTTATATGGGAGATGTCCTCAGTAAATAAATAAATAAAAAACACCCTAGAAGAATGTATGGTCGGCATAGAGTCTGATAGTCCTCTATTCAATAATTTCTTCCGGCCTCCCTCCACGTTTACTGACGAGACTATTACTCCTTATTCGATCCGCTCTCGATCCTAAGATACCTTTTTAACCCCCTCCTTTAGATGGTGCTTGCTTAGAGTAATACGTCATTCTTATAGCTATTGTCTCCCAAAAATAGCGATAGTGGCTCAATAGGGCCTTCAAGCTATCGGAAATTTAATGCGACTCCATATTTTCTGTGGCATCTTATTGCTTCATTTTTTCTGCCCTGCATCTGCAATTGCCGGGCTTGCCCCTGAAGCTTGCGGCGTTTGTCATCTTCCCCGAATTATAGAGTGGAAGGCTTCAAAACACGCTCTAAAAAAACAAAATGCGAGACCTGCCACGATGAAGGTCATAGTGCTGATGTGATGAGAGCCAGACAATGCGCACGTTGCCATACTAAGGATTTGGTTTTCTTGGTGCAAAAAGCTAACTTTGCTCCTTGGGAACCTCATGATTTGGAACTCACACAACAAGCACTGTCAATGAAACAGATAGGTTACAGGCTGATTGCTGTCAGCGTCCTCCTGTTGGCTATTTATGGAGTATTCAGGAAATACAGAAAACGAGAGCGTGTGTAGCCCGGCGTCGATTTTTGAGCCGCGCACCGGCCAGCGCGAGATTTTGGCCTACCAAGGCGGTCTGCTGGGCGTGTCGGCCGTGCCCGGCAGCGGCAAGACCACCGCGATTGTCGCCTTGGCGACTCGGATGATCGCCGCAAGGCGCGCCGAGGGCGGGCAAGTGCTTATAGTGACCTACCAAAACGCAGCCGTGGACAATGTCCGCGCCCGCATCGGCCAGCACCTGCAAGAAATGGACTTGCTCCAAGTCGGCTACGACGTGCGGACCTTGCACAGCTTGGCCTACGGCATCGTCCAAGCCAATCCCGGGCTGGTGGGGGCCGCCGAATTTACGGTCCTCGACGAGCGCGCCAGCGAGAGTTTGCTCGACAAGGCGGTGCGGAGCTGGAACGACGACAACAAGAGGGTGTGGGGTCGGTTGGGGCCTGGGGAATACGTAGATCAGCGGTGGGAGCAGGAGTGGCGCGACATTGCGCGGAAAGTCGCCCGCACACTCATCACCACGGCCAAGAACCGCCGGTTGCGGGCCGAGGACCTCTTGGCGCGGATCGGTGGCCGGGACGACAGAAACCAGTTTTTGCGGATCGGCGCGGAAATCTACCGGCTCTACCAGCAGCAGGTGGAGACCATCGGCGGCCTCGACTTCGACGACTTGGTGTGGATGGCCGTAGAGATGTTGCAGCAGTACCCGGATTTGTGCAGCCGCTACCGCCGGCGTTGGCCCTTCGTCTTGGAGGACGAGGCGCAAGACAGCGTCCCCTTGCAGGAGGAGCTGATTGCGCTGTTGGTGGGGCCGGGCGGCAATTGGATTCGGGTCGGCGATCCCAATCAGGCGATTATGAGCACCTTCACCGCGGCCGATCCGCGCTATTTGCGCGACTTCTTGGATCGGGAAGACGTCGCGGTCGCAGAGATGACGATTTCTGGTCGTTGTGCCCCCAAGATCATGGATTTGGCCAATTTTCTGGTCGAGTGGGCCGCGGTCGAACACCCGCTAGCCGAGGTGCGCCAGCGCACTTTCCGGCCCCAGCAGATGCATCCCACCGACCGCGGCGACCCTCAGCAAAACCCCGCGGATGCCGATAGTGCCATAGGGTTCCGCGAATACAACAACCGCCACGATGAATTCGACAGCATTGCGCGGCGAGCCAAGGGCTTTGCCGAGCGCAATCCGAGCTTGACGGTAGCGGTGTTGGTGCCGACCAACCGCATCGGCTACGACATGGCCGAACGCTTGCGCCAAGCCGGAGCGGACTTCGACGAGGTGCTGCAAAGCCCGCGCTCGGCGCGACGGGTGGGCGAGGCGCTGTGTGCAGTGTTGGATTTTCTTTCAGAGCCTTTGGGGCGCAATCAGTTAGAGCGATCCTATCGCGCTTTGGTCGGCTTTTGGCCTGGGCCGAGTGGGCCGGGTAATGAGGAGGCCGTGGCCATGCTGTTGCGGAGTTGCTATCGGCCCGAAGCGCTGCTCTACCCAGAGGGCGGTAAGCGCATGGAGGAGGCCCTGCCCCCGGTGGATCACATCGAACCGCAGGATTTGGAAGCTATTGAGCTCCTGTGTGGTTATCTGCGGCGCTGGCTGCGGGCGGTCGAGCTGCCGGTGGATCAGCTTTTGATGACGGTCGCCCAAGATTTGCTAGTAGAGGAAGTAGATATGGCGCGGGCGCAGCAACTAGCGGTCTATGTGCGCATCCGCGCCGACCAAAACACAGACTGGCAGTTGCCCGAATTAGTGCGCGAACTGAGCGAGGCCGTGCAGGGCCGAGCGGGCGCGCTCGCCGAGGCCGAGGCCGCATTGGGACCTCAGCCGCGGCGGATTTTCCTGACGACCATGCACAAGGCCAAGGGGATGGAGTGGGATTTAGTTTATGTCATGGGGGTTGATGGCGATTGGTTTCCCCACGACCTCGACGCGCGGTTTTTGGGCGAGTACGAATTTTTAGGCGGCGATCCCTGCGAGGATGCAAAGGCCGAGCTGTTGGACCTGCTCGGCGAAATCGGGTCGAGCCGACTGTCGGCCACTGATCGTTCGCACGCCGAGGTGATCGCCGAGCGACTGCGGCTACTCTACGTGGCCATTACCCGGGCGCGGCGCTATTTGGTCTTGAGCTGGAGTCGCCAAATTCCGCGCGCCACGCGGATGCAGCCCGCGCCCATGGCCGAGGTGTTCCGCCAGTTGCAGCTCTATTGCGAGCAGCAGGGCGGCAGTCGAAGTTCTGGATAAACGTAGAATCAGGAGGCCAACATGGACAAAGTTTTTATCTATTGGGACGACTCCAACATTTTCATCAGTGCTCAGCAAGTGGCTATTGAACGAGAAGGCGAAGCCGTGCGCTCTCGGGTGCGCATTCACTTTCGCAATTTGCTGGAATTGGCGCGGGCCGGGCGAGACATTGAGCACGCTGTCGCTGTTGGCTCCATTCCACCGGAGTTGCGACAGGTGTGGAATCGCTTGGAAAACGAAGGCGTCCCCGTCCACTTACTAGAACGCGGTGCCATGCAGGGGCGGGAACAGGGAGTGGACCAAGTGTTGCAAACCGCGATGCTGCGCGATGGATTCGATTACAACGGCGATCCGGGCATTGCGGTACTGCTCACCGGGGACGGGGCTGGCTTTGACGATGGCGTTGGCTTTCACGCCGACTTAGAGCGCATGCGCCGCCGCGGCTGGCGCATTGAAGTAGTGTCGTGGCGGCATAGTTGCAATCGCCGGATGCGAGAATGGGCCGAAGAGAATGGTCAATTTATTGCGTTGGATGATTTTTACGATAGTGTAACGTTTCTCGAGCGGCCCGCCCCGGGCGAACCCATAGCACCTCCGCGCTATGCGGTGCCGGTTGACCTCGACCAGTGCCGATGATACCGCAAGGATTCCAGTACAGCCAGAGCAGTCTGACGGCTTTTGAGCGCTGTCGGCGGCAGTTTCTGTTGCGCTATGTCGAGCGGTTGGCGTGGCCAGCGCCACTGACCGACCAACTCGACGAGTGGGAGGCAGCAGCCGACCGCGGGCGGTCGTTCCACCAGTTCGTGCTGCAGGAGAGCTTGGGCATGGATGTGGAAGACGCAGTGCAGCGCAGCCGCGACCCGCTGTTAGCCGCTTGGTGGCGCAATTGGCGCGAGCAGCCGCCGGTGGTGCCCGAGGGGGCCATGTTCGGAGAAACCATGCTTTCCGTGCCCCTAGCGGGTCGGCGTCTAGTCGCTAAGTTCGACCGCGTGGTCTTAGCCGACGATGGCCGCGCTTGGATATTCGACTGGAAGACCGGCCGCAAAAAGCCAGCGCAAGCCGCATACTTCCAAAGCTGGCAAACGCTGGTCTATCGCTTTGTGTTGGTCGAGGCCGGTGCGGTCTTGAACGATGGCCGCGCCCTCGCGCCCGACGACGTGACGTTGGTCTATTGGCACGCTCAGTATCCGCAGGCTCTGCAGCCGATTGCCTATTCGGCTGCCGAGCACGAGCGGTCGCGTGCGCTTTTGTCAGAGGCAATCGCCGCCATCGAAACTCTGCCAGACGCGGATGCGTTTGCCAAAACCGACGACGAAGGCGAGTGCCGGCGCTGCGAATTTCACACCTATTGCAACCGGTCGGCGGCGCGGAGCGACGATTGGGACATCGACGATGATGAGTTGGAGTGGGAGCAGATTCCCGAAGCAGAGCTTTGACGCTAATCAGCCTTTGAGCGCACCGAGCTGGATGCCGCGCACGAAGAACCGCTGGCCGAAAACAAAGAGCACGATCATCGGAAGCATCATCAGGACGCTCCCTGTCATCAACAGCGAGTAGTTGGTCCCCTGTGAAGAGTCGAAGTAGCGCAGGGCCACCGGCAGGACTCGCATGTGTTCGGAGTGGGTGACGATCAGTGGCCAGGTAAAGGACTGCCAAGTGCCCATAAAAGAGAAGATGGAGAGGGTGATCAACGCCGGCTTGGACAAGGGCATGACGATGGTCCAGAAGGTCTTCCAGAGGTTGGCGCCGTCGATTTCAGCAGCCTCTTCCAGCCCCCTCGGCAGCCCAGTCATAAACTGGCGCATCATAAAGGTGCCAAAAGCAGTGAACATGGCTGGGATGATGAGTGCTTGGAACGAATCGAGCCAGCCGAGGCTTTTGAGGATCACGTAGTTGGGAAGCAAGGTGACAATCCCGGGAACCATCAAGGTGGCCAAGTAGAGCAGGAAGACGGCGTCTCGGTAGCGCCATTCGAGGCGGGCAAAGGCAAAGCCGGCCATGGCCGAAGTAACCACTTGGCCGACCATTACGCAGACGGCGACAAAAAGGCTGTTCCAGCCATAGAGCGAGAACTTGATGTCCTTGTCGCGCAAGACCCGGATGTAGTTGGACCACATGAAGCGTGACTCGCTAATTTTCAACACGTCGCTGCCGTATGCGATGCGCAGCTCGTCCTCTCCGGGGAAACGGGCGTAGAGGACGTCGCCTCCGGCTTTTTCCGTCAGCGGGTCGTTATCGCTTCTGAGCAAGGGAGAAGCCGAGCGAAAGGGCATGGTGTTGCCGTCGGCGTCGAGAATTGGCTCTTTGGCTTGGATGTCCAAAACCGGGTCCCCGACGCGGTCCCAGGAAATGTCGCGGTACGTGTAGGGTGTGCCGTCGGTGCGCAACAGTGGAGTGCCATCGGCAAGCTCGACTGAAGCTGGCGGTAGCTGCTCGGCCGTGCGCCAACTCTGGCGCTGCTGTATGAGCCGCTTCTGCCACTTGTGGCGCAGAGTTTCGGTCAACAGCAGGGGGGCACCTTCGACGAGAATCGGATTCCAGCGGTTTTTGTACACGGCGATGCCGCCGCGCTCTTCGACGTTCTTGCCGGGGATGGGCTGACCTTCCGGATCGTAGATCAGGCGGCCCTGATGGTCGCGGATGGGGTCGCCGGGGGCACCGAGTATTACTGGGTTGCCGAGGGTGATGCGGATTGGCCCGCCTTGGGCGTCGAGCAGCGGTTGGCCATCGCGGGTCCGCAGCAGGTCGCCTTCGTTGCCGAGGCGCACTTCCTGCGGCCAGACGTGGCTCTGGAAGACCTCGTTTTCGCTCTTGAGCGAGGTGAGCACCATCCACAGGAACGGCACGAGCGTGGTAAAGCCGAAGAGGACGAGCAGCCCGTGGCTCAGCGAGTGGAGCGCAGTCGTGCGCGCAACTTTAGCCATGCGCCTTGCCCCTCAGTTGACTGCGCCCCGACCGAAGCGCCAGTTGAACAGCGTGATGGTGAATATGATGACAAACATAAACCAAGCTACGGCGGCCGCGTACCCGAACTCTAGGTTTTCAAAGGCCGAGCGATAGATGTAGTAGCCGAGCGTTACGGTGTTGTCCCCGTCCTTGCCCGGGCCGCCATTGGTCATCAAGTAAGCGATCTCAAAGCCTCCTTGCAGCCCGCCGATAATAGACATGACACAGATAAAGAAGGTCGTCGGGGCGATCATCGGCCACGTGATGTGCCAAAATTGCTGCCACCGCGAGGCTCCGTCGATGTCCGAGGCTTCGTATAGCTCCTCGGGCACATTGGCGAGGGCCGCGAGGTAGAGGATCATGTTGCCCCCGCCCATGGACGCCCAGATGCCCATAAAAATGATGGCTGTCTTGGCCCAGTAGGCAGCTTGCTCTAGGCCGAGCCAAGACAGCCAGCCCAAATCGACGCTACTGGAAAGCCAATTGGGCAAGTCGTCGATGCTGTTGAGACCCGACAGCAAGGCCATGCGCCCCGATAGCCAAGCCCAAGGACCGCCGTATTCGTAGAGGCCGCTGACGATCCAGTAGAGCGTGGCTACTGAAAGAAGCGCGAACAGGACTTGGGTCGGCCGTTCGGACATAGCCTTGCGCACGAGGGATTGCAGGGCCAAACCTACCAGCACGAGGATCGCCACGCGCACGGCGAGCGAGAAGTAGGGCCAAGAGAGCACGGGCAACAGGATCGAATTGACGAGACCGTACTTGGGGTTGTAAAGCCACTTCCAGAGCAAGAACAGCGCGACCCCATTGGTGACGGTGGGGAGGTAGAAGACGGTGCGATAGACGATGATGCCGCGCAGCTTTTGCGAGAGGACGATGGCCAATATGAGCGAGCCGCCGATGGACAGGGGCAAGCCTACCATGAGAAAGACCGTGTTGTAGAGATAAAACCAGAGCTTGGGGTCGGTCAGTAGCCGAATAAAGTTGTCGAAGCCAATGAAGCGGGGCGCGGAGAACGTGTCCCACTGAAAGAACGCGAGGCCAAAGGAAAAAAACACCGGCAGGGACGTGAAGATCAAAAACCCGGTCAGATTGGGCGCGAGGAAGAGCAGCGCCCAGCGCAGAATTCTCTTTTCGCGAGGTTTCAAGCGTCCATCTCCGCGCGTTGCCGCCGTGCGTAAAACGCTAGGCCAACGCCGATTGCCGCTAGAAGGACCGCGATTCCGAGGAGATCGAGCACGTGGCTGCGGCTGGAGAGTGTGCTGTTGCGCTTGGCCTTGGCCAAGGACTCGCGCATGCGGACGGACATTTCGCGGACGGCCGCTTGGCCGACCGTGGGGTTGCTCACCGCGCTCTGGTGGGGCTGGCGGCCGAGAAATCGGTAGGTCTGGCGGGCTGTTGAGTCGGCGGGCTGGTAAGCCGCGTTGATGAGGTTGGTACCCAGTGCGCCCTGCAACCGGGTAATGTCAAAAGCAGCTCCGTAGGCCGCGGCCTGCTCTGCGACGGGGTGTTCCATGGCGTCGAGGAGGGCCGAGCGGTGTTGGTCTTCATTGGGGAATTCGGGGTCGGGCTGAGAGAAGTAGCGCACTGAGAACTGCTTGCGACTGCCGAAGGCGTCTGCGTCCTTGGTCAACAAGTTGTTGAAATCCGGGCTGGACAAGTATTCCAAAAAGTAAAAAGCCTCCCGCTCGTGCTGCGTGCCCTTGCGGATGGCCGTCACGCGTCCGCCCATCTCGCCCGCCTTGCCCCGGTGGCGGCCGGTCCCGCTGATTTCGCCCCAAGGGCCGTCGCGCCGGCTCGGATTGGCGCGGACCTCGGGATCGCTCATCCAGCGCTCCCATTCCTCATAGGGCACGTAGCGGGGCATGGGGTAAATCTCGGTGGTAAAGCGGGCCTCGCGGCGCACCTTAATAAGCCCCCAGCGGCCGATGAGGATAGTGCCCAGTTTGCCTGCCGAATACAGCCCTAAGATGGATTGCCCGCCCCAACCGCCCCCACCTGTTTGCGCGGATTGATCTTCGGCCGAGGGCACGACGTGGAAGGTGTTGACGAGGTCGTATAGGTATTGGGCGGCTGTGGCACCGGCTGGCGAATCGAGGGCGATTTTGGTGCCATCGTCGTTGAGGAAGCTGCCACCGGCCTGATAGATGAAGTTGTTCAGCCCTCCGCCGAAACCGGCCCCGCCCGAGCCAAAGGTCTCATAGCGCCGGCCATCGGCGCTCTTTTTGGTGAGGGCTTGGCACAAGAGGACGTAGTCCCACCAAGTCCAGTGGTTCCACGGCAAGGGCGGCATGGCCAAGTTCTGCGCCTGACGCTCGCGCTGGACTGCGTCGTAGAGCGAGCGGTTGAGAAAGGTAACGCTGACGGTGACGTTGTTGGGGACGGCAAAGATGCTAAAGTGCTCGTATTCGTCGGCCTCGGCTGGCGCACCGGCCACGGATACGGCGAGGGCGTTGCGCCGGTGCAGCCAGAAGTCGTCGAGGCTTAGCTTGGCCTCTTGCATGTAGTCGTTCAGTTCGACCATGACGCCCTTAGAGGCATAGAGCGCAAAGGTCGCATAGCTATAAATATCGAAAACGTCCGGGCCGGAGCCAGCCGCGGCTTGGGTGAGAATTTTTTGCACATCCGCGCTCGGGTCGAGGACGACGCGCACTTTTTTGTCTTCGTAGAGCCGGTTGAAGAGGGCCATTTGTTCGGTGCGCGCCGGATTGGGGTCGGAGGCCCAGCGGATGACGGTGTACTCGCCGCCTGCGGACGGGTCGGCTGGATAGACGGATAAGCCCCAGCGGTTGAGGGCGTACCAACCGACCAAGATCAGGGCGAGGACGGCGATAGTCGTAGATAGATCGCGCAAGGAAAAACCCGTTGAGGATGCGAGGCGAAAGGGCCAATTGTAAAAAAAAATGTAGGATTGTCAATGCAGTAGAGGGTAACGCTATTTAATAACTATTATAAAACAATAATAATAAATAACAAAATAGCTTGACATGTATGGGAACAGTGCATAGATTGAGCACTTCGTCTCTCGCCCTATTAACCTTGAACCTTGCCAAAGGAGGCTTCCCTTGAAGAGACTGAGTCTTCTCGCTTTGATTGCGGTGATGGCTGCTTCGGCTGCTTTCGCGCACCAAGCTAATTATTTCATGCCGCAGATTCCCAACCCCGACAACATGGTCGTCGACGGCAACGACGACGACTGGGGTTGGATTGATCCGGCTTTCGCCATCAACCCGGACACCATGTTCGAGATTCTCGGTAGTGAGTGGCCCCCGGCCAAAGACGACTGGGACTGCATTCTCTACGTGGCTTGGAGCTCGTCCCCCGACAATTCGCTTTACTACTTTGCTCGGGTTACCGATGACTCGCTGGGCCTCTTCGTCGAGAACCCCCAGGAGTATTGGAAGGACGACTCGCTGGAAATCATCATCGATGCCGACCACTCGAGTGAGAATTTCAACGAGACCGAGATGACCTCCGGCCAGCAGTACGGTATCCGCGTTTTGCCCGCCGCTGGTCAGAAGGACACTTGGATCTTCAACGTGCCGCAGGAGAGCATCCTGTGGTCCACCGAGCGTCCTTGGTTCGTCTATGAGTGGACGCTCGATCCGCCGGACGCCCGCCCGATGGAGCAGCCCGCTGGTAGCTCGGTGACCTATACTTACGAGGTCAAGCAAGCTGTGTGGACCTTCCACGACAAGACGGGTCCCGATGGCAGCGCCCGCCACAACTTCGCCCCCGACCAGATCATCGGTCTGACCTTCCAGTTTGACGAGACCGAGAATCCCGAAGCGGGCCGCGAAAAACAGCCGGGCACGACGCCGGTCAACGGCGCGTTCCAAGACAACTCAAACGGCTCGGACTTCATCACGGTGGAGACCGAAGGGGCTACGGGTGGTACAGGCGGCACGACGGCAGTCGAGGCCGATAGCTGGGGTCGGATCAAAAGCTACATGGTCCAATAAGGGGCACCCTAGCATCTTCTGCTAGATCGCACATTGTGCGCAATTGATAAAGAGAGGTGGAGGCGACTTCATCTCTCTTTATCTATCGCCTCTGCACCGCTTTCAGGAAGGCATTCTCAATGAGGATACGGAACATCGCAACGAGCGGGCTTTTGTCGGCTCTTTATCTGTTCGCGCTTGTCGGGTGCATCTCACAGGTGGGGCTGCGGCGCTTTGCAACGTCTCCCGAGCCCGTTCCTCAACAATACGAGGCCATGACCGTCCTCGACGACGGGACGATTGTCTACGCCAAGGATCGCTTGGAGATCTCGCTACAGGTGTTGGATGACGGATTCCTCAATCGCCAGTTCGCGGCGGATTCAAGAAAGGGTGCTGAATCAACCAATCCATACACCTATGGCAATTGGAAGCCTTGGGGCCAAGACTGGACTCCAGAGCGCTTTACCGTGGTCTTGCTAAAGGTCAAAAACTACGAGTATCCCAAGGTTTTCATCGACCCCAAGGCGCTCGTGATCACCACGTCGAACAGCCGAGTGTACAATGCACTCGACAGCGGACAGCTCGAAGATCTCTTCAGCCCGTATCTGCGGGCTTATACCGGCAACCAGCGGCGGCAGTTTGAGGCTACCACCGACCTGCTCAAACGCACCGTCTATCGGCCCGACATGATCTTTTCTGGCCAAGAGGAAGAAGGATATATCGTTTTCCCGGTTTTGCACAAAGACGTGAGCAACTTCACCATCAGTGTGTCGGACGTGGCCGTGCGGTTCGACTACAAGGGCGAACCGGTGGAGACGATTGACCTAGCATTCAAATTTCAACGCGAAATTTACCACGCACTTCATCCGCACGCGGAGACGCCGTAATGAATCGGGGGACGGCCCGCATTGCGGCGCTGTTGTTCGCCTTGTGCACCTGTGTGCAGTGGCTCAGCGCCGACGAATGGGTCCTCGGAGGGGATGGATTCCCTTGGCGTGATCTTGTCCAGGTCCGCGCCCAGATCGACGACCAGAGCAGCCCCGGCGCGATTCAACTCCGAGGCTTTACGCCCGACGAGAACATCATCGCCACGCTCTCTTGGAAATACGGCAAGCCCAACGACTTAGTCAGCGAGGGCAATGCGGCGCTGTGGGATAATACGGCGGCTAGGAATTCCATTTCGCTGTCGATTGTCGATGGCGATGACACCACAAGCACGGCAGACCTTTTTAAAACCGCTGGCGTTGATCAAGACGGGCGCACGTTCTTTTTGGACATAGGCTCGCGCGTGCCAGCCGACAGCTTGGTTTTCTTTCCCCGGCAAGAGGGGACATACGCCAACGGCAAGCCCTTTAGCGAGGACTTTGTTCGCAAGCACCGGATTTCCGTCAGCGATGGGCTGACGTACGTGAACGAACAGCCGCTTTTCACCTTGCTGCGCGACGTCCCGGTGAACCCCAACAGCGTGTTCACCATGAAATTTCCCCAGCAGTTCATTCGTTTTATTCAGTTGCGCGTGGGGTCGCGGAGCCCCTTTGAGATTGCCGAATTTGAACTCTACGGCAACGGCTTCGTGCCGCGGGCTACGTACCGGAGTCAAGTTATTGACTTGGGCGAGGTCTCCAACTATGGCACCATATCTTGGGCCCAGCGGGCGCTGGAGTTGGTGGACGGCGAGTTGATCGAGTTGCCGGATCTGGGGCAGACCTCGGTCGCGGTGCGCATGAAGACGGGCCAAGACGACAGCCCGCTGGTTCACTTCCAAAAGGTTGTTGATGACGAAACGCGGGCCGTGAGCCAAGTAGTGGTCTCGGAAGCGGATTACAACAAGCTGCCTTCGGGCGAGAAGGGCGATATCGAGAACGACGCTGATAACTGGAGTCCTTGGTCGTTGCCGCTCGAATCCGGGCAATTGATTCCGCTGCCTAGTCCGCGTCCCTATTTTCAGCTACAGATCATCATGGAGAGCCAAGCCGTGACGCAGACGGTGCGCATCGATTCGTTGCGGATTGAGCATTCGCTACCCTCGGCTGCTGCAGTCGTCGGCGAGATCTCCTTGGCCGACGAGCCCAACCCACCGACCGACATCGGCGTAATCGACAAAGACGATGCCGTTGTGCTGCCGAGCATCGACGGGGGTGAAGAGGTGCTCTTCGCCTATGATGTGCGAGCCACAATAAACAGCAACCAGAACGGCTTTGATGCTTTGCGCATCGATACGCCGACGCCAGCGCGCTTTGTCGGCTTGCAGATGGGCGATCCGCTCGAGCCTGTGGAGCCAGATCGCGTGAACGCGGACGACAGAAGCATTGAAGTGATCTTCACTAGCAACAAGATCTCCTTTGACAACAATGTGCCGCTACGTGTGCTCTTTGAGGGATCAACCGTGGTATTCGGCACGATTTTCACCGGCGCGGTCTGGGATACTCAGTCCGATATTCTCGGCCAGCCCGTGCTCGAAGGCGATGCCAATTTCGACGTCAGCACCAACTCGCTGCGCGTGGCCCTGACCCAGAAGTCCGTGGGCGAAATCGTCCGTGCTATAGAGTTTAACCCTTCGGTCTTCACGCCGAATGGAGATGGCATCAACGACCACATCGCCATCAAGTACACCGTAATTCAGATCTCCGAGCCTAAGCCCATTGAGGTGGCCATTTACGACTTGGCGGGTCGGCTGGTGCGCGTGCTGGCCGACCGCGAGCAGCCTGGCGGGATTTACACCGAGCTGTGGGATGGGCGAAGCGGTGCAGACGAGGCCGTGCCCCCGGGCAGTTACGTGGTCTCGCTCTCGGTTAATAGCGGAATTGGCAACTTCAGGCGAGTCGGCGTCGTCGGCGTGGCCTATTGATGGTTGATTATGGTGTTGGCGGTACTGACCGGTAAAAATTCAAAAGGGAGGATTCCAGCGTGAAGTGCATGCTCTACGCAGCAGTTGTCACAGCCGGTGTCGCGCTCCTGTGCGATGCAGCTTTTGCCCAACGGGTCGGCTTTCTGACCGGACGCGAACCGCGCGGCGTGGATGTCTATGAGATGGCGATGACACCGGCGCAGCGAAAGTGGCAATATCCGCAAAGCCTATACCACTTCTACCGTTGGACTGGCGAGGAGTACAGCAATTACGCCCGCCAAAACTACGAGCGCTACGTATCTACCGAGCTTGAAGGCTTTCGCACCTACGACCTCTACGGGAACTATATCACTCGTGGTTTCGAGGTGTACAACTGGTCCATGGACAGTCCAGTAACTTCGGGCAGCACGGTGCGCAAGGGACCCAAATACAGTGGGTGGTTTCAAAGCTTAATCGTCTCGTCGATGTCCAAGGGACAGTTTTATTCCTCGATGACCATTGGCGACGCCTTGCGCACCACCCTGACGCCGCTGACCTTTTCCAAGCCAACCTTTAATGGCGTCCAGTGGGACTTTGCCGCCGATAAGTACCAGATGACTCTCTTGGCATCGCGCTTGGCCTCCCCGGGCACACGCGTAGATAATGAAAGTTCGCTTGGACAGATCCTAGGCGACATGACAAACCTCTTCGGTGCGCACTCCAAAGTGCAGCTCGGGGATTTTTCTAAGTTGGGCTTTACCTATCTGAACATTGCCAACTTCTCTACAGGTCGCAAGCTGGGTGATAACTCGCTCAAAGGCGTGTTGACCGAGGCCCAAAACGGCGGCAACGTCGAGACGATCGTCCTGCGGCTCTCGGACGATTCGCCCGAAGACGGCGTAGGCGGTGCTCAGCTTTTTTCCGAACGCATTATCATCAACGGAGTTGATCATCCCGAAATCGTGCCCTCGCCGCGCGGTGGTGTGCGGCGCGCCGGCGTCATTGAGGCCAATGGTGCTGAGACGTTGGAACTGACCTTTAATATTGCCCGCGACTTCCGCCAACAGCCCGATGACGAGATCACCACGTTTCAGGAGATCAGCGAAATCGAGTTCGAGCTGGTCATCGCCAACGACTACCGGATCGAAATCACCTCCAATCTGCAAGTCAATGCCCAGGGTGAGCCGGTGTTCTTGGAAGTCGAGCGCGCCCACGGCAACGTCAGCGATGGTTCGAACCAGCGCTTCATCCGCTTTAAATACGGCCTGCCCACCGGCAAGGACATCATCGGACTCAACTTTGATATAGACGATATCAAGGGCTTCAATATGCGCTCGGAGCTTGCTTTCAGCCGGGCGTTTCGCCGCTTCCCCAACCAGAACTTCCAAGAGCACGCTGTCGCCCAAGACGACGGTTTAGCCTACTACCTTACGGCCTCGCAGGACGCATATCCGTTCTTTGCGTACGGAGAATTCTATCGTCTGGAGCCTGAGTACCAGACCAATGCGTTCATCTCGGATGCACGGGGTTTTATCGACTACGAACATCCAGAGCGCTATTCCTTTGAGGCCGTTGATGACAACGACGACCAAGACCGCTTTGCCGACTGGAAACGCCTGTGGCACAACGGCGACTTCGCCTTTGGCCAAACGCCTTTTGGCACAGGCGGCGCAGCCGACCCGCAGGTCTTTCCTGGGTACGACGAGAACGCGGACTTCATCTCGGATTTTAACCAAAACGACAACAGCCATCCGGATTTCGCCGAGCCGTTTCTGCGCTACAACGTCGATCCACCTGAGTTTCTCTTTGGCGTTGACATGAACAACAACAACGTCATCGACCGCTTTGAGAACGATAACTTTGCCGACTATCCCTACCGACACGATCGCGATGGCTACAACGTGTACGGAGGCGTTCACTTGACCGAAGCCATCAAGGTGACTCTGGGCTACTCCACGGCCGACGAAATCAGTTCCAAGCGCAACGCGCAGATGAGCTATGCGGTAGTCACGGGCGAGTGGAAATGGCCGGGCATTGAGGCTCGGGCTTTCCAGTACGCTCGCTCGGTCCAAGACGACATCGAAGACGATGTGATCCAATGGGTCGATCCAGATGGATTTCGCGAAACCATTGACCCACTGATCGCCCAAGACACCTTTGTCTGGACCGGCTATCTGACGTTCGATTACCTGCGCCTTAAAAACCTGAATATCTACAACAAGGTGAAGTACGATTGGTTCAGGCAGCGCGGCGAGCAGGCCGAAGTCAAAGACAATCGCCTCTTTTTTGGCGCGATTAACAAGGTGGATTATCCACTGTCGATTACCGACAACCTGTCTTTCTGGCCGCGCTACAAGAGCGTCTTCCGCAAGATCAACCCGACCTTTAGCACTGACCTCGACATCACCGAGTGGTCGCAGTTTTACATGCTGACCTCGAAGTACTTCCTCCTGCCCGGGACCTTTATCGAATACGGTGTCGAGTTCAACCTCTTTCGCAACCTCGAAGAGCGCCCAGAGATTTTGCCACCTGGGTACGCGGATGACTTCACGGGTTCGGTGCTCGCCTTGCAGTTTTCCAACAAGTCGGCGTACCACGGTTATGCACTAACTATGAACACAGGTTTTCGCTGGGAGCGTCAGGCCTTTGCTGAAGCGACCGAAACGAACACCCTGCTCTTCATTCGGGCTTTCGTAGGTGTCCAAGAATAGGGGATACTATTTCTCTATGGATTCAAAGCGCCCGGCGTTCTCTGGCGGAGATGCCGGGCGCTTTACTGCCTAACAACATGGACATGCGTCTTGCCGTGGTGTGGATAGGGATAATTGCCCTCCTCGGAGAGATCGGCTGTGGCTCCTCGGAACGCCACGTCCTCAAAAAGCCCGCCACGCCCCGGCCCCTCGCGTTCTACCAACACGCCTACGAGCAAAATCCCGCAGATTCTGAGGTTCTCTTGGCCTTGGGATGGGTCTACCTGCAAAAGGACCGCACGCGCCGCGCCGTTGACGTGCTGTCCGAACTGGTCGCGATCGCGCCCGACGACGCGGATGCCCACTACTATCTCGGGGTTGCCCTCGCCAAAGAGCACCGCAAGAGCGAGGCCATAGCTACCTTTAAGCACGCACTCGAAAAAGCGCCGGGCTTTGCCGAAGTGTACTGGGCCTTGGCGCTGCTGTACAACGAGCGCGGCGACGGATACGAAAAGGCGCTTGCAACGGCCGCAGAGGGGCTACAACTGGCCGGGCAGAGCGGCTATGGGCACTTCGTGTTGGGCTTTGTGTTGTGCTCGCGCGGCGACAATGAAAACGCCAAGACCGCGCTACTGAAGGCCATTGAACTCAACCCCGACTTGGCCCACGCTCACTACTACTTGGCGTTGGTGTACTTGCGCTTGCAGGACGATCCGCGGGCCATGGCGGCCATGGAGCAGACCATTGCCACAGACCCGGGCTACACCTCGGCCTATTACAGCTTGGGCACGCTCTATGCGCGCACGGGCCGCGACGCTGAGGGAGCGCGAATGATCGAGCTTTTCCAGCAGTTGAGTAGCGCGACGATGGACGAGGATCACTACCGCCGCTTGCTCTATCGCCAGGCCGTGCCGCTGGCGGCCAATAAGCGGGCGGCCACGCATTTCAACTTGGGGTTGGTGCATTTGCGCCGAAAGGAGTTGGCGGCGGCACTCGAGCAGTTCGAGGCGGCCTTGGCCCTCGATTCCACGTATGCGGAGGCCAGCCACAACATCGGGGTGATCTATTCGCTGCAAGAGCAACACGCGGCTGCTCGGCCCTTTTTGCTGCGTGCGGTCCGCCACAAGCCCGACTACGCGTTGGCCTTTGAAAACATAGGCAACAACAGCTTGGCCCTCGGCGAGTACGCAGAGGCGGTCGCTGCGTTTCACCGCGCCTTGTCCCTCGACGGGAGCATGGTCTCAGCCCTCGACGGCTTGGGGACTGCGCTAATCCAGCAGGGCCAAGTGGCAGAAGGCCACGCGGCTCGTGCCGAGGCCGCAGCCTTGAGGGCGCAACAGTAAATGTGGTTTGTACTAGTTGCTATTTGGGCATTAGCAGGGTGTGGGGGAGACAGAGGCGAAGCGGCGCGGCCCAGTTTCGTCGATGTAGCCGCCGAAGCGGGAGTCCAATTGCGCACCGTATCTGGGACGCCGCAAAAAGAGCACATCGTCGAATGCAATACGGGCGGGACAGCCCTTTTAGACTACGACCTCGACGGAGACGTGGATATTTTTATCGTCAACGGCTCGCGTATCGCCGGATACGCCCCGGGCCGCGAACCCCGCGCCGAGCTGTACCGCAACGACGGCGCTTGGTGCTTTACCGGCGTTGGCCGAGAAGCTGGCGTCGCGCACGTGGGCTGGGGCATGGGGGGCACGGCGGCTGACTACAACGCCGATGGATGGCCCGATCTGTACTTGGCGAACTACGGTCCCAATGCCCTGTACGAAAACGAGGGCGACGGCACGTTCGTCGATGTGGCGGCCGAGCGGGGCGTGGACTTTAGCGGCTGGAGCTCGTCTGCGGCCTTCGGAGACTATGACCTCGACGGCGACTTGGACTTTTACTTGGCGAATTACATCGACTTTGATCCGGCGTTTCGCCCGGTTGATCCGAGCTATTGCACCTGGCGCGGGATAGACGTATTCTGCGGCCCGCGCGGGATGCCGGGCGAGCGAGATCAATTCTATCGTAACGACGGCCCAAGTGCGGGTTGGACCTTTGCCGAGGCGAGTGCGGCGTTTGGCATTGCCGACTACGAGTACTATGGTTTTGCCGCGCTGGCCGGCGACTGGGATGAGGACGGCGACTTGGACATCTACATTGCCAATGATTCGACGCCGAATGTACTCTACCGCAACGACCAAGGTACATTTGCGGATGTATCGCTCCTGTCGGCCACTGCGTACAGCGAGGACGGCCGCGAACAGGGCGGCATGGGTTTGGCGAGCGGCGACTACGACCAAGACGGCGATTTCGACTTGTTCGTCACTAATTTCTCGCACGATAACAACTCGCTCTACGACAACAATGGCCGGGGATTTTTCACCGACGCCAGTTTTAGTTCGGCCCTAGGCCGCGCGAGCATTAGCTCTTTGGGGTGGGGGACGGGTTTTTTCGATTACGACAACGATGGCGACGACGACCTGTTTGTCGCCAACGGCCATGTGTACCCGGCTGTTGATCGCCGCGACTTGGGAACCCGCTACGCCCAGCGCAACCACCTGTTTGAGAATCGCGACGGCGCATTTGTCGAAGTAGGTGTAGCCTCAGGTCCGGGCCTAACGGTGGAAAAGTCGAGTCGCGGCTCGGCCTTCGGCGATTTGGACAACGACGGCGACTTGGACCTTGTGGTGGTCAATATCGACGACACGCCGACCTTGCTGCGCAACGACCGAGGCAATCACCGCAACTATCTGATGGTCAGGCTGCTAGGTGCTGAGGGCAATACAGATGCCATTGGTGCGCGAGTTGTCGTAGCGGTGGGGGGGGCGGTGCAGATGCGGGAGGTGCGCGCGGGCACGGGCTACCTGTCGCAGGACGACCTGCGGCTACACTTCGGCTTGGGGATGGCGACCGAGGCCGATCACCTCGTAGTGCGCTGGCCCGATGGGGTGGAAGAGCGCATAGATGGGGTGGCGGGCAATCGGCTGATCACCATCCGGCGCGGTACGGGCCTCGTCGCCGAGGGGTTTGGACCTGTGTCGAGGCTGAGGCCGTGAAGGCGCACTACGGAATGGTCCTGCTGCTTTGTTGCAATGCCGCAGCGGAATCGCGCTTTGTCGATATCACGCAATCGGCTGGGGTCGATTTCGTCCACCACAGCGGTGCAACCGGGGCGCGCTATTTGCCCGAGGCTTATGGCTCTGGGGCCGCGTTTTTGGATTTCGATGGCGATGGCGCACTCGACCTGTACTTGGTCAACGCCGGGCGACTGCCTCAGCTATCAAACGAGCCTGAGGCGACCAACGCGCTTTTTCGCAACGAAGGTGCGGGCCGCTTCTCAGAACAGACGGCACGAGCGGGCGTCGGCGACCAAGGCTACGGAATGGGGGCGACCGTGGGCGACTACGACAACGACGGCTGGGCCGACCTCTACGTCACCAATTTTGGGCCCAACGCGCTCTTCAACAATCGCGGCGAGGGTCGCTTTGCCGACGTTACAGCTACCGCCAACGTGGGTTGCCCGGGATGGGGGACGAGTGCGGCCTTTGCCGACGTGGATCTCGACGGGGATTTGGACCTATTCGTCGGCAACTACCTCGACTATCCGACCGAAAATCCGCTCGTGTGCCGGATCGGCAATAGCGAGGAGCGGCTCTACTGCGACCCGCGCAAGTTCGACGGTCAGGTCGATCGCCTCTATATCAACGAGGGCCGCGTAGGTAGTTGGGCTTTTGCCGACCGCACGGAGGCCTTCGGCCTCGCTAGCACTGCTGGCAAGGAGTTGGGGGTCGTCTTTGGCGACTACGATCAAGACGGCGATCCCGACCTGTACTTGGCCAACGACCTCGTGCCCAACATGCTCTATCGCAACGACGGCGCGCGCTTTGTCGATCGGGGTCTTGCCAGCGGCACCAGCCTCAACGGCGAAGGGGTTGCCGAGGCCGGGATGGGCGTTGACATGGCCGATGCAGATGGCGATGGCGACTTGGATTTGTTCGTGACCAACTTCCAGTGGGAGAGCAATACCCTGTACAGCAACTTGGGTGGGGGATTTTTTGCCGACGCGACCGTGGCGTCGGGCATCACCCGCGCCAGCATGGCCTTTCTCGGGTTTGGTACGGGATTTTTCGACTGCGACAATGACGGTGATCTCGACCTGTTTGTCGCCAATGGCCACGTGTACGACAACGTAGAAAAGGTCGATCGAGCGGCGGCGTACGCGCAGCGCAATCAGCTACTCGAAAATATCGGTGAGGGCATCTTTGTTGATCGCAGCGACCGCGGCCCGGGCCTCGCGCTGGTGCAGGTTAGTCGCGGGGCTGCGTTCGGCGATATCGACGGCGACGGCGACTTGGATATTGTGGTGAACAACTCCAACGAGCGACCCGCTCTATTGCGCAACGACGCAGATGGCGGTGGGTGGTTGGGGCTTAGGCTGCGGGGCTCGGTGAGCAATCGCGACGCCATTGGGGCGCGGATCGCGCTGACGACCGGTGGCCGTACCCTCGTGCGCGAGGTTCGCCGCAGCGCGAGCTATCTGTCGTCGAACGACCCCCGCGTGCTCTTTGGCCTTGGGAATGCCGCGGTCGCCGAGCGGGTTGAGATCCGCTGGCCGTCCGGTGTCATCCAAGTTGTCGAGGCCCTGCCCGGGCGGCAATACGCGGCCATAGAGGAGGATACTAGTCGGTGATTAAATGGGTTTCATTCGCACTGAGCGTCGCACTGGCAGCCGGCTGTCAGACCGAGCCGGAAGTTCCGCCCGCTCAGCCTGTAGTGCAGCCGCCTCCGGTTGAGGACCCGCTGCTGATCGGACGCGTCCTGTTGCGGCAGAAGCGCTACGCGGACGCGCTTGAGATATACGGGGAAGCGCGGAAGCGTCATCCCCAGTCGGGCGAGGTGCTGGCCACGCTGGGCCGGATTCACTTGGCCTTGGGCCAGCCCGAAGAAGCGATCCAATTCTACGAAATGGCCGTGGCCCTCGAATCCGAGCAGCCTGAATGGCTCGTCGCCTTGGGCAATGTGCATCTGAAGCTGAGCCGCTACGACGAAGCCCACGCCGCGTTTGCCTCGGCCTTGGCCTTGGACTCGACGTACGCGCCAGCGCGGCGCAACAAAGCGGCGGTGTACAGCAAGCAGGGGCGATTGGGCGACGCCGCGCACGAATACGAGTGCGCCTTGGCACTGCGGCCCGAGCACCTCCACACCCGCTTCAACCTCGGGCTGGTGTACGCCAGCTTGGGGCGCTATGCCGACGCCAGCGAGGCCCTGCAACAGGTCTTGGTGGCAGCGCCGAAAAACGCGCGTGCGCTCTACGCGATGGGGGAGATCAAGCTCCAAGAGGGCGATGGCGAGGGAGCCGTCGAGTACTTTGAGCGCACGCTGGCAGCCGACACCACATACGCGGAAGCGCATCTGCAACTGGGGAGGATTCAGATGAGCCAAAACGATCTGGCGGCTGCGGCCGAGCACTTCCGCCGGGCCATCCTAATCGAACCCGGGCTGTCCGAGTCCTTCCGTCTGCTGGGCCAAATCCACCTGCGGCAGGGCCGCGAGACAGCCGGCGAAAAATCCCTCGCCGCCTACGAAAAGGTCAAGCAGGTCGAGGGGGATATCCTGCGCTATCGCGAGCGACTGCGCAGCGATTCAGACGACGCTGAAGCTCATTATAGTTTGGGTTTTGTGTACAACCGCTTGGGGTTTACCGGCGTGGCTCTGCCGCACTATGCCCAAGCCGTGCGAATCAATCCCGCGCATCTGCGGGCGCTGAACAACATGGGCAACATCTACTTGCGCACCGGACATTTCGATCAAGCGGCAGCGGCCTATCAGCAGATTGTCGAACAAGACCCCGAGCATGTGGCCGCCTTTGCGGCCCTTGGACAAGTCTATTTGAATCAGCAGCTCACGGATGAAGCCATCGCCATGCTCAATCGCGCCCTCGCGCTCGACGAAAACTGGCTCGGTGCCCACCAAGCCTTGGCCGAAGCCTACAAACGGCTGGGTCAGATTGCCAAAAGCGAAGAACACAAACGCATGGCCGACGCCTTGCTTAGAAAGCGAAAAGATGACCAATAACGTGAGAAAATGGGTAGGGCTTGCAGCCTGTGCATTCCTTTTTTGTTGTGCCCAAGAGCCGGCGGCCCCAGTCTCCGAAGGGGGCGGTTTAGTGGTGACTGGTACGGCCTTGGCCCAAGTAGGCGACGATCGGATTGACGAACGCGAATTCCGCCGCTACGAAGCCCGGATCCAACCTCAGCACCGCTCGGGAGCGCAAGGCGTGGAAAAGCACCGCGAGCACCTGATGAGTTTGATCGATATCAAGCTCATGGTGCGCGAGGCGCGCGTACGCGGACTGGACAAAAATCCCGAATCGATCAAGGCTGTAGAACTCGCCCGGCACAAGGCCATGATCGAAGCCTATATACGCGAGCAAGTCGGTCTGCAAATCGAGATTTCCGAAGACGAGTTGCGCACCAATTTTGCTGCGCATCCGGCCCGGTACGCCGTGCGCGGGGCGCACATCCTGCTCGACAGCCGCGCTCGCGCCGATTCCATCTACGCGGAGATCGCATCCGGCCGAGTTACTTTTGAGGACATGGCACACAAGCACTCGCTGGACGAGGCGACGGCGGCCGCTGGGGGCTGGTTTGACTCGTACTATGCCTTCGACCGGGTCTCAGACCGAGTGTACGAGCGCGTGTTCTCGTTGGACGTAGGCGAGGTCAGCCAGCCTTTCCGCACGCCCCAAGGCTGGGAAATTGCCAAGGTAGTAGATAAGAAATTGGTGCCTTTTGAAAAGTACCGCACGGTGATCCAGCGGGCGACTTTTCTCGAAAAAATCGAGAACTTGCGCAGCGAGCACATCGACGAGCTCGTCGCCGAGAGCGGCTTGCGCCCGGTGGAGCAGCAGATGCGGCGCTTTGTCGCGGCTTGGAACGAGCAGCCTGGCGCACCGCAGCTAACGCCCGAGGAGTGGGCCGCCCCGCTCTACGAGTACGATGGCGGCGTCATCACCGTGCAGCAGGGCAGCAATTTGTTGCACAATTCGCGGCTGGGCCGCGCCCAAATCGACAGCGCCTTGCTCGACGACCTCGTGCGTCGCCGTGGAGCACCTGACCTGCTGTTGGGCTTGGCGGCCGAGCGCGATGGATACGCCGAGCAGCCCGAAGTGCAGGAGCAGGTGGCAGCCGAACAGGAGCGCCTGCTGCTGCAAGGGCTGTGGGAAGAGCTGATTGAAGACGCCTTAGAGGTGAGCGAAGAGGAAGTACGCGCTCACTACGATGCGCATCCCGATATGTACTGGACACCAGAGGAAATCATCGTCCAAGAAATCATGCTCACCGACGAGTCGCTTGCGCAAGAGCTGATGGAGCAGATTCGCGCCGGTGCCGACATGGCCGCGCTGGCAACCAAGCACAGCATCCGCCGCGACGCAGATGAAAACGGCGGCCTCTACGCGCTGCGCGCATTTGAAAAAATCATTTACAAGGAGCTGATGGACGCGGCCATATCTGCGCCCGAAAGGGAATTACAAGGTCCGATTGAACTAGTCGATCCCTTGCCGGCTTCTCTGCGCGAGCCTCAGCCTTTGGAACGGGCCTTTTCAATCTTCAAGGTCTTGCAGCGTCGGCCCAAGCGAGTACAAGAATACGACTTGGCCCAACAGAAGGCCCACTATTTGGCCCGCCTAGAAAAACAACAGCGCGAATTGCGCACCCTCAGCCTGCAGTTGCGCGACAAATGGCACAATGCTTATGGCATCAACGACGACGCGCTCGAAAAGTACGCGCTGGCCAATCCTTCATAACGAAAGAACACAGCGACGCTTCAGTAAATTTTTTATACTATATATAGATATAGTATATCGGGAGTAAGAACCATGAAACATCTAGCAAATTTGTGGCTTTGGTTGTTCGCAGTGGCATCGGCTACGAGCGCGGCGGCGGACATTTTTTTGTGGCAGATCGGCGGCAGCGGCCTTCGCTGGGCCGATAGCGACTCGGCCCAAGTAATGATTGACTTTACCGGACCGAATAACTCGATCCAGCCAGTACTGGTGAGTTCAGATACGACGGTCTTTCCGCTGCTCGAGAATTGGTCGCCGAAAAAGGCTCCGGACGAGTTGGGTTTTGTCGATGGCGAGCGTCCCCGCGCTTGGAAGGGTTGCTGTGGCACCTCTTCGACGGTTGACAACGCGCTCAACCTCATCGACGGCAATGGCGCGACGTACAATCCGGTGACCAGCAACAGCATTAACAGCGAGTACTACACCATTGATTTGGGAGTGCCGGTGCCGTTATTCCGCTTTGCCATGAGCACGCCGGATAAGGGATTTTTCCGCTCGGACGGAACCCCGCTAGAAGAGGACGCCATCCCGGCCTTTGAGGTGTCGATCGCCCCAGACACCAACAACGACGTGCTGAACACGTCTAATCCCATCGGAGAAGTCATCGTCGAGGTGCGCGAGAATGTCGTCCCCCAGATATCCACGAAATTTCCCTTGCAATACGTGCGCTATGTGCGCTACAAGCGCAAGAATTCAATCCTCGACGAAGCGACGAATCAGTCGTCTGGGCATTCGGGCACGGCGCGCAAGGGGACGGTGGCCGAGTTCTTCCTCTGGGGAGAGGGAATCCCCAAGCGGGCCACGTACAAGACGGTCATTTTCGACTTAGGCACGGTCGTCAACTTCGGGCGGCTGTTCTGGAAGGCTACGTCCATGCGCCTGGTCAACGGCGTGGCCGAGGAAGCCCCGGACGCCAACGCGCAGATCGAGGTCGAAGCGCGCACCGGGATTGATGCGGATCCTGACCTCTACTACGAGTTTACGGACATGGGGACGCGCGTCGTCGTCGAGCAACAGCGCTATCAGGGTGTGCTGAAAAACCAGAGCGCGGCCGTTACTAATGCCGACGGGCTGGGCGGCACTCTGACCCTTTCCACTCGGCCCAAGCCGGGGCTTCGCGCCGGCATTGAGTACGACCAACAAAACTGGACGTTCTGGTCTTTTCCGACGACTGAGTCCGACCGGCCTCTCAATCTCAACCGGGGATCGCATTTGCAGATCAAGGTAGTGCTGCACAGCGAGCGGTTCGACGAGTTTGTGCGCCTCGATTCCCTGTGGATCGAGACCTCGCCGATCTTGGCCAGCCGCGTCGTAGCCGAGGTGGCCGAACTCGGCCAGCCCAATCCGGTGCGCGGCGTGGCCGAGGTGGCCTTGGGCGAGATGACGGACTTCACCTACGACATCAAGGCGGAATTCGCGGCGGGTGAGGTGGGTTTTGACGCTTTGCGGATTAGCACCGGCAGTGCGCAAACCGAGTTCAAGGAACTGGAACTGGATGGAATTGCAACCAATCCAGCCGGGATAGAGGCTGCCGCTGACGGCTTTGTCGTGCAGCTACCACAGCGCATAAGCCGCGCCCACAACCCGAGCGTGCGGGTGACCTTTTCCGCCGAGGTCTTCGACTTTGCGCGCACCTTTGAGGGCGAGGTCTTCAACACCGGCAGCGCGGACCTGCCGCAGCCAGTCGAGGGTGGGGACGTCAGCGATGCGATCGGCACCAATAGTCTGCGAGTCTTGGCTGCGAGCGCGTCCAATCCGCAATTAGTGCAAGATGTGCAGTTTTCCAGCGGCGTGATCACCCCTAACGACGACGGGGTCAACGATGAGTTGGTCATTTCCTACTCGCTCTTCGCGCTGCCGCAATCGGTGCCGGTGCAGCTACAAGTGTTCTCGCTGGACGGTCGTCAGGTGGCGCAAGTCCAGCATGGCGAGCAAGGGTCCGGGCCTCAGCAATTGCACTGGGATGGCCGCGACCAGCGCGGTGAGACGCTCGTTCCCGGCCTGTACCTTTTGGGCATCGGCATCGAAGCCGAAGATAAGAGTGCCCTACAACTGCGGCCCATTAACATCGCTTATTGAGGGAAGCACTCATGTACAACTGTGCCATCGCCTTAGCACTACTACTCGCCTGCCACGCCCGCGCTGAGTTTCTCACCTTTGACCGCCAAGAGACTTGGGAGGCCAGCTGGTCGCTCAAGCCCCAGTTAAACATCTTCACGCCGGAAGGGCACTTGGGGCTGATCAAGTTCCGCAAGGACATCAACGCCGCGCTCGACGCCCATCTCTTCGTCCACCCGACCAATGAGCGCGGGGATGTGGCCGGTGGCATCTGGTCTGCGCTGAGCAACCCGAACGACGCTGCTCTAATCATCGACGGGGATGCCGCTACCTTTTGGCAGCCAGCCGGCGACGACCCGCTCGACAAGTGGATCGTGCAAATCGACTTGGGCCGCGCGGTACTGGCCCAAGAGATCCGCATCCACTTCCCCGATGAAGAAGGGGCCAAACCCTTCCGTCAGTTCAGCGTTTTCGCCTCTACGGGTGCCCACGTGGCGGCCTTAGAGGACGTATATCGCTTCGCGCCGGTCTATCGCACGACCAAGCCCAACTTGGATACGTATGTCAGCTTTGGCTTCAAGCCGGCCGTGGAGGATACCACCCGCGCCGTGGAGCAACTAGGCGACGCTGGCGGCAATGCGGATTTTGCCGCTCCAGAGTTCACCGGCGATGCCAATACCGCCACCACGGGGGGCCGCAACAAGCTAGTGGCGACCGGCCAAGAGAATTCGCGGGTGGCCGCTAACTCTAGGTGGCAGATGATCCAGTTCATCCGCTTCCTCGTCGATGAGCACCAGCTCGATGGCGCACTCGCCGAAATCGAGGTCATTACCGTTGGCGACAATATCAGCCTTGGGGTCGAGGAAAAGGGCGGCACGTACATCAATGGATCGCGGGCGACCGATCCCTTCTTCTGGCTCGACGGCAACCTCAATACGTACGGCGTTATCGAGGTACATCAGCAGTTTACCGAGTCGCGCGGCACGGCCTTTGAAGGGGGTTTGTGGTGGCAGGTCGATCTGGGGGCGACCTACTGGGTGGACGACGCGTTCGTCTATTGGCAAAAAGCTGGTGAGCGTCTCGCTGACTTTCGCTTGGGGACCAACAACGCCGGCACAGGGTACACCTTTTTCTCTTCCGACGGCACCAAGACCCTGACCGGAGAAATTGACTTTGATACGTGGATTTTTGAACCGGAATGGACCAATGCCCGCGAGCAATACAAGCGGCACTACCGATATTTGTTCAATCCGCGCAAGGTGCGGCACATCTTCTGGTTGGCCTTGCACGATTTGGGTTGGCGCGCCCATCCCATGGAGCTACAGATGTTCTCCCCAGGCTACCCGGCCCAAGTCGTGATCCAATCGAACTTTTTGGACCTGAGTGCGCTCGCAGGCGAACCCAAGGTGATCAAGGCCGTCCACTACGACGCCGACCTGCCGCCCAATACCCAGATCGAACTGCGCTCCCGCTCGGGCAACGAGATGGGCGAGGTGTACACCTTTCACAACAAAATCGGCGAAGTAGTAACCGAGGAGAAGTGGAAAAGTTCGCCCAAGGTGCTGCGGGGCCGAGTGGATACCTCGGTCGTCGTCGGGGAGGATTGGAGCGAGTGGAGCAACGTGTACAAGCTGTCGGGCGAGCCTTTTAAGTCGGACTCGCCGCGCAAGTTCGTGCAGCTAGAGCTGGTTATGAGCACGGAAGATCCCGAGGTGGCTCCTACGGTGCGCTCGGTCGAGCTGGAATTTGTCGATGCGCTGGTCAACGAGGCGCACGGGTCGATTCTGCCGCGTCAAGCCAAGCCCAACGAGAATACCCGTTTCACCTATATGCTGTGGCCGTCCGTGACCTCGGGGAACACGGGCTTTGATCGCCTGCGCTTGGTCGTGCCCGACTTGGTGCGGGCCGATGAAGTCGAGGTAATGATCGCCGCTCAGGTGGTTGCGCCGACGGCTATGAACATTGCCGCGGATTCGCTGTTGATCGACTTGCCGCAGGTGGTTCAAGGCGACTCGGTGCAGGTCGCTTTCACTACTCGGATAGTGCGGAACGCCGCAGTCGTAGAAGCCGATCTGGGTCTGAGCGACGCGCCCGGCCTGTGGCAGGACGTCGAGCCTGCCCAGCGCCGGTCCAACATAGTGCTCTTGCCCGAACTAGCCGATAGCGACCGCTTGATTGGCGACTTGCAGCTTTCGAGCCGAGTGCTCACGCCCAATGGCGATGGAGTCAACGATGCAGTGGAGTTGAGCTTTGTCGTCTTCAAGGCCCAAGATGCGGTGCCCATAGTCGAGGTGAGCGACTTAGTCGGCCGGCCAGTGGCCCAATTGACGCCGATCTCAGAGGGGCCGCCCCACCGTTTTGAGTGGAATGGGCAAGACGCAGCCGGCGCGATTGTGCCTCCGGGCATCTATCTCTGGCGCATAGACGTAAATGCGGACTCGGGCGATACCATTGAACTGCGCGTCGTCGAGGTGGCCTACTGAACTTGAAGCGACCCGCTGGAGTTTGTTGCCATGTTGAACATTGTGAGAATTTCCTCGCTAGTTGTATTCATCGCTCTCACGGCCTGTGCCCAAGGATCGGGCGTGGTGTCCAAACGCCAGTTGAACTTATCCAAGCGTGGGATATCAACGACTCCTCCCAGCGTTACCGAGGGACAGGTCGGGCCTTTGCTGATACGGGGCCGCAGTGCATATCAGGCCGAAGTTGAAAGGACGATAGAGAGAGCCCAATCCGTGCCCATGGAAGATTCTGGTCTATTCGCCTTTTTCGGCACTGTTGATAAAAGCTATCTCCGATCGCAGGTGACAGATGTCCATCTGGAGATCATCCCCCGTATCATCGGGGTATTGCAAAGTCAAGGAGATGCCTTTACGAACAAAAATGTATCGCTTGAGTTTGCGGTTTCTTTTGTGATCACAGACCTCCATTTTTGGTATGAAGTACCCAGGGATCATCTCAACCATCGGGTGGGCAATGGCTCTATGCACTTGGAGTTAGAAATAAGGCGCTTGGAAACCAACGAGGTCGAAGCGACGCATTTTTTGATCGAACAGCTAAAAAAACCCGAGTCCGCTGGCATGTACAGGTTGGATGGCCTACTTGATGAGGTCGCACAGCAGACGGGCCAAGTTGTCGTAGAATTCATGAGGTCGTTGGAACTGTAAAACCTTCTGGCGATGGGAAGTTTAACTTCAATATCAACGAGGCTTGCAGTAGCATGATCGAGAGACTCGGGATTTGCTGCATGCTCACGGCCTTGTTCATCTGCGGTGCGAGCCGTGCCGAGGAAATCCGCTTCGATACCCCGGCCGAGTGGGCGACTTGGGAAGTCCCGGAGGACATCGTCCAGTTTGCAGACGACGGCTCGCTGGAACTGAGGAAATTCCGCAAGCAGATCAACGCCACTCTTGATGCTCATCTCTTCACCCAGCCTACCCAGACTCGCGGTAAGGTCCAGGGGGGGATCTGGCAGGTCGGCTCCAATCCGACCGCAGCCCGGCGCATCATGGACGGGAACGAGGAGACAGTGTGGCGGCCTAGCCAAGCCGACGACTTGGTCGATTGGGTGGTGACCATTGACTTGGGGCGGCCCGTGCTAGCCGAGCGCATTCGCTTGGTGTTTCCCGACCGCGCAGGGGCGCGTCCTTGGCGACAATTCAGCGTTTTCACGGCCAATGGTGCGCGCATTCAGGCCACGGACGACATTTTCAAGTTCGACCAAACCTTTCAGACGACCCAGCCCAACCAAGAGCAGGTCGTCGATATCGAATTGGTCGGTGAGCGCGACGTAACGCGAGTCATCGACGAAAGCCTTGGGCTGGAACCAGCCGCGCTGAACACCTTCCGCATGGTGCGCTTTGTGCGCGTGCGCGCCGACGAAAAGAGCACTGACGCGGCCTTGGCAGAAGTAGAGGTGATCGCCGCCGGCGACAACATAAGTCTCGGGGTTTTGGCGCGCGGGGGCAGCTTTGACAACGGACTTTTGGCGCGTGAGCCGCAGAACATGTTCGACGGCATCACCGACACGTACGGCAATATATTCACCGTCAAGACCAAGGGCGGCTGGCGCGAGAGCGGGGTGTGGTGGTCGGTTGATTTAGGGGCGCTGTTCTGGCTCGACGAGGCATTCATCTACTGGCAGCATCGCGGCGAGGGCCTGTCGAGCTTCCTATTCGAGGGATTGCAGGCTGGTTCCGGCTACCAAATCCTCTTTTCCGATGGGCGGCGCACCATTGCCGGAGACATCGACTACACGCCACTGATCTTTGAGCCAAGGCCAGTCGGCGCAGAGTGGAACTTGCGCCACCATCGCTACGCATTTGCCCCGCGCAAGATCCGCTACTTGTTCTGGCATTCGCTGACCGATACCGGCTGGTTTTCGCATCCCATGGAGCTGATGCTGTTTTCGCCGGGTTATCCCGCGCAAGTGGTGTTGCGCTCGGGCTTTATCGATCTCGGCCAACTCGCTGGCGATGGTCGCGCCAAGGCCATCAAACGCTTGCGCTGGGAGGCGACAACGCCGGCTCAGACGCGATTACAGGTGCGCTCGCGGTCGGGCAACACCCTGCAAGAGTTCTACACGTTCTACGACAAAAAGGGCGAGGAAGTTACCGAGACGCGCTACGGGAGCCTGCCCAAAGTCATCCGCGGCCCTATTGACACCACGGTCGTCGTGGGGGCCGATTGGGGTGCGTGGAGCAACTTCTACCAGTTTTCCGGCGATGCGTTTAAGTCGGAGACGCCGCGCCGCTTTATTCAATTGGAACTGATTCTCTCCACCGAGGAGCCGGCTGTCGCGCCAGTGCTGCACGCGCTGGCGCTAGATTTTGAGGATGCGCTAGTCGCACAGGTAGCTGGGCAGATTACACCGCGCCACGCCGTACCCAACGCGGCGACACAGTTCACGTACACGTTGTGGACCAACGCGGCCGAAGGCGACACGGGCTTTGACCGGCTGCGCTTGTCCACGCCGAGTGCGGTGGATGCTGCGGCCGTGCGGCTGTGGATTGGTGGTGCGGCGCACGAGCCGAGAGGGGTGCGGGTGGAAGGGGATTCGCTGCTGTTGGTAGATTTACCGCAGGTGGTGCGGACGGATTCGATCGCCGTGGAGTTTACCGCGAAGGTGTTGCGCAATGCCACGGTCTTTGCCGCGGACTTGGGGCAAGCAGCGCGTCCCGATCTGTGGCAGTCGGTCGAGGCGGCTGCGCGACAAGCGAACTTGGTCTTTTTGCCGGATCTGCCCGGCAGCGCGCGGCTGATCGGCGATTTGCAGATTGTGCCGTCGGTGTTTTCGCCCAACGGCGACGGGATCAACGACCGCGTGCAGATTCGCTTTGCGCTGTTCAAGGCGGTGGATGCGTCTCCGCGCGTGGGCATCTTCGACTTGGCGGGTCGGGAAGTGGCGACTCTTGCATCGTCTGGTGGGGATGTGTTGCAGTCGTTTAGCTGGGATGGGTTGGATGCGTCGGGTGCGCGGGTGGGGCCTGGGGTGTACGTGTGCCGCATTGACGCGGGAGCCGATGCCGGGCAAGGGAAAGTAATACGCACCCTAGCCGTAGCCTATTGAGGAATGCCATGACTGTAGCTCCAGCCGTATACCGCGATCAAAAGTGGATCATCTCGCCCTTTGGCGACCTGTTCTTTTTTATTGGTACGCCACTTTTGTGCTTGGTGACCATGCTGCCATTGCGGGCCGTGTTTGACTCGCAGACCATCGCCTTCTACGCGCTGGCCCTGTTTGCCACCGGCCACCATTTGCCGGGCTTTATGCGCGCATACGGCGACCCGGAGCTATTCAGTACCTTCAAGGAGAGGTTTATCGTCGCGCCCATCGTCGTGCTCTTTGTGACGGCGCTGGCGCAATTCAATACCCTGCACGGGCTTTTCCTGGTGGTGCTAGTATGGGAGATCTGGCACCTGTTTATGCAGCACTACGGCATTATGCGAATCTACGATGCCAAAAACAAAATTTTCTCCAAGCTCGACGCCCGGCTCGACTGGCTATTGACCTTATGTGCCTTTGCAACGGTGGTCATCTATAGCCCCGAATACTTCCACCGCATCCTTGACCACAACCAGCGGGTTGGCGTGCCCTTCCTGTCGGCCGAATGGACGTTCCTGCTCAAAAAGGTGCTGTTCTATGTTGCGATGGCCGTGCTCGCGGCGTACTTGGCCAATATCGCCCGGCGGGCAATTACCGGTCAGAAGATAAGCCTACCCAAAATCGCGGTGATGGCGACCACGGTGTTTATCATCTACTATGGCTGGATACATATCAACGACCTCGTCATCGGCTACGCGGCCTTTGCCGTTTTCCACGATATCCAGTACTTCGCCATCGTCTGGATCTACAACAACAACCTCGTCAAAAGGCAGGAGCGCACCACCAAGCTCCTGCGCACGTTCTTCACCACGCGCACCTTGCCCATTTTAGTCGCGTATGTGCTCGTCTGCTTTGCCTACGGCAGCATCAACATGATGGAGGGCTTCCTCAAGTCCGAGCAGGCGATCAAAATGGTCGAGATTTTCGTCATCACCTCGACGCTTTTGCACTACTACTTCGACGGGTTCATCTGGAAGATCCGCGACCGCAAAAACCAAGCCAATCTGGGGATCAACGCTGAGGACGGGTCGGACCGCATTGGGTTGCGGGCGTTGACTGGCGGCTTGGCCTCGTACTTCCGCGAGACCGGCCGACAGTTGGCCTATTTCGCGGTGCCGATGGTGACGCTGTCGCTTTTCCAGTTTTACTGGACGGCCGACGAGGCCGAGGCGCGGGAGAAGATGGTCGAATTGTTCCCGGACTTGGCCGGTGCCCACAACAACCTCGGCGTCTTTTATGCGCGGCAGGGCGATTGGGAAAGGGCCGCCGGAGAGTATCGGCGGGCGCTAGCGCTGGATGCGGGGGCCTATGAGGCGCACAAGAACCTCGGCCTGCTCTACGCGCGGCAGGGGGCGCTCGACAAGGCGCATCAGCACTACCAGCAGGCGATTGACCACAAGCCGCGCTACGTCGAGGCGCTCAACGCGCAGGGCTTGGTCTTTTTGCAGCGGGGCGAGTTTGCCAAGGCCGAGGAACGCTTCCGCGAGGCCCTTGACGAGTTCGACTATGCTCCGGCGTACAACAACCTCGGCACGGCCTATTTGCAGATGGAAAACGTGCCGGAGGCGATCTCTGCCTACCAAAAGGCCGTCGCGCTCAACCGGGCCGATGCTTCGCACCACTTCAACTTGGGGCTGGCCTTGCAGAAGGCCGGAGAGAACGAGCGGGCGGTCGCCGCGTTTGCCGCGGCGCTCTCTTTAGAGCCACGCCACGTCAAAGCCTATTTGAGCATGGCGCTTTCCTACCAGCGGCTGGGCCATATTGCCGCGGCGCGGCAGGCCTTGCAGCAACTCTTGGCGGTGGAGCCGAACCACGCCACGGCAGCGCGGCTGTTGGCCCAGTTGTGAGCTAGTGGCTATGCGCTGGCTGGCCCTCGTTGGCTAGCGCGAGGGGATTGATGTTCAAACGCTCCAAAGCCGTGGCGTCCTCGCGCACCCGATACACTTCATTGACCGGCACGTTGGTAAAAGTTTGCACTGTGCCCGACGGCCAGTGCAAAATCAGCGCGTCGAGTATCTGAGCCTGCCCCAATCCGATCTCCTGCTGTAAGGTCGAAGCCCCAAAACTCGCGCCCGTGCCGGCGACGATGTGAATCGTCCGCGTCCCCATGCGAGCTTGAATCCGCGTTCCAATCCCAGCTCGATTCGACTTGGTTCCCTCCAGTTTGAGGGTGATCCAATGGTTGCCGTGCCCAGGGTTTTCGAAGAGCACGTTGGTGTACACGTCTCCCGAATAGGCACCGCCGACTACCGAGTAGATATCCTGATCGCCGTCGTTATCGATATCGCCGAAGGCGACGCCGTGCCCTTTTTGCAGGTGCCCGAAACCGCCGGAGGTGGTCACGTCTTCGAAGTGCTGTCCTGCGGCGTTGCGGAACATGCGGTTGGGCATTAGGGAACGGTAATCGGGATCGCCGGTGCCAGCGTAGAAATCGAGCCAGCCGTCGTTGTCGAGGTCGCCGAAGTTGCAGCCCATCGTATAGAGGACCTTGTCGCTGTGGGTTTGTTGGGCCATGTCGGCGAAAGTGCCGTCGCCTTGGTTGCGGTAGAGACGAGGCGGCTCTCCCTTGTGAGGTAGGTCCATGTAGTCGGCGGCGACATCGCCAGCGTCGGCCTTGTAGCCAGAGACGAATAGGTCGAGCCAGCCGTCGTTGTCGTAGTCCCAAAACCACACTGGGAAGCTGAAAGTTGGCTGACTCACGCCAGCGCGGGCGGTTATGTTGGAGAAACGCCAGCGGCCGTTGGCCGCTGGACCGTCGTTGTAGAAAAGCAGGTTGGGCTGGCCGAGGCGGGAGATGTAGAGGTCGGGCCGGCGGTCGTTGTCGATGTCGCCCCAAGCCACCCCTTTGACGAAGCCCTCGACGGCCAAGCCGACTTCGGCCGCCACATCAACGAAGGTTCCGTCACCTTGATTGCGGAACAGCTCGCAGGGATGCTGCTCTTCGGCGGAGGATTCATTGCCTACGAACAGGTCGAGCCAACCGTCGTTGTCGAAGTCGGCCCAGGCAGCCGTCTGCGTGGGGTGCAATGTGAGCAGCCCAGCCGCCGCGGTTACATCGGCGAAAGTGCCGTCGCCTTGGTTGCGCAATAGCGAATTGGGGTGGAGTCCGTCGGCACCAAACCAGCCGCCGCGCAGAACCAGCACATCGGCGAAGCCGTCGTTGTCAAAGTCCGTCTGGACGGCGTTGAGGCCGCCAACTAGGCCGGTCAAACCAGCGGCGGCCGTGCGCTCGGCAAAGGTTCCGTCGCCTTGATTGCGGAAGTAGCGCAGGGGATCGTCGAGACCCCAAGAAGTGGCGATGATGTCGAGGAAACCGTCGTTGTCAAAGTCTTCCATAATGCCGCCTCCAGCCAAGCCGAGGACATTCAACCCCAAGTCGGGAGCGCGGTCGGGGAAGTGGCCGATATCGGCGTCAGCGGCGAATAGCTCGGGGGGAATGAGATGGGCGGCTGGCACTTGATGCGGATATTCGCCTACGGTCATATAGGCGATGTTGAGCAACCAGCGCGAAGTCAGGTCGTAGGGCGTCTTTTTTAGAATTGCTCGATAGTAAGCGATAGCCGCACGCGATCCATCTTGTGTCTTGTGAACTCCCTCGGCCGCGATGGGCAGCAGGCAGGAAGCGAGATTGTGCTCGTCAAGGCAGTTTTGCTGCTCGCCGAGCCGCAAATAGGCGAGAGCGATCATCTCTTCAAGGCTCGGTCGGGTGCGAAAGCGGTGGGCATCGGCTTGCTCGCGCACCTGCTCAAACAGGGCGGCTGCCTCGGCGGATGCGCCGGCGCGCAACAACTCTTTGGCTAGTTCGACCTGTCGGCTGAGTTGTTGCACGGGATCGTCTGGCGCGGGCTGGCGGCGCAGCCAGTCAACGCGGTGCTGGCTCAAATAGATGTTGTCCTCGGCGTTGGCCTGAGTAGCGAGGGCGGCGAGTTGCTCGGCCATGCGCTGGGTGCCGGGAGTTTGGTAGGGATCGGCAGCGCAACTGGCTAAAGCAAAAACCAAGAAGGCGATGGCGCAGGGGTTCATAAGGGGCTAGATCAGATAGAGACGGCGATTATTCCGACGGCGATTATTTTAGCAAAGTCAATTGCTTGGTGCTTATGTAGGCTCCGGCCTGTAACCTGTAGAAATAGGTGCCGCTGGCGACCCGGCGACCGGCGTCGTCGCGCCCGGTCCACTGGGTGCGGTAGCGGCCGGTGCTCAGGTGCCCGGCGAACAGGGTGCGGATTTTTTGGCCGGCTGCGTTGTACAGGGCTAGCTCGACGCCAGCCGGAGCCGCGAGTTGGAAGGCGATGGTGGTGGCCGCGTTGAAGGGGTTGGGGTAGTTCTGGTCGAGGGCAAAGGCGGCCGGTGTGGTCTCTTTGGCTGCGCCGGGGTCTAGACTGGCGATCCATGCAGCTATGAGATCAGCGCCGCGCTCGTCGATGATGGAAGAAGCCAGCGGCGGCATGCGAAAGGTGCCCAGCGTCAACATCCGCAGGTAGAGCGTGGAAAGCTGCGGTTCTCCGGGGGAGAGGATGAGGGCCTCTGGCTGGCCTATGTCGCCGAGCGTGGGGAAGGCCCCGACCGTATTGGTTTCGGCCAAGGGCGTGTCGTAGCGCAGGTCGATGATGGTGCGGCTGACGCTCTCGGGCCGGTGGCACGGCGCACAGTTGACGGCCAAATACGAGCGGGCGCGCTGGTTGAGCGGGATGCTGGGGTTGAAGGGGTTGGGCAGGTGAGGCAAGGAAGACAGGTCGGTTGGCAATGCTTCGGTGAAAAGGCCCTGTTGGGCGAGGGTGTGCAACTGGACTGCGGCGAGCTCATCGTCGAAGCGAGTCGAGTCGTTTTGCTTCGCGCTTGTGTGAAGTTGGGCCGTGTGGACGCCGAGGACGTAGCCCGCGCCCTTGGTGTGGCAGACCTCGCAGTCTTGGCGTGCGGGAAAGTAGTACTCCTGCAAGAGAAATCCCACTGGATCTTGGGGGTCGTCAATCACGTACTCAACGGTCGTGCTATCGGCGAGCAAGGTGGCGTCGGTGCCGGCTTCGTTCCACAGATAGCTATAACCGTCCCAACCTATGGCATCCACGCGCTTGATGAGAAAGCGCGTTTCGATGATGCGTCGGCTGGCCGGATTGCCGCGCTCTAAGTCGAGGTAAAAGTTCTTGATCAGGAGGGTCTCGTCGGGAAAGCCCCAAGGCCCATGTCTGGCAAAGGCAATGCGCTCGCTAGGCGGCAGGCGAATGAATCGCGTTTTTGTGGCTCCATCCGACCAAAACGGCGCATTGATTTCGTACGGCACCACGCCGGCCGCGGGCGTTTGCGTGCCGAGGTCGCTGAAAACCTGCGCGTCGGCCAAGCGGGCGGGCGGGAACTCCTCAGCGGGCGGCAGGACGATTTCCCACAGCCCGCGCTGGCCGCTCCATTCGATTACATAGAGGCGCTGGCCGATGATTTCCGCGTCAATGGGGTTAGAAAATCCGCCGACAATGCGGGTGACACGCGCCTCGTAATTGTCGGCGACTTTCGCCAAGTCGAGATGCAACAAGTCTTGGCTGGGGTCGTTGAATGGGCCGTTGACGCTGTCGCCGTCGGGATCGCCCCGAGTCCAACTGAGCGTGAAGCCGTCGCCTTGGAATGGCTCGGCGAGGGCATGGTCCACGTCGAATACCAGTCCGAGCGGCGAGCGGTGCGCGGTGAAGGTGCCGAAGCGCACACTCTCTTCGCTGGCGTCCTTGATGCGGCCGTCGGCTGGGTCGCGGTAGGCGTCGGCGTCTGGTCCGAGATTAATAACCGGGTCGGTAAAGCGGCGTGGTGGCGGTGGGTACGTGGGATCGTTGTGGTAGTAGCCTTCGCGCACTGCCGTGGAGCGGGGGGAGAGGAGGAAATCGGTGGCCGGGTCGTAGTCGGGAAATTGCTGTGGGGTGTCGTCGAGACCCATGCGCCAAGGGAATCCGTAGTGATGGCCTTGGCGCAGCCAATTGAGTTCCTCGGGCATGTCGCGGCCCGGCCCGTTTTCCGTGGCGAAGAGATCGCCGTTGGGCGCGAAGGCGAAATCGTAGGCATTGCGCAAGCCCTCGGCAAAGAGGAATCCTTGGTCGAGGAGGCCATAGCGGCTGTTGGGTAGTACGAGGTCGCGGGCGTCGGTCGGGACGCGCAAAATTACGGCGGTGAGCGCGGTTTCGCGCAGCCCGGGGAAGTGCCCATCGCCGTCTTGTATTTCGCCGTGATCGGTGCGCGAGCCGCTGTTGATAAAGAGCGAGCTATTGTCCGGGCTGACAATTAGCGCGTTGACCTCGTGGTTGTAGATACAGTCGCATCGCTCATAGGGTGCGGTTTCCGCGAGGGTAAACCAAGTGCGCTCGCCACTGCTTGGATCGACTTCGCCCTTGGTGATGGTAGCGATGTTGTAGATGGACAGGTCAATGCGCTTGAGGACGTAAAAGGTGCCGTCGGCGTCGATAAACAGGGCATTGGGGCGGATGAAACCGTGGTCAGCAGCCGTGTACACCGTGCCCGCAGGCAAGAGGGTGATGTCGCCGTTGGTCTTGAGGACATAGCGGTTGGCGGTCGTGGGGTCGCGGCCAAAGATCGTGGCAGCGAGGATGTCGTCGATGGGAACATTGGCGGGCAGGTTGTCCGGGTCGAGTTGTTCCCACTGCCGCTCGCCAGTGTCGGCGTCGAGCAGAATGCCGCGGGCGAGTGCAAACTGGCCACTGTCGCGGGCGCCGTGGCGATTGGATGCCAAGTAAAACGAGCCATCCGGTCCGATGGCAAAGCCCGTGAAGCCGCTGCGGATGCCGTGATCGCGGTGGGAATACGCTAAGACGCGCTTGGCCGCCGCTAGGTAGATGCGCTCAATCGCGCCGTCTTGCCGCAAGATATAGAGCGCATCGTCGCGCGGATCTTTGGCGATGCGGATAGTGCCTTGGGAGACGCCGAGGATGCGGCGGATTTCAATGTCGTCGCGGGTAGCTTGCGGAACGGCGTCCGCAATGGAGCAAAGGGCTGCGAGCGCGACGAGCGAGAAGCAACGGACCAGCATGGGATGCTTTAGAAATGATCACTTGAGCAATAGGAGCTGGCGGGTCGCGACAAAGTCGCCAGCCAATAGCTGATAAAGATATGCGCCGCTGGCCACTGGCTCACCGCGCTCGTTGCGACCGTCCCATTGCCGGCGGTGGTATCCGGCGGGCAGGGTATCGCTGATTAGGGTGCATACGCGCTGGCCGCTAATGCTGTAAATGGACAATTCGACTAAGGAGGTGAGGGCGAGTTGGAAGGTAATGGTGGTGCTTGCGTTAAAGGGGTTAGGAAAGTTCTGCGCCAGCGCAAACTCCTCGGGTACAACGCCTGCGGCTTCGGCAACTGTCGGTTCGGTTGCGTCCAGTGGTAAGGTGATTTCCCACAGCCCTCGCCCGCCGCCCCACTCGATGACGTACATGCGATTGCCGATGATCTCCGCGTCAATGGGGTTGGAAAACCCGCCGACGATGCGGGTGACGTGTGCCTCGTAGGTGTCGCCGACTTTGGCTAAGTCGAGGTGCAGCAGATCTTCACTGGGGTCGTTAAACGGGCCGGCAACGTCATCGCCGTCGGGATCGCCCTCGGTCCAGCTAAGCACGAATCCGTCGCCTTGGAATGGTTCGGCGAGCGCATGCTCTGCGTCGAACACCAGCCCCAAGGGGGAACGATGCGCGGTGAAGGTGCCGAAGCGCACGCCCTCTTCGCTGGCATCTTTGATTTGGCCGTCGGCGGGGTCGCGGTAGGCGTCGGCATCCGGGCCGAGGTTGATCACCGGCTCGGTGAAGTCGCGTGGTGGCGGTGGGTACGTGGGATCGTTGTGGTAGTAGCCTTCGCGCACGGCCGTGAAGCGGGCGGGGAGGAGGAAGTCGCTGGCTGGGTCGTAGTCGGGGAATTGCTGTGGGGTGTCTTCGAGACCCATGCGCCAGGGGAAGCCGTAGTGATGGCCTTCGCGCAGCCAGTTGAGTTCCTCGGCCATGTCGCGGTCGGGGCCGTTTTCCGTGGCGAAGAGGTCGCCGTTGGGCGCGAAGGCGAGGTCGTAGGCATTGCGCAGGCCCTCGGCATAGAGGAAGCCTTGGGCGCGGAGCGCGTCGCGGTCGTTGGGTAGCACGAGGTCGCGGGCGTCGGTCGGGACTCGCAAGACGATAGCCGTGAGCGCGGTTTCGCGCAGATCGGGGAACTGTCTGTTGCCGTCTTGTATTTCGCCGTGATCGGTGCGCGAGCCGCTGTTGATAAAAAGCGAGCGGTTGTCCGGGCTGACGACTAGCCCGTTGACATCGTGGTTGAAGATGCAGTCGCACCGCTCATAGGGTGCGGTTTCTGCGAGGGTGAAAAAGGTGCGCTCGCCGCTGCTCGGATCGACTTCGCCCTTGGTGATGGTGGCGATGTTGTAGCTCGATAGGTCGATGCGTTTGAGGACGTAAAAGGTGCCGTCGGCGTCGATAAACAGGGCACTGGGGCGACTAAAGCCGTGATCCGCGGCCGTGTATACTGTGCCCTTGGGCACGAGGGTAATGTCGCCGTTGGTCTTGAGTGCATAGCGGGTATTGGTCGTAGGATCGCGGCCGAGGCTGGTGGCGGCGAGGATGTCGTCGATGGGAATATCACCGGGCAAGTTGTCCGGGTCGAGTTGTTCCCACTTCCGCTCGCCGGTGTCGGCGTCGAGCAAAATGCCGCTGGCGAGGGCAAAATGGCCGCTGTCGCGGGGGCCGCGGCGATTGGATGCCAAGTAAAACGAGCCGTCCGGCCCGATAGCAAAGCCTGTGAAGCCGCTGCGGATGCCATGATCGTCTCTGGAATATGCCGGCGTGTGCGTGGCCGCCGCTAGGTCGATGCGATCAATTGCGCCATTTTGCCGCAAGATGTAGAGCTCGTTGGTACGCGGATCCTTGGCGATGCGCACCGTTCCTCGGGGGACGTTGAGGGTGTGGCGGATTTCGATGTCGTCGCGAGTGGCTTGTGGGTCGGCATAGGCTATAGAGCAAAGGGCAGCGAGGACAGCGAATGAGAGGTAATGGGCGAACATGGGGTCCTTTCAGAGGAAGAGTGGGTCAGGGCCGAAAGATTTTTAGATTGAGTTCGTTGATTTCGCGGTAGGGTTTTCTATTGGCTGTACAAAGTGTTAAATGATGTTCAATAGCGGTTGCGGCAATCAAGGCATCGGCCAGATACAGTGCTGTCTTAAGGGCGTATTCTTCCATATATACAGACGCTCGATGGCCAATGTTTTCAGTGAGAGGTACAGTCTGAAAGGCGTGATCCGTGAGAAAATTCTTGATCTTTTTCAGCTCCTGCCGATTTCTCGCACCCTCGATAAATTCCATGTACGTAACAATTGATATCTGACGATCAGCGATGCTGTCAACGAGGTTTGCAGCCCCTTCATGGCCTCTGAAAACCCATATCACAACATCGGTATCAAAAATCATTCAAGCGGCCTTTTCGCAAACTGCGGACGCAAGCATCGACATCGGTCATATCTTTTCTGTCTCGCCACAGACCAAAAGCCTCATGGTCTTTTACTGATTTGTTTGTTCGCTGTCGGCTGGGAGACAGGATGGCTTTTTCCTTGCCGCGGTAAAAAATGGTGACCGATTCGTTGCGGTCGAGCGCGAGCAAAACATCTTTCATACGTCGTCTTAAGTCGAGAATAGATGCTTTCACAATGCCTCCTTTCAGCGAGCGTGGATTTCCGCGTTTGAATGCTTACAACCCGATAGTCGAGTATCTGTAACTTTTGCCTAACAGGTTATTAGCAGGTTTATATCACGCACCATCGTCAATTCGGTCGCCCAATAGGGTATGCGAAGTGGTGCGGGCGACGCGGACGGCTACGAGTTCGTTGCTCGCTGCTGGTTGTGAGAAAATCGCCGTCTTACCCTGCCGGGTGCGACCATAGTAGCGAGGCTGGCCGTCGGCGGCTGGACGCTTGGACGGGCCCTCGACGAGGACCTCGACCGTGCGGCCGACTTGCTGCTGGTTGATCTGGCGCGAGATTTTCTCTTGCAGGGCGATGATGTGCTGGAGACGCTCGCCCTTGACGGCTTCGGGGATGTCGTCGGGCAGCTTCTTGTGGGCGTACGTGCCTTCGCGCTCCGAGTATTTGAACATGAAGGCCGAGTCGTAGCGGATCTCTTCCATTAGATCGCAGGTCTGGCGGAAGTCTGCATCGGTCTCGCCGCAAAAGCCGGTGATGATGTCGGTCGTCAGGGCAAGGTCGGGCAGGGCAGTGCGCAGCTTTTGCACGAGCTGTCGGTATTGATCGACCGTGTACCCGCGACGCATTCGGGCGAGTTGCTCGTCCGAGCCGCTTTGTACCGGCAGGTGTAGGCTCGGGCACACCGGGCCAACTTCGGCCATGGCGTCGATCACGCGGTCGGTAAAATCAACCGGATAGGGCGAGGTGAAGCGCACCCGCTCAATGCCCTCGACTTGGCCAACCTGCCGCAAGAGATCGGCGAAATCCACGTTGCCGGCGCGGTAGGAATTAACGGTCTGGCCGAGTAAGGTAACTTCCTTAAATCCCTCAGCAGCAATGTGTTGGACTTGTCTCACTATCTCGGCGGCAGGTACGCTGCGCTCTCGGCCGCGCACAAAGGGCACAATGCAGAAGGTGCAAAACTTGTCGCAGCCGCGGATGATAGTGACCCAAGCGTTGGTGCTGGTTGTGCGCTGGGGGTGGACGCCGCTGTAGTTCTCAGAGCGGTCGAGCCGCACGTCTAGGAGTGCGTCGTCGCTCGATTGGGCGAGAAGCTGGGGCAGGCGGCGGTAGGAATCCGGCCCCATGACCAAATCGACGAAAGGAGCGCGGTCTGGCAGTGCCTTGCTCAGGTGTTGGGCCATGCAGCCGAGGATGCCCAAAGTGAGGTTGGGGCGGTGGGCGCGGAGGCCGTTGAGCTGGCTGACGCGGCCAATGACCCGCTCCTCGGCGTGCTCGCGCACTGCACAGGTGTTGAGCAGGATGATGTCGGCCTGCTCGGCTCGTGCCGTAATCTGGAATCCGGCGTCGGCGAGGATGCTGGCCACTAGCTCGCTGTCGGCCACGTTCATCTGGCAGCCGTAGGTCTCGATGTACACGCGGCGGCCGATGGTGTGGCTTGGGCGGGCGGCAACGGCTTGATACTCGACGGCATCTAGCAGAGGCAAGTTCATTGGCGCGCTCCAAAAGTTAGCTCTTCGCGGGCTTGTTCAATCTGCACGTCCACCAACTCGTTGGGCACGGGCGGGCCGGCGAAAAGGACCTTGACGTAGTTATCGCTCAAGCCGACCTGCAAGCCGGTGGCTGAGTCTGAACGCCCTTCGGAGAGGACTTGGAGCGAGCGGCCGACAAAGCGCTGATGAAAGGCGAGTCGCTTGGCTGCGCCGAGGCCGATGAGTGCTTGGGTGCGCTCCTTTTTGATTGCGGTGTCTTGGTGTTCGGGCAGGTGCTCAGCCGGGGTGCCTGCCCGCTGGGAGTACGGAAAGACGTGGAGGTACGTCAGCGGCAGGTCGGCCAACAAGGCGCGGGTGTGGGCAAAATGCGCGTCGGTTTCCCCGGGGAAGCCGACCATGACATCGGCACCAATGGCGCAGTCAGGGATGCGGCTGGCGATTCGCTCGATCCGCTCGGCGTAATAGGCGCGGGTGTAGCGCCGCCCCATGCGCTTGAGAATGTGGTCGTCGCCGCTTTGCAAGGGCACGTGGAAGTGGCGGCAGATCGCTGAGGAAGCCGCGGCTTGGTCGATTAGTGCGTCGGTGACGTAACCCGGCTCAATGGAATTGAGGCGAATGCGCACCAAGCCATCGATTTGCTCCAGCGCGGCGAGCAACTCGACGAGAGCTTTGGGCTGGCCTTGGTCGAACCCGTAGCGGCCGGTGTGGACGCCGGTCAGGGCGAGCTCCCGGTAGCCGGCCGCGACCATGCCCCGGGCTTGGGCGACGACTTCGGCGGCTGGGCGGCTCGCGCTGCGACCGCGCACCGCCGGGATGATGCAGTAGGTGCAGTGTTCGTCGCAGCCGTCTTGGATTTGCAGGCTGCCGCGGGTGCGGCCTTGGGGCACTGCGCCGTCAATGGCGAGAAATTGCTCCGTGCGCGGCCTCGTTGCTGAGGGCGCGGGGATCTCAGTACCCGCCAGATGTGCTTCGAGCAGCTCGACGAGCTGGACCTTCTGGCCGTTGCCCACGACCAAGTCGGCACCGGCCGCTGTGAGATCGGCAGGCCGTCGCTGGGCATAACAGCCGGTGGCGACGACCTCTGCGCTTGGATTGCGCCGCCGGGCGCGGCGCACGGCTTTGCGCGAGTCCGCATCGCCCGCGCCGGTTACCGTGCAGGTATTGACCACGTACACGTCGGCCTCAGAGCCGAAGGGCACGATTGAATAGCCGCGCTCAGCTAGGCGGTGGGCGAGGGCTTCTACTTCGTAGGCATTGAGCTTGCAACCCACATTCTGTAGGGCCACGCGTGCGTTTGCGGATGTTGGAGTGCCCATAAGTCGCGCAAGGAAAACGAGATAAACAATAGAAGCTATAAAAATTAAAGATCGGCCCTCTCTGGGGCAATGGGCCGCTCAGGCGGGTTCGAGCTGGGTGTAGGCGACGGCGATGCGTTTGGTCCTCGTCCCAAAGCGGATGGAGAGCTTCATCTTTTCGCCGTGTCCTTCGCGGCTGACGATCTGGCCGCGCCCCCATTGGGGGTGGCGCACCCACTGGCCAACGGCGAGGAAGTCGTCTTGGGCAACTAACTCGTCGAAACCGGGCGTTTGCTCGGCGTCCCACTCGTAGTGGACCCCTTGGGGTGCCTTTTTGCGGGGCGGCGGGCCGACGCGCTGCCGCGAGCGGGCAAAGCCGCGGTCCAATTCGTAGGTCTGGGTCGTCAGCTCGGCGGGGATTTCGCTTAAAAACCGCGAGGGCTCGGTTGCGAGTAGTGAGCCGTACGCATAGCGGCGCAGGGCATAGGTGAGACTGAGCTGCTCTTGCGCACGGGTCATGCCCACGTAGCAGAGGCGGCGCTCCTCTTCAATGGCTTGGGGATCGCCGACGGCCCGCGCCGTGGGAAAGAGGTTTTCTTCGAGCCCGCAGACAAAAACCAAGGGGAACTCTAGGCCCTTGGCGCTGTGCAGGGTCATCAAGGTAACGGCGTTGCCATTGCTGTCGTTTTCGTCCGCCGAGGTCAGCAGCGACTTTTCTTCGAGATAGGTCGCCAAAGTTGAGTCTGGGTTCTCGTCTGCGTATTCGGTCATCTCGGCCAGTAACTGGTCGAGATTCTGCAAGCGTGCCTCGGCTTCCGGGGTGTTTTCAGCCGCGAGCATGGCGCGGTATCCACTCTTTTCGACGACGGCAAGGCCCAGTTCGGGCAGGGAGCGTGCCTCGGCAGCGGCCATCAGCTCGCCGAGCAGGGCGGCGAAGGCCGTGAAGCTCTTTTGTGCGCGGCCGCTGAGGTTGGGCACATCGTCGAGGTGCTCAAGAGCCGTGGAAAGGCTCCAGCCTTGGGCTTGGGCAAAAGTCTGCAAGCGGTCGAGGGAGGTATCGCCAATGCCGCGACGGGGTGTATTGATGATGCGGCGCAGGGCAATGTCGTCGGCCGGGTTGACCAACAGGCGCAAATAGGACAGCACGTCGCGGATTTCGCGGCGGTCGTAAAAGCGGATGCCCCCGACGATTACATAGGGGAGACCAGCACGCTGTAACTCCTCTTCAAAGGGCCGCGACTGGGCGTTGGTGCGGTAGAGCACCGCGGCGTCCCTGAGGCCGTAACGTCCCAAGCGGTCGTAGCGGCGGATGGCATCGACGACGTGGCGAGCCTCGCGGCGGTCCGAGTCGCATTCGACGACCGCTATCGGGTCGCCCTCGGGGCCGTCCGTCCACAGCTCTTTGCCCTTGCGGCCTTGGTTGTGGCTGATGACGGCGTTGGCTGCGGCGAGGATGCGGCCGGTGGAACGGTAGTTTTGCTCTAGCCGCACTAGGCGGGCGTCTGGATAGTCGCGCTCAAAGTCGAGGATGTTGCGGATGTCGGCTCCGCGGAATTGGTAAATCGACTGGTCGTCATCCCCGACCACGCAGATGTTGCGGTGGTGAGCTGCTAATTGGCGGCAGAGCAAGTACTGGGGCCGGTTGGTGTCTTGGTATTCATCGACGAGCAGGTGCTCAAAGCGCTCTTGGTAGGTTTGCAGAATGTCCGGGCAGCGCTCAAACTGGCGCACGACCTCAAGGAGCAAGTCGTCGAAATCAAGGGCTTGGTTGCGACGCAGTTCGCGCTCGTAGTCGGCGTAGAGTTCGGCGATTTGTCGCTGGTGCTCGTTTGCTTGGTGCGCGAATTCCAACGGGTCGAGCATGGCGTTCTTGGCGCGGCTGATCTGGCTGACGACCGCGCGCGGCGCGAGCTCGCGCTCGTCGATTTGGTGGGCATCAAGGACGCGGCGGATGGTGGCGCGGCGGTCGTCTTCGTCGTAGATGGAGAAGTTGGGATCTAGACCAAACCCCTCGGCTTGGTGGCGCAGGATGCGCGCACAGATCGAGTGGAAGGTGCCGATCCACAGATCGGTGGCCGCCGGCCCGACTAACTGCTCGATGCGCTCGCGCATTTCGCCCGCTGCCTTGTTGGTAAAGGTGGCGGCGAGGATGCGCCACGGGGGCACACCGACTTCTTTGATGAGGAAAGCGATGCGATGGGTGAGTACGCGAGTCTTGCCCGAGCCGGCCCCGGCGAGGATCAACAGCGGGCCGCCCGTGGCCTCGGCGGCGCGGCGTTGCGCAGGATTGAGGGCGTCTAGTATGGACATCCTCAGTTTATCTGCATGCGCTGGGCTATCTTGATCCGGCGCTTGGCACGCTCGTGTTCTTTGTTGGTACGGCTGAAAACGTGGGTGCCGTCGCCGCGGGCGACGAAGTAGAGATACTCGGTTTCCACGGGATAGATCACGGCGAGGAGGGCCGTGCGGCCGGGGTTGCTGATGGGACCGGGGGGTAGGCCGTGGTGGCGATACGTATTAAAGGGCGAATCCACCTCCAAGTCGGCGTAGGTCAGCCGTTTCTTGTTCACGCCGAGAGCGTAGTTGACCGTCGCACAGGATTCGAGGCGGCGGTTGAGCTTGAGACGGCGCTGGAAGACACCGGAGATAATGGGCTGCTCTTCAACGGCTACAGCTTCGCGCTCGACGATCGAGGCCAACGTCACAGCTTGGTGCAGCGACAGGCCGCGCCCCTTGAGCTGCTGGCGCAGGGAATCGGCGAATACGCGGTGGAACTGGCCGACCATGAGGGAGGCGATGGCTCGTTCATCGGCGTTTAGGTCGAAGAAGTACGTCTCGGGGAAGAGGTAGCCTTCGAGGGAGGCCGCGGCCACGCCGAGCTGGCGGATGAAGTGCGAATCTTCGGTGACGGCGATAAAGCGGGCCGAGTCCGCCACGCCTGCGGCTTGGAGTTGGCCCGCGATCTGGTGGCGATTTAGGCCTTCGGGAATCGTCGCCGGCTGGGTTTGGATGGGGGCCTTGAGCAGGGATTGGGCAATAGCGGCTGTAGTGCCGGTGCCGTCGAGCTTATAGGTGCCCGCTTTGAGCTGATGACCGAGGCCCTTGAGCCGGACGGTCCAGGCAAAGACGTGTGCGCTATGGATCAAGTTTTCCCGCTCTAGCAACTGGCCGATCCAGCGGGCACTCGCGCCTTGGGGGATGTGAATAAGGTGCGCCGGGTATTCGTAGGTAGGTTGGTTCAAATACCACAACGCCCCAAGCGGTAACGCCGCCCCTACCAGCGCGAGTGCCGCGCCGAGTAGGAGCGTGCGGTACCAACGCGCAAACTTGGCTTGAGTTGACATACTATTTGGTCTTATCTAAAAGAAGTGATTTGGGTGTGCCGGCTTCGCGCCCATGCCGGAAGACGCGGGCTGCGAACCTACTAGTACAAAAATATGAATCGGGAATTGTTTTACAACCAAGGCTGACATCGCAAATTTATTAGAAAAGGCCGCGAGTGTCAATCTACATCGCTTTCTTGACGCTAGCAGGAAATCCGGCTAATTTCCCCATTTTTTTATCTTGCTACCTCAACGCGCCCGGCCTTTGGCCGTAGGAGAGTTCCGTTGGACCCCCAAGTAATCATCAGCATTTCGCAGCTTTCCCACGTCTATGCGGGTACGCGCCAGAAAACGGACCGCCGTGCGCTCCACGAGATCGAGCTCGACATCCACTGCGGGGAGACGCTGGCCGTGTTGGGGCCTAACGGCAGTGGTAAATCCACGCTCCTGCGCGTATTGACCACCGCACTGGTGCCGACCTCGGGTGCGGTGCGAGTTGGCGGTGCGCTCTTGGGGCAAGATTCGTCTGCGGTGCGTCGCCAATTGGGGGTCGTCTTTCAAAATCCCGCGCTCGATGGGAGAATGACGGTCGGCGAAAACTTGCGGATGGCAGGTTTGCTCTACGGCATGGGCCGCCGCGCCGTGCGCCAGCGCAGCCAACAGTTGCTGGAGGTCGTCGGCTTGTGGGAACGGCGCAGCGAGCGAGTGGAGAAGCTGTCTGGGGGGATGCGGCGGCGCGTCGAATTGGTCAAGGCGCTGATGCCAACGCCGTCTATTCTCGTGCTCGACGAGCCGACGGCCGGGTTGGATCCAGTGGCGCGCCAAAATTTCTGGCACCAAGTGGAGGAACTCAAAGCGGACGAACAACTCACGGTCGTGGTCTCGACCCATCTCTTAGACGAGGCCGAGCGTGCGGACCGAGTCGCCATTTTGCACCAAGGACAGCTACTCGTCTGTGGCCCCTCAAGGGGCTTGCAGCGCCAATTGGGGCGCGAAATCCTCACGCTGCGCTGCGACGATGCCGCCGCGCTGCAAGCCGCACTGCGCTGCGACATGGGCTTAGAGGGCCTAATCGTCGATCAGGACTTGCGTGTTCCGCTCAACAGCGACATCAGCCTCGACGAGGTATTCCAGCGCTTCGGCTCCCAGATCCGCTCGCTGGCTTTGGCGCCTCCCTCGCTCGACGATGTGTTCGTGCGCTACACTGGCCAACACCTCGAGGAAGGAAACGCCGCTTGAACGGCGCGTGGGTTCTGGCCCAGCGCGAAGTGCTGCGCTTTTTTCGCCAGCCTTCGCGGCTTTTGGGCAGCTTGATGCAACCGCTGATGCTGTGGTTTTTTATGGGCTCGGGTTTTGCCGACAGCTTCATCAGCGGGGGCAGCGAGTTGAGCTACAGCGAGTTTTTCTATCCGGGCATCGTGCTGATGCTCCTGCTCTTCGCGGCGATTTTTTCTACCATTACCCTCATCGAAGATCGCAGCGCTGGCTTTTTGCAAGGCGTGCTAGTAGCTCCAGTGCCGCGCCTGAGTATAGCGCTGGGCAAGCTGGTCGGCGGTACGCTCATCGCCCTGTTGCAGGTGCTTGTGTTTTTGTTGCTGGCACCGGTGGCTGGCATTGGCTTGTCAGTGGAGATGCTCTTGGCGCTCTTGGCCTTCTGTGCGCTGATCGGCATGGGCTTCACGGGTTTGGGCTTCATGGTCGCGTGGCAGTTGGATTCAGTGGCTGGCTACCACGCAGTAATGAGCGTCGTGCTCATCCCCTTGTGGTTTCTTTCCGGTGCACTCTTTCCCATTGAAGGGGCTGCCCCTTGGCTCGAGTGGGTGATGCAGTGCAATCCTGTGACCTATGCGCTAGTCGTTTTGCGCAAGGCGTTCTACGTGGTGCCGACTCAACTGATAGCCGATGGGGCGTTTGTGCGCGCCCTGCTGGTCACCGGCGGCTGGACGGTGCTTACGACCGCTGGGGCCGCTTGGATGGTGGCTCACAGCCGCGGACGCTGATTTCAGAGTTGGTAGAGCATTAGATAGACCACCACGCCGCTAACCGAGACAAACATCCACGTCGGCCAGACCCAGCGGGCCAACCTACGGTGGCTGGCAAAATTTTGGTTGTAAGCCCACCAGACGACAAGGGCCACAAAAGGGGCCATTAGCGCGGCGAGGATCACGTGGGGTATGAGCACGGCGAAGTACAAGAGGCGGGTCCAGTCGTGGTGGGGATAGGGTACTGAACCTACCTGAACGTGGTAAACCAAATACGAACAGAGGAAGAGCGCGGAGCAGACGAGCGCGGCCAGCATGGACTTTTGGTGGGCTTGGCGTGCGCCGCGACGGATCTGCAGGTAGCCTCGCACGAGCAAAAGCGCACACAAGGTGTTGAGGCAGGCGTTTAGTGTGGGGAGATCTGAGCTAGACACGGGCTGAACGGGAAAGGAAACAATGCAAACGCGAGCTGGCGACTAGTGCGCAAGCCCGCGTTGTGTCGTGGAGCCGCCACCCGGACTCGAACCGGGGACCTACTCATTACGAGTGAGTTGCTCTACCAGCTGAGCTATGGCGGCTATGCTGCCGCCGTACAAACTAGGCAGGGCCAGCTACCGTGTCAAGAACCGCCCGAGCTGCACGGCGCATTAAAAGAAATTGAACAGTTTACTGAGCGCGTGGGTAAAGCCGTTGCTGGGCCGATCGGCGTCGTACGACTCGACGGGTGCGGTGTGTTCGTTGGCGACAAAGCGCAACAGACCGATCGCGGTAGCATAGCTGGGGTCGCTGACCTCGGTGGGGGCGATCGCGTTTTGGGGGACGCCAATGCGGATGTGGTGGCCGAGCACCGCCTCGGCGAGTGGCGCGACTTGGTCGAGCAAGGCCCCGCCGCCAGTGAGGACGATGCCAGCGGCTAAGCGGTCGTTGTAGGAACTGTCGACGAGGGCTTGGCGCACGTATTCAAAAATCTCGCGCTGTCGGGCTTCAATGACTGCGCTGACCTGCTGCTTAGTTAAGGTACAGGTGCGGCCGGCAGTCGTGTGGTACGTGACGGTCTCGTCTCCGTCTTCCCCTAGACAGCTAACGCTGCCAAAGCGGCATTTGAGCTTCTCGGCTTCGCGGATGGGAATGCTCAAGACAACCGAGAGATCGCGCGTTATATCGTCGCCCCCCAGTGGAATTTCCTTTAGGTGCCGCATCGGACCTAGGAACGCGGCGAGATCGCAGGTGCCGGCGCCGAGATCGAGCAGGGCCACACCCATGTCGCGCTCGTCTTGGGACAAGGTGGCATGGGCCACTCCCACGCTTTCGAGGACGACGCCGACGATCTCAACGCCGGCTTTGGCAGCCGCGTGGCGAAAGGCCGTGCATAGATGCTCGGCCACGGAAACGGTCAACACCTCGATTGATAGGCGATTGCCGTGCAGCCAGAGCGGGTTTTGTACCGGCTCACCATCGACGGCATAGCTCTGGACGAAGCGGTGCATCACCATCTGGTCCTCGGAGACTTGTTCCTGCGCCACGGCGAGTAGAGCTCGGTCCCGATCCTCTTCGGAGATGGGGTTGGAGGAGCCGGAGATGCCCACCGTGCTGTAATTCGTCTGGGTGTTGATGCCTTCGCCGGCCATGCCGAGATAGGCCCCGGCGATTTTGAGGCCGGTCGAGCGCTCGGCTTCAGTGAGGGCCGCGTGGATAGACTCTGCTACTTGAGGCATGTCGATGACGGCGCTGCGGCGCAGACCCGTGCAGGGGCTTTGCCCCAAGCCCAAAATTTTGACTTGGGAATTGTTTTGCACCTCGCCGACTAGGCATAGAACTTTTGAGGCACCAACATCGAGAACGACGACGGGGGATCCAGCCATGGTTGGCGTCCCTTCTTTCTAAGCGCAGCCGCAAAATGCAGCGCAACGCAATAGGATTAAAGCGAGGACGTATTGGGAGGGGAGGAAAGCCACCGCTTAGCGGCAACGATGAGACAGATTGGGGCACTCGGCCCCTAATTACCAGTGCTTACAGCGCCAGACAAAGGGGGGAGTCGGCCTGCCGTAAACACTTTAGTATAGTTAAGGATATGGAAGAATAGGAAAGCCGCCGGAGAAAGTCAAGCCCGACGGGGGCTAGGCCGGCCTTGACTGGACTAAGGCTTGCGCCTAAGATAAGCAAAATTGCTAACATTTATGAGTGCGCTCGCACTTGCGGCGCACTCGCAGAAAGGAGCGAATATATGGCTCGTGGGGTAAACAAAGTAATTTTGATCGGCAATTTGGGCAGCGATCCCGAAGTGCGCTACACGCCGGACGGAGTGCCCGTAGCCAATTTTAACTTGGCCACCTCTGAAAGCTGGAATGACCGCAATACGGGCGAGCGCCAGGAGCGCACCGAATGGCATCGGCTCGTGCTCTGGCGCAAGCTGGCCGAGATCGCCGGGCAGTACCTCAAAAAGGGCGCTAAGATCTATGTCGAGGGCAAGCTACAGACGCGATCTTGGGACGACCAGAGCGGCCAGAAGCGCTATACGACTGAGGTCGTGGTCAACGACATGCAGATGCTCGATTCCCGCGGCGAGGCAGGCGGTAGAGATGCTGGCTACTCCGACCGGCCAGCTAGCGGGCAAAACGTCGGTCCGGCCGCCCAGCCCGCCGCGCCCCCACCGCCGGGTGGCGACGACGATCTGCCGTTCTAAGTTTGGCAGGCAGCTTCTTCCACTTGTGGTTGGCCGAGCGGGTCTTTCCCCTAGTTTTTGGCGATTGCGCGGACCAAGGAAAGATGCAGGCGGCCTTTGCCGCCGGTTCCGTAGGCCCGGACCTTGGTTTTTTCCCCGGCGGTCCGGCGGCCCTATCGCACCGTGCGCATCTGGAGTGCTGCGGCGACTTTTTGCGCGCCCTGACCCAAGAGGCCGCCAGCACTAGCGAGCGGGCGTTTGCAGCGGGTTGGGGCCTGCACGTCTATACAGATATGGCCGTACATCCTTGGGTCGAGGCCCGCGTGGCCGCCTTGCTCCGCGAGGGGACCCGGCCAGCCGTGCCTGATTTGTGGCATATGCGCTTGGAATGGGGGATTGATTGCCGCTTGCTGGCTAGCGAGGGAATGGACGGGTTGTGGAGTGCTCGCTTGCACTTTCCCCGCCGTGCGGATGGCCGCAGCTTGCTAGGGGCAGTGGGGCAGGCTTTCTACGGTCGAGATGCCGATGAGCACTTGCTGGAACGAGGGGAGAAGGCCACCGCCCGGTGGCTACAGCGAATTCCCAAAATTCTCTGGTGGGGAGGACACATCCGCGCGGCCGGACGCCGCCCCAATCCCCTGTATTCATTGGCGTTTGCCCACTTGGGACGCAAGATCTTAGGAGATTGGCTCCAGCACTGGGCGCGCTTTAAGGATGGCGCGGCCTTAGCCCGTCCGCTGCGGCCTTCAGACCAAGGCTACGAGCAGGTCGTCAAGTTGGGCGAGTCGGCTGTGGAACAGTTTTGTCGCGGGTCTGACGAGGGCTTCGCCCAGTTGGGCAATCCCGATTTATACACGGGCGAAGTACGCGATGGCTAGCATCGAAGTACTCCTGAGTTTTGGTACGGGACTGGCCGCCGTGGGGTTGATTTACGCAGCGGTGCGCCTCTGTAGGTCGCGGGCTTTTTTGGCTGAGCTTTTAGCCTCCCGAGTCCAGTACGCGTTGGCCGGGCTAGTTTTTGGCTTGCTCGCGCCGTTGGACATGCGGCCCAGTCTCAGTGCGGCAGCCGATCTGGCTGCCGCGTTTTTAGTGGGGATTTTCGGGTTAGTGGTTGGATGTAGCATTGAGTTGCGCCTGCTCAGGCACGTTAGCCGACCCCTGCTGTTGCTGGAAATCGGCTATCTGGTCTTGTTGGGCCTAGGTCTGTGGGCCCTGAGCTATGGTTTTTCGCAGGGGGGTGTGGACGGGGCTGCACTATGGGGCGTTTGCGGCTTGGGGGCCGCTTGCTGGATACGCCAGAGTCGCAGGGGGGGGGCGAAAAAAAGGAAAAGCACCGGTTGGTTGCCTTCGGTTAGCGCGCTAGTCGGCTTACTCTTGGCTGGCGTGGGGGGTATGCTGCTACGTCGCGGGGGATTTGAAATATACTTGCCGCTGGGCTTCCCTTCGGTCGTGGTCGTCGAAGGGACGTGGGCAGAATGGGGGTCGTGCCTAGTATTGGGCGCTTTGGTCGGCTTGATTGTGGACTTGGCGACCCGCAGCGTCAGCAGTGGATACTTATACTATATGATAGCCGTTGGGCTTCTGTTAGGCAGCGGCATAGCTGGAGCCTTGGGCTTGGAACCCCTGTGGGTGGGGGCTGTGGCCGGACTTTGGTTGGTCAATGCGACGATGCGCCGCTTAGATATCTTGCGCGCCTTGGAGCAGGGCCACGACATGGTGCGGACGGTGTTGCCTGGGGTCGCGGGGTGGGCGCTTGGGGCGGCATTCGTCGAGGGTGGCTTAGAATTCGTGTTCAGTGCTTGGATCTTTTTGGCCTTGGTTGCCGTGGTGCCGGGAGTGCGGTTAGGGGTGTGGCATGGAATGGGAAAGCTCTGCGACCGCTCGGTGCATCAGCGCACCGGCGTAGAGCCGCGGCAGCTTTTGGAGCTAGATGACTTGGGGTTGGTCATAGCCCTGAGCTTGGCGACCGTTCTGCCCGCCGGACAAGGAGCAGCCCTTTTGGCAGCCGCGCTCTTGGGGCAGCGGCTGATGCACATTGTTGCGATGTGGACAGCGGGCAGACTATCCGCAGTCTAGGTTGTAAAAGGCGGCTCGTTGCGGATAAAGTGCTTGTTGTCCGAGGCTTTCCTCAATGCGCAAAAGTTGGTTGTACTTGGCCACGCGATCGGTGCGCGAGGCCGATCCGGTCTTGATCTGGCCCGCATTGGTCGCCACGGCAATGTCGGCAATGGTCGTGTCTTCGGTTTCACCCGATCGGTGCGAAATGACGGCTGTGTAGCCCGCTCGCTTGGCCAGCTCAATAGCGGCGAGGGTCTCGCTCAGGGTGCCAATTTGGTTGACCTTGACGAGGATGGAGTTGGCGATGCTCTGTTGGATGCCTCGGTTGAGCCGCTCGGTGTTTGTCGCGAAAAGATCGTCGCCCACTAGCTGGACGCTGTCGCCCAGGGCCGCGGTTAGCTGCGCCCAGCCGTCCCAATCGTTCTCGCCGATACCGTCTTCAATGGAGACGATGGGATAGCGGTCGGCCAGTTCGGCGTAGAAAGCGACCATGTCTTCGGTGCTGTGCTCTTGGCCCGAGGACCAGTGCAAGGTGTATCTGCCATCGGCAAACAGTTCGCTGGCCGCCGCATCGAGGGCCAACAGCACGTCCTCGCCCGGCTGATAACCGCTGCGTTGGATGGCTTCGACAATGATGTCGAGGGCCTCGTCGTTGGAGTTGAGATCCGGGGCAAAGCCGCCCTCGTCGCCGACTGCCGTGTGGCGCTTTTGCTCTTTTAACACGGCTTTTAGGTGGTGAAATATTTCGGCTCCCATCCGCAGGGCTTGGCCAAAAGAGCGCGCTTTGACAGGCATGACCATGAATTCTTGCAGATCGACGTTGTTGTCGGAGTGTGAGCCGCCGTTGAGGATATTCATCATGGGCACCGGTAGCGTGTGGGCTGCCGGGCCGCCGAGATAGCGATAGAGGGGAAGGCCGCAAAATTGGGCCGCCGCTTTGGCGCAGGCCAGCGATGCGCCGAGTATGGCGTTGGCACCCAAGCGGGCCTTGTTGGGGGTGCCGTCGAGGTCGATCATCACTTGGTCAATCTGATGTTGATCGGTCGCATCTAGACCCTTGAGCACTGGCGCGATTTCTCGGCACACATTGTCCACGGCGTTGCAGGTGCCTTTGCCGAGATAGCGGGCCGGATCGCCATCGCGCAACTCTACGGCTTCGTGTTCGCCGGTGGAAGCACCCGAAGGAACCGCTGCCCGCCCGAGATGGCCGTCTGCGAGGCGCACATCGACTTCGACGGTAGGATTGCCGCGCGAGTCGAGGATTTCTCGGGCGTGGACATCGGCGATAGTAGGCATGGAATTTCCGGCTTTCAAGCGATGAGTGAAAAAAGACGTAAACGATTAATCAACAAGCCCTTGAGAATTCTGTCAACACAGGTTCTATTGGGCTTGTTGATCCCGCTGGGCACCGGCACCGCCGGAGCGGATTCGTCGGTTTGCGTACCTTTGGAGCACTGGGTTTATCGCTTTGTCGAGAGGCTCGAAGCTCAAGGGAGAGCCAACGGCATTGCAGACGGCATTAAACCATACAGCCGCAATAAAATAGTGGAATTACTTAATATAGTTGACGAAAAATATCGCCCCGAGCTGTCGCCGATTGAACTAGGAGAACTGGACTTGTTGCGCGACGAGTTTGTCCAAGAGCGAGCCATGTTTCACTACCGCGTCCGCGGAGGGGCCGTTTTTGCCGACGTTCTCGCCCGCCAGCAAACCGATCGCTTTAGTGGCCGGGGGCGGTCGGAGGCCGAAGTGGTATACCGCCATCGCGGCGGCGGCATCGTCCGCGGCCGTCTAGGTAGCAGAGTGGGCTTCCGCATGGCTTTTGAACAGGTGCGAGAGCAAGGCTCGCGCCGTTATATCTATCGCCACGATTTATACGAGCGGCGGATTGACCTGCCCCAGCTAAAGGGAGAGGCGGCCGATTTTCACGAGGGCACGGCGTACGTCAAGTTCGCGATGGGGCCGGTGGACGTGCAATTGGGCAAAGACGAGGCCTTGTGGGGGCCGGCCCCGGAACAAAATTTGGGTCTGGGCAACAACGCGCCGTCGTTTAACATGATCCGCTTGCAGTCGCAGCTTGGGGTCTTTAAGCTGGTCAGCATCTCCGCGGAACTCCGCCCGTGTCCCAACCGATCGGATTCACCTCTTTGCGTGGGAACGGCCGATTCAGCGGCGACCTATGCAGTCAACGGCAGGACTAACGTGCGTCTGTTGGAGCGCCAAAAGTACCTAGCGGCCCACCGCTTGGAGGTGGCGCTGGCCCGGTGGCTCGACTTGGGTTTTCAGGAGATAGTAGTGTACGGCGATCGGGGGCTAGAGCCTAGCTACGTCAATCCGCTGATGTTCTACTGGGCCGCCCAGAGCCACCTAGGCGACAAGGACAATCTCCTGATGGGCGTGGACTTGGATATCCATCCGGGGCGCGGGCGGCGCTATTATCTAGCGTACGTGGTTGATGACCTGAAAAAGGCTCGCATCTTTTCCGACGATTTCGCCAACAAGTTTTCCTTGCAGGCCGGAATGCTATGGGTTGATCCGCTGGGGTTGGCTGATTCCGAGCTGCGGGCCGAATACGTGCGCATCGAACCCTGGCTTTACTCACATCGGTTTCCCATTAACACCTTCCGCCACTTCGACTCACCGCTGGGACACGCCCTCGCGCCCAACAGCGACCAATGGCAATTGAGCCTGACCAAGAGGGTAATTCGAGACCTAGAATTTGCGGTATATGTCACGCGCAGTCGACACGGCGAGAACGAATTAGAGGCGGACGGTACTATTCGAAATGTCGGCGGCGATATGCACTATGGCTGGCGGCCGGGAGACGAGCGCGAGACCAAGCAATTTCTCGACGGGCATCCAGCGCAGCGGACCGCGGTGGCCGCTGCGCTGCACTGGCGGATCTTGCCCGATCTCCAGCTAGAGGCCGAATACGCACAGGAGTGGGGACGAGGCGTACCGCTGCCCCCGGCTTGGGGCCCGGCCGTGCCGCTGGCGTGGCGTTCTGGCTACGGAGATGGCCGCCAGCAACACCTGCGCTTTGACTTGCGCTTTCACTACTTCTGAGGCCGCCTTATGGAGCTTATGGAGCTGCAAAAGGCCGGTTTGCTCTTGAGCGGCGCGATCTACGTGGGCAGCATCCTCTGGCTGTGGCGCGGCTTGAGCGGGCGGCGGTCCGGCCCGACCCTAGTCAGCAATCAGCCCTCGGTTAGTGCCATCGTCGCTGCGCGCGACGAAGAGGCGACCTTGCCGCACTGCTTGGACGCGCTCGCTCGCCAAGACTATCAGGGTGCGTTTGAAGTGATCGTCATAGATGACCGCTCGGGCGACCGAACTTGGGACATCATTGCCGCAAAGGCGGCGACTTGGCCGACGCTCAAGGGTGTGCAGGCCAAGTTGGATGGGCGGTTTAAGTGTCCGAAGAAAAGTGCGCTAGCCGAAGGGATTGCAGCGAGCAGTGGGGAGATCTTGCTCTTTACCGATGCCGATTGCCGCCCGCCTACGGATTGGGTTCGCTTGATGGTGGCGCACTTTGCGCCGGAGGTTGGCTTAGTCGCCGGGTACGCGCGGCCCGATCCGGTTTCCGGCGTACTGGCCAAGGTTTTGGCCGTGGATAATATCGGAGTTGGAGCGCTGGGGGCGGGCAGCTTTGGCATGGGGTATCCGCTGTCTTGTACAGGTCGCAATTTGGGCTACCGTCGCCAAGTGTACGACGAGCTAGGCGGCTTCGAGCAAATTGGACATCTGATCGGGGGCGACGATGTGTACTTCATGCGTTTGTTGAGTGCCCAGGGCAGGTGGGCTATAGCGTTTAACCGCCAAGCTGTCGTCCTCTCGCAGCCACCACCAGCTAAGCTCGCGGATGCGATCCAGCAGAAGCTGCGGCATGCGGCCAAAGGCGGCCACTACAAAGGCCGCGCATTCTATTTGGCTGTCGGCGTCTATTTGTTCCACGGCTTTCTCGCTTGGGGGCTGGTGCAGATGCTCTGGACTCAAAGCTGGGATGGCTGGGTCGCGGGTGTGTGGTTTATGCGCTGGGCCGTTGACTTTTTGCTGCTCAAGCAAATGGCCGCGCCCGAGGAGCGTGCGCTCCTGCGCTATTTGCCCCTAGTGGAAGTTTTATATATTCCCTATGTGCTAATTTTTACGGTCGTCGGCCGTTGGGGATGGTTCCGCTGGAAAACCTGATAAAGGAGCTGATTTGGCCTATCTAATCACGCCCAAAGCACTGCCGCGCTACGCCCGGCGCTACGCCCGCGTATTTTCTTGGAAGCGGCTGGTCAATTTTTTCGCCGTCTTGGCCTCTATGGGGCTGTCGTGGATAACCCGCCGGCCCATTGTGTGGGGGCGTCCTTTCATGCTCATGGTCGAGCCGACCAACTTCTGCAACCTCAAATGCCCCTTGTGTCCGTCGGGCAACGGCGAAATGCGTCGCCCCCGGGGCACGATGGGCTTGGGGGATTTCAAGAAGCTGGTTGATGAACTCGGGGACAAAGCCTTTATGATGATGCTGTGGAACCAAGGCGAGCCGTATATCAACAAGTGCTTCAACCAGATGGTGCGCTACGCCAGCGACCGCGGCATCTTTACCTTCACCAGCACCAACGGCCACTTCGTTCGCAACCCAGAGCAGGCACAGGCCATCGTCGAGTCCGGGCTGGATGAGATGATCGTCTCGTTGGACGGGGTCGACCAAGAAACGTACGAACGATATCGGGTCGGCGGCCAGATCGAGCGCGTTTTCTCTGGAGTCCGCCTGCTGGTCGCAGCCAAAGAGGCGTTAGGGGCGCAGACGCCGCTGATCAACTTGCAATTCATCGTTATGAAGCACAACGAGCGCGATCTGGCCACGGCCGAAGCACTGGCCAAGGACCTAGGCGTTGACAAGTTCTTGGTCAAAACCGCCCAAGTTTACACATCGGCGGACGCCGAGGAGTTCTTGCCCGAGACCGAACAGTACAGCCGCTACGAGCACACCGAGGACGAACTGGTGGTCAAGGGGCAGCCCACGCGGGGTTGCAAGGTGCTGTGGTACAGCTCGATGGTCAATTGGGATGGAGCGGTCGCGCCCTGCTGTTTCGACAAGGACGTCGACTTTGGCATGGGGCAGGCCTTCAGCGGTCGTTCTTTTGACGATATCTGGCGCAGCCGGGCCTATATGGACTTTCGCCGTCAGGTCCTCGCCGACCGCAATACCTTCGACATGTGTCGCAACTGTTCCGAAGGCTATCGTGGCATGTTCTCGCTGATCAAGGAAATCAAGGGCTAATGCCCGCACTGTACGTGCCCGAACACCTCTTGGCGTTCTGTGCGCTGGCCTACTTGCTCGGGGCTTGTTGGTTCGTCACCGGAATGCGCCGCCCGTACGGCCATGCCAATGCCGAGCGCGTCCAGTTCGTCTCGGTCGTCGTCGCCGCCCGCAACGAAGCCGCTTACATCGCATCCTGCCTGCACGCCCTGCTGGCGCAGGATTATCCCCAAGATAGCTACGAAATCATCATTGTTGACGACGGCTCTACCGATGGCACTGGCCACATTGTGCGCGAGTTCAGCGGGGAGACTGGGTCCGTTCGCTTGCTGCGCACCGAAGGGTCGGGTTCTAAGAAGGCCGCGCTCAGATTGGGAATATCCGAAGCGCGGGGAGAGGTGATCCTCACCACAGATGCCGACTGCCAGGTCGCTCCAGGATGGATCCGCGGTATGTTGTCGCACTTTGCCGATGGGGTGGGCATGGTCATCGGCTTTTCGCAAATCGGTTCGCCATCCGAGATCAAGGGTTGGCGTCAGGGATACGAAGCTGTTGACTTCACTTGCTTGATGGCTTGCATAAGGGGCAGCGCCGGTTGGGACCATCCCATGGCGGCTTCCGGGCAGAATTTGGCCTTTTTGCGAGAGGCGTTTTTCGCTGTTGGCGGCTATGAAAAGATCATGCACCGGGCTTCTGGAGACGATGTGCTGCTCATGCAGGCCATGCGCCGCTCGGGTCGGTGGTCCATTGTCTTTGCCGATCAGCCAGCGACCTTTGTGCGGCATCCAGTGGCCACATCTTGGGGCGGGTTATTTGGCCAGCGCAGCCGCTGGGCCTCCAATGCTCCGGTCCTCGCCCGCCTAGATCCGCTCTTTTTCGGCTATATGCTACTCACTTACGTTTTGAGTTGGGCGATGCTCATGGCTCCTTTGCTGTGCTTGGCCAATTTGCTGGATCCCCTGTGGGCCTTGGGTGCGGTGGGGGCAAAAGTGGGGGGTGAGTGGGGCGTATTTAACGGCGGAATATCGCTATCGGGTCGGCGCGAGTTGCGCCGCTATTTTCCTCTTTGGGCCTTGTTGCAACCCCTGCACGTAGTTTTGGTCGGCGCCGTTGGTTGCTTGGGGATTTTCCGCTGGAAGGGTCGCGTCCACCTGTGGGGTCGGCGCGTGCGCGGTGCCAGTACCGGCGTTGAGTTATCCAAGTCGTCCCGACGCTGAAGAAGGGGAAGCCGAGGTGGGGAAGCGCGAAGTCGAGCGGGCACAGATCGTCTGTAAAGAACTCAAAAAAACCATTCCCGAACCGAGAGTGGAACTCAACTACAGCAATGCCTTGGAACTGATGGTGGCCACTGTGCTCGCGGCGCAGAGCACGGATGTCAAGGTCAATGAGGTCACCGCAGGGCTATTCAAAAAATACCAGTGTGCTGCCGACTACGTGGCGGCTGAGGAATTAGAGGAAGATATTCGCTCGACCGGTTTCTATCGGTAAAAGGCCAAAAACATCCGCGCGGCTATGGCGATGCTCATTGACGAGTACGCTGGCCAAGTCCCTCGGCAGATGGACGCCCTGCTCCGCCTGCCTGGCATTGGGCGCAAGAGTGCCAATGTCATCCTCGGTAACATATATGGCGTACCCGGCATCGTGGTAGATACGCATGTAGGTCGGGTGAGTCGGCGCTTGGGGCTAACCGCAGAAACAGATCCAGTCAAGGTCGAAATGGTCTTGGCGCAGCTACTGCCGGTTGAGGAATGGACGGCTTTTGGGCAGCGCGTGGTCTTGCACGGTCGCTACGTGTGCAAGGCGCGCAAGCCCCTGTGCGACGAGTGTGTACTCATGCCGCATTGCGATTATTTTGCCAGCCAGATCGCGGGGACTTAGCTGCGCGGTTGCGGCAGGCGCTTGAGTACGGCGGTTATTTCGGCTGGCGTCTGCGAGGCGAGCATGTCGCGGTGGGTGTCGTCGGTGTGCATCAAGGTCGCGATCTGGGCGAGGATCGGGATGTAGCTGCGGTAGTTTTGTTCCGGGGTCAGCAGTAAAAAGATAAAATGAACCGGCTCGGGGATCGGGCCTTCAAAATCGATGCCCTGTCGGCAAATCCCCAAACAGCCGATGATCCCGTCGAGATCGGGGATGGGCGCATGGGGGATGGCCGTGCGATGCCCTAGCGAGGTCGAGCCTTTGCGCTCGCGGTCAAGCGCAGCCTCAAGTACGGTCTGGCGTTCGCTCGCGGGGATTTGCTTTTCTTCTATTAACGCATCAACCATCTGGGCGATGGCGTCCCACTTGTCTTTGGGGGTGAGGTTCAAGCGAATGGTATGCTCCCAGAAGATGCGACTTAGCTGCAAGTCATTGGCAGCGGCCGAGCGGACCATTAGTACCGAACAGGGGACCTGATAGGCGATCTCGTCCGGGATGGAGCCCGCGAGGTGTTCCTCTTGGCGCCAGTCGTTTGAGGCACCGAGGACGATCAAATCGTGGTCTTGTGCCTTGGCGACGATGGCTGGAACCACATCGACGGCCGGGATTACAGTCAACGGCACGTCGATATTCAGCAGTTCTAGCTGCAAGCGCGTGTCGGCGGCTAGCTGCGCACAGTAGCGTTGGAGGATGGGGTCGGCGGGGCCGCGGGAGTCGCGGACGATGCGGAGAATTTCCAGTTCGGCTCCCCAGTTCTGGGCCAGATCGTAGGCGATTTGTACGCCGACCAATGCGTGATTGCCGCCGCCGAAAGGCACGAGAATCCGGCGCACCGGTCCGCTCTTCTTTGCCTTAAAGATCAGGGTGTCGACGTCGATGGCCTTGGTCAGAGCGCGGTTAGGCGCAGATAGGATTGCGTCGCGCTCGACATCGCCTTTCCAAGCCATGAGCATCATGTTGCAGCTCCAACGGCGGACAGCGTGCTGAATTCCGCTCGTCACGTCCTCGTCTTTTTCCAAATGCGCGATAGTGCCGATGTCGTGGGTCATGGCCCGGTCGGCCAAAACTTGGAGCGCTTGTTCTATATCGGGCAACGGTTCAGCGTCGGGCGTCAAGATGTGGGTCAGGTGCAACTCACCCCAAGGCGAAGGGGCAAGGGTCGCAGCCAAGTCGACGAGGTTGTGCTCTTGGTGCGGATTTTCGAGAGGGACTAGAAGGCGGAGTTGAGCAGGCGACATCTTCGTTGTTGAGCATCAAGCCAAGGACCAGCCGAGGCAGTTGTTAAGAAGTACTTATTAAATATAAAACAGACCGTCATCTTTTCCAGCCTTCTTCTTCGCACGGTGGGGTTGCCAGCGGCGGTGCGGTGCGGTTTGTTGTTGGCAATTCAACCGGGAGGTTTGCGTGCGGATATTGATTACCGGCATTACTGGTCGCATAGGTGCCAATTTGGCCAAACAACTCGTCGGGCGCGGCTACCAACTCCGAGGGTTGGTCTGGCCCCGCGATCCGCGAGTGGAAAATCTCAAGAAGATGCAGGTCGAACTCGTCGAGGGGAGTTTGACTGATCCGGCCGCAGTTGAGCAGGCGGTCGAGGGGATCGAAGCCGTCTATCACTTGGGGGCGGCCTTTCAGGGCGGTGGCCCCTTTACCCACGAGGAGTTCTTTGAAATCAACGTGCGTGGCACTTTCAACATGCTGGAAGCCGTGCGCCGGGTGAAGTGGATAGGCCAATTCCTGTTCGCCAGTTCGGATGCGCTGTACGACAAATACGTCCCCGGTGGTATGAGCGCACCTATTGACGAACAGACGCCGCGCGTGCCCAAGGGAGAGTATGCCTTGACGAAGGCGTTGGGCGAGGAATTGTGCAACGGCTATTGGCAGGGGTACCAAGTGCCGACGACTATCTTGCGTTTCGCCATGGTACAGGCAGTCGATGAAATTTTGGAGTTCCCGCAGTTCTACCTGAGCAAGATGAAGGAGGTACACCCAGAACTGGCCGCCCTGTGGCAGGGCGAGGAGTGCGCGGTGCTGCTAAAAGATCAGCGCGATCGCCCCTTTAAAAAGCACATCGCCGATGTGCGCGACATCGTGCATGGCTGCCTCTGCGCCTTGGGTAAAGAGAGGGCGTTAGGCGAGACCTTCCAGCTAGCTGGGCCGCGCCCTTTTACCTGGGACGAGGTTAGTTACCGGCTCGCCGCATTGCGCGACATGCCCCATGTCGAAACTGCGGTGAGGGCCACGCCCACCTTTTACGAATTCAACCTGCGCAAGGCCGAGGAATATCTAGGATTTAGCCCTAGTTACGACATCGTGCGGATGATGGTTGATGCACTTAACTATCAGCGCGGCGAGGACATTGGGGTGTTGCCGCACGGCTGAGGCTCAGGTCTCGTGCGGTACTAATTCTGCGGCGATAGCGGTGAGGACGTCCTCGGTGCGAAAGGGCTTGTAAAAAATGGGGCACCCCTTGAGGGCTTGCAGCACCTCTTGCAGGTCGTCGGAGGAGTGCCTTTGGCGCGACAAGAAGGCGATGACCTTGGTGTTATCGAGCGAGCGACTCGCCGATACAAAAGGAGCGGGGTCGTCGACTTCGACGCCGAGGAGGACTAAGTCCGGGGCGTTGAGTCGGTGATGGTCGAGTCCGTCGGCCAGTTGGTTGGCGACTTCGACCTGATAGCCGGCCCGTTTGAGCAGTCCGGCGAGGGTGGCACCAAATATGGGATTGCGGTCGATAATCAGAATTTTGTACAATGCAGTGGCTCTGGTGGTTGAGACCGGACGAAGGCTTGCGGCCTCAAAAAATTAAGGGGTGTGCTATACCTGCGCAAGTTAGCGAATTGCTTGACAACCCCACCGACGTCGGCTATACTGGCCGACCTAAAAAGACGGAGATTTATGCGGAGCAAAGAGGAATTAAAGGCCGCTGTGTGCGCGGCCATTGAGCGGCAGAGCGAGCAGATTATCGGGCTGGGAGAAGCCATCATGGACCAACCCGAATTGGGTTTTAAGGAAGAGCAGACGGCTCGCCGCGTCGGCGAAAGTTTTGCCGCGCTCGGATTGCAATACGAGAGAGAACTAGCGTTGACCGGTGTGAAGGCCCGGCTCAAAGGGCAGCAAGCAGGGCCGACTGTGGCGCTGATGGGTGAGCTCGATGCGCTCATTGTGCCCGATCACCCGCGCGCCGACCCGGCAACTGGGGCGGCACACGCCTGTGGCCACAACGCCCAGATCGCCGGGATGGTAGGGGCCGCTTACGGGCTTGTCGAGGCCGGCGTCAGGGAGGAACTAGCTGGGGAAATCGCGTTTTTCGCCGTGCCTGCAGAAGAATACGTCGAAATAGACTACCGCTTAGGACTCGTCGAAGAAGGCAAGATCGCATTTCTCGGAGGCAAGCCCGAACTGGTCGAATTGGGGCACTTTGACGACGTGGATATGGCCGTGATGATCCACACCAGCAGTTCAGCCCAAAGCGAAGGGGCGGTGGGGATTGCCCGTTCGTCCAATGGCTTCTTGGCCAAAAACGTGCGTTTCATTGGCCGGGCCGCCCACGCCGGGGGTGCGCCGGAGAAAGGCATCAACGCGCTCAGTGCAGCGACGCTCGCGCTCAGCGCGATTGACGCCCAGCGAGAAACCTTCCGCGATCAGGACTGCGTGCGGGTGCATCCGATCATCACCAAGGGGGGCGATCTGGTCAATATCATTCCGGCTGAGGTACGGCTGGAAACTTATGTTCGCGCCCGCACCACCGAGGCGATGCTCGATGCGTCTCACAAGGTCGATCGGGCACTGCGGGGCGCGGCGGTTGCCCTTGGCTGTTCGGTTGAGATAGAAACTGTGCCCGGCTACCTGCCGCTGCGCAATGATCCCGATTTAGGGGAGCTTTTCAAGGACAACGCGGCGCGGATTTTTGGCTCTGATCAGTACCGGGATTATCCACACGGCGGCGGATCAACCGACGCTGGCGACCTCAGTCAGATCATGCCCGTGCTGCACCCGGCTATGACCGGAGCCAGCGGTGCAGTTCACGGGCCCGATTGGGGGATTGCCGATCCAGCCGCTGGGTATCTGGCCCCGGCTAAGGTCTTGGCTATGATGGCCATCGACTTGCTGTACGGCGATGCGTCCACAGCTCGGGACATCCTGCAAAATCACGCGCCCAACATGGGCAAGGGCGAATATCTCCAACAGCAAAAGGCACTCTTTCACCGCGAGTTGTTCGCCGGTGATCAAACAGGGGAGAATACCACGTGAAGCTCGGCATGGTGACTTACAATTTAGGCCGCGAGTGGGATTTAGAGACGCTGATTACCCATTGCGAAGAGACTGGTTTTGCCGGAGTTGAACTGCGGACGACGCATGCCCATGGGGTCGAAGTGGTGCTCAGTGCAGCCGAGCGGGCCGAGGTCAAGAGGCGCTTTGCCGACTCGGCGGTCGAACTGGTAGGATTGGGCAGTGCCTTTGAATACGACGCCGTTGATCCGGAGGTCCTGCGAAGTCACATCGACGGGACCAAAGAATACGTGCGCTTGGCCCACGATCTCGGGGTCGGCGGAGTCAAGGTGCGCCCCAACAACGTCCACGTAGATGAGGAGATCCCCATTGAGCAGACCTTGGAGCAGATCGGCGTCAGCTTGCGCGAGTGCGGCGAATTTGCTCGCGGCCTAGGGGTGCAGATCCGCTTGGAGGTCCACGGTCGGACGACCTCGGATCCAGCCAACATCCGCAAGATCATCGACTACGCCGACCACGACAATGTCTTCGTCTGCTGGAACTCCAATGCGACGGACCTAGTCGATGGATCCATTGACGGCAGTTTCACCTCCTTGCAGGAGGCCATTGCCTTGGTCCACATTACCGAGTTGTGGAGCGATTATCCGTGGGAGCGGCTCTTTACCCTGCTGCGACAGAGCGGCTACGCAGGTTATTGTCTCGCTGAAATCCCCGAAAGCCCAGAGCCCTTGCGCCTGATGCGCTATTATCGAGCCTTATGGCAGGCACTCGCCAAAGGCTAGCGATGGGTGATGCCTGAGATCGCTTATGTCAACGGCCGCTTCTGTCCACTGGCCGAAGCTGTGGTGTCGGTTGAGGACCGGGGCTATCAGTTCGCCGATGGGGTCTATGAGGTTGTTGGCACCTACGGTGGGTGCCCCTATGCCTTAGAGCCGCATTTGGCACGCCTTCAGGGCAACCTAGAAGCCTTGCACTTGCCATTGGATATTCGCGAGTATGGCCTTAAGGCCAAGCTGATGGAAGGCATTGAGCTGAGCGGTTTTGGCGAGATCTTGGTCTATATCCAAGTTACGCGTGGGGTAGCCTCTAGGCAGCACGAATTCCCTGCGGTCCCGGTTGCGCCCACTGTCGTAATGACATTTAAGGAATTGCGGCGTTTGCCACGGGATCTCTACAACCGTGGCGTCGAAATCATTAGCATCGAAGACTTGCGCTGGAAGCGCTGCGACATTAAGAGCATCGCCTTACTGCCCAACATCTTGGCCAAGCAGGCGGCCGCGCGAGCGGGGGCCTTTGAGGCCCTGCTAGTCGACGCGGAAGGCCGAGTCACCGAAGGGGCGTCGACCAGTGCCTTCTGCGTACAGGCAGGGCGATTGTGTATCGCGCCTATTGGTCCCCACATCCTGTCGAGTATCACCAGAGGGATTCTTCTCGATTTGGCCCGCAAGCTCGGCATACCCATCGACGAAGAGTTTGCTACGCTGGATCAATTTAAGAAAGCCGACGAGGTCTTTCTCGCAGGTACTACTACCGAGGCGATGCCGGTGGTACAGATCGATGATGCCGTTATCGGCGATGGTATGCCGGGGCTGATTACGCAGCAGATCCGCGCCGCGTTTCTGGAGTCCCTGGATTTGACTTGAGCCAAAGAACAGTAACGACATACAAAAAGGGGAACGCTTCGGCTGGCGTCCCCCTTTTTGTGTTGTTGTAAGAGGTTTTTAATGAATGACGATCATCTTGGTTTCGGTCATTTCCTCGACTGCGTACCGGGGTCCCTCCTTCCCCATGCCGCTTTCCTTGAGGCCGCCGTAGGGCATCAGATCGGCGCGCCACTGAGTGCCCCAGTTGATGTGGATGTTGCCCGATTCCACCTGCTGGGCAAACTGGAGGGCCCAGTTGAGGTTCTCGGTGAAAATTGCGGCGCTGAGACCATAGTTGGTGTCGTTGGCCATGGCGATGGCTTGGTCGATATCGTCGATCCGGCTGATGCCGAGCGCCGGACCGAAAATCTCGTCGCAGGAGACCTTCATCTCCGGTGCCACGTCGGCTAGGATGGTCGGGGCGTGCATCGTGCCCTCGCGGGTGCCGCCCGTGACGACGCTGGCTCCAGCCCCAACGGCTTCTTGGACCCAAGCCTCGACGCGCTCGGCGTCTTGGACGCGGATCATCGGCCCCATCTTGACATTGTCGTCGAGGGGATTGCCAGTCGTCAGGGATTCGACCGCGGGTTTCAGGGCGTCGATAAAATCCCCGTACACTTCGGTGCTGGCGAATACTCGCTGAGTCGAGATGCAGACTTGGCCAGCGTTGGCAAAGCCGGTATTGGCGGTAGCGGCGGCGACCTTTTCGAGATCGGCGTCCGGCATGACAATCAGCGGAGAGTTGGACCCTAGCTCCATCGTCACTTTCTTCAGGCCAGCGACCTGACAGATGTGTTCGCCGACATCGCGGCTGCCCGTGAAGCTGATTTTGCGGACCTTAGGATTGGAACTGATCGCGTCGCCAATGACGCTGCCCGAACCCGTGACGCATTGAATGGCTTCCGCCGGCAGGCCCGCGTCGACAAAGATCTCGGTCAGTTTGAGGGCCGAAAGCGGGGTGTCGCTGGCGGGCTTGACGATGATCGAATTCCCAGCGGCCAGCGCCGGGCCCACTTTGTGGCAGACGAGGTTGAGCGGGAAGTTAAAGGGCGTAATAGCGGCTACCACGCCACAGGGGACCCGCAATGTAAAGCCAAATTTGCCCGCTCCATTAGAGGCTCCGCTCAGGTCGAGTGTTTCGCCAGTCAGGCGCTTGGCTTCCTCGGCAGACAGGACGATGGTCTCTTGGGCACGAGATGCTTCGCCCATGCCCTCGGCGAGGGTTTTGCCCTCTTCGAGGGTAATTGTGCGCCCCAAGTCGTCGAGCCGCTCTAGCATTAGATCGGCTGCGCGATGGATTATCTCGTAGCGCTCATAGGCGCTCATTGCGGCCATGACCTTGGCACCGCGCTCGGCCGAGTCAATGGCGCGGTCAATGTCTGCGGCGTCGCCCCTTGGGACGGTGTCGACGACCGAGCCATCATAGGGGTTGACGACGTCCATGGTTTCGGCTGTGTCAACCCACTCTCCGGCGATGTACATCTTCATGGTTAGATTCCTTATTTGAGGTGAGTGGTAAGTAGCCAACAAATTAAGCGCACGCTTCTGCCTGTCAAGCGAGCTTAGGGTTAAATGCCCACGCGGTTTTCATAGGCCAAGGGGCGTCCCTCAGCATCGAGTAAGGGCTGTGGCGGAGCCTTCTTTTGAGTTAGCAAGCTGACGATTACTAAGGCAAGAGCGGAAAAGGGCACGGCCAAAAGGTCGGCTGGCAAATCCGCGGGGAGCATTCTCAGTACCTGCCAAGCACACAGGCCGCCCCCTATGGAGGCTAAGGCCCCAGGACCGTTGGTTTTGGGCCACCATAAGCCAGCGGTTAGCGGGACGAATAGCGAGGCGAGGAGCACGGACCAAGAGTCGACCATCAAGTCGTAAACCGAAGCGGTCCGCAGGGCCAACAGTAGCGATAGTGCGCCCAAAAGGAGGACGGACAAGCGCGTCGCGCGGAGCGACGTCTGCTCTTCGGCGTCGGGTTTGAAGTAGCGCAGGAGATCCCAGCCAATGACGCTCGCTGGAGCGAGAAGGGCACTATCGGCGCTGGACAGGAGGGCCGAGACGAGGGCACCCATAAAGAGGACCAAAGCCAGATCCGGGAGGTACTTTAGGGCGAGGGACATCATAACTAGGTCGGGATCGGCCAAATCCGGCAGGATGACAGCACCCGCCATGCCGAGAAAAACGGGCAACAGCCCAACCGTTATATAAAGCAGCCCAGCGAGATAAGCACTGCGGTATGCCACCTTTTCGTCGCGGCTTGAAAGACTGCGCTGGATTAGGTCTTGGCCCGCTAGGTTGCCGAGGCCGATAACCAGCCAGTCGCGTGCGTAGGCCAGCCAACTGGCTGCGTCGCCCCGAGGATAGAAATCGAAGCGGGAGGCCGGAATTTGGGCAACGAGGGCCTTCCAGCCGCCCATGTCGCCGATGAGGACCGGCGTCAAAATAAATAGCCCGAGCACAAGGATGGTCACTTGGACGAAGTCGGTTAGAGTGACGGCCCACATGCCGCCGGCCCAAGTATAGATTAGCACGATGGCTGCGGCTGCGCAGATGCCGATGGTGGGATCTATGCCGGTCAGGATCTGCAGGATTCGTCCAAAGGCCAACAAGAGCGAGCCGGTCCAGCCGACATAGGCAGGAATGGTACAGAGGCTGGCCAGCAGGCCCGCCCGCGGGCCGAAGCGGCTGTTGAAAAAGGATGCGATCGTCATCAAGCCCATGCGCCGCATCAGCCGGATGTAAAAGAGGCCAGCGATGAACAGGCATAAAGCCGCGCCAAAAGGGTCGGCAATGACCGCGAGGATGCCGCCCTTGTATGCAGCACTTGCAGCACCGATGCAGATTCCACCACCAAACCACGTCGCTGCGAGGGTTGCAGTGCAGAGCAACAGGGGCAGGCGCTGGCCGGCAACGATGAAGTCAGTTGAGTTGCGGACGCGGCGACTAGCATATAGGCCAACGCCGAGCATCACCGCGAGATAGACACCCAAGCCGATCAAGACCAATGGATTGGCCATGGCGAGATCCTTTGCGAAGATTTGTTATAATAACTAAAAGAGTGAAAATGGCCAATGACGCCAGCCAAGTGGCGAATCTGGCCATTGAAATGTAATGATTTACTCTATATTTTTTTCATAACACATTGGGCTGTAACAAATTATGGGTATTATAAAATTTTGGCACGACCCTTGCAAGGTTAGGAACAGTGAATGATTAAAATCCACTCAATCAAGGAAGGTGTACGATGGCTAAGGGAGCCTTAGGAAGGATAAGCGATATCCTCAAATCCAATATCAACGAGATGCTCGACCGGGCCGAAGAGCCAGACAAGATGATCCGCCAGATGGTGCGAGACATGGAAGAGGCGGTTAGCAAGGCCACGGCCTCGGTAGGGACTGCTGTGGCCAACCACAAACGGCTCGAGCGCCAGTTCAACGACAAGCAAAGCCAAGTCGCCGAATGGCAGCGCAAGGCCGAACGGGCGGTGGAAGCGGGTGAAGATGAACTGGCGCGACGTGCGTTGGAGCGCAAGGCGGTGTTTGCCAAAGCGGCAGAGGATCTGGCTCCAGCCTTAGAGGAGAGTCGGCAGACGGCCGAGCAATTGCGCGAGCAGCTACGCGAGCTAAAGACTAAGCTCGAAGAAGCGCGGACCCGGCAGGGCACGTTGGTCGCCCGCCACCAAGCCGCCCAAGCCCGTAAGCGTCTGGCTCAGAGCATTTCCGGGTTGGGTGAGGATGCCTTTTCCAGCTTTGAACGCTTTGAACAGAAAGTCGCAGAGAGCGAGGCAGAGGCGGCCGCGCACGTGGAAGTTTCAGGCGAGATGGAAAGCATTGATAAAGAGATCCGCCAAATCGAAGTCGATCACAGCGTTGACGATGAATTGAAGGCCCTAAAGGACAAGATGAATAAAGACAAGTAATCCTTTGTTCCGCAGCATGTTGTGCAATCTGCTGAATTCGAGGAACTAATGGCTGTGACGATGAGACCGCCCGATGCGGCAAAAAGCGAGGTACGAAGTGCTATGGAAGGGGGATTCAAGCGCCTAGGTGCTCTTTTTCTCAAGGTAATGGCCGTGCCGATGGTGCCGATAGGGCTAGGGTTTATGCTCTACGGCCTTTTTCAAATTCTCCATGCCGATGGTCCAGATTCACATTTCGAGTTTTTCGCCATTGGCGTCACCCAGGCCATTTTCGGTAGCTTGCTCTGGATACTGGCCAAAAAGCTCGATGCGGCCGCGCATTTGGTGCGCTACCGACGGCAGCAGAACCGCGTGGTGCGGCTGGCCCAGAAGAGAAATGGCCGCCTGACGGTGACCGAAACGGCGGCCGATACCGGGCTGACGGTCGAGGAAGCCTCTGAGATTCTCAAGTGCTTGGCCGACGGGGGGTTCGTCGAGGTCGAAATAACCGATTCGGGCCTGATCGTCTATCGCTTTCCAGAAGTGCTTTTCGCGCATGAGAAACACTGGAGCCGGGGCGTGGAAAGTGCCTGAGACAAACAGGCTATAGATCGGACAGGAGGGAGCAAATGAGTGGGTTTTTACAGGTCGCCATTGGCGTATGTCTCATCATCCTGTGCATTGGATTGGTCAATTGGGGAAACAAGTATTATTCGAGCCGCAAGGGACGAGACAAAAAAGCGAAACAAGAAGAGGATCTGATCATCCAACGTCTAGAACGAGTTGAGCGGCGGCTGACCGAGGTGCAGGACGTGATGATCACTCTCAGCGAAAAAATCGACCGGCTGGAGGTGAGAGAAAGGGGCTAAATCATGAACAAGAATAAGGGGGTCGTCTTCGGGGTCTTCGTCGGTATCGCGTCGTGTGTGCTTTTCTTTTTTGCGGTGGAAAGCCACCTAGGTGCCGTACTTTTGTTGGTTGCCGTGGCGATTTTTGTCGGGACCAAAGGTGCTGACTACCTCAAGCTCAAAGCGACGGTATCCGAGGACAAGGGCATTGAGCCGGACGAACTGCGAGAGCGGTTGACCGCAGTTGAGCGGCGGCTGACTGAGGTGCAGGACGTCATGATCGCTCTCAGCGAAAAAATTGACCACATGGACGGAACAGGATCTAAGTCTTGGGAGCGCCAAGAACTGCGAGAGTAAGGCTAGGCCGTGAATTGGTTCGACCGCGCTGTAGAGGCTTGTGAAGGTGCGCGTTGGGCCGAGGCTCTGGAGTGGTGCGAACGCGGCCTAGCGCAGGTGCCCGACGACTTGGAACTCCAGCACCGCAAAGGGCTTTGTCTCTTGGGATTGGGAGACGAGCAAGCGGCCATCGCCGCGCTGGAAGCGGCCGCGGCGCGTGGGCATCTAGAAAGTCACTACCAACTCGGCTTGCTTGCGATGCGCCAAGGGCGGCGGAACGCCCGGTTCCACGAGCGGTCGCTGGCGCACTTTGAGGCCATCGTGTGCGCGACTGAGGAAGGGCGCGAATATCCAGATCTAGATCGCGTCTTTTTCGCTCTTGGTAGCCAGTATAACGAAGATCCACAGCGCCGTGAGGAAGCCATCCGCGCGTTCCGCCAAGGATTGGCTATCAACCCGCTTTCCGCGGTTGGCCACAACAGTTTGGGCCAGCTCTTGCTGCAAGGCGGCCAGGTGTTGGGGGCGATGGGGGAATTCAAAGTTGCCATCCAGCTCGACCCCAAGCTCAGTCAGCCCTATGCGAATTTGGCCCGTTTGTTTTTTCGCCACGTAAAACCCCCTGAATTAGAACAAGAATACCAGCACATCTGCGAGGAGTTCGCGCAAAGTGCTCCGCAGGTCCTCGCACGTTTGTCGCTGGAAATGGTCAAATTGGGGAAGGAACAGGTATACGAGGGATTTTACACGAAGGGGCATCGCATCAAAAACCTGATGGGGATCATCGGCAGCCGCTTGCGAGGGCTAGGACGCAAGGCCGAAGGGGTGCAACGGGGGGAATTGAATCGCTTAGGGGGCGAATACGAGGCCCTGTACGACGAATGGGTGGGGTTTTTGGAAGCGATGAAAACAGATAAAATCCATCCAGCAGGGATCGATTTAGGACACTTGGTGCGTCGGGTAGCCGCTGGATTTGACCGCCAAACTTGGAAATCCGCGATCCAGACGCGGGTACAAGCGGGTGTGCCGCGCGTGGAGGCCGACGAGCGGATGTTGCGCGAGGCCATTACCAACCTCTGCCTCAACGCTTTGGAAATTCTCGAAGAAAAACGCGGCGGTCAAGTGGTGCTGGGTGCTGGCTACGACGAGGAGCAGTCGCTGGTCTTTATTGAGGTTGAGGACGATGGGCCAGGCATTGAGGAAGAGCATTTGGAATTGATATTTGAACCTGGATTTACCACTAGGGAGCGGGGCAATGGCTATGGCTTGAGCATTGCGCGCCGCATTGCTCAAGCCCATCAAGGCGTGTTGCGCGTAAAGAGTAGAAGGGGACATGGAACCGTTTTTCGGCTCGATCTGCCGCTCAATTTCGCAGGCGGCGAGACCTAGCCTTTCAGCGGTTGAACGAGGATAGATATGGCAAGCCCAAAACAGAAAGCCGTCTTAATCGCCGATGACCAGCAGGAATTGCGCGAGATGTTGTCAGAGAAACTGCGCAGCTTGGGCAAGGAGGTCATCTCGTTTTCCAATGGTCAGCGGTTGCTCGGACATCTGACCGCTCGACCGAGGGAAGTCGAACTTGTGGTACTGGATTTAGACTTTGGCGTTGGCCAGCCCAATGGCCTCGAAGTGCTAAGAGAGATCAAAAAGCACTGGGCCGAGTTGCCGGTTATCATTCTCACGGGCAAGGGAAGCGTTGATTTGGCCGTCGAAGCGGTGCAGGCTGGGGCGGCGGATTTTATCGAGAAGGACTTATACGTCGAAGACAAGCTCGAAGTAGAAATGGAAAAGGTCGAGCGGATGTTGGCGGTCTTGCGTGAAAACTCCCGACTCAAGGCGGAGAATGAGGCCCTAGACCGCGACAACACCTTTTATCGGACCCAGCTAGGCCAGCGCTATAAGATCGTCAGCCGCAGTCCCTTGATTCAAAACCTGCTAAAGCAAGTTGAACAGATTGCCTCCATACCGCGACCCGTGCTGATCTGCGGCGAGCGCGGCACTGGCAAAGAGCTGATCGCCGCGGCCTTGCACTACGGGAGCAATCGCCGCGATCGGGCCTTTGTTAAGATGAACTGCGCGGTGCTGTCGGATACCCTACTTGAAAGCGAGCTGTTTGGCCACGAGAAAGGGGCCTTTACGGGCGCGACCGAGAAGCGCCACGGCCGCTTTGAAGCCGCCGATGGCGGCACACTCTTTCTCGACGAGATCAGCAATACTTCACTGGACTTTCAAAAAAACGTATTGCGCGTCATAGAATACCAAGAATTTGAACGCGCGGGCGGGACGCAGACTATCCACGTTGACGTACGCGTTGTGGCGGCGACCAACGCAGATCTGGAGCGGGAAATAGCTAGCGGGCAATTCCGTGCCGACCTCTACGACCGCCTGCGGTTTAGCGTACTCCAGCTACCGCCCTTGCGGGAGCGGCCCGAGGACATCCGGCCCTTGGTTACTTACTTTACTCAGCAGCTATGCGACGAAGTGCCGGCGATTGAACGACGCCTGTTCTCCGAAGGCGTTTTGGTCATGCTAGAGACCTATGCTTGGCCGGGCAATGTGCGCGAACTCAAATTCGCCGTTGAGCGCGCCCTCTGCGTCGCCCAAGGGGACGAAGTGGGCGTGGAGGACTTGCCCCCGGAAGTGCGCGGCAGTGGTGGCGTTGCCATTCCTGAGGAGGGCAGTTTCGACGAACAAATCGAGCGCGTTGAGCGAGGCTTGCTCGCTGGCGCCCTCTCCCGCGTGGGAGGACGGCAGAAAGACGCGGCTCGGCAACTGGGTTTGACCTACGACCGCTTTCGACACCTACTCCGCAAATACCAAATCACCATCTGTGCCCTCTGAGCCGAGTCTTGTTGACAGTGGGAACGCGCCGGGTATATTAACCGCAAGGCTCCCACACGGGCGAGAGGCGCATGGAAAAAGTTTACAAAGTTGAGACCACACTTTCCCACAGCTTGGCCGAACTCTATGCCGGCCTCGAAGAGGAGTTCGCCAACAAAAGCAGTATCCCCCTCTCGGACATGAACCGCACGTTGTTGCAAACGGGCTTGATCCACCACTTGACGATGATGAGCGAGCTGGGGCTGATTGAGCCTGAGAAAGCTGCGAGGCTGTACGCGTTGATTGACCAAGTAGCAAAGGATACCATACTCTGGGACATCTTGCAGATGGTGCGGACATACTGGCGGGATTGCGGGTCTGGTGGGCCGGGCAGCTCCGGCGGCCTCAAAGTCTGATGTGGAGTTTATAACTCGTTGTATGAATTGCAGTTCAGGGGGACGTATGGTTGACAATCCCCGTGGCCACAAGTATTATACAACCTGTTTCTTGAACCTCTTTACTAAGCTGTTGAAGCGAGCAGATGACCTCCTTTAGCGCAGCAGTTTTCGACCACTATCGGCACCCTCGCAACGCTGGGCAAATCGGCGACGCCAATGCATCTGGGCAAGCTGAAAATCAGGCCTGCGGCGATGCGATGCAGCTTTTTGCCCGCGTCGAAGCCGGCCGCATCGTCCGCGCTAGCTGCAAGACCTTTGGCTGCGCCCCTTCGGTCGCGGCTGGATCGGTGCTCACCGAGTTGCTGGCAGACTTACTGCTAGTGGATGCAGCCCAGCTACAGCCGGCAGCTATTGAGGAAGCACTAGGGGGACTGCCGCCAATGAAGCGCCACGCCGCCCAACTAGCTGCTGACGCGGCTCGGGATCTAGTGAAAAATTACCAAGCCAATACGGCCTCCTAACGCATTTTTAAACCTCAAGCCGAAAGGATTGCACCATGGCTCACTCTCTTCCCGATCTCCCCTACGCCTATGACGCACTCGAACCGATCATAGATGCCCGCACCATGGAGATTCACCACACCAAGCATCACAATACCTATGTGACCAGTCTCAACACCGCGCTCGAAGGGCACGACGACTTGGCCACTAAAAGCGCCGAAGACCTCATCAGTGGCCTCGACGCCGTCCCCGAGGACATCAGCACGGCGGTACGCAACCACGGCGGCGGTCATGCCAACCACAGCCTATTTTGGCAGATCATGGCTCCAGCAGGGGGGCGCGGCGAGCCTTCGGCTGAGCTCATCGCCGCAGCCGCAGCCGCATTTGGCAGCCAAGACGCAGCCCGCGAAGCCTTCGTGGACGCCGCAACTAAACGGTTCGGCAGCGGCTGGGCTTGGGTAGTAGTCAAGGACGGCAAGCTCGACATCCTCAGCACTGCCAATCAGGATAATCCCCTGATGACTGGCGACGGAGTGCCCATCCTCGGCATCGATGTCTGGGAACACGCCTATTATCTCAACTATCAAAACCGTCGGCCCGACTACATCGCCGCTTGGCTTGAGACGATCAACTGGAACGAAGTCAATCGCCGCTTTGCCGAGGCGATGGGGAGTTAGCAGATGGCGATCCAAGTAGGAGATACAGCGCCCGCGTTCACTCTCAAGAATGCGGATATGGAGGACGTAAGTCTCGTCGATTTCGCCGGTAAGAACGTCGTCTTGCTCTTCGTACCGCTGGCTTTCACCGGCGTTTGTACTCAGGAGTTGTGCGAGATTTCCGCCGGAATCAACGCGTACAATGATCTCGATGCCCAGGTTCTGGGAATCAGCGTCGATAGTCCGTTTAGCCTCAGCGCTTGGGCCGAAAAGGAAAGTATTGAGGTCCCGTTGCTCAGCGATTTCAACAAGGAAGTCTCCGCTGGATACGGTGCCCAACACGAAGACCTGTTGGGCTTCAAAGGAGTCGCCAAGCGCTCGGCTTTTGTCGTCGATGGGCAAGGCATCGTCCGCTACGCTTGGGTATCCGACAACCCCAAGGTTCTGCCGGATTTTGCGGCCATTAGGGCTTGTTTGCAATCGCTCAACTGAAGCACTTCGTTTTCTCAGCAGAGTGGGGCAAGGCACAGACGGCTTTGCCCCACTGTTTATAGAGCCCGCAAAGGAAGGTGCGCAATGGAAGATGTGACGGCAGGGTCGCTTGGTGAGCGAGATACTCCGAGTTGGCTCCAAGGCCAGAACAAGGCCAAGGCCGCCGAGATAGCCGGCCACTTCGCCCAGATAATGCAGGTTTTGGAGCTCGACTTGAGCGACCCACACTTGCGGGGAACTCCGGACCGCGTCGGGCGGATGTACATGGAGATCTTTCGGGAACTGGACGACCAAGGCGAACCGGAAATTACCTGCTTTCCCAATAGCCATGGCTATGACAACATGGTGATCGTCAAGGACATCGAGTTCTTTTCGGTCTGTTCCCACCACATAATCCCGTTTTTCGGCAAGGCGCATATAGCCTACATACCTGGGGACGCGATCGTCGGCTTGAGCAAAATCGTGCGCATCGTCGAATTTTACGCCCGCCGCCCCCAGCTCCAAGAGCGGCTCACCCAGCAAATTGTGGACTTCCTCGAAGCCAAGCTGTCGCCGAAAGGATCTATCGTCGTAATGGAGGCTCGGCATTTGTGCATGGAGATGAGGGGGGTGGAAAGGCCCGGGGCCGTGACGACTACTTCAGCGCTTCGGGGCCGTTTTACCGAGCCGATAGTGCGCGAGGAATTTTTCAACTTAATCAAGAAAGATTGAAGCAGCACGGGACGACCCATGTCTGACGTTCAAGAGCAGGTGCTGACGCCGCCTACTAGCGTGGTATTGGATATCTCTCACCGGGACTTGCGCGACGACGAGTACTGGCGCGCCATTCCCGCCTATGCCGATTTGTGCGCCGATGAGTTCCACGAGCACCGCTTTCAGAGCCGCAATAGCGTGACGAGCTTAAAGAAACTGCGGGAAGTACTCGGCGGCCTCGTTTCAGAAGCGTTTTATCGCGATGTCGAGCAGGGGCTTTTGCGCTCGCCGATGAGTCTGCGGATTTCTCCCTACCTACTCAGCTTGATCGATTGGTCGGCGCCAGCCGATGATCCGCTGCGCATTCAGTTTTTGCCCATGGAGTCGCGGATGCGACCCGACCACCCGGAACTTGCCCTAGATTCGCTGCACGAGCAAGTCGATTCTCCCGTGCCGGGCCTGACACATCGCTATGCCGACCGGGCGCTGTTTCTGACGCTGGACACCTGTCCGGTTTACTGCCGTTTCTGCACTCGTTCCTATGCGGTAGGCTTGGATACCGAGGATGTGGAAAAAGTGCATTTTGGGGCCGTTGCCCAGCGGTGGGAGCATGTTTTTGCCTATATCTCTTCGCGACCCGAGTTAGAAGACATCGTCATCAGTGGCGGCGATGTGGCCAGCCTCAAGGCCGAACACATCGAATACATCGGCACTCGCTTACTCAATATCGAACACGTGCGGCGGATGCGCTACGCGACAAAAGCGCCGGCGATTATGCCGCAGAAACTCGTCACAGACCGCGAGTGGGTTGATGCCCTTACGCGGGTTGTCGAAGCAGGGCGCAAAGTCCACAAGGAAGTTGCGCTGCACACGCATTTCAACCACCCGCACGAAATCACGGCCATCAGCGGCCGCGCACTCGACGAATTGATGGAGCGCGGCATCTGCGTACGCAACCAGACCGTCTTGCAAAGGGGCGTCAATGACGACGTCGGCACCATGCAGCATCTCGTGCGGCAGCTCAGCTACCTCAACGTGCATCCGTATTACACCTTTGTCCACGATATGGTGCGCGGAGTCGAAGAGCTACGCACGACTTTAGCGACGGCGATTTCCCTAGAGAAGGCGGTTCGCGGGCGGACTGCGGGCTTCAATACGCCGGCCTTTGTGCTCGATACTATGGGGGGCGGGGGAAAGCGCGATGTCCACTCCTACGAACACTATGATCGCCAGACGGGCATCGCCGTATTTTCTAGTCCAGCCGTGCGGCCCGGCGAGTTATTCTTTTACTACGACCCCTTATATGCACTCGACCCGCTGATCGTCCAGCGTTGGAGCGATCCGGCCGAGCGTGCGGCTATGCGGCAAGCGGCGTTAGAAGCCGCCTGCCAGACGTAGCGAACGGGTAGGCACAAGGACTGGCATTTGCCCTTGTGGACTCGTATGTCTCATCTATTAGCAACATTAAACCTTTAAGACCATCAGGGCGTACAACAATGGAATATCCAGATATGATCCAAGCATTAGTGGGCTTGGGCCTGATCGCTTTGGGCGGTGGTCTGGGTTTTCTGCTGAGTTATCAATTAAAAAGGGGCATCCTCCCCCAAGTCGAGAAAGAGGCAGAAGACCGAGTGCGGCAGCAGCTAGCCGAAGAGGAGCGCACAGTGCGGCTGAGCTTGCTCGAAGAGCGGGATGACTGGTATAAAACCAAAGCCCGCCAAGAGGCCGAATTAGAAGATCAATTGGCCGATCTGAACCGCCGCGATAAGAGCTTGGCACAGCTCGTACGCGCCCTCAATAGCCAGAAAGAAGAGCAGAACCGGGCGTGGAATCGCCTCAAAAATCAGGAGCAGCGGATTGGCCAGCGCGCACGAACCTTAAAAGAAGAAGAAGAAGAACTGGGCCAAATGCGCGCCGAGTACCAGCAACGTCTAGAATTGGCCAGTGGGTTGCCCGCGGACGAAGCGCGCGAACAGATGATGGAGCATCTGGCCGGCGAAGTCCGCGGACGGGCGGCGGCCATGATCCGCAGTGAGCGCACCAAGGCTAAAGAAGAGTCGGACCGAGAAGCTAAAAAAATCATTGCCCAAGCTATTCAGCGTTGTGCAGTTGAAGAGACCGTCCACTTGGTTACCTCGACCGTGCCCTTGCCCAACGAGGGAATAAAAAGTCGCATCATCGGCAGGGAAGGACGCAACGTGCGTACATTTGAGACGGCGACCGGAGTCAAAGTCGTGGTCGATGATACGCCCGACGCCGTGTTGCTTTCGTCCTACGATCCAGCGCGTCGCGAAGTAGCTAGCCGTGCCATGCAGCAGCTAATCAGCAGCGGCGGTTTCACTCCAACCAAAATTGAGGAAGTGGTAGCGGAGTGCCGCAAGACCCTAGATCAAGATATGGTCGCAGTCGGTAAGAACGCCCTCAACGAGATTGGGGCTAGCCAGTACCACGCTGATTTGCCCTATTACGTGGGCATGCTCAAATATCGCGCTAGCTTTGGACAAAACCTTTTACAACACTGCCTAGAGGTCGCCCATTTGGCCGGAGGGATGGCTGCCGAGGTTGGATTGGATGTACCGTTGGCCAAGAGGGCGGGCCTCTTGCACGATATCGGCAAGACCATCAGCAAGGAGTTAGAAGGAGGCCACGTCGAATTGGGTATCAAGCTAGGCGAGCAATTCGACGAGCATCCGACCGTCAAGGAAGTCATCGCCGAGCACCACGAGGACCACGATCGTCTTTCGCCGATCTGCTTCTTGGTTAAGGCCGCCGATACTATATCGTCTATACGGCCCGGAGGACGGCGCGAGGACCTCGAAGGTTATACCCGCCGCATCATGCGCTTGGAGGAAATCGCGACTTCGTTTGCGGGCGTCACAGACGTGTACGCCATCAACGCCGGCCGCGAGATCCGCGTCATGGTCTGCGGCGAACAGGTCGGGGATGAAGACGCCGAGATGCTGGCATTCGACATAGCCGAGCGCGTCAAGACCGAGTTGACTTTTGCAGGCCAAGTCAAGGTCGTGGTGGTGCGCCAAACGCAGGTGGTGCGCCATACCGAGCGGGGCCGTGGCGAGCGGCGCAACAGCGATACGCGCAATAGGAGTGATCGTCGGCCGCGCAACGGAGGCCGTAGAGGGGGTACTGGTAGCTAAATTCGCCTCAACTAAAATGGCTGACGCCCCTAAAAAAATCGTCGTCCTCGGCTGCACCGGGTCCATTGGCGACACGTGTTTCAAAGTCCTCGAAAACTTGGGAAATGGGTACGAGATCGTGGGCTTGGCAGGTGGGTCCAAGGTAGACAAGCTGATCGCACGCGCACGCTGCTGGCAGCCGCAAAAAATTTGCGTTCTAGATACCGAGGCCAGAAAGTGGGTGCAGAGCGCAGTACCGCAGATTGAGGTGGTTTGCGGTGCAGACGGGCTATGTGAATTGGCCACCATGCCGGAAGTTGATCTGGTGCTCAACGGGCTTGTCGGTGCTGTCGGCCTCGCTCCGACGCTGGCGGCGTTGGCACAGGGCAAGACCGTGGCCATGGCGAACAAAGAACCTCTAGTCATGGCGGGCGGTCTGATCTTGCAGCAAGCCGAGCGCGGTGGGGGGACCGTACTGCCATTGGACAGCGAGCCCAATGCCATTTGGCAGTGCCTGAAAGGCGAAAATCGCAAAAGCCTGAAGCGGATAATTCTCACGGCCTCTGGAGGGCCGTTTTGGGGGCGCAGTCGCGAGCAGATGCGCAACATTACCCCGGAGCAGGCCATTGATCACCCCACTTGGAAAATGGGTCCCAAGATCAGCGTGGATTCGGCAACCCTGATGAACAAAGGCTTTGAAGTCATTGAGGCGGCTTGGCTTTTTGGCGTGGAGATCGAACAAGTGGATGTGGTCGTCCACCGCCAGTCGGTTGTGCATGCGCTGGTTGAATTCGCCGATGGCTCGCTGTTGGCGCACATGGGCAAGACCGATATGATGCTGCCGATCCAATACGCGCTGACTCACCCAGAGCGACGGGAGGTTCCTCTCGACAATCTCGACCTCAAACAAGTGGGTCAACTGAGTTTCGCCGCGCCAGACCGAGCGAATTTCCCCTGTTTGGATTTGTGCTACGAAGCAGGCCAGAGTGGCGGGACCTTTCCAGCCGTTCTCAACGCGGCCAACGAGGAGGCGGTGAGAGCTTTTTTGGCGCGAAAAATCGGATTTCTCGATATCGCCGACTTGAACCGCGACGTGCTGGCACACTGCGGCACACAGGAGGCGGTTTCGCTCGAATCCATATTAGACGAGGATCGCTGCGCACGGCGGCTGGCCCGGGAATGGGTTGCCGGGCGGGCGGGGTAAATTTATGGCGCAAGACACCAACACAGCACGGCACAAAGCACTGGCGCTATGCCAGAAGATACTCCGCATTAACACCGGGGTCATACTCGGGGCTTTTGCGCTGATTATCATCCTAACCACGATCTCGACAGCCGAGTGGGTGCGAGCTACCGGCAAGGCGCTCTACTACGTCATTGCGTTACAGGCTCTCACGTCGGTAGGGACTTGGTACTATCGCACTCGCTTGGAGAAAGCGCTGGCAAGGGTCGAAGAGGATAGTCCGCATGGAGACCATTAAGGCCCGAGGCAAGTTCCACACCGCCCATCGGCAGCTAGACTACGACGGCAAATGTGCCCACGTCCACGGGCATACTTGGCGCGGCGCATTCGTCATCCGCACCGAGCGTTTTCCTCGGCTGGAAAAACTGGATATGTCCGTTGACTTTGGCGCGCTCAAGGACATCTTCAAATTCTTGGATCACAAGATGCTGGTTTCCGCACGGGATGCGATCTTTCTCGACGCCAAGCTCTTTGACCCACAGGGCGTCGTGGTCATGCCCGGCGAAAACCCGAGTGTGGAAAACGTGGCCGAGTACTGCCTCGACCAAGCAGTCGAGGTATTGCAGGGGCTGTTCCCACAGCGGGGCTATCAGTACCACATTGAAGTTTCGATCCAGGAGACTGACAACAATTTCTTTGTAGCCGACCGCCTTCTCCGTTGCTGAGCAGTGGGGTGCAGAGCTATGGTGCAGGAAAAGATGATGATTGCCAAGGAGGTTGCCGCCTATCTTCGCTGTTCGCCCTCCACGGTGCGTCGCATGGCCGGTCGCGGCCAGGTTCCCCATTATAGATTTGGCAAGTTAGTGAGGTTTCGCCTGAGTGAGATCGAGCGTTGGTTAGCCCTGCACCACGAAGGATCGGTGCTCTTGCGGGAAAGGGCGGTGTCGTCCAATTCAGATCAACTATCCCTCTTCCCGACGGGGGAGGAAAATGGCTGAAGAAGCAAAAAATGTGGTGGTGCTCGGTGCTGGAGTCATGGGAGGGCAAATCGCGGCCCTGCTCGCAGGCGCGGGCCACAAGGTGCGCCTGCTCGACTTGCCGCTGGCAGGCGATGAGGCGGGCCGTGCGCGTCAGGGGTTGGAAAAGACCCTCGCGAGCCGACCGCCAGCTTTCTATCTAGCGGAGATGGCCCAACGCATCCAGCTAGGGAGCATGGAGGATCTATCTTGCGTTAGGGCGGCCGATTGGGTTATTGAAGCCATAGTCGAAGAAAGTGCGCCCAAGCAGGTGCTGCTGGCCCGGCTGGAGCCGTACTTGCACGACGGATTAGTCATCAGCAGCAATACCTCGGGGCTATCTATCGCCGAACTGGCGCACGGCCGCTCGCCGGAGTTTTGCCGCCGTTTTCTCGGGGCGCATTTCTTCAATCCGCCGCGCTACATGAAGTTGGTCGAGGTCATCCCCGGGCCTGATACCGACCCAGCCATCGTCCAGCAGATGGTCGATTTTCTCTCCGGAGAGTTGGGCAAGGGCGTGGTCCGCGGCCAAGACACGCCTAATTTTATCGGCAATCGCCTGTGGATTTTCGCTGCCTGCGACATGTTGCAGCGGATGGAGCGGGATAGGCTGGGCGTGGCCGAAGTTGACACGCTGACCGGTCCCCTGATGGGGCGGCCCCCAAGCGCGACCTTGCGCGTCTGCGACATCGTGGGCTTGGACACGGTCGCGCACGTGGCTGAGACCAGCTACGAAGGATTGCCGGCAGATCCGTGGCGGTCGCTTTTTGCGATGCCGGCGTTTTATCGGCGCATGTTGGAGGAGAACTTACTCGGGGCCAAGGTCAATGCCGGGTTTTACCGCAAGGCCGGGGCAGGTATCGAGGCCCTCGATTTGGATACCTTCGCCTACCGATCCGTGCAGAAGGTAGAGTTGGGAGCCTTGGAATCGGCGTTGCGCGCACGTTTACCGGAACGCCGCCTCCGTGCCTTGTGGTATGATTCCGGTCCGTGGGGCCAGTTGGGGAGGGCGCATCTCATGGCCGTGCTGGCCTACGCCGCCGAGCACGCGGCCGACATAGCTGGCGATATCGTCCAAATCGATCAGGCGATGCGCTGGGGATTTAACTGGGCGCTCGGTCCTTTTGAATTGTGGGATCTCTTCGGCGTCGAAGAGGTCGTCAATGCTCTGGCAGCTAACCAACAGCGGGTCCCCGATCTCGCCGCTCAATTGCTCGACGCAGGTGAAACGCATTTTTACCACGAGCAAGGCGCGTTCTCGCCGACTCGGTTGCGGCGCGAAAGCTGGCAGCCGCCAGCCGACGTTTGGGACCAGCTAACTGCCGAGCGAGCCATCTGGTCCAATGATGGAGCGTACTTGGTCGAGCTAGACGAGGAACTGGGGGTGCTGGTTTTCAGCGGCAAGATGAACGCCTTGGGGCCAGCGGCGCTGGAAGCCGTCCATCACTCGGTAGATACAGCCTCCTTTGCTGGCTTGGTGCTCGCCGGTGCTGGCTCCTTGTTCTCGGTCGGTGCCGACTTGAAACACGTGGCCAAGCTCGTCGATGAGAGCGACTGGGCGGTGCTAGAAGCGTTTGTCGCTTCTTTCCAAGAGGCCGTGCAAGCGCTGCGCTACGCACCTTTTCCGGTCGTCGCGGCCCTCCGCGGCTTGGTGCTGGGCGGCGGGTGCGAGTTCGCCTTGGGTGCTGATGGGCGCGTGGCAACGGCTGAATTAGGCATGGGCTTGGTGGAGACTAAGGTCGGCCTGATCCCTGGCAGCGGCGGCTGTATGGAGATGGCGCGGCGGGGGGTGAGCGATATAGAATCCGCGTTTGAGACGATTTTTGCCGGAAATTTCAGCGATAATGCTTTCGAGGCCCGAGCATGGGGTTTCCTCGGTGCTGACGACGAGATTGTCTTTGCCGAGGGCCAACTCTTAAAGCAGGCCGTAGCCAAATTGCGCAGCCTGCTTGCCACAGGCTACTGCGCTGGTGCGCCGGATGGAGTAGAGGTCGCTGGAGACGAAGGGCTGGCACTTTTGCACGAGCGCCTAGACGAAGGCCGGGCTGCTGGGCAGCTCAGCGAGCACGACCTAGTCGTAGGGCATGGTCTGGCGCGGGTGCTTACCGGAGGTGGTGGGGTGCGCCGGGAAGCAGAGGAGCGCGACTTGCTCGATTTAGAACGCGAAGTCTTTCTGCAACTGTGCGGAACCGAGCGTACGCGAGAGCGCATCGCGTACATGCTGCACACAGGTAAACCACTGAAGAATTAAGAAGGGAAGAGGACTTTATGGGCTTGCGTAGTGCCGCCGAGTTCAAAGAAGGCTTGCGCGACGGGCGCGAAGTGTACCATCGAGGAGAGCGGGTTGAGGACGTAACCGCGCATGACGACTTGGGAATTGGGGTGAATCACGTCGCCTTGGATTTTGAACTGGCCGAGGACCCAGCGCACCGCGACCTAATGACTTGGCTGGACGAAGACTTGGGCGAACCCGTCAGTCGCTATTTTAAGACGCCGACAGATGCTACGGATTTGCTCAATCGACGTGAGATGATTGAGCGTTCGACGCGGCTGGGCAGTAGCGTCGTATTGCTAATCAAGGAAATTGGCACCGACGCGCTCTTCGCCCTCGACTTGGTTTCCGATCATTTGGACCAAAATGCTGGTGGGCAATACAACGCGCGCGTACAAGCCTTCCACCGCGCGTGCAAGCAGCGCGACCTGAGCTTGGCTGTGGCCCAAACCGACGTAAAAGGAGATCGCAGCCTCTTGCCATCGCAGCAAGCGCACCCCGACTACTATGTCCACATTGTCGAGGAGCGGAGCGATGGAATCGTGGTGCGCGGGGCCAAAGCCCATACGACATGTGCCCCATATGTCGATGAACTCGTCGTCTTGCCGACCCGTGCGCTCAAAGAGGAGGACGCGGCCTATGCGGTTGCCTTTGCCACGCCGGTCAATGCGCCAGGGCTCAAGCTAATCGCCAGCCCCTTTGGCTCGCCGCCGGTGAGCCAGTTCCACCACCCGGTCAGTTCCGAGCATCGCATGATCGACACGCTGACGATCTTCGACGATGTCTTTATTCCTAACGAGCGCGTCTTCCTCAAAGGGGAATGGCAATACGCCGGGCCGCTGGCCAACGCCTTTGTCGAATTTCACCGCTTTACGGCCTCCTCGTACAAACCGCCGCTCTGCGATCTCTTTATCGGAGCAGCGGTGCTCTTAGCCCGCTATAACGGCATCGCCAAGGCTGGTCACGTGCGCGAGAAGCTGACCAAGCTTATCACCTATGCCGAGACCGTCCGCGGGCTGACTTTGGCCGCGGCCCACGATTGCCGCATCGCTGCAAACGGCACGGCCGTGCCCAATATCGTCTTTACCAACTTGGCCAAATTCCACTTTGCCAATAACTATCACCAAGCTGTGTCTTGGGTCCAGGATATTGCCGGAGGATTGGTGGTCACTGGACCGTCGGAAGAGGACTTGGCCAATCCCGAGACCAAAGACTATATCGAACACTTCTTAGGCGGTGGAAGCGGCGTCGATGCGGAGGCGCGGCTGAAGGCAATCAACTTGGTGCGCGACCTGACGGCTTCGACCTTTGGTGGTTACAACGAGCTATTGGCCATCCACGCCGAAGGCTCATTGGAAACCCAGAAAATCACCATTCTGCGCGATTACGACCTCGAGCGCTGTGTCCGGCTGGCCCAAGAAGCCATCGGCTATAGATTGAGCCAAACACCAAATAGTTAAGGAACGAAAATAAGAAACAAAAAGTGTTGATTATATAAATTTAGGCCTTATATTAACCTGACCCTTCCCCTATAGGTTTATTCAAAGCTGCTTTTCTTTCGGATGTAGTTCCCCCAGATCCGAAATTCCCTACTCTTCCATATTAGGTCCCCATCATAGCTTAATGCAGCCAAGAGTCCCCATGCTGGCTCATTAGCAACAGGAGGCGTCAAGTTATGACTACCTTGCAGACCGATTCTATCGTCGATCAGTATTTCCACGAGATCGAGGATGCTGTCGGGCTATCGTCCGAGGACGAAGTGGCCATCGCCCAGCAAATAAAAGAGGGCGATGAAGAAGCCTTATCCAATCTAGTTAAAGCCAACCTTCGCTTTGTCGTAAGCGTGGCGAAGCAATATCAGAATTTGGGCTTGCCGCTTTCGGATCTGATCAACGAGGGGAATTTGGGGCTTATCATCGCCGCCAAGCGCTTTGACGGCACTAAGGGCTTCAAATTCATCTCCTATGCCGTATGGTGGATCCGCCAGTCGATCCTGCAAGCATTGGCCAATCAGTCGCGCATCGTGCGGTTGCCACTCAATCGCATCGGCGAACTGACACGCGTCAACAGGGTGCTCAACAAGCTGGAACAGGGGCTAGGGCGTCCCCCAGAAGTGGAGGAAATCGCCGAAGAGCTAGAGGTCGAACCCGGCGATATGGATCTCCTATTGAGATTGGCCCAAAGGCCCGTTTCGCTGGAGATGCCCTGCGACGAATCCGAGCCGGATCGCTGTTTCGGCGATCTGATTCCCGACTATAGTCAGCCGTCCAGCGACGAGGCTCTCTCTATCGACGAGCTCAAAGAGGAGATCTTCAACGCCATGCACGCCCTGACCGAGGGCGAGGCGCGCGTCTTGAAGATGTATTACGGTTTGGATGGACACGAGCCGATGACCTTAGAGAAGATCGGGGCCTATGTCGGGCGCACTCGGGAACGAGTGCGGCAAATCAAGGAAAAGGCCCTGCAGAAGCTCCGCCATCCCGCTCGCTGCGACTCTCTCAAGGAGTACTACGCGGACTAATTATCTGCTGCTGCGGGGCGAGAAAAGTGGGCGCACAAGGCCGTTGGTGGCTTGGCCTTATTTGATTTTTGCCCGCTTTTTCGTTAATATATTTGTCTATTCCGCGGTAGCTCAGCTGGCAGAGCGGGTGGCTGTTAACCACTTGGTCGTAGGTTCGAATCCTACCCGCGGAGCCACCTAAAAAAACAGCCGGACCAACCGATCCCGATTCTGGGATAAGGTTGTCCGGCTGTTTGCATTTTTGCCATGCAACAAGGCCCTCGCGCTTACTCAAAGAGGGCCGCGTATTCGTCGTAGCCTTCCTTGGCCAAATCCCCGACGGGAATAAAGCGCAGAGCCGCCGAGTTGATGCAGTAGCGCATCCCGGTGGGAGGTGGGCCGTCCGCAAAGACGTGCCCGAGATGTGAGTCGGCGTATTTGCTGCGCACCTCGACGCGGGTCATAAACAGCGAATTGTCAGTGTGTTCGACGATGTGATCCGGTTCTAGCGGCTGGGTAAAGCTAGGCCAGCCAGTGCCGGATTTGAACTTGTGCTGCGAGCTAAAGAGGGGCTCGCCGGAAACGATATCGATGTAGATGCCCGCGGCCTTGTTGTCCCAGTACAGGTTTTGGAAGGGCCGCTCGGTGGCGTCTTCCTGAGTGACGCGAAATTGCAAGTCCGTAAGTTTGACGCGCAAGGAGTCAATGGGAGGTTTGGCGTATTGGACGCTGGCCGTTGCCGTCGGTAGATCTTTGCCCCAAGTCTCTTCAATAAAGCGGTCCCGGCCCGATCCTCGGCGATAGCGCTTGTAGTTCTGGGGATTCTTTAGATAGTAGTTTTGGTGATACTCCTCGGCCGGATAAAAGGTGGTGGCTGGGCGGATAGGCGTGACGATGGGTTTGTCAAAGCGGCCCGACTCGTGGATGGCTTGTTTGCTGGCTTCGGCCAAGGTGCGTTGCTCTTCGTCGTGGTAAAATATGGCCGAGGTATATTGATGGCCGCGGTCGTAAAAAGATCCATCTATATCGGTGGGATCGAATTGGCGCCAGTAGATGTCGAGAAGCTGGCTATAAGAGACAACCTCGGGATCAAAGGTGACCAGCACGGATTCTATGTGCTTGGTCGCGCCGGAGCTGACCTGCTTGTAGGTCGGGTTTTCGCGCTCGCCGCCGGTATAGCCAGAAACGGCTCTGGCGACCCCCTCGACTTTGTCAAAGGGCGCTTCAATGCACCAGAAGCACCCCCCAGCAAACGTAGCTTGGGCGTAGTTTTGGGCGCGGCTGGCTTGCGTACTAAGCACACACAGGGACGCGCCGAGTAGAATGAGTAGTTTGGCGTTCTTCATAGCTCCTCCTTTTGCATTGGTTTTTTAATAGACGCTCCAAGTCGGCCAAAAGCTTCGCATGGTCTAAAAATACTGTCCCAATCCCACGGACAACCCGTAAGTACCTTCTGCCGCTCCGTAGGCAATATCGCCGCGCAACACTGGCGTGTTGTACACCTTGGGCCAGCCTAAGCGGATGCCCAAGCCAGGGGAACAGACCAAATTGGCCGTCTCTCTGTTGGGTGTCCAAGCCGCGCCGCAATCCACAAAGGCAGCGCTGGCGAGGGTGTACCAAGGTCGGTGAATTAAAGTGGGGCGCGCTTCCAAGTTGAACAGTGCGCGTCTCGTGCCATCGTAGCGCCGAGGGGCATAGCCGCGCAAGCCGTACGCTGGGCCGAGGAGGAGCTGATCGGCGTTCTCACTGCGGTGCAGGGCTTTCCAAGCGGCGCGCAAGGCGAGCGAATGAGCCGCTCCCAGCCGAAAGTACGCGGTCGCGGATGCTGAGGCCAAGAGGTTGTAAAATTTCCCCTCGCCTCGGTACGCGCTGGCAAACAAGGCCAGTTCGGCGTAGCTGCGCTTGGTAGGTTCGAAGCGGGGGGCCAGATGGGCCTGATACCAAGAAAAGGTCCGATCCGATCCCAAGGAGCGATGGACAAAGCCCCAGCGCAGCGACAGCCAACTGCCCGTTTGTAAATCCTCTAGCGGGCCTAAGTTGCGCATGTAGCGGGCGCGCTTATAGCGAGGACGCCACACGAGGAGGCTGACACTCGGTATAACCCGCGTCCGGTCAGCAGGCGCGTATCCATCGCTCGCGCTTGCGGTGAATCGGCGGCGGGTGCCCTGCAATTGCACCGAGGGACGCACCTTCGTCTGTGCGCCATAGGAGCGAGTCAGCCAGATGTGGCCGCCATCGAGCGCGTCTTGATAGCGCGTTGCGAACTGACCCTCCGAGTACAAGCGCCGCACGGCCTGTTGGCTGAACAGGGAAAGGCCATAGGCGCGGCGATCGGCTAAGGCGGCAAAGGGCCGCGAAAAAGTCAGGGCATGATCGTGGCCTTCGGTGCCTGTGGCGAGCTGGACCGCTAGGGCGCGTCGGCTGTTGCCAAGGCGCGGTTCGGCAAAAAGCAACTCGGCCCAAGGGCCGGAAATGGCTTGGTTCCCGAGGCCCAAGCGCAGGCGTTGACCGCGGCCGCGAAAATTGTAGTCGAGCGCGACCGCGCCGAAGCTCAATTCGTCGATTTGTCCCGAGATCAAGGGGGATAAAGCGCGCGAGTAGAGATCTTCTACCGAGACCGTCACCTCGACGCCGTCGGGGTGATCGAGCAAGCGGATATGTACTTCGCCGACAAACAGCAAACGCCGCAAATTGCGCACTGTCTCGGCAACGAGGGTGGAGTCGAGGACATCGCCTTCGGCAAAGAGCAATTCGCGGCGAATGATCTGTTCGTCGGTGCGCTCGAGACCGTGGATGACAATGCGGTGGATGCGCGGAAGATCCGCCTCGGCGCACGTGCGTCCGGCTGCGAGCAAAAGGACCGCAAGCAGGAAGATCCGACTCAACGGAAAATATGGGGGGCTGTAGTACAACATGGGCTAGGGAAGCAGGTACAATTGGCGGCTATCTTAACCGATACAGCGCTAGTTTGTCAAACCACAGTCTGAGCAAAAAGCGCGCTGGAAGTAAGTTGACAGCCCGGGCGAGAACAACCTTATTTTCGCGCTCTAAGTTCGCAGTCGGACGATGAACGAAGGCACCCCAACAACCGTCAAAGTGCTGCGCGAGCAGCTAGTAAACGCGCGCCAAGAACGCGACTTGGGCTTGTTGCGCGATGTGGAGGAGGGCTTGCGCCAGCTAGGCAAGATCGGCTACCGCTGTTGTCTGGTTGATTTCGATAGCTGCCGGTTGCGCTATTACGTCCGTCTTTTAGGCTACGAACAGGCGCGGGTCAAAGCGCAGATCGAATTTCCCATCTCCCATGAAATTGCCCCGGTGCAGTGGTTGCCGCTGTCTCATCTGGCCGATTACGGGGAGGCCGAAAACGCTCAGAGCATTCGCCGCATATACGAGGAGATGGCCCACTACATCCAACACAAGTCGCCGGCTTTGCAAGTGGGGACGCTCGCTCTCAACCGGCCTAGGCGGAAGCCGTCCAAAAGATCGCGACGGCGCAGGCGAAACAAGGTTTGGTTTTACTTAGGGGGCTTGGTCGTGCTAGCGACTCTCGCCAGTTTCATTGCTTGGGGGAATTTGTGATGCTAAAGGAAACTCTTCGATCTCGAAGCCGATTTGTGTGGCTCTTCGCTGGGATCCTCGGAGTTAGCGGGTGCAGTCAAAATTTCAGCGGCGAGGAGCCAGCCGCGGCCATGGCCGAGCGGGGATTCACCGCCCGATCCCCAACGCCAACCAGTGCAACACCAACTCAGGTGGGCGGGCGGCAGGCACTGGGGCCACTCAGCGCGGTGGCTCCCAAGGGTTGGGTGGCGCAGCAGCCATCCAGTTCCATGCGGGTGGCTCAATACGGCCTTCCTGGCCCGGCCGGAGAAGCGACACTGGGCATCTTTTTTTTTGGCCCAGGACAAGGCGGAAGCGTCGAGGCCAACATTGAGCGTTGGTTCGGCCAATTCAAACAGGAGGACAGCCAACCAGCCCAAGGGCGGCGTTGGACGCGACAGGTGGGGGCCATCGAAATAACTGGAATTGATGTCAGCGGCACCTTCTCTGGGGGAATGGGGATGGGAAGCGCGGAACCCCAAGCCGACTACCGGATGCTCGGAGCCATTGCCGTCCACCGCTCGGGCACGGTGTTTTTCAAGATGACTGGACCGGCCCAAACCGTCGCGCAATGGGCTGCGAGCTTTGATGAGTTCTTGGGCAGTTTGCAAGCTGTCGAGTCTTGAATACTGAGGGAAACATGTACGCGCAATTAGAAGACGAATTCGGCGCCGTCGTCGCCAAGGCCCGTCGCGGGCAGGAGATGGCGGTCGCAGTGCTGGCCGACCGGGTGGGATTGATTACCGAGGATATCGCAAAGATCGAAGACTACGAGCTGGTCCCGGCCGCAGACGCCATTGAGCGGCTAGCCCAATCTCTCGGCTTGCACCCGGGCAAATTGCAGGCGAGCGCGGCGCAGGCATTTTTCCCGCGCCATCCGGCGGGCCGTTCGATGGCCGAGGCGCAGGTGGAGATGATGGTGCTTGGCAGCGGCTTTCTGATGAACGGCTACATCGTCGGCTGTGCGGCAACGGGTCGTGCCGCGATCATCGACCCAGGATTCGACGCGGATAAAATCCTCCAGCGCTTGACCGCCTCTGGGCTAACGGTCGAACAGATCTTGCTGACGCACGGCCACCAAGACCACATCAGCGCCCTCGCCGAAATTGGCCGCGCCACGGCCGCGCCAGCGCGGATTCACAGTGGCGACTTGGCCCTAACGGGCCGTTTGGCCGACCAAATCGCGGGAGAACTAGCTGAAGGCGAAGTTGTCCATGTCGGCGACTTGCGCTTTGAGGTTCACTCCACGCCCGGACACACGGCGGGCGGCATCAGCTTAGTCCACGAGGAGATGGCCTTTGTCGGGGACGCGCTTTTCGCGGGTTCGCTTGGGGGCACTCGCAGCGTGGTCAACTACCGGAGGCAGCGCCAAGCCGTGGCCGAGAAGTTACTCGGTCTAGACGAAAACGTCGCGCTCTTTCCCGGCCATGGACCCGCTACTACTGTGGGGGAAGAACGGGAGCACAATCCGTTCTTTTTATAAAACTTTCCAACGAGTTGGGTCGATTACGGGGAGTCTGCCGCTGGGCGGGGGCTTCCCGTTTCTTTGTCCTCGTTGAGCGTCCAGTCGTAGTCGTTGTATTCGATGGATATATCTTCGGTCAGTCCAGCGGCTAGGTCCGGGGGAAGGTACGGGCGCAGGTAGTTGACGATGGTGGGCATATTTTCGGGATTGGGGCGGTCGGGCGGGAACCAAGCTGTGAAATCCTCTCCGTACCAGTCGAGAATTTTGGATAGGTAGAGTCGCTTCTCTTGCAAGCGCACGTGGTTTGGGTCTTGGGCAAAGCGCGTCAGTGCCCGTTCCAAGCGGGCGTCGAGGTCGGGGGCGGTAAAGGCCTGGTTGTCTAGTTGCGGGCAGCTAAGGGCCGCGCAGTTGACCGCAAAGTGAATGCGCGGCTCTTGGTAGGTTGGGCGGATAATTTTGTTTTCAACGTGATCCAGCGTCATCTCGCGCCCGCCAGCGACAAAGGTCTGGCGGTTAAAAAAGCCGCTGAGTACAAAGGCATCTTTGACGCTGGCGATGGGATAGGCGTCGATGACGCCCCGCAGGGTAAAGGCGTTGTACGCATTGATCCAGTAGGCTAGCTCGTGTTCGCGGGTGGGGAAGCGGTCGGGATGAGTCTCGGGGCTGTAGTGGCCGAGACTATCGACATAGGCGTCGAGTTGGGCGCGGTCTTTGGCTAGAGCGGCGTAGCGGACCAATCCTTGGTCATCGACGTATTCTTGCAGCACTTGGTCAAAGGGGTTGTGGTCAAAGGGAGAAGCCGCGCAAAGGGCGACTGGGATGAGCAGCCACAAAGGCAGGAAGTAAAGTGAGCGCATGGTTTTTCCAATGGATTAGGGTGGGATGAGGATGTCTCCGCTAGGAGCAATTTATATTATTCTCGACGCTGTGCAATAACTCCATCCGCTTTGCCAATCCTCCACTCGCGCTATCCATTAGATAGAGAGGCCAATTCTTTATGAACAGACCCAATTTTGTGCTCATTACAGCAGATGACATGAACTGGGATGCGGTGGGGGCATTTGGGTGTCCGACCGCGGGAACAACACCCAATATCGACCGATTGGCCGCAGCGGGATTGCGCTTTCAGCACGGCCATGTGACGATTGCGGTGTGTCAACCGAGCCGCTCGGCATTGATGACTGGGCGCTATCCGCATCTGAGTGGGGGCGAAGGCTTTTATCATTTGCGCTACGAAGGCGTACCTATGCTGCCCGCGATTCTGCGAGATGAGGGGTATGATGTAGGCATTTTGGGCAAAGTGGCACATTCGACGCCATATCAGACGTTTCAATGGGATATGGCGCATGATCAAATCCATTTGGGGCAGGGACGAAATCCCGAGGTGTATCATCAGTATGCCAAAAATTTCGTGCAGGATGCCGTAGCCGGCGACCGGCCATTTTTTTTGCTGGCAAACTCCCACGATCCGCATCGTCCGTTTTACGGTAATGACAAGTCCGAGTGGTATAGCGAACTCGATCCACCCGCAGTGCCGCCTTCGCGCACATTTGCGCCAGAAGAGGTGATCGTCCCTAAGTTTTTGCCCGATATATCGGAGGTGCGGCTGGAAATAGCCGAGTATTACAATTCTGTGCGCCGCTGTGATGATACGGTGGGGCGATTGCTCAATGTGTTGGATGAGGTGGGTGTGGCAGAGAATACGCTAGTGATGTTTTTGTCGGATAATGGCATGGCGTTTCCGTTTGCCAAGACCAATTGTTATTTGAACAGTACGCGCACCCCTTGGGTGGTGCGCTGGCCAGCGGTTATTGAGGCTGGGCGCTCGGATACCAAGCATTTTATTTCGGGGATAGATTATTTACCTACGGTGCTCGATGCAATTGGCGTGGATATTCCAGACGGCGTCAATGGCCAGTCGCTTTTGCCGGTGTTGCGGGGTGCAGAGCAGGCTGGATGCGAACAGGTATTCACACAATTTCACCAGACTTCGGCGCGGCACAATTATCCCATGCGGTGCGTACAAAATGCGCGGTTCGGTTACATTTTCAACCCTTGGTCCGATGGTGAGCGAGCGTTTCATAATGAGTCCCAGAATGGTCGGTCTTGGCAGGCGATGCAAGAAGCCGCGGCCTGCGATCCAGCATTGGCGGCGCGCAATCACTTGTTTACGTATCGCGTACTGGAAGAATTTTACGACTTTGCCAACGACCCCAATGCGCTGAACAACCTGATTGATGATCCCAACTATGCCGATGAAGTTCAAAGTCTGAGAAATGCGCTTGAGGAATGGATGGTGGAGACCGACGATCCGGCACTCAACACCTTTCGCGGTCGTGCCTCGCGGCAGGCACTAGATGATTTGATGGGTCACCTAGCGGATGCAATTGGACCGAGTGCGGACAAATAGGTGATGAACGCCATTCGCCGAGAGGGGGCCATCCTTTGGGGCCTAGCTCTGTTGTGGCTGTTGCTCTTTGTGGCCTCCATGCTCTACCACACAGGCGGCCGCTTGGCCCTGCCGCTGGACGATTCCTTCATCTATTTCCAATACGCTCGGCAAGCGGCCCAAGGGCATTTCCTCGAATACAACACCCTCGCTGAGCCAACGGCCGGCGCGACTAGTCTGCTGTACACCTTGCTGCTGCTGCCGGGCTTTTGGCTGGGGCTGGATGGGATGGGGATTGCGCTGTACGCGTTGGCATTGGGGGCTGTGTGGCTGGGGTTGAGTGCTCGGTTGCTCCTGCTGCTAGGCCATAGATTGGGAGGCTCGTTCAGCGGTTGGGTGGCCGCGTTGATGTTTCTGTTGTGCGGCCCACTGCTGTGGGGCTATTACAGCGGCATGGCGATCGGCCTCTTTGCCTGCGCCATCTTGTTGACCCTGTATCTCTACCTAACAGAAGATCGGCGCGCTCCGCTGGCAGCGGCCTTTTTGGCGTTGGCGCGGCCCGAGGGGATCGCCTTGGTCTTGCTGTTGTTGGTGCTAGTCGCCTATCGCCGGGCATTGCATTGGCAGTGGGGGGTGCCTTTGGGGGTGTATGTGGTCCAAGCGCTGCTGCTGGCTTGGTGGACGGGAGAGGCTGGGGCATCTGGGATCGAGGCCAAATGGCGCTTTGCCGAACCGCACGGGTCATTACCCGAGCAGCTCCGCGCTGTCTTCTTCGACTTCGCCGAATTTGTCAAAGGGATTCTCACCGGGTCGCTGGGGCATCAGACCAGCGTCAACTTATACGCGTACGACGGCAACTATCGCCGCATGGTGTTTGCGCCGTTTGTCGCGCTGTTTGTTTTGGCCGAGCTGAGCTACCGGCTCTGGGGCGAACTGTCCGAGCGGCGGTTCGGGGTGGCGGCATTGGGTGGGGCGTGGTTTGTCGGCGGCGTCTTACTAACCTGCACTCTCGTAGAATATGATGCCCATTTCAATCGCTACCAGCAGCCTTTCTTGCCGCTTTACATTCTCTTTGCTGCTTTGGGCTTGGGGCGGTTGGAGGCGGCTGGGGGGGAATGGGGCCGCAAGTTGGCTCGGGGGTTGGCTTGCTTTTTCGGCTTGTGGGGGGTGATGTCGGTGGGGTTTTTCGCGGTTGCGTACGGGGAAAATTGCAGCGATATCCGCAACCAGCAGGTCGAGATGGCGCGCTTTATCGACGCCGAGTTGCCGCCCGACGCACGCATCGCCGTCAACGACGCTGGGGCCCTGCGCTATTTCGGTCGCCGCCAAACTATCGACTTAGTCGGATTGACCACAGCCGGGAACAGCGCGCCTTGGCGGCACGGGAGCGGGTCGCTATTCGAGCGGCTGGAGGCCATGCCGCCAGACCAGCGCCCTCAGTACTTTGCCATTTTCCCCAATTGGTTCAATTTCCCGGAAGGCATCTTCTTGCAGCCACTGCACCGCATCCGCGTCTTTGAGCCGTCGATTATAGATGCCGAGAAGGTGTTGTATCAGGCGCACTGGACCGCCGAGCTCAGCGGCGAGGCCATCCGCAACCGGACGCTCTTAGAGGAAGGCTGGCGGGTGGTCGATAAAGTGGATGTCGCCGATTTGACCAGTGAACGTCAGCACGGCTACGAATCTAAAGTGTGGGTGCCCGGCAGTGGGGAGGCGAATCTGTTGCTGGCACTGAGTGCGACCGACGACCCTCAGGCCGTGTACATCGACGGGGGCCGGACGGTAACGGGGGGCGAGCGGATGGAGGTGGTTCTGAACGCTGGCCAGCCGGCGACGGTGATCATGCGCACGGTTACGGGTATTGCTCAGCACTTTGCGGTGTTCGCTAATGGCAAGAAAATTGCCAACGTGGAACTACCGGGCGGGCGGGGCCGCCAGTGGCTCGAACTGGCCGTCGGCCAACTACCCGCTTCGGATGTCAGCAGCCGCGTCGAGCTTGAGACGCGGCCGCTTCACTTTGGCGGCGATTTGCGGCCGATTGTTTCGTTTCACTACTGGGTTGTGCAGCGGTGACGCTGCTTCAGCAGCGGGCCTTGAAGTCACGGACTCGCGGCTAAAACGTCGAACTGGCCGTGTGGACGAATCTCTTTCAACACTTCTATTTCCAACGCCTGCAATTCGCGGTAGGCAATGATGAGGAAGTTGCCACAGCCACAGGCTGGATCGAAAAATCGCAACTGGCCGAGCCGCTGCTGAAAGGCGATCAGTTCGGGAATGCGGCGGCTGGCGCGGCGGGCCTTGGGCCGACGAAATTCAGCACACAACTCGTCTAAAAACAGCGGCTCAATGACCTTGAGGATGCTGTTCTCGGTCGTATAGTGCGCCCCTTGAGCGCGGCGCCCGTCTTGGTCTATCACTGACTGAAAGAGTGAGCCGAAAATCGCCGGCGAGATATCGGACCAATTGAAACGGCAAGCGTTGATGAGCCGCTGGCGCATGGCGGAATCAAAAGACGGAATGAGCAGCGGGTCGCGGAACAGGTCGCCGTTGACGTAAGGAAAGCGGGAGCCATGCCCGCGCTGGGGATTCCGGCTATATTTGGTAGTATGCAAACAAGCGGTATCGGCGCGGTGCAACTAAGGCGAGAGGGAGCCATGCTCTGGGCGATCCTAATCGCCGCCCTCGGCGTGCGCTTAGCTTATCTCTACGAGGCGGTTGATACGCCGCTCTTCGACGTCCTCCTGATTGACTCCGAATTTTACGACCGTCGCGCCCGGGCCATTATCGCGGGCGATTGGCTGGGCGACCAGCCCTTCTTTATGAATCCGTTTTACTCCTACTTCTTGGCCGTCATTTACTCGCTTTTTGGTGCTGAATACTGGTGGGTTGGCTTGGTGCAGGCGGCACTGGGGACGGGCAGTTGCTATTTGATCTACGCACTGGGCCGGAAATTGTGGAGAGCGCAAATTGGCTTGTTGGCCGCTGGCATGGCGGCGATCTATCAGCCGTATGTGTTCTACGACGGGGCACTGCTGACCGCTGCGCCGATCACCTTTTTGAATCTCGCGGCCCTGTATTGCTTGGCGCACGCGCAAGGTGCAGCGCGCTGGCTGTTGGCTGCGGGCCTGCTGTTGGGGCTTTCGGCTACGGCGCGGCCCATGGTCTTGCTATTTGTCGCGGTGGTCGCGGGCTGGTTTGTTGCACAGTGGGGACGGCGCGGGTTGCGGCCGTGGGGGTTGGTGGCTGTGGGCTGTGGCCTCGTAGTGGGGGCGGTGGCTTGCCGTAACTATCTCGTCGGAGGGGAATGGCTGCTGACCACGTCCTCAGCCGGGATGAATTTCTACGTGGGCAATCATCCCGAGGCCAACGGCATCTACGCGCAGGTCGATTTCCTGCCTAGCGCCGAGCCGGACTTGGAGCGCGAAGCGTTTATCCGCGAGGCCGAGGCGCGCACGGGCGAGGAACTGACCCCGGCTCAAGCCTCCAGATTTTGGCTGATGGCTGGCTTGCGCTTTGCCGTGGAAAATCCCCTCGCGTATCTGGCGTTACAAGGCCGCAAACTCTACATGTTCTGGAACGGAGTCGAGGCACAAAACAACCTGAGTCTGTATTTGGCGCGGGACTTTGTGCCCCTGTTGCACTGGTGCGTTCTGGGGTGGGGGATAGTGGCTCCGCTGGCGGTCCTGGGCTGGGCCACTAGTCGCCGCTCGTTATTGCTCGACCTGTATCTGGCGAGCTATCTGGCTGCGTGTCTGCTGTTTTTCACGTCCTCGGAATACCGCCTGCCCGTCGCGCCGGTGATTCTGCTCTACGCCGCTTGCTGGCTTGCCAAGGTCGTGGCTTGGGCAACGGACGGGGCGTATCGTCGGCTGCTGGGGTCGTGCCTGTTGGTGGCCTTAGTCGCGCTGCCGATTAATTATCGGGACGCCGGAGCCGAGCGGTTGACCCGCAAACGCGTTGATTACTACAACTTCGGTGCCTTGTACCAACGCCGTGGGGATTGGGTGGCGGCCGAGAACATGTTCCGCGAGGCCCTGCGCATTGACCCGTCATTTGCTCCCGCCGCCTCTGGTCTAGCGGCCGTGTTGGCACAGCAAGAAGGCGGCGACCCGGCCATCAGACGTGGGTTAGAGCTCTTCGGCGCGGGGGAATACGAGGCGGCGATTGCAGCCTTTAGCCGCGCCCAGCCCTCGCCCGGCCTGCACAACAACCTCGGCCTGTGCTATTATCGCCTTGGTCAATGGAGCGAGGCCGCCGCGCACTTCCACAAGGCCCTCGCGCTCGACGCTAGCTACGCCCGAGCGCATTTTAATCTCGGCTTGGTGTATGCCAAGCAGGGCGATGACCAAGCTGCGGCGGATGCCTTTGCCCAAGCACTCGAACTTGACCCCAACCACGCCCAAGCGCACTATCGGCGCGGAGAAGTGCTGTTGCGCTTGGGGCGTTCCGGCGCAGCAGAAGCCCACTGGGCTTTTTTGCGTACGCGCAATCCCGACGATGCGCGCTTGCAGGTGAAAATCGATTCCATGACGCAGGCTACCCCTTGAAAGCTACTCTTTGCGTACGCGGTGCCCGGGCGGGCGGTTTGGCCAATGTCGATATGGACTTGCCGTTGGGCCGGATCATTTGCTTTACCGGCCGCAGTAGCAGTGGTCGCCGCGCCATGGCCTTGGACATTCTGTACGCGGAGAGCCGCCGGCGCTACATGCAGGCCCTGTCTCCGGCCGAACGAGAAAGCGTCAGTGGGACAGCGCGCGCCGATGTGGAAGAAATTTCGGGCTTGCCACCGGCCATTTACTTGGGGCTTCGACCTGAGCTCAGCCGAAGGGCACCGCGACGCGGGCGCACGGTGGGGGACTACTTGCAGCTAGACGGGATTTTGGCGCAGATCATGCTGGAAGAGGGACAGATGCACTGCCTCGAATGCGGCGGCCGCTGTCGCAGCTATGCGGCCGATGAGGTTGAGTGCGAGGTCGCCCGCGTCTATCCAGACACCCGCTGTTTGGTGTTGGCTCCGTTGGCTCTGCGGAACGAGGGAATGTGGCAACAACTCGTGCAGGCTGGATTTACGCGGGTCGCAATCGATGGCCAGATCCAGCGGTTGGAAGGCGACGGCCCGGCACTGCCGAGCGGCGAAAGCGAAGTACACGTCGTGGTGGATCGCTTAGTGCCAGACCCGAATGCCAGCGTGCGCTTTTTGGAAGCCGTGCGCGTGAGCCGCTCTATTTCCTCGGGGCAGACGGTGGTTTGGGTAGATGGGACCAGCGAGAGGATGCACTTGAACCAGCAGCCAACTTGCGGCGAATGCGGTCGCCAGTACGAGCCGCTAGCTGCGGCTGACTTCGGCACCGGCCAGTCTTTGGCCGGTCAGGTGACCCTACACGGTCGCACCATAGACGAACTAATGGACGCTTCCCTCGGCTCATTGCGCGATTGGCTGGATAGGGGCGAGGGACACGCGAAAGTAGAGACTGCGCTCGCCGCGATCTGTAGCTTGGGGCTGGGGCATCTACCGTTGAGCTGTCGGCTCGAATCGCTGGCGGCTGGCGAGTGGCAGCGATTGCAATTGGCGTCCTGCCTCAGCAGCGGTCTGACCGGTATCCTCTACATTTGGGAGGGATTGGGCAGCCAATTGTCAGGAGAAATGCTAGATGCGGCCGCAGCGGGTCTGCGCCGATTAGTCTCTGGTGGCAATACCGCGCTATTGTTGGATCACGCGCCTGCACTCGTGGCGGTCGCGGACGAAGTCTGGTCGTTTGCAGGAGGGCAAGTGCAGGTAGGGGAGGCGGCTGAAATTGAGCGGGATGAAGCGGCTGAAAAACGGGTCGCCGAGCAAGTTAAGCCAGCGTTGGTCATTCGCGGGGACGGTGTGATCGGGCCGCTTGCCATCGAACTGCCGCACGGGAAGTTGACCTGCGTATGCGGGCCTTCCGGCAGCGGCAAGACCCGCCTGCTGCACGAAGTTTTGCTGCCGTTGCTCAAGGGGCGGTCCGTTGAGTACTCCGCTGTGGGCTTGCCCCGCAACAGCCGCGTTGTAACGGTAGAAGCCTCCAGCGGCAAGGCTACGGTTTTGGAGGGGCTGGGCCTTTTTGAGCGCGTCGCCGATTTATATGCCGCATCGCCCACTGCAACGGCGCGCGGCTGGGGCCGGGACGTCTTCTTGTTGAATCGACCGGGAGGCCGTTGTCCGAACTGCGAAGGCCGCGGCCAATGCTACTTCGATTTGGAGTTCCTAGAGGATATAGCGCTGGTGTGCGACGCTTGCGAAGGCCGCAGGTACCGAGACGAAACCTGCGAGGTGACCTTGCGCGGCGCGAGCATCGCCGATGTGTTGGGCATGACCTTGGAACAGGCTTGTACCCACTTTGCCCGGCACGACCCCATCCGCCCACGCCTAAAGGCCGCCGTCGGCTGCGGCCTCGGCTATCTGCTTTTGGGGCAGGAGGTGCAGAAACTGGAGCGGGGGGAGTGGTTGCGGTTGCGGCTGGCGCTCGAATCGACGCGGGCCTCCCGGCGCACTTGGGTGCTGATCGACGACCCGGCCAGCGGCGATCATCGAGAAGACGTGCGCTTGATGATGGCGGCCTTGCGGGGATTGGTAGATCGAGGGGCCACGGTGGTCGCTGCCGACCAGCATCTAACGGTAAAAGTAGCTGCGGATTGGGTGGTGAATTTGGAGCGGTAAAAGGTCGTAACGTCGTTGCGACATATTACCTTGCGGGATGTATCACTCCTATCTATCTTAATTTTGCTATAGATGATCCAGTAAACTAGGTGAATAATGCGGTATTCAAGCCCCAAGAAAGGGGCTTTCCAATGAAGGTCGTGCAGAAGTTACAAGAAGAGGCCATCGGCCATCTGGATTTGGACGGGTATGCCCTGTGCGAGCCGCAGGAGTCGGTGCTTGACGTACTCAAGAAAATGCGCCACCAACACGTCAGTGCCGCGCTGGTGGAAGAGGATGGCCGCTTGGTGGGGATTTTTACCGAGCGCGATGTGCTCACTAAGGTGACTGACCAGCCGGCGACGTGGACGCGGGCGGTGGCCGAATTGATGACCTGCGATCCGCATAGCTTGGATGCCCAGCAGCCGATCAGCAGCGCCCTGCAGCTGATGAACGCTGGGGACTATCGCAACGTGCCGATTGTGGATGAAGACGGCCGCATAAAGGGGAATTTGCCCCAACACGAGGTCATCCGCTTTCTCACCGATCAGTTTCCCGAAGACATCTACAATTTGCCACCGGATCCCGAGCGCATAGCTCGCACCAAAGAGGGTGCTTGAGCATGCGTTGCGGATTGAGATTTTTTTCTTTTTAAGGAGGTCGTGTGCATGGCCGAAATCGTGGCCCCATCGGCACCTAGGCGAGCGTACTCGCAAGAAGAGCGCCAATCTGTAGTTATCGCATTTTCCGGCGATTCGGGCGATGGGATGCAGCTAACCGGCGGTCAGTTTACCAATACTTCGGCCGTGATGGGCAACGACGTCAGTACCTTTCCCGACATTCCCGCTGAAATCCGCGCCCCGGCCGGGACCATTCCCGGGCTGAGCGGCTATCAGGTCAACTTTGCCGCCAATGATCTCTACACGGCAGGCGATTCGCCCCAAGTGCTGGTGGCGATGAACCCGGCTGCGCTCAAAGCCAACTTGATCGATCTCGAGTCGGGCGGAACCATCATCGTCAATACCGATCCGTTCAACCGCAATGGCCTGCGCAAGGCCGGATACGAGAAAAACCCGCTCGAAGACGGCAGCCTCAGCGGCTACGACGTGCATCCGGTCCCCTTGACCACCCTGACCCGCAATGCCCTCGCCGACATCGAAGGCATGAGCAACCAAGCAAAGGACATGTGCAAGAATGCCTTTGTCTTGGGCTTGGTGTTCTGGATGTTCGACCGCCCGCTCGACTACACGCTCAAGTTCTACCAGACCAAGTTCGCCGGTCGGCCCGAGGTAGTTGAGGCCAATACGAGGGCCTTGAAAGCAGGCTACTACTACGGAGAAACAGCCGAGACCTTTCAGACGCAGATCTCGGTGCCGAAACGGCAGATTGTCGAACCGGGAGTATACAAGCGGATCACTGGCAATGAGGCGCTTGTCTTGGGGCTAGTAACGGCCGCGCAAAAGGCCGGCAAACCGCTCTTTTACGGCTCGTATCCCATCACGCCGGCTAGTACCATCCTAGAGGGCTTGTCCGCGCTGAAGAACTTTGACGTGCGCACGTTCCAGGCCGAGGACGAAATCGCGGCCATGGGGTCGGTGATTGGCGCGTCTTTTGCCGGCAGCCTCGCGGCTACTGCCAGCAGTGGCCCGGGCATCGCGCTCAAGAGCGAGGGGATCAACTTGGCTGTAGTTATGGAACTGCCGCTGGTGGTCATTGACGTGCAGCGCGGCGGTCCTAGCACGGGCTTGCCCACCAAGACCGAGCAGGCCGATTTGCTGGAGGTGCTCTACGGGCGCAACGGCGAAAGCCCGATCCCGGTCCTTGCTGCGGCCACCCCGGGCGAATGCTTCGACATGGTCATCGAGGCCTTTCGCATTGCCATTCGCTACATGACGCCGGTTTTTCTGCTGTCTGACGGCTATGTGGCCAATAACTCCGAGCCGTGGAAAATACCAGACCCGGCTCTAATCGCGGCCATTGATGCCGAGCCGTACACCGATGCCGACGGCTACCAACCTTACATGCGCGACCCACAGACCTTGTCTAGGCCTTGGGTCGTGCCGGGGACGCCGGGAATGGAGCACCGGATCGGCGGCTTGGGCAAGCAGGATGTGACGGGTAATGTCTCCTACGCGCCTGCAGACCACGAGCGCATCGTCCGCGTCCGGGCCGACAAAATCCGCGGCATTGCCGATTTTATTCCCGAACTGGAAGTGACCGGCCCCGACCAAGGGGACCTGCTGGTCTTGGGTTGGGGAGGGACTTACGGTGCCATTCGCGCAGCCGTTGAGCAGGTGCAGGACGAGGGCCTCGACGTGGCCTACGCGCACCTGCGCTACTTGAATCCGTTTCCCCGCAATTTTGGCAATGTGCTCGGCCGCTACAAGCAAGTGTTGGTGCCCGAGCTAAACTTGGGCCAATTGGCCCTGTTGGTCCAAGCGCACTTTCCAGTGCGCGTCGTCAAGTTGAACAAGGTCCAAGGATGCCCTTTCCAAATTCGGGAAGTGGCCGACAAAATTCGCCAAGTGGTAAGCTAAAGTAGGGAGATCGAGATGGCCGAAGCTGTTGTAGAAACTGGGCTGAGCCGCAAGGATTTCGTTTCTGACCAAGAGGTCCGCTGGTGCCCCGGGTGCGGCGACTACGCGATTTTGGCCCAAATGCAAAAGATATTGCCTGAAGTGGGAATCCCGCGGGAAAACATCGTCTTCGTCTCTGGGATCGGCTGCTCTAGCCGTTTTCCCTACTACATGAATACGTACGGTGTGCATTCGATCCACGGGCGTGCGCCCACGATCGCCACGGGAATCAAGACGGCCAACCCGGATTTGAGCGTCTGGGTCATCACCGGCGATGGCGATGGGCTGTCGATTGGGGGCAATCACCTCTTGCACAGCCTCCGGCGCAATGTCGATCTGAAGATCCTTCTGTTCAACAACCGCATCTACGGGCTTACCAAGGGTCAGTACTCGCCGACCTCGCTGCTAGGGCACCGCACCACGTCCACCCCCATGGGGTCAATTGACTATCCGCTCAACCCCATATCCGTGGCGCTGAGTGCCGAAGCGACTTTTGTCGCCCGCACACAGGACACCAATACCAAGCACTTGAGCTATGTGCTCAGGCGAGCTGCTGAACATCAGGGAGCAGCCTTTGTCGAGATCTACCAAAACTGCGTTGTGCTCAACCCCACAGCTTGGGAGCACACCACAGATTCAGACGTGCGCGACGACAATATCGTGTTCTTAGAAGAGGGGGAGCCTCTCATCTTTGGCAGGGATCGGGACCGGGGCATCCGCATGAACGGTACCGAACCTGAGGTTGTCGCGCTCAGCGATGTGGCCCCAGATGAGTTGGTCGTGCATCGCGAAGGGCGCGAAAACGCCAGCTATGCCTATATGCTCAGTCGGATGGAGTACCCGTCGCGGCCGCTGCCCTTTGGTGTGCTGCGCGCCCTCGACCGGCCAACCTATACTGACTTACTGCTCGACCAAATCGACGCGATGGCCCAACAACGGGGTGCCGGCGACCTCGCGACTCTCTTCAACGCTGGCGATACTTGGGTCGTCGACTAGGAAAAGGAGGCCCGGGTGATTTGTCCTTCGTGCTCCCACGACAATATCGCTGGCGTCGATGCCTGCGAGGAGTGCGGCCAGAGCCTGAGCGAAGCGTACCAAAATTGGGGAAGCGGGGAGTACAAGGAAATTTTCACCGAGCCGCTTTCCGCGCTCAATCCGCAGGAGATGGTCTGCGTGTCGCCGACTACTTCGTTGGCCAAGGTCATCTCCTTGCTCAAGGAGCGGCACGTCGGTTGCGTGTTAATAACCGGCGAGAGCGGGCAGTTAATTGGCATATTTACCGAGCGCGACGTCCTCTACCGGGTGGCGGGCTTGATCAGCAATTTGGAACAGATCGCGGTCGAGAGCCTAATGACGCCGCGACCCACCGCGCTCAAAGCCGATGCTGCCGTGCAGCACGCCTTGCATTTGATGAGTATCCACGGCTTTCGCCATGTGCCGCTATTGGACGATGACGACCGCCCGGTTGGCTTGGTCTCGTTTAGGTACATAGTCCGTTTTATCGAAGAGAATTTTTCCTCCGCAGCTTGAGCGAGTTGGCCGTCGGGCTAGCTCCAGTTTTTTGAAAGGCGGTTGTGCTATGTCCTTGAGCCGCAAGGCGATATGTTCGCTCCTCGCGTTGGTACTGTTGAGTCCCCTAGGGGTTAGAGCTGAACTAGACTGGGCCACCCTGAACAGCACGCGCGAGGTCACCGAAGCCAAGTGGTTGCAGTTACAACTGTCCGTATTGGGGTTAAAACTGAGCTATCCGGCCTACCGCATTGACCTAAAGCTGACCGAAGACTCGGCGATTGAATTTACCTTTGTCGCCAGTAGCGGGATGGCCAAGCATCTGACCGAAGAGCTGGGCAAAAGCGAAGCCGACGAGGTTATTTCCTACCACGCGCAGGGCATAAGCGATCAAGTAGAAACATTGATCCACGACGAGTTCCCGAACTTGTGGTCGAGCTTTGACCCCCGCCAAGATATTCGCGGGCAATTTCTCGGCCCAAGCGAGAAATGGAACGACCCACCGCGAGAAATTGGCACTTGGTTGGAAAACAAATTCTCTTGGGGGCGCTGAGGGCCAGTGCCGTTATTCCGGGTCGCGGTGGGGCATTGCCCCGTGCGTTGATTCGTCGAGGGAGATGTCCTTGTCGATGACCGGCTCTTCGGTGGTAACGATCCAGCCGCGCACCCGCCGACCGAAGACATTAATCTCCTTGCGCTGGGCGTCGACTACCTTGGACGAAGCGGTGTGCCGCTCTTTGTTGATACAAAAAAAAGTGTGCCGGCGCGTCGTGCCTTTTTCTTTTCCTTCCATGCGTTCCATCCGCCGTACCCTCTCAAGTTTGCGCGAACTGGTGGACCACATCCACTAGCAGTTTGACCTTTTCATAGGGCGTATCTGGATAGACGCCATGCCCCAAGTTGAAGATGTGGGGACGGCCTCGACCCTGCTTTAGAATGCGCTGAGCAGCCTTGGCAATGCTCGCCTCTGAGCCGTAGAGGGCGCAGGGGTCTAGATTGCCCTGTAACGGCATGGTATCTCCGAACAATTCGTAAGCTGCGTCGAGATCGATTCGCCAATCGAGGCTTAGGACGTGGGCACCGACGCGGCCAAAGCTGGGCAGATTTTGCGCCCCGGCAAGCGGGAAGTAAATGATTGGGGCATCCAGCGCGGCGAGGCTGCGGCAAACTCGCCGCACATAGGGCAGGGCGAATTCGTTGAACTGTGCCGGAGACAACAAACCGATGGAAGTGTCGAAAATCTGGACAGCTTGGGCACCGGCTTCGATCTGAGCGCGCAAGAAGCGGCTGGCGAGCTCGGTGAGCAGGTCGAGCAGCCGATGGGCGAGGGCGGGGGCGCTGTGGAGCATGCGGCGAAAGGCGGGAAAGTCCTTGGCATGACTCCCTTCCACTAGCCAAGTGGCTAAAGTGAAAGGCCCGCCGGCATATCCGATGAGCGGAACCGCGGGGGGCAGGGTGTTGCGTACAAGTCGCGCTGTTTCTAAGACGTAGGTGAGGTCGTCCTCGGGGATGGGGTTGCGGAGGTCGTCGATGTCAGCAGCGGAGCGGACCGGGCGGGCGAACACAGGGCCGGGTGCGTAGGTCAGCTCGCAGCCAAGCGCTTCTAAAGGCGTCACTAAATCGGTAAAGAGAATAGCCGCATCGACCCCGAGTAGCTCGACCGGCATGAGGGTAATTTCAGCGGCGAGTTCGGGGGTTTTGAAAAGTTTGAGCAGAGAACCGTGACGCTGGCGCAACTCTCGGTACGGCTTGAGGATGCGGCCAGCTTGACGCATGATCCAGATGGGAGGCGTTGCCGGCGCTCGGCCCCGACAGGCTTGGAGGAAGGGGGCGGCTGAATCGGACAAAGCGCTAGCGACCCGGTTCGACCATCCACTCAGGCAAGGCGATCTGGTAGGTAACTACGTCCTCTAGCGGTTTGAAGCGGACGCGGTCTCCTTCCATATCGGCCCGATAGACGTCCGGCTCTTCGTCATCGGACTTGAAGGCCAACAGGCGCAACGGGGGTAGTTTGCGATCTGGCCAGTACTGGCCCACGTCGATTACTATATCGGCTTGGCACCCAAAGGGCACGATGTCAATTTCCCATTTGCGCTCTTTAATGGCGACAGCGCCATCGAGTTCTACGGGGCCAAATTGCCCCCGTTGCCCTCGGGTATCGACGAACAAATAGTCTGCGCAAGAGGCGTAGTCTATGTGCCCTGAGCCGGCGTCGGCTGAATAGACCAGCAGCGATGAGTCCTGCAAGGCGCAAAACGAGCCTGGGGGAAGGTGGTAAGCCACATCGCTTTGGTGGACGGTCCAAGGCTGCTCCCAACCGAGGTTGGCATAGACTTCAAGGCCATTGTCGTACGTCACCCGTACCTGTCCTTGAGCAAACGCGCCGGAAAGCAACGCATCGTTAGTCTCCAAAAACTGGTCGTTGTGGCAGTAAGCGATGGCGCGCACTGGGACACGGAGGTAGTGCTTTTGTAGTTCGCGCAGCATGTAATAGGATTTGACCGTAGAGGCGATGCCCCACTCCAACTGGTCGGGAAGCAGACAGGCGTGGCCAAAGGCCGCAGTAGCGGCGAGATAGCGGTCGAGATAGGTGCTGCGACTGTGTTTTTCACCTTGGGGGATGTGCTCAGCAAAGTACTGATCGATGGTCCCCAGACCTGCATCGGTTTCAATGGGATGGAGGTTTTGCAGGTCGAAGTCTACCAGCGGCGGAATGCGGCTGGGATCGTTCCCGACCATGCGAGCGAGGTAACCGGTCAGGACGCCGGCGTAGAACCAGTGATTGCCGCCGTTCCCGATGGCCAAGCCAGCTTGGGCTTGGGATTGGAGAAGGCTTTGTTGCCGGGAATAGCTACCCGCCAAGTGGCCGGTTGCTGACGCGCCGGCGCTGAAGTCGTTGAATTCCCAAGGTGGAACTTCGGCGTGTTCGCTTACGTACAGGGCGTCGCAGGGGTATTTGTCGATGATGGTGCGCGCGTGTTGGGGTGCGTGCGCCAATGCTTCGGACGGCTTGAGCAAATACAGCCCGGGTCCAGTAGGGTTTGGGCTGCCATCGGCGAGTTGGGCCGCCCATTCGGGCTGCCAGCAGGAACTGGTAGGAGCGATGTGGCGATAGTTGACTTGGAGGCTGGTTTTGTAGCCCAAGTCGGACAGGGCGTCGAGGTACTCGTCGAGGGCGTCTTCACCGCCTTTGGCCTCTGCTCCTTCCACCACGAGCGTGGCGTCGCCGTCGCCATCGTGCCAAGTTTCGCTGGGGTGGTTGATCAGTAAGTGATCGATGCCCATCAGCTTGAGCTGACGCATGTTTTCGTATAACTCGACGTAGCTTTCTTGGGATGCGTCGATATAGGGGATGTTGTACCAGACCCAGTCGGCTAGCGTTTCGCCTAACTCGGCCTCGGCCGTGGAAAAGGCCGGAAGGACTTCTTCGTATTGGGTGGAGACCGTTATGAGCCAGCGTTCCTGAAAGTCGCGGCGCTTGCCGTCGCTTTGGCTGGCGTAGCCACAGCCACCGTTGAGTTGGACGAGGCGCTGGGACTCGGCTTCGGGCGGAGCGTACAGGGTGGAAGCACGCGAGTAGTGCCAATCCACGAAGCTAGACAAGAAATGGCCCGCAGTGCAGAGGATGCGCGGGTAGTTGTCACCGAAATTGAAATAGGGGATGGTGATCAGGCGCGGGTGCAAGGCCCCGGTGACCCGGCCGAGCGAGAGGCCAGTGCCCTTGCCGTGCCCGCCTTCGATTTCCACGACGAGGGACTTGCCGCGGATGCTGAGCCGGTAGAGGAAGTTGGCTTGTTCCTCCCCAAGTTTCCACTGCCAACGGGCCTCGACGCAATCGCCAACTTGCTCGCAGGAGATGAAGTGTCGCTCTACTTCTTCGCTATCGGCTGGCCAAACCGAGCCGCCCATTTCCACGGCGATCCCGCCGTCTTCGGCTGGTTTGATCGGGTCGTTGTTGTTGACTTCTAGCTCTATATCGGCGAAGGTGCCATCGATGGGCGTGTAGATAAATTGGACGACGGCAGAGACTGAGCGGCTTTCAAAGACAAAGGAAATACCCTCTTTGCGAATCGAGGTTTCGACTTCTTCGTGGAGCGTGGGAAAAATCGAGAGTTGACTGTGGCTAGCGGATGCGGGCTTTTGCTCGCCCGGAGTCGTCGCCACCCCTGTTTGGTCTGCCATGGAACGTCCTGACTCAGCTCGTTTTTACATAATTGCCAAAGTAAAACAACATAGAGAATAAACGAGGGCGTGTCAAGCTGAAGGCCGCTTGGTTTGACCGGGGGATAAAACCATTCTATCTTATTGTTTTTATAATAACTTTAGTGGTGTATAAACCAGCTTGGAATCGAGAGATTGCATAGTGGTCGGCGGTGGGGCCGCCGGCATGCTGGCAGCCATTGTTGCCGCCGAGGCGGGCGAGCGGGTGATCCTGCTTGAAGGCAGCGGAAAATTGGGGCGGAAGATATTGATTTCGGGCAATGGGCGCTGCAACCTGACGAATAGGGCGGCGGACGATCTCCGGCACTACCACGGTACGCATCCGCGCTTTGTCCGCAGCGCGCTCGACCAATTCCGCTTAGACGAAACCTTGGCGTTTTTTGCCGATCTAGGGATTGAGTTCCGCGAAGAAAAACGGCAGCGCCTCTTCCCGGTGTCGGATCAGGCGCAGGCGGTCGTCGATTTGCTCGCGGACCGCATGAGTTGCCTAGGCGTCCGCGTCGAAACCCATGCTAAGGTGGTGGGTATAGGCCGCGTCCCCGGCGCGGCGCGCTTTGCGTTGCGCGCCGCCGAGGGGCAGTGCTACACCGGAGCGCGCGTGATATTGGCCAGCGGCGGCGTCAGCCTCGCTCGCTTGGGAGCCGACCGCTCGGGTATGGATTTGGCCGTGGCCATGGGGCATCAGCTCACCGACCTCAAGCCCGGGTTGGTGCCGCTCATCAGCCCGGAAAAATACGTCGCCCGCATGCAAGGGCTCAAGGTCCGGGCCGAAGTGCGCGTTGCGCTCAAAGGAGGGCGTGAGGTCGGTGATACAGACGATTTGCTCTTCACAAAATACGGCGTCTCTGGGTTTGCCATATTAAACCTCAGCGCTCGCTTGGTACCCGAGTTAAAGACGCAGCAAGCCGTACTCCGGGTCAATTTTTTCCCCGGTCGAAGCCCGGAAGCGATCAGTCAATTGCTCAAAGAGCGCTGGCAGCGCCATCCCCATCGCTCGCTAGCGCTGAGTTTCGCCGGTCTGCTTTCCAGCAAATTGGTGCATCCACTCTTGAACCACTTGGGGTTTGACGCGGCACAGCGGGTCGATCAGCTCGGCAAGAGCGCGCGCTGGCAGCTTGCCCAGCACCTGACGAATTGGCCGATTGCCGTCAGCGGCCCGAGGCCGTTTGACTACGCCGAAGTGACGATCGGGGGCATAAGCACCGAGGATGTCAATCCCGATACGCTCGAATCCTTTTTGGTGCCCGGGCTGTACTTTGCCGGCGAGATGGTTGACGTTCACGCCGACTTGGGGGGATTTAACTTCCAATGGGCTTGGGCCAGCGGCGTTCTCGCCGGTCGCCGGTTGGGATCGTGAGCACTGGCGCGACTTGTCTGTGGCCCTAGATTGAAAAAGATGCGAGCAGATGGAACGGGCCGAGTGGCCGGCATCATTTTGGCGGCGGGCATGTCCACCCGCATGGGGCAGCTCAAGCAGCTCTTGCCCTTGGGCGGCCGGCCGGCTATTGAATGGATCGCCGAAGTCGTGGGGCAGCGGTTGGATGAGGTGGTGGTCGTGCTTGGCCACCGCGCCGAGGAAATTGCCCCGGTCCTTGCTGATTATCTGGTCCGTTGCGTCGTCAATGCCGACTATCAAACGGGTATGCTCTCTTCCGTACAATGCGCTGTGCGAGCAGTGGATACAGCAGCCGATTACTTGATTTGTCTAGGCGATCAACCCCGACTGAGTGGAGCCGTAGTAGAGCAGGTCTTGCAGGCGAGAACACAGGTCGGCGCGGGCATCATCATACCCACCGCCAATGGGAAAAGGGGGCATCCGGTACTGATCCGCAACCCGTACCGGGCGGAAATTTTGGCATTGCCACTGGATGTGGGATTGAACGCGGTGACGCGGGGCCATCCCGAGGATACGTGCGAGTTGCCTATGGCAGAGGCCGCCATTTTGACCGACATGGATACGCCAGCCGACTACCAGCGCGAGCTGGAACAGTGGCCAGAGTAAGTTATGGACGACATTATCACTGAAATTATCCGACGCAAGGAGCAAGGCGAGCGCATAGCCTTGGCTTCGCTGGTGTGGAGCACCGGCTCGATTCCCATGAGCGAGCGGGCCAAAATGATCGTCGCCGAGGAAGGGGACGTCGTCGGCACCATCGGCGGCGGATGCCTCGAAGCCGAGGTCTTGAGCGCCGGCCGCACTGCGCTGGCGGCCGGCGAAAACCAGCTCCTGAGCTACACCATGACGGAAAAACAAGCCGGAGAGAGCGGCTTAAATTGCGGCGGCAGCGTGCGAATTTACACCGAAGTCATTGAGCCGGACGAGGCAGCCGACTTCTATGGCCGCGTGCTAGCAGCGCGTCAGGCGCGCCGCGGTTGCGCGCTGGCGACCCTGCTCAAACGCCGCTTTGACTCGACCGGAGAGGGGCGATTGTGGCTAGGGGCCGACGGCAGCATCTGTGGTTCGCTGGGTACGCCCGCAGCCGATCGTCAAATGGAGGAGCGCTTGCCCGAAGTGATCGCGTGCGAGCGCGGCCTAGTATGCACACTGGACCCGAGCTCCGAACTGGGCGCGGCCGCAGAAGTATTTATCGAGCCATTCCTGCCCGAGCCGGTGCTCTACGTCTTCGGCGGCGGCCACGTAGGTGGGCAGATTTGCGCGCTGGCAAAAAATGTGGGCTTTCGCGTCGTCCTCATTGACGACCGCCCGGCGTTTGCCAATCCCGAGCGGCATCCGCAGGCCGACGAGTGCTTAGTCGCCGGCATGGAAGAGGTATTCGCCGATTTGCCTATTGACGATCAGTCCTACATCATCGCGGCGACTCGCGGTCACCAGCACGACGAAATCGTCGTCGAAGCGGCGATCAAGACGCCGGCGCGCTACATCGGGATGCTGGGCAGCGAGCGCAAGAAGCTCATTTTGTGGCGGCGGATCGCCGAGCGCGGCGGCAACCCGCAGCGCTTGGACGCCGTCTTTGCGCCGATTGGGTTCAACATCGGCGCGGACACTCCGGCTGAGATCGCGGTCAGCGTCGTCGCCGAACTGATTGAGCAGCGGCGTGGAACGCCCAAAGTGTGGAAGACAAAGAGAAAAACTCATGGGAGATGAACTGCGCTACGGGGTGGCCGCCTGTCAGGTTGACCAACCCAATCCCACCGATCGCGCTGAAATGGCCCGCAACACCGCTCGCATGGTCGAAATGGTCGATATGGCCGTTGAAGGCTATGGGCCGTTCATGGACGTCAAGCTGCTGGCCTTTCCCGAATTTGGCCACGCCGCGCCGATCTATCCCACCGCCAAGAGCTTGCTGGCCAAATTGACCGTCCCCATTCCCAACGAGCACACGGTTCGTTGGGAGGACAAAGCTCGCGAATTGGGAGTGTACATTCAAACGGCCACCTTCCTCGAAGAAGATCCCCAATGGCCGGGCAAGGTGTTCAACACGACCTGCCTGCTCGGGCCGGAAGGACTGTGGTACAAGTACCGCAAGGTCAACCCTTGGATCCCTTGGGAAGTCCACGCCAGCCCCCACGACTTGGCCGACTACGCGGACGAACTGTTCCCGGTGGCCCACACGCCCATAGGCTGCATTGGCGCGGCGATTTGCTACGACTGGCTCTTCCCCGAGCCGCTACGCCAGCTCACGGTCCACGGCGCTGAAATCCTCGTCCGCGTCTCGGCCTACATGGACCCTTGGGGTGCGACGCCACCGCTGGATTGGTGGACGACGGTAAATCGCTGTCGGGCCTTGGAAAATACGGCGTATGTGCTCGCCGCCAACCAAGGGGCCGAGCTGAGTCACTATCCCCCCTTTTCTTGGCCGGGCGGCTCAATGGTGGTCGATTTCGACGGCCGCATCTTAGCCCAAGCCGATCCGGGGGTAGGGGAAAAAATCGTCGTCTCCGAAGTCGATATCGGGGCCTTGCGGCACACTCGCAAGCGGCGCGCCGGCCACCACACTTTAGCCCATCTGCGCAGCGAGGCGTACCCCATGTACGGACAGCCGTACTATCCACAGGGGAGTTTCTCCGCAGAGGACAATCACACCGTCGCCATGAATCAAGAGCGCATCGCCGAGGTTAAGCAGAGGATAATGGTCGTTAAGGAAAGAAGTGGGAAAAAGTGAGTATCTGATATTACGCAGTTTCCCAAAAAATTCTCAATTTCACCCAATATCTTGGATCAACAGGCTGCGATAAAACACAAGATAGAGAGCCACTGCGTGAAGAACTCAATTCACTCTACTTACATGGGTTGTTTGCTTTTTGCCCGACAAAATCCTGTAGAAGCGGCTACTATCGAAGAGGTATTAGCTTATTGCCGGGCGCAGGCTGAGGCTGACAAGCGTCTCGCCTGTTTTGACGAGTTTTCAATTTAACGGGCAGTGCGGAGGCAATGCGTCCGTTGCGCGAGTCCCATTCTGTCTATCCGTGTTACAGGCGGCACTGGCAGTCGTGAAACGCTACAGCGACCGGCAGATTCGCCGCACCCTGAGCAAGTACGATACTCGGCAGGTGTGCCGCACCTTGGCAACCGGCTGCGAGCTACAGTTGACGGCAGTCGGCGATGTAGATGCCTTGGTGGACCGCATGATCGAGCGCGAGGGACGGCTCCAGAAGGTAGAGCGCTTTCCCTATTGGGCCGAGTTGTGGCCAACGGCGTTGGCCATGGCCCAGTGGTTTTGCTGCGCCAAGGAGCCGATTCCGAGAGGTTGGGTCTGCGAATTAGGCTGCGGTTTGGGGCTGGTAGGCATTGCCTTAGCCAAGTTAGGTTGGCGCGTCGAAGCGACTGATTTCGTCGAGGATGCGCTGATTTTCGCCGCCCACAATGCCCGGCTCAACAAGGTTCAGCACAACCACCGGGTGGCTTATTTGGATTGGCGAAATCCCGTGGGAGAGCCACGCGAGTGCTTGGTGGGGGCGGACATCATCTACGAAAAGAAGAATCACCGCTATCTCGAGTGCATTCTGCACAAACTACTGCTACCCGGTGGCCGCCTGTACCTCGGGGATCCGCAGCGCAAGGACGCCGATGATTTCGTCGCACGGCTCGTCGCCCAAGGCTATAGTCAGCGGCGAGAAACGCGGGCCGAGACGTGGAATTCAGTCGAGTACCAAGTCGCTATCTACGTATTTACCAAGCCTCAAGACGCCAGCAGGGCGCTTAGGTGAGCAGCTACCGAAGCGGAGGTTCCCTCTAAGTCGTATCCGCCCTCCAGTAGGGAGACGAGGTGGCCCTCGCAGTGGCGGGTGGCTAGCTGGAGCACCAACTCGGTTAGCTGGCCATAGCCCTCTGCGCTGAGTAAGATTTGCCCGAGGGGGTCGCTGCGATGGGCGTCAAAACCGGCTGACAGGAGGATGAAATCGGGTTGGAACTGGTCTATGGCTGGAATGATGGTGTCGGCGAAGTGGCGGAGGTAATCGGCATCAGTGCTACCGGCCTGGACTGGCATATTCAAGGTTTGGCCGCGGCCCGCTCCCAACCCGCGCTCGTCGGCCGCACCAGTGCCCGGATAGAGGGGGGATTGGTGGATGCTGCAAAAAAACACCGAACCGTCGGCCTCAAAGATGTGCTGCGTGCCATTGCCGTGATGGACGTCCCAGTCGATGATCGCCACTTTGTCGCAGCCGCATTCGGCCCGCAGGTAGTGAGCGGCGACCGCCGCGTTGTTGAAGAAGCAAAAGCCCATGATTTCCTCGGCTTCGGCGTGGTGGCCCGGAGGCCGCATGCAGCAGAAAGCATGGTCGGCGTGGCCGGCGAGCAGGGCGTCGATAGCGGTTAAGGGGGCTCCGGCCGCTAGGAGGGCGGCCCGGTACGTGCCTAAAGAGAATGCGGTGTCTTGGCTCACATAGACGAACTGCTCGACCTGTGCGAGGGCCGCTACTCGGTCCAAGTGGGCCGGCGAGTGGGCTCTGAGCAGAGCGCGACGCGGTGCCAACTGCGGCTGAAGGTGCAGCACTTCGTCCCACAGCGAGCGGTCTTTTAAGTGTTGGACAATGGATTCCAAGCGCGCACGGCACTCTGGATGCCCCTCGCCCGTGTCGTGCAACAAGGCGTCCGGGTGATAGATCAAGGCCGTCCTAGTCACAGTTTACCACTTCTCCTGAGTCGATGGATGCAATGGCGCGGCGTCCGAGGCGGCGGATGTCCTCGGCGATGGCGGCATCGCCCAAGGCGGCGTGGTCGCACCAGCGCAATTGCGTGGCTTCGCGGGGATTGACGCGAGCGCGTCCGCTTACTACGCGGCTAAAGTAAATCAGGTCTATGTGCTGATGGCCCGGTTCGATGTCCTCTAGGAGGATACACGCGGGGCGATGCAAGACGGCGACCTGTCCCCATTGCTCTTGTCGGCCTAACAACTCAACGGTCAGGCCAGTTTCTTCGCGCACTTCGCGGAGGGCGGCTTCTTCGGGCAGTTCGCCCGGGTCGATGTGCCCGCCCGGGGGCAGCCAAGCCTGCATTTTCTTGTGCCACAGCAAGAGGGTGGCTCCTTCGTGGACGACAAAGGTCGTCGCCGTAAAGTCGCGGGTAATTGCCGTCAAGGTGTCCGCTCGTCGCGCTTTTTTGATGAAGAAAAAACAAGGCGTTTGCAGTGCGCTAGAGGTCAATATAGCCGGTCACTTGGTGGAACGAAAGCTCACGATAGCCCCGCGCTGCATTGACCAGCTTTGCTCGCCAATTATTTTACAAGGCTGAGCTTTGCATTCCTTCAGACTGAGAGAGATATGGCTACTGAGATCGTCATGCCCAAATTGGGGCTGACCATGGAAAGCGGCGCAATAAGCGCTTGGTTGGTAGAAGAAGGCCAAGAAGTGCAAAAGGGCCAAGCCCTGTTGGAAATCGCCACCGACAAGGTAACGATGGAAGTCGAGGCGCAAGCCGATGGGATTTTGCGCAAAATTCTGGTGCCGGTCGGCGAGGAAGTACCGGTATCGACGACGATCGGCGTCATCGCCGCCGCCGAAGAAGACATCGGCTCGTATGTCACCGCTGCTCCGAGCGATCCAGCTCCATCGCCAACTACAGCTCCTGCCGCTGCTCTACCGTCAACTCCGGCTCCACCAACTCCGGCCTCGCCAACCCCGGCCCCTTCTGTTGATTCCGATGGGCGTCGGCCGTATAAGACCTCGCCCAAGGCGCGCAAAATAGCTGCCGAGCACAGTCTCGACCTGTCCGGCGTCAGCGGCAGTGGTCCCGGAGGTCGGATCATCAGCGCCGATGTGCTAGCCTTGGTCGAGCAAGCTCAGACAGCCCCAGCTCCGGCTCCAGTCCCGGTTTCCGAGGGGCGCATTGAACTGAGCCGAGCCGAGCAAGTGGCGGCCGAGCGGCTGACGGCTAGCTACCAACAGATCCCACACATTCACATCAGCATGGACGTGTCGGCCGTGTGGTTGCAGCAATTCCGCACCGGCTACCAGCTAGAGGGCAAGAAAATCTCCTTCAATGATCTGATCGTCAAAGCCACGGCCCGCACCCTCAGCGAGTTCCCCCGCGTCAACAGCTTGGCAGAGGGGGGGCATTTCCGCTACGCCTCCCAAATCAACGTCGGCGTTGCCGTGGCGGCCGAGCAGGGTTTGGTGGTTCCGGTCATTCGCGACGCAGCCAAAAAGACGATCGAGGAAATCTCCTTAGAAGGAACGCGGCTGATTGACGCGGCGCGGCGCGGCCAGTTGCATCCCGACGACATGCTGGACGGCACCTTTACCATTTCAAATTTGGGCATGTTCGGCGTCTCTCGCTTTACAGCGATCATCAATCCCCCCCAAGTGGCGATCTTGGCCGTCGGGGCCGTAGAGAACAGGGTAGTAGCTTCGGGAGCAGACGCATTTGCCGTGCGTCCGCAACTAACCTTGACGCTGGCCGCGGATCATCGCGTCGTCGATGGCGCATTGGCCGCCCGTTTCCTCGCGCGACTCAAAGAGGTTCTAGAAACGCCCGGCTTGCTCGGCTAGCAGAGCAGCCCTTCACCTTGACCCCATCTAGGCCGCCGGTTATCTTCAAAGCCGCAAAAGTCAGGCCCTTTTACCCTTTTGTACCGGGGGTAGAAAAGCGCGTCCTGGCATTGGAAAATAACGCATGAAATTCGAGAAAAAGACTCAGCTTTCCATTGCGTACGCCGTCCTTACGCTGCTCCTGCTCCTGAGCCTGCAAAATTATTTCGCCAACCAAAACCGAGTTGAAACGTACAGCCAATTCCGGGAGTGGATCAAAAGCGGGCAGGTCATAGAGTGTACCTTTAGCGGCGAGTTCATCAAGGGGCGCGCCAATGTCGATGGCCAAGAGATTAGCTTTCGCACTGCCGTCATAGACGATCCCGAACTTATCGGCCTACTCGAAGAACACCAAGTCGAGTTTACCCGCCAACCTAGTAACAATTGGTTCACGCAGCTTTTGTCGTGGATCCTGCCCGCGCTGATCTTCGTGGGGATCTGGCTGTTTATCATCCGCCGCATGAGCGGAGGGGCCGGTGGTCTGATGTCCGTCGGCAAGAGCAAGGCCAAGGTGTACATGGAGAAGGGGACGGGCATTACCTTCGACGACGTGGCTGGCATTGAAGAAGCCAAAGAGGAACTGCTGGAGATCGTCGAGTTTTTGCGCACCCCCGAGCGGTTTCAGGCTCTCGGCGGCCGAATTCCACGCGGCGTCTTGCTCGTGGGGCCGCCGGGTACGGGTAAGACGCTGTTGGCCAAGGCCGTGGCCGGCGAGGCCAGTGTGCCCTTTTTCTCTCTCAGCGGCTCGGATTTTGTCGAGATGTTCGTCGGGGTAGGGGCTGCGCGCGTGCGCGACCTTTTTGACCAGGCCAAAAAACACGCCCCGGCCATTATCTTCATCGACGAGCTCGACGCCTTGGGCAAGGCCCGGGGGGCCGGCTCTTTTGGCGGCCACGACGAGCGCGAGCAGACGCTCAACCAGCTCCTCACCGAGCTCGACGGCTTTGATACCAACGCCGGCGTGATCCTCATGGCGGCGACTAACCGACCGGAAATCCTCGACCCGGCCTTGCTGCGCCCCGGCCGCTTCGATCGCACTGTGGCCGTGGACCGGCCCGATGTCAAGGGGCGCACCGCCATCCTCCAGATCCACGCCAAGGAAGTCAAGCTGGCCCCAGACGTAGATCTGCACAAACTGGCCGTGCGTACTCCGGGTTTTGCCGGAGCGGACTTGGCCAATGTCGTCAACGAAGCCGCTCTCTTGGCGGCGCGGCGAGATAAAAATTCCATCACCATGTCCGAGTTGGAGGAGGCAATCGAGCGCTCGGTGGCCGGGCTGGAGCGCAAAAGCCGCGTGCTCAACGAGAAGGAGCGCCGGATTGTCGCGTACCACGAGGCTGGCCACGCCATCGTCGGCGAGATTTTGCCCGAAGCTAATCCGGTGCAGAAGATCTCCATTGTATCGCGGGGCATCGCCGCCTTGGGCTACACGCTGAATATGCCGCTAGAAGACCGCTATCTAATGACCAAGGAGGAACTGGAAGATTCCTTGGCGGCGATCTTGGGCGGGCGGGCAGCCGAGGAGATCGTCTTTGGCGAAATATCTACCGGCGCGGCCAACGACTTGCAACAGGCCACGCAAATGGCCGAGCGGATGGTCAAAGAGTTTGGCATGAGCCAGCGCATCGGCTTGGTCGCCCATCGAACGGACCGCTCGCAACAATTGCTGGGCATGCCCTCGGCTGATCGCGCGTACAGCGACGAGACGGCCAAGCTCATCGACGAAGAAGTCAGGGCCATTATTGACGCCGGATACGTGCGAGCCAAGGACCTACTCACCGAGCATCGGCAAGCGATGGAGGGTGTCGTCGAGATACTCTTTGAGAACGAGGTGATGGACGGCGATCAGCTACGGAACCTACTCTCAGAGCATGGGATAGCTCTGCCATCTAGACCCAAGCAAGAGGCGTCGTCCGACAGCCTCGCCGCCGAGCCGGAGGCCAACGGCAATGCTCCGCAGTCGGAAGAGCGCGAGATCTCCTAGCCTACGGCGGCGATGACTTCCAACTCGACGGCCGCTCCGAGTGGCAGGCAGGCGACGCCGATGGCCAAGCGCGCGTGTATTCCCTTATCTCCAAAGACTGAGGCCAGCAGATCGGAAGCGCCATTCACCACGTTGGCGTGGGCCGAGAAACCGGGTGCCGAGGCTACATATCCTCCCAAGCGGACAATGGAGACCGCGTCGAGGTCGCCGGTTTCAGCTTTGAGAACGCTCAGGGCGTTGAGGGCGCACAACTTGGCGGCCGCATACCCCGCTTCGACATCCAAATCCTCGCCCACGATGCCCGCATACTGGAGCTGGCCGGCTAGTAGGGGCAACTGGCCGGAGACGAAGAGCAAAGGGCCGCTTTGCACGGCGCGGGTATAGGTGCCGGCCGGTTGCGGCGGCGGGGGAAGTTGCAGGTTAAGGTCTCTTAGTTTTTCCTCTACAGACATGTTGAATCTCCCATGGCTTAGGGCTGGTTGGCGCTAATATAGGACGCCTGATGACGCCAGCAAGAGAGCGATGCGCAGCATAAAATTCGTCAAAGGGAGCCTTTTGGACCCCTTGAACAACGGCGATTTCGTACGCCTATGGCTGGCCAACGGCCTGTGGTGGCTGGCCATGTGGATGGAGATGCTGGCGCTGGGGTGGCTGGCTTTGGAGTTGACAAATTCTCCGTGGTGGGTCCAAGTCATCGGCTTTTACCGAGCCATCCCGCTGCTGATTATGGGTTTGTTCGGTGCGGTGATTACCGATCGCTTTAAGCGGCGCTACATCGTTTGGACCTTGCAGTTGGTCAATGTGCTGGGGACCGGGCTGTTGGCGCTGTTGCTCTTTTGGGGGCGGCTTGAACTGTGGCATTTGTCGGTGGTGTCGCTGACATTGGGGGCCTCTTGGGCGCTGGATTGGCCGACCCGGCGCAGCATGGTGCCCGATCTAGTTGGCAAGGCCCGCACGGTCGATGCCATGGTGCTGGAGAACGTCATTCAAGGGTTTACGCGCATTGCTGGCCCTGTAGCGGCAGGCTATGTCACCGCGGCTTATGGCAGCTTGGGTGCTCTGTTGGTCTTGGTCGGGCTAGGGATCTTGGCGCTGGTCTTGTTGGCGGGCCTCAAGACAGACTCCAAGGCACCTAGTGCAGGCACGTGGGTGGCGGGGTGGGCCGGGCGGCAGGGGTGGGCCAGTATGCGGGCTTCTGCGCCGATATTCGGCGTTTTTCTCATCACGATCTTTATGAACGTCTGGGCCTTTCCCTACATGAACCTGTTGCCAGTTTTCGCGCGCGACGTTTTCGGCCGCGGCCCGGAAGCTATGGGGTGGTTGGGCGCGGCGAGTGGGGGTGGGGCGATTGTGGGCTTGGCTGCGGTCCAGCTAAGCCGCCGGAAGCTGAGCAACGAATGGCTCTTTGTCGCCGGGTCGTTGCTTGCGTGTACGGGCATCGTCGCCTTTGCCTTGAGCGGGACCTTTGGCCTCGCCTTGCTAATGCTGTTTTGCTCTGGGTTGGGGCAGGCGGGCTTCAGCATTATGCAGAGCAGTATCATTTTAGTCGAATCTTCGGACGCGATGCGGAGCCGTGCGATGAGCACCCTAGTCGTGGCCATTGGCGTCGGCCCTTTTGGTCGCTTGCAGAGTGGGGCAATGGCCGAGGCTTGGGGAGCACAAGGCGCGGCGGGCGTCATGGCACTGTTAGCGGGGATAGGGACTGTGGGAACGGCGGTTTTGGTGCGGGGTTTTCTAGGTAAGAGGTGAATATGGACGGATTCCCAATTGTCCGATTCGGCTGGTATATCTACCTTGCACGTGCGTTGAGCTGACCTCATTAAAGGAGTAGGTACTATGCCCCAATCTTTGTTTAGCGACGCCAGCCAACGGCTGGAGGAAGCGCTGGCGTACGCGTCCATTTCCGACGATGCCATCGAGCGGCTCAAGTTGCCCAAGTCGAGTTTGAAAGTTTCCATCCCCGTGCGCATGGACGACGGCACCTTGCGCATTTTTCCGGGCTACCGGGTGCGCTACGACGACACCAGAGGCCCGACCAAAGGCGGTATTCGCTACCACCAAGCCGTGTCCATCGACGAGGTCCAGTCTTTGGCCTTCTGGATGACCTTCAAATGCGCGGTAGCCAATTTGCCCTTTGGTGGCGGCAAAGGCGGCATCACGGTCAACCCCAAGGAACTGTCCCATTTTGAACTGGAACGACTCAGCCGAGGCTACATCGACGCCGTGGCCGACTTCATCGGCCCAGATGTCGATATTCCGGCACCAGATGTCTATACCAATCAGATGATCATGGGCTGGATGGTAGATGAGTACAGCATTATCAAGCGGCAGATCACGCCCGCGGTCATCACCGGCAAGCCTTTGACCATGGGGGGCAGTCTAGGGCGCGATACGGCGACCGCGATGGGTGCTTTTTTCACCATTGAGGCAACTTGGCCCAAGCTCGGCAATGGCTCGCCGGCCGATACGACTGTGGCCGTGCAAGGCTTTGGCAATGCCGGGGCCATCATCGCTGAATTGCTCTTCAATGCTGGTTATAAGGTCGTGGCCGTAAGCGACTCTAAGGGAGGCATTTATCGGCGCGAAGGACTCGACATCCCCAGCGTGCGCCAGTTCAAGGATTCGACCCGCACCCTCAAGGCGGTGTACTGCGAGGGCACGGTATGCAGCATCGTCGAGCACGACACCATCACCAACGAGGAATTGCTCGCGCTCGACGTCGATATTCTAGCTCCGGCGGCCTTGGAAAACCAGATCACCGCGGCCAACGCCCGCGACATTAAGGCCAAGGCCGTGTACGAGCTGGCCAACGGCCCCACCACGCCGGGCGCCGACGAGATTCTGCACCAGCGGGACGTGATAGTATTTCCCGACATCTTGGTCAATGCCGGCGGCGTGACCGTGAGCTATTTTGAATGGGTGCAGAATCGCCAGGGCCTGTATTGGACCTTAGAAGAGGTCAACCAGCAGCTTAAGCAGAAGATGGTCGAGGAAACCGAGCGCATTTGGGCCATTGCCCAAGAGCAGGGAATCGCGCCGCGCACTGCGGCGTACGTCCACGCCTTGAACCGGATTGGCGACGCCGTCCAAGCCAAGGGCACCAAGGATTACTTCACGAGTGGGCCATGACGGCTTAGCATGAATTACTGTTGCACGACTTGGGTTCAATCACGCACCCCGCCACTTTCCGATGTAGGTGAGATCGTCCAGCTTGATGGTAAGGCCCTACGACGTTCCTATGATACGGCCTCGACTCGGGGGGGCGCGGCCCCGCCCCGCACGGCTTAGCTGCCGCTGAATTGACGCTAGGGCGCGCGGCGGCTATATTGCGCGGAATTCAGCAAGCTACAGGAGACCCCATGCCTACTTCAGCGATTGGCGCGCAACTGTTTACAGTGCGTGATTACACCAAAACTTCAGATGACATTCGCCAGACCTTCGCCAAGGTGCGTACCCTCGGCTACGAGGCCGTGCAAGCCTCGGCCTTGGGGGCGATCGCGCCGGCCGAACTAGCCGCTATAAGCCAAGCCGAAGGGGTGCAGATCGCGGCCACGCACACTAGCTATCAGCGCATCTGCGCCGAGCCGCAAGCCGTCGTCGAGGAACACCAGATGTGGGGGTGCCGCCACGTGGCCATCGGCGGCTTGCCCCAAGAATACCGGCACCGCGAGGGCTTTGTCCGCTTTGCAGCCGAGGCTTCGGCGGCGGCGCGTCCGCTCATCGACGCGGGCCTGACCTTTAGCTACCACAACCACAGCTTTGAGCTGGAGCGCTTTGCAGGGCGCACGGGGCTGGACATCCTGCGCGAGGAAAGCGATCCAGCCGTTTTTTCCTTTGAAATAGACACCTATTGGATCCAACACGGCGGCGGCAACCCAGTCTCGTGGTTGGACAAGTTCCGCGACCGCATGCACATCGTCCATCTCAAAGACCTGAGCATGGATGGCGCTAAGCAATGCTTCGCCGAAGTAGGGGAGGGGAACTTGGAATGGGAGCCTATTCTCACAGCTTGTAAAAGAGCACAGATCGAATGGTACTTGGTCGAACAAGACACCTGCCCGGGCGACCCGTTTGACAGCTTGGGTCTGAGCCTGCGCAACTTGCGGGCCATGGGCTTGGACTAGGAGGAAAATCATGCAGGAAATTTTCGTCCCGTGGGCCGCTTGGTACGGCGAGGCCCCGTTCAAAATGGAGTTTCCCGATCACTGGGAAGTGGCGGTTCACCACATGCGGGGCGGGCCAGACATCGGCGACACTGGCATTCGCCAAGCACTGCAAGAGGCCATTGGTGCCCCGCCGCTGCGCGAATTTGCCCGCGGCCGGTCTTCGGCGGCTATCTTGATTGACGACCTGTCGCGCCCCACGCCGGCTTTTCGGCTCTTGCCCTATGTGCTTGAGGAGTTGGCTGTGGCCGGGATTGAGGCCGACGCCGTAAAGATCATCTGTGCGCTAGCGGCCCACCGCCCGATGACCCGCGACGACTTGGTCAAGAAGGTCGGGTTGGACATCGTCGACACCATGCAGGTGCTCAACCACAATGCCTACGAGAACTTGGAATTTATCGGCTACTCTAGCCGCGGGATCCCGATTTGGGTCAACCGCGATATGACCTCCTGCGAGGTGCGCATCGCCTTGGGGATGATCACGCCACGCGGAGGGATGTTCGGCGGCGGGGCCAAATTGCTCATCCCCGGTGCATGTGGGCAGCAGACGATTATGCTCAACCACCGCCACGTACACGAAAATTTTCGCGCACACCTGTCCGAGGTGGCGAAAATGGCGGGGGTGACGTATATCGTCAACCCGCTGCTCAACGAGAACTTGGAGATTTCGGGCTTGGTGGCTGGGGACACGGACGCGGCCTTTGCGCGGGGCTGCGAGTTAGGGCGCGAGCAATACGCCACCCAAGTGCCCGACTCCTTCGACATTGGCGTATTCAACGCCTTTCCCAAGGATACGGAACTGTGCCAAGCCGGACTGGCCATGACGCCGTTGAGCGGAACCAAGAAAAACCCCTTCAGCGAAAACTCGACGACTGTCATGTGCTCGGCTAGCCCGGAGGGGCTGGGCTGGCACTCGGTGTTGGGGCCAGGGACCGCACTGAGGGGAAAGGCCGGGCCGCCTGCCCGGCGCACCATTCTATTTTCGCCTCGGATCAACAAGTGGGATGCAGCCTCGCTATTTGGCGAGGGGGTTATTTTTTGCAAAACTTGGGCGGCCGTATTGAGCGAATTGGAAAAATACCACGGGGCCAGCGCGAAAGTGTCGGTCTTTCCGGCAGGTGCGCTACAACGGGCCGCCGACGCCAACTACTAAAGAGGAGAAAAAATGCCACCGCTCGCGCGTTTTGGTCTAGAGGGCAAAGTCGTCATTGTCACCGGGGCTGGCCGGGGGATTGGCCGGACAATTGCTTTAGAATGCGCCCAGTCGGGCGCGCACGTTGCCGCTGGCAGCCGCACCACGGCCGAGCTGGAAACGCTGGCCGCAGAGATTGAGGCTGCGGGTGGGACGTGCTTCTATCATAAGCTCGACGTGACGGACGTAAGCTCTATCGAGCGTTTTATGGCCGCGGTCGTCGCGCACTTCGGGCGGATTGACGTGCTGGTCAACAACGCCGGCTACAACAAGGTCGGCAAAATCCTCGACTACGACGAGAAGCTCTACGACTTGATCGTCGATGCCAACCTGAAGAATGTGTTTTTCTGTAGCCAGATTGCCGCGCGGCAGATGATCGCCCAAGGAAGGGGAGGCAATATCATCAATATCTCTTCCCAAGCTGGCGTGGTCGGCGCACCAGAGCGCGGCCCGTACTCAGGGGCTAAGGGAGGCGTCAACAACCTGACGCGGACTATGGCCGCCGAATGGGCCGAGTATCAGATACGGGTCAACGCGGTGGCTCCAACCGTGACCCGCTCGCCACTGGCCGAGACCGCGATGCGGGAAAGCCAAGCCTTCGCCGATGCGGTGAAGACCAAAAATTTGCTGCGCGGTGCCTTGGCCGAGCCGGAGGAAATGTCGGCGCCGGTGATCTTTTTAGCATCAGATGCCGCGTCGATGATCACCGGCCATACACTGGTCGTGGATGGTGGCTGGACTATCGTCTAGTATCTCGTTGAATGACAACAGGTTACTAGCTAGTCCTTATGTAATTCCTCAAAGAATTTATGCCTACAGGCGGTCGCGATATTGTGCTAAGCGGCCGGCGAACATGGAGTCGAGCGCGGCGGCCGAATGCGCCAGCCCGGCGCCAATGCCGCGCTGGGCTACGTGGACGAGGAGGCGCATCAGCCCGTTGGCATCGTCGAGATGGATGTACTCCGGGGCCAATTGCGTGCCCGGCCCCGAGTTGTGATAGTTGCCGAGAGGCAGGGCCACCGCACCCGTGCGATAACCGGCCTGCATTAGCGGGGTAGCTTCGCAAGCACCACTGTCCATCAGCTTGCGTTGATAGCGGAAAGAGGGCTGTTGGGAGGCCAACTCGTCGGCTAGGGCAGCCAGCCCGCCGCTGATGTCCGGGTCGAACACCCAGAGTCGGTCGCCCACCCGCAAGATCGGCCCCGCGCCCAGCACCGCCCCAGCCGCCAAGCTAGAGCACTCAATGTTGATGTAGAGGGCGCGGCGCGGCAAGAATTTGGCCTCTAGCGCGGCGAGCATACCGACAAAACCCACTTCTTCAGCGCGCGTGAGCAAGACGCCGAGGCGGACCGCAGCTTGGAGACGGACCAAAGAATCCAACACGCACAAAGCCACGGCCGCGCCGGCCAAATCGTCGATCGCCCGTCCGCTCAAGCGCCGGCCCCGCACCTTAAAGGCCGGCAAATCCCACATCGCAAAGGTCCCCGGCCCTTGGGGGCTGTCGCGTGCTGCGGCCACTTCAACTAGGGGATAGCGCGTTTCTTCTGCCTCCACCGTCCGCACGATGGTGCCCGGGATTCCGCGCTGGGTAGCCGGGCGATTCAGGTCGAATATGCGCACACCTGTCGCCAGCGCTTGCTCTAGGGCGACACCGCCGAGAACCTCGAACAGTGCTCGGCTTGGCCCCTGCGAGCTTCTCCACACTAAGCCGGGGTGGTCGAGATGAGCGGTTAAGACGATAAATTCGTCGTCTTCCTGCTGGCCGCCGTCGTATAGCAGCAAGCTATTGCCACAGCGGTCGTGGAGCACTTGAATTAGAGGCCGAGCGGCTGCGAATGAGTGCGCGATGCCGAGAGCAAAATGCTCGTGGAAAGGGGCTGTGGGGGTGCGGATGAGAGGACGGGCGAGTTGGAGAAAGTCGAATTCCATAACACGGAGGAAAAACCCCCAAAAGACCAGCGCCGTCAACTCCCGTTGTCCCAATCAGTTAAGCTACTTATTATAACACGCCTACCGCAGGGGGCTCCACTTGCTAAGACGCTTGCCGATTCACTATCTGCACCACCTTGCCGGGCGCGACCAAGCCCTGCTTGCGCCGCTTGGTACCCAGCAGCTAACCAGGCGTGCGTTTTGGGTGGGGTCGTTCCTCAGCTTTTTCCTCGCCGTCGGCGCTCCGTACGGCAACATGATCATACGCGGCTCCTACATGGCCTTGGACTTCAGTACACCAGGGGCCATTTTTTTATTTCTAGTGCTCATCGGGCTGCTCAATGTGCTGTTCAAAATTGCCTCTAGCCCATCGGGAGCAGCAGTGTGGGCCTTGGTTTCGAGTGCGCTCTATGGTTTCTATTATGGCTGGGTGGCTCCCCTCGATCCTTTTGCCCCGGGTTTTTTCTTTAGCACTTTCATTCTCGTTTCGTCCCTGCTCAATATGGTATTGGTCTCTTTCGGGCAAAGTCTGGTCCTCAACCGAGCCGAGTTGATTCTCGTGTACGTCATGCTGTTGATCGTCTCGGCTCTCTGCACCATGGGCCTGAGCGAACAAATTCTGCCGATGCTCACGGCGATTTTCTACTTTGCCTCGCCGGAAAACAAGTGGCAGGAAATGCTCTTTCCCCATTTTTCCGCGCGAGAAGTCCTAGTCAACGACGGGAGTGACAACAAGACCTTTTACGAGGGATTGGCATCCGGCGAGGCGATTCCCTACGCAGCGTGGGTAGAGCCTTTGTGCTGGTGGGCGGTTTTTCTCTTGGCGCTATACGTGACCATGGTATCGGTCGCGGTTATCATCCGTCGGCAGTGGATGGAGCGCGAGCGATTGCCCTATCCGATCACGCAGGTGGGGCTGGCGATGGTGCGCGGCGAGGAGCACGGGCTAAAGATCAATACCTTTTTTCGCCAGCCGGCCATGTGGGCCGGTTTTATGTTACCGATTTTTTTTGGCAGCTTGAGGGCCCTGCACCGCTACGAACCGGCTTTTCCGGTCTTCTCTCTGAGTTCGTCGATGCTCTTAGTGGGCAAGCAGACCTTGCAACTGAGCGTCAGCTTTGCCATGCTCGGTTTTTCGTACTTCATCAATGCCAATATCGCTGCTGGTATCTGGTTCTTTCACCTCTTGTCCAAGTTTGAAAAGGAGTTCTTCGCGCTTGCCGGCGTGACATCCGAGCAGAAGGTCACCTTCGGCGTGGCCGATTTCCCCCTGATGGCCTACCAAGGGGTCGGTGCCTTGCTGGCGATGGTCGGGGTGGGCTTGTGGGTGGGCAGGGAACACTTGGGCAATGTGTGTAAAAAGGCCCTCGGCTTGGCACCAGAGGTGGAGGATGGGGATGAGATCATGTCCTATCGCTGGTCTTTTTTCGGCGCAGTGGGCGGGGTCTTAGTCATGTCGTGCTGGCTGTGGATCATGGGGACGCCGCATTGGGTGGCGTTTGTTTTTGTCGTCTTGGCCCTGTTTATCTTTCTTGGGTTGACGCGGATTGTCGCCGAAGCCGGCTTGGCGGCCGTGCGCGCCCCGATGACGGCGCCCGACTTGGTGATCTTGGGGTTGGGAACTGACCTAGTAAGCCGGACTGGGGTGTGGAACTTGTCGTTGGCCTATATGTGGGGCGCGGATGTGCGGGTGTTCGTCATGGCCACCTGCACCAATGCCCTCAAGCTAATCGAAGAAATGGAACCACGGCTGCGGCGGCTGGTGTTTTGGGCTATTATTCTCGCACTCTTCATTGGTGCGCTCGGTTCGTTTTGGATGATTTTCCACATGGCCTATCAGCACGGCGGCGTGAACCTCAATGGTTGGTTTTTCAAAGGCGCGCCCGAAGCCGCGTACAACACCGCGTTACGCAACATGGAACCGGCGGGCGTACACTGGCCGGGAATGGGATTCTTGGCCGGTGGTGGGCTGGTGATGATGGCGATGATGTGGGCGCGGCAGCGCCTGCCTTGGTGGCCGGTGCATCCCATCGGCTTTCCCATTGGGGCCAACGGCATGCTCAACGGCGTGTGGTTTAGCGTGTTCTTGGCTTGGTTTATCAAGAAGATGATCATGCGCTTTGGCGGGGTCGCCTTGTATCGCCGCAGTCAGATGTTTTTTTTGGGGCTGATCTGCGGGCAGGTTTCGTGTAACGGACTGTGGTTGATCATAGACTACTTCACGGGAAAAGTGGGGAACTCCATTTTTTGGGTATGAAGCACTCGGCTTACTACATCCTCTGCGTTCTCGTGCTGATTGCAAACAGCGGTTGGGCACGCGAAGACGGGGTGCGCGAAACCGTCTCTTACCTGTCGTCGCTTGGCTCTAGGATCAGTGGCTATCCTGGGGCCGCCGCCGCCGCGGATTACGTCGAGCAGCGCCTGCGCGAGATCGGCTTGCCCGAGCTGACTCGCGAATCCTTTGAAGTCACCGTGCCCATCGACCAAGGAGGTGAGTTATTCCTCACAGAGAGTGGGGAGCGCTACGCACTCTATGGCTTATGGCCCAACTTGGTCCGCACCTCGACCCTGCCCGGATACGAAGGTGAGATGATCTACGGCGGAGATGGCGAGTGGGAGAATTTCGCGGGCTTTGAGATCGACGGCCGGGTGGTGCTGATGGAGTTCAATAGCTGGAGCCGGTGGTTGCAGGCCGCCTCGCTGGGGGCGCGCGCCATCGTCTTCATCGAGCCAGAGGAGACCACGCGCAATCAAGCTACAGCTAAGTACTCCACTGCGCCGCTGGACATCCCGCGCTTTTGGATTGAAAGAGCCGCCGGATTACAGCTCAAAGAGCGGTTGCTCCAGCACCCGACTTCCGTAGTACTCAAGGGGCGGATGGACTGGCAGCGCAAAACGGCTTGGAATATCTGGGGCCGGTTCCCTGGCGCCGATCCGACGCTGGCTGACGAGACCATTGTCATCGAAAGCTACTACGACGGCATGTCGGTGGTTCCCGCCTTGGCTCCGGCGGCCGAAGCGACCAGCGGCATTGCTGCGTTGCTGGCGCTGGCCGAGCATCTAGTGCGTCACCCTCCGCGACGCCCGGTCGTGCTGGTGGCCACGGGCGCGCATTTCCAAGCTCAGCAGGGGATTGTCCACTTCCTCGAGCGCCACGCTCGCCTCCATCCCTACTATGCCGAGCGGATGGAAGAGCCGCTCAAGCCCAAGCTCTTCATCTGCATTGACCTGACGAGTCAGTCCGATGGGCTGGGGATCTGGAACAATACCTTTAGCTACGACCTCAAGCGGTTCTTCGTGCCTTTTGGACGGCGTTTTACGGCCTATGCCGAGGAGGAGTCCGCTCGGTTGGGTCTGGAGCAGGAGCGGCCGCTGGCCAATGGGATCAGCCCAATTCGCGGCATGGACTGGTCAACTTTTGTGCCGGGCGGGGTCTCGGTCAGTGGGGAGCAGGCTCTGACTGCTGGGATTATCTCGCTGTCGTTTGTGACTGTCAACGACGGCCGCTATCTCGTCGATACCCCGTTCGATACGCCCGAGCGAATGAATATCGACAATCTGTCCCGCCAAAGCCGCCTGCTCAACGCCATGCTGACGCGGGCCATAAACGACGAGGACCTGTTTGCCGACCTCGAAGACTTTGGCCCGGTGCTCAAGGACAAATTGCGTTCCCTGCGGGTCAAGGTCCGTTCGTTTCCGCGCCGCAGCCAAGCACCAGACCGCCCTATTGCCGACGCCCTTGTAGTGGTTGATCCTTGGTACAAGTCGCACAAGGGACTTCGCATGGCGCGGTACCACCTCACAGATGACCAAGGCGTCGCCGATATCCATGGCTTGTGGACCGGGGCCTATCCAGTGGCGGCCTACCAAGTTAATCCGGCGACCGGACAGATCGTCTATGCGCCCGATCTATCTAAAAGGGGGCAGCAGTTCAGCGGCGCGGTCGTGAATGGGTGGATGATCGACAGCAAAGTTCGCTGGAATACTAACGAAAAGACCATCGTCGTCTTTCCCACCATTTCGCGGCCCTTCTACAGCATGATTGACCCGCGCTATCTCCGGTCGTTCAAGGGGATCAAAATCGTCGATGGCAACGGGGTGGAACCTCGGCAGTTCGGGCTAGCGCGGGGGGCGGGCGAGGGCGAAGCCGTCGGTGTGGTGTTTGGAGCGCAGGACGCCGACGAGGACGACGGCATCAAGATGCTCATCGACAACCGCATGCTCTTACTCAACAGCGAAGGCTCCGAAAACGAGACGCAGGCGCGGGGACGAGGCTACGCGCTCAGAGAGGAATCGCTGGTCCGCACCGGGATGCTGGCCGTTGAGGACATGTGGCAGCTCAACGAGGCGCGGCTGCGCACCTTGCGCGAGCACGCCATTGAAAATCAACGCTTGGCCCGGTTGCACCAGCGCGGCAAAAGCCTGATCGAAAAAGCGCGACAGGCCGAAGAGGTCAAGGATTGGGAGCGCTATGTCGAGCATGTCCGGGCCGCGCTGGGGGTGACATCTCGTGCGTATCCAGAAGCACTACAGACGCTCAACGACGTCATCAGCGGCATGGTGTTCTTTCTCGCCTTAGTCATCCCGACGGCCTTTTTGGGGGAGCGGTTGCTGTTTGCGGCCGCCGACATCCGCTGGCAGCTAGCGGGGTTTGGGGGGTTGTTGCTTTTGATCTGGATCGCCATCTCTCAGGTGCATCCAGCCTTTGCCATTGCCCATCCGCTGGTGATCTTGCTGGCCTTTGCCATCATGGCGATGGCGGCGTTTGTCATGGCCATGATTAGCAGCCGCTTTAACCGCTATATGAAGACCTATCAGGCGCGGGAAGCCCACGTCCACGAGACCGATATCAGCCGCGCCAGTGCCAGCTACGCGGCCTTTATGCTCGGCATTTCCAATATGCGGCGGCGCAAGCTGCGCACCGGGCTGACCTTGCTGACCTTGGTCTTGCTCACCTTTACGGTGCTCTCCTTCACCTCGTTCAATACCCAAATTCGCTACATGGCCTTTGCGATGGACCACGAGGGCCCCTACGAAGGAGTGCTGATCCGCGACCGTAATTGGAACTTGCTAAACCGCCCGACGCTCGACTACGCCCGCTCCCACTTTGCCGCCGAGGGGGTGGTCGTGCCGCGGAACTGGTATGTTGCCTTTGACGACGAGCAGAAGAAATACATCGAGGTCTTTGGCGATACCTCGGTGGTGCGGGCGACCGGAATGCTGGGGCTGGTGCCGGAGGAAGTGCGCGTCACCGGCATCGATAAGGCACTGGTGGGCGGCAGCTTCTTCGCGCACGAGGACGAAGCAACCTGCCTGATGGCCGAGGGCATGGCCGCGGCGCTGGGCATAGGGCCGGCGGAGCTGGGCACGGCGACGGTGCGGGTATTCGGCCGGGACTTGGTGGTGCGGGGCGTGTTCGACCCCGACCTTTTTGAGGCGGTCCGCGACCTCGACGACGAGCCCCTGACGCCGGCGGATTTCCAGATGTCGAGCACCCAAGCACTAGGGCCGGTGGCCCAAGACAAGATGAGCATCGCCGTAGATGAATCCGCGCTCGATATTCGTCCCTTCATCCACCTAGAATCCGACAATGTGCTGGTCTTGCCATACGGGACATTGCGGGAGGCGGGGGGCATGTTGCGCTCAGTGGCGGTGCTGCTGGAAGATGGGGAGCGCGGACAGGAGATGGTCGAGGATTTTCTCCTGCGTCTGGCCATTACGCTCTTTGCCGGCCTGAAGGATCCGGGCGAAGCCGCCATTAAGGTGTTTTCCTATACCTCGATTGGGTCGCCTGATGTCGAGGGCTTGGGGGCCTTGGTGATACCCATGTTTATCGCGGCGCTGATTGTGCTCAATGCGATGATGGGGGCCGTCTATGAGCGCTTTCGCGAGATCGGCATTTATTCGTCGGTGGGATTGGCACCGTTACACATTGCCTTGCTGTTTGTGGCCGAGGCCTGTGTCTATGCCATCATTGGCGTTACTTTGGGCTATATTCTCGGCCAGAGTGTGGGCAAAGCACTCATCGCGCTGGACCTGTTGCAGGGAATAAGCCTCAATTATTCGTCGATGGCGGCGATTGTCTCGTCCCTGATCGTGATGGCCGTGGTCTTGCTTTCGACTATATATCCGGCTAGGGTAGCAGCCCGCACGGCCGTGCCCGATACGGTCCGGCGCTGGACGCCGCCGGACCCGGATGGGGACCGCTGGGAAATGGAGTTTCCCTTTATGGTCAGCGAGGGGGAAGTGCGGGGCCTGTGCGGTTTCTTAGCCGGTTACTTCAGTGCCTATAGCGAGGAGTCCATCGGCGATTTCTACGCCGAGAAGGTCCAGTTGGTCCAAGAAGATGGCGAGCGCGGGCCGGAGTACGCGGTGCAGCTCCTGCTCTGGCTGGCGCCGTTCGACATGGGGGTGAGCCAGTTCATGCAGCTCGAATTTTTGCCCACCTCGGTCAAATCCGTCTATACGGTGGAGATTTACATTCAGCGGATCAGCGGTCAGGACACCTTTTGGCAGCGGGTCAACCACCGCTTTATCAATGGGTTGCGGAAAGAGTTCCTGCTCTGGCACACCCTCGCCACAGAGTCCAAGGCCCACCATCGCGGGGTCGCCGAGCAGATGTTGGCTGAGGCCGCAGAAGTTGAGCGAGTGGAATGATGGAAGCGTTTTTTCAAAGACTGTCTGCGTCTTTTCAGCAGCTATTTGATCGCAAACAAAAAAAGGAGCGCCAGTGGGCGGAGGTTGAAGAGTACCGCGCCTTACTCGAAGCGCCCGAGCCCAACCGCTTTGATGAAGGTTTTACGATCCGCACCATTATCGGCGTGTTCTTTATCTCGCTGATTATGACTCCTGGCGAGATGTTCCTCGGGCTGTACACGGGTGGCGGCGTTGGCGCGGCAGCGCAATGGGTGACGGTGATCCTCTTTTTAGAAGTCGCCAAACGTTCGTTTACCTCGCTCAAGCGCCAAGAGATCTACCTGCTAGTGTACGTGGCCTCGGCCTTGGTCTCCCGCGAGGAAGGCGCGTTTCTCGACTTACTCTGGCGTCAGTACTTCGTGACCTCGGCCGAAGCCGAGCAATTCGGTATCTCGCACCGCTTGCCGTCGTGGTGGGTACCCGGGCCCGATTCGGAGGCCATTGCCGAGCGCACCTTTATTCACCGCGACTGGTTGATTCCGATCCTGCTGTTGGTGGTCGGGACGATCATGGGCCGCATCGCTTGGTTTACGTCCGGCTACATGCTCTTCCGGCTGACTTCCGACCGCGAGCAATTGCCCTTTCCCACCGCACCCATGTCGGCGTTGAGCTCTATGGCGCTGGCCGAGGATTCGGGCGCCGAGCGGGAGACGTGGAAGTGGCCGGTGTTTAGCATTGGCGCGGTCATCGGTGCGTCATTCGGGGCCATCTATGTAGGGGTGCCGGTGGTCACCCATCTCTGGGGATCCAAAGTGGAGATTCTGCCGATTCCCTTCTGGGACCTGACGCCCTATTTCGGCAATATACTCCCTGCCACGCCGCTGGGGGTCGTCGTGCACTTGGGGCCGATATTCGCCGGGATGCTCATGCCCTTCTGGCTGGTGGTTGGCTCCTTTTCCGGGGTGATGCTGCACACGGCTGTTAGCCCCTTTCTCTATGAATTAGGCTATCTCCCGCGCTGGGAAGTCGGTATGGACACCATCCGCACCGGGATCGTCACTAGTATCGACTTTTGGCAAGCCTTTTCTATTGGCATTACCATCGCCGTCACCATCGTAAGCTTCTACCAACTCTTTAGCACCGGCCGTGAGAAGCGGGCCGAACTGCGCGAGAAACTGCAACTTGAGAAGGCTGATCAGTCCACGGTGTGTCAGCACTCGGACTGCCATCGCCCAGCCGAGGTGAGGGGATACTGCTTAAAACACCTAGGCCGCGGCGATTTCAATATGTGGGTCTGCGCTTCGCTGTTTTGCGTAGCGGCGATCTATCCGATCGTCTTGGCCAAGGTCTTGTTTCCCACTTTGGTCAGCACTGGCCTGTTGGTGCTTTTCGTGCTCATCGCCTTTGTTTATGCGCCGATCATGTCCTTTGTCAGCGCTCGGCTCGACGGTTTGATTGGCGAGAACGTTTCGATTCCCCATGTCGAAAACGCCATCCGCTTTATGACCGGCTTTCGCGGGGTCGAAATCTGGTTCGTGCCCTTTCCTACCCGCAACTTCGGCGGGAATGCCGAGAGATTTAGGATCGTCGAGTTAGTTGGGATGAAGTTTACCAGCCTACTCAAGGCCGAGCTCTTTATGTTGCCCATCGTCTTAGGGGTTAGTCTGATGTACTGGACCTTCCTCTGGCGCTTGGGGCCTATTCCCTCGGAAAGCTACCCATACGCGCAGGTCATGTGGCCGCGGCAGGCCTTTGAACAAGCACTCATCTACTCCGCCACGATGTACAGCAAAATGTGGCGCGCCGGAGGGGAGTTGGAAGGGGATATTGTGCCCAATGGCCAAGTCGTGTGGAGCCCGAGCAATTTGGAGGACGGTCGTTGGTGGTACTGGCGGGTGAGTACCACTAGGGATTTAGAGGTGCCCGATCCGGTAAAGCGCGACTATGAACCTTGGTCGCAGACAGGCTACTTCTACACGGACTTCAGCGGCGGGGACGCACCACCGCCGCCGGAGGCCGCCCTAAGGATCGACGCCGAGGCGGGTACTCCGTCGGATGGCCCCCAGCTACTTTGGCCACCCAATGGCGCGGCCATTGACACGCCGAACCCCAACTTCCGAGCTGCGATCAATTTGGCTCCGGGCGATTCGGTTGATTTCTACTTTGAAATAGATCGTCTGCCCAGCTTTGATGGCGAGGCTTTGCAACGATCCTCGGACATGCCCTTGCTCTTTGAGGTTCTGTGGCAGGACATGCGCTTTACCGGCAACCGCAAGGACGACGACGGCGATCTCAATATCGCGGCTCTCGTCGAGAGTGTGGATCCGGAGGGGTTGGGAGGCCAGCTTGGACTGGCCGACGGCGACCGCCTCCGTGCGATAAACGGCGTCGAACTTCGCGTCCCGCAATGGGATACTGAGCGGATTGATCGGTATTTTACCCAGGGAGCGGACTCGGTATTTGCCGCTTGGGAACGGGATGAGAAAACCATGCGTCGCGCTGTGGTGCGTCGATCTGGGGAAGCTCTGGGGCTTGAGTTTGCGGCGGACACGTCATTCGTCGAGAGTTGGACCGAATACGACGCGGTGCGCGTCACCACCGTAGCCGAAGCAGGGCTAGGCCACCGCTTGGGCTTGCAAGCCGGCGACCATCTTATGACGATCAACGGCCAAAGCATTGAGCAGGATACGTGGCGTAGCGAGAAGGTAAGGACCGCCTTTGCTGCGGTTGTGGAGGAGACCGCGACTACGGTGCTAGTCGAGTGGGAGCGGGATGGAGACCGGCTTCAAGGTTTGGTGGCCGATGCGTCGTCTCTCCCGCTAGGCCTGACCTATCGGGCCGGGGCCATCGAGGGCATCGACGAAGAGCTGGTCAACAACCGCGACGACGATGGCGACGGCCTGATTGACGAGGATACGGACCATCCCCTCGGCGGTAGAAAGTGGCCCATCATCCTCGGCGCAGCGGGATTCGGCTTGACCGCATATTTCACGCTGGCCTTTATGGGAATGCCGATTTTTCTCATCTGGGGATACGTCCAGAGCGTCAACGGCATTCCGCATGGTCTCATTCCGCAAATCATCGGTGCCTTGATCGCCCGACACTACTTCTGGAAGCGATACGGCATGCAGGAATGGCGGCGCTACGCCATGGTTCTGAGCGTGGGCTTCGGGGTTGGCATGTCGCTGATCGGCATGTTTAGTGCCGCTTTGGAGATGATCAATAAGGCCGTTTCTTCTCTAGCCTATTGAGGGGGTGGATAAGGTCTATTAGCCCTTGTATCTCCGCCATTTATGGACTTACTTACGCGCATATTCCGCGTCGTGCGGGCGCACACTGCTTCTAGCAAGCCGAGCGACGCCTACGAACACTGGCAGCCCCCGCCGCCGCCTGAGCCTGCCGAAGACCAAGTACTCGCCGGATACTACGCCAATCTGGAACTCCCATACGGGGCGAATCTGGAAGAGGTGAAGGCCGCGTGGAAGCGGCTGATGAAACAGTACCACCCCGACCGCCACGCACAGGATCCGGCCAAGCGCGAGGTGGCCAACGCGCTGTGCGCCCAGTTGACGCACGCCTATAAAGAGTTGGAAAAGTCTCTGACGACCCACTAAACTAGCTGGAGGAAGCTTATGGCTGATTTTGCCACCGTAAAGGAGTACGTTCTCGAATTGGGCTTTGCCATTGCCGAGGAGATTCCCGAAGAAGAAATCATCATTGTCAACGACGAGGAGCGAGGGGTACAAAACCTAGTCATTGATTGCGAGGAGGATACAGTCTTGGTGATTGAGCAGCTCATCATCGAGGTCGCGGCTGGAGCTACCGAGGCGTATAAGCGGATTTTGCAGATGAACCGCGACTTGGTCTTTGGTGCCTTCGTCCTCAACGAAGAGGGCGATTCGCTGCTCTATCGCAACACGCTGGCGCTGGAGAATTTGGACTTAAACGAACTGGAGAGCACCATCAACTCCCTCGGTCTCGGCTTGGCTGAGCACGGGGAGGAATTACTAGGATTTGCCGCCAAATAGGAGGATAGGATATGGCAGGTTTATTTCAACGCTTGTTTAAAACCGGTCAGGCCGAGGCCCACGCCATGGTGGATAAGCTCGAAGACCCGATCAAGATGAGCGAGCAAGCGATCCGCGACTTAAAAAAGGACTTGCAGGAAAGTCTCAAGGCTCTGGCCGAGGTCAAGGCGATTTCCATCAGGCTCAGCCGCGAGTCCGAAGACCACCGCCGGCGCGCCGAAGACTACGAGCGCAAGGCCATGCTGCTGTTGCAAAAGGCCGAATCTGGTCAGATAGAGGAGGCTGAAGCCGACCGCTTGGCGCGCGAATCCTTGACCCGCGTCGAAGAGGCCCAGAGTCGGCACTCAGAAGCCTCCCAACAGGCCCAAGCCCAACAGGCGATGGCCGACAAGCTACAGAGCAATGTCAACGATCTGAAGTCGAAAATCGCCTCGTACGAAAACGATCTAGTAACTCTCAAGGCGCGCACCAAGACCGCCAACGCTACCCGCAAAATCAACCAGCACTTGGCCAACATCGACTCCAAGGGGACCACGGCCCTGCTCGAACGGATGAAGGAAAAGACCGAAGAGCAGGAAGCCCTCGCCGAAGCCTATGGCGATATGGGAGACGCGGCGACGAGCGTTGACGACGAGATCAACAAGGCCCTCGCCGACAGCAAGGGAGCCAAAGTCGACGATTCCCTGGCCCAACTCAAGGCCAGAATGAAGACAGCAAAATAAGGGTTGCCGCCCGTGCCCATGGGATGAAATCCCTTAGCCGCAGGCAATTTTTCGGCGCATTCGCCGCCGCTGGTAGCTGGGTCGCTTGGAGTGGTTGCTCGTCTGACCAGCCGCCGCGGCCGGTCCCTGGGCGGATCGTCAACGAGGGGCCTCCGAGTGGACACCTGCTGCGCGATGTGCATTCTTGGGCAGACTTTGCCGCGGCTGAGCCCGCGTGCGATGTCGCCATTGTCGGCGGTGGGATATCCGGCTTGGCGGCGGCGTGGAAGTTGCGTCGGTCGGGGGTGGAGCGAATCCTCCTCCTCGACCTCGACGACCAGCTAGGGGGCACCAGTCGCAGTGGGCACTGGGGCGACCAAGTATTCCCTTGGGGCGCTCACTACATCAACATCCCTCCCGCCGAAGCCGACTGCATCCACGAAATACTGCAAGATCTAGGCGTCATCGACGGCTACGACGCGGCGAATAAGCCGCTGGCCGCCGCTGGGGCGATGCTGCGCTGGCCGCACGAGCGGCTCTTCTATCGGGGTCGCTGGGTCGCTGGGCTGGACCCGTTTGTCGACGCATCGGGCCGGGAGCGCGAAGCGTTGTTGCGCTTTGAAGACGAGATGCTGCGCTGGGCCTTGCATCGCGGCCGGGACGGGCGTCGGGCCTTTGCCATGCCTTTGCGCTACAGCACGAGCGATGTCAGGGTGCGGCGTTTGGACCAGATCAGTATGGCCCAGTACCTCCGCGAGGAAGGCTGGCACGACGACCGGCTGCGCTGGTTGGTCGATTACGCCTGCCGCGACGACTACGGCAGCACGGCCGCCCAAGTCTCGGCTTGGGCCGGGATTCACTACTATGCCTGTCGGTTTTATGACTACCGATTACACGAATCGTATCCAGCGCACACGCTGACGTGGCCCGAGGGCAATGGGTACCTAGTTCAGCAACTCGCTAATAGGCTGGGGGAAAACGAGATAAAGCGACAAGCTCTAGTGGCTCGTCTAGCCGAAGAGCGGGCACAGGTGCGGTTGGGATACGTCGACTTGGCCACCGGGGAAAAGCGGCAACTGACCGCCCGAGCGGTGGTGTACGCCGGCAAGCTCCACACGGCTCCTTATGCGATTGCAGACTTGCCGGATGCACAAGCTAAAGCCATGGCGGCCATTGAGTATAGCCCTTGGCTGGTAGCGGCGATTTTCCTCAAAGAACCGCTCGCTGCCCATCAGACCACTTGGGACAATGTCTTGTACGATAGCCCGTCGCTGGGCTACGTGGTCGCCGACCATCAGCAGGGCGGTGGCCGCGTGTTGATGTACTATTGGCCCTTTGTCGATAAACTTGCGGACGCCCGGCAGACCTTGCTCGCGCAGGACCATTCATTCTGGACCAAGCAGATCATGGTCGATTTGCGCCGAGTTCACCCTGAGCTAGACGACCTCATAGAGCGTGTCGATCTATATCGCTGGGGGCACGGGATGATGCGGCCTAGTCCTCGGTCGCTGTGGGGGCCGACGGCTGCTTGGCGACAGCAGCCCATGGAGCGGATATTTTTTGCCTCGTGCGATGCCACGGGGCTGCCCCTGTGCGAAGAAGCGATCTTTGCCGGTATGCTGGCGGCGGAGCAGGCCATGGACTGTCTCGGCGTGGCGTATTCCTCCTCGCTGGGAGGGCTTGCGGATGCCTAGGCTGGGTGCGCTGTTTTTGCTGGTGGCCATTTTCTCGGCCGCAGTCTGTGCCATCGTCTATCAGCTCCTCATCGGCAGTGTGTCTTCCTACTTCCTCGGCAATAGCGTCGAGCAGTTTTCCCTGACGATCGGCTTTTTCCTCGCCGCGATGGGGCTTGGCTCTTGGCTTTCGCGCTTTGTCGCCGACGACTTGCTGTTGACGCGACTGGCCCAGCTAGAGATTTGGCTGGGTTTTTTGGGTGGGCTTTCGGTTGGCGTACTCTACGTGCTCTATGGATACACCGACCACTTTAGGGCTGGCATGTTGGCATTGAGCACGGCGATTGGAGCATTGATCGGCCTAGAAGTGCCGCTGATCACCCGACTTCTGCGCGGGCACGGTACGCTGCGCGCGGCGCTGTCTAATGTTTTATCCCTCGATTATTTAGGGGCTTTGTTGGCTTCGTTGCTCTTCCCGTACATCCTGTTGCCCTTCCTCGGCAGCCTGCACACGGCGTTGGTCGCCGGCTTGATCAACGCCGGCCTTGGCCTCGGCGTGGTGCTTGCGTTTAAGGAGGTGTTGCGAGCGCAGCGCGCCTTCCACTGGCTAGGGGCGCAAGCAGTTGCTGTTATTGCCGTGCTAGGGGCGTTGGCGTGGCAGGGAGAGGGGTTGCGGGCGCGGTGGGAAAGCGACCTCTACGCAGATCGCATCGTCCACAGCGAGCAATCGACCTACCAGCAAATCGTCCTGACCCGGCGCGACGAACACCTGCGGCTCTATCTCAATAGCCACTTGCAATTCGCCTCCATTGACGAGCACCGCTATCACGAGGCCCTAGTCCATCCGGCTATGGCACTGGCTCCCTCCCGCGAAAGGGTGCTCATCATAGGGGGAGGGGATGGCCTAACGGCGCGGGAAGTGCTCAAATACGAGGAGGTCCAGCACGTCGATTTAGTCGATCTCGACCCGGCAGTGACCCGGTTGGCCCAGCGCAACATCTACCTGACGCGGCTCAACGACAACGCCTTGAATCGCCGTCAAGTCCGCGTGGTCAACGAAGATGGCTTTGTCTTTTTGCAGCGCGAGCACGTGCCGTATGGCGCGATACTAATCGACTTGCCTGACCCTCGCGAGGAGAGCTTGGCCAAGCTTTATTCGGTCGAGGCCTATAGACTGTGCCGCAAGCTGCTCAGCCCACAAGGCGTCTTGGCGACTCAAGCTTCTAGCCCGTACCACGTCCGCGAGGTGTACTGGAGCATTGCTGCCGCCTTGGAGGAAGCTGGCTTTACCGTCCATTCCTATCACTTGCACGTGCCCTCTTTTGGCGAGTGGGGGTTCCACTTGGCGGGATCCGCCGGGCTGGATCCGACGGCAGTCGCCTTTGCCGTTCCCACGCGCTATATCGACCGCCAAGTATGGGGGGGCCTCTCGGTGTTCGACGGCGATATGGCCCGCTTGCCCGTGCAGGCCAACCGACTTGATAGGCCGGTGTTGGCGCGTTATTATCGACAGGGTTGGGACACTCAGTTTTGAAAGGACATGCCAGATGGGTTTAAGGAAATGGTTCAGTGGTCGCCAAGACGAGGAAGAACCGACCTATCAGGAGTATTCACTCAGCACCATGAAGGTGGGCTTTCTAGTCGATTACGACCTCAAAACGTGGCAAGTTACAGGCCGTGGAAGCTATGACTACGAAGGCTATACTACAGAGGAATGGGAATTGCAGGCCGATGGTCAGGTGTGCTTCCTCGAGTGCGCTATAGAAGACGGCAAAGCCTATTGGACCCTGACGCGGGCGATTGGCATTGACGAAATCGAAGGCGATATTGCGGCGGTGATCATCGCCGACGGCGACCCGCCTGAAACTGTACGGTTTGAGGGTGATGAATACGTGGGGAGCACGAGCGATGCGGGCCTGTACCGCAAAGACGGCACCGAGGCGGAGCGCGAATTTGTCAACTGGTCGTTTGAAGGAGAAGAAGGCAAGGTGCTTTTTATCAGCCAGTGGGGCGAGCGCGACTTTGCCGCGTACGCAGGCTTGGAGGTAGAAGAATACCAATTCACCGACATCTTGCCGGTGGAGGAGGGCACTTGAAATGGCTTGGCGCGTTGCGGCCTTGGCGTTGTGGGGCCTGATTGCCTGTGGGTCAAAAGACCCGGTGCGCGAATTGGTGCGCGACTTAGATCGCTATCCCGAGTACTCCCTGATCGTCGATGATACCCGCATCGAAGATCCCTCATTTTTTCCCGACTATTTCCTTCGCTTTCAGGTGTTGACCGCTGCGGGACAGCGCGTCGCCGGCCGCGATACCATCGTCTATCAGGAGCGCCGCACTGATTGGATGGAAGTCCGCGAAGAGACCTTCTACCGCTACAACAACTACGTCGGCATGGTCGTGGCCTCCAAGTCGCTGGACGGTCGCCGCACCGGTACCAATCAAGCGCACCCGCCCGGCTACCAATACGTCGGCAATCCCCAGTACGGGTTTTGGGGAGGCGGTGGATTTTGGCAATTTTACGGCCAGTACGCGCTGATGCGCGACTTAATGGGAGGATGGGGTGTTGGCCGCGGCGATTGGGAGGACTATCGCCGCAATCGGGAAAGGGGACGCCCGTACTACGGGCCGGTAAAAGGGGGGCGGCCCACCTTTGGGTCGCGCGGTTCGCAAACCCAAAAGACGCGACCGCAATTCTACCAACGCCAGCAAAGCCGCCGCCAAGCCTTTAGCGGCCAAGTCAAAAACCGCATGGGCCGCACCACCTCTGGGTGGGGAGGCGGGTCCTCGCGCTTTGGAAAATAGGGGGAATGCAGTGGATATTCTAATGACGATGGCTCAGACCTTAGTCTATCTCTTAGAGGCTTTCGTCCTGCTCTTTGTCGCCAAGCAGGTCTATGCCCGGGTTTTTCGCCGGGTCAATCTCAAAGACGAGCTCTACGGCCGCAACAATCACGCGCTGGCCGTTGCGGTGGGAGGCTATTTCTTTGGGATTTGCTTGGCGTTGGGGGGGGCGTTGAGCGGCCCTTCGCTGGGTTGGCAAGATCCAGAGGTGGTGGTGCTTGAAGTCTTGGACGGCGGCGCTCAGCGCGAACAGGCGGTCCGCCACGTCGGGGTCCCCGCTCTGGTGGCTCTGGTCGACCTGCTAGGCATTGCTCAGTACGGTCTCTTGGCGATTGTCCTGATGGTCATCGCCGGCGTACTCTGTGAGCGGGTGCTCCTGTTCCACTTCGACAACCGCAAGGAGGTCATTGAGGATCACAATATGGGGACGGCTTTTGTCGAAGCGGGAATGCACATTGCCAATGGCCTGATCGTTCTGGCTATTGTACTGGGCGAAGGGCCGCTGTGGAGCGGCGTGGTTTTCTGGCTCCTAGCCCAAGTGGTGCTAGTGGTGGCCGGATTACTCTACGAGTGGATTACTCCCCATTCGATTCACCGCGAACTAGAGCGCGACAATACTGCGGTTGGCTTGGCCTTCGGCGGTGTGCTGGTGGGCATGGGCAATATCGTCAGCATCGCAGCGGCCGGCGACTACGAAGGGTGGGTCGTCGGGCTCGCGACCTTTGGCGTGGACGTGGTCTTTGGTTTTGTCGCGCTCTACGCCATTCACAAGTTGACCGATATGCTCTTGGCACCGGGAGTGCGTTTGGGTGCCGAACAGGTCGAGGAGCAGCCGAATGTGGGGGCTGGGCTTATAGAAGCCTTTGGCTACGTGGGCGGATCGATCCTAATCGTCTGGGTCTTCTGAACTACTCCGCCGGCTCCGGTGCCACTGCCACAGCAGGGTGGGGCCACCAACGAAGACATAGGTCAGAGTTGCTAAAGCATGGGTCAACGTGGCGCAGGCCAAAGCGGTGGCAAGAGGCACCGCGTAGAGGCGGTGCAGGGCTTCGCCGAAGAGGAGGTGATACGAGCCGATCGCCCCGGGCGTCGGAACAATCACGCCTATGGACGATATGGCCATGATCACCAGCGCGGCGGCGGCGGCGAGGTCGTATGTTTGGTGCAAACCCATACCGATAAAAGCCACGTAGATAATGAACACGTAGGCTGAGTTGAGCAGGATTGAGCTGACGAGGATTTCAAAGTACGCGGTCGGCTGTTGCCGCAGAGCGGAAAGCCCGCCGATGAAGGTCTCGACGATTTCGAGGACCCGCTCGCCGCGTCCCCAAGTGAGTCGTGCGAGCAGCGGGCGAATGCTAGTTAAAATTTTTTCCCGATAAACCGATACCAAGACTAAGGCACTCAGCGCGACCAAGCAGCCGGCTAGGGCTAGCAGGCCGATGGTGTCCCGATCTGCACCGCCCGGCATCCAAAGTACGGGCAGGGCAATATCTATATAGACGACGAGCCAGAACAAGACGATGAGCCAAAACAGATCGAGAATGCGCTCCACCACGATCGTGGCCATTAGGGCGCTGATGCTCGCCCCGGTGGTCCACTTGAGGCTGACACACCGCAAGACCTCGCCCGAGCGCGGCACGGCCACATTGGCCGCATAGCATATAGCCAAAGCGAGCGACGCGTTGAGATTGCTCACTTGCGGCGCAAAGGGCCGCATGAGGACCTGCCAGCGCCAAGCCCGCAATACCAAGGTCCCCAGCGTTGCGACGCACATAACCGCGGCCCAAGCCAGTGAAATGCCGGTCATGGCATCCCAGAGTTCCCCGCGGTTTATCCCCTCAAAGGCCCAATAAATAAAAAGCCCCATCAGGCCTAGGCTTAGCCCATACTGGAGGATTTGTTTCAGGAGCTTGTGCATCTCACTGGTAAACGCAAAGCAGGGGATCTGGCGACCCCCTGCTGCATGGCGGAAGGAATAGGCTGGCTGGATTTGTTCAAGCCTGTATGGGTTGAATTTTGCCCATTTTCTCTAATAGGTCGATGACCTGCACGGCAGCCTCCGAGGGCGTTGCCATGTTGGTTTTGACGACCAATTCAGGCTCTTCGGGTTCTTCATAGGGATCTGAAACACCGGTAAAATTGGGTATCTCACCGGCTCGGGCTTTTTTGTAGAGGCCCTTGGGATCGCGCTCTTCACACAGCTCAATTGGGGTATCGACAAAAATTTCGACGAAATCGCCCTCTGCCATCAGCGCCCGCACCCCGTCGCGGTCGGCTCGATAGGGGCTGACAAAGCTGGCGAGGGTTAGGAAACCCCCATCGACAAAGAGCTTTCCTACCTCGCCGATCCGCCGAATGTTTTCCGCCCGGTCGTCAGCGGAAAAGCCCAAATTTTTGTTGAGCCCAAAGCGAATGTTGTCGCCGTCTAGCACATAGGCTAAATGGCCACGAGCGGCCAAAGCGTGTTCGACTGTATAGGCAATCGTGCTTTTGCCCGAACTCGGCAAGCCCGTCAGCCAGAGCAAGACCCCTTGTTGGTGCAATAGGCTTTCGCGTTGCTGGCGGCTGACATGGCCCTCGTGTCGGACGATATTGGTCGCTTTAATAGCAGTCAAAGTTCACCTCGTGATTTTAGAGATAAGTTCCATGGAAAACTCATAATAACGACCATGCGGCCTTAATTCGTCAAGGAAGCGGCCTAGGTGCGAGCGGGACTATTTTATTGACGGTTGATAGTTCATATATTTATAATATGACAACATATTACAAGCGCATCTCACCAAGCGGAGGAGGCAAGCGTATGAAAATTGCAATTAGCATCACCTGTGCGGCCTTGCTGGCAACGGCCAGCGAGGGTGTAGTCAACATTCAGAATGTGGGTTCGGGGGCGCGCGCCCAGGGGTTGGGCAACAGCTTTGTGGCGGTGGCCGACAACGCCGATGCGGTGTTTGCCAATCCGGCTGGGTTGGGTCAAGTTTCCCAGCGTCAGGTGGCCTACACCAATGTGTCGCTTTTGTATGCTGGCATTGAAGGTGACGATCTGGGTCAGCACGTGGTGTCCTATGCGCAGCCGTTGGGCGACAAGCTGGGCTTGGGTTTGGGCTATGAGCGGATTGGCTCCTCGCTGATGAGTGAAAACGGGGCGTTTGTGTCGCTGTCGTATCAGGTGGAGCGTCGGCTGCAGGTGGGCGTATCGGCCAAGTATTTGTTTTGGAGTGTGGGGTCGATTCCCGACGATGACGGGCGTGCCGATCCGCTGTCGAACCAGAGTGCGGGCAATGTCGGGGTTGATTTGGGTTTGCTGTGGCAGAGTCCGGTGCAAGGGGCGCAGGTGGGGGTGTTGTTGAAGAATCTCAACCAGCCGAATGTGGCCTATGGCAAGGTGGAAGGGGATGCGGATGCGGGTGCGTTGCCGATGGACGTGCATGTGGGGGTGGGGTATCGTCTGAGCAGTCAGTCGTTGGTTTCGGTTCAGTATGTTCGTCGTGATTTGACGGGTGAGGATTCGGATCAGGGGTTGGTGGTTGGTGGGGAGACGCAGTTGGTGGAGGGGTTGTTGTTGCGGGCGGGCGGTCGTCGTTTGTTGTCGGAGGACGCCGGCGGTGGTTTGAATGCGGGGTTGGGGTATCAGTGGAACCAGTTGGTGTTCGACTATGCCTATGACATCGGTTTGGATTTGACCGAGACCAATGGCGCACATCGGTTCTCCTTCGCATACGAATTCTAAAAAAATAAACACCCCGGTGAGAAAGGCCGTCCCCCGAGCGGGACGGCCTTTTTGTTTATTCTACGATGTCTTCATCCACATCGGTCACCAAAGTGCCTATGTCTTGACCTCGGCAGATGCGCTCTATGGTTCCCCTGTCAGAGAAGTCAAAAAAGTGCATGGGCATCTTGTGATCGCGCGCTAACAAGACGGAGGATTGGTCGGCGATGATGAGGTTTTCTTGGATGATCGTGTTGTATTGCATCCGCCGGTACAGCCTCGCGTGGGGATCGGCGTGAGGGTCGGCTGTAAAGATGCCGCTGACTTGGTTCTTGGCAAAAAGCAGGGCTTGGGACCGCGTCTCAATCGCACGCTGGGCTGCGGTGTAGTCCGTAGTTACGTACGGATTGCCGATGCCAGCGGCAAAGATGACTATGTAGTGCTTTTCTAGGTGGTGAATCGCGCGCAGCCGAATAAAAGGCTCGGCTACCGTGTTGATGGCGATGGCACTCATCACCCGGACTTCGACATCGGATTTAGAGGTGAGGACCCCGCGCAGCATCAGGCTGTTGATCACCGTGCCCATCGTACCGATGTTGTCGGCTTCGGCCCGTTCAATACCCCACTGATTGGCGAGCGTGCCACGGAATATATTGCCGCCGCCAATGACGATGGATATTTCGACCCCACAGGCGTGCAAGTTGAGGACTTCGTCGGCAATGTGCTCTAGGGACTCTGGGTCAAAGCCCACGTCGTGCGGGCCGGAGATGGCTTCTCCGCTCAGCTTGAGCAGGACTCGATTGTATCGAATAGAGGTCAGAGTAGTCGCCCCTTTTCGATGGCATGCGCTTCTGGATGGACTGCGGCCAATTCCTCTACCCGGCCGACGAAAAGCTCGACTTGCTGGGTGGCCGCGCCCGTGAGGCGACGACTGCGGAAGATCGTGGCGGCGATTTCCTCTTCCCTGAGCGGAAAGCGAGGATCCGCACCCAAGCGACGCGCCAAATCGCTGGTACTCTGGCCTTGTTCGCGCATGTCGATAGCCGCAGCTAGGGCATGCTCTCTGAGAGCGGTATGGGCCTCTTCGCGGCCAGTGCCTCGTTGGATGGCCTCCATCAGCAGGGTCGTGGTTGCGAGGAAGGGCAGATAGCGGTCGAGATCGCGGGCGATTACCGCTTCATAGACGCCCATATCGTCGAGGATGTGGAGCGTGGTTTCGATCATGCCATCAAAGGCGAAGAACCCATCGGGGAGGGCCACGCGGCGCACGACCGAGCAGGAGACATCGCCTTCAAACCACTGATCGCCAGCCAGTGCGCCCTGCATGTGGACATAGCCGCCGAGGACGACCTGCAACCCGTTGACTCGCTCGCTGCTGCGGGAGTTCATTTTGTGTGGCATGGCCGAAGAGCCGACCTGTCCGGCGGCAAAGCCCTCAGTGAGCATGTCGTGGCCGGCCATCAGGCGGATCACCCGGGCCAAATTGGCAATGCCTGCCCCAAGTTGGTAGAGGCAGCTTAACACCTCAAAGTCGAGGCTGCGGGGATAGATTTGGCCGACGGCCCCTAGTTCCCGTTGGAAGCCCAGGTGGTGCCGTACGCGGGCTTGGAGCTGCTCGAGCTTGCCCGCGTCGTCGGCGAGCAGGGTCAGTTGATCGACGGCTGTGCCGACCGCTCCCTTGAGACCCCGCAGGGGATAGCGCCGGACGAGTTCGTCGAGGCGATCAAAGGCGACCAGCATTTCCTCGCCGAACATGGCAAGGCGCTTGCCAAGCGTCGTGGGTTGCGCAGCCGCGTAGTGGGTCCTGCCAGCAATTGCGAGTTCCTTCCATTGCAGCGATCGCTGGCCTAGGCGCAAAAGAAGGGCCACGTACTTTACCTGCATGTGTTGCAAGGAGCGGAGAATCTGGTACTGCTCGACATTGTCGGTCAGATCGCGGCTGGTCATTCCCTTGTGAATGTGCTCAAAGCCGGCCAAGCTGCAAAACTCTTCGATGCGCGCCTTGACGTCATGCCGCAAAACGGCTTCGCGGTGCGCGATAGATTCGAGGTCAACTTGATCCTTGACGCGCTCGTAGGCGCCTATGGCTGCGGCGGGCACATCGAGCTTTAAGTCGCGCTGTGCTTTGAGGATGGCAATCCACAGTTCACGCTCGAGGACGATGCGCCCGCGCTCAGACCACAGGTCTTGGATCGCTTGGCTGGCGTAGCGCTGGGCGAGAACGTTGGCAATGGCGGAAGGCATGACGCGACTTATCATAAGCATTGCGCATCATAAACGCCAATGGAGCGTCAGATTAGCCCTAGCCACCGCCAATAGAGTAGGTTGAGCGGACAGAGCAGGACCAAGGATGCCGTGGAAATAAGGCCTTGGGCGAGGATGAGTTGCTGCATGGAGAGTTGCCGAAAACCATAGGCCACCATGAAAGGTGCCGACTGGTAGGGCAAGAAGGCCAAAGTAGTTGCCATCGCCACGCTGAATGCCGCCGGCAATGGCGCGATCCCGTGCTGGGCCCCTAACTCCATTAGGGGGATGGTTGCCACGCCGGCTACAGCGGCGATATCCATCAGGAAATCAAGGGGGAGGGCGACCAAACAAAGCGACAGGTGCTTGCCCAGCCAGCCGTATTCCTCCAACGCCAGATACTCACTGCAAGCCGCGATGAACAGATGATTAAACCCGGCCGCGTCCAAGGCGTGACCCAACGTGAGCAGAGCGACAATGTAGGCTATGAGCGCAAAACGCACCTTGACTAAGTCGCCCAAACGGAGCAGTCCCCAGCGCGGCCAAAGGAACAACGCCACTAGGCCCAAGCCAATATAGACGGGTTGGATGTGGTGCAAGAAGTCCGTGGCCCACAAGCCCACGCCCGTAAGGAGAATGTACAGGGCGCACCGCTGGACGCGGGTCAGCGGTGCGCTATTAGAAGAAGGGGTCCGCTGGATAACATGGCCGTCGAGGTGGCGGCCGAAAAGCATCCAGATCACACCGAGCGATACCAACGTGCGCAAAAAGCCGATGACCGGAAACATCCAATACAGCCAATTGGCCCAAAATATGGGTGCGCCTTGGATTTTTTCGTATTGGCCGGCCAAGACCAAGTTGGGCACAGAGCCGGTCAAAAGTCCACAACCGCCAAAATACGTGCTGCAAAGCAGAGAGAGCAAAACCGCGGCCTTGAGATGCGGCGATGGACGAACGTGCAGGCGCTCGACGAGGGCGATGCCAATCGGCATTAGGAACAGGACGCGGATTACCCCGGACGGGATCAGGAAAGCCATCCCCAGCCCGATCAGGTGCAATTGGCAAAGTAGGAAAAAGGGGCGTTGCGACAGACGGGACTGAAGCCAAAAAGCCAGCGTATCTCCGAGGCCCGTTTTGGCTACCCCCAAGCTCAGGGCCATGCCGGCGAGGACGAGCCAGACAGTCTTAGAGACGAAAGGGGCTAGGCTCTGCTCGAAACTCAGTAGGCCAACGGCCGGGATCAGGGCGAGCACTCCCGCCGAACTCAGGGCGATAGGTATGGGTTCAGTAGTCCAAAAAAACAGGGCAAACAGGGCGATGCCAAGGGCGTTTTGCACGGGGCTAGGCAGTGCAGCAAAAGGAGCGGCAAAGCCCAAGAGGAGGGCCGCGATACCCAATAGCAAGCCCGCCCATTGTTTGGGCGCTAGCTTGGTCAGAGAGAGTCGGCGGGGCAAGGGACCTTGTGGGGCTTGAGGTGGAGCACAAAATAAAAAAGCCCCAGATTTTGGAAAGCGGCCCAAGCCTATTATTTTTGCATAGAGGATACGTGCAGTGAGCTACTGCCAGCTAAAGCAGGTAGCTTCTAACGGAGCACGCATGAGTTGACTACCTCTACGTTACGCTCCGTAGGCCTGCACCGGGCCTGATGCTCAACCGAAGTTGAGAAACACAGTTACTCCGACCTGTGGTCGGAGACTTGGGTGGGACAACCTGCTGCCAGCGTTTGCAGCTTTGCAGCATCGCGACCGGCTCTTACAGCTCTTACAGCCTTGCCGAACGCTCGCTGTAGGTTGACCACGCAACAGATGAGTCCACGTCGATTCATAGACAAAATCTATCGTAGATCGGCTATCGCTCCGGGCACTACGCGCCCATCGCTCAAGCCGGTCTCCATGCCCCTGTCAGCTAAAGCAAACAGTCCTCTGGAGACTTTTTATGGCTCAATTGAAAGCGATCCGCCTGCGCTTAGACAAGCCTTTGACCGGGCCGTACGACCGCCTTTTGGGCCGCCCTGGTCCCGAAGTCATCTCACTGGCAGCGGGCGAAACCATGGCGATCATCCGCGGTGCGCGGCTACTAAAAGCCATGCCCTTGTGGGAAAGCACGGACGCGTGTTATTACTCCAAAAAGACGGCTCCTGGGTGGGCCGCGGAAAATTTTAGAGATGTAGAGCAAGCCGAGCGTTGGGCAGAGAAAGGGCTGGTGAATTCGCTGGCTGTGCCCATAGGCTACTTCAAGCTGCCCAATGCCGCTTGGATCGGCGCGCTGGCAGCCGAACTGACGCCGTGGACGGCCCAAGCCGTTGAAGCATGGCGGACAGGGATTAAGCGGGACATTTGGCTGACCGTACTGAGGGTATATGGCTGTGCGCCCGTGCAACCGAAATTTTTGCGGAAAACGGGCGCGGACCCGCTGCGCGTTAGGCCCTTTGAGATTGAGCAATTGCAGCCGGTCGTTTTAGAAAGAGATATCGAGCGGCGGATGGAACAGATACAAGAGGCTGTAGCACGGCATGCTCGCGGTGGCGGTACCCGTGTGGGCGCAAGCTACGACGGCCAGGCTTTCACTGCGGAGACTGGCTACAGTGCCGATGAGCTAAAGGGCTGGATTGACCAATTGCAGCGCAAGCAGCAGCTCATTCTATACGGCCCGCCCGGCACCGGCAAGACGTACTTGGCCAAGTGCTTGGCTCGTTATCTGGTGGATGGCGGCGGTTTCAGCGAACTCGTGCAATTCCACGCCTCGTACGCGTATGAGGATTTCGTCCAAGGAATTCGGCCGCAGGTCGTGGATGGCGCACTGCACTACGAATTGACCGCCGGGCACTTTCTGCGGTTTTGCGCCAAGGCGCGCCAAGCCGCAGAAAAGCCCTGCGTGCTGATCATCGACGAAATCAACCGCGCTAACCTCGCGCGCGTTTTTGGCGAGTTAATGTACCTGTTGGAATACCGCGATCGCCCGATCACGCTGGCCGCTGGCGGCTCCGAGTTTTCGCTCCCGGCCAACGTCTATCTCATCGGCACCATGAACACGGCCGACCGGTCGATCGCCTTGGTCGATCAAGCCATGCGGCGGCGATTCAGCTTTGTCCGCCTGCGCCCCAACTACCAGCTTTTGGCAAATTATCTCGAGAATAGGAGCTTACCGCCGGATAAATTGGTCGCGCTACTAAAAGAAGTAAATCAATCCATTGGGGATGAGGACTGCGAACTGGGTATTTCTTTCTTCATGGTCGCCGATGTCGCAACGGCGCTGGCGCATATTTGGCAAGGCGAGGTCGAGCCGTATCTGGAGGAGGTGTTTTTCGATCGCCCGGACCAGATGGCGCGCTTTCGCTGGTCCAAAGTCGCCGAGCGTTTGCAGGATTAGGCGTGCGACGCTACGCGCTGATCGAAGAGAAAGTAGCCGCGATTCCGGCGGCCGAGCTTGCGGTCGAACAGGCCCTACACCTGCACACCCAATATGCAAAAGAGTTGGAGTTCGGCTTCCCTAGCCCGCTCAATGGCCAGTGTTATCAACTCAGATCGCGGGGGTATGTCGGCGTGGTGCCATTGGGCGCGGATGCCGCCTTGGAAATCAATCCCAAAATCCGCTGCTCACTGCTCATGTCCATGCTGGAGTACGCCTATCAGTTGCCCAAGGTAAGCGAATACAAGGCCCCAGCTACTATGGGGGATATTTACGAGTTTTGGGCCGAGGTACTCGCACGCAAAGTCTTGCAACGGGTGCGGCGCGGGCTGTTTTGGGATTACCAAACCCGCGAAGGCCCCAGTCGGTGGGTGCGGGGGCGCATGTACCCCGAGCGCAGTGCCTTGGGCGTTCATCCCTACTGTCGGTTTGCCGAGCACACGCCCGATATCATCGACAACCGCATCTTGGCCAACGCGCTGCATGGCCTGCGGCGCTTTGCCTTTCGCCGCGAAAGCGTTCAGCAAATGGTCGGTCGGGCTTGGTGGGCACTGAGCGAGCTAAATTACCGCCACATTCGCCCCGCCGATTGTCTCGGCGTAGTGTACCACCAACTAAACGAGGACTACCGACCGATGCATGCCCTGTGCTATCCCTTGCTCCAACAGCGCAGTCCGGCTTGGGGAGTAGGGGCCGAGGAAGGGCCGGCGTACTTGTTGCACATGCCGACCTTATTCGAGCGGTTTTGCACGGCGTTTATCGACCACAAGCTCAATCACAGGGTGGAACTAAAAGCCCAGTACCACACGCGACTCAAGGGAACAGAGCGGCTTTCCTTTCGCTTGGACATGGCCCTGTTTTCAGCGGCAACCGGGCAGCCGCTGGCGGTAGTTGATGCAAAATACAAGGCCGCTGGTCCCGTAGAAAGCGATGTGCAGCAGGTGGTTGCCTATGCGGTGCAACTAGGTACGCGCCGGGCCTTTTTGCTCTATCCCAGCCGCGATATAAGCGAGCAGTTCGAGGTCGGCCCGGTGGCCGTGCAAGCACTTGGGTACGATCTCGACGCCGAAGATCTAGAGGAAGCGGGACGGCGCGTGATTCGCAAAATAGAAAACAGCATATAAAAATTAATATGTAAACAAAATAAACAAAAAATTTAAGACTCAACAAGAAACAAACTCAAATCAGCCCAGTAGGTAATCACGACTAAGCAGGCCAACAAAATCAACAGAAAAGGCAAGGAGACGCGGTAGAGCCGGTGTACGGGCTGTTCAAAGCGAATGCTGGCAATGAAGAGGTTGAGGCCAACTGGCGGCGTTGAGTAGCCGATTTCCAAATTGGTCAAAAAAATGATCCCAAGGTGAATGGGATGCACGTCGTATGCTGCGGCAATGGGCAGGATCAGGGGCACGACGATGAGGAGGGCGGAGAACATGTCGATCATACAGCCAACCGCTAGCAGAAATACATTGAGGAGAATCAAAAACAGTAGGCGGCTGCTAATGTGGGTCTCTATATAGGTGAGCAAGCGCGTTGGAATTTCCGCATCAATGAGGTAATTGGTATAGGCCATGGCGGCAGCCAAGACGACGAAAATGCCGCCGACGAGTACCATGCTATCGCAGATGATCTTCGGCAGTTGCCTAATGGAGATCTCGCGGCGAATTAGCACCACCACCACCAAAGCGTACAGGGTGCTCAAGGCCGCGGCTTCGCTGACGGCGATTATGCCCCCGTAGATCCCCCCGAAGATCACCACTGGCAACAGAAGCTCCCAACTACACGCGGCAAAGGCCTGCGGCAATTGACGCCATCCGGTGGGGTGCTCAGGCGCGGTATTGCGCCGGCCTTGGAACAGGCTGTAGCAAGACAGGGCTCCTACTAGGAGCAAGCCGGGGACGATGCCTGCAATAAAAAGCTGATCTATCGGCGTCTCGGATACGATGCCGTAAATGATGAGCGGCAGGCTCGGCGGAAAGAGCAATCCCAAGCTGCCCGAGGTGGTAATCAGCCCGAGGGAAAACGAATCGGGTAGGCGCTGTTGTCGCAGAGCGGGCAACAGCAACCCACCGAGCGCGACAATCGTCATCCCCGACGCCCCGGTCAAAGCCGTGAAGAGGGCACAGACGATAATGGCCACAATGGCCAGACCCCCCGGCAGCCAGCCGAGCAAAGCTTGGGAGAAGCGCACCAGCCGGGCTGGTGCGCCGCTTTCGGCAAGGAGAAAACCCGTGAGGGCAAAGAGCGGAATAGCCGTTAAGGTGGGCGTTTCGGCTATCCGGTACATCTCGATAAAGACGACGGTTAAATCGATCTCGGCGAGGGAGAAGTGCAAAATGGCCATCGCGCTGATGACCACAAAGAGCGGGACGCCGGCTAGGGTGGCTAGGGCGGCTAGGAGACTGCTCACGGGCGAGCTGCCGGCGTACGAAGGCGACGCACGCCCTGCAAGAGGAAGCGCAGTGCCATCAAGCCAAAGACGAGGGGAAAGCACAGTTGGACGATCCAAGCGGGGATGGCAAAGAAAGCCATCGTGCCGAATGCGCGTTCGTCGAGCACGAAGTGCCCAGCGATATAGGATAGATAGGAGCAAAGCGCGGCGGCAAAAAAGTCCGCGCAGCTCAAGACGATGGCTCTCACCCGGGTAGGTAACAGGCGCAACGCAGCGTCAATGCGGATGTGTTTGTCGAGCCGGGTGGCTACCAAAGCGCCAGCCAGTCCAATCCACAACACGAGGTGCCGGACGAGGCTTTCAGTGCCCAGGAAGGTGATGGAGAATAGATTGCGCACGAGAATCTGCCCGCAGGTCAGCACCAGCAGGCAGACGACCAAAAGGACGAGAAAGCCGGTCTCGAGGCGGTGGAGGATGGGCTGGCCGCTCAAGGGGAAGTCTGGCGGAAGTCTTGGAGGTGCCGCGCTATTTGCTCGTGAGCCTCGCGGGAAAAGGCTTGGCCCACGAGTTCTGCTTCGGCCCTAGCGACGAAGCCCTTGAAGGTCTCTGCATCTTTAGGGTTGACTTCGACTAACGACAGGCCGTTAGCTTGCAACACGGTCATGGCTTCGTCGTTTTCTCGGCGGTTGCGTTGTCCCAAGGCGGCCATGTGCTGTTGCGTTATGCGGCTGATGCGCTCACGATCTTCGGCGGGAATTTTATCAAAAGCTCGCTTGTCAATCAAAAGTGCGCCTAGGGTGTAGTTGATGGGCAGTTGGGTGACGTATTTTGCGCGGGTAAACCATTGGAGGACAATGGTCGCCGAGGGCGAGGCGTACACCACATCGATTAGGTTGGTCTGCAATCCGAGGAGGACATCCGGGATGTTGAGGGGAACCGAAGTGACGCCGGCTAAACGGAAAAGCACGGAGGTCAGCGGTTCATCGGGCAACTGCCATACCTTTTGGGTGCGCATGTCCTCGACAGTAGCCACGGGTTGCTGCGAGAGAATGTGGACAAAGCCGATGTCGGCCCAACCGAGAAAGACATAGCCCCGTTCTTCGTATCCTCGTCGATAAAAGGCATCCATTTTCTCGAGCACGTAATCCACTTCGGCATAGCTGTCGAAGAGGAAGGGCATTTGCAGTGCGAGCACATCGGGCAAGGTCTGACTGACACCTTGCCCGCCAAAATTACCGCCGTGGAGCTGGCCGATGCGCATCTTGCGCAAGACGACTTTCTCCTCGCCTTGGACGCCGCCGGGATAGATTTTGAACCCTACGTTGTCCCCTGTCTCCCGCCGCACATCCGCATCAATGGTGCGGAGGACATCGGCCCAGCTACTACCCTCCGGGGCGAGGGTCGCAATTTTGAGGAGGTGATTGGGTTGGGCCGCGACAGAGTTGGCTATCAGTGCGGCGACGACCGCAAAAAGTCCCTTAAAAGAAATCATTGGCTTGGTCTAAGAGGATCTGCGCCTGTCTTTGGGCGGCGATGTTTTGCAAGGTAAGCTCCGGTACGGCGTCTGCCGAGCTGGTTAGGGCTTGGTTGAGCAGGGATTCGTATAGCTCCCGGTCAAAAGTGCTCCGAGCATAGAATTTGGCCTTGGCTACGTACACCATGAGCACCTGTCCTTTACTGATGGTCGCGGCTCGGTCGAAGTGTTCGGCGGCTTTTTCCGGGTTGCCGCCCAACATCGGCGGCAGGGCAGCGTAATAGGACCCCAAGAAGATGTGAGGACTCCCGTATTGAAAGGTTTCGTCTTGGTCCACGATCCACTGCATGAGTTTAATGACTTTGGGCAATTCGGCCAGTGCCGCCATAGATTCAATGTTGGCACTAATCCAAGCTCCCCAACTCGAAGCGGCCCAGAACACAACCGGCAGGTCTGAAGCCTCTAAGTCGTCAGTGACGCGGATAAATTCAACATAGGGTGCTTGGAGCAAGTCGGGTTGCCTCAGGCGTAGAGCAAGGGCTTTGAGGCCATTGACCTTGCCCCGATGATATAGGTGCTTGGCTCGCTCGGGATCATCGACTTCGACCAAAGTGGCGTAGGAAGTATAGATCTCAGCAGCACTTAAGAGCAGTTGCGGGTCTTGCGGATTGGCCACCAACAGCCCTTCTAATAAAAGCAAAAAAGTAGGTACGCCCGAGGCGACCAAATCCAAGTCGTCGTGGCGGGCTGTGGCCGTACTGACATCCTCTATCAACGATCCTACCAGCGCGGACTGCAACCTAGCTGCACACCCAAGCGGACCAAAGGCGAGAGTTGCCAGCAAGACAGTTGTTAAGATGTGTTTGGCTACCATTCGGACCCAAGGGATTGACTAAGAGAGTCTAAGATGCGTTCCCCACTTCATCTGCCTCTATTGCAACGCGCAAACACTGCCACGGGTCGTCGTCTTCAGCGCAGGCCGCAAAAATTTCCAAGGCACCAGCTAAGCCCTCGCTACAGGCGCGATAAACAGCATAAAAAAGCGTTAGATTGGCGTTGTAGCGACGATAAGACAAAAGTCGCGCATTGTTTAGTTCCCACTGAAGGAACCCATCGTACTGGTTGCGACTAAACTGCGCTTTAATGAGGGCGAAATCGCGCTGGCGCTGGGCAAAAACAACCTGTCGGTCGCGCAGTACAAGGCTGCGAGGCAAATCCAGCGAGTAGAGGCTGTCAAGTGCTGCAACAGTCTCGGCCATGAAGCGCCGAAAGAGGGCCGCATCCGCTCGGCGCACTTCGGCCTGTTGCAAAAGCGGGGTATCGGGGCCGAAGTGCTGCGCCAAGAAGAGCAGGGACCCTTGGCGGCCGACGAAGGTTGCCAAGCTCTCGTTGTAATCGGTCTGCCCGCGGGCATAGACGAGGGCGTGCGTCAGCTCGTGGAGAATCAAATCGGCTAGTTGATCGGGTGCGTAACCGAGCATTGGGCTGAGAATTGGATCGGAAAAAAATCCCAAGGTGCTGTAGGCACCGACCGGGCGGACCATAGCATCGTACCCTGCGGCGGCGAGGGCATCGCGCTGTTCGTCAGCCAAATCGCGGCGGAAGAAACCTTTGTAGGGGACCTCACCGACGAGTGGAAAATCCCAAGTATAGGGCGAGAAGCGGTCAGGCGGACAAGCGCTGACATTCCAACTAATCGGATCGCCGCCCGTATCGTAGAAGGTTGTGTACTGATCGTCTGTTTTCAGACCCACGCTTTCGGCGTAGCCGAGAATGGCTTGGATCAGCTCTAGCTGTGTCCGGGTTTGCTCGGCCAAATCGGGGCGGGCGAGGAGGGTTTGGACTGAGATGCGCTTGTACACCACGCGGCTTTGGCCGCGGGCTAGATGCCAATAGTAATTGAGATTGCAACCACAGAGGCCCAACAGGCCAAGCCCGATGAGAACTCGAAATAAAAGAGGCATCCGCGGCCAACAGCCACTTGTGCGGCTTAATAGGAGAGCGGGCCCGCCAACCTAGGGTTTGCTGACGATCTTTTCTCCATCGAAGATCACATTGCCTTCTTTGTCGAGGACGCGACCGTCGCTGGTAAACTCATACTTCATGGATTGACCCAAGGTCAGGTGGCGTTGTACTTCCTCTAAGTCTTGGTATTTCTCGATTAGCTTTTCAATCGGCCCCTCAAACGAAGTCTGCTGCCACTTGGGTCGATTCTTGTTGTGGGCGGCCCGCTCTTCTGCCGTCATAATGGGCAGGCGCTCGGCAGCGGGGGTAAACCGCCCGGCCATGGCCTGTTGGCGGCGATACTTCTCGTGGCGCTTTTCCGACTCGGTCAGCATTTCATCGGGAATGGCTTCAAAGCTGGTATCTTGGTCCGCTCCTTGTTCCCGGCATTTTTGCTGCTCTTCTTGGACCTCGCGCGAAAGGCGCTGTTGGCGCTCGTGGTCCAAACTGGGATCGGTACCTAATCTCCGCAGTACATGTCGTGCGGCCTTGTTCATAGGAATGGGCTGCCTCCCTGAAAATTGCATGCAGTGTGTTCACAATTGGCTAGCGCTAGAAGATATAAGGGGGCGGATGATTTGGCAAATCCAAATCACCTTGGTTATTATAGTATAGACACCAACGGATGCTCTCGATGCCGGGGAGCTCAATACCAAGGCTACAGAGTCGAGATTTAACTTTTTGGATGGAGATATAGAATGAGCGTTTTTTCGCGTTTTTTTTCGCATGAAATAGGTATAGACTTGGGCACTGCCAATACTTTGGTGTATGTCAAAGGCAAGGGAATCGTCCTCAACGAACCCTCGGTTGTCGCCCGCCAAGTCTCTACCCAAAAAGTTATTGCTGTCGGCGCAGAGGCCAAGGAAATGATGGGGCGCGAAAACGCTGGGATCCAAATAATTCGCCCTTTAAAAGACGGCGTTATCGCCGATTTTGAAGTTACCGAAGAGATGATTCGCAGCTTTATCCGCAAAGTAAAAAAGAACAAACTTTTCGTGCGGCCCAAGATCGTGGTAGCGGTCCCGGCAGGCAGCACTGAAGTAGAAAAACGGGCCGTGCGAAACTCCTGCGAGCGCGTGGGGGCTAGAGAAGTCCATCTGGTCAGCGAGCCGATGGCCGCGGCTATCGGCATGGGATTGCCAGTTCATCAAGCCGTCGGCTCAATGGTTATCGATATTGGTGGCGGGACGACAGAGGTTGCCGTAATTGCCCTTTCAGGTCTAGTCGAACACGAGTCGCTGCGGGTGGCCGGGGAAGCTATGGATCAGTCAATTTCCGAGTGGATGCGCAGAAAGCACAGCCTGCTTATTGGCGTCCAAGGTGCCGAGAACATCAAGTGGAAAATCGGGTCGGCGAAGGAATTGGGAACAGAAGAGAGTATGCCGGTGCGTGGTCGCGACACCGTAGCCGGGCTACCCAGAGTCATGCAAGTAGATTCAGTTGAGATACGAGAAGCCCTATCCGATTCCGTAGCTCAAATTGTCGCCAGCGTGCGCCGAGTATTGGAGAGGATGCCGCCCGAATTGGCGGCAGATATCCTCGATAGGGGCATGGTACTCTGCGGTGGTGGGAGCATGCTGCAAGGGCTGAGGGAACACCTGCTTGAGGCGACGGATTTGCCTACGTATGTCGATAGTGAAGATCCCCTCTCGGCCGTGGTGCGGGGCAATGCCCGCATTCTCGAAGAGTTTGATAACTACCGCCAAGTTTTGCTCTAACTGAGTTATGGAGTTATGGCCAATACTCGGGAGCTCATCGTCATTGGACTAGCCTTTGCTTGCGCCTTGGTTTTGATGAGTTTACCTGCATCCTATAAGACCTATATCGCCGAGCGCTGCCAAGCCGGTTTATTGGCCTCAGGGCAAGCACTATTTTCGCGATTCATTCGCTCTGCTCGCAACGAGGAAAAGAGCCGTTTTCTCCTGACTCAAAACGTAGCCCTAGCCCTTGATAACATGCAGCTACAGGAAGCTGGATGGGAAAATGTGCGCCTGCGCAAGGCCCTGTCCTTTCGGCCTCTAGATGGAAGTACGCGCGTTATTTCTGCCGAGGTGATCGGCCGCGACCCCGACCACATTTATGACGCGATCGTCATCAACGTTGGTCGCGACCACGGCGTAAATAAGGATATGCCCGTGGTGACACCTGAAGGGCTCGTTGGGCACATTACCCAAGTCGGCGGATCGGACTCGGTCGTGCAGTTGTTGATGCGGACGAGAGTAAGTGCTTTGATCCAAAAAACACGCGCCCAAGGCATTGTCTCGTGGATCGATGGTCAGTTTCGGTTGCGATTCGTCGAATCGAGCAACTTGGTGCAGGCGGGCGATTTAGTCGTATCATCGGGGTTGGGCGGGCGATACCCCAAGGGCATACCGATCGGCACGGTGGTGGAGGTGAATCAGGAGAAACGAGCCCCGGTCTTTTTGCGGGTTATCCTCAGGTCGATTGTGGATTTCTCTGCCCTCGAAGAGGTTTTCGTACTCGGCAAAGCCTAAGAAGGGGCTGCTCGCCTTGACAGAGCATAAGCCGTGCCATATCCTTTAGAGCTATCTGTTGGCGTGATAGTTACGCAATTTCAACCCATCCGAATAGAGAGTGTGGTCTTGACGAAAGCTGATATCGTGCGTCTAATCGCCGAGGGAACAGGGCTTACCAAGACGGATACTGCGGCTGTGGTCGATGGCTTTATTGAATCCGTAGTCGGTGCTTTGGAACGGGAAGATCACATTGAAATTCGCGGTTTTGGCACTTTCAAAGTCGTCGAGCGCGCACCGCGTACCGGTCGCAATCCACGCACGGGTGCTGAAGTAAAAATCGCCGGTCGCAAGGCCCCGACATTTAAGCCCTCAAAGGAATTGCGGGCGCGCGTCAACGGGGAAAACGCAGAGGACAAAGGTCCAGGAGATAGAAAAGATGCCCTGTGGCAGGAAGAGAAAGCGGCATAAGATCGCTACGCACAAGCGCAAGAAGAGACTGCGCAAGAATCGGCACAAGAAGAACGTCTAGGCTAGGGGCTAATAGCTCAGCTGGATAGAGCGCCGGTCTCCGGAACCGGAGGTCCCAGGTTCGAATCCTGGTTAGCTCACCATTTTGTCGCCAGAGTATGGTCGGATAATTGAGTCGGGGTGTGGCGCAGCCCGGCTAGCGCGCTTCCTTGGGGTGGAAGAGGTCGCTGGTTCAAATCCAGTCACCCCGACCATTTTTATGGTAGTATAGAGATTGCAGCTTTTGCTTCCCCACGTCGGGGTGTAGCGCAGCCCGGCTAGCGCACCTGCTTCGGGAGCAGGGGGTCGCCGGTTCAAATCCGGCCACCCCGACCACTAATTAAGTCCCTGTGAGCTTTTGACTTACAGGGACTTAATTTATTTGCGATATGAGATATGGCTCTTTCCATCGGCATAATCGGCTTGCCCAATGTGGGCAAATCAACGCTCTTCAATGCGCTGACAGGAGCTGGGGTCGAGGTATCTAATTACCCGTTTTGCACAGGGACCCCCAACGTGGGGGCCGTCGAGGTGCCAGATTCGCGCTTGGAGCGGCTAAGCGAAGTCATTCAGCCAGAATCTACAACGCCTACAAGCATCCGCTTTGTCGATATTGCTGGGCTGGTGCGGGGCGCGAGCCAAGGGGCCGGGTTGGGCAATCAATTCCTCTCCCACGTCAGAGATGCGGATGCTCTGGTTCACGTGGTGCGCTGTTTTGACGCCCCACAGATCAGCCATGTAGATGGGGCGATTGGCCCATTGCGCGATATTGAGACCATTGAAACGGAGTTGCTACTGGCTGATTTGGCGGTCATGGAGAAGGCCGTGCCCCATCTAGACAAAGTGGTCCGGTCTGAGCCGCGCAGCACGCATGCACAAGAGCTGGCGGCCTGCGCCAAGGTCTTAGAGGGCTTGCAGCGCGGAATGGGCGCGGTAGCGATGGGGTTGACCCCAGAAGAAAGGGACGCACTCGCTGCGTATAGTTTGCTGACGGCAAGGCCGGTGCTTTATGCGGCCAACGTCGGGGAGGTAGAAACTGGCGCGCCGGGGCCGTGGGTGGATCAGCTAGTCGAACGCTATGGAGCAGACCAAGTGCTAGTTGTATCGGCGCAACTCGAAGCAGAGATGGCCGGTCTGAGCCAAGAGGAGAGAGCGGAATTCATCCGGGAATTGGGGTTGGAGCATGGGGGGATAGAGTGCTTAGTCCAGGCCGGATACAAGCTGCTAGATCTTATTACCTTTTACACGCTCGCCAACGGCAAGCTACAGGCTTGGCAGTTGCCGCGTGGAGAAAAGGCCCCACGTGCAGCCGGGCGGATCCACACGGACATGGAGCAGGGGTTTATCCGCGCGGAACTGGCCTCTTGTGAGCAGCTAATCACTATGGGGGGATGGGCACCGCTGAAAGCAGCCGGACAATTGCGCAGCGAAGGCCGGGATTACGTCGTCGCTGATGGGGATGTCATCACCTTCCTTTTTAAGGCTTGAGAGCCCAGAAGAATCGCCTTGGGGAACGCTTTTTGTGTTTTGACGGAAGGTGTTAGGTCGCCTATCTTCTGCCGTTTGAACAAGAGCGAAATAGACCAATGGGACGCGCCTTGGGCATGATTGAAACCCGCGGTTGGGTAGGCTATGGTCGAAGCGGCAGACGCAATGGTCGAAGCCGCTGATATCGAGGTAGTCGGCTGGCCGCAAGTAGGCGGCGGACTAGTCTCGGGCATCGTCCGGGGAGATGTGGCCGCTGTGTGCGCAGCTACGGAGGCTGGTGCTGTGGTCGCAGCGAGTGTAGGTGAAATACGCTCAGCATCATTCCCCGGCCACATGAGAGCACGGAAGCGGCCCTATCCCTAATCCACCCGCTCGCAACTGCATGGTAATTGGGGCAAAAATAATCTTGGCAACGGCCCTACTGGGCTGGGCTGCATGGTACCTCGAACCGGCTGAGTTGCTTGCAGCCGCTGGGCAGGTCGGCAGGGATAAAGTGCTCGTCTGCGGGGCCATTGCCCTAGTGGGCATCGGCGTACAATGGATTAAGTGGCAGCTATTGTTGCGCAACCAAATCCCTGAGGCCAACAGGCGCGATGTGCTTTATTCGCTGCTGGGCGGTGCCGCCCTCGGTCTGGTGACACCGAGCCGTTTGGGCGAACTGGGGCGCGGCGTTTTCTTGGGGCGGAACCGGGCTAGGGCCGCGTTGCTGACGGCCGTGGACAAGTTGAGTTCGGCCGTGGTCACGTTGGGTTTGGGAGCCGTAGCTGCATGGATTTTATGGCCCCAGCTCAGGGGCTTTTTGCTGTTGCTGGTCTGCATCCTCGGCGCGATGCTGTATTGGGGCTGGTCCCGCCGGAAAGCGAGCGGGCCAATTGCATGGGGCGCTATCGCCGGGTTATCCGTCTTGTTCAACTTGGTATTTATGGCGCAATTTTTCTATTTGGTCACCGCCAGTGTGGCCGCCGACTCAACTGTTGTGCTGGCGGTGCCGGTGGTATTTGCCCTGAAAACCCTGTTGCCCTTGGGGTTTTTGGATTTAGGAGTCCGCGAGGCCGCGGCCATTCTGGTATTTAGCAGCCTCGGCTTAGAGCCGCAACCTGCCTTTGTGGCCAGTCTCCTGATTTTTGTCTGCAATGTGTGCTTGCCGGCTGGCTTGGGCTGGCTGTGGATTGCCAGCCGTCGCCTGCGGACGGTGGGAAAGGTAGCCTTATGAATTCGGCGTATGCGATAAAGAAAGAAATATGCGAAGTAGGGCACCGGGTCTATCAGCGCGGGTACGTAGCGGCCAACGACGGCAATATCAGCGTCCGCATAGAGGACGACCTAGTGCTGTGTACGCCGACTGGAGTGAGCAAGGGCTACCTGAGTGCCGACATGCTGGCCACCTGCGATATGGAGGGCCGGCAAGTAGCGGGATCGCTAAAAATATCGTCGGAAATCCGCATGCACCTCGAAATCTACAAGTTGCGGCCCGACGTCCGCGCAGTCGTCCATGCCCATCCGCCAACAGCGACCGGTTTTGCCGTCGCTGGCATTGAGCTGACTCAGTGCGTATTGCCCGAGGTCATCGTCAGCCTCGGGGGCATCCCACTCGCGGACTACGGTACGCCTGGAGGCCCGGATATCGTCGAGCCGATGAAGCCACTTTTGCGGCAATACGACGCCGTTCTAATGGCCAATCACGGAGTGGTAACCGCGGGCCAACACGTCATGGACGCCCATTTCAAGATGGAGACCGTCGAACACTTTGCCCAGATCGCCTTGGTGGCGCACCAACTCGGCGGGATCCGCACACTGGGGGGTAAAGATGTGGAGGATCTCACGAATCTGAGGAAGCACTTTGGAATTGGGGACCGGCCGTCCTGTGAGGTGGCCGGAGAAAGCGATCTAGTCGAGCGGATTACCGAGGAAGTCCTGCGCCAACTGCGCTAGCTCGGCATGCGATGCGAGGGAGTATGAGGTTTATAGGACTAATCGCCGCGGTAATCGGGATCGCAGCTCCGGCCAGTGGCCAAGCCATCGTCGAGGCGGTCCAGCGCGGAGACTCCCTGTTGGCGCAGGGCCAGCCTAAGCAGGCGTTAGCCGAATACGAAAAGGCGTGCGAACAAGGTGCTGGCAGCGCGATGTTTCTCAATCGCTTGGCCAGCCTCTACATGGAGACCGGCGGCTATAGTCAGGCGGCCCAATCGCTGCAAAAATCGCTTTCTGAAGACCCTAGGCAGCTACCGGTATATTCGGCGTTGGGAGAGGCCTTTTTAGCCATGGGCCAGCTAGATTCGTCTATTTTTTACGTCGAACAAGCGAGCATTTTGGCTCCATCCTCAACCAAAGTCCACAGTACCCTCGGTTATCTCTACATGCAGGCTGGTCAGAGCGAAAGGGCGAGGGAACGCCTTGACCGGGCCTTGGCACTGGACGAAAAAAACGCGGAAGCCTATCGCCTATATGGATATTACTACGCGCAAAAGGACTCGGTAGATCGGGCCATTGAATACTATCAAAAATTGGCGGAGTTGTCGCCGGACAATGTCGAAGCCTACAACAACATCGCCTTCCTCCTCACCGGAGCCGGACGCTATGCGGAAGCACTTGAGTATTACAAACGAGCGAAAGATCGGGCGCAGGATCCCTACCTAGCCCAGGTAATCACGGCCAAAATCGAAGAGGTACAGGCGCTGCTGGCCGGTGAGATGCGGGCGCGCTACATATTGGTCGAAACAGAAGCGTCCGCACTCGAAGTCCTCGAAAAAATGGCTCGAGGAGCCGATTTTTCCCAACTAGCGCAGCAGCTTTCCATCGCGCCCAATGCCAATCAGGGCGGAGATTTGGGGTTTTTTGGGCCGGGTGAACTCATGCCCGAGATCGAGGAAATCGTAGTGCAACTGAAGGTTGGAGAACTGAGTCAGGTCGTGGAATTGCCCATGGGGTATATCGTCGTGCAGAGATTGAACTAGCAATGAAAAAGGTAGCGGCCAAGACATCTTTCGATGCCTTGGCCGCCAGGGAGGGATACGAACCATGACCGGAATGGCTCGCATAGGTTAAACGCCCTGAAAAGAAAAGGGTTCCACATTGGCAGTACTTTTTTTGAATGTTCAATATCTCCAGAGGCAGCAAGGATGAACGCGGATGACCTGCGCGATGTAGCCGAGCGGCTTGAAGCCTTGGAGTCGCTGGCCAAGCTGTTCGGAAATTCATGGCTTGAATACGCCAAAAACCAGATACAGGACGAGAAAATCAGGGCCTATCTGACGGTTTTTGACGACGCCTTTCCCGGGATGGACCACGTCGTCGAATTCGTGCGCCAAAATGCCCACGCCCTTGCTGCCGGCGAGGATGTCCAAGAAAATTTTGCAGGTTTGGCGCAGGTGCTGCTACAGCGGGAGAGCGAAGGCGCGGGTTTTCTCACCAGCGATGCGGAAGTTGTAGGAGAAATCACTGCGCCCGACGACGAGCAGGAGGAGGCATTAAAACCGACGAGTGATGAAGAAGAGTCGAAAAACGAGGACCAAATAGATGCCCTTTTTGGCTGAACAAGCCTATCCCAACAGAGCGAGCTGGCATGCCCTATTCCTATAATGCTTGGTTCCAGTGCATCAATTGCGACGACGAGCGCTATCCGCTAAACGAAGTAGTCTATCACTGTCAAAAGTGTGGAGGGCTGCTCGAAGTACGTCACGATATGGAATCCTTACAGCGGCGCTCGGGCGGTGAGTGGCGGACGCTGTTTGATCAGCGCTACATGAGTTCGGTGCATCCGTATGGGAGTTCGGTTTGGGGCAAGAAAGAAATGGTTTGCCCCCTCGTCGAAGACGAAAACGTGGTCTCCATGTACGAGGGGGGAAGCAATCTGCTCTGGGCCGAGCGCTTGGGCACCGAACTAGGTATGAAAGATCTGTGGATAAAGCAGTGCGGCAATAGCCACACGGGTTCGTTTAAGGACTTGGGCATGACCGTATTGGTTTCCATGGTCAACCAGATGATTGCCGAGGGCCAGTCTATACCTGCGGTAGCCTGCGCCTCAACCGGGGACACCTCAGCGGCGTTGGCCGCGTATTGCGCGGCCGCTGGTATTCCAGCCATCGTGTTGCTGCCCAAAGACATGATCTCCACCTCTCAACTCATCCAGCCCATAGCCAACGGTGCGCTGACGCTCGCCCTACGCACCGACTTCGACGGGTGCATGGCCTTAGTGCAGGAAATCTGCCGCCGCGACCAAATTTATCTGGCGAACTCGATGAATTCGCTCCGCATTGAAGGGCAAAAGACCATCGCGATTGAGCTGTTACAGCAATTTCACTGGGAGGTCCCCGACTGGGTCGTTATCCCGGGCGGCAATCTGGGCAATGTCAGTGCCTTGGGGAAGGGGTTTATCGAGGGCCAGCAAATGGGGCTTATCGACAAGCTGCCGCGCCTTGCCGTCGCCCAAGCCTCTCAGGCCAATCCGCTTTATCTCAGTTATCTCGATGGGTTCCGCACCTTTGAGCCGCAAACGGCCCGCGACACCTTGGCCAGTGCCATCAAGATCGGCAACCCCGTAAGCCGGGAGCGAGCCATCCGCATCTTGCAGCACTTCGACGGCATCGTCGAAGAAGCTACGGAAGACGAATTGGCCAACGCCTGTGCAAGGGCCGACCGCAATGGGCTGTTCACCTGTCCGCACACGGGCGTCGCCTTGGCTGCACTAGAGAAAATGATTGCAGCCGGGCACATCGAGCCCAAGAGCCGAGTGATCGTAATATCCACGGCGCACGGGCTGAAGTTTCCAGATTTCAAGGTGAAATACCACGAAGACCAATTGCGGGAATTTCGCGTCGAACCACAGCATCGCAATATGCCCATTGAGATCGAAGCCGAATACGAAGCTGTGCATCGGGCTGTCCTTGAAGCCATAGAGCAGCGGACGCTGGCTGCGGCCCTCCACTGAAAGAGCAAAACAATGAACCACGATGGTTTTGTCGGAGAATCGACCCGTTCCGTACACGGGGGAGGGGAACGAGATAAGTTTGCCCAGTCACTCATCGACCCCATTGCTCAGACGGCCACCTATACTTTTGCCGATCTAGATGAATTTGTCGCTTTTAAGGCCGGCGAAAAATCGCTCTATGAATACGGGCGCTACGGCAATCCGACCCAGCGGGCCGCCGAGCATCGAATAGCCGCCTTAGAGAACGCCGAAGCCGCTTTGCTCTTTCCGTCGGGCATGAGCGCGATTACCTCGGTGCTCTATGCAATGCTGCGCAGTGGGCAACACTTAGTGCTTATGGAAGATTGCTACCGCATGACGGCCAAATTCTGCGAGGTCTTGGCCAAATTCGGCATTGAATCTACCCTAGTTAAGCCCGGTAATATGGATGCGTTGGCGGCTGCGGTGCGCCCAGAGACCCGCTTGATATTTACCGAGTCCCCGACCAATCCCCACCTGCACGTCCTCGACTTGGAACAGCTCGTCGCTTTTGCCAAACAGCGGCGTCTCAAGGTTATCATCGACAGCACCTTGGCCACGCCAGTCAATCAGCGGCCGCTCGATTTCGGGGTTGATTTGGTCATCCACAGTGCCACCAAATATCTCGGTGGGCACAACGATCTGATGGCCGGTGCCATCTGCGGTAAGGCTCCTTTAGTCGAGGCCATTGGCGAATACCAACGAATCACCGGCGGGATCGTCGACCCCAACACCTCGTTTTTGCTGATCCGGGGGTTGAAGACGCTCGCATTACGCGTTCTGCAGCAAAACGATACAGCCCTGACAGTAGCCCGGTTCCTAGAAGCTCATCCCAAAATTCGCCAAGTCTTTTACCCAGGTCTTGAAAGCCACGTCGATCACTGCGTCGCCAGAGAGCAAATGCGCGGTTTTGGCGGGTTGATCAGCTTTGAGATTGACGGCACCCCCGAACAGACGCGGAATTTCGTTCATCGGCTAGCCGTGCCTTATATCGCCCCGAGCTTGGGAGGGGTGGAGACGCTGGTCTCGCATCCGGCGACCGTTTCCTATTACGATTTGAGCCGGAAGGAACGGCTGGCCATCGGCATCACCGACCAGTTGGTGCGCTATGCCGTGGGCATTGAGGACGCCGATGAGCTCATCGGCGATCTAGAGAGGGTGCTTGAGGAGGTCTAAGGAATCAAAAGTTCAAGTCGGCCAAGAGCACGGTCCAGGGCAGGGAAGAGACTTTGCGGTACAGGTCGCCGTCGCTGGTCACGGCTTGGCAGCGGATATGGGCCCCTAAGGCAATGAAGCCGGCGGCGTACATGCTGATGGAATGCTCAAAGGCGATTTGCGTGGCTTTGCGGGTAATTTCGGCGTTGTAGGGCACAATATCCAAGTGCATGTACTCCAAACTGGCCAAGGCGTCGTCTATATAGGTGCGATCGAATTGGCGGCTTTCCTTGAGGACATGAGCCAGTTCGTATATAGATTGATCGAGTACAGTCAGCGCGATTCTTTCCGCTAGCTGCTCTTGGCGAAGGCCAAGGGCCTTGTGGGTATCCATATCGTGCGCTGGAGAAAACCACCTCAGCATAACGGAGGTATCTAGCGCGTAGCGAATCACCGCGCTTGCCTTTCCGCACGCAGGATCTTAAGAGGATCCCAAGGCAGTGCCTTTTCGCGCAAGCTGTCTTGGAGCGCCATTCCGTGTTCAATAGCTGCCTGTTTTCGCTGGTACTTGTATGTTGCGTCCCGTTGCTGGCAGTACGCCATAAAGGATAGGCGCAGGAGCTTGCTGCGGCTTACGCCTTCCTGCTGCGCAACTTGATCAATGCGTTCGAGCAAATCGTCCGGCAGCATGATATTTACGCGCGCCATAAGCCCCTTTCCTTTTATCTGACAAGCGGAGGGAAGCTGCCAAATTAGCTTTGCTCCAACGGGCTGTCAAGACGGGCCTCTTGCCTTAGTTTGGGCCGGTCTTTAATGTTACAATGTGGGATTAGAGCATGAAGAATCACCTAAAAATATTGTCGGGTTCAAGCAATCCAGACCTAGCCCAAGAGATATGCGAGTACTTGGCCATTGTGCCTACGCGCCGCCAGATCGTCCGTGCGCCGAACGACAATATAAAGGTCAAAATTGAGGAGAATGTGCGCGAAGACGACGTTTTTGTCATCCAGACGTCAGCCCCTCCGGTCAATCATCACTTTGTTGAACTGCTGTTGCTAATTGACGCGCTCAAGTACGCCTCGTCGCGCCGGATTACGGCTGTGTTACCCTATTATCCTTATGTACGAGCCGACAAAAAGGATGAGCCCCGCATTTCTATTAGTGCCCGCCTCGTCGCCGACTTGCTCCAAACGGCCGGGGCCGATCGGATCTTGACCATTACCTTGCACAGCCCGCAAATCGTGGCGTTCTCGCGCATTCCGGTTGACCAGCTATGGGCTACGAGCCTGCTGTGCAATTTTATGCGGATGAAAGACCTCAGCAACGCCGTAGTGGTGTCGCCCGACGTGGGAAGTGCCGATGAAGCCAGTGTGTATGCGCGCCGGCTCGGCTTGCCGCTGGCTATTATGGATAAGCGCCGCCACGCGGACGACGAAAAGGTCGAAATCAAAAATATGATCGGCGATGTCGATGGCCGCGACGCCTTGCTCTTCGACGAGGAGGTGCTGACAGGAGGGTCCATGATGGAGTCGATACGGGTACTTAAAGAAAGGGGCGTACGCCGAATACTAGCCGGTTGTACGCACGGCGTTTTTTCCGGACAAGCCTTAGAGAGAATAGAGGCCTCCTCGGTGCAAGCATTCGCCACTACGAATACCATTCCCTTGCCGGCGGGCAAGCCGAGGAGCAAAATCGCCGTGCTGAGCGTCGCTCGGTTGTTGGGAGATGCGATCAAAGCTATTCACCACGGCGAATCAGTGAGCCGCTTGATTGAGTGGGAGGGATAGGCAATGCCAAGTAAACTGAGTATTTTCTTTGAGTTATGGGATTTTATGAAGGTGCGCAAAAAGTGGTGGTTGGGGCCGATCTTTGCCACTTTGATTTTGTTGGGGTTGTTAATAGTCACGACTCAAGGGTCGGCGGTGGCCCCCTTTATTTACGCACTGTTTTAAGTCCTATAACATGTTATATGTAAAATGAATCTAAAAAAACTCATCCGCGAAATTCCCAATTTTCCGCAAGACGGCGTCTCCTACAAAGACATCACGCCGCTGCTCAAAGACCCGGCTGGTTTATCGGCCGCGGTCCAAACTATGCTCGCACCCTTTGTGGACGCCGACGTGGACCTAGTCGTCGGTATAGAGGCCCGCGGATTCGTGTTCGCAACGCCCATGGCACTCGAATTAGGATGCGGTTTTGTGCCAGTGCGCAAATTAGGCAAGCTACCGGCGGCCACGCTGCGCCGCGCTTACGCCCTCGAATACGGCGAAACAGCCTTAGAAATCCACGCCGATGCCATCACGCCTGGGCAAAGGGTGTTAGTCGTCGACGACGTTTTGGCCACCGGCGGGACCTTGGCGGCAACAGGTCAAGTGCTTAAAGAACTAGGAGCGGTTGTCGTGGGCATCAGCGTGTTGGCCGAGTTGGGCTTTCTGTCAGGCCGCAGCCTCTTGGCCGGGTATAAATTGGAAAGTGCTATCGTCTATTGAAACCCGAACCCAAAACAATGGAGATACTATACCTTCATGTCGAGTGAACGCCGTAAATTGAGCAAGAGTGAACTCCGCGAAGATGAGTTCGTCGAATGGATCATGGAAGCGGTCGAATACGTCAAAGAGCGCGCCCGGCTCTTTGTCGGTGGGGCCGTTGCCGTGATCGCGGTCATTGTGGCCATAGATTATTCTATTGAGTCCAAGGAAGCCGATCAGCTCAAGGCCGCGGCTCTTCTCGGCGATGTGCTGATGGTCGAACAGGGCGGAGAGCCGACCGAGGCAGTCCGCCTAGCCGAGGAGTTGGTGTCCTCCTATGCTGGAACCCCGGCTGCGGCTCAAGGGACCATAATTTTGGCCAATCTCCACTACGCGCAGGGCCGTTATGTTGAGGCTCGGGGCTATTATCAGACCTACTTGGACAACTACGAGCCGTTGGATGTGTTGGCCTATGCAGCCCAAAGCGGCTTGGGTGCCTGCCTCGAAGCCGAAGGGCAGCTTGTGGCTGCGGCTCAGCACTACGAAACGTATGCAGCCGAGCAGGCCGGGACTATTCGCGAGGCCATGGCGCAGATGGAAGCAGCCCGCATATATGGGTTGGCCGGCGAAAGCGACAAGCAACAGGCCCTACTCGAACAGGTCAGTCGCACCTTCGCCCAGTACCCCATTGCCGCGCAAGCCCGAGCGGCACTAGCCATGTTCTAAAGGACCTGTTGATGGGCAGTGCTGATCTCAAGGTTTTCGCCGGGCGAAGCAATCCCGCATTGGCTGAAGGCATCTACCAGTCGCTGGCCATTGAGCCAGGGCGCATCGAGTTCATCGACTTTAGCAATGAAAATATAAAGGTGAAGATCTGCGAAAACGTGCGCGGCCGCGATGTGTTCTTCATTCAGACCTCCTGTCCGCCCGTTAGCGACTACTTGATGGAGTTGCTCATAGCCCTCGACGCCTTAAAATACGCATCGGCTGGCCGCATCACCGCAGTATTGCCCTACTATCCGTATGCGCTGGCCGACAGCAAGGACGAGCCGAGAATTTCCGTGACCGGTCGCTTAGTGGCCGATCTGATCGCCGAGGCGGGAGCGGACCGCATTCTAACCATGACTTTACACAGCCCGCAGACTATGGGTTTTAGCCGGATTCTAGCGGACCAACTAAGCGGCGTCCCGGCAATATGCTCCTACTACGCCGACCTCGACCGAGATAACTTAGTCGCGGCCGCTCCGGACATCAGCCGCGCCAAGGTCACCGAAACCTACGCCCAGCGGTTGGGGTTGCCCCTCGTCGTCGTCGATCAAGCGGCCGGGGAAAACAGGGTCATTGGCGACGTAGCCGACCGAGATGTCGTATTCTTCGACGACGCGATCATTACTGGTGCTTCCATTCTCAAGGGAACTGCCGCGGTCAAGGAGCGCGGGGCGCGCAAAGTCTATGCCGGTTGCGTCCACGGCACCCTAACGAGGGAGAGGATAGCGCGGCTGGATCAATCCAACTTCCAAGCCTTAGCCATTACCGATACGATCCCCTTGCCGGCAGACGCCCGCACCCCTATGGTGCAAGTGTGCTCCGTAGCCTCCCTTTTTGCCAGCGCCATCCGCGCCATCCACGAAGAAACGTCCATCAGCGCACTGTTCAACTGAGGCGGGTGCCCTTTGAAAATCGCAGTACTCGCCGATATTCACGCCAATCTCGAAGCGCTAGAGGCCGTATTGATCGCTGCGACCCACGCCGGTGCCGAGCGCATTATCTGCTTGGGGGACATCGTAGGATACGGTCCCGATCCTTTGGGCTGTATCTATCGGCTCAAGGAGGCAGAGGCCCAGATTGTATTGGGCAACCACGACCAAGCGATGCTAGAGCCAGTGTGCATTCAGTCTTTTAATCTGTTGGCCCGTTCTTCGCTCTACCAAGCCTACGAGATGTTGGGGGAGGAAGAACGCGACTTTTTGCGGCAAGGGGCCTTTCGGCACGTGGAGCGCAATGCGGCTTTGTCCCACGCCAACCCCGTTGAGCCTAAAGAATGGGAGCCTCTCCTCATGTACGATCGCGTCGCTTGGTGCATGAGCCACCTCAAGTGGTCCTTGGCTTTTGTCGGCCACACGCATGAGGCGCGCATTTACTGCAAGATGCGCGCCAATCCCATCCCGCTGACTTCGGCTACGGCCGCTGTAGGGAATCACCAATTCTTGGTCTCCGTCGGCAGCGTCGGCCAACCTCGCGATGGCGATTGGCGGTCGGCGTACACCCTGTGGGATACCGACGAACAATGGGTCGAACTCCAGCGCGTCGAATACCCGGTCAAGCTGACCCAGCAGAAGATCGACAACCTCGGCTACCCCAACTACCTAGCCGAGCGCCTCGCTAAAGGGGAGTAGGCCGGGGCTGGTTGCACATGCAGGGCCGCATCATCAGAGTTTCTGGGCTACAGTGCCTCGTCGAGGTTGAGCAAAGCCACTGGCAGTGCAAAATTAGGGGCCGTCTCAAGACCGGGGACCGCAAGACTAGCTCGCCGGTCGTCGCTGGCGACTGGGTTGAGGTCGTGCCAATAGCCGAACGGACGGGCGTCATCGAAGCGGTGCATACCCGCTCCTCCAAGTTCTCGCGTGGGGCCAGTGGAGCGCGTCCGTTTGAGCAGATCCTCTTCGTCAATATGGAGCAATTGGTCGTCGTCGTGGCTGCCAGTCAACCAAAGTGCCGCCGCGGATTTATCGACCGAGCGGTTGTCATGGCCATAAAGGGCAATCTCCAGCCGGTGGTCTGCATCAACAAGGTCGATTTAGTCTCCCAAGAAGCTGTGGACCTGCTGACCGCACCCTACGAGGCGCTTGGTTATCCAATCTATCGCACCAGTGCTCTACGAGGCGATGGCATGGATGCGTTCAAAGCAGCCTTAAGCAACCGCAGCACCGCCGTGGTCGGCCAATCTGGAGTCGGCAAATCGACCTTGCTCAACGCCGTTGAGCCGGGGTTAGGACTAAAGACAAAAAAAATAATGAAGCGCCACGACCGAGGCCGGCACACGACCACGGTCGTGCATTTGTTTAAGCTGCAACAAGGTGGGTATGTGGCCGATACACCAGGGGTTAAAGAGCTCCGCTTATGGGGGGTAAAATCTGCTGAACTAGCGGCGTATTATCCCGAATTAGAACCGCTACGCGGCCAGTGCCAATTTGGCGATTGCAGTCATTTGCACGAACCCGGTTGTTCAGTCCGGGCGGCGGTGGCGGCCGGCCGGATCGCGTCGGCGCGCTACGAAGGGTATCGACGTATCTTTGAAAGTTTGAGTAGCGATGAGTGAACTGACCATTAAGAATTTGCTCGCCACCTACGGGCAGCAACTGCGGTTGAAGCTGATCGCCGGTGTTGAGGGCCTACAGCGGACCATCAACAACAGCGACATCCATCGCCCCGGCTTGGCTCTAACGGGTTTTGTCGAGCTGTTCACTTTGGATCAGGTACAGCTCTTGGGCAATACAGAAGCAGAATACTTGTGCACCTTGTCCGCATACGAGCGGCGGCAGGCGCTCAAAATCATATATCAATTTGATATTCCATGCGTGGTTTGGACCGGTAGGGGATGCATGTTTCCCGAGTTGCGACAGCTCGCCGATGAGTGCGCAGTACCACTGCTGGAGTCTGGATTCAACACGGCCGAATTCACTCATCTCATCCGTTTTTACCTCGACGAGGTGTTAGCACCCCAAGTGTCCATGCACGGGACGCTGGTCGATATCTCTGGGGTAGGGTTGCTTTTTCGCGGTCGCAGTGGTATTGGCAAAAGCGAGGTCGCCTTGGATTTGGTCGAGCGCGGACATCGGTTGGTGGCCGACGATGTGGTCATCATCAATCGCAAACCCCAAGGCATTTTGGTAGGCTGTAGCTCGGAAATGCTCCAAGACCACATCGAGATTCGCGGCATCGGCATCCTAGATGTAAAAAAGATGTTTGGTGCGTGGAGGACTCGGCGGCAGAAGCGGGTGGAGGTAGTGGTTAACCTCGTCGATTGGGACGAAAAATACGCCTACGAACGACTTGGCCTTGAAGACAATAAGGTGGTAATTCTCGGTGTCGAGGTGCCTGAGGTCTTCATCCCGCTGTTTCCCGGCAAAAATATCACGGTACTCGCCGAGACCATAGCGATAAGTTATCTCTTGCGCTTGGACGGTGAGTATGCGGCACGGACATTTAGCGATCGGCTCCAAGAGCGGATTAAGGCGGGCAAAAAACCATGATGACGCTTGGCGTGGCAGGCCATGATCACGAGATCGTCGCCCATCGGGATGCCTTGCGGGGTTGCCGCGATATCCAGCTTGTACACGAAGCCGACTGTGCCGCAGTCTTGGAACAAAAAATAGATGGGCTGGTGTTGTTGCACGTGGAAGATAAATCGCATTGGATCGGCGCGGCCCTAGCAGCCGGTCTGCACGTTATGGCGACCCATCCGGTACAGGTGTCGAGCCCTTCCAAGGTGTGTGTGCTGTCCTTGGGGAGGCATACGCACTTTTGCTCGGCTTTAGCCGCTCGACGGGGCGTAGCGCATTATTCACTGGAACTTTCTTTTAATTCGGCTTTATTCGATCCTATTGATCGCGAGACGATCTGCAACCAAGCGGCCTTGGACGTATGCGACCTGTTGCTGAGTACGTGGGGGCCGGTAGATGTGCTGTACAGCAGGATGCGCAACTTCTTTCATCTTGGTCGGATGGAGGACGTGTCGGTCGCGCTGCTGAGGATGCGCAACGGCGTCGAAGGCTCGGTTGCGATCCTAGACTTTCCGGCTGTGGCTCCGACGTTGTGCATCCGCGCATACGCACAAGACGCAATAATTGATACTTCTTGGCCTTGGGTATGGGAAGCGGGCGATCTGGCGGCGTACTATCGCAATTTTGTCGCCTGCATCCAAGGGCGCGCCCAGCCATTGTTGCGTTTAGAGCAGGTGGCCGCAAGCTATCGTCTTTTGGAATGGATGCGCACATCGGCGAGACAAGATGTTATTTTGAACCGCAAGCAAGTAAAACAATATGTCTTATAAAATTTTTTATGTAAATGAAAAATGAAAGAACAATCAACGCAACCCACGTACTTCGCTCTTGCGCTAGCATTCTTCTTATTGGCGATCGTGTTGCTGTTCAACATGCTGGGTCCTATGGCCGTGCCGGTTACTAGGGAACAGTTCGATCAGATACAAGAGGCCAATCTCATCGAGTATCTGATCGTGCAACCCCAAGGATTTACTTGGCAGCTTGCAAGAGCCGTCCGTGTCCAAGGTGCCAACGGCGAGACGGTAGCCAAGCGGATTGAGCTAGCCGAGCCGGACCCAACCGTGGCCGAAGATTGGCGACAAAAGGGGGGCGCAGTGCGTCAAGAGCAAGATACCTCGTGGTGGGGAGGTGCGGTCTTCATGGCCTTGTTGCTCGGCGTGGGGGGATGGCACATCTGGTCCCAAATACGACTGGATATCAAAGGGGGAGGAGGGCCACGCCGCCGCTTGCGCGACTTGGAAGCCGCGCTCAAACAAGGCAAAATTACCCAAGCCGAATTCCGGCAGCAGGCCGAACGGCTCTGGGCCGAGTTGTGAGGATATATGGCGAGTACTATTCGCGTTCTCGACGAAAGTCTCATTGGAAAAATAGCCGCTGGCGAGGTGGTGGAACGGCCCGCTTCGGTCGTGAAGGAATTGGTCGAAAACTCGATTGATGCGGGGGCCACTAAAATCTGCGTGGAAATCAGGGCCGGTGGCAAGCAGTCGGTCGTCGTGACCGACGATGGCTCGGGCATGAACAGAGAGGATATCGCGCTGTGTGTATGCCGTCATGCCACGAGCAAAATGGCTTCAGTGGCCGATCTGTTTCGCATTCAGACGCTGGGGTTTCGCGGCGAAGCCTTAGCCAGCATTGGTGCGGTAGCGCACTTGGCTATTGAATCGCGTACAGAGCAAGACGAAACCGGGACGCGCTTGGTTATAGAAGGCGGCATAGAGCGAGAGATGCACAGCATCGGCCGAGCGCGTGGTACGACCATTGTGGTAAAGAACCTGTTTTTTAATACGCCAGCGCGGCGCAAGTTCCTCCGCTCGGTCAATGCGGAAGCTCGCCACGTGGCGCAGACCATCATCCATCTAGCCGCTGGTTATCCGGCTCTTGGTTTTGAACTAGAGCACCAAGATCGCCAAGTATTGAACTACGCCCCGGCGTCTCGTCGGGAACGGGCGGCCGAGCTGTTGGGCATCCAGACTGCTCCAGCCGACGAGTTGTTGGATCTCGCCCACGAGGAGGAGGGCCTCAAAATCGAAGGGGTCTTAGCCGGTCCCGAACACTGCGGCCGGAGCAAGGGCAAGCAGTATCTCATCGTACAAGGACGGCCCATCTCTTCGCGGCTGATGGCTACCGCTGTACAGCGGTGCTTTGAAGGTTTACTACCCGAAGGACATCATCCAGTATTCATGCTCTGGATCGATATGGATCCCAAGAAAATCGACGTCAATGTCCATCCGACGAAGCGGGAGATTCGCTTGTCCAACGAAGGGCAAGTCATCGCGGCTATTGAGAGCAGCGTCCGGCATACCTTGCGCCTGCCCGATGTCCGATCCTTCGTCTATACTGCGGCCCCAAGGCCGGACAGCACACCTCGCTTCAGCGAGACCAGCAGTGCTGCGGGCGTCGAGCCGGTTTCGGTGCGCGTGGGCGAATCGGCGGCACCGGTATTGCAAAGATTGCCTACGCCCGAAGCGCCCGAGTCAGCAGTTCATGCAAACGACCAACTCAATATGGCCCTCGTCGCTCCAGCCTCAGTCAAAGTCGCTGTCGCCGAAGATGCTGCGATGTGGCAGATCCACAACCAGTACATCCTCGTCGAGGTAGCCGATGGATTGCTCTTTGTCGACCAGCAGGCGGCGCACGAACGCATCAACTACGATCGGGCCATGGCGCAAGTGGACGGCGCGGCCAGTGAGAGCCAGCAGTTGCTCTTTCCCATACAGCTAGAAATGGGCGCAGAAGATTTCGAGATCTTCAACCAAGTGCGAGATGATATTACCAAGCTAGGCTTTGTCGCGCGCGATTTTGGTGCGCGGACGGTGTTGGTGGAAGCTGTGCCCGCTGAATTAGATCGCTTTGGTGAAGGCAATGCTTTTTATCAGCTATTGAACGATGTGCGCGATGGCCAGCATTCGGGCCGCTCTTGGCGCGAAGCACTCGTCTTGGCTTATGCGCGCAAGGCGAGCATTAAGAAAGGGCAGAAACTGAACGCCGAGGAAATAGCGCACTTGATCAACGAATTGCTAAAGGCCGACTCACCGCACGTAAGCCCAACGGACAAGCCGATCATGGCGAGGATGAAGTTGAGCGATATGGAGCGTCTATTGCGGAAGTTCTAGTGTTTGGACACCTGATGATCAGGAATACTAACGATAACAGGCATTATCGTTAGTATAACAAGTGTGCTACACAGCGGGCAAAATGCTGCGATGTTCGCTATATTTTTTCTTAGCCACTGTTAAGAACATCCCGGATATTTAGTCATCAGACCTTTAGCCCCTGTGAGCATATTCAGATGAGCCGCGCACTCACTCCAGTCGTCCGCCAACTAACGCCAACACCAGCGTTGATGGCGGACGATCCTCTGGAACAATTTCTCAGCGGTCAGCTCAGCGAGCGTACGCGACGTGCGTATTACGCCGATCTCCAGCATTTCTTTTTATCCATCGGCCTAGAACTAAATGAAGTGTCGCTCGCTGTCTTGCAGTCAATCACCTTTGAGCACGTGGTCGCCTTTAGAAACCAGCTCGCCAGCGAAGGCTACAAGCGCAGCAGCATCAACAGAAAGTTGTCCAGCCTGAAGTCGTTGTTCAAGATGTTGGTCGCCTTGGGCCACATTGAGAAGAATCCCGCCGACTCTACGTTGGTGCGCGGCTACAAGGTTGATGAAACGCTGGCTGGCAAAGCACTTTCCAATCAGGTGCTGAATAAGATTCAGCAAGCCATTGCCGAGGAAAAAGACGATTTGGTTCGTACGCGCGATGCGGCCATGTTTCATTTGCTCACATTCGGCGGGCTGCGCCGCTCTGAAGTGGCAGGCGTCGCTTGGGAAGATATATCCTTGGAGGGCGTCTTTTACATCCTGCACCTGCCCCAGACTAAATCGGGCGTGGTGCAGGAGATCAAACTGCAAAACATCGTCTTACATCATCTCGAACTGTACAAACAACAACTACAGGTGGCGGGCTTGCCGGCGACCGGCAAAGTCTTTATCAGCTTGTCGCGCAACCAATCTCGCGGCCGGCCGCTGACCGACCAATCGGTAAATCACATCGTCAAGAAATACGCCCTGCGCGCAGGCCTCCCCCAAAACGTCACTGCACACATGTTCCGCCACACATGCTGCACCCTAGCGATTGAAGGCGGAGCCAAGCCCCAGCAGGTGCAAGCCCATTTGCGCCACAAGGATCTAAAGACGACGATGCGCTACTACGAAAACCGCGAGAGGCTGCTCGATAATGCGTCTGATTATATTAGGATTGGTAGTTGAGTGTTTTTTGTTGTGTTTTATTTACATAAAAAATTTTATAAGACATTATATTTTTCAGACTTCACTGAGACCTTACACCACGATATTAACAATTTTATCCGGCACCCATATAAAGCGCTTTATTGCCGTTTCATCGGCCACGTATTTCTGGATGCTCTCCATATCGAGTACCAAGGACTTGATTGCGTCCTCGGCGGTGCTGACGGGCACTTTGACTTGTCCGCGCATTTTGCCGTTGACCTGAATGGGGACTACGATCAGGTCCTCAGCGGCCTTGGCTGCATCCCAGTCAGGCCAACTCTGGCGACTAAGCTCTCCCCTCCCCAAGCCCGCCAGTTCCCAGATCTCCTCGGCAATATGCGGAGCAAAGGGCACCAGCAGGATCAAAAACGGCTTAGCAACCGCCTGCGGTACTTCGTCTAAAGACACCAACTGGTTGTTTAACTCGATCAAGGCGGCAATCGCCGTATTAAACCGCAACCCCTCTATGTCCTCAGCTACCTTTTGGATGGTTTGGTGCAGCTTTCTTTCTAGGTCAGGTCCCAACACCGCGCTCGCCCCTATCTTCACGCGCCGGTCCGAATCGACAAAGTTGCGCCAAACGCGCTGCAAGAAGCGCTGCATCCCGCGAATGCCTTCCATGCTCCACGGAGCACTCGCTTCGAGTGGCCCCATGTACATTTCGTATAGCCGCAGGGTATCCACGCCAAATTCCTCGCCAATTTCTTCGGGCGGCAACCCATTTTTGTAGCGCTTGCCCATTTTGCCGAAAGACTGGCGTAGCACCTTCCCCGTCCCCTTTTCAACAGGCTCCCCATCGCGGAATTCGACCTCGCGGATGTCGATATACACACCGCGCTCGTCCTGAAAGGCATCCGCGGTCATCATGCCTTGGTTGAACAACTTCTTAAACGGCTCAGGCGTGGATACGTGGCCCAAGTCGTAGAGGGCCTTGTGCCAAAACCGAGCGTAGAGCAAGTGCAATACCGCGTGTTCAGCACCGCCGATGTAGAGATCAACGGGCATGAAGTAGCTCTCTTTGGCCGGGTCGCAGAAGGCTTCTTCGTTGTGCGGATCGATAAAGCGGAGATAATACCAGCAAGAACCGGCCCATTGGGGCATGACGTTGAGTTCGCGCCGGCAGGCCACTCCGTCAATTTCCACTGTCGTCCACTCTGTTCCGGCCCGGTGCAACGGCGGTGCAACGGGTTGGGTGGGATCGTCAGAGGTTTCCGGTCTGAAATCCTCTAAGTCCGGCAGCGCCACCGGAGGCACCACCGCGACGGAATATCCATCGGGGTGCGTGGCCAGTGGAAAGGGCTCGCCCCAATAGCGCTGCCGAGCAAAGGTCCAGTCGCGCAATTTGTAGTTTACCGCGGCTTGGCCACGCCCTTGGGAGACTAGTACGGCGACGATCTGAGCTTTGGCCGCGCCCGTTGCCAAGCCGTTAATGGCGTATGGATTATCTCCGCCCCGTACTGGAGAATTGATCGCAGTTCCCTCCCCGGCATACCACTCCTCGGCCCTTCCCTCCCCTCCAGTAACTACCTTCACAATGTCTACGTTATAGGTGGCGGCAAAGGCGAAATCGCGCTCGTCGTGGGCCGGCACCGCCATAATGGCACCCGCGCCATAGTCCATGCTGACGTAGTCGGCGACGAAAATGGGAATTTTTTGTCCGTTGACTGGATTGCGGGCATAGATGCCGGAGAAAATGCCCGTTTTTTCCTTGGTTTCATCCGCTGTGGAGACGGCAACCTGAGCTACGTATTGGGCTACCGCTTCCCGGATGGATTCCCCGCCTCCCTTCCACTGCTCCGGCGTTCCGTCGGGCCAGACGCTGGGCACTAAGTAGGCTTCCCCGGCGGGATCCACCAGCGGATGCTGAGGGGCAATCGCCATAAAGGTCGCTCCGAAAAGCGTGTCGGGCCGGGTCGTGAACACGGGCAATTGCCCAGCGACCGCGTCGCTTTGCGGGTCAAGGACATCGAAGCACACTTCAGCTCCTTCGCTGCGGCCGATCCAGTTGCGCTGCATCCGTTTGATAGGCTCTGGCCAATCGAGACGAAAGGGCGCGCCGTTGCGGTCCTCCAGCTCAAAGTCCAAGTCCTCTAAGAGCCGCTCGGCGTAAGCTGTTATGCGCATCGTCCATTGTCGCAGTGGTTTGCGATACACGGGAAAATCGCCCCGCTCGCTGCGGCCTTCGCTGTTTACCTCCTCGTTGGCCAATACAGTGCCCAAGCCCGGGCACCAGTTGACGACGGCCTCTTGCTGGTACGCTAGTCGGTAGTTGTTTAACACAGCTTGCTGCTGGGCCGTGGTTAGTGCAGACCAAGCTGCATCGGTGCTGAGCACTTGGCAATCTGCGGCCGACAGGGCCCTGCCAGCCGCAAATTGGGCCTCTAAGTCGGCGATGGGCTTGGCTCGTCCCTTTATTTGGCGTCCATTGCCGTCTTCCCAGAGCTCGTCTGCGTCGAAATAGCTGTCGAATAGCTGGGCAAAAATCCACTGAGTCCAGCGGTAGTATGACTCCCGCGACGTGACCACTTCGCGGCCCCAATCAAACGAGAGTCCAAGAAACTGCAATTGGCTGCGCATCGCAGCGATATTCTGCTCTGTTACAGCCGCTGGATGGATGTTGTGTTCGATCGCGTATTGCTCGGCCGGCAATCCGAAACTGTCGAACCCCATCGGATGCAGGACGTTAAATCCCTGCATCCTTTTGTAGCGGCTGTAGATGTCGCTGGCGATATACCCTTTGGGATGGCCGATGTGTAGCCCGGCGCCGCTGGGATAGGGAAACATATCGAGGATGTAGCACTTGGGTTTGCGGTCGTCGAAACCAACCTCCCCCGGCCCCAGCGTTTGATAGGTTTTCTCCTGCTCCCAATGGGACCGCCATTTGGTTTCGATGTCTTGGAAATTGTATTGGTCTTTTTTTTGTTTTGTTGACATAATTATCCTTATAAGACACTTATGGATAGAGACGCTGTATCATGCGCGGAAATGGAATGGTCTCGCGCACGTGCTTGACGCCGCACAACCAAGCGACCATCCGCTCGATTCCCATGCCGAAGCCAGCGTGCTCGACCGAGCCGTAGCGCCGCAAGTCGAGATACCAGCTAAAGGCTTCTTGGGGCAACTGATGCGCGGCAATTTTGTGCTGCAAGACAGCGAGATCGTCTTCGCGTTGCCCGCCCCCGATGATTTCCCCGTACCCTTCGGGGGCCAACAGGTCCATACACAGGGCCAAGCGGCGGTCTTGGGCATCTTCTTTCATGTAGAATGCCTTGACCGCGCTGGGATAGCGGTGGACGAAAACCGGCGACTCGAACTCGGCGGCGAGAATGGTTTCGTCATCCCCGCCCAAATCACTCCCCCAAGCGATGTCGCTGCCTAGGGCTGTCAGGCACTCGATGGCCTTATCATAGGTCAGGCGCGGAAAGGGCCGCCTGACCTGTTCCAGCTTGGCGGTATCTCGCTCAAGCAGCTCGAGCTCTGCGCGGCGGCCGTCGAGTACGCGGTCGAGCACGTACAAAACCATGTCCTCGGCCAAGGCCATCGCACCCTCTAAATCGCAATACGCCATCTCCGGTTCGATCATCCAAAACTCGGTCAGGTGCCGACGGGTCTTGGACTTTTCCGCACGGAACGTCGGGCCAAAACAATAGACCTTGCCCAAAGCCATGGCGGCCGCTTCCATATAGAGCTGGCCGCTCTGTGTTAAATAAGCCGTGTCATCGAAATACGCAGTCTCAAACAAGGTCGAGGTCCCCTCACAGGCCGCGGGCGTAAAAATCGGCGCATCCACGAGGACAAAGCCACGCGTTTCCATGAAGTCGCGGCAGGCTTTGCAAATTTCGCTGCGGATCTTGAGAATGGCCCCCGGACGAGAAGACCGCAGCCACAAGTGGCGGTGGTCGAGGAGAAAGGACACCCCGTGTTCCTTCGGCGTGATGGGATAAGGCTCGGCCTCCTGCACGACTTTGAGATCGCTGACCCCCACCTCATAGCCGATGGGCGAGCGCTCTTCCCGCCGCACTTGGCCGCGGACTACGAGCGAAGATTCTTGCGGCAAGTGATCGCACCGTTCAAACAGCTCTGATTCGACATCCCCCTTAAAAACAACGCATTGCACCACACCACTGCCGTCGCGCAGTTGCAAAAAATGCAGCTTGCCGCTCGAGCGCTTGTTGTACAACCAACCGCGCAACACCACTTCTCGGCCCTCATAGCGACCGATGTCAGCCACCTGAATCAACACCATTTGCTTATCCATATACCGTTATAATAAGAAAAGACTATCGAGCTAGACTCGATAGCCTTCTCTTCGTCTAGCTCAAGGCCAGCATTTACTTCTTTAACAGAGCCTTGTGGCTGAGCCGCATCTTGCCGCCGGTATCGATTTCGAGGACCTTGACGGCGATCCTGTCCCCTTGCCCAACGACGTCTTCGACCTTGTCCACGCGCCGATGCGCCAGCTCGGAGATGTGCAACAGGCCCTCCTTGCCAGGCAGAATCTCGACGAAGGCCCCAAAAGGCATGATCCGTTTGACCACCCCGTCGTACTCTTTACCGACTTCGGCGTCGGCCGTGATTCCCTCGATCATGCGCCGCGCCTCTTCGGCTGGACCTGCTTCAACCGAGGCAATGGTAATCGTGCCGTCTTCATCGACATTGACCGTGGCACCGGTCTTTTCGATCTCGCGGATGGTTTTGCCCCCCGGGCCGATGACCGCGCCGATTTTGCTCTGGTCGATCTTGACAAACTCAATGCGCGGTGCCCAGCGCGAAAGCTCGGGCCGCGCTGGGCTCAGACATTCGTTCATAAGGGCCAATACTTGGTCGCGCCCCTCCTTGGCGCGGTCAAGGGCCTCCTTGAAAATGTGGAGCTGCAAACCCTGGATCTTGATGTCCATCTGAATCGCGGTAATTCCGTCCTTGGTGCCAGCGACTTTGAGGTCCATGTCGCCGAGAAAATCTTCGGCGTCGCGGATGTCGGTCAGTAGCTCGTACTCGTCCCCTTCCTTGACCAAGCCCACACCCGTGCCGCACACCGCAGTTTTAACGGGAATACCGGCGTCCATCAAGGCGAGCGAGCAGCCACACACCGTGGCCATAGAACTGGAGCTGCTCGACTCGGTTATGTCGGACACTAAGCGAATCGTGTAGGGAAAAGATTCAACTGATGGGATGACCGGCTCTAAGGCGCGCTCGGCCAAATGCCCATGGCCGATGTCCCGCCGTCCCGGCCCGCGCTCAAAGCGCACTTCGCCAACCGAATACGGCGGGAAATTGTAATCCAAGTAATAGGACTTAAACCGCTTGCCTTGCAGATCGTCGGCCATGCGCTCGTCGAGCTTAGTGCCCAGCGTCGCCACGCAGAGCGCTTGCGTCTGTCCACGAGTAAACAGCGCCGAGCCGTGCGTCCGCGGCAACACCGTACTCTCGCAGGTAACGTCTCGCACCGCGTCGAGTGCGCGGCCGTCGATGCGCCGCTTTTCCTTGAGGATCATGGTGCGCATGTCGGCCTTGAGTAGCGCTTCTAGCTCGGCCAAGATGAGCTTTTCCGAGTCTGGAAAGCGCTCGGCCAAACCCTCCAAAACGTCGGCATTGATCGCGTCGATGCGCTCTTGTCGCTCTTCTTTGCGCGGACTTCTGTTGGCCTCGGCGATCCGTTCTTGCGCCAGCTCGACAACGGCGTGGACCAGTTCGGGCTCGGCTTCTGCGACCTCGACGACAATTTTCTCCTTGCCGACTTCAGCAACCAGCCGCTCCTGTAGATCGACCAGTTCGGCGATGCATTCGTGGCCAAAGGCCAACGCATCCACCAGATCTTGCTCGGCAATCTCGTGGGCACCCCCTTCGACGCTGACGATGGAATCGGCCGTACCGCAGACAATGATTTCGAGATCGGACTCATCTAGCTGGGCGGAAGTCGGATTGGCGACAAACTCGCCGTTGATGCGCCCGACTCGCACGGCCCCCATGGGGCCAGCAAAGGGAATGTCGGAGATACTCAAGGCCGCTGAAGCCCCGATTAAACCCAAGACATCAGCGTCGTTTTCGCCATCGTACGAAAGCACTGAAACATAGACTTGGATCTCATAGGGAAACTTCTTGGGAAACATCGGCCGAATGGGGTGATCTATTAACCGGGCACTCAGGGTTTCCTTTTCGGAGGGACGCCCTTCGCGCTTGAAGATGTTGCCCGGTATCTTGCCGCCAGCGTAGGCCTTTTCCCGGTAATCTACGATCAAGGGCAGAAAGCCCCGATCTTCCGGCTTGTTAGTCCGGCAGGCTGTTACCAGCACTACGGTCTCTCCGTATTGCATCCACACAGCCCCGTTGGCTTGCTTGGCGATTCTGCCCGCTTCAAGCGACAGACTCCGCCCGCCTATTTCGCGTTCGAGTTTAGTCATTAGATATATCTTTTACTCTTTCCTTTGGAGTTTTGAAATCTGCGCGGCACTCGTATGAGCACCGCAGTGAGTCGAGTCGTTTAATGCGAGCTAACGGCGCAATCCCAACTCGCGGATCAACGCCGCGTACGCCTGCGGGTTTTTCTTTTGGTAGTAGCTTTGCAATCGCCTCCTCTTGCCTATGAGGACGAGTAACCCCCGCCGGGTGGCAAAGTCCTTGCGCTGGTCTTTGAGGTGTTCGGTCAGGTTCCGAATGCGCTCGGTAAGAATGGCAATCTGCACCGGGGTGGCCCCCGGACCGCCCTCTTGACCGAACTTCTCGATCAGTTCTTTCTTGCGCTCAGTTGTTATGGACAACGGCAACCTCCGTATTTCACGCCGCGCTTTCCGCCTTCAGCACCGGAGGCGAATAGGGCGCGCGTTTGGTTAATGTCTTTGCGGATTTGTCCTACCAGCTCGTCTGGACAGGCAAATGCGCGTTGGTCGCGCAGCTTTTTTACGAGGGCAACCTGTAGGGTTTGTCCGTAGAGGTCGCCGGTAAAATCGAGTATGTGCAACTCGATGACTAGTGCTGCTTCGGCAAATGTGGGCCGAGGACCGAGGTGAGCCACGGCCGGCAAAACCCCACTTATAGGGCCTTGTACTTCGGCGGCAAACACCCCCTGCGGCAAGGATTTATGGCCGTGGGGTAGCAAATTGGCCGTGGGAAACCCCAGCGTTCTACCGCGTCCTTGGCCTCGCGTGACGCGGCCGGAAAAATGAATGCCAGTGCCCTTCATCTAAGGTTGGCGCAAAACGCACAGGGGCCGCAATGCCCCCTTCTCCCACCGAGCGAGACCAAACAAGGTTTGTGCTGCGTCAAAAACTGCGCAAACTTCGCGCGGCCCTGCGCCAGTGGGGTGCTCAATTGCCTTCCCATGGGCAAAATCGACTAGCTTGCCTTCGCTCAGCTCCACGGCTGCTAGCTCGCTCAAGGCCAGTCGCGGATGGACGAGAGCCTTTTCAATTTGGCCTGCTCTACTCAGACTAGCTACTTGGTCTAACGTCAGGGCTTGGTCCAGCCCGAGACCCCCGGCGCGCAGTCGGCACAATTCTGCCAAATAGGCACCCGTTCCCAAGGCGTACCCCAGATCGGCGGCCAGCGAGCGGATATACGTTCCCGCCGAGCAATGGATTCTCACCCTTAGTCTGGGAAAATTGTAGCGGATCAATTCCATTGCGCGAATGTGAACTCGGCGGGATTTGAGGACCACCGCTTCCCCGCGACGCGCCCGCTTATACGAGCGCATCCCAGCTACCTTTACGGCTGAGTGCGCTGGCGGAACTTGGTCTATGACACCCGTAAAGTCGCGCAGGGCTTGGGCCACGCTTTGGTAGTCGGGAGGCGCGCAGTCGGCTTGGTGGTGGATCGGCCCTTCGGCATCGCCGGTAGCACTTACAGCCCCCAGACAAATCTCGGTCTCGTATTCTTTATCCGCGCCACTGAGAAACCGGTTGAGCCGGGTATAGCGCCCCAAACAAACGACCAAGACGCCGCTGGCCAAGGGATCGAGCGTTCCGCAGTGCCCAATGCGCCGCAATTGCAACAGACGCCGGAGCGAGGCGATTACGTCGTGGGAAGTGGGGCCTTTGGCTTTGTCGATGACCAAAACCCCGGTCAGAGCCAGATCAACCATGCTACGCGCTACCAAGACTATCGATGAGGGCCGTCAGGCGCACAGCGCGCTCGGTGGTTTCGTCGTATGCAACCCGCAACTGGGGTGCGTAGCGCAAGCGCATGCGTTGGGCAATCTCTCGGCGTATAAAACCCAAGCCCCGGTGCATCCCTTGGAGTACCTGCTTTTTGTCGTCTGCATTGCCGAGCGTACTGACAAAGATCGTGGCATAACTCATGTCGGCGGAGAGTTCTACATCCACTACTTGGACTAGCTGCAACCGAGGATCTTTCATCCGCCCTACGATGTCGGTCAACTCGCGCAGCAACTGCCCGCGCACTCGGCTAATTCGTTGCGGGGAGGCCACCTGCCCTCAGTGTACTTCCATTTGGTAGTCGAGGATATGCACCCGGGGATCGCCTTCGACAAAGTTGACGATTTTGGTCAGCATCTCATCGCAGTGCTCAACGGCCGAACTCACCACGGCAATCCCCAACACCGCCCGCTGCCAAAGCGCGTGGTCATCTACTTCGGCCACGGCCGCGTTAAAGCGGTTGCGGATGCGCCCCTTGAGGCTGTTGAGGACTTGCCGCTTGTCTTTGAGCGAATGGCTATCGCCGATATAGATTTGCACTGCACAGCTCATAACGATCAAAACAACTCAACCGCCCCTACAGCGTCCGCTCAGTCTCGACCATAACCAAGGATTCGACGATGTCGCCTTCTGAGATGTCGTCGAATCCCGCAAATCCCATGCCGCACTCAAATCCCTCAGAAACCTCGCGCACATCGTCCTTGAATCGCCGCAACGAAGTAAGCTCCCCGGTAAAGACGACTTGGCTATCGCGCAAAATACGCACCTGATTGCTGCGGGCGATGGTGCCGTCTTGCACCAAACAACCACCAATCGTCCCCATGCGGGACGAGGTAAAGATCTGGCGGATCTCGGCCCGGCCCACCACCTGTTCTTCGGTCGTTGGGGCCAAAAGGCCAGCCAAGGCGGCTCGCACGTCCTCGATGACCTCGTAGATGATGCGGTAGTTGCGAATTTCCACGCCTTCCTGTGCGGCGAGGTCGCGGGCCGAGGGTTGGGTGCTTACGTGGAAACCGAGCAAAATGGCACTAGAGGCCGCCGCCAATAACACATCCGATTCCGAGATAGCCCCCACCGCACTGTGAATGACGTTGACCCGCACTTCCTCGTGGGTTATGCGGCCCAGCTCTTCGGCAATGGCCTCGACCGACCCATCGACATCGCCTTTGACCACCACCCGCAACTCTTGGATGTGGCCTTGCTGGATTTGATCGTGTAAGTCGCTGAGCGTAACCGTGCGCAGTTTGCGGTGATCCTGCTCGCGCTTGATGAGCTGCCGCCGTTGGCTGAGGTCCTTGGCTTCGCGCTCGGAATTGGCAACGGCAAAAACATCTCCAGCTTGCGGCACCCCGGGCAACCCGAGCACTTGGACGGGCACGGAGGGTTTTGCTTCTTCGACGCGCTGGCCATGCTCGTCGAGCAGGGCGCGCACCCTGCCGCTGTGTACGCCGGTAATAAAAGGCTCGCCGACACGCAACGTTCCCTCTTGCACCAAAACTGTAGCCACGGCCCCCCGCCCCTTGTCGAGATGGGCTTCGACAATCGTCCCACGCGCTTTCTTATGGGGATTGGCCTGCAATTCGAGCAACTCGGCCACAATGAGGAGCACTTCCAGCAAGTGGTCTATGCCCTGTCCGGTCTTGGCGGAAATTTCGGCACAGGGAATCTGTCCTCCCCACTCTTCGATTAAAACCCCTCTTTCTGACAATTCCCGTTTGATCTTGTCTGGATCGGCCGTAGGTAAGTCTATTTTGTTAATCGCGACGACTAAGGGAACCTGCGCGGCCTTGGCGTGATCGATCGCTTCAATGGTTTGCGGCATGACACTGTCGTCGGCAGCCACGACCAAGATCACAATGTCAGTTACTCTTGAACCGCGCGCCCGCATCGCCGTAAAGGCCGCGTGCCCTGGGGTGTCGAGGAACGTCACGCCCCGACCATCTTCCATGTTGATCACATACGCCCCGATGTGCTGGGTAATGCCGCCAGATTCCCCCTCAACCACCTTGCTTTCGCGCAAGTAGTCGAGTAATGAGGTTTTGCCGTGATCGACGTGGCCCATGACGGTGACGACCGGCGGACGCGGCTCGGGCTCGCCGATTTCTTCCTCCTCGACGATCTCATCCAACTCGGCTTCTTCGGCCTCCAGCGGAACCACTTCAAAACCAAACTCATCGGCCAGCGTCTGCATGGTGTCCATATCGAGGCGTTGATTGATCGTCGCCATGGTACCCAACTGCAAACACAGGGCGATCACTTCGCTGACCTTGACACCGAGTTGTTCGGCAAATTCGCCGAGCGTGATAAACTCGCTGACTTTGATCTGGCGAATCTCACCATCTCCCTCGGCATCATCTTCGTGCGGGCCACGCTCGTAGCGCCGGCGCACCCGACCCTCGTTGAGCTGACTCAAGGTTCGCCGTACGCTTTCTTGGACCTCCTTGGCATCGGGTGCCCCTTTGCGCCGCTTCCCTCGTCGGCGCTTTGTCGGCGACCCGGACCCGGGCAAATTGGCTTGGGCGGTTACTTCTTGCTTCTCGCCCAAGCCTTCGCGGACACTTTCTAAGCCGTCCTGACCCTTGCCGCGGCGGCGGCCGCGCCGCCGCCCTCCCTCGGCTTTGTCGGGTAGGGACACGGTGCGCTCCTCGGCGGCCCCTTTAACGCGCTGCTTGCCAGTCGCCGCCCCCCTTTCGCGGCGACGCTCGGGTCGCGAGCCAGCGGCCTGTTTGCGGCTGTCCTCTTTGGCCTTCTGCCGCTTTACCTCCTCTATCGAGCTTTTCTTCTCTTCAGCCAGCTTGCGGTTGATGGCCTCCAACATCTCGGGCGTAAGTACGCTCATATGGCTTTTTACTGCCATGTCCATGCCCTTGAGCATAGATATGAGCGCATCACTGGACAGCTTCTGTTCTTTGGCTACTTGATAAACCCGGCGCTTTTCCAAAACTATTCCCTCAGCTACTCAGCCCTTTGGTCTGCCTCATCTTCTCCGCTCGCAGCGGGCGCGGCGAGCACTTCTTCACTTTCTTGCTCAGCCGCTTCTTCCTCCTCAGCGGCGATCCATGCTTCAACATCGACCTCACCGTGTTCGGCAAGGAACGCGGCGGCGGCGGCCTTTACTCCTTGGGCGGTTTCGGCTAGTTCTAGGCCCGGCACGGTCTGTAATAGCCCTGTATCGGCCTCGGAGATCGCGGTGATGGAGTCGAAACCGGACGTGGTCAAACTCAGGGCGATCAACTCACTAATGCCATCTATCTGGCGGAATACTTGCTGGTATTTCTCCTGCTTGGCGCGGCGCTCCTGGTATTGCTCGTCGGTGATGATATCTAGCCCCCAACCCGTCAGTTGACTGGCGAGTTTGGTGTTTTGTCCGCCCTTGCCAATGGCCAGCTTTAGCGGATCTCCTTCTTCGACGATCACCACCGCGTGCCGACGGCGCGAATCCGTGATGCAGCGCACTACGGAAGCCGGGCTTAGGGCGCGGCTTATGAATATATCCGGCTCGTCGATCCAAGGAACAATATCTATGCGCTCGCCACTCAATTCTCGGACGATGGCTTGCACCCGCGATCCCTTCACCCCCACACAGGCCCCAACCGGATCGACGCGTTCGTCTCTGCTGCTAACCGCGATCTTGGCTCGCTCGCCCGGCTCGCGGACCGCGCCGTGAATCTCGACGATGCCCTCGGCTATTTCCGGCACTTCTGTGGCAAAGAGCTTCCTGAGAAATTCGGGCCGCGTGCGAGAAAGCAAGACCTGAGGCCCCCGGCTCGACTTGAGCACCTCGTATATATAGCCCCGCACGGCATCGCCTTGGCGGTAGCGCTCGCGGGGGATTTGCTCTTTTTTGGGCACGGCGGCCTCGGCCCGACCGAGGTTGAGAATGATGTCGCCGTGGCTGATCTGTTGCACAGTACCGGATTCGACGAGTCCGACCCGACCGATAAATTCGTCGTATATTCGCTCGCGCTCGGCTTCGCGGACCCGCTGAATGAGAATCTGCTTTGCGGTCTGTATGGCGTTGCGGCCAAAGTCAGCGAAATTGAGCTGCTGTACCAGCACGGAACCTAGTTGGGCATGAGGGTCGATGTTGCGGGCGTCGGCGAGGAGAATCTCCATGGATGGCTCGACCACTTCTTCGACGACGGTCTTGCGGGCGTACACGGCCATCTTGCCTTGGGCCGCGTCGATGTCAACTTCGTAATTTTCGGTATTGCCGTAGTGCCTTTTGGCAGCGGAAATAAGGGCGTCGGCGAGGGTTTGTACCACCAATTCCCGATCGACGTTTTTTTCGCGGGCAATCTGCCCCAAGGCTTCGACAATGTTCGCGTTGTTCATGTTTTTTGCTCGACCTTCACTACTTACAATTCTGGTTCAATGTTGGCTTTAGCAATGTCGGCGCGTGCCACGACCTCGGCTGGGCTGGCGAGCTGAATCTGGTCGGCTTCCCAAGTGACCAGCCGACCTTTGACCGCTCGGCCGGACGTGAGCACGACTTTTAGCAACCGGCCCTCGGCGCGGGTAAAATCCCCATCGGTCTCTAAGGGCCGGTCCAAGCCGGGCGAGGTAACTTCAAGCCGATACCGTCCGGCAATGGGATCTTCTATGTCGAAAATATCGGCCACTTCGCGACTGATTGACTCGCAGGTGGCCAAGGTTATACCGCAATTTTTGTGAACCAATAATCTGACTAGTTGATTACCTTGGACGCCGCTGAGTTCAATATCGACGAGTTCGGCCTCGTGCTCGCGGACAATGGGGTTGACAAGGGCTACTAGATCGGCCTTTGATGCGAATTGATCTACAGCGGAAATACGCGCTTTCCCTTTAACAAAAAAGCGGGCTATAATGCCCGCGCCAATTTGAAGATTATAAAATATGGGATTGTATTGATTTAGGCAAGACGACTTAACAGCCTTGGTCAAAGGCCAACGCTAGAGGAGACGCAGAATCGCACGCAGTTCTTTTTTAGTCTCTTCGATCATTCTGAATGCAGCCTCCCGGACTTGTGCAGATTTGGGGTCTGGCTGCTTCACTATTGAATCAGGATTGCTCTGTTGTTCAGCGAGCAAAGCAGATGCTTGCTCGCCAACCTGACGCAGGAGTTGGGGGTCGTCTTTGAGTTTCTTCTTTACGCCTTGCGTCGTATAGTGCTCCTCGTAGAGGAGGCGTTTGAGCAATAGGATGATTCCTATATCGCGCACTCTATAGGCCCTGTTTTTGCCACCGTACGCGCGACGCGGCCGCAAACAGGAGAACTCCTTTTCCCACGCCCTGAGCGTATAGGGTTGCAGCTGTGTGAGTTCTGCAACTTCGCTGATGCTGTAATACAGCTTGTTTTGCAATGGATTTTTCACGATCGCACTTCCCTGTATCCTGTGCGTTGACGCCAAGTGATGCGCAAGGGCGTTCCCTCGAAATCAAACTCCGACCTCAGTCGGTTTTCAATGTGACGTCGGTAATTTCCCGGCACGGAGCGGGGCAGATTCGTAAAGATCGTAAACGCTGGCGGGTTAATCGCGTGCTGAGTGGCGTAGAGCAAGCGAATGTCGCGGCCCTCTTGAGTCGCTAGGTACTCGCCGGATAGCTGCTGAATAATTTTGTTCAGGTGCGCGGTGGAAATCCGCGTACGGCGCTTGTTGCCCACCGCGGCCACTACTTCGAGACACTTGTGAACCCGCCGCCCGGTCAAACCCGATATGCACAGCACTGGATAGTCGCGCAAAAAGGGATAGCGGTCGCGCAACTCGCCGCGGTACTCATCCGCAGCGCCCTCGGAGACTAAATCCCATTTATTGATCGCCACCACCAAGCCGCAGCCAGATTTTATCACTTGCTCCATGATGCGAGCATCCTGCATGACCCACCCCTCGGCCCCGTCTATGAGCACAACCGCCACATCGGCTTGGTCGATGCTATTGGCCGCCCGGCGCGTACTGTAGAATTCCACTGGATCATCGACCTTAGATCGCCGCCGCAAACCGGCCGTATCCACGAACTGCAGGTGGCTGCCCTGCCAAGTCAAGCGCAGTTGCGTTGGGTCGCGGGTCGTACCGGGCTGGTCGTGGACGATGGAAACCTGATAGCCGGCGAGGCGGTTGATCAGGGTGGATTTGCCCACGTTGGGACGCCCGACCAAAGCAACTCGAACAGCTTCTTCGTCCCATTCTGGCCCATAAGCCCCGGCCTCGTCGAAGAGTGCAATGAGCGCGTCGAGCAAGGCACCAGAACGCCGCCCGGTAACGGCTGAAATCGGCAGGGGCTCCCCCAAGCCGAGCCGGTAGAACTCGTCGAGCGGCGCGACCGGCCCTACTTTATCGACCTTGTTGACGGCCAGCAAGCACTTCCCTCCCCCACTGCGCAGCATGGCTCCCATTTCTTGGTCGAGATCGGTCAAACCCGTAGTCCCGTCGCAGAGAAAAATCGCTATATCCGCTTCTGCCAATGCCTTTGCCGCTTGGGAGCGCACGGCCGCGGATAGCGCGTCTTTGGCACTGGGCATATAGCCCCCGGTATCGACCAACGTGAAGGACCGCCCTGACCACTCGGCCGCGGCGAAGATTCGATCGCGCGTGACCCCGGGCTGGCCGTCGGTTATGGCCCACCGGGTTCCCAAGATACGGTTGAAGAGGGTCGATTTGCCCACGTTGGGCCGACCGACAATGGCCACGATGGGCCGGCGATGGTTTTCGACGGTTCGGGTGCTCATTTTTCACGCCCTATGTAGTAACCCAACTCGGTTAGCTGCCGTCCCTCTCCTTGTACTCTCACGCTCTGCTCAGTCCAAAGGCGCTCGAGTGATTCGACCAAGTCGTACCCCCCTACCGCAAGGGGGACGCCAGTCTCTTCCGCCAGTTGCGGCACGGTCATGTCGTCCAGTGTCAAACCCTCACCATTGACGCAATTGGGCGGCAGCAAGACCAAATCCCGCTCGATTCCGTCGCGCACTCTCGCCGCCATATCGCGTCCGGTCAGCAGGCCCGACACCGTGATACCGCGGCCGAAAAAGTCGTTATCTACCGGCAGGAGATCGATCTGTACGTTCTCGATGGCATTCAGCCTAGCCACTAGCGGCACGAGGATTCGCTCGGCCAAGCGCCCAGTCAGCAGGCCAATCCGCATGGCCTCGGTCGTGCGCGTCGGCAACCGCTTGCTGGCCTCGTCCCAAGTGCCGAGGAAGGAACGAACCATGCCGATGCCGTTTTCTAGCTGGGGAAACGCATCGTAATACGACGCCTCTGGCACGGGCCGACCCGTCAGCAGAAAGAGCTCGTCGGCCGCATAGACGAACCGCTCGCCAAAGCGCGCTTTGAATTGCGAGCCCCACGCTTCGGCGGCGGCCGCGTACTCAGCGGCCTTGGCCGGGGTCACTGGGTCGAGCTGGACGAGCTGGCGCCGATGATCGGTCAGCCCCACGGGCACTAGTGCCACCGAACGAACCGCGGGATAGTACGCAGACAAATCGTCCACTGTGCGCTCTAGATGCGGTCCATCATTCCATCTTGGGCACAGCACGACTTGGGTGTGCATTTCAATGCCGTTGGCGGCCAGTTTGCGCAAGCGCTCGTTGATATCGACGGTCGCTTTTGTGCGCCCGAGCATGATTTGCCTCAGTTCGGGGTCGGTCGCGTGGACGGAGATGTATTGCGGCGTTAGCCCCTGTTCAATGATGCGGTCGATATCGCTTTCGCGGACATTGGTCAGGGTCACGTACGAGCCATGGAGAAAGGAGAGCCGAAAATCGTCGTCTTCAAAATACAGGCTGCGCCGCATGCCCTTGGGCATTTGATGGATAAAGCAGAAGACGCATTGGTTGTTGCAACTGCGCAAGCGCATATCCTCGAAGACCAGCCCTAAGGACTCGCCGCTCTGGCGCACAATTTCGGCCTCGTACCGTTCTTTGTCGCGCTCGATTTCTACGCAGATTACCTCTTCGGCGCTGTTGACCTGCACATCGATCAAATCGCGCACTTCTTCGCCATTAATGCGCAAAATGCGATCGCCGATGCAAAATCCCGCGCGCGCACCGAGGCTATCGGGTTCAATTTGTTTTATGACAACCATAGTGAATCAAGCAATTAATCTACGTATCGTAGTGTGGGGCAAGACGTTTTATCGGTAAAGTATATGGATATTGCGCCGACGGCAATACCTTAAAAATAAAAAATCCGCCCGACCCAGTGGGTTAGGCGGATAGATGGAGCGGGAGACGGGAATCGAACCCGCGACATCAAGCTTGGGAAGCTTGCGTTCTACCCCTGAACTACTCCCGCTAATTTTTGTGCATAAGGTACGTCGAGGCCCCAACCGCTGTCAACTCGCCCCACTATCCCATCGATGCTCCCACTCGCCGACGATGCGCTCGACGACGCCCGCCTTTCCCCATACGTCGAGGTCCAACTCGCGCAGGCGGCGGTCGCGGCGGCACCACGTTGTTTGCCGTTTGGCCAAATGTCGGGTGCGCTGTTTGGTCTGTTCGATGGCTTCCTGCCAAGGGCAATGCCCGGCCAGTGCGCTGCACATTTCGAGATAGCCCAAAGTCCCCAAGGCGCTGTCGCTTGGATCGTAGCCCATTTCGCACAAGGAGCGGACTTCCTCGACCCATCCCCGCTCGACCATCTGTTCGACTCGCTGGTCAATTCGCTCGTAGAGCCGGCTGCGCGCCATGGTCAGACTGATCATTTGCGGCTGACTCACAAGGGGCTGTCCCTTGCGCTCCCGCCAGAGCTTGCTGAGCGTGCCCTTTCCGGCCAGTCCCACCTCCAATGCCCGTAGGATTCGCTGCGCATCACTCGGCGGCAAACGCGCTTGCGCGACCGGATCGCGACGACCCAATTCCTCGTACAGGGATGCAAGCCCCTCGCCGTGCAGGCGATGTTGCAATTCGGCGCGGATTGGCGCGTATTCAGTTTCATCCTCAAAGCATCCGTCTAAAGCACTCTGCCAGTACAAACCCGTCCCTCCTACCAAGACGGGCAGGCACCCTCTGTTCCAGATCTGCTCAATGACGCGCCGCGCGGCTCGGGCATACGCTCCGGCGCTGTAGTTTTCCTCGGGACCAAGTACGTCAAGCAGGTGATGGGGACATTGGTTCTGCTGTTCAGCGGTTGGCTTGGCCGTGCCAATATCCATGTAGCGGTAGATTTGCCGCGAGTCGGCCGAGATGATTTCCACTTTGGGCAAGTGCCGGGCTACTTCGAGGGCTATTTCTGTTTTGCCGGTGGCGGTGGGTCCGGTGATTAGGAGGAGAGGTTTGGTTGACATATTAAAAATTATAGGACTATTCAATCAATTCTTTCTTTAACAAGGCCGGCTCTACGATGATTGTTTTCTCGCGGCGCAACAACGCCTGACCGGGCGCACCGCCACGCGGTTTGGTGACGTGTTTTACCAAGGTGTACGCCACGGAAACCTTTTTCGCCGTTTTGCCCTTGCTCCAATACGCAGCTACGGCCGCGGCCTCCGCAATAGTTTGCTTGTTGGGGGCTTCCTTGCGGCCCTCGCTCCGCAGGACGACGTGCGAGCCGGCGTACCCCCGGGCGTGAAACCACAGATCGTTCTGGGCGGCCATTTTGTGCGTTAGCACGTCGTTTTCTTTGTTGTTGCGCCCGGCCCACACCGACCACCCCGTAGAGGTCCTATAGCGCCGAGGATGGGCCTGGGGCTTCTTTCTTGCGGCTTTATCAGCCCTTGTCACCTTGCTCTCCAACCAGTTTTGCAGCGCATCGTTGGCTTCCCAAGTACCGGCCTCTACCGCGCCAATCCAATGCTCGTATTGATCGCACTGACGCCTGAGCGCGGCCAAACGCTGCGGCAGGACTTGTTGGCGGCGCTCGTATTTTTGCGCGGCCTTTAGATAGGATGCGGCGTTTTCCGCCAAGCTGCGGTTTACATCCAAATCAATGCGCAGGGTCGAGCCCCCCTCGGAATCGAAGAGGTCGGCCAGTTCTACTTGCGCGGGCCGACCGGATAGCTGCCCGATGTTGGCCCATAGCGCGTGGCCCTTTCGCTTGTATTCTTCGGCGTGCGCGGCCTCGTCGAGTTCGGTTTGCATGGCAGCCAAGCGCCGCCGGGCATTTTTCAGGGTTTGGCTCAGCCGCCGGCGAATCTGTTGCTGCGCCTGCTGGGCCCGGCGCTGGGCCCGCTCCTTTTGGTACGCTGCCCATATCGCTGTGCTGACCGCGGCAAACTGCTCGTAGGCCCCTTGCAAACGGCGCGGCTCAAGGGAGGAAAAGTGAAATCGACCGGCCTCTTGCCACACGTAGCTATGCCCAGAAGCGGCGCTGGTATAAGCCTCCGTGGCCGTGGTCCACAAGACGGCGGCCGGCTCGCCTGTGTCAGCAATACTGTTGACAGGAAGCACCCCACCCTGCTGGCTGCGGAAGATCAACTCGCGCACCACCGCCGCGTCCGCTCCGGCCAACCAGCGCCGCGCCGCCTTTTCCAAAGAAGCATCCGCCCTCGCCAGCCGATCGCGCCACCTGCTGGGCTCATCCGTGCCGGGCAGCAGGCGGCCCGCGGGCTCGGGCGGCTGATACGGTGCGCCCACGGACGACTTGTCCTTGGCTGGGCCCCAGTAGCCCAAAATCGAGCCATCGGTTTGACGATGGAGAACAAATCGCACCTTGTTGGGAATGAGTTCGCACACCAAGACGCCAAAGCTCACACGGCCTTCGCGGTTCCGGCGCTCTAAACGCAAGCGCAAGATGCGCTCGCGGCACTCGGCCTCCACGGCCACAATCCGCGCTCGCACCAAGTACTTTTCTGGGCCATCGCTCGCTTGCCAAGTCCGGGGCCAAGCCTCGCTCCGCAGACAGACCAATCCCTCCCGGCCACTCGCACCGTACAGCCACTCGCCCTCGGCAATCGCAAAGGCGAGTTCCGTAGGCTGGGCATAGGCCCGCTCGATGACCGTCCCTTGCAGGCGCACTCGCAGTTCCTCGGCGAGGGCCTGAATGGTGAAGTAATCAAATGCCATCTAGGCTTCGACGAGCTTGAGGCTGGCGTTTAGCTTCTCCTGCACAGCGCGATATTCGGCTTGGCGCTGGCGCTCCTGTGCGACGATTTCGGGCGGCGCTTGGGTGAGGAAGCGGTCATTGGCGAGTTTGGCGTCTAGGCCCTTGAGCAGGCGGTCCATCTTTTGAATTTCTCGTTGGAGCCGCTGCCGCTCTGCCGCCAGGTCGATCAATCCCTCTAAGGGCACGAAAATCTCGGCCGCGGCCGTCATCGCGCTGCCCGAAGCTGGCGGCCGGACGAGCCTTTGACCGACTTGCACGGATGCGGCCCGAGTCAACAGCTCGATGTAGGGAATGGCTTGGCGCAGAGTCTGTTCCACCTCGTCTGAGACAGCCGAGATCAAGACCTCGACTTGACGCCCCGGCGGGACATTCATCTCGCCGCGAATGATCCGCACCCCAGTTACTACCTCTTGCAGACACTGCATTTGCGCTTCGGCCTCCGGGTCTATCAGCGCGTCATCGCATTCCGGCCAAGCCGCAACCATGATACTCTTAGCCGACGAGCCGTGAGGCAGGGCCTGCCACAAGGTCTCGGTGATAAAGGGCATAATGGGATGCAACAGCCGCAGGGCGGTTTCGAGCACGCCCACGAGATGCTCTTGGGCTGTGCGCCGTGCCTCGGGATCGCCGCCCTGCAAGCGTACCTTGGCCAATTCGAGGTACCAATCGCAATAGTCGCGCCAGACAAAGTCGTAGATCGCCCGCGTCAGGTCGCTGAAGCGATAGGATTGCATGGCCTCGGTCATCTCGCGCACAGCCACCTGCAACCGGCTCCAAATCCAGCGGTCGGCCAATGCGCTGCGCTCGCAGGGGCCCGGCTCGTATCCGTCGATGTTCAGCAGCACGAAGCGGGTCGCATTCCATAGCTTGTTGCCAAAGTTGCGGCCGGCCTCCGCGCTGGCCGAAGCCTGCACTTGGTTGTTGGCAACAGCCGCATCAAAGCGCACGTCTTGGACGGCTCCGGCCTGTGCCAACAGACAGTAGCGGGTCGCATCCGCGCCATAGCGCGCGACCAAGTCGAGCGGGTTGAGGCCCGTGCCCAAGCTCTTGCTCATGCGGCGGCCGTCTTGGGTCAGAATGGTCGGATGGACCAGCACCGTCTTAAAGGGAATTTGCTCTATGCACTCTAGAGAGGTCATGGCCATCCGCAAAACCCACAAATAGAGAATGTCGCGGGCCGTGATCATCAAATTCGTGGGATAAAAGTAATCCAGCGCGTCGCTGCGCTGCGGCCAGCCGAGGGTGGCAAAGGGCCACAGGGCAGAAGAAAACCACGTGTCGAGCACGTCTGGGTCTTGCGCCCAATCTCGGCCGCCGCACTCGGCACAGGCGGACGGCTCAGCCGCGCTGACTACGGGCTTGGCTCCAGCCGCCACCGAGACCCTGAAGTTGCCCTCGCGCAGGGCCTGCTCCCGGTCCAAGACGCCCATGGGGACCAGCCCATCGGCACTGCAATGGGTGCAATACCAAGCGGGAATGCGATGCCCCCACCAGATCTGCCGCGACAAGGCCCAATCGCGTATTTGGTCCAACCATTCGATGGCATAGTGGCGGAAGCGGTCGGGTGCGTATTGGATGTCCTCCTGCACGAGCACGGGCCGCACCTTGGCCGCCAGCTCCTTCATGTCCATAAACCACTGCTCCATCGGCAGGGGTTCGACGATGGTGCCGCACTTGTCGTGATGGGGTACGGCGTGTTGGTGGTCCTCTATTTTTTCTAGTAACCCCTCGGCTTCCAACGCGGCCACGACCTCCTTGCGGGCTGCGTAGCGCTCCAACCCGGCAAAGCGGCCGGCCGCCTCGGTCATAATCCCGTCAAAGCCGATGACTTGGATTTGCGCTAGATCGTGGCGCAAGCCTAGCTCGTAGTCATTAGGATCGTGGGCCGGCGTGACCTTGACCGCTCCGCTGCCCAGTTCGGGATCGGCGTACTCATCGGCGACGATGGGAATGACTCTATCTGTCAGCGGTAGCTCGACTTGCAGGCCAATGGCCTCGCGCCAGCGGTCGTCGTTGGGGTGAACGGCTACAGCCGTGTCTCCGAGCATGGTCTCCGGCCGCGTGGTGGCAACCACAACTTGCAGCGCACCCTCTTGAGCCGGGTAGCGAATGTGCCACAAGTGGCCAGCGACCTCGCGCTCTTCGGTCTCTAAGTCGGAAATGACGGTGTGGCAATGCGGACACCAGTTGATCATGCGGGTGCCGCGGTAAATCCATCCTTTTTCCGCGAAACGCTCGAAAGACTGCAATACGGCTTCGACGTACTCATCGTCGAGCGTGAACCGTGCCTTGCGCCAATCGTAGCTGGCCCCGAGCTGGCGCAATTGGTGATAGATAGCGTCCCCGTATTTTTCCTTCCACTGCCAAATTCGGTCGAGCATGGCGTCGCGCCCCAAGTCGTAGCGGCTCTTGCCCTCGACTTCTAAAAGCTCCTGCTCGACCTTCATCTGGGTGGCAATGCCCGCGTGATCGGTGCCCGGCAGACAGAGCGTCTCAAAGCCCTGCATCCGCTTCCACCTCACCACTAGGTCGTGGATGGCGTGTTGAATCGCGTGGCCCATGTGCAGTTCGCCCGTCACGTTGGGCGGGGGAATTACTATACTGTAAGAGGGCTTGTCCGGGTTGATCTCCGCGTTAAAAAGGCCGTTTTCCTCCCAGAAATCGTACCACTTTTTTTCGATCGCCACCGGATCGTACGTCCTAGCCAATTCTTCTGTCATGCCGCGTCCTTATCCTTGTGTTTAATATGCAGGTTAAAATCAAAATATAACCCTTTCCCAACCCTGACAATTTTGCTCGCCGCGCTCGGCTGTCTATTTTGTGTCCAGTTCATTTCACCTGTCCTGTGATAGGCTATTCAATATGGGCAACTGGTCCAAGCTGCAAACCGAACAGCGCAATCCAGGCACGGAGCAGATCGACGAGGTCTCGACGCTAGAGATGCTGGCGATTATCAATCGAGAAGACGCCCTCGTACCGGCCGCAGTCGCCACGCAATTGGCCCCCATCGCCGCGGCGGTTGACTTGGTGGCCGGCCAGCTTGGAAGCGGAGGCCGCCTGTTCTACCTCGGCGCGGGGACCAGCGGCCGGCTCGGCGTACTGGATGCGGCCGAATGCCCTCCCACTTTTGGCGCAAGCCCCCAGTTGGTTCAGGGCCTAATCGCCGGCGGACCAGCAGCTCTGCGCCAAGCTGTAGAAGGTGCCGAGGACGACCGCGAGGCCGCATCCAGCGAATTGGCTCGACAGGGCTTGGGCCCGGCCGACGTGCTCATGGGCATTGCCGCCAGCGGCGTAACCCCTTTCGTTATCAGCGGCATGGAATACGCCGAGCAGCAAGGTTGTCCGGCGATCTTTTTTACGTGTAGCCCCACGGCCGCCGAATCCGTTGCAGCCGCAATCAAGATCGTCCCCGAGGTCGGGCCAGAAGTTATCACTGGCTCGACGCGGATGAAGGCCGGAACCGCAACCAAGCTAGTGCTCAATATGATCAGCACCGGCGCGATGGTGAAATTGGGCAAGACCTACGGCAACCTAATGGTCGATCTCCAACCCACCAATGCCAAGCTGCGCGACCGCGCCGAGCGCATCTTGGCGACGTTGACCGGCACCTCACCCCAAGTGGCCGCCGCCCGGCTGCAAGCGGCCGGCGGCGATTTGAAGCTGGCGCTGGTCATGGAACTGTGCCAGCTAGATCGCGGCCAAGCAGAGCTCCTTCTCGACACCTGCGGCGGAAGCGTCAAGGCCGCCACCCTCGCCACTGGAGCAACCCCTTGCAATACGCAAACCTAGGTCGCACAAACTTGCGCCTGTCCGTCTTGGGCCTTGGCACGGTGCAATTGGGCATGGCGTATGGCTGGGACCAGCAACCGCCGCCGCCTGACGCCCGCGTGATTGGCCTAATCCGCCGCGCCTTGGAGTTGGGCATCAACTACATCGACACGGCCGCAGAGTACGGCCGCAGCGAAAGCCTCGTGGGCCGTGCGTGTGCTGGGCTGAGGTGTCGGCCCGTGATTGCCACCAAGCTCTCCATCCGCGACGCCGACAGTACGCGGCTGTTGACCGGGCAGGCACTGCGGCAGTCGGTCGAGCAGGCACTGAGCCAGAGCTTGCAGAGGCTCGGCGTCGATGTACTCGAACTTGTGCAGTTGCACAGCCTCGACACGCGCTTTGCAACCCCGGAACTGCTGGAATTGTTAGCTCAGTACAGCCAACGCGGCTGGGTGCGCTATTGGGGCGTTACCACGTATGGCGAAGAGGCACCGCTCGACGCCTTAGATCATCCCGAGCTAATTTGCTCGATGCAGATACCGTATAGTGCGCTCGACCGCCGGATGGAACGCAAGGTGATCCCCCGCGCCCAAGCACAGAGGACGGGCGTCATCCTGCGCTCGATCTTCCTTCAGGGCGTCCTGTCGCATCGGCTCGACTCGCTCCCAGCCGCCCTCAACGATCTGTCCCCTTTGGCCGCTCCCCTGCTGAGGCTAGCACAGGACGCAGGTATAGAGCTGGCCGCACTATCTTTGCGCTTTGCCGCCTTTGCTTCCGGTGCTCATTCAGCTATTTTCGGCACCACGAACGTCTCCGAACTCGAAGCCAATATCCGCGCAGTCGAGGCCGGCCCTCTACCGCCCGATCTAGTAGCAGCCGTGCGCGCAATCGAGGTCGCGGATTCAGCCCTGCTCAACCCTGGCAACTGGAGGTTATCTACGCTGTGAATGAACCTATGCCCGGCCAAGCTCTAGACGATTTAGAGACCCCGGTACTGCTGCTCGATCTCGACCGCTTTGAATCCAATGTGCAGCAGATGGCTGCGTATTGCCGCGACAACGGCAAGGCATGGCGGCCCCACAGCAAGGCACACAAATCCCCGGCCATCGCCCACATTGAGCTGGCCAATGGGGCTTGTGGCATCACCTGCGCCAAACTGAGCGAAGCCGAGTGGATGGTCGCGCATGGCGTACCTTCCATCTTGCTGGCCAACCAGATCGTCAGCCCAGCAAAATTCGCCGCCTTAGCCCGCCTGCAACACCAAGCAGAAGTCATTGCCGCCGTAGATAATATCGCCGTCGTCGAACCTATGGCCGCCGCCGCCGCCGCCGAGGGCGTCCGCATCCCGGTGGTCGTGGAAATCGACATTGGCATGAAGCGGGTCGGCGTGGAGCCTGGCCCTCCTAGTCTCGCTTTGTCCAAGGCCATTAGCGACCAACCTAAGCTGGCGTTCAGGGGTCTGATGGGCTACGAAGGCCATGTGCTCGACTGCTGGCCACTCCAAGCTAAGAAAAAGGCCTGTTACCAAGCACTGGATATATTAGGAGAATCTCGTAACTTACTGGAAAACAATGGACTACAGGTAGAGATCGTCAGCGCCGGTGGCACGGGCTCCTACGAGCTCAGTGCTCTCCACGACGGGATCACCGAAATCCAAGCTGGCGGCGGCGTGTTTATGGACGTCATGTATCGCCGGAAATGTCACGTCGAAGCGCACACCCCCGCCCTAACGGTACTCACCTCGGTCACCAGCCGTGCGGCGGACCGCGTCGTCGTCGATGCTGGCTTTAAGACGCTGTCGTCGGGCCACCAGCCGCCGGAGGTGCTGGGCCGAGACGATCTGCGCTTGCGCGGCCTGTCTGCTGAACACGGCGTCTTCAACATCGTAGAGGGTCAGGCTGGCCCGGCCTTGGGCGAGCGGATCGAATTGCTCGTCGGCTATTCCGATTCAACGACCTTTTTACACAATTACTTCATCGCCGTCCGCAAGGGACGTGTGGAGAAAATATGGGACATCTCAGCGCGGGGCCTCTTGCGCTGACGCCGAGCAATAGCAACGGAGACAACAGATGACTAAAGCCGAAATCGCCCAGCAGCTAGCCCAGAGTACTGGATTCTCCCAAGTCGATACCGCAGCCGTTATCGAGGGGTTCATCGAAGCCGTAACCCAAGCATTGGAAAAGGGCGATCACGTCGAAATTCGCGGCTTTGGCACCTTCAAGGTCGTGGAGCGCGCACCGCGCACCGGCCGCAACCCCAAAGCCGACGCGACCATCGCCATCCCCAAGCGCAAGACCCCGACCTTCAAACCCTCCAACGCCGTAAAGAGCAGAATCGTCCAGCGCTAACTATGAACCTGCTGTTGATTTCGGTCGATAGCCTGCGCTTGGATTTTGCCCCGGGGATCAGTGCGGCCGTGCGCACGCCGCGATTTTCCGCCTTGACGCACGATTTTCGCATCTGCCAACACTGCTTTTCGGTCTCTTCGGCGACGCGCCCGGTCCACACCTCGCTTTTTACCGGGCTGTACCCGTTTGAACACGGCATAGCAGGCCAGCAGTCGCCTGCTATGCGACAAGGAGTCGCCGATCTTTTCGACCTCTGCCGTCGAGCGGGCTATGCAGTCGGTGCTTTCTCAGAGGCCCCGGACATTTTCACCGGCCTGAGCTATGCTGACCACATCGCCCCCTTGCCGGCCGACGAGCAGCTTGCCGGCTGGCTGCAACGCCGCGAGCCTACTGTTCTCTTTTTGCACTACTGGAGCGTTCATCCCCCTTACGGCGCCGCAGACGGGCTGGCCTTTGGGGAGGTTGGCCAGTTGCTAGCGGCTGGGCGCATCGACATGGTGCAGGCGCACTACCGCACGGCCATTGAACAGCTCTTTGAGCGGCACATCGCCCGGCTGTTGGCCGCTTTAGACCTGAGTGCGTGGGCCGTTTTTATTTTCAGCGACCACGGCCAGAGCTGGCGGGCCGACGAACCTTATCACGGTCAGACCCTGTGCAACGACGTGCTGCGGGTCCCTCTGTACTACCGGCTTCCCTCGCAGGAATCCGTCGGGCGCACGTTGATTTCCCTCGTAGATCTTTTTCCTACCTTCTTGTCGCTGTTGGAGTTAGAACACTGCTATCGCGGCTTTGCCCGCGACATCCGCACCCCTTCCCCACCCGAGTACTACTTGGCCGAAATCGACCCCGGCCCAGCCGCGCAACACGGCCGCCAATGGTCTCTCTTCAATGCCAGCACCAAATTCACCTGCGATCAATCGACTCAGCGCGAGACCTTAGTCGAAACGTTTAGCGAGCGGCCGCTCGCGGCGCTGGACACGCTCCCCTACCACCAAGCGTATGCGGCGCTCCGAGCGGCTTCTAGCTATGTACAAGCGGCGTTTGCCACAGCCGCCGACCAAGCACTGTTGGAGCAGCGGCTGCGAAAGCTAGGGTATCTAGAGTGAGTCAATCGGTTACCGACAGCGGAAACACACCTCCCGACCTTTCGACGACAGTCCTTCTGCTTGACACATATATCAAATTGGCCACCATTGCACGGCGGCTTCGACAAGCAAAAACAATAGCAGAGGAGAGAAGATCGTGAAAAAAGAAGCGTGGAAGATACCGAGTATTATGAGGGATCGACGAACGTTTACTCGGTTGCCTCTCCCAGACATGTTCACCGGCCTGAGCTACGCCACCACATCGCCCCTTGCCGGCCGACGAGCAGCTTGCCGGCTGGCTCCAACGCCTCTCTTTTTGCACTACTGGAGCGTTCATCCCCCTTACGGCACCGCAGACGGGTTGGCCTTTGGGGAAGTGGGCCAGTTGCTAGCGGCTGGATAGTTTTTGCTTAGATATATAAGAAGCTCCCCGCATTTAGCAGGCGACTCCTCGTACGTACAGGATCCTACATGCGGACGCCCCCAATAGTCCATGCAGGCCATCATTAATCCCCCGCGACTTTGAGCAGGCGTACACCAATGGTATAGCTGCGGGAGTCGGGTGAGTGTAAGTGGCGATACGCCGACCGCACGCCGTCAATATGGCCGAAGTGGCCACCTCGGATGACGCGACCAAGGCCGGATGTAGGCCCCTGCGGGTCAACCCGAGGCGAGCTATTATAATAGTCCTCGTCATACCAATCCTGAACCCACTCCCAAACATTCCCGTGCATATCGTACAAGCCCCAAGGATTCGGCTGCCTACTACCTACCTTTTTCGCTCCTTCAGTCTCAGCATCAGGATTGCCAAAATACCACGCATAATCCTTCAGTTGGCTCTCGTCATCCCCAAACGACCACGGCGTCTGCGTCCCCGCTCGACACGCATACTCCCACTCCGCCTCGGTCGGAAGACGATACAATTCCTCGCCCACTGCCGCATTCAGACGACTGATAAACTCCTGCACCTCATCCCAAGAAATAATCACCGCCGGATAAGATGGATCTGAAATAACTCTTTTCCGACCAGACCAAGGCTCATCATTCATCACCGCCTTCCACTGACCCTGCGTGATCTCATATTTCCCCAACCAAAAACCACGACTAATCTCTACCTCATGCACCGGCCTTTCATCTGTCCGACCCGTATCCGACCCCATCTGAAACACCCCCGGCTCGATCCACGCAAACTCCATTGACGCACCCCCCGGCAGTTCCACCATCCTCTCGGATCGGACATCGACTCTCAGAACAAAAGTCAACTCCGCCTCAGCGCCGTTGCTATCCTCCACCCGGTAGATCAACGCATAGGCCCCGGCGACTGTCGGCGTACCCGAAAGCGTCCGAGCCGTCGCATCAAACGTCAAACCCGGCACCTCCGGCGACAAGCTATAGGTCAAATCGCCAGCGCCATCCGAACCCGCAGGCAACTCCAACGGGTGCATCTCCTCTCCTTCAGTAACCGTCCGATCGGCAACCCTGTCCGAGTCCGAGAACGTCGGCTGCAAATCAACGATCGACTCCTCAGTCGGCTGCAAATCAACGATCGGCTTACCTTTAACGGTCACCGTAAAGCGCAACTCCGCCTCAGCGCCGTTACTATCCTCCACCCGGTAGATCAACGCATAGGCCCCGGCGACTGTCGGCGTACCCGAAAGCGTCCGAGCCGTCGCATCAAACGTCAAACCCGGCACCTCCGGCGACAAGCTATAGGTCAAATCGCCAGCGCCATCCGAACCCGCAGGCAACTCCAACGGGTGCATCTCCTCTCCTTCAGTAACCGTCCGATCGGCAACCCTGTCCGAGTCCGAGAACGTCGGCTGCAAATCAACGATCGACTCCTCAGTCGGCTGCAAATCAACGATCGGCTTACCTTTAACGGTCACCGTAAAGCGCAACTCCGCCTCAGCGCCGTTACTATCCTCCACCCGGTAGATCAACGCATAGGCCCCGGCGACTGTCGGCGTACCCGAAAGCGTCCGAGCCGTCGCATCAAACGTCAAACCCGGCACCTCCGGCGACAAGCTATAGGTCAAATCGCCAGCGCCATCCGAACCCGCAGGCAACTCCAACGGGTGCATCTCCTCTCCTTCAGTAACCGTCCGATCGGCAACCCTGTCCGAGTCCGAGAACGTCGGCTGCAAATCAACGATCGACTCCTCAGTCGGCTGCAAATCAACGATCGACTCCTCAATTTCCATCACGTAAATCCCCAAATTGCCGTCGCGATCCGACGAAAAGACGATCTGCTCACCATCCGCAGACCAAGAAGGCTGCACATCCCAACTCTTGTGGTTGGTCAGGCGGCGAGGGTTGCTCCCATCCGAACCCATCACGTAAATATCAGAATTGCCGTCGCGATCCGACGAAAAGACGATCTGCCGACCATCTGGAGACCAAGAAGGAGACCTGTCCCTAGCGTCGTTGTCGGTTAGCTGATGCACATCCGAGCCGTCCGCGGCCATCACGTAAATATCAGAATTGCCGTCGCGATCCGACGAAAAGGCGATCTGCCGACCATCTGGAGACCAAGAAGGAGACCTGTCCCAAGCCGGGTGGTCGGTCAGGCGATGGGGGTTACTCCCATCCGAATCCATCACGTAAATATCAAAATTGCTCCTGCCCTTGCGAGTAGACGAAAAGGCGATCTGCCGACCATCTGGAGACCAAGAAGGATTCTCGTCTCTAGCGTCGTTGTCGGTTAGCTGATGCACATCCGAGCCGTCCGCGGCCATCACGTAAATCTCAAAGTTGTCGTTGCGAGTAGACGAAAAGGCGATCTGCCGACCATCTGGAGACCAAGAAGGATTCTCGTCTCTAGCGTCGTTGTCGGTTAGCTGATGCATATCCGAGCCGTCCGCGGCCATCACGTAAATATCTACATTATTATTACGGCTGGATTGAAAGGCGATCTGCCGACCATCTGGAGACCAATCAGGAGCCAGATCCTTACCTTCGTCGTCGCTTAGCCGGATCACACCTGAGTCATCCGAAACCCGTTTCCCACTCCCGATCCTTTGACCAACCCCCACAGGCAGGGCCCCATCCAACGGATTCGACATATACCTCATAAGCACCTGCACGTCCGTCAGATCAACTTGCCCGTCGCCGTTGACATCCCCCAAGCCAAGACTGCCGTTGTTCGGCATGACAATCGACGGATTGGAACGGGACACCGCCACGAGCATCGCGTCTTCCAGCCCCACTTGCCTATCGTTATTCACATCGCCCAAAATGTCCCCCGCCGACACGTTGCCACCCGCCAAAGGTGCCGCATCCACGACCAACTCTATCGCTGCCGTCCCCACGCGCACTCCAAACGCTGCATCCGCGTAGGTCGTCAAGCCCTCGCCTGAAACGACGAGGCCATAGTCCCGCTCCACCGCTTCTGTGGATATAGTCGCCGCTGTCGAGGGAGTCGCTGCGATCCCCGCCTGCCCGTCAATGAGCACCATCCGCTGGGTCTGCTGCCCTCCACCGGCTGTCAACCGATAGAAATACACCCCAGCGGCCATCGCCTGTCCCGCCGCATCGGTCGCGCCCCACTGCGCCGCGTGAAAACCAGCCGGCCGCTCTGCGTCCACCAGCGTTGCAACGTGCTGCCCCAACACGTTAAACACATCGAGCCGCACGTGCGCAGCCGTGGGTAGCTGATAGGGGATCATCGTCGAAGGGTTGAACGGGTTGGGGTAATTCGGTCCTAGGGCAAATCCCTGCGGCAACGCCGACCTACCCAACGACGCCAGCGGCAGCGCGAAATGCCCAGACTCATCGGTCATCGCCCGTGCCACCGCGCCGCGATGCAAATCAGCCAAGTCAAACAGCACCACAGCCGCTCCAGCCACCGCCCGCCCATCGGCAAGCCGCACCTTACCGGAAATCGTCTGCTCCTGTGCCATGACAGCGTGGACGAAAACGAACAAGCCCATCAGACATACTCTTATAAATCTCATACTAAAGATCTCCCTATTAACGTGCGTTCAGGTTGACCGGCTCTACTCCTAGTGGGAGGAGCCATCGTTTTTTAGGTTAGTGAGCCAATTTTACTCAGGAACGAGCCGGAGGACATGGACGGCCCACAAGCTCAGAGCACACTGTGGGCGTGAGCTTGTCGAAGCTCACGCATGGGACAACTCCCAAGGTGCCGACAGCTTCCAATGCCACTGCGTAACATCAGTTTGGTTAGTGAGGCAATAATCCTCGGCATCCTTCCTGAGGGAGAGGAGATATGAGGGGAGGGATTCTTGGTGTTGCTTTTGAGTTCGCCTCGCCCTGCCATGAGGTGTTGTAGAAAGTCCCAGCTAGGCTACTGCCCAGCCGGGACTTCTTTTTTTGCATATTGTGTTAATCGGCGAATGTCGCCTTGATACGGCCCCAAGAGGAAGTCTCAGAGGAAGAGACAGGCTTAGCCGCCGGCCTAACATGAAAAGAGAGAGAATCCGGGTCTATAGTCGCCTCCTGCAAAAGCCTAATACTGCCCCAGTCAAAATCTACGAACGTAAGCGGTTCCAGGTCTCCTGTACGTTCTTCATTTAGTTCGTCCACAAAACCAAGAGAATCCCCAGGGGTGGGACTTATAAATGTAGAAGCGGCCTCGATCGTAAACGAAATAATGCGAGGAGCAGCAAGCGGCGATATTACGTCTATTACTACGTCAGATGGAGGAACAGGCGGCACTTCATACGGTAGGGACACGTCCGGCAATAGTAGGGACGGCAGTCGGGACGACGGGGACAGCGGCGGTAAAGGCCATGACGAAATTAGGGCTGAGAGGGCTGAGTCTGGCGATACTTGGGACGCGTCGTAGATCTCAACCAATTCCCTGAAGTGAGCATAAAACTCCTTGCGACAGCGCGGCTTTTCATCATCACATTTCCGAAAGTAATCAGGACTATCTCTGTAAGGCTCAGATCCGTCCAGTTCAAAAAACTCTCTCAAGGTCTGTGGTTGGCCCGCCTTTGGACCTGTTATGTAGCGCCTCCCCCCCGGAAGGTTTACAGCATTCTTGAAAAGCGAGTCCTCCGAAGTTTTAGCAAAGCCCAAAGGAATCCAAGACGGATACCAAGAGCTTGTACCATCTCCTCTCTGAGCTATATCTTCCATCAAAAAATCCACAGCTTTTTGTTTCCGCGTCGCATTGTCCCGCTCCACCTGGGCTATTTGAGCGTCTCTCGCATCCTGAAAATCTTGCTCAGTCTCCCAAGTGAAAGGGTCATTCAATTTGTCTAGATATTCTTTCGCTTCCTCTGCAAGTTGCTCATCAACCGGAATAGGATCCTCCATATAAAGAATAACCGTCCTCCGGCCGTCCTGAGCGAAAGACACGTTCAGAGCGAACAACACGGAAAGAAAAAGGGCAACCATTCGGCCCCCATTAAACGTAGCCATAAATAGGCCTCCTCTAACTATATACCAAGGGAGTTTTAGGTGAACCCTTTGGTAGTGTGTGATTGCCCATTTCAAGCGATTACTGAAACAGGCGACGAAAGCAATGGTATTCTGTACGAAATGACTCCGACCCTAAAGGCCAGAATTAGTGGACTTGGGAATTGATTAATGCTGTTCAGCTACAAACCCTCCTTTCCAAGAGGCGTCTTAATAATGAATAATTTGCGATCTCCGACGCACCTCAAAGTATCTGGCCCGCGAAAAATGCCTACTAGTGCTTACTTGAATGATTAAAGAAAGAAAAACATGTATAGAAGTCAATAAATAAATTTCATAGCATGCCTTATAATACCTGTATTTACTCAAATAAATACAATAGTTTAAGAAAAAATTAGTTGTTTTATTGAGGATAGTGCTCGATATGGATACTGGTATAGCTGTCAGGGACGAGATCTGCTGTAGGGTGCAGCAATTGCGTCACCAGACAGGGATAACCCAAGAAAAACTGGCTGAACAGGCAGGACTTAGCGTGGACGGAATCCGCAAGATCGAGGGTCGGAGAGCAACGCCGAGCTTAGAAACGCTCTACAAAATCTCAAAAGCGTTGCGGGTACAGCCAGTGGACTTGATACGGCATGAAGGGGAAATACGAACGGAAAAAGACAGAGAACTGCAAGAATTTATCACGTATCTATCGACGAAAAAGCTGGAAGAAATCAGACTGGCTAAGCGGATAACAAAAGCGGTAATGAAAGAATTAGACAGATAATGAGAAGTCAGCGATTCACACTCGTTCCACCGCCAAGGCGGCCACATTGCGCGTCTTTTGGCTAAACCCGCCGCACGGCTCGGTGTGGCGAATGGTCAGGTATAACTGAATAGGGCTACAGGGAAGAAAACTCCACTAGGCTGAGGGGACAAACCCGGGCTTTAGGCCCTGATAGTCCGCCCCCAAACGGGCAAAAATGTCGGCCCACCGGCGCGGGTAGGATGGATGGCTGTTATTGGGCAAGAAGCCCAACTTGAGATAGCAGCGCAGAGCTGGGATGCGGAAGTCGTCGGTCAGCAAGTATATGGGCCTAGGGCCTAGCTCTTTGGCTTGGGCCACGGCCGCCGCTACGATGAACTTGCCTAAGCCGCCCCCCTGAAAGTCCGGGTGTACTGCAACCCAACCGATTTCCCAACACGGCCGCAGTTCTCGGGTGCGGTCGTTGCAACCTGTACAGGCGACGATCTGGCCCTCGCACTCGACAAAGAGCTGGACTCGAGTTCCTGCCAAGACGTCCTCTAGCCGCTGTCGATCCCAATGACCCAATTCGCCATTGGCCTGCAATAGGGCCAACCAGCCTTCCTCGTCGCCTAACCTGTAAGTCCGCAGTCGATAGCCGGCCATTTCTGGTAAGTCCGGGGTCGTCTCGCGCCCATACCAGAGGATGAGCTGGGGCAAGGGACTCAAGTGCGGCCTTCCCGACGCCGGAAGAGGGACGACTTAAACTGCTCGGGGCAATGGGGTTGGAGCACGAAGATTTCGCAGTGGGGAAAGGCATCGGCCAGACCCGCTGGTCTCCCTTGGTCGTAGCCGAGGGCAATAATGTGGGGCGCTATTTCGCCGACGATGCGCAAAAAGTTACACCCCTCGTGGCCGAGGCGGACTTCGGTGGCTTCGGGCAGCTTCTCCAGAGCGGCTTTGCGCTCCTCTTGGGATTGGTCGGGATAGTGCCCCTTGATGCGTCGGACGTTCTCATCGCGAGCGACCACCACGAATAGTTCGTCGCCCAGCGCAGCTGCCTGCGCAATGAAGGAGCGGTGGCCTGGGTGCAGGTAATCAAAAGTGCCGCAGCACAATACGCGAGTTTTATTCATCGGCGCGTCGGTCTATCCAATACTCGACACCGCGATCCTTGGCAAAAATGCGGCCAAAGCGGTCGGCATCGGCGCGGCTGGAGAAATAGCCGATCCGCACCCGCACACCAGCATCGCTTTGCAGGCTATAGGCCGGATAGCCCTCGTCCTTCAATTCGCGCACCTTCTGATCGGCGCGTTTCGCGTCTCGATAGACGCCGACTTGAATGGTGAATTGGCCGTCGGGATAAAAAAATACGGGGATAGCATCGCTGGTATCGCTGGTATCGGCTGGAGTGGACACAGAGTCAGCCGGCGTGAAGTGGACTATTTCGCTGCGGTCAGTGGGTTCGTCTTCGCCAACATCGGTGTCGGCGCATCCCCCGACCGAGAGGACTGTCCAAGCGAGCATCCATAGCCGATTGGGATTCGCCGCACTCAATGCACAGCCTTGAGCGCGTCAAAGTGAATGCGGAGCGTTTCTTCGATATCCCCTTCCCCGTGTGCGAGTGAGGGGAACATGCATTCGTATTGGGAGGGCGCCAGATAGAGGCCCCGCTCTAGGCAAGCCCAGAAATAGCGCTTAAAACGCGCCAGATCAACCGGTTCGACGCTGGCAAAATCCACCACCGGATGCGAAGTAAAAAACATGCAGAGCATGGCACCGACTCGGTTTAGCGCGTAGTTCAAGCCCAATTTTTGCAGATTGTCAGCCATGCCATCTGCCAAATCGGCGCAGCGGCTCTCCAGCGTTTCGTAGATCCCGGGTTCGGACAGCATGTTCAATTGCTCCAAGCCCGCGGCCATGGCGAGCGGATTGCCCGATAAGGTGCCGGCCTGCGAAACCTTTATGCCCAGCGGAGACACGTTTTCCATGATCTCCCGCTTGCCGCCGTACGCCGCAGCCGGCAAGCCACCCCCGACGATCTTGCCCAAGCACGTCAAATCGGGCATCACCCCATAGCGCTCTTGCGCCCCGCCCGGGCCGACGCGGAACCCGGTAATGACCTCGTCGAAAATGAGGACGATCCCTTCTGTGTCGGCTATTTGGCGCAGCGCGGGGAGGAAACCCTCGCGCGGCGGTACGGTTCCCATATTGCCGGCCACCGGCTCGACGATGATGGCGGCGATCTGGCCGCTATTTTCCCGCAAGGCCGCACGCACGGCATCCGCGTCGTTATACGGCAGCGTCAAGGTCGAATCAACCACGCTTTGCGGCACACCTGGGCTGGTGGGAACCCCCAAGGTCAGGGCCGAAGACCCAGCCTCGCTCAAGAAGCTGTCCCCATGCCCGTGCCAGCAGCCCTCGAATTTGGCGATTTTGTCACGGCCGGTATGGCCGCGGGCCAAGCGCACGGCCGCCATGGTGGCCTCGGTCCCCGAACTCACCATCCGCACCATTTCGATGGAGGGCACCATCGCCACAATGCGCTCGGCCAGTGCGGTTTCCAACTCGGTCGGGGCACCGAAACTGGTCCCCTTGGCGCAGGCTTGCTGCACGGCTTGTACGACGCGAGGATGGGCATGACCGAAAATGAGCGGCCCCCAAGAGCACACGTAGTCAATGTATTCGCGGCCATCGACATCAAAAATACGCGAACCAGCCCCCCGCTCAATAAATCGAGGACCACCACCCACTGCGCCAAACGCCCGCGCCGGACTGTTTACGCCTCCGGGAATGACCTGCTGCGCTTGAGCAAAAGCCTTTGCAGAGCTAGATGGCGACATGAGTCTATGCCCTTTTAATCGCGAAACTGGAGCGGCCCACAGAAGAATTAGTCGTCGTCATACCGATCAGCGCCATCGTCCTGTGAAAAGAGACATAGCCAACCCTTTTTAAGGTAACACTTTCTACAATTAAGGGGCAAATTCTCCGAAGCATTCTAACGTTCCGGGTTCGGCCTCTCCAGCGGCTCCCATCCGCTGGGAACGAGGGCGTCTCGCCCTCGAAAGTCCGACGGTGGTTTAGCGCATCACCGTATCTGTAAAAGCGCGTCCTCTTCCTCTGCTAAACGCTCGAGCACGACCAGCCGATAGAGCCGTCCGCGCTCGGGCAAGCGCAAGTCGGCCAACACGGCCAGCGGATACGCTCCGGCCTCTAAGCAGCCGATGAGCGCGTCAAAGTCGGCCACTTGGATAGCAGCGACCCCGCCCCAGCGCAAGACGCGCACCAATTCGGCCAGCAGCCCAGCGCAATCGCCCGCAGCAAAGCCGAGTGCATAATCGATGCAGTCCGCTGCTAAAGGCAAGCGATCTGGCGCGGCCACGATTCCGGCTAGCCCGGGCCTGCTTTCGGCGGGCCGGATCCCCACCAATACACTCGGCTGAAACTGGGACTGCAAGGCGACCAACTCGCTCGGATCGCGGCGCGCCCACAGGATGCAGGCACCCGGCGGCATGGCCAACAAGCGGCCCAAGCAATATATCACGGCCTCACTCGGCGCAGCACCTGCCCCCAGCCGCAGCCCCAACAAGGCGCGTCGCCCGGTTAGTTGTACGTGAAGGCGCAGCAGGTGCGGCCCTTTGCCCAAGCGCAACCCGTGCTCGTCGCGCAAAACCGCCGCCACGGCCGCGGTCAGCTCGGCCGTGCTGAACCGATACCGGCCGCGCAGCGTCGCGCTCAAAGAAAAAGCGTGGGTGTCGATCTTAGTGGATTGGACCTGCGCGAGACTTTTGACCGAGGTCAGATCGCAGCGGGCGATGCGTTTGCAGATGTACTCAAGGCCGGGTCGCCCCACTGTAACGCCGTGCATCTGGCTGATTAAACCAGCGCACTGCACAGCCGAGCGCAGTTGTAGCAGCCGCCCCGGGCTGCGCTTGTACGTAAAGAAAATCTGCCCCACGCGCCCGCCCGGTTCAACTTCGACCTGCTGCACCTCGGGCACGTGCTCGCGCAATTCGTCGAGTGCCACTGCCTCCAACCCGCTCGGCACTGCGATCCAATAGCGATAGATTTTGTCGGCCATTACTCGGCGCGTCCGGTGGGCACAAGCGGCATCGCGCTCAGGTTCGCCGGCGACAAGCAGCTTTCCAGCACTTCGAGGATGTCGCCGACTGCGACCTGCTCGTGTACGTCAAAATAGACGCTGGGGGACGCCCCACTCACCGCGGCCGCGCAAAGCATATCGGCCACATCCTCGGCTTGCTCCCACGCGCGCAGCAGCAGGCCGTAGGCTTTGCGCTTGGCGCGGCCCAAATCTGCGGCCACCACGCGCTCGTCTAGGCTGGCCAATGCGGCGTTTATTTCCGCGCACAATCGCTCGCTCTGCTGGGTATATCCGCCCACCGTACAAAAGCAGAACGTCGGCTCGGCATAGACCTCGGCCCCAAAGGTATCGCCGTCTATCAGGCCGTCTTGGTAGTGCGCGGCAAAAAAATCGCTCGCTGGCCCCAAGGCAATGTCCAAGGCCAACTCCAAGGCCAATTCCCGCAAGAGCAAGTCGCGGCCCGACCGGCCGGCCTTGTCATCGCCGAAAAACAGCAAGGTATAGGGTCGGCTGACCGGCAGGGCCAAGGCCCCAAGCGGCTGCGGAGTGGGCAATACCACTGGGCGTTCCACTCGGTCCCATGCGGAGCGCGGCCGCCTGTACTTTAACAAAGTGGACTCGACGGCCGCGTAAGTGGTCTCTACGTCGAAATCCCCGCACAAGTACAGCCCCATGTATTCGGGCCGATAAAATACCTCGTGGCAACGAGTTAGCGTGTCCTCGTCAATCTGCCCGATGCTCTCCCGTGTGCCAGCCATATCCCAAGCCAAGGGACCATTCTGGTATAGCCCCTCAAGACCGTGCAAAAACCCGATCCACTCCGGGTCGTCGCAGCTTATCTGGAGCTCGCGGTCGATGATTTCGCGCTCCTGAGCGACGTCTTGCGGCTGGACATGCAGGTCCAATGCAAGTTCAAACAGCAACGCTAGGTGGGCGGCAAAATGCTCAATACACGTCAGAGAAAAGACGGTTGAAGTAAAACTGGTGCTGGCGTTTATGTCGCCGCCGAGGCGATTGATTTGCTCGGTGATGTCGCCGTAAGTTTTGGCAAAAAGGCGGTGTTCGAGAAAGTGCGCGGTTCCAGCCGGCGTGGTCTGTATCTGCCCGGATCTGCGGGCGCGCAAGTGCAGATCGACCGAACCGTAGTCTATGTACAGCACGGCCGCTTTTTGCCGACTGCCCGGTCGCGGTACTGCCCACACGTCGAGGCCGCCCAAGCGGCTGCGGTACACCCCTTCCCCCCAAAGCGCATCTGCGATCACGGTCTCACGTCCCGTGCAATAAAAAGGCCGTGTCTGCTACAATGCCACCGGCCACGCGGGTTAGGTCCTCAACGCCGACTTGCTCGATGCGCTGCCATAGCGTTTCCGGGGACTGGCTGCCCCCTATCAGTCCCTCGCGCAACTGATAGCGAAAAAAGCCCTCGCGGTCTTCGGCCAACCCCAACAGCCGCGCTCGCAACAAGTGCTGAGCTGCTTCGATCTCACGGCAATCAAAGGCCCCTGCGCGCAGCGACTGGAGTTCCTGTTCCACCTTATCCTGGACCTCCGAGTATGCAGTAGCTTCAATGCCTGCGGCCACAAAGAGCAGTCCGCTCAATGCCTCGATATGCGATGCGATGTAGTAGCACAAGCCTTCTTCTTCGCGGAGGTGCTTGAACAGCCGCGATGGACCATCGCCGCCGAGCATTAGGTTTAGGAGTGCCAAAGCCGGATAGTCGTCGGTGCCGTCCGCGCCATAAGCAACTTGAGTGCGATAGCCCAACACTACTTTTGCCTCTCGCACCGCTTGGCATTCAAAAACTTCGCGCGGCGGTCCAGCACGGCGCGGGCGCAGTAGCGGGGGCGGAGGCTGGCTCGCCCGCTCCCAAGTAAAGAGCGATTCCATCAGGGGCTGAATCTGCTCCAAGCGTACATTGCCGCTTACGAAAAGATCGAGGCGGTCGGCCGCCATCCGCTCGCGGTAGAAAGCCCACAGTTCATCGGCCCGCACGGCGGCAAAGTCCGCGGGGTTGCCCAGCGGCGACAGGCCCGTGGGTTCGCCTCGGCACATTTCTTCGCGGCATCGCCCTTGGGCGTAGCCCAACTTGTCGTTAAAGCCATCGGCGATTTGCCGGGCGAGGCGGTGCTTTTCGCGCTCTAGATGGTCGCGTTGGAATCCACTACCATCGCGCAAGACATCGCGCAGGAAGATCAGGCCGCGCACCAGTATCCCTTTCTCCCCAAGGAAGTTATCATCGATAACCTCTAGGCATAAATGAATAAACTGATACCCGCCTACGCGATCGACTTGCACCGAGTAATGCGCTCCGTAGAGGTCGTCGATGAAGCGGTTGAGGCTCTGGATATTGGGCAGTTTGTGCGTACCCCGCGCCAGCAATCGGCTGCTCAGAGCCACGAGCGAATGTCGCGGCGCACACAGCGGTGTGCTCAGGCACACATCCACCCGGATTGTTTTGTACAGCCCAATGCCGTGCAGATGCAAATAAACGCCGTCCGCGAGTTGGACGCGGGTGAATTCACCTGCTATGTACATTGGCGCACAGTATCCTTCTTGGTTTAGTTTGGCACGCCGCATGAATCCTCTCGACAACATCCGCGTCGTGCTCGTCGAGCCGGCGACACCCGGCAATATCGGCGCTACGGCTCGCGTGCTCAAAACCACGGGCATAAGCCAGTTGGCCTTGGTCAATCCCGGGGCATGGGACACGCCCCAAGCGCGCGCCTTTGCCCACGGCGCGGGCGATATTCTCGACGGCAGCCAAGTCTTCTCCAGCCTAGCCGCGGCCGTAGCCGATTGCCACATCGTCGTCGGCACGACCCATCGACAGGGCCGCTTCCGCGCGGTTACTTCCGAGCCGCACCCGCTGATTGCCCAGCTAGCCTCCCAAGCACACCGCCGCCGAATCGCCCTCGTGTTCGGACGCGAACGGGACGGCTTGTGGCACGAGGAACTCGCGCTCTGCCACCAAGTGCTGAAGTTCCCCACAGCCGTGGCCTATCCCTCCCTCAATCTCTCTCACGCCGTGCTCCTGTTCACCTACGGCCTGTATGCGGCCGTGAGCGAAAAACCACCGGACCCGCCCGTGCAACTGGCTACGGCTGGCGAGCGCGAGCGCATGTTCGCTCAGATCCTGCAAGCCCTTGCCGAGATAGAGTTTACCCCGTACAACAACAAGCCGGACCACTTTGGCCGCGTGTTGCGCCGCTTCTTCAACAAGGTCGATTTGGAAGTGCGCGATGTGCGGGCGATTCAGATGATCTGCGGCCAGATACGCAAGTTCGGCCGCCGCTATCGCCGCAGTGCCGGGCGTACTGAGGCCGACTGATGGACCACCTGCTCCAAGTCCCAGTCGACCATCTGCCGGACCATTTCCTCAAAGCCGACCTCGGGCTCCCAGCCGAGTTTTTCCCGCGCCTTAGTTGCATCGCCCAACAGGGTATAGACCTCGGCGGGGCGCAAAAAGCGCTCATCCACGACCACGTATTGCCGCCAGTCCAAGCCAGCGTGGGCAAAGGCGACCTCGCAGAATTCGCCAATGGTGCGGGAGGTGCCCGTGGCGACGACGTAATCGTCGGGTTCGTCCTGTTGGAGCATCATCCACATTGCGCGGACAAAGTCGCTCGCATAGCCCCAATCGCGGCGGGAATCGAGGTTGCCGAGGCGCAGCTCTTGGTCTAGCCCGCATTTGATGCGGGCTACGCCGTGCGTGATCTTGCGGGTGACGAATTCGAGTCCGCGGCGCGGCGACTCGTGATTGAAGAGAATGCCCGTGCAGGCAAACATACCGTAGCTTTCGCGGTAGTTGATGGTGATCCAATGCGCGTAGAGCTTGGACACCCCGTAGGGCGAACGCGGAGAGAACGCCGTTTGCTCGTTCTGCGGCGTCTCCTGTGCGTTGCCGAATAGCTCGCTGGTGCTGGCTTGGTAAAAGCGGATGTTCTCGTCGCAGGCGCGAATGGCTTCCAAAAGCCGCGTCACGCCCAAGCCGGTTACTTCGCCGGTCAACATGGGCTGCTCCCAAGAAACTGGCACAAAGGACTGGGCCCCTAAGTTGTACACTTCCTGCGGCCGCGCAGCTTGCAGCGCCGAAACCAAGGACTTCTGATCCAACAGGTCGCCGGAGATCAGCTCGATTTGATCCTGCAAATGGCCGATTCGCTCGAAATTGACCGTGCTACTGCGGCGCACCAGCCCAAAGACCTCATAGCCCTTTTCCAGCAGTAATTCGGCCAAGTACGAACCGTCTTGGCCGGTAATGCCAGTGATTAAAGCGCACTTCTGGCTCATTTCATGCCTCTTGAGAATATGCCGCTACAGGCGGACAGGAACAGATCAGGTTGCGATCGCCCTGCGCGTCGTTCAGTCGCCCGACGGCTGGCCAGAACTTGCGCTCCAACAGCCAAGGAGCCGGCAGGGCGGCAACGGCTCTAGAATAGGGCCGATCCCACTCGGCGGCCAGCACGACGTCCAAGGGGTGCGGCGCGTGGACGAGGGGGTTGTTGGCGCGGTCCATCTCCCCGGCCGCTATTTGCTGGATTTCGCCGCCAATGGCGATCATGGCTTCGCAAAACCGGTCCAATTCGGCCTTGGACTCGCTTTCGGTAGGTTCGACCATCAGGGTTCCGGCGACTGGGAAGGATACCGTAGGAGCGTGGAACCCGTAATCCATCAACCGCTTGGCCACGTCTTCTACGCCAATGCCGTGCGCCCGCGCCCAGCGCAGGTCGAGAATGCACTCGTGGGCCACGCGCCCGTTGCATCCCTTGTACAGCACGGGAAAGGAATCCGCGAGGCGGCTGCTCAAATAATTGGCATTGAGGATCGCCACCTGCGTCGCTTCGGTGAGGCCCGCGCCGCCCATCAGCCGCAAGTACGCCCAAGATATGAGCAGAATCGAGGCACTACCCCACGGAGCAGCCGCAATGGGGCCGATTGACTCAGCCCCGCCGGTATAGACGAGGGGATGCGAAGGCAAGAACTCCACTAAGTGCTCGGCCACCGCTATGGGCCCCATCCCCGGGCCGCCCCCACCATGGGGAATGCAAAAAGTCTTGTGCAAATTCAAATGGCACACGTCAATGCCGATTTCCCCAAGCCGGCACAATCCCACCAAGGCATTCATATTGGCCCCGTCCATATAGACCTGACCACCTGCTTGGTGGACGATCGTACAAATTTCGCCGATGGCCTCTTCAAACACCCCGTGGGTCGAGGGGTACGTCACCATCAGGGCCGCTAGCCGCTCGCGGTGTGCGACGGCCTTTGCCCGCAGGTCCGCCAAGTCGATATTGCCCTCGGCGTCACAGGCGACGACGACCACGTCCAAGCCGGCCATAGCCGCGCTGGCCGGGTTCGTCCCGTGAGCCGAGGCCGGAATGAGGCAGACGTTCCGTTGGGCCTCCCCGCGCGTTTGGTGGTATTTGCGCACGATGAGTAAGCCGGCGTATTCACCCTGCGAACCCGCGTTGGGTTGCAGCGAAACGCCCTCAAGGCCGGTGATTTCGCGCAGCATGTCCTCCATTTCGGCGAAAATTACCGCGTACCCTTGGGCTTGCTCTACGGGCGCAAATGGATGCAGCCCAGCGAATTCGGGCCACGTAATCGCCATCATTTCCGCGGCCGCATTGAGCTTCATGGTACACGAGCCGAGGGGAATCATCGCGTGGACCAAGGACAGATCCTTGGCTTCGAGCCGACGCATGTAGCGCATCATTTCGGTCTCGGAGTGATGCGATGCAAAGACGGGATGCTCCATAAAGCGCGAGTGGCGGACGTGGACAGGCCCCCAAGCAGGCTCTGCATCGACTGCGCTGGGCAACTCGCCACCCAGCAAGGTGAGGATAGCTTGCAAATCGGCCTTGTCGGTCGTTTCGTCGAGGGCAATGCCCCAGTGCCCGTCCTCCAGATCGCGGAAGTTCATCCCCGCGGCCCGCGCCTGTGCCAATAGCGCATCTCCCCGTGTTCCCACTTCAACGCGCAGTGTGTCGAAGTACTGGTCGTGGATGACTCGATAGCCGGCTTCCTCTATCCCGCGGGCGAGCGTCCGCGCCTCGCGGTGTATGCGGTGGGCCATGCGCTGCAACCTATCCGGCCCGTGATACACCGCGTACATGCTCGCCACCACGGCCGGCAAGACTTCGGCTGTGCAGATATTACTCGTCGCCCGTTCTCGTTTGATGTGCTGTTCGCGGGTTTGCAAGGCCATGCGCAAGGCCGGCTGGCCACGGACATCCTCAGAGACGCCAATGATGCGCCCAGGCATCTGCCGCTGGAACTCGGGCCGCGTCGCCAAAAAGGCCGCGTGTGGGCCGCCGTATCCCATGGGCATACCAAAGCGCTGCGCGCTCCCGATGGCTGCATCGGCTCCAAACTCCCCAGGAGGTCGCAGCAAACACAGAGCGAGCAAATCGACGGCCACGCACACGAGCGTCTGCTCGGCGTGAGCCTGAGCGCAGAAATCGGCGTAGTCGTATAGCGCACCGTCCGAGGCTGGGTACTGGAGCAGAGCGGCGAAGGCTCCAGCCGCAAAATCCCATTCTCGATGATCGCCTACTACAACCTCCCAGCCCCGCGATTCGGCCCGGACCTTGACCACCTCTATGGTTTGCGGGTGGCAGGCCGACGAGACAAAGACGCGCTGGCTCGCGTTTTTCTTTTGGACTGCCCGCAGCATGGCAATGGCTTCGGCCGCGGCCGTGGCTTCGTCCAACAAAGAGGCATTGGCCAAGGCAAAACCCGTCAGGTCGCCGACCATGGTTTGGAAGTTGAGGAGAGCCTCTAGCCGCCCTTGGGCAATTTCGGACTGGTAGGGAGTGTACTGGGTGTACCAGCCTGGATTCTCCAAGATGTTGCGCTGGATCACCGGAGGAGTTATGCAGTCTGAGTAACCTAGACCGATAAAACTGCGGTGTATGCGATTCTGGCCGGCCAATTCGCGCAACCTACCCATTAGCTCGTATTCGCTGATGCCTTCACCCAGCGCCAAGGAGCCTTGCATTCGAATCGCCGCCGGCAGGGCCTCGGCCATGAGGTCGTCCAAGCTGTCGGCCCCTACGGCTGCGAGCATCGCGGTTACATCTGCGTCCGTGGGGCCGATGTGTCGGCGGACAAAAGCATCGCTAGGTCCAAATTCGTCGCCCATGCGCCCTCCATTGCACTGCCTAAAAGCAGCGATTAAAACTTTCAGTCCTTTTTAGGGGCCGAAGGCACAAAGGGCAGCTTGACCACCACGGCGAGTTGCCGCTTGCCCTTCATACCAATGTACACTTGAGTGCCTATTTTTTGTGCACCGCGCTGTAAATAGGCCAGCCCGATCCCCTGGCCGAGCACCGGAGAGTGCGTCCCACTGGTCACGGTACCCACCTGCTCCTCGCGCTGGTCGAAAACTGGGTACTCCGGCCGCGGAATCCCCCTTTCCAGCATGCGGAAGCCACGCAGACGGCGATAGCCTCCGGCCGCTCGCTGCGCCCGCAGCGCCTCGGCACCGACAAAATTTGCCTCTTTTTTTAAATCCAAAGTCCAAGACAAACCCGCCTCTAAGGGAGTCGTCTGCTCGTTTAATTCGCGGCCATAGAGGCAAAACCCCATCTCGAGGCGCAAGGTGTCGCGCGCGCCTAGCCCGCAAGGCTGAGCACCGGCTGCGCGAAATTTGGCCCACAGCGCAGCGACTTGGTCGGCCGGGCATATAATCTCAAACCCGTCTTCTCCGGTGTAACCATTGCGGCTGAGCAAGGCTCGTATCCCGGCGATCTCCATGGCCGCGCAGCGATAGTAGCCCAGCACCACGCTAGCCGGTCCAGCGAGTGCTTCGACTAGGGCAGCGGCCTGCGGCCCCTGCACCGCCACCATGCCCTTTTCATCGCTCAAGTCCTCGATTTGCACACCCGACCACCCCGCTGCACACGCGGTAATCCACTGCCAGTCAATGGCCTTCCGGCTCGCGTTGACCACCAAGAGATACTCCTGTTGTGCGAGCCGGTACACGACCAGATCGTCCACGCATCCCCCCTGTTCATTGCACAGCGGCACGTAGAGCATCTGGCCGATGGTCAATTCGCGCACCCGCGCTGGCAAGAGGCTGTCGAGGAAGGCCAGCCCACGCTCCCCGGAAACGGCGATTCGGCCCATGTGCGATATGTCGAACAGCCCAACCGCTCGGCGCACCGCCCGGTGTTCGCTACGGATGCCCTCAAACTGGACCGGCATTTCCCACCCGCCAAAGGGTGCCATGCGACCGCCTTCGGCGACGGCGACTTCATAAAGCGGCGTTCGCCGCAAGCACTCATTGGTCATGGTTGCCTTTTCCCGGCGCGGCACTGACTAACTCGGCCCACAGTGCTTCCGCCTGCGCGGCGAGCGCGGTCAAGCCCTTGTTATTGTCGATGACAAAGTCTGCGCGAGCCTTTTTTTCTTGTGGATCCATCTGGCGCACCAGCCGCTGCCTAATCTCGCACCCCGGCAAGCCGCTGCGCTGCTGCACCCTCGACACGCACTGTTCCTCCTCAGCATCAACCACCACGATCCGGTCGAAGCTCGCCTCGTTTCCCCACTCGTATATCAGCGGCGCGTCAAATACCACGACTCCTCCAGCGGCTTTTTTTACAGCCTGCGCCAGCCGGTGCTCTATGGCCGCTGATAGTGGCGGCCGCATAATCGCCTCTAACCGCTGGCTCGCCTCGTCCGCCCCCAGGGCACGACGCCCCAACTCCCGGCGGTTCAAGCGTCCGTCTGGACCGAGCAGATCGCGGCCAAATGCCGCTTGTAGATTTTCTATCACCGCCGGGATTGCCGCCACTTCGCGAGCCACTTCGTCGGCATTGACCCGCAGCGCACCCAACTCGGCAAGCATTTGCGCCAGTGTGGACTTGCCCGCCCCCATGCCGCCGGTGATGCCTACGAGCACACGTACCTGTGGCCCGCTAGGGCCAAGCAACAGAACTCAAAAAATTGTACCACTGTGCCTTACAGAGAGTTAAGGGACTGACCTTCGGTGGGCAACGACGTGCTGCGAACAAAATAAAATGTACCGCGCCGCCCCAGCGCGGTCAACCAACCTGAAAGGTCCCATGAAGGAACGCTCAAGGGGGCTGCCGCACTTAGCATGGGCGAACGGATCGTGTATTTTCTCATAGAAATTACATTGACGCGGTTCAACATGTTGACGACCTTTCTTTGTGTAGAATCGCTCTTTGACAAGAGAATAGGTTGGCGGTTCCAGCGCCGAATTCGTGCGCTGGGTAAAACCTGTTGCGCGATCAACCGAAAGGGTGTGAACAAGGCTGCAAGAGCCGGTTCCAAACATCGCAAGGCCGTAACAGCTAGCGGTGCGGTTGTCGCTACTAAAGTCTCGGCTTCGGCGGTATATCGAGCCTGTCGAGATGTCGAGCAACAAGGCCTGGTGCGGGCCTTCAGGTATCAACGTAGAGGTAGTCGCCTCAAGCGTGGCCTGAGAAGCGGTCGTCTTTAGGCGACGGTAGTTCACTGACACTATATTGGGCATCGCCTATAGTCCATTGACCCGTTAATAGGCTCTCTTCTCACAACCAGAATAGCACATGGCCATCGTACCTGTAGTAATCGAACAGACCGGCCGCGGCGAGCGCGCCTACGACATTTTCTCTCGCCTCCTCAAGGAGCGGATCATCTTTATCAGCACTCCGATCGACGACCACGAAGCCAACCTCGTCATCGCCCAGTTGCTCTTCCTCACCTCAGAAGATCCCCAAAAAGACATCTCGCTCTACATCAACAGCCCCGGCGGCAGCCTCACGGCCGGCTTGGCCATCTACGACACCATGAAGTACGTTCCCTGCGACGTAGCAACGCTCTGCATCGGTCAAGCGTACAGCATGAGCGCCATTCTTCTCGCCGGTGGAACCAAAGGCAAGCGCCACGCCCTTGCCCATTCTCGGCTCATGCTGCACCAGCCTTGGGGCGGCGTCCGCGGCCAAGCGGCTGACATCGAAATCCACGCCCGCGAAATCGTCGAGTGGCGCGACCGGCTCAACCAAATTTTAGTCCAAGATACCGGTCAGCCACTCGAGCGCATCGAGCTAGTCACCGAGCGCGATTACTTTCTGTCGCCGGCCGAGGCGATCGATTTCGGCCTAATCGACGGGCTGCTAGCGTCCGCAAAAGAGCTAGCAGCCCTCGCTGACTAATGCCCCGGCGGAAAGGCAATCACCTCGTCTAAGCAAGACGCGCCGGCAACGATCACAACCAGCCGATCCAACCCCAAGGCCACGCCACCAGCCGGTGGAATGCCTCGTTCCATAGCCGTGAGAAACGCCTCGTCGGCCGGTGCCTGCCCCAGTCGCACACCCCGTGCAAAGCGCTCGCGCTGTTGGGCTGGATCGTTTAACTCGGTATAGCCGTTTGATAGCTCCACTCCCCCCAAGTACGCCTCCGTCCTCTCGGCTACTGTCGGATTGCCTTCTCTTAGCTTGGCCAATGCGGCTAGCTGCCAAGGATAATCGAAAAGGTGGACAGTTCCTAGTTTGGCTAGCTCTGGTTCGACTTTTTCCAGCAGGATCTTGTGGAATAGATCTTCCCAACTATCCCCTCGTCTAGCGCTGTCATAGCCCAGAGCATGAGCGCGGCGAAAAAGCGACTCCGCGTCTGTACAGGCATCCAAATCAATGTCGGCCCAGCGCGCAAAAGCATCGCGGACGCGGACCCGCTCCCACGGCGGCTGCAGGCCGATCGCGCGTCCTGCTCGGACCACGCTCGACCGCCCCAAAACGCTTTTCGCAACATGCGACACCAAATTCTCGACATCGGCCATGATTTCTTCGTAACTAGCGTACGCCCGATACCATTCGATTAGGGTAAACTCGGGATTGTGTTGCGGTCCTATCTCCCCGTTGCGGTACGAGCGGCCAATCTGGTAAATCCGCTCAAAGCCCACCCCTAGCAATCGCTTCATGTATAGCTCGGGAGAGGGGGCCAGATAAAGCTGTTCTTGCGCCTTGTCGCCTTGGTATTCTGTGGCGAATAACTGGATGTGCTCCTCTTGCGCCGAGGCGCGGGCCAACGTGGGCGTCTCCACCGCGAGAAAGCTTGCATCCTTGAAAAAACCGCGTACAGCGTCTAACACTGCGGCCCGCACTCGCATGTTCTCCCACAGTCCATTGGCGTGGAATCGCGCCCAATCTCCTTGGTCCCAATCCGCTCGACTAGAAGCTAACAAACGAATTTGAGTAACATCTATAACTCCTTCTGCAACAATCCCATATAACTCTACTATATCCCCGGCTTTTATCTCTTCTACCCGCGTCTTCACGCCGAAATCAATCTCCCCGCTCTCGTCTGCGATTCTCCCCTGCCCTTCGGCGAAGTGGAGGAGCCGCCCCCGCACAGCCACTTCCCCGACTGCGGTCGCCGCGGTGGCCGCAGGCTGGTGCCGCCACAACACCCGCGCTGGATAATGCCTAGCGTACATTGCACTTTTCTCACAAAAAACCCTTCTCCTCCAGCGAACGCGCCAGTAGAGAAGGGACCTAGTTAAAGCTCAACGCCTAGTTTGAAAATCAAGCTCGCTTCTTGTTGTACACGAAGGTGGGCGGGGCCTTATTTTCGATGAATTCCTTGGTAATGACGCATTCGGCGATGTCGTTTCGGGCTGGGAGATCGAACATGATTTCAAACATGGCGGTCTCTAAAACCGCCCGCAGACCACGCGCACCCATTTCCTTTTCTTGGGTTAATTCGACGACCTTGTACAGCGCCTCCTCCTCAAACCGCAGTGCAATGCCGTCCATTTCAAACAGTTTCTGGTACTGTTTGACGAGTGCGTTCCGCGGTTTGAGCAGGATGTCCATTAGCGCCTTATCGCTCAGGGGGTGCAAGATACCCACCACTGGCAAGCGGCCAATTAACTCGGGAATCAGGCCGTACTGGATCAATTCTTCGGGTTCGACTCGCGCCAACAGATTGGCCCCACTCACTTCCTCGCGGTCGTCGAAGGGGCTGCCAAAGCCCATGGACTTGGTCCCGATGCGTTGGCTGATAATTTTATCTAGCCCATCGAAAGCCCCGCCGCAGATAAAGAGAATGTTTTTGGTGTTTATTTGCACCAAAGGCTGTTCGGGATGCTTGCGCCCTCCCTTCGGCGGCACCCCCGATACGGTTCCCTCTAAGATCTTGAGGAGTTCCTGTTGGACGCCTTCGCCTGAAACGTCGCGGGTTATGGAGGGATTGCCGGATTTGCGGGCGACTTTGTCCAGCTCGTCGATAAACAAAATCCCGCACTCGGCTTGTTTGACATCGTAATCCGCGGCTTGGAGGAGCCGCACGAGGATATTTTCCACGTCCTCGCCTACGTACCCGGCCTCGGTGAGGACCGTAGCATCGACGATCGCAAAAGGCACTTGTAATATGCGCGCCAATGTCTCCGCCAAAAGCGTCTTGCCCACTCCGGTGGGGCCGATGAGCAGAATATTGCTCTTGCTGAGCTGGACATCCGCAGCACCGGAATGCACCCGCTTGTAGTGGTTGTACACGGCGACCGAAAGCGCCTTTTTAGCGCGTTCTTGGCCGATAATGTGCGCGTCGAGATGGGCCTTGATTTCGGCCGGCTTGGGCAGGGGACGGCCATTGAGATTAGGCTCGTGCTTGTCGTCCTCTGCCAGCCTCTCATTGCACAAGCCGATGCACTCACTGCATATATACACTGAGGGGCCCTGAATGACCTTCTCGACTTGGTCGCCCCCCTTACCGCAGAACGAACAGGCTATATCGGACGTTTTTTTACCCATCTCCCCCTACAGCCTGCCCTCGTCTCCTTGGGAGTCCGGGACCCTATCTTCGCTCTCAGCGGAATCGCCATCGACGTTTTCGACCGCCTCGATTTCGTCGGGGATCTCTGTCCCCTCAACCGAGGCCGTCTCCTCTTCGGCTTTGTCTTGGCCAGCCTTCATCACGTTGATGGCTTGGAATCCCTTGGCGGTGCGGGTCACCATGAACTCAACTTCATCATCTTGGGTCAAACTCCGGTCCCAAGATGAGATATCGCGCCAGTGGACGAAGACATCGACATGGCTGTCTGTCGAGATAAAACCATATCCCTTATCATTGTTAAACCACTTGACTATGCCACGAGTCCAGGTGTTTTCTGCCAAGGCGCGGCGTTCGTGCGGCGGGGGGCTGCTCTCTGTGCTGCTGGGAAGCGGACGAGATGGCTGTTTTTTTCCCTCGCTCTCTAGAACGCGGGCGAGCAGGTCTTGCTTGAGCCCTTGACCACCTTCGGCATCTTGGATCATCCATTCGACAGCCGTCATTATACCTATGACGTAAGGACTATCGTTGCCATAGAGCTTGCGAGCGTCCCCTATGCGTTGAGCCAATTCGCTCACCGCCGTGCTTTCCAAGTGTATTGAACTACCCAATTAATCTATTCCTCCTACCCTTAAAAGGGCCTTGAGTACCTCGTACCACAGTTCGAGATGTAAGGTGTAGTTAAGCAATTGAGATAGGTTTGTCAACCTATCTCAATTGGTATTGCTTGACCCCTTGGTAGATGGTTTGGCCGCTCACTTTCGCGATGCCTGTGAGTGGCACGGCGATCAGCATCCCGACGATGCCCATCAACTGGCTTCCCACCATGACGACAAAAAGGACGACCAACGGGTGCAGCTCGACGCTTTTGGCCACCATCGTAGGTTGAATGAGCACGTTGTCTATCAGTTGAATAACCAAGAACATGACGATCACTTTGGCCACCATCGCCAAGCCACCGCCGGTAGCCAAGGCCACAATCGAAGAACAGACGATCCCGATCAATGGCCCGAGAAACGGGATTACGTTGGCCAACCCGGCGAGCATCCCCAAAGGTAGGGCATAATAGACGCCAAGAATGGACAAGCCGCTAATCGCGAGCACCGATACGACGAGGACGGCCAAAAGCTGGCCACGAATGTAATTCCCGATCTGCTTATTGGCTTGGTATATCAGGTTTAGGCACAATTCAAAATAGGCGTTGGGAACCAGTGCCATCAGGCACCGCGTCAAGCGCCGTCCTTCTTTGAGAAAGAAAAAGGCCACAAACGGCACGATCACCACAAAAGTAAGGCCCGAGATCACGCCTTCAATAAATAGCGTAGTGCCTCCCAACATGGTCCTCATCAGCCGCTCACCATGCTCTCGAATCAACTCGGCGAGGCGGAAATCGCTTCCTAAATAGGGCTGTAACATAGGCTCAATTTTTGCAGCTCTGGTGCTGGCTTCCGCCAAGATCCTATCGCCGATTTCCACCAAGACGTTGGGGTCGGCCTCGCCGAAGCCAATATCGGTACGCGAAAACACAACAGAACCCAACCTACCGGCTTGGCCTCCTGCGGCCACACCGCCATTGCCGTAGACGCTAATGCGCTGACTATGCTCGGCATGGCCCTGCGAGTACGCGATCAGGAGCGCGTTTGCAGCCGGTGCTTGGTCCTTGGGCACAAAGCGCAGGAGAACGACCAACTCCTCCGTGGGAGCGATCTCTAGCGGCCAGCGGTGTTCGTCTCTTAGGACAAACGGCTGATCCCGAGCATCGTCTTCCCAAGCCATCCCGTAGATGATTAGAGGTTTGTCGCCGGTGTTGGCGATGGTAAAAACCCTATCTACCGTTTCTCCAGTCAGCTTGTCTCCAACCTTGAATGCGCCTAGCCCCAACCCCGCAAAAACGAGCGAAAAGACGAGCAGAGTACTCCAAGCCCGCCCCAATCCCCTCCTCTCCATCCAATCGATGATTGGGTAGAGGACATAGGCCAAGATAAAAGCCAAAACGAAAGGAGTGAGGATGCCGCGAATCTCATATACAAACCATCCGCCGACCGCTACGACCACCAAGGCGAGTACTAATTTAACTTGCCAATTCATCATTGAATACTGCCTGTGCGCCGCACACCTTTTAACAGGCGCTCAGAGTCGCGCAACTGCTCCGAGAGTTTCTCTATGACTTCGAGTAGGTCGGTCGAGATGGCTTGCGCCAAGCCTTCGACGATCTTCAAGGCAAGCGGGGTATTGCTTTCTATGAGTTCGAGTAAGTCGGGGCGGCAAAAAATGAGGAGACTACAAGGTTGGAGGGCGTAAGCTGAAGCGGGGCGCGGCGATTCATCTACGAGGGCCTGGGCACCAAAAAAATTCCCCCGGGTTAAGGTGGCTAGCTGCTTCTCAAACCCATCGTCGCCCATCTGTACGATCCGTACTTGGCCGGAGGCGACGATGTACATCCCCATCCCGGGATCTCCTTGGTTGATAATCGCCTCGCCAGCGCACCAATCCCGCGGCCCATAGAGCATCTCTTCTATCTTGTGCAACTCGCGCCCGCTTAGTTCCTGAAAAATGGGCACTTGCTGCAAGAGCTTGCAGGCGGCGGTTTCTTCCGCCTTGTGGCCGCTCCTTACGCGCTCTTGCAGACGACGAAGGACATGCCTCCAGAGAGAATCAGACGGCATGCTTAGGACTCCCGCTTAGACAGGTAACGCCCCACGTCCTCTCGTCCACACAAACTAGACCAAGGCGGCCTCTAGCTTTTCGGTGATTTGCCCTTTGGGGATGGCACCAATGATCTGGTCGGCGACTTTACCCTCCTTGAAAATGAGCAAGGTAGGAATGCTACGGATGCCGAATTCGGCCGCTGTTTTCTGGGCCGCGTCGACGTCCAATTTGCCCACTTTGGCCCGGCCTTCGTATTCGCTGCTCAATTCTTGGACAATCGGTGCGATCATTCGGCACGGCCCGCACCACGTCGCCCAAAAATCCACGAGCACGGGCTGGCTGGCGCTGAGGACTTCGGCACTGAAATTGTCATCGGTTAAGACGATAGGTTCGCTCACGGTAGATCATCCTTTGCTTGTTAGTTTATACTTTTCAACATGTTATAAACACAACACCTTGTGTTTCACATTATAGTTGCAGCACTACCCATTGTCAAGCTCGGTGCTTCCTGCACAACTTAGTCACCAACAGATCCAAAACCAGATGCTCTTGGCGTCGTCCCTGCGATTTCAGACGCCAATCGGCTTCTCTCAAGGCACTCAACGCCGCCCACAGCCAAGAGGCAGAACGCCGCTGGGCCTGCTCCAAATACCCGGGCAAAAAGAACGGTGCAACCCCCAATTCAGCGGCCATTTTGTCGCGTGGTAGCGACTGGTCCATTAGCCCCTTAGCCTTGAGCAAAAGCTGGAAGTGGCGGGTGACCATGGCTACGGCGCGAGTTGGCTCTTCTCCTTGGCTGAGAAACTTTTGCATCAGCTTTTGGGCTAGCTTGCCCTGCCCTTTGCCGAGGGCATCGGCGAGTTCAAACACGCTAGCCCCGCGCGTGATGCCAGCGACTTGTTCGACCGCAGAGGCGGAGATCGGCCGGCCCACCCCGACGAAACTGACCAATTTTTCTATCTCGCTGACCAGCTCTCTTGGCTTGGCCCCTACGTACTGGCTGAGTAGCTGGACGGCCGCAAGCTCGATCTGCACTTCCTGACGCTTCGCGTACCGCTGTATCCACTGCGGTACTTGGTTGTCGTAGGGCGGCCTAAATTCTAGCCCGCGACCTCGTCGCGAAAGTTCGCGAAAGAACTTCCGCCGCATATCGACTTTTTGGCCCACTACCAAGAGGCGACTGGTCTCCACCGGCGTTGCAAATACGCGCTCCAAGCCGCGACACTGGTCGGTCGTCAGAGCCTCGGCATCGCGCAGCACAATTAGCCGACTCTCGGCCATCATGGGATAGGTCTCATAGATCTGAAAAAAATCCAGCACCTCTAGGCGTTCAGCTCTCAGTACGTCGAGATTAAAATCCCGCGTCTGAGCTGGCACCAAAGCTTCGATCATAGACGCGACCAAAGCTTCGCGTCCGTATTCCTCGTCCCCGTGCAGCAAATAAAAAGGCCGAACATCCCCCTTGGAGATTTCGGCTAGCAGTGCATCGGGACTTAGCCCTTTGGCTCTCTTAGCCACGATCTTTGCGTTCGACCTCTTTTTCGTCCAATATGCTGTATTCGGCCTCGGCGACTCGGCTCGGATCAATGCTGCTGCGCTTGTTGGATGCGCCGCGGCGAGGACCGCTTCTTAGCTGCCGGTACACGGCATAACACAGCAGCACGATGGCCGTCGCCAGCAGCAATTTGAACAACGCGAACATCATGGTTTGCTCACCCCTTCCTGCTGCGCGGGCATTGAACACAAAAAGCTCCCCCTGTTACCGGGGGAGCTCTAAGCGCAGCGGGCAACGGACTCAGCTAGTTTGCGGCTTCCCACTTGAGCGGGAAGGGTTCGGTCTTGCCGGCATCCTCCCAAATTTTCTTCAAGTTGGCATACACGGTGACAAATTCTTCTTCGACGACCGAAATGCTCTTTTGGGCATTGGGCACAAACGTCGGGAAGTCCGGCTCGACCAGCTTGCGCATCGCCGCCTTCAAGGCCCGCTTCTTTTTATTGTTCAAGGCTCGGAGATATTTGTCCTCCAGTTCGATTTTCTCCAGTTCGTCGAGCAAGGTCTGCATGACCTGATTGACGTCGTGGGCCTGAGAGGTCATGCCCTCGGTCGTTAGGTAGACCTGATAGCGCATTAGCTGTTGGCTATGGTTATTCAAGCCCTGCAAGGTCTGGATATAAGGGGTCAGTTCGTCTTTTTTGCTCCCACAGGCCAAAAGCCCACTGACGAGCGCGAATAGGATTAAATTTTTACGCATGGTCTCCTCCATTTCCCAAAGACATTACGCATAATAAGCCCCAACCTAATAATCTGTTGGGTATGCGTCAAATGGATGGCGACGGCGATAGAGCACTGCGTTCAATTCGCCACCCAACAATAATGAAAAAGCCAGCAAGTACGCGGACAGCAGGAGGATGATGGCCGTCCCGAGTACTCCATAGATGATATTGTAATAGCTAAACCGCTCGATGTAATCCAAGGCAATGGCAATGACCCCGACCAGCCCAGAAGACATCACACTCCCCGGCAACACGTCCAACCAGCGCAGGCGCACGGCGGGCATGATGTAGTAAATACAGGCGGCCGTGGCGACCATGCCGATCACGACCACTGTACGCCTCAACAAGGCCACCAACGGAGAAAAGTGTGAGGAAGTCCAATAGTCCCGCAGCCAATTCTCGACGTGTTCGCCAAATATGATGAGATTAAAGAAAAAAACGAAAGAAATCCCCAAGACGACGATTACGGCGAGCGAAAGAATGCGCCGCTTGTAAAAAGACCGATGCTCTTGCACGCCGTAGGCTCGATTAAGCGCCATCATCGTAGTGGACATGCTGGCTGACGCCGGCCAGATGACGCCCAAGAACCCGAGGACGAACAAACTTTGCGACGAGAGAAAGTTGATATTGTCTTCGACGGCCTCCAGCAGCGGAAAGGGGATGACAATGCCCAAAATTTCGAGGACTTGAATAAAATCCCCAGACGATATACCCAAGAAACCCAATAGGGCCGTCAGAAAGAGAATGCCCGGGAAAATGGTAAATATAAAGTCAAAGGCCATGGCCGGAGCCGCAGTCGTGCAATCGTGGCGGTACGTCGCCACCACGGCATCGCGGCCAACAGCTAGCCAGAAGGCGATTCGGCTTCTAAGCGCGTCTATCACTGCCGCTGTCCCAGATGCTCCATGATAGACGCAAAGAGATGCCCATTGGAAGAAAAGGCGTCCTTGCCGTATATCGTCGGCCCCCCCTGCCAATCGGTAAAGGTGCCGCCAGCTTCCTGCAGAATCGGCAACAGTGGGCCGCAATCCCACGGATTCATAATGGAGTCAAAACTGGCCTCAGCTCGGCCGGTGGCCACGAGAATATGGCCGTAACAATCGCCCCACCCCCGGCGTAGCCGAGTGCTGGCGACTAGTTGCTGCCACTGCTGCTCGCGGCCTTGTTCGGCAAAGCTCGGCCATGACGTATAGCAGATGCAGGCCTGGTCCAACGCGGCTACCCCAGACACTGTCGCCCGCCGGCCATTCCACCAACAGCCCTCACCCCTAGCGGCCCACACCATCTCGTCAAGGGCTGGCATATAGCAACAGCCTACGTCAACCCCATCCGGCCCTTCCCGCGCGATAAGTACTCCGTAGAGCGGCACACCTTGGACAAAAGATTTCGTACCGTCAATGGGATCAATAAGCCAGCGCATACCGGAGCTTCCCTCAACTCGGCCAAATTCCTCGCCGACAATCCCATCGTCGGGATAGGCCCTAGCCAATAAGTCCCGTATCTTGGCCTCGGCTTCGCGATCGGCGACAGTCACCGGCGATAGGTCTTCCTTCCTCTCGGCGCGGACGCCCGACTGGAAGTAGCGCAAAGTGATCTTGCCTGCTTGCCAAGCCGCATCTACTGCAAAATCCAAACAACTCCGCAGCGACGCGCTCAACCCAAAATCTCTCGGCGCAGATCGGTGAGTAGCTGCAAGGCCGCGCGGATATCCCCGACTTGGTCCGGAGCGTATTCGCGCTCAATGGTCAGCGGCCCCTCGTACCCCAAATCGCGCAACTTCAAGAGGAAGGCCCTAATGTCGACGTCGCCTTGACCCAGCGGTGCGTCCTCATACCAAGGCTGGCCCGGGCGGCGCTCAATCGCGGCGTCTTTGCAGTGTACGCTACGGACAAAACGCCCCACCTGCTCCAAGGCCGCTAGCGGCGGGCCGGCTTGATAGAGGATCATATTGGCCGGGTCGAAATTGACCGCGAGGTTCTGGCGATCAACCGCTTCGATAAAAGTGAGAAGTTCGTCGGCGGTCTCTTGACCGGTTTCTAGGTGAAAATACTGGCCGTGCCCCCGGCAGTGATCGCATACCGTGCGTGCAACTTCGACGACCGCGGCAAAATCCGAATCCGACGCCTCCGGTACAAAGCCCAAGTGCATACCGACAGCATCTACGCCTAGCGCAGCGGCAAAGTCCGCGATAGCCAGCGTCTCTTCGAGCCGGCGCTCCCGGCACTCTAAAGGCACGAGCCCGACCGTTTGCTGGGCGATCTCCGGCGTGGTGTAATCGTCGTCGGGAAAACCGGCGAAAACCACGCTGATTTCGATCCCGGCCGCGGCGAACTGGGCCTTGATTTCCGCTGTTTTCTCGGCAGTGCGAAAATCGCGACCCGGAGCGTGCAAATGCACTGTGGAAACCCCTAGCTCCTTCACCGAATCCAACCCGGCCCCTAAGCCCTCGTCAATCGAGGTAAATATGCCTGTTGCCCATTTATCCATTTCGGTCCTCTCCATTTGGTTGCAGACAAATTAAAAGAGGGGACAGCCAAGCCATCCCCTCTTTGGTAACATGCCACGCGCCGCTTATCGCCTCGCGCTCCCTTCCTTTTCGTTGCGCCGCGTTCCCTCGGCCTGGGCAGCGTCCAAAACGGCCCGCACCCGCTGGCGAAAATTTTTGATCTGATCGTCTACTTCATCTATAGAATTCAGTAGATCCTCCTCAACTGCATCTTCTGGCATGGCATACTCCTGCGTACTTTTGGGGAGCAGGGGAGCCTGTGGGGGGTCATCTTCAAGCGCGGCTGTAGGAGCGCAGATGATCGCAGCGGCTGGGGTGGCGCAAGCGGTGCAGTGCTTTCTCCTTGATTTGCCGGACTCGCTCGCGCGTAAGCCCAAAACGCATGCCGATCTGGTCCAAAGTCATAGGCTCTTCCCCGTTCAATCCAAAATAGAGGCGGAGAATCTCGGCCTCGCGTCCGATGAGCCTATTCAGAGCCGAGTCAATCTGCCCGCGCAGGCAGCCGCGCATCACTTGGTTTTCAGGGGACTCTTGCCGCTCGTCTGGCAACACGTCTAGCAGACTGTGATCTTCTTCGCCGAGAAAAGCCGCGTCGAGCGACCGCATCGAACGACTGCACATCAAGGTCTCCTTGACCTCTTCAACCGGGACATCAAGCTGCTCGGCGATAGCTTCTGGGTAGGGATCGTCGGTGCGCTCTTGCTGCAAGATGCGGGATGCTTTGGATATCTTGTAGAGTAAACCGATCTTGTTCAGCGGCAGGCGGACCGTACGCGACTGTTCAGCCAGCGTCTGTAGGATGGCTTGGCGAATCCACCAAACGGCATAGGAGATGAACTTGAACCCTTTGTCTTCGTCAAAGCGCTCAGCGGCTGTGATCAATCCCATGTTCCCAGCACTGACCAAATCTGCGAGGGGGACGCCGCGATTTTGGTATTCCTTTGCCACGCTGACCACAAAGCGCAGATTCGCTTCGACTAAGCGATTGCGTGCGTCCTCATCCCCTTGCTTGATCTTCCGCGCTAGATTGACCTCATCGGCCGGGGAGAGCGGTTTGGAATGGGCAATTTCAGCCAGATAGCTCCCGAGGCAATCTTCCAGATCCCAAAATGGAGCTTTAGTCGTACCCGCCATGGAACCATCCTCTTCGTTATAGAGTGGGGAGGAAAAGGAAAGCTACACGTTCTTCAAACTAAAGATTGGGTATAACTTAGCCGGGGGCACAAAACCTGTCAAGCAATTTCTCCCAAACCCCTAAGCCCCCGTAAGTTCGCTTAAAACAGACTGTTGCACATCTAGTAGGCGCTTTATGCCCACAGCAGCCAAGTCAAGTAACTCAATGGCCTGCACCCGGGTAAAGGGACGCCCCTCGGCCGTGCCTTGGACTTCGACTATCCCCTCCGAGCTGGTCATAACGACGTTCATATCGGTTTCGGCGCGGCTATCTTCCTCATAGCACAGATCCAATAGGGGCTGGTTCCCTACTATCCCAACGCTAACGGCGGCGACCTGATCTACTAGTACAGGGACAGGGCCTTGCAGCGTCTGCAACGCCTCTACTAAAGCTACATAAGCTCCTGTTATTGAGGCCGTGCGCGTTCCGCCATCCGCTTGTATGACATCGCAATCGACATACAGCGTCCGCTCGCCTATTTGCTTCAAATCCACTACCACTCGCAACGACCGACCGATTAGACGCTGAATTTCACGCGCCCGACTATTGGGTTCGCGGGCTACCCGGCGTGTAGAGGAGCCGGGGAGCATGCTATACTCCGCAGTCAACCAGCCCTTGCCGGTCCCCACCAGAAAGGGCGGGACCCCATCGACGGACGACACTGTGCAGAGCACCTTTGTATCGCCCATTTCGATCAGGGCCGATCCAGCCGCCGTTTTCAAGTACCTCGGCGAGATCCGCACCGACCGCAATTGATCGGGCTGGCGGCCATCGCTGCGCTTCCAGCTTGTCTCATTCATTGATATGCATCCGATAATCAGGGCCGTCCATAGGGATGAACTGGCACATCTCCACTAGGCGCGAATAGATGCGGCCTTCGGCGAGCTTCTCAAGTTCGTCGAGGGGCTGATTGGTGGTAACAACCGTGAATCGCTGATCGCCGTAGCGGGCATCTACGAGATCGTAGAGCATTTCTATTTCCCACTCGGTCCCCCGCTGAATACCGAAGTCGTCTAGGACGAGGTAGGGCATAGTACACAACTCTTCGAGCATTGACCAAGTGCGGCCATAGCGCTCGCTATCGGCTGAATAGGTATCGCGCAATTTCTGAAAATACGTGCGCGACAGACTAAGGAAGCGACCCGGCTTGGTCCAGCGCAGCATGAGTTCGTTGAGTGTGATGCAGCCCATCAAGGTCTTGCCCGTGCCGGGATTTCCTTGGAGGAGATAGCCGCGCTTAGGCTCTTCTGCTGAATCAATCAGATCTTGGTGAATGCGGAGATAGACCGTGGCCGCTAGGTCAATGCGAGCCCCGTCTGGTGCCGCCATTCGGAAATCATCGACGAACTTCCACTTGTAGCGCTCGGGGATATCGGCTTGGCGAAACAGGCGGTTGGTTTCCGTCATTTTGCGGCGATAGGGACGGCAGGGACACCACTGGTGGCGCGAATCGTCGTCCCAGTACTGGTAGGGTGCCGTTCCCCCACAGCGGCACTCAACGCACTGGCAAAGCCTCAGCGTACCGTAGCGCCCTACCTCGACTATCGGATCGTAGTACAGGCCTCCACCACAGCACTTAGAACAGCGCGTCGCGGCTTGGTTGGACGCTGGCAAACTCACTGGTGGCGCTCCTTGAGGGCCCGGGCGACATCGCGGTCAGCTTGGCGTTGAGCCAAAGCCTGACGCTTGTCGAACTGCTTCTTACCGCGGACCAGCGCCAATTCCACCTTAGCTCTGCCGCGCTTGAAGTAAATTTTCAGCGGCACCAAGGTAAGGCCCTGTTGTTGCGTCCTCCCAGTCAGCCGGCGGATTTCGCTGCGGTGCAAGAGCAATTTGCGCACGCGCTCTGGATCGTGGTTGAAACTGCTGCCGCACTCGTATTGGGCAATGTGGACATTGTGTAGGAAAATTTCGCCTCGTTCAATTGTGGCGAAACTGTCCTTGAGGTTAGCGCGCCCAGCGCGCAGTGCCTTGACCTCCGTGCCGCGCAAGACAATGCCACTCTCGTAGCGGCCCATTATCTCGTAGTCGTGCCGGGCTTTGCGATTTTGCACGGCGATCAACTCGCGCTTGGCACCGCTTTCCATTTTGGCCATGACCCGCCTATTTCACGAAAGGAAACGAGCTTGACGGCTGCAAGCCCTGCGCTTACTATTTGCTGTTCACTTGCCGAAGTGGCGAAATTGGTAGACGCGCATGGTTCAGGACCATGTGGGGGCAACCCCGTGGAGGTTCGAGTCCTCTCTTCGGCACCACTTTTCGCCTCTATCCCCTAGCCAATTTAATCTACGCGCCTCTTTCCAACCCGCGCAAGGGACTGCCTACACGCACAGCAATCCCTGCCTTAAATTATCACAACTTGCGAAAGGATGTCCCTATGGCCCGCTTTCTGCACACCCGCATCCGCGTCGGCGATCTCGAGCGCTCCATTGAGTGGTATTGCACTCACCTTGGCTTTGCAGTACGGAGCCGCTCCGATAAGTCGCCCGCTGGCAATCAGATCGTTCATCTCGAACTGCCTGGCAATGAACACACTTTAGAGCTGACTTATTCTGCCGATTACCAGCTCGCCGTCCCCGAAGATCTCATGCACCTCGCAATCGCAGTTCCCGACTTAATCGGCTTTTGCGACACGTTGGAAAACAACGGGATCGAAATATGGCCTAGCGATTGGCGCGAGATTTTCCCTACCGGCCGCAAGATGGCCTTTATTGACGATCCCGACGGTTACGAGATCGAGCTACTCGAAGGTTGATTCAACTGGCTCTTGCCGAGCAAGTACTGCGGCAAGTAGGCGACGATGAAATCTCGCGCCGTCCGGCCTCCGACTAAATCGTGGTTGTGCCGCATCCGCCAAATCTCAAAGGCGGCCAATAATTCTTCTTCTGGCAGGTCGATCCCCGCCCGACGCGCATAGGACAGTACCATAGAGTGATATTGCTGCCTGCTAGGCAGGTCGAGAAATACCTTGAGGGCAAAACGGTCGTCAAGTGCCCGCTCCTGATCGAGGCGTTGCAATTGTTGGGGATCGTAGAATTCGGCTTGAATGCCTTGGTTGACTAGGTTGGGGCGCTCGTCGTCTAGCTGCATCTGGCCGAGCCCTTGCGGACGCTCGCCCTCCCGATCGACTAGGTCCTTATAGTTGGATGTTGCATAGAAGACCAAGTTGTCCGGGCACACTTCTAACCCCCCGTCGAGCACGCGCGACAGTAGGTGCAAACCGTTATCGCCCCGGCTCAAGGACACATTGTCCAGTACGCCCACAAAGTGCTGGCGACGCCCCCGGACGAGGGCAAAAAGATCGGGTAACAGATGGTAACAAGTCGGGTCAATCTCGATGGCGCGCAGACCGCGATCAAAGAATTGCCCTATCAAGGCCCGTATCAGCGTCGATTTGCCGCCGCCGCGCGGTCCCCAGATTAGCGCGTTGTGCGCCCGATAACCGGCGAGAAAATGGCGCGTGTTTTCCTCTAGTACGTGGATCCTCGCTCCGTTGCCCTCCAGCCAGCCGAGGGGAAATTCCGCGAAATGGCGGATAGGTTCCAAGATGGGCTTAGCCCCCCTGTTGACTAGGCGAAAGGCCGGGAATCGACGCAGCGCACCCCGCCCGTGCTCGTGGATCAGGCATCCGAGCGCTCCTGCTAACCCAGCCCAATCCTCGCTGCGGGCAAAACGCTCTTTCAGTTGGGCGACGACTGCGGGTTCCACCCCATCTCCGGGCATGGGAGCCAAAGGCTCCGCATCGCTGCCGACCAGCCGCAGCCATATTCCCCAGCGGGGACGAGCCAAGACCGCGGCACTTTGCAAATCGCGGCACACAACCTGATGCAGCGCGACGGGAACATCTACTGGAGATTGCTTTTCGCAAGCGAGCAAAAACGGATGTCGGCCATCGATAAGCCGGTTGAGCAACAGTCCTTGTAAATCCGGCGCACCACCACCCCAATCGCCGTTAAGTGCCGCCGCGAGAAGTGCATCTGAACAACGCTGGTGTTGTACGAGCAATTCGTCCGCTGCGCACTGTGCCTGTTTACCGGCCACTAGTCTGTCGGCGCACGTATGTGCACAGCGCAGCAAGGAACGCAACGGTTCCACCTCGGCAGGTTTGAGCAGCCGACTAAAGGAGGAGAACCGATCCAAAGCCGTGAGCATGGCCTCGACTTGGCCGGCGATTTGCAGCGTCTCTTCGCGCTTTGTCATCTAAATGCAAAATTCGCTGATAGATGGGTTTCTAACATTCTCATCGCCCTAATCGCCGGATTAACTGCGTAGATTCCCCTCGGGCCTTCGCATTTGTACGCGCTCTTAAGCCTATACTACACGCCCGCAACTGTCTGGAAGACGGCCGTTTTCGAGGAAAGGAACTACCCCCGGGCGGATTCGAACCGCCGACCCACAGATTAGGAATCTGTTGCTCTATCCTGCTGAGCTACGGGGGCTATAGGAGGGACGTTATTCATATTATACTGCGCGAGACCCAAAGTCAAATGCCCGAGTTTTTTATCGCATCTGTTGACACCAAATTAAACTGGCCTAATTTACAAGATTGTTTTGGCCAGAAAAATTAAGGCCAGCTTTATACAATACACTACACTTTATACAAACAACCTCAGCTAAACGCAGAAAATATGCCTCAAGTATTCCCGCGCAGTGCCAACTGGGCTTCCAAGGCCAGCATTCTCGTCGGCCTCGTCCTAGTCGGAAGTATCCTCGGCATCCTCCTCAACATCAATCGCATTTACTTCGTCAATCAAGTCAACGTGCCCATCGATCAGCCCGTTCCCTTCAGCCACAAACATCACGTCACCGGCATGGGCATCGACTGCCGCTATTGCCACACCACCGTCGAGGAGAGTGCCTTCGCTGGCATTCCCCCGACCGAAACCTGCATGACCTGCCACTCGCAGATCTGGACCGAAGCACCCATCCTCGAACCCGTGCGTGCCAGTTTTCGCGACAATGTGCCCATCGAATGGAATCGCGTCCACGACCTGCCCGACTTTGCCTATTTCAATCACAGCATCCACGTCAACCAAGGCATCGGCTGCCAGTCGTGCCACGGCCAAGTCGATCAAATGCCCCTGATGTGGAAAGCCGAATCGCTGAATATGGAGTGGTGCCTCGACTGCCACCGCGATCCCGCCCAGTACATCCGCCCGCGCGACCAAGTATTTAATATGAATTATCAGTACCCAGCCGACCAAGAAAGCTTGGGCACGCAACTCGTCGCCGAATACGGCGTGCAGACCAGCCAACTCACCAACTGCTCTATCTGCCACCGCTAAACATGGAAACCAGAAAAAACATCGATCTCTCGGCCATCCGCTCCCGTCTCGAAGCCACCCAAGGTCAAGAGTACTGGCGCAGCTTGGACCAATTGGCTCAGACCGAAGAATTCGCCGCCATGGTCCAGCGCGAGTTTCCCGAACAAGCTGCCGAGTTGAAGGATCCGGTAAGTCGGCGGAATTTTCTCAAGCTCATGAGTGCATCGCTGGCACTAGGCGGGCTTTCGGGCTGCACGATTCAGCCCAGCGAAAAAATTGTCCCCCAAGTCCGGGCTCCCGAAAACGTCATCCCCGGTAAACCTCAGTACTTTGCCTCCGCCGCCTCGCTCGGTGGTATTGGCATGGGCATCCTAGTCGAGAGCCACATGGGACGGCCAACCAAAATCGAGGGCAATCCCGAGCATCCCTCCGGCAGCCGCGGCTCGAATGCGCTCGTCCAAGCTTCGATTCTCGACCTCTACGATCCCGACCGGTCACAAACGGTCAAAAACGCCGGTCACATCAGCACTTGGAGCATCTTCCTAGCCGATCTGACACAGCGTCTGACCTCGCACGAGGCCAACGGCGGGGCTGGCCTGCACATCCTGACTCAGACGGTGACTTCTCCAACCCTCGGGCACCAGTTGCAGGCCCTGCGGGATAAATTTCCTCAAGCCCAGTGGCACCAGTACGAACCCGTCAATCGCGACAACGTCCGTGCCGGGGCCCAAATGGCGTTTGGCGAGCCGGTTTATACGTCTTACGACATAGCCAAAGCCAAGGTCATTCTATCGCTGGACGCGGACTTTACCTACAGCGGCGCTGGCAATGTCCGCCACGCTCGGGATTTCGCGGCCGGTCGCAGGATACGCAACGGTTCCAAGGCCAGCAATCGGCTCTATGCAGTCGAAAGCAGCCCAACGGCCACGGGCAGCATAGCCGATCATCGTTTGGCCCTAGGCACGGCGCACATTGAAGCCTTAGCCCTAAAGGTTGCCCAAGGGCTTGGCATCGGCTGGGAGGGGCCGAGCGTTTCCGCCGACTTCTCCGCCCACGACGCCTGGATTGCAGTCCTAGTCGACGACCTAAAGTCCAATCCCGGCCAAAGCCTCGTGCTCGCTGGAGACCAGCAAGCCCCAGCCGTACACGCTTTGGCCCACGCGATCAACCACGCCCTAGGCAATGCGGGCACAACCGTCCACTACACCGAACCCCTCGAAGTCGAGTCGGTTGACCAACGCGAGTCGCTAGCCGCTTTAGTCGCCGACATGAACGCCGGTCAAGTCGAGTCCCTGTTCATCCTCGGCGGCAATCCGGTGTACGACGCGCCCGTGGATCTCGACTTTGCCGCGGCGCTCGCCAAGGTCGGTTACCGAGTCCATCTCGGCTTATACGACAACGAAACGTCCGAACTCTGCCATTGGCACATCCCGGAATCTCACTTCCTTGAAGCGTGGAGCGACACCCGCGCTCACGACGGCCTCGCCGCGATCGTCCAGCCGCTAATTCGCCCGCTCTACAAGAGCCAATCAGCCCACGACCTCTTGGCGGTGCTCACCGGCCAACCCGGGGTCCCCGATCTCGACATCGTGCGCCAGTACTGGGAAAGCCAAGGCCTAGATGCGATTGCTTGGCGCCGCGCCCTGCACGATGGCTTCGTCGAGGGCACGCGCCCCAAAGCCCAATCCGTGGAGCTAGGCACTTTGCAGTTGCCGGCAACGACTGGGAACCTTCCCGAGGAAGAGGATCTCGAAATCCACTTTCGGCCCGATCCCATGGTGTGGGATGGTCGCTTTGCCAACAACGCTTGGCTACAGGAAACCCCGAAACCTATCACGAAGCTCACGTGGGACAACGCCGCCCTCGTCAGTCCAGCCACGGCCGAGCGCCTGCGACTCAAGAACGAATTCCTCGCCGAGCTGCGCTTTGACGGGCGCACAATCAATGCCGCGGTTTGGACCGTACCCGGCCAAGCCGACGGCGTCGTCACCCTGCACTTAGGTTACGGCCAGCAGCGCAGTGGCCGCGTCGGGCGCGACAAGGGCTTCAATGCCTATGCCCTGCGGCCGACGGAGGCCTTGTGGAGCGGCACCGGCTTGCAGGTCAACGGTTCGTACGACAATTATCGTCTCGCCTGCACCCAAGATCACCACTTCATGGAAGACCGCAATCTCTTACGCCAAGCCTCCCTAGACTACTACCAAACGCATCCGCACTTTGCCCATGAAGGTGCCCACGATCCGCCCGATGACTTGACGCTGCACAACCGCACGGATCACCAGTACACGGGCTACGCTTGGGGCATGGTGATCGATCTAGGGGCCTGCATCGGCTGCAATGCGTGTGCAACGGCCTGCCAAGCCGAAAACAACATCCCTATCGTCGGCAAAGACGAAGTCCTCAACGGCCGCGAAATGTCTTGGATCCGCGTCGATCGCTACTACAAATCCACCCGCGGCACACTCGACAACCCCCAGATCGTGCACCAACCCGTACCTTGCATGCAGTGCGAAAACGCTCCTTGCGAGTTGGTCTGTCCAGTCGCAGCGACGACGCACAGCGACGAAGGGCTAAACGATATGACCTACAATCGCTGCGTCGGCACCCGCTACTGCGCCAACAACTGCCCCTACAAGGTCCGGCGCTTCAACTTCCTCCAATACGCCGACCGCGATACCGAGAGCTTAAAATTGCAGCGCAACCCGGATGTCACCACGCGCTCGCGCGGCGTAATGGAAAAATGCACGTACTGCGTCCAGCGCATCAACCACGCGCGCATTGAGGCCAAAAAAGCTAGTCGCAGCATAGGCGATGGTGAAATCGTCACCGCCTGCGAGCAGGCCTGTCCCACCGAAGCCATTGTCTTCGGCGATATCAACGACCCCGATAGTCAGGTCTCCGCCCTCAAGGCATCACCGCTCAACTACGGCATCCTCACCGAGTTGAACACGCGCCCCCGCACTACGTATTTGGCAAGCATCAAAAACCCCAATCCAAAAATTGCCGAGGCTTAGCATGTCCGAAACTGCGAAAACGCCTTATCGCCCCCCAGTATCGGAACTCGGCCCGAGCCAGACCTCGTACACCTCAATCACCGATAAGATCAGTGGGATCGTCCTCACCAAAAACACCCCGCTGGCGTGGTTCCTCTGCTTTGCTTTGGGCTTTCTCTTGCTGCACGGGCTCATGATAGGCGTTCCTTACCTGCTCTTTGAAGGCGTGGGCATCTGGGGCATCAACAACCCCATAGGCTGGGGTTGGGCCATTATCAATTTTGTCTGGTGGATCGGTATCGGCCACGCCGGCACCCTGATCTCGGCGATTCTACTGCTTTTCCGGCAGCGGTGGCGCACCTCGATCAACCGCGCGGCCGAGGCCATGACCATCTTTGCCGTACTCTGCGCCGCGCAGTTTCCGCTCTTCCACACCGGGCGGCCTTGGCTGGCCTGCTACTGGCTGTTGCCCTATCCCAACTCCATGGACATCTGGCCGCAGTTCCGCAGCCCGCTGATCTGGGACGTCTTCGCGGTCTCGACATATTTAACAGTGTCGCTGGTTTTTTGGTTCGTCGGCTTGGTCCCAGACTTAGCCAGCCTGCGCGACCGCGCCAAAAACCGCATCGCCCAAGTCATCTACGGCGTGCTGGCACTCGGTTGGCGCGGCTCGGCCATTCACTGGGAGCGCTACGAAATGGCGTCCCTCCTGCTGGCTGGCCTCTCCACGCCCCTAGTGCTTTCTGTACACAGCGTCGTCAGTTTCGACTTTGCCGTAGGGCTTATACCCGGATGGCACACGACCATATTCCCCCCCTATTTCGTCGCCGGAGCGATCTACGCGGGCTTTGCCATGGTGCTGACCTTGATGATCCCCATGCGCCTCATCTATGGCTTGGACGACTTTATAACCGAGCGCCATCTAAACAACATGGCCAAAGTCATGTTGGCTTCCGGGTTGATTGTGGGATATGGCTATTTCATGGAGCAACTCATCGCTTGGTACAGCGCCAGCGTCTTTGAAGGCTATATGATGCATAACCGCATGCACGGCCCGTACGGCCCCTACTACTGGGCCTTGATCCTCTGCAACATAGCCGTGCCGCAGCTTCTGTGGTTTAGACACTTCCGCACGAGCATGTTCTGGCTATTTTTTATTTCCCAGTTCATCAACGTCGGCATGTGGCTGGAGCGCTTTGTCATCGTCGTCACGAGCCTACACCGAGATTTTATGCCCTCTTCTTGGGACATGTTCCACCCGACGATCTGGGACATCGCCATCTACGTGGGGACCATCGGCCTGTTCATCGTCCTATTTTTCTTGTTCATCCGCGGCCTACCGATGATTTCCATCCACGAGATCCGCAATCTGCTGGTCTCCGGAGACCACAAGTGAGCCATTGAACTTATGCAGCAGCACGAAGAATCAACGCAATACGGCCTGCTGGCCGAATTTGAATCCCCTGACGACTTACTCGTCGCGGCCAAAGCGACCTTTGCCGCTGGCTATCGCAAGATCGACGCCTATTCACCTATGCCCATCCACGGCTTGGGCGAGGCCATCGGCTTTCCGCGCACTAGATTGCCTTGGCTGGTTTTCGCCTTTGGCCTACTCGGTGCCATCACGGGCTATTCCCTGTGCTACTGGGTTTCGGTCATCGACTATCCGCTCAATATAGCCGGCAAGCCCTTGCACAGCGGGCCGATGTTCATCCCGGTGACCTTTGAGTTGACCATCCTCTTTGCCGCGCTCAGTTCGGCCTTTGGCATGTTCATCGCCAACGGTTTGCCCCAGCCTTATCACCCGGTTTTCAACGCGCCCAATTTCGCCCGCGCCAGCCAAGATCGCTTCTTTCTCAGCATCGAGGCCGAAGATCCTCAGTTCGACCGCGAAAAAACCGAGGATTTCCTGCGCGGCCTGAATCCTCATGAGGTTGTCGAAGTTGAAAAGTGAAATGACCATCGCCAGCCGACGGCTCGCTGCCTTGTTGGGAGTGGTCCTATTGCTGATTGGTGCCGCCGGCTGCGAGCTGCGGCAGGCCATGTACGACCAAGAAAAATACGAGCCACTAGAGGCCTCGGCTTTCTTCGCCGACGGCATGTCCTTTCGTCCACAGGTTGACGGCACCGTAGCGCGGGGCCAATTGATGCTCGACGAGCACTTCTACCAAGGCAAAATGCAGGGCCAACTCGCGGAGACCTTGCCGGTGGCCGTTGACCGCCAGTTGCTAGAGCGCGGCCAAGAGCGCTACGACATTTTCTGCGCCCCCTGCCACGGCAGGACCGGCGCAGGCAATGGCATGATCGTCCAGCGCGGGCTCAAACAGCCACCGACCTATCATCAACAGCGGCTGCGCGAGGTGCCCGTTGGCCACCTTTACGATGTCATTACCAATGGCTTTGGCGTCATGTATAGCTACGCTCCTCGCATCTCCGTGGCCGACCGCTGGGCCATCGTCGCCTATATCAAAGTGTTACAGCTAAGTCAGAATCTCGAGTTCGACCAATTGCCGGCCGAGGACCAAAGGCAACTTCAATGAACGAGTCGATTACCCAACAGTCCGCCGCCCTACATCCCTATTTAGACAACCTCCAGCGCAGGGCACTGGCCGTGGGCTTGGCCGGCTTGGCCGCCACGGCGGTCGGCTATTTCACCGACCAAGAGCAGTTCTTCCGCTCTTATTTGCTGGCCTTTACCTTCTGGATCGGCCTGCCTTTGGGCAGCTTGGGCATCCTCATGATCCACCACGTCGGCGGTGGCACTTGGGGGCTTTCGATCCGGCGTCTGCTCGAAGCCGCCACCCGCACCTTGCCGTTGCTGTTTGTGCTGTCTTTGCCAATCCTCTTCTTCGGCTTGCACGACCTCTACGAGTGGACACACCAGAACGTAGTCCAAGAAGACAACATCCTCCAGCAAAAGGCCCCCTTTCTCAACGAGCCGTTCTTTATAGTGCGCACTGTGCTCTACTTCGCCATCTGGGGACTATTCGCCTTCTTGCTCAACCGCTGGTCGCTGCAGCAGGATCAGACGACAGAGACGCATCCGACCCATCGCATGCAGATCCTGAGCGGTCCGGGCATCGTCATTTTCTTTCTCACTGCGACGCTAGCTTCTATTGATTGGCTAATGTCCCTTGAGCCGCACTGGTTCTCGACGATCTTCGGCATCATCTACATCATAGGCATGGGACTGATGGCTTGGGGATTTGCGTTTCTCGTCGCTGTCCCCCTCTCGCGGCGAGAGCCGCTACAGGGCGTGATTACCGAGCAGCACCTGCGCGACTTGGGCACTTTTATGCTAGCCTGCGTCATGCTCTGGGCATATACCTCATTTTCCCAGTTGCTCATCATCTGGTCGGCTAATTTGCCCGAGGAAATCACCTGGTACATAACCCGTTTGGAGGGCGGTTGGCAGTACGTCGGCTACGGGCTGTTGGTGTTTCACTTTGCCGTCCCCTTTCTCTTTCTCATATCCAGCACTATGAAGTCCAAAACCAAGCTAATCGCCACCATTGCCGCCGGCTTGGTGTTCATGCGCTTGGTCGATTTGTACTGGATCACGGCACCGGCCTTCACCAAAGTCCACGCCGAAAAGGGTCCGAGCTTCCACAGCACTGGGCTCACCCCGCATTGGCTCGACCTAGCCATTCCAATCGGCATCGGCGGCATCGTCATCGCGCTTTTCTTCGCGCAGCTAAAAAAACGCACGCTGATCGCACAAAACGACCCCCGCTTTGCAGACCTTTACAGCGGCGAAAGCAATCATGGCTGAACAAGCACACGACCAAAGCAACGCCGGCTACGAGACAACCGATGCGCGGGTAACACCGCTGGCACAGACTGGCCTTTTTATTACTGCGCTAGTCATCGTTTCCTTTATCGGCATGATCGTCTTATTCAGGGCTTTCGCCTATTACCAAGAGAGCTTCGACGATCCGGTTCCGCCGCTGGTCGAGGCCCGCGTTGCCAGCGACGCGCCGAGGCTACAGGTAGACCCGCCAAAGCAAAAGTTCGAGTTGGCCCAAAGCGAGGCCGCCACCCTCAACTCCTATGGCTGGATCGACGAACAAGTGAAGGTAGTACACATTCCCATCAAGCGAGCAATTGATCTGGTAAGCGAGGGCAAAATGCCGCTCATTGCTCCACCAGCGACACCATGAACGGATCTACAACGACATTCGCTCGCAGCGCGATCTTTTCGGTATTGACTCTGCCGCTTTTGCTAGCCGGCCATACTGGGGCGCAGAGCTATACCCAGCAGTTGCAAAAGAGCATCGGCATCGACCAGAAATTGGGCGACCAGATCCCCTTGGATCTCGAATTCACCGACTCCAGCGGCGAGCGCGTCTCCCTGAGCCAATACTTCGGCAAAAAGCCCATCGTACTCACCTTAGTGTACTACGAGTGCCCCATGCTCTGCACCCAAGTGCTGAATAGCCTCTTGCGGGCGATGAACGTCCTGAGTTTTGGCATTGGCACGGATTTCGATGTTTTGACCATCAGCGTCGATCCGGGTGAAACGCCGGAATTGGCCGCGGCCAAAAAAGCCGAGTACAGCAAAAACTATCGCGGCCGCGATAGCTCTACGGGTTGGCATTTTCTCACCGGAGAGGAAGACCAGATCAAGCAGTTAGCAGCAGCGGTCGGCTTTCGCTACGAATACGACGAAGACACTGACCAGTACATCCACGCCAGCGGCTTGATGGTGCTGACGCCGGAAGGCAAACTAGCGCGCTATTTATACGGTATCGATTACCCTCCGCGCGACTTGCGCTGGGGCCTCGTCGAAGCAGCCGACGGTGCCATCGGCAATCCAGTTGATCAGCTCCTCTTGCTTTGCTATAGCTACGACCCAATGACCGGCAAATATGGTCTCTACATCCGCAATTCCCTGCGCATCGGTGGGCTAATTACCGTGTTGGCTCTCGCGACTTTTATCATCGCTATGATCAAGCGGGAGCGCCGCAACAACCTGCACCAGCCTCAGTTCAACTAGTTCGGAGCCTTGAACCGCATGTCCGACTTTCCACTTTTTCCTGCCCAAGCCTCCACCATCGCCTGGCAAGTAGATGCCCTGTACGCATTCTTACTCGTCTTGACCGTGGTCTTCTGCCTGCTTGTCTTCGGCATGGTAATCATCTTCGGCATCAAGTACCGCCGCCGCTCGGAAGACGAACAGCCCGAGCAAACTCACGGCAATCTTGTCCTCGAACTGTCTTGGACCATCATTCCCCTCTTTTTGGCGCTTTTTGTCTTTTTGCTTGGGGCTGATGTTTTCTTTCGGCTCCAGCGACCGCCGTCCGACCCCTTGGAGATCTACGCGGTTGGCAAGCAGTGGATGTGGAAAATCCAACACGAATCGGGCAAGCGAGAAATCAATACCCTGCACGTACCCAAGGGCCAGACCGTCCGCCTGACCATGACTTCGGAGGACGTAATCCACGACTTTTTCATCCCGGCTTTCCGGGTCAAAAACGACGTGTTGCCTGGCCGCTACACGACCCTGTGGTTCGAGGCTACGCAGACGGGCGAGTTCCACTTATTCTGCGCTGAGTATTGCGGCACCCAGCACTCGGGTATGATCGGCAAGGTGATCGTCTTAGAGCCCGCGGATTACCACGACTGGCTAATGGGAGCGTCCAGCGGCGAATCCATGGTCGAGGCGGGTGAGCGCCAGTTCCAGCAACTCGGCTGCGAGACCTGTCACAAATCCACGGCCACGGGTCGCGGCCCTTCGTTGGTCGGGATTTACGACAAGCCGGTGACACTCAACAACGGGCAAGAAGTCGTCGTCGATAGCGACTACATCCGCGAGTCCATACTCCAGCCCACGGCCAAAATAGTCGCTGGGTATGAGCCAATTATGCCCGTCTTTGAAGGGCAGGTCAGCGAGCAGTCGCTGTTGCAAATCGCGTCTTATATCAAATCCCTGAGTGAGTCCGCAGAGTGAACATCTCAACGAGGTCATTCAAGCCATGAGCCATGCAATCAGTGCCAACGGCGAGCCGAGAAACTACCTCAACGAAACGTATGGGATCAAATCTTGGCTCCTGACCCTAGATCACAAGCGCATCGGTATCCTCTACTTGATAACGATGGCGATCTTCTTCTTGGTCGGCAGCATGTTTGCCAGCCTCATTCGCTTTGAACTGATGACGCCCAAAGGCGATTTGGTCGAGGCCGAGACCTACAACAAGCTCTTCACCATGCATGGCGTGGTGATGATCTTCTTCTTTCTCATCCCCTCTATCCCGGCCGCGCTGGGCAACTTTCTCATTCCCCTGCAGATCGGCGCACGGGACGTGGCCTTCCCCCGCCTAAATCTCCTCAGCTACTATCTCTACACAGCCGGGGGGCTATTTGCCGTGCTGGCCATCATCATGGGGGGCATTGATACGGGTTGGACCTTTTACACGCCTTACAGTAGCACGTACTCTACCTCATTTGTTTCTTTGGCCCTAGTCGGCGTTTTTATCAACGGTTTCTCTTCGATCCTGACCGGGGTCAACTTCATGGTCACCATCCACAAGATGCGAGCCCCGGGTATGACGTGGTTCCGCTTGCCGCTTTTTATTTGGGGGCACTACGCGACCAGCCTGATTCAGGTACTAGGCACTCCGGTGGTGGCCATCACCTTATTGCTGGTCTGTTTCGAGCGCGCCTTCAAGATCGGCATTTTCGATCCCAATTACGGCGGCGACCCGGTGCTTTTCCAGCACATGTTCTGGTTTTACTCGCATCCGGCCGTGTACATCATGATCCTGCCGGGCTTTGCCGTCATCAGCGAAGTTGTATCTTGCTTCTCGCGCAAGCGCGTCTTCGGCTATTCCTTTGTGGCTTTTTCCTCGCTGGCCATCGCCGTCCTTGGCTTTCTCGTCTGGGGCCACCATTTGTTCGTGTCGGGCCAATCAACCTATGCCAGCATGGTCTTTTCCTTCATCACCTTCTTTATCGCCGTACCCACCGCCATCAAAATTTTCAACTGGTCTTTCACCCTCTACAAAGCCTCGGTTAAGCTAGACTCGCCCATGCTCTACGTGATGGGCTTTATCGGCCTTTTCACTATCGGCGGGCTGACGGGCCTGTTCCTCTCCACTTTGGGCCTAGATGTCCATCTCCACGATACCTACTTCGTGGTCGCCCACTTCCACTATGTCATGGTGGGCGGCATGGTCATGGGGTTCCTCTGCGGCCTGCATTTTTGGTGGCCTAAAATGACCGGACGCATGTATTCGGAAGGAGCGGCCAAGCTCGGCGTCATGTTCGTCTTCGCCGGGTTCAACTTGACCTTCTTTCCGCAATTTATCTTGGGTTACCTAGGGATGCCTCGGCGCTATCACGCCTATCCCGAGGAATGGCAGGCCCTCAACATCATGTCCACGGCGGGTGCCACTGTCCTCGGATTGGGCTTCTCGCTGACCATCATCTATCTCCTCTGGTCCTTGTTTAAGGGCGAGAAGGCCACCGCCAATCCGTTCCAAGCCAAGGGTCTCGAATGGGACATCCCCTCGCCGCCCATAGCCCACAACTTTGAAGCCATCCCGATAGTTACCTGGGAAGCCTATCCCTACGGCGAGGAGGAACCTACGGCACCGAGCACTGAGGCCGTACCTGAACGCGCTAAGGAGGATGAAGTTGTCTGAACACGCACATAGCGCCCACCACCTACACCAGTTCGAGACGGCGCAGCAGCAATACGAAGCCGCCAGTCTCGGCATGTGGGCGTTCATCATCCAAGAAATCCTGTTCTTCGGGGGGTTGTTTGGTGCCTATACTGTGTATCGCTTCAAATATATCGAAGCCTTTACGGCTGGCTCTCACCTCCTGAGCATCGGCTGGGGTACCTTCAACACCATCGTGCTGATCGCCAGCAGCCTAACCATGGCGCTGGCCGTCCGCGCCGCGCAGACCAATGCTGGTCGCAACGCGATTACGGGGTGGCTCGTCGCCACGATCATTCTCGGCTGCGCCTTCTTAGGCGTCAAGTACATTGAGTACAGCTCCAAGTGGTACGATCACCTCATCCCTAGTAGCATGTTCCAGTGGAACGACCCGGCGGTCACGCTCGGCAACGCCAAAATTTTCTTCTCGTTTTACTTCGTGATGACTGGGATGCACGCGCTGCACATGGTCGTCGGCGTCGGCATCATGCTGTGGATGATCGCCAAGGTCCGGCGCAACGAGATTTCGGCTCAGTACTTTACGCCGATTGAAATCAGCGGCCTCTATTGGCACTTCGTCGATATCGTGTGGATTTTCCTCTTCCCACTGCTCTATCTGATTGGACGCCACTAATGTCTGAACATCACGTCGTCCCGCTCAAGATCTACTTTCTGATCTTCTCCGCCCTGATGATCGGCACCGTTATCACGGTGGCCGCCGCCTTCGTCGACATGGGCTTTTTGAATACCCCGGTCGCCCTGATTATCGCCCTAGTAAAGGCATCGCTAGTCATCTTGTTCTTCATGCACGTAAAATACAGTCCCAAGCTAGTCGGGCTTTTCGCAGTCGCCGGCTTTTTCTGGCTGTGTATCCTATTGGCCTTGACCATGCAGGACTACTATACGCGGGGCTGGGGTGAGGAAGCGCCAGTGGAGTTTCTCAAGCAGGGATCGTTCTTCTAAATCCTAAACCCTCTACAGTATTTCACGAAAATAGCCCGGGCCGCTTGAGCGATCCGGGCTATTGTATTGCCGCAATGTTCTACCTTACTGGTCGTCCTCACTCTGAACCGGCTATCATGGTTTCGGCCAACGCAAAGCAGCAGGAACTGCGGGCTTGCCCCAAACTTTTGCTCCAAGCGTCGCGCGGATAAGGGCGGCCGGGTACGGCCCTGCTGTCGAGTTGCATCTGGCCAGCGGCAGCAAAAACCAGCACCGTGAAGACGATCTGAGGATTGATGGTAGGCGGGCCGACTAGAGGGCTTTCCAATTGCTCCCAAGTAGCAGTCAGGGTATGGTGCTCGCTTTGGATGGTCCAAGAAGGAGCGCGGTCAATGCGGCCAGCGCGGATGAAAGTCGCTCTCCATTGAGGCAGGTCGCGGTCGAATGGATTATTGCTGCCGCGAATCATGGTGGCAGTAATAAAATCGGCCAAGTCGGGATTGTCGGTGCCGACGGCGGTCAGGCCCTCGGAGCCGGGAATGTCGATATAGGCCACCGTTCCCCGGCCGGCGGGGCTGTAGGCGGCACTGTACAGACTGAGTTGGCCGCTATCGGCTTGGCCGCCGGGCGGACGCAGATAGAGAATCCAGTGTTCGCCAGACCAGAGTAGCGGACCTCGGCTGAGGGCAGCGACACGATGGATCATCTAAACCGCCTCGGGGGCAACGGCCACAATCCCTTCAGGCGCGTAACGGGCGAAGTCTGCCGTGTTGAAGGTCAGGATATGCGTTGCGCCATGCGAAAGAATCGCCGCAACCAATCGGGCATCGTGAACCTGAACACCTGATACACCATAAGTCACAACAAGTCGTCTCCATTCAGCATACAGAGTCGGCAAATCTGGCAGCAAAGGAAACAGTCGCTCCGCACGTTGCAAGAGTCTATCTGTTTCCAATGGCGTAAGTCCAAAACCGTTTTGATCAATGGGACGAGTTGATGCATTCCAGAATTCTATGAAATTGTCCGCAACTTACGTACAGCCGCTCGAACAATCGGATAACGTGGATCAGCGCGATATAAAACTCGCAACAAGACATTTGTATCGGCCAGATAAATCACGACTATAAATGATCCTCGTAAAGTCCTTTGCGGCTAACCGCGTAATCGGATAATGGCGGGCAATCGGGACCAACACAATCCATAAAATCGTCGGCCAACTGATCGGCTAGGGCCTCGAATTTATCATCAGATAACAACTCTACCTTAGCCTGCTCCCAAGGGATAGATTCTTCTGCGGTGGCGCGCAGGCGGTCAATCTCTTCTGAGTCTTCAAGGTCCTCTAGCAAATTCAACAGTGCTTCCCAAACCGCATAGTCAAGCAGCACCGCTTGCTTCTCGCCATTAGAGTCCACGACAAACCGAGATTTTTGCATCAAGTCAGCAACGCCCATTTTGTTCTCCTTTTCTGCATACGGTTCCAAACGGCCCTCAAGCAATGTCGCGGACGAGCACCAAAATCGCCGCTTGCGGCACGACGATGAACTTTTCGTCGTCGAACTTGATTTCCACCGCGTCTTTGCGCAGGAAAATGGCGTGGTCGCCTTTTTTGGCCTGGAGGCCGATGTAGCGCATCTGCTCGTTCCCCTCTTGGTCCCAAGGCGCACCATCGTCACCGGCAGTCGGCGGCAAGGGAACGCCCGGCCCGACCTCTTCTACGCGCCCGCTTTGCACATTCTCCTTTTCCAAGGCGGTCGGCGGCAAATAAAGCCCCACGGCCGTGCGCTCTTCCATGTCGTCAACCCGAATTAGTACGCGGTCGCCGACTACATACAGTTCCTTGTCGCCCCTAATCATCTGCTCCTCCTGAGTTAAGACGCCAAGCGCAAACACTCGCTGTAGCGCTCGAAGCGCTCCCCTTCCCCCTCTGCTGGATCGACGTACTTGAGCCAAAGGGCACTGTCTTTCTTGTCGCCGCTGAGTTTGCGACGGCTGCCGAGGTTGCTCGGATCAATGCCGTTCCACACCACTTGGCCGTCCTGCATATAGATGAACTCCCCTCGGTAGCGGTCAATGAGCTTCCGCTGTTCGTCTTGGTAGATCAGCCCCTGTTCGCAGGTGGTGCGCCGCCAATTGGCCACTGTGGCGTCTGAGTCCGTAGATACGGAGTCAAATTCGGCCAGCGGAGCCTCTACCTCGCTCGCAAAGTCAATCTCGTTCAAATCCACCGTGCCAAAGCCGTGCTCGGCAGCGATTAACAGGTGATTGCGGTCGCGGCGAAAAGGCGGGGTAGGCCAATCGGAGTGGGGATCGTGGCCCATCAAGGTCATACCGCAGGTGTCGGTCGCCACCGGATGATCGCCGGCCAGCAAGGCATTGCAAATCCGGCCCTCGCCACCCCATTCGCGGCCCCATTGGCCGGTGAGGGCCTCGACGATGTTGAGGCAAGGTTTGGTAATCATGCCCAAGTCCGGCAGGACGTAGGAAAGCCGGATGAGATGGTGATAATACGACCGCGTCCGCCCTTCCGGCGGGATCATCGGCGGCAAGCCAAAGAGGTTTTTCAGGGTCAATGTAATGCCCATAAAGGCGTGATTCTTCATCTTGGCGATGGATACCACCTCGTCGGCCTCGGCAAAGATGGCATTGAGCAGGTAATGGTCGAACATGCAGCCGCCACCGGGCACGTCGTACGTGGCAAAGGGGGGCAAATTCGAGTCCACATAGCGGACGCCAAAATCGTCCAGAATATAGCGGTAGTTAAAGTCGTCGGGCGTTACATGGCCGTTGCCGTAGGGGTAGGTGTCGGTGGCGATTAGCTCGGCTGTAGTCCGCTCTCGCAGCAGGCGCAGCACCGCACGAGCCACGGCATCATCTACCAACTCTCTTCGGCGACCAGCGAAGTACTCGATGCGCTCCGGCGGCTTGATCATATTGAATTTTAATACGATCCGCCGCGCCTTTTCCAGCTTCTTCCAAGAGCGCTCCAGCGGATCGGTAGTCCGTTTGAGTACCTCGTATATTTCTTCCTCGCTCGCTCGATGATCGCAGTGCGAAGCCCTAACAGTGTACTGTCTATCGTCCATGATGCCTTTCCCTTCCTGTTAAGTGTTTGTGGCTACTCGCCGAGGACGCCCACGGTCTGTTCGAGCCGCATCAGGGCAAGTGCCTTGTCGCGGCGCGCGACAGCGCTTTGGGTGCGCGCCTCCACTAGAGCCAATTGCGCGTCCAGATTTTCCAATTGCGTACCGACCCCACTCGCATAGCGCACCTCGGCGACTTCTAGCCCCTTCTCAGCCTGCAATACCGCATGGCGGTGGGCCTCAATGCGCTGGCTGGCTTCCTCGACCGCATAATAAGCCTGCTGGATTTGCAGCCGCACCTCTCTCGCTATTCGCTGCTGGTCGTACTCTATCCGGCGTAGCTCCTGCCGCGCTTGCGCTACGCGCGCCCCGGTGAGCCGCCCGTCGAAAAGCGGCATTTGCACTACTAGCCCGGTGTTCCAACTCTTGCGCCACTCCCGATCGACCAAGTCAAACTCGTCGCTTTGGAACTGGGTTTGCCCCGCGGCTACCAGTTCCACGCTAGGCCGATTAGCAGCTTGATCGGCGGCGATTTTCCGCTCGTGCCATCCTATTGCTTGCTCGACGTGTGCTAGCTCTGGCCGCTTCGCTAGCCCCAAGGCGACGAGCCCGTCCAGATCGTCGAGATCGAGCGTGGTCTCGGTGCGGAACGTTCCCCGCACTTCTATGGCTTGGTCTAAGTCTAAACCCACGACATCCTTGAGAGCCATCGTGGCCAGCCGCAGGTTGTTTTCGGAGCTGATGGAGTCGGCGCGCATGTTTGATACCTGTACCTGAGCGCGCAACTGATCCAACTCAGCGGCCCGACCAGCCTGGGCTTGGGCCTCCACTTGCGACAGATTGCGTCTGGCCCACGCCAGCGCCAAGTGCGATACGGTGCGCAATTCCTCGGCTAGCATCAGGTCGTAAAATCGCTCCTCTACCTCGGCTAGCACGAGTTGTGTTGTCTGCCGCTCGGTTTCGCCGAGCATGGCAAATTGGCGGCGAGCCATGTCCTCAGTAGCGCGAATGCGGCCTCCAGCATAGAGCGGCTGGCGCACACTCACGACGCCCGTGAGGTTGTTTTCCGTGCCGATCCTGACGGCACTGCCAGCAAAGACAAAAGAAGGTAGCAGCCAGTTGCGACTATACGTGAAGGAGGCATCGACCCGCGGCAACCCCGCCGCTCGCGCTACGCGGAGTTCCTCGCGCCCGCTCAGCAGGTCAATGCGGGCTTGCAACAGGCGCTCGTTGTTTTCTTGCACCAGAGCCAACCCGGTTTGCAAGTCGAGGATCAACGGCTTGTCTGCATGGGCCGGGCGACTGGCGACTACACACAAGACCATCAAGCAGAACGCCCCCACCCTGATCTTGCTCAACATAGCAAACCGCGCTGCCGCAACCACGCCTCAACCTCTGCTCCTCCCACATCGGCCAACATAACGCCGTCGATTTCGACGCAGGGCGAGGCGTATTGCCGACTCTTGGCAACCATTTCCGCAAAGGCTTTGCGGTCGCTAGTAATATCCAATTCTTCGTATGGCAACCCGGCTCTATCGAGTACCGTCCGCACTCCCGGACTCCAAGGGCAATGCGGATTGAGATACGCTTTGATTACAGGAGTAGTATGTTCCACTTTGGCCTTTCCGCTGTACGGGGGACGCGATATATTGAGAAAAACATATCGCCCCCCTCTCATCCCTGTCAAGGAAGGGGCCTCAATCTATGAAACCGCTGGTCCTGTTCCACGGAGGCTGTAACGACGGCTTCTGTGCCGCGTGGATCTACCGCCGCTATGTCAACCCGCAAGCCGAGTTTAAGGCGGTTCAATACAACACAGACCCGCCGGCTACGGCCGACCGCGACGTCGTCATCCTCGACTTCAGCTACGAGCGGGCGCAGCTCATGGAGATGCACGAGCGCGCCCATTCGCTCTTGGTTTTGGACCATCACGAGACAGCCGCGCACGCCTTAGCTGGACTCGACTATTGCGTATTCGCCGAGGGCAAGTCTGGAGCACGCATGACTTGGGAATACTTTTTCGACCCCCGCTCTCAGGTCAGTGCCGACGCCGTCCCTTGGCTGGTGTCCTATACTGAAGACCGCGACCTGTGGCGGTGGGCCTTGGTCGATTCTAAGGCCGTCAACGCCGCCCTCGCTTCGTACCCGCGCGACTTTGCGGTGTGGGATGAAATCGCCGAGCGCGGGCCGCAAGCCCTTGCCGTGGAAGGGCAAGCCATTCTCCGCTTCCAACACCGACTTATCCGACCGCGCGTTCGGTACCACGGCTGGACCACCATCAGCGGATTTCGCGTCCCCATTACCAATGCCACGTTTCTGACCTCTGAAATCGGCAATGCCCTCGCCGAAGGGCACCCTTTTTCCGCCGTGTTCTTCGTTCGTCCCGACAGCAAGGTCGTGTACAACCTGCGCTCCAAGGGAGACGCGGCCGCCGATGTGGGTCGCATCGCACGCGAGTACGGCGGTGGAGGGCACAAGCATGCGGCAGCTTTTACCCTAGAAAGCATGCTGCCGATGGAAGCAAAGACGTAAATGACCCCCGAACAGCGCTATCTATTCGACATCAACGGCTATTTGCACCTTTCCAACGTGCTCAGCGACAGCGAACTAGCGGCCGCACGAGTAGCCATCGATCGCTATATGGCCACGCCCGACGATGAACTGCCCGAAGGCTTTTCCCGCTCCAACGATGGCAAGTTCTACGCCAACGGCTTTGCTTTTGACAAGGCACTCGAATCCTTGATCTTCCACCCGATCCTGTGGCCCATCATCAAAGAGTTCACCCACGATCGGCCGGCTTTTTCCCGGGGGACCCTGTTGATAGATAGCCACCAGCACGAGCCGATGCGCCTGCATTGTGCCCGCGAAGACTTCGGCTGGCAAAGCACGCGCTACGACACCCGCGAGGCCCGCATCTTCTGCGACGATTTCGTCATCTTCCCCTATTTCGACGACGTCTTTCCGGGCGACGGCGGCTTGGTGGTGGTCCCCGGCTCGCACAAGGCGGCGTTTGCACGTCCGCCCAGTCTGTTCAACGGCGGCGTCCCCGCCGAGTTGGAAGATTTGCCGGTTGGGGTCGTCAATGTAACGCCACGGGCCGGAGACGCCGTAGTAATGACGGAAATGCTGGCCCACGGAACTTTGCAATGGAAACCCAAAGATCGTCTGCGCCGCACCTTGGTGTTGCGCTATCGCCCCCAATTCAAGGGACCAGCCGCGGTCCCGGAACTCCTCTACGACCGCTTGTCGCCGCAGACCATAGAGCTGATGGCCCCGGCTCACTACACCCATGTCAAAGAGATTGTCAAGGAGGACGTGGTGCGGCTTGCGTAAACAGAAGCAAAACCCAGCAAAACAGGCACCTGCGAGGGATCGCAAGTGCCTGTTTTTTGGTGAGCCCACTGGGGATCGAACCCAGGACCTACGGATTAAAAGTCCGGTGCTCTACCAGCTGAGCTATAGGCTCTATCGGGGTTGTATCTAAAGGAAAATAGACGGTTTACGCATCCATCGCAAGACCACCTAGCCCACGCGGGGGCTTTCCCTAGCCTAGTGGTAGCTGCCAATAGATTCAGTAGGCCAACGCGACGATTTTGCTCGTTTCCTGCGTCTGTGCGTCGCCTTGCACTTTAACTCGCAAAATGTAGTTACCCGGCGCGGCTAGCTGCCCGGATTCGTCTTGGCCATCCCAATTCAATGCTATCGGCCCGGCTGTTTGCTGCTGGTCGTGCAGCACCCGAACTTCCCGTCCGCTCAAGTCGTAGAGTGCCACGTGCAGCCAGCGGGGCTGGAGGACGTTTAACAGGGCAAACTCTATCCGCAGCCTATCGCCGATGCCATCGCCGTTGGGAGTTACGAGCGCGGCCGACAACGTCAGCCCGTCAATTAACGCGGGGCCGACCGGCAGTGACACGGCAATCGCTTCGCTGGCAACCACGTCGCTGGCATCGCCCACATCCACCCGTTGCCTTACCTGTCGCTCTCCCCGCCCACTGGCCAAGAACGCCTCAAAGGGCATCTGTTGGCGGTATATGGTGCTGGCGAAGTCGAGTTCAATCAACCCAGCCCGCACGAACGGATCGGCAAAGGCAATGTCCAAGCCGCCATCTACGCGGGTTATCTCCACGTCCAACACCTGCCCCCCAAAGCGGAGCTCGCCAAGCTCAATGTCTGCTCCTGAACGCATGAGCAACTGATCGAAACCCGTGCTGCCAGCACCGACATCCCAACCAAGATAATAGGTAAACTCGGTGCGCTGCCCTGGTTGGGCTTGGACTGGGTAGATCTCCGCTCGCGTTGCTGCGGCCAAAGGCTCGGCGTAGCTCAGGACTAGCTCGTCGAGGACCGCCCTCTGCATTGGGTCGGCGCTGAGCAAAGAGGCCTGCAATTGGACGAAACGCCTTGGCGTCGGCGAGAGAAAACCCCGATCCGACCGCTCGTACGCCTGACTCCAGATACTCCAGTCGTCGCCGGGCGAACGGACGGTATCAATTCGGCCTTTGAAACTGGGAATTAGCTTGTTGTATTTCCTTTCGGTTACTTCCTTGCCGTTTTTGTCGTGGAATACGTAGGACTCCTGCAACAGATTGCCCGTCCGCGAGCGAATTTCTACGCGAGTCCTCTCAGGGGCCTCGACCTGCCAACTCAACCCTGTGGCGTTGCGCACGGCCCCCAAATCGTAGAGCGGGGATTGCAAGATAGCACTAGCGGGATAGCCCTCGCCAAAGACCTGAAATTCGGCCGTCGTGCCGGTGATGCAGCACTGCCTGTTCGGATAGCGCATCCGCAGATAGCGCAGTGGCCGGAGCGAGAACTGCTCTTCAAAGTGGACGATATCGCGCAAATTGCGGGGGTGTTCTGGCAATTCTCCTAAGACTTGCCAGCGCAGCGATCCGTCCGGTGCCAGCGATCCGTCCGATCCCCAGAGGATGTACCAAGGGAAGTGGATGGCGTTGCGCCGGGTCCAGCGCCAGTCAACGCTGCTGGGCGCGATGCCGGCCAAGTCGCCCAAAATCCGCACCCGATCCACCCAGTACAGAGCACCCAAGTCAAAGGTGAATTCGGTGTCCCCCGGTTGGGAAAACCCCCAGTAGCGCCAGCTCGACACTATATCGCCGTCGATCAGCGCGTTGCTATTGCCCGTTGACTCGTAGCCTTCGGCCCGCGTACCGATTTCGTTGAGGATATCGACCTGCCCACCGCGTTCCCGCAGCCCCAGCGAGATATTGTCCCCCACGGCCTCCACCCCAATCGAGCTAATCCCCGCTCCCTCAGTGGGCAAATCCACTTCAATGCGAATGAATTGCAGCGGCTTAAGGCCGTATTCGATGATCAACTCCCGCTGCTGATTAAAGCTGTAGCGGACGCGATCGCTGTAGCGCACAATGCTCGGCAGGGGCAGTCCGGTCGAATCAAAAAAGCGCTCGCCATTGGACAGCAAAACCTGAAAGAACTCCAGCGGTGGTCCATCGCCCCTGAGCCGCAAGACTACGCGCCGCGCAGAAACCACGCGCCCCAGATCGACCTCGACGTACCTATTCTCGGGATCGTCGTCCCAATCGGGAGCCCAGAAGCTTTCCAAGCTCCCGTCGATTAGGTTGCCAGCATCGCCGCTGTTGGACCCGGCGGCGCGGATGCCACCACCAAAATCCCCGGCATTGGCGACCGCGTCGATATTCCGCCGTACAAATCTGGGGGCCGCTTTCCCACGGCTGATTTCGATGGCATTGCCGGGCCGCTGCCACTCCCTCCAATCCGCGCTGGTCCCGATCCGCAATTCTTCGCCCGCCGCGGGTGAATATACCATGCCACACAGCAGCAAAGCCTGAAGAGAAGAGCCGAATTCGCGGTAATTGTTCACGGTGCTTTTGTTAGGGACTCTAAGGGTTAGACGGGCAAAAAAAGCCCCAACCTGCCGGTAGGCGACAAGCCGGGGCAACGACGAATCCATCGACCGGCGTCAGCGCACCGCCGATCAGGTCGTTTTCGCTGGTAAAGTGCAGGCCTCATCCCGCCGAGAGCTCTACGGGCTGCGGCTTGGTCTTGCCTTCACAGAAATACAGAGCCTTGAATTTGGCCATTTGTTTAATTTTGTCTATCAGTGTCCGCTCACCCTGCGAGCTCGACACATTCCGCACAAGCGACTTGGCATCCGCTTCGGTCAAGCGCAAGACGAGATAGTTGGCGATGGCCGAAAATACCGAGACGTCGAAGTCCTTCGCTTCCTGCGAGGCAAGCACCAGTGAAATACCGTACTTCCGGCACTCTTTCGCCATGGTGGGAATGAGCTTTAACCGTGCGGCCCGGTGCGCCTCGTCGAAAATCAAGGCATGGGTGATGCGATCTTGGATGCCTCTGCGGAACATATTCTTGTAGAGGCCATAGAATACCAACGACGCAAACGCTCGCTGAAGGTTGTCATTCTGAGTCGCGTGAATCCGAATGACGGTCGGCTGCTCACTCTCCCACAGACTACTGTGGGACTCGCGGATATTAAAAAACCCGTAGTCTTCAAGTTCCTCCAAACGTGCAAGCAGCGTCTGCAACCCGCGGTCCGGTCTTGGATCGCCGCGCAGAATCTCGACAAAGCGACTAAACGTCGGTTCCTCCAAATCCGCGGCCGCCGCGTTGGCGTTTCCCCATCCCACCTCAACGAAGCTTTCCTTGACGGCCCCACGAATGCGATCGGCCTGAATGCCGCCGAGTTCCGGGTAAATGGCCGCGAAAATGTCCCGCATCTCACTCGCCACATCGAGATGCGCCCTCCAATATCCTCGATTGATCACCTCTAGTGGGTTGAAGCCCAATCCGTCAAAATCAATGAACCGAACCGCCGACTGCCCAAGCCGCTCGTCAATGTCCTGATGATAGGAAAAGATGATCGGTTGTATGTCGGCCTCAACCATCTGCTTGCACAGGTTCAAAAGACAGGTAGTCTTACCCATTCCAGGCAGCCCCGCAATCAGAAGATGGGGATTCCCCTTCGTAGTCAGCCGCCATTGAACATCGGTATTTGCAATAGTATCCGTCCCCAAGCAAACAAACGGCGCGGGGTCAGCAACATCCTCGGCCTCTCTGCCAGAGCTTCCCTCAATTTCAACAGACGTGCGATCGAGGCCCGGCCCCGATTCTCGCTGAGGCTCCAAGCCATCTTCGGCCCGTTCATCGTCTCGCTTCGCGCCGGACTGTTTTGAGGATTCCGTGAATGCGCCATGAGGAAGATCTGGATTGGGCAGAAGAGCGGGGCCGAATAAAAATATCCGCGTGTTCCAACCTTTGGGAGAAATCTCCCAGGGATCTCGACCGCCATACTCCGGGCAGAACACCCAACCGCGGTTCCCCGCCTCGACGCTGTGCAAAGCGTAGTCCCCACCCTTCTCGATCATGCGGTCTATTGCAGATGAGAGTTCCCTATGCCGCTCTGTTGGCAAACAGTGTCTGTGGGCTTTGTCCGCATAGAAGCGCAGCACCTGAGCAAGCTTGGCGCGTCGGACAGCGCTGAAAGAGGAGCAAACATCCTCGTGAGAGTACCAATCGTACCAACGACTATGGAGTGATTCCGTCTGTTCGCGGATTTTCCGTAGCACTTCTGGTGCTCGCGCCGCCCGCAAATGTCGGCGGTACTTCACCTCAATGAATCGGAAAACCAGCCTCGTACGCGGCATCGTGGACACATAGATGAGATCCGGACGCGCTCGTGTCTCGTCGTCACCATTCTTCTCTTGCAAGGGTGGCAATAGATCGCGCACGTCGTCAATTGGAACGATGAAGCCATCCTCGAGCGATACCCAGCAATCGTCGCTTGCCGACGCCGTCTGGCAATTTGCGCGGGAGACTGCAAGCGCGATCAACTCAGCGGTCGGCGGTTTGCTGCCGGTGAGACGAATGGCAAGCCGCCCGCTGAGTGCCTTGAGACGATTTAAGAGAAATTTCGCGTTTTGCTGACTGCGGCTAAGGCCCATCTGATCTAGAACACCGCCGAGAAGGATGCGGACTTCCTCCAAATTGCTAGTCGAGGTGATGAGCTGTAAGCAGCCGAGGTCCTCGCGCTCCGGGACGCAGTCAATCACATAAGCGTCGTAGATGGCCGGATTATCCCGCGGCGAATCAAAGTACTCGATGCCGGCATTGCGATCTAAGGTAATGACCCAATCGCACAGTCGATGCAGATACTTCAAGCTGCTCTCCTTTTCAGGCGAAATCTCCGTTGTCAATACAGGCAGTCCGCCCTCGGTACCGATATGTCGAGCGACAGCTTTCTGTAATGCCTGCTGCAAGCGCCCCAAACGATCGCTATGCCCGCGCTCTGATGGGTGTTTTTCGCTGTCTCTCGCCTGTGGGACCACACTGCGCCATGTGGGCGCAGGCGTACCAGTATAATCGCGATCGTAGAACGAAAGCAGACCGAACGCCCGAAAGGGCCTAGCTGCCGCTGATTTGTTCTCTGCTGATACGACCTGTGCCTCGAACGTATCGAACGCAACGGCAAGGTGGGCCGCAGTTTTCGGGCCTTTGCTCTTACGGGCCCAACGCAACCGCGGCATATTTACGCCGCCGGGCAGACCCAAGGACTCGAGCATCCACTGATCGTCGGCCGACACCACACCGGCACCACTGCGCCGCCGTTCCCGCGCCTCGGCGATGAACCGCCCGGCAATGCCGCGCTGCTCCTCAGAAGGATACATTTCCAGCGAGAAGACCGTTTCGTTTCGAGATTCAGCCTCTTCAATATCCTCGCCATCGGCCCGGCGTAGGTGCTTGTGGACATAACCTAGTGACCGGGCGATAGTCAGGCCATCGCCTGCCCTAAGAGCGTGAACGTGGAGTAGTCGGGAGGTGTTGTGGCAATCCAAGTACTTGACGATCTCGGCACCGACCACTTCAGCGCTCTGCCCTCCTACCGTCGGAGCGGCGTCCATGGACTCCCCTTCGCCGAGCGCACGGGCGAGAATCGCCACCGCCGCCTTGGGCTCTTTGTCCTTATCGGGGACCATGCCGACTGCATGAAAGCCAAGGGTATCTGCAAATACAAACGAGCCGCCATCTGGATTCGGGAGAAAAGCCGGGAACATGGCACCGTCCAAGCACTGGAACTCTTCTCTTACGTCTTTTGCCTTTTGATTCTGCTCAAAAACCGCGTGAAAAACGAGATTGTCATACGCGGCATGCCACGCGACGCGCAGCGGGTGCATCGGCAGGACGATTAAGCCAATTACTCGCCCGGCAAGAGACTGCACCTTCACCGTGTTGCACAACGCCAAGGATGGATCGCCGCTCTCCAACAATGCAGTCCAAGCGCGGATGTACTTTTTGACTGAATCAAACGCTCGTCTCGCCTTATCATCATAGACATGGCCTACCACACCGCCTTTATTGCAGACATAGGCCGCTAACCTTCGGCTCGCCTCGGTGGCTCTAGACCATTCCGTACCTTTACCTTCATGGTCACAGAACTTTACATCCCCCGCTCGGACGCCGGACGAACGGACCTTGACGCACCAATGCCCAATGGCTCCGTCTTGCTCCATCCACTGCTTTTCTACCTCTCGTATCAGCGGCGGGCAAGAGACGCGAAAGCTCAACCGTTTTGTTCTCGCGGCCGTACGCAGCAATATCGAATTGCTTTTCTCATCAAATCTGAAATTCGCCGGACTGTCGGCAATGCTGGCTACACTCTCCCGCTCATCGAGCTCAATTAATCCCTCGCTAAACGCCCGGATCTTTCGGCCAGCCCCTCCGGCGGTCTTTTCAGGTGTATCACCAAAACGAATGAGGAACTCCTCGCTCTCCTGCGCTTCGACCGCGTCATTTCCCACCACGGAAACCACCACTCTGGCGGAGACCAGCGAGTCCTCGTTCAGCATCGAGAAGTCGTCGTTACTGAACCGGCACTTCTCCTCCTTTTTCTTCGAGTGCCTCACATCGCGCACGGCGAGCTCTTCGTCCGCACCGGCTACTACGGCAACGCGGTATTCCACAGCACCTTCTTCTATATTGCCGGGTTGAGCCTTCCAACGGACCTCCAGCTTTGAATAGGCCGCCGCCGACGCAGGGTCTAGTTCCAGCAATAGAACCGGAGGTTGTATATTCCCGTCTTCTTCGGAGGATGCTCCAGGGGATTCCTCACTCAATCCCGACCATTTGGCGATCTTGCCATTGCGATTGCGCCAAGATATAAGATCGATGGTTTGAATGTCATGGGTGCTCTCAATCCGCAATGCACCTATCCACAGTTGTTTCTTGTCGGCCAAGGCCGCCAAGGCCGACAGCAGTGGTTGGGTTTCTTTGGTATGGAGAAAAACTTCGAGATCGCGGCGCTGCTCGGCCGTCGGCTCGGCCAGCCGCAGCGACTCAATGCGCGTCGCAACATTCTGCCTAGAGGCCACCACTCCCAACAGGCGATCTACAAATTGGCGCGAGTCGTCTAAGGCTTCTTCGTCTAACTTTGCAGATTCGGCGACTGGCCACAGGCCGAGCAGATGAAGATACGCACCAGGATGCCGTTTGTGCTCTGCAACGCGGCACAAGAAATCGAATGCTGTCCAAGGCGAAACGCTGGACTGACGGCCGAATCCCGGTGCCTTTTTGATGGCCCGATTGGCATATCGGAGATATTCACTCGACAATCGGCGCGTCACCTCAGCAGCAACTAGTCGTTGAGCTTCTTTGAATAGGCTTGTCTCATCCACTTCCTGCGAGGCACTGTAGATGCCGTCCATGCCGGCCCCGGCAAGATCGGTATCTACTAGTAGCAAGGTCGCTTGGTCCTTGGTCTCGCGTACCTCGACAGCGCGGTCTGCGGTAATGGTTTGCCGGTCTGCATCGTCCGAATCCGCCACCCGCTGAACCTGCCAATTTTGTACACAGAAGTTGTCGTCCTCGGCAAGCCTTCCCACCACCTCCGGCGTCAGACAACGGACGAAGGCCATGGCTCCGCATTCGGCTCGGCCAAGCACCTTCTCAAACGCCTGCCCGAGTACTTGCCGATGTAGTTTGGTCCACTCCATATCATTTCTCCATCGCCGGCTTGAAGCGAGGCTCCAGCCGCTTCATTGCTTCGGCGTCATTGACCCCCATCAAAAGCCCCAAGTCGCGTAGCCGTCGCTCTAAGATCGTGCGATTCCTTTGCAGCAATTCGTTGGAGATTGTCATCTCCGGCGGGGGGGTATCCACGTGAAATCCATAGCGTTTGCGCAAAATTTCGAGAAACTCCCTGAACGAAAGGGCGCGAATGCCCGGTTTGTTGCCGCTTTTCAGCAAGTGAAGGTGGACCAGATAATCCAGCACTGAATCGGTGAATACGAGAGAGCGAACATCGCGTCTCTGGCGCGTTGCGCTTCCACCGAGACTGCGCGTCGTCGTCCTCTTGGCCGCCAGACCGTTTGGACGCCCGGTGAGTAAACTCGAGTCGATCATCCTTATGAAGTTGGTACGAGGCTTCGACCCCATTAACATCATCAAGCCATAGGCAAGCCGCCAGACCGGGTTCTCTTGGCTGGTATCTTTCAAAATTTTCTCGACTTCGGGGTAGTCGTCCGCTAGTCCATCGGCTAGCTTGTCAGCATCGTCTTCTATCCTGTCCAAAATTCTTTGTGCTTGCGGATGGCGACCATGCAGTAATTCCCCCAATAGCTTCAGCCAACGCGTGGCATAAGGTCGGGTAGCAATATCCTCCCTTTTAATTCTTTTATTGTCCCGTGCCCGATAGTCCAATAGCCGCAATACCATCAAAAGGACGGGTAAACGCTCCATACGCCGCATATAGTCGTCCATCGACTCCTCGGCCGCAGCCCGGATGGTTCGCTCAACCCCATTGGAGCAATCCACGAACAAAGGGGCGGGTTTCTGCTCCTTGCGGACTGGGACGACCCCTTTCTCCGACCACTTCAATAAAAGCGCAACCGTACTGGTAAGAATGGTCGTCAGCCCTACGGTAATACCGGACTCCAACATCTCCACCAAGGCGTATCGCGGCGCGGGCTCTGCATACGAGCGCACAAAGCGGCGGATATCCTCAGAGAAATTTTCCGCCGCCTGCTTGGCGATGGGACGTTGATTGGAGATAGAGCTTTCCTTACCGCGTATCTTATCCGGTGCCGTCTTGAGTTGCTGGGCGAATCGGATCATCAACAGTTGGTCCAAACCAACGGACTCGTCTTTCTCCTCAAAACGATCCGATGCCAAGTCACTGGATATCTTTCCACGGCGAGTAACGCCTTGGCTGAAAGCGTTCAACAAAACGTTCTCCTCGTACCTCTTTCCCACCGGGAACCTCGTTTGCTTATCGTCACTCAACTGGACGAACTCGCTCTTCTTCTGGTCGGCCAGCATGGCCACGATCATTTCGGGAACGTAGCGGAGGTGTCCCACAAACTGTGGAAGATCAATCCAACTCGCCATATAATGGGCCGGCGCGACCCGCTGGATTTGCTGATCGCGACCAAGATTGTGCTTGATATTTTCGAGACAGAAACAGAGCAGTAAGTCGCCGAGGATGGCTTTTTTGGGTTCCCCGTCAAAACCGTCCAACTCTGCCACACCGGACAGCGTCTCCGCAATGCGCTCAACGGTCGCTGACCGTCTTATTTGGCTAGGCGAGCCATCTTTTGCCCCAAACGTCTTTAGAAAATTTCCAGTCCCTCTCCGTTGACCAAAGCGGAACATGTAGAAAACCGCCGGAAGAATCGAAGACAACTCGAAATCTTGAACTGAGACCGGCAACACTTTGTCGTAGTTAGAGGACCAGATTTCTCGGGTCATGCTAGGGCCCAGTACATCTTCGACGAGTTTGCGGGCATTATCGGCCATTTATGGTCTCCTCCAGTCGCCGAATAATCATCTGTTGCTGAACGCCTTCACCGACACCTTTGACGATTTCCGCAGCAACCTCGTAGAGCGCCTCGTCCTGCATGGGATTCCAAGCCAGCACCGTGCGGTCATCCTCGCGCACCAACCGCTGCACAAAGATCGACAAGTGAGCAAAAGTGTCGTCAGTCGAAACATCGCCCAACTGATAGCCATCGCTTAGTTCCAACAGCAGGTTAAACAATTCGGCACCGAGGCGGAGCCGCTCTTCGCCCCCATCTCGATAGCGGTAAATCAGAAAGGCTTGGCGATGCAGGCGGTCAAGTCCCTCGGCTTCGGCTGGTAGATCAGCTTCAAGCCGAAAGTTGGTCAGCGGTTTCTCCACCCAGAACGCGGTTTCCGTAGGCGTGCGCGGCGTAATGCGCAGCGGGACGACATCGGGGCGATCAAGTGCTTGGGGCGGCAGGCTTTCCAAGCGGGCAATTCCATCGCACAGCTTTCGGCGAAGATCGTCGAGAGCCCCTTCGGCGACTGGGAGATGTTTGAACGCCCTATAATGCCGCGCTTGGGCCAAGCCGAGGGCGTGGGGGTCTGCGGTGAGCTTGGCAATGTCGTTTTCGGTCCATTCAAAGTAGGCCCGCCGCCGCGCCGATTTCAGCCGAGGGACATCGCCGGTAGTATCAACAGACGATGTACGCGACAGGCATCGATCAAGCTTCGGATGGGATTCAAGGGCCGGGTCAAAACGAATAAGCTCTTGCAACACGTCCCCCTGTCGCCCCGGCGATTCCGGTGAGAAGGCACGATCCCAATAGGGCAACGGAGTGTCCTCACCGTTGTGGTAGTCGCTGCAAAAGTGAACGCCGAATAGGATATAGACCAGTGCGGCCCGCAGCTCGCGGACAGTGATGTGGGTTTCGCCGCGCAGGTGAACGGCTTGCAACATCTCAAATAAGCACTGTCGAGCGCGATCCCGCTGATCTTGCGGGGCTATGCCGGGCAGCCCTTTGGGGCCAAACAGCCGCATGGCGCGGCGAACCTCACACCGGTCTTGGGCCGAACACGTCTCGCAAGGTTCCCAAATCTGGGGGGCCTTGTCTCTGCCGTAGAGGCTGTCTAGCAGATCTTCAAGAAAGCTAGTTTCAATGTTCGATTCGCTCGGCACAACACTTCCAACAAGCGACCGTTGGTTGAGGCTGATGAAGCGAATATGCGATTCGGGAGCGGATTCTTCGCCGTTGAGCAGGTCGCGGAGAGCCCGTGTCAACGGCGTTTCACTCTCGACTCTCTCAATCCACTCCAAGAGACGCCCATCGTTGATCGCCAAAAGATGGACAATGTCCTCGTCGGGCGGGCCTTTTTGGAACGGCTCCAAAAATTCATCCAAAAGCTCATCGGCGGAACGGCCCTGCCACGACGCCGACCCATCGAGATTCATGCGGACGATCAGATCATCCTCCATCGGATGCTCCAAAATGCGCTCTTTGGAATCGTGGACGCCAAATCCGAGGCAACCGGCAAGGTGCTGAAGCAACGCGGTTTTCCCGTCGCCAGCGTTGCCGCACAGGATGACGAGCCGGATTTTTCGACACACAATGTCGCCATACAGTGCCTCTTCGATACGGGTTTTAACATAGGTTCGCGCGGCGAAGTCCGTGTCGAGGCCGCGTGTCTCGCTGTTTCCCCAGCGAGAGCCGGGGTAGGATTGCAGTAGGGATTGGAGCCAATCCACCTCGTTCTCGCTGCGAACGGGCGGTTCCGCACGCTCACTCTCGTTGACAGCCGGGCCACAGCTAATATGGGTTACTTTCATCCGTTGTCGCTTTCTATAAGCATTTGAGAAAATCCTAGCTTTCCCCTACCCCACGCGATACCTCTCCACGGCCTCCACGTCCAGCTCAACGCCCAGCCCGGGCGCGTCCGGCACGGCCACGAAGCCATCGACCGGCGTCAGCGCACCGCCGATTAGGTCGTTTTCGCGGGTGAAGTGCAGGCTGTCCGAGGGGATGGTGGCGTTGGGAATGGTCGCGTGGACGTGCGTGCCGTACGCGCCCGACACGCCCAACCCCAACCCCACGACCTGCAACCAGACCGGCATCCCGGCCGCCGCAGCCATGCCAGCGCAGAGCTGCGCTCGCTCGAGGTTGCCGCCCAGATTGAAGCAATCGGCCGCCTCGGCGCGGATCGCGCTCAGGACCATCTGCGGATCGCCCAAATGGGGCGCGAGCCGGATGCGGGTGTGGCGGCGAAAATCGCGGTACTGGTGCCAGCCCGGCAAGTACTGGAAGGGATCTTCAAACGCCTCGATGTTATACGGCTCCAATGCCTCGGCCAGCCGCAGGCTCGCGCTCAAATCGCCAAAAGTGAAATTCGGATCGACGATAATGCCGTAGTCCGGGCCAGCGGCTTTGGTCATCAGCTCGACGGTCTCAACGATGTTCCAAGGCCGCGCCTTGAGCTTGTGGGTCTTAAACCCCCGCTTGGCCCCTTCTTCGGCCATGGCCGCGAATTCGCGCGGCTCCAGCGGCGGCGACCACCAGCCCACCGGCACTCGGTCCCAGTGCTTGGCCCCCATCAGCTTCCACGCCGGCACCCCGAGGGCCTTGCCGACGATGTCGTATAAGGCCATGACCATCGCCCCGCCTTTGTCGCCCAAGTTGACCTGTATGGGATCGACCCCGAGCCACTCGGCCTCCAAGCTGGCCAATGAGCCGCCGCGCCCTCCTTCGCCCACTCCGTAGATCGCTTCGTCGGTATGCACCTTAATCAGGCTGATGGGCCGCTCTACGTAGTCTCCGGGACGACTCTTTTCGATGGAGGGAATGTGCGGCACTGCGGTGACAAACTCTTCGATCTGGGTGATTTTCATGGTTACACCTCCCTTAGCCAGTCCTCGGGGATGTCGATCCCAAACCCAGGGCCTTTGGGCAGCCCGAGCAGGCCGTTTTGTGGCACGTTGGTCCCCGGCGGAATTTTGTAGTGTCGCTGCCCCGATTTTGAAGGCGTCCCGATATAGCACTCAGCCAATGGCACCCCGGGGAGGGAGCCGACAAAAAATTCGATCAGCGGGGCATTGGGCATGGCCGCTGTCCAGTGCTGGCCATACGGGTCGTTGCCCCCGGTGTGCAGGCACATCTGGACGCCTTGCGAATCGGCGTAGTGGGCCAGTTTCATGGCCTCGGTAAAGCCACCGATCCAGTAGATATCGGCTTGGATCAAATCGACGAGCCGCTCTTGAACGGCCCGCATGCCCGGATGGCGCGTGGACCAGTGTTCGCCATCGGCCAGCGTCTGCCAAGGTACGCGCTGGCGCAGGGCGCGGAGCCCGTCCCAGTCGTGGGGCATCAGCATTTCCTCCATCCAGCGCATCCGCTGCGGCTTGAGTGCCTCGCAGAGACGCACGGCAAAGTCGAGGTCAAAGGTCATCCAGCAATCGAGCATCAAGTCGGCATCCGGGCCGATTAACTCGCGGCACTTGGCCATCAGCTCAACCGTGCCGTCGATGCCGGCTTGGCCATCAACGGGTCCGTGCGGAGCTTGAATTTTTTGAAACCCAACTCCAAGTGCCAATCGACATCGTTGCCGGTGGCATAGACTTCCATCTGGGTGCACTGCGGGCCGCCGGCCAGCCGATAGACGGGCTGGTCGAGGGTTTTGCCCCACAGATCCCACAGCGCCAAATCGACTCCAGCGACCGCCCGCGCCGTAAGCCCTTCGTTGCCAAAGGAGAGCGTCCCCCGCCACATGCGATCGTTGCACCGGTCAATGGCCCCCACCTCCTGCCCGACGACTAGGGGCGCTAGGCACTCGGCGATGATCGGCTGGGTGGCACGAGCCAGCCAAAGGTGCCGTCCTCGGCGATGGCCTTGACCCAGAGCACCCCGCCCGGCTTGGGCATCATTCGCTCTTCGGGCGCGAATTTATCCATGGGCGTGGCCTGCCGAGGAGCCCAAAGCCACGCCTGCTCGCGCAGCGGGCGCGTCCCCTCTTCACTCGGTGGTGGAGGCAATAATTCAAAAGTTTGGATAGCAGCTATTTTCTTGGCGCACAAACTCCCCGTCCTCTCAGTCAAGCATTGGATAGCTCTTCACCTTGATCCGTTTGACCGCGGCAACCACAAAGTTCGCATCCTGTGCCGCCTGCCGTGCATCTTCTCCATGGTACTCGTGTTCCACAATAAAACGCTGGGGCCCGAGCTTGCGCCAGCCATAGGGAAATCTCTTCGATTCGGTCTAGTTCCAGAGTATCTACGGATTCCCGCTTCTGCCGGAGTTGCTCGGAAAACACCGGGGCAACATCGTGTACTTTGGGATAATCTACGCCCAGCACTTTCAGGCCTCCCTTCAGGGCAAGCTCGACGACTTCCTGCGAGCGCCGCACAGCCAGATTGGAGTCGGCTTCTTGCAGGGCACCTTGTACATCGCGCAGGTAGATGCGTTCGCTTTCGGCGATAAGCTGCTTGCCGATCTCTTGGAGGCTATCTTTCATAGTACCAACACCTCGTTCGGTTTCAGATCTGGTTTTAAGTACCAGTACCAGCTATTGTCGAGCCAGATTTTTCGGGCACCCAATTGCCGCAGTCTATCCTGTAATTTGTCTAAGCGATGGCGAAAAAAATGCCCTCGATCCAAGAGAATCCGCGCATCTTCAATCATGTCCAAGTAGAGCGGCAGGTTTTGGTCTGCCTCTTCTCGCGTGAGAATGACGACGCTGGGGGAAGGAAAAATGCGTTGCGCGACTAAGGCCGCCCAACAGGCTTGACGCCGCAGATGTCGCAAGATAGGCAGCAACAACTGGATCCGTTCGCGAAAAGCCGGAGGGGCTTTTTCCAGCACGAGCAACAAATCCACATCGCTTTCCGTTGTCGCGTTGCCGCGGGCTACAGACCCATAGAGGACAACGGAAAGGACCGCACTATCCAGAGCTTCTTGGACCGCGGCGACGAAGCAGTCAAGCAACGGCTTATAGGTTGAGTAGCCAAATTGGGCTGGTCGGTAGGTCTCGTCGTCGATGGGAATGGTTCTCATATTTGCTTCTTACAGTTCGAGTTGGCAGCCTCGCTCAGCCGCCTCGTACGCCGCCTCGACAAAGCGCATAGCCTGCCAAGCATCGTCGCCGTTGGTGATAAAAGTACCCTGCCCCCGGCTGGCGGCGACAAAGTCGGCGATAAAACCCAATCCGGCCGCCCCACCGTACCCGGGGGCCTCGCCAACCGAGAGGTCGAATTGACGGTACTCGTCCTCGGTCCAGCCCTCGGCTTGGCTCTGGACGACGAGCCGATCGCCGCGTCCGTCCCAGTCTTGCATCACCCAAGTCGCATCCCCGGCAGTTCCCCTGAAACACAAGTAGATATCGCCGTAACGGCGCGGCAGGACATAGCCCGCGTGGAGGCTGCCGAGCGCACCGTTGTCCATGCGGAACGAAGCGGCGAGCACGTCCTCGACGTCGATGCCAGCACCGCTCAGGGTTGCCTTGTGCGCGCTGACGCCCTTGTACTCTAGGCCGCTGATATAGCGGATCAAATCGACCGTGTGGATCGCCAGCCAGTGCAGGATGCCCCCACCCGCCTGTGCGCGGTCAAAGAGCCAGTGGTCTGGATTGCGCTGCTGGACGGTACTGGTGATCATCCGTCCCTCAATGGAGACGATGCGGCCCAAGACGCCGGCGGCGACAAGTTGACGCGCTTTGCTGGCAACCGGATGACAGCGGTTCAAAAAGGCCGTCGCCCACAAGACCTGCTTTGCGGCGGCGATTTCGTTGAGACGAGCGATATCAGCGGCCGTGCGCGCGACCGGTTTCTCGGCAATGGTCGGTACACCAGCCTGCAAAAGCTGCGCGATGCGGTCTGGCGCTTGGTCGTTGCGCGTACATACGATGGCTAATCCCAGCTTTTCGGCCGCCAGTAGCGCGTTTAGATTGCCATACACCTGATCGACGTCAGCGCATTCTTCGGCCGCACAGACGACCAAGCGACCCACTGCCTCGCAATGCTGTAGCGAAGTCAGCCATCCACGACTGTGGGGATTGTCCAGCCCAACGAGGGCAGCGCACACTTTATCCGTCATGGTAATCCACTACCTTTCCTTCCCGCGCCGAGCGGTAGATGTTTTCTAACAGCGCCACCGTGCGCCGCCCCTCGCGGCCATCCACCCGCAGGGCGGTCCCGTTCTCTAGGGCCGAGACCACGTCCTCGACAACGTTGGTCAGCGGATTGTCTATGGCCAGTAGCTTTTCTTCCAGCCCATCGCCAAAGACGCGCATCTCGCCCGACAGCACGGCGTCCAGCAGCACCCCCCCTTCGCTGCCGTGGACCTCGGCGCTAAAGTACGGGCTAGCCGGGAAGGTCGTCGTGCCCAAGATGCCCCCTTTGGCCCCGCTTTCAAAATTCAAGATGGCTTGGCCAATATCCTCGGTTTCAATGTCGTGGTTCATTATGGCGGTCTCGCCATAGACAGTCTTGGGCACACCCATGAACCACAGCAGGAGATCGATCAGGTGCGACCCCTGGTTGGCCAGCGAGCCACCGCCATCCATGGCCCAAGTGCCGCGCCAGCCGCCGCCGTGTTCAAAGTACTCCTGTGGGCGAAACCACTTAAAGCGCACCTCGCCGAGAATGGGCTTGCCCAACAGGCCCTGTTTAAGGGCTTCGGCAACGCGGTAATTGTTGGCGACGTAGCGGCTTTGGTAATCGACGCCGAGCAAGAGGCCGCCCGCGTCGGCTGCGGCGATTAATTCGTCGCAGGCTTGGGTGCTGACATCCATGGGCTTGGTGGTAATTACGTGCTTGCCGGCTCTGAGCACCTCAACGCCTATGGTTGCGTGCAGCCCGCTCGGGGTCATCACCAGCACGACGTCCACATCGCTCCGCCCCAAGGCGTCTTCGAGGGCCGTACACCACGCACAACCCATTTCCTCGCCTACTTGGCGGGCCAAGCCCTCGTTGAGATCGACGACCACGCGCAGTTCGGCCCCGGCGGTCTCAGCCACTTGCCGGGCGCGATTGCGGCCCATGCCCAGCCCTACAACAGCAAATCCGATCATTTTGCTAGCTCCTTTTATATAGCCAATTCATTAAGGCGTCTATCTGTCAGCCTCTCAAGGCGTTTGGCCTGAGTTAGAAGTGTTTGGCGCAATCCCAACGAAACGTTCCGCTCGCTTATGAGCCTAGCCAAGCTGGCGATCGTACTGGCCCTTCTTGCTATTCTAATATCTGGATGTTGCTCCCTAGCGTAGATGTGCGCTGGTATTATCTTGGCTCGGTACGATTTGGGTAGCTCAATTGGTTCCGTCGGCCGTATATCTTCCTCATTGAGAATCGCACCAATAGCAGATTTCTGCAGGAGCTTCTGGAACACGGTGTATTCCGCCCTGTCCATGAGGAGTTTGGCCATCCTCTTCTTTTCTGTCGTCTTTAGCGAAATATCAAAGAAGGGCCAAACTTCTACTTGTGCTACTTCTACAGGATCGAGGACGAATTTAGCTACCGCATCACTCCTTCTCCCCGTAAGATGGCGACCAACCCGTTCTCGGATCCGTTCAACGGTCTGCCCCACATAAATGGGCTCATCCTCATAGTCGTAGAATGCGTAGATGCCACAAAGGGCATTGCCAATTTTGCGTCCTTGCGGGTCTTCGATGTCGTAAAATTTCTTTATCTCTTTTTGAATGTCCCTGACATCTTGTGGAGACGATTGCTTGATTTTTTGAGCCATTATACCTCTACCTTGTTCAACTCATCAACAACCGGATTGAGATAATATCGGGCTATCCACTCAATGGCTGATACGCATACGGCGTCACCAAAACCAAATAGAGCCCTGTTCCGCGGTAGGTCTGGACGGAGCGTAAATTCATCTGCTCCCATCAGGCGGGCACATTCCCGCGGCGTAAGCAGACGGACTGCATACTTTCCGTTGCCTCCTCGAAAAAGAATCTGCCGGCCACTGCCACCCCGCGGCGTTCTCAAACATCCGGCGATACCATCGGTGCGCAGTTCGGCCATGGACCGCTTGTTCCTCACTCGGCGAAAGACCGTACCATAGGAATACTTTCTGCCAGCGATCATTTTTTCGGCAATCGCCCGGTGCCGTTCGCTCATCTGGTTCAGCAGGTATTCTGACCGTTCCTTGTTCCACCATTCCTCGACATCGTCTGGCAAGTCTTCGAGCACGTCTTCGAGTGTTTGGTTGTTACCGGTAATTTCTGGGAGCTTCCTAATATGCCATGCCAGTTCAGGATGTGTAGCCATAAAATGGGCGAGGGCTTTAGGCCGAATTTGGCTTTCTATGAGTGCCTGTTCGAGCGGTACAGGACCCTTTTGTTCTCCCTCGACGCCCACCACAAAGAGCCTTTGCCGACTTTGCGGAACAAACCACGCCGCATTAAGGATAAAGGCATCCACCTGATAGTCTAGATCGTTCAGGGCATGTAATGCACAGCACAAGTCATCGCCTTTGTGGGAGGTCAAGAAGCCGGTGACATTTTCTAAAAGAACGATTGCGGGCCGTCGGTCGTCCATTTCTTCTAAAACCCGCACAAATCCCCAAAAGGCAGAGGACGATTTACCGTTTAGTCCACGTCTGGCCCCGGCAATAGAGAGATCATTGCATGGAAAAGAGGCCGTAGCAAGAGTAACTGACGGCAGCCAAGCCCCTTCTACGTTGTGGATATCTCCTACGATGAAATGCTCGTCGGCATCCGCGAAGTGGGCCTTGTACATCGCATACTTTTCCTCAGCGATATCATTGGCCCAAGATATGTTCCACCCTTGGCGTTCAAGGCCCATTCTCATCAGACCGATACCGGCAAAGAACTCGGCAAACGTTTTTTTTATAGTGATCTCGATCACTCCTTACTTCCGTACCTACGAAGCGAAATTCTTTAGAAGCCGTCTGAAAACGCCAAGTTCGGCTCCTCAAACGGCTCCAAGACCCTTGGATCGAGGGCGTCTCGCCCTCGCAAAACGCTTAACGCCACGGCCACGGGCCAGCTCACACCAAGCACCAAGCAATCCAATGGGAGTTTTCAGACCGCCTCTTAGGCAGCCGCACGGCTTAGCTGCGACATTCACAAAGAGATTGGCAATTCTAGGTTTCACGATAAAAGCCTTCTCTTTGTCATAATAGTACATACCAAAATCAACCCGGGCGGTTGTGCTACCTTGTCGCCCGTCAATCTTCCACCACATGTAACCGCTGGTTGACAGCCAAGTCTTTGAGCACTTGTATCCCCCCGGCCGGCCAGTGAATTTCCAGCCGCTCGATGCGTTCGGCTGTTCCCAAGCCAAACACGGGGTCGCGCTGACTAGTCGAGAGGAAACCCGACCCGGCCTTGACCTCCCTGAACTGCCGTCGGCCATCGGCCCATAGATACAGGCGGGTGCCGATGCCGTCGCGATTGCTCTGCCGGCCTTCTAGCGCGACCGCGAGGTAGTTGCCTCGGGGACCGTCGTTGCGCAGCAGGGCGAAGCGGCGGCCGTTGTTGACGAGGGCAATGTCCAAGTCGCCATCTTGGTCAATGTCCCCAAAGGAGGAGCCGCGCACCACGTAGGCGGCTGCGAAAGCCGGACCGCTTTCAGCGGTCACCTCGCGGAAGACACCCGCGCCCCCATTGCGAAAGAGCTGGGCCTGTTGCGCGTAGGTCACCAACTCGTCGTACTGTTCGATGTTGTCGTGGACGTGGCCGTTGCCCACGAACAGGTCGAGGTACCCATCGTTGTCGAAATCGAAAAACCCCGTGCCAAAGCCAAGGTAGTTCAGGCTGAGGTCGCCGAGGCCAGCCTTGAAGCTGATCTCGGAGTAAAACGAGCCATCGTTGCGATAGAGCCCGTTGTTTTCCAACTGGTAGTTGGTGACGAAGAGGTCGAGGTCGCCGTCTTGGTCTATGTCGCCAGCATCGACGCCCATGCCCGCTTGGCTAGCCCCGTCGGCGCTCAGCGCGGTCCCGGCCAGCAAGCCGGTCTCGGCAAAGGTGCCGTCGCCTTGGTTGACGTAGTGGAAATTGGGCGTCAAGTCGTTGGCCACGTATATGTCCGGGTCGCCGTCCCCATCGAAGTCGCCAGCCACGGCGCCTAGCCCATTGCCCTCACCCGTGATACCCGCTTGGCGGCCGATCTCGGAAAAGACGCCGCGGCCCTCATTGCGGTAGAGAATGTCTGCGGTGGAAGCAAAGACTCGTGGATCGCAGTAGAAGCGCAGCCCCATGTCCTCGCGTCCACACCAAGGCTGCTCCCCCAAGACAAAGCGGACGTATTGCGCGGCAAAGAGGTCAAGGTCGCCGTCGAGATCGTAGTCGAACGCAACGGCGCTAGTCGTCCATCCCGTGTGGCCGAGACCGGCCTCGTCCGTTGCATCGACATAACCCCCCTCTTCGCGCCGGTAGAACTGGTCTGGCCCCCACGCCGTCAGATAGAGGTCTGGGTCGCCGTCGCCATCGTAGTCGGCCGCGGTCACCCCCATGCCATAGGAAGTGCCAAGCGCACCCGCTACGCCATCCACCCGTGCAAAGATGCGCCCGTCGTTGCGAAAGAGCTGATTAGAGGCTGTGCCCCGCCCCCGCTCCAAGTCCCCGCTGTTGACCAAGTACAAGTCCCAATCTCCGTCACCGTCGTCGTCGAGAAAGGCACTGCCAGCACCGTTGGTCTCGGGCAGTCGCTTTTGCGGCGAGGACCCATTGTCGTGGACGAAGTCAATGCCTAATTCGCGGGCGACCTCCGCGAAGTGGCTCTGCCCATAGCTAGCTGCCGACAGCAGGAGCACGAGCAGCAGGCTTCGACCTGAGCCCAGCCGAAGGGCACCCACTGCTATCCCCTGAGCAGCGGATCAATATGGTCCTTGGCGCGCAACAAACCTTCCTGTTGCAGTTCGGGCGTCTGCCAGAAGTAGTGATCTTCGAGTTCCACCGAGAGCACGCCGTCGTAACCCGCGTCTTCGAGTCGGCGTATTACGAAGTTCCAATCTACCTCGCCCTCGCCGGGGATGGTATAGCGCCACCAGCCCTCGCCGCACACGTAGGTCGAGCTGTATGCCTCGCCCAAGTTGCCGGATTCGTAGAGCTTTTCCGGCATGATCTCGGTATCCTTGAGATGGACGTGCCGCACGCGGTCGCCAAACTCGTGCAAGAGCCGCTGATAGTCTATTTGCAGGCGCACGAAGTGGGAGGGATCGTAGCAGATGCCCAGCCGTGGCGACGGGCACACTTCAAAAATCAAGCGCAGGCTCTCGGGCGAGCAACCCAGATTGGGGTAGTGGGGCCGGCCGCCCGGCCAAGGTTCAATGGCGATATTGACGCCCACCTTCTCGGCGTGGGCCACGACTCGGGGATAGACCTTGGAAAAAATCTCAAAGGTCTCGGCTTTGGACATGCTCGGGTCGTCTGGGCCGAGCACGGTAAAGAGCGTGTGGCCGCCGTGCCGGGCAATCGCGCTCAGGCTCTTCTTGAGCTCGCTCAAGCCCTTGCGGCGCTTGGCCGCGTCGCGGGTGAGGACTTGGCCGCCACCGTCCGAAGTGCCGATGGCCAAGCCTAATTGATCGCAGGTGCGGGCAATCTGGCGGGTCAAAGGCGGGGTATCGACCGCGCCAAAACCGCTGTCGGCCAACCACGCGGCATAGGCGTCAAAGCCGATCTGCTGGGAAAACGGGGGCATGCGGGTGCCGATTTTCATGGGGTATTCCCTTCTATATGGGTTGGATTAAATGGGTATGCGGCCCTGCTTCTCTGGATCGACCCACTGGGTTACTACCAGCGAGACAAGGGCCAAGAGTGCGCCGCTGACAAAAATGACCTCGTAGCCAAACAAGAGCCAGGCGTATCCGCCGACTAAGGGGGCGGCCACGGCCGCGACGTGGTTCATGGTCACCCCCATAGAGAGGGTGGGTTTGAGTTCGTCTGGGGGCGCGATTTTGTGCGCGTAGGTCGTTAGCGCGATTCCGCCGAAGAAGATGAGGTTGTCGAGGCAATAGAGCGCGTACAGGCTCAGCCGGTGCTCCACGAACGCGTAGCCCAAAAAGACGAAGACCAACACGCTATAACTTAGCGTGAGCATCCGCCGCTCACCAAAGCGATCGACCAAACGGCCCATCCACGCAGCCGTCAAGGTGATGAGCACTTGGTTGATCAACACTAAGACCATGGTCGTCTCCACCGGCATCCCGTGAACTTTCACGAGGGCGAAGATGGCGAAGGTGATGAACATCTGCTTGCGCAGGCCCTGAAGGAAATTCAGGGCATAGTAGAGCAGATAGCGCCGCTTGAATACCAAGCGCTTCTCGCCGGCCGGCCGGTCCTTGGTATCGGCCCAAAACAGGGCCAAACCGCCCGCGGCCGTACACGCACCGGCCAAGACAAAGCCCCCCTCATAGCGCAAAAACTCCAGTCCCACCATGCACACGCCAATCGCCGCTAGCCAAGCCAAGCTGCTGATACTGCGCAATTGTCCCAGCCAGCGGCCCTTATCCGCGGTTGGGCTGTAGTTCAAGCCCATGCTCTGCTCTAGCGGGAGCCAGCAGTGAAAACCCAAGCTCCACACCAGCGAGCACGAGGCCAGCATGAAAACCGAGGACACCTCGGCGTACGCGGCAAGCCCAATCCCCATCACCACCAGTGAAACTGCGGCAACTTTCGGCGGGGCCCAGCGGACGATCAGCACCAGAAAGAACGCGTTGAGAAAACCGGGGACTTCGCGCAGGGCTTCCACATAGCCCAACTCGTGCGGCTCAATGCCCAGCCGTTCGACGATGAAGTTGTTGAACAGGGTCAACTGCACCCCGAAGAACACCCCCGTCCCGGCCACGGCCACGGCTAAGAGCGCGAAGTTTTTATTCCACTCTGCGAAAGGATTGGCGATAGCAGCCCCCTTGTTGATGTAGTGAATTCAAGTGTGCTTTCCTCTCGCAGTCAACCGAGCGCCCGGCCACTTGACGCCCGGATGGACAGCCCTTAAGCTAGCGTTTCCAACCAACGCAAAGGAGATTGTTACGATGGCCGACGAACGCGTCTTTGTTGGCGACCTGACCCGCAAGGAATTCCGCGAGCGCATCCAAGCGGGCACGATCAAGGCCGCCATAGTACCCACCGCCGCAACCGAACAGCACAACGAACACCTGCACATGATCCACGACACCTTCCACGCCAGCTATATGGCCGAGCACGCAGCCAAAAAGCTCCTGCCCCAAGTAGTGGTAGCCACTCCAGTGGGCATCGGCGTTTCCGAGCACTGGATGAAGCACATCGGCACCCTGACTGTGCGGCCGGAAATTTTCTGCGAATACGTCTTCGACGTCTGCCATTCACTTGCGAGGGCTGGCGTTGAGAACATCTTGGTGCTCAACGGCCACGGCGGCAACGTCAAACCCATGATGCGCCGCATTGACGAATACCGGGAAAAACTCGGCGTCAACCTCCGCTTCCAGTCCTATTGGGACGTATATGACCCCGACTACGTGCAGCAATACATGGAGCAGGGGCGCCTGCCTGGGCACGCCGACGAATTCGAGACCTCGACTATGCTCTATCTAGCACCGGAGCGCGTACAGACCGAGGCCATTGACAACCCGGCCGCCGCCTTGGGTACGCGTACCAAGGGCGAAGCCCTAGTGGGGCCAGCCGTGGCCGGGGTCGCTGCGCTGTTGGAACAAATGATCGCCGGCGAGGAAATCGACCTGCCGCCGGTGACCTTCTATCCAGAAGGCAAGCGCAACCTCGTTACCGGCGAGCCGGTCTGAGCACGACCCCCAGCGCTTCGGCTGGCGACTCGACGAGTACATCTACGGCCGCGGCGATCTCTTCAAGCACAAACTCGTGGGTATAGAGCGGTTGGACGCGCAGCTTCCCGGCGGCCATGGCGCACAGACACTCGGCTAGGTTGCGCTGAGTCGGCCATTCGACGAAGACCTCGGGATATGCTTGGCCGCGCTCATAAGCTGGGTCGTGATAGCCAGGACCAGTGCGCGCCGCACTCCGCACATCCACATTGCCCAGCGCGGCCCCAAACCCGTGCGCTACCTGCGCTCCTCCCACCAAGACAATGCGCCCCATGCGATGCGTATCCGGCGCTTGCTTTAGGCTCTGATAGATGGCGACAAACGCATCGCTGGCCTCGCCGCCAAAGGCAATGACGCCGAAATCCATACCATACCCTTGGGTAAATTCTCCGGCCTGCTCAACCACATCCTGCCCGGCCGGATCGACGACGCCCTCTATGCCCACCTGCCGGGCAATGTCTCGACGGCGCGCAAAGCGATCGGCCCCCAAAACGTGACAGCCGCTTAGCTGGGCAAATTGAGCCGTAAACTGGCCGACCAAGCCCAACCCGACGACGATCCCATTCTCCCCGTACAAAGGGGCTGTGCGGCGCACCGCGTGTAATCCGGTCGCCGCCAGATGTACAGACGCGGCCTCGGCAAAGCCAACGCCTGCGGGTATGGCCGCGCACAAATTCTGCGGCACGCAGGCCCAATCCGCGTGCAGGGCGTACCCACCCCCCATGCAGGCCACGCCCTGCCCCACTGCAAATTGCGCTACCCCAGCCCCGACCTCCTCAACGACGCCGGCGTTGCTATAGCCAAAAGGGCGCGGCGGCCTGTGGGGCTGGGGGTTTTCTCGCATCGCCCCCACCCGCCCCAACTCGCTCCCCGGGCTGATCACCGAAGCCTCCACTCGCACCTTTACCTCGCCGGGGCCGAGTGCGGGCATGGCTTCCTCTAGGTACACTCCCTGACCACGGCCATCAATAGCGGCGACTTTCCGCTGCATAAGCACCTCCTTCTCGTGCTGCTATTACTTATATATTTACTTATATTTACTTATTCTTTGTATCTATCGCCCTATTCGAGGCCCTGTGAACGTCATCATCGCTGCAATTTTAGGCGGCATCTTCTTGGTTTGGGGCGGGTTTTTGGGCCTGCTCCGCATCGCGGATCCCTTCGAGCGCAAACATGTGTTGATCCTCGCCGCGTACACCACTATGGTCGTCGGCTGTGTCATGGGCCTGGTGCTCTTTATCAATCACGATCAGCAAAAGAAACACCGCTCCCAGCTAGACGAGCAAATGGACGAGTTCTCCACTCGCCTCTCCGATCTGAGCACCCGACTCATTGGCCAGCTAGAGGAAAAAGCCAATCTGACCACTTCTGAATTCGAGATTCGCTCCCGCCTACAAAACGAAGTGGATCACCACAAGCGCACCCTCAACCAATTAGCGACCCAAATCGAGCACAACAACGCCCTGCAAAACAAAATGGACGCCGAGCGCAAGGAGCGGCTGCGCTACCAAGCCGACACCGACCGCAAGCTCGAAGAACGCTTCGAGCAGGAGGACTTGCGCTACCAAAACCTCGCCAAGACCCACCAGCGCTCTTTAGCCAGCATACAGGCGCAGTTTGGCCCCCTCAACAGCACCTTGACCCGCCTGCAAGAGCAAACCGCAACCTTGCAGAGCAATCAGCAGGCGATTATAGACAGGATCGCCGCCGCCCGCGGGACTCAGAGGCTCTCGGCGCAAAAACTCGATGCGCTCGCCCGCAGCCTGAGCGCCCTGTCCAACGACTTTAACCAAACTATGGCGCAAATTGATAGCCTATATAATAGAACATCTATCCCAACACCTTAAGGAGCCGACAATGAAACGCATCCTCATCCCTTTCCTCGCCCTATTCCTCGCCGCCTGCGCCGATAAGGAGCAGGAAATGCTCCTCCTCCAATTACAAAGCGACATGGTCCGCGCCAGCGCCGCCATTGACTCACTGACGTACTCGCTCGACGACTCCAACCGCTTGCTCGACGACATGCGGGCACAAGTGGACAGCACCCAACAGGTCAATGACAAGCTCCTCGAAAGCGTACAGAAGCTCAACAAGGAACTGCGGCACTGGAGCAACTTGGCCACCGAATACAAGCAGAGCAATGCGCGGTTAAAGAGCGAAATCGAGCAGCTAAGGCGGGAAAAGCAAGCGGATCGCTACACCATTTCCCAACTGCGCACCGAGACCGACCGCCTCAATGGCGAGTTACTGGAAACCCATAGCAGCATCCGCCGCCAGAGCGATCACATCCGCCGCTTAGAGCAAGAGGTGGCCCAGACCAAGGCCGAACTGGACGAAGCTAAATCCCGGCAAAACGCAGTGTATCTCTACGCTGCCAACGAGACCCAACTCGTAGAGCAAGGCTACCTCAAAACTAACCGGCCCTTTGGCAGCGGGTTCCGCAAGCAATACGAGTTAATTAAAAAAATTGACCGCGACAACCCAAGTACCCAAGTCGCACCCATTGGCCAAGCCATCGCGCTACGCGGCGAGGTCGAGGCCCTTGTCGATCACTACGGCAAGCTCAGGAAGGGGGATGACTACGAAATGACGCACGGCGAAGCCGGAGTACAGGTCTCGTTCCTCAACGAGCTAGCCGGTGGCACGGGCGTCTTGGCGATACTCAAGGAATAGCTTGGCCTCACCAAGTGTGGACATAGACTGCCGAGCGCACCTTTTCTCCGGCTTGGTCGGTCGAGAGCAGCGAGTCGGCAAACGACGCGTGTTTGGCCAGCCGCTCTCGGCTCCCCCCTTTGAGAAACAAATGCAAACTAGCTTCGGGCTCGGCGACCAGCCGGCGCACCATCCGACGGAATTCCCACTCGCTCAAGGGGTTGTCGATGGTGTAGCCATCGCGCGATAGCCCCGTACCCGCGCTCGTGTACAGCACGACCCGATCCCCGGGCTGTGGGTCGTGGCGATGCACCCGCCAGACCGGTTGCGTTGCATTGAGGATCATAATGCCCAAGCTCAGCATCAGCATCATAATGCCCAAGAAGAGTTCCTTGCTGATATCGTGCTCTTCGAGCTCGGCGGATTGGCGTTTGAGATAGCGGCTCACAATCTTCTATTCCTCTCTCTGACCCAAGCGTCCTCCTGCCGGGCGAGCCGCTGGACCAAATTGTCGGCAACCTTGCGCAGGGGCAAGTAGGCCAAGAGGCCGACGAGCGTGGTCTTAAAGGCCAAAACCAAGCCCTCGGCCATGGCACTAAGCGCCTTAAAGGTCTGGGTCGCCTCGTCAATCTGACTCAATTCCTGCGCGGTCAGCAGGATGCCGCAAACCGTGCCCAAGTAGCCGTATAGAGGTATCCTCGCCAGATCGCGGCGCACGTGCGTCAAAGGGTCGCCGAGAAAGCCTACAAGTTCGTCCACCAACGCCTCGTCTCGGCTCTTGAGGTCGCCGTAGCTGGCGGATTGGCGCTGCAGTTCTGCTAGCTGTTCCATTCTCTGGCGGCCCAAGGTGTTGGAGCCGGGACCGCCGCGCCGCGCCCAAGCTCGCTCCTCGCGCCGCAGATGCAAGCTAATATGTACCAAGCTCAACAGATGACCGCCAGCCGACCAAGTGATCAGCGCGTATGAGGAGCGGCCAATCCACGCAAAGGCACTGGCCGGCTGCGGGTTGATGAAGAGGTAATAAGCGGCCAGTGCCCCGACGATCAACCCGGCCAGCAAGCCTATACAGCTAGCCAAGTACTGCAGGCGGGGCAGGTTCAGAGAGTAGGCTGCGTCGTGCCGGCGCATGCGCCGCGCCCGGCGCAGGTGCAAACAGCTAACCGAGACGCCGCCGGCCAGCACCAACAGGATGCTGCTGACTAGTACCAATTCGTCGCTCAAGAGATCCATCCCTTCGCGCTGAACAGCTTCCACCACTGCCGACTTATCACCCCTAGATAGAACAACAGGCCGGTCGCAATCCCCCACAGTTGCCACGGCGCGCTGCGGCTAACCTGGATACTCCGAGCAGGCGATTCCCCCACGCCCGCTCCCGTAGCGCGGCCCTCGCCTCTAGCTGAGCCGGGGGCAGCCGGGGGCGCGTAATCTCGGCGGCGGTCTGCTTCTCCGCGCACTGTGCCGGTCACGGTACGCTGCGGCACGACGTGGCTCGTGCCTTTGAGGGCTTGTTTTTGGGGAAAAACTAACTCGCGTTGCGCGGCGGGCAGTTCCTCGGTCCAAGCGAGCAGTTTTTTCGCCGCCTCTATACTTTCGACTTCGGCCAATCTGCTCGCTTTCCCGAGGGAAAAAGCCAGCCGCCCGCGGACAAATCCCTCGTAGAGCACGTCCTGTGCGGGGCTGCGGCGTGCGTGGAGCTTTTGCGCCAGTTCATCGCGTTGCTTTTGCAGATGCACCAGACGGCTGACGACCAGATGAGTCTCCATGAGCTGGTGAGACACGTTGCCGGCCGCACCTCTGAGCGGCCGACGCCGCGCCGCGCGGGCCAATTGTGCGGCGTCGAACTGGGTCTCTAATTCGACCTCGCCAAACAGCGTCATCCCCCATATGACTTCGGCCCCGGGAATGTCGGGCAAGCTGTGGTTGTAAAAACGCTGCTCGGCCCGCCGGCCAGCGACCCACCAGTGGCCACCGCCAGTAGCCAGCACCTTGCGCAAGCGGCCGCGGCCGTCTTGCAAGTATAAACCGGCCATAAAGCCGCTTTCGACTCGGTCTGTGTCCCAGCAATGGGCACGCAAGACATTGGACTCGCGCAGGTACACGACGGGAATTTCGACTCGAGTTGGGGTCAGGCGTGTCTCCCCGATCCGGTGCCCATTGAGGAATAACTCGGCTTCGTCGTCGGCCCAGAAAATCAGTATCAGTTTGGAATTGGCCGGCAATAACCGGCTGTCTCCTTTGCGCTTTGCCAGTTCGCGCAGCTTATCCCCCCCATAGAGGCGGACCAAGGTGTCGATGCTGGCGGACACTTGGTTGTACTGTTGCCTGAGTGCCACCACGTCATCAGCGGTCGCGGCCGCGGCCCAACCGACCCCACACGCTGCCCAAGCCAACCAACGCATCCTCATATATTGGACTTGGATTGCCCCCCATCGACATTGATACAGGCACCGGTCACCCATTTGGCCCGGTCAGACGCCAAGAACGCCACTACATCGGCGACCTCCTCTGGAGTACCAAAGCGGCCAAAGGGTATGTTGGCGTCGATAAAAGCCTCGATTTGCGCTGGATTTTCCTTCATCCGCCGCTCCCAACTCCCCCCGGGAAAGAGAATGGAGCCGGGTGCCACGGTATTGACGCGGATATTCTTTTTGGCCGCTTCAATGGCTAGGTTGGCTCCTAGGCTGATCAGCGCGGCCTTGGCAGCATTATATGAGATGGGCCCACCGGTTTCGCGGCCAAAAATTGAAGAAATGTGGACGATGCTGCCGCCCCCGCGTGCTTCCATCAAGGGAAGCGCCGCACGGCTCACCCGCACGGCCGAAAGAAAGCTCAAATTGATGATGTCGTTCCACTCGGCATCGTCGATCTCGACAAAGGGGGTCCACTTCGATCCGCCGACATTGTTTACGAGAATGTCGAGCCCGCCAAAGCGAATTTTTGCCCCCTCCACCACAGCGATCGCGCCTTCCGGCGTCGTCACATCTTGCGCGGTAGCTTCCACCTCTGCGCCCTGATCTACTAATTCGGCAGCCACTTCCGCCAGCGCGTCCGCACCGCGAGCGCAGATACAAAGCCTAGCACCCTCGGCGGCCAAGGCCGCGGCAATGCGCTTGCCAATGCCGCGACTAGCCCCGGTCACCAAGGCGACTTTGTCTTTGAGTCCTAGATCCAAACTACACTCCTTTTTCAATGCCCGGAGCCAGCGCCCCAGGGTTGGTCGCGAAAAGCGCGATCAAATAAGCAATGCACAACACCAACAACACCAAGCCCTTCCAGCGGTTTAACTCGTAACCGAGCCGCATCAGCCCGAGCATCGTCAGCACGATAGCCAGCATCCATGGAAACATGAAATTGACCACGTCGGCTGGTACCACCAGTGGATTGGCCAAGGCCGAAGCACCGGCGATCCAGCAGATATTGAGTATGTCGGCCCCGAGAATGTTGCCCACCGCCAAAGCCCCTTGGCCTTTGCGGGCGGCGACAATACAGGTGGCGATCTCGGGTATCGAAGTGCCCAAGGCCACGACCACCAAGCCGATGACGACATCCGGCAGCCCCAACGCTATCGCCACCACCGGAGTGGCTTCGACGATAAAGTGGCTGCTAACGACCACGCCAGCCAAGCCGCCGATGAATAGCAACGCTACCTTCCAGAGGCTGCGCAGAGGGGCATCCTCCTCCTCGGTCTCAGCACGCGGTCGCCGCTTCTGCTCCCAGAACGAGTATATCAGATATAGGACAAAAAGACCCACCAATGCGCCGCCTTCCACCCGGGCCAGCGTCCCGTCGAAGGCCATGTACCAAGCCACTAGATCTATAGTGATGAGGAAAATCGCGGCCGAGCGCAGCACAATGCGGTCGATGGCAATGGCCCCCGTGGCAAAAAGCGCGGCCATGGGCAGAGCCAAGCCATCGTCGTAAATGACCGACCCCACGGCATTGCCCAGTGCCACTTCGGGCGAGTCCTTGAGGGCGGCGGTCACCGAGACCGCCAGCTCAGGCGAGGTAGTGCCAATGCCGACGATGACGATGCCGATCAATATCGGCGGAGCGCGGAGGTAGCGCGCAATATCAATGGCTCCCTCGACCAGATAGTCGGCGCATTTGGCCAACAACGCGAAGGACAGGACCATCAGGCCCACAGCTTCCCATACCCCCATGATTAACCTTAGCCCGGCCCGTCTAAGTAGGAAGCCAAGAGGCGGTCGGCGTTTTGGTAGGCGATCTTGTCAAAGGCTTCCGCAGGTAGATCGAGGGCGCACAGAAAATCCATTAGCTGAGTATCAAAGTAGTCCCGACCAAAGAGCAATTTGTCCTGAAATTCGAGGAGAAAATCGCGCCCGAAGTCCCGGTCCCTTTGCAGCGCACGCAAACCCGACCCAGCCGACAGATCGGCATATAGATTGCGGTACTGGCGCAACATCGGGGCCAAGCGCCCATTCGGCAGCACCGGACTGATCGGATAGCTCTCCTTGGCGTAGCAATCATCGCCGGAAATATGGGCCCAGAACCCGGGGGCATGACCGATAAAGACCGTCTGCGGACAGGCCGCAACCGCACGTTCAAGCGCATCGAGGCTGCCGCCATACCACCAGTTAGGGCGAGGATAATCGCCGCGGCCGTGGTCAATTGGATAGTCGAGATGGATCGTAATGGGCAAGCACATTGCGCCGCAGGCCTCGTACAGGCGCAGCGCGTCTGGATCGTCAAACGGCAAGCGCACCTTCAACTCGGAAGCGACCTGAACGCCGTGGATTTCAACTGCGGCCTTGAGCCGATCTATGGCGTCGGGCCGCTTGGGATGCGGCATATAGCCGAGGACAAAGCGGTCGGGTGCTTCCCGGCCGACGGCCAGCACATCTTCTAGGGGGATCCCCCAGCCCGTAGGGGGCAACACCGAGTGATACGAAGGCGAGTATTCATCGGCAGGGACCTCCCACGAGAAAAGCCACATTTGGTCGATGCCCTGCTCGTCCATGTTGCGCAGGATTTTGGCGGCGTTAAACCCGTGCCAATTGGGGTGATTATGCGCGTCAATGAGCATTTGTTAATGATATTCTCGCGGGTGAAAACTGTCAAGATAAAGCACAGTTTATTTGCAGTATTTTGTAATAATTATTCTTGATTAATAATTTTTATTTATTATATTACCTACCTAATTTCACAAAAGGAGCAACCATGAACATCGCAGATCTAAAGGGACAGAAGATCATGCTGGCCGCGTCCGGTGGCCTCGATAGCTGTACCATCACCCATTGGCTGCAATCCCAAGGCCTAGAAGTCGTCGCTTACACCGCCGACCTAGGCCAGCCCGACGAGGAGCGCATCGAAGACATAGGCAGCCGGATGCAGGCCTGTGGAGCCGCTGAGATGATTCTCGACGACCGCAGAGAGGCTATTTGTCAAGCCGGCATCCAGCTCGTCCAAGCTCAGGCCCGCTACGAGGGGGGCTACTGGAACACTACCGGCATCGCCCGGCACGTGACGGTGGCCGGCATGTTGCCCCACATGCAGGAGCGCGGCATCCAAGTAATGGCGCACGGGGCCACCGGGCGCGGCAACGACCAAGTCCGCTTCCAACTGGCATCGCAGATGCTCGCGCCGCACATCGAGGTGTACGCTCCTTGGCGCGACCCGGCCTTCCTGCAAAACTTTGGTGGGCGCAGCGAAATGATCGCTTACTGTCAAGGACACGGCCTACCCATAACCGCCACTCCAGACAAGCCCTACTCCACGGACGCCAACATGCTCGGACTGACGCACGAAGCTGGCCAACTCGAAGCCTTAGACACCGCGGTCAGCCTAATCGCGCCCGGCATGGGCTGTTTTCCGCAGCAGGCTCCAGATTTAGCAGAGGTTTTTACCGTGCGCTTTGAACGAGGCGTTCCAATCGCCATCAATGGCCATGCCGTCGGCCCGGTCGCGGCCATCGAGCAGAGCAACGCCATTGCCGGGCGGCACGGAGTCGGCATTGGCTTACACGCGGTGGAAAATCGCTTCGTTGGCATCAAGTCGCGCGGCGTCTATGAGGCACCAGCCCTAGAGCTATTTGGCCAGTGTTACGATTACTTGCTCCAGCTCATCCTCGACCGCCGCGCCCGACGGATTTTTGCCGTTGTCTCCGAGTTCATTGCCGAGCAAATCTACCAAGGATATTGGTTTGACACGGCGACCCAAGCGAGTTGGAAGCTCATCGAGCATTTTAATCAATTGGCGACTGGGACCATCTCCATCTCGCTCTACAAAGGCCAAGTCGCCTTTTGCGCGGCCAGCGACGCCCCCCATTCGCTTTACAGCGAGTACACCGCCTCTATGGAGGCCATCGGCGACTTCGACCATCGCGACTCCGAGGGCTTTCTCGGCGTCTTAGGCGTCAGTGCCCGCGCACTTCAGCAGGCCGGGCAGATTGCGCAACCCAATGGCGATACAGGGGCTTGACCTCTTTGGGCAATAGGTCAAAAACTTCTCGCTCAATCGGCACCATCTCGTAGTTTTTACCTCCGGTCTCCACCACCATGGCCTCGTGTTCGGGCCTGCCGATGAGCGTGGGGTTTAGGTTCAACCACCACGGAGCGTAGCGCACGATGAGGGCAACGCGATCACTTGCGCTTCGATTGGACGCCACCGCATGCCAAAGCCGACTGTCATACACCAAGACGCTGCCAGCCGCTCCTTCGACCTGGCACTCGGTGGGATAAGGGGCGTCCTGATCCATCTCGAGCATATCCCCGGCTGCGGGATTGCGCGGCCAGCGATGACTGCCCGGCACCACGAAAGTCCCGCCGGTCTCAGCGGAAAATGGCGTCAGCATCCAGATCGTCGAAAGGTGCAAAACCGCGTCTGGATACGGCGCGGGGATGTGCGAGGCATTCGTTGCGTTGTAAGGCCAGTCGGCGTGCCAATAGCCCCGCGCATTGCCGCGGTGATTGACCACGCAGTCGGTGCAGGAAACCCGCGCCCAAGCCCCAAAAAAAGACTCGACCACCTCTAGGAGCCGGCGTTCGACCAAGTACGGAGCAAAGGATTGCACCTGATTGATGACTTGTCTGAGTTGGGACACGCCCGGATTGCCGATCCGGTGACCGCGGCGGCGAATTGCGGCCAACTCGGCTTCGGAAGAGCGGCGATTGCGCTCGACCGCAGCCGTTAACTCGGCGCATATCTCCCCGACCACGGCCTCGGGAATCACTTGCTCGATAACGCAAAAGCCGTCGCGCTCAATTCGCTGTCCGTAGGTAGCCACTTCACCCTCGGAAGAGCGGCGCGACACCCGACCAAATGATCTCCAATTCGGTCAGCGCGTCGTCGTCTAGGACGGGCACGGGTGCCCGGCAGACCGCCGAGCGAATCAACCCGCGCTTTTGCAAAATCCACTTGTAGATCGCAATCCCGTAGAGCCGCTCGTAGTTCATCAGCGGCAAGAGCTGATAGAAGTGCGCCCGCGCTGTCTCGTCGTCTCCGGCTTCGAGAGCGTCCCAGATCGCCGCCATGGCGTCGGTCACGTGACAGCCCGGCATATTGCCGCAGGCACCGCGCCGATATTCGTCGAGCAAATAGACCCCCCCTTTGCCACCCAATACCCCCTTGCAGGCCGCGCCCGCCAGCGCCAGCGTGCGGCTGACCTGCCAAGGCTCGGGGACGGTCTCTTCCTTGATGTAATCGACGCCTGCCAACTCGCGGCACATCCGCCCCAACAGTTCGCCGCTCATGGGCGTCCCGACCGGCGCGTCGAAATTCTGCACGCAGATCGGGACCTCCACCGCGTCCGCCAACTGTTGGTAAAAGGCATAGCAGCCTTCTTGGTCAACGCGCAATACATGCGGTGGCATGGACATGATCCCGTCGGCGCCCACATCTTGGGCAAACTGAGCGAGGGCCACGGCTGGCAAGGCATGGCCAGAGGTGACGGAGGCCACTACGGGTACTCGGCCAGCGGCCGTGGCGACGACGATCTCGATCCAGCGGCCGCGTTCCTCGTCGGAAAGGGTCGAAAATTCACTGGCATTGGCTGGCCCCACCAAGCCCGTGGCACCCGCTTCAATACTGAAGACAACCAAGTCCTGCAAGGCCGCTTCATCGAACGCGTAACTATCGGTAAAGGGGGTCACCACAATCGGCATGATTCCGCGCCACGTTTCAGTCATGGCTATCTCCTTTTAGGCCGAGCAAAGCGGGCACGGCAAAAAGCTCATCCACCACGATGCACTCCCCTATCTCCAACCGACGCCGACTCTGATGGCCGGAAGGCAACAGGACGCAATGGACACCGAGCGCAGCGGCCACCTCAATGTCGTGTAGCGTATCGCCGACGAGCAAGATTTCGTCGGCCCGGCAGTTGAGGGCTGCAAGGTGCCGATGTCCGCGCTCGATTTTCCCCTCCCCCAAGCCATTATCCACCCCGGCGACTGCGACAAAGTGGGGACGCAGCCCGTAGTGAGCAACCATTTCTTCGAGATCCTCTTCGTTGGAGGCCGATAAGAGTGATTGTCCGATCCCGTTGCGCCCCAGTGCGGTTAGCACTTCGCGTGCTCCCTCGCGCAACCGACACTCGCGGAGGCGCTGGCCGTAGAGGATGTTGAACTCGCCGCCTGTGGTCGCAAAATCCTCGCGCTCTAAGTCAAAGCCTACGCGCTGGTAGTAAGCCCGCAGGGGGAACCCGAAGACCTCGCTGTATTTGCACGGCGTGGTCGGCGCGAGTCCTCGGCGCGTCAAGAGTTCGTTAACGATCTCGACGCACAGCCAAGCATCATCCACCAAAGTGCCGTTCCAGTCCCAAATCACGTGGCGCAGCTTCATAGATAGCGGTCGTAAATTCACTCTTTGTAGGCGACTACGCGCAGACGCCAGTAGTCGGCGTACCAACCCCCATCATCGTACAATGCCGGGCGGACAGCGTTCTCCACCGCAACCAACAGCTCTTCGCGCATCAACGGGGGAATACCCTCTGTAAGCGTCTCGGCGAACATCGCCATCCAGTCGCGCAACCCGCCCTCACCCTCTAGAGGCGTTGGACGAGGAAAGTGGCTGGCATAAGCAACGCGCAGCCCGGCCTGCTCCACGAGCCGAGCATATTCCCCCAAACTAGGAAAATACCAAGGCGACTGCGGATAAAAGCCCCGCGCAGCCAATTGACCGATCAGCCCTTGGCGGATGATGGCCACGTTCTGCGCACCGCCTAGTTCGGCGACAAAACGCCCGGCCGGCCCCAGACAAGCGGCAATACGCTCAAGTGCCTCTTCCGGCGGCTTGACCCAGTGCAGGGCTGCGTTGGAAAAGACCGCATCAAACGGCTCGGCAAAGGAAAAATCCCGCGCATCGCCGACGACAAAAGACAAGCTTGGGAACTCCTTGCGGGCGGCCTCGACCATCTCGGCCGACAAGTCGATGCCCACGACCTCAGCCCCGGCTGCGGCAATCTGGGCACTCAGTTGACCAGTGCCACAGCCCACGTCGAGGATGCGTTCCCCAACTTGGGGGTCCAAAATCTCCACCAAGTCGGCACCTGCGGCGGTGACATAGCGGTGTTTGGCTTGGTAGCGTTTGGGGTCTTGGAACATATCAGCCCAAGAGATCGGCGATAACCGCACGCTCCTCTTTGAGCTCGTCTTCGGTGGCCTTGATCTTCGCACGGGCAAAGTCGCTCAACTCCAAGCCCTGTACAATCTCCCAGCCGCCTTGGCCATCGCTGCGAATGGGAAAGGAGAACATCAACCCCTCGTCAATCCCGTAGCTGCCGTCCGAATAGACGCCAGCCGAGAAAAAGTCCGACGACGACGTGGCGCTCTCCACGCTGACGATGTGGTCGAGCGCGGCATTGGCAGCCGACGCGGCCGACGACAAGCCACGGGCATCGATGACAGCTGCTCCCCGCTGCTGGACGATTTGGATGAATTCCTCGCGCAACCAAGCGTGGTGGCCTATGACGTCGTGCGCTGGCCGCCCCTCAATGTGCGCGTTTTCGGCATCTGGATACTGCGTGGCACTGTGGTTGCCCCAGATGGCCATATTGGTCACCGCCGAGACCTTGACGCCAGCCTTTTGAGCGAGCTGGGCTTGGGCGCGGTTTTGGTCCAGACGAGTCATCGCGTGGAAGCGGTCGCGGGGGATGCCGGCCTTGTGGCCGTGGCTCATGGCAATCAAGCCATTAGTATTGGCTGGATTGCCCACCACCAAGACCCGCACATCCGCGGCGGCTCGGGCCAGAGCCTGACCTTGGCCGACGAATATCGGGCCGTTTTCCCGAATTAAGTCGCCCCGCTCCATGCCGGGACCGCGCGGCTTGGAGCCAATCAGCAGACCCCAATTGATCCCGTCGAAGGCCTCTTCGGCTTGGTCGGTAATTGCGATGTCGTCGAGAAGCGGAAAGGCGCAGTCGTCGAGTTCCATAACTACGCCTTCTAGGGCTTTGAGCGCCGGAGTAATCTCCAGCAAGTGCAGCGAAATCCGGACGTCGCGGCCGAAAACCTCGCCCGAAGCTAAACGCGGCAATATAGCGTAGCCGATCTGGCCAGCCGCCCCAGTGACGGCTACTTTCACAGTGCGTACCATGTATTCCTCCTAAAATAAGGCAGTTTTTATACAGAGAAAATCTGCCAAAAAAATGCGCTCTGTGCAATGCGAGGCCCAGCCATTGACTATACCTTGGCGCGCTGGTTATTCTACGACTTTGCTTCCAACACACGGCTCGGCTCACGGGCGAAAGGACGACCATTATGAGCGGCGACTTTGATCTCATCATCCAAGGGGGACATCTCATTGATCCCAAAAACGACCTCAACGGCCCAGCCGATATTGCCATCAAGGACGGGCTAGTCGCTGCGGTCGCCGACCGAATCGAGTGCAGTTCAGCAAAGGTCATCGACGCATCCAGCCTCTATGTCACCCCGGGCTTGATCGATATCCACATCCACGTCTATGGGGGATATGGAGGCTGGCTCTTTCCCGACCAGCACGCCCTGCCCTACGGAGTGACTACCGTCGTAGATACAGGTGGCGCAGGATGGAAGGATTTTGCCGATTTCAAGCACACCATCATCGATCCCGCCCAGACCCGCGTCTTGGCCTTTGTCAATATCGTCGGCGCTGGCATGATCGGTGCTCCCGAACAAGACGTCAGCGAAATGGACCCCGCGCTCTGCGCCAAGGCGATTGAGCAGTACCGCGAGCACGTCGTCGGAGCCAAGTCGGCCCACTTTGGCGGCCCGGGTTGGGAGTCGGCTGGCGGCGCGATTGAGGCGGCGCGGCAGAGCGACTCCATCGCCATGATCGACTTTGCCCCCCAGCCCACTCGTTCGTACGAGGAATTGCTCGAGCGCATGAGCCCGGGCGACATCCATACGCATCTCTACGCCGCCCACATCCCCCTGCTCGACACCGACAAAAAAGTCGCAGGCTATGTGCGCCAAGCCCGGCAGCGCGGCATCGTCTTTGACACGGGGCACGGCAACGGCTCCTTCTGGTTTCGCATTGCCGTGCCCGCCATGGCCCAAAATTTCCCCCCGGATACCATCAGCACTGATCTACACAAGGCCAGCCGCATGTTGCCCAACGCCACCATGCCCATAACTATGTCCAAATTCCTGAACCTCGGCATGTCTCTCCAAGAGGTCGTGTATCGCTCGACACACAGACCAGCCGAGGTCATCAGACGCCCACAGCTAGGCCACCTCAGCGTTGGGGCCGAAGCCGACCTAGCAGCTTTCTCCCTGCACGAAGGGGATTTTGCCTTTGTTGACTCGGGCCGAGCGCGCCTGCCGGGTCGGCAAAAACTCGAATGCGAGCTAACGCTGAGAGCAGGCCAAGTTGTCTGGGATCTAAACGGCCGCAGCTTAGTGGATTGGGACGAAGCTGGTGAATACCGACTCCTCACTTAAGGCCTTGCAAACGACTTGACGCGGCGCTACTCCTTATGTATAATCAGTTAGTTTCGCCGATACTTATGCTACGCTCACCAGATGCACTAGGCATTTAATGCTGTGGCGAGGAGCAAAAACCTGACGGGTAGGTAGCCCGTTTGTACGTCAAAAATGAGAGGCTCTATGCATAATCTGCACGACGAAGAAAACACCCTGAGACTCTATTTCGACGATATTGCTGAGTCCACGCCCCTTTCGAGAGAACGCGAAGTAGAACTAGCCGATCGCATCAAAAATGGCGATATGCACGCCCGCGAAGAAATGATCAGTGCCAATTTGCGGTTTGTCGTCGATGTGGCTAAGAAGTACCAAAACCGCGGATTATCCCTATCCGACCTGATTAGCGCCGGCAATCTCGGCCTCATCACGGCGGCCGACCGCTTCGATGGGACCAAGGGCTATAAGTTCATTTCATACGCGGTTTGGTGGATCCGCCAGTCCATTCTCCAAACCCTCGCCGAGCACGTGCGCACCGTGCGCCTTCCTCTCAACAAGGTCAGTTTGCTCAAGGATATTTCCAAGGCCTCGCGCAAATTGGGCCAACATCGCGCCAGTGAGCCTGACATAGAGGAAATCGCCGCTGAACTCGAAGTCCCGGCCGAAGAGGTTCTAGAGACCATCCTCAGCGCCCGCGCCGTGTGTTCGCTCGACGAGTCCTTTACCGACGACGACGAGCGCAGCCTGCTCAACACCTTGGCCGACAATACAGCCGCTGCCCCAGACGCCGAGATTTTGAGCGAATCGGCCCGGGAGCAGCTCGAGACGGCTTTGGAAACCCTCGAGGAGCGCGAATTGCGCATTATTAGGCTCTATTTTGGCCTCGACGGCAACGAAGCCCTGACGCTCGAGGAAATCGGCGACATGATGAATCTCACGCGCGAGCGCATCCGCCAGCTCAAAGAGCGGGCGCTCAGCAAGCTGCGCCATCCTTCGCGGCATCAAGTGCTTAAAACGCTGGCTAGCGGCACCTGAGATTCTATCGAACGAAGGGGGGATACCGAAGTGGTCAAACGGGGCAGACTGTAAATCTGTTGGCTTATGCCTTCGCAGGTTCAAATCCTGCTCCCCCCACCACTAATACTGAAAAGGCCGTTTCCCTAGGAACGGCCTTTTCTTTTGCGTCCTATTGTCCCTCTTCCACGATCCGTTCCAACTCCAAGCTCAAAGCGTCAGCCAGTAAAAACCCCGCCCGGGTTAAATGCAATCTCTGGTCTTCGAGCGCGGCGTATCCAACTTTCTCCAGTTCGGCAAAGCGCCTGCTACTCTGCACACGACTGACCTCTTCCTCGGTCAAGGCAACCCCCTCTATGGTGCGTAAACCCAGCCACAGACGTTCCCTGCGGGCCGTGTCCAAGGCGATGGTCTCCCTCCCTGCGCACGGCGACCGGCCTTGGCCCATAGCGTCGAAATAGGCATTGAGATCTCGTGTATTCCAAAATCGCTTCCCAGCGATGAAGCTATGGCCCCCGAGCCCAACACCTAAGTAAGGAACCCCCGTCCAGTAGCCCCAGTTGTGGCGCGAGCGGTACCCAAGACGGGCGTAGTTTGAAATCTCGTAGTGTTCATAGCCAACCCCTACCAACTGCGCGTCGGTCCATGCTAAGATGCGAGCCTGCCTATCGTCTGCGACGGGCTCCAGCAGACCCTGACGCTGCCGTTGGGCGAAGATCGTGCCTTCTTCAATGGTGAGGCCATAGACCGAAAGGTGCTCTGGCAACAAGGCGATCGCCCGCTCGACGCTAAAGCGCCAATCGGCCTCTGAGCCTCCAGGTACATTGGCCACCAAATCCAAGCTCACGTTGGCAAAACCGGCCGCTCTGGCCGCTGCATACGCCCTTTCGACATCGGCTGCGCTATGTTGCCGGCCCAAGTGACGCAAATCGGCATCGCGAAAAGCCTGCGCACCAATGCTGATGCGATTGCACCCCAGCGCCTTTAGCACGACGAATTTTTCGCGATCAACCGTTCCAGGATTGACTTCAACGGAAATTTCCGCGTCTGAGTGTAGCCCCAAATGCCGCTGAGCGGCCTCGAGCATCTGCCCAATGAGCACCGGCTCAATTTGGCTGGGGGTGCCTCCGCCCAAGAACACGGTCTCCACCGGCCCTGATAAATGAGCCCAAGACTCAATTTCTCGGCAGATCGCTTCGGCATATAGGCCGTGGCGGTCTTCTTGGCCAACAACCGTAGCAAAGGCGCAGTAAGGGCAACGTTGGGGACAAAACGGCACGTGGATATAGAGACCCAACGCCATTATTTACTTTTTCGGGATTAGGATACGCAGGATCGGCCAGTACGCCTCTTGCTCATAAATTAGGCTTCCATCTTGAGCGCGGCCAAAAACGCTTCCTGGGGAATTTCCACTTTCCCAAACTGCTTCATGCGCTTCTTGCCTTCCTTCTGCCTTTCGAGCAATTTGCGTTTGCGGGTCACATCACCGCCGTAGCACTTGGCGGTCACATTTTTGCGGAACGGCTTGACCACTTCGCGAGCGATAACCTTACTCCCGACTGCCCCTTGGATGACCACCTCGAACATCTGCCGTGGAATCATCTCCTTGAGCTTAGTACAGAGCTGCCGGCCCCACTCATAGGCCTTGTCGCGATGGATGATCACTGAGAGCGCGTCCAACGGCTCACCATTAATCATGATGTCGAGCCTAGACAGTAAGCCGGTCCGCATCTCCAGATGCTCGTAATCGAATGACGCATAGCCTCGCGACACCGACTTGAGGCGGTCGTAGAAGTCAATCACTACTTCGGCCAAAGGCATCTCAAAGCTCAGGATCGCCCGGCTGCCGTCGAGATACTCGGTATTGCGGTAGCTCCCGCGCCGGTCGGTGCAGATTTTCATCACTCCGCCAATGTAATCCCTCGGCACCAAGATCTGGACGGCGAGAATCGGCTCGCGCACCTCGTCAATCTCAGCAACAGGCGGCAGCAAAGAGGGATTGTCAACATCGATTAGTTCCCCATCCTTGGTCAGAATCTCGTAGAGCACATTGGGGAGGGTCGTGATGATTTCGACCTGGTACTCGCGGTCGAGTCGCTCCTGTACGATCTCCATGTGCAGCAAGCCTAGGAAGCCGCAGCGAAAGCCAAATCCCAACGCTGGCGAGGTCTCCGGCTCATAGGAAAATGCGGCGTCGTTGAGCTTGAGCCGCTCTAAAGCGTCCCGCAGCACCTCGTATTCCTCTGGGACAACAGGATAAAGGCCGCTGAAAACCATGGGTTTCAGCGGTTGATAGCCAGGCAACGGCTTTACTTCCGCCTCTGCATCAACGACCGTGTCACCGACATGGGCCTCGGCTAGTTCTTTAATTCCAGCGATGAAATAGCCCACTTCGCCAGTCTCAAGTGCTTGAGCTGGCACCCGGTTTAAGACCAAGTGGCCGACTTCTTCGACTTCGTAGAGACGGCCGGTGGAGTAGAAGCGAATTTTCTGTCCCTTGTGGATGCGTCCATCAACGACTCGGATAAAGCAAATTACGCCGCGGTACTGGTCGTAGAGCGAGTCAAAAACCAGTGCTCGCAACGGCCCCTGTTGCTGCCCGGTCGGCGGTGGTACGCGATCGACAATAGCTTCCATCACCCCCTCAACCCCAATCCCCTCTTTGGCACTGATTTGCAAAATATCCTCGGCTTCACCCCCCAGCAGATCGAGCACCTGTTGCTGCACCGCTACGGCCTGAGCCGCGGGCATATCGATCTTGTTGAGCACTGGGATGACGACCAAGTCGCTGTTTAGCGCCAGCAACAAATTGCTCACGGTCTGGGCTTCCACGCCCTGTGTGGCATCGACGACCAAAATCGCTCCTTCGCAGGCGGCCAAACTACGCGACACCTCATAGGTAAAATCCACGTGTCCCGGCGTGTCGATTAAGTTGAATTGGTATATTCTACCGTCGACCACCTGATAGTGCATTCGCACGGCGTGGGCCTTGATTGTAATGCCCCGCTCGCGCTCTAAATCCATGCTGTCGAGTACCTGCTCCTGCATCTGCTTGGTTGTCAGGGTCGCAGTTTTTTCAAGCAGGCGGTCCGCTAGCGTTGATTTGCCGTGATCGATGTGGGCAATGATGGAGAAATTGCGAATCTGTGCTATATCCATACAGTTGTTGGTAAGGTTAGTGCGAAGGACTCGGCAAGTAGTCAGGATATGCGCTGGCGATATAGGCTTTCGTCGACCACGCTAGCCATTTGCCGCGCATCTAAGGGAAGGGCGAGAAAATCCTTGATCTCGTGGCTTGTGGCCAGCGGGTTGCTCAAAACAGCGGAGTAGTTGACATAGAGCACCTCCATTTGCGGGTGCTTGGCCAACCACTGTTGCACTGCACACAAATGCCGCCTGAAGGCGTCGGCCATCTCGGTGTCGGCAACCTGGTCACAGGGCTGTCCCCGCCGCGCTAACATCGCCTGCTGCGAAGCCAAAATCTCGTCCATTTTCCGGAGGGCGAATACGATTTTGTACGGCTTGTGGAGCGGCAATTGGTCGAGCAATTGGGATATGACCTTGACGGCTTTACCCTTCGCCGATTCGAGCCATACAGTGTCTTTTGCTAGCTGCTTGACTTTCTCGAACTCGTAATATCCCCCGGGATTATCGGCGTCGGCCTCGCGGATACCGTCTGTTAAGAGCGGCAATCCGCCCGCAGCCAACATCTTCATCAGCATCGAGGTGCCAGAACGGGGGAGGCCGGACACAATAGTTATGTACTCGTCCGGCTTATGTGGAAGTGAGATGGGATGAGAATGCAAAACGGAAAAAACCGACACACGCTTCCAAAGCATAGCTCCGGAAGCGTGTGTCGTATCATGTGCTGCATGTATGAATCAATTAAAAGACCATACGCCCACGCAACAGGAGGCCGTGTCCAGCGGGACCGGCCATGCGTTGCCAGCGCGTACTCTCAAGGCTCACTGACATCGACGAATCAACCTCAAGGCGCGTACCTAAGCGCAACTGCATTCGCTCAGGCGCTTGAGTCATTCCGCTGTACACGGTGTACACTCCCCGACCGCCAAGTGCGGCTAAACCGTAGCCGACCTCGGCTCTGAGCTGGCCTTGCGCGTTCACAGCACCTCGGTCCGCTATCTCGGCTACGCTGCGCTCCCACAGCGTCAGGCTGTTCGCCTGCGTACCGTAGGTCGGCATCACCCGCAATGACAACCCTCGACCACCGGTGGCAGCCGAGCGCTGGAGCAACAGATGTGCGCCCCATTCTTGGTACTCGACCTCGTCGTCACCGTCACTTACCAGACTCCGCGCCATAGCTTCCAGCGTGAAGCCACCCCCCTCATAGCGCAGGCCACCGCCAACTTCTACGCCAGCCCCGGTCTGTCCGTCGCCACCATCTTGGCGCAGAGCGACCTCTAGCTGGGGTGTCACCTGCCCATCCATACCTGCTTCGTAAGCATGGGAGGCTTTGAGTGCAAGCCTCAAGCGGTTAGCATTCACCGTCTGCTCGGCGATCCGGTTTCCTTTTCCATTCTCGACTTCTCCACCCTCGACTTCGACCCGTGCTACAGTAGCCGCAGCCTTGATCCGCAACTGAGTCGGCCCGCTGGCGAGCAAGTCGCCACTGGCCCCTACACCTGCAGTCCGCAGCGATGTATCGCTGGACTGCAGGCCTATGGTTCCCTGTTGGTCGTCAATTTCGATGTCTCCGCGCCCTAAGCCCGCCGTCAACCACACCCCAAGCCGCCCTGGTGAGAACCCGACGTAAGGATGCAGGCTCAGCATGCGGGGCGTATAAGTACCGTCGACTCGCTCTTCGCCGAGCAACGGGGCGGTGTAATCGAACGATCCTTGGGCCCAAGATAGCGCCAAACCGGTTAGCACCTCGGCACCTGGCCGGGCATCCAAACCAATCTGAGCACGGGTTAGGTTGCCCTCCCAATCAAGCGAACCGTCGTCGCTAGACATTTGGCCGTAGTCTCCCCGGCCCCAGAATGTAGGACTACCGGGACAAAGAATACATCCTCTACCAAAACCGAACGGCGTTGCAAAAGAAGAGCCATTCATAACCTGTGCTAGATTGACCGGACGATTCTCGAATATCCGGCCGGATTGAATCATGTCGTGGATGGTAGACTCGGCGGCGAAGCGGAAAGACCTATTCTCGTCGCCAACTCTATCCATCTGCTCAAGGCGATCTTCGATGGCGCGATTCGTTCCATCGGCAATAGCCAATGCGTATTTGGACAAGATCTGTTCGTTGAGTTCCGCAAAACGGTCCGTAGCCGATTCTTCCACTCGAACCTCGAAGCTGAGGATAGCTGCGTCCTCGGCAGTCATATTGTCGTCGAAGTCGTGGGCCGTATATGTCAAGGTATAGATTCCGACCTCTGCCGGCGTACCCGAAAGCGTCGGCGACATCGGGTTGGGGTCAAACGTCAGCCCCGGCGGCACGTTGTCTAGGGTATACGTCAACTCGCCGAAATCGACCTCGCCATCCGGATTTAGCGAGAGTAAGTTGCCGCCCGAAGCCAAGGGCAACACCAAGTCTTCAATCGCCTCACCTTCTATGTACGTCTGGTTGGCCACATCCCCGCTAAAGCTGGGCGCACCATCTACCGTTATGTGAAAGGTCAACTCAGCCGAATCGCCATCGATATCCTCCACTTGGTAGACCAAGCGATACACGCCAGTGTGCGTCGGCGTACCCGAAAGCGTCCGAGACGCCGCGTCGAAGCTCAGACCCGGCACATTCATATCTAAACTATACGTCAAGTCGCCGTTGCCGCCCGAAGCCGCTGGGAATTCCCACGAGTCCATCGCCTCATTCTGACGCAAGATTCGATCCTCAATGGTCGCGTCAAAGAAGGTAGGTGTACCATCGACTGTCAGGAAGAAGCTCAACTCAGCCGAATCGCCATCTTCATCTTCCACCCGATACGTCAACTCATAGCCCTCGGCAGGATGCGACACATGAAGCTCCGGCGTTCCCGAAATCGTCCGAGCCGTGGAGTCAAACGCCAGACCCGGCGGCAAATTCTCCTCATTCAAGCTATACGTCAAGTCGCCGTTGCCGCCCAAAGCCGCAGGCAACTCCAACGGGGCCATCTCCTCCCCTTCAGGAGCCCTCTGATTCGTAATAGATCCCTCAAAGAAGGGCATACCATTCACAGCAATCGTGAAGGTCAACGGGTCCGGCTCTTCGCCATCGACATCCGCCACCCGATACGTCAACCCATACCCTTCGGGAGAATACGACACATTAGGCGACAACTCACCCGAAATCGTCCGAGACGTGGGATTAAACGCCAGCCCCGGCGGCAACTCCCCATCCAAGAAATACGTCAACGCCACATTCCCGCCGACCGCTTCCGGCAACTCCAAGTTCAAAGCCTCGCCCGCCGTGTACTGCTGGTCTTCTACGACCTGATCGCCGAAGCTAGGTATGCCATTCACCGCAATAGTGAAGCGCAACGTCACCGTATCGCCATCCACATCCGCCACCCGATACGTCAGCACATACCCCTCGGCAACGTACAAGTAATCGGCCGGCAGCGTACCTGAAATCGTCGGAGAATTCGGGTCGCCATCAAACGCCAGCCCCGGCGGCAACGCCCCCTCCAAGGTATACGTCAACGCGCCATTCCCACCGACCGCCACCGGCAGACCTAAGCTCACCGCCTCGCCCGCCGGGTATAGCTGGTCGTCCACGACCTGAGCATGGAAGCTGGGCATACCATGTACCACGATCGTGAATTCCAAAGCCTCGGGCGCATCCCCATCCTGATCCATCACCCGATACGTCACCACATACCCCTCGCTCTCAGCAGCATACGTCGCATCTGCCGACAACGTACCCGAAATCGTCCGAGAAGCCCCATCATAGATCAGCCCCTCCGGCAACGCCCCAGCCAACTCATACGTCACAGCACCATTGCCACCCGAAGCCGACGGCAACACCCAAGGATCTATCGTCTGCCCTTCGGCAAAGGTGACTTGACTCGACACCGTTTCGTCGAAGCGGGGCATACCATCCACCCGAATCGTGAAGGTCAACGGGTCCGGCTCTTCGCCATCGACATCCGCCACCCGATACGTCAGCGCATACCCGTCAAAGGTATACCACGTATCCGCCGGCGGCGTTCCCGAAACCGTCCGAGTCCCCGGATCAAACGACAGACCCGCAGGCAACGCTCCATCCAAGCGATACGTCCTCGACACATTCCCACCTTCCGCCACCGGCAACTCCAAGCTCAAAGCCTCGCCCGCCGTATATAGCTGATCTTCCTGCTCCCGGACGAAGCTGGGGATGCCATTCACCCGAATCGAGAAGCGCAACGTCGCCGTATCGCCATCCACATCCGCCACCCGATACGTCAACCCATAGAACTCAGCATACGTCACATCCGTCGGCGGCGTTCCCGAAACCGTCCGAGCCACGCCATCAAACGCCAGCCCCGGCGGCAACGCCCCCTCCAAGGTATACGTCAACGCGCCATTCCCACCGACCGCCACCGGCAGACCTAAGCTCACCGCCTCGCCCGCCGGGTATAGCTGGTCGTCCACGACCTGAGCATGGAAGCTGGGCATACCATGTACCACGATCGTGAATTCCAAAGCCTCGGGCGCATCCCCATCCTGATCCATCACCCGATACGTCACCACATACCCCTCGCTCTCAGCAGCATACGTCGCATCTGCCGACAACGTACCCGAAATCGTCCGAGAAGCCCCATCATAGATCAGCCCCTCCGGCAACGCCCCAGCCAACTCATACGTCACAGCACCATTGCCACCCGAAGCCGACGGCAACACCCAAGGATCTATCGTCTGCCCTTCGGCAAAGGTGACTTGACTCGACACCGTTTCGTCGAAGCGGGGCATACCATCCACCCGAATCGTGAAGGTCAACGGGTCCGGCTCTTCGCCATCGACATCCGCCACCCGATACGTCAGCGCATACCCGTCAAAGGTATACCACGTATCCGCCGGCGGCGTTCCCGAAACCGTCCGAGTCCCCGGATCAAACGACAGCCCCGCAGGCAACGCTCCATCCAAGCGATACGTCCTCGACACATTCCCACCTTCCGCCACCGGCAACTCCAAGCTCAAAGCCTCGCCCGCCGTATATAGCTGATCTTCCTGCTCCCGGACGAAGCTGGGGATGCCATTCACCCGAATCGAGAAGCGCAACGTCGCCGTATCGCCATCCACATCCGCCACCCGATACGTCAACCCATAGAACTCAGCATACGTCACATCCGTCGGCGGCGTTCCCGAAACCGTCCGAGCCACGCCATCAAACGCCAGCCCCGGCGGCAACGCCCCCTCCAAGGTATACGTCAACGCGCCATTCCCACCGACCGCCACCGGCAGACCTAAGCTCACCGCCTCGCCCGCCGGGTATAGCTGGTCGTCCACGACCTGAGCATGGAAGCTGGGCATACCATGTACCACGATCGTGAATTCCAAAGCCTCGGGCGCATCCCCATCCTGATCCATCACCCGATACGTCACCACATACCCCTCGCTCTCAGCAGCATACGTCGCATCTGCCGACAACGTACCCGAAATCGTCCGAGAAGCCCCATCATAGATCAGCCCCTCCGGCAACGCCCCAGCCAACTCATACGTCACAGCACCATTGCCACCCGAAGCCGACGGCAACACCCAAGGATCTATCGTCTGCCCTTCGGCAAAGGTGACTTGACTCGACACCGTTTCGTCGAAGCGGGGCATACCATCCACCCGAATCGTGAAGGTCAACGGGTCCGGCTCTTCGCCATCGACATCCGCCACCCGATACGTCAGCGCATACCCGTCAAAGGTATACCACGTATCCGCCGGCGGCGTTCCCGAAACCGTCCGAGTCCCCGGATCAAACGACAGCCCCGCAGGCAACGCTCCATCCAAGCGATACGTCCTCGACACATTCCCACCTTCCGCCACCGGCAACTCCAAGCTCAAAGCCTCGCCCGCCGTATATAGCTGATCTTCCTGCTCCCGGACGAAGCTGGGGATGCCATTCACCCGAATCGAGAAGCGCAACGTCGCCGTATCGCCATCCACATCCGCCACCCGATACGTCAACCCATAGAACTCAGCATACGTCACATCCGTCGGCGGCGTTCCCGAAACCGTCCGAGCCACGCCATCAAACGCCAGCCCCGGCGGCAACGCCCCCTCCAAGGTATATGTCAACGCTACATTCCCACCTTCCGCCACCGGCAACTCTAAGCTCACCGCCTCGCCCGCCGGGTATAGCTGATCTTCCTGCTCCCGGACGAAGCTGGGCATACCAGCCACCACAACCGTGAAGGTCAACTCAGCCGAATCGCCATCGGAATCCTCCGCCCGATACGTGAACGGATATGACTCGTCATACAACACATCAGCCGGCGGCGTTCCCGAAATCGTCCGAGTCCCCGGATCAAACGACAGACCGTCGGGCAATTCCCCGATCAAGCTATATGTCAGAGGGTCGGTGGACCGACCTACTGGCAACTCCCAAGGCTGTTTTATCTCTTCGCCTGCCGTAAAGGTTGTTTGACGCGCAGCGACCGCCGCGAAGGTCAACTCTACATAGACCGTAAAGGTCAATTCCTCGGCGTCGCTCTCCTCCATATTGGTATCGGAATCTTCCACCCGGTAGGTCATCTCATACGTCCCGGCTATGGTCGGCGTACCCGAAAGCGTACGAGCCTCGGCATCAAACACCAGACCCGCAGGCAACGCCCCGATCAAGCTAGATGACATAGATGACAAGCTATATCTCGGAGGTTCCTCATACTCTCCCACCGAAGCCGGAGGCAATTCCAGAACTCCTATATCTTCGCCTGTTTGGTACGACTGATCAGCAACCGTCGCCCCCTCAAAGCTCGGCCTCGAGTCGACTTCTACCTCAAATGTCAACGTAGCTGTATCGCCATCGGCATCAGTCACTTCGTAAGTCATCAAGGAAATAGCCACTTCCGAAGGCGTACCCGAAAGAGTCCGAGTCGCGGCATCGAATGTCAAGCCAGGCGGCAAGGGCCTTAGATCATACGTCAAATCGCCGTTACCACTCGAAGCCACAGGCAACTCCAAAGCCTCTATCGCCACCCCGACCGAGAACATCTGATCGGCAACCATCGCATCGCCAAAGCTCGGAACTACATCCTCCTCCTCTACTGAAATATTGAATGTCAAAGTGGCCGTAGCACCATCGGCATCAGTCACTTCGTAGATCATCGAGTAAAAAATCTTTTCCGGGAAGGTGACAACATCCGAAGGCGTACCCGAAAGCGTCCGAGTCGCGGCCTCAAATTCCAAACCCAGTGGCAAGGGGCTTAGAGCATACGTCAAATCGCCGTTACCACCCGAAGCCGCAGGCAACTCCAAAGCCTCTATCGCCACCCCGACCTCGTACATCTGGTTGGCAACCGTCGCCCCCTCAAAGCTCGGCGCATCCTGGGCTTCAGCCGCCGGAGCCGATATCAAAGTGGCCGCCAAGAAGAGCATACTCAGGCAGAACAGCGATCTATTCCAAACGAGTTTGTTACTAACTACACAACCGCTCATAATTGACCCTCCAATGAGAGATTTAAGTTTTAAGAGTTGTAGCGCAACTTTTTGCGCCTTAGACCGCCGCCTCGCCGCTCTAAGGCCACAACCACCCACTCATACTCATGGTTCCTCTCCCTTAGCGACCCTTACAACTAATAGCTGAAGATCGTGTAGAGAAGCCCGAGATCATTATCATTTCATGTACTCAATACAAAATACGCATCTAATATCTAAGATGCAAGAGGTAGTTTCTAAACTTTAATGGCCCATCAACACCTAGCACGTAGAAAGATCAAGGTCTGGCAAAAAGAGGAATATCTTGACGCAACTCGGCTTCCAACCTAGAGTGGCAAGAAGGGCAAACCGAAATCAGATGTTCCAGCTTATTGGCCTCTATATTGGAAGAGAAACTGCGGTAGGGAATCTTGTGATGTACGTCGAGCTGACGCCCTAGTTCCTCTTCGCTGACTCCGCATATCTGGCAGATGAAGCCATCGCGCGTCCGCGCCTTTAGCGCTTGAGGTTCCCAATTGGCCCCCCGCCGTTTGGAAGTTCCCCCTAAGCAAACCTCTAAAGAGGGCATAGCCTCTGTCCAAGCACGGCGGCAGGACACGTCGCAAAAGTGCAACTGCGCTTGACCCGCATACCAAGTCGGCACCTCAATCTCTAGCCGACAGTGCGCACAGCGCGTAGCGATCTGCGCACTGTCGCCAGCAGGGCATCGTTCGCCAAAATTAAATCCCATCTGAGCACTAGAAGAAACCATGATAAAATCACAGGGCTAATTTTATGCGGGCTCCAATTCGTTCTGGCCTTCGCTAGCCTCTTTTTGAAGACTCGCCTTGCCCCTTCTCCCCACTTCCTATACATTTAAAGGTCAATGTTGAAGGAGAGCAAAGTTGCCTAAACTAAAGTCTGCCAAGAAGCACCAAATCACTAGTGCCAAAGCCTACGTACGCAACCGCGCACTCCGCTCTCGGATGCGTACAGCCCTCAGAAAAGTCCGCCAAGCCTCGGATAAAGCTTCGGCTGAGACCGCTCTGCAAGCGGCGATCTCGACCATCGACAGGACTACCAACAAGGGCATTATCCATAAAAATGCCGCCGCCCGCTACAAGTCGCGGTTGAGCCGTCTCGTGCAGACGATGGCCTGATGGTCCCTCATTCAAAGGCGCGAGTACTCAAGTAACGCAATCCGCTGTCGCAGAGGATCGTCACGACCCGAGCATTTCCGCCCATCTCGCGAGCAACTTGGGCGGCGATATAGGCGTTGGCCCCTGCTGAAATCCCCACCAAGATCCCTTCCTCTCGCGCCAAGCGGCGGGCCATTTCATACGCGTCATCGTCGGCAATGACCCGCACCTCGTCGATAACCTCGCGGTTGAGAATTGGTGGTACAAAACCCGCGCCAATACCCTCTATATAACTGAATCCAGCCCTCCCTCCCGAAAGCACGGGCGATCCGGCAGGCTCGACGGCGACGATTCGCACTGTGGATAGAGTCTCCTTGAGCACCTCGCCGACTCCTGTCAACGACCCTCCAGTACCCACACCAGCCACAAAGGCATCGATTCTTCCGTCTAGCTGTTCTAGGATCTCACGACCGGTCGTGCGGCGGTGTATCTCGGGGTTTGCTGCATTCATAAACTGCTGTGGCAAAAAGTAATCTGGATGCTCCCGCTTGAGTTCAAGCGCTTTGTCGATAGCGCCGCGCATGCCCTCAGCCGCTGGCGTCAACACAACTTCGGCACCGTACGCCTGCATCTGCAAGCGGCGCTCACGGCTAGCCGTGTCGAACATGGTGACGATGAGCTTGTAGCCCTTGTAGGCAGCCACCATGGCCAAGCCAATGCCGGTATTGCCGCTAGTGGGCTCAATGATCGTGCCGCCCTTGGCCAGCAGTCCCTGCTCTTCGGCAGTTTCGATCATCGCCAAAGCGATGCGGTCCTTGACGCTACCGCCCGGATTGGTCGCCTCCAACTTGCCCCACACCTCGGCCACATCCTCCCCGACGACTCGGCTGAGGCGGACCATAGGCGTAGCCCCGATTAACTCCAGCACATTGTGGGCGCGTTTCATCCTGTACCAAACCTAACGCCAGCCGCCTGTATGGTAGCCCTCAACTGCCGCCAGCAATGGCCGGAACGATAGAGACGCTGTCACCGTCGTTGAGAGGCGTGTCCTTGCCGTCGAGGAAGCGAATATCTTCGTCGTTGACGAAGATATTGACGTAGCGGCGGATCTCGCCCCCCTCGTCGAGCAGTTTATCAGCCAACCCCTCGTAGGAGCTATCGAGACCATCTACCAACTCGCTAATAGTCCCCGCCTCCAACTCGACCTCGGCTTGATTGTGGGTCAATTTCCGCAACGGCGTGGGAATATGAACAGTAACCGGCATTTCATCCTCCATGTGGTTAATTTAAGCGGCCCTGTCGCCCGCATTCTATATCCTATAACTATCAGGCTTTACTAAACTATTTCAACACTCATTTCGGCGTGGCGGCTGCCGTCCCAAGCAAAACATTTGTAGCCCTGCACTTTCTGCTGGCTGCCCGTCTCCTCGCTACATACGGAGAGCACCAGATACATCGCATCCGGGTCGTCTGGGTCGTCTCCTGCCGCTCGGCTGTTGAATATCCAAGTGCGCCTCTCGTCTTCGGCCGAGAAATAGGCCGCGCAATCAATGTGGGAATGGTAGCAACCCGAGACCCGACCACCGGCTTTTTCAGCCGCCTCTGCAATGCGCAACTGTTCGCCTGCATCAATCAGATAAGCCGTGCTTGCATCGCGGGGATAGTGCTCGGGGTCCTCTTCATGCCGCTGCTGCTGTATGTTAGTACAAGCATGGGCAGCAGATACCCCACCCGGTGGCTTCCCGACCAACAAACCGCAACACTCGTGTGGGTACTCGGCCAAGGCTTGGGCGCAAATCTGATCAAAGTCCCTGCGGGCAATGCGCAGCATTCAGCCATTCCTTCACTTAGTAACGCCCTCAAAGGCCAGCCGCCACATGGGCGTACTCATGTACTTGTCGCCGCCATCGCAAAATATCGTCACCACCACCCCCGTATCTATCTGGCGAGCAACTTCCAGCGCGGCCCAATAGGCTCCTCCCGAAGACTGGCCAACGAGAATCCCCTTCTCGACCGGCAGCCGCAGTGCAGTATCATAAGCATCATCGGTATCTATCGGTATCTTGTAGTCGAGGAGCGTCTCGTCATAGATACCAGGGACAATTGAACTTTCCATGTGCTTAAGGCCCTCAATGCCGTGAAACGGCTCGGCTGGCTCAGCAGCAATGATCTGGATTGCCGGATTGAACTTCCTAAGACCTCGACCGGTGCCCATCAGCGTCCCGCTAGTACCGATAGTGGCGACAAAATGAGTGACGTGGCCTTGGGTCTGCTCCCAGATTTCGGGCGCAGTAGTGTCGCGATGGGCGTACCAATTCGCGGGATTATTGTATTGGTCGGGCTTGAAGTACTGGTCGGGATCGGCTTCGTATATTCGCCGCGCTTCCCGTATGGCCCCATCGGAAAGCTCCCCCGGATCAGTGTACACCACTTCGGCACCATAGGCAGCGAGAATGGCCTTGCGCTCGCGGCTGACATTGGCCGGCATAGCCAATTTTACCCTATAGCCTTTGGCCGCGCCGATCATAGCGTAGGCAATGCCGGTATTTCCAGAAGTGGAGTCCAAAATGACCTTGCCCGCCCCCAGCGACCCGTCCTGCTCGCCATCCTCAATCATCCGCCGCGCCGGTCGGTCCTTGACCGACCCCCCAGGGTTGAAAAATTCCAGCTTGGCATACACTTTCACCTGCGGTGGAATCGCCGGATCCCTCAGCCGCAAAAGCGGCGTATTACCAATCTGTTCGACGACCGATAGGCCAGCCACAAAAATCTCCCCTCACGATTAAAAGAACCAAAATCCACCATGTCAACCAACCCCGTCCTTTCTTGACACCCTTGAAGCTACCTTCTACCTTATTTTTTCCCATCTAAAATCCAATTTTATCATTATTTAGGTGTAACTTATGGAAGAACCGAGCGCAGGCTTGGGCGACTGGGAGCGTACACACGACTGCGGCACCCTCACGGACAAAGATATCGGTCAACGCGTATTGCTAATGGGCTGGGTCTGGCGCCGCCGCGACCACGGCGGCGTTATTTTTATCGACCTCCGCGACCGCTACGGCATTACCCAAATCGTCTTCAACCCGCAGCGCGGCCCCACTGCCTACCAGCAGGCCGACCACTTGCGCAGCGAGTACGTCATCGCCGTACAAGGCGAAGTCGAGGCCCGCCCTGAAGGCATGGTCAATCCGCAGTTGCCCACCGGAGCGATTGAAGTAAACTGCGATCAGCTTCGCCTCCTCAACCGCTGTCAGACCCCTCCTTTTCTCATCGAAGATCAAACCGACGCTGGAGAGGAAATTCGGCTCAAGTATCGCTATCTGGACCTGCGTCGGCCTCGTATCCAAGGCAATTTGCTACTTAGGCACCGGGGCTATCAGATCGTGCGCCACCTGCTCGACCAGCGAGGCTTCATCGAAGTTGAAACTCCGTTTCTGACCAAGAGCACCCCCGAAGGGGCCCGAGATTACCTCGTCCCCAGCCGAGTCCATCCCGGACGTTTTTTCGCGCTGCCCCAATCACCTCAAACCTATAAACAGCTCTTGATGATCGCCGGCTACGACCGCTACTTCCAGATCGTCAAGTGCTTCCGCGACGAGGATTTGCGTGCCGATCGCCAGCCCGAATTTACCCAAATCGACATCGAAATGGCCTTCGTGCGCGAGGATCACGTCATGGCTATTGCCGAGGATATAACCCGCGCCCTCTTTGCTGAGTTACGCCAAATCGAGTTACCTAATCCCTTTCCGCGACTCACTTATCGCCAAGCCATGGAGCACTTCGGCTCCGACAAACCCGACCTGCGCTTCGGCCTAGAGATCAAAGATGTAGCGACAGCAGCGCGCGCTTCCCAATTCCAAGTCTTTCATTCCTCGCTTGACAGTGGTGGTCGAGTCAAAGGCATAAATGCTAAGGGCTGCAGTGGATTCTCACGTGGACAAATCGACGATTTAATCGCCTTCGCCCAAGGATTGGGAGCCAAGGGTCTTAGTTGGATCAAACACACTGACGCCGGCCTTGAATCCTCCATCGTCAAGTTCTTCCCCCAAACGGCTCAAGCCCTGTTGATCGAGACCCTCGAATCCGCCCCTGGCGACCTAATGCTTTTTGTCGCCGACCAGCCCAAGCAGGTCGCCCGGATACTCGGAGCACTGCGCTTGGAACTGGCTCAGCGTCTCTCATTAGTACCCGAGGATTCTTGGCAACCCCTTTGGATCAGCCAATTCCCACTGCTAGAGCGCGATGAGGAAGTCGACCGCTTTACAGCCGTACACCATCCCTTCACAGCTCCCTTAGAAGAGGACTTCGCCCTATTGGATAGCGCCCCTGCCGATGCTAGGGCGCGAGCCTATGACTTGGTCCTCAACGGCAATGAAATTGCCGGGGGCAGCATGCGAATTTTTCAGCGCCCAGTACAAGCCCGTCTCTTTCAACTCTTAGAAATCGGCACCGAAGAAGCCGCGGCCAAATTCGGTTTCCTGCTCGAAGCACTTGACTACGGAGCCCCGCCACACGGTGGTATTGCCTTTGGCTTTGACCGGCTGATCGCCTTGCTCGCCAACGAGGATTCAATCCGCGAAGTCATCGCCTTCCCCAAGACCAATAAGGCCGTGGGCTTGATGGAAAACGCCCCTTCTTCTGTCGATTTGGGCCAGTTGCGCGAATTGGGTATTCGGTCTGCTTGAAAACTTACAAGTAGGGTAGATTTTCACTTGTTCTGCTTGACATCCATTCTAGGTCGCCTATATTTGTGGCCATATCCCGTATTTGATGTAAAATAGAATTGCTGTTTGATCCTTTAAGCTTAGGTGGAGGAACTACTTAATGAGCTATCTTTCCACTTTATCCAATTTGAGATACTCAGGCGTCGCCTTGGCGGTAGTAATTCTGTCGCTCGTGGCTAGCTGTTCGCGTGTTCCGTCGCAGGAGGACATGGAATACCTAGAACAACAGCGCCAAGCCACTCTGGCCGCCGAAGTAAAAGTAACCGAGTTACAGGACGCAAAAGCACAGCTCGAGCGCGAACTCGCCGAGCGGCAAGCCACCAAAAAAGCACTAGAAGAAAAGCTAGTCGCTACTAAGAACAACCTCGCCAACCAAGGCAAATAAGAAAGGGTCTGACCATGAAGAAGTTGTCCGTTGGTGGGTTGGCTTTAGCATTGCTAGTCCTAGCGAGCGGAAACATCTCTGCTCAAGAGCAGACGATGACCTGTGAGGAGTACATGGCTCTGGGGAACGAGCTCGTCAACCGCGAAATTGCAGCCAGCACCCAGATCGAAGAGCTAAACGCCCAGCTTGAAGTGCTTAATATGCAGATTGCCCAACTCGACCGGGCCAACGCCGACCTCAATGCCCAAATCCTCGCAACAATCGGCCACTCCGAATCCGAAGTTATGGCCTTTGGGCGCGAACTCGACGCTATTATCGCCCAACTCGAAGGACTAATGGCACTAGCTCCAGAAGTGCTCATTATGCGGCGCGGTGAGGTCACCTCTATCGATTCCCAAGTCGCCGAGCTCAAGCAAAGCAACATAGCCGCCCTGCCCGAAATGATGGACAAGCTATCTATCATCGACCAGATGCTCGCCGAGCTCAAAGCGCGCGTAGCTCAACCCGTGGTCGTTGACTACAAGGTCGAGCGGGGAGACAACTTGTGGAATATCTCCAAAAAAGAACAAATCTACGACGATCCCTATATGTGGCCCCGCATCTACCGAAAGAATAAGGATCAAATCAAAGACCCGGATTTAATCTACCCCAACCAAGTCTTGGGCGTACCGTTCGGGGTAGCCGAAAATCAGTATTTGGTCACCCGAGGAGACTTCCTCTTCAAAATTGCCGCCGAACTTTACAACAACGCCGGCAAATGGCATAAAATCTACGAGGCCAACAAGCAGCAAATCGTCGCGCCCGATATGATTTTTCCTGCTCAAGTCCTCGAAATCCCCAAGTAATTACAACCTACTTGATTTAAATACGTTTCAAGACTTAAAGGGGTTTGATCCTTCCGGGTTTGAGGGGAGGATTTCAAACCCCTTTTTGTATTTCTGTCCAGCTACCACTATGAAGGACATTTCTATCGCCGGCATTGATCGCCGCTCTCTCTTCGGGCGCAACGATCAACACTTGGCTCATCTTGAAGAGAGATACGGCATTCGCTTAGTCGCCCGCGGCGACAAGATCACGATTAAGGGATCCGATGCCTCGGTGCGCGAGGCCGATAGCTTCCTCAGGCCCCTCATAAAACGTATGCGCCACGGTCCGCCCATTGAAGCAGCCGAGCTAGAGAACTTGATTCACTGTAGCTCGATTCTGCCTAAGAGCGACCACAGCACTCTCTCAAACTCCGTAGCCTATACCTATAAGACGGCCATCTATGCCCGCACCGAAGGCCAAACGAAATATCTCGCAGCTATCGACAACAACGACGTGGTCTTCGGCATCGGCCCAGCTGGCACCGGCAAGACGTATCTTGCGGTGGCTATGGCTGTTGCTGCGCTGCGGCAGAAGCAAATATCTCGCATCCTGCTTGCTCGGCCCGCTGTCGAAGCTGGAGAGAAGCTCGGTTTTTTGCCTGGCTCTTTTGAGGATAAAGTCGATCCCTACTTGCGCCCGCTCTACGACGCACTACAGGATCTCATGGAACCCGAGCGCCTGCGGCGGATGCAGGACATGAAAGTTGTCGAAGTCGTGCCGCTGGCCTACATGCGCGGCCGCACCCTCAACGACTCGTTTATTATTCTCGACGAAGCCCAAAATACTACACCACAGCAGATGAAGATGTTTCTCACTCGATTGGGCAGTCACTCAAAGGCCGTAGTTACTGGCGATATTACCCAAACTGACCTCAGCGACGACCAGCCTTCGGGCTTGGTCGTAGCACCCAAAATTCTGACCGGGATCGCTGGCTTGGCCTTTGTTCGGCTCAACGAACGGGATGTGGTGCGCAACCCGCTCGTGCAGAAGATCATCAAAGCCTACGACAGCTATGAGGACGTTCACGACTCGTCCGATTCATGAACGCGCTTAAATTCAAGTGGTTTGGCTTCAAACGCCACAGTAATCAGCCCCAACCTTGGCACCCGCATGGCTCGCGGGTGTTCCACGTCGCCTTGGCAGGCTTAGTCATCGGCCTGCTCACCTATCTATCGCCTTACCAACGTCCCTACAACGTTGCTCAGCTACGCGTCGGCAGCGTCGCTCAAGAGCGCATCGAGGCTCCTTTTCTCTTTAACGTGCCCAAAAGCGATGCCGAATTGGAGCGCGAACGACAAGCAGCCAGCGCCGAGATACCCACTATTTTGTACCGCGATCCCCTAATTCAGGAGCAGCAGCTAGCTCAGTTAGACTCGGTCTTTGCAGTAATGATTCCAAGGATCCGGGTCCAGATGGCCAACTCCTTCAAGCAACGCGAACTCCAACGCGTGCTCCCTCAAGTCGTAGGTTCGCTCTCGCTCGATGCGCTTTCGACCCTCATCGACCTCCTCTCCACAGCCAGTGAACCTTATGTACACGATTTCCAAGCCATCTGTCGGCAGATTCTGGCCAATTACTACACTGCGGGCATCATCGCCTCCAAACAACCGATCCTCCTAAGCCCTTCGACCCAAGTCCGCCTCGGAGATCGGGAACAGCACATAGAAACCCTCTATAGCGAAGAAAAGCTCAAACAAGGCGAATTAATCTCTCACATCCAAACGTACCACACGATTGCCGACCGCAATGCCGTCCAAGCTGTACACGAGTTGTTAAGCCTCTTTGTAGTTCCCAATCTAACCATTGACGAGCCGGAGACCGCCCGCCTCAGGGACGCGGCGCGGCGTGGCGTGGCCAGCATCAAGCGGATCTATGCCCAAAACGACCTCATCATCGACAAAAATGCCACCGTCACCGAGGAGCACGTCGATGCACTCGACGCACTGGCCGCCCGCATCGCCCAAGATCAATCTCAGCATCCGATTAAGCGCCTGATTCAAGTGGCTGCGGCCGCGACGATTTCCGGACTCCTGATCTTCGTCTTCGGCTACTTCCTCGCCACGCACGAACGCGCTGTTTTTGACCATCCCGGCCAACTCTTCCTCTTAGCCATCCTGACCGCTGCCACAGCTATCGCGGCCTCCTATATCAAAACGCACGACCTTTCTCCCTACTGGGTGCCAATCCCTCTCGCCGCCATGCTAGCAACGATTCTGCTAACGCCACAAATTGGCTTAGTGCTCTCGTTTGTGCTCGCGCTTTTTGTCGGCAACCTCTTCGCCGACTTCTACGTAGTCATAATCTGCGCCCTAACAGCGGCCATCGCCGTCTATGCGGTGAGACACGTGCGCCACCGCAATCAGTTCTACCGGCCCATGATCTTCCTGCCGATTTCTTACGCCTTGCTCATCGCGGCGGCGGATTTATTGCGCTTCTTTCCGGTCGAACAGATATACGATCATATTCTGCCCGGGATTGTCATTGGAGCGGCCGCCCCCATCCTCACCATCGGCCTGCTGCCGATCTTTGAAAGTCTCTTCCACATCACCACGGACATCACCCTGCTGGAACTATCGGATCCCAATCGGACCTTGCTCCGCCAATTGGCTGTCCGGGCACCGGGAACCTATACTCACAGCTTGATTATGGCCAACCTCTCCGAGAGCGCCGCCGAGGCCATTGCCGCTAATCCGCTCTTGGCCCGCGTCGGCTGTTATTACCACGACATCGGCAAGGTGAACAAGCCAGAGTACTTCAGCGAAAATCAGGGACTGCAAGGTGGACGCAATCCCCATGATCGTCTGATGCCCTACCTGAGCATGCTCATCATCGCCTCGCACATCCGCGAGGGGCTCGAGTTGGCCGAGGAACACGGCCTTCCCCAATCTATTTGCGATCTGATCGCCCAGCACCATGGCACCACCGTCATTGAGTACTTTTACGAGCGTGCCGTAGAATTGGGCGACCAAAGCGTGCGCGAGGAAGATTTTAGGTACCATGGTCCCAAGCCCCAGACCAAAGAGGCCGGCATCCTGATGTTGGCCGACTCGGTCGAAGCGGCGGCCCGCACCCTCGCCGAGCGCACTCCCAGCCGGATGCGCCAGTTAGTACACAAAATTATCCAGCAGAAATTCACCGCTGGCGAACTCGACGAGTGTGCGCTGACCCTGCGGGATTTGCTCAAAATAGAGGACAGCTTCATCCGCGTGCTGATGGGCGTCCTCCACAGCCGAATGGCATACCCTTGGCAGAAGGCCAATCGCAGATGGCAGACCGTCTAGCTAGCCCCCTCCACATAGTCCAAGACACGGGCCTAGTCCCGCTGCCGGCAGACGCGCTTGCATCCCTACATCACGTCGCCGCGCAGGTCGCTTACGCCCACACACTGCCGGACGCGATCCAGCTAGTCCTCATCAACGACGACGACATGAGCAATCTCAACACCACCTATCGCAGCAAGGAGGGCACCACGGACGTCCTGTCTTTCGATTTAGGAACCATACCGGGTCAGAACAGCAGCGGCGAAGTGTACATTTCGCTGCCCCAAGCGCAGCGACAAGCCGCGGCACTCAGCGTCTCTCCCTTAGTGGAGCTAGCTCGCCTGTTGGTACACGGCCTATTACACCTAGCCGGCTGGATACACGACACACCTGAGCAGCTAGACGCTATGGAACGCGAAACAGACCACTTTCTCACCGCAGCCTCCCTCTCCCCCTAAGCGACCTTGGCCGGCCGCTTTACCGAAAGGAGCCTTTTTGGAACCCCCGCAAGTTGACTTATCCTTGGTCGCATACGCCGCGCTGGTCGGCACAGTCAGCCTCGTCTGGCTCTTCGTGGTAGCCAGCTATGAGACAACCTTCGCCATTCTCTCCAAATCCGTGCTAGAGAAAATGGCCGAAAGCGGCGTATCCCATGCGTACGCCATGCTCCGCATCTACGAGCCGCGCCTGCGCCTGCGCCTGATGGCCCGCCTCGGTGAAGCCATCGGCGTCATCGTCCTCGCTCTCTTCCTGTTCTTTCTCTCACAGGCTCTCACCCTTCCGAGCTATATCTCCGCGGCCGTAGCCTTATTGGGTGCGCTAGGACTTTTTATGGTCGTGGCGACGCCGCGACGCATTCGCTTTGACGAAGAAGGCGACGAAGTACGCGTACCCATCGTCGCCTTAGCCTATGTGCCGGTACACGCTCTGCTCCTCCCCTTGACCAACCTCCTCGAGCTTCTCAGCAGCTTCGATTACAGCGACGAGGACTTCCGCGCGGAAAAGGAAGAAGAACTGCGTAGCATCGTCGAGTCAGAAGGCGAATCTGGCGTCCTAGAAGAAGGCGAGCGCGAGATGATTGAGGGCGTTTTTGGTTTCCACGACCGCATCGTCCGCGAAGTCATGATCCCCCGCGTCGATGTGGTTGCCATCGACCAATCGGCCTACTTGAAAGACTTGATCGATCTCATCCGGGACAAAGGGCACTCGCGCCTGCCCATTTACCGAGAAAGCCTCGACCACATCCAAGGGATCGTGTACGCCAAAGACCTGCTGCAGATATTGGTGTCCCATCCCGAAATCGATCTAGCGACGCCGATAAATCAACTACTGACCAGCCAGCAAGAGGACAATCTACGTTTTACCCATGATCCTTATTACATCCCTGAGACCAAGAAAATCGACATCCTGCTCAACGACTTGAGAGCCAACAAAATTCGTCTCGCCATCGTCCTCGACGAATACGGCGGCACGGCTGGCTTGGTCACCACCGAAGACCTCGTCGAGGAAATCGTCGGGGAAATCCAAGACGAGTACGACGAAGAAGAAGCATTGCACCACTGGGAGGTCCCCGGCGAAATACTCATCGCCAATGCCCGCATCGACATAGACGATCTCAACAAGTTGCTTTCCACCGATCTGCCGAGGACGGGCTTTGAAACCCTCGGGGGATTTATCTACGACCACTTGGGGAGCATTCCCGCGGAGGGCTTAGCCTTCAAGGTAAACGATCTAGCGCTCGACATCCTCAAGGTGGAGGGCCAGCGCATCGCCCATGTCAAACTCCGGCGCTTGACACCCGTCGGCCATTGAGAGGGTTGCGCCCGCCTGCCCCATCCTTTATATTACATAGCTTGTTGCGGGGTGGAGCAGTCTGGTAGCTCGTTGGGCTCATAACCCAAAGGTCCTAGGTTCAAATCCTAGCCCCGCTACCACCTTTCAGGGAGCCGCAAGCGGCTCCCTGATTTTTTCTATGCCTATCTACAATAAGGTTCCCGACAATCCCACCACTGCTCCGGCCGAGCGCATCCGCCTCGACGAGCGCTTCGTATCCTTGCTCGTCGCCGAAGACGCCCAAGATCGCCTTGAAGCCCAAGAGTTGCGCCAGCTCGTCCATCGCGCCCTCCAATCCCTTTCCGACGACGAGATGCGCGTTATTCAACTCCGCTATCAATACAAAAAATCGCCCGGACAAGTCGCAGCGCGCCTAGGCATTTCTCGCGACGCAATGGCTGCGCTTGAGCAGAACGGGTTAGAAAAATTGCGCCAAGGGCTCGCGGATTGGCACCGAGGCATCTGAATTGCAGCAGTGGCTCTTTCCCCTGCTGGCCCCGGCCCTACTCTCGGGCCTGCTCTTCGTAGTTAGCATCCCCAAATTCGATCAGTATTACCTCGCTTGGATTTGTCTGCTGCCGCTTTTTTTCGCTCGAAACTGGCTGCCAGCCCAAAGCCACCTCGCCCTCGGGCTGGTCACTGGCATCGTCTGGGCTACCGGGCGCACGTACTGGATTACCGAGACCTTGCAATTGTACGGTGCTCTGTCCTTGGCGACCGCCGCAGCGACGAATGCGCTGCTCATTTTATACATGGCCTTGTATCTGGCCTGTTTTGTCGCGGTGTGCCGCCGCCTAAACTTTTCTTCCCCTCTCTTTGCTTGGTCGGCGGCTAGCATCTGGGTCCTTTTAGAGTGGATGCAAAACTGGATGTTGAGCGGCTTTCCTTGGCAACTCTTGGGCTATTCGCAATACCTCAACCTGCCCTTTCTACAGTGGGCTACCATCACCGGCGTCTACGGCTTGAGCTTTCTCATCGTCCTATTCAACGCCGCGTTGGCCCAAGCCCTCTCGCACCGCGCCTTCATTCCCTATCTGAGCTTGCCTCTTCTCCTGCTGGTCGCCGTTCATCTATGGGGATTCTATCGGCTACACGACGCGCCGGATCCGCCCGCCACCCTGAAGGTCGGCGTCGTTCAAGGCAATATCCCCCAAGACCGCAAGTGGAAGGTGGATCGGCTGGCTTGGACGGCTCAGCACTACGCTGCACTCACCCGAGACTTGGCAGCCGCGGAAAAACCAAAGCTGATCATCTACCCCGAGACGGCTCTGCCGCTCTATTTTGGCGACCCCTTATACGCGGCCTATGTCGATTCGATAACAGCCCTAGCGCCGGAGCTAGATACGCCCATGCTGGTGGGCAGCCTTAAGGGGGATTCGCAAAATCGCACGGCACCGGTCTATAACCGGGCCTTCCTGCTCAATGCTCAAGGGAAAGTAGTCGATTACGCCGACAAGGTACACTTGGTGCCTTTTGGCGAGTTTCTGCCCTTCCCAGCCATCTTTCAGTATTTGGGAGGGCTTACGGCCGAGAGCGGCATCTTCGCCCACGGGGCAAGGCACAAAGTACTGCGCCTTCCGCACAGTGCCACCTCATTCGGGGTCTTTATTTGCTACGAGTCCATCTTCCCGGAAATCACCCGTACGCTGATGGCTCAAGACCCGGACTTTCTGGTCAACACCACCAACGACGCTTGGTTTGGCACCACCGCGGCCCCGCAGCAACACTTTGCGCAGGTCGTCTTGCGGGCCGTAGAAGGTGGGCGGGCCGTCGTCCGCGCCGCCAATACCGGCATTTCCGGCTTAATCGAACCGAGCGGGCGCATTGCCTATCGCACGCCGCTTTTCGCCACGGTGGGCTTTGCCCTAGACGTGCCCCTGCACCGAGAACAGACGATTTACGCACACTGGGGGGACTGGCCGCTCTTGCTCTGCGCCCTCGCGCTAACGCTGGCTGCTGCACGCAAAATTTGGAATTAGGAATCGCGACTGAATATTACCGGACAATGCGTCGGGTCGTCGATAAAAGCCGTCAGGCCCTCCCGCTTGTCGTCCACCGGGCGAGATCGCTCGGAGCGCATGTGAACGGCCAAGCTCCGCCGCGGCCCCGCAGCATGATTGGGACCGCTGCCGTGTAGCGTCAGGCAGTGGTGAAAGCTCACGCCCCCTTTGGGCAGAGTCGCCGCTACTTCCACCCACTCGCCGCGAGCCAGCGCGGCCAGCTCTTGCTTCTGCTCGACTAGGTCTTGGCCGAAGAAATCGCTGCCCGGCAGCAATCCCCACTGGTGAGAGCCGCGCACAAAGTGCATCGGCCCGTCCGCCGAGCTGACCTCGCTCAAGGCGATCCAAGCTGTAAACAGCTCACTGCCCTCTTCCCAAGCCCCCCAGTAGTTGCGGTCTTGATGCCATCCCACATGGGTTCCGCTAGACTCTGCACCCGCAACCGGAGGCTTGTACAGCAACTGCATCCACCAAACTTGGACCCACTCGGCCCCACAGACTTCAGCGGCCAACGCCCCGAGGGCCGGATGTTTGATCAGGTCCATAATAGCCCGATTGGCGATGTGCGGCTTTTCAATTTTGCACAGCCGCTGCGGTTCGTCGCCCGGCTGCCAAGCCGAGGGGCGAGGCGGCACCCCGGTATCGTACTCGCCCCGCCGCACCGCATCCATGCCCGCCACCGCGCGATCAACGGCGTCTGATGGCCATAAGGCCGCGTCGTGGATGTAAAACCCATCCCGCATATAGGTTTCGCGCATCGGCCCCGTTCCTCCTAAACCGGACAAGCGGGAATATCGACCCACCGCCGCTCGGCTGCGGCTTGGAGAATGGAGTCGGCAACGGCCTGTGCCCGCATCCCGTGATAAAACGAAGGTACGCAATCGCGTCCCTCGCGGATGGCGCTGACGAATTCCCAAGCTTGGTCATAGCGAAAAGTCTGCACGGGATCGCCAACGGACGGATCGCGCGGAGCATTGGACCGCTTGAGGAACTCGGCGGGCACGGGCTGGCTCTGATAGGGTTCGCCGCGGGGCGCGAAGAGCACCTCGTGTGGCGTGTGCAGGCGATAGACGACCGAAGCATCCTCCCCGTTGAGTTCGGCCAAGTCGTGGTCGCCCTTTGGGCCGTAGCCCTTGCTTAGCTTGCCCATCTCGAAAACGCCCGTGGTGCCGCTTTTGAACTCGGCGATCCACGCGATCCAATCTTCCACATCCTGCGGTGGACACGGCTGGCCTTCGCGAGTCTCAGCTCTCGGCACCAACTGCTTGGCCGCGCTGCACACGGCCTCTATCGGCCCCAGCAGATCTTCGGCAAAATCAATGCGGTGAATACCCATATCGCCCAGTTCGCCCGACCCGGCGTAGCGCTTGTATTGCCGCCAGCCAATGGCGCACTCTCCCCAGTCTTGCAGGCGCTGGAAACGGGCGTGGCGAATCGCCCCTAAGGCCTCGGTCTGCACCAAGTGGCGGATGTAGTTCATGGCCGGTACAAAGCGATAGGTAAATGCCGTCATGTGACGACGCCCCGACGCCTTGCCCTTAGCGTATATTTCCTCGGTTTGAGCAAAGTCCATACCTAGGGGCTTCTCGCACAGCACGTGGCAGCCAGCGTCTAAGGCTTGGACGATCAGCTCGTAGTGATAGACGTTGGGCACGGCGATGCAGACCGCATCCGGAGCCACTGCATCTAAGAGCGCCTCCAGCCGGTCAAAAGCATCAGCAATACCCCACTCGGCCTGCCGCTCTTGCCGCAACGCCTCGTCTGGCTCGCAGATCCCAGCGAGCTCGACCCCGGGAATCAACCGCAACCCTGGATAGTGTACCCCCGCACAGACGCCGCCTGTGCCCACCAGCCCTACGCGCAGTGCATTTTGGTTCATACGACCTCTTTCATTTGCATTTGTATTTGCCTCTCTGTCTCAGCCAGCTTATCGACGAGCGCGTGCAGCCTCGGCAGATCATCAGCAGCCACGTCCTCGGCAAAAGGCACCACCGGCCCTCCAGCCAGCCCGAACCGCTCCATAGCTGCGTGCAGGGCCGAGCCACTATAGCGCGCCGCCCGCTCACCGCGCAGATCTTCAAACGGCACCATCTGCTGCCGAATCTCCTCCGCCCCGGCGCAGTCCCCCGCGGCAAAGCACTCTAGGAGCGTCAGGCTCATGCCGGGAACGAAGTTGGCCATCCCCGAGCTAAACCCAACCGCGCCGACGGCCATATAGTCGATACAGGGATCCTCGGCCATGCCGCAGACCATGGCCGCGTCCTCCCCAGCACCAGCGACGATCCGCTGGAACGCCTCTAAGTCGTCAACGGCGTATTTGAGTCCCACCACCTCGTCTAACTTACACAGTGCCACTACTTGCTCGACCGGCATGATATCCAGACGGCGCTGATACAGTATCGTGGGCAACCGGGTCTTCTCGGCAATGTCGCGCAGGCCGACGGCAACGCCCCCGGCCGTGGCCGGCCCGACGATGGGCATAATCATCACCCCGGCGACGCCCAAAGAGCGGGCGATCCGCCCCATCTCCAGTGCCCGACCATACCCCGGCCCGATCCCCGGCACCACCAACGCCTCTCCGGCGGCCGCCTCCACAAAAGCCCCAACGACAGCCTCGTATTCGTCCAAGGTCATATCGTACACCAGCCCGGTGCCACACGCTGGCATAATAAAATCGACGCCCCGCTCACAGAGGAAGCGCACATTGCGGCCAATCCCCGCCAAGTCAAGGCCCCGTTCCGCATCGCGGGGCGTGATCGCCACAACCAGCACGTTGTGGCACTGTTCTTTTTGCAACATCTGCATACTATTCTCCTTTATCTGCTAGGCCCAAACGGTCTCGGTGGAGGTTGTGGCGTGTTTATTGTAGTGCTCCATGTAGTCCTCGCGCGGCGGACTGAAGATGTCGAGGATCTTGGCTGGTCCCTCTTCGACGACCCCCCAGTGGACCACATTAGGCGGAATTAAGAAGGCATCGCCCGGGCCGGTGACGCGCTCCTCTGATCCAATGCGAAAGCGGAAACGCCCAGCGAGCACCAAGCCGGCCTGCTCGTGCGGATGGCTGTGCTCGGGCACTTCGCAGCCTTCTTCCATGTCCAAAAATGAAAGCATCAACCGCTCGCCAGCCACCAAGCCGCTGTTGATTTGGGGAAAAAGCTCCACGGCCGCCAAATTTGCGGGATTGATAAAGGGCATAGTCTCCTCCTATTTCAAACTAATCGTTGGAATCTTGGGCAACCGCGGTCGCCACGGCCATCGGCTGGCTTTTCAGCACGGGTCATTCGACAAAGCTCCGCAACCAAGCATCGCCGCGATAGCGCGGCCACAGCGTAACAAAGCGGCCCACCATCAGGCCGCTATAGGCCATCCAAGCACCGGCTAGCTCCCAATCCAACCAGTATATAAAAACCAACGCCGCCGGCAAAAATACCCCAAAGCTCGCCAGCACCATAGCCTTGAACAGGTATCCCATGTCGCTAGCACCAATAAAAATTCCGTCAAAGACGAAGACCACGGCGTTCAACGGTTGAATCAGCGCGATGAGCACATAGAGCGCACCAACCTGTTCTACAACTTCCCGATGCGGAGTAAATAGCGCGGCAATAGGCTCCAAGGCCACAAAGTAAGCCAAGCCAAACCCCGCTCCCAAACCCAAACCCCAGCCGATGATCCGCCAAGCGATCTGCCGGGCCTCGGCGAAGAGGTGCGCTCCTAGACAGCGGCCAACCAGCGTCTCGGCCGCGTGGGCAAAACCGTCCACGGCGAAGCTAGTCAGCCCCCAGACCTGCAAAATCACGGCGTTGGCTGCCAGCGGTGCTTCGCCCATCCGCGAAACCATGCCGAGCGTGAAAAAACCGGCAAATTGCAGACATAGGGTGCGGCCAAAGAGAAAGGCGTTGGTCTGCATCAAGTGCTTCATCGCGCACAAATCCCACAGCCTTGTAGGCCACTCCCGCAGATAGGAGCGGTAGCGGGAGAACAACCAAAAAACCCCAGTAGCCAACGCCGCCACATTGCCCAGCACAGACGCCCAAGCCGCCCCTTCGACACCGAGCTTGGGAGCACCCAACTTGCCGTAGATAAGCGCGTAGTCCGCGCCGATGTTGACCAAGTTGGCAACGGTCATAACCCAGAGGGGTGCTATGACATTGGCGGTCCCGAGAAAAAAGCCGTTGAGCGTCATAATGCTCAGGGCCAAGGGTGCTTCCCACACCCGGATGGCGAAGTAGCGTATGCCCCAGTGCTGAACTTGCACAGACCCGCCGGCCAACTCAAACCCAATCCGGCTGATCCAGCCACCGGCCGCCACTATCCCCATGCCGAGGCAGACGGCCACAATAAGCGAGCGGTAGAGTACCCCCGCGCTCTGCCGTCGATCTCCTGCCCCGCTGTACTGGGCTACCAGTGCCGTGGTCCCCATCCGCAGAAAGGCCAGGCACCAGAATATGCCATTGAAGATCAAACTCGCCGTAGAGACCGCGCCCATAAAAGCCACTTCCGGCAAATGGCCGATCATCGCAGTGTCGGCAATGCCGATCAGCGGCGTAGATAGGGCAGTAAGGATACTGGGGACGGCGAGACTAAGAATCCGGCGGTCGAGTGAATTCAATCCTCCGCCTCAGGTCGCCAGCCAAACCGTTTCAGGTCGATGCGTTGCGCTGTAAAAATGACGCCCTCCCTGGCCAAAAGCTCGTATTGCATCAGATGACTGCTGCCGCTGCGCGGCGAGACCTTGCCTTGGGCGTTGATGATGCGGTGCCAAGGCAGGTCCGACTCCCCGGGCATCCCCGCCAAGACGAACCCAACCTGCCGCGCACGCCCCGGGTAACCGGCCAAGGTGGCGATCTGCCCATAGGTGGCAACCTTGCCGTAGGGCACACAGGCGATGGTCTCGTAGAACGCCCGGCGCATCGGGCTTTCAGCAGTTGGGAGCTGCGGCCTCATCGCGCCCTTCCAAAAAGCCGAGGGCCTTGATATAGCTGCGCTTATCTAAGTAGTGGCGCAACATCGGCGGAGTTTCGTTGCCCAACTCTTGGCCAAGTTCGTCAAGCCGCCGCAGATGCGTGGTAATTGACTCGCTTTCACCGTTGTCGATAGCCGCCATCAGGGCTTGCAGGGTGGTATGCAACTGGTCCAGTGCCATAGCTCAAGCCGCCATGATGAGGTACGCAAGCCACTCGGCGTGCGGGTTGCGAATCGCGTAGCGCGTACCCGGTGGCAGGTGGATCATATCCCCTTCCCGAATCTCCTGCAGGTCGCCATCGGCTTCCAAGACGCCGCTGTTTTCGAGCACGTAATAGACCTGCTCTAGCGCTTCGCTGCGCTCGACCGTTTGTCCACGCGGCTGTACGGCCTCGCGGTCGATGCAGCGCAACCCCTGTGTAAAGCCCACGCCTTCCTCTCCGACTGGGCCTAGCTGGTGCCAACGCACCGCGCCCGCACCGTCGCCCATTGCCGGCACATCGCGCCAGTTGCGGATGGCAAAGTCGCCGCCATTAGCCGCGATTCTTTGGCTGATCACGTGGTGTTCGAGCCAGTCCTCGCTGGTGTCGTTAAACATCTGGTGGTGGATGCCCGATGGCAGGTATACTGCATCGCCCTCCTGCACGGGGAAGCGCTCTTGGTCAAAGAGCACGTGGCCGCGGCCCGAGAGTATGTAGTACACCTGTTCGAGGTTTTCGTGTTTGTGATAATCCGAATTCTTGCGGCCCTGTAGCGCGTGGCGGGCAAAGCCCTGCAGGTGCTCTAGGCGATGGCGCGGATCGGGGGCGTCGTCGCCCTCGCGGTCGCGCAACCCGCCCCAATGAACCACGCTCAGGTGGGCTATGTTGGGTTGGACGTCGCGCCAATTGATGATATACACCATGTTTTCCTCCTATTTACAAAGCGACGATCTGGCGCATGCGCGCACCGAGATCGATGAGTTCCTCGCGGCTGCCGCCCACTTCGTGGATCAGCGTGGAATCGTACCCTGCTGCCCTTAACTCGGCCATGACCGCCGGCCAGTCTGTATCTCCTTCGAGCAAGTTGACGAAGCGGTGCTCGCCGCGGCGGAAATCCTTGAAATGCACCTTCTTAATGCGCGGCCCCAACTCGCGGATCCAGTGCTCTGGATAGCCGTAGGCCATCATGTTGGCCGTGTCGAGGTAAATCCCCACCCACTCGCTGCCGATTTCATCGACAAAAAGCCGGGCTTCGCGCGGGCTGAGCAGGAACTTGTTCCAGACGTTTTCCAAACCAATGGCCGCCCCCATTTCCTCGGCCAAGGAAGCCGTGTCGCGCAGCGCATCCCGCAACCCATCCCAAGCCTGCTGATAGGTGCCTTCGACCTCTAGCTGCCCTGGGTGCAACAGCACCCCATCGACCGACAGCACGCCGGCGATCACGAGCGAGCGCCGCAAGCACTTGAGGCACCGATCGCGCTCACCGGCATCGCGGCTGAGCAGGTTGCCGCGCTCTTGATACCAGACGATGACGCTGCCGATTTCAACACCAGCGTCCTCGCACTGCCGCCCGACCTGGGCGATTTCGTCGGCACTCATCTGCGGATCCAAGTCCTTGCCCTCAGCAAAGACCAACTCCACAGCCTGATAGCCCGCGTCCGCGCACAGCCGCAGCGTGTCTGCCAGCGACATGTTCCCCAAAATGATCTGCGTGATTCCTATTTTCATTAATAGTCCCTCCTTTTGGACAGGGCGAGTCTTTCGCCACTCGTTTGAATCCCGAATGCAAAATCGCTACGTTTGTCCCCCTAACTTCAACTGCATAGGAGGCCATCATGGCAGAAAAAATCGGCTTTGTCGGCGTGGGGCGCATGGGTTCCAACATGGCCCGCAACCTCGCCGATAAAGGCTTCACCATCTCGGCGGTATTCGACGCGCATGCTGCTGCCGCCCAAGAACTAGCCGAAGAGCTCGGCTGCGCCGCCCCCCAAACGCTGGCCGAAGTTACGGCCCTCGCCGATGTGGTCATCACCGTGGTGACCGACGACGCGGCCATGCGCTCCATCTTCGCCCCCTCCGGCGATTCCCTGCTCGCCGACGCCAAAGGCACGACCTTTATCAACTGCGCCACCATCTCGCCGGCCGTCCACGTCGAGGTCGAAGAGCGCGCCGCTGCCGTCGGTGCGTCCTCGCTCGAAGGCTGCATGGCCTCTAGCATCACCCAAGCCCGCGAGGGTACCCTGTACCTGATGTGCGGCGGCCAGCGCAGCGTCTTCAACCGCGTCCGGCCCATCCTCGACGCCCTGAGCGTCGATCTGCGCTACATCGGCTCGGCCGGCCAAGCGGCCCAAGTCAAGGCCCTCGTCAACATGGTCATGAACATCAACACCGCCGGCTTAGCCGAAGGGTTGGGCCTAGGCCAAGCCCTCGGGCTGGACCTGAAGATGCTAATGAAGGTCTTCTCCCAGACCGGCGCTAATTCACGCGTCTTAGAGACCGACGGCGAGGACATGACCATCCGCGACCACGAGTGCTATTTTTCCGCGGACCACGCGGCGAAGGACTCCGGTATCGCCCTCGCACTAGCCCGCCAAAACAAGCTCAGTCTGCCGCTGGCGCAGGCGACCAAGCGCCAGTACGACAAAATGAAAAAACTGGGCCTTGGCGACCTCGACAAATCGGGCATTGCCGAGCTGACCTTTCCCGGTCGCAAAGGCACCAAGTAGTAGCCGTTTTCCGAGGGGCAGGTCGCCGCAGGCCTGCCCCTTTCTTAGCTAGATCCGCCCGTGCCGGATGTCCACCATCCGCTGCGTCAGTTCAAACCGCAGTTCTTTTCCACGAAAAAACCGCACGAACTCATCGACCATTATTGAGAAATAGCGGCCAAACGTCTCGGGCGCATACCAAGCTACATGCGGGCTGACAAAAGCGTGAGGCAGGTGGCGCAAGCGGCTGTCTTTGGGCAGCGGCTCTGGGTCGAAGACATCGAGACCAGCGATTAGCTCGCCCCGGATGAGCCGCTGCGTCAGTTCCTCGTAATCCACCACCGGCCCGCGACAGCAATTGATCAGGATGCGGCCGCGACCCAACAAATCGAACTCCCTTGCCCCGATCATTTTTTCGGTTTTGGGCGTGTGTGGGACTTGGACGACGAGGATATCCGCGTGTTGCAACACCTCGTCGAGCGAACCGCGCACAATGCCCAACTCAGCGGCCACTTCCTCGGACAAATACGGGTCCGCGACGCGCAAATCCACTCGAAAGGGGCTTAATAATTCGACCAATCGCTGCCCCACGTGCCCGCAGCCGACCAACCCGACCTTCTTGCCGGTCAATTCGCCGTGGACAAAATCGTCGTTGCCCGCCCGCGCCCACTGCTCCTCGCCCGCCATCATCTGCCGATAGATCCCGGCCCCATTGCGCAAGCACAACAGCATCAGGGCCAAGTCCCACTCGGCCACCGGCGCGGCCGAGGCAATGTTGTCGGTATCCACGGCCCGTACGCCGCACTCCTGAGCAGCCGCCAAGTCGATGCCCGTGCCAAAGCGATCCCCGCTGACGCCGGCGATCCGCAAGTCAAGGGCTCCCTCAAACACAGCTCGCGTCAGCTCGGGTAGCCGACCTCCGAGGCGGATCACGCCTTCACAGCCAGCCAACACCTCGATAAAAGCCGGCTCGGACAGGCACTCTTTCGGCTCGATGACCTCGACCACTTGCCCTAGCCGATCCAAATCCTCTGTTTGCGCATAGCCATGTGGATCCACCAACACTTTAGGTTTCACATCCTAGCTCCTCATCTCGACCGCGTGGCGAGCCATTTCTGCGTCTATCTGCGCCCATCTGCGGATCACCCTCATTCCGCCCGCGTGGCGAGCCATTCGACTGCGGCTTGCCGCCGCGCCTGCGGCGTCTCTGCGCCTGCTGGCAAGCGGTGCAATTCCCAAGCAATCTCGTGCGTCAAGGTCTCGCCCACCTGCAAATAGACCCAAGGACTTAACAACTCCAATTCGGTGTACTCCGGACAGGTATAGACCTCGGCAGAAAGGCCCCCGTCCGGGTAGTGCTGAGTCCCATCGCGGCGAAAGAACTCGGCCATGACCACGTCACCGACAATGCCAGCCAGCCAGCGGTCCGAGTCGGCCCCGGTCTTTTGCGCTTCCTCCGGGTCGGGCACAAAAATGCCAATGTCGCCCTCGATGGTGAAGTTGCGCATGGCCGCGCCCTCGGCAAAGCCAAAGGGATGGTAGCTCAGATCGAAGTGACTGTGCGGATTGAGCGGATAGAGGGTCTGCTCGGGCGGCTGGATTTGGGTGACGTTCCAAATGGTGTAGCGCAACGGCTCGACTTTGGCGTCGGCCAGCTTTTCGATCCGCTGGTCAATTTCCACGCGCGTACCCTGCTCTGCGAGGCGAATCTCGCGCACGCTACGCGCCCCATTGTACTCGCTCACCGGGCTGGTGATCACCAGCCCCTCGGGCAGCAACTCAACCTCGTGTACTGCGCCGTCGAAAGCGTGGTCGGGCGGCCAAGCGTGGCCGTTGATTTTGACAAACTCGCTCTGCTGATTGGGCCAGACCTTGTCGCCGCCGAAATTAGTCCACTCGTACTGGCCTTTCTCATTGACATTGGGCTGGCCGTCGGGCAACACCTGACCGTGAAGTTCGGGATCGGACCAGAGGATGTTCTCGCCGCCCGCAAACCCGTAGTGCATAATGCGACCAATGGCCGGCACCACGACTAGGCGCCCATCGGGATTGGCAATTTCAATCGCGTTTGCCCAGCCTTTGTACTCGATTTCCTCGACTGTAACTTGGGCCATCGCGGGCGCGGCCAGCGCAGCCAAAATAATTCCCTGCAATAATTTCATCGTATGCTTCCTCATCTGAGTGCCGAAACCCCGCCGCCTTTGAGCGCACGGGCGACTTCCTTTTCGACATCGTCTCGCGTGACCATGGTAGTATCGCCGATGCACTCCTGCACCAAGATGCCGTGGGCGGCTCCCCACTGCACTGCGTCGGCGGCTCCCCGGCCGTCGAGCAGCGCGGCGATCACGCCCGAGGCAAAGGAATCGCCGCCGCCAGTGCGATCGGCGATTTCGATGTTTTCGCGCACGGCCGCCTCGTAGATTTCGCCCTCCTCGACGTCGAAGAGCACCGCGCCCCAGTTGATGCGATCCGCGGTCAGCGCACCGCGCAACTGCGTACCGATGTACTTGAGGTTCGGATAGTCATTGGCGACTTGGTGTAGCATCTTGGTGTAGATCGCCAACCACTGATCAAAGCTGGCATCTTTGGCCACCTTTTCGGTTTCGTAGCCCAGCGCATCGTCAAAGTCGTCTTGGTTGCCGACGAGGAACTCGACATGCGGCACAATAGAGCGATTGATCTGACGGGCGCGCTCCTTGTCCGGCTCGACCTTGGAGCGGTAGTTGAGATCAAAGGATCGGCCTGCGCCGTGCTCGCCGGCTTTCTGCATGGCCTCTAGCGCTAAGGCGGCCGTCTTCTGCGAGAGCAAGGTGTAAATCCCGCCGGTGCTAAACCACCGCGTCCCCAACGCGCCGAAGAGATGGTCCCAGTCCACATCGCCAGGCCCGATTTCGCGCACTGGGGTATGGGCGCGATAGTACTCGGTCACCGAAGGCAAGAGCCCCTTGCCGGCCCAAGTGAAGTTGATCCCGTTGTGCAAAGTTCCCTTGGCGTCGGTGCTGAATTGGCCCCTGCCGCCGTTGTTAAACCAGACGATATGCCCAGTGTCGATTCCAGCTTCGCGCAGTTGGTTTTCGATGTTGCGGCCGACCCCGTCGTCCACGAGAGCCGTAATGACAGCGGCGCGCAAACCAAAGCAATAACTCAAGCCCTCGGCGACATTGGTCTCGCCACCCCCGTGCCAGATCCGGCCCGTCCGTGCCCGGGCCGTGGGCACTTGGCCGGGATCGATGCGCATGAGGACTTCGCCTAGGGCGATGGCGTCGTAGTGGGTCTGGTCGGCTGATTTGAGTTGGATGGTCATGTACCTTTTTCCTCCTTAGTGTTGTTGACGTTATCGTGGGTTGCCCAATGCACAGAGCCGTTCGACAAAATAACGAGCACTGGGGCACTGGTCGTGCTGAGCTGCTCGTCTGGCATCAAATCCGTGATTGCGGATGAATTTCCTAGCAAAAACGAATCCTTCTCTCCCCGGCCCTCTGCCAGCCGACTTCATTGTAGTGCTACCATCAATTTTATCCACGAGAACGAATTCGCTAAGTTTAAGCGCTCGAACAACTGACTCGCTATGAGTGGTCAACCATATAGGATTTTCAAGCGAAGCCTGCTGCCGCATCCAATCTATCAACTTGCGGATAGCCTTGGGATGCAGCCCTCTTTCCGGCTCCTCAATCAGCGTCATTCCGCAACCTGTCGGTACACATTCGAATTTCTCAGGAGTTTGGTAAGCGGATGGTTTCGATGCTCAAGCGATGAATTTGGATAGATACGGTCCTCACTTACAACGAACCGTTCTCCCACGGCGTCGATCTCTCCCTTGTCCTCTTTTCCACTATATAGTTTGTTCCTCATTGAACTCCAAGCATTCTTTGATTCCGGGTTCGCTGTCGAGGTTATCAATGCGCAACGAATAGTGAAATGCCGGCGGCGTTTCTTCCTCTTGTTCCAAAAGATCGCATTCGATTTCAAAGCTAAACGTTTTGGAATCTGTCCTCTCGCGTTTCTTTGAACGGATGCTGACAAAGTCCAGTGCCGCAAAGAAATTGCTCTTGCCCGACCGCGAATACCGAAAAAGGAGCAAGCTCCTTTACTTCCAAAGAGTCAATGCTCTTGAAGTTTTCGATCTTCAAGCGGCGAATGGTTTTCTCGGTCATAGCTGCACTCGCACCCGGCTCTTTTTTGCCAGCGACTTCTCCAGCGCCTCCAGCACGGCCACCGGCCCCAGCATGGTCTGCACAGTCTCGTCGGTTTTGCCCGTGCGGAACATGGTGCAAAAATCGCGGATGCCGCTTAGATATGAGCTTTCGTCGAATGTGATCGGCTCGTCCATGCGGCCCTTTTCGCCGATGGCGCTCAGGTGGAAACCGGGCGCAGCACCACCCACCAAGTTCAGAGTAGCTACGCGGCCGTCGCGGTAGGTGAGGATAGCCGTGTGATTGGCCCCGGCCCCGCGATGGATTTCGGCCCAGCGTATGTCCGTGCCGAGCAGGCGCAGCACCATATCCACTTGGTGAATGCCGTAAAAAAAGACGCCGCCCCACTTCGACTTAATGTCGCAAGGGCCAGTGGAGACTACCGCCTGAATGGGGCCAAGCTGGCGCATCTTTTTGGCAAAGGCCCGGTACGAAGCCTGTTTGGGCAACGTGGAAAAAGAGCAAACCGGCACGCCCAACTCCTCGGCCCGCGCCAAAAAGCGCTTCCCCTCGGCTTGGCGGTAGCAAAACGGCTTGTCAATAAAAAGCGGAATTTTGGCCTCCAGCAACGATCGGGCCGCTGGCAGGTGTTCCTTGCCGTGGCGGTGATCGACCACCGCCCCATCGACTTGGCCGATCAGCTCTTCAGGCGTGCGAACGATGTGCGGGATTTGACCGGTGGCAGCAGCAGCTTGCGCGTATTGGGCCGTCTCGCCCCACACGTGGGTCACTCGCACCCCGCGCACTTTTTTTTCGACGTTGAGCACCTTGGCGATAGCGGCGGTGTGGCTGTTTTCCGCCCCGACGATGCCGATGTTTAGCATCTTACTCTTCCCCAAAATTCCACAGCTTCAACACCGTCTTACCCAGCACCCACTCCAAGTCTTCCGGCGAGATGAACTTCATCTCGTCGCGCACCACCGTTAGGGGTTGGGAGTATTCGGCCAGCGACAGGCACACCGGCCAATCCGTGCCCCACATGATGCGCTGCGGCCCGAAGGTCTGATATACTTCCTCGACCATCTCGTGCGTATCGGCCCATGGATAGCCCTGCTTGGAGAGCGACCAAGTGTGGCTGATCTTGACGTACACGCGCGGGTAGCGAGCCATATCCATCAGCAATTGCCGCTCGGCCGGGGCGTCGGGATGGGCACTGGCCATGTGGTCAATGCAGCAGTTCACCTCCGGGTAGCGGTCGAGGATCCGCGCCAAATCCGGCAGTCGGCGCGGCCCGGTCAGAATCAGCATTGGAATTCCCAAATTTTGCGCCCGCGCGAAAATTGGGTCCATCCCCGGCCCCTTGAACCAATCGCCCGCCGCATCCTGCGACGGCGAGAGCCGCATCCCGTGCAGGCCGTGTTCCTCGGTCCACATCGACATGTGGTCCGGGGAGGCCGGGTCTTCGGGATTGATGCGCCCCACCGCCATGAAGCGGTCGGGATATTGCCTGATGACGTGGGCGACATAGCTATTGTCCCAGCGGTAGTGGATGACCTGCACCAGCACGGTCTTTTCCACGCCGTTGGCGTCCATCAGCGCTAGTAAATCTTCGGCCGTGTGGTCTTCGGCGGGCGGATTGGGGTTTTCCGCGGGCCAAGGAAAGGCCGGGTCGTTGATCCATACGTGGACATGCGGGTCGATAATGCGCATGAAGGGTTCCTTTCTGTGAAGTTTGAGATAAAATGCTAAAAAGAGCCAACGCGCTCAAATGGGACAGACGCTACCTCGCCACTGAATATGTCCAATCCGCCACCACCTCTCTCCCAGCCCTCCGGCCGACCGACGCCGGTCACAGCCTGCTCGACCAAATCATCATCACCGGCACCAATGGCAAAGACCTTCTTGCAGAGTTGAGCTTTGAGCTCGACCTTCTGCATCTGTGGTTTCTGTATTACCTGTGGCCCCCATTTCTTAGGGATATTCTGTCCCGCCCTGACAACATGGTTGCTGGTCTATGGCATGGCGGACGCTTCGTACTGGATGTACATTATCCACTATCCAATAACATTCTTGCTACCGACCTTGCTCACAAACTATCCCATCCCCGCCGTGGTGAAGTTCAGCATAGTGCTCGCGGGCACAACGGCCATCACGCTGATCACCTACCACTACTGGGTACGAGCGACCTTCATCGGCGCCCGCCTGAACGGACGACGCTATCCGAGAGTCGTGCCGTGGCGGAATGAAAACCACTAACCCCTAACCACTATGTTCGACTTCATCATTCGCAACGGCACTGTCATCGACGGCAACCGCGCCGAACGCTATCCCGCGGATATTGGCATTCGCGCCGACCGCATCGCGGCTATCGGCGACCTCGGCGGCACCCAATCCCAGCACAGCATCGACGCCCACGGCAAAATCGTCGCCCCGGGCTTTGTCGACGTCCACAACCACTCCGATGGCTGGCTCTTGCAAAAGCCCAACTTCCTCCCCAAAACCCTCCAGGGCTTTACCACCGAAGTCCTCATGGCCGACGGCATCTCCTACGCCCCGGTTGACGCGGCCACTCGCGCTCACTGGCTCTACTACATGCGCGCCCTCAACGGCCTGATGCAAAGCCACTACTCAGGCTGGGAGAGCCTCGCCGACTACATGCAGCTACTCGACGGACGCACTGCGCAAAACACCATCACTCACCTCCCCTATGCTCACCTGCGGGCCATGGCCTGCGGCTGGGATCGCCGCGCCCCGGACGACGTGCAGATGGAGGAGATTCTCGCCGGGGTTGAGCGCGGCATGGACGAAGGCGCGGTCGGCCTTTCGACCGGACTCGACTACATTGCCGAATGCTTTGCCACCACCGGCGAACTCGCCGAAGCCTGCACCGCCATGGCGGCCCAACAGGGCCTCTACGCCACCCACGTGCGCTACAAAAAGGGCACCCTCGCCGGAGTGCAGGAGGCCGTCGAAATTGGCCGCCGCGCCGGCGTCCCAGTCCACATCTCCCACTTCAAGGGCACCTCACCTCAGCAAATCGACGAACTGCTATCATACGTGGATCAAGTCGCGGTCCACGAGGTGGACTTCAGTTTTGACGTGTACCCGTATCTGCCCGGCTCGACCATGCTCAACTTCATGTTGCCCTATGAAGTGTGGGAGGATGGTCCGTTGGGCGTCTTGCCCAAGCTCAACGACCCCGCGCTGCGCCGCCGCTTCGCCCGCGTCCTCGACCGCTACGCCAACCCCCTCAGCCAGATGACCATTGCCTGGCTGCCCGGGCGGGACAACGCCGGCTTTATCGGCCGCACCTTAGCCGAGTATGTCCAACAGGCCGACGCATCCCCGGCCGACGCGCTTTGCGACCTGCTGATCGAGGAAAACTTGGCGGTTCTCCTCGTCTTCCACCACGGCGACGACGCCTTGGTGCATCCGTTCCTGTCGCACGACAAATACATGATGGGTAGCGATGGAATTTACTTTCCCGACGGCGCGGTTCACCCGCGCTTATACGGATCGGCCGCCCGCCTGTTGGGGCCTTGCGTCCGCGACTACCAGCTCTTCTCGCTCGAAGACGCAGTGTACAAACTAAGCGGCCACCCCGCCGCGCGGTTTGGACTGACACAACGGGGCCGCATCGCCGAGGGGTTCTACGCAGACTTGGTCGTCTTTGACGCCGAGACTGTTGCGGATCGCGCCACGTACGCCGACCCCCACCAGCATTCGGTCGGCGTCGAGCACGTCCTCGTCAACGGGGTTCCCATCATCCGCAATGGCTGCGCGGCAGACTTGGGGCCGACTTGGCCGGGCCGCTATCTCAAGTTCCGCTCTTAGGCGGTCTCGTTCTTGGCGGCGAGCAGCGTCGCCGAGCGCTTGCCCCACATCCGCCAGTCCATTTGCTATGAGTTAATGCACGGCCCGAAACTCATTTCCCAAGGCGGTAGGAACCATGTCTGAACACGGCAGAGCACCCGGCGAGGAAATCCGCGACGCCGTCCGCGATGCAGTACAAGCCATTCGGGAAGAATAAATAAGAACCACTTCACTCGACGGGCTCCAGAGTGAAATGAACAAATCGAGAGGATATACAGGCCAACGCCGACAAAATCGAGAAACTCGCCGATAAAGTGAACAGCCTGCCGTGGTACGTCGCGATCACCGGTGGCGTCATCATTGGTGCCTTGACCGCCATAAATACTTCGGCTAAAGCAGCGACATTCCGCTGAAACTCAGAAGCCCCGGTCGCCTTCTATGGGACCGGGGCTTCTAATCATGTGCCGGCCACTCGGTCAAATCCCTCGCTAGTACTCGCGCATCCGCCCGCCGTTCCAGCACTCGGCCATCTCGCCTTTGGGGTTGAGAAGCGTGGCCGAGCGCTTGCCCAGCTTGACCCACACCTTCTTACCGACATAGATCCAGCACCAAGAACAATGCTCTTTGGGGTCCAGCAACCAGACGGCCCCGTCCGGCAACCGCACCAACAAGAGCCCCTCGGCAAAGCGGCGCATCAAGTGCGCCTCCACATAGCCGCCAGCGGCCAAAAGCTGCGCGGCTTGGGGCGAGGGGCAAGGGGATGTATTAGGCGCGGCGATCAGCGCACATCCCCCAGCCAACACGGCGCAGACGACCGCCGCGCGCATCTTCGGGCGGAGGTTATTCATACGTTTTCCTCTCAACTTAAGGTTGACGCTGTTTTCCTGTCGTCGGTATTTAGTACACCTAAGTAATGACTTTGAAAATTAATCCAACGAGACCCACTGCATGATGACCATGCGAAGATAATGCTATGACCCAGACAGGCACCATTGAACCCACCGACTACGAGCGGTTGTTGCTGGTCTATCTCCACGACCCGCTCGACAAGGCCCTCGACATCCGCGGACACGAAGCCCGCGCCGCCCGCTATGCTTCCTGCGCCCGCGGCTGGAGCGCGACTCGCGCTACCATAAAGCATGAGGCGCAATTAGCAGACCAACTCGCCGCCCGCGCCGAGCGCATCCCCATGCCGGCGGCAGGCTCCAAAGGAACGTGCGCCGTTGGTTTGGAAAACGAGTGCATTGAGGTGCGCCATCCGGTGAGTGCCCAGTCCGCCGAGCTAACCGGGCTGGCCCTCAACGAGGACCGCATGATCGGCATCATCAACTCCATCGTGGGCGACCTACCCGACGCCCCTCGTCCGCGCTTTCTCGCACTCTGGCGGCTGCTCCCCGCAAAGCTCGGCCCGCAGTTGGCGCGACTGCCAGCCGACACCCGCGTACCGGACCACACCCTGATCCAGCACACGGACATTACCAGCGGCCTGTGGGCCAGCCACCAAACTGTCCACGGAAGCGCGCTTTTGTCCTTGTCTCTAGGGCCAGTACAGACCTTCATCGAAGCGGCCCGCAGTGTGCGCGACCTGTGGACGGGTAGTGCTATTTTGTCGTGGCTGACGTTCCAAGGGCTGCGCCCGCTGCTGGCTGCCCTCGGCCCGACCGCACTCGTCTATCCGGCCCTGCGCGGCCATCCATTGATGGACCTATGGCTGCGCGAGCAGGGGTTAGAGCAGGTCGTGCCGCTTCCGTCCAAACAGGCCCTCCAGTCGCCCTCTATCCCCAACCGCTTCGTTGCCCTCGTGCCCAGCACCCAAGCCCAAAAGCTGGCGGACGCCTGCATCCAATCCGTTGAGCAGGCGTGGCGCGGCTTGGCGGACGATGTGAAAAAGTCCCTCGACCTCAAGCTATCGTCATTGGAGCCCGGTTGGGCCCAGCACTGGCAAGAGCAGGTAAACAGCTTCTTCGACATCCAAACCTCCATCCTGCACGAGCGCGACTTAGGCGACGCGGAACTGGCCCATCTAATCGGCGGGCACGGCTCGTTTGAGGCCGTGTGGCCTGAAGCGCACAAAGTTCGCCAGCTCGCCAACGCGATCCCAAAAGCAGAGCAACCCGGCTACGATCAAGGCTCAGCCGGCCGCTGGCAAGCCCAACTCGAAGCGTCGGCGCGGCTGATGGAAGCACAGCGGTCTATCCGCCACGTACCAGCCACTCCGATCGCAAGCCCCTCGCCCCCCAAGTGCAGCCTGCTCGGTTCTTACGAGCAAATGGGGCCGCCCGACCTAGCCGATTCTCGCCAATTCTGGGAAAAAGCCGCAGACAGACTCAAGCTCCACGGCGTCCGCCTGCGGCCCGGCGAGCGATTTTCCGCCATCGCCCTGTGCAAGCGGTTTGCCGCTCCAGCGTTTCTCGCCCGCGAACTTCGGCTCGAACCGGCCGACCTGCGCTTCCCGGATACCGCCACGCTCGCGGCTGCACAATGGCTGGCGGAGGCCGACATTAACCCGGACGCCGTGCGGAGCGAGTACGGGGACTGGAACGGCCGCTGGCTGCATCAGAATACCCGCGATGATGTGGACGAAGGCGACCAAGAGCCACCTCTGCCAATCTGGCAAAAGATCAAAAAAGCAAAAGAGCCCGAAAACGTGGGCGCACCCCCTGTTTACTACGCCATCCTAATGATGGACGCCGACGAGATGAGCCGTTGGCTGCGAGGCGACAACGCTCCACAGGTGCGTGAGGTTCTGCACCCGAAGATGGTTCGTTATTTCGAGGGGCTTGGGAGCCAAGGAGTGGGGGACGACCTCGACGCCAAGCGACCGGTCGGCCCAGCCCTACACGCCTCCATTAGCGAGGCACTCAACAATTTCGCCAGTCGCGTTGCCCCGAAAATCGTGCAGGACCAGCAGGACCACTACGGCACAACCATCTATTCGGGCGGCGACGACGTCCTAGCTCTGCTGCCGATGCGCCAAGCGGTCGCCTGTGCGGTTGCCTTGCGCCGCGCCTTCCGCGGCGAGGAAGACACCCCCGGGGTGCCGCGTGGCTGGATCGAGCGCGATGGGCAACACCTGCTGACCATGGGCCACAAAGCCACGCTATCGGCCGGCATCGCCTTTGTCCATTACAAGGAGGATTTGCGCTTGGCCCTGCAAGCGGCCCGCGGCGCAGAAAAGACCGCCAAGAGCAGCGGGCGCAATCAGCTCGCACTCCGCTTCATGCGGCACGCTGGCAGCCACGACGAGGCCCTCGTGCCGTGGGCGTGGACGCCGCAGTTCCAATGCTTGGTCGAGACTTTTGCCAGCGGTGCGACTGACCGCTGGGCTTATCGCCTGAGAGCGGAATTGCCGACTTTGCAAGCGGACGCTCTGCCCGTCGCGGCTGTCAACGCCGAAATACGCCGGCTCGTCACGCGGACTGTTGACAATCCGTCCGATTCAAGTAGCCCGTCCGGCCAAGAAGTAGAGAATTGGTGGAAGGAGTTTTACACAGCCGGCAGCAAGCGTGGACGCACACACTCCGAGCTGCTTGAAGCCTTCACCTGCCTCTGCCAAGGGGCCTCTTTCGCCGCACGAGGTCGCGATGCCTAACAGCGACATGCTCCTCCCTCTGCAACTTGCACCCGTCGACAGCCTCTTCTTCCGCGATGCACGCCCCTTTGAGGAGGCCAGTCGCGCCGCCTCTGGCCTGCCCATGCCCCAGACCCTCGCCGGTGCCTTGCGCACCCTGCTGCTGGAGCATCACAGCGTGGACTTTGCCCAGTTAGCGAATCAGATCAAGGCAGGCAAACCGTTCGCCGAAGCCCTCTCTATAATCTGCCCGGCCGCCGCTGGCGTGGCCGCAGTGCGCTTGCGCGGCCCCTTTTTCACGTTGTCCGGTGAAGTCTTGGTGCGGGTCCCAAGCACCCTAAAGCAAATCGAAAAAACCGAGCAACTCGTGCGGCTCGATCCATTGCAAAAACCCCCGCCCGGTTGGCAACCCCAAGCACCGGGCATGGTGCCGCTGTGGAGGCATGGCCGCAAACCAGCCAAAGCAATCGACGGCTTCCTCAAGCCCTCGGGCTTGCACCACTTCCTCACCGGCGACGTACCAACGCCGGATGACGTGGTGGCATCTAACGACGTTTACGATTTTGACGACCGCACGGGCATCGGCCTAGACGAACAGAGCAACACCGCCCAAGAAAGCCTCATCTACGGCATCAAGATGCTCGCACTGTGCCCCAAAGCCGGTCTATACGCCGAAGTGCGGGGCCCGGCCGACGCCTTGGCACCGCTTGCCGCTCAGGACGAGCCGCTCCTCATGCCCTTTGGCGGCGAGGGTCGGCGCGTCGTCGTCCGTGCAGCAGAGCAAGCAACGAACTGGTCGCAAGTACCGGCCACAGCCGACAAGGGCCGGTTGGTGCTGCTGACGGCACCGGCCTACTTCAACGGCTGGAAGCCCCCAGCGCTGGAGCCGCTCGCCGCGGCCGTCGGCCAGTACCAAGCCGTTTCCGGCTGGGACTTAGCCCAAGGCGGCCCCAAGCCCAACCGCTTCATGGTCCCGGCCGGCTCGGTGTACTTTCTGCCACCCCATACCCATGTACCCAGCGCCCTAGTCAGCGAAGAAGATGACGCGCTCGGCTGGGGCAGCTTTCTAGAAGGAAATTGGACCTATGTCGGATAAAACCCTGCTGTTCATGCACGCCCTGACCGGGTTGCACCCAGGCAGCGGCACGGCCCTCGGCGTAGTCGATCTGCCGGTGCAGCGCGAACGCCATACCCACTGGCCGACCATCCCCGGCTCGTCGCTGAAGGGCGTCCTCCGCGCCGAATGCCGGCGGGTTCTTGGCCGGGGAGCCGAGGACCTGCTAACGGCTTTTGGGCCGGAGATGGGCAACGCATCGGACCACGCCGGGGCCGTCGCCTTTGTGGACGCCCGCATTCTCGCCTTTCCGGTGCGCTCGCTGACCGGGGTGTTTGCTTGGGTGACCTGCCCGGCGGTGCTGGAGTGCCTCGCCCGCGACTTGGGGCTTGTGAGCAGCAACAAGCTCCCCGCCTTCCCCACTCCGAAGAAAGACACCGCTGCCTGTGTGCCCAACAGCCCGCTAATCGCGCACGACGAGCACCTGCTGTTGGAGGAATTTGAATTCGCCCTCGCCCGTGCCGACGCCGACGCCGACGCCAGCAAGATCGCCGACTGGATTGCGTGTCATGCCGTGCAAGACGAGGGGACAAGGGGCCGGCTGCGCCGTCACTTGGCCGTTTTGCACGACGACGATTTCACGCACTTCGTCCGCAACGCCACCGAAGTCGTCGCCCGCGTCGGCTTGGACTACGAATCGAAGACCGTGCGTAAGGGGGCGCTCTTTTACGAGGAATACCTACCGGCCGAGACCTTGTTCTATTCGCTGGTGCTGTCTAGCGACAGCCGCCGAGAATCGAATTCCAAAAGTGCCGCCCAGATCTTATCGTGGCTCCGCGACAACGCACCCACCGTGATTCAGATCGGCGGCGGCGAGACCGTTGGCAAGGGGCTATGTGCGGTCCACTTTGCGGAGGACATGCCATGAGCACACTCGACCAGCGCCGGGCACAACACGCTTGGGACGCCGTAGAGCAAGCGGCCAAACTCAAAGAAGACGACAAGAAAACCTTCGCCCGCGAGGCCAAGAAGCTCCCCATCCGCATCAAGACCGCAGGGCTTGGGCAAGCCGTTGCCTTTCTCCGTGCCAAGAAAGACAAGAAAAAGCGAGAAGATGAAGATCCTCGCATACGCCTACTGAGAGAGCTTGGCAACTGGCTCCTCGACGAGCGTGGCCTAGAGTCGCCTTCGCAGGATGAGGACGCCCTAATCCAAGCCATCATCCGCGGCGACGCCGACCTGCTGCGCCGCGCCACCGAAGAGGCCCTGTTGTACTTGCAATGGCTGACGCGCTTTGCCGAAGCAGAAATCGGGACCGGAGATGACTAAAATTATGTCAGAGGTTCCGACCCTGCCGAAAACGACCCGCGACCTGCTCGCGGCTGTTGGCGTTAAAAAACGCCACCCCGGCCTCCAGCTAGACAAGCTATCGGCTGTCGGCAATATGGAAAGCCAGAAGCAGGCGTTGGAGAAAGTCACCGCTACGCACCGCGACAATCAGCTATTGCAAAAGCTACGCGACCGCCGCTGCGACACCTTAGACCAACTCTTGGCCCAGCGGCTGACGATGACCACGGGCGGTCCGCTGACCCTGCATCTGTCGCGCTCGGGCGCACTCGAAAACGCCGGTATCGCCCTGCACCCACTCTACGGCTTTGCATACCTGCCGGGCAGCGGCATCAAGGGGCTTACTCGGGCCTATGCCGAGACTATATGGGCACCGGCTCAGCCCGACCCGGAAAAGGCGTGGCGGCAAATTGAAGGGGCATTTGGCTGGAGCAGGGGATCGGAACGCCACAAAGGGAATTGGCGGCCCCAAACAGTCGAGCCTCAAGCAGGAGCCTCGACCGGCCGCATCGTCTTTCACGACGCTTGGCCCCTGTGTTGGCCTAAGCTCATCATCGACATCGCCAACAATCACCATCCCGCCTACTACGACGGCCAAGACGATCCGGGCGACTGGGAAGACCCGACGCCGATCTACTTTCTCGCTCTCGGCGCGGGCGAGCAGTTCGACTTCGCCCTGTCAGACCGCAAGCGCGAAAACGACCGTCTGCTCAGCTTGGCCTGCGACTGGCTGAAAAGTGCCCTGACTATCGAGGGAGCCGGAGCCAAGACCGCCGCCGGCTACGGCCGCTTCAAGCCGAAGGAAGGAAAACGAGCCTCCATCCCGCAAACGCTATGTAGTGCGACCTATGATCTGCGGCTGGCATCGCCAGCTTTTCTCGCCGGTGCCAATCAGCAGCAAGAAGACTGCGATTTGCGGCCCGCCACCTTGCGCGGCCTATTGCGCTGGTGGTGGCGCACCATGCATGCGGCCCACCTCGACCGCGCTACGCTCAAAAAGCTGGAAACCGCCGTTTGGGGCGACGCCGAGAGCGGCAGCCCAGTGCGGATTGCCGTGGAGCGAGAGGGAGACGAGAAGCCGACGAAGTACGACCACAAGGACGACAAGAAAAAGTTCCTGCCGGAATCCAATTTTAAGCGTCAGCATGACCTTCAAGCCCCTCCAGACAAGAAGACGACCCAAGGGCTATTCTACGCTTCCTACGGCATGGACGACGCAGGCAAGAAGCGTTGGTACCGACCCGCAGGGACACGGTGGTCCATCCGCCTTGACGTCCGGCGCGGTCGCTTGCCAGTCAACACCCCACACATGCAACCGCTAAAAATTGAACCCGCCGACCTACTCGCTCAGGCTGAGGTCGCTCTCTGGCTGCTGTGCCGTTTTGGCGGCGTCGGCTCAAAAGGACGCAAGGGCTTCGGATCTTTTGCGGACATTGAAGTCGAGGGCATTGCCAACGCACAGGATTGCCAAGACCGTGCTAGGGACTTCAGGAGGCATACATGCCAGCTTAGCGATCACCAAGGCAAGACAGGTTCGCCCGCGCTAGAGCAAATGAACACATGTGAGATTCTGACGCCTTGGAGCGACCCTTGGACGGTACTCGACCAACTTGGCTATGCGGTCCAAGGCTTCGCCCAGCAATATGCACATGACGAGCGCAAAAAAGCCCTCGGCCTGCCGCGGAAAATCCACGGTCCCCGATCTTTACCAATAGTTCATCAAAAACAAAATCCTCGCAACCACAAGCAGCCTAAGACGTTATCCGCCGGCGGAATTAAGCGGCACACCGCGCCCATTCACTATCACTTAGCGACAACAGACGAGGGCAAGCTACTCGTCCGCGCAACCGCTTTCCCAGCGCATCGGCTACCCAATTATCGGAAAAGCAAAGAGATGCTGGACAAACTGGTGGCCTTTCTCAAAGAGGATCTGAAGAAACGCGTAGAACAGAATCCCAACATCGGCCAAAACCAAGGTGGGAACAGCCCGGCGAAACCGGCGAAACCCCTCCCCCAAGCCCGCGACCGCGTTCAAGCCGAACTCTTAGACGAAAAGACGAAGAAAGGCCGTTGGAAAGCCAAGCTCTTAGATGGGGAACTACAAGGCCCGATACAAGACCACGAAAACGTGCCGGACGACGCTAAGCCGGGGCAGCGTGTCGAACTGACGGTGGTCTCTGTTAGCGAGAGAGAGGTGCAGTTCAGATGGAAACCGCTTCCAACGCCCAAGAAAACATCCGGCCAGAACAATGAACAACGGCGAGGACGCCGACGATAGAACGCGTCCCGTTGAACAGCGGGCGAGACGCCCGCCCTCCTAAGTCGCAAAAAAGCATTGAGTCGGACCGCTAACCCTAGTCATATTGAAAATCCACTTCAACACCGCAACCCCTTAGAAACGCAATGGAAGTTTTGAACTCATTGGCCGCCAAACCAACGCGGCCCCTATTGGAAAACGGCGACCGGCTCACGCGAGCGGAATTTGAGCAACGCTACGAGGCCATGCCCGAAGTAAAAAAGGCCGAACTCATCAATGGAGTAGTATATATGGGCTCCCCCGTTCGCTTTCGTGCCCACGGCCACCCACACGTATTGCTGCTCACTTGGCTAGGGACATATAGCGCATTCACCCCAGGGGTTCTTTGTGCGGACAACGCCACGGTGCGGCTCGGGGCCGATAGCGAGCTTCAGCCGGATGCCTTGCTGCGCCTAGAGTTAGAGGTGGGGGGAAAGTCGCGGATTAGCACCGACGATTACGTAGAAGGCCCTCCAGAGTTAGTTGCCGAAATCGCAGCTAGCAGCACCTCGTACGATATGCACGATAAAATGGACGTGTATCGCCGCAGCGGTGTGCCGGAATACCTAGTCTGGCGCGTGTACGACGAGCAACTCGACTGGTTTGCCTTGCACGACGGTGCGTATATCCGCCTACTGCCCGATACGGCGGGCGCGATTTCGAGCGACATATTTCCGGGGTTGCGATTGTTCCCATCGGCCTTGTTGGCCCATAATGCGGCGCAAGTCGTGGCCGAATTGCAAAAAGGCCTGGCGACGACCGCGCACACCGCGTTTATTGATCGCTTAGGAAGCGAAAAACCCAATGCCTAGACACACTCTTATATGCACCATTGGCACCCACAACGCGCGCAAGCGCAAGGAGAGCACCATGACGACAATGCCTAGACACACCCTCATCTGCACCATTGGCACCAGCTTGTTCTACCCCAACCTGTCCAAGCTCGCGCAAACGAATCCAACGAATCCGCTAGGCAAGGCGTATGCGGGGCAAAAATGGAAGAACGTAGCCAGCCAACTGCATCTGCTTGAACCTACTGATCGGCAGTGTGGAGCCGAGATCAACTCGGTAGCCGATCTCCTACGCCGCGAATACATCGACAAGGTTCACTTACATCTGCTGTATTCCGATACGTCGGATGGAGAGCACATTGCCGCTGTCTTGGACGCGTACTTTGCGGACGATGGCTGGCAGGTGCAAACCCATAGAGTATGCGATTTAAGCGACCAAGATCCGAGGGCGTTTCGCACCCGCGGCTTGCGCAACCTAGCCAAAATTCTCGGCCAATTGGTGCGCGACGCCGGGCCAGACTACTGCGCCATCAACGCTACCGGCGGCTACAAGGCGCAGATCGCCATTGCCGTGCTCATGGGTCAAGCCCTCGGCATTCCGGTGTACTACAAGCACGAGCGTTTTGATGAAATTATTCCCTTTCCGCCCATGCCAGTGGCCCTCGATTTTTCGCTCTGGCTCCGGGCCAGCGGCATGTTTACAGCACTCAGCCAGCCCAACGCCTGCGTGCCGGAGGCGCAGTTCAGCGAGGACTGGGATGAGCGCTTTGAGCCGCTGGTCGAACGGGTATCTATCGACGGCGTAAACTACCTCGAACTCTCGGCGACCGGCCAGATTTTTCACGACACCTTCCGTTCGCGTTTTCAGCAGCAGCAAGCCGGCAGCCTGCCGCCCGAGTCAAGCAAAAAGGAGGACCCTGAGCTGGGAGCGCACAGCTACAAAAACGCACACGAAACCATTTCGCGCTTTTTGCAAAAAATCACCGATGAGCGGCCTTACGTCCGTTCCTGTCACTCAACGTACTGGAACCCGGACCTACCTGAAGCGAATCGATTTCGCCTGTCCGGCGGACAAGTCCAAGGCATCTACTCGAACAGAACTTGGTGCGTGAAGTTCACAGTGCTTACAACCGCCAGCGAGCAGGACGACTTAGGCGTTGTCGTGGCCGATCTCAACGAGTGGCTTAGTGATCAATAGAGGCGACGCGCAACCGCATGGCGACTTCATTGCTCACTCTCTACGTCACCGAACCGTCCGCTGTAGTTCGCCGCTCGGCTGGCTCCCTCATCGTCACCCTCGACGAAGACCCAGACGGCGGCGGCCCCTTGCCCGAGCGTCGCCATCGCCTCCTTGAGGTGGAGCCGCATCGCTTGGAGCTGATTGCGCTGGTTGGCCGCGCCCATATCACTTTAGACGCAACGCGGCTTTGCTTGGAGCAAGGCATTGCGGTCGCTTGGTTTCGCCGCAACGGCGACTTTATCGGCCGCCTCGTGCCCGAGCTATCGCGCACAGCCGATCTGCGCTTGGCCCAGTTTCGCCTCGCCGACGACGAGCAGCGAGCACTGCCGCTAGCCCAAACCTTTGTCGCTGCTAAGCTCCACAATGCGGCCTCTGTGCTCGCGGCCCTGCGCTCCAACCGCCGTAACGAGCCGACCCTCGGACGCTCCATAAGTGAACTCAAGGCCCTCGCCGCAACGGTTGACCAAGCATCCACCCGGGAAACTCTACTCGGGTTTGAGGGCGATGCGGCCCGCCGCTACTTTGCCGGCCTCAAAATCGGCTTCACCAGCGACATCCGCTTTACTAGGCGCGCCCGCCGGCCGCCGCCGGACCCGGCCAATGCTCTGCTCTCGTTTGGCTACGTGCTGTTGGCCAATGCCTTGGCCAGCCTACTGGAGGCCCGCGGCTTTGACCCGTATTTAGGCTTTATGCACACGGTGCGTTCCGGTCGGCCCAGTTTGGCTCTCGACCTGCTCGAAGAATTGCGGCATCCGGTGGTCGATCGCTTTGTCTTGCGGGCCTGCAATTTGCGCCAGTTGCGGCCCGCCCACTTTGAGACCGATCCAAAGCGGGGTGGTGTACGTCTTACACCCGCTGGGTTGCGCGTTTTCTTTCGCATTTGGGAAGCATTTATGGACGCGCCCCTACCCGGGACTGGAGACACTATTTCGCCGGAAGATTTGCTCCGCCGTCAAGCCGACCGCTTAGCCGATCACGTGAGGGGACGCCAGCCATACCAGCCCTTGCTTCTGCGCCACGTATAAGGAGCGTTGCCATGTCTCATTATGTCGTCTGCTACGATGTGGTCGATAACCGCCGCCGCTACAAGGTGGCTGCTTGTCTGGATGCCTATGGCGACCGCGTACAGGACAGCGTGTTTGAACTGCCCGTGGATCGCACACTCTTGGATAAATGCCTCGTCGCGCTTGCAGATTTGATCGACCCAGACAAAGACAACATCGCTGTCTATCGCCTATGCACCACTTGCGCGAGCGAGCGTTTCTATTTGGGAACGGGCGCAAGGGCTGGGCGCATCGGCGAGGAGCAGGTCTTTATTGCATAAAGGACATTCGTAACCTTCATTCCTCCTCCAAACGAAAGGGGATTACGAATTTGACTAAGCCTTTGAATTTCTTATCTTTACATGCCACGCACTCACACGGATGCCGCTGCGGTAGGCAGAGCTTATACGCTCCGCCATTGGGTTACGAAATTCGTCCAGCTAACTGCTTGTTAGACAAGCAAATAGCCGAGATGGAGTGTGAAATGTTGCCCCGATTTCTAGGGGATTGAAACTTACGCCGACCTGGACCCGGCCGGTGGCCCGGGCCCGGCGTGTGAAATGTTGCCCCGATTTCTAGGGGATTGAAACGCTGGGTGCGGGGATACTGAAAAGTCGTCATTACGATCTCGTGTGAAATGTTGCCCCGATTTCTAGGGGATTGAAACTGCGGGGTGGGTGGAGCGGGGGGGGGGGGGTTAGGCGCGTGTGAAATGTTGCCCCGATTTCTAGGGGATTGAAACGCCGAAGCCAACGGTCACGCCAGGACAGCACTGCCCCCTCGTGTGAAATGTTGCCCCGATTTCTAGGGGATTGAAACTCCGACATGCCCGCCTGCCTGAGGGCGAGGCGGACGAAGTGTGAAATGTTGCCCCGATTTCTAGGGGATTGAAACGATAACAACTATCCTCCGCCCGGAGGCGGGGGTTTGCCTGTGTGAAATGTTGCCCCGATTTCTAGGGGATTGAAACCTGCCGCACCGTGGTGGCGGGGGGAAGGTTGAGAATGGGGGTGTGAAATGTTGCCCCGATTTCTAGGGGATTGAAACCCGATGACCGCCATCGCTTCGAGGAATTCACGGAAGCGGGGTGTGAAATGTTGCCCCGATTTCTAGGGGATTGAAACTTGATGGCCGCAGGGGTCTTCGGCTCGAACCGGGGCGCGTGTGAAATGTTGCCCCGATTTCTAGGGGATTGAAACACTGCTTCGATGGTGCTCATGATGATTCCTTTCTGAAAGGGTGTGAAATGTTGCCCCGATTTCTAGGGGATTGAAACCCGCCCGGTAGGCCGGCCCGCCCGTGGCGAGCAAGATAAAGTGTGAAATGTTGCCCCGATTTCTAGGGGATTGAAACTATAGGGCTTTTGGAGTTTACAAAAAAGTTAGGCACGGGTGTGAAATGTTGCCCCGATTTCTAGGGGATTGAAACCTTTGGTGGCCGCTGGCGCGCGCGCCTCGAACCGGGGCGCCGGCGTGTGAAATGTTGCCCCGATTTCTAGGGGATTGAAACTCCTTCTTGGAGGACACCGCGCCGATCGCCATCCCTATTGTGTGAAATGTTGCCCCGATTTCTAGGGGATTGAAACTGTGCTGCGGGGGTGGCTTGAGTCGTCATTGTAACAAGTGTGAAATGTTGCCCCGATTTCTAGGGGATTGAAACCGGGGGCGGTTTTCTGAGTGGTCGTCATAACAATCTCCGTGTGAAATGTTGCCCCGATTTCTAGGGGATTGAAACCCTCCACCTGGTGGTAGGCGTGGCCGTAGCCATCGCCGTGTGAAATGTTGCCCCGATTTCTAGGGGATTGAAACCTTCTGCCTGGTAATGCAGGAAGGCCAACGTATGGCGGGTGTGAAATGTTGCCCCGATTTCTAGGGGATTGAAACTGCCATTGATTGTGAGGGTGGCGGGGCCCTCGAGGGGTACGTTGTGTGAAATGTTGCCCCGATTTCTAGGGGATTGAAACAGGAGCTGCCGACAGCGGCTCACGACGAGACCCGCTGCACGTGTGAAATGTTGCCCCGATTTCTAGGGGATTGAAACACAATCCCCTCTCCGCGAGGGGTTTCGGCGCGCGCCCCGACGATGGGGGCCGCGCCGACTTCCGTGTGTGAAATGTTGCCCCGATTTCTAGGGGATTGAAACCGCGACATAGCGGATGAGCTCCGCCTCTTTGGCAGGCTCGTGTGAAATGTTGCCCCGATTTCTAGGGGATTGAAACTGACCACCACCGCCTCAAGGAGTTCACGGCAGCGGGTCATGTGTGAAATGTTGCCCCGATTTCTAGGGGATTGAAACAAGAAATACCAACCCGCGACTAACTCGCGCGGAACATCTTGTGTGAAATGTTGCCCCGATTTCTAGGGGATTGAAACGCGATAATAAAGCAATGCGTTTCATTTCAATCTCCTAATGGTGTGAAATGTTGCCCCGATTTCTAGGGGATTGAAACCTTCTTGGAGGTGGCCGTGGTGGTCATGCTATTCTCCTTCCCCGTGTGAAATGTTGCCCCGATTTCTAGGGGATTGAAACTCTCCTTGCCCCTGTGGGGCTATGAGAGTTAGTACAAAAAAGGTGTGAAATGTTGCCCCGATTTCTAGGGGATTGAAACCTTCTTGGAGGTGGCCGTGGTGGTCATGCTATTCTCCTTCCCCGTGTGAAATGTTGCCCCGATTTCTAGGGGATTGAAACTCTCCTTGCCCCTGTGGGGCTATGAGAGTTAGTACAAAAAAGGTGTGAAATGTTGCCCCGATTTCTAGGGGATTGAAACGCAGCTTCTCGAAGACCTCCCGCGATGCTCTGCGGCGATGGTGTGAAATGTTGCCCCGATTTCTAGGGGATTGAAACATTGGGCAGTACGAAAGTTGTCATACGATTCTCCTTGCCCGTGTGAAATGTTGCCCCGATTTCTAGGGGATTGAAACGGACGAGGGACGTGCGGGCGGTTAGGAGTTTCATTTTCAATGTGTGAAATGTTGCCCCGATTTCTAGGGGATTGAAACACAGACGACGGCGACCAAGTGAATCGGCAGGGTGCCGATCAGTGTGAAATGTTGCCCCGATTTCTAGGGGATTGAAACTGCAATCTCCTCTAGTGCGGCCGTTATGGCCTCCGAGAGAGTGTGAAATGTTGCCCCGATTTCTAGGGGATTGAAACGCGATAATAAAGCAATGCGTTTCATTTCAATCTCCTAATGGTGTGAAATGTTGCCCCGATTTCTAGGGGATTGAAACCTTCTTGGAGGTGGCCGTGGTGGTCATGCTATTCTCCTTCCCCGTGTGAAATGTTGCCCCGATTTCTAGGGGATTGAAACTCTCCTTGCCCCTGTGGGGCTATGAGAGTTAGTACAAAAAAGGTGTGAAATGTTGCCCCGATTTCTAGGGGATTGAAACGCAGCTTCTCGAAGACCTCCCGCGATGCTCTGCGGCGATGGTGTGAAATGTTGCCCCGATTTCTAGGGGATTGAAACATTGGGCAGTACGAAAGTTGTCATACGATTCTCCTTGCCCGTGTGAAATGTTGCCCCGATTTCTAGGGGATTGAAACGGACGAGGGACGTGCGGGCGGTTAGGAGTTTCATTTTCAATGTGTGAAATGTTGCCCCGATTTCTAGGGGATTGAAACACAGACGACGGCGACCAAGTGAATCGGCAGGGTGCCGATCAGTGTGAAATGTTGCCCCGATTTCTAGGGGATTGAAACTGCAATCTCCTCTAGTGCGGCCGTTATGGCCTCCGAGAGAGTGTGAAATGTTGCCCCGATTTCTAGGGGATTGAAACCCGCGCCAGCTTGTACTTATACGTCATCATTGCGCGGCGGTGTGAAATGTTGCCCCGATTTCTAGGGGATTGAAACTTCCATTCTCCTTTTTTACGGTGCATGCCTTGACAAACCAGTGTGAAATGTTGCCCCGATTTCTAGGGGATTGAAACCCTTTCCCCCCAAAACGCACACGGCGCACGGCCGCTAAGTGTGAAATGTTGCCCCGATTTCTAGGGGATTGAAACCTCCTTGCCCCGTTAGGGGCTCTCTATGGAGTGAATACAAGTGTGAAATGTTGCCCCGATTTCTAGGGGATTGAAACTCGTCATCTTTCTCTTTCTCCTTCTCCTTTCTTTCTTGTGTGAAATGTTGCCCCGATTTCTAGGGGATTGAAACCTCCGCCTTATGGATTTGATGGCGGCGGCGGTCGGCCTCGTGTGAAATGTTGCCCCGATTTCTAGGGGATTGAAACTTGGGGGACAGCCGGACGGCGTTGTCGTACTCCTCAACGGGTGTGAAATGTTGCCCCGATTTCTAGGGGATTGAAACACGGTTTCGCGGACGGACTGGGACTGCTGGGTGCTGCTGGGTGTGAAATGTTGCCCCGATTTCTAGGGGATTGAAACGGGGCGAGCCCCCAGTTCCCGCAGAATATTGTCCACCATCCGTGTGAAATGTTGCCCCGATTTCTAGGGGATTGAAACGATGGCACGGGTTGAACTGGTGCTGCTGGACTGCATGCTGCGTGTGAAATGTTGCCCCGATTTCTAGGGGATTGAAACCATGTGAAGAAGTAATAGCCTTCGGGGCGTGCTGCCCCGTGTGTGAAATGTTGCCCCGATTTCTAGGGGATTGAAACCTGCCGCGCCCCTTCATGGCTAAGGTCGCGGGGGGCTATGTGTGAAATGTTGCCCCGATTTCTAGGGGATTGAAACCCAGGCCCGCGCGCCAACACTGTGCTCCTCTACATCTACGTGTGAAATGTTGCCCCGATTTCTAGGGGATTGAAACGCGAGACTGCTGGGTGCGGGGGTACTGGAACGTGGTCATGTGTGAAATGTTGCCCCGATTTCTAGGGGATTGAAACCGGCGGCGGCCTTCTGCCTCAGCCCAGGCGCGCAGCCCCCGTGTGAAATGTTGCCCCGATTTCTAGGGGATTGAAACCAACTTCGGCCATTCGGCCGCCTGAAAATATAGTTCAAGTGTGAAATGTTGCCCCGATTTCTAGGGGATTGAAACGGCGGGAGGGGTGGGGCGGGGGGCTATGCGCGGCCGGCGGGTGTGAAATGTTGCCCCGATTTCTAGGGGATTGAAACATGCTTTTCTCCTTCTTTGGGGGTGAAAAAAACTGGTTTCGGTGTGAAATGTTGCCCCGATTTCTAGGGGATTGAAACTTGTGCAATACTTTTTTTCTCTTATTCCCCACTTTTCACGTGTGAAATGTTGCCCCGATTTCTAGGGGATTGAAACATCCCGATGCGGGCGAAGCGCGTAAGGGTCTCGATGGTCTCGGTGTGAAATGTTGCCCCGATTTCTAGGGGATTGAAACTCATGGGTGGCCTCCTTGAGCTGGGCGAGTAGCTCCGGAGAGTGTGAAATGTTGCCCCGATTTCTAGGGGATTGAAACCCGCGACATTCTCATCGCGGGCGGCATCGAGCCGCTCTTCGTGTGAAATGTTGCCCCGATTTCTAGGGGATTGAAACACCTCCCCAAGGATGAGCGTAAGGTGCAGGTACAGCGCTGTGTGAAATGTTGCCCCGATTTCTAGGGGATTGAAACAAGCTAGAGCGTTTTTTCGATAGTTCGTCGGGCACCTCCGGTGTGAAATGTTGCCCCGATTTCTAGGGGATTGAAACTATTTCTGCTGGCTTCAAGCTCGGCGTGGGCTGAGCCGCCCTGTGCGGCCTACGTGTGAAATGTTGCCCCGATTTCTAGGGGATTGAAACAGATCTACGGTTGCGCGGATGCGCGCATCGCGCTCCGCAGGTGTGAAATGTTGCCCCGATTTCTAGGGGATTGAAACGTCGTGCCCAGGACGTGGGAGGCTAACCGCTTTCGCGGCGTGTGAAATGTTGCCCCGATTTCTAGGGGATTGAAACGGAGTCGGAGTCGTAGCGGGACCAGTCCCTTATGAGGACAGGTGTGAAATGTTGCCCCGATTTCTAGGGGATTGAAACCTGACCGACGCGGTGAAGTGCGACGTCACCTTGTCGATGTGTGAAATGTTGCCCCGATTTCTAGGGGATTGAAACACGTAGACTACCGTCGCCTTCTCCTCGCCGTCCGCCGACTCCGGTGTGAAATGTTGCCCCGATTTCTAGGGGATTGAAACGTGGCGCGACACGAAGATATTCATTTCAATCTCCTTGGGAGTGTGAAATGTTGCCCCGATTTCTAGGGGATTGAAACGTGCTGCGAGACTGCGACTGCTGATTGGGGTACTGAAAAGGTGTGAAATGTTGCCCCGATTTCTAGGGGATTGAAACTCAGTAACCTCTGGCGGCGCGAACTTCGGCGTCGCGCATGTGTGAAATGTTGCCCCGATTTCTAGGGGATTGAAACAGGATTAGGTGGGTGTGGGGGGCTAACCCCACGGATTTGGAGAGTGTGAAATGTTGCCCCGATTTCTAGGGGATTGAAACCGCGTCCCCGGAGGGGTTTTAACGTGCAATTCCCAACCGTGTGAAATGTTGCCCCGATTTCTAGGGGATTGAAACTGCTGCTGGTTTGGCAGTACGAAAGTTGTCATGCGAGTGTGTGAAATGTTGCCCCGATTTCTAGGGGATTGAAACATCTTGTAGGTGGTCATAGTTCAATCCTCTCGGTTGGCGAGGTGTGAAATGTTGCCCCGATTTCTAGGGGATTGAAACGGAAATACAACTCTACTTCTACTTTCTTCATCTTCATGAGTGTGAAATGTTGCCCCGATTTCTAGGGGATTGAAACCATAGACATCGACGCGGTAGACCGCGACACCAACTTCAGTGTGAAATGTTGCCCCGATTTCTAGGGGATTGAAACTCTGCGAGAGACTCGCGGAGCTCGTTTTCGCCCATGCCGAGTGTGAAATGTTGCCCCGATTTCTAGGGGATTGAAACGGGGATGCCGTTTGTCTCCAATTCGGCGCGGGCGCGGGTGTGAAATGTTGCCCCGATTTCTAGGGGATTGAAACACGGGTTGCGTGCGCGTGCCCACTACCTCGTACTAGGAGGTGTGAAATGTTGCCCCGATTTCTAGGGGATTGAAACACGCCGGTTGGCCGAGCCGGGGGCCTTGCCAGTGCGGCCGGGTGTGAAATGTTGCCCCGATTTCTAGGGGATTGAAACGAAAGGATGCGCATGAGTGTTCGGGGGCCGGGCGTCATCGTGTGAAATGTTGCCCCGATTTCTAGGGGATTGAAACGGACCGGCGCGTGCGGGTTAGTGGGCGCTGCGCATGATCTCGTGTGAAATGTTGCCCCGATTTCTAGGGGATTGAAACGTGAATAACCACGCCTCCCTCTTCGGGGGCGGCGGCCTTGGGTGTGAAATGTTGCCCCGATTTCTAGGGGATTGAAACGCTACTGCGCTGTCGACCAATCCGAAGATGCGCGAAGGCGTGTGAAATGTTGCCCCGATTTCTAGGGGATTGAAACACCAGTCATGTAGAGATGGCACGGAGTACTTCCCGTGAGGGTGTGAAATGTTGCCCCGATTTCTAGGGGATTGAAACTCTGCGAGAGACTCGCGGAGCTCGTTTTCGCCCATGCCGAGTGTGAAATGTTGCCCCGATTTCTAGGGGATTGAAACGGGGATGCCGTTTGTCTCCAATTCGGCGCGGGCGCGGGTGTGAAATGTTGCCCCGATTTCTAGGGGATTGAAACACGGGTTGCGTGCGCGTGCCCACTACCTCGTACTAGGAGGTGTGAAATGTTGCCCCGATTTCTAGGGGATTGAAACACGCCGGTTGGCCGAGCCGGGGGCCTTGCCAGTGCGGCCGGGTGTGAAATGTTGCCCCGATTTCTAGGGGATTGAAACGAAAGGATGCGCATGAGTGTTCGGGGGCCGGGCGTCATCGTGTGAAATGTTGCCCCGATTTCTAGGGGATTGAAACGGACCGGCGCGTGCGGGTTAGTGGGCGCTGCGCATGATCTCGTGTGAAATGTTGCCCCGATTTCTAGGGGATTGAAACGTGAATAACCACGCCTCCCTCTTCGGGGGCGGCGGCCTTGGGTGTGAAATGTTGCCCCGATTTCTAGGGGATTGAAACGCTACTGCGCTGTCGACCAATCCGAAGATGCGCGAAGGCGTGTGAAATGTTGCCCCGATTTCTAGGGGATTGAAACACCAGTCATGTAGAGATGGCACGGAGTACTTCCCGTGAGGGTGTGAAATGTTGCCCCGATTTCTAGGGGATTGAAACGCGAGCTTCTCCGCCGCGGCGCGTTTCACGCCGGCCGCGGTGTGAAATGTTGCCCCGATTTCTAGGGGATTGAAACCGGCCGTGCTCGCTGGCGTCATACTGAAAGGATGCGCATGAGTGTGAAATGTTGCCCCGATTTCTAGGGGATTGAAACTAGTTCTCCCGGGGCTCGCTACGGGGCCATACAAAAACGGTGTGAAATGTTGCCCCGATTTCTAGGGGATTGAAACTCGGTGCGCTGCTCGGTGGTGCGGGTTTCTTTTTTAGCAGGTGTGAAATGTTGCCCCGATTTCTAGGGGATTGAAACCTGCTGCGCCCGCCGGTGGCGCCGCAGAGCAGCCCCCGGTGTAAAATGTTGCCCCGATTTCTAGGGGATTGAAACCGGACTATCCGGCGTCAAAAAGGCAACTAGAAGCTACAGTGTGAAATGTTGCCCCGATTTCGAGGGGATTGAAACAGTTTCCCCCCCCTCGAAGACGTGGTAATGAGCTAGGGGCTGTGTGAAATGTTGCCCCGATTTCTAGGGGATTGAAACGGCACTGTAGTGCTCGAAGGCTAGTTGGTGGCGGATGGCGTGTGAAATGTTGCCCCGATTTCTAGGGGATTGAAACTGCCAGCGCAAACAACGCGCTGGGGTGAAATGCAACTGCGTGTGAAATGTTGCCCCGATTTCTAGGGGATTGAAACCCATGCGCTGGGCCTCGTCGTAGACGATGAACGGGTAGGTGGTGTGAAATGTTGCCCCGATTTCTAGGGGATTGAAACCCTGGTAAGCGGTAAGGCTATCACACACTCGCTACTATTTAACCAGTATAAAATGTTACCCCCATTATCAGGGAATCGACACAAAAAAGGTCGGAAGCATAGATGACGCTCCGACCTTTTTTATTTATAAAGTTGCGTCCACCGCCTGCTTGACGCTCTAAAAACAAAGGCATTATTTAGCGGCTGGGCGATCAGACTGAAGCTCTTTTGCTATGGATTGGCGCGAGCACCTCGACTACCCCCGGGTGCGCGGGCGTCTCGCCCGCTTTGCGTGTCACTTTTACTATGGATTGGCGCGAGCACCTCGACTACCTACTCTCTTGCGTTCAGATACAGGCGCGGCTGTTGCTGCTAGACACGCCTCTAGTTGAAGCGACCACGCCCATGTTGCGGGGCGTCTGGGGGCGGGCACTGCGGCATTTGGACGAGGAGGCGTATCAGCAGGTGTTCGCAGGCGACATGCTGGGGCATCGGCGCGTCCCCCGCTACATCCTGAGGCCAGCACCCCCCGACCCAGCGACTGCACCGGCCATCGAATGGCTCTTGCTCGGAGTCCACGAAAATTTAGAAGAAGTATTGTGGCGGGCTTGGGACGTGGCCAGCGGCATGGGGCTGGGGCCTGAGCGCACACCCTTTCGCGTACGCGAATGGCGACCGCTGGGCGCGGATAAATGGGACTTATCCACTGCAACCTGGCCCCTGCCCGGCGACCCCGCCACTACGCCGTGCCGCCTGCATTTCCCTACATCCCTGCGACTGCTCCGGGGCGGCAAACTGCTTTCCACCCCAAACTTAGAGGATGTGGCGACAGCTACCACACGCCGCATCGCCACGCTAGCCGGCACAACCAGCGGAGAAACCTATCGAGATTTAATCCGAAATATCGGTCAGGTGGCCGCCGGGCTAGCGGGTGCTCCGTGGCGCGGGCGGCGGTTCGACTTTGTGCGCTGGTCCGGTGCCCAACAGCGCGAGCTAAACATGCGCGGCGTGACCGGCGACTTAGCCCTGCCCACAGGGCCCGGCCCACTCTGGCCGCTATTGGCCGCCGCTTGCTGGACCCATATTGGCAAAGGCACGGTCTTTGGGCTAGGCCAATTGCACATCACACCGTAACCGCCCGTCTCATGCCGCCTCCACCTCGACCCAAAGTTCCTCTACCCCGCGTATCGTAATGCGCTTCATGCGCTTGGGCTCGCGCGCCAAGCGAATCGACCGAAACCGCCGCAGCAGGGCTCCGAACGCGATGCGGCCCTGCATTTCCGCCAACGGCGCACCCAAGCAGTAGTGAATGCCGCGCCCAAATGAGAGATGGCTCTTGGCTTTGCGGCCAATGTCTAGCACGTCTGGGTTCTCAAAGACTTCCGGGTCGCGGTTCACCGCGCCGAGCAACGAAAGGACCATTTGCCCGGCGCGAATTTGCTTGCCGCCAATCTCCATATCTTCGAGCACCACCCGCCCGTCGATCTGGACCGGCGAATCGTAGCGCAGCAGTTCCTTGACGGCTGAATCCATCAAGTCTGGGTTGTCCCGCAGGCGTTGCAGTTGATCTGGGTTTGAAAGCAGCGCCAACATGCCATTGCTTATCATGTTCTGCGTCGTTTCGTTCCCGGCAATCAACAGCAGCATCAGCGTATGGATGAGTTCTTGGTGCGTGAGCTTGCTGCCTTCCTCTTCGGCGGCTAGCAGCAGGCTGATCAGGTCGTCCTGCGGCTGCCGACGCCGCACGGCGATGATGCCCTCAAAGTATTCGGTCAGCTCTTCTGCGGCACACCGCACGCGCTCGACTTCATCTTGCCTCACAAACGGCTCAATGGTGAGCGCGATTTCGTTGGACCAGACCTTGAAGCGATCCATGTCTTTGGGCGGAATACCCATCATGCCCGCGATGATTGTGACCGGCAAAGGGTACGACAAGGTGGAGACCAGATCGAAGCAGGGCTGGCCGGCGACCACGTCGAGGAAATGTTCGGTCGTCTGTTCAATTGCGGAGTAGCGCTTTCCAATGGCGCGCGGAGTAAACGCCTGCGAGACGAGTGCCCGCAGGCGCGTGTGGTCGGGCGGATCTTGATGTATCAGGCTGACGAGGCCCGTCTGGTCGCGGGCTTCATTGGGGACGCGATTTGAGAAGCGGACTTGGTCCCGCAAAACCGCGTCGCAATCTTTGTAGCGCGTCAAGGCCCATCCGTTCATCAGCCGCATTCGATGCACGGGATCTTTCTGCCGCATTTGGGCGTACGTTGGATACGGATCCGCCATGACCTCGGCCGAGCCGGGATGGTAGGCAACGCCCGATTCGAGACGCTCCCACGTGAGCAGGGCCTTGATCGCTAGCGGCTCTATGGCCTTGCGCGCCAACTCGGCGAGATGGTTGGTCGAACTGCTTTTAGGCACGCGATGTAATCCTCCTATCAACTGTCGATTGAGTCAAAATGGACAATTCGGCCCCGTTTATCAAGAAAAACAAAATCAGGGCCAGCAGCGGCTCGGGATACGCGCCGCCTCAATCGACTCGTCCAATCGCGAGGGCTGGGACGACACCATCAAGGACGTGATTAACGATCAGATTGACGCCTTGCTGATAACGCCCGAACGGCTCGCTAACGACGACTTTCGCCAGAACACGTTGACGAAAATCGCAAATCATATCGGCCTGTTGGTTGTGGACGAGGCGCATTGCATCTCCGACTGGGGCCATGACTTGCGGCCTGATTACCGGCGTCTGACCAACGTTTCGCACGACGCTTGGCAGCTAAGCTCCAGCTTCCGTTCCGCGTACAGCCCCAGTTCGACACTTGGATGAAGCAGGCTATCGAGCAAGGAGTGGTCATCAAGAAGTTGCGGCCGGTGCGTTTTGAACTGCCCGAGCACACTAGTTTGAAGGAGGAACAGTTGTTCTTTCCCGATCTGACTTGAACTCCCGTCGGACCGCTTGGCGGCGCGGGCGAGACGCCCTCGATCCCAGCGGTTAGAGAGACCCAACCCGGAGTTTTAAGAACGCTTCTGAATTCGCGCTACCGTCTTGGGATTTGCCAGTAGGTCAGCACCCGCCAACTCCATTCCAACGGGCCGTACCGGAAACGCCTCAGCAACAGCGGCGACCACCAGAGCTGGATGCCCCACACGGCGATGACAATGATGGCCTGTTGCCAGCGGTCAACGCGCCCGAATAACCCAAATCCATGCCCATAAAAAATAGTCGTGCAGATCAGCGTCTGTGTGATGTAATTGGTAAACGCCATCCGACCCGCAGCGGCCAAGCGCATCTGTAACCCCAAAAACCAGCCGCGTCGAATCGCCAGCATAGCGAGGCCAACGTATCCAAATGCCATAGTAAGGCTACCCCAATAGCTGAATTGCGACCCCAGAAACATCGAGCGATCCCAGCTCCATCCGACCGCAAAATTCCACCATGCACCCACAGCAACAACCGGCACGCCAACACCAAACCCGACGAGCGCGAGATAGCAATAGAATACATCGCTTCGGACCGCGTTCAGGATCTGCCAGCGGTAGAGGGCCATACCCATCAGCATGATGCCCGCGGATTGCCAGAAAAGTCTGATTGGCAGGGCCGTCGTATGCATTTCCAGCGCATCGGTGCTCCGCTGCGCCTGCTGTGCGAACCATCCGCCGCGGTAAGCGAGCAACTCCGCATCAATTTGGGCCGCGTCCGGTGCCCAAAGCGCTACGATTTCCGCCACGCTTTTATCGGGGATAAACCCTGTCGTCATGCCTATTGCGATGTAGAGAGCACTCGTCCCGGAAAAGAACGCGAGGCCGCTGACCATCAGCGTACGCGGCGAGCGGTTCCAGAAAAAAAAGAGGATAGCACCGCAAAGCGCGTAAATGACCAATATATCGCCCGACCACAGGAAATAGGCATGTACAAGGCCGAAGAGGAGCAGCCAGAACATGCGCCGGTAGTGCAAGCCGGCAGAGCGACCGCTGCGAGCCTCTACGCGATTGGTAAACAAGCAGATGCCGGCACCAAAAAGAAGCGCGAACATCGACAAAAACTTCTGGTCAACGAACAGGTAGCTAACCAGCCAAGTAAAAAAGTTGATACCGCTGAGATCGCCGTATGCCGTGGGGTTAGAGTACGCGGCCATAGGCATTGCAAACGCCTGGATGTTCATGACCAGTATCCCAAGCACAGCAAAGCCGCGTAGCACATCCAAGCTGGCGATGCGATCTGGGGCCTCAACTGGACTATTTAGAGCGCGTTTGTTGTTCATATCATCCTCTTTGAATCGTGTAGAGAGGGCATGTGCAAGGATCAAAAACAAAAGGGCGGTCATCTCGATGAGCTAAGATGACCACCCTCGCGTTAGTGCAGCATCAAATCCTGAGCAACCAAGGCGCGGATAAGCATTCCTCGCCTCTCATATCACCCCCTCAGCCCGCAACGCCTCCAACTCCCCTTCCGTCAGCCCCAAGACGCCACTTAAAATCTCCTCGGTGTGCTGCCCCAGCAAAGGCGCTGGCCCGCGCAACTCGACCGGAGTCGCAGAAAACCGCAGCGGCGAGTTAGCCACTGTTTGCCGACCCGCAACCGGATGCTCCAGCTCGACGATCATATTCCGCGCCGCCACCTGCTCGTCGCCAAACACCTGCCCTACATCGCACAACGGCCCGCTCGGCACGCCGGCCGCCGCTAGTATGGCGCACCATTCATCAACGGTTTTCTCCGCTAGCACGCGCTCCAAAATCGGCTCCAACGCCGCGTGATTCTCCGTGCGCAGCGCATTACTGGCAAAGCGCGGATCGTCGGCCAACGCGCCGAGGTCTAGCGAGTCGCACAACTTGCGCCAGAGCCGGTCGTTGCCCGCGGCAACAACGAGGTGCCCATCGCGAGCGGCAAAAAACTGGAAAGGCGTAATGGCCGGATGCCGCGATCCGAGCGGCCGGGGCACTTCGCCGGATACGGCATAGCGGGCGAGGGCGTTTTCCAGCAGCGCCACCTGACAGTCGAGCATGGAGATATCGACTTGCTGCCCCTCGCCGGTGCGCTGCGCCCGCTCTAAGGCCGCGAGGATGCCAATGGCCCCAAAGAGGGCCGCGCTCAAGTCGGCGATCGACGAGCCGACCCGCACCGGCGGGCCATCGGGCTGCCCAGTGATGCTGGCCAGCCCTCCCATCGCCTGAATGAGCACGTCGTACGCGGGCCGCTGCGCGTACGGGCCGGTCTGGCCAAAGCCCGAAATCGACGCGTACACCAAGCGCGGATACAGCGCGTGCAGGTCCGCGTATCCCAACCCAAAGCGGTCCATGCTGCCGGGGCGAAAGTTCTCAATCAACACGTCGCACTCGCCGGCCAAACGCCGCGCCAAGTCCTGACCGCGCGCCTGCCGCAAGTCGATTGTCGCGCTCTTCTTGCCGCGGTTGACGCTGGCAAAGTACGCGCTCTCGCCGTTTTGGAACGGCCCGAACCCCCGCGCCTCGTCGCCCGTTTCTGGCAGCTCGACCTTGATCACCTCCGCGCCCAAGTCGGCCAACACCATGGACGCGTACGGCCCGGCCAACACCCGCGTCAAGTCGAGCACCCGCACGCCGTCCAATAAAGGTTCCATCTCAATCACCTTGGGGCGCGGCGAGCAAACCGGCCCCTTCGCCGGGCACGGCCACGGCTAGCTCCGGCTCCTCGCCTAGCTCTGTTCGCAACATATCTGCAAACGCATCGCGGCGTTCCCCATCGACAAAAGCACGGTGGACTAGCCCGCCGATGTTGCCGCCCCAGCCAGCACCCAGCCGCTGCACGGCTCCCGCCGTTGGGCCCTCAGCAGCGAGAAACCGATTGACTACCCGCACGCTCCGATCGTAGGCCGGCGTCATCCGTCCGTAGCCCCCGGGCAAAAAGCGCAGTTGCGCTCGCTCTTCCCCGCGCTCGGCCTGCTCTACAAGCTGCGCCAAGACCTCGTCCTCGACTTCTTGGTCCAAATCGCCATCGTGCGAGATGCGGATCAGCTCCAAGGCCGTGGCCATATCGCCCGCATTGAGGTATGCGAGCATACCGGCCACCCGGTCCTGCTCGGCCAAGCCATACACACAGCGCCGGCGAATAAACAACGGCGTGTCCTCAGATAGGAGGTGGAACTTGCCGGCGACCTCGCGCTGACACATGGCGTCGAAATGCGCCCCGACCCCGGCTGTGTGCGCTTCGGCGGCTAACTGCGCCAGCGTGGTCTGCCGCGGCATCTGGCCCAAGACCCGGTACAGCTCCGCAAGAGACAGCCCTTCGGCTGAGCTCAGGTCGAAGCCCAGCGGCTCGGGCGCAATATCCCGCAGATAGCGGATGCGCTCGCGCACCGCGCGGTCTTGGCCCAGCCGCGGCAAAATCAGCTCGCGGGCGATAAACGCGCCGAGCGGATAGGCGATGACCGTCTCTTCCTTGACAGCCTCGTCGTACTCGCGCACAACGCCGCTGTCGAGCACTAAAGCGGCGTACTCGTCGGGCAACGCGGCCTCGCCCTGTACGCGGGCCGGAAAGACGCCGACGCCGACCAGCTTGCCCGCCCGCCCCAAGATCATCCCACCGTGATCGGCCGTGCCGCCGCGCGTACCGCGCATCCACTCGGAGGTGCCCAACCCATCGACTAAGTCCGCTTCGGGCATATCGCGGTGCGGTACCAATTCGTGTACTCCCATCGCCGCCAACGCGGTCGCCACAACCAGCGCCGAGGACGAGCTCATGCCCCCACTGGGCGAGACATTGCTCCACACCAGCCCGTCGAAGCCGCCCAAGGCCAAGCGCCCGCGGAAATAACTCTCCAAGTACACGAGCTGCCCTTCGACCAGCACCGACCAGTCGCGGGCCAAGGCGCTACCTGTGCTCTCTAGGCGCTGGCGGCAAACTTGGCCGGCGTAGTCCATCAGCACCTGCCGCTCGGCCACGCGGGCTTTCGGCAGAATCGTCTCCAAGTCCAGCTCAATCGGCGCAAAGCGATCTACGGGCGCACCCGAGCTGCGCAGGAAGCTGGCCAACCGCACCCGTCGGCTGGCGGCCGCCCGCGCCACTACCAGCGTATCCACGCCGCGTACCGCCATCCGCACCGAGGGCATGCCTCCGTAGTCAATGTGCATACCCATGACGTTCATCTGCCCGGGGCAGCGGGCGATGACCACGCGGCCCTCGCGGCCGTAGCAAGCGGCAAAGTGCCGTAGAGCCTCTAAGTAGTTGGCGCGCCAAGCCGCCACCTGATCCCGCCCGTAGAGCCGCCCGAACTCGCAGTCGAAGCGGCCCTGCTCAATGGCGGCCTGCCACTGGACTAGACTAGCTGTATAGGGGTTAGAGCGCACCGTCCACGCTCAGGGAGATGCGGCGCAACGGGCGTACCTTGCGCTCGATCGTCATATAGTAATACTGGAGCGCGTTGTCCACTCGCAGGTTGAGCCGCACGGGGCCTAGCTGTCGGCCCACCTGTACATCGAGCAAGTAGATGGGCACATAATCGCGCCCGCACTCGGCGAAGATGCCGGACACCCGTTCAAAACGGCTGAGGTATTGGAAGTTTACCCGCCCGCTGGTGGGGCCGCGCGCCCCTTGCAGGCCCAGATTGAGAACGTGGCGCGACCGGTAAGGCAGCGGGGCTAGGTCGTCGTAGTCGCCGTGGCAATAAGGCGGCAGCACTTGGTCCGCATCGAGAAATTCCACGCCATCGATAAAGGTATAAGCCGCCCTAGCCCCCAAGCCCAGTGGCAGGGCGGCTTGGACTTCGCCTTCAAACCCGGCGACCCGCGCCCGCGCCAAATTCAAAAAGCGCGCTACGGGCACAGTCCCTCCGGCATAGGGATCGGGACGCCCTTCAATAAGCCCGCGGTACTCGTTCCAAAACAGGGCCATATCCAAGGCCAGCCATCGGGCGAGCCCCTGTTTGATCCCGACCTCGCTGGACCAAGCCCGCTCGGGCGTTAAGGCGGGGTTGGGACAGACCCGGATACCAGAAACCTCGGCCTGAGAAAAGACCTCAAACACCGAAGGTACGCGAAAGCCGCGGCCCAGCGAAGCCCGCAGCGCGGTCTCCTCCGACAGCCGATAGGAAAAGCCGACTTGGGGGCTAAATTCCCCGCTGCTTCTACCGGCAACCGGCGGGGCCCCGCACGGCCCGTCTGTCAGCCCAGAGGCCGCAGAAAGCCGACTCCAGTCGTAGCGCAACCCGACCGTCCACTCGGCCAGCGGACTGAGTTCGTACACGCCTTGGGCGTAGCCAGAGGTGGTTATCAGGGAGCGCACACCGAGAAAATCGGTGGGCGAGCGCACCAGATCAGCTACCGAGGCCAGCCCCAACGTCCAGTTCCAACCGCGCAATCCCGTGTAGTCGAACTGACCTTCGCCCGAAATTTTGTGGCCAGCCGAGGCCAAGCCCCCAGCCGCCGCGTTGTTGGTAAAATCCGTGCGGTAATACCCTAATTTGAGCCGGTAACCCAAATCGCTGTGTGCCAAGTGGTAGTACTCGGAATTGAGATGCAGCTTCCAAGAGATAGTATGGGCCGGCGCGTCGTTTTCGGGCACGGACAGCGGCTGGCTGCGGCCGCGCCACTGGACGAAGACTCCGTGGTCGTCTAGCGCCCAGTTGCTCATCACGCGCCAATAGCTCGTCGGCGAAAAGCGATGCACTGCCTTGGCGTAGAGATGATAGCGGCGATTATCGCCGTTTTGGTGATAGCCGGTGCCCCGATTGTGCCCCCCGCTCAGCACCAAGCCGGTCCGATCCAAGACCCGATTGTGGCTTACGTCGAACCCGACAAAGTGCATCGGGGACTCGGTCCAGTGCCACTGGCGGTACGCCGGCTGGCTATACAGCCCGCTGAGCAGCCGAAAGCGGGTGCCCGGATCGTGCGCCGGATCGCGGGTAAGCACGTTGATTACCCCGCCCAAAGCCCCGGTGCCGTACAGGGCTGAGCCCGCTCCTTTGACCACCTCCACGCGCTCGACTTGCTGTAGGGGCACGGCATCCCACTTGATGTCGCCCACATCCGACGACAGCATTGGAAATCCATCCACCAGCATCAACAACCGACTGCCCGTACCGCGACTGTAGCCGCTCGAACCGCGGACGACCGGCTCATTCCCTACTTGGCTAACCCCCGCAACATAGCGCAGGGGACCTGTCAGCGAGAAGGCGTTGTGATCGGCGATGCGCCCGGCATCGGCTACTGAGATGCTAATAGGAGCTTGGGCAAAGGTCTGGGAGCGGCGGGCAGCGGAAACGACTAGCTCGGGAACTTCAACAGCCGTAGGTTCGAGGGCGACGACATGCCCATCCTCCCCGGGCGCAACGCCGCGCAGGGTGTGCGAGCGATAGCCAATATGCGAACAAAGCAGGTCGTATTGGCCGGGCGGCAAGCCCTCGATGCGGCAATAGCCCTCTTCGTCGGCATATCCCCCGAATTCCGTCCCCAGCACCGCCAACGTCGTGCCGGGCAGTGGGGTTTGATCGCCAGCGTCGAGGACGCGGACAACGATATCAGCGGCCGAGCTCGGCCAGCAATTCAGCAGGCAAAGCGCGCTCGCATAGATCAGTGCTAAGCTCGGTTTCATGATCCAATACAGCGAAATTGACCTCAATATCGATGTCAGGGACAACTTCCATAGAGCCGACTTCCACTGGCGAGGGGCGGTCGGCTCCAGGGAGGTGATAGCAACCCAAAAGCGAGGTAAGATCCCAGAACTGGTCCTCTTGGCGCCAAGCCACGACAATCCACTGATATACGCCTTCTCCATCTAAGGGAACGAAATAATCGGACGACTCGACCCTGAGCGCGACCTCGGTGTCCCAGCCGTTGATTCTGAAAAAATCGGCCAGCGAAGCCGGTGCCTCTCGATAGACGGCCACGGCCACCTGCCCCACGTTCGCCGGCCACTCGCCGACAAAGTGCAGCTGGCCAGCGATTCCGGTCTGCCCGGTGGCCTCGGCATCGAGCCCGCGATCGCAGCCCCAGCACCAAGCTAGGGCCGCGACCAAACACCAAAACTGCACGGTCTGTTATCCAGCCGCCTCGGCCGCCGCGGCGGCCGCCGCCGAGACCTCAGCGACGTCAAATTCTGTGCCGTTAATGGTTATCATCCCGGTAGCAGAAAGGCCGTCGGCAGCGACCGAAAGCTGCATATCGAGTATCAGCTCGGCCTCATGCGATCCAGAAAGGGTCACCTCCCCGGTCAGTGGAATGGGTTCCTGCGTCGCGTCGATGGTCAAGATACCGTTGGCTACCAACTCGCCATCGGGCGAATAATCCTGCAACGTCCAGTCCTTGCCGGCGATCTCCACCGAGCCGCCGCCTTCCCCCGGCACCGATGTCGTACCGGGAATCAGCGCGGCGAAGAAGATATTGGTAAAAGTGGAGACCAGCGTACCGTATAAGCCGATAATCTCGGGCGTTAGCTCGGCCATCGGCTCCGGCTCTGGCTCTACGGGCGCGGGTTCGTCGTCGTCGCCACAGGCAGCCAGCACCAGAGTACTGCACAGAAGAAGGGCCGTAGTTTTATCCAGCCATTTGCGCATGATACTATCCTCCTAAATAAGGGATTTAAGTGCGCCGTGCTGTGCCCGACGCACAGGATAAAGGATTGCCGCGCTCAAGAAGCGGTTTCGCTTTCCCGAACGTAGCGCACCAAGGCTTTTTCGTCCAGCACGCAGCCCAAGCCCGGCTGCATGGGTGTGGGCACGTACCCATCGACAAAAGGAATCGGCTCGACGATCAGGTCGTCCTCGCGGGTCCAGCTGCCGACAAAATCCGAAGCCATCGTGCAGTTGGGCGCGGCCGCAGCCGCGTGGACGTACGCGGTATCGACAATCCCTAGGTCGTTGCCCGAGCCGTGCCAGCAGCGCAGGCCCGCCGCGGCCGCTACGGCCGCGTTCTTCTGAAAGCCAACGAGGCTGCCGCCCAAATTCAGGCAATCGACGACCTCGGCCTTAATGGCGCGGATAATCTGCGGTCCGCTCCCCAAGTGCATGGCCACCGGCAGGTCAATCGCTTCGTGGATTTGGACGTACCCTTGTAAATCGGACTTGGGGATCGGGTCTTCAAAGACCTCGACATTGCCCACCGCCGCAAGCTGCTGCGCCAGCTCAATGGTCTGCGCGGCCGTGTGGAAGCGCTCGTTGGGATCGACCGTGACCTTGAAATCCACGCCGCCCACCTCGCGCATGGCCTGCAGCCGCTCGACCATCGGCTCCTCAATTTTGCACTTGATCTTGACGCCCTTGAACCCGTGCGCGAGTGCGCGTTCGACCGCCCGCTTGCCGTCTTCAGGCGTCTGGTGCCCCATCCAGTAGTCGGCGCGCACTCGGTCGCGCACCGCGCCGCCCAGCAGCGCGTGGACCGGCACTTGGCGGGCCTTGCCCACCAAGTCAAAAATCGCCATCTCAAAGGCGTCGTACGCTGGCCCAGCTCCCACCGTCGGCAGTTCCTCCGTACCGTCGTGTCGATCAGCGAAGATATCCTGCAAGGTCAGTTGCTCGGGATCTTTGCCCAAAAGCTGGGCCGCCCCTTCCTGAACCTGTTCTAACGGCACACCGCGCCCGGTCTCGCCCAAGCCCACCAACTCGGTATCCGTATTCAGGCGCACGATGTGCTTGGGCACCCGGTCCCACCCGGTCTCGGCGACGCATTCTGGGCTATGCACCCGCCCGGGGATCGTCGGCACCACTACCGTCCAAATATCGACTGATATTATTTTCATATCACATCCTCACGTGAACGCCGTTGGGCTATTTGCTGAAAAGCTGAAAGAGAATCCCTACCACAGAAACCAATGACGCCACCACAAACAGCACTTTTTCCGTGCCGCGACGTTCTTAAATAGAATCAATTTGTTTGTCTCGTAGAATCAATATTGTTTGTCTCGCAGTTCCTCAACAATTGCCATTACCTTTCTCGCCTGATGTTCCGCACGGACTCCTTAGCTGTTTTAAGGCCGGCCGCATCCTTTGCGAGGCGGAGACGTCCTCGATCCCAGCCGCGTTGAGCCCCATTCACGGGATAAAACTCGTCTTCTCATCAACGGTGAGCGCAAATTCGGCCAGCAGCCGGGCGGCTTGGGTCAGGTCCTCTAAGGACGCAATCTCAACCGGCGTGTGCATGTAGCGCTGCGGCACGCTGACTAAGCCAGTGGCCACCCCGGCCCGGCTGAGCTGGATGGCGTTGGCGTCCGTGCCCGTGCCCCCGGGCTCGGCTTGGATCTGATAGGGAATTTTCTTCTTTTGTGCCACCTGCACCAGCCGCTCAAAGACCACCGGATTGATGTTGGCCCCTCGCGTGATCACTGGCCCCCCGCCCAGCTTGCACTCGCCGACTTGGCGCTTGTCCATGTCTGGATGGTCCGTTGCCCACGTCACATCCACGGCAATACCCACCAGCGGATCTACCCCATAGGCACTCGTCTTGGCTCCCCGCAGCCCCACTTCCTCCTGCACGGTGGCCACCGCATACACCGCGGCGCAGCACTGGCACTTGGCGCGGCTCACTCGCCGCAGCGCCTCGGCCACCACCCAAGCACCGGCCTTGTTGTCAATCCCCCGCGACACCACCAGCCCATTGCGCAATTCCTCAAAGTTGGCGTCGTAGGTCACCGGATCGCCGATGGCCACCAATTGCCGCGCCTCGTCCGCGCTGGCTGCGCCGATGTCGATCCACAAGTCGTGCTTGTCCGGTACTTTGGTGCGATCCGCTTCCTTCATCAGGTGAATGGGCTTTTTGCCCAACACGCCCAAGACCGGCCCTTGCGCCGCGTGGATACGCACCTTGCGGCCCGGCACGATCTGCAAGTCAAAGCCGCCGATGGTGTCAAAGTACAGATAGCCTTTGTCGTCGATGTAAACGATCTGGAAGCCCAACTCGTCGGCATGCCCGGCGAACATGATCTTGGGACGACCAGCCTCGTTGTAGCAGCCAATGGTATTGCCGTGGACATCAACTTCGACGCGGTCGGCGTACTTTTTCACTGCGTCCTTCCACACCGCCCGCACCGGCCCTTCGTATCCCGAAGGACTCGGAGCGCTGAGTAGATCAACGAGAAACTGCTTGGATGCTGGACGCATATATCTCCTTCTAGTCGGATGTCGCTGGTTTACAGCAGGCACCAATGGCGCAGACCGCCGCGTTGATGCCGAGGCCAATCACCCCGGCGTGAAAGCCCCAGATCATCGATTTACCCCCAAAAGTCAACCCCAGCGCCACTGCTAGCCCGCACACCATGCCGAGCAACGCCGTCTGCGCCGACAGCCGCTTCCAGTATAGCCCCAGAAAAAAGCACGGCACAACCTGGATCAAAACCTCAAACTTCAGCTCCAGCAACCGCACCAAGGTCGCATCCGTGCCGATCGCCACCGCGACCAGCAAGGCGACGATGACCCACGAGCAGATCTTGCCCACCTTCGTCAGCTCGGACTCCTTAGCCTGCGGCCGGAAATACGGCAGATAAATGTCCTTGGTAAACATCGACGAGATCGACAACAGCGCCGAATCCGCAGTGGACATCAGCGCCGCCAGCACCGCAGCAAAAATCGCCACCACCAGCCAGTAGCCCAGCGCGGACTCGCCCATCACCAGCGCGCAGAGCCGGGCTAGCACTTGGTCGCTTTCGGCTTTGCTCAAATCCGGCAACACCACCGCGGCCGTCAAGCCGCAGATCAAAGCCACCAGCGTAGTAGTAAGCGGCATAAAGGCCATCAGGATCAACGAACGCTTGAGCACTGCGACCGAGCGGCTCGCGTACAGCCGTTGGATTGCCTGCGGGTAAATGGCCGCCCCGCATCCTAACAGCAGCGCGTAGCTTATCCATTTGTTGGCCCCCTCCAGACTCGGCGCTTGCACCTTGGGAGGATCCATTTCGCTCAATTGGGCCACCACCTGCCCCAAGCCACCACCCAGCTTCTGAGGGATGAGAAAGGCCAGAATGCCAAAGCCCAACAGCAGCACACTCCCCTGCATGACATCCGTCCACGCCACCGAGCGCATTCCTCCCAAGGTCTCATAGATGACCATAATCACCGCCAAGCCGATAATGCCGTAGCTGCCGGGAATCGCGCCGTCGGTGATCCCCTCGACCGCCGCGCCCATTGCCTTGAGTTGGGCCAAGGCGTAGTTGCCCAGTGCGTAGATCATCAAGATCGTGCTCAAAAGCGTCAGCACCGACGAGCGGAAGCGGTGCGTAATGTAGTCGCCAGGGGTGATAAACCCTTCCTTGCGCGCCAGCGCGACCAAGCGCGGGGCAAAGAGCATGTAGCCGATGATGATCGAGAACATAAAGAGCACCGACACCGTCCACTCAAAGCCGATGCGGTAGGTCTTACCCGTGTAGCCAAAGAGCGTATTGCCGCTGTATTGGGTTGCATAGAGCGTCAAAAAGAGCACCAGCAGGCCCATCGAGCGCCCCGCCAGATAGAAGTCAGCCATGCTGTTGGAGCGGCGGCGCGAACGCGCAATCCACCCCACGCCGATCATCGAAACCAGATATAGCCCCACCGCGATGAGCGCCCCCGGACCAAACACCATGCCGCCCATCACGCTTCCTCCTTGGCATCAATCCAGTAGCGGTGGATCACAAAGCCCGTCCAAGCAGCCAACAGCACGACCACCCCCAGCGATACCGCCACCCACAACGGAAAGCCCAACACCAGCGGCCCCCGATACCCTGCGGGCCAATACCAAGGAATGGCCAGCGCGTAGAGCAGCAAATAGACGATCCACACGTAGCCTATCTTGCGCGGCTCAGAGACGAGTTGTTCTTGGGACTCATTCATAAGCAGCAAATCAAAGGGCTGACACTGGAATTGACAAGGCCCCTTCTGCCAGCGGCAGCGAGTGTTCGGCCAAGCAGATCACGCCGCCACCGCCTACGGGCTGTTTTAATTTTTGTAGGGCTTGGAAGTGGCGGATGTGGTCTTTGTGGGGCGAAGCGGTCTTTTTGAATTCCAGCGGATAGAGCGTGCCGTCCTGCACGATGAGCAGGTCAATTTCCTTGCCGTCTCGGTTCCTGTAATAATAGAACGGGGCTAGGCGGCCGTTGTGCCGGTAGCTTTTCAGCAGTTCACTCACGATCCAAGACTCCAAGATGGGGCCGGACATAGCCCCGGCTTCGAGTGTTTCGGGGCTAGCCCATTCGGTGAGGTAGGCGCATAGCCCGGTATCGACAAAATAGAGCTTGGGGCTTTTCACCAGCCGCTTGGTCAGATTTGTATAATACGGCTCCAACAGATAGACCACGCCCGAAGCCTGTAAAATCGACAGCCAGGTTTTGGCGGTATTGGGAGCGACATCCGCATCGCGTGCCAAGTCCGAAAAGTTTAGCATGTGCCCGGTCCGGGCCGCCGCCGCCCTAAGAAAGCGCAGAAAAGACAGCTCATCGCCCACTCGGGCGAGGTCGCGAATGTCGCGCTGGAGGTACGTCTGCAAATAGGCACTATAAAAAAGGCCCCAATCCATTTGCTCATCCAACGCAATGGCGGGAAAATCGCCGCGCCATATCAGCCGATAGAGTTCCTTTAAGCCGAGGGGTCTGCCTGCGTGGAGCCTATCTGGAGTCGGCAAAAACGGCCCCACCGCTCCCTCGCCCAGCCGCTCGCGCCGCGAAAGCCCCAAAAGCTGCACGAGGCCCACCCGCCCGGCCAAGGATTCGGATACGCCTTGCATCAGGTGAAATTGCTGAGAACCTATAAGCCAGAATTGACCGGGTGTGCGCTCGCGATCTACGGCCATTTTGATATAGGGTAGTAGCTGGGGCGCGTATTGGATTTCGTCAATGAGCACTGGCGGCGCGAATCGCTGCATGAACAGGGCGGGATCTTCTCGCGCCAAGCTCTGGAGGAGGGGATCGTCGAGGGTGACGTAGGTTCGGTCTGGTTTGCTTACCTGACGCAACAGAGTAGTCTTGCCGACCTGCCTAGCTCCACAGACCATGAGTACGGGAAATCGGCAAGACGCAACGAAGGCTTCAAGAGTTCGGGAAACGTACATACGGCCTCTAATTATCGGCTATTTTGCAATCGCACTGCAAGATAGCCGATAATTAGAGGATGTCAAGGAAGCTGTAGCAAGGATTTCAAGGGCCGTATCTGTGGCGTCAGCCGTTTAGCATATATCGCCAATATTCAACGCCAAGCCCGGCAAGGTCGGCGAAGTCAAGGTCGCTCCTTGGCCATAGGTATCCACGCCCTCGTATCCGCACTCGCCCAGCAGCAGAACCGTTATGTCTTTTGCGGCAGGGTCCACTATCCAGTATTCGCTCACGCCGTGCTTGGCATACAGCGTACGCTTGAATTTCTTGTCGCGTTCAGCGGTGGAGGGAGACAGGATTTCGACGACTAAGTCCGGCCCCCCCTGAATGTTCGCCGGCGTGATGATGTGGACGCGCTCATTGGAGACGAACAGCAGATCGGGCTGCACCACGTCCACGTCCGACAGCACCACGTCGAAGGGCGCGAGATAGACCCGCCCCAAACTGTTCTCAGACACGAATTGAACCAATTTCCACCCTAGCAGAGCGGAAATGCTCTGATGACGTTCACTAGGCGCAGGGGTCATAAACAACTCTCCGTCCAGCAACTCGTAGCGCTTGTCTTCCGGTGCGTTCAGGTAGTCTTCGTAGGTAAACTTGACTAGGGGATTGGGGATAGCCATGATTGCCGTCCTCTCTGGCGATGCGTTGCTTGCGCGGCGCAGGGCGCATGGTCCAAAGCTGCTTGCGTCACTTTAGGGTCTTCATCCCGATAATCGCATATAATTTGCGCCTTCCTTCAGCGGCGATCCGTATTTATGCGTCAATAAGACAGACGCTCTGAGCATTGTCAACTCAATAGCGGGGTTCTCGCGCATGCGGAGGCGGTCACCTGCACCAACAAGCTACGACCGACGGGCTGTACCGTTGCAGAGTACGCCGGTCTTGGCTATTGTGGGGCTTGCGTCTGTAGGCGTTTCGTAGTTCGTACCTGTTTGGACCTGTTCAAGAAATGGAGTTTTCTTTATGGACTACAGAGTACCCCTCGTCCTGACGCCACAGCCTGAAGGCGGATACACGGTGACCTCTCCTGTGTTCCCAGAATTGATAACAGAAGGGGATTCTATCGATGAGGCATTGAGAAACGTCGCCGATGCGTTTGCTGCCGTTATTGAGCTATATGAAGACCTAGGACGCTCACTCCCTCAGAATACCCAGATTCTCGATGCAAATGGCCCCGTGTGGTTGGAAACGGTGGTATCCACCTCGTGAAATATCGCGAAGTGGTGAGGAAACTATCAGTCTTGGGGTGTCGAGAACGTGTGCGTAAAGGGGGCGGTTCCCATCGGAAATGGATTGATCCTATTTCTCAACAAGCCACTGTTATTCCAGATTGGGGCAATCGCGATCTGAAATTGGGAACGATTCGCGCTGCGGTTCGACAATTGGGAATCGATTGGCAACGCTTCTTAGATGCCTAGCAGCTTGTTGAAGGTTCTGTCCTAGCCTCTTTGATCCTCAGATCCCCTCTTGGGCGACGAGGTGCCGCTCCAGCCGATCAGTCAGCCCCATCAGCTCAGCGACCTTGGCGACGATGCGTTGCTTGCGTGACACATCCAAATCCGCTTGCATCATTTTAGGTATTCATCCCGATAACCAGCGGTTGGCCAAGAAGAGAAATTTTGCCTCGCGCTTGGAAATAGCACGGGTTCCAAGCATTGTCAACTCGACAGCGGGATTCTCGCGCATGCCGAGGTCGCCTGCACCAATGTTCGCCTTGACATTGGAATATAAATACTATACTTTTGTTCAGTTATTTTATTCAAACAGGGGATTCCCATGGCTCGCAAAAGCACCATCGAGTGGACCAACAGCACTTGGAACCCAGTTACCGGCTGCACAAAGGTTAGTGCCGGTTGCGACCATTGCTATGCCGAGCGCCTTTCCGAGCGTTTCCGAGGCGTCGAAGGGCATCCTTTCGAGACCGGCTTTGACCTGACCCTACGCCCCAAGCGTCTCGAACAGCCCATGCACTGGCGGCGTCCACAGCTCATCTTCGTCAATTCGATGAGCGATCTCTTCCACAGAGACATTCCCACCGAGTACATCGAGCGCGTATTCGACACGATGGAGCGCACCGATTGGCACATTTACCAAGTGCTTACCAAGCGGAGTTCGTTGATGCGCCGTTTCGTCCAGGGGCACTACCGGGGTCAAGCCGCTCCCCCGCATATCTGGCTCGGCGTGTCCGTCGAAAACCACGCGGCCTTGACGCGCCTCCGGCATCTGCAACAGACCAACGCCTCCGTCCGCTTCGTTTCCTTCGAGCCGTTGCTCGGTTCAATAGACGAGGTGGACTTGGAGGATATTCATTGGGTAATCGCCGGGGGTGAAAGCGGGCCGCGAGCACGGCCGGTGCGAGCAGAATGGGTACGAGCCTTGCGCGACCAGTGTCAGGCTCAGCGCGTCGCCTTTTTCTTCAAGCAATGGGGCGGGCGCACACCTAAATCAGGCGGGAATACGCTCGATGGACGCCAGTGGCTGGAGTATCCAGAAGTGGAGACCGGTCAGCAGCTTGGCAGGCCATTACAAGCTATCGGTGCGCCAGCCGATGCTGAAAATGAGCCGCAGGATGTCGGCCCTTGGGCACGAGAGAAGCTAGAGTGCCTGCGCAAATATCTCCATGCCTACACAACCATTCTCAGTAAGCAGCCGAGGTTCAAGGGCTACTTCTACATCGATGCCTTTGCGGGACCGGGAACGCTTAAAATCCGCCGACAACAAACGGGCGATCCCGACCAGAAATTACTGCTTACTGTTTACTCATCGCATATAACCTCCGTTATCGTTCCGTTCTTCATCGCTGTTCTCAATGCTTTATTGTCGAGGACCAGCATCACACTGGCAAGTTTGCGAAAAGCCTGCAACTCGGCCCGTTGGATATTGGCCCGATCACCTTTAGCGAATCCATAAACGAAAAACGCCCTTTCGGCCATCCGGAAGAGCACAATGCTTCGGTATCCACCTGACTTGCCCTGCCCTTTCCGTGCCAGCCGCTGCTTGATTACGCCGCCGAAATCAGCATCGACGAGCCCCTTCTCGGCCTGCCAAACCGCTTTGCAAAGTATGGATTAGGTTGATCGCACCTTGGGGCATCTCGCCGCGTGAGCTTTAACGCACTTTCGCCAATGCCCGCAAAACCGCTTGAGGCTCGCGAGCTACCACATACAGCAGCACCCGTGCTGGTCCTTGAGGCGTCCGATCTCCTCGCTCCCAGTGCCGCAGGGTGTTGAGGCTAATACCGAACGCGGCTGCAAAGGCCGTTTGCGTCATCCCCACTTGCTCCCGAATGGCTTTTACATCCATGGTTCTCGGACCTGCCGCGTACTCGAGCATTTCAGTCAATCCTTGTTTGATACTCGCTAGCTGGTTCGCATTTTTGGCCCGAGTGATTACATCCAACGCATGGGCTATAAAAGCGGGATCATCTCCAGCTTCTTCAAGACTGGCTTCTAAGTATAATTGTATATCTTCTTCCGTTTTGAGGTACTCTGCTGAATCCCAGCGAGTAGTATTAATGGTCATAACTCAATTCTCCAGTTGCTTGGCCATCTCTTTGGCTTTGACAATATCAACGAGACCAGGGCATGTTAGAACCGTCAGTACGCGCCCATAGCTTCCGAGGCCGATGACTTCCTCCCATGCGGTGATTGACCTTCGGCCCCCCAACCAAGTCGTGAGATCGGCCTCTTCCCGTCAAATGGAATTTGGTCTAAATGGCCGTCAATAAAGTAATGACCGAGTTCGTGGACAACGGCAAAGCAGGCACCTTGCCTATCCGCTCGTATCTCTCGTATCTTGAAAAATTCTTAGATGAGTACCGGCTGAAACGGCACTTTATTTTTTTTCCAAATCCTTCAAAGACATCTCATCAATTTGCTGAGATTTCAATACGTATCCTTTGAATTCTTTTTTGAATTTTAGGAATTTACTATTTGGTATTTGTTCTGTATTGCTCATGCATCCTTTATATTTTTCTTGTATATTGTATATCTTTTCGTTCGCCAAATCATCTGAATACTGAGCGATACGCTTCTCAAGAAAGTCTGCCTCCCTAATCCAATCTCCCCAAATTGCTACTGATGACTGGTGTTGTGCTACTTTATGTGTCCACTTAAATATAGTGCTATCTTAGAGCAAATCCGTTGGGGCAATGATCCCTTTTGCCCACTATACGGCGACCATGATGTAGCCCAAAAGGCCGAGAATCACCGCGTAGGCCGGTGGAATTGCCACGGCTGCAAATCCTCTTTTAATGTCCTGTCTGGGACCATTTTTCAAAAGACGAAAATCCCCCTGCAAAAGTGGTTTTTGGCAATCTCTCTAATGGCCAACGCCAAAAAGAGCTTGTCGAGCTACCAGTTGGCCCACGATCTGGAACTTAACCAGAAAGCCGCGTGGTTTATGCAGCAGCGCATCCGCGCCGCTATGGCATCCGACGAAGGGGCCTTGCTGCAAGGCATCATAGAGGCGGACGAAACCTACGTCGGGGGCCGCGCTCGTTCCCGCACGTCCAACAGGGGCAAAGGTCGCGGTCGCGGCTCTGGTAAAACGTCCGTAGTTGGAGCCGTCCAGCGCGAGGGCGAAGTCAAGGCCACTGTTACGGACGATACCAAAGGCCGGACCGTCTTAGGCTTTATCGAGCAGTCCGTTGACGTGTCTGAATCCTCGCTAATCACCGACGAGTACAAAGCCTACACCAACGCCTATAAGTTGATGCCGCACCGCACCGTCAACCACAGCGCCGAGGAATACGTTGACGCCAGCGACAAGACCCTACACACCAATACCATTGAAGGCTTTTGGTCGTTGCTCAAACGCGCTTGGTACGGCTCGCACCACAAGTACACGAAAGGCTGGTCGCCTTTGTTCGTCGCGGAAGCGGTCTGGAAGTACAACCACCGCAAAGACGCCGACGCCTTCAACGGTTTCCTCAAGGCGTGTTTCGTCTAGTCTGTCGCTCTAGCTCCGCAATTAACCACTCCATAGGCCGGTCGCCCTTCAAGCTGTTGCAAGCCCCGCAGAGTAGTTGAAGGTTGTCGGGGTGGTCTGTACCGCCTTTGGAGCGCGGTACGATGTGGTCGATATGGAAGCTGTGGAATGGGAAGGCGAACCGGCAGCCGGTGCAGTGGCCTTTCTGCTTGCCGAATAGGGTTTGCCGGTGCGTCCTATACGGCACTAGCTTACCTTGATCGGTGCGACGCGGTTGATCGGTGCGGTGCGTTATGCGAAATAGGCCCCCAATTTCGCGTTCTTTTACCGCTCGCAATTGCACCAGCTCTGCTGCTTTTTCGCTTAGGTCAATCCCTACCCATTCACGGCCCCGCAATTCAGCCGCTACCAGTGTTGTAGCGCAGCCACAGAAGGGATCTATCACCAGCATTGCTGCTAGCCTGAATAATCCAGTCCAATAAAGCGCGTGGTTTTTGAGTTGGATACCCTACCCACTCTTTGCCCTTGTTATAGTTAGTGAATCCTATCGGGTTTAATATCAGGCTTTGAGGCGGGTTGCCTTTATCTGAGGCTGCGTATCTCTTTAGGCCGGGCCATTTCCCTGTTGTTGGATGGTGGATTAATCCAGCCGCATCTAGGGCGTCTAGACGCTCTTGGACACCTTTAATACTGCGATAGTTTGGGATAAAGTGCTGTTCGATGTACTCCGCATACGCACCCGTCTTAGGAGGTGACCAACAACGGCCTCGCGCGTACATATCATAGCCATTCCAAGGCTGGGTACTGGGCCGGATATGCCTTCTTAATTTCCTCGGTAGACTTGGGCGTTGCGATAGCCGCACCGTTCCATGTCCAATTATCGCTATTGGTATAGAATAGGATGTGATCTAAGTTGCGGCCGTACCGCTTAGAATCGTTATGAGCGGTTGCCCTTCGCCAGACGATATGATTACGAAATCGTCCTGTTCTAAACACAGCATCACATGTCAGCTTGAGATAGTGAACGACAATATCATCGCAATGCACGTACAGACTGCCCGTATCCTTGAGAACGCGCCGCATCTCTAGCAGCCGCGCCGCCATCATAATCAAGTACGATTTCATGCTCTTACCGTGCGCGGTGCTGGCGGCATCAATGACGGAATACAGGGCCGGTTCCGTCTCGGCTATAAGGCCGTGTAGAGCCTCGTCCACATCGTCCAGTGTCCAAGTATCCTTAGAACGCCGCGCCCGCAGCCTCAGAGCCTATCGGAGCCGAATAGGTGCGATTAGAGTTGAACGGTGGGTCGCAGTAAATCAGATCAACGCAAGCGGAGTTCATTCCCCGCATAATGTCGGGTTTATCGCCCGTCCATATCGTCCGATTCTTCCAGTTAGGCGCACTCATTAGGAGCCGTACTCCGTCCTATGGGCATCGCACCACCGGCATCCTTCAAGGGAAATCCAGCCGTACGAGTGGCCCGTCATGAAACAACTGTGCCACTTGTGCTTACCTCTACGGCACAAGAGTAGTCGCGGAATCCACAACCAGAAGGGCCGGACTCGACGTTTGAGCCGAGGCCATACACGCCAAGGCTTGACAGTCCAAAGCGCAGACAGTATCGTGCATGCAGCTATAGCTAGTTCCATCTTTTTCCTCCTACGGTTATCAGCACCGTGCCATTAATGTAACCGTTATTACTTATCTGTTAAGCCCCTAAAGACTTATTGCCTTCTTTAAAGTCCGACTGGCCCGTGCGGTCGTGGAACAGAAAGGCGGCGCCATTGGACGAAAACACAAACGGCACGTCGAGAGCTTTGGCATAGCCCAGTGCCTGCTGCATCCCGCCGCCGACCGGGTGGCTGTTGTCCTTGGCTTCGACCACGGCGAGCGGAAGGTTGGGTTGATAAAACAATAAATAGTCAGCGCGCTTCTTCTTACCCCGCAAGCCCAGCTTGCCCCGCACAATGACCCGGCCCTCAGTAAAGGTGTATTCGCGGCGAATTTGCGTACTCTGATTCCACCCGGCCCCGATGATCGCCGGGGTGATGCAGGCGTCGCATATCTCCGCTTCGTTCAGGAGCTTCTTGTTCATCCCTAGGGCTCAAATCGCATAATCGTGTATAACGGAGTCGATACAAATTCGGCTAAGCACCCCATTTTTGCAAAAGGGCCGTCCTCCCTCACCCCAAAACATACACCGGACTCGACCAAGCCATCTGCCCGTCGCACTGGATGGCCTTGACGAAATAAGCGGCCGGCCCCTCCCCCGGCGGCTGATCCACAGTCTCCAACGCCAACTCCAGCGCATCCACCCGCTCGGGATAGCGCCGCACCACCAACTGCATGTCCAAGCCACCGTAGTCGAAGCGCAGCGGCTCGTGGCCCAGCCCCGCCAGCTCAACCTCGGTCGTCCCCGCCGCCGACTCAAACACCACGCGGCCGACCTGCCCATCGTCCAACACCAGCTCAATCCCGTCGCAATCGCCCGTGGTCTGCGATTGAAACGCCACGGCCTGCGGCTCTATCGCAGTGAGCCCGTCGGCCGCGGAGTCAAAGCTAACCGGGATCGCCTCCAAGATAGTCGCCTGCGTGGTGCGGATAACCCCAGACCAATCCACCCGCCGGCCGCGCCCGCGCATCCGCGAGCCAGACCACAGCAGGCGTACCCTGTTGGAATGCCCCAAATCCCGGAACTCAGGCGGCTGCACCTCGGAGAGCAACGTCCGACCGCGATACACTTGTAGCGCCTCCAGCGGTGCCGCCCCCACCACCCGAGCGCGAATATCCACCGAGTCCACATCTTGCACCACCGCCCCCATGAGCGCACCAGCTATCTGTACATCGAGCAGTATGCGCACACCAGTCGTGCCGTAACAGCGCCGACTGCATAGAGCCTCCCACACGCCCGCGCGCGACAACTCGCCAGCCAACACGCAAGTCAAACCACCGGCCATGCCAAACTCGCCGGCTCCCGGCCCTTCGGCCCCGGGCCGCCCCTTGTGGCCGTCGCTGTTGCACATGACCCCGACCACGTGGCCGCAGTCCAGCGCGTCGAACAGCATCCACTCGAACATGCCCCAGCCCGAGACGATCTCCACCAGATTGTGCGCTTGCGGGTCGAAATACGCCTTGACATCGGCCCAGCGCCCGCCCACGTGCGAACCGATAATCACTTGGTCGCGCGGTACCAAGCGAGCGAGGCGGGCGAACAACACATCGGCCGGATGCGCCGGCGACACCGCGTCTTCGGGCACGTGCGGGATCTGCCAGTGGCTGTTGCGCACAATGGGCAGCCCCTCGGCCAAGTAAAAGACGTTGCGATCCCCGCCGGCCGGCGAATTGGCCGACCACTCGTAGCCGGGAAAGACGACAAACTCGCCGTCCCGGTGAAAAGCCCGCACCGTCTCGTTGAGCCGCTGCCAGTCCTCGTCGTCAACCTGAAAATCATTGCCCTGATGAGAGGCAAAATCCACCCGCGCCCAGTCGCGGGCAAAAGCGAAGTACTCCTCTTCAGTGCCCACGCCGACCGTGGCGTCGGATTGGGCGTGCAAATCCCCCCAGTAGCGACGCCACTGAGGCGCGGCCTCAGAAACAGCAACTGGATTGCTGTAACAGCGCAAGCCCCCGGCGGCCGCCATCAGCCGTCCACGACCCGCAGCGCAAAAGGACACCGTACACCCCTCGACCACGACCTCCCCTTCCCCTTCCCAGCCCAGTTCAACCGGACCTGTTACCGCCATCGGATTGCCCCACCTATCCTGCCCTTTGACAAAGACTTCGACCGCTTCCCCCACCACCGCCTCGCTCGGCGCGATGCACATCAATTTTACGGCCTCACCCGCGACAATGGGAAACTTGGGCGAATCCGCCACGGCCCGAGCTACCGACGCATTAGTCGGATCGACGAAAACTCGGAACTCGTGGGCCGACTCGACAAAGGTCTGCACCCGAATCCCCGGCGAGCCGCCGCTGCGCTCGCCTAATACCAAGGTCACGGTATCGCCGGGCGCGAGAAAGCCGTCGTACACATCAATCACCACGCACCAGCGCATCCACGGCCGCTCGTGTCCCTTGGGGGCAAAGCGCGGCGCTAGCTTGGCCGCTCCATTGGTCTGCACCGTGCAATAAGCTGGCGCGGCTGGATCGCTGAACTGGGCCGGCTGCATGTCGCAGGCAAAGCGCTGGGCGATCTTAATGGTGCCGCGCTCGTCAATGCCCAAGCTGCCCACGGTCAGGGTCAAGGTCCATTGCTGATAGCTGCCGGCCACCACCGGCGCGCAAGGTTCCAGCATCACCGTCCCCAGCCGTTGTCGCCATTGCTGACTCATCTGCTAAACTCCTGTATCTCCGCGTGGTCGAACCGTCCTCGTAAAAATTTCCGGCCGCTTTTCTCCACAGCCTCTTTTTTCGCTAACTTAATCGGCATTATAAATCGAAATCCGACCCCGAGAAAGGATCGCAGCGTGAAGGTAGTACTGAACTATGATATGGGGGAATCCTTCGCCGAAGAATTGCAGGCGGCGTTTCCCGAGCTGGACTTTTGCCCGGCCTATGGCGAAGCAGAGCAGATGCAGGAGGTGGAAGATGCGGAGGTTGTGTTTGGGCTGATGAAGCGGCCTGTGTTTTTAGCGGCAAAAGAACTCAAGTGGTTCCACTTTGTCGGCATCGGCTTCGACCCGATTGCACGCGAAATACCGGAATTTCGCACGGGTGAGGTGGTGATGACCAATGCGCGCCAGACGCATGTCGTGCCCATGGCCGACCACGTCTTCGCCGCCATACTCGCGTACGCCCACCGGCTCCCCGAACTGCTCGAAGATCAGCGCAACCACCAGTGGAATACCAAACGCTATGTGCGGCGCATCATCGAATTGGCCGGGACCAAGATGGGGGTGCTGGCGATGGGAGACATTGGCCGTGGAGTGGCCACGCGGGCCGCCGCCTTTGGAATCGAGGTGTACGCGGTGGATATCCTGCCGCTGGAACCGCCGCCGGGGGTGTGCGCGGTGTGGCCGGTCGATCGGTTGGACGAGATGCTGGCGATGATCGACTGGCTGGTGGTGACGGCCCCGCGAACCGAGGCGACGGCTGGAATGCTCAATCGGCAGCGGCTTGCCCTGCTCAAACAAGGAGCGTTTGTGGTGGTCGTCTCACGCGGGGGCATCGTCGATGAGGAAGCGCTGGCCGAGGGCTTGCACACAGGCCGCATCGGCGGGGCCGCACTCGACGCGACCGCGGTCGAGCCGCTGCCGCCCGACAGCCCGCTGTGGGACGCGCCCAACATGCTGATCTCGCCGCACACCTCGGCCGAGTCCGTGCAACTGATCGAGCGCCGCAAGGCCATCTTCGTGGAAAATCTGCGCCGCTATCGGGCCGGCGAAACCCTATTGAACGTATGCGACCTAGACAAGGGATACTAAATGACAACAAAACCCCACCTGCCCCCGTCCCCCATTGACGAGGGCAAAGTCACCGTAACTGCAATCGAATCCGTGCAGCCGCTCGACCTGTTCCCCGACTTGCTGCTGGTCCGCATCCACACCGACGCCGGGCTCATCGGCCACGGCGAAACCTATTACTGCGCCGAGGCCGTGCAGGCCATGCTGCACGACTGGATGGCGCGCCGGCTGTTAGGCGAAGACGCGCTGGCCATTGAATCGCACTGGCGCTTCCTCTACGAGCGCGCCGCAAACTTCGGCGTCCGTGGCGCGGAGATCCGCGCTTTGTCGGCATTGGACTTAGCACTGTGGGACATTCTCGGCCAGGTCTGCAACCAGCCGATCTATCGCCTACTCGGCGGGCCGGTGCGCGACAAAATTCTGGTGTACAATAGCTGCGGCAACCCGCAGTACGGGCCGAGTACCACCGGACGCAAGGGCTGGCCGGGCTTTGGCGCCATCGGCGAGCCGGGGCCGCTGGGCGATTCGTGGAAGCTGTTTCACGAGCCCGTGGCACTGGCCGAGGAGCTGGTCGCGCTGGGCTACAGCGGCCTAAAAGTCTGGCCCTTTGACCAAGCGGCCATCCAGTACGGCCCAGCGCGCATTCCGCACCGCGCAATCGAGGAAGGCGTACAGCCCTTGCGCGAGATCCGCGACAAGGTGGGCATGGACCTCGACATCTTCGTCGATGGCCACGCGCATTTCCAGCTCCCAGCGGCCCTGCGCATCGCCGAGGCATTGCGCGAGGTCGCGCCGCTGTGGCTGGAGGACGTGATCAAAATGGACAACCTCGACACAGTAGCCGACTTCCGCCGCCAGAGCCGGATGCCCATTTCCGCGAGCGAGATGCTGTTGAGCCGCGCCGATTACAACTATGTGCTGATGCGCCAAGCCGCCGATTACGTGATGATCGATCCAACCTGGGTCGGCGGGATTTCCGAAACCGCGCGGATTGCCCATCTGGCTCAGACCTATAATGTGCCGGTCAGCATGCACGACTGCACCGGCCCGCTGACGCTCTTTGCCGGCCTGCATGTGGGCGCGGCCGTAGCCAATTGCTGCTATCAGGAAACTGTGCGGGCGCAAATTCAGACGGTGTATCGAGAGCTGATCGACGTGGAGGTGGAAATTAGCGGCGGGTATGTGAACCTGCCCAAAGGCAGCGGTTTAGGGGTCAGGCTAAATCCCGATTTGTTCAAGCCGGAACGCCCGGGCTATCGGATTTCGAGGTAATGTGTGTTCAAAGGTTCGATCACAGACCATTGTATGTTGGTCACATCGGTAGCATATTGTCCAGCAAGTGTATTCATCTGAGACCTTTTTGTGCAGAGTCAAAGACAGGAGATAATCATGGGAAGCAAATTTAGCCCCGCAGAGATCCAGCAGATGAAGGACGAAGCACATGAAGATATGAAGGAGGCACTTGATGAGCTCCGCCGCGACGAACCAGAGATGGCCGATGCGGCTGGGGCGGCAGTAGGTATCACACTGGGTGGCGCAGCATCGTTCACTGCCCTCTATTTCGGAGGAGTGACGGGCCTATCGGCCGCCGGGATCACCTCTGGGTTGGCAGCGGCAGGTTTCGGTGCCGGAATGGTGGCCGGAATAGGTGTCCTAGCAGCACCGGTGGCCGCCTTGGCGGTTATCGGCTATGGCATCGCCAAGAAGCGGAGGAACGCGAAACTGGCGGCAGCCCTAGGTAGAGCTATTGAGAAGCTCTACAAAATCCAAGAGCGACTCATGGCAAACGCCGAGTACTTTCGCGAGGAACTGGCCGAGATTAAGGCTTATATCGACCAGTTTGAGCATCAAAGACCGTAAAATGGTATAGTCATGGACAGCAAGGACAAACAGCGAAATATCAAAGCCATTAGGCATCTGCAACGACGGTCCGATGCTATAGAGGAAGACCACGATGGCCTCAGTAAGGACCTTCGCGCTATCAAAAAGCGTCTGGCGGAACTAGGCGACGTAGACAAGGTGACGCCGGATTTTACGAAGAGGAAGCAGGCCCATCTTGATGCGATGAGCGAGCACAAGGAACTCCCAGATGTTGACTTGGAGACCATTTACAATGAGGCGGAGGCGAAATTCCCGGGGGATACTAACCTAGACGACATCCTAACTACCGACGATTGGGCAGTCGTGAATAAACGGATCGCGGTCCATATCAAGGATTTCAATGCCCGCTATGCTCTCGATAGGTGGGACTATGCCATTGCCGGAGGATGCGGCCTGTTCGCAGCGATGCTTGACTTGCTGTTTGTGAAGGCTCCTGCCAAGCCAACCACCGAGTGGACGCAAGGGGTGGACGGCGTGTTCAACAGAGGAGTGCAACAGGCATTCAACCGCCTGTTACCTTCCGATGTGAGCGAGGAACTCAGTAGGTTGAACACCATCGGTGGTGCAGACTCTAGCACAGTGGATCAGCTACTGGGAGCACCACCACGAACATTGAATCCCATGAACCATCGGCTGAGGTCATTATCCCACGATCCAATTCTGGGATTCCTGTTCGGCGTTTTGGACATGCAGCGCGGCACATGCACAGTAATTGGGAACGACGGCCTAAAGATATACCAGACTACTATGGAACCTATGGACGGCGGCTTGTTCCCACTGCTTGGCCGCCTGTTCGGGCACCTTCTATCGGATGTTAATGCCCCCTCCGCAAGCGGCAATAGGGGCATGGGATTACCCGCTCCCTTTATGGGGATTCTCCGCATGTTTGACAGCCTCCCAGCGGGAGACTCCGATCTAGGTAAGCAGATCGAGTATATGTACGTCAAGGGATATGACTTTCGCCAGTTTGTCGTGACCAGTATTCCTGTGCTGATCATGGAGGTGATGATGCGCGTCTTCTATACCGTCAAACAGGTTAAGCTCTACGACTCGTCGCTGGGGGAAGCTCTGATCGACACGATGCCCCTGAAGATGAACCCTCGATTCAGAATGATGCTCGCTATGGCCTATGGAACGGTGGCAACAGTGAATGGGGCCAGAGTGTACATCACCGAAGACATTCTCAATCTGAACTACGCGGCGTGGCTTGGGCTTGTATGGAACGGTTTCCATGCTATAAAATGGGCACTGCTGGACAGGAACCTGAAGCTCTGGGGAGAAGTCGAGCGGAAGGAGGTAGAGGCGCTGGAGCGCAGCGTGGATCAGATCGATGGTTTGGCTGACCGCGCAGGACGATTACCTGTCTAAATGTAGCGGATTGAGACTACGAGGAAGTAGAAGGATGTGCGAGGGTACGGATTTCGCGTACGAATTTGTCGAACGAAGGGCACTGCTGCGCTTGCCCCAAGTCCATCCTGCTCGCAAATGCCGCTTGGTCAATGGTCTCGCGATACGTCAAACCTGTAGACATATTGTTCGATAGCCAACCTTTCGCGTCTCGAATGCGTTCAGCATTCGCAGGTGCTACGAGGCTGTCAGCAAGCCCTCTAAAGCCTGCCAGCGAATCGGCGGCTGCAACAAACCACGACTCAAACTCGCTTTTTGCAATGACGACCGAGATGCGTCTATCGGGCCGGCTTCCGGCTGCACGGGCCGCCATAGCAGGGGCCAACTCCGCAGGACAGTCGGCGGCATCGACCAGCACGACAATCCCGTCTGTTGTGGAGATGCGGCTTGCCGCTAAACTGACGGCTCTTTCCAACTCGCCCGGCTTGAGCAGCTTGCCCCTTGGTACGCGAATGGAACGCTCTACCGCAACATCGTAACGCTGCAATTTCTCTTGCAAGACTCGGCGCAATAGAACCCGTACTGCTTCGACATCGCCGTGGCCTTCTACGATGGCGATCAATTTCACAGATCCAATCCGAACAGATTCAATTGTCTAACGCCAAGTTCTGTCGCTTGGGGATCCGGCCTAAGCTGGTCCATGCGGAGTAGCTCGCCAGCGGTATATAGATGATCGCGCAACGCTGCTCTCCCCGCTTCGTCCAAGGGACCAATTTTTGTATCGCCGTCCTCGGAAACGACAGCTTGTATAGTGCTGTCGGGCAGTGATGCATCATCGAGCAAATCGGGACTGTGGCTGGTAATGAGCACTTGTCGGTGATCGCTCGCATCGCGCAGACTATCCGTCAAAACACCGACCGCGGCCGGATGCAGGGCGACCTCGGGTTCTTCAATGGCCACCAACCCCGCCGGGCCTTGGAACAAGGCCACGAGTACGCCGAGAGCACGCAGGGTCCCGTCTGACATATTGGTGGCGAGGAAGCGCCAAGGATGAGAAGAACCCCTGACGTCCTGCTTAAATTCGAGCATTTCGCGCGGGCCGACAGCCTTGGGGGCCACCGCATGGACGCCCGGCACGACCGTGGCGAAGTATTCCTCCACGCGGCGCTTCACCGTTGGGGCGTGGTCCTTCAGTGCGGCAAGAACGCTAGCCATGTTCGAGCCATCGCGGTTGAGTAGTTCGCCTGGATCGGGTGGCTGCGGCTCGCGGATGCGTTCGGGATTCAAATTATAGAAACCCATCGAAGTGAGAGCGTCATACAGAGGGCGAAACGCCTCTAGGCCGGAGACGTTGACTAGAAAGAGGCGATCTTTGGGAATGGCGGGGACGGGTTCAATACGGATGCGCTCAAGTGCGCCTTCCTTTATTCGGTAGTAGGCTTTACCCGTACCATCTGTCCCCGGATGAATTGCACATTCCTCTTCGGCAACTAGGTGGGCTCCCCGTTTCGCACCAATTCTGAAGGCATAGTGACCAAATCGGCCTTTGGACAACTGAAACTCAATGCGAATGGTAAAATGCGTGGGATGCCCACTCGACCGCCGGCGCACCTCGTGGATACCTCCGCGATCGCGGAGGGCGTGGTCCAGCGAATAGCGGAGCGCGTCGGCGATAAACCGGAGCGCATCGACGAAGTTGCTCTTGCCGCTGCCGTTGGGTCCGACGAGAATCGACAGAGGGCCGAGGCTCACATTACACGCGCCGATGCTTTTGTAATTGCGGATGGCCACGCGGGTTATTAGACGGGTATCTGACATGTCTGGCTATGAACCGGATTTTGAGACATTGAAAAAAATAACAGCGTCCCTAGTATTAGCGGACAGTGAAGAGGCGTTTCAACATATCTTGATTGCAAAACGTTGACGGAGAAAGTCCATGGAAAAGGTCCGCTATGCCGATTTGCTGCCGTGGGAATTCCGCCAGCGGCTGGCGGCTAAGCCAGTTGCGTATCTGCCGCTGGGCACACTCGAATGGCACGGCGAGCACTTGCCCTTGGGCAGCGACGCGATAACCAGCGACTGCAGTCGCCATCCGCGAAAGGACGACGCATGAAAATCACCCAAGTAGAGACCATTCGCTTCAAAACCACCACCCGTACCGAAAGCGATTCCGATGGCCACGGCCATCCCGGCCCCGAGCGCGAAACCACGCAGACCCTGCTGCAAATAGGCACCGACGAAGGCGTCTCCGGCTACTGGTTTGGCGCGAACGTTCAAGCCATAGACCGCCTCGTCAAACCCGCCATACTCGGCGAAGACCCCTTGTACCGCGAAAAAATCTGGCGCGACCTCAACCACCGCCAACGGCTCAATCTGGGCACCCTGTCCGACCAAGTGCTCATGGCCGTCGACTTAGCCTTGTGGGATTTGGCCGGACGCGCCCTCAATCAACCCGTGTACAAACTGTTGGGCGGCTTGCGCGACAAAGTGCCGGCCTACGCCTCCACCATGTGCGGCGACGACCTCCAAGGCGGCTTGGCCACCCCCCAAGACTACGCCAACTACGCCCAATGGTGCATGGAGCGTGGATACCCCGCCTTCAAATTGCACACTTGGCAACCGCCCTACGCCGGCGCACCCGACCCCAAACGCGACATTGAAGCCTGCGCCGCCGTGCGCGAGGCGGTCGGCCCGGACGTGCCCTGTATGCTCGACCCCTACCACTACTACGACCGCGAGGCCGCCCTATTCCTAGCCAAGGAACTGGAAAAGCTCGACTATTACTGGATGGAAGAGCCGATGGACGAACACAGTATGTCGTCCTACGTCTGGCTATGCGAACAGACCAGCTTGCCGATCTGCGGCCCTGAGACCTGCGAGGGCAAAATGTACGTCCGCGCCGAGTGGATCAAAGCCGGTGCCTGCGACATCAGCCGCTGCGGCGTGGGCGACGTGGGCGGCCTCACCCCATTGATGAAAACCGTGCATTTGTGCGAATCATTTGGCATGCGCTGCGAAATCCACGGCGGCGGCCCGGGCAACCTGCACGCCCTGTGCGCCATGCACAACGGCGAATTCTACGAACGCGGCCTGTTGCACCCCTTCATCGACTTCGACCAGCCTGCCCCTTGGCTGCACGAACACGGTGAGCCGATGGACGAACAGGGTTTTGTCCATGTGCCGCAACGGCCTGGGTTGGGGATGAATATCAACTGGGATTACATCGAGAAAAACAAAATCGCTTGAGCTAATCGAGCGAAACAGGCCCCAGAGGGTGCTGTTGCCACCTTGTTTTGGTCGGGGGAAAACGATGTATGATTACTGGTCTCGCCTAAAGTCGAGGAGAAGCGTCTCTGGAGGCCAGTATTGGCGCGGGAACGCCACCTCAACGGACGGGCATCAACGCCGGCGGCTAAATCTACTCGGTCAGTCTTAGCCGGGAGCGCGGGCGTCTGGCCCGCCCACCCGGCAGAAGGCTATCGCGCCTAACTCAAAGGTAAGGCGATGCGAAACGGCAGTTGATATATGGCGTTTAACATACACGGAGACAATGGGTTAGCTTTATTCGACAATTTTCAATCCGCGTCGCCAACTCGCTGCCGCTGCCAGTCCTTGCGTCCTCCATAGTAGAAGCCCTCGTCGAAGGGAGCTGCCGCTGTCTGCTCTAGGGTCCGAGTGTACACGATCATATCCACGAACCTCCCATCGACCCGTAGCTGCTGCTTGAAACGCGCCTCGGCACCGAATCCCACTTTCGCAAGCAACTGCTTCTGATCGGCGTCGCAGTCCGCTAGATAGACATGCAGGACCGCGATCCCCACAGCCGCGCACCGCTCAATGACCGCGCCGAGCAAATCCGCGGACTGGCCGCTGAAGGCCGGTACCACGCGAAAGCTCAATAGGCCCGTGTGCTGCTCGGCAAAAGTTCCCCGCCGTTCGACCGTGGCCAAGCCGACCACTCGGCACTTGGCGTTTTCCAGCGCGAGGCAGCACCCGCGCCGGCCCTCCAAGCGCCGGAGGGTTTTCACAAAGTGACTTTCGTAGCGGGTGTCGCGGAAACTTTGGCTCAGGTAGTCCTTCACGATCCACTTTGGCTCGGGGTGGTTGTAGAGCACCGAAGCCCTCGGCAGATCGGCCCAAGTGGCGTCGCGCACCTCGGCCGGGCCACCGCCATCGAGGTAGTCGCGGTCAAAGTCGCCAGCACCGGGCGCCAAGTAGCGCATCCCATCGCCGACGAAATAGCGGAATCCGTGCCGTTCGTACAGGCTACCAGCATGGGGATTGGCCGTACACAGGTAGAGGGCCAGCCCTCCGGCCGCGGCGAACTCCTCCACGAGCCGGCCGAGCAGGAGCGAGGCGATCCCCTTGCGCCGGTGTGCCTCGGCAGTCCAGACGAACTCCACGAGCCCCACATCGCGCGTATCGGCGGGAGTCTGGCAGCTCATGTAGCCGACCAACTCGCCATCGATCTTTCCCAAGTAGTAGGGAGTGTGCAGCCAAGGCCGCAGGTTTCCTGCCATCAAGTCGGCGGCAATATCCTGCCACCAGCAGAGGCTGTGCGCTCCGCCGGCAAAGGGCGGCTCGCACCCCTCGATCGTCAGCTTTTCTCCACCGCTGAGTTGAACTCTCGTCGTCTCGGTGCTGTTCATCATTTTCACCTCGCGGGATTTTTACTCCGCCGCGGCCAATTCCAAGGCCCGAAGCGCACCAGCGGTCAGAACCCGGTCCGCGTCGTCGCGCAAAAAGCGCCCCTGATGGCACGCCCTCGCATCGAGGACCTCGTACCCTCCGTAGGGCACCTCCTCACTCGTCGGCACGTAGCCGATGGCACCGTTGGCGTATCCCACGGGCAAGGTCCAAGAAAAGGGCGATGCTTCGGCAATGGCCAGCCCCGTCTCGACGAAAATTTCCCCGGGCAGGCCGATGAGGGCCACGTCGTCCAAGGCCACAACTTGTAGCTCTAGGGGCAGCCCCGTGGCCACCGAGCCGCTCTGACACGCCTCAAGCCGCTCCTTTGCAGCAAAGTAGCGGCGGCAAACATGCCAGTTCCGGTGGTGCTCGCCCGCCAGTTGGCGAAAGGCCAGCTCCCAGCGCGCCAGCTCGCGCTCGCACTCCTGCTGGGACGGCATGGGCGCAAGGGGCAGCTCAAAGGCGTGCTGGGCACAGCGCAGTCGGCCGCCCCGTCTCAGGTCGGCTCGGTCCGCCACCGTCTGCAGCACCGCATCACCAGCCCTAGTACCGTGGTGCTTGGCGAGGGCAAAGGTGCCGCGCGGATGGGGATTGATGTTGCCGGCACAGCCGTTGACGAACAGCGCCGTCACACCCGGCAGTTGGGCCTCGATCAACTGCATGGCGCAGCCGATCCAGTCGGCTGTGAACAGGTAGTTGTTGCTCACCAGACAGGTCCCGTGGGCCGCGTGCTGATAGATCACCGCCAACGGACCGCCGCCGTCGCGCTCAAACCACACCACGTCGACCCAAGGGGCCACCGCTCCGTCGGGGTTGACGCCGATGCGGGTTGTGCCGTCCGCCTGTCGCTCCCGGCGGTTGACGCCGACCTGTAGCGGATGACGGCCCGTGCCCCAGCGCACGGGCACCGCCGCGGTGGCCGCCTGCAGGGCAGCACCGGCCATGTAGTGGCTCACCGCGTCGATGTAGGTAAGGGCCTGTTCCCCCAGTGCCGAAAAGTCAGAATACATCAGCGGACCGCCGTGCGTGTGGGAAAAGGCGAGGAATACGTGGGCCGCGGGCACCCCGGTCGCCGCGCACACCAACTCGCGCACCCGAGCGACCTGCTCAGCTCGCATGCCGATCAGGTCGCTGGCGATGATCACGGCTTGGGTCGAGCCGGCGTCGAGGAACAAGGTGTGGGTGTTGAGATGGTCGTGTACGCCCTCGGCTCCGCGGTCGCGGGCACCGTACCCGCCCATGGGAAAGCCGATCGGTGGAGTGATCCGGGCACCGCCGGTTCCGGCCAACAAGTCGTTCATGGTTCTATTCTCTTGCTCTCGTGGTTAAAGATTCCGCCTTACTACCCGACCCCTGATCTGAATGCGCGTTGTTTGGCGTCGCCTTGGGCGCACAGGCGGGACGCCCCTTCTTCAGTGGCCAGTGGCTCTGTCCAACGTCACCCCATGCTCCGACGCGGAGCGGGCTTCATCGCGCCTTTAGGCGTGGTTAGGGCCTCTTAGGGTCCCGCAGGACCTTGTCGATGGCAGCTCGCACGATTTTTTCCGCCCGGCCCGACACAAAGGCATCTACTGGTTCGTATCCCCCCTCGGCAAAGGAGCGGGCCAAGGTTATGTATCCGGTCCCCAAATCCCCGTATCCCGCCACCGCGACAAAGGCGTCCGGGCGACTTGCCTGCGCGTGCAGTTGGTATTCGATAAAGATTTCGCCCGGCAAATGGACCACCGCCGCCCGGTCGTTGAGGTGCAAACAAGTGACGGGAATGGGCCGCTCGCGGCGGCGCAGATACGTCAGCATGAGGGCGGCTTTGCTGTGTACTTTGGCTCCGCTAACTGGCGAGGCGATTTGCGCCAGCAGGTTTTCCTCGTCCATATCTTCCCTCGGCGGCAGCCGCACCGGCGCGACCGTCCAGCGCAGATGCTCCAGCGGCTGCCGAGCACTTTGCTGCTCGGCTTCCAACATAGCCCGGTGGATGCGCTCGGTGAACAATTCCCGGTTGTCGGCCATACAGTCGTTGTACTTGCCCGCAGTGACATTGCCCGCACAGCCTGTAAAGTATAGGTGCGGCACACCGCTTTCCGCCCGGCGGCGGTTGCGCGCCAAGCCGACGAACTCGGGCGTTACCAGGCCAGTGCCGTCCTCGCTGGTGGGATGGACGGCATAGTAGTGCAACAGCACCAAGGCCGTCTCCCCTTGGTAAAAGCCAATCGTCTTGAGCATGGGGTCAATGACGCCTTCGGGCGCGGCCCGCGCTTGTGGGTCGCGGCACTGGGTCCAGCGCACCGCAGCCACCTTGCCGTCTGGCCCCATCACCCGCCGATTGGAGGCGATCCGCTCGACCTTGGCCTGACCCACCGCCATATCCGTGCAGGGCTGTAGCTTGGTCATGGCCTGGCCTGCTGCTTGCGCCGCTCGCGCCCGCACCCTTTCGGCCCAAGCGCCGGCCATGATGATATTGGGACGGCCGTGGGCGTCGAGCATGTCTTGGGCATCGCGGTCGGGCCAAGGCGTATCGTGGGCGTGGATGCAATGCACGGCTACCCGCTCGGCCTCAGTCCCTACGGCTTGGGCCAGTTCCCCGCGCCAGCGGTCGTAATCGCCATTGCTCAACTCAGCCCAGTCCAAGGCGCACAAGACGATGGGCCGTTGATCGTCCGGCACCAAAATCAGCCCCAAGGCGGACAGCGGGTCGGCGATGCCTTTGGCCGGTGGATACCACCCCGCACAGAGCGGATGGCCCAGCGGCGGCGTGACGTCGGATTGGAACGTGGCGAGTTGGAGCATGGTTTTCTCAATGCGGGATGATGGCAGATATTCCGCGCCGCCCTAATATACGCGGCCACCGCCTTGACAGGCCACCACCCAAATCAATTATTGGAGGCCCATCAGTGCTTTTCCAAGAGGAGCTTCCCATGAAAATCGCCCACATCGAGCAAATCCCCATCGCCATGCCTCTAGCCAAGCGCTACGACAATCACGCCGGCCGCATGCGCATGTACGATATGGATCAACATCTAGTGGTTAAAGTCCACGCCGACAATGGGTTAGTCGGCTACGGTAACTACGAAGATAACCCCAAGCCCGTACCCCAAACCGAGATCGACGCGCTCGTTGGCACCAATCCTTTTGACTATCTGCTCAACAATTTCCATGTAGCCTTGGGCATGGCGCTCTACGACCTGATGGGCAAGCACGTAGGCGTACCGGCGTACAAACTAATGGGGCAAAAAGTGCGCGACGCCGTCCCTTGCGCCGCTTGGACCCGCCCCTGCCCGCCCGACGTTTTCGCCGGCGAGCTCCAGCGCGCTGTCGAGCAGGGCTACCGAGTCTTCAAGATGCACTCGGACGCCCGCTACGACGTCGTCGAGCAGACCCGAGCCGCGGAAAAGGTGGCACCGCCCGGCTTCAAACTGCACTGGGATCTCAACCACAACCGCACGCTGGGCACAATCCTACCCATTATCGCCGAACTGGAAAAATCGCCGATCGTCGGATTTATCGAAGATCCGCTGGTGTGGAGCGACATCGACGGCTGGCGCACCCTGCGCGAGAAGACCAAAATCCCCCTCGTCATGCACGTCCCCCAATTGGGCGGCATCCAAGAAGTGATCCGCGGAGTCGCCGATATCTACATGATCGGCGGACGCATCGGCGACACCCTGACCTCGGGCTTTGCCTACGGCAAGGCCAATGTCCAGTGCCTGATCCAGCAATGCGGCAATACCCTGATGAAGGCCCTCACCCTGCACCAAGCCGCAGTCCTGCCCACGGCCTCGGCCCATACCATCAACATAGACGACCAGTTCGAGTCCGACATCGGCGCAAAAATCCCGGTCGTCGAGGGTTTTTCACTTGTGCCCGAAGGCCCGGGGCTAGGCGTGGAAGTGGACGAAGAAGCCCTAACCCAAGCTGCCGCCCGCGCCCACCTGCCCAAGTACGACTACATCGGCGTACTGCACTTTGCCGGCGGCCACAAAGCCTACAGCTTGGGCAGCCCCAATATCAACTGCCTGACCGGCACTGAAGAGGGCCGCCTTGAGGGCCTCAACTTCGAGTACTGGACCGACGACGGCTCAGCCGAATACGCCCGCGTCCGCAAGCGCTTGCAGGAAGAAGGGCCGTTTATCGAGGCTTAGGAATGCACAAATATACGGCGAGATTCGCCAGTATCGCTGGTTGGGTCTGGAGCTGGGTTGCTTAGCCGAGTGTTGTTTTAGAGGGCAGGATTCACGGAATCTATAAGGCGGATTCCATCGTTCAACACCGAGGTACGCCGGTCTTTCTTCCGCTCCAATCGATCATATCACGGAACGTCGGCCCCTGTTTTGCCACCTCTCGCAAGTCTGCTTTTCTGAGGATGGCATTAGCTATCCGTTATCTCACGCGCCGGCTATCCCCTGTACCAGTCCCGCAACGCCGGATAGAGCGTCCGGTAGCGCTCAAAAGCTCGCCGGTAGTATTCGACCTGCGCCCGGTCGCAGCGCACGGTCTCGGCCAACTTGACCGTGCGCTGACAAGCGGTGGCAAAATCCGCATAGAGGCCGCCGCCAACGCCAGCCAACAACGCCGCTCCTACCGCCGACAGATCATCGGTGGCGATCCGCACCACGTCGCGCCCCAAAATATCGGCCTGAATTTGCCGCCACACCTCCGAGTGCGAGCCGCCCTCGCCGATCCGCAGCTCGTCGATGGGCAAGCCAATTTCGGCAAAGCAGTCAAGCGAGTGCCGCAAGTCGAAGACGACCCCCTCCAGCACCGCCCTCACCAGATGCCCCTTCGTGTGCCCCAACGACAGCCCGACAAAGCCGCCACGGGCGCGGGCGTCGGGACGCGGCGTGGCCCGGCCTTCGAGCCAAGGCATGAAAAACACCCCCTCGGCCCCAGCCGGAACCGCGGCCGCCGCATCTGTCAATTCCTCGTAGCTACCCCCGAACTCCTCCTTGAACCACTTGAGCGAGGCTCCCCCGGTAAACGAGCAACCCAGCCAAGCGTATTTGCCGGGGATGGGGTGGCACATCGGCCAGAGCTTGTCAAAGGCCCGTGGATCCAGCGTCTCGGCAAAAGCCGTGGCGTGCGCGGCCGTGCCGATCCCCAAGCTGATAATGCCCGGCGCAATCACCCCAGCGCCGAGGATCATGCAGGGCATGTCCCCGCCGCCAGCGACGACAGGCGTGCCCGCGACCAGCCCGGTTTGCTCGGCAGCCGCTTGGGTTACGGCCCCGACCACAGACGGCGAATCGGCCAAGTCCGGGAACAGCCCCATATCGACTTCCAACGCCTCTAAAATTTCTCCGCACCACTGGCGCTCGTGCAGATCAAAAGCCGCAGTTGTCGAGGCATCCGACACCTCGGCGGCTATCTGCCCGGTGAGCCGGTAGCGCAGCCAATCCTTGGGCAGCAGCATCCAGCGGCTCTGCTGGTAAACGTCTGCGGCATGGTCTTTTACCCATAATACCTTCGCCAGCGTATTGACCGGCCCTAACCGCATTAACGTCCGCTCCCGCAGCAAGTCTCCCGCACGCTGCTCGGCCCAATCGCACGCTGCTTGCGAGCGGTGATCGAGCCAAATCGGCACCCGCTGTAGGGGCTGCCCGGCGCTATCGACGAATACCGAGCCGTTGATCTGCCCGGACAAGCCGACGCAGGCGACCTGCGCTGGGTCCATATCGGCGAGCACCTGACGCACAGACACACACAGCCCTCGCCACCAATCCGCCGGGTCCTGCTCGACCCACTTAGGATGCGGCTTGTAGAGCGGATACTCGGCCTGCCCGCGGCCAATGAGGTCGCCCGCCTCGTCGAGGAGGACGGCCTTGGTGCTGCCCGTGCCCAAGTCAATGCCCAGTGCGTAGCGCATCTGACCCTCCTATCCGAACCGATCTACGTTGCACAAACTCAGATCAAAACCCGGCTCCTCACCCTGCACCACCCTCGAGGTCACCGCCCCGGTCACCGCCCCCAGCGAAACCCCAATCATGGCATGCCCCGCGGCTACCGTGAGATTGTCGTAGTCCCGCGGCCGCCCCAAAAAAGGCAAGCCATCCGGCGTACAGGGCCGCAGGCCCCGCCACACTTCGATTAGCTCAAACGCATCCGGCGTCCACGCCGGTACGTAGCGCGGCACCGCGTTGACAATCGCGGCGACCCGCCGGCGGTTGATCGACGTATCCATACCCGCCAATTCGAGCGTACCGGCAAAGCGCAGCTTGTCCCCATCGGGGTGGTGCCGACGCGGGCCTCCACCAACATCAGCGGTACCGCCGGACACGCACTGGGCTTGTGGACGGTGACGCTGTAGCCCTTGGCCGGCTGCACCGGCAGGGACAGGCCCAACTCGCGGCCCACGCCCGGTGACCACGCCCCGCTGCACAGCACGACTTCGGCCGCGGCAAAATCTCCGCGCGTGGTCTCGACCACTTGGATGCGACGCCCCTTTTTGCCAAACCCCAACACCTCGGTCTTCTCGTTGAGCTGCGCCCCACGCTCAACGCAACGCGCCGCCAAGGTGCGCACCAAACGCGCCGGGTCCAAGTGGGCATCTTGCGCGTAAAACGCCCCACCCACGCAGTCCAATTCCACGGCCGCGGCGCACTGCTGCGCCTGTTGGGCATCGACCATTTCCACCTCTATCCCTACCTCCTGCATCAGCTCGGCCTCTTCGCGGACGCTTGCCATCCCCTGCTCGGTCTTGCACAGCAAGAGCCGCCCCTCGTGCCCAAAGGCAAAATCCAATTCGGCGGCCAAGCCCTGATAAAGCCGCAAGCTCTCCAAGTGCATGTCGCGCAACAGCGGCATGGCCTGCCGCACCCGCCGCATGGTGCTGGCCTTGCGGAATTGCCACAGCCAAGCCACAAGGTCGCGATCCCAGCGCCATTTAATGTAGAAGGGGCTGTCCGGGTCGAACATCCACCGCAAACCCTGGGCAATAACCCCGGGCTCGGCCAGCGGTACGCTATGGCTGGGGACAATAAGCCCGGCGTTGCCGTAGGAACTACCCGCGCAGACCACATCCTTTTCGACCACCGTAACCTCGCGGCCCTGCTCTTGGAGAAAGTGCGCCGTGCAGATACCGACGACTCCGCCGCCGATGACCAGCACATCTACCTGTCGCGTCATAGCCAAGCCTCTCGTTTGTCCGGCATCTTGACGCCGGTTGTGTTTCGCTCTACGTATTCAGGGAGATTATACGCCGAAAACCGGCATTGAGCTACCAAAAGAAAGGAACCATCCATGCTAGATCGCGCCGTGCGCATCGGAACGATCGGCTGCGGCACCCAAGCCAACGTCCACTTTGCCGGCATCAAAGCACTCGGCCCCGACCAAGCGACCGTTGCCGCCGTCTGCGACCTCGACGACGAGCGCCTCGCCGCCGCTTGCCAGCTCTGGCCTGCAGCCCGCGCCGCCAAAGACTACCGGGCCATGCTCGCTGACGGCGACCTCGACTTGGTCATCGTCGCCACCATGCCCAACACGCACGAGGCCATGTCGTTGGCCAGCCTCGACGCCGGGGCCTGCGTACTGTGCGAAAAGCCCTTTATGATGAATGTCGCCCAAGCCGAAGCCGTCCTCGCCAAAGCCGCAGAGGCTGGGCTACAAGTCCAGCTCGGCACCAACATGCGCTACATGCCAAGTTCGCGGTATTTGCACGATTTAGTCCAAGGCGGCACCATCGGCGCACCCATATTCGCCAAGGCATGGGGCTGCCACCACGACCCGCCGGTCTGGGGGCCGCACTACCACCTCGCCACCTCTGGCGGCGGCGTCCTCGCCTCGACCTTGGTCCACACGCTCGACTTGGCACTGTGGATCGGCGGCTCGCCCAATCCGCTCACCGTCAGCGCGGCGACCCGACGTCTCTTCCCCGGCAAGCGCGGGCCCAAAATCGACGACGCCATCCACGCGCGCTACGACGCCGAAGACCTCATCAGCGCCTTGGTGCGCTTTGACAACGGCGCGTTTTACTCCTTGGAGGGCAACTGGTGTAGCGAAAAGACCGACTTCCACAGCTTTGAGCTGACCACCACCCGCGCCACAGTGACCGGCGCACCTTTTGCGGTTCAGGTCGACGTCGAAGGCGAGATCGTCGATCAGACGCCCCAACTCGACAGCGACGACTGGTTCCGCAGCGTCCACACCCAAGACGCCACCCTCATCGCCCAACTCCGCGCCGGCCAGCCTTGGGACATGCAGGACGCCCGCCAGCTCCTCAACCTGCAAAAAGTCGTCGATGCCTGTTACGAGTCGGCACACACGGACCGCGAGGTGGTGCTCTAGGTGCGTATCATGCTGTCAAAACCTGCATTCGAGGCTGGGCTGAAAAACCTAGCAGCCGAATTGACAGCTCACATAAGTATTGAGGATGGCCAATGGTCGATCAAAGGCTTTATCGATACCTACAAGAATGTCTATGCGATCTCGTCAGATACCAAGCTCATTTCCAAAATTCTGGAGATTCATCTTCTTCCAAAGATACTCTCCTTCGCCAAGCAGAGCGGATTTGACATTGTTCTTGCCCAGCAGCAGAATTACTATCCAGACATTTCGTTTGTGTCCAAAGATGATGAATCAAGCAAATTTGCAGTAGACCTCAAGACAACTTACCGCAACCCCCAAAAGCCTTGGCTCTGCAACGGCTTTACGCTTGGTTCGCACGGGAAGTACTTTACTGAACGGACCAGTACCAAGAATATCCAGTTTCCTTATGGATCTTATTCCGGGCATTTTTGTCTTGGGATCATTTATGACCGCGCAAAGGATGCATCCCTAGACCAAGCGCGACCTCACTCGATTGACAAATTACAATCTATCGCGTCGGCGATCTCGAACATTCAGTTTTTTGTAGCCGAGAAATGGAAAATCGCTGGCGACAAGGGCGGCTCCGGGAACACGGCGAACATCGGCAGTATACAGCGAATTGACGATCTGCTTGCGGAGAACGGAATGTTTGCCAAGCTCGGTGAAGAATGGTTCGATGACTACTGGATGAACTTTGGAAAAATCACCGTTAAGACACAGGCTGGCGATACAAAGACAATTACTTCCCTTTTAGATTTTGTCAACTATCGCGGTGGCGACCCTTCCCTAATCGTCGCAAGGAACAACTTAGAATGAGCCTTTACCCAACACTCGTCCCCCCCATAAAGTGCCAAGGCATAAAGACCAAGCTGGTGCCGTGGATTCGATCCGTAATTCCAGGGGACTTTGACGGGAAGTGGATTGAGCCGTTCATGGGATCTGGCGTAGTCGCCTTTAACATGCGCCCGAGACGAGCACTTTTGTCCGACTCCAATCCGCATTTGATCGACTTCTATCAAGCGATTGCCGACGGACAGATCACCTCTACTAAGACTCGGCATTTTTTACAAAGAGAAGGAGCCGAACTACTGAGATCCGAAGGCAAGCATTACTACGCAGTCCGGGATCGCTTTAATCGACGCCAGAATCCGCTGGACTTTCTGTTTTTGAATCGGGCCGGTTTTAATGGGATGATTCGCTTTAACCGCAAGGGACAGTTCAATGTTCCGTTTTGCCGTAAGCCCAAGCGGTTTGCCCAAGCATATATCACTAAAATATCCAATCAGGTCCAAGCGGTCGCGGATGCAATTCGCGTTGGAAACTACGAGTTCCTATGCCGGGATTTCTCTGCTGTCATTGGCATGGCTCAAGGCGGCGACTTACTGTACTGCGATCCCCCATATATCGGCCGCCACGCGGACTACTTTAACGGGTGGAACGAAGAGCACGAGCACACATTAGCACATCTGCTATCCTCTGCGCCCTGTCGATTTGTACTTTCGACTTGGCACGGCAATGATTTTCGGCATAATGCCTTCGTGCACAGTCTTTGGTCGGAATTCCACATTCTGACCCGGGAGCACTTCTATCACATCGGCGCTAAACAGGATAATCGTAACCCCATGCTCGAAGCCCTAATTACCAATTTTGAGGCCGAATTTTGCGAAGTGCCTAAGTACGCGGTGGAGCAGCTACACTTACTCGAAAGCTCCGCAAAATACAAAGCAGCCAATCCACAATCGTCGGTGCTTTAGGCACGTATCCCCTCGGCGACGCGGACCGGAGCTAATTCCTCAACGGCAATTTTTGGCTCGGCCGGCTTGCTCGCCGGGCGATAGCTGCGCTTGGCAATGCGCGACGGGAAGGGGAACTATACGTGCCTATAGGTGCCTGTATAACATCGTGCAAGGAGAGCTAACCATGGTAGGAAAGCAGCCCAACGCTTGGACGCCCGCCGAGGCCCACAGCACAGCCGCCCTGCTGCACAGCCTGCCCCGCCCGCTCACCGCCTTGGCCGCCGGCGACGTCCCCGCCGTAGTTCTGCGCGGAGCCTACCCGCCCGATCATTGCCGCGGCTTGATGCGCCGCTTTGCCGAGCGGGGCTATTTCGATCCGGCCACCGTAGGCCAAGCTGCCCAACTCAGCGGCGGCCCCTATCTCGACTTGGGCACCAGCCTCGGCCGGCTTGGAGCCGATCCAGATGCTTTCTTCGCCCACGCCGCCCACACCCACGAGTTGTTCGCTACGCTCTTTGCGGGATTTGCCGACCCGGTGCGCACGCTGTACGCCGCCCTGTCCGACTTAGCCGAGGGCAAGGTCGTGCAAACGGCGCACGAACCAGATGGGCGGCAGTACGGACCGGCCATCTTCCGCATGTATCACGCCGCCGAAGGGCACCGGCCCCACTACGACTCGGTCGCCAAGCGTTCCCGCCCCGGCCACGAATACGCAGTCGCCGACTTCCAGCACCAATTCGCCGGGGTGTTGTGCTTGCAGACCGGCAGCGAAACAAGCACCGACGAACCCTTTATCTACCGCTGCTGGGGCCCCCAGCCCCACGTCGAGGAAGTCCTGCGCCAAGACCGCTTCGCCGAGTACGTGGCCGAGCACCACATCCCCCGCGTCCAAGTGCGGCTAACGCCGGGCGATCTCTACTTCTTCTGCACCGAAAACATCCACGAAGTCGAGCGCCGCGTACGCCAACGCCGCCGCGTCGTGCTGGCCTTTTTCTTCGCCATGTCGGCGGACAAACCAGCGATTTTCGTCTGGTCCTAGGGGAACTTGGCGTCGGCCCGATGTTTTGCGGCCTCCCCGCCAATTGACAAGCTACCCTCAGCCCACAGATGCAAACAGGACACGGCCTAATCCCAGCCTCAAGACAATGCCGATGTCTGACTTTGATACCATTTCAAATACTTGATTCAACACTACCCCGACGATTTCGTCCGCTTCACCCTCGGTCGCGCATACCTCGGGCGTACTCGTATCAGCAGGACCCATCTGTTAGGGACTCTTAGCTTGCGCTTCCCAACGTATCTAAGCATTGTAAGCATTATACTCAGTTATTGAGTATTCATTTGTTCAGTATATAGCCCCCGGCATAGGAGAGAAAGGACATGGGATACTCAGCCAAGGCGATAGCGAATTATTTTTTTTCAAAGGGCCAAAAAGAAAAAAAGCCGATTACGCCTTTGAAGATGCAAAAACTCGTCTATGTTGCCCATGGATGGCATCTTGGAATAGAGAGCCAACCGCTTATTGATGATGAGTATGTTGAGGCTTGGGATTTTGGTCCTGTTTTTCCTTCTCTCTACCACGAGTTCAAGCACTTCAAGAATAATCCGGTTGCGGAACCCGCTGAAGAGTTGATAATCGACGAGCATCCATTGGATTTGAAAATTTACACCCCTAAAGTTCAGGAGGAAGATAAGGAGCTAATGAAGTTCCTCGATCAAATATGGGAAGTTTATAGTAAGTACTCTGGCTCACGACTATCCACTATGAGTCACGGAAAAGGAACGCCTTGGAGTAATACGCGCCAGAAGGTCGGGAAGATTAGAAATGCCCCCATTGATAATAAAGAGATAGAAGAATTCTATAAAAAAAAACTTAAAAGATAGTCAAACAGCCTTCGCATTAAGCATTTTTCATAGGGTGAGATGTCATTCAGACAGCCTCTAAGAAATGAATGTACCTACTGATTTAGAGAAACTTCTTGACTCCGAAGAAAAGGAAGAAGGAGACGATACGGTTGACGATCTTCTTTATGAGAGAATTTTATACCCTACTAATAAGAGAGATCGAGCGGATATACTACTAGGGGGCTTATCTGATTATATAAAAATGAGACGCCGGTACGGGTACTGGATTGTCTTTCTCAACTTCACTATGGATTATTGCTGTTTTGGCTGTTGTTTTTCTTCAAGGATTCTCAGTAAAAGGATTTGTTCTTACTGACTCTGTACTTATGCTGCTGCTCGGCACAACAACGGCAAATATAATTGGACTCTTTATTATTGTTGCCAACTACCTGTTTCCCAAAAATGCGCGAGACTTGCTTGATTCTTCCGAAAGTGGCGACTGATAATCCTACCTAATCCTATCCGTACCACGGCCCGTCACTCCTACGCATCACTCTGATGAAGCGTCCTTGCGTCTTTGCGTTAAAGCCCTCCCCAATAACGGTGTACCTAGCCAAGGCCCCTGCTTCTGCGCTAGTGCCGCGTCGTCAGTAGCGGTTCACATGTTCGCCAACTGCTCAACCGCATTTGCAGCGTCGGGAAGCCCTAGCAGGTCGGCCATTAGGCGTCGATCTATCTCGCGGCGAACCGGGTCGGTAGTTAGGTTGGCGAAACCGGCTAGGGGTTTGTCGGCCAAATCAGCGAAAACTTGCTTGCCGACCCCTAGCTGGTCGTCCGTTAGATGGGTTGGGTCTAGAATCCGCAAGGTGCATGCCAGTTCGTGCGGCAGACTGCTGCGGCCAAGATAGGGCCGATTCGCGTGAACGATTCGCAGCAACAAACCAAGGGTGCTGTTGAGCCATAAGCACAGCACCTCTTTGCCGCCGACCGGCCCTGCGCCCAGTGCCACGCCTCAACCTTGGCGCCGCTCAAAAACGGCGCGTTTCTCGCCGCGTGGTTTGCTGGCACCCGCGAGGGCCACGCGGATGTCGGGGTCTGGGGAGCCGAGCGCCGACACGGGCGTTGGTAGGCCCCGCGCTGCTTGGCCAAGGTGCGGGACTGCGCCCACTGGAATCCAGTGCTTCACGCCAGCGGCGACGGCGGCGTCTATCTGTTCTTCAAGGTGGGCGAGCGGATCGCCGCTTGGACTTAGAAACCGCCGGCGGCGAGTACTCCTATCCGGCGATTATCCCTACCCAAGTCGGCATGGCCATAACCTATACTTGGCAGCGCGAGCGGATCGCGTTCTGGCACGGGTCGGTAGAACAAGTGCCTAATACCGGCTAGCCCGCCGGCTGCATGTCCTCCCCGCGCAGCAGGAAGGCGCGGATGTCGTAGCGGCCCGGGCGCTCTACCGGCAGCTCCCCGGCCTCGATCATCACCTCCAGCGGCGAAGCCATCGTCCGCAAGGGCAGTGCGGTCACCTCGTGCCGCCGCGCCGACTCGTATGTGGCCATGATGATCTCCACTGCCGCCCGGCCGTTTTCCGCTTGGCCGCGATGCTCGACCTTGCCTTCGATCCACTCCACGATCTCGCGCTGCTGCCCAACGCTGGGGTCCTCACCTGCGCCCGGCCGCTCTTCCCAAGTGCCGGTCTGGCTGTTGAGCAGCCGCACCTTGCTCTCGTCGAGTTCCATTATGCCCTCCGAGCCGTAGAAAACCCCGCCCTGGTAGTTCGGACCGGCCAGCTCCTGCAAAAGCTGGCCGATGGCCCCGTTGTCGAACTGCACGATACACAGGCTGCGATCCTCAATGGGGATGTCGCGCTCAAAGCGCTCGGTCTTGCGCTCGATATTGCCCATCACCCACACGGCCTGCGGATCGCCCATCACGTAGCGCATCATGTCCAACAGGTGCGAGCAATCGTTGAGCAAACCCTGTCCGCCGCGCGCGTTGACCTGCCGCACCTCGCCGATGGCCCCTGCTGCCACCAGTTCCTTGGCCAAAGTCCACGCCGGATTGAAGCGACGCTGATGGGCAATGGCCAGCTTGACGCGGTTGCGCTGGGCCGCGATGAGCATGTCGTCGCAATCGCCCAGACTAGTCGCCATAGGCTTTTCGCACAGCACGGCTTTGGGCTTGCGCGCACAAGCGGCAATCGTCATCGGCGCGTGCAACTTGTGCCAAGTGCAAATCGAGACGATGTCGAGCGCCTCCGCGTCGAGCATCTGGCGGAAATCCTCGTAGCGTTGAGCGATCCCATGCCGCTGGCCGAACTCCTCGCGGACCTCAGCTACCGGGTCGGCCAGCGCCACCACCTCGACTTGGTCCACCTCGTTCCAGCCTTGTATATGGTAGCCGGCGATGCTGCCACAGCCGATAATGCCCACTCGATACTTTTCTGCCATGTCGTCTTCCTTTGTTGATGGTTAGTTAATCCACTCGACAATCGCGTCCTCGCTCAGCCCCTCGGCCTCAACCACAAGCTGCGTTCCCTTACCCGCACGATAGCATCGCCTAGCGACGCGCTGCGGAAAATGATCCCCGGCCCCATACACCAACAGCCGCCCCGGCGCACACAACGCCAGTGCCATCCGCACATCGCCCAACGCGCGAATCCCCGGCGCAAAAAGCACCCCGGTCCACGCTTCGTCACCGCCCAAATCGCGGCCACCCCAGTCCACCGCGGTGCTGCCGACGCCACTAGTCAGCGCCCGGGCAAACAGACACCAGATGCCGGCCTCGCCTTGGCCGACGAGGTGGCGCTGGCCCACGCGCAGGTGCTGGGCCAGATAGGCCAAGCCCGTGAGGATGTCCTGCACCCGGCAAGCCATCGTCGCCTGATTATAAGTGTGGTACAGGGGATCCGCCTCGTCGTGCCCTTCCCGCTCCGTCCCATCGGTCAGGAAAGGAGCGACAACCAGCACGGCCCCACCCGCCTGTAACAAGCCCTGCGCCAGCGCACCAGGATCGTCGCCTCCCCAAGGCGCATCGGCAATCAGGGTCGCCGCCAGCGTGCCTTGGGGACCACGCGGCAGGAAAAACGCCGCACGAACCCGTTCCCCGCAGCCCACGCGCCCCAAGACCAACTCCTCGGCCACATAGCCCTCCTCCCTCCGAAAGCCCAAGCTCTCGACCGCTACTTGGGGCGCGGCCTCCACCCCGAGCAGACTCGCCAGCGCCGGGCGCGTCTCGCGCTGGAAGCGCCGGATGGGGGCGGCCAACCGCACGGCCAACCGCTTCTCGCTGCGGGCACTCACCGCCGCGAAAACCCCCTGCGAGTCGAGCGCACGGGCCGGTTTTTTGCGCCCGCTGAACACCAGCAAATCCTCGTCCTGCTCCACGGCAAATGGCACCTCGGCGACTCGCCCTCGCCCGCCGAGCAAATGGCGTTTGAAAAACGCGTACACCGCTTCGCGGCTCGGCTGGTTGTAGTTGTGAGGGGCGTCTATCTGCACCTCGCGCACCTTGTTTTGCGCCCCGTAGAGGCCGTAGATCGCCCGCACCGCCGGGAACTCAACCTCCGGCGTGTTCGCCGTCCAGTCGCCGCTACACGACACCAGCAACAAGGGCCGCGGCGCCATGCAGCTTGCGATTTCCACATTGTTGATGTCCAGCCGCAAGTGGCCCTGATTTTCGCAGCGACAGCCGCCCTGCATAAAGGCCGAGACCATGTTGACGGGAGCCGCCGCCTTGATCCGCTCGTCAACGGCCATCAGCAAAAAGGTCTGCGTCCCCCCACCGGACGCGCCTGTGCAGCCTATGCGCTCGGCATCCACATCCGCCAGCGAGGCGAGGAAATCAACCACTCGTATGCTGTTCCACAGTTGCAAGCTCAGTGCGCCGATCCCCCACAGCACCTCGCGCCGCCCCCCAATCTCCCGATGCACGAATTGGTCGCTGTCGTTGTACCCAACCATGTCGTACGAAAAGGCCACCATGCCCTGCCGCGCAAAGCTGATGCAGCGGCCAGCAATTGACCCCAGCTCGGTGTTTTCGAGCCGCCCCCGCTGCCAGTGGCCGTGCGGACAGGCAATCCCCGGAAAAGGCCCCTCCCCCAGCGGCCGGTACAGATTGCCGCAGACGAAGAAGCCGGGCAGGCTCTCGAAAAAGACCTTTTCCACCGCATAGCCCTCCCGCTCAATCCGCCCAAAAATCTGCGCCTTGAGCGGCGTTTTCGCCGGCAGCGGCCACAAGCCCGCGCAGACGAGGATGTGCCGACGAATCGCCGCCTTGCGCTCTTCCCACTCGGCCAGCGTCCGATAGCGGCGCAAGGCCCACGGCGTACTAACGCCTTTGGCCGCGCCCAGCCGCTCATCACTTGTAACGGTCATACTAAGTTCTCCTTCTTTAATAGAGCTTCCCAATTACCGCCCCCGCTCGCCTGCCAGAGGCGACCGCGTCTCACGCCTTAACCGCACCCGCCATCAAACCGGCCGTCAACCGCTTTCTCACCAGCAGGAACAGCAAGATCGTCGGGACCGTCGCCACCACGGCGGTGGCCATCAAATAATTCCACTCCACCACGTTGTTTTTTTCCCAAGCGTAGAGCGCCATAGTAATCGGCTGCATCTTCCGTTTGGAAACCAGCACCAGCGCAAAGATGAATTCGTTCCAAGTGCTGACAAAGGTAAAAATGGCCGTAGTCGTCAGCCCGGGGGCCGTCAGCGGCAGGGCAATTCTGAAGATCATCCCCGTCCGCGAGAGGCCGTCGATCATAGCGGCATCCTCCAATTCCTCTGGGATACTCTTGAAAAACCCGCGCAACATCCAGATGGAAAACGGCAGGGTTATGGCCGTATTCACCAAGATCAAGGCCGTGTACGTATCCAGGAGCTGTAGGGCTTTCATCATCTCGAACAAGGGAATGAGGACAATCACCGGCGAAAACATCTGCACCACGAGGATGCTCATGCCGAATAGACCGCGCCCGCGAAAATTGATACGCGCCATCGCATAGGCCGCCGGGGCCGCCACCACGATGTTAAAAAATACCGCGGCCAAGGCGATGAACAGGCTGTTCAACAGGTGCCGCGCCATGGGAATCCGCACAAAAATATCCACGTAGTTGTGCCACACAAACGCGCGGGGAATCAGCGTCGCCGGTGCTTGAAAGACTTCCCCCATGGTCTTTAACGAGGTGCCAGCGACGACCAACAGCGGAAAGAGGGTAAAAGCCGCAACCCCTGCCATAAGAGTGGTGCGCAACAAGGCGCCGGCCGGTATCACGACTCAATCTCTTTTTTGTAGAACAGACGCCACTGGAGCAAGCTGATGGCGACCAGCAGCAAGAAGGCCAAAAAGGCCATGCTGCTGGCCTGGCCAAAGTTGAAGTAGCCAAAGGCGCGGCGAAAAATTTCTGTGACCATGATCTGGGTCTGGTTGGCCGGCCCGCCCCCGGTGATTACGTAGATGAAGACAAAACTGTTGAAGGACCAGATGAAACTGATCAACAAAACCGCCAGCGCAACGGGGCGGAGCAAGGGTACGGTGATATACCAGAACTTCTGCCATGTTGTGGTCCCGTCTATAATGGCGGCCTCGTACAGATGGAGCGGAATGGACTGCAAGGCCGCGAGGAATGCAAAGGTGGTAAACGGCAGGGCCGTCCACAGCCGGGCGAACAAGGCCCCGCCAAACGCCGTAGAAGCACTCGTCAACCACTGCACGGGATGATCGACGATATGCAGAGACAGCAACAACGCGTTGAGGTGTCCGTACTCGCCGTTATACATCCACTTCCAAGCGATAGCCGCTACTACCAGCGGCGTGGCCCAAGCCAAGATCAACGAACTGCGGATCAACTCGCAGAGGATCGTACTGCGGCTCAACAAGAGAGCGGCAGCCAAGCCCGCTCCCACATTCATCAAGACGGCAAGCACCGTCCACACGGCCGTGTTTTTGAGCACTAACCAAAAGACATCGTCCCTGACGAGGCCCGTATAGTTCTGAGCTCCCACAAAGGACTCCCCTTTGTAGGAAGTGTGGTAGAGACTAGTCTTGAGGATTTCGACCATGGGAAACCCCAAAAACAGCAGCAGCCAAAGGGCTGCTGGCGCAATGTAAAAATAGGCCAGCCGGCGTTTTTCTCTTTCCACGATAACTCCCTGCCAAATGCGGCTTCAAGGCGTGGGCAGCGCCGGGTTTTCCAATTCCTTCAGCAAGCGACCGTACAGGGTGTTGAGTGCCTCGGCCGGTGTTGCCGTACCCGCTAAGACCATCTGGATCGCCTCGCCCCATCCATCTTGGATTTTGGTCCATTCTGGATGTTGGGGCGTCAACTGTAGCAATTCTCTTTGCGCCTGATAATTCTGTATCGGGATCGACTGGTAATATGGATCGTCGGCTGCGTTTTTCGTCATGGGCACGCCCCCTACTTCCACATCGATCAAGCGGCGATTTTCCAAGCGTTGGATAAAACGCATGAATTCATACCCGAGGTCTTTGTGCTGCGAAGTGGAAAACATGCCAAAGACATCGACGATGAGCAGCATCTTCTGAGCTTCGCCGGGCGGGATCAGCAAAGGCTCGCATTCAACGCCCGCATCCCGGCACATCTGGTCCTGCCAGGGGCCGCTGAACAACATCCCCACCTTGCCCGCAGCCATTTCAGCATAGCATTCGTTGGCATTCAAATTCAGAATGCCCGGCGGCATGACCCGGTCCAAAAGGTGCATGGCGGTCAGGAACTCGACATAGGCAATGGCTTGCGGGCTGTTGATCGCCAGCTTGCCCTCCCGGTCGAAGAAGCGGCCCCCCAACCCCCACATCATTGCGATCTGATCCTGCATTAGGTGTTTCGGCCGGCCGGCACCAATACAGAACCCATAGCGTTCGGGCGGCTGGTTGAGCTTATTGGCCAGAACGCGGACCCCTTCCCACGTCGTCGGCGCCTCTGTCATTCCCACCTCTTGCATCCAGTCCCGGCGCACGTAGAGCGTCCGGTTGGCCCCCACCAGCGGCACCCCGTAGGTTTTTCCCTTGTACTCGCCCGCGCTCAGGGCGACATCGAGCCACTCTTCGCGTTCGGCAGCACTCATAAAAGCATCGAGCGGCTCCAGCACGCCCCGCTCGGCATATTCGGGGATCATTCCCATGAAGAGAAAACCCAGATCGGGCAGGTTATCGCCCTGAATCATGGTATTGTAAAACGTCGGCCCTTGGTCGTAGGAGACGTATTGCTGTTCGATGGTCACGCCGGGATGTTCCGCCTCAAACTCCTCTTTCCATATTCCGTAGGTCTCAAGTTCGGGGCCCATCCAGACGATCTTCAAGATCGCGTCCCCGTCATCGGGGCTGTTGGCGCAGCCGGACCAGACCGCACCGAGGACCAGCAATATCCACGCGGAGCGGGATCGACTCATAAACGCCCTTTCTCGCTTGAGTGGGTTGTCGTAGGATGTAGGGCGATTTTTCGCCAGCAATCAAAATAGGTAGCATACGAAGCACGCGACAGCCAATTGAACAGGCCCCCTACTCTGCGTGGATTTGTTGGCGTAAATGTCAGCGACGACCGGCGGGTGTCCACTGCACTAACCGGGGTTTGCCAGATCGTCACCGACACCGTGCTCGTCGGCTCTTTGGCTAAGGCCACCGTGTAGCGGGCGGATGAACCCTCGGCGATGGATAGGGTCGCGGGGTTGAGCACCAAGGCCACGTCGGCGCTGTTGGAGCCCGACTGGGCGCTCCAAAACGCGAGTTCGGGTTACGCGGCCTTTCCTTTAGTTGGATTTGTGCATCGCTTTTTAGGGCCGGTTTTTAGGTGAATCGCCATCGGCACCTAATCCACCTCTAGCCGTCCTAAATTACTCGACTGTGGCCAGTGCGCGTTTTCACTTAATTTTCACCGCGAGCCCCAAAAGCCACTTGGAGGATTTTCCAACATGCGAAATATAGCTGTATTCTTGGGGCTGGCTCTGTTGGCCCTTTCCCCTGCACGAGCGCTTGAACGCCCCGACAAAGAGTTCGCAATTTTCCAGTTTCCCCCCACGATGATACCCCGCATTGATGGGCAGACCGACGACTGGGCAATCGTCCCCGAATCTTATGTAATCGGCACCGAGGAACTGGCAGAAACCGTCAAAGGCAAGGGCACCAACCACGACCCAAAAGACCTAGACGTCGCCGTGCGGGTGGGCTGGGTCCATGGTCTGAACCGGCTCTACTTCCTCTACGAAGCGCGCGACGACTACTGGAACATGCACTACCGTCGCGGGGACATTTTTGAAGTCGCCGTCGATGCAGACCGCTCGGGAGGCCCCAACATACACAACCCCCAGTTGGACGAGTGGGACAGCCACTTTGCGTTCAAGGGGGTACACGCTCAGAACTACCACATTTTCACGCCGCCGGGCGCGGGCCGCGACTGGGTTTTTGTCTGGGGCTGCCAGCCGTGGATCAGCCGGCTGCCCTACGCCAACCACGCGTACGCCTACGACTTTGCCGAGGGCGAGAGCGGCCGGCTGGTGCTCGAATTCTGGATCACCCCTTTTGACTATGCCCCCTATGAGGGACCCGAGCGCGCCGTGGTGTCCAAGCTGGTGGAAAATGCCCTCATCGGGCTGTCGTGGGCCGTGCTCGACTACGACGAAAACAACCGCTCGTACGAGGGGTTCTGGAACCTCTCCCACAAGACCCGCATGGACTCAGACGCCTCAAATTTGTGCGCCTTTCGGCTCATGCCGCTCGCCAGCCACTTTCGCGAGCCGCTCGAAGCGCAGTGGGAATTCCAAGTGGTGGATATGCAGCGCAGATTAGTGGCCTTCAAAGACCTTTCCTACGGCACCATCACCTCTTGGTCGTGGGATTTTGACGATGGCACCACCGCGTCCGAACAACATCCCATCCACCAGTACCAAGAAGCCGGCGAATACACGGTCGTGCTCACCGTACAGGGGCCAGAGGGCACGGCACGCCGCGTCAAAGTGCGGCAAGTCGCGGTGCGCTAGGCAAAACCTGCGGGGCGATCCTCGGAACTCAGGCCCCCCCGCGGACACGCAGGGGCAAGCCTATCAGAGCCTCTAAGACCGATTCAAATGTATCCCGTCGATCCATCCGCCCGCACCGGGCAGGTGCGCTGCCAGTGGACGTATTGGTCTGCGCTGATGGCGTCTTCGTCGACCTCAATGCCGAGGCCCGGACGGTCGCGCAGTGTGAGATAGCCGTCTTGGGGCAGGTACGGCTCGTCCACCCAGTCCTTCCACTCGTTGCTCAAGGGCGAGATGTACTCCAAAATTTTGAAGTTGGGCGTGGCCGCCGCAAAATGCACGTTGACTGCCGTGGCCACCGGCCCCATGGGGTTGTGCGGTGCTACGCTGACGTAGTGGGCCTCGGCAATAGCAGCGATTTTACGCATTTCAAGCAGGCCGCCGCACACGCACACATCCGGCTGGATGATGTCCACAGCTTGAGCGGCCATCAGGTCGAGAAATTCCCAACGGGTGTAGAGGCACTCGCCGGTGGCCAAGGGAATTTGCATCTGCTGGCGCAGCCGCGCCCAAGCGGAGGTATGCTCGGGCCGCAAAGGCTCTTCGTAGAAGTAGGGGTCGTAGGGCGCCAGTGCATTGGCCAACTGCACGGCGCGGACCGGCTCGAATATTTTGGCGTGGGGATCAAAGGCGAATTCAAAGTCTGCGGGCGCGTGCTGGCGAATCTCCTCAAAGTATTTGGCCGCCGCCGCGCAAATGCGCCCCCAGCGATCGACCTCCGGGTTGAGACGAAAAGGACTGAGCTTGAAGGCCGTAAAACCCCACTCTTCGTTGAGGCGCACAGCGCTGTTGGCCGTCTCCTCGCCGTCGCGCCCCCCCGCCCCTTGGTACACGCGCACCCGGTCGCGGCAAGCACCGCCCAGCAGCATATATACCGGCAGACCGGCGGCCTTGCCGGAGATGTCCCACAGGGCGTGGTCAACGGCCGAACTCACAGCGAGGCCGACGCCACCGGGGGGAAAGCGGAATTGCTGGGTGAGTTTGAGCATGATGTACTCGATGCGGCGCGGGTCTTCGCCCTTGATCATTTCAAAGATGTAGTCGGCAATAGGTTCTATCGACTGGTCGGGGCCAATGGAATACGCCTCGCCCCAGCCGTGGAGGCCCTCGTCGGTTTCGACCTTGAGCAGGCCGCGGTTGCGGCCGCTGAATAGCCCCATGAAGGTTTTGATCGCCGTGATTTTCATCTTGGTGTCCTCCTTATTGAGGAAAAGTTGGTTGGGGGATAATTACGCCCTATTTTTTCGGCGAGCAGGATGCCGATGATCTAACCATAGATTCAACTCGGGGGCACCATGCAATTCGTCCAATTGACCCACGCCCAGCGCCGCGCTTTTGCCGCCGACGGCTTTCTCATGGTCCCGCAAGCCATTGATGCCGCAACCGTGGCCGGCCTGACCGCATCAAGCGATCGCTTGATGCAATCATTCCTCGACGACCGAGCTGAGACCCAGATGCAACTGCGCCGGGGCGTCGTCCAAGAAGAAGCGTTCGACCAACTTGTCTCCAACTCGGCAACCGTTCCCCTAGTCGTGCAGTTGCTCTCGCCCAATATCCATCTCCACTCGGCCTCGGTGATCTACAAAAAGCCCCAAGACCCACACACCACAGCACCGCGGCGCGGCTGGCACCGCGATATTGGCATTGCCGAAGACCTCGGACAAGCCGGCCTGCCGCGCCTCGGCGTAAAGGTGTGCTACTGCCTGACCGATTTTGCCGAACCCAACTCCGGCATGACCCTGATGGCCCGCGGTACGCACCTCAATGAGACGCCCCTAGCCATTCCCGCAGGCGCAGTCGATCCGCCGACGATGGTCGATCCGCCCTTGAGCGCCGGCGACGCCATTCTCTTTGAAAACCGCACGTTCCACACGGCGGCCCCCAATTTGAGCCAGCGCACCTCCAAGGTGATAATCTACGGCTACGCGTACCGTTGGATGAAGCCGGATCAACACCTTGATCCACCCGATCAACGGGTATTACAGCGGACGACCAACGGCATCGACTGGCAGCTCTTGGGCGGCTATTACAACGTCGATGAAATACCCAGTGCCTTGATCAACTGGGCCGAGCAATACGAAGTCAATCCACCCCCCGTGACTTGGACTACGGACGCTCTGTAACCCCAAGTCTGCTAGTTCGGTACTGGGTGCGGAGAAAAGCAGCGGAAAAACCCATGCTAGGACAACCCTTCTACATTATATAGTACTGGCAATGTTAAGGAGCAATAACATGACGGACGAAAAATCGGCCTTTTTGTTCATTGACGATGCGGTTGTCGAAAGCCTCGACAACGTCGTGCAAGGGGTCGTATCCGCCAAGAAGGTTTCGCCAAAACCGCTGATCGAGAAAGATCGAGCTTGGGAAGCGGAGTGGCTGATCGGCAGCTACATCAACGTCATGTACGACGACGACGAAAACGTCTTCAAAATGTGGTACGGCGTGGGCCGCAAATTGAGCGACGCGCGCGGCGACCAAGCGGACGGACTAGCCTACGCCGTCTCCCAAGACGGGCTCCACTGGGAAAAACCCATCCTCAACCTCTTTGAGGACGGCGGCAGCAAAGAGAATAACTTGGTCTTTCCATTTTTCAGGTGGGGCGCTGGGACCGGCGTCATGAAAGACCCCATTGAAACCGATCCGGCCAAGCGCTACAAGATGCTCTTTATGTTCCAGAGCGGCGACATGATATTCGCCGGCATTGTTCAGCCGGTCTGCGTGGCGTATTCTGCCGACGGGATCCATTGGGACGTGCCCCAACACTGGCTCAACCCGGTCATTCCCCAAGGTTCGGATACCCATCTAGCCGCTTATTGGGATGCCAAAATCCACCGCTACGTCGTCTATCTGCGGGGCCGGCCCAACGTGCGCATCATTTGCATGGCCGAGAGCAGTGATTTTGAAAACTGGACCCCGCGCCAGATCATCGTTGCCCCCGACGAACTCGACCCCCCTCAGGACCACGAGTTTTACGGCATGAGTTCGCTGGCATACCGCGACTTGCGCATCGGCTTCCTCTCGGTGTTTCACACGCTCTACGAGGGGTGGATCGCCCAGAACCAGCTCGAAGACTGGATGCCTTCATGGATGAACCAAATGGACGTTCAGTTGACCTATTCAAAGGACGGCCGCACTTGGCATCGGGCGGGCAACCGCGAACCCATTCTGCTCTGCGGCCCCCCGGGCAGCTATGATTGTGGAAGTGTCTATCCCCCGCATGCCCCTTTTGTCTTGGGCGAGGAGGTCTGGGTCTATCACGGCGGCTCAAACGATCTACACGGCGAGCCTCCGCGTGGCGGCGAGGAAACCCAGCGGGGAATCAATCTGGCAAAGATCGAAAAGGACCGACTGGTCTGTCTGAAAACGGACGCTCAAGGGACCGCGACCACGGTTCCACTGAACATTGATCCCCATGCCTTGTGGATCAACGCCGACGCCAGCGACGGCTCACTGCAAGTGGAATTGGTCGATCCGTTTGACCGGATCGTGCCGGGTTTTGGCCGCGACGACTGCATACCCTTTTCGGGCAATGAGACAGAATATCAGATACAATGGAAAGGCGATGGGCAAGACGCGGACGGGAGCAAGGCGGGCGGTCTCGAACAGAAGATGGTCTCACAGATGCGAGGGGGGCTCAAGGTCAAAGTGTACCTGGACCGCGCCAAACTATTTGCTCTCTATGCTCCTTAGAGCACGTTTTAGAACTCCCTTGAAGTGATCAATTCTTGTAAAGAGCGCACTCACCGAACACCCTATCGTACACAGCCTAATATGTCTGAGAAGCCGGCCGAAAACTCCAAGTTCGGCTCCAAGCCTCTGGGATCGAGGGCGTCTCGCCCTCGCAAAACGCTTAACGCCAAGGCCGCCACGGCATGGCCTAACCCATAATCAGCACGATGCGTAATATCAGTTAGTAAACGCCAAACCCCACGCAACTAAGCCGCCCTCCCGCCAAGCTGCACACCACACCACCGCGACACGGCCACAGACCGCGAATTTCCGCTTCCAGCGCCACACAGCCCACACCCCTGCCGTCTGCATCACAGGCTAGCAGCGCACCTTTTTCCACGGCTGCGACAAGGTGCTCCCCCACCGGGGCAATGGCCCGAATCCACTCGCCAATTTGGACGTGCCAGCGCAATTCCCCTCGGTAGCTAAAGGCGTAGAGTTCGCCGAATTCGCTGGCCGCGACCAAGCCGCCGGGAAAGGCGACAAGCCCCACAACTTCGCCGACGATATTGACGTGCCAGACCTCGGCCCCATCCTGCGGTTTGACCGCGTAGAGCCAGCCGTCCTGCGTGCCGTAAACAATTTCGCGTACGCCGTCTCCATCGACATCGACCAGTTGCAGATGAGTGAGGCCGATGCCGCGGCGCGGCGTGGTCGCATGGCCCTCGGACCCCACTTCTTCAAAGGTAGTCCAGCGGAAGGACCCGTCGCTATTGTGCACGTTGAGCGGGGTAGAGTATTCGGTCCCCGCAATCACCTCGGCCTGGCCATCGCCGTCCACATCCGCGGCGGCGAGCGCGGTAATCGCGTGGTAGCGCACCCACTCCGCCCATTCGAGCGTGCCATCCGCAGCAAAGGCGTTTATATACCAGCCCACAGTGGACGCTAGGACACTCGTGCGGCCCTGCCCTGTCAAGTCGGCCACGGCGAGGCCGGAAATTTTCGACCCCCATCCCGAGTTTTTCAAGGTTTTGCGCCAGCGTTGCTCGCCGCTGTGGCCTTCGAGTGCGGCCAGTTGACCATCGTCCGTGCCCACTAGCGCTTCCACCACCCCATCCGCGTCGATATCGGCCAAGAGCAGGGCACTGGCCACCCGGTCCAAGCCCAGTTGGTGCGACCATATCGCCGCACCGTCCGCGCACTTTAATTGGACGACCTCCCCTTCCTCGGTGCCAGCAAGTACCATTTCATCGTGGACCGCTACAGCGCTTATCTCGGTTGAACCCAAGTCCCGGCTCCACTGGGCGGTCCAGCCGTTCTGCGGCCGGAGCCAAGGAGATTTCGCCGCAGCGGAGGGCAGGTCTGGCGCGACGGCGTCCAAGGCGTCGTAGATGCGGTGCGCCGTTGCGCTCTGTCCCACGTTGAGCGTCGCATACGACCCGTCAAACACCTGCCAGTCCCAATGCTCGCCCTCGGCAAAGCCCAAGCGTTCAACGCCCTGCAAAGTCAGGCGATTTCCCTTTAGAGAGATCGCGAACATTTCGCCCTCAATGGCCAGCGTACCCAAGCGGGTGTGGCCGACTCCTAAGATGGTCGTCTCCGCCCCGTCGCGGATCTCGACAGCCCTTTCATTCAGGCGCGTTATGCGGATGTCGGGATGCGGCGTCAGCAGATTGATATAGACGAGATTTTCCCCCGGCTGCATGGTGCGGGCGGCTTGCTGGTGCAGGACGTGGAGGATGTCCCCGGCGTGTGGATAGTTGGACCAGCGGCTTTTCTCGTGCAAGTCGGCGACGATTTCTTGGGCCGACCCATCGGCATTGTCGATATAGAAGTGTTCGCCCTCCCCCTCCTGATGCAGACACACCCTAGAGCCTCTGAGTTCGGCGTCGCCGACCAAGCGCCACAGACAGTAGCAGCGGTAGTCCCCGGCCTCTGTGCATTGCAGTTGGTCGATCACCGCAAAATAGCGCCCCTTGCCCCAGAAGATGTTGCGCCGCCAGTCCACTCCGTTGTAGCCGGAAGCCTCGGTCTGCACCAAGCCAAAGGCCCGGCTTTCGCTACGGGAGTTCAGCGAGGCCAAAAGCGGCAGCAGCAGCCCAGCGCCCGGCGGCTGCAACACGCCCACGCCGTCGCGGATGACGGCGATTGAATTGTGGAATTTGGGTGCCGCCCGGATATAGTCGCCGTCCCCCAGCCAAGCTCGGTCGTTCCAAGTCAGCCGGACGATGGTATTGCTGTCTTCGTGCCCGTGACAGAACGTGCCGCTCCCTTCGAGCAACAAGTACTCACTCATCGGGTCGAAGTCGCGCCGCAGTGAGAGCTTGTCGAAGTAGTCTTTTTGTGGGTCGGGCTGGTTATCAGCCGGAGCGTACGCACGCACCCAGCCCAGCGCTTTGGCTGGCAACTTCATCGCGTATATACCGAGCAGACCAACGGGCTCTGCGGGGACGCAATCGGCAAGTGCTAATCCATTTTCCCCCCACTCGACGGCGGCATAAAGCCCCCGCAACACATGCGCCAGCGTCGGCCTCTTGCGCGCACCCAGCCAGTTGAGGAGCCACAAATGCTCGGGGTTGCGCGTATACCAAGTGGAAACCATCGGCGCCCACAAACGGCCTTCCCACCCCTCGGATGGCGAAAAAGGCGCGTATCCCGCGGTATCTCCGTGGTTGCTCTCACTGCGCATATTGTCCGTAGTCACCACCGCTAGCGTACACAGATCGGCGATGTGCCCGTCCTCGATGTACCCGTAATCGTTCTTTTTGAGCAACGCGTACGAGAGCGTCTCCTGTGGCACGAGCCAAGCGTAGCCCACGCCACCGTCGTCGTTGGATTTGTAGCAATCGTTCTGGCCGGCAAAAATCCGCTCCACCACTTTTTCGCTCGGCGCAAATTCGCGGATGCCGTAGCGCTTGCTCAGGTAGCTGTGGCCCGCAGCCAAGTCCATGGCGATATAGGTGGTGTGATTCTGGCGAATCTGGTCTGGGGGGTTGACGCTTTCCTCCATATAAAACAAGCCCGCCAAGTGGCGCAGCATCTCGCCCATCATGGTTGCCACCCCGCGGCGGTCGGCCTCTGTGTAGAGCGGGCTATCCTCGATCAGCTCCCAGAGGTGGATGAGGCTGTGGAAGTGGAAAAAGCAGTGGTAGGTCTCCGGGTAGGAGCGCCGCTGGGCCAGCCAAGGTTCTAGGGAACCGGCGAAGATGGCCGGCACGGCGCGGCCCCACACTGGGTGGTCGGTCAGATAGTAATACCAAGCGTAGTTCTCCACCTGACCGCCGCGAAAAGGCGTGGACACCCAAGCACCTTCCCAAGTCTTGAGATCGTCCTGCACCATCCTCTCCAGTTGTGCTTCCTCGGGAAACGGAGGCAGAGGATGCTGGAACTGAGCGGCGTGTACTCGGTGCAGCTCCTCGGGACGGGTATGCACCAAGTCCTCGAACACCGCAAAGGCCGCCAGCAGCCCTTCCCGGCTGCTCGCCCCGAGGACGATACTGTTTTTGCCATAGCCGAAAGGATCGGAAACCGACTTGACAAAATAGCCGTCCCCGCCGGGAAAAAAGGTATCGACAAAACAGCAGCGGGCCGTGTAGAGCCGCCGCAGCGCGGCATTGTTCGTCATATTGCCGGCGGCGATCACCTGCGCACTGCCAAAGAGCGCGTCGGTGAAATCCCGCTGCGCGACAATGTCGGGTGCCCGCCCCGCCACGGCGGCAATAGCACCTTGGAGTTGCACAACAGGTGAGGCCCCTTGGAGACCGTGCGGAACCACCAGTACCGTATCCGCGGCGAGGTCGGTGCGGGGAAAGTGCCGAGAGTGCGCAAAGGAGAATTCTGTCATAATAGATTGATCCACTCAGTTCACTTTTCCTCTAAGGCGACATATTTGCCGAGATCGCGTCGCGCCCTGTCGAGGAATGGATGGTCTCCAGCTTGGTAGCATTTGACGCGCGCTTCGAGCAAATCGCGCTTCCAAGGCACGTGCGGCTCCAGTTTGTTGAGCACCTCTATGCAGGTCTGCGGAAAATTGAGTTCATAGCCCAGATTCAACAACGCGTTCAGCCGCGTTTCCCGCGCGTAATCCATGACAAACGGAGAACGCAACGCCGCGTACAACCGCTCGGCATGGGCCGCATCCCGGCCGCCGAGGTCCACTGCTAGCGCCAAGCCGCGCTGCATGAGTGCCGGCCAAGCCCAAGGATCGCGGCCGTACCCCGCAAAAGCAGACTCCAAGGCGGCAACTCCTTCCGGGATCCGCCCCTCGCGCGTGTGCAAAATGGCCAAGATCACATCCGCTTCCACCGGCTGGAAGTCGCGCAACTGCTCGATGTACTGAGCGGTCTCCTCGCGCTGGTTAACGGCCATCATGTAGGCCACAGCCGACACTTCGTGCAGCCCGCGCGGCTGGCGCGGCTGACTCTGCCACCAGGCCAGCCCATTGCGCGACCTCGCCTCCCACCAAGCCGCTAGCGCTTGCAGGCGATATCGCTGGTGAGGCGTCACCGGGTACCGATTCGGGTTAACTTGTTCCCCTTGGCCAATCAAAAAGGCGAGGCGCTGGTCTATAACCCATTCCCAGTCCACATCCCCACCCGTCGTGCGGGGGCGATCTTCTCCTCGGTCACGCGCCAATTTTTCCACCGCCTCGATATTGAAATGCCTCCCGAGCCCGAGATGGCGGGCAAAGGCGTACTCCACTAGGGTGCGATCGTCCGTATTCAATTCCTGCTCGCGCGCCAATTCGCGCGCCACCGCCGGACCGGCTACGTAGTGGGCTAGGAAGCCTTCGAGGTCCGCGGTGCGCCAGACTGCGGCCAGCGCACTGCGGTAGGGTTCCTCAGCGACTCGAGCGCGTAGTCTGGGAACATCGTACGACACCGGCCCAGCAGAAGACAGCAGTAGCAAATCCCCGCGCTGGGTCTGCCAAGTTTCCACGTGGGCAAAAACCGAACTCAGGGTAGCGTAGATGGTGCGGATGGTTTGCTCATCTACCTCGTACATTTGCACCCACTGTGCGAATAGGCCGCCGTCGCGCAAAAGCGGAGCGACCCCTTCGTAGAATTCCCGCGTGTACAGGCTGGCAACCCCCGCCCGGTAGGGATTGGAAGGCTCGGAGAAGATGAGGTCGTAGGTTTGCCGGGTGGTCAGGACGACCTCCCGCCCATCGCCGACCACCAGCCGTGCGCGAATGGGTCGAAAACTCGCGCGCGACCTCCTCAAAGGGAGTACCGGCTCGCAGGGCCGCCAGCGCCTCCTCGGCCCGCTCCTGAGTGGGTACGACGATGTGGGCGATTTTGATCCAGCGCGCCCAGTTTTGCTCGGCAAACACGCGCCGCATTTCCTCCTCGGTAATGGCAACCTGCTCCTCGACAGCGCGCTGCTCGATCTCTCGTATCAGCCGCCGCCGCAGAGCGGTCGCCACCTCGCTGACAAACGCCGGACTCCGGTCTAATTTGCCGGCGCGCGCTTCGCGGAGAATGAGCGTCCGATCGACAAGCGACTGCAAGTATTCGCGGACCTTGGCGCTGCCTTCCTGTTCGCTTTTGGCCCACTCGGCCACATTGTCGATCAGGTAGCGTAGCTCCCGATCCGTGATTACCTCTGTGCCTACTTCGGCCAGTGGCAATGCTTCCTTTTGGGTGGTCGGCTCCTGCTGTCCACAGGCGACGAGCGCCGCAATGCCCAGTGCGATCCACATCGACAACTTTAGCAAGTACATATTCTCTCCTGTTAGCGCGGCCAGAGCAGCGCCCGCTCCGCGTCAATGCGCGGATACACGGTCTCTCCCGGGGCAAAACGCCGTTCCTTAGACGCGATGATGTGGATGGACGCCCCGGCCCAATCCACCCATAAAATCCACGCGGCCCCAGCGTCCTCAACGACGCGCACCACGCCCGGCACCTGCCCCCCGGCGGGCGCAATGTCCTCCGGCCGCACCCCGAGCAGCATCTCGCCTGACCCACTCAGCGCCGGCATTCGCTCGGCTTGGTTCGGACCAATCCACGCACCCCCGCGCCGCTGCACGCTGAGGATGTTGATCGCAGGTTGACCCAATTGGCGCGCCACTGTGGGCGAGACCGGCTGGCGGTAAATGACCTCCGGGCTACCCTGCTGCAAAATCCGCCCCTCGGCCAGCACGGCGATGGAGTCGCTCATGGACAGGGCCTCGGCTTGATCGTGGGTCACGTAGATCGCCGGAATGCCCAGCTCCTGCCGCAACAGGGCCAGCTCCAAGCGGAGGGACTCGCGCAGCTTGGCGTCCAAATTAGTCAGTGGCTCGTCAAAAAGAAACAGCCGCGGCCGCCGCACAATCGCCTGCCCAATGGCCACCCGCTGCATCTCGCCGCCCGACAGCCTAGCTGCCGGGCGGTCGAGCAGCCGCTCAATTTTCAGCATTTCGGCCGCCCAGCCCACGCGCTGGTCCATCTCGCTGCGCGCCATCTGCCAACGCGGTGCCTTGAGCGGAAATTCCAAGTTGCGCCGCACGCTCCAGTCGGGATAGAGAGCGAAGTGTTGGAATACAAACGCAATGTCGCGGTCGGCCGGCGGCCAGTGCGTCACCTCCTCGCCGTCCATTTCGACTAGGCCGGCGTCGGGTGCGTCCAATCCGGCGACGATCCGCAGCAGCGTGGTCTTGCCCGCGCCAGTCGGCCCCAGCACCACCAGCATCTCGTCGGCCCCCAGCGACAGGTCAATGCCAGACAGAACCTCGGCCTTGCCAAAGCGCCGCGTCACCCCTTTTAGCTGCAACCAAGACATTTCAGAGCCGCTTGCCGCTCGTCGGGTCGAACAACAGCACCCGGGCAAAGTCCAAGCTCAAAACCGCGCCTACGGCCACTCGCTCCCGATCGGCCACTCGCATGACCAACCGCCCGCACTCGGCCTGTAGGTGAATGTAGCGGCATACACCTTGGTATTCGTCGCGCACCACCTCGGCCCGCAGTCGCCCTTTGGCGGTCGGTCGCACAAACTCCGGGCGCACCCCCAGCGTCGCCGGCCCCGGCCGCACCCGCTCAGATAGCGGCCAAACCAGCCCAAGCGCGGCAAAGCAGTCCTCGCGGATTTCCCCGGTGATGAAATTCATGCTGGGGCTGCCGATAAAATGCGCCACGAACAGGTCGGCCGGCTGGTCGTACACCAAGGCCGCAGCCCCGCTCTGGCGAATCCGGCCCTCGTCCATGACCACCACTTGATCGGCCAAGCTCATGGCCTCCTCTTGATCGTGGGTCACATACAAGGTGGCGATCCCGGCGTCGAGCTGTTGGGCGCGGATCATCTCCCGCATCTCCAGCCGCAAACCCGCGTCGAGCGTGCCCAACGGCTCGTCCATCAGGTATATCTGCGGCCGCCGCACCATGGCCCGCGCCAAGGCCACCCGCTGCTGATCGCCGCCCGATAGCTGCCGCGGATAGCGCCCGACCAACCCGCCCAGCCCCAACCGCTCGACCATGTCGGCCACCCGCTGCCGCCGCTCCCGCCGATTCAACCCCATGCTCTCCAGCGGAAAGCCGATGTTGTCCTCGACCTTCAGGTGCGGATAGAGCGCGTAAAACTGAAACGCAAACCCCACGTCCCGCTCGGCCGGCGAGCGGGACGTGATGTCTGCGCCGGCCAGCGCGATCTGCCCGGCCGTAGGCTTTTCGAGGCCGGCGACCATCCGCAGCGTAGTCGTCTTGCCGCACCCCGAAGGCCCCAACAGCACGGCGAACTCGCCCGCGCCGCAGCGCAAGTCAATGCCCTGCACAGCACACGTGCCGTCCGCATAGGTCTTGACCAACCCCCGGCACTCGAGAAAGCTCATGACTCGTCCATCTGCCGCCGCGACGTCGCAACGTGCAACAGCGTACTGAAGGCCGCGACAAAAAACCCATACTTCAGCCCCATCCCCCAAAACGGTTGCAGCATCAACCCCACGCCGGCGACCATACCCACGCGAGCGCCGCGATCCAACCAGCCAATCACCGCTTGATCGTCCATTCTCCGCCTCTTGGCATCGCTCAGGTTGATTTGTTCATCGTCTCTCGCCGGAGCAGAGCCAGTCCTCGTAGAATCTCTTGACTCGCTTTGGCGTACGCGGAGACGATAAGAGGCCATCTTGGACTCTTCGCAGCACGTCAGGGGTACAGGGTTGGCGAAGCTCGGCTATACGCCAACTCACTGCTTCGTTCAAATAGTGAATTTCAGGGATAAGAGCATGGTCGTAGGAGATCACGGATGCGTACCGCACCCATGGGCGATCGCCCGGGCTCAGTACTACGGTACTATCTTTGTAGAATCGCTTGGTGGATACCGCCCCAATGATAGTCTGCGGCGGCTCACCCACTGGGTCTGTCACCAAGATCCAGAGATGTGGAGTCTCAAAGTTTGGACTCGGGAGCACCAGAGTCTCGCCAGCGCGACTAAACATCGCTGTTGGGAATCACCATCTGCTCTGCTAAGGAGAACGATTCCAGCTCTTCGGTAATCTCCCTGATTTCAGCCTCCGTCTTACCGACAGCTTCGAGGATATCGCGATAGTGAATCGCGCACGAAGACCCTTCAGGGTTCTGCCACTCGCTGAAATTGTCGTGGCAGTAGTCTCGCAGTTGCCATTGATCCCAACGGCCATACGCTGAGTAGATCTCGTCAATCAGACCGGTCTCCGCTTCGGAGAGATCGTCGTCCTGCGGATTCGCAATCAAGGAGACTTCATACGCGCTCGGAGGGCTGATGAACCTGCTCCAGGACCCTAGGCAATTGGGTTCATCTCCCTCGTTGATCCGATCGAGGGTAAAGCTGAGCACCGGACCATGGGGCATCGATACGTACCTGTCGTAAGTAATAGGATGGCCCCAGCGGCTGAGAGCGGTTCGGTCCATGGCGTAGAGCAACTTGATAAGTTTCATATAGTTCATCGCTCCACCTGCATGCTGCAGTAAGCGAGCGGCGGCCTGAACCGTCTTGTCTTCGCGGTAACGGGGTATCACTGTGAGACCTCTGCGGGAAAAAATGGATATGGGCGTAACGGTACTGGGCTGGTTAAACGCTGTCAACGCCAACGGCACCTTGTGCTGGTCATCGCTTGATCGTCCCAAAGGTGACGCCGCGCAGCAGATGCTTGCGCACCAACACCGTGAACGCGATGATCGGCGCGGCAAAAATCAGCATCCCCGCGCTGATCTGCGCCCACGGCAAACCCGACACATTGCCCTGCAAACCAGCGAAGTAAACCGGCACTGTAACGGCCTTTTGGTTGTTGAGCGTCATGGCAAACCCGTACTCGTTCCACGCGGAGATCAGGCAAAACACCGCAGTTACTGCCATCCCGGGCACGGCCCGCGGCAGAACGACCAAGCGAAAGGCTTGGAAGCGAGTATAGCCAGCCACCAGCGCGGCCTCTTCGTACGCGGTGGGTATTTCGTCGATAAAGCCCTTCATCAGCCACACGGCCAGCGACATATTGAACGCCGTGTACAGCAGCACCAATCCTAAATGGCTGTTCTGGAGATCGAATTCGCGGTACATCATCAACACCGGCACCACCAAGGCGAGGGGCGGCAAAAAGCGCGTCGAGAGGATAAAAAACAGCCAGTCGCGCCCCCCGGGGATGGCAAAGCGGCTAAAGCCATAGGCCGCGCCGGTGCCGATCAGCACCGAGCACAAGGTGCTGAGCAGGCCAATGACCAAGCTGTTGCCCAAGTAGTGGAAAAAGGCGTGCTCCCCGCCGGCGTACACCGCGGCCAATTGGCGATAGCCGTCGAGATTGGCGCGGAAGTAGCTCCCGTCGGCCGCGACCTCCTCGGCCCAAGTGGGCGCGAACTTGGGATGCACGGCAATGCTGTCGTCCCGCGTCTTAAACGAGGTCAGCAAGAGCCATACAAGCGGCAGCATGGCCGCGCAAAAGTAGCCCCCGACAAAGGCGATGCGCAGCGCCTTCACTGCGCCCCGGCCTCCTCGCGCCGCTGCACTGAACTTATGTAGCGCACAAACACACTGGCCAGCGCGAGCACCAGCACCAACACTACGTACGAATACGCCGCACCCAACCCTATCTTGCCGTCGCGGAACACCACCTGATAGAGCAGCGCACTCACCGTTTGCGTGGCCGGGTCGTTGGGGCCGGTGATGGCCATGACCAAATCGAACTGCTTGAGCGCGTCCGTGGCCCTCAGCAATACGGCCAGCCCCAAAAGCGGCGCACACAAAGGCAGGGTAATCCGGCGGAAGACCTTCCACCGCGAGGCCCGGTCAATGGCCGCGGCCTCGTACAAGTAACCGGGGATGGCGTTGAGTGCGGCCAGTGCGATCAGCATCATAAACGGCGTCCACATCCACACGTCGACCAGCAGAATCGACAGCAGCTTGAGGTCGGGGTCTGTAATCCACTGGGGTTGGCCCAGCCCCAGTGCGCCGAGGCATTGGTTGAGGATGCCGTAGTGCCCGTTGAGTATCAGCTTCCAAAAGAGCGCGATCACGGCCGGCGGCAACATCATCGGCACCAACAGTGCCGTCAGTGCAAACGCCCGGCCGCTGAAGCGATCTTTGAGCGCCAGTGCCAAGGCAAAGCCCAAGACTAACTCCACGGCCACGGCCACGCAGACAAAGAGCGCGGTGGTCCGCAGCGCGGCCCCGTATTTGGCAAACTTAAACGCCACGGCGTAGTTGAATCCCCCCACGAACTTCCACGCCCCGCCGACCAAGTCCACATTGGTGAAGCTGAGCGCGATGCTGTACAGCAGTGGGAAGACATTGATGCCGATGAGCAAAAGGAGGGCCGGCGCCACGAACGCATACTGAGTCCAATCGCGGCACCGGCCCATACTACCCCTCACGCTGCCTCCTATTCCATCTCTAGCAAGCCCGCTTCCATCAGAATCATCTCGTGCTCAGCGGCCAGCGCGTCGAGGGCGTCGGCGCTCGCGCTCGTGCCGTCGAGGGCTGCGCCCAAGTGGCGCACGGCTGCGGCTAACAGCTCGTTGTACACTGGCACGTTCCAAAAGTCCTGCAAGTAATCCAGCGACTCAGCGAACACGGCGTTGTACGGCGCGGCTGCGGCAAATTCCGCACTCGCTAGCAGCTCGGTATTGGCCGTAAACGAGCCGGGATAGGATATCCACTTCTCCTGTATGGCGGTCTGGGAAAACCACGCGATAAACTGCTTGGCCCATTCCTGCTTTTGCGGCGCGGTCTTGGTCGAAATGCTAAAGCCCTGCCCGCCCAGCGAGATAACGCGCGTGTCGCCGTGGCGCGGCACCATGAAGAAGCCGACTTGGTCGCCCATGCTGGCGACGATGCCCGGATAGAACGGAAAGTAGTCCAAGACCATGGCCGTAGAGCCGTTGGAGAAAGCCTCTAAGTTGAAAAAGTAATCGGCATTGGTGCCGCCTTCGGGCACAAATTGCAACAGGGACTTGAAAAACTCCAGCCCGGCCACGGCCCCCTCCGTGTTGAGGTGGCCCTGCACCTTGTAGCTCTGCGGGTCGCCCCACGCACCGCCCCAAGCCCACAAAAAGGGCTGAAAGCCCATGACGATCGAGTCGTACCCTCGGCCCGTCAGCAGCGAGCAGCCATAGCGCTTTTGCTCCGGCCGGTGGAAAAACTCGGCCAAGTCGCGGAATTCCTCCCACGTGTCGGGCGCGGCGAGCGGGCGGCCGTAGCGGGCGGCAAACGCCTCTTGCTCGGCCGGGTCTGTAAACCAGTCCTTGCGATAGACAAAGCCAATGGCATCCGTCTGGCAGGGCGCGGCAAAAAACCGGCTGCTGCCCGGCGGGTATTCGCACAAATAGCGCGCAGCGCGCGGATGAATCGCGCCCATGTCAACGGCCTCGGGCAGCCAATCGGTCAGTTCCAAATACAGCCCCTTGGTCGCGCCGCGGCCGATCCACTGACTGTCGCCCACGACGATGTCGAAATCGGTCTGCTTGTTGCCGAAGTTGAGAAAAACCTGGTCTTGATAAGCCGGCCAAGGAATCTGGTACACCTCGACGGCAATCCCAGTCTCTTGGGCAAACTCGTGGCCCAGCTCTTGTAGCGCCGCAGCCGGATCCCATTGCGCCCACCAGATGGTGATCTTTTTGTCTTCGGCGCGGCCCGTTTGTACCGCCAGCAACAAAACCGCGGCTAGCCCGAACATCCGCATTCTCATGCGCTTTCCTCCTCTTAGAAGCGTTTTTTTCGCGTCGGCACAAGCGCACGTACCGCAAGGTCGCCGATGTATGCGCCCGCTCAATATCCGACTGATTGAACCGCCGCGCAATGGCCGCCTTAGTGCCCTGATACCGAGTCGGTTTTATGCAGTAGAATGGTTTCGTTTAACGCTATGCGTTATATATTTTGGTGTAACATGAGACGGTCTTTTAGAGGTAGAGAAACCGAACGGATATTCCAACGCACTCGATCCCGAAAGCTACCCAGCGATATCCAACAAATCGCCATTCGCAAGCTCCGCATGCTCAATCGGTCAACTACACTAGCTCATCTTCGGGTGCCACCGGCCAATCGCCTCGAAAAACTCCGGGGCGATCGGGCGGGCCAGTACAGTATTCAAATCAATGACCAGTGGCGCATCTGTTTTACGTGGCGAAATGGCGATGCTTGCGACGTTGGGATCGTAGATTATCACTAGGAAAAGGCTTATGAGTGCTCAGAAATTAGCTCCTGTTCATTTAGGGGAAGTCTTGTTGGAAGAGTTCCTCAAGCCGATGCAGCTCAGCCAAAACCGCCTCGCACTTGCCATCGGCGTGCCGCCCCGACGCATCAACGAAATCGTCTTGGGAAAACGCGGCATTACGGCTGATACCGCGCTGCGGCTGGCGCGTTACTTCAGTATGTCGCCCCAATTCTGGATGGGCCGGCAGATGGATTATGCGCTAGATATAGCCGAAGACGAACTAGCGGACCGCTTGGAGCGAGAAGTGCAACCGCGTCTGGAGACGGGATAAAAGGCATTGCGAGGCATGGGCCTACTCCGCCCCGGCAAAACTCCACACCTGCAGAGCCGTGCGATGGAAGAGCCACGCCTTGTCGTCGTCGGTGAGAAAATCGACGTGGTCGCGGAACATCTCCAAAGCCGGTCCGTACCCCACCCCTTTCAGGACGCCGGGGAAATTGGTTCCCCACATCAACCGCTGTGGCCCAAAAGCGTCGTAGATGCGGCGGAAGGTGGGAAACGTATCCGCGTGCGGAAAGGGCAACGCGGACTTGTGAGCCTGCGGCGTGCATTTCACGTACACCTTGGGAAAACAAGCTAGGTCGAGTACGTGGCTCAGCAGCGGAAAGGGCGGTTCCTCATTGGTTGGCGCTCCGCCGATGTGGTCCAGCACCACCGGCACCTCGGGAAAGCGACCGATGATCGGCGCCAAGTGGGGCAGATTGGCCGCCGGGCCGTGGACGATAAAACAAGTGCCTAGTTCCTCCGACCGCCGCCACAGCCGATCCTGATCTGGGGCGGCCCATTCCGCGGGGTGGTCGAGCCGCGACGAGTGAATGCGCAAACCGCCAAAACCGCCCTCGCGCAACTTTTCCAGCCGGTCGGGCGCGTCCGGGGCCTTGGGATCGACCAAGCCAATCGCGGCAAAGCGGCCCGGAAAGCGGCGTAGGCAGTCGGCCACGTACCGGTTGTCGAACAAATAGTGAATCGGCTGCACAATGACCGCTTTATCGACCCCGACCTCGGCCATGGTCTGATTGAGCAATTCCACGGAGCCACCGCCCACCTGAGTCCGACCCTCGGCAAAGGGATAGCGCTCCGCGTCGTCGCTCCACACGTGCAGATGCGTGTCAATGATCATGAGTCCCTCCTATATAGTTAAGTCGCATAGCCCCTCACTAGCTGCTATTGCTCACCACGCACTCAGGAGCCAGCACCTTCACGGCCAAGCGGGCGACCTCGGCAATGCCCGCGGCCGCGGCCGGCCCGTCGCCGCGGGCCAAGGCAAAGGCCACCACGACCAAGGGCCCTTTTGGCAAAAACACGAGGCCAGCATCCCCTTTGATGATGCCGCTAGAGCCGTACTTGTGAGCCACCACCACATCCGGCTGCAAATAGCGCCGGATCATGCGGGTATCCCGCCCGGTTTTGAGCAGCTCGATCATGGCTTTGGAGGCCGCCGCACTGACGACCTGCCCGCGGTACATAGCCGTCAATAAAGAGGCCAACTCGCCGGGGGCGGCCACATTGTTTTCCAGTGAATCCCCAAAAGATACGCTGTTGTAGTCCATGCCCTGAGTGCTTACCCGCTCCCTGTACACGGCATCGTTGGCTCGATTGGTGGGCACCTCGTCCATCCCCACCATGCGGTAGTGATAGCGGCCCATGGTCGCGGCTGCCCGCACATTGGCACAGCCCAGTCGGTCGAGCGTGGCGTTGATCTGGTCTAGCCCTAGCAGCTCCATGAGGAAATCAGTGGCAATGTTGTCGCTGATGCCCATCATCAGGCGGGCGTAGTCGCGCAAGGTCAACTCGGGCTCGTCTTGGGCGATTTGCAATACCCCCGAGCCGTGCGTTGAAATATCGCCCCGCAGCCGGTGCCGGTCGTCCAGCGACAGCCGTCCGGCCTCGGCTTGGTGGAACAACTCGACCAATACGGCAATTTTGATGACCGAGGCCGTGGGAAAGCGCTCGTCGGCTCTGTACTGATGCACTTGGCCTGTAGCCAGCTCTTCTATATGCCAGCCCATGCGGCCGTCAAAGGCTGCGGCTGTCTGGCGCAAGGCCACATCCGGGAAAACCCCCATGTCCAATCTCCTCTTACCTACTCGCTTCTGCCTCAGGCCCTCGTGCGAGTGTAGCTAGCACTTTTCTCCACACAAAAGCATCAGCTCTGAGAGGCGGTCTGAAAAGCCCCGTGCTTGCTTGGTGTGGGCTAGTCCGTAGCCTTTCCGCGGGCGAGACGCCCCCAAAGGCTCTTTGAGCCATCTGAGGAGCCGAACTTGGAGTTTGCAGACGGCTTCTGAGCACTTTTGGGCGAATTTATCCACAGCACCCCTCATCCTCGTCGGCGTGCAGCTTTTCCAGCACCTGCCACTGTTGGCGCTGGCGGCTTTCGGCCGAGTCGAAGACCTCGCGGACGAACTCGCCGCGGCTTTTGCCGTCGGCTAGTTCGGTCAAGCGGTTTTGCAAATCGTCGTGCGAGGGGTCGCGACCAAGCGCCGCGCGGTACACCCCGCGCACGAAATCCGTCGCATCCGCTTCGGCGAGCAAGTCTTGGGCCTCGTAGGCGAAGGCTTTGAGGGTATGGGCTAAAGAGGCGACCAACCAAGCCTTGTGCTCTGCGAGCGGACCCAAAGTGGCGTACAACTCGGCGCACAATTCCGCATCGCCCACCACCTGCTGAGCTTCTTGCGCAGACTTGCCTTCGGACCACGCTTGCAGAGTTTGCACATACTTCTTGGCCCGGCCTCGGCGCTGGTCGTCCACTTCCCAAGCCCGGGTGAGCACATCAACGGCTGGGCGGCCTAAGTACGTGCCTTCGCCAATAGCGCGGACGATCAGGTCGAGGTTGTCAAAGGCGCAGTAGTGGGTCAGCGAGTCGAAGCGCGAGATCAGGGCGCGGATGTGGCGCACTCGGTCGGGCAGTTCCTCCAGCGGCGCGACCTCGGCGTCAATGCGCTGCATAGCTTGGTCGGGCTCGTCGGGGTGGTGCAGAATATTGCGCCAGTGGGAATCAGGCATGACGTCTCCTGTCGAGTTAGATATTGTTATGTACGGAACAAATGGCCCTCAATGGGCAGGCTCACTTCAATGCCCGAAGTGGCCGCCTGTAAGCCAGCTTCCATAACCTCTTGGGCGTGGCGCGATTGGGTGGCGTTAGTCGTGCCCTCGGGCGACTGGCCCGAGCGAATGCAGTGGAAGAAGTGCGTGGCGGCATTGCGCTGAGAGGCGGACAATTCGTCGAGTTCCACCGCTGTTCCCTCGCGGTTGTGACGGGTATGCACAGTCACCTGATTCCCGACTACCATAGTCCCCTCCGTGCCGTAGAGCACCACATCGTGGGACGGCACGTGGGGCACGGCTTCGGTCCAAGTCATCTCCAAGCGGCACAGAGCTTGCGGATAGCGCAGCACCATAATGCCGTTGTCGTCAACCGGCAGATGGGTCTTGAGCAAGCGACCGGCCATGGCCACAACGCTGTGCGGCCGGCCCAAAAAGTGGACGCACAGGCTAGCGCCGTACCCACTGTAGTCATTGAAGGCCCCGGCTCCGTTGAGCTGGGCATCGAAGAGGAAGCCGCAGAATTCATCGGAGCAGCCCAATTCATCGGGGCCGCAGTGGCCGCCGCGCCAAGTAAGCTGCCACAATGGCCCAATGGCTCCTTCTCGCACCAAGCGGTAAGCCGTGTGCAAGGGCCGCGACCACGCCGTGGGCCAGTTGACCATCAGGCAGGTCTGGTGGCGCTGGGCCGCAGTCAGCATGCGGTCGGCCTGTTCAAGCGTGGCGGCCATAGGTTTTTCGACCATCGCGTGAATGCCCCGAGCCGCACACAACTCGACGATGGGGGCATGGTGCGCGGTCGCCGAAAAAACGAAAACTGCGTCGGGGGTTTGCTCGTCGAGTAGGGCTTCGTACTCGCCGTACACTTGGTCACAGCCCGTGCGGTCGCGGAAGCGGTCCTGCAGCACGGGGTTGGAGTCGGCCCCTCCCACGAGGGGAGCTCCTTCTTGGTCGGCTAGTTCCCTAAGATTGCTCCACAAGTGGTCGTGGGCCATGCCCAGCACGGCGACTTTGATCGGGTCAGTCATGTAATAGGCTCCTGAGTGTTGTTGAGGTATGCGGTATGAGACGCCAACGGCTCTGGTCAATCTATACCCTCAAGGATAACAAGGGCAAGCCGCCTTGAAAGAGGAAGGGCCGCCCGCTATAATACCCTTGATTATAGCGCGGAGAAGTGTCGCCGTTCTTCTCGAAACAGAAAGGATCAGCTATGAAAATCGCTTTGGCACTCGGACCAGACGCCAGCGCCGTATCGACCTTCGGCACCCAATGCGGCGTCGAGCATGCGGTCGGCACCTTCGGCCTCGCGCCGATACCGGATGAACCGATCGCTGACGAAGCGCAGCCATTCAGCCGCCAGTCCTTGGCCCGTTTCAAGGCGCAGTACGAAAAAAACGGCTACCAGCTATCGGTCATTGAAAGCCGTCCACCCATGGAAAAAATCAAGCTGGCCCAGCCGGGGCGCGACGAAGAAATCGCCGTCGTCTGCGAGTTCATCCGCAACATGGGGGCGGTCGGCATCCCAGTGTGGTGCCCCGCTTGGATGCCGATCCTCTTTGTGATTCGCACGTCGTCCGAGCTCCCGACGCGCGGCGGCGCTAAGGTGACCGGCTTCGACCTCGAGGAATTCAACAAGACCCACCCCGCCGGCGAGCATGGCGAAGTCACCGAAGAGGACCAGTGGGACAACCTGAAATACTTTCTCGAGCGCGTGGTCCCAGTCGCCGAAGAGGCCAACGTCAAGCTCGCCATGCATCCCGATGACCCGCCCCTATCGCCGATCCAAGGCATCGCCCGCATCATCAGCAGCGTTGAGAATTACCAGAAGATGCTCGATCTCGTTCCCAGCCCGGCAAACGGCATCGGCCTCTGTCAGGGAAACTTCGGCCTGATGACCGACGACCTGCCGAGCGTCATTCGCCATTTCGGCGAGCAGCAGAAGATTCACTTCGTCCATTTCCGCGACATCAAGGGCACACCAGAGAAGTTCGACGAGGCTTTCCACGACGATGGCAAGCACGACATGGCTGCCTGCGTCAGAGCCTATCGCGACACCGGGTTCGAAGGGGTCGCACGCCCCGACCACTTCCCGCAGCTAACCTACGAGGATTTCGTCGATGTGCATTCAATGGAGCGCCTCTACGCCATTGGCTACATGAGGGGCCTGATCGAGGCCGTGTACAGCGAATGACTGCGACTCGCTGGTCACAGACCGTTTCTCAGGAGGATTGCGCGTGAAAGTAGCCATCATGGGTGCCGCCGGGTGGGTCGGCCGGGCCGTGCTGGAAAACTTCGCCGGTCGCCACCAAATGCGCGCCTTTGATTACAGTCCCGAAGCTTGGACGACGTACCAGCGCTTCGACGGAGACTGGGAGGGAGAAAAACGCTACGGGGACATCGCCGATTTCCACGCCGTCCACAAGACCTTGGAAGGCATGGATGGCGTCGTCCATCTAGCCGCCTACTTCGGATACGAGAATCCGCCCGAGGGCGATGTGAATCCCTTTCTGATCAACCTCAAGGGGATGTGGAATGTTTTGGAGTCGGCCCGGCGGCACCAGCTCAAACGCGTGGTGCATATGGGCTCCTGCGTCGTGCAACATCCAGACGGCGTTTTCCTATCGTCCGAAGTCCGCAGCAAGGAAGGAAGCCCGTACGGCATATCCAAGCGCCTGCAAGAGGAAATGTGCCGCCAGTTCCACGACGCCTACGGCCTGCGGATCATCGTCTTCCGGCCCTGTAGCATCGGCGACAGCAGGCTCGGCATCAGTCGAGATGGCCACCCCGCCCGCGGCGGCGTTAGCTGGGTCTGCCGACACGATCTGGCCGAAGCCTGCCACCTAGCGCTCACATCCGAGACCATTGACTTCGACATCATGCACACGGCCAGCCACCCGGACGCGGATAAGTACTGCAACGTCGCCCGGTCCCGGGAATTGCTCGGTCTGGAATACAAAGGATACTTCCCCAGCGACTAAGCCCTCGGATAAGAATTAGGAATTAACAATTGGGAATCATATAGCTAAGTGCTGGCTGCGAGATAAAGCGCAAACCACTGCTTGCGGGCGTACCAAGCCACCTACACAGTCCTTTTATCTTTATTTCAGATAGCAAGAAGTCTGTTTGGTTTCCTGTCGTGTTCGGCTTGGCCCAAGTTGATCGAAATCAGAAGCGCGGGCACCGCGAGAATCATTGCGGCTAGTATTGATTTTTCATTTGTGGCATCACTCTACCTCTTTGCTTTTTAATCCCTAATCCCAAAAGGAGCACCATGCCCCCCCACTACGACGTCCTGCTCAAAAACGGCCACCTCATTGACCCCAAAACAACATCGACGCCCCGGCCGACCTCGCCGTCAAAGACGGCAAAATCGCCGCTGTGGGGGCTGAGTTGCCCGGCACTGCAGAGCGGCAAGCCAACGTCGCTGGCCTCTACGTCACCCCCGGCCTCATCGACATCCACCTACACGTGTACGGCGGCTTTAATGCTTGGCTCTTCCCCGACCCCCACAACCTGCCGCACGGCGTCACCACCTGCGTCGATACGGGCGGCGCTGGGTACAAGGATATTGCGGATTTCAAAGAGACCATCATGGACCAGTCCATCACCCGCGTCCTCGCCTTTGTCAACATCGTCGGCGCAGGCATGACCGGCCCGCCGGAGCAAGACACCACCGATATGGACCCCATCCCCTGCGCCGCCGCAGTCGAGCGCTACCGAGAGCACATCGTCGGGGTCAAATCGGCCCATTTTGGCGGGCCGGGGTGGGAATCAACCGGCGGAGCCATTGAGGCGGCGCGGCGGGCCGGCAGCATCGTCATGGTCGATTTCTCGCCCAAACCCACCCGCACGTACCCCGAATTGCTCGCCCGCTACAGCCCCGGCGATATCCACACACACTGCTACTCCATGCGGACGCCCATGCTCGACGACAACGACCGCATCTTCGACTTTGTCTGGCAGGCTCGCGAGCGCGGCGTGATTTTCGATTTGGGCCACGGCAACGCCTCCTTCCGCTTCCACATTGCCGTACCGGCCATGGCCCAAGGCTTTCCGCCCGATACCATCAGCACCGATCTGCACCGCCGCAGCCGCTTGCTGCCCAACGCCACCATGAACATCACTATGTCGAAGATGCTGGCCTTGGGGATGCCGCTGCAAGAGGTCATCTACCGCTCGACGCAGCGCCCCGCCGAAGTCATCCGCCGGCCCGAATTGGGCCACCTGAGCGTAGGCGCTGAAGCCGATGTCGCGGTGCTGGCCGTGCACGAAGGCCGCTTTGGCTTTGTCGATGCCACGCGCAGCACCCTGCAAGGCCGCCAAAAAATAGAGGGCCGCATGACCCTGCGAGCCGGTGAAATTGTCTGGGATCAGGACGGTTTGAGCTTGCCGTCTTGGGAGGAAGGGGCGCGCTAAAAACGGGATTCAGGGCGCCGTCCGCATTCGGCTACTGCAACCCGGCGTAGAGCGCGACAAAGCTCTGGGTGGCCGTAAAAGCCTCGGCCTGTGCAAAGTTTTTGCGCTCCACCACCAAGCCGGCTAGGGCTTGAATCCGATACCCTAGATAGGCCGACTCGGTCGCCAACTGGAAAGCCCAATTCAGCGAGCTAAAATCCTCGCTATCTCGGTCTAAATCGTTGAAAAAGGCGTACTCCACCCCGGCCTGCGCCCTAGTCGCGGACAAAAGCTGAGTTTCCAACAACAGCGAAACCAACTCCAGCAGCGTCGTTTGCTTCGCTTGGTCAAACAGCGACCGGCTCTGTTGCACCCACTCGCTCTTCCAGCGCGGCTCCACAGTAACGCTCCGCCAAGCGTAGCGGTAACTCGCCTTGTTGATCAAGCCAAAGAAAAAGTCCGCTGGAGCCAAGCCGTGCTGGCGGCGACGCTCTGCATTCATCAACTGCCGGAAAAGCACCCAGTTGAGCTTGCTCATCACCTGAAGATTTTCGCCGGTCAGACTGTGGCCGACAAAGAGCTGATTGACCCACGTATCCCGCGCCAACAGCGGATCGGGCAAATGCACCAACTGCCCGCCCCGCAAGGTGTTGTCTGGCCGCCACTGCAACAGCGGATTGGAAATGTCGTCCGCGACCAACTCGCTCATCTCAAACAGCCGCACCCGGCCCCAGCGCGGCCACACCCGCTGGTAGCCCACCTGCACGTAGGTGCTGTGATTTTTGCGGTCGGCTGAGATCTGCGCCTCGCGCAAGGCCCCGGCCTTGAGCTGCCAGTGCCGCCCTAGCTCCACGCCACCATAGACATTGAAGCCGGCCTGATCGCGGCGGTAGGGGTAGTCCGGCTCGGTGTCGTTTTCATACAAGTCAACCCAGAAGTTGTGGTTCATGTCCACGCCAAACAGGAACTCGGGCCGGTCCACTTGGAAGCGCCGGAAAGGCTCTTGGTAGTCGGGAATGTTATTGGCCTTGACGCGATTGTCGTTCTGGTTGAAGTCGGGCACCAAGTCGTTGTTCAGATCCCAACCGGGAAAAACCTGCCGGTCGTCGACGAGGAAATCGGCGCGAAAGGCATCGGGGCCGAGGCCGTGTGAGTTTCCGCGGCGACATTGGGGTATTGACGCCAACTCCAACTCAAGTCGTATTCGCCATACACGTCGAACCCGAGCAGGTCCTGCACCCGGAGGGTGCCACCGGCCACGGTGGTAGCGGTAGGCAGGCCGTAGGCAAAGCTGACCACGCCTAAATTGGAGATGTCCTGCACATTGCCCGCCGCCTGCGACACCGGCGTAAAAAAGGGATTTTCCGTCGGCGCTACGTCGAGCCGGGCAAATCCCTCTTCGCCCAAGCCGTAGGCATGGACGCGGTCAAAGTCCAAGTCCATCCCTATCTGGGCAATACCACGCCGGTTCTGGTCAATTACTTCGACTCCTTGGAGGGAGCTGCTGATATCCCTCTATTGCTGTGGGCCGGCGGCCAGCCCCCCTTCCCCTTGGAAGCCGCCGCAGAATTGGCCCAGCGCCCCCACATCATCGGCATGAAAAACGACGGAGACCAATTCTACACGTATTACGACCTGATCCGCCAGACGCGCAATCTGGGTTTCGGGGTGATCAGCGGCGGGCAGATGCGCAATTTCGCCTTTGGCTATCCGCTCGGCTCCCCCGCCTATTTATGCACGGTCGCACCCTTCCGCCCCGACATTGCCAATGCCTTCTACAAGGCACTGGTCAACGGCGATGCGGCCGGGGCCTGGGATTGGGTGTATCGCTATGAAGAGCCGTGGTTGCAGTGGGCCATCAAGCACAACTGGCTGGCTTCCATAAAAGCGGCCATCCAATTGAAGGGGCTCTACCCCAACCACCGCTTAGGGCCGCCCAATCCAGCGCCGGAGCCGGAGCTCGTCGAAGGGCTCAAAGTCCTATTCGACGAGATATACGAAGGAAAATTTTAGGAGGCACCCTACAAGCGCGTCAACGCCCCATGTCATTCGCGCGCAAGCTGTGCCTAAAGGCGGCAGGGTGATGCTGGCACGACATCTAGCCAGCGCAAGTCCTTCACGTTGCGGTCATCTGGTCCAACAGGCGCACAAAATCCGCCAAGTCCGACACCTGTACCGCCGCGTCAAGCAAGGCTTCGAGCTTATCCACATCGTCAAGGCCCTCCAGCCGATTCGCCAACACCTGCGCCATATCTTCCCCAAACCGCCCCGCCAACACTCTTTGAATACTTCGCTCAATGCCTTGCTCAATGCCTTGCTCAATGCCCCGCTTGAGAAAAGACTCAATAAGTGGAAAACGGTTCATAATTTCCTCCGAAATGAGAGAATAGATGGTTGATTCTTCGCACACCAAAGAACTCAATACCCCCATGTGCGCCAACACTTTATCCCTCGCGGAACGAGATACCGACAACCCTTCGGTCGCGTCCACGCACCAACCCAACCAAGCATCCACATCCACCCCCGCAGGACGCCCCATCAACGGCGTAAACGGCAACACGCCCGGATTGCCCGACGACAAATGTGCTACCCCGTCCAATTCGATCAAACGAATCACCTTATACCGCATAACGACTTCATACCCGGCGTCTTCTTGGACGTAGTGCCCCGGATCGCGGCGACCCGCTTCAGGACGCAAGTAAATCACATGCGCCAACAGCGGCAAACCGTACTCGGCAATGCAGCGGCCCATATACCGGACCATTCGACGAGGCATGGGCAGGTGAGTGCTGTCGTCGGTCTGAAACTCGCAGTGAACTAACGCCTCTTTTCCATCCTTCTGCACGCGCAGTAGGCTATCCATAATCTGCGTATCGAAGGTGGCCTGCTCGGTATTGAGCAGGTCCAGCACCTGTACGTCCGCTTGCCCTAGTAGAAACTCCAAAACGCCTTGGGGATAGGTGCTAACCAGGGATTTGGAAACACTATCGAACTCAGCCATCCGATCCTCTCGGCTAGGGAAGGACGCAATGGAAAAAGAATATATCCGATTTAGATACCTAAACAAAGGCAGCCGCCGGTGCTTCACCTTGCGGCAGCAAGACAAGCCGGGTAGCCAATCTGCGTGGCTTCATCGCCCCCTAGTGTGTAGCCCGGCTGGCCCGCTGCTCAGGACAGCTTAACGGCAATGAGGTGCGACTTTTCCAGCGACAGGATGTAGGTCAGCCAATCGTCAGTCTCGTCTAAGCGGCTTCTAAAAGCAGCCCAAGCCGGATTCTGGTCCCATTGTTCGACTTTGGACCAGCCATCGACAAAGAGGAATGCCCCTGCCGCCAGACGACTTTCCAGCCTGGTGAACAGGGGCGCAAACGCGGGCAGGCCAAAATCCACAAAGACAAAGTCCACGCCCTCGGGGAGAGCCGCGATAAAATCGGTTCCTTCCCCGGTGTAGCATTCCACCAAGTGATCTAGGCCAGCTTGACGCAAATTGGCTTGGGCCACCGCCGTTTTCTCCGGCACCCGATCCAAGCTGAAGACGTGGCCCCCGGTGCGCTGGGCCGCAGCGGCTAGGTGCAGAGTAGAATAGCCGTGCGACGTGCCAAATTCGACCAAGGTCTGCGCCCGTTGGTGGATCGCGGTGAGACAGAGATAATGGGCCACTTGGGGGCTGACGGCCCTGAGGCGCAACGGGTCTGTAGAGCCGGCTTGACGCTCCTGCTGATCGCGTCTGTGCAGGCTGGCGACAAGGGCTTGTTGCGCCGGCGTGAAGAGCGCTTCGCTACGCACTCAGCCGGCCTCTGCAAAAGGCGGCACTACCCCCTCATCCAGCGGAAAAATGGGACGCACACAGTGCTGGTAGGGCAAGGTTTTGAGATTGGCGCTGGTGGCCCCGGGCACATCGACAGCGACAATGCGGGCGGCGATGGCCTCGTAGTGAGTGCGGAAACCGTTGGGCGATTTGCACACGACCAAGTCGTAGTCAGCCGGATCGTGGCCCTGACTCTGGTACACCTTGCGGCCGACGATGGGGGCGGCTTCTTGGGTCACCAGCAGCGTGAGATTGCCACTGGTCAAAATGGCGGTGCGGCTAGGCGGCACTACATAGCCGTCTTCGGTGGTGAAGGCCCCGTCGGACAGGCTTTTGACATACAAAGGCAACTCCACCGGCGCAAAGCGCTCCGAGTCGAGGGTGCCGCCCAGAGGCCAAGTAAACCGCCCCCCTACTCCCGTTCGATAGGCGGCTTCCACCGCCGGAGCATCCACTATGGGAATGAGGGCGCGCTTGCTGTAATTGTATTGGAGCAGCCCATTGAGAATGGCGTTGCTGTCGCCGCTGGCACCCGAGGCCGTGGAATCCGCAGCGTCCGAGAACACCGTGAGGCCCTCGGTTTCTTCGGCCAGACGCACGGCTTGTTCGAGCGCGGTGAGTTTGGGAATCCAGTGAGGGCGGTTTTCCCACATAAAGCGGGCCAATTCCAGCGCCAATTCCTCGGCTTGAGCTGGATCGTCGTCGGTGGTGACGATTGCATTAGACTGCAAATCGGGCACATCGGTAAAGGGGTTGCCAATGACGACGCCAGCGGCCAAGCCACCTAAAGACGCCTCAATTTCACGGCAGCGGCCGATGGCTGCGCCAAAGCGGCCGCTGGCGGTGATGAGTTCGTCGCCGCGGGCCAATAATGGGATGGGTACGCGGGCCGTGGTGGGCTTGACTTCCCCGTCTAATTGGCGCAACAACAGACGGGCTGCGCGCTGGCCAGTGTCGCGCATATCCGCGTGCGGATAGGTGTGGAGAAAAACCAAGGCGTCGGCGGCATCGACCAGCCGTTGCGAAATAACTGCGTGCAGGTCCAGGGCTGCGACAATGGGCACGTCCCCGACGATTTGCCGGATGCCGGACGCAACGCGGCCCTCGGGATCGATTTCGGTTTCGCCGGCCATGGCCCCGTGTAGCGACAGACAGACCGCATCCACGGGGGCTTGGCCCTCGACGGCAGCCAACAATTCGCCGATGAGACGCTCCATAGCGGGACCAGCGACCAAACCGCCGGTCGTATTGCACCAAGCCCCGTACGTGGGAACGAGTTCGATGTCGGGACGGGCCTCGAGGACGTCGATATTGCCCGCCAGCGTGGAATTGGACCAACGGGCAGCTTCTAGCAGGGCTAGCCCCCGGTGGATCGTGAAGTCGTCGTAATAGGTAAGCTGGGGGTTAAAGCTGCCAACCTCGTGGTTGAACTTGGCCAAAAGAACGCGTTTCATAAGAAACCTTCCGCAGAGGCGATTGGGATGGGTTGCAAGGACGCAAAGCTGAAGTGAAACTTAGTGAGACAAAGAGTCTCGCTAATAATGTATAAACACTACATTGCTCGGGGAGATAGTGTCAATCCGGCAATGTTCTGCGCCTTCCTGTTGTACGAGGAGATTCATTGCGAGAGGAACACACGTATGAACGCCCCCCCTACCGACGGCATCCGCGTCGCCGTCACCGACCTTGAGCAACTGGTCGTCGATATTTTCGCGGCCGTGCCGCTACCGGCAGATCACGCTCAGCTCATCGCCAGCAAACTGGTCGAATGCGACCTGCGTGGCGTCGTCAGCCACGGCGTCCTGCAAGTCAATCGCTACGTCCGTTCATTCCAAGACGGCACTGTCAACCCGAACCCGCAAATCCGCGTACTCAAGGAAGGACCAATCACGGCCGCGCTCTCCGGCGACGGCGGCTTGGGCTACCTCGTCGCCACCAAGGGCATGGAAATAGCCATCGCCAAGGCCCAAGAATTTGGGATCGGCGCAGCCACCTCCACCTACCACGCTCATCTTGGCAGCACCGGCAACTACGCGCGCATGGCCATGCGCGCTGACCTGATCGGCATTTCAACCTCCGGTCGCAATGCCTCCGACCACTACAATCGCGATTCGACGATCCGGGGATCCATCCAAGGCAGCCCGCCCTTGGCCTTCGGCATGCCAGCCGGAGAGGGCAAACCGACCTTCCTCCTCGACTTTGCCAGCCACTACGCAATCGACGACGAGACCTTCCTGAAGTACCCGCCGGTTTTCATCAAGGCCATCGGCATTTCGCACGTGGGCAATATTCTCTCGGGTACACTAGGAGGGCAGATGCTGACGGAGTTTTCGCGGGGCAATATCGAGTTCACAGGCGCCGATCAATCGGGCTTCTTCCTCGCCCTAGACGTGAACTGCTTTTCCGATCTCGACGCTTTCAAGGCCGACATGGATCACCTGATGGACGAGGCCAGTCGCATGAAGCCACTGCCCAACTTCAGCGAGTCCTTCCTGCCCGGCGGCAAGGAGCTAGAGAGGGAAACTCAGTACCGCCGGGATGGTGTACCGATTTCAGCGCAAGCCGTCGAGGGGCTTGAGGGAGTAGCAAAGGAATTTTCCATCGCCACTCCTTGGTAGCCCTCGCGCATACCGTTCCATGCCTTCCGCAGCACGCGACCGAGAAACGGAGCTAAAAAATGAATATCGCGCTCGTCGTGATTGACACCCTCCGCTACGATTATATCGGCGCAAACGGCAATACTTGGATCGAAACGCCGAATATCGACCGCTTTGCAGCGAAAGCATGGGCACTGGCCGGACAACTGGTGCCATCAACCCATGTTTGCATGCCTCGGCGAAAACGCCGCGAGAAGCGGGCTCCTCCAGACCTACGCCCGGGCGAACCGCAACCGCAAAAAACCGGAGGATTGGAACTGCGCAAAGTTGTTCAGGAGCGCGGCCCAATTCCTCAAAGACAATGCAAAGCGCGAGAATTTCTTCCTCTGGGTGGATTGTTTCGACCCCCACGAACCGTGGGATGCACCGATCGAGTTTATGAAAAGGTACGACGTGCGACCGGACTACGATGGGCGCGTTGACCCGCGCAGCCTCTTCGGCGGGCGGAACCACAAAGACCTCCCCGACGAGGCCAAGGAACACATCAAAGCGCAATACCCGGCGAAATTGACTTGGATGGACCACTGTTTTGGGCAATTCTTGGACACACTCGAATCCACCGGGCTCGACCAGAACACGGCCGTCATCTTAACCGGCGACCACGGCACCAACGTCGGTGAGCGCGGCACTTTTGGCAAAGGGCAACCAGTGCGCGAGGCCGAAGCGCATGTTCCGCTCTTCATCCGAATGCCGGATGGCGATACCGGACGGAGCGATGTTATGGTGCAACCGCAAGACTTCTTCTCCACGATCCTCGCAATCCTCGGCGAAACAGAACCGGGAGGCATTGAGGGCTGTGACATTTTAACTCCCGCCCGGCGCGGTGAAGCCGGCCAACGGCAACTCGCATTGGCAGGCGGGAGCCTCGAACGCTGGAACCAAGCCGGGCAGCATCCAAACTTCGTCCTCTTTACCGCGTGTGCTAGCCGGGGTTTACTGGTGGCAAGGACATAGTTTCAGGGATTCGAGAGGAAAGTTATAAGGCAAAATTTCACTCCCACACCCGTTCCTCCAGCACCCCTTCGCACTCCCGTCCGTCCTCAAAGAGCACCCGTATCTTCACCTGCTGCCGGTCAAAGTCGGCTGGCAATTCCCACAGGTGCGTCGCCAGATCGCGCGACGATTCAGCGAGTGGATCGATCGGTGCTAATGGCCCCAAGTCCCTCACCTCGACCTGCGTGCGCGGCGAACCATCAAACACATTGACAAAGCGGCGACCCGAAGCCTGATGCCGACACAATTCCACCGCCTCGTCTTGGTGCGACTGGAAAGCGTAGTACTGGCTCCTGAAATTCCCTTCCTCATCAACTTCGACCACCCGATACCCCTGGGGTTCGCGTCCTTGCGGGCCGCGGCTTTCCAGCCCCGTCTTCCACCAATTGCCCGACACCGCCGCCGTGGTCATAACCTCCATAGCGCCGACGAAGTGGCGGCCGTTTTCATGGTGGTGGCCGTGCAAGGTGATCGCCCGTTCAAAGGGCTGCAATAGCGTCAGCAAGCGCCGCGCCCCGGCAATCTCGTTGGTGGGGAAAGCCATGTCCGGCACCTGACCCGAGCGCTGTGGAAAGGTCGTCGATAGAGGCACGTGGCTGACCACCACCAGCGGCGCGGCCCGGTCCACCTCCGCCAGATCCGCGGCCAGCCACTCCAATAGCCCCTCGTCGGCTAGGACGTGCCAGTTGGACGGGTGATCCTCGGTCGGCTCGAAGTAGCGCACCACGTCCAACAGCACAAAATGGACGCCGCCAATATCGGCGCTGGCGTGCATCGTCCCCCCTTGTTCCCGAGGCAGATAGCCGCTGCACATCTCGTGGTTGCCGTGGCTCATCAGCACCGGCACAGATACCCTCTCCATGGTCTGGGCGTATTGCGCTAGTGCCTCGGGCGTGAGGCCCACGTCGCCGCCGTTGATCAGGACTTCAGGCTGATGCTCCAGCATGGATTCCACACACAGCTCAAATCCCTCGCGGGTGTCTATCCCGGAGTCGAGGTGAATGTCGGTAAAGTAGATGAATTTCATCGGATTATTCCTCAAGAAGCCTTCCTAAAATTGTTTTCGTTTTGCGATTTGCTATGGCAATGTGTATAAACGCTTCACTCTTCAACCGACGTAGAAGCGGTTGCCGGATGAAAGCCAGCACCTAAGACAAAATCTCCGCCGCCGCCGAGAGCAGAATAGGGAATAGCATAGCTCACTTTAGGCGAGCTGGTGTCCCCTTCTATCTCTGGATTGGGCCAAAGGTACTCGACAAAACCGCCGCCTTGAGCTGCCGCGGCGATGAGTTCTTGGACCATCTTGACGCCGTTGGCGTCTTCAAGATCGTAGATGTTTTGGCCTTCAAGGTCTGTATGGACTCCGTTAAAGGTTAGGACCCCATCGGTCCAACAAAGAGGTAGATACCTCTTTCTTGCTCACTTCAGTAATCAAAATAAACTTACCCTACAAACGCAATTGCTTCCGGCCGGTGAACAAGCGGGTCGCATGACGGCTTCGGCTGGAACAAGCTCTCTGAACGGCCGCTTTTACCTGTGAAAGTGAGGGTTATATGGCCTTCGCCCGCGTCTCCCGTCCTGCTCTTTTCCAAGCCCCCCTAAGTCGAGGCATCGCCACCGTCCTCGGCCCCCAAGGCTTGCGTCTGACGGGTCTGACTAGCTTTCACCTCGACGAGGGGCCCGATTTTGCTTGGCTCAATATCTACCGCACCCTAGCCGACGGCCGCCAACTCGAAATCACGCGCGAGCGCACCCCAGACCAAGTGGTTCAAGAAGGCGATAGCGTTGCGGTGCATTGGGCGGCCTGCCCTGCGGTGCAAGCCGAATTGCAGGCGCACTACCGCATCGCTGGGCCCGAGAGCCTCGACGCCACCTTCGTCGATGCCCAAGACGCCTATCACTTCATGCAAATACTCGACGCCTTGTACGACAGCGCCCAACGCCGCGAAAAAGTCATGATCGACTAAAGAAGCCCGCGGCCAGGACTTCAATTGCAGAAGCGATGCTAAGGGAAGTTCACGGACGCCGAGCCGCTTTCAGGTCGCCCCAGGTAGTTTGGACGACAGCGGTAGCATCACCGATGCGGTGGAGTTCCAAGGTTTCGACCCCGCCCTCTTCCTTGGTATTGATGAACAAAGTATCCCCTTCAATGGCATAGGTGCTATTTATCTTCTCGAAGCGAGAAGGCAAAGGAACGTGACAGACGACAGAAGGTGGTGCATGACGACCTCCTTTGAAGGATATAAAGATCAGGATAAAGGGGCTCCGGGACAGTATCCGCAGCAACATCCCGCCCTCAGTTGACGAGTTAAAACTCAGATGCTACTATCCGTCTTTCGTCTCACTTCCCTCAAAAGAAAGCACACTATGACCGACTCCACCCCCATCAGCAAGCACATCACCCAAGGCCCATCCCGGGCCGGAGCCCGCGCCATGTACCGGGCCGCCGGCTTCGACGCCGAGGCCCTGCGCCAACCCCTCATCGGCATTGCCAACACCTGGACCGAGCTAGGCCCTTGCAATTTTGGCCTGCGCGGCCTAGCCGAGCACGTCAAGGCCGGCATCCGCCGTGCCGGCGGCACCCCCCTCGAATTCAATACAGTGGTGATCTCCGACGGCATCACCATGGGCACCGAAGGCATGAAGACCTCGCTCATTTCGCGCGAAGTCATCGCCGACTCCATGGAACTGGTGGTGCGCGGCCATATGCTCGACGGCTTTGTCGCCCTCACCGGCTGCGACAAGACCACCCCAGGGGCCATTATGGCCATGTGCCGCTTGGACATCCCTTCGGTGCTGCTCTACGGCGGCTCGATTATGCCCGGTCGCCACGACCAAGCCGATATCACCATCCAAGACGTGTATGAAGCCATCGGTGCCCACGCCACCGGCCGCATCGACGACGATCAATTGCGCCTCATCGAAGAAAACGCCTGCCCCGGGGCTGGGTCCTGCGGCGGTCAATTCACCGCCAATACCATGGCCACCGCGGCCGAGATTCTCGGCGTGGCCCTCATGGGCTCGGGCTCGGTGCCGGCCACCGACCCGCGCAAGGAAGCCGTCGGCACCCAAGTCGGGAGCCTAGCCGTCGAATTGGTGCGCCAAAATCGCAAACCCTCGCAGATCATCACCCGTCCCGCCCTCGACAACGCCATCCGCTCCATTGCCACCACCGGCGGCTCGACCAACGGCGTGCTGCATTTTCTGGCCATCGCCCGGGAGGCTGGATTGGAACTGGACATTGAGGACTTCCAGACCTTGAGCAGTTCTACCCCACTCATGGTCGACCTCAAGCCCGGCGGCCGCTTTGTCGCCCCCGACTTGGACAAAGCCGGCGGCATCTCCTTAGTCGCCCGCCGCCTCAAAGAAGCCGGCCTGCTGCACGAGGACGCCCTCACGGTATCGGGCCGCACCATCGGCCAAGAGGCCGACCGCGCCGTGGAAACCCCCGGCCAACAGGTCGTGGTGCCGGTCGATAAACCGCTAAAAAAATCGGGAGGTCTAGTCGTGCTCAAGGGCAATCTCGCCCCCGAAGGCGCGGTGGTGAAATTGGCCGGCCACGAACGCGCCCAGCATCAAGGCCCGGCCCGCGTCTTCGACAGCGAGGACGAAGTCATGCCGGCCATTGAGCAGGGCCACATCCAGCCCGGCGATGTGGTGGTCATCCGCTACGAAGGCCCCAAGGGCGGACCGGGCATGCGCGAGATGCTAGCCGTCACCGGTGCCATTGTGGGGGCCGGTCTGGGCGACTTTGTGGCCCTAGTAACCGATGGCCGCTTTTCGGGTGCTACTCGCGGCCTGATGATCGGCCACGCCGCGCCCGAAGCCGCAGTGGGCGGCCCCTTGGCCGTCCTGCGCGACGGCGATACCATCACCATCGACACCGCGGCCGGCCGGTTGGACGTAGCCCTAGACGCAGCCGAGCTGCAGGCCCGCCTAGCCGTCTGGGAGGCCCCACCGCCGCGCTACACCTCCGGCGTGATGGCCAAATACGCCCGCTCGGTGTCGTCGGCAGCCCAAGGAGCAGTGACTGGCTAATGTTCAGAGTAATGTCGGGAAAGCCGGGCGATAAGAGAGGTGCGCCGTGAATAAACGCAAACTCCCCATCGGCCTTCAGACGTTCCGCAAAGTGCGCGAGGGGGGCTGCTACTATGTCGATAAGACCGCCTACATCCGCCGCCTGCTCGACGAGGGGGCACACTACTTCCTGTCGCGTCCTCGTCGGTTTGGCAAGAGCCTGTTCTTGGACACGCTCAAGGAGTTGTTCGAGGGCAACGAGCCGTTGTTCGAGGGCTTGCACATCCACAACCGCTGGGACTGGTCGGTGCGCCATCCGGTAGTGCGACTGGACTTTGGCGGCGGCAACTTCAAAGAGCCGGACGTTCTCCACACAGAGGTGATGGCACAATTGGACGAGATTGAGGAAGAAACAGGCGTTGAAAGCCGGTATGACATGGCATCGACCCGCTTCCGTGGTCTGCTCCGACGCCTGCATCGCCAAACTGGCCAGCCGGTGACCGTGCTGATCGACGAATACGACAAGCCGATCTTGGACGCGCTGGAACGGCCCGACATCGCCCGCGCCAACCGCGACTTCCTGCACGGGCTGTATTCCGTCATCAAAGCCAGCGACGCGCACGTGCGCTTCACGTTCATCACCGGCGTGAGTACGTTTTCCAAGGTCAGCCTGTTTTCCGGGCTGAACAGCCTCAAAGACATCACGCTCGACCCGCGCTATTCGGCGATCTGCGGCTATACCGAGTCAGACTTGGACGCGGTGTTCGCGCCGGAGTTGCCCGGCTTAGATCGCGCCCAGATCCGCGACTGGTACAACGGCTATAGCTGGGCTTCGACAGGCTCAGCCGCAACGCTGGGCGCCGAGCAAGTGTACAACCCCTTCGACATCCTGCTGCTGTTCGACAGCGGCCTGTTCAAAGCCTACTGGTTTGAGACCGGTACGCCGACATTTCTGGTCGAGACGCTGTGCCAACGCCACGTGCGCTCCTTGGACTTGGACGGCATGGTCGCCAGCGACGAGTTGCTCTCGACGTTTGATGTCGATGACATCGCCACCGAAGCCCTGCTGTTCCAGACCGGCTACCTGACCATCATCGACGCCAAGGATCGCGGCGGGAGGTGGTTCTATCAGTTGAGCTATCCCAACCGCGAGGTGCGCCAGAGCCTCAACGAGAGCCTACTGAGCTACTTAGTGCAAGACAGGTCGCGGCAGACGGCCAACAGTGGACGGCTCTACGACCTGCTGGAAGCCAATGACTTCGACGGGTTGCAGACGCTGTTCCACGCTTTTTTCGCCAGCATTCCCTACGAGTGGTACACCAACAACGACATCGCGCAGTACGAGGGCTATTACGCCAGCGTGTTCTACTCGTATTTCGCGTCGTTGGGCTTGGATGTTCGGGTGGAAGACAGCAGCAGCCACGGCCGCACGGACATGGCGGTGTTGTTCAACAGCAACGTCTATTTGTTCGAGTTCAAGGTGGTGGAACAGGCGTCGGCCGGGTCGGCGCTGGCGCAGTTGCAGGCGCGGGGATATGCGGCTAAGTATCGGGCGTTGGAGCAGCCGATCTATCTGATCGGCGTGGAGTTTAGCAAGGGCGAGCGCAACCTAGCGGCGTTTGACGTGGAAAAGGCGTGAGCAACATTGAAAATCAAATTCCCCCTTTCCTCGTAGATCATGTGATCCTCTCATTTGGTCGTCACCCCGTATAATAGCCTCCATCGCCACCTCCCGTACCGCAGCCTCAATGTCGGCCCCAGAAAAGCCATCGGACAGATGCACTAGTTCCTTATATCGCCGAATTTGATTCCGCCCAATATTGTGCGTATGGCTCAATATGTTCGAGATAATGAGTCGTCTCCACCGGGAGCACGGGCCGCTCGCCCGCCAACCGCATCGGGCAAACTACGGCCCCTCCCACCGGCTAACCACCTGCTTCTCCTTTTGTACGCGCTCGTACAGGCTCTGCCATTCTTGCGAGCCATCGTCCGCCAAAATTTCGGTGCGCACGCCCTCCACATAGGTTCCCGGTACATGGGGGTGCTCCATGTGTATGCAGGTACCGTCGGGATAGACAATGGTGCTGATCTGCCGCGGTTTCGGGTGGATGTAGAGCGGTCCCCGACGCGCGTGTTCGTCGAGCACCTCCTGAGGAACGCGGAATTGCTCAACCGCCGCTTCATTAACCTCGACGCCGAGGCCCGGCCCGTCGGGGACCTGCTGGTGCCCGTTGATTACCTGCACAGGCTCAGTCAGCAGATGGTGGCTGTACATATTGATACAACTGATGGCCGGCCACCGGGCGTGCGTTAGCACCGAGCCGATATGGGCGTCCCACGTGGTCGTCAACCCATTGCCGACGATCTGCAACCAGAACGGCATGGAAACTTCCGCAGCGCATTGCCCTTGGCGCATGGTCATTGATTTCCCGCCCCCAATCACAAAGCCGTCGCACACTTCTTCGCGCACCGCCGTGACAAACGGCGGCGAACCAAAGTGCATGGCCACCGGCCTGTTCACGGCCTGACGAATCTGGCGATTGCCGAGAATATCCTCCTGCGGGATCGGCGTCTCAAACATGGCTACGTTTTCATAGCGTTCGAGCTTCTTGATGAGCGGAATGGCATTGCCCGCGTTTTCCCAAGAGCCGTTGGGATCGAGATCGAGATGGAAATGGGGGGGCACTACCTTGGATACAGCGTCAACCTGAGCGACGATGTCGTGCCAAGGCCGCGGTTTGTTCTTGAGATTCGTGTACCCCTGCGCCACGGCCTCGGCTGCTTCCGCGGCCCAGTTTTCCGGCGAGGCGTGACTACACCACCAAGAGATTGGCGTCCAGTCGCGCACTTTGGTGCCTAGCAGCCGATGCACCGGGACTTCAAGTATCTTGCCGACCACGTCGAACAGCGCCATCTGCAAACCAGCACCTAGGCTGTCGTCGTTCATCAGTTCGGCCGGGCTTTGACCGATTGTGCGCGCAACCGCATCATCGGTCACCCGGCCGTAAGTGTAGTGAATGACGGTCTCTCCCCAGCCTAGGTGGCCCGTGTCGGTAGTTACCTTACACAGCTCGAGGATGGACCAGTTATAGACCGACTGGCGAGTTATCTCCTGCTGTCGGGGCGTGAACGGGACATCGACGATAATGCGTTCGACACTGGTGACTTTCATGGGATTTTCCTTTCAGTAGAGAGAAGTGGGTAGGGTGGTTGAAAGGCAAATGGATCGCTATATCTTTACGGACATGGAAGTGGCCCCAGACTGCACAGGCAAGATAATTTCACCTTAACCAGCAATCCAGTTTTCGGTATCCACTAAATAACCACCACCGAGAGGCTACCTCAATGACTGACTGTAGCAACAAAAGAAAAGCGCCCAGACGCCGCCCGCCCCGCATTCGCCTAAACGCGGGCGCTTGGAGTCCCTTAGTTGACATGATCGACGTCTTTCCAGGGCACCGTGGCTCCAGTCGGCACGGAGAGCTGGAGCTCTACGACGCCCCGCTTGGCATTCGCTTTGAGATCGAAGAGGCCGCCAAGTCCGAGCCGATCCTACAGGCAACCATGGAGTGGGAAGGCACCCACGTCTCGCCGCTCTACATCTGGCAGCGGGACGGGCGCTATCACCTGCTCTACGACAGTGAAGGCGGCCAGTGTTACGCGGTCAGCGACGATGCTTACAACTGGACGCGACCCGTCCTCAACGAGGTCGAATGCAACGGATCGTCCAACAACAACCTGCTCGCCAATTCGTGCAAAGGGGCTACCGGCATCTTCCAAGACCCCAACTCACCCGCTGAGGAGCGCTTCAAGGCGATGGGCGGCCGCATGTACTGGTGGGATCCAGACACCGGCGAAGAGCTGTCTGGAACGGAGCCGTCCCGGCGCATCAAGGCCGAGCAGGAGCAAGAAAACTACACAGGTCCCCGGGCCGAAATCACCGGCCAGATGTTCGCTTGGACATCACCCGACTGCCTCCACTGGACGCCCTTTGCAGAGCCGCTGGCGTACCGGCCGGTCAACGGCGGCATATCGGCCCGCTACGACGAACACCGCGGCAACTACTTCGCCTACATCCAGCTAATGGGCTATCCCGCCGAACTCCTCGAAGGCATCGGCGTCAACAGGCTCGAACAGGGCATGCAAATCCGCACGATAGGCTTCTCGCGCACCTCCGACTTTGCCAGTTGGCCCGCTCCCAAGCTGATCCATCACCCCGATACCGAAGACCCTCCCGACATCAGCTTCTACGGCGCCAACTACTTCCCGTACCCAGGCCGCGACGACCTGCACGGCATGCTCATCCCCGTGTACCATCAAATTGCCAGCACCATCGACGGGCAGATCGCCTTCAGCCGCGACGGCCTCTACTGGTCCCGGCCCGAGCGCCGGCCAATCCTGCCGCTGGGCGCCGAGGGAGACGGCGACGAATGTATGGCCCACTTCTGGCGCAGCGGCCTCGTCGAATTGCCCGACGGCTACTGGGCCTGTCCCTACGCGGCCTTCTCGGTCATTCACGATTGCCCAGCCGACAAGGTAGATGCGCTCTTTCCGGCGCGGCAGCCACAGCAAATTCGCTGGGCGCGCTGGCGTCCGCACCGATTCTGCGGAGTACGCGCCAAAGCCGAGGGCTGCTTCTCCCTGCCTTCTCTCTTCCGCATCCACGATGAGCTGCGCCTCAACTATCGCTGCGAGCCGGGCGGCTGGATTCAGGTTGAGCTGCTGGAAAAGCTGCCGTCGCTGATGCTTCCCGACGCCGATCCGCGGCCGGGATTTACCTTTGACGAGTGCGACCGGCTAACGGGTGATTGCGAAGATCAGGTGGTAACCTGGCAGGGCCGCTCCAACATCTCCGCGGCCGGCGAGGCGGTCGGTATCCGGGTGCGCATGCTCGGCGCCAAGCTGTTTGCCTATCGAGTCTAACGCATTCCCATGGCCCTCACCTTCCACTGCTCGGTCTGCCAAGTCCCCTATCCCCAAGCCCCGGCCCCCTACCGCTGCCTCGCTTGCGACGCACCCCTCGAATGCCGGTCCTCCACCCCGACCTTCCCCCGCGACCGGCTCGCCGCCCGCCCCGCCGATATGTGGCGCTTCCGCCAAGCCCTACCCCCGGTGGGCACCCCGGTCTCTCTCGGCGAGGCCCGCACCCCCCTAATCCCCTTTGATCTGGAGGGCCTGACGGTGCTAGCCAAATGCGACCACACCCTGCCCACCGGCTCGTACAAAGACCGCGGGGCCGCCCTGCTGATGAGCTATTTACGCACTTTGGGCATAGAGGAAGCAGTAGAGGACTCCTCGGGCAACGCCGGGGCCTCCCTAGCCGCGTACGCGGCCCGCGCCAAGGTGCGCCTCAAAGTCTTTTGTCCAGCTTCGGCCTCGGTGGGCAAGCTGGTGCAGATCCGCCTGTACGGTGCCGAACTGGTTGCGGTGGAAGGACCGCGCCCCCGGGCCACCGAGGCTCTACTCGAGTACATGGACCGCACTAAGGCCGTGTACGCCTCGCACCTGTGGCACCCCCTCTTTATAGAGGGCCTCAAAACCTTGGCCTTTGAACTAGCCGAGCAACTCGACTGGACCGCGCCCGACGCCGTGGTCTGTCCGGTGGGAGCCGGCAGCATCTTACTCGGCCTGTACCGCGGCTTTGTCGATTTGCAGCAGGCCGGGCTAGTCAACCGCCTGCCGCGCCTCATTGCCGTCCAAGCCGAACACGTCTCGCCGTTGTACCAAGCCTTTCACGCCGGCTTGGACGTGGTTCCACCCGCCGTTTCTCCGCGCCCCACCCGGGCCGAGGGCATTGCCCTACCCCGCCCGGTTAGAGACCGCGAAGTCATCAACGCCTTGCGCCAGTCAGCAGGTACTGTAATCGCCGTCTCCGAAGAGTCCATAGTCCGGGGCCTGCGCCAGTTGGGCCGAGCCGGTTTTTGCGTGGAGCCCACTTCAGCCGTGATATGGGACGGCCTGTGCCAAGCCCGGGCCGCCGGTCTGGTGGAGCCGGGTCAGCGAATCGCGGCCGTGCTTTCGGGGCACGGCCTGAAGGCGGCCCAATCCATCGGCGAGTTGTTAGCAAACGGCGAGTGATAAGCTTTTCACTCGCAGAGATCCGCGACTTGGCACTCTCACAGGAACAAATCGACGACCTACTGAGTGAAAAGCGCGAGAAGTTGACTAAAAATAGGTGCTGACCGGGTCACGAACCGCGGCACTGATACGCAATGGCGTAAAAAGCCTGCGGCTGGCCACTGCGATTTGGCTCGCTGCGGTGCCAAGTGTAATTGCTGAAGAACAGCCCGTCTCCCGGCCTAGTGGCGATTAGCTTCTCTTGGGCAAAGTCCACCTGCTCCAGAGGCACCCGATGGCGTTTGAAAGGCTGAAAGCCGTCGTCGCCTAAGTGGCCCATGGGCGGATCGTCGTAGTACGATTCGTACTCGATCGGCTGGGATCAATTCTTTGACTAGGCAATAACCTTCTTCGCGGTATTGCCGCCGGTGCGTCTGTGTCGCTAAAACCATGATTTTCTCCTCTCGTGCGCCCTACCCCGCCTCGACATTTGCCAGAACGCTTCCGAACGCACCGACTGCCCATTGCGCAATTGCGCCCCCTCGGTGTGCAACCGCTGCACGGCATGCGCGTCCTCCGCGGTCGCCCGCCGCACCGTCCCAGCCTCCTCTCTTCCAAGTGCTCGGCAAGAATTCGCGCTTGCCGCTTGGTAGGCCGCAACCGATATTTGAAAGCCTTAAACATATTATATACAACCCTGTCAAGGGACTTCCCGGGGCTATGGTTGCCGCAAAAATTCGCTCCGCTCTGGTCATTCAACCGTAGTCCCGGCTGACAGATAAACGGGTATTGAGATGAAAATCAGCAATCGCGGCATCATCAACCGCGGCGAGCCCAATACGCCGCGCGCCTTTTCGACCTTTCCCGCACTCACTCCGCTGGCCGACGGCTCGCTGCTAGCGACTTACCGCGTCGGCAGCAGCAAGGATTCTGCGGACGGCACGCTCGAACTGAAGCGTTCGGACGATGGCGGGCAGTCTTGGAGCACTGCCGCAACCCCTTTTGCCACGGCCTTAAACGGGCTAAACGGCTCGCTCCGGGTCGGCTATATAACCGACCTAGGCAACGGCCACTTGCTGCTCGCCGCCCTGTGGGTGGACCGCCAGACCTATCCGGGCCAACCCCTCTTCAACGAAGAGACCGAGGGCTGCCTGCCCATGGAGATCGTCATAGCCGACTCCCACGACCTAGGGCGCACTTGGTCCGACTGGCGAGTCGTGTCCGTCCCCCCGGACGTCGGCCCGCCCAGCCTGACCAACCCCGTCCTCGTCCTGCCCAGCGGGCGGCTGGCCTTGAGCATCGAGACTAATAAAACCTATTTGGACCGGGACCAGTGGCTGCAACGGGTGGTGTATTTGTACTCGGAAGATCAAGGCCAGACTTGGAGCGAGCCCGTCACCACCTGCCAAGACCCCACCGGCCGCATCTTTAACTGGGACCAACGCGCCGGGGTCTGCCCCGACGGCCGCGTGATCACCTTTACTTGGACCTACGACCGGCAGACGACCCAATACCTCAATATCCAGCGCCACCTCAGCGCCGACGAAGGCGCGACTTGGTCTGCCCCCGATGATCTCGGCTTTCCCGACCAAGCCGCGCATCCGGCCATTTTGCCCGACGGCCGCGTGGTCTTGGCCTATGTAGATCGCTTTCAATCGCACTCGATCCGCGCCCGCCTAGCCCCGGCGGCAGACGCCCCTTTTGACGCGGCCAGCGAAGTAGAGCTATACCGCCAAACCATCAACTCCCCGCAGACCGCGGCCGGCCAAGGCGACACCGGCGACCTACTGGCCGAAATGGGCCTGTGGAGTTTTGGCCTGCCCTTTTCAGCGGCCCTGCCCGATGGCACCGTCATGGTCGTCTATTACGCCGGCGACGACGACGGCATGGAAGTGCGCTGGGCTCGTTTATCTCTCTAGGAGGACGCCCATGCAGCCGCGCCCCAATCTACTCTACATCCACTCCGACCAGCACAATCCCTACGTCATGGGCTGCGCTGGCGATCCGGTGGTGGAGACGCCGCATCTGGATCGCCTCGCCGCCGGAGGCGTACAATGCACCGAGGTGTACTGCCCGTCGCCGGTATGCGTGGCCTCGCGCATGGCCATGCTCGCAGGGCGCTACCCCAGTGCCATCGAGGTGTGGACCAACAATCAGATCCTCGATTCGGGGGTGCCGACCATGGCCCACGCCATGGGATCGGCCGGGTATCGGCCCGTGCTGATCGGCCGCATGCACTCCATAGGCCCCGACCAATTGCACGGCTATGTCGCTAGGCTGGTGGGCGACCACTCCTCCAATTGGCCCGGCTCGGGGCTGGCCCCGGCCATTGGTCGGGCTAGTCTGGAGCAGGCCGGGCCGGGCCAGAGCGCGTACCAAGTACACGACGAGGACGTGACGAGGGAGGCCGTGTACTTTCTAAATCGGCTGGGGGTGCAAAAGCGCGCCGGTCAAGCCGAAGGTCCCTTCAGCCTCAGCATCGGCTTTATGCTGCCGCATTCTCCCTATTTGGCGCGGCGGCCCCTGTACGACTACTACCGAGCGAGAATTCGCCCACCCACAGTGCGCGAGCCTTTTGGCGACCACCTCCATCCGGCAATTCGCTGGTGGCGGGCCCACGGCACTGTGCAGGACGTGCCCGAGGACTGGGTGCTCAACGCCCGGGCGGCCTATTGGGCCTTGGTCGCCGAGATGGATGGCATGATCGGCCGCATTTTAACGGCCCTGCGGGAAAACGACTTGGCCGACAATACCCTAGTGGTGTACAGCTCGGATCACGGCGAGTTGGTCGGCGAGCACGGCTTGTGGATGAAGCGGACTTTTTACGAAGAGTCGGTCAAAGTGCCAGCCATTGTCTCTTGGCCCGGCGTTCTGCCGGCTGGGACGCAATGCGACCGAGTAATGAGCGCCTTGGACCTCAACGCCACCATGCTCCAAGCACTGGGGACCCCACCCCTGCCCAATTCGCCGGGGCGGTCGGCTCTGGAGTTGCTGCGTACGGGCCGTGGCGATTGGGAGGATGTAGCCTTTTCGGAATACGCCCTGCGCGAGGGCCCAGTGCAGCGCATGGTGCGGCGCGGGCCGTGGAAGCTTTGCTACCACTGGCGGGAGCGCCCTCAGTTGTTCAATCTAGCAGAAGATCCCCACGAGCGAGTGGACCGGGCCGCCGAGCCAGAGTGCCAAGAGTCGGTGGCCGAGTTGACCGGCTTGGTCTTGGACGGGTGGGATCCAGCCCATGTCGCGGCGCGGCTGGAAGCGCGGCAGGCGGATATCGATTTGATCCGCGACTGGGCCGAACAGACCAACACACCCGACCAGTTCCGCTGGGAGCAGCGTCCAGCAATGACCTATCAGGAGCCTCCATCTGGTTGATCCTCCACCTTTAGACGCCTATATTGCCCCGCGCCCGGAGCATCCCCATGAGCACAGAACTTTTCGACCTGACCGGCCAAGTTGCCGTAGTGATCGGCGGGGCCCGCGATTTGGGCCGCGACATGGCCGAGAGCCTGGCCGACGCCGGTTGCCATTTGGCCATTACTTCGCGCCAAGAAGCCAGTGCCCAAGCCACCGCCGAGCATCTCAAAGAGACCTACGGCTGTGCGGTGTACAGCACCGCTCTCGACATCTGCGACCACGCCGCCCTCAGCCAATTCGCCCAAGACGTGCGCCAGTGGCAAGGTCGCGTCGACGTGGTGGTCAACAACGCCGGTGGCGGCTTGGAGCTGACCACCACTGACTTTTTTGCGCGCCAGCCCGCAGACGCCCGCCTGCTCATCGACACCAATTTGACCGGCCCCCTCTTCTCCTGCCAGATCTTCGGCCGCATCATGGCCGAACAAGGCTCGGGCTCCATTATCAACATCGCCTCCATCGCCGGTCTAGTCGGCCGCGACCGCCGCATGTACCAGCGCAGCGGCTTGCTCCCGCAACCGGTTGACTACGCCTCAGCCAAAGCCGGCGTCATCGGTCTGACCATGGACGCGGCCGCCTACTTGGCACCTATGGGCGTGCGGGCCAACGCCATTTCGCCCGGCGGCTTTGAGCGCGGCCAACCCCAAGCCTTTATCGACGCGTACCGCGACGCCACCGCCTTGGGCCGCATGGGCCGCGACGGCCTCGATCTGAAGGGAGCGGTGCGCTTTTTGGCCTCGCCCGCCGCCGATTATATCACCGGACACAACTTGGTGGTGGACGGTGGCTTTTGCCTGTGGAAATGAGCAATGAGCGAAACCCCCTTAAAAATCACCCCCGAACAGCAGCGGCAGTTCGACGAAGACGGCTTCTTCCTCGTCGAAGACGCCCTGCCGCCCGACCTCATCCGTGCGCTGTTGCAACGGCTCGACGCGTTGTACGACCGCTACCGCCAAGAGCGCAACCTCGATCCCCGCCAAGCCTTTCAGATGCGCAATATCGCCACCGATTCCCTCTTTAAGGAATTGATCGACTACCCCGCCATTTTGCCGCTAATTGTGGACCTGATGGGCTACAATATCCAGCTCCGCACCTCGCACCTCGATGTGCGCCCGCCTCAGGAGCCAGCCGACGGGGAGCACGAATTGGGTGCCGCGGACAGTTTTTTCCCCTGGCACACCGACGGCCCCAATTACGGCTGGCCCGCGGTTGATGGGGTGCTGCCGTTTATGGAGATGAAGGTCGGCTATTATTTAACCGACCTGACCCAACCTTTAAGCGGTGCCATTTGCGTCGTGCGCGGCAGCCATCGCCAATCGCCGTGGATTGACGAGGAGGCGCGCCGCGTCGATCCCGAGCGCATCGTCGAAGTCAACGTCGACCCCGGCACGGCGCTGGTCTGGCGCACAGCCTTGTACCACTGCTTGACCCCCAATCTGTCCGACCATCCGCGCAAATGCCTGTATTACGGCTATCAGCACCGCTGGATTCGCCCCTCGGATTACGATCACCAAACCCCGGACGTCTTGGCCGGGTGCGATCCGGTGCGGCGTCAGCTTTTGGGCGAGTTGGGCACCGGCAGCACGGCCTATGCGGGCGACGACCCCTTGGTGCTGCCGGTGTCGCGTTACTGGCGGCCCAAAGACGAGGATATCCCGCTCAAGGCTTGGGCGGAGCATTATCGGTCTTAGGGCCACGTACCCCTTCTGCTGGCGAGACGCCCGCGCCCCGTTGCCCCCACCCCGGCAGGAATGTTAAGATAGCTTCTTAGACCTGCTAGCCTTACCACCAAAAGAGGAGACTGTTCCGTGACCCGACCAAAACCGCGCCACCTTACCCCCGAGCAAGTCGAACGCTTCTACCTCGACGGCTGCCTGACCGTCGAAGACGTGCTGACCCCGGACGAGGTCGCCGTTTTGGCAGCCCATACCGACCGCATCGCCACCGGCGAGCTAGAGCACATCCCCGACACCAGCATCCAACTCGAACCCGTCTTCCGTCGCGGCGAAAAAGACGTCACCGACCCAGTGCTATCCGTGCGCAAACTGTACAACATAGCGGTGTACGACTGCGTAATGTGGGCCCATGTCACCCACCCCAAAATCGCCGCCATCATCGCCGACTTGCTCGGCACCGACGACATCAAGATGTACGGCGACCAGCTCTTTATGAAAGCTCCGCGCACGGGCTCGGCGCAGGGCTGGCACCAAGACTCGGCCTCTTGGCGCGACATTTTCCCCATGGACTTGGTCTCCGCTTGGACCGCCATTGACGCGGCCACCCTCGACAACGGCTGCCTCAACTTTGCCTTGGGTACTCACCGCTGGGGCATGTTGCGGGGCGATCGTTTAGCCCCTTTTGTCGCCGATCTAGAAGGCGGCGGCTGGCCCATCCGGCCCGCTCCCCTCCGCCCCGGCAGTATCAGTTTCCACCACAGCCTAACGCTGCACCAGAGCAACGCCAATCGGACCGGCACGCGGCGCAGAGGCTATGCCGTACACTACATGCGTGCGACTTCTTGGCGCGACGAGGCAGTCACCGACGCGCCCAAGATGCCGCCCTTTAAGCAGGTGCGGGGCCGGTCTTTTCCGGGGAGGGTTTGAGCACTCAACTCGCAACATTGCCTGCGAACTGCACTATGGTACTTTGGTAGTGTAGAGATAGCTAATAGAGGTCTCGATGGCGAAAGCAAATATCCTGAACACCCGCACGATCAACTACATGGAGTTGATCGGCAACGGCAAGCTGTACCGTGTGCCTCCATACCAGCGCAGCGTCGGCGCAGGACTGGTATGAATCGCTTGATGATGCTGACCATATAACGATGCCCTTTCGCCGCCTGCGCCTTGTTGACGAAGGCGAGTTCGAGGAGTATATCCATCGGCAACTCAGCGGCAGAGAGCTTCCTAGGATGTCCGAAAGGGCGAGCAAAGTTTTTAAGAAAAAGGTCTTTGAGGTTTATCAGAATGCCGTCGTCCATTCCGAATCAGCACTCGGCGTCTTCGTTTGTGGCCAATTCTTTCAGCAACAGCGTCGCCTCGACTTCACTATCGCCGATGTCGGTATCGGAATCCGCGAGACCGTCCGTCGTTACTTCAATAATCCCCATATCAATTCTCTCCCGGCCCTCAAATGGGCACTCAAGCCGTTTAACACTACGAAGCACGGCCCTCATCCTGGTGGGATAGGTTTTGAGTTTCTTCAGAAGTTCGCCCGCCTCAATAAAGGGAAGATTCAGATCGCCTCTCGCTTCGGGTTTTACGAGTTGAACCGGGACGAGGAAACCTTTGAGAAGATGGAGGAAGGTTTTCCTGGAACTGCCGTAACGCTTAGGATCAACACGGCTGATGAAGCGGGCTACTTCTTGAAGAGTGAAATCGACACGGACGACGTGTCTTAAACAAGAAAGAGTGAAACCGTGCCTGAACCAATTACTGTGCAAGTGTTTGACATCATCGGCGGTCCTCTGTGCGTATCCGCCAGCGATGGCCAGCGTCTTCACGACAAGATCGCTCCGTTTCTAGAGGCGGAGACGCCGGTTGTCCTTTCGTTCAAGCGGGTAGATATACTTATCTCTGCGTTTCTGAACGCGGCAGTAGGCCAGCTCTACGGCAAGCTGTCCGAGGATCGCCTTGACGAGTTGCTTTCCTTCCGCGACTTGGCTGATGACGACCGTGAAATGCTCGCACATGTCGTCGAAAACGCTAAGCGGTACTTCAGCCGGCCTGAGGATTTTGACCGAGCATGGCGTGAGGAACTGGGCGATGAAGAAGAATAAGGCGCATGATCTGACTGCCTATTCGTTCAGCAAGGGCGAAACTTTCCTACTCGATGCCAACGTATGGCTCTATCTGTATCCACCACCATTCAAAAGCACAAGCAAATTCTCCACTCAATACACCAACGGGTTAAAATCCATGCAGTCCGCAGGCGCACAATTGATCATGGACGCGATGGTGCTCAGTGAATATCTGAATGCCTACTGCCGCATTGAGTGGAAGGCCCTGCACCAGATCCAGTATCCTAAATTCAAGTCATTCCGCAAGTCGGCGGCCTTCAAAGCGGTTGGCAACAGTGCGGCTTCCTCTACGCGCTCCATGCTCAAACTCTGTACCTGCCACGATCATCCTTTTGCTGCGGCCAATATCAATCAAGTGATGGCTGATTTTGCATCAGGAGCGATTGATTTCAATGACGGCTTACTAGCTGAAACATGTCGCCATAATGGCTGGAAACTGGTTACGAATGACAGCGATTTTACGTCCGGCGGCATTGAGGTCTTGACCACCAACCCGAGACTCTTAGCCGTCTGCCCATGAAGTCTCCTCGCAATAAACTCATCGAAGTCGCCCTACCGCTCGACGCGATCAACGCCGCGGCGGCGCGGGACAAGTCGATTCGGCACGGCCATCCGAGCACCCTGCATTTGTGGTGGGCGCGGCGGCCCTTGGCGGCGGCGCGGGCGGTGATTTTCGCGCAGATGGTCGATGATCCGTCGGCGCGTCCCGATCTGTTCCCGACCAAGGCCGAACAGGAAAAGGAGCGCGAGCGGCTGTTCCACCTCATCGCAGAGTTGGTGAAGTGGGAGAACACCACTAACGAGCAGGTGTTGGAACAGGCGCGGACGGAAATTCGCAAGAGCTGGCGGCACACCTGCGCCGACCATGCCGATCACCCGCGTGCCGCCGAACTGTTCGACCCGGATAAGCTGCCGGCCTTTCACGATCCATTTGCTGGCGGCGGCGCATTGCCGTTGGAGGCGCAGCGGTTGGGGCTGGAAGCGCATGCCAGCGACCTCAATCCGGTGGCCGTGCTCATCAACAAGGCCATGATCGAGATTCCGCCGAAGTTCGCCGGGCAACCGCCGGTGAATCCGGCGTCCCGCGAGGAAAAGAGCCTGATTGAGCGCGAATGGACCGGGGCGCAGGGGTTGGCCGAGGATGTGCGCTACTATGGCCAATGGATGCGCGACGAAGCCAAGCGGCGCATTGGGCACCTGTATCCGCAGGTCGAGATTACCGAGGAGATGGTGCGGGAGCGGCCCGATCTTGAACGATACAAGGGGCGCAAGCTGACGGTGATTGCGTGGTTGTGGGCGCGGACGGTGAAAAGCCCGAACCCGGCGTTTGCCGATGTGGACGTGCCGCTGGCTTCGACCTTTATGCTCTCGACGAAGAAGGGGAAAGAGGCGTATGTCGAGCCGGTGATTGAGGGGCGGGAGTATCGGTTTGTGGTAAAGGTGGGGAAGCCGAAGGATGCGGCGGCGGCGAAGCGTGGGACGAAACTGGCGAGGGGAGCGAACTTTCGCTGCGTGATGTCGGGTGCTGTTATCAACGATCCCTACATCAAGGCTGAAAGCATGGCCGGACGCATGGGGGCACGATTGATGGCGATTGTTGTCGAGGGAGATCGGGGGCGGGTTTACCTTGCGCCGACGCCGGAACATGAGGACATTGCCGGGCAGGCGGAACCGATGTGGAAGCCAGACCAACCGATGAATCGTGATACAAGCAACTTGGTGAGTGGTCGAGGATACGGCTTCTTCACGTGGGCAGACCTCTTCACCCCCCGCCAACTCGTCGCCCTGACCACCTTCTCCGACCTAGTGGCCGAAGCGATGGAGCGCGTCAAGAACGATTACTTGGGTGCGCGGGCGTCTCGCACGCAGGCGAATCCGTCGATAATCGACCCACCCAAGAAGCCCCGCACACAGGCGAGCCAGAGGCTCGCGCACCCAGACGCGCCCTCGGATGGGTATCCATCCACAGACTCCGCACGCATCTGGCACTCTCGTGGCTACCACCCCCATTTGGACGTCCCCGGCCTTATCCAGAGCGTCACATTTCGCTTGGCCGATAGCGTACCGTATGACCTGCTTCAGCAGTGGCGCGAAGATCTGAGAATAGATGGGAAGAACCCTCCAGATAGTGCCAACATAGCGGCGTTGATGAACCGAATTGCAAAATATGAAGACGCCGGACATGGTGCCTGCCATCTGCGACGAGCCGAGATCGGTCAGCTAGTTCAGAATGCACTTTTACACTTCGATGGCGAGCGGTACCGGCTGCTCGAGTGGTGCATCATGCCCAACCATGTACACGTGTTGATCAAGCAAATCCCGGGCTATCCCCTAGGCGACGTAGTGCAGACATGGAAGTCGTTTACCGCCAAACAGGCAAACCGCATACTCGGACGCAGCGGATCGTTCTGGATGCCGGATTACTACGACCGTTTTGTGCGCGACGATCGGCACTTGGCTGCGGTGCAGCGCTACATTCGAGACAATCCTGTGCAGGCAGGTCTGTGCGAAGCCGCTTCGGAGTGGCCGTGGTCGTCGGCTTCAATAGATACCCCCTTGGCTACACAGACCAGCACGGGTGCGCGGGCGTCTCGCCCGCCTGCGGGCCAGAGGCCCGCGCACCGGCCCGCGCACCTGAGAGACGATGTCCACCTGCGGAATGGAGGCGCAGGCGCGACGGCGTATGCCGAGGCGGTGGGGGTGTATTTGGGATTTCTTGTTGACCAACTGACCAATCACTTGTCATCGATTTGCAGTTGGAACGTCAATAACACGCAGTTGCGTAGCACATTTGCACGTCAGGCTCTCCCCATGACTTGGGACTATGCCGAAAGTAATCCACTCTGTAACTCCACTGGCAGTTTTAACAATCTATGGGAGCGCCAAGTCAAGGTATTTACAACACTAGAAAGCGACATCCGTGGCACAGCTTTTCAGGCAGATGCAAAACATAGTGATGTTTCTGTAGGGCGCGTCGTCTCCACCGACCCTCCCTACTACGACAACATCGGCTACGCCGACCTCTCTGACTTCTTCTACGTCTGGCTGCGCCGCTCAATGAGATCAACGTTCCCTGATCTCTTCTCCACGCTCGCTGTACCAAAAGCCGAAGAATTAGTCGCTACACCATATCGGCATGGGAGCAAAAAAAAGGCAGAGACCTTTTTCCTCGCAGGGATGACAGACGCCATGCAGCACCTCGCCGACCAAGCACACCCCGCCTTTCCGGTCACCATCTACTACGCCTTCAAGCAGTCCGAAACCAAAGGGGACGCCGGTACTTCCAGCACTGGCTGGGAAACGTTCCTAGACGCGGTGATCCAATCCGGCTTCTCGCTCACCGGCACTTGGCCCATGGGCACCGAACTCCGCAACCGCATGGTCGGACAGGGCACCAACGCCCTCGCCTCCTCCATCGTCCTCGTCTGCCGCCAACGCCCCGCCAACGCCCCCATGGCCACCCGCCGCGAATTCATCACCGCCTTGCGATCCGAGCTCCCCACAGCCCTCACCCACCTCCAATCCGGCAATATCGCCCCGGTCGATCTCGCCCAAGCCGCCATCGGCCCCGGCATGGCGGCATTCACCCGCTACGCCAAAGTGCTCGACGCCGAAGGCAATCCCGTCTCGGTGCGCGAGGCCCTAGTGCTCATCAACCAAATGCTCGACGAAGTGCTCGCCGAGCAGGAAGGCGACTTCGACCCCGACAGCCGCTGGGCTTTGGCGTGGTTTGAGCAGCATGGCTTCGACGAAGGCGAATACGGCGTCGCCGAAACCCTGTCCAAAGCCAAGAATACCAGCATCGCCGGCATCGTCGAAGGCGGCATCCTCGCCTCCAGCGCGGGCAAAGTGCGCCTTTTGCGCCCAGACGAATTAGCCGGCGACTGGGACCCAACCACCGACACCCGCCTCACCGTGTGGGAAGCCGTCCACCACCTCATCCGCGCCTTAGAAACGGGCGGCGAGCTAGAAGCCGCGCACGTCGTATCCCGCCTCGGCTCAAAAGCCGACATCGCCCGCGAACTAGCCTACCGCCTCTACACCATCTGCGAACGCAAGCGCCGCAACGCCGAAGCCCTCTCCTACAATAGCCTAGTCCAGAGCTGGCCCGAAATCGCCGATCTAGCGCGCCAGGAGCGGCAGGAAGCACCGCCCGAGCAAAGCGGGCTATTCGGCGCTAGCCATACGCAAGGTGCAACATGAATGTGGCCGCCTCGGAAACATTTATATCAACTATGGTGGACCGCATAGTGAGAGGCTTCCAGCCTTCGCGGGTGGTCCTCTTCGGCTCCCATGCACGGGGCACAGCAACCGAATGGAGCGACGTTGACTTGCTCGTAATTCTGCCCAATGTGTCCGACAAGCGGCACACGGCCATCGAGATCCGCCGGGCCTTGGGCGATCTGCCAGTTTGCCAGGACATAAGTAATAGCAACTCCCGAAGAAGTGGCTCGCCGCGGACACCTTGTAGGAACCGCGTTGCGTTCAGCACTCCGCGAAGGGAAAGTTGTCGAACGCGAGAAATCCCCCACACAGCCCGATTGACGAACACGAGTGAGGAATAACCATGGCCATTACCAATCAAGAGCGCGTCGGCAAGGCCCTCGAACTCCTCAAGGACGGCCTCGGCCCCTTTGTCGAGCGCGAGGTGCAAGACAAAATCAAGACCGGCGGCGTACACATGGACACCATCCGACGCTTTGTCGATGATCCACACCTAGCCGACAAGCCCATAGAGCAGTGGGATGTAGCCGCCCTCCTCAAGCTAATGTGGGAAACGTGGAACGACGCGTTCCGCCATGTACTGGGCCATGCCGAGCGCAGCCTCGTCAGCGAAATCCGCGACCAGCGCAACAAGTGGGCGCACCAAGACAGCTTCTCCAGCGACGACGCCGACCGCACCCTCGACTCCGTCGCCCGCCTGCTGACGGCCGTCTCCGCAACGCAAGCAGCCGAGGTCAATCGCATGAAGATGGAGTTGCGCCGTCTAGTCTTTGAGGAACAAGCGCGCAGCGAGCGGCGGCGCAGCGGCGGCACCACCGTCGAGGGCCAAGCCAGCGGCAGCCTAAAACCCTGGCGCGAGGTCGCGGCCCCGCATCCCGACGTAGCCAGCGGCGGCTACCAGCAGGCCGAGTTCGCCGCCGACCTGTGGCAGGTCCATCTCGGCGAAGGCACGGACGAGTACCGCAATCCAGTAGAATTCTTCCGCCGCACCTATCTGACGGAAAGCCTGAAGAGCCTGCTGAGTGGAGCATTACAGAGGCTGAGCGGTCAGGGCGGCGATCCAGTGGTGGAGCTACAGACCAACTTCGGCGGCGGCAAGACCCACTCCATGCTGGCCCTGTACCATCTATTCTCTGGAATGCCAACCGGCGAATTGCTGGGCATCGACGACCTGATAGCCTCAGCCGAAATCACCGCCCGGCCCGACCACGTCAAACGGGTCGTGCTAGTCGGCAACAAAATCTCGCCCGGCAACCCGTCGGCCAAGGAAGATGGCACCGTGGTCAAAACGCTGTGGGGCGAACTGGCTTGGCAGCTCGGCGGCCGGGCGGCCTTCGACCAAGTGCGGCAGGACGACGAGCGCGCCACCAGCCCAGGCGACACCCTCCGCGCACTAATGAACGAATATGGGCCGTGCCTCATTCTGATCGACGAATGGGTTGCCTATGCCCGCCAGTTGCACGACGACGCCGACCTGCCAGCCGGCAGTTTTGAAACCCACTTCAGCTTTGCCCAGACCTTGACCGAATCCGCACGAGCGGCGAACTGTTGCCTGCTGGTGATCAGCTTGCCGTCAGCGGATACGACAATCTCCCCCCATGCCCAAGGTGAAGACGAGGAAGTCGGGGGCCTCCGCGGGCGGGCGGCACTGGCGCGGCTCAAAAACGTCATTGGCCGCGTCGAATCCTCCTGGACGCCAGCGAGTACCGAAGAAGGCTTTGAGATCGTGCGCCGCCGGCTGTTTGAACCCTTGAGCGAGCGCGAGCAATTCACGGCCCGCGACAATGTCGCGCGCACCTTCGCCGACTTCTACCGCGCCCAGCAGGAATTCCCGGCCGAATGCCGAGACGCCGACTACGAGCGCCGCCTGCGCACGGCCTATCCAATTCATCCAGAAGTCTTCGACCGGCTCTACACAGACTGGTCCGCGCTGGTGAAATTTCAGCGCACACGCGGCGTCCTGCGTCTGATGGCCGCGGTCATCCACAGCCTATGGGAATCCGGCGACCGCAACCCCCTGATCATGCCAGCGCACATCCCCATTGACGACCTGCACGTCCGCAACGAGCTGACCCGCTACCTGTCCGACAACTGGACGCCGATCATCGAAGCGGATGTCGATGGCCCCAATGCGCTGCCGCAGCGCATTGACAGCGAGGTAGCGAACTTGGGCAAGTTCTCGGCAACCCGCCGGGTGGCGCGCACCGTGTACCTCGGCTCCGCGCCTACGACCTCGGTGGCCAATCGCGGCCTTGAGGACCGCCGCATCAAGCTCGGCTGCGCCATGCCGGGCGAAACCCCGGCGATCTTTGGCGATGCCCTGCGTCGCCTGAGCACACAGGCGACCTTTCTCTATCAGGATGGCCCGCGCTACTGGTACTCAACCCAGCCTACCGTCACTAAGCTGGCAGAAGACCGGGCCGATCAATTCAGACGCGATACCGCGCCAGTAGTGGCCGAGCTCGAACAGCGGTTGCGCTCCGACCTACGCACCACCGGCGACTTCCAGCGCATCCATGCGGTGCCGCAATCCGGCGCGGATATCCCCGACGACATGGACACTCGGCTGGTGGTGCTAGGGCCTGAGCACCCGCACAGCAGCGGGTCGAACAGTACAGCGCAGGCCGCGGCCACCACCATGCTCGAAAATCGCGGCAACACCCCGCGCCTCTTCCGCAATACGCTGGTCTTTCTCGCCGTTGATCAGACTCGCCTACAGGACTTGGATGAAGCGGTTCGTCGCTTTTTGGCGTGGTCGTCCATCCTCCAAGACAAGGAAAGCCTAAACCTCGACCCGCATCAGGTGCGCCAAGCCGAAGCGCAGTTGAAGTCGGCCGACGACGCGGTGACGGCGCGGCTACCAGAGGCCTACCTGTGGCTCCTCGTGCCGGTGCAGTCCACGCCCGCGGCCGCAGTCGAGTGGCAGGCTCTGCGGCTGACTGGGCAAGACCCGCTCGCCGTGCGCGTCAGCAAGAAGCTGCGGTCGGAAGAGCTGTTGGTCCCGGTGCTTGCGGGTACGCGCTTGCGCCTCGAACTCGACCGGGTGCCCTTGTGGCGCGGCGCTCACGTGGAGATCCGCCAGTTGGCAGACCACTTCGCCCGCTACCCCTACCTGCCCCGCCTCGCTGGCCCAGCGGTCCTAATTGAGGCCATTCAAGACGGGTTGGGGCTGCTCCTCTGGACAGACGAATCGTTCGCCTACGCCGATGCCTTCGACGAGGCCACGAGTCGCTATCGCGGACTCCGCTGCGGCCGCGCGGTCGCCCTGCTCAGCCCGGAGAGCGATGGGCTACTGGTCAAGCCTGAAGTCGCAATCGCCCAGCAGGAATCCGAGCCAGCGGCCGCCGCAAGCAGGTTGGGCGGTGCTGAGCCAGGGGTCAGCGCGTCGGCCGGTGCCGGCACCAGCCCAGAGCCGGCACCCGCTCCACCCGAGCAGAAAGCGCGGCGCTTTCACGGGGCCGTGGCCCTCGATGCCACCCGCGTCGGCCGCGACGCGAGCCAGATCGCCGATGAGGTCATTGCCCATCTAGCCGGCTTGGTAGGTGCAAAAGTGACCGTAACCCTAGAGATAGAGGCCGAAATCCCCTCGGGTGCGCCCGATCACGTCGTGCGCACCGTCACCGAGAACAGCCGAACGCTCAAGTTCGCCAGTCAGGGTTTTGAACGAGAATAGACTCTGCTTGGGTGCGCGGGCGTCTCGCCCGCCTGCGGGCGAGACGCCCGCGCACCCGAGGAGATAGAGAGGGTCCGCGGTCGAAACCCCGAGGGGTTGTCGAGACGCCCGACTGCGTAACGTCAGTTAGTGACCTGTCCACCCTCTGACCCGCATGCGAGCGAGACGCCCATTTCAAGTAAGGCAGGCGATCTCCGAAATGCCCTCTGACACGCATGCGGGCGAGACGCCCATCAAGACCGCTCACTATTGGACCACCAAACCCCTCTGACACGCAAAGCGGGCGAGACGCCCGCGCACCCGGGGAGATAGACTTAGCGTGACGCTTGAAGACCTCCAGCCCAACGCCGCGGTGCGCGGCATTCTCACCGATGGCCTCGCGGTGGTCGTCAGCGTACAGTGGTTTGGCTCCGAGGCCCTCGAACTGACCTACAAGACGCCGGACGGCAAAGTAGCCAATGAGCTGCTCTACCGCTCCGACGAGGCGCGGCTCGAAGTGGTCCAACAGGGGCCGCCGTGGAGCTTTGACGGCGATGGGGCCTTGTTCCGGCTGGTGTCTGAGGCCCTGCGTATCCGCTTGGCGCATCTGTTCGATCCCGTCCTAGCGGTCCACACCTCAATCGTCGAGCCGTTGCCCCATCAGATCACCGCAGTGTACGAATCCATGCTACCGCGCCAGCCGCTGCGCTTCCTCCTCGCCGACGATCCGGGGGCCGGCAAGACCATCATGGCTGGCCTACTCATCAAGGAGCTGATCGCCCGCGGCGATCTCGAACGGTGCCTCATCGTCTGCCCCGGCAGCCTCGCCGAGCAATGGCAGGACGAACTCTATCAGCGCTTTGAGTTGCCCTTTGAGATTATGACCAACGACAAACTCGCAGCCGCCCCTACCGGCAATTGGTTTTTGCAAGCCAACCTCGTCATCGCCCGCCTCGACAAGCTAGCACGCGACGAACAGGTGCAGCAGCAGCTCCAAGCACCAGACGCCGGCTGGGATCTGGTCGTATGCGACGAGGCACACAAGATGTCGGCCAGTTTCTTCGGGGGCGAAATTCGCTACACAAAGCGCTATCGGCTAGGACAGTTGTTATCGACATTGACGCGCCACCTCCTGCTGATGACGGCGACGCCGCACAACGGCAAGGAAGAAGACTTCCAGCTATTCATGGCACTACTTGACAGCGACCGCTTTGAGGGCCGCTTCCGCGATGGCGTCCACGTGGCCGATGTCTCGGACCTGATGCGGCGCATGGTCAAGGAGCGGCTGCTCAAGTTCGACGGCAAGCCCCTGTTCCCCGAGCGCATCGCCTATACCGTGCCTTACCAGCTTTCAGAGGCAGAAGCCCAGCTCTACGAGGCGGTCACCAACTATGTGCGGGAGGAGTTCAATCGGGCGGACGCGCTCGCCAACGCCAAGCGGGCCGGCACGGTCGGCTTCGCCCTGACGATCCTCCAGCGGCGGCTCGCTTCGTCCCCTGAGGCGATCTACCAGTCGCTACGCCGACGGTGCGAGCGCTTGGAGCGTCGCCTGTGCGAGTTGGAAAAATCCCGGCGCAACGACGCGGTCGCGTCCACAGCCCCAGCACTCGATGCCGAAGACCTCGAAGACCTCGAAGACTCACCAGAGCACGAGGTCGAAGCCGCCGAAACGCGCATCCTCGACCAAGCGACCGCCGCCCGCTCCATCGCCGAACTGAAGGCGGAAATCGACATCCTGAAGATGCTAAAAGAGCGCGCGCTTGATGTCCGTCGCCGCGGTGGAGACGCCAAGTGGCGGGAACTGGCAAGCCTGCTCAGCGAGGTTTTTACCGCGTCCGCGATAAGCGGCAAAATTGGCGAGCCGACAACGCCCTACGGCGGTGGCAAGCTCCCCCGTCCAGTGCCCTCCCCTACCCAGAAACTGGTGCTCTTCACCGAGCACCGCGACACGCTCCACTATCTGCAAGACCGCATCACCACCTTGCTTGGACGTGCGGAGGCGGTGGTCGTCCTGCGTGGAGGCCTAGACCGCGCGGATCGCCACCAAGCGCAGGAAGCCTTCCGCCACGACCCCGCGGTCCAGGTGCTATTGGCCACCGATGCCGCTGGCGAAGGAATCAACCTCCAGCGGGCGCACTTGATGGTCAACTACGACCTCCCTTGGAACCCGAACCGCCTAGAGCAGCGCTTCGGTCGCATCCACCGAATCGGCCAGACGGAAGTGTGCCATCTGTGGAATCTGGTCGCGGAAGAAACCCGCGAGGGCGACGTGTACCAGCGCCTGCTGACGAAGCTAGAACAGGCGCGGCAGGCCCTCGGCGGTCAGGTGTTTGACGTGCTCGGCAAGCTCGAATTCGCGGGCCGACCGTTGCGCGACCTCCTGCTCGAAGCCATCCGCTACGGCGAGCAGCCAAGAGTGCGCGCCCATCTCGACACGGCGGTCGATCAGGCACTCGACCAAAGCGCACTGCAAGGCCTGTTAGAGGAGCGGCAGCTCGTCCACGACGCAATGGACGCCAACCGCTTGCAGGAGGTGCGCGCAGAGATGGAGCGGGCCGCGGCACGCCGCCTACAGCCTCATTACATCGAGGCGTTTTTTCTAGAGGCGTTTCAGCGAATCGGTGGTGCGGCCCGGCAGCGCGAGCCGCGCCGCTACGAGGTTACACATGTCCCCGCGCCAATCCGCACCCAAAGCGTCCCGGTGCTCCCGCGCTACGAACGGATCGCCTTCGACAAATCGCTGGTGGCGCGGCCGGGGCAGCCAACGGCGGCGTTCGTTTGCCCCGGACACCCCCTGCTCGACGCCGTCCTCGACCTGACCCTGGAGCAGCACCGCGAGCTGCTCCAGCGCGGAGCGGTCCTAGTCGACGAGCGCGATTTGGGGCCGACACCGCGGGTGCTTTTCTATCTCGAACACGCCATTCAAGACGCGAGCCGGACGCGGGCCGGCAACCGCCGGATGGTCTCCAAGCAGATGCTCTACGTCGAAATCGACGCCGCTGGCAACGCCCGCCACCTGCACTACGCCCCCTACTTGGACTATCGGCCGCTGGGCCAAGACGAGCCTAGCGTTGCGGCCATCTTGGAGCGGCCGGAATGCGCGTGGATCAACCGAGAAGTGGAGCAGAAGGTCCAAGCTCATGCCGTCGCTCACGTCGTCCCCGAGCATCTAGCCCAAGTCCGCGAGCCCAAGCTGGCGTTGATCGCCAAGACTGAGGCCGCAGTCCAAGACCGTCTGACCAAGGAAATCTCCTACTGGGATCACCGCGCTGAACAACTCAAGCTACAGGAGCAAGCCGGTGCCAGCGGGGCTCGGCTCAACTCGGACGAAGCGCGCAAACGGGCCGATGCGTTGCAGGCCCGGCTGAGCAAGAGGCTACAGGCATTGCAACTCGAAGCACAGCTTTCGCCGCTACCGCCCGTGGTGCTCGGCGGCTTGCTGGTCGTGCCGCAGGGAATGATGGACGCTATGGCAGGACGCCGATCGCCGCTGGATACGCAGGAAGTAGGGGCCCGGGCGCGGGCTATTGTCATGGAAGTAGAACGCGGCCTCGGCTATGAGCCGACCGATCGGGAGTTTGACAAACTCGGCTACGATATCGAGTCGCGGGTGCCCGGCACGGGGCGCCTGCGCTTCATCGAGGTCAAGGGCCGCGCAAGCGGGGCGGCGACCATTGCGGTGACCAAAAACGAAATTCTCTACAGCCTCAACAAGCCCGACGACTTCATCCTCGCCATAGTCGAGTTTCTGGATGGCGGCCGGCACCGCGTTAGCTATCTGCGCCACCCCTTCCAACGCGAACCCGACTTTGGCGTCACCAGCGTCCACTACGATTTCGCCAAGCTGCTAGCGCGGGCCGAGCCTCCAGCCTGAGCAGCTTGCGTCCTGTCGTCCTGTTTAGTTCGCTCCCTATCTCTTCTTTATGGATGGAGCCCAGACCCACGGCACCCTCCCCTGGAAAAGCGATGTGCCGCGCCGCGCTGCCCTCTACAAGTACGTCGGCCTCGTCGATCTGATCGGGGTGGATGCCGACGCTGAGGACGTATTTGTCCGTATCGAGATCAACCATCTCGCGGCGCTTAAGCAGGCGCTTGGTGTGCGTCCCCGGCAAGACCCGCATACAGCCATTGGCCACTGTCGAGTCCGTGCCGGCCACCCACAACGTGGTGACTTCCATCGGCTCCAAGGGCCAGTACGAGCCGTCCTGATGCCACTGCACGGCTTGGCCGGTGCTGGGTTTTTTGGCGATATAGTGCGCCGCGAACATGGCCACATTGGCCCCGAGGAATTGCGCCGCAATATCGACCAGTCGGTCGTCGGTTACTAGGCGGTGCATGAGGATCATGCACCATTAGTTCGTGGTGCAAGTGCTCGGGGCGCATTCCCGGATTCTTTTTGACCAACCAGTGGACGTGCTCCACGGTCTCGGCGGCCAGTTCCGCATCAATGGCCTTGCGGGCAATGCAAAAGCCCTGCTCGTCGTATGCTGGGCGCAGTGTCGTTTCCATTTATTCTTTTGCCCTCCTATGATCGCCACGCTGGGTGGGTGACATGCAGCAAATAAGCCCGTTCCGGCACGGTGATGATCGTCTCCGTACCTTTCTCAATATAACCCAAGTCACCCGCCTCGTATTGCACCGGCTCCTGACCCGCGACTCGAATTTCCAAGCGCCCCTCCAACATGAAAAAGACCTCGTCGTAATCAAAAGTCCACACCAACCGGCTGGCCTCTAGATACTCGGTAAAACCGGCCGACAGTTTGTCGCCGGCACCAACAATGGGATCGGAAACCTGCACAGTGGCACCGGGCACGTCAAAAGCGGCTAAATTTCTCTGGGCCTTCTCGACTTTATGGATCATGACGCACTCCTAATTAGGGTTCTTTTTATCGAGCTTGAATTTCGCCATATTTCCCTCGCTCATGGCGCGTCGCTCTTCGGGCTGATATGATAAAGCTAACGTACGAGAATCCCACAGTTGCACCAACAAGGGCACTCGCTCCCAAGTGCCTAGGCCACAGGAGCTAGCCCCTTTGTCCCACCCATCCATTCCTCCGGCCATAGCCCAAATCTTGGGACTGCCCCCCCAAGACTTGACCCCTTTCTTTGCTGACCGCCCCTGTGCCCAATCGCTAGAACGCCTCGAAATCCTAGCCGCTTGGATGGCCAAGATAAATACCCAAAACCACGACGGCGTGACCTTGACTCCGGCCTTGGTGGAACACCTGTCCAGCGGCGATATCCACGCCCGCATCGCCGATTTGGACCAGCGGCGCCGGGCGACCAGGCTGGGCCAATTTGACCCAGACGACCTTTTACAGCGGGAACTGGAGTACCGACGCTACGCCTCTGAGGCCCGGCACCAGCCGACTTGGCCTCAAGACGAAATAGGACAGCGTTGCGCCTTTGACTCTTTAGCGATCCTCCAGCCCCAGCAGGAGGAGGATTGCTGTCTGACCGACCAAGACTGCCTCGAAGTCCAGCGGGCGGCTTGGGAGGCGCACGGCCTGCTCAATTTCCTGCGCCATTTCCGCGTCCACACCCAAAGGTCTATAGTCGTAGTTGGCAACGAGCGCTACGGCCGCCTCTTTGTCGTCGAGCCCCTAGAGCCGCATTTGGCCGGCAACTTTGCCGTGCGCTACGAGCGCACTCCCTCGCACCTCTCCATGCGCCTGACCGTGCCCCACTATACCGAGCGCTTTCAGCGCAATGGCTTTGCTCCCGAGTTCATGCGCCATTTGAGCACCCACATGCCCCACGTAGTGCTGGTGGACGTGTGCAGTCCCCGGGACACAGAGCACTACACCAAAGTCCCCCGCGGCATCCGCGATTTGGTCAATTGGTTCATGGTCTTCAACCACCTCCGCGCCCAAGGCGACCGCAGCCAGTACCAAGATCAGAGCGGCCTACCTCATTACTTGCTGGACGAGTTGGAAAAGTGGTACGAGTTTGTCGTCGTGCGGCGGCGCATTGGCCCGTGGATAGAACCTGGTCCGACCTACGCCATCAGGCACTGGGCTCCTGAACTGAAAGCGGAAGTGCTCATGGGCGATCTGGCCGTCCCCCGGCGACCGGCCGCACTCGGCGACCAGCCCCAGGTCATTTTGGCCAATCCCGCTCTGTATCGCACCGAGGGCGCGGACCTGCCCGAGTTCATGCGCCGCACCCAACCCTATTACTTCAACGACCCAGAGAAGCGCATCCGCGAAGAGATTGTCCCCGGCTTTGGTGCCCACGGCTTTGAGACCCGCGTCCGGGGCTGTACCACGGACCAGTACGTGGCCGCGGTGCAGCGCGCTATGGGTCAGGCCCTGCAAAGGTGCGAGTCTCGCTAGGCATGCTCCGCTGCCGACTCACCATTACTTCGCCCCTGCCCAGCGATTGGGGCCGCATTCCCTTTTCGTCCGTCATCGACTTTGGCCGTCTCATTGCCCAGGCCGGAGTCCAAGGCGTACTCGACCCCAATTCCATTGTCGTAGTCAATCTCGCCAGCGGTACGAGTGTGTATCCCTTTTTCGCCCACGCGGCCCTAGAGATGGACCGCCATCCGCAATATCGGATCGAATTGGTGGCGTCCTGCTCGTTGCCCTGAGGGGCGGTTGCAGACTGGGGCCGTCTCCCAAGGCCGCGAGCGGATTGTCCGCTAGGGCATTTTTCAATACTTTGGCTGCTGACGCTGCTCCCAACACCGGAGAATATGTTCGCCCTGCTCGAGACGCTGTGCGCGGTGGGTTTCAATGGCGGCTTGCAGATGGATCACCTGCCGCACTACGACAATGACGACGCCCAGCGTGCGACCAGTGCCTTTGCCGTGGGCTACACAAAGGCACTGCTCCGCGCCCTCAATGGCTAGCAATTTAGCCGGACAAACATGACCAACTACTGCCCCGCCCCCCACGACTGGCAGCTCCGCAATCCCACCCAAGCCGGCTTCGACGCCGACAGACTGGCCGCGGCGTTGGCCTTTGCCCAGACCCAAGAAATCCAAGCCTCCACCAATTTGGCTGACATGCTGCCCAAGGGCGACCGCCACCCCAACGACCGCCCCTTAGGCCCGCTCAAAAAACGCGGCTCCACAGCCGGCCTGATCGTGCGGCAAGGGTATCTGGTCGCCACCTTCGGCCCGGTGGCTAGCGTCGAAGTCACCTTCAGTTGCGCCAAGAGCTATATCTCGGCGTTGGCCGGGGTGGCCTTTGATCAAGGGCTAATCCGCGATCTCGACGAACCCGTCGGCCGCACGGTGGCGGACGGCGGCTTTGACGCGCCGCAAAACCAGTCCATCACTTGGCGTCATTTGCTGCAACAAACCAGCGAGTGGGAAGGCGAGCTCTTTGGCCTGCCCGACTGGATCGACCGCGGCCGCCAGCTAGGCCAAGGGGCGGCCGAAGCCACGGTGGGTGGCACGGCCGCTAGCGCCGACAATTACCGCTCTCTCGAACCGCCCGGCACTTTTTGGGAATACAATGACGTGCGCGTCAACCGCACGGCCCTCAGCCTATTGCGCCTTTTCCGCGGCCCCTTACCCCCAGTGCTCAAAGAACGCATCATGGACCCCATTGGGGCCTCTTCTACTTGGGAATGGCACGGGTACGCAACCTCCCATGTCGAAGAAAGCGGCCAAACAGTCCAATCCGTCTCCGGCGGCACGCACTGGGGCGGCGGCCTGTGGATCACCACCTACGACCACGCCCGCTTTGGCCTGCTCTTCCAGCGGCGCGGGCGCTGGAACGGCCGCCCGCTTCTCTCCGAACAGTGGATTGCTCACTCCCTCGCTCCTTGCCCCATCAAGCCCGAATACGGCTTCCTGTGGTGGCTCAACCACCAGCACGCCATGTCCGATTTGGCCTGCCGCGAAAGCTTTGCGGCGCGCGGGGCCGGCGGCAACATCGTCTTCGTCGAGCCGGAGCGCGAGCTAGTCATCGTCCTGCGCTGGTGCGGCAACGCCAAAGCCGCGATCGACCGCATCCTCGCCAGCGAAGTTTAAACCAGCGCGTCGGCTAGCTCCTGAGCTTGGACCATGCGGGCGTAGAGCCCTTCTTGGGCCAGCAAGTTTTGGTGGGTGCCGCGCTCGGCAATGCGGCCTTGGTCCAGCACTACGATCAAATCGGCCCGGCGCACAGTGGACAGACGGTGGGCAATGACCAAGGTCGTGCGATTGTATATGAGCCGCTGGATGGCTTCTTGGATGAGGACCTCAGTGGCTGTGTCCACCGAGGAAGTGGCTTCGTCGAGGAGTAGCACCGGGGCGTTTTTGAGCAAGGCGCGGGCAATGGACAGACGCTGCTTTTGCCCCCCTGACAGGCGTACGCCGCGCTCGCCGATCAAGGTGTTGTAGCCTGCGGGCAGATCGCGGATGAATTCTTCGGCGTTGGCCGCTCGGGCCGCTTCCTCCATGTCGGTTTGGCTGGCTTCGGGGCGGCCAAAGAGGATGTTGTCGCGCACAGTGCCGTGGAAGAGAAAGACGTCTTGGGGGACGGAGGCGATGTGGCCGCGCAGATAGTCTAAGGGCAGGCTCCGCACATCGCGCCCGCCCAGTTGGACTCGGCCCTTTTGCGGGTCGTAGTAGCGCGGCACCAAGGCGGCAATGGTACTCTTGCCGGCACCTGTGGGGCCGACCAACGCCACCACCTGTCCGGCTTCTACTTGGAAATCAATATCGCGCAGCACGGGCTGATCTGGCTCGTAGCCAAAAGTGAGACGATCAAAGCGCACGGACCAGTCTAGCTGAGCTGGCGCCACCGCGTTGGGCGCGTCGACGATAGTGGGTTTTTGCGCCAGCAGGGCGAAAATTCGCTCGGTACTGGAAGCGGCCTTCTGTAGCACGTCGTTGATGGAGGCCAAGCGCAGGAAAGGCTCGTAGATATGCGCCATGTAAGCGACGAAAACAAATAGATCCGCCACGGAAATGCCGCCTTGCAGTGCATCAGTACCCCCCGCCCAGATCACCAGCACCACCCCTACTCCACCGGCTCCTTCGATTAGGCCGGAAGGAATAATGGATATCTTGTTAGCGGCGATCATGCGGTCGCGGAAGGTCTGGCTGCGGGCCTCAATGCTGCGGGCGCAGCGCTCTTCCTGAACGAATGATTTGATGACCGAGACGCCGGAAAGGTAGTCCTGCACTTGGGCCACCAACTCGCCCAAGCCGCCCCGCACTCCAGCCCACATACCCCGCACCCGCGAGACGTAGCGAAAGACGAGAAAAGCGGTCAGCGGGATGGGCAGCAGCGCGACGAGGGCGAGGCGGGCGTCGAGGATGAACAGCACAGTCAGCATGGCACCGGGAATGACTATGGCGATGAATGTCTCGGGAATGCCGTGGGCGATAAAGTCCTCCACGGTCTCCACGTCGTTGATGGAACGAGCCATGAGGTCGCCGGTGCGGCGCTGGTGGAAAAAGCGGTGCGGCATCCGCTGCAAATGGCGGTACACCCGAATCATGAGTCGGTGCATGACTTGATAGGCAGCTACATGCGAGTACAGGCCGTACCCATAGCGCACTAAGCCCCGGATCAGGTACGAGCCTAGCAACAAAAGAGATAGCTTCAGCAGACCGACTGAGGTGCCACCTCCTTCGGTGAGCCATTGAATGAGGCGGCGGATGACTAAGGGCGGCAACAAGTTAGCGGCGACAAAGAGTAATCCGCAACCAATGGTCAGGGCCAAGAGGGTACGTTGAGGACGGACGAGGCGATAGAACTGGCGGATGAAATTCACGGGAAGGCGTCAATAAAAAAGAGCACCACCGAGTCGCAAGGGCCTTGCACCGCCGTCAGCAGCGCCGGGTCGAAGCTGGGCGATCCTTGGCCCGTCAAGACCCATTTGATGGTGGCCGGCAGGTCGGCAAAACAGTGGCCGTTATAGCGGGGGCGGATGAAGCGGTCGTCGAGCACGATACGCCGAGACTCTACAAAAAGCGCGTAATCCCAAAGCCCAAGCGCCAGTTGTCAGGAGCCGCGTCGTCGGGTGCTCCCACCAAGTACTGGGCTGGACTAAGGCGTGTATTGTTGGTGGCGAAGAGGTAGAAGGTGTGCCCTCCCGTATCTATGGACAGGCCCCAAGCCAGCGAATTGTGTGAGCGGCCCGTTTCGCCCGGCAATAAAATGCCCTGGTATCCGGTCAGGGCCGGACTGTACTCCAACCACACGCCCCACGTATCGTCAAAGTAATACTGGACGTACGTTCCCAGCGTAAAGGTGTATTGCGTCTCGACGCTAAAAATGGCACTGTTGTACAGATAGGAAGGCACCAACCCGATGCCCAACCTGCCGTCCATCAGTGCATTGAAAATCAATTGTCCGTAGTATTGAAAATTCTCAGCCGCAGCCGCCTTGCGCTCGACAATAGCCGGCATTTCCGTATTCCAAGCCACGCCAGCGTTTAGGGCCAAAACCGCCGGCAAGTGCTCGTGGGAAAATTGCAGCCAATGGTACTGCAACTGCAAGTCCAAATTGTCCAGCATATTACTCCGCCCCAAGGTCGCCATCAGCCGGTCGCTGAGGCCGTAACTGAGCGAGGTGCGGATATTGGCTGGCCCATCGAAACCGAAATTGGCCTTGTACCCCTCGTCAATAGGCGGGAGGAAGCGGTGCGCAATCTCGTAGTGGAAATCGCCTTGGGCCAGCGTTTCGGCGGTGGGATAATTGGCCGTCCTGATCGCACTGAATAGCTCCAAGCGGGTTTTGATCGGCACGGTCGCCTGCCACGACGGCTGGGCACCAGCCAACGCCGGCAACAGCACTCCCAAGCACAAGACGCGAATGTTCACGGTCAATTTCTCCTGCCCTATTGTACGTGTTTTAAGTAGAACGAGACCTCAATGGCAATTTCCTCGCTTACCTTGACAAAGGCCGCCAAGGAGGGTGCCTCAATGTTGTAGTCGGCCAGTTTAATAGTGAAAGCGGCCTCGACCTTGGAGCGCCCCTCTTCCACCACTACTGTACCGGGCACTTCTAAGGCGCGATCCACCCCGTGTAGCGACAAAATTCCCTTGGTCTTGACTCGATAGGCGACCACGGTAGAATCGACAGCGGTGTGTTCGGCGATCTCCCCTTTGTACACGGCCTTGGGCCACTGGTCCGTATCTAGCACTTGGCGCATGTCGCGGTCTCGCTTGCCAATGCCCGTATCAAAACTGGCTAGGTCCACTTCAAAATGCAGTTGGTCCTTGGCCGCAAAAAGCGGCTCGCCTTCCCAATAGATGAAGCCGTCGATTTTGTCGGTCGTGCCGGTAAAAGTGAGGGCCACCACTTTGGAAGTGAACGCGACTTGGTTGCCCTCGGCCTTTTTATCGACGTGCCATTCGCCGCCGTGGACGGCCAGCGGCGAGCAGCTCAGCAAGCAAATGAACCAGCGCATAAGACGGAACTTACCGTTTAGAGTCAAATTAGTCGTTGGGATCCCCATTTTCTATCCAAGCGCGCACCGTTTCGAGCTCGGCCGGGGTCAGGTACGGCCCGCTGGGAGGCATGCGGGCTCCGTCGATATCGGCGTCTGCCAAGAGCTTGAGATACAGGTAGCTGTTGTCGGGATCGCCCGGCTCGACCAAGGCTATGCCACGGCTGCTCTCCACATGGACGATGTTGTCGTATGCTCGCCCCGCGGACAGGTTGGGCCAAGCGGTGCCGCTGTGGCAGCCGCTCAAGGCGCAGGAAACGTCGAATATGGTCTCTTGCACCTGCTCAAACGTCGCCGGCCCTTCGGCGGCAGCGTCGAATACCATATCCGTGCTCGTGGTTAGCTCGGAACAAGACGTCCCTGTAAAAACCAGCGCGACGAGCGCGATGAGGGCTTTCATGGCCTGTTCTCCTTGGGGTGTACTACCTTCGCAACCTAAGCATGACGGTCTGGGCCTGCAACACTCGGGAGAATGGGCTTTTGAATTTAGAACGCACTCCCACGCAACGCTTGGCCATCGACGGCATCCCCTTCCTTCTATGGTCAGTCCGCCGAGGAAATGTCGTCCAGGTCATCCAGGCTTGAGCACTTTGGTGGAGATCTGGTACTTCGCTTGCTCAATGATCTACAGGTAGATGGGAACCCCGCTGGATGGATCTATGCGCAATGGCGACTCTCCTTCAAATACTTTTTACTTAGCAGGCAAAAAAATGGGCCAGCGTCTTAATGCTGACCCATTAATTGCAAAAAATACATGGAACCAAGAGCCTAGGCTGGGAGAGGCGCTTGCCGGGGCTCACAAGGGACGTCTGCTCAGCTTCTCACAAGCTCTTCTCAATCATCGCCACAATATCGTATGTATCTCTCATCCCAAACCTAAAACGCTCTACGATTAGCCCTTGTGAGTCCACCAAGTAATACAAAGGTATGCCATCTATTTGGTAGGATTTGGCCACATCCGAAGCAAAGGTGTCCGTACGCACGTGGACGCCTTTGATCTCATGTTTATCAATCGCCTCTCGCCAAGCCTCCTCATCCTCATCTAGCGACACATTGACGAAGACGACCGGCCAGTCGGCTGTTTTTTCCTTGATTTCGCGGAGCTTAGGCAGATCGCTGATACACGGCTCGCACCAACTGGCCCAGAAGTCGAGCAAAACTACCTCGCCCTTGAACTGGCTCAGCGATACGGGCTGACCACTGAGGTCGTGCAGAGTGAATTCGGGCGCGGGTTGCCCAAGTTGCAGCCCGGGTTGCGGCTTCAGGGCGTTATCCAGAGCCGCTTGGACGGCCTCCGTGTATTCTGGATGCGGGTTGATCTGCTGGAAATCCTCCCATCTGCGATGAGCCAACGCAAAGGCTTCGCTGCCTTTCTCAAACCCATCGATCAGCACTCCGGCCAAAAACCAATAGAGCACTCTCCCTTCCAGTTTTTCCTTGGCCAAGTCGTACCTATTCAGAAAATCCCACATTATGCGGCGTCTTTTGTGTTTATATATCGAGTCGAGTTGGGCCTCGGCGACTTCCGATAGGCCCAGACCTGATAGATCGATCTTCTCGGACAACCTGAGCGGTTCGCGGTGTTCGTAGAGAGAATCGAGTTGGGCCTGATTCGCTTGGTACATGGAGTCGAGTTGAGCCTCGGTCTCCTCTGACAACCCCAAACCGGATAGGTCGTACAGGTCGTACAGTCTGGATGGCCTAGCCCCTTTGATTAACTCCCAGTCCAGAATACTCACCAGAAAGGTGTGATAAGTGTCCACGCCTATGGCCTTTTCGTCCACCAAGGAAATCTCCTGTAGGAAGTCGTAGTACTCCGAGGTGACGTCTTCGTTCTTATGGTCGTTGGCAAACCAGTAATACATCGGATAGGAAATCATCCTACTGGCCCACCCGTAATTGAAGTAGGCTGTCGCGTAGTCGATAAAACTCGGCGAGAGCGCGTATTCCTCGCGTCTCTCGGTCAGAAATTCAAACTGATTCTGCCGCCGCTGGTCTATCTGGCGCTTGAAATCTTCCACCTCCAGATCTTCGTAGTCGAGGCGGAAGGAGTAGTATCGCGGGAACCACTCGGCAATGAAGCGACTGTCATCCGCGTTGGGGCCGCTGAACGAGTAAGAAGGACCGAAAAATCCCTCTTCCACGGCCACGTGCAGACTGTCGCCGGGTTCGACGAAGAAGATCAAGAGACTGCGATCGAAGAGAAAAGCTCCTAACCACTGCACCCATTTCGATCGCGGTTGCCCGCCTGCGTAAGCCCCCCCGACGAGGGTCCCGCGGACGACAGGTATCTCGCAGGCGAAGCGGCCCTCGCTGTCGAGCGCGACGCGCTGATTGGAGTTCCCCAGCGCCGACGGCGATTCGTAGCCAAACGTAATTTCCCGCGCAGTCGGGTCCCGGACTTCGCCGGTGATGATCGCAACTTGTGTTTGGCCCTGAGTGCTGGCCAGACAAGCGCTCGACGCCATGAGCATGGCAATGAGAAGACTACCGTATGTGTTCGTCATGAACCTTGCTCCAGTCAGCTAGCCGTACGCGCCGTGATCGAGGAAGCCGAGCAACCGTTTCAAGCGGGGATTTGCATTTTCGTACACCTGCGGCGGCATCTGATAGTTCATAAACGGGTAATACTTGTGCCCGACGATCCGGCGCGCATAGGTCACTTGAGTGATGTACCGCGTGCGGTCGCTGCGGTTCGGCCCCCCGCGATGCCACACCTGATTGTTGAACATGACGACGCTCCCGGCCGGCGCGCTGTTGTGAACGATTTGCTCTTCCCACTCGGAGCCCGCGATTTCGACCGGCGATTTGCCGAGCAGGTGCGTTTTCGGAATCACTTCCGTCCCGCCATGCGCCGGCGTATCCACATCGGTCAGATAGTAGTTGGCCGTGAAGAACAGCACCGGCAGATGGACGTTCGGCGGCGGCTTGCCGTCTGTGACGACGTAGTGCGGAGCGTCGTCCTGATGCCACGTCGAGAGGCCCCCGCCCGGAAGCGTCTGGAACGAGTTGTTGTGAATCACGTGGCAATTCGGTGCCACCAACGCCTCGGCGAAGCTCACAATCGGCTCGAGATCGAACAGGCGCAGGTTGGCTTCGCTCGTCTCGAACAGCCGATGCGCGAGCTTCGTGCGCTCGCCGATGTTGTTCAGTCCATTCGGATTGTCTGCCAGCGCCCGGTCCAAATCGGCCCGCAATTGCGCACACCAGTCCGGCGGCAGGACGTTTTTAACGAGCAGATACCCATCGCGATGAAACCGCTCAGTCCACTCGGCGATTTGTTCGGCGGATTGTTGGCCCCCAGCGAGGGGCGATTTGTTCGGCATTTTTGGCAATCCCATATTTTGTGTGAAGACCAGCGAAGGGGCGATTGGCGCGCCGCAAGGCCGATGCCTTTCTTTTTTTAACATATAGCCAAAATCTGGTGTGGTAGCCACCTAACCCATAGGAGACGCCATGTACATCCAAGACCAACTCCCCCACGACCGCATTACCGACGACAACCTGAGCTACTACAAAGCCATTGGCGTCGATTACCTGACCGTCAACTCCCTCCCCCTCAACCTGCGGGCCTACCCCGAGATGGTCGAGTACCTGAGAGGAGTCCGCGCCTGCGCCGAAAAAAACGGCCTCCGCTTGTACAACGCCGCCTTGACCGGCCCGGACGAAATCACCCTCGCGCAACCAGCTCGCGACGCCAAGATCGCGGAGTGGTGCAAGTGGATCCGGGCCCTGGGCACCGTCGGCGTCCCGACCCTTGGCTACAATTTCAAACCCGTGGGCAACTTCCGCACCCCCTCGGACACCGGCCGCGGCGGCGTCCATTACAGCACCTTCACCTATTCAGAATACGAAAAAGAGAACCACGACTATCCAGCAAAGCACATCGACGAGGACGCGATGTGGGCCAATATCACCTACTTCCACCAGCGCATCGTCCCGGTCGCCGAAGAATCCGGCGTTACTTTGGCCCTACACCCAGACGATCCCCCCCTACCCGAGCCGATGGGCGGCGCGGCGCGGATCGTGTCCACCCTAGACCAATACGAGCGCATCTTCGCCCTCCACCCCAGCCCCCAAAACGCCATGCTGTTTTGCCAAGGCTGCGTCACCGAAATGGGGATTGACGTGTACGAGGCCATTCGCCGCATGGGCCGCCAAGGCAAAATCGCCTACGTCCACTTTCGCAACGTGCGCGGTACGCCCAAGGACTTTAGGGAGGTTTTCGTCGACGAGGGCGACGTTGACATGTTCCGGGCGATGCAGACCTACAAGGAGGTGGGCTTTAACGGGCCATTTATGATGGATCACACCCCGTCCATCCCCAGCGACGCAGGCGGGCGTCAAGGCCACGCGTACGCCACCGGCTTCATCCGCGCCATGATCCAAGCCGTCTATCGCTGATCCTCGCCAAGCGCGATTTGCCGCCGCAATGTTTACGGGGTGCTAGGGGGCTCGTTGAGCAGGGCCAGCATCCGGGAGATAAAGCGATGGACTACGGGGCGTTCCTGTTCAACATGCCCGCAACATAGACGGCGTGTACAGGCACGGCAATCTCAGCCCGCGGCCGCCCGAATCGCTTCGGCCATCTTCCGCAGTTTGACCTTAGTATTGTTCGGGTGCATGGGCACCAAGACGGCTCGCGCCAAGACGTCGAGCGAGTCTTGGCACGTATTTAGCTTGTATTTGACCCGCGCCTTGCGGTTGGCCGGTAGCTTAAAGGGGTTGAGCGCCGGATGGTGCGCACCTTGGTAGCGCAAAATAGGCTCCCAGCGCGTATAGACGTGGCGGCCGGTATCCATCGGCAAAAAGGAGGACGCGCCTTGGGCGGCCAGTCGGTTGCAAAAGGAACGCGCCTCGTCCTCAGTGGCAAACAAAAAGCCTAGGTGCGTACCGCACTCGTAGTCCAAGCTGTTGTTTTTTATTGACTTCAATCCCGCATCCAGCCCGACCTGAAGCAGCTCCTGCTTGTGGGCGCGCATGGTCTTGAGCATCCCTCGGATTCGCCGCAATTGCACGTTGAGTATCGCCCCTTCGACTTCTGAGGCCCTGAAGTTGGGGCCAGCAAATTGTAGCTCTTCGCGCTCTTCGTCGGGATTCCAGTAAAAGGAGCAGCAGTCCACCGCCACCGAGCCGCGCTGATGCACCGCCTCGGAATTGGCGACAAAAGCCCCGCCCTCGCCGCAGGTCATGTTCTTGAAGAAGTTGAAACTAAACGCGCCGGCGTGGCCCCAACTGCCCAGCATCCGGCCCTCGTAGCCCCCGCCCACCGCCTGACAGGCGTCTTCGAGCACGAGTAAGCCGCGTTTGCGGGCGATCTTGGTAATTCGCTTCATATCGCAGGGCAGGCCAACCATGTGGACCGGAATAATTGCCCTAGTGTGCTTGGTGATTCGCCGCTTTAAATCCTTGGGGCACAGCGTTAAAGACTCATCGACATCGGCGATTACCGGAATGGCTCCGGCCCCTAATACCGCTAGGGCGGTCGCCATGTAGGTATAGGCCGGCACAATCACCTGATCCCCCGGCCCCACACCCAATCCCACCAGTGCCGCGTACAGGGCCGAGGTCCCCGAGCGAGTCATCCGACAGTGCTCCACGCCCACGTAGCGCGCCCAATTCCGCTCAAAGCGGTCGCACTCCCCACCCGATCCATAGCGGAAGATCGCGCCGCTGTCGAATAGCTGCTGTAGTTGCTTGATTTCTGCTTGGCCAATGCGATACATGATAGGCTCCTTTACACGAGTTCCAGCTCGACCCAGCGCCGAACTGAATTGATGAGATAGAGGGCGTCGGCCCGCGCCAATTCGCCGCTGGGCAGCGGGCGTTCGCAAAGTTGGCCCTGTGCCAGCAGCTCGGCGCGGAAGGTGCCAGCCAACAGCCCGGATTCGACCGGAGGCGTGTAGCGGACGCCGTCGCGGGCCAGCACCAAGTTGCCGATGCAGCACTCGGTCAGCTCGCCGCGCTCGTTGTACAGCACCACATCGTCGCAATCCGAACGGGCCGCCAACTGCCGGTCGTACATGGCCCGTTGAGTCGTCTTGTGGTATAGCAAGGGATCGGTGCTATCTACCGGCTCGGCGGCAAGAGCCACTCGCAGCCGTCGTGGCGGTGCGAGCGTTTGGTGCTGCACACGGACCTCGCCGTTGCGAGCTAGCAGCAAGCGCACCCGGCACCGGCCCTCCATAGCCTTGGCCGCGTCTTGCAACTGCGTCCGCACGCGGTCGTCCGCATAGCAAAACCCCCAGTACGCTGCCGACTGAAACAATCGCTCTAAATGTCTCTCTAACAAGAAATAACCCCCCTCTTCGTACAGCAGCGTCTCCAACAGCTCAAAAGGCGGGTGCGGCCGGGCGCGCACAACCTCGGCCTTGATGAGGCATTCGGCGTATTCCTCCGCAGCCGACGATTCCCAGACGATCCCGCCGCCCACGCCAAATTCGAGCTGTGCGCTCTCCCGGTCGAGATGCGCCGTGCGAATCGCCACGTTGAAGCACACCTCCGGCCCCGGCGACACATAGCCCATGCAGCCGGTGTAAATGCCGCGCGGGGCGCGCTCCAGTTCGGCGATGATCTCCATGGTCCGCACCTTGGGCGCACCGGTCACCGAGCCGCAGGGAAAGAGCGCGGCAAAGATGTCGGGTAAGCTCACGCCGGCTTGGAGTTGGCTTTCCACAGTAGAAGTTAGCTGCCACACCGTGGGATAGCGCTCGACCGACCACAGGGCCGGCACCGCCACGCTACCGACTTGCGAGATGCGCCCTAAATCGTTGCGCAACATGTCTGTAACCATCAAGTTCTCAGCGCGGTCCTTAGCGGAATGTTGCAGATCGTCGGCCCGCTGCTGATCCTCGGCTGCAAAGCGACCCCGCGGCCGGGTTCCCTTCATAGGCCGCACCGTGCAACGCCCGTCTTGCAGGCGGAAGAACAGCTCGGGGGACGCCGAGATCAACACGTGCCGGCCCAAGTCGAAATACGCGCACAACGCAGACTCCTGCACCTGCCCCAGATCGCGGTACAGCGCCAGCGGATCGCCGCGGAAGCGGCTGTGCAAGCGCATTGTGTAGTTGACTTGGTACGTGTCGCCGGCTGCAATGTAGGCGCGGATGCGCTCAATGGCGGCCTCGTATTCCTCCCGCGACACCGACGGCCGCCACTCGTCCAACTCATAGGTGCTCAAGCCAGCGCTAGGCACCGCCACCGGCGTCCGCTCTGCAAAGAGGCCGAAGTAAACCAATGGAAGCGCTCCTGCGGGACGGGTGGTAAAGACAGGGTCCAAACCGGCCGCGGCCTCGTAGCAGACAAAGCCCGCGGCGTGCAGCCCTTGCTCCACCGCCCGCTCCACCGCGCTGAGGGCCGGGCGTACCTCGTCCGCGGCTGCGGCTACCACCTCGCCCACCGGATGGGCAAACTCAAAGGAGCGCTCCTCGCCGCAACGGGCATAAGACGACAGCAGCACTGGATTGTCACAAAAGAAAGAGGAGGATCGCTCGAATCCCCGGCATCTAGCCTGCCGCCTCGCCGGGCTGGTACTCAATGCGCCGCATGAAGCGCTCGCCCACATCGTAGTTTGGCTGGTCGGAGACAAAGCGCCACAAGCGCACGCGCTGCATCAGTTCATAGCGATGCTCGTTGCCCTCCCAGCCGTGGTTGGCCGACAGGAGCCGACCGATCTCAGGGTCGTCTAGATCCGCAGTGTCAAAGTTGCAGACCTGCGGCCGCGTCGGGTTGAGCCGCAACTTGTACATGAAGCGATCCCGATCCGTGTAGTTGCTGCGCGCCCCGTGCCAGACGCGAGTGTTCCACACGTACATGGTCCCCGCCGGGCAGGTCGCCCAGATCTTGCCGCGCATGTGGTGGTAAATGGCGATCTCCCCGGTGCGCACATTGCGGAATTGCGTTCCCGGCACCAAGAAAGTACCGCCCATCTCGTCTGTTGTATCCGCGGGGAACAGCGAGAGCTGGATATCGAAGTAATGCTCGCGGAAGTCGATGACTGAGTCTTGGTGCATATTGGGGCCCTTGGTTTGTTCGGCCTTGGTCAAGTGCGCGGCGTGGTGGTCGTACAGGGGATCGGGCCCGACCAAGGAGTGGATGAGTCCCTGCACCTGCGGCAGGCGGAACGCATCGCCCAAAGCCGTGCCTTTGGGCCAAGTCTCCTCAAAGGGGGTCCCCACGGCGAGATAGCCCCGGTTGTGGTGCATTTCCTCAAGGCAAGCTCGGCACAAATCTTTGGGCACCATTTCTTCAAACTTCAAATACCCCGAGGCGACAAATTGCGCCATCTGCTTCGAGTTCAAAAGATGCTCTTTCACGATGTGGCTCCTTCCTCTTTTTGCAGCTCGTTGAATTTCGACAGCACTACCTGGTAGGGCAGTGGCCCCAGCTCATAGCCCTCTTGGGGCAAGCGATGTTTGAGTCCGACATCTGGATGACTTGCCAGCCGTCGCGCATGGCCGCCATGGCGTTGTGGTAGGGAGGATCGCTCTCCTCGACCAAGTCGCCTAGGCCCGTGCCCTTGGAGGCTTCGTAGCTTGCCCAAGCTACTACTTGGGCGTCGAGCGCGGGCGTGGTCTGAAAAAATACTAGGATATCTTGCACTGCGGACATGAAAAAGCCTTCCGGTGAGATTGGGTCAAATTTGTCGATCGGTATTCCATTTAAAATATAGAAGCAACAAATTCGCTGGTACGCAATTTGCATAGAACCGAGAGAAGCTATTTAATACCCCAACATCCTTTCTTCTATGAGGAGATTCACAATGAAAAAGCTACTCTTATCGTCGGCACTCACCGCCATTTCTTGGGTGCTTTTCACCACAGGAACCGCCCAAGCCGACACCGCTCATCAGTCCTTTGCCGTAGAGCCGGGCGACCGCCTCATAGTAGCCACCGAATGGAGTGCTATTGAGGTCCATACTTGGGATCGCCCCGAGGTGGAACTGGTCGTGGAACGAGCCGATAAACTCGATCTATCATACGACCAAGAGGCGGGGACCACGACCATCCGGGGCCGCAAAAAAGATGCCGGCCTGTTCGGCTTCTTCGGCCTTGCGAAGGGCCGCGTCCCCCTGTTCCGCCTCACGGTGCCGCATCGGCACGATTTGGAACTGAGCACCTCCGGCGGTCGCATTGAGGTAGATGATCTTCAGGGCCGCGTCTCGGCCCGGACTTCGGGCGGCAGTCTGAGCTTTGGCCACATCGAAGGACCGATCGAGGGCAAAACTTCGGGTGGGTCCATCTCTCTAAAAGGCTGCTCCGGTACGGCGTCGGTGTCCACTTCGGGAGGCTCCATCCAAATTGGAGAGGTGGACGGGGAGGTGCAAGCCAAGACCTCGGGCGGCTCTATCCACATCAGCCGGGCCCAAGGCGCGGTGCAGGCCAAGACCTCGGGCGGCTCTATCAAAGTGGACGAAGTGCTGGGGCCTATCGAGGCTCAGACGTCGGGTGGCTCTATTCGCGCCCAACTCTCGCAGCAGCCTCACGGTCCCTGCCACCTCAAGACTTCGGGCGGCAATGTAGAGGTCTCCCTCGCTGCGGATATCGGTTTGCAGGTGGACGCCCGCACGTCGGGTGGGCGCGTCTCCACCGACTTCCCGGTAGTAGGCACGCTGGATAAAAACAGCCTCAAGGCCGCGATCAACGGCGGCGGTCCCCTCATGACCCTGCGCACCTCGGGCGGGTCCATCCACCTGCTCAAACTGTAACTCAGCACCGCACAGCACCGCCCCGCCTTTTGGTTGGAGGGGTTCGTCGTTGAACCCCTTTTTGCGTTTTTAGCAGTCTTAGTCAACCGCGTAAAGAAGCTCCCACTCTTCGCGCTATTCTGCGGTCGATTCATCTCGACCCATTTCGGGGCCAAAATTCTCCTCTTCTGTTGCGACCAGTACGCGGATGCGGGCGATGATCGCCGCGACGGTCTCAGGCACGGCTGCGAGCAGCGCAAAGCGGTCGTCCATGACCACCTCGGCACCGGCGTAGCGGTAGCGCACCGCATACTCGGTCAGCCACGCCAGCCGCTCGCCCGCCGAGGTATTGTTTTCGGTCGGATGCTGGCGCACGATTGTGATTAGCTTCGTCAGATCGTGGGTGTTGCGGTAGTCGGCGTCGAGCGCGGAAATCCAGCCCTTGAGCGTATTCTCAAGTGCCTGCTGCGCGTGAAAGCCAATGGCTTCCTGAGCAGCATTGGCCTCGCCCAGAATTTTCACAACGCCGAGTTCACGCTCGGCATTGGCCATGCGCGGCCGTATGTCGGGCCAGTTGGTCGGCTGTGGGTTGTCGTAAGTCACTTTGTCTCCATTGGCGTCAAAGCCATCGCGGACGGCTTGGCCAGCCACGTGGTTGCGCGCCCGCCGGCCGTTGTGGAAGACCCCTTCGCTCATGCGCACTAAATCGCCCCCTATCGAGCCGCCGTATAATTCCTCGACTTTGCGGTAGGCTGCTGCGCGGGTGCGTTGGTGGATCTGCTGATCCACCAGATCGGGGCTGGTGATGATGAGCAGGTCAATATCCGAATCTGGGCTGAAGTCGCCCCGGGCGCGCGAACCGAACAGGATGACCCGGTCGGGGGCGACCACCTCGCCGACGGCGTGGGCGACGGCGCAGGCTTTCGGGTCGGGAGGCCGACGAGTTGGGGACTTTGGCATGGTCAACTTTCAGTTGTACCGCAACACTCACGTCAATTCTAAAAATTTTTGTCCATAGTGAAATATAGATAGGATAAATTCGGACTTTTTTGCTAGCATCTCAATGCGTCCGCGCCAGCGGTGTCCACCGAGAAAGCGCGTCTAAGGCTGCTATCTCTGCGTCCCCTAGCTCCACCTCCAGCGCCCCAAAGACCTCTGCGACGTGCTCGGGGCGATCTGGGCCGATGATAGGAGCGGTAACATCCTCGTTGGTCAATATCCAAGCGATGGCAACTTGCGCTGGGGTCTTGCCCTGTGCCCGCCCAATCTCGGTCAGCTTCTGCACGATGCGCTCGGCTTGCTCGTTCATGGCCGCGGCAAAGCGGCCGTCGTCCTGCCAAGCGCTATCGGCCGGCGGCTTTTGCCCGCGCCTAAAGCGGCCGCTCAACAGGCCGACAGCCAGCGGACTGTAGCTCATCATGCCGAGGCCGTACTGCCGACACAAAGGCAACAGTTCCGGCTCTATCTGCCAGCGATGCAATAGGTTGTACTGATTTTGTAAGGTAAATAGTGGGTCCAGTCCCCCGCGATCGGCCGTCCACAGCGCCTCCACCACTTGGGCGGCGGTAAAATTGCAAGCCCCCACGTAGCGCACCTTGCCCTGCCGCACCAAGTCGTCAAACGCCCGCAGCGTCTCGTCGAGTTCAGTGTCTGGAGCCCAGTTGTGCAGCAAGTAGATATCCACGTAGTCCGTATTCAAGCGCTTCAGCGACCGCTCGATCTCGCGCATGATGGCAAAGCGCGACAGGCCGCGGTCGTTGGGTCCGTCGCCTATCTGGCTCCAGACCTTGGTGGTAATCACCAGATCGTCGCGCTTGCCCTTAATGGCCTTGCCCAACAGCTCCTCGCAGCGGCCCTGAAAGTAGTAGTTGGCGCAATCGAGGAAATTGCACCCCAAGTCGAGGGCCGTCTCGACCGAGCGCACAGCAGTCGCCTCGTCCGTGTGCCCATGCCAGTATCCCCGAAAGGCCGTGCCCAAGCACAGCCGCGAGACTTTGACCCCGGCCCGGCCCAATCGCACGTAATCCATATTTTCTCCTAGTTCCTAACTGACGTTACGCAGTGTAGGGGCAACCCTTGTGGTCGCCCGCTTAGCAGTGTGCCCTGAGCTTGTCGAAGGGCACGAGATTTGTAGGTCGTCCCTACCAAGCCGACGGCAAGTCGTATGTCGGCGCGTTGGCATGCCGCTGCAAGCCGATTTCGAGGCGGATTTCAGTCCCCGGCGGCAAGGCTACCGCAAAGTGCGCGTCGTGGACGGCAACGCGCTCGGTTGCCTGCTCCACCGGCGGCGCAGCATAGCTTCCCACCGCGCCCGGGTACGCACTCTGCAAGGTATTGTACGCGACCTCCCCAAACCGATGCTCGGCCAAGGTTCCAGCTTGCAGTAGCACCTTGCGGGCGTTTAGCGCACTGAGGTTCACCAGGTGAACCACGAGGCGATCCCGCTCTACGGTTTCGACGAGCGCGGCCACATCCGCTGGCAGGCCCGGGCGTTTGCGCTCGGCGTCAAAGTAGCGCAGCGGGGCCATCAAGATGCCTCCGTTGTACAGGAGTTGCGGCGCGCCCAAGGTTAGTTGGATGAGCGCCTCAGTCGTCACTGGGTTTAGCTGCTGCCACCAGTGGATGTGGTTGTCGCGGGGGTCGCTCTCGTCGCGGCGGATGAGCTCCATCCGCCGATAGACCTGCGAGAGAGCAGCTTGGAGGATCTGCACCGGGTAGTCGGGGTTTTCGCCCTTGAGATAGCAAAACCACGGCGGCTCGTGGTAGGCGTCTTCTTTGTTGTGGAACGGCACTACTGTGCGCCAGTCGTAGTGCTCTTTAGCGCGCAGCGCTTCGAGCATCTCCCAATCGACCGCCGCCCCGCTCGCGTTCCACAGCGCGGCCGGATACATAGCCGCCAACGGCTGGAAGTCCGACCACCCCTTGGCCCCGTAGCAATAGGGCACCACAAAGCTTTTCTTGTCGTCGCCGAGCGCGGTTAGCTGGCCGATCCAATGCACACCCAAGCTCATCTCGAGCTGGCCCAAGTCAGCCATCTTCCCCTGCTCGAGGACCTTTCTGAGCTGGATGCGAGGTAGTTCGAGATACTTTTCCTCGCCGGTCAGCACATAGCAATGGGTTCCGGCCAAAATCGCCGCCATGGCGATGTTGTACAACCCGTGTGGCCACGTCCAGCCGTACATGCTCCCATACCAGCGCCCTTCCATGTATTCGCCGACCTGCCCGCTCAGCCCCACGTTGTCGGGCAACAGGCCCCCATTGGCCGCGGCCCGTTCGACCCACGCATCCACGTATTCGAGCAGCCAAGCTCGGTATTTGTCGTCGCCGGTCAGGTAGCAGGCGTTGGCGATCAGCGAGGTGACGTGCAAATTGGTGGCGCAGTCGCCCCGAGACATGCGCTCCTTCATGGCCTGCCCCATGCGCCGCGCCTTGGCCGGGTCCTTGAGGTCGGCAGGCGTGTCAATCCCCTCTAAGTCCTCGTAGGGCAAGCCGTAGCACGCCATCCCCGGGCTGTACCCATATGACGGCTCCTCGTCCTCTTCGTACAGCCAGCGCGGCCCCTTGCTCCCGTTGTGGGCGCACTTGATGATCTTGTGCTCTGGGTCGTAGTTGAGCGCCTCTCGGTCTTCGTTGAGATAGAAACCAGCAAAGCGCCGCGCCCGCGCCACATTTTCGGCGTGGGTCGGGTCGGCCATGCACAGCAGGTAGAAGTAGATGTAGCTCTCGCTCTGGTGGAACTGGTCGTAGCCGATCTCGTATTCCTTGTACACATGGCCGTACTCTACCATCAGCTCGGTGGTGGCCTCCCACTGCCGCTGGCCCAAGTCGAGCAAATGGTCGCCGCCGCCGAGCAAGTACAGCAGCGGCCAGTTGTAAAAGCTCTCGTAGAAGTCGTCGGCCCCGTCGCGGGAGTGGCGCAGGCCGTCGCGCCAAATCAAGCGACCGTCGGGGTGGGTGTACTTTGCCAAGAATGGATAGACAGCGTTTTCCATAACTTGGAAAAGCTGCCGCTCCAACGCGGCCCAAGCCGGAGGCTGTACTAGCGGTAGCGTTGCTGCAATGGTAATCATGGCTTTTTCTGTAGGCATTCTGTAGGCTGCCGCTTGATTGCGGATGCGATTGATTCGACGGTAGTCGCTCGTTTATTGGGTTGTTATTCCGCTTCGAGAACCTTCGGATCCAATTGATACCAGAATACTTTTCCAGATTCAATATCGGTTTGTATCCGGTCGTCTCGGTGCAGACCTGCGATAGCGGCGTGGGCGGGTTTGCCGGTGAACTTGGTCAAAAGTTCGGCGTTGCGAATGGCCCGCCTAGTATCCCGGCCGTTGGCAGTAAAAGAGATTTCCACGGCGATGTAGCAAGTTTCGCCATCCGAGTCGGTCGCTTCCATAATCAGATCCGCCTCGCGGAAACTCCTCAGTTCGTTTGTAGGAATATCCACCGTGTCAGCGAGATCAACCAGTGCCCACAGATCATCATCGGTGAGGTTTTTCGTCCGCTGGAGGCCCATCTCCCTAGCGATTGAACTGGCCCTTCTGAGCGCGGCACTGCGGGCGTGGGCACCTTTGAGGACGCCTACACTATCTTGGATGGACTGCACTTTGCTATCGAGACCGTCCACTTTGGTTTCGAGACCGTCCACTTTGGTTTCGAGCTTATCAAGGCGTTGGTTGGTCACCTCGGCCTTCTCTTCGAGCACTCCAAGGCGTTGGTTGGTCACCTCGGCCTTCTCTTCGAGCACTCCAAGGCGTTGGTTGGTCACCTCGGCCTTCTCTTCGAGCACTCCAAGGCGTTGGTTGGTCACCTCGGCCTTCTCTTCGAGCACTCCAAGGCGTTGGTTGGTCACCTCGGCCTTCTCTTCGAGCACTCCAAAACGCTGGTTCGTTGCCTCGATAAAGCTGTCCACCTTGGCGGCGAGTTGTGTCAACTTTTCCGGCAGTTCAATCAGTTCGCGCGTCAGCAGCCGGGTTCGCATGGCCTCGAGCCATGCGGGATTTTCGTCTAAGATCTGCATTAGGTCTTCTATAGTATGGATCTGATTCATCATTTCTCCTTTTCTTTCATTGCCGTTACCTTGTACCTCACCCCTTCCCTCCCTTCACACCCCACACCGCCCCTGTAGCGTACGTATTCCGCTCCGAGCACAAAAACTCAATCACCTCGGCCACCTCCGCAGCGTCTGAGTAGCGCCCAATCGGGTTGCCCGGATCGCGCAGGTGCGCCGCGTCAAAGCGCGGCACCACCATATCGGTCAGTGCCCGACCCGGCTCGACGCCGTTGACGAATACCCCCTGCCGCGGCCAAGCGTCGCCCAGTGCCTGAATAAACGACCACACCGCCCCCTTGGACACCGAGTACGGCACCTGATTCGGATTGCCGTAGCGCGCCCCGGAGGAAATCGTCACACAGCGTCCCCACCCTCGCTCGAGCATGTGCGGGACCGCCGCCTGATGCGCGTAGTACACCCCATGCACATTGATCGCCATCACCTTGGCAAACTGCGCGGCAGTCTGCTCAAAAAAGGGCTTTTCCCACCCCAGGATACCGGCACTGCACACCAAGATATCCAGCCGCCCAAAGGTCTCCACCGCTTGGGCTACTGCCTCGTGTACCTGCATCTCGTCGGTCACGTCCGCCTCGACAAAAAGCACCTGCTGCCCCATGGCCTCGATCTCCCGCTCCTGCGCTGGTTCCGCCCGCACATCGATAATGACGATGTGCCGCCCGGCCTCGGCCAAGCGCAGCGCAGCCGCCCCCCCAATGCCGCGTGCCCCCCCCGTAATCAAGGCCACCCGCTGCTCCACCGGTGCTGCAAATCGCAAATGTGCCATACTACCCTCCCCTTGCTTGCGCTATCGCACGGTTTTGAATAAAATCGCCATACAACCCGGACCTTTACCTTTTATAATATGGAATGGAGCGCATTATAATGAAAATCGAACAGATCGAATCCCTCCTCATCGGCAACGGCTACATCGTCCGCATTACCACCGACACCGGTCTGACCGGCATCGGCCAAACCGCCTGCTGGGGCTATCCCACGGCCGTGCAGAGCATCGTCGATGTCTTCAAAGAATACCTCATCGGCCAAAATCCCCTCCGCATCGAACACCACTGGCAGCACCTCTACCGCATGGCCCCTTTCCGAGGCACGGCCATCATGGGGGCCGTCTCAGCCGTGGACATCGCGCTGTGGGACCTCAAGGGCAAGCACTTCGAGGTCCCGGTGTGGGAGCTGTTGGGGGGCAATGTCCGCGACAAGATCCGCCTGCACCTGCTCTCGGGAGGCAGCACCCCAGAGGACATCTCCAACGCCGCACAAGCCGCTGTCGCCGAGGGCTTCACCGCCATCAAGTTCGACCCCATCACCATCGACTGCCACGACAAGGGCCAAGCGCGGATGATCCAAACCGCCATCGAACTGACCGCGGCCGCACGCGAAGCCGGCGGCCCGGATTTGGACCTGATTGTCGAGCTGCACCGCAAGCTGACGCCCATGATCTCCCTATCCCTAGCCGAAGCCCTCAAGCCCTTCCACGTCTTCTTCCTCGAAGACCCGATCCAGATCGACAGCATCTCAGCCCAAGCGCACATCGCCCAGAAATCCACTGTGCCCTTTGGCAATGGCGAACGCTTTGTGTCTATATGGGAATTCCGCGAGTTGTTGGAGCAGGGTGGTCCCCAGTATTTGCGGCCGGATGTGGCCTTGGCCGGCGGCATCTCGCACTGCAAAAAAATCGCGGCCATCGGCGAAGCCTACCACTGTGCGGTAGTGACCCACAACTTCTTGGGGCCGCTGATTACCGCCGCCTCTCTGCACCTCGACGCCTCGATTCCCAACTTCATTACCCAAGAATACACCAAAGGCGACGAAGCCCCGCATAACGCGGTCTATCGGTGCGCCTATAGGCGCGAAGGCGGGTACATCCCAATTCCCCAAGCCCCGGGCCTCGGCGTGGGGCTAGACGATGGATTAATCGAGCAAACGCCCTACAAACCCATCAACAACGCTTCCACACCGCTGCGCACCGACGGCTCGGTGTCTTATGCCGTCTGACGTCCCCAGCTAAGTAGGCCAAAACAGTAATATGCACGAGATGCCGACAACCACGACTCTAACTTAGGAGGCTATATGAACGTCCTAATTTTATCCGGCCCGAATCATCAGTTTGCGGCTAGTGCCCCAGTCATCCACGACTTTTTGAGCGCACACTACGATCTGTCCGTCGCGCTTGACGACGACAAGGACGTGTTAGCGTCAGACGGTCTGCGCGATTTCGATGTGCTGATCCATGGCACCGGCTTCACGCACGCCGAGCGGCAGGAAGACGGTACCGTGCAACACGTCCCCGAACTGACGCCCGCGCAAGCAGAGGGGGTGTTCGACTTTGTCGCCGGTGGCAAAGGGCTGGTCGGCATCCACGGCACGGCGTGGTGTATTGGCGGCAAAGCCGTGGACTTGCTTGGCGGTCACGCCAACTGGCACCCGCCGGGCTCGGCCTTCACCGTCTCCATTATCGACAGCGCTCACCCGGTTACGCAGGGCGTGCCCGACTTTGACGTGGAAGACGAGATTTACATGTCGGCGTGGGATCCGGCCATCCGCATCTTGGCCACCGCCGAGTGGAGCGGCAAGCAGCATCCCCTAGCGTGGGTCAAACCCTATGGCGCCGGGCGGGTGTTTTACACGGCGTTGGGACATGGCCCGGGAACATTTGTGTGCCTAGGTATGCAGCGGATGATGGCGCAAGGAGTGCGGTGGGCTGGAGGGAGTTTATAAAAACCCACCCTGCGCGTCCGACCACTGCCCACAGCGGATTTCCAAAGTCCGCGCCACCGGCGTCCGCAGGGCGACGAGCACCCGCAAACGCTCCGCGTCGATCTCGCTATTTCGCATCCGCCACATGGTGTGTTCCATGGCCCCCGGGCCAATGCGGATGGCGTCGTCGCCCACCCGGTAGAGGGCGTAACCCGCTTTGAGAAAGACTGTGTGCCCGGCGCGGCCCTCGACGAGCGCACTGTCCAGCTCCAAGGTTCCGCCCGGCGCGAAGACTCCCTCAATCTGCAAGGGCACCCCATCAACGCCCCCTGCGGTGCGGATGTGGAGGTCAAAGCCACCGGCCACCTCCTCGATGTGCAACTCGACTTCTAGCGGCGGCAACTCATATGTCGCCCGCCGCCCGCGCACCTCCCGCCAGTTGTTGGCATCGACTTGCTCGGCAATCGGCAGCCAGTAGATCCCCCCTAAGTAGTCCTTTTCCGGGTAGATGCGGTTGCGGCCTTTGTGCTGCATCCGCACCCCCTTGTCCACTTCAGCAAACTCCTCACCGACAAATTGTCCGGTGGCGAAATAGGTCGATGATATCTTCACGGCCGCCAATTCGGCCTGCCCGCAGACCACGCTAAAGGGCGCGGTCAGACCAGCCACAGCCGTAGCACTCACCGCGCCCCGACGCACCCGCCACAGGCCGGAGGCTGGATAGACGCGGCTATAGCGCTCGGGCAAGGGCACCTGCTCTATACATGTCGTTCGCCACTCGGGATGCAGGACGTAGCTCGGCAGGCAGACCAAACCGCTGCCCCCGCGCGCAACCAACCAGTTGGCGACCGCCGCGTACAAGCCATTGCCGTCTAAATGGGCCAAGGCATGGTAGCCATCGGCCAAACCAGTCGGCACGGCTCGCGTGTCGCGGTCTTGGCGCGTGGAAATGCTCGTCACCGCAGTGGCGTCGGCGTGGAGGAGATGATAGGACAAATCCAAGTTGCGCCGCACCGGCTCCAGCAGGTCGGGCCGCTCCAGCACGTGTGCCGCACGAATTAAGGCGCGATTGACCACGGCATTGTACACGCCCGTGCTCCGCTCGCTGTACTCGCCGTCGGCGTTGATGTCAATACCTTCGCCGAGGTACGCTTCCACAGTCGCGCTCACTGCAAGTTCTGGATAGAGAGCTTGGGCTTGGGCCAACGCGGCGACTAGCACCCAGCGGTGATTGGGCGTGTGGAAGCCGCCAGCGACCATGCCCGGCGCTCCGGTTCGTATCAGCTCGCCTAGGGCTTCGGCGATTGCTGCGGCTCCCTCGTCGTCTGTAGCCTGTTGCCGCGCCGCAAACACGACCGGCGCGATGGCTTGCACCACAAAGCCCGTGTCCGGGGCTGAGTCGAAGTTGGTGGTCAGTAAGTCGAAACAACCCGACGGGTTCCGATGCCGGCGGGCAAACTCAGCGGCTAGGAGGATCCGCTGTAAAAGCTCTTCGCTGCGGTAGTGGCGCGACTCGGGCAGGAGATAGGCGTAGCCCAGCGACGCGACCGCACTGATGCTTTGTGAACCCACCAACCGATCGCCGTCCATAAAGCCGCCGCAGTAAGGGCTTTCTGAGTCCAGCACTTGGCGCGTCAACACGCCCGCGACTTGATGGCCTAGCTCGCCGACGAGCGGCTTGTATCCAATCATTTCTTGTCCTCTATCTAACGGCGCGACTCCGCCGAACATTCCCGGAAAGCGGAACGCGGCTAACCGATTCCAAGTATCTTTGCGACGAATTGGGTTCGTGCATAGAAAGCCCTGCTCGTGCTACCATGCCCGGCTCCCTTGGTTCTCGGCTGAATCAGTACACCCATTTTGCCGGTTAGCTGTTCAAACCCCTTGGTCGCGATGCAACTTCTCACCTCTTCATAGTCTTTCTTTACTTGATCGTAATACTCCTCGTCATTGAGATCAAAAGCCGATACGTTTATCAGAATAGATTGATTCTCTTCTTGAGACTCGAATAATCTAGCGCAAATCACCGCTTTGTTCAGTTTTGTGAGCAAGTGGCTTTGTTCAAAGGGGGTATTTTTGACGTTGATCGGATCGATCATCGTAATGGCCATAGTCTCCTTAACCGTGATCCTGCCACTAGCAAGTCTTTCAATGGAACGATTTTTAGTTCCCATGATCCAAAATTAGGTGACTGTGCCGAATTGATGGGAAGCCCCAAGTACCTTTCAAGTAAATGACCTGCCCACCCTTTGTTCTTTTTATCGCCTTTCCAAATGGTCACTTCATATCGAGTAGCGAGTGAAACCAAATCCTTTCCCTTCAGCAATTTCAGCTTGCTGATTGCAGTTTCCCGTTCCATCGAATATCTCCTTACTCAAAATTTAGGGACGATTGCCGGTTATTTATCGAGTAGTTCAAACGTTCTATGGATAGATCGATAAACTCAGGTTCGAGTTCTGTCCCTACGAATCTTCGTCCGAGATTCACAGCAGCTACGCCTGTGGTTGAACTACCGGAAAAAGGATCGAGGATCAAGTCTCCTGCGTTTGTTGATGCCATAATTATCCGCTCTATAAGCGCAAGAGGCTTTTGAGTAGGATGTTTGCCGAATTTCTTTTCTTCTTTATTAGGAGGTCTAAACGACCACACTGATTTCATCTGTTTGCCGTGGTTCAATTCCCGCATTTTGGCATAGTTAAAACAGTGCTTTGATCTTTCATTTTTAGCAGCCCAGATGATAGTTTCCGTTGCATGAGTAAAATAGCGACGAGACAAGTTCGGCGGCGGATTGGGCTTTTCCCATGTAATATCGTTGAGAATTTTCATTCCTATCTGTTGCATCGCATAACCCACAGAGTGAATGACATGTTGGGTTCCAGATACCCAGAGCGTCCCGTTGGGTTTCAATGCTCTTTGACACCTCGATAGCCAAGCGATATTGAACTCGTGATTTATTTCTGGGCCTTTGGATTGGTCCCACTTTCCCTTATCGACCTTCACCATTTTTCCAGCGTGGCAGGTAATCCCGCCATTGGAAAGAAAATATGGAGGGTCTGCAAATATCATATCAAATTTGTCCTCCGGGTATTTGCCGATGATCACATCCAAAAACTCAAGACAATTAGCCCGATATAGCCAGACGCCGAATTCACTATTGCAAAATACGCATTGGTTCGGCGAGTGTTCAGAACGCTCCATAACCAGCAAAGGCAGGGGACTTTCTTGCGACGGCTCATAACTAGGCCCTTGCTTGCGTTTCATGTCGTATGTTGCTCCAGCGACCGATACGCCGCCTCGGTAAACTTGGCTACGGCCACGGCAAAATCCGCCTGCTCATAGCCCTTGCCGCCATTGCGAATCCAGCGCAAAAAGGCCGCGTCCGGCGTATCTTCCCGCACCCGCTTGGGCACCTCCAACGGCTCCCCGTTCAGCAACACCTCCCGCACCTGCCACTGGTGTAGATGAAAAACCAAGGTCCCCTCGTCGCCGTGGATCGACAGCCGCTCGTCGTGCCGGCTCGCACTGCCGATAAAGCTCAACGACCCCAGCGCACCGCCGCGAAACCGCGCATTGACCACGGCATCCATATCCACCGGCTTGCCCCGCTTGTCCATGAAGGCCGAGACCTTTACCGGCGTCAAGCCGGTAATCCACAGCACCGCAGCCACCAAGTGACTGCCGGTGTCCATGAACATCCCGCCTCCTGCCAACTCGGGCACCATCCGCCATCCTCTGCCGCCCCAATTTTGCGTCACGTACGCGACGACCCCCTTGATCTCGCCGAGAGCACCCTTCTGTACCAGTTCCCGCGCATAGGCATACGCCGGGTAAAAGTTGCGCTGATAGCTGACGACCAACAGGCACTCCTGCGCGGCGGCCAGATTGACTAGCGCTTGGGCGTGGCGCGCCTTTGTCGTCAGGGGTTTCTCGATCAAAGCGTGCAGATTCCGCTCTAGCGCGTAGTGCGCCTGCGCGTAGTGAGTCGAATGCGGAGAGGAGATCAACACCCCGTCGAGCGCGTCTGCGTCAATCATCTGCCGGTAGTCGGCGCGATAGGCGGCCTCAGCACCCCACGCTTTTAGCAATTGCTGCGCCGATGCCTCCTCCGGGTCGGCGACCGCCACCAACTCTACGCGGCCATCGGCTTTTAGCCGGGGAATGTGCGCACCGCGCATGTTGCCGCCGCAGCCGATCAGGCCGAGGCGAATCTTCCTTTTTGCCATCGCGTTTCTTTCAATCTACTAGGTTAAAAAGCGGCGCGACCCCGCCGAACATCCCCGGAAAGCGGAACACGGCCTCTTCCTGGTCGCGGATGCGGTCGAGGACCGCTTCGTTGAGCAAGGTGCGCTGGCGGTCGAAAAGGGCTTGTTCTGCTGAGACCGCGTACGAACCTGCGCACCGCGCAAGCTCTTGTGCGGCGGCAATTTCAGGATCACCGGCCAGCTTTTCCGCCATCGTCCCGAAGAAGCGTTTTAGCAGCGGCCGATGTCCGCCGGCGGACGCTCGTGCAGCCGCCGCGTCAAAGGCGGCGTGGCACTTCACCAGCCGCTCGCGCCAGTCGCTGGGCACCTCGCCATCGAGGATGAAGGGCGCAGCGTGCCCCAGCAGCGGCGTGCGGTCTTCGGTCTGGAAAGCCACGAGTACGCAATGGTGCTCCAAGGGGCGGGCGCGGAACCGAACGACGCTCCCCGGCTCAATATCGGCGATCTGACCAGCGGCGAGCGGCTGCACTTTTACCCCGTCCATAGAGAGCACGTCTAAATACGCCTCAGCGCAGAAGTGGGCGATAATATGCTCGCGCGGCCGCCCTTGTATCCCGCAGCGCCCAAAAGGCAGTGAATACGCCCAATCGCCATCCGGCGCGCCCTCGCCCTCCCCGCGCAACTGACGCAAGGCGAGACAAAGGCGCTCGGCCTCGCCCGCTGCATCCGTAAGCCGCGGCGCAATCACCCCCACTTCATCCACTTCCACCCGATAAGGCACTCCGTACCCAAACAGCCGCACCCTCAACGGATCACCCATTTCGTCCATCCTGCCTATCCATATAAATCACAGTAACTCCATCCTGTCCATCCCATAAATCCCATAAATCACAGTAACTCTTCGGCGCACTCGGCCACCTTGCGGAAGGCCGTGGCGTATTGCTCGATGATTGTGGCGTCGTAGTGCTTAAACCACGGAATCGAATAGATGCGGCCGGTCATGCGCTCAGAAACCGGCAGACTGCCCGGCCCCTGCCGCAGGTCGCGGTTGGAATGGGCGATGCGCGTGGGTTGGCCGTGTCCGTAGATATCGGCCTCGTTGAGCACTGGGTGCAGGTGCATCAGCTCATTGGCACCTCGCATGATCCTATACGCCCCGGTCTCGGCCGTGACCGCCGCGCAGAAGCGCTCGACCGGCAGACCGCCTAGTTCCTCGGGCACGTATAACCCCTTGGCCGCATACCATCCGCCCATGGTCGAACCGCTGTCAGCCGGAGGGCGATGCGCCTTGATCCCCGGGACGCCTTCAAGCAGGTCCCAGAAGTAATTCATCGCCCGCTGGATCTCCTGCATCCGCTCGTCGTAGTGCTTTAGCTGGGTGCGGCCCACCGCCGAAGACAACTGATGCATCCGGTATTTGTATCCGCCCAGCGGCATCCCGGCAAAAGGCCGCAGCGCGGGATTTTCTAGGGAGCGAGTGCGCTCGTAATGCCCAAAAGCCGCAGCGCGCTCGTATAGGGCTTGGTCGTCGGTGACCACAAAGCCCCCCTCGCCGCAGGCCAGCGACTTGCCCGACATAATCGACATCGCACCGATGTGGCCGATGGTGCCCAAAAGCCGCCCCTTGTAGCGGCCTCCTTGGGCATGGGAGACATCTTCAATCACCTTCAGCTCGTGCTGCTCGGCAATGTCCATGATCGGATCCATATCGGCTGGATAGGCGCAGTAATGCACCGGGACAATAGCCTTCGTCCGCTCGGTAATGCGGTGCTCAATGTCGCTGGGGTCCATCGTCAGGGTGTCGGGGTCAATCTCGGAGAACACCACCGTGCCCCCCAGTGAGAATACCTGGAGCGACGTGCCCCAAAAGGTCATGCTCTGCGAGATAACCTCGTCGCCAACGCCGACGCCACAGGCCCACAGTGCGGCTTGGATTGCTGAGGTGCCCGTGTTGTGGCAGAGGGCATACTGCAAGCCAAAGTAGGACTTCAGGTCCTCTTCAAAGGCCAAAGTTACGTCCCCGCCCGACATCGCCCCGCGACGCAGCACGTCCAGCACGGCCGCCTCGTCCTCGGCGGTAATGATCGGCCAACGGAAAATATCGCCTTCGTCAGCGGTGACGGCCTTGGGGCCGCCGCAGAAAGCCAACTTGCTCATCGCCATACTATGCTCTCTATACGCGATACGCTAAGAACCTGTAATTTTGCGTAGCCGCGCCTGCGTTGGCATGTAGTTGCTCTCCCACACCTGCTGCACTACCCCATCGGCGATATAGGCCAAGCGCGGAAAGCCGTGGCCAAAGGTCAAGCGCCGAAAGTCCGTCACCGATATGGTGGCAATGTCAAACCGCGGTTGCAACTGCTTCTTGAAGTCGATCACTTGCGGTGCATCCTGCGCGAAACTCGTCAGGGCGATGAGCCGCGGCAACTGGGAGTCTTGGGCGAGGACGTTCATCTTGGGCACTGCATTTTTGCAGTGGCCGCACGTGGGGCTGAACAATTCGATCAAGTATTCGCCCTGCAGCAAATCCACATCCACGCCTTTAAGTGCCAAGCCGGAGAGCCGCACGCCACTTTTGAGGTCCGACTGCGAGATGCGCTCTAGATCGGGAAAAAACCGCATACCGCCCACCGCCAGTCCGACGACGAGCGATCCTAACACCATCCGATTCGCCAAGGGCCATACAGGTGCGCCACCCGTCCCCCACCAATTGGGCCGCCTCGCCCCGGGCGCGGCACTTGCACTGGCTTCGACGTTGGGCTCAGCCGAAACGCGGCGCATTCCCCACCACGCAAACAGCAGCACCGCGACCATCACACCATCTTCTATAGCCGCTTCCCCTGGCCCGCGCTCGACGAGGGCACCGAAGCAGCCGCAGTCAATCGAGGCTCCCATGTGCCAAGCCTTAGCCGTCAGCGCGGTAAACGCGGCCATCAGCACCGTCGCCACCGGCAAGCACAGCCGTGGCTGCCAATTTAGTAGCAGCGCCCAGCCGAGGCAGAATTCAATCGGCCCCAATACAATGGTCGCCTTGGCAACTGCCGACGCAGGCTCCCATTCCGTCACCCCGATCATCTGCGCATAGGGAATGGCCTCCCAATAAAAAAGCACTGGCTCCCATATCTTAATCGCCCCAGCGACGAGATACACGACTCCGATAACCATCTGGCCGACGCGTGCGGCCTTGCTTATGCCGTCCATAATAAGTGCTCCTCAGTTGGTCAATTCGGCGAACACGGCCGAGAATACGCGCCGCGTCTGCCGCATCCGTGATTCCACTTCGTCTTGGAAGGCTGCTACGTCTTTGGCGCCAAGGGCGCGGCTCAATATCTCTAGCTCGCGGCCGATTGGCAGGGCGTCGCTGGCCCTTTCGCTGGCGAGCCTCATGCCCTTTTCCACGGCCCGCAGATACTCGTACGCATCGAGGAGAAAGTGCCCCCGCTCTCGGTCTAAACAGCCCTGCTCGACGAGTAATTGCAGCGCACGTCTCGTGCTACCCACGCGCAAGTCCCGGTCCCGATAGCCCCACTTCAGCACCAGGACCTGCGCCACAAATTCTATATCGACGATGCCGCCTGGGCCGCGCTTGATATTGACGCGCGTTTGGCGCCTGCCCTGCGGCTCCATCCGCTGGCGCATCTCCTGCATCTGCACGGCCAGCCCTGCGTCCGCTTCCCGGCTGTACACGAAGCGCTCAATCGCCCGCAAGACCCGCGCACCAAACTCGGCATCGCCGGCCACTTGGCGGGCGCGACTCAGCGCCATCCGCTCCCAAGTGGCCGCCCGCTGTGCCAAGTAGCGGCGGTAGCCGACCAGCGAGATGGCCATGGGAGCGCTGGCCCCTTCGGGCCGCAGTCGCGCATCCACCGAATACAGCCCTCCTTCGGCTAACAGGGCGATCAGACGCTGGCTGAACTCGGTAAAAAATACGCTATTAGGCACGCCGCGGCGCGTCTTGCCATCGCCTTCGTACACGAAAAACAAATCCAAATCCGAGCCAAAATCCACCTCGCGGCCCCCAAACTTGCCGCCGGCCAATACGGCGAACCGCACGTCGCGGCCCTGTCGGTTGCGCGGCTTGCCCCACCGCCGCACCAACGGCCCCCAAGCCAGCCGATAGACCGCTTGCAACACGTCTTCACCCAACTCCGTTAGCCGCAGGAAAGTCTCCTCCTCGGTCGCCAAGCCCATCAGGTCATCGGCCCCAATCCTCAGGAGGGATTTGTTCTGCATCCGTGCGATGGCGTGCAAATCGCCGCGTACCGGGCCAGACTCCAAGCCCCAGTCAGCCTGACCAACTAAGCTGTCGAGCAGAGCCGGGTCGCGGCGCAAAAGGTCCGCGAGAAAGCGACTCGATCCACAAATGGAAATGAGCAAGGTGCGAAAGCCTGTATGCTCTTGCAACAAGGAGTACAAAGCACCCGGCGCACCATACGCCTCAACGAGCTGGGTGAAGCGCAAGAGCCCTTGGTCTGGGTCGGGAGCGGCGGCCAAGGAATTGAGCAATTCCGGCAGCAGGGCCTCAAAGTGGGCACGTCCCCCGCTCAGCAACAGGCCCATGGCCGCTAGCCGCTGCAAGCGGCGGTGTGCGGCGGCCCCATCGACAAAGCCCCGCTCCACCAAGTCGGCTTTTGCCGCCGTGCTGCCGTTTTCGACTTCTAACAGCCACGTCGGCGAGCGCGGCACCGCTGTGTCGCCGTAAAACAGCGCGGCAAACAGCCGGCGTACCCGCAACCGGTGTCCGGCGAGCGCGGAGCTAAACGCCCGCGCATCTTCATACCCCATGACCAAGGCCAAGGCCCGCAAGGCTTGTGCATCTTCTGGGACTGCGTAGTCGGGTCGGCCAGAGGCGATTTGCAACAGATTTTCAACGCGGCGAAAAAACTCGTACGCGTTTTTTAGGGCGCTGGCTTCTGCCGCGGTCAAGGCCGCCTTCATCGCACCTTTAGGCGAGACCACCTCGGCCAAACAGTCAATAGCGGCCAGCGTGTTGTGGTTGCGCACTTGGGGCTGGATGCCCCCGTAGAGTAGCTGTAAGCACTGGACGATGAATTCGATGTCGCGGATCCCGCCCGCTTGTAGCTTGATGTTGTTCTCACCACGGGGGCGCTCGCGGATGCTCGCCTCAATCCGCTCCTTGATGCGGCGGATTTCCTCGTGCGGTGCCGAGTGGAAGTGGGCCGGACAAATAAAGGGCCGGAGCATGGCCGCGTATTGCTCCCCCAGCGTCCGCGATCCCGCCACGCGCCGGGCCTTGATCAGCATCTGCCGCTCCCACAGTTCACCGCGCGTCTCGTAATACCTCCAACTGGCGCGCAACGAGTGGGTCAAGGTGCCGCTCGAACCCTCGGGACGCAGCCGCATATCGACTCGGTAGAAAAACCCTTCCTTGGTTGCTTCGGTCAGCACGTGGACTAAGCGCTGGCCCAAGCGGCGGAAAAACTCGCTGTTCTCCAGCGGCGTTCCCTCCCCATCAGGTTGGGTCTCGCCCTCGCCATCCCACACGAAAATTAGGTCAATGTCCGAGCTGTAGTTTAACTCCTGCCCGCCGTATTTGCCCAAGCCGACGACGAGAAAGCGCGCCGGGCGACCGCGCTCGTCCAGTGGTCGACCGTGCTCCTGCCACAAGTCGTGCTGGCATGTTTCAAGGGCCAACTCAACCACCACATCGGCTAAGTCGGCCAGCTCTTTTCCAATCTGTGCAACCGGCTTAGTGCCGAGGATTTCGGCGGCACCAATGCGCAAAATCTCGCGCCTATGCACCCGCCGCAACACCTCCAAACGCTCATCAAACTCGGAGACATGACCGATATCGGTGCGCAAAATCTGCCGTAGGGTATTCCTCTCTAGTGGCTCGACTAAGTGCGGAGTCTCGACCAACAGCCACAATAGGAACTCGAAATCGCGCACCAAAATGTCGGCGAGAAAGGTGCTGTGGCTCACGACTTGCACCAATCGCTGACACAGAATGGGATCGGCCTCTAAATGAGAGAAAAGCTCTAGCGGGCCGTATGCTACAGCCAAGCGCAGCAACTGCCGCAGCCCCTCGTCCGGCCAGCCCGTCGCAGCCAGTTCGGCCAACGCGAGGGCCGGCAACGGCGCGGATTGCGGCGGGCCACCGATCCGGTCCAAGGCCTCTAGGGCTTGGACCGGATCGGCAAAACCCAATTGCTCTAGGGGATCGAGGGCTTTAGCCGCGTCGGTGGTAAGCGCGAGACGGGCCAGTTCCAATGCGGTGGGCACTACCGGACTTCAGAGGGCGGTTTCGCCGGTTTCGCCGGTGCGGATGCGGATGGCCTCGACCAGTTCGGAAACGAAAATTTTGCCGTCGCCGACCTCGCCGGTGGCAGCCGACTGCATAATGGCCTCCACTGCTTCGTCGAGTTGGCCATCGCCAACGGCCAATTCAATGCGAATTTTGGGCATGAAATCAAGCTGATACTCGGCACCGCGGTAGATTTCGCTGTGCCCGCGCTGGCGACCGCAGCCGCGCACCTCGCTAACGGACATGCCGACGAGACCAATCGCGGCTAGGGATTGTTTGACCTCGTCGAGTTTGAAGGGCTTGATAAAAGCCACGATGTTTTTCACGATAGCCCTCTCAACGAGGCGAAAAGCGGGGCTTGCGGCCGTAGCTTATGCCGCCAGCACCAGCTACGGGCATCGGGGCCACGTCGAGGGGCTTTTGTTGGCTGCCGTGGATGGGGCCGATGCAACTGGCTGGGATTTCTTCGGTCAGCACGACCGCGCCGCGGGCAAAAAAGCGACAGCCCTCCTCGTGGGCCTTGGCCGCGAGAATCTCCACTACGCAGGGGGTGTCGCGTTGGTGACTGTGCGACTCGGCCGCCTCGTGCGTCAGCGACAGATGCACGTAGTAGCGATCGCCTGGGGAAATGCCCTCGCGGGTAAAGCGCTGGGCGGCACTGCGAGTCGTGCCCATGTAGAGTCGCTCGGGCGGTGGGTCCATAGGCTCGCCGTCCATATCGACGAAAAAACTGTGTCCGTATAGCGCGCGAATGCCGAACTCGTTCAGTTCAAAGCGATACTGCCTTGGGGCTTTGACGAGATCGACGACATCGGCTTCGGTCACCTCTGCGTAGCGTTCTTGTACTCCTTGTACTACCTGATCCAACGGCGCATAGCCGTAAGCATCAATCTCCAGTCCAAATTCGTCGGGCCGATGCCTGAGCATCAGCGAAAGCAACTTGGAAATACGACTTGTATTGGCCACTGCTCATCGCGTCCTTTCAACATTAGCTCGCCGGATCAAAGGCCGGCGCGGTCTTAGGGGTTCCACTGTGCGCGATAAGTTTTAATGGCTTGGGCAACCGCCTCGTCGGACAAGGCGATGATCTGGGCGGCCAGCATAGCCGCATTGCGGGCATTGTCAATGCCGACGGTCGCCACCGGGATACCCGGCGGCATCTGCACGATGGAGTAGAGAGAATCGACTCCACGGAGCGCCCCCGAAGCAATGGGGACTCCGATGACCGGCAGGGTCGTATGCGCCGCCACCACTCCGGGCAGGGCCGCAGCTAAGCCAGCACCGGCGATGATCACCTCGAGGCCGCGGCCAGCCGCCTCGCTGGCCCAATTACTAGTGCGCTCGGGATTGCGGTGGGCCGAAGATACGATCATTTCGTAGCCGATTCCAAGCTCTTCGAGCACCGCCGCCCCCTTGCGCATGATGTCCTCGTCCGAGGTACTGCCCATGATTACGCCAACGCGAATGTCTGCCATGTAAAAACGTCCTTCCTGCGAATTATAATCGCGCACAGATGTTAAAATAAGCCAAATCACCCGTGCGCGACAACTGCCCTAAGAAGCATTCATTTTGCGGCGCAGGAAGGTGGGAATGTCCAAATCGCCAACTGCGGGGCGGGCGGGCTCCTCCTGATGCTCCTGAGGAATGTTGTGGCCATTGCGCAGATATGTGGGCACCTCCAAGGAAGTGCCTCCATTGCCGAGGAGGACCGGGCTGCCGATGGTCAAAGGATCCGCCTCCACGTCCTGCCTTGGCTCCTCTTGAGCGCGGACCGGCAGCTCGGCTTCGCTCTTATTTGTGTTGAAGCCCGTGGCTATGACCGTCACGCGGATGTTCTCGGTCAAACTATCGTCAATTACGGTGCCGAAGATGATCTCGGCATCCGAGCCGCTTTCCTCGTTGATCAGCGACATGACCTCGTTGATCTCGTAGAGCGTGAGATTGGAGTCGCCGGCGATATTGATCAACACGCCCTTGGCACCGGCGATCGACACGTCCTCCAAAAGCGGACTGTTGATCGCCTTGCGAGCGGCCTCCACGGCTCGCTCTTCGCCGCTGTGCTCTCCGAGGCCCATAATGGCATCGCCGCCCTTGGAAATCACCGTGCGCACGTCGTTGAAGTCGAGATTGACCATGCCCGGAATCGTAATCAGATCGGAAATACCACGCGTGGCCTGCATCAGCACTTCATCGGCTTTGAGAAACGCATCTTGGAGCGTGGTGTCTCGGCCGCAGACTTCTAGCAGGCGCTGGTTTTTGATGGTGATCAGGGTGTCGACTTGGTCCTTTAGCTCGGCAATCCCGCTCTTGGCGTTCTTCATCCGCGGCGAGCCTTCCATTAGAAAAGGCTCGGTGACAATGCCGACTGTCAGGGCCCCTTGATCGCGGGAAATTTCCGCAACAGTGGACGCGGCTCCCGTACCTGTACCACCGCCCATGCCGGCCGTGATAAAGATCAGGTCCGAGTCCTGTAGCTGCTTGGAGACCTTGTCGCGGTCTTCTTCGATGGCTTGCCGTCCCACCTCTGGGTCTGCACCAGCACCCAAACCCCGCGTGACGCTGCTGCCAATGCAAATGGGGAAGTCAGCCCGCGAGGTCTCCAGCGCCTGCGCATCCGTGTTGACGGCGACGAATTCGACGCCGTGCATCCCCGATTCGATCATTCGGTTGATGGCATTGCCACCGCTGCCACCAACGCCGACGACCTTAATCCGCGCCCGATGCTCGTTATCGATCAACCTAATTGCCATAATTACTCCTCCTTGATTTTGGGACCAGCACCGCCGCTAGTCCCGGGGTTGTAACCATCTTTTTATGCGCCCTAACACTGAATCGAAGGGATCTTCGACCAGCCCCTGCACTTCTGTTTGGCTTTTTTGCTCCTGTTGCTCCACTCCGTACAGGAGCAGACCCAGCACCGTAGCATACGATGGGCTAACTAGCTCTGCGGCCCACTCAAACCCGCTCGGCTCTCCCAAGCGCACAGGCATGTTAAAGACCCGCTCGGCCAAGGCCAAGACTCCGGTGATTCGCGCTCCCCCACCCGTGAGGACAATGCCCGCGCCCAACGCAGCATTGGGCAACGCGGTATAGACCTGCTTGCGGGCTAGGGCCAGTATTTCCTCCATCCGCGCCTCGACGATAAGGGCCACTGTCTCGCTCGGTGCGCCCGCACACTTGGCCTGCTCGGCCTCGGCCCGCGTGGTGCGCAACCCAACGCCGATGTCGTTGGTCACGTTACACCCGCCCAATCCGACGTTGCCTGAGTGGCGCAACCCTTTGCCAACAAAGACGGCCACATCGGTCGTGCCGCCGCCGATGTCGAGCAGGCAGACTCCCATCTGCCGCTCGTCCTCACTGAGTACGGCATAGCTCGAAGCAAGCGCACCGAGAACGACACCGCGCACATCGACGCCGGCCTGGAGGATGCTATGGCAGATGTTCCGCACGGCGGCAACCGAGCTGGTGACTACGTGTACACTGGCCTCTAAGCGCACTCCATACATACCCACGGGATCGATAATGCCTCGCTGGCCATTGACGGCAAATTCTTGGGGCAAAACGTGCAGTACCTCGCGGTCGAACGGCACTTTGACCACGCCGGCCGCAGTAAGAACGCGAGTGCGGTCCTGTGCTCCGATCCATCCGCCTTCGCCCCCGACAGCCACCATGCCTGTGCTGTTAAGGCTGGCGATGTATTCGCCAGAGATGCCAGCGTACACCGAGTCGATTTCGACCCCAGCCATCAACTCGGCTTGACGCACGGCCTCGCCAATGGCGCGCATGGTCTTCTCGGCATCCACAATCGCCCCGCGCTGGATCCCCTCTGAGGGGTGCTGGCCCATGCCAATAATCCGCAGGGACCGCTCGGCGACCTGCTCGGCAATGACGGCGCAGACCTTGGTCGTGCCCAAGTCCAGCCCGGCGATAATGGTGGTGTACTCCTCGTTTGAGTTCATCCCGATTTTGCTTTCTTTCTGCCAACTACCATCTGGCCGGCATAGCGCAAGTCAATATAGGCCGGATCGGGATGGTTTTGATGGACGCGCGGCATCAACTCGCGAATGGTGCGGAGACGGCGGGCGGCCTCGTTGGCAGGCAAGCGCACTTCGAGTCCGTCGCCGGCCATCTGCAAGCGAATACCCGCCCCGGACATCGGCTGGATGCCGGCTACGTTGAGGCAAAATTCCGCATCGGCAACCGTGGCTTCCTCCCACCAGCGCAGTATCGCCAACAGCGCGGAGTCCGCCACTGCCACGCCCGGCTGTAGCGAGTCGCTGCGGACGGACAGCCCGGATATGACGGGCAAATTGCGGGGCTGGGCAACCAGCCGGTCGCCCGTACTGCCTGCCGGGAGCAGGACGCCATCGGGCGTTATCCCGTAGGTCTGGCCCAAATCGATCCAAGCTACTTGGCGATGCTCGACGATATCGACGGCAATCCGGTCGGGCGGTTTGCGTACCACGAGGGCCTGCTTGATCCAATACATGGCCTCTAACCGCTGCGCGACCTCGTCCAAGTCGATGGCGAAAATGTTGCTACCAACCGCAAGGCCACTGGCGACGCGTACATCCTCCCCACTGAGCCGCCGCAACCCATCCACCTCAATAGCCTTGAGGCCAAAGCGGGAGGCTTGGCCAAAGTAGGTAGCTGCCTGATAGGCCGCCAAGGTGCTGCCCGTGGCCAAGATCAGGAGGGCAATCCAAGGCCCGCGGGCCTTGGATCGCCCTCGCTCCCCCACGGTTAGCGGCTTCTGGCGCGCCTTGGTCTTCCGGCGGTTCACGAGCGCTCTCCAGCGGCCAAGGCCGCGATCAACTCCCCAGCCGCCTCGCCAATGTCGCCGGCCCCCATGACCAGCACCAAGTCGCCCCGACGACAGATATTCACCAAATGAGCCACGAGTTGCTCTCTGTCGGGCAGGTACTCCACGGCTTTGTACCCGCTGGCGCACAAGGCTTTTGCAATTAACTCGGAGTCCACGCCGGACAGGGGCTCTTCCCGCGCGGCATAGACCGCCGCCAGCACCACGTAGTCAGCCGCCGCTAGCTCGCGGGCAAAGGCCGCCGCTAAGTCGCGGGTGCGCGAGTACAGGTGGGGTTGAAAGACGGCGATAACTCGGCGCCCGCTCTGCCGCGCAGCAGCCAAGGCCGCCGCTAATTCAGCCGGATGATGGGCGTAGTCGTCCACGACCAGTATGCCAGCGAACTCCCCCTTGCGCTGAAAGCGTCGCTCCACCCCGCCAAACTGCTCCAAAGCATCGGCGATCGCTGCGAACTCCACCTGTAGCTCACAAGTCAGCGCGGCCGCTCCAGCGGCATTGCGGACATTGTGTACGCCGTGGACCTGCAATTCGATCTCGCCGAGCTTTTGTCCGTCGAAACACAGGGCAAACCGGCTGCCCCAAGTCCGCTCTTCGAGGTCGGCGATCCGGTAGTCGTTGTCGCCGGCCATACCATAGGTTTGATGGGGGCGCTGCAAGTCGGCCATCACCCGCTCCCCGACCAGCCCATCTCCGGCCAGTACGCTGCGGCCGCAGAAGGGCAGGCGCACGAGAAATTGGCCGAAAGCCCGTTCGAGGGCCTCCAAGCTCCCGTAGTAATCGAGGTGTTCGGCGTCTATACTTGTCACGAGGGCCAAGCTCGGATACAGGTGCAAGAAGCTGCCAGCAAACTCGTCGGCTTCCACTACAAAGACCTTGCCACTTCCCAGCTTGGCCTGCGGTCGCCCGTTGATCCAACCCCCGATTAAGACCTGGGGATCGAGGCCAGCGCGGCGCAAGATCGCCGCGGCCATCGAAGCAGTCGTCGTCTTACCGTGAGTACCAGCTACGGCGAGGGTCAACGGTGCGCGAGACAGTTCCCCCAGCACCTCGGCCCGGCTCGCCGTGGGAATGCCCTCGTGCGCGGCAGCTTGGCGCTCGGGATTGTCAGCCGGGACGGCGGCCGAATACACCACTAGATCCGTGCCTTGGACGAGCTGGCCGTCGTGCCCCACCGCGACGGCAAATCCCTCTTGGCGCAACAGCGCGACGCTGGGCGAGTCGGCCTGATCCGAGCCGCTTACCACGCAGCCTTTGGCAGCGAGCAGCCGGGCCAAGCCCTCCATGCCCGCTCCGCCGATGCCGACGAGGTGGACGCGGCGATATTGATCAAAGAGGGTCTTCATCATTGCCAATGCCCCAAACTCTCTTGATGTCCGGGTGCCGTGCGAGCGACCCCCAGCAAGATGCCCACCCCAGCCATATTTCCCATCAGCGACGAGCCTCCATAGCTGACAAAGGGCAGCGGCAAGCCGGTGGTGGGTAGTACCCCGATGACTACGCCGATGTTAAGCAGGGCGTATATCGAGACCATCGTCGTAATGCCAATGGCAACCAAAAAGCCGTACGTATCGCCAGTGCGGGTCCCAATGCGCACTCCGTAAAACGAGAACGCCGCGAAAAGTCCCAAGACGACCAAGGTACCCACAAGCCCCATTTCCTCGCCGATGACCGAGAAGACAAAATCCGTGTGCGGTTCGGGCAGGTACTGCTCTTTTTGCATGCTGTTGCCCAAACCCACCCCAAAAAGGCCGCCATTGCCCATGCCGTAGAGCGACTGCAAAACTTGATAGGAGCCAGCCGGATCGCGCTCTGGGTCAATAAAGCTGACTAAGCGCCGCATCTGATAACTCGAATGCATCAGGGAAAACCCAATGCCCAACAGCGCGAGCAACCCAGCCCCGACCAAGTGGTACAAGCGCATTCCGCCGACCCACAGCATGATCAAGGCAATCAGCCCCAGCGCAATAGCCGTCCCCAAGTCGGGCTGCAATACGATGAGCACGAGAGCAAAGCCGACGACCAACAAACGAGGCACAAACCCGCGACTAAATTCGTGTAGCTCGTCGCGCTTGCGCACCAAGACATCCGCCAAGTAGAGCACCAGCGCCAGCTTGGCAAACTCAGCCGGCTGAAAGGCCCCGCCCAAGGCCGGAATGCTCAACCAGCGCTGAGCGGCACCGTGGCCCCACGCCAAGACCAGCGAGAGCGACAAGAGGGCCAACAACATGAGCGGGCGCGAAAGCCGCGCCCACCAATGCAAAGGTATCCGCGAGAACGCGAGCATGAGCACCAAGCCGATGAAGACGCGGATGGCATGCTTTTTGAGGAAGAGACCCGAGTCGCCAAAGCGCACGTTGGCCAAAACGGAGCTAGAGCTATAGACCATGACCAGCCCCAAGCCTACCAGCGTCAGGCAAATCAGCAACACCAACATGCTGTCGCGCTGCACAGCTATCATCAGGGAGGAACTCTATGTTGCTAGGGACTGGAAGGGGCTCGGTGGGAGCGAGCTCAACTACTGTAGAATGCGCTCGACGATTCGGTCAAAGGCCACGGCCCGAGAGGCCTTGACTAAGACTACGTCGCCGTGGCGCAAGTGCGCCGCAGCGAATTCGCCGAGTTGATCGGGCTGCTCAAAGTGGCGAGCTGCGTTTGGGACCATGCCAGCCGCGCGGGCCGCGGCCACTAAATGCGCACTTTGGCGACCGGCAGCCAAGACGACATCGGCGCACTCAGCGGCCTTCTCGCCGACTACCGCGTGCAACCGGCTGCTCTCCGCGCCGAGCTCCAGCATGTCGCCGAGCACGGCGATTTTCCGCGCACCGGGCACAGCGACGAGAAGGTCGAGTGCGGCCGACATCGAGTTAGGACTGGCATTGTAGCAATCGTCGATTACGGCGATCCCATTTTTGCGCACGATCTCGCCGCGCTGGCTCACCGCCTCGAACTCGGCGAGGGCACGCTGGATCCCTTCCCAAGGCACACCGAGGAGGCGACCGACCGCGGCGGCGGCCAAGGCGTTGTAGGCGTTGTGCCGCCCCGGGATATTGAGATCAATGGGAACGTGCTGTAGAAGGAAGTGGCCGCAGCCCTTCTGGTCGAGTACGAGCCTCTCCCCACGAAACTCGCTCTCACGCACAAAACCGAAGGTCAGGAGTCTCCCCTTTGTCCTCTTTACCTCCTGAGCCACGACACGGTCATCGGCGTTGACGAGAGCCGTTAAAGACTCGTCCATATAATCCAGAAGCTCCCCTTTGGCCTTGGCCACTCCTTCTACAGATCCGAAAAATTCTAGGTGTGCAGTCCCGATGTTGAGCAAAACCCCAATGGTAGGTTCGGCAACCGAGCACAGGTAGCGAATGTCGCCTATTCGCCGCGCTGCCAGTTCCAATACCACGGCTTCATGGCTCGGCGACAGTTGTAGCAAAGTGCGAGGCACCCCGATCTCGTTGTTCTCACTGCCGATAGTTTTCAAAACGCAATACCGCTGCCCCAAGACAGCGGCAATCATTTCCTTGGTCGTCGTCTTGCCGGCACTGCCGACGACGGCCACCACTGGAACCTCCCAGCGCCGCCGATACGCCCGCGCTATATCGCCTAGGGCGCGCAGGGTCGAGTCAACGGCCAGGAGCGGGCCGGAGGCCGCCTGATCCAACCCGGGCCAGCCCCGTTCCACTAAGGCCGCACACGCGCCGCGGGCAAAGGCGGCCTCGACGAAGTCGTGTCCGTCGAAGTTCTCACCTCGCAACGCCACGAACAGCTCGCCCTCGTCAATGGACCGACTGTCGGTTGCTACCGTTTGCGGGGCGCAATCCGGCTGGAGGTTCCCGACCGGGTCGGCAGCCGTCCACTGCATCATCTCGCTCAGGGTCACGGTGCGCATAGCGGCTGTCCTTCCCTAGCGAGCAAACCCCGCAACACGCGCCGGGCAACTTCTCGGTCGTCAAAAGCCACGACGCGGTCGGCTAGTTCCTGCTCCTGTTCGTGCCCCTTACCGGCAATAACTACGACATCCCCGCTGTGCGCAGCAGCCAGAGCCGTAGCAATCGCTTGTGCGCGGTCAACTTCGCGGTCAACCGCGCTGCTGTCGGGCACGCCAGCAGCCATATCGTCGATGATCCGTTGCGGCTCCTCGCTGCGCGGATTGTCTGAAGTCAAGACTGTCCAATCGGCCAACTCGCCAGCGACGCGGCCCATCAGCACCCGCTTGCCGCGATCTCGATCTCCGCCACAACCGCAGACGCAGATCAAGCGGCCGCTGCCCAAGTCGCGGGCGGCGTACAAAACCCTTTCTAGCGCATCCGGGGTGTGGGCGTAATCCACGATGACCGCGAAATCCTGCCCTTCGGCGATTGGCTCGCAGCGGCCCGGGACGCTCTCTAAGGCAGCCAATCCGCGGCATAGAGCTACGGCATCCAAATCCAAGGCCAATCCGACAGCCACGACGGCCATAGCATTGTAGTAGTTGAAACGACCGATCAAATGCGTCTGCACCTCAATGGAGCCGGCTGGGGTGTCCAAGCACAGGTGCGTCCCCTCCGGACCAGCATCTGCACGTTGCAACCGCACCTCGGCCGCTGGGCCACAGCCATACGTCACAACGCGCGCCTCGGTTCTGTGGGCCAATTCGTCGGCGCGAGCATCGTCGGCGTTAATCACCGCAACCGCGCCTTCTTGCAGACATTCAAAAAGCCGGGCCTTAGCCGCAAAGTACGCCTCCCAAGTCCCGTGAAAATCCAAGTGATCGCGCGTCAAATTGGTAAAGACCGCCGCCCGGAAGGGAATGCCCTCCACCCTCTTCAATGCCAGTCCATGAGAAGACACCTCTAGCACGGCCGCTTGCTTGCCGGCATTGACGAGCCGACGCAGTAAGCCGTGTAACTGGACGGCCTCGGGCGTGGTATTGTCCATCTTCTCCAATTCGCCATCGCACCAAAACCCCAAGGTCCCCAAGTACCCACACGGCCAGCCGGCCGCTTCGAGGGCACTCCTGAGCAGGAAGGCCGTGGTGGTCTTGCCATTGGTGCCAGTGACGCCAACGTTGAGCAGCTCCTGTCCGGGAAAGGCGTAAAAGCGCGCCGCCATGCGGGCCAACGCGGTCCGGCAGTCCGCCACCTGCACCCGCGTTACTCCAGGGCAATCGATCCGCTCCTCCACCATCACGGCGCGGGCACCGCGGGCGATGGCATGGCCGACGAAGCGATGCCGGTCCTGCTCCGGCCCTCCGCGCAGGGCCACGAAAAAATCGCCTTCCTCCACGCAGCGCGAATCGCAGCGGAGCTGCCCCAAATCAATATCTGGGTCGCCCTCTATGCGGGCGTCGGGTAGCTCTTCGAGCAGGTATTTCAATTCCATATCGCTAAATACCTCTCGAACTTTGGGCTAGAATGTTTCCGACGAGGCGAGCCTGCCGCATTTCCCACGGTCTGTGGGCAACTTCTGCGCCCAGCGTACAGTTGATCTGCTCTACGCGTCCGCCCCGGCCCGGCAAGGGCGACTGATTGACAACCACGGGCCCCACGCCGAAGAAGGCCACCGGTAATCCCCTCATCTGCGCCTCGAAACGAGCCACGTCCGGGATCATACCGCGCAGGTCGGGTACGGCCGGCCCCTCTTTTTGCGGATGCTTGGCCGCTGGCTCGACCAATAGGCCGCCGGGCATGCTGATGATCCGCTTCATCACCCGGCGGAAGGCCGGGGCTGCCACAGATCCTCCCCAGCCGTTCACGCGGGGATTTTCGACCATGACCACGCACACGTACTGGGGCTCATCCGCCGGCAGGAAGCCCACGAACGAGGCAACGCTGGCGTTGGGATCGTAGCCGCTGCCATCGGCTAAGGCGCGCTGAGCCGTGCCCGTTTTGCCGGCTATAGCCACGCCCTCGATGCGGGCCTTTTGCCCGGTGCCCCTTTCCACGACTCCAGTCAGCACCTCGCTCAGGGTCGCTGCCGTCTTCCGGCTCACGACCCGGCGGATCGGTTGGGGGCCGCCGCGACTGTCGAGCCGACCGTCCGAATCAATCGTCCCGGCGACGATCCGCGGTGTCATCAACACGCCACCGTTGGCAATGGCTCCGTATGCCATGGCGAGTTGTAGGGCCGTCACGCCGATTTCCTGCCCGATGGCAATAGTCTCCTGCGACCGCTTAGACCACTGATCAACCTCCTGCAATAAACCAGGCGTTTCCGCTGGCAAGTCAATGCCCGTGCGAATCGCGAAGCCAAAGTTGCGGATGTGTTCGTAAAAGCGATGCCGCGCCAGTCGCTGCGCCAGCTTAATCGTGCCGATGTTGCTCGATTTTTCCAAGACCTGAGCAAAGAACAAATCGCCGTAGGGCTGGATATCGCGGATCGTGTCTCCATTGGATAACCTGAACGTCCCGTGCGCACAAAAGATGCGATCGTGCCGGCTGGCTAGCCCGTCTTCAAGGACGGCGGCAGCCGCGATGGCTTTGAAGGTCGAACCGGGTTCGTACACGTCGGTTATCGCGCGATTGCGCCTGAGTTCCGGCGATGAGCGGGACGCCTTATTGGGATCGAAAAGCGGCAGGTTGGCCATGGCCAGTACCTCACCACTGAGCGGGGCAATAATGACGCCCAATGCACCTTGAGCCTTTGAACCGTCGATGGCCCGTTGCAACTCTTCCTCCAGAATGCTCTGATAGCCCGCATCGATGGTCAGCATCAGGTCGCGGCCATGCTCCGGCTCTTCGCGTCGATGCTGCCGTCCGGGTACTTGCTTGCCGTGCGCATCGACGAATCCCACTATCGAGCCGTCCTTTTCGCGCAAAATATCGTCGAAGGCCCGCTCAATTCCCTCGCGGCCGCTGTTGTCGATGTTGGTGTGCCCGATGAGTTGGCCGGCCAACGGCCCCAAGGGATACTGGCGACGAGTTTCTGGGTGTTGGAACACACCGGCGAATGCGCCTGCCCCCACATCCGCGCCAACCACCTGACGCGCCAGATAGATAAATTGCTTGTCCGTACGCAATTGGCGCTCAATGACCTCGGCCCGTTTAGTGCTCAGGGAGGCGAAGTGGGCGGCTACGCGCTTGGGATCGTCAACCTGATCGGGATAGGCGTAAAACGACGTGGCTTGGATATCTACGGCCAAATTGTTGCCGCGCCGATCGACAACTCGACCCCGGCTCGCTTTCAGCGTACGGCGCTCAAGATACTGCACATGGGCCTCTGCGCTGTACGCCTCGTGCCTGAAAACCTGGATTTGGACGAGCCGTGCAGACAGACCCAACCACGCCACCGCACCCAAAACCACGATCCAGCGCAGCCGACTCATGCCCGCATGTTGTACCCGTGGCCCCATCAATCTCCTTCCCAATGAGCCAACGCACCATTGATGCCATCTATAGTTTGCGAGGGATAGACCATGCCGAGTTGGCCAAAGGCCACTTTCTCGACGAAGCCGGAGTTTTTCCGCCCTGAGATAGCCGCCAATAGCTGGGTGCGCGCACTGCCGAGTTCGGCTACTTGAGCCTCAGCCGTGCTTATGCTGCCGACCACCCGGGCCATTTCGACCTTTTGCCAGACGTGGAAGAGGGCCGCCCCGGCCATCATCCCTATGAGGAGTACGCACTTCGCACAGGAAATTCCGCCTTTGCTCATATTAGCCTGCCTCGATTTTTTCGTAAACTCTCAAAATGGCGCTGCGCGCTCGAGTATTTTGTTTGACCTCGGCCTCGCTCGCCCGCTGCAATTTGTAACCTACTCGCTTGAACGACGGTTTCCTCCCGCAGGTGCAAATGGGTACGCGCGGCGGACAAATGCAGCCGCGCACTAGGGCTGCGAAACGCTGCTTGACCAACCGATCCTCCAAGGAGTGATAGGCCAAGACAACCAAGCGACCACCGGGTTTCAGTCCGACCTCGGCAGCCGTCAACCCCGCCTGCAACTGCCCCAACTCGTCGTTGACGGCAATGCGCAGCGCTTGGAACACGCGCGCCAGCGTCTTGTTGAGCATCCGGGGCCGCGTGGCCGCTACGGCCTGCCGCAAAGCCTGCGTAGTGGTCAAAGGCGCGAGCCGCTGCTGCCGGCAGATCGAGCGCGCGATGCGCCGTGCCGCGTGCTCTTCCCCATAGCGCGCAATCAACTCGGCCAGTTCGCTCTCGCTGCACACTGCGATCAATTCGGCGGCCGTTGGGCCAGCTTCTGCATCCATTCGCATGTCGAGCGGACCGTCGGCCTGATAGCTGAATCCCCGGGGCGGCGCATCGATCTGATGTGAGGAAACCCCTAAGTCGAACAGGACTCCGCTTAACGGACCGATCCCTTCCTGTGCCAGCAACTCGCTCACTTCGGCAAAGCGGCCTTGCCGCACGACGGCTCGCGTATCTGCTGCCAACCTCACTCGCGCTGCCGCTACGGCTTCCCGATCCCGATCTATTGCTAGCAGCCGCGCCTTGGGGCTGAGGGCCTGAAGCAATGCCCAACTGTGGCCGCCTCCACCGGCCGTCGCATCCACGTACGTTCCGTCTGGATCGGCTACCAGCCCGGCGACTACTTCCTCGACCATGACCGGAATGTGGTATTCCATGTTGTGGGTTCATAAGTCCGCTTACAGGTCTATATCAAAAGGAAGGGTGTCGGCGAGGTCTTCCATCGGCGGGAAATCCTCGCTGTTTTCTGGGTTCCAAAACTCCAACTTGTCCAACGCGCCAATAATGACCATCTGATCCGTGATGTCGGCCTTGTCCAGCAACTTGCGCGGAATGCCAGCCCGCCCTTGCCGGTCCAGCTTCACTTCCGCCGCATGCGAGACCATAGATCGGACGAAGGCCCGCGCCTCGCGTTGGGTAGTAGGTAGGCGCAAGAGCTGTTCGGCTTTCGCCTCCCACTCGGGCCGGGAGTAAGCCACCAAGCAGTTGTCGAACCAGCGCAGCACCACCAGCGTATCGTCGGCTTCTGGCGGCAGTTTCTTGCGAAGTTCCGCCGGCACAAAAATTCTCCCTTTGTTGTCAACGGGCACCTCGTATCTGCCCAAAAATTGTGCCATTTAATGCCTGCGCCAAGTCAAAATCTCCCTTTCCACCACTTTCCACCACTTTCCACCACTAAATCCAAAATACACCGATCTCAACGGGACTGCAAGCACATTTTTCCATCATTTTTTTATATTTTTCAGATAGATACGGCCATTTCAAGGACTGGATACACTAATTTGTGTTTATATGCACACTGATTTGTGTTTATTCCGATTGTTCTCCGCTCTCTTTAAGCATCGCCCATGTTGTCATTTTGGCACAAAAAAAGGGCGGACCACCGTGTGGTCCAACCCCTTTTTCGCGTTCAACACAGAGCCTACGCCACCAGCATCTTCTCCACGACGCGGCGATAGATGGGCTTGCCCTGTGCGAGAAACTTGTCTTCGTAATTGGTCCGCGCCCCCAGCCACTCGGCATCCACCTCCACTAGACACGAGCTGGTTGCCAGCACCGCGAGCATGACCTCGAAATAGTCGGCGTAATCCGTGGCTAGCCACAACTGCCCACCCACGCACAACGTGCGCTCGACTTCGCGCAGAAACTCCTCGTTAAAGAGCCGTCGCTTGTGGTGCCGTTTCTTGGGCCAAGGATCGGGAAAGTAGATGTGATAGGCTCGCACCGATGCCGCGGCCACGAAGAATTCGACGAACTCCCGGGCATCTACATGGGCGAACCGCACATTGCCGAGGTTGCGGCGCACGGCGCGCTGGCAGGCCATGCGCACGTATTTGGCGGCCCATTCGACCCCGACGAAATTCACTGTAGGCTGACGGCTGGCTGCGTCGATGATAAAGCGCCCTTTGCCAATGCCGATTTCGATCTCCACCGGCTGGTCGTTGCCAAAAACTTCCCGCCAATCCAACGTCGGATCCTGGTCTGGATTATCCGGTAACGCCAAAAAACCCGCCCCGTTCTGCTCCATCAAATTCTCCGCAAAGAAAAGGCGCTCCCCTAGGTGCAAGGGAGCGCCGTATAAACAACCCTGCGAATCGAGATTAACCTGCGGCCTCGCTGTGCGAAGGCAAGCCGCAAAACTGCTCGTAGTCAATCAACTCGGTGACGGTCGGACTATCGCCGCACACCGGGCACTCGCGGTCGCGGCGGAGCTTGAGTTCGCGGAATTTCATCTCCAGCGCGTCGTAGAGTATCACCCTCCCCACCAAGGAGGTCCCCTGTGCCAACAGCAGCTTGACGACCTCGGTGGCCTGCACTAGCCCGATGATGCCGGGCAAGACCCCTAAGACCCCACCCTCGGCGCAGCTTGGCACCTCTCCGGGCGGCGGCGGCTCGGGATAGAGGCAGCGATAGCACGGGCCGTCCCCGGGCACGTACACGGTGGCCTGGCCCTCAAAGCGAAAAATGCTACCGTCAACCACGGGCTTTTTCTGCATTACAGCCGCGTCGTTGACCAAATAGCGGGTCGGAAAGTTGTCGCAGCCATTGACCACGATATCGTAGCCATCCATGATCGCGAAAATATTGTGCGATGTCAGCATCTCGTAGTGCGGGTGTATCTCAATGCCGGGGTTGATGTCGAGCAACCGGTCGCGGGCGGCCTCGACCTTGGGCCGGCCGAGATCGGACTCGCCGAACAGCACTTGCCGCTGCAAGTTGCTCTTATCGACGACATCGGCATCTACCAAGCCGATCTTGCCAACGCCAGCCGCGGCCAAGTACAGGGCCGTCGGGCAGCCCAAGCCGCCCGCCCCCACCAACAGCACCCGGCCCTTGAGCAACTGCTGCTGACCCTTCTCCCCGACCTCGGGCAGGATGAGATGCCGGGCGTAGCGCTGCGAGTCCTCTTCGGAGAGCAGACCGCCTTGCTCGATTTGATAGCCGGCGTCCTTCCAGCCTTTGATGCCGCCGATCATGGACTTGGCGTTGCTGTAGCCCATAAAGGCCAAATCGCGCACGGCCAAGGCCGAGCGGTTGCCCCCGGCGCAATAAAGCACGATTTCCGCGTCGCGATCTACGGTCACGTCTTCTTCGATGTTGAGCTCTAAAAAACCGCGTGGGATCAACTCGGCCCCGGGGATATAGCCGTCCATGACCTCTTCCCGCTCGCGCACATCTACGACGTGAACCGGCCGGCCGGCTTGGAGGGCCGCTTGGACTTCGGCCGGCGTTACTTCGGCGATTTCGGCCTTTACGCTCTCTAATAGCTGATTAGATGTAACAGTCATACTCGCTCCTCGATTGCTAATGCACAGTCGCGCACCTGCGCGACCTGCGCGACCATGCAGTCGATGGCAAATTCCACTTCTTCCATACTATTAAAACGCCCTAACCCAAAGCGCAGAGAAGCTCGCGCCAAATCATCGCTTGCGCCGATGGCTTTGAGGACGTGCGAGGGTGCGCTCGTCCGCGATGAACAAGCCGCACCCGAAGACAACGCGATCTCCCGCAATCCCAAGAGCAGCTCGGTTCCGTCCACCCCAGGAAAGCTCACGTTGAGATTGCCCGGCAGGCGTTCTTCCGCGTGACCATTGACGACCAAGGGGCCAAGCGCAGCCTCTAGCCCGGCGCACAACCGCTGCCGCATCTGCACCAGCCGCGCCGCTTCCGCGGGCATTTCCTCGCGCCCCAACTGACAGGCACGCCCTAAACCGACGATGCCCGGCACGTTGAGGGTGCCGCCACGCAGGCCGCGCTCCTGTCCGCCGCCCTCGACTTGGGCCTGCAAGCGCACGCGCGGCTTGCGCGAGCGCACGTAGAGGAAACCGACGCCTTTGGGAGCGTAGAGCTTGTGGCCGGAGGCCGAGAGCAGGTCAATGCCGAGCGCCTCTACATCGAGCGGCACCTTGCCAACGGCTTGGGCTGCGTCGCAGTGCCACAAGACGCCGCGCTCGCGGGCCAATCGCCCAATCGCCGCGAGCGGTTGCAAGACCCCAATTTCGTTGTTGGCGGCCATGAGCGAGATGAGGGCCGTCTGCGGCGTGATGGCCGCCGCGAGCTGGCCGAGGTCAATCTGACCGTAGCGGTCCACAGGTAAATAAGTTACCTCCACCCCTTGTTTTTCCAAGGTGTGGCAACACTCCAAGACGGCCTTGTGCTCAGTGGCACAGGTGATGATATGCGCTTTAGGGGGCACCATCTGCACCGCGCCTTTGATAGCCAAATTGTTGGCCTCTGTAGCTCCGGCCGTAAAGACGATCTCCTGAGTGCGCGCACCGATTAACCCGGCCACCTGTTCCCGCGCCTTGTCGACCGCGGCGGCGGCGGCCAAACCAAAGGCGTGGGTCTTGCTAGACGCATTGCCGAAGTGCGTACCAAAGTACGGCAACATGTCCGCCAAAACGCGCGGGTCCACCGGCGTGGTGGCCATATTGTCCATATAAACTGGAATTTGCACGACCGTCACTCAGGCACTGAAGGACTCACCGCAGCCGCAGGTGGTGCGGGCGTTGGGGTTTTCAATTTTAAAGCCCGCACCCATCAACCCGTCTTGGTAGTCGAGGATTACGCCGTTGAGATAAAGGCTGCTCTTCATGTCGATGAAGACCTTGACGCCGGCGATCTCAAAGACATGGTCCATGTCGCCGGCACCTTCCTCGAAATCGAGCTTGTATTGGAACCCTGAACACCCCCCCCCCATCACGCCCATGCGCAGCCCATGCCCCTCGTTGCCCTGTTCGCCGAGCAAGTCCCTGATCTTCTCGGCTGCCGCTTCCGTTATAGTTACCATATTGTATCCCCTCAAGATTCGTAAATGGCGCATTCGATGAGGTCGGGAACCTCGTCGTGCCGCCGATAGACCTCGCAGTGGTGACAATCCCGCTCAACGACCTTGACCGTACAGCAAAAACAGCCACTGAGAATTTCAATGGCCCGCCGGTTCCGCTCCTTCATCAGCGAATACTGGCGAATGCGCTCGTCGATCCGACGCTCTTGCTCGGTGAGGTGCTCGACGAGCTCGCGCGCCAAGCCGCCGCCCGACTCGTTGTAGTGCTTCAGGTTGAAGAACACGCGAATGTGCTCTAGATCGAACCCCAAATTTTTGAGGCTTTGGACGATTTGCAAACGGCGCAATTGCGCTTCCGAATACAGGCGGAACCCGCCGGTGGTGCGCTCTTCTGGCTCGACGATTCCCAGTTCTTCATAGTAGCGAATCGTGCGCGGTGTGACCCCGGCCTTGGCGGCCAAATCCCCTATTTGCATGGAGGCATCCTTCGCTGCGAAGTTCTGGCAAGCAATGTACTTGACGTGAACGTAAGTGTCAATGAATCAACCACACACAAGCCTCTTATCCTATATTCTATTAAAATATGTCAAGCCAACATCTCCGAAAGAGCGAGGATATAAGCGCAATGATCGCATGCATTGCATTCTGTCTAGTCTGGTTGACCACTCCCCTAGCGGCTACTACAGTCCAGCACTTCAACCTAGCGGCCTTGACTGCCAACTCCGAACGCATCGTCGTCGGGGTCTGCCGCCAAGCCCAGCCCCAATGGGTGCGCGGGCAGATCTATACCCGCTATGTGTTCTCCATCTCCCAAGCCATCAAAGGGCCAGCGACCACGCAACTGGAATTGCACCTGCCCGGCGGACATCTGCAAGACACTGTTACCCGCATCGTCGGCATGCCCATCTTCGTCCCGGGGGATGAAGCCGTGCTCTTTCTCACCGCGGCAAACGCATTGGGACACTCTTGGCCGGTCGGACTCGCTCAAGGACGCTTCGCCATCAAGCGCAGCACAACCAACAGCCCACGCGTCTTTCAAGAGTTAGACGGACTTGCGCTGCACACCGAGCCACACAGCGCCCCCAAAAAGGCACCGCCCGACGAACCCGTCCAAGGTATGCCGCTCGATCAGTTTTTGGCGCGGGTGCGCACCCTGACCGAAGCCCAAACACCCGATGCGTACTAGCAGCTTACTGCTTGGCTGCCTGATCGTCGCCATGCCTAGCCACGGCTTTCTCATCCAGACCTTTGAATCCCGGTTTGGCAACCAAGTCCAGCAGAGCTGGCGCCACCCCGACCGCATTCCCTTTGTGCTCCACGCCGCCGGTTCCGACGACCTATCCCCTGCTCAGACCCATGCGTTGCTCCGCGAGAGTTTTCAGGTCTGGAGCAACGTACCTACGGCACGGGTGAATTTTGTCGATCAGGGCACAATCCGCAACGTCCCAACCCAAGGAGATGGGCGCAACCTGATCTACTTCGACGAGACAGGACGCTATCTGGACGCCCCGCCCGAGGCCGGCGTCATTGCCATAACCCGCATCCAGTCCCATTCTGCGACCGGCCACATCACGGACGCGGACATCATCTTTAACGGGCGCGATTTCCGCTTTTCCGCTAGCGACGACAGCGGCAACCTCAAAGACGTGGCCGTCCACGAAATCGGCCACCTGCTCGGGCTTGAACACACCCCGCTCGACGGCCCCCCGCCTATCCGCCCCACCATGACCCCCTTCAACCACAGTGAAGCGCAAAGCCTCGAACCCGATGACATCGCTGGCGTCAGCTTCCTCTATCCGGCCGTTGGCTACCAAGACAGCGTCGGCAGCATCGCCGGCCAAGTCCGCAACTTCGACCAACAGCCACTCTTCGGCACCCATATCAAGGCCGAAAACCTCGACACCGGCGAACTGTTCAGCACCGTCTCGGGTGCCGACCCAAGCTCCGTTACGGTCGGCCACTACCGGCTGCACGGCTTGACGCCGGGCCGCTACCGCCTGAGTCTCGCGCCCATTGCCGGGGCGATTAATGAAGAGAACTTCGGCGGTGTTTTCACTGATTTTGCCACTGGATTCCCCGCGGAGTTCTACGACAACGACCACGACCACACCTACGCCCGCGTCCTCGACTTGGCCGCTGCCCAGCACATCGGCGATGTCGATTTCATCTCCGATTTTGCCGTCCCCGGCTATCCCTTCGTCCTCCCCATAGCCCTGCTCACCAACACCCCCGATACCCAAGGCCCTTATCCAGTGCGCGTCGCAACCCGCGATGCTGTCATCGCGTGGCTCCTCTATCAGGTTGACGGCAGGAACACACAGCGCCTGCAAATGCAGCCGCAAGACAGCCTCTTCGTCGCCCAAATTCCCGGCCAGCGCACTGGCACGCGCATCGCCTATCAACTCGAAGCCCACGGTGCCGACGGCAAGGTCTCGTACTTTCCCTATGCGGACGCTTGGCTCGACTTCACGGTCGTCGAACTGACCGGAGCCCCACTCGCCTTTACCGCCTTGCGCGGCGACGATGCCATCGGCGTGGTCGATACAGGTACCCGCCGCGAGCTAGCGCGCATCCCCGTCGGCGACGAGCCGATCCAAATGATCCTAGCCGGCGACCAACTCTTCGTGTCCAACCTCTCATCGAACGATCTCCGCATCATCGACACCGCGACCTTCCAAGTCCAAGCGCACATCGAGACCGCGGTCCAGCCCCTCGACCTAGCCCTTGCACCCGACGGCAAAACGCTCTACGCGACCAACTCGGGCGCGAATGCGCTGACCATCGTCGATGTTGAGTCGGGCCAAGTGCGCACCGTTGAGATCGCCAACGCGGGTGAAGGACTGTACGGCATTGCCGCCACGACCGACAAGATATTCACCACCGACATCGCTGGCAGCCAAGTCCTCGTCCTCTCGCCGCAAGGCCGCATAACCGGCCGCATCCCAGTGCCAGCGAAACCGCGCTCGCTTGCCCTCGCACCCGATGGCAAGACGCTTTATGTAACCAGCATGGACACGGGCCGCTTGACTGCCATCGACGCCGACGGCGCAACCGTCGCGCACACCATCGACTTAGGCGTCAGCGGCACCTTTGCCATCGCGGCCAGCCCCGACGGCCGCAAGCTCTATTCGACCGCGTATCGCGAAGGCGCCCTCCTAGTCGTCGATGCGGCCAGCGGAACCCTGCACAAAAAGCTCGCCATAGGCCGCAATCCACGGGCCATTGCCTTCGCGCCCGACGGTACGCAGGCGTACGTCACCAGTTCCTTTTCCAATGAGATCCACATCGTCGATGCCGTGCGCGACTCCGTTGTCGGCCACTACGCAACCGGCCAGAATCCCCGCGGCATCGCGCTTACCCAGCCGGTTCGGCCCACGACTACAGTCCGACATCCCACCCACTTCTCCCTAGCACCAACCTTCCCCAACCCTTTCAACGGCTCGACGCAAATCACCTACACACTCGCCGCCGAGACCCCGGTCGAGCTCCACGTGTACAACGCCCTCGGCCAAGCCGTGCGCACTCTTTTGCGTCAGCAGCGGGCGGCGGGGACGCATCGGATTTATTGGGATGGAAAAGACGATCAAGGACGGGCGCTGGCCAGCGGCACCTACTTGCTCATCATGCGCGCCGGCGCGGTGCACCAAACGACGAAGATGTTACTCCTGCGCTGACTCTACTGATCCGACAAACCCATCGACACTGAAATAGCGGAATCCCGTATCGCAAAGCATGGTCACCAGCCGGGCCTCCGGGCCCAGAGCACTGGCCACCTGCAAACTGGCCGCCACATTGGCCCCAGAAGAAGGCCCCAACAGCAACCCTTCCTCGCGGGCTAAGCGGCGAGTGCAGTGAAACGCCTCGTCGTCGTCTATCTGCACGATCTGGTCAATCAATTCCCGGTCGAGGACTTCTGGCACAAAACCCGCGCCAATCCCCTGAATGCCGTGCAAGTCGGCTGCGCCCCCCGCCAGCACGGGCGAGCGCTTAGGCTCGACCGCTACTATACGCACGTCCGGCACGGCCTGCTTAAGCACCTCCCCAACGCCGGTTATGGTGCCGCCAGTCCCCACTCCGGCGACAAAGGCGTCCAACTCGCCTCTGGTGGCCGCGAGGATTTCCTCGGCCGTGGCCCGGCGATGGGCCTCCGGGTTGGCCGGGTTAGCAAATTGCTGGGGAATAAACACGCCTGCGGGATCGGCCGCCTTCATCTCTTCGGCCCTGCGGATGGCCCCGACCATGTCTGCGGCCGCCGGCGTCAGCACTATCTCTGCGCCGTAACTAGCCATGACTTGTCGCCGCTCCAAACTCATGCTCTCGGGCATGGTCAGCACCAGTCGGTAGCCTAGTACGGCCGCGGCGAGAGCCAGTGCGATTCCGGTGTTGCCGCTGGTAGGCTCGACGATGGTCATGCCCTTTTTGAGCTGGCCAGTCGCCTCGGCGGCGCGGATCATGCTAACGCCGATGCGGTCTTTGACGCTGCCGGTTGGGTTGCGCGCTTCGAGCTTGCCGTAGAGCTGGCTGCCGTTGGCCGGCGCGACTCGGTAGAGGCGCACGAGCGGCGTGTCCCCCACCAACTGCAACATATCGTCTGCGGTCTTGCGCTTGCTCATCCCTCGGCCTTTAGCTGCTCCGCCAACTCTGCGGCCGTGGACAAGGGCCGCGAGCAGGTCGCGTCGCGACACACGTACGCCCGTCCACCGACGGACAGCTTCCCCTCTAGGAGCGGCAACGCAGCTTCGGCTTCATCCGCCCCAACGCCGGCAGCCAACACGACCTTATTGGGCACAAAGCACCGATGCAGCGCGGCCGCAAAAGCGCGGCACTCGGCTTGGTCTCCCACCAAGGCAACCTCCGTGGGCCTAGTCAAGTAGAAGTCGAGGGCGCAGAGCATCTGCGCTCCAGCGGAAGGGGCACGGCGCAATAACTGCTCAAAGAGGACGAGGGTCTGCTCGCCCTGCTGCCACAACGCCTGATCGCCCTTCATCGCCCCCAAGCGCAACAGCACCAAAGCACCCAGCGAGTTGCCCGAGGGCGTGGCGTTGTCAAACGGGTTCTTGGTGCGCACGATCAAGTCGGTCGCCTCGGCCCCCGCATAGAAAAATCCTCCGCGCTCCCCATCCCAAAACCGCGCAACCATGTCGGCGGCCCAGTGCTCGGCGGCGACCAAGAAGCGCAACTCAAAACTCGCCTCATACAGGTCGAGCAAGCCGTTGACCAAACCAGCGTAATCGTCCTGATAGGCCGGAATCCGCGCCCGACCATCCTTGTAGGTGTGCAGGAGACGGCCGTCGCAGACCATGCGCTCCAAGATGAAGTCGGCCGCCTCGACCGCCGCTCGTAGGTAGCGACGCTCCCCGATAACCTGATAGGCGCGGGCCATCGCGCTGATCATCAGCCCGTTCCAAGCCGTCAGGATTTTGTCGTCGCGCCCGGGGGCCACGCGCTCCTGCCGCACCGCCAATAGCACCGCGCCCCCGCGCTCTACGACTTGTGCCAGCCGCTCCGGCGCTACCTTGAGCAAGCGCGCAACGCCCTCTAGTTCGTTTTCCACGTGCAAGATATTGCGCCCGTGCTCGAAGTTGCCCTCGGGCACAACGCCGTAATAGCGGGCAAAGAGCGCGGCATCTTCTTCGCCCAACAGGGCCTCAATGTCCTCCAAAAGCCAAGTAAAAAACAGACCTTCTTCGCCCTCGCTGTCCGCGTCCTGCGCCGCGTAGAAGCCACCTTTGGGCTGCGTCATCTCGCGCAGCACGTAGCCGAGGGTGTGCTCGACGACCTCGCGGTAGAATTCGTCTTGAGTCGCCTGATAGGCTTCGAGATACGTCCACACCAACAAGGCGTTGTCGTAGAGCATTTTCTCAAAGTGGGGCACGAGCCAGCGCTCATCCACCGAATAGCGGTGAAAACCCCCGCCAAGCTGGTCGTACATCCCTCCCCTAGCCATGCGCTTGAGCGTGTGCTCAGCGATTGCCAGCGCGCGTTGGTCTCCTCGTCTAACATAGCGCCGCAACAGCAGGGACAAGCTCATGCTCGGCGGAAATTTAGGCGCACCGCCAAATCCGCCAAACCTATCGTCATACGTGGATTTGAGCTGCGCACAGGCTCCGTCGAGGACCTCTTCTCCGGGAACGCTGCCCGGCGTCAAAAACTCGGCGTGCTGCTGGAGTGCGCGCATCAGTTCAGCGTTTTTTTCGGCGACGCCAGCGCGATTTTCCCGGTAGTAATCCGCTATCGCTTGCAGCACCCGCGGAAAGCCCGGCCGCCCATAGCGATCTTCGGGCGGGTAGTACGTCCCGCCGTAAAAAGGCTGCAAATCCGGCGTCAGAAACACCGTCATCGGCCAGCCTCCTTGGCCGGTCATGGCCTGCACGGCCGTCATGTAAATCTCATCGACATCGGGCCGTTCTTCGCGATCAACCTTAATGTTGATAAAGTGCTCGTTCATGCGCTGGGCGATTTGCTCGTTTTCAAAAGATTCGCGCTCCATGACGTGGCACCAATGGCAGGCCGAATACCCCACTGAAAGCAAAATGGGCCGATCGGCGGCCCGGGCCGCGGCCAGCGCTTCCTCGCCCCAAGGATACCAATCGACGGGGTTATGGGCGTGCTGGCGCAAGTACGGGCTGGATTCGTTGGCGAGGCGATTGGTGTGCTTGGGATCAGACATGGTATTAATAATACGATTCACTAGCCGTTGGCGATAGGGTGCGGGCGGTCCTATTGACCGCACACCTGAAGGTAGTCTTCTAGCTCGCCGACGATGGCGCGGAAGCACCGCTCGGCCTCGGCGCGGATGTCCGCCCTCTCGCGGCGGCAGTGCAGGGGCCACACCTGCTCCCGATAGCACCTTTCGAGGGCATCCTGATAGGCCGAGGGTAAGGCCGCAATCTGCAATGCGCGAATTTCCGCCAAAGCTGATATTCGGCGTACCCACTCCGTTGGCGTAAGCGGCGATCTGCTCGCGACCCAGCCGCGTCTTAAAAAAAACCAAACGTAAAACGGATTGAGCCCCTCCAAGCGCTTCTGGCGGCTTGCTGCGGCGCAAGACAACCAAGGCCGTCTGCACCTTGTCGAAGGCTTTAGGCAGAGCGACGACCGCCCGCACCTCAGCGCACGCTAACAACCAGTCGCGCTCGGCCTGCCGCCGGGCATTGGCGAGGAAGCCCTCGGGCAATATCAGGGCCATCCAACCAGCGGGCCGGGTCAGTTGCAGGGCGCGCTCGACAAAAAGCAACTCCACCGGGAAGGAGCGCACCTGCTTTTGTCCATCGAGCAGCCCAAAGCGCCGGGCGAGCCGACAGGGATCATCGGCCCCAAACAAGGGCAACATCGGCCCCAATTTGCCAAAAGGCGGGTTGGCCAACACGCAATCGAACGACTCGTCCGCCACCTCGGGAAAGGTGCCGAGCAAGCCGTCTCCGGTATAAAAGCGATCGGCCTGACTGCGCCCCCGCTCGGCTAACCCCGCGTCAATCTCAATGCCTGTGGTCTGATAGGCTCGCCCGACAACACCCAACAACGCCCCTTCGCCCGCTGCTGGCTCAACCACGCGCGCTCCAGCCCCCAACTCTTTTCCCGCGAGCGTGCGCACCGCGTCCCAAACCAACTGCGCTACTGCCGGGGGTGTAAAGTGCTGCGCTAGAATTTTCGCGTTTCCTCCGTTACTCATTAGTGTATCCCATTTGGGGCAATGGCCGCTTATCGCGGCTCGTCAAACGACCTACATAACAAATTGCCGAACAGACCATTGGGCACTCAAGCGGATCGCTGGCACACTTTCTGCTAACACCCTAGCCAGGCGGTCCGCCAACGGACCCTCACCCATTCATCCACGCTCATCTATCAGGAGAAACCCCATGCCGACCTTACGGATGCCCAACATCAACCAAGTCGCCCTCAGCGGCCGTTTGGTGCAAGAACCCGACTTTCGCTTCATGGACAACGGTGCCGCCCGTTTGCGGGGGCGGATAGCCGTCAACCGCTCCTATCGCGATCGCAATCAAGAATGGCAAGAGGAGACCTCCTTTTTCGACATCATCCTGTGGCAGAAAGCCGCCGAGACCTTGGCCAAACGCCTGCACAAGGGCACGCCGGTCTTTATAACCGGCCGCCTGCAAAGCCACTCTTGGCGCGACAGCGACGACCAGCCCCGCTTCCGCGTCCAAGTGCAGGTGCGGAACCTGCAAGTTCTGGAAAGAGATGCAGAAGACCTGAAGGAAGAAACCGCCCTCCAAGCGGCTTGAGCAAGGCTGCGACAGCTCGGCTGAGCTCAGTCGAAGGGAATGCGCGCGGGCAGGCGGGTGCAGTCGGCGGACGAACGAGACGCGCCGCGCCCAGCCCGCGCTTATTCCGCTCGCTCAAAGAGCGCGGCAATGCCCATTCCCCCGCCAATGCACAGCGCCGCTATACCCAGCCTGACGCCGCGCTGCTGCATCTGGTGTAAAAGCGTGGTGGCAATGCGTGCGCCGCTGGCACCGACCGCGTGGCCGATGGCAATGGCTCCGCCTTGGACGTTGACCTTATCCCAGTCCCAATCCAGCTCCCGCCCCACAGCCAAGCTCTGGGCAGCGAACGCTTCGTTGAGTTCGATCTGATCTACATCTTCGAGCCGGGTCCCAGTCTGGGCCAACAGTTTGCGGATCGCGGGGGCCGGGCCGATGCCCATAATGCGGGGATCGACGCCAGCACTGGCCGCGCCCCGGAGGTAGGCCAGCGGGACCAGTCCGCGCGCCTTGGCCCCTTCTTCCGTCATCAACAGCAGCGCGGCGGCCCCATCGTTGATCCCCGAAGCATTGCCCGCCGTCACGGTCCCGTCTTTCTTGAACGCCGGTTTGAGCTGGCTTAGCTGCTCGACGGTAGTCCCGGGGCGCGGATGCTCATCAGTTGCAAAGACCGTCTCCCCGCCTTTTTGCGCGATGGATATAGGCACGATCTGACCTTTAAACGCCTCCTGCTCTTGGGCGCTGGCCCACCGCTGTTGACTCCGGGCGGCGAATTGGTCCTGTTCAGCGCGAGTAATGCCGTATTCTGCGGCCAGATTCTCGGCCGTAATCCCCATGTGGCAGTCGTAAAAACAATCCCATAGCCCATCGAGCAGTAGCATGTCCTCGACCTGACCGTGTCCTAGTCGCTGACCCCACCGCCCGCCGTGCAGGACATAGGGTGCTTGGCTCATATTCTCCATGCCCCCCGCCAGCACGACCTCGGCCTCGCCAGTCCGCAGGCTCTGGGCGGCCAGCGCAACCGCCTTCAGCCCCGAGCCGCAGAGCTTGTTGACCGTCGTCGCCGGCACCTCGTACGGCAGCCCGGCGGCGATGGCCGCTTGGCGCGCCGGATTGGCCCTGGCCCCGCCCTGATACACCATGCCCATCAGCACTTCATCTACTTCGCGCACTTCCACTTGGCACGCTTCCAATGCTGCGGCGAGCACCTTGCCGCCCAATTCCACAGCCGTCACGTCTTGCAGCGCACCGCCAAAGCGGCCCGTGGCCGTGCGTTGGGCGCTGACTACAACTGGCTCTGCCATGTCTTACCTTTCGCTTCTAGGTGGCCGCGTTGACGCGGTGTAGCCACTAACTTAACTTTTTGCATACCGGATAGGGGGCTGTAGCTCAGCTGGGAGAGCGCGGGCTTTGCAAGCCTGAGGTCGTCGGTTCGATCCCGATCAGCTCCACCATATATCGCGTCGCGCACGGGTTGGGCACAATTGGTCCAGCCCGACTTCGACTCACCTTCGGCGCTCGACAGCGATCCCACCGCAAAGCCCTTCTTTTTTGCTTCATAAAAATAAACGTTGCTTCGCTTAAAGGCGAGATTCGCATAGTTGGTCAAGCAAAAGTCGTCCGCGCAACCTTGCGACTCGGCGAAGTTAGATCCTACTGGAGGACAAGATGCCGCACGACCAATGGAGGCTTATTTACGTCAGCGACCCCTCGGGCAATGCCAACTACGATTTTGACCCGGGCCAAGCGCGTCCCCTCATCACCTCACACCCGGCCAAGCCAGCGGAGCTGCGGCAAATAATCGACCACGTCGCCGCCAACAAGCCCGATACCTTTATCCAAGAGGTCTATAACGCCGGCTGGACTCTGTACTTTCGCTCTCCGCGCTTTGAGTACGACGCCCGGCCCCAGCACCGGCGCTTTATTCCCATGATGGACGACGGGATCATGCCGCTACAGGTGATGCTCGACCAAGCCCGCAAGCACGGGATGAACTTCCTCGCTGGTTTTCGCATGAACGACAGCCACGGCGCACCCGACCAAGGGGGGATGTTTCTCCACAAGAACCCGCAGTGGAAAATTGCGGAGATGCCGCAGGGCACGGCCTTCGTCCCCGGCAACAGGATGGATTTCACCTTTGCCGAGGTGCGCGATTACCTCTTTTCAGTAATGGCCGAGGTCGTCGATCAATTCGACGTAGATGGGCTTGAGCTGGTCTTCCGCGAAGGTCTCTACTTTCCGGCTCCCCAAGGCGATAGAAATCTCGCACACGAGCGCCAACCGCTTATGACGGAATTGATCCAGCGGGTGCGAGACATGCTGGACCAAGCCGGCAGCCGCCGGGGCCGCGACCTGCAGTTGGGGGTCCGCGTCCCGGAGACGTTAGCGGAGTGCCACAACTGCGGTCTCGACGTGCCCACTTGGATAGCGGAAGCACTCATCGACTATGTCGCGCCCCAAGATGCCATGTATTCGGATTGCAACGCCCCACACCAAGAGTTCAGCCAGCTCACCAAGGACACCAAGTGCGAGCTCATCCCCGGCCTCCTCCCCTATTGCGCCAACCTCGACCGCACCGGTCCGCCGTTGACGCTCGAAAACTACCGAGCCTTGGCCCACTCGTTTGCCCGCCAAGGGGCCGACGGGGTCTCTATGTACAATTTTCAGATGCACTGGGATGCTTTCTGGAAAGCGACCCGAGATCCAGGACCGGAGGCTATGTATCCCTTGGCCCTCAGCTACCTGCGAGAGCTGCGCGATCCAGCCAAAATTGCCGCTGGCACTCGGCACTATCTCTTTCGCCCTATGTGGGGGGGCTCTACGGCCTTTGGAGCCCCGGGCATGACCGCAGGTGGGGTTATCCGAGACGCCAAGATCGACCTTGAGCGGACAGAGCAGCAACCTTATGGGCAGTATCATTTCCGCCTGTGCGAAAACTTCGCCGAGATCGTCTTCGCCAAGCTCTTTTTTCGCGCTACGGGCTTGGGGCCGTACGATCAGATTGCGGTCGATATCAACGGCACGGCCATTCCCGCCGACCAAGTGCGCCGCATCTGGCACAGCGACGGCCGGCACCCGAATCAGGGGCGGGCGCTTCCGGCGCATACAACCTGCATTATCGATCTGTCGTCGCCGCCTGTACGCAACGGCGACAATGCCCTCGGCGTCCGCTTGCTGTTTTCTGGCCTCCCTGAAGGCTCTGTCGTCATCGACGAAGTAGAAGTGACCGTGCTGCCGCGCTAGTTGTCGCTTTTCAGCTAAGGAGGAATCTTGCTGAGGAACGATCCCGAGTTCTGGAACCGACGGGCGAGCGCGGCTACCTTGCGGTAGCCGGGTCATCTACTACTGGCATGTCGCCGACCCGGATACCTTCGAGCGGCTGGCATCACTGTGAGTTTGAGTAACAGCCGACCAGACTCAGAACGAGCGCAAACTCGCTTCTGAGTCCAAGCCTCTCTTGCACACCTACGGATCCACCTGCTGGTAAAACTTCTTTACACCATTTTCAATGGTCATAATGACCGCGCTTTTAGTTGGATGGCGGTTTTCGTTGTAGCTGGCAATGCGCGTCGCCCCAGCGTACTGTTCGGTGGCCAACAGTTGCTGCCGTATCGCATCTGCGTCGAGGCTACCCGCGCGCTCGGCAGCTTCCAAGAGCAAGCGCACCGCATCGTAGCTCACCGCATCGCCGCCAGTGGGCGCAATCCCGTACAAGGCTTGGTATGCGTCGATGAACGCACGCGCATTCGGCTCGTCCGTGTCCGGCGAAAAGTGGCTGCTAAAAAAGCTGCCATCCACAGCGGCGTCCTCATTGTCCAACAGGGTCGGATTGTCCCAAGCATCGGCCCCGAGAAAAAGCGTCGGTTCCCCGGCCGCGTTTTGCAGCGGCAGGGCCCGCGCCTGCTTGGTCACAAGCGCAACCTCCGGCGGCAGACCCGATAGAAAAACCGCCTCGGGAGCCGCCGCCGCGATGGGGGTCAATTGCGCAGCGAAATCCGTCGCACCGCTCTCGTAGAACTCTTCGGCGACTATCCCCCCCCCAAAGCCGCTAAAATGGGCGGTAAAAAACTCGGCGATTCCCTCGGTATAGACTTCCCCGCGCTGCGTCAAAACGGCCGCTGTATTCACCCCGAGCGTCTCTTTGGCAAACTGTGCCATGACGCGCCCTTGAAACTGGTCGGTGAAAGCAGCCATGAAGACAACGTCGCCAGCAGCGGTCACGGCTGGATTGGTGGCCGCCGTAGTAATCATCGGCACGTTATGGCGCTGGGCTACAGCCCCCACCTCAATGGCGTGCGAGGAGCGATTGGGGCCAATGAGGGCGATGACTTCGTCGGTGAGGATCATGGTCTCCGCAGCCTGCACCGCAGCCGCCGCTTCCTGTATGTTAATCTCGGTGACCAATTCAACAGACCGGCCCAACAGGCCCCCGCGCTCGTTGACTTCGTCCACTGCGATCTTAGCTCCATTGGGATAGGTAATGCGGTCGCCCGAGACGAGGAACCCAATCTTAACGGGGGTGCCTTCGCCATCCTCAGTAGAAGACAGAGAACTCTTATCTTCACAAGCGGCGAACGCGATAGCTGCAACGCAGGCGACGCAGAAAAATTTCATGGCAGCTCTTCTCCTAAAGGGGTGGATGGATTCTGACTTTATCAGATTGACTATGGTTACAGTTAGGAGATGCCCTCTGATCAAGGCGTTCCGCCGTGCCCCTGCGCCAAGTAGTCTTTCAGCAGTTGCGCGATTTTCGCTGCCGCCTCTTGGCACAGCGGGGCCATAGGCTCCTTGCCGCCCGGAGTAGATTTACGCACCGACACAATCAGAGGCGAGGTCTGTTCAAAGAGAACTCTTCTTTCCGACAGGAGAATTAGCTGTACGCCGATTTCGGCAACGACGGAGGCGCGTCTTTCGCTATCATGCCAGAAATTAAGCCTCATAATGTCGAAAGCCAATTTGTAGTCGCCCTTCCAAGGAAAATACTGCATGGGCGACTCGCCAATCTGCTCGACCAAAGCGGCCACCAACGACTGATGGAGATCGGTCGTCTGCTCTTTTATATATGATACATCAATCGTGCCGAAATAAGCGTAAAAGGGGCTGTCGGGCAGATTCCCTCCTCCGGCGATAAACTGCTCCAGTCCTTGCTCGAATTGATGGGTACTGCGCCCCGCAATAAGCAGCCCCGACTCCGCTGGCACTTGCGCGACGAATTCGCTTTCTCCCGCCGCAAACAGCAGGGGCATACGGCCGCCCTGCTCATGAGCCGTAGTCGCATCGGCGGGGACAACCGAGTGCAAGATCGCCCGGTGTTCTCCCTCCAAAAAGGATTGCGCTAGGACGGGCATCCTCTTCTCGGGGAACGACGCTGTGCTAAACGAATACCATTTCGCTACGATCTCGCCGATCCTGCGGTCCTTTAGCTCGTAACGTCCCATAAGACCGCGCTGGGTGACGATCTCCCGCCCACTCGTCTCCGCCACCCATATAGGAACGGGTACATCGACAAATTCTTTGGCCATTATGCTCTCCTTCTCATGGCGGGCAAACCAAGCCCCGTACAAACTCAACTCGTACGCCGGCTTTAGGCTGTAGGTCAAGGGGTCTTCGTAGCGCGTGACGTGCTCAAATAGCCCTAAACCCTCCACTTCCTTCAACAGTTTCCACTCCAAACCATCAGCTTCCCGATTCGTGAGTGGGGTAAAAGCCTTCTCGGCCCCACGCCATGAGTACGGATCGTAATCCCTTGCTAAGACCAAAACTGCTATGTTCCTCTCGTTTAGCTCCTTGGGTGCTTTACCGCCGCTGCTAACGGCGCACCCGTACAGACAACAAAATGTAACAATAAAGAGAACGATCAAATGGCCGTATCCTACATGGTTCTGGTGCCACCAAAACAAAGATTTCATAGCTCGCATCTCTAATAAGGGGAATAGGATGCGTTCAAAAAGTAAGGTGCTTGCCGCCGATTTATTGACTTTTTCCAAGCATCCACGTTCTTTGCTTTCGTTCCCTTTTGCCAACAGGAAAAGCTCTTACTATGACGACGAAAAATAAAAAGCGCAAACTTTTCAAACTTTTAGCCCCGCAGGCGGAAAGCGTTTACTTGGCCGCCTCCTTCAACGACTGGGACCCGCAGGCCCGCCCGCTAAAAAAAGACGCCCAAGGCTTGTGGAAAACTTCGGTCACTTTGCCTTTGGGCAAACACGAATACCGCTTTGTGGTCGATGGCGAATGGCGCGATGATCCGCAGTGCGAAGAGCGCCGTCCCAATCCCTTCGGCACCACCAACTGCATTTTGCACACCTAATACGACGACGTAAACGGCACGGAAATCCTCTCCGTGCCGCGGAGACGAAGCCTTATTCCTCGGCGCGAGGCCGATATCTGCCGAGTGCGTTCCAGCCGGGATACTGCGCTTCCAAGGCGGCAAGCGTCTGGCGGGTGTAGTATGGGTGGTCGGGCGGCGGGAAGCGGAAGAGCTGGCGGTCAGCGGCGGAGAGGCCAGCGATAAACTCGCAAAAGTGCGGGTTGCGACCCACGTGGGTGTAGTGCTCGACGCCTTCCCAATAGTGGTCGGCGCGGCCATAGGCGAATTTCCAGATATAGCGCTGCCCGTCGGCGCACCGATAGTCGCTGGCGGCGTGCCAAGAATAGTTGTGGAAGATGGCTACCGAGCCGCCAGGAGCGACCATGGGCTCAGCTCTGGCCGCGTCTTGGTGCTGGCCATCCCCGTCGGCGACGAAGAGAGTCGGGGCCTGATCCTCCTCGACATCTTCGAGGCAGAACCAGAAGTTGAGCTGGCTGTGGCGACGGTCGGATTCGGTGGGCGGCAGCAGCGAGTTGTTGCCATTGTCGATGTGGAACGGCCCACCCTTGCGGCCCGGATAGCTGACCAGACCCAAGCCGGGCCGGTAGTGAATTTGGTCAGTGCCGAGCCAGCGTCGGGCAAAGTCGATGGCCTCGCGATCGACGATGGCGCGGTTGAGGCATTGTTCGGGATAGGGAAAATAGCAGGAGCCGATGCGGTCGGCGGGTGGGTTGTCCGCGATTTCGTCCCAAGGTTTGAGGATGCGACGGAGAGCAGCGGCCATTTCCGCGCGTTGGGCTTCGGGGAGGTAGTTGTGGACGATGACAAAGCCGCGCGTGGCAAGCGCTTTAAATACTTCGTCGTTTAGTCTTTGCTCCTGCATGATGGATTCCTTTAGGCAACGTATTTCTGGATGCCGACGACGAGGGCGATGCTCAGGGCCGAGATCAGCGCGACACCGACGAGCGTGATGGTCAGGGTCTCGCCTATGAACAGGTATATCCCCAAGCCCATCAGGATGGTCACCACTCCCATGAGGAAGGTCATCAGCCCTACCCAGCGAGCTAACCCATCCTTGTCGGCGACCCGGTCCGGGTTGAGACCGGAGATCAGACCGACGCGTTTCTTAACCCCGATCAGATAGGCAATGACGTAGAGCGGCAGGGCGCAGAGCAGCATGACGAGGAAGATAATTAGGCCTGTGTCCATCTGGATGTCCTTTCATTGGTTGGGAGTCGTCACGACGGAAACGGCACGGGAATCCCATCGCCGTGCCACGGGAAGGCGTAACTCGGCGCATTGCAGAAGCGGTCTAGTCCAGCTCCGATGCGGATCGCCGTTGACGGCGGCAGTTCCACCGAGAAGTACTTCCCTTCTACAGTCGTCGCCACCTCGCCATCCTTTCCTGCGGCGCGGTATTTGAGCTGCGTGAAGCGGTGCTCGCCAAAGGCACCGGCCTGTACAATGAGGCGGCGCGCCTCGTGCCGCGACGTGTTGACGAGTTGGATGCCGACCACATCCGGCCCCAGTTCATCCACTAAAGCAGCCACGTCTAAGGGCAGCCCCGGTCGCAGGCGGTCGGCGTCGAAGTAGCGCACCGTGGCGCGCAACAAGCCGCCGTTATAGACCGACTGCGGTGCCCCCAGCGTCACTTGGGTCAACCCCTTGGTCAACACCGGCTGCGATGGGAGTCGGTTAGTCGCAATGATCTCCAAGGGACTGCGCTCGTCAGCGCGCATAGCCTCGTAGGTCTCCAGAGCCTGCTGGTACTCCGCCCGCAGGATTTGCTCTGGCCAGCCCGGATTCTTGCCGTCGTAGTACTGGAAGCGGGCGAATTCAGTATTGCCCCAGTTTTTCTCTCCTAGGGCCGTCCCCACGTCGTTCCAGTCGCGCTCCACGTCGCCGTCGCGCACCAAGGTAATTATCTCGTAGTCTTCTTGGGCCATAGAGGCGTGGTACAGGTGCATGATATCCTGACCTCGCAGCGGAGTGGGTTCCAGCCAGTAGCCCCGCATCTCAATGCCGTCGCTTACGTGCAGTCCCGGCGCAGGATTCCATTCCCAGCCATCCGACCCGTAGCGCACCGGCACGAGGAATTGCCCATCCTCCCGCTTCCTGCCGTTATCGACTTGCAGCTTGATTTGCGAGCGCAAAAAGTCGAGATACCCGCTGTCGCCGGTGAGCAGTTGAGCGCATTCGACTGCGATGTTGATGCCGTGGTACATGATGTTGTAGCCTTGGTAGTGATTCCAGCCGTACTGGCCGCCCCACCACACGCCCTCGCGTCCCCCGCCGATGACGCCCTTGGCATCGACGTTGTCCGGGCAGATACCGCCGTTCTTCTCGGTGCGCTCCATCCACACCTCAGTGTAGTCGAGAACCCACTGTTTGTACTTGGCGTCGCCGGTGTACAGATAGGCATTGGTCACCAGCGCAGTAGCCGCCAAGCTGTTGGGCGTGTCGCACTGCAAGACGAGCCGGTCGAACAGATCGACGATCTGCTTGCGCCGCGCTGGATTTTCAAACCACCGCGTCTCCAAGTTTTTGACGATGGGATACAGACTAGCGCGCACTCCGTAGTAATTGGCCTGCCCACCTAGGCCGCGCCCGGCCAGTAGCATGGTGTTGGCGTATTCCGCGTCCGCGTGGAGCTTGGGTCCTTGGCTCGAATGGAAGGGCGAGCGCAAGATGCGGTATTCGGGATCCCAGTTGGGCGCTTGGGGATCCTCGCCAATGAACATGGCCGCAAAACTCCGCGTCCGCCGCATGTTTTCCGATACTGCGGGGTCGGCCACCCCAAAGTCGTAAAAGGCCATATTGCCCTCGCCCAAGTGGTGCCACTCCATGGCTTGTTCAAAGTTCCAGAACTCGTTGTGGATGGACGGGCGGAAGACCTTCTTGTGGTCGTTGTAGCGCGTACGGTGATGGATGCGCTCGTCGCTGATGCGGGTGACGGCGTTCCAGTTGCGGAAGTGGAGGTCGAGCAAGTCGTCGGCCGCACCAATCGCGTAAAACAGGCCGAAGTTGTACATCTGTTCGTAGAGATCATCCACATCCTCGGCCAGTAAGGTGCCGCCGCCGCGCTCAAAGTACTGCCGGGCAAACAAGCGGCCCGACTCCTCCATCAGCGCGATCAAGTTCCGCTCCATCAAAGCCCACGCCGGCGGGGCTGCAACCTCGGTCGCCTCGATCTTGGTCATATTATTTGTCACCACAGCCTACGGTCTCCTGTGCGAGAAAAGGTCGGACATAATTCTAGGCGGCGGTACATGCGCAGGCAAGCGGCCCGCTTTTAGCCGCTCCGTTTGGTCGCTCCAGATGCATCCATTACTTTAAAATTCCATGAACAGTAAAGACTACCTACACGACCTCTTCGGCTGCCAAGGCCGCAAAGCCATCGTCACGGGGGCCTCCAGCGGCTTAGGCGCCGAACTAGCCCGCGTCCTCGTCTCGGCAGGAGCTGACGTCCTCGCTGTTGCCCGCCGCCGTGAGCGCCTCGAAGCACTCGCCCACGCCTTGCAAGACCGCGCCGGAACCATCCACGCACACGCGGCCGATCTCAGCGACCACGCCACCATCGCCGCCCTGCCCGAGCAAGTGGGCGAGCGACTCGGCGGCTGCGATATCTTGGTCGCCAATGCCGGCACAGCCACTCGCGTCCGCCTCGAAGATATGGCCGAGCAAGACTTTGCCGCGGTCGTCGACTTCAACCTCAAAGCCCAGTGGCTGCTCGCCAAAACCTGCTTCCCCTTGCTCCGCGAATCTGGTGCCGGCCGGATCGTCAATATCGCCTCGATCTACGGTTTGGGAGCCTCGGTAATCAACGGCCTGAGTGCCTACACAGTCAGCAAGCACGGACTCGTAGGACTGACGCGCTCGCAGGCCGTGGAATGGAGCAGACACAGCATCACTGCAAACGCCATCGCCCCCAGCTATTTTCCCACCGAAATGACCGAGACCGCCCTCGACAACGAGAAGATGAGCACTCGCCTGCGCACCTTTACGCCGCAGGGCCGCTTTGGCCAGCCCGCAGAGTTAGCCACTGCCCTGCTCTTTTTGTGCTCAAAGGCCAGTGGCTATGTCAACGGAACCATTGTACCGGTGGACGGCGGCTGGACGGCGTGGTGATGTACGCCACTTAGGAATTGATTATGAAAAAGCGAACCCTCGGCCGCACGGGGCTAGCCGTGAGTGAGCTGTCGCTCGGCGGGCTTTTTGTATCGTCCCATGGCGCGGCCTTTGCGCAGAGCAAACAGGCCGTGCTGCGAGCGCTCGAATTGGGAGTCAATTACATCGATACCGCGCCGACCTATTTCGACAGCGAAGAGGTCTTGGGCGAGGCATTGGAATGCGTGGAAACGCCCTTTTACCTTTCGACCAAGATCGGGGGACGCCTTACCCCCTTCCGGCCGCAAGACCCCGCCTGCTTGCGGCGCTCGGTGGAGGAAAGCCTAGCGCGCCTCAAGCGCGACCGCGTCGATATCCTGATGGTCCACGAGCCAGACCGACCGCGGATGTACGATTGGTGGACAGACGAGGAATACAACGGCCCGGTGTTAGACGTTCTAGACGAACTCAAGCAGGAGGGCCTCGTCAATTACATCGGCCTCGGATATTACATCGGCCTACCACATCGATCCTATTATTCGCACGGGCCGCTTCGACATCCTGCTCACCGCTCTCAACTACAGCTTGCTCTGGCGCGAAGCCGCGCACTGCGCCTTGCCAGCGGCACACGAACACAACATGGGCATCGTCATCGGCTCGCCGCTGCAAATGGGTGCGCTGTCCCCGGCCCACGAGGAAGAAATACGGCGAGGGGTGCTATGGCTGAGTAAGCCGCGCCAGCAGCAGTTTTGCGCCCTCTACGACTTTGCCCGCGAAATCGGTATTTCCCTGCCCGAACTAAGCCTGCGCTTCGTACTCTCCGACCCGCACGTCGCCTGCGCCCTGATGGGAGCTCGCTCGCCGGCAGAGGTCGAAGAGAACGCCGCCGCGGTCGCCAACGGCCCCTTGAGCAGCGAAGTACTCGCCCGACTCGACGGGATCGCCGCCATGGTGCCCTTCCGACCTTGCGAAGAACCCTTCGTCCTGCCGCTAGGCCGGGCGTACGCTGGGCTGGGACAGGCCCGATAGAGATCGCTTAAACCGGCGGCGCTTCCAAAAAGACGCGCACTCCCATATCGGCATAGCGCGACCGGCTCTCGGCCGTGCCATTGCGAAAACAGACCGCAGTCTCTGTACCCTGCAAGGCTGCGACCACGTGGCGTACGCAATCATCGACGCTTTTGAGATGGGGATGCCCCCGGTGATTTAGGTCCATCTGCAAGTCCGTGGGGCCAAAAGAGAGGCAATCGACCCCAGGCCGCGCCAAACTGAATGCACTGGTCGCGGCCGCTACCGATTCGACTTGCAGCCACAGCACCCCGTACTGGTTCCACCAATCCGCATACGCTTGGGGGCCGCTGCTCGTGTCGCCGACGCGGGCACCGCCGCCGTGGCTGCGCACCCCTTGCGGCAAGTAATAGAAATTGGCCACCGCCTCTTCAGCGGTCGCCACGGTCTCCACCTGCGGCACTTCAATCCCCGAAGGCCCCAAGTCCAAGCAGTTGCCGATCAGATAGGTGTGGCGCGTGTGCTTGATGCGAAAGTGCAGCGGCAGGTCGAACTCCCCGGCCATGCTCGCCAACGCGACCAAGCGGGCTTCGCTATAGGGCGAGTGCTGGCTATCGACAAAGACGAAATCGCACGCGCCCAACTCGGCGATGCGCTTGAATGCGTCGCGCTCAATGTCGCCGCGGATGCCAAACCCCACTACCTGTTCGCCCCGCTTGATCTTCTGCTTCAAATTCGCTGCCATGCTCGCGTCTCCTTTAAGAGAGTGCCAATGCCTCGGTTAGGCGTACAGTCCGAATAGGCTAGCCACCAGCCAGAGCAAGGTATTTATCTGCAAAGGCCGATCACTCCAGACGACTGCCGTCGGGTCGTCCCCCTGCCCCCGGTGATACACTAGATAGAGATAGCGCAACACGCCGTAGAGCACAAAAGGGATCGTCCACTGCATTTGTGTGCCCTCTGCACCCATCCCCATCGCGTATAGCGCGTAGCAGACTATGGTCACGGCTGTGAGGACGGCGATCATCTGGTCGAGAAAAGGCACGCTGTATTCTTCGAGGATAGCGCGGTGATCCGCGGCCTCATCCGCCAGTTGCACGAGCTCCTGCCGACGCTTGACCGCCGCCATGAGGAGCACCAAGGCAAAGATACAGACGATAAACCACGTGGAAATAGACACCTCAATGACCACGCCGCCGCCGACAGCGCGCAGCAGGTAACACGCCGCCACGATCAGCACATCCACCAACACCACCTGCTTGAGCCGAAGCGAGTACGCCGCGTTGAGCGCCGCGTAGAGCACGGCTACCCATCCCAAATGAGGATGCAGCCAAAACGCGCCGGCCAACGCAAGGACCAACGCGACCAAAGCCGCCCCCCAAGCCAACGCAACCGACAGGTGGCCAGCGGCAATCGGCCGATGGCACTTTTGGGGATGCAGGCGATCGTACTGGCGGTCGAAGATGTCGTTGAACAAATAGACGCCTCCGCTCAGCAAGACGAAGCAGAGGGCCGCCCCTAAGCTGCGGACTAGGTTGGGAACTTCAAATAGATGTTCGGAAAAAACGAGGGCGGGAAAAACGAAGACATTCTTGATCCACTGCCGGGGGCGCATGGACCACAGGATGTAGTAGAGCAACAAAACGGGGCTATGCTTCTGCACAACCGGAGAGCAGGGGCCGTTCAGACCTCCATGATCTCCTTTTCCTTGTTCTCGATGATCCCGTCAATGGAGGCCACGTATTCAGCAGTCAACTCCTGCACCCTTTTCTGCGCGCTGCGCGACTCGTCTTCGGAGATATCCCCGTCCTTTTGTGCTTCTTGGAGCAAGTCTATCCCGTCGCGCCGCGCATGGCGCACTGCGACCCGCCCTTCTTCGGCGCGATGCCGGGCGACTTTGGTGATTTCTACCCGCCGCTCCTCGGTCAGTTCGGGAATGGGCAGTCGGATGATGGCGCCGTCGTTGGCCGGGTTGAGCCCTAAGCTCTTGTCGAGGAGAATGGCCTTCTCAATCACGGGAATCAAGGTCGCCTCCCAAGGCTTGATCGCCAACAAGCGCGGCTCGGGGACGCTGATCGTCGCCACCTGATTGAGCGGAGTCTGTTGGCCGTAGTAATCCACCCGCACGTTGTCGAGCATGGCGGCCGAGGCCCGCCCCGTGCGAATAGAGGCTAAGTCGCGATGCAGGGACTCAATGGCCTTATCCATAGCCTCTTTTACTGTTTCAAGGACCTCTTCCAACATGGCGGCCTCAATGTATTTTCAGGCGTCTTCTCCTAAGACGAACCGCTCAAAGCGACGCACGGTAATTTTCTCGCCGATTTTCGCGGTTATCGCGGTGACTAATTCGCTAATGGTCTGGTCGGGATTTTTGACGAAGACCTGTTCCATCAGGCAATTTTCCTGATAGAACTTCTCCATGCGGCCCTCGACGATTTTCGCGGCAATATGCTCGGGCTTACCTTCGTTTTTGGCCTGTTCGAGAAAGATGGCTCGCTCCCTTTCCACGGCATCGGCAGGAATGCCCTCCCGCTCGACTGCCAAAGGCTGAGAGGCGGCAATGTGCATGGCCACATCCTTGGCGAACTCTTGGAAGTCGTCGGTGCGAGCGACGAAGTCGGTTTCGCAGTTGACCTCTACCAGCACGCCGAGGCGACTGCCCTGGTGAATATACGCTTGGATCAGGCCCTCACTGGCGTCGCGGCCGGCCCGCTTCTCCACCGCGGACAGGCCCTGCTTGCGCAAGTACTCAATGGCCTTTTCGCTGTCGCCGCCGGTTTCTTGCAGGGCTTTCTTGCAATCCATCATGCCCAAGCCCGTCTTCTCCCGGAGCATTCGTACGCTTTGTGCGGTAATCTGAGTCATCGTCGTTTGCTTTCAAAAGTAGTTGGTCTAGCTATGCAGTGGCCGCGGCTACATCCGCCGGGGCCTCTTCGGCCTTTTGCTTGTCGTCGCGCGCCGCTTTTTCGGCTTCGGCTTCGGCCCTACCCTCAACCACCGCGTCGGCGATGAGGCGCGTGATGAGGGCGATCGAGCGGATGGCATCGTCGTTGCCGGGAATCGGATAGGTCACCAAGTCGGGATCGCAGTTGGTATCGACGATGGCCACGCAGGGGATACCGAGCTTGGCGGCCTCGCGCACGGCGATGTGCTCCTTCTTGATGTCTATGATAACAACCAAGCCGGGCAGACCGCCCATGTTGCGGATGCCGGCCAAGGTTCGCTGGAGCCGGGCGCGCGCTTTTTCGAGCAGCAGGACTTCTTTTTTCTTGAGATTCTCGTAGGTGCCGTCGCTCGAGATGCGGTCGAGATGCTCTAGGTGCTCGATGCTTTGGCGGATGGTCTGCCAGTTGGTCAACATCCCGCCGAGCCAGCGCTCGGTGACGTAAAACATGCCACAGCGCTCGGCTTCTTGGCGCACGAGTTCGGCGGCCTGTTTCTTCGTGCCGACAAAGAACACGGCGCGCCCGGCGCGCACCGTCTGGCGCACGGCCTCGCAAGCGGCCTCGACCTTGCCGACCGTCTTTTGCAGGTCAATAATGTGGATGCCGTTGCGCTCGGTGAAGATGTAGGGCCGCATCTTGGGATTCCAACGCCGGGTCTGGTGCCCGAAGTGGGTCCCCGCTTCCAGCAAGTCGCGGATAGTGAAGTCAGCCATGATCGCTCCTCAGTGTTAGTTGGGCCTCCGCCTCCTTCATCTACACACAGAAACCCCGCAGACGCCGAACGCCCACGGGACACTCTCTGTCGTGCATCGGGAAGCGTGTGTATTGGAATGGAACTAGCGCTTGGAGAATTGGAAACGCTTGCGCGCGCCGGCCAATCCGTACTTTTTGCGCTCTTTCTCGCGGGCGTCGCGTGTCAAAAAGCCGCCTTTCTTCAACGCTTCCCGCTTCTGAGCGTCGTACTGCACCAAGGCGCGGGCAATGCCCAAACTCGCGGCACCAGCTTGACCGCGCAGGCCGCCGCCACGGGTGGAAATGTGGATGTCGAAAGTGTGTCGCGTCTCGGTCAGATCCAGAGGCTGCACGAGGATCATCTCCAAAGAATCTCGGCGCAGGTACTCGCTGACCGCGCGACCGTTCATGTAAATGCTGCCATTGCCGAGCTGCATGCGCACTCGGGCGACCGAGGTCTTTCTGCGACCGGTCGCTTCATAGCTTTCTAAGGGCATGGGCGCGTTGCCTTTGGCTTAAAGTTCGAGAGGCTGGGGGTTTTGCGCTTGGTGCCGGTGTTCGCCGCCGGCATAAATGCGGAGCTTCTTTAGCTGCATCCGGCCCAATTTGGTGTGCGGCAGCATACCCCGCACGGCCTTGCGGATGATGCGGTCGGGATGCCGTTCGGCCATGCGGCTGTAGGGAGTGACCCGCAAGCCACCTGGATAGCCGGTGTGGCGGTAATAGACCTTTTTTTCGGCCTTGTTACCCGTGACGCGCACCTTGTCGGCATTAATCACAATGACGTGGTCGCCCACATCGGCATGTGGGGCATATTCGGGCTTGCCCTTGCCGCGCAGCACTTGGGCGATTTCCGAAGCCAGCCGCCCTAGTACCTTGTCAGTGGCATCAATCACAAACCACTGCCGCTTGATTTCGCCCGCTTTAGGGGCGTAAGTAATGTCGTTCATCGTCTTTTCTCAGATTATATAGAAATCGTTTAACCTAAGCCCTCTATTCCCACTTGTCAAGACTGGTCGGCCCGTCGCTTGCGCCACCAGCGCCAAGTTAGCGCGGCCCCTACCAAGCACAGGATGCCCACCAATAATCTATTGTATTGTGCGAGCAGGTCCGCGACCTGTTCCCAGTTTTCACCCACCAAAATTCCGACGTAAAGCAGCAATCCATTCCAAGCTGCCATGCTAATCGCGCCGCAGAGCGCGACAATCGGCCAAGGCATGCGTCCCAGACCGGCACCGATGGCGATGACCGACCGAATGCCGCTTAAAAATCGGTTGCCTAAAATGAGCACGACTCCGTAGCGACTGAGCCACTGCTCGGCTTGGGCTAGCTTTGCCGTGCCCCGACGACCTGCGAAAAAGGCGTGCCCCCGGCTATAGCCCAAATAGTACATGGCTAAAAAGCCGGCCATGCCCCCGACACAAGTAGCAAAAAAAACCGGCCATATATCCAAGAGGCCGCGCCCCACCAAATAGGCGCTAAACACCACCACCGTATCGCCCGGTATAGGTGGCACAATGTTTTCCAAAAAGGCGCTAAGCAACAAAATGCCATAGGCCCACAGTGGATCAACGCCAGACAGGGCCGCGAGCAGAGAATCCAAATAGGCCGCCATGCTTTATAGCTCCAAAAGGGCCACGGCTTGGGCCTCCATACCTTCCTCGCGCCCGACAAACCCCAAGTGTTCAGTCGTGGTGGCCTTGAGCGAAACCTGCCCCATCTCTAGGCCCAAGGTCGCCGCTAGCGCTTGGCGCATCGCAGCTATGTGTGGCGCGAGCTTGGGCTGTTGGGCTGCGACGACGGCGTCGATGTGCAGGACCCGCGCCCCTCGTTCCGCTATCAGGGTGCCGACCTGCTTGAGCAGCACTAAGCTCGATATATCCTTGTATTGCTCGTCCGAGTCGGGAAAGAGCTGGCCGATATCCCCGGCCGCCAAGGAACCCAAGAGCGCGTCGATTATGGCATGCGTCAGCACATCCGCGTCTGAGTGGCCCGCCAACCCCCGGTCAAAAGGCACGACGACTCCACCCAAAATTAGGGGCCGCCCTTCCTCCAAGCGATGCACGTCGTAGCCCTGTCCTATGCGCAAGCTCATAGTAGGGACCTCCTCCCTTGCACGCACTCGCCACTCGGCCCAAGCCAAATCCTCGGGCGTGGTGAGCTTGCGGTTGTCGGCGTCGCCGGGTACGACGCAGACTGTGTGGCCTATCCGCTCGATCAGCGCGGCGTCGTCCGTGGCCACCGCATCGGGCCCGGCCGCGTGGTATGCCCTCAGAAGCAACTCGCGGTCAAAGCCCTGTGGGGTCTGCGCCTGCCACAGCCGCTCGCGACGCGGCGTACCCACGACCCGACCGCCGGCCACTTCCTTGATCGTCTCTGCCACTGGCAAAGCAGGCAGTGCCGCTCCGTGCTCGCGGGTGGCGGCTACCACCCGCTCCAGCAGCCCTTCCGAAATAAACGGCCGCACGGCGTCGTGAACCAAGACCATATCGGCGCGGGTCTCCTGTAGGCCCTGATACACGGATGCACTGCGCTCAGCCCCCCCGGGCACGAAAGCGGCGATTTTGCCAAAGCCTCCTCCCTCGCGCAATTGGCTGCGGCAATAGTCCATGTCCTCGCGCCGCACGACCAAGACGATATCAGAAACCAGCGGGCTAGCTTCGAGACGCACGAGCACGTGCCAGAGTACGGGCCGCCCCCCTAACGGGAGGTACTGTTTGGGCCGATCGGCTCCCATGCGCTGCCCCCGACCGCCGGCCGGAATGATGGCGGTTATATTTTCCACGATCTCACACGATCATCATGGCATCGCCATAGCTGTAAAAGCGATAGCCCCGCTCTATGGCCTCGCGGTAGGCGGCCAAAAGCCGTTCCCGCCCGACAAACGCCGCCACGAGCAATAACAGACTCGAGCGCGGCAAGTGAAAGTTCGTCACCAACGCATCGACTGCCTTGAATGCGTAGGGCGGATAGATAAAAGCATTTGCCAATCCCTCGCAGGCACCCACATGGCCCTCGGCATTGACGCTCGACTCCAAGGTCCGCACCACGGTAGTACCGACGGCGACGATGCGTCCACCGGCCGCGTGGCAACGCCTGAGCGCGGCCGCCACTGGCTCGTCGATTTCGCAGTATTCAGACTCGAGTACATGTTGGCGCGGGTCAGCGTAGCGCACCGGCTCGAACGTGCCCGGCCCCACGTGCAAAAGTACCTTTAAGACAGCCACACCCTTGGCAGCAATCTCAGCGATTAACTGAGGGGTAAAGTGCAAGCCAGCCGTGGGCGCGGCAACGGCTCCTGGGCGCGCCGCATAAACAGTCTGATAGCGCTCTCGGTCCCCAGCCTCGGGCGGCCGCCGAATATAGGGAGGCAGCGGTATTTCCCCGATCTCTTCCAGACGCGCCAGCACGTCCTCGACGGCAAAGCGTACGCGGAACCTCCCCGGCGCGAGCTGATCGACGATGTGCGCTTCCACCGCTCCGTCGCCAAACTCCAACCGCGTCTTTGGTTTTAAGCCCCGCCCCGGCCGCCCCATCGCCAGCCAATCGCCCGCAGCTAGCGGCCTGAGCAGCAGCAGCTCAACCCGACCTCCAGTAGCGGTTTTACGGCCCCGGAGCCGAGCCGGTACGACCTGTGTTTGATTTAATACGAGGGCGTCGCCGGGCGCGAGCTGATCGACGATGGCAGCAAAATGCAGGTGCTGCAATGAACCATCCGCCCGGTTTAGGAGCAAAAGGCGCGCTTGATCGCGCTCGGGCGGCGGGCGTTGGGCGATCAGGGCATCGGGCAGGTCAAAATCGTAGTCCACCAGTTGCATTGAGCGGTGCCAACCTATCCCCGAGACCGCGTAGGACGCCACCGCGCATAGCGGAAAATGGTCCAGAGAATTTTGTATCCGGCCCGCAGCGTACCGCCGAGCGTACCGGTGATCTTGGAGGTGCCGATGCGGCGGCGATAGCGCACGGGCACTTCGGCTGTGCGCAGGCCCAGCCGAGCGGCTTTGACCTGCATCTCTGCGGTCCAGCCAAAGTTGCGGTCCTGCATCTCTAACCGCATGAGCACTTCGTAGCGCAATGCGCGAAAAGGCCCCAAATCCGTAAAAGAGACGCCAAACAACAGGCGGATTAAAAAGGTGGCCAACCAGTTGCCAAAGCGAGCCTGCGGCAAAAGAGCCCCCTTTTCTCGCTGGCCCAAGACCCGAGAACCAATGACCATATCGGCACCGTCTGCGATGATCGGTTTTACTAGAGCCAGCATGTCCTCGGGGTAATCGCTGTAATCGCCGTCGAGAAAGACGACGATATCCGGGCCATCAAGGTGGGCCATGCCCGCCAGACAGGCCTGACCGTAGCCGCGGCGCGGCTCGCCGACGACGCAGGCACCCAAGCGGCGGGCCACCTCGGCGGTGCGGTCGGCCGATCCATTATCAACGACGATAATCTGCTGTGCGATATCTGGTATGTCTTGCAGAACCTTGCCGATGGCTTCTTCTTCGTCGCAGGCGGGAATGACGACGGCAATAACAGGCGGCGAGTCCATGCGCTGGTACTGCAGGTGAAGTGCTGTCTAGAGGTTTTGCTCCAACCAGAGGAAGAACAGATCCTGCGCCTCGACCACATTGTCGAGCAAGGCATAGCCGTGGTCAGCCGAGTCTGTAAAAACGCGCAAATCCTTCGGCTCGGCTGTCTGCTCCTCTAGGAAAGAAGCGAAATCTTTATAGCTAAGGATGCGGTCCTCGCTCACAATAATTTGGTCCTGATCGCCTACCATAAAGAGCATGGACCGCGGACCAAACGATTCAAGGCCGGTCCCAATGACCAACCGCTCCAGCGAAGAGGCTCCCCACAGCCCCGGCGAGAGGGAGACGCTGGTTTTTATTAGCTCGGAAAAGACTCCCGAACACACGTAAGCCACATTGCCTCCCGAGCCACTGCCCACAACCGCGATGCGGCTGATATCGATCTCGGACTGACTCTGTAGCCAGAGTAGCGCAGCGTGGACATCGCGAAAGCTCTGTTCCAGATCTATCAATTCCAAGACCTGTCGGTCATCGGGCAGCGGAGTCTCGCCGTGCCCGCGCATGTCGATGGCCAAGGCAGCGTAACCGCGATTGAGCAAGGCCACGTACGTGTCGGTGCTGGTCAACCAGTCGGATTTGTTCCCGCCCAGATCGTGCAGGAGGATCACCACTGGCAGCGATTCGCCTTCTTGGGCTGTGCCAAAAAGTGCGCTCACTTCGACACTGTCGATGGACGTGAAGCTAACGGCTGAAATGGGATAGGCGCGACCCGGCCCTTTCGGTAGATCGGGGCCGACGATCTGTAGCTTCTCTTCCGAATCGCTGCACCCCACGACTCCAACGGCGAGCACCCAAATCCACCGACACAGTATCTTACTCATAAGAGCCATAATCCTAACCCAAAGTGCGTTGCGAGCGCCCGCGATTGGCAACGCTCCTGATTTTCGTAAATCCTTAAATTTGAATAAACCACCTCCCCCTCTAGCTGTCAACTTGACGCCTTGACGACAAAATTCTTTTGCCGTATGCTGCCGCGCTATGATCTGCGTCGAAAAACTCAGCCTTAGCTATCGCAGGGGGCTGTCCGCTTTGCGCTCCATCGACCTCCACATCAGCCCTGGGGAAGACATCGCCCTCATCGGTGCCAACGGTTCGGGCAAAACCACCCTCGCTCGCTGCCTAAACGGACTGCAACAGCCCCAAACAGGCCGGATTCTCGTCGATGGCATGGATACGAGCAATTCGGCCCAACTCCACTCCATCCGCCAGCTAGTTGGCATGGTCTTGCAAAACCCGGACGATCAGCTAGTCGCCACCACGGTCGCCGACGAATTGGCCTTTGGCTTGGAAAACCTAGCCCTAGCCAGCGATACAATTCACCGCCGCGTCGAAGAAACACTCGCCGCTTTCGACCTTGAAGCCTATCGCCACTATCCGCCACACCAGCTCTCCGGCGGCGAAAGGCAGCGCGTGGCCATTGCCGCCGTAGTGGCGATGCGACCGCGCTATCTCGTCTTGGACGAATCGACGGCTCTGCTCGACCCCGGTGAAAGACAGCAAGTGGCCGAGTTGCTTCAGCGACTGCGCACCGCATACGGCATCGCGACCATACTCATCACCCAGTCTCCAGAAGAAGCCGCTCGCGCCGACCGCGTCATCATCCTTCACGCGGGTCGGGTCCATGCAGACGGCCCCCCTGCCGCCCTCTTTGCCGACTCGCTCAAGCTCCGCGCTCTCGGCCTCGCCCCCCCCTTTGCAAGCACCCTCGCCGCGCACTTGTCGCTGGCCGAGCTCCCCTTGGAGCTAGACGCTTTGTCCGACGCGCTGATCGCGTTAAAACCCCAGACATCCCTACCCCCTTGGACTCCGCCCACTCCACCGCGACCCGTTCCGAGCAAACTAGCGACCGAAGGGCTTACATACCTCTACGACGAGCATCTGCCCACCCAGCGACTCGGCATTTGCGACATCACCATAGACATCCCCACCGGCTCCGTCCTAGCCCTCGTGGGCACCAACGGCGCGGGCAAAACTACCCTCGCTCAGCACTTCAACGCCCTGCTCAAGCCCTCGCACGGTCGCGTGCTCCTCGACGGCTGCGATATCGACTCCCAGCCCCCGGCTCGCGTGCGCCAGTGCATCGGCTTGGCCTTTCAGTTTCCCGAACTCCAGCTCTTCGCCGAAACCGTGGCCGAGGATGTGGCCTTTGGGCCGTGCAACCTCGGCTTTGCTGCCGAACGCGTCGATGGCCTCGTGGCGCGCGCACTCGCCATGGTAGGTATGCCGCTGGCAGAATTCGGGCCGCGCCAGCCCCTCTCGTTGAGCGGGGGCGAAAGGCGTCGCGTTGCGCTCGCCGGCGTCCTCGCCATGGATCCAGAGGTCTTGGTGCTCGACGAACCGACCGCCGGCCTCGATCCTCAGACTACGGCCAGCTTGTGCCAGCTCTTCGCCAAGCTAAGCAACCAAGGACGCACCCTCGTACTAATCAGCCACGATATGGAGCTAGTCAGCCGCCTAGCCACCCACGTAGTGGTGCTACGCCAAGGCCGCATCGAACTGCAAGGACCGGCCCGCGCCGTACTCGCCCATTTCGAATTCGAGTCTATCAGCGGGCTTGTACCCCCAATGTCCGTGCAGTTAGCTCGCTGCCTGCGACAACAAGGCCTAGCTTTGGCTGGCGACCCATTGACCCTAGAAGAAACCATCGATTGGCTCGCTCCACTCGTCGCCCTCTCCCATGTCTAAATTTTCTGCCGACTTGCTCGTCCGCCAAGGACGCCTCATCGACCCGGCCAACGGCATCGATGGTCTAGGGGACATCCTCATCCGCCAAGGGAAAATAGTCGAGTCGGCCCCCAGCCTTCCACCTCCGCCAGACGTACCCGTCCTGACAGCCACCGGCTTGGTCGTCGCCCCGGGTTTTATCGACATTCACACTCACCTCCGCGAACCGGGCTACGAACACAAGGAAACGATTCACAGTGGCACCGCCGCGGCCGCGGCCGGCGGCATTTGCGCGGTCGCCGCCATGCCCAATACCAACCCTCCCCCGGACAGCAGCGAGCACTTGCAGTTAATGCTGGGGCGAGCGCAGACAGCCGTGGTACGCTACTATCCAATAGCCTGTGTAACAGTAGGTCGCCAAGGACGCGGTGCGCTCGCCCCCCTCGCGGAATTGGCCGAATTGGGCGCGGTGGCCTTTTCCGACGACGGCGCCCCGGTCGAAGACGCGGGCCTGATGCGCCGCGCCCTCGAAATTGCCCGCGATCTCGACCGGCCCATCTTCCCGCACGAAGAGGTCAAGTCGCTTACGGCCGGCGGCTGTATGCACGCAGGTGAAGTGGCGGCGCACCTCGGTGTCAAGGGGATGCCAGCAGCAGGTGAGGAGAAAATGGTCGCCCGCGATATAGGACTAGTCCGCCAGACCGGCGGCCCTTTGCACATCGCCCACATCAGCACGGTCGGCACCGCCCAATTGGTCCGACGTGCCAAGGCCGAGGGCCTGCCCGTGACCTGCGAAGTACTGCCCCATCACTTCGCACTCACCGACCGCGAGGTCGAGCGCCAAGGCACGGCCGCTAAGATGAGCCCGCCGCTGCGCGAGGCCGCCGATGTCGAGGCCATGCTCGCCGGGCTAGCCGATGGCACCATAGAGGTCATTGCAACTGACCATGCGCCCCATACGGACGCGGAAAAAGCCCAATCCCTAACCCAAGCTCCCATGGGCATTGTCGGCCTAGAGACAGCCGTCGGCCTCACCTTGACCCATTTGGTGGACCGCGTTCTGCCCTTGCACAAAGCCATTGCGTGCTGGACTTGCCACCCAGCGCATATCCTGCGCCTGCCCGGGGGCGCACTCACTCCAGGGATGCCTGGGGATCTAACCCTGCTCGACCTGACGCGCGAATGGGAGGTAGTCCCCGAGCACTTCCGCTCCAAATCGCGCAACACCCCCTTTGCTGGCTACTCTCTAACGGGCAAGGCCGTGGCCACCATCGTCGGCGGCCAGATCGTCTATAGCGAATTGGCCCCTTAATCAAGGGGCTTGAACGCGTCCGGCCAATGCTCAATTTTCGCATCGGCCGCGCACAGCCACACGGCAATCACGTCGAAGCGGCAGACCGAATCGGCTGTGGTGCAGTGTTGGATATAGTGCCGGGCAGCCCGCGTCAGACGCTGCCGCTTGGCGCGATCCACCCTTTGTTCGGGGCGAGAGTCGTGCTGAGTGGCCTTTACTTCGACAAAGACTAACTCGCCTTTCTCCTCGGCCACCAAGTCGATCTCGCCTCCAGCGGCGCGATAGCGGCGTACCCAAATCCGATAACCCCGTTCTTCCAAATAGGCTGCGGCCGCCGCTTCGCCCCGCCGCCCGATGTCTCCTAGCTTGTCGCGCTGCTCCCGATAGGCCCCTCTCAGGGCCACTAGCTCGTCAGCCGCTAACTCGGCGGTGGCCTCTCTGACTAACTGTCCCAACCGCTCTAGTTCGGCGAGGTTGGCGCAGTCGTATATGCCCTCTTCAAAAGAAAGAAAAAGCTCCGAGCGCGGCTCGGCGACCCGTGCGGCCACCGGACCAAAACTGCGGCGATGCAGGGGGCAAGGGCCATGAGCGTCAAGCGCGGCTAAGTGCGCGGCACTGCCGTAACCTTTGTGCGCGGCAAACCCGTATTCGGGATAGCGGGCATCGCATTCGCACATCAGGCGGTCGCGGTGTACTTTGGCCACGATTGAGGCCGCAGCAATCGACAGCGAGCGAGCGTCTCCGTCGATGATGGCTTGCTCGAGATAGGGGCTGCGCGCCGGCAGGTGTCCGTCGATCAGCACCCGGTCGGGCGGAGTGGACAAATTCTCCAGCGCCAAGCGCATGGCCTTGAGCGAGGCCTGCAGGATGTTCAACCTGTCGATCTCGGCGGCTTCAACTTGTCCAATTCCCACCGCTAGGGCCTTGGCCGCGATCTCCTTGTACAGAGCTTCGCGCTGGGTCCGCGACAGCTTTTTAGAATCGTCGATCTTGGCGATGACACAGGCCGGCGACAAGATGACCGCGGCGGCCACCACAGGCCCCGCCAAGCAACCGCGCCCCGCTTCATCGACGCCAGCTACTCGATGCACCCCCTGTGCCCAAAGGTGCCGTTCAAAGTGCAGGAGCCGCTCGCGCCGCTGAGACTCTGCCTGCTCCCGCGCATCGCGCCGCCGCCGCTCAACCACCAAGCGCCGGACGCCAACGCGGCGATCCTTTTCGAGCACGGCCCAACCCGGATCGCCGCTTGCCCACTCCGCCACCTGTGCGCGTATCTGGGCAATCGTCATTTCGGCGAGTTTGGTCGCGGCATCCTGTTCGCAGGAACGGTTCATGCCGACAGCCATCTCATCTATTGACATTAGGTATCGACCTTGTATATTTGCGAAAAGTTACCCAGAGGAGCCTTAAATGAAGCACTACACGGCGTTAGTTGCCTGCTTTTGCCTCGTTTTGCAGCCCGTCATGGCCCTTGCAGAGCCGGAACCGTCACCTATCACCGGGGCAGATACCCGCCTCTATCTGGCCGATGGCAGCTTGGTGGAAGGCAATCTAATCGAAAAGGACCAAGATCTGGTCATCATGCGCGTCAACGACAAGATCTTCACTTTCGACAAGACCGAAATCGACAAAATTATCACCCTCGAATCGCTGGGTGGCGGGGCTCAAACAATCTCGGTGACCGAGTTCCCCTACATTAGTTTTCTCGGGGGAGCCCTTGCCTTCGGCCTGCTCTCTTGGCTGCAATTCGACCGGGCTTCCGACAACGAAGCCGAAGCGGGCCTCAACCGCGAACACAACCAGCTCTCCCGCGCCCAAAAGCTCGACGACAAAGCCGACCGCGCCCGCCTCTACGGCTGGTCCACCGCCGTTCTCGCCGCCGGCAGCTTTGGGGTGGCCCTGATCCCGCGCAAAACCACCCGCCGCGTCTTTCCCGAGCTCAGTTTCCACCACGGCGAGCCGCGCGTCGGCGTATCCTACGTCTATTCGTTTTGAGCACCTCCCGCCTCCCTCAGATGATGCACCAAAGCCTCTAACCCAAGCACGTAGCTAAAACTGCCAAACCCAGCGATTTGCCCGAGACAAACGGGCGCGATAACTGAGTGCTGGCGAAACGATTCCCGGGCGTGGACATTGGATAGATGCACCTCAATGGTCGGCAACCCCTTGGCCGCCACGGCGTCGCGCAGGGCAAGGCTATAGTGGGTAAAGGCCCCCGGATTGAACAGCAGGCCCTGCTCTTGGGCTTCGTGCAGGGCGTCGATTAGTGCGCCCTCGCTATTGGATTGGCGACAGCGCACCTGCACCCCGAGCCGCTGCGCGTGAGCTGCAATCAACGCGTCAATTGCGGCCAAGGTCTCCCGACCATATACCTCGGGCTCGCGCGTTCCCAGCAAGTTGAGATTGGGGCCGTGTAGGACTAGGATACTAGTCAAATTGACCTCCACTGTTTCGCGCGACCACGCAGATCCACGCTTCTTTTGTCAAGATGGTATCGACCTCCAATTTAGCTTCTGTGACCCAGCGGCAAAAAGCCGCTTCTTCCCGCGCCAGCAACCCCGAAAACGCGATCCGGCCATCCGCGGCCAATAAGCCGCGCAAAGAGGCCAAAAGGGGCCGTAGTACATGGCTTTGGATGTTGGCCAAGACCAAGTCAAAGGGCCTTTCCGCAACGGCCTCCACTCCCCCTAGGCGCACTTCTACCTGCTCAGATCCGATGCGGTTGTGTGCCAAGTTTTCCCGCGCATTGGCCACGGCCTTCTCGTCGATATCCACGGCGAGCACCGGTCCGGCCCCCAACAGCGCGGCGGCAATGCTGAGAATGCCGCTGCCCGTCCCCAAATCCAAGCAGCGCGCTCCGGGGCGCAGGCAGCACTCCAACGCCCGCAAGCAAAGCTGGGTCGATTCGTGCCCACCCGTGCCAAAGGCCATTTGGGGGTCTATGCGCACGGCGATTTGGCCCTCGGCTAGCTCGACCGGAATCCACGAAGGATGAACGACGATCCTCTCGGTAGCCCACACCGCCGCAAAGAACCGCCGCCACTCAACCTCCCAATCCCGTTCCTCCACGCATTCGGTACCTATCGGCGACGCCAAACCGAGCGCGGCAAGTCTATGCGTCAGCTCGCGCCGAATCCCAGCCAAATCGCACATCGGCTCAGCAGCGAAGTACGCACTCAACTGCGTCCACTCCCCCGCTTCCTCAGCCTGAAGACCGCAGCTACCCAACTCGTACGCCCACGCACTCACGTCCTCAGCGCAGGCCGCAGGCACCGCTAGCCGCAAGCAGTGCCAAGCCCGCTTACTCACTGGCCTCCAAGCGGCGCAACTGGGCGACTAGCCCCTCGCCAATGGCGGCGAACAGAGGGTCGGGAGCAGCTCGTCCTTCATCCCCACTTTGGCGAATTGCAGCCGACAGGGGCAGCGCCCCCAAGAAAGGCAACCCCAACCGCTCTGCGGCCTCGCGGCCGCCACCGCAGCCGAAAATCTCGTGGCGTTGGCCGCATTGGCTGCACAGGTAATAGCTCATGTTTTCGACGATCCCGAGGATATCCACCTCGACCTTGGAAAACATGGCAATGCCCCGCTCCACATCCTCCAGCGCCACGCTTTGCGGCGTAGTCACGATCAAGGCCCCGGAAAGAGCCACGGCTTGGCTCAAGGTAAGCGGCACATCTCCGGTGCCGGGCGGCAGATCGATCAATAAATAGTCGAGCGGCCCCCACTCTACTTGATGCAAAAACTGCTGCAACGCCCGAGCCAAGAGCGGTCCTCGCCAGACCACGGGCGCGTCCTTGCCGGCGATAAAACCAATCGACATCAGGGCTACTCCGGCCTTGTACACCGGGCGCATGGTGCCCTCCTGCCCGGTTGCGGGCTGCTGCCTGATACCCATCATCAAGGGAATGCTCGGGCCGTAGATGTCGGCGTCGAGCAGGCCGACGCGAGCCCCTTGAGACGCCAGACTCACGGCCAAGTTGATACTCACAGTCGATTTGCCCACGCCGCCCTTGGCACTGGCAATGGCGACGGTATGGCGCACTTGGGCTAAGGGGCCGGTTCGGGGAACGGACAAGTGTACCTGCTCTTAGGAGTGGAAGGCTTTGCACACTTTGGCGAAGAAGCTCTCACCCTCTTGGGCCACGCGCACTTGTTCGAGCTCGGCTAGCTCGGTGAAAAGCTCGCGCTCGCGTCGGCTGAGGCCCTCGGGCGTCCACAAGACGACCTCGACTAGCTGGTCGCCAACACCGCGGCCGTTGACGTCCGGAATGCCTCGGCCACCCATGCGGAAGACGCGCCCGGATTGGGTGCCGGGGGGGATCTTCAACAGGGCTTTGCCGGCGGCCAAGGTCGGAACTTCTACTTCTGCGCCTAGTGCAGCTTGGGCAAACCCCAAGGGCAATTGGTAGATGACGTGGTTGCCGTCGCGCGTGAAATAGTCGTGCTCTTTTTCTTCTATAAAAACCAAGCAATCCCCGGGCGGCCCACCGCGCGGCCCGACTTCGCCTTGGCCGCGCAATGGAATGTAGTTGCCCTCTTGGACGCCAGCGGGAAAAGGCACCGTCAAGGTCGTCTGGCCGCGCTCGCGGCCCTCGCCGCGGCAGGCTGGACAGGGATTGGCCACAATGTGGCCCTCGCCTTCGCAGGCCGGACACGTCACCACGGTCATCGACGGGCCAAAGAGGGTACGCGCCATCTGTTGCACTTGGCCCTGCCCACCGCAAGTGCTGCAGGTCTTGCGGCCCGCTCGACTAGCCGCACCGGTTCCATCGCAGCTTTTGCAGCGCTGCAAGCGCGTCAACGCGATGTTCTTTTTTATGCCAGTGGCGATCTCTTCTAGCGTCAAGGCCACCTTAATTTTCAAGTCGCGGCCCTTTGGCTTTACCGATCCTCCTCGCGCCTGCCGACGCCCGCCAAAGAAGCTCTCGAAAATATCGCCGAAAATGTCTTGAAAATCGCCCGCATGCGTAAAATCCGACCACTGAAAGCCACCGCGACCGAAATCGCTCTCAACACCGGCGTGCCCATGGCGATCGTATGCGGCCTTCTTCTCGGGATCCGAAAGCACTTCGTATGCTTCGGATGCCTCCTTGAATTGCTCCTCGGCGGCCGCGTTTCCAGGATTGCGATCGGGATGGTACTTCAACGCCTTCTTGCGGTAGGCCCCTTTGATCGCGCTTTCGCTGGCGTCCCGCTCGAGGCCCAGTACTTCGTAATAGTCCCTTTTGGACATTCAGTTCCTCAGCTCTCTGCGCTCGCCTTGCTGACGACGACGCGCGCGTAACGAACTACCTTGTCGTTGAGTTTGTAGCCCTTCTCCATCTCCTCAATGACCGTACCAGGAGCGTGCTCGTCGTCTGGGACTTCGGCTAGGGCCTCGTGGACTTCGGGGTCAAAAGGCTGGCCCAGCGCCTCGATCTCGGCTAGTCCATAGCCTTTGAGAACATCGTTGAACTGGCCACAGATCAATTCGACGCCCTGCTTGAGCAACTCGGCTTCTTGGGTCTCCTGACGAAGGGCGCGGCGCAAGTTGTCCAAGACGGGCGCGACTTGCAACAAGATATCGCGCAATATCTCATCCCGCGTTTCCGCACGCATCCGCACCGTGCGCTTGCGGTAGTTATCCAACTCGGCGACCGCCCGCACATAGCGGTCGTAATTAGCCGCTACCTCGGCGCGAGCTGCTTCAAGTTCGGCCAGCCCGTCGGCCTCATCGGCCGCTTCGTCCTGTGATTCTGCTGCTGTTTCCTGCGACTCCGCTGCTACTGCTTTTTGCGGCTCGGTCGCTTCTTGTTCGCATGGCTCCGCCGCTTCGTCCTGCGATTCGACGGAACCCTCCGCGCTCGCCTCGTCCACCGCGACATGGTCCTGAGTTTCGCGCTCGCTCATCGACACTCCTTACTGCTTGACTGTGAATAGATTGGGACAAAAACTCATTAACAGATCAAATTTGCCGCTCGGGAGGCCGCGCAATTGACCAAGTTCACCAAGGACCTATAGGGCATGCGCGTCGGGCCGATTACGCCGATTACGCCGATTACGCCTTTGGCTCCGGTAACCTCGTAGCTAGCTGTCACCATACTGCATCGCCCCATCGCCCGCGGCCGGTGCTCGGAACCAATGGTGATGACCACGCCGCGCCGCTCGCTCATAAGCTGGGCGAGGAGATCCTTTTTCTCCACTAAATCGACCAAACCAGCCACGTGGCTCGGATCGTCAAATTCGGGCTTTAGGCAAAGATTGCGGGTCCCCGAGACGTGGAGATCGGCACCACGCGTGGTAGCCAAGCCTTCGATCTGACCTACGACGGCCTCCACCACCGGCCGCGGAACTGACCCCAACTCGGCCATCCGCGCCTCGACCACGTGTTGGATTTCAGCCATCGTCAACCCGTGCAAGCGCTCGTTAAAAAGCCGGCTCAGGGCCTCTAAATCGCGCTGCGACACCGCGCAATCTACCTCAATCATCAAGCTCTTTGTCAGACCTTCACGGATCGTGACGTCGAGCAACAAGCGGCGCTGCCCCAAGTGCCAAAGATCCAGCTTGTGAAAGATGCTCTGATTGAAGCGCGGGGCCAAAACCAACCCGAGTTGGTTCGACAGGTCGCCGATGGTCCTCGCCATTTGATGCAGGATCTCCTCGTAATCGCCCTCCTGTTGTGCGGCCTCTAGCTGCTGCCGCAGGGTGATCTCAGCCTCGTCCAAGCCAGTATCTGCCGTTGCCATGCAGCGCTGCACGTAGAATCGGTAGCCTTTTTCAGAGGGAATGCGGCCCGCCGAGACATGGGGCTGGGAGACGTAGCCTTTTTCTTCTAGAGAGACTAAGGTGTTGCGTATGGTAGCCGAACTGACGCCCAAGTCCTCGCGCTGGTTCAACGTCTGTGAGCCAACCGGAACGCCAAGGGCAACGTGGGCTTTGACCAAGGCAAGTAGAACTTGGATTTCGCGTTTGGATAGTGGGCTAGTGGCCATGGCCGGAAAGCATCTCCAGCGGTATAAACGCCAGATAAATACTGAGTCTTTGAGAAATAATAAAGGCCGCCGATTGCTTGTCAAGGCTCGCCTACCAGCTTGCTTGACAGCCAATTTACAGGATCGTACTATTAAACCCTTTAATTTTTTTACCACCCTAAAGCATTGTTCGACCGAGAAAGGACGCTCTCATGGCGAAAGCCAAGGCGAAAGCCAAACCAAAGTCATCCGGCTCCAGCGCGGTGGAGTCGGCGCTGGCCTTAGCCGGCGACCAGCGCGCACAGATGGTCGATTTCAAGTTCGTCGATCTGCCCGGCACCTGGCAGCACTTCACCATGCCCATACGCCACTTAGACGCCGCCGTGTTCCAAGACGGCCTCGGCTTCGACGGCTCCTCCATTCGCGGCTGGCAGGCCATCGACGAATCGGACATGCTCGTCCTGCCCGATCCCACCACCGCCTTGATGGACCCGTTCACCGAGGTGCCGACCCTGTCGTTGGTCTGCTCCATTGAAGACCCCATCACCCGCCAGCCCTATGCGCGCGATCCCCGCGGCGTCGCCCAGCGCGCCCAAGCCTACCTGTTGCGCACCCAACTGGCCGACACGGCCTTTTTCGGACCGGAAGCGGAGTTTTTCGTCTTCGACAACATCCGCTTCGACCAGCAAGCCCATTTGGGGTTCTACGAGATCGACTCGGTGGAAGGCCGCTGGAACAGCGGCTCGGACGAAGGCCCCAACTTAGGCTACAAGCCCGACTACAAGGGCGGCTACTTCCCCGTGCCGCCGGCCGACTCCCAGCAAGACCTGCGCACCCAAATGGTGCAGACGATGCTCGCCTGCGGCATCGACGTGGAGCTTCACCACCACGAGGTGGGCACCGCCGGCCAAGGCGAGATCGACATTCGCTTTTGTCCGCTGCTTATTTGCGGCGACCGGATGATGCTGTACAAATACATCGTCAAGAACGTGGCGCGGCAGCACGGCAAGACGGCCACGTTCATGCCCAAGCCGCTGTTTGAAGACAACGGCACGGGTATGCACACCCACCAGAGCCTGTGGCAGGGCGACCAACCGCTGTTTGCTGGCAGCGGCTATGCGGGGCTGAGCCCGATGGCGTTGCACTACATCGGCGGGCTGTTGCAGCACGCGCCGGCGCTGTTGGCGTTCACCAATCCGACGACGAACTCCTACAAGCGGCTGGTGCCGGGCTACGAAGCGCCGGTGAACTTGGCCTATTCGCAGCGCAACCGCAGTGCGTCGGTGCGCATTCCGATGTATTCGCCTTCGCCCAAGAGCAAGCGGGTGGAGTTCCGCTGTCCCGACCCGTCGTGCAACATCTACTTGGCGTTGTCGGCGATGCTGATGGCAGGGTTGGACGGGATTGAGCGTCAGTTGGATCCGGGCGAGCCGTTGGACAAGAATCTGTATGATTTGTCGGCCGAGGAGCGAGCGGACGTGCCGCAGACGGCGGCCTCGTTGGAGGCGTCGTTGGAAAACTTGGAGCAGGATCGGGACTTTCTGTTGCAGGGCGATGTGTTCTCCGACGACCTCCTCGATGCCTGGATCGACTACAAGCGCACCGAGGAGGTCGACCCCATCCGATTGCGGCCACATCCCTACGAATTCGCACTATACTACGACGTGTAAACAACTGCTAACTGCGGGTACTCGGGGCAAGGGAAGATTTCCACTGGAGGAGTCTTCCCTTGCTCTATATACATCCTACGGCCCCATCCCGTGAAACTCGTCATCGGCAGCCGCGGCAGCCAACTCGCCCTCATTCAAGCCCACGAGGTCCGCAACCGCTTGCTAGCACGGCACGACGGGCTAGACGTTGAGATCTCAACCATCCGCACCGCCGGCGACGCGACGACAGGTTCGCTGCGGAGTTTGGTAGGCACGGGCGTTTTTACCAAAGCCCTCGAGTCCGCCCTGTTGGATGGGCACATCGACTTAGCGGTTCACAGCCTGAAAGACCTGCCGACCCAGATGCATCCCGCGCTCGCCCTCGTCGCCACGCCCGAGCGCGAAGATGTGCGCGATGCCCTCGTCGGGCCCGGCCTATCCTCACTCGCCGACTTGCCGGATGGCGCGCGAATAGGCACGAGCAGCCTGCGCCGCCGCGCCCAACTCAAGGCCCTGCGCCCCGACCTAAACATCCTAGATATTCGCGGCAACCTAGACACCCGCATCGACAAAGCCATGCGCGGCGAGTGCGATGCCGTCATCTTGGCCGTTGCCGGACTCAACCGTCTCGGCTGGCAGGAGCGCATCGGCTGCTACCTGCCCCTGAATCAGGTCCTACCCGCGCCCGGGCAAGGCGCTTTAGGACTACAAATGCGCGCCGCCCACCCTGCGCGTACCGCCGTCGCAGCCCTCAACCACGCTCCAACCCTAGCCTCAGTGCAAGCCGAGCGCCATTTACTGCACACCCTGCGCGCTGGGTGTCACGCGCCCGTCGGCGCTTGGGGCCGCATGGAGGGCGACCTTCTCGCGCTCGATGGCTTGGTCGGCCATCCCGAAGGCACCCGGTTACTGCGCGCCGAACGCCGCACCGCTCCTACCTGCACCGCATCCCTTGCCGAATCCCTTGCCGAATCCCTGCACGCCCAAGGTGCCGACGCCCTCTTGCAGGTGCTCTAATGTCGGCCGAATACACCACCCCGGGCATCGTGTACATCGTCGGGGCCGGCCCCGGTGACCCCGGCCTGCTGACCCTCAAGGGCCTGCGCTATCTGCGCGAGGCTGACGTCGTCCTGTACGACAACCTCCTCGATAGCCGCTTGCTCGACCTAGTGCCCAGCACGTGCGAGCAAATTGCGGTGGGCAAACGAGGCGGTCGCAAAAATCCCTCTCAAGACGCGATCCATGCACTCCTCGTCGATCGCGCTCGCCAAGGCCATGTTGTCGTCCGTCTCAAAGGCGGCGATCCCTTCATCTTCGGTCGCGGCGGCGAAGAGGCCCTGCACCTGCGCCAAGCCGGCATCCCCTTTGAAATCGTCTCCGGGGTCTCTGCGGCCTCTGGCGTCTTGGCCTACGCCGGCATCCCCCTGACCCATCGCGGCACCGCCTCGTCCGCGCTGCTAGTCACCGGTAACGAAGACCCGGCTAAGCCCGACGCGACCATCGAATGGGATCAACTAGCGGCCTTTGACGGCACGCTCGTCATCTTCATGGCCGTTCGCAAGCTCGCCAGTATATGCCAACATCTCGTCGCTCGGGGCCGGCCGGCTTCGACGCCAGCTGCGGCCATCGAATGGGGCACTTGGCCCGATCAGCGCACGGTCGTCACCGATCTCCAACACCTGCCGGCCCGCGCCACGGCCCAGCAAATCCGCTCACCGGCCCTCATCGCAATCGGCCCAGTCGTAGCGCTGCGCCAAGAACTCAACTGGTTTGAGAGCAAACCGCTCTTTGGTCGCCGCTTGCTCGTCACCCGCAGCCGCGAACAGGCCGGCCCCCTCCAGCAGCACCTCGAAGCCGAAGGAGCGGCCGTATCGACCCTGCCTCTCCTGCACATCGGCCCGCCCGACGACTGGACGGCTGTAGATGCGGCCCAAGACCGGCTCGGGAACGTTGCTTGGGTCGTCTTCACCAGCCCCAACAGCGTGGCCTTTTTCTGCGACCGGCTCTACCAGCGCGGCCTCGACGCCCGGGCCTTTGCCCACACGCGCCTAGCAGCCGTCGGCTTGGCTACGGCCGCGGCACTGCGCCAACAGGGCTTAGTCCCCGATCTCGTGCCCCCGAGCCAATCGCAGGCCTCGCTAGCCAGCGCCTTTGCCACATTCGATGTGGCTGGCCAAGAAATCCTCTTGCCGGCCTCTTCCATTGGCCGCACTGAACTCGCCGATACGCTCGCCGCACGCGGTGCTCGAGTTCACCACCTAACGACGTACGTAAATCGCCTGCCAGACCAAGTCGAACTTCCCGCCGTGCTAACCGAAAACAGACTCGACCTCATCGTCTTCGCCAGCCCCTCCAGCGTCCACAATTTTCATCAGGTCCTAGGGCCAGAACGCGTCGAGGCCGTATTCGCCCGCACCCACATCGCCTGCATTGGTCCCACCACAGCTAAAGCCGTGCGCCAGCTCGGGTTTGCCGTTCACGTGCAGCCCAGCGAAAGTAGCATCCCCGCGCTCGTCCAAGCCATCATCGCCTTCTACGCTCCGTGAAAACCTACCCAGCCGGCAAGCTGCCTCCCACCGAATTAAGCCGTCTGCTCGACACCTATACCCACCGCCACGAACGCCTGCTCGTGCCGCCGACCGTGGGCGAGGACGCAGCGGTCATCGACTGCGGCGACCGCTTGCTCGTGGCCAAGACCGATCCCATCACTTTCGCCAGCGACGAGATTGGCTGGTACGCCGTTCACGTCAATGCCAACGACATTGCAGCCATGGGAGCGACGCCCCGCTTCTTCCTCAGCACTATCCTCCTCCCCGAAGAACGCGCCACGCCCGAGTTGGCGGAATCCATTTTCCGCTCCATCCACCAAGCGGCCGAGCGCTTGGACATCGCCGTCTGCGGCGGGCACACAGAGGTGACTTACGGACTCGACCGTCCCTTAGTCATCGGCCAGATGCTCGGCGAAACCACGCGCGACCGCTTGGTGCGCTCTTCGGGCTTGCAGCCCGGCCACGCCCTGCTCCTGACCAAGGGCTTGGGCATTGAAGCCACCGCTATCATCGCCCGCGAAAAACGCACCCAACTGCGCGACTGCGGCTGTATGTCCGCCTTTTTGGACGCCTGCGCCGACTTTCTCCACATCCCCGGCATCAGCGTCGTGCGCGACGCCCAAATCGCCGTCCAAGCCGGAAACGTTACCGCCATGCACGATCCAACCGAAGGCGGGGTCGCCACGGGCCTGTGGGAATTGGCCACCGCATCTGCTGTGGGCGCAGAAATCAACTACCATGCGCTACTCCTCGATCCAGCTACAGCGCATCTTTGCGCGGCCTTTGCGCTCGATCCGCTCGGCGTAATTTCTTCGGGTGCGCTGCTGATCGGCTGTACGGACGATTCCGCCGACGCCATCCTCGCGTCCCTGCACGACGCCAACATAGCCGCAGCCCGCATCGGCACAGTGCGTCCTCCTTCCTTCGGGCTTCAGCTACGCCGCGACGGCCACCTGACGCCATTGCCCACTTTTCCGGTGGACGAAATCGCGCACCTCTTTGCCTAGGCCAGTTAATCGCGACCGACGACGCGGCGGTGCCAAGGTTTGCGATGATGGGTCGGCAGGCGTTTTTGTTTGGATGAATAGACTCGCACAATGATACAATTTACTCTTTTGCTTTTGACCTTATACTTGGGCACCTCACTCGTTTTTGCCCAAGAAACGCAAGCGCGAGCAGATTCTACGCAGAGTGAGCGACCGACATTTTCGCAGGTACTTACCTGAGTGGGCTGACTTCTTGTTCACCGAGACACAGACGCGCCCGGCGTTCTTTTTGGGCACGAGCTCAGATCGAATTGGTTCGCCATCGGGTGAGCAGTCTTACTTCGCGACTGTAAGTAAATACATACCTCGGTTGCGCTCTTCTTTTTACGGCAGTTTGAACTATTCGGAATGGGATGGAAAGTTCAATGTTACCTTTGGCGTGGGCTTTGAATTGGGCAAAGGCTTTTCATTGCGACCGATGTATGATGGCGACCAGAGGCATGTAATGCTAAATTATTTCACCGCGCAATACGGTGTCAGTTTGCTGTACGTGTGGCTTGAAACCATGGATATTTCGCTTTCTCTTGGATTTTAGTGTGGAGGATCCATACGTTATTGCAATTTTTCATTGCTAATTGTTTTCGCAAGTAAATGGATATTTCTCATCCCATCTTTGGCGACGCGAAACAGACGCCCGCTTGGCATCAGTTTAAGGTGAAAGCGATTCCTGCGCTGTATCTTCTCGATCGAGAAAGTCAGATCGTAGCTCAGTAGGTGGGCAAGATAGATTGCGACGAAGTGGAGAAGTAATTCTTGCGACGGTTAGAAAAAAAACTCGACATTGAAGGGCCATGAGCGAATTTATTGCGAAGAATACTCAGGCTCGTTTTGCTGCGGCTCGCTCCAAGTACGTCCCCCACTCCTTTATCTTTTTGACAACCCAATAAATCCCATGACACAAATAATCTCCACGGTCGACTTTGACCGCGATGGCAAGCAAATCGGCTGGCTGCATCTGCCGCATTCGGTCACTCGCAGTGCCTACGGAGTACTGCCCATCCCCGTCGCCGTCATTCGCAATGGCCCCGGGGCTCAGGTCTTGCTTATAGCCGGCAACCACGGCGACGAGTACGAGGGCCAAGTGGCCCTGACGCGCTTGATCCAAAAGCTGCAGCCCGCGCAAATCTGCGGCGGCCTCATCATCATACCGGCGCTGAATCAGCCAGCCGTGCTAGCGGCCACGCGGGTCAGCCCGCTGGACGCCGGGAATCTGAACAGGGTTTTTCCGGGCGACCCCGAGGGCGGACCGACGTGGAAAATTGCGGACTATGTCGAACGGCATCTGCTGCCGCGGGTTGAAGTGGTGGCCGACTTCCACGGCGGCGGGGCCTCCCTCGACTACCGACCACATGCCAGCACCCACTTCGGCCCCAACACGTCCTCCGAGCACAAGCATCTAAGCCTAGATTTGGTTTCCAAGCTGGGGGTGCCGCACGTCATGGTTTTTGAGCACAACACGGATAAGGGCGGGCTACCCAACGCTGCCATCCGGCAGGGCGTGATTTCTCTGGGCGGGGAATACGGCGGCACGGGTAGCGTATCGCGGTCCGGGGTAAAGCTGGTGCAACAGGTGGTTGACCGATTGCTGGCAGCCTTGGGGGTCAAGGGCGCACTGCCGGACGACCTCGAAACGCCTCAAGTCCTCCACATCTTCGGCCCCGACGCGTACGCTTATGCAACGGAATCAGGCCTGTTCGACCCGGCCACCGATCTGGGCGACGAGGTGAGTGCCGGCGATCTGTGTGGTCAGGTTCTGTTTCCGGAAAATCCTTCGCGCCCTCCCGTGCCCGTCACTTTTCGAGGCGAAGGTACGGTGGTTTGCAAACGGCACCCGGGCAGAGTGGAAGCCGGCGACTGCGTCGCTCACCTAGCAGCCCCTGTAAGCGACTGACCCCTTCCCGTCAACCTCTCACTCAATTTCATACACCACAGCGACATTCACGGTGACAGTGAGTTCACCTATGGCGATGGGAGTGGCAGTACGCGCGACATCATCGAAGGCCACTTCTGTAGTCGCAAACGGGATTGGCGGACCTTCAAAATAGGTACTCTCAGTGATAGTAACAGGTTCCCCTAGCCTTACACCACTTGCTTTCGCTAGGGTTTGTGCTTTCGCTTTAGCATCCTGTACCGCCAAACTACGCGCCTCGGTTTGCAATGGTGCAGTATCATCGATCATAAATTGAATAGAGTTAATAACAATGCTATTCCCTCCCGCGGCGGCGGCATTATCTATGACATCACTGAGGATTGCCAATTCTCGGACCTTCGCCCTCACAGTGTTATTTACTCTGTAACCGCGAAGTACGCGTCCGTCGTCCTTATAGTCGTACTGGGGATAGATACTGAAATTCTCGGTTTTAATGTCTTTTTCCGCAATGTCGTTTGCTTGCAGAGAAGCTATTAACGCCGTCATCGCACTCGCCGCTTCTTCACGAGCCTCGGCGACGGTCTCTCGCTCAACAGACACACCTACATCGAGCATTGCAATATCCGGTTCACCAGTAACGGAACCGCTCCCGGTTACATAGATAGTTCTGTCTGTTGCTGAAGACGATAATACCTCCGAGGCAATATTCACATCACAGGCCATGAGGGTTAGAGTCAGCAATGTGCCGATCGTTAAAAAACAGTAATTATATCTTTTCATTTGACCTGACCTCCTAAAAGTCCCTTTATAATTCCGACACACCAGTGGGGCTTTTTATTGATACCTTTAATCTGTTTATCCCCTAGTGGTTTGTCAATCTATAGCGAGAAATATCCCATGTCACTTCACGAACCCTTGGCAGAAGAAGACCTAGTGCCGATTCTCGAAAATTTTTACAAAAACGGCGTGACCATCATCCACAATGTCTCGTCCCGGGAAGAATGCGAGCAAATATGCCGACGCGTCGACCAGATCTTCACCGAACCTTATTTCACCGAAATGCGGAATGTGAAAATAAGACCAGCGCTCGATGGCAAAGCACCCATCGTTGTACATCGGCTATTTGAATGCGACCGGATGTTCCGCGATCTGCTCGTGCGCGAGCCTATCATATCCAGAGAGGAGATCATCAGTGGCGTACCAATTTCAGCCGGGCGCGATGTACCTCATGCCCACTCATTTCGGACCGATGACGGGACCGCGGCGCGGCCCCGACGGCAAGGGGTATCCCTGCATCGATACCCCCAAGTCCACCAGCTACTCGGTCAGCTTCCTGACCAACGCCGAACAGCTCGCGGAGCTACTGCCGGAGGGATTCGCGCTGCACGGCGAGCCGGTAGTGACAGTGTACCAGATCCACATGAAGGAGATCGAGTGGTTGGCCGGACGCGGCTACAACATAATGGGTGCGACCTTTCTGGCGACCTACACCGGCAAGCGCGACCGCGCAATGGGACCGTTTCTGACCGTCCTGTGGGAGAACATGACCGAGCCGATCCTCACCGGCCGGGAACAGCTCGGGTTCTCGAAGATCTACTGTGAGATGCCAGAGCCGGCCGTGTGCCGAGGCGAGACCCACGTCATCGCGCACTGGCAGGGGTTTCGCTTCTTGGACATGAAGCTGACCAACATGCGCGAGGTGCCACCTGCCGACTATCCAGCGTCGACAGCACCGCGCACCGACGGCGTACTGACCGGCCTGCTCCACTACAAGTACATCCCCCGCACCGGCCACTGGGGCGAAGCAGACGCAGCCTACGCCTGCCTGACCCCTGAGGAGGGCAGCAACAGCCGCTTGACCGGGTTGTGGAAAGGCGATGGGACGGTCGAATTTCACCCGGCGCGCTGGGAGGACATGCCGACCCAGTACATGATCGTCAACGCGTTCCACAACCTAGAGATCAAGGAATTCCGCGGTGGCACTATCAGCAAGACCGTGGGCAGCAAGGACCTCAGCGACCAGCGCATGTTGGTATAGGGATCGGGCCAATATTCACGGTCCCTGAACCGATTCTGCGGTGGGCACTTACCGGTTGAGCGCGTCGAGTGGTTGCTTGACCTCGTTCCACGCAACCTGATGAGGAAGTACACCGGTTAGAACTGCTCGGGCCGCACAAACGCCCGCCGCTTGGCCCATGGCCACGGCGTTGCCGGTGACCCGATAGCTCGAATGGGCGATGAAATCCCCGCTGATGCAGCGTCCAGCCATGAGGAGCCGTCCACGTCCCGGGCGATCAGTGCCCGCAGGGGAATGTCGTAGGGTTGTGACCGATGCGGCTTGGCCTCGACCGCATTGGTCTTTGCCGGATCAGTCGAATGCACATCGATCCCCATGGTCACGCGACAGACAGCGTCGTCGAAACGCGCGCCCTCAAGTAGGTTCTTTCCAGTCACTTCATACCGGCCATGTATGCGACGCCCTTCCCGCACGCCGATCTGCGCCGTGGATACAATGCGGATACCAGACCAGACTCCGCCTAGCTGTCGCAGCGCGGCCACCTGCTGATGGACCTCGCGTCGGCCGCTGATAATCGCCTCGGTGATCCGGTCTGGATCGTCACAGGTCCCACCGTATTGATGGTTCGACATCAACGCGAACAGGTCGTCGCGGATGCGGAACAGCGTCGGGTGGCCGTCCGACGGTGCCACGCCAATTTCGCTCATCAGCGCACCCAAGCGCTCTTTGGGCTCGCGCAGGGACCCGCCCACATAGGACTCTACCGCGTCGAACTTAATGCCCCCGATCAGGGCCATCAGACTCATGGGTTGAACTGCACCTGTTTCTGGATGGCCCATGTCGAACCCACAGCCGGCTTGGGCACCCAGATCACCGTCGCCGGTCGCGTCGATAAAAGCCTTGGCGTGCCAGGCTTCGCGCCCCGCCTTCGACTCCGTGATGACAACGGAAAGCCGATTATCCGAATCGCGTCCCGCTGCCACAACCCGCGTCAGCAGCCGCACATCGACGCTGGCCTCCAGACACATATAGTCGAGTAGCCGCTTCATCTCCTCCACATCATAGGCGTAGTTCTTGCCGCCGTCGTGCCGCAGCCGCCTAAGCACTCCCGTGGTCCAAACGCCGCCCAAGCAACCGTGCAACTCGATCAGCCGTGTCTTTACCCCTTGGCGGGCAGCAGCAATCGCCGCGGCCACACCCGCAGGTCCCCCACCACAGACGACCACGTCTGTTTCCTCAACGATGGGAACGTCCCGGGCCTGTTCCTGATGCGATCTCAAGCTCTGTCCTCCTACTTCTGCCCCTGAATTGGATATCTAGGCCACAGGAGAATCACTGCGGCGTCACGTCTCCCGCAAAAGGGCCGTACATGCCCTTCCCCCATTCGATCCGCGCCGTCGCCACATTTGCCACAACTTTGGGATCGGCCGGCGCTGACGCGATCTCTGCATCATCTTGGGCGATCGCAATCCGGTTGCTATCCGCGATGAATTCCAGTGTGGTTTCCCCCTGTCTCCAAGCCACTGGACCTGCGGCGCATCCCAGCTTGCGCATCCGGTGCATCGTCCGATACTCGTTCCAGACCTCGTCGTCGTGCAAAAACTCCATTCTCATGTCCCGTTCCGGGCAACTCTTCGCACTGGTCGAGATGAAGAGCGAGTCGCCCATCGGGGCCAAGCCCGTGATTCGATTGCCCCAGCCGTTCCAGACGAGTTCTGAGCCGTGCATCTTGTTGTAGCCAAGGACCCGATCTTCCCAAGGGTGGTTCATCTCGTCCGTGACTGTGGGATGCTCGAACATCCTGCGGACAAAGTGCCATTCGTCGCCGGGGTGGTCGTAGCGCCATAACTCAGCCCACGGCCAGACCCCCACGTACACATCTCCCCCGAACAGGCAGGTTGTCTGCGCCTCGCGTACGGCAGTCGAAACACCGGGCATCACCGGCGGCCAATCCTCCAAGTGCCGCAGCGTCGTCCCCTTTTTCACGTATTCCAGCAGGTTCCCAGTCGGATAGTGGCCAATCAGCATCCGATCATACCAGTTCAGCATCGAATAGAGTTGGTGGCTGACGCCCGTCTGAGACTGGATAATGAGCCTCCATGCCGAGCCGTCAAAGGCGTAGACCCCTCCAACATTCGAGGACTGAATGAGCTCGTCGCCCAACTGACCGGCGGCGAAAGAGGTTTCGCTCGCATAGCGCAGCTCCAGCGTAATCGCCCGGTCCAGATCGAGCGGACCAGCGCCCGGCCGCCACAGAACCGCATGCAGCTTGCTCCATTCGGGGTCGTTGTTCTGATAGAAGATGAGGTGGCCGTGGGAGTAATAGAAATGGTGGTAGTGGCCCTCGTCGGGCTGCATCAGGATCTTCACGCCGTCGTACCATGCCTCGCCGCCTTTGAACTGGAGCAGTTTTCCGGCCAAACGCATCATCCCCTCGCCGCTTGCCGTCTCCTTGACGCCAAACCTTTCGTCAACGACCCAAGCCTTGGATTCGTCATCGTACCATCGCGCAGTGCGATCGAGCTGATTGCTGAACTGGTAAACCTTGCCGTCAAGGTCAAATAGATAATTGCCACCGTCGTCGGATGGAAACGGCAGCTTCTCGTAAGTCACCTCTCCGCCATCGTGACGGACGAAAAACTGCAGAGTCCAGCGGTCCATGCGAAAGTGCGTATTGAAAAGCCCCATGAACCCCGCGCCAAACAGCACTCGACCGTCGCTGTCTCGGGCTTCAAATACGGTCCCTAGATTCTGCCCGAGATCTTCCCCGAAGTTCACCTTCGCGGTGATATGCATGCCTATCCTCTTCCTAAGTCTAGATTCATAAAGATCATAAAAGACCTTTTAGATATGTGTCCAGCGGTGTGGTTGTCCTAGCGACCGATTGGCTGCCGATTATGCACGTCAATGCCGACAAAAACGGTTGCTTGGTGCAGCGACTTTTCGTATTCCTAAGGCATATCAGCCTCCCATGTAGGAGGATACGCCAACGCAGGCTCTTTGGTCTGCTGATGTTATGCCTAAACCGTACAAAATTCAGTGGATTACCCTAGTTGCGCTGCTAAGCTGGTTCGCGGGGACCGAGGCGCAGCAAGCCGGGCACCGCATTGCCAATTCCCAAATCATAGTCAACAGCCCGCGTCATTGGAAAAACTGGATATTCGCTCCGGGCACGATAGGGATCTCACCGACCGGTGAGGTGCGGCCCAATGAATTGCGCAAAAACACCAATGCGATGCCCCAAATCGTAAAATTCCTCCGCTTCCACCCACCGGATGATCTGGCTAAAAAAGAACCAGAGGAATTGAGCCTACTCGATGCCATTGAGGCTGGCTCGAACCTAGCTGATGTAGTCAATGTGATCGACGGCGACCCTGCTACCTACTGGGAGCCGGAGGCGCTGAAAGGCACAGCGGATGTACGAGGCCAGTGGTGGTTCGGGTTGGATCTGGGACGCTTGGTATTCGCCCACAAAATTGTCTTGCGCTTTGTCGAGGAAGGCCAAGGAGATCCCTTTCTGCTCTTCGATGTGCTGGTGTCCGAAGGTTTAAAGCCGAGTCGCCTGCAGGGCGGGGACGCCCTCGCCTTCAAGACGGTGCTGCGCACGGTGCAGCCCAATAAGAGCCAACGTGTTTTCAAAATCGATCTGCGGAACGCCAACCACGAAGTTCAAGGCGAGCCTTTGCGCTTCGTACAGGTGGTGGTAACCAGAACCGATTCGACCCAAGGTCGAGAAGTCTCTCTCGCAGAGTACGGGCAACTGGACGATGCGAACCGAGGTGCCGTCCGTTTTTTCAAGCGCCAGCCCGACGGTCGCGAGACCGCAGTGCCAGAGGCCGTACACCAGCGACTGGACGAAGAGCGGCAAGGGGCCGTGCGCTATTTTCGCCGCGAGCATCCCCGCCTAGCCGAACTGGAGGTGTGGCACGAGGGGGATGAGATAATGAGCGGCATAATCGCACGAGGCGGCTCGATGGCCCTCTCGGCGAAAGAAGTGGTTAATCTGGGCGCTTTTATCGATGGCAATGTGGACTCTAATTCGGGCGTACTCATCTCTGGAGCCCAAGCCGTCTCAGACCCCGAGCGATTTTTGTTTTTCGATCTGGGCAGCTTCTACTGGATCGATGCCCACCGCCAAGCTTATGGTCGAGGTTCGTACCGGGGCAGCTTCGCCAATTACCGACTCGATTTTTCAGACGGCTCGCTGGCCCCCGACGGTAGCCTCTGGTGGACTAGGGCCGTAGATCGAGACCAAGCGCGGGTGTCGGGACGCCCCTATGAGGGCAATCGCTTCGATCCAGTCAAAGCCCGTTTCTTCCGCATCCACTGGTCGATGCAGGTGCGCGGTCTGATTGTCGCCACACTGGCGGAGGTACAGCTCTACGGGGAGGGTTTCCAACCAGAGGTGAGCCTCGAATCAGACCTGATCCAGTTGGGCGGGACTCGCAACCTGATCTCGGTCGAGTGGGACGCCGATACCCCCGTCGGTACCCAAGTCCTAGTCCAGACCCGCACCGGCAACCAACTGGGCGAACGCCTGCACTATTTCAAGAAGGACGGTACTGAGGTGACCGAAGCCGAGTACAACAAGTTGCTCTCGCTCTTCAAGGGGGATATCGTCGCCGAGCCAATGCCCGGCAGCGACTGGAGCGACTGGAGCCAGCCCTATGAGCATAGTGTCGGCAGTCCGATCACCTCGCCGTCGCCACGCGAGTTCTTAATGATTCGCGCGACGTTGACTTCAGACGATCCGCAAATCAGTGGTGCGCTCCGGTCCATTCGCCTCCACTTCGCCGACCCGGTGGCCCAAGATCTGGTCGGCGAGGTCGCGCCCGTCGAGGTGGATTCGCTGGGCGTGGAGCGCCCCTTCTCCCTCTATATTCGGCCTCGATTCGTCGCCACCGATCTTGGATTCGACCACTTGTTAATGGTCGCTCCTGCTGATATGCGACTAGAGTTCAAGAACTTGTACGCTGGGAAGGCCACCGATTTTGCCGGGCCCACCACCGATCTGTCCGGGCTCGTTCAGGACCAAGTCGAGGTGCTGGCGACGGCTGGGGACACCCTGCGGCTGGCCTTCCCTACGATCAGCCCCGCAGCAGGAGTTGAAGTTTTGCGTCTCGACTTTGACACAGCCCTATTCTCAGCCGGAACGATTCTGCGCGCGGCGCTGAGCAACAGCGCCTCAGACGAACAAGCCTGGCAATGGCTCAGCCCAGGTAATGCACTCGATCAGGTGGAGAGCAATACGACCACCCTAGTCGGAGCGGTAAGACGCAAAGAATTGATCAGCCAACTGTCGCTGCACCCCAGCGTATTGACCCCCAATGGCGACGACATCAACGACCGAGTCGAGATCGCCTTTTCAGTAGTCTTGGTCGGCGACAACAGTCCCGTCCGGGTGCAGATTCGCGATTTGCGCGGCCGGCGGGTGTGGCACACCGTCGAGCATAAAGCAGTGGCTAGGGGGCATTATACCGTGTCTTGGGATGGCAGAGACCAAGCGGGGAATTTAGTACCCCCCGGCCTCTATGTGGTCGAGATCGACGTCGCCGCCGAAACAGAACAGACTGGTATCGCGCGTGGCAATGTGCTGCGCACCGTAGCCGTCGCCTATTGATTGGATATCTCATGCGATTGCGGCTTTTCCATTGCGCGTTGGCGATCCTCTTACTCGGCTTTGTCCGCCCTAGTGCCGGGCTGACGGTCTTTCGCCTCGGCGGAGAGACCCTGCCCCGTCCCGAGTTAGATGGCCCCTATGAATTCATCCAGCTCAGCTGGAACGAAATCGAAGCGCGGCGGCACGGCAGCGCCGAACGGCTGGACTTTGACCCCGATTTCATTCGTCCTCAGCGATTGGACCCCAAGGTCAATCTCATCCCGCTCATCGAGGAGCAAGGTGGGCAGATCTTCAATTTAATATGGCATGGTTGGGTCTCGCCTCAGCAGGAAGATTTTCTCATGTACGATGGGGATCCCGAGACCTTCTATCTGGGCGATGGCCGTTTCGCCGTGCACGGACCGCCCATCAAGTTCACAATCTTCGATTTCGGCGCTCGTTTGCGGCTCGAACGCATCCGCTTTTTTCCGCGCCCGAAACACCGCAGCGATCGCTTTATGCAGCGTTTTAGAATTGGCATCAACGACGGCGATCCGTTCAAAGACGGTACGCGGGAAATGACCGTGCGGCGCGGGGATGGCTTTTCCGATTTCGACATTGCCTACCAAAGGACAGAAAATACCGAAGCCGTTGTCGATGTCGAATTGCCCGCCGTACCCGTGCAACGCCTGCTCTTCGAGGCCTATGAGAATACGCGCGGCATCTGGGAAATCGCCGAACTCGAGATCTATGGCAACGGCTATGTCCCCTTCACCAGTTACGTCTCCAACGTGATCGATCTGGGCGGTCCCGCCAGTCTGGGGCAGCTAAGCTGGAGCGGCCATATCGACGCGGGGGCCCAAGTTGACCTGACCATGCGCAGCGGCGTTGACGACGATCCCAACACCTACTGGCGCACCACCTTCCGCGGCAGCGAACGCACCCGCTTCGACAGCAAGGGCATACCACTCAACCGAGCCTCTTACAACAAGCTACAGCGCGGCGAACAAGACGGCATTACCCACGACACCGAAAACTGGGTTTTCTGGAGCGCGCCCTACGACTTTGGCGCTGGGACCGGCGCGATGATCGGCACTGGGACCCGGCGCTATGTGCAGTTGCGCACCGATTTCACCTCTACCCAGACGGCCGGTAGCCAGCTAAACTACGTCCAATTCGCCGTGTCGATCCCGCCGGTGGCCAGCCGCGCCTTGGCCGAGATCGTCCCGGGCACCGCACTGCCGGGGCAGGTGACGGGCTTCACCTATAAACTGCGTCCGACCATAGACTCCGAGGATTTGGGCTTTGACAGCATCGGCATCGATACGCCTACCAAGGTGAAGAGCGTCGATCAAGTGCGCATCTCAGGGATCCCCGTGGATTTTGAGGTGGTGGAAATAGGCGAGACCGGCTTTGTCGTGCAGATCCCGCGCATCGACATCCAGCTCACCACAGAGCTGATAGAAGTGGATTTCCAAACCGAGGTGTTCAAGTTCGGCACGGTGTTCTCGGGACGGCTCTTCGATAGCCAGCAGCCGTTGGAAGTGCCGCAGAGCATCGCGGCAGGCGATGCCGACGAATTGGAAGACAGCAATAGGCTGAGTGTGGATCTGGCGCGTTTTGGCGAACGCACGATCGGCTCGTTGACCCTCGACCCGCCGGTGTTCAGCCCCAATGAAGATGGCGTCAACGACGCGGTGAGGATCGACTACGATTTGCTTAACCTGGTGGGTGCGGTGCCGGTGCAGGTGGAAATTTTCGATCTATCGGGTCGCTCGTTGGGCGTAGTATTGCAGGAGCAGACGGCGAGCGGTCGTTTCTCGGTCACTTGGGACGGGCGCGACGGGGACGGTGCATTGTTGCCGCCGGGCCTCTACCTAGTATGTCTGCGCGTGGAGTCCGACAAGTCGGAAGACACCCGACAGGCCCTATTGTCACTCGTTTACTGACGAATACTTCTACTCAGTATTAAAAGACAGGAAATTGGTTGATGCGGGATAAAGCATCGGATCGTTGGATTGAGAAGGGAGATTGGTCGGGAACAGAAATTATAGAAATCTATTTGAAAAAATCGCATCTCGCTATGGTGACTCCTCATACAAGCCTTTCTGTGCAGATTTTGTCGCGAAACCTGAATAGGGCTCGGTGAATACGCCGTTCCAAATATCGGATATATCATGGGTTTGCAGACCGCTTCTAAAGGCCCTTTATAATCCCTATACATAAAGGAGAGACAGGTCCATGATTAAACTGGGTATGATTGGCTGTGGCGGCATGGGGGGTGCCCACATGCGGCGGTTTCACACCCTGAGTGATCGGGTCGCATTGGCCGCGGCGGTCGATGTTGTTCCCGAACGCGCAGAAGCCGTCGCGCAACAATTTCCAAGTGCCTGTGTGGCGACGGATTATCGCGAGATTTTGGACTCGGTAGATGCCGTATTGCTCGCGCTACCCCACCATTTGCACGCTTCCGTAGGATGTGCGTGTCTCAATGCGGGCATCCACGTCTTGCTCGAAAAACCCATGGCCAATAGTGAAGCCGCCTGCCAAGACCTAATTGCGGCATCTGCAACCTCGGGCAAAGTGCTGATGATTGCGTATTGCATGCGCTTTCATCCAATAGTCCAGCGTCTGCAAGCATTGTTAGATGAAGGCGCGTATGGCGATGTATTTCAAGTGTCGATCTGGACCGAGCAACTCACGCGCTATCCCCCCGATCACTGGGCTTCGAGCCAAGAGCACTTGGGCGGCGGGCAATTGTTTAGTCATGGCTGTCATTACATCGATTTGCTGCTCTGGTTTTTGGGGCGACCCGTGCAGGGCATGCATATAGGCACCAATTTTGGCACGCCGTGGATGGAGCGCGAAGGCACGAGCAATGTGACGATGGAATTTGCCGATGGCCGCCTCGGATATCACTTTGGCACTTGGGGTGCGCGGGGCACCCGGTTGCGCTACTCAATCCACGCGCATTGCACCGAAGGGATGCTCGATGCCGATATCTCAGGCGGCAAACTCGTACATATCCTGCGCGGCCAAGAGGAAGTTCTGTTTGAAGCAGAGCCGGGCAAACACACGGAAAACGAGATGGCCCATTTTCTCGATTGCATTGAAACTGGGCAAACGCCGCTGACCGATGGCAAAAGCAGCTTGCAGGGCTTGCGCGTGATCTGGCGGCTATACGAAGCCGAGCAAGCAAGGCAGATTGCAGATTTGACGGGATTGGGTTTGGATGAAGCCGAATGAATTGGACGCCTACGCACTGTATTGATCAATTTTTGCTTCGTCCACTTCAACGCCCAGTCCCGGCCCCAACGGCACGCGGATGCGCCCATTTGCAAACTGCAACGGTTCGGCCAGCACGTCATCCGTCAGGCCGTGGTAGCAGGTGTCGTTCGGGCCGGAAAAATTGGGGGTTGCTGCCGCAATGTGCGCGATGGCGGCGGTCTTGAGTCCGAGGTCGTGCGAACAGTGCATCAGGCACGGCACGTCATATGCCCCTGCGACAGTAGCGACTTTCTTGACAGGTAGCACTCCGCCCGCCGCTGGGGTATCTGGCATCAGCATGTCAGTGCCCTCGTTGGCCAGCAGGTTCACAACGGAGTCCGCAGTACCAACACCCATGTTCACCAAGATACCCATGCCGATTTCCGTGCGGAACCGGACCAACGCGTCGAGGTACTCGGGCGAGCAGGGGTCTTCAAAATAGCGAATCCCCATATCTTTCATTTTTAGCAGTGTAGCTTCTGCCTCTGCGGGGGAATACCCGCTATTTGCATCTGGGCGGAGTACGGCTTGGTCGCCAACAGCGGCTTGTATGGCCTCGGCAATCTGCAGGTCCTGTTGTGAGTCGTCACCCGCTTTTGTTTTTAAGAAGCGAAATCCCCACCGCTCCACGTACTCGCGAGCCGTTGCGGCGGACTCCGATGGGACCTTGAGTCCCATGCAGGCGCAGAAGTCCACTTCCTCCCGCACCACGCCGCCGAGCAGTTTACAGACCGGCAAATCTGCACTCTTGCCCATGGCGTCCCACAGTGCCATCTCAATGCCAGACATAGGGCCTTTGCTAATGCCTCCTGCTTCCAGCGCGGCAATAGCCCCTTCGATGTTGGCCGCATCTTTGCCCGCCAGCATTGCATTTGGGTCCGTTTCAAACCGGCCCGTCCCTTCGCCCCAACCCACTACATCCGCGTCCGTTTCAACTTTCACGATAAGTCCGGCTGCGCCCAAAGTGCCACTACCACCACCTCGCCCAACGTAAGGGCCAACGGGCGAAGCGTATGGGATTGCAACGCTAGTTCCTGTAATTCGCTTAATTTTCATTTTGGCACCTATGAATGAGATTGGTGGTTTCCACTTGGCGTAGCCTAACACCCATAGTGCCTTGCTGTCAATGTTTGGCTGGTGTCCGGTTGACGAGTGTGCGGGGGGCGTTACCTTACGGCAGGTTTAAAACTAACCTTTCGCGAAGGTCGATTCGCCGGTGAGCGCAATCTCGGAAAAAGACAAGGAAACGTACGCCGCGCAGGGGTTTCTCATCCTGCGCCAAGCCTTTGCACAAACCCGAATCGCGGCGCTGCTCGAAGCGGTCGAACGCCTGATCGACAAAGGGCGGGCGAGCGAGTGCGAGATAGGCTGGATTGACCGCGAGCGCCGTTTGCCGTCCCGCACCGGCCACCTGCTCAATCCCGACAAGTACCACCCCGCCTTCGCCGACTGGATTGACGACGATCTCGCGCCCTATCTCGAAGCCCTAGTCTGCGGCCCGGGAATACGCCATAGCCTGTTTGGCATGCTCGCCAGCGGCGGCGGAAAGCCGTACACCCAGAAATGGCACCGCGATCTCGGCAAACCGGGAGACGAGGCGGAAACTGCGTACCTGCGCCGACACGAGGGCCGCTTCGTGCAGTTCAATGCCCCGCTCGTTGCCGGGGATCGCTTCCTCAACATCGTCCCCGGGAGTCACCTGCGAGCGTCGACGGCCGCGGAAATCACAGCGTCCCGCAGCGAATCGGGGGACATGCCCAACGCCCTCGTCGTCGAGTTGGAACCGGGAGACATCGCTTACTACAACGCCAACCTCTGGCACCGGGGATGGAACCCGGAGGGACACAAGCGCTGGACCATGCACTGCGCCTTCTGGAACGCTGGGGCAACGGTGATGCAGCACGAGTACGGACAGCGCGAGCCGCTGACCCAGCCGGGGCATCTGGAGCAGATGCCCCCCGTTACTCGGCAGTACATCCAGAGCTACCTCGACAACTATCCCGAGGTGGCCCCGCCCTCCATATTCGATCTGTAGACATGCACAGTTTGCAAGTGCTAGGGGCGGCCCATATTGCAAAGGATATCAATCATACTCGTAAGCGTTGTAACTTCCGCCGCTTACAGCCAACCTGCGGCGACCACGCCCGCTATGGCCGCATCCCCCAGCGACCACTCACCTACCAAGTCCCAACTCACACTAACTTGGCATCTAGCCGAACATGTGAGAGAAAGCTATAGTGGCTGGAACAGCCTCGCCCATATCGGCGCAGTCGGGACCACTTGGCTGTTGAGCAAATCCGGCGTCGACGCCGACGTCCAAGCTTGGTCGGCGCGGCGCAATGAGACCTTGTCTATCGCCGCTAGCGTCCCCGCGCTTATCGGCGGCTTCTTCGTCCCCGTCGCTGTGCCGCTCTATATGAGGCGCTCCGACGCTACCCGCATCCGCAACGGCGGCTTCGCTTGGGGCTACTTGCAGCCATTAGCTGCTCCCGGCCATTGGGGACTCAACTGACGCTAAACACCGATTAGCGACTGGCCACGCACCTCAGTGTCTTGAGTTTGCAAATATGCGATACCATGGTGGCACAAGAGACTGTGGCATTTTAGTATTATTTGCGCGGTGAAACGGAGATCGACGGCAATGAACGCAAAATACGAATGGCACTGCGTCACTGAGAGCGCGGCCTTCGCGGCTCGCGATGGCGCTGGCGCATTGGTGTTCCACGATAAAATGTGGCTGCTGGGCGGCTGGAACCCAAGAGATAAAGTCCACTTCCCGCAGATCTGCAACAGTGAGGTCTGGTCGTCGGCCAACGGTGCCTCTTGGACGCTTGAGAATCCCCAAGCGCCTTGGGAAGGAAGGCATACGGCCGGCTATGTGGTGCACGACGGCCGGATGTGGATCGTAGGCGGCGATTGCAATCAGGGCCATTATCAGAACGATGTCTGGAGCAGTGCGGACGGCATTCATTGGGATCTAGCCAATGATCACGTGCCGTGGGCTCCCCGAGTACTCCATTATACCCTAGCCTTCGACGGTCGGATATGGGTTATGGGCGGACAAACCATCCCTAATTTTGCCGACGCCGACGAGGTCTTCCACAACGATGGGTGGAGTTCGGACGATGGAGTAAACTGGACCCAAGTTACCGAGCGCGCTCCGTGGGTGCCCAGAGGGATGATCGGCGGAGCCGCTGTGCACGACGACAGGATGTGGATTCTGGGTGGGGGCACCTACGATACGCCTGCAACTCCTATCCGCAATTTCTACAATGATGTGTGGAGTTCAGACGATGGGATAAACTGGGAACATCACATAGCACATGCTCCGTGGACGCCGCGGCAATACCACGAGGTGGCCGCGTTCGATGATCATCTGTGGGTGTTGGAAGGCTATGCGGCAGAGAGCGGCAATCGCCGCGATGTGTGGTATTCGCCCAATGGCGTGGACTGGACCGAATTGCTCGATACCCCTTGGGCACCCCGCCATGCCGGGAGCGTGTTCGTGTACGACGGGTCGCTGTGGATGGTGGCCGGGAATAATATGGAGCCGGATGTCTGGCGGCTTTCGCGCAGAAAATAGGCGTCTTTATGGACCGAAGAATGGAAGAATACCGCGCTCAGGGTTATACCGTATTCGAGGGGCTGTACGACGAAGCCACCATGCAGACTTGGCGCGACGAGCAGGATCGCCTGCAAGCCCTCGCCACAGAGGGGCCCCATGTGCAAGAACGGACCCATTGGTTCGGCAATATGCTCGAACGAGCGCCGCAACTGATGTGGCCAGCCGTGGTTCATCCGGCCATTCTCGATTTTGCCGAGCAGGTGGTGGGGCCTTTCGTGCAGCTCGACAACCTCACCTTGGCCGCCTTTCCCGCCGTGGAGCCGAAAGAAGCCGCCGGTAAGGTCAGCGCTTGGCACCGAGACCGCTGGGCTCGCATGCCCAGCGGCGCGTACGAACGCCCGCTGGCCTTTAATGCCATCTGCTATCTACAGGACTTAGACGACGAATACGGACCGCTCAGGGTGCTGCCCGGTTCGCACGTCGAGGCCATTGCCCTAGCCGAAGAAGAAATCCGCAAGCCGCACCAAGACGAACTGTTGATCTACATGAAAGCCGGCGATGTGGTTTTGACCCACAACGGCCTGCTGCACTCGGGGACGCCCAATACCTCGGGACGCAAGCGCTACTTCTTCAGTGTGTACTACAACATCTCTTGGCTCAAACACACGGATACATTCACCGGCCCCAACTGCCAACAGCTCATCAACTGGGCCCGGAGCCGGCAGGATCACCGGGCCCTGCGTCTGTTGGGTCAGGACGAGCACTTGCAGAGCCGCGCCAACAGCGGTTTCCAACAGCCCGACGAAACGCGTTGGCATCAGTGGTCCCAAGCCGACCAACGCGTGCTTGAAGAGACCGCCAAACGGGAATAGTGCCCGCGATGTTAGCTTTCAAACCACCTAAACCGAGTGTGCCAACGATTCAAATTGTACAAGCCCTGATACCGCTTGCGAATCGCTTGTATTTGAAAGGGTTGACGCTCGATGTCGATGAAGCGTCCATTGCTTGGTTGGAGGCTATACGTGGGCATTCTACGGTCTTAGCCCCTAACCATCCGGCGCATGAAGACCCTATGGTTATGTTCCTCTTATCAAAGCAGTTATCGCAACCGTTCTACTACATGGCAGCGCGGGAAGCCTTCGACAAGGGTAGATTCGGGGCTATCCGATGCTGTTTGATGCAGCGGTGCGGTGTGTACTCGGTGGTACGCGGCACTGTAGATAGAGACGCCTTCCGCACGACTCGGGAGCTTTTGTTCAAAGGCGACTGGCCGGTTGTCATCTTTGGCGAAGGGGAAATTTCGCGCCAAAATGCCACTGTCATGCGCTTTGAGAGAGGCATCGTCCAGATGTGCTTTTGGGCCTTGGACGATATGAAAAAAGCGCAAGTTAGCAAATCGCTCTACGCCGTGCCCGTCGGCATCAAATATCACTATCCGCACGACATGTGGAATTCTATTGATGCTGCTCTCACGAGGTTAGAACGGTATATCCTTCCGTCGGCCGAACAGACGCCGGTAGAACGCTATGATCGGTTGCGCCGCATCGGTGTTGCGATATTCAGGACACTCGCAGCGGAATATCAGTACAAGATAGACGAAACTGTGTCCCTTGATGTCCATATCGAAAGGTTGAAAGATGCGATCCTGTCCCATGCCGAAGGGATTATGGGTATCCACACTGAAGCCGACATACTCACAAGGACACGGGCATTGAAAAACATAGTCGATGCCGAAATCTATCGGGACATTGAGCAGATGACGGAGTACGAGCAGAAAATACACGGAGAGCAACTCCAGAAATTTCAACAATTCTATCCCGATCTGGAGAGGTTGATCAATTTTATATCAATTTCAGACGGGTATGTTGCTGAAGAACCATCGCCAGAGCGGTTTCTCGATGTGATTATTCGTCTTGAAAGAGAAGTCTTTGGTAGGTCAGAAATGCGCGGACCGCGGGTGGCATCAGTCCGCGTCGGCGAACCGAAAGATCTCCGGGCATGTTACGATACCTACAGAACTCAGAAAAGGGAGACCGTAGAACAGATAACCCATGAACTTGAAACATCGGTTCAGAGTTTGGTCGGGTTATCCTAGCCAGCTTGAGACACCTCTAAGGCGCGCTTGACCGCTTTGGGATCACGAGCGATTACGCGCAAGAGCGTCCGAGCCGCCTGATCCGGCTGGTAGCGCCCCTGTTCCCAGCCTCGTACCGTCGCCAAAAAAGCTGAAACGTAGTGGCGAATTCGCGCTGCGTTAAACTCAGGACTTTGCGGATCGCCTTCGCGTCAGGAACGCGCTCGAATGCTGAGAGTTCTTCATCCGTCAAAGGCGGATTGTCGGAATCGGACAATGCGACCTTCTCGATCTCCTCACGCATGGAATCGAGACGTTGTGCCTAGGACTCACTCAGACTCGGTAAGTTCTTTTTGTCCAACCTAAATTTCGTGGTATTTTCTTCGCTCATGACGCTTTGCTCTTCGAGCAGAGATGATTCAAATTCGTGAAAAACGTTCTGTGTAAACTACGAGCAACACGCGATCATCGACCATGCCAATGACGCGACGGCGCACTTCCCGCTCGTATTCTATTAGCTCCTCTTTTTCTTAGCGGTAGAGATCGAGGAACACTCGGGCGGCATATTCAAACGGAATCCCATGTTTGACCAGATTCATCGCCGCTTTGTCCTCATCCCATTTGAATTCCATAAGACGAATAGACGGGATTCCCGATGGTATTTAGCTACAAGGCACCGGGCTACCGACCCAGCCCCCGCCAGTTACCTTGACATCAACGACGAGCGCTAGCTACCTTCCCTCCTGTACACAGAGGATCGTCCATGCCCTTCCAAACCCACTTCGACTTCCGCCATCCCACCCGCATCATCCACGGCCCCGGGTCTATCGCCTGCTTGGCGGATTGCTTCTCGCTGGCCGACAAGGTCCTGATCGTCTCCGATCAGGTCTTAGGAGAAATCGGCACCGTGGAAGCCGTCTCCGCCGCTCTCGGCAACATCCCCCATGCCGTCTATCTCAAAGACGGTTCGAGCGAGCCGACCCAAGAATCCGTCGAAGCTGGAGTCCAGGTTTACCGCCAAGAACGCTGCACCGCCATCATCGGCCTCGGCGGTGGCTCGCCCATGGATGTGGCCAAAATGATCGGCGTCCTCGCGTCCAACAACGGCCGCATCACCCAGTATCTGGGCAGCGACAAAGTCAAAAACGACCTGCCCTATCTCGTCTGCGTCCCCACGACCTACGGCACCGCCAGCGAAGTCACGCCCTTCGCCGTGCTGGACAATCCCGCCAGCGGCAACAAAGACCCGGTCATTAGCTGGAAAATCGCCCCCCAACTCGGCGTCCTCGACCCCGACCTATCGGTCGCCTTGCCCGCCCTCGTCGGCGCGGCCACTGGCATGGATGCCCTGACCCACGCGCTCGAATCGTATATCAACTTAGCGGCCACATCCCTAACCGAAGGCATCGCGCTGCACGCCAGCCGCCTCATCGGCGACAACCTGCGCCTAGCCTGCGCCAACGACCACTCGCTAGCTGCCACCGAAAACATGCTCATCGCCAGTATGCTAGCCGGCGTCGCTTTTTCGCAAACGCGCCTCGGCAATGTCCACGCCATGTCCCATCCAGTCGGCGCTCACTACCACGTGCATCACGGGCTGCTCAACGCCATCTTGCTGCCCTACGTCATGGAGTTCAATTGGTTCGCCTGCCCCGGCAAATTCGCCGCCATCGCCGAAACACTCGGCGTACATACTTCCGGGCTAGACCAACGCCAAGCCGCGCAAGCCGCCATCGCCGCGGTGCGCCATATAAACGCCGACTTAGGCATCCCGGCCAAGCTAAGAGACGTCGGCGTCGATACGGCCCGCATCTCCACCATGGCGCGCACTGCCATGCAGAGCGGCAACATTGCCGTCAACCCGCGCAAGACTACCCAACGCGATCTCGAAGTTCTATTCCAACAAGCCATTTAGGAGGTCCACCATGTCCCTGCCTCGCCTGCTCCGCGTCCGCCAGTTTTTTTCCGCGCCCACGGTCGCCGACATTGCCGCAGCCGTGCGCACCGAGGTCCAGCACCTCGACTTAGGCCCCAAAATCAATCCCGGCGAGACCATTGCCATCTCGGTCGGCAGCCGCGGCATTGCCAACATCGCGCTCGTGATCAAAAGCCTCGTGGCCGAGTTCAAGGCCCTCGGCCTCCAGCCCTTCCTCGTCCCGGCCATGGGCAGCCACGGCGGCGGCCTTGCCGCGGCGCAACAGGAAATCATCGAAGGCTACGGAGTCACCGAAGAGTACACCGGCGCACCCATTAAGTCGTCTATGGAAACCGTACAGGTGGGTGCGACCGAGGACGGCGTTCCCGTCTTTTTTGACAAACACGCCTTTGAAGCCGACCACGTAGCCGTAGTCGGCCGCGTCAAGCCACACACCGACTTTGTCGGCGAAATCGAGAGTGGCCTGCACAAGATGATGCTCATCGGCTTGGGCAAGCACAAAGGCGCGGCCCTGTACCACCAAGCCATTGTCCACTACAGCTTTGACCGCATCGTCCGCTCGGTCGGCCAAACCGTCATCGATCAATGCGGCGTACTCATGGGATTGGCCTTAGTCGAAAACCAGTACGACCAAACCGCGCTCATCAAGGGCGTGGGAGCCGACGAGTTCGTGGAACGCGAAAAGGAATTGTTAGTCCTCGCCAAGCAATGGATGCCGCGCCTGCCCTTCGACGAAGTCGATCTGCTCATCGTCGATGCGATTGGCAAAAACATCTCCGGCGCTGGCATGGACACCAACGTCGTCGGCCGCAAGTTCCACGACAACCACGCCGCCGACAAGGAGTATCCCAAAGTAACCCGCATCCTAGTCCGCAGCCTGACCGAGGAAACCCACGGCAACGCCTCGGGCATCGGCACCGCCGAATACGCGCACAAGCGCGCCATTGAGCAGATGGACCGCGAGATCACCTACATCAACTGCATGACCGGCAACCACCCCTCGGGCGCGCACATCCCGCTCTACTTTGACACGGACCGCATCTGCATTGAAAAGGCCCTCGAGACCGTCGGCCTAGTCGAGCCTGAAAACGCCAAGGTCTTGCGCATCCACAACACCTTGGAGCTAGGAGAGCTGTTCGTCTCGGAAGCCTATCGGGCCGAAGTCGAACAGCGCGAAGACTTGGAAATCATCGCCGAGGCCGAGGAAATGCCCTTCGACGAAAACGGCGATTTGCCGCTTGCGTTTTAGCACGTGACCAAAAAATCGCGGGGCGTGTCCCCTATTTTCTTGGGCGGAAAGTCGCAGCGTCCGGCGACTGCGGCCCATACGCGCCGTCGCATTGTGTTCGGCTGGTACGGTGGAAAGTTTTCTCACCTCAACTGGCTGTTACCCCTGCTGCCGGAGTGTCATCATTACTGCGAGCCGTTTGCCGGTTCTGGGGCCGTGCTCCTCAACCGGGCACCGGCTCCGGTTGAGACCTATAACGATCTCGACGGTGAAGTGGTGAACTTCTTCCGCGTGTTACGCGACCAGCACCAAGCACTGAGCCGCGCCATTGCCCTGACGCCGTTTTCACGCGAGGAATACTACCGCGCCATCTACGGCAGCACCGAGGACATCACGGATCTAGAACGCGCCCGCCGCTTCTACATCCGGGCGCGGCAGACCCGCACTGGGCTAGCGCAAACGGCCTCCCTCGGCCGTTGGGCCAACTGCAAGCATACGAGCCGCGCTGGTATGTCTGGTGTGGTCTCTCGCTGGTTGGGGGGTGTCAATGCGCTCGACGAGATTGCCCAGCGTCTGATCCGAGTTCAGATTGAGAACCGACCGGCTGTCGATGCGATTCAACTCTACGACAGCCCGGACACCTTGTTCTACTGCGATCCTCCCTACTTACACGCCACTCGTGGCGATGCCAAAGCATACGGCTTTGAAATGGACGAGGACGAGCATCACACGTTGGCGGAAGTCGTCAATGCCTGTGAGGGCAAGGTGGCCGTATCTGGCTACCAACACCCCTTAATGGACGAGCTGTTCCCACCCGATCGCTGGTTCAGGACAGAGGGACCGGACAAGACCATCCATTCCACCAAGGACAGCCGGCGCGAAGTGCTGTGGACTAACTATGAGCCGGAAGTACAAAAAGAGCTGTTTGAATGACACCAGAGGATATCCTGCGTGGTATTTACGAGCGTACTGAAGCGGCCTTAGATACGTCCGTCGTCCCCGACATAACCATTAGGGAGCGTACTAACTATGTCTGCCGCTGTACGAGCAACCGCGCTGGGGTGCGCCTGCTTATGTCGTGCCTACTAGGAAAATTGGCTTTCTGCGGCACTTCTTGCATCTGTTCCACCGCATCCGCGCCGACTATTTGAACGCTTACCAAAAATTGGTTTTAGCCGAGCCGGATTCAGCCGTAAGTCAAACACTCAAGGAGGCTTTCCTAGCCCTGCGACAAGCGGCTGAAAGCGACGAGTAATGAATAACAACACCCAAGATTACCTATTTGATCTCCAAGGCTACTTGGTCTTAAAAAGTGCAATCTCGGCCGCAGATTTGCGCGAGATGAACCAATGGATAGACGACCACACATCGTATGTAGAAGAGCCGTGGTCAACCGATGGTGATTCAAACAAAACAGGCCGCTGGATTGGTCGCATAGAAACGCACACCTACAATGAAGAAAATGGCGTCAACTTTCAGAGTATCATTGAAGGCGGCCCTGTTTTTGAGAAATTGATAGATCATCCCGCTTGGATCGACTTGGTCAAAAAGTACATTCACTCCTCGGTAAATGGCCTTTCCATTCACGAAAACTTTCTCAATGTCCGCGGCCCGGGTGGTTACATCCACATTCACTGCGGCGGCCATGTTCCGCTCAGTTATTTGACGTTTCGCCAGCACAACACCGGCGAATGGATGGTCGGGCAGATCAACGTCCTGATGGCTCTCAACGACATCGGCGAGGGCGACGGCCCGCCGGTCCTAATTCCGGGCAGCCACAAATGCACCGAAATTCACCCTCGGCTGGAGGTAGATGGCCGAGGCTTGGTTTACGACGGCGTGAGCGGCAAACCCGCCGGGACCGCTATCGCCGTGCAAGAAATGTATCTGAAGGCGGGAGACGTTTTGTTATTCACCGACGCGATAACACACGGCTCGGCAGAACGCACCAATCCCGGCTATCGGCGCACGATTGTCTACCGCTATTCCCCCAAATATGTCCGCGAGCGATTCAACTATCAAATTTCAGAAGAACTGTTACAACGTTTGGCCCCAGAAAGACGAGCCATTATCGAGCCCAATGCGCCGCGACGACCGCCATCCGCATAGCATTCAAGCTGCCAGAGGGTAGAAACCCGGCCTATGGGGACGAACCGAGCGTCATGTCGGTCGTCCACGCGAAGCGCAAGCACTGGACAAGAAGCGGACAGCCCGGTTTCTTTATCCGCAGGCAATCCACCCAACCCACAAAGCCCTGATTATGACCACCGAACACATCGGCATGACCCGCGACGCCATCGACACCCCGGTCCCCTTGGTCGATCTCGACGCGCTCGAATACAACATCGCCCGCCTCGCCGAGCATTTCCGCACGGCGGGCAAGAACCTCCGGCCGCACACCAAGTCGCACAAAACCCCGGCCATCGCCCACCTCCAACTCACAGCCGGTGGGCAGGGGATCACCTGCGCCAAGGTCGGAGAGGCCGAGGTCATGGCCGCCGCCGGCATCCAAGACATTCTCATTGCCAACGAAGTAGTAGGCCGCCGCAAGATCGAGCGCCTCATGGTGCTGGCCGCTCGTTGCGACATTATGGTCGCGGTCGATGACCCGCAAAATCTCGCCACCCTCAACGAGGCTGCCCACGCCTACGAGGTCTGCCCACGCGTACTCGTGGAGGTCAACATCGGCCACAACCGCTGCGGCGTCGCCCCCGCCACCGTCGTCAATCTCGCCCGCGCGGCTTCCCAAGCACCACACCTGCACTTCTGCGGCCTGATGGGCTACGAAGGCCACGTTATCGACCTCGAAGACAAAGAAGTCCGCGACGACGGGGCCCGCACCTGCCTCCAACGCCTCGTCGATGCCCGCGACGACGTGGAACGTGCTGGCCTCGACTGCTCTATTTGCAGCGCTTCGGGCACGGGCGATTACTACATCAGCACTTCCTTCGACGGCATTACCGAGGTGCAAGCGGGCTCGTACGCGCTGATGGACGCGGCCTACGCCAAGCTGAACTTGGGCTTCAAAAACGCCCTCAGCGTGTTGACCACCGTTACTAGCCGCCCCGCGCCCGAGCAGGTCATCACCGACGCCGGCCTAAAGAGTCTGACGCCCGAGCACGGCTTCCCCCTCGTCAAGGACCGTCCTGACTTGGAATGCCATGCTCTGTCCGAAGAACACGGCCGCCTCAAGACCATAGCCGGTCCCTGCACCGATCTCCATCCCGGCGACCTGCTCGAATTTATCCCCGGCCACGGCTGCACCACTGTAAACCTCCACGACCACCTCTACGCACTACGCGCCAATCGGCTGGAGGCGATTTGGCAAATCGCCGGACGCGGCAAAGTTCGCTGACCGCCGAAGAAATCGCTACTCACTGTCCCTTGCCTATCTCGTCGCAGTCTTTAACGGGGACCTGTTGCAAGCAGCGATTTGATTCGTCCCCACGACTGAGCTTCGACGCTCGTCTCAGTAGTGGAAGGGGAAACTGGTTGCCAAACGGGATAATCTCCGCCCAAACCGTTGGTCAGATTGACCAAGTTGCTCCCATTTATATCGACAGCCCAAATCTCCCCAGTGCTAGGGTAAAAGGAGAACGAAGTGCCAGTACTGTTGATAATAGTGTACGACGTGAAGGCTACCCTCGTGCCGTTGGGTGCCCAAGTAAGGGGAAAACCAGCAGAGGCCCAAGAATCGCCGACATCCCGAAAAAATATCTCTACGGGTTGGCCGGACAGGCGAATGGCCTCGACCCTGTCTTCACCGTCTCCATAGATCATAATGAAGAGAGCTTCGTCCTTTTCGTCGCCATGTAGAACGCCGATGTGTGCCCGTTTGGCTCCGTCTGGAGAAAGATAGCGATGGTCCCAGAAGCGGCGGATTATCAAAGCCGCCTCCCTCCATTCCACACTTCTCCATTCCACAAGTGAAGAGCGACTGCCGTCCGGTGCCACGGCGAACAGCTCAGAGCGACCCCACACAAAGTAGTAAATGTTTTGGCCGTCTTCAGACCAAAACAGATCATCTGCACTGTTAGGGCCTATTGATTCAATATCGCCTGTTAGCTGCTTTCGATTGCGGCCGTCGGCGTCTATCACCCAGATGTCCCTACCGGAATAATCGGCACCAACATCGAGATAGGCGATCTTCGTGCCATCCGGAGACCAAATCGGACTAGAACAATACTGTCCTTGGGTTAGGTTCACCGGGTCGCTCCCATCCGCATTCATAATCCACACGTCATTGTACCCTTCGCGGTGGGAGAGAAACGCGATTTTACCGTCGGCTTGCCCCCAGCCAGCCCCAGCCAGCCCCAGCGTTGCCAAGCAGATGATCAGTAGATGTCGATAGGTCATAACGCGGCTCCTTGCAGAAGGCCATGAATAAGGCGGTTAGAGGTATGTCATGGGACTGAAAGCAGCGCTTTGATCCGTCCCCATGACTGGACTTCGACGCTCGTCGCAGCAGCCGAAGGGGAAACGGGTTGCCAAGCGGGATAATCGCCGCCCAAACCGTTGGTCAGATTGACCAAGTTGCTCCCGTCTATATCAACAACCCAAACTTCCCTGTCCCCTTGCTCGTTAGCGGCATAGAAGGCAACTCTCATGCTATCGGGAGACCAAGTAAAGCTAGACACTCTATACCAGCCGGGTTCAAGTTCAGCTTGTTGATAGGGTAGATCAGGAAGTAGGATCTGCCTGAAATCTTCTATCTGGTCAGAAGTCTGAGGCCCCTCAGGCGAAGCGTAAATAACTAGGCGTAGGTAGGCATTGCCCTCGGAGTCCTGCAACACGACGGATGCTCGTTTGGTTCCGTCTGGAGAACGATCTTCATTATCGAGGAAACGGCGAACTATCCCAGCCGCCTCCCTCCAGTCCATAAGTGAGGAGCCACTGCCGTCCAGTGCCACAACGAACAGTTCATAGCGGGACCGCACGTAGTGGTAAATGCTACTTCCGTCTTCTGCCCAAAAAAGCTCCTCAAATCTGGTCTCTGTTAGATATGTCACTTGTTGCGGATTGCCGCCATCGGCATCCATCACCCAAATGTCGGCAACAGAATAATCGACCCAAGCGGAATCGGGATCGTCACTAAAGGCGAGATAGGCGATCTTCGTGCCATCTGGAGACCAAGCCAAGCGAACGCAATGCCCATGCCGGCCTTGGGTTAAGTTGACCGGGTCGCTCCCATCCGCATTCATAATCCACACGTCCCCGGCCCCCTCGCGCCACGAGGTAAATGCGATTTTACCATTGGCTTGCCCCCAGCCAGTGACGGCCAGCCCCAGCGTCGCCAAGCAGACGATCAGTAGATGTCGATAGGTCATAAAGTGCCTCCTTGCATAAAGTTTAGTAAAATTTAAGCATTAGATATTAGTACTGGACTAGCTGCACAACACGTGCTCAAAGAATTTAAGATACGCCCGCCGCTACCCCAAACCTAATCCCACCCTAGAGGGTTGGCTTCTTGACAATGATACCCCGCTAAGCTAGCATCTTTATACCCGACGCCATGTTAGCTGCCCGTATCTTCAAAGCGGTGCTCGCGCCCGCCCTCATCTTGCTCCCCTCCCCCAACCCGGGCGTTGTGCGCGATATGGCCCGCGACATCGATGCCTTGCAACGCGCCGAGTGCGAATACCGGGGCATTTCCGCCCGCTTCGACGAGCTGACCCGCGCCTATATCCTGCAAGCATACGAAGACGGCCAACTGGTCCGCTGGCAGGCCCAGCCCAGCCCCTACAATCCCGAGACCGAAACCTTGGTCACCGCGGTTTTTATCGCAGCCGGACCCAAGGCATCTGCTCCACTGCCCGAGCGGGTCCATCTCCGCGCCCAGCATGGGGCGGCAGGTGCCGGGGTCACTTGGCGTTACAGTAAGCTAGCGGCAATACGGGTCGCGCCCCACGGCGACTTGGCCCGCGACGCCATGGCCGTGTTTAGAGCCACGGTCGACGGCTTTGTCGAGCGCATGGTGTACGCGCCCACCGGCGGCGCACTCCGCACGGCCCCCACTCCCAGTGCCCCCGTGCTGACCCACGTCAATGCGGGCGCGGTCTTGCTCGTCGAGGAAGAGCGAGCGGGCTATGTCCGCGTACGCCAGCCGCCGGCTTCTGCGGTCGGATGGCTGGAAAGAAAGCACGTGAGAGTCGTTGAAAAAGCTGATGGACGCGATCATTGAAATACGCAACCTGACCAAGACTTACGATATGGGAACAACGGCGGTCCACGCCCTAAGCGAGGTGGACCTCTGCGTGGCCACGGGCGAATACGTGGCCATTATGGGGCCGTCGGGATCGGGCAAAAGCACCTTGCTCAATATCCTCGGCTGCCTCGACGTGCCCACCTCGGGACGGTACGCGCTCGGCAAGGTCCGCGTCAGCGAGATGGCAGACGACGACTTAGCAAGAGTCCGCAACGAGGAGATCGGCTTTGTCTTCCAAACCTTTAACCTCCTGCCTCGCGCCAACGCCCTCGGCAATGTCGAGCTGCCGCTGATTTACAGCGGCCTGCCAGTGCGCCAACGCCGCGAGCGGGCCGCCCGCGCCCTTGCGTCCGTGGGCTTGGCCGAGCGCATGGATCACCGGCCCAACGAGCTGTCCGGCGGCCAGAAGCAGCGCGTGGCCATCGCACGTGCGCTCGTCAACGAGCCCTCCATCATCCTCGCCGACGAGCCGACCGGTGCCCTCGACTCCCGCACCGGCGACGAGATCATGGACCTCTTCGACCAAGTACACGCTGCGGGCAATACCATCCTCCTCGTGACGCACGAAGAGCACCTCGCCCGCCGCAGCCACCGCATCGTCCGCTTCCGCGATGGCCGCATCGAAAGCGATTGCCCAACGTGAAAGCCGTCTTGTGCGTCCTCATCCTTTGCGCCTGCCGGAGCGCACCGCCCGACCTGCCCACTGCCGAGGTCGTGCGCGGCGATTTTGCGGTGACGCATTTTGAGGGGGGCGAGGTGCGCGCGGCCAGCGGCGAAGTAGTGGCGTCGCCGCGCATTGGCGGCCGGCTCAAGATCGTTCACCTGTGGCCCGAAGGAGAGCAAGTGGATGTCGGCGATTTGGTCCTCCAGTTCGATCCGGCCGAATTTGAACGCGATATGCTCGACCGCGAGGGCCAGCTCGAACAGGCCCATTCCAACTTTGCCAAGGCCAAGGCCGAGCACGAGCAAAGCCTAGCCGATATCAAGCGCCAGATCCAGCAGCGGCAAGCCGAACTCAAACTCGCCGCACTCAATCAAGAACGCCAGCAGTTCGCCTCGACTATCGACCAAGAACAAGGGCGCATCAATCTGGCGAAGTCCCGGCGCGCCGTGGCAGAAGCACGGCAGGAATCCATAGCTCAGGAAGTGGTCAATCGCGTGGATTTTCGCAAGCACGAGCTGAACATCGCCCGTAGGCAGGAGCGCTACGAAAGGGCGCGGCGCGACTACGAACGCACCAGCGTCTATGCGGCCAAACCAGGTATCGTAGTCTATCGCAAAATCTGGAAACCCGGTACCTCTGAGGAGGGCAAAGTAGCCGTCGGCGACCAAGTCTGGGGGGGCCGTGCCCTGCTCGACATCCCGGACATGAGCAAGATGCAGGTGCTGTGTCTGATCGGCGAAATGGACATCGAGCGCCTGCGCGTCGGCCAGCGGGCTTATATCCGGCTCGAAGCCTTTCCCGGCCCGGTCTTTAATGGGGTGGTGTCCGAACTCGCACCCATGGCCTCGCCTCAGCCCGGCGCACCGGATATCCAAGTCTTTGAGTTAGTCATCGACATTGACGATCAAGACAACCGGCTCAAGCCCGGCATGTCGGCCGAGGTCGAAATCGTTCTCAAATCCATCCCCGAGGCTCTCTCGGTGCCGCTAGGTGCGCTCTTCAAGCGTGAGGATGGGCTAGTTGCTTTTCGCCTCGCCAACGGCAAATTCAAGGAAGTGCCCGTAGTGATCGGGCAAAAAAGCGCCACCGCCGCGATCGTCACCGCGGGCTTGGCCGAAGGCGACATCGTCGCCTTGCAAAACCCCAATGCGCACTGACGCGGAAGAGCTTTTATGACACAGATCAAACGCCGCTGGTGGCGCCTTTCTCCGCTCTTAGCCCTCGTCCTAGGCGGAGCCTGGCTTGGTGAACACCTGATGCGCGAGGAAGCCGAATCCTCCATCCCTACCTATCCGGTCCAGCAGGGCGAGTTCGTCATCGAGCTCAAGCTCAAGGGCGGCGAGTTGGAATCAGTAGAGGCCGAAAACATCGTCGCGCCCCGCGTTCGCGGCCAGCTCAAAATCGTCGAGTTGTTTCCCGAAGGTGAGCAAGTCTCAGTCGGTGACTTATTGGTGCAATTTGAACAGACGGATTTTCAGAAGCGGGTCATGGACGCCGAGCAGCAGGTCGAGTCCGCTAAGGCCGATTTGGAGAAAACGCAAGCCACCCAAAAGGCCGAAATAGCCAAGCTCAAAGCCGACATTGCCAACGAGGAGGCCAATTTGCGCTTGGCCGAGCTACAGGTCGAGCGCATGGTCTTCGAGGCCACCGTGCAAAAGGAAGAAGCCGAGATTGAGGCCCACAAAGCCAAGCTTAGCCATCAGCAATCCATCGAAAAGCTGGCCTCGCAAAAGATCGTCAACGCCGCTGAAGTCAAAAAGCGCCAACTCGAAATCGAGCGCAACGAACGCGAGTTGGAAAAGGCGCACGACGAGCTGGCGAGCACGACCATCAAGGCCGAAAAGCCCGGTTTAGTCGTGTACGGCAAGGTGTGGAAAGGCGACCGACCGGAAAAGATCCGCGTCGGCGACGAGATTTGGGGTGGCGTCAACGTCATTTCCCTGCCCGACCTCTCCCAAATGCAGGTCAAAACCTACGTCAACGAGGTCGAGGTCGATAAGCTCGACACCGGCCAAGTCGCCACCATCAAGCTCGACGCCCTGCCCGAACCAACATTTCACGGCGAAATCAAGAGCATCGCCTCGCTCGGCCGCGAGAAGGAAGGCGAAAAAAGCGTCAAAGTCTTCGACGTGATCATCCAGATCGAAGAAGAAGATGTCCGCCTCAAACCCGGCATGACCGCCACCTGTCACGTCGTCGTCGAGACCATCCCACCCAAGCCGGCAGCCGCGCCAGACTCCGTGCAAAGCGAGGCCACCGGCGAGATCGCTACTGCCGAGCCCATGCCCCTTTACATCCCCCTAGACGCGGTCTTTGAGAAGGATGGGCGCACCCTCGTCTATCTTCTAGTGGATGGTCAGCCCGAAGAGCAGGAAGTGAAGCTCGGCCAGAAAAACGAGGACTTCGTCATCGTCGCAGAAGGGCTTGCGCCCAACGACCGCGTCACCCTGCGCGATCCGCTCCAAGCGACCAACGCCAGTGGCCTCATGGAATCGGCCGACGCCTCGCCTCAGACTCACTAATGGATCTACGCGAAACCGCCTCTTTGAGCCTAGTCGGCCTGCTCTCTCACAAGCTGCGGACCCTGCTGACCATGCTCGGCATCATCTTCGGCGTGGCCGCGGTCATTGCCATGCTCTCCATCGGCGAGGGCGCCAAGCAGGAATCCCTCGAACAAATCCGTCAGATGGGCATCAGCAATATCATCGTCCAGCACTGGCAAAAAGAAGCCGACGAAGAAACCGAAGCTGACGGCGACCAGAATCGCTCTCCGGGCCTGACTTGGGACGATGCGCGGTCAATTGCCCGCATCTGCCTTTTGGCGGACTACGTCACCCCCCAGCGCGAGCTCAAAGCCAAAGCCCAAGCTCAAGATCACACCTTCCGCACCATGGTGGTGGGCACGACCCCCGACTATCTAACTGTGATCAACGCCCGCATGGGTAGCGGGATATTTTTTTCTGCTGAGGACCTGAACACCGCCAAACGCGTCTGCGTGTTGGGTGCAGACGCCAAGCGGGCGCTGTTCTTTTTTGACAATCCCTTGGGCGGCCGGGTCAAAATCCGCAACCAGTGGTTTACGGTCATCGGCGTGCTCGAAGACAAGGGCGCGGCCGGCGGCAAAATCGGCGGCGTACTCGAAGTGCGCAACACCGACGAGGACATCTACGTCCCGCTGACGGCCCTGCTCAACCGCTTCCACTGGGAGCCGGGCGAGGCCGAACTCACCCAAATCACCGTCAAGGTCTCCAACTCCGGCCAGTTGCTAGAGGCCGCCGCCATCGTCCGCACCATTCTCAACCGGCGGCATCGCGGCGTCGAGGACTTCAAGATCGCCATTCCCGAAGAGCTGTTGCGCCAGAGCCAGAAAACCCAGCAGATCTTCAACGTGGTCATGGGCTGTATTGCCGGCATCTCCCTGTTGGTCGGCGGCATTGGCATCATGAATATCATGTTGGCCTCGGTGCTCGAGCGCACGCGCGAGATCGGCATCCGCCGCGCCTTGGGCGCACGGCGACGCGACATCCTCTCACAGTTTTTGGTCGAATCGCTGTTGGTCAGCCTAATCGGCGGCCTGATTGGGGTGGTGCTGGGCTACGCCATCCCGGAAGTAATCACCCTGTACGCGGGCTGGCGCACCATCGTCCAGCCTTGGACGATTGTCCTCGCCTTTGGGGTCTCGGCCGCGGTCGGCATTGGTTTTGGCATCTACCCGGCCCGCCAAGCCGCCCTCCTCAACCCCATAGACGCCCTGCGCTACGAATAGCTTTTTGACGGCAGCCGCAGCCTGACCTTACTTACTTACCCACCTGCAAGCGAGGAGGTCGCATGATCCGCTTTAAGAAAGAAGCGATCGAACAGATGCTCGAAGAACGCAAACCCGAAATCAACCTGACCACCTATCAGCACATCAAAAAGGCCATCGACCAAGGCACCGAAGGCATGGATCCGTACACCCTGTCCAATATATGCCGAGATCTCAAGTGCCTGCCCACTGACATCGTCGAATATGTCTGAGGGCCTCCTAGCCAGCGCATTCCCATGCAGGCCCTAGGCCGCCATTTACTCGTCGATCTCTACGGCTGCAACCGCGCACGGCTCGACGACCCAGATTATATCGCAGCCGAGCTACAGGCCGCAGCCCAAGCGGCCGGCAGCCGCGTCTTGGGCACGGCATTCCACCGCTTCAGTCCGGGGGGAGTTACTGGCGTACTCATCGTCCAAGAGAGCCACTTGGCCGTTCACACCTGGCCCGAGCGCGGTTATGCCGCCCTCGACCTGTTTACCTGCGGCCACCAGACAGATCCGTGGGCAGCCTATCAACGGCTCCGGTGCGCCTTCGGCGCGACGCAAGACAATGTAGTGGAAGTCAGCCGAGGATTGTGCGCGGGCGAGTGAGGCTCCTCGGCTACAAAAGTGCGGGCTATCCCTCGCCCTCTAACATGCTGCGCAAGTAGCGCCTAAACGCCTCGGCGCGACCTTCGACCACGGCCTGTAGCTGGAGGATTTCCTGCTGGCGCGCCTTCAGCTTGTGAATTTTCAGCGCGACTTCGGCAATCGACGATTCGAGATCAAATTCGGCCAAGGACTCGTCTTGCGTGAGCAACCGCACCTGCTCACGCGGCTGTTCTCCACTCACCAAAATCCGCTCCCTAGGCCTCTGCACTTTGGCCCGCTCCTGCTCTACCCGGGCGCACAGCCGATACTCGGCTTCCAAGCGACGCAGCAAGCCGGCGTTGGCACTCCATGCGGCCTTGAGGCGGTCGGCGATGTCCTCCAATAGCTCTTGCTTTTGCTGAATTTCGTCCGGCCCGTCTTCTACCTCGATTTTCATCTGTTCGCTGTAGTGCAGATTCGCGCTGCGGATCCCGACCCCGAGTAGTTCCCGCGCCTCTTGATAGAGCGTCAGTTGGGCCGACAGGCCCCGGTCTGGTTCCTCGGCCAACTTCTGGATCAGTACGCCGATTTCCCAGTCGTAAGCAAGGCACAAGTGCTCGGCCACACTATCCTGCCGCGCCTCTAAAGCTACCAATTCCCAGTCGATCCCGACCATGCGCTGCACCAACCTGAGCGAGTAGCGTAGGGCTGAGTGCAGGGCTGCGGAATTTTCGGCACTCAGCTTTAGGCTATCAATGCGGGCCGACAGCGCTTCGGCTTCGGCCGCAACCCGCAAGCGCTGGCTGGCAAGGGAATCGCGCTGGCTTTCCAAGGCGCGATATTGGGCCTTTAGGTCGCCTAGCTCGCTCGAATCCCCATGCACAGATCCGGGCAGCGCCAACCCCAAGGCTAATAAAAGAATGGAGGTATTTCTCATTGCTAATCTAGACCGTATTTGTCGAGCTTGTAGTATAAAGCACTCGTCTTGATCCCCAAAAGCGAAGCCGCCTTGGTCTTGACGTGATGCGCTTCCTCCATCGCCCGAGCGATTAGGTCGCGCTCCACCTCGTCGAGGCGCTCGTTGAGTAGCAAGCTCCCGGCGTCGGAGGCTTCCTCGTTGAGCACCCCCTCGTCAGCCATTTCCTCGTCAAAGGCCAGCGGCAGATCGTGGTAGCCGATTTCCTCGCCATCCACCAACACCATCGTGCGCTCAATGATATTTTCCAGTTCGCGTACATTGCCCGGCCACGGGTAGCTTTTCAAGCCGGCTAGGGCTTCTTCGGTTAGACGCTTGGGCAGGATGTTCATTTCCCCACATTTTTTTTGCGTAAAGTGTTTCACCAACAGTTCAATGTCTTCTCGCCGCTCCCGCAACGGCGGCAAGGTGAGGGGGATGACCTCCAGCCGATAGAAGAGATCCTCGCGGAAGGTGCCTTCTTCGACCATGCGCTTGAGCGGCCGGTTGGTGGCCACCACCACCCGCGCATCTACGTCGAGCGGTTGCTCGCCTCCCACGCGGTCGAACTGCTTTTCCTGCAACACCCGCAACAGCCGAACTTGGGTCTCCAAAGGCACGTCGCCGATCTCGTCTAAAAAAATCGTCCCGCCCTCGGCCAATTCAAACTTCCCCTTCTTGCTCCGCACCGCACTGGTAAAGGCCCCGCGCTCGTGCCCAAATAACTCGCTTTCAACCAGCCCCGTCGGCAGGGCACCACAGTTGACCTTGACGAACGGGCCTTTGCTGCGGCTGCTCTGGTAGTGGATGGCGCGGGCGACCAACTCCTTGCCGGTGCCGCTTTCCCCGTAGATGAGCACCGACGACGATGACGACGCCACTTTATGCACTCGCTTGCGCACGGCTTTGATCTGCGGAGACTGGCCGACGATCTCGCCGAAGTTGTAGCGGCTGTCGATCTCTGCGCGCAGGTAGCGGTTCTGTTCAAATAAGTGCTCCCAATCCCGCAGCTTGGCCTCTGCTTCCCGATGGAGAATTTGGGCTTCCCGCAATTTGGTTTGGGCTTCCCGCAGTTTGGTTCGATAGTCGAGCCGCTTATTGACCTTCAGCCACAATTCGTCGGGCAGGAAGGGTTTGACTATAAAGTCGATCGCCCCCCGCTCCATCGCCTCTACAGCCAACTCCCGGGTGTCGTAGGCCGTCATCATCATCACGTCGGTGTCCGGTACTTGGCGCTGTACCGCCTCCATCACCGCCAAGCCGTCCATCTCCTCCATGCGGTAGTCAGTAATGACCAAGTCAAAAGGCTCGTCCTTCATCCGCGCCAAACCTTCGCGACCGCTCCCTACGGCAACGGCTTGATGCCCCATTTTGTTCAAGCTCAGCACCAGTCCATCGCCGAGGCTTTTGTTGTCGTCGATAATCAGAATCCTGCCCATAGTACTCCATCTTTGGACTGCGGCAGGCGCAGGCGGCACACCGTGCCTTCGCCTTGCCGACTGTCTATTTCGATCCGGCCGCGGTTTTCCTCAACCGCCCGCGCCACCAGCGCCATACCCAAACCCGATCCCTTCTCTTTGGTCGTAAAGAAAGGCTCAAAAAGGCACTTCTGCACCTCCTCCGACATACCTGAGCCATCGTCGGCCACCTCGACGATGACCTCCCCACCGTCGGCAGTGGCCCGCACTGACAGGTGCCCGCCATCGCGCATGGCTTGGACCGCGTTTTTCATTAGGTTGATCAACACCCGTTCTATCTTCCCGCCATCAATATACGCTTCCAAATCGGGTGCTACGTGTATCTCGTACTGAATACCTGCTTTCTGCATTTCCGGTGCCAGCAAAAAGGCCGCGTCGGCCACCAGCGACGCCAGTGCCGTCGGCTGCGGCTGTAGTGGTGCCGGGCGAGCGAATTCGAGGAACTCGGAAATTACGCGGTTGAGCCGGCGCACTTCCCCGATGACCTTCTCGATGTGTTGCTTGCGCTCGTCGCCAGCGGGCAAGTCGCCGGCGACGAGGCCGGCGTACAGTTCAATGCTACCGAGAGGGTTGCGGATTTCGTGGGCAACACCGCCCAGCATAAGGCGCAGTTGCGCGTCGCGGGCAACCAGCTTGCGCCGCATCTCCTCCATGGTCTCGCCCAAATAGCCGATTTCGTCGTCGGACGCGGTGGCCACCTCTTGGTTCATGTTGCCCTGGCCGATTTCGCGCGCAGCCTCGACCAGCTTTTGAATGGGCCGCGTCAGCGTCCGCGCCAATCCCCACGCCACCCCGACGGTGAGCAACGCACCCAGCCCGGCAAAGATCAGCACCGACCGCCCGAAGATGCGGATGGAGTCCACAAACCCGGCCCCGATCTCAACCCCGACGGCTGCGACGACCTCGCCGTCGTGAAAGATCGGGGCGTAGCCCGTCATGTACGGGATATCGCCGTCGTAAAAAAGCACCGAATGCGCGGTATAGCCCTTCCAAACTCGCTCTAGTTCCCGGCTGTCGAAGAGCAGTTTGGGGTACTCGCGGCCAATGGGCATTAGGCCATCGGTGTCGAGCAGCGAGCGGTACTGGCGGTCGAAAACGAAGATATGCCGGGCACCAACCCCTTGTTCGGCGCGCTGCAATTTACCCACCAAGGTCCGGTAGAGATCGGAGTGCTCGCGGCCCGGGTGCATGAAGCGCAGCACGCTACCGGACAGGTTCGTGCTCACCAGCGTGGCAACCGATACGAGATGGTCGCTCATCTGCCGCTCCAAGCTGCGGTCCGTCAGCTCGAAGAGCACCCAACCCGATAGCCCCACCACGACCATGACCAGCAGCACGAAGCTCAAAATCAGCTTGTGGCCGATCCGCGTCCGCGGACGTTCTCCGGGGGCGGACTTGCCCTTGGTCATTTGGACAGACTCGACAAATTGACGCATCCTATGTTGGTAATGTACCGTCTCGAAAAAAGACGAACAAGCGGAGTAATGGTTCTCGCCGACTCGCACTGTTGGGCTTAGACGCCAACTCAACCTCTTTTAAAAAAGGAATACCCCATGAGACGCCTTGTATTGACCGCTTGTTGCTTTTTGGCCTGCGGCGGCTCCGATGACGATCAAGGCAAGGTGACCGTCCACTTCAACCACACCGTCGCCAATGCCGATCTCGAGCCAGAGGATATCCTCTACACCAACGCCGCGGGCAACGAATACGGCGTCACGCGCCTCGAGTACATCGTCTCGGCTATCGCCTTAGAGACGGCCGGAGGCAAGCGAGTCGAGTTGGCCGAATTCCACTACCGCAACGCCTTTGTCAGCGCGACTCGTAGCATTTCGGCCAAGGTGCCCGGTGGCGAATACACTGCCCTGCGCTTTACCTTTGGCATCGACGGCACTAAAAACGAAACTGGCGCACTGCCGAACGTCGATTACCTCAACAACATGGCTTGGCCCGCTCCCATGGGCGGCGGCTACCACTACATGCGCCTGGAGGGCCTCTTCCGCACCGACGACGGCCAAGGAGCCTTTCTCACGCACACCGGGCCGGCCGGCGGGGAAGACTTTTCGTTTGCCATCGCCCTGCCGCTTTCCCTAACAGTCAGCGGAGACGAGTGGGCCATCTCCGTAGTGATGGACCTCAACGAGTGGTACGACGCGCCATCGCTGTACGACTTTAACGATCGCGGCGGGATTATGGGCAACGCCGACGCGCAATTGACCCTGCAAGGCAACGGCTCTACAGTCTTTTCTCTAGCCCCAACCACGTCGGCCAAGACCACGGGGAAGTCGAAAGACCACGACGAACGCGTAGGAGGATAACTCCATGCGGCTTGGAGCACTAATCCTGCTAGGGCTAGTCGCCTGTGGCAAAGACGCCGGCGTTCCACCTACCTTTTCGCCTGCCCCAACCCCCTACGAGCTAGTCGTACCAGCGGGATTCCCAGCGCCGAAAATTCCGCCGGACAATCCCCTAACCGTCGAGGGCATCGCGCTGGGACGGCAGCTTTTTGCCGACCCCATCCTCTCCGTCGATAGCACCACAGCCTGCATCTCGTGCCACCTGCCCGCCCATGCCTTCTCCGATCCACTGCCCTTTAGCCAAGGAGTCGGCGGCGTCACCGGCCGCCACTCCATGCCGCTTTTTAACGTGCTTTGGAACTCGTCCTTTTTCTGGGACGGGCGCGCCGCCAGCCTCGAAGACCAAGCCCTCGAACCCGTGCAGACGCCCGTAGAAATGGGCGAAAATTGGGACCACGTGGTGGCCAAACTAGAGCGACACGCGGAATATCCCGCGCTCTTCGCCCGCGCCTTTGGCGACGCGCCCATCAACCGGCGACGCGTCGTCCAAGCCATCGCCCAATTTGAGCGCACCCTCATTTCGGCGGACAGCAAGTACGACCGCTGGCTGGCCGGCCAAGCGGAGTTTACCCCAGCAGAAAAACGGGGCTTCATTCTCTTTCACAACGAGGAGGGCGACTGCTTCCACTGCCACGTCGCGCCGCTTTTCACCGACAACGAGTTCCACAACAACGGGCTGGACCTCGATCCCCCGGATGAAGGGCTGGCCGTGCTCACCGGGAAACGCCTCGATCGCGGAAAATTCAAGACGCCCACCCTGCGCAATGTAGAATACACGGCACCGTACATGCACGATGGCCGCTTCCAAACCCTTGGAGAAGTCGTCGAGCACTACGACTCCGGCTTTCACCGCACGGCCCTCACCGATCCGCTGTTGATCGTCCGGCCCAACCTCGACCTGACTCCAGCCGACAAACGCGCCATAGTGGCCTTTTTGAAAACCCTTTCCGACCCGCAATTACAGGCTCCGTGACGCGCTTATGTCTTTGTTTCTTTTATCATTTACTTTTTTCTTGATTAAGTCTCAGAATTTCGTATAATACAAGCACTTATGCACAAAATCAGTGCCGATTTAACTCGTCATCTAGCGAGGTTTTAGTGGCCACAATAACCAAAAAGGACCTAGCGCGGTTGGTAGCCGACACGCTCGGCTGCAAAAACAACCTGACGTTGCAAATGGTCGATAGCCTCTTTGAGTCCATGCGCGAAACGCTTATCGAGGGAAACCGCATTGAAATCAGAGGCTTTGGCGTCCTCGAAGTCAAAGACACCAAGCCCAAGCCCGCCGCCCGCAATCCGCGTACCGGCGAAGTCGTGTACGTGCCCGCCCGCCGCAAGACCCACTTCAAGCCAGGCAAACAGCTCAAAGAAGCCCTGCACGACACCCACTCGGCTGCCAACTAAGCCGCACCAGACCCCGGCGGCTCTTGGTCTCCCTGATACCCCGTTGAAAATTCGTTTCGCAAAAATAAAAGCCGGCTCCTTGCGAGTCGGCTTTTATCGTGTGTGCGTTGGTCTCGCGCTGCTGATGGCATCCGATATCCGCGCTGAGCAACGCCTACACATCGGCGCTGACCCGCGCCTCGAACTACTAACCGCGGTCCAATTCCTCGGCCAATATCGCTATCTGACGCCCTATCGGGTGGAGTACGCGGACGACCTCGTCACTCACTTTTCGCGCTATCCTCCCCAGCAGGCCGTGGCCTTTTTTCGCAGCCTGAGCGCGGACGCTGGGTGGTCCGATGCCTACCCAACTGCCATGCTCTACCTATCCGATCCACCCGAACTAGAACCAACCCAACCCATTCCCCCCCATATCTATCGAGCCTTTCGCGGCGAGGAAAACTTCGCGCGCTTTGTCCACGCCTTGCGCAGCTTTGCCCGCCAGACCCAATTCAACCACTTCTTCGCCCGCAGCCAAAAGCTCTATCAACTCCTCGAAGCACGTCTCCGCGAAGAGCTGGCCGATGCCGATCCCACCGGCCAAGTCGAAGCCTATTTCGGCACCCGTCAACTCAGCTACCACCTCGTCTTTAGCCCGCTTTTGCACCACGGAGGATTTGGCCCCCACATTGGCCGCCCTCGCGGGCCGTACGATGTCTATACACTACTCGGCCCCACAGGTGCCACGCAGCGCGGCCTACCCAAATACGGCCCCCGCGAGCAGCTTTTGCAGATTATATGGCACGAGTTCAGTCACGCCTTCGTCAACCCCCTCAGCGAGGAGTACTATCCAATGCTGAGGCCCCATGCCGACCTATTCGCCCCGCTGGCCGAACAGATGGCCCTCATCGGCTATACTCACTGGTTAGACTGTGCCAATGAACACCTCATCCGCGCCATCACCGCACGCCTTGCCCATCACCACCTCGGTGCGGAAGCAGGTCGCCGGGCCCTGCGCGAAGAATCTGGGCGCGGCTTCCGCTATATCCACGCCGTCGCCCACCGCCTCGAAGAATACGAATCCCAGCGCGACCGCTACCCGACCTTCGCCGCCTTCTTCCCCCGCTTAATCGCCGTCTTTGCCGAGCTTACTCCCCAGACGTTAGCGCACTAGCCGCCGAAAGAGATCCGCCTGCGGCGGCACGTCGAGCAGTTCGTCCAAGGTCCCGCGCTCCAAGCCCTCGGCAATAACGGCAAAACTCTCCCGCACCACAGCCGCGGTCTGTTCGACCTCAGCCTCGCCGTGGGCGCAGTTGAACATGAACCCAGTCGCCAAAATAACGCCGCGGCGGGCGTTCTCTTGGATAAACAGCGTGTTGACCTTGGCAGCCGTCGCAGCATCCTCCGCGCCCAAGCGGATGCGCGGATGCGCTGCCACCCCCTCACAGCCAGCGTCGAGCCCGACGGCCGCGGCCGCGGCGTCGATCTGCTCCTTAAAGAAGGTGCCGATGCGCTGGAAGTGACTCACCGCGTCGCGGCGTTCCAACTCGCGCAAGGTCGCCAGCGAGGCCGCCACGCCGATGTTGTCGTCCCAATAGGCGCTGGAGATAAACATCTGCTCAGCCAGGGCCATAAACTCCCGCTTGCCGACCACCGCCCCCATTGGATAGCCGTTGGAGATGGCCTTGGCAAAAACGGACATATCCGGCGTCACGCCCGTGTATTCCTGGGCACTGCCCAAGGCCACGCGAAACCCCGACGAGACTTCGTCGAAGATGAGCACCACCCCGTAGCGCGACGCCAACTCCCGCACCTTTTCCAAGTAGCCCGGCGGCGGATCGTCCGAGCGCATCGGCTCCATGATGATACAGGCCAACTCGCCAGCGTGTTCGTCGAGCAGGGCGGCGAGCTCATCGCCATCTCCATAGGTAAAAGGCAGGGCCGTGCCCTCCAGACAGCGGGGCACGCCAATCGGCTCAATGCCATTGAAGAGATGAGCGGCCAGCCGCTCGGCCCCGATGTTGGCAGCTTGGTACCAGTCGTGCCAGCCGTGGTACCCGCAAAACAGCACCTTGTCGCGGCCGGTGACCCCGCGTGCAATCCGCACCGCAATGGTGCAAGCCTCGCCCCCGCCCTTGCAGTAGCGCACCATTTCCGCCGAGGGCACAATCCGCACCAATTCTTCGGCTAGCTCTACGGCCGACTCTTGTACAATGCTGTAGATCGCCCCCCGGTCGATCTGGGCGCGGACCGCCCCATCGACGACCTCGTCGGCATAGCCCAAGATCACCGGCCCCACGGCGCTGGTCCAATCGATGTATTCGTTGCCATCCACGTCCCAGATGCGGCAGCCTTTGGCGCGCTCGGCGTAGATGGGGCTGACGCCGAGTGCTGCCCGAGTAGGCCGCCGGCTGATGAGCTGGGTGGTGCCGGGGAGGAGCGTTTTGGCGCGCTCGTAGATTTGCAATGAGCGGCGCACTGAGTGTTCTCGCATGATGGGGCTCCTTCTACCGCCCGCTGCGGAGCGGATTTTCGCGTGAAAAAGGCGTTTGCGGCGCGTTGGTCACGCGCAGCCAAGAGTGATACGGCGACCCGCCCTCCCCGGCACTGGCAAAGTCGCACAAGCGCAGCTTGCTGCCGTCTGCGGCGACAACATCCAGCACCACCATAGCCTCGGCCTTCCCCAAACTCCCCCGCAGGCCCACCTCGTCCGGGTCCACGGCGTTGAGCCGACGGTCGTAGGTCAAAAGCACCGGTCCCCTAAAAATCGAGACCTTATCGCGGCACTCTTTTTCACCCTGCCAGTAGTGCAGGGACATGTCTAGTTCGATGTCGATGGTATCGCCGGGCTGCCAGCACCTAGCCAGCGTTAAATACGCCCCGGCGCACCCTGTTTCTACGGCCGTGCCGTTTACCTGCACCTTAGTCTGCTGCGACCAGTAAGGCACCCGCAATTTGAGCGCGAACTCCGCCGCTTGAGAGGGATCGACGCGGATGCCTACGCGCCCGCTGCGGGGATACTCCGTCGCCTCGGTTAGCGCCACGGTCAAGCCGCGCCCCAGCCGCCCCTGCATCCGGCTCGGGCCGTACCAATTGAGCACCAGTCCCTCCTCGTCGCGCATCAGCGCCCAATCCGAGACCATCCCCAACCCGCGCGGCCCGTTGACGCTGCAACAATTGAGCTCCGGGCTGCCTTCGCGCCTGGAAGACGATGTCGTGGGCACTCGCCTTGCGCACCCCGTCCATGGGAGTGTTGTACGCTTGTTCATGACGTTGGGCGCGTACCCCGTCAGGCGATGGCAGTGCGGCCAAGGGCCGAGATAGCCGTCTGCGTCTTGGTGGGCAATGAGCCGAGCGACGAAGGCTTGGAGGTGCCTTTTCAGCACTGGGTCGCCGGTCAGCCGCAGGATTTGCACGGCACTGGTCAGGTATTTGCCGGCAAATTCCCCGGCCCAAGGCACTTGGTCTCGGTAGGGCTTGCGATCGCGGTCGGCAAACATGTCCAAGATGGCCGGATTAGCCGCCGGGGCGCTGAGCAGCCACTGCTCGGTGACAGCGCACAAGTAGGCCGCCAAGGGGCCGTCAAAGGCGTAGCGGGTGCCTGACAGGCGAGTCGTTGCGGGTTGTACCACCTGACGGCGGCCTGCGGAACGTTGCATGGCCTCTTCCTCACTCGGTGTGTTTGGACTATCTCGCGGCTGCGCGGTGGCACTGCTCGCCGCTAGGGGGATTAGACAATTTGACCACTCGTGCAACCCCCCCAAACGGAGCTTTACCATGCAACGCGCCTTGCCTCTTTTCGTCCTCTTGCCCGCTGTGCCGCTGGCCGCCTACGCGTTTGATAACAAACCGAACACCCCAATCTCGCTATAAGCCAAACAGCGCAAAGGCGAAGTTCGGCGGTGGCGCACATATATCGCTCCGGTTTTTCAGATAGTGCCGCGCCTGCTCGGGCGGCAGGAGGCTTTCCAATTCCGCCCAGCCGAGGTTTGCCATTTCGTCGTTGAGTTCCTCGGGGGCAAATTCGGAAATCATCGGCTCGCCCAGCCGCTTGACGAGGCGTTCCAGTTTGTCGTTGAGCGGCAAGCCCTGCTCGGGGATGAGATGCCTAGCCAGCTTGTAATCGAGGACGAGGCGGCTGCCCGGGGCCGCAACCGCCGCAATATAGCCGAGCGTCTCGCTTATGGCGTCCTTAGTCAGGTAATAGGTCGTCCCCAGCCACGAAAAAAATGCTGGTTGCTCCGCATCGAGCCGACTGCGCACAAGCGCCTCATCCAGCCGGTCGGCCTCAAAGTCAACCGGCACGAACGCCAAGTTGGACGGGAGGTGCCCGGCGACTCGGCGCACGCGCTCGCGCTTGATGCGCTGAGTCGCCGGATGATCGACTTCAAACACCTGTACTTGAAGTTCTGGGTGGCGCAGCGAGAACGTGTCAAAACCAGCGCCGAGGATCACATACTGAGTAAGACCCGCTCCTATGGCCGCGTGGAGACAATCTTCGGCATAGAGGACTCGGAGAATATTCTCGGTGTGGATGGGATGGAATGGGGCCAGCAGCTTATCGACGACCAGCCAGTTGAGCAAGCGATTCTCGACGATGAGACGCCACCCCAGCGACACCATATCCACCGCGTACTCGTCGGCAAAAATCGGCGCTGGGTTCCACCGCCGATGGTGAGCACGGATACCGGCGGCCAAGGACGCGGTCGTACTCGTGCGGCGCATGGCTTACGAGGGCCGGTGGCTGCTTATGCTCACTCCTGCTCTTCCATCTGGTCGTAAAACTGGACGATCTTGCCCCGGTCCTTAGAGGCGTTGAATGCCATGCCAGCGCGCGGGTGCTGATTGAGCAGGCCGGTGATCATGTAGGGATAGTCGTAGCCCCACAACAACTTAGAGCGCAGCGGCTCAACGTGCTCCTCAATGCACTTGAGCACCGGGCGCAAGCGGAATTTGGGGTTGTGCAAAAAGCCCAACAACAGCTCCATCTGGCAGTTGCCCGCGCCGCGACCCAAGCCGGCAAAACTCGCGTCCGCGCAATTGGCCCCCAAGACCACGGCTTCGATGGTATTGGCAAAGGCCAGTTGCCGATTGTTGTGGGCGTGGATCCCGACCTCAATCGGGGTCCCCTCGCAGTATTTGAAAAACATGTTGCACAGTGCGCGGACCTGCTCACTGTAGAGCGAGCCAAAGCTATCGACCACGTACACAGCCCCCACCTCTGAGCGCACCAGCATCTCCAGCGCGCTCTTGACCTCGGACTCCGGCACGGTGGAAACGGCCATTAAGTTTAAGGTCGTCTCATAGCCCTTGTCGGAGGCGTCCTTGACCATGTCCAACGCCAGCGGCATCTGGTGGATGTAGGTGGCCACGCGGATCATGTCCAACACGCTCTCAGACGCCGGAAGAATGTCCGTCTTGTAGTCGCTTTTTTCGGCGTCGGCCATGGCCGCCAACTTCAGCGAAGTGTTGTTGTCGCCGACGATGCGCCGAATATCCTCCTCACGGCAATGCTTCCACGGCCCAAACTCGCTAGACGGGAACTGCTCCCGCGAGTTGATGTAGCCGATTTCCATATAGTCGATCCCAGCCTCGACGCAGGCCTCGTACACGCTTCGGACTACGTCGTCGGCAAACTGGTGGTCGTTCATCAGGCCGCCATCGCGGATTGTTACATCGACGACCTTGATCTCTTCCCGGTACCTGAGCCACTTGTCGGCCCAAGTCGCACGGTTTTCCTCACTCATTTTTCACTCCTGTTTATGTGTAAAAGGGATATATACTGCGGCACAACCGGCAAAAGGTCAAACCGGCCACGGCCCTGCCTAGGCTTGGGCTACGGTTATTGCACGCAGCTTGTCCGCGTCGATTTCCACGCCCAAACCCGGCCCCTCAAACGGATACAAATAGCTGCCCTCGGCCCGCACCCTTTCCACGGCCGGCGACGCCGTGTACAGCACCGGCCCCATAGGATCGCAGGGCAAGTTGGTGTTGGGCATGGCGATGCCTACGCTGACCTGCGCCGATACCCCCAGCGTCGATTCTTGGTCAGTGCCAATCAAGCAGCGGAATCCAGCCGCCTCCGCTAGCGCAAAAAGCCGGCGGATATGGGTCGGGCCGCCGCAGACGCAGGCGACGTTAAAGGCCGTGCAGGCCCTTTTTTCAATGGCTTCCATGCCCAGTTCGAGGCTGTTGATGTGCGAGCTTACCGGCAGGTCAACGCGCCGCACAAATTCGGCCGACACCCGCAGACTGCGCGAGGGCTGCTCAAAGTGATAGGGCGCGTAGTGGCGGAGGACATCGGCGTAGCGGACGGCCGTTTCCCATTCGGTGAAGCGCCCGGAAAAGTCGATGGACTTGAGCTTGAGCTGGTCGTCGAAGCGACGTTGGGCCTCGCCGAGAAAGCGGTTGTCGAGTGCGCTATCGCCCGACACATAGTAGCGGAATAGGTGATGGCCTAAGTCGAGCAGCCGCTGGAGATAGCCCAGCGCACGCTCGAAGTCCTCTTTTACCTGCCAGCCAAAGATCGGATAGCAGCAGTAGAGCCGCTCCCGCATCTTGCCGCCCAAAAGCCGATAGGCCGGTACGCCTTGGGCCTTGCCGTGGAGATCGTAGAGCGCCAAGTCAATCGCCGAGGCGAGGTGGAGGTCGGTTACGGAGCTGTGGAAGGCGTGGCCGCGCAACAGCTCGTTGATTTCGGTAATGGCCCCGGCGTCCCGCCCCACCAACAGCTCGTTGTACTGCCGGGCAATGGCCGGCAAATCCTCGGCGCGACTGTCGGACGCCTCGCCCCAGCCGACCGGGCCATCGTCGACAAAGACTTTGACCAGCACGTGCCCAGAAATGTGGCCGTAGTAGCGCGGGGTCTCTATCTGCATGGTCTCTACTTGGGTGATTTTCACGCCTAGCTCCTTTGCGTTGCCGAGCGGCTCAGCACCGCGAGCCGCTCGTTGATTTCGGCCTCAAGGTAAGAAAAAGGCGCTGTTGGCGCACAAGCCCTCGTGTTCGTATAGCAGCAGCTCGTACTGTTACACGTCCGGCACCATCAGTACACCATCTCCCGATAGCTCCGCGCGATCTTCTCGATCGCCACGACGTACGCCGCAGTGCGCAGGTCATGCACCTTGTCATGGCTCAAAAACACCTCGCGCATCTCGTTGTACGCCTGCCGCATGGTGTCGTCGAGGCCAGATCGCACCAAGTCCAACTCATCGGCTCCGCGCATCAGGTCGTGCCGCTGGGCTTCGGGAAGGGGTTTGCCGACCGCAGTCTCTATGGCTTCGACGATGCGCTGTCCGCGCAACTCGTCAATACGCCGGTCCATGCGGCCGAAGCGGATGTGGGATAGGTTCTTGATCCATTCAAAGTACGAGACTATAACGCCCCCTGCGTTCAGGTAAGCGTCTGGAATCATCACCTTGCCGCGATCGCGCAGAATTTCGTCCGCCTCGAAAGTGATCGGACCGTTGGCGGCCTCGGCAATCAGCGATGCCTCGATGCGCTCGGCGTTTTCTGCGGTGATGACCGATTCAGTAGCCGCCGGGATCAGGATGTCGCAGTCTGCTTCCAGCAAAAGGCTGCCGTCCTTCACGAACTCAGAGTCCCGAAAGCCTTGGCCACCGCCCTTTTCGCGGCGATAGGTGGCGAGTTCCTCTATGTCTAGCCCGGCCTCACACACCACAGCCCCCTCGCGCTCGATCACGGCAACCACCTTGGCACCATCCTCTTCGGACAGGAACTTCGCGGCGTGGTACCCTACGTTGCCCAAGCCCTGGATGATTACGCGCTTGCCCTCTAGGCCTCCATCCATCCCGGCCTTCTGCACATCTTCGGGATGGCGGAAGAATTCTCTGAGGGCGTACTGCACCCCGCGCCCCGTCGCCTCGTTGCGGCCGCGGATTCCGCTCATGTGTACGGGTTTGCCGGTGACACAGGCGACCGCGTTGATGTCATTGGGATACAGGACGCGGTAGGCATCCGCGATCCACCCCATCTCGCGCGCGCCCGTGCCCATGTCGGGAGCCGGCACGTTGAGGCTGGGGCTGATGTAGCCTTTTTTTGCCAACTCCATCGTGAAATTGCGAGTGATCAACTCGAGCTCGGCGGCTGCGTAGTCGCGCGGGGCGATCTGCAGGGCTCCCTTAGAGCCCCCGTACGGGACATCGACGATGGCGCACTTGTAGGTCATCAGGGCGGCCAGAGCCTCGACCTCGTCCTGATCGGCGATCGGCGCATAGCGGATGCCGCCTTTCACCGGCAGGAAGTGCTCGCTGTGGACGGCGCGCCAGCCGGTGAAGACCCTAAATTCGCCCCGTATGTAAACGGGAAAGCTGACCTGGAACACGGAGTTGCACGTCTTGATCTGGCTGGCGAGTCCCGGCTCGAGGTCTATCGTGGCGGCGGCCGCATCGAACATCCGGTCGACGCTGCTCTTGAACGACTGCTGCTGCTTTTCCAAACCGGACCCCGCTTTTTTATTCATACGCGCCAGCCCCTATTCTCCGATGGTGGCCAGAGTTGGGTTTCTCCGTGCCGCGTAATAATTTCCGCAACAGCAAACCCTCGCGCTCGCCCGACAAACGGACATCCATCCCGAGCAGCCAAAACTCGACTAGTCGGATCGAGTAAGAAAAAGGGGATGCTGCCGCGCAAGCGACCGCTTATTCGATCAAAACCGGCTCGCTCGCATGGACGAACAGCACGTCGTTTGCCCCATAGTAGCACTGGAGGGCTTGCTTGGCCTCGTCCGACTTGACGTCGTCATCGGTCAGACCAGCGATGACCAAATCGGCTTTGGAAGATCGAAGGATCACCTCCTGCTCAAGAGCTTCACGAGTCGTGCAAGAAACCGACGTCACATTCTGCCTAGAAATCGGCAGCCGTCCTTTCGTCATCAACTCGGACAGCTTGTCTGTATCGTGCTCTCCGTTTCCAAGGTCGAAGCACGCGAAGAGCCGGATATCGGCGTGCTTCCACTCTGGATGCCCCACGATGATGTACGCCAAAAGCAGCATCAGCGGAGCGTTGACCAGATTCTTCTCGGTCACCCACAGGTGGATCGAGGAGTAATAGCCGAAGCGGTAGTTCGTCGACCGCAGGATCAAGACATTGAACATTGATTCCGTTGCAAGCTGTGCGCCCTGCACGGTCTCTTTGATCTCTTCGGGATGCTCTTCGTTGAACTCGAACAGAACGCAGTTGTTGGGCAAGCCCGAAATGCCGTGCGTCTGGAGCGTCTGCGCCAGTGCCATCTGGAACGAAGGACAAATTAGCGAATCCACGAAAATGCCCGCCCCACTGACCTCGGCCCGCTCGATCAGCTTGCCCACCTGCATGCGGGCTTCGATCTCTCTGGTAAACGAGTATTCTCCCTCAAAGAACTGAATAAAGTGCCCAAACCCATGCCGGTGGCTAATCCAACGCAGCAGGTCGAAGTGCCCCAGCCGACGTTCCCCAAAACGGGTCACCGCGACGATTGAGGGGCGCCAGCCCCCTTCCGATTTTACCGCCCGGCTTTTCTGCAGCGCGATCTGAAGACGGCGAGTCAGTTGGAACATCGTCCCTTGGAAGATCGCCGTCAGGCCGCGCTCTCCCCGCCGCGAACGACGCAAGCCGAAATAGGTCACCGCCATAAGAGCGATCGCCAAGAGCGCGTACAGCAGGTTCATTTTGAGCATCATCAGGCCGCACATCACCGCGCCCAACAGCGACAGATACCAGCGCGAATGAAAGGTCGGACGATAGGACGGATTGCTGGCAAAGTATTCGAGGAACGCCACCGTGCAAAGGGCACCGTACGTTACCATGAAGAACATGCTGAGGATATGGGCGATGAAATCCACGTCGCCCAACGCCACGAATGCGATCGCAATGGCACTCGACACGCAGGTTGCGTACACCGGCTCCTGTGCCTTGCCCCAGCCTTTCTCCAACAGACGATTCAGTTTCGGAACCGGCAGCACATCGTCGTGCGCGAGGGCTTGCAGGGTCCGCGGAGCGACGAGAATCGAACCGAGGGCAGAAGATAGGGCGGCAGCACCCAGCCCTATGTAGATGGCTGGCCCCCACAGGGCGATCTCGGCCATGATAAACTGGTCGGCGGCGAGTGCATCCGGCGTCGCACTCTGGGCGAGCTTGATGGCGACCAATGAATACACGAGCATCCCCGCAAGCGTCGCGCCAATCGTGCCGAGGGGGATGCTGCGCTGGGGATCCTTCAGATCGCCGGAAAGGCCCAAGCCCGCGATCATGCCCGTGAAGGCCGGAAAGCACGTTGCGAAGACGAGGCCAAAGGCATCGCCCCCTTCGATGGTCTCGGTTAGATGCAGTCCGGTGGGACGGATTTCCTCGGGGCCTTGTCCCAACAGGAACGCGGCAATCGACGCCCCCAGAATCGCGCAGACGATCCACAGCACCCGCACACCGATGCCGGCACCTCTGGCGAGTATTAACACGGCAAGCAGGATCGTACACGGCAAGCTCACCCAACGCGGGTCGGCTTCTATTGAGTACGTCGCGGCGACCCATGCGTATACAGGATCGAATGCTTCGGCAAAGGCGACCAAGTAGAAGGCCACCGAAATCGCTTGAGAAAGGTATAGCGCAAGCCCAATCGCGCCGCCGATGCTAGTGCCAAAGGAGCGGCTGATAATGTAGTAAGCGCCGCCGCCCGCCACGCGGCGATTTGTCGCAATCTCGGACACCGCCAAGACCGTGGGAATGGTCACCAGATGCCCAAGGACGATGATCAGGAGGCTTCCCCAGAGACCGACGTGCGCGACAGCGTAGCCGAACCGCAGGAAGAGGATCGCGCCGAGGATCGTGCTGATGGACGCAAGAAAAACAGGCGCGGTGCCAAAGCCGTGCCCCGCTTGGGAAGATGCAGATGGGCTACCTGTAGCTGTTTGTTGTGAGGTCAACGGGCCTTGCTCCTTTGCTTGGTCAAGCTGTTCAGTGCTACGAGCAGTTCGTCGATTTCAGATTCCAGTAAGAAAAAGGTGATGCTGGCGCGCAAGCCCTCGCGCCCGTGCGGCAGCGGCTTGATGACCATGTTCCACTCCTCGCGGAGGGCCGCGCTCAACTCCTCCCCCTTCCATCCCGCCAGCCCAAAGCTGACCAGCGCCGCAGACCGCTGAGGGGAACGCGGAGTGTAGAGCATTGCATCCGGGATCTGCGCCAGCCCCTCCTTCAGCCGCCCGGTCAATGCCACCGTCCGCGCCCAGATCGCCTCTATACCAATGGCCGACAAGTACTCGACGGCAAAGGCCCAAGCCAGCACCAGCGGCCAACACCAAGGACCGTACTGAAAGCGCTCAGCCGTCTCGCGCAACGCAAAGGTGCCGGCGGCCGGGTCCAACCACTGTTCGGCCCGGCCGCCGGCATAGCACACCTGCACCGCGTCGATAGCCTCCTGCCGCACGTAGAGCAACCCCGCTGCATAGGGAGCGTACATCCACTTATAGGAGAGCAACCCGGCAAAATCGCACCCCAGTGAGCGTAAATCCAAAGGATACAACCCCGCCGAATGCGCCAGATCCAAAAAGCTGCGCACTCCCTGCGCCCGTGCCGCCGCGCAAATCCGCTCCACTGGCAGGCGGAACCCCAAATCCGTCGTTACATGGCTCAGAGCCACCAGTTTAGTCCGCTCCCCCAGCCGCTCCTCCACGGCCTGCACCTGCCCATCGTCGTCGTCAATCAGCGGCACCTTCACCACCTCGACCCCGTACAAATCCCGCAAGTGCAGGGCCGGCAAAAGCAGGGCCGCCTCCTCGTCCGCACTGATCACAATCTCGTCGCCAGCCTTCCACTCCATCCCCCGCACCACCGTCTGAAACCCCTCGCTGACCCCCCGCATCAACGCTAGCTCCTCAGCCGCCACGCCAAAAAACTGCGCCAGCCGCTCCAGTGCCGCCTTGCGCCGGGGATACTCTTCCTCTGGATAGACGATGTGCAAAGGCCCTCGCCGCACCATCTCTTCCGTCCAGCGCGTGTACTCAGCAGCCACCGGCACCGGCGTGATACTCACGCCCCCATTCTGGAACCAAGTGTACTGCTCCAGCGCGGGGAAGTCGCGGCGAATTGCTTGGACATCCATAATCATTCAATCCGATGCAACGCCGCAATAGTCGGCTGCGGCTAGCGCGTACACTTGTGCCGCCTTCTCTAGCCGATCCACCTCTACCCACTCCACATCCGCATGTGCCGTCTCGTTTGAAGGGCCGTAGTAAAAGGTCGGCACCCCGGTCCCATGCACGTATAAATTGGCGTCCCCCACAATCCGCATCCCCACCAGCTCGGCTTCTTGGCCGGTCACCTGCTCGTGCGCCCGCCCCACCGCTTGCACGGCCGCATCGTCGGCCAGCGTCTCAAACGGCTCGCGCTCGTGCTCCATTGCGACCCGCAGGCCTAAGCTCCCGGCCGCGGCCAACGGCCGCGCTAGGTCCTCTAACTCCGCTAGCACCTGCGGTGCCGAGCGCCCCGGCAGCCAGCGCCGGGTCCCCGTCAGTGTGCAACACAGCGGCGTGCGATTGAAATAATCGCCCCCGGAGACAATGCCTAGATCGATGCGCTCGGCACCGGCCAAGGCGTGTGCTGGCCCGGCGTCGAGTTCGAGTTGGTACTGGTGGATCCGGTCGATGAGTGCGCCGACAAAGCGGAGCGGATTTTCTGCAAAGGGCACGTACTGGGTGTGCTTGCCGCCAGCGGCCGATTCGAGCGCGATGGTAAAGACCATGGACCCCATACTCATCACCCACAGCGCGTCGCGGCCCTCGACGATCAAGATTCGGTCGCCGCCAATCCGGCCACTGTTGCGGTCGGCGATCAGCGCTAGCGGCCCATCCTTTTGCGCCTCGACCTCCTCGTGCCCCACAATCGCCGTCAGCCACAAGTCGCCCTGCAACTCCACTCCGCTTTCCAAAAGCGCCTTGACCGCGGCCAACGCCGCGGCCATGCCCCCCTTCATATCGGTAGCTCCCCGGCCGTACACGCGGTTGCCCTCGCGGCGGGCGGGCGGGCAGGACCCCACGGGAATGGTGTCGAGATGGCCGTTGAGCATTAGCGCCGGACCATCCCCCCGGCCCGCGAAGCGCGCGTAGAGGTTGTTGCGCCCCGGCGTTACTTCCCGCACATCGACGTCTAAACCGACCTCGCGCATCATGTCGTGATATGCGCGGCACACTTCGGCTTCGGCCATGGTTACGCTATAAACATCGACCAATTCCCGGGTCCGCTCGGCCACCCACTCTCGGTCGATAGTCGCGATTAATTTTTCCATTTGTGTCGATCCATCCTCTCTTGTGCGTTCTCGTCTAGCCGGGACGCCTCGCTTGCATCGCCGGCAGGAGGTGCCTTCTTTAGGCCATAATATAGGATGATGTTGACCATGTTGCAGATGCTAGGTACATCGTTCCATGATCTTCAGACCAGTGAGGAGGTAATATGCCAAAATTGAAGCATATCACGATCAGGGGCTTTTGGTCCATCAAAGAAATGACGCTGGAACTCCGGCCGCTCCATGTTCTGATCGGTGCCAATGGGGCTGGTAAGAGTAATCTCATTGCCTTCTTCAAATTAGTAAATGAATTAATGGGCGGACGACTTCAGCAACATATTGGGGCGACCGGGCGGGCCACGGCCAATTTGCATTTTGGCCCAAGGATAACTCCTCAATTGGCAGCGGAGATGGCGTTTGAATTGCTCACGCCCGCAAGAAGGGAATAGTCCATCGAGGAGGAGGTAGAAACTTCAGGGCGATGCAGAATGATATTGATCGCCGGCGCAAACAGTAATCGGCCACTAAGCCAAAAGATAGCGGGCAAAGACCGTCTCCGTCCGCTCCACAGGACGCCCTTGCTCCACGCCGATTCGACAGGGTATATTCCACGCAGAGGAGACCGTGCCGTTGCTAGGTGCTCTGGCCCTTGAAGGCGAGTGGCCAAAAAACTTGAGCCGGTATAGGAACTAACGACGTGATCGATGCTATAGACCTCTTTGAGAGCGGGACTCAAGGCTACCATACCTTCCGCATCCCAGCCCTGATTACCACGCCCACCGGCGCGGTGCTCGCCTTTTGCGAGGGCCGCAAAAACGCACGCGGCGACACGGGCGACATCGACATGCTGCTGAGGCGCAGCGACGACGGCGGGAAGACGTTTGCTCCCTTTGAACTGGTGTGGGACGCCGGCCCGAACACCTGCGGCAATCCCTGCCCGGTGGTCGATGTCCGCACGGGTGCGATTTCTCTGCTGATGACCCACAATCTCGGCCATGACCACGAGCCCGAGATCATCGACCAAACGAGCGAGGGCACCCGCACGGTGTGGCTGACGCGCAGCCAGGACGACGGACGCACTTGGTCTTCTCCGGTGGAGATCACGGCCGCAGCTAAGCAACCTAACTGGACTTGGTACGCCACCGGCCCAGGCGCTGGTATCCAGCTAGCCACTGGCCGGCTCGTCATCCCCTGCGACCACATTGAAGCGGGCACCAAGAAATACTACTCGCACGTCTTGCTCAGTGACGACGGCGGCCAGAGCTGGCGGCTCGGCGGCTCGACCCCGCAAGATCAGGTCAACGAGTGCGAAGTCGTCGAACTCCAGGACGGTCGTCTGTTGCTCAATATGCGCAACTACGATCCCAGCATCCGCGCCCGCGCCTTTTCGTTTAGCGACGACCGGGGGCAGAGCTGGTCGTCCATAGCGCGCGATCCGGTTCTCGTCGAGCCGATCTGCCAAGCCAGCATCCGCCGGATTGGCCCCAGCGTGCTTTTTTCTAATCCCGCCAGTGCCGAGGGCCGCCAGAACATGACCGTGCGGCGCAGCGACGACGACGGCCAAACGTGGGCCTGCGCCCGCGTCTTGCATCCCGGTCCAGCAGCGTACTCCTGTCTGGCCGCCTTGCCCGATGGCCGCGCCGCTTGTCTTTATGAATGCGGTGCCGAGCATCCCTACGAGCGCCTGACCCTAGCCCGCTTCTCGCTGGACTGGGTATGCACTACGCCCTGAGAAATTTTTATGAAAATCACTGACATCCGCGTCCTCTGCCTCTCCCGTCCCCACGAACCCGAGCGCCAGTGGTTCAGCGCCTCTTTCTACGTGGAAAAAGCCGACTGTCCTATCGTCATTATCGACACGGACGCTGGCTTGCAGGGCATTGCCGAACCTTCTACCTATGGAGATCCACCGGTCATTCGCCAGCGGCTCGACGCGCTCAAGCCGAGTCTCATCGGCCGCGACCCGCTCGACCCGGACCTCGCGGCCAAACCCATCGGCGACCGCTCGCTGCACATTGCCTACGCTGGTCTCGAACTGGCGCTGTGGGATCTGCGCGCCAAGGCGCAAAACAAAACAGTCGCCGAACTCATCGTCCCCCTCATCACACCCGACACCCCCGAGCGCAAACCGCGCACCCTCTTCCGCATCTATGCTTCGGGCGGCGTCCAGTACGACTGGGACTACCGCCCAACATCCGTCGTCGATGAAGCACGCGCCCTCGCCGACCGGGGATTTACCGCCTATAAGATGCGGCTGGGCACTGAGTGGGCGTGGTCGGGCGTCGCGGTTGCGCAGATGATTGACCTGTTGCAGAAAGTGACCGACGCGGTGGGCGAGCGCATGGAGCTGATGCTGGAGGGCAATTGTCGCCTCGACGAGGCGCAGGCCCGCGAGATTGGCCACTTTCTCGACGAGGCAGGCTGGACGTGGTTTGAGGAACCGCTGCCCAAGGAGCAGATCGACGGCTACGCCCGCCTCAACTCCGAACTGCGTCTGCCCATCACCGGCGGCGAATCCAACACGACCCGCGACCAGTTTGAGCCGTTCTTCGCGCAGAAAGCGTACGCCAAGGGCCAGCTCGATGTCGGCGTCTGTAACCTCGGCGAGGCCATCCGCATCTACCACTGCGCCAAAGAGTACGGCGTCGAGCTTTTTACCCAGAACTGGCACAACGGCCTGTTGACCATATCTAACGCTCACTTCCTCGCCGCTCTCCCCGAAGAGCACGTGCTGGAAATGTTCATCGGCCAAGGGCCGTTGCAATGGGACATCCTCAAAGACCCGCCCGCGACTGAAGGCTATCTCGCGCTGCCCGACGCGCCCGGCTGGGGCGTAGCCCTCGCCGACGATCTCGAAACGCGCTTCCCCTACATCCCCGGGCCTTGGGGCCGGGCGGTGGAGCGGTGAAAAGCGCATTCAAATCCACACCGGGCGTTTTCGATGTTGTGCCGATCCAAAATTTGACAACTGCCCTTGGCCCCTTGTAAAATAGTCCACCCGCATTCACTTTGGAGCCAACATGATTAAAGACCCGCCGCTCCTTACTGTTCGCCGCAACTTTCCGCGGCCCTCGGAAGCTGTCCTGCGCGCCCTGCGCAACGTTCCCACTGGCTTTATCGTCGATTGCATGAACGGCCGTGGTGCGCTCGACTATCTCATCAAGCCGCTCGATCCCGACAGCTGCAAGTTCGTCGCGCCCGTCGTCACCTGTCACCCAGGGCCGGGCGACAATCTTGCCGTCTTTGCCGCGCTCGAGATTGCGCAGCGAGGGGACGCGATCTTCATCGCTACGGATACGTTCACCAAGACTGCGGTTGCCGGCGACAACATGATGGCCATGGGCCGCAACCGCGGCGTGGTCGGTTTGGTCACCGACGGCCTGATGCGCGACATAGATGGGATATTGCCCGTCGGTTTGCCCGCCTTTTGCCGGGGTATTACGCCCAACTCCTGTACTCGCAACGGCCCAGGCACGGCCGGGATGCCGGTGGTCATGGGTGGGATCTGCGTGGATGCTGGTGAGATCGCGGTTGCCGACCAAGACGGGGTGGTGGTCATTCCCCACGACCAGTTCGATCACGTCTGCGCGACCCTACCCCAAGTGCGCGAAGCCGAGGAAAATCTCTCTCGCCAGATCCGCTTAGGTTTGGACAATATGGAGGGGATACGCGAGTTGCTCGACTCGGACCGCACCGAGCACGTCGACTAATTTTCGACGATCACCAAGCTCGGCTGATCAAGCACTATCGCTGACAGCCGCTCAGCCTCTATCTCTTCTACGGTCCCGTCGCCTAGGCGATAAAGCCGCGCCAATCCCGCAATCTCCCAAGCGGCTGGAGCTACCGCTCCTACGACCGCTGGCAACAGCAGGGCCAACGTGCGGGTCGGTCCCCGGAGCAGCCGCGCTGTCGCACCATCGCTTTCCATGCTGGTGGCCTCGGCAAAGGGCACGCGGAAGCGCTGTAGCAGTGCATTGAGGCAGCACAGGACGCCAAAGACGGGCCGGGGGTTGCACAGGGGGTCCAAAAGCCCCTGCCCCACATCCATGGTGCGGTCCAGATCGATAAAAGGCTCGACAAAAAGCCGCGCCCGCGGCAGCAGCGCCGTTGCAAAGAGCGCCTCCGCGGCCCGGACGGCATCGTCTTGGTCGCTTTGTCCCGGCAGTCCAAATAGTAAATCCAGCCGCCCCATCGTGGTCAGGGCACTTACCTCGCGCCAAGCCAAGGCATCTTCCCAAGGCGCCGTTGCATCCAGTCGGCACAGGGCCGCTTCTATCCACGTATCCGCGTTTTGCAACTGACGGTCGAGTTGGGGCACTTCGTCGGGTCGGTAGCCGACTCGGGTGCGGGGGTGTTGTTTGCCGGTTATCTGCTGGCCGGGGATTACCGGAGCCAAAGACAGCCGCAAATTGCGGTGGTAGCTCTTGAACAAATACAGACACGCCGAAGACGGCCAAGGCTCGCCCGGAGTCTGGATTTCCCAAGTGTCCACGTGGTCGCGGTGGCTTTCTAGAATGGACTCATAAGGAGTGTCCTCGCAGTGGAGAATGGTCGCTTGCACTTGGATACCTTGGCTGCGCAAAAAGCGCAGGCGGTCGCCGGACTGGTCCAAATCGGTCCAAGGGCAGCGCAGAGCCTGTGCGCCCAACTCCAGACAGGCCAGCAGGGGATAGTCGTTGCGCACTCGCTGGCGCACCACCGAGGGAAAGGTTATGGGGACTTGCGTTTCCCAACTTAGTGGGTGGGTCGCAGTCAGTGCCAATGGGGCTCCGCCGAGGTCGGCGGTTGCCGGGGTGAGCAACCGCCGCGGACCCGGCCCCCAATTTTGTGCTCCGGCCGTGCGGATCAGGTGGATGTCGAGTCGGTTGTGGCGCAGACGGCATAGGAAAAAACCCAACTTGGGTTGGTCGTTGCGGCCCTGCTCGGGCGGCGGTGCGCTGCTAAACAAGTGGCTAAGACCGGGCCGAGCAAAAGAAGTGGAGGGGACGGTGCGATAGTCCAAGGCTCCCGCCTGTTCGCAAAAGGCAAAATGCACGTGGGCCGCAAAGAGCCAATCCACTTGGTGGGCGGCTAACAATTTTAGCAGCCACGTGCGGGCTGGTTCGCCGATGTTGTCGTAGTGGCCCAGATGCGGCTCGGCGGGGTTGTGCAAGTAGGGGGGCAAGTGCAAAAATACCGCGATGCGCATCTGGGTGCGTGCGGCCAAATCGGCTTCCAACCAAGTCCTTTGCTCTGCCTCTGCCGGCAGGCCAGTGTTCAGAATCTGGCTGTTGAGCACCACCAAGTGCAGGTCTTGATAGTCGAAGCTGTACCAAGACGGGCCAAAGCGCCGGTGGTATGCGTCCAACCCCTCGGCCGTGACTGGATGGGTGGGCATGGTGGGATCGGGTTTGTCGCCCACGTCGTGGTTGCCGGCCACCCAGCGCGGCTGCACGCCGCAGGTGGCCATCTGCGCCAGGGCTTGGTCTAAAGCCGGGACAAAGCCCACGCTTCCGGGGTATTCCTGTATCACGTCGCCCATGTGCACGACGAAATCCGGCTCCAAGGCTGCCACCCAGCGCAAGGCCGCGCCCGCCCGCTGGCTCTGTTGGGCGCGAGAGGGGAATTCGCTCATACCGACGCCCCCTTCCAGCGCATAGTGGGTATCGGCGATGACGACGAATTCGCCTAGGGCCTCGGGCAACAGGGTGCGGTCGAATAGGATAGGCATCGCGTTATCCAACCGGGCGCAAATTGAGCAACACTAACAGCCAAGACCGCGCCCAGTACGAAGTGTTCATATAGGGATTCTCCGCTGAAGGCCACCCCGTCCAGTACGTCTCGTTGACTGGGATTCGGTGCGGCCACTGCACGAGCGGAATCGCCGGCAATTCTGCAAGCCAGATCGCTATTGCCTGTCGGTAAATCGCCATCATCTCGGGCGCATCGTTGGGCGTCTGCGCCATGCGGTCGACTAGCGAGTCGAAGTCGGCATTCTGCCAGCGCCAATAGTGTTCGGCGGTCTCACCCGTCGGCCTAGCGAAGCGGCTGTGGTAGTGGCTCAGCACTTGGTAGGGATCGCGCATGGAGCTCAAGTTGCCAAACATAAAAGCGCGTGCCTCGCCCTGAGCCATCCGCGAAATGTAGTCCGCAGTCATGCGGAACGAGGCGTCGAAACCCGCCGCTTGGAGCTGGGCGACCAAAACCGGCGTCAGGTCTTGGAAATGTGCGAAGATGTCTATGACGAGCGAAAACACCTCGCCGTCCTTCGTCCAGAAGCCATCCGGCCCTCGCACCCACCCCTTGCGCGACAGGATCGCCGCCGTGAGCGCGCTGTCGTGGACGCCGATCTCGTATTGGGCGACTAGATCCGCGGCCGCCGCGAAGTAGGGCTGCATCTGCGGCACGTCTGGCAGTGGCAACAGCGCGTAGTCGCCCGAGTTCTGCCAGCCGATTTCAACCAGTTGTTCGCGGTTGATGGCGAAGTTGATCGCCCGCCGGATCTCGGGATCGTCGAAAGGGGGCTCCATATTGTTAAAACCCAAGGTGATCGCCCACGGCGTCATGTAGCTATAGGGAGGATCCCGCCCGGTCCAAGTACTCATTTTGTCGTGTTGTTCGAGTAAGGTGATGATATTGGACGGTCGAAGTTCCAAACACGTGTCGAGCTTGTTGGCCAGCAGGTTCTGCACCCGCTGATGCTCTTCCATGTAGGGCAAAAATATCAAGCGCTCGACCTGCGGCGGCGCGTGGAAGCCGGTCTTGGCCGCCCACCAGTCCGGGCGCAGATCCCAAATCCGCTGCGCCGGCTCCGACAGCGCCATGCGATACGGCCCCGTGACCACCGGCCAACCGCTGGCCAGATCGTAATTGGCAAAGCGCAAGGGATCTTGCCCCTCCCAGATGTGTTTGGGGACGATCGGCACTCCGTTGCCGTGGTTGTGGGTGAAATAACTGAACAGAAAGCGCGGATTAGGCGATTTGAGGACGATTTTCGCCGTCAGGCTGTCGAGCGCCACGGCCTCTTGGACCCAAGTCGCCATATCGGTTGAGAACACCAGATTCGGCGCGTGCTCTTTGAGCATATTGACCGTAAAGACAAAGTCGTGCGCCGTCCACGGCTGACCGTCGCTCCACGCCACGCCCGGGCGAATATCCACCACGACTTCTGTGTGGTCCGCGTTGAACCGGTGTCCAGTGGCGATCCAAGGCAGCGGTTCGGCGTCGATCTGGTAGCCATTGAAGAAGTAGAGCGGCTCGTAGAGGAACTGATAGCCGATCCGCGAGACCCCGCCCGGCACGAAGGGGTTGAAGGTGTTGTAGTCTTGGATCTGGCCTCCGCAGGTGTTGTTCTCGGCGCAATCGACGATCAGCGTGCGGTTGCGCGGTACTTGCTGCAAGCCGTCTGTAGCCTGTTCGCTGGTACAGGCGACCAAGACTAGGCCGCCGAGAAGCGCCCAATGCCTAGCGCGTTTTCCCATATTCGCCGTGCTTTCCTCGGTTTCACGCAATGGGAGGTAACATAACGCTCGGAGTTCTCCGCTGTCCATACCTTGAGCGAGCGGGCCGCGTGCGCTAATATGGAAGGGGTCCTGCCCACCCTCACGCCCCGAGGCAACGCCATGAACCCCTTACTCCCCTTCGCCTTATTAGCGCTCGCCGCCTGCTCTGACCCCTGCGCCGAGTCCATCGACCAAGCCTTTCTCGACCGCGAGGCCGCCAAAGAAGGGGCCGTCCGCACCGAATCCGGCCTCATCTATCAGGAGCTAAAGGGAGGTTACGGCCCCCAGCCCGGGCCTAAAGCCCGCGTCACCGTTCACTACAAGGGCATGTTTGCCGACGGCAAGGTCTTCGACAGCTCGTACGAACGGGGCCGTCCCAGCACACTGTCGCTCAAAAGGGTTATCCCCGGCTGGACTGAGGGCTTGCAGATGATGAAGGGCGGCGGCAAGGCGCGGCTGGTGATCCCGCCGGAGTTGGCCTACGGCAAAAAGGGCAAGCCCGGCAGCATCCCCTCGTGCGCGACCTTAATTTTTGAAATCGAGTTATACGAGATAAAAGGGAGTTAAATCCATGAGCAAGCTACCGCGCCGCAACATGGGGCGCACGGGCATGCAGCCCCGGGCACTCGGCATGGGTGCCGCCTTTGTCGGTGCATCCGGCGAGGACGAGACCATCGCCACCATCGAACGCGCGCTCGATTTAGGCATCGACTATTTCGACAGCTATGCTGGCCGCAACGAGGACCGCTGGGGCCAGGCGCTAGCCGGTGTCGAGCGATCGAGCTATTACATGCAGGCCAAGGTCGGCCCGCACCCAGCGCACCCCAAGGACTTTTCTGCGGCGGCCACGCGCTGGAGCGTCGAACAAAGCCTGCAATCGATTCGCGTCGAGTACCTCGACGCTGTGTTAGTTCACGACCCACCCGATATTGCCGATCCGTTAGGCCCCGGTCGCGCCTTCGACGAGTTGCAGAAAATGAAGGAGGAGGGCTTGGTGCGCCACATTGGTTTGGGGGTCCGCGATCACGACTTCCACCGCGCCGCCATCGAGGCCGGCCACGCCGAGATCGTCCTCACGTTCCTCGACTACACGCTCCTCGACCAATCCGTCGCCCGCACCACCATGCGCTTGGCCAAAAAGCACGGTACGGGCCTGATTTTGGCCAGCGTCTTCGGCATGGGCCGCTTGACCGGCATCGAGCCGAATCGGGCCGCTGAGCCGCGTGCTCACGCCATGTGGGAATGGTGCCAAGAGCAGGACGTGGACATCAAGCACTTGGCCATGCAGTTCTGCCTCGACGCGCCCATCGACGGCATCGTCATGAGCGGCCCAGCCGACCGCCACCAGCTCCAAGACGCGTACGACGCGGCGACTCAGGAGGTGCCTGCTGATATTTGGGCGGCGTTTGAGGAACGGTTTGGGGTTGGGATTTAGGAGTTGGGTTTGGTGGAGTAGAAATGGATTCATCTTTACCTGAATGGCGCAGTTACTTCGCAACTGTCGCGGATTCGTATGATCGTCTCCAGCCCGTCTTAAGTCCACCTTACAGCAAGGGTTTGGACATGATTGTGAATCTGATTCCCTTCGATGCCAATGAGGCATTCGAGTTTGTGGACCTCGGTTGTGGCACGGCCGAGCCGACTGTGCGCGTGTTGGCACACTTCCGCCACGCCACTGGCACCTGTCTCGACAGCGAACCGGAGATGCTTGCGCTCGCTAGGCGGAAGTTGGTGTCGTATTCAGATCGGATCGAGGTGCGGGAAGCGGACATAACTAGTTGCGATATCCAGCCGTGTGATTTGGTGGTCTCGGCCAAGACCATTCACCACGTTCCTCCGGCTGATTTGCCTGAACTTTTTGTCCGCATCACAGGCGCGCTCCGGCCGGGTGGTTGCTTTGTCCTGTACGACGCGATGTCAGTTGGGCCTCGCTGGGGAGCAAGTGTTCGGCAGCAGGCGGCGCGCTTCCGCCAGCACCATCTTCGAGACGCCGTTGCTTCAGGGGTAGCTACTCAGCAAGCGATTGACGCTAGGGTGGAATACAAGCGAGCGATGAAGGCCGCTGGGCGGGATATTGAGTACGAACACAGCGCAGAGAACATGATCGACTCCATGACCGAGGCCGGGTTTGCTGAAGTGGCTATCGTCTGGCGCATGTTTGCCGACGCGATTCTGCTGGCGTTCACACCGGACAAGGATGTCTGAATGAGTACATGGCGTGAATTGACGTTCTCGAACAACTCCTCAAAGGACTCGGTACTAGTTATCGAAGATGATCGGGCGAACGTACTCGCCGATCCGCTTCGTTGGCGCATCTTAAAAATTCTTGGAGCAGGGAAATCGGTCGCGGAAATTTCGCAGACGTTGGGCGTTACCGATGCTCGGGTGCTGTACCACTTGCAACGGCTGGCGCAAACAGGTGTCGTGCATTTGGAGGAATACGGAGCAACCCCCGAGGAATGGCGTTGTTTGCCAGCGGCAAGCAAAGTCCGCGTTCGAGAGACCCATTCGGCGCAAGACCAGATTGCGGAGGCCATGCCAACGGACGTTGTTAGCCAGTTTAATCAAGCATCTCGCGAAGCTGCCGAGGGCTTATACGGTTCGACGTTCCAGATGTCAGTCAATCATAACCGCGCGCGACTTTCTCAAGAACAGGCCGCCGAATTTGGCCGCCGATTGCTGGCGCTTATAGAAGAGTACTTTCCGCCGGGGAAAGGGGATCGACAGGGCATCAAATACGGTTTCTATGGCATTCTCACTCCAATTGACCTGCATCCGCTTGAGGACTCTGAAACCGAGGAGTGAAGATAGGATATCTATAGGCTTGGCCTTCCTCGATTATACAACTGGCGGGTCCAAATGATATATTAGGACGAAACGGCAATCTACAAGCTGTTAGGAGGCTCGCGATAATGCCTACGACGTGGAAAGACTACATTGAGAGCAGTTCGTACGTCGTACGTGCTACGCGGGAAACCGCCTAGCAAGAATACCCGAATCCCTGTGGCTCTGGTGCGTTCCGTTTCCGAAGACACATCAGACGCTTACCACACTCAGACAACAGGGATTAAAGATGGGGCTTGTCACGAACGGGGCCGTTGATTCACAGCAGCCGAAAATTGATGGTTTGGGGATCGCTCGCTATTTCGACACCATATTGATCTCGGAAGCCGAAGGAGTCGCCAAACCGGATGCGGAAATTTTCCGTCGGGCGACCGACAACTTAGGCGTCTCGCCAGATCAAGCTGTCATGATTGGCGACAATCCAGAGGCCGACATTCGGGGTGCCAAGTCCTTTGGGATGAAAGCGATTTGGAAACGAGATGAGTACTGGGAGGCACCTGAGATTGTGGATGCGGTGATTGACGATCTCGACGAGTTGCCGAGCACAATCCGCAACCTCGCGTGAGCTCATACTTAATTCGTATTTTGGTATAGCAAAACAAAGCCCACTTTTGCGGATGCACTCGCTTGGTTCCGCAAACACATCTGGCAACATTCTTCAACGTCAACTCCACGCCCAGACAGGCAAAAACCAACAGCGGGAATCGTCGAACGCCTTAGCCATATCGTTTGCTATGCTACATGAATGGATAAAGTCGAGTTTAGGGAGGAGCTATGATCAGTGCCGAACAATTAAGGGTCTTTGAGGAGCGGGGTGCTGTCACCATCGACACGCCTTTGACGCCCGAAGAAATCGCCACGGCCGCGGTGGCCATCGACGTACTGCTGCCTTTTCAAGCAGCCGCACCGGACCAAGCACCGCGTTTTCGCTACGGAGCGACCTGCAATTACTACGAGCCGGCCCTACTGGACCTGATCCAGCATCCCTTCTTTGAAGCAGTCGCCAAACGAGTGCTGCGAGCCGATGCGATCCGCTTCTTCCAGACGGCGATTGTGGCCTCTTATCCCCAGCCGGGAAGCGAGTTCAGCTACGATCAGCACACCGATATCCAGTACAACTTGGAGGATTGGGCCGCGACGCCCCGGCGAGTCGTATGCAGTTTTTTTCTGTGGTTGACCAATGTCAATGAACGGCGGGCCCCGATGATGTACCGGCCCGGCAGCCACCGCCTAGTAGCCGCCGTGCGTTCGGCCGATCCGCTGCTGCAAGACGCAATGCCGGGGGTCCAAGGCATCAAAATGGTGAACCTGCCGCCCGAATACGCTGCGCCGCAACCGGTTTTGGCGCGAGCAGGACAGGTGACCGTGCTGACAACGTCCATGGTCCACGGTGGATCCACCAATATAGACGACGAGCCGCGCAAGGTGTTGGTTATGACCTATACGGCGGCGGGAGTCTCGATCGGCCTACCCGAAAATCAGGCGGCGACCAAGCGAGAATACGACTCTAAACTAAGAGAGCTTCTGAGGTCCGAACGGACACACTTAGTGGCTGAGGACTAGCAGTGCATATTAGCCGCGATCTCGCCGTCGGGCTTGGAATCGCTCGGCATACACCATGCCGAGCACACCGGCCAAGATCAAAACCCCACCACCTGTTAGGCTCCAAGTCACTGGCTCCCCCAAGACCCAGTGAGCCAGCGCGATCTGCCCGATGGGTGCCGTAGCGGTCAACGTGCCAACCAGCACGGCACTCAACCGTTTCATGCCCTCCGAGACCAAAACAAACGCACAGCCAGTGGCCAACACGCCCAGAATGAGCATCACAATCCACGTGGTCGCCGTCGGCTCCGAGCGCAGTTGAAAATGGGTCGCGGCGAGTGCGCCGGTGACCACCACACCCATCGCCATCATTGGGGCCAGTATCGCTGCGGTCCCCACTCGCTGTGCAAGTGCCTTGTTGGCGAGCGCGTAGATCCCCCAGCCCAGCCCAGCCAACAGCATCAGCACATTGCCCAAAACATAGCGCGGTGCGAACAGGTGGCTCATATCCTCGCGCACCCCCACGATCACCGCGACTCCAGCCAGTACCAGCGCCATACCTACCATTTTCCCTGCACCCAACCGCTCGCGCAGCACGGCGACGGCTAGCACCGTCAGCGCGACGTATTGCACTTGGACGACCAACGAGCCAGCGCTGGCCGTGGTATAACTCAGCGACCGCGCATAGAGCGAGAAGTTCAGGCTCATGCCCAGCCCCCCGATCAGATGCCACCAAGACCATTGAATGTCCCGCAGGTTATGGCCGCGTGCGAAAAAGGCGGCCGACACGACCGCCGTACCTTGTAGCAACCGGAGAAAGGCGATAGTGAACGGATCAAAAACGAAAAATAGCAATTTCACCAGCACCGGGATGACGCTCCATAACGCGAACACCCCCAGCATACACAGTATCCCGATCCCCATCCTGCCGATCCCTCTCCTCTAGGTAGGGTGTAGTCCTCGCCATTGACGCCTCGGATCGCTGAAATCTTGGGCGATGACAAATAAACCTAACTTGTGGCTGCACTGCAATTTAGATCACTGTCGTTTACTTAGGATGGCACTTTTCCTCAGCATCACTGGCTAGGCGCTCGAGCATATATCCCAGCCAGTACTTCAGGTCCTCATCAAGACGTTAGGCAACGACGGCAGTTCTTGACCGAGTGCAGACGGTACGATACCTTGGGCATAAAAGGATTCTTGGACGACTAATCTAAAACGATTTACTGAATGTGAACACGAATTCAGAGGATTTGGTAGCGAATCACTTGCCTATAATTTGGAGGTCTGGAATCAAGCATGATGCAGCCAAGGTCATGGCGTTTACTCGCGAGGGTGGATTGTACCGGAATGGATTGGGTGAGATGGCCGAAATAGAAGATCGTTATCTTTATCCATTATTAAAATCGTCTGATCTTGGTAACGGTCGAATCGTGCCGCGTAAGGCTGTTTTAGTCACGCAGAAATATATAGGCGATGACACATCGATAATCGAGAACGAGGCTCCTAAGACATGGCAGTATCTGATCGACCATGCGGCGACTCTCGACGATCGAAAAAGATCGATCTCTTCATGGAAAGTCGCGACTTCGGGCTTATATAAGTCTTGCTCGTTTTCAGTTGTCCCACCATTGGCGAATCGTCCGGTTATGGTGGACGGTACTTGTTACTCAATTCCATGTAACACAGAGGCTGAAGCGCGTTTGCTTCGCGACTCACTCTCATCCGAACCTGCACTTGCATTTCTTCGATCTTTAGTATTCGCAGATGCGAAGCGACCGATCACTATTGATATATTGCGACGTATCTCATTTGTCGCTATAGCACAACAACTTGGCAGGCTGGAAGAATTGGGACAATTCATCCACTCAGCAGAACCAAACTTCGAGACAGAACAACAAATGGCGTTGCTCATGGAACCAAGGTTAAGCTACCCTATCTGAGATTATCCTAAACAAGAAATTGTTTAGATTAATCATCCGCTCGCCGCCTCATGTTCGATTTTATTTACGCCGAAGAGTCCATCCTCGACCACCCGCGCACTCGTGCCGTGATCGACCGCTTCCCCCGCGCTCAGCTAGTCCCCTGCGCCCGCTACGGCGAGGTCTTCAACCGCACGGCGCAAAACTTCCGCCTACAAAAGCGCCGCCCCGCGCTCATCCTCGCCCACAAGGCCGGGCGGCGCGTTCTCGCGGCTCCCGACGGCTACGGCATCGGTGGCGAGCGCAATTACTATTTCTCGCACCTGCTCAACTGTCCCTACGACTGCCGCTACTGCTTCCTCCAAGGCCTGTATCGCTCGGCTCACTTGGTCCTCTTTGTCAACTACGATGACTTCCAACAGGACATGGCCGCGCACATCGCTGAGGACGCACCTGACGCTCCCTATTTCTTCTCCGGCTACGACTGCGACAGCCTCGCGCTAGAGGGTATTACCCACTTTACAGCCGGTTTCCTCCCCTTCTTTGCCGACCACCCGCAGGCGTACTTTGAACTGCGCACCAAAAGCGTGCGCATCAAGACCTTACTCGCCACTGAGCCTCTGCCCAATTGCGTCGTCGCCTTCAGCATGACCCCGCCGGCGCTTGCCGACCAATTCGAGGTTGGTGCGCCACCAGTCGCTCGACGCTTGGAGGCCATCGCCGCCCTGCAAGAACGCGGCTGGCCTATTGGGCTGCGCTTTGATCCGCTGCTCTACGACCGCGCCTACGAGGAGCACTACCGCGACCTGTTCGCCCTCGTGTTCTCCAAGGTGAGCCGCAACGGTCTGCACTCGGTCAGCTTGGGCCAGTTCCGCCTGCCGCACGGCATGTACAAAACCATGCACAAGCTCTACCCGGACGAAAAACTCCTCGCCTATGGCTTGGAGGAAAAAGGCGGCATGGTCTCCTACCGGCCCGCCTTGGCCAAAAGGCTACACGACTTTTGCGCGAATCAATTGCTCCAGTACATTCCCGCCGAGCGATTCTTCCCCTGTCCGTCCACCACCCTACAGGGCTGATATGCGCGTCTTAGTCACTGGGGCCAGTTCTGGCATTGGCCGCGCCGTCTGCGAAAGGCTGCTCGCCGACGGCCAGCGCGCCATTGGTATTGCCCGCGACTTCGACAAGTTCCCCTGCGATGACCGCGGCTTTGCAGCGCACGAGATGGACCTCGCCGACCTCGACCGACTCCCCGCCCATCTACAGGCTCTCGTCGCCGCCTACCCAGCCCTTGATGCCCTAGTCCTCAATGCCGGTGTCGGCCGCTTTGGCACCTTAGAGCAATTCTCCTACGAGCAAATCCGCGCCCTGATTGACCTCAACTTCACCAGTCACGTCTTCGTCGCCCGCGCCTTCCTCCCCACCCTCAAAAAGGCCGGGCGCGGACACTTGGTCTTTATGGGATCGGAAGCCGCGCTCGCTGGCACGGCTCAAGGCAGCTTGTACTGCGCGGCCAAATTCGCCCTGCGCGGCCTCGCCCAAGCCTTGCGCGCCGAGTGCGCCCGCGCTGGCGTCCGCGTCACATTGGTCAACCCCGGCATGGTCCAGTCCCCCTTCTTCAACGCATTGGACTTCCAGCCAGGCCCAGCGCCCGACAACTACATCCTGCCGGAAGACGTCGCCGCGGTCATCGTCCAAGCTCTGACCGCACGCGACGGCACAGTACTCGACGAGATCAACCTCTCGCCGCAAAAAAAAGTGATCGAGTTTGGCACGCGGAAGCGTTCTTAAAAACTAGGGAAGCTAACGAATGCTCCAACGCACCCTCCTCATCCTGCTCGTCGCCACCTGCACCCTCGCGTCCGGCTGCGCCACCGTCCGCCGCGAGTTGGGCTACGCCCTGATTTCCGACAAAACCGAAATCAAACTCGGCGCGAAATTCGCCGCCCAAATCGAAGCCCAACAACGCCTTCACCCCGACCGCGGCCTCCAGGCCTACATCCAGCGCGTCACCAAGGCCCTGCTTCCCCCGGCCCTAGAAGACCGCCCCGGCATCCGCTACCGCGTTAAAGTCCTCGACGATCCTAAAGAAATAAACGCCTTCGCCGTTCTCGGCGGCTATCTCTACGTCTATAGCGGCCTACTACTAATTGCCGAAGACGAGGCCGAACTGGCCGGAGTCCTCGCCCACGAGATCGGCCACATCGTCGGCCGCCACTCCGCCAACCAACTCGCCGCCCGCTTCGGCATGGACTTCCTCACCAGCCTCGCCCTCGGCGCAGACCCCTACCAACTCGGCCAGATCGCTTCCCAACTCAGTAGTGCCCGCTTCAGCCGCGACGACGAGCGCGAAGCCGATACCTTCGGCGTCCGCTACGCCATCGAGGCTGGGTACGACCCGCGCGGCCTGCTGCGCTTTTTTGAAAAACTGAAAAAACTCGAAGCGCAGCGGCGTTCTGATTTAGAAAAGCTCTTCGCCAGTCATCCGCCTACCGGCGAGCGCATCCGCCGCATCGAGCGCCTGATTGACCAGTACGGCGCCAGCGGGGACCAGCGCTACCGCGCACGGTTTGTGCGCGAGACCGCCATTCTGCGGCGCAAGTAGCACCCCATTGTCCCGGTTCAATCCAATCCCTACCTTCTTGGCGTTTTCTCACGTCGCCAAGGAAATCTAAATGCCCCTCGTCTTCCTCCTGCTCCTGACCTTGCTGCCCGGCGCACTCCCAAGCCAAGAGCGCCCGCCGACGCCGGTCATCGTCGCCGAGGTCCTCGAACAACCGCTCGTCGAAGCCCTCTCCTTTGTCGGGCGCATCCTGCCCATGCGCTCCAGCCGCGTCGCCGCCGAGACCGAGGGTCGAGTGGTCAGGCGCTTCAAGGAAGCTGGCCAAACCGTGCGCAGCGGCGATCCCCTCTTTGAATTAGCCAACGATCCACTCCAAGCCTCGCTAGCAGAAGCCCAAGCCGATTTTGAGCTACGCCAGTTTAACTACGACCGCAGCCGCCAGCTACGAGCCACCGACTCGGTCTCCGAGCAAGAGCTACGCGACGACGCCTACGAACTGGCCCGGGCCCAAGCCAAGCTAGCCGGCCTCCAAGCGCAAGTAGAAAATCTCTTCGTCCGCGCCCCCTTCTCCGGGCACATCATCCAGACCTTTACCGAGGTCGGCCAATGGGTCGGACGCGGCGGCGAGATTGGCCAAGTAATCTCCATCGACACCGTCCGCGTGTACGTCGATGTGCCCGAACGCTACGTTTCGCAGCTCACCTTGGGCGACCGCGCCGACATCTTTGTCGATGCCCTCGGCGGCGGCCCCATTGCCGGCCTCGTGAGCGTCATCCTCGCCGAGGGCTACGCCTCCTCCCACACCTTCCCGGTCGTCGTCGGTGCTCTCAACCCAGACGGCCGGATGCGCAGCAATATGTCCGCACAGGTGCGCTTTCAGATCGCGCAACCCACGACATCGATGCTGGTGCATAAAGACGCCCTAGTCTCCGGCCCGCAAGGACAGATAGTGTACCTCGCTCGCGACGGTAAAGCCCTCAGTCGCCCCGTCGAAACCGGACTGGCGCACAAGGGATACGTGGCCGTTACCGGCGACCTCGCGCCCGGCGATCTCGCCGTGGTGCGCGGCAACGAGCGGCTGATGGACGGCCAAGCCGTGCGCATCATCCGCCGGCAGCCATAGTCCGTCATGCGCTTAGTCGATACCGCCATCAAGCGTCCCGTCAGCGTGATTGTCGGTGTGCTCTTCGTCGCGCTGTTCGGCCTGATATCCCTCTTCCGCATCCCCGTTCAACTCACCCCGGACGTCGACCGCCCCCTCGTCACGGTCTCCACCGCGTGGCCGGGCGCTAGCCCAGAAGAAGTCGAGCAAGAGATCGTCCAGCGCCAAGAAGAACAGCTCAAAAGCGTCGAGGGACTGGTACTGATGACCAGTGAGAGCAATGACAGCCGCGGAGTCGTGACGCTCGAATTCAACGTCGGCGTCGATCCAGACGCGGTGCTGCTGCTGGTCTCCAACAAGCTCGATCAAGTCTTTGGCTATCCGCTCGACGCCGAGCGGCCCGTGATCTCGGCTGGCGGCACCGGCCCAAGCGGGGCCATCACGTGGCTGATCCTCGACACGCTGCCCGACCGCGACCAACAGGATGTTGAGCGCTACCGCGACTACGCCGAGGAAGTCGTCAAAACCGCCCTCGAGCGCGTACCCGGCGTGTCCCGAAGCGATATCTACGGCGGCTACGACCGCCAACTCCAAGTCATTGTCGATCCACAGGCCATGGCCGCCCGCCAGATCACCGTCCAAGACCTAGCCCAAGCTCTCGCCCGCGAAAACGCCAATACCAGCGCCGGAGCCTTTGACGAGGGCAAGCGCCGCTACATTGTGCGCACCGTCGGCCAGTACCAGCATCCCAGCGACATCGAGCAAGTCGTCGTCCGCTCAGCCTATGGCACCCGAGTCACCGTCGGCGAGATCGCCCGCACCCGCCTCGGCTACGTCCGCGCCGCGGCCGCCGTGCGGCAAAAGGGCCGACCGGCCATTGCCATCAATGCCCAGCGCGAGACCGGGGCCAATGTCCTCTCCGTCATGGACGGCATCCGCCGCACCATCCGGGAGCTCAACGAAGGGCCGCTGGCCCGCGAGGGCCTCTACCTCGCGCAGGTGTACGACGAAACCGACTACATCGACAGCGCGATCGGCTTAGTGCGCTCCAACATCATCATCGGCGGCACACTGGCCGTGACAGTGCTCTTTATCTTTTTGCGCAGCGTCAGCTCGGTGGCGATCATCGCCACGGCCATCCCGATTTCAATTGTCGGCACCTTTTTGGCTCTCTCGCTTTTGGGCCGCAACATCAACGTCATTAGCTTGGCCGGGATGAGCTTTGCAGTGGGCATGGTCATCGACAATGCCATCGTCGCGCTCGAAAACATTTTCCGCCACCAGCAGATGGGCAAAACCCGCGTCCGCGCGGCCTTGGACGGGGCCTCAGAGGTCTGGGGGGCACTCTTGGCCAGCACCTTGACCACAGTGGCCATCTTCCTACCCATCGTCTTCGTCGAGGACGAAGCTGGCCAGCTCTTCCGCGACATCGCCATCGCGGTTTCTTGCTCGGTGGTGCTCAGCTTGATCGTGGCCGTCTCCGTCATCCCCAGCTTGGCCAACAAGATTCTCGGCGGCGACAAGCAGCGCGGGGACTTGCTAGCCGCTTGGGGCGCCCGAGTGCGCACCTTTATCGCCCAAAGCGTCTTCCGCATTAGCGGCAGCACACTGCTGCGCTTGGGGGTCATCACCGGGCTAGTCGGCCTCTCGCTGGTCATCGCTTGGACCCTACTGCCCAAATCCGAATACCTGCCTACCGGCAACCGCAACCTAGTCTTTGGCATCGTCCTGCCGCCCCCCGGCTACAATCTCGACGAGTTGATCCAAGTCGGTCAGACCATCGAGGACGTCCTGCGGCCCCACTGGGAGGCGGCCGCCGCCCCCGACAGCCCCCAAGCCCAAGCCCTGTCGGGACCGCCCGTTGACAACATGTTTTTCGTGGCCTTTGGCCGCTCGGCCTTCATGGGTGCTCGCTCGGCGGATCCGGCACGGGTGCGCGAGCTGATCCCGCTCATTCAAGGACCAGTCTTCGGCGGGGTGCCCGGCACCTTCGCCATTGTCCAGCAATCGAGCCTCTTCCAACGCGGCGGCGGAAGCGGGCGGGCCATCGACATCGAGATCACCGGCCCGGATTTGGGTCGCCTCATCGGGCTGGGAGGCCGGGTCTTCGGCCAAGTCGGCCAAGTCGTGCCCGGTGCCCAAGCCCGCCCCATCCCCAGCCTCGACTTGGGCAATCCAGAAGTCCGCATCCTCCCCGACCGCGTACGCGCCGCCGATTTGGGGCTTTCGGCGCGGGACATCGGCTCGGCGGTCAACGCGCTATTAGACGGCGCTCTCGTCGATGGCTATCAGTTCCAAGGCGAGGAAATCGATTTGGTGCTGCGGGGCGAGGAGGATTGGTTCCGTACCCAAGACATTGAGGCCCTGCCCATCTACACTCCGCGAGGGCAACTGGTGCCGCTCAGCGCCGTGGCTCGCGTCGAGGTAACCACTGGCCCTGAGCAGATCAACCACATCGAGCGCAGCCGGGCCATCACCGTCCAAGTCATTCCGCCGGAAATCATGCCCCTAGAGACGGCCCTCGACGCGATCCAAACTCAGATCGTCCAACCCCTCGTCGCCTCGGGCGAGTTAGCTCCGCCCTACCAGATCCAGCTTTCTGGCTCAGCCGACGACCTGCGGCGCACCCGCCAAGCCCTGCAGTGGAACTTTCTGTTGGCCCTAGTGATTACCTATCTGCTGATGGCCGCGCTCTTTGAGAGCTTCCTCTACCCATTCGTCATCATGCTCAGCGTACCGCCGGCGCTGGCCGGCGGCATTCTCGGGCTGGAGGTCGTCAACCTCACGCTGACCTATCAGCCGCTCGACATCCTCACCATGCTCGGTTTTGTCATCCTCATCGGCGTGGTGGTCAACAACGCCATCCTCATCGTCCACCAGACGCTCAATATCCTGCGCGACGCGCCCGAAACGCCAGTCAAAGAGGCCGTCCGCGACGCGGTTTTCAGCCGCGTACGGCCTATTTTCATGTCCATGATTACCAGCGCCTTGGGGATGCTGCCGCTAGTCGTCTTTCCCGGCGCGGGGTCCGAACTCTACCGCGGCTTGGGCAGCGTCGTCATCGGCGGGCTGCTGCTATCTACCCTATTCACCCTCTTCTTGGTACCCACCTTCCTCAGCTTGGCCATGGATCTAAGGGCTTGGATCAGCCGCGTCTGGCGGGCATAAAAAAACCGGCCCCCGCAAGGGCCGGTCGCTGCCTATTCTCAACTCCTAATCCTGCCGGACGTCTTTGACATGGATATTCTGGGAAGATACCTGTATGAAGCGGATCTTAGTGCGTCACTTGTCCAAGAAGACGGAGGCCAATACGCGCTTGACTGGGAGGAGGCATTCCCCCAGTACGAAGAGATCCATTCCCCGGATGATCTCCAAAATGCGGAGCGCGTCGCAAATGTCTTCCAAGCGATAGATTGGTCGTTTACTACCGACAACACGGGTTTCCTGACCCACGACCTGCATCCGTATCCCGCTAAATTCATTCCTCAGCTACCCGGAACCTGTATCTCTCAGCTATCTTTCCCTGGTGAGTTAGTGCTTGATCCCTTTGGCGGCAGCGGTACTACCGCCCTAGAAGCCGTTCGCTTGGGGAGACGGGCACTGAGCGTTGACGCACCGCAAGGCGAGACCTTAAAGCGGTTCCTCGGTGCCCTCGATAGGATCATTCGCAATGTCGTAAGGACCCAAGCTATGCTTCGGTACGGTGTCTGTAACTTCACAACGGCCGATACGCGAAAGTTAGGCCATAGGGTATGCAGGCCTGAGACCATTGACCTAATTGTTACATCTCCACCCTACGGAAACGCGACGGACTACCACCTTTATCACCGCTTTCGGCTGCTGTGGTTGGGATATAACCCGCGCGAACTCGCAAAGATCGAGATTGGCTCTCACCTTCGCCATCAGAAGGAGGCCTCGGGATTCGATGCGTACCTCGCAGAGATGCAACAAAGCTTGGCGGGGATGCACAGCCTCTTGAAGTCTGGCAGGTATGCCGTGCTCATTGTAGGGGACGCGATCTATAAGAAAGTCCTTTACCCGGCGGCAGAAGCACTGAGCGACTCCGCCGAAAAAATTGGCTTTGAAAGTGTTTGTATAACAGAACGAGCAATCCATCCTTCAAAGCGTTCCTTCGCGGCTGCTGGGCGAAGGGCCACCACTGAGAAAATCCTCGTCATCCGCAAGCCCCCCAAGAAGGTATCCGTATGGTTGGGCTCTCCCCCGTACAAGTTGTGGCCCTACGAAAGCGCGTTGAGGAAGCGTGAAATTGAGTCCGTAGTAGGTGTTCCAACCCAAAGACCTTTGAAGCTCTCGGTCTCACAGAAAACAGCGTGGATCTCGTACTTACAAGTCCGCCGTATGCTACGGCCCTTCCATATATCGATACGGACAGACTATCGCTTCTTACATTATTCGGAATGGATTCGTCGGCGCGGAGGCCCATTGAACAGGGCCTTATTGGCAGCCGGGAGATCGCAACTAAAGAGCGACGTAGGTTGGAGCAGGCCATAACGGACAGTGAGGGTGTCTTGCCCGAAACTACCTATAACTATCTTCAGGATCTATACACACGGATTTCCCAAGCAGATGTCGGTTTCCGACGCAAGAATATGCCCGTCCTGTTGCAGCGGTTCTTTCAGGATATGGCATTAGTGCTAAAATTTACTAGACGCGCTATCAATTCAGGTGGCAATGGTGGCGGAGTGGCAAAATCCTCCTTCCCGAAAATTGGTTGGCCCTTTTGCTTGGGTGATGCCTCGCTCTTGATAGCCGTATCGAGGGCCTTGCTGGCCTCTGTTTCGGCTGGGATAACCCGCCTATCAACTAGCTCGGCGAGAAGTTTTTTGGTTAGTTGATATACAGTGGGACCATCCAGTTGAAGAAAGCGAGCCAATTGGTTGTGTGCCGTGTCAAAGGCTTCGGTGTCTTCAGGAAGTGAATAGGTAATACGAGCCGCGCTCTCGTAATTTCCGAAGAATCCTCCTTCCGTCATGTTGTTTGATCCAATAATGACGGTTGCACGATCGGTCCATTGAAAAAAATACAACTTCGGGTGGAAAGTATGTCTTGGAGTGCGGTGCTTAATGATGCGAACATCTATATCCCATTCGAGAAGTTCGGCAAGTACCTCTCGGCTGGTGCCGCTAAGGTCTATTCCAAGCACAAAACGGATAGTGCTGCCTCTTTCTTTTATCTCAAGGATGCGCCGCTTCACGCGCATAGTGGTTTGGATGCTCACAAAGGCTGAAACAAAAACAATGCTCGACGCCGGAGGATCGGCGTCGAGCATATTCGATAGAACGTTTCCTAGCTGGTTATCTGGTTAGGCTATATAGTCGATGTGCAAGACGTACTCCGCGTACCCTTAAAAGTCCAGTCAAGCGCAGAGACGGCGTCGCTAAAAAGACAGCTTCAGCCGCAGGGCAGGAACGGCGGCTTCGCGACCAGGCAGAGCACCCAGCTCGACGCTCGTAGCCAGCGCATTGATGGTTTGGACTTGGTCGCGCAGGTGGATCAGCGACGCGATCTTGACCCAAACCGACAGCGGCACCCAACCGGCCGCAGTATCCTCACCAGTCAGAAAGGCCGTCCCCACCGCCGTCACTGTCAAACCCATGAGCGCGAGCCCCTGTTTGTGCTCGCCAATGTAGAAATAGCCCGCGCCCGGCACGGGTAGCTCCAGCAGGAAGGCCAACAGCCCGGATTTCGGCTGTTGGTACGCAGCGTGGCGCGACGGAATGCGATGCGTCCCCAGCGGGCGCAACGAGCGAATTTCGGCCAGCGCATACGCGGCCTCCCGCTCCTGCAAGGCACCGACGACCTCGACGACCGCCACGGAATCCGCCTCAAGCTCCTGCACGCGCAACGAGCGCACCCGGCCATCGGTGAGCACAGCTTCGCCCCACGCTTCTTCGGCTTGCATCTCTTGCAGCAGACTCCGCACCTCTTCGGTCTCCATGGCCGCCTCGGCCCCGCGTACCAACACCAAGATCACCGGCAGCCAAATCCATAATATCCAACGCATGTTCCACCTCATTATTAAATTGTCGATTCTGCCTTCTCAATCTACCCGACGCCTCTTTGTCTTGTCAAGCCACTATAGCTCCCATTGCTCTCCCTAATTTTAACCCCTATTTTCAAATTTTCTCATGCAGGCCCAACTCCAACAAGCCATAGCAGCCACCCGCGAGGCCGGGGCGCTGATCTTGCAGTATTTCGGCGGACCACTCGAGGTCGCCTACAAAGACCGGGACGATCCGCTGACCGCGGCAGATCTCCAAGCCGACGCCTATCTCAAAAAAGCCCTGCGCGATCTGCGCCCAGACTGCGGCTGGCTCTCTGAAGAGACCGCCGATGACCGCCAACGTCTCGCTAAAGAAGCGGTGTGGATCGTCGATCCCATCGACGGCACCCGCGAGTTCGTCGAAGGTATCCCCGAATACGTGGTCTCCGTCGCCCTAGTCGAGGGCGGCGTACCGACCCTAGCGGTTATCTACAACCCCGCGCAGGAGCAAGTCTTCGCCGCTGTATCGGGTAGCGGCACCTTCCGCAACGGCCAGCGCGTGTTTTGCAGCGAGGTCCAATCCCTCAGTCAAGCCACAGCCGTCGTCAGTCGCAGCGAGATCAAACGCGGCAGGATCGCCCCCTTTCGCTCGCACCTCGGTGAAATCCGCCCGGTTGGCAGCGTCGCCTACAAGTTGGCCCTAGTGGCTGCCGGGGCCTGCGACTTCAACTTTAGCATCCAAGACAAAAACGAGTGGGACGTCTGCGCTGGCGACCTATTGGTGCGCGAGGCCGGCGGCCTTATGCACACGTGCGACCACCAAGTGCGAACCTACAACCAAGCCGATACCCTCATCTCCGGCGGACTCGCCGCGGGCAACGCGACGCTGGTATCACACATTCTCCACCTAATGCACGAGCAAAAGCAATGATAACGGCCCGAGCCGCAGCGAATTTTGTCGAAGAGTACGCCACCCTCCTCGAACTCAGTGGGGCCTCCCCCTTCCGGGTGCGCGCTTACGCCAATGCCGTGCGCGCCCTCGAAACTCTAACGGCCCCCCTCGACGAACTTCTCGCCGCTGGAACTCTGACCGCGGTCAAGGGCATCGGCGACAGCGTGGCCGAACTAGTCGGCGAGTTGGCCGACACCGGCACGGCCCAAGCCTATGAAAAGCTGCGGGCCGCAACGCCCGGGGGGCTACTCGATATGCTGCAGGTCCCCGGCTTGGGGCCGCGCAAAATCGTCGCCATTCGCAAGGCCCTCGGCATTGAGACCCTCGATGCCCTTGAACAAGCCTGCCGCACCGGCCAACTCGCTGCCCTCAAGGGGTTTGGTTCCAAGACCCAAGCAACCATTCTCAAGGGCGTCGAGTTCATTCGCGCCCACGAGGGCCACTGTAGAGTCGATAGCGCACACCAGAGCGCCCAAAGCCTGCTTGCCGCCCTGCACTCCCACGCGCAGCACCTCGCCGTCGCCGGAGAACTGCGTCGAGCGCGAGAGACCGTCCAACAGCTCGACTTCGTAATCAGCACCACCGACGTCGACGCCGTGCCTGCGGCTTTTGTGGCTCACCCAGATATCGCCGAAGTCCTCGCACCGAACGCAGGACGGCTGTCCAGTGGGCTGCAAGCCAACTTGCATATAGTCTCAGAAGATGCCTTCCCCGCAGCCCTACACTACTACACAGGCAGCGAGGAACATTGCGCTGCACTGTGCGCCAAGGCCGCCGAGCGCGGGCTAGTCCTCGACAAACGCGGGCTCTGGCGCGGCGACGAGCGCATCGAGTGTGCTGATGAAACGGCTTTGTTCGCGGCCTTGGGCCTCGCCTACATTCCGCCGGAGTTGCGCGAGAACCAAGGTGAAGTCGCGGCCGCAGCCGCCGACGTGCTGCCCGAGCTGGTAACAGCCGCCGACATTCGCGGTATGCTCCACGTGCATTCGACCTATTCGGATGGAGCCGACAGCTTAGAGGCTATGGCTCGCGCCGTGCAAAAACGCGGCTTTGAGTACATGGGCATTGCCGACCACAGCCAGACTGCGGCCTACGCCGGGGGGCTTCGCGTTGCGGATGTCCAGCACCAGTGGGAGGAAATCGACCGGCTCAACGAGGAATTGGCCCCCTTCCGCATCTTCAAGGGCATTGAGTCCGATATACTCAGCGATGGCTCGCTCGACTACGACGACGCCCTGCTCTCGCAGTTCGACTTCGTGATAGTCTCGGTCCATTCGCAGTTCAACCTCAGCCGCGACGCCATGACCGCCCGCATCATCCGCGCCATCGAGCACCCGGCGGCCACCATCGTCGGCCATCTAACCGGGCGCTTACTCCTCAACCGCGAAGGCTACGCTGTCAATATCGACTCCATCATCGAAGCGGCCGCTCGCTGTGGAGTCGCTTTTGAGATCAACGCCCATCCAGCGCGGCTCGACCTCGACTGGCGGCACGTCAAAAAGGCGCGCGACCACGGCGTACAAATCGCCGTCAACACCGACGCCCACAGCGTCGCCGGTCTGGACCATCTCGGCTACGGCATCGGCATTGCCCGCAAAGGCTGGCTCCGCGCCGCCGACATCCCCAACGCGCTCAGCCGCGAAGCCATTGCCGCTTGGTTCCGCCGCTAGACATGAGCCATAGCGACTACCTCTCACAGCTTTTTCGGCGACTGCATACATTTCGCCAAGAAGCCCAACTTGAGCCTGAGCAGGTCGAAAGTAACCTTGTTTTGGGGCCAGGATGGATCCACGCGTTCGAGAGCGGTGCAGCCCTCCCCGGTCTTGATGTGGTTATGTCTCTGCTATCGCTCTACGACAAAACTCTGCGTGACCTTGCAGAAGGCATAGAAGGGGAGGCTCCGTCCATAAAACGCTCAATTACTCCAGAAGAAATCGGCAACAATCTCACTTCTCCTCGGAACAAGTAGCCCGCGTCGCAAAGGGCGATAATTTCGGTAAAATCTCCATAAAGGCTTTCGTGAGAAACCGTAAATAATCCCTCGGATCTTTTTCGATACCTATCCCTTCTGAGTGCCTTTGTCCCCAATAGGGTGGACTTGTCACAACTATATTCACGGACTCGTCTGGAAGTTGCGGAATCAGTTCTAAACAGTCTCCTTTGTAGGTCTTATTGAGCGGGAAAGAACCTATTTGGTTCATTGGCTCTTCCTTTCTTCATAATTTTGAACGCCAATGGGAGTGGAGATCACGCCCGTTGGCTCGTTCCCACAACCCTGTCTTTTTGAACTTATAGACGGTATCTTACGAGTCAAGAATGCAGCCCCATTCCAAGGCTAAAGGGCCGCCCCGCCTCATCGGCTTAGCTGGACCATCCGGGGCCGGCAAGACCACGCTCGCCCGCGCGCTCCAAGCCCGCCTACCCAGCCCAGCCACTGTGCTCTCCCTCGATGCGTACTACCGAGATTTAGCCGACCTCTCCTTGGCAGAAAGAGCCCGCGTCAACTTCGACACCCCCGAGGCCATAGACCACCAGCGCCTCGCCGCCGATCTCCGCCAGCTAGCCGCTGGCTACCGAGTCGAAATCCCCGTGTACGACTTTGCCACCCACACGCGCCAAGCGACCCAGCAAAGCCTCACCCCCACCGATTTCCTGCTCGTCGAGGGCCTCTTTGCCCTCTACTGGCCCGACATCAACACCCTCTACCACCTGCGCCTCTTCGTCGGGGCTGCCGACGCGCTCTGCTTGGAGCGCCGCCTCGCCCGCGATCGTGTCGAGCGCGGCCGTTCTCCCGCCTCAATTCGCGCCCAATACCAAGAGCAGGTCTGCCCAATGTACCGCCGCCACATCCAGCCCACCGCCCGCTACGCAGATTTGATCCTCGACGGCAGCACACCCACTGAAGACCAGGTTTCAGTCGTCCTAACTTATTTGTAGAGAAAAGTTGCCCCTACAATCTGACGCCAGTGGTGAATAGCGATGTCCCGTATAATCCGCCAGCTAGCGCCCCCTAAAACGGCCCAGCGTGGTACGAAGGCTCGTTGACGTAGCGCTGGGTCTCTAGATCGAGGGTGATTTCGCAATGAGGCGGCAAGGTGATGCTCAGGTGCTTGTCATCAACGGCTATTTGGTGCTCCTCGGTCTCCAAGGGCGGGGCCGCATACGTGCCGGCATAACCGCCCATCCAGCCCGGGTACTCGCTGGTACGGCGGTGGTACGCAGCCCGGCCAAAGCGATGCTCGCCAAAAGCGCCGCCCTGAATGACCAGTTCTCGGCCCTCGTTGTGGTTCAAATTGACCAAGCGCACGACCGTGCGGTTCGCTTCGAGCTTTTCCACCAAAGCACCGACGTCTCCGGGCAAGCCAGGGCGGCGGCGCAGGGCGTCAAAGTAGCGCAGGCGGGCGTGTAGCAAGCCGCCGTTGTAGATGGGTTGCGGGCCGCCCATAGTGAGCTGGATGAGTGCTTCGGAAGAGACCGGATTGCCCCATTGCCAGTGGTGGACGTGGTGGCGGGTACCCACGTCTTGGTCAGCGCGCAGTTGGGCCAAACGACGGCCGGCCACTTGGTACGTGGCCTGTAGCATTTGCTCTGGATAGGTCGGATTAGCCCCGGCCAGAAAGCGCATCCAAGGAGCCTCGTGGCCCGAATCCTCTTTGTTGTGGAAGGGGAACACCACGGTCCAGTCGAATGCCTCTTTTTGCCGAATGGCCTCCATGCGCTCCCAGTCGCCCCCGTCCATGGACAGGTTCCACAGCGTCACCGGATACACCGGACTCATGGGTTGCCAGTCGAACCAGCCGGCGTCGCCGTATCGGTAGGGCACCAGCAAGGTCTCGCTTTTTTCACCCATAGCGGCAAATTGGCTCGCCCAGCGCTCGGCCACGCTCATGTATTGGTCGCGGATATCCTCCATCCGCCCTTGTTCCAAGATGCGATCCATCTGCTGGCGCGGCAGGTCGAGATAGGTGCGGTCGCGGGTCAACAGATAGGCGTTGGCCGCCGCGTCGAGCGTGGCTTTCTGCAAGGTCAAAAAGCCGTGCGGAAAGGTCCAGCCGTAGCGCCCGCCGTACCAGTTGCCAGCACAGTATTCGCCCACTTGGCCCGACAGGCCGACGTTGTCCGGTAACATGCCGCCATTGGCTTGGGCACGCTCCACCCAGGCGTCGGTGTATTCCACCACCCAAGCTCGGTATTTCTCATCGCCGGTAATCAGGAAGGCATTGGTCACCAGCGACGTGACGGCCAAATTGGTCGGCGTGTCGCCCTGGCGCCAGCGGTCGAACAGGGTCTGCCCCATCAGGCGGGCTTTGGCCGGATCGGCCAAGTCCTGTACACTGGTAATGCCGGGCAAGTCGAAAAAGGGCAGATTGTACACTTCCATGCTGCCGCCCAAGGGGTTGTAGCTTTGGTGGTCGCGCTCGGCCAGCGGGGCGAAATAAGGGCCGTGGCTGCCGTTGAGGCCCGAGCGCAGGATTTTGTGCTCGGGGTCGTAGTTTTGTGCTTCCGGGTCTTCGTTGAGATAAAAGCCGGCAAAGCGGCAGGCCCGTTCGACGCGCCGGGGAGTATTCGGGTGGGCTAAACACAAATGATAAAAGCAGACATCGCTTTCGGCTTGGTGCATCTGATCTTCGCGGATGCCGTATTCTTTGCTGATTGTGCCCAAGCGGGTCAGTTGGCGGGTGACGGCCTCCCACTGGCGGTCGGCCAAGTGCAACAAGTGCTCGCCGCCACCCATCAAATAGACGAGCGGCCAGTTAAAAAAAGGCTCGTAGAAATCGTCGGGGCTGCCGCCGCCCCACTCGTCCTGCCAGATGAATTCGCCGTCCTCGCGGGTGAAGTGGTCGAGGAAAGGCTGCACCGATTGGTCCAAGGCGTCGAAGAGGCGGCGCTGCCACACGGCCCAATGGGCTGGCGCGTCCAGTGGGATATTGGCGGTTATGGCGGGCATATCCGTACTCCTGAGAGGGTTGTAGAGAGCTGTGAGGGTGACTTTAGGGAGACAAAGAGCGCGTGTAAAGCTGCACTACGTCTAAATGCGACCTGTGTTTAGACCCGCGCCGGTGCAGAGCCCAGGGGGTGGGTATGTATGAGGGGGACCGGCTTACGCAACATTGGTAGGGGGAGTTCGGCGGAAAGCGGCTTGACCAATCCGAATGAGGCGGGTTTATTTGCGCCGCCGCGCAAAACCGCTGATTGGGAAAGGGGTAACGCCATGTGCAGCCATATCCGGTTCCTGCTCTGGGGGATGGTCCTATTGGGTGTGGCCGAGTGTACGCCCGCCCTACCCCCAAGACCGCTGCACATCCAAATCACCGGGGAAGAGTACACCTGGCAATTCCGCTACCCAGGCCCCGACGGCGCGTTGAACACTGCCGACGATATAGTCAAGCGAGGTAAGGAGTTACACCTTCCACTTGGTATAGAAATTGAACTCGAATTGACGAGCCGAGATTACATCTATACCTTCGCCCTACCCCATCTCGACCTGCGTCAGGTAGCCGTGCCCGATTTAACCTTTGCGCTGGCCTTTACCCCACAAACCACCGGCGCATTCGCCTTCGTCGGCGACCAAATGTGCGGCTTTGAACACGAGTCGCTCAACGGCCGCTTGGTAGTCGAGCCTCCAGCAGCTTTCGTCGCTTGGCTGACGGGGCCGTAAAGTCAGCCACCCCTCAGTCCAACCGTATCTCCTCCCCGGCCTCTTGGCTGCGATAGATCCCATCGAGGATTTTCATCACCTGTAGGGATTGCTCCGGCGGCACCGGCTGTAGATGTAGTTAAGAGCTTTGGCTGTTTGGAAAGAACAACCGTTTCAACCAAGCAACAAGAACATCTACTTCTGGGACATTGGGATCGAGGAAGCAGGCGGTAATGGCCGTGCCGAAAGGCCGCCCTGGATCTTCTTGCCAAGCAAGCCAAGTATGGACGATCGCCTTGGTCTCGTCTAGTGGTTTGAAACGCTGCTCGCCTTCAGGAATAGTGGCGACACTACCTTCCGCATGGTCAAAAAGGATGTTGGGTTGCGGAACGAGAAAGCGCAGAAAATCTTCCAAAATGCCGCTTGTTCGATTATTCGGCATAATCCAGATGCCCAATCGCGGTAAAAGTGTTCCTCGCGGAGGGTAGAGGATCGTTCCGTCTGGGCTCGGTTGAGCAGGCACCTCTTGGTATCCGACACCGATGATTCGATTTCGCACCGACTGCCAACGACTACTTATGTCCGTATCGGCGTCAACGACCACCCCAATAACGTCGCCTTCCTCGCTTAATTTGAGTCGGACGCCAAGACTCTCAATGAGTTTTTCGACATTGCCATGGCTTTCCACTCCATCAAGGTGAGGAATGCCGCGATTCCCGCAAATATGCTTCAGAACATGCTCGTCGTCAGTCCCTTCCACCATAAGCATTTTCCCGTTTGCCATGTCAGCGCACCTCGACTTGGTCGCGCGTTGCAATGGCCAGTTCGTTTTCTGATAGCACAGTGGGAATAGTGTCCTCACCCCGGCGGGTCAAACGTATAAGTACCCCTTCTTTAGGTGCTTCGGCCGCCGCTTTCTGAAACGCCTCGACCGCGTCCCAACTATGGGACGTTGCAAAGACTTGAATATCGAGCGTGTGCGCCAATCGGAATATCGTGCGCCACACATCTAACTGTACGGTGTGATGCAGGCCATTTTCAAATTCATCCACCAACAAAAGTCCCCCACGAGCGTTGACGAGGGAAAGAATTATTCCGAATAGCCGATTCAGTCCGTCGCCAAACGAGCGCAGTGGAACGGGTCGTGCGATATGGTCTGCGCGTACAATGGCGGTAGGGTTCCTATGCGTGATGCCAACCATAGAAACGGCTGAAATCTCAGGAACGATGATGCGCAACGCTGCAACGACATCCTTCTCCCTGTCAGATAGCGCGATTTTATCCCACAATGGCCCTAACATTCCCGTGCCTTCGCCGCCGTAGGGACTGACGAAGATACAGGGCATCCGTCCGTCAGAGGGTTCAGAAAGCTCCCGGTGCATTGGGTAATGGTGTCTGCCAAAACGCTCGAGCAGGAGATTTCGCGTTCCTCCTTTCGTCTCGACGCTCAAAGCAGGGATACCTTCTGATTCATCCAAGAGGCTTGGTTGCTGAGGGACTAACCGATACTTTCCTGCCGAGTCGCGTTCCTCTGATAGCCAGCCCAAGCGCATCGTCATGCTCATTGGGCTCGACCTGCTACTGGTTGAAATAGCGATCGGCTTAGGGTTTTCTGAAAGCAGGGGAAATCCATAGAACAGCCCCGAAACCAGAAATAAGCTCTCATGATCAGCGGAGCGCCCCCCTTCCTCTGCTTCTTCGATATTTTCTTCGCGGTATCTGAGTATATCGTAAATCACGTCAAGCGCAGCATTCTTGGCGAGAATATGCAGCCCTTCAAGAACAGATGATTTCCCGCTGTTGTTCCTTCCGGTAATCAGGTTCACGCGCCCCAAGCCACAGATGGTCAACTCGCGGAATGCGCGGAATCGCTCCAGCGTTAAGCTCTCAATTTTGAGACCCATGGCATTTTCCTTTCACTCATTCCTTCATTTCGCGACAACATATGCTAACCGCTCGAACATGATTGGCCCCCTTCAGTCCAACCGGATCTCTCGCCCCGTCTCTTGGCTGCGATAGATCCCATCGAGGATTTTCATCACCTGTAGGGATTGCTCCGGCGGCACCGGCGAGGGCCGCCCTTGGGCAATCGCCGCGGCGAACTCCACGCATTCCTGCGCGTGGGCTTCTAGGCCGTCGTACATCAGCATGAGCTTGCGGTCGTACTGTTGTCGGGTCTGGTTGTTGCTCTCGCAAATCGAGCACTGAGGCCAATGCGCACCGCCTCGGGTGCCGTAGAGCCACATCTGCATGTCCTCGCCTTGGGTCGGGTGATGCAAAAGCCAACTCACCTCCAAGACGAGCGTCGCACCATTGTCAAAGCGCACAAAGGCCGCGGCAAAATCCTCGACATCGTAGTGGGCTGGAATCGTCTGGCGACCCCATTGACTGAAAGCCCCTTCTTGGTGCGCCAATTCAGCGCGGGCCACGCCCGAAATAGCCACGGGCTCAGGATGCCCCATAAACCACAAGGTCAGGTCGAGGATGTGAACCCCAATGTCGATGCAGGGGCCGCCGCCGCTGTGCTCCTTGAGAATGAACCCGCCACCGGTCGGCGCACCGGCCCGACGCAGCATCCAGCTACGAGCGTGGTAGATGTCGCCGAGTGCGCCTGTGTCTATCTCGGCTTTTAGCGCACGGGACGATCCCTGAAAGCGAAAGTGCTGCGCCGTCATCAACTCTTTGCCCGAAGCGTCGCGTGCCGCGATCATCTGGCGAACAGCCTCGGGCGTGGGAGCCAAGGGCTTTTCGCAGATCACGTGCTTGCCAGCCGACAGCGCGGCAATGGCCAATGGAGCGTGATACATGTTGGGCGTGCAGATGTCGATAATGTCGATATCGGGGTCGCTGAACAGTGCCTCCGGGTCGGTGTGCAGCTTGGTGACCCCGTTTGCTGCGCCAAAGCGCTGCAGCGCCTCCTCGCTAATATCGCTGCCAGCGATCAACTCGGCCTCGCTAGAAGCCTCCCAGCCGGGGATGTGCGTACCGGCAATTCCGCCAACGCCGACGATACCTACTTTGAGCGTACTCATGGCTTATCCTTGTTTTTGGTTGTGGTTTGATCTACGCGAAAGAGTCGTTGTTAGATTTAGATCCGCGTCAGGGCTTCGGTCGGCATCCACCCGCCGAGGCCGTTGGCCAGCCTCACCAGCATCCACTCGCCCTCCTGCCGCACCAAGCGCACCTTCGTCCCTTCGTGCGCCACAAAAACCTCGGTCTGCCCGAGGTCCGGGCCGGAATACGCACGCACCTCGGCCACCGTGACGATAGCTTCGCTCGTCTGCGCCTGATGGTGGAGGCGCGTCCCCAGCCAGAGCGCGGCCCCAACGCTCAGCCCCGCACAGAGCAAAACCCCGCCTAGCCACAGCGCACCGGGGCGCGTCTGCGCGAACAACCACCGCACCCCCAAGACAAAGACCGCGAAAAACGCCACCGCGAACAGCAGGCTGAGCTGGTTGAACGTGGGCCAGAAATAGGCGGCCACCAGCGCGGCTACTAGTGCGCCGAGGCCGTCCTGAGTTTGCGGGTCGCGGTCCTTCTTTACGAGGTTGGCGAAGCGCAGATTGGCTTCAACGTCCTCGTCGTGCGGCAGCAAGCGCTGCGCCCGCTCGTACCAGAGAATCGCTTCGCCCAGCTTCCCGGACTTGAAGCAGGCATTGCCCAGATTGTAGTAGAGCCGCCCGTCTTGCACCCCAGCGTCCACCACCTCCAAGTAGCTGCGCCGCGCCGCCGCAAAATCCCCAGCCTGATAGAGCGCATTGGCCTCGTTGTACTGCCCAGCCGCAGCCCCGGCGTGGAGTTGAGTGCCCAGCAGGAGTAATAGCGCCAGTGCGCGCATCATATCCGCTTCTCCAAACCCGCGATCACCTCCCCGGCCAAGCGCCGTGCCGCCGCCCGGTCCGTCGGCGGACCGCCCGCGGGCGCAAAGCGCGCAAAATCGCAGCGCGTTAGCAGGTCGCGCAGGGATTGGATCGTCTCAGCCGCGACTTGGCGCGCCGCTAGGGCCTCGGCACAAACCTCAATGGTCAGACCAGCCGCGGCGAGGTTGAGGCGGTCGGCCACAAACTCCAGCACCGCGGCGCGGACCTCGCCGTAGAACTCGGCCTCGGTGCCAGCCTCAAGCAAGGCATCGGCGCGGGATAGGCGGCGGCCTGCTTCGCCTTTGGCCCGGCGCCGGCGCGCGTACGCCACATCGCCCTGCAAGCGCCGCTGGTGGCGTTGCCACACAAGCAGGGCCAAGAAGGCGAGGGGCAGTGCGCCCTGCCAGGTCCAAAACCAATAACGCTCGTGTAGCATAAGAGCCACGACGAGGGCCTCGACGTCGGGCTTGATGTAGCGAATGTCCTCTCCTACGGCTTCGATGTCGCGCCGGCTTAGCCCGTAGCTCACCCTTTCCTCCTCGGCACTCCCCTCGCTGTGAATGGTGATGGGCTCAGATTTGAGGACCTCATAGCGCGCTTGGTGTGGGTCGAAGTACGCAAAGCGCAGCGGCGGGATGTTCAGGGTGCCGCCCTGCTCGGGAATCAAGATGTACTCGAAGAGGCGGCGACCTCCGTACACGCCGCTGGTGATCCGCTCTTCTTCCTCGACCTTGGGATCGTAGAGCTTGACGCCAGCGACAGCATCGACTTGTAGAGGCTGCACCGCAGCCATGTTGCCCTCGCCCTCGACCAGCACGCGCAGCGTCACCGGATCCCCGGCCGCAACTTGGGTCGGCGGGGCCGCAACGCTGAGTTGGAAGCGCCCCACCGCGCCGGTAAATTCCGCCGGGCGACCCTGTTCGGGCAGCGGTAGGACCTCGATTTGCAATTCCTCGCTTTGCAGGAGCACCGAGCGAGAGCGGCCAAAGAACGGATCGCCGGCGAAGAAATCGTCGAGCAGGCCGCCGCGCCGCGAGCGCTTTTGCGGAATGTCGCAAGAAACGGCCAATGTGCCGACAGCGTGAGTCCCCGCGCCGGTGGGAAAAAGGGCCACGCGCCGCAGCGGCGCGACGCTGTAAGACACGCCGCCGCGCACCTCCTGATGCGACTCTAGCTGTTGGGCGACAAAGAGGTCTTCGGTCCAAAACCCGACAAAGGTCGGCAGCTTGTTGAAGCTGACGTTGCGCGGTTGGATGCGGTAGAACAGGTCGTAGGACACGGTGACCTGCTGCCCCACATAAGCCCGCTGGTGGTCGGCGCGTGCCAACACGAAGATGGGACTCTCTCCTTGGCCGGCTTGCGCGCTGCTAGTGCCGCGGACGATCTCGACAGTAATGGGCTTGGTCTGATAGCGCTCACCGTCCATTTCTAGCTGGAGAGGACCAATAGTAAAGGTGCCAGCCTGCTTGGCATAGAGAGCATACGCTAGCTCGCGGGAGTAGCTAACGTTGGAGAAGTTGCTCATCTCCATCCGCGTACTAGTCGCTGGCCCTTCGACGTGGAAATCCTTTAGGTCGAATGCTGGCGTCACTTGGGGCAACTGCTCGTCGGAGGTGATGCGGAGCGTCAGGCGAATCGGCTCGCCCTGACTAGCGCGCGTGCGATCGACAGACGCCTCGAACTGAATCGCCGCCGCCGCCTCGCTAGATGCCGCCAGCGCACACAGCACTAGCGGGATGGTTAGCCGCGCTTTCACCAGTCCCTAGCCTGCGCCTTGCCGGTGGCACGAAACCGCCGCTGCTGAGCTTCCAACTCGCGGTTCTTGAGAGCATCCATGAGCTGCTGAGCTTCCTCGGGACTCATGGAGCGCTGCTCGGCAGGCTGCTCCTCCTGCTGTTGGTCCTGCTCACTTTGTTGCTGTTGCTGTTGATCCTGTTGGTCCTGCTCCGAATTTTGCTGTTGCTGTTGTTGGTCCTGTTGCTCTTGCTCTTCTGAATCCTGCTGATTCTCCTGATTCTCCTGATTCTCCTGATTCTGCTCTGAATCTTGCTGCTGTTGATCTTGATCCTGCTCTTCTGAATCGTCCTGCTGTTCCTGCTGTTGCTGCTCCTGCTGCTCCTGCAATTTCTCCAGCGCCAGTTCCAAGTTCACCTTGGCATCCTCGTCGGTCGCGTCTAGTTCCAGCGCCTGCTTGTACGCGGCGACGGCCTGTTCAAACGCCTGCTGCTGAAAGAAGCTATTGCCCATGTTGTAATGGGCTTGCGACTGGATTTTTTTCTTTTCGGCGCTGAGCACCCGCTCAAATTCCCGTAGGGCTTGGTCGTATTCGCCGCGCTTAAAAAGCGCGTCCCCGACGTTGAAGTGCAGCTCGGGCGCGTCGGGCCGGTCGAGGAGGGCGTCTCGGTAGAGCTGTAGAGCCTGATCGTATTCGCCACGCTGGTAGTGCTCCAACGCCTCGGCGCTCTTGCTGGCCACGGGATCGCCCACGGTCGCTCCGCAGACGACCAGCCAGAGCCCCAAGAGGCCCCACAATGCACCCATTAGGCGAACCGCCCCTTCCACTCGCGGGCCTGCACCCGCGCATCGCCTAAGAAAGCCTCGGCGAAGAAACAGCAAATTGCCAACAATAAGGGCCATTGGAAACGCTCCTGATAGCGGGTGAGGCGGGTAGAGCCGATCTCGCGCTGATCCATCTCGGCGATCTGGCCGTACAAGGCATCCAATTCCGCGCCGCCCAAGGTAGTGCGAAAGTAATCGCCTCCCGTCTCCAGCGCCATGTCCTGTAAGGTGCTCTCGTCGAGCCGGGTTTTGACGTATTGGCCGCGCTTGTCCTTGTGAAAGATCACGCCGCCGCCTTCCTCCTCAGTAGGGATAAGCTCGCCGTCAGGCGTCCCCAACCCCAAGGCAAAGATACGCACACCCTGTGCGGCGGCTGTCTGCGCCGCGGCCAGCGGCTGCCCCACGTGATCCTCGCCGTCGGTGAAGAGCACGATGGCCTTGTGCTGGCCTTCGCCCTCCTCAAACGAGCGCACGGCCAGCCGCACGGCGTCGCCAATGGCCGTCCCCTGGACGGGTATAGCCCCGGCGTTGAGCACATCGAGGAACAGCCCCACCGAGCCATAGTCAGTCGTCAGCGGGCACTGGACAAAAGCCTTGCCAGCAAAGACTACCAGTCCGACCCGATCACCTCGGAGCAAGTCCAACAGGCCGCGAATCTGGTGTTTGGCCCGCGCCAAGCGGCTCGGCTTGACGTCCTCGGCCTGCATGCTACGCGATACGTCGAGCACCAGCATCACGTCCACGCCCTTGCGCTCGGCCATTTCGAGTTGCGTACCGAATTGGGGGCCGGTCAGGGCTAGGATCGCAAAGAAGGTCCCCAGCCCCAATAAGACAAGTTTTCCCACTTGGCGACCCCGGCTCAAGTTGCGGGTCAGTTTCTCGGCCAGCGGGCCGCGGGCAAAACGCGCCAAGGCGCGGCGACGCGCCCAGAGCACCCAGGCAAAAAAGGCCGCCAAAAAGGGCAGCAACAACAGCAACCAAAAATTGTACAAGTTCGCAAAGCGCATATAAACTCAGGACAGCGAGCGGATGTACAAGTTCGCAAAGCGCATATAAACTCAGGGCAGCGAGCGGAAGCGGGTATGAGCCAACAGCATCTCCACCAACAGCAGGCCCAAGCCCGCGTAGAGAAAATAGGCAAAGCGCTCCGAATAATTCAGGTGGATTGCGGATTTGATCTCAGTCGCCTCTAACTCGCCGATCTCTCGGTAGATGGCCTCTAGCTTTTCCTCGCTGGTCGCCCGGTAGTACTGGCCGCCGGTGCGTGCGGCCACCTCCTGTAAGGTCTCCTCGTCGATCTCCACCTGTACGGTTTGATAGCGGGTGCCGAAAACTCCGCGCACGGGCCGGCGAATCTCCCCGTCGCTGCCCACGCCAATGGTATAGACCCGGATGCCCACGGCCGCGGCCACCTCAGCCGCGGTCAACGGTTCCACCTCGCCGGCGTTGTTGACGCCATCGGTCAGCAGGATAATCACCTTGCTCTCGGCGTCCGAGTCGCGCAGGCGGTTGCAGGCATTGATCAGCGCCATGCCAACGGCCGTGCCATCCCATTCCTCGCTGGCGATCTCCACGCCTTGGAGAAACTCCAACAGCACTCGATAGTCGAGGGTCAGCGGGCACTGGGTGAAGCTCTCACCGGCAAAGACGACCATGCCGATGCGGTCGCTGTGGCGGCCGGCGATAAAGTCGGCCACCACTTCCTTGGCCACCTGTAAGCGGCTCTTCTGGCCCTCGTCTAGGTCGTTTAACTCCATGCTCGACGAAATGTCCACGGTCAGCATAATGTCGATGCCCTCGCCCGATATTTCCCGCACCTCGCGCCCGGCTTGCGGGCGGGCCATAGCTGCGATGAGGCAACTCAAGCCAAGTAGCTTCAAAACCAAGAGACCGTGCCGGAGCTTGGTCCACAGCGACGCGGTGGCGCGGCGCAACACGCCGAGATCGGAAAACTGCACGCTGCTCCGGCGGCCCCGGTGCGCCCGCACATAGCTGTAGAGCAAGACTGGCAACAGCAGGAGTAGCAACAGCCACTCGGGATTTTCAAACCGGATGTTCTGCATGAGCCTCAGCAGCGCGGGTTGCGACCGTCTCCTCAATAGCGCACAGTATGGCCAAGCCGGCATCCGGTGCGCGCCGGGCCGCGTCTAGCGCCGGATGGAAGCGAGCGAACTTCACCAAGTCAGCCGCGGCCAAATAGTCGATAATCTGCTGCCTAAGCGAGTCATCTACTTCAGCCCTCTGCAAGGCGTTCGCCAACTCAGACGTGGTCTGCTCCATCGCTTCAACGGCCAAGCTTTCCTCCAAGAAGCGACGCAGGTTTTCCGCCAGCAGCGAATAGTATGTTTTGAACTCGCCGCGCTCCAACAGGCCACACGCGGCAATGCGTGCGAATTCAGCCGCGTAGTCTAGCGGCTCGGGCGGAGGCGGAGGCTCCAAGGTGCGGGTGCGGCGACGCCACAGCCAGACGCCGCCGAGCGCGCAAAGCACCAACGCCAGCAATCCGATTGCGACGACCACCCACAACGGCACTCCCCCGTGGACGGGCACGGGCGGCTTGATGTCGCGCAGTTGGTCCTCCCCTTCGCTCCGGGCACTGATGACTTCTATGGCTAGGGGTTGGGTGGCGCGCAGGAGCGTGTCGCCCGCAACGTTGACAAAGGGCACGGCCACGGCCGGCACTTCGTGTAGCCCCAGCTCGTAGAGGCGCAACTCGCATTCTTGCGCGAGCTCGAAGCCGGCTGCGACCTCGCGTTGGTGCCAGCCGGCGCAGCGAGGGGCAAAATCCCGCAAGAGCTGGAGCAGGTCCGGGGCCTTGGGACGCACGGTGGCGTCGTGGTGTAGCGTCAACGTCAGGCGGATGGGATCGCCGACCCGAGCAGCCGCGGTGTCCAAGACCGCCTCGGCCCGAGGGGCTTGGGCGTGTAGCCCCTCGGCGAGGACCACTAGCGCGGCGAGCAGACCGCCGAGATACATTACGGACTGTCAGCGCCGCCGTCGTCGGGGTCTTCGCTGCTGGCGGCGGGTACGGCCGGCTTTTTGGGAGCTTGCGCCACGTCGTCTATGTCCAAGTCCAACTCGGCGAAGTCGTCGCTACTCACCACGTACACCGCGTCGTCGTCGTCCTGTTGCAGGTACGAGGTTCCGGCAGTTCCGCTGAAACGCGCAGCCAGCAAGGTTTGCCCTGCGCCGAGGAGTTCAATACTGAAAACAGAAGTGGCCTCGGCGGGCAGTTCCTCGGCAAAATTCTCGACTTCGAGCTGCTCTAAGTCGTTCAGGAGACTGTTGATCTTCCACGATTTGGCATCGCGCCCCATAGGCTCGGATAAATGCCACACACCGCTCGTATCCTTGTCAGCCGCAAACGCGGTCGCAGCCCCGCGCGTCAGGACGATGCGCTCAACCTGCTCGCGCTCAAAGCGCAAGGGCTTTTTGTCGCGCAGCTCGGCGATGCCCTTGGTCAGCTCTTGCACCAGCGTCGAATCAACCAAGAAGACTTGCGGCCGGCTGGCGTCGCGCGCGTACCAACGGCCCTGTTCATCCTCACCGCCAATGGCCAAGCGCTTCTCGGCCCGGTCTTCGCCGACGAGCAGGGCGATCTCCACCTGCGCCGCGCGTTCCCCCAAGCCATAAGAGGCCAAGTCGTCGGCATCGGGCTCTTCGGACGCAAAAGCCGCGATCTCGGCTTGGTTGATTTTGTCGATCAGGCCGTCCACCGCGTCGGCGTTGGCCCGAGCGACTACCGGCTCGCGCATTTGCCAGCCGGGCTCGGCCTGCGCCAGCACGGTCTCGCCGCCTGTGCCCCACCGCTGCACCTGCATCACCTCGTCTTTGGCAAAGGCCAGCACCCGGCGGTCGCGCAGGTCAAAAGCGCGCTTGTCGAGGTTGTCGAAGCGCCAAGCGCGCACCGCGAAGATCGCGGGATTGTCGCCTTGCAGTTGGGCGTAGGTGAAGCGATCGGTGGGGCTGTCCGAGCCGAAAGCCACTACCTGCTCGGCACCGTCTGCGGTTTGCAGCCGCACCTTGAGCCGCGGCGCGTCGAACCCGTATTGCACGGCTTCCTCGGTGCTTGCAGCCGCGCTATCGACGATCACCTTTTCCCGCTCGCACTCGCGCAAATTGCGCAAGTAGCGCTCTACGGCCTCTTGGTCTGCGCCGTCGGTCACCGGCGCGCTCAGGTTCCAGCCGCTCGCCCCCTTGTCCAACACCAAGGCATCGTCGCCGCGCAACAGCTCGAGCCGCTGGGCATCATCGTCCTCAAAGGCGAATAGCTGCTTGGATTGTTCCGCTTCTTGGCGGCGCTCCTCGCCGCCTTTGATCTCGTAGAAATAGACAAAGGCCAACAGCACCACAAAGACGGCGCCGATCACTGCATTGGTCTTGAATTTCATGCTAGCTCCTCTTGTACAAAGACCTTTTTAATCCACACGAGAATGGCCGCGTTGACCACGAAGACTGCGGCGTAGAGCAGTTGGACCGTCTCGTTGGGAATCAGCGAGAAACCAAGGCTGGCACCGGTGAAAATCGTCAGCGCGACCACGCCGGCGCACAACCCTGAAAACGCCAAGCCGGCTTGCCAAGCCCACGCCGCGTGCCGATAGAGGCCGTAGCCAATGGCTGCCGAGGCCAAGGCCGCGATCAGTTTGACCTCGCCCTCAAAGATCGCCCCCTCGCTGGTGGCAATGATGCCGCTGATGAAAAAGAACATCGCATTGCCCCAGAAGGTGTACACCAGCCACGACACAAAACCTTCGGCATAGGTCTGATAGCCGCGCCTAAGCACCATGACCATGCCCGACAAAGCAACCGCAAACGGCACGATGAACACCGAGACCCAGAGAATAACCGCACCTTGATTGCCGATCAGGTTGATGGGGTTAAAGGCCGGTTGCTTGTCGGCGATGGTCAGGCGGTCTTCATCCTCGGTGAGCCAACTGACGCTGCCGATGAATAGCTCGCCATTGGCCTGCTGAGCAAAGTACTGGTTGGAGGCAAAATCCGCGTCGCCAATGACCACCAGTCGCGTCCGTCCCTCGCCCTCGGGTGCCAAGCTGGTGTCGGCTGCCGCAGAGACGGCCACGCCCAGCGGCACCGGGCCGCTCAGATCGACTTCCGGGTCGAAATCCACCTCGCCGCCCTCGCCCATTATGGGCGCTAGGTCCGCTTCGCCCCAACTGCTTTTGTGGGTATAGGCCAGCGCGGCGATGTCCGGCTCCTTGAGCCGGTGTTCAGTCATCTGCACCGAGCGCGCCAGCGGGAAAAAGCTCATCGTGCCGGCCGATAGCTTTGCGGTGATCGGGTGCTCTCCGTAGTTGATAACCACCGGCACGGAGGCATCCGCGCCAAAGAGCTGGCCCAAGCCGCTCAGATCGACGACAAAGTCCTGCCCCAGCTCGATCGAGTACTCGTTCAAGAGCGCTTCGAGCCCGGTCGGCTGGCCTGGATCGAGCAAAAACAGCGCACTGCCCCCGCCGGCCAAGTATTGCCGCAGCACTTCGGCCTCGGCCGCGGCAAAGCGCTCCTGAGGTGCCAAAACCACCATTAGTGTAGCGTCGTCGGGCACCGGATCGGCGAGCGTCAGCTCTCCCTCGACCGCGAAGTTGAGCTCCTTGAGACGGCCTTTGAGCGTGGAATAGCCCTGCTCATCGACTTGGTCGAGCTCGGCCTCGCCGTGGCCGCTGGTGAAATAGGCCCTTAGCTCGCGGCCTTTGAGCGCCTTGAGAATGGCATTGCTCAACGCCTCTTCGCTCTGGGCGGTAATGCGCTCGGTGCGCACCTGCCCTTGGTCGATCACCTCGACGATTGAAGTCCCCCGCTCGCGGATATTGTTCTGCTCGACGCGCAGCCGATTCTTCTGAGGATCGAGCAGCTCGTAGTCGAAGTTAGACGACACATAGCTGTATTCCTTTAAGAGATCCTCAAAGCGCACGTTTTCCATCTCGCCCATGAAAGTCTTGACGTTGACGTACTGGCCGTGCTCTGCGAGGGGCGCGAGGAGCCGGTGGGTGTCGCCCGAGAGCGTAAACAGCGCGTCGGCCGTCATGTCCTGGCGGAGGTGGTAGCGGTCGCCGAGGAAGTTGACCAGCGCGGCAATGCCGAGCGAAATCACAATGCCCAACCCGGCCGCGCTCAAGTCGGCCAAGCTCCAGCGCCCCTTGCGCGAGACGACCACAATGCCGACCAAGGCGATTAGCCCCGGGTAGAGCACCACGCTGAGCCAGAAGATCCATTCGCCGTCGCTTTCGGTCAGGGCGATGGGGTTGTGGCCCGGTTCGCGGGGGCGGATCGAGATTAGGGCCTCGTCCTCGGCCAGCCAGCTCAAGGCGTTGAGCACCAAGTCGCCGTTGCCCTGGACGCCGAAGTACTGGTTGGTGGCAAAGTCCGAATCCCCAAAGACCACCAAGCGGCCCCCCGCCTCGGCGTCTCGGGCTGCGACAGCCAAAGACACCGGCCCGGGCTGATCGACGCCCTCGTCGAGCTTGACCGTCTGATTGCCCTCGCTGGTGAGCACGCTCAAGTCGGTTTCGGCCCAACCGGCCTCCGACGTCTGGACTAGGATGGCTCCCTCGCGGCCGCTTTGCTCGTCAAAATGCACTGAGCGTCCAAGTTGGAAGAAGGTCATCAGGCCCTGGTGCTTGCGCGTTACTGGATGGTCGCCGTAGGAGAGGGCGACCGGCGTGGTAAAATCGAGGCCAAAGAGCGAGCCAATGCCGCTGGTGTCGATGACGAAGTCGTCGCCTATCGCCACGCCCCACTCGCCCAACAACTCTTCCAAGCCGCTGTCGGCGAGCGGGTCCAAGAGCAACAGCAGGGCACCGCCTGCTGCTAGGTAAGAGCGTATGGCCTCGACCTCCACCGGGAAGAAGGGCGTGCGCGGGCCAGCGATGACCAGCACGGCGCAATTTTCGGGCACCGCCCCCTCGCGGGCGAGGAAGAGCGAATCCTCAACCGCGTAGTCAATTTCCCCCAATTGGGCCTGTAGCTGCTCCAGCCCATCGGGTTGGTTTGCGAGTTGGCGCTCGCCGTGCCCCACGGTCAAGTAGATCCGGTCTTGGCGCTCGCGCGTGAGCTTGAGCAGCGAGTTGACGATCTCGCGCTCTTGGAGCTCGGTGATTTGCTGTTGCTTGTCGCCGCTTTCCAACACCAGCGTGTCGTAGCGGCGGATGCCGTAGGCTTCAGTGCGGAGCGGATCGCGGTCTGGGTCGATGAATTCGTAGCTAAAGCGAGTATTGTACGTCTCGAACTCGGCCAGCAGCAGCTCGAGTTCGGCGTTTTCACCTCCCTCCATAAAGGCGAGGGCGTGAACGTCCCGGTCCAGCGCCTTGATCGTCTCCACCGTCAAGTCGGCGAGGCTGTGCAGCCGGCCCTCGGTCAGGTCGAAGCGCTCGGGATAGCGGTTGCTCAAAAAATTGACCATGGCCACAATGCCAAAAACCATGATGCCGCCCCAAAAGGCGTTGAGCCAGCGGCCATACTGGCGGAAGAGCGCCGGGTTGAGCAGGCCGGCCGCGGCCACCATCAGAGCACCGAATGCTAGGTTGAAAAGCCCAACCGAGCCGCTCTCGGCATTGAGCAGATAGGCCAAGCCACCCGCGACCATCAGTGCCGCGCCGACTAGCCCCAAGGGCGTGGTATATGCCTTCATGCTCAGCGCCTCCATCTCCGCGATTCAATGACGCGCGAGGTCAAAAACAAGCAGAAAAAGGTAAAACTCAGGTAGAACACCACGTCCTTGGTGTCGATGACGCCGCGCTGGAAATCTTCGAGGTGTGCTATAAAGGAGAGGTACTGCAGGATTTTGGCGGCTGTCGGGCCGGCAAAGCTAGCCGACCAGTCGATGAGCCAAAACAGGAGCAACATGCCAAAGGTCAGCAGCACGGCGACGATCTGATTTTCCGTCAGCGCCGAAGCTAGGATGCCCACCGAGATAAAGGTCGCGCCGAGGAACAAATAGCCTAAATAGCCGGAAAAAATCGGGCCCCAGTCGGGCGAGCCGTACGCTTCGAGGATGACAAAGTAAATAAGCGTCAGGCTGACGATGATGCCGTAGAGCGAAAAGCAGGCAAAGAACTTGCCCAACATCACCTCGATGGTGCGCAGCGGCGAGGTCATCAGCAATTCAATGGTGCCCGACTTTTTCTCCTCGGCAAACAGCCGCATGGTCAGCATTGGGATAACCAACAGCCATATAAAGTCCATGACTGCGAAGAATTGGGTGATGACCATCTCGTTGAGATTGAGCGCCGGCATCCCCCCCATACCCATCTGCGCCCGCTGGCCAAACTGCAAGCACCAGAGGTTGAACTGCATCAGGATATTGCGGAACAGATAGCCCGAGAGAAACAGAAAAACGCCGGCGATCACATAGGCGACCGGCGAAACAAAATAGGAGCGCATCTCCTTGGTGTACACGGCGGCAAAATTACGCATTTTAAGCTGCTACCTCCTCGCTAGTCAGGCTCAGGAAAATGTCTTCAAGGGTCATATCGAGCGGCCGCAATTCGCGCAGGCTGAAGCCGCTCTCCACCACTTTGCGGGTCAGGTCGTCGCGCACGTCGGCTCCGGGGGCGCTCGTCACCACGTACGCGCCCTCCTCACCACTAATTTCCACCTCCAGTACGCCCTCTAGCTGGCCGATCATGCCCAACACCTGCTCGCTGGGGCCGTCTATGTGAGCGCGCAGCACCTCGCCCTCCTTGAGCTGGGCCATGAGGCTTTCGGGTGTGCCTTGGCCGGCGATGCGGCCGTTGTTGATGATCGCCACTTGCCCGCAGGTCATGCTCACCTCCGACAGGATGTGAGTGCTGAGAATGACCGTGTGGTCGCCCCCCAGCCCCTTGATGACCTCGCGGATCTCGATAATCTGCTTGGGGTCGAGGCCGACCGTCGGCTCGTCGAGGATGAGCACCTCTGGCTCGTGGACGAGAGCTTGGGCCAAGCCGACGCGCTGCCGGTAGCCCTTGGACAGGTGGCCGATCACCGTGTGCCGCTGGTGAGCGATGCCGGTTTTTTCCATGGTGTCGTCAATCCGGCTGTTGAGAGCCGCACTGGGCACGCCCTTGATTTTGGCCACGAAACGCAAATAGGCGTTTACCGTCATATCGTGGTAGAGCGGCGGCTGTTCGGGCAGATAGCCGATGCGCTTGCGCACCTCCATAGATTCTTCGATGATGTCGAAGCCAGCGACTTTGGCTTCGCCCTGCGAAGGCGGCAGATAACAGGTAAGTATGCGCATCGTCGTGGTCTTGCCTGCGCCATTCGGGCCGAGGAATCCGAGAATGGCACCCTTGTCAACATTAAAGGACACATTCTCCACGGCGACGACATCTCCGTAGTGTTTGGACAGTTCGAGTACTTCAATCACCGTAACTCCCTCCTTAGTGTCGCTGCATCCGCGCACGAAAAAAGTGAATGAGAGGTTCGACATAAGGGCGCGACAGATCAATGGCGATTTCGTCGACGCCCGCCTTGTGCAATAGACTGCTGCGGCGCTCGGCCGCGGCCCGCTGTTCGGCGGCGAAAAACGCGCGCACGCCCTCGTGGCCGCTATCGACGAGCACCTGTTGGCCGGTCTCGGCGTCTTGCAAGTTGATAAAACCAACATCGGGTAGGTCCCACTCGCGCGGGTCGCTCATTACCACGGCGATCAAGTCGTGGCGCTGGCTCAAGTGCCGCAGCGCAGGCTCGTAGCCTTGGTCGAGAAAGTCGGAAATGACAAAGACCACGCTGCGGCGGTGCAAGACGCGGCTGAGGTATTCCAAGGCCCCAGAGATGGAGGTCTTGCGCCCCTGCGGCTGAAAGTATAGCAGTTCGCGCAGGACGCGCAGCACGTGCTTGCGCCCCTTCTTCGGCGGCACGAAGACCTCGACCTCGTCGGTGAAGATGAGCAAGCCCACGCGGTCGTTGTTCTTGATCGCGCTAAAGGCCAACAACGCCGAAACCTCGACCCCAATTTCCCCCTTCATCTGTAGCTGTGAACCAAAGGCCCCGGACGCACTGGCATCTACTACCAGTACGGCGGTCAGCTCGCGCTCCTCGTCAAATATCTTGATGAAGGGCACTCCCACCCGCGCCGTTACGTTCCAGTCGATGTGGCGCACATCGTCGCCGGGCTGGTATTCGCGTGCCTCGGCAAACTCCATCCCCCGCCCTTTAAACGCCGAGTGGTATTCGCCCGCGAAGAGGTTGTTCACCATGCTGCGGGTGTGGATCTCGATCAGGCGAACTTTGTCGAGTATCTCTTTGGGAATCACGGCTCGGCTCGCCTTGGCTTCAGGGAACTTCAATGTGGTCGAAAAGCTGCTGCACGATGTGATCGCTGTCTATTTCCTCGGCCTCGGCCTCGTACGAGGCGATGATCCGATGCCTGAGCACATCGGCTCCCACGGCCTTGACATCTTCCGGGGTGACGTAGCCGCGGCGCTGGATGAAGGCGTGGGCGCGCGCGGTGCGGACGAGGAAAATAGCGGCCCGCGGTGAGGCCCCGTACTCGATCAGCGGTGCCATGTCGGCCAGCCCGTAGTCGGCTGGTCGCCGGGTGGCCTGGACGAGATCAACGATGTAATCCTTGATCTTGTCGTCGATATAGACGATCTCCACCACCTCGCGCAGGCGGCGTATTTCGTCGATACCCACCGCTTGCTTAACCGCAATCAGACTGTCGTTGGCCATGCGGTCCAAGATCAGCCGCTCCTCGGTGCGCGATGGATAATCGACTTTTACTTTGAGCATGAAGCGATCAACTTGGGCCTCGGGCAGCGGGTAGGTTCCCTCTTGATCAATCGGATTCTGGGTAGCCATGACCAAGAACGGGTCGTCGAGTGCGTAAGTCTCCTCTCCGATGGTCACCTGCCGCTCCTGCATGCACTCCAAGAGCGCACTCTGCACTTTGGCCGGTGCTCGGTTTATTTCGTCGGCCAAGATCAAATGGGCGAAGATCGGGCCTTTCTTGGGTATGAAGACCCCTTGGTGCTGGTTGTAAATGGTGGTCCCGGTCAGATCGGCGGGCAAAAGATCGGGGGTAAACTGGATCCGCTTGAACTCGGCGTCCACGATCCTCGCCAGCGTCGCTACCGTCAGGGTCTTGGCTAGCCCAGGCACCCCTTCGAGGAGGATGTGGCCGTTGCACAATAGCCCCATCAGGATCCGCTCCACCATGGCGCGTTGGCCGACGATGACCCGGTCCATTTCCTGCAAGATGCGCTCTACCACCATACTCTCGCGCTGGACTTGCTCGCTAATGGCGTGAATATCTATTGTTGTTTGCGTCATCGGCTGTACTCTCGACATGCTTAGGCTTGGCCAATAAAAAACCGCCCTGCGGATTCGCAAGCGGCTGGACTCATCTGCCTCAGACCTTTATGACAACTTCATAATGTGTCAAGGAGCGGCGGCCTCATCCTGAAATTGAACCCATTCTTGAGGGGCACGCCCGACATTGGGCAACAGATGCCGGGCACTAGCGGCCAGCTCGGAATCCGGGTAGTTCTCAATCACGCGCTGATAGGCCCGCCGCGCTTGCTCTAAGTCGCGGATGTGCTCTTCGTATATAAAAGCGATCATAAATTGGGCTTCGTCGCCATGCTCGCTAGCGGGATATTCGACCAACACCCGCTCGTAATACCCGATGGCCTCCTGCATCTTCCCTTGCTGCTGGGCCAATCCGGCGAGTTTTTTCAGTGCCTCTGGCGCTTTGGGAGATTGGCCAAAGCGCTCGATAAAAGCCGTAAAATGCGCGACTGCTTGGTCGGCCGTAGCAGAGTCGGCCGCCGCGGCCTCGCCGGCCGCGAATAGCTCCTCTGCGCTTTGCTGGTCGCAACCTCCCCACCAAGATCCGGCGATAAAAATTCCCAGTAGTATCCTCGACCACATCTATTTTTAACCACGTATCGCGGGGGAAAGTTCCTCAATCGGCTTTGGCAGCTTTGGCAGCTTTGGCAGCTTTGGCGTCGCCCTTTTTGCCGCCCGCCTTGCTACTGCCGCTGTCTTTGTCGGCCTTAGCCGCCTTTTGGTATCCATCGCTGCGATAGTCCGTTATGTAAAAGCCCGTCCCCTTGAAAAGCAGGCCGCCGCCCATGCCGATGAGCCGCTTGACTGGGCCTTTACAACTTGCTTCCGGGCAGGTCTGGCGCGGCGCGGCCGTAATGCTCTGAAACTCTTCAAATAGGTGGCCGCACTGCTGGCATTCGTATTCGTATGTGGGCATGGCGTTGGCTTTCATTATAACTAAAAATATAAACTAAGTAATATAAATTTGGTCAACTAGGGACGCAACACTTGGCGATGCACCGAGTCCCATCCGGCGGCACCCATTTCCGGGAGATCACCCGTGCCGAGGGAGCGCACCTTGTCGCGCTCGATTTTGAGCAAGGTCAGCGCATTATTGGAGCGCACGTCAGGCGACAGGGAGATAGTGCCCCAAGCTCCTTGGTAGAAACGGACCGTGGTCAACCACTCAATTAGCGCGGCTGGATCGCGGTATCCTTGCTCCCACCCTTCGAGGAGCAAGCAGGTGGCGTCGTAACCAGCCGCCGCGTAGTGTGGGTCGCGGCGGAATTGCTTGCGAAAGTTGTCGACAAACGACTGCTCGGGCGCGGACTCGGCTTGCCGCGCGGAAACGAAAATGACCCCGTCGAAATTCTTGCGCTCGCCCGGGCCCATCTGGCGGATCGCTTCGGGATCCCACCAAGCATCGTTGCCGAGAATTTGGGTCTGCAAGCGGTGAAAATGAACCTGCGGCGCGATGGTCTGGGCATCCTCAAAACTTTCGACCACCACCACTATCCCGTCGATGGTGTCGATAAACATATTTGCTTTTAGCTTTTCCTCGACCACTTCAAGCGTATCCGGCGGCGGCCTCAGCGCAAAACCAGCCTTGCGAATCTCCTCGAAAACGAGGCGGAAATCCCTCGTCTCGTTGGGGACATACCAATCGCTGTGCGCGATCTGGCCGCCGTTGCGCTCGGCAACGCGGGTAAATTCGCGCGCGAAATCCCAGCCGTATTCGCTGAGGGGAGAAATAATCGCTAAGTGTTCCAAGCCGAGGACGAGGGTCGCGTACTCGCCCAACAGGTGCGCCTGCGTTTTCGAGACCGTGCTCAATTGGAAAATGCTGTGGCCGAGCGAATCTAAGCCGCTCTGTTGAGCCAGCGGCACCAACAGGGGAACGCCAGCGCGCGCGGCGACCGTCGCCGCCACGACGCTAGAGCTGCTAAAGAGCGGACCGACAATAGCCACGACTCCTTGATCCAGCAACTGCTGGATCCCGTACGCCACGCGCAACAAACCGCTGGCCGGGCTCTCGCTGACGTCGCCGCCGCGATCAGTAGCGATGGGCAAATTCCCGTAGTCAACCCCGGTGTCGGCGACTATAAGCTCAAAGGGGCTGCCGGCTTCCCGATTGGCCAATTGCACACCATCGCGAAGTTCTTCGCCGATCCGGTGGTACGGCCCAGTCATCGGCAGCAGCAAGCCCAACCGGGGCGATTCCGAGCCAACGCGCGGGCGATATGTGGTCTGATCGCTCCCCCAGACAGCGGCTATCGGAGCGAATATGCCACTGACGACGCTATCGCGATAAGTCTGCATCGCCTCGGCGGCGGCCTCTTGCCTGCCAAGGCGCTGATACCAGCGCGCCCGGCCGAAGAACAGGGCCTCGCGCAGACGCCCGGCCCCTACGGCCTGACGCAGAGGCGTCCGCTCTTGTTCTTTTAGCTGGCCGTTCCAATACATGGCCGCCAACCGCTCGGCTGCTTGGGCTTGGATGCCAAGAGGGGCCTGCGTGGCCAACAAACGGCCGTACTGGGACGCGGCCTCTGAGTAGTGTTTGCTGTTGAAAAACGAGTCGCCAATCAACAACCGGGCATTGGGCAGGTAGCGGCTCGCGGGAAATCGACGCTGCAAGACCAAGGCCGCGTCGATGGCTTCGGCAAAGCGACCTAAGCGGTACAAGGTTTTTCCCAAGAGGAATTGGCCGGCGCTAGACCGCTGGTTGAGTGGGAACTCCGCTAGCTGCCGCAGGTAGTTGAGTGTCTCGTCGAAATGCCCCTGTTTATATGCTTCAAGCCCGTTGCCAAAGATCTTTTCGGCGTCGGCCGAATACGTCCAGATGCGCGCCTGCCCTTCGACGCAGTTCGGCACCAGCACCGCCGCAAGGACCACGCATGCGCAACGAGCAATGTACTGCCTACAAAGGGGCCTAGGTTGTCCGCATCTGAGAGGGCGAGTATATTTTTTACGCCACCGCATTTCCAACCTTTCCTTTAGGTTAATATATGCAACCGCATGCTGAAAAAGTGGAGATCGACCCAGAAAAACTGCGCCGTCTCCTAGCTAGACAAATCGAAGAACAAGAGCAAGAGCCAGCCCAGCCCGAGGCTTCCTCCACCCAAGGCGAAGGTACTCAGACTGTCGAGTCCGAAGCCCTGCACTTCGACCTCAAACCAGAAGAATTAGAGGCCTATCTCGATCAATACGTCATCAAGCAGCAAGAAGCCAAGGCCATTCTCGCCACCAAGATCTGCACGCACTTCAACCGCCTGAAACTGCCCCCGGAAGAAGACGAGGGATTTGTCGGCAACATCAAAAACAACGTGTTGATGATCGGCCCTACCGGCGTGGGCAAAACCTATTTAATCCGCCTCATCGCCCGCAAAATCGGCGTCCCTTTCGTCAAGGGCGACGCCACCAAATTCAGCGAGACCGGTTATGTCGGCGGCGATGTCGAAGACTTGGTCCGGGACCTAGTCCGCGAGGCCAACGGCGACATTGAACGCGCCCAGTACGGCATCATATACATCGACGAAATCGACAAAATTGCCTCCGCGCAGGGAGTACACGGCCCAGATGTCTCGCGCTCGGGCGTCCAGCGCAACCTGCTCAAGCTGATGGAGGAAACCGACGTCGACCTCAAAGCTCCACACGACATTGCCTCGCAGATGGAATCCGTCATCCAGATGCAGCAGACAGGCAAGATCGAACGCCAGAAGGTCAACACTCGCAACATCCTGTTTATCGTTAGCGGGGCCTTTTCCGGGCTAGACGAAATCATCGGCCGTCGGCTCAACAAAGGCACCATGGGGTTCCGCTCCCAAGCCGACCCAGCCCACCTCAACGCCGATCAGCTCCTATCGCACGTGCGGGCCGAGGATCTGATCGAATACGGCTTCGAGTCCGAGTTCATTGGGCGTTTGCCCGTCATCGCCGTGCTGCACGACCTCGGCCCCGAAGATCTCCTCGAAATCCTCCGCAACCCCAAAAGCAGCGTCATCCTGTCCAAGAAGCGCGACTTTCGCGCCTATGGCATCGAGGTCGAATTTGCCGACGAGGCCCTCGCCCTGTTAGCCGAGCGCGCACACGCCGAGCACATCGGTGCCCGAGGCTTGGTCAGCGCCATTGAAAAGGTATTGCTCTACTACGAAAAGAAGCTCCCTTCCGTCGGCGTCGAGCGCCTTGCCGTTGGGGCCGATACCGTCTTGGACCCTGCGGCTGGTCTGGAACGCTTGCTCCAAGACACTTCGCTGAGCCGCTTTCTCGACAACTTTCAACGCGAACACGACATCGCCTTGGAGATCACGCCAGAAGCCTCCGCGCAAATCGAGGCCCTAGCCAGCACGCAGAACATGGCACCTGGCGAATTGTGCGAAGAAATGTTCAGCGACTACGGGCACGGCCTCAAGCTGGCCAGATTGAGCCAGTTCTGCATTGACGCGGATGTGGTAGCCGCCCCCCAAGAGGCACTCAACGCGCTCGTCAAATACTACTACAATCAACGCCGCTAAATTCCACCGTACTGCTTTACCTTGCGGTAGAGCGTACTGAGACCGATTTGCAAAATCTCGGCCGCCCGCCGTCGGTCGTCGCCAACGGCCTTCAGCGTCTCGGCGATGGCCCTCTGTTCGATCTCGGCCATGCTCATGCCGACGCGAAAACCCAATCCGGGGAAAACGCGCTCTTGGCGGTTTATGTAGCGCGGGATGTCCCCAACTTCGAGCACACCTTCGCGGGCGCACATGACGACCATGCCTTCGATGCAGTTTTTCAATTCTCGCACATTGCCCGGCCAATCGTAATCGCGCAACACGTCTAAGGCCCGCGGCCGGATGCCCGCGATGCGCTTGTCGTTCTCGGCGGCGAACTGCCGAATAAACGCGTCGGCCAGAATGGGTATGTCCTCGCGGCACTCGCGCAGGGGCGGCACTTCGATCTTGATCACGTTGAGCCGGTAGAACAGGTCCGCCCGGAAGGTACCGTCCCGCACCATAGCTTCTAGATCGCGGTGTGTCGCCGCGATCAAGCGCACATCAACCCGCCGGGTTTGGGTGCCGCCGATCCGCTCAAAGCAGCCATCCTGAATCACTCTCAGGAGCTTTACTTGTGTCGGCAGGGGGATGTCCCCGACTTCGTCGAGAAACAAGGTGCCTTGATCGGCCAGTTCAAAGCGCCCTTTGCGTGCGGCTACGGCCCCGGTATAGGCCCCCTTCTCGTGGCCAAAAAGCTCGTTTTCGACCAAGCTCTCCGGTAGTGCACCGCAGTTTATTTCGACGAAGGCGTTTTCCCGCCGTCGGCTCCGCTGGTGGATGGCCTTTGCCACCTCGCCCTTGCCCGTGCCGGTCTCGCCGGCGATCAAAACACTAGTCCGCGATTGCGCCACCTGTTCGATCTGGAGGTAAATGCGCTGCCACGGCGACGAGCGGCGGGCGATGTCGTCAAAGCGATAGCGCTCGTCCAAGCGGCGCTGTAGATCCGAGACTTCCCCTACTAGCTGCTGGTAGCGCAGGCCCTTTTCCAACACCGCGCCGACCTTGGCAAAATTCAGCGGCTGGAGTTGAAAATCGTAGGCCCCTCGGCGCATCGCTTCAACCCCCAACTCAATGTCTTCAGGCCCGGCGATGGCAATGGCGCAGATGGCCGGATTGCGCTTGTGGGCCAGTTGCTGGACCCGCAACCCATCGATGCGCTTCTCGCGCAAGGCGTAGATCAGCGCATCAACCGCATCGGCGTCGAGGATGTCGTACGCGCTCTGCCCCTCGTGCGCCCAGATCACTTCGTACGCCTGTTGTTCTAGATAAAAAATCAGCGATCGGGCCTGCTGGGATTCGGGCAGCACTACCAAGAGCCGCGGCTGCGTATGGCGCTTCTCACTCACGGGGCGACCTGCTTGCACAACTCGACGACCACTTCGCAGTGCGGTGTTTGGGGAAACATATCTACGGGCTGTACGCTGCGGACGCCGTAACCAGCCTCGCCCAAGGTGTGCAAATCGCCGGCTAGCGAGTGGACGTTACAGGAGACGTAAATAATGCGCGGCGGTGCCAACGCGCTTAGACCGGCCAGTACCTTTTTGTGGATCCCGGGCCGCGGTGGATCGACGACGGCTAGGTCAAAATGCCGGCCTTGTACCACCAATTCCCCCAGTATGTCCTCGGCTGCACCGACCATGAACTCGCAGTGTCCTATCTGATTGCGCACGGCGTTACGCTTGGCATCCTCCACTGCTTCAGCGACCACTTCGATGCCCAACACAAACTGGGACCGGCGCACCAAAAGCAGGCTGATGCTGCCGGTGCCGCAGTACAAATCCAACACCGCCTTTTGCGACCCGGCCACGCGGGCTATGACCTCGTAGAGCCGCTCGGCTTGCAGCGAATTCGTCTGAAAAAAGGACTGGGGAGAAACGTCGAATTCGAGGCCTTTGCACACTTCGGTGATGCGCCCGCTTGCCTTGAGCACAAACTCACGCTCCCCGACTGCGACTTGGGCCTTGCCGGTGTGTAGGGTGACGAGCAAAACATCAATTTCGGGTACAGCATCCAATAATTGCTCGGCGAGCTGTTGGACGCCCAGATCGGGATACGCGGACACGACGAGGTTGACCATTACTTCTCCGGTCCGCTTGCCCTCTCGGACGACCAAGAAGCGCAACAGCCCGTGATGCCGCTTCAGGTCGTACGCGCTCAGTCCCAACGCTTGGCTGATACAGCGGACTGCTCCGACGATGCGGTTGGAAGTGTCAGACTGTAGGTGGCACTCTTCGACATCGAAGATCCAATTGAAACGCCCGCGGACGTGCAAGCCTAGTTGCAGCAAGCCCTCGCGATCCGAGCCAAAGGAAAATTCCATTTTGTTGCGATAGAAAAAGGGGGTCGGGCTGGGCAAAATCGGGGATGCGGGCGGCAGCGTCAGTCCACTAGTCGCCAATGCGCCAGCGACCATCTGCTCCTTGACGGCAAGCTGGGCCGCGTAAGGCAATTCCTGCCAGCGACAGCCGCCGCAATGTCCAAAATGGGCGCAGCGGGGATGCTTGCGCTTGTAGCCCTCTGCGAGGAACTCTTCTATCTCGGCCTCGAAGCGCCCTTTGCGCTTCTTAACGATCCGGGCGGCGACCCGGTCTCCAGGAACAGACTGACGCACGACGACTTCGCGGTGCCCGACATAAGCCATCCCGTCGCCCTTGGCGGTGGGCGCAACGACCTCGACCTCGATGCGATCTCCTCGTTTCACGTGCTCTCTATCTAAAATGCAAACGGGGCAAGATGGTCATCATCTTGCCCCGTCGCTACTGCTTTGGACGCCCACCTTATTCTTCGGCCTCCTGAGTCTCTTCTGAGGTTACCTCAGGGCGATCCACGAGCTCGACGATACTCATAAACGCCCCGTCGCCGCGGCGCGGGCCCAACTTGATCAAGCGCGTATAGCCGCCGTTGCGGCTTTTGTAGCGCGGGCCCAGTTCGTCAAAGAGCTTGGCGACCACCTGCTTGTCGGCTATGACGCGCAACACTTGGCGGCGGGCGTGCAAGTCGCCTTTCTTAGCGCAAGTCAGCACCCGCTCGGCCGTGCGCTTGAGTTCTTTGGCCCGCGTCTGGGTGGTGGTGATGCGCTCGTTGATAAAGAGCGAGGCCATCATGTTGGACAACATGGCTTTGCGATGCGGAGCTGTGCGACCCAGTTTGGCTATTCTTTTTCCGTGTCTCATGGCTAGAATTCTTCCGCCAGCGAATTGTCCGCTGTTTGGTCAATCTCAATGTTTTCGTACGGAGTCAGGTCCATACCCCAGCTAAGATTGTTTTCCTCGAGTATTTTCTGCAACTCGTTGAACGATTTGCGGCCGAAGTTGCGATACTGGAGCATCTCGGCCTCCGTGCGCGACACCAAGTCCCTGAGATGGGTGATTCCCGCGGCTTTGAGACAGTTGGCCGAGCGCACCGTCAACTCAATCTCTTCGACGGGTGTTTGCAAGAGTTGGACGATCTTCTTGGCGTCCTCGTCAACTTCCTTCTCTTCAATGCCTTCAGGCTCTTCTGCAAAATTAATAAAAAGGCGTAGGTGTTCAGTCAGGATTTGGGCAGCTTGGGACATGGCATCCTCCGGATGCACTGAGCCATCGGTCCAGACTTCCATAATCAGCTTGTCATAGTCTGTGCGCCGCCCGACGCGTGCGTTCTCGATCTCGTAGTGGACCTTGAGAACCGGCGAATAGTTCGTATCGAGTGGAATAGCACCAATGGGCTGCTCGGGGATTTTGTTCTCCTCGGCGAACTGGTAGCCGCGACCACAGCCAACCGTCAGTTCTATTTTCAAGGAAGCCCCTTTATCCAAGGTGGCAATGTGTAGATCGGGATTTAGAACCTCGACGCTGGGGTCCACTTCTAGGTCCTTGGCTACCAAGGCTCCTTCTGTCGTGCGCTCGACGCGCAAGACGCGATCCTCTTCGCTACTATAGCGGAGCGCCACTTCCTTAAAGCTGCGCACGATCTCCGGCACATCCTCGCGCACCCCAGCAATCGTGGAAAACTCGTGATGTACGCCTTCGATATTGACTTGCTTGATCGCGGCTCCTTGGATAAAGGACAGCAATACGCGGCGCAGCGCGTGTCCTATAGAGACGCCAAAACCACGCTCGAGCGGCTGGACGACAAACATGCCATACGTCTCGCTGAGGCTTTCTTTTTCGACCTCGGCCAGCCTCGGCATCTGGAGACCTTCTAATTTCATACGTTAGCCCCTTACCCCTTGATGGATTGGACGGAGTAAAACGTCATACGCGAGAATAAAATTCGATGACCAGTTGTTCTTCGGCGACCGTGGGGATGTCTTCGCGGCTGGGAATCTCTTCTACAGTCCCAGTCAGGTTGACCTTATCTATGGCCAGCCAAGGCACAGTCTCCCGCGAGCGCCGCAGCGATTCGTGAATGGCTTCTAGCTGGCGACTGCGTTCGGCGACTTGTACCACATCGCCCATCCGGGTCAAATAGGAAGGGATGTTAACTCGTTTGCCGTTTACCACGATGTGGTTGTGGCGCACTAACTGGCGCGCGGCCTTGCGCGACGGCGCAAAACCGAGCCGATAGACAATGTTGTCGAGGCGGCCCTCTAACAGGCGCAACAGGTTTTCGCCACTGACGCCCGGCACGCGCGACGCCTCCTTGTAATAGCCCCTGAACTGGCCTTCGCGGACTCCGTAGAGCCGAGCTAGTTTTTGCTTGGCCCGTAGCTGCACGCTGTAGTCGGACTGCCTGCGCCTCAAACCCTGACCGTGTTGGCCCGGGGCATAGCTGCGCCGCTCAAAGGAGCATTTTTCGAGATTGCAGCGCTCGCCCTTGAGGAAGAGTTTGGCTCCTTCCCGGCGGCAAAAGCGACAATTGGGACCTGTATGCCTGCTCATAACGTGGTTAGCTCCTCTAAACGCGGCGACGCTTGGGCGGCCGACAGCCGTTGTGCGGCATGGGGGTCACGTCGCGGATTGCGGAAATCTCAAGCCCGGCGTTTTGCAAAGCGCGGATTGCAGACTCGCGCCCTACCCCCGGCCCCTTGACCCAGACCTCCACGCGGCGCAATCCCATATTCATGGCTTCTTGAGCGGCCCTTTCAGCAGCGAGCTGGCCGGCAAAGGGCGTAGATTTGCGACTGCCCCTGATGCTCATTTTCCCAGGGGTCGCCCAAGAAATCACATTGCCCCTCGTATCGGTCAGGGTAATGATCGTATTGTTGAACGTGGCCAGAATGTGAGCCACGCCCACAGCCTCTACCTGTTTCGCTTTCTTGCGTCTCTTGCGTCTTTCGGGCGGCAAAGGTCAATCCTCTCGGTTTGGGTTGATCTATTTGACGGGGGCCTTTTTCTTGCCGGCAATAGCCCGCCGCGGCCCCTTGCGCGTGCGGGCATTGGTCTTAGTGCGCTGGCCATTGGCCGGCAGCCCGCGGCGATGCCGCAACCCCCGATAGCAGCCGATATCCATCAGCCGCTTGATATTCATGGTGGTTTCACCGCGCAGACTACCTTCGACCTTGTGGCTGACCTCAATGATCGAACGCAAACTGCTGACCTGATCTTCGCTCAGCTCGTTGATGCGGGTTTGAGGATCGATCCTCGCCTGAGAGGCGATGCGACTGGCCGTCGTGTGCCCAATGCCAAAGATATAGGTCAATGCAATGGCAACTCGCTTGTCGCGGGGTAAATCTACACCTGCTATGCGCGCCATAGTGTTATTCCTCAGCCTTGTTTCTGTTTGTGGCGGGGATTGCGCTTACATATAATCCGCACGACCCCATGCCGACGGACGACTTTACACTCGTTACAGCGCTTGCTGACGGATGCTCTAACTTTCACGGTACTCGCTCCAAGTGAGGTTTAGCCGCGGCGGCCTTGGATTTTGCCCCGCTTCATAAAGCCCTCGTAGTGGCGCGTCATTAGCTGGGACTCTAACTGCTGCAAGGTATCTAAAGCCACGCCAACGACGATCAAAAGCCCTGTCCCACCAAAAAACTGGGCAAACGAAGGGGCCACGTTGAATTGCCTCGTGACGAAGAAGGGAAAGATGGCTACCATCGCGAGGGCAATAGAGCCCGGCAGGGTAATGCGCGTCATAATGCCATCAATGTACTGAGCGGTCCGAGGACCGGGGCGGACACCTGGGATGAACCCCCCGTGCTTTTTCATGTTGTCAGAGAGCTGATTGGGATCCATGACGATGGCAGTATAAAAATAACAAAAGAAGATGATCATTAGCCCATAGACGAACCAATAAAACATGGATTCGGTCGAGAAAAACGAACCAATCGCCAGCATGAATTCATTGCCTGGGAACATCTGCGTGATCGTGCCGGGCAGAAACATGATCGACTGGGCAAATATGATCGGAATCACGCCCGCAGTGTTGATCCGCAGGGGAATGTGCGTGGTCTGGCCACCGTAAACCCGGCGCCCGACGACGCGCTTGGCGTACTGCACGGGAATTTTGCGCAGGCCCTGGGTCAGCAAGATAACAAACGCTACTACGGCGAACATTAGCGCGATGAGGAGAATCTCTTCGATGATATTCTTGCTGAAACCGCGATTGATGATAAAGAGATTGTATTCCTGATTGATTGCGTAGGGCAACTCGGCGATGATGCCGATAAAGATGATCAGGGAAATGCCGTTGCCAATACCGCGTTCCGTGATCTGTTCGCCTAACCACATGATAAAGATCGTGCCGGTGGTAATCGTCAGCATGGTCGCCAGCGTAAAGCCAATGCCTGGGTCGGCAACGGCTGGCTGACCCGAGTACGGGGCCTTGATGCTAGTGATAAAAAAACTGACGCCGTAGGATTGAGCGGCCGCTAGAAAGACCGTACCGTAGCGCGTGTACTGAGTGATTTTCTTGCGCCCCTCTTCGCCTTCGCGCTGCAATTTCTGGAAGTAGGGAATAACCGCGCCCAGCAACTGCAAAATGATTGAGGCACTAATATATGGCATAATGCCCAAGGCGAAGATCGTCCCGCGGGTAAAGGCACCACCCACAAACATGTCGTACAGCCCAAAGAGGGTGTTGCCGGCGCTTTCAAAGTACTCTTTGAGCACGACTAATTCGACACCGGGGACCGTAATCTGACCACCGATGCGATAGACGATCAAAAGCCCTAAGGTGAAAAGGATGCGACGCCGCAAATCGGGAATTTTGAAGCAGTTTTGAAAACTCTGCACCAATTGCATCAAATCACCTCGACCTGACCACCTGCTTTGGCAATTTTCTCTGCTGCCGCAGCGGAGAATTTGTGCGCCTTGACCGTCAGAGGCTGACTCAGTTCCCCTTCGCCTAGGATCTTTAGTAGCCTCGATGGCTTGGCTATCAAGCCGGCAGCAGCCATTTCCTCTGGCCCGGCTTCCCCGCTGAGTCCCCGCTCTTCGAGATCCCGCAGATTGACGACCTGATAGGTCGTTTTGAATTTGCGATTGGAAAAACCCACTTTGGGGATGTGGCGGTACAGCGGCAGCGAACCGCCAGTAAACCCAACGCGGTTGCCGCGCCTAGCACCAGATCTAGCCCGTTGGCCTTTGTGGCCTTTGCCCGCGGTCTTGCCCGTTCCCGAACCCGGCCCTTGCCCCAACCGCTTGCGGTTCCGCTTAGACCCCGGAGGGCATTTTATGTTTTCTAGACGCATAGCAAACCCTCGCTTAATTTGCTACTTCTTCAACTGAAACCAAGTGTTTGACTTTGGCAATCATACCCCGGATCTGCGGCGTGTCTTCGTGGACGACCTGTTGATATAGGCGCTTGATTCCCAAGGCCGCGATCGTCGCCTTTTGACCTTTGGCGCGGCCAATGGCACTGCGCCGCTGCGTAATGAGCAATTTCATTGGCTATCAATCCCAAGCGCGGAGCGATTCTACCGGTACACCGCGTTCCCGAGCAATCATCTCGGCACTGCGCAGTTGCGTCAGTGCTTTGACGGTCGCCTTCACTGAATTCTGCACGTTGTTGGATCCGAGGGATTTGGTCAGAATATCGTGAACGCCGGCCAATTCCAGTACGATGCGGGTGCCACCGCTGGCGATGATTCCGGTCCCTGGAGTGGCCGGCTTAAAAAGGACTTTGGCTGCGCCGAAGGCCCCGACGACTTCATGCGGTATGGTCCCATCGGTCACCGGGACCTCGAAGACGTTCTTTTTGGCCGCCTCGGCCCCCTTGCGGATGGCCTCGGCGATCTCGCCGGCCTTGCCAGCACCAAATCCCACTCGGCCATTGCGGTCGCCAACTACGACCATTGCACTAAAGCTGAAGCGCCGACCGCCCTTGCGCACGTGCGAAACTCGCTTGATGCTGTTTTGGACGACGACTTCGCTCAGTTCTGCACCGCTAGGATCGGATTTCGCTTTGCTAGTATCTGCTTTCGCCACGCCGTTCTCCCTTAGAAATTCAAGCCAGCTTCCCGCGCTCCGTCGGCCACGGCTTTGACTACCCCGTGATAGAGAAATCCGCCGCGGTCAAAGACAACCTGTTCAATGCCTTTTTCGCGCGCCTTAGCAGCGATCATTTTGCCAACCTCGTGCCCTTGCACCACGCGACTGTCAAACTGCCGTTCCCTTAGCTCCCGAGACTGAGTGGAAAGCCCTAAAAGGGAATGACCCGCCACGTCGTCGACTAGCTGCACCTCGATATGACGCAAGGAACGATGCACCACCATGCGCGGACGCGTGGCGGTGCCGGAGACGATCTTGCGCAGCCGGTGTCGCCGCCGCTGATGCCGCTGGCGATTCTCAACCAAGTGTTTTTTGTCTTTCATTAGCCTACGGCCGCCTTGCCCTGTTTCCAGTGAATAGTCTCGTTCTCATAGCGGATCCCCTTGCCCTTGTAGGGCTCCGGGCGGCGCTTGAAGCGAATATCGGCGGCCACCTGACCTACGAGCTGCTTGTCGATGCCCCTGACGACGATGCGGGCTTGTGCCCCACCCGTACCTGGGGACACTTCGACTTGGATCTGCTCGGGCACCTCGTAGATCACTGGATGCGAATAACCTACATGGAGCACGAGCTGTTTGCCTTGGATCTCGGCCCGGTACCCTACGCCGAATAGATCTAAGTTCTTGAAAAAACCCTCGGAGACTCCTTCGACCGCGTTGGCGATCAAAGTTCGGGTCAATCCGTGTAGGGAGCGAGCCTGTTTACTTTCCCTTTTCCGCGTCACCGTTAAAACGCTGTCTTGCTGATCCACAGCGAGGTGTTCAGCGACAAATGACACCTGTAACTGGCCCTTTGGTCCTTTTACGGAGACCTTGGCAGGAGCCAACGCGACTTCAACACCCTGTGGTAGAGGAAGGGATTTGTTGCCTATGCGCGACAATCTAATATTCTCCCAGTGGCTTCATTTACCAGATACTACAGAGGATCTCGCCGCCTACGCCGTTCATCCTCGCTTGTTTATCCGTCATCACTCCCTTAGAGGTGGAGACGATAGCGATGCCCAAGCCGCGGAGCACACGCGGGACATCGGCTTTACCCGCATATTGACGCAACCCGGGCTTGCTGACGCGCTCTAGCCCGCGAATGATGCTATTGTCATTCTGATCGTAGCGCAGATAGAGCCGCAAAATGCCCTGCTTGCTGTCTTCGATAAAAGCGAAGTTGTCGATAAAACGGGACTCGGCTAATACGCGGGCCACTTCGCGCTTCAGCTTGGAGGCAGGGACGTCAACTCTCGAATGCTTGGCACTACAGGCGTTGCGAATGCGGGTCAACATATCCGCTAGGGGATCCGTCATACTCATATTGATTTCTCCAACCTGCTACCTACCAGCTCGCCTTGCTGACACCCGGAATCTCGCCCTTGAGGGCCAACTCGCGAAAACAGATGCGGCACAGTCCGAACTTGCGATATACTGCACGCGGACGCCCACAGCGGTGGCAACGGGTATAGGCTCGCGAGGAAAACTTGGGTTTGCGCTGCGCTTTGGCTATCAAGCATTTTTTTGGCATTAGCAGGTTCTTTCCGACTCTATTGACTGAAGGGCATGCCCAACAACTGGAGCAACTCTCGGCCTTCCTCGTCGCTTTTGGCCGAGGTGACGATGGTGATATTCATGCCTCGGACTTGATCGATCATATCGTAGTTGATCTCGGGGAATATGATCTGTTCCTTGATGCCTAGATTGTAGTTGCCTCGTCCGTCGAAGCTTCTAGGAGAAACCCCGCGAAAATCTCGCACCTGCGGCAAGGCGAAACTGATCAAGCGGTCGAGAAAATCGTACATGCGGCCTCCCCGCAAGGTGACCATGCAGCCGACCGGCATACCGACGCGCAACTTGAAGTTTGAGATCGCCTTCTTGGCTTGGCGGATGGCGGGCTTTTGACCGGCGATCACCGTCAATTCGGATACCGCACCTTCGAGCACCTTGGGCTCCTGCACTGCCTCACCGACACCCATATTGACGACAACCTTCTGCAGGCACGGCACCTGCATGTCGTTTTTAAATGAGAAGCGGGTCTTGAGCTGGGGCAGCACCTCTTCTCGGTAGTGTTTTTTGAGTCTGGCTTCGTACATGGCTTATTCTCGATCAATCATTTCGCCGCTGCGCACAGAGACGCGCACACATTTGCCATTGTCCAATTTCTTGTGCCCGATGCGCGTTGGTAGGTCAGTCTTGGGACAAACGATCATGACATTGGAAACGTGAATGGGTGCCTCGCGCTCAACGATACCCCCTTGGGGGTCGCGCGATGTGGGGCGGGTGTGGTGTTTGCACATATTTACGCCTTCGACGATGACCCGCTTCCGATCCTTAAACACGCTAAGAACCGTCGAGCGCCGTCCTTTGTCGTTGCCGCTTATGACCTGTATTGTATCGCCTTTGCGAATGTCCATTGTGCTCTTCCTCAGACTACCTCGGGTGCCAGCGATACAATGCGCATGTATTGCTTTTCGCGCAGCTCGCGGGCCACAGGCCCAAATATGCGAGTACCTGTTGGCTCCTTGTCGTCGTTGACCAAGACAGCGGCGTTGTCGTCAAAGCGAATATAAGAGCCATCGGGACGACGATATTCCTTCTTGGTCCGCACGACGACAGCCTTGACCACTTGCCCTTCCTCCAAAGGCCCGTTCGGCACTACGCCGTGGACGGCGACTACGATCAGGTCGCCAATGCTGGCATAGCACTTACGAGAACCGCCGAGTACGCGAATGCAACGACCTGTGCGGGCCCCGGCGTTATCTGCCATTTTGACTACGCTGTATTCCCGAATCATTTTGTCCTACAAGCCTAAATTTTTATCTACTGCCGCTCTAATATATCAACGAGCCGCCAACGCTTGGTTTTGCTCATGGGGCGGCACTCCTCAATGCGCACGAGATCGCCGACCTGCGACTCTTCCCGCTCGTCGTGGGCGACGAACTTGGCGGTGCGGCGGATGATCCGGCCATACAGGGCATGCGGAATGCGCTGTTCGACCGCCACGATCCGCGTCTTGGTGTTGTTGGCCTTGAGCACTCGGCCTTCGGCCTGACGCCGGCCTATTTTTCGTTTAGCCATTTTCCACCTTATTTCCCACTGGCCAAGGAGCGAATGCCGAGTGCGTGCTCTTTGAGTACGGTGTGTGCCTTGGCAATATCGCGCCGCACTTGCCGCAACCGAATGGGACTAGTCAACTGGCCGGCTACGTGCTGAAAACGCAGATTGAAGAATTCCTCGTGTAGTTCTTCCAACCTGTTTTGCACTTCTTCTGAACTCATTTCGCGCAATTCGCTGACCTTCATAACTTCATGCAACTCGTTTGACGACCTTGGTCTTGATGGGGAGTTTGTGCCCAGCGCGGCGAAAGGCCTCGCGGGCCATGGGTTCGGGTACGCCGGAAAGCTCAAACATCACCCGCCCGGGCTTGACGACCGCAACCCATCCTTCGGGCGATCCCTTGCCTTTGCCCATGCGAGTTTCGGCCGGTTTCTTGGTGATCGGTTTGTCGGGAAAAATGCGGATCCACATCTTGCCCGTACGGCTCATTGCCCGACTAATCGCCACGCGCATAGCCTCGATCTGGCGGCTGGTAATCCAACAAGGTTCGAGTGCTTTGAGGCCGTATTCGCCAAAGGAGACCATGTCCCCGCCTTTAGTTTGGCCGCGCATTCGGCCTCGCGCCTGCTTCCTCCACTTGGACTTCTTGGGCATCAACATAAGAGAGCCTCGCTGTAATCAGACCGCCTGAGCGGCCCCTTCTCCTTCGGTCATAACTTCGCCATGACAAATCCAAACTTTTACGCCCACAGTCCCCGATACGGTATAAGCCGTCGCCATGGCGTAGTCGATATCAGCGCGCAGCGTGTGCAACGGGACCCGACCGGCTGGCTCGGAACGCTCGCGCCGGCCCATCTCCGAACCACCGATGCGCCCGGAACAGACGATGCGGATACCCTCAGCCCCCATGCGCATTGACGAGGCTACAGATTTCTTCATAGCCCGGCGAAAGGAAACGCGTTGCTCTAGCTGGCGGACCAGATTGTCGGCCACTATCTGAGCATCTAGTTCGGGCTTCTTGATCTCTTGGATATTGAGCGAGACATCCTTGCTGGTCAATGCCTTGAGCTCGTCGCGAATTTTATCGACTTCGGCCCCATGACGACCAATGGCAATACCAGGTTTCGCTGTATGCACTTCAACGGTAACTCGCTTGGGCTGGCGTTCGATATTGATCTGAGATACGCCAGCTCGCTGTAAGCGCTGGCGCACGTAGCGCCGCAACATGAGGTCTTCCTTGAGCAACTCGGAAAAATCCTTTTCGGCGAACCAGTTTGAACGCCAAGGCTTGATGACTCCGAGACGGAAGCCGTATGGATGTGTTTTCTGGCCCAAGGTGTCCCCCTTAGTTGGCTTGGTCGCTAACGACGACCGTTAGATTGCAGTGGCGCTTGCGAATGCGATCGGCCGAGCCACGGGCTCGCGGACGAATGCGCTTGAGATCGCGCCCTTCGTCGGCGAAGATGCGCGTTACGTAGAGATCATCGGCATCAACCGGATTTTCCTCGTCCTGATTGATCCCATTCGATATGGCCGAACGCAGGGTCTTTTCGACCAGCTTGGCCACCGGGCGAGGCGAAAACCGGAGAATGGTGAGCGCCTCGTCGACCGGCTTGCCGCGAATCAGGTCAATGAGCTGGCGCACTTTAGTCGTCGGTACGCCAATTTGTTTGAGGACAGCTTTGGCTTCCATGCTTATTGCAACCTCGTGCCGCGCTCGGTCAACCGGCCTCCGTGCCCGCGAAAAGTGCGGGTCGGAGCAAACTCACCGAGCTTGTGCCCGACCATGTTCTCAGTAATGTACACTGGAATGAACTTATTGCCGTTGTAAACGGCTAGCGTATGGCCGACGAAGTCGGGCGTAATGGTTGAGCGCCGTGACCAAGTCCGCACGACCTGCTTGTCGCCCGTGCGATTGAGGTACGCGACCTTTTTTGCTAAATGCCCGTCGACAAAAGGGCCTTTCTTGATCGATCTTGGCATAATCTCTCGCTACTTCGCGTTGCGCCGACGTATAATCCACTGATTGCTTTGGTTTTTGCGCTTGCGCGTCTTGTATCCCTTGGTGGGCTTGCCCCAAGGGGTAACCGGGTGCCGGCCACCTGAAGATCGACCTTCCCCTCCCCCATGTGGGTGGTCAACCGGATTCATAACTACGCCCCGCACCTTGGGTCTGCGCCCCAACCAACGGGAGCGGCCAGCTTTGCCAATGACAATATTGGCGTGTTCTATATTGCCCACCTGCCCCAAGGTGGCCATGCACTGGACAGGTACTTCGCGATTTTCTCCGGAAGGCAACCGCAACTGCGCCCGTCCGCCATCGCGACCGAGAAGCTGCACTTCAGAGCCTGCGCTACGCGCTAGCTGCCCGCCGCGGCCGGGATTGAGCTCGACATTGTGAACCGTTGCTCCCAAGGGAATATTGGCCAACGGCAGGGCATTGCCGACCCGGATTGGAGCATTGGGACCTGCGGAGATCTCGGCTCCAATCTTCAGACCCAAAGGCGCGAGAATATAGCGCTTATCTCCATCGGCATAGACGATCAAAGCAATAAACGCCGAGCGGTTGGGATCGTATTCAATCGCGGCGACCCGACCCGGTACGCCAAGCTTGATGCGCTTGAAATCGATGACGCGATAGCGCCGCTTGTGCCCCCCTCCGCGCCGACGCATGGTCATGCGGCCCTGATTGTTGCGCCCGCCCGATTTGCCAACGGCAGCAGCGAGTAAGGACTTCTCGGGCTTGCTGCGCGTTAGTTCCTCAAAGGAGTTGACCGTCTTGTAGCGCAACGTCGGAGTTGTGGGGCGGAATTTCTTGACTGCCATCTCGAGACCAACTTAGCTAGATATTTTCTGCAAATTCAATGGAGTCGCCGGCCTTAAGAGTCACGTAAGCTTTTTTCCAACCGGCACGTCGCCCCAAGTACATCCCTTGCCGCTTGGGCTTGCTGGGGACTTTGATGGTGCGGACGGATTCGACTTTGACCGAAAAAATGGATTCTACTGCCTGGCGGATCTGGAATTTGTTGGCCTTGGGATGGACGCGAAAAGCGTATTTGTTGCCCTCGCGCAACGCTGAGGCTTTTTCGGTGATCACCGGCTCCTGAATAATCGCTCGTGGGTTCATCTTCTCAGCCCCTTTGGCCATGGGTTTCTACGAGCCTGTCAAAGGCTTGGCGCGTAAATAAAACCACGTCCGCTGCCAGCAAATCATACGTAGATAGCGACCCTAGATGAGCCATTTTCACCTTGGGTAGATTGCGGCTTGATTTGATCAATACTGGGGAACTTTCCGTAGTAATGAACAGAACCTTCTGGTCTTTGAGGCCACACGCTTCAATAATTTTCTGAAAAGAGCGGGTACTGGGAGCGGGAAAGTCGAATTCGGTGACGATTTTGATCTGTCCCTCTGTACCTTTAAGGGTGAGTGCCGAGCGGAATGCCAAACGCTTGAGAGACTTGGGCAGCTTAGAAGAATAAGAACGGGGACGGGGACCAAAGGCCACCCCACCACCGCGTACCAAAGGCGAGCGCAGTGAACCCCGACGCGCCCAACCCGTGCCTTTCTGGCGGTGGTGCTTCTTGCTCGTACGGGCTATTTCAGAGCGAGTCTTAGCCGAGGCCGTCCCCTGCCGCTGATTCGCTTGGGTGGTGACAACCGCTCGGTAGAGGGCGTACTCCGAAACCGCAATGCCGAACAAATCCTCGGGCAATTCCACTGTGTCGTTTGCTTGCCCTTCGCTGTTTAGCACTTCTACCTGCACGCCCATGGTCCAATCAAACCTTTATGTCGATGCCAATGCCCGCAGGCAGATCGAGCTTCATCAGCGCGTCCACGGTTTGCGGCGTTGAATCGTAAATGTCGATGAGCCGCTTGTGGATGCGTGTCTCAAACTGCTCGCGCGATTTCTTGTCCACGTGCGGGGATCTCAGCACGGTGTACACCGTGCGAGCCGTTGGCAGCGGCACCGGGCCGGCGATGCGGGCCCCGCTACGCTTGACCGTCTGGACGATTTCGTCCACGGACTTGTCCAACGCCATGTGATCGTATGCTTTGAGGCGAATGCGTATTCTATCGACTGCCACTGGCTCGCATCTCCCTAACGCGGCTTTTCCTAATTGGAAACCTCGGTGACGACGCCGGAGCCGATAGTACGACCGCCCTCGCGAATGGCAAAGCGCAGCTGCGGCTCAATGGCAATCGGCTGGATTAGCTCTACTTCCATGTTGACGTTGTCGCCGGGCATGACCATTTCGGTGCCCTCGGGCAGCGCAATGGTTCCGGTGACGTCGGTAGTGCGGAAGAAAAACTGGGGGCGGTAACCGGAGAAAAAGGGCTTTTCGCGGCCACCTTCCTTGGGGGTCAACACCACGACCTCGGCCTTAAACTTGGTGTGCGGCTGAACAGAAGCAGGCTTGCAGATGACCATACCACGCATTAGCTCAGCCTTTTCGACGCCGCGCAGCAGCAAGCCGACATTGTCTCCGGCCTCGCCCTCGTTGAGCAACTTGCGGAACATCTCAACTCCGGTGACCGTGGTCTTGCGCGTCTCCTTGATGCCGACGATATCTACCTCTTCGCCGACTTTGATCCGACCGCGCTCGACGCGACCAGTGCCAACCGTGCCGCGTCCTTGGATCGTAAACACGTCTTCGACCGGCATCAGGAAGGGCTGATCGATATCGCGCACCGGATCGGGAATGAACTCGTCAACGGCACTCATCAATTCGTCAATCGACTGAGTGCCAGTCGGCGAGTCCGTTCCTTCCAGCGCCTCAAGGGCCGAACCGCGGATCATCGGGGTATCGTCGCCATCAAAGCCATACTCAGAGAGCAACTCGCGCGTCTCTAGCTCGACCAAATCCAAAAGCTCTTCGTCATCTACTTGATCAACCTTGTTGAGATAGACGACAATGCTGGGCACGTTGACTTGGCGGGCCAATAGAATGTGCTCGCGGGTCTGGATCATCGGTCCGTCGGCGGCGCTGACGACTAAGACCGCACCATCCATCTGGGCAGCACCGGTAATCATGTTTTTGATATAGTCGGCATGGCCGGGACAATCAACGTGCGCGTAGTGGCGCTTCTCAGTCTCGTACTCCTGATGGGAGACATTGATCGTCACCCCGCGCGCCTTTTCCTCCGGGGCATTGTCGATTTCATCAACGCCCCTAGCTTCGGCCAAGCCCTTGTTGGCCAAGTGTAAGGTGATAGCCGCTGTCAAAGTGGTCTTGCCGTGATCGACATGGCCAATGGTCCCGATATTGACGTGCGGTTTGTTGCGCTGAAATTGTTCCTTAGCCATTTCTTAAATCCTCTCCTGTTCTGAAAGGCGGTTACCGCTTAACCTCGAGTACTGTCGATGATTTGTTCGGTGATGTTGCTTGGGACGGCTTCGTATTTGGAAAACTGCATGGTAAAAAGCGCCCGTCCTTGGGTTAGCGAACGCAAGCGAGTGGCGTAGCCAAAAGTCTCGCTCAGCGGCACGAAGGCTTTGACGACTTGGGCATCGGAACGGGGATTGATGCCTTGTATATCGCCGCGGTGCGAATTGAGATCGCCCATTACGTCGCCCAGATATTGATCGGGGACGACGACCTCCAACTCCATAATCGGCTCCATGAGATAAGGAGATGCCTTCGCGGCACCGTCTTTGAAGGCCATGGATCCGGCGACCTTAAAGGCAACTTCCGATGAGTCAACCTCGTGATGCGCCCCATCTACCAGCACGACTTTAACATCTTCGATCGGGTAACCGGCAACAGGACCGGTGCTCATCGCTTCAATAATGCCCTCGCGCACTGGATTGATGTATTCCTTGGGAATGGTGCCGCCGACAATTTTCGACTCGAATACCAGCCCACTGCCCGGCTCGCCCGGCTCGATTTCCAACTCGACGTTCCCGTACTGGCCGCGGCCTCCGGTCTGTCGCACGAACCTACCTGTACTCTCGATGGCCTTGCGCAGCCCTTCTTTGTAGGCCACTTGGGGCTTGCCGACATTGGCTTCGACCTTGAATTCGCGGAAGAGGCGGTCGAGAAGGATCTCTAAGTGCAATTCGCCCATGCCCGACATGATCGTCTGGCCCGTCTCGTCGTCGATCTTGATCTGAAAGGTTGGGTCTTCCTCGCTGAGCTTGGACAAGGCAATGTATAGCTGCTCCTGATCCGCCCGCGTCTTTGGCTCAATTGCCACGTGGATCACCGGCTCGGCGAATTCGATTTTTTCCAAGACAATGGGATGCTGCTCGTCGCAAAGCGTATCGCCAGTAGTAGTATTTTTGAGGCCGACCACCGCGACTATGTCCCCGGCATAGGCACGAGATAGCTCGGTGCGGTCATTGGCGTGCATCTCTAGCAAGCGCGCGGTGCGCTCGCGACGCTCAGTCGTCACATTATAGAGATAAGTGCCCGAGCTTAGCACACCTGAATAGACGCGAACAAAGGTGAGACGCCCGACAAAGGGATCCGTCATAACCTTAAAGGACAACCCAGCAAAAGGCGCATCATCGAGGGCAGGACGCTCCGCTTCCGCGCTGGAATGGGGCAGCATACCCTTGACTTCACCGATGTCGGCTGGTGACGGCAGATAGTGTAACACCGCGTCAAGCAAGCGCTGGACGCCTTTATACTTATAAGCACTGCCGCACGTTACGGGCACGGCCTTCAGCGCGATGGTGGCTTGGCGCAACGCGGCTCGGATCTCGTCGGGGTGAATTTCCTCCCCTTCGAGAAATTTTTCGAGCAGCCCATCGTCGAATTCGGCCACCGCCTCAAGAAGCTTTTCGCGGTATTGCAAGGCTCCCTCCAGTAAATCCGCAGGGATCTCGTCCTCAAAAAACTTGACGCCTTGGCTGGCCTCTTCGTAGGTAATGGCCTTCATCTCGACCAAGTCTATCAAGCCGTTAAACGTCTCGCCAACGCCGATGGGCAACTGGACCGGCACAAAATTGCTGTTCAATCGCTCTTGGAGCATGCTGAGTACCTGAAAAAAATCAGCCCCGTTGCGATCCATTTTGTTGACAAAAGCAATGCGCGGGACGCGGTATTTGTCGGCTTGGCGCCAGACGGTCTCGGACTGCGGCTCAACGCCGCCGACCGCGCAGAAAACGCCTATGGCACCGTCGAGCACGCGCAGCGAACGCTCGACCTCGGCAGTAAAATCCACATGGCCGGGCGTGTCGATGATGTTGATGCGGTGATTCTTCCACTGGCAAGCAGTAGCGGCAGAGGTTATGGTAATTCCGCGCTCGCGCTCTTGCTCCATCCAGTCCATAGTCGCTGTACCGTCATGGACCTCCCCCATGCGGGGAACTCGGCCAGTATAGTAGAGGATCCGCTCGGTCGTGGTGGTCTTGCCAGCATCGATGTGAGCTGCAATCCCGATATTGCGCGTGTCTTTTTGTGCAAACTGTCGTGCCATTTGGCTTAGGAACTCCCTAAAATCTGTAGTGAGCGAAGGCTTTGTTCGCCTCGGCCATACGGTGGACGTCTTCCTTCATTCGCACAGCCCCACCTTCTCCCCTTGACGCAGCGATAAACTCGTTGGCCAACCGCTCGGCCATGGTGCGCTCAGAGCGCTCGCGAGCGAAGCGAATCAACCAGCGAATCGAACGCGCTGTGCGCTCGTCTGGCCGCATTTCGACCGGCACCTGATACGTTTGACCACCGACTCGACGCGATTTAACCATGACGATGGGCTTGGCATTTTCCAGCGCCTTCTGGAAGACATCAATCCCGTCTTGGCCGCTGCGCTCAACGACCAAGTCGATCGAGTCGTAAAATATGCGCTCGGCCACGCTCTTCTTGCCTTGTTTCATCAGCGAATTTACGAACCTCGCTGCCAAGACATTGTGGAATTTCGGATCCGGCAGCAGCTTGCGCTTGATTGCTTTTTTACGCCGCGACATTGCTCGTACTCTTAGGTTGGCCGCCGGGTGCCATACTTGGAGCGACCCTGACGGCGATCAGCCACGCCCGTCGCATCGAGGACGCCGCGCACGATGTGGTAGCGCACACCGGGGCAATCCTTGATGCGACCTCCGCGCACCAAGACGATGGAGTGTTCCTGCAGCGTATGCCCCTCACCTGGCACATAAGCCGTGACTTCTATCCCCGTAGTCAAACGCACACGAGCCATCTTGCGCAGAGCCGAATTGGGCTTCTTGGGCGTCTGGGTGTAAACGCGCGTACAGACACCCCGGCGCTGGGGACAACTTCTCAGCGCTGGGGAATCCGTCTTTTTTAGTGATTTTTGCCGGCTTTTGCGGACCAGCTGGCTAACCGTTGGCAAACGCTGTTGCTCCTCGTCATTTTGACATTTTGAAATAAATAGCAAGCTCACAAATTAGATATAAATTCTATATCTGTCAATACTAATCGCCCAAAATACCTGTCTCCGCAGCCGCAACTTCAGCCAACTCGGCTTTGCCATTGCCTTCGGGTTCCAAGCTCTCATAGGAGATTTCTCGATAGGACGTAGTGCCTGTGCCGGCTGGGATCAAGCGGCCGATAATGACATTTTCCTTGAGGCCACGCAGGTGGTCTATCTTGCCTTGCACAGCGGCCTCGGTCAACACGCGCGTCGTCTCTTGGAAAGAGGCGGCAGAGATAAAGCTATCCGTGCGCAGCGAGGCGCGGGTAATGCCCAAAAGGATCGGCTGGCCGGTGGCTGGGTCTCCTCCCTCGTATTCGACTTTGACATTCTCCCTGTTGAAGCGGATTCTATCCACTTCCTCCCCTTCGAGGAAGTTCGTATCGCCTGGGTCAACGATGCGCACCTTCTGCAGCATCTGCTTGACAATCACCTCAATGTGCTTGTCGTTGATCTCCACAGCTTGGAGGCGATAGACATCCTGAATCTCATTGACCAAGTACTCCTGCACCTTGTTCATGCCTTGGACCCGCAAGATATCGTGCGGGTTGACCGACCCTTCGGAGAGGCGCTCTCCGGCTTCGACTCGGTCGCCTTCATGCACGCGCAAGTGCTTGCCGTAGGGAACCAAGTATTTCTTTTTTTCGCCATCCTCCGGGGTGACGAACAGTTCGCGGTTGCCGCGGATTAGACCGCCAAAGCTCACTGTGCCGTCAATTTCCGATATGACCGCCGGTTCTTTGGGCCGACGTGCCTCAAAGAGTTCGGCAACGCGCGGCAAACCGCCGGTGATGTCGCGCGTCTTGGAACGCTCGCGTGGAATTTTGACCAACACCTGCCCCGGTGCGACTTGATCTCCATCTTCGACTAGCAGACGTGCGCCAACCGGAATAATAAAAGAACGGTTTCCATATTCTTCACTCTCGATCTCAATCTGCGGACTCAACGAGCGGTCGCGCTGTTCGACGATACTGCGGACGCTCAGGCCCGACCTTTCGTCGAATTCCTCGCGCATAGTTTCCTTGTTGATATCTGTGAACCGGCTCCGGCCCGGGCGGTCGGTGAGGATCACACTGCTGTATGGATCCCATTCGTACAGCACATCCCCTATCTCAACTTGCTCTCCATCTTCGACCTTGAGCTTTGCGCCATGAGGGGTGGCGATAGACGAGCGCACTCGATTCTGTTCGTCGAGCAAGCCAATTTCGCCATTGCGCCCGACGACCGTGACGCCGTATGTAGGGTCTTGCACCGTATCGACGTTGGAAAATTGAACACGACCAGCCCGACGCGCAGTGATCTGCGACTGCTCGGCGATGCGACTCGCCGTACCGCCGATGTGAAAAGTTCGCAGCGTGAGCTGAGTACCGGGCTCGCCAATGCTCTGTGCGGCTACGACCCCAACAGCCTCACCCACATTGACCTCGCGGCCAGTACCCATATTGCGTCCGTAACACCTGATGCACACACCGCGCTCGGACTCACATGTGAGCACCGAGCGAATATGCACTTCTTCCTTACCGGAGGATGGGTCAATAATACCTGCTTGGGCAATGCGATTGGCGTCTTCCTCTTCCAACAGGATACCTGCTTGGGCTACCACAGTGCCGTCGGCATCGCGGGCGTCCTCTTGCAATACGCGACCGACGATTCGGTCGGCCAGCGGCTCGATTACCTCCTCTCCGTCCTTGAGAGCGCCGATCTTCAGCCCGTGGTCAGTCCCGCAGTCTTCTTCGCTGATCACCACATCTTGAGCCACATCGACCATCCGCCGCGTCAGATATCCGGCTTCGGCCGTCTTCAGAGCTGTATCGGCCAAACCCTTGCGCGCTCCGTGGGTCGAGATGAAGTATTCGAGCACCGACAGTCCTTCTTTGAAAGAGGCGATAATTGGCGTTTCGATGATTTCGCCGACAGCACCAGTCAGCTTTTTCTGCGGCTTGTTCATCAGGCCACGCATACCGCCTAGCTGTTTGATCTGATCCTCGCTGCCGCGTGCACCAGAATCTTTCATAACGTAAACCGAGTTAAAGCCCTCTTCGGCCTCCTCAAGCGTACGCTGCACCGCACGCGAGACCTCCGATGTGGTATGAGTCCAGATGTCGATGATCTTGTTATAGCGCTCACCATCGGTGATGATGCCGTTGGCATACTGATCGCGGACTTTCTCCACTTCCTTGAGCGCCCCATCAATGAGCTTGGTTTTAGTATCGGGCACAACTACGTCGTCAACGGCGATGGATACGCCGGCCAGCGTCGCGTAGTGATAGCCCATATTCTTGAGCTGATCGACGAACTCGGCAGTGCGCCTGTTGCCGAGCAGGCGATGCACTTTGGCGGTAATCCCCTTGATATCGCCCTTGTCAACCGTGCGGTTGATGAAGCCGATTTCCTCCGGGAGCACCTCGTTGAAAAGCAAGCGACCGACGGTTGTATTCACCATCTCGCCATCAATATGCACCACGACCGGCTGGTGCAAGGTAATGCGACCCGTTTCAAAAGCCGCAACCACCTCGGTCTTGTTGGCAAAGGTGCGCTCGACTCCACCTGCTTCGCTAAAGCGCACCTTGGTCAGGTAATAACTGCCGAGCACGATATCCTGAGGGTTGTCCATAATGACCGGCTCGCCATCGGCCGGCTTGAGGATGTTGTTGGTAGAGAGCATCAGAAGCCGCGCCTCGATCTGGGACTCAAACGAGAGCGGGACATGCACGGCCATCTGATCGCCGTCGAAGTCGGCATTAAAGGCGGCGCAGACCAGCGGGTGCAGGCGAATGGCCTTGCCCTCAACGAGAATGGGCTGAAACGCCTGAATGCCCAACTTGTGCAACGTCGGTGCCCGATTGAGCAATACGCAGTGATCGCGAATGATCTCCTCGAGAATGTCCCAGACCTCTGGGCGCTCGCGCTCGACCAACTTCTTGGCGCTCTTGACGGTTTGCACCAGTCCTTTTTCTTCTAACTTTTTGATTACAAATGGCTTAAACAGCTCTAGGGCCATTCCTTTGGGCAGACCGCACTGGTACAGTTTGAGTTCTGGACCGACGACGATGACCGAACGGCCCGAATAGTCTACGCGCTTACCTAGCAAGTTCTGGCGAAAACGGCCCTGTTTGCCCTTGAGCAGATCGCTGAGCGATTTGAGCGAGCGATTGCCGTCGCCGCGCACGGCCCGCGAGCGACGCCCGTTGTCGAAGAGGGCATCAACGGCTTCCTGAAGCATCCTCTTCTCGTTGCGCAGAATGACTTCGGGAGCCTTGATGTTGATCAGCTTCTTCAAGCGATTGTTGCGATTGATGACCCGACGGTAGAGGTCGTTGAGGTCGGAAGTGGCGAAGCGACCACCCTCTAAGGGGACCAAGGGACGCAGATCTGGAGGAATGACCGGAATGTTGTCGAGAATCATCCACTCGGGCCGGTTTTCGGACTGGCGGAAGGCCTCGACGACCTTGAGCCGCTTGAGGGCTTCTTGCTTGCGTTGGATCGAACTCTCCATTCGAACCAAGGTTCGCAATTCGGCAGAGAGCTCTTCAATGTCGATTTCCTCTAAGAGCCGCCTGACTGCGGGTGCTCCCATATCGACCTCGGGATCGCCGCCTTCTTCTTGTATCTCGAAAAACTCCTCCTCCGTCAAAAGATCCAGCTTCTCCACAGGTGCTCCCCGCGGATCAATAACGACATAGGACTCGTAGTAGAGGATGCGCTCAAGGTTGCGCATCGAGATGTCGAGCAGGGCACCGATGCGCGAAGGCAGCGATTTAAAATACCAGATGTGGGAAACCTGTACGGCCAACTCGATATGCCCGAGGCGCTCGCGGCGAACCTTGACCTGCGTGACCTCGACGCCGCAACGGTCGCATACTACGCCTCGATAGCGGATGCCCTTGTACTTGCCGCAGTGGCAGTTCCAGTCCTTGACCGGACCGAAGATGCGTTCGCAGAACAACCCATCGCGCTCTGGCTTGAAGGAGCGGTAGTTGATCGTCTCGGGTTTGGTAACCTCCCCTTGCGACCAAGCGCGAATGGTCTCGGGAGAAGCGAGTTGAATGCGGATGGAATCGAAATCAGTCGGTTTGCGCGATGCATTGGCAGTCTGTATCACTGGCACCCCCTTTGCGCTTTATGCGAATGCTCTGCAATTCAATACGTCTCGACGATCCTGCTGTCTTCAAGGATCACATCCAGACACAAACTCTGTAATTCCTTGACCAGCACATTGAACGATTCTGGAATGCCTGGTTCTGGTGGATTCTCTCCTTTCACGATGGCCTCGTATATCTTGGAACGCCCGGCGACGTCGTCGGATTTGACCGTCAGCATCTCTTGGAGCGTGTAGGCCGAGCCGTAGGCCTCCAGTGCCCACACTTCCATCTCACCGAAGCGCTGGCCGCCGAACTGCGCCTTGCCGCCCAAGGGCTGCTGAGTGACCAGCGAGTACGGCCCGATGGAGCGAGCGTGAATTTTGTCGGCGACCAAGTGCGACAACTTTAACATATATATGTAACCTACAGTCACTCGCTTATCTAACTTGGTGCCGGTCCGCCCATCGTAGAGCACTTGTTTGCCGTCGTTGGGTATCTCGGCCTCGTCGAGCATTGCTCGCACCTCGTCGAGGGATGCCCCGTCGAAAACCGGGGTCGCCACATGCATGTCTAGGGCATGGGCGGCCATGCCTAGATGGGTTTCAAAGATCTGGCCCAAGTTCATGCGCGAGGGCACACCCAAGGGATTGAGGGCAATATCTACAGGCGTACCGTCCTCGAGGAAGGGCATATCCTCCTCCGGCGCGATGTACGCGACTACGCCCTTGTTGCCGTGGCGACCGGCCATCTTGTCGCCGACCGAGAGCTTGCGCCTCTTGGCCACATAGACCTTGACTAGCTGCGCGATGCCCGGCGGCAGCTCATCACCGCGCGTGAGGCGCTCTATTTGGCGCTCCGTTTGCTCGTCGATCAGCTTTAGCTGCTCTTCGGCATAGCGCAACAGTTCGGCGACTTCGCCGCTGATTTCGGGATCTGCGGTCCAGTCCTCTTTGGGTTGCAATGCAGAGAAATCTTCACCCACCCGTTCGAGCAGCCGCTCGCTCAATTGGGTGCCTTTGCGCACCTTTAACTCGCCGTCTTGAGTGTACAAGTTGCTCAACTTGACATCCCCCACCACCTCCAGCAACCTAGTGTTGCGCTCGGCAATCAGGCGCTCCTTGCGCTCGGCCGCCGCTTGCTCACAAGCGGCGATGCTCTCCCGACGCCGGGGCGAACTGCTCCGCTCGCGGCGCGAAAAAACCTTGCGGTCAATGACCACGCCTTCCATGCCGGGAGGCGCTTTCAGCGACGCATCGCGGACATCTCCGGCCTTCTCGCCGAAAATTGCCCGCAAGAGACGCTCTTCGGGCGACAGCTCGCTCTCCCCCTTGGGCGTCACTTTCCCGACTAGGATATCACCGGGACCGACCTCGGCCCCAATGCGGATAATGCCCTCGTCGTCGAGGTTGCGTACTGCTCCTTCGCTGACATTGGGAATCTCGCGGGTAATCTCCTCTTGACCGCGTTTGGTGTCGCGCACTTGCAGCTCAAATTCCTCAATGTGGACGGAAGTGAAAATGTCCTTTTTGAGGAGGCGCTCGCTGACGACGATAGCATCTTCAAAGTTGTAGCCGTTCCAAGGCATAAAGGCAACTAGGACGTTCACACCTAGGGCTAAGTCCCCTCGGTCCGTAGCGGCACCATCGGCCAAAGGCTGACCGGTCTGCATTTTGTCGCCGACTTGGACCAAGGGCCGCTGGTTGATGCAGCAGTCTTGGTTGGAGCGAGCAAACTTGGTCAATTTGTACTCGTCGGTGTCTGCTGTGTCCAACGGAGTCAACCGCATGCTGTGCTTTTTGTCGCGGCGCACGATAATGCGCTCGGCATCGATGCTGACGACCACGCCGGGATTGCGGGCCACGACGATCGCACCCGAATCTTGCGCGACCTTGCTCTCCATTCCAGTGCCCACATACGGTGCTTCGGTAAAGAGCAACGGCACGGCTTGGCGCTGCATGTTGGATCCCATAAGCGCTCGGTTGGCGTCGTCGTGTTCGAGGAAGGGGATTAGGGCTGCCGCCCCACTGACGAGCTGATTGGGCGATACGTCCATGTAGTCAACCTCGTTAGGGGTTACCATCGGATAATCATCCCGTTTGCGAGCTTTGACCAATGGGTTGATGAACTTGCCCTCGTCGTCAATAGGTGCGTTGGCTTGGGCGATGATGTATTTGTCTTCTTCGGCCGCCGTCAGAAATTCGATCTCATTTGTCACCTTACCGTTTATAACCTTGCGGTACGGCGTCTCCAAAAAGCCAAAGGAATTGACCCGTGCATACGTACTCAACGAGGAGATCAGGCCGATATTGGGGCCTTCCGGCGTCTCGATGGGACATATCCGACCGTAGTGCGTATAATGCACATCCCGCACTTCAAAACCAGCGCGGTCGCGGCTTAGCCCCCCCGGACCGAGGGCGCTAAGGCGGCGCTTGTGGGTCAGTTCGTCAAGCGGATTGGTCTGCTGTATAAACTGCGAGAGTTGGCTCGAACCGAAAAACGCTTGAATCACGGTGGAAACCGTTCGCGCATTGACCAAATCGTGAGGCGTGATCTGATCTTCGTCGCGTAGGTTCATGCGCTCGCGAATCGTCCTCGCCATGCGCGTCAGGCCAATGCTGAATTGTTGGGCTAGTAACTCGCCGACCAAGCGCACGCGGCGATTGCCCAGATGATCGATATCGTCGGTATTGCCCTGCCCCACTCGCAAACCCAACAGGTAGTGGATTATCGCCATGAAATCCTCGAGATGCAGCACCGTGCTCTCGAAGGGAATACCCACGTCCAAACGACGATTGATGCGATAGCGGCCCACATCGCCTAGGTTGTAGCGCTTGGCGTTGAAAAAGAGCCGATCCAGCAATTCGCGCACGGTCGCGATGTTGGGTGGGTCGCCGGGACGCAAGAGGTTGTAGATACGCGTGAGGGCATCTTCTTCGTCTTTACTCGGGTCCTTGGCGAGCGTATTCTCTATGACCCCGGGATCCTTGTCCGGTGGGGCGACCAGAACATTTAACTTCTCGATGTTGGCCGTCTGTAGCTTCGCTAGGTTTTCGCCGCTTATCTGCTCGTAGGCATCTAATAAAATTTCACCGCTGTCTTTATCGACGATGTCCTCTCTGCCGTTGTAGCGGTTGATCAATTCTTCGTCTACAGCTTCCTCAACCTCCTCGCGAAACAGACTGAGGATTCCGCCATTCTTGGCAAAGCCGAACGCCTTCAAGAGCGAAGTCACTGGCAGCTTGCGCCGTCGGTCGATATGCACGTACATGATGTCGTTGATGTCCATGCTGAACTCTAGCCACATCCCCTTGTAGGGCAGGATCCGCGCCGAGAACAACCGCTTGCCGTTGGGATGTAAAGTCTCGTCGAAAAACACCCCAGGCGAGCGATGGAGCTGGCTGACGACTGTGCGTTCAGCTCCGTTGATGATAAACGTCCCCTCGCTAGTCATCAGGGGCAATTCGCCCAAGAATACGGCCTGTTCGACCACGTCCTTGACTGGAAGATCTCTGCTTTCCTTGTCGCGGGTCACGAGACGCAGAGTCGCGCGCAGCGGGGCGGCGTAAGTCATGTCTCGCTCGCGGCATTCCTCTTCGCTGTAGCGGGGATTGCCAATGGAGTAGCTGACGTATTCGAGAGAGTATATTCCATGGACATCGGTAACTGGGAAAATACTCTGGAAGACCAAGTGCAAACCGCGCCGCTGGCGCTGATGGGGCAAGACGGAGAGCTGCAGGAAGTCCTCGAAGGAGTCAAGCTGAACCGAAAGCAGGTTTGGCATCTCTGCGGCTTCTTTGATTTTGCCGAAAGAGCGCCTTTTAATACTGCCGTTCGTTTTTGCCAAAGTCCAACTCCTCAATTTGTGGTTTAAGCCAAATGCTCATGGAGCTATTGGCCAATAGCTCCATGAATGAGCGCTGCAAAAAAGCAGGTTATGAACGAATGAGCTACTATATCAGCAGCAGTCCCTACTGGAGTTCTACCGTGGCTCCGGCATCCTGCAATCGGCTCTGTATTTCTTCGGCTTCTTCCTTGGTCGCCCCTTCCTTGACCGGCTTGGGTGCCTCGTCGACGAGCGCCTTGGCCTCTTTCAATCCTAAACTAGTAATCTCGCGGACGACCTTGATAACTTGGATCTTCTTCTCGCCAGCGCTAGTGAGCACTACGTCAAAGGAATCCTTTTCCTCGGCGGCCTCTTCGCCAGCACCATCGCTGGGCATCGCACCAGCCATCATAACCGGTGCTGCGGCCGACACGCCAAACTTGTCTTCGAGGGCTTTGACCAACTCGGCTAGTTCTAGGACCGTCAGGCCGCCGATGGTCTCAATGATTTCACCTACCTTACTATTGGCGGTGGTGGCAGTGGTTTCTTCGTTCATGGGATACAGCCTCCTGTATATCCGTATTTGAGTTCGTTAAAAGGGACGAATGGGAATCAGGCGTTTTCCCCACCTTCTGCCCGTTGCTTCTCGATGGCGGACAATGCGCCGACTAGGCCTCTAAGCAATCCATTCAGGACACCGCTCAACCCGTAAAGCGGACTCTGGACGCTGGCGGCTACCTTGCCTAGCAATTCTTCCTTAGAGGGCAGCTTAGCCAACGCCTCGACTTTGTCGGCCGCGAGGATTTCACCCTCCATAAAGCCGGTCTTGATCTGTATCTTCCCGCCATCGTCGACGAAGTCTTGCAGAATTTTGGCCGGTGCGATGGGATCTTCTTTTGAATAGGCCAAGGCCGTAGGACCGGAGAAATGCTCCTTGAGGCCGGCGATACCCACTTCCTCAACCGCGAGAATGGCCAAGCGATTTTTAATCACTTGGTATTGGACGTCGGCATCGCGCAGCTTGTTGCGCAGCTCGGTCACTGCAGCTACATCAATACCCGTAAAATCGGCCAAATAAAAGCCCTTGGCCTCGGCCATAATGGCCTTCAATTCTTCTACTTTCGCTTCTTTCTCTGCCGTCGCCATAGTAGTAGGGAGCTTTCTTTACGCAGCGAGTTGGGCACGGTCAATCTTGATGCCCGGCCCTACTGCCGACGAGAGAACTAACTTGCGGATGTACTGCCCTTTTGTCGCAGCCGGCCTAGCGCGCAAAATGGCGTCAGTAAACGCCTGGGCATTTTCGATCAGTGCCTGATCGGTAAAGGACAGCTTGCCGATGGGGCCTTGGGCGTTGTTGCCGGACTTGCTGTCGGCGCGGTATTCAATGCGGCCGGCCTTGGCCTCGCGGACAGCTTGGGCGACCTCGCGCGTTACCGTGCCGGTCTTGGGGTTGGGCATCAATCCTCTCGGCCCCAAGATCCTCCCCAACTTACCTACCTGCCCCATCATATCTGGAGAGGCAATGACTAAGTCGAAATCGAGCCAACCGCCCTGGATTTTCTCCGCCATATCGGCCCCGCCGACGAAATCGGCTCCGGCATCTTGGGCTTCCTGTACTAGCGATCCTTGGGTAATGACTAAGACCCGGAGTTCTTTTCCGGTGCCGTGGGGCAACATCACCGTGCCGCGCAGCGATTGATCGGCCTGGCGACCATCGATCCCCAAGTTGCAAGAAAGCTCAACGGTCGGATCGTAGTTACACGCCGGGAATCCCTTGAGAATCTCAAACCCCTCTTCCCACGAATAGGCTCTGTCGCGGTCGAAAGACGCTAAGGCGTTCCTGTATTTTTTTCCTCTGGCCATGTCTTGAACCTCTTATGAGGGTTACAATGCAAAGCAACTACTCGATCAAGAGCCCCATACTGCGGGCCGTTCCGGCGATCATCGACATCGCGGCTTCCATTGAGGCCGCGTTCAAATCGGGCATTTTCAATTCGGCGATTTCGCGCACTTGATCCGGAGATACAACGCCGATGTGATCTCGGTTGGGTACGCCCGACCCCTTGTCTTTTCCAGCAGCCCGCAACAGCAGCACCGCAGCCGGCGGCGTCTTGGTGATAAATGAAAACGTGCGGTCGGCGTACACCGTAATGATTACGGGAATGATCAACCCCTGCTGATCTTGGGTCTGGGCATTGAAGGTCTTGCAGAATTCCATGATGTTGACGCCGTGTTGACCCAGCGCCGGCCCAACGGGCGGCGTGGGATTCGCCTGACCGGCTGGAACCTGCAACTTGATTTGGGCTATTTCCTTTTTAGCCATTTATTTTTGTCCCTCTGAAAATCAGCCGACCGCCTCTTGAACCGGCTCGACCTGTAACACGTCCAATTCCACCGATGTACCGCGCCCGAAGATGCTCACCATGATTTTCAACCTGCGTTTCTCCGGCAGTACCTCTTGTACGGTGCCGATAAAATCCTTGAACGCGCCATCGTTGACCTTGACTTGATCGTCAACGGAAAAGGGAATCTCCTCGACCTCTTGGTCTTTGCGGCGATCGACGTGCCCTAATATGCGGTCAATTTCCTCCTGCCGCAGCGGTTGCGGCTTGCGCGCTGGGCCGACGAAGTTGGTCACCCCGGGAATGTTGGTCACCTGATACCAAGCGTCCTTGGACATTTCCATTTCCACTAGTACATAACTAGGCAAAAACCGCTTCCTAGTCTTGGTTTTCTTGCCGGCGCGGAGTTCGACCACTTCCTCGGTCGGCACGACGGCTCGGGCAATCGCACCGTTGGCAGCCCCCGACTCAATGAGCGACTCCAAGTAGGTCTTTACTTTATTTTCGTGCCCCGAATACGTATGTAGAGCATACCAGCACTGTGCCATAACTTCAATCCGGTGTTAGCTCCCATTTGCCGAGCATAAATCATAAATAAGGAAAAGAAGCGATGCACATTGCGTACCGCTTCCCTTAGATACGCCCCAGCGGGCATTACTGACCTAGAAGTATTCCCCAAACAAAAGAGATAATCAGGTCGAATATGCCAATAAAAACCGCAAAAATCGCCGAAAAAACTAATACCACCCCGGTGGAACTGACCAAATCTTCGCGAGTAGGCCAACTCACTTTGGAAAATTCGGTCCGCACATCTTTGATGAAATTAGTAAGTTTATTCCACATCCCGTTCCCTAATGCAGAAGCCTGGCAGGGCAGACAGGACTTGAACCTGCAACCGCCGGTTTTGGAGACCGGTGCTCTACCAATTGAGCTACTGCCCTATGCCTAGCGGGCTTCTTTGTGAGCCGTGTGCTTGTGGCAAAAACGGCAATACTTTTTGTACTCCACGCGGCTTGGCTGGTTTCGTCTATTTTTGGTCGTCGTGTAATTTTGCTGGCTGCACACTTCGCACTCCAGCGTTATTTGATCTCTTGGCATCAGAACTTGTCGCGTTTAGATGGAAACACTGTAGGAAAGTGGAGCCGATGACCAGGATTGAACTGGTGACCTCATCCTTACCAAGGATGCGCTCTACCGACTGAGAAAGTGGAGCCGATGACCAGGATTGAACTGGTGACCTCATCCTTACCAAGGATGCGCTCTACCGACTGAGCTACATCGGCTGCAATTGTTTTGGCGATCTGGAGCGGGAAACGGGACTCGAACCCGCGACCCCGAGCTTGGAAGGCTCGCGCTCTAGCCAACTGAGCTATTCCCGCTCGAACCGGATCAATGCCCGTTTAATCCACAGAACGTTAAAAGTATGACAGCTTTTTTAATATGTCAAGAAGAGGACTCGGCGCGAACCCAAAACCCGAAACTCCCGGAGAGACGCGGGCCTTTCCGGGAGTCGTCAAGTAAACTGCACCTGTGCTCAGCGCGTGATCTTGACAATCCTGTAATGCAGCTTGCCAACGGGCACTTCAATCTCGATTTCTTCTCCTTCTTGGTGTCCGAGCAACCCCTTGCCTATCGGCGAAACCGTGGAGATCTTCCCCACTTCAAAATCCGCTTCCTCGGGAGCGACGAGCGTGTACGTAAGCTGTCGCGCCTGCGCGAGGTCTTCTAGCTCCACGGTGGCACCGATATAGACCTTGTCTTCTGGGATCGCCTCGTTTTCTAGCAGGCGGGCCCGGCTGAGTGTCTCTTCGAGCTTGCCGATGCGCTGCTCTAGGAAGAGCAACCTTTCTTTGGCCGCCGAATACTCGGCGTTTTCGGATAGGTCGCCAAACTCCCGCGCCCGCTGCAGCTCTTGGCGCACTGCTGGACGTTCGGTCTCCTTGAGTCCCTTCAACTCGCCCTGAAGTTTTTCGTAGCCTTCGCGCGAAAGATATATTTCACTCATTACCAAGCCTCTAGGGAGAGAACAACATGCGTTATTTAACACAAAAAGCGGAAGCGATAGTGCGCTTCCGCTACTTAGGAGAGCTAATGTAATAAAAACGGTGCCGAGGTGCAAGCAAGCTACGGGACTTGCCCAAGTCCGCTACCCTCTCTATTAATAAATTGACAGACCGAACCATCTCTTCCCAAACAACGTCTCATGGCATTGACAATCCTGCACTTTGCTGATCTGCATCTAGGCGTCGAAAACCACGGCAGTCTCGACCCAAAAACCGGCCTGCATTCGCGGGTTCAAGATTTTGCTAACAGCCTAGAAGCGGTTTTCGACCTAGCCATTGAAAAGGCGGTCGACTTGGTTCTCTTCGCCGGCGACATGTACAAGAATTGCGATCCGACCCCGACCCATCAGCGCGTCTTGGCTCGCCAGCTCCAACGCCTGCAAGCGGCCGGCATCCCCATCGTGCTAGTGGTGGGCAACCACGACGCGCCGGGAGCTTTCGGCAAGGCCACTTCGGTTGACATTTTCAGCACCCTACAGCTAGAGGGCACTTACGTCATCCGCCGTCCGGATCTCCTGCGAATCGAAACGGCCAACGGCCCAGTACAAGTGGCCGGCCTGCCTTGGCCGACGCGTCATGCCCTACTCACCCACGACGAATACCGCGACCTGCCCCTAGAGGAAATCCGCGTCCAGATCCAAAAGATCTACGCGGCTCAGATCGACGAGTACGCCCGGCAACTCGACCCAACGCTGCCAAGCGTACTCGCCGCCCATCTCACGGCCGCCGACGCCGTCTATTCTGGGGGCGAACGCACCGCCATCATCGGTCAAGATCCAGTTTTGCTCACTAGCACCCTTGCCAATCCGGCCTACGATTACGTCGCCTTGGGGCACATTCACAAACATCAAGACCTCAACCCCGGCCAACATCCGCCCGTGATCTATTCGGGCAGCCTAGAGCGCATTGACTTTGGCGAGGAAGGCGAAGACAAGGGCTTCTGCCTCGTCCGCATCTCAGAGGACGCCACCACGCCAAGGGGCCGGGCAACCACCTTTGAGTTCGTCCCCGTCCCGTCCCGGCGTTTTGTGACCATCAAGCTAAAGGTGCTCGATGGCCAAGACGCGACCGAGCGCATCGTCGCGGCCTGCGCCACGGCCGATCTGGCAGACGCCGTGGTCCGCGTCCTCTACGACCTGCCCGCAGGCTACGCTACGCCAGTGGACTTGCAACAGGTGCGGCAAGCACTCGAACCGGCCTTCCACGTCGCCTCTATTCAGCCGCGCTTTGCTCCAGAAATGCGCCAACGCCGCGCCGAAATCAGCGAGGAAGCCGAATTAGGAGACGCCCTCGACCGCTACATTGACAACAGCCCAGACCTACAAACACACCGATCCGAGCTCAAAAGCTACGCCCTCCACCTAGAGCGCGAGCTTGAAGCTGGCCAACCCGACGAAGACGACAAATGATCCCCCTTTCCCTTTCGTTGCGCAATTTTCTCAGTTACGGCGAGGAGGTGCCGCCGCTCGACTTTACCCAGTTCCACGTCGCCTGTCTCACCGGCGGCAATGGCCACGGCAAATCCGCCCTGCTCGATGGGATCACCTATGCCTTGTGGGGCCAAGCCCGCAAAAGCCGCAGCGACGAAGAACTCTGTCGGATCGGAGCCAGAGAAATGCGGGTTGACTTCGACTTCGCCCTCGGCGAAAAGCACTTCCGCATCATCCGCAGTTGGCGTCGCACCAAGCGGGGCGTCCCGGCCTTAGACCTGCAAGTAGAAAGCGATGGTGTCTTCCGCACTCTCAGCGAAGGCGAGGGCATTCATCCCACCCAGCGGCGCATCAACGAACTCCTATCCATGGACTACGACACCTTTGTCAACTCGGCCTTCATCGTCCAAGGGCGCGCCGACGAGTTCACCCAGAAAAACGCTAGGCAGCGCAAAGAAGTCCTCGGGAGGATTCTCGGCCTAGGTCGCTACGATCAGCTCCAAAGCATGGCTCGGGGCCGCTATCAAGAGTGCCAGCGCCAGAGCGAGACTCAGCAAACCCGCCTCGGCAAACTCGATGATGAATTGGCCAATCGCGAAGGCTACGAAGCCGAGCTGCGCACCGTCGATGACCACCTCGCTCTACTCGGCCGCGAAATCAGCAGCCGAGAAAAGGCGCAAGCCGAGTTGGAGGCCCAGCGCCTAGAACAGATACAGCTCCGCCAGCGCAGTGCCGAGTTGGGGCGGGAACAACAGCGCGTTGCCGAGCGGGCGCAGCAGGTCAATGACGAGCTCGAAAACCTGCGGGCGCAGCAGCGCCAAGACAGCGAAATCCTAGCAACCGCCGAATCTATCGAGCGGGACTTTGCGGCCTACAACCAGCTCCGCATCCAAATCGGCCTGCTCGAACAAAAAGCTCAGGAGCACGGCAAGTTAGAGACCCACCACCGCCAGCTAGCAGAGCAAATCGCCCAAGCGCGCCAAAAAGTGGAGCGGCGGCAGGCGCACTGGGCGGCCACTCTCGGCGGGTGCCAGCGCCAACTCGCCGAGTACCAAGCCTTGCTCAATCGGGAACAGACCATCGCCATCCGCTACGCCGAGTTCAAAACCATCAGCGAGCAGGCCCAAGCCCTAGAGCAGGCGCGGATTCGCTACGAGGCTCTCCTCAGCGAGCGCCGCCGCCTTGAACACGAACTATCTCTCGCAGCGGAGCACGGCAAGAGCCAGCGCCAAGCACTAGCCAAGCAATTGGCACAGCTAGAGCGAGCCAGCACCGAAGGGGAAACCCTAGCAGCCCACATCCGCCAGTTGCAATCGCAACAGCTCCAATTGCAGGCCCAAGCCGAGGAACAGGACCGCCTCAAGGACGAGGGCCTCGAGCTCAAAACCCAGATCGCCGAGCGGGAACAGAAGCTGCACACCGAAGAGGAAGAATTGGCCAACGAGCGTCAGCAGGCTCTGACCTTGGCCGGTTCCGACGACGCCAATTGTCCATTGTGCGGCAGCGCACTCGACGCCGAACACCGCCAACAGGTCGCGGCCGAACTCTCGCAGCGGCAAGACCGCCGCCAAGAGCGCATCGCCGCCCTCGGCCGCGAGATGACCACGCTAGACGATCAATTGCAAAAGATGCGCACGCGCTACAAGGCCCTCGGAGAGGCAATCGCCCCACTCCAGCAGGTCCACCAAGAAAGGGCCGCCGCAGAGGCTCGTCTCGGGCAATTGCGGGAAGAGGCCGCTGAGGCCCCGTTGCTAGCCGAGCAATTAGCCAGCCTCGACCGCGAACTCAGTGACCAATCATACGCTCCCCGCGAACGCGAACTCCTGCACAAGCTCGCCGGAGAAATTGAGCTATTGGGCTATAGCAGCACCGAGCACGAGGCGCTGGGCCAAAAGCTCGCCGAGTTGCGCCCGGTCGAGACCGAGCACGCCCGTTTGCAGGACGCCAAACGCCAAACCGACCGGCTCAACAGCGAGCGATCTGAAGCCCAAAACCAACTCGAGCGGGCCGACCGCCAGCTCGCCGAGGCCCACTATGCCCAAGAGGAACGGGAGCAACTCGGCCAAGTCGAGCAGCAGCTTGCAGCCCTAGGCTACGACAGTGCCGAGCACCAGCGGTTGCGCCTGCAACACGACGACCTGCGCGACAGCGTCCGGCAGTTCGAGCGCCTGCAACAGGCCCGCCAACGCCGTGCTTCATCCGGCGAATCGCGGGTGCGCTACGAGGCCGAAGCCTCTACTCTAGTGGAGCAATTGCAGGCTATAAAAGAAGAAAAGGGAAAGTTGCACGAGCGGGCCGGCGAGTTAGAAAGCGTCGATAGGCGGCTCGGCGAAAACCAGGTCCAATTGAAAAAGCTGCGGGTCGAGCGGGACCAACACCTCCAGCACCGGGGCAATCTAGAGGCCCTATGTACGCGCTGCGCTGAATTGGCGCAGGAACGGGACGCGCTGCGCCAAGACCTGCAAGGCACCCAGCGACAGGCTTGGATCTACCAACAGCTCGACAAGGCATTCGGCAAGGATGGGATCCAAGCGCTGATCATTGAAAACGCCGTGCCGCAGATTGCCGACGAAGCCAACGCCATCCTCGCACGCCTGACCGACAACCGCATCCAAGTCGCCTTTGAGTCGCTGCGCGACCTGAAAAAAGGCGGCACCCGCGAAACCCTCGACGTCAAGATCGCCGACGAAATCGGCGAGCGTTCCTATCACCTCTATTCCGGGGGCGAGGCATTTCGCACCAATTTTGCCTTGCGCATCGCGCTCTCCAAGGTGCTGGCCATGCGCTCGGGCACCCGCCTCCACACCCTCTTTATCGACGAGGGCTTCGGCACCCAAGACGAGCAAGGGCTGGAACAACTCATCGAAGCCATCCAAAAGATCAGCGAGGACTTCAAAAAGGTGTTGATCGTCACGCATCTCGACCAACTCAAGGCGGCCTTTCCAGTGCAAATCGAGGTCGCCAAACATCCAGACTTAGGCTCGCGTTTTTCCGTGACGCAGCACGCCTAGCCTCTTGCCCATTATGGCCCACTACGACGAATATCACGCCGCCCACACCGGCGCGGCCCTACGCGACGCGCAAGCTTCATTTCGTTTGTACATGCGCGGTGCTGACCATCTCGACTTCCTGCACCGCATGACCTCCAACGACTTCCACAACCTGCCAATCGGGCACGGCCTCGAAGCGGTCTTTATCGAACAGCGAGCGCGGGTTCTCGATCTCGCCACCTGCTATCGCGGCCCGGACGCCGCCGCCTTGATCCTGAGTCCCGATTCGCGCGCCGCAATCCCCGCTTGGTTGGACCGCTTCATCTTTGCCGAGGCCCTCGAATTGGCAGACCGCACAGACGAGACGGCCATGTTCGAGCTCATCGGCCCACGTGCCGCCCAGCTAGTCGCCCGCGCATTGGACGCGGAGCTGGCACAACTTCAGGATCACCAACTGCTCGACCCACAGGTCCCAGACGGCCTGTGGCTGGCGCGTACGGCCGGGCCGGGGCTGCGCGCCTTCGGGCCGCCAGACGACGTAAAGGCCCTTTGGCAGCGCCTCGCCGCCGCAGGTGCTCGTCCGATCGAGTCGGAGACGTGGGAGATTTTGCGCGTCGAACAGGGCCTTCCCCTACTCGGGCGAGAGCTGACCCAAAATTACAACCCCTGGGAAGCAGGGCTTGGTCGCGCCATCCATCTAGATAAAGGCTGCTATATCGGCCAAGAAGTCATCGCCCGCCTAGACACCTACGACAAAGTCAAGCAGCATCTAGTCGGGCTGCGGCTTGCCGCAGCCGAGTTGCCAGCGATGGGACAACGGCTGCGCGACGGCGCACGCGAAGTAGGGTGCATCACTTCGGCAGTTCACTCCCCCAGCCTCGGTGCGATTGCCCTCGCCTATGTGCGGCGGAGCGCTTGTGCCGAGGGCACTGTGCTAGACGCGGGCGGAGCGCCGGCCACCGTAGTTTCCTTGCCTTTTTTGTCGCATGAGTCCCGCTAGGGCCAGCGGACGCCGCAAGATAGTCCACATTGGGATTGATAGCGGCCCGCGCCACAACACCCGGGCTTGCACCGAATTCGCCGCGCTCCTGCGCGAATACACCGATTGGATCGAATGGGGCGACGGCCATGCCATCCTCGACGTCACCGATAATAAGCTCGATATCCCCTTTGGAATGCGCGTCGCCAAAATGATCAAGAGCGACCTCAGGCGGCAGCTAGACTGGAGCGTTTCCATGGGTTTGGCACCCAGCAAGTTCTTGGCGCGGCTGGCTATGGAGTGCCAGCGGCCCGATGGCCTGACGGTCGTGCTGCCCGAACAGATAGGGGATTTTCTCGCCGACGTGCCCATCGATCAGCTTCCTGGCGTGGGGGCCGTTACGCGCCAGCAGCTTACGGCCATGCAAATAGAGCGCGTTGGTGCGCTGGCCCAAGTGCCGCTGAACGAACTCGTGCGCCGCTTTGGCCTGCGGGGCAGCAGCTTTTGGCACCTCGCCCAAGGCTGGGACGACGCCCCGGTTGCCCCAGCCGAACAGCTCGACCAAATCCGCAAGGAAACCTCTTTTGCCGCCCCGCTCTACACCCGCGAAGAAATGCGCGATGCCTTGCGCGAGTTGGCCGCCGCGCTCTGTGGGCGCTTGCAGTGCCGAGGGCTACAAGCACGCGACGTAATCATAGAGGTGCGCTATCCAGATTCTCGCACCGCAACGCGCACATCGCGCTTAGCCACTTTTACCGATCGCGCCCAAGTCGTCTTCGCGACTGCCTGCGAACTGTTAGAACAGACAGAAGCCGACGACTTAGGTACGCGTCTGCTCAGCATTGGGTTGGGGGGATTTGACGACGAGGAAATTGAGCAGCTCGATTTGTTTGCTAGCGAAAAACCCTAGGCCGCAGCCTGCGGCAATACCGAATCTCCATAGGGCAGCACCCAGATCCGGGCCTCGGAGCCGACCACTTGGTGCGCGGCTGTCAGAGCTTGGCCAAGGTCGTCAAAGGGCACTAAGCCGACCCGACCTAGAGCCTCAGCCGGCAGCGACGAGACCAAATGCACGCGGGCCTTTTTCAGCACCGCGGCAATGGCGGCAGCCTTGTGCCCTCCTAGGACGAATTCTCGCTCTATGCGTGCGAGAATCGCGTCACCCGAATCCGCCTCCTGCAACCAAGAGGCAAAGGTAGCGCTGCCCAGCCCCTCTCGGCATTCGGCCACCCAGACGATAACGCCTCCTTCGCGCACCGCATGCACGGCGTTGTCGAGGGCTTTTTGCGCTTGGTACATATTGACGTCCAGCGGATAGCCGCCCGCGCTGACGAGGACAATGTCAGCGCATCGCTCAATAGGCACGGCCCCGCGCTCAGCTACCCGTGCGCATCCTTTGCGGTGCGCTTCTCGCACGTGTCCGGCAAAGGCGGAGACAATGCGATGGCGGTCGTCGACGATCGCATTGAGGATGAAGTCAATCCCCAACATGGCCGCCCCTTCTTCTAAATCTTCCCGCACCGGATTGCCTTCAAGCCGCCCGGTCTCCGCGCCGGGCCGAGCCATCAAGCCGTGGTTGGCCGCTATAGTGCTGGGAGAAGCACAGCCGGGCAAGACCGCCTTGGCCCCGCCCGAAAAACCGGCGAAGTAGTGGAACTCCAAGTTGCCCAAACAAATCCGCACATCGGCCTCGACCAAGGGACGGAAGAGCTCCACGGGCGTACCGCGAGCGGTGACGCCCAGCCGCACCACATCCTGTGGATCGTGGTTCACCACCCGCACCCGATCATAGACCGCCGGCCCCACCAGGGCGGCCAGCTCGGCTGCGGTCTGCGCTCGATGCAGCCCCAAGGCCACGACCACAGTCACGTCGGCGTCCGGTACGCCGGCTGCGGCAAGTTCCTCCAGCACCGGCGGCAACAGGCGATCCGTGGGGCAGGGCCGGGTCATATCGCTGACGACAATCGCGACCTGCTGGCCGGGCCGCACCAAGGCGCGCAATGCCGGCGTACCCACGGGCTGGGCCAGCGCATCTCGCACCAACGCATGCTCTGCGCCGTTGCCCCCTTGTTCTGCTTTCGGCAGGACGACGCCTAGGAGACACTCACTGGGCACGTCAACTTGCAACTGAGAGTCGCCAAAGGGCAGCTCGATTTGCGTCGCAGCCATGAATCCTCCTCAATTGTCGAGAGCACAGGCACCGGCACCGCGCGGATCGCCACAGGTGCCGCACGGCCCTATTGGCTCGCGCTCGCTGGCAGCGCGGCCAGCGACGGCAAAACTCGACAGCTTCTTCGCCAACTCCGCACTCTCACAAGACGGGCAAACGGCTGTCGCCGCCCCTTGTATGAGCGCGTCGAACTCCGCGCCGCACTCCTTGCAGGCGTATTCAAAAATCGGCATGGCTCAAGCTCCGTGCAGGGCCGGCTGATACAGGCCCACGCTGTAGAATTCATAAGAAGCCGCTTTGTCTGGGAAATCAACTACGTGCACCGTGAAGCGGGCCGGGACCCCGACGTCGGGCATACAGTCGCGGAAAAAGTGGCTATAGGCTTGGGCGTATTCTTGATACATGCGTTGTTGTTCCTCGTGAAAGCGCTGCGGATCGGTCAGCGGATTGACGTCCTTGGGCTGGGCACCAAAGGCGTGGACCTCGATGAAATCTATCTGGTCAATCGAATCGCAAATCTCGGCTTCTTGCAGCCACTTTTCCCAACAGCGGAAGACCAACTCGACCTCGACAGAAGGCGTCATCCTCACCAGCTCGTCGCGGCCGAGGATCCCATGCGCCGAATGCCCGCCGGTCAAGCCGGCGAAGTAGATCTTCAAATCGCCGTTGTCCAGCGCTTCGGTCACCAAGGCCGATAAAGTGGGGTGATCCCCTCCGTAGTAATAGGTCAATCGGCCGCGTTGCTTGACGTTAAATGCCATCGTACCCCTTTCGCTTAGAATTAAAGTGCTTCGACGAAAATTTCGGCCCAATGCCGCGCCCGCCGCCCAGTGAAATCGGCAATCTGGTGGCGACACGAGGTGCCTACGGCCGCGATTTCCACGTCTTCTGCTGCCTCCGCTAGCACGGCAAAGAGCCGCTCCTGCCCCACGGCGCGCGATATTTCAAAGTGCTCCTTCTCGTAGCCAAAGCTACCAGCCATGCCACAGCAGCCCGATGGAATTTCTTCGGCACTAAAGCGGGGCGGCATGTTGAGCACGGCCAATGTCGCGGCTGTACCCGTCAGGGCTTTTTGATGGCAGTGGCCATGCACCAAAATACGGCGGGCGGTCTGGGTGAACTCCAGATCGAGCGGCGACTCGCGGACGAGAAAATCCTCGAGCAAGACGACCTGTTCGGCCACGCGCCGGCTTTGCGGATCGTCGACCAAATCTAGGTAATCGTCGCTGAGAGCCGACGCGCAGCTCGGCTCCAACCCGATGATCGGCACCCCTTCCTCGGCCCACGGCGTGAGTATCTCCACATTGCGCTGCGCCAAGGTGCGGGCGCGGTCGAGAAAGCCCTTGGATATGAACGGCCGGCCGCAACAGCCCTTGTTTGCGGCCAAGACGACCTCGTACCCGGCGCGTTCCAAGATGATCGTCGCCGCCATGCCAATGGCCGGCTCGTTGTACTCGACGAAGGTGTCGTTGAACAGCACGACGCGACCCTTGTCGCCGCGAATCGGCCGGCGGCCGGTGAACCAACGCGAAAACGGCTGGCGGGCAAACGCCGGCAGTCGCCGCCGCCGGTCAATGCCCAAAAACACATCCAACAGCCAGCGATTGAACCCGCTGCGGCCGAGCCAATTCGACAGCGGTGCCAACGCCGATCCCAAGCGGCTGATGCGAGCTATGTCGGCAAAGAGCCGCGAGCGCAGCGGATAGCCGTGCTGGCGATGGTAGTGGGCGAGAAATTCGTACTTGAGCTTAGCCATATCCACACTCGACGGGCACTCGGCCTTGCAGGCTTTGCACTCCAAGCAGAGGTCCATCACGCGGTGGACCTCTTGGCTGTGCAGGCCGTCGGGCAATGTGCCGGCCAGCGCGGCGCGCAAGGCATTGGCGCGGCCGCGGGTGGTGTGTTCCTCGTCCAAGGTCGCCATGTACGAAGGGCACATCGTGCCCACCAGCTTCTTGCGGCAGTGGCCCACCCCGGAGCACATTTCAACGGCTTCCTGAAAGCCGCCCGCCTCACTAAAGCTGAAAAACGTCTCCACCTTGGGCGTCTGATAATCCTCGTGGTAGCGCAAATTCTCGTCCATCCGCGGGGGGCGGGTGATCTTGCCGGGGTTCATAATCCCCTGTGGATCAAAGGCATCCTTAACCTCGACAAAAGCCGCGACCAACTCCGGGCTAAACATCTTGGCGATCCACTCGCTGCGCGCCAAACCATCGCCGTGCTCGCCCGACATGGCTCCGCCGTATTCGAGCACCATGTCGCTCATCCGCTCCTCCATCTGGCGCAAAAGCTTTATGCCCTCGGGCTCCTTGAGGCTGAAGATCGGCCGAATGTGCAACAGGCCGACGCTTGCATGACCATAGTATTCGGCCTCAATCCCCAATTCTTCCATCAGCGCAACCACTCGGCGGACGTAGGCGGGCAACTTGGCTACTGGGACGCTGGTATCCTCTACCCCAGGATGGGGCTTGGGATCGCCCTTCATGCCCATCAAAAGCCCCAACCCGGCCTTGCGTAGATCCCAAATGGCCTTCTGATCCCCGGCAGCCACGGCCCGCGTAAATGCGTAGCCCATCCCACGCTCCCGCAATCGCTCTTCCAATTCGTCCATCTTGCGGCCCAGCTCGTCTTTGGAGTCCGCATAGTACTCGACTATGAGCAGAGCTGCTGGATCGCCTGTGAGGAAGCGGCGGCTCGGGGCGTGCTCGACCGATCCTTTAGTCTGGTCGAGCAAAATTTTGTCGATCAGTTCGCTGGCGACAGGCGAGGTCTCCAACGCGGTCAGATTGGCCTCCATGGCCTCGACCAAGTCGTGGAAGTGGACGGCCACTAAGCTCTTGTGCGTGGGTAGCTCTACCAAATTCAACCGCGCTTCAACTACCGAGCAGAGCGTGCCCTCCGAGCCGACGACCAGCTTGCTCAGATCAAAGGGGGCACCGTCGATGAACTCGTCGAGATTGTAGCCCGAGACGCGGCGCATCACTTGGGGAAAGCCTGTGCGGATCTGGGCTTCGCGCTCGCGGACGATGCGGCGAATTTCGCGGTAAATGCGACCTTCGAAGCTGTCCAAGCCCGCGCGGCGTTCACACTCTTCGTCGGCCAGCGGCCCGAATACCGCTTGTGAGCCGTTGGCCAGCACCACCTTTAGCTCCAGAACGTGGTCGATGGTCTTGCCGTATATCATGGAGTGCGCACCGCAGGAATTGTTGCCGATCATGCCGCCGATATTGGCCCTACTACTCGTGGAAACATCGGGCGCAAAAATCAGACCGTAGGGCTGCAAGTAGGCATTGAGTTCGTCAAGCACCAAGCCCGGCTGGACCCGGACCCAGCGCTCGTCCGGGCTGAACTCCACGATCCGGTTCATGTATTTGGAAAAATCGAGATGAACCGCAGCCCCCACCGACTGGCCGGCCAAACTCGTACCGCCGCCCCGGGGCAAGACCGCTGCCCCCTGCTCAGCGGCAATTTTTACCGCAGCGACCACATCGGCCTCGTCTTTGGGCACGACCAGCCCCAAGGGCTCCATCTCGTAGATGCTGGCGTCGGTGCGGTAGAGCATGCGCGAAACAGCGTCAAAGCGCACCTCGCCTTGGATGGCCTGCTGCAAGGCCATCTCCAACGTATCTATATCCATATTTAAGACATTGATCGATTGCGCGCCTCTCCGCCCCGAAGAGGGCCGGCGCACACACTTTGGTCACTTGGTAGGGACATTTTAATACTAAGAACGCCCTCTATAGGCCGTCAAATTCTCGCGCTAGCCGCCTTTTTATTTTTTTCGTAAAAATATCCAATATGTAGTTGACAAACATTTTTGACCCCAATAAATTGATTGATTGCCACGTGGTTAGCGCGCAAAAGAGGGGGCTTCCGGGACAAGGGGAGATCGCGGAAGTCCCCAATCTCCCAGGATGCTCATGGCACAAACACAACCCGTCGCTGTCCGCATCTACGATCAGACCTATCATCTCGTCAACAGCGAGGGGCAAGACCCCGAGTACATCCGGCTTGCTGCGGCCTATCTCGACGAAAAAATGCAGCAGATCGCCGCTACGAGCGGCCCCCGGGGGCCGCTCGATATCGCCATTTTAGCTGCGCTCAATATCGCCGAAGAAGTGCTCCACGCTCGTCAGCACAAGGACGCACTGATCGACAGAGCCGATGCCCGCATCGACTCCTTTACCCGGTTGTTGTCCGACGACGCCCCCGCTACAGACAATCCCTCCACCGACGCCAAGCGGTTCTAATTCTTTTCTATTATATATAGTACTCGATTTCCCCATCCCGGGACTCTTGGGAGTGAGGCACATTGAGCGGACATCGCGCCTTGTAATCGGGATGGAGCCGTGCCCATAGGTAATCGAGCGCGTGTTGATTCCAGCGAAAAAAGTGATCGCGGCCAATCTGCTCCATCAGCCCCGACCGCTCCAGCGCGTCGGTAAGCTGCCGTTTAGCTCGCGTAAAGTACAGGTCTAGCCCAACTTCGCGCAGGCGTTCAACTACGTTGCGCAACGCTTGTTCGCCAGAAGCATCGATCCGGTTGATCCCGTCTGCATCGAGAATCAAGTACCTTAGTTCAGGTGCTGAGGCGATCGTTTCGAGCACCTTGTCCTCAAAATAACGACTAGACCCAAAGTACAATTGGCCGTCAAAGCGCATAATCGCGATCTGCTGATCCGGCCTCAGCCCGGCGTCGCTTTCGCGCATCGTGCCATCGAGGTGCCGGGCGAGAAAAACCACGCGGGGCCGCATGGTGCGGTAGAAGTTGAGCACCAGCGAAGCCCCCACGCCGAGGGCAACCCCCAAGTGCAGGTCCGGTGCCAAAACCAGCGTGCCGACAAAAGTCGCGGCCCCAATCAGCCCGTCGTGGACATTAATGCGCCAAGCGGTCCCTAGGGGCTGAATGCGTACCAAGCCGACGACAGCGGCGATAATAACAACGGCGAGAGTAGCTTGCGGCAGATAATACAACAGCGGCGTGAGCCAGAGCAGGACCGCAGCGATGACCAGCGACGCTACGACCGAGGAAAAACCCGTCCGAGCCCCGCTTTGGTAGTTGACGGCCGACCGCGAGAACGAGCCCGAAGTCGCATAGCTCTGGAAAAACCCGCCGACCACGTTGGCCATGCCTTGGCCGATGAGCTCCCGATTGATATCGAGATGCTGCCGCGTCCGCGCAGCGAGGGTCTTGGCTATGGCCATGGCTTCCATCAGGCCGAGCATGGTCAAAGTCAAGGCACCCGCGAAGAGTTGGGACAGGATATCCACGTCTAAGTCCGGCACTGACAGCCGCGGCAAACCGCGCGGAACCGCGCCTACCACCTCCCCGCTAAATCCAGCCAGCCAAGAAACGAGTGTGGTGATCACCAGCGTCGTCAACATGCTCGGCAGCTTCCAGCGACCACGGCGCAAAACTAGCAACAGCCCCCCGGCCAACGCCGCCATTCCCAGCGTCGGCCAATGGACCTCTAACAGCGCCACGTCAATGACGCGAAGAGCCGCCAGCAGATGTCCTCCCTGCTGAGGCTCCACACCGAATACCTTGTGCAATTGGGAAATGGCGATGATAAAAGCGGCGGCATTGGTAAAGCCGACGACCACCGGGCCGGACAGCAGGTCGATCAGCAAGCCCAACCGCAACGCGCCCAAGGCGATCCGTATCAGACCGACGAACAAGCCCAAAACCAGCGAATAGGCGATATACAGCTCGCCGCCCTCGGGAGCAAGCCCCTGCACGGTCGTCGCGCTGATGAGCGAAGCTATGGCCACCGGGCCGGTGGACAAGTGCCGGGAAGAGCCAAAAAGCGCGGCCACAGCCGGCGGCAGAAAGGCCGCGTACAACCCATACACTGGCGGCAACCCCGCCAACTCGGCGTAGGCCATGGCTTGAGGCACGAGGATCGTCGCCACGGTGAGGCCCGCGACCACATCGGCGCGCCAGACGCCTCGCTGGCCGAGTTCGGGCAGCCAATGGATAAATGAAAAAAATCGCTTCATGCGTTCGCTAGGGATCGGTTGACACCTAGTCGGCGGCCAGTGTACACTTAGCGGGTCATCACCTCAACAGCGGGAGTGCTACATGGAACCCCACGAGCAGCGAGCTTTTTTTCAGCAGCAGGGCTACTTAATCGTCGCCGACCTGCTCAACAGCCGCGAAGTCGCCGAATGCCAGCGCGAGATCCAGCACCTGCACCAACTAGCCGCCGACCTAGAAGCCAACCAAGACCCGCTCAGCAGCCACTTTCAGCGCGAGCCTTTTTCTAAAGACCAAAACCGCAACGGCCTGCCAGTGCTGCGCAAAATCGAGAACACCCGGGCCCTGTCGCCGTGTTTTGCCCAACTCGCGGCCCATCCCTACCTCGTCGCCATCGTGCAATCGCTCCTCGGGGACGATCTGCTTCTCTTCCGCAGCACCCTCATGCTCAAACCCGCTTTTCACGGCTCAGCCCACGCCCTGCACCAAGACTCAGCCTATTGGCCAATGGAGCCGCCCGCTCTCATAACTGTGAGCATCGCCCTCGACGACGCCACCCCAGACAACGGCTGCCTCAAGGTCATTCCCGGCAGCCACCATTGGGGCTTGAAGGAATGGGGGCACATCGCCCAACAGCAAGGGGCACCGCTGACTAACCGCGAAGATTTCGATAGCTCGCGCCAAATCGACGTGCCGCTCGCGGCCGGTTCCGCCGTGCTATTCCACAGCTTGATGGTCCACGGTTCCGGTCCCAACCAGACCGACCGCTCGCGCAACACCGCACTCTATGCTTATTTCTCGCCGCACGTGCGCTACGTGCCCGGTGCCAATGGCCCTCAGTCGAAGACCTTCCCGGTCATCGCCGGCCTCAATGGCGCAGCCGAACACTTGCTAGTCGCGTCCTGAGCAACCGCCCTAAAGAAAAAAATTATACCCCTAAGTGCCAACGAGGGGGATAGCGTCAACCGCGCGCAAACAAAAAAGGCCGACGCCCGCAATGCGGACACCGGCCTTTTGCGATGTTCGGATCAACCTCAGTGGGGCCTGAGAATGAGCGACATTTCGCGGCCTTCCATCTTGGGGGTCTGGTCAACGACAGCTACATCCTTGAGCTTGGCAGCCAGATCTTGCAGTAGCTCGTATCCTCGATCCTGATAGGCCATCTGCCGTCCTTTGAAGCGGACGCTGACTTTGACCCGGTTCCCCTTTTCGATAAACGCGCGGATGTGACCCACCCGGTATTCAAGATCGTGTTGGGAGATATTGGGTTGGGCGATGCGAATGCCCTTCATCTGCACGTTGTGCTGCTTCTTACGCGCTTCCTTGGCCTTTTTTTCTTGGTCGTAGCGGAACTTGCCGTAGTCGATAATCCGGCAGACCGGCGGGCGCGCTTCAGCGGCCACTTCTACTAGGTCGAGATTGGCTTCCTCCGCCATGGCCAAGGCACGGGCCGTTTCGATGATCCCCACCTGCCCCCCATCAGACCCGATGAGCCGGATTTGGGGCACGCGAATATCATCGTTTACTCTCGTAAAACTCTTTTTCTTTGCTGCGATTGCATCAACCTCCGTAAAGGGTGGAAAGTGCGGGCGTCTCCCGCAGGGTTTTTAATATATTCTCAGCGCGAATTAAAACAAGCAAAGATTTGCCCCCGCCCTTTTTGGCAGCCATGAGCGAATAGGTTATTTTGCCTATTTTCCACCCGAAGGAAAGCCCATGACCCGCACGTACGACGTCTATGGAGTAGGCCACGCCCTAGTGGACATCCAATATCAAGTCGCCCCGGAATTCCTCGCCAAACACCAGATCGAAAAGGGGGTTATGACCCTCGTCGATGAGGAGCGGCAGCGCCACCTCACAGCCGCGGTCGGCGGCGAGCCAGTTGCCTCGGCTTCGGGCGGCTCGGCGGCCAATACCCTCATCGGCGTCGCTCGCTATGGCGGCCGCACCTATTACGCCTGCCTGACCGGCCGCGACGCTTGGGGCGACTTTTACCAGCGCGATCTCGAAGCAGCCGGCGTGGCCACGCATCCGGCCAACCGCGGCGGGGGCAAAACCGGTCAGTGCTTGGTTTTTATCACTCCAGACGCCGACCGCACCCTCAACACCTTCTTGGGCATCAGCAGCGCCATCGGCCCAGCCCAACTCCACGAGGAAGTCATCGCCGACAGCCGGTACGTTTATATAGAGGGCTATCTCCTCGGCTCAGAAGACGGCTTTGCCGCTGCGCATCAAGCACAGCAAATGGCCCAACGCCACGGCGCGGCCGTTGCCCTAACACTGAGCGATCCCTTTGCCGTCCGGGACTTTTGGCCGCGCTTTGACGCGCTCTTGCAACACGGCGTAGATCTGCTCTTCTGCAATGAGGAGGAAGCCCTCGCCAGCACTGGGACCGACGACCACAAGGCAGCCGGTGCAGCCCTCGCTTCCCAAGTCGGCACGGCCTATGTAACGTGCGGTGCCGATGGTGCCCTAGTGTACGCCGACGGCACCCACCACCAAGTGCCGGGCGTCCCGGTGCAAGCCATCGACACCAACGGTGCCGGCGATCTCTTTGCCGGCGGCGTCCTCTACGGGCTGTCCCACGGGTACAGCCCCTTAGACGCAGCGCACTTAGGCTGCTATGCGGCCGCGCAAGTGGTAACCCGCTTCGGGCCGCGCCTAGAACAATCGCTCGCCAATCACATTGATCACATCCTATCCCATTTCTCAACCTAGTTTGGAGGTCCGCGTGAAAATTCTAGTCCACTACCCATTCACCGACGAACAGCACGATCACTTGCGCCAGATAGCGCACGACAACGGCGGCCACGAAGTTTTTGTGGCCAACGACGATCAAGAGGCCCTCGCCGTAGCCAGCGAGATCGACATCATCGTCGGCCACTTCCCGCCCGCCGTCTGCGCCGCCGCTCCCAACCTGCGCTGGGTTCAGTCCTTTAGCACTGGCATGGATAAGTTCCTCTTCCCCGAAATCATCGCCCGCGACAAAGTCGCCATCTCCAACGTGGCCGGGCTATACGCCCCCCAAGGCGGCGAACACGCTTGGGCCTTGCTCCTCGCCCTGACGCGGGGCATCGATCGGTCGATTCGCCACAACGACCAGCGCAAGTGGGCTGGTGGAACTACCGTCGAGCTAACCGGACAGACGTTGGGCCTTGTGGGACTGGGGGGCTTTGGGCTTGAAATGGCCAAGCGGGCCGCCGGGTACGACATGCCGATCATCGCCATTGATCCGTTGCGCCGCGACCTGCCGCCGGGCGTTTCCGAACTCAAGGACAACTCCCGCGAAAACCTGCACAGCCTCCTCCGCCGCGCCGACGTGGTGATGATGGCCTGTCCGCTCACCGCGGAGACGTACCACCTCATCGGGCGCGAGGAACTGGCACTAATGAAGAACAGTGCCTATCTGATCAACGTGACGCGGGGCGGCATCATCGACGAGAATGCTCTCTGCGAGGCCCTGCACGACGAGCAGATCGCTGGTGCCGGTATCGACGTTACTGAAATCGAGCCGTTGCCTTCCGAATCGCCGCTGTGGGACGCGCCCAACATCATCCTCACCCCACATCGGGCCGGTGCTTCGCAGCATAGGCCGCGCAAGATCTACGAGTTCTTCTGCGCCCAATTAGAGCGCTATCTCAAGGGCGATCCGGTGCTCAACATCATCGACAAGAAGAAGGGGTACTAGGGAGTAAAAGCGGGATATTGTACAGGTAGGAGACTCATTTCATTCACCATTCGGAAACCGGAAACGGTCAACGTCAACTTCCCGATGACGACGATCAGATGCCGAGCGGCGAGTTGCCTGTATGGACTGGCCCCTTTTCTCGAGGATATTCTCCATCGCCACATCGACGAATCGGAATGGGAAGAAGCCGACGAGACGGAATCTGTCCCCGCAGGCGATACCGTCCATCCAATCCAATCACAAATCCAGACCATTCTTAAAAAAGCGCAAGCACTCGACCCGCACGACCCAAAGCTCGCCGCCCTGCGCAAAATCATCCAAGACAAGCAAATTGACCATACCATCCGCAACTCACGCCTTTCTAAGAACCGATGATAAATTCGCGGTAATTCCCTTGATGGACGACCTCGAACGAACTATCGCGGTACGCTTGACGCCAGCCACGGGGTGCCCGGACGGTGGCTTGAGGCGACCACTTCATTTCAACGGCGTGCAGACTCCCTCCCCACTCCTCAATCAAGTCGATCTCCTGCTGGTCGTAGGTGCGCCAGAAATAACTCTCGGCCAAGCGCCCCGTGTATAGGTTGAACTTCAGTCGTTCGACCAAGACATAGTTCTCCCACAAGGCCCCCACATCGTCGCGCAGCGACAGACCATTGAAGTTGTTGATCAGTCCGTTCCTAATGCCATTGTCGTAAAAATAGTAGCGCCGGCTCTTGGTAATTTCCTTGCGGAGATTGCGGCTGAAGCCGCGGCGGCTATAGAGGATATAGACTTTTTCGAGCAGGTCGAGATAGCGCTCCACCGTGTTCTTGTTCATGCCTAGTTGGGTTCCCAATTCCGCCACGGAAACCTCGCGGCCAATCTGAAAAGCAAGCAACTGAAGCAAGCGGAGCAATTTGTCGGCGTGTCGAATGCCTTCCAACTGTAGAATATCTTTAAATAGATAGGAAGCGATTAGTTCCTTTATATAAAGCTGGCGGTCTTCGTTCGACTCCATCAGGACGACCTCCGGGTACGACCCGTAGATCAACCGCAGTTCGAGCTGAGCCCTAGTCTGGTGAGCTGTTTCCACCTCCTGTAGTTCGAGCTGAGCCAAGGGCAACAGCAGCAGCGTGTATTTGCGGCCCGTCAAAGGCTCGCCCGTCTGCTGCGCTAGGTCAAAGGAAGAAGAACCCGTGGCGATAATGCGCAGCCCTTCGACGTGATCGGCTAGTAGCTTCAAATTCAGGCCGATTTGCCGCACGTACTGGGCTTCGTCGATAATCAACGTACGCCGTTGGCCGATAAAGGCTCGCAATTTGACCAAGGATTGACTTTCCAAATAGTCGCGCACCGTTATATCTTCCCCAGTTACCAAGAGGGCGTCGCGGGCGTACTGTTGGACGTAATGCTGGATCAAGGTGGTCTTGCCCACCCGCCTAGGACCGTACACCACGGCGACTTTATTAGGGGTAGCCAAGTGCTTGAGTCGAGTAAGTTGTGCTTGGGGAATATAAATACCGGACATGATATTGACTGAATTAACGTCAATTCAGTCAGTTGTCAAGCCCACAATTACAGGGTGAGAATCTGATGGAACTGGAAATAACCTCCCTGCACCAAGAACAGTACGAGCGCGACGGCTATACACTCGTCCGCGGCGGCTTTACCGCCGATGAGTGCGACCATTTTGTCGCCTACATGATGGACCTCCACGCCGGCCGCTTCAGTGTCGAGGGCTATCCGCCGCGCCAGCCGGACGATTGGAGCCGCTTAATCAGCCGCAGCCTGCACCATCCGGCCGGCCTAGCTTGGATGCTCGATCTGAGGCTGCGCCAGCCGCTGCGCACCTTCTTAGGCGACGAACCCGACGGAGTCCAGAGCATGTACTTTTACAAGGGTTCCGAGCAACGCCGGCACCAAGACGCCTTTTTCCTGCCGGGCTGCATGTCGGCTTGGGTCGCTCTCCAGCAAGTCAGCGCACGCAACGGCAGCATTCACATTCAGGTAGGCTCTCACAAGGGAGAGCTAATAGAAAAGCGCCATTTCCGCCGCGCTGAAAACGGCGAGTTAAGCCCTTGGTATGGCTGGGACCCGGACGAGGCTTTTGACACCCTTTTCGCACGCAACGGGTTGCCGGAAATTGCCATTGAAGCGGATAAAGGCGATATCGTGTTCTTCAACGGTCGCTTAATCCATCGCGGTGGCCCCATTTTGGCCGAGGGCGCTTTCCGCCATAGCTGGGCCGGCCACTACATTCCCCGTTCCTACAATCCGTGGCCCTACGAGAGCCACCCCCGGTTGCGCGTCTCCTTCGACGGCGTGTGCCGCTTCACACCTACCCATTGAAAGAGGAAGGAGGTTGACCATGAAGCTGTGGATGGATGTAATGCGCGATCTCGAGAGCGTGATGAACGATCACGAGCGCATACTTGATGCTTGGGCGGAGGGCGGCGTCGACGGCGTCGTGTTTGGTCCGCTCGTTTTCGGCACGGCGAAACTATCGAAAGATACCGTGGCCGCTCCCACCGGCGATGTCGTGGCCGAAGCGTACGATCCGAATCCGGCGGTGTACGCGCGCCTCGGCGTCGAGCCGCCGCCACCGCCGCAACATAAGCTGCCCGAGAAAAGGGCCTTGCTAGAAAAGACGATGCAGGCCGCCAAAGACCGCGGCATGCAGGTCTATTGTATGTACGCCGATGGCGGTGCCGGTCCAGGCGGCGAGGGGCATCATCTGCACGACGACAAGACGCTGGCATCGCGAGTAGCGCGCATGGTCGATACCCTTGAGCACTTCCCGATGGCGGACGGTGCCGTGATGGACGGACCAGAGTGGGGGTACGAAATCGCCCCCCATCACATGAACCACCGCTCCTATTTCTTCCACGACCTGCCGGAGTCTGTAGCACCGATGGCCGCGGATCTGGGGTACGACTACGGAGCTATGGTAGCCGCCAAAGACAGGCTGCTGTCCTTGTTCCACAACCTCAACCCGGTGCGCCTGCGCGGACACGCTCGCGGCGGCCTAGTCGGCTCCTACCGCATGCTTGGGGCCGACCCGGACCTGATGGCTTGGCTGTCGTTCCGGGCCGACTCGCTGACTCGTTATTTTCGCCGCATCCGCGCAGGCGTCGCCGCCGAACTAGAGCGCCCGGTGCGCTTAGGATGTGGCCCCCGCTCGGCCGCCTTCGCGCCCTTGTGTGGGTACGATTTTGTCGATTTGGCTCAGTTCATGGATTTCCTGCTGCCGAAGCACTACTTCTTTCACCGCGGCTTCGACGGCTTCCTCGGCACGGTTTACCGCTACTCGCAGACGCTCTTGGAGTGGAATCCGGGGCTTAGTGTGGCCGACACCCTCAATGTCGTGGAAGCGCTCTTCGGCATCGTCCTGCCGGGCGTGGGCGACGACCTGCTCGACTTCGAGAGTGCCCTCAGTCCGGAGTTTTTCGCGCAAGTGGTAACACAGGAGACGCGGCGGGCGCTGGCCTCTGTCGATGACCCCGAGCGCATCGTGCCCTGGCTCGACAGCGGCCGTTTTCCCCACGATGGCGACCCGATGTCGGCGCGCGACCTCAAGATGTTACTCGACGCCGCTGAAGCCGCAGGGCTCCGGCGCTTCAACTACCACCACCAAGGGAACCTCAGTCCGGGTGAATGGGTGGTTATCAGCGACAAATGCGGAACCCGCTGGGACCCGCGCAAAAGCGATTACGAGCCGCCAGACGAGCTGGTGTTGTAGGGCCACGCTTCAGACCAAGTGCGGAACATTAGTACATAAAAAGAGCCGCGAGCATAACTCGCGGCTCTTTTTTGCTGCGGCAGGTTGAAATCAACCGCGTTATCCGTCTATTCAGGATCGCCGGCCGAATCCGTGCCGGGGGAGGGGGGATAAAAGTTTGCGCCGAAGAGAAAAGGTTGTCCGCCTAAAAAATCTGGCGCACTGTACAGCTCGACATATTAGCGTGTACGAGCCGGTCTCTTCGTCACCTTCGATGGCCGGATTGTCAAAGTAATACTCGACAAAGCCGCCCCCTTCCCCACCCACGCGGATCATCTCCTGTATGAATTTAACCCCATTGACGTCCTCGAGCTCCCATACCCTTTGGTCCATTTGGGATAGATCGACCCCGTGGAAGAGCATAGCGGTCCGCTCTTGGGCAACCAAGAGAACAAAGAGATAAATATCGTCTTGTCGCCACGTATCGTTGGTCTGCAATATATCGGCCATAAGAGGAGAGAAGCCAGCGATTGCACTAAACTCAATCGCGTCTTGGACGAAGGCCTTCAGGAGTAGCACCACCCCGACGCCACCCCCCCGGGATCGAGGGCATCCTGCCCTCGAAATACGCCACACCCCCAGCCGACGCGACCGCCCAGCCGACCGACGGGCGCGGTAAAAGTGCTTCTGATGGCCCCTATAGCAAGCCTACCTGTTGTGCTCTCATCGACTTGGCACCGCCGGTGGCTGGTGGTCCGTACGTGCGTCCTTGGAGAGGCAGGCCAGCGGGCGAGACGCCCGCGCACTCAGCGATGCGTCGCATCTCACGAGTGATGTAGGATGGCTATAACTACCTGTGCAAGACAGCCAAACGATCCGGCAATAAGTCAAGCTGCTGGTACGGACATCGAACAGGACGCTGGAGTGCTCGTGGCCCTATAGGAGCCACTCCGCTGAAAACAGCTTCGTCGCTTCTTTATGGGGTATGGTCGCTTGCTGAGGAAGCTTGGTAGGCGGTGTATTTGAGGTTTTTGCCCCGGGCCTTTTCCACTGGATAGCGCTGGGCCGAAATGGCCAATTTCTCCTCGAGCATCTGCGCGGCGTCCAAGCCGAAGCGGTCGCACATCAGCAGGACAAAGTACAGCGCGTCGGCCAGCTCGTGGCCGATGGCCCGGCGGAAGGATTCGTCTTCTAAGCGGGTGGCGATCTCTTGGTCGGAGCGGAAGCGGAAGTGCTCCAAAACTTCGGCCGCTTCGGTAGAAAGACCAATGGCCAAGTCCTTGGGCGTGTGGAATTGCGCCCAGTCGCGCTCGGCCACAAAGCGGCGAATTTCGGCGGTGAGCTGGGCCAGCGTGGCTTCGCTCATGGGCCCAAGTCCCTCACTAGCCGAACCCCAACGTGGCTAAAGCGCCGCTCGGGCGCGTTCCAACAGCGCTGGGCCGAGCGGGAAAGCGCAGCCGCATCCTTAAAGCTGCCGCCGCGAAACACCCGAGCTGTACCTTCGCTCGGCCCTTGAGGGTCGGTCTGCGGCCCCTCCGGGTAGGCACCCAGCCAGTCGCCTACCCATTCCCACACATTGCCGTGCATATCGTATAGCCCCCAAGGGTTGGGCGCTTTTAAGCCCACTGGCTGCGCGGCCATCCGCCTAATGAGGGCGACATTGTCCGTCCACCAAGCGTGGTGCTCCAGCTCCTTTTCGACCGCTCCAAAAGACCACGGCGTCTTCGTGCCCGCCCGCCCAGCGTACTCCCACTCGGCTTCAGTAGGCAGCCGGTACACCTGCACATCGGCTGCGGCGTTGAGAGCGGCTATGAATGCTCGCACCTCTTCCCAAGAGATGTACACGGCCGGGCGGTCGGGTTCCTCTTCTATTTCGTCGGCGTAGCGGCTCCACGGCCGCTTTCCAGTAACAGCCGTCCACTGGTGCTGGGTGATTTCGCACTGACTTAGGTAGAAACCCCGGGTTAGGCGCACCTCGCGCTGAGGACCTTCGTCGTCGTTGCGGCCCGGCTCGTCCAGCGGCGAACCCATGGTGAAGACACCCGGCTCGACCCACACCATATTTAGCGGTACGCCCGGGGCTAACTCTACGGTAATCGGGGGCTGCGAGCGGGCAGGCGATGGCGCAACAACGAGGGTAAGGCCGAGGGGAACAGACTGCCCCGGTGCCAGATCGAGCTTGGCCGAGCCGCTGGCCACTAAGGCACCGGCCGCATCGTAACCGGCCACCGCAAACAACCTCGCGGCACCCGCCGGAATCTCGGAGACTGTACCGACAATGCGATCCCCAACCACGGCCAATGCCCGGCGCATGGCTGGCATAGCGACCCCCGTGACCACGACCTCGACTTGGGCGAGCCGAGCGGCCACCTCTGAGTCCACCCTAGCGGTCAGCAGCACGGCTGCGCTGGCCTCTTCTTCAGCCGCTGTGGGGGCCGGGCGACCATCTCCACAAGCCAGCAGCCCTAAGAGGGCGATTAGCAGCAGGCTGGAGCCTATTTTCAAGTAGGGGTGCATATTTATATTGTAATACAAGGTCCGCCCGCCGCAATCCGCCTAACGTCCAAACCTCATGTGCCCATCCGCAGTTTCCTCTCAACCAGCCCGCCGCACTTGGCTCGTGCCGGCCCTCTTACTGGTGGGGCTAACCGTCGGGGCCTATATACCGGCGCTGAATGGCGGTTTTGTCTGGGACGACGACGACTACGTGCAGGACAACCTCACCCTGCGCTCGCTAGCGGGGCTGGGGCAGATTTGGTTCCAGCCGGGAGCCACGCGCCAATACTACCCGCTGGTCCATACGACCTATTGGCTTGAATACCGGCTGTGGGGCTTGGACCCAACCGGCTACCACGTGGTCAACGTACTACTGCACGCCCTGAGTGCCGTTTTGGTCTGGCGGCTGCTCATTCGCCTACAAGTACCCGGCGCTTGGGCTGCGGCCGCCCTGTTTGCCCTGCATCCAGTCCACGTCGAGTCGGTGGCGTGGATTACCGAGCGCAAGAACGCGTTGTCCGGCGCATTCTATCTGAGTGCAGCATGGGCCTATCTGCGCTGCGAAGAAGCGCGAAGCCCTCGCCTGTACTGGGCCGCGTTGTTCCTTTTTGCCGCGGCCCTGCTCAGCAAGACCGTCACCTGCACCCTGCCGGCCGCCCTGTTGCTGGTGCTGTGGTGGAAGGGCCAAACGCCAATGCGGCGCACGGCCGTAGCCCTCGGGCCTTTTTTTGCCCTAGGGGTGGCCATGAGCGCGGTGACAGTGTGGATGGAGAGGCACAGCGTCGGTGCTTGGGGGCCAGAGTGGGACTTATCGCTGGTGGAGCGCGGCCTGATAGCCGGGCGGGCACTGTGGTTTTACGCGGCGAAACTCCTCGTGCCGCTCGACCTTGCGTTTATCTACCCCCGCTGGGAAATCGAGGCGACCGCGGTCTGGCCCTATCTCTATCCGGCCGGGGCCTTGGGCGTCGGTGCTCTGCTGTGGGCCTTGCGGGAGCACTGGGGGCGGGGGCCGTTGACCGGGGTGTTGTTTTTTGTCGGCACCCTAACGCCAGCACTGGGCTTTTTTAACTTCTACCCCATGCTCTACTCCTTTGTCGCCGACCACTTCCAATACTTGGCCAGTCTGGGGCTTTTGGCGCTGGCCGCGGCTGGTGGGCAGCACCTGTGGACGCGGCTGGGCCAGCCGGCGACCGGACCCGTCGCACTGGCGTTGGTCTTGGCCGTCTGCGCTCTGCTCACTTGGCGGCAAGGGCGGGTCTATGCCGATTTGGAGACCTTGTGGCGCGATACCCTGCAAAAAAACGCCGGCGCTTGGATCGCCCACAACAATCTGGCCAATATCCTCAAAGAGCGCGGCCAGCTCGACCAAGCCATCGGCCATTATCGGCAAGCTCTATTGCTAAAGCCCGGCAGCGCACAAATTCACCTCAACCTCGCCGCCGCGCACCGCGCCCGGGGCGAGCCGGCCGCCGCACTGCGCCACTACCGCCGAGCCTTAGCGGCCGAGCCGGACCGCGTCGAAACCCACCTCAAGCTGGGCAACGCCCTCCTCGGCCAAAACGCGGTCGCCGAGGCCATTGACCACTACCGCCGCGCCCTCCGGCTGGCCCCCGACCTCGCCTTGGTCCACAGCAATCTGGGCGCGGCCTTGGCGCTCCAACGACAGGACGCCGAGGCCATCGGCCACTACCGCCGCGCCCTCCAACTCAAACCGGACTTTGCCGAAGCGCACAACAATTTGGGGCGGATCTTGGCACTCCGCGGTCAGTTCGCCGAGGCCATCGGCCACTACCGCCGCGCCCTCCAACTCAAACCCACCTATCGCCAAGCCCGTGCCAATCTCGTCGCGGCTCTGCAAGCGGTGGGGGCTGGCCCTTGAGAACCGGGCCGTCAGACTGGAGCTGATCGCTTGCAATCCAAGGTACCACCGGACTATCTGGCCTATCTAGCGCGGCGCAGTGGCCCCAAGCCCCACCACAACCTGCGGGCGGCCGTCACTTGGAGGGGCATCCTCGTGGGGGCCTTGCTGTGTGCGCTCATCGCCGTGGGGGCTCCCTATGCCCGGCACATCGTCAAAGGGACGGCCCTCGCCCTGACATCCGCCACTCCGGTGGCCTTTTTCCTGCTCTTCGTCCTGCTGTTGACCCTGCACCTGCTCTTGGGCCGTTGCCGCCGCGAATGGGCTTTTACCCGCGGCGAACTGATCACCATGTTCGCGATGATGACTGCGGCCGCAGCCATACCCACCAAAGGCGTGGTCAGTATGCTGCTGCCCATCATCACAGGCTTCTTGTACTACGCCTCGCCCGAAAACCAATGGGCCGCGCAGGTTCACCCTTTGCTGCCTCGGTGGATCTTGGTCGACGATGTCCAAGCCGTCACCGACTTCTATGAAGGCGGTGCAACCATCCCGTGGGCACACTGGCTACCACCGCTGGCGGCGTGGTTGGCTTTCTACATGGCTTTGTACCTGACACTTCTCTGCGTCAGCGCGATTCTGCGCCGCCAGTGGGTCCAGTACGAGCGCTTGGCCTATCCTCTCGCCCAAGCGCCGTTGGCCATGCTGGACGAGGGGGCAGAAGACCGCCTGCTCAAATCATTTTTTAGGAACTGGGTCATGTGGGCAGGTTTTGCTATCCCCTTCTTGCTTACCAGCCTCGGGGCCTTGCATCACTACTTTCCCCAAATGGCCGTCCCGGGGTTCTCTACAGCGGTACAGCCTATCGAAGGCGGCCGCAGGCTCCTGTTAAACATCCATTTTCTCATGCTAGGCTTGGCTTATTTCATCAACCTCAGCATCGGCCTCAGCCTGTGGTTGTTCTATCTAATCGCCTATTGCCAAGACGCGGCCTTCGGCGTTATGGGCATTCACAGCCAAGCCGATCTGGGCCACTGGAGCGTACCCATCAGGGGGCACCTTATGATGGGAGCCATCGCAGTCTTGCTCGGTGCGGTCTTGTGGAACGCTCGGCACCATCTCAAAGCCGTCCTACAGCGCGCTTGGGATGGGACCGCTGAAGTGGACGACCAAGGCGAGATCATGTCCTGCCGGGCCTCAGTAGTCGGCACCTCAGTAGGCGTGGCCAGCTTGTGGCTGTGGCTATGGCAAACCGGCCTCCCCGCTTGGATCGCCCTATTCGTCTTGGCGGTCGGTCTGACCATTTTTGTCGCCTTGGCCCGCGTCATCGCCGAGACCGGCCTGCCGATTGTCAAGCCGACCATGATCCCGGCGGGTTTTACCTTGTCTGGCGTGGGTTCTTCGGCCTTCGGGCCTCAAGGGACCGCCGCTTTGGGCTATACCATGGTGTGGTGTGGCGACTTGCTGGTCTTTATGATGGCGCCCTTGGCCAATGGCCTGCGCTTGGTCAGCGAATTAAAAAGCGGGCAGCGCCGCCTCTTTTGGGCCTTGGCCGCCGCCATGCTCATCACGTGGGTGCTGTCCTTGTGGTACACCCTGCATCTGGCCTACCGCCACGGCGCCATCAACCTGTATCTTTCGGCGCACTACGCCACCGAGCCTTCGCGCTTGGCGGCCCGGCACCTCCTCGAGCCCACTGATCCGAGCCTAGCTGGCTGGCTGTGGACGGGCGGCGGCGGCGCGATTATGGCGGGCTTGCTGGCGGCCCGACGCTACCTGCTGTGGTGGCCCCTGCATCCCCTCGGCTTTGTCGTCGGCTTTGGCTACGTCATGGAGCGCATCTGGTTTGCGGTATTCTTAGCTTGGCTGAGCAAAAAGTGTCTGCTGCGTTGGGGCGGGGCCGCCGCGTACCGCAGAATGCAGCCCTTTTTTCTGGGCATGGCCCTAGGCCACATTAGCAGCGGCGGCGTCTGGCTGCTCATCGACAGCGCGACCGGTACTGTGGGCAATCGCATCCCCCTCTATTGAGCGCCGGCCGCTTTGGTGCGGCCAATCGGATTATCTATCTTAGGGCCGCTATGCCGACCAGCGAGCAAAAGACGTACTCGGCCTTCTGCGTCCTCTGGGGCTTGGCAACGCTTTTTCACCTCGTTGCCAAAGACCCTTGGCCGGCTCCGCTGCTCAGCGCCCTACTCGCTGCCGCCGCACTCTATCTGCTTCACCGGCCAGCCGCACCGCACCGCCTCGTGTTGCTGGCAATCCTGCAACTGTGCGAAAGCTGGACGACGGCTCCTTTTATCTCCAACCATTGGCTCTTCACCGGGCTGGTGAACCTGACGCTCCTCCAAGCCTACGCCCGGCTGGCGTGGGCCGGGGGCGCGTTTGCCGTGGCACCGGGGGCCTTGTACCGAACCTTTGCCCCCATCGTCCGGCTCGAATTGATTATCCTTTACTTCTTCGCGGTCTTTCACAAACTCAACGCCGACTTCTTCGATCCCCAGATAAGCTGCGCAGTCCACTTCTACGCGGCCCAACTCCAGCCGCTCCCCTTCGTCTTGGCCGGAGCGGTCCCTATCTATCTTACCTTAGCCGTCGAAACGGCCATTCCGCTCCTGCTGTGCTGGCCCCCTACTCGCAACGCCGGTGTTTTGCTCGGTCTCCTCTTCCACGCGGTGGTCGGCTTTAACCCCATAAGCGAATTTTACAATTTCTCTTCCATGATCTTTGCCTTGCTGTTTTTGTTTTCCTCCTTGCGCCTCGACGCCGGCTGGCCGACCCGGCGTCTTTTTGAGTCGGCGCGGTGGGAGGGCATGCCTTTTTCTGGCAAAAGTTCACTCGCAGTCGGTGCAGCACTTGTGGGGTTGGGGCTTTTGGTCGCGCTGAACGGTCTGGTTGCCGCCGCGGCCGAGTTGGTGCTCCCCTTGTGGGGGTTGTACAGCGCTGGCCTGCTCCTCCTTTTCGTCCTCTTACCCAAAGCGCCCCCGGCGCGGCCCGCATTCTCGTTGCGGCCGTGGCCCGTGCTGCTTATGCCGCTGCTGACCGGCCTCAACGGGTGTAGCCCCTACTTGGGGCTTAAGACCGAGACGGCGTTTGCCATGTATGCCAACCTGCGCACCGAAGGGGGGCAGAGTAACCACTTGCTGGTGCCGCCCGAGGTGCAACTGTTTGGTTTCCAGCGGGAGCTAATAGAAATAAAGGACGCTTCGTCCGGCTTGTTGGCCAGTCTGGCACGGCGCAAGCTCATGTTGCCCTTCTTCGAGGTGCGCGCCTTGCTCCAAGAGCACCCCAATACCTCGCTTACCTATGAGCGGCACGCCGGCCCCAGCGCCGCCCCAGACGAGCAACTGCGGCAGCCAATCCCGTGGCCGCTGCGCAAATTGCTCTACTTCCGTCCAGTAGCCTCTAGCGGCCGGCAGCCCTGTTTCCACTAGAATCAGCAATGGACCAAAACTACGATCTCATTGTCGTGGGCACCGGCTTTGCCTCCTCGTTCTTTCTCTCGGTCTATCTGGCCCGGTGCCGGGCCAACGCCCGGGTCTTGGTCTTAGAGCGAGGCCGCCGCGACACCCATGCTTGGCAACTGCGCCACCGCCGACCGGCCAGCACGCCCCCCCAAACCACCTTTGTCAACCGCCACCGCCGCAAACAGTGGTTCTACACGCCGGCGCTGGGCGGCGGTTCCAACTGCTGGTGGGCGGTGACGCCGCGCATGCTGCCCAGCGACTTTGCGTTGAAATCCATCTATGGAGTGGGCACCAACTGGCCCCTTAGCTACGACGAGTTGGAGGAGTTTTACTGCCAAGCCGAAGCACTCATGGCCGTCTCCGGGCCGGCCGATGGGGCACCCCAGCCCCGCAGCCGGCCCTATCCCCAGCCACCTCACCGCTTTTCCCGACCCGATCAGCTACTTAAAAAAGCCTATCCAACGCTCTTTTTTCACCAGCCCACGGCCCGGGCTCGCTTGGCTACGGCCCAGCGGCCCGCCTGCTGCGCCAGCGGAGTGTGCCACTTGTGTCCCATAGACGCCAAGTTCACGGTTTCCAACGAAATGGGACATCTCTACGCCGATCCCCGCGTTACGCTGGTGCTAGAGGCCGCGGTGCAGAGCGTGGAAACCACCGGCCGCACGGCCCGAGGCGTCCGCTACATAAAAGACGGTGCCGAAGTCGAGGCGCAGGGCCAGTTGGTGGTTTTGGGGGCCAATGCCTTGTTCAATCCGCACATTCTGCTGCGCTCGGGCTTGTCTCATCCCCTCTTGGGCAAATTCCTCCACGAGCAAGTCGCTGTCTCCGCGACCATAGACCTCGACGGAGTCGATAACTTCCAAGGCAGCACCAGCATCACTGGGCACGGGTACATGTTGTACGACGGCCCCCATCGATCACAGCGAGCTGGCTGTCTGATTGAATCGTGGAACGTGCCCACCCTGCGCTTGGAACGGGGCAAATGGCGGCAGCGGCTAGTGCTCAAATTTCTCTTCGAGGACTTGCCCGCACCGCACAACCACGTCCGCATTGCCGCTGGCGACCCAGCCCAGCCCGAAACCGTGTACCAGAACCACTCGGAGTACGCCCAGCGCGGCATGGACGCGCTCGCCGAGGCTCTGCCTGAACTTTTGCGCCCCCTGCCGGTAGAAAAAATCGACTTCGACCCGCAGCCTTCTCCCACCGAGAACCACATCTTGGGCACCACGCCGATGGGCACTGACCCGCGCCGCAGCATTGTCGATCGCGGTCTGGTTCACCACCAAGTCCGCAACCTGCTGGTCTTGGGCGGCGGCGCCTTCCCAACTAGCTCGCCGGTCAACCCGACCCTCACGCTGTCGGCCCTGTCCCTGTGGGCAGCCCATCACCTGCTGGCGTAGGGACTATGGCAGTCTGGAACAAACGCCGCGCCTTTTTGGGAGCCGTAGCGGCCCTATCGCTGAGCATCGGCCTAGGACGGTGGTTTTACCAACCGCGCCGGCTCGACGACCCTTGGACCGCGCAAACCGCAGCGACCGTGCGCCGCCTGCTGCCTTATCTGCAAATAGACGAGGACAGCTTGGCCCGCTTTGCCCAAGACCTGCTGGCGCGAGACCAGCACGCGCTTTTGCGCCGGGCCGGTGCCGGCGATGCTCGGGCGGAGGCGTGGCTCGGCGAGCAGTTTTTGCTGTCGAGCGATTTCTTTTGGCATGGAGCCGACGAGAGGAAGGCCGTTGGCTACCGAGCGTACTACGACCCCTACGAACTCCCCTGCGCCAACCCATTTGCCCACCCGGAGTAAGCCGTGGTCCAGCCCCCTGTCAACCGCCTCATTGCTGGGGCTTTGGTCGCCCTGATTGCGCTACATGTCCTCCACGTTCTGCGCTATAACTTCGTCTCCGACGACGCCTTTATCAGCTTGCGCTACGCGGCCAATCTGCTCGCTGGACACGGGCTGGTTTTCAACCCGGGAGAACGCGTCGAGGGCTTTACCAGCCCGCTGTGGACCCTGCTTTTGGCCGGACTCGGGGCCTGCGGTTTCGACCTATTAGAAGCCGCCCGCGCCCTCGGCTTGCTCTGTTCGGCCCTCGCACTCCCAACCACCTATTGGCTGGCCCGCCAGTGCGGGGCGACCCCGCCGACTGCCCTGATCGCTCCAGCCCTGCTGGCCTTTAACGGCTCTTTTGCCTGTTGGGCCGCCTCGGGTATGGAGACTGCGCTCTTTGTCGGTCTGATTGCCGCTGCTTTTGCCGCCGCCCTAGCCGGGAGCTATTGGGCCTCAGCGAGCTTGACTGCCGCCGCTACCCTAGCCCGGCCGGAGGGTCTGCTGGTCTTGCTCGTTTTAGGCGGCCACCAACTCTTGCGGGCCAAGAGCTCGTGGCTGCTGTGGCTCCTTGTTGGCGGCGGCCCGTATGCCCTTTTGTTGGGGTTTCGCCGCTGGTACTACGGAGACTGGCTGCCCAATACATACTACGCCAAAACCGGGGGAGGCTGGGGCCAAATACAGCGCGGGCTGGACTATCTGCGCGACTACGCCGCCGATCACGAGGGCCTGCTGCTACTGGTCGGGCTGGCAATTTTTGCCCTTTTGCGGCGTACGGCTGGGATGCGCTTGGTGGCCATCGGCTGGCTGCTCTTCTGGCTGGCCGTCGCGTGGCTGGGCGGCGACGGCCTCCCCATGTATCGCTTTGCGCTGGCCCCATTGCCCCTGTTTGCGGCCTTGGCCGCAGCTAGTGTCGCCGACTTGGCGCAGCCCTTTTTAGCAGCCCGCAAAAGCGGGGTGGCCTTGGCGGTAGTGCTGGGCTGCGTTTGGGCCTATACGCACTGGTCGCCGCCGCGCCTCAAGTCGCACTACAGCGCATATCAATTTCAACAACAAGTGGAAATTCCCCGCTGGACCCGGGTGGGCCAGTGGTTGGCCGCCAGTGCGCCCGCAGGAGCTAGCATTGCCGTCGTGCCCATTGGCGCAGTGGCTTATTACTCCAAGCTCGAGGTGCGCGATATGCTCGGCCTAACCGACCGGCACATTGCCCGACGCAACCTGTCGGGCCTAGGCCGGGGCTGGGCCGGGCACGAAAAGCACGACGGCCAGTACGTCCTCGGCCGCCGGCCCACGTACCTTCTGCTGGGCAATGTCGATGTGACCAAAAAGCCCCGCGATCCCCGCAAGCGACCCTTTATTCCCTACGACAACCCCCACATCTGGGCGCGGGAACAGGACCTGTTTGCCACCGAACTGATTTTTGAACGCTACCAACCCCGCTCAGTCCAGTTTGCCCCGGGACAGTACCTCAACTTTTACGAGCTAAAACCAGAGTTCCACCGGCCATAACCGCGCCCGGCATTTGGCATCTAGCCAAGAACTCCATAGCCTATCCGCAGCGAATTGCCCAGCATCCTCTACACCATGTCAACTAGCCCATGTCGCGTCCGCAACCTCCTCTTGCTGCCCACGTAACCGGGCGCGGCATCTTTATCGGCTGCGTCCTGTGCGCCGTCATTGCCATTGGCGCCCCCTACGGACGTCAGCTCATCCAAGGCACTTCGCTGGCCCTGACTTCGGCCACCCCGATTGCATTTTTTCTGTTTTTTGTGCTGCTGCTGACCCTGCACCTAGTCTTGGGCTGGTGTCGGCGCGGCTGGGCTCTACAGCGGGGCGAGCTGATTACTATCTTCACCATGATGATGGTGGCGGCGGCCATTCCCACCAAAGGCGTCAACGGCCTGCTCATGCCCATGATTACGGGCACCTTCTACTACGCGACCCCGGAAAACGATTGGGTCGACCAAATTCATCCGTGGCTACCTAGCTGGATTTTGGTAGCTAACCCCGAAACGGTTAAAGCATTTTACGAAGGAGCCAGCCGCGGCAGTGGTATCCCTTGGGCGCATTGGCTGCCTCCTTTGGGTGCTTGGCTGCTGCTCTACTGCTCCTTGTATCTAGCCGTGACCTGCCTCAGCGTCATTCTGCGCCGCCAGTGGGTCGAGCACGAGCGCCTGATCTACCCGCTCATGCAGGTGCCGCTGGCCATGATGGCCGACGATCCGCAAGGCCGGCTGTTAAAGCCCTTTTTCCGCAGTTGGGCCATGTGGATCGGCTTTGCTATCCCAGTGGTCTTTATGAGTTTCTTTGCTCTGCACAACTACTTTCCCTGGTTCCCCCAAGTCGTCCTCAGGTCCTCCGTCGACGTGTTTCGCCAGAGTATTTTCCTGACCTTTGGGCTCAATTTTCTCATACTGGGCTTTGGTTATTTCATAAATACGCAGATCGGCTTCAGCTTGTGGTTTTTCTATTTACTGCACCAGCTACAGGAAGGGTTGCTGTTTTACTACGGCTTGCAAGATACCCAAGCCGAATTGGGCTGGTGGACCGAACCGGGCATGGGGCACCAGATGATGGGAGCACTCATCGTCTTGGTTCTCTCGGGGCTGTGGGTGGGCCGACCTCATTTCAAACGGGTACTGCAAAAGGCTTGGCGCCGAGATGCCCCAGTAGAAGACGGCGACGAGATCATGTCCTATCGAGCCGCTGTCTGCGGCGCAGCTTGTGGCATTGCCGGCATGTGGCTCTGGCTGTGGCAGACCGGCATTCCCCCTTGGATTGTCCCGGTTTTCCTCTTTGCTGGCTTGGTCATCTTTATCGGCTTAGCCCGGGTGATTTCCGAGACCGGACTGCCGATCTTCAAGGCCAATATGATCCCGGCGGGCTTTGCCGTGTCCAGCGTAGGCGTGCCAGCTTTGGGCGTAAAGGGCATGATCGCCACCGGCTACACCATGGTGTGGTGCGGCGACCTGTTGGTTTTTATGATGGCCCCCTTAGCCCACGGCCTGCGCCTCGGCAGCGAGTTGAAAAGCGGCCAGCGGCGTCTGACGTGGGCCGTGGGCTTGGCCATGGTCATCGCCTTGGTCCTGTCGGCGTGGTTCACCATCTACCTCGCCTACCGCTACGGCTCGATGAACCTGCTCATCTCCCAACACTACTCAGAAGAGCCGTCCCGCTTTGCCCTCGAAAAGATCACCAATCCCACTGGTCCCAGTCTAAGTGGGTACTTGTGGATGACCGGAGGTGGCTTGATTATGGGACTGCTGCTTGTGGCCCGGCATCAGTTTTTGTGGTGGCCATTCCATCCCCTCGGCTTCTTGGTAAGCCACGGCCGGGTGATGGACGGGATTTGGTTTACGCTTTTTTTGGCTTGGCTCTTTAAGAGCTTGGTGCTCAAATACGGGGGAGTGAGCTTATACCGCCAGACCCTGCCGTTTTTTTTGGGCCTTGCCTTGGGCCACATAATTATCGGCGGCATCTGGTTGGTCATCGACGGATTTACCGGCATGGTGGGCAACCGCATCCCCCTATACTACTAACAGATAACGGAACCCTGCTCACTTTTTGAATAGTGGGCTGCTTTGAATTTTAGAGCGCATCGCGCTTTAGGCGAAATCGACTATGAGGTTCTAATGAAACTCTTACTTGCTGCCTTACTTAATTTTAAGTCTTACAATACGCTGCTTGCTGAGGTCGGTAGACTCGACCCTGATACAGAGGCGTCTCAGGGTTTCGCGCCGGCAGAAATCATAGAGAAGGTCAAGCAATTTGATCTTGACATGCGTCTGCTCAACGTGACACTGCGCGGATATCAGGCGTTTGGAGCTAAGTACGCCCTCGTTCAAAAGCACACCATCCTCGGAGACGAGATGGGCCTAGGCAAGACTATCGAAGCACTCGCGGTCCTGTGCCATCTGAAGCGCCAAGGCGGCACTCACTTTCTAGTGGTGTGCCCGGCGAGCGTGCTAGTCAACTCGGAGAATGAGACCATTCGTCATTCCTACGTTAGAACGCCCATGTAGGCTTCATGGCCCTGAACGGGTACAGCGGCTCGGTGTATGGGCGGAGCAAGGAGGCTTGGCAATCACCACGTTCGACACGTTGAAGTTTCTAAACTTGCCGTATGATCTCACAATTTCTGCGATGATTGTCGATGAGGCGCACTTTGTGAAAAATCCGCGTACGCTAAGGACGATTGCGGTACGCCAATAATTCAAATTTCAAAGTAGCCACTACCACTTTTTACTTGAGCTTGCGGCGCATTCACCGTATCCTATTATGGAAACTTGCAGACACGCGGCACTTTTTCTATTTCATCGAACTCATCCAAAGGAGGTTGGTTCATGAAACGCATCGCTATTCTCTTTGCAGTTCTCGCCTTGGCGGCCCTGCCCAATACGGGCCAAGCACACTGGGATGCCGGCACGGTTTGGTTTGTCGTCCAGTTTCCCGACGGGGCTACCCCCACCATTGACGGCAATCACGGCGACTGGGACGGAGTGCCAGCCTCCTATGGCATCGACAACTCGGTCTTTAACGACGCCCGTGGCCTAGTGCCCGAAGGCTGGAGCAACGCCGACTGGGACGTCACCGACTTCAGTATGTTGCACCGGGTCGGCTGGAACGAAACGGACAACAAGATCTATATGGCCACCCAGACCTTCGACGACGAGCACAACATGGATCGTACCAGCCACTGGAGCGAGGACGATTCGTGGGAGGTGTCGTTTACCTATAACCACGACGCCTATGCCGATGACGGCGGCTACGTCGACATCAACGACGAAAACATCGGCATCAATACCCGCTACAACTTCTCAGTACCCATCCATCCGACTCTCGGCGATTGGTTCTGGTTGCGGCCGGGCGAGTTGACCGGCACCGAGTGGATATGGCCCGGCACTGATTGGCTCGAATTCAACTACACTTGGGATGGCGACGAATTCGGCGAGAGCACCTATTACTACGAAATGGGTCTCACGCCCATAGGCTCGTACCCCAAGGGCCAAGAGGGCGGCTACCAGCCCGACGATGTGGAGGTATGGGATCTGGAAGAAGGTCAGATCATCCACATTTCCATCGTCCAGATCGACAACGACGGCGATTTCAACAACTATCGCACCCCCGGTTGCTGCGGCTACTGGAGCACCCTTGATAATTGCTGCTCGTCCGTCAACGATTGGTTTCTCGCTGAACAGGACCCAGCCTTTGTCGCTTCTACTGCGGTCGAAGACGACAGCTGGGGCCGCATCAAGGCCCGCTTTAAGTAGGTCATATTTCCGCTGGAATCGCTTCAATCCAGCTAGAGGGCAACTCTCGGAAGCCCGTGTTCCACGCTGGAACACGGGCTTTTTTTGGTTCTGCGCCAAAGGCGTACATCCAAAGGGGACCGCATGAGAAAACACAGGGTATTATGGCTGGTCGTTGCGCTGGCGAGTCCAGTGCTGGGCGATCGGGCCGAATTCGCGCTGGGCGGAGAGGACGGCAATCCCTGGACCATCCCCCTCGCTCTCGAAGGCGAAGAAGGCGGCTTCTACACCGTGTACGGCACCGACGGCCAAGTCTTGCGAACCGAGTCGGTGGGCACATCCCCCCAGTGGGTCGGTGCCGATACCCTGATCAGCTACGCCGATGGGGCCATGACTCCATCTTGGGTTGACCCCAACTTGAACCTGACTCACATCGTCAGTTGGGACCAAAACGGCCAGAGCCAAGTGCCTTTTCACGATCTGGGCGGCAATATCCGCGTCACCCAAGGCGAGAATTCGGCCTTCATGGGCATGACACTGCCCAGTACTCTGCGGGCCTACGACGGCGACCGCACCTCGGCCATGTTCCGCATCTTCGTCCAGCGCGTGGGAGCACCTCCGGGGGTCGGGCGCGGCTTCCGCAACAATACCATTACCAATTTCGGCGCTGAAATGCCCATCAATCGCATCCGCTTCTATCCCCGGCTCAGCAAGACCGAAGACGCCCATATCATCGCCGCCATGGCCGAGCCCAAACCCGATCCCGACACATTTGGCGAGGAGAGCTTTGCCGCCAATTTTCTCGAGTGGTACGAAATAGGTATAGCCAACAACAGCGCTCCCATCGCCGACGATGCCTTCGCGGTCCCCAAAGGATTGCGCTGGCACAAAGTCCTCTCCTCGGCCGGCCTCGGCGGCTACCGGGTGAGCAACGATTCGGCTTATACCATTCTGCGTAGCGTGCGCGAAAACCTCGATGTGGTGGTCGACTTTCGCTTCCCCCTACAGCACATCCGCTGGGTCGCCATCCGCGCTTTGGACCCGGTGCGCGACTGGGAAATCGCCGAGGTGGAAATCTACGGACAAGGCTTTGTGCGCAAAGCGCGCTATCTAACCGACATCCTCGACTTTGGCCAACCCATCAACTGGGGCAAAATCCGCTGGAGTGGCCAGCACCCTCCCGGCACCCAAGTCGAAATCCGCACCCGCACGGGCACCGACCACAACCCCCACATCTACTGGGAACCCAACGCCATTACCGGAGAGGCCGAGGAAATTAGCTTTGACGAGCACTTCAGCCTACCCGTCCGCGAGCGCGAACCCCCGCTATACGACCGCGACCACTGGAGCTTTTGGTCGCCTCCCTACGACTTTGAGGACGGCTTGCGCGACCACGCTCAGGAGGCGGCCGCTTGGGCCGACGGCACGGTTCTCCAGTCGCCCTCTCCAAGGCGCTATATGCAGTTGCAAATCACCTTGTTTGCCACCGAAACCGAGGCTCCACGCCTCGACGAGCTACAGTTTCAGCTAGCCCACTCCCTGTCGGCTTCCGCCCTGCTGGGCGAAATCTGGCCGATCGAAGTCGCCGACGCCCGCTCCCAGCGTTTCACATACGTGGTGAGCCCGGATTTTCAGACCGACGACACGGGCTTTGACCGACTCGAGATCAGCACCCATACCCAAGTTGACACCGTCTATCACGTCAAAATCGGCGGCGTGGAGGTCAATCTGGCGGCCTTCCCACCCCAAGTGCTAACCGATCGCATCATCGTATCGCTAGACCGCAAGCTGTCAGACCCGGAGACAGATCGCTTTAAGCAAGTGGAGGTCGCCTTCCAAGTGCCGGTCCTGCGCTTCGGCACTGAATTTGCCGGCTGGGTGTACAACAGCGACGACCCCGATCGCATCAAGCAACAAGTACAGCCGGGCAACGCCACCTTCCGCTACGCTGGCGATGTGCTAGCCGTGCGCACCCGCGTAGGGGGTAGGCTGTTGACGGATGTGCGAGTGCATCCCAACCCTTTTACCCCCAACAACGACCGCGTCAACGACACCTCACAACTGTCCTTTGACGTGCGCGAAGTGGTCGCACGCCGGCCCCTGCAAGTGGCCCTGTACGACCTATCGGGCCACGAGGTGCAGACCTTGGCTACCACGCAGATCAAAACCGGGATAGTAGAATATTCTTGGGACGGCCGCCGGTCCGACGGCCGCCTGGTGGCCCCAGGCATCTATATCTACCGCATTCGGCTAGATACCGACGAAGGTGTAGAAGAACAAGTTGGCACCATTTCGGTCGTTTACTAGGAGCCTGAGCATGTTGAGAAGCCGCCTACTTGTTCAAAGCCTAGCAGCCCTTGTCCTCACGGCCCCGGTCGGAGCCTTGGATACGCTCAGTGTGGGCTTGGACGCCCCCATCGACTGGGATGGCACCGGTGCTGCTATCGGTACGCTGGACCCAGAGTACCGCAGCTTGGTCGATCCCAACGTAGTGCTGGTAGGCAACTCTCCAGGCGAGCTCATCGACTTCGCCCAGCGAGTCTTAGCACCCCGGGAACTGCGAGAGGGCGAAAACATCGCTTCGGGCACCCTCGAACGAGGCGGCACCATAGCCGCCCCGACGGTGCTGCGCTTCACCACCGACTTCACTCGCGAGGACCTCATCGAGGCCCTCGCCGAAATCCTCAGCGACCTAGCCGGCGGCGAGACCCAAGCCTTTGAGCGCAAAAGTGGCGACGTGCGCGGCACCCTCATCATCGGCGACTTAGGAGCCCGCTTCGGCGTCAATCGCTTTCGCTTCTATCCGCGCAATACGGTCCATCCCGCGCCCACGGCCGCCTTTCAAAACGACTTTCTGCGCGCGTTTGAGCTGTTTGTCAACGACGGACTCAACCTTACGGCCGATGGTTTTCCCGTGTGGGGCGCGCCCATAGTGGATGAAGCCCAAAACACCAAGCCCGTCGTTGACATCGAATTTGATCCGCCCCGTTATATCCGTTCCTTCCGCCTGCGCTCAGACACGCCCATCCCCTTTGAAATAGACGAGATCGAAATCTACGGCACCGGCTTTTTGCCGGCAGCTACGTACTTCTCGGATATCTTCGCCCCGGGCCTTGCGGCTTGGGGTCATATTCGCTGGGTGGAAAAAGCCGTCGGAGACTCGGCCCAGTCCAGCCTGCTGATTTCCACGCGCAGCGGCAATGACGACACTCCTTTTCTTTTTCACCGCCAGCGCAAGGACAAGCGCACCGACCCCGAGATTCCCTTCTCCATTGCCGAGCCCACCGAGCCCATGCGCCTAGACGAATACAAGCGACTCCCCATAGTAGATGACAACGGCGTCGAGTGGTCCAAAGGCTCAATCAAGGACGATCTAGAAAACTGGAGCCCTTGGAGCCCTCCCTATCCGCTCGACGAGGGCACGTCCCCCCAAGGCACCCCGATCATCTCCCCTTCGCCGCGGCACTACCTCCAGTTCCGCGTCATCGCTCAGAGCAATGATATCCATTCGGCGCGCCGCCTTGAGCACATCTCCCTTTCGTACCTGACTCCACCACTGGCCGACGAATTCGTTGCCGAGATTTTTCCCCGCCAAGTAGAGGCTTCGACCTCTACTTCCTTTACCTACGCCGTCCGCATGCGCATAGATTCGCCAGACCTATTGGGATTCGATACTTTTGCGATAACTACCCCCATTCGGGTAGAACAGGTGGAACAAGTGGAAATTCTCGATACCCAAGGCCAGCTAGTCGCTTCCCACTCCTTTGCACAAGGCGATACGGCTGGTGGTTCGGGGCTTGCCATCAACGCCATTGCAGAGGACCACTTCAGTGTGCGCTTTCCGCGCATTCAAGCCGATGACAGCCTGCTGAAAATCAGGTTTCGCGCGGCCGTACTGGCCTTTAGCACCGAATTTCGCGGGCAGGCTTCGCTGTCGAGTGAACCCGGTTCGTTTCAAAACGCCACCTCGGGCAATAGCGCCAATTTGGGGGACGAAGACCAGTCCATCCGCTCCGGCACCACGGTGCTCAGTCCCTCGATAATCCGCAGCGAACGGCTGATCGATGCCCTCGAACTGACGCCCAACCCCTTTACGCCCAACGGCGATAGGATCAACGACCAAGTCGCTATCGCCTACAACATCCTAGCGCTGACCAAGACCGGTGCCGTTGCGGTGCGCCTGTACGACCTGTCGGGCCGGCTGGTACACACCCTACAGCAGACGGCGCTCAGCAACGGTCGCTACGCCCTTGGTTGGGACGGGCGAGTCGCTGACGGCCAGCTCGTCCCCCCAGGCGTGTACTTGTTGGGCATAACCGTGGCCGGGGACCTGGGCGACGACCTGCAGGCACACCCTCTATACATAGCCTACTAACATGAACAGAATACGCATCGCTACTACAGCTTGCACCCTGATCGGAGCCTTTTTATGGGGCTGCGGTGAACAGGAGTCCCCCAGCGTGGTTCAGATTGGCCCGCACGCCATCACCGCCGAGGATCTCCGATCCTACATCCTAGGGCTAAACGAAAGCCAGCGGAGCCACCAAGAAGGCCCGGCAGCGCGGCGCGAGTACCTCCAGCCCCTCATCGACTACCACCTCATGTGGATGGAAGCCCAAGCCCTCGGTTTGGACACCGCGGCCGCAGTCCAGCGCCAACTAGAGCGCAGAATCCGTCGGCACTTAGTCGTCCTCTATCTCAAGCACAAACCCGTGCAACCGCCCCTCGTCGACGAAGCCGAGATCAAACAGCGCTTCGAGCGCAAGCGGCTTCACCGCACGTTTGAGCGAATGACTTGGGGCATTATGGCCAAGGCGCGGCCGGAACTAGACCAAGCCGTGGCCGAGTTGGCCGCCGGCACTCCGTTTGGCGAAGTAGCAGCCCGCTACTCCATCACGCCCGATGCAATCAACGGAGGCGAACTAGGCTGGCTCCGGGTGGAATCCATCCGCCGCATGGGCCTCCCCGATTCGCTGTTCTACGATTTGCCCTTGGGGGTCTTATCGCCCGTACTGCCCCACTCCGCCGGCTTTTGCGTCGTGCGCTTTACCGAGGAACGACCGGTATCCTACTTCGACTTCCGCGACGAAATCCTCCAAGAGCTCCAAGAGGAAAGGCTCGGCGAAGCGCGGGTGGCCCGGGCCGAACAATTGGCCGACAAATACGACTGGAATCTCCACGAGCGAGGGTTGCGCCTCCTGCTGGAAAAAGGCCAGCCATTGGCGGCCTTGGAACTGACGCCAGAGGAAGAACGAACGCCTTTGTTCGAGTTTACGGGCGGCCAAGTGCCCCTAGGCGAGCTGCTCGACCAGCTCAAAAACCGCAACATCAACGCCGCAGCCGACAGCGCCGCCTTGGTCCAACTCGCCGAGCGCTTTCTGCTCCAGCCCTATATCTTTGCCGCCGCGGTCCGCCACGAGAATTTGATTGACCGCGAGGGCCTCGAAACGGTGCGGCAGAGCCTGCGCGAAGAGGTCGTCATCAGCCAACTGCACCAGCAAAAAGTAGCGGCATCCATCACCATTGCCCCAGAGTCCGTGCGCCGCTACTACGACGAGCAGACCGAGCGCTTCCTTCGCCGAGACCAGATCGACGTGGCCGAAGTGCTGGTGGAGACCGAGGAAGAAGCGCTAGCCGTGCGGCGGCAAATCGAAGCGGGAGCCGACATCGCTGCCCTAGCCCAAGAGCGCAGCAAACGCCGCGGGGTCCGGGCGCGGAGCGGCGTCTTTCCCATGGAGAAAACTTCGGACTTAGTGCCCCATATCCTAGCCGCGCAGCCGGGCGAGTTGGTCGGGCCGGTACAAGTCCACGACGGCTTCTCGGTATTCGAGATCGTCCGTCGCCAGCCGGGGGAACGCATGCCTTTTGCCCAAGTCCGTCGGCAGATTGGCGACATGCTGCGCCGGGCCGAGGAGCAGGGGCGGTTTCAAGCCTATATAGAAACCCTGCGCCAGCAATACGCCGATCAGATCCAAGTGGACCAACAGCAATTAGCTGCGGCCCTGCCCGACGATTTCCTCACCGCCTTTTGAACGGTCGCACAACTTGGAGAAACTCCATGAACCGCAAACACTACAGCCGTTGGAGCCGGGTTTGGGCCTTAGCTTTTGGGTGTTTGGCCCTCCAGCAAGTCAGTGCCCAAGTGCCCTTAGGCCACCATCTACAAGGCGACCGCATCATCGTCGACAAGGCTTCCTATTGGCGACACTGGACTGGGCCCTCGCACGTAGTCGATGTGCATCCAGACGGGACGGTCAAGCCCCATTTTTTCCGCCACGTGTACAACATCATCGCCGAAGATCGCGCGGCATTTGCCAAACCCGTGGACCAACCGGGCATCCGCAAGGCAGACCGGGCGATTATGAACCTCCAGCGCGCCCCGACTGTGGAAGCAGACGGCAGCTTTACCCTCGGTAAAGCCGAGCAACTGATCAAATTTCTCGACCGAGATTTCAAACGCTTCCCCGGCAACGACAGCCAGCTCCCCATTAACGGCCGGCTCCTAACCATCGTCGACACCACCCTCAGCGGCGACGGCAAGACCGTGACCCTGAGCCTGCGCGACGAACGCACGGGGGTAGCATCGACGCGCGAATTTGGCGCCAAAGACAAAATCGCATTCCCAGTGTACGACTACGTCCAGCGCGTCGGCGTCAGCCGGGTAGGTTCCAACGAAGCCCTAGCCCCCCACATTGTCGATGGCGACCACGACACCTTTTGGGAACCGGACTTAGCCGCCACGCCAGACAAGTGGTGGATCGAGATCGACTTGGGCCGCGCGCTCGTGGTCGAGAAGATAGTGCTACACTTTGTCGATGAGACCTTGGGCGACCCCTTCCGCCAGTTCCGAGTCATGCTAGCCCCCCAGCAGAAGCTCATTCAAGCCCAAAGCCGCGTACTCCAGTTCAAGGTGGTCGGCCAAACCGAGGCTCCCAATACGGACCAGCGGACGATGGCGTTTTCTTCCGCGGATACGCCCGGCTTTTCCGAAGACGACGACGGCCGCACCGAGTGGACCGGCCGCATGGCTCAGACGCTGCGCATCCTCATCGGCGACAGCAAGCTGGGGCGGGCACACCAAATCGACCAAGCGGCGTGGGATGCCCTGTCGGCCAGCGAACGGGGCGATGTGCTCTACTACATCCGCGACGACGTCGGTTTTGAGGAGCCGGTAGAGCAGGCTATTTACGAGAGCCTTCCCCAAGAACAGCAGGGCCGCAAAGAGTACTATATCCGCGAGCGGCCCCGGCTGGCCGAAGTCGAAGTCTGGGGCTGGGGCGATAACCTCTCTCCCCAGCTAATTGACGGGGGCGGTAGCGTTAGCTTTACCGGACCGGAAGTCCCGGCTGGGGGCTTTGACGGCGACTGGAACACCACCTTCCGCATGCCAGCGTGGTTCAGCAACAACCCCACCGCTGGCATTCTCACTGTCGATATTGGCGCCCGCGTCTGGCTCGACGCCATGCGCTTGGCCGTTCCCTTTATTCCCGGCTACATCACCGAGGTGGCCGACGGCAGCCGCGATCCCAACGGCCGGCTTCGGTGGCGACAGATCAGCCTACCCGACCGCATGGAAGGGGGATTCACGCGCGCCGCCGACCTCTTCGACCCGCCCCTAGATATCCGCTTTCTCAACCTGCGCCTGCCGGGCATCGCGCGGACTTCGGGCTTTTTCTACGACCTGACCGAAGTCCTGCTCTACACAGAGGGGTTTGTTAGCCAAGCCTCGCTGGTGTCCGATATCATCCGCCTGCCGGGACCGCGCAACTTCGGGGCCATCCGCTGGGATCCGCCGCCCGGCACGCAACCACCCGGCACGACCGCGGAAGTGCGGACGCGCACCGGCGATCTGCTGGTGCAGCAAATTCGCCATTTCGACGTCAACGGCAACGAGAAAACCAAAGAAGAATGGGACAAGCTAATCAGCAGTTGGAAGGGACCTATCGACACTACCTTTGCCCTCGGCAGCGGCTGGAGTCCTTGGAGCCAGCAGTACCTACAGCCGGGCGACCGGGTCCGTTCCCCCGGGCTGCGCAATTATATGCAGTTGCAGGTGCGTTTTACCAGCCAAGACCGCCAACAAGCCGCCTCCATTCGCTCCATCGAGGTAGAGCTGGCCCCGCCAGTGGCCCGCGCCCTCACGGCCGAAGTATGGCCCACGCAGGCCGTCGTTGGCCGCTTGGACACGTTCGACCTGTATCTGCGCCCGGTATTCATCGACGAACCAGCGGCCGACCGCACCCTAGGCTTTGACGAAATCCTGCTGCAAGCTCCTCCCGGGCTCGCGCTGCACCTTCTGAGCCTCAGCACGGGGACCGAGGAAGAGCTAAGCCAAGGAAACCCCTTGCAGACGTTTAGCCTCGCCGCCGATGGCCACCTGACCGACGCTACTGGGGCCATCGCCCAAGTGCGGCGCAACCACGCCGACTCCATCTGGGTCCTGCTGCCCCAACTACACCAGACCCTACCGGCAGAGCAGGCGATCCAGACCTACCACCGCATTACCCCCCAAGGGGCCGAAGTCATGGTTGGTGAGGACGGCGACCCGATCACCGAGGCCGCCTACGGTCTGCTCAACGAGGCCGAGCGCGGGGCTATCCTCTTCTTGCGGCAGACCGCCGACGGCTTGGCAGCGGTCTCTGGCCGCGCTGAGTACGATGACTTGCCCCCAACCGAACAAGGGCCGATTCGCTATTTCCGCAAACTGCGCGGCGGCGGGGCCCAATCGCCCTTTGACTCCTTGGGCGACTCCCTGACGCACACAACCTACCGAGCGTTACCAAGAGCCGAACGCGGTGCCATCTTGGGTCAAGGCCCCCTAATCCACGTGCGCTTTGCCGCTGCCATCTTCCGCAACGGAACCACCCTTAAGCCTTTTGTCCGTCGCTCCGCCGCTGGCACCGACGGCAACTTGTGGCAGCAAGTAGAACCAGGCGACGCCACTGCGCTAACGAACAGCCGCCAACTGACGCTGAGCGTTCCCGTGGGAGGGCAAGTCCTCGGCGACCTGATCCTTTCCCCCAACCCCTTTACGCCCAATGGCGACGGGATCAACGACGAACTGACCGTCGAGTTTTCCATCTTCCAAGTGACCCAAGCGCGCCAAGCGCGGCTACGCCTCTACTCACTCGACGGACGCTTGCTATGGGAAAACAGTACCCAAGTGCCAGGAGGCCCTCAGCAAATCCGCTGGAACGGCCGCGATGCGGCTGACCGCACCGTGCCCCCAGGACTCTATATATGCCGGATTGATTTTGGTGCCGATTCGGACCGGGCCACCGACACAGCCTTGGCCCGCATCGTGGCCGTAGTCTATTAGTAGTGTACACCAGCCAAAGGGAAAATTATGGAAGCGATAAGGCTAAATACCGCGTCTGTTTTGGTGGTCTTGAGTTGTGTTTTAAGCCCAGCCTATAGCCAACCCGACTATGGCAAGCGGCTAGGCGTCCCCCGAGGGGGCGGCGAGACCAGCTATGCCCCTTATGGCCCGGGCGTCCTCTTCGACGCGCTGGACCCGACCATTAAAAAGTGGTACGTACCTCAGGAGCTGTACAACGAGTACCGCTGGCGCCAGTGGGAGTACAGCAACTACGCCCGCAACCTGTACCAGCGCTACGTCGATATCCGGCTAGAGGGCGACTATTACTACGACCTATTTGGCAACGCCATCACCCGGGGCTGGCTCATCTTTAGCAACTCGCAGACCCAGCCGCGGCAATTTGGTAGCTCGCTGGTCAAGGCCACTCGCTTTAATAGCTGGTTTTCGGGCGTGGCCATTGCCTCGGACAGCAAGGGTCAGTACCACTACGCTCTGACGGTATCAAATCGCCTGCGCACCACGCTCACCCCTATGAGCTTTTCCAAACCCTTTTGGGACGGGGTCCAGTTCGACATAGCCACCGACAAATACCAAGGCACTGTCATCTACTCGCGCCTTAGTTCGCCCGGCGGGGCCTCGACCGACAACACCGAAGTCCTCACCACCAATCTAACCACGCTAATGGGCGGTCGGGCCACTGCGCAGATCGGCGACTTCACAGAAATGGGTATTCACTTCGTCAACACCCACCAGTCCAATACCCTGCGCGACGGCTTTAAGGGCAACCCCATTGCTGGGGCCTTGACAGTTGACCAAAACCAAACCGTTTCCTTTATCGAACTGGTCCTGCGCGACGACTCGCCCGCAGACGGCAGCGGTGGAGCCGCCTTCTTCCCAGTGGGTTCGGACATCATCATTACCTATAACGACGGCACCGTTGACCGCGGCCGAGAAATCCGCTTTGAACCCGCCGTCCAAGGAGGGTTCGTCCAAGAGGGATTCATCTCGGCCGATGGCTCCGAAGAGATCCGCCTGCTCTACGACTTCGACACGCCCGCCTTCGTCAACCGGGCCTCGGGTCCCAAAGAAGAAATCGCCAAAATCGAATTCGAGCTGACCATTGGCAACGACTATCAGGTGTGGATGACGTCCAACAACCAGACCAATCGCAGCGGCGAACCTGTGCTGCTGCTGGTGGCGCAAGCCGAGGGCAATGTGCAGGACAACACCAACCTGCGCATCCTCAAATTCGAGTACGGCCTGCCCACGGCTACTCAAATTATCGGGGCCACCCTAGAGCTGCGGGACGTGGCCGGATTCAACTTCTACGGAGAGTACGATATGAGCGTGGCCTACCGCAAATACCCCAGCGTGACGCGCACCAGCCACACCACTTCGGCGGGCGTGGCCGGAGAGCAGGTCGAGCCAGCCTGGATGATCAACCTGTCTAAGGTGGCCCATCCTTGGTTCTTTTTTGGCGAAGCGTACAGCATGGACCCGCTCTACAACACCCGCACCTTTGTCACCGGCTCGGCCGGCAATATCGACTACGAAAACGAGCGCTTCCACGTGGTGGAGTTGGTAGAAGACAACGACGACCAAGACCGCGCACCCGACCTAGTGCGCGCCGATTCGCAAGCCGGTGACCGCCGGGTCTTCCCCGGCTGGGACGAGAACTATGACTTCATCTCGGACTTCAACCAAAACGACAACCTAACCATCTCCAATGGCATCCCCGACTACGACGAAGCCTTCCTCAGACACCGCGTGGACCGACCCGACTTCCTCTACGGGATCGACATGAACAATAACCTGTGGGTTGACCGCTTCGAAAACGACGAATCCCCAGACTACCCCTATCAGAAGGACCACCGGGGCTTCAACGTCTATATGGGATACCGGCTGACCCCGGACATCCGCCTTACCATCGGGCACCTGCGCGAGGAATTGATCTCGGCCGACAAGCGCAACCACACGTCCTATGCCCTGTTCAGTCTAGACCGGGACAATCCCCAACAAGGGCGCTTCCGCTTTATGCAGATGGTCAAGCTGGCCCAAGACAATATCCCAGACGACCTGCTCCAGTGGTTCCCCGAAAACACGCAGCGCGATGGCCAGTTGCAAAAAGTAGTAGATCCGCTTTTAGCCCAAGACACTTGGATTAATACCACTTGGATCGGACACAACTACAACCGAGGGGGCTTAGAGGCGCATAACTATCTCAACTTGGAACTTTTTCACCAGCGCGACAGCGCGGCTCTGCGCGAGACGGACTCCTTTTTTGGCGTCATCAACAAACTCAGCTACCGCTACGATCTGGGGACCATCCAACTTGAGCCGCGCTGGAAAAGCGAATATCGCCGCCAAACCGTGGGGCTGTTTTCCGCCGACGAGGAGACGGTGCTGACCGAGATAGTAGGGTTTCTCTTTGGATTTCCCATCCTCAACAACACCCGCATCCAAACCGGAATTGAGTACTCTTTCGCCAACGATATGAAGCGCGACAACAACGATTTTACCGGGATCGCCGGGGCCTTGCAGCTATCCAATGTGAGTTCCTACTTGGGCTACGAGGTATCTGCCCAAGTGGGTCTCAAAGCAGATTGGCGCGATTTCAAAAGCATCGAACGCGAATCGGAAATCCTGACCCAAGGCTTTATCACCCTGTATGCTGGCCTTGGTAAGTAAGGCGTTTGCGCTGCACTGGCCCAAGCTGGCGGCCTTAGCCGTCTTGGCCCTAGGCTTGCGCTTGGTTTACCTGTTCCAAGCCGCCGACAGTCCTTTTTTCGACACGCCTATTGTCGATGCCAGAAGCTATACCGAATACGCCCGCGAACTGGCGACCGGCTCTTGGGCTGGGCGTCCGCTGCCGTTCTGGCAGGCCCCTTTGTACCCCTATTTCCTCGCTGTTCTCTTTTCTCTTTTTGGCGAAAACTACTATCTGCCGCGTCTGCTCCAAGCCCTAGCCGGCACGGCTACCTGCCTGATCGTCTTCAAGCTAGGCCGCGAGGTCTTCTCGCCGACGGTGGGCTGGATAGCGGCCCTAGGAGCGGCCCTGTACGGCCCTTTCCTCTACTTTGAGGGCGAACTTTTGCCCACGGCTTGGGCTGTACTTTTCGACGCGGTGCTGCTGTTGGTCTTGTTGTGGGGTCAGCGACGAGGCGGCGCACTTGTCGCGCTTGTCGCCGGGCTTGTCCTAGGGCTGGGCACCTTGGCCGTGCCGAACGTGTTGCTCTTTGCGCCAATAGCGGCTTGGTGGGTGTATCGCTGGCCCGCTGCGACACCGCATCGCCGCGCCCTCCATGTAGTGATCTTTGCGGCCGGCCTGCTGCTGCTGGTCGGCTCGGTGACGTTGCGCAACCGCATCGTCGGCGGTGAGTGGGTGCTCATCTCCTTCAACTCGGGAGTCAACTTCTACCTCGGCAACAACCCGGACCACGACCGCACCGTAGCGGCGCGGCCCGGAGCGGGGTGGAGCGACGTGATTGACTTGCCGCAACGCGAGGCCGGCATCACCCAGCCGGGGGCTGGCTCGAACTACCTTTTGGGCAAAGCTTGGGAGTATATACACACCGAGCCGGGGGACTATTTGGCCCTGCTCTTACACAAGGGCTATCTGTTTTGGCACGGGGCTGAGATCCCCCGCAATACCGATCCGTACTTCGCCGCTGAGTATTCGCCGCTGTTGCGCCTTTTGCTGTGGAAATACGGCCTCGCATTCCCCTTTGGCCTCGTTTCGGCCCTCTCCCTACTCGGGGTGGCCTATGTCCTGCTCAAACCGGAACGCCGCACCCCGGCAGCTTATCTCGTCTTGCTCTTTGCGGGAATCTATATGCTGTCGGTAGTGTTGTTTTTCGTCACGGGCCGCTATCGCTTGCCGGCCGTGCCCTGTCTCTTGCTGCTGGCCGCCTATGGTGCTTGTACCTTGGCTAGTTTGCGCCATAGAGCTTTGTATCTGTCGGCTGGTGCCCTCATCCTGCTGCTATTGGTGACCAACGCCGGGACCGCGACGAACAGCCCGCAGGTGGCCGCTTTTCACCACTACTCGCTGGCGGCTGTCTATGAGAATAAAGGCATGAAGACCAACGCCTTGCAGCACTACCGCCGCGCCGTTGAACTAGACCCATCTCACCGCCGCGCCCTGCTGGGCCTCGTCCAGATGTACGGAGCGACCCAGCGCTACGACGATGCCGCCCACACCTGGCGGCAATTCCTCGACCACTATCCCGACCAAGACGACGTCCGCCTCCAGCTAGCCGACTTTCTGCGGCTGCGGGGCCAGCCTCAAGAATCGGTGGCCGAGTACCAAAAGCTCCTAGCGCGGCAACCCGATCAGGCCCATCTGTACCTCCGCCTCGGTCGCGCCAAAGCCGCAGCCGGCCGGCTGGTGCAAGCCGAAGCGGCCTACCTTCGCGCACTCGAACTAGGCTCCCAGTCGGCTCACTACCTGCTAGGCCAGCTATACGAAGAGCAAGGCCAGCCCGAGCGCGCCGAACAAGCCTATCAGCAGCTACTAGCCCAGCAGCCCGATCATCTCGCCGGGCTGTGCCATTTAGCCGATCTGCTGTTAAAGCGGAGGGAAGAGGAAACAGCCAAAGACCATTTGCGCGCGGCCCTGGCGCTCGATCCCAACAACGCGCACGCCTTGCGCAGCATGGGCACCTTAGAGGCCAACCAAGATCAGTACCGCCAAGCTCTCCAGCGCTTTGAACGCATCTTGCAACACCATCCCCGCGATCTCCAAGCTCGTCGCTCCCTATCCCATCTCCTGCTCAAAACGGGTCAGCGCGAACGCGCCGATGCCGAGTACGCGCACTACCAGCGCCTAAAGCGGCAACACCTCATGCAGCAACAGACGCTGGAAAAAACCAAGGAACTAGCCGATCAACTGCGGCACATGTTCAAAGTGCCCTAGGGGACGCCCTTTCCGAAATCACATCTTTCGCCCACGCCCAGCGAGGCGATACTGCTGATTTTTTGCGGTGGGCGATTCGGGGCGCGTCATTTCCACTAGTCCTGCGGACAGTGCCGGGCGCAGATAGTTTTTGCGGAATGTGGGCCGATGCGACAACCCCAGTGCCGCCATGAGTTCGGCGGCCGTTTTTGGACCGGTCTGCAAGATCGCAAGCAGCCGCGCTACTTGGTCGCTTATTTGGTCGCTTACTTGGTCGCTTACTTGGTCGCTTACTGTGGGTGTCTGAAGTGCATCCAGAATGATCTTCAGCATGAACGCAATGAACGGTGTGCTATCGCCCTCGGCCGAACTCTGCCGGATGGCTTGGTAGTAGTCGCCTTGTCGGTCATGCACCAGACTTTCTACCGGGATGTGGGCGAATAGGGGTTTCCAGCGGGTCAGAATCAAGGTCTGCCAGAGCCGTCCCATGCGTCCGTTGCCGTCCTCAAAGGGGTGAATGAACTCGAACTCGTAGTGGAAGACCGAGCTGGCAAGCAGCGGGTGCTCATCGGTGCTGCCCAGCCATGCCAGCAAATTGGCCATGAGTTGCGGTACGCGCCTAGAGGACGGGCCGACGTGATGGACTGCGCCGCCGCCCATCACGCCAATGCCGGTGCGGCGATAGTGTCCGGGTGAGTCCAACAATCCGCTCATCAGGACTTCGTGAGCACTCAGCAGGTCGGCTTCGCTAGCCGGGCTCCACTGCTGGTATTGATCGTAGGCTTTGATGGCGTTGCGGGCTTCCTGAATGTCCCTGAGCGGCGCAACAACGGGCTTGCCATCGAGAATGGTGGAAACTTGCTCCTCGCTGAGAATATTGCCTTCAATGGCCAGCGATCCGCGCACGGTGAGGATGCGATTGATTCGCCGCAGGCGCAAATCCTGCACAATGCCTGTCGCCCGACCAATCGCCTCCCCGATTTCTTCGATGCGAAAAAGGAGCTCCGGCGCGATTGTGTATGGCGGTTTTTCAATCTTCATCTTTTGTTCAAGGTGTTCGCCTCAAGCCCGATTTTGTTGCCTCGTAGGCGGTAGCGCCGTTCACTAGTACCCCAATCCGCGCAAATAGTCGCGCATCCCCGCACTCCGCCGCGCCTCGCTGACTGCGTCCTCGCCCTCGTAAGCCGGCTCGCCCGGACAACTCGTAACCCAGCGGTCAAAGCTCCGCTCGGCGAGCGCGTTGAGCACCCCGGCAAAGTCGAGACACTCGCCCTCGCCGACCGAAACCCACTCGGGATTGTAGCGCCCCGGCTCGCGCACCGTGCAAGATGTATAATCCTGTAGGTGGACGTAGTTGAGCTGATCCCAAAAGTCCGTCAGCGACTGCACCGGGTCATAGCCCCACAGCTCGGCGTGCGAGACATCGATGCACAGCCGCGCCTTGTCCAGCAAGCTCATGTACAGCCGCCAGTCTGCGGCCGAATCCACCAGCAAGTTGGTGTGGATGTGGTAGCTTAGCTCCAGCCCGTACTGGGCCGCGTACTCGGCCCACTGCTCGGCCCCCTCGGCCGCTCGCTCGATATCAGCGCGGTCCACCGGCCGCCCCTCCGGCTTGCGGCCACTCATAAACATGAAGCAATCCACGCCCATCTCGGCGGCGAAATCCATCCGCCGCTTGTTGCGCTCAGTGTGCTCCCAGTCGCGATCTTCGGGCGAGCCACTAGCCGTAAATACGCACAGCGGCATATCCGCGTCCTCGCACACTTGCTTCAACCGCTTTGGCGGCCCCAACCAGTCGAGCGGCAACCGCCCCTCCCAGCCGTCCCAACCGGCCTTTTTGAGCTCGGGCAGGGCTTTTGTCAAATTCGGCTGCCGCCAGCGCAGGGTCGCGTATCCCATCTTGAGTGTCATGATCCGCCTCCTTTGGCGTGTGGTGGTCTAACTCAAAGCCAGACAGAAAGTTCGTTGCCCTTTTCTAACGTGGCAACGATATTTTTTTCACTATGGAAAATGCACCTTCGCTCTCGCGCGGCCAAGTGCATCGCGCCCTCCGTTCCTTTGTCGTCGCCAGCGGCTTGTGGGGTGCTTGGGGGCAAGCCTGTGGGCTGGGGACAGCGGCCTTTACTGGCTTCGCCCTGTACTTAGGTGCCGACGGTGCCTTTATCGCCCTCTTCACCTCGGCCGCGTATTTCTTAGCTCTGACGCAATTGCTCGCGCCCTTGCTGAGCGCCCGCGTCCGCGACAAGAAGCGCTTTGTCGTCTTTGGCGGCTACGTGGAAATCGCCTTCCGCGGGCTGCCGCTGATCATCCCCCTCTTCGTCCCGCAACCATACCGACTCCCGGCCCTAGTGGCGATGGTCTGCCTCAGCATGTTCAGCGGCTATGCGATTTCGCCCTTTTACAGCACTTGGATCGCCAACGCCGTGCCGGAAAATATCCGTGCGCGTTTTGCCAGCCGCCAGACCATCGTCAGCACCCTAGTGGCTATGGTTGTCGGTTTTGCGATCGGCCAATTCCTCGACCTTTTCCCCGGCGGAGGCGGCTTTGTCTGGGTCTTTGCCGCCGGGACGCTCTTTGGATTCTTGGGCTACTTAAACCTCCGCCGCGCCCCCTTTCCCCAACAGAGGGCCGCCACTGACGAACAAAGCACGCGCTTGCGCGACCTCTTGCAGCCCTTCCACGACGCCAACTTCCGCCGCGCCGCGCTCTTTTTTGGCCTGTGGACCTTTGGCATTGGGCTGGCCGGGCCGCTCTACAGCGTCTTCATGCTCGACCGCCTGCAGATATCCTATACCGAAGTCTCGATTTTCAACGCTCTGTTCATGCTGACCAGCATCGCTGGCTACCGGCTCTGGGCTGGCCTCATTGACCGCTTCGGTGCCAGACCCGTCCTGCAAATCCTGATGACCCCGGCCGCGTTCCTGCCTCTTATCTGGACCTTTAATCAGTCAGGGGCCTACCACTTGGTCCCCGTAGCTTTGATCATCAGCGGCATTCTATTCTCCGGGATCGGAGTGGGCATCAATCCCCTGCTCTATGGTCTGTTGCCCCAAGGCGAAAAACGCACGATGTACCTAGCCACTTGGTCGGTGACAGTCAACCTAATGGGCGCACTCGGCCCTTTGTTCGGCGGCCTGCTCGTCGCCCAACTAGAGGGCTTGCGCTTTGACGTTTTCGGCGTGCCCATGGGCGATTTACAAGTCATCTTTGCCCTCAGTGCCTTGGTCCGGCTAGCGCCTTTATTCATCCTCCGCACCGTCAAGGACGCGCGGAGCGCAACCTCGCGCAGCCTGCTCTCGCGGATGCTGCGCGGCAATGTCCTCAGCTACGCCTACAACGCTACCATTTTCAGCCTAGCCACGGCCGAGGAAACCCGCGCCCGCGCCGCCGAGGCTCTAGGCCGTTCGGGCAATCCTCTCGCCATCGAGCAATTGGTCCAAGCGCTGGCCGACGCCAGCCCCCGGGTGCGGCGCGCCGCGGCCCGCGCCTTGGGCGAGAGCCGTTCGGCAAGCGCGGCCGAACCCCTAGTGCGAGAGCTGCTCGACGGAGCCTCAGACATCCGCAGCGAAGCCGCCGAGGCGCTGGGTCGCCTCGGATATTCTACGAGCATAGATCCGCTGGTCGATGCACTGAGCGACGCCGATCCCCGGGTGCGTATCAGCGCCATCCGCGGCCTAGCTAGCATCCGTGGGGACGAAGTCCACGAACTCTTATTCTGGCACTTTGGCAGCGATTTCGACCCTCTGACATTCCCGACGCTGGTCGATGTCCTCGGCGAGCGCCAAGACCGCCGCATCGTCCGACCCGCGCTAGGCCATCTGCCCGACTTTCCCTCCCCGGCCGTGCGCTTGCAGCTACTCAACGGGGTCTGCCGCTCACTAGGCGCTGGCGACCAATTCTATCGCTTGCTCTCGCGCGAAGATACCGACCGCGTCGCCGCTATTACCCGCCTGCTGCGCCGGGCAACAGACTCCTTGGGCAAGGCCCGCTGCATCGACACCGAAGACCGCGCACAATTAAAAACCTTGTGCCGGGAGGTGGTCGTCGCTTATGAAGAGGAAAAGGCCGAGGCACTAGTCGAGGCCATGCGGCAGGTCGTGCATACCGTGCGCGACGGACTCTCTGCCACGAGGGACCAAGCCTACGATGTGCTCTCGGTGTACGTGGTCCTCATCGCCATCGGCCGCTTTATCAACAGCCCGGTGCGGCAAGAGTCGCCCGTTGCCCAAGAGATTTTTCTCACCGTATGCCTAGGGCGCTTAGCTGCTTTGATCCGCGAGATCGACGATAGCATTTGACCGCTCAAGACCGACGGCGATGCACCCAACGGATCCGCGCCAAATCCTTGAAATTGGCAAGCGTCCCGGTCACCGGATTAAAGCGACTGTCCGGGTCAAAGCGCCACTTCACGGGAATCTTTGCAATGCGGTAGCCCAACTGTCGCGCCAGCAGTAGCAGTTCCACGTCGAACATGAAGCCGGCGATTTGCTGCCGCGCACAGAGGTCGCGCACCACCGAGGCCTGAAAAAACTTAAATCCACACTGGGTATCGCCGAACTCGCCCAAGCCCATCAGCGCGCGCAAGAGCCAGCCAAACGCCGCGGTTCCCCACTGCCGGTAGCGCCGGCGCGCAACGACGAACTCGGTCGCGCTCAGCGTCCGGTCGCCGATCACCCCGTCCCACCCGGCTACCAATAGGGGCATCACCTGATCGAGCGCGGCGACGTCGGTCTTGTAGTCGCCGTCCATAAAGCCGATGTACCGGCCCTCGGCCTCGGCCACGCCGTGCTGCACGGAATAGCCCTTGCCGCGGTTGCGGTCGTTTTGTACGCAGCGAACCTGCGGGTGCGCGTGGGCGTATTCCACAACACAGGCGACCGTGCGGTCGGTGCTGCCATCATCTACGACCAGCAATTCACAGGACCACGGACGCTGCCCCAGCAATGCGAGCGTCTGCTCCAAGGCGATGAGAATCCGCTTCTCTTCGTTGTACGCGGGTATGACTATGCTCAAATCCATAGCTAACGCAATCGCGGCGGCCGCTTGACGTCTCCAGCCGCCGCGCCTATAATCCGCCGCAACCTGTACCCCTAAGCATGTGAGAAAGGCCGATGAGCGAGGAGACTATTTTCAGCAAAATTATCCGCCGCGAAATTCCCGCCGACATCGTCTATGAGGACTCCGACTGTCTGGCTTTCCACGACATCCAGCCCCAGGCCCCGACGCACATCCTCGTCATACCCAAGCAAGTTGTCGCCGGCGTGCAACACGCCGCGCCCGAGCACGGCCCCCTGCTCGGGCACCTGCTGCTCAAGGCCAGCCAGATCGCCGAAGAGCAGGGCCTAGCCGTAGCGGGCTACCGCTTGGTCATCAATGCCGGCGACGACGGGGGGCAAACGGTCAATCACCTCCACGTCCACTTGCTCGGCGGCCGTCCCATGCAGTGGCCGCCGGGATAAAAAAAGAGGCGATGCCACGCCGGGCACCGCCTCACAAGTACTCTTAAAGCAGGGGATTCAGATGGTCTGTATCAGGATGTAGCCGTTGACTCCCCCCGGCACCGCCCCCTTGAGAAACAGCAAGTTGCGATCCGCGTCGATCCGCTCGACAGTCAGCCCCTTGGTGGAGACTCGCTTGTTGCCCATCTGTCCGGACATTTTCTTGCCCTTCCACACCTTGCCCGGAGTCGTGCCCTGGCCGATGGAGCCGCCGTGGCGTATGGTATCGGGTGTGCCGTGGCTGGCGTTCTTGCCGCGGAAACCGTAGCGCTTGACCACCCCGGCAAAGCCCTTCCCCTTGGATTTGCCCGTCACTTTGACCTGGTGGCCAATCTCGAACTGGCTCACATCCAAGACTTGGCCGACCTCGAACTCGCCCTCTTCGCCGCGAAATTCGCGCAGGATGCGGTGCCCGCTTACGCCGGCCTTGTCCAAGTGGCCCTTTTGCGGCTTGGTCAGCTTGCGCTCCGGCACCTCGTCAAATGCGAGCTGCAAAGCCGAGTATCCATTGTCCTCTTCGGTCCGCACTTGTACCACCGGGCAAGGACCCGCCGCGACGATCGTCACCGGCGTGAGCTCCTCGCGGCTGTTGTACACCTGCGTCATGCCCAATTTCTTGCCAATCAAGGCCCCCATAAGGCCAACTCCTTCAAATAGTTGTCTAGCAAACAGAATCGTAAAAATTACGCAAAAATTTCCTAGCGGGCAAGAGACGCCCGCAGTGGATAGTGGTACATTTTGAAAATAATTCCGTGGTCTAAATTAAGGCCAAGCTCTCGGCAGGCTGTACCTCCTACCGTTTTTCTGTCTTGAAACGGACCCTATGTGCCGTAGCCGTGTGTCTCCCTCGGTAAATTTCCTCTTGATTTACTACAGCAATGCCGTATCTCAAGATCGTGCATACGGTTATCGAAACACCGACTTTCATCAGCAAATGCCGGCACTACCAGATAAGTGCCAGCGACCGGGAGGCCATCATCGACTTTGTCGCCAATAACCCCGATGCCGGCGACGTGATCAAAGAATCAGGCGGTGCTCGCAAGCTCCGGTTCGCCGCGCCGGGAAGAGGAAAGAGCGTTGGATACGAGTGGTGACTTTTTACAGTGGCCAAGGCATTCTTGTATTTTTGCTGTCGATCTTCGCTAAAGGCGATAAAATAAACCTGACCGACTCATCTACCGGGAGCCAGAAGCGGCTAAGAGGGCGGTAGTAAGGTAGAACGCAAAATTGAGCGCGATAACCATATTTCGCGGCGGGGCGATCGGCGACTTTGTCCTCACCCTGCCCGCCATCAATGCCGTGCGCCGGGCTTTTCCCTCCGCCGATTTGCGCCTCATCGGCCGCCCAGCACCCCTTGCGCTCGGCCCGGCGGCGTCTGTCCTCGACAGCGAAAACCCGCGCTTGATTGCCCTGCACCGCGATGGGCCGCTGCCCCCGGCCACGCGCCAGCTCTTCGCCGCGACGCAGCGCGTACTAGCCTATGCGGTGGATGCCCAACAACACCTCGGCCCGCAACTGCGCCGAGCCGTCGCCGGCCCCGTGCTGCTGTGGGACCCGAGGCCCCCAGCCGATTTCCGCGGCCACATCGTCGATCACTTGCTAAGCCCCTTGCGGCAATGGGGCCTGTCTGTCTGCAACCGCACCCCACACATTGAACTACGGCCCGGCGACTACGGCTATGTAGATGCGCTCACCGCGCCCGAAGTCGTCATCCACCTAGGCAGCGGCTCGCCGGCCAAGTGTTGGCCCGCGGCGAATTTCCACGCCCTCGCCAGCGCGCTACAAAAAAGAGGTTGGCATACCGCGCTCCTGTGCGGCCCAGTCGAACGCGAACGCCAGCTCACAGTCGGCGACCTGCCCGCGCTCCACCCCCCAGACCTGCGCTCCCTCGCCGGCCTGCTCGCCAAAGCCGCGCTCTTCATCGGCAACGATTCCGGCCCCGGGCACATAGCCGCGGCCGTCGGCACCCCGACCCTGACGCTATTTGGCCCCACCGATCCCCGGCAGTGGGCACCGCGCGGCAAGCGCAGCCGAGTCCTGCAAGCACCGGCCGCCGACATCGCTGCAATCCCCACTACAGCCGCAATAGATGCTGCGCTAGCCCTTCTCCAGAGCACGCGATGACTTCCTACGCCGACCAACGCCGAGCTATGGTGCGCGAGCAACTCAGCCAGCGCGGCATTGGCGACTCGCGCGTACTCGCGGCATTTGACCGCGTCCCAAGACATTGCTACGTCCCGGAGGCCCTGCGCGCCCACGCGTATGCCGATCACCCGCTGGCCATCGGCGCGGACCAAACCATCTCTCAGCCGTACGTAGTGGCCTACATGCTCTCGGCACTTGGCTTAAAGGGTGAAGAAAGAGTCTTGGAAATTGGCACCGGCTCTGGGTACCAGACCGCCCTGCTCGCCGAACTGGCCGGCCAAGTCTATAGCATTGAATTCTTTTCCGACCTCGCCGCACAGGCCCGGCGCGTGCTCGCCGACACCGGCTATGGCCACGTCGCCCTCCGCGTCGGCGACGGCCGCATGGGCTGGTCTGAAGCCGCTCCTTTTGACGCCATCGTATGCTCGGCCGCACCCGCTACCATCCCACCCGCTCTAACCGAACAACTAACGCCTAACGGGCGCTTCATTCTCCCACTAGGCACCCGACGCCAACACTTGGTCTTGCTAGAGAGCAGCGCGACCGGCCTCAGCCAGCGCAAACTCCTACCCGTGCGCTTCGTGCCGATGCAGTAGCAGACCACGGAGGGATTGCCATTGTAAGTCATGCACAGTGTAGATAAGTCAGAACGTCAGTGGAGGAATGCAACTATGGCCAGCACAAAAACCAAACTTACATACGAGACCTATCTAAGGACGCCCGATGACAAACGCTACGAGCTGTTGGACGGGGAGCTGATTATGGAGCCAGCACCGCTTACGGCTCATCAGTACGTCCAACAATCCATCAACGCAAGCTGCCCACCAGCGAGGCGAGGCGGTCAATGCCGCGCTCGTCGCAATAGGCGTGGAGGTTCTCGACAATTTCGACGCCAGCGTTGGGATTAGCGAAACTGGCCGTGCCGACTTGGACGGCAGAAGCACCGGCGACCATGAACTCTAGGGCGTCGTTCGCAGTGGTGATGCCGCCGATTCCCACTACGGGCACGGCAACGGCTTGGGCCACCTTCCACACCATGGCGAGGGCCACCGGCTTGACTGCCGGGCCGGACAAGCCGCCGGTAGTACCGCCCAAGACGGGCCGCCGCCGCTCCACGTCAATGGCCATGCCAACGAGCGTATTGATAAGCGAGACCGCATCCGCACCCGCATCCACTACGGCGCGGGCGATCTCGGCAATATCTGTGACATTGGGTGTTAGCTTGGCGATGACCGGCCGCTGAGTGCGGCTGCGGACTGCGGCAATGGCTGCGGCCGCGGTCTGGGGCCGCGTGGCGAAATTGTCGCCTCCGGCCTCGACATTGGGGCAGGATATATTGACCTCGAGCGCGGCAATGCCTGCCAACGCTTCAAGACTCGTCGCCATCTGCCCGAATTCCTCGACCGCGAATCCGGCGATATTCACCACCACCTGCGCGTCCAAACTGGCCAACAAGGGCCATTGCTTCTCAATGAAAGCCTCCAGCCCGGGATTTTGCAAGCCAATGGAATTGAGCATTCCTGCTGGCGTCTCGACGATGCGCTGGGGGGGGTTGCCGCCGCGCGGCTGCGGAGTAATGGTCTTGGTGACTAGCCCACCCAAGCGCGCAAAATCGGTCAGCGGCAAAAGCTCCTGACCGTAGTTGCAGGTGCCCGATGCCAACAGCACCGGGTTGCGCAGCCGCACGCCGGCAAAGTCTATGCTCAGGTCGGCCATGCGCTGCCCCATTTTATCTGCCGCGCGTCGAATGCCGGCCCATCCACGCAGATGCGGCCGTAGCGGCCGTAGTCCGAGTCGCCTTTTGCCGTCGCCAGCTCGACGGCGCAGCCCACGCAGATGCCGATGCCGCAGGCCATGTACTCTTCGAGGGAAACTTGGCACGGGACTTGGGCCTCTGAACATATAGCGGCTACGGCCTGCATCATTCCGTGCGGGCCACAGCAATAAACCGCGACCGGCTCTTTTTTGGCTAGCTCGTGCTGCAACAGATCGGTGACTAGGCCCGCGTGCCCGAGGCTACCGTCGTCGGTGGCGAGGTGTACTGCAGCCGCAGCCGGTACCAGCAGTTCACCGGGCAGGTGCTTGTTCGCCGTCCGCGCCCCGACCAACAGCGCAGTCTGGTACTCCCGCTGCTTCAACTCCAAGCCCCAATACAGCAGCGGCGGTACGCCAATGCCGCCCCCGACCAATGCGACGCGCATACCCTCGGGCGGCGGCACAAATCCCTTACCCAGCGGGCCGAGGGTCGGCAGAACGGCGTCCGGCCTTACTTGGCTCAGCGCTCGGGTCTTAGGCCCTACTTCTTCGTATAATACCTCGATAATACCGGCCTCGCGATTGACGCCGCTCACGCTCAGCGGGACGCGCAACAAGGGATCAACCCCGCCGTCGACCTCGATGTTGACGAACTGACCCGGCTCAATCCGCGCTGCAATGTAGGGTGCGGTAAGGCGCGCCCAATAGAAGTCCGCGGCGACTGCGCAGTTGCTCAACAGGTGCGCTTGCTCGTCAATCACGGCTCTTCCCTTCGGCTGAGCTCAGGCCGCAGCCCTTCTTCTTGCGGCAGACCAAACGGCACGGCCAACTCGACCCAAGACTTGATCTCCTTGCCGTTGCGGCGCACTGCGGGATAGAATCTATAGCTATACGCCGCAGCTACCGCACTCTCGACAAAGGGGGGCTCCCCGCGAAAAACCTCCACTTGCTCGGGCCGCCCCTCGCGGTCGATTAACACGTCGAGTAACACCTCGGCCGAATCCTCGGCCGCCGGATAAACTGGCCGCACCACCTGCCGCACCAGCGGCCAATCGCTCAGCGACAGGTCGCCCTCCTTCCACCCCAACTCGTCGGGGGGGACCGACAAGCCGAGCTCGATCATCGCTTCTATGTCTAAGTCCTCGCGGTCTTGGCCCGCCTGAAAATCCGGGTGCTTCTCCAGCAAAAAGCGAATTTGCGGACTGTTCCTGTCGCGCCGTGCGACCTCCCGCAGGTAGTAGTTGGCCGAGTCCTCTAGGCTCTGCTCGGTAAAGGCGCGCCAGAGCCGGTAGTAGAGATTGAGATTTCGCTTGTCAAAGGACAGGGCCTGGCGGTAGAACTCGATAGCATCGTTGAAATAGCCCTCCTCCCAGTTGATGTTGCCGAGTTGATACAGGGCGCGCGGGTTGGCGACCTGCTCGTTGATGCTCCGCTCGTAAAAATCGCGGGCCAGCGCAACGTCCCCGCGCCGCTGGGCGCGATCGGCAAAGCCGATGTATTTGCGCGCCAAAGACACGGAGTCGAGCGTGTCCGGCTCCAAGGCGAGCAGTTCGATATGCTCCCCCGGGCCGAGCTGGCCGCCGACCGCCTTCAAGCTGCGCTCCAGCTTGTCGATGAGCTTTTCCTCGCGCACTTCCCACCGCTGCTGGGCCAGCTTGCCAAACCGCGTCTCGGCAAACTCTTCGCGCAATAATTGATAGCGCTGTTCGGCTGCGACCGTATCTCCAACGACATTTTCGTAGGTATTGGCCGCCAAAAACGCCGCCTGACCTCCACTCGGCGTACCCGCAAAGGCATGGCTCAAGCTGTCCAACAAGGGGATGTACGCCTCGGTAGCTTCCGGCTGTGCTAGGCGCAGTGTTTCGATTCGCGCAAACTCGTGCGCCGCTAGCTCTTCGGCCGTAGCCTCGAGCTTTTGCCCCAGCAAGCGGCGGGCTTCGTTGGCATGCGCCGAGGTGGGAAACTCCTCAATCAGCCGCAGTAAATGGGGCCTAGCGCCCTCTTGGTCTCCGCGCATCTGCAGCTCGATCCAAGCGAGGCTGTACACGGCGCGGGGCAATTGGTCAATGTCTGGGAAGCGGCGGATTACTTCCTCGTAGTACGCACGGGCCGAATCGGCCTGACCGATGTCGTCGCGATAGAGCTCGCACGCGCTGAACAGGTCGTCTAGCACATCCAAACTCCGCGCTACTACCACCGTGTCGGCCTGAGCCTCTGCTGCCTGCCACAACAGCGGCCCCTGCACCGCGCCCAGCGAGTCGGCGTAGAGCGAATCGGCACGGTGAATCTGGCGCTGAATCTGCTGTAGCCGACGCATGTGCCCCAGCATCTCCTGCGCCAAAAGCACGCCCTGCGCCCCCGGGCTCTCGCGGCTGCTCTCCTCGAGGTAATCGCGCGCCAGCTCGGTGTCCCCGTATTCCTGCAAGTGCAGCAAGCCGATGCGGTACAAGGCCATGGACGCCGAAGGCGTCTGGGGAAAATCGTTGCGCACCCGCTCGTACTCGGCCAGCCCCTCGTCGAGCAGGCGGCGGCCCTGATACCACTCGCCGATTAGGAGCCGGGTGCGGCCCTCAAAGCGACGAAAGCCGCCTTCGTCAAGTAGGCTGACGTATGTATCTAAAGCCTCGTCTTCCGCCCCCATAGCGTAGAGGGCGCGGCCGCTGTTGAGCCGAGCGCGATACTTTTGATCCTCACTTGGATCGGCCTTTAGCACTTCGTCGAAAGCCGCTAGCGCCTCATCCAAGCGGGCCGGCTCCTCTAAGGCCATCAGCGCCTCGCCCAAGCGCAACCACAACTGGGCCCGCACCGCGCTCTTGGGAAAGGCTTCTAGCGCCGCTCGATATGCCCGCATGGCCGCGACGTAGTCCTCTCGGTCGTGCGCCATCTCGGCCAAGTGCAGGCCCGCTTGGACGGCGATCTTTTCCTCGGCCTCGTCAAACAGCGCTCGGTAGAGCGACTGCGCTTGGTCGTCAATCCGCTGCTCCTCTAGGCAGCGGGCGCGCCAGTAACGAGCTTGATCGAAGTACGGACTAGACGGGAAAAAGGTCTCCAAGTCGCGGAACGACTCTTGAGCATTGAGGTACTCACTGCGCCAGTAATAGGCCCGGCCGATCAGGAACATGGCGTCGTCGACCAAGTCGCTCTCCTTGTATTCGTCGAGCACTTTGGACGCTTTGCGCACCGCTTTGTCGTAGAGTTGGTCGGCCTGCGGCGAGCGCCGCCGCTGCAATTCGGGACCAGCCTGGTCAAAGGCCCAGTCGGCGTAGGTCTCTTCGTGTTTGCGCCGCTCTTTCTCGGCCTCGCGAAAGGATTTTTTGGCGTTGTAAAACGTATTGAAATAGACGCAGGCCGAAACCGCCAGACAACAAGCCAGCAACAGCACCAAGGGCGCGGTCCGCACGAGCTGTCTCCTAGCTCCGATGGTAATCCTGCAGGGATTGCACACCCAGTTCGGCGCGTTGTAGCGCTTCGATGCCCGCAGCCGCGGCCCGAGCCCCAGCCATCGTCGTGGTGTAGGGTACGCCGGTTACGACCGCGGCTCGACGCACTGCAAAGTCGTCGTAGTACGAAGGTTCGTCGAGAGGGGTGTTGATAATCAGATCGATCTGGCGGCTGCGAATCGCGTCTTCGATGTGCGGGCTACCCTCGTGAATTTTGTGTACCCGCTCCGCAGCGATGCCGTGCTTGCCGAGGAAGTCTCGCGTGCCCTGAGTGGCCACCAGCTCGAATCCGGCCGCACGTAGCCGACGGGCCACCGGCAAGACATCTTCTTTATCGCAGTCGGCCACGCTGATAAAGACCCGACCGCACGACGGCAGCAGCGAACCCGCCCCCATCTGCGCCTTGAGAAAGGCCGTGCCAAAGTCGCGGCCAATACCCATGACTTCGCCCGTGGACTTCATCTCCGGCCCCAGCAGACTATCGGCCCCGGGAAATTTTATAAAGGGCAGCACGGCTTCCTTGACGGATATGTGCGCGGGCACGATCTCCTCGGTAAAGCCCTGCTCGCGCAAGCTTATCCCCACCATGGCCAGCGCGGCGATCTTGGCGAGGGGGCGGCCAATGGCCTTGCTGACAAAAGGCACGGTGCGCGAAGCCCGGGGATTTACCTCAATCGCATAGACCTCGTCTTGATAGACGGCGTATTGGACGTTCATCAGGCCAACCACCCCGAGGGCACGCGCTAGCGCGTGGGTGTGTGCGCGCATGGTTTCGATGTGCTCAGCCGGCGTGTCGTAGGGCGGCAAGGCGCAGGCACTGTCGCCCGAATGCACGCCAGCGTGCTCGATGTGCTGCATGATCCCGCCTACTACTACGTCCGCCCCATCGGCCACGGCATCTACGTCGAATTCCTCCGCGCCTTGCAGGTAGCGGTCAATGAGCACAGGCCGCTCGGGCGCGACCTCAATGGCCTCGTTCATGTAGGTTTCAAGGCTCCCGACATCGTAGGCGATGACCATGGCCCGCCCACCCAGCACGTACGAAGGCCGCACCAAGACCGGAAAGCCGATCTGCGCGGCAATAGCACACGCCTCTTCACAACTAGCAGCCATGCCGTTTGCCGGCTGGCGGATGCCCAGTTCGCGCAACAACTGGCCGAAGCGCTCGCGATCTTCGGCCAAGTCAATGCTACTGGGCGAGGTACCGATGATGGGCACGCCCTCGCGCGCTAGTTCGGCCGCCAAGTTCAGCGGAGTCTGCCCTCCGAACTGCACGATGACGCCGTCTGGAGCTTCGCGCTCGACGATGTGCAGCACGTCTTCGATCGTCAGCGGTTCAAAGTAGAGCTTGTCGGCCGTGTCGTAATCCGTGCTGACCGTCTCGGGATTGGAGTTGACCATGATGGTCTCATAGCCGATTTCGCGCAGAGCGAAACACGCGTGGACACAGCAGTAATCGAACTCGATCCCTTGGCCGATGCGGTTCGGCCCCCCGCCGAGGATGGCGATCTTCTTGCGCGTCGAGCGCTGCACTTCGTCCTCGCGGTCGTACGTCGAGTAGTGGTACGGCGTGTGGGCTTTGAACTCAGCGGCGCAGGTGTCGACTGTTTTGTACACCGGGCGAATGTCCAACTCGCGGCGACGCCGACGGACACCCGCCTCGTCGCAGCCGTTGAGATGCGCTAGCTGGTGATCGCTAAATCCCCACTCCTTGGCGCGGCGCAACAAGGCGACATCGGCGAGCACGTCTTGGCTCATTAGCTGCTGTTCGAGTTCAAAAAGCTGGTAGAGCTGGTCGAGGAACCACGGATCAATGCCCGTGAGGCCATAGAGTTCGTCGTGGGCGTAGCCTTTGGCGATGGCCAGCTTGAGGTAGAACATGCGCTGGGAGTTGGGATGCAGCAATTTCTCGCGCAGTTCCTCGTCGGCCACCTCGGCCGCGCTGAGATCCTTGCCGTCGGCACCAAAACCTGCGCGACCAACTTCTAGCGAGCGCAAGCCCTTTTGCAAGGACTCCTTAAAGGTGCGGCCAATAGCCATGGTCTCGCCCACCGAGCGCATCTGGGTATCGAGTGCATCCGGCGTACTGGGAAATTTCTCAAAGGTAAAGCGCGGAATTTTGGTCACTACGTAGTCAATGGTCGGCTCAAAGGACGCCGGAGTTTCGCGGGTGATGTCGTTGCGGATTTCGTCCAGACTGTAGCCCACGGCCAGTTTGGCGGCGATCTTGGCGATGGGGAAGCCCGTTGCTTTAGACGCCAGTGCCGAAGAGCGCGAGACCCGGGGGTTCATCTCGATGACGACCATGCGACCGTCGGTGGGATTGACCGCGAACTGGATATTAGACCCGCCGGTATCTACGCCGATCTCGCGCATGATGCGGATAGCCGCGTCGCGCATGTGCTGATATTCCTTGTCGGACAAGGTCTGCGCCGGCGCGACCGTGATGCTGTCGCCGGTGTGGACCCCCATGGGATCGAAGTTTTCAATCGCGCAGATGATGACCACGTTGTCGCGGTGATCGCGCATGACCTCCAGCTCGAATTCCTTCCACCCGAGCACCGATTCCTCGATCAGCACCTCGTCGATCGGGCTCAAGTCGAGACCGTGGCGCACGATCCGCTCGAATTCCTCGGCGTTGTACGCCACGCCGCCGCCAGAGCCTCCCAGCGTAAAAGCGGGGCGGATAATCGTCGGGTAGCCCAAGTCGGCTTGGTGCTTTTGCGCTTGTTCAAAGCTGTGAACAAAAGCTCCGCGCGGCATGGCCAATCCGGCCCGGTCCATGGCCTCTTTGAAGAGTGCGCGGTCTTCGGCCATCTTGATCGCGTCGAGTGGTGCGCCAATCAGCTCGACGTCGTGCTCGGCGAGAGCTCCGCTTTCGGCCAAGGCCACTGCCGTGTTGAGCGCGGTTTGGCCCCCCAGCGTTGGCAGGAGAGCCTGCGGCTTTTCGGCTGCGATGATCCACGCGCAAATATCCGGCGTGATCGGTTCGATGTACGTGCGGTCGGCCACCTCGGGATCGGTCATAATCGTGGCCGGATTACTGTTGACTAAGACGATGTCGTAGCCTTCTTCGGCCAGTGCCTTACAGGCTTGTGTGCCCGAATAGTCAAACTCGCAGGCTTGGCCAATGACGATGGGGCCGGAGCCGATGAGCATTATTTTATGAATGTCTGTGCGTTTGGGCATGGAATTCTATGCGAGGATAGGTCAAATCATGGGAAGCTGGTGAGGAGATGTCGCGTGGGTCTGCGAGTGATTCGAGTATTTCAGTATCGCCCAAGCGTGTTTACACTCGTGGGCTTCGTAGTACTGGCGGATGAAATCTGGCAGTAAATCCGTAGTCATTGAGAATTTGAGCAACCTCGATAAAGGCAAATTTTGGCTACAGATTTACACTGATCTGCGCGCTGGTGCCGTGTCTGCACAGTCCAAATTCAATCTCTTCTTGACATAATATCGCAAAAGGCCGACTAAAACCCGTCTCTGTCGGCCAGATGCAAGCGGTTAAAACTTTGAATATATGAGGAGCAATGTGAGCGCAATTACAGTGATGAAGCCAGCCTTGAGCAAGAGCTGACCATAGCCCTCCCAATCGTGGCCCTGACGGACCTTGATCTTGGGGCGCACCACTTCTTCTTGGAGATCTACCTGAAAGCGCTGCTCGTTGATGAGGTGGACTAGATGGGGGTCGTAGTCGGCAATGGCCTTTAGGACCATGCGCTTGCGGCGCGCCGCTTTTTCAGCGCAGGCTCGCTGGGCGTCCTTGGCCGCGATCTTACCCAGATCAGTGGACTGGTCGGCGCGGCGAGTACTGGTCTTCTCTCGCGCCAAATTCTCGGCCAAGCGGCTGAGTGCTTCGCGGCTTTTCACATTGTCGTGAATAATGGTATAGCAGGTGTCTATAAAGCGGCTAAAATCGGCGAGAATTTCCTCTTCCGAAAGCCCCAGCAAGTAGGACTCTTCGATCATTTCTTCAATGGCATCTTTGACGTCAGCCATAACGCAAGCCCTGTAAATCCTGTTGGTTAAATGAAAAGCGCAAGAAACGCACCCACCGGCACTCCGCTTCTACTTCCATTTCCAGATTACACCATCGCTACAAACATGTCAAGCGGACCGCGCTGCATCCACCATAGCCAAGGCGATTTCATCGGCTATGTCGCCCGCTCGCATCCCCCATTCCCCCAGCCGCTCAACCGCCCGATCCCCAGCCCGACCGTGGACATAGACCCCGAGGCAAGCCGCGGCTTCCGCCTCTAGCCCTTGGGCCATCAGCCCGGCGATGAGCCCGGTCAGCACGTCGCCCGACCCGGCTGTGGCCATACCCGCATTGCCCGTTGAGTTGACCACCACGCGCCCATCGCGCAACGCCACGACGGTCGGCGCGCCCTTCAACACGAGCGTCGCGCCAAATTCGCCGGCAAAGTCGCGGGCCACAGCCATGGGCGCATCGGCAATCTGCCGCTTGTCCAACCCGCTCAAGCGGGCGAACTCGCCCACGTGGGGCGTCAGGACCAGCGGTGCCGAGCGGTTCTTTAGCCCATCGGCTTGCCCGGCGAACGCACTAAGTCCATCCGCATCCAAAACGAGGGGCAGCTCGGTTTGCAGCACCAGCCGCCTCACCAGCTCCTCGGTCTCTCGATAGCGACCCAGTCCCGGCCCCAAAGCCAAGACATCGGCCCGCGTCAACATAGCGCGCACCGCACCCAAGGCCCGCAGTGATAAACAGCGCCGCTTGCGCACTTCGGGCAGCGGCCGGGTCATTACCTCGGAGAGCTTGACTTCGAGAATGTCGTTGAGACTGGCGGGCACTCCTAGATGGACGCGGCCGGCTCCGCTCCTGAGCGCGGCATCCGCCGTCAGCGCGGCCGCCCCAGTCATACCCACCGACCCCGCGACCACGGCCACCATCCCACAGCTTCCCTTGTGCTCGTCGCCGCGACGCCGTGGCACGAGCGGCCCCAGCCTTTCGGCGGAAAGCAATAGGGCTTGGGCAGTCGCGTCGCGCAGAATGGGCTCGGGGAAGCCGATATTGGCCAAGTGCAGCGCACCGCAATGCGACCGGCCGGGGTAGAACAACTGCCCGACTTTGACCAAGCCGAAGGTCACCGTTAGCACGGCTTGCACGGCCGCGCCGTGAACCTGCCCGGTGTCGGCTTCGACCCCCGAGGGGATATCCACGGCCACTACCGGCCTTTCGCAATGGGCCATGCGCTCAATGACGTGCGCCATAGCCGGACGAGGTGCTCCGCGCAATCCGGTGCCCAAAAGTGCGTCAATCACCAAGTCGGCATCGCCGAGAGCAACATCGAGTGGGGCTAGGTCCTCGCCGAGCACTTCGACGGCTCCGCCCTCCTGTTCGCAACGCCGCAAGTGCTCGGCCGCAGCCCCTTGCACGGCCGCTCGATCTGCCGCGAGGAAGACGCGCACCGAGCCACCCCCAGCGCGCAAGAGCCGAGCTACGGCAAATCCGTCGCCGCCATTGTTGCCCTTGCCGCACAGGACCACGGCCTGTAAACCGGCCAAGCCGTCCCAGCGCGCTGCAATGGCCGCAACTACCTCTGTCCCCGCCCGCTCTATAAGTTCGGCGCTAGAAATACCCGCTTCTGTGATCGTGCGCCGATCAATCGCAGCCATTTCTCGGCCCGTTACCAGCTTGGGCAAGTCCATGCTCAAGCCTCCCAAGGACGAATCAGTTCGCGCAGCCGACGCGGAGCCTCGCTGGGCAGAGGCTGGCCCGTGTACTTAGGCAAGAGTGCGCGAAAGCCGACGCTGATCCACAAGACCCAAGCCGCCAAGCCACCGCAGAACAACCCCAATCCAGAAGCGACGCCAAGACCAAGGGCCAAGCCTGCGGTCACTAGAAAAACCAGCGAGAGCTTTACATTATCAACCGACAGGAGAAAGCTGTAGCGCACCGTGGACCACACCGATCCCTCTTGGGTGACCAGCACCGGAAAAACATACACCGCGACCATGCCCACCAGCAGTAGAAACCAGACCATCAGCCCACCCAAAAACACCCCCAACCAGCCTCCGAGCCGCTGGTAAAAAACCACGTTGGCCAGCACCAGCGCGACAGCAGCAACCAGCAGCAACCCTAGCGCGAGGGCGCGCCAAAAAAGCGTCCGGCCAGCCACCCAGAAGTCCCGTAGGCTAAAATCCCGGCCCCGCGCCCAAGCCGCCCCGGCGGCAAAGAGTACCGCCGTAGCCGGTGTGCCCAACAGCAGAGCACCGGCTAAGACAGCAGCCCCCACCAAGCCCAAGCCGCCCAGCCCAAACCCCAGTTGCAACAGCGCGTAGGCCCCGCCGATCCAAGGCAGGCTCAATGCGCTCCACAGCAAGTTGTAGCCAATCAGCCCGCCCAAACGGTCGTACGCGGTCCACAAAAAGCCTTGCAGATTTGCGCTCAATGGGCCTCCAAGCCGAGCAGCATAAACTCGGCGTACGTACGCGCCGTCAACGCCAAGTCGCGCACCCGGACGCGCTCATCCACTCCGTGAGCGCGCTCGCCCTTTACGCCATAGCCAATGCCGGGCAAGCTGCCGTCAACCGCAAAGTAGTGCAAATCCGTAAAGCCAGAGCTGAGCCGGTAGCTAGCGGTGCGGCGGCGCACGGCTTGCACGGCCTGTGCAAAGGCCTGAGGCAGCGCGTGCTCGGCATCGACGACGCAAGGTTCAATCCGCAACGGTGCTGCCACTCGGCAGGGCGGCTCGGCGGCTCGCTCCACAGCGCGTTTCAACTCGCGCTCGACTATTGAGAGTTGCTCGCCGGGCACTAAGCGGCGGTCCAGCGAAAAGCGAGCATAGGCGGGCACGGTGTTGATCTTGTCGCCCTCTCCGCCCGAGAACGTGCCACCGATATTGAGCGTGGGGTTGCGCGACCGACCGTCGAAATCCACGTAGCAGCGCTGGGACGCATTCAGTTTCCGTTTGTAGGCCTGTAACTTCTGAGCTATGCTGGTCATGGCTTCAAAGGCATTGACCCCCTGTTCTGGGCTAGAAGCGTGGGCGGCCTTGCCCGTCAGCTCTACCTCTAACCAGAGTACGCCGTTGTGGCCACAGCCGACCTGCGTCCCGGCCGCTCCCTCGCAGACGACTGCGAAATCGGCGTTTACCAGCCCCTTGTTTACAATCCATCCCGCGCCCAATTGGCCGCCGGTCTCCTCGTCGGCCGTGAACGAACATTCGATGTTAAAAGCCGGCTCCGCACCCGTTTTCTCGAGCGCCTCCACGGCCATTAGCAACGCGGCGATTGCCCCTTTCATGTCGCCGGAGCCGCGGCCGTAGAGTGCATCGCCGGCCAGCCCCGGCTCGAATGGGTCGCCGAATTTCCACTGCCCGGCACAGGGCACCACGTCGTAGTGGGCGTTGAAATGCACCGTCTGCGGCCGGCCAGCGTCCCACCGGGCAATCAAGTTGTAGCGCGGGAACTCGTCCGAGCCGAGTACGCGGCGCACCTCTTGGTCTGGAACGCGGTGGACTTTGGCCTGCAAGCCCAAGCCCTCGCAGCGCTCTAAGAGCGCGTTGGTCATCGCTCGGTAGTTCCGCCCCGGCGGATTGGTAGTATCCACGCGCACGAGCGTCTGCAAGCTGCCGAGCAACTGGTCTGGGTGCTTTTCGATGTATTGATGAACGCTAGCTTTCACCCGGGATTTGCTCAGAACGTGGTCTCCTTGGTCGTTATGGGGCACCAGCGCGCCGCGGTCAAATGGTGCAGCAACACGTCTTGAGCCGCGGGCGTCCCAATCTGTTCCAAGGCCGCTGTGCTGTGCCCTTGGACGTAGCGATTCTCGTCGCTGAGGGCCGCAGCCAACGCGCTCGTGGCGGCCGCGGCCGCCGGACCGAAGTGGGCCAGCGCATAGGCGGCGTTGAAGCGCACCTGCTCGTCTTCGTCTGCCAGCAGCACGGCCAACGCGGGCACAGAGGCGTCTGGATTCAGCTCAATGGTTCCGAGGGCCTCGGCCACGTTGCGCCGCACCCAGGCGTCCGGGTCGTCGCGCAGCATGCATAAGGCGGCCACAGCCGCAGCGCCCGCCCGAGCGCCCATATCGCCTAGCGCATACGCGGCAAAACCCCGCACGTGGGCGCGCTCATCGCCGAGGGCCGCAACCAAAGCGTCCACAGCTTGCTCCCCCACTGCACCGAGTGCGTACGCCGCGTGCTCGCGCACGTGTTCGCGCTCGTCGTCTAAGGAGGCAATCAACGGGCTTACGGCGGCCGCACCCACTACACCGAGTGCATAGGCCGCGTTGAGGCGCACCGGCTCGGCCTCGTCGCCCAGCGCGCCGAGCAGCGCATCTAGTGCGGGAGCGGCCTTTTCCCCTAACGCGCCGAGGGCATCGGTCGCTGCCAAGCGTTGTTCCAACGTTCCGTTAAGGGACTCGCTTAGTTGCTCAATTTGCCCATTGGCCTCGGCGCAACTGTGGACTCCCGTGTGCCAATCCCATATCCGCGACCACACGACCCGATGCTTGCTAGAGGGCACCGAGCCATTGGTCGGCCACCCCGGGGCTTGGATGTTCCAACTCGGTCGGCTCGGCTCGCTGAGGCGGGTAAATTGGAACTTCATCATGTAGCGGTTAGCCGCCGTGCTGTTGGGCATGGCCCGATGCCACAAGTCAAAATGCACCAAGGTGCAGGTGCCGGCTGCGCCGCAGACGGGCAAGTGGCGCTCGGCCTGCTCGTCGTCTGCGCGGCCGTTGTAGTAATGAGTGCCGGGCATGACCGCAGTGGGGCCGTTTTCCAAGGTGACGTCTTGTGGGTAGTAGAAAATCATCACCCAGCGATTGCGGTGATAGCGCACCTTGCTATAGCCCCAGTAGCTATCCTTGTGCCAGCCACCGCCCTCGCTGCCGGCCCGATTGATGTGGCAGTGGCGATGGGCGTGCATGATGTAATCCGGGCCGACCACCGAAGTGAGGGCACCGCGCACGACCGGGTCGTCAAAGACCTGCTGCAACACCGGGATGCGCGGCAGGATGTTGTTGCCGGGGTTGCCCTCCTTGGCAAAGACCTCTTCGGTGCGCTGGTAGATGTCTTGGTGGAGGGAGGCGGGCAGCGAGGATTTGAGCGTGAGATAGCCCTCGGCTATGAACTGCTGCAGCTCCTCGTCGCCGAGGAGGTACTGAGGGTCTAACATGACAAGTCTCCTGAGATGATGGAACCAAGGACGAATTCGGCCAAAAAAGTATCGCTGGAGGCCGAGTAGGGCAAACCTACGCCAAGGGCCGCGCTGTCTCCCATTGGGACAGCTTATCCAACAGGTGGCGCAGCGCCGCCTCTGGCGTCATCTCGTCCATGTCCAACGTCACGTGGGCTTGGTCAAAGCCGCCTTGGCGCTCGGCTAACAGCGGCCGGAGTTCCCCCGTACTTTCGGGCGGTTGTAGTAGCAATGGATGTAGCCCTACGGCTTGGTGGCGCAGCTTCCAATAGGTGCTAGCCAGCGACAATTTGAGGTACACCAACGTCGCTTTGGCCAGTACCTGCCGCAGGTTGGCTTCTTTGAGCAGCGCCCCATCGCCCAAGACGATGATGCCAGGCGGACGAGTGGTCAGTGCTTGGGCGAGAAAGCGGTCTTCTAATTGGCGCAGGGCCTCTATACCCTGTGTCTGCACGAGGGCAACCAAGGACTGGCCGGCCTCGTGTTCGATCCAGCGATCCACTTCGATGAGGGGCAAGCCGCTCAAGGCAGCCAAGTCGCGGCCCAAGCCGTGCTGGTCAACGCCTAAGAAGCCGATGAGGGCCACCGGACGCTGCAACAGGACCAGCGGTCCATGTTCGTAGTAATTCGACAAGGCGTTTACTGATTGTCAGGGCCGCGCCTGATAGCGTAGCTCTGGACCAAGGCGTCTTGGACAATCGGGGTCGGATCGCTCACGTCCTGTCTCCTGTTAAAAGTCGAGCAGTTCCCGCTATAGCCGTCCTACCTTGATTCATGCGATGCGACGCCTGGCGGGGTGCGCGGGCGTCTCGCCTGCAGGCCGGCCTCCCCAAGGACGCCCAGACCACCAAGCACCGGCCGGGCCAAGTTCGATGGGAGCACAACCCGGCGAGCACCGCAAGTCATGTAGGATGGCTATGTCATAAGCACAGTCCAATTAAACCGGGAATCTTTGCTGTATCAAGGCCGGAGCAGACGGATGGCGTTGTGGCGGCAATGGTTAGATATAAGTCAATACGCCACCCCAACTAGGCGGGCAGCCGAGTTGCCATCCTCGGCGTCGTCATCTACCTCGATACGGGCGAGGTAAAGGCCCGGGGACACTAAGGTTCCCTCTTCGTCCCGGCCGTCCCACACAAGGCTATACAGCCCGTTCGCCATGTTGCGCCGCTCAGCAAGACGCCTCACTTGCCTGCCTGCCAAGTCGTAAAAAGCCACCGTTACTTGCCGGGCCACATTGACTTTGAGCACGGCAAACGAAAAGACAGCCGCGTCGTTGATGCCGTCGCCATTCGGGGTAAAAGTGGCGGGATCTACCTCGATTGTCCCGATCTGCCCGCGGTGGGCGGTCGTCAAGACTGTCAACCCCTCACCAACGGCCAATTCGTCTCCTACCGGGTCCGCTGGGTCCACCCGCTGCCAGTTGTCCGCTTGAGTCGAGCGCCCAACTTCGGCGGCAAAAGTGGCACCGCTCAGGAAAACGCGTGACGAAAAAGAGACCCGCACAATATCCGCACTGCCGCGCCGCAGTATTCTTGGCAAGCCGATTTGCAGCGTGTCACTTGCCACCTTGGTCAAGTCCAGTTCCTCCCCCGCCTCATTCTCAAAACGGCCTTTTTCCACCTCGGCAAATATCTCCTCGTTTCCGGCGGCAAATTCGCTTTCGTCTCCCAAACTCACTTGGCGCAGTTCGATATTCGCCCGCGAAGGCGCGATGAGCCGGATGCGGTCGAATCCTCGGTCTCGAGCAGCGAAGGAGGAGCCGATGAAGAGGTCGAAATCTGCGAGTCCGCCGAGGGGGACACCCCGCTTGGGCTCTATTTCCCCAGCGATGTGCTCTACCAGTGGCGCTGTAAAATGGATTTGAATCGACTCTAGGCTGGCGGCCACTGCCGCGTCTTCACTGAGCAGTCTCGTCTGGATCATCATATAGCGCCGGGGATTGGGGGAGCGTATGACTTCGCCTGGTTTGACGTAGACTTGACTCCAGTTGCTCCAGCCCGGTCCCGGCAGGAACTCGGTAAGGATCTCCCCCCTGTAGAAAGACGGTTGCTTATCGTATTCTTCTTTGTTGGCTACTTCCGTGCCGTCTTTTTTGAAATAGCGGTTTATTTCGCGCAGATCGTCCCCCGTGCGGGTGCGGATTTCCACCGCTGTGCCCGAGGGAGTGTCAGCTTCCCATTCAATGGTCGTCAGTGTCTTGGAACTCCCCAGATCAATGAGGTCGGAAGTCATCTCGAGGATCGGTAAGTGCCCGTTGGCGAAGACTTGGATTTCGGTCACCGTGCTCAGTATCCGGTGCCCTTCATGAGCCCTAGTGCGGCGGGCAATATCTAGGTTGCGGAATTCCAGAAAGCGTATTGGGCGCGGCTCAAAGTGATCCTCAAATAGTCGCGTATTCTGGTTTAGCTGCCGCGTCTCACCACTCAATTCCTCCCAGATTAAACTGCCATCGGGTGCCAGCGAGCCGTCCGAACCGCGCAATATATAACCAATTAGGTTTCTTCCTCCGACGCGGGTAATGATGCGCACGGCATGGACCAAAAAGTGAGAGCCCAGATTCACGTTCAACAGACCCCACTCGGCGGTCTCTCCAGTGGGAAAGTAAACCATGCCCTGCCACTCGGTACGCACGTTGCCGTCAACGGCAAGTTCGGGCGAAGAATTGGGATTGACGTCGTGTAAATTACCGCCGCGCTCTACGATTCCCAAGGCGATGTTCTCGCCTATAGTCCATACCTCCACCTCGGCGAGTTGAGGTCGTTCGCGGCGGTAATAGCGCACCCCGCCCTGCTGCTCAAGTGGCAACTGATCGTAGCGCTCGGCCGTTACTAGACGCTCTTCGCCGGCGATTTTCCAGACGTATTCCACAGTGCCTTGGTTTTCTGCTGTCAACGCCTGATACTCCTCGGCAGAGAGCTGTTGCGCCCGCTCGCCACGGGTGGCCGTGACCGCGACGCGCAGGTACTGCACAATGCGGCCGGTCCACTCTTCTGTATGGGTGCCCAGTGGTGCGAGGTCGAACTCAAAGACTCGCTGGTCGCGATTGGGCTGGGTAGTGCCGCCAACCAATGTATAGTCCAAGGCGCCGCTGCGATCCGCCGTGCCAAAGGGGTTTTGCCCCCCTGCCGCATGTACTCTGAATTGCAGAAACGGGTCCCCTTCTTCGGCAAAGCGTACAACGACCTTGGTGGCTGACACCAGACGGCCAAGATCAATCTCCAACACCCAGTCCCGCAGGGGATCGGCCGGATCTGGCTCCCAAGCTGTAGTCAGATCGGCATCCACGGCCCGCTCCGCTAGCTGCGGATTTGAACCAGCCCTTTTGATCCCGCCGCGCGTCAGCAGCGTGTTATTTTCATCTTGGAACGAATTGGCGTACTGATCTCGCAAGCTGCCATCAATGGGATAGCTGAAGTCGGCCGCATTCAATATGGCGTTGTGCGGTACTTGTATAAATCTGGACTGCACCGAGCCAGACGGCGTTATGGCCACCATATCCCGCGGAAAATCCCAAGCCTGCCAATGCGCCTGGGTCCGCACCTCCACCCGATTCTCGCCCAGACTGTAACCCTTCGATTGGGCCCATACCCCGTTTAGAGCCATAAGAAGAAAAAGGACTACAGAACAGAGTGCCTTGGACAAAAGACCCGATTTCCTCATAGTCGTCTCCGAAATCATCGAGTACTGCACAGGTAAACGGCGTTCCATAACCTATTGTCCCAAGTAAAGACGTACCTACGTGTTACGAACCATCGCCCTTGGTTGGGGCTTCCGAGGCATGGCGCTGTAGGAACGTATCGGGTAGGGCCGCCGCCAACGCGCTGTCAGATACGGCGATCCGCTCTTTGTACTTGTCCAGCAAATCATTGATCAATTCCTCGAAAAGTTGCTCTCGCTTCTGTCCACGCACCAAGGCCCGCGCCCTTTTCGCGACTTGAAAAAAGGGGGATAATTCCCCGCCCTCGCGGTTGAGAACCTTGAAGATGCTGTATCCGCCTTCAACGTGCACCGGGCCGGTGATTTTGTCGAGGTCGGCCGCCTTTACTGCTTTGAAAAGCCGCGGCAGAGTCAAACGCTCGTACTCGCCCAGATGCAGTAAGCCATCTTCTTTCTGCATACCTCGGCGGATGGTGTGCTTTTGGGCGAGCATTCCGAGGGTCGCCCCTCGTGAGATGGCGCGCAGCAAACCAACGGCTTCCGCCTCGGTCTCGACCAGCACTTCAACGACAATGTATTGGGCCGGCTCCCTGAACAACTCCTCATTGTTCTCGTAAAAATCCCTAGCTTCCTCCTCGCTCGCCTCGGATTGGTCCATGACCGCTTCCCGACGTAGCTGTTTAATCATGAATTCCGCGCGTATCTCCTCTAAGCGCTGTTGTCCATCCGCCATCTCCCCCAACCCCGCCCGCTGCGCCGCCTCTGCCAACAAGGCCGGTATCAGAACCAGTTCCCTCGCTGTATCAACCACTTCGGCACTGTCCCGCACACCCCAGCCGGATAGGGCCCGTATATCCGTCCGCAGGGCATTGAGATAATCTCCCAGAGCGATCTGCCCTCCCTTATAGATGAAGAGGGGCTGGCCCACCTCTTCGGCGGCCAGATGAGCGAGTCTCACCTGGGTGTGGAGTGTCGCTTTATGCAGTAGAAGTTCTAATCCCTCTGGCACTAGCTGCACATCCAACTTGCGGGTAAGGGCCGCGATTTCCGCCCTCTCCTGCTCTAGACGCTTGCGTTCGTAGAGTATAGCGCGAATCTGCTGTCGTTTCTCTTCTGGCGGAACGGGCTGATCTTGGAGGAAACGCACGATCTGATAGCGCCTACCCATGGGCAGGATCGGGGATAGCTGTCCGTTCGGCAGACTGCGAAACAGCTCGTCTGGAATCTGCAGCTTGCGGGCCTGATCCAGATCGATAAATCCCAGCACACCCCCTTGGGAAGCTGACCGTTCGTCTATGGTGTATTCGGCGGCCAATTGGGCAAAATCCCCACCCGCTTCAAGCTGCTCATAGATTTGCCGTGCTGTGCTGTCCTCTTCCACCAGAATGCCCGCCATCTGACGCTTGCGGTCTAGACCACTGTCGGCGAAATAGGCGCGTACCTCCTCCTCGGAAACCTGCACGTTGGATGCTAATGCAATCCGGCGATAGGTGGCGACCAAATGCTGACGCCAGTACTGCATCACTTTAGTCTGGACCACCTCGGCGGTATCCAATCCTCGCTCTTTGGCCTCCAGTACGAGCAGGTACTTGCCCAACAGACTGCGCAGGTAGCGCTTCCGCACTGGGTCTCCCTGCCCCTGAAGGCGCAAGGACTGGGACATCTGGACGACGAAATCGCGCATCTCGGCAGCCGAGATCGACGTGGAATCAATGCGCACCACCACACCGGGTTCAAGGACGATCTCCGCACCCGGTGAACACGCCGCGAGACTCCACATGAGTACCAGGGCGCATCCTTGCCAAGTCCATGGTTTTCTGTTGCTCATGTCTTCTATTCAGTACACTAGGGAGATAGACCCCAGTCGCTCCTCCCGACCACTGCCCGCTTCTACCACGACGCGGTAAATGTATAGTCCTGGGGCTACCAATTCGCCTTGGTCATCCCGCCCGTCCCAAGCAGTCTGATAAAGCGCGCTCCCCCCCTCTCCAGCACCCAAGGTGCGCACTTGGTTTCCCGCCAGCGTGTAGATTTCCGTCTCAAGAGGCACGACATCGGTCAGACGCAGTAATGTATAGGCGAACTGCACTTGGTCGTTGACGCCATCTCCATTGGGTGAGAACGGGTTGGGAACCACTTGCACGGCACTGAGCAGACCGCCCTTGAGCGGCGTGCGGACGTTCAAGGCGTCGCTCAACAACTCGTTCATAGCATCCCCGGGCATCACACTCTGGGGTACTTCGTCGCTGTCCGCATCCGACACTGCGCCGTTGAAGATCGTTCCATAGTTGAAAACTCGGGCATTGAAATCCACTTCTAGCAGCGTCTGGTCTTGGTCAATGCGATCAAATTGGATGGCGAACTGGTGGGGCTTTGCCGGATCGAAGCTGGGGGTAAAATCGACTGCTTCGCGGTCGATGCGCACCTCGTGGATGGCCTCCAGACGGGCGGAAGTGCTTACCTCGAAAACATTGAAACCCGATTGCTCCGTCTCCAGCCGGATTCGCACCGCATAGGTGAACCGAACCGGATCGGCCGACTCTACAAAAGGAGGGTAGATTTCGCCAATCGCCGCGGAGACTATAGGTGGTTGGGAAAATTCAAAAAACAGCGAGTCGATCTGCCCTCCAGCCAATCTGGCGGAGGAAAAAGCGATGTGTAATTGCACATACTGCCGGGGGCTGGGAGAGCGAATCTGGATGCCGGCGAGTCCGTCCGCATACTCATAGGTGTGCCATACGCTCCAGTTTTCCAGATCCTGGGTAATGCCCCCGCGCACATTCTGGGGCATGGCTCCATACTCTTGGCGGCTCATGGGCCGGCCATTGGCTCCGAATGGCACTTGCTCTCCCCCGACGCCGGTCTTGCGCCAATAGACCTCCGGCTGGTCATCGCTGCCGCTGCGGCTCTGAATGACTATTTTCGCTTCTGGATCGAGTTGGCCGTTCCACCAGATGCGTCCCAAACTGGATGTTCGTCCCAAGTTGATCGGGTCGGACAGAAAGGAGGCCTGGGGAACAAACCCCTGACCGTACACCTCAAACTCAGCCACTTCCCACGTCTCCCCCACTTCCAAGGGATGGAGATAGACATGGCGTGCTATCCGGGGTTCGATAGCCAATTCGACTACTGGGCTTAAGTTGTCCTGCTCTTCGTGAATCAAGGTCCAGATGAGATTTCCTTTTTCGTTTTTGCTCTCTTCCCTGCCGTCGTTGATAGAAAGCCTAAACTGGCGGATCTTGTGCCCCGGATGATCGGCGCGGGGTGCAAAGCGAACCTCTTCAATGGGGAATGGTGCCCCCAGATCGAAGAACAGCGGCGTAGTATAGAAAAACCCAGGACCGCGAAAGAAATTGATGCGCGGCGGATGTACAAAAGCCGTATTCGAATCGCCATCTACTAGCAACACGCGCTCTTCTAGCCAATTGGCCGGCAGGGTGTAAATGCTCACCAAGCTGGTAATATCGCCATTTCGCTCGCCCATCGAGGCAATCAGGTTCTCGCCGCTTTCGGCGCTGAACGGGCGGATGGCACCCGGCACTTTTGCCACATCGATAAAACTCAGGGTGCCGCTTTCACTCCAAGAGTTTCCAGCATGGCCCCCCAGTTGGTAAAATTGGCGCGCCTCAGCCCGATAGCCCGCTCCCATCCCCAACGCGGTCAGGACTATAATCAGCACCTGTCTCATCCAGTGCCTCCTTTGCTCGGTCGCCAACTAAGAGAACGGCGGGATTTACAGTCGCCCGTAAATCCCGCCTGAAACTATCCTCCAACTTCTACGGCACAGGCAGTCGAGTCGGCCTTATTCAGAAGGAGGACTTGATCTGACCCCAAGTGCTGGCCTCGACTCCGGTCGCGCTGGCCTCGGGCAACCCCTCTTCGATGGGTGCCAACAGATAGTCGCCAAATTGATCGGCATCCCTAGAAGCACCTACGCCACCAAAACCAGACCAATAGGCATCGTCGTAGGAGCCAGGATCGGCATCCTTGTCTCCCCAGTTGACCTCTATACCGACCACTGTGCCTTCGACCCAAGCGTGTTGCACACTCTGGTCGGCGCCGTCGGGATGGATGTCGTCAAAGGGCACAATGGTGTACTCGCCGAACATTTCGGCTGGCTCTTGGGTATTGACGTCGCCGCGGAGAAACTTGCCGGCCCACTCCACGTAAGGGGGCTGGCCAGCCCAGGCTTTGGAGCCATCGATAATCCGGGTATAATAACCGGAAGAGCTGAAAATTGGGCCGGCCAAATCGTAGCGTTGGGCGTGGGAACTGGCCCAGCGGGTCTCGAAATCATCCCCTTGGTCGAAGCCGCGAAAGATGCCGCCGGAGTGATCCCAATCTGTAGTCGTCGACCATTTCTCGGTATCGTTGATGAAGTCGTCGGCAACCCAAGCTGCAAAATAGGCCTTGCCGTCGTTGATGTTGTAACCCCAAATGAGCGAGGCATTGAAGTCGCTCAGATCCATGGGTGCGCCGAACTGGTTGAACATGGTTTCGGCTTTGATCTTGTACACATCGGAGACAATGTCCCAGTCCGACATATCGCCATCCAGTACTGGCGTCAGGTGATCCGGGAACTGGAACATGAACTTCATCTCCCCTTGGTGGCTAAAAGCCGTGCCGACCATGAGGGCCGAGACCAGTAAAGCAATTGCTGCCTCATTGATTCTCTTCATTGCAATACCTCTTTTCAGTTAGTAAGTGGATCTTTGTGTCTTTTGCTGCCCCAAACGGGGCTGAAACGACGACTGTTTCTCTCTCCTCCTTTCAGCTACCAACAGATCGCCATGTTATATAACTGACGTTACGCAGTCAGAGCCCCCCGCACCCTCCTGCCGACGCGGCAGGGCGGAACCGAAGCCGAAGTCTGCGACGTAGGGCTTGGTCCGGGGTTCGTCCGCGCCCTGTGTCTTGTCGGCCCGCCGCGAGCCGACCGAGCCCGCACTCCACAGACTTGCGGTGTGCCACAGCCTTTCTTAACGGACATTCCGCCGGCCTGGCGCAAAAGCGTTCTCAAAACCTCGTCGGGCAGCTTGGCGGGGCGGTCGAGTCGTCATAGGCATCCGGCGTTTTTCGCGGGCAAGCCCGAAATCGTCGTTTTAGGAACGCTGCTTAGGAAGGCGGGCTCCCCTAACCAAAACCCGCCGACCGCGGAACATCAGTTATATAACTGTAATATCAACCTAATTCAACGTTGTGAAGGTCAAACCCACTAGCGTTCCAGCCCTGCATAGGCCGTCATGAATATCTTGCTAGTCGTGCTAGGGGGCAGATTTTCAAACGTCAGCTTCTGTAGGCGAAATCCCGTCTGTAGATGGAGTCTGTAGCCCAAGTAATCCGAGGAGTTATTAAATTGCACCGCAACGATGCGACTGAAGGAATCCGGCTCCAAGTCGCGATGGACCGGCACCCCCTCCTCGTCGTCGCGAAACTGCTTAAAGTGGGACACTTCTAGGCCCAACTCAATGAGCGTATGGGAGAGTAGGGGAATGCGGGCAATTAGAAAAAGCGTCTCGGTCAACTCGCGGCGCTGCGGGTCGCGCTTGTGCACGGGGAGCTCGCGCAAAAATTCGCTTTTGAAGCGCGGTTCAAGTTCGATGTTTCGCACTGGGAAAGTGTAATCGACTTTGTTGATGAGACCGATAAAGCTGGCCGTACCGCGCAAGTCGCGCTGAGCCCGGCGCTGGTTGTAGATTTCAGTTTTGAACTTGTTGATTACGTTCAGGTTCCCTATGAGCATGAAGTCGAACTGTACATAGGAAGTGTTGACCCAGGTGTCGCGGGCCGGGAGCAAATCGAAAACGCGCTGTTGAGTACCACGGGAATTAGACGGCTGCACCCACTGGAAGAGGTTGTTGGGAATGTCGTCCTCGACCAGCTTGAAGTTGTCGAACACCCGCAAACGGCCCAACTGGGCAAAATCCCTTTCGTAGGTGAAGAGCAGGTACATGGATTCGTTTTTGCGATCTCCCGCCAGCAGTTTTTCGCGCAAACGCCCGACGGTCAGCCGGGCCTCGGGCCCAATGTGGGTTCCCACGTAGATATTGTAGCCGCGGTGGTCGCGCCCGTAGGGATAATCGGGGTCTTCGTCGTTCTCAAAGCGGTCTATCCAGCCGTTGTTGTTCATGTCAACGCCGAAGAGGTATTCGGGTCTATCGGCGTGATAGCGCAGGAAGGGCTCTTCGTAATCGGGAATGAAGTTCTGGCGATCCTCCGTATCGTTCTGGTTGAAGTCCGAGACGAAATCGTTGTTCTCGTCAAAACCCGGAAAGACCGCATTGTCCGACAGCATACTATAGCGGCTCCAGTCCGGCCGGCGGTCTTGGTCATCGTTGTCCTCGACGAACTCGTAGATATAGGATATTTCGTCTTCGTAATCGATTTCGTCCTGTCCCCGAGTACCCGCGAGGAAGGTGCGGGTAGAATAGTCCGCGTCCATGCTATAGCCTTCGAGGAAGACGAACCAAGGATAGGACGCCTTGGACAGGTTGAACATCCATGCCTGGGCGTCGTTCACCGCCTTGCGATGATCCTTTAGGTTGAGGTTGGGATACTGGCGGTACTGATTATTGAAATCGTACTCCCCGTAAAAGTCAAAACCCCAGACCTTGTTGGCCTCGAAGGTAACGCCAAGGATGGTATTGGCCGTGGGCAGACCGTAGTCGAATTGCAACAGTCGCTGGTTGGAGTTGTCGCGGATATTGTGCTGGGCCCGCTCGACCAGCAAGAAGACGGGCTGTGAGTCCCGGTTGGTCTGCCGGTCGGACGTGATTTCCACCTTGTAGTCGTTGGAGATCACCAATTCAAAAGATACTCTTTCAATAGTCGTAGGATCGGGCCCGGTGTACAAAGGGTCCGTAAAGTCGTAGGTGAGGGTAATGCGCTCGTCCCCGTCGGCAGCTAAAAACCCTACCCGTTGGAACCCCCCTTCGCGTATGGGCTCGAATCCTATGGCACTGCCGCGGAAAACATGGCCGTCCACATCCTCGATGACGATTTCGTCGTCGAACAGGGCCGCGCCCCCCACTCCGTCGGCGGGCGAGTCGTCCGACAGCCGGATAATGATGCGGGAGATGGGCAGCGCATTCTGGTCGGTGGTTAGAGCCCCGCCCGCGAAAGGATTGCCGGTGAAATCGTCGAATAGGGTCTGACCTTGGAAGGCGGTCACATAGGTCGCTCCGACCTGGACGAAGTCGCCGACCTGAACGATGCCCCGCCCTCCCACTAAGTTGGTGACACTGGTCTTCTGATCGGGGATATCCAGAGAAGTGGCCACGGCCGGCCGACTGGGGCGGGCCAGTAGGAGAGTACCTTGGTACTTGTCGGCAGCAAAGTCCCACTGAATACCGTTGAATGTGGGTTTAGAAAAGGTCATCGGTGTCAAAGTAGTGCGGAGCTCATCGCCAATCGTGATGCTGTAGTAGTATTGTCCCTTGTGGTCCGCGGAGACAGCTACTCGGTTGAACCACTGGTTGAACCGGTTGGTCTTGAGGATGCTGCTGCCGAATTGCCGGGGGCGATCTTGCTGCCAATCGTAGATCAACCAGCCTCGGGTGACCAGATTGCCGAAGAAATCGTAGAAGAAATCGCCCTCCAACGCGGTGTCCACATAGCGCTGATAGGGCTCGCGGGCGTAGTTGGAGTACTCCCATTGTCTCCACCGGTACTCCTTATACAGTTCTTGAGGGACGTACCATTTGCGTACTGCCGGATCCAGCGCGTCGAATAATACCCCCGGTCCTTGCGGGGAAAAATCCACCTTTCCGTCCTGTTTTACTCTACCGAGGCGCGAGTCGGACGCTTGGGCACCAACCGGAGTCGGCGCACTCCAGCCTAGCACGCAGAGAACAGCACCTACCACAATCAGATAGTGCTTGTGCAAAATCCCCCTCCTCGCTTGGCTAGCATCTAGTATACCACGGACACACTGTTGAACCGCCGCTCGGTCTCCCGATCAGAGCGGATTTCCACTACCGCTAGGTAGATGCCCGGCGGCACAGGGCGAGCGTCGTCGCCGCGACCGTCCCACTGTAGCTGGATGCGACCGTTTTGGACTTCGGCAGCGTCGAGCCGCCGCACGCGGCTACCAGCCAAGTCGTAGATATTTACCTCGCCCGGCGCTGGTTCGAGCAGGTGCAGAACCGCATAGCTTATTTCCGCCACGTCATTGGCCCCATCTCCATTGGGGGTGAAGGTCCGCGGCTGGATTGCCAGCGGACCAGCCACTTGCGAGCCTACGGGAATCCTCACCAGCAACTCGTCGGTATCCTGTTCGGCTGAAGCATCCCCACCCTCGGTCTGTAGCGGCACTTGTACGCTGGCATCGGCAAAGGCCCGCCCTTGGAAACGCGTACCATAGCGGAACACGGCCGCATCAAAGACAATTTTCAAAAGGGCACCATCGGTGTTGATCAGGGGTACGCCTAAGGCAAAGTGGTCGTTCTCCACCGCCTCAATGGAGAACGATCCGACGCGCCAAGGCAAAGATACACTGGCTAGATCGCCGCTGAACTCGGCTCCATCTAGGCGATTGCCCACTCTGTCTTGGATTTCTACCGAATGGAGGGCCGCGATGCGGGCTGGGGTTTCGATCTCAAAGCGCGTGAACCCCGGCCGGCCCGTAGTATTGGCAATGCGGGCAAAGTACGTAAAAGTCGTCTGTTTGCCAACTTCGGTCCGCGGCGGTCCCACCTCGGCGACGATGCGGTCGACCGGGGGCCGTGCGAACTGGAAGCCCAAGTCGGCGACAGCGCGGCTAGCATCTAGGCTCAGATTGGTGAAGTCAATGCGGAATTGGAAATAACGCCGTGGCGCCGGCACCGTCAGCGGGGTCCCATTGTCGACCACTTGCCACTGGACCCAGCCGTTGTCGGTATCGGGCTTGATGGGCCCCTGCTGGTTTTTCGCCAGTTTTTTGAAGGTTTCTGCTGTCAGCGTATTGCCTTCGCTATCGGTGGACACATATTCGGGTTGCCGCCCTCCTACATTGGCATTGCGGAAAAAGACATTGGGCGTCGTATCCCGTCCGCTGCGGACGCGGACTTCTATTTTGGAATCCGCGCTATTGCCCGCCGCCACTTCGCTCCAAGCGATTCGCCCCCAGACTACCTCCTCGCCCAACTCTAGCACATTGGACACATAGCTGGCCGTCGGGACGAATCCCCTGCCGTACACTTCTATCTCGTCAATTTCAAATCCGAGCGTGGAAATCGACTTGAGTTGTAAAAAGCGGACAAATTGGGGGTTGAGCTGTGCATCCACCCTCGCCTCGCGGTTGTCTGGATCGCGCCGCACCGGCGAGGTAAAAATGGGCTGCCCACTGGCAAAGAGGTTTTGCGACAAGCCATCGTTGAGGAACAACTCATATCCCCGCATGAATTCGTTCTCAAAGGGAAACGACGCCGTCATCCTCGGATAGAACACGATTCGGTCCACTCCAAAGCGTGCGCCGAGGTCGATGCGAATGGTGACGCCGTTGTTGCGCACGATGCGACCGGCCACGAATTTGCGATCAAAAGCCACTCGGTGGTCGCCATTGAGCATGCCCTCCAATTGCTCTGGATTCTTCTGGCTAGCATCCAGCCCCGGAATATCTATAGTGCCCCCCCGCTCGAGAACACCGAGCGAAATGTTGAAATCAGAGCGCAAGCGCAGCGGCATGATCCAGTTTTGCAGGGAATCCAAGCCAATGGCGAATACTTTTGCGCCATTGGCGTCCTCGATAGTTCCCAATTGCTCGACAAAATCGATCACGCCCCCGGGGGTTGTGCCAGAATTGCGCCAAGGATGTTCGTTGCCGCCGACCATAAAAACATCCTGTGCGCTAGTTGGGCACACGGACAGCAGCAGAAGGAAGAGTGGCAAAGGAGGGACTATCTGTAACGATTGCAGAAGCTGGACGCGGGAACCGATAGGACGATGTGCCATGGTGAGAATCGGCTCCTTAGTAGATAGCTGAGATTCCAGCCTTGCTCACTTCTCGATAGCGCACCGGAGGCTACAACCTCTTTGAAGCGTGACATTCGTTACAGGTCGTGGTAGGCTATAATATAGTGTAAAATAAGATAAATCAAGAAAGCCTAAAGCCTAGCTTTAATCCGCATGCACATCGTGATTGTTCATCCGCCCCGTACTCTTGAATAAGGCCCCACACGCTCTTTCCAATAGAAAAGAACGCATCCATGCGGACCATCGGCCCCGATCCCTACTTCGCCTACAAGGCCGATTTCTTCCGCGATCTCTTTCCGGCCGGGATCGAGGGGTTTTTCACGTCTTGGGGCACCGAACACTGCATCCAACGGCTGCTGTGGTCAGCAGGCTCACCGGTACTGGGGCAGGAATACTTGCTCAACACGCGGTATTTCAGTGGTTCGGGCTGCTGTACGGAACGGTTGGGGATCAGCACACCGGGCCGGAAATCGAAGCGCTGATGGTTGAAGCGGGCTTCAGCGAGACGGAGTGCCGCCCCCTCGACTGCGAGCAGGGGATCGCGGTTAGCGGTCCGTCCTGCCGCGACGTTCCTGCTGCGGCACCAACCAGACCAAGGTCGCCCCCCAGCCGCCGCCACCGTCGCCAGCCAAGCGGAATGCCTCCACCTCGGGCAAACGGGCCAGAATGGCGTGGACCGAGCGCCGCAACTGGCCCGTGCCCTTGCCGTGGATGACGCGCACCTGCAAAATGCCAGCTTGGCGACAGGCATCCAAATAGTCGGGCAACAGCTCTTTGAGGTCGCGCGGATGGAAGGTGTGTAAGTCCAGCGTACCGTCGATGGGCACTTCCACCGCTTCAGGCTCTTCCCATTCTTCTGCGGTCATCGTCCTAAGCCTTGCGAGCGCGGAGTTCCGTAGAACTAATATCCATTCTAAAGGGAACCGACTCGAAAAGGTCTGCGTACTGTGCGGGTACATCTATATCGACTAAGGTGCAATACGCATCTCCATCCACCCGACCAGCCACCCAAAAGCGACAGCCCCCAGCGGCAAATTCCTCCAAGGCCGCGGCCAAGCCCTGCTCCCCTTCATCGTAATAGTGGCCCTGCAAAAGCCGCACCGCCGTATCGTACCCCAGCGCGAAATGGCAACCGCCAAAGAGCCGAGCCTTCTGCAAAAAGGTTGGCGACCGCGTCATCACCACAGGGAAACGACCGCGCATCTGCGCCAAACGCCGCTCGACCTCGCTCCTGTGCAGGGGTGGCTTATCGACATTTTCAACGGACATTTCCAAGCTCGGCTGGCGACCGCTTAGCTGTCCCGCCGCGGCCGCGAGCCGCTCGTGCCCTGCGTGCAGCGGATTGAAAGAACCGCACAAGAGCAGACGCTGCCCGCGCTCGGCCTCCGGGTAGATCGCCCCATCAGTACGCATTTCGACGACGTCCAACTCGCCCGCAAACAGCAAACCCAGCGGATCGTCCAACGACAGCTCGCGCCGCGCAAGATGCGCGTAATTAGGCAACGATTCACCAGCGACCGGGCCGCCGCAGGCCTCCCCTATGGCCTCCAAGGCCAAGCGGCTCAAGGCCTCCTCTTGCGCCAAGCGGTCGGCAGCGCCCTTTGCAAAACGCAGGGTGTACAAGCGATAGGCGTGCTCCAAGCGCAGCGCGATACAGCCCCGGTCCGCACCGCGCCGCGGCCTGCTCGTCGCCAAGGCCGCACTACAACCCACGCCGATGCAGCCCGGTCCCGGGTCGGCAAAGGCCGCGGCCCGCACAAAGGCCCGCCCCGCCATATCCCGCGCTGTTTGCTCGTTGGCCCCATGCGGCCCCGCCGCGGCCAAATACGCCGCTAGCGCCCGCTCGCTATAGGGCACTTGGGCTTCGACGATGGCGCGCGAGGCCCCGGGGTGATTCAAGAGCCAGCTAATGAGTTGGCTGCCCCCGCCAGTGGTCGCCAAGGCCAGCCGGAGGCCGCTGTGCAATACGGCTTCGACCTGCGCCCAGATGTCGCTGGAGACGCGCAAGCTGCTTTATCCCGCGAAGAAGTCGAAGGCACCGCGCAGGCCCCAGCCCGTGAGGAAGATGCCGCTAACCAAGTTGAGCACCCGCAGCGGCCATCCCATGCGCAGCGGTGATGGCAAGAAGCGGCGGTCGGTCCACACCATCAGCAGACACCACAGACCGCAGGTGAGGACCCCACCGAAGATCGCCGCTGGCGTCACGATCGCCACCGGGTTGCCGCCCATCCACATAATGGCGACGCCACCAACTCCGCAGTAAGCCACCACCCACGGCCGCAACCGGCCCACGGGCACCTCGCGCATCCGCCGGACGATGGGCCGCAAGCATTCGTGGGTGGTGCGCGTATAGAGCTCGTACGCGGCCATGATGGTGCCAAAAAACGCGGTGAACACGCCCAATTGGTACATATAGACCAAGGCTGGATGCAGAAGCGTGAGGAAATCGGCCTGCACCGACAGTAGCTGCATCCCCTCCGGTACGATGTGTTGGGGACGGAGCACGGCCGCGCCGAGCATCACAAAGGCCATGGTAAAAATCACCACGCAGGCAAAGGACACCCCGGAGTCCACCAAGGGACCCCGCAGCCAAGCACGGCCCCGGGCGATATTTTCGTCGTCGGACGCAATGGCCACGCCCTCCTCCGCGGCCTCCACTTTGCGGCCCAGCAGGCCCCAAGCCTTCTCCCGCAACATGCCGATGTAGCCAAAGTAGTCCTGAGTGCCGCCGCCGATTGCCCCTAAGTAAGTGCCCAACTCCACCCACGCCGAACGCGCTGCGACCGCCGGATACTTGCTAATCAGCCAAGGATCATACGCCGGCATGGTCGGCACGATGGAACCTATCAGCACCGCCAGCCAGTCGGGCTGCGCGGCCGCGGCGGCCGTCAAAATCGAGAGCAGCAGGACGCCGACGACCACCGTCTGAAATTTCTCCAGTGCGCCATAGCTCTGGATCATGGTAATGGCGATGGCCAAGACGACAAAAGCCGTGCCCCACACGCGGGGATCGCCCCATATCGCCAATCCCTCACAACCCAAAATCCACACCGCCAGCCCGCCGAGCATCTTGGGCAAACCCGATAGCCACAGCGGGAAGCAAAGCACGGTCAGCACCGCCATGACCCACACCACCCAGCCCTGCGGTCCGGGCAAAAACTTCCAGCGTTCGAGCGGATGTTCCCCCGTCAGGGTCATGTAGCGCGCCGCCGTATAGACTTGAACGAACTTCATCAAGCCGCCGCCGATAAAGCACCACAGCAGGGCATAGCCGAACACCGCGCCGCCCCGCGAGGCAAAGACCGTCTCGCCGCTGCCGATCGTCACCGAGGCGATGATGGCACCTGGGCCAAAAATGCGCAGCATAGCCCCCAAGCCGCGCGCCTGCATTTCCTCGCTGAGCGCGGGATAACGCCGCTCTTCACTCATGGGAACAACTCCTCTTTTGCCGGTGGATCGCCCATAATATCGCGCCAGCTACTGCTTGTCAAACACCCAGAGCACAACCATATTTTTTGCGAGAGCCATCCCATGAACATCGCCAAAGCCATCGTGCCGGTAGCCGGTCGCGGCACCCGACTCCTACCCACGACCAAAGCCTTGCCCAAGGAAATGCTGCCGGTGGGCCGCCTGCCGGTCATCCACCACGTTGTCGAAGAGCTAGCAACCGCCGGCATCCGCCAAATCCTCTTCGTCACCGGACGCGACAAAAGCGCAATCGAGAATCACTTCGACGACAGCGGCGCAGCGGCCTGCTACTTGGGCTACCGCGAGCGCAACATCGAGTTTTTCTTCGCACGCCAACCCCAGCCTCCCGGCACCGGCACTGCGGTTGCCACCGGGGAGGCTTTTGCTGCTGGCGAGCCTTTCGTCGTGGCCTTCGGCGACAGCATCGTACGCACGCGCAGCGGCCGCCCCCTGTTGCAGCGGATGATCGACTCGCACCTGCACCATTGCGCCGCCTGTACCATCGGCGCGTACGAAGTGCCCGAAGACCGGATGCACCACTACGGCATCTTGGTGCCCGAAGTAGCCACAGCCGAAGATTCCAAGCTGACCGCCATCCTCGAAAAGCCAACGCCCGCGCAAACCTCCAGCCGCTTGGCCGTCAGTGCGCGCTACGTGTTTTCGCCAGCCATTTTCGCCTATATCCGCGCCACCGCACCCTCGCCGAGCGGAGAGCTATACCTCACCGATGCAATTGCCGCCCTAATCGCCGCCGGTGCCCCGGTGCGCGCCGTGCGCTTGGGCACCGACGAGCAGCGCTGCGATATTGGCAATCACCTATCCTATTTCACGAGCTTTGTCGACTACGCGCTCGACGACCCGGAATGGGGCGCGCAAATCCGCGCCTATTTGCAAAAAAAACTAGCGGACGACTCATCTTGACAGTCTCTTGCAAATCCATAATGTTAATAAGGTTTAATTGGAAGCTAACCACACAGAGGCGGTTTTAGGCATGAGCGCAGCAAGTAGTTGGAAAGAAAAACTAGCCGGGCAAATGCCCGCTGAGCTAGCCGACGAAATCGACACCTTCGAGACTCAAATTCACCTGCGCAAGCAGGGCAAGATGGAGGAGAAGCTCTTCGCCGAGACGCGGTTGCGCCGAGGGGTGTACGGCCAGCGCTACGACAACGGCCAGCGCTACGACGGCGCTCAGACTCAACAGCTACTCTTCCCCGAGCATCAGACCAAGGGGCCAGACACGGTCTGGCACGCCCCGGGCATGATGCGGATCAAAATCCCATTCGGTGGGCTGACGGCCGAGCAGATGGAAGTGCTAGCCGACGTGGCCGAAGAGTACTCCGAGGAAATCCTGCACGTCACCACGCGCCAAGACTTCCAAATCCACTTCATCCACCTCGAAGACACACCCGACCTGATGCGCCGCCTAGCCTCGGTGGGCATCACCACGCGCGAGGCCTGCGGCAACTCAGTGCGCAACGTCACCGCCTGCCCCCTCTCCGGCGTCTGCCGCACGGAAACCTTTGACGTAACGCCCTATGCCCAAGCCCTCATGCGCTTCCTGCTCGGGCATCCCGACTGCCAAGACTTTGGGCGCAAGTTCAAGATCGCCTTCTCTGGCTGCCAGCACGAATCCTGTGGCCTGACCAACATGCACGACCTAGGCGGCATCGCCGTGGTCAAGACCATCAACGGAGAAGAAAAGCGCGGCTTTAAGCTCTATGTCGGCGGCGGTTTGGGCGCAGTGCCACACCAAGCCCAGCTCTTCGACGAGTTCGTGCCCGCCGAGGAATTGCTGCCCATCGCCCAAGCCATCGCCCGCGTCTTTGCCCGCCTCGGCGAAAAGAGAAACCGCAATCGCGCCCGCATTAAGTTCCTCGTGGCCAAGTTAGGCATTGAGGAATTCCGCCGCTTGGTGTTGGAGGAACGCGCCATCCTGCCCGAAGATCCGAGCTGGACCGCGTTCTTAGACGACCTGCACACCACCGATGAGCAGCCGCTCAAGCCGGGCCAACCCCTCAACGGCGTGGCCGCGAGCGAAGGCTTCGTCGAATGGCACCGCACCAACGTCTATCGGCAGCGCCAAGCAGGCTATGCGGTCGCCACCGTGGTCTTGCCGCTAGGCGATATCACCTCTAGCCAGCTACGCGCATTGGCCGCCATCAGCCGGCGCTACGTGCGCGAAACCGTCCGCACCACGGTCGAGCAAAACCTCGTCCTGCGCTGGGTCAGCGAAACCGATCTGCCCCACCTCTACGACGAGCTCGTGGCCCTCGGCCTCGCCGAGTCTGGGGCCGGGACCATTGCCGACGTGACGGCCTGCCCTGGCACCGACACCTGCAAATTAGGCATCGCCTCCTCGCGCGGCTTAGCCGCTGAGTTGCGCAATCGTCTCACTGAGGAAAACGGTCAGCTCAACGAGGCCATCGAGGCCCTGCGGATCAAAATCAGCGGCTGCTTCAACTCCTGCGGCCAACACCACGCCGCCGACATTGGCTTCTACGGCAACAGCCGCAAGATCAACGGTATCACCGTACCGCACTTTCAGGTCGTCTTGGGCGGCCAATGGCGGGAAAACGCCGGTTCCTTTGGCTTAGCCACCGGTGCCGTGCCCTCTAAGAACATTCCCGAGGTCGTCACCCGCTTGGCCAAGCACTTTGTCGCCGAGCGCACCGCGGACGAGCCCTTCAAGGATTTCATCACCCGCATCGGCAAGCGCCAAGTCAAGGCCATGCTCGAAGATCTGACCCAAGTGCCGTCCCACGAGGAAAACAGTTGGTACTACCAAGACTGGGGCGACACCCGCGAGTTTACCATGGATGACCTCGGCAAAGGCGAGTGCGCCGGCGAGGTCGTTTCCATCACGACCATGGAAATCGCCGCGGCCGAGCGCGAGGTATTTGAAGCGCAAGTCGCCTTCGACGAGGGCCAGCTAGAAATCGCTTGGCAAGGCGCTTTGAACGCCATGCTGCGCGCAGCCCGCTCCCTAGTCAAAGAGCAATTCTACGACGTGCCAGAAACGCCCGAGGTAGCGGTGGCCGAATTTCGCGCACGCTTCTACGACAGCGAATTGTTCTCGCCGAAATTCGCCAACTACCTCTTCGCCGCGCATCAGAACCCGCCGAGCGAATTGACCAAGGTGCAAGTCCACCGCTTTATCGAAGAAGCGCAGCTCTTCATCGAAGGCGCGTACACCTGCTACGACAAAATCGCCGTACCCGCCGGCGCTACCGCTTGAGTCTCTATGGAACCTCTACAGCGCATCAACCTCAAATTCTACCTCGAAGACCCCGCGTCCCTGTCGGCCCAAGAGGCTTTTCGCATCTTCAATAGCTGGATCCCGACGACCCCAGCCGAAGTCCTCATCGACGTGGCTGACTACAGCCATTTAGATGAGGGGCCGCTGACCCTGCTCGTCGGCCACGAAGCCAACTACAGCCTCGACAACCACAGCGCCGAGATGGGCTTGCTCTACTCGCGCAAACAACCCGCCGACGGCGACCTGACCGAGCGGCTTGCCAGTGCCTTCAAAGCGGCGCTCATCGCCTGCCGACGCCTCGAAGAAGACCCCAGCTTAGCGGGCAAAGTCAAATTTCGCAGTGGCGACGTGTCCCTAGTAGCCAACGACCGCCTCAATGCAACCAACGACGACGACGGCGAAAACGCCCTGCGGGCCGCCCTCAGTCCGGTGCTCGCCCAGATCTTCGCCGGTGCCGAGTACTCGGTAGAGCGCGATCCTGCCCCGGAGCTGCGCCTCAACCTGAGAATACGCTGTCAAACCGACGCCGACACAGCGACCCTGCTGGGCAATCTCGCCGCTTGACAGAGGCAAGTAGGCCCGTATTTTTGCGATAGTTCCCGATTTAAAGAAACAATGAAGCAATAGCACCTTATTGGGAGGAACCCATGGCTTATTACATCACCGAAACCTGCATCGACGTCAAAGACAAGGCCTGCGTCGAGGTTTGCCCCGTGGACTGCATCCATCCGATCGACGGCGAAGGCGAACCCATGCTCTACATCGACCCGGACGAGTGCATAGATTGCGGTGCCTGCGAGCCGGAGTGCCCGGTCGAGGCGATTTTCGCCGAAGAGGACATGCCCGAGGATCAAGACCGCTTCGTCGAGATCAACACCAAGTACTTTGAGCTGCGCGACGACGCCGAAGAATGGAACGAGTGGAAGCAGGAACACGCAGCCGAATTCGAAAAGACGAGCTAGGAAGCACGTCCTTTGCGCGAAAAAGCCGGGATGCCCCACGGGTTTCCCGGCTTTTTCGCGCTTGACGATATCGGACCCACCCCGCTTATTTTTTGCCCTAACGAGCATTGCCGGAGATAGCATACATGGCAAAGACAACTGCCCGCAAAAAACCCAAAACAAAAAAAGCCAAGCTCCGAGCCGCGCCCGACAAACTGTGGTTCATGTACCGCAAGATGTCCGAGATTCGCCTCTTTGAAGAGCACGTCTGGGACGTCTATACCCGCGGCCTGATGCCCGGCTTGGCCCACCTTTACATCGGCGAGGAAGGCGTGGCCGTCGGCACTTGCGCGGCCCTGAGCGACGACGACTACATCACCAGCACCCACCGCGGCCACGGACACTGTCTGGCCAAGGGTGGCCAACTCGACCGCATGATGGCCGAGATCATGGGCAAGGAAGCCGGCTATTGCCGCGGCAAGGGCGGGTCCATGCACATCGCCGATATGTCGCTGGGCATCCTCGGTGCCAACGGCATTGTCGGTGGCGGCTTTGGCATCTGCACCGGCGCCGGCCTGTCGGCCAAGCTGCGCGGCAGCGATCAAGTGGGCGTCTGCTTCTTCGGCGACGGCGCGGCCAACCAAGGCATCATGCTCGAAACAATTAACATGGCCGTGATCTGGAACCTGCCGGTCATCTACATCTGCGAGAACAACCAATACGGCGAGCACACCCCCTACGAGAGCGTCACCGGCGTCACCGACATCGCCGACCGCGCCAAGGGCCTCGGCCTCGAAGGAGTCATCGCCGACGGGGCCGATGTGCTGGAGATGTACGAAAAAGTAACCTCAGCGGTGACCAAGGCGCGCAAGGGCCACGGCCCGAGCCTAATCGAAGCTAAAACCTACCGCTACCACGGGCACCACGTCGGCGACGCCCAGACCTACCGCACCCGCGATGAGGTCGGCTGGTGGTCTGAAAACAAGGACCCCATCCGCCTGCTGGGCCAATACATGGTCGCCAACCGGGTCGCCAAACAGGCCGAGCTCGACGCCCTGTACGAGCAAGTGGAGCGCGAGGTTCTCGACGCCATCGAATTCGGCAAAGAAGCCGACTTCCCCCCGCCAGAACAAGCTTTTGAGGATATATATGCCTGATCGAGACATGCTGTTTAGAGAGGCGATCGGCCTAGCCACGGCCGAGGAAATGCGCCGCGACGAGACCGTCTTTGTCATGGGCGAGGACGTAGGGGCCTCTGGCGGCATCTTCAAATGCTGCGAGGGCCTCTTCGAGGAATTCGGCGCGGAGCGCGTCATCGACACCCCCATTGCCGAGGCGGGCTACATCGGGCTCGGCGTCGGGGCCGCCATGACCGGCATGCGCCCGCTGTGCGAGCTGATGTTCGGCGACTTTTCGCTGTTGACCATGGACCAGATCGTCAATCAGGCCGCTAAAATCCGCTACATGTCGGGCGGCCAGTGCAAGGTGCCGCTGACCATCCGGCTGTCGATGGGGGCCGGGCGCTCTTCAGCCGCTCAGCACTCCCAGAGCTTGCACGCGCTTTTCGCCCATATCCCCGGCCTTAAAGTCGCCATCCCGGCGACGCCGCGCGACGCCAAGGGCTTGCTCAAGACCGCGATTCGCGACGACAATCCCGTGCTGTTCTTTGAAGACAAAATGATGTACAACGACTCTGGCCCCGTGCCCGAAGAAGACGGCTTCCTCATCCCCTTTGGCGAGGCCGAGATCAAGCGCGCCGGCACCGACTTGACCCTCGTCGCTACCTCCAGCATGGTCGACGTCGCCTTGGCCGCGGCGGAAGACCTTGCCGCCCAAGGGCTAGAAGCCGAGGTCGTCGATCCGCGCACCCTCGTGCCGCTAGACAAGGAGACCCTGCTGGCCTCGGTGCGCAAAACCGGCTATGCAGTGGTAATCGACGAAGGCGTCGAGCGCTACGGCACCACGGCCGAACTCGCTTCCATCCTCAACGCCGAGGCCTTCGATTGGCTCGACGCACCCGTCTTGCGCATCGGCGCGGCCGACGTGCCCATCCCCTTCAGCCCCACCCTCGAGATGCCGACTATTCCCAGCCAAGAGCGCATCGTCGAGACCGTCCTTTCCCAGCGAGGTTAGGCTTTTGTCGCGCCCAGCTTGCTTGGTCACCGGCTCCTCGAGCGGGATTGGCGCGGCCATCGTCCGCCAATTCGCCGCCCAAGGCTTTGACGTGGTGGTCCACTACAACGCCGGCGAGGAGCGCGCCGCCCAGATCGCCGCGGCCATTCGCGCCGAGCACGCGGTCGAAGCCCTAGTCCTCGGTGCCGATCTCGCGCAGCCAGCGGCCCCTTTCGACCTAGTGGACCGCACCTTCGCGCACTTCGGCCGCCTCGACATAGCAATCAGCAACAGCGGCGTGGCCAACTACGTTGCCGACGAACAGGGCCAACTCGTGCGCTATCGCTTCAGCGAAACCCCGGTTGAACACCTCGACAAGGAGATGGATCGCGTCCTCAGCCTCAACCTCATGGGGGCCTATCGGCTGGCCCAACGCGCCCTCAAGTATATGGTCGAACAAGCCTCACAAGAAGCCGATCCCCTCCACCGCAGCATTCTCCTAATTACCTCCATCTCGGATGTTGCCCCCGAGAGTACCCGCATTCCCTACGGAGTCAGCAAAGCCGGCCTCAATCACGTGGTCGCCGGAGCGGCCTTCGACGGCGGGCCGCACAACATCACGGTCAACGCCCTGCGCCCCGGGGTCGTCGATACGCCGATGACCAGCCGCCCCTCGGGCGTGGAAGACCCGCAATCGGGCCGCGAGTTCACAGTGGCCGAGATTTATGGTCTGATGGCCGCCGGGGGTTCCCAACCCATTCGCCGCATCGGACGCCCCGAGGACATCGCCTTCGCCTCCTACGCCTTCACGCAGATCCCCTACATGACCGGCCAACTCATCGCCGTTGACGGCGGCTTTACCCTGCCCGGCAATTTTCCCAACCGCGAGGTCTTTCTCCAAGAGGGCCTGCGGAAGCGGCAATCTAGTTAAGCGGTCGTTCGCACCTAAAGACCCAACTCCCCCTCTCGGCCCGCTCCTCGTAAATTGGCGATCCTATCGTGGTGGATTATCGTTCAAGGTATGGTCGATCTATAGAATAAAGCCCCGCCTACAAAGCCCCGTCGTCGTGCATGGGGCCTGTCAGACCGGCAAGACCACCTTGGTTCAAGGGTCTCTCCCATAGCTCAAGGACGTACCTTCCTTTCCCTCGACGACTTTGATGTGCGCGCTGTGGCCCAGAGCAATCCGGCGGCCCTGTTGATCGGCCGCGATCGCATCACCTTAAACGAAATCCAACGACAACTCGATCTGCTGCTGGCCATAAAGGCCGAGGTCGATCGCCAGCACTAGCCCGGTCACTTGCACTCGCATGGTGTACGTAATGGATAGGGATAACAACGTGGAATCTACGGCGAAATTGTTTCAGAATGGACGTTCACAGGCCGTTCGGCTGCCCAAGCACTGAGGTCAAGCTCCGCAAGGAAGGCGATGCGGTCATTTTGGAACCACTTGAACGACGCGAATGGGCCGATGGATCCTGGGATATTTTTGCTCCGGAGCCGGATTTTGAGCTCCCCCAACCCCTAGCGATCCAACCTTTTGATTTGGTTCGGCGGTGATCTAGTGCTCTTTGATGCTGCCCACCTGGATTTCGATGTCTTCGCGATTGGCTACCCGCTCTAGCCTCCCATCGCGGATCCAAGCCATGCGGTCGGCGGCCGTGAGCATTTTGTCGTCGTGAGTCACGGTAATGATCGTCGTCCCCATCTCCTGTTGCAGGCTTTTCATGTAGTTGATGATCTCCTGACCAGTATTGCTGTCGAGGTTGCCGGTCGGCTCGTCGGCGAGGATGATGCGCGGCTTGTTGACAAAGGCGCGAGCAATGGCGACGCGCTGCTGTTGACCGCCCGACAGCTCGGAGGGGATGTGATGCGCCCTATCGCCTAGGCCGACGATCCGCAAACACTCCAAGGCCCGCCGCTCGCCTTCGGCCGTGGTCATGCCGGCAAACACAGTGGGCAGCGACACGTTCATCAGCGCACTCATCACCGGCAAGAGATTGTAGGTCTGGAAAATGTACCCCAGCTCAAAGCAGCGCACCGCCGCTAGCTGTTGCACGTTGAGCGAGGCCAGATTGACGCCCTCAATGAGTACCTCGCCGCCAGTGGGCGTCTGTAGGGCACCGATCATATTGAAAAGCGTGCTCTTCCCCGATCCAGAAGGCCCCATAATGGCAAAAAACTCGTTTTCGTACACCTGTAAGGTCAAACCGCGCAACGCGTGAACATGGGTCGATTCGTCGCGGTTTTTGGCATTGTAAACCATCTTGACGTCTCGGACGTCAACTATCACATCGCGACCATTTGACATAATGTGCTCCTACTATTTTGATGTTGCTGCTACAAGACCGGATCAATCTAAAATGGACCTCGCCGCAGGTCAACATTTGGCGGCGCGGCCTTTAACTCACCTGCTGCTCCTTGATCCGCGTGATTTCATCGCGCAGATGCGCGGCCTTTTCAAAATCCAAGTTGGCCGCCGCGGCCTTCATCTGCTGTTCCAAGTCGGCGAGCAGCTCTTCTTGGTCTTCTATTTCTTGGTAGTTAATCGTCGGCTCGGCGACCAGTTCGGGCGCGAGGCCACGCACGCTTTCGAGCACTGAGGTCGCCTGGATAATCTCTTCCCGGCTGCGGTATATGGTCTCCGGCACAATGGCGTGCTCGGCGTTGTACGCCTCTTGCTTGTGGCGGCGGCGATACGTCTCGTCTATGGCCTTCTGCATCGAATTGGTGACGCGGTCGGCGTAGAAGATCACCTTGCCGGCGGCGTTGCGGGCTGCGCGACCAATGGTTTGGACCAGCGCCGTCTCCGAGCGCAGAAAGCCCTCCTTGCTGGCGTCGAGCACGGCCACCAGCGAGACCTCGGGCAAATCCAAGCCTTCGCGCAGCAGGTTGATCCCCACCAGCACGTCAAACTCCCCCAAGCGCAGATCGCGGAGGATCTCGACGCGGTCCAACGTCTCAATATCCGAATGCAGGTAGCGCACGCGGATGTCGAGCTGTTCAAAGTAGTCGGCGAGATTTTCGGCCATGCGCTTGGTCATGGTCGTGACCAAGACCCGCTCGCTCCTTTCGGCCCGCAGCCTGATCTCCTCGACGAGGTCGTCGATCTGCCCAGCTTGGGGCCGCACCTCAATGGAGGGATCGACCAACCCGGTGGGCCGAATCACCTGCTCGACCACCACGCCGCCCGACTGCTTCAGCTCGTACTCGGCCGGCGTGGCCGACACAAAAACCGTCCAGCCCATCCGCTCCTCAAATTCTCTGAATACCAGCGGCCGATTGTCGTAGGCCGACGGCAAACGAAAGCCGTGCTCAACCAAGTTCTCCTTGCGCGAGCGGTCGCCGCGAAACATGCCCCGGATCTGCGGCACTGTAACGTGCGACTCGTCGATAAAAAGCAGGTAATCCTCGGGGAAGTAATCAAGCAATACATAGGGAGCAGACCCTCGCTGGCGACCGTCCATGTAGCGCGAGTAGTTTTCGATCCCCGGACAGAAGCCGACCTCGCGGATCAGCTCGACGTCGTATTTGGTGCGCGTCTCCAGCCGATGCGCCTCCACGAGCTTGTTCTCCGTGCGTAGATCGAGGAGCTGGCTCTCCAGCTCGACGAGGATTTGCTCGCAGGCTTGCTCCGTCCGCTCCTCGTCGGTCACGTAGGCTTTGGCCGGGAAGAGGCTGACGTGTTCGCGCGGCTCCAGCACCTCGCCGGTGAGCGCGTCGATCAGGTAAATGCCCTCGATCTCGTCGCCAAACATCTCAATGCGCACGGCGCGGTCTTCCGACCCGGGCACGATCTCGACGATATCGCCTCGCACCCGAAAGTAGCCGCGCTGCAGCTCGAAATCATTGCGGCTGTAATAGATGTCTATTAGGGCGCGCAAAATGTCGTCGCGCTCGATTTGATCGCCGCGCCGCAGGGAGACCTTCTGCTCGTCGTAGTCGCGGGGCGAGCCAATGCCGTAAATGCACGATACTGTGGCGACGACGACCACATCGCGGCGCTGCAACAGCGAGCTGATGGCCTTGAGCCGCAAGCGGTCGATCTCCTCGTTGCGCTCGACCTCTTTTTCGATATAGGTGTCCGTGCTCGGCTTGTAGGCTTCGGGCTGATAGTAGTCATAGTAGCTGACGAAGTACTCGACCGCACTGTCGGGAAAATACCCCTTGAGCTCTCCGTAGAGTTGGGCCGCTAGTGTCTTGTTGTGCGAGATGACCAAGGCCGGCATCTGCAACTGTTTGATGACGTTGGCCATGGTGAAGGTTTTGCCGCTACCGGTCACGCCCAACAGCGTCTGGCGAACGTGCTGCTGCCGCACACCCTCGACCAACTCGGCGATGGCTTGGGGCTGGTCGCCAGCGGGCTCATACTCGGAAATTAGCTCGAACTGATCCATGGATTCTCCTTGCGTGTGGCACAATCTAGCCGGGCACTAACACCCTGTCAACGTGCCCTGCCTGACACGCCTCAGTGCCACTATAGCACAAATTTGCTGCCATTATGTCTCCACAAGGCGTTTTATAGCCGATCTTATCCTTAATTATGGGGTGGTACGTATCTTGCTTTATGAACTGAACGACATGCACGAGACATTTGCCACTACTATTGACCATTGCCCTCATTGTGAAGGGACCTAGATAAAAGAAACTTACCATGAGAGGGCATGAATTCACACTCATTTTAACAGCCGATCCCAACGAAGAAGAATCAGCTCTACTCTACGGCATCTTCAACGACGGTACGCTTGTCACTAATAGCTGGCGTACCACAGGTTCACTTCCACCGAGAAGCCCCGTCGTTGGATGAAGCCATCGGTTCTGCGCTGGCGCACGTCAGAAAAGCAGGCTTTGATGTGGCTCGTGTGGAAATCGAACCGCTAAACGTTTTCACCGCGGAATCAAGCGCGATCACTTAGTAATAATAACCCCAAGCTGAGAAAGGAAAAAACAATGGCTAAAGTCATCGGCATCGACTTAGGCACCACCAACTCGTGCGTGGCCGTCATCGAAGGCCAAGACGCGGAGGTCATCGCCAACTCCGAAGGGGGCCGCACCACGCCCTCTATGGTGGCCTTCACCAAAGACGGCGAGCGCCTCGTCGGCCAGACCGCCAAGCGCCAAGCCGTCACCAACCCGCAAAACACGACCTATTCGATCAAGCGTTTCATGGGTCGCCGCTACGGAGAAGTGTCCAACGAGATAAACGAGGTTCCCTACGAGGTGGCCCCAGGCAGCCGCGACATGGCCGTGGCCAAAATCGACGGCAAGGAACACACGCCGCCGGAAATCTCGGCCATGATCTTGCAAAAGATGAAGCAGACGGCCGAAGACTATCTGGGCGAGGAAGTGCAACAAGCGGTCGTCACCGTCCCGGCCTATTTCAACGACGCCCAACGCCAAGCCACCAAGGACGCAGGCACCATCGCCGGCTTGGAGGTCTTGCGCATCGTCAACGAGCCGACCGCGGCGGCACTGGCCTACGGCTTGGACAAGGGCGGCACCAACGAGCAGATCGCCGTGTACGACCTCGGCGGCGGCACCTTCGACATCTCCATCTTGGAATTGGGCGACGGCGTCTTTGAGGTCAAATCCACCAACGGCGACACCCACCTTGGCGGCGACGATTTCGACCAGAAGATCATCAACTGGCTCGCCGAGAGTTTCCAACAGCAAGAAGGCATCGACCTGCGTCGGGACGCGATGGCCCTCCAGCGGCTCAAGGAAGCGGCTGAAAAGGCCAAAATCGAGCTGTCTTCCTCCACTTCGACCGAGATCAACCTGCCGTTTATCACCGCCGATCAAACGGGGCCGAAGCACCTGCAAACCACCCTGTCCCGCGCCCAGTTTGAGCGCTTGGTTGACGACCTAATCGAGCGCACCAAGGCCCCCTGCCAGCAGGCCCTTGCAGACGCCGAATTGCAAGCCAGCGACATCGACCAAGTGATTTTGGTCGGCGGCTCGACGCGCATCCCCAAAATTCAAGAGACCATCCAAGCCCTCTTCGACAAAGAGCCGAATCGCAGCGTCAACCCCGACGAGGTGGTGGCCTTGGGCGCGGCCATCCAAGCGGGCGTCCTCGCTGGCGACGTCGACGATGTGCTGCTGCTCGACGTCACGCCGCTCTCGCTGGGCATCGAAACCATGGGCGGGGTGATGACGCGGCTTATTGACCGCAACACCACCATCCCCACCAAGAAGAGCCAAATTTTTTCCACGGCCTCCGACAACCAGCCCTCGGTGGAAGTCCACGTGCTGCAAGGCGAGCGCGAGTTTGCCAACGACAACCGCACTCTCGGCCGCTTTCACCTCGATGGCATCCCCTCTGCTCCGCGCGGCCTGCCCCAGATCGAGGTGACCTTCGATATCGACGCCAACGGCATCCTCAACGTCGCGGCCAAGGACAAGGGCACCAACAAGGAGCAATCCATCCGCATTGAGTCGTCCTCGGGCCTGAGCCAAGAGGAAATCGACTCCATGCAGAAGGACGCCGAGACCCACTCCGATGAGGACAAAAAGCGCCGCGAGTCCGTCGATCGGCGCAACGAGGCCGACCAGCTCATCTACGCGACGGAAAAATCACTCACCGAGTACGGCGACAAGTTGGCCGACGCCGACAAGAAAGGCGTTGAGGACGCAGTCGCCGTGCTCAAGGAGGCACTCGAAGGCACGGACGACGAGGCCATCACACAGGCCATGACCACCCTGCAACAAGCGTCGCACAAGGTGGCCGAAGAAATGTACAAGGACGCCCAAGCCCAACAGGCCCAAGGCGGGCCAGCGCCGGAAGGTGCCGGTCAGCCGCAAGGGGGCGGGGATGCGGGCGTGGTGGATGCGGACTTCAAGGTCGTGGACGACGACAAGAAGTAGAGCGCATCAAGACGCAGTACTCAGTAGGGGCACCCCTTGTGGGTGCCCCTACTGTATTTGGGGAAGATGAATATGCTACTCGCTTTGCAATGGTCCCCGGCTACGGGCCGCTGTCGAACTATAGAGCCGGCGAGAGGGAATTGATGCGCCAAATGCTGGTAGCTTGTCTTGCCATCCAAGCTTGGTGGCTGCGAATCTTCTCTACGGTCCAAGTGTCGTAGTTGTCTGCCAGCCTGCGGGTAATCGCAAAGTCGCTCTCTTGATAAACCAATCGCTTTTCGGCGTATCCCGAATTGCCCAGCTCGCGATTGTCCGCAGTCGTCAAAAGGGTCATGTTCCCCAGACGATAGGTAGAAGCCTCCGGCTGCTGGTCGTTGAACTGCTGCCAGTCATCGCCCGGATTTTCCGGCAACACGTGCTCAATGCTGTATTTTGCACTCTCGGATTCAAAGTGCTTTCCCGACAACTGCGTTTCGAGCTGAAACAGTATAAAGCGCACGACTTTTTTGTTGCGGGCACTGGTTGTTCGCAGCGTCTTGGCTGCAAACGCCGCCTTGAATGTCGCGTCTTCGGGATAGACGGGCCGCAGCTTTGCAATCGCCGCCGGCGCACTGATTTCGCCTGCCGATAGCTCGCGGGCAAGCTCGTTATACATGGCCTCTTGCTCGTTGCTTGAGTGCCCACAAATCACGTTGTAGCGAAACGATACCACCGCAACAGCCTGTAAAAAGCGGCCAAAGCCGGCGCGGTCGGCTTCCTCAAACCGTTCAAATGCCGCCAGCAACAATGCCAACGGCTGGCGCACGTTGAACATCTGTAGCTGGGCCAAGCTACCGCGTTCGGCGGTCCAAGAGTCGTCCTCTGGATCGCGCAAGGCCGCATACACCCGGGCGCTCCGGTCTAGGTCGCGGATCAACTGAAACACGCTGGCCCTATCGCTGATGGCACTACGCATGGTTTTGAACAAATCCGCCTTGCGCACCAGCTTGTTGCGGCTGTTCCAAAAGACCCGCAGAAATTCGGGAAAGCTCTCACTGCCTAGTAGGCCGATGATGCCCTCCCAGCGATCTTCAAGAGCCTTGATCTCCGATTCATGTGCATTATCACGCGAAACGACCGAGAACAAGTAATTCTTCAGCAGATCGGTCGCCGACAAGCGCACACCGCGCGCGTTGAGCGTCTCAAAAACCTTGAAGGCGTCCAACTCATCGGGCACCGTGATGACGGTAAAAAACAGCTTATCCACCGCACCATCGACAAAGCGTGCCACCGACTCACCGTCATCACCGGATCGTTCTTTGATGCACTCCTTGAACCAGAGAAACGCCCGGCGCAGGAGATGTTCCGAGGCGTTCAGTCCTCTCTGCGGCAAAGGCTCCAAGGTCACTAGGTAATTCTGGTAAAAGCGATCGTTATGCCGATTTAGCACCAGTTTGGAACGCGTCACTAGGCTGACCGGGTCCAAATAGCCGATGTAATTGTTACGCAACTGCTCAGCACGCTGACGTTGCGGGTCATTCGGATCGTCCGGCCGCGCCAAGTCCAGTAGATGCGCCACAGCCGCCAGCATCAACAGGCTCAGCGTGGTCATGCGCTGCTGGCCATCGATGATGTCGAACTCCCGGTTGTCCGCCGATTGCAGCACCAAGTAGCCCATGTAGTGCGCCGATTCCGGGTCCTCGCTGAACAGGGCGACCAAGTCCTGCCACAGGTCATCCCATTCGTCGGCCCCCCAAGAATAGTCGCGCTGAAACATAGGGGCCCGATAACTCAGCCCATTACTCATCAACTGGCGAAACGTGCTGTTGGTCGTGTTGAAGTTCATGTGGGCAACACCTTCATCCCCTAGTTTTCCGTGGGATAATTATCTTCTCACACCCGAAACACCTTCATCACCTCGTCCCCGAGGTGATTGATCACCTTCACGGCAATGCGGCCGGATGTCGGCTTGGCGAAAGGCCGCGAGGTGTCGCTGTGCAGGGTTTCCCAAGCTTCTTGGTTGATCTCGGCTTTGAGCGTCGTCCGCAGCGATTTGTACGGGTCGCTGGCACCGAGGAAGTAGGCGTGGCGGACGAAGAAGCTCTCCTCGTTGTAGTCGGTATCGACGAACCAGCAGGCGATGCCGTCGGCGCTGTCGCTGCGGATTTCGCCGGTATTCGGGTGGAATACGTCCACGCCGTGGACCTTGACTTGGATGTGACTGTCCTCCGCGTCGAGGATGTCGATGTCCGGCTCGCCGAAGATGACGAAGAGGTTGCCTTTGCCGGTGTTTTTGAGGTCGGCGGCCATGTGGAGGTCGGCGTTCATGCGGGCTTTGAGGACGGGGACGCGGCCGAGTTTTTTGAACTCCGAGGCGTGGGCGTCAAAGTTGAAGGCGCAGGCGATCAGCACGTCGAAAGCGGCGTCGGCGGCCTCGCGCACCGCTGATACGAGATCGGGGCGGGAGACCGTGCCGAATTCCGGGCCGATGAAGATGCCGGCGCGTTTCTCAGCACCTGAGTCGGCGTTGTCTTCGACGTAGGTTCCTTCGGCGCAGACGAGGTCGCCGGGCCAAGGTTTGATCCCGGAAAACGAGATGTGGTCCTCTTTGTGCGCCTGTTGGACGCCGGAGGTTTTGAGGTTGTCCAAGATCATCGCGGCGAAGTCCTGCTTTTCGCCGTACTCTGACTTGGCTTCGGCGATGTTGTCGATGAGTTCGTCGTTTTCATCAACGCCTAACAGGCGGTGCGGCGACAGGCTTTCGACCGTGAACGGGCCGGCGACGCGGACTTTTTTGTTGTCTTCGTAGGGCTTGTCGTAGAGGTATTCGTAGGCGGCTTTGGCGGCGATGGAAGCGTCGATTTCGCGCTGCCGGGCGATGCGCTGTTCCCACCAATCCGTGTGCATTTTTTTGACCTCCTCGGGCCAAGCGTCGTCGGCATCGCGGGGGATTTCCCATTCTTCGTAGGAGGTGCCGAGCGCGGCGTTCAACTCCTGACGCAACGGCTCCAGCGTTTCTTGGAACTTTTCCCAGATTACGTCGATCTCGGCGTTGTTGGCGATGGACTTCAGGGTGATGTGGGGGACGCGCTCGTACACAAAGCCTTGGCGAATTCTCCCCCCCCCCCCCCTGCAAATTTTGCACTTCAGGAAGAGCAATTCGTGCAATTTTTGCTTCTTTTAGTTTTCCTTCGCGGCTGTCGGCGAGCAAATAGTAGGGATAGCGAGCGCCCATGATGCGCGAGCGAGCGAGTGCTAAGGCCACGCGAGACGTGTCGATGGTGATCCAGCGGCGGCCCCACTGCTCGGCGACGTACGCGGTGGTGCCGGAGCCGCAGGTGGGGTCGAGGACGAGGTCGCCCGGGTCGGTGGTCATTAGGACGCAGCGTTGAATTACCTTTGTGTAAGTCTGGACCACGTAAATGTTTTGGGCTGCAAAGGTCGATTGGATTGTATCGTCCCACCAAGCTGTGAGAGCACGAACTGGGAAATCCCTTTGGTATCGTGTGTAGGTGAGAGTATTGCCAACGATCCGAAGCCGTCCTGCTTTGGCTAGTACATCCATACCTGTCTGGTTGGTCTTCCAGAAAGCACCCCGTGACGGGCTAAGCTTTCTTCCTTCCAAGAAGACTGGGAAATTTGTTTTCTCACCACCGCTTTGGGAAGTAATGTTACTGGCTCGGAAAAGGGAACCAGAGCCTGGAACATAATTTCTCTTTTCACTGGTACTAAGCCGGTGCCAAATACCTGGACTGTCTTCAATGTTAGGAAAAGCATAGGTATCATCACCTGTTTCAATCCATAGCTGGCGGTACTTCATTTTCTCCTTGAACTTAGCGTATAGAAGTAGCGTATCGTTTACCACGTCCAAATATTGTCCGCCAAGAGCAGAAGTTTTCCTGAATGGGATTGTTGCAACAAAATTCTCCGCCCCAAACACCTCGTCCATCACCGCCCTAACCCGATGCACATTCTCGTCGCCAATCTGCACGAAGATGCTGCCGCTCTCGGTCAACAAATCCCGCGCCACCGTCAGCCTGTCTCGCAAATACGTCAAATACGAATGAATCCCATCGCGCCACGTATCCCGAAACGCCTTCACCTGTTCCGGCTCCCGCGTAATGTGCTCGGCCTTGCCGTCTTTGACGTCGCGGCTAGTCGTTGACCACTGAAAGTTGGAGTTGAACTTGATGCCATACGGTGGGTCGATATAAATGCACTGCACCTTGCCGCGCAGGCCCTCGCGCTCGGCCAGCGACGCCATCACCTGCAAGCTATCGCCCAAAATCATCCGGTTCGACCAATTGGCGTCGTGCTGATAAAATTCGGTCTGCGCGTCCGCGCTCGGCAGCCCGTTAAAATCCGCGAACAAATCGGCCTGCACCTCCGCTTCCTCCGCCTCCTTGCTCCGCTGCCGCAAATCGTCAATCAGCACCTTCGGATGCACCTTCTCCTGAATGAACAGCGGCGGCGCTTGCACCACCAAATCCGACCAATTCTGCTCATCCTTCCCGCGCCAAACAAGCTGCGGATCGAGGTCCTGATTGCGCCGCTCATAAGCGACCTCAATCGGATTCCGGTCGTCGTCGGCCATCACCGCCTGATACTCTGCCGTGGGGATATTCTTCCGCGATGCGTCTTGGTGCCGCAAAGTTTCGACACGCTTGGCCGATTTTCTTTTTGCCATAATTGCAGTCTTTCTACCGTATCACAAACTAGTTCGGTCACAAACCTCGACGGACAGGCAACCTTCGACGGCCTCGTAGAGGTTGGTCAGCAATTCTTCAAAAGATTCCCCTTGGGTAGCACAGCCGGGAATAGAGGGTACTTCTGCCCAATATCCGCCTTCTTCCGCTTGATAGATCACAACTTTCAGTTTCATGGCTTCCTCATATCCTGAATGTAGAGCCGCCAACTACGCTCTTCTTGGTGGGTATCAGACATTGACCATCTCCTGTTCTATATATGGACGCATCTCCGTCTGTAGTGCTTTGTCAAGTACGCTCTCGCTCAGGCCAGAATCAGGAAGGCTGCATCACATCGGCCATGGCTTGCTCGATAGTTTTCGTATCTACGCCATGGTTTTGCAGACTTTCTACGAATAGTTCAAGTCCAAGGTTGTTTTCCAGTCGCATGAGATCATGACGGAGACCTTGGCCTATGTAGGCTCGAATGAGCGGTTGGTAGCCGGAGAATCCCAACTGAGGGGCGATTCGTTTAAGATCTTCAATTACATCCTCCGGCATGCGAATGCTCACTGGGACCATCTTCCGATTCTTATCCAATCGTCTCCGTAACTCATCGCTCTTCATAGCTCTTCCTCTCAGTTGGCGTTGCCGGCCGCACGGAGATGAGGCGAAATCTGTCGCCATGTCGTTCGGCATAAACAACGCACAGGAGCTTCCATTGGAGGGTCATTCCGATTAGCGTATCTCTGACTTCATGCCCGTGATGTTCACTTTCCAATACCAGGACGAATGGGTCGAAGAAGATCTCACAGGCTGCTTCAAAATCAACTCCGTGCTTTTCGATGTTGGCTTCTGCCTTGTCGCTGTCCCACTCGAATTCAATACCATGAAGCCGAATCGTTACGTCCATATCCAGACTCAAATTTACGATTATGTATATACATAATACAATGTCGATCCCTGCCGTTGATATACACGACAAGGGCGAGCGTTCTGTTTACTGGTCATGCCGGGCGCAGCGAAGCCTCTCAGACCTAAAGGATCGGAGGTTCGTATTCCAACAGGGCCGACTTCCCGATCATCTCAATAAACCGCACGATCCATTCAAACCCGTTGACATCCGTAAGTCGCAAAGGCTGGTTCAACTTGAAGTAAACGGGTTGCTGCTTGCCCTCCTCAATGGCGACATTCGTCGCGTACAGGTACATGCGGTCGAGATCGTCGAGGATCGGGTTTAGCCGCCCGGTCAAGTTGGGCAAATGACCTGTTCCCTCTGTGAACACTGTCGAGCCACCTATCGACAGCGGTTTAAGCGGCACGTGCAGCGGTTCCGGCGGATGCCAATCCCGCTTCACGTGGGCGGCCCATCCCGGTGCCGCGCAGAAAACGGTGATGGGCAGTTCCGAATGAAATCCAAAACTGACCCGCCCAAACGTATCGGTTTCCTCCTCCAGCCAAGTCTTGTTGGGATACAGCGCAACCACCTTTGCGCCCGCGAGCGGCCGACCATCGGCGGATACCAACACGTCCCCTTCAATGCCAGACACCGGTGGGGGAGTAGAAGGTATGGTCAGCCGTAGTTCCGCGCCGCCGAGCAGTTCGTATTCCGGGTCGCGTCCGGTTAGCTCCCTAGTCTGTTCGTAGATAATCGGCACCCCTTCGCCGCGTTGCTCCAAGAAGTACTGCCGGTCGCCAGCACCGGCAATATCCCCTACCGCGAGCATGCGGAGGAGGGACGCGAGCGTTTCGTTGCGGGTGGCTTGTCGATTGCGCATGGCCTCAATGGACAAGGTGTTGGGCAGGGCACCCGGCGAGTACAACTCAAGGCGATCGTCAAAAACGAAGAGCCGTGTCTTCTCGTTTTCCATGGAGTAGTCGCGGTGAACCACCGCGTTGACGATGGCCTCAAATACCGCCCGCGGGCTAAATTGCGGGGTCTCTACCCGCCCAGGGGCCTTGCGTGCCGCCACCCGAGTGTTGAGCCTGACGAAGTTGACCGTATCGCGGATCTGCTGGTCCAACGGGCCGGTGATAGACGCCGCATCGTGCTGACTCGCGCTGCCGAGCGTCGTGCCGCGATAGCGCACCGCTTCGATCACAGCACCGCGTAGGTACTCGTCCGGGCGTGTAGTGCAAAGCAGCACCCCGGCGACCGTTGCGCGGAGAACGCCGCTGTCGTCTTCCCGCAACAAACCGAGCTTTGTAAGTTGGACCGTTGTAGGCTCGGTGGCGCGCGAACTCAGGAAACGGTCCGCCAAGGTCGCGTCGAGCGTGTTGGCGCCGGTTTGGGCAACAATCACTTCGTCCAGGCCGAGCCGGCCAGAACGCCCTCGTTGCTGAAACAGACGATTCAATGCCTCTGGCGACAGTTCGCGCTTAGTGCTGCCTTGTCGAGAAAGATATCCCCCGGGACTCTTGTGGACCAGCGCACTCTGTTCGACTTCGACGACCAAGACAAACGAACCGTCTGGCAGGGCCAACCGTTGGGTGACAAACGCCAGCGGGGGACGGATGCTGTCCGAACAGATCTCGCTGACAAAGGCTTCCAGCGCATCCATCTCTCGACGGTTCATCGACCGCACCTCGCCGGCGTCGGACACGCTGAAGATCAAAGTGCCGCCGATGGTGTTGCCAAAAGCGGCCAACTCGTCGGCGACCGTCTCGCGACGCGGCCCGCGGACGCGGTCGCCAGCGAACACAGCTTCCTTGAACTCGACGCGGCTGTCCTCCCCGAGTTTGAGTTGCTGCAATAAGCTATCGCTATCCCAGAGCATTATCACTCCCCTATTGTAATCTTCGGCGAGGCTACCAACCGATTGAACTCAGCTTCCATCCCGTACACATCGGTAAACTCGGCAAAAGCCCAGCGGCCATAATTCCCGTGATTATTCACACCAGGCACCCAATACGCCTCCATGGTCGCCTTCTTGTCCTTGGCGTCTTCCCCCCGATAGCCCTTGATCTCGACGATCAGATTCAGCAGATCGTCATCGCCACGGCCATCATCAACGCGGACGATAAAATCTGGAATGTACGTCCGCGTTTCCGACCCACGCCGATAGGGCACCTCCAAACCGAGATTGTGATTTTTGACGTAGGCTTTGACGTGCGGATGGGATTCTGCGACGCGGCAAAACTCCCCTTCCCAGTCGCTGTCGAGGACGAGATAGTTGAGGTGACAACGGCGGGAATCGGCCTGCCAGCGGCTGGTCTTGGTCGCGTTGAAATTCACGTGGGCTGTTGAACCAACGGGATTGTACGGATCGAGCACCGCTTTGACCGGGCGCCTGTCGATTCCCTCTCGCGTGATAGCCGCCGCGATGCGCTCGCAGGCCGTGTCGGCCAGTTCTTGATACATAAGTTGGGCGGGAAAGGTGTCGCCCTTGCAGTCGAGATAGCCATCGAGCCATTGTTTGGCGATGCGCTTGAGCTGGCCAAAGAGATAGAGCTTAGGCTCTTCGTCCGGATCGCGGAATTTGGTGTAGAGCAGCCGCTGGGTCAGATGAAACAGGAGGGTCAAGCGCCGCAGGTCGTTGGTGTGCACCAGATTGAGATCGACGCCCTCGCCGATAATGCCTTGATTCCTTGTCCTCGACGGACCAACCAAATCGGGCGTCAGTTCCAGTACCGAGTCCTCGTTGAACTCGGCCTTGAGCCGCTCTTCCGGCAATTCCACCCGATACCCAGCCACCCGAGGAAAGCGAATCTCCAACGCATCTTGTTCGGGCCGCACAGCCTTCACCTGCACGGTCTCTCGCGGCTGCTTCGGCGAAGCCACGACGGGCTTGGCCGTAAAGTCGAACGGGATGCCCAAGACATCCGCGTACTCCACGTCAAATAGGCCCGCTTCGTTGAGATCGTAGGACTGCCGCCGCAGCGCCCGGCCAATGACCTGCTCGCAGAGTAGCTGCGTCCCAAAAGCGCGGACGCCCAGTACGTGGCTAACCGTGTTCGCGTCCCACCCTTCCGTAAGCATCGACACCGACACCACGCAGCGAATCGAATCCCCTAGCCGACCCGGCTTGCCGACGGTATTCATAACCTCGCGGAGCAGCTCTTGGTCGCTGATGTTCTCGGCCTGACGCCGGTCGCCGGTGCGCTCGATCTTATCCCGCCGAAAGCGGTCGATCTCATCGGCGGCCATATTGCGAAAATTGCGGTCGAGCGCGTCGCCGGACTCCAATTGTTCGCTGTCGATGAGCAGGGTGCGGGGCCGGGGGTATTGGTCGCCCTGTTCGTCAAAGTTGCGGAACAATTCTAGGCGACCGTTTACCAACGTCGTGCCATCCTCGTTCTCGCGGTGAAAGCCGGAGATATAGTCGTACACCAGCTTGGAGGTCGCAGTGTTGTTGCAGACCACGATGAAGCACGGCGGCACCCTCATGCCCGCTTCCTCCATCAACTTGAAGGTCTTCTGGTAATGCCCGTAAAGGGCATCTAGGGCGGTCTGCAACGGCACGGGTAGGTTGAGAGGATCGAGGGCCTCGGCCTTGCCCCGCCCCTTCTTGGGCATGTCGGTGCGAATGTGTTCCCAGAGGTTGCGGAACTTGGGCATTTCGCCGCCGGGGATGTTGTCGGCCACCGGTACGCGGGGTAGTTTGACGATGCCGCATTCAATGGCGTCCATGAGCGAAAAGTCGCACATCGTCCACGGGAACAACGTGCCTTCGGCGTACCCCGACCCGCGCAAAAAGAAGGGCGTCGCCGAGAGGTCCAGCACCCGGTTGATGCCCAATTTTCGGCCGACGGTTTCCAGCCCGGAAATCCACAGCCGCGCCGCCGCCCTGTTCTTTTCGGCTTCCTTTCTGTCATCTCCCTTAAGCGTGCCTTCCTCTCCCTCGTCCGGTTTCTCTCGGTAGCAGTGGTGCGCTTCGTCGTTGAGGACGAGGATGTTCTTTAGGCCCATGAGTTCGGGCGCGACCCGTTGCAGCATCTGCCCCTCGCTCTCCAAGGTCTCGAGCGCGTCGCCGCGTCCCTGCAGCAAGGAACGGCCGCCGGTGGACAGCTCCAAGCGTTCGCGCCGCTTGAAGGCGTGGTAGTTGGTGATGACGATCTTGGCCTTTTCCAAGTCGGGCAACATGTCGGGCGGAACCAACTCGCGGCTTTGGTAGTAGCTATCCGGGTCGTTGGGCTGCAGTACGCGCAGGCGATCTTTGATGGTGATGCCGGGCGTGACCACCAAGAAGCCGCGTGTGAAGCGGCGTCTTTGGGGCCGACGCACCGCGTTGATGGTCTGCCAAGCGATCAACATCGCCATGACCGTGGTCTTGCCGGTACCGGTCGCCAACTTGAGCGCCAACCTCGGCAGAGGCACATCTGGATTGGCGTCGTTGTTGGCGGCCTTCAGATGTTTGATGAAGGCACTACCAGATCGCGTCTTATGCGCAACCTCGGCAAGCCATATAGCGGTCTCTACCGCTTCGATTTGGCAGAAGAAGGGCCGAATGCCGCTAAAGCGGTGGTGCCGCCAGTGCTGGAGCAGGCGAGCGGTCTCCGGGGTCACTTGCCATTGGCTCGGCTCCGGTAGGCCGCGCCAGCGGTCGACCTGCTGACGAACTCCGTTGATGATGGCCGTCAGGTCGTATTGCTGGCCGGCGGTTTCGAGCTGCTGCGCCTCCGGGGCGAACACCAACGCAGCTTGTTGCGCGGCTCCCTTGCGCTTTTTCGGCTGCGGAATTGGCGTAATGAACTCGGCCGGGCGGCGGCTGTCGACGATCTGTTGGGTCGGCTGCCCGGTCTCGTCGAGTTCCCAATGCCGGTTCGGGCGCTCGTATGGCGAGTTGAGGACCGGCTGTTCAAAGAATGGATTTGTCATAGCGATCAAATTGGTTGGCCGGGGCGTCCGGAGTCAAAAAAAGCCCCCAGAATTCTGCATCCGCTGCGCCTAGCGCAACAGGCGTACTCTTCAAGGGGCAAGCACTCTGACGCCGAATTGTCTTGGGTCAAACGCCGAGCTTAGGCTGGCCATCCCGCCGCTCGGCGGTGCGTTCCTTAGTCCACATCTCGATGGTGCTGTTCAATAGCTGCGAAAAGGCCATCGCATGCTGGGGGGACATCGCCACGCGGGCCTTCTTTTCGCGTATGATGTCGCCTTTTTCATCTTCCGTGATCTCGAAAAACAAAATCCTGAAATCCCACAGCGAGAATCCCATTTCAACGTGATTCGAGTACGTCGAAATATACTCTGCCGCTCGCTGCTGTGGCAGTTCATTGATGTTTACAGGCTCATCTTGTGGCCTGTGCTTCGCACTCATACGGTGTCCTTTCTGTGAAACAATGGGTACTGGGTTCCGTGCTAGCGAGAATCACGTTACGAGTCTGAGTTTCTGTCGACTGAAGGGATAGCACGCGCTCTGCGGGCAGGGCCTGCATCTTGAGCTCGAATTTGCGGTTGGTTGTGTAAGATGCTGTCGGCACCAACATATCGGTAACCTCCACAACCCTTTCTACGTGGTCTTCTGCAAAGCTAGGAACGCGAAACGTCTCGGGATCAAAGGCCGTTTCCCGCCGTACCAACTCGCTAAACGGGACAAATTGGACCAGCAAGCCCACGTCAAAGGCGGCTGCCAATCGGTACAGCGTCCTCAGTGATAGCGGATCCCGACCAGGCTGTTCAATATGGGATATCCGCGCTTGCGGAATGCCGCTCCGCTCCGCGAGTTGGGTTTGCGTCCAGCCGCGTGCTTTGCGGATTGCTCGGATCTGAAAAGGCACCTCAATGGAGTGCTGAGCTTCCGTATAGCCGTCTCGGTACGCTTTGTCGCGCAGTTTGCGCCAGAGCTTAGTAATCGAACTCATGGATGCTTGCCTTCCCGTTTTCTATTTCATTGCGGCGTTGTACCGCCGTATTATAGGCTTCCGTAGGTCTATACCGAGCGTCCTTGTGTATGCAGCCGCAGAGCAATGTCAATTGTCTATCGGAAGGAACGTAACAAAATATCCGATGCGGAACTCTATTTTCGCCTCACCAACGCGCCTCCTATAACGCACGAAATTTCTTGAAATGCGGCGGTTGAAGCCGGTTGAGTTGTCGGGCGATGCGCCAGAATCGGTCGGCTCTCGCTCTGTTTTTCACTGATAACTCTCCATACCATTCCGATACAACAGGGCACTTCCCTGACGTACTCTGATATTCCCGGAGGTTCCACATCCTCAATTATCACTTTTTTGTGATAATCGTCAATTTTCGTCTAATCTGCAAGCACGGGTTCCGCTCACCCCTGCGGCATAAACATCAGCTTGATCCCCTCCTGCCCCTCGGCCATGTCAAAGGCCCGCTGCCATTCGCGCAAGGCAAAGTGGTGGGTGATCAGCTTTTCGCTGGGAATAAAGCCCCGCTCGAAAAGCCGCAGCGCCCGCTTCCAAGCCGGTCGCCGCTGCCCAATGCCGCCAGAGACTTGAAGCTCGTTGTAGGCGATCTTCTCGAAGTCGATCTCCACCGGCGCACCCGGCAGGCCCATCTGGGAAAAGCGGCCCCGCTTGCGCACCAGTTCCAAGGCCAACCGCATAGCCGGTGCCACCCCCGCGCACTCGACCACCACGTCGGCCCCATAACCGCCGGTCAACTCGCGCACCCGCGCCACCGGGTCGCCGGCCGTAATATCGATCGCGTGTTGTACGCCCAGTTCCTCGGCCAGTCGTAGCCGCTCGGTATCCCGCTCCGTGCCGCAGAGAATCACCGTCCCCCCCTCGGCCAGCGCCACCAACGCCGAGAATAGCCCCACCGGCCCAGGCCCGGTGATGGCGACAAAATCCCCGGCCGTCACGCCGGCCTGCTCGATGACCGAATGCACGCAGCAGGCCAACAGCTCGGTCAGGGCACCGGCTTCAAACCCCACGCCCTCGGGCAGCTTGTGGACAAACGTCGCATTGCAGTAGGGCGCGAAGCAGCCGTGGTGCCAGTAGCCCATGACCTTGCGCTCGGGGCACAGGTTGTAGTGCTCGCTCAGGCAGTAGTCGCAGGCGCCGCAGATGTACACGCTCGGCTCGCCGGTCACGCGGTCGCCCACCTGCACGTGGTCGCCGACCTCTGCGCCCTTTTCTACCACCACGCCGCTGAACTCGTGGCCCATGACGACCGGCGTCTGGATGTTGTAGTTGATGGTATCGCGGTACACGTGGAGGTCCGATCCGCAAATCCCGGTGGCCTGCACCTCGACCTTCACCTGATTGGGGCCGGGCGGCGCGTCTGCTAGGTCGCGCAGCTCGACAAATCCGTCGCCCCGCTGGTATTTGACCACTCCCTGCATCGCTATTCTCCTTCGGCTAATTCGAGCCGGTCGCCCGCCTTGATCTCTCCGCTGGCGCGGATCACTCGCAAGCTGGCGAGCCGGGTGCTGATGATTTCGGTGACTTCGACGAGGGCAACCGACTCTTCGGGGGCCAGCTCCTCGGCCTTGATCCGCTCGTTGCTCGGATAGACGAAAAAGCGCAATCGCGGGCGTATGCCGTGCGCGCTGCCGATATTGGCGTAAATATCCTCGCTGTACACGGCGATGACCTCGGGCGCATCGCCCTCAAACACCAAGCCCTCGGGCTCAAAAGCAGCAACTACCTTGTGTACCAGCTCGCCTACGGCCTCGACCGTCGCTTGGCCCAACAGGGTCTGGCGAAACGCCTCCGAGCCGAACGCTACCTCCTTTAAGCTGGCAAATTGCAAGTCCTGCTCGCGCGGCTTGCCCAATAGGTCGAGCCCTACGTCGCGGTCGGTGAGATCGCGCTGGGCCTCGGCCTGACCGACCGCGCTGCCGTCGTCAACGCGCGCAATTTCGACGCGCATCTGCGCCACGGCCGAATAGGATTTGTAGCCTCCCACCAAGGGATCCCCCACCGACAGGCGGCGCATATCGTAGTCTTGCAACAGGCCCATAATGACGAAATCGGCCGCTAGCTGGCGGCCGATCGATAGGGCCTGATCGTGGCTGGCAAACCCCGACTCCAGCGCCAACTCGGCAACCGCGTCAAAAGGGACGACCTCCCAATTGCGACCGGCCACTAGCTCCGCGCTGAGCATGTTGGCCAACTCGTATTCGATGTTCCACACGCCCTCGCGAAACCCCGACTTATCGACAAACGGCACCACGGCCACAAAGTCGGGCCGCGGGCCAGAGCCATAGCGCTGGCGCACCTCCAAGTACTGCTCTAATGCGCTCGGCGGTGGGGGAGGCGGCTCGGATTTCTGCCATTCGTCCGGCCCTCCCTCAGGAGAGGTCAGCGGGGCGCAACTACACCACAAAAGAAATGCAATAGTCCATTTTTTCATTGCGAATTCCACCAAGAAAAAGCGCGGTCCTACCGAGTGGCATAAAAAGCGACCTGCCCAGTTCTATGTCAACGCGCAGCGCAGCGCACATCTTGACAGTGTTTTTCCTCGACGATACGTTGCCAGCGTACCCGTCCACGCCACTTCCAACCTGCTGCTCATGGGCGAACTAACCCTCATCTACGGCCCGGCCCATCCCTATAAGGCGTCGCCCGCGTACGAGCGCTGCTCGACGCACCTCGACACCGGCGACAGCGAGTCCTTCCTCTGGCTCTTTCCAACCCACTTCCAAGCCCAACTCATGCGGCGGCAGCTCATCCGCGCCAGCCGCACCGGCCTGCTCACCGGGCACTTGGCCCTCGATCTAAACAGTTTCATCGACATGCTCTATAGCCTATGTCCCGAGCGGCGACCGGCCCTGCCCCTCAGCGCACAGCGGCTCTTAGTCGAAGACGCCCTCGCCGCCAGCGCGGCTAGCGCACCCTATTACAGCCGCCAACCCGAGCGGCTGAGCCGGGGGCTGACTCAGTTGTTCCGCCGGTTAGAAGAAACGGGCACCCAGCCGAGCGACCTAGGGAGAACAACCCAGCGCAGCGCGGAATTGCAGGTCCTTTACGCGGCCTACTTGGAGCGGCTCGCGGCTGGCTGGAGCGGGAGCCGCGAGCGTTTTGTCGCTGTGGATGCCCACCTCGACCGCTCGGCACTCGCCCAGCGTTTCCCCGGCCTCGGCCTGCTCGTGCTCTGCGGCTTTGTAGAAATGCCCGCACCTTTTTTGCCCGTGCTGGAAAAGCTGCTGGCCCTCGTTCCAGAGTCCATCGCGCTGCTCGATTACGACGAAGGGCCTCGTTTTTTTGCCCGCACACGGCCCCTATACGAATTTCTCCGCGCCCGCGCCGGCCGCGTCGAGCGCAGCGCCGCCGGCCAACACCCAGCCGCTGCATTCTCCGGCCGCCTCTTCACCCACAGTCGCGCTAGTCTCGACGTGCCCGTAGAGCGGGTCGCCTGCCCGGACCGAGTCGGCGAAGTAACGGCCATGGCCCGCCGCATCCGCCAGTTGCATCAGGAGCAAGGAATCGAGCTAGCGCAGATTCGCATGGGCTTCCGCAATCTCGACACTTATGCCGAGCTCGTGGCCGAAGTGCTGCCGCGCCACGGCCTGCCTTTTTACCTCGCACGCGGGCGGCCCCTTGCCACAGCACCCGCCATGAACACCGTTTTCGCGCTGATCGACGCGGTGTTAGAGGGCTACAGCCGCGCCGCGCTCTTCCGCCTACTCAGCTTACCTTTGGTGCGGCTGCGCTATTCATTCTCAGACCAAACCAGCACGCTTTCTGCCGCGGACTTTGCTGCGTGGACTCGCAACGTTCCATCGTCGCCCGGGCGCGGAACTTGGCTCGCCGCCATCGAAAGCAACTTCGCCTATTTAGAGAGCGAACTAGGCCGAGAAGGCGAACCGTTCTCCGAAGACATCGACGTTTTTCCCACTCGGCGCGAGGACCTGCTCGCCGAATTGGAAGCCCTCCAGCCCCTGAAAGTTAGCCTAACCGCGCTCTTTGATTTACTCCAGCCCTTGGAACGCCGCCAAGACCTGCCCTCCTTCCGCCAGCATGTGCTCCACGCCCTCAGCGCATTGGGCGCAGAGGACGCCCTTGCGGATGGGGCGGCAGCAGACGGCCAAGCCCTAGCGCGCTTCTTGGAGCTGCTCGACGAACTGTGCGCACCAGCCGCAGCCCTCCAGCCCCGCACCCTGAGCCAGTTCGCCAATCTACTGCGCGACGCGATTTCCCAAGCGCATGTCCCCGCTGCCACGCGCGCTGGCATTCAAGTGACCGACCTCGCCGCAGCAGGTAGCGCACCTTGCGATTACCTTTTCATCGGCGGGTTGGTGCAAGGCGAATTCCCCCGCTTGCCGCCAACCGATATTTTCCTCGAAGAAACCCAGCGCCGCGCCCTGCACCTCGACGATGATGCCACCACCGAGGCCGAGCGTTTGCTGTTCTACCGCGCCGTATGCACACCGCGCCGCGGCCTCGGCGTCTTCTACCCCAAACAGTCGGGCAGCGAGACGCTCGCCCCCTCGCCCTTTGTCGCTGAGTTAGACGGCCTACTCGCCTCACAACCTTCTCAGTGCGAAGCGGCTGCCGCGCCGGGGACCTCGGCCGAGCTGCACCTCGCCTTGGGCCGCGGCCTGTGCGCAGCACGTGCCTCCGACTCAGCGCACGACGCCCTCGCCCTCTATAGCCAAGCCTCACAGCTCGACGGCCACGCCACCGCGCTACGCCACCTCGTGCGCGGCTTGCACAGCGCCGAACAGCGCACGATCCCCGAGCGTCTCGGCAGCCACGAAGGCGTCCTCGACGAGGTCTCGCTGCTCGACGCGCTGCGCACCCGCCTCGGCGCGGGCTATTCTTTCTCCGCGACCCAATTAGAGCTATACGGCCGCTGCCCCTTCCGGTTTTTTGCCCAAGAACTGCTCAACCTCCAGCCCCTCCGCGACCCGCAAGAAGACGACTCGGCACTCAAGCGCGGCACCCTCGTCCACCGCATCCTCTATCGTTTCTATGCGGCCCACGGCGAAGCAGCCGAACGCGCGGAAAACTTAACTGAAAACATCGTAGAACTGCGCCGACAAGGCCGCCAAGTCGCTGAGGAAATGAAGCTTACGGGCTTTTTCTCGGAGCGGGAATTAGAGCTCCTGCTCGGGGCCGACGACGGGGAGCGCGAGGGCGTCTTGCCGCACTTCCTGCGCCTGCAAGCGGCTGCGGCTACCCCGGCCGTGCCAACCCATTTTGAACTGAGCTTTGGCAGCTACCCTGGCATGGGAGAAGGCGACCCGCAGTCGACCACCACGCCATATGCCATCGGCGACCCAGAGACCGGGGACGAGGTGCGGCTCTCCGGCAAAATAGACCGCATCGACCGCACGGCCGATGGCCGCTTCGTCGTCTTCGACTACAAGACTGGCCGCATGCCATCGCTAGCCGATATTGACGCCGGCCTCAACCTCCAGCTTCCGCTTTACTTGCTGGCGGCTGAATCCCTGTTCGGGGAACTCGGGCTGTACCAAGGGGCTGGGGCGGCGTACCTAATGCTCCGCGACCTAGAGGACTGCGGCCGCCGCGGGTTATTCGCCGATGCCACCCATCGCAATACGGCCTATGTCGCCAGCGGCCGCCACGGCATCTACAACCACGAGGCGTATCGCCAGCGCCTCGACGAGGTGCGTGGTTTCGTCCTTTCTTACACCCGGGCCATGCGCCGTGGCATATTCCACGTCACCCCCCACGACCCGGACAAAATCTGCCCCCATTGCCCTTATCAACAAAGCTGCCGCCTCGATCCCCAGCGCATGAGGGCCTTGTCGTGAAGCGCGCCGTCCCCCTGACTCCCGTCCAGCGCATGGCTCTCGACAGCCAGCGCAATATCGCGGTCACGGCCAGCGCCGGTGCCGGCAAGACCGCAACCTTAGTCGAGCGCTACATCGAACTGTTGCGCCAGCATCCCAAAATCGGCGTGCGCCACGTGCTGGCCATCACGTTTACCCAAAAGGCCGCGGCGGAAATGCGCGAGCGCATCGCCCGCCGGCTGTCCGACGCCCTCGACCAAGAGCTGCCCGAGCCAGAGCGGCAGCGCTTGCGGCAAATCCGCGAAGACCTGCCCGCCGCGCGCATTTCCACCATCCACGCTTTCTGCGCGGCCCTGCTGCGCGAGTATCCCATTGAAGCGGATGTGGACCCGGCCTTCGCGGTCTTAGAGGGAGTAGATGCGGCGCAACTCCGACATCAAGCCGTGCGCCAAACCTTAGAGACCCTAGCTCGCGTACGCGACTCCGACCCAGACAAAGGAGCCTTGCGACGCACCTTAGCCGAATGGCCGCGCCGCTATCTCGAACAAGTCTTGGAATACCTGCTCGAGAAAAAACATCGCGCCCGCCTGTGGTGCCGCCACTACGCTGAGCAATCACCGGACCAAATCCTCAGCGACTGGCGCGGGATGCAGCAAACGACCTGCGCCCCCGCTTGCCATGCCCTACTCGATGACACCCAATTCACCGCCATGCTCTCAGAGCTTGCCGCGCTCGCGCCCCTCACCGCCGCGAGCGACTCGGCTGTCGAGCGACTAAATCCGCTCCGCGATTTCATGCGCCGGCTGAGCCAAGCACCCCCGCTCGACGAAGCGCTAGAGATTCTTCCAAGTCTAGCCAAAGGTCTTTTGACCAATGGCAAACCCCTAAAAGGCAGCCGGCTGGGCAAGAAATCCAATTGGGAGGAAGCCACACTCGCCCGCGTCCGCGAGCTCGTGCCCGCCTTGGGGCACTGCTTGGCCCCGCACACCAACCTCCTCAGCCTCGAACTCAGTGCGGCCGACGAGCGCGCCGCCGCTGTGTTGCCCGCCCTGTCGCGCGTCTTCCTCCGCGCCGATGCGCGCTATGAGAACAGCAAAGGCAACGGCAGTGCGCTGGACATGGATGACCTCCTAGAGAAAACCCACCAGCTCATCGCGGCCGACGCGGGCATCCGCCACCGCTTGGCCCAACACTATCGCTTCGCACTGATCGACGAATTCCAAGACACCGACCCCTTGCAGTGGGAAATCATCCGCTCGCTGGCGGCACCGGGCGGACAAATGGCCGGCGACAAGCTCTTCATCGTCGGCGACCCCAAGCAGTCGATTTACTCGTTCCGCGCGGCTGATGTCACCGTCTTCGCCCGCGTACGCGACGCCATTGCGGAGGCCAATGCCGCGCACGAGCGCGAATCTCGGCCCTTTCGCGACGACGGCGAGGTCCTCGACGCCTCCCCCGCCCAGCGGCTTGGCACTCTCGTCATGGGCGAAAATTTCCGCACTCTCGCCCAGCCCGTTGCCTTTGTCAACGCACTCTTTCCCCAGTTTATGCAGGCGATCCCAGACGAGCCTTTCCAAGTCGGCTACGACCCGCTCATCGGGTGCCGCCCTGCCGATGTAAGCGAGGGTTCGGTCGAGCTGTTGCTTTTGCCGCCGGACGATAGCCGCGACTCGACAGAGACCGCACGGTGCGAAGCCCAGTTGGTCGCTCGCCGCCTGAGCCGCCTTTTGGCGGGCAACGACCTGCAAGTCGCCGACCAAGACGGCTTGCGCCCACCCTGCCCCGGCGACATCGCCTTACTCCTGCGCCGCCGCCGCTATCTCTCCGCGTACGAAGACGCGCTGCGGGCCTGCGGCATCCCTTTCCAAGTAGCCGGCGGCCAAGGCTTTTACCAGCGCCAAGAAATCTACGATCTAGCCAACATTCTCCGCGTCCTGTGCAACTCTGGCGACAGCATCGCCCTGATGGGCGCGTTGCGCTCCCCGTACTTCGGTCTTTCGGATAACGCCCTGTACGCGCTGACCGCGCCCGACGGCAGTCGGCTCGCCAAGAATCTCGCGGACGCGAATCAGCGCCAGCGGCTCGCCCCGGCCGACCAAGAGGCCGCCACAGATGCCGTCCTCCGACTCCAGTGCTGGGGAAAACTGCGCGACCGCGTACCCCTCGTCGAGCTTTTGCACACCATCCTCGAAGACACCGGAGCTTGGGGCTTTCTCTGCTATGGCGAGCGCGGCGAGCAGGCCGTGGCCAACGTGCATAAGCTCCTCGACCTCGCCCGCCAATTCCGCGGCCCCCTCGCCGATTTTGTGGTTCGCCTCGATTTGTTGACTAATGCAGAAGAACAAGAAGGCGAAGCCCTCCTCGACGCGGATGCTTTGCACATCCTGACCGTCCATGCGGCCAAGGGCTTGGAATTTCCCATCGTCGTCGTGCCCGATTTGGCCGCACGGTTTAACCTTCAAAACAGCGCCCCCGCGCTCATCGACGCGGAAAAGGGCCTCGGCTTGCGCGTCCTCGACCCCGAGCAGGATTACAAAAGGACCTCCTCCTTTATCCGCACCCTCATCAATCGCAACGCGGGCCGCCGCCAGCGGGCCGAAGAGAAGCGCCTGTTGTACGTGGCTTGTACCCGCGCCCGCGACCACTTGCTGCTCGGCGGCGCGTTGACCGACAAGCACTTTCCCGCCGACCTCGACGCGGCTGGGGACTGTCTCGGTTGGATTTGCGGCAGCCTAGCCCTGACAGAGGACGACCTCGCCCGCGGCAGCAAAGCGGTTGCAGGCGTACCATCCCCCTTGCCCATCCACACCGACCCCAGTGCGTTCCCAGCCACCGCGCCCGCTGACCACCGGGCCGAGCCAGCCTTTCGCGCCCTCAACACCGCGCCCTCACCAGCAGCAGACCCCGCGTTGGAGCTGCTCTCGCCGCTCGACGATAACCAAGACCGGCCCGAATTTGCCGCCCGCGAGTTGGTCCTCTTCGCCGCGGACCCAGCCGAGCACCATCGCCAGTACGTGCTGGGCTTGCCGGCGTGGCCCCTCGGCCAAGTAGATGCGCCCCGTCGCCGCGCCATGCTCTTTGGCCAGCTCGCCCACGCTGGTCTAGAGGCCCTGAGCAACAGCCCAGACGCCGACCCCGCGGCCCTCGCCGCCGACCTCGTCGCGGCCGTCGCGTTGCCCTTAGCATCCTATCGCGCCTCATTTGAACGCGAGTTAGCCGCCCTGTTGCGCCGCTGTCGCCAATCGCCCTTAGCTACTGAGGAAGCCCGCACTGAAGTGCGCTTTACCCTCTTGCTCGATCTCGGTTTAATACACGGAGTAGTCGATTACATAGGACGCGGCGCCGACGGACTGTGGGAACTAGTCGATTACAAGACCGGCCACCGTGCGAATCCAGACGAAGCAGTACAGCGCTACCAACTCCAGTTGGAAATCTACGCCCTCTGCTTGCAGGCCCTCCACCCGGACCAAGGCGAATACCGCGCGACGCTGTACATCACCGACTTCGGCGAAGTGCGTCGCGTGCGCTTCACACCAGCCGATCTAGCCGCGGTGCGCACCCGCCTCGACGACCTCACCGCCCAGCTCATTGCAGCCAAAGCCAAAGCAAGCGGATCGCTGCTCGCCGGCATGCTATGATGCTGTACTCGACCCTCTCCCTAGCCATCGTCGTATCCCTAACCGCCTGTACAGCTCCCGAACAAGCTCGGCCGTCCGCTGCGGGGACCCAGCGAATGGCCGAGCGTCTGCGACAAATTGCCCTCAACCGCAATCCGATTTCCAACATCTATCTGAACGACTTGCGAGTGGAGCACTTCAGCCGCTTACAGGAACGTTTATATCCCTTGGCCCGCCTGCGCACCCGGATTGTATTGGTCCGAGAGCGTCTGCGGGCCGGCCAGCCTCAGGCTTCTATTGACGAATTACACGCATTGCAGCCTGAAATCGAACAGCACCGAATCCGCACACAGCCGAGCCTAGACATGCTCTTGGGTATGGCCTATATGCGCTTGGGCGAGCAGGTCAATTGTCTAAAGGGTCATGCGACCGCCGCGTGTCTATTCCCCATCGGCACCGACGGCGTTCACGCCGACCAGCGGGGATCGCGGATGGCCTTGTCCTACTTCACAGCCGTGCTGGAACAAAATCCCGACGATTTGACCGCTCGCTGGCTCCTCAATATCGCTTATATGACCATCGGGAAGTACCCCGACCAAGTTCCGTCCCAGTGGCTTCTCGCGCCGTCGCTTTTTGCCTCCGAACACGACATCGGCCACTTTCCCGACATCGCTCCCTTCCTGAGGCTCGACTTGGTATCCCTAGCCGGCGGCAGCATCATGGACGACTTTGACAACGACGGCCTACTCGACCTAGTAATCTCGTCTTGGGCCCTAGAGGACCAACTCCGCTATTTTCGCAACCAAGGCGATGGCACCTTCAGCGAGCGCACCCAAGCAGTCGGTCTCGCCGGCCTCACCGGTGGTCTGCAACTGGTCCACGCCGACTTCGACAACGATAGCTGGCTCGATTTTCTGGTCCTGCGAGGGGCTTGGATGGGAGCTGACGGCCAGCACCCCAATTCGCTGGTGCGCAACCAAGGCGGCACCTTTGCCGACGTGACAGAAGCGACTCGCTTACTCAGTTTCCATCCCACCCAGACCGCAGCTTGGGCCGACATGGACAACGATGGCTGGCTCGATCTCTTCATCGGCAACGAGACCTTTCTCGACGACGGCGATATCCACCCCAGCGAACTCTTCCACAACCAAGGCGACGGCACCTTCGCCGAAAAGGCCGCCTCGCTCGGGTTGGCCACTCAAGGCTTTGTCAAAGGCGCGACTTGGGGAGACTTTGACAACGATGGACAGGTCGATTTATACATCTCGCGTCTGATGGGCGACAATTTCCTCTTCCGCAACCGAGGGGCCGAAGCGGCTGAAGAGCCGCGCTTGGTCGATGTAGCTAGCCAAGCTGGGGTCGAGCAGCCGCACAACAGTTTCCCCACTTGGTTTTGGGACTTCGACAACGATGGCTGGCTCGATTTATTCGCTTCGGGTTATCACTACAATCCCGAAATCAACGCCGGGGATGTAGCAGCCGACTATCTGGGCCTGCCCACCAACGCCGAACGGGCCCGGCTTTTTCGCAATCGCGGCAACGGCACCTTTGCCGATGTCAGCGAGGGCCTCCACCTCCACAAAGTGCTCTATACGATGGGGTGCAATTACGTCGATCTAGACAACGACGGCTGGCTCGATTTTTATGCCGGCACGGGCGCGCCTTCTCTGAGCTCGGTGATGCCCAACCGCATGTTTCGCAACGCCGGAGGCCGGGTTTTTCAGGACGTCACCGCCGCGGGCGGCTTCGGCCATTTGCAGAAAGGGCACGGCGTGGCGGTCGGCGATTTGGACAACGATGGCGACCAAGATATCTACGCGGTCATAGGCGGATCCTATACGGGGGATAGCTTCCAGAATGTCCTCTTTGAAAATCCCGGCCACGGGAACCGCTGGATCGCCTTGCTGCTGGAGGGCACTCGAGCCAACCGCAGTGCCATTGGAGCTCGCGTCGCGGTCCAAGTGGAAACGGCCGCGGGCACTCGGTCAATCCACCGGACGGTGAGCAGCGGTGCCAGCTTCGGAGCTTCGAGCCTGCAACAGGAAATCGGTCTGGGACAGGCCAGCGCCATCCGGGAAATTGCGGTAATCTGGCCGGGCGAGGACGCGGCTCAGCGCTTTGCGGATGTTCCGCTGGACCAAGCTTATCGGGTGCGGCAAGGCGAAGCGGCCTTAATTCCACTCGTGCGGCAGTCCGTGTCTCTGGCACCCGAGCGGAATGGCGCGGCCCAAGGCCACCACAGCCTTGATCACAATTGACGAGCCTGCTAAGTGAGTATGAAGCGACAATTCAGTTATTCGCCCCTCCCATCCCTCCCTGCATCGCCGCGGCGCGGACCAAAACCGCCAGCACTTCTTCGCGCAGGGCCTCTGGCAAGGCCGCGAAGTCGATCGGTATAGCTCTGTGCGGCAACTCGGTTCGACTCTTGTTCCACCCATCTTCTGCGCGGCACCACCGGATTACCAAACCATTGCCCAAGCGGACGAAATACGCCCCGTCATCTGTGTAAAGTGTCGCTTGCATAGAATCCCCCCGCTAAATTGCGTCGTTTGCTTTCCCTACTCGACTGCGTACTTTTTTAAGCATTCCCAACTCAGCAGACAAATCAGTGGTTAGTGGCCAGTCCCTCCGGGCGAGCACTAACCACTAATCACTAACCACTAATCACTAATCATGCAGTTTTCAGTCCTTCAGGCCCCACCCGCCTTTAACGCACACCTACGCCGCGCCGAGCGCATCTATCCCCGCATCCTCGCACGCGATCACACGATCTGGCGACCGGACCCAACCGAGATTGCCAATCGGCTCGGATGGCTCGATAGCCCGCGCGTTATGCGGGACGCCATCGGCCCCATCCACCAATTCATCGACGCCGTCCGCGCCGCTGGCTACACCCATGCCCTGCTGCTGGGCATGGGCGGCTCTAGCCTCACGCCAGAAGTTTTCCGCGAAGTCTTTGGCGTGGCCGATGGATTTCTCGATCTCTCAGTCCTCGACAGCACCCAGCCCGACGCCGTCTTGGCCAAGGCGCACGCTCTCGACCCCGCCCGCACCCTATTTCTCCCGGCCACCAAGTCCGGCGGCACCGTAGAGACGCTGTCCTTGCTCAAGTACTTCTACAATCGCACAGCGGATGCCCTCGGGCCAGAAGAGGCCGGACAGCACTTCGCCGCCATCACCGACCCAAGCAGCGGCCTCGAAGCCCTCGCGCAAAGCCTCGGCTTCCGCCACATCTTCCGCAACGACCCCAACATCGGCGGGCGCTACTCAGCCCTGTCTTACTATGGCTTGGTTGCGGCTGGTGCCATTGGTGTCGATCTCGGCCGCCTGCTCAACCGGGCCGAGCAAGCCCTCGACGATCCGCAACCGGGCATTCAACTCGGATCCTTTCTCGGCGCGGGGGCCCTCGCCGGTCGCGACAAGCTAACCCTCATCGCTTCGCCAGCCATCAGCGCAGTTGGTGCTTGGGTCGAACAACTCATCGCCGAGAGCACCGGCAAAGACGGCACGGGCCTGCTGCCAGTCAATCTAGAGCCTGAATGTTCAGCCCACACCTACGGACCCGACCGGCTCTTCGTCCATCTGCGCTTGGACGATGCAGCCGATGCCCGCGCCCAAGCCATTGCCGCAGCCGGGCACCCAGTCTTGTGCCTCCAGCTAGCAGACGCTTACGATCTCGGCGCGGCCTTCTTGCACTGGGAAATTGCCACGTCCATCGCCGGATTCTTTCTCGACATCCATCCCTTCGATCAGCCCGATGTCGAGGCGGCCAAGGAACTGGCCCGCCAGATGGTGGCCGCCTACCAGCAGCGCGGCGCGCTACCCGCCCCCGCGCCCGACCTCGTCGATGGCCTCGCGCTATACGGACCAGTGCAGGGCACCACCCTATCACAGGCCCTAGCGCACTTTCTGGCAAGCGGCGAGCCGGGACGCGCCTACATTGCCCTGCAGGCATATCTCCCGCCGGCCCCGGCAACCACCGCCGCCCTCCAAGACCTGCGCCGCCAGCTACTAGCGCGCACCGGCCTAGCCACGACCCTCGGCTTTGGCCCGCGCTTCCTGCACTCAACCGGCCAACTACACAAGGGCGACGCCGGACGCGGACTTTTCATTCAGCTAACAGCCGATGCAGTAGAAGACGCGCCGATTCCCGACCAAGCCGGGGCGGCGGATTCTAGCATCACCTTCGGCGTCCTCGCTCAAGCCCAAGCCCTCGGAGACCGCCAAGCCCTCGTCGATCGAGGGCGGGCCGTACTTGGCATCCATCTAGGCGCGGACATCGCCGCGGGCCTTGCCCAGTTGCGCCGCGTTTTAGACCCGAACAACGACCCCACAGGAGGAGTCCAATGAGCCGAGCAGACATCGGCCTAATCGGCCTAGCCGTAATGGGCGAAAACCTCGTCCTCAACATGGCTAGCCACGGTTTCACTGTTGCCGTTTACAACCGCACAACCACCAAGGTCGATGCCTTTATGGCCAGTCGCGGCCGCGGCCAATCCATCATCGGCACCCACTCGCCAGCCGAACTGCTCGCCCAGCTCAAAAAGCCGCGCCGCGTGATGCTAATGGTGCAAGCCGGTCAAGCCGTGGACCGCGTCATAGCCGAGCTCGTGCCCTTGCTCGACCGCGGCGACATCCTCATCGATGGCGGCAACTCCAACTACCAAGACACGACTCGCCGCACCCAAGAGCTAGCGGCCAAAGGCTTGCTTTACGTGGGCACCGGCGTCTCCGGCGGAGAGGAGGGCGCGCTCAAAGGCCCGAGCATCATGCCCGGTGGCAACCCCGCCGCTTGGCCCCACATCAAAGACCTCTTTCAAGCCATTGCCGCCAAAGTAGAAGACAACAGCCCTTGTTGCGATTGGGTCGGCCGCGACGGCGCTGGACATTACGTGAAAATGGTCCACAACGGCATCGAGTACGGCGACATGCAGATGATCGCCGAGGCTTATGCCCTGATGCGCGAGGGGCTCGGCATTGAGCCGCAGGAACAGAGCGAAATTTTCCAGCAGTGGAACGAGGGCGAACTCGACAGCTATCTCATCGAAATCACCAGCCACATCCTCGCCAAGCTCGACGACGAAACCGGCCATCCGATGGTCGATGTAATACTCGACGCAGCCGGCCAAAAGGGCACCGGCAAGTGGACCGGCATCGACGCCCTGCAATTGGGTGCTCCAGTAACTGCCATCACCGAGGCGGTCTTCAGCCGCGCCCTATCCTTCCTCAAAGACGAGCGCGTAGCTGCGGCCGGCATCCTCCAGGGCCCGGATGCTTCGTTTACTGGAGACAAAGAAACTTTTGTCGCAGATATCCGCCGAGCCCTGTACGCGGCCAAAATTTGTTCCTACGCCCAAGGCTATCAGTTGCTCGCCCTCGCCGCCCGCGAGTATGGCTGGGAACTCAACTACGGAGGCATCGCTTTGCTGTGGCGCGGCGGGTGCATTATTCGCGCCCAGTTTTTGGGCCGCATCAAGGAAGCCTTTGACGCGGACCCAACGCTGGCCAATTTGCTGCTCGCTCCTTACTTCAGCTCAGCACTCGCACAAACTCAAGCGTCGTGGCGCAGCGTCGTGGCCACGGCTGCGACCCTCGGCATCCCCGTGCCGACCTTGGCCAGCGCCCTCGCTTACTACGATGGGTACCGCTCTGCCCGCCTGCCCGCCAACCTACTCCAAGCCCAGCGCGACTACTTTGGTGCCCACACCTATGAGCGCACCGACAAGCCGCGCGGCACGTTCTTTCACACCAATTGGACCGGGCGCGGGGGAACGACGGCATCGACGGCTTACAACGCCTAGCGCAAAAATGTGCGGTAAAAGCTGTAATGACATGCGCAATTTGTCGCATACAGCAGCTAGCAATCTATTCATAAAACAACCTCTGTTATCGTCCTTTGTTTGGACCGACAATAGGGCCTCGTCTCTAATAAGCCGGTAGAGGATGGGCATACTTGCTGCACCTTCTTTTGCTATTTTTGGGTTGGCGCACAATACCATTCTAGGGTGCATTTGCTAAATACTATAATTTTTTTAAATTTGGAAATGTCGTACATACACTTACTTACTTGAGATGAAAGGATTTTTTATGCCGACCCTCGCAACTCTACTAAAGGAAGAGATCAGCAAGATCGCCCACAAAATCGTCCGCAAAGAATTGCAAGATCAAGTGCGCGAACTCAAGCAAACAGTGCGCGAACAGCACGATGCAATCGCTCGCTTAGAAAAGCAACTCGGCTCAACAAAGGCCAAAGCCCCTGCCAAAGCCCCTGCCAAAGCCCCCGCCAAAACAGCTACCAAAACAGCCGCCAAGACAACCACCAAAACAGCCGCCAAAACCAGCAAAGCATCCGCAGGCGACAAGAGAAAACAACCCCGCATCTCACCAAATACAATCAAGAAGCATCGCAAGCGCCTCAAGCTCTCCCAAGCCGATCTCGGCAAGCTACTCAATGTTAGCACCAACACCGTTCTGCGCTGGGAAGCGGGCACCTCTAAACCGCGTAGTAAGCACCTCCCGGTACTTAGTCAACTCCGCTCCATAAGTATGCGGGAACTCAAAAAGCAACTCGGCCAATAACAGGCTTACTTACAGAACAAACAAAACCCCTTAATCCGTCTGTGCGGGCTAGGGGTTTTTTTTACGACCTATTACTACTGCCAACGCGCTATATAGTCGCCCATCTGCTGCTGCAATTCCACATTGTCGCGTTTAGCGGCTCCGCGCTCGACAATCCGTGCCTTGCGCAACAGCATAGCGCGCGCAGCCGCAGCGCGATCCGCTGCAAGTTGCAACTCCTCGCTCAGTAACTTGTCGAGTGCGTACACGCGAAAGCGGTCCATCGCGTAGTGCGCCTGCGATAGTTGATCGGCGTGGCCGCCGTATTTGCGGATGAGTTTCTCTGCCAAATAGACTACCTCATAGCGACAAGTAATCCGCAGCCAAAATTCGTAGTCCTCGCAGGCGGGTAGGCCTTCGTCAAACAAACCAACGTCCGCAAAGACCTCGCGGTGAATTGCAATTGACGAAGGAGACATAACACACAAGGGCAAAGCCCTAAAGAAAATGTCGCCGCCGTATTTCTGGTGATGTTTGTGGGGATTAACTCGCACGCCATTGCGGATCCAGACCTCATCGGTGTGGCAGATCAACAATCCGCTCTCGCGCAGGGCCGCTGCTTGGCGTGCGAGTTTGTTGGGCAACCACTCGTCGTCCGAGTCGAGCAGGGCCATCCACTCGCCTTCGGCTACCGCGATCCCGCGATTGCGTGCGGCAGAGACCCCGCGATTTTCTGCCAAGATCACTATTTTGACCGCGTCGCCAAATTCCTCGCGCACTTGCTCGGGCGTACCGTCGTCGGAGGCGTCGTCCACCACAATCACCTCAAAGTCTGCACCCTGCTGAGCCAGTACCGAACGGATCGCCCGGCCGACCAACGCACGGCGATTGTACGCGGGAATGACAACCGAGAACACGGCTCAGCTACCACTAGCGAGCACAGCGGCCGCGTCTAGTTTTTCGATGACCATTTCTGCCGTAATAACCTCGGGCAACACCAGCGGTTGGTCGATAAGACCGGCGGGAAAGATCACATACAAGGGCACCCCAGAGCGCCCAAAGGCGCGCAAGAGCTGAGTGATCTCGGGATTGCGGTTGGTCCAATCGGCTTTGACTAGGGCCACATTGTGCGCGGCAAACCGCTCGCGAACCACTTGCTGCGCCAGCACTACCCGCTCGTTGACCTTGCAAGTCCAGCACCACTCGGCTGTAAAGTCGATAAAGACCGTCTGCCCGCCCGCGACCAACTCCTCGACGTGCGCGGCGCTAAATGGCTGCCAGTCTAGGGAGGGCGTGGCAGCCTGCTCGGATAGCGTCTGCTCGGCGGCCAACAGCGGATGGATAAAGATCACATAGCTGCCCAAAACCAGCATCAGCGCCACCGCTCGGGCCAGCAGTTTTGCGGGATTGGCATGCAGGAAACTGCCCCATTGCCCCCAGACCCAGCAGGCCAGACCCAGACCCAGCAAAAAGGCCCCCGTCCACACCACGCCTTCGACGCCGACCTGATTGCCTAAAACCCAGAGCAACCACAGCACCGTGGCCATCAGCAAAAAGCCCATTAACTGCTTAAAGCGCACCATCCAAGGCCCGGGCTTGGGCAAGCGCCCTATCCACGCCGGCTTGATCGCCAGCATCACATACGGCAGGGCCATACCCGCGCCAATCGCCAAAAAGACCGCGATGACGACGCCGACCGGCTGGGCAAAGGCAAACCCCAGCGCGGTCCCCAAAAAGGGCGCAGTGCAGGGCGTGGCCAGAATCGTCGCGAGCACGCCGTTGAGAAAGGATCCTGTCAACCCCTCGCGTCCCTCTAACCCCCCCAAGCTACTAGTCCCCGGCAGCAGGATCTCATAGACACCGAACAAACTTAAGGCCAATGCAAAAACCAAGGCGCTCATCGCCACCACAAAACCCGGGTACTGAAATTGAAAACCCCAGCCGATCTGCTCACCGCTGCTTTTGACCAAGAGCACTGCGAGCGCCAGCGCCAAAAAAGTAGCTATAATACCAGCGCAAAACGCCCACCCTAGCTGCTGCACCCGCTTGGTCTCTTCGCCGGATTGCTTGACAAAACCGAGCACCTTGAGCGAGATGACCGGCAACACGCAAGGCATCAAATTGAGGATCAACCCACCTAACGCCGCAAAGGCGATATAGACCCACAATGACCGGGCGACCTCTCCGCTAGCTGCGCGGTAATCCCGCGCCAAGATTCCCTCTCCCTGGCGCGGCGCAGCGCGCAAATCCAACGCCAGCGTCCCAGCTTGCACCTCGCCATCTAGCCCATAGACGAGCACTCCGTGCAACGCATCAACTGCGGCGGCACCGTGGGGTTCGACAGACAGCACGAGGTGATCGGCAGCTAGACGCCGAGTGGAAAGCGCAAAATCGTCGGCTGCCAGCGGATAAAAGTCGGGCACCTGTTCGCCCTGATCCAAAGCCTTTCCCTCGTAGGCAAGGCGCACATCAACCTCCACAACCCCCTCGCCCCGCACGGCAAGTTCTACCGCAACGCGCTCGTCCAACGCGCCCGGCACTTGCGCTGCATAGCGGTCAAATTGCGCCTGCTGGGCACTCGGCTTGCCGACGGCAGCTACCGGCAGCGCCAACGTCAACGATGCTCCTCCGGGGATGCACAGCTCGCGGCACACCAGCCAAGAGACCTCGGCTGCAAGGTGCAGCGTATCCCCTGCTGCCAATTCCTGCGGCGCAGTGGCCTCGGCCATGAGCAACACTTCGTCGGCATACCCATAGACCACCAGTTCCCCTTGTTCCTCGAATTTGTTGGGCAAGGGCCATTGCAACGGCCCTGCCACAACGCCGGCAGGTAGCTGCCACTCGATTTCAATGGGTAAACCGGCGTCGCCGCTAAAAAGCCAGTAGGTGTGCCATTTCTCCTCCATCCTCAGCTCGACCCCCAGCCGAAAGGATTGACCGGGCACCACGGCATCTACATCGGCCAAAAAATTGGCCCGCACCGGATGGTCGTCGGCATGGAGCTGCCCACAGAGTGCTAAGATGAGAAGCAGGACAAAATTGTACATGGGAGCCTCGAAAGGGAATGGGGCCGTTCGGTTGCCCCTACATAGGCGCGGGCTAAAAGGCGATCACCCACGCAGCACGGCTTGGTGGATTTGCTCGATGTCGATTAAGCGGCAACCCAAGCGGCGGGCAAAATCCACTAGCTGCTGGCCCTTGGCCATAGAGCCGTCCGCGGCCATCACTTCGGACATCACCGCCGCCGGAAAAAGACCGGCCTGCCGGGCCAACTCCACCGCGCCTTCGGTGTGCCCCTGGCGACTGAGCAACCCTTCTGGCCGGGCGGCTAAAGGCAACACGTGTCCAGGGATGACGATATCGTCGGGTCCGGTGTGCGGCTCAATGGCGCGCCGGATGGACGTAGCGCGATCTTCAGCCGATACGCCGGTTCCAATCCCCTCTAGCGAGTCAAACGGCAGGCCGAAGCGCGGAGTCGTCCAGTCGGCGTTGTGTGGCTCAATTAAGCCGACGCCGAGCCTCGTTAGATGAGCCTCAGTCGTGGCTAAGTGCAACATGCCCCGCGCCTCTTTGAGCATTTGATTGATCGCATCACCCGAAACGTATTCCGCGGCCACGATCAGATCGCCTTCGTCTTCGCGCTCCTGCGCATCGACTAAGATCAAAAACTTCCCGGCGCGAAAATCCGCGATCGCTTCATCTAGCTGACAAAACATTTATTCCACCCGGTGCGCCATAAGCACCGCTTCGTCGAGTTCAATTCCCAAGCCGGGCGCGTCCGGCACCCGGATGTGACCGTCTATTGTGGTTTCTGCCGGACGCACCAACTCGCCGCGCCAATCCACCTCGCCAAACGCGTATTCGAGCACTGTGAAGTTGGCAACCGTCGCCGCCAAATGCACCCCAGCTATCGTCGATACCGGACCAGCCGGGCTGTGGGGCGCAATCGGCATCTGCGCTATTTCGGCCAGCGCGGCAATGCGCCGGCATTCGGTAATGCCACCAGCGTGTTTGACATCCGGCATCAGCACATCCACTGCTCCTTGGGCAATATAGGGCCAAAACCCCTCGCGACCGACGAGCGCCTCGCCACCGGCAATGGTCTGACCCGAGTATAGCCGCAACTGGCGCAGCGCATCGACTTGGGCGCGCGGCACTGGCTCCTCAAACCAGTAAAGATTGAGCGGACGCACCTTTTCGGCCACCTTAAAGGCCAAGGCCAAGTCAAAGCGCTGATGACAATCCACCAACAACTCGATTTCGTCGCCAATGGCCTCTCGCGTCGCCACCAGCCGCGCGATTCCTTGGTCCGCGTCGCGCTCAACTCCACCGCGGTCCATCCGCCGCCAATGCACCTCGTCAAAGGGCGTACTCTTGACGGCACCAAAGCCGGCATCGACCGCTCGGCGCGCTGCATCGGCAAACCCCTGTGGGCTGCGGTCGCGGGTGCCGCGATTGAGATTGGCGTACAAGCGCACGACATCGCGCCGCTTGCCACCCAATAGACGCCAAGCCGGCACCCCGAGCGCCTTGCCAGCCAAATCCCACAGCGCTTGGTCGATTGCGCTCCGCGCTGTGGCTCCGACGCGGCCGGTATCGCCCGAGAAAATGGCCGATCCCCGCGCCATTCGCTCCCACAACACCTCTACCTGAGTCGGGTCCGCACCCACCAATCGCGGCCCCAATTGCTCCAACGCGGCCGCGACCAAACCGTCGTTGCCACTCTGGCTCGCTTCGCCCAGCCCGCTCAACCCAGCGTCGGTGTGCAGTTGGACGAAGAGCCAATTGCCGCGGGGCGACGCCGCCACCGAATGTAATTCTAAATGAGTGATTTTCACCTAATCTCTCCAGCTTAAAACTGCGTCCTCAGAAAACATAAAGAAGAGACGGTCTAGCCGCTACGAGCAGAGAGGTTCACGCGGTTCAACTAAGTCGTTATGTTTTTAATCCGCTCCCTCTTTCCCCGGAGGTGAAAGCATGGATCTTTTCGACGCCGGACTGCGAGATCGCCAAGCGGCGGACCAACCCCTAGCCGCTCGCCTGCGGCCGCGCACCTTAGACGAATACGTCGGCCAAGACCACATTCTCGGGCCGGGCCGCCTGCTGAGGCGCGCCATTGAGGCCGACCAGCTTTCCTCGCTGATTTTCTACGGCCCGCCCGGCACGGGCAAAACCACGCTCGCCGCGGTCATCGCCCACACCACCCGCGCCCATTTTATCTCTATCAACGCCGTCTTAGCCGGGGTCGCCGATATTCGCCAAGCCGTCGATGAGGCCGGCCAGTTGCGCAAGCTGCACAGCCGCAAAACCATCCTCTTCATCGACGAGGTCCACCGCTTCAACAAGGCCCAGCAAGACGCGCTCCTGCCTTGGGTCGAAAACGGCACCATCATCCTCATCGGCGCGACCACCGAGAACCCCTACTTCTCGGTCAATCGCCCTCTGCTCTCGCGCAGCCGGGTTTTTCAGCTCCAAGGCCTTAGTTGCGAAGCCCTCGGGCACATCGCCCAACAGGCACTTACCGACTCGCGCGGCTACGGCCATCTCCGCGTCGTTCTGCACCCCGACGCCCGCGCCCACCTGATCGACGTGGCCAACGGCGACGCCCGCGCCTTGCTCAACGCCTTGGAGCTAGCGGTCGAAACCACCGAGCCAGACACTCAAGGGCGAATCGCCATCGACCTAGCGGTGGCCGAGGAGTCCATCCAGCGTCGTGCCCTGCTCTACGACAAGGAGGGCGACTACCACTTCGATGCCATCAGTGCCTTTATCAAGTCCATGCGCGGCTCAGACCCCGACGCTGCCCTCTACTGGCTGGCGCGGATGGTGTACGCCGGCGAAGACCCGCGCTTTCTCTTCCGCCGCATGCTCATCTTCGCCAGCGAGGACATTGGCCTCGCCGACGAGCGTGCCCTCCAAGTCGTCCTAGCCGCGGCTGAATCCTTCGACCGCATCGGCCTGCCCGAGGGGCGCTTCCCTTTGGCCCACGCCGCCTTGTATTTGGCCACCGCGCCCAAGAGCAATTCGACTATGGCCTTCTTCGACTCGCTAGCGGTTGTGGAAAAAGAGCGCGAAGGCGAGGTGCCCACCCACCTCAAGGACGCCAGCCGCGACAGCGAGGGCTTTGGCCACGGTGCCGGCTATCTCTACCCCCACGCCTACCGAGAGCACTGGGTTGCCCAGCAGTACCTACCCGCCGATCTACAGGGCCGCATCTTCTACCAGCCATCGGATCAAGGCCGAGAAAAAGACCTCGGCGACCGCGTCCGCCAACGCCGCGAGCTACAGCTCGCCGCCATGCGCGAAGCAGAGTCCGCCCCGGCTGAGGTGCTGTCCCTGTCTCCGCCTGACCAAGCGCGCGACCAGTGGCTCAAGCGCACCAGCGGCGACGTTAGCGCCCAGCTAGAGCGCACTCGCCAACGCCTCTTCGCCCCGCTTGCGCTCGCGCGCCACCACCTCGTCCTCGACTTGGAGGCCGGAACGGGCCTGCTCACCTGGGAGGCCCTGCGGCGCGTACCCGAAGGGGGCGTCTGGGCACATACCAGCGACAAGATCGCGGCCGTAGCCCTGCACGAAACCGCTACCCACCTAGCCGAGGTTGAGCGTCCCCAAGTCCTACAAGGACCGCTGGCCACCCTAGCCGACCAGCTTGCCAGCCACAATCCCGACATCCTCTTTGACGCCATCGTCGGGCGCAACGCCATCGGCGCGCTAGCGCACAAGGAAGAATTCATAGCAACTCTGCATCGCTACCTCGCCCCACAAAGCCGCGTCAGCTTGGTCGAGACCCTCTCTCGCCGGTCGCAGCGCTTGTATCAGTTGCTCGACTTACAGCAACTCGGCGGCCTAGGCGAGCACCTCGTCGCCGCCGAAGAGGCCATCTACGCCGCGCCCGACAACCCGCGAGTCAACTGGGACGTCGCGGATCTCGAACAAATGTTCGCGGTCGCGGGCTTCGGCGCGGTGCAGGTGCGGGTGGAAGCAGTCCAGTCGCAGCGCCACATCGAGCCGCGCCATATAGCACACTGGTTCAATCTCGGCGGCGAAAAGCGACACACCTACGCCCACCATCTGACCCAGCATCTCGACGCCGACGAACTGCGGCAGGTGCGCAGGTTCTTCGAGCAGAGCTTGGCCAACCACGCAGTGACTTGGACGACGCCTCAGGTATTTATCGCAGCTAAAAAGCGGCAAGGGAATGATGCAGATGCAGCACCCAAGAATTGATTTATGACGGCTCACGGCTTACCTTATCCGCATTTGGCCACCCCTAACCCACCATAGACCATGATTGTCAAGTGCCTAACCTGTCTGCTTCTACTGAGTCTCAGCGCCTGTAGCACTACCGAGGAGCAGGTCGTCGAACTCCTAGAACAGCTAGCCGCCAATCCGGTTGATTCGCCGGCCTATCAGCAATCCATCGACGAATTGGCCGCCATTGGTCGGCCCGCCGCCCGCCAGCTCATCGCCCGCCTCAACCCCGACTTGTACCTCGGCGAGAACTACCGAGAGTTCCGCGACGAACAGGAAAAGCTCCGCGTCGGCTGTGCCCGAGCGCTGGGCCACATCAAGCCGCGCGGGGCCACGGCCGCGCTCAAGGATCGGATCACAACCGCGTACACCGACCGCGAGCGCATCGCCTGCCTGTGGGCCATGGGCCAAGTCGGCTACGTCCAAGCGGGCGTAGATGCGGCCAAGGGCCAGCTCGAAGACGACGATCCCATCATCCGCATCCACGCGGCCATTGCCCTGCTCAAGATGGACGACGAGCTTGGCACCAGTGAAATCGAAGCGGCCCTAGCCAGCAGCGACCCGGAATTGGCCCAAACCGCCCTGCAAGGGTTAGAGGAATCCGGCTACTTCGGCGTCCCGCTGCTCGTGGTACTAAGCGGCCGCGCCGGTCCTCACCAAGCCGCGCTGCGCTCGGTGGTAGCCAAGGTCAAAGACCAACTCATCATTCAGCTAGAGGCCGAAGAGCCAGTCCACCGCCAGCGCGCCGCGCAAGCCCTCGGCTACATCGGCGACGAAGGCGCAGCGGCCGCCCTAGCCGACCTGCTCGAAGACCCCAGCAATCAGGTGCGCTTTAGCACGGCTGCCGCCTTGGCCACCATGGAGAGCAGCCGAGGCATTGAGTTCCTCTTTGAGGCCCTGCGCAACACCGACTCCATCCTCCGCGCCAATGCCGTCAAGTTTCTCACCAATGTCCAGCAACAATCCGGCGCAGTCGAAGCGCAACTCATAGCTGCCCTCAACGACGAGGATCCGCTCGCCCGCGCCGGCGCAGCACAAGTCTTGGGCCAAGCGCGCGTGCAATCCGCCCTCAGCGCCCTACTGGCGGCCACCGCGGACGAGGTCGCCGATGTACGCGCCAATGCCGTCATTGCCCTCGGCCACATCGGCGGCGACCAAAGCCGCGCCCTGCTCGAAAAATTGCGCCACGATAGCGACGCCACCGTTTCCTACTACGCCGAGTGGGCCTTAGGTCAGCTCGGATCGAGTTGACCCTAACCCCCCTTTTTAGCGCCATGCAAAATGCAATCTACCTGTTGTTCGTCCTCTTGGCCCTGCCGCCGTTTGTCGCGCCCAGCCGCGCCGGCGAAACGCCCGAGACCCTCCTCATCCGCCAAGCCCTTGCCAACGACATCTCCGGGTATCGCCGGGCCGATGCCGAGCTAGCCCTCAAGGCGTACCACCCGCATTTCGTCGCCTATGAAGGCCACGCCAACGGCGACCCTCGCGCTTGGACGATCCTGCATGAAAACCAAGATGCATTCGCCAGCCAGCTAGCGGAGGATCTCAGCGCTCAGCGCTACGAGGTCACGCGCACGGTCCCCTTTATCGCGGTGCGCACCACCCACGCCATTGCCACCAGCGTGGATTCCGGGCGCGTCGTCGATCGCCAGACCAGCGAGGCCACGCCGGTTGTCGTCCACCGCTTCTGGACTTTTCTCAAGGAAGAGGACGATTGGCTGGCCACAGGCATGGTCGCGGATTTGGGCGACACGCTCTTGCCTGCGGCTGGCACCCCCGCCAACAGCGAGGTCGCCGAATTATTGCAGCGCGAAAGCCAAGCGTGGGAAGCCGGCAGCGGCATCCTCGGCTTCTTCGACGCCAACTTCACCGGCTACGAGGCCCTCGGCGCTTTCAAGCCAGCCTCCTACAAAATCGCCTTCAGCGGCAGCGAGGAACTGGAAAAGTGGCTCGACAAGCGACTGCCCTACGTGCAGTACGACCTCGACCGCAAAGTGCTCCACACGGACATTGGCCCTGCCGGTGACGAAGCATTGGCTGTCACGCACGAAAAAGTGGCCGTCGAGCACGTCAAAGGGCCAGCCAAACACCACAAGGAACGCTACGTGTTCTGGACGTTGAGCCGTCGCTCTGGCTCGTGGAAGATCACCAATATGGTCTTCAACTTGGGGCTGGAACCTTCCGACTAACTCATGGAAAAACTGGTCTGGCTACTCCTCTTTACCGTCGGCTACTGGTCGTACTGCATCTTCTGGGGAGTCAAAGGCGCCCGCCAGTCTAAGACGGCCTCGGATTACTTTATTGCTGGCCGCGGCATTGGCCTATGGGTCTTCGTGCTGGCCGCCACCGCCACCTCTTTTAGCGGCTGGACTTTTGTCGGCCATCCCGGCACCATCTACAACGTCGGCCTGCCCTATGCCTTTGCCTCCTTCTACGCCATCACCATCCCCTTCACCGGGGTGTTGTTCCTCAAGCGACAGTGGCTTTTGGGCCAGCGCTTTGGCTATATCACGCCGGGCGAGATGTTCAGCGACTACTACCGCACTGACGCGATGCGCTTCCTCACCGTCATCGTCGCGCTCGTCTTCAGCGTACCCTATCTCGGAATCCAGCTCAAGGCATCGGGCCTGCTTTTCAATCGCCTGACGACCGGCACGCCGCTGGAGGGCAGCTTCATCGGCTCTGTCGAGGGTGGGGCCATTGCACTTTCGGTCATCGTCTTTATCTACGTAGCATCGGGCGGGTTGCGTTCGGTCGCCTACGTGGACTGCGCCCAGTGCATCCTCTTGGCGTTCGGCATCGTCGTCCTCGGCTTTATTGCCCTCGACTTGGTCGGTGGCTGGACGGCCTTCAAGGGGGGGTTGGCCGGCCTCGCCGAGCAAAAGCCCGACATGGTCGCCATTCCGACCCGACCGGAGTCAGACTCTTTTCTAGAGCGAGCCGGCACCCTGTTTTTCGACTCCCAAGGCGGTCCTTGGACCGGCCTGATGATCCTGACCTATATGTTTGCCTTGATGGGTATCCAGTCGGCTCCGGCTTTTTCGATGTGGGCTTTTGCCAACCGCGACCCTCGGCCTTTTCCCTGGCAACAGGTTTTCGCCTCTTCGCTGGTCATTGGCGGCATCTTGTTCTTTTTTACGGCCTTTCAAGGCTTAGGCGTCCGGCTGCTCGATATGGAACTGGTCCCAGGGACTAAACCCCTCGGCCTGCCCGCATCCGACCACTTGATTCCCTACCTGATCGACACCTTAGCCGACAGCTTTCCTTTCCTCTTGGGGCTTTTGGCCGTTTGCGCGCTAGCCGCGATGCAATCGACCGGAGCCGCCTATATGTCCACGGCCAGCGGCATTATCACCCGCGATCTCTACCGCCATTTCTTCAACAAAGAAGCATCGCACTCGGCCCAAGTCTTTGTCGGTCGCTTGAGCGTGGCCATCGTCGTCAGCCTAGCCCTGCTAGTCGGACTAGCTTCCGGCGACCTGCTCGTCTTGCTGGGGGGGTTGGCCGTTTCTTATGGGTTCCAGATGTGGCCGGCGCTTTTAGGCATCTGTTACATCCGCTTTTTTACCCCCAAGGCCATCGTCGCCGGACTCATCGGCGGACTCATCGCCGTTACCTTCACCTATATAACCGAGCTCGGCGGACTCATCGGCATTGGTCGCTATCCGCTCACACTCCACAGCGCCGGTTGGGGCATCCTCTTTAATATGGGCATTGTCGTTGTCGTCAGTTTGTTCACCCAGCCCAAGGAAGCCAACCATCTGGCCCACCGCGATCGCTACCACCACTTCCTCCAAGCGCACACGGCCCTACCTGAAGCCAAAAAGAAGTGGAAAACGCCAGTCTGGATTCTGACGATAGTTTGGTTCCTCTGCGCCATCGGCCCCTTTGCCGTCTTAGGCAATCAAACCGATCCCGTCCATTGGCCCTTGGGCATCCCCACGCTGTGGATATGGCAGATAGCCTGGTGGATCATCGGCTGTTTTATGATGTATTTGTTGGCCTTTAAGCTGGAAATGTCCACCGTCCCCACCAGCGAGGTCGACTCGCCACAAGACGCCTGAGAAGCCCTCTTAACACTCCTGTCAAACCACTCTGTGGGGCGGTCGAACATCTTGCGTATCCCGCGTTTTTCGCGGGCGAGACACCCTCGATCCCGGCGGCTATGAACCGAGTCAGAGACCAAAATCCTAGTTTTAAGACGGCTTCTCAGGTGCGCTCCACCTTCCCTGTTCTCCGCTTGGTGCTAGCGCTGAGCGCGGCCCTGCTCGGTGCGCTGCTCCTGCCCGATCGAGACGCAACGAGTGGGCTAAGCCTCTTTCCACCCGCCGCGGCCATCCTCGTCGCAGTCGCCACCGGCCGCCTGATCTTGGGGTTAGGGTTGGCCATCGTCGGCGGTGCGTTCATTTCCCTGCCGCCAGACGTCCCCCTCTACGCGATCCCGTTGCGCGGCTTAGAGCGCGCCCTCATAGACTTTGTTTGGGCTCCGCTGCGCGACTCCTTCCAGCTCTTCATCCTCGGATTTACGGCCTCGCTCATCGGCATGGTGCGCGTCATCTCGCTGGCTGGCGGCACTCGCGGCATCGCCGAATTGTTGGTCGCCCGCGCCGCGGGTGTGCGCTCGGCCCGGCTGGCCACCGCACTATTGGGGCTGGCGGTCTTTTTCGACGATTACGCCAACACGCTCGTCGTCGGCACCACCATGCGCCCCATTGCCGATCGCTTTCGCATCTCGCGTGAAAAGCTGGCCTTTCTCGTGGATTCTACGGCCGCCCCCGTGGCCGGCATTGCCGTCGTCAGCACTTGGATCGGCTTTGAGGTGGGCCTGTTCGACAGCGCGATGGAGCAAGTCGGCGCGGGGATTTCTGGCTATGAACTGTTCTTCCGCGCTTTGCCGGGCCGCTTCTACTGCCTGCTAACCCTCGCCTTTGTGCTGTGCTCCACCGTCGCCGGCCGCGATTTTGGCCCCATGCTCAAAGCCGAGCGCCGCGCCCGGCGAACGGGTCAAGTCCTCGCCCCGGGAGACCGCCCGATGACCGGCGACGCATCCCAACTCCCCGAGCACCCTGGCCTTCGCGCCCATTGGGCCGTGGCCGCAAGTCCTGTCCTCCTCGTGGTCGCTGGCGTACTCGGCGGGATGCACCTAGACGCCAGCCAAGCCCCGGCCGTGGTGGCAGCCCGCGCCGAACACGGCTTTTTCGCCCGGCTCTACTGGACACAAGTTTTCGCCCACTCCGACGGCGCCAAAGTGATGTTCCTATCCGCCTTAGCTGGCTCGGTACTGGCCGCAATTTTGGCCCTAACCCGCCGCGAAGAAGCAAGCCCCAAACGCCCGCTCGGGCTCGTGGAAGTCTGCAAGACTTGGGCAAGCGGCATTACGGGCTTTTCCTATGCGCTGGTGATATTGATCTTGGCTTGGGCGATCAAGGAAACCTGCGAGGCCGTCGGGACTTCGGCCTATATCATCGGTGCGCTCTCCGGCTTTCTCGACCCGCACTTCCTCCCCCTCCTCGTCTTTCTACTCGCCGCGGTGGTCGCCTTTTCCATCGGCACCTCGTGGACGACGATGGCCGTACTGTTGCCTACCATGGTCCCAGTAGCCTACGACTTGGGCGGCTTGGCACTGACGGTCCTCGTGGCCGCTGCCGTATTAGACGGCGCGATCTTCGGCGACCATTGCTCCCCCATCAGCGACACTACGGTTCTTTCCAGCATTGCCGCGGCCTGCAACCACTTAGCCCACGTTCGCACCCAGATACCCTACGCCCTGACGACGATGACGATCGCCGGGCTGTGCGGCTACTTGGGCAGCACTCTGCTGTGGTCGCCGACCACTGGCTTGGTCGTGGGGCTGTGCCTAGTTGTCGTGGTGATCTTTACTGTGGGAAGAAAAACGGATGCCGACTGACTACCACCCCGCCGTCGTCCGATCCACCAATTCCTCTAACACCATGCCCAGTGCCCGCTCCACCGCTGGATCCCGCCCCTCCTCCTCGGTCGCCGCGGCATCGTAGGTTCCCCAACCCTCTAGCTCGGCCAACGCCAACAGCACCTCCCCATCCTCCACCCTCACCAACTCGGCTGCCACCAAGACCGCAAACCGGTATTGCTCGGTCTGCTCGGCCGTCGTATAGGTATCGGGGCGGTCCTCAATCGAGATCACGTTGAGCTGCAAGAGGGCATCGGCGCTTTCTTCATCAACCACTCGCAACTGGCCATCCTCGGTGTAGAGAGAATCGGCGAGTTCAGTCAGGCGCTCGGCCACGGCAAAGTCCGAGATCTGGTTGTCGGCCACGGGGATGCCAATGCTGCGGATGCCGCCCAGCAGGCCGCCGGAGGTCGAGTAATAAGCGCATCCGCCAATGCAGAACGCGGCCAGCACAGCTCTAATCGTCTGACTTGCTCGCATCGCCCTCGACCGCCGGCTTGCTCCCGTCCTCCTTAGCGGCCGGCTTGCTCGCATCGCCCTCGACCACCGGCTTGCTCCCGTCCTCCTTAGCGGCCGGCTTGCTCGCATCGCCCTCGACCACCGGCTTGCTCCCGTCCTCCTCAGCGGCCGGCTTGCTCGCATCGTCCTCGACCGCCGCCAACGACCGCGCTCCATCGCCCACGGCAATGGGCTGGTTCTGGGGGCGCCCCTGCACGTCGGTTCCTCGCACTTCCAGCCGCTGCCACTGCTCTTGGCCCGGGGCGCGAGCCACCGAGTGCTCAACCATCATCGCGCTCAAAGGCCGGGTATCGCCCACCACCGGCACCTCGCCTACGACCGGAGCGCGCACCGTACACAGGCGAGGTTGCACATGGGTGGCGACTACCCGCGCCTTGACCGCTTCCCAGCGGCCCAGAGGCTGCCCGCTGTCTGGGTCTGCGATCTCCCTGTGCAAGGCGAAAATGGCAAAGGCCATGCCTTCCTCGACGCCCTGCTCGCTACCGACGTTGAGTACCAGCGTTGTGTCGTCGATAATGGCGGCTACCTTACCTTCAATAGGCGTGCTCATAGGGCTGTGCTCCGAAAAAAAGACCGGCCCGCGTTTGCTGGACCGGTCTCTAGATACTTGGTAGATGTTTGAATCACTCGCTTGCGGCCCACATATAGTTCCCACTGTTGTCGAAGATAAAATCTTCTGGATTCTGGTATCCTCGGTTCTTGCTCAACTGTTGATCTCGCAAGCGCACCGCGTAGTGGAGGTGGGGGCCAGTCGAACGGCCCGAGTTACCCATCGTCCCGATCTGCTGCCTGCGCTTTATCTGCTGACCTTGCTTGACCATAATTCTATCCAAGTGGCCGTATTCGGTCTGGTAGCCGCCTTGGCGCGCATAGGGCTGGCCTTGCTCGTCGCGTTCCTTTTTTCGATGGGCAACAATAATCGTATTGCCGAGGTATTTATCCTTCCCGGCGTAGTGTACAAAACCATCCGCCGTCGCGTAGATGGGCGTTCCTTTGCGGCCAGCGAAATCGATGCCACGGTGGAAGGCCCGACGCCCGGTAAAGGGATCAATACGCCATCCAAAGGGCGACGACAGCCACGCCTTCTGCTCGGGGACTGGTAAAATCGTGGGCAAGTATTGGACGTTCGTCTCTTCAAATTTGCGCTCGATTTCCTCAAAGCTCTCGGCCTGTAGGTTGACCATCCTCTTTAGGTAGTCGATGCGCGAGCCCAGCTCGCGCATCATCAAGCGCTTTTGCGGCGGCAAGGACGCGAATTCCTCGGACAAATCTTCCACGCCCCCGACGCCGCCCAATTCCCCATCCGCAGCGAGTGGCTCTATATCCAGAGGTTTCATCTCGTGGTGGGCGCGCAATCTATTTTCCGTGGCCCTGAGCTGATCCATGGCCTCCCCGAGTTGCTGTACTTCCTCTTGGGTCTGCTCTAAGCTGTGCAAGAGGTTTTTGTTTTCTTCCAGCAAGGCCAGCAGGGTTTTTTGATCGCTCGGTTGATGAAAGCCCTGTGTGTAGGCGTAATAACCACCACCCACAAAACCCAGCACGCCCAACAGAATCAACCCTAAGACGCGAGGAGAAAAACCGTACTCGCGGATCTGACCGTCGCGCGGGGAAATGACGATAAAAGTTCTGCGCTTACCTAGTATTTTCATAAAAACTATATTCCTCTGTCTGCTAGGCTGATAGCAAATTTTGAGGTATTCGCTAAATTGTGCTATGTAATTGGATATTGTTTTTTGAGTTAAACCTATTCAAGTTATAGATACCACGACGGAAAGTCAATCGTCAAACTTCCCCATGCTCTTGGCCATCGACGTCGGCAACACCTGCATCGACATCGGTCTTTTGGCCGGGGATGCGTTCGTTTTTCGCCACAAATTCCCCACGGCCCCGCCAGCCGATACCGACCTACAACGCCTTTTAGCAACGCTTGCCACACCTCCGATTGGCGCGGTCATCGGGTCGGTCGTCGCAGAATTGGGGGCTGCATACGCAGCGGCCTGTCGCGACTTCTCCTCCGGCCCCACCCTCCAAGCGGGCAGCACGTGGGATTGGGGCCTACAAATCGACTACGACGATCCCGCTCGGATTGGCATTGACCGCCTCGCTGCGGCCTCAGCCGCCCATCGCGCAGCCCCGGCTGGCCAAGCCGTTGTGGTCGCGGATGCTGGCACCGCGCTAACGGTCGATGCCATCGACGCCGAGGGCACCTTCCGCGGCGGTGTTATCACCCCAGGGCTGCGCCTCGGATTAAATGCCCTCAGCGCGGGCACCAGCTTCCTACCCCAAGTCGAGCTAACGGCCACAACGCCCTTGCTGGGCAAAAGCACCCCGGACGGCCTGCGCTCGGGGGCACTGCACGGGTCGGCCGCACTCATCGAGGGCCTCTGCAAGCGCATGGCCGCAGCCTTAGACACCCCCGTCGTAGTCTTCCTCACCGGCGGCGATGCCCCCCTGCTCTACCCTCATATCGCCGCGGTCCACACTTGCGATCCAGACCTCGTATTACGCGGTTTAGCCCTCGCCTACCGGCGGCGCACTGCTTGACGCGGTACAGGCTCGTTAATTATTTATATCTCCTTTTATATCTCTAAGTCATGTATGCTCAACGCCGTCAACGCGCCCTACTGACCAAGGAGTGTCGCTTGTCCACTTTGCGCATTTCGCTGCTGCTCGCTCTCGTCGCATCCGCCTCCGACTTGCGGGCTGAGCGCTCGGTTGAAGACGAATACAAAGCCCTGTTGTGGAAGACGGCCAAAATCATTCATCAGTACTACTTTGAAGAAATACATCCCGATTCCCTAGCCCAAGCGGCTGCACGAGGGATATTCCATTCCTTAGACCCAGCCTCGGAACACACGTTCAACGCCCGTGCCCAGCTCGATAGTGCAGACACTGAAAGGCTGCTAAACCACCGCCTCTACACCCTCATGCAGATGGCTCAAGCCATCGACGCGAATGCCTTTTATCCGGTTGCTGCGGATACGCTAATCCGCTTTGGCATCGCCGGGATGATGGAAATTCTCGACCCCTATTCGGTGTTTTTGGAAAAGCGCAATCTCGACAATTTCAACATCCAAAACCAAGGCAAATACGGGGGGCTGGGCTTCCGCATTCAAGTAGTATATCCCGACAGCGCAATTGCCGTGTGGAGACTCGTACACGATCGGACTCCAGCGGCCCTAGCGGGCGTCAAGTCGGGCGACCTCATCACCGCGATCAACAACACTTCTACCAAGGGCATGGCGGCTGGTGTGGCCGCCGACAGTATGCGTGGCGAGCCGGGCACCTCCGTAACCCTGACCTTAGAGCGCGCCGACCACCCCAATCCCTTTGATCTGACGATCGAGCGCCGAGAAGTGCAGATGAACAGCGTCTCCCTCGCCACCCTCTTCCCCGACGAAACCGGCTACATCAAGCTCGACAGCTTCCGAAAGGGGTCGAGCAGGGAGGTGTTCAACGCCATCGTCGAGCTAGAAGACCAAGGCATGGAGCGGCTGATCTTTGACCTGCGCGGCAATGGTGGCGGGTATCTTGAAGAAGCCGTGCAAATCGCCGACCTCTTCCTGCCTCGCGGTCGCCTCGTGGTCTTTACCGCAGGCCGCGCCTTCCGAGACACGGCTAGTTACGAAACTAGCGAGGACGCCCTGCTGCGCGACACACCCCTCATCGTCATGGTCAACCACCTGTCCGCTTCCGCTTCCGAGATCGTCGCCGGTGCCATCCAAGACTGGGACCGCGGGCTGGTGCTGGGAACTACGACCGTGGGCAAGGGCTCCGTTCAGCAGATCGTCCAAATCGACGACCACGCCGAGCTCAAGCTGACCATGGCCGCTTGGCACACGCCTTCGGGGCGCTCCATTGACAAGCGCAGGCGCAAGGACTCTACCCTCGTCCGCGGGTACGACAAGGAGTTCAAGACCCTCCTCCTTGAACGCATCGTCCGCGGCAGTGGCGGCATCACCCCAGACATTGAGGCGTCTGGACGCAGTGGCAGCCGACTCTACGCGCAGCTCAGCGGCCTCTACAGCCTCAATAACCAATTCTTCTACTACGCCCGCGAGTACCGGCTCAAGTACCCCGATCTGACGCCAGCCTTCGTCGTTGGTCCAGCGGATCTAGCGGCCTTCCGCGCCTTTGCCGAAAACCGCGAGTTCAACTACATCAGCGAGCTCGAAGCCCAAGTCGAGGAATTGGACAAAGTCGCCGAAGGCGAGGAGTACGACCAACTCGCCAAGCCGCTCAGCCACCTGACCGACGAGATCGAAAAAATTGAGGAAAAACACTGGCAGGAGAACGAAGAGCTCATCGCTTGGCGGCTCACCTTCGATATCCTCGAAAAAGCATTCGGGGAGCCAGTGGCCGAAGCGTACAATGTAACCGTGGATCCTCAAGTGCTGGAGGCGCGCCGCATTATCGCCGATCCGAGCGAGTACCAGATGTGGTTCGACAAGGGGGAAATAGGCACACCAGCAGAGGACTCTCTCGCCCAAGAAGCCGGCAGCGACGATCTCCAGTAGGAGCTTGTATTTTGGCGGCGGTATGAAGGGCTTTAAAGGGCCTGTTCCCTACCTCATAGCGGGCCTTTTAATTCACGCCATTTTCCTCGCCGCCCTCGGCACCGACCTCCTCCGGCCTCTCTTTAACGACGCATCCCACACCCGCCGTGGCTTTGACTTCGGGGTTTTCTATTTGGCGGGCCAATCCCTAGCCGAAGGCCGCGACATCTACTCGGTGTCGGGTGCCTTCGGCTTCCGCTATCTGCCGGCCTTTGCCTTGGTCGCCAGTCTTTTCGCGTACTTTCAGCCCCTCACTGCATACCTTCTGCATCTCTGCTGCACCGAGCTTTTTCTCGCGGCCAACCTCTATCTGACTTGGCAGTGGGTCGCAGGACTGCGCCGGGGCGTGGCCTTGTTTATGTGGCTGGCGTTTTCGCCTTACTTTCTCGAACTCTACATGGGGCAAGTCAGCTTCTGGGCGGCCTCGCTGCTCTTTTGGCTCGTCGTCGGCCTCCACAGCGGCCGGGAACGGGTGGCCGGCTTCTATTGGGCGGGTGCCCTCTTAGTCAAACCCAACGCCTTAATCCTCACGCCCGCGCTTTTGCGGCTTCGCGCTTGGCGCGTCCTCGTTTTGGGACTGCTAGCCGGCTTGTTCACTTCGCTTCCCTACTTTCTTCTGCATCCAGATAGCTTGGCAACCTTTTTCGCCGCCAACATCCACGGTGCTCCCGTCCAAGGTGCCCTCACCCACGCGGGCAACCTCGGGCTGCAAGGCGGGCTAGTCAGCGTCGTGGCCCAACTAGCCGGGCGGCCCCTAGCCGAACTGACGACTCTCGCCGACCTCCCTTTGGCGGGCCGTGCGGTCATCTATTGCTCGCAGGCCACCATCCTCGTAGCGGCACTAGTGGCCACCTATCGCGGCCGCGATGTCCTGCCGCTGCTCTCGCTGTGGATGTGTACCTTTTTTCTCGTTTACAAAGACGTTTGGGAGCATCACTACGTCTTTCTCCAGCCCGTACTCGTGGCTTTGTACGCGCACTCAGGCTCTCCTAAGTTCCTGTGGATATTTGCTCTTATCGCGTTGCCGACGCCCTTTGTGTTCTTCGACCTTGAGCCGGGGGTCTATGGGCCGATTGACCCTGAGCGCACGTGGGGGCCGGTCACTTCCCTCGCCTATCGCAGCACTAAACTCATTCCCCTTGGCTATCTGTGGTACGGGCTGTGCCGCACGTGCTTAGCCTCGGCACCCACCAAGTCTTGATATTAACGTGCCGGCGTCGTATTATATTCTATTCTTTTAGTTTTTCCTCTTCTGTCCTATGGCATCTAATTCCAAGCACCGACTTCCGACCTGGCTCAAGGCCAAAGCCCCAGGCCACCCCAATTACATCGCCCTAAAAAACCTGCTCGCCGATTTACAGCTTAACACGGTGTGCGAGAGTGCTCATTGCCCCAACATCGGCGAGTGCTGGAGCCAGCGCACGGCGACCTTTATGATTTTGGGCGATGTTTGTACCCGCAGTTGCGGATTTTGTGCGATCAAGACGGGACGCCCCCAATGGCTCGACGAAGGCGAGCCTGAGCGCGTTGCCGCTGCCATTGCCCGCCTCGGACTAGAGCACGCGGTGATTACCTCGGTCAATCGCGACGAACTGCTAGACGGCGGAGCACGCATCTTCGCCCGGACGATCGCGGCAGTACATCACCTTTGCCCCGAGACGAGCGTCGAAGTCTTGATCCCGGACTTCAAGGGCGACTGGCAGGCCCTAGCTACTGTCCTTGAAGCCGGCCCGGACATCCTCAATCACAACATCGAGACGCCGCCTCGCCTCTACCCCACCATGCGCCCGCAAGCCCGGTACGACCGCTCGCTGGAGCTCCTCGACCGAGCGCGCAAGATGAGTCCTGCCCCCACCAAGTCCGGCATGATGCTAGGGGCCGGCGAGACCAAAAGAGAAATAGCCCAGAGCATCCAAGATCTAGCGGATGTCGGCTGCGCCATTCTGACCTTGGGCCAATACCTAAGCCCGTCCGACCACCACGTACCCGTAGAGCGCTTCGTCCACCCCGACGAATTCGCGGAGTGGCGGCGTCTTGCCCTCGGCTTGGGCTTTCGCCACGTCGAGTCTGGCCCATTAGTGCGCAGCTCGTACCATGCCGCCAGCCAAGTCGAACAGGTGCGAGCCGCCACCCCCACTACCTCCTGAGAGAAGCCCATGAACTTAGAGAGAAAGGCTATATCCCAGTACCTGAAACGCAAAAAACTGCTCGCCGACGAGGGCCCGATCCGCGTCCAGAGCTTGAGTGACGGGCTAAAAAACCGGATTTACTACGTAGAGGCGGCCAATCGGGCTTGGATCGTCAAGCAGGCGCACTCGCGCGCCCAAATCAAGGAGCGCTGGTGGATCGATCGGCGACGCATCTTCGCCGAGAAAAGCTGCATCGAGCGCCTAGGGCAATTTCTCGCTCCCGAGATCTTGCCGGAAGTCCTGCTCGAAGACCGCACGGACTTCATCCTCGTGACGACTCCACCTCCGCACAATGCCCTGTCATGGGAGGGCGACTTGGTCAATGGCCGCATCGATCTGCAAATCGCCGTCCAGTGTGGCGAACTGCTGGCCACTGTCCACAACGAGACCGCCGGCTCGTCCGAGGTCGCCGACGAGTTTGCATCCACTAAGGTATTTGAGCAACTGCGCATTGACCCTCACTACAACTATATCACCAACGCCTACCCCGACCTCAAAAAGGCCATTGCCGTCCATACCGATCGCCTGCTCAACGAGGGGTTTTGCCTCGTCTTAGGCGACTTGCGTCCCCGCAATATATGGGTCGCCAACGGTCATCCCTACTGGGTCGATTTTGCCACCGCCCACTACGGTCACCCCACCTTTGACCTCGCCTTCTACACGGCTGATATGTGCGTCAAGGCCATGCAGAACACCGCCCAAAAAGCCGCCTATTTAGAGGCTGTCAATGTATTTTGGAACAGCTATTTTCAGAGTGCGAACTACAAAGAGGTCGAGGAAGTCAAACACCAAGCCGTACATGATCTCGGCTGCCTGCTGTTGAGCGCGACCGATGGTCGCCAGCCGGTCGCGCTCTACGACGAGCGCATCATCGGGCTCTCGCGGCGCATCGCCCAGAGCCTGATTTTGACGGGGTTAGAGAAAATTGAGGACGTCACCGAGTTCGTCAATCGGACCCTGATCGACGGCTAGCCCGCTGCAAATCTCCGCTGCTAGAGCGGATGTGCGCTGCCATCGCCTGCTGTGCGGCCTCCGCATCCCGACGCTGCAATGCCGCCAAGATCTGCTGGTGCTCCGCCAGCGATAGTTCGGCTCGGGGGCCAGCCAGCGACGGCTCTACTAAACTTTCCTTGATCCATTCTTGCAGATAGTTGCGCGTGGTTTCGAGCAAGCTGTAGAGAATGGAATTGTGAGTGCCCCGGGCAATGAGTAGGTGGAACTGCAAATCGCTAGCGAGAAAGCGCCCCTCGTCAGAAAGCCCCCCGGCCATGCCAGCCAGCGCGTCGGCAATCGCCGCCAAATCCTCGGGCGTAGCCCGCTCAGCCGCCAAATAGGCGTTTTGCGACTCGAGCATCATCCGCGTCTCGCTCAGGTCTTGGAGCTTCTTGCCGTCGAGCAAAAACCCCCACTGCAACGCCCGCTCCACGTATTGGCTCTTGTCGCAGACAAACGTGCCCTCGCCCACGCGACCGTCGAGCAGGCCCATCATGGACAACGAGCGCAGGGCTTCGCGCAGCGAGGAGCGCCCAACCTGAAAGCGCTTGCACAACTCCCGTTCCGGCGGTAGCCTGTCGCCGGGCTTGAGAACATTGCGCTCAATTAAGTCGGTTATCTGCGCGATAATCTCGTCACTTACCGATGTGCGCTGCACCGGGCGCATGGCCGCGGCTGCGGCTTTTTTACTAGCGTGGACCAAGGTATTCAATCGCCGCTGGCGGAAAAATATTTGCCGATGGTCTGACCATTAGCTATTTTGTCTAACAGTACTCAACTTAACGTTTTGCTGTCAAGAGGAAATGCAGATGACACAGATTTTGGACCTCGGCCCGCGCATAGAGCTGGTCTCCATGGATTCCCACTGCCACCACATCTCCATCGCCCTCTATCGCCCCGGCCCGGATAACGCCCCGGCCTATAAAGTCCACACCTACAGCCATCTTCCCGAAGCCGCCGAGCGCATCGCCGGGATCGCGGACGCCATGCAGATACTCGGGGGTATGGAGCAAACCAGCGATGGCCTACTTCGCTTCCCCTGTGGCCACGCGCATCTGTTCGCCGTCAAGCGGCTCTTCTTAGAGGCTTGTAAGCTGCCGCCAGCGCAACCCATAGAGCCGCGCCCGTTACACATTTTCGACAAAAAAGCCAACGCCACCATTGCCGTCGCCAGCCGCGGGCAGGGCTTGTACGAGGCCCACGCCACCGAACAGGCCCTAGGCGCGGAACGCCGCGTCACCACCATCGCCCGCGGCCTAATCCGCCTCGGCGAAATGGAAGAAGTCGCCGATCAACCCAACCAAGTCCGCTTCGGCTGCGGCCACCCCCACGACGCCCTAATCGGCCTCTTGCTCGTCCGCGCCCCCAACGTGCGCGCTGCCGTGCGCGAGGCCGAAGCCATGGCCAACCGCGGCGTGCTCTCAGCCCCTAGCGCCCAGGAATAAAGGAGTCTATCATGACCTCTTCGATGACCAGCCGCGAGCGCGTACTCGCCGCCCTTGCCCGCGAGCCTGTGGATCGCACCCCACTCTGCAACCCAACCTCGTTGGCCACCGTCGAATTGATGGACCTCGTCGATGCCCCCTTCCCCGCGGCCAATCGCGAGCCGGAGCTTATGGCGCGGCTGGCCGCCACCGGCTACACCGAGCTGGGCTTTGACACCATCATGCCAGTCTTCACCATCATTCAAGAGTCCTCGGCCCTCGGGTGCAAAATCCAGTGGGAGCAGAAGGACAACTGGCCCACCGTCCGCATGAGTCAGCCGATCTGGGACGAACCTGACGACATCAAAATCCCCGCCGACCTCTGCACCCACCCCGACACGGCCTGCGTCACTGAGGCGATCAAAATTCTGCGCAGGGAATACGGCGACGAAGTCGCCATCGTCGGCAAGACCATGGGGCCTTGGTCGCTGGGTTACCACTGCTTCGGAGTCGAACCTTTTCTGCTGCTGTCGCTCGACGACCCCGGCAAGACCAAGCTCTGCCTCGACCGCATGAAAGAGATCACCATTGAGTTCGGGCAGGCGCAGATCGAGGCCGGGGCCGACGCCCTGACCCTGCCCGACCACGCTACCGGCGACCTCGTCAGCGGCGAGTACTATGAGCGCTACTTGCGCGATTTGCACATCGAGTTTGCCGAGCGGCTTTCGGTGCCCATCATCCTCCACATCTGCGGCCGCACGGTTGACCGCATGGAGTACATCGCCCAAACCGGCATGGCGGCCTTCCACTACGACTCCAAGAACACGCCCGAGGAATCCGTCCAAATCGTGCGCGACCGCATCTCGTTGGTAGGCAATATCAACAACCCCGAGACCCTCTTTGCCAAAGGGCCAGAAACCGTCGGCGCGGAAGTTGTGCGCAACCTCGAAGCCGGCGTCCAGCTCATCGGCCCAGAGTGCGCCATCCCCTTGCAGACCTCCATCGAAAACCTCAAAACCATCCCCCGCACGGTGCACGAGTGGCACCGCGACCAAGATCGCAACTAAAAGAAGAGACCCTATGGCAGACATCACCGACATCGCCAACGAATTTATCCACGACGAGATCGAAGAGTTCATCGAGCGCGACGAAGAGCGCGAGCGCATCATCAATCTCTTCGCCCAAGCCAGCGAGCAGATGCAGAACATCGCTGCGGCTCTCATCGACGGCGACCACCTAACGGTTGACGAATTGACCGGCCAAGCCATTGCCGCGGGCGTGGAGGCCCTCGAAGTCATGGACGACGGACTGATCGCCGGCATGGCCATCGTCGGCATCAAATTCCGCGAAAACTTTATCTTCGTCCCCGAAGTGTTGGCTTGCGCCCGCGCCATGAAGGCTGGCATGACCCACATCGAACCCATTCTCTCGGCCTCGGGCGTCGATCCCATCGGCATTGTGATCATGGGCACGGTCAAGGGCGACCTTCACGACATCGGCAAAAACTTGTGCATCATGATGCTGCGCGGGGCCGGTTTCGTCGTCCACGACCTAGGCGTAGATACCTCCGAAGACGAGTTCATCGACGCCGTCGAAGAGCACCAAGCCCCGCTCTTGGGCATGTCGGCCCTGTTGACCACCACCATGCCCAACATGGGCAAGACCATCGAGGCCTTCATCGACGCCGACTTGCGCGACGACGTCAAAATCATGGTCGGCGGCGCGCCCGTGACTCAGGAATTTGCCGACGACATGGGGGCCGATGGCTACGGCAAGGACGCCCTCGCCTGCGTGGCCTTGGCCAAGGATTTGCTGAGCGAAGTTGAGGACGAGTAGCGGTGTGCAGATTGTCTTTCGAGCTATGAAAGAGGCCCCCAATGGCAACCCTCTAACGGGACGGTCAGCGAGAACATTGGGCGTTCGCATCTGCGGGCCGCGAATCGACATCCCCATTCGCGCCGGAAGGGTCCACCCCCAGACAGGCGGAATGTCTGTAACTATACGATACTAAAGAGAAGTGGGTGAAATATGAGTGATGCCCTCCAGTGCAAGCGATCTCTGAGAAGCGGATCTGATTTACATCCGTTGGAAATATGCAGGCTGAATTTGCCCCTCAAACAGCTTGCATCATGGGGCGGCTTGGTTGTTTGCGATCAGTCGTCGCACACAAAAATCAAATGGCCTGAATTAAAGGAGCTATAGGCTCAACGCAGATGCGCCCAGCCTCACAATAATCCATGACCCAAATCGACCCCGCCGAATACCAAAAGCGCCTCGACCGCCTGTCGGGCATCCTCGCCGGCATCGCCACCCACGCCGATGTGCAGGCCACCTTTCGCTGCCCTTATAAGAACCGCTTCGACCAATGCACCGCCCACTTCGGCTGCCGCAACCAGCGCAAGCCGCAAAAGCCGGGCGAACTGCTCCAATGCGGCAGCGACGACCAGCTCGACTACCGCTCGGCTTGGGAGTCGGCCCAACGCCCGGCCACGCCTAACCGCGGCCACATCCGCTGCGACAGCACCTCCTACCCGCTGTCCACCGGCGGCACCCTCTTCGACTACGCGGATCAGCTCGGCACCCGCGTACCCACTTCCTGTGGGCGCACGGGCCATTGCCACGAGTGCATCGTCGAAGTAACAAGCGGCGCGCAAGCCCTCAGTGCGCCAACGCCGGCCGAGGACTTCCTCGGCGGTGAATTCCGGCTCGCCTGCCAAGCCAAAGTCGAAGACGCCGATGTCGATATCGAGTTCGCACCGCTTTTTCGTACGCCCCGGATACTGACCCACACCGTGGAGCGCCCCGCCGAGCTCGATCCCGTAGTCCAGCGGCGCGGGCAAACCATCTACTACGGCGACGAGGAAATCGACCAATACCGCGGGCATCTCTACGGCCTAGCCATCGACTTGGGCACCACCACCATTGTCCTCGACTTAGTCGATCTGGAGACGGGCCAGAGCGTGCATTTGAGCGCGTTTGAAAACCCGCAGCGCTTTGGCGGCAGCGACATCATGCACCGCATTTCCTACGATGGGCAACACCCCGGCGAGCTGCGCCAAGCCCTCGTCAAGGCACTCAACCACGAGATCGCTGATCTGTGCCGGCGCGGCGGCTTTGTGCGGCAGGAGATTTACGAGATCGTGGTCGCTGGCAACTCGACGATGCGCGACATCCTCTTCCGCCTCGACGTGCAGAGCATCGGTCAAAAGCCCTACAAATCGCGCATTGAGCACGAATACCTAAGCGGCGAACGCACCGCGACCAGCCTAGTCGAAAAGACCCGTCGCCTCGGCCTGAAGGCCAATCCCAAAGCGCGCGCGTACTCGCTGCCGCTGATCGCCAGCCACGTCGGCGCGGATGTAGCCGCCGACTTAGTCGCCGTTGATATGGACCTTTCCAGTGAGAGCGCAATGCTGGTCGATGTGGGCACCAACACCGAAGTAGTAGTCGCGCACCAAGGTCGCCTCGTCGCGGCTTCCTGCCCGGCCGGCCCGGCCTTTGAGGGCGGTGGCATCACCTATGGGATGCCCGGCTGCGACGGAGCCATTGAATCTATCCGCTGGGACGGCGCACGTTGGCAGTGGGAAACCATTGGCGACACCACACCAGCGGGGCTGTGCGGCTCCGGGCTAATCGACCTCCTCGCCGAGTTGCGCCGCCACGATTTAATGACCCCCAAGGGCGTCTTCGCGGCCAAAAAGCGCCTGTTTGAGCTAGTACCCGAGCACGGCATCACCTTCTCGCGCCTCGACGCTTCCAACCTAGCCCAAGCCAAAGCCGCCAATTTCTGCGGTCAGTACATCGTCTTGCGGACCTTGGGCCTCAATCCGGGCGATGTGCAACAGCTCTACCTCGCCGGCGGCTTTGCCAACTACGTCGATGTTCAAGCCGCCATCGACATCGGCTTTTTGGCCCCCGTGCCCACAGCGCGCATCGCCAAGGTGGGCAATGCCGCCGCCCAAGGGGCGCGCGAAGTGCTGCTCTCCGCCGGCAAACGCGCCCGCATCGAAGCGCTGGCCAAGCGCATTGAGCACGTCGAATTAGAGACGACCCCCGACTTTTTTGAACTCTTCGTCGAGGGCTGCCAATTCAAACCCATGCCCGCCGCACTTTAACCATGTCGCTGCCCGCGCTCCATCCACCCGCCCGCTACTCGGGGGCTTGGCAGAAGAAACCCCTGCGCCATTTGCTCAAAACCACCGACACCTTCGTCCACATCGTCGAGTTGGTGACCTCGCGGGGCTTAATCACCGAGCGCGACGGCCGCAAGGTCCTCGCCCTCGCCCGCCGCCTCGCCGAGCACCCGCAATTCCACGCTCTGAGCATCACCGATAACCCCGGCGGCAACGCCATGATCAACCCGGACACCCTCGGCACCGACCTGATCTCGCGCGGCCAAGACGTCATCATCCACCTCTCCTGCAAGGACTGGAACCGCAACGCGCTGCAAGGCCGCGCTTGGCAACTTGCCAGCGAGGGCTTCAACAACATCCTCGCCCTTTCTGGCGACTACCCCATCAGTGGCTATCAGGGCACAGCCGGTGGGGTCTTCGACCTCGACTCGGTCGGCCTGCTCGAAATGTTCGCCGCCATGAACGCTGGCTTAAAAATAAAAAAGGGCAAGCGGACTCAGCGCATGGAGGCCACGGATTTTTATCTAGGGGCCGTAGTCAATAACCACAAGCGCTACGAGCGCGAGGTCATGCCTCAGTACTTCAAGCTGGCCAAAAAAATCCACGTTGGCGCAGCTTTTGTCATCAGCCAGATCGGCTACGACGCGCGCAAGCAGGACGAGTTGCTCAAATACATGGCCTTGTGCGACCTCGAGGTCCCGGTCATCGCCAACGTGTACGTGCTCTCGCGGCCGGCGGCGCGCTTCTTTCACAAGGGTCACATTCCCGGGGTTGAAGTCACCGACAAATTGATGGCCGTCGTCGAAAAGCAGGCCCAAGCCAACGACAAGGGGCGGGCGTTCTTCTTGGAACTGGCCGCTAAGCAGTGCGCCATCGCCAAGGGCCTCGGCTACCGGGGAGCTTATCTCGGCGGGCACCTGCAATACGGCGACTACGAAAAAATCCTCGCTCTCGCCGCGACCTACTCGGAAGACGACTGGCGCGACTTCGCCAAGGAACTCTGCTTTTCCTTTGCCGACGAATTCTACTTTTTTGAACCCGATGGCGACACCGGCCTCAGCTCAACGACCATCAACCGCGCGTACCTCGCCTCCAAGGAGCAAGCCGCCCTCCACCAAGCACGCGGCCGCCTGCCGCTGAGCTACAAGTTAAACCGCCGCATCCACGACCAAGTATTTGCGCCTGAGAGCGCGGGTTTTCGCACCGGTGCTCATCTCGCCCGCGCCCTAACCGAGCACCCCAAGGCCGCCAAGCTCGTCCACGCGGCCGAGCACGCGCTCAAAATCGCTGCTTTTGACTGCCGCGACTGCGGCGATTGCTCGCTGCCAGACATCGCCTACTTGTGCCCGGAATCGCAGTGCGTCAAAAACCAGCGCAACGGCCCCTGCGGCGGCACACGCCAAGGCAAGTGCGAAGTCGGCGACAAGGACTGCATTTGGGCACGCGCGTACGACCGCCTCAAAGCCTATGGCGAAGAGGAACAGATGCTCGGCGACGCAGCCGTTATCAAGGACGCGGACTTACAGGGGACCAGTGCTTGGACCAACGCCTTTTTGCAAAAAGATCACCGTGGGAAGAAGAAAGATTCGCGGTAAGACTGCATTGTTGAAACCAGAGTAAACAGTGGGCTGTCTTGCGAGCTTGACGTAGCACAAACCATCAAATGAATAGATGGCAGCCATCCACCACATCCGGTTATCAGTCTCCGATCTAGATACTTCGACGCGATTTTACTCGCCCTTACTAGAAGAGCTTGGATTCCGAAAGTTGTCCCCGCGGCTGACAGAGAAGGGCGAGATCGACAGATTGCGATTTGAGAGGAATGGGATGATCCTGCTGATCGGCCACACTACAGAAGCAGGCCGCTACGATAGGGCCAAGCCGGGGCTACACCATATCGCCTTTTCTGTCGATTCACGGGCAGAAGTTGAAAAAATCTACGAATACGAAGAGGTAATCAAGAACCTAGAGCATGTGAATGTCGAAGACCCACCTATCGACTGTCCAGAATACGGCGAGGGATACTACGCGACTTTCTTCTTCGACCCCGACGGTATCAAGCTCGAAGTAACGTACACCCCAGAATAACTTGGAGCGGAAAACACTAGCATGATTCGCGACGTGCTGAATGATCTTTTTTCCAAAAAGTTCCTTGATGACCACTTAGATGAATGGGGAATCGTAGAGCACTGTGACCATCTGACCTCGTTGGGCTATTCGACCACGATTACTCCTAGGACGATCTATGAGGCAGTTGACCGCAGCGCAGATGTAATTGTGACTCATCACGATGCCTGGAACTTCATGTTTGAGCAAAGGGATGAGGTTTGTGGCTTACTCCAAGACAAAGGCTTAACGCATATCTGGGCTCATCTGCCGTTGGATCTAGCAGACTTTGGAACATCGTCCACACTGCTCACCAAAATCGGGTGTCACCATGTTTATAAACCCTCAGCATGTGAGGCTCGCATCGGCAAACTGCCTACCCCGACGAGCTTCCAATCGGTTTGCTCGACATTGAATTCGCTCCTTCAAGAGCAACCACGCAGCATGTATGACGCGAATCGAACAGTCCAACGTATAGGTTGCGTCACTGGAGCCGGTATCTACACCAGCTACATTCGGGACGCCATGTCCCATGACATCGACATGTACCTAACTGGAGAAACCAATCTTTATCTACTCGAATACGCTCGGCACCACGAACTCAACGTGGCGGTGTATTCCCACAACTACACAGAGTTGCCCGGCGTTGAGACGTTCGCACATAGGCTCTGTCGTTCTCTAAAACTTGAGATGAAAGGACACTTGGGGGACGCCCACTTCTAATCGCAACCGAGAGGCATCGTCCTCAGAAACTAAGGCCCTGTGGTTGGAACAATAAGAAGCTGGCTATGTTGGCTCCTCGTCCAAAAGTATGAGGACAACGGGGTTGACCAAGGGCAGGGGAGGCGATACCTTAAAAAAGTTTGGCTTCGTGGACGAAATGGCGGCGATTTTCTTGCCAGTAAATCGCATCCCATCCATAGAAGCCTATCTTATTTAACTTCGTGCAACAACGCCCGTCCTAAATCACTAATCCACGTACAAACAAATACGGAATCCAATGAACATCCCCGGTACGGACCGTCCCTTCGTCGTCATCGGCGAAAACATCCACACCACCCGCGTCGTCTTGCGCAAGGGCAAGCTCATCGGCCCAGACCCCCAAGGCGTCGAATCAGTGCGCTTCCGCGATGCCAATAACAAGCGCCGCTTCCTCCAGATTCCCGAAGCAGTTAAAACAACCCAAGACTACGAGGAAGGCCGCGTCAAATACCTCAAAATCGCCGTGCAACAAGCCATGCTCGGCAACGTGGATGCCCTCGACTACCTCCGTCGCCAAGTACAGCGCCAAGAAGCGGCCGGCACCGATTTCCTCGACCTCAATGTCGATGAGATATCCCTCAAGCCCGCGGAGCGGCAAGAGGCCATGCGCTGGTTGGTACAGGCGGTATCGGCCATGTCGCAGACGGCACTGGCCATTGACTCCTCCCAGCTAGACACCCTCGCCGTCGGCCTCGAAGCCGGTGACGACCACCCCCAGCGCCTACTGCTCAACTCCGCGTCCTTGGAGCGGCCTGAAGCCCTAGATCTGGCCAAACGGTACAACGCCCAAGTCATCATCACTGCGGCGGGCGAGTCCGGTATGCCACAAAATGCACAAGAACGGATCGATCACGCCCGGCAGATGGTCGACAAGGCCCTCGCCTTGGGGCTGTCGCTCGCCGACTTGTACATTGACCCCCTGATCTTCCCCATCTCGGTTGATGCGCAATTCGGCCACCACGCTTTTGACGCCATCCGCCAACTGCGCGGCGAGTTAGGTGCCGAAATCCACATCACCGGAGGCTTCTCCAATGTCTCCTTCGGCCTGCCCTGTCGCCACTTGATCAACGATGTCTTCCTGCTGCTGGCCGTCGAAGCCGGTGCCGACAGCGCAATCATGGATCCGACTACCACCTCACTATCCGACCTCTTTGCCTTCGACCGCCAAGCCCGGCCCTACCAGCTAGCTGAGGATATGTTGCTGGGCCGAGACGAGTACTGCGCCGCCTTCCTGCGAGCCTATCGCAAGGGCGAACTCGCAGCCTAGTCCGTTGGTCATTTTTGGCCTTATCGCGTAGATTAAAAACTGAGCTTAGGGCGACCTTTGTCGCCATCGGTCCCGTAGATCGCCAACGGAAAGGAGGGTCAATATGCGAAACGACAGAATCTCTATTCTTGCTGCTCTGCTGTCGTTGACCCTCACCGCCTGCGGCGAAATATCCGATACCGAGTCGGTCGCCGAGTCGGTCGCCAATTTGAGCAAGGATCACACCGTCCACTCATTGGGCGGCCAACGCCCAGCCTTCTTGGTCCTCCCAGCCGATCACGACCCCAAGACGCCTATTCCGCTCGTCCTCAGTCTGCACGGCTTCACCAGCCATTTAGCTGAGCACGACCGCTATTTTGGTCTCTCGCAGCGGGTGAATGCTGAGCACTTCGCCCTCATTATGGCCAACGGTACGCACGACCCCGATGGCAGGCGCTTTTGGAACGCCACGGACTTCTGCTGCGACCTCCACAACACTCAGGTCGATGACGTGCAGTACCTTTCCGGGCTATTAGAAGAAGCCGCCACGCATATCGCCGTAGAGCGCATCTTCGTCCTCGGGCACTCCAACGGCGGCTTTATGTCCTACCGACTCGCCTGCGAAGGCATCCCGGGCTTAGTCGCCATTGCTAGCCTCGCCGGTACTTCCTTTAGCGACCCCTCCCGTTGCGCTTTTGCATCCCCAGTCTCGGTGCTGCAAATCCACGGCACAGCCGACAAGGTCATAGCCTACGACGGCAGCACGGGTGAGCATGAGTACGCAGGCGCACAAGAAGTCGCGCTGCGCTGGGCGGCACTCGCCCGCTGCGACCTCACCGATCCAGAAACCCTTCCTCCGCTCGACCTCGACCAAAAACTCGACGGCCCCGAGACGGTCCGCGCCCGCTACCGCACGGGCTGCCGCAACGACGTCACCATCGAGTTGTGGACCATAGAGCAAGGCGCGCACGTACCGAACTTTGCGCCCGACTTCGGCCAACGCTTGCTCAAATGGCTGTTCAGCGACTCCCGCGCCGACACCCTGTCCTAAGACGGAGACAAGCCTGTGTCCCTTTTCCTTCAGCGCCTTAATGACCCGCGGCCTCTCTTGTACGACGGTGGTTTTGGCTCCGAGCTTTTCGCCCGTCACATCGAACTAACCAACTCCACCCTCGCCAACGAAAGCCATCCAGAGGCGGTCGTCGATATCCACACCGACTATATCACCGCAGGTGCTGACTGCATTGGCACCAACACCTTTGTCGCCTCTGAGTTACACCTCGCCATGGCCGATAAAGACCCGACTCAAGCCGGTGCGCTGGCCCGACGCGGGGCCGAACTGGCACAGCGCGCCCGGGAGCGCTGCGGACGTGACGTCTTCATCGCCGGCTCCATCGGCCCCTCCCCCGGGGCCATCGAAGCCGACGCAGGCAGTACGGATTTCGGCATCGCCAACGACAAGGTCCGCGCTGCACATCAGCGCATCATCGACGCGCTCTGCGAAGGCGGGGTCGATTTTTTCTCCGTTGAAACCCAGTTTTCAGCCGTCGAAGCGGCCATGGTCTGCGACATCGCCCGCCAGACCGGCCTGCCCATTGCCGTCAACCTCGCGCTCAAATACACGCAAGACCGCAAAAGCAAGCAGGTCGTCTATCGCACCGATTGGGGACATTCGGTCGCCGACCTGTTGGACATGCTCGCCTCGGGCCAATACTCCAGCGGCGACAACCTCCTCGACCACGTCCACCTCGTCGGGATCAACTGCGGCGCTGAAACTCGGCGCAGCGAGCACACCGGCATGCCATACGCCCTCCACGGCGTTGAGCAGCTTAAGGCCGCCATGCAGGAGCGCGGCCTCGACAAGAAGCTGATGACCTATCCCAACGCCGGTATGCCGCAGCTCAACAGCGCCCTCCGCACCATCTACTCGCAAAGCCCCGAGGAAATGGCCACGTACGTCCCATATTTAGCGGCGGCCGGCGTCCAGATCATTGGCGGCTGCTGCGGCACCACGCCGGAGCACATCCGCGCCTTTCGCCAAGCACTCGACTCATGACTCAATACCAAGTCCTTTACTGGCGCGACATCCCCGTGCAGATCAAGCTCTTTGCCGGCCGCCGGCCGAGTTCACACACCCTACCCGCCCGCTTCCAACTCGCGATCGACCGCATCGCCATGCAGGAAGGGCTCGTGGGCACCGACGCCTATTTGGACCAGTGGCATTGGTCCGCAAAGCAAGAGCGCGCCGGCACCCCCGAAGACGTGCTGCAGACGCTCTTGCGCGAAACCGAAGAGGAAGGCGACCGCATCCTCGCCGCGTATAAACAATCGTGATTTTCTACGACAAAGAGTACCAAGTCATCGTCGTCGGCGGCGGCCACGCCGGCACCGAGGCCGCACTCGCCGCGGCGCGCATGGGAGCCGAGACCCTGCTCCTGACCATGAACTTGGACACCATTGGCCAGCTATCCTGTAACCCGGCTATCGGCGGGATCGGCAAGGGGCACATCGTCAAGGAAATCGACGCGCTTGGCGGCCAGATGGCCGTCAACATCGACCGCACCGGCATCCAATTCCGCCGCCTCAACACCTCGCGCGGGCCAGCCGTGCGCGCCTCGCGCGCCCAAGCCGACAAAAAGGACTACCAATTCGAGCTGAAGTACACCTGCGAACAGCAAGAGCATCTCGACATCCGCCAGGGCCTGATGGAGAGCTTGCTAATCGAGGATGGAGCCGTCCAAGGCGTCGGCATCAAGGGCGGCATCGCCTACCGCGGGCGCACCGTCATCCTCACGACCGGCACCTTCCTGCGCGGCAAAATTCACGTCGGCGATTTTTCTTATAGCGCCGGGCGCACCGGCGAGACTGCCGCCGAAAAAGCCGCCGAGGGCTTGGTCGCGCTCGGCTTTGAAACCGGACGCCTCAAAACCGGCACTCCACCGCGCATCAACGGTCGCACCCTCGACTTTGCCGCGTTTGAAGAACAGCCCGGCGACGACCCACCGCGCCCCTTTTCATATTCGGTGCCCAAAATCACCCAGCCGCAAATGCCCTGTTGGATCACCTACACCAACGCCCACACCCACGAAATCGTCCAAGAGAACCTGTCGCGCTCGGCCATGTACAGCGGGCGCATCGAGGGCATCGGCCCGCGCTATTGCCCCTCCATAGAGGACAAAATCGCACGCTTTGCCGACAAGGAGCGGCACCAAGTTTTCGTCGAGCCAGAGGGGCGGCGCACCCTCGAGTTTTATCTCAACGGCCTGTCGATGAGCCTGCCGGAAGCCCTGCAACCCCAGATCGTGCGCTCCCTGCCCGGCCTCGAACGGGCCGAGATTCTGCGCCCGGCGTACGCGGTCGAATACGATTACGCCCCGCCGACCCAACTCTACCCGCACCTAGAGACCAAGCGCGTGGCCAATCTCTTCTTCGCCGGCCAAATAAACGGCACCACTGGCTACGAAGAAGCTGCGGCCCAAGGGATTATGGCCGGCATCAACGCCGTGCTCAAGGCTCGCGGCGACGACCCGCTCGTGCTCACGCGCGCCGATGCGTACATCGGCGTCCTAATTGACGACCTCGTGACCAAAGGTACGCTGGAGCCGTACCGCATCTTCACCTCGCGCGCCGAGCACCGCCTGCTCTTGCGCGAGGACAATGCCGATGACCGCCTGATGGCCAAGGGCCGGGCGCTAGGGCTGATCGACGACGACCTGTGGCACCAGTTTCAAACCAAGCAGCAACAAGTCGCCGCCGAGCGCGAACGCCTACAGCACGAGCGCGTCAAACCGACCGAAAAGGTGCAAGAGGTCTTGGCGCGCCAAGGTACCACTCCCATCACTGAATCGACCTCGCTCGCCGAGTTGCTGCGTCGCCCCCAACTCAACTACGACCACCTCTGCGAATTCGCCCCACCACCACAGCCTCTCTCGCCAAACGCGGCCGAACACGTCGAGGCCGAGATTAAATACGCGGGGTACATCAAGCGCCAAGAGACCCAAGCGCAAAAGCTCAAGCGCCTCGAATCCCTGCGCCTGCCAGTCGATTTTGACTTCGCCGCTTCCAGCCTGAACATTTCAACCGAGGCGCGCCAAAAGCTCGCGGCGATCCGCCCACAGACGCTAGGACAGGCGTCGCGCATTTCCGGGGTCTCACCTGCGGACCTCGCTTCGCTCATGGTCTTCTTGCACGCCCGCTCCCAATGACGATAAAACGATGAGTACATTATACAGCCCAATCGGGGCGTGTATGAGCTTGACGCTGTTTCGCACCTTTGTTAAGCTCGATTGGTTCGCTCCTGAGGCGTTCATTGTATCATTACCAACTCCACAACCGAAGGAGTGAATGCTATGGGCAATAGTCTAATAATTCAGCAAGTCATAGATGGACAACGAGACCTTGGATTATTGAAAGGAAACTGCCGAGAAGTTATTAAAACGATACCGGACGATAGCATTGACTGCGTAATAACGTCGCCTCCCTACTGGCAATTAAGAGAGTACGACATAAGTGAAGACACAGATCAGCTAATAGGCACAGAGAAAACTCCCGAGGAATACGTAAATCACATTACAGAAGTTTTTAAGCAAATCAAAAGAATTCTGAAAAAGACGGGATCGGTATGGCTAAATCTCGGAGACAAATACCACAATAAAAATCTAATGGGGATGCCTTGGCGCGTTGCTCTGGCTATGCAGGACGATGGTTGGATTTTGCGAAACGATGTAATTTGGTCGCAAATGAAGGGGACGCAAAGTGCTAAAGACAGATTGCGGGATATGTACGAACATATTTTCCACTTTGTAAAAAACAAGAAATACTACTACGACGCAGATAGCATAAGAATTAAACCTACGAAACTCCCTAAAGTAACAGGTAACGAGACTATATCAGCGACTGGTGTGAGTGGCAAAAAATACCGTCAGCAAATTATCGACTCGGATGCCTTAACTCAAAGCGAAAAAACGCCGCCATAAAAGCACTCGACGAGACGCTAGGAAGAATTCGCTCCGGCGAACTCGTCGATTTCAGAATGACAATTCGAGGAACGCAACGCACGTACCACAGCAACAACGGTAAAGTGAGTGGACGAGCGAAAGAACTGGAGAATAAAGGGTATTTTATTTTAACGAGTAAATCCAAGGGATACATTCCATCCGATATATGGAATATAGTGCCAGAGGATGAGTGGAGGAAAGATGCCCATTACGCCGTGTTTCCCATTGAATTATTGCAAATTCCGATCAAAGCTACCAGTCGCAAAAAAGGTATAGTTCTCGATCCATTTATGGGAACTGGCAGTACCCTAGTCGCCGCTAATCAAATTGAATTGAGTGACGACTACATAAAGGTCGCTAATCAAAGATTAGAAAAAATCCAGTTGAGTTTCAGAATGTAGGTTCAACCTAGAACTTATATTTCTTTTGAATTCACCGACGGTTGGAAATTTATCCTTGGTGGCTCCCCCTAGAATTTTTCGTATTCCTTCAGTATTAGTTCCCATCCTCTTATCAAAAACCAATTTCCATGTAGAGCTATTTTCTCGCCAAATCATTTTGAACGTACAGAAGTGAACAGAATAATCGTCAGTTGCTTCGTGTAAATCACTAGCATCAGTGGTACTTACTATATAATCGAGACCTACATCTTGTAGTACGAATACTATTTTCTTAACCCAAGATTCTACCACCATCCCCTTTTTATAGATCTGTTGCATCATCGTCTTCGTAAACTCATTCGCCCAATTTATACCGTATCCATAGGTTTTCTTTGTAAATCCTTCTGTCCTCTGAAAGTCTAAAAATGCTTCCCAAGGCGTTCCCGTGGTGCCGGCTGCTTGAAATTCAACGCAAACAAAATCCTCGATTCCTTCATCGCTAACTTTTGCCGCGACAAAGTCGATACTACCTGCCACACCACATGACACTTCTGATGTCCATAGTATTTTGCTCTCTGATATCTGGCCTTCAAAATACAATTTTTCAATAGTTTCATAGATGATCTCCTCTAGCCGATGAGGACAAATGATAATAGGGGAAGTCTTTTCTAGAAATGTCCCCTTATAGCCCACTGAACAAACACCTATTTTAATTTCTGGTTGACTCTTTCGCGGCTTTTTACATTCGCCGTCAAGAAACGGACAGAACTGTTCTTGCCGTGCCGCTTGAGCACTTGAAGAAACATCTACAAAAGAGTAGCCGAATATCTCTGTTGGATGATTGGTAATTTTTGGTTCTTGCACAGTATATTTCACCGAATTAAGGTGTCCGGGTTGCTATATAAAAAACGCCCCTGCACGGCAACAGCAGTGCAAGAGCGTCCAAGCGCGGCGCGGCGAAAGCAACTTTTAGCTTTCAGATTCTAGCTCGCTGATGCGGTCGCGGACCTGGGCCGCCTGCTCGTAGGCCTCTTGGGCGATGAGCCAGTCCAAGTGCGCCTTGAGCTGTTCCAATCGGCTTATCGGCTCGCCCGTCTCCGGATCCACGAACGCCTCCGACTTCTTCGCGACTTGCTCGCGCTCGGCCTCTTCGTCCTCTACCGGCACATCCGGTGGCACAGCGGCTTGTTCGTCCTCGACCGCTGTGCGCTCGTCGGAGTGTTCCAGCGGCTGGCCGGCCGCCTCCATGACCTCTGGGGTCAAAAAGAGCGGCACACCCAAGAGCGTGGCCACAATCATGCCATCGCTGGGACGACAGTCGAGGTAGAAGGACTGGCCCTGAGCTTGGACCAGCAGGTACGCGTGGAAAACATCCTCTTTGAGCGTGTGAACCACCAGCTTGTGGACCACGGCGTCGATTCGCTTGAGCAGGTTGCACAACAGGTCGTGCGGCAGGGGCCGCGGCAAGGAGATTTTGCGGAGCGCCATGGCGAGAGCTTGGCCCTCAAAGTGGCCGATCGTGATGGGCACCACGATGTTTTCCGTACCCTTGAGCAACACCAAGAATTTCTGCGGCATGCCCAAGCCCTGTTCCGAGTCTGGGTAGGGGTACATGTCGAAAATGTACACTGGAATTAAATGGCTTCCTTCGTCTTTCATCACTTAGCGAACCCTTGCCTTATATAAATTGCTGTATTTGTTCAGTAATATAGGCTTTTGCCGAGCAAATACAATTTTCTTTAAATCAAGCCGCGCTCCTTCAAGCTGAGAAAATCGTCGCTGCCGATGATGAGGTGGTCTAGCACGTCAATGCCCATGATTTCGCCGGCCTGCACTAAGCGCCGCGTCAGGTTGATGTCGTCTTGGCTGGGCGACACGTCACCAGAGGGGTGATTGTGTGCCAAGATCACGCTGGCCGCAGCCTGCGCTACAGCCGTGCGAAAGACCTCGCGCGGATGCACGATGGCCGAAGATAGACTGCCGATGGACACGATTTCCTTGTGGATCACCTGATTGCGGGCGTTGAGATACAGGCAGAGAAAGTGCTCGCGCTGCTGATCCTTGATGTCGGACAGCATGGACAGCGCGTCGCCAGGCGCACTAATCACCGGCCGCACCCCCAAGCCCTTGTGCAATCCGCGGCGCGCCAATTCAAACGCCGCGACCAAAACCCCGGCCTTGGCCTTGCCCAGCCCTTTGATCCGGCTCAATTCCCCCAAATCCATATCTACCAGTGATTCCTTGGGGTAATCGGCGAGGATGCCCTCGGCCAAGTCCAGCACGTGCCGACCGCGATACCCCGTCCCCAAGGCTATGGCCAACAATTCTTGGTCTTTGAGCGCCTGCGGCCCCAAGCGCGCGAGCCGCTCCCTTGGCAGTTCGTCGCGGTGGACAGGCGGGCCCTCGCCCACTGTGCGGGTGGCAAAGTTGTAGTCAATGGGCTGAATTTGCGTTGGCACGGTGCGTTCCTCCTTAGGCAAAGCTGTAGCAAAAAAACCACGCGAATGTAGCACCTAGCCCCCACAAGCCGCTCGGCACTAGACGCAATCAACATACAAGCACAATCTGTGCCAGCCTTGCTCCACCCCAGCCCCCCTCCTATATTTTTGTGCATTACCCTCCACTGCCGATGTCTAACCCTCGCTTCGTCTTGGCCCTAACCCCGCTTTCCCGCCTGCTGCTGGCCGCACTGAGTGGGGTCTTGCTCTCGCTGGCTTTTCCCAGTCACCCAGATCACCCGCTCGCCTTTCTCTATCATCCGCTCTGGGCCCATTGTGCGCTGGTGCCTTTGCTGCTGGTGCTGAAAGATCGCGGCTTCAAAGCCGGCTTTGCCGCGGGCTGGATCAGCGGCTTGGTTTGGAACCTACTATCCCTGTACTGGGTCGCCTATACCCAAGGCGGGGGGCTTGCCGTCGTCGGGGGCACCGGGCTGATGGCCGCTTATTTGGGCCTTTTTACCGGCCTCTGCACTGGGCTGTTCAACGCGCTCGCCGCGCGGTGGGGTGCAAAGGCGCTCGCGCTGCTGCCTTTGTTGTGGACCGGGCAGGAATATCTGCTCTCGCTCGGGGAGTTGGGATTTCCTTGGCTCCTATTGGGGCACAGCCAAGCGGCCCTGCCACACTTCATCCAGTACGCCACTTGGACCGGCGTCTTTGGCGTCTCCTGCTGGGTCGTCGGCCTCAACGCGCTGTTTTACTTGGCGCTCGTCGAGCGGCGCGTTTTTCTCGTGGGTGTTGCCTTGAGCTATCTCTTGCCTTGGGTTCACGCTCAGAGCGCGATGGCGACCACCGTCCCGGACGAGAGCCTGCGCATCGGCCTGATCCAGCCGAACACTACATACGCCGACAAGTGGGGTCCCAACGGACTGGAGCGCACTTTCTCAGCTCTAGCCACACTCTCGCGCCAAGCGGCCAAGCGCGATCCCGAGCTGCTAGTCTGGCCCGAGACTGCCGTGCCGTGCGATCCTGTGCGCCGGGCTGGTTGCCGAGCCCGCGTCCAAGCACTCGTCGAGGAGCTGGACATCCCCTTGCTGACCGGCGCGCCGCACACCAACTACAACGCGGCCTTCTTCGTCCAGCCCGGAGCCGTAACTCTGCCCTCATACGCCAAGATGCACTTAGTGCCCTTTGGCGAGCGGACGCCTTACCGAGACGCCATCCCCCTGCTGCGCGACATCGACTGGACCCGCCTGACCGGTGACCTCGGCCCGGCCGAATTCGCGCGCGGCACAGAGCACGCGGTTTTTGCTCATCCCCGGCACCCCTTTGCCGTGCTCATCTGCTTTGAGTCCATCTTTCCCGATCTGGTGCGCCAGCACGTGGCGGCCGGAGCGCACCTGCTGGTCAACATCACCAATGACTCGTGGTTTGGCCGCAGCGCAGGGCCCTATCAGCACGCGCTCATCAACGCCATGCGCGCCGTTGAAAACCGCACGGCCATCGCCCGCGCCGCCACCACCGGCATCTCCCTGTTCATCGACCCGTTTGGCCGCACCTACGAAGCGACCGACCTTTTCACGCCTGCGGTCGCGGTCGCCACCGTGCCAGTCGGCCAACCCGCGACCTTTTACACTCGGCACGGCAACATCTTCGCCTACGGCTGCCTGCTAGTCGTCCTAGGCGCTTTCGTCTCCCGCTTTCGCAAGCCGCGATCCACCCGCGAGACAGTAGAAACCAACCATGAACCGGAAGCTGATCACGACCCAGCAGCCCCCTACGACTCAGACTCGCCCCGAGAAGTCAACATGCCCTTTCTCGACCACCTCGAAGAACTCCGCTGGCGCATTCTCAAAGCCCTAGCCGCGCTCGTCGTGGGCGCGGCAATTTGCTTCGCCTTCTCCGATTCGATTATGCAGATCTTGACCCAGCCATACGAAGAGGCCGTCTTCAGCTTGGAGAGCGAGCAATCCTCGAGCGTGGTACGGGCGGTCAAAAAGCTGGTGAGCCAGTGGTTGGGCCAGCCCGATGCTGCACCGGCACCGGACGCGCCCACAGCCGACTTGCCCCCAGCGCGCCGACTACAAGCCCTCCGACCCATGACCTACTTCTTCATCAGCCTGCAAATCGCCTTTGTCGGCGGGCTACTGTTGGCGCTGCCGGTCATCTTCTACCAAGCTTGGTGCTTTGTTGCCCCGGGGCTTTTACAGCGCGAGAAACGGCTCACGCTGCCCATTATCTCGCTGAGCGTCCTCTGCTTCTCGGTCGGCGCACTGATCGCCTATTACATCGTCCTCCCGCTCGGGCTGCGCTTTTTCCTCGCGCTAGAGCCGCCCGACATGACCTCGCAATGGGCGGCCGACGAGTACATCGGCTTTGTGCTGCGGCTGATCGCCGGCTTTGGCATCGTCTTTGAGATGCCGGTGCTGTCGCTCTTTTTGGCCAAGGTCGGAGTGCTGACCGCCGCGCGGATGCGCCATATCCGCCGCTACGCCATCATCGGAATCTTCGTCCTCGGCGCGATCTTCACGCCGCCCGATCCGGTCTCCCAACTCCTGATGGCCCTGCCCTTGCTCCTGCTCTACGAAATCAGCATCTGGGTCTGCAAAATCGCCGAGCGCAAATAGACTGTATTCCTCCGCCGCGGCGAGCGGCTGCCATCCAAAACGCGATCCGTATCTGAATAAGACCTGACCTGTGGACGGGATTTCCAAACTGGGCATATAGCCGCAAACTCAACTATATTTATGCCCTCGAAATGGCCAAATTCCAATCTACAAACCACCCGAAAGGATTTTTCATGGATGCCAAAGCACTCATCTGCGACGAGCAGCAAAACTTCGCGTTGACTGAGGTCGTACTGAACGATCCCGCCCCGGACCAAGTCGCGATCCGCACTCATTTCACTGGGGTCAGTATCGGCACTGAGTTCGGACTGATCAGCGGCAAGATCAGCAAGATGGACCGCCACCCCTTTCCGCTGTGTACCGGCTATCAAGGCACGGGTACAATAGAAGCCGTCGGGGCCGATATCGACAATTTTGCGGTCGGCGACGAGGTGTACTTTCGCGGCAATGACGCGATGCGGCTGGCCGACGGAACGGAGGTTGGGTGCGTTTCCGGCGGGCATTGCAGCCGCGTCGTGACCCAGCCCAATACCACGCATGGCGTGGCCAAGATGGTGCCCGGAGCGGGGATGGATGTGGCGAGTTTGTTTGTGATGCCGGCCGTGGGGCTCTATGGAGTCGATATGGCCAATCCGCGGATGGGAGATACGGTAGTGGTACACGGGGTGGGGATGATTGGCTTAGGGGTGGTGGCGGCTTGCGCACAGCGGGGGTGCATAGTGGTGGCGGTGGATATTGACGAAAAACCACTAGCGGTCGCCAAGGCGCTGGGCGCGGATTGTGCAATCAATGGCAAAAAGCAGGACGTAGCTGCTGTAGTAAGGGAGCTCGCGCCCGAAGGTGCCGATGTGGTATTCGAGTGCACCGGACATCCGCAGTGCATCGATTCGGCGATTGCCCTCTGTCGGCGGTTTGGGTCTTTCGTCTGGCAGGGCCACTACGGGGACGAGCCGGTCTCTCTGGACTTTCCTGTGCCGCACGGCAAACGGCTACAGATGTTCTTTCCCTGCGACGATGGCTGGCAGCCCTGCCGCCGCGCTGTGATCAAGAACATGGCGATGGAAGTGCTCAAGTGGGAACACTGCATTACCCATCGGATAGGGTGCGCCGAGATGCCAGCGATGTACGAGCGCATTAAGCAGGAGCGGGATGGGGATATCGTCGGGGTGGTCGTCGATTGGCGGGATTGAGGCCGCTTGCAACACCGACACGGCATTCTAGCAAGGAGAAGAGAGCAGCAATGCTGGGTAGGTTGGTTGTCGCCGGGTTGTTCGCATTCCTCCTGACTGGAGATGCGGATGCAGGTGCTACCGGACGGCGTACTTTTGGCAACCGGCGAGATCGACAGTAGCACGGTAGAAGTGGGTGCTTTTGTCGTGGTCGTCTATGAACGGAAAGAGCAGCCGCAGCCTTCGGGGGCTTGGGCACGACGGGATACGGCGAGCGGCTAATTAATCAGAATGGTCAATGGCAATCAACCTCCACAGTCGATCCGGGTGGACAAAATAGCATTGATCCGACGCGCCCTTTGTTCGCCATATCTACGGCGAGTGCATATATTCGCTACCTGCGATTTCACCCCCCTTGAGGAGCCAGATCATGCGCCAAAAATCGACCCGTATCGGCCTAATCGGCTATGGCCAGATCGGCCAAGCGGTCCACAAGATGATAGACGCTGACGCCGACAACGGCATGGAGGTCGTCTTCGTCCACGACCAAATGGCCGCGGCCGTCCAAAACCTCCCCGCCGACCTCTGCCTAGCGGATTTGAGCGACTTCGAATCGCGGCAGCCCGACCTCGTCGTCGAGATGGCCCACCCGGACGTCACCCGCCAGTGGGGACAGACGATCCTCGAAAAAACCAACTACATGTTCATCTCAGTGACCGCCCTCGCCGACCGAGCCGTCGAAGCCACCCTTGAGGAGACGACCCGCCGCGCTGGCACCCGCGCCTTCGTCCCGCACGGAGGCGTGGTCGGCATGGACGCGCTGTTGGAAAACCGCGACGTATGGGAGTCGGTCGATGTGGTGATGAAGAAGCCCCCGCACAACGTCGATTGCGCGGCCGCCGGCCTCGATCCCGACGACATCAAGGAAGAAACGGTCCTCTACGACGGCCCGACACGCGGCATCTGCCCGCTCTTCCCGCGCAACGTCAACACGCACGCGGCCATCGCGTACGCCGGCATAGGCTTCGACCGCACGCACTCGCTGCTGCTCGTAAGCCCAAAGTGGAGCGAAGCCGTCGTCGAAATCCACGCCCAAGGCCCAGGCCTCGACCTCAAGGTCGCGCGCAGCGAGGGGATCACCGGCGTCACCGGGGCCTCGACGCCAGCTTCCATCTACAACACCGTGCAGATGATCGGCGCGACCGGCCCGGGCATCCACATCCGATGAAACCTTTTGCCCGCATCCCCGCGGCTATTCCCCGCTCGGGCATCCGCGAGATCATGGACTTGGCCTGGGCTGTCGAAAAGACGGGCGAGGTCATCCACCTCGAAGTCGGGCAACCCGACTTTGCCACGCCGGCACCCATTGTCGAAGCTACCTGTCGCTACGTACGCGCCGGCCACACCAAGTACGTGCCCAACGCCGGCGTCGATGCTTTGCGCACAGCCGCGGCTCGCTACTTCGAGCGCCGCACCGGCGTACCGACCACCAGCGAAAACATCCTCGTCACCCCCGGGGCCGTCATGAGCGTGGCGACCGCTTTCCTCGCCTTGCTCGAACCGGGCGACGAAGTCCTATTGCCCGATCCAGGCTGGCCCAACTACGAAATGGCCATCTCCATCGTCCACGGCCGCCCCGTCTTTTACAATTTGCGGGCGGAAAACCACTTTCTGCCCGACCTCGACGAGATCGACCGCCTAGTCAGCCCCCGCACCAAGCTCCTCCTCCTCTGCACGCCCTCCAACCCCACCGGCCAAGTGTACGACGAGTCCCTGATGCGCCAGCTCATGGACTTGGCCCAGCACCGCGACTTGTGGGTGCTGTCCGACGAGATCTACGGCCAGATCGTCTTCGACCAACCTCATCAGAGCGCATTGCCATACGACGCGGATGGACGCACCATCGTCGTCTCCGGTATGTCCAAAAGCTACGCCATGACCGGCTACCGAGTCGGCTTTACTCGCGCCAATCCCGAGTACATCGAACTAGCCTCCAAGCTCCAAGAGCCCTTTATCTCGTGTGGCACGGGCTTTTCCCAGCTAGCGTCAGCCGACGCGCTCGATGGCCCGCAAGACGACGTAGCCGCCATGTGCCGCGCCTATGCGCGCCGCCGCGACATCGCCCTTGATGTCCTGAGAGAATACGACTTATACCGCTACACCCCAGGCGGCGCGATCTACCTGATGATCGACATCTCCACAGCCAGCATGGACTCCGGCGAATTCGCCATCCGGCTGCTCAAAGAACAGCGCGTGGCCGTGGCCCCGGGCAGCACCTTCGGCCAGATGTGCCGCGACCACGTGCGCATCTCCATCGCCGCCTCCGAAGAACACATCCGCCGAGGCGTAACTACCATCTGCGAATTCGCACAACAAGCCGGCAGCTAAGCGAAGGAACATCCGTTTTGGACCGCGAATTGTTGCAACGGGGGTTCGTCCCCCAGCCACTGACGTCCGCACAATGCAGCGCGCTAGACGCCAACGGCTTCATCCTCTTGGAAAAAGTCATCGCGCCCGCCTGGCTGGCCGAGTTGCGCCGTGCTTTTGACGCGATTTTTGCCCGCGAAGGCGACCAAGCCGGCGCTGAGGTATCCCAAGTGGAGGGCGTACGCCGCCTCGCCGATTTGGTCAACAAGGGGACGGTTTTCGACGCGGTGTACCTACAGCCAGCACTGCTGACGGCGGTCTTCCACGTCTTGCAGCGGCCGTTTAAGCTGCACTCGCTCAACGGGCACGCCCCACTGCCCGGCCGCGGCTTACAGACCCTACATGCGGATTGGGGGCAACCCACCGTGCCCGGCGGGCCGTACCACGTCGTCAACTCCATGTGGATGCTCGACGATTTCACCGCAGCCAACGGCGCGACCCGCTGCGTCCCCGGCAGCCACCGCAAACCCGGCCGGGTTGCCGACTACGTGGCCGACCGCTTGGCCGATCATCCCGAGCAAGTGCATCTGACGGGCCGCGCCGGCTCGATCGCCGTGTTCAACGGCAGCCTCTGGCACAGCTCGTATCGCAACCAGAGCAACGCCCCCCGCCGCACTCTGCACTGCGCCTTTATCGCCCGCGAGCACCCGCAACAGACCAACCAGCGCGAGTACTTGCAGCCCGCCACCGCCCAGCGGCTCTCGCCACTAGCGCACTACATTCTCGACGTGGAGTGAACCTAGAGGTATTTCTCGTACCCCTGCTTTTCTTTGAGATGGTCCACCGCGTCTTTCACCTGCTGAGCCGCCCCCTTCGCGCACACCAGCAGCGCGTCTTCGGTATCCACCACCACCAAGTCCTCCACTCCCAACAGCAGCACGACTTTGTCGGCTTGTCCGTACACCGTCGAACGGGCCGCGTCCAACGCCACCACCTCGCCCGACAGCAAATTGCCCGCGTCATCCGTCGGCAACACGTCCGTCAGCGCCGACCAAGAGCCGATGTCCCCCCAGGCGATATCCGCCTCTAGCGTGGCCACCTTGGAGGTGCGCTCAACCAAGGAGTGGTCGATGGAGATCGGCTTGAGTTTTGGATACTCGCGGGCGATAACCGCTTCCTCTTCCGGCGTACCAATGGCTGCTTGGATGCGCCGCAACCCAGCGTGCATTTCCGGCTCAAAGCGGGCGAAAAGCTCCAGCACGGTCGCCGCCTTCCAGACAAACATATTGCTGTTCCACAAATAGTGACCGCTCGCCACGTACTCAGCCGCCTGTTGTGCGGCGGGCTTTTCAGTAAACTCGGCAACCGCGTACACCGGCCTCCCGCGCACCTGTGCCAGCACGGGACCGCGGCGGATGTAGCCATAACCAGTTTCAGCGCGCGTCGGCTTGACCCCGAGCGTGAACAAGTAGTCGGGCCGATCATTTAGGGCTTGGTCGGCGACCTGCAACAAGCGGCAGAACTCATCGGGCCGGCCTATGTAGTGGTCCGATCCCAAGCTAGCGACCGTGCAGCCCGGATGGCGGGCCTCTAACAGCGCACATTCCAAGCCGATGGCCGGTCCGGTATTGCGCAGCGCTGGCTCGACGATGAGCTGCTCCGGCGGCAGCGTCGGCACTTGGTCCCTCACCAGCGACTGCAACGAGCCTCCGGTCGAGATGTACACATCGGTCGGCGCGGCAATCGCACCAATGCGGGCGACCGCGTCTTGGAGCATGGTCTGCTCGCCGGCCATGCAGTGGAACTGTTTGGGCTTGCGCGCTCGGCTATAGGGCCACAGCCGCGTACCGACCCCTCCAGCGCGAATGACGAATTTCATTGGTTGACACTCCCGTGATGAATTCAGCGTCGAGCAATATAACCAATTGCCGACCCCTAGCAGAGTGGACTATTGTTTAACCTGATGCTGTTATGTATCTTTAGAAATTTTACAAGGAACTTCGCATGGCCTATTCGCAATTCGACCGGGTTCCCAATCACTACACCGGCCCCCTCATCCAGCGCATCAAGGACTTCCGCCTGAAAAACGGCAAGCGTTCGCTGTACCCGACGCTCCTGCAAGTCGGCCAGCTACAGGTCTTAATCCCCCGGCACTTTGGCTTTTGCTTTGGAGTCGAGCGGGCCATTCACATGGCCTTTTCAGCCCTAAAAAAGCACCCGGAGCGCAACACGTACCTCGTCAGCGAGATCATCCACAACCCCTTGGTCAACAACGACCTCAAAAAGCAAGGCATCCGCTTTATTTACGCTCCCGAGGGGGACCGCCAAGTCTCCGAAGAGGAGCTAAACAGCGACGACATCGCGCTCATCCCGGCCTTCGGCACCACCATGCAGACCGAAGAATCGCTCCGCCAAAGCGGCATCGACATCGAATCCGAGGAATACCGAGAAAATTACGATACCACGTGCCCTTTTGTGTCCAAAGTGTGGAAGCGCGGCGAGGAGCTAGGCCGCCAAGGCTATACCATCATCATCCACGGCAAGTACAACCACGCAGAGACCCAAGCGACTCATTCGCATACCGAGGAACACACCAAAACCCTAGTGGTATTCGACGAAGCCGAAGCCGAAAAGGTGGCCGCGTACATCACGGGTGCGCTGCCACTAGCCGACTTCGAGCGCATCTTTGCCAGCAAAAGTTCAGCGGGTTTCGACCCACAAAAGGACCTAACGCGGGTGGCCGTGGTCAACCAGACGACCATGCTCGCTGAGGAAACGCAAGCAGTGGCCGCAATTTTGCGCCGCGCCATGCGCCAGCGCTATGGCGATGACAACCTCGACTACCACTGCGCCGACACCAATGACACCCTGTGCTACGCCACTCATCAAAACCAGAACGCCATGCGGACCCTGCTAAGCTCTGGTGCCGATTTGGCTTTGATCTTGGGTGGTTACAATAGCTCAAACACCTCGCATTTAGTCGAGCTGTGCCTCCAATCCATGCCGAGCTTCCTCATCGCCGACAGCGACGAGATCCTATCGGATCAGCGCATCCGCCATTTTGATATTCACGCCAAAAAAATAGTCGAGAGCGAGAGCTGGCTGCCGCACACCCTACCCGTGCGGCTAATCATTACCTCGGGCGCATCCTGCCCGGATATCCTCATGGACCGAGTGCTGGAAAAGGTCGCCGGCTTGTACGGGTACGGCGCACAAGAAATTGACGCTGCCCACTTGCAGATCTTTGAGGATAGCCTGTGATACTCGGCCTCGTCAAAGGGCATGTGGTCTCCAGCGCCAAGGTAGATGCGCTCGAAGGCGAGAAACTCTTAATCGTCGAGATCCTCACCGCCACGCCCGAAAGTTTGCAGCGCACGCAAAAGCACATCGTCTGCATCGACGGTGTGCAAGCGGGCGAGGGCGAACTCGTCGTCGTCGTGCAGGGGAGTTCAGCGCGGCAGGCACCGGGCATGGATCAAATGCCAGTAGATGCGCTGATCATCGGCATTGTGGATTCGCTACAGGCGTTTGGGCGCACCCTAGAAAAGCAAGTCGCATGAGGATCTGCCGCGTCATTGGCCACGTAGTCGCCAGCAGCAAACATCCCTTGCTCGCTGGCCAGAAGATCATGGTGGTACGCCCCGAAGACGAGGAGGACGGTGCTTTGCAGGTGGCGGTTGATGGGAGCCAAGCAGGGATCGGCAGCAAAGTGCTGGTCGTTCAGTCGGGAGCCGCCGGGGCCGCGGTGACCGGGGCCGAGCGGCCGCCGTGCAGGAGCGTAATCGTGGGAATTATCGACGAAGAGGCTGCCGAGTGAAGCTAGCCAAGGTAGTGGGCACCGTAGTGCTCTCGCAGTGCATTGAGCCGTTCCGCGGCCAGATATTGCACCTGACCCAAGACCTCGACGAGCACTTAGAACCTATGGGCGAGGCCGAGGTCTGCGCGACGTGGGCAGCCCTGCGCGAGGGAGACGCGGCCATCGTCGAGGTCGCACGCGAAGCCTGCAATGCCTTCGCCCCTCCGCTGCCTACGGACGCGGCCATCGTCGGCAAGGTGGACGAGATACACCTCGGCTAAGCCGCATGGCGCTCGGCCCGAGCACTGCGCAGCCTTTCTAGCTCTAGCATCCAAGCATCTTCGTACTGACGCAGCACCCGATACCACGCGCTCAGATCCGCTTCGCCGCGCAGGAGCTGACGGGCGGTTTGATCGATGACTTTCTCGGCCTGCTGAACTTGGGGGCGGGCGGCCGAGCTGCACATGGGAATGGGGCCGAAAGCACTTCGCACCCGATTGATGACCGCGCTGAGCTCGCCGCCTAGGCGGGATATGGATGGGGATGTGGGGAATGATGCGCGCTGCCTGTGCATTGGAAACCTCCTAAGGGAGTGCTGGCGCTTGGGGATGCGCCAGAGAGGACTTGGGGAATCGCTTTACTGCACTTGTGTTCACTAATTAAACATACTGAACACAAGTGCAGTTGTCAAGCAATTTAACCCCTTGCAGCGCGTTTTTTTCTCTCAAACTCTCCATCGCCGCAGGCTAAACTCGCCGTTGTCCAGCCACCTCCAGCCCACGTAGAGCATCGCCAGCATCAAGGCAACTTTCAGCAGCAAAAACACAGCCCCAAAGACGCCGGACACCAAGCCCCACGCGGCCCAAAATGCCAGCCAGACCCCAGCGAGTAGGACCAAAGCTCCGACGACCCGGCCCAAGATGCTCTCGCCGCGCAACCAGCGCAGACCTATGTAGAGTGCCCCGGCAGCCAAGGCCCCGACCGCGACCGCGCCGAGCAAACCAAAGAGGCTGCCGAACAAGGGCCAAATCAGCTTGATCCCCCAAGCAACGCCCCCAATTAGCAATAGTACACCTAGTATTCTGGCCAACATGACCGGCCTCCTTTACGATGTCTTTGCCGCTTTCAGCGCGGCTAGTTCCTCTGCGACCTTGTGGTCGCGCTCGGCGCGGTGCTTGGCGGCTAGCCCGCGCAGTACTTCGGCCTCAGCGACGGCCTGATCCACCTGTTGCTCAAAGCGCGCCAGTTCGCGCTCGCTTTGCTGTACCCGCTGCGCGATCGCGTCAAAGCGGAGCGCGGGCGTGTCTTCGCCGAATGCTACACCGCGCTCGCGCTCGGCGCAACAGCGGGCGATTAGCTGACCCCGCCGAGCGCGGATATCGCGCAGTTTTTGGCGCAGGAGCTCGACTTGCTCCTCTAGCTGGACCACGGTGTCGCAGCTTTCTGCGAGGGCCGGTTCCAGCCGCCCGTGCGCTTGGTCCAGCTCCGCCTTCTGTACCAAGGCGAGCCGTGCGTCTTCGTCGTTTCCGGCCTCCACCGCGGCGGCGGCCTTCGCTTGCCATAGCTGCATCTGCTCGGCGTTGCGCTGGCGGGTGCGCTCTAGACGCCGCTTGGTGGCCCGCGCCTTGACCAAAGAATCTACGGCTTGGTCAACGGCCCGCTCGGCGTCGCGGACGATTTGATCCACCATCTTCGCCGGATCCTCGATCCGGTCCAGCACCTCGTTGAGGTTCGCCTTCCAGATGGTAGCGATTCGCTCTATTGCTCCCATGATATGTCTCCTATGTCACGCCTAAAGGCGCTGTGAAGTGGGGTTGGTGTTTTGGGCCGCCCGACCGCGCTGCCGCTGCCGCCGCGCAAAAGGCGATTCAATGTCGTATTTGCGGCAGAGCCGGCTAAAACTGCGAATCGTGATCCCCAGTGCCCGGCTGGCGTCCTGATTGCATTTGTACATCCGCGCTACGCGCTCGATCTGCTCCCTGCTAAATCCTTTGTTCACCAAGGTATCCTCCTTGTTGGGGTACGAGATTTACCCCGTTTATTAGCAAAGGGCGTACCGCCGCTTTGCGCCGTGTACAACTTGTTTGTAGGCAACCAGATAGGATTCTAAGAGAAGAGTGGAGCACCGCCCGCGTCTACGGCGGCATTCGCCACTTCTGGCGCGAGCCGCCAGCCGCTCGCACACATCGCGGCGCACGTTGACGAGCTAAAAGAGCATGTTTAGTTTATATTATCCTCCAATTGTTTTATATACAAAACAAATGTTTTATAACATAGTCATAATTGGCATCAAAAGGCTCATCGTGGAAAAACCGCTTGAATCGCTAGCTTAACTTGTCCATTTTCTCTTATATTTTGTATTTATAAATAAAACCATGCCGCCCGTGTATCTTTCAATCACTCAGTGATGGAGAATCTCAGTTGAATCCGCACAAGAGAGAAGTCATTGCGAGCATGGAGGATTTTGTCAGGGACCAGCTCCAGCTACTCAAATCCGTAGAAGACAGTTGGCAGCCCGACGATTTTCTCCCCAATGTGGGCGCGGAAAACTGGGAAGACTCCATCCGCGAATTCCGCACCCGCGCCCAAGCGCTTCCCGACGATGTCCTCGTCGTCCTCGTCGGCGACATGATTACCGAGGAAGCCCTGCCCACCTATCAGACCTTGCTCAACAGCTTTGAAGGCGTGTCGGACACCACCGGCACGGATCCCAGCCCGTGGGCCCAGTGGTCGCGCGGTTGGACGGCCGAGGAAAATCGCCACGGCGACCTGCTCAACAAATACCTCTTCCTCACCGGCCGCGTCGATATGCGCGCCATCGAAACGACCATCCAACATCTGCTGCGCAATGGCTTCAACCCGCAAGCCGCCCAAGATCCCTACAAAGGCTTCGTCTATACGTCTTTTCAAGAGCGGGCGACCCGCATCTCCCATAGCAACGTGGCCCGCTTGGCGCAAAAGGCCGGCGATTCTCACCTCAAGACCATCTGCGGCGTCGTGGCCGGCGACGAAGCCCGCCACGAAAGAGCGTACACGAACTTTATCAAGAAAATTTTCGAGCTAGACCCCAACGGCGCGGTATTGGCCTTCCGCGACCTGATGAAACGCCAAGTCGTCATGCCCGCTCACCTGATGACCGACGGGCAGGACCCCAACCTCTTTGAACATTTCTCGCTGGTGGCCCAGCGGCTCGGGGTGTACACGGCCAAGCACTACTCAGAAATCACCCAGCACCTAGTCCGCCAGTGGGGATTGGATTCGCTCAGCGGCCTCACCGGCGAAGCGGCCGCCGCCCAAGACTACTTGTGCTCGCTCGGGCCGCGCTACGCTAAGCTAGCCGAGCGCAACGAGCGACGGCTAAAGGACACCTCACCATTGAGGTTTAGTTGGATCCACAACCGCTGCGTCTAACCGGGGCCGCAGCCAGCATGCGTCCACGGCCTTCCGACCCTTTTTTCGCCCTCGTCCAAAAAGCGCGCGACTCCTCCGGCGAGATCGACCTCGCCCGCGGAGCCTTGCTCATTGCCCTGCAAGCGTATCCCGACCTCGATATCGAGCACTACCTGCGGCAGCTCGACGCGCTAAGCGAGGGCTTTCGCGCCCGCTATGCCGCGGCCGACACCTTGCCGGCCGCACTGGCTAACCTGAGCCAATACGTGTTCGGCGACCTCGGCTTCCGCGGCGACCACACCCACTACGACGATCCCCGCAACAGCTACCTCAACGAGGTCCTCGACCGCCGCCTCGGCATTCCCATCACCCTAGCGGTCGTCTATCTAGAACTGGGCAAGCGGCTGTCCTTCCCCCTCGCAGGGGTCAATTTTCCGCATCACTTCCTCGTGCGCAGCACCCAAGGCGATGATCCGCTCTTCGTCGATCCCTTTGCCGACGGCACTTTTGTCGATGGCGAGTCCTTGGGCGAGCGGCTACCGGTCATTGAGGGGCGTCGGCTCGAATTGGCCCCCGAGTTCATTGAGCCGACCTCGTCGCTGCACATCTTAGCGCGGATGCTCCGCAACCTCAAACGCCTCCACTTCCAAGCCCGCGAGTTTTCCACCGCCATCCGCTGGGCCGAGAAAATCGCGTATCTACTGCCAGCCGAAGCCGAAAACTACCGAGACCTCGGCTTTCTCTACCACCACACCCGCGAGTACCTCAAGGCCATTGAGGCCTTTAGCGAGTATCTCCGCCAAACCGGCGACGCCCCGGACGCCCCCACCATCGAGCACAACATCCGCGTTCTTGCCAATCGCCTGATTCCGCTCAACTGACCTAGTCCGCTTCGCGCTCTGCCGGGCTGACGTCTTCTTTGGCCGTCAACCAACGCATGACCTCTCCCAGCCGCGGCGGCTTACCCGTCATCAAGATGCCGATGCGGAAGACCTTGCTCGCCCCCTGTACCGCAAAGTAGATAGACAAAAGAAGCAGCACCGTAGTGGTCAAATACTCCCACAGCGGCGGCGAGCCAGCGGCCCGATTCATCATGACAAAAGGGGTGAAGGGCGGGATGTAGGACATAATCCGCGCCAAGGTGCCGTTGGGGTCTTGGGTTATGGGGACCATCATAAGCAACGGCACGATCAGCGGTACGAGGAGCGGCAACATCAGGCTCTGCGCGTCTTTTAAGCTATTGCACAGCGAGCCGGCTCCCACCAGCAAGCAGGCGTACAACAGGAATCCAGCCAAAAAGTAAAAGACAAAGGACCACAAATACAGCGGAGTGCTAGCAATGCCGACAATGGAAGCCACCTCGTCCCCCACTGCGACCGGCGCGACCACTACCCCCACCACAACGCACACGACCCAAGTAAAGACCAAAGTCAGCCCAACCGCGGCCGTACCGGCGATTTTGCCAGTCATCAACTCAAAGGGCGAGAGCGCGGACAGCAGCACTTCGATAAGGCGCGACGATTTCTCCTCCACCGTATTGGTCATAAGCGTCTGCGCGTTGATAAATATCGCCATCCACAATAGATAAACGAACGGTACTACAGCCCACTGTTGGACCCTATCGGCTGTGGAAACCTCGGCCTCGCCGCCGCGCTTATCGACCTTGCGTTCCGCAAAATGCAGTGGGGTCTGCAACCAGTCGCTCGTTTCTGCGTCGAGGCCCGCCTGTTCAATGCGCCGCGCCCGCACCACTTGGAATACCTGGTCTGCAAACCAATGGCGCAAGTCCTGGTCGGTCCGGTTCAAAGAGATGTATTTGCACCCCTCGTCGCTGGCGACGGGATCTGGGGAGATGACGAAGTAAGCAAAGAGCGAGCCGTCGTTCACCATGCGATTGAGCGCGGCTGGCTCATCGTCGCCGCTGGGCACCTCCACCCGGACATAGCGGCTGCGCGAGAGTTCCAAGTCGAGTCCCTCCAACTCTTCAGCCGACACCTGCTGCCACCACTCGACGAGGCCAGCCGCGACCTCATCTCCGCCTGCAGCGAGGTCTTGGACCAGCGCCGGCCGCTCCGCTTCCGCCAAGCTCACATAGACCTCCGCGGCGGCCCGGACCGCACCCGGCAAGCGCTCCCAAGCCCGACCACCAGCGCGATAGCGCTCGGCCGCATCCCGCAGCACTATGCCCAGATCTTCGGCCAAAATGCCCTTTTCCACCTCCTCTTGCACAAAACCCGAATGGTCGATCACCGCATAGGTACGCGCCTGTTTGGTCTCGCTCAATAGAATGGGCACCACAACGCTCAACGCGAGGATGAGCGGGAAGGCCAAGACTCCAATCCAAAACCCCTTGGTGCGGACATGCTCCATGTATTCGCGGTGTGCAACCAAAGCAATTTTACGCATCGTTGGCCTCCCCTATGGCGCGGATGAAGATCTCGTGCAAAGAGGCCGTGCGCAGGGCAAAGCCCCGTATCTGCACCTTGGGGACGAGCGCGGCCAACAGTGCCTGCGAGTCCGCGTCCTTGGCCAGAAAAAGCTCGGCCCGCTTGCCCGAGTCGTTGACCCGGACAACGCCCGGCAGACCGCGCAGCAGACGCCCGTCGCCATCGTAGTCGAGCACTGCGGCTCGCCCCCCGCTGGCGAGCACTTGGCCCAACGCGCCATCGACGACCTTCTGACCCTTGTTGATCAGCGCGACAAAGTCGCATAGCTGCTCGGCCTGCTCCATCAGGTGGGTCGAAAAAATCACGGTCTTGCCGTCGCGGGGCATCTGCAAGATGACGTCCCGCATCAGATCGCGGTTGACCGGGTCCAGCCCGGAAAAAGGCTCGTCGAGAATGACTAGCTCAGGCTCGTGGATCAGCGCTGCGAGCAATTGTACCTTTTGCTCCATGCCCTTGGAAAGCACCTCGCAGCGTCGGTCTTGATAGTCGCCGAGGCCATAGCGCTGCAACAACTCGGCGGCCCGCTGCTGCGCCACATCCGCGGCAACCCCCTTGAGCCGGGCAAAATAAATCATCAACTCGGCGACCTTCATCTTCTTGTACAAACCCTTTTCCTCGGGCAGGTAACCGAGTTGGTCCTTGACCGCAAGGGCCTGTTGCCCGTCGAGCAGGCCGATGCGCCCGGAGTCGGCGAAGAAAATGCTCATCATCATGCGGATGAGGGTCGTCTTGCCCGCGCCATTGGGACCCAACAGGCCGTAGATACACCCGGCGGGCACGCGCAGCGACACCCCGCGCACGGCCTCGACCGTGCCGAAACGCTTCCACACATCTTCGAGCTGTACTGCCGTTGAAAAAGCCATGCCTTTTGCGCTCCTTTCTCATGGGTTCGGGTTGGCAAGAAAAATCTATATGTATTGTTTTACCGTTCAAAGCCTATCTCTGCGATAGCCCAAACCGCATCTTATAGGAGGTTTCTCATGCCCAAGCTCTTCGGCCGCAACTTCACCCGCCGCCAGCTTCTCAGTCGCGTCGGCGACATCAGCCAACTCATATACGCCCGCCGCGCCGAGCGCCGCGAAGGATTCGAGCGCGGGGCCGACCTCATCGACGTGTTCAACGCTTCGGGCTTGGGGTTTTCCGTGTTACCCGGCCGCGCCCTCGACATTGCCTCGGCCCACTACAAGGGCCAGTCGCTGTGCTTCCGCTCCGGCCCCGGCGACGTCGGACCGGCCTTCTACGAGCCAGAGGGCTTCAAATGGGGGCGCGGCTGGTTCGGCGGGCTAGTCACCTCGTGCGGCCTCGATTTTGTCGGCCACCCAGAAGTCGATCCCGAAGAAGAAAACGCCGAAATGCCGCTGCACGGCCGCCTCTCGTACATACCGGCGAAGAACGTCGGCATTGAGGCCGGCTGGGAGGGCGCCGATTACGTCGTGCGCATCCGCGGCCAAATGCGCCAAGCCGAGGTCTTTGCCGAGAATTTAGAGCTGTCGCGCGAAATTTCGACCGTGCTCGGCGAGCGGAGTATCCGCATCCGAGACCGCATCGAAAACCTCGCGGCCGACCGCTCGCCGCTCATGTTCGTGTATCACTGCAACCCCGGCTTCCCCCTCCTCGACGAAGGAACGCGCCTCGTCCTCCACAGCCGCGAGAGCACCGAGTGGACCGAGGACCGCCCCGTCGGTCCCGAGGCCTACACCGTGGCCAAAGGGCCGCAACCGCGCCCCCACGACGATGTGTACGTGCATCGGCCCCGCACCGACCGCCAAGGGCGCGTCCACATCGGCCTGCTCAACGAAAAGCTCGGCTTGGGATTGTATTGGCAGTTCAAGCACAGCGAGATCCCCATCGTCAACCATTGGCAGCACTTCCACAAGGGCACTTACGTCACCGGCATTGAGCCGGGCAACTGCTCGGTGCTCGGCCGCGCTTGGAACCGCAAGCACGGGACCTTGCAGTACATCGAGCCGGGCGAGGTGCGCGAGTTCAACATGGAAATCGGTGTGCTAGACGGGGCGGACGAGATGCGCGAGTTTGAGCGGAAGGTCGAGCGAGGATTGGCCAAGTAGGGAGCCAGGGATTTCGTCCCGTATGCCGACCACTGGGTGCCCTGAGCAACGCAGGGCTAGCGGCCGCGCTAGCCTGAGGGAGCATACCTTTATCGGGGACCATCCCAAAACAAAAGGCGAGTGACCATGGCAGGCTCCCTAGAGGCACGCGAATTGACCCAAACCCCACCTAAGTGGGCCCTGCTTCAGCGCCAGCTATTCGACGCGATCGAGTACGCCGCTCCGCAGGCACTCGAGAGATACACCCATCGAGATGGACGCCTGCTCTGGCCTCCCAGCTCCGACTTCGAGAGCATCGATGCGCTCGACGACTGCTACGAAAGCTTCCACAACTGGCCACTCTTCTACCTTCTTGGCGGTAGCGACCAGTTCTTAGCCGACGCCCAGCGGGAGTTCGACGTCATCAATGAGCAGATGAGCCAGCACGGCACGGGACACGGTTACCCCATGGTGGTGCGGGAGTACCAGCCGGGCTACGACTGGTTCCATCAGGGCGAGGGCAACTACCTGTTCTACATGCTCTGCATGGCCGATCCGACCAACAGAGCCAACATCGAGCGCGCCCGGCGCTTCGCCGGGCTGTTCCTCGGCGAGGATCCAGCGGTGCCCAACTACGACCCGGAACACCGGATCATCCGCTGCGCGAGAAACGGCAGCAAGGGGCCGGCCTACTGGGCCTTTGAGGAAGGTCCGCATTGGCCCTATGAGGGGTACAACCTGCCCTTCTACGACGTGCCGGGATGCACCAATCACGAGGCGGTGCGAGGCCGTCCCGAGTTGGCCGAGCGGCTGGGCCTAGCCATGCGCGATCGCATGGGCCGCGGCGACGCCGTGGTCAACCTCTTGGCGACCACTTTGGCGGCCAACGCCTACCTGCTGACGGCGGATGAGAAATACCGCGACTGGGTCTTGGAATACACCGAGGCCTGGATGGAGCGCACCGACGCCAACGGCGGCATCGTACCCGACAACGTCGGCCTCTCCGGTGTCGTGGGCGAACACACCAACGGCAAGTGGTATGGGTCGAGCTACGGCTGGGCTTGGCCCCACGGTTGGCACAGCGTGGGGCAGGCCGTGGGGGTTGCAGCCCAAAACTGCGCCCTGTTGACGCGCCGACTTGAATACATGGACTTTCCGCGGTCGCAAATCGACGTCCTCATTTCCCGCGGGATTGAGCGCGACGATCAGCTCTACGTACCCCACAAGTACGATGATTCCGGCGAGTCGACTACGAGCCGGGCGAGTGGATGTGGTACCCGATCCGCAAGGAGGACGGCACGGCCCTACAGCAGGACGGCTGGTTCGAGTTCATGCCCATGTACCCGTCCGACATCGCCCATCTGTGGTGCATGTCGATGGCCCGGTCCGATTCGCGGCGCTTCGAGCAGACCCGCAAGCGATCGGGGGATCCGTTCGCCGTCAACTCGTGGCACCACACCAAGGATCAGGGCGGGCACGACTGGGGCTGGATGGCCTACCTGCACGGCGAGTTCCCCGAGTATCCAGAGCGGATCCTCGAACACAATCTGGCCCAAGTGCGGGCGCGCCTCGACTTCATGGCGCAGGACGAGCAAGACCCGGCGACCTACGGCGACGCCTATTTCCAGCAGCGAAATCCCGTTACCTGCGAAGGCCTAGTGCAGCTCACCATGGGGGCCCCTCTCCCTCATTACAACGGGGGCCTGCTAGTCGCGAGCCTGCGCCACTTCGACGCCCAGCGCCGTCGTCCGGGGCTTCCGCCCGATGTGGCCGCGCTGGTGTCGGGGCTGAGCGACGACCGGGCCGAACTGACCGTGGTGAACGCAAGCCCCACGGAGCGCCGGGAGGTGCTGATCCAAGCAGGGGGCATGGGGGAACACGAGTTCACCGAGGTCGAGGTCGGCGGGGCGTCCCAGCGCGTTTCGGTGAGCGGCAAGACGCTCGCGCTGGCTCTGCCGCCGCGCACTCAGGCCCGACTCGTGCTGGGCATGAAGCGCTTCATCCACGAGCCGAGTCTGGCCCCGCCGTGGTGAGAGTCGAAGCACTATAGTTCGGACGCCCATTCCTCATACGCCCGCCGCACCGCTTCCCGATCGCCGAACGGCCGGTACAGGAGCCGCGCCCGGTAGCGGTAGGTCCGGCCGATCTCCGGGGCGCGGATGACGTACTGCCAGTCCCAAGCCGGGCTGTGTGGGTCCGGCCGGCCGCGCTCGTCCCGGATGAAGTTCCACAGGGCGAAGCGGATGGGTGCCTCCTGATCGAACATCATCGCATAGACCATCTGGTCGTCCGCGCTCGACAGGTCGCCGTCGCCATCCGCCAGACCATAGTAGAACGGCAGGAGGAAGCACTTGCGGGGATCTTCGACGATGTTGAGGGTTTCGGCCCCTTCTTCGTACGGGAGGGGATCGACCGAGGCGTGGGCGACGGTGCCGGTCTCAAAGTGGCCGTCCGCAAGGTCTTCACCGAAGCGGACCCAGCCTTCCTCCCCTTCGCAGGTCCCGTAGAAATGGATCGCCCGGCCGCCGGTGCGGTTCATGTAGGAGGCCCACATGAAGACGACGTACCCGAGCGGGGCGCATCGTTCGTCGGTCAGGCGGGCGGTGAACTCCATATCGACGCAGTCTGGCCCGAAGCAATAGCGCATCGCGCTCTCGATCCCCCAAGAGGAGTCCGCGGCCGGGTGGCAGACCGACGCTTCGCCGGGCGCATGGGAGAGGAGGAAGCCCCTGAAGGAGCCGCCACTCAGTTCGATGGTCGCGGCCATGCCGCTGTCTCCCTCATCTCAAACCTCATCGGTGCGCTCCATCTGTATGGCCCTCAGCACCGCGCCCCTTCCGGGCCCGGAGGCCGGCCCATATCCAACAGGCACCCAAGGTCGCGAAGAACGCGAGCAACGGAAAGAGAGGGGCTCGGTAGCGGGCCGTCGGGAAGAAGGCGACTACCGAGAGGCAATACACGCCGACGAAGGCGGTGAAGAGAACGAGCTCCGGCCGCCGCCCGGGCTCCTATCCATGATGATCTTTATCGGCATCACTCGGATCATCGCCGAAGCCGGGCTGGCGACGCTGCTGACGCCCGTCAACGCCCCTGACTTCATCGTCATGGGTCTCGGATCAATGGTGCCGAAGCGGGGATTCAAACTCCGACGCCCATAGGCACTGAGCGAACCAAGCCGAGCTCCATCTGGTTCCGGTCAACTGCGAGTTTGCTGGAAGGGCGTCATACACAGGAGAAAACGCATGATTCAGACCTGGCACCGCGACGAAGGCCCCTGCATCTCCCTAGGTCCTGAGGGGGCCTTCGACGACATGCACCTCTTCGCCCCCTGCGTCGCCTACGAGGATGGGGTGTACTCGATGTGGTACAGCGGCTCGCGTCACAACGTCAGCGACCGCGACCGCGTGGACAATCGCGCCTTCACCTTAGGCTTGGCTACTTCCACCGACGGCATCCGCTTTACCAAAGATCCGCGCTCGCCGGTGTGCCGCTTCACGGGCACGCGCTCGATTTTGACCCCGACCCTCCTCCGCCACCCCGACGGCTCGGCGTGCAGGGAGCAAGGCCGCCTGCGTCTGTGGTTTTCCTCCTGCAACTTCCCCTCCGGCGACCGGATGCACACCTTGCACGAAACCGCCAGCGACGACGGCATCGAGTGGGATGCGCCATCGGCTCCGCAACTCAAACACGCGTACGCACCGACTCTTATCAAAGGAGCCGACCACTACAAACTCTGGTACACCGACGTCCGGGCTTTGCCTTGGAGCATACGTTATGCCCAAAGCACCGACGGGTGCGACTGGCAGGTCGCGGCCGACCCGGTCCTGACGCTCGACCAATCCTGGGAACACGACCGCCTCGTCTATCCCACGGTTGTCACCATCGGCGGCCAGTACTGGATGTGGTACGGCAGCTATAGCCAGCACGGCAGCGAGGAAATGAAAACCGCTATTGGCTGCGCCTACAGCGAAGACGGCTTGCGTTGGCAAAAGGACCCCAACAACCCCGTTTTCGCTCCCGAGCCGTCGCGCACCTGGGAATCCCACTACACTACCAGCCAATCCATACTGCGCCTTGACGACGGCTCCTTCCGCATCTGGTACGCCTCGCGCCCGGCCCCTCCTTTCGTACACAAGTATTACGCCATCGGCACCGCCCACTGGAAAGCCCCATTGAGCGGGACCTAAGTATTGTCCTATCTTGCCCCCACCCCTCTGCTACACGGGCTCTGGCTTGACGGCCCGTCTAAGGCGGCCACACCTCCCCCGGACGGACAGAAAATAGATATAGCAAGCCGACATCATTCCTATAGCCATCCGACACGACGGGCGCGGCGGGCAGGAGCGCACCCGGTTCGGTCGAGCACCCGGCGCAACCTCCCCGGGATCGAGAGCATCCTGCCCTCGAAATACGCCACACCCCAAGCGACACGACCAACCCGAAAAGCCGACCGACGGAAGCGGTAAAAGTGCTCCTGATGGCCCCTATAGCAAGCCTACCTGACTTGCGGCGCTTGCCGCGTTGTGCTCTAATCGACTTAGCGCCGCCGGTGGCTGGTGGTCCGTACGTGCGTCCTTGGGAGGGCCGCCCGCGCACCCAGCATCTCACGAGTGATGTAGGATTGCTATAGCATGACCATGAGCCGCCTTGTTGTTCTAATCGCTTTTGTTGCGTGTGCCAATCGCGCCAACACCACGCCGGGCAATGCGACCGACTGTACCACCGAGGAAATCGCCGAACTAGCCGCCCGTGCAGCATCAAGTGCCTATCAAAACCTCAAGGAAGCCGGGGCCGTTGCCGATACCCTTGCTGATTCCATTGCCATTGCCGTCGTCGATTCGGTCGCCTATGCTGCCTACGACTCGCTCTTTGCCTCTTTGCGCCCCATCTTCGGCCCCGCGGCCGCGGCGGCTTTCGATCAATATATGGATGCCAAACAGGCTTTCTACTCAGTAGGCACTCCCATTGACGAAACCGCGTTGAGCGGCGCTTTTGCAGTCGGCAAATACCTTTTTAACGCCGCTGGCGTTATGCACCGTCTAACCGCACCGGAAATAGTCATCTGGGGCAACGAGTATTACCCAGCTTGGGCTCGGTTTAACGCGGCGGGAAAAGAGATAACCGAGCAAGCCGCCGCGGCCGCACACAAGGCCAACTGCGCTTTCTACAACGACGCCATTTTGTCTTTGGATGCCCCAGATGCTTCCGTTGGATACCGAGCCGCTATCTCGGCCTTCTCTGGTGCATATCTCGAAATGTGTGCCCCAATGCCGTCCTCGCAATTTTTCGGCTTCGCGTACGGACTAGCTGGCCGCCTAGATCAGGCGGCTCGCTATAACGTGTTTCGGACCGCATTGAATACAAGCTACTACACGAGCAGCATTTATTGGGGCTTGGAGGCCGTCTCAGAAACAGCCGAACAGGCTGCCCTGATTGCCCTAACCTTGGATTGTAGTCAATAAGACGGTGGTGGGCTAGTTTGAAAATAATTTATTGGAGCCGCCTCCCGGACTCGAACCGAGGACCGTCTGATTACAAATCAGATGCTCTACCAACTGAGCTAAGGCGGCTCACTCCCAAATTATACGCCATCAGATTACCCTTTACAAATGCTGCGCCATCCGGTGCGCCAAGTCCCCGCGCGTTATGAGATCGCGGCCCGCCAGATCCGGCGACAGCCCCGCAGCGCGTAGGCACTCGGCAGGCGCGTAGGCCAAGGCATCTGGGTCGAAGCGCAAATGGTCGGCGCAGCCCGGCCATATCCCCTCCACCCCCAGCATCTGCACAGCCGCAAAGGCCGGATGCCCCAGCGGCACGTCCTCGTACCAATACAGCGGTACGCCAGCCGCCAGCAAGGTCTGCTGGTACTGGCGGCGCAAAGCTGGGCGGCTGCACACATCCGCTGGGGTCCGTTGCTGGCCCAAGCAAAAAGCAGCCAACCCACCGGCGGCCTCGCCGATGTTCCACTCCACGGGATGCAGACGGTAGCAGCCATTGGTGATGTGCGTGGTGCCGATGTTCTTGCAGGCCGCCAGCAAGTTGTCCAAGTGCTGCGACACGAGCGCACCCAACGGGATCTGGAAGGGCTTGGTGGGCGCGGTGTACACCACGTCAGTGGCTTGGCCGTGGATATCGATGGCGTACCAGCCCACGCCAACGCTGTCGCTAAAAGGAGCGGCGCGCGCATGGGGCTGGTGTGGAGCGGCGACCTCTTGCTCGACAATGGTCTTGCGCGCTTGGATGCGCCGGGACTCGCGGATGTAGGGATACTGGGAGAAGCCGTCAGCCGTCCCCATGATGTCGGGGCGCAGCCGCAGTTCGGGATAACCGCGACCGCCGCCGTCGCGCGGCACCTCCGTTTGTAGCCAGTACAACAAGCCCAAGCTCAGTTCCTTAGCCGCTGCTATCTGCTGAGCTCGCTCGGCAGGTGGTACGTCGATGAGGGTGCCGCCTGTGTAGTCGTTGCCCGGCCAGTTGATCAACGCCACGTCCCCAGGCACTTGTCCCTCGGCGAATTGAGCGGCGCACAACAGGCGGCGGTAGGCCCAAAAGGAGCCGGGCAAGTCGCCAGCGGTCTCAAAGAATCGGTACGTGCGCTGGCCGCGGGCGTACTGCAAGGTCAGGGTGTAGGGCTGCTGAGCGCGGTGGTGCTCGTAGTTCGGCGGGCGCGGTATGGTGTGGTCTTGACCGGGGCAGAAATCGACCGCAAACGGGCAGGTAAAAGACTGGGTCAGCTGCCGGGCAGGGCCTTCAGCGCGGGCGTGCGGCTCGCCGGTCTGGTCGCGGCTTTCAGCACCGGAGACGTAAGGGACCGGCAACAAGGGCAGCAGGTCGCCCAGCTCCGTGGCGTCGAGCACATAGGCCGGGGCAAAGCGCAAGAGGTGCGTACCGCCGTCTTGGACGACATCTACGGTGCGGATGGACGGGCCTTGGACGTGGGCAGCAGACGCACGGGCACGGTAAAACAGCAGCAGGCGCCCGGCCTCGACTTGGGGTACGACTAAGGACAGCAGGGCCGTTAGGCCAGCGCGCGGCTCAAAGCACAGGGCAGAGACCCAGCCGGCTCCGGGGTTGAAGTGCGGGGCGTCTGGGTCTTTCAGTTTGTATTTGCGGCGATAGTATGCGCGGATGCCGGCGCGGAATTCGCCGTACAGGGCCGTGCCGCCAAAGTGCTCTATGAGCGGGTGTTCGTCTAAGGCGGCGACGCCTTGGCTGGTGGCTTGGCCGCCGATCCACGGGTTCTCTTCGGTCAGGCAGACGCGATAGCCCAAGCGGGCGGCGCGCACGGCCGCGGCCACGCCGCCCAAGCCGCCGCCCAAGACCAAGATGTCGCATTCAATGGTGCGGGTTTCCACTTCACACGAGTCCGGCTTGCTCCCACACGCGGCCCAGCGCGGCCGCCGTAGCCGCCACCGCTTCTTCCCGCTCCATGGCGCGCACCCGCTCGCTGAACGGCTCGACCATGACCGGCCCTTCGTAGCCAATGTGCTGCAAGGCGTTTAGAAACGCCGCGATGTCGATCACGCCGGTCGCCCCGGGCAAATCGCGCACATTGTCGAGCTGGTCGTCAATTGCTACGCCGGCCGGGGCGTCGTTGACGTGGACCTCCACCACTTGCTGAGGACGCAAGCGGCGCACAGCCTCAGCAGTCTCGCGAGCTGTGTACCAATGCCAGCTATCGAGCAAAAAGCCCACATTCTCGCCCACGGCTTGGCACAACTCCTCCATTTGTTCCATCGTGTGGACAAACTCGTGTTTTTTGCTCGACCACAGCGTTTTTGGCGCGACGTATTCCAAGCCCAACCACACGCCTTTGTCGGCGAGTATGGCGGCGGCCGGCCGCAACCGCTCGACGTGCAAGGCAAAGTTCTCTTGGTACGTCAGCTCGTCCGAGGCTGGCATGATCCACGTCGCCGTCCGCCGCACCCCCAAGGCCGCGGCCACCTGTGCCAACTCCGGCAACTCGGCCAAGCTCGCTTGGTAGGCGGCCGCCGCCCCGCGAAAATCAACGGGAAACCCCCACGCCGACAGGCGCACGCCCTTGCGCTCGGCTAATGAGAGAGCCTCTTCCGCACCCATGGCCGCGACTTCTCCTATGCTAAAGTGATACCCAGCGAACCCGTGCCGAGCGGACAAGTCGAGCCCGTCTGCGAGGTTTTCCACGCTTGCGCCAATAGCCCCCGGTGATAGCGAGCGAAACATAGCTTCTCCTTTTTGGATCGATGGTTGGCGAGCCGAAGCGGCTATCTGAAGGTGAAGGGCAAGTTGACCCAGACCTTGACGGGCCTGTCGTCTTTCATTGCCGGCGTAAATTCCGTCTGGCGTGCGGCGGCTTTGGCAACCTCGTGGAAGACCTTGGGGCCTGTAACCTTGCCGATCTGCTCAACCTTGCCGTCTTCGCCGACGAGCGCCGTGACAAACACTCTGCCGGTGATGTTGGCCTTCTGGGCCGTAGTCGGATACTCAGGTGCTACTTTTTTCGTGAGCACAGGTTTTTTTTCGACCTGCGATAACTCGACGATCTCCTCTTCCTCAGCCGCATCCCTAGCGATCACATGCAGCGTATGGCCAGCCTTGGCGTGGACATCCGCACCATGGCGCAGCAACACCTCGGCCACCCCAGCCGCATCCCTAGAGATCGCATAGTCCAGCGGCGTATCGCCAGCGTTGGCCTTGGCGTGGACAGCCGCCCCGCTGCCCAGCAACACCTCGGCCACCCCAGCCGCATCCGCAATGGCCGCCAAGTGCAGCGGCGTCCAGCCAGCGTTGGCCTTAGCGTGAACATCAGCCCCGCTGCCCAGCAACACCGCCGCCACCCCAGCCGCATCCGCAATGGCCGCCAAGTGCAGCGGCGTCCTACCATCGTTGGCCTTGACGTGGACATCCGCCCCGCTGCCCAGCAACACCGCCGCCACTCCGGCCGCATTCTTTTCCGCGGCCGCGTGTAGCGGCGTCCTACCATCGCTGGCCTTAGCGTGAACATCAGCCCCGCTGCCCAGCAACACCTCGGCCACCCTAGCCGCATCCGCAATGGCCGCCAAGTCCAGCGGCGTCCGGCCATTGTTGTCCGTCGCATCAACATCCGCCCCGCTGCCCAGCAACACCGCCGCCACCCCAGCCGCATTCTTTTCCGCGGCCGCGTGTAGCGGCGTCCTACCATCCCTGGCCTTGGCGTGGACGGCCGCCCCGCTGCCCAGCAACACCTCGGCCACCCCAGCCGCATCCCGGAATACTGCCAAGTCCAGCGGTGTCCGGCCATTATTATCCGTCGCACCAACAGCCGCGCCGCTACCCAACAACACCTCGGCCACCCCAACCCCAGCCTTCCACGCTGCCACATGCAGCGGCGTCCAACCAGCGGCGTCTTTGGCCCGGACATTCGCCCCGTTGCCCAGCAACACCGCCGCCACCTCAGCCGCATCCGCGATGGAAGCCAAGTGCAGCGGCGTCCAACCAGCGGCGTCCTTGGCCCGGACATTCGCCCCGTTGCCCAGCAACGCCGCCGCCACCTCAGCCGCATCCGCGATGGAAGCCAAGTGCAGCGGCGTCCAACCAGCGGCGTCCTTGGCCCGGACATCCGCCCCTTGCTCGATCAAGGTTATCGTCAGCACGGGTAGGTTCAGTCTCGCGACAATGTGCAGGTCGGTCTCACCCTCGTTCACTTCCCCCGGATGTGGCATGCGCCCCACCGCTGCGACAAATGCCTGCTCCTGACGCTGCTTTTCTGATTCCTCCTGCTCCTGACAAATGCCTGTACTGCTACTGCCCACAACCAAAAAGACCGCACCCAAAATCGCGGCCAACCGTTTTTTTCGCTCACCCAGATAGGTGCCAACGCCGCCGTGGCCGAGGACTCGGTGGAACGCAACAGCCCAGATGCGCGTCCTCTGTGGCCGTGCCAAGCGATGCTGTTTGTCGGTCATCGCTATGCCTCCTTAAAAGACGGGTAATTAGCCAATTATTGAGATTCCCCAAACTTGGTTTACAACTTTCTCGTATTGGGCTCAAAGATGTAAATCTACTTGATCGCCGCTGTGGCCAAAAGGTGCCGCGCACACGTGCATACTGCCGATACTGATTTCGCACGCTTCCGCGGCGTGCGGTGGAAGAATCCCCTTCTCTGACAACAAGGCTCTACGGAGGGCGGCCTTTGACCTCGGAACGTCTCTCAGCACTCATCGAGGGCGGCGAAACGCTGGCCGTTGAATTCAAAAGCAAGAGGCCGCCTCGCTCATCGACCGCCCTCGCCGAAACGGTCGTCTGTCTTGCCAACCGGAGCGGCTCTCGTTCCACTTCCACTATATACAGGCACTCCAAGTCGATCGCGGCCTACTCAACTACTCTCTGCCCTGCGGGATGCGCCCTCTTCAGCGGGTTCAACAGCAGTTGCTGATGGCGTCTCAATTGCCGCATCCGCATCCGTTCCCGCCGCAACACTCCTAACAAGACGACTCATAACAGCCAAGCTCCGCGTTTCAAGCGCGGCTCGCCCTCAGCCGCTCGCTGGCGCGTACAACAAAACGGTCGCATTGTCCTGCTGGATATGGTCAGCCGCTTCCACCGCTGCGATAAGGGCCGCGACACTATCCTCCAATGACGCATCGCGCATCTCCTCGAGAACATCCGCGATCTCCTGCTCGCTGAGGGTCATCACGCCATCGCTCGCCACTACCACCCGGTCGCCTTGCTCCACTGCCACCGACTGTGACGACACATCGATCAGATGGATGTCGTCGCCCATGATGGCCGAGCGCAGCGAATGCCGACTTGGGTCCCGAGCCGCTTCCTCGGCGGTCATGCGTCCAGCCGCCACAAGATCTGCAAGAACTGGTGCCATGGAATGATCGGCATTCAAACGGCTCAACTGCCCTGAGCGGAACAACCACAACGGGGAGTCGCCCACGCTGATCCAGTTCAGCCCTTCGCTGGAAACAACAGCCGCAACCAAGGTCGAACCCATGCTGTCGAGTGCCGGATTTTCGCCAATGGCCGCGGCGATGGCTTTATTAGCTGCTTCAAGGCAGTCCCGCAGCCGAGCGACGATGGGTCCAGAAGCCTGCGGATACGCCTCGACAAAGGTCTGGCTTAAAAGGCCGCTGGCCGTCGCACCGCCAACATGGCCGCCCATGCCATCGGCGACCAACAACATGGTGTGCTCGCTGCCGTCTAGGCCGAGGTCGCGCCCATCCAACAGGCCGTAAGCATCCTCTTGATAGGCCCGTTTGCCGGGAATCTGCCGCGCGGCAAAGCACCTGTCTAATTCATTCATCTCGACTTATTGGACCTTCCCCTGATAATTGGCGTAACATCAGCATCCTTAAACGCCGCCCAGTGCAGCGGCGTCCTGCCACCGTTGGTTTTGGCATCTACAGTCGCCCCACCACCCAGCAGGGATAGAGTCACTTAGTAGGGTTCCTCGCGCATCTTGCGGAAGGTCTGAATGCCGATGGGCAGTCGGCGTTGGCCGGCTGAGCGCATGGTGCTCCCCTCGTTCTGATAGGTCGTTAGGCGTGGCCGCTTACCACCGCGCCCGACGTCACACCGCCACATTGTTTTGCGGCCGCCCCTGCAAAAACGCAATCACATTGTCCACCGCGCCCTCGTTGAGCAAATCCACCCCCTCGGGCGTCTGATCCGCTGCATGCGGCGTCAGCACCACCTGATCGCAATCGAGGATGGGATCGTCGCTCGGCAGCGGCTCCTCGGGAAATACGTCTAGCCCGGCCCCACCCAAATGCCCGCACAACAAGGCATCGCGCAAGGCGTTGATGTCCAGCACATCGCCGCGTGCGCCGTTCAACAACAGCGCCCCCTCCTTCATCAGGCCAAACTCGCGTGCCCCGAGCAAGTGCCGGGTATCCTCGGTCAACTTCACGTGCAGGCTGACCACATCCGCCGCCTGCAACAGCGCGTCGAGCTCGACGAAACGCACCCCGTATTCGGCCGCACGCTCAGGCGACGGATTGAAAGTCCACGCGATGACCTCCATGCCGATGGCCCGCCCCAACCGCGCCATCTCCGCGCCAATCGGCCCCGTCCCCACCACGCCCAACACCTTGCCCTGTAGCATGGTGTTCATCTTGCGCGTCCAGCGGCCAGCCTTTAGCTCGGCGGTCTGGAAATAGGCGCGCTTGGACAGGGCGAACATCAGCCCAAACATGTGCTCGGCCACCACCGGCGCAGTGCGGCCGGGCTGGTTCGACACCACGATCCCGAGCTGTTTGGCCAGCGCCAAGTCGATCATGTCCGTGCCGATGGAGCAAGTGGCAATCATCTTGAGTGCGGGCAAGTGGCGCATTTCCTCGCGCCAAGTGACGACGCCGCGCGTATTTATAATGACCTGCGCGCCCTCGGCCCGTACGATCTTCTCATCCGAGCTTTGCGGCGTATCCTCAAAGAGAGTGACCTCCCCGTAAGGAGCGAGCCGCTGCAAATGCGGCGAACCGGCGATCTGGATTGGGTTGTCGCCGGGCACTACGATCTGTACGCGTTCTGTCATGGCATATCCTCGCTTGGAAGTGTATATTTTTGCTCGCAATAAACCCCAAAAACGCGCTCAACGTCAAGCGAGTTGCCCCATGCCCCGCGCCCTCATCGCCCCGGCCGCCGAACAAGTGGCCTTTCAGGAATACGCATCCCGCCCCCTCGCCCAAGGCCAAGTCCGCGTCAAAAGCCTGTACGCGGCCGCCAAGCACGGCACTGAAATGTCGCTGTTTAAGGGGTACGCCGGCCCGCGCGGCCGCTTCGACTCCGCACGGCGCATCTTCGACTATCAGGGTGAGGGCGTCCAATACCCGGTGCCGCTGGGCAACATGGGCGTCGGCGAAGTTGTCGAGCTGGGGCCGGGCGTCACGCGGCTTGCAGAAGGCGACCGCGTCTTCGACTACGGGCCGTTCCGCGAGGAACACGTCTGGCCCGAAACCGCGCGGCGCTTGCCCGCAGACATCCCTTGGCAAGCCGCGGTCTGCCTCGACCCGGCGGATTTTGCCCTCGGCGCAGTGCGCGACGGGCACGTCCGCATTGGCGACTCCGTAGCCGTCTCGGGCCTCGGGGCCATCGGCCTGATCGCCGTGCAATTCTGCCGCTTGGCCGGTGCCCACCCCATCATCGCCCTCGACCCACTGGCCAACCGGCGCACAGTGGCCCGCGCCTGCGGTGCCGACCTCGTCCTCGACCCCACCCAATGCGATGCCGGCGCGGAGATTAAGCAGGCCACGGCCCACCGCGGCGCGGACGTGATTATTGAGTACAGCGGGCATCCAGCGGCCATGCAGCAAGCACTGCGCGGGGTCGCTTATCAAGGCACGATTGTGGCCGGCGCGTATCCCGGCGCGTGGACGACGGGGCTGGACTTGGGTGCCGAAGCTCACATGAACCGGCCGCACATCGTGTTCTCGCGCGCCAACAGCGAGCCCAACCCCGACCACCCCAATTGGGACAACGCCCGCATCTACGACGTCTGCTGGCGCCTGCTCGCGGCCGGTCTAGTCGATTGCCGGCCCATCGTGCAGCCTATCGTATCCTTTGACGACCTGCTCGAAGCGTACCCCCAAATCGCTACCCAACCCGAAGCAAACATCAAGCTCGGCGTCCGGTTTTAACGCTGGACAGCCGACGGAAAGGACGCCATGAAAATCGCCTTACAGGAAGGGCTGTTGCCCGGTGAAAGCCTCGCGGAAAAGCTCGATTTCGCCGAGTCGCTGGCCATCGAGGGGCTAGAGGTCAGCGGCCGCTCGCGCCTGTACGACCACAGCGAAAAATACGAAAAGGCCCTCGCCGGCCGCTCCATCCAAATCGCTTCCATCTGCGGCCAAGAAACCTTTGACTGGCTCGATCCAGACCCGCGCAAGCGCGCCAACAGCCTCGCCGAGACCCGCCGCCAATTGGAAGCCTGCGGGCACTTTCAAGCCGTCGGCCAAATAGTCCCTCCCATCTTTGGGCCGCCGCGCATCCCCGACCTGTCGCCGCTGCAAGACGCCATTTCCCTAGAGAAAGCCCTGCTCGTCGAGCTGGTCCAAGAACTCGCCGCCCATGCCGCCAGCCAAGGTACCCTGCTCCTTTTGGAACCTCTCAACCGCTACGAGCAACACCTCTTGCGCCGCCAAGCCGACGGCGTCGAAATCATCGAGCGCGCCGGCAGCCCCCAAGGCGTAGCCCTGCTCAGCGACTTCTTCCACATGCACATCGAAGAAACCGACACCCCCGCCGCCTTCCGCCAAGCCGGCAAACACGTAGCCCACGTCCATATGGCCGACAACACGCGCATGCAGCCGGGCACCGGCGACATCGATTGGCGCGCCGGCTTACAGGCCCTCAAGGACATCGGCTTTAGCGGATATTTAGCCTACGAGTGCGGCCTAGCGGGCGACCCCAAAGACGCGCTGACAAGATCGGTGCAATTCGTGCGAGAAACCATCGCCCAACTCGACTGACATGAGCGAAATCGCCCCGCTACCCACGTACGAACGTCCCGAGCTGTACATCAACCGCGAACTCTCGTGGCTCGACTTCAACGCCCGCGTACTCGAAGAGGCCCAAGACGAGCGCAACCCCCTGTTAGAGCGCGTCAAGTTCATGGCCATCGTCGCCAGCAATCTCGACGAGTTCTACGAAATCCGGGTAGCCGGCTTGCTGCAATTGCACGAGTCCGGGGCCAATCCGAGTCGCCCCGACGGCCTGACCCCGGCCGAACAGCTCGAGCGCATCGCCCAACAAGCTCACGATCAGGTCGCCGAACAGTACCGCTGCTGGAACGAGGACCTCATACCGGCCCTAGCCGCCGAGGGCATCTACCTGTGGGAGGCGCGCCAGCTAGCAGGCGAGCACCTCGACTTCGTGCGCCAGTACTGGCGGGAAGAACTCGAACCAATCCTCACGCCCATTGTAGTCGATCCAGCCCATCCTTTCCCCCGCGTCCTCAACAAGGCCCTGTGCATTGGTGCCCTCCTCGAAGGACAGGGGCAGTCCATGATGGGGGTGGCAACCGTGCCTCGGGTATTGCCGCGCATCCTGCGCATGCCGAGCCAAGCCGACGAACTACACTTTGTGACGCTGGCCGGGATCATGGATTTGCAGGCCAGCGAGCTTTTTCGCGGCTATCAGGTACTCGGGTCGGCCCCCTTCCGCATCACCCGCAACAGCGAGCTGTACGTCAACGAAGAAGACGCCGACAATTTGCTGGAAGAAATCGAGGAGCAGGTCACCAAGCAGCGCCAAGCTGACGCCGTGCGGCTAGAGATCGCTCCGGGCGCACCCGACCAGCTAGTATCGCTTTTGCAACAGCAGTTCGATCTCGACGACAGCCTAGTCTTTCGGGTCAATGGGCCGGTCAACCTCCATCGGGTTATGACCCTTTACGGCCTCGTCTCGCGCCCCGCCCTCAAGGACGCCCCCTTCACACCTGTCGAGCGCGATTTCCCCGCAAACCCCGACGCCTTCTTCGACTCCATCCGCGCCGGCGATATTCTCCTGCATCACCCCTACGAGTCGTTTTCTACGGTGATCGACTTCATTCGCATGGCGGCTAACGACCCCAAAGTGCTAGCCATCAAACAGACCATCTACCGCACGGGCGACGATTCAGAGGTGGCGCAGGCGCTCATCGACGCGGCCGAGCGCAGCAAGGAAGTTACCGTGCTCGTCGAGCTAAAGGCCCGCGGCGACGAAGCGGCCAACATTGAGTGGGCCAAGCGCCTCGAAGACAGCGGCATCCACGTGGTCTATGGCATCATGGGCCTAAAGACCCATTGCAAGCTCTCCATGCTGGTGCGCCGCGATCAAGATCGCCTGCGCCGCTACGCTCACTTGGGCACCGGCAACTACAACCACACCACCGCACGGCTCTACACGGATTTGGGGCTGATTACCGCCGAGCCAACGATCACCGCGGAGGTGGCCGAGGTCTTCAACATGCTCACCGCCCACAGCCGCATCAGTCAATTTGAAAAACTGCTAGTCGCGCCCTCCGGGCTGATGCAGGGCATGCTCGACCGCATCGAGCGCGAAAGCGAACACGCTCGCGCCGGCCGGCCGGCCGCCATTATCGCCAAGATGAACGGCCTCATGGATCCGGCGATCATCAAGGCCCTGTACGCGGGCTCGCAGGCCGGTGTCGAGATCGATCTGATCGTGCGCGGCATCTGCTGCTTGCGCGCCGGCCTCGACGGCATCAGCGAGACCATCCGCGTGTACAGCATCATTGGCCGCTTCTTAGAGCACAGCCGGGTCTTTTACTTTGCCAACGGCGGCGACGAGGAAGTTTGGCTCGGCAGCGCAGACTGGATGGATCGCAACCTGCGCGCCCGGGTCGAGGTCGTCTTCCCCATCTTGGACCAGAGCCTGAAGCGGCGCGTCTATCGCGAGTTGCTCGCATTCGCGCTCGCCGACCGCGCCAAATCTCGGCAGATGCGTCCAGACGGCACATACATCCGCCGCCAATCCGAGTGCGACACCCCGGGCCACAGCCTGCAGGAGTTGCTCATGCACATAGCTCTCGGCGAAGACATCAACGGCCCAGAAAGCTAGAGAGCAGGAATCCGATGCCCGACCGTTGGGTTAAGCAGGGGCGACCTTATTAAAAGAAAGAGACTCGATGCACGACCTACTCGCAGAGATCAATTCGCCAGTCTTAGACGACATCCACCGCATCGGCATCGTTTTGGCGGCTGGCCACGGCAAGCGCATCCGCTCGGAGATCTCCAAGATGCTACACGAAATTTGGGGCCAGCCAACGGCCGTGCGCGTGGGCCGCGCCGTACAAAAGGGCCTCGACAGCCCCAATCAGGTCATCGTCGTGGGCATCAAGGGCATCGACGTCGCCCGCGCGGCCGGTCCCCAACCGGGGCGTGTTTTCGCGTACCAAGAAAACCCGGTCCTCGGCCAGCCAGCCGGAACCGGCGACGCCGTGCGCGTGGGCCTTCAAGCCTTTCCCGCAGCGGCTGCCGACCGCGACGTGTACATCTTTTTAGGGGACATGGGTTTGTTGACCGGGCAGGTAGTAGCCCAATTCCGCGCCAGCTTTGAAAGCACCGACTGCGACATGATGGTGCTCACCGGCCTGTACAGCGGCTCAGCCGAGAACAACTCCTATGGCCGCATCGTGCGCGTACCAGCCACCGACGCCTCCGGGCAGCCCGCGGGCACCGACCGCGACAAGGTCATTGAGATCAGGGAGCACAAGGACATCCTCAGCCTCGACGCGGCAACGCCCTACGAGGCCGCTTACAATGGCCGCACCTACGCCTTCACGCGCCAAGAGCTGTTGGAAACGCGCGAGATCAACACCGGTGTCTTCGCCTTCAGAGAAAGCGCGTTGCGGACGTACATCCCGCATCTCAACACCGACAATGCCCAAGGCGAATTGCTGCTGACCGACTTGGTGCAAATTTTCAATCAGCACCAGCTCGTGGTGCGAGCCGCCACGGCCGACAGCGAAGAAGAGCTCCTCGCCTTCAACGTCAAAAGCGTCTGGCGGCAGATGGAGGCCATAGCCCGCCGTTGGGCCTACGACAAACTCAAGGACACCATCACCATCGCCGACGAGGAGGACTTCTTCATCGCCGACGAGGTCATCGAGCAGATACTCAACATGGACGCCGAGTGCGGCCCCTTGGACATCGTCATCGGCAAGGGCACCTACATCGGTCCCGAGGTCCAACTCAACCGCCGAGTCACCATCGGGGACCGCAGCCATCTGAGCGGGCACGTAGTGTTAGGCGAGGGAGTACAAATTGGCGTCGGCGTCGAGCTGAGTGCCTACCGAGGCCAAACCCTCGCTCTTGACGAGGAGGTCGAAGTGCTCAGCCGCAACATCATCAAGGGGAACCTGCGGATTGGCGCACACAGCCGCATCGAGTCTGGAGTACTTCTGACCGGCAGCGACGAACATCCCATGCGCGTGGGAGCGCGCGTAACCATCAAGGGCACCAGCTACCTCTACGGCTGTCAAATCGACGACGACCTGTTCATCGAGCACTCGGTCATCAAGGGCAAGCGGGTCGAACAGGTGCGCCGCCGCGACGGCACCATCCAACCCGTCCGCTATGTCCTGCCTCAGCCCGAGGGCCTCGACTCCATCGCCGATTTATGAGCGCTCGGCTCCCATAGCATCGAGCAGCGATTTGGCGACTTTGCAGACCATCGTATAGGCCGGGTCGTACACATTCCCCATATCGTATTCCACGCACTGACCCAAAAGCGCGTGGGCACTTAACTCGCTGAGGCCGTAGTCCTCAACAAGCCAATTCACCAGCTCGCTGGTGGCGTGTTGTACGCATTGGTCCAAAGGACGCGCATTGCCGACCGCGAGAATGTGCGTGTCGTTTTCAGCGCGGGGCCAGCCGATCTGCTTGCCCTTGATCACATCTACGCTAAACGTCGCGTCAAAGGAGATTTCCACGCCCGTGCCGACGATCTCGCCGTCGCCTTGGATGGCGTGCCCGTCGCCTAAGTGGAAGAGCGCTCCTCGCGCCTCGACCGGCAGATACACGGTCGCGCCGGTTACAAAGCCCCGGTAGTCCATGTTGCCGCCGTGGGTCGAAGAAGTGGCCGTGGAAATGGCCTGACCGCGCGGCGGGGCCACCCCGAAACAGCCGACCATCGGGCTGAGGGGCAGCACCAAGCCCGGTAGCACATCCGGTTGCGTTGCCGTGCCGGCCGCTAGATCAATCGGCCACCGGAGCGGCTGATCGTCGCGCTCAATCCCGGTAGTGAACCCCGGATCCAGCACATTGGGCGCAATTTCCCTAGCCGTCCAGCCCCAGTCGCGGTTGGGGTAGAGCTTGTCGAAGTGAACCACCAGAGTGTCGCCCGGCTCGGCTCCTTCTATGTAGAAAGGACCCGTCATCGGGTTGCCGCGCTCGGCGACCCGCTCGCCGTGCTGGTCCTGGCCGCGGGCATCAACGGTCGTGGTAGAGACCGTATCGCCGGGGGCAATGGCCAGCACGGGCTCGTGCCAGCCAATGGTATTGTGATAGTGGGTTGGGGTGAATTCGTGATGAGCCATAAGACCTCTCTGGAAAGGTTAAACGTTTGGTGTGAATTATTATGGTAGAATAAGCAAAGGTGCCTATGTTCTGTTCATCTTGGTACAAGTTCCCTACGGACGATGCTAGACATAGACACCTTTGTGAGCACAGTATATGTATGGGTTGATGATTTTTGCAAATCGACGGCGAGGGTGCGGCGTCGGGGTGCCGGCCCCGATTTTGACGACGCGCAGCAAAGTGGTCACATGGGCGCTATTGAGCCCGTGGGGCTGCTTTACCAGTCAACGCGCCTTTTATCGTTGGGTGCCTACGCACTTGGGGTGGGCGTTACGTGTTGGCCCGGGATTGATTTTCTCGCGTACAGCAGCCAGTGGCGATTAGGCTCTCAAATTTCCCAAGCAGAAAAAGGCGATAGAAAAAACGCCGCTAGGTCGCCCCGGGCCTCGGCTTGTTCTAGCACCGCAATTTCCGCACCCAACTCGTCAGCGATCCGCACCCGCACGTCCGCATCCTCCACCGCATCGTCCAAGTGCCCGACGAGTTGTGCCAACACCTGCCGCCGCACGTGAGGACGCAGCTCACCCTCGGCAAAACACTCGGCGCGAAAGCGCGACACCTGCGCCTTTTGGGCAACAAGCTCGGCGCGCCCCAACGCCAACGCCAAAACGACGCGGTGCAGCACCCCGGCGAAATCCACATCGACCTGTTTAAGCAAAGCGGCCACCGATGGCTGCGGCAACGAGCGCACAAAGGCTACCTTGCCGGTTAGCTCTTGCAGCATTTGGCCATCGGCGCGCAGATCGATGGCACTGGGACCGGTCCACGTCTCGGGCACGAGCTTTGCCAAGGCCGCGACTTTGGGCTGCCGATCGGGCCAAAAGCCCAGCTCGGGACAGCCGACTAAGGAGCGAGCCTGCTGGCGCATCTCTTTGAGGCGGTGGAATGCCTGCTCCCAGCCCTGCTTGTAGAGCGCGTCAAACGAGTCGCTGGCCAGCTTGGCTACGGCGGCGTTGAGATCGCCGCCGCTTGCCTCCTCCAGCGCCAAGTCCATACACGCCAAGCCCTGCTCCATGCCTTGGCGCAACTGATCGCGGCCAAGGGCGATGCCCGTGCGGTTGCGTTGGGCAAAGCCCAACCCGCAGATCCGCAGATAAGCCCGCAGCGAATCCATAAAGTGCGGCGGCAACTGCTCGTATTCGAGGCCCGCGGCGACTGCTTGGCCGATGAAACTCTGGCGGTCGAGCGGGACTTGGCTTCGACCTGAGCTCAGCCGAAGGTTGAGATCAACGGGTGCTAGCCGGTTCACGAGGCTCCTCCACCGGCCCGTTCCCAAGCGGCGCGCAGCACCTTGGCCAGCAACTCGGGCGCGGCTTGGTGCAAGGCGTGGATGACTTCGCGGATCTCCGGGTCGTCGATCGGTGGCAGCATCACGGCCTGACCCGATTCCGACAGCAGACTGAAGGCCGACACTGTACCCACATCCTCTAGGGCGCTGACTTGGGCCTGCATGTCGATGCTATCGACCTTGTCGAGGAAGGCGTCTTCTAGCAGGCTCTGATCGACCTTGTACAAGAGTGCGGCGCGCTTGTTGGGATCGCCCAGCGCCGCGACCGCTTCGAGCCATTCCCACGACACCTTGGTGCGGTTGCCTCGGTAGTAAACCGGATCGAGCGTGTCTGCTACTGCGCGCGCAAACGACTCCGCCGACATAGTTTGCAACAGCGCGGTGTTGAATCTCGCCAGCTTGCACTCGCCGGGAGCTACCAACTCGGCGATGATCTCCGACGGCAGCTTATCGACTACAGAGGGCAAGTACCCCGGGCGGCCCTTGGCGTCCATGCCGGTCAGCGAGAGCACTTCCTCGGGGTTTTCGTCTATGGCCACCAGCGCGGCTTGTTCCTCCACGGCCTGCGCCCGAAGCAGTACGCGGGCCTCGTCAGCGCACCCTGCGCGCAACATCTGGCGCAAAGTGACGTTCTTGGCGATCAATTCTTCCAGATCGCCCGACCACTCCCCTAGCACCACCCGGTCGCCCTGCACTTGCAGAGCATCGTTTTCGTGCTGGGACATCGGTCCTCCTGTGTGGAATAATTGGGGAATTGGGGGCGGTCTTAAAGTAGGTTGAGCAGTGTATCGCGTCAATATAAAATTTTTCTAACTTATTATTTATATGATATTTATATCATTTTACTGGACATGTCCTCTCTTTTTTTGTATTTTATATGTTACGATTAGCGCGGGGCTTGTAGCCCGGCGTTTTTTTTATGGGCAAGCAAGGCGTCGATTAGTAGCGCAGTGCTAGGTTCTGCCCTATATTGTCCCTTGCGTTCCCCAGCCTCCTTGGGGCTGGATTTTTTCATTCTATTTTCTGTCAGAGAGCGCGCCCATGGATTACGACGATATCGGCGACTTGCTCAACAGTTGGGAATTCAAGCCCGACGAGTTCCTCGCCCGGCGCATCCGCACCAGCAAGGGCGAGGAAAAACTTCAGATCCGCATCGACATGGGGCTTCTTCAGCTCGAATTGGATGGCCGTCCCGACGGCCAACAACCGCACGGCTGCCCCTCACTGCTTGACTACTACCAAGACCTCATCGAATCGCATGACACCCCAGAAAGCTTCGTACTAAACGAGGACGAGTGCGAAGAGCTCTTCCAAGAGGCCTGGCAGTACTACCACCGCTATTTAAGTCTGTTCAACCTAGAAGACTACGAAGGGGTCGTCGCCGATACCGAGCACACCCTACAGATTTTTGAATTGGTCGATCAGTGCGCGCCCAACGACGAAATCCGTTGGTACTTTGAGCAGTACTATCCACACGCGATTATGATGCAGACCCGGGCGCACGCCATGCTCGCGCTGCAAAGCGACGACTATCCAACAGCCATGCGCGCCGTGGAAGAAGGCATTGCCCACATCGAGAGCTTTGTCGAGGAATGGGAATCCGAGCTAGACGAGGATTTGCCCGAGATTTCCTTTTTGCGCGAATGGTACGAGGAATTAGAGCAGGAGCGCCCGCTGTCTGAGCGCGAACAACTAGAGCGCGACCTACAGGCGGCCGTAGAAGCAGAAAATTTTGAGGAGGCCGCACGGCTGCGCGACAAGCTCCAGACCCTGTGGCCGACGCCGCAGCACCTCCTCCGCCCCAAGCGCTGAGCGATCAGCCCAGCTCCAACACGTCTCCCATCGAATACATCCCCGGCGCGGCCTGCGCGGCAAAGCGCACGGCGCGCAGCGCACCCAAAGCAAAGGAATCGCGGCTCGTAGCGCGGTGCCGCAGCTCGAGGCATTCGCCTAAGGCCGCATAGAGCACCGTGTGATCGCCCGCCAAGTCGCCGGCGCGGATCGCGTGCAGGCCAATCTCTTGGCGGGAGCGCTCGCCGACCACGCCCGACCGCCCGTGTACCGCTACCTCGCGCAAGGTACGGCCCAAGCCGGCTGCGGCCCGTTCGGCCAGCGTCAGCGCCGACCCAGAGGGCGCATCGACCTTGTGCCGGTGATGCGCTTCGATGACTTCCACATCGTAGTCGTCGCCCAAGATCCGCGCCGCCTCTTCGACTAGCTTGAAGAGCACGTTCATGGCGGTGCTGAAATTCGACGCAAACACGCAGGTAATGTCCGCCACCGTCCGCTTGAATTCCGCGAGTTGTTCCGGGGTAAAACCCGTGGTCCCCACCACCATGGGCACCCCGCGCACCGCACAGAGGGCCGCGTCTTCGAGGGTCGCCTCCGGGGTCGTAAAATTGATGACTACCTGATCTGGCTCGACGATGCCCGCCAGCGTGTCGCGGACCGTTAGGTCGAGGGGCCGGGTGCCAATGACTTCGCCGATGTCGCGCCCCACAGCCTCGTGAGCCGGGTGCTCCTTGCCGCCGCACAACTCCAAATCAGCCGCCGCCAAAGTCAAGTGGGCCAGCCGCTGGCCCATGCGCCCGGCTACTCCGCAGATTACGATTTTGGTCATCGCTCTTAACCTCGCTTAATACGATGGATACACCGCACGCTCGACCAGCGAGTCGTCGTGCAGACGCGCTTCCACGTCCACCCCGAAAAACTCGGCTACCGGCGCAAAAGCCGTTGGGTCGTTGGCGTGTACTTGGCGCGCGGCGTCCAGCACCGTTTGTGCGCCCGTGCGCGTCATCTTGCCCAGCGGCTGCCGCACTGGCCCGGCCGGCATGCCGAGGATGTTCATCAGCGTCTTAATCGGCACCGGGTTGCGCGCCTTGCACTCGACCGGACCATAGGCGCTCTGCTCAGTGGTCGCAACGCCGACAATGCCAAAAAGCGGTGCCAGCTTCGCGGCCAAACTATCGGCCTCGTCCTCCTCGCCAGCGTTGAGCAACTCGGTGAGCCGCTGGATGGGACCTGGAATGACGTTGGACATCACCGAGATTACGCCAGCGGCCCGGATATCCGCGCTCTTCATCATCGGCACGGTTTTGTCGTCATCGCCCGAGAGGATGGTAAAATCGTCGCCGCAGAGCCGGCGCGTCTTGGCCATGTTGTCCAAGTCGCCGGTCGCTTCTTTGACTTGGGCCACGTTGGGGTACTGGTGGGCGAGGATGGCCAAATCTTCCACCTGCATCATGCAGCCGGTGCGCCCGGGGATGATGTAGGGAATGATCTGCACCTCGGGAAAGGCCCGCGCCACCGGCTCGACGTATTCGCGGCGGATCTCCAACGAGCTAGGCCCATTGTAGTAGGGATCGACCAGCAGCACGGCGTCTGCGCCAATGTGGGCGGCGTGCTCGCTGCCTTCCATAGTCTCCTTAGTGGAGTTGCTGCCCGTGCCAGCAATCGATAGGGTGCGCCCCTTGGCCAGCGCGACCGTGCGTTCGATGACTTCGTTGTGCTCCTCCCATACTAGGGTCGGGCTTTCGCCGGTCGTGCCGACGGCGAGTACCGCTTGGATGTTGTTGGCAATCTGGAATTCCACCAGTTGCTCCAAGCCGCCTTGGTCAATGCCGCCGTCTGCGTTCATGGGCGTTACTAGGGCTGTGCTACAACCTTTGAACATGGTCGTTCTACCTCGCCTTGGCTTGTCAAAAAGGGGTTGATTGGCGATTGTCTTTTTACCGCGATTGCCGAACATAATACGCCGCCCCAACTTTTGTCAAATAGTCTCATCGAGGAGGAACTATGCCCGCGACAATCGACATGCGCTACGGATGCAACCCCCACCAAGCAGGCGCCCGCGGCTCTATGGCCGATGGAGGTGACCTGCCCATCGAGCCGCTCAACGACGCCCCCAGCTACATCAACCTCATGGACGCGCTCAACGCCTATCAGCTCGTCCGCGATCTCAAACGCGCCCTCGGCCTACCGGCTGCTGCCTCGTTCAAACACGTCTCTCCGGCCGGTGCCGCCGTTGCCGCACCGCTCGACGAGGCCCTGAGTGCCTCCTATTTCGTCGCCGACCGCGCCCTCAGTCCGCTGGCCACGGCCTATGCCCGTGCCCGCGGTGCCGACCGCCTCGCCTCCTTCGGCGACTGGGTCGCCCTGAGTGACGTGGTCGATTTCCCTACGGCCGATCTCATCCGCGTCGAGGTGTCCGACGGGATCATCGCCCCCGGCTACGAGCCAGAGGCTTTAGAGATTTTAAAAAAGAAAAAGGGCGGCCAGTACCGCATCCTACAAATCGACCCAGCCTACGTGCCGGCCGCGACCGAGCAACGCGAGATATTCGGCGTCCAGCTCGCACAGCAACGCAATGATTTTATCCCCGACGACGCCTTTTTCCACAACATCGTCACCACCCGCAAGGACTTGCCAGCGAGTGCCCGCCGCGACCTGACGGTGGCGACCATCGCCCTCAAGTACAGCCAATCTAACTCCGTGTGCCTAGCCCGCGACGGCCAAGTCATCGGCACGGGTGCCGGCCAGCAGTCACGCGTCCACTGCGTACGCCTCGCCTGCGCCAAAGCCGACAATTGGTATCTGCGCCTGCATCCCAAAGTCTTGGGCATGAAATTCGCCAAGGGCCTCAAGCGCCCAGAAAAGATCAACGCCATCGACATCTATCTGCAAGACGACGTCACCCCGGCCGAACTCCGGGCTTGGGAAGCCAATTTCCGCGAGGTTCCAGAGCGGCTCAGCGCCGCGGAGAAGCGGGCATGGCTGGACCATCTCAAGGGCGTAGCGCTGAGTTCAGACGCCTTCTTCCCCTTCCGCGACAACATTGACCGGGCGCAGCGTTCAGGCGTGGAGTACATAGTCCAAGCCGGCGGCTCAACGCGAGATGATCTGGTAATCGAGGCGGCAGACGAATGCGGAATGTTGATGATTAATTCGGGGGTGCGGCTTTTTCACCATTAATGAGTAAGCTCATCGACAGTCTAGCGGTAGTGAATTACTGGATTCTCAATCTAGCACGTCATCCCAACTCGTTTTGGCTATCCACCGCAACGGACCAATTGAAGAAGACGAATGAAAGCTCCTATTGTCGAAGAAATTAGAAAGATAAGAGATGGCCACGCGGCCAAGTTCCAGTTTGATTTACACGCAATCTGCGAAGACCTTCGCAAGCAAAAAAGACTTGTGGCCACCCTATCGCGTCTCTTGCGCCCAAACGCATTCCCAAGAAACCTTCTTAGAAGCGGTCTGAAAATTCCAAGTGGCGAGCAAAAAAGAGGCTGACGAGGCCATCAGCCAGAAACGGTAGCCCTCTCCCGCGCCGTGAGGATATGCCCGACAATCGCCTCCAGTCCCTCCCGATCCTTGATGCAAGCAAAAACCGTCGGCCCCTCGCCGCGCATCTTCTTGGCGTCGCGATCCATCACCCCCAGATCCGCCCCCACCATCTCGGCTAGATCGGTCTTGTTGACCACCAGCAGATCCGACTGCGTCGTCCCCGGGCCGCCCTTGCGCGGAATTTTGTCGCCGCCGGACACGTCGATGACGTACACCGAATAATCGACGAGTTCGCGGCTGAAATGAGCCGCCAAATTGTCGCCGCCGCTTTCGACTAACAGTAAGTCGATACCCCCGGCGAAACGATACATCAAGTCTTCGAGCGCATTCAAATTCAGCGAAATATCCTCGCGGATCGCCGCGTGCGGACAACCGCCGGTCTCGACGCCGATGATGCGCTCTTGGTCCAACGCCGCGTGCCGCAGCAGAAATTCGGCGTCCTCGCGGGTGAAGATGTCGTTGGTGACCACCCCCAAGCTATACTCGTCGCGTAGACTTTCACATAAAGCCTGCAACAGCGCCGTCTTGCCGCTGCCGACCGGCCCGCCAATCCCCACCGTAAAGGCGCGGTCGGCAAAGTCGCGGTGCAAGTTCAAACCTTCGCGCTGGGCGAAAAGTCCAGGCGAGTCAAAAGGCTCGTGTGTGTGGTCGTGGCCCATACATCCCTCTCTGTCAACTCTGAAAAAGGCGCGAATAGAGATCGTCGTGTACGCTCTGGGCAATGTCGAGCTGCGGTGCGCAACGCGTCGCCTGTGAGTACGACCGGCCCGCCACTTCCGCCAGCAGTTCCTCGCAATGCACATACAGGTCCAACTGACGGCGCGTAGCCTCCATCGGCCCGACGATTCCGAGACGCACCGCAGCACTCATCTGGTCCCTGAGTATTTGAAACATGTAAAGCTGCTGGGCATCGGCTTGTGCAAAGCCCGCAGCTTTCAACGCCAGCCCGAAAACCACCGTGTAGTGCGCCTGCGCCCGCCGCAAGTTTGCGAACTTGACCTCCGGGTACAAGCCAGCCATCAGCCGCAACCAGTTCTTGCCCAAGATCAAACTCGCCCGGCGCATCGCCGGAGCCGCGATCATCGCGTCGTAGAAATGCAGCATTTCCGCTAGGGCACTTTCGTCGGATTCAGCATAACAGGAATGGATAAAGGGAATCTCGCCGTAGGCCGCAGCCATCAGTACCGAATGCACGAACTCTTCCAGCTCCCTAGGCGCTTCCAATAAGCCCAACTGATAGGCCCCCTCCAAGCCATTGGAAAAGGCGTAGCCACCCGCCGGCAGCGCACTGTCGGCTAGGTGCATTAACGGATAGAGGCGATCCATTTAGAACAGGTGATACAGTTGCGCCAGCGGCAGCTTTTCCGCCGGTTCACAAGTAATTTCCTCGCCGTCGACGTTCACCTTATAGGTCTCTGGATCAACCTCGATATTGGGCACCACGTCGTTGAGCCGCATATCGGCCTTGCCAATGTCGCGGCAATTCTCGACGGGCACGACATCTTTTGCCAACCCGTACTCGCCCACTCGCTCGTGCGAAGCCTGCGAAACAAAAGCCAGCGACGTCGGCCCAACCGCGTTGCCGTAGGACCCGAACATGGGTCGCGGATGCACGGGCTGCGGCGTAGGAATGGACGCGTTCGCGTCCCCCATCTGCGCGTAAGCAATCACTCCACCTTTAATCACCAACTCGGGCTTGACGCCGAAAAAGGCGGGCTGCCACAACACCAAATCGGCCAGCTTGCCCGTCTCCACCGAGCCGATGTGGGCCGAGAGTCCGTGGGCAATAGCCGGGTTGATGGTGTATTTGGCAACGTAGCGCCGCACGCGATAGTTGTCAGCACCGCCCGCATCTTCGGGTAACAGGCCCCGCTGTTGATGCATCTTGTGCGCCGTCTGCCATGTCCGGCACACCACCTCCCCCACTCGGCCCATCGCTTGGCTGTCCGAAGCGATAATCGACAGCGCCCCCAAGTCGTGCAAAACATCCTCGGCGGCGATGGTCTCTTGGCGGATCCGGCTCTCGGCAAACGCCACGTCCTCGGGGATATTTTTGTCGAGGTGGTGGCAGACCATCAGCATGTCGAGGTGTTCGTCTATGGTGTTGACCGTGAAGGGCCGCGTCGGATTGGTCGAAGAGGGCAACACGTATGCCTCGCCGCAAAGCCGCATAATATCGGGCGCGTGGCCACCGCCCGCGCCCTCGGTGTGGTAGGTGTGAATCGTCCGCCCTTTGAAAGCCGCCCGCGACGCCTCGACAAAGCCCGACTCGTTGAGCGTGTCGGTGTGGATGCAGACCTGCACGTCGAATTCTTCGGCGACGGCCAGACACGCGTCGATTGCCGCTGGCGTCGTGCCCCAGTCCTCGTGCAGCTTGAGGCCGCAAGCTCCGGCCTCAACTTGCTCCGCCAACCCTATGGGCAACGACGAATTGCCCTTGCCCAAAAAGCCAAAATTGAGCGGCCAAGCATCGGCTGCCTGTAGCATCGTGCGGATGTAAAAAGCCCCTGGGGTACAAGTGGTGGCATTCGTTCCGGTCGCCGGGCCGGTGCCGCCGCCGAGCATTGTGGTGATGCCCGAGGCGATGGCCTCTTCCACTTGCTGCGGGCAGATAAAATGCACGTGTACGTCTAAAGCGCCAGCCGTCAAAATCAGCTTTTCTCCGGCCACCACTTCAGTAGTCGCGCCGACGATCATCTGCTCGGCAACGCCCGGCATAATGTCCGGGTTGCCAGCCTTGCCGATCCCGGCGATGCGCCCGTCCTTGACGCCGATATCGGCCTTGTAAATGCCCGTGTAGTCGAGCACCAGCGCATTGGTAATTACCAAGTCCAGTGCCTCTTTTTGGCTCGCGCCGCTTTGCTGCCCCATGCCGTCGCGCAGCACTTTGCCGCCGCCGAACTTGCACTCCTCGCCGTACACAGTGTGATCTTGCTCGACCTCGACGACCAAATCCGTGTCGCCCAGCCGCACCCGGTCGCCGATCGTGGGGCCGTACATATCCGCATAAGCGCGTCGCTCAATTCGCATTTAATCTACTCCCTTACTACTCAACAGTCACCCAATAGACGTTACACATGAGCATCTTAGGTATAAGATGCTTCGACTCTGCTTCTACTATCTATGTACGTAGCTCCGATCCTAAAAAGCCGTGCTCTTTCGCCCGCGCCAGCGCCGCCTGCTTGTTGTCGTCGCTCAAGGCCCCCCCGATCAAACCACTGCCGCCGTGGACGACGCGCTGGCCAGCTACGGCGACCAGCGTCACCGTCTTGGTCTCGCCCGGCTCAAAACGCACCGCGGTTCCCGAGGGAATATCGAGCCGAAAACCATAGGCGCACGCGCGGTCAAAGCGCAATTCGGCGTTGGCCTCAAAAAAGGGAAAGTGGGACCCCACCTGCACGGGGCGATCGCCCATGTTCGCCACTTCGAGCTCCACTTTTTCGCGGTCGGCGTTGAGCGCGAGTTCCTCATCCGCCACCAGCACTTCCCCGGGCGCGGTGCTGGACGCGTTGTCCGGCGACCACGTCTCTCCCACCCTCACCAGCCCCGACCCATAGAGCGCCAACTCGGCGTTGCCGCGCGCCCGGCAGATCGGCTGATGGACCGTCACCAGCTTGGTGCCGTCGGGGAACGTGCCCTCCACCTGCACCTCGTGTATCATTTCCGGCACTCCCGGCAACACATCTTCAATACCAAGCAATTGCTTGCCCTTGTCCATCAAGGTGGCAACCCGCTCGCCATCGCGAATAAATTCGAGCAACTGCGCCGCGATCAACGCGGTCGCCTCCGGGTAGTTCAGCCGCAAGCCCCGGGCATAGCGCTTCTGCGCCACAAACCCGGCGTTGTGCAATACTAGTTTGTCGATTTCCCTCGGTGCAAGCCGCATGAATCCTCCCTCAAAACGTCAGATAGTTCTTGATGCTTTCATCCGACAGCTCGTCGGCTGTCCCCTGCAACAGAATGCTGCCGCGGTCCATGAGAAAAAAGTGATCGGCGATCTGCCGTGCGAAGTCGAAGTACTGCTCGACCAAAACGATGGCGAACTCGCCCCGCTCCTTGAGTTGGAGCAACACCTTTTCTATCGCCAAAATGATCGACGGCTGGATCCCTTCGGTCGGTTCGTCTAACATCAGGACCTTGGGTTCGCCGACCAGCGCCCGGGCAATGGCCAACTGCTGTTGCTGTCCACCGCTCAAATTGCCGCCCATCCGCTCCTGCATGTCCGCCAACACCGGAAAGAGCGCGAACACTTCCTCGGGTATCTCGCCACCCCCCGCACGTGCCTGCAAGCCGATCTCCAAGTTTTCCCGCACTGTTAACTGCGGAAAAATCTCGCGGCCCTGCGGCACGTATCCCAACCCTCGCCGCGTCCGCTTGTCAGCCGTCAGCGCGGTAACGTCCTCGCCGGCAAAAAACACCCGGCCCTTGCTCGGTGCCAACAGCCCCATGATCGCCTTGAGCAGCGTCGTTTTGCCGACGCCGTTGCGCCCCATCACCGCCACAATCGAGCCACTGGGAACCTGCAAGCTAATATCCCGCAAGATGCGGCTGCCCCCGTAGTGGATATCTAATTCCTCCACCGCCAGCGTGGTCTCAACCGACTGCACTGTGTTCCTCCCGTTCCATGGCCGTTCCCAAATAGCACTCAATGACGTGCGGGTCGTTCTGCACCGCTTCCATCGGTCCTTCGACTAGGATCTTGCCCTCGTGCAGCACCGTTACTTTGCGGGCGATTTGCCGCACGAATTCCATGTCGTGCTCAATGACAATCAGGGCGTGATCTTCAGCCAGCCCTTGGAGAATTTCTCCAGTGCGGAAAGTCTCCTCGTCGGTCATACCTGCCGCTGGCTCATCAACTAGAAAAAGCGTGGGGTCCTGCAAGATGACCATGGCGATCTCCAACCACTGCTTCCGACCGTGCGACAGAGTGCCCGCGACCTCGTCGAGCACATCCTCCAGTCCCGTGCGCTCGGCCACCTCCTCAATCCGGCGACGCTCGGCTGCTTGGAGCCGGTGGAACAGCGAGGCAAAGACGCCGCGATTGGCCCTCACAGCTAACATCAGGTTGTCGGCCACGCTCAGGGACGTAAAAACCGTCGGCGCTTGGAACTTGCGCCCCACCCCGAGCTCGACGATCTCGTCCTCGCTCAGCTTGGTCAGGTCCTGATCCTTGAAATAGGCGTGGCCAACGTCGGGCCGCACCCGGCCGCAGAGCACGTCGAGCAGGGTCGTCTTGCCCGCGCCGTTGGGGCCGATGACCACTCGCAGCTCGTTTTGGGCAACCTCAAAGATGTCGATGTCCAACGCCTTGAAGCCGTCGAACGACACACTCAACTTTTGCACGTATAGATTGTCCATCGCCCACACTCGCGTTACGCGGCCACCAGCCGCCGGCGCAAACGCCCGACTATGCCGGCGACGCCCTCGGGAAAAAACAGCACCACTCCGACAAAGAGCGCGCCGAGAAAGTAGAGCCAAGTGCCGGGGAACGCGCCGGTGAGAAAGCTGTAGAGCAAATTGACCAGCACCGCTCCGACGATCGCGCCCACCAACGTCCCCCGGCCGCCGACCGCGGTCCACACCACGATTTCAATCGAAGCCTGCACGTCCATGCGCCCCGGCGTGATAATGCCGGTCTGCGGCACGTAGAGCATCCCCCCCAAGCCCGCCAAGGCGCTGGCGACGACAAAGACGAAGAGCTTGTAGCGAGTGATGGGGTAGCCGATAAAGCGCAGGCGGTGCTCGCTGTCGCGGATGGCCACCAGCAATTTGCCCAATTTGGAGCCGACGATATAGCGGCACAGATAATACGCCCCCACCAGCGCCGCACACGCCACCACGTAGAGCCCGCGCTTGGTCGCTGGCTCGGCCAATTCAAAGCCCAGCAGCGTCTTGAAATCCGTCAGCCCGTTGGTTCCTCCCAACATGGTCTCGTTGCGCAAAAAGAGCAGCCACATCGCCAGCGCCAGCACTTGGGTGATAATGGCCAAGTACACGCCCTTGATGCGGCTGCGGAAGGCGAGAAAACCAAAGACCAGCGCCGCCAATCCCGGCACCAGTAGCCCGAGCAGCAAGGTCAGCGGCAGACTTTGGAACGGCTCCCAAAAAAGCGGCAGTTCCTCGACCCGGTTCCAGACCATGAAATCGGGCAAGGTGCTGCCGTACACGCCTTTAGTCCCGGTCTTGAGCAGCATGTGCATGCCAATGGCGTAGCCGCCCAAGCAAAAGAAAAATGCCTGACACAGCGATAGAATGCCGGTAAACCCCCAAATCAGGTCCATCCCAAGAGCGACGATGGCAAAACAAAAATAGCGCCCCCACAGGTTCAGGGTCGTATCGGCAACCAAGCCCAGATAGTTGAGCAGGGGGACGAGCACCCCGAAAAAGGCGAACAGCGAACCAGCGACGATGTGGTGCCTAGACGCGCTCACAGTTCCGCGCTCCGTCCTTTGGCGGGGAAGAGGCCCGTCGGGCGCGATTGCAAGAAGACGATAATCAAGCCCAACAGGATGACCTTGCCGTACACGGCTTCAAAGAGCGGCTCGAGCATCTTGTTGAAGATGCCGATCCCCAGCCCGGCACTGATCGTGCCTAGCAGCTTGCCGACCCCGCCGGTGACAACCACGAGAAACGAATCGACGATATAGGTCTGGCCCATGTTGGGCACGACGTTCCCAATCAGCGTCATCGCCCAACCGGCGACCCCGGCAATCCCCGTACCCAAGGCAAAGGCCATCGAGTCAATGCGCCGCACGGGTACCCCGACGCAGGCACTCATCGCCCGATTTTGGGTCGTGGCCCGCAGCTTGAGGCCAAAACGCGTACGAAAGAAAAGCGCCAACAGCATCCCGACGATCGCCGCAGCCAGCGCCATGATGAACATGCGGTTATAGGGCAACACCACCTGAGGAGCCATTTCCCAACCGCCGCTTAGCAGTTGTGGCAACTTCACAGCCGTCAGATCGCCAAAGACGCTGCGCGCCGCTTGAATCAGCACCAGACTAATGCCCCACGTGGCCAGCAGGCTTTCGAGGGGGCGGCTGTATAGCCGGCATATAATCGACGCCTCTAGCAGGAACCCAACGCCACCAGCGACTAGGAAGGCAAGCGGGAAGGAGATGGCGAAAAAGAGGTCGCTGTACTCCGGCGGCAGCACGCCCAAACACAGGTTTTGCACCACAAAAGTGGTATAGGCACCGATCATCATAAACTCGCCGTGCGCCATGTTAATCACCCCCATCTGGCCGTAGATAATCGCCAACCCCAGCGACATCAACACCAGAATGGACCCCAAGCTCAGACCAATAAAAATCGTCTGCACCGCCTGCATGGACGAACTAAAACGTCGCAAGCTAGTCAGGGCCGCTGCCGCCCGCTCTCGGACTTGAGCGTCTGGTTCGGCAAAAGCCCCAGACTCGTCTGTATTCAAGAGTTCCTCTAGCACAGGTATGGCCAGCGGACTGCGCAGTTCCTCCAATGCAGCCACCGCCTGCAAGCGCACTTCTGCCTCTGCGTCGGCCAATTGCAGTTTGGCCAACGACACGCGCTTCAACCGCCGGATCGACCCATCCGCCTCCGCCTCGATGGAGCGGCGCAACGTCGAGATGTCGGCCGCGTTTCCCTTGTTGCCGATATTTTCAGCGGCAATCCGCCGTTTGTTCGCGGCCGGATGGAAGAGTTCCATCTGCAACAAATAGGGCTGGATCAGGGCCCGGATCTTCCGATTCGTCTCGACTTCCTCTATATCGTAGAGCGAAATCTTGACCTGCTTACCATCTTCGTCGAGAATGGGCTCTCGCTTGGCGTAGGCTGTAAAGAGCGGCGCGATTGAATCGCCGTACTCGTCCATTTCCTCGTCGCCGATGAGCACCAAGCCGCTGTGCGCTGCGCGCTCGCTCCAGCGATAGACCGCTCCGCTGAACAGCCCCTGCATCAATGCGTAATGGGCTTGGTCGTAGCGCGCGGCCAAGTCGGTTACGGCCTGTTGAATCTCCTCGTCGTCGCCGCTGGCCAGCCGCGCAAATTGCTCTTCGTCCCACGTGTCGGCCCCTGCCGATCCAGCCGCTAAGACCCACACCGCCAGTATTTTTATCACCTGTTGTCCCATTGGCAAAATTGAACTCCGCCCCGTGAAAAACGGAGCGGAGACGGCCTTGTTACCTTTTACCTTTTACCTTTTACCGTACCAATCGCTAAACAACTAAGCGGCCGTCTCCGCTCCACCCACCTAAAATGTTAGCAGCGACTCTAGGGCAATTTGCGTCACCGCGTCGGCGTCGCCCACTGTGAGCATCTTCACCTCGGCCACCAAGCCCCAGTGGTCCGAAACGGCGTAACTCGGGGCAATGGTGATCTCGCTCGTTTCGTCGTCCTTGCCGCCACCAATCGGAGTCCACGCGATAGCCGAGTACCGGGCCGTTACGCCGGCCTGATCGCTCGGGCCGTAATTGACCATCCCGAGATACCCCAACCCCGACTCATACCCAGCCCAATCGCTCATCGAATTCACCTCGGCAGCGACCGTCAACGGCCCCGTCTCCAACATACCCCAAACGTTGATCAAGGTCTGTTCGTCTTCCTTGGCCAACGCGGCTTTAGCCGTTATCCCTTCCACAGGCATCAGCGCAACCTGCGCCTCAAACCCTACGTCGCTTTGATCCCCCGAGAGATCGGTTTCCGCGCCGTCCCACACGCTGGAGACCACTGCTCCGTACAGGCCGAACATATCCGAGCCATAGGAGGCCGCGACCCCGTTCTGATAGCCGCCATAGACCAGCGTAGCCGAGTACGAATACTGATACATGCCGGTGGGTTCGGCCGCTTCAAAGCCGGTGCAGCTAAGAAACTTGCCCACCGTGAGCGCCAAGCCTTCGCCGGTGTCGTACGCGATGAAGGCTTGCTCTAATTCGACCGGAGCGGTAGGCCCCAAGGCATTGACATCCGCCCGCACGGAGATCCCTTCCCCGAGATCCGTCGAGACATCCAACTCAAACTGGTCCAGCGACATGCTCGCGTTTCCATCGTCGCTGAACAAGCTCATATCGACGAACCCGGAGAATTTGACCTCGGCGGATACCGTCTGGGCGGCAAAAATCGCCAGTGCAAATGCTGCAACTTTCTTGTTCATGTTTGCGTCCTTCTGCGCTAAGTAGAGTATTACTCTAGGGTATAGGTACCCATGTAATTGACGTGGTCGCAGTCCTTGTCGGCGCTGGTGATATCGTCCCACGGATCCGGGGCTACTAGGCCATCCGATTCATAGACAATTTTGAACTGGCCGTTCTTTTTGATTTCGCCGATATAGACGGGTTTGTGCAGATGGTGATTGCGCTCGTCCATCATCACTTGGCCGCCCGGCGAGTCAAACGCCAGCCCGTAGAGCGCCGGCCGCACCTTTTCCACGTCAAAGGAACCGGCCTTTTCGACCGCACCCTTCCACAGATAGACCCCAGTATAGGCCCAGAGAATCGGATCGTCGGTGACGCGCTTTAAGCCGCCGGGCAAATCGTTGTCCGCGCAGTACTTCTTGAAGCTCTTGACGAAATCCCGATTTTCCTTGGTGGCGACGGACTGGAAGTAGTTCCAAGCCGCCAGATGACCGACCAAAAACTCGGTATCCATCGCCCGCAGTTCGTCTTCGGCCACTGAAAAGGCCATGATCGGGCACATTGCCGAAGTCAGCCCCTGATTGGCGAATTCCTTGTAGAAGGGCACGTTGGAATCGCCGTTGATCGTGCTCAAGACCGCGGCTTTACCATCGGCGGCGAAATTCTTGATCTTCTGCACGATGGTCTGGTAATCCTGATGGTGGAAGGGCGTGTACTCCTCCATGATATTCTCCTCGGGCACCCCTTGGTTGAGGAGATAGGCGCGCAGGATTTTGTTGGCCGTGCGCGGGAATACGTAGTCCGTGCCGAGCAGATAGAATTTCTCGTACCCGCCGCCTTCTTCGCTCATCAGATACTGGGCGGCTGGGATCAACTGCTGGTTGGGGGTAGCCCCTGTATAAATGATGTTGCGCGAACACTCTTCGCCCTCGTACTGGACCGGATAGAACAGCAGCCCGGCGTTTTCCTCAAAAACCGGCAACACCGATTTGCGCGACACCGAAGTCCAGCATCCGAAGACGGACGCCACCTCGTGCTCTAGCAACAACTCTTTGGACTTTTCGGCGAACAGGTCCCAGTCGGACGCCGGATCGACGACCACCGGCTCAATTTTGCGGCCCAGCACACCGCCGTTGGAATTGATTTCTTCAACCGCCATCAGCACGGCGTCGCGCAGCGATACCTCCGAGATAGCCATCGTGCCGCTGAGCGAGTGCAGGACGCCCACTTTGACTGGCTCCTGCGCCCGGGCGCTTGAATGCATCCCAGCGACGATTAGCCCTAAGGCGACAAACGCAATCCAAAACTTACTTGGTCCTCTCATTAATCCCTCCAAAAATTGTAGTGTTAAATGGCCGAGCGACAACGCACTCTAATATTCCGGCTCAGACCGATTTCGCTCTCTCTATGGCAAAAAGGATACCAGAACGGCATCCTCAGCATTCCATAGACGGAGCAGGAGGGAACATTTTTGGTACTATCTCTTTATGTCGCAAAGAGATACGCAATTTGTAATTTTGTTATTTTTTATTACGTAAATGGAATTTTTGGCCGTTTGGTCGCTTAGTTTTTTGAGCAATAGACGACAGATACGTAATTTTTGAAATTCAAAAACAGACATATATGTCGCTTTAATGCCGCTTTTTGCACCTCACTGCGGGGCAAAATCCATGCTTCGCGGCACTTTGCGGCTAGGAAGAACAGCCGGAAAATACAATTATGTAATTTTTGAATTTGCGGCCGAAGAGATCAATACTTTCGGCGCAGTGGATTTTCGCCTAGGACTTGGGGCAGAGATACGGCCGTCGCGAGCGCGTGCAAGACTTCCGCTAGATCGCCATTGGTTCGCCCCAAGGCGCGGAGCGCGAGGACGCCGGGACGAGGTTCGGCGAGCGAAACCAACGTTGCCTTGCTCGTCGTCCCGCACGTCCGCTGGTCAGTAAGCAGCGGCGCTAAGGCACAGCGCAGCACTTCCTCAACGGCAGAGCGCACTGGAGCGCCGACGATAAAGGCATTGGCGAATGCCGAGTATGGGCCAAAAGCCCCAACGCGGTCGGGGGCCTGCTGCTTGGGCTGCAAACGCAAGCGTTCGGCCAATACCAGTTCGCCTTCCGAGTAGATGGATATATTAGATGTATAAGAGCTGTAGTGGAACTGCTCGCCGCGTGCGCCGCGGCCTGCGGTGCCTCCGTCGAGCAAGACCAGCGAGGCACCCGCCCTTAGATGCCAGACCTGTTCCTGCACAAAGGCGCTGTCGGCATAGGGCACCACCGGATCGGGCAGCGATACGACGCAAGCACCTGCTTCGATGTGCCCGGCTAGCTCTTGACGTGCGACCTTACCGCCGGTGGTCTTGTACACTTTGGTAAAGGACTGCGTGCCCAAAAAGAGCTTGGCCGACCGACCGCAGCGCACGCGCAGCCGAGCGCAATCGCCGGCGACCAAACCGCCGCCATAGCTCGAAAGCACGGCCGTGCTGTAATCGGCCTCAACCTTGGGGCTGAGGATTTTCAACGGCGCGACGGCCAAGCAGGATGTCAACCGCGACCTTCCCCCAACGCGGCTCACTTCGACGATGGACCAACCCTCGTCCATGCTAAAAGACCGGCGCTAACCAACCCCCATCAACGGGCAACGCCGTCCCGGTAATCCACTCCGCGTCATTCGAGGCAAAAAACACCACCGCCCGCCCAATATCCCGCGGCAAGCCCAAGCGCGGCAAAGGCGTATCCCGCCGACATTGCTCGATAATTTCCGCGGTCAAATAGTCTTGAATCGGCGTTTCGATATAGCCGGGGCACACTGCATTGACCGTGACATTGTCTCCGGCTAGTTCCAACGCCAAATCGCGCGTCAGATTCACCGCCCCGGCCTTTGTCGGCGCATAGGCTGGACCGCCGCCGCCGCCAAAGGCGTGGACCGAGGCGATGTTGACGATGCGCCCGGCCGCGGATTTTCTCAGATAGGGCGCGGCAAATTTGGTCGCGAGGAAGATCGAGCGCAGGTTGACACCGATGACCCGGTCCCAATCCTCGACGGACAGTTCTTGGCTGTCCCCCGGTATGATGATCCCGGCGTTGTTGACCAGAATATCCACCCCGCCAAAGCACTCGACGCTGCGGGCGATTAGGTTTTCCACGGCCTTTTCGTCGGCTACATCGGTCTCGACGAAGAGCGCCTCGCCGCCTTCCCCCGCAATGACCTCGGCCGTGGGCGGCTGTGGCTCGGTCTCGTGAAACTTGCCGATCTTGGGCGCTTCCTGCCTATCGGCCACTACGACCTTGGCTCCTTCGCAGGCCAGTTCGAGACAAATACCCCGTCCAATCCCCGAACTTCCTCCGGTAACAACGGCGATGCGATCCTGTAAACGCATGATTTTCCTCCTGTTTGTCGCACAATCTACGGCGGTCGGAAGGGGGGGACAAGACAGCCTCGCCGGTCGATATGGGCCATTTGCAGTAGCGGCCAATGGACTCTAAAATAGTGCCATGCCTGCAAGTCTATTTATTCCAAAGCGCAAAAGTCTACTCTGCGCGATCGCTTGCTGTCTATGCCTGTCCTTTGGGTCTGCCTCAGCCGACGACTCCATCCGCGTCCAGATCGAAGCGCTGCGCACCGCCAAGGACAGCCTGCTCAAAAGCGAGGATTCGCCGCTCTTGCCGGCACAGCGCGTCCACTTCAAGCGGCTTGCCTACTATCCCATCGACCTCCGCTATCGCCTGAGGGGCGAGCTGCATATCTACGGCCGCCAGCGCATCGTCGAAATTCCTAATACCGACGGCACCACCACCGAGTTGGAGCGATTTGGGCGCTTTGTTTCGGCCTTTGGCGAAAAAGACTTTTGGCTAGAGGTGTACCGCAGCCCGCAAACCGGCGAAACGGAGGTCTTCTTCAAGGATTTGACCAATGGCCACACCACGTATGGGGGCGGGCGCTATGCGCGCCTGACCCGGGAGGACGATGGCATGTATATTATTGATTTCAATAACGCTTATAATCCATACTGCGCGTACAATCCCATCTATATTTGCCCGCTGCCCCCGCAACAAAACCACCTCGATTTTGCGGTGGAAGCCGGCGAGCTAATGCCCGCTGCCGCTCCTCCCTGATGCGCCGGGCACGTTTTTTGCGTATAATTTTCGCCCACTGCAGCGCACCCTCGCCCCCCGCTAACGCGCATGAAAGCATTCCTCACACGACTCGAACAAGCCGCTGATTTGCGCGAAGTCCAATCGCTCGTTGATCACATTCTCGATGCGGCGCGGTCCGGCGGCAAACCCGAGGAAAAACGCCGTTTCCTCCGTGACTTGCTCTTCAATCGGGTGCTTTTGTCCCGCTTAGAGACCCCGGCGGCCCTCGACGCGCTTCTCGCGGCAACCACGCCCGACGAGTGGGAAGCCCTCTTCGGCGCTGCGGTCGCCCAAGAGCTGCCGCAGCTAACCGTCGATCTCGTTGATGGCTTGGTCGATTTCGACCACCGGCAATTGCTGCGGCTTTTGCCCCCCCAATCCTCCAAGGCGCTCTTGCAGGTTCTCAGACGCCTCAATACCTATTTAGAAGAATGCGATAACTCGGCCCGCTATCTACGCGGCATGCGCACCGCCCGCATCATGGCCGACATCTACCGAACGCTCGCTGCCGAGTCGCGGGTCTGGCGGCGAGCGCTGCCGCCCTGCTGCATCGACGGCCAAGCCATCGTCCAGCTCAAAGAGGCCAAGCAAACTGACAAACTAGCCGCGGCCTACGAGACGCGGATCAACCAGCTACAGAGCCTTGACCTCCAGCACAGCTTGGCCGCCTTCGGCAGGGGTCGCACCGCTGCGCCGCGCATGATCAAAGCGGCCCACGACCAAGCCTTTTGCATTCAATCGCCCCTGCGTCTAGGAATCTCCAGCGCCAATGCCTCGGACAATCACCTGCGCAGCAAGGAACAGGGCGGCAAGACCCTCAACATCGCCGTCAATCTGCAACAAGGCCGGGAAAAGCAGGCCCAACCGCCGCTACAAGTCACCGCGCGGAGGCTGCCCGAACCCCAACTCATCCTCCGCTCGCGCTCCCAAGGCTTCAAGGCCGACTTTGAGGTGAACAAACAAAGCGCGGCCACAACCGTCAGCGAGCTGTTTTTTGCCTATCGCCGCAGCGGCGACGAATCGCTGCGGTTGGTCAAGCAAGGGCTGGTCCACGCAGGCATCGTCCGGCCAAACTCCACAGACGTCATCAAAGACATCGCCGCCTTTACCGGTGGCGGTGGCCTAGAAATCACTACGAGTAGTAAGGTGTTACAAGGCTCCGGCCTAGGGACCAGCGGCATCTTGTCTGCCGCCATCCTCAAAATGCTCTACCACCTCTCCGGCCATCCCTACGCCGCCTCTGCGGACGAGTACCCCGGCCTCTACGACCAAAGTCTCATGCTCGAACAGAGCCTCGGCCTCAACAGCGGTTGGCAGGATGCGCGCGGTGCCAGCGGCGGCCCCTCGGCCATCAAGAACTTTTACGCGCCGCCGACCAATGGCCTGCCCGCGCCCGAGCGCACGTTCCTCACCGAGGTGGACGAGCGCTTGTTCACCGAGCGGGTCGTGCTCTTCGATACGGGAATATCGCGCTCGGCTACCCGCGGCCTCAACGTCGTTCTCGATGCCTATCTGTCGCGCGATCACCAGCGCTATGCCGCCATCCGCGAGTCGCTGGCCATTCACGACGACATGGTAGCTGCGCTGTGTACAGGCGCATACGCCGATCTCGGGCGGCTAGCCAACCGCTACTGGCAGTTGCGCTGCATCCTCGACCCCCAAGCCACCAACGACGCCCTGCAACACCTTTTTGAGAATCCGCAGATTACCGACCTGACCGAGGGCGGGCTTCTCACCGGAGCTGGCGGCGGCGGCTTTGCCCTCCTCATTGCCGCCGAGGGGCAAGCCGCCGAGCTGCGCACTAGGCTCGTCAAGCTGCGCCAACACGCGGCTTTTGCCAACAGCAGGGTGGTCTTCTATCAGCTCAATGCCCAAGGCATCCATCTCGCGTGAGGACGGCAACGGTGGCTACCAAGAGAGAGCACTTGCTCATAGACGGCTACAACCTCATCAAAGTGAGCCAGCTTTTCCAAGCCCGCGGCGACTCGCTAAAACGAGCGCGTAACCGCTTGGAGCAAGCACTCGCCGCCTATGGTCGCCGCACCAACAAGCACATTGCGCTGTACTACGACGGCACCGGCGCAGTGCCGAGCACTGCCAGCGCAAGCAGCCCGTATGTCACCATAGAATTCTCGCGCTACCCTGAGCAGGCCGACGACCTGATCGCGCAGGCGGTCGAAAAAAAGCACGGTGCCAAGTGGCTGCGGGTCATCAGCTCGGACCGCGCCGTCCAGCGCTGCGCCGCGCGCCACAAGATCCGCTCAACCTGTTCTGAGGATTTTCTCGACGAACTCACAGGCCCTGTGCAGGAGTCGAGCGAACCCACACCTGCGCCCGCCCGCGACGGCACCGAATCCCACCCGCCGCTCGACCCAAGCGAACTAGACAGCTGGGAAGCCTTATTTCGCAAGAAAGCTGACGAGGCACCCAATGCGCCCGCACCCGCGCCTGCGCCCACCCGCAACGGCACCGAATCCCACCCGCCGCTCAACCCCAGCGAATTAGACTGCTGGGAAGCCGTGTTCCGCAAGAAAGCCGACCGCTAGGGCAGCGCGAGGTCGCGCAGCACGGCCAAGCTGTGCTGTCCTTGGGTACCGCCCGTCCGCGCCAAGGCTTCGAGATGCACCTTTAGGAACCCGGCCTCAGCCGGCGTATCCACATCGTACCATGGCGGCAGCAGGCCGAGCGTCTGCGTCCCCAAGCGCGCTAGGGTTTGCGCGAATACCATCCCGGTGCTCCAAGCCACGTCTTGGAATATCCGGCTTTCCCCTTTGCGTCGGCCCACCAAGTAGTAGCCGCCGTCCGTGCTCGGGCCTAAGACCACTTCCTTCTCGCGCAACAGCACCAGCCCCTCGTCGATGTAGTTGGCTGGCAGAGAAGGGCTGTCCGAGCCGACGAGGACCACTCGTTCAGCTCCCCGCGCAAACCCCCACTGCATCAGGCCCTCCATCCGCTGCCCTAGCTCGCCTTCGGGCTGCGGCACGTACTCGAAGGTGCCAATCGGACTCAGCAGGGCGCACAGGGCGTCTTCGGCATGGGTCGGAGTAAAGGCCACGACCTTGGCAGTAGCCTGTGTCGCATGCAACTCAGTCGCGCAATCGAGCAGCAGGGCCTCGTACAGACGTGCGGCGTCTTGGGCACTCAGATGGCTCTGGAGCCGGGTTTTGACCGCTCCGGGAGCTGGTTTTTTGGCAAACAGCACGGCGCAGGTGGACATCTACTTCCCCCTATTGTCTATCGTCGGCAGACCGCCTATTTTCTGCAATATAATTCGCGGCAACCTTTCACAAAATCAACCGAGGAGCTCATGGCCCAAGTCAATATCGTTCGCCACAACCCCATCGCCATCTTTTCCAACCCCACCGAAGTAATCATCACCGACGACAACGGCCACGTCGTGCGCCTAGTCGAGCCTTCGGGCAACGTCGGCACCCAATACGCCAACGACGTCGGATCGGAGTGGTTCGGCACTATCGAGAATCTCAACAAGGGGCTCGAAATTTGCGGCGTCCACTGGTCCGACGTGTACAAGACCGACGTCCTGTGGACCACCCCCTCTGCCGACCGCGACGAGTGCGACCAGCGCAAAAACGACTTCAACGCCTGCTACGGCGCCATGATCGCCGCGGTCACCGGCGGTCCCTTGCGCTCCAACCGCATGGCCCGCTTCACCCACCCGGAAGGCTTCCCGGACCCAGCGGCCCTTTTCGAAATTCAGATCAAAGCCTGTGCCGGCGAAACCGTCTCCATCAGCGGTGGCACAATCGACTACGGCACCTGGGTCGATCACCAGCCCTCGGGTGCCTCGGTCATGCACCAGCGCGACGGCGAAATGATCACCACGCTCGGCGACGACTTGGCCGAAGAAATGCGCTTCGTCCTCGAAGAGCAATACGCCAAGCCCTTTGCCGAGCAAGGCGTTGACTTCAAAAAGCAGACCGTATTCATGGAGATTCTCGTGGCCGTGGACGACGATCCAGACAAAACTTGGGAGCGCATCGAGACCACCCGCCAAGTCTTTGCGGATTACTACGGAGACGACCGCCCCGCCGGCCTGATCTACCCGGTGTCGCGGATCCCCAATCTCGACGGCATCGTCGAGCCTCAGCCCCGCGTGGTCTCCGGCGAGGTCGAAATCGTGCGCTCGGGGCAGATCGAGGACGGCTTCTCGACTTGGGCGGGTTTGCGCCACCACGGCGTACGCGAAGTCCACGTCTCAGCCGTCGGTGGCAGCGACGCCGGCCAGCAGCTTGGCACGCTCGACGCCCGGATCAAGGAAGCCGGCGGCGCGGGCCTCAAGGAGGACGGTGTCTTCAACAACGCCTACATCGTCGCCGGGGCCGATTCCGCGCAAAATCGCGCTGGATTGGTCGCCTTCAACGAGTCCTTCAGCGCGTACTACGCCGGCACGGCACCGGCTGGCCGCACCGCCCAGTTTATCGGCGGCATCCAGCAGCAAGGCCATCAGAGCGGCATCGCCACCCGGGCGATCTTCGCCGAGTAGTCCCGTGCTCAGCGCCGACAAGATCATCGCCGCCCTCGAACGGCACGGCATTACGCACGTGCTAGGCGTGCCCGATAACGGCTCGTGCGTCCTGTACGAGCGCCTGTGGGACCACGACACCATCGAAGTGATCCTCACCAGCCGCGAGGGCGAGGCCTATGGCTTGGCCTCTGGCCTGTATTTGGGCGGCGCCCATCCGCTGGTACTGATCCAGAATACGGGCTTTTTGGAAGCCGGCGACGCCTTCCGCGGCACGGCCTACAACATGGGTATTCCTCTCGTCATGCTCGTCGGCTACCGCGGCTACGCCACCATGACCCGAGGTGCCCCCCGGGTCGATACGGCCGCCACCTTCTTCGAGCCGACCCTCAAGGCTTGGAACATCCCCTACAGCGCCATGCACACAGACGACGACTGTGGTCAAATCGACGCCGCGTTCGCCAAGGCTCAAGAGACCTCGCTGCCAACCGCTGTGCTGCTGGTCGTGGAGACTGCATAAGATGCTCGACAAATACACCTGCCTCGCAAAACTAGCCGCCAAGCGCACGGACGAAGTCGTGGTCACTACCATGAGCGTGGCCATGCCTTGGGCTGCACACTCCGACGGCCCGCTGGACTTTGCCCACGTCGAAAGCGCCATGGGGCACGCGGCCGACTTTGCCCTCGGCTTGGCCATTGCCCAGCCCGAGCGACGGGTCTTGTGCATCAACGGCGACGGCAGCACCCTGATGTCGCTGGGCGTCCTCGTCACCTTGGCCCAGCGCCCGGCCCCCAATCTAACTCTCGTCATCACGGAAAACGGCACGTACGAAGTAACCGGCAGCCAGCCGGTGCCCGGTGCCGCCTTTATCGACTACGAGCAAATCTGCCGTGGAGCCGGTCTCCAGCGCGTCTATACCATCGACACCGACGACGACTTTGACGCCAAGCTCGATCAGCACTTTGCGGAAGAAGGCCCGGTAGTCTTTATCTGGAAAATCGCTCCGGCTACCGAGCCGGTGCCCAAACCGGCTCTGCCGATCGGCGAACGCGCCCAGCGCCTGCGCGCCGCCCTAGTCGACGAGGGATAGAGGTACCCATCGTGCAACTACCGCAGATGGCCCCGGTCAAGCAGCACTTTGCCAGCGACTCGCTCACCGATGTGGCCGGCGAAGTCCGCCGCCAGCTAGCCCGCGCCGGCTTAGCCGATGCCGTCGCCCTTGGCGCACGGATCGCCGTTGCGGGCGGCAGCCGTGGCATTGCCAATATCCCGCTCATCACCCGCACTGTTGTCGACTGCGTCAAAGAGGCCGGCGGCGCGCCCTTCCTGCTGCCAGCGATGGGTAGCCACGGCGGCGCTACCGCCGAAGGCCAAAAGCAGGTGCTGGCCGGCTATGGTCTCGACGCCACGAGCATGGGCTGTCCGGTCGAGGCAACTATGGACGTCGTCGAAGTGGCCCAACTCGACGACGGCACTCCCGTGCTACTCAACCGGCTCGCCACCGAAGCCGATGGCGTGGTGCTCATCAACCGCGTCAAGCCGCACACCTCCTTTCGAGGGCCTTTTGAAAGCGGCCTGATGAAGATGATGACCATTGGCCTAGGCAGCCACAAAGGCGCGACCATCGCCCACGCTGGAGGAGCCGAGAGCCTCGCCCGCCTGATCCCGGATTGGGGCCGCTGCATTCTTGACAAAGCACCGATCCTCATGGGGTTGGCCATCGTCGAAAACGCCTACGAACAGACCCTCCGCGTCGAGGCCCTGCAACCCGGGCAGTTCCAAAGCCGCGAGCCGCAGCTTTTGGAGGAATCGAGGCGCACCATGCCCCGCCTCTTCGTCCGAGGCATTGACCTGTTGATCATCGAACAAATCGGCAAGAATATCTCGGGCACGGGCATGGACACCAACGTCGTCGGCCGCATGCTCCTGCCCGGCGTCAAAGAGCCGGAGTCCCCGGGCGTGGCCCGCATCGTGGTGCTCGACCTGACCGACGAAACCCACGGCAATGCCAATGGCGTCGGTCTCGCCGACATCATCACCCGCCGCCTATACGAGCGCATCGACTTCAAGTCCACGTACGCCAACGTTTTTACCTCCACCTTCCTCAATCGCGCGTACATTCCCGTCGTCATGCAAACCGACCGCGAGGCCATTGAGGCCGCGCTCTCGGTGCAAAACCTCGCTAATTCCGCACAGGCGCGCGTCGTCCGCATCAAAAACACCCTCGACATTGGCCACATCCAGCTATCCGCAAGCCTGCTGAGAGAGTTCGGCGACCATCCCGACCTAGAGCAAACCGGCGCACCGGCCGAGATGGCGTTTGACAGCGTGGGGCGATTGCGCTAAGCCGCGACTATCCCTCAGTATCGCGTTCACTGAAACAGATACGAGGATGAGGGAATAATAATTGACACCGATCTTTGAATGGGATGAGAACAAAGCCTTGGAGAATTACAGAAAACATGGTGTCGATTTTGAAGAAGCAAAAACAGTTTTTAATGATCCTCTCGCTATCACGATTCACGATCCAGATCATTCTATAAACGAAGATCGTTTTATAAATCTGGGATGCTCCTCAAGAGGAAGAATTTTGGTTGTGATTTATACGGAGCGGAACGAAACCATTCGTTTAATCAGTAGCAGGATGCCAACGAGAAGGGAGCGATCGGATTATGAAAAGCGATAAACCAAAAAGGAAAGACGAAATGAGAGCAGAGTACGATTTTTCCGATGGTGTGCGTGGAAAGCACTATAAAGCGTATCGCCAAGGACATTTAGTAAAACAAGAAAAACAAGATGGCTCAACTGAAATTCACTACTTTGCACTCGAAGAGGGTTCCGTTATGCTCGACCCAGATGTAAGACAACATTTTCCCGATTCCAAATCTGTGAACAAAGCACTTAGGTCGTTAATCGCACACCTATGAGGTGCTGTTTTCCCTCCAACTAAGTGGGCTCTAAGGGCTCAATATTGGCCACATCCAGCTATCCGCAAGCCTGCTGAGAGAGTTCGGCGACCATCCCGACCTAGAGCAAACCGGCGCACCGGCCGAGATGGCGTTTGACAGCGTGGGGCGATTGCGCTAAGCCGCGACTATCCCTCAGTATCGCGTTCACTGAAACAGATACGAGGATGAGGGAATAATAATTGACACCGAACATCCGCGGCTCAAATCGTCAGCATGAGCTCGGACTCGCCGATTAGGCGGTACGCCGGGAGTTTACCGGACAACCGCTCGCTGTTTCTCTCGCTCGTCTCGGGATCGAGGAGTCAGGAATCGCTCCCAAAGGGCTGGCTGCAAGTCACCCAAGCCGGCGAAGGGAACAATTTGCTCGTCGAATCGGATGAGGCGGGCCTGACGGCGCTGCTGGAACAAGCGAGTAAGGTATTCGGATGACATGACGCTCCTACAGGTCTCTCCGGTAGCGCTGTGCAGGAATTTTTAGCTGATCTCGGTATTTGGCCACGGTCCGCCGCGCAATTTTCAAGCCGCTCTTGCTCAGCTCTTCGACGATCTGTTGGTCTGAAAGCGGCCGAGCCTTATCCTCGCAGGCGACGAGCTGCGAAATTTTCTCCTTCACCGAGCGCACGGACACGTCTTTGCCCTCGTCCGTGCTGAGCTTGTTGTCGAAAAAGTACTTCAGTTCAAAGACCCCGTGCGGCGTCTGCACGTACTTGCCGTTGCTGACGCGGCTAATCGTCGATACGTGCATTCCCACGGCGTCGGCCACATCCTGCAAGACCAAGGGCTGCAACCGCGACGGCCCTTCCTCAAAAAAAAGCCACTGCGCGTGCAACAGATAATTGGCCACTTTGAGTATGGTCGTGCGGCGCTGGTGGATGGAGTTGATGAGCCAGCGGGCGTCGTTGAGATTCTTGGACACGTAGTCCTTGACCGCGTCCTCAGCATCGCCACGGGAGTTGTTGAGTAGATGCTGGTACTCAGAATTGATCTTTAAGGACGGCATGAACCCGTCGGCCAGCCACACCTCCCACTCCTCGCCAATTTTTTCGATGACCAAGTCCGGCGTGATGTACGCGACCTCGGTATTCAGCGTCAAGAGCTTGTTGTAGTCGCTGCTCGCCGACAGGCCCGGATGCGGCTGTAAGCGCTCGATGACCTGCAAAGCCTCTTTGAGCTTCTCGTTGGAGACGCCTAAGGCGCGGGTAATGGGCCGCACACGCCGCCGCGTCAAATCTTCTAGATGGTCGCGCACCACCCGTAAGGCCAGCTTGCTGAGCGAGTCGTCGCGCTGGCTCAACTGGATCATCAGGCATTCGCGCAAGTCGCGTGCGCCAATCCCAAGCGGGTCAAAAGACTGAATGACGCGCAGTACCTTTTCGACCGCAGCCACTTCCACTTGTAGATCATCGGCGATTTCGGCGAGCGAGCAACCGACGTAACCGCGCTCGTCGATATTGCCGATGATGTACTCGGCGATGGCGCGCTCTTCTGGCCCCAAATCGCCAATCTCGCCTAGCTGATGGTACAAGTGCTCTAAGAGGGGCGGCATGGCGGTGATGCGGTTTTCCTGTGGCTCGCGGTCGGTCTCCCAATTGGGATCGTATTCCGTGCGCTCGCTATTGTAAGCGCTCGTGTCGAACTGGTCGTCCAACAGCGCGTCCCAATCGACTTCCTCCATGTCCGCGGGCAGTTCCTCCTCTTCCTTGATCCCCTCCTCCTCCCGCTCGCGCAGTTCCTCTTCCTCTTCTTCGCGCAGTTCGACGGCCTCTTCGAGCAAAGGATTGAGCTCGAGCTGCTGCTTGACCTCTAGCGCCAAATCCAAGGTGGACATCTGCAACAGCCGCAGCGATTGTATGAGCTGCGGTGCCATCTTTTGTTGGAGGCGCAAGCTAGTATTTTGTTCGGGACCAATCATTTAATAAGTTGTTGTAAACTAATTACTTAATAAATAGTCAGCCGTCCTAATAGCGGCTGTAAAAACAAGCCTGTGCAGCGAGAAAAGTCAAGGTGCAGGCACAGGCGCACCTACCGATCAACCCGCCAACTAAAGCGCTCGCCGAGATAGATTCGCCGCACCTGCTCGTTGGCAATTAGCTCCTCGGCCGTGCCCGCCGTTAAAATTTTGCCATCCACTAGGATATAGGCGCGCTCGGCGATCTCCAAGGTCTCGCGCACGTTGTGATCGGTAATCAGTACTCCCAAGCCTCGGCCTCTTAGTTCGGCGATGATGTTTTGGATGTCTTCGACCGTGCGCGGATCAATGCCGGCAAAAGGCTCGTCGAGGAGCATGTAGTGAGGCTCGCAGGCCAAGGCCCGCGCAATCTCGACCCGGCGCGTCTCGCCGCCCGAAAGCGTGTCGGCGCGCTGATCGGCGCGTTCTAGCAAGTCCAGCTCGGTTAGCAGTTGCCGTTGGCGCGCGGCGATGTGCGCTTTGTCGACCCCTTGCGCCTCCAAGACTGCGCGGATGTTGCCGGCCACGCTCAGCTTGCGAAAAATGGATGTCTCCTGCGGCAGGTAGCCAATGCCTATCTGCGCACGGCGATACATGGGCAGCCCGGTGATGTCCGCACCGTCAAGCAAAATGTGCCCCCCGTCCGGCGCGGCAAAGCCGACGATGCTGTGAAAGGTCGTGGTCTTGCCCGCACCATTGGGACCCAACAGGCCGACGACCTCCCCTCGCTCGACGCGGATGCTCACCTCGTCAACGACCGCCCGGCCTCCGTAGCGCTTGCTCAATGCGTGCGTTTCCAATGCCACCTTACGGCTCCTCTGCGGGCGGATAGTAACGGCCCTTGATCTCCGGCCCGACCCGCACCTCGGCCAGCGCCCCTTCGACAAAGCGAATATCCAATTCTTCGCCGCTGACCTCGTTGACGGAGACCTCTTCGTCCTCTTGCAGCCGCGTGACCAACTCGGCTGCGCCCTTTACCAACGCCCGGCGCAACCCCGCCGCGTCAAAGTACAGGGTCATCTGCTGCCCGCGAAAGCGATTGATCTCTTCGTTCTCAGCCCGACGATGCGTCACGCCGGCTGCGGTACTCACTTCGACCCGCTCCAAGTCCCCGTCAGCCATAAAAACTTGTCCACCTCGGCCCTCGATCCAGCTGCGGCGTTCGCCCACCTCAATTTGGCCGCTCACTTGGCCGGGTATGGCGATCCACTCAACTTGGCTGTCCGCCAAGGTAACGACCATGGAATCGGCCATCAGGCGGCTGTGATAGTCGCGCTCGTCATCTTGCTCTTCCAACACCACGCCCTCGGCGACCAGCACCCGCGTCGAATCTGCTTCGTATGCACCGCGCATGGCCGCAACTTCCAGCCCTTTGGTGCGCAGGGCAAAACCACCACTCCCGGCCAACCGGCCCCGCACGAGATCGAAGCGCAGCACAGGGGCGGCAAGCACGAGTTCGTGCTGGCTCAGCGAGGGCGCGCCCCGCAGCCATCCAGCCTCCTGTTCCAAGTCGAAAAAGAGCGAATCGCCGGCGAGCGAGCCATCCAACTCGGGTGCCTTCAGGGCGATCGCGCCCTCGGCATGGACTTGGCCATCGCGCGTATAGCGGAGGGTTTGGGCCTCCATTTCTCGCTTCCCGGCGCGCAAGACCACCCCGCCCTCGGCTGTCAGCTCGCGCTCGGTACGCCAATACGCCAACTGGTGCGCCTCAATCTGCCGCTCGCCCTGCACAAAGGTCGCCGGCTCCCCGTGGGCCTGCAATAGCGCGGCGCGGCGGTCCTCCTCTACCTCTGCGGCCCGCAACTCGGCCTCCTCCTCTCGGTAGCGGACCGCCCCTCGCGCCACCAGCCGCTGCTTTTTCGCATCCACGGCGACTTCGTCGGCTGCAAACTCCGCCAGCGAGTCGGCCCCTTCGACTCCCCCGCTAATATCAAAGCGGCGGGACTGTGGTAGAAACGAGGCGCGTGGCCCCGTCAATTGCACTCCGTCGTAGCGCACCGCGACGCTGTCGTAGGCAATCTCTTGCACCCCTTCGACGCGACGGCTCTCCTCGCGCCGGGCGCGCACCTCCACCATCACCCCATCCCGACCGCGCCAAAGCCCCTCGACAGCTTCCAAGGACCAGGCATCCACGGCGAAATTGCTCGTGAGATTGCGGCCCCACTCCCGTCCCTCGCCGACCTCCACCCGCAGCGCACCCGGAATGCGCAATTGTTCGTGTGCGCTTTCCCACAGCAGGGTATCGGCCTGTACCTCTAGGCTGTCCCCAGCGTGCAAAACCACGCCGCCAGCCAAGCCAAAGCGATCCCGCTTGTGCTCTAGCACCAAGCGCTCGGCCCGCAACGTCGAAACGGTTGTATCGGAGCGGAACGCGACCTCTACGCCGCCGGTGGCGACGACCTGCTCTGACTTGGAAAATTCGCGCAAATAAGCGGCGCGGATCTGGATGCGGTGGCCGGGACGTCCTATCTCAATGTGCGCGTCCCATGCTTCCCCATCGACTTCGGGGATCTGCAGCGGCTCTTCGGGCACTTCTCCCGCGCCACAGGCCCAAAGCATAGCCCCGCAGCACCCGGCGCGAAAAAGCCGCGCTCCCCCCGGGAAAGCGCGGCCTTCTGAAACGATTGTACCGCCCACCGAACTAGGAGGCTGCCGCCTGCCTCTCCTCATGACTTGCAACCTCTTGTTGGTAAGCCAGCGCGGCCTCGACAAACCCGGCAAACAAGGGCGAGGGATTGTCCATCCGCGACTTAAACTCGGGATGGGCTTGGGTGGCGATGAAGAAGCGGTGCTCCGGCAACTCGATAAACTCCATCAAGCGAGTGCCGTCCACGCGACGGTGATACCCAGCAAAGACCAGCCCCTCCTCCTCGAGCAGTTCGACGAAGCGGGGCGAGACCTCGTAGCGATGGCGGTGGCGCTCTAGGGCAACTTTGTCGCGCTCCAGCATGACCAAGCCAACGCGGAACGCTTGGCCGGGATTGGCCAACAGTTGTTGGATGCGGCGGGCGTCTTCGTCGAGGCGACCCGACTCTTCGTAAATCTGGAGGACGCGGCTGTCGCTTTTGAACACCGCGGCATACGCGCCCAAGCGCATGCTGCCACCGTAGCGGTTTTCTTCTAGCGCGCTCTTTTGCTCGGCGTCTTGGACGCAGATGACCTTCCACTCGGAATCCGCGTCGAACTCTTCGGAAGTAGCCTCGGCGATCCCGGCAACATTGCGGGCGTATTCGATCACGGAAAGCTGCAAGCCATAGCACAGGCCCAAATAGGGGATGTTGTGCTCGCGGGCATAGCGAATGGCCGCAATCACGCCTTCAGCTCCTCCCGCCCCAAAGGCCCCGGGGACGATAACGCCATCGAATGCGTCGAGAGCTGCTAGCTCCATTTCGCCGCGCTCAAACTGATGGCCGTCAATCCAAGTAATCTCGACCCGCGCATCCGACGCTACGCCAGCGTGTATCAGCGATTGGTTGACCGAAATGTACGAGTCCGTGAGCTGAAAGTCGCCCGTGGCCACGTATTTGCCGACCATGGCCACGCGGACACACTGCCGAGGATGCCGACTGCGCTTGACCAATTCCAGCCAAGGCCGCCAGTCTGGAGTCTTCTTGGGCACGCAGCCGACCCGGTTGAGGATCTTCTCGCCGAGCCGCTCTTTTTCCAAAACCAGCGGGATATTGTAGATCGTCTCCGAGTCCGGGGCCGAAATGATGTGGTCGTAGGGCACGTTGGCACCGATCTGGATCTTTTTCTTGCGCACCTCGTCGGTGGCGGTCTCGGCGCGACAGACGATGAAGTCGGGGAAAATGCCGTGCTCGCTGAGCATGCGAATGGCCTGCTGAGTGGGCTTGGTCTTCATTTCGCCGACGTGTGGCGGTATGGGCAGATAGGTGATGAGCAGGTGTGCAAAGTGCTCCTCACCCAAGTCTCGCTCCAAGGTCTTTACGGCAAAGAGGAACGGCTCATTTTCGTAGTCGCCGACAATGCCGCCGATCTCGACCAACACGATGTCGTAGCCCGCGCCCGCCTCTTGCAAGCGGCGGGTGATCTCGTCTGTAATGTGCGGGATCGGCTGTACGGTCTCGCCGAGGTACTCGCCGCGGCGCTCGCGCTCGATTACTGTGAGGTAAATCTGCCCGGTGGTCAGGTTGTTGGAACGCGGCAGATCCAACCCCAAGAAGCGCTCGTAGTTGCCCAAATCCTGATCGATTTCGCCGCCGTCGTCCGTTACCCATACCTCGCCGTGCTCGGTGGGCCGCATGGTGCCGGCGTCGTAGTTGATATACGGATCAATTTTGACGGCCGTGGTGCTGTAGCCGTATTGCTGCAGGATCTTGCCGATGGAAGCGGTGGTCAAGCCCTTGCCCACGCCGCTTATCACGCCGCCGGTCACAACGACGTATTTGGGGCCTTTGTATTCTCTGGCCACGTTGTGCGCTCCTTCGAGCTGCTCAAACAAAGAAGCGGCGACAGTGCCCTGCCTCCGCTTCTCAATAGTCAATCGATGATTCTCGGAACTTTGAAGTAATCCTCTTGTCGCTGCGGGGCCGCCGCGACGATCTCAGCCGCTGGGGGAAAGGGTGCTGCCTCGTCGCGGCGAAACGCGTTGGCGAGGGACAGCACGTGGGACGTTGGCTCTACGCCGGTGGTGTCTAGCTCGTTGAGCGTGTCCATGTAGCGCAAGATGCGGTTGAGTTCTCCGACCAGCCTTTCTTCCTCTGCGGGCGAAAAGCGCAACCGCGCTAACTCGGCGACCCCGTGGACCTCTTCTATAGTAACCGCCATAGGTGAATTTCAAACGTAAAATAAAAAAACGGGGCTGGCTGCGCCGGCCCCTTCCAAGTCGCAAAACAGTGTTAAATATCACGCATCGCCAAAAGCAGCGCAAGGGCTTGTAGCGCCGTATCTCAATGTCTATACTTTGCCGCATGGCAAGCAAGCGACGCTCATCCTACAAAGTCCCATGACGCGCAAGGCATTTACCATTGAAGAGGCCAACTCCAAACTGCCTCAGCTAGAAGACGTGCTCCAGAGCATAGAGGTCAAGAAGGGGGCTGTCCGCTACCACGACCAGCAGTTGCAAATTCTCGACGCGCTCTGGGGCCAAGCAATCACCCGCAGCACCAACCCCGACCGCGATGCCTTCGACCAGCACCGTAGCCGCATCAACGACCTAATCATCGACATCAAGCGCATCGTCGCCGAAGAAATCATCTCCGAAGGCATCCGCTTCCCGGTCGGTGGCCTCGAACGCGGCCTCCTCGACTTCCCCACCACCTACCAAGGCCGCTGGGTGCTGTTGTGCTGGCAGCGCGGCGAACCCCAGGTCGCCTATTGGCACGAACTGAACGCCGGATACGCCGGTCGTCAGGAGATCACCGCCGAGCACATCATTGCCATGGGCAAGGAAGACGACCCCGCCACGGTCGATGATTCGGCGCTGGACTTCTGAGTGCGGCAATTGCCTTGACAGCGTTTCTCGTTTTTGAGTACTTAAAGATGGCTTTCCCCTGAGCCATCATCCGCTCCCCTAGCATCGCCCACTCTTCACCTTCTCCCCCAGCGGAGCGCCCCTCCCCAGCGCCCAGCAGGAGCTAGACCGTGCGCCTCAATCAACTTGAGATTTTCGGTTTTAAGTCCTTCGCCCAAAAGATCGTCATTCCCTTTGAACCGGGCATCACCGCCATAGTTGGCCCCAATGGCTGCGGCAAGTCCAATGTGGTGGAGGCCATCCGCTGGGTCTTGGGCGAACAGCGCGCCGGCACGTTCCGCAGCCAGCGCATGGAGGATGTGATATTTGCCGGCACTCGCCATCGCAAGGCCCTCGGGATGGCCGAAGTCGCGTTGGCAATTGAAAACCGCGATAGTGCGCTGCCCGTCGAATTCGCCGAGGTCGTGCTAACTCGGCGTCTTTTTCGCTCTGGCGAAAGCGATTACCTGCTCAACAAGATCCCCTGCCGCCTCCTAGACATTACCAACCTGCTCATGGATACCGGCTTGGGCCAAGGCGCTTATGCGGTGATGGAGCAGGGCATGGTCGATGAAATCATCAGCGACAAGACCGAGAACCGTCGCCGCATTCTCGAAGAGGCCGCCGGCATCACCAAGTACAAGGTTCGCCGGCGCTCCACGCGGAACCGCCTAGAAGCCACCCAAGCTGATCTACAGCGGATTGAAGACATCATCGCCGAGGTCAAACGCCAAGTTGACTACCTCGGTCGCCAAGTGGGGCGGGCGCGGCGTTACCGCGAACTCAAAGGGGAATTGGACCAGCTCGACGTGCGCTTGGGTCGCCAGCGCTTCTTCGCCCTCAGTGCCCAAATCGCCCCCCTGCAAGACGAATTCGCCGCACTCAGCAAGGCGGCCGAAGAAGGCTATACCCGCTTCACCAGCCGCGAGGCCGAGCTCGAAAAGGCGCGTCTCGCGCTGACCGAGGCCGAGAAGGCCATGCAGGAAGCGGGCCTTGAACTCAATCGCCGCATCGAAGCCATCCACGAGCGCGAACAACGCCTCGTAGCCGTGCGCGAGCGGCGCGAGGCAGCCGAACAAATCCGCAAACGCACGGCCCGCGAGCACGCTGATTACAGCAGCCAGCTCAAAGCTGTGCAGCAACAGTGCCGCGACAATACCTCTCACCGCGACGAAGCACACACGACTTTTGTGCAAATAGAGCGAGAATTACAGGCGCACCAACAGCGCGCCGCCCAAGCCGAAGAGGAATACGGCAGCTACCGAACGGAGCTAGACCAACGCCAGCGCCAGCGCATGGAGTACCTGCGCCAAGGAAGCGAAATAAGCCGTGCGCTCGAGCGCCAACAGGCCGAGCGCGACGCGCTCGACGAACGCGCCGTTGCCATGCGCGGCGAAGAAGACGCGGCCACAGTCGAACGCGAGCAAGCCCGGCAAGCGGCCGGCGAGGCCGAAGCCGCCCTCGCCGAAATTCGGCAGCAGCTATCCATCTGCCAACAACAACGCACCACAGCCCGCGCCGACCGCGACCAAACCGAAAAGGACCTCCGCGACCTCGGCGCACAACGCGATGCGGCCCGGCGTGCCGCTGAGGCCAACCAAGCGCGGCTCCAAGCCCTCGAAAAAGTCCGTGCCAACTACGAAGGCTATCAGAGCGGAGTCCGCACTTTGATGCTCGAATCGCCCCACGCCGCCCTCTTCCGCGGTGTGCTAGGCGACCTAGTGGAAGTTGAAGCCGGATATGCCCGCACGGTCGAGGTCGCCCTCGGCGAGGCACTCCAAGCATTGATCGCCGACTCAGACAGCGGCCTGCTCAAAGGAATTGCCCATCTTCGAGATCGTTCCGGGCGCGTCGGCATTCTCTCGCTAGAGGCTCCCCCGCGCACCCTCGGCCCGGTCTTGGACCCAGTTCCTATGCCCGGGCTCCGCGGCCCGCTGCTGGCCTACGTGCGGTCCGAAGCCTCCATCGCCCCCCTAATCGCCGGCCTCTTGCACAACACCTTTCTAGTGGACGACCTGCAAACCGCATTGGCCCTGACGCGCCGCTATCCGAGTGCCTACGTGCGCTGCGTCACGGCCGACGGCGACGCCGTCGATCTCTTTGGCCTCGCGTCGGGCGGCCAGAGCCAAGCCGAGGATTCAGGCGTCCTCGGCCGCGGGCGAGAAATCCGCACCCTGCGCTCGCTCGTCGCCCACCAAAACGCCCGCTACGCAGCCCTTGGCCCCCGGCTCGACGCACGCGCAGGGCAACTCCACGCGCTCGCGCAATGCCTAGAAAACCTAGCCGCCGAGAGCGAAACTTGGCGTACCAAGGAGCGCGAACAGGTCCACCAGCACCAGCGTGCCGACGCTGACGCCGAGCGGCTCGCCACGCGCCTCAAGCAACTCCACAGCGAAAGTTCCCGCTTGGCCACGCGCCGCCAAGCCCTCGACCAAAGCATCGCCGAGCAAGCCGAGCACCTGCGCCACAACGAGGCCGAGAGCACCCGCCTCAGCGAGAAAAGCAGCTCCTTAGAAGAGGATCTCAAACAGAGCGAAACCCGCCGGCGAGAGCGGCGCGAAGCACTGAGCACCCTCCAAGTGGAACACGCCCGCACTGCCGAAATAGTCCAAGGACTAGAGAGAGACGCCACCCGCCTGAAAAACATTGACGAGAACCTGCACAATAACATTGAGCGACTAGCGGCTGAAGGAGTCGCGGCCGAGCGCCAACAGGCCGAGTGCAGTGCGCACTGCACGGCCTTGGCGGACGAACTCAAAGGACTGCATCAAGGCCGTGAGACCTTGGCTGCCGAGCAAGATCAGCGCCGCCAACACTGGGCCGCGGCCAATACCCAAAACCGCGAGTTGCAGGAAAACATCAGCCGTTTGCAGCGGCAGCTCAACGAGCAGCGCGAGCGCCGCACGAGCCTCGAAGTGTGCATCTCCGAGTTGAAGCTACAGACCCAGCACATTCGCGAGCGCTTGCAGGAGGAGTATCACTGCGATGTCGCGGCCCTAGGCCCCCTCAACGAAATCATCGACGAGGAAGCGGCGCAACAGCGCATTGACCAGTTGCGGCGGTCCCTACACCGCTTGGGTTCAGTACACTTAGGCGTCTTGGAAGAACACCAAGAGCAAAAGGAGCGCTACGATTTTCTCCGCCAACAGCGCGACGACCTAGTCATCGCCGCCGAGGACCTAAAGAAGACCCTCAGCCTGATCGACCGCACAGCGCGGCGGATGTTTCTCAAGTCTTTCGATCAGATCCGCGAGACGTTCAAAGGGGCCTTTGTCCGCTTCTTCCCCGGGGGCGAAGCCGACCTCCGTCTCGAGGAAAACGTCGACGCCTTAGAGGCTCACATCGACATCATCGCCCGTCCCCGCGGCAAGCGCCTGCAAAACATTGCCCTGCTGTCGGGCGGCGAGCGGGCGCTGACGGCCATTGCACTGCTCTTTGCCATCTACCAAGTCAAGCCCAGCCCGTTCTGCATCCTCGACGAGGTCGATGCCCCGCTCGACGACGCCAACATCAATCGCTTCGTGCGCGTACTCAAGGAATTTGCGAGGGAGACGCAATTCGTCGTCGTGACTCACAACAAGATCACCATGGCAGCAGCCGACGCTCTGCACGGCGTCACCATGCCCGAGGAAGGGGTTTCTCAGCTTGTTTCAGTGCGGGTCGAGGGCGAGGAATTGGAAGCCGCGGCGGGCTAAGGGGTTTAGCAGCTCAGGAGTGCGTAATATCAGTTATCTAGGTTCTATATATAGAGGGTCCATTCGCATCGTGGCCGCTCGCAGGCGTAGGGGGCTAATCAGCCCCGCCAGCGTGTCTCATCGAGGTCGTAGAGATTGTTGGCGATTAGCAAGCGAGCGCGCGGGGCCGCTCGCACATCGTCCCCGTTGAGTGCTCGGCGCAAAAACTCGGGATGTTCTTCTAGAAAAGTCCGCATCGCCGCGTGAGGATCTCGGTAGTACTCCACCAGTTTTGCCCCTTGCGCCTCGTCAATCCGCCCCATTTCAACTAAGCGACCAAAGAGTGCCTCATCTACCCGCATGAGCGCCCCGGCTGCAATGCCCTGCTCGTTGAGCGTATCAAGGCCGCCTTGGCCCCGGTCGATTACATTGGCCGCGTATGCTATCCGCCCCCCACCTGCGGCCACGGCCGGGATCCAAGCGCGCAAGTAACTCGACGCCTCGGTCACCATGTCGGCCACGTGCAGCACATCCATGGCGTTTGCCTGCACTGTTCGCAGCCTTTGGCCTTCCAACACCACAGTGCGGCCATCCTTGTAAATCAACAGCGACGGCTTTCCCAGCCGCTCGGCTACGGCCAAAGAAAAATACCAGTCGCGGCGCTCACCGCCGGACACGCCGTCAAAATGTGCATCGCTTTCTCGAGCCAGCGCGACCAACCCATCGACAACTTGGCGATACACAGCATCTGCCTCGTATTGACCCTCCACGCGCTCCTGCAAGCGCTGTGGGAAATCCGCATCCTCTTTGTGCACGTCAATGAAGGCCAAAAGCTGCTGTGCCTGCTCCGACCCGCCATAGAGATATTCGGCATTGATGTAGTAGGGGCCAACCGTGCCGGAGGTGTACCAAAACACCTCCCCCTGTGGGGCAAGGCGCAATGCCTGCGTGTCTAAGAGAGCTGCCAAGAGATCAAAGGCCATAAAACCTCCTTTTCTAATTTTGGTGGTTCAAAAGTTGATAGGACTTTCAGGGGCCTGTTCTGGCAAACTCGAAAAGCAACGGTCACTAGCCGAGCGTCCGCTCGACATAGCAGGCAAACGTCTCAAAATCGTCGATGCCTACGCGCAGTGCTTCCGCAATTACCTCGAGGTCAACGTCCAAATAACCATGTACTAAGACGTTGCGGAAGCCGGCCACTTTCCGAAACTCGGCCGCAAATTCGCCTGGCAAGATAGCTGCGTCCGCGAGGCGATCGATAGCAGACGCATAATCCGGCGCGTCCAGTCCCACTGCCGACGATAGGTGGGTGGCAATGTCCAAGGCGTTCTGTGCACAAAGTTGCAGCCCTCGCTCAATGGCCAAGCGGCGATCGCGATCTTCCAGCAACGCCTGCACAGAAATTCCCGTGTGTCGGCGCAGGTTGGCAACCTCTAGGCGCAACGCCGTCAGATGACGGCGAATTTGGGGAGGGTCCAAGCGTCCGGGATTCATCGCTCGTCTGCGCTGTCGAGCGTACGCCACGATGCCTCGATCTTGGCGAGTTGCGGAACGTAGTCGCAGTAGCGCGAGAGGGCTTGGCCTTCGCGCGTCGTCGTGGCGGCAAGGTCTCGCGCAACGACCCGCACACCGTCCCGCAACACCCGATAGTAGAGGACAGGTGGAGCACCGTTGAGGATGAGCACATCTACATCGTTGGTCTGGAGCCCGGCCATGAGCTTAGTCGTGAGTGCGGCTCGGTATCCAAAAGGACCGGCCTCGGCCAACCTTTCTTCAATAAACACCGCTATGTCAATGTCGCTGTGGGATTGCGCCCGTCCTTGGGCGTGGGAACCAAAAAGGTACGCTTCGAGGACCTCCTCGCACGGCGATAACAAAGACGCAATCCGGGCGACCAACATAGCTCTATCGTTCACGGGGTCCTTGTTCCTCACCTCGGTTGGCCTACTGAAAAAGCCCGTGGCAGCAAGTCGAGCTTTTCTCCCACCTCTGCGGGAAGCGCGAAACAGTAGTGTAGCAAAAAAAGGCCACCGGCGCAGATATGCAGGTTTTGGGTACGCCTAAAACCGCTTAGTCGGGCAAGTCTTCTTCTGGAATGTCGCGCAGGCGCGGATTATCGAGATCGCGCGGCGAGAGAATCGGCACCCCCTCAATACTCCAGTCCAATCCCGTATCGGGATCGTCCCAAGCCACGCCCCATTCGTCCGTGCCGTCGTAATAGGAATCGACCAAATAAAAAAGCATCGCATCGGTGACGGCGTAAAAGCCATGCGCTACCCCCACCGGAATAAAGACGCCCCGCAATACCTCTTGATCTAACTCGATGACCTGTCCCTGCCCTCGAGTCGGCGAACTCCGGCGCAAATCGAGCAACCCGACGCGCAACGCGCCCATGCCGCAGTGCCAGTAGTCAACTTGGCGATGGTGATAGTGCAAACCGCGCAGCACGCCCTGTTGCGACTCCGACCGGCTCCACTGCAAAGCCTCCCAGCGGGGAAACCACTCCTTGCGATACACCTCGGTAAAGCGACCCCGCTCGTCGCCGTGCGACTGTAGCTCGGCTATATAGACGCCTTCAATGACCGTAGAGGGGCTGAGTTGGGCCATCTCAAGCGGCCTTGCCACAGCATCTTTTGAACTTTTTGCCGCTGCCGCAGGGGCACGGGTCGTTGCGGCCGACTTTGGGGGCTTTGCGGCGGAAGGTCTCTACCTTGCCGGGAAAGAGCCGACCTCCGTCCAGCGCGTCGGCAGGTTTTTCACCTTCTAACGCGGGGCGCGGCGTCTGCAACCACTCCTCGTGCAATTCCCGCATGGCCTCGCTCATCTCCGCTTCGCCCAGTTCGCCATCGAACCCGCGCTCTTGGCAAAAGGCACTAAAATCGGCCAGCAAGGCTCCCTGCGGTGAGCGCAGCATTTCCTCGACCTGCTGCACGTCAACCCCGGGCGGCAGGGCCTGCTGGAGTTGGGCCAAGTCCAAGTCCTCCACCGCGGCAGGTTCCTCGTCGTCTGTATCCGCGACGGGAGCAGGTGCTACCGCATCGGCGATTTCGGCCAGTATTTGGCCCATTTCACTGCGATCGGCCTCAGTGGCCGCTGGCAGTACTTGATCGACAATCCAATCGACCTCTTCGCCATCTGCCAACAGCTCAACTATCTCTTCAGCCGAGAATTTTTCTCCCCCCTTGGCTTGGCACAATGCCTCCAAGCGCGTGGCCAACTCCTGCACGAGCGCACTCCATTTTCAGCAATTATGTGGGCGAATTTACCGGTGCGAAATCTACCGCTTGCCCCTGTACCTGTCAAAAGATGCACCTCAGAAATCTGAGGATGCTCAAATATCTGAGGCTTTTTGTTGCTAAAAACTCCTAAAAACGGGCGATAAGACGCGTATTTTCCCCTTATTGAAGAATGGCACGATTATTGCGTGTGTACGTATAACATGACAAAAATCGCTTGAATTGTACCAGAAAGGAGCACAACCATGGTAGCGATGAATGAACTCACAGATCGGGAAATTTTGCTGCGAGCGGCCGAAGACCAAGGTCATCTCGGCGTGCTGGTCAAACGCTATCGCACCCCCCTGTACAACTTTGTCTATCGCTTTGTCGGCGACAGGGAAACGGCCGAGGACATCGTCCAAGAAACTTTTCTCCGCTGCTTGCGCCACAGCCACCAGTACCCAGCCATCGAACAGGTTTCCACTTGGCTCTACACCATTGCCGGCAACTTGGCCAAAACTGAATTGCGCCGCCGCAAGCGCTGGAATTGGATTCCAATCAGCCCCAGTGACGATGAACAGACCGCCGCCTTTTACGAGCCGCCGGCCAAGGACCCGATCCCCGGCGAACAGGCCGACGGCAACCGCGTCAAGTCCCTCGTCGTCGACGCCATCGAGGACCTGCCCTCAGAATTTCGCTCCGCCGTGCTCCTCCGCGATTTGAAAGGGCTCTCGTACGAGGAAATTGCCAAGATCATCAACTGCCCCGTAGGCACGGTCAAATCGCGCGTCAACCGGGGCCGCCTGCGGCTGCAAAAGACCTTGCGCGGGCTGGCCGAAGAAGTGATCGGATCGCTCGCCGCACCAGCCTGATTTCTTTGCCAGCTCCCGTAGAGGCGTTGTCATTGCCCCGCGGCTTGCTCCTAATTATCTTCGCTCATTCGCAATTAGGAGCAAGCCATGACCATTGATACCCAACGCCTCTACGGCTTTGTCGAGCAATTGCTCGCCGCGCACGCGCCCTCGGGCGCAGAATCCGCTATGGACGCCCTCGTCAACGAGCTTACCGCCCCCATTGGCAACGCCGTCTGGCAAGACGCGGCCGACAACATCATCATCCACATCAAAGGCCAAAGCCACGACCAGCCCGTGGCAGCCGTCGCCCACAAGGACGAAATCGCCCTCATCGTCAAGCGCATTGAGTCCGACGGCAAAATCAGGGTGCAGCCCTTGGGCGGATTGCACCCTTGGGCACTAGGTGAAAGCCCGGTAGAGATCATGGCGCGGGACGGCCTCTGTCGAGGCGTGCTTTCCACCGGTGCCAAACACGTCTCCACAGAGAGCCCGGCGGGGCGGCTCAAAGATGGCCAACCGCTCAAGTGGGAACAGATGTGGATTGAAACGAGGCTCGCGGCTGAAGAGTTGGCCCAGCGCGGGATCCGCGCCGGTACTCGGGTCGTCATCGCCGGCAAACACAAGACGCTCTGGCGTTTGGGCGATTGCGTCTGCGGCTACAATCTCGATTGCCGCGCCGGCTTGGCGGCCATGCTCGAAGTGGGCCTGCACTTGCGGGAGAATCGACCGGCCCAAGACGTATATCTAGTGGCCAGCTCCAGCGAGGAAATCGGCGGCCACGGCGCTACCTATGCGCTCGGACGGCTGCCGGTTGACGCGGCCGTTGCCGTTGACATCGCGCCCGCGGCAGCCGAATACGGCACGGCCAACAGCGGCAACCCCATCATCGGCGTCCGGGACAGTCGCGGCCTGTACGACACACGCATCATCAACCGCTTTGACTCCCTAGCCGCCACTTGCGGGTTCGGCATCCAAATGGCCGTCCTCACTTCGTATTCCAGCGACTCGTCAATTGCCAAAACGTCCGGTGCCATTGCGCGCGCTGCGCTGATTGGCTATCCAGGCGAAAACACGCACGGGTACGAAATCTGCGCGTGGGACGGCATCGTCAATACAGCGCGATTGCTTTTGGCTTATCTGGAAAATCCAGTGGTGGACTAAGGCCCCGAACAACATCTTCCCCCATCTGCGTCCATCTGCGGATACTCTACCGCCGTGCGACAGTTGCCCAAGGGTTTTGAGAACGCTCTAAAACGCTCGCCGGACCAAAAAGTCCAGCATTTCTCCCAGCATATCGCGTACGGGATTGGCCGGAAGTTTCTCTAGGTATGTCAAGCTCTCTTCGACCTTCTGCTGGCACACGCCCTCGACGTAGCGGTCGCATTCGTAGCGCTCGACTAAGGCGATGACTCGCTCGATTTCGGCGGCTGTGTTGAGGTGCCGCTCCTCGTGTAAGATCGCCATCACTTCTTCGCGCTCCGCCGCGTTGCATTTGCCCAATAGGTCGATGATAATCAAGGTCCGCTTTCCCTCCGCAATATCCCCACCCCGCTCCTTGCCATAGGCCCCAGAAGTAACCCCTGGCGCAGAGCCAGCGTCCTGTTCGGAAGAGCTCAAGTTCAGCAGGTCGTCGCGGAGTTGGAACGCGATGGCCATGGACTCGCCGAAGTCGCCGATACAAGTTCGCAATTCCGTATCGGCACCCGCGATAATCGCCCCGGCCGTACACGGCCCCCGACCCGTGTACCACCCAGTCTTCTTGCGCAACATGGCCATAAACTCGTCCTCGCTGGGAATGTAGCGCTGGCGAATCCAGCCCACATCGTACGCCTGTCCCTCAAACGTCTCGCACGAGCCGCGAATCATCTCGTCTATCAAATCGAGCGCGATATCCGCCCCTAACACCTCGCGGTTCGCGCCGAGGATCTCAAAGACCTTGGCGTACAGGGCATCGCCGACGTTGATGGTCAACGGAATACCGTGCAGCTTGTGCAAACAGGGCTTGCCGCGCCGCATCTCCGAATCGTCTTCAATATCGTCGTGGACCACGGCAAACGACTGGAACATCTCAAAGGCCACCGCAGTCCGCATAGCTTTCTTCACGTCGCCGCCGCAGGCTTGGCACGCCAACAGCACTAGCACCGGGCGGAACCGCTTGCCGCCGCGCTCCGGGTAGTCGCGCATCAGCCGATATAGAAAGTCCTCGGGTTCGCGCACCGCGAGGAACGAAAACATCTCCTCTTCTAGGTCTGGAATGTAGCGGTGTAAAAACTGGCGCAGGCCTCCGGGGACCGCAGACATGTTCAACCTTTCGTTGTGAATGGCGCGAGCGGACTTACCACCTAGTGCGCTCCACTTGTACTTCGGGGTGCGAGACAATTAAGTGCCATATAACGGCTTGGAATGATTCCGTCAGCGGCGTAACCACATCCGGCGCGACCGTCGGCACAATTGCGCAGGCATCGGCAACTTGGGCCGTAAAGCCGCCATCCCGCCCCACGATGCCGCAGATCGTGGCTCCGACCTCTTTGGCGTACTCCAGTGCTACAACCAAGTTGACGCTGGTATTCAGCGGGCGATTGCCGCCGCCGACGGACAAGACCAAGATCAGATCCTTTGCGCTTAAACGGCTGCCCTCCAGCCATTTGGCAAAGGCCGTATCCCAACCCTCGTCGTTGATGCGCGCCGTCAGCTCCGCGACGTTGTCCGTGGGTGCGTAGGACTCAATGCCAGCGATCTTGCGAAAGTCGTTGACCGCGTGGCTCGCATTGCCCGCGCTGCCCCCCACGCCGAGGATAAAGAGCCGCCCGCCGCGCTGACGAGTCTCGACGACGAGTTGGACTATCGCTTCTATCGCATTGCGATCTAGCTGCTTGATGACTTGAGTCGCCGCAGCCAAATACTGTTGGGTATAACTCATCCGCCACGCTTACAGGCTGTAGCCGGCGGCCGTGGCATCTGCGTAAAAGATCTGGACGGTCTCCAACGAGAACTGCCCCATTTCCTTGCCTAAGGTCGGCAGCTTCTTGATGATGTCGCTGGTGCAGGTGATGATGTGGCAGCCGATGCTGTCGGCTTGGACGACATTGTAAACCTCGCGGGGGCTGGCCCAGATGAGCTCGGCTTGGGGGTTGGACGCGAGCAGCTCGACCGACTCGGCCATGATTGGCATATAGTCTAGCCCGGCGTCGGCGATGCGGCCGGCAAAGACCGACACGCAACACGATGCCCCACCCTCGACTGCGGCCGCCACTTCTCGCACTTGGTCGAGCAAAAAGATCGCCGTGACATTGACTTTGACCCCGGCGTGAGACAGCCGATGGACCAAGTCGTAGCTTACTTCGCCCTTGGTGTTGCTGACGGGGATTTTGGCGTACACGTTTTCGCCCCAAGTGGCGATCTCGCGGGCTTGGCGCTCCATGTCGTCGAACTCGTCTGAAAAGACCTCAAAAGAAATGTGGCGATCGGGAATGGCCGCGACTATGTCGTGGGCAAAGGCCCGGTAGTCGGTAACGCCCGCTTGGCGCATCAAGGTGGGATTGGTCGTAAACCCAGATACTAGCGGATTGGCATAGCTCGCCAGCATACTCTCGCGGTCGGCCCCGTCGGCAAAAATTTTGACCGCGAGGTCGGCAGCGGTTTTTTCGTACGCCAACACTTGCGAAGTGAAAGTGAGAGTGGTCATGGAATTGCTCCTTTAGATTCGCGATAGGCTTAAGTCTATTGATATTAAATATAAAACTCACTGCCGGAAAATTGCCGCAGCCCACGCACGGGGCGGTTGGCAATAGTAAAACGCGTATCGTATAATTACAGGCAACCGCTGCATCTCACTTGCCATCCAATTAAATAGGGACTCTGCGATGAAATGCCAATGGGCACTAGTCGGTTTGCTAATCGCCACCACCTGCTCGACAGCCGAGGTCCTCTCGCTGCAAGAGTGCATCGACTTGGCCATGCAAAACAACCTGCAACACCAAAGGGACCAACAAACCCTAGACAACAGCCACATCCAACTGAAGGCGGCGCAAGCGCCTTTTACCTTCGGCATGGACGCCTCTGTCACCGCCCCTAGCTTCACGGAGCTGCGCGACACCCAAGAAAACGTCGCCCTCCAAACCCGAGTCCGCGAAGAGAATACCGATGTCTCCTACTCGGGCAACCTGCGCATGACCCAGCGCCTACGCCACCTCGGCCAATTCACGCTGACCTCTGTGGCTCTGCGTCGCGACTTCTCGTCCAATCGCCGCGAGGACTTTCTCGATTATTCAGGTTCGACGCGCCTTGCTTACGAGCGCGACATATTCGGCCAGCCCAGCGAGGAGATCACGCTCAAGCGCGCCGAGCACAGTTTGCAAAGCGCCCGCCTCAACTTCGATCGCCAGCGGCTCCAGCTAGAAGGCCAAGTCATCGACGATTACTACGACTTAGTGCAAAGCGTCCGCGAGCTCGAAATAGAGGAACAGCGCTTGGCGCAGTCGCGTGCCAACTTGGAACTGGCCCAGCGAAAATTTGAGGTCGGCCTCATCGCCGAAGTGGAAGCCCTGCGCCTACAGGTGGAAATGCTGCAGGCCGAGGCCACGTATGACCAAGCTCAAACCGCTATCGAACTGCGCCGCGACCTGCTCCGCGAAACCCTCGGACTCGACGTGTGGGCACCGCTCGAAATCGACACTGAGGTTCAGAACGAGATTTACCCCATCGACGCCCAAAGTGCCCTTGAAATCGGCTTGGTGCGCCGCACCGACATGAAACAAGCCGAGATTTTTGAGGAGATCAGAGCGTTGGACCTAGAGGAAACTCGCCGCCGCAACAGCATTAACGCAACCTTGGGTGCCAATGTCAGCATGCAGGGGCGCGGTCCAGAAATTGGCGATGTCAGCGACAATTTCGAGCGCAATCGATGGGGAGTCGATCTGCAGATAAGCCTGCCACTGATCGACAGCGGCCAGCGGCAGGCCAACATCAGCCAAGCGCGCATCGCCTTGGAGCAGAGCCGCATCGGACGCGAGCAGCAGCGCCGCCTAATCATCCAGCAAGTTCGCGACGCCACGCGCCGCGTCCACGAGGCCGAGCGCCAGATCAACCTGCGCCAAGCCACCCTCGAATTTGCCCAGCGCACCTATGACGTCGAACAGAGCCGCTTTGAACTCGGCTTGGCCGACAGCCAGCAATTGCTCCAAGCCCAAGGCAACTTGACCCAAGCCCGGATCAACGCCTTAGCCGCAGTCATAGGCTACCAGCGCCAGCTCAAAAACGTGCGGCTCGCCACTATGGCTGAGCTAAAAGAACTGGCGCCGTAGGCTTCCCAATCCCAATCCTCATACAAAGGCGGCCCAAGCTTATTTGGAGCAACTTGGGCCGCCTTTTGTTGGACTTGAATAACGCGCGGATTAAGCGCCTATTTGTCGTCTTCTGAATCCATCAGCGGATGCGAAAATTCTTCTATGTCCTCGCCAAACATTCGCCGTGGGCGCAGCCGGGTATAGGACGGAATCTGGTTTTGCTCTTCGGCCTCCTGACAGGACACGCACAGCCGCGCCGTGGGCAGGGCATCCAAGCGCGGCTTGGGAATAAACGGACAGGTCGCGCACAGGTTTAAGGGTTTTTCAAGGCAGGCTTCGCACTTGCCATACGTCGTACCTTCTAACTTCTCGAGCGCCAGAATAACCTCTTCCAACTCGCGGCGCTCAGTATCACCCAGCGCCACCAAAAGCTCCATGGCCCCGGCCTCAACCGCTCGGTCGAGATCGTCGGCCTTGGGGTCTTGCAGCTCGTCGATTTCATGCTCGGTGCCGTCCAGATCGCTGAGCAATTCAGCGCGGCGCACCAAGAGCCTCTTCTTTATTCTTTCTCGATCTCGCTTGTTGAGGGCCACCTTTTTGGCCATAGTTTTCTCCCCTTTAACTGGCTCAAAGCCAGTGGATTACCCGCTCAAATGCCCGCTGCCTGCAAGCGGAAAACCGCCGCGGCCAACGGATCTAACTCCGCGGCCAGCCGCCCGTTGGCCAGCGTTGGCACCGCCTGCCCGTGGAGCACTTCGGCCCGCCCCATGGGCGGCAAGCCTTCTAGGCGCAAATCGAGCGGGCGCGGATCTTCGGCGACATTGACGGCAAACACGTAAAAATCGCGTTTGTATTCTTTAACCGCCACTTTAATCCCGGCATCGGTCGGTTGTGCCGCCAAACTGTGCTCCTCCTGCAAAAGCACCGGACCTAATTCGGCAAGCTCGGCCGCGAGGCGCTGTACTTCTCGCCACAAGGCCAAGGGCTGGATGTGACGTTCGTTTTCTTGGCAATAGCGGTAAAACAACACCCCCTTGGCCCCTTCGACCAGCCCTTGATAGACCATGTTCCGCAACTCGGCCGCCGTCGGCGAGCGAGCCCAGTGCTCTACGCCGCCAAAGGCCTGGGCGATAAACCAGACGGGCTTGCGCTCCAGCGAGGTCCAGCGCGCCCGCTGCATGTAGTCGCCCACCTGAGTGATGGGATAATTCGGAACCGGATAGACATCTATGGCCAAGATATCGCTAGCATCCGAATATGCGGCGTACGTGTGCGGCCGGTTGTTGACTAAATAGACCGGATGATATGGATCGAGTTCCCGAATTAGCTCGTATATCGCCGCGGCAGACTCAGGAGCCATTTTGGTCTCGTCTGGCTCGTCAACCAGATACCACGCCAAGAGCGCCGGATGCTGGCGATAGCGTTTGACGAGAGCGGCAATGGCCCGATAATCCGGCTCGGGCTTGCGCCGGGCGTACTCGGTCAGCTCTAGGAGTATCTGCACCCCCTCTGCGGCGGCCGCATCCATCAGCGCGGCGACCTCTTCTCCACGCAGCTTGTAGAAGTAATCCCCGGAATTGAAATGTAGCTGGCGCATTGGAGCGAGGATGTCCGCCCGCAGCCAGTACAGCCCAATGGGAAAAAACGGCTCGCCATCGACGAGCAAGGACTGGCTGAACAGGTCGATTTTCACCTCGCGTACGGCTGGTGCAAACTTCTCGCAAGCCGCGACCAGCGAATCCGCACCGCCGACCGGGTCCATCCATCGCGCCACCAACTCATAACGCCCTGCGGGCAAGGCGTCTGCGGCAAAGGACCCAGCGACCTCCTGCCCGATCACGTTTACATCCAAGCGAGCCAAGACCTCGCCGCCGCGCTGCAACTCGACCGTTGCGGGGATGGTCGTATCAGCGCGGCGATTGCGCCGCAGCCGGAAGCGGATCTCATCCTCTACGGTATAATACGAGCGATCGCCCGAAAGCTCCCAAGCGGGCCGGGCAAACAGGCGCAACTCTTCGACCACGTGGATAGGTGTGTCGATTTCTGGATCGTATAGCCGCAGAGCAGCGCGGTGTATGCCAGCTTCTGTCAGCCGATACGGCAGCGCATAACGCACGAGACGCTCCTGTGGCACCTGCAACCGGTGCTCGACCTTGCGCTGCTCGCCCGAAGGGGTTTCCCATTCCAGCAGAGCTATCAGCAGGCGCGAACCAGTACCCGGCCTGAACAACTGCAAGTCGAGCAGGTTGTCGCCTACTATGGGTAGCTGTTCTTGGATGATCTGGACCGTCGGCACATCGGGCGTCGCCTTGGGAGCCATTTGCCCGCAAGCACTCAACCATGCCAACAGGGCAAAGTAAAAGGGCCGGGAGACAGCACCCCTCGGCCCATCCCTCGGCAGCAATTGCTCCTTCAAGACGACCTGCCAGCTTGCTCGGTTTCGAGCGAACGCAAGCGATCCCTAAGCGAGGCGGCCAGCTCAAATCGCTCCGCTTCGACTGCGGCCTGTAGATCAGCCGTCAATCGCTCTCGCAATGTGCGCGGTCGCGTACTTTCCACCTCGCTCGCCCACTCGCTCAAAAAGAGTAGCTCAGGGCACTCGTCGAGCTGGTCCAGTTGACCAATTTTGGCGAGAAATTCCTCAATTTCGCCGATGCCCCGGCGGATCTCAGCTAGGGCCTCGGCGTAGTTTTCTGCCTCTAGACACGCCAGCGCTCGCGCCTGCACCCGATGCGCCGTGACAAAGACTCGGTATTGTTCGGCTAATTGACGATCCTCGTCCTCTTCGGCGTATTCGTAGCACAAGTCGAGAATGGCGAGGTTGTGCTTGGCGTCCTCTTCGGCTCGCTGGTATTCCTTCAGTTCAAAAAAACCGATCCGCCGCCAGTAGTATTTCATGGCCTCTTGGGCCAACTCGGAACAATCCTCGTGCGAGAGGCTAAAGGTGCCCGGGCCGTGTGCTTTTTCCCACTCGCGTCGCTTTTGGCAGTAGTAATCCAACAGCGACACATAGCCATGCGGACGGAGTGCGTCGGGACGGCCCCGCCACTCTAGCTGCATCAAGCCCATATCCATGCGGATTTGGAGCTTGGCGCTGCCGTTGCCGCCTCGTATCTTGCGCACACTCAACTCGCCTGGAGCGTACTTCCAATCGCCGAGGATCGGGCCGATATCGCGTTCCATAATGGGTGAAAACCTCGAATTATACTTGGCCTTTCGGCCGGGGGTAAACAGACGAACCAAGCGTTCGCGTATCCCGCCCTCAACAAGGCGGGCCTAGCGCGTATCTCGGTGATTTTCGGATAGAACCGTCCTATTATATGCGCTTGGCGTACCCTTGTCAACTCACAGGTCGGAGGCCGTGGAATCAGCTTCTACCACCGGCGGAGCACCTGTGATTTCGCTTATTATGGCCAGTAGCTCTTTGCGTAAGGTCGGTCGGCTCACGCGCAAACTGTCTAGGTGATTTTCAATCACTGGAATGGCGTCCTCCCCCACGGCTGTAAGCGCCTGATGGGTTAGGGTGCGCTCCTCGGGCGTGGGATCGTGTTCCATCTGCGTAGGCTCAATGGGTGTGCCGAACATACTCACCCGGGGCTGGCCCCCTTCCCCAAAGGGATCCAACCCTACGTTTGGATAGCGCCGCGGGCCATCCGTGGAGTCGGGGTGCGTCCGTCCGTAGGGGAAGTAAGGGGATAGCTCCTCGCCGGTGAATACCCCCCGGCGAGTTTGCTGCTCAGAGCGCAGGGTGAGTACGTCGTAATAGTCGAGGGCATTGACCAAAATTTCAGCCGCCTTAGCCCCCCCCATCTGCCCGAGCGCTTCAATGGCGGCCATCCGCAGTTCCGAGTCGGCCGTATTGAGCGAATAATTGAGCAGCCTCCCTATATCCAAGGCCGCGCTCTGGTCGCCGATGGTGCCCAAAGCGCGAAGCGCGTCCTGCTTGAGCGTGGTGCGCTGGTCGTAGTCTTGAAGCGCCATTTTCAGCACGGGCACGGCTCGCGGATCGCCGATCTCGCCGAGAATGCGCGCGGCCTTGCGCCGCGTGGCATAGGGATAGTCCTGGCGGGAAACGATCTCCATAATGCGATCTAACTGCGAGTGGTCGCCCGCCTGATAGAGCTTGTGCATCTGATTGACATTCGTGCAACCCAAGAGGGCCAAAACGACCGCCAAAAGCGCGATCCTATCCATGGCTGGCTCCTTTGTCTATCCCCTTGCCGCGAGGAGGTCTTTCCTCTATACTTGAAATTTCCACTACGCAGCAGGAACTTCAGTGAACGCCCCACAAACCCACAACCGCCAACCCATTCCCGGCATTAAAGATACACTAGCCATATCCAGCGGCAAGGGCGGCGTCGGCAAGTCCACTCTCTGCGCCAACTTGGCCGTGAGCTTGGCCCACCAAGGGCTACGGGTCGGCTTGCTCGACGCCGACATCTACGGCCCCAACATCCCGGGCCTGCTCGGCCTAGCGGGCCGACCGACCGCGGACGACGGCCACATCCAGCCTTTATCTACTCACGGCCTCAAAGCCATTTCCATGGGGCTGCTAATCGATTCGGGCACCCCGGTCGTGTGGCGCGGCCCCATGCTGGCCAAGATGATGCACCAATTCCTCTTCAACGTCACTTGGGGCGAACTCGATTTGCTGCTCATAGATTTACCCCCTGGGACCGGAGACGTACAAATCACGCTGACCCAAGTAGCACCCTTGACTGCGGCCTTAATCATCACTACGCCCTCGGCCATTGCCCTCGAAGACGTGCGTCGCGGCGTCGAAATGTTCCGCCAGACCGACGTACCCATCGTCGGCTTGGTCGAGAACATGAGCTATTTCCACTGCGACGACTGCGGCCATACCGACCCCATCTTCGGAGCCGGAGGAGGCCGCGCCACAGCCAGTCGCTTGGACATTCCCTATCTAGGCGAAATTCCGCTCGATCCCCTCGTCCGCCGCCAAGCCGACGCCGGCGATCCGGTGGTAAAGGCGCATCCCCATGCCGAGGGCAGTCAAGCCTTGGCCAGCCTAGCCGCCGACATCGGCACTTATTTCCAGCGCACATGAACCGCGTCCAAATCGCCTGCGTTGGCGCGGGGTATTGGGGCAAAAACCTAGTGCGCGTCTTCCGCGACTTGCCCGACGTGCATCTGCGCCACGTCTGCGATGCCAGCCCGGAAATTCGCCGCGCCATTCAGCGCCAGTACCCAGAAGCCCCCATCACCGCCAACTACGACGAGGTGCTCGGCGACGACGCGCTCGATGCCGTAGTACTGGCCGTACCGGCCGCTCAGCACTACGAATTGGCCCGCCGTGCCCTAGAGCGGGGCAAGCACGTGTACGTCGAAAAGCCCATGACTCTCAACGCGATCACGTCGGCTCACTTGGTCGAACTAGCCGCCGAGCGGGACCGGGTGCTGATGGTCGGGCACCTGCTGAAGTACCACCCAGCCGTGCAAATGCTGCATGATTTAGTACGGGAAGGCGCACTAGGCGACTTGTATTATCTGTACTCCCAGCGCGTCAACTTGGGCATTGTCCGCCGCGACGAAAATGCCCTGTGGAGCTTGGCACCACACGATATATCGGTCATCCTGTACCTGCTCGGCCAAGAGCCGGACGCGGTCAGCGCCCGCGGCGAGTGCTATCTACAACCCGACATCGAAGACGTGGTCTTCGCCAATTTGCACTTTGCCGATGGCAAGATGGCGCAGATGCAGCTTTCTTGGCTCGACCCGCACCGCATCCGCCGCCTGACCGTGGTCGGCAGCCGCAAAATGGCGGTCTTTGACGATGTGGAAAGCACGGAAAAGGTGCGCATCTACGACAAATCGGCCGAGCGGCCGCAATACGATTCTTACGGCGACTCCATCGCCCTGCGCTTTGGCGATGTCGTCATTCCGCGGCTGCAAATGGCCGAGCCGCTCAAGCTGGAGTGTCAGCACTTCGTCGAGTGCGTACGCACTGGCCAAGCACCCCGCAGCGATGGCCGCGACGGCCTGCGCGTCGTGCGCGTGTTGGAGGCCGCACAGGCGTCGCTGCGCCAAGCCGGCACCCCCGTGCCGCTGCGCTAGCGCACGGTGAATTCCGAATGTACCTCGGCTTGGTTGCCGCTCATATCCCGCACCCTCAGTACTAGACGGTGCGCACCCGGCGGTAAATTTTCCAGCAAATGACCGTACACGCGCCCGGCTTCTGGATCGTATTCGGTGATCAGCGGGCGTCCGTCGAGCTCAAACTCAATGTCTGTTTCCCGCCTAATGCCCGCACCCTGATCGCGCACTGCGCCGCGAATTTCCGGGCGCGAGCCAACCACGACCCCCTCAGCGGGCTGCAAATTGCTAATCTCAGGGGGTTCCAAGTCGGCCAACAGCGCATAGCGGCCCAAGCGCCGCACCTGCGCCACCACCTGCCGGTTCCCAGCGTTCCATTCGTTGCTCACGAGCGACCACTTTTCAGCAGCGACCTCTCGGTAAATGCCCAGCTTCTCCGGCGGCAGCACGCCCCGGTCGTAGCGCAAGCGCAGTGCCACCTTGCGGTCAAAGCTAACATCCGGCCCCAAGGCAAAAGCCGGCCCGGCCGCGACTAGCGCAGCAGGCACTTGCGGCTCAAAAGTCTCGACTTGCGGGAAAAACGGCGCGTACGCGCTCTTCGCAGCAAAGCCCAATTCGACCGCGCCGTTAGCATAGGTCAGCTTGGCTGCGGCCCCCGGCTTCACGAGCTGCCTATCGAGGACGACCTTTTGCACAGCACCCCCTAGCGTCCGTAGCAAAACCTGTCCCGCTGCCGATTCGTTCGCATCGAGCGGCACTACAACTCGGAACTCGCGCAAGCCGGTCTGACGGGAGCTGACATTAGCGGTATCAGCGCGGACCAAAGGCGTAGCACTAGGCACTTGTTCATAGCGCATCACAAGTTCCACGAAATCCTCGTGGGGACGGCGCTCTAGGGCAAAGGTCGGCACAGCAGCCCCGGGGTCGGGCAGACGACAAATGGCAAAGACCGTAGCGCCCGCCGGATCTCGCGCCCGAATCCGCCAGTAGGAAGCGTTGCGGTGGATCTGCCACTTGAGAGGGCCAGCTCGGCTCTGCCGCCGATCGACGCGCCGCCAGTTCTTGCCATCGCGAGAACTAGCCAATTCTACTTCCACGAGCGGGTTGTCTGCATCGCTCAGCCGCGCCTCGATAAAGATTCCATTCGCTTCCGCCGCAATCCGCGCCCCGGCAATAGTCGGCGGTTCGTCAACCACCAAGCCAAAGCGCGCCCGGCTCTCGTTGCCATTGACATCCGCGACAACGACGATGGCTTCGTGCCGCCCCTTGGCCAAGTTTAGGATGCCATCGTTAGGCCCCTCGTAGAATTCGAGGCGATTGCCCGGCAGGCGACACAAGTTGTAAAAGCGACCCACCCCGCCCTTAAAAGCAGCCAGCGGCCGGTCCAAATACATCTGGTGCATATCGCCGTAGCCGACCCGCTCGTAGCGCGCGGCAAAAACCAGCTCGCCATCGATGTGCAGTTCCGCGCGATAGGGAGCGAGCTTGTTGGGAGCCGCGTCAGCGCGATCGTACATCAACGCGCTGATGCTCACCGGGCCGAGTACCTGCACGGGCTGCACCCCGACAAACTCCCCCCGGCTCGGTTGCCAGCGCAAACTCAGCACATACGGGTCGTGCCCTCCCTCCACTTGGGCATTGCGGCCATGCGGCGTGATGGCCACTCGTTGCAAGGTCGGCGCGCTTGTATCGGCGATGGCGAACCCGTGCAAGAGGGGATTGATTGCCACGTTGTTTGCGTCGCGCAGTTCTAGATGCAAATGAGGAGGGCCGGCTCCGCTCTCGCCGCTCCAAGCGATAACCGAGCCGCCGAGTACTGGAATTTCCCCGGCCTTGAAATACAAATCCACGCTGTAGCGTCCGCGCTGCTGCTGTGCTTGCTGGACGCGCTCGGCCACGGGCGCGGCAAAGCCCTCTAAGTGGGCATAGACCACCGTGCGGCCATCGGGCAATTTCTGGTACAGTGCCCGGCCATAACCCCAAGGCGAGGTGCGTACGCGCCAGATATAGCCATCGGCTAGGGCCTGTACCGGGTGGCCGGTCTCGCCCCAAGTCTTGAGGTCTATGCCGGCGTGGAAAGCGCGGGAACGCGATTCGCCAAAGGTGGAAGACAAGGCCGGTGCAAGGCGCAGCGGCCAGACGAGACTCCCCTCTTGTGCGCTAGCCGGTAGCCACAAAGCCACCGCCAACAAGAGCATCCATTTGATCACATTAATCATATTAATCACAGTCACAGTCGTCCTCGTATGTATGCAGGGCCATGCGGTCTGGGGCCACTTCGAGAAAGTGGAGCGGCTTTTCGGTCCAAGCACCGGTGTTGAAGTAGCACCGGCCCTGCCGCTCAATGGCCATGGCCGCGTGCGTGTGCCCACAGACCACCGCTTCAACCCCCTCCTGCCGCGCCACGCGCAGGGCCTTGCGCGCCACGTGATCGTTGAGCACCCGGTAGAGCAAAGGCCATTTCTTGGCGTACTCGGCTACGTGGGCATCGCGCCCGCCGACCCAGATGCGGCCACGGTGCAAGCGGCGGAAGGCCCACTTAAACGCCGCATGCCGGGGCATCAGTCCGTCGAGCTGATGGCCGTGAATTACGAGCAGCAGCCGGTCGAGCCGCCAGCTATCGACAAAGCGAATTTGCCCCGGATCGGCCAGCTTGAATTGGGCATCGCGATTGCCGTACACCCAGATCACCGGCCGGGATTGCGACTCGCTCACGAGGCGCTCCAGCACGGCGCGATGGGCGTCGGGCAGGGCTTGGCCCGGCTCATCTATGACGTCGCCGTTGAGCACGAGCGGCACCCCTTGGGGCAAGGTATCCAGCCAAGACAAAAAGTGGCGATGAAAAAAATAAGCCGATCCGAGGTGCAAATCGCTGACGACAAAGCAGCGCGTAATGCCCATGCCCCTTGCTATATGGATTATATTATTGACTGACGTTACGCAGTAGCTCTCTATCTTGTGGTTTCTCGAAGACTGTTGACCCAAGATATTGGGGCAAAATCGAGAATTTTTTGGAAAACTGCACAACGTCAGTTATTGACAAACCTCCCGATGAATAAACAGACAACCCCCCCTCGGCGCAAAGCGCCCGACCCGCATAAATTACAGGCCCTGCTCCAGTATATCGGCCGCCTGCTGCCCAACGACCCAGAGCGCACGGCCTTTTATCAATGCTCGCGGACGCCGCCCCCAGCTTCGCTGCGCTTGAACGCACTGCAAGCCCAAGCGCAACACGTCCGAACCTCGCTGCACCAGCGCGGCCAAAGCGTACCTTGGTGCAGCGAAGGCTTCGCCTTGCCGGAGCGCGACGCCAGCCTCGGCCAGACCCTTGAACACGCTATGGGCGCGTATTACGTCCAAGCCAAGGCCCCCATGCTAGCCGTCGAAGTCTTGGCCCCCCAGCCCGGCGAGCGCGTCCTCGACCTGTGCGCCGCCCCAGGCGGCAAGGCCACCCAGATTGCCGCGCAGATGCAAAACAGCGGCTTGCTGCTAGCCAATGAACTCCAGCGCAAGCGCATGCCCGCTCTCGTGGGCAATTTGGAGCGTTGTGGGGTGGCCAATCACGTCTTGACCCAAGCCCGAGGGACCCTGCTGGCTCGCTACTTCCCCAACTTTTTCGACCGCATCCTCGTGGATGCGCCGTGCTCGGGCGACGGCATCGTGCGCAAAGACCAGAACATGCTCGCCTACTGGTCGCCGCAAGACGCCCAGCGCTTCGCCCAGCAACAGAAGGGCCTCTTGCGCGCCGCCTACCAGATGCTGCGCCCCGGCGGCACGTTGGTGTATTCGACGTGCTCGCTCTCGCTGGAGGAAAACGAAGAAGTGCTCCTCGGGCTGTTGAGCCGCTATGGAGCAGACGTGGCTATCCTCCCCATCGCAGAGTTCAAAGGACCGCCGCTGCCGGATGCGCTGGCCGCCCAATTTCCGGCCGAGTTCGCCCGCTGCGTCCGCGTCTGGCCTCACCACCACGACACCGAAGGGGCTTTTGTCGCTCGTCTCTCCAAACGCGCCCCAACACCAAGCCCCGAAGACGCCCCTGATTGGGCTACCTCAGCGACCGATCCCGCTGCCGCCGAATCCCGACGCGCCATCGAAGACCGGTGGAGCGGTACCCTGCCTTGCCCCTCGGACCAGATATTCACCCTCAGCAACCGCCACCTGTGCCGACAGCCGGCGCTCGGTCCGGCCATCCAAGAGCATCTGCCCTACTTCGTCCGCGGCGGCATGAAGGTGGCCCGCCCCCACAAAGGATACCACTACCTGTCCCAGCAAACCGTCGCCCTGTGGGGGCATCTCATGCAGGGGGCTAGCGTCGAGTTGAGCTGGCCTCAACTACAGGACCTGTTCGCCGGGCGTCCCCTCTACTGCGACCCGCCTACGGGCCTCAAAGGCGAAATTTTCTGCCGCTTTGGGCCGTGGACCGTCTGTCGCGCCATCGCCAGAGAGGAAGGCCGCCTGGTCGAAGGGATGCTGCCGCGCGCGTTGTTCCGCGCTCAGCTAACGTCGCTGATATAGGATTATTTTTTCCCTTCCGGCCCCGGCCAAGGCGGGAAGAGTTGGTGTTCGAGCCGCAGCACATTGCAGACGCGGCCAGCGATAAAATCGCCCAAATCGTCCAAGGTCTGCGGCTTTTGGTAGAAGGCTGGCATGGCCGGCAATATGATGGCCCCGGCTTCGGCTGCGGCCGTCATATTGCGCAACTGAATCAGGTTGAGCGGGGTCTCGCGCACCACCAACACCAGTGGCCGCCGCTCCTTGAGGCTGACATCGGCCGCCCGCTCAATCAGGCTTGAAGATGCCCCACGGGCAATGCTCGACAGCGTTTTGACCGAACAAGGCACCACCACCATACCGTCGATGGCCACCGAACCACTAGCGATGGGGGCCGCTAGGTCGCTGGCGTTGTACTCGCGCAATTCACCAACTTGGGTCTCCTCCCCATAGCACCGCGTTATAAATGCGCGCAAGCTCTCCTTGTCGGGGCGGAAGCCCAGCTCTTCGACGAGCAGGTAGCGCCCGTATTTGGACATAACCAGATGCACGTGGTGTCCGCCGATCAGCAGGGCACGCAGGAGGCGGCCAGCGTAGAGCGCGCCACTGGCTCCGGTAATGCCGACGACGATCTGTTTGCCGCTCACGACGCCCCCTTTAGCGCCTCGCGGCCCGCTTCGAGCGTGGCGACAATCGCATCCACGTCATAGACGCAACCGCCCCAAGTGCCACCGCCGACGTTTTGCAGCGCCGCCCACAGCTTAGTGTCGTCGGGCAACTCCGCTTCGGGCGCAAGGTCTGGGCGCAAGGTGCGCTCGGCCAGCACCCGTTGGCCTTCCTCTGCGCCGAACTCCTCGCCGCCGCCGCCGACCAAATCGATGCGGCCGCGCAGGTTGTGGCAGTCGATTTCAATGGCGATCAAGTCGCCGTCTCGCAGCTTGCCGATGGGGCCGCCAGCCAAAGCCTCTGGGCCGATGTGCCCGATACAAGGACCAGAGGAAAACCCCGAAAACCGCGCGTCCGTAAGCAGGGCCACGCGCTTACCAATATCCGTGTATTTGAGCGCGATCGTAACCTGCGCCACTTCTTCCATGCCCGTGCCCATCGGCCCGCAGCTAATCATCACCAGCACGTCGCCCGGCTCGATCTTGCCGTCCTTGATCGCGGCGATGGTGTCGCGTTCGGTGGTAAAAACCTTCGCCGGTCCCCTGTGCCGATAGACCCCTTGCGCGTCGAGCAACGAAGAGTCAATAGCCGTGCTTTTGACGACCGCGCCCTCGGGCGAGATGTTGCCGACCGGGAAGCAGATGGTGCTGGTCAGGCCCTTGGCGTGGGCGCGCTCGGCGTCCATTATCACGTCGTCCGGCTCCACCCCGTCTAGCTTTTTCAGCTCCTCGCGGAAACGGTGCCGACGCGGTGCATTCTCCCACCAGTCGAGATTTTCGCCCAGTGTGCGGCCCGTAACCGTCATCACCCCCTCCTCCAACAGCCCCAAGCGGCGCAAGTGCAACATGACCTCTGGCACCCCACCGGCCAAAAAGGCGCGCACAGTAACGTGGAACTCTGGACCGTTGGGCAGCACATCCACCAAGCGCGGCACCTCGCGGTTGATCCGGTCCCAATCCCCCACCTCGGGCCGCTTTCGCCCAGCCGCATGGGCAATAGCCGGCACGTGCAATATCAAATTGGTCGAACCGCCAAAGGCCGCGTGGACGACCATGGCGTTGTGCAGGGCCGCGTCGGTGACCAACTCCTGCGAACGAATCCCCGCGGCCTCCAGCACCATTAGCGCCCGCGCCGAGCGCACGGCCATATCGCGCCAGACAGCCTCGCCCGAAGGAGCCAGCGCCGAATGCGGCAGCGACAGCCCCAGCGCCTCGCCCACAACTTGGGTCGTGGCCGCAGTCCCCAAAAACTGACAGCCGCCCCCCGGCGTGGCGCAAGCGCGGCAGCCCAATACCTGAAAGTCGTCAATGTCCATCTCGCCGCGCGCCAGCCGCGACCCGGCGGATTGGATTTTGCCCGCGTCCTCGCCTTCTTCCGGCGGCAGGGTCACCCCGCCGGGCACGACAATGACCGGCAGGTCTGGCGTACCCGCTAGGGCGATGAGGACCGCCGGCAATCCCTTGTCGCAGGTGCCCACGCCCATCACGCCGCGCCGCGTTGGCAACGAGCGGATCAAGCGGCGCAGGATCATGGCTGCGTCGTTGCGGTACGGCAGGCTATCGAACATGCCCGTCGTACCCTGCGAGCGGCCATCGCATGGGTCCGAGCAATAAGCGGCAAAGGGGATGCCGCCTCGGCGGTGGATTTCCTCGGCCGCCGCTTCCATCAGCAGGCCGATTTCCCAGTGGCCAGTGTGGTAGCCCAGCGCAATAGGCCGGCCATCCGGGGCGCGGATGCCGCCCTGCGTACTGACGATGAGAAACTCGCCCCGGCCCAGCTCGTCGGGATTCCAGCCCATCCCCGCATTCTGGCTGTAGCCAAAGATGTGGCCGCTCGGCGCTTCTACTACCTGCTCTATGGTCAGCGGCAGCTTGCCGCTGGGGCCGGGAGCACGGGTGCGGATTTGGTAGATTTCACTATCGGTCTCGCCGACGATGTCTGCAAAGGAATCAGTACTCATGTTGCCTCGTTGTCTTCACCAGCCCTCTTCGCGGACTTGGATTTTCTCTATCAGGGGACGCCACCAAGCTTCGTTGTCGCGGTACCAGTGGACCGTAGCGCGGAAGCTCTGGGCAAAATCGACTTGCGGTTTCCAACCTAATTGGGTGCGGATTTTGCTCGAATCAAGTAGATAGCGCCGGTCGTGGCCGGGCCGGTCATCGACATAGGTTTTGTGCGCGGCATCCATTCCCAAGGCGTCGAGGATCAGATCGGCAATGGTTTCGACGTCTTTTTCAATGCCGCTGCCAACGTTGTACGTCTCTCCGATCCCGCCCTTTTTCAGCACTAGGTCGATGGCCCGGCAGTGGTCGTCGACGTGGAGCCACTCGCGGCGGTTCTGGCTCGATTTGTACAGCGGCATCTTCTGGCCGGTGAGCAGGCGGACGACGAAGAAGGGAATGACTTTTTCGGGGAATTGGTACGGGCCAAAGTTGTTGGCGCAGTTCGACAGCGTCACGGGCAAGCCAAAGGTATGGCCATAAGCGCGGACGGCTAGGTCGGCGGCCGCCTTGGCCGCGTTGTACGGGGTGCGCGGTCGATAGGGCGATTCTTCGCTGAAAGACTCGTCCGCGTCGAGGGCCAAGTCGCCGTACACTTCACAAGTGGAAACGTGGTGGAAGCGCGGCACTTGGGCATCAGCCGCGGCCTGCAACAGCTTTTGCGTACCCACGACATTGGTCTGGAAAAAGGCCGAGGGGTTGACAATGGCCAAGCTGTTGTGCGATTCCGCGGCAAAGTTGACCACGTAGTCCGGTCGGTGGACCGCGAAGAGATGACGGGTCAGATCAGCGTTCTGAATATCGCCGCGCACAAAGGTGTAGCGGTCGCCGTATTTTTCTTTCACGTCCTGTAGGCTGGCCAAGTTGCCGGCGTAGGTGAGCAGGTCGTAGTTGACAATGCGGTCGTCGGGGTAGGTCGATAGCCAGTAGCGAATGAAATTGGAGCCGATGAAACCGGCCCCGCCGGTGACGAACAGGGTAGTCATGGATTCTTTTGGTTAGGCATTAGATGCGCGGTCTGTCATTTAATTAATATAACATCTAGGCAACTCGCAGCCGGGATTTTAGTTAATACCCTTATTACTACCCTCACTCAAGCGTTACTACCCTTATTCCCGAGAAAACGCCAGCGCGCACCCGGGCCTCGGCCGCTGCAAGCTACATCGCCGGATTTCTTTAGCTCCGCTAAAAGAGTGCGAATCCATTCGCGGCCGACGCCGGGACAGGCATACTCTATGTCACTCAGGCGGAATTCGCCCGGTTGGGCGCGGATGGCGGCGAGCACCAGCTCGGACTTGGCACCCCGTGGAGCCTTGATCTGACCGGCGCGTTCCTCCAACCCGACGTAAGCGCGGCGGATGATCGCAAAGAAGAAATTGAACCAAGGCGTCAGTTCGTGTTTGCCGTCGTGCCAGCGCTGTGAACTGAGCCGGAGGCATTCGTAGTAGGACTCCCGGGATTCCTCAATAAGGCGTTCCAAGCTGATGTAGCGACCAACCTCGTAGCCGTGCTGGTAGAGCGCCAACAGGGTGAGCAGCCGGGACACGCGACCGTTGCCGTCCCGGAAAGGATGAATGCAAAGGAAATCCAAGACGAGAGCGGCGATGGCGATGAGTGGTGGGATATTCTCCTGGTCAATAGCGTGCTGGTAATGCTGACAGAGTTGTTCTACAGCCGCCGAGGTCTCCGCAGCCTTCACGCAGCGGAACCGGACCACCGGGGCCTGTCCGGGCAGGAACTCCACGATGTCGTTATCGACTCGTTTGAATTGGCCCGCGTCGCCGCTGGCGGATTGGCAAAGAGCATGTAGGCGTTGCAGGGTATCCGGCGTGATAGAAAGAGCGGCGTAGTCGGAGTGAATTTCGTTCAAGGCGCGGCGATAGTCCTGAATCTCCTGCTCGGAGCGGTCGCGGGGTTTGGCTTGGCCGAGCACCAGCGGGTAAAGACGGGCTTGAGCGACCGTCACTCCCTCGATGCGATTAGAGGATTCAGCACTCTGAATGACAGCTATGTCGCGGAGCGCTTTGAGCGCTTGTGGCGACTGGCGCGTGAATAGCTCCTGTTTGCCCCTCGACTCGGCGATGTCGTTGAGCAACCACACCGTGCTCAGGGGTGTTTCGTGGTCGCGTAGGCGGTTGTTGCGGAAAGAATTCATGGTTTGAGAGGAGATTCAAAGCGCAAGCAAGTTCTGGCTGAGCCGGGGATATGGACGATGCCGTTGAACTGGTACCCTGAAGATAGCACGGATACCCGAAACACGTCTATAAAAAATGTTTACCAGCATGATCTGTAAACGAATCAGCGTCGCGGATGTATTGCATGACCGTGGCCGGGTTAGTGTGGCGGGTGACGGCCATGATTTTGTCTAGTCGGGCATGATGCACTGCCGCGCTGGTGACAAAACCTGCCCGCAGGGAATGCCCTGCTACTTCTTTGGGGTCCAGTCCGATCCGTGCAGCATAGTGCTTGACAAGGCGTGGGATATCAGAATGGTGCAGCGGCTTGCCTTGCACATGGCCACCACGCTTCATCGTCTGAAATAGTGGGCCGCACATGATCCCCGACGCATTAAGCCACATCTGAAGACGATGGACAGGACGGATAACACGGCCGTCCAAGATGGCGATTTTTTGCCCCCTCCCCTGTTGATCCGTCTTGGAGTGCCGGATGGTAAGAAACATGCGCTGACTCGCTTCCTCTGTAGGTTCAAAGAACTCAACATCCTCTACGGTCAGACCGCATATCTCCGAGCGCCGCAGGGCACCCGCAAAGCCGAGGGCCAAAATAGCCGCGTCGCGCCGCCCGATGGTCGTATCAGCACATTGAGAAAGCATGGCTTGAATATGGTATTCCCTGAGTGCTTCTACTCGACGACACGCGGTACCTTTGAGCCGGGCCAACCCTTTGAGGGTGGCACGGACCACGGGATGATTGGTCGGAGACGACTTTCCGGCGTCGGTATATTTCTTGTTGATGGCACTCTTATAGAGCGTCACAGTGCCCATAGATAGCACGGTACCGTGCTGGCTCGGCTTTGTCGCTAGATGCACGAGAAAACGCGCTACCATATCCGGGGAGGCAGATAACGGGTCGTCAAGATGCTCTTTTGTGCAGTAGTTGGTGAACCTAGACCATCCTTTTTCATAGGCAACGCGGGTATTTGTCGCCAATGCGGAGGAAAGGACATTGGTATGGAAACCTTGCTCAATCATGGCTGAGGATCTCAATGGTAACTCCTTTGTTAGGGTTTTAGTGTCTTGAAACTTGCAAGATATGACCGAACAACATGATATTGCCATTTATCGAGGAGTTCTTACTGGTTACAATGACGCCTTTATCATTGATAACAACACTAAAGAAGCATTGATCGCCGAAGATCCACGCTCTGCCGACATCCTCAAGCCTGTGCTGCGCGGACGGGATATAAAACGCTATCGGGCAGAGTGGGCAGGCCTGTGGCTAATTGACACACACAACGGGTACGGCAGTGTTACGGCTGTCGATGTAGATGAATACCCAGCCATCAAAAATCATTTGGACCAGTTCTATTTCCAACTGAAAAAGCGGCAAGATAAAGGTAGGACACCGTATAATCTTCGTAATTGCGCTTACCACGAAGTATTTGAAAAGGAAAAGCTGGTGTGGATGGATCTGACGGAACAAGGACGGTTTGCGTATGACGTGGATGGCCTGTTCTGCTTAAACACGGCATTTATTATGTCAGGTCCATCAATCAAATATTTATGCGCCCTGCTTAATTCTAATCTGATAACTTGGTTTATGAGAAACACTGCTCTGAGTTCTGGAATGGGTGTTACGAGATGGATTAATGCTTCCGTAGAATCAATCCCCATTCCGAAAATCACTATAGAAGAGCAACTTTCATTCATCCGGTTGGTTGACCGTATCTTGAAGGTCAAAATATCTAACCCAACAGCCGATGTCAGCGATCAGGAGACAGAGATAGACCGCCTCATCTATGCCCTCTATGGTCTGAAAAAAAAAGAAATCGCAGCGGTATCAGTAAAGGACAAATCATAGGTAAATCAAATTCTAAACGGCACCAAAACATAGTTTTATGAGCCGTCACGTTGATCGTCTAGGGTAGAAGATGCTCCTCTACTGCGAATATCTCCGTCTCCGTCAGTCCGTACAATTCGTAAACCTGCATATTAATTTTGGCTTCAGTGGCAGATACATCGGCTTCCGGGTTAGTCGCTTTAGCCTTCAGGATACGGTCAACTAACCGGGCAAAAGGATGCTGCTTTACGGTAGGGACTTGGGGAATAGGCAGGCGTTCTACCACAAATTTATCCCATTGGGTGAGTCCCATACCAGTCGTTACTGCGGTGTTCCGGACCTGCCAAGTTATGAGGCGACTATTCAAAATCGCACAGAGGTATTTGAGAGAATTTCCAGTGACAACAAATGCCTTTTGGTTGCAGAAAATAGTCTCCGAGTCGGAATATGCGAATCTGCCATTTGGTGCCATGTGCATCCAAAACAGCTTTTCCTTTTCAAATACTTCGTGGTAAGCGCAAGTATCCTGTAATTCGTACCAAGTATGCACAGTCTTTTTTCTTGATTTAGTGCCATTCGGAAGGGTTCTGCCCGATTGTTCTAATCTCGCTTCGCCAAAAGATAGCAGGTGTCTTTTCACGGCTGGATAGTCATCAATGTTGAGTGCGAGAGCAGGAAATGTTGCTATCGGCCACAGGCCTGCCCACTCTGCCCGATAGCGTTGAATATCTCGGCCTCTCAGCACAGGCTTGAGGATATCGGCAGAGCGTGGATCTTCGGCTATCAACGCTTCTTTAGTGTTGTTATCAATGATAAAAGCATCGTTGTAGCCCGTCTTAATTCCGTAGTTAATGGCAATATCCCACTCTTTCAGCGGCGTTCCCGCAGATTCCATCTTATCCATAATGCTCTGTTCAATGACCGATAGCGCACTCCACGGCTTTTCACCTTGCGGACGCAACGTTCCCCACAGGGATTCGTCGGGTGGAAAGGTTTTATCGGACAAACGATCCATGTCCACGGCCTTGCCGATTTCATTACTCTTGCCATTGCGTACTATCAGGACATTGGTATCCACAATGGCTTTTTCAAAAACATCTTTGCCCATTTCCAGCAGGCGCATCGGCGTGTGATGCTCAAAGAAGTAGCGGCGCAAGGCTTTGCCGTACTCTGCCTTGAGCCAGCTATTAGATGTGATATAGGCCAGCAAGCCTTGGGCTGGTTTGAGCAGCCGGCAGCCGCGCTCGTAGAAAAGCTGGTAAATGTCGCCAGTGCGGGCGAACGTTGCGTAGCCAGCATCCTTGTAGAGCTTGCCCAGTTCGCCGCTGTTTTTCTGCAATTGAATGTACGGCGGATTCCCGATCACCACATCAAACCCATCCTCCACTCCAAACATATACTCAGCGTCGAACCAACCCGCTTTCTCATTCTGGTCGTAGGGATCCCACCGCGCAATTTTACTAGCGTCATCTTCGGGAAGGCCGGCGGAAATCAGTTCCTTTGCCAATGCCTTACGCAACCGTTTGTCCTCATCTCTACAGGCCAGTTTTTTCCGGCGCGTGGTCGCGTGAAAATGCCGCTCGCGATTTTTCACCAAGTTTGTTTTCAGGGCCTCTATTTGCTGACGGAACAAGTCTAATTGATCCGCTTCCTCGATTCCCAACAGCGTGTTCGCCGCCACAAAGCGCGTCTCCAGATTCGGCAGCGGCTTGATGCCAAAGTTCTCGACAGCCGCGTCGGCTTCCTGCTCAATCGCCAGCGAAATGAAAAAGCGCAGTTTGGCGATCTGGCAAGCGACCGGCTGAATATCCACGCCAAATATGCTGTTCTGAATCAAGTATAGCTTGCGCCCAAAATCGCCCGAATACCGCTCGAAAATTTCGCTGATTCCGGTTAGTTCGTCATTGCGTTCCTGTTGATTCCGGGTATCGAAAGCCGCCGCGGCTCGTTGAGTAGCGCGCTCCTTTTGCAATGCCTGCCAGCGTTTATTCTCAGGGTCAATCCGCTGCAACGCCAAGGTCAGCTTGTGCAGTATGCCTATCGGAAACGCACCGGAACCGACCGCCGGATCAAGCACCTTGATCTCCGCAATCGCCCGCACAATGCTCTCGGCTTCGGCTTCTTTAAAAAGTTCATTGGCATCATCAAATGCGTCTTCATAATCCAACAAATAGCGCAAACGATCTCGCCAGCACACCGCGCCGCCATCGTCGGGCTGCGCTCTTTCCGCCAGCGCTGCCACCAACGCCTCCTCCACCATGTAATCCACCACAACGCGGGGTGTATAGTACGATCCAGTCTGCTTGCGCGCTGTCTCGCGGGTCTCTGGATTGTAGGCCGCCAGCAAGTTCTCAAAGACCTTGCCGAGCAGTTCCGGGTCCAGAGCAACCTCCTGCTCCGCGGGCGTGTTTTCCTCCACCGTGAATTTGTAGTGGTTGAGCAGGGGAAATAGGCCGGCGGCGTCAAAAAATAGCCGGTTGGGAATGGACAAAAGCCCGTATTCCTTAGTGCCGGGTTTGATTGCGTTGTCGGAAAAGCAGTCAACGCGCCAGCCGCCATAGCGCGTCGCTTCCTCGCTGTCCAAACAATCGAACAAGCCGCCGTTGATGAATGGGGTCTGGGCGAACAGGCCCAGCAGCGCATCAGGATCGCTAATCTCCCGTTTGTAGCGATACAAAGAAAAATTGCGGTGCGTGGCGTTTTGCGCTTGACTGAACCCACGTTTGTCGAGCTCGGTGTTCAGGGTGGCGAAAAACAGGTTTTGCAGCACCGCACGATAGTAGGAATCGCCGGTGTCGCGGTTGTAGTTTTTTAGCAGCAGGCGGATTCGTGCCTCGACGAACAGGTCGCCGGCAGTCAGCCCCTTCTCCTTCATAAACCAGACGAACAGCAGGCGCGTGATGAGGCGAATGACGTGCTCTTCGGCGGGCAGGGTGCGGGCCTGAGCGGTGGGAAACCGGGCCTCGCCGACGGCGCGATCAAACCAAGTGAACAGCTCCCGGTAAAACCGTCGGTTGAGCTCTTCGGTGTCCAGTTTGTCTAACCACGCAGCCAGCAGGCCATCAAAATTGTGCGGCTTGTCGTGAGCATCCATCCACTCGGCACATTCGGCTAGCGACAGTTCGGCCAAAACATCCAAGTGGGCGCGATGGGGGCTGCCCGGGTCAATTTCCCGTATCAGCGACACATGGCCTAGCACATCGCGCCTTGGGTCGCGCTGGTGCTCGCGACGATGTACAAAGGCCAAGGTGAGCTTCTTATCGGCGGTTCTGAACAAAACGACCGAGGGTTGGACCAAGCGCTTGTTGAGCTCGCGGGTGAACTGCGCGTACTGGCCACGTGCGTAGGTTGCTTCCTTCAGTTCCACGGCGAAGAAGATAAAGCTCTGCTGCCGTCCCTTGTCGAAAAAAGCGGCCGTAAACCCAAACGCCGGCTGATTAGTTGAGGCGATTTCGTCGCTAGTAAACTGAAAGACAAGCCGCACGGATTGGACGTTTTCGCAGAAGGCCTGCTCCGTTTTGGTGTTTCCTTTCTCGGCGGGGAACTGCGCGATGAAGTCGGCAACATCGCCTGTCTGCTCAGGCAAGGTGCGCTCGCTGCGGTAGCCAAGAACAGCCAGTACGTCTTGCGTTGCCGCGGCAAAATCGCCCTGCGGCATGGCCGCAAGAACGGCGCGTACATCCTCTTTTATGCTGCTCATGTTGTCTCTTTCCTCGTGCTCATTGTCAAGAGGGTGCCGACTCTCTGTAAAATTGCATCTACTGTCTGCGTGGGCAAAGAGCATATAAACGCTGTATTTCTTGCCCGCCAATCCATACTCTTGACTTGATCTGTTAGAATAACGCCCGGCACATCCTGCCTCTCGGGCATGGCGACTTCAAAGGGATACCCTTTCACGTGACTGGTAACTGGGCAAAAAATCGCCAAACGGGTCTTGCTGTTATAAGCCCTCGGTGAGAGTACAACGGCGGGGCGACGGCCACCTTGCTCATGCCCTGCTTGCGGATTGAAGTCAATCCATACGACATCGCCGCGCTGTTTTAGCTCCATCTGAATCGACTCAGATGGGTATTCGTTTAACGGATCGTCGTCGCCGCTAGCGGTGGCGTCCGCCAAGGCCATGCGTGCTTGTACGCGGCTTTGCAGGCGCAGATAAACCTCGAGGTCCTTGGTAGGCCAATAGTTAATCATCCACACCGACTGGTTGCGGCTGCCGATGCGGTCAATGCGCCCTAAGCGCTGAATGATACGCACTGGATTCCAGTGGATGTCGTAGTTGAGTGCGGTATCGCAATCCTGAAGGTTCTGCCCCTCTGAGATGCAATCGGTGGCAATCAGCAAGTCGATTTCGTCGGTGCTATTGGCCTGCCCGTGTGCCCGTGGCGCGAAGAGGGTCAGAATGGCGTTGAAGTTGTTAGGACCGAAAGCGGTGCGCGTTGCGTCCCCAGAGACCATCGCCATGTTCAACCCCAATTCGTGCACCAAGTCCGCCAAGTTTTCGTACAGATACTCCGCCGTATCCTTGAAGGTGGTAAACACCAGCAGCTTGCGGTTGATCCGGCCATCCTTGTCGGTCGTCGGGTGTTGTGCTCTGTCCCGAATGTGCGCCTTAATCTCTCGCAGCTTACCGTCCCGTTCCGGCGTGATAATACTGACCCGTTCATAGACCGCCTCCAGAGTCTTCTTATCCTTCAGCAAGTCCTCTTTCCAACGGGGCAAATCCAACTCGCGCAGATGGTAGGGGGTGCGTGCCCGATTGATCTGAAATTCCTCGTCATCTTCATCGTCATCCGGGAGGGTATCCGCTCGCTCGTCCAACAGCAGGTTTTGCTCATAGCGGTCTATCTTTTCTAGCAGGTCGTCAATTTTGCCGATAGTGCGCTTGAGCGTTTCCGTCAGAGAGTGGGCCGAACTTTCTAGGCGTTTCAGAAAGTTGACTCGTATCATACTGATGAGGAAACGCTCGCGGTCAGCCTGATTAAACCGCAGTTGCTTCTTTTCGTCCGCCAACCGTTGCTTGGCTTCGGGGCTGGTAACATAGCTTGACGGCCGGTAAATGGATAAGGCGAACTGCTCAATTTGCGCGGATAATTTTTTGTACGAAAGCTCGTCCTCTAAATCCGTCAGCGGGTAGCAATTCTCCGGCTGTTGCCGCGTGGGGAACTGACCGATCCGGTCTATTTCTTCGGCGTAGAATTGCTTGATCTGCCGCCGTGAGCGAGCAATGGAAATGCCGCCCAACAGCTTAAAAAAATCAGCACCCAACGTCTCCAGTAACGTCGTCTTGTCTTTTTTGACACTCTTCTCCGCTTTCGTCTCCCATGCCTTAAACTCCTTTTGCGCCTGACCTAAGAGCGTGCCGATATGGCCGATGCCCAGACTTTCCCGGAACATGTCCTCGCGCTTTTCGGTCATCAGATAAATTTGATTGCGGAGGTCAATAAGCGAGGTGTTGACCGGCGTCGCTGAAAGCATCAGCACCTTCGTTTGGGTTCCAGCCTTGATGACTTCTTCTAACAGCCGCGAGTAGCGGCTGTGGCGAATCCTGCCGTCTTCGTCGAGACGAGACTTGGAGTCATTGCGAAAATTGTGAGATTCGTCGATGACCACCATGTCAAAATTGCGCCAGTTGAACTGGGCCAGATCAATGTCGCCGGCTTGCCCACTGCTGCGGGACAAGTCCGTATGCGATAGCAAGGTGTAGCCAAAGCGGTCTTCGAGGAAGGGATTGCCAGTTCGGGCGTTATATGCTGGATACAGCGCCCAATTTTCGCGCAACTTTTTGGGGCATAACACCAGCACTCGTTCGTTACGCAATTCAAAGAACTTGATAACCGCTAACGCCGTATAGGTCTTTCCCAAGCCGACCGCGTCGGCCAAAATACAGCCATTGTGCCGCCGCAGGTGAGCGATCACGCTCTTAGCTCCGTCTTTTTGGAAGTCGTACAGCGCGTTCCAGACGGCGGTATCGTATAGGTGTGTATCTTTTAGGTGGCTTTCGCCGGCTTTTCTCGCTTCGATGTCTTCCTGGAACAACTCGTAGAGCGTTTTATAGTAGATCAACTCCGGCGCGTACTCTCTGCCTATCCGCGCCAGCGCGTCCAGCACGTCCTTTTTGACATCCTTGGTCAGCGTCTTGTCCGCCCACAGATCGTCAAACCATTGTTGTAGTTCGGTACAAGTAGCTGCGTTTTGGGTTGCCAAGTTGATTTCCACGTTGGCACTCGTCCCGCTGCCTAGACCGCCGCGAGTAAAGTTGGAGCTGCCAACCACCGCTGTGCCGCCATTGGCTGATTCGGTGAGATACATCTTGCCGTGCAGAAAGTTGGATTTGCCAATGGAGCGAATTTTGACGCCTTTGCTGCTTATCCATGCTGTGCATTGACGAGCAAGGTATTTCTGTTGCAATGCGTACAGAGGCGATAGCCCGTCTTCAGTCAGGTTGAAGGCTTTTTGCGCTTTCTCGCCGGGGTCTAACTCGCCAACCGATGCCGGATCACCAAAGAGAAAACGCACATCCTTAACACCGTTCAATTCGCTTTGCAGGGCCTCGTACCCATAAATGGTGAAATACGCCGAGACGAGGCGAAACACCTCAGCGGCTGACAGGTGCGGCCGCAAATAATCGACAACTCGACGCTGGCGATTGTCTAGGATGTGTTCGATGTGTTCGTATTCTGCCATATCAGATAGGGAAAGAAGTGAATAGGCTTTCAATTGCTTAGTGATTGTCTAGCACCTAGGCAACCCGCAACCAGCTTTCCACGTCAAAAGCGCAGCAATTCCCCCTCGCCAAACACGAGCAAGTCGGCCCAGATCGCGGCAAAGTAGATCAGGCTAACCGTGCTGTTGACCGTCATAAAAGCCGTGCTCAAGCGCGACAGGTCGTCGGCTCGCACCAGCCGGTGCTCGTACACCAGCAAGCCAGCGACTACTACTACCCCCAACCAGTACAAAAGGCTCAAGCCGGCCGCACGGCCCACGAGAAGCAACAGCACCACGAACAATAAGTGTAAGGCGCGGGCGATGTACAAAGCGCGGGCAATGCCAAAGCGGACCGGGATGGAATGGAGTCCAGCCCGGACGTCAAAGGCGCGATCTTGGCAGGCGTAGATGATGTCAAAACCAGCGACCCAAACCAGCACCCCCAAGCAGAGCAGCAGGGGGATGGGATCAAAGCTACCAGTGACCGCAATCCAAGCGCCCAGCGGCGCCCCGCCCAAACTCAGCCCCAACACCAAATGAGAGGCCCAAGTGAAGCGCTTGGTCAGCGAGTAGAACAAGAGCACGGCCAAAACCAACGGCGACAGATAAAAGCACAGCGGGTTGAGCAGGTAAGCTGACAAGACCAACATTAGGGCGGACAAAACCACAAACAACCCCACGGCCCGAGGCGAGACCACGCCTTGCGGCAGCTCGCGGTTTTGGGTGCGGGGATTGGCCGCGTCGAGGTGGCGGTCAACGAGGCGATTAAAACCCATCGCCGCGCTACGTGCCCCTACCATAGCCAGCGCGATCCAGCCGATCTGGGCCGGGGTAATGCCCGTGTACGCGGCGGCCAGCAAGGCACCGCTAAAGGCAAAGGGCAGGGCAAAGACGCTGTGGGAGAATTTGATCATGCGGCCGTACACCGCAATGGCCTGCAAGAGAGCCATCTCGACCTTCCTCGACAAGGGCGGCCTCGTCAGGCCGTTGGATAAAAGCGCAGCCGGGGGACCGCGTCGATCAGGCCGTGGCGGTGAGCCAGTTGGTAGAACAGCCGCAAACCGGCTTGGGCGGCCTCGTCCAAATCAAAGCGGATGTGGTGGGTCAGGTAGTGCTCATAGAACTCGGGCGGGCCGCCGCACTCGCGGCTGTACGCTGCGGCGATGGACGGCACTTGGCACACCCCCTGACCTTTGGCCCCCTGCAACTGTTGGACTTGGGCCGGTGAGAGTGCCTGCGGGCGACCAGCCCAAAAGGCAAAGACAAAAGGCAGATCGGTCATGGCCGTCCATTCCCTCCCCAAGTCGAGGCTCTCCACGTCCCCGTCCAAGTGCGGGAAGACCTGATCGCCGATGAGCAGGGCCGCGTCGGCGCACTCCAGCATGGCCGCCAAATCGGGCGGAGCTTCGATCAGTTGCGGGGTGAGAGCAAATTTTTCGCGCAGGAGGATGGACAGCAAAGCCACTGAAGTGCGGGAACTGGTGTCCAAGGCTATGCGCTCAACTTGCGGCAACGGACGGCGGCAAAAAAGGCGCACCGTCAGCACCGAACCCTGCGAACCAATGGCTATATCGGGGACGATCCGATAGGGGCGAGGGCTGCGGGCATATTCGATCGCGGGAATAATCCCCACGTCGATAGTGCCAGCTGCCAGCTCCCTCGCGCAGCGCGAGGGCACCGAATAACTCAGGACAAAAGGCGCGGGATCGCGTTCGAGGGCAACGACGAGGGGCCGCGTGTTGAGGTATGGGACCGCGCCCAAGCGCGGCTTCATGAATGGACGGCCTCTTGCAAAGCGTCGATCCGACAAGGCGCGGCCACCGGCTCGTAGCGGGTGTTGCGCCGCTGCGGCGCAAAGCCAGCGTCGCGGATTAGCCGTTCCATGGCATCCAAACCCATCTCGTTGGTGTGGCTAGTGCCGGCGGCACTGACGACGTTTTCTTCGAGCATGGTGCTGCCGAAATCGTTGACTCCGTAGCGCAAGCTGACTTGGGCGATTTTAGGCCCTTGGGTCACCCACGATGCCTGCAAGCTGGGGATATTGTCGAGGAAGAGCCGCGCTACGGCCACCGTGCGCAGGTGGTCGTACCCGGTCGCTTTGGCACCGTTCCAGCGGGTTGCGTCCGCGCCCAGGTCCGTGTGGTCGGGCTGGAAGTTCCAAGCAATAAAGGCAGTGAAGCCACCGCGTTCGTCCTGTAGCTGCCGTAGGCGGTTCAAGTGCTCTAGGCGATGCTCGACCGTCTCCACGTGGCCGTACATCATCGTCGCCGTAGTCGGCATCCCCAGCGCGTGCGCCACGCGATGCACTTCCAGCCACTCCTCGGTGCGGTCCTTGCGAAAGCCGATGATGTCGCGCACCTCGTCGTTGAGGATCTCGGCACCGGCCCCTGGTATCGAATCCAGCCCCGCGTCGCGCAGGCGGCGAATAGTCTCGCCCAGCGGCAGCCGCGACAGGTGCGCGATGTAGATGATTTCTGTGGCCGAAAGACAATGTAGCTGCACCTGCGGATAGCGATCCCTGATTGCCGAGAGCAACTGTTCGTAGTAATCGAGGCGCAGTTTGGGGTTGAGGCCGCCCTGCATCAGGATTTCGCAGGCCTTAGGCTCGTCGCCGCCAAAGGCCACCAACTCGTCGATTTTGGCAAATATCTGCTCTCGGGGCAGGACGTAGCCCTCGCCAGAACCCGGCGGCCGGTAGAAGGCGCAAAAGTCGCACTTGACCCAACAGACATTGGTGTAGTTGATGTTGCGCCCGACGTTGTAGGTGACCACCTGCTCGGGGTGTTTTTGCAGGCGCGCCCAATGCGCCAGCATCCCCAGCTCGGCGAGGTTGTGATGCGCGTACAGACGGCGCACATCCTCGAGCGCGAGGCGCTCCCCGGCATAGACCTTTTCGGCAATATCGGCGATCACGGGTACTATCCGGCTGCCGCCAACAGAGTCGGGGTATCGGCGACGACATGGTAGAGGGAATCGCGCTCCAAAGGCTGTCGCCCGGCCTCGACGATGCGCTGCACGAGCTCGGCCTGCGTCAGCCGCTGCTGAGTGTCGGCAAAGCTCTTGCGGGTGATTTCGTAGTCCATGACCGTGCCGTCAATGTCGTCGGCCCCATACCAGAGCGCGGTCTGCGAAATCTCGATGGTGTTCATAATCCAGAAGGTTTTGACGTGGGGGAAGTTGTCGAGCATCAGCCGCCCCACCGCGATCTCCTTGAGGTCTAGGCAACCCGTCGGCCCGGGTACGTGCTCTAGCTCGGTGCGCTCAGGGTGAAAAGAGAGCGGGATGTAGCAGAGAAAACCGCCGGTCTCGTCCTGTACTTCGCGCAGCCGCACGAGGTGATAGACCTTCTCCTCAGTGTTTTCAATGTGGCCGTAGAGCATGGTGGCGTTGGAGGGGAGGCCGGCTCGATGCGCCGTCTGCGCGATTTCCAGCCATTCCTCAGAATCCGCCTTGGTCCAGAAAAGATCGCCTTGGACCCGATCGCTGAAGACCTCGGCCCCGCCGCCGGGCAGCGACTCCAGCCCCGCCGCCTTCATATCGGCAAAAATTTCCGCTAGCGGCTTTTGGGCGATGCGCTGAATCTGGGCGATCTCGATCATGGTGAAGGCCTTCAGATGCGCGGCCGGGCGGGCTTGCTTCATCGCCCGCAAGACATCGAGATAGTATTGGTAGGGCAGCTTGGGATTGACGCCGCCAACCATGTGGATCTCGGTGATCGGGGCTTGCGCGTACTCGGCGACCCGCGCGGCGACCTGCTCGGGAGCCAACACGTAGCCGCGCTCGTCTTTGGGCTTGACGTAGAAGGAACAGAACTTGCAGAGCTTGTTGCAGATGTTGGTGTAGTTGATGTGCTGGTTGCGCACATAGTACGCAGTGTCGCCGCTTTTGCGCTCGCGGACGATATTGGCCAGATAGCCCAAGATGGGCAGCTCATCGCAGGCGTATAGGCGCAGACCGTCGCCTGAGCTCAAGCGCTGCCCGGCCAGCACTTTGTCGTGGATATCTGCGAGACCGGCGCGGGCGATAAGGTCGTCGTAAATCACTTATTTCTCCAGCGTTTAGTACATAATACCTATGGGTATCTCATTCGTCAACCGGCCCTTTGACTCCTTGGTACAGCGCGGCAATCCCCAAGGTCATGGGCGTGTAGCGCACCTGGCTGAACCCGGCCGCGACGAGCAATTCGACAAAGGCCAGCCCCTGGGGAAAGGTCCCCACCGAGCGCGGCAGATAGGCGTAGGCCCGGCGCTGGCCGGAGAGTAGGCCGCCTACTAAGGGCAGCACTTTGTGGAAATAAAACAAGTACAATTGCCGGAACAGCGGCGCAGTAGGCTCGCAGAAGTCGAGCACCAAAAGCTCGCCGCCGGGCTTGAGCACCCGATGCGCCTCGGCCAAGCCACTGGGAATGTGGCCAAAATTGCGCACCCCAAAAGCCCCGGTCACCATGTCGAAGGTATGGTCCTGAAACGGCAGTTGCTCGGCGTCGCCGACCAACAGCTCCACGCCTGCGGGCAGCTCCTTGGCCGCCACCTTAGCCGCCCCCAGCCGCAGCATCTCAATAGCCATGTCAATACCGACGACCTGCTGCGGCCCTAAGCGAGCGGCCGCGAGGGCAAAATCACCAGTACCAGTCGCCAAATCCAAGACGCGCTGCGGGCGCTTGTGCCGGGCTGCGCGGAGGGCGCGCCGCCGCCAGTACACATCTACGCCGCCGCTGAGCAGGTGGTTGAGCAAGTCGTAGCGCCGGGCAATGGCGTTAAACATGTCTCGGTTGCGCCTCTTGTGTTCGGCGACGTTTTGCTTATTCTCCATGAAGGAAAAGCTAGTCTCCTTGCCATCACTGTCAACAAGAGATTATGCCCCAGCTCCAGGCCAACATCCTCATCGCCGACCAATCGCTCTTTATCCGCGAAGGCCTGCAAGAGGCATTGCAAAAACCCGGCTATGCCATTGAGACTGCCGCGGATGGCACCCAAGTGCGCCGGATGCTAAAAGCCGGCAATTTTCACTTGGCTATTCTCGACTTGCAGATCCCCGGCCCCGCTGGGATGCAACTTTTGCAGGAGGTCGGCCAGCGCCACCCCGACACTCTGTGCATCATACTCACCGCCCGTGACAACGTCCACACTGCGGTCGAAGCCATGCGCAAAGGCGCGTACGACGTAGTGACCAAACCCGTTGATCTAGACCACTTGCGCGTCGTAGTCGCCCGCGCCCTCGATCGCTTCGAGCTCGTCGTCGAAAACCGCAAGCTCCACCACCGCCTCGAAAAAGAAGCACCCTTCCGCCGCCTCGTGCGCCGCAGCCCGGCCATGCAAGCCGCCGCCGCCACGATCAAACAAGTGGCCGAAACAGACGTGCCGGTGCTCTTGCGCGGCGAGACCGGCGTGGGCAAGGATCTGGTAGCGCGCGCCATCCACGAGCGCAGCAGGCGACGCGACGCCCCCTTTGTGGCCGTCAACTGCGGTGGCTTCACAGAAGAGCTTTTTACCAGCGAACTGTTCGGCCACAAGCGAGGAGCCTTTACCAGCGCCCACGCCGACCGGCCCGGCCGTTTCACCCTCGCCGAGGGCGGGACCCTCTTCCTCGACGAAATCGGCGAGGTCTCGCACAAAAATCAGGTCGAGCTTCTGCGCGTCCTAGAGTCCCACGAGTTTCAACCGCTTGGGGACCCGCAGGTCCACCGCGCCGATGTGCGCATCATCGCCGCGACCAACCGCGACCTCGAAGACGCGGTCGCAACAGGTCGCTTCCGCGAAGACCTGTACTACCGCCTCAACGTGATCCCCATCGACATTCCCCCCTTGCGCCAGCGGCGGAAAGACATCCCGGTGTTAGTCGAAATGTGCCTCGACGAAACCTGCCGCGCACAAAACAAACCCCCCAAGAAGATCAGCCCGGAGGCCATGGAGGGCCTCATCGCCTATGATTGGCCGGGCAATGTGCGCCAGTTGCGCAACCTGTTGCAACGGCTCGTGGTCACCACCCCGGCTACAGTCATCCTCCCCGAACACCTGCCCGGCCCACTCGGAGAGCTAGCCGATGGCCCCGGGCAGGTCTCAATGGTCCTCGGCTCTTCCCTGCAAGAGGTCGAAGCCGAATACATCCGCCAGACCCTCCAACGCCTCACGAGCAACCGCCGCGAGGCGGCCACCATCTTGGGCATTAGCGTCCGTTCCCTCCAGTACAAGCTCAAGCAGTACAACATCACCAATAAGTAAATTAGCCAACGCTAGGCGACTCCTGCAAATTTTGCACTTTTGCGCCTGTGCGGTATCTCGACCTGCTCCTCGCCCAGTAGTGTCTTTCTCATAAGTAACATATTCACAATGATTTAACTATAAGAGATTAAATGTGGCATTAGATTTGCTTATCTATATGTGAGTCGAAAGGAACCCGGGTCGCCTTCCGCACGACCAGAAGAGTTTCACAACCTTCATCGACCGTAACTATCTGTTAATACAGAGCAAACAATTTTGTCAGCTCGAGCATTGAGCAACGCGGGGACGCGTTGCAACCGCGAACTGAAACAATGAGAATGCAAATTTTGCACTTTGAGCACATAGAGTCTGACGCTCCTAACTAGCGCAATTCAAGCACCTTGCAGGACATCAGCTCAAAACTATTGCAACTAAGTGCAAAAATTTGCACCTGCTGACCCCATTACCCAAGGAAGGTTTCGCACATGGCTTACGCGATCCAAGAAATCCTAAATGACGAGGACAACACCCTGCGCCTCTACTTCGACGACATCGCCGATTCTAGGCCGCTGAGCCGCCAGCGGGAAGTCGAGCTATCGGCCCAGATCCGAGGCGGCGACATGGCCGCTCGCGACGAGTTGGTTCAAGCTAATCTGCGCTTCGTCATCGATGTGGCCAAAAACTACCAAAATCGCGGTCTCTCGCTAGAGGACCTAATCAGCGCGGGCAACGTGGGTTTGCTGACCGCTGCCGAGCGCTTCGACGGCGCCAAGGGATACAAGTTCATCTCGTACGCCGTGTGGTGGATCAAGCAGTCCATCTTGCAGACCATCGCCGAGCACGCCCGCACCGTGCGCCTGCCGCTGAACAAGCTCAGCCTGCTCAAGGACATTTCGCGGACCGCACGCAAGCTGGGCCAAGGCCGCGAGAGCGAGCCGGAGATCGAGGAAATCGCCGCTGAGTTGGGCCTGCCCACCGAAGAGATTCTCGACACCATGCTCAGCGCCCGCTCGGTGCGTTCGCTCGACGAGTCTTTCGAGGACGACGACGATCGCAGCTTGCTCAGTCTCCTCGCCGACAACAATCAGGCGACGCCCGACAGCGATGTCTTGCAAAGCTCAGCTCGCGCCCACCTAGAGGAAGCCCTCGGCGGCCTTGAAGACCGCGAGTTGCGCATCATTCGCCTCTACTTCGGTCTCGATGGCAGCCAAGCGCTGACCTTGGAGCAGATCGGCGGATTGATGGGCCTGACCCGGGAGCGCGTGCGCCAGCTCAAGGAGCGCGCCCTGGGCAAGCTCCGCCACCCGACTCGCTACCAATCGCTCCTCGCGTTGGTAGATGAGACGGAGTTTTACTAGGATTGCAACTGAGTCCGCTGCCCTAGGCGCAGGCAGCGGACCGCCAATTCGGTAGGATAGTTGCAGGCACCCCCGGCACACCGATCTGTTAGAACAGCGGCGTCAGGCCGAAGCGGGGCGGGATTCCACTCTGAAGGTAAAAGCTCAGTCTGCTCAAGGACGCGTGGGACCAGCGGCGGGCCCACATAAGCGGGCAGAACCAAAAATTGTGGTTCCGGCAAGAAACACCGTGTATGCCTCGCCGCCGAGCAATCCACCATAAACCCCATAGAAGAAAAATGGACGCCATCCGCGAACGGGAGATACACGACTACCTCGTCCGGGCGGTCGTGCATGTTACGGTGTACCAGTACGGCTCACCGATCGGCCGTGTTAATGATAGGGAATCCTCCGAAAATGACGGCGGCTTCTTTAACCAGATGCGCACACGGCACGACCAATTGCAGCAGTTGCAACGGCAGTTGCGCGAGGAGCCGCAGCACTCGTGTCGGATCGAGCATGAGACGCGCACCCAGCGCGAGGAGGCACATATAGAGTACCTCCTAGACGAGGAGCGATTTTTGCGTCGCCCTCGGGCTCGGCCAGCCTCAAGACGCCGCCCCGCCCGGCTATTCAGCCTTCGCCTTCCCGCAGCTTCTTGAGTTCGTCGCGCAAGAGCGCGGCTTTTTCAAAGTCTTCGCTATCAACCGCTTCTTGTAGCCAGCGCTCTAACTGCTCTTTTTGGCTCAGCGGCTTCTTCTGCAAAATTTCCTGCTCTAACTCATCGAGCGCGGCTTCTGAACGCTCGCGCTCGAGGTAGAACTCCTCGGCCTCTACCTCGGGCCACGTGCCAATCCGCATGCGAGTCCGCTGCACGATAGCCAACGCATCGTCATAGTTCTGGTCGCCGATGGAGATCATGGCCCGGGCCACGCCATTGATGCGCAAGATATAAGGCCACCACCTCTCTAGATTGTCGCGATCCTCTTCGCGCTCGGCATAGCGGTTGACAAAGCGAAAAAGTGTCATATTGCGCTCGGTATCGCGCACGACCCGTCGGTAGTCGTTCAGTTGGATCAGAAAGGCGTAGCGCTTGTACAAGCGGGTCCCCTCGTCGAAAAGCTCGCGGCAAGCCGCTTCATCGAGCGCAAAACCCTCGTCGCTGGCTCTGTGCTCGCGACGGTATTTTTCCAATTCGCCCTGGTAGTAATCGAGGGCAAAGTCCCGCCCGTGAGGCCGGCGACCGTCGGGTCGGCCATCGAGATTTAGCTGCAAAATGCCCTGAAAGGCCCCTTGATCGACCCGGATCTGGATCTTCGCAACCCCGTCCTTTCCCGATATTTTCCGCACATTCGCCTCTGGGTCGAAGGACCATTCGTTTAATAGGTCGGTCATATCTCGACTCATGCCAACCTCGCACAACCGCTGTTTACTGATATTGCAGAGATTCTCATCGCAGAATTATAACCGAGTTGATGCGTTCCGGCAATGACCTTCCCCGCAGCCTCGGGGCAGCGGCCTCTCTGTCCCCTAGCCGGCGATGGCATAGTTTATGCTACAATAATGTACGACGCATTCTCGACACTTGGCTTTAATGACGCCCTCTTATGGCGTGAGGCCCTGTATTTTTGGTCGATTTACCGTTTTTACCACGAATATGTGGTCCTTTGATATTTACAAAAATGTTATTTTCATCCATACTAATGACAAAAATGTCGTAAAATAGGATAGTTCACATGTCCATCTCACCGACCACCAATGCACAACAACAAATTTCCATCCTACACGAAATCGGGCAAATACTAGGCTCGACGACCAAGTTTGAGGAGGCACTCAACGTCATTCTCAAGCTCATGTGCGACCAACTCGATATGAGTTTGGGGACGGTCAGCCTCTTGAGCCAAGAAGCCTCCGAAGTCTCCATTGACGTAGCCTATGGACTCTCGCAATCGGAAATCAAGCGCGGCCGCTACGACGTCGGGGAAGGCATCACCGGCAAGGTCGTAGAATCAGGCAAACCCGTGATTGTGCCGCGCATTAGCAGCGAGCCGCTCTTCCTCAACCGCACTGGTGCTCGCGGTAGTGCGGCCAAGAACCAGACCTCGTTCATTTGCGTGCCCATCCTCCAGCAGCAGCAGGTAGTAGGAACCATTAGCGTTGATATTCCTTATAAAGACAACGAAAGCCTGCAAGATACCGTGCGCCTGCTGTCCATCATATCCGTCATGATCGGTCAATCGGTCGCCGCCCGCCAACGCGCCCGCGTCGAACAAACCGAGCTTCTCGACGAAAATTTGCGCCTACAAAACGAGCTCCGCGAGCGCTTCCACCCGGCCAACCTCATCGGCAACTCCCGCCCCATGCAGGAGGTTTGCCAGCTCATCGGCCAAGTGGCGCCCCGCGACGCCACGGTCCTGTTGCGCGGCGCCAGCGGCACGGGGAAGGAACTGGCCGCAGATGCCATACATTACAACAGCTTACGTGCCGACAAACCCTTTGTCAAAGTACACGTCGCGGCCCTGCCAGAGACCTTGGTCGAATCCGAACTATTCGGCCACGAGCGCGGCGCTTACACCGGGGCCTCAACGAGCAAAGCCGGCCGATTTGAACGAGCACGCGGCGGGACGATTTTCCTCGACGAAATCGGCGAACTCAGCTTAGGCGCACAGGTCAAACTACTCCGCGTACTGCAAAACCGCGAAGTCGAGCGCCTCGGGGGCCGCGGCCCTGTGCCGATTGATGTCCGCGTCGTCGCGGCAACCCACATAGATCTAGAAAAAGCCATCGCCGAGGGGACTTTCCGCGAGGATCTCTTCTACCGGCTCAACGTCTTTCCCATCTTCATTCCGCCCTTGCGCGAGCGCAAATCCGACATTACCCAACTCGCCGACCACTTTCTCGAAAAGTACTCTCGCCAGCTCGGCGTGGAGATGCACCGCATTTCTACACCTGCCATTGACATGATGACGAGCTACCACTGGCCGGGCAACGTGCGCGAGTTGGAAAACTGCATTGAACGGGCGATCATTCTCAGCAACGACGGCGTCATCCACGGCCACCACCTACCCCCCTCCCTGCAAACGGCCGACGCTACCGGAACGCCGGTTACCGGCTCCTTTAAGACGATGATGCAGGCTTATGAACGAGAAATCATCATCGAGGCCCTCAAGAACGCCCGCGGCAATATGGCCAAGGCCGCCCGCGCCCTCGGTACTACGACCCGCATTTTCTCTTATAAGATTCAAAAACTAGACATCTGCCCGAAAAATTACAAAAAATGAGCAATAAAAATACAAAATTGTTATTTATTGATACTGTTTCAATTTTGTCGTTGTGATCGTCTCGTTTTTCTCTTTATTGTAATTTTTTTTAACTCCCTAATTTACAATAAGCTACAATTATGAAGTATCTGCGCCCAATTCACTTGGCACGTTTCTTGCCTTGTAACAATTCGACGTTCGCATCCAAGAGGCGTCGATTAGATGCCTCCTCATACCTTACAAGGGAAGGGATTGCCCATGTCTGTTTTTCTCAACCGTCCTGCGCTCCTATGGATCTGTGCCGCGGTCCTTGGGGCGACTACTCAGGCTTCGGCGGGAGATTTCAAAACCGTAGAAGCTTTCCAAGCCATGCCCTTGGCCTATCCCAAATTCATGGTAGATAACCTGTGGATTCTCATCGCCGCAGCCTTGGTTTTCATCATGCACTTGGGTTTTGCCACGCTCGAATCCGGCCTGACCCGGCAGAAGAACACGGTCAATATACTCTTCAAGAACCTCTTTATCATCTCGGCCGGTATCCTCACCTACGCCTTGTGTGGCTTCAACATCATGTATCCAGGCGATGATTGGCTCATCGCCGATGTGTTGGCCCTCAAGGGCTGGATCGGCTTTGACGACGATGTGGCCAACTTGACCAATCAGTACGCAGATTACACCTACTGGTCGGACTTTATCTTCCAAGCCATGTTCGCCGCCACCGCCGCCACCATCGTCTCCGGTGCCGTCGCCGAGCGCATTAAGCTGTCGGGTTTCATGCTTTACGCTGTGATCTTGGTGGCTTTTGGCTACACCATCGCCGGCTCTTGGAAGTGGGGTGCCGGCTGGCTCGACGACATGGGTTTCTACGACTTCGCCGGCTCGTCGGTAGTGCATGCCTTTGGCGGTTTCTCGGCCCTCGCCGCCGTCTTGGTGCTAGGGGCGCGCAAGGGCAAGTACCACAACGGGGAGATCAGGCCCATCCTCGGGCACAGCATGCCCCTGTCAACTATCGGCGTCTTCCTGCTGTGGCTCGGCTGGTTTGGCTTCAACGGCGGCTCGGTGCTCAGCGCCGACCCGGCTGCTGTGTCGCTGGTCTTCGTCACCACGACCCTCGCCGCTGCGGCCGGTTGTATGGCTTCGATTCTCACCTCTTATATTTACCTTAAAAAGCCCGACATCACCATGGCGCTCAACGGTATCCTCGCCGGCCTAGTTGGCATCACAGCTAGTGCCGACGTGGTCACATGGGCTGGAGCCCTCTCGATTGGGCTAATCGCCGGAATCATCGTCGTCTTCTCGATTGTCTTTATCGACCGCATCAAGATCGACGATCCGGTCGGTGCCATCTCCGTCCACGGCATCTGCGGTGTCTGGGGCACAGTCGCGGTCGGGCTGTTCAGCACCAACGCCGACCACAGCGTGGGCACCCAGATATTGGGCACGCTATCGTACGCCATCTTCGCCTTTGTCTTCTCCTTTGCCCTCGCGAGTCTTGTCAAGGCGACACTCGGGCTCCGCGTCGATGAGGAGGAAGAAGACGAGGGTCTCGACCTAAGCGAGCACGGCCAGCCCGCGTACGCGGATTTCCAGCACATCAACAACTAAGTGAGGGAGGCAACCAACAATGTATAAAATTGAAGCATTCCTCCGGCCATCGGCCCTTGAGGCCGTGCAGAAGGCCCTAGGCGAACGGGGAATCGCCGGCATGTCCGTAACCGAAGTGCGAGGCTTTGGCCGCCAGCGCGGCCACCGCGAGGTCTATCGCGGTGCCGAGTACCGCATTGATTTCGTCCCCAAGATCAAAATCGAGGTCATCGTCAAAGACGCCGACCACGAGCAGGCGATCAACACCATCGTCGAGGCGGCCAAGTCCGGCAAAGTCGGCGACGGCAAGGTCTTCGCTTCGCCAATCCAAGAAGCCGTGCGCATCCGCACCGGCGAGACGGGCGAAAGCGCCCTTTAACTTAGCAAGGGGCCGGTGTGGCCTTTGGCTGCACTGGCCCCTATTTCTTACCTTACCAGCAATTGACGCAGCACATCCCAACCCACCTAAGGAGCCATCGATGAAACGCTTGCTTTTTACCGCACCCCTTCTCTTTGCGCTGACCTTATCCGCCGTTCCGGCCGATGCCGGGGTTGGATTTGGTGCCGACGTAGTCAACCGCTACGTGTGGCGCGGCACGGACTTCGGCAATGCCGTCAGCGTCCAGCCGGGCATGTCCATCAGCTTCGGCAACGTCGAAATCGGCGCTTGGTCCTCATGGGCGATCTCCGACGGCGGTGCCAACGAAAACGACCTCTACGTCAGCTTCTCGTCCGGCCCCATCGGCATCACCCTGACCGACTACTACTTTCCGGGCCTGACCGAAGACGACATGTTCTTCAGCTACAACGACGAAGACGGGGTACACATTCTCGAAATCAGCGCATCCCTCGCCCCCGACGGCGTACCTCTGAGCGCCATAGTTGCTTACAACGTATCCGGCGACGCCGACGATTCGTTCTGGGCGGAAGCGACCTACGACTTGGGCGAGATGGAAGAGACCGCCGTCAGCGTCACCGTCGGCCTCGGCAACGGGGTTTACACCACAGATACCGATCCGGCCTTGGTCAGCGTCGGCCTCAACATGGGCAAAGGCGACTACTTCGCTTCGTATATCCTCAACCCAGACAAAGAATCCACCTTCCTCGTCTTTGGTAGGAGCTTCTAAAGCCTGGTCGGCATATCGCGCAACTAACGATGAACCGGACCAGAAGCAGGGGGCGCGTACTGCGGGGAACGCGCCCCTGACCCCATATCAACCACTACTTTGAGAAAGGACGCTCTCATGGCGAAAGCCAAACCCAAAGCCAAACCAAAGTCATCCGGCCCCAGCGCGGTGGAGTCGGCGCTGGCCTTAGCCGGCGACCAGTGCGCGCAGATGGTCGATTTCAAGTTCGTCGATCTGCCCGGCACCTGGCAGCACTTCACCATGCCCATACGCCACTTAGACGCCGCCGTGTTCCAAGACGGCCTCGGCTTCGACGGCTCCTCCATTCGCGGCTGGCAGGCCATCGACGAATCGGACATGCTCGTCCTGCCCGACCCCACCACCGCCTTGATGGACCCGTTCACCGCCGTGCCGACCCTGTCGTTGGTCTGCTCCATTGAAGACCCCATCACCCGCCAGCCCTATGCGCGTGACCCCCGCGGCGTCGCCCAGCGCGCCCAAGCCTACCTGTTGCGCACCCAACTGGCCGACACGGCCTTTTTCGGACCGGAAGCGGAGTTTTTCGTCTTCGACAACATCCGCTTCGACCAGCAAGCCCATTTGGGGTTCTACGAGATCGACTCGGTGGAAGGCCGCTGGAACAGCGGCTCGGACGAAGGCCCCAACTTAGGCTACAAGCCCGACTACAAGGGCGGCTACTTCCCCGTGCCGCCGGCCGACTCCCAGCAAGACCTGCGCACCCAAATGGTGCAGACGATGCTCGCCTGCGGCATCGACGTGGAGCTTCACCACCACGAGGTGGGCACCGCCGGCCAAGGCGAGATCGACATTCGCTTTTGTCCGCTGCTTATTTGCGGCGACCGGATGATGCTGTACAAATACATCGTCAAGAACGTGGCGCGGCAGCACGGCAAGACGGCCACGTTCATGCCCAAGCCGCTGTTTGAAGACAACGGCACGGGTATGCACACCCACCAGAGCCTGTGGCAGGGCGACCAACCGCTGTTTGCTGGCAGCGGCTATGCGGGGCTGAGCCCGATGGCGTTGCACTACATCGGCGGGCTGTTGCAGCACGCGCCGGCGCTGTTGGCGTTCACCAATCCGACGACGAACTCCTACAAGCGGCTGGTGCCGGGCTACGAAGCGCCGGTGAACTTGGCCTATTCGCAGCGCAACCGCAGTGCGTCGGTGCGCATTCCGATGTATTCGCCTTCGCCCAAGAGCAAGCGGGTGGAGTTCCGCTGTCCCGACCCGTCGTGCAACATCTACTTGGCGTTGTCGGCGATGCTGATGGCAGGGTTGGACGGGATTGAGCGTCAGTTGGATCCGGGCGAGCCGTTGGACAAGAATCTGTATGATTTGTCGGCCGAGGAGCGAGCGGACGTGCCGCAGACGGCGGCCTCGTTGGAGGCGTCGTTGGAAAACTTGGAGCAGGATCGGGACTTTCTGTTGCAGGGCGATGTGTTCTCCGACGACCTCCTCGATGCCTGGATCGACTACAAGCGCACCGAGGAGGTCGACCCCATCCGATTGCGGCCACATCCCTACGAATTCGCACTATACTACGACGTGTAAATAAAGGTTAGCTACAAACTTACACAAAGGGGCGGTGCCAGTTTGGCATCGCCCCTTTGCACTTTTGGTACGCCCGCGCGATTTTCGTATATTCAGCCCCTAAATAATAAGGAGAACGTATGCACTTCTTGACGATTCTCATGCTCGCCATCCTCCCACTCGCCGCACACGCCGAAATAGGTCTGGAGGCGCACTACACGGTTCAACGTGCCCTTGAACCGGTCGTCGTCGATGGCACATTGGACGAATTCTCGTGGGAGCGGGCGCACCAAATCAACCGCTTTGAGCGCATCCTCAACGATTACGACGAGGTGCTCTTTGCCACGAGGGCGAAGATGCTGTGGGATAGCGATTACTTTTACTTTGCCTTCGTGTGTCAAGATGCGGACCTGTGGGCCATTTACGAAGAGGAAGACGATCCACTGTGGGGAGAGGAAGTCGTGGAGGTATTTATCGACCCCGACGGCGACGGCAAACGCTACCTAGAGCTGGAGGTCAACCCGCTCAATGTGGTCGTTGATTTGCTGATCTACTCGGTGTCACCCGAGTGGCACTCGTCCAAAGACTGGGACATCGCCGGGCTCAAAACAGCGGTCCGAGCTTACGGCACCGCGAACGACTCGCTCGCGCTCGACTGGGGCTGGACCGCGGAAATCGCCATTCCCTGGGCCGCTTTAGCCGATAGCGTCACAGGCGGTGGGCTCCCGACAGCCGGCGATGTCTGGCGGCTCAATCTCTACCGCATCGAACGCAAGGGCGGACGCAATCTAAAAAGCCGTCTAAACGATCTCCCAGCCTCAGACCCACTCCATCAGCACTATCACGAGCAGACCGAATACACGGCTTGGAGCGAGACCTACCAGCGCGGCTTTCACCATCCCGCCCGCTTTGGGGCGGTACAATTTGCGGAATGAACCGCGCCCATCGCAAAGCTCGCGGCGCGTACTACACGCCGCCTGATGTCGCCGCTGCCCTAGTGAGTTGGGTCGTCCGCGATAGATGCGAACACCTATTAGATCCTTCGTGTGGCGATGGCCGGTTTCTTTCCCTGCATCCCCACAGTACTGGAGTCGATTGCGATGAGGCGGCGATTGCCGCGGCGGCGCAAGCGGCACCGGAGGCGCGAGTCCACTGCGCGGACTTCTTTGACTGGGCTGCGACTACACCTCCGCGCTTTGACTGCGCGCTTTGCCAGCGTGGAGTGCTTCGACTTTCGGCCAACGCCTCCTAAGAGCATCGTACAGGTCTCGGTGTCCGAGTGGCAAAGTTGGCGTTGTCGGCTGCGTCCCATGTTGTTGCCCGAGCGGATTCGCTCTGTGTACCAAGCACTCTTGCACTCGCACGACAGCTTGATACTCGGCGAGTGCGCCACCGTGGGCATTGGCTACGTCTCGGGGGCCAATGACTTTTTCCACTTGCGACCATCTCAGGCGAAGCACATCGGGGTGCCAGATACGCACCTCCGTCCCACTGTCCGCCGGGGACGCGACCTCCAAGGATCGGCGATCACTGCCGAGACGGTCGCTCGCTGGCGCCAGTGCGACGCGCCGCACTTTCTTCTTGCGCTCGATGCCCGCGCTCCAGTACCCGAACCCGTCCGCCAACACCTCGACTCGGACGCCGGACGAGCCGTGCGCCAGCGTTACAAGTGCCGCGTTCGCAAGCCATGGTACGTCGTGCCGAATGTGGTCGTACCAGACCTTTTCTTAACGTATATGAGCAGCGCAATGCCCGTACTGGTGGCCAATCGCGCCGAATGCACCTGCACCAACACCGTTCACGCCGTCCGACTTTTCGACGGTATTTCCCCCGTCCGGCTCCAGTCCCTCTGGAATACGACACTCACCGAGCTGAGCTGCGAAATTGAGGGACATCCCCTCGGTGGCGGCGTACTCAAGTTAGAGCCTCGCAAGGCTCTGCGCGTCGTCGTAAGCCGAACGGAACACCTGCCGTCGGCCACCGAAACCATCTTGCGTGAAGGCACCGACATTCTTCGCTCATGGCGCCATCATGGCTAGAGACGAAAAGCGCTGTCAGTGGTTGACGCTCGCACAGGCTCTCAAAGCCTTTGCGAAACCTAGTGGAAAAACGCAAAGCCAAGCCCACATCAGGCCCCTACACTGGTACGTGGCGTACCGATTGGTTATCGAAGGAGGGTTCCTTCCAGAGGAAGTCACCCCACGCCCGCCCTTTGAAATTCAGAAACTAGGCAGCCGTGATACGAGGATTCTCCTTACACACAAACCGGGCACGGGCGGGACCGGCGAGTTGACTATCCTCGGTGGACTGAAGACCAAGGATGTAGATGTCGCCGTGACTAAATCGCAGATCGGTCCTTGTGTCGCCGTCTCGGTCAAGGGCCCCCTCAATGCCTTCCGCAATTTGACCAATCGCCTGGAGGAGGCTATCGGCGACTACACGAACCTCCACATTTCGTATCCCAACCTCGTCTATGGCTTTCCGCACGTGCTACGAGCCAATCGGGAAGGCCCAGATGCGTCCATTCTTCAAGCTGATCGGGAGGGCAAGGTCGCTGCCAATGACATCTCCCTAGGCCCCGACGGCAAGCCAACGGAGACCATTATCCGCTACCACGATGTGCTGCTGGGCCTAGCTGGTCGCGACGGGATCCGCGACGACATCACGCGCTATGAGTCGCTTGCATTGGCACTAATCAGTCCCGATACGCTTTCGATTTTGGACACATGGCCAGAAAGCGACAGCCCGCTGCGAATTGAGCAGTTTTTTGAACGAATCTACCGCAGCTATGACCCGCGCTATGTGTTTGCCGCACCCAAACTTGCACGGCGGATGGCCCGAGCGGTTTGGCATCCTGACTCGCCCGCCCTAGCCGAGCCGATTGCCGGGGAGCTCGCGGTACGCGTCGGCTAAGTATAGAAAGGAGACTCGAGTACGCGATGAGAAACCTACTCACCCTCGGCCTTTTGTTCACTCTGCCGCCCCTCGCCGCAGCCGACATGGAAGGCATGGTATTGATCGACGATGCCTTCCACATCGACATGTACGAGTACCCCAACCAGCGCGGCACCCTGCCCAAAGTCAATGTCACTTGGGGCGAAGCGGAATCGCTCTGCGCAGCGCAAGGCAAGCGGCTGTGTACCGAACAGGAATGGCAGAAAGCCTGCTCCGGGCCGCAGAACTTCGCGTACTCCTATGGCGAGAATTTCGAGCCGGGACGCTGCAATACGCGCTTTGCCGTCGCTGGGGTCTGGCAGCGCGGGCCGGGCCTAGCACCCAGCGGCGCGTATGCGGGCTGCACCAACGCCTACGGGGTCTATGACATGATCGGCAATGCTTGGGAGTGGACCGCATCTTGGTATTCGCGCTCCGATCGCTGGCGGGTCGTGCGCGGCGGCTCCTTCTTCCACAACGTCAACCTAGCCCGGGCCGACGCCCGCTACGGGCGGTTCCTCGACCCCGACTACCGACTCGATTTAGTGGGTTTCCGCTGCTGTCTCTCGGCGGCTCCACCCCAAACGCCGTAACGCGCCATGGCCATTCGCAAAGTGTCGCGGATGGGACATCCGGTGCTGCGCCAACGCGCCGCCGAGATCGCCCCTGCCCAGATGCAAAGCCCCCCGATGCAGTGCTTAATCGACGACATGATCGAGACCATGATCGACTACGAGGGCATTGGCTTGGCTGCGCCGCAAGTGTTTGAACCCCTGAGGCTGATCGTCCTGGGCGACCCTGCGGCTGAGCTCAGGTCGAAGCCCGCAGCCGCCCCCCAAGACGAGGCCACCATCCCGCTGACCGTGCTCTTCAATCCGCAGTTTACCGCCCAGTCGCCGGAGTGCCTAGATGCTTGGGAAGGCTGCTTGAGCATCCCCCAATTGCGCGGCGTCGTCCCGCGATCGGCCGCCGTTGAGGTCCGGGGCTACGACCGCACGGGGCGGGCGGTGGAGCTGGAAGCAGAAGGGCTTTTCGCTCGCGTCCTCCAGCACGAAATCGACCATCTCGACGGCGTGCTCTTCCCAGACCGCATGGCCGATCTACAGACCCTTACTTTCCTAGAAGAATACCAGCGCTATTGGCTCGAGGCCGAAGCGTGAGGCCGCCAGACCGACTTGACAACCGCCTCAGACCTCGTACTATGTTTTCGTTCAATCCCAATCCACTCAGATAGACTCATGGATCCCCGCTTCTCACTTGAACAAGGCACGGGCATTTACACTGGCAACGAGCTAATCGTTAAAGGTGCCTTAGAAAGCCAAGTCGGCGTCATTACCGGGTACCCCGGCTCGCCCTTGGCCGAGCTTTTCGAGACCCTTGAAAACAACAAGGAGCTCTTTAACGAACACGGCATCGTCGCGCAGATCGCCAACAACGAAGCACTCGCCGCCGCTCGTCTCAATGGCTCGCAGATGGAAGGCATTCGCGCCTTGGCCGTGATGAAGAGCGTCGGCCTGCACGTAGCGGCTGACGGGTTGGCGCTCGGCAACATGGTCGGAGCCTCACCCAACGGGGGGGTCCTAATCGCCGTGGGCGACGACACTTGGTCGGAAGGGACCCAAGTACCGGCTGACTCGCGCTTTTTGTCTCAACATCTCTACATCCCAGTCCTCGAACCCGCGACCTTTCAGGAGATCAAGGACTGGGTTGGGCAGGGCTTTGAACTGTCGCGGCACTCGCGTCTTTATCTGACCTATCTGGTCACCTCCAACCAAGCCGACGGCGGCGGCAGCGTCGCGGTCTATCCCAACCGCTTTGCCACCCTCAATCGCAAGCAGCGCATCGCGCTAGATACCAGCACTATTTGCTCTGACGAGCGCGTCATCATCCCGCCGGCCACCGCGCACAAAGAGCGCGAAGTCATCTACCAGCGCTATCCCCTCCTGTGGCAGCTAGCGCGGGAGGCGGGCATCAACCAAATCCTCTATCCGCCGAGCGCCGGCCCCAAGCCGCTGGGCTTTATCACCTCTGGCTTGGCGTATAGCTATCTCGAACACGCCTTGCACATCCTCGGGCTGACCGGGCACTTTCCCGTCCTCAAGCTGGGCATTACTTACCCGGTTGATCCCCACATGATCGCGCGCTTTGCCGATTGCGCACATACCTTCTGCGTGGTCGAGGAAAAGCGACCCTTTATTGAGCCGCAGATCGCCGCTGAGTTGGCGCGGCAAAAAGACCTCGGCCCCGCGCTGTGGGGCAAGCGCTTCCCGGGCAATACCCCGGGCTTTCCCGATATCCAGGGCCTGCACCCCTCGCTCATCGTCCAAGCCCTATCTCGCCTCTTCGTTGCGCTGGACGCCGAGCTACCCATCGACCGCGAGAAACTACAGGCCGAACTCAACACCTTAGCACCTGTGAACTCCACCACGGCCGTGCCACCGCGCTCGCCTTCCTTCTGCCCGGGGTGCCCGCACCGCGACTCGGCCAGCGTCCTCAAAAAAGCCGCAGCCGACTTGGCCACGCCGTCTGAGGGCCAAGCCCCGGTAGATTTGGTCTTCCACGGCGACATTGGCTGCTATTCCATGCTCAAATACGCGCCGTTTTCCGAGCTGATGCACAATCTTTCCGGTATGGGCTTGGGCGGCGGCACCGGCGCGGGCATCGATCCCTTCATCGACAACAAACAGGTCGTCTTCATGGGGGATTCGACTTTTTTTCACACCGGCATGATTGCCATCTCCGACTCCATCAAAAACGGCCAAGACATTACCTACATCATCCTCGACAACAAGACCACCGCCATGACCGGGCATCAGCCCACGCCAGGCGTGGACGTCGATGTGTTGGGTAAACCGACCTTTGCCCAAGACATCGAAAAAGCCGTCGCCGGCCTAGCGGGCGACTCGCCGACCTTTATCGCCCGCATGGATCCATCCCAACGCCAAAATTACGACGCCCTCGTCCGCAAAACCTTACTCCGCGACGGGGTCAAAATCATCATCGCCGACAAGGAATGCGGCATTACCTACCACCGCCGCGAGCGGGCGCACCAGCGTACGGTCGCCAAAGAACAGGGCTTCCTGCCGGTCGAAAAGCACATCAACATCAGCGAAGAAGTCTGCGAGTACTGCCTCGAATGCACCCAAGCCACCGGCTGTAGCGGCCTGACGGTCGCGGCCGACACCGAGTACGGCCCCAAGATTGCCATTGACCCTTCCTCTTGCGTTGCCGACGAAGCTTGCACCCGAGTCGAGGTCGGCGATGGCGACAAAACCTGTCCTTCCTTTGAAGAGATTGCCGTCCATCGCAAAGCCCCTCCCACCGTCTCGACCCCGCCCATTGACGCCAGCGAGTTGCCCGCGCCCCAACGCCGCCCTCTAACCGACATCTGGTACACCTATATAGCCGGGGTCGGCGGCATGGGCGTCAACGTGGTGGCCTCCGTGCTGGCCCAAGCCGGGGTGCGGCAGGGCTACGAAGTGCGGCTGACCAACAAGAAGGGGCTGGCCATCCGCAACGGCTCGGTCTATTCGCATTTGAGCTACGCGCCCAAGGGCACCCCGGTTTCCCCGCTAATTCCCTGCGGCAAGGCCGACTTGCTCCTCGGGCTCGACGTACTCGAAGCGGCGCGGGGCCTCGAACCCCAAGGCCGCTACCGCATCGCCCACTCAGAGCGCACCGCCGCCATCGTCAACACCGCCAAGACCCCCACGATCGAGACCCTCATCGGCCAAGCGGACTTCTCGGCCGAAGCCCAAGCCGACCTCATCCGCCAACACACTCGTCCAGACGAGCACTTTGGCGCGAATCTCTTCGGCATATGCGAGCACTACTTGGGCAACAAACTCTACGCCAACATCATGATGCTTGGCGTAGCCTTCCAGCGCGGGTTGCTCTCTCTAGAGCTAGACACCTTGCTCTGGGCCATAGGCCAAGCCGTGCGCCGCGACCTAGAGACGAACCTAAAAGCCTTTAACATGGGCCGATACCTAGCGCTGGATCCAAACCATTTTCCGCTCGAAGAAAAATCACTTAGCTACCCCGAGCTCGTCGCCGACAAAACCGCGCTGCTGGCCAAAAAGAAGGGCAAGCGCGTCGCGGCGGCCTACCGAGACCGCATCCGCGATACGCCCGTCGCCACAGCGCGGCGGCACTTCGCGCTGCGAGTGTACGACCTGATCCAATACGAAAACCTCGATTATGCTGACCGCTATATCCACCAAGTGCTTGCCGTGCAGGCCAAAGACGGGGCCGAGTTCGATTTCGCAGCCACCCGCACGGTCATCTATCAGCTCGCCAAAGTCCTCGCCATCAAGGACGAAATCTACGTGGCCTATCTCCTCACCTGCGAGGAAAAGTACCGCCGCGACCACATCCGCTACAACATCGACCCCAGCCGCGGCGACCGCATCCGCTATCGCCACCTGAACCGGCCGCATCTGCGCTTTTTGGGCCGCGACTTCCGCCCGGATCTCAAGCTAGGCGACAGGTCGCTGAAATGGGTCGCCCGCATGAAGTTCCTCCGCCGGCTCTGCTCCTCGTGGTGGCACCGCGAAGAGCGCGACTTCGCCGCTTGGTACGAAAACCTGATCGCCGATTTTTCCCCGCGCTCCGCAGACGAGTACCACACTTGGGTGCAAGTCCTGTCCCTGCCCGAGGAGGTGAGCGGCTACCGCGGCGTCCGGCAGCCCAAAATGGCGGCAGCCAAAAAGCGGGCCGATGAGTTGCTAGCCGGCCGCGATACCGCCCCGGACCCGGCGCTGTTGCAGATTTCCGCATCCACTGGAAGCTGACCTCGTGATTCGCCCCTATCGCCCAGCGGACTTGCCCGCGCTCAAGCACATCACGGCCGTCTGCTTCCCTAGCGTATCCATCGACCACAACATCGAGCAGCGCTTCGGGCTAATCGGCGGGCGCGACTGGCAATTTCGCAAGCTGCGCCACATTGACGACGATGTGGCCGGAGAGCGGGCCAGTGGCGTCTTTGTGTGGGAGGAAGACGGCGAGGTCGTCGGCTACATCACCACTCGCATCGACCGCGAGAGCAAAATCGGCGGGGTCCCCAACCTCGCCGTCCTGCCACACTGCCAGGGCAAAGGCATGGGCCGCCAGCTCCTAGAACACGGCTTAGCGCACCTGCGCGCCGCTGGCATGGAGTGCGCCAAGATCGAGACGCTGGCGCAAAACCCCATCGGCGCACACCTGTATCCCAGCCTCGGCTTTGAGGAAGTCGCCCGCCAGATCCACTATTGCACCCGCCTCTAAGTTGGTAGTGCCATGACGCCGAAAGAAGCCGCTGGCCGCCGTGCCGCCGAGTACATTGAAGCTGGTATGATCGTGGGCTTGGGCACTGGCTCGACTACTGAATGGGCCATCCGCGCCCTCGGAGAACGCGTCGCGGCCGGGCTAGCGGTTAAGGCCATCCCCACCTCGGAAGCCACGGCCACCTTGGCCCGCTCCCTCGACATTGAACTGACGACGCTCGCCGAGGTGTCCAGCGTCGATTTGACCATTGACGGGGCCGACGAGATAGATCCCAACATCGACTTAATCAAGGGCCTAGGCGGCGCGCTCTTGCGCGAGAAAGTCGTCGCCTCCATCACCGCGCATCAAATCATTGTCGCCGATCCATCCAAGCTAGTTGACCAGCTCGGCACCAAGGCCCCGCTGCCGGTCGAAGTCGTCCCTTGGTCTCATCCCCTGATCGCGCGGTGCCTCCAAGAGCGGGGCCTCGCCCCAGCCTTGCGCTTGCGCGCCCCAGACATCCCGTATGTCACCGACAACGGCAACTTTGTCATCGACGCTCGCTTTCCCGAGGGGATCGACGACGCCCGCACCACCGAGCGCTGGCTCAACGCCTTGCCCGGGGTCGTGGAAAATGGGCTTTTCCTCGCAATGACCCATCTCGTGATCGTCGGCCAAGACGACGGCTCCTGCCACCTGCTCAACAAAAGCTGAGGTTCCCATGCAACATTCCGCCCCACGCTCGCGCCGCTCCTTTCTGCAAAGCGCACCGCTACTGGCGGCCGGCAGCTTGGCCGCCTGTGGCCAAGCCGAACAGCAAGCGGCCCCCGCGGTCCAATCCCAACAGCGCTTCAAGTGGAAGATGGTCACCACGTGGCCCAAGGACTTTCCAGCCTTGGGCACCGGGGCAAACAATCTCGCCCGCAGCATTGCGGCCCTGTCCGATGGACGCCTGCAAGTCAAGGTGTACGGTGCCGGGGAGTTGGTGCCGGCCTCGGGCGTATTCGACGCGGTCTCCGGCGGCACGGCCGAGATGGGCCACGGAGCCGCTTACTACTGGAAGGGCAAGCACGAGGCGACCCAGTTTTTCTCGGCCGTCCCCTTTGGGCTAAACGCGGCCGAGATCAACGGCTGGCTGCGCTATGGCGGCGGCCAGAGCCTGTGGGACGAACTCTACGCCCCCTTCAACCTCCGTGCCTTTCCCGTCGGCAACACCGGTGTGCAGATGGGCGGTTGGTTCAACCGGGAAATCAACACCCTAGCCGACTTCTCTGGTTTGGTCATGCGGATGCCGGGCTTGGGCGGCGAGGTCTTGCGCCGCCTCAAAGTCACGGTCAAAGCCCTGCCCGGCGGCGAGATTTTCCAAGCCCTCAAGACCGGCGCCATCGACGCCACTGAATGGGTCGGCCCGTACAACGATCTCGCCTTTGGGCTACACCAAGCCGCCCAATACTACTACTGGCCGGGCTGGCACGAGCCGGGAACCGCGCTAGAGTGCATGGTCAACAAACAAGCCTTGGAGGCCCTTCCCGCAGACCTCCAAGCCGTCGTCGCATACGCCTGCCAAGCAGCCAACGACGACATGCTCAGCGAATTTACCGCGCGCAACAGCCACGCCCTCAAGACCTTGGTTGACGAACACGGCGTCCAACTTCGGCGTTTTCCCGACGAACTCTTGGCGCAAATCGGCAAAGTATCCGCTGAAGTAGTCGCCGAGATCGCGGGCCAAGACCCCCTTTCCAGCCGGGTCTATAGCTCGTTTGACGCCTTCCGCAAAAACACTATCGCGTACACGCGCATCTCCGAGCAAGCCTATACCGAGGCCCGCGCCCTGACCTTTGGCTGACGCTCGCATGGAACGTCTCAACCGCTTCATCGCCCACACCGTACCTTGGCTGACGCTGGGCATGGTCTTGGTGACTTTTATCGTCGTGGTCTTGCGCTACCTCTTTGGGCGCGGCTGGGTCTGGATGCAGGAAATAGCCCTGTACATGCACGCCTTTACCTTCCTCCTCGCGGCCAGCTACACCCTCGCGCACGACGAGCACGTCCGCGTCGATATCCTCTACCGGCCCTTGGGCGTCCGGCGCAAGGCCCTAGTCAATCTCTTGGGCTGCGCGCTGCTGCTGATTCCCTGCTGCGCGCTGCTGTTCTACCAGTCGCTGCCCTTTGTCGCCGACTCTTGGGCCGTGCTCGAAGGCTCCCAAGACGGCGGCGGCTTGGAGGCGGTCTATCTGCTCAAAACCGCCATTCCCCTGTGCTTCGCGCTGCTGTTTTTGCAAGCCCTAGCCATCATTCACCACAGCGTACAAACCCTTCGCACCCAATGAGCGAATTCGCGCCGCTGGCCATGTTCCTCTGCACCTTCGCGGTGCTGCTCTCCGGCTTCCCAGTGGCCTTTTGCCTCGCGGGTACGGCCCTCGGCTTTGCCGGCCTCGGCGTCCTCACCGGCCACTTTGACGCGGCCTTTCTCTCGGCTTTGCCGGCCCGCATCTACGGCATCATGGCCAACGAGACCCTGATGGCCGTGCCGCTGTTCGTCTTTATGGGGGTCGTGCTAGAGCGCTCAAAAATCGCCGAGGACCTGCTCGAAACCATGGCCCAACTCTGCGGCAGCTTGTGCGGGGGGCTGGGGATTTCGGTCTGCCTCGTCGGCGGCCTGTTGGCCGCTTCCACCGGCATCGTCGGCGCGACGGTCGTCACCATGGGGCTTATTTCGCTGCCGGCCATGCTCAAACGCGCATACTCCCCAGCGGTTGCCACGGGCATCATCTGCGCTTCGGGGACGCTCGGTCAGATCATTCCGCCCAGCATTGTGCTCGTCATCCTCGGCGACGTGGTCTCCTCGGCGCACCAGCAGGCCCAGCTCAAAATGGGCAATTTCGCCCCGATCTCGGTGTCAGTCGGCGACCTCTTTATGGGCGCACTCGTGCCCGGCTGCGTACTGATGGGCCTCTACATCCTCTATATAGTCGGCCTCGGCCTCCTCAAGCCATCCACCATGCCAGCCGTGCCAGCCGCACAGCGCGCACAGATTCTCAGCGCGGCCTTCCTCGGGCGTCTCGGCGCAGCGCTCGTGCCGCCCCTAGTCCTCATCTGCGGGGTGCTCGGCTCCATTCTCTTCGGAGTGGCTACGCCGACCGAGGCGGCTTCGGTTGGCGCGGTGGGTGCCATGCTCTTGTCGCTGGCCAAAGGACATTTCAATCGCGCCATGCTCAAAGAAGTCATGCGCACCACCACCACAATCAACGCCATGGTCTTTACCATCCTCATCGGCGCAAGCGTGTTTTCGCTGGTCTTTCGCGGCTACGGGGGCGACGAAGCGGTTGAGAGCTTTCTGACCCATGAGGCGACCGGCGGCGTGGTCGGCTCTTTCGCGCTGGTGATGGCCGTGATGTTTTTGCTCGGCTTCTTTCTCGACTTCTTCGAGATCATCTTCGTCGTCGTCCCCATCGTCGGCCCGATCCTCCTCGCGATGGGCTTGGATCCCGTGTGGTTGGGCGTGATGATCGCCCTGAACTTGCAGACCTCTTTTCTCACGCCCCCGTTTGGCTTCTCGCTCTTTTACCTGCGCGGCGTCGCCCCTCCTCAGATTAGCACGCCGCAGATCTACCGAGGAGCTGTGCCCTTTATCGCCATTCAGGTGCTGCTGTTAGTGGGGCTGTGGTTCGTGCCGGAGCTGGCAACTGAACTGCCGGCGCACGTGTTTGGACGAGGGTAGATTAGGGCTTGCAGGCGATGTTGATGCCCAAGAGTAGTATCAAGGTGTTTGCTGGGATTTGCATCGCCAGCATCAGCGACCATCTGGTCGAATTTTTGGCTTTAGTCTAATGAATCATATATGGCACAAAAACAGTATGTTATGGAATTTTGACAATGCGCCCGTCGACCAAATGGTCGAATTCGCCGCCCTGAGCTCCGCGGCACTTTTACACAACGAGAGGTTTTCGCCCTCTGTAAGACGACATTTTGCAAAGAAAATGCTCCAACGTGGCACAGAATTTCAACGGCGATGGCGTAAACGACATCACCGGCGAAAAGTACGGCCCGCACGGGCTCAAGGGCTATCGCTTTGGCCGCATCTTTGAAGAGCGCCGGCACCGGGTCAAGCAATTCCGCGACGCCGATGGCGACGGCATGCACGACCCGCTCAAGCGGCTGCACCAGCGGCTGAGCACTCTAAAACGGCGGATGGATTTTTTCCTCGACGAGGACGGCGACGGCATTGACGACGCCCGCCTTTTGCGCCGCCTCTTGCGGCATCCGGACGAGCGCGTGCACGACCTCGCCAAAAAACGCCTCCAGCGCCGTCGCGTACCCCTAGAGCTAAAAAAGGCGAGCACAAAAAGCGCAAAATCCAAAAGGAGCATAAATGAGGTCCCTACTGGCCTGTCTAGTCGCGCTGATTTCCACAGCCGACGCCCAAGTCGCCCTCAACGCCGATCTGTACACTACCTATACGGACAATGTTTTTCTCACGGCCAGCCAGCGCAGCGATCTGATCCAGTCAGCCTATATCGACTTCGACTACCAACTCGACGCCGACTTGAGCTTGTACTACGCGGGCAACGCCAACGTATTCAGCGAAAACGCCGAGCTTTTCAACCATTTGCACAGCTTGGGCGCGGCGGGTCTGTTCTTTGCCGGTGCCGCACTGAGCCTGCGCTTGGACCGCCCGCTCTACAACTACCACGACTTTGCCGCTGGCCGGGCCTTTGCCAGCTTTGAGCCGTATCTACACTCAGCGCTGATCTGCCGCCTAGACTACACCCTCAACTACCAAAACTTTCTCAACGCCACCGACTACAACTACCGAGAACAGCATCTCAACGCCGAGCTAACCCACCACCTGCCTACCCGCACCACCTTACTGCTAAACGGCGAGCTGGGCCTTAAGTCCTACCTACAAGAAACCACCCAGCCCAGCCGCAACCCGCTTATATGGACTTGATCGAGGGCGTTGTCTAGCAGCCGTTCCCCGCCCAACTCTTCCATGTCGCCTTCGGCGCGGAGCACATTCTCCTCGGCGCGAGAAACCGCTTCGGCCAGCGACCGCCCCCCGCGTTCGAGGGTCCCAAGGTCGATTGCTGCGACTGCCGCAGGCCGTAGAGCGCAAAAGCCCCCAACACCAAGGCCAGCACCACAAATAGCAACGCCAGATAACCCGGCCGGAGCGCTGCTAACTTCCGCGCCGGGAATCGCCGCTTAGGCTCGGCCATCCCGTCTTCTGTACTCCTCGGCTTGTGAAGTGGAAACGCCACCGCAGGGGATGGCTCGCCGCACTTCTTACTATCTGCGAGGCCAAGTGGGTAGCCCGCTAGCTCAGAGACGCTCTTGGTCCAATTCCCTCGCCATAGTCAGCATCCCGACGTAGGCGTCGTAGCGATCCTGAATGTTGCCCACGTAATGCACGGGCTGGCCACAGCGACAAAAGCCGTAGCGCGCCCACTTGTGGTACGCCGGCTTGGCCAGCAGCCGCATCGCCTGTTCCACGTGCCCAAACCAGCGGTCGGGATTCCATCCTTTCTCGCGGGCTAGGCGGCGTGCATCGAGCACGTGCCCGTACCCGACATTGTAGGCGGCCAGCGCAAGACGCACCCGTTCATCCATGGGGATTTTCGCATCGAAGCGGTTGACTAGTTGGGACATGTACTTCACCCCCGCGTGGATATTCTCTTCGGGATCGTGCAGATCGGTAAATCCCAACTCGCGCCCGGTAATCGGCATTATTTGCATCAGCCCGCGCGCGCCGGCCCAGCTCGTGGCCTGTGGATCGAATTTGGACTCTTGGTATATCTGCGCGGTAATCAACCGCCAGTCTTGGCCGTACTGGCGAGCGTATTTTTTCACCAACTCGTCATAAGGCGACAGGCGGCCGCTCAAATCGACCCGCAGCGAATCCTTGGCCTTGGCGATGGTGCGCTTGTTTTTGAAATACCGCTTCTTCATCATGTTAAAAAACAAGCCGCCTTTTTCCTCTTGTACATACTGATTGAGCGCGGCGAGCAAGGCCGGGTTGTCCTTGCGTACCGCCCACCCCAAAACCGTCGGCTTGATGCTGAAGGCCACCTTGAGTTGGCGTCCGTACGCGAGTTCCACATCGAGGAGATTGGAATCGCACAGCGTAATGTCGTAGCGCCCTTCCTCGACAGCGGCGAGGATGTCTTCGGTCTCAAAGGAGTCAGGCAATAAGGCGACCTGCAAATTCTCTATGGAATCCTTTACAGCCATCAGGGTTGTGTAAAAAGAAGAGCTTTGGCGCACATGGACCGTGCGCCCGGCCAAATCTTGGAGGCCGGTAATCGAGTTATCATCCGCCCGCACTACCACTAGTTCGTCCACTTCGTTATAGGGCCGGGTAAACGCCGCCTGCGCCCGTCGTTCCTCGGTAATGGTCATGGCCGCGGCCACGATGTCGCCTCTGCCTTCGTTCAAATACGTCAGCAGATCGGCGTGGCTGTCCGGGATGACAATATCGAGCCGCAAATCGTGCCGGGCCGCAAATTCCTTTATAAGCTCGTGTTCAAAGCCCACCTGCCGCCCGCGATGTATGAAGTAGGTCATCGCGTTATTGCGGGTGATCATGCGCAGCCGCCGCCGCGCTTTTAATCCGGGCAGGTCGTCGGTAAAAGCCTGCTGGGACTGGCGCGTAAACTGCTGGGCGAGCAGATATTCATCAACCTCAGTCTTGAGCTGCACATCGTCGGGCCGCATCATCAAGGCAATCGGGCGGTTTTCGGCCAGCACCAACGGCGTAGCCATGCTGTCGTAGTAGCTTGCCACCGCTTGCCACAAGTGCTCGTCGGCTACGGTCGCTTGGTACTCGCCGCGCACGATGCCTTCAATGAGGTACTCAAGGCCGAGTTTTTCCGACGCGGCGTGGATGTGCAACGACGGCACCTGTTGCTGAATATCCAACAGGGTTTGGTAGTGCGAGCTAGAGTGCCGGACGCCGATTTTCATACCAGCCAAGTCCTCAAGCGCCGCCGGCAGGCTGTCGCTGGCCGCTGTAATCAGGTACTCATCCACGTAGAGATACGGCACGGAAAACGCCGCTTGCTGCTGCCGCGCTGGCGTAATCGTCAGGCTAGCAGCGACGATGTCGCCTTCGCCTTCGAGCAGTTTCTGTACCATCTGGGTATAACTTTCGACCTTTACCAGCACCAGTTCCAGCTTGAACGCATCGGCCAAGCCACGGGCGAGGTCGTAGTTGATCGTCACGGGTTCCGCGTCTTTGGGTAGATGGTCAATCGGCTCTGGGGGGACGATGACTCGCAACTTGCCGTGAGATTGCAATACCGGCAGATCGCCACTGTATTTGGGCACCGCCGGGGCCGGCTTTGGCGTCGCCGGTTGGCCGCATTGAGCCAAGATAGAAAGGGCCATAAGCCCTGTGGGAAGAAGCGTTCGGATGCTAGACAACGCGACGCACCTCCTTTGAAATAGGCACACGCCCCTGCCGGGACATTCTTTGCGCTGATGTGTATCAGCACCAACTCCCTTATTGGACGCTTGCTCAAGATGTGGTATTCCCGAGGGGTGTTCATTGCCTCCAATACGCTCGGCTGAATTGCTCCAGCACTTTCCTCGGCACTCACTAGCTGAGCCTTGCCAATGTAGAAATGGTCGGCGTTTTTCGTCAAGCCGAAACGCCCCCCCTGCACGGCTTGACGCTGCTCCCCCCAAGGCCCTTTATACTGCTGCACTTGCTTCCACTGTGGCCCGCTCAAGGAGGTTCCATCGTCGTGCTGACCCATGAACTCACCGTCGTCGAGCCGGGGCAGATCGAGGTAGTCCAGACCGAGCTCGACGACCGCCTGCACCCCCATGAGGTATTGATAGAGACCGAATACTCCATCGTCAGTGCCGGCACCGAAGGCGCGGGCTTTACCGGCTTGGTCAAGCAGATGCCTTTTGGCGACGCCGGCCAGTATCCCCGCCACACCGGCTACGGCAACCTCGGCCAAGTGCTGAGAGTCGGCGCGGCGGTCTCCGGCGTACGAGCGGGCGACCGCGTACTCTCCTTTGCCCGCCACGCTTCCATCGTCAAGGCGGATGCACAGCGCCTCGTGCTGCCCGTATCTCGTGAAGCTCCCGGCCAGCACCTCGTGTTTACGCGCATGGCCGGCGTCAGCATCTCCGCCTTGCGCTCTTCAAGCGTCCAGCCCGGCGACACCGTGCTGGTGGTCGGCGGCGGGCTGGTGGGCAACTTCGCCGCCCAACTCTTCCGCTTGGCCGGTGCCGACGTCATGCTCGCAGACTTGTCCGAGCTGCGCCTGCGGCAGGCCCAAGCCTGCGGCATCGAGCACGCGGTCAATCCCGGCCGCGACGAGCTAAAATCAGTAGTGAGCGACTGGACCGGCGGCGCGGGTGCTCGCATCGGCGTCGAGGCCATTGGCATCAGCGAAGTCATCGCCCAGACCGCGATGTGCATTGCCCGCCACGGCGAACTCATTCTCTTAGGCAGTCCGCGTGCCCCCGCCCACTTTGACGTGACGCCCATGCTGCTGCACATCCACCTAGAGGCGATCCGCATGATCGGTGCCCTCGAGTGGCGCTGGCCGCAGCACGCCACCGAGCGCTGCCGCGATCTCGACGCCAATTACCGCCAAATCGCCGCGTGGATCGCCAGCGGCCAGCTCGTCGTCGAGCCCCTGCTCACCCACCTAGCGTCCCCGGCAGACTGCCAACAGATGTACGAAGGGCTTACCGCTAATAAAGAGGAATACTTAGGCGCGGTCTTCGACTGGTCGCGCTTGAGTTAGTTCCATGTCAACTCACTATCTCGCGCTGGACATCGGCTCGACGACCGTCGTCGCCCTCGTCATCGACCTCGACACCAACGCGGTCGTCGGCACCGCCAGCACGGCCAATTTGTCCGAAGTAACTTCCTCAGCAGACAAGCGAATCAGCCGCTCGGAGTGGGACCTCGACGCAATGACTGAGCTAGCTATCGGCAACGCGGCCGCGCTCGTGGCCCGCACCAACGCCCGGCCAGCAGCCATCGGCGTCACCGGGCAGCAACAGGGCCTTCAGCTTCTCGACGCTGCGCTCAATACCGTAGGTCCTTATTTCTCTTGGCAAGACCAGCGCGCCCAAGCCCCCCTACCGGGCCAGCAGCATACCTACTTAGACGTTATGGCCCGGCTCGGGGGTGCCACGGCCGCCGGGGGCGAGCTGCCCGCCTTTGCCAACACCGGCTGCCCTCTCGTAGCGGGCCACGCGGCACCGCACCTGTTTTGGCTGCAAGCCAATAATCAGCTTCCCAGCGGCACAAGCGGCACCACGGCCCCTGAGTTTGTGGTGTCGCGGCTGGTGGGCAAACGACCGGTTGTCGATCCTACGGACGCGCTCGGCTGGGGCGTTTATGACGTGCCCAAGCGCGCTTGGGCGGACGAGCTTATCGCCGCGCTCGGCCTGAGCCCGTCGCTGTTTCCCGCGCTCGCCGAATCCTGTACCCTAGCCGGTCCCCTGACCGCGGCGATGGCCCAAAAGCTCGGCGTACCAGCGGGCCTGCCCGTCGCCGTGGCGTCCGGCGATCACCAGTGTAGCTTTGCTGGCACAGTCGCCGATTACGCCAACACCGTAGCCGTCAATGTCGGCACCGGCGGGCAAGCCGCCCTGCACATCGAAGCTCCACTGCCGCACGGCTCGCTCGAACTCCGTCCCTATATCCAGCGCGGCTATCTGCTGGCCGGCGTGGGAGCTGTCGGTGGACGCACGTTCAGGACGCTGCGCGACTTCTTCGCCGACGCCCTGTACGCCCTCGCCGGGATCCAACCCGACCGCGAGGCCCTCTACGAGCGGCTCGTAGCATTAGCCGCCAAGGTGCCCGCCGGGGCCGAGGGCGTGTGCGCCGACCCGCTGTTTGCCGGGTCGCGCCGCAGGCCCCGCGCCAAAGCCGCCTTCCGCGAGTTGACCGCTGCAACGCTGACGGCCGGGCATCTAACGCGCGCACTGTTGGAAGGCATGGCCGTCGAACTAGCCGACTCGTACCGCGAGGCCATCCAACTGGGCGGCGGCGCACGTTCCAAGCTGGTTGGCTCAGGCAACGGCATCAAGCTAAATCCCGTGCTGCGGGCAGCATTGGAAGCCGAGTTCGCCATGCCGCTGCACGTGGGCCCGCATGGCGAAGAAGCGGCCGTCGGTGCCGCGCTGTGTGCCGCGGTGGCCGATGGCGCGTTTGGCTCCATTGCCGAGGCCAGTGCAGCGTTTGCCAGTGGTCCCCCTTCCACGTCGGCAGTGTCAAGCGTCAAATGAGATTTTCTGATGGTCTGGCACTATCCCCTTATACAAGAGCGAAATTATATGATGTATGTCTCGACCAAGAAGACCATACCGTCCTTTGCGGGCCGAAGACCTGCCTGAGCGTTTTCGTCCTCTCAAGAACTGGCATGGAGAAATGGTCGTGGTGGAGTACGGACCCTATAAAGGTCGGAGAGGCTATCCCGATGAACAGGGCAATATATGGGTGCCCACACGCCCGGGTGAATCGCACGAATCGCACGGAGGTCCTCACTTCGACGTCCAGTTGGACGGAGGACGTGCCGGCTATATCAATGTCTATCCAGACAAATAAAAAACGAGGATAACATGAAACATATCGAGATTGTCGATGGGGCCCTGAATAGTCGCTTTGAGCTATACGCTGTGACCGATCGGATCTTTGATTTGCTATTCCCTGAAGAAGAGGACGAGATATACCTCGAAGATCTGAGCAAAGAGCTGCAAGAGAATGCAGCGTTCTGGGACCAAGTTTATGCTCGAGAAGTGGATCGACGTACCGTTAAGGGAATCCACGGCATCCTCCATACGCATCCCAAAGCGAAAATCTCCATTCTAGAACAAACCGCTAGCTGAAGTGGATAAATCGGCTATGGACCAATCAAAACAGGAGTCATCAATGAGACGAGTTTTGCTGCTGTTCGCTGTGCTGCCAGTGCTATTACACGCCTGCGTCAGCACGGCACCGACGACCATGCAACAGGCGGCGATGGAGGCGACGACCGAGAAGTTAGAGGATCCGCAACTACCCATTGACTCGCTGGTGACCGTCGGCCAGCTAGACAACGGCCTGCGCTACGTCATTCGCAAAAACCAGAAGCCCGAAAATCGGGTCGAGCTGCGGCTGGTGGTCGATGTAGGCTCGGTGCTGGAAGACGAAGATCAGCGGGGGTTGGCGCACTTTGTCGAGCACCAGGCCTTCAATGGCACCAAAAACTTCGCCAAGCAGGAGTTGGTGGACTACCTAGAGCTAATCGGCATGCGCTTTGGGCCGGATCTGAATGCCTACACCAGCTTCGACGAGACGGTGTACATGCTGACCGTGCCGACCGACAGCGCCGAGGTGGTGGAAACCGCCTTCCAAATTTTGGAGGACTGGGCTCACCAGATCAGCTTTGAGGCCGAGGAAATAGACAAGGAACGGGGCGTGGTCATCGAAGAGTGGCGGCTGGGGCGCGGCGCTCAGCAGCGCATGTTCGACGAGCAAATACCCATTCTTCTGAAGGATTCGCGCTACGCCGTGCGTCTGCCCATCGGCGAGAAGGCCGTGCTCGACACCTTTCAGCACGAGGCTCTGCGCCGCTTTTACCGCACTTGGTATCGGCCCGACCTAATGGGTTTTGTGGCCGTCGGCGACATGGAGCCAGCCGCCATAGAGGCACTGGTACAGGAGTATTTTGCGCACATCCCCGCGGCAGAAAATCCCCCTGAGCGCACGGTGTTCCCCGTGCCTGACCACGAGGAGACGCTCTTCGCCATCGCCTCTGACCCAGAGGCCACCTACAACAGCGTCAGCATCTACTACAAAATGGACGTGCGGCCCCAAGGGACGGTGAGCACCTACCGCCGCTCGCTGATTGAGGCCCTGTATCACCAGATGTTCAACCAGCGCCTGCACGAACTGACCAAGCTCCCCGAGCCGCCCTTTTTGGGAGCCTATTCGGGCCAAGGGCGCTGGCTGCGCTCCAAGGAGTTTTTCATCCTCGGCGCGGGCGTACCAAACAACGGTTTCGACGCCGGGCTTGAAGCCCTGCTGATTGAAGCAGCGAGAATGCGCGAGCACGGCTTTACCGCCTCCGAGCTGGAGCGCGAGAAAAAGGAAATGCTGCGCAGCATGGAGCAATCCTACCGCGAGCGCGACAAGCAGCAGTCGAGCGGTTTTGCCGCCGAATACGTGCGCCACCTGCTGACCGACGAAGCCATCCCCGGCATTGCCAAGGAATACGAACTCTACCAAGAACTGGTCCCCGGCATTGCATTGGCGGAGGTCAATGCGCTGGCCAGCGAGTGGACGAGCGAAAAAAACCGCGTGATCGCCGTGGAGGCACCCGAGCAAGAGGGCATCGCCGTGCCCAGCGAGCAAGACCTGCTGGCGATCTTCGCCGAGGTGGCGCAGCAAGAAAGCGCGCCGTACGCCGACGAGGTACCCGACGAGCCGCTCGTGGCGCAAGTGCCCACTCCGGCTGCAATCGTCGAACGCAGCCAAATCCCCGAGATCGGCGCGACTTGGTGGACGCTCTCCAACGGCATCCGCGTATGCCTGAAGCCGACGGACTTCAAAAACGATGAGATCCTCTTCCGGGCCTACAGCCCCGGCGGGCACTCGCTGGTCCCCGACGCCGACTACGTGGCGGCCTCGACTGCGACCTCGGTGGTGAGCGAGGGCGGCGTGGGGCCGTTTGACAAGATCGAACTAGAGAAGAAGCTGGCCGGCAAAGTGGTGAGGGTATCGCCGTGGATCAGCAGCTTGCGGGAGGGCATTTCTGGCTCGGCCTCGCCCGAAGATATCCAGACCATGTTCGAGCTGATCTACGCCTTCTTCACCGCGCCGCGACAGGATAGCACCGCCTTCCAAGCCTACCAGACGCGCATGAGAGGCTCCATCCAGAACCGCAGCGCGCACCCCGAGACGGCGTTCAGCGACACCATTGTGGTCACCATGGCTCAGTATCACCACCGGGCGCGTCCCTGGTCGCTGGAGCTGCTCGACGAGATGGACTTGGCCACGTCGATGGCTGTGTACCAAGATCGCTTTGCCGATGCCGGCGACTTCTCGTTTTTCTTTGTCGGCAATTTCACCCTCGAAGAGATGGAGCCGCTGGTGCGCACCTATTTGGGCGGCCTGCCGACCACCGGCCGAGAGGAGACGTGGCGCGATGTCGGCATTGAAGCCCCGGAAGGCGTGATCGACAAAGCGGTCTATCGCGGCATTGAACCCAAGAGCCGATCACAGATGATTTTCACCGGCCCCTTTGAATACGATGGCTGGAAAAACAACCTCGAACTCAGGGCCATGACCTCTGTGCTACAGATCAAGCTGCGCGAGGTGTTGCGCGAGGACTTGGGCGGCACCTATGGGGTATGGGTCAGCAGCAGCGGCTCTCACTACCCGGACGAGAAGTACAGCATCTCCATCACCTTCGGCAGCGATCCCGAGCGCGTCGAGGAACTGACGCAGGTGATCTTTGGGCAGATCGACAGCCTAAAAACCGTCGGCACCACCGACCTCTACGTCGATAAGGTCAAGGAAATGCGCAAGCGCCAGCGCGAGACAGACCTCAAGGAGAACAGCTTCTGGGTCGGGTCTCTGGAGTCGCTCGACTTCAACGGGGTCGATCCGCGGCGGCTGATTCAGTATCCGGCGCTGGTCGATTCGCTGACTGTGGAGGCGGTCCAGCAGGCGGCGCAGAACTATTTCAACATGGACCGCTACGTGCGGGTGGTGCTCTATCCAGAGGAAGGCGAACCGGAGGAAGAGTAGGGCTACGATCGAGATTCTAAACTGCGAATAGACTCAATGCGTCTATCCAAATTTATGATAGATCGTCCCATTATTTGGTAGCGATCTATTCCCATACGAGTCAAGAACGATGCAGGAATACTTAATAGGCCACCATCAAGAAATGCTACAAGTGCGCCAGCCCCAATAGCGGCTCCAGATTTTACGGCTCTCGATAATCCATCCTGCATCGCAATATCAAAAGTTTTTCGCCCCATCAGGACCTTGCGTCCTTCTCCTACTGCAATTAAAACAAAAGGTAAACCGGGTAAAACAGTTTCAAGCAATTCTTCTATTGGTCCGTCAAGAAGATCTTCCATAGGAGCACTTATAGTCTCCTCTAGTGCTTCATCTGAAAAGCCACTAGAGAATATATTTTGCGTCGTATCCCCCCCAGCATTAAACACTTCGTCCGTTGTTAGCACGTCAATATCTGGATAACGTTCTAATGCTTCTTTGACATAAGAGAGAGACTCAGTGGCTTTTAATTGGAGTCCTTGGGCAACCGAGCCATCACTGTTAATTATTTGCAGATCCCATCCCGGCTGTGTTGCGCTTTCCGCTAGCAGAGCTGTCTGTCCTGGTTCCAAGTGAATATCACCCACCCATTCACCTGCATTCAGTTCATCTCGAACGAGAACTTCAAAATACTTCCCTTTCCAAGCCGAGAGAAACCCTTCGACCTCATCAGGTGAGCGATCCGCTAGAGATGAAAGATCAACATTTGGATAAGCTAAGCTGAACGCCTCAGCCATCTGTGGGGTAACTTGAGACATATCAATCTGATCGGTAAGGAATAGCGCACTCACGGCCGTAGCTGCTGCGGCTGTGTCAATAAGTGCCTGTTCACGCTTTTTGACGTAGTGCTGATAAAGTTCCACTATAGCATCTCTAACCGATTGATCTGATCCGCGATTGTTTCGATACCGATTGGCAAGAGACCTTAACTTATTATCCATATAACTACCCCCACACCGATAACGAAAACATATGAGAGGATACAGAGGATTCGTAACTGTTGAACTTGCCCATGCAGCTTTTTTACCTGAGATTTGAGCTGAATTTGCTCATGCAAATTTTCTTCCTGAGAATTGAATTGTTGCTCGTGCTTTTCAAGTAGGGTATTCTGTCTCTCTAACTCTTTGTGTAAGCCGAGTAGAACTTCCCCATATACTTCGCTGTACTCCCCTATCTTCTTTTCTACAGCTTTACCACTGATTTTTTCCAAGAATTTCATAGAGCTATCTCCTATTTCAGATTCCAGCAATTTTTTCTAGCGCACACCGCCTCAATGTGTTTAGACCACTGCTGGTATTGATAAGGCTTCTGGCATTGGCCCATGAATATGAGAAATTCATCTGCTAATTGCCGACGATTGACCCACGTTTCCTTCCCATCCTTATTATAAACAGAAAAAATTACAGGATCGCACAAGCGCTGGAGCAAAGCCTGTCCGAGTAATCCAGTCGACAATTAGCTCTCTAACCTCCGCCGCGCCCGCCATACAAATCCCGCACCCGGCTCACCACCACGGCCAACAAGATAATTGACCCCAAAAACGCCTGCTCGTAATAGACGTTGGCTTCCAGCATCACCAAGCCGTTTTTGATGAGGACGATGATGACCGCTCCCAGCAGCAGGCCCAGTGCCGAGATGCGCCCACCAGCCAGCCCCGTCCCGCCGACAATGGCCACTGCAAAGCTGGTGATCAGCCAGTCCTTACCCGTCGCCGGTTGCGCCGAGCCCATCCGCGAGACCCACAACACCGCGGCCAGCGCCCCCACGCCGCCCGACAGCACGTGTGACAGCAAAATCATCCGGTCGGTATGGCTCCCCGCCAGCCGAGCCGCCTCTTGATTCCCCCCGGTCGCCAACAGCCGCCGCCCGAAAACCGTGTGCCGGAATACGTAGTGCGTCGCCAGCAGCACCAGCCCCATCGTCCAGAACAAATTCGACAGCCCCAAAAACTTCTGCCGCCCCAAAAAGGTGAATGCCCGAGGAATGTCTGTATAGGCGTAGCCTTCGGAAAACCCATGCACTAGCCCTGTAAAGACAAAAAGCGTGGCCAGCGTAGCGATAAAGGAATTGATCTGCAACCGCGTGATGATGACTCCGTTGACCCACCCGGCCGCGCCGCCAATCCCGAGTGCCACCAGCGCCGCTAACCACCCCGGCAAACCCAACACCTGAATGCAATATCCAGTGGCGATGGTCGCCAAGCCGCCGATGGCTCCCACGGACAGATTCATCCCCCCGGCAACCAGCACCACCGCCTGAGCCAGCGCCACCAACACCGAGAACGCAACAATCCGCGAGATATTGAAGAGGTTGTACGCCGACAGGAAGCTCTCCGAGCTGAGCGCACATCCCACAAACAGCAACCCCGCCGACAAGGCGATCCCGGCGTCGTTGTGCCGCATGAGTCTGCGTAAGCGTTCCATAGTCAATTCAGATGGCGGCCGATTTCGCGGCTCGTCGCGTCGTAGTCGCCCGTGCTGGCGATCTCGCCGACGATCTGCTTGTCCTTAAAGACGAGGATCCGCCCGGCCAAGCCGATGATCTCCGGCATGTCCGACGAGATCAAAATGATCGCCTTGCCCTCTTTGGCAGCCAAGTCCCACAGCAAGCGGTGGATCTGCGCCTTGGCTTGGATATCCACCCCAACGGTCGGCTCATCGACAATCAGGATGTCGCACCCGGCCGCCAGCCACTTGCCCAAGCTGACTTTCTGCTGATTGCCGCCGCTGAGGTGGTTTACCTCCTGCTCCAAGCCCGGCGTGCGAATATCCAGCGCCGCGACCATGGCCTGCGCGGCTTGGGTCTCCGCCCGGTCGTCGATCCGGCGGGTGAACTTGCCGACGATCCGTTCCCATATAGTAACGCCGAGATTGGTGCGCACGGCTGAGTCCAGCAGCAGGCCCTCTTCTTTGCGGTTTTCGGTTACGTAGCCCATGCGGTATTTGTACAGGCTGTCGGCCACCGAGCCGATTCGCGCTTTGGCCCCGTGGATATAGACGGCCCCGCGCTCGGCCTGCTCGGCTCCCACCACCAGCCGCGCCAGTTCGGTGCGCCCGGCTCCCACCAAGCCGTACCATCCCAGAATTTCGCCAGCGTAGAGCGAAAAGCTCGCTCCGTGCGCCCGGCCCGGCGCGTACATTCCCTCGGCCCGGAGCACCTCCCGCATCCGGTCCACCGCTGGAATACCAAACGAAGCCGTCTCCGGCCGCCGGCCAATCATCATCTCGATCAGCTCGGCGCGTGGCAGCCCGGCCAACGCCCTCGTGCCCACGTGTCGCCCGTCGCGCAGCACACTGACCTGATCGGCGATCTGATAAACCTCGTCGAACTTGTGCGAGACAAAGACAATGGCCACGCCCGCCTCCTGTAACTGGCGCAAAATGCCAAACAGGCGGGCTGCTTCGTGCTCGGTAAGCGACGACGTCGGCTCGTCTAATAGCAACACCCGCGCTTCGGCCGACAGCACCCGGGCGATCTGCACGAGTTGCTTGTGCGCCGCGCTTAAATCGCCAATGGGCACTTGCGGGTCCATGTCCAGCCCAACCCGCGCCATGGCCCCCCGCGCATAGTCGTCGAGCCGCGGCCATTCGAGGCGGCCCCACCGGCTGAAGGCTTCTAACTTGTCGAGCGCGATGTTCTCAGCGACGCTGGCCTCGGCCACTACCTGAATCTCTTGGTGGACGAGGCCAATGCCTCGGTCGAGACAGTCGCGGCAGTTGCGCACGCGCAGCGGCGTACCGTCAAAGAGCATCCGCCCAGCGTCGGGCTGGTATATCCCAGTGACAATTTTGAGTAGGGTGCTCTTGCCCGCGCCGTTTTCCCCAACTAGGGCGTGGATCTGGCCCGGCTGGAATGCAAGCGACACATCGTCGAGTGCCCGGACGCCGGGGAAACGCTTGCTGATGGATTGCAGTTCGAGCACAAATCAGCGGGGCGGGCTGAGGTACTTGGTCTCCAATTCGCCCATAATCCGCACGGTTATGGCCCTGACCTCGTCCTCAAAGGTATCGACGTTGTCCTTGGTCACCAGCACCGTGCCCGAGTTGATGAAGTAGCGGTCGGGATTGGCTTGCCAGCCGTCGAGCAGATAGCTCAGCAGCGCGCACGTGATGTAGCCGTGGCCGTAGGGATTCTGCGAGATGGTCGCGTCAATGGCCCCTTGGCGGATCGCGTCGAGCACCACCGAGTCCGTGTCGATGCCGACAAAGTGGATGCGCTTGTTGTCCGGGGTTTGGCTTCGACCTGAGCTCAGCTGAAGGTTCCACTCCGACAGGATGGTCGCCGCAGCCACGGTCGGCGTGTACCCAGTGCAAATTACGCCGTCTATCTCCTCAATCCGCGCCGAGAGCGCGTCTTGGATTTTGGCGGTGCTAGTCTCAATCGATTCCATGCCGGCGATTTCTTGGACGATCTGGACCGCTGGATATTTGGCCACCGCCGCTTCGACGCCTTCTTTGCGCAGGATGGTATTGGGGTCTTCGACCAGTTCGAGCACGTTGAGGATGTTGCCCTTGCCGCCCATAAAGCCAATCAGTGCCTCGGTGGCCTCCATGGCCGCTTGTTTGACATCGGTAGCCACGCAAAACGAAGCGGGCGTTGGCCGCGTCGTCGGTGCTCCATAACTGACGACATAGGCCCCGTTTTGCACCAACTCTTCGTACAGTCCGTTGGCGGCACTGGCGTCGGCTGGGTAAATCGAAAATCCCTTGTAACCCTGAGCGGCCAGCGGCTCGACGTTGGCGTTTTCGTTGTCTTGGGTCCAGTTTTGGCCGATCTGACGCTTGATCTTGATCCCGGTGTCGCGCTCATAGCCGATTACCCCTTTTTGCACCTCTTCGACGTAGGGGTGGACCATCAGGGCGTACCAGACGATTCTTTTATCCGTAGGCTCGTCGCCTTGGCCGCCGCACCCAGCGACGACAAGCGCAGCGGCCCAAATCAGTAGCAGGCGCATGCAGACCCTCCACTGCCTGTGCTCAGTACGCCACAGAGACCGTCTTGAGCACCTGCGAGTCTCTGACCTGCGCTCCCTCGATATCCGTATCCACGCTCAACTGCACCAAATACAGACCCGGTGGCACCATGCGCCCGCCGTCGTCCCGGCCATCCCACTCGATTTCATAGGTCCCGGTGCTAAATGGGCGCTCTTGCGCGAGACGCCGTATTTGGCGTCCTCCCAAATCGTATATCTCAGCGGCTACCGGACTATCGTCGCCGACTCGCACGACGTTGAAGGTAAAGACCGTGCGGTCGTTGATCCCGTCGCCGTTGGGCGAAAAGGCACCCGGCAGCACCTCCACATCCGTGAGCAGAGCGTTGTGCTCCACAGTAGCGATAATCGTCGTGGTGTTGCCGACAACCTGCGTTAGGGCCTCCCCCGGGTCGATCCGCTGCCAGGCACCGCCGCCGTCTGCGCTGCTATTGCGCAGGGCTGCCTGCAACACCGCGCCAGTGACAAAAAGGGCCGTCTCAAAATCCAGCCGCAGCACTTCCGTCGATCCATTGGGCTGTATCGCATCAAAGCGCACGTGCAGCGAGTCTCGACCCGTAGGGATGACCTCAATCCCGGTCAGTGAGCTTGGGCTCGCCTCGCCATCGAAATCGACCACCCGACCGCCGTAAAGACCCACCATATCCAACTCCATATTCGACGGTGCCAACAACAATAGCTCGTCAAAACCTGGATCACGGCGGTCAAACTCCGGCCGCACATAAAACGAAAACGGCCGTTGCATCCCTAGTTCATTCACCTCGAACGGGCCAATCTCTCCGAGCAGACGCTGGGCCACGGGATTGGCGAAGTTGAGATGGACCGAGCGCAGCGTTGGGCTTATCTCCGGGTCTTCCGACAGCAAGGTCGCCTGCAGGGTCAGGAACTCCCTCGGCGACGGCGAGGTAATCGGACTGCCTGCCAGATTCTCGTAGGGCGCACTCCAACTGCTCCAATCGCTGCCGGGCACCTGCTCGGCGACGATATCGCCCTTGAACAGCGACAGCAGCTTGTTGTACTCGCTTTCGGTCACTTCCGTGCCATCTTTTTTGAAATAGTGCAGGATTTCGCCCAATTCATTGCCCGTGCGCGTCTGAATTAGCACTTGGGTGCCGGGGGGCGTGTCGGCATCCCATTCAATCGACAGCAGGTTGCGGCTACCGCCCAAGCGAATCAGGTCTGACCGCAGCGAGACTTGCGGCTGGAAGCCTTCGCCGTAAAGCTGCAACTCGGATATATCGGCCGTGCGGGCCCCAATGGCATTCAAGGTCCACTGAAAGCGGCCAAACCGCGCCTTGATCGGCTCGAACGCCTCGCCTTCAAACCGCGACCAAGGCCGCGACCCCAGCGACGCCTTGGTGGTCCACTGAAGGCTGCCGTCGGGTGCGAGGGTCCCATCGGAAAAATCCATCCGATAGCTGGGGAACAAGCCGCCGTTGTAAATCAGGCGGAAGGTATCGACCCAATAAAAGGAGCCCAAGTCGAAGACTAGCTCCAACTCGGGATCAGCCACCGCAGTGGAAACCCCGTAAAAGATGCGGTTGAAGGTCGCCAAGTCGCCATCGACGAACTTGGTCAAGGCCAGCGGCTGCTTCGCATTGGTAGAGATGACTCCGCCGCGGGCGAGGATGCCGGCGGTTAGCTCGTCCCCTTCGTTCCATACTTCCAGTTCGGCCAAGCGGGGCAATTCCCGGCGATAGTAGCGAATGCTGCCCCGGCGCTCCTCGGCCAGTATGTCGTACAGGTCTTGGTCGACGGGGACTTCGCGGCCATCGGGCTGGCGCTTGAAGTGCTGGAGCGCACCGCGCGTCTCTGCATTGAGGGTTTCGTATTCATCGGCCGAGACTTCCGTGCCGAGCAGCCCGTCGGTATCCGTGACTAAAATCTGCACAAAGCGCACGGCCGCGGCCTGCACGGCGGGCTGTTCATTCGTTAGATCGACCGTAAAGACCCGCTGGCTCTTGTTTTTGCTCAAGGTCCGCAACACAGTCTTAAAGGCCGGGTTTTCGCTGTTTTGCAAGCGCGCCGGCTTCAGCCCGTCGGAGATGAGCACCTCGAAGAGGAGAAAGGGATCGCCCATGCCCTCCTCGACAAAGCGCACCACGAGTTCCTTGGCAAAAACCACGCGGCCCAAGTCAATAACAAACCACCACTGCGAAGCTAAGTCCCTGTCGGCCGAAGGCGAATCGGGCTGCCAATAGGTGGTGATGTCGCCATCGAGCAGGTTGATCACATCGGCGACATTGGAGCCACCCTTGACGGCATCGGCGAGGACGATCTCGTCGGTTTCTTTGCCGCCGAGGGAGGCCGGCGGATTAAAGCGCAAATAATCGACAATGTCGAACACGGCATTGGTATTTTTCTCAATGCGCCGGGCGCACACTTCTTCGTCCGGAGAAATCGTCAAGGTCCCTGGGGCAAATTCCCAGTTCTGCCAGTGGTCGCGGCCATTGATCACGACCTGATTGCCGCTGACCCGGTGGCCGGCCTGTTGGGCGTACACGGCGGCCCCGGCCAGTGCGATAGCTAGCCCAATGAAAAGGGCGCGTCCGAAAATAGTCATATCGTTTCCCGTTGTGTTCTAAGAGGCTTAGTAAACAAGCGAGATGACAGCTTGCCGAAAGGCTAGCCCCCTGTCGGTCTCGACGCTCACGCGCAGAATGTACAACCCCGGCGGCACCTGCTGACCGCGCTCATCCCGCCCGTCCCACGCCCCTACGTACCGGCCGCTGGACGTCCAATCCGAACCCACCACGCCCAACAGGCGGCCCGACAAATCGTACACCGATGACTCTACCTGCACCGGCCCCACCAAATTCAGCACATTGCACTCGATCCGCACTGCGTCGTTGATGCCGTCGCCGTTGGGGCTAAACACCGACGGCATCAGCACCAAGTCACCGATAGTCTGCGCCCCCAAGCGGGTCAACCCCACGCTCAACCCATCGCTCTCGGAGCGTGCGTCCGCGTCCCCAGACTCTAGGCTTTGCGGGACCTCTTGAGGCTGCTCGCTGTTGGAGATCCGCCCAGAAAATACCGTGCCGAACTTAAAGATCGCGGTCTGGAAATCCACCTCGATCAACTCCTCGGTGCGCTGCGCGTCAATCTCTGGTAGCTGCACCGCAAAACCGGTCTCGTCCAGCCGCACCACCTCAAATGCCACCGGCTTACCCGAAATCCGCACCTCATCTATACTCTGTGCTTGAACCGGCGTGTCAATGTCCAGCCGATCAAAGCCCAAATCGTCGCTGGCCAAGGCCGCCCGCAACTTGTAGGTGAAGGCCGTAACCTCACCCGGAAGCACGGCCGCAGGTGATATCTCGGCGACGGCTTGTTGCGCCACCGGCGGGATCGACACGGCAAACTGCACCCAATCCAACTGCCCACTGGTCTCTCGGCTCGACGAGAAGTCCGCCCGCAACTGCACGTAGCGCTGGGGGCCATCTCCGACCATCACCCCCTGCCTAGCTGTGAAGTCGTAACCTCCCCAGAACGCCCAATTTTCCGTGTCGTGGGTAGTGCCAGCCCTCTCGCCGAGCGCTAGCTTATTGTACGACGCCAGCGTCAAGGGACGTCCCTTGGCGTCGAAGCGGGTGCGCTCGCCGCCGCGAAAGGTGGTCCGCCAATAGATATTCGGATCCGCGTCCAGCCCGCTGCGCATACTCAGAGCCACGCTGACTCCCTCGTCCTCGTGCCCGGCCCATGTTAGCTCCCCCAAGCTCGCCAAGGCCCCTAAGTCGATAACATTGGACACGTAGTCCGCAAAGGGCGCAAAGCCGCTGCCGTAGATTTCCAACTCGGCAATCTCCCAGATGCCGCGCGTGTTTTCCGCCGCCGAGAAGAGCACCCTTCGCACGGGCTCTGTCGGCAGGGGCAACTCGATGACGGCTTCGGTATTTTCGGTTATATCGTAGATAATGTCGAAGTCCAGCTCGTCTCCCCAGCGGCCAATGCGGAGCCCGCGTGAACCATCCTTGAGGGGGTCGCCATCGTTGATGCCGATCCTGAAGGTTTCTACAAAGCGGTCCGTCAGGTGTTTGGTGCGCGGGAAAAAGCGAATCCTCTCTAGCAGAAGGGGTGCGCCAAAATCAAAGGTCAGGTACTTGTGCGGTGGTCCGTGCGAGGCAAAGTGACCATCTCCAAGGTAAATGGTGTTCGGATCTTGGTCGAACATAAAAAGATCGTCCGCCTGAGGTGGCCCCCAGCCGATCCACACCAAGTTCAGAATCTGGCCACCTTGCTCTTCGATGATCGGCACGAGATTGACCGACGAATCGAACCGTTGGGGGCGCACGAAATCTGGATCGAACTCCAGCAACTCCTCGCTGCCGTGCTGCGCTGCGTCAATATCGCTCCAACTGATTTGCACGAATTCGTACGGAGTATCCAACTCCGGGGGCGGCAGACTCTCGCCGCCGATCCGATAGATCGTTAGCCCACTCGCCGGGCCGACCGCGCAGATCCACAGGATCGACCATACACACGCCGTTAAACGCCCAGCCATAACTCGGCTCCTTAGTATACTAGAGAGACGACGGCCTGCCGCTGCGTCGTCCCCTGATCCGTCTCCACGCGCAAACCCACTACATACAGACCCGGCGGCAACAATACCCCACGCGCATCCCGACCATCCCACACCCCCACATACCGACCACTGCCCAACCAAGACTCATCCACCAAACCCAAACGACGACCCGACACGTCATACACCCAACACACAACGGACGACAAACCCGACAAATTCAGCACGTCGCAGCCGATCTCTACCACATCGTTAATCCCATCCCCGTTGGGACTAAACACCCCAGGCTCCACCGCCAACGCCCCCAAAGGGCCTGTGCCCAACCCGGTCAAGTCCACCCGCAACCGCTCACTCGAAGGCACCCCATCCGCATCCCCCCAAGCCAACGATTGCGGCACCTCGGCCGGATGCTGACTGTTGAAAATGCGCCCGGTAAACACCGTGCCAAACTGGAACACCGACGCGTGGAAGTCCACCTCTAACACCTCTTGGGTGCGCTGTGCATCCACTAAAAAAGGCACGGCCAACACCACGCCCGTGTCATCGCTGTGGACGACGTCGAAGGCTACCGGCTGCCCCGACAGGCGCACCCCATCCACGCTCTGCACCCGCGCTGGCGTGTCGATGGCTAACCGATCAAAACCCAAGTCATCGCTGGCGACCGACGCCTTGACCTTATAGGTGAACGCAGCTACAGCCCCTGGCGACACCACCGACGGCAGGATCTCGGCGATGGCTTGTTGCGCCACCGGCGGGATCGATACGGCTAACTCCACCCAATCGAGCCGACCCTTGGCATGCTGCCCCGAGGTGAAGTCGGCGCGCACCTGCACGAACTGACGCGGACCGGCTCCGGCGATGGTCCCTTCGCCAGCGGCAAAGTCTTGGGCACTACTCCAGAAGGTCCATCCGGCGGTGTCGTGGGTGAAGCCCGCCTGCGCACCAAGCGCCAGCTTGGTGTACGACGCCAAGTTCAGCGGGCGGCCCTTGGCGTCGAAGCGGGTGCGCTCGCCGCCGCGAAAGGTGTAGCGCCAGTAGGTGTTGGGATCGTCGTCGTGGCCGCTGCGCGTGCTCAACGCCAGCGTGGCCCCTGCGTCCTGTTGGCCAGCCCACCTCAGGCTACCGAGGCTGGCGGGAGCGCCCAAGTCAATCACATTCGACACATAGCTGGCAAATGGCGCAAAGCCATTGCCGTAAATCTCTAACTCGGCGATCTCCCATATACCGGTAGTGTTCTCGGGTGCTTCAAATAGCAACTGTTGCACCGGCACGGTCGGCAAGGGCATATCAATGACGGACTCGACGTTCTCAAAGACATCGTACGGAAGGTCGAAGTCAAAGAAGCTACCCCGGATGCCCTGCGTGAATTCCCGCGTACCTTTCTTGAGCGGATCGCCGTCGCTGATGCCGATGATGAAGCGTTGCACAAACCGGTCGGCCAAAAACCGCTCGCGGGGGAAGAAGCGAACGCGCTCGAGGAAAAAGCGGCCCCCCAAGTCGAAAATCAGCGACTTCTGGCGAATGACGCCGTAATCCCCACCCCAATCGCCATCGCCCAAAAACGCCGTCGTGGGGTCGCCATCGAACATGGCCAAGTCGTTGCCGCTAGCCGGCCCCCAGCCGATCCAATTCAGGGACAGCACCTGTCCGCCGCGCTCTTCGAGCATCGGCACCAAGTTGACCGTGGGATCCAAGTGCAATGGCTCGACAAAGCCGGTATCTATTTGTACTAGTTCGGCCAAGCCGTGCCTTTTGGGGTCCACGTCGGCCCAAGGCAACTGCACGAACTCATAGGGAACCTCCAAATCGGGCGGGGGCAAATCCTCCCCGCCGAGGCGGATCACGGTCAGGGCCGCAACAGAAGTTGGCCCACTCCAAAGACACCATCCCAATGCGAGGAGAATCCCAATGCGCTGTAGCATACCGGCCTTGTAACTTGACTGAGGGAACGAAAAATATGACAAAAAAGGACGGGTAGATCAATGAAGACCTACCCGTCCCACTACAGATGTTTACTGCTTTAGGCGGATGAATTATCTAGCGACGGAAGCCTTGATATGGCCCCAGCTATCGTTCTCGACCGAGGTCGGGAGATTAGCGAGCGCGGCTTCGTCGAGAGGCAGCAAGACAAAGTCGGAAAACGAGCTGGCGTTGCCAAAGATATCGGACTGGCCGCCTAACGTCCACTTGGCCGTCCACGGGTTTCTGTCTTCGGCATCTTCTGGGCCGTTGTCGTTGTCGACGATCTGCAAACCAGCACCGACAATTTCCAGCTCGACGAAGTCGTGCTGGGTGCTCAACTCAGGACCCTGCCAGTTGAAATCGTCCCAGCCAATGGTGTACCACTCGGCTTGGAAATTGGCCTCAGCACCGTGGACGCCGTCGAGATTAAAGGAATCCGCGCAGCACTGATAAGGCTCGTCGCCGTGCCAAGTCGAGCTGGACATCCAAAACCAACTCCAGCCATTCGGATCGCTGCCAGACGTGATGGCCGGCCAGCGGTAATGCGAAGTCTGGGTCTGGCCGCCGGTGAAGAGCTTGCTCTCTTCTTCGGTCAAGTCGCCAGCAATGCCAGCACCGCCAGCGTGGAACCAGCCGCCGGAGTGGTCGGAATCCAGACCGATCTCAATCGAGTCGTCTTGGCCGCAGCAGCCAATGCCGCCAGCATCGCGATCCCAAACGTCGTCAAAGCGGTCAAAGACGTAGTAGATGCGATCCAATTCGTCGTTCCAGCCCATGGCAAAGCGGAAGAACAAATTGGAGCGGTCCTTTTCGCGCCCGACGTCGCCTTCACCGACGATGATGTCGGCATTATCGCTGTCAATCCACACCTCGGCGGGCAGGACTTCCCACTCAGAGATGTCGCCATCGAGGACGGGCAGTTTATCGGTTGGCCACTGGAAGGCACCATAGACAGTCCCTTCGGGAATGTGGGCGAAGGCAGACGAACTCACCAAGCCCATAACAGCAGCCAGCACCGCAATTTTCTTGCTCATGCTACAACCCCCTGTGTTGGTTGAGTGAATGGTGAAAGATGCTCCATAACAATTAAAGAGCATGATATGAAAGCGTTAAAACAAATAATGACTTACCTATTTTGTCAAGCGTTTTCTCGCTCGTCTCACGAGTCGCCTTTGAGCGGCGTCCCGGTGGCCCAAGGCATGGCACTGAGGCTCAAATCCTTCCGCTGTGCGGCGGCCTGCAAGTGGTGCGCCCGGTTCCAGTGCCTTTTGGCGAGGGGTTGGTTGCCCATTTTTTTGTACGTCTGCGCGAGGGCCAAGTGCGCACGGCCGTAGTCTGAGTCTAATGCCACCGCACGCTCAAACGCGCCAATCGCCTCCCCGAACCGCTCCATTTTTGCGTACTCCACCCCTAAATTAAAATGGGCCTGCGCCAGCTCGGGCTCCAGGGCGATGGCCCGTTGGTGCAGGCCAATGGCGGCCTTCATATCGCCTTTGAGCGAATGGGCGATCCCCAAGTGCGTATAGGCTTGGGCATAGATAGAATCCGCGGCAATGGCCTGTTGGTGAGCGACGATGCCGCGGTCGAAATCCCCTTCCCGACTATAGGCCACCCCCAAGTCGTCGTGGGCTTTGGCCACGCTCGGGGCCAGCCGGGCCAAGTATTCCTTGGCATGTACGTCCGACAGCGAATAGCGGGCATCGGTCCAAGCCAAGAACAGGATGGGCACCCCGAAGTACAGCACCTGCTTGCCGGTCTCAAATCCGTAGGAGAGCACCGTCCACTGCGCCCGCGCATTCTGCCAGCGCGTCGCCAGCGCGTTCCAGCCACGTCGCGGCAGCGTCTCCACGCGCATCCCCGCTGGGGAATCCTCGTCTATCAAGTTCTGCCGTATCTCCTTTTTGCCGACCTTCCACATGAACCCATCGTAGTAGTAGTGCATAAAGGCCGAGGTGGCGATAAGCACCTTGACTATATCGTAGATCAGGAAATTCTGGGTCGCCCGCGCTAGGGCTTCTATGCCGCCGTAAGCCAATATCAGCACTAGGTAAAACAAGACGATCCGCAAGCGCCCATCGGCGAATAGGAAGCGAAAGAAGGACCGCCCCAAGTCGCGTGAGCGCCGGAGCACTCCGTGATTGTAGATCCACACGATGGCAAAGTACTGAATGTCGTGTGCCAGCGCGGTGATCGCGTAGCCCAAGATGACGTCTTCGAGAACGATGTACGCGTAGTAGACCGTGGCGAACGTAGTGGCTGAAATCGCCAGCTTAGGCCAGACGATGGGCGCACCGCGCCGCCTTTCGACGACCATGTTGGCGACATAGACCACTGACAAGGCCAGAGCCAAGTACAACATGGCGTCTCGCAGCGAGAAGACGTATTCGGGTTTGACCCAAGTATACAGCCCAAAGCCATAGCGGTGGCAGCGTTCTAAAAAATTGATCAAATAGTGAGGGCTGGCCGCTATCACGTATCCGAACCACACGGCTGTCAGCCACCAGTCCAGCCGCGCACTCAACGGCGAGGGCCGACGTCGCTTGAACTCGTAGATTCGCATGAAGCCGTAGTGCTGCATGAAGAAGTGCCACATGTCCCATAGGGCCAAGAAAATGAAAAACCCGAGGTGGCCGTTGAATACGCTCCAACTGACAAAGGCGGCGATTACCAGCGGCGCGACGATGAAGCGGGCCTTGTAGCGGCCAAACAGCTCCCGCTCGCCATAAGCGCGCATTAGCCCGGGCAGGTGGTGCCCCACCGCAAAAAAGGCCAGCACAAACAGGGCAATGTCAGCAGAGGTGAAGTAGTTGGCGGCCAACAGCAGTGCCGCTAGTGAGAGCAGCGGAGTGCCAATAAAAAACAAGAAATCCCAGTGGCGGCTGATAATCCAGCCCTGTGGGGCGGCGGTCGTCATCGCTTTCGGCCCTACAATCCAGCAAATACCGAAAGGAATACTAGACCCGAAGTCTTCCGCTCCCCATCCCCGTCTTTGACCTCCAACGAGCGGCGATCAAAGCGCACACCTATCTGAGTGGTCAACTCGTATCCGGAATAGGCGCGAGTGCTCGTCAGTTGACAGGCCAAGACCGTGCCGCGAAAGTCGCCGGTCCGCTCTCCGGCCGCTAGTGGCCCCTCTTCGCCTTCGAGATCGTAGAAAAAGCGCCCCTCAACCCCTAGCTGCACATAAGATCGGTGGAGAATTGGAAAATTTGCCAGCACCATGTAGAGCACATCGTAGCTGCGCTCCTGAGGCGCACTACGGCTGAAGGGCACTCGGCGCATAAATTCGCTCTTAATGCGCGGAGAAATGGCGATCGATTTCCACGAGAAAGCATAGGAGACCTTGTCTATCAACCCGACAAAACTGGACGTCTCGCGGCCATTGCGGCCCTCGGATCCCAAGGGATCAAAGGCTACCACCGGCGCACCCTCGTCGTCCAAGAGCACGCGGCCCTCCTCGTCCCGGACCAATATCACCTCGGCCTCCCGCTGCTTCCACACGTCCATCTTAAATCGGTGGTGGGTGCTCCAACCCCTAGGGCTGTCGTACTCCCAGTCCGAGTACAGCGTGTTGATCCACGTATTCTCGGCCGCCAGCAGATCGGGCACGGGCACATTACTGCCCGTTGTTTCGCTGAATTGGCCGAACTCCGCTCTGGGCACAATCCACTGCACGAGGTGATCTTCGATAGTGTCTTCGGCCCTCCGCACCATGTCGAAGAGCCTCCAGCGACCCAGCGTGGGGAAGTTCTTGATAAAGGTAAAAATCCCGTAGAAGGTATCGTTGTCGCGCGCGGCTTGGTGCATGGCTTGGCGCAGGCGGCCGGCCGTGAGTCGGATTTCGGGATTGACTTGGACGCTGGTGTAAAAATTGTAGCCCCAGTGATCCTTCTTATAGGGATAGTCTGGCTCGTCGTCGTTTTCAAAGCGATCAACCCAGCCGTTGTTGTTCAAATCAATGCCAAAGAGAAACTCGGGCCGATCGACCTCGTAGCGCAGAAAAGGTTCATCGTAGTCCGGGAAGAAGTTTTGCCGCTCGCCGTTGCTGTTTTGGTTGAAATCGGAAAGGAAATCCCCGTTTTCGTCGTACCCGGGAAAAACCGCTGGATCGGCCACGCCGTTGGCCCGGACCCGAAACGTCTGCCCCGGAATGGGAATCAAACTGCCCTGAAAGCGGCGCAACTGATCGGGGTGCCGGTCGTTGTCGTCGTTGTCATCGACAAAATCGTAGGACTGGATGATGGCTTCGGGCGAGTAGTCGACCAAGCCGCGGCCATCCACCGGCCGCACGTTGGTGCTGTATCCGTCGTCCATGCCGAAGCCTTCGAGAAAAAAGTGCCAAGGGCCGATACTCCGCGCCAAGTTGACCATGTAGGCCACGTCGTGTTGGTCTCCGACAATGCCGGCAATGGCTTTGTGCTTCTTTAGGGTCGTCGTGGGATACTTGCGATAGCGGGTGCTGATGTTGAACTCTCCATAAAAGTCAAACCCAAACCAATCGCGCATCTCAGCAGTAACGCCGTATATCTGGCTCGCGGTAGGCAACCCGTAGTCAAAGGCCACCTTTTGTTGGTTGAGGCGGTTCTTGATGTTGCCCGCTGCTCGTGCGACCAGTAGAAATTGCGGCTGATCCACCGGATTGGTCTGCCGATCAGACGCCACCTCCACCCGGTAGTCGTTGGCCAGAATGAGCCGGAAGCGCACCTTCTTGATCGCGGTCACCGCATCCTCGGCCTCGGCCAAGCTCATTCCCAAGCTCTGCTGCAATAGCAGGCGCAAGGTCCCAGCTTCGTCATCCCCGTCTTCGACCGCCAGCGGATATTTGAGCGTTATGCTCTCGGACCCGTCGGCCGTGAGGAAGCCGTCGCGCACCTTGCCCCCTTCGCGCAATGGTCGGTAGCCAATGCTGCTGCCGGTGATGACCGTATCCCGCGGCACCAACGCCACGCTGTCGCCTGCGGCCACCTCGCGCATCAGGGTCGTGGTGATCTCCACGTCATCGCTGAAGAGCACGGCCCCTCCCTCGCCGTCTTCAGGCGAATCGTCGGACAGCCTCACCACCAGTAATTCGAGCCGCCGGTCTAACTGGCCCGAGGTCAGCAAGCCCGTAAAGGGGCTCTCTTGAAAGCTCTCCAAGGCTCCGTTGTTGCTGTGGGAATTGACAAAGGTCGTGCCCAGAGTTAGGTGATCGCCGATATCGGCCTCAAAGCGAAGTGCGGATAGATTCGTCGCGTTTTCTAGCTGTCGGGTCGGAAAATCCGCGCTAATGTCGATGATCGGCGACGAGATTCGCGAAAACAGCCCGGTCGCCCGCAAGCGCTGGGTAGCCAAACTAGTCACCACACCATTGAAACCCGTCTTGCGGAAAGTCAGGGGCGTCAGCGTCGTAAAAAGCTCGTCCCCGACTACAATCGAATAGCTGTAGTCGCCACTGGTATCCGAGGAGATGATGAGGCGGTTGAACCAGCTTAGGTACTCGCCGCGCTTGGTAACTTGATTGCTGGCACTGGTCAGCGGCTGGGTCTGCCGCCAATCGTAGATGAGCCAGCCTCGGGTGATCAAATCGCCGTAGGGATCGTAAAAATAGAACCCCTCTTGGCTACGCGACACGTAGCGGAGAAAAGGCTCCCGCGCATAGTTGGTGTACTGCCACTGGCGGCGGCCGTACTCGGTGAACAACTCCTGCGGCAAGTACCAGCGCTGAATGGTAGGGTCCAGCGCGTCAATGAGCACCGACCGGCCCGCGGCTGAGAACACGCGGCGCTCGTCGACCCGGCGGCCGAGGCGATTGCCGTAGTCTATCTGGGCACCAACCTCAAGGGCACACACAACCACTGCACCCAAGAGCAACGCGTACTTAGCCTGCAGCGCACCCATTACTGAATTCCGGCGTACACGGTGATGAAGCTAGTCGTCGAATTGCTGCTCTCGCTGCCCTTGGCAAAGCCGCTGTCGTCCTCTAGCACCAGTTCGGTCTGGGTGCGCCCGTAGCGCAGACCAATCTGCGTCGTCAGGCGATACCCCATGTAATCCGAGGAATTGGATAGCTGCACCGCTACGTTTACACTGCTCAAGTCGCCCGTTTCCATAGTGATGCCTTTGGCGACCATTTCATCCTCATCGCTCATCAAATCCCTCAGCAGCTGCTGCTCTACCCCCCCCATCAGCACAGTGTGCTTCAGCATCGGCAGCCGGGCCAGCAGCACAAAGCTGCCGGTCCACTCCTTGCGCTCATCCTCTTGGACCAAAAACGGCGTACGCCGCAAGTATTCGCTCTTGAACTTGGGCTGCAGGCTGAAGCGGCCTACATCGTAGGTGTAGTCGAATTTGTTGATCAAGCCGAAGAAGCTCGTGTTGGCCCGCAGGCGGCGCCCGTCTATATCGCGTGGGTCGTTTTGGTTTTGGCGATAGAATTCGTACTTGAACTTGTTGATGATGTTGAGCCGGTCGATGCCCGCGTAGTCGAACCCGAGAAACAGCGCATTGACCCAAGTGTCTTGGGCTGGCAGAATGTCCGGGACGAGGGGCTGGATGGCCGGGGCATCGACATAAGGCGTGGGGGCGCGCCGGTCGTCGGGGATGGTATCGGCGACCTTTTTCAGCGCGTCAAAAACCTGCAAGCGGCCTACGCCGGGCACGTCGCGGTCAAAGGTAAAGAGCGCGTACTGGACGCGGCTCGAGCGATCGGCCGAAATCATCTGCTCGTCCGCCTGCCCCAAGGTCAACCGCGTCCCTGGTACGAGCTCGGCCCCGGCGAACACATTGTAGCCTTGCCGGTCGGTCTTGTAGGGGTAATCCGGCAAGTCGTCGTCTTCAAAGCGGTCGATCCAATCGTTGTTGTTCAGATCGATGCCAAAGAGGAATTCGGGCCGATCAACCGCATAGCGCAAAAAAGGCTCGTCATAGTCGGGAATGAAGTTGTTGACCGTGCCATTGTCGTTTTGGTTGAAATCCGAGATAAAATCGTTGTTCTCGTCCCACCCGGGAAAGATGAGCCGGTCGTTGGCCGAACCCGCGCGGATCCAGTCGGGATATTGGTCTTGATCGTCGTTATCCTCGACGAACTCGTAGAAGTTGCGCTGGGAATTGTCGTATTGAATGTCGCCATTGGTATCTACCAAAAAAGCTGTGGTCGAATACGCGTCGTCCATCGCATAGACCTCGCCGAAGAAGAACCACGGATGGAACTGACGGGAGAGGTTAAAAAACCAAGCGTCGGACTGCTCGGTGGAAATTTTGTGGTTCTTGCCCGCCGTAAACAGCGCGGCGTTGGGATACTGATAGTAGCGCTTGTTACGGTCCCACTCTCCGTAGAAGTCAACCCCCCACAGCCCCTTACCCTCCACTGTAAATCCACCCACTAGGTTGCCCGTCGGCAGGCCGTAGTCAAATTTGACGAGCTGGAGATTGGAAATGTCCTTCACGTTGCCTTCGGCTCGCCGCAGGGTAATCAGCGCTGGCTCGGTGGCGTCTATGGTTTCCGCACTCAGGGGCGCAGAAGGCATGGCGCGGCGGCCCGTCTGCCGGTCAGACCACATCTCCACCTTGAAGTCATTGCCCAAGACATATTCAAATTCCACGGCCACGATCGAGGTGGGGTCTGGGCCGATGTACGCCGGGTCGTTGAAGTCGTAATTAAGCACGATGCGCTCGTACCCGTCGGCGGCCGTGTACCCTTGGCGCTCAAAACCGCCGAATTTAATCGGCCACTCCGCGCCGGCACGGACGACCTCTTCCGCCTCGAAAACCTGCTCTTTGTTCGTCTCGAAGTCGCGGCTGATGATGCGCACCTTGTCGCGGAACAAAGCTGCGCCTCCCTCGCCATCCTCGGGCGTGTCGTCGCTGAGAATGATGGCAATGGCCGTCAGCGGGGTGCTGCTCTGGCCGGAAGTGAGGCTGCCAGCGATCAAATCGCCGCTGAACAGGTCGAGCGTGGTATTGGTATTGCGGGCATCAACTACGGTCGCGCCCACCTCAATGAAGTCGCCGATCTGGACCGTGCCGCGGCCGCCGAACATGGTAGTGGTATTGGTGCGGGTTTCCGGCTCTCTGGTCTCGCCCAAGATCGGGTCGCTGATCCGCGAGGCGAGGATCGTGCCGGCGTATTTGTCGGCCATGAAGTCGATCTGGACGCCATTGTAACGGGGTCTAGAGAAGGTCATGGGCGTGAGGGTCGTGCGTAGCAGATTGCCCACTGTAATGGAATAGTAGTATTGGCTCTGCGAGTCGCCGCCAATGGTGACCCCGTTGAACCAAGAGTCGAAGCGGGCGTTTTGGAAGATGCTGCTGCCGAGCTGCCCGGGCTGATTTTGGCTCCAGTCGTAGATCAGCCAGCCGCGGCCGATGAAGTTGCCGTAGAAGTCGTAGAAGTAATCGCCTTCGCGGTGGATGTTGACGTAGCGCCTAAACTCATCCTTAGCGTAGTTGGAGTATTCCCACTGCCGCCAGCCGTATTCATTAAAAAGCTCTTGGGGAATGTACCATTTCTTGACTGCTGGATCGAGCGCGCCAAACAGGACCCCGGGGCCGCGCGGCTCAAAGCTGACTGCCCCGCCGCGCTGGCGACCCAAGCGGTTGCCGTACTCTTGGGCTTCAGCCGTTCCGACCGCCAGCACCAACGCGGCCCAACCAATCAGCCCCCACATTCTAAACACTTGCAAATCATCTCTCCCTAAAATTTGTTGAGCAATTAGTACGCCACCCCAACAACCCCGATTTCCCTCACTTGGCCCGTACCTGCTTGCAGGGAGACGCTAAAAGCATAGTGCCCCGGTGGCACGTACACGCCGTCGTCGTCCCGCCCATCCCAAGGCTGGGCAAAGCGGCCGCTGATGGCCTCGCTATCGACTAAGGCCCGGACCAGGCGGCCGGACAGATCGAAAATCGAGACTTCCACCGGCGAGGGCCGCGCGATATTGGTGATGTCGTACTGGATGAGAACGCGGTCGTTGGCCCCGTCGCCGTTGGGCGTAAATACGGGCGAATTCACGGCCACATTGGCCAAGAGTTCTTTGCTGATGGGCACGGCCACCGAAAGGTTTTCATCTATCGGCGTACCCACCGGCTGGAGGTCGGAGTCGGCAAAGCCAGACAGGCTCAAGTCGGCCGCATTGCCGGCCACAACGCCCTGCCCGATGGTCGTTTCGACCGAGCGGTTGAAGGCGCGGCCAACAAAGGTCGTGCCAAAGCGCAGCACCCCATTGTCAAACTCCACCTCCAAGACCGTCCCGTCCTCTTCTATGAGCGGAAAAGAAATGACAAAGCGGTCATCGTGTACTTCATCGATAGAGATGCTATTGCTGGCTTGGGGCAAATTTGCCAACGACGCGCCGGAAAAATCCGCCTCTTGCACCGCGCCGCCGGGCCGCTGGATCCGCACGCGCCCGATGGCCTCGACGCGCAAAGGGGTCTCTATCTCAAAGGCGTCAAACCCGCGCTGCTGACCAGAGGACTTGTTGAGTACCGCGTACAGAAACCGAGTGTTCTTCCCCACGGCCGCCGAGCGCGGCGAGATCTCGGCAATCAACTCTTGGGCAAAGGGCGGCGAAATCACGTCAAAAGCCAAGCCGCCAACAACGGCTGCGGACTCAAAGTCGTCGCTAAAAAAATCAATGGAAAACTGGAAGTAGCGCCGGGGGCCAGGCGAGGTAATGGGGACGCCAGCACCGTCTATTGAGATCTGGTCTTGGCCGACGATGCCGGCCGCCAAATAGGGAGGTGACCAGCCGCTCCAGTTGTTGACATCGTCGCGGATACCCCCTTTGTCCTCGCCCCGCAGCGCGCTGTAACCGGCCTCGTCGAGGGTGACGAGAGCTTGCTGGTCCAGCGGCAAATCCTTGAACACCCCAAGTGCCTCGCGCACATCTACTTCGTCGTTGTCCAGCACGTCTTCGACCAAGGTTTTTAGAGCCTCATCGTCTACATCCTCGGCCCTCTTCCACGGCACCTCCACATTGGCCGTCGAGGTGCCGGACCGATTGCCGGCTTGGGCACCGCCGCCCACGCGGAAGATGCGCTCGCCCGGGCGGACCTTGTTGAATTCGACCGGGTTGGAATCCACGCCCGTGCGTGTGCGAATCTGCAAGCTAGACAGGTTTGCGTCGCCTTCCGCGTCTTGGATCCAACGCAAATTGCCGAACAGGGCCAAGTCGCCAAAGTCGAAAATGTTGGACACATAGCTCGCTTCGGGCACAAAGCCCGTGCCGAAAATCTGGAACTCGGCCATGTCGAAACCGGCCGCAGTCAGAACCTTCAGCCGCACGAACCGCACGTATTGCGGCGGGATGCGCACGTCCACCACGGATAAGTCGTTTTGGGTCTCGACCGCGACAGTTTGCAAAATCGGTACGCCTTCAAAGGAGTTTTCCGGCGTACCGTCATTGATAAAAATCTCATATCCCCGCAAAAATTCGTTTTGGAAGGGAAATTCTACCGAGGGAAAACCTGGGTCGCCGTTGCGCGGAAAGAATTTGAAGCGGTTGAGGCCAAAGCGAGCGCCGAGATCCAAGTCGATGATCAGTCCCAGTACTCGGGCGCTTTGGGTGCCCCCAGAAGCGCGCATGTCCAAAGCCGTGTCGCCATCGTCGTCGATCAAATTGGCCAAAGCCGCGCTAATGGAGCGATTGTTCGGCGACTCAATGCTGCCGCCGCGCAACGGCGAGTTAATGCCGACCGCTATGTTGCGGGTGGTATCGGCGCGCTGGGGCGCGATGAAGTGGGGCCGGTTCTCGGGATCAAAGTCGATAACGCCTCCAGGGGCGTTGGTTTTTTCGATCGCCGTCGCGCTGCGGATGACCACGGCTGGGAGATCGCCTCCACCGCTTTCCCAACTCAAGCCCTCTTCACCGCCAATGATTAAGACTTCCGCAACCGCTAATTTTCCCATCGCGAAAGCGGCGAGCAAGACGCCGCCTACGAAGCAAGCAAATCGAGAAGCTGTTCGCATAAACCAACTCTAATAGGGTAGTGAACGTAGAGCATTCCACAGCACTAACGCCCGCTGCATTGTTGCCCAAAAATCCGTCAAATCCTACATTAACTGCCCGTTAAATAAGCGAATAGTACCCACTAGAGCAAGAATTTTCAATGACCGCGACCCAGCCTTTTATCCGCCCGTTCCTGTGTCTCGCAGCCCTTTTCCTCGCGTCCTGCACCAGCCAACCCGACCAGCCCGAAGCGCGCGATGTCGTCTTGGCGACCGTAGCCGGCAGCCCCATCACCCTCGCCGCCTTCACCGAGTTTAGCGCACTCATCCCAGCGGGCATGAAAAAGGGCGATACCCCGCTCGCCAAGAACCGCCAAGTCCTCAACAGCTTGATCGACAAGCGACTTTTGCTCACCGAGGCCGAGGCCCTTCAGCTAGCCGCCGACCCCGCGCTCCAAGCCGAGCTGGCCTTTTTCACCCAAAACCTCTTGCTCGACTTGTACACCCATCGCGAAATTTCCCAAAAGATTGCAGTGTCAGACGAAGAGCTGGAAGCGCACTATCGCGCCACGCACCGCGACCGCGCCCTCCGCTTTAGCGGCATCATGCTAGAGACCCGCGAAGAAGCCGAGGAAGTTTTGCAGGCCGTGGCCGACGGGGCCCAGTTCATGGAGCTGGCCAAGGGGCGTTCTCTGCACCGCGACAGCGGCGAGCAGGGCGGCGACGTGGGGGGCTACAAGCTCAAGGACAAGGTCCTGCCGGCCATTGCCGAAGCGATCTTCCCCCTCGCCGTGGGCGAGGTATCCGAACCCATTCGCTTCCAGTTTGCCGGCAAGCCCCACTACACGGTCTTTCAGGTCACCGATGAGATGCCGCTGCCCCTTGCCGCTTCCGAGCACAAGGTGCGGGAGGAAGTTTTTGGCCGCAAGCGGGCCGCCCGCTACCAAGCCCTCCTCGACTCGCTCAAAGGGGCGTACGGCCCCGAGCTACGCCCCGAGCCGATCCGCGCCCTCAACCAGCACAGCCGGCAGGCCGAAGGCGATCTGTACGCCCTGCCGGCCGCAGTGCGCGACGAGCCGCTCGTCTCCTTTCGCGGCGGCCAAATCAGTGGCCACGAGTTCATGCAGATGGCGCGGCAAATGCGCGCCGGCCGGCCGGAACTGGCCGACTCCGCTCGCGTCGTCTTTCTCCTCGAAACCGCGATCATTCCGGCCTTCCTCTTTGCCGCCGAGGCCCGGGGCCACGGCCTAGAACAAGACCCCCACCTCCAGCAGCGCGTCCGCGACAAGCGAGACGACCTGCTCCTCAACGCCCTGCGGCAGCGCTACGTCGATCAGCACATCACAGCCACCCCAGAAGAAGCCCGCGCCTTCTACGACAGGCACCCGGAAAAATTCACCGCGCCGCTGACGACCGAAGTGGTAGAAATTCTCGCGTCTTCCGACTCGTTGGCCCAGCGGCTCAAGCGCACACTCCTCGCCGGGGCCGACCCCGCGCCTTTGGCTCGCGCCCACACCCTCCGCCCCGGGGCCGACCACCACGACGGGCACCTGACCCTCAGCCCCTACACCAAGGCGTACTATCAGGGCATCTACGACTTGGCGCATTCTCTGCCCGTCGGCCAAGTCGGCGGCCCCGTGCAGGTGCAGGGTGGATACTCGGTCTTCAAGGTCCTCGACCGCCATCAGAAAAAGCATCCCTACGACGCCACATCCCGTCGCCGCGCCACGGCTTACATCAAGATCGACAAGTCCAAGCGCGGCTACGTGCGCTATGTGCGCGGCCTGCGCGAGCAGCACCCGGTTGAGGAGTTTGCAGACGCAATAGAACGCGCCCTCGGCGCACCTAATTGAAATTGCGCTGGGCCGTGCTCCTGCTCTTGTTGCTCGCTTGGGGCTGCGCCCGCGACGACCTCCTTCTCGCCGAGGGCCAGCAGCACTTCTACAATCGAGAGTACCAAGCCGCGATTGAGGTCTTGCAGCGAGCCGTACAACGCCCGTCTCCATCGCGAGTCGCCTATCGCTATCTAGGACGTTGCTACCTCCAAGTCGGTCAGTACGAACAAGCGCGGAAAACAGTGCGCACCGGCCTAGCCCTATCCCCCAACGACCCGGAACTCTACGACCTGCTCGGTGCCATTGAGATGACCCGCGCATTCGCCGAGGCCCGCTACAGCGATACCGACGCGGCCCTGCACGCCTTCCAACGGGCCATTGAACTCGACCCGCATCGCGCCACCACCCACTACAACCTCGGCCTCGTGTATAGCTACCGCGACAGCGCACACCGCGCCGAGCGCACGTATCTGGCCGCCTTGCGGGTGGATTCCACACTCGCGCCAGCCCACAAGAAGCTGGGCCTGTACTACCGACGACAAGGTGCTTTAGAACAAGCCCTAAGTCACCTACAACGCGCCGTGCAGTACGCGCCAGAAGACGCCGAAGCGCATTTCCACCGCGGCTTGCTGCTCCGCGCTCAAGGGCACTACGACCAAGCCGTAGAGGCCCTAGAGCGGGCCGCCGCGCTCAACCCCTATTCGCCCCAAGTCCACTTCAATCTGTCCCAACTCTATTTGCGCACCGGGCAGCGCGAACAGGGAAAAAGAGCCTTGGCGCGCTCGGAAATCCTCCGTCAGCACCACCGGGGCATCGGCTCGGAGCAATCCCCGCCCGAGGTGGGCGCGGTGGCCATCGGCTCGGCCACGGCCCGCTACAACCTCGCCCTGCATCTCGCCCTGCAAGGCCATTACGACCAAGCCATCCTCGAATATCAAAACGCCCTCGCCATCAACCCGGAACTAAAAGACGCGCACAGCAGCCTAGGCGTCCTCTTCACCTATCAGGGCGATCTAGTCGCCGCAGCCGCGAGCTTTCGCCAAGCCCTCGCCCTCGACAAAGAAGACCCGCTCAGCCACGCTCGGCTGGGAATGACTCTCCTCAAGCAGCAACTCTATGAGGAGGCTCGGGCCAGCCTTTGGCGCGCCGCCGCACTCGACTCTAGCTTGCACGAGGCCGCCTACGGACTCGGCTTGGCCGCGGCTCGCACGGGCGATTTGGCCGCGGCTATCGTCCACTTTGACGAGGCGGCCCGGCTCAGCCCCACTAGCGCCTCAGCCCAGTTAAACCTCGGGGTGGCATACGCGAAATTGGACAAATTCGACGAGGCCGCCCGCGCCTATGCCCGTGCCGTCGAGTTGGATCCAGCCAATGACCGCGCCCATCTCTACCTCAGCGACGCATACCAACAATTGGGACACCTGCAAAAAAGCCGAGCACACCGCGAAAAGGCGCGGCAGCTACCGTAGTCCCGTGTCGTATCAATGCACCCTCTACTGGGCGGCCTGCTACCTTGCGATGGCCCTCCCAGCTCACGCGCTCACCATCTATCGCATCGGCGGGGCCGACTTGCCCAAACCGGAGTTGGAAGCCGAGTACGAATTCGTGCAGCTATCGTGGGAAGCCGTCGATCCCAACCAGCACGGCTTGGCCCAATGGATCGCGCTGCAGCCAGAACGCATCGGTCCATTGTCGCTAACGCCCTCGGTCAACTTGGCACCACTCGTGGAGTCCCTCGGTGGCCGCATCCTCATCTTAGAGTGGAACGGCTGGCGGGAGTGGTACGAAGACGACATCCTGATCTTCGACGGCGACCCGGAAACCGCTTATCTGGGAGATGGGCGCTATCTCCGCGTCGTCGGCTATGGGCCCCAGCGCAAGTACTGGGTCTTCGACTTTGGGGGGCGGTTTTTCGTCGATCGCGTACGCTTTTACCCGCGCCCGCGCTTTGCGGCGACCCGCTTTGTCGAGAGCTTCATCTTGGGTACCAGCGACGGGGATCCCCTCACTGACGGCACCCGCGAGTACGCGGTTAGCTGGCGCAACAGCACACTCGACTTCGACATCGTCCACCGCGTACGCGAGAACACCCAAGCTGTCATGGAGTTGGCCCTGCCCGATGAACCCATTCAGCAGGTGTTCATCGAGCTACCCGAAAACAGCCGCGGCATCTGGGAAATCGCCGAGTTCGAGATCTACGGCACCGGACCGGCCGCCTTTTCCCGCTACACATCCAATATCATCGACTTGGGCCGACCGGCCGCCTTGGGCGCATTGACTTGGGACGGCCACGTCGACGCTGAGGCCCGCATTGAGCTAAGTGTACGCACGGGCGACGACGACGACCCCAACACCTATTGGCGACGTACGTTCCGCGGCACTGAGCTTACCCGCTTCGACGCCGCTGGCCAGCCGCTTACCTTGGGGACGTACAACCGCCTACAAAAGGGCGAGCAGGCCGGCCTTTCCCCAGACATTGAGGACTGGAACTTCTGGAACGCGCCCTTTGCCTTTGCCGCAGGTCGCGGGCCAATGCCGGTCGATCAGCTGCGCCGCTACGCGCAATTTAGGGCCGAATTCCACTCGACCGCCGAGGCCACCGGCCACCTCGCGTACTTGCAATTCAGTGCGTCCATCCCACCACCGGCCTCCCAAGCCCTCGGGCAAATCCACCCGCTGCAAGTCCCCGCCCTGACCCCGACACTCTTTACCTTCTGCCTAGAGCCGCATATCGCAGCCGACGACCTCGGATTCGACCACCTAGCCATCGCCACCACCGCACAGGTGCAGGCCGTGCAGGCCGTGCGGGTCGGCGGGGTGGATGTCGCCTATACTATCGCACAGCACCCGGCCGAGGGGTTTGAAGTCGCGCTGCCGCGCATGGACCAGCAGCGGACCAGCGAGCAGGTCGAGGTCGATTTCCGCGCCGAGGTATTCGCGTACAGCACTCGCTTTGCAGGGCGAATCCGCGACAGCACCCGCCCGTTTGAAGTCGCCCAGCCCGTAACCCCAAAGGCGACCAACAGCCTGCAGGTGGCTTTACTCAGCCTAGACCAGCCACTCATCGGCCGCCTCACCCTGCACCCGGCGATATTCACCCCCAACGGCGACGGCCGCAACGACGCCGTGCGGATTGAATACGACCTCCTGTATATAGTGGATGCGATTCAAGTGGAACTTGTGGTCTTCGACCTCGCCGGCCGCACGGTGGGGGTCATCCACGCCGGGCCTGCCACTAGTGGCCGCTTTGTGGTCGAGTGGGACGGCCGCACCCCCAGCGGGCACCTCGTGCCGCCGGGGTCCTACCTCGTCCGCCTCATCGCAGAAACCGACCGCGGCCAACAGCAACGCCAAAGCCTCGTCTCGGTCGTCTATTGACGCGGCTCCACGACGGTCAGGACCTGGTCGGCGGCAAGGTCGCTGAGCACCTGAACCGCGCCGCTGGGCCAGCGCACTTCGAGCCGGTCCACGCGCTCGGCCCGGCCCAGGCCAAAGTGCAGCCGCAAATCGCTGTGCGACAAATAGCTTCCCCCGCTTTGCACCTCGGCGTGCTGACTCTGCCCGCCGGCCCTAACGATCACCCGCGCACCAATCCCGTCGCGGTTGCTCGCCGTGCCCACCGCACACACCAACAGGTAGTGATTGCCGTGGCCGCCGTCGTTGCGCAAGAGGGCTGGCGGGCCGTTGAGATTGAGGACGAATAAGTCGATGTCGCCATCGCTGTCGTAGTCGGCAAAACTGGTACCGCGACTGACGCGGCGCAAGGCAAAGCCCGGACCAGCTTCGGCCGATACCTCCACCAGCCGCCCGCCCCTATTTTCAAACAGGGAGTTGGCTTGTTTGTAGCTGGAATTGACCCTCGGCAGGTCAGCCTGCGGGTACGTGTGGCCGTTGGCCGCGAAAAGATCGCGGTCGCCGTCGTTGTCGTAGTCGAAAAAGCCCGTGCCCCACGAGACCAATTCGGCCGGTGCCGCCCCGATCCCGGCGGCAAAAGACACATCGGCAAAAAAGCCTCCGCCCTCGTTCCTGTACAGCGCGTTGTACTCATCGGCGAAATTGGTGACGAAAAGGTCGAATAAGCCGTCGTTGTCGTAATCGCCCCAAGCGGCCCCCATGCAGCCTTGCGTCACTCCTTCCCCGCTGTACGCCACCCCGGCCATGAGTGCCTCCTCGGCAAAGCGACCGTCCCGGCGATTGCGAAAAAGCAGGTTGGGCGTGGAGTCGTTGGCCACGATCACGTCGGGCCACCCGTCGTTGTCAAAGTCGCCGAACAGGGCACTCATGCCGTAGAACTTTTCGCCCTGCAGCCCGGCCTGTTGCGTCCACTCGGAGAACGTCCCGTCGCCGTTGTTGCGGTAAAACACATCGGCGGCCGGCAGCAGGCCCACCGGCCCACAGTACACCTTCACGTTCTTCCACAGGCAGGGGATTGGGGATTCGTAGTCGCGGGAAAAATCTACGTAATTGGCCACGTACAAATCCACGTCGCCGTCGCGGTCGTAATCCCCAAAGCTCGCGCCCGTGCCCCACCCGGTATCGCCCACGCCAGCCTCCGTGGTCACATCGGCAAAACGACCCGCACCGCGATTGCGATATAAAGTATTGCGGCCAAAGTTGGTAACGTACAGGTCTGTGTGCCCGTCGTTGTCGTAATCGGCGGCCGCGCAGCCCATTGACCAGCTCGTATCGCCCACGCCAGCGGCAACCGTCACATCGGCAAAGCGACCGTTGTCGTTGCGGTAGAGCTGGTTGGCCGGATGCTCGCCCGCGGCAAAGCCGGCAAAGGAAGAGCCATTGGCCACGTACAAATCCACGTCGCCATCGCGGTCGTAATCGAAAAAGGCGGCACCGCCCATCATCCCCTCGACTATGTAGCTTTGGTCCGTACCCGAGACATTGGGCTGCATCAGACCAGCGGCCGCCGCCCGATCGACGAATTGCACCGCGAGCGGCTCGCTCCACCCGCTAGCCGCCCCGACGAGGCACCCGACCGCGCACCATATCAACGCGCCCACTACTCCTGCTCCACCACCAAGACCCGATCGACCGGCTCGTTGCGCCGCGCTTGCACACTGCCGTCGGGCCAAGTGATTTCGATTCGCTCCACCAGTGCGCAGTCGCCCAAGCCAAAGTGCAACCGGCTGTCGCTCGCCGACAAATAGGACCCCCCGCCAATCCGCTGGCGCGTTTGCACCGCACCGCCGCAGAACACCCGCACCCGCGCCCCAACCGCATCACGGTTTGCCCGCGTCCCCACCAACCGCAGGGACAGCCAGTGATGTCTCGACTGCAGTTCGTTGCGGTACAGCCGCGCCGCGCCATCGACGTTGGTCACCAGCACGTCCAAGTCGCCGTCGTTGTCGCAATCGCCATAAGCAGCCCCGCGCGACACCGCGGACAGCTCAAAGGCCGGGCCGCTGTGGGCCGACACATCGGCGAAAATTCCGCGACCCTTGTTGGCGAAAAGCTGGTTGGGCTGGGCGTGGCTCAACGCTGAGTCCTGTAAGGCGATGCGGTCGAGGACGTGGCCGTTGGCCACGAACAAATCCACATCGGCGTCGTTGTCGACGTCGGCAAAAAACGCGCCAAACCCCAGCGGCAGCAAGGTCGGACCGCGCAGGCCAGCTACCTCCGTCGCATCGGCAAAGCGACCGGCGCCCTCGTTGCGGTACAGCGTGTTGCTCTCGCGGGAAAAGTTGGTCACCAACAGGTCGGCATCCCCATCGGCATCCCCATCGCCGACCGCGATTCCCATGCCGGCCTCGGCTCGGCCGTCGCCATTGTACGCAGCCCCGGCCGCCAACCCGGACTCGGCAAACGTGCCGTTGCCGCGATTGCGATAGAAAAAATTGCGCGTACCATCATTGGCCACGTACACATCGAGGTGCCCATCGGAGTCGAAATCAGCGGCCGCGACCCCAAGCCCCTTGCCAAAGGGACTAAAGACTCCGCTGGCCTGCGTCACCTCGAAAAAATGCCCGTCGCCCTCGTTGCGAAATAGCGCGTCTGGCGCGCCGTTGTAGCGCCTCGGGCTGCAATAGGTCCGCTGGCCAGCCGGAACGCGCAAAGAAACTCCGCTGCTGGCGACCGCGCCGCCGCACAAGCGGTTCGTGTCCGGCGTCAAGTCGAGGTAGTTAGCCACATATAGGTCGAGATCGCCGTCGTTGTCGTAGTCGAAAAAGGCCGCGCTCGTGCTCCAGTGGAGGTCGGCCACGCCCGCCGCCTGCGCCCGCTCGGCAAAGGTGCCGTCCTCCTGATTGCGATAGAAGGCATTGCGGCCATAGTTGGTCACATAGAGATCCGAGCGACCGTCGTTGTCGTAATCGCCGACCGCGCACCCCATGCCGTAGCCCAAATCGCCAGTCCCCGTTCGCTCGGTGACCTCGCGGAAGGCCTGGCCCGTATTTTGGTAGAGGCGATTTTGCGTCTGGCCTACGCCAGGAGCCTGGCGCAACGCCAACACCGAAGTATCCACTCGGCCGTCGTAGCGCAGGGGCGGCCGGAAGTCCTCGACGACCCAAGTACCCGTCGAATCCCCAGCCACCAGATTAACGGGCACCAAGCGCTCGCGCCATGGCGACAGGTCAAAACCATCCACTAAATACACGTCCAGCCAGCCGTCGTCGTCGTAGTCGAAAAAGGCCGCGCCAGCCCCCATCGTCTCAATCAGAAAGTAATCGCCGCTGGCGCCGCTGGTGTGGCGGAAATCTAGCCCGGCCTCGGTAGCTACCTCGACGAAAAAGGCCGAGCGCTCGGGCGTGGCGCAGCCGCAGCACAGGAGAAAACAAACCAAAGGCAGGCACAAAGTGGATGGATGGACGTAGCTGTTCACTGCAAAAAAATAAGTCTCACCCTAAGTACCCGACAGTAGGGTATTTCCTGGGATCGCGGGCAGGATGCCCGCGATCCCAGGGCGATACCAATAGAGCCAAGTGGATAGTGTCCAGTGTCGAGCCCCGCAGTGCGGCCGGATACGAAACCGCGCTGATTGGCCGCATGCACTTTGTCGGCCTCGATCAGCGCCACGGCTTTGAGCACCGGCCCATCGGCGAATACAGCGGACGACATAGGGGAATGGAACGACTTGGGCAACGCTCGCGCCTGCGCCGCCGTGCGGCAAAATTTGCTCAACCAACTCTACGCGGATTGGGATCCCGAGCAGGTGGCCCAGCGCAGCGCGGAACTGACGCGAGATGCACAAGTGCTGACGGCGTGGGGGCGGGCGGTGCAGCCCCTGCACGAAGACACCCTGCCCGTCGAAGCTGTCGAGGATGTGGTGCGCTGTTGAGGGGCTTGCCTCACATATACGACAGAAAGTGCCCGGTCTCGCCCAGTACGCCGTCGATACACAGCCACAATCCGGCCGCGGTCGCCTCGCCCAAAATCAACCCTAAGAAGAAGGGCTTGGCCCGCTCGTAGAGCGGCATCCCACCCCACTTGACAATGACCAGCTTGAGCGCCCACGCGATGAACACCGAAAACCACACCTGATTAGCCAGCCAGCCCACGCTGACGATAAACCCCAGCGGGTGCAGCGGCCACCAGTAAAACCGATGATGTCCCCACAACAGCACGGCCTCGACGAGGCCACCGATGCCAGTAAACAACCAACCGCGCCCGTCGGCTGGCAGCGGATCGACGATCGGCCGCGCCATGTCGGTAAACGTGCGCGTGGCCTGATGGGTCATAAAAAACGGATGCAAATTGATCCCACCGTACTCATAGCACACCTGAAAAATGATCCACGTCGCCCCGGCCAAACTCACCACCAACGCCAGCGCCATCCCCCAAAACAGCCGCCTTTTAGAGCCAACCACCGCCTCGGCCAGCTTGAGCGAATTGGCCGCGGCAATCAGCGGAAAGAGCCGCATCTCGGACTGCCAGACGTAGGTAAAGGTCAGGGCCGTCAGCCCCTTGGCCCCAATCACCGGTGCGCCAACAGCGGAAATGACGAAAAACGCCGCCACCATCGGCGAGCGCGCCGTCGCTAGCCCGGCCGTGGCCACCGCCCGCGTGACGAACACGTAGAAGATCAAGCACACCAGCAAAAACAGCGGCAAAACCGCCAGCGGCACCCCGGACGCCCACAGCCAGACGCCCACGAAGAGCAGGCTGGCCAAAAAGCCAAAGACCGCCACCCGATAGGAAAGCATTTCCCCGGCATCATCCACCGCTGGGTCGCCGCGCCACGCCTTGCGCCACACCGCCCCTAGATGACGCCGCCCCATCCACAAGGTGTAGCCGACAAAAATCAGACAGGCCCCCATCACCTCGTGCGTCAGGTCCGCAGTCTGCGAGTAGGAGTAGAGACTCAGCTTTTCGCGGCTGGCAATGCCCAACGAGGCAAATAGCCCCTCTTGCGCCTTGTTGAAGACGTAGAAAAACCAAATCGAAAAGGAAATGTCGAGGTTGACCAAATAGAAAAAGCCGATCCACGAATACACCCAAGTCAAATGCAGGGACGTCCCTTGGCCGATCCACGACAGGACCCCAGCCGACTGGATCGGCTTAGGCACCGCCGGGAAGTAGTAGTGCAGCCCCTTGAGCGACAGCAACGCGAACGGCACTGCGAAGCCGATCCACAACAGCCGCTGCTTAAAAAGCGGCGTCAGCTTAAACCCCGGCCGGCCCTCCTCCACCATCTTGAGCGGCAGTTGCACCATGGGATAGGCCAGCCGCTCGTGCTGCGACCACTGCCGGTGCAGAATGGAACTCATGCAGAGCATCATAAAGCTCAGCACCAAAAAGAACACGTACCAATAGCTCAGCGTCTCGGTCCAAGCCCCCCACGGAATGCCCTCCCCAAGCGGCAGCCCCTCGTGCAAATCGACAATGGCCTGCCGGTCCTGCGGCACCAGCCACGGCGTCACGTGCGAAAAGAAAATTTCGGCCCAGTTGTTTTCCGGGGTCGCGTAGTAGTACAGCCCGCTGATGATCGGAATTAGGTAGCCGACAAACGCCTGCGTTGGCACGGCCGACGCCAACAGCATCATCGCATAAATGAGCACTAAATCGGCCCGCCCCAAGGCGAGGCCGCGGCCCAGTGCCCGCAGCAGGGTATTGACCACCACCACCAAAACGAAAAACAGAAAGATCGCCCCGGGCGACGAGCTGTTGAGTGCCATGTACGACCCTTGCAGCATAATTATCGCGTAGGGTGCGCCCACGCCGATGCCCAAGGCCAACAGGCCCCCCACGGCAAATCCCCGCCAAGTAAAGGACGCGGCCTGTTCCACTGCCGACTGCTCCTCTGTGCGCTCCGCGGTCTGCTCGGCCGCCAGTGCGCGCGCCGACTCCACGTGCTGGACGCGCTCGGACTCACGCAGCGCGTACCAAATCAACATCTGCTTCCGCAGAGCCTCCACCAGCCGCAGGTTGAGCCGCTGCCAGTAGTGATGCTCGCCGCTTAACCGGCGCAGCCTGACTCCCATCGCCCGCGCCCGCTGTCCAGCCGGCGCGAACTCCACGACCACCTCTTGGCTCACCCCCAAGTCGAACGGGGCCAGCCACAGCGCAAACGAGAGGCGATAGCCGTCGGCCTGCGTAACGTGCATATCTTCGACGTAAAAATCCCCCAGCGTCGCCCGGCCAAAGGCCCCAAAGTAGTTGGCCAAAAAGCCGCACACCCCCTCGACCTCTCCCTCGCCGAGCATGAAGGGGAACTCAAACAACCACTCGTCGCCGCTGGGCGGGTCCGGCCGCCAGCGCCGTACCACGTCTGGCACGGCCTGCCGCGCCGCCTGCCGCGCCGGATAGATCGTCGATAGCAACACCACCCCCATCACCGCCAGCGCAGCCCCAATCGCCGCCAGCGACGAGTAGTTCAAGGTAATGCCCTGCAACAGCCCCAACGCCAACAGCACCCGCCCCAACCCCTGGCCCAGCAAGTAGCCCAACGTCGTCCCCAGCACCGCATAGACGCAGGCTTCGGCCACAAACAGCAGCGCGATGTGCAAGGGGGCCAGCCCCACCGAAGAGTAGATGCCAATCTCGCGCAGGCGTTCGTACACCGCCCCCATCATCGCATTGAGCACAATGAGCGCGGCCACCAGCGCGGGAATCGCCAGCGCCCCCAGCCCTTTCACGGCCGTCAGCCCCACTGAACTCAGAGCGGTCACCCTCCCGTCCGGCGAGCCGACAAACAAGGTGGCCGCCACCCTCGTCAGATAATCCTCGACCAGCCCCTGCCCGTCGGTCGCCCCCGGAAAGCGCACGGCCACCGAGCGCAAGCTGCCCCCGGCCTCGGCCAGCGTTTGATAGGGCACGAGGACCACGTGGTGTGGCTCTAGGTGGATGAAGGGCCGGAGTTCGCGTGGATCCTCCTCGCCGGCAATATCCACGTCCTGCGCCGCCCCTAGCTGGAGCACCTCTGCGCCCGATAGGACAAAATCGGCCGGCATCAGGCTCTCGTCGTCGAGGTCGCGCAGTTCACCCAACTGCTCTGGATCGGCAATCCCGCGCACCTCCAGCGCACGTCCAAACACCTCGATCCGGTCCCCAACCCCAATACCCAAAGCCGCGGCCATGTCCAACGGCAGGATGCAGGTAGCCTCGTCATCCGCGGTAAAAAACGATCCGGCCACCAAACTCTTATCTACCGCGGTGATTTGCGCTTCCTCCGGCGTCAGGCCCAACAAGCCCGTAGCCCGCACCGCCTTCCCCGCCGCGGCCACCGCAATCCAGCTCCCCTTGCCGCCTTCGGCCGCGTACCAACCGCGCCGCCCCATCCAGCCGCTGCCGCCAAAGTGCGATTCGGCGTAGTCGAGCGCTTCCGGCGTCAGGCGCTCCCAGCCGCGATCGCGGATGAGGATCCCAGGGTACGCCCCGGCGTGGGGCAGCCGGAAACTCGCGTAGCGGATTTGCTGTTCAAACGAGGTAAACGAGAGCAGGGTAAACGTCAAAAGCGTCAGGGTCGCCAGCGTCAGACCAGTGCGCAACGGCCGCCGCCGCATGTTGGAAATCCCCAGCATGAAGGCCGCATAACTCGCGCTCAAGCGGCTCAGATCCTCGGCGTGGACCCGTGTCTGCTGGCTCTGGTGCTGGGCCATGACGCGGTTGAACCGACCTACCAGCATACAGAGCACCAAGGCCGCCATCGCCATGATAGCAAACGCCAACAGCACCACCAGCGGCTCGGCCAGCTCAAAGGCCGGATGCACCTGCGCCAAAATCAGCCAAATCGCCAGCAATAACAGCCCAAAGCCAGCGAGCTGCCGGCGAATATCGGCCGCGGCAAACAAGAGCCGCTCCCCTAAAAAGGCGGCCGGCAACAACAGCGCCATAAAGAAAATCACCCCTTCGAGGACGTCGTTGAGCGTCGCCAAGACCTCTGGATAGGCCCGCGTCTCCAAGCCCAGCGCCTTGCGGCTCCACGCCACGTACTCATCCCACTTTAGCTGCTCGGCCGCTGATTCCGCTTCGGCTATGGCCGCGGCCGCCTGCTCGTGTAGGCGCGTCAACCGCTGATTTTCAATGCCGTGCTCCTTGAGCATCCCCAGCCGCACCTCATCCAAGTTCCACACGTCTCGCGCCGCCTGTAGCGTCGCAGCCCCAAATCCCTCTTCGGTCAGCAAAAACCCCGCACCCCGCGCCTCGCTCTCGCTTTGGCTGCCCTCGCTGTTGAGCAGCAAAAGTTGGCCGTCCAAAATCACTTTGACGCGATCGTCGGCCGCAGCATCAGCCGGCCCGTAGATTACCCCCACCGAGCCGATGCTGCTCTTACCTAAGGAGTACCCGTACTGACCCGGTTCGCCCTCGTCCGCCGACAGCACTTTTACTTTGGTCAACGCGCGTAAAAAGCGCGGCTCGACCAAGCCGTACAAGGGCCGACCCACTCCGGGAAAGAGCACGGCGATCTGCTCGTTTTGCAGCCAGCGCACATTCTTGGCCAAGCGGCCATCTGACCTCGGTTTCCCGTGGTGCGCTTGCGCACGGGTGCTCAAATCCACGACGTGGGTAATCGCCCCCCGCTCGGCGTCTAGCGCCGCCACCGCCAGTGGATACGTCCCCTGCACCAGCCCGGGGACCCGCGCCACCCCGATGGCATCCGTGAGAAAGTAGCGCGTGTTACGCACTCCTTTGCGCTCTTCCTCCTCCACCTGTACCGCCACCAGCGCCCCAGCCACCGGCCGGTCTGGCACCTGACTGCGCCGGGGGAAGGTCCGCGCTTTGACCCGCAAATCCCGCAGCCGATCTTCCAACGCCGCCGCGAGCCGCTCGCGCCCAGCCAACAGCACTGTATCGGCCAACGCATAAGCCAGCAGATCGGCCACCAACGCCGCCTGCTTCTCCACATTATCCCACGCCACGCGCTCGCCCGTGTCCTGCGGCAAATCCAGCGCAAAACGGGCGTCGCCTACCGTAGCCAGCGTCAGCGACGGGAATCCCGCTTCGAGCACCAACTCCCCGTCCGCGGCCAAACCCCCGGGCATGTAGCTATCCCAATCCATCCCCCGAATTGGGCTGATGCCATTGGCCACGGCCTCGGCGCGGCCTAGTGCCTCCGCGTACTCGGCAAAGCGACGGCCAAAGGGCACGAAAAACCGCTTGAGCGCGTAGCTATCCGTGTTGTTCCACAGCACCACCCGCTCGCCGTGGCTGGACAAATCGAGACCAATGAACAGGCCGATATCCAGCGGCTCGGCGAGCCGGGCCGCGTAGTGCTCTTGGCGGCGAGCGTGCCGGTCGAGAAAGGCGACCATGCCCTGCCGCCCCAAGAAGTGGGCCCCTAGCGCGGCGAGTACCACCGTGTGCGCTGGCGGGTTCGCTTGCAAGCGAGCAGCCACCTCCAACAGCACCGCTACACTCACGGCCGCCTCGGCTCCTGGTGCCCGCGCTGGCACCACGGATGGCGCGTCGTAATACGCATGGACGAGCACGGTCTCGTCCCGCAAAGTCCCCGCATGCCGCCCCGGCACCACGGCCCACACGTTGTACGCCATCCGCTCCTGCCAATCCATCCGCCCCCACAGCTCCACCTCCACTTCTCCACCCACCAACCGCCGCCGCAACCGCTCTCCAGCGGTCCTCTCCACCCAAAACCGCGGCACATCCAACGGCGCCCGCACGTACTTGCCCTGCGCCTGCTGCGTGGTAGCTGAATCCGCCGCCACAAACACCACCGCCCGTGCTCCCAACGACGCGGCCTTCAGCCAATTGTCCCCACTGGCAAAGTCCAGCAGCACCACCCGCCCAGCCACCTCCTGCCCATTAAAATCGCCCCAATCCCCATCGCCGCCCCAAATCGCCGGGATCCGCAACCCCTCCGGCGGCACGGTCGAAGTCCGCACCCCATTCGGCCACACCGCGTACAAGGCGACCGACTCATCTTCCCATTCCAACCGCCCACCCTTGTCGATGGGCACCACCACCGCAAAGGAGTCGCGTCGCGTCGCTAGCCCCAACGCCTGCAACTGCCCCTCCACGTATTCCGCTGCTTGATTGCTCCCCGGATAGCCGGCCACCCGCGACCCTAGCGAGGACAAATGCTCCACGACCGCTCGCGGCCCGGCCGAAGCCGCCCCCGGGGTCATGGCAACGGCATATAACAAGGCTATAATCAGCGCAGTCATAGCGTCCCAATATCGGCACCCAGCATTCCGTCTAGCAAGCAAACCAACGCGGCTTTGCCGGGGGCGGAACACTTCCGCGGCAATCACCTTGTCACGCCCCTTCTGTAACTGATGTTACGCACAGGTATGGGGTGAGGGAGGCTTCGACGCCGCGTTGCGGCACTCAGCATGACAGGGCACGGGAAAAAGCCTACCCTTGTCATGCTGAGCAAAGCGAAGCATCTCAGACCCAAGGCTTATGCGTAACGACACTTCTGTACGTGGAACTTCAGCTATCGGCGAGATGTTCAAACGCAATTATAAGGAGGGCTTCATGCTGTACCGCATCGCCGCTATCGGCTTCATTTTTGCCTGCACGAGTGTCGCTTGGATCATCTTGGCCGAGGTCGTCTCGCACCGCACCCACCAGCAAGACACCAAGCTCAAAGCCGCCGTGGGCCAACTGTGGGGCACTTCCCAATCCCAGCGCGCCCCACTGCTGTACTGGACCACCGAGGAACAAACCCCTGACGGCCAAGAGACAGAACACTCCAAAGAGCAGCGTCACTTCCTGCCCCTAGAGGCCAGCCGCCTACAAGTCGATCTACACCTTGAACACCGCCGCAAGGGGCTGCTGTGGCACGCCACCTACCAAGTGGCACTGGACGCCGCCTATACTGCGACCAACGCGACCGACCGTCCCCTCGACCTGACCTTCGATCTGGCCCTGCCTACTTCCCAAGCGGTGTACGATGATTTCACCCTGTCGATCGACGGCCAACCCATCGCTGCGCTGCCGCTGGCCGAAGGGCACTTGCAACAGCCGTTGCATTTAGCGCCGGGCCAGAGCCGCCAAATTCGCCTTTCCTACCAATCGCAGGGTTTAGACGAATGGTGGTATCGCTTCGGCGACCACGTCGCGCAAGTCTCCGATTTCGAGCTAATCATGTACACTGATTTCGACGCCATCGACTTCCCGCACGAAAGCCTGTCGCCCACCCACAAGGAGCGCACTGCCGATGGCTGGCGGCTCACTTGGCAGTACGACCGGCTGCTCACTGGAGCCTCCCTCGGCATGGTCATGCCCGCCCGCCGCAATCCAGGTCCTTGGGTACAAGACGTAACCCTAGCCGCGCCCATATCCCTCTTTCTCTTTTTCTTTGTTCTCTTTGTTTTTGCCGCAGTCAAAGGCATCGATATCCATCCGATGAATTACTTCTTCATCGGCGCGGCTTTTTTCAGCTTTCACTTGCTGTTGGCCTATCTGGCCGACCACTTGCTCATCCACTACGCCTTTTTGCTGGCCGCGGCCGTGTCTGTTTTCTTGGTCGTCTCCTACATGCGGCTCGTGGTCGGCCTGCGGTTGGCCTTGGTGGAGATAGGCTTAGCCCAATTCATTTACTTGGTGCTCTTCTCCTACACCTTCTTCTTCGTCGGCTATACCGGCTTGGCCATTACCATCCTGTGCATTATCACGCTCTTCGCCGCCATGCAGTTTACCGGCCGGATGGACTGGTCGGCCGTGTTTGCCCGGCCGCCAGCCACTCCTCCAAAGTCCGCCTAGTACCCCTGCAGCCGCGCCGGTACTCCCACCGGCTCCCCATGGCGACACACCACCGGAAAGTGCGGGCCGGCCGCGGCCATCGGCGCATGGTCGGGCAAATCGACGAACTGCTTCATCAGGTGCTCGCCGCTTTGGTCGAAGCGCGCTGCGCCGGTCATATAGTGGATGGCAATGGCGCGCCGGGGCCGCGGCGACCGATTGAAGGGCGAGCCGTGCCAAGTCAGGGAATGGTGGAAAGAAACCTCCCCGCGCATCACCGGACACGGCCGCGCTTCCACCGTGCGGATCTCGGCGTCGGCTGGCGGGGTAAAGCCCTGTAAGTCCTTGAAGTTTTCCAACAGCGACAAATCCCCCTGCGTACGCAAAAATGCAATCTGATTGCCCCACTTGTGGCTGCCGGGCACCATCCACATGCAGCCATTTTCCTCGGTCGCATCGTCCAAGGGGATCCACGCCGAGACCGGCGTCATCGGCTTGATAATCGGCCACAAGGGGGCATCTTGGTGCCAGTGAGTCGAGCCGCCGTAGCGTGCGGGTTTGTACTGAATCTGGTCGTGCCAAACTTGGAGGTCGGCATGGCCGGTAAGCTGGCTGATACCCCGTACGATAGCTGAGTGGTACATCAGCCGCTCCCAAGCGGGTGCAGCCTCCCAGATATTGACGATCTGCCACACGGGATGCTCGCTGACGTTGCCCCCGCCGGCTAGGTCGCGGAAGGATACCGGCTGCGGCTCGCCAGGGGCAAAGCCGTCCGGGCCTTTGGCCAAAATTTCGTCGAGCGCGGCGCTCAATTCGCCGAGCGCGTCGTCGGAGAGCACGCGGCCGCCGTTGAGAAAGCCGTTGCGGTGGAATTCGTCGATCTGTGCCTCTGTAAGCATTGTCTATCCTTTCACCAACCGTTGGGCAGCGAGTAAAACGTTACACCGACCTGCGGTCGGCGGGCATAGCACTCCTACTGCATGCGCCGGAGCAACTCGCCGCGCGCCTCGTTGAACAGGCCAATCAGCCGCTGGCGGATCGCCTCGTCGCGGAAGACGCCGATCCTTTCGGCCCAAGCAATACCACCCTCCATGTGCGTCAGCAGATAATGGCCCTCGGCCGGCGCAAACGCGCAGCGCCGCCCCACGTCGATATAGACCGGCGAAGAATGGGCCATCACCGGCCCGGCGTCCGTGTAATGCGGACCCCAGCAACGGGCCGCGACCCAGCAGGAAGACTCGGCCCTGAGCTTGAACTTCAGTTCGATCTGCTGGGCACCGGGCGCGGCGAGCTCGCGCGCAACCGACTCGCCATTGCAAATAAGCTCCAGCCCAGTAAGCGGCCAGACGCTTTCCGCGTTTGCCACCACCTCGACCGTGCCGCCATTGCCGGGCAGGTGGATTTCCTCGCCCATCTCCCGCCCCTCGACCTTTAGGTCGATCATCGCGCCGGTGCTGGCAAACGTCTGGCCGCGCCGCACAGCTTGGCACCAATTGTCAAAGGTAAACTCCTCGCCGTCGCGCAGCTTGACATAGGTGCGCGAGCCGCCCAAAATGCGGCCGTTGGACATCTTGTCGGTGCCGCCGACAATCGGCAGCTTTTGGCCCACGTTGAGCCAGCGGTAGTAGCCCCGCTCGGCCGAACTGATCGGCTCGCCCTCCCAAATCCAGCACATCTCGCCAGCGTCGGCGTGGCCCAAGACGATGTTGGCCGCGTTCTCAAAGTCGGGCAGCGGCAGATGCGGCATAATGACCAGCCCGCCCTGTTTTTTGCACTCCTCGGCCCAGTCGGCCATCAGCGCATCCACCGAGCCGCCGACCCAATCCTCATTGGCCCCGCCGGTACACATAGGCGCGACCAGTTCCTTGAGGCCGAGCAAGCTGATGTGCCCGAGCACGTGCTGCCGGTTCTCCTGGCTGACCCAAACCAAGTGCTCGGCGCTGCTGGTCGGTGCCAAGCCGCCGGTAAACTCCTCCCACGAGGTAAACAGCCGACCCCACTGGCTGGCCAACAAATGCACCACATTGAGGTCTTCGCCAGCGGCCTCTAGGTGGGACGACTGGGAGGAAAGAAAATGCACGTGGGTATCCCCCGAATAGTAGCCGCGCTGCTTCATGTCAAAGGCGCGTTTGACCTTGAGGGTTAGCGCGTTCTGTCCGGGCTTGATTTCAACTTGCTGGCGCAATGGCTGGTACTCAAAGCCGCGCACCACCTCGGCGTACACCGGGCCGATGGGCAAGTCGATCTGGCAGGTGCCGTCGATATATGCGTAGGGCACACCTCCGGTCTTGCAGTCGCCGCCCATGTCCTCAAACCAAGCAATGTTGACGTCGGCTTGGTGGCCGTGCGGCGCTAGATAGGCTCCGTGCTCAGTGCGAAAGTGGACGCGGGTTCCCACGGGCAGGCCAGTATCCGCGTCCTCAACCCGCACGTGGACCCACTGCTTGCCAGCCGGCGCGACGACCTCGATTTGTACCTTGCCTTGAGCGACCTTCTTCTTGTTGAGCACATCGCCCCAACAAATGCGCTCTTCGTCGTCGCCCGTCTTAATGGCGAGTTGCCCTTGGGTTGATCCGTGGATTTCCAGATAGCCACCGGCGACCGTCTCTTGGCCACCGCGGCCCCAGCCCGCTTCCTCGGAGGTGAGGAAATCTGCACTCGGCACCCAGAGCTGATCTTGGCGCACAATTTCGCCGCGCTCCATTGCCACTTCGGGCGTTCCTGCGGCATCAACCCGCAGCACCACCTCCTGCCGCGCCGGCCAAGCAAAGGGGTCGCGCTCCTCGTGGCAGAGCGTAATGCCAGCCAACGCCAGTGCCGTAGGGCCAGCCGCCGACACCGCAATCGCCGCAATCTCCTGGTCGGGCGCGGGATTTTCCCAGTCGTAGAGCCACCAACCCTCGAGGTCGCTGCCCTCGCACGTGAAGGCCCCGGTCTGCACCATGCCATAGCTGTACTCCCGGCTTTCTAGCGGCACCGAGTAGAAATGGCGGCAGTTGCGACAGAGAAAGGGATGATGCCCCCAAGGCACCTGCACATCGTGGATTTCAAAGCGGCGGCGCAGCGGCTGCTCAACCGAGCTGCCGTCGGCATAGAGGACGCGATAGGTTCCTATCTCCTCGCCCGTGCCTTCAACCGTGGCCCATTCCCCCGGCACCGGCGCACAAGCGTGGGCATAGAGGATGCGCCGCGCCGTGGCATTTATCGCAATCTCCGCCGATGCGCTCACCCTAGCCTCTTGCGCCACCAGCACCACGGCCCGGTCAGCACCTGTGGCCGCCAAACTAAAGGGCACACCCCAAAACTGCTGCTCGCCCCAAGGCAGCCCCACGAGCGGCGTATTGTCGGGCGCGTCGTCGGGCGCTGGCCAGAGCTTGCCGCCTTCGGACTCAACATTGCCGGTACTGGCGTTATAGGCCGCGCTCAAATCTAACGGCACAAATGGATTGCTCATTGCAGCTTCCTTTCTACGGTGAATGGCCGCTCAATATATCCTGAGCCAGAATCTCTGAACAAGGCGGCCTTAGTGCGGCACGCCCAACTGGTGCATCCGGCGATGGATCGCCTCTCGCGCTTGCAGGAAGGGCCGCTCCAGATAGGCGAGGTGATCCGCCTCGCCGTGGTGGTGCGTAATGTCGTCGCGCAGATGCTGGCGGCTATTGTGGCGGATGTAGTGCAGCGAGCCATCCACCAAGGTCAGCATGTACTGCGCTGTCTCCTCGTTGAACATCCACCACTGTCCGCCGCAGGCCAGATACACCGGCGAGGTGTGCGCCATGATCCCCCGGCCCCAACCATCAAAGTGCGGCACACTTTGCTCGTAGCCCGGCCCGCTGCACCGCGCCGCCAGCCACGAGTGGCCCTCCACTTTTACCGCGGCCTTCAGGCGCAACTTGCGCGTCCCCTTGGCCTCTTCGACAGAGGCCACCACCCTCCCTTCCTGCACCACTTCCAGCGTATGGATCGGCACCACCGACTCGGCCTCGGCGACCACCTCCACCGTGCCGCCATTGCCCGGTAACTGCATCGTGTCTCCTACTTCGTGGCCATCAACGCTGAAGCGGATCAGCGGGCCGCCGCTGTGGAAGGTGCGGCCCGCGGCCATGTACTTGCACCAGTTGTCGTAGGTGAACGGCTCGTCCTTGGGAATCTGCACGTAGGTGCGATAGATCCCCACCGGCACATCGCTACTCATTTTGTCGGTGCCGCCGACCAGCGGCAGCTTGTACCCGCAATTGAGGTAGCGGTAGTACTCGCCGTGCATGTACGTGCCGTGTCGGAGCATCTCCACAGCGTCGGCGCGCCCGGTGGCGATCAGGGCGGCTGGCTCGCCGTTGGGGTTGGGCAAATGCGGGATCACCACGCTGCCGCCCTGCGCCCGGCAGCGGTCAGCCCACTCGGCCATGGGCACTTCAAGCGTCCCGCCCAGCTCGGCTTCGCCTGGGCCGTCCGAACACCACGGCATCACCGGCTCCTTCAGCCCCATGAGGATCAGATGCCCCAAAAAGTGCTGCCTGTTCTCTTGGGACACATAGACAATGTGATCGCCGTTGGCCGTGGCCATCTCGCCACCGGTAAATTCCTCGGTATTGGTAAACAGCCCACCCCACTGGGATTGCAGCAGATTGACTACGTTCAAGTCCTCGCCCTGCGCCTCGGTGAGGCTGCCCTGCGCCGACAGGAAATGCACGTGCGAGTCGCCGCTGTACCAGCCTTCCTCGTTCATCTGCCGCCAGCGCTTCAGCCGGAGATCCAAGGTGCGCTGGCCTGGCGCAATCTCTACTTTGGCGCGCAGCGGCTCGTATTCGTAGCCACGCGCCACATCCACGATCACTTCGCCGCGCGGCAGCCAGCCTTGGCAGGTGCCGTCGATGTACGCATAGGTGATCTGCCCCAAGCGCACATCGCCGCCCACATCGAAGTGCCAAGTCCCCATGTTGGAGTTGACGTGGGCGTGGTGGCCGTGCGGGGCGTAGGGAATGCCCTCTGGCGAGCGGAAGTGGACGCGGCAGGGCACGGGTTTCCCAGTGGCGTCGTCAATGACCTTGGTATGCACCCAGTTGCGCCCGCGCTCCACCACTTCTAGCTGCACTCGCGGCGAAGCCTCTACGCGGCCCTGCTGCCGCACCTGTTCCCAGCGGGCCTCGCCCAACACTTCCCCGTCGCGCTTGACCTGCACAGTGGCCGAAGGATTGGCGGCAATTTCCACGTATGAAGGGCTGCTGCCCTCGTTTTGAGCTTCGCCCCAGCCTTTGCGTCCGCTGAGGAAATCCTCGGCCGTTGACTCCGGCAATGGGTAGGGATAGGTCGCAACGCCGCGATCGACTTCCACTTCAAGAGCGGCGGACTGGCGTGCGTCCTCCGCTTGCGGCAAGGTGATGATGACCTCGCGCGTACCCTCGCGGCAGATCGGCTCTTCATCCAAGTCGCTCAGGGTGATCCCGCCGATGACAAAGGCCGGCCCCGCGGCCTCGATGGCGATTTTCTTCAAGCTCTTGTCCGGGCGCGGATTCGGCCACGCCCAGAGCACGAAGTGCTGCGCCCGCCCGCCATTGACCTCGGTCTGGCGACGCCCGGCCATGTCCCACGGACCTTCGCTACGCGGCAAGAGCTGATCGCCCGTATCTGGCACCGCCACAAACGGCGTGCCGCCATAGGACGCCGGCACCGTCGAGATTTCAAAGCGATCGCGCACTGGCACCTTGAGCACATCGCCGTCCTCGTAGTGCAGAGCGTATTCAGCTACCAGCGTTGCCAGCGGCCCATTGTCGGCGATCTGCGATTCCAACAGGCGATGCGCCACAATCATCCAAGTCGCCCGCCGGCCGAGCGGGATTTCCACGCCGGACCGCTCCCCATCGCAGGCGATCAGGCAGCACTCAGCATTGCTGCCGAGCACAAACGGCAAGCCGCGAAAGCTTTGTGCGCCGAGCGGCCCTTGGCCTCCCAAGCCGTCCAATCCGGCGTTGTACAGGGCATTCAAATCCAGCGGAGTGTAGGTGCCCATGGTTTCCTCCTTTGAAGTGGTCTTGCGTTTGGGCTGATAAAATGGCTTGAAGGACCGGCTTGTGCAAAAAAAGCAGTCATACGGCTAGACGAATCTCGCCCGTACACCAAGGGACGGACGCAGGGATAAAACAGGGCAACCCTTTACCCAACCGCCGTAGGAGTCGTCTCTTGTGGCGACCCGCAGACTCACCCAGACAGACCGCTTCTAATCTTGCTCATGTTGATTAGCGAGCATAGACTTCTCTTTAGATTGAAAGGGTTGCGACCCTTCACAGATTCGCCTTTAACCGCCGACTCGGAAGGATGGCATATGCCTAGAAAGTTGCGCGAGGTGCGGCGGGATTACATGCAAGCCGGGTTCATCGAACATAGAGGCAAGGGTAAGGGGAGCCACAGAAAGTATATCCATCCACTTGGCGTCGTGGCCACGGTGTGTGGCAAGGACAGTGCAGATGCCCATGCGTACCAAGAAAATCAGCTCAAGAAGAAGTTAGCTGAAGTCCAAAACAGGGAGAAACACCAATGACTGCTCCGATAGATTATAAGAAAATCGCCCATGAGTTTCCGCAGGTGCCTGAGTGGACTAAGGTCGTGAAGTGGTCACCCGAAGATGGCTCCTACGTGGGCTACATCGAAGGCCCTCTAGGGCCGTGCTGTCACGGCGATGAACCGGAGGCCGTGCGCGAAGAGCTCGTCGAAATTGAGCGCGAATGGCGGGCCTTACTTGGCATGCCCGAGGTGCCTCGTGCGAGTACTGCTCTCAGCACTTTTTCTGAATTCAAGCGGAAACGCAACCAAAGAAATGAATCCCAGATTTAGATTTCCACCAATCCACAAGACCCATCTTACGCCTCCAGATGATTTAGAATATGTGGACACCTATATCGTAACTAAAGGTGATACTTACAATCTCCAAGTTTGGAATCGAAATCCAGCATCCGACTCTATCCAAGTTGAATACAATTCCGGTGAGACCTTATCGTCGAAGGATGTCCGATTCGTTTTTCTGCGTGTTGACCCACAGACTCAGACAATAAGCTCAATTCTCATCCTAACTCCAGAGTATATCGAGAATAGATTCGGACGCTTTGGCAAGCCGACGATTAAACACCAAATTATTAGTGTATTATCTGGCAGTGAGTTAGCTAAGGCGACTAGTAGTTCTCCAGCGCCACAGGCCGGATCCAAAACCCTTAGTTCAGGGAGCTGACGAAAATCCGCTTCGGCGACCAATCTCTCTGCGAGAAAGCTTGCGCCTCCTCTCCCACGCCCGTACCTTGGCCGCCAACCGCCTTCCCCGCCCATGCAAGGAGTCTCCCAAGATGAAAATCACCGACATCGAAGTCATCCCCATCTTTCCCAAGCTGGCCAGCCGCTACGCCGAGCGCCGCGTCGATCTCTACGGCATCGACTGCCGAGTCGTGTACAAAGTCCACACCGACGCCGGTATCACCGGCTACGGCGATATGCGGGTGCGGCCCTACGCCAAACCATCCCGCGACACCGTCGCCCAATTTATCGGCCTCAGCCCCTTTGACTTCATCAACGACCATCGCTCCGCCGTCCCCTCGGGCCTGCTCTGCGCCCTGTACGACGCAATGGGCAAACACCTCGACCTGCCCGTTCACAAACTCCTCGGCCAGAAAAAGCGCAACGCCATTGCCGTGGCCGCCTGGACCCGACCCGCCTCTCCAGAGATCTTTCGCGACGAGATCAAACGCGCTGCCGCCGAGGGCTACCGCGTCTTCAAAATCCACACCTGCACCTACCACGACGTCTTCGAGCAGACTCGGCTAGCCACAGAAGTCGCCCCAGAGAGCTTCCGCATCCACTACGACTTCAACCACAACCGCAGCCTCGGCAGCGCCCTGCCGATCATCGCCGAACTCGAAAGGAATTTCCCCATCGTCGGCTACATCGAAGACCCGTTCGACAAAAAGGACATCGACGGCTGGAAGCGCCTGCGCCAGCAGACCAGTCTACCGCTAATCATGCACGGTACGCCCTTGGGCGGGGTCCAAGAGCTGATCTACGGCCTCGCCGATATGTACATGATCGGCGGCACCCTCGAAGACACCATGGCCGCCGGCTGGGCCTGTGGCCGGGCCAATGTGCAAGTTCTGCTGCAATTTGAAGGAGGTACTCTAGGCAAGGCTATGGCCATGCACCTGGCCTCGGTGCTGCCGACCCACACCGCCCACTCGATCAACCTCGACGACCAATACGCCGAAGACTACACCACCGAAACCATTCCCGTCGTCGATGGAGCTTCTCCTGTACCCAACGGACCGGGCTTGGGCTTTACAGTCGATGAGAACGCGCTGGAGCGGCTAGCGTCCCAATCGCTAGTCGAGCGTCCAACCCACATCGGCGTCTTGCAGATGCCCGGCGGGCACACGTACTACGGCCCGTCCTACATCTCCCCCACCAGCATTACCGGCCATCAGGAGGGCGTTGACCGCGGCTTCCGCTCCTCGATTTGGGAAGACGACGGATCGGCCGAATTCGCCAAAATCCACGACCGCGTCAAAAAGGAAGGCGTCTTGCGCGCCAACTGACGCGGAGCATTGCAGACCCCAACCCCAAGATCGCCGCAATAATTTGCGCCTTCTCGGATAGCAATTGAATCGCTAAAAACTAGCAACATTATAAACCGCATAATTATCCTACATAATGGATGGTTATCGTCCGTCTAGTACCCAACGCACCGGAGTTAAACGTCCTGCACCCGCCGCCAGCGGTCATAGTATCCCTGCATCCGCGCGGGTAGCCCGGCCCGCACATTGTCGGCCAATTGCCAGCGGAAGCGCTCGTCGAGGGCTTCGCGCTGGTCTTCCTCGTGTTTGACTAACGCACCCGTCAAGGTCAGCCGCTCGGTCGCGCCAGCGGGCAGGCGGCCCCGGTGAACGGTATTGCCGGTCCAGAAAATGGTCTGCCCCTTTTGCAGCACTATTTGTTGGGCATTGGGCACGTCGCCTTTGCGGTTGTTGATCAACACTTCGCGCTCCTGCTCGGTGCGGTAGCGGCGCTGGCTGCCCGGCACCAGCCACAGACAGGCGTCGTCGGCCAAGGCCAAGTGCCACTTGACCAGACTCTTGCGGTAGCGGCTCAGAATCTCCAGCTCCACCTCCCGGCTGCCGTCGCGCTCCTCTTGGCCAAAGTCGCGGTGCCAACCCGTGTCGTAGTCCGTCGGGCCACACAGGACAATCAGCCCCACCCAGCCCAAGCGCAACGGGCCGCCCACCAAGGCATGCACGTAGGTCTCCACCGGCTCGGACATGAGGTATTCGGCAAAGATCGGCTCGCCAAACTCGGGGGCGATCAAGCCCAAGATGTGGCGCGGTTCCACGCCCGGGCCGCCGGTGCTGATCCGCTCGGGCGCAACCACCACTGCGCCGGAGCGCACCTTTTCCACTGCGCGCCGCGCCCCGGCTTCCAAGGCCGCTAGCATGTCCGGGGCGACCGCGTCGTCGGCGATGAAATAACCCTGCTCGCGATATTGCTCAACCTGCCCTAGCGTCGCCATGCAACCCTCCCGTCGCTCTTAGGGCCGATACGGCTCGCCTGTGCGCCGCAGTTTCTTGGTCACCGCAATCTGACAGGTCGCGTACCCACCCATATAGCCAGTGGCAAAGCCCGGGCGGGCGTCCCCAATGGTGCCGACGATCATGTTGGCGTATTCGTACGTGGTGTCGTAGCGGTCGCAAATCAGGGCCACCATTTCGAGCCACGCCGCTTTGAGCGCGTCACCCCACTCTTCCGCACGCGCGCTGGTGAGATATTCCTCGGCGTCTTCCACAACCCTAGTGGTCTCGACCACCGGGCTGCTGTTGGGGAACCCGGGCGAGCGATCCACCTTGAGCGTGATGGCCGAGTCAATTTCGACCCCAGCCCCAGTCAACTCGCCGTCGCCCATGCGCGCGTGGACATCGCCCAGCGAGAGCAGCCCCCCGGGCTTTTGTGCGCGGATGTGGACGGTGCTGCCGGGCTGGATGGCATTGAAATCCATGTTGCCGCCGTGATCTATGGCGTTGGGTGCCCACGATTCGAGCTGGACGACCCCGATCATGGGCCGCACCGGCACCACAAAATCCGGCGGAAAGTGGATCAGCCCGTCGCGCACCGGCGCCACGCAGCGCCAATTGCCCCAATTGGGACCGCCGTTGCGATAGAAGCCGTAAGGGCCGACCTCGATATCGATGATCTCAATGGCCACCCAATCGTCCGGCTCAATGCCCTCGATGAGAAAGGGGCCGCCGGGGCGGGCGTAGCGGCGATGGCTCTCCCCAGAAGTAATCATGCCGGCGCGGGTCTCCCCGGCTGCTTCAAAGTCGTTGTCCGCGCCGCCAATGGTCTCGATGACGACGGTTTCTCCGAGTGCCAAAGTGCCGCGCACTTGGCCGATTTGCGGGTCGTCCGGCCCGCTGTAATGGGGGGTGCGAGTAAAGCGATTCATAAGCGTTCTCCTTTTCTTGTGATGTTAAAATCCTAGCGTCCTTCGGCAAACGGAAAGGTCCCGTTGTACCCGAGCGCGGCAATGGCCGGCAGCGGCGAGCTGACAAAGGGAATCCCCGGGAACATGGGCGTCTGCTGGTAGTGCAGCACCACGTTGCAGCGAATGGGCGCGTCGGCATCTTCCTTTAGCTTCGCGCCCTGGTGAGGGATATGACTGAAGAACACCACCGCGTCGCCGGTCATGGGGTGCAGATGGATGAGCTCCTGCCGCTCGCACCACTGGTAAAAGGGGTTATCGGAATTGTACCCGCCTAGATGGCGAATTTCTTCCGGCAGGGCGTTGTGGCAAAAGTTGTTGATGAAGGTCAAGCGCCCGGTCTCCGGCGCGTTGTCCGTCAGGTAAAACGTGGTATTTATGCAGAGCGGTCGCAGCGCGTGCCGCGCCTCGTCGGGCGCGTCCCAATAATAGCCAAAGTCCTTGTGCCACTCTTGGGTATAAGCGCCCGGATTGATGTGCGCCCGAAAGCTCCGCAACTGGCATTGCCGGCCGAGCATGGCCTGCAAATACGGCGCGACCGAGGGGTGGCCGACCAAGGGCCGCGCCAGCTCGGATTCCTGCTCCAACAGGTGGTCAAAAGCCACATTGCCGACCTCGTTGCTAATGTCCCATTCTTCGCGCTCGTACTTCCGCACCAAGCACGCCCGCCACGCCAGCACCGTTTCCTCGTCCAGTGCATTCCGCACCAAGAGAAAGCCGTGTCGGTCGAGCGCGTCGAGTTGGGCGGCGAAGTCGGGGATTTGGGCGGTATCGGCGATGATTTCGCTCATCATTCGCTCCTCGTTTGCTGTTTCATAGTGAGTGATTTTCGTCATAAATTTCCTGTAGCTTCCGCACCGGGCGAACGCCTCGTGGAGGGCCTTCTCAAACTCGTCGATTCTCTCGTCTTCAACCTCGACTGCGATGTCGCACCTTCGTCTCTATATCCCTTGCGTCTTGCCGATCTTGCCGAGGCCGGGTAAGGACGTAAATGATGGACATCGCGTCACCGCCATAGTTGTCGTTTGTCGTTCTTGCGCTGCTACCCGACGCTAGGTTCTCCGCGCAAAATACCGCTCCCAGCGCTCGGTCGGCTCAAAGCCCAAGATGCGCCGCGCCTTATCCACATTGTACTTGCCGTGCCCCTCCCAGCTAAGCAAGTTGAATTCCTGAAAGCAGTCCGGCACCTGTGGAATTTCCAACGCCAGCCGACACGCCTGCTGCAAATCCTCCCACACCACCGTAAACGGCGGAAAGTCGCCCACCTGTTGAGTCGTCGGGCGCGGCCCCAAGCCATTGAAGACAAAACTGATCGTCTGAATGCGATATGCCCGCGCGTACGCCCGGCAAATCTCGCTCGCCAAGCCCTTGGTCAGGCAGTAATAGCCCGTAGTCAAAACCGGCGGCACATCCGCAATGTCAAAGTCGTGGTCATACGTGCGGCGGACGAACTGCGGGCCGGTGTGAATCACCTTTTTGATCTCGTGCTCAGCCGCGGCCTGCATCACATTGAGCGCCCCGCGCATGTTGACGTGAAAGCTCTGCTCGGGATGATCGCGTACGACCGTGAAATTCATGATCGCATCCATGCCCGCAGCCGCGGCCCGCACCTGCTCCCGCGACGACACATCGCAATGCACGATGGGCTTGCCGTCCGGGTGCGGAGTAATATCGGCCAGCGTCAGATCGTACGTATCTTCGAGACCGGGCAGCAGATTGGGGGCGATCATCCCCGAGGACCCTAACAGCAATACCTTTTTCTTCACGCCTTGGCTCCGCGAAATTCGCGCTGCGGCCGATAACCCATGGACTTAGCTTGGTTGAGCAAAAACTTGGGATGGGCAAGAGGCGCGGCAATGTGGTACACGGCCCAGCGCGGCACCCAATCCAAAGACGCGCTCGCGTCTCGCGCCAACGCCGCGCAAAACGCCTGCGCCGCATCCCGAATATCGACCCACATCAAATCGCGTTCCAGCCCGGCGACCTCCTCCTCCCTCACCAGCTTGCCGAGGCGCAACGCCGTAGCTGTGATGGGGTACTCGCGCACAAATTCGCGGCACGTCAGCTCGCCCAAATACCGAGCCAAAGGCACCAAGTCCGGCGGCGGCAGCGGCTTGTACAGCTCGGTGATATACACTGTGTCGGGGTATGCGCGAAACACTTCCAGCGTACTGCCGTACACAAACCGCTTGACGCCGGCCGCCACGGCCGCCTGCAACAGCACGTGCGTACCGCGCGTCGCCCGGTCGAGCAGGACCTCCTCGCTTGCGGCCGGCGGCGGTTCGCCCGTGTGGACGACGGCATCCACGCCGCGCACGGCCTGCCGCACCGCGTCCGCATCGACCAAGCAGCCCGCCACCCACTCGCCAGCACACCGCTCGGCCGGGCAGTCGTCGAATAAGCGCAACTCCATATCGGCCGCTGTTAAAGTCGCAGCCACCGCCTGGCCCAATGCACTCGCCGCACCCGTAATCAGTACGCTCAATTCTCGACGCGCTTCCAGCCGCTGGCGTGTTGCAGGGTCAAGATGTGCTGAAAGCCGGGCGGGCTGACGGCGTGTTCGCTGCGGGCCCGGCCGCCTTGGTAATGCGCCTCGGTGATGCTCCAGCCTTCGGCGAGTAGCGGTCCAGCCGCCAGCAGAAAACATATTCTGGTGCGGGGCTTGGTCATCGTCTAATCTCCTTGCGCGGTGGTAGGTTGTGGTCCGTCCGGTTGGGAAGTCAGTCGGTGGGTCCAACGTCCGCTGTTTAGGGAGCGCGCAACGTGTTGCTGATAATCGCCAACAGCGGCGGGCCGTATGCAGCTTTAGCGGAACCAATCGTACATCAGCGCCAAGCTGCGGTCGGCCAGCGGCAATTCCACGCGCTCGCCGCCCCGCGCTGCCGACAGCTTCAGCCCCAGCTCCACTTCCAGCGCAACAGCGACCCGCCGCCCGGAATTTTTCGGCTCGTCCAACCGCCCCTCCATGCAGGCGATCAGGTCGTCGAGGCAGTACACAGTCCGCATACCCGACAAAAACTGCGGCGCGGGCCACGGCATTTCCACCCGCCCGGCCGCCGGCGTCTCCACGTCTTGACAGAGCCGCCACTGATTGCGATCAAAGACCATCTCCCCCCGGCTCCCCGAAATCCGCACCTCGGGCGCACCAGCGCGGATGTGGACCACCAAGCCATCGCTACACGCGATCATTCCCTGCCCCATGAACTCGGTGCTGCCGCGCTCCCGACGCGGCTGATCACCCGTGCCGCACACCCAAACCGGGTCGCCAGGCAAAAAATAGCTCCAGTCCTGATGCTGAGCGAGAACCGGGACGCGCGCTTCAAGCGACTGCACCTTGCCAATCGCCCCCTTCTGCACCAGCGACTTAGCCCGCGCAAACGACGGATGCGAAACGCTCGTCGCCCCGCCCACCAGCGGCACCCCGGCCTCGGCGCACGCGCCGACCATGGAGTCGGCTTCGGCCAGCGAGAACACCATAGGCTTATCGACCAACACGCCCCGCACCCCAGCGGCGACCGCCGCCATCGTCAGTGCAGACCGCCCCTTGGTGTTCGTCGCAATCGCCACGATGTCCAGCCGTTCTTCGTCCAGCATCGCCAGCGCATCCGCGTACAAGGCTTCAATGCCATAGCACTCTCCGAACATGGCCCGCCGCCGCGGATCCCGGTCGGCCCCAGCCACCAATTCCACTTCGGGCCGGTCGAAAAAAGCCGCAGCATACGAAGTAGCCAGCCCCTCCCGCCCGGGGTGATCGTAGAGGTGAAACGTCCGCTTGACATCGAGCCCGTCCGGCAGGGGCCGGTCGGCACTTTCGACATCGTATATCGGTGCCTGATACGACCCGCCAATGCGCTCGTAATCCCGCTTCCCCAAGTCGTAGAGAAACCCCATCCACCCCAAGCCGATGATGCCGGCGCGATATTTTTGTCGTTCCATGGTCTAACCCCCTCGTCCCGCTCGTCGCCTGCTCGCTACGCGGCGGATCAACTCGTCGGCAATCACTCCCGCCAAAATCACCGCGCCGATAATGGCAAACTCGAGTTGGGTGGGAATGCCCGAAACATTGATGGCATTGTAGAGCAACCGCATGACGGCTGCGCCAATGACGACCCCCAAAATCGACCCTTCGCCGCCGCGCAGCGAACAGCCCCCCAACACGGCTGCGGCAATAGCGTACAGCTCGTAGAAATTGCCGTGCGCGGCCGGTTGCACTGAGTTGACATCGAGGGCGAAAAGGATGCCGCCCAAGCCAGCGGTGCCCGAGCATAAGACGTACGCCAGCACTTTCATCCGCTCAATTTGGATCCCGCTGTAGCGCGCCGCGGTCTCGTTGCGGCCCAGTGCCAACAGGTAGCGGCCCCATATCGTGCGGTTGAGGAAGAGGGCGGCGAGGCCCCCGGCAAGCACTAAGAGAAAAAACGGAATCGGCAGCGCAAAACCGCCCAGCGCGACCTTGCCAATCGCCAGTTGACGCAGGCCCTCATAGGACGAGCCAAAGCCTTGGACTTGGTCGTGGGTAAGCCAGCGGGCAAAGCCGCGGTAGAACAGCAGCCCACACAGCGTGACGACAAACGGCTGCAGCCCCAAGCGCGTAATCAGCAAGCCGTGCATCAACCCAATGGCCAGCGACAAAACCACTACGGCCAGCAGCGCAATGACAGGCGGATAGCCAGCGGCCAAGAGCATGGGCAGCAGACACCCCACCAAGCCGATCAACGAGCCGATTGACAAGTCAATACCGCCCGTGATGATAACAAAGGCCACGCCAATGGAAATGATGCCAAACAGCGAGGTCCAGCGGATGATGTTTTGCAGGTTATAGGCGCTGACGAACTTGGGTTCGACAATCCAAGTGACCACAAAAACCGCCAGCAACAAACCGAGGATACCCACTATTTTCTTCATGCTCTAAGCCGCCTTCCCCGTCGCTAAGCTCATAATCGCTTCCTCGCTGAGCGCATCCCTCTGGAGTTGACCAGTAATGCGGCCCTCGTGCATGACTAACACCGCATCGGCCATCCCCAGAATTTCCTCTAACTCACTCGACGCAAACAGCACGGCCACGCCGCTGGCGGCCAACTCTTCCATCAGACGGTAAATCGCTTGTTTGGCCCCCACGTCGATGCCGCGGGTTGGTTCGTCGAGCAGCAACACGCGGGGCGCGAGCGCCAGCCACTTGCCCAGCACCACCTTTTGCTGATTGCCGCCGGATAGGTACTGGACGATTTGGGTCGGGCCGGGTGTGCGGATGGCGAGGCGATCTATCATCTGATCGGCGTCCGCAGCTTGTCGGGCAAAATTGACCCAACCGGCAACGCGCTGATAGCGCCCCAAGCCGGGCAGGCCGATGTTGTCGCGCAAGGCCATTTCGAGAATCAGGCCCTGTTGCTTGCGGTCTTCGGGCACGAGGGCCAAGCCAGCGCGAATGGCATCGACCGGCGAGCGAATCACGTGCGGTGCGCCGTTGATGAGGACGCGGCCGGCGAGCGCAGGGACGAGGCCAAAGAGCACCTGCAACAGCTCGGTGCGCCCTGCGCCGACGAGACCGGCAATGCCGACGAGTTGACCGCGCCGCACCGCGAAGTTGAGCCGGTGCTCGGGCCAAGCAGGAAGGACCAAATCCTCGGCTTGGAGGGCGATGTCGCCGGCCGGCTGGGGTTGGTGCGCGTAGTATTGGGCCACATCGCGGCCGACCATCTTCGCCACCATAGCATCGTGGCTAATCTCCGTGCGGGTCAGCTCACCGGCGTTTTGCCCGTCGCAGAGGACCAAGACGCGGTCCGCTAGCGCTTCGACCTCGCCGAGGCGGTGGGAGATATAGACGATGGCCACGCCGCGCTCGCGCAGTTCGTTAATAACCGCGAATAGAGCCTCGGCCTCTTGGTTGGTGAGGCTGGAGGTCGGCTCGTCCATAATCAGCACTCGTGCCTCGGTCGCCAGCGCCTTGGCGATTTCGACGAGCTGCTGATGGCCAATGGGCAAGTCGCCCATCAGGGCGTCCGGCGATACCTCAAGCTCAAGTTGCGCGAGGGCTTGGACCGCCCCTTCGCGAATGGCGGCGCGGTCGATCAGCCCCCAATTTTGCGGCTCGCGGCCGAGATAGAGATTGGCAGCGACCGAGAGGTTGGCGCAAAAGTTGAGTTCTTGGTGGATCAGGGCGATGCCGAGCTCAGCGGCGCGGCGCGGCGAGTCGATAATCACCGCCACTCCATCGCGCACAATCTGGCCGCTGTCTGGGGTCTCAATACCGGCGAGGATTTTCATCAGGGTGGATTTGCCAGCCCCGTTTTCGCCGATGACGGCGAGGACTTCTCCAGCCTCCACCGCCATATCCACCGCGTCGAGCGCAAGAACCCCCGGAAAACGCTTGCTAATGCCGCGGGCAGCCAACAGGGCCATTAGGGAGTGCCGGTCAGGGTTTTCAGTTCGTCCCAAAAGGCTTCGACATTGTCGCGGCGGATGGACCGCGCCGGCACGTCGAGCACTCCCCCCTCGGGCAAAACCGAGCGGTCGCCGCGAGCGAGGGCGGCGAGGATGCGCACCGACTCGTACCCGTAGCGGTACGGGTTTTGCACCACCGTGCCGTAGATGTGGCCGTCGATAATGCCTTGGAGGGTGGGAGCTTCCTCGTCAAAAGCGATGATTTGGATCTGGCCGGTCTTGCCGGCTTCCTTGATCGCTTCGAGACACATCGGCGGATTGTAGGCAAATAGGCCGACGACGCCGTGGAGGTCCGGGTACTTGGCCATGGCGTCTTCGACTTGGGCCTTGGCTTTAGCGTAATCGAACTGGTCGGTGCGGGTGTCGAGAATGGTGTATTGGTCGCCGGTGATCGGGCCGCTGTTGGGGTCGCGGCGCGTCGGGTCAAAGGAGCGGTCGAGCAGTTCGTCAATGAGGCCCTGGCGGCGCTGGCGGGCGTTGAGCTGTTCGAGGCGGCCGACGAAGATCATGATATTGCCGCCATCGGGCAGGGCTTCTTTGACCAATGCCCCACAGGCGCGGCCGGCCGAGTAGTTGTCGATGCCAATAAAGCAAAGGCGGTTGCTCTTTGGAGCATCCGAGTCGTGGGTGAGCAGGTGGGTGTGCGCGGCGGCCTCGTTGAGCAAGTTGGTTTGATTGTCCGGGTCAATAGGGCTTATGGCCATGCCGTCGATGCCACGGGCCAGCAGGGCTTGGACGATGCGCTTCTGATCGGCGACTCCTTCGCCAGGCATTTGCACCTCCGCGGCGGCGGCAAATTCGGCCGCCGCCGCTTCAACTCCTTTGGCGGCAATGGTCCAAAAGGGACCAACGCCATTGGTTACAAAGGCGATTTGGGGGTTGGCCGCCGGTTGCGGCGCGTCGCTACAGGCGAACAAAAGCAAGGCGAGGAGCAAAAGGGGCGTTTTCATAATGTATCTCGCTAGAGAGTTTAAGGGACGACGCCTTCGACGGGGACAGGATACCCGCAGAAGCAACGCTCGTGGTTGCCCCTGCAACTGCGGAATGCCTATGTTACGTCCGGCAAAAAGGAAGCGCAAGCACAACAACCCAAGGAGGGGCCATGCAAAAACCCAGTTCAATAGTACTGGCGGTCGCCTTGGCTGCCACCGCAGGAGAGGCTAACGTGAGCAAAGACCGCTTTGGAACGACCGCGGCGGGACAGCCCGTCGATCGCTATACCCTCACAAACGACCGCGGCACCATCGCCCGCGTCATCACCTATGGCGGGATCATCACCGAACTCCTCGTGCGCGATCGCGCCGGAACGCTGGGCGACGTGGTGCTGGGCTTTGACCGCTTGGAGCAGTACGAGAAGGAGAATCCGTACTTCGGCTGTATCACCGGGCGGGTCGCCAACCGCATCGCCGGCGGCAAATTCTCCCTCGATGGCCAAGAGTACAAGCTCGCCGTCAACAACGGCCCCAATCACCTGCACGGCGGGCTTGTGGGCTTCGACAAAGTCGTCTGGAACGCCGAGGTCGTGGATGATAAACGCGGACCGGCCGTGCGCCTACATTACGTGAGTCCAGACGGCGAGGAGGGCTATCCGGGCACCGTGCCGGTGAGCGTGACGTACATCTTGACCCCCGACGACGAACTAGTCATCGCATACGAGGCGACCACGGACCAGCCCACGCCGATCAACCTGACCAACCACTCCTATTTCAACTTGGCCGGCAGCGGCTCCGTCCTCGGGCACATCCTCACGCTCCACGCCCGCTACTACACAGAGCCGGACGCCAACCAAGTCCCCACGGGGCGCATCTTGCCGGTGGCGGGCACCCCCCTCGACTTTGGCAAACCATCCGCCATTGGCGGGCGGATCGGGCAGCTTGCCATCGGCGGCTACGACCACAACTACGTGCTCGACAATGGGGGGCGGGCTGAGCCGGGGCTGGCCGCCGCGGTGTACGAACCGGAGAGCGGGCGGGTGATGGAGCTGTACACCACCGAGCCGGGCGTACAGTTTTACTCGGCCATCCACCTCGACGGCGTACTGGGCAAGGACGAGACGCGCTACGATCAGTACCACGGCCTGTGCTTAGAGACCCAGCACTATCCCGACTCGATCAACCAGCCGGGCTTCCCGTCGGTGGTGCTGCGTCCGGGAGAAACCTACCGGACGGTTACCATACACAAGTTTTCGACGCGATAAAGAGCCACCTTAGCCCGTCCAAGGCTCGGGATCGGCGAACAGGCAGCGGGCGGCCGGGCGCAAGCGCCGCTCGGCGGCCGGGCTGAGGGCACTGGAAAAGACCATGTACGGGTCGTCGCGACGGCAGAAAAAACTGGTGAGGCTGAGGCGACGGCTAGTGCTGCGGTTGCCGGTGGTGCCGTGCCAGACGTGGCTGTTAAAGACAGCAACCGTGCCAGCCGCACCGAGCAACAGCTTTTGCCGCGGGTGGTCCGCGGCGGCATCCTCCAGCCCCTCTTTGGGCTCTTGACCACTCCGATGAGTGCCGGGAATCACGCGCGTGGCTCCGTTTTCCGGCGTGAATTCCGTCAGCATCCACAGCGAGTTGCACACGGCGTAGTATTCCGCTTGGGGCGCGGGGCCGTTGTAATCGACGTGTAGGGCCTGCTGTTCACCACCGGGCGGATGGGGCCGGCCGTGTACGCCAAAGGACTTAATAGTGCCGTCCAAGACGTGGCAGATGGCGGCCAGAACGCGCGGATGGGTAAAGCAGATGTCGAGACCGGCGACTTTGTTCTGCATGTAGCTAGATTCGGCCGGGCCATCCTTTTGCCCCGTGCCCTCGGCCGCGTACACCGCGTCCATCGCCCGGCCTATCGCGGTGATCTGCGCGGCCGAGAGGATATTCGGCAGGAGCACATAGCCCTCGCGATCCAAGTGCGTTTTCTCGGCTTCGGAGAGCGTGTCGTCGCGCACCCCCAACTCGTATAAGGCTTCCTGTAGCGTCATCCTCGACTCCTTCGTTGCAGGCGGTAGCCTTCTTTAATAGTCCTAAACGGGTGAGACGCCCGCGCACCCCGCCAGCCCGCGCAGGCTTCCCACTGAGTCCAGCCCCGATGCTAAGGAGACGACGCGGGTCATGGCTAGAGCCGCCAAAGCATCAGCACTATTGCGCCGATAAAGGTGAAATTGGGCAGCGATGTCCGTTTGCCGCGGCTCAAGCAGGCGGCAAAGTCCAAAACGGCGAGGATGTCCTGCGCCTCAAGATCGCCTCGACGGGAACCGCAGGCTGCAAATGCCGGGTACGGCGCGATTCGCCGGCAAACCGTCAAGCGATTGCGTCCTGTTTCAAACACCCGACCACCTCGTACAGGGTAGTGCAAACGCGCTCGCCGGCCGCCGTACAAAGCCGCCAAACCGTACCGTCGCTGTCGTGGATGACCTCGACGCACGTCGGCGCGCTGTCCGCCACGCGAAAACCGGCCCGTGCCAACGCACGCGTCGTCCACAGGACAGGAAGCCCTTCGCCCACTAAGCCGACGGCCCCTTCCGGCTCTTGCGCCAGATGGAAAGAGCCAATGGCCGGGTCGAATTCCACGTCCGCAAACGTCCGCTGAAAAGCTCCGCTCAACACCAAGTCCTCCGGTGCCCCGGTTTGCAAAGGGCCATCCAGCGGCAGCAGCCAGAGGCGGTCGGCGCAGCGCAAGGCCAAGTCCAAATCGTGCGTGGAAAGCAAGACGGCACGAGCGCGAGCGCCGGCCAAACGGCGCAACAACTGCACGATTTCGACGCGCCGCGGCAAATCCAAAAAGGCCGTCGGCTCGTCGAGGAGCAGCACGGCTGGTTCCTGCGCCAAAGCGCGGGCAATCATCACCTTTTGCCGCTCGCCATCGCTCAGTTCGCCAACGCTGCGCCCGGCCAAGTCCCTAGCCCCCACCGCGTCAATAGCCCAGCGCACCACCTCTTCGTCGGCAGCAGCAAGACGGCCGTCCCAACCCGTGTACGGATAGCGGCCCAGCGCCACGAGTGCATAGGCCGACAAGTTGCCCACTTCTACCCGCTCGGTCAGGACTAAGCCCAACAGCCGCGCCCGCTCGCGCTCGCTCAGCCCGTGCAAGTCGCGGCCCTCAAGGAGCACCTCGCCAGCCAGCGGCTTTTGCAGGCCAGCCAAAGTGCGCATGAGCGTGGATTTGCCCGCCCCATTAGGACCCAACAAGCAGACCAGTTCCCCCTTGAGTAATTCCAAGCCAAGGTTCGCGGCCACGGCGATGCGCGGGCGGCGCTTGGGCGCGTAGCCAATGCACAGACCGCGCGTTTGTAGAATGGTCGCGGCCACGGCACTCAGGCGGCAAAGGCCGGCCGCAAGGTGCGGCGGCGCAGGATGATCCAAGTGACCACGGGCGCACCGATCAGAGCGGTGACCGCGTTGAGCGGCAGGGTGGCCTCGCTGCCGGGCAAACGGGCCACTAAGTCCGCAGTTAGGGCCAAAATGCCGCCCAAGAGCACACTGGCCGGCAGCAGTACGCGGTAATCCGAAGTGTTGAAGAGGGCGCGGCACAAATGCGGCACGGCCACACCCAAAAACCCAATGGGACCGCAATAGGCCGTGACTGCGCCAGCGAGCAACGCGGCGCTCGCAATGATCCACAATCGCGCCCGTCGCGCCCCCAAGCCCATGCTGCGTGCATAGGTTTCGCCGAGCAGCAAGGCGTTGAGCGGCTTAACGAGCAGTCCGGCAATCCCTAAACCCACCAGCACCACCGGCGCTAAAAAGGTGAGTTGACCCCAAGCGACCGCGCCAAAGCTGCCAAAGGTCCACAGGACATAAGTCTGTACCTGTTCGGGGATGCTGAAGTAGAGCAACACGCTGACTATGGCACTGGTCAGATAGCCGAACATGAGGCCGAGGATGAGCAAGGTCATGGTATGTTGCACGCGCCGCCCCACGAAAAGCACCAAGCCCAACACCGCCGCGGCCCCGGCCACGGCGGCGGCCACCACGCCAACTTGGCCCAAAAGCCCCAGACCGGCCAACAACCCAGCCCCACTGACGCCCGTGCCCAAGACGACCAACGCCACACCCAGACTGGCGCCGGCGCTAATGCCGAGGATGAAGGGGTCGGCGAGGGGATTGCGGAACAGGGTCTGCATCTGCAAACCACTGGCGCTCAGGGCCGCGCCGGCCAACAGCGCGGTCAGCGCACGCGGCAGGCGGATCGCGTAGATGATATGGCTCCAACTCGGCTTTTGGCCGGCTTCACCCCACAGGATGGCGACCACCGCATCGAGGGGAATGGCCACCGACCCCACGCCCAAACTGATGGCAAAAAAGCCGCACAAGGCCGCGGCCATCCCAAAGAAGAGTCCCCAGCGCGGCCCCAACCGGGGCCAAGGGGTGCGCTGTGCATCGGTGGTAGAAGCAGGCACCACGGCGTCTCAGTCTAGCTTTTGATAGAATTTGAGCGCGTGCTCCGGCAGGCGGTCGGGATGCAGAATCTTTATCAAATCGGCCAGCACGATATGGGGTTCGATAAGGCCGCTTTCCCAGTAGTCGTTGCCGCCGTGCGCGTTGAGCCGGGCATTGGCATTGTACACTCGGCCGCTGTCAAACGCGGCAAACGCCGCGTAGCGCTCGTCCGCGGCCTGCACGTCGGCCAGCGAATGCCATTCGTTGAGCATGGTCAGCCACACGTCGGCCGCGTGGGCCTTTTCGTACACGGCCTCAAAGTCCAAAGGCAAGCTCCCGGCGGAACCGTCGTCGGCCCATGGGTACGCACCGCCGGCCGCGGCGATCAATTGCGCCGCATAGCTCTTGCCGCCGGCGACGTGCCAAGTGTCGCGCCAGAGGGAGCCGCCAAACACCGTGGGGCGTTGGGGCGTTGGCACCTCCTGCACCAAAGCCGCGTATTGCCGGTACTGAGCCGCAATATCCGCAAAGCGTTTTTCCGCCAAAGCCTCGGCGTTGAAAAAGGCCGCGGTGAACTTGAGCCATTCCGTGCGGCCCAACAGCGCCGGCTCTGTGTACTCGGCGTTGATGGCCACGGCCACGCCGGCTTGCTGCAAAACCGGGTGGGCGTTGTACTGGGATTGGGCCGCGGCCACAGTCATTACTACGTCAATCTCCAATTCCAGCACTAATTCGAGATTGACCCCGGCACCGTGGCCAATTTCGGCGATTTTGCCGGCCGCAAAGCGCTGGTTGATGTTAGGCGAATGCACCATTCCAACGTCGCTGACTGCCACTAGGTTTTCGAGCGCGTCGAGCAATTCGAGGTGCGGCAATTGGGTCGTCGATAGGGCCGCGAGGCGACGAATGGGCACGGTGATGCGCTGCACGCCGTCGTATCCGGCGGGTGCGGGAGTGCCGCACTGGACCAATAGGTACTGGACGGCTTCTTGCGCCCCGGGCCACGGAGTATGCACGGTGACCACTTTGTAGTTGTCGAAGTATTCAATCGCAAAGCTCTCGGCGTATTGCAGTTCGACCTTGTGGGGAAAATAGTCCTGCGCCGGATCGTAGGTATCGACGCAATCGGCCCCGTTCGCCGCCGCCGCGCCAAAAGCCAGCCACGCCCCAAAACACACGCCGCCGCGAAAAATCGCCCCGACCAAAATCCACTTACGCATCGTCTGCGCCCTCCCCCGGCTTCCACAACACATCCGCTTCCCCGCCATCGTTGGCGGCCCGTGCCATCGCGAACAGCAAGTCGGAGAGCCGGTTGAGATACAGCAGAACCGGCTCTCCGACTTGCTCTTGTTCCGCGAGTTGCCAAGCGGCACGCTCAGCGCGCCGACACACCGTCCGCGCCAAGTGGAGCCAAGCAGCGGGAAGCCGTCCCCCAGGCAAGATAAAGCTCCGCAAAGGGGCCAAATTTCGCGTGAGATCGTCAATTTGCTGCTCTAGGAAAAGGACTTGCTGCGGCTGTACGCGCAGACGCTCCTCTTCGCCAGCCGCCTGCGGGACGCACAAATCGGCCCCCAAGTCGAAAAGATCGTTTTGCACCCGAGCGAGCACATCGTCGTGTTTTCCACCGCTGGCCCGGGCCAACCCGATCACCGAGTTCAGCTCATCTACGCACCCATAAGCGGCGATGCGAGCACTCGTCTTGGGCACTTGCGACATATCGCCCAGCCGCGTCATCCCACCATCGCCCGTCTTGGTGTAGAGCTTAGATAGCGTAACCATGCCTGTTGCCTTTCCCTCGTTTATTTATCCTTGTTCAGCTTCGGCCGTCCTAGACACAACCGTCATCGGCGCGACCCGCTCATTTAATCAACATCACCTTGCCCACCGCCCGTTGACTGCCAGCGCGCAACTGCACCAGATACGCGCCATTGCCCACCGGCTCACCTGCGGCATTGCGACCGTCCCAGTGGAGAAGGTGTCTCCCGGCGTTCATCGGGCCGGAAGTCAGGGTGCGGACGGTGCGGCCCAAGACATCGTGGACTGTTAATTCGACCGGGGTATTGGTCCGCCAGACCGCAAAGGGAATCTGCACCGAAGCATTGAAGGGATTGGGATAGGCCGCTTCCAAGGCGAACTCCCGCGGCAAGCCATCGGCAGCGGTCTCCTCCACAGCCGTGGGAACGGCCGCATCTCCCAAGACCACAATATCCTGCGGCGGCAAGCCGGTATCGATGGGGCCGCGCAGAAACGCGCCGGTAGCCGCGTCGTAGAATTTGAGCCCGGCCGCATCCGGGGCGGCAAAACTGCCGCGATCGGCGACTATCAGGCGATCGCCATCTACGGCCAAGCTGGAGATAAAACCGCCGCTAATATGTTCCAACGGTGCCCCCACAGTGCCACTAGAGAGTTCAAAAGGCCGGACGCTGTTGGCGAAATTCTCGTCCGCGACTATGGCATAGCCCCGGTTTTGCGCGACGAGCACCATGGACGTAATATCGCCGCCCAAGTCCTCTTCACTGACGGCCAATCCAAGGCTGCGGTTGGTGGCCGTATCGACGATTTCCACGCCGCCAGCGCGGTCGCCAAAACCGGCCACTGCGCCCACGACAATCCGCTCGCCGGCGACGGCCATGCTGTTAGGATTGGCAACACTCAGCGCGATGCCTTGCACTCCCTCGGCGTCGAGGTCCACATCAACCAAAGTATCCGTCGCTATATCGACGACGATCAAGTAGCTGACGTCAGCCGGTCCCCAGCCACCGTTGCGGTCGAGGCGCTGGCAGCTCAGGTAGAGCCGCTCGCCCACGCGGACGATTTGCGACACTTCGGGCAGGCCATCCGCGTCGGCGAAAGCACTCAGATCAATCTCGCCCAATTCCGCGCCGTCTTGGGGATTGACGATCAGCAGGGACGCCGTGTCGTAGCGCGTCACATACGCTTTGTCGGGTGCGACGATCTCTATGTCGTGCGGATTGGCACCATTGCCCACCGAAAACTGAGTCAGCGGAGTGTGCAAATCCATCGCGTCCAAGACCAAGATATTGTCCTGCCCGAAGCGGTTGACGATATAGACGCGGCCGTTGTGGTAGTGCCCCACTGCGTCCGAGTGGATGCCCAACAGATTCACTTCGGCCTCGGCCGCATTCGCGGCCAAAAAAGCCGTGCTGCCGGTGGAAAAGTCCGTAGTGATGACGAAGAGGTCGCTCTGCGCCGACGACGAGTTCGCCAGCAGCAAGACAGAGACAGCCAAAATGTAAATGCGATACACGAAAATTCTCCTCAGTTAGTGGTTAGTAGAAGCGTCCCACGAGGGTTGCCCCTACGGGTGTGCAGCATAGTGAATGGAAAGCCCATACGAGCGCCCCGGTAGCGGGTAGCCCCACAGATCGGCTACTTGATTGTCGGTCAGGTTGTGCAACTCCCAAGACAAGGAGACGTCCGCGACTAACGGCACAGTGCCACCGAGATTGTACAGGGCGCGGACAGGCACGGTGCGCAGATTGGCCCGGTCGAGAAAATGCCGGCTTTCGCGGCTGAATTCTCCGTAGAGCTCCGCACGGCCCGAGTCGAGAGAGACACGCACATTGAGCCGATGGCGCGGCGCATTGGGCAGGTCATTGCCCCGTTCAAAAGAGAACGGAGTGCGGTTTTTGGTGCGCTGGTACGCGTAATTGCCGCCGAGCACCAGCCTTGGCAACAACCGCGCCTCGGCCCGCGTTTCCACGCCGCGCAGCAAGGCCCGGCCCATATTGTGGGGCCGCGACACCCGCTGCGAGTTTTGTATAAAGCGAATGAGGTCTTCGACGCGATTGCGGTAGTACACGACCTCGGCCAAGGCCAGACCCGCGCCATCGGCGGGCCTACGGAAGACCAAGCCCAAATCCCAGTTGTTCCCTTCTTCGCAGACGAGGTTGGTATTGCCAATTACCGCGCCTCGATCGCCGAAGAGTTCAAAGAAATTGGGTGCGCGCTGATAGCGGCCATTGTGGGCCTTGAGGGCCAAGCCAGCACCTAAGTCCAAGGCCGCACCCATGCGATAGCCCCACAGGATTTCGCCGTTATCGCGGCTCGGCAACACCTCGCTAGGCGCGAAGTTCTTCCGGTCAAAAAAGTGGTCGTCGAGCCCTTCTGCCTGCGTACCGGCATGGAAAATCAAGCGCGGCCCCAACGGCACCTCCACCTCGGTGCCGACGGCCAAGGCCCGGCGGCGACTGCGCAAAAACCGGCTGTCGGGCCGCAGCAAATCCTCGGGCGCAAAGGTCTCGCGCCGAGCCGCGACAAAAGCAGTCAGCAGGGGCTGGCCGGGCAACAGGGCATTCACCTCGCCGCGCAGGCCCAAGCGCTGGGTGATATTGCGGTCGTGCTGGCGGCCTAAGCCCACTTCGCCGTGCCGATCCTGGTACTCGCCTTTTTCGCGGGCGTGATGGGCTTTGAGCCGGTATCCGGCGCGGCCGTGCCCCAGCGGACCGAAAAGCACCGCTTCGGCGATGTGACGCCACGTATCGTAGCGAGTGTGCAGAGACTGGTTGTTACCAAGGCCGGGAATGCCTTTGTAGCTCAAATCAAAGGTATTGTGAATCTGCAAGCGGCTAGCACCCAAGCTGCGCCCGATTTTGGCCAAACCGCGCAAGCCGCGAAAATCGCTGTTGAGCCGCCGCGCCCAGCCGTCGTCTTGGGCGTTGTACTCGGTGCCGTTGTCGTCCCAAAAGCGGAAGTCGTTGCGGCTGGCTTGGTAGTTGACCAACCCCAAGTACTCCCAGCCCTTATAGGGGCCGCTGAGCGAGGCACCCAGTCGGCGGGTACCGTGCGAACCAGAAGCCGTGTGTAAGCGCGTGCGGACTTTGCCGCCGAGCGGCTGCGTGCGAATGTGGACCACGCCCCCGAGGCTGTTGCCACCAAAGCGCGCTGGCGCCGCGCCCCGATAGACATCGACGCTTTCGACGCCGCCGATGGGCAAGCCGCCTAGATCCACACCGCCGCCAACAGCCGAGTTGAGCGGCACTCCATCGAGGAAAACTTGGACCTGTTCGGCGGTGGACCCGCGAATGGAAAGGGTGCTAAAACTGCCCAACCCACCGTAGCGGCGGATGTTGACGCCGGTAGCGCGGTCGAGCGTCTGGGCTAAGTCCGCGCTGGGAGCGCGCTGGTTGCCCAAGACAATGGTTTCGACGAAAGAGGCAACGTGCTTGCCCTCGGGGTGGCGGCGGGCGCGGACCACCAACTCGTCCATGAGCATGGGCAGAGATTGCAGGTGCAACTCGACTGCGGTGAGGGTTGCGCCGATCTGGACGTGGCCGTGCAGGGGCCGGTAGCCCAGCCGTTCCACGCGCAAATCCCAAGTGCCTGTTGATAGATTTTCGAGGCGGAAGGAGCCGCTCGTATCGCTGCGAACGGAATGGATTGAGCCGGATGGGGCACTCAGCGTCAATACGGCACCGGACACGGGGCGTCCCGCATCCTGATCGAGCAGCCGGCCCTGCAGCACCCCGGCCAAGAGAGCTTCGGGATGCAGGGCCAGCAAGAAGAAAACAATAAAAAAGCCCGCCCTCGAATGAGTGCGGGTCTGGGTGCTTGTACTAGGCACCGGTGGACCAACCTTTCTACCGAAGGGTGTCGTTGACCTCGGTCGCAGGCAGGTCTCCTGACTTCCGGTTATGTGCCGCCCGACTCCTTCCCGATCCTCTTGGGAATCAGTGGCTGACGTCGGGGACGCGACGGCTGGTGGGCCGCCAACCGGTCACAGTGGCGGGACCGCGGCAGATTTGCACTGCCTTCCCTATTCTTCCGCTGCGTCTAACAGCGGACACCTGCGCCGTTATTTGATGGGGCTATTAAAAGGGCCGCGTTGAGAGCTGTCAAGAGTGCGCCGTTCCAAGAGGAGTTTAGCCAGCACTTATTTCTCTTGCGAAGTCTGTTTTCTGCGGAGTACTCTGGCCCAATACTTCTCGTCCAACTCCCGATAATGGCGGACGAGTTCCTTCGGATCGTTCCCAACTTCCTCGGATATCTTCCGGCGGATGGCTCGAACTCGATCTATCACATCTTTAGAGTGCTCAGACATCATCCTCACCGCCAAGGAGTTCCAAAGGGGTCACAAGATTTGTTGGCGTTCGCCAGATGCCGGATTCCCCACATCCTCCACCCCAGCCCGCAACAGTTCGGCCACGCTCCACGCCTGGGCGATGCAGCCACGCGGCGCAAAAGGCGGCTCGGCGTCAAATATCTCCGAGACCGTGCCCAAGCCCGCCTCGTTCAGGTGCGCGGCAAAGCCGTCGAGGAGGGCGCGGCCGCGCTGGCGACCCACGCGACCGTGACAACGACAGAGGGCGGTGATGTACGGGCCGATGAGCCAGCCCCACACCGTGCCTTGGTGATACGCGCTGTCGCGCTCCCAAGGGCCGCCCGCATACCGGGGGCAATACGCCGGGTCGCTCGGAGAGAGGCTGCGCAGGCCGCGCGGGGTCAGCAAGTGTTCGTCAATCACGGATAAAATTCGCCGCGCCCGCTCGCCTTCGACGAGCGGAAAGGGCAGCGAGAGCGCGAAAACTTGATTGGGGCGGATCGCCCAATCCGGCCCCTCGGGCGCAACCACGTCACACAAGTACCCCCGCTCTTCACACCAAAACAGGCGCTCAAAAGACGCCTGCACCTCAGCGGCGCGCTGGCCGTAATCGGCGCGTTGACCTAATGCTTCGGCCAAGTGCTGCAAAATTTTGAGCGCATTGTACCAAAGGGCATTGACCTCCACCGGCTTGCCCGTGCGCGGCGTGACCACCCAATCGCCGATCTTGGCGTCCATCCACGTTAGTTGCACCCCCGGCTCGCCAGCCGTGAGCAGACCGTCGGCATCAACCCGGATCTGATAGCGCGTACCGCGTACATGCCAAGCCGCGATGTCCTCTAGCGTTGGCCATAGCTCGTCGGCCAACTCGTAGTCTTGGGTGTATTGCAAATACTGGTAGAGCGCGACAAAAAACCACAAGGTCGCGTCAACAGCGCGGTATTCTAAAACCTCTCCCGCGTCGGGAAAACGGTTGGGGATCATGCCCTCGCTGACGTGCTCGGCAAACGCCGCAAAGATGCTCCGCGCCTCGGCAAAGCGCCCGGTGACTAAGCACAGGCCGGGCAGGGCGATCATGGTGTCGCGGCCCCAATCCGTGAACCAGTGATAGCCAGCGACAAGGGTGTGCAGGCCGTTGCCGCGCCGCACCAGAAACATATTGGCCGCCCTCGCCAGTGACCGCAGCAAAGGATCGGCGCACCAAGGGGCACGCACCGCCACCTGCTGGCGGCGCTCGATCTCGCCGGCGAGAAGCGCGAGGGGGTCGCGGAGGGCGGGAAGCTCAGTGGCCGCCAGTACGCCAACGGTGGCTCCGGGGGAGAGCCGCAGGCGCAGGCGGCCGGGCGTGAACAGGTCTTCGCTGTGGTCGAGGCCGCGCTCTTGTTCGTGCGGATACTGGAAGTTGTAGTACCAGTCCGGGGCGGCCTCCCAGCACGCGCCCGGGGCGAGGAGGTAGGCGGTGGGCTGCTCCCGATAGGGGCGATAGGCCAGCGTGTCCCCAGCCCAATGGGCCGTTGGCTCCACTTGATCGTTGGCCTGCACCAAGTGGTGATAGTCCCGGCCGGCGAACAAGGGGCGCAATTCCAAATAAAGCGGACCGGGTGCCTGCACGAGTTCGTACGCGACGACTAAGGCCTGCTCACCCGCGAGCAAAGCCAACCGCTTGCGCAACACCCACCCATCCCCCGCGTACGTCCACGTCGGCACCGGCTCAAGCGCGAAGGCCGTCAGCCATTGGTCGCCCCGTGGGTGAATGACTCCGGGGAAAATACTGCAACTCAGCTCGACGCGGCCAGTGGGCAGGGCCAAGGTCTCGTCGAGCCGCGAGAGCAACACCACGCGGCCAACCGGCGGACAGGTCGCCACGACCAGCAGGCCGTGGTAGCGCCGGGTGTGCGCACCGCTGACCGTGGAGGAGGCCCAGCCGCCCAAGCCGTTGGTCTCCAGCCACTCGCTGCCTTGAGGCAGGGCAAAGGCATCGGCCGGCACTTATCGTTCAGTCTCTTTGCATTGAATTCGGAGATTAGTGGCCAGTGATCAGTAAGTAGTCCACCCCGCCGGTAGGGGACGAGCGCGGACCAATCACTAACCACCTACTTATTAGCAATAAGCGAGTCCACGACCGCTGGGTCGGCCAGCGTCGAGGTGTCGCCGATGGAGTCGGTCTCGTCGGTGGCTATCTTGCGCAGGATGCGGCGCATGATCTTACCCGAGCGCGTCTTGGGCAGGCCCGGCGCCCAGTGAATGACGTCCGGGGTGGCGATCGGGCCGATGGCCGTCCGCACCTGTTGCTTGAGCTCGTCTTTGAGTGCGTTGGTGTACTCCTCGCCGGCGTTGAGCGTCACGTAGGCGTAAATGCCCTCGCCCTTGATGTCGTGCGGGAAGCCAACGACGGCAGCCTCGGCCACCTTGGCGTGTAGCACCAACGCGCTTTCGACCTCGGCCGTGCCCATGCGGTGCCCGGAGACATTGATCACGTCATCAACGCGGCCGGTGATCCAGTAGTATCCATCCTCGTCGCGCCGACAGCCATCGCCCGTAAAGTAGTAGCCCTTGTACTGCTGGAAATAGGTCTGCTCAAAGCGCTCGTGGTCGCCGTACACGGTGCGCATCTGTCCCGGCCAAGGAGTGCGCATCGCCAACACGCCGACGACCCCATTCCCTTCCAACTCCGTCCCTTTCTCCGGGTCGAGCACGACCGGCTCAATGCCGAAGAAGGGGAAGGTGGCCGAGCCGGGCTTGGTGGGGGTCGCCCCAGGCAGCGGCGTGATGAGGACGCCGCCAGTCTCGGTCTGCCACCACGTATCGACGATGGGGCAGCGGCCCTTGCCGGCGTTTTTGTGATACCAGCGCCAAGCTTCGGGGTTGATCGGCTCGCCGACCGTCCCTAGCAGGCGCAGGGAAGGCATCTCGTATTGGGCGGGCCACTCCTCGCCGGCTGCGGCAATGGCGCGGATGGCAGTGGGGGCTGTGTAGAACTGATTGACGTTCCACTTCTCAATGGTCTGCCAGTAGCGGTCCGGGTTGGGATAGGTGGGAATGGCTTCAAACATCACGGTGGTCGCGCCGTTGGCCAGCGGGCCGTATATGATGTACGAGTGGCCAGTGATCCAGCCAATGTCGGCCGCGCAAAAGTAGATGTCGCCATCTTGGTAATCGAACACGTACCTGTGAGTGGTGCCCGTATAGACCATGTACCCGCCCACTGTGTGCTGCACGCCCTTGGGCTTGCCGGTGGAGCCGGAGGTATAGAGGATGAAGAGCGGATCCTCGGCGTCCATGACCTCGCAAGCGCAGTCGGCGTCCGCGTTGGCCATCAGCTCGTGCCACCAGACATCGCGGCCGGCCTGCATATCCACGGCAAAATCCGCGCGATCGACCACGATGCAGGTCGCGACCTCGGCGTCCATGCGCGCATCCGCATCGGCCATGGCTTGGTCGGCCACAGGCTTCATCAGGATCGGCTTGTCGCCGCGATGGGTGCCGTTGCAGGTGATGACGGTGGTGCAAGTGGAATCCACAATGCGGTCGGCGAGCGCGTCCGCGGAAAAGCCGCCGAACACAATCGAATGGATCGCGCCAATACGGGCGCAGGCCAGCATGGCAATGGCCAGCTCGGGCACCATCGGCAGGTAGATGGAGACGCGGTCGCCCTTGCTGACGCCGCGCGCCTTGAGCACGTTGGCGAATTTGCCGACCTGTTCGTGCAGCTCTTTATAGGTCAGCGTGGCATCTTCCCCCGGCTCGTTGCCCTCCCAGATGATGGCGACCTGATCGCCTTTCGCATCGAGGTGCCGGTCGAGGCAATTGTAGGTGATATTGGTCTGGCCGCCGGCAAACCACTCAATCGCAATCGGCCCGGCGTCCATGTCGTAGTTGTAAGACCGCACGGTGTCCCACTTCTTGAACCAGTGGAACTGGGCGGCCTTTGCGGCCCAAAACGCCTCTGGATCGGCGATGGAGCGCGCGTACTCTGACCGATACTCGTCCATGCTTTTGACGTGAGCGCGGTCGCGTAAATCAGCATTGGGTGCATAGACTTCAGACATGCGAACTAACTCCTCATTAGGGTGTAAATAGCCATCAATAGCGCAAACTAAAACGACCCTCGCCTACAAGGGTTTAAGATCAACATCGCATAGCGCGATAGGAAAATAACCCTTGCTTCGCCTAAAGGCGAGTGGTTTAGAAGCCGTCGAGAAGGCAGCCGTCGCCGACATCAGCAAAGCCGACGGCACGAGCATCAATCAGTTCGCAACCACGGCAATCGCCGAAAAGATCGCCGCCATGAAGACCGCCGAGTTTTTACCGAACGCGGCACCGAAGCCGATGTTGAAGCGGCTCGCCGCCTGCTTCGACGCGACGGAGGCCAACCGCCGGAACCCGAGGATCGCCGGCCGTAACACTACTTGCCACCAGCCACCGGCGGCAAGGGCCACTCGTCGCCGGCCATGAAGCCGCCATCGACGTAAATGCACTGCCCGGTGACGTAATCCGAGGCGGGCGCGGCGAGAAAGACAGCCGTGCCGACCATGTCTTCGGGCATCCCCAAGCGGTTGAGCGCAACCCGCCCCTCACCCCAAGTACGCATGGTGTCGTCGGCCCACAGCTTCTCACTGAGCGAGGTAATCACAAAGCCCGGGCAGATGGCGTTGACCTGAATGTTGTGCGGCCCAAACTCAATGGCTTGGCCCTTGGTGAGCTGGCCGACGGCTCCCTTGGTCGCGGTGTACACCGACACTTTGGCAAGGGCGTAGCCCGTGGTCAGCGAGCCGATGTTGATGATCTTGCCGCCTTGGCCGCGCTCGATCATCTGGCGGCCGACCTTCTGGCTGAGGAAGTACAGGCCCTTGAGATTGACGGCCATGATCTGGTCGTAGCTTTCCTCCGAGACCTCGACGATGGGCTGGCGGATGTTCATGCCGGCATTGTTGAACAGGATGTCTATAGGCCCGCATTGCTCCAAGGCCGCGTCCATGCCCTCTAAGTCGGCCATGTCCAACTCGACCGCGCGGGCCTTGCCACCGGCAGCTTCAATGGCGGCGACGGCTTCGTCGAGTTGGCTGCGGGTGCGGGCGGCGCAGATAACCGTAGCTCCGGCCTCAGCCATGCCCGCAGCTACGCCGCGGCCAATGCCGCGACTGGCACCGGTGACGAGGGCGACTTTTCCCGCTAGCGAAAATAGATTCACAATACACTCCTTTGTTGTTTGTCGTTGCGTTGATTAATGCTGGCGTTCCAGCAAGGCTTTTCAGGTGGGTACGGAAGCGATTAGGTACTCCAGTTTTTCGCCTCCTAACGGCGCGACGTTGCAAGCGCGGCCGGCCGGTACTAGCGCAGTCGCACCCATGTCCAAGGCGCACTCCCCCACGCGCGCCCGGCCGCGGACGACCGTCAGCGACAGAAACGACTCTTCAGCCTGATGCTCGGCTTGGCCGCCGTCTAAGCCGCAACCGCGCAGCACAAAGTGCTCGGACTCTACCAGCACTTGGCCCTGCAGCACGGGATGCGGCACCGGGCCGGGCCGGTGTTGGGCAAAGTCGATGACCTCAAGGGCCTGCTCCCAGTGCAGCTCGCGCGGCCGGCCGTAGTCGTAGATGCGGAAGGTCAGGTCGCTCGTTTGCTGCACCTCGTACAGGACTACCCCTTGGCACAGGGCGTGTACCGTACCCGGCGGCAAAAAGAGCACGTCCCCTTGTGCAACCCGGTAAAAGCGGACGACCTCAGCGACGCGGTTGGCCGCGTGGGCGGCGACGAACTCCGCGCGGCCCACGCCTTCGGCTAGCCCGCAAGCCACGCGGCCGCCATCTGATTGCAGCACGTACCAAGCCTCCATCTTGCCGCTATCAACCAACCCCTTGCGCCGGGCGTACTCGTCGTCGGGATGCACTTGGATCGACAAGTCTTGCTGGGCGTCGAGGATCTTAATAAGCAGGGGAAAGCACCCACCGTAGCGCACCCATACCGCATCGCCCACTAGGTCGGCGCGATGCACGTCCAGCAGCTCGCCCAGCGAGCGACCGTCCGCCGCTCGGCTCTCGCGGCCCTCGTACGCCGACAGCTCAAAAGACTCGCCAATGAGCGCGTCGCTTGGCAGGGCTTTGCCGTAGAGCGCAGCTAAGCGGCGTCCGCCCCACACCATCTCGCGGTAATAGGGCGTCAAGGGAATGACATCCGGCAATCTATCCATATATCTATCGCGTTCGTCTTTTTGCTTGCCATTTGAAAGTATAGGACAACGGGGGCGAGACAATACTTAGGGACGGGATGCCACTTGCTAGCGCACACTCTAATAGGCTTAACGCCCCTATAAGCTTGACAGCAAGCGGGCAAACCCTATCAATTGAGACAGTCTCATCGCGCAACGCGGGTCAATTCCACAACCAAGCTGCACCGGCAACCTCAAAATCTATGACACCTGCTGACCTTGATATTCTCATTCAGCAAGGCGAAGGCACCACGTTTGAGTTCAAAGAGAGCCTCTCGGCGTCGTTCTCACGAGAGCTCGTGGCCATGGCCAACACAGTCGGAGGCAAGCTCCTGCTCGGGGTGCGCGATGACGGCACTGTGACCGGTGTCAAAGACTCCAATGCCCTGCGAGCTCGCGTCCAAGACATCGCCCGCAACTGCGACCCTCCGGTGAAGGTGCTGGTGGAGCCGGTAGATGACATATTAGCAGTGCATGTACGGGAGAGCGACGCCAAGCCAGTGCAGTGTAGCGAGGGCTTCTTCTGGCGTCAGGGTGCGGTGCCCCAGAAGCTCAGCCGCAGCGAAATCCGCGATTTTTTCCGCAGCGAGGGCGTAATTCGGTTCGATCTCTCGCCCTGCCCCCGTTTCCACTACCCAGAGGACTTTAACCGCGAGAAGTACGAGGCTTGGCTCAAGCTGTCCGGCATCAGTGGACAACCGCCGGTTGAAGACGTGCTGGTCAACATCTAAGGTTTCCTCAAGAGCGGCTTTGCAGGATTCGCCAAGCACGAGGTCATTGAGTTGCTGTTGACCTTGGCCATCCCCGTCCGGGACGTGAAGCCACAAGCCAAGGCACTGCTCGAGCACTTCGGTAGTCTGCGAGGAATTTTGGATGCAACACATCAAGAATTGCAAACCGTAGAAGGCATTGGCGAGGTCACCGCGACCGCCCTACACATCATTCGGGAAGCGGCGACGCTCTACTTGCAGGAAGCATCGGAGGGAGCGGAAGTGCTGCGCGACCCGGAGCGGCTCAGCGACTTCTGGCGCATGCTGCTGAGACCGTTGACCTTCAGGTTGTCGACCACCTGATTGTGTCAGCGTCGGAGACTTTCAGCTTCAGGGAGGCAGGGCTTTTATGAGCATCCATCCTTTTTATATTTTTTTGCTGGCAAGGCCAAGATAAAGGAAATTGGGCTTTGCACCTTTACCGATAAAGTAGCATCTAATCTAAGGAACAGATAATGGCAAAAATCGACATCACTAAGACAGAACTAGTGTGGCCCGGCAAGTACGACGAGGACGGGACACTCAGGGAGGTTCCGCGAGTTAATTTGCCTTTTCAAGTGATTGAGACGGTCAATGAAAGCCGCGCCACGCACGAAGTGCAAAAAACCAAAGGATTGTCGCTGTTCGATATTTACGAAGGCAATGAAGGCGACACCTTTGAGGACGGATGGAAGAACAAGCTTATCTGGGGCGACAACCTGTTAGTGATGGGTTCGTTGCTGGAAAAATTTGCTGGGAAGATTGACCTGATCTACATCGACCCGCCGTTTGCGACGGGGGCGGATTTTTCATTCATGGCGCAGATTGGAGAGTCGGATAAAAAAATTACAAAGGAGCAATCCATAATTGAAGAAAAGGCGTATAGAGATACATGGGGAAAAGGTACCGATTCTTTCGTTTCCATGATCTATGAACGATTGGTTTTGATGCGGAATATGCTATCTAAAGATGGAAGTATTTATATACATTGTGACTGGCATAAAAGTCACCACTTGCGGCTTATATTAGATGAGATTTTCGGAATAGATAATTTTCTGAACGAGATAATATGGTATTACACCAATAAAATCCCTGATAAAAGAAAAAGGAAATTTACAAACTCTTCAGATACAATTTTTTCTTATAAAAAAACAGAAGAAAACATTTTTACTCATCAATATGAAAAAAGAGATAAACCGATCAAGGTTTCAAAAATGAAAAAGATTGATGGAAAAAAAGTTTACTTAAAAGATGAGAGTGGCAAAGGATTGTACGATGAACGTACAGAAAGAACCGTTGATAATGTGTGGAATATTCCGCTATTACATGCTCAGCCTGAGATCTTGAATTACCCCACCCAAAAACCCGAAAAACTACTCGAACGCATCGTCAAAGCCTCTTCCAACGAAAGTAGTCTTGTCGCCGATTTCTTTTGCGGCTCTGGTACCACTCTCGCAGTCGCCGAAAAACTCGGCCGCCGCTGGATCGGCTGTGATTTAGGCCGCTGGGGCATCCACGTCACCCGCAAGCGCATGCTCGGTATTGAAAACTGTAAGCCATTCGAGATTCTCAACCTCGGGAAGTACGAACGCCAGTACTGGCAAGGGGTAACGTTTGGCGACGCAAAAAACCAGTCATCGACCGAGCAAGCACTCTACGAATACTTCGCCTTCATTCTCAAGCTATACGGCGCACAGCCACTATCGGGCCTAGCGCATCTGCACGGCAAAAAAGGCCGCGCCATGGTTCACATCGGCGCAGTAGATGCGCCTGTGACCTTCGACGAAATCGACGACGCTGTAGAAGAATGCGCCAAGCTCAAGCAGAATCAACTGCACATCCTTGGTTGGGAGTGGGAAATGGGCCTTCAGAATCTCGTGGTTCCAGTAGCGCAGAATAAGGGAGTCAAACTTTCGCTATTACAAATCCCCCGCGAGGTTATGGAAGAGCAGGCAACGGATAAAGGCGATATCCGTTTCTTTGAGCTAGCCTATCTAAAGGCGACGGTCAAAAAACCAAAGAAACTCACCGTGCAAGTGCAGCTTCAAAATTTCGTCATTCCCAACTCAGAACTCATCCCGGACGAAGTGCGAGACAAGGTCGCGAAATGGTCGGACTACATCGACTACTGGGCGGTGGATTGGGACTTCCAGAACGACACCTTCATGCAGGGATGGGTTGCCTATCGAACCCGCAAGGATCGGACGCTCTCGCTCACTTCCGATTCCCACACTTACGAGCAGCCCGGTAAGTACCGAGTGCTGGTCAAAGTAATCGACATCTTCGGTAACGACACTTCGCAAGCTCTTGATGTTGAGGTGAATCAGTCTGAAGATGCAATTCACAACCACAGACACTGAGGTCATTGCTGTGGAGCCGCGGCCCGCGCAAGAACTGCTGGCGAGCATTGCCAACAAGGCCGCTAATCATGCCAAGCTAACCAACTGCTTTGCAGAGATATACCCGATTGTACAGGACTACGTCATAAACCGCTGTTTCGGGCGAAAAATCGAACTGGTCGATAAAAACGTCCGCTCTCGTCTCGAGCAACCAAATTTGCAGGAGGGCATTGCCAAATACATGGCCCGTGAGATCGCTGCACTTATCATTGAGCGGCGCACTGTCGAGTTTGAGCAAGAGAATGCTCGTCTATCTCTGACAAACCCCTTTAGCTGGCGGCGCAACTTGCCACCATTGGAGGCGAAGAAGACCATCTTCAACTTTGTGGCCACCTACAACGACTTTGAGCGCAGCTTTGCCGAATTCCTCGACAAAGCCCAAGACATCCTTCGCTTTGCGGCACTTGGAACGACAGAACAGGGCGCATCTGGAACCGTGTTCCGCATCGACTATCTAAAGCCTAGCGGGGCCATCGGCTTCTATTGGCATTTTGACGCCTGTCTGATTCAGCTTGCAGACGAGTTTTCATTGTCCGAGGACACCGAACGCGACGAAGTGGCGGTACTGGACCTTGCACAACGCCACAACCTGACGATATATGACGCCAGCTATTTGGAAACAGCTATCCGCCGCAAGGCCAAGCTGGCGACCTTCGACCAAAAACTCGCCGCTGGGGAAAACATCGGTAACCCGGCGGCGTGATTGGATTTCGCAACGTAAAAGTGGGATGGCACCTCTCCCGCTGGGTCAGCTAACCCCCACCTCCGTCCCCTGTGCCAACTTCTCGCCCTCGAGCAAGTACTCCTCCCGCACCTCGGGCGCAATCGTCCGCCAGACCAAAAACCGCTTGCGCAGCACGTTGAGGAAGCTGGTGTTGAGCCGCTGCCAGCTCACCACATCGCCGCTTATGCGCTGCAAGTGCATCTCGATGCGGTAAATGCCTGGGATGTCGTCGGTCGGCAAAGTGCGCAGGAAAACTCGCTGGCTCACTCCCAAGTCGTAGGGCGCGAGCCACACCATCAGTTCCAGCAAATAGACCGGCTGCGCACCGCCCTTCTCCAAGTGGAAATCCACGCCCTCGGTCATAAAGTCGCCCACCGATCCCTCGCCATACGACGAGAAGACCCGGTGCAGGTACGCGCACGAGCCTAAAGCATCGCCCTTGCCCAGCGTAAAGGGAAAGTCAAAACGCCAATCGTCGCCATCGGGCGGGGGGAACTCCCAGCGCCGCGTCACGTCGGGCACGGCCATGGCCGCGGCCTTGCGCGCCGGATACAGGGTCGAGAGCACCACCACCACCATCACCACCAAGGTCGAGAAAATCGCCGACAGCGACGAGTAGTTGAGGAACATCCCGCCCAACAGCGCGTAGTGCGCCAAAAGCAGCGTCGTCGTCTGCCCTACCAAATAGCCCAGCACCGCGCCGACGATGGCAAACACGAGGGCCTCGGCGATGAAGAGCGCGGCAATGTGGCTCGGTGCCAGCCCCACCGACGAATACACCCCGATCTCGCCGGAGCGCTCGTACACGGCCCCGAGCATGGTGTTGAGCACAATAAGTGAGGCGATCAACAAGGGCACGAAGAGATTGCCAATCCCGGCCAAGGAAGCCGATCCCATAGACGTGTACACCCGCACGCGGTCGCCGGCCCCGACAAAGAGCGGCACGGCCACCCGCGACACGAACTCCTCCACCTCGGCTAGCAAGGTCTCCCGGTCGGCGAATCCAGCGATGGCAACCGAGCGCAGCGTACCGCCCAAATCGACGACCTGCTGGTAGGGCAAGAACGCCACGTTGTTGGCCATCAGATGGGTAAAGGTCTCAATCGCGGCCGTGTCCATCAGGCGCGGGTCCAAGTCGGCCATTTGCTCCATCTTCTTGGCCTCGGCGACCGTGTCCACCGGCATCGGACTCTCGTTGTCCAAGTCGCGCAGTCCGTCGATTACCTCGCCGTCGATTAGGCCAATGACCCGATAGGAACGCCCCATCAGCCATATCCGGGCCGCGCCCACATCCGCCGGGCCAATGCCCAAAATCTCCGCCATGGCCGCCGGCAGGATGCACACATCGCGCTCGCCGTCCGCAAACCAGCGGCTCTCCGGCCCCACCAACAGCTCTTCTAATCCCATCAGCGCACCCTCGCCCGCGGTCACCCCGAGGAGGGCTGAGGCAAAGCTCTTCTTCTGCGCCGGCTTGTGCTCAATGTCGATATAGGCCCGCTCGCCAATGACCTTGGACGTAATCCACGATCTCGGCAGTACCTGCGCTTGGTCGCCAAACGCGCTTTTTGCATAGTCGAGCACGGATAGCTGCAAGCCCTTCCAGCCGCGATCGCGCAGCAGCGCACCCTCGTAGCTGGGCGCATTCGGGCGGGGAATCTGATAGAACTTGAGATAGCTCTGCACCGAGGTGAAGGCCTGGGCCGTAAAGGTCAAAAGCGTCAGGGTGACGACCGTTAGCGCGGTGCGCAACTTGCGCTTGCGGAGGTTGGAAATCCCCAGCGACGCGGCCGCGGCCGTGGCGCTGAGGCGACCGATGTCTGCTTCGTGGACACCGGCGGCGGCTCGCTTGCGCTGGCCGACGGCGCGGGTGAAGCGGCCTAAGATCATCAGCAGGGCCGTGCCGCCAATGGCGAAGATGACGAAGGCCAAAAAGATGATGTACGGCGACGAACTCAGCTTAAAGGCCGGGTGGATAAAGCGCATGATGAGGAAGATCGCCAAGAAGAAAAACGCCGCGCCCGCCACCTGGCGGCGGATGTCGGCAAAGCCAAAAAACAGCCGCTCGCAGCAAAACGAAAACGGCAGCAACAGCGCGAAGTAGAAGATGACCCCATATACCGTGTCGTCCGCAGTCGATTTGATGTCTGGGTAGCCCCGCCCTTCGAGGCCCCACGCCTTGCGCGTGGCCCGCTTAAACTCGCTGTAGCGCCGCGCCTGCAAGTGCTCTTCGGCCTCCAACAGGGCCAAGCGCGCCTCTTCGTGCAGGTGCATAAACTTGTCGTTGCGCACCCCGTAGCGCGCCAACTGCTTGATCCGCACATCGTCGAGCACCCACATGTCGCGCGCGGCCGCGTACCCAGGATGCAGCACCACACCTTGATCCACGAGATAGCCGCGCCCGAGCGCCTGCTTCATCGCCGCCTCATCCACGTCGGCCGGGCGCACCGGCTCGGCCACCCATCCGGCCGGTGCGCCGCTCAGCAGGTAGCGTACGCCGAACAGGCTGGTGCTCATCAGAGCTTTGATCCGAGTGCCGGGCTGGGCGTACACTACTGAGGCGAGCGTTACCTTGCCCTCCTCATTGCTCTGCCTTTCGACAAAGTCGGCCCCCCACGACTGGGGTACGCCGTCGCGCTCGTCGAGTACGGTCACGTGGTCCAAAACCGACAAGTAGCGCGAGTCAACGGTCTCGAACAAACTCAGCGCCCGGCACTTGAAGAGCACTTGCAGCATCTCGTTTTCCCACCAGCCCCACGGATGCTCGGTCGGGTAGGTCTCGTCGCCCTCTTGGCCCATATCCGGTGCCGAGACAATCGCGCCGTAGGGATCGAGTTCGTACGCGCGGATCGCGTTGCTCAGCCGGTTGCGCATGATGTCGAAGCGGAAGCGGCCCGCGTCGTCGGCTTCTTGGGCGATCAAGGTGCGGACCCCGCCGACCGAGTTCGGCCCGAGCTGCTGATAGGTCACCAGTGCTTGCGGCACCGGCTTTTTGGGCACGGCAAAATTGACGTCGCGGTCGAACCAATAAACTGCACCCGCCAAGCTGTGGCCGTAATCTTCCAACTCCAACTTGGTCGGCTTGAGCAGCTCGGCGTCGCGGCCCGCCCACGCCAACATGGCCGCGAGCGTCTGGATCTGCCGCGTGAGGTTTTGCACGTCCACAGCCTCTGGCAGGTCGAGCGGCGTGTCGATCCGCTCGCGCGCGTCGTTGGCCGTCGCCAAAGCCAACGCCTTCTGACCGACGAAGGCCGCAGCCTCGCTGGCAAAGGCGAGCGGGATGGACATGAAGTTTTTCCACGTCCGTTTAGGTGGGGCAATGCCCTCGTAGTGGCGCGTGGTGTCGCCAAAGGTCTCTTCGACCGCCAGACTCAGCCGCTTGGAATAGGGGGTCAACATGTATTTGACGTAGTTGTCGGTGCGCCACTTGGGATTGTAGAAGGTGCCCATGCCAAAGCTCGCCGTGCGGTCGGCGTGGCTCGACAAGTCCAGCGATAGCATCAGGTCGAAGTCGATGCGCTCGGCTTCGCTCATGCGCTCGCGGAAATAGTCGCTGCGGCGACTGTGCCGGTAGAGGAAATCATTGATCCCGGACAGGCCCTCAAAGTGCCCAGAGGTCGCCAAAAAGAGCACCGAGTAGTGAGGGCGATGTTCTTTGAGCAGCTCCACTAGCTGGAGCAGGGCGACGATCCCGGCCGCGTTTTCCGCTCCGGGGGCGAGGGCTGGTACGACCGAGATAGCGTCGTAATAGGCTTGGATGACGATGGTTTGGTCCTGCCACGCCTGCGGCTTTTCGCGGCTTTTGGCCGGCAGCATCTCAGGCGATCCGGGCAGGTAGCCATACACGTTGTGCGCTTCCACGCCCTCCCAATCCATCCGTGCATTCAAGTGGACGGCGACCGGCCCGTCTTGCAGGCGCACCAACAGGTCGAACGCGTCTTGCCGCTCAAGCCAAAATCGCGGGATGTCAACCGGCACCTTGAGAAACTTGTCGGCGGCCTGCTCGCGGTTGACGCCGCCGTTGTCAAAAAAAACGATGGCCCTAGCCCCCAGCGAGGCGGCGTGGAGGTAGTTTTGGCCGCAGGCAAAGTCCAAGAGCACGACGCTGCCTTGCACGGGCTGGCCGTCCAATGCTTCGAGCTCGCCTTGGCCTCCGTAGATCAGCGGGCCGCGCACGCCATCCGGCCCCAGCGAGGATGTGCGCACGCCATTGGGCCACAAGCTGTAAAGCCTCTTGCTCTCGCCTTGCACCACCAACTCGCCGCCGCGATCTATGGGCACGGCCACCTTGAACGCCTCGCTCTGCACGTCCTCCAGCCCCAGTGCCTCAAACCGCTGGCGCACAAAGTCGCGGGCCTGCCGCTCCCCGGCATAACCCGGCACCCGCGAACCAAAAGCAGCAAAGCGCGCGATCTCCGCGGCAATGTCCGCCTCGTCAATGCCGGCGACTAGGGCGCGAAGCTGGGCGGCTTGTGCGGGGTCTACCATCCGCGCTTCTACGGGCGGGTTGGGTGCCCAGCCGAAGAACCTGTTTACCGCTCGATTGACTGCACCCGGATCGCCGAAACCGACGATCGCAATCATGGCGGCCGCGAACACCAAGAATAGTTTGGCCATGAAATTCGCTTTGTCTTTTAAGTGGGACGAGCGGCTGTCAAGGTAGGGCGGATCAACTCGTACCCTGCTCGAGATTCTCAGTCATCTATGAGAAGCATATCCGCGAGTGGTAGGTCTGTAGCGTACTTTCTGGAGTCTGAAGAGCACGGCTGTACTAGAAAAGTGCCAAGCGCATGTTTCTTTGTTGTCTGTCGGATCGCCTCTATCTCGCTGGAGTACGCCCCGATGACGCGGTGATCTTTGATGACAATCACCTTGCCCTCGTAGTGAGCGGCTAGCTCTGCTTGGTGGTCTAGGTAGTATTGAAACTCATCTCTTAGTGCCATGGGTATTTCCTTTGGCTACTTTAGCGAGCAAAGAACCGTTCTGCTTCTATACTCTCAGCTTACCTGTTTATAGCGACAGCACAAGCGGCTGTCAAGATACACCATCGCGCCACTCACCCGTGAAAATAGGCGTGCCCCTCGCCCATAAACCAGAAAATATCCGCCAAATACGACAATCCAATCCCCAAGAAATACCCAGCGATCAATCCCATAAAAAACGGCCGCGCCTGACGGTACGCCGCAATGCCGCCATAGCGCATGATCGCACTCTTGGCCACCCACGCCAGCAAGACCGAAAACGCAATGAGTCGGGTCATCCACAGCGGGGCTACTGCAATGCCCACCGGATGCAGCGGCCACCAGTGCAAGCGGTACTGGAGGAAGGCCAAAATGGAGTACGCCACCATGCCGATCCCAAAGTACGACAGCTTGTTCCAATCGGTCGGCCACGGATCGTTGAAGTGGCGAATCACCCCGTTGTACGCCATGCCGCCGGCACCGCCACCAGCGATAAAGTACCAAGAGCCGAAATTGCCCGCACCGTATTTGTAGCACAGCGAGAGGACAAAGTACAGACAAGCAGTAAAGCCTACGACCGCAGCAATACCCAGCGCCAAGGCCATGGACCGGCGAATCCGGTACAGTTCGCCGAGCCGGGCGCCGTGTGCGGCCGCTGGCATAAAAAGCGATTGCACATCCCCGAACCAAGTATAGGAAACCCCCAGCGCCACCAAATTGTGCCCACCGATACCCGTGCCGGTTATCGCCAGCGCAAAAGCCTGCGCTCCCACCGGCGGCGTCAAAAAATAGACCCCGGCCTGCACCACCAGCCGCGTGATGCCGTAGTACGCGACCAACACGCCAAAGACAAAAAGCGCGGCAATGTGCAGATCCATCCCAGACCGCCACAGCCAGCCGAGGATATAGGCCAACGCGGCCATGAATCCGCAGACCGCCGTGCGATAGGAAACCATTTCCTCGCGGTCGTCTATCGTCCGCCGTCCCCCCAAGGCTTGACGCACGACCGCCACTAGATGGCCCCGCGCCATCCACAAGCTCAACAGCACCATGGCCGTAAATCCGCCCCACGCCTGCCAAGAAAGCGACTGCATCCCCCAGACAAAAGCGTCGGGCCGCGTCACATCGTAGCCGATGCGGTTGGTAATGCCCTCTTGTACCACAGCCACCAAATAAAAGAACACGATGCTGAACGAGACGCTGGTGCTGACCAAGTACATAAAGCCGACCACCGGGAAGTAGAGCATCAGGCTGATGGTGGGAAACTCCCGGCTCAGTTGCAGATGGACGGCGTGGTTGAAGTTGATTTTGGGAAAGCCGATGTAGAACGAGCCAATGATGTTGAACAGGATCATCCCCAGTGGAACCGCCGCGCCGATCCAAAAGCCCTTAGAGCGCACAATCGCCCGCCCGTCGTCGTCGATCAACAACCGCGGCATCTCCATCAGGGGGAAAACCAGCCGCTCGTGCTCGACCCATTGGCGGCGGAAGATCACCACCAAGCAAAAGCAGGCGAAATACACGGTCAGGATCAGGCTCAACAGCCAAAATAGCGGTCCGATCCAGACCTCAAACGGCAGGGCTTGGCCCTTGGGCAGCCCTTCGTAGAACCAGCGCATGGCGTCGCCGTCGGCGCGGGGCACGACCCAATCGGGCAGGTAGGGATGGATGTTGCCGGCCCAATCGTTTTCCGGGGTGGCTCCGTAGTACGGCGATGAAATGATCGCCAGCAAGGTGCCGACGATAAAGGTCGGAATCCCGGTCGCCGCCAAGCCCATAATCACGATGACAGCGAGTTCGGCGGGCCGCAACGCCCAAGTGGGCCGCACCCACCTCACCAGCCCATTCGCCAGCAAAATCACCACAAAGCAAAAGCCGGCGCTAGTCGGAAAATACGACCACGTAATCTCCGAAGAGCGCACCATCCAAATCGAATAGGGCGCTCCCATGACGATGGCCATTACGACCACAATCCCCAACACGGCCGCACGCAAAGTCACTTTGTACCGCCCCGATGCAAGCGATGATTTACAGCGTTCATTTTTTTGTATATTTAATGTTTCGCATCAATAGTACTGAACCATGTCCACTAACCGCTTCATATCTCTTATCCTCGCACTGCTGCTGACGGCTTGTTCCAAAAGCACCGGCCCGGATAGCAGCCCGCAATCCCTCTGCCCGGATGTGCCCGGCACCATCTGCACTTGGGCCGGCACGGGCGAAGCAGGTTTCAACGGCGACGGCCAGCCGCTGCTAGCTTCGTCTCTGTACTGGCCCGTCGATCTCACCTTCGCCCCCTCGGGTCAGACCTACCTCCTCGACTGGAACAACCACCGCGTGCGCCGCGTGACCCCGGAGGGCACGCTTGTCACCGTCATGGGCACGGACTTCGTCGGCGATGGTCCTTACGACGAATCCGACCAAGTGCCTCCCGGTGCGCCCGGCACTGAGGTCCACCTCAACCACCCGACCCACCTCCTGCCGCTGACCGACGGCAGCCTGCTGCTGACGGCTTGGCACAATCACAAGCTGCGCCTCTACGACCCGCAGACCGGACTCGTCCAAGTCATCTGCGGCGCAGGTCCGGGATTTGCCGGCGACGGCGGTCCGGCCCGCGACGCATTGCTGAGCCAACCGCCGCAGACGGTCTTAGGCCCCGACGGCGGACTATACATCCTCGACCAGCGCAATCAGCGAGTGCGCAAAATAGACCCCGACGGCATCATCACCACCGTCGTAGGGACCGGCGTGGCCGGGTTTGCCGGCGATGGCGGCAGCCCGCGCGACGCCCAGTTGCAATTTCCGGCCGGAGCCAATCCGCCGCCAGCCGGGGCCTTGGCTTTTGATCCGCAGGGCCGACTCTATATCGCCGACGCCCTCAACCACCGCATCCGCCGCGTTGACTTCGACCTAGACCTGATCGAAACGGTGGCTGGCACCGGCGCGACCAATGGTGGCGGCGATGGCGGACCGGCCCCCAGCGCAGCCCTCAACAACCCGCGTGACTTGGCCTTTGGTCCCGACGGGCGGCTCTACATTGCCGACGAATTTAACCACCGCATCCGCGCCCTCAATCTAGCGACCAGCACCATGGAGACCGTTGCCGGCAGCGGCGACGCGGGCTTTTCCGGCGATGGCGGACCGGCCCGCAGCGCAGCCCTCAACCGGCCTGCCGGGCTCGATTTTGACTCGCAGGGTCAGCTCTATATCGCCGACACGTACAACCACCGCATCCGCCGCGTCGTCTTGCCATGATCTACCTAACCTTCTTGCTCATCGCCCTATCCGCCTGCGGGGATCCGCCCACTGGCCCTAGCATCCCCTACGGACGCATCGAAACCTTTGCCGGCAGCGGCGACGCTGGCAAAGGCCCCGAAGAAGCGGAACTGAGTCAAGCGCTCTTCTACCTGCCGCAAGATCTGACCTACGGCCCCGACGGGCGGCTCTATATCCTCGACTGGAACAACCACCGCGTCCGCGTCACCACCGAGGCTAGCGTCCTCACCCAGACGCGACAGCGGCACCCGCGATACCGAGGCGGCGGTGCCGAGAACAGCGTCACCACCCTGATCGGCACCGGCGAACTCGGCGACGCACCGGCCGGCCGGGCGCGCGAGGTCGGCCTCAACCATCCCACTCACATCTCTTTTGACCCACTTGGACGTCTGATCCTCTCGGCTTGGCACAACTCGATGATCCTGCGCTACGACTTTGCCACCGACTATATCGAGCCAATCTGCGGCACGGGCGAGCGCACCTACAGCGGCGACGGAGGCCCCGCGGCCCAAGCGACCGTCAACCTGCCAAGCGCTACCGCCTTTGACCCACTCGGACGCATGTACATCTCCGACCAAGAAAACCAGTGCATCCGCATGGTCGATACAGACGGCACCATACGCACGGTCGTCGGCACCGGCGAACCGGGTTTTTCCGGCGATGGAGGGCCTGCCGACCAAGCCCAGATCTACGCTCCGATCGGCCAAGCAGCCCCGCCCACCAGCCGCATCGCCACCGACGAATTCGGCAACCTCTACATCGCCGACACCTTCAACAACCGCATCCGCAAGGTTGACTACGCGACCGGAATCATCTCCACCATCGCCGGCAACGCAGCGCGGAACATCGGCTCCATAGCTGACTACACCTCTCCACCCGAATTAGGGGACAGCGAAGAAGGGGCCGACGCACTCGCGGTTTCCCTGTACTGGCCCTGCGACGTGGCCATCGACTCCGAGGGCCGGGTCTTTTTCGCCGACACCTTTAACCACTGCGTACGCTACATTGATCTCGACGGCACCATATACACCGTAGCCGGCCAGTGCGGCAAATCCGGCGATACGGGCGACGGCGGCCATCCACAATCCGCCCTGCTCAACCGCCCCTACGGCATCGAACTCGACCCAGACGACAACCTCTACATCGCCGATACGCGCAACCACCGCATCCGCCTAGTAAGGTATTAGTAGCCGGTGGCCAGAGATCGGCGATCCGTCCCAACCCTCTTCCTCGACCCGGCGGTGCGGAGACTGACCACCGACCACCGGCCACTAATCGTCCAGATTGCCTTGGACTATCACCGCCCCGGAAAATCCTGCGGCGACCATCCGCTCGGTAAAGTCCGACACCTCGGCTTGGGGCAGCAGCGCGTTGTTGCTGATGATCAAATCCGCCCCCACGTGGCTGATGCCGCGCAGTCCGTCTATACTTTTCAGTGCGCCGTTGCCGCTGACTTCCAAAAAGTCCCGCACTCTGGCCAAGTGGTGCAGCCCCTCTAGGCTTTGCAGCGCGTCGTTGAACCAGATGTCCACGCTGCCTTTGATCTCCACGAGGTGCGGCATGTCCGTCAGGGACGCAAGTGCCTCATTGCGGACGAGCGCCAAGCCTCCACTAACAGAGGCCAAGTTCGCTAGCCCTTTGAGCGAGCGCAGAGCCTTGTTTTCAAAGATCAATAGGCCTTCCACCACGTGAGCGGCTTTGCCGGCCGCGGGCGTGGGTAAGGGCGGCGATGCATCCGCCGGACCTAGCCCCGCTCCCACGCTTTCAAGCCCTTCGAGTCCCGCTAGGCTTTCCAAGCGGTCGTTAAACCAAATCTCGACGCTGCCCTCGACGCGCCGCAGCCCTTCCAAACCCGTCAGCGCGACTAAGCTACTCCCCGCGATCTGCAAGTCGCCATCGATGATGTAAGCATCTCCCCCTCTTGCCCTAAGGGCCGCGATGTCGGCCGATGACGCAATGACAACGCCCTCTTCCAAAACGACCGGCGCAATTAGGGCTTTGCCACAGCCTGCCAGCGCGACGAGCAACGGCCAGATCGCCCGCTCAAAAATCCCGCGCACACCGGATCCCAATATCTATATCGGTCAACAGCGGATGATAGGCTTCTCGATTCGCCGCGGGCAGGGACTCCTTCTCAAACCACCACGACCCTCCCCTCAGCACCCCAAATTCTCCGCGCAACGGCCCCTGAGGATTGTCTCGTGGACTCTCGGCATAGTACGTGTCCCCGTACCAATCGGACACCCACTCCCACACGTTGCCCGCCATGTCGTGTGCTCCGTACGGCGACACACCAGCGGGACGGCTGCCCACCGGCTCGGTCGCGCCGGCGATAAAGCGAAAGTTGGCCTCGTCTCCTGCCAACTCGTATCCCCAAGGATATATGCGCCCATCGGTTCCGCGTGCGGCCTTCTCCCACTCGGCTTCGGTCGGCAGCCGCAAGCCCGCCCACGCGCAATAGTCGAGCGCACTTTGGCGGTTGACGCAGTTGATGGGATGCGTGTCGTCAATGTCTTTGTCCCAGCTACAGTTAGGAGCATAGGCCGGCTCTGCACAGGCGTCGTCTTCTACGCAGCTCCGATACCGTCCTATGGTGACCTCGAACTCATCGATGTAGTAAGCCGAAAGAAAGACTTGGTGCGGCGGCTGCTCGTCCGGGTCGCCCGCGTCCCAACCCATCACAAAGAGACCTTCGGGCACGAGGACCATGGCGTGATCGGCTATGTTGACCTCAGTAACTAGAACAGAATCCTCGGTGGGTGGAGCCTCGCCGGGCCAAGTGGGCGCAATCACGCGCTCCTCACGCACTTGTCCTGAGTCCTTTTGACCGCAACCAAGCGCCAACAGGGCCATGCACACCAGTGCGCGACTCACCGTGCGCCCCCTCAGAACACGACCTGCGATACGGCCTTGGAAATCAGCGCAATGGCAATCGACGTCATGCCAATCAGACCCACGCCGCACGAGTATCCGGCCAGCACAATGGGTGCGTACGCGTACCAGCGCTCGGGGCCAAAGCGCTTTTGCAAGTAGAAGCGGCCCAACAGGGCACCGACGAAGTTGAGGATGGCAAAGTGCGGCCAGCCGCCGAGGCCAGCGACAAAACCATAGAAAATCCCCAGCGGTGCGCTGAATGCGCTCAGCAGCGCGTACAATGCGCCGCTAAAGACCAGCCCAACCCCGATATAATCCCAGCGAATAATTTGCGTCACCAAGCTCTGGCCCGCGCCCGGCAGCGTTGACTTAGCCCAGAACGCCTGCATGGTAGCGTGGAAGGGCCACATCTTTTGTACGAACGGGTACGCCGAGGAGGGTATCGGCCCTAACTTCCATATCAGCGACCAGAACAGGAAGCTACACACGAACATGACAGCCAAAGTCAGGGCCGTCAGCTTGACGATGCTGCCAAAGCGGGTGCGCGTCAGCTCTAGCTGCTTGAACACTTGCGCCTCGTAGCCCCACTGGAAGATCGGCACCGGTGCGAACCAGATCCCGGCCCCTTGGTAGCCGGACAAATAGAAACTGGCCTCGCGCAGATAGGGAAAAGTTACCCCCTGCGGCGACCCGGTCAGGCCGATCATCCGCGTACCGATGTACGAGTAGATCGGCGTCCACACAAAGCCGAAGAGCGCGGTGATCCACCAGGGAAAATCGGGCACCAAATAGTACACCATCAGTACGAAGCACAGCGTGCTCACCGCCCAGATCCCCAAGGCCACGACAATGCGGATGTCGCCGCGCTCGGGATGGATTGCCCGGACCGACGTACGCTCTTTGCCAGCGGCGAGCAAGACTTTGCCTGCTGTATAGAAGCCCACTGCCGCGACTACGATGGCCCCACCCAGCGAAAAGCTCAGCCAGAAGTCAAAGGTATTGGCGATTTGGGTGGGAATCGACGACATGCCCGGCTCCCAAGTGTGCAGGATACCGTAGGCATAGAGGATGGGATTGGCGACCAAGTTGACCGCGATCGACGAGGCAAATACCCCTACCACGACCCAGAACGGCAGCACAAGGCCGAACAGCACGTGGATCAAATCCGTGGCCAAGCCGATGACCGCGGCCGGCAAAACCGCCTTTAGCGGCACGGTGAAATCGATGAAGGGGATCGGCAAAATGGACACGGTTTCGGTCAAAAAAACCGACGATAGCGTGGGCACCACCACGTAGAATACGCCCCACACCGCCCCGATAAAGGCACCCGTGCTGAATACGTGCCAGCGCCAGCCCTCCTGCTTGGCCGAGGTCTCGGCGAGGGCGGTCGCCCCACCGGCCTGCACATAGGCCATGGGAAAGGGCAGGCGCTCAATGTCGTGGGTGATGCGAAAGAGCACATAGCCCAACGACAGGGCGTTGACCCGCTGCAATGCAACGGCGCAGAGGAGGATGACGATGGGCTTGAGCCACGCGCCGTCGAGGAAGCTGCGTTCTAAGAGGGCCGCCGAACCACGCGGGGGCACGACCCAAGTTGGAATGTGTTCGGCCAGTCCGTCGGCTTGGGGCGATTGGATCAGATATTGATCCCAAATCAATACGCCGAATGGGCCGCCGAACAGGTCGGCCCCGGTGCCCAGCTTGCCGCCCATCATCACCAAGCCACCAGCCACCCAGTAGAGGATGATGATTTCCTGAGTCCGCAGGGACACGAAGGTGCGCTTGGCCATTTCGATGAAGAGAATGAGCGTCACCCACTCGGCACCCCCGGCCATGCTCATTCCGGTCACCAGCCCGAGGTAAATCGCGCCGGGCAGCATCACGAAGCCGACGAAGAGCGCGGCCCACAGGGTCTTTGCATTAAAGCCCGGTTCAAAAGAAGCGTCGGCGGGCATGACCGCGAAGCGCTCTTGGGCGTTGGCTTGTGACAAAAATCGCTCCCCTCGTTTGCTCAGTTCTGCACCAACTCGTCGTCCAAATACCGCAGGTGCTCTTCGTACACGTCAATCTGCTCGGCGTATTTTTGGCGCAAATCCCGCAGATAGCTGTTGAAGAACTCCCGCTCGGCGCGCTGCCGCACCTCCCGCTCCACCGCATTCCGCACCCGTTCTAACTCTAGGCCGTGATAAATCTCTGGGTGCCTTTCGATAACCCGGAAAATCGAATAGCCTCCCCTCGTTTGGATCGGCCCTTGGAGTTGGTTCAGTTCGGCGTTCATCACCGCATTCATCCAAGCCTCCCCCAAGAAGGGGGCCTGTGATTGGGAGACGTACAGGAGACCATCTTCGGCGTTGCGACGCTCGCTGTGGGCGCGAGCCAGCGCCGACCACTCGGCACCCGCCGCAATCTGAGCCGCAATTTGGCGCGCTTCACTTGGGGTCTCTAACAAAATTTCCTCTAATTGCGCGTGGGGCGGGCTGCGAAAGCGATGCTTGTGCTCCTCGTAGAAGGCCCGTAGGTCGTCCTCCGTCGGCGCGGGAGCCCCCGCCAAGATTTGCTCGCGCAGTTTTATCAGCATCAGATTGCCCAACGCCAGCGCCTGCGACCGCGCGAAAGCCTCGGTTTTATCGAGGCCCTTGCGCCGGGCGTCGTGGGCCATGAGGCGCGTGGGAAAATGACTCTCAGACAGTTTCTCGTTGACCGAGTCGGCTGTGGCTTCCGGCCACCGTTGGCCCGATGGCCGTACGGCCTCTAAGACCTCTGCCACATCCATCTGCAGCCCCTCGAAAGCATAGACTGGATGCTGGCGCTGGGCCTCGTCCAAATCCGCATAGCGGATCGCGCCCTGTAAGACGCTGACCACTAGATCCATACCCTCGGCGTCAAAAACCGTGTCCAGATCCCACTTGAGGTGCCGCAGGTACGATTCGCGCAGTTGCTTTTTCTGCTCGTCGCCGAGTGCCTCGCGGATGCCATCCTCGACCTCGATCAATTCAGCGCGGCGACGCTCCGCCACTTTGGCGATGACGAATCCTCCGTGCAAGGGGAGCGGCTCGGTCACGCCGCCCACGGGCAGGGCGAAGACCGCTTGTGCTAGGTCGCGGGGACTATCGAAGGGCGAATAGGCCACCTGCCGAATCTCACCGGTATGCACGCCGTAATAGAGATCAGCGGCGAATTGACGGCCTACTTCCGCAAAGTCCTCACCCTGTGCCAAAAGCGCCTGCACTTGACTCGCCTGTTCCCGGCTGGGCACAAAAATCTCCCTCGTGGTGACCTTTTCTCCCCACCCGGGCCGTGCGTAGGCTTTTTCGATGTTGGCCTCAGCCACCGCGATCTTAGCCTCGACATTGCGCCGCAACATTGCGTCGGCGAGGGCCTTGGTTTCGCGCTTGGCTAGTTTGGCTAAGACCTCTTCGTTGCGCTGCAAACCCTGCTCGTTGGCCGCCAAAAGCAATACCTCGCGGTCAATTAGCGTCTGTAAGTTGTCCCGATGCTGCGCGCGCCTAGCAGCCGTTTTGAGATTGGTCTCAAAGGTACGCAGATCGGCTGCGGTAATCTCGACTTCGCCGACCTTGGCCAGTAGATAGGCGTTGTCCGGCCGCTCATCGCCGCAGCTAATACAGGACCCGATTAGCAGCCCGGCCAACAGCGGTTTTTGCATAAAAAGAGGAGCTAGACGGAAGGTCCAGCTCCTCGCAATGAGATGTCCTGCCATACGTCGTGATATCCAGTCCGGCGACTCAACCAGCGCCGCCTGCGCTGGCCTTTTCCCTCGTTCCTTGGTCCACCGCAAAGCGGAACTCGACGTCGATGGTCTCTTCGGGATTGCCGCTGGCGTCAAACGACAGCACGAATTCGTGGAAGGTTAGCAGCAGTGCGTCGTTTTCTGGCAGCAGCGGGTCGAAGACCAACATGCCTTTTTGGCTGCTATCGCGGAAGATCGGTCGATGGCGATGAAAGACCGTCTTGTAGATAATGCCCATGCGCTCCAAGTTGATTTCGCGCTCGTTGCCCGAAGTGCCCAGCTCCATTTTGTAGTACTTGGTGAAGCTGTTGCCCCCCAACACGACGGCCCCCTCGCGCCCGGGATCGTAGTAGCGATAGGTCTCGCCGCCCGATTCCATGGTCGCCTTGGCCGGATCGAATTCGATCTTCGCATAGGTCTTGTTTATGACCTCGATTTCAAAGACGGTGAAACGCGGGGGGGTATAGCCCTTTTCGGGATCAATGCCGTCTCGGGTGTAGGGGTTGACGTGGCGACCATCGTACAGGGGGGGGAAGCGCTCGTTGAGCTCGGGGTCGCTCAGGTGCCGCACCCGGATTAAAAGCCCCTCTTTGCTAAAGACCATCGAGCTGTCGTCCGGGTCGATGGTGTAGTCGCCGCGGCCCTCGGGCAGGACGGGCATCACGTGCAGGTCATACGCAAGTTGGGGCGGCACCAGCCCCCCGCAGCTCCAGCCTATCCCAAGCGCCACTAAGCCGACGAGCACCATGTACCTCGTTCTCATAAAATTGTAACTCCCTTTTTGCTAGCTGCCGTCAATTGGTTGGTTCCTCGGTTTCAATATCGATTTTTTCTACACCCGCCATAGTGGCCGTTTCCATCGCGTCGATGATATGGCCGTGCGCAGCACCCGCGTCCGCGGTGATAATCAGCGTCGATGAGCCGGTGCGGACCTTCTCGCGCTCTAGCCAACTGGCTAGCTGCCCCATGGCCACGAGCTGCCCGTTGATCTCAAACTGACCCTCGCTTGAGATGCGCAGATTCAGCTTCTTTTCGGACTTGAGCTGGTCGTAGTGAACCGAGTCGGGCAACTCGATCTTGAGCTGAGTGGCCTTGACAAAGACCGTAGTGGTCATAAAGAAGATCAACAGCAGGAACACCGCGTCTATCATCGGCGTCAGATTCAGTTCAAATTCGCCGGCTTTTTCGGCCAGCGACTGTCTCCGTTTAGCCATGCCGCTATCCTTCTCCGCTCTTGGCGAAAGCGATGGCCTCAATGCCCTCGCCGCGGGCGATGTCCATCACCTGCACCACATAGGAGTGCGGTATTGAGCGTGCAGACTCCAAGATCACGTTCTTGGTGTTGTCGGCCTCAATAACTTGACGGATCTTTTCCGCCAATCTCGCCTTATCCGTAACCTCGCCGTTGACTTGGATCGTCTGATCCGGGTCAATCACGATGTTCATGTCCTTGGTCGCCCTCGACTCGCCTTCGCCACCTGGCAGATCTACGCTCAGGCCCTTGGGGTTGACGAAGGTGGTCGCCACCATAAAGAAAACCAACAGCAAAAACATGCAGTTGATCAGCGGAGTCAGATCTGGGTTTTCCGAGGTCTTAAAGGCTCTTTTGCCGAATCCGCTCTTTCGTCTCTGCCGCATCGCCGCGTCTCTTTCTGCCTAGCTGGCCCTCTGCTGACTGGCTTGGAAGCGCACCAGCAGAGTATTGGCGAAGGCGTGGCAGTACAGCTCCACGCTCTTGAAGACCTTTTCCGCGCGGCCGGAGAGGTAGCGGTGGAAGATGATGGTCGGAATGGCGACGATGAGGCCACTCGCCGTCGTGATCAGGGCCTCGGAGATGCCGCTGGCGACAGCCGCCGGATCGCCGGCCCCGGCGCGGGCAATCGCGTCAAAGGCGTTAATCATACCCATGATCGTGCCCAACAACCCCATCAGCGGGGAGAGGACACCAATGGTTCCGAGCGCGTTGAGGAGGCGGCCTAAGTACATTTCGCCGGCCTCTTCAGTAGCCAAGATCAACTCTTGGCGCATGTCCTCCAGATCCGTGCGATTTTCCAGCACCAAGGTATCGTAGCGCTTCACCAAGGCGGCGAAAATGAAGTTGAGCACACCGCTGCCTTGTCGGAACAGCTCAATGGCCCCGCCTTCGCCTTGACTTCTGAGCACTTCCTCTGCTTCGTTGAGCTGCTGTTCGGCTTCCTCTTCGCCCGGGACCGCCAGCAGACGCCACAGCCGTTCTATGATGATGGCTAGGGCAATAAGCAAGCAGAGCAACATGGGCCACATCATCGGGCCGCCTTTGAAAAACTGGTCAACTAAAAAATTCTGCTCCATTACAACCTCCCGGTATTGTATCCTGCTTTGCGTTGCGTTAAAAGCTCGCTAGAGCCGGTTTTCTACGATCCACTCTCGGTGTAGCTTGGCAAAATTGACCACGTCGGCGTTTTCCACCTTGTCCCCGCCCTTTTCTTCCACTACTTGATAGTTTTCTACGGCCTGCGACCACTGGCGCGTGATTTCATAGACCAGCCCCAAGTTGCAGTACGCGGCCAATTCGGTATAAGTGCCGGGGTACTCGCGGATAATCTCCTGTAGGGCTGGCACGGCCCGGTCGTAGTCTTTGGCCTCAAAGAGCTTCATGGCCTCGTTGTAGCTAAAGCTGGCCTGAATTTCGCTCAGCTCTTCCACTAGAGCTGTGGATCTCGACGCCTCCTCGGAGTCGGGATATAGCTTGATTACTTTCTTATAGGCTGCCATGGCCTCGTCATAAGACTGGATATTGTAGTAGTAGTCGCCGATGGTAAACTGCGCTTTGGGGGCGAATTCGCTCTTAGGATAATTGGCAACGAGGCCTTGCATCGCGCCTACGGCTTGCTCCATCTCCTCTTGTTCGACAAAGGACCAAGCCAACGCGTATTGCGCCGACCCGCCGTATCGGCCTTGGGGATATTGGGCCAAGAGTGCTTGATATGCCGTCGCAGCCTCGGCAAAGGCCTGCTCGTTGTAGTGGTTTTCGCCAATGAGGAAAAGCGCTTCTTCCTCGTATTGGGACTGGAGATAGCGCTCGACTAGTTCGCTAAAAGCGGCCGCAGCCTCCTTGAACTGAGTCAGCGCCTGGAGGCTGTGCGCCAGATAGTACTGACCGTGAATGTGGTTGGCATTGCGCGGATATTTTTTGACAAAGGACTTGAAGCTCTCGGCGGCTGCGGCGTAGTCGCCGTAGCTGATTTCGGCAAAGCCCTTGGAAAAGGCCAAGTTGCCGCTCTCGCCCGAACTCGGATAGCGCTTGAGACCTTGGGCAAAGACGCGGGCGGCTTCCTCGTACTGCTTCTGCTGTAGCAGCGCGTTGCCGATGATGGAATAGGCGCGTTCCTTGCGGTAGTAACCCGCTTGATTGTCGTCTTCAAACTGCATGTCGAGGAGCTGGCGGGCGAATTTCTCGGCTTGGACGAAATCCTGCTGATCGTAGTACAGCTCGGTCAGGAGCATGCTAAAGGTCGCCTGCTCCTGAGGATCGTCCGACGCAGCGATGAGCTCTTGGTAGTAGCGGGCCGCCTCTTCTTGCCGCCCCAAGCGGATCATGCCCGCCCCCAGCGTACGGAAGGCACTGTCCTTTATCTGGGGAGCGGGATCGCTTTCGAGCAGGGCCTTCATATCATCCAGCGACGCCTCATAGCTCACGCGGGCTTGGGCCGTGTCGCCGACCGCGTCTTGCTGTTTGGCGACCTCGTAGTACGCGCCGCCGCGGGCCAGCAGCGAATTTTGCAGGATGTGCGTGGGCGGATTCAGCGCAATGGCCTGCCCCCAAAAGTCAATCGCACCGGCGAAATTGTCCTCGGCGAAATGCACCCGGGCCAAGGTGTAGTGCATCTGGCCTTTTAGGGTATCGTCGCCGGCCCTATCCAAGGCACCCGCTAGGGCATGGCGCGCCTTTTCGTACTCTTGTTTGCCCATGTACAGCTCGGCCAACTCGACCTGCACGGTAGGCCACTTGTCCCACCCCTCTTCCACCGTCTCATAGGCGGCGATGGCGCTATCTTGATCCTCGAGGCGCTTGTAGGTAAGACCCAACTCCATCCGCGTCGTATTGCGCAGTTCCGAATCCGGGAAACGGCCGAGGAAGGACGCATATATCTCCTCGGCCCGTTTGAGTTCGGATGCAGCATAGGCGATGCGGGCCAACTGCAAAAGGCCGTTGGGAGCCGCCGGATGGTCCGCATACTCATCGACCAACCGCTGGTACAACGGCTGCGCTGCTTCGTCTTTCTCTATGAGTTGGTTGGCAAAGCCGGCATTAAAAAGCACGTCCGGTATCAGGGCATTGTCTTCGCGCTGGTTCAAAAGCTGGTCGTAGCTTTCGAGCGCCTTGGCGATTTCCGCGTCTGCTCTAGCCGGGTCTTCGCCGCGAATCTGCCGCCCGTATTCTTGGTGGCACTGGGCGATGCGAAAGAGAACCTTGTAGCGGTCAAAGCCGATGCGCTGGGCCACATCGCCGTAGGCCTTGAGATATATCTCGTATTCTTGGGCCGACTTGAGGTACTCGTCTTGGTCGAAAAGCATCAAGGCAACCGTTAGCTGCGTGCGGGCCTGAAAGAGCTTGTCCTCGACCTTTTCGATGGCGTCCTTGTACGCGGCGATGGCCGCTGTCGTGCCCTGTTCCTTCTGCACCAACTCGGCGATGCGGATATAGCTATTTTGTACCAAGACCGGCTCAGCCGCATATTCGGCCGGGAGCACAGCATAAGAGGTGAGAGCCTTTTCGACCTCGCCGTTGCGCGCGTAGATATCGCCCTTTTTCAGGTGGGCCTTGGCAACGAGCTCGCGTGCGGTCTCCTTGACCAACCCCTTAAGCTTGAGGGTAGTCATCTCGATGATTTCTTCCTCGGTCATCTGCGCGAAGTCGTAGCGGGCGATGAGGCGATCGAGGTATTCCAGCGCATCTTCGTACTGCCCGAGTTGGTCGTAGCTCTCGGCGATCTGGAAGAGCGAGCGATCAGCGTTAGAGCCTCTAGGGGCTAAGACCAATACCTGCTTGAAGCTGGCAATGGCCTCCTCGTAGCGCTCCAATTCAAAATAGGACCACGCTCGGTCGTAGTGAACGGATGCCTCGTAGAGGCTGTGGGGAAAGCTGTGCAGCAGCGCGTCCCCTTCCTCAATGACCTGCTCGTACTCCTTGAGCTGGTAACTCGTCTGGATCATCTGGTACTGGGCCATCACTCGGGTGCGATCATCGACGCGCTCGTCTGCGGCTAGCGTGCGGAAGTGGTCGCGGCTCTTGTTGAGATCTTGCAGCGCCTCCGCGTAGCGAGCGTCGGCTTCGGCCTCCTTTTGCTCCGAGCGCAAAAACTGCGAGCGCTGCAACTTTTCGAGCCCCAGCTTGTTGTAGGTATTGCCTAGCTGGTAGGTAGCACCCACGCGCACCGGCAGAATGAACTCGTCAACCGCTATGGTTACATCCTCCACGTTGATCATGGCGTTACTTTCAGTGGAGAGAATGACCTCATAGCGCTCAATGGCTCTATCGTAGTCCCCCAGCGCATAGAGCTTTTGGCCTTCCTCAAAGCGGTCTTGCAATTCCACCGGCGAGAAAAAGCGCGTACTCAGGCTGGCAGCCGCGCCGACCGCTGCGATTAGCAGCAGATTTACCAGAATCATGGTGTCAATCTCCTAGCCTAGAATCCGGCCACAATATCAAAGAACAGGCGCGAGTTGTCGAAGCTATCGGAAGCGCGCGTGGCATCGTCGTACTCCCGGCTGGTTTTGATAAAGCCGAACTGGGAGGCAAGAGCATAGCCGTAGTGATCCGAGCGGTTGCTCATCATCAGCACCAGCGTCCATTCCTTAAAATCGTTGCTATCATCCACCCGGTCCAAGCTAGTGTGCCGCCAGAAAGGGAAGCCCTGAAATCCGAGTTGCAGATTGGACTTGGGCGTCAGGTCGAAGCGAGTCCTGACGATCGGCGCATAAATCGAGAACGAGCGAATACTGCCGTCGCCCGTGGCGTCTTCGAGGATGCTAGAATGATCGCGCAAAAACAGGTGCTTGAACATCGGGCGGATGTTCAGATTACCGGCGCTGATCGTATAATCGAGCCGGTTGACCATCGTAAAGGTCGAGAGCACTCCGGCTTCCTGTTGAGTGCCGTCGTCGAACTCGTCCTCGGCTTGGCTGTTGCGAATCCACTGGACGCTGTTGATGACGTTGAGATTGGAAAGCTGCTGAAAGGCCGAGCTGATGAACAAGGTATTGACCAAGCTATTGCGCATGTTCAGCGGATCGACATCTGGCGGGAAAATCTGGGAATTGAGATCCTTCGCCTCAATCATCGGGCCTTTCAAATGTGGGAAGGGGCTGGGTATCCGCTGGGTAAAACCCACGTCTTCCCAGACGTACACGTCGTCGCGAATGTCGTCTTGGACCTGCTTGATGTCCTCGTTGATGCGAATTTTGCCCAAATAGGGCGAGGTGAAATTGTGCTCGTAGCGGGCGTAGATGGCCTTGGCCTTGCCGCCGCCGGCCGGCTCCTCCATGGTGTAATAGCCGACAGAGGCCCATTTGCCAAAGCGCCCCAAGCCTTTCTTCGTGGCCACCAAGTGAGCCCCTCGGCGGTCCCGTGGATAGGGATAGTCGGGCAGGGCGTCGTTTTCGCGGTAATCGACTACGCCGTTGTTGTTGAAGTCGATGCCGTAGATGAAATCCGGCGGATCGGCGTCGTAAAATAGGATCGGCTCGGTCCAGTCGGGAATGCCGTTGAAATTCTGGTCGCTGTCTGGGATTAGGTCGTTGTTTTCGTCCAACCCGGGGAAAATGCCCGAATCCGACTTCTCCGCACTGGGCAGCTCGTTGATCATCTCGTCTGGCCACTGGTCGTTGTCGTCATTATCGGTCATGACAAACATTTCCTGCATTTGTGGACATACAAAGCAATCGTCGCTAAAGAAGGCTACGCCGCCCCGGATGCTGTCGTAGTTGCCGCTGTAGTCTGGATCTAGGTTGAAAAATTCGCCGCCTATCTCTATCGGGCCTACTTCCTTTTGGGCCGTGAGGAAATAGCCGAGAGCCTGCTTGTCAAAGCGCTTGCCAGCATTGCTGCCCACCGGAAAGAGGAAGTACTGGGGATTGGCGACCAACTCACCCTTTACTTTTAGTCCTTTGAGGTTCAGATCCCAGTCCAACCCATAGAGCGCCTGACCCGTGGGGATGCCGTAGTCGAACTCGACCACTTTGCGGCCTGAATCGCTGCCGTCAGAGCGCAAAACCGTATAGCCTACCCGAGCCGGATCAAATAGATCCCACTTGTATTGCAAAAACGGCTGCGCCTGAGTGAATGTCGGATCCGGCACCACCGGCCACTGATTGAAGGCGTCGGGATTTTCTACTAGCACATCTTCGAGGGGTTTGATTGCGTCGTCGCCTTTCAGCCCGGTAAAGGGATTGACGTAGCTCCTGCCGCCTGGAGCGTATCTGTCGTCCCCTTCGGCCACTTTGTCCACGTTCTTTTGGTGGGCCCGCTGGTCGAAAAATAAGTGCTGTTGGCGCACCAAAATGCGATAGTCGCCCTCGACATCGGCTAAGAAACGCACGGATTTCATCGTCAGCCCCGGAGCGAATCCGTCGGGATCAGCCGAATAATCCGAGGCATCCGGCAGGTTGAATTGCGGCATTTGGAAGCGGAAGACCACTTGGTCGCCGCCAGCTACGATCAGCCCGCCCTCGGCGCCACCGATGGGATCGATCATCTTCAAGCTCGAGTCGTACTCGGGATCGCCTTCAATGCTGGTCAGACGCACCCGCTGCCCCTGCGACTCGCCGATGATCACTACATCCACGTCATAGACGGTGGCCGCCCGGGCTATATCGTCGGGCGAGTCATCTTCGATAATGACTTCGATGAAAGAGGGCGGCAGCATGCTGTAGGGAGTATCGCCCTTGAGAAAAGAACCGTTCTCGTCGGCCGTATTGGCCATGTGCTGGTTGAAGTACGTGGCACCCATGCGCAGCACATTGCCCAGCTTGGTCTCCCAGTGGCCGCCAAAGATCAACACCGGCGAGGTCTCCCTAGTCGCCTTAAAGGTCGAAAACTTGGCAGCATTCAACAGGTCGCCGCCTTGGCTCAGCATCAGGGTGAACCTGTTGTCCGAGGACGCGCCGTCGAGCAGGATGCCAAAGAAACGCGGGTCGCTAAAGGTCAGATCTGAAAACTTGGCGCGTATGTCCTCGCCCAAGGTCACTCGGTAGTTCCAGCCCTTGTACGAGTCGTTGAGCATCACCAAGTTGGCGAACCACCCCAAGTACTGGGCCGTGCGGGTGTTGATGTTACTTTCCCCAGGGCGGGAAAATTCCCAAGTGAAGACATTGAAACCGCGCGACAGGTAATTGCCTAGGCGGTCGTAGCGATTGCGTGCGTTGATCACCGAAGGATAGGGATCGTACTCCTTGCGCCCGTAGTTCAAATACGGTTCGGGATGGCCGAGGTTGAGGAAATCCCGGTTGCGCAGAAAGGTCTGCGCTTCGGCTTCGGCACCCAGCATTCCCAACACAACAGACGCTAGTAGCGCGGTCCTTACCAGGCTTTTTCTCGCATTACTACTCATGGCAGCTATCCTCATTCAGTGTAGAGATTCTGTCTTCAGTCGCATTCCAACTCAGTGCTGGCGATAACCAACGCTGAACCGATGCACACCTCCGTAGCCGGAGAGTTGCATCGGGTATGAGTAAGCATAATCGAAATGCCATTGCTTATAGTTGTGCCCAAGCCCCACGTTGATCTCTCTCTCGTCAAAACCTGAACCCACCGCGGCTCCCCCCATGCGAAACCGAGCGCCGTTGAGGCTCACCGTCCGCGTCTCGTACCCCACCTTGAACTCCGTTCGCCCATCGCGGCGCTCAATGTCGAGCAGGACTTCCTGCCCCGCCAAATTGAGCAAGGCCGCTGCAACTACGGCCGGCTTTTCTTTGCCTGCGGCTTGGCCACCCGCGGCGATGTTCGCGCCGTTTAAGTCTTTGGCGACCAACGCCAAGCGCAGGTACGCCCTCGGGTGTATGAAACCCACTTCCCAAGTGGCACCTACATCGAGGCGCCAAGCCCGATGCGACAGGTCGCCGGCTTTCCAAGCGCTGGTGCGCAAGCCACCACCCAAGGCGAAGCGCTCGTGCAACGGCTTCCCATAGCCTAGGGCAACCACTTCTTCGCGCCAGCCGTCAGCCCCTAAAAACGAGACGCCGAGTTGGAAGCCGCCGCCCCGCAAAGGCCCGGTTACTGACAAGCCGTTTAGGGCTGGGCTTTGGTCTAACCCGGGATAGAGCAGCGCGTGCGTCGTACCAGCCTGCCACTTTTGCTGCTGGGCGTTACCGGCCGGATTGTACCAAACGGCCTCAGCCGTCCGAATGCTGGCGGCGAAAGCCCCACCCAATGCCGTGCTCTGGGCCCCGTGTGCCGCAAATTCAAAAGCAGCGCCAACCGGGGAGACGAGGGCCAGCAATAGGGCACTAGTACGCCACCACAAAAGTGCCTCGGCGCGCCTTATCGCTTCCTTCTATCCCAACCTCGTACAGATAGAGCCCCGGCTCGACAACCTGACCGCTACCATCGCGGCCGTCCCATTCAAACTGATAGGTCCGGGCGCTTCCAGTCTGCGCCAACTGGCGAACTGGCCGACCGGTCAAGTCGTAAATTTTTAGCACGACCTCCCGGCCCGCTTCAATGTTGCCGACTACAAAAGCAAAGCGCACATACTCATCAGCAAACGGAGAGAACGGACGCGGCTCCACCTGCACTGCGCCCAAAAGCTGCAACGGCGTTCCCGCAGCCAGCACCGTCCAAGTGGCACCCGGCATTTCCTGCCCCTGCTGCCAGTTCACGTAGCCGTCTCTGTCGCCTTGGGCTTTGTTGCCAGCCTCAAAGCGCATGGTGGTCTTGTCGCGCACAAAGAGCGCTTGCCCCTCCATTTCGACAGTCGCCATCGCGTTGATTCGCTCGCTAGGTGTAAGCTCTATCAGTATCCCCTCCCGGTCCGATGTCGATCCCCAAGTGTAATCCTCTGTAGGCACGAGTTCTCTACCATCGACGCGCACGGCTTCTACGCCGAGCAAGGGACCTTGTACTCGCAAGAGATCGATCCCGTAATCATCGACGCCAGCCGCGATCTCCACTCGGTAGCTCAGCATCGTTTCCTCGCCCTTGCGCAGCGAATCGGATACGACCACCGCCGCCAAGAGCTGTTGGGCTACCAAGACGGAATCGTAGTCAATGGCAATGCGCTTGAGCGCCGGGCTGACAAAGGGGGCCGAGTTCGTCAGGTGGGCCCGGTATGCCAACCTCACGACCGGCTCGTCTCCGCTGTAGAAAAATTCCCCGTCCGTGTGCGCCGCAACGCTTCCCCAAGGCTTTTCTGCACTCTCTGCGGTAGTTCCGCGCACCTGCAACTCAATGCCCGTGCGCTCCGGGTGCTCTGTTTGCCAGCGGATCTGCCCTACGTTGACCGGGGTAGGCGGGGCGAAGCTATCCTCTATGAAGCCTTCGCTAACGTAACCCACGCCGAACACCTCAATTTCGCCGATGGCGACCCAGTTGCTGCGGTCTTGGCGGATTATTGTCAACCGTACGAAGCGACCCGCGCGCGGGATTGCCTCTCCGCGCTCGTTGGTCGCGGCCCAAGTAGAATCTGCACTCGTATCTACATTGAGGACGAAATTGTCCGGCTGTTCCGCCAAAAGGTGCCAGACTTGCGGTGCCACCTGAGCGGCTGTTTCGAGCCTGTATCCACGCACGAAATACTCGGGCTGGTTCAGCGCCGTCTCGCCAGCTAGCAATCGCACGCGCTTGATCGCCCGGTCCAAGCCGAGATCGATGGTAAACTGCTTGTCGAACACGTGATTAGTGCCCGAGATCCACTCGCTCCTCACGAGGTCAATCGCGCCGTCGGTTAGCGGCACAGGCTTGTCAAAATCGTCTATCACTGATCGTCCTAAAGCTACATTTATATTCTCGTCCAAATGCGCCAAGATGACGAGGCTATCTGGATGCACCTGTACGCCTTGGGTCGTTCCCAAGGCAAATGTATCGACCGCGTCCACTACCCAAGTCCTTAATTCGGCACGGCACGGACTGAATTCGAGCAAGAGCAAGAGGACAACTAGCCTCAGCACTTCAGAATAGCAGTTTCTGGGTCAGGCTGGTCACCACGGCGATGGCAAGGGCTTCCTCCAACTCCTTAGAGTTGAAAATCATGACAATGCCGGCATCAACCGGGCTTTTCGTGCTCACTTTGCCGGTTTTGAGATCCTTAACCAAGACCTCGACCTGCACTCTTTGCGTCTGCGGGGAGAATACTTTGCGTACCCGCTGACTGGTAATCAGCGCCGTGCCGCTAATTTCCAAGTCGGCCTCGTCCGAGTCCTCCGACACTAGCGTAAAAGGATTGTTCACTTGCCGTACGCTGTCTTCGTCTAGCACTTCGACCCGATCCGTCTGCGTGAGGATTCGCACCTTGTCCTTGCGGAGTTCGCGCAACAAGGCCCCAGACAAGTCCTCGATGCGCGAAGGCCGAGTAATCTGCACCAAGCGATTTCCCTGACTAGCGAGGGCGTTAGTAATGTACTGAGTGTCTTGGCTACCGGCCGAATTGGCGGTCCTCGGATCGACCACGTTGGCCTTGCTCTCGACCGGGAATTCCTTGACGTATATTTTGACCGGCATCGACGGCGGGTTGGGCAAACTGGTGTCCTTGAGTGTCTCGTATTTCAAAGTACAGGCCGTTAAGCCGAGAAGCAGCGTCATTCCCAAGTATTGCGCCATCTTTTTCATCTACTTGTTCTCCACCCAACGCACTCCGTGATCGACCTTGAAGTCGAATTTCAGATCGGTAAATTCCACTGGATTGCCGTATCCTACTTGAAAGCGATCAAAGGCCAGAATGAAGTCGTTTACTTCGAGAGTGAATGACTTGGTTTCCGCAGGCAGCGGTGGAAAAGTCAGCTTGCCGACATACCTAGAGCCTTTGCGCACGGGCTTTTCTCGGTGGTACGCGCTTTTAGTCCAGATTGGTCCACGATCCAAGCTGGCGTGATAGCGCACATTGCCTTCTTGCCCCCCCCACTTCAAATAGGAATAGTCGTAGTACTCGTCCTTGGCGTACCAATTCCCCGCCCCTTGGCCACAGAGCAGTCGGCTGCCGTCGTCCAAGCGAAGAACGGTCTGCGTGGGGTCTAGCTCTACCCGCTCCCGAGTGCGGTTGATCACCGTCATTTCAAAAACGGTCCACAGAGGCGGCGTATAGTCCAAGCCGGGGATTTTGACTCCCGTGAGTGTATAGGGCGTGAAGCGGACGTCGTATTCAGCGTCGAGCATGGCATCGTCGTAGAACTTGACCTTGACTTGCACCCCTTGCTCGCTCCACACGACCGAGCTGTCGATTGGATCGATGTAATAGGTTTCTCCATCGGGCAGGACCGGCTCTAGCTCGATGAAGTACTCCTGCTGCGAATGCGATTCGAGGGATCTGAGGGTAGCGCACCCTCCGGCGGCCAGCGCCAAGCATAGGAGGATGTGGATGTATTTTGTGATGGCTCTCATGTGCATTCGCATCCTAAAAGGGTGATATCAACTCTACGAAGAGGATGCCCTGCTTGGAGTCGGGCCGTCCTGCATGGCTATAGTCCCGCCGTGTGCGCTGATAGCCGAAGAATATCGAATTGTCGCGGATGCCAAAGTAGTCTGCGGTGATGCTCAGCATGGCCAGATAATCGGTCTGGCTATACGTCCCGGTCTGGCTGTACGCCCCGATTTGGCTGTACGTCCCGTCCTCCGAGGCGCGATCCCAGTGCTTAAACGGCAGCAAGGGTAGCCCTTGTATGCCTAGCTGAAAGCTAGTCTTGGGCGTGAGCTTGTACTCTCCCATTACTATGGGGATGAAGTCGCTATACGATTTCCTCGGCGCATCTTCGCTGTCAACCTGCTCAAAGATCGTCCGATGCTTCAACTTAGGCGTGACGCTGAAGGCACCCCAGCTACGGGTGTAGTCGATCTTGTTGACAATAGAAAAACGCGAGCGCACGTCTTCGGGCTGCAATAGTCCGCTGCCGTCCTCAAGCTCTATTTCGGCTTGGCTGTTACGCTGCCACAGGAAACCGTTTTCAATGTTGAAGCCGCTAAAACCTTTATAGGTGCTGTCTAAAAAGAGGAGTTGCACAAAACTGTCGCGCATCAACAACTCGTCCGGCGTCGCCGGTCGCCAAAAACCCGCGCGTTCGGGCGGACCGTCGGGCTCGTTAAACCAGTTGATGACCTCGACATCGTCAATGGGCACTCGGTACACGTAGGTGTGATCCGGGATGTCGTCTTTGACCTGCTTGGCGTCGTAGTTAATTTTCAGTTGGCCGACGCCGCGCTTCTCCACCGAGTATGCGTAGCGGAAGTACAGCGCCTCGGATTTACCGGGGCCGGCGATCTGACTGTTGTCGTAGCGGCCTAGAGTGATGAACTTGCCCAAGCGCCCCAAGCGGTCGTAGCGAATGAAGATGTGCTGGCCCTTTTGGTCGCGCGGGTAGGGGTAGTCCGGCTTATCGTCGTTCTCGCGAAAGTCGGGTACATTGTTGTTGTTAAAGTCGATGCCATAAGCAAATTCGGGTGGCTCCGAATCGTAGGTCAGAAAAGCCTCTTCCCAGTCCACAATGAAGTTCTCATTGCGATCCATATCGGGGATGTTATCGACGTTCTCGTCGAGGCCCGGATACACTTGAGCACCGGGATTACCTGGATAAAGCGAACGCGGCTCGGCAGTCGCCGTATCGTCGCTGTGGCTGTCGGGTAAGGTGTCGTGATCGTCGTTGTCTTCGTGGATGGGGAACTCCTCGGTGACCGTAGTGATTCTCTCGCCAGGCGCAGGCTGGCCGTCGTAGTGAAAGGCCATGCCGCCGCGATAGCTATCGTACCCGCCGCCGTAGTCGGGCTCCATGCGGTATATCTCCCCACCCAGTGACAGGCCGGCGGCTAGGTCCTTGACGCCCTTGACCCACCACGCAAAAGCGCGTTCACTGCTGCGTTGGCCTTCGTTATTGCCGATTGGGAACATGAAGTTTTGCAGATTGTGCGCCACTTCGCCGCTGAGATCGAGCCCTACCAAATCGACCTGATAGTTGATCGAGGCCAAGCTCTGTCCGGTGGGAATGCCGTAGTCAAAAGAAATTAGCTGCCGATTGGCACCCGTGCCGTCGCTGCCATCAGAGCGGACCACAGTATAATAGAGATCCTCGTCTTCGTCTGTGTACCACTTAAATGGACGCCGGATGGCCCGCTCACCAGCACTGGCGATGGGAGCGGGCCAAGCCGACTCGGTGATAGCCGCATTGCCTCGGCGATCGATATTGAAGAAGTCGTGAGTTTGGCTAACGCCGACCCGGTAGTCGCCAGCCACATCGGCGACAAAACGCGCCGAACGCACCGTCACGTCCGGCGGGAGAACGAAGGTGTAAACCACCGGCACCTTGCCCTCGGCCTCGCGCCCACCGCCAGTGTGAACGGCACCGCCTTCGGGCGGCCCGGCTTCTAACAGCGGATCGTAGTCCGGGTCGTCGTCGAGGCTGGTCAGGCGCACCGGCTCTGTGTTGCGCTCGCCCTCAAGGACGATGTCCACACCATAGACAATGGCATTGGCCTGGGCATCCTCGGGCGAGTCGTCGGCCACAAAGACGCGGATGGTCTTGGGGCCGAGCATCTCATAGGGCAAATCGCCGCGCCAAGCACTGGAGCGCGACAGGGCCGGCGCAGCCATGATCTGGTTGATTAGCGTCCCGCCAATACTGGCGAAGCGACCTACTTCGTGCTGATAGTGGCCGCCAAAGAGCAGCACCGGTGAATTATCCCAAGCGTCATCGCCCTCTTGACCAAACGCCCATTTGGAAAACAACTGGGTACCAGAGTGATCGCCACCGCGCGAGTACAACAGAGTTGCCCGGTCGCGCTCCTTGTAGTTTATATCCATGCGCAGCACATTCAGCTTGCTGTTGACCAGCGTAAGTGGTGTGAAAATGGTGCGCACATCCGTACCACCGCCCGGTGATCCCACGTTGCCCAACGTGGCAATCCAGTGCAAATCCTTGTGAGTATAGTGGCCGACCCGGAACGACCGATACTTGTGGTCGATATAACTAGCCCCACTAAAGTCATTACCACTGCGCGACTCTTCTATCGTCAGGAGTCGCCGATAGCCGCCGCCCATGTAGTTGCCTATCCGGTCCCAACCCACATTACGGGTCCTTAGCGTCCGGCCCGACGGGGTGGCCCAAGCAACCGTCTCTCGGTAGTACGAAATGTACTTTTCGGCGGCGTAGTTGAGATAGGGGACGCTAACGGCGGTGTTGAGGAAGGCCCTCCCTAATCCTCGATCATAGCGGTCTTGGGGACCGCGCAGGAAAGGGGGGCGCTTTTTCCACGGGGGATCTTGCGGCGTACCAGGTGCGGGGTTGTAATAGGGCAGCGGACCGCCGGATTCGGGGTGGCGCTGCGCATCCGCCGGCGCGGATAGGCCAGCGCAAACCAGCGCGGACAAAACCACCCAGCGCTCGACGACACGGCATTTTAGAAAACACAGCATGAAAACCCCTCGCGGGTCATATTAAAGCGGGCGAAAAACATATATTTGCCAAAGCTCGCGCTCGCGGGTCGGGTCAAGAAAAAAAAACGGGAAGCAGGCGTCAAGCCCACTTCCCGTTTTTGTATAACCTATCCAAAAGTCATTGACTATTGGACGAAGGTCTCCTTTACGCGGCCCCAAGAATCTTCTTCGACCGCGGTCCCTGACGGACCAGCCGGCGTATCCACAAAGACATAGTTGGCGAACTCGGACATGTTGCCGCCCGCCCAGGCCACGCATTGAATCTGACCACCGTAGGCATCTTCGCCATCGGGATCAATCGGCAACCAAGCAAAGCCCATCTCAGAGCCAGTCGTAGGGGCTTCAAAGAGGTTACCGTTGCGCAGGAAGGTCTCCCACGGCAACTTGCCTTCAATCACGTAGTCCGCATCCCCCTCGTCGCCAAACTCGTCGCCGGCGTCGCGGAAGCCGTACTCAAACCCCTCAAGCGCATCGGGATCGTGAACATCCACGCGCGCCATATCCACGGTGGTGATTAAGCAGACAGACCACTCGTGAGAACCAAAAGGCAGGGCCATGAAGTTGACGACATTTAGGTTGACGAACTCTTGGGTTGGGTCGCCTCCTGGGTGATCGTCATTGTTCAGGTCGAGGTAAAGAGACACGGAGTCGCGTTCCCACCAAGCCCGAGCCTCACCACCCCCCTCGGTGTCGCGGATGTTATCGCTGATCTCGGCGATGTAGTACAGGGCTTCGTCATCCCAAGCCTGCAAGATCGTCGATTCAAAATCGGCGTTAGTGCGCCCCTCGCCCGCGACTTCGGTCTCGCCGTTTTCGCTGAGCTGGTTAGCGCTTACTTCGCTGGACCCCTGCTCTTGATTCCGCCAGCCAAACTCTTGGCCATCGAGCTGGATTTGGTCTGGCGAGCAGGGAAATTCCAGCGCACCAGCCCACTCGTCAGCAACGGTTGCGCGGTCGCCGTCAAGCGTGGGGGCTTGAGTAAATTTGGGCAAGTCAAAGTAGCGCACGGGTGGCTGGGCATTGGCCAGCGTGGTAAAGCAAAAGGCCGCGGCCAAAAGGGTCAACTTCTTCATTACTGCATCTCCTTAGCTGTGAGAAGTGGACGAAAGACTTTGAATGAAGGATTCATAATAAATGCCCGCCAAAAGGTTGTCAAGAAAAAGTTGCCCTACGAGATCATTCAAATTATATCATTAGCTCAATGTAAAAACAGGTCTTCCACCGCGAGCGCACATCCTTAAATTCCGTGAAATATCTCTTCCTCATTGGATTGGCCGCCATCCTCTTTGGCAGCCAGTCGGCCAACGCCCAGCCGCATATCTACACTATCGGCTTGGTCTTTACCGATCTCGTTGATCAAGAAGTACTACCCGTCCACCTCGCCGAGCAACATCCCCGCCTGATGCGAGCAATCGAGCGAGCGATCAGAGACATCTTTGCCGACTTGGGCCGCTTTCGCGCCGTGCGCTTGCGGAGCATCCGCGAGGCCCGCGATCTCACAGGGCAAGAATCCATCGACTACATCGCCCACTTAATCCTCAATAAAGCCCATAAAACATATCACAACCAAGTTATTCATTACTACGAGAATTCGGGTCTATTCGACGACGGAGGGCCTAGCGGAGACCAGTCTTACGAGGTGATTTCACTGCCTTCTATCGTCGGTCAACTCGAAGTCAAGCTAGTGGATCCGCGCCGAGACAAAATTTTCTGGTCGGACTTGCGCGACTCCTCAGCCGTGATACCTTATGACCAACAGCTATTCCTTTATAATACTTGGAAGTATCCAGGCGCGTCACATCCCGGTTTGGTGCGCGCTTTTTTAGCCGATCTTCTCCGTTTGCAAATGGCCGATCCTGCTACAGAACGCGTACTGAACGTCGCCGAGCGCTGGTTCGTCTCCAAGCCCAGCAGCGACCTCGCCGTTGCCCAAGGGGTGTTAAAGGGGCTGGCGGACAATCTAGCACCCGACTTAGACGCAAATTTGCCCCTAGAGGGACGTATCGCAGCTCTTTTGCCCGAACGGAAGGGCAAACCCCACGTCCAGCTAAACATCGGTGTTCGGCACGGCTTGACGAAACGAATGCGGTTCGATGTGTGGCGGCCTAGGCCATCGCAGCAGAAAGTGGGGCAAATAGAAGTGGTTGACGTGGATTCCACCACGGCCATCGCTCGGCTGCGAAAACTCGACAAGAAGCTCAAAAAACGCGGAGATGGCCTACAGCTCCAAGACCGGGTCATCTCCCCCAAACGCCCTTCGAGGAGGTCACTATGAGTGAGAAATGGGTCTCCACACGCTTTGCTTCACCCACTCAGGATTTCGATCTCGACAGTCTGGTCCGTCGCCTGCGCCGGGGCTTTTTTATAGCCCTAGGCTCTGCGGTGGCCCTCCTGCTTGTCGTCGTTGCGATCAATCCCTTTCAGGAAGCCGAGAAGAAGGCACCACGCCCCCTGACGACCAAGTTCATCAAGCGCGAGCCACGCCTGACCAAACCGCTGGAGCTGCGCAAAATTCCCCAGCCCAAGCGCCAGCTCGCACGCCGCGAAGTCCAGCTAGCGCAAGCGCGCATGGACCAAGTACAGGCCACGGCCTCGTTCAACACCCGCAGCCTCATCGCCGGTGTCAGCGGCTCGGGAATTCACCTGTCCGGCCAGTCTGCTTTCAGCCCGACGAGCACGATGACCATAGAGCCTAAGCTGACGGCAGCGGCCGTGACCAGCACCCGCACCTCCGAGCACAAAATCGACATGGGGCTGGAGATGCTCGACGTCAACAACATGGACACCGGTCGCTACCGCGCCATTATCGTCCAAGATGCCACGGACAAGCAGGCCATCAAGGGCTTTGTCAAGCTGGCCTCAGTCGTGTCCGGGCGGGCATTAGCCGGTAACGCTGGGCTCAATGTCAAAACCCTTGATCGGCTGCGCGATGTGATCAACGAATACACCGGCCTCAAGGCCGAATTCCTCGGCCGCGTCACGTTCGACGACCCGCGTCTGATGGAAATACCCATCATCCTACCGTACGGCTCGCCCAACGAGACCGAAATGGCCAACTACGCCCAGTACCTAATCTCGGGTGGCTTTACGTTTAGCGGGCTCCACGGCGAAGCACTGGAAAAGTACGGCGGGCTAGTCCGCGGCAAGGACTTCTGGTCCGAGCGGCTGCCGGAGGATCACCCCATCTATACTGCCTTCTTCGACCTGAGTGGGGGCATGCCTTTCGGCTATAGCCCCTCGTTGGGACAGGGTAAGGCAGGCGTTAGGACATGGAACTATCTGACGGGCCATTATATTAAAGATAGGTTAGTGAGTGCCACGGCCGGCGACACAGGGGGCTGGGGCTGGCACAATGACACGCGCGGCGGAGATTCGACGCGCCAGCTACAGTTGGCGGTCAATATCATCATCTATGCCCTGACGCAGGAAGGGTCGATTACCCAACGCCTCATGCAGATGGTCAACTAGGCTTCGCTGCAAAGCCCATTTCAAAGCAGGTGTCAGGTTTCCAATCCCTGACACCTGCTTTTACTTAGGTCTCCACCATGTCTAAACTCGCCTTAGCAAGCCTCTGCGTTGGCCTATTGAGTTGCGCCGCCCAACAGGCCGAATACTACATCAACCAACTCGACGATTCGCGACGTCAAATCCGCCTCGACGCCAGCCACGCCTTGGTGCAACTAGGCGGCACGGCCGTCGGGCCTTTGCTGGACCGTGCGGCCACCGGCAGCGATAGCCTGCGCTACATTGCCGCCCAGATCCTCGGCCAAATCGGCGACGAGCGCGCCATCCCCTTCCTCAAATCGCTCCTTCGCGACGACAATCCCCATGTCCGCGAAAAAGCCGTCCGCGCCCTCGGCCAGCTCGACGATTCCCGCCTCCACGCAACCTTAGCCAGCGTCCTCGCCGACGACTCAATCCCAGATGTGCGCGGAGCGGCCGCTTGGAGCTTGGGCAACCTCCGCGACACTACAGCCGTGCCCTCTCTGATGCATGCCTTAGCAGACACCGTTCCCTCAGTGCGTCGGCAAGCCCTCGCCGCGCTTCAGTTTCTGTGGACGCCGGCAGCCGAAGCAGCAGCCCTCGCCGCGCTCCGCGACCGCGACGACACCGTGCGCTACATCGCCGCGCAGCTATTGGGACACCACCGGACGCACCGCGCGCTCGACGCGCTGTGCCTCGCCTTGGCCGACGACAATATCTGGGTCCGCGCGGAGAGCGCCCGCACCCTCGGTCGCATCGGCGACACCACGGCCGTGAGGCCGCTAGAGCGCATGTTCGCCGAGCGCGAAGGCCCCGACCACGAGGCCGCAAAAGAAGCATTGCAACTGCTCACGGGCCTGAACTACGCGGTCGCCCCGTGACAGCTCCCAATCGACGTCACTTCGCCTCTGCGTTCATCTGCGTTTATCTGCGGATAGCCGATCGGGCGCTTTCAGACGGCATCTAAGCCTTGCGCGTCTTGCCGCTGTTTTGCGCCGCGCTGCTATGCGCCCTCCCCCTGTGCGCCCAACCCCAATTTAGCGACCAAACCGCGGCCGCTGGCATCACCTACCGCCATGTATTCGGCGGGCAAGAAAAGCACTACATCGTAGAGTCCCATGGCAGTGGCGCGGCCTTCTTCGACCACGACTCCGATGGCGACCTCGACCTCTACATAGTCAACGGGGCCACCTTTGCCACGTACCGCGACCGCTCGGGGCCGGGCAACGCGCTCTACCGCAATCGCGGCGACGGTACGTTTGTGGAAATCACCCGAGAAGCCGGAGTCGGCGACGCCGGCTGGGGCGGTGGCGTGGCCGTGGGCGACATCGATAACGATGGCCGCCCAGACCTCTACGCGACCAACTACGGGGCCAATGTGCTCTACCGCAATCGCGGCAGTGACCGCTTTGCCGATGCGACCCGTGAAGCAGGCGTTGGCGGCGACCAATATAGCGCCAGCGCGGCCTTTTTCGACTACGACCGCGACGGCGACCTCGACCTCTACGTGGCCAACTACGTCGTCTTCGACGCCGAAAACCTGCCAGCCACTCCCAAGCTCTGCACCTTTTTCAGCGGCCTCCGCGTCTATTGCGGTCCCAAAGGCTTAGTCGGCGCAGCGGATGTGCTCTACCGCAACGAAGGCGACGGCGCGTTTACCGACGTCACGCAAGCGTCCGGCGTGGCAGCCGCCAACCGCTATTACGGCTTGGGCGTGGTGCCGGCCGATTACGATTCTGATGGCGATAGCGATCTCTTTGTCGCCAACGACGAGACCCCCAACGTGCTCTTCCAAAACCAAGGCGACGGCACCTTCCAAGATATCGCCCTCATGGCGGGCGTGGCGTACAACGGCGACGGCGACGTCGAAGCCGGCATGGGCGTGGACTTTGGCGACTACGATCAGGACGGCGACCCAGACCTGTACGTGACCCACTTTTTTACCGAGACTAATACGCTCTACCGCAACGAGGGCGGCGTACGTTTCTCCGACGTCACGACCACGGCTGGCCTCGCCGCGGCCACGGTAGAGATGTTGGGTTGGGGAACGCGCTTTTTCGACTACGACAACGACGGTCGCCTCGACCTCTTCGTCGCCAATGGCCACGTATATCCGCAGGTTGACCAAGCAGAAACCGGCACCACCTACCGCCAGCCCAACCAACTCTTCCGCAACGAGGGTGGCGGCCGCTTCGCCCCAGTGTCAGCCGGCCTTGAGCTGCTGCCGGCTAAAGTCAGCCGTGGCACCAGCTTTGGCGACTACGACGACGACGGCGATATCGACCTCTTCGTAGTCGAGCTCAACGACGCGCCGACTCTGTTGCGCAACGATGGGGGGAATGCGGGAAACTATCTCGTGGTGCAGGTCTTGGGCCGCGAGGACAATCGCGCTGGGGTCGGCACTCGCGTCGGCATGCAAACGGCCGGCAAGCGCCAGTGGCGCACGGTCAACGGCGCGGGCAGCTACCTTTCGCACAGCGACTTGCGCGTTCACTTCGGCTTGGGTGCAGCGCAGGCCATCGACCGCGTCGAAATCACCTATCCCAACGGCAACACTTACGCAGTCGCCAACGTGCCTGCCAATAAGCTCTTAGTCGTCCGCCAAGGGCAGGGGCACGCCCTCCTCGAACTAGGCGCGAACCCTTTTTAATTCTCAACCCACGCTGTGCGCGGCCCGCACCCGCTCAATCTCGGCGAGCCGCTCTTGCGCGGCGGAAAATTCGGGATGGAGTCTGAGGAGCTGCTCAAAGACCGCGGCGGCCTTGTTGACATACCCGAACTCCAAGTGGAGAAGCCCCACTTTGTAGCTAGCCTCCGGTGAGCGCGGCGACCGGCTCGCAGCCCGTTTGAGGATGGCGAGCCGCCCCTCGTATTCCTTGAGCTTGGCAAAGACCTGCATTAACTCCTCGCCCTCGTCGCTGCGGCCCTGCTTGAGATAGAGCTGGGCCAAGCTATAGTGGGCCCCCGCGTGGCCGGGGTCGCGCTTTATAGCCTCCAAGTAGTAGGTGGCGGCCTGTTGCTCCTGCCCTAACTTGGCTGTCACGGCGCCCAAGCGGTGATAGGAATTGGCGTGGGCCGCATTTTTGAGCAGGGCTTGGTGAAAGTAACTCCGCGCCGCTTCGAGCTTGCCTTCCTGTTCGCTGATGACGCCGAGGTCGTAAAACCCGCTCGCCGTCTCGAAGCCGAGTTCCACGGCTCGCCGATAGGCCGCCTTAGCTTCTGAGTATTGGCTCAAAGCCATGTAACTTTCGCCCAAGTGCTCGTACACCCGCCCTTCGTCTGGGTGATCAGCGAGGGCGCGCTGGTACTCGGCAATGGCTTCGCCCGGGCGGTGCTGCAAGTGATAGACCCGCCCCAAATTGGCCCGGGCTTGGAGGAAAGTCGGCACCAAGCGCACGGCTTCCTCGTACTGAGCGGCCGCCTCTGCGTAGAGGCTCTGTTGGTGGTAGAGATAGCCGAGACTGTAGTAGATCGCCCCAAAGTCGGGCCTAAGCGCGAGTGCCTTCTTATAGCTTTCCTCTGCGGCTAAAAAACGGCCCAACTCGCCGAGCGAAAGGGCGAGGCCAATCCGCGCTTCAAAGTGCTCGGGGTCCAGCACCAGTGCCTGTTCAAAGTGGGGAATCGCCGCGGCAAAGCGCTCTAGGGCGGCGTGCGTCGCGCCTAAACTGCTATGGGCTTGAGCGAGGCCGGAATCTAGCTCAATGGCCTGCTGATAATAGCGGGCCGCTTCGTCCATCTGGCCCTTGCCGAGCAAGCGGTCGCCTTGCGCGACGGCCTTTTGCGCGGCATTTGCCCGATACTGCAAATACCAATACGAGCCGCCCACGCCGAGGGCAATCACCAGCGCGGCTGCTCCTATATAAAGGAAACTGCGGCGCGGCACTCGCTCGCGGTTCTTCTTGCTACGGGTCATCAGTGGGTTTCACTAGCGGGGGGAACACTTGGGCATGGGATCTGTCGCGCCGAGCGCGTCTAGCGCACCCTGTACATCTCACAAATCCCATAAATCACAGCCTACTGTCGGACGACCTCTATCCCGGTCATGATCTGATCTTGGCCCCACGTTCCTCCGAGCCGCAGCGAACTCGTCGCAATGGAGCCGATGATCGTGCCTTCTTCTTGGGTGAAGGCATAAACCGTCTTGGCATTGAGGTAGCGCACCTCCAAGGTGATCTGCTCGGGATCGTCGGGCTGGATAATGTTGATTGCTTGGATGAAATCGTTGCGGCCCTCGCCATAGATCAACTTGGCAGTCACAGTAACTTCCTTAGGGGAAACCCTTACAATGCTCATTGAAACGGGGCGGTCTTCCCCACTGACGCCATTGGATAGGGCGAAATTCCCGGTGCCTTCGTATTCGCCGACCCAAGCATCGGCGTAATCGGGCGTCGGTTGAACGGCTTCCTCCGAACCGCAACTCAGGGTGGTCAACAGGCCTGCTAGAGCCAACCATGTCCATTGTTTCATCGTGCGTACCTCCGCAGAGTTTTCATTCGGCAAAAGTATAGGGCACAACGCGACGCGAATCAACCGCTTGGCACCGCCGCCACTCGCCAATTCTCCCCTCAGTTCGTACACTATGCGTTGCAAAATGTATCCACTGCCAAAGACGCCAACGCGCCTAGGGATCGCGCTCGCCGCCTTGTTGGGCTGCGCCTCCGAGCCGCCCCTGCCCGCGCAGAGCGCCCAGCGCTACGAACAGGCCCGCCAACACCTAGCGGCCGACCGTTTGGACTCCGCCGCCTACGTGCTCGAAGCGCTCGTCCGGCGCGACACCCTGCACTACGAGGCCGCGCTCGCGCTCGGGGAAATCTACTTGCGGCAAAGGCGCTACCAACGAGCCTTGTCTCCGCTCGCCCGCGCACAGAAGCTCGCGCCCGAGCGCATCGAACCCCGATTGCAGTTGGCCCAAGCCCTAAATAAACTCGGGCGTCAAGCCGAGGCGCGCGCCCTTTTCGATTCTCTCGTGGCGGCCTTCCCCGGCAATGCGGTCGCCTGCATGGCATACGCCGATCTTCTAATGACGCAAGACCAACCCGACGCCGCGGGTGCCCTCGCCCAGTACGAAGCCATCCTCGCCGTCGATCCGAGGCACTATCGAGCGCGCTCGGGCAAGGCCGCCTCGCTTTTGCGCTTGGGCGATTTTGCTGGTTCCGCCGTCCGCCTCGACAGCTTGCTCGCCGAGCGACCAGACGACGTGTATCTCTCCTTCCTCTTGGGCGCGGCCCACCATCACTTGCGCCAATATCCCGAGGCCGTCGCCGCATACAAGCGCGCCATTGACGTTTTGCCCCCGGCATCGCCGCAGCGCACCGTGCGCCAGTGGAATCTGCGGCTGGCCTATATCGAGGCGTACGGCACCTACCCGGGCGATCTCGAACCGGCCTATCAGATCGGCTTGGCACCGCTGGCTGAGGCGTCGCCGGTGCGCTTTACCGATGTGGCCGCAACGGCTGGCGTCGGCAAGCGAGATCGGGGGCGCGGCGTGGCGTGGCTCGACTACGACACCGACGGCGACCCGGACCTTTTTGCCGCGGGCATCCAAGCCCCACACGCACTCTACCGCAACGACGGCAACGGCCGCTTTGCCGACGTATCTGCCGCAGCCGACCTCGCAGACCCGCGCGGCGGCTGGGCGGCCATTGCCGCAGACTACGATGGCGACAGCCACCCAGACCTCTTTACCACCCGCGAAGCCTGGGAGGGCCTCGCGCCCAACTCGCTCTACCGCAATCAGGGGGACGGAACCTTTCGCGATGTCGCACCCCAAGCCGGAGTCGCCGGCACAGACGACAGCTTCATGGCCGTCTGGACCGATTACGATAACGACGGCCTGCCAGATCTGTACGTGGCCTCGGGCATCACCGGCAGCGGACGGCCCAACCGCCTGTACCACAACCAAGGGGACGGCACCTTTGCCGACCGCGGCGCACAGGCTGGCGTGGACTATCGCGGCAAAACCCTCGGCGTGACCTGCGGCGATTACGACGGCGACGGCGACAGCGACCTCTACGCCATTGACGTGGCCGCCCCCAACCATCTATACCGCAACGACGGAAACTACTTCAGCGATGTCACCGCCGCGGCTGGCGTGGCCAAACCGGGCGAGGGCAGCTACGTGGGGTTTTTCATCGACGGCGACGGCGACGGCGACCGAGACCTCTTCGTCTCGGCCATGAACTTTTACGAAGACATCGTGCAGTCGCAGGTTACGGGGCTGGCCTTGCGCCCGACCCGTGCCTATCTGTACCGCAACGACGGGCAGACCTTCCGCGACATCGCCCCTCAGCAAGGGCTGGCCCGCTCCTTTGGCTCGATGGGCGCGGGCTATGGCGATGTGGATTACGATGGTCTAATCGATATTTACCTGACCAACGGCGGCCCCATAATGGCACGCTTTGAACCCAATACGCTGTTCCACAATCGCGGCGACCGTTTCGCCGACGTCACGGCCGCGGCCGGCGTCGGCAATCCGGGCAAGGGGCACGGCGTAGGTTTTGCCGACTACGATCTCGACGGCGATCTCGATCTCTATACCGCGGTCGGCGGCCACTACCAAGGCGACCTATGGGCCAACAGCCTGTACCGCAACGAGGGTCATCACAACCACTTTCTCGGCGTGGACTTAGGGCCTCAAGCCATCGGCGCGCAGTTGCGCCTGCGCGCCCAAGATCTGCTCGGAGTCGTGGAAATCAGCAGCGGCCCGGGCTTCGGGTCGTCCAACAGCTTATCCCCGGCCCTCGGCTTGGGGGCGCGCACCCGCGTCGATACCCTCGAAATCCGCTGGCCCACCGGCGCCCAGCAAATGTACGCGGATCTGGAAATCGACCGCTTCCACCGCTTTGCCGAGCAGCCCTGAAATGGCGTGGCCACTGCTCTGCGCGGCATTCGCGCTCGCCTCCTGCGCCTCTGAGCCAGTTCCAGCACCGGAACCAGTCGATCACCTCGCCCGCGCCCGCGCTCACTTTGCGGCGACCCGCTTTGAAGAAGCGGCCGCAGCCGCCCGCGCCGGATTAGCCATAGACTCGACAAACGCCGATCTCCACAATGTGCTGGCCTCGTCCCATGCGGCTCAGGGGCGCTACGCACTCGCCATAGAATCCCTCGCAACAACCGTCCGCCTCAAACCCGACTTCGCCATGGGCTTTGTGAACCTCGGCGGGATCTACACCAAGCTGGGCCAGTACGACCGCGCCGACACCTATCTCCAGCGCGCCGTCCAGCTCAACCCCGACAACTCGCCAGTGCGCCGACGCTTGGGCGAGCTGTACTTGGCCACGGGCCGCTACGCCGAGGCCACCCGCGAGCTGCTCGAAGCCCTGCGCCTCTTTCCCAACGACGCCACGCTCTACTACTACCTCGGCCAAAGCCTCGCGGCTGAGGGCCGACAGGACGATGCCTTGGAGGCCTTCCAGCGCGCCACCTTGCTCGACCTCGGCTTTGCCGACGCCTTCTATCGCCTCGCCACCCTCGCCCGCCAAGCCGACCGCGACACCTTGGCGCAGCAGGCCCTAGCGAGTTTTGGGCATCTACAAACACTTAGCGGCAAAGAGGTCAAGCGGCTGCGCACAGCCATCCTCAACGCGCCCGAAGAAGCCGCCCATCACTACAACCTCGGCCTGTTCTTCGTCCGGCACGGGTACTTCCCCCAAGCCGAGAACAAATTCAATCGAGCCGTCGCCCTGCGCCCCGGAGACCTCGCCCTGCTCAGCCGCCTCGCTGGCGATCTCCTAAAGCTGCAACAACCCGAAGCTGCGCTGCGCTACTTACAGGTCGCCCTCGACCAAGACCCAGCGCACTTTCCCGCCTTGCTCAACGCCGGCCACATCGCCGGCCAACTCAGACGCTACGACGAGGCCATCGCCTACTGCCGCCGAGCGGTCTCAGCACGCCCAGACGACGCCGAGGGCTGGTACCTCCTCGGCTTGGGCCTGTTCAGCAAGGGGGAACGCGCCGCGGCCGAACAGGCGTTGCACCGCAGTATAGAGCTGAGTGCGGACGCTGAGACGCTGCGCGTCAAGGCCCAACAACTGCTCAACACCCTACAACAATCCACAGGAACGCCGTGAGAAGCGATCTGACTAGTCGCCAGTGGCCAGCCGCCCCGGCAACCGCTCTGGCCGCGCTGCTTTCGCTCTTTTTTTCTTTCGCTCTCCAGCTCGCTTGTAGCGGGCCAGACCCCCACGCCGAGGCTTGGTCCCAACAGTACCAAGCCGGGCGCACAGCCCTCGGCCAGAGCCGCTTTGACGAGGCCGAACAAGCCCTAGCCCATGCCCTAACGCTAGCCGAAAACTTCGCCCCCGACGACCCGCGCTACGACCGCACCGCCCACCAACTCGCCCGGCTCCATGTCGTGCGCGGCGAGCTCGCACGGGCCGAAAGCCTCTACCAACACTTGCGCGAGCGGCAAGCGGCCCTCCCAGACGATCATCCCGACAAGGTGTTGACGCTCGACAAACTGGGCGACACCTATCGGCTCCAGCAGCGGCCAACCGAGGCCGCCGCGCTCTACGACCGCGTCCTCGCCTTCCAACAGACGCACCGCGGCGATGAAGAAGTCGCAGAGACCATGCAGAAGTTATCCGACCTCTACCGCGCACAGAGCGACCGCGCCACAGCCGATTCCCTAGCCCAGCGCGCCCATGCCCTGAACCTCCGCGCCCGCGCCCATGCCCTGTTCCTTCAAGGCCACTACCAACGGGCCGCGCCCCTGTACCACAGTGCGCTGGCCCTGCAAGCGGGCGACCATCCCGATGTGGCCCGCACCTATTACTACCTAGGTCGCCTGTATGACGCGCAGGATCGCTATCGGCAGGCCGAGCACTTCTACCGGCGAGCCCTAGCCGCGTCTCCCGCCAGCGATCCCGACCAAGTTGGCGCAGCACTCGCCGACCTGCTTGCCCGCAAGGCCATCCAACCCTAACGCCCACAGGAGTCTCTTGATGAACCATCCCCCCACAGAATTCAAACGCATCGCCGCCGCTGACCTCAGAGTCTTTGGCACGGCCTGCCTCCGCGCCGCGGGCCTGTCCGACGCGCACGCTGTGCAGTTGGCCGCCCTGCTGACTAATTCAGACTTGCGCGGCGTACGCTCGCACGGCACCCGCGCCCTATACGGGTATTGCTGCACACTCCGCGACCAAAAGGCCAACCCCGCCCCAGACATCCGCGTCCTGAGCGAAAGCGATACCCACATCTTTGTCGATGGCGATGGCAGCCTCGGGTACGCGCCGACCATGCTGGCCGCCGAACGCGCCATCGCCAAGGCCAAGGAAAAGGGCCTCGCCGTCGGTGCGGCTTGCCACATTGGGCACTACGGCTCAGCCGGACACTACGTGCGCCGCGCCATGGCGGAAAACTGCGTGGGCTTCTCAGTACAAGCGGCCTATCCCCAATACTACCCCAGCAACGAGGGCAAGCGCGCCGCCCACTACGGCAACCCGCCCTTGTGCTTTGGCCTGCCCGGGCAAGAAGGCCCTCCGCTGGTACTCGACGTGGCCACCTGCATCCTCGCCGACTACCAGCGCGGCGAGCAGATCGAAGCCATTGAAGAGCTAATCCCCGCAGCCTTCTTCAAGTCCATGGGCTACACCGCGATCGCCACTCTACTCGGCGGGGTTTTTGTCGGCCAAGGCGGCGACCGCGCCCACAAAATCTCCGCGCAATGGTCGGCGGCGCGCATGGGCAGCTTAATCCTCGTCCTCGACTTGGGCCTCTTCGCGCCCGCGCCGCAAGTGCGCCACGGCGTCGATGAGCTGGTGCGCTTGGCGAGCGAGCAGATGATCCCGCTGCGCGGGTACGACGAAGTCACCTTGCCCGGCACACCTGAGCACCGCAACGAAGAAGCGTACGCACGCGACGACATTCCCATCGGCTTAGAAGACGTCGAGCACCTAGCCGAGTGTGGCCGAGCCTTTGGCGTCGTGCCCCCGTGGCTGGACTAACGCCGAGTCGATTTCTACCTTAACGAACTGCAAAAAGGAGAAATTCTATGAGCCTGACGCACGAGCGCCACGCCGAGCTAAAGCACTATGCCATCCAACTGCGCCGCCTAGTCGTCGAGTCGGTACACCACGCTGGAGCCGGCCACTTGGGCGGCCCGATGTCCGCGGCCGAGTTGCTCATCGCCCTGTACTTCGCCGAGCTGAACATCGACCCGGCCCGGCCCCGCGACGCAGACCGCGACCGCTTCATCCTGTCTAAGGGGCACTCCTCAATCGGCCTCTACGCGGCCTTGGCCCTGCGCGGCTATTTGCCCATTGAGGAGCTCGCCACCTTTGACGCCATTGACTCCCGCCTACAGGGCCACCCGGACATGAGCGTCCTCCCCGGCCTCGACATGTCCACCGGCTCGCTGGGCCAGGGCCTGTCGCCCGGCCTCGGCATGGCCCTCGCCGCCCGTCTGCAAGGGCGGGGCTTTCGCACTTGGGTGATGATCGGCGACGGCGACTCTCAGGAGGGGCAGATATGGGAGGCGGCCTTTGTCGCGGCGCGCTACGGGCTCGACAATCTCACGGCCATCCTCGACTGGAACGGGCTCCAGCAATACGGCTGGGCCACCCAAAAGGGCTACGGAGTACTCGACCGCTTGGCCGCGCAGGAAAACCCACTCAGCCGCTGGCGCGCCTTTGGCTGGAACGCCATCGAGGCCGACGGCCACGACTTTCCCGCCATTTTCTCAGCCTTTGCCGCAGCCAAGGCACACCGCGGCCAGCCCACCATCATCGTCGCCCGCACAGTCAAAGGCAAAGGAATCTCCTACATGGAAAACGACTTCAACTGGCACTCCAAGCCAGTGACCGACCAAGACCTCAAACAAGCGCAAGACGAACTCGCCGCGCAGGAGGCCGCCCTGTGAACCTCTCCACCACCGGCGAGATGCTGGCCCAGCGCGATGCCTTCGGCGACGCGCTCATCGAACTCATTGACCGCGACCCGCGCGTGTACGTGCTCGATGGCGACTTGGCCAACTCGACTAAGGCCGACAAAGTCTCCCGCGAGCGGCCCGACCGCTTCCTCGAAATGGGCATTGCCGAGCAAAACATGATGGGCGTCGCCGCTGGCATGGCCACCTGCGGCCTCGTGCCGTGGCTGAGCAGCTTCGCCTGCTTCCTCGTCAACCGCGACCTCGACCAGCTCCGCGTCGTCGTCGCCCAGCCCAACCTGCCGGTCAAGCTCTGCGGTGCCTACTCGGGCCTGTTGACCGGCAAGACCGGCAAAACCCATCAAGAAGTCGCCGACATCGCCGTCATGCGAGCCATGCCGAATATGACCGTCTTGGCCCCGGCCGACTCCGTAGAAGTCCGCGCCTGTATGCTAGTGGCCAACGACCTGCCCGGCCCCGTGTACGTGCGCATGACGCGCGATCCCGAACCAGTCATCTTTCCAGCCGATTACGAGTTTGAGCTAGGCCGCGCCCTTGTCGTGCGCGAGGGCACAGACGTCACCCTCATATCCACCGGAGCTCAAACCCCGCGCTGCCTCGCTGCGGCCGACGAATTGTCGTGCGAAGGAATCTCGGCGCTCGTCCTGCATGTACCGAGTCTCAAGCCGCTCGACGCAGACGCCATTGTCGCCGCGGCCGCGCAGACGGGCTGCGTAGTAACGGCCGAAGACCACACCATCATCGGCGGCTTGGGCGGCTCAGTCGCTGAAGTGCTAGGCGAGCAGCGTCCCACGCCCATGCGGCGCGTCGGCATTCGCGACGTATTCGGCGAATCCGCACCCAACGAAGACTTGCTGCAAAAATACGGCTTGACCCCCGGGCACGTCGCGCAGGCGGCGCGGGCGCTGCTCTCTTGACCGTCGTATCCAAATATCCGTAATTAGATGACACTCATTTACCGCAACCGCTAGCCACAAGCTGCTGATGACGCGACATACTGGATTCACTTCAGAGTGTTTATCCACCAGTAGAAGCTCATACGAGCCATTAGAGTGCATCTTTATCTTTGATGCACTCTTTTTCTTTGGCCGGTGCCATAGGAGACGAGAGGCCGCATGAAAGAGGGTTTGTTGCAACTGTTGAAGCTCCAAAAAGTCGATAAAAAGCTCTTTGACCTCGAAGAGGCGAAAAAAAAATATCCCGCTGAAATCGACCTGTGTCGCAGCAAGATAGCAGAAGCGTGGTCCCCCTTGGCCGCGCCAGAGGCCGATAGGGCGAAGTTTGAAAAAGAGCAGCGTCACTTAGAACGCGAGATCGAAAGTGCCAAAGCCACCCTGCGCGAGCGCGAGGCACGCTTTGCCGTAGTAACTACCAACAAGGAATACGAAGCCCTCCAAGTCGAGGTCGAGATTTGCAGAGAGAAAATTGCCGATCACGAGAAGAATTTGATCGAAGCTAGGAATAAGCTAGAGGACGCTCAGAAGAAGATCGAAGAGAAACAAGGTGGGTTTGAGGCGACCCGCGAGGTCGAGCAAAAGCGCATAGACGAGCTCGAAGGCCTGCTCGGCACCATGCAGGAGCAAATCGCCGAAGTCGTAGCGCAGCGGCAGGTGGTCGCCAAGGATGCCGAGAACATTAACACCCAATTGCTGCAGACGTACGAGCGCAAGAGGGGGCGGCGTGGCATTCGCATAGCAGCCGTGCGCAAAGAAGCTTGCGGCGCTTGCTACCACCAGATGCCCGCTCAAACTCGCAACGAGGTGCGCATCGGCAACCGCGTCATCTACTGCGAAAGTTGCGGCACCATTATGGTCTGGGACGAGCAGTCGGTTTGATTTTGGGAGCAGTAAGTCGGGCGGGCGCACTAGCAGTCCTCAGTGGCCGCTAGTGAGGAAAGTCCGAGCTCCACAGGACAGGATGCTGGGTAACGCCCAGGGGGGGCAACCCCACAGACAGTGCCACAGAAAACACACCGCCCAGCTTGCTGGGTAAGGTTGAAAAGGCGAGGTAAGAGCTCACCGCACCTGCGGCGACGCAGGTGGCACGGTAAACCTCATCCGGAGCAAGGCTAAGTAGGGGAAAAGAGGTGGTCCGCCTCGCTAGATTCCCGGGTAAGCTGCACCGAGGCGGCCGGGCAACCGCCGCCCCAGATGAATGCCCGCACAGCGCACTTCAGGTGCGCGGACAGAACTCGGCTTATAGACTTACTCCTCCCACACCCGGGGCCTAGTGGCTCCGGGTGATTTTTCTGTTTTTGGAGAGCTATATGTTCCCTTTGATCGCCGCGCTGGTGTTGATTGCCGCACGGCTTCCCGCCCAACAGCCCGAGCGCTATACAATCGAGCCGCTGGTCTCGCAGCTAGCCAAGGGCTATATCGACTGGAAGCAACACGTGCTCTTCGCCTATGGCGACGGCACCGCTCCCGCGGCCGTCTCCGACCCCGTGCAGCAGCGGCTCCACGGGTTGCGCAATGCCCGGGGCGCGGCCTTCCACAACATGCGCCAATTAATCGGCCAAGTCCGCCTCAACGCCGACACCCAACTGCAAGACGCTGGCCTTGATCGCGATTTTCAAGACCTCGTCCGCGTGGCCATTGGCTCGCAAAGCGAGGACCAAGGGCACTATAGCATCGCCGTGCGGCTGCTTCTGCTAGGGGATTTCGCGGCGGCGGTGCTGCCTCAAGTCGAGCCCATAGACCCCAGATCGCACGCCCTGAGCCACTCAGATGATTCCCCCGCAGCCCCAACGACCCCGGATTCGCTAACAGCACCAGTTAGCACCGACTCGCTCGCAACGCCCGCTACCACCGATTCGCTAACGACGCCCGCTACCACCGACTCGCTCGCAACGCCCGCTACCACCGATTCGCTAACGACGCCCGCTACCACCGACTCGCTCGCAACGCCCGCTACCACCGATTCGCTAACGACGCCCGCCACCACCGACTCGCTGGCGGCAGACGAACTCGTGTTTTTCGTGCCCGACGCACCCTATACCGGCCTGCTCGTCGATGTCCGCGGCCTCGGGCTGCAACCGAGCATAGCGCCGCGAGTGCTCAGCGCGGCTGGGCACGTGATTCACGGCGCAGCCACCGTGGACCGCAGCCTCGCCACGGGCTACGGAGTTGTCGGCTATGACGACGACATCGCCCGCGCCTACAAAAGCGAACGGCTCGGTGGCGAGGAGGCCAACCCTCTTGTCGTCAGGGCCACAGGCACGGCCGGTCACTACTCGGGCGACGCCGTCCTCGACAACTTCGATGCCGTCCAAGTGCTGCAAGCCGACGAGGTCGGCGGCTTTTTGCGCCAAGGCCGGGTGACCTTCCTCCTCGGCCCTTCGGCTGAGCTCTGGTCGCAGCCCGAGCCAGCGGCCTTCGATGGTACCCATTTCGATTCTACCTATACCGATTCTACTTTCATCTTAGAAGGAATGGAAAATGAATTTGAGCTTTACGGAGAAATGGAATCAGGCGATCCGCAGGAATGACTCGCTGGTCTGCGTCGGGCTAGATACCGATCCCGATCAACTACCTGCCAGCGTCCGCGCCAAATCCGATCCCGTCCTCTACTTCAACCAGCAAATCATCGACGCCACCTGCGACCTCGTCGGCTGCTACAAGCCCAACTTCGCTTTCTACAACGCTCTCGGCGCGAGCGGCTTTGCCACGCTCAAAAGCACTCTCGACCACATTCCCGCAGACATCCCGGTGATCATCGACGCCAAAGTCGGCGACATAGGCAATGTGGCCGCACAATACGCCCGCGCCTTTTACGAGGTCCTCGGCGGCGATGCGCTGACGGTGACTCCCTATATGGGCACCGACTGCGTCGCGCCCTTCGCCGCGTACCAAGATCGCACCACCTTTATCGTCTGCTTGACGTCCAACCCCGGTGCCGATGACTTTGAAAAACAGCGCCTGGGCGACCGGCCCCTGTACGAGCGCGTCATTGCCAAGGCCCACGAGTGGAACGCGGCCAACAACATCGGCTTAGTGGCCGGTGCAACCCAACCCGAGCACTTGGCCCGCTTCCGCTCTCTAGCGCCGGATATGCCCTTGCTGATGCCCGGAGTCGGCGCACAAGGCGGCTCGGTGGAATTAGCGGTCAAAAACGGCTGCGACGCTCGCGGCGCAGGCATCCTCATCAATTCCTCGCGCGGCATCCTCTACGCCTCCCAAGACAGCGATTTCGCGGCTGCGGCCCGGCAGGCGACCCTAACCCTGCGCGACGCCATCAACGCTCACCGCCCTTGAGCCGGTTATTGCCATCGCGCATAGCTATCTCTATTTTTTGCAGTGAGTCGGGGTGTGGCGCAGTCCGGTCAGCGCACCTGCTTTGGGAGCAGGATGTCGTCGGTTCAAATCCGACCACCCCGACCACCACTTTCCCTCCAGCACCTTTCTCTTCGCACAGTGAAATTCGCACTTCCTTCACGGCAAGGATGAACAATGGCACGAGAAATCAAGGCTTTGCTTGACGAGGAAATCGCCGCGTACGCAGCGCACAATCCCCGCTCCCAAGCGCTGTTTGCGCGGGCTAAGCAATCGCTGCCGGGCGGCAACACACGCACTGGCGTCCACATTGACCCTTTTCCCCTATACGCCGACCGCGGCGAGGGCGCCTATCTCTACGACATCGACGGCCACCGCCGGATCGACTTCGTCAACAACAACACGGCCCTGCCCTTGGGCCACGCCCATCCCGCCATCGTCACTGCCTTACAGGAACAAATCGCCCGCGGCACGGGTTTTTCCCGGCCCCTCGCCCTCGAAGTAGAAATGGCCGAGGTGCTCCGCGCGCGCATGCCCGCGCTGGAGAAAGTGCGCTTTTGCTCCTCGGGCACCGAGGCCGTACTCAACGCCCTGCGCGTGGCGCGGGCGCATACCGGGCGCACCAAGGTCGCCAAGTTTGAAGGAGCCTATCACGGTATCGACGACAGCGCGCTAGTGAGCTACTTACCGCCACTGGGACCGGAACTGGGGCCAGCTAGTAAGCCGCAGGGGGTGGCTTCTTCGGCCGGGCTGATGGCCCACACCCTCGACGAGGTGGTAGTGCTGCCGTTCAACGACGCGGCGGCCTGCGCCGAGATTATCGGCGACAACGCCCAAGACCTAGCCGCCGTGATCGTGGATCCGCTCTCCACGGCCGCCGGGCTGGCGCTGCCAGAGGCCGGTTTTTTGTCGAGCCTGCGCGAGGCGACCACCCGCGCTGATGCCCTGCTGATCTTCGACGAAATCGTCAGCTTCCGCTTCGGCCCGGGCGGGACGCATACGGCCTATCAAGTGCGGCCCGATCTGGTCTGTTTGGGCAAGGTGATCGCCGGTGGAACGCCCGGCGCAGCTTTCGGCGGCCGCGCCGACGCCATGGACCTATACGATCCAGCCGACGGGCCGCAGATCCAACAGTCCGGGACCTTCAACGCCAATCCCTTCGCCCTAGCCGCTGGCTTGCAGACCCTCCAAGCGCTGACCCCGGAGGCCTACGAGCAGATGGAAGGGCTGGCGCGTCGAGCGGCTGCGGGGTTACAGGCCGCGTTTGGCGAGGTTGGGGTCGCCGTGCAGGTGGTCGTGGCCGGGTCCATATTCCGGCTGTACTTCCTCGAACAGCCGCCGCGCAACTTCCGCGCAGCAGCGCAGGACGACGTGCAGATGCACCGCTGGTTATTCTTCGCGCTGCTCAACAAGGGGCTGTACACGCGGACGGGCGGCAACGCATCGCTGGCGACCGAGACTCACCACATCGACGCGCTGGTGCAGGGAGTGCGCGAGGTAGTGCAAGTGCTGTAACGTCCCGCATGACCACTAGCGCATGGCGACGTACCCTCCTGTGGAGTCTGTCCCTGAGCATGATTTGCTGCGGGGGCTGGGGCCGCCAACCCCCGCCCGCAGACCCGTCGCTCACGGCCACGGCGACAGCCCCCTACGCTTACTACTGCGCCGACTGCCATGGACCCGCCATGGACGGCGGCATGGCTAGCAGCTTAATCGACGGCCGCTGGGAGTACGGCGCAAGCGACGCGGCCATCTTCGCAAGCATTGCCGTAGGGATTCCCGAAGACGGCATGCCCGGGTTTGGCGCAGTGATGGACACAGCCCAAATCGACGCGTTGGTGCGCCTGATGCGGGAAGCCGAGCGCACGCAATCCCATTAATCCCGACTGATTCCCCCCGGAGGAGGGTCGCGCCGCCAGCCGCTGCGGATACAGGGCGTTTTTGCGTGAATGTAGCCTACTACCTACTAGTGTTGGGATCTTTTCGGCAGTGTATTTATTTTCGTATGCTACACGCCCGATACTTGACGATATAGGATCGGGCGCTACCGAGTATTCTACACTGTGGACCGGTCCGTATTGATGGTCGAGGCGCGGAAGGACGCCTACAAGTAGGTCAGCAGTTTCCTAACCACTATCGTTATGAGAATAAATATGAAGTTCTGCTTCTGGTTGCTTTGTCTCCTCGCTGTTGCAGGAGACGCGGCAGCCCAACAGATCGTACAATCCGAGGAACACACCTTTCGCGTCGAGACCTTCGCCACCGGCTTGGGCGTGCCGTGGGGCCTTGCTTTTCTGCCCGATGGACGCTTGTTGGTCACCGAGCGCGAGGGACGGCTGCGCATTGTCGGCACCGACGGCGCGGTCTCGCCGCCCATCGACGGCGTACCCAAGGTGCTCGCCAAGGGACAGGGCGGGCTGATGGACGTGGCCTTGCACCCCCAGTACGCGGAGACCGGCTGGATTTACCTCAGTTACTCGGATCCGCTGCCCGGGCCATTGGGCGGCATGCTGAGCTACACGGCCATCAGCCGCGGACGACTGCAAGACGCGGGGTTGGTCGATGTAGAAGTAGTTCATCGCGTCCCAGATCAGTTCTACACTCGGCACTCCCACCACTACGGCTCGCGCATCGTCTTCGACCGCGAGGGCTACCTGTACTTGGCAATCGGTGACCGCGGCCAGCGGCCCCTCGCCCAGAGCGTCAAGCTGCCCAACGGCAAGATCCACCGCTTGCACGACAACGGCGGCGTTCCCTCCGACAACCCTTTTGTCGGGCGCGACGGAGCCATAGCGTCAATCTGGTCTTACGGCCATCGCAATCCCCAAGGAATGGCCATGCACCCAGAGACCGACCAATTGTGGGCAGCCGAGCACGGCCCCAAAGGCGGCGACGAGCTCAACCTCGTGCAGCGCGGCCTAAACTACGGCTGGCCAGCCATCACCTACGGCATCAACTACGATGGCACCCCCATTACCGACCAAACTCACGCCGAGGGCATGGAGCAGCCGCAGACCTATTGGGTGCCGTCGATAGCGGTCTGCGGCATTGACTTTTACACCGGCGAACAGTTCGGCAATTGGCAAAACGATCTACTGGTGACCTCGCTGCGCTTCAACCGCCTGCATCGTCTGCGCTTGTCGGACTCAGAAGTGATACACGAGGAGGTCGTTTACCAAGGCGAATCGCGGATGCGCGACGTACAGACCGGACCGGATGGGGCAGTCTATCTCGCGGTAGAAGACCAAGGGCGGATTTTGCGGCTGGTGCCGATGGAGTAAGGACGGTGAGACGGAGATAGTCCACTCACGGCGTATTATGTTCCTTATTATATGGACAAGGACCGAGATAGATGGACCACATCCAAATTATCGAGCAAGTTTACAACGCACTCTCAGGGAAGATTATCCAAGGCAGGATCCCAATTTCTCTTCGAGCACCTGCCTTAGTCGGCACAGTCCAAGACGACCCATTCGACTGCTGGATTGCGGCTACGATCAGAGACGCGCTTCCAGATATCGAAGTATTCCACTCAGGAAAACTGACTACCCCAGATCTCGTGTTGAGATACAAGACTGCCAACTCACTGCTCGGTATCGAGGTCAAAAAGCTCATCCAAAAGAAGGACGGCAAAGACCCACGAGGTCTTACCATCGACTACAATAGCTGTCTTCCCTGTGGGAAAGCCCTTGTGAAGATCGGCGAGAACACTGTCGAGGTGCCTTGCTTTTATTTTTTTGCACTTCTCAGTCCCAATAGTTCTTCAATGGTCACAACAATCCTAATGGACGGAGACTTCCTCAACTACGATTTTGATCTTCACAAGGACGCAAAGTATGCAAACCAAGGCGAGTATAACCATGGTCCATACGGAGAAGGCTCCGTCCGCCACCGCAAGATGTACACTTACCCAAATCCACTCAACTACAAGCTGAGCTTTTTTTATTTGCGCCACCTTCTAATCTTGAAACAACACGACCTTCCATCTATTGCGACGCGAAGAGTCTCCTGCACGGACTTGATTATCCGCGATGACAAGTATGAGAATTCTTTTCGCTACATCGTGATCGATGCTACAAAGAACAGAGCGAAGCCGTTGTCGCTCGATGAGCTACCTGTGCAGCGAGACGTTTTTAAGATGTGCAAAGCACGGAGGCCGAAGGAGCGAATCGCCTCCATGCCGCAGCTCCCGGAGTAAAGGATGTCCCGACTCATAGAGAACGATTTTCCGTATGCTCGCCTTTCCGTGATTGCAGAGGCTGAATCGTGGAGAAAAGAGGTACATCGTCCAGTCTATTACATCCACAAGTGGTGGGCGCGTAGATTGGGATCTGTTTTTCGGGGTATTTTGCTGGGCGCATGTCTCGACGAAGGCGAGGACTTCTGGAAGTGCTTTTATGGGAAGAACGATTTTGCTAAAACTGTAATTTTTGACCCTTTCATGGGGAGCGGAGTTACCATAGGAGAAGCGATTAAGCTTGGTTGTACCACTTTAGGCCAAGATATCAATCCAGTCGCGTATCTCACATGTCGCGCTGCCTTCACTAAGTACGATCCGTCCGAAGTCGTCGCAACATATCAACTCCTTGAGCACACGGTCGCCGCCAAACTACTGAACTACTTCGAGACACGCACAGAAGAAGGTAGTAGGGCAACCGTACTGTACTACTTTCTCGTCAAGGTTGTGTCATGTCCACAATGCGATGAGCAGATCGACCTCTTTAAGTCTCGCATTTTCTCAAAGAATGCCGTCCCGCGCAAAGACCCCAGTGCCAGTGCATTCTGCCCTAGTTGCGGTGCCGTTAATGCGACGCTCTACGATGCTGATTACGTGAAGTGCTCGGATTGTGGCACGACGTACAACCCACAACAAGGCAATATCAAAGGAGCGAAAGTCGAATGCGATAAATGTGGCCATACATTCCGCCTTGTTGAGCGGATGAAATCAATGCGTAGGCCTCTTGGTTATCGCCGGTACGCCAAGATGATCCTCACCACGGATGGACAAAAACGATACGCCTCTATGAATGCTTTCGATGACGCCCTTTTAGAAGACATCGCACAAGAGTTTACTTCCATCAGGGCTTCCTTTCCTCAGATTGCAATCACACCGGGTTACAATACAAACCAGATTTTGAAGCACAACTACCGCTTCTGGCACGAGCTATTTTCCGACAGACAACTCCTTTGCATACACCACCTGCGGGAAGCGATTCGTCAGATTGATCACGCCGATCATAGACTCCTCTTTGCCTGCCTGTTCTCTGGCGTACTTGAGTTCAACAACCTATTTGCATCTTTCAAGGGGGAGGGAACAGGGGCCGTGCGGCACATGTTTTCGCACCATGTCCTCAAGCCCGAAGTGATGCCAATTGAAGCAAATATCTGGGGTACGAGTAAATCGTCTGGATCGTTTTCCACCTTGTTTCGTTCTCGTATCCTAAACGCGCTTGCCTACAAGGCTGATCCAACGGAGCTCTACGTGACACCGGGAAAGAGCAATAAAGTTGGTGGGATTAACCAGCCTCTCGCCGTTTCGGTATCCAACGAGTTTGCCTTGTCCAAGAATGGGAACGACGCAGTTTACCTCGCTCAAGGCAATTCTAGTCGTACCAGTATTCCAGACCGCAGTGTAGACATCGTTGTAACTGATCCCCCATTCTTCGACAATGTTCACTACTCCCAGCTCGCCGATTTTTTCTTTTACTGGCTGAACCAGCTTTTGGATTATTCCAAAGCCGAAACGACGAGACGGAAAGACGAAGTCCAAGATACGAGTTCTGTTCTCTTCGCTAACAAACTGACATCCGTGTTCGCCGAATGCCACCGCGTTCTCAAGCATACTGGGCTTCTCGTGTTCTCCTATCATCATGCTCGGCACGAAGGATGGACATGTGTCCATAGAGCTATCCGACATGCCGGATTCGTATGTAAGCAGGCTTATCCAATTAAGGCTGAGATGTCCGTTTCCACGCCTCTGAAACAGGCAAAGACGCCGATACATTTGGACCTAATACTCGTCTGTGGCAAGGAAGAGAACGGCACGACCCCTCACGCCGCCAACGTCGACATTACTCATGTTCTCCGTAGTGCAGAGGATCAAATTCGCGCCCTCAAATCGGCTAATATATCCGTCTCACTCGGAGATGCGAAGGTGATTCTCATGGGGCACTTCCTATGCGAAGCCCACCGCCTGTGGAACTTAGATAAGGAAGAGACATTCCTTGCCGATATTGAAAGACATATTGACGACTACGTATCCGACGTGATCAAAGTCCAAGGCGAGGTTCTATATACACAAGACCCCTCTGAACAATTGGTCCTTTTTGAAGAGATGGCCAACTATTTGACCCAGAGGGAAGAGTTCGGAACAAGGCAGTAAATCGCGGTTCCGATTTCGGCACCGTTTAATTCGCCTATTCACGGTAGTATGTTGTCGAGCAATGTGCAACCAACAGAAGGAGATCGCCGCATGGCCAATAATTTTTACGACTTGGTAGTAGAAAAGGACTTAATGGTGCCCATGCGCGACGGCGTCTGCTTGGCGACCGACCTGTACTTTCCCGCCCGCGATGGCCAACCCCTACCCGGCAAGTTCCCCACCGTCTTTCACCGCACGCCCTACGACAAAAGCGACGTCGAGCGCAACGGCAACTACGGCCGATTTTTCGCCCAGCGGGGGTACGTGGCCGTGTATCAGGACTGCCGGGGGACATTCCAGTCCGAAGGAGATGTAAACTTTCTCGTGCCCGAGGCCGAGGATGGGTACGACGCCTTGCAGTGGATCAACCAGCAGCCGTGGAGCAACGGCAAGGTGGGGTCGTGGGGGACTTCGTGGTCGGGCTGGACGCAAACGGCCATGGCGGCGTTGGGGCCGACCAATCTCAAGGCCATGGTGGTCAATATGAGCGGGGCCGACGCGCACGAGTCTTCCGTGCGGCACGGCGGCGCATTGGAGTTGCGGTTTTTGGCGTGGGCGTTTTGGCATTCCGCGGCCAACACCCAGCGCACACTAAAAGCCGACCCAGCGGTTGACGCAGCTCTAAACTTGGGCGCGCCAACCTTTGCCGACTGGCTCGCGCGGATGCCGCTCCGCAAGGGACAGACCCAGCTCAAATTGGTGCCGCCCTACCAGCAGTGGGCGTTGGACTTGCTAACCAAGGCCGACTACGACGAATACTGGCAGCACCCGAGCTACTCACCAGCGCTCTTTTGGGACGCCTTCCCGGATGTGCCGATTCTGCTCATCGGGGGCTGGTACGATTCGTACACGCGCTCGACGTGCAAAAACTACATGGGGCTGACAGCGCGCAAGCAAGGACCGGTGCGGATGCTCATGGGGCCGTGGACGCACGGAACGCAAACTCTGGAGCAGAGCTTTGCCGGCGATGTGGAATTCGGCGAGGACTCGGCGCTAGACGACTTCCGCGACCTGCATCTGCGCTACTTCGACTGGGCGCTCAAGGGGGTTGATAATGGCGAGGCGAATGCACCACCCGTGCGGATCTTCGCCATGGGCGGAGGGGGCGGCTATCGCAGCAGCAGCGGTCGGCTTTTCCACGGCGGGCATTGGCGCGACGAGGCCGAATGGCCGCTAGCGCGGACGCACTACACCAAGTACTATCTGCACGGCGACGGCACCTTGTCGCCGCAAGAGCCAACCACAGACGGCGATACAGTTTATCGCTTCGATCCAGCCAATCCGGTGCCCTCAATTGGCGGCAATGTCTCCTCGCTTTCCGAAATCGGCCCGCTGCCGCCGGGCGTGAGTACTTCCGCCAATGCGCCGTGGCGGGCGCGAGTGGAGCAATTGATGGAGCCGGGCGGGTTCGATCAGGTGGAAGGACCGGAGTTTTACGGCTGTGCGCCGCCCTATCTACCGCTGGGCTCGCGGCCGGATGTATTGGTTTTTGCCACCGAGCCGCTGGTCGAGGATGTGGAGGTGACCGGGCCTATTGAGGTGGAGTTGTGGGTTTCGTCGTCAGCGCCGGATACGGACTTTACCGCCAAGCTGATCGACTGGTATCCACCGAGTCGTTGGTATCCGCATGGCTACGCCCTCAACCTGACCGACAGCATCGCACGCCTGCGCTATCGCAACGGGCGCGAAAAAGGCGAGCGGCTAACGCCGGGCGAGGTCGCCGAGCTGACGATCACCCTTTATCCAACGAGCAATGTGTTCGCCGCCGGACATCAGATCCGCCTCGACATTTCCAGCTCAAACTTTCCCCGCTTTGACGTCAATCCCAACACCGGTGACCCCATCGGCCAAGAGCGACGACGCCAAGGAGCGGACAACAGAATTCACCACAATGCGGCGCAGGCTTCGCACGTGGTGTTGCCGATTATTCCAACTTAGGAGAAACGCATGATGGAACAATTGCAGTTAGCCCTCGTGGGCTGTGGAGGTATGGCCGGAGCGCATGTGCGTGGCTTGCACGAATTGGCACAAGCCGGGCTTGACGACATACAAGTGGTGGCTTGTTGCGATTTGGTGGAAACGCAGGCACAACAGCGGGCCGCCGAGATCGCCGAGTTCCAAAAGCACAAGCCGGAGGTCTATACCGATGTGGAGAGGATGCTCACGCACACAGAGGACCTAGACGCAGTGGACATCTGCGCCTTGCACTCGCAACACCACATCCTCGCCGTGGCCTGCTTGGAGGCGGGCAAGCACGTAATCATCGAAAAGCCGCTGGCGATCACCCTGTGCGCCGGCCGCAAAATACTCAACGCAGCTGTGGATAACCGCTGTCAGCTCGCCGTAGCAGAAAACTACCGCCGCTCGCCGCAGGAACGGGCCCGATCTTGGGCGGTAGCCAGCGGCAGGATCGGCCAACCTCGCACTTTCTACTGGCAGGAAGCGGGCTTGCGGTTGGGCAAGTGGGGCTGGCGCAACTTCAAGCGCGACGCCGGAGCCGGTTGGCTCCTCGACGGGGGCGTACACTTTGCCGATTTGTTCCGCTATCACTTGGGGACTGAGGCGCGACAGGTGATAGCGCGGGTGAACTCCTTTGAGCCGTATCGCTACGACGAGCCGGTCGAGCGCGAGGGCGCTTGGCCAGTGGATGTGGAGGACTGCGCAATGGCACTGATCGACTTCGATAACGGTGCCGTGGTGCAGTGGACTTGGCAAGGTTCAGCGCCGGGACAGGATTTTAGCAAGCGCGTCCTCTACGGCAGCGAGGGCTGCATCGACTGGGAGAGCGGGCTGTGGACGCGCACCAGCGAGAACACATCTAACGAGGCATTGGTCGAGGCTTATCAGAACAGCCTCACAGAAGACGAGCGCGAGCGGCTGTTCCCCGGTGGAGTGGAAAATCCCATTTCAACCGAACTGAAGGATTTCGCCGATGCCGTGCAAGGACGGGGTACGCCCGAAGTCGATGGCTTAGACGGCTATCGCTCGCAGGCGATCTGCATGGCGATTTTTGAATCGCAGTGGTTTAATCGGCCGGTTAGTTTGGCCGAGATCGAGCGCGGTGACTTAGAGGGTTACCAAGCCGAGATCGATCAGGCGCTGGGCATTGATTAGACGGCGAATAACTATGATGGGACTCCTTGCCTTAGAGAGTGTGGATTGATTCGTTTCTGATGGACATCGGTCGCATCAATAGTGCTATTCAATCGTAAGTTTCCATAATCTCGCCAAGTTTTAGGCTGAAAATTATAGCATTATATCCGCGGTGTATCTTCCACAGAAACTTGTCATGTATGCTATAATTTTTGAATCGACGTACCTTCCAACCCACTTCGTATCGAAATCGTTCGGTCGTGTGTACCACGAATGGCCACTCATCACGCGACAACCAGCGTACCCCACTCGCTTTGACAAAGCAACCCGGACTAAAGCGCACCCAATCGCGATAGATACCCTTGGCCGCAATCCGATCGCCTCGCGACGCTCAATCGCATCGTCCAAGCCAAAAACCATCATCTCGACCTGAAGGGACCTGCCGAGGATGTTGAAAAGAGCGCCAAGAGTACGACTTTCTGTTTTGAGCTACCGTCGTTAGGCTTTTGTCTCTTCTAGATTTAGGAAAAACTCCACATCGTCTAACTGCTGCTTAAGATGGGCTAGTACCTCGTCGCGGCTTTGCAAGGCCAGCAAGTCGTCGTTGACGGCAGGGGTCGCCGGGGCCAGCGTCTGCCAGCGCACGAGCAAGCCGCGTAACTGATGCTGTTGCGTAGCGGTAAATCGCCAGCGGGCGGTTAGCTCGGCGAGGGCGGGCGGGTCGGCGTGTAGTGAGTGAAGCTGCTGACTGAGTGCTCGCAGGTGTTCGCCAACTTGGGCAACCGCATCGAGTTGAGATTCTATTAACGCCTCCACTTTCTCCGCATTAAGCGTCTGATAGGAGGATTGCGGGTTGTCGGAGACGACCTTGAGGCAGTGGACCCGCTCGCTGGTGGCAAAGCGCTGCGCGGCCTCACAAAAGCCGCTGGCCTCCATGTCGTACGCAACGTCGCCAGCAGCCGGTTGCGCGCGATCAACGGTGTGTAGCAAGGTGGTGCGACAGGGCGGAGATGCGGTGAAGGTCGGATAAAAGGGCGTGCCGCTGGCTGCGTCCACGACCTTGTGCGCCAGCAGGGCGGTGCCCACCGCTTGGCTGCCGTGACCGGCGACGCCGATATTGAGCCAAGCCGCCGGCGCGTCCCCGAGCAGCGCGCGCAAATACGCCGTGGCCGCAGCCGCGGCCACTTTGCCGATGCCGGAGACAATCAGGTGCGTCTGCTCGCCCGCGCAGATGCGATAGGGATGGCCGCTCACGCCTTGGAGGCGGTGGAAAGCCAACAGCGGGCGTGCCTCGGCTGCGAGGGCGACGACTAAGCACAACATGAGGGCTAATATACTTAAAACAACGGGTCTGTTCCAAAGTGGGGGAGAGCCAATATCAATGCCGCACAGCGAACGCGAGGCGTCTATGTCATATTAAGGCTACCACACGGAGACTTGAGGAAAAGTGATCTCCACAAGTGCTTTTTCGGAGGTGGTACGCCGATTGTTATGATGTCCATAAATCCACCACTTTTATCGGATCCTTTGGTTGAAGATACCGGCCCTGCATATAGCTGGGATTCGCATAGAGGGACGATCCCGGAGTCATCTTCAGGTTCGGGAGCGTTCCCAATACTTCAAAAATTTTACTCATTTAGGTACTCGAAAATTTTGCTCGCTAGTGCCTCTGCGAGAGGGGGTGGGACTGAATTTGCAACCTGCCGATGCTGGTCTAGGTTTTTCACAGTGCCCGTTCTACTGCGTATAGGTCCTTTTAGGATATACGAATCGGGATAGCCATGGATTCTCATGTATTCCCGCGGAGTGAGATACCTATCTTCGCTGGGATGATAGAAAATTTCTCCACACCGCAATGTATTAGAGGGCCTATCCCTATGCAGCCTTAAATACTTTGTGGTGTCTTTTGATTTAAGTCCTCTAAGAAGTCCTTGACCTAAATGAGTCTGAGCGGCTAGGTATGACCCCTCGGGAACCTGTGCGATGCGTTCCCTGTCCCTATCTGGCGTTACATCGACGTGGCTATCCTCGCGGTCGTAGAAAGTAATTCCCCTAATTTTTGGTGAAGGCGTTCCTAGATTTTCAATTACGGAGCCGATACCGACATGAGGTTTATACGAAAACAATCCATTACATTCTTCTAGCGGGGCGTATGTTCGTTCTGGAAAGGAAAAGCCGTTTCTTTTCAGCGTGGCGATTACAAATAATCGCTCTCGCAGTTGAGGTACGCCGTAATCTGCGGCTAAAACAACTCTCCATTTGGAAGAATAACCAGCATTTTCTAAGGCTATTAAAAATTTCTCAAAAATTTCGCCTCTTCGCTGCTCGGATCCTTTTGATGAGAGAAGTCCTTTTACTTGCTCAACTAAAATCACCTTTGGTTCTAGCTCTTCGGAAAACCGAACAATCTCGAATAGTAACATACCTCTCTCGTCTTTTAAGCCAAGTTGCTTTCCTGCTAAGGAGAAAGATTGACACGGAGGGCCTCCAAAAAGAAGATCGAGTTCGCCTTTCTCTAGGTGTAGATCTTTGCGAAGTTCGGCTGGATCGATCTCTCTAATATCTGACTCAATAATCCTAGTATCTCTTTTTTCGCGTTCTCTTGCTGCACGTAGTGTGTTGCAGCAGTGTTCATCTATTTCTATCTGTGCTAGAATATCGAATCCCGCATCCTGTACGCCTATATCCATTCCTCCGGCCCCAGAGAAAAGACTTAGCGCGTTATATCTTTTGGGACTGTTCATTCTGAATTCACTCCTCCATCCTCATTGCCAGCGGGCGGTTAGCTCGGCGAGGCCGAGCGGGTCGGCGTGTAGCGCGTGAAGCTGCTGACTGAGTGCTCGCAGGTGTTCGCCAACCGCCCGCGCAGATGCGATAGGGATGGCCGCCCACACTTTGGAGGCGGTGGAAAGCCAACAGTGGGCGCGCCTCGGCTGCGAGGGCGACGACTAAGCACAACATGAGGGCTAATATACCGGCTGGCCGCGCCTCGGCAACTTGGTTTGACCCTGCCTAAACAGGGGCCTAAGTTCTGCAATACAAACGAGAAAGGTCACAGAATGGACAACGAATTTTTCAAGGGGCACGGCCTCGGCAATGACTACATTGCCGTCGATCCGGCCGCGCTCAGCTTTGAGCTGACGCCGGACAACATCCGTGCGATTTGCGACCGCCATTGGGGCGTGGGCAGCGACGGCATTCTCGCGCTGGTGCCGTCGCAAAAGGCCGACTTTGGCCTGCGGATCTACAACCCCGACGGTAGCGAGGCGGAAAAGTCGGGCAATGGCCTGCGGATATTCGCCCGCTATCTACACGCCACCGGTCAGGTGCAAAAGCAGCAGTTCACAGTCGAAACGGAGGGCGGCCTAGTAAGCGTCGAGTTGCACATTGACGATCACGGCGACGCCAGTACCGCCACGGTGCAGATGGGGCGAGCGACGTTTGCGCCCGCGTCTCTGCCTTGCACGCTAAAAGCCGAAGAGTTGGTCGCGCAGCCGATTGAGGTCGGCGGGCAGACCTTGACCTTTACCGGCGTCAGCGTCGGCAACCCCCACTGTATCGTCTTTCGCGATAAGGGCGAGCAATGGACCGAGGACGAGCTGTGCTCTTTGGGGCCGGAGTTGGAAAATCACCCGCTCTTCCCCCGGCGCACCAACGTGCAACTCGCCGTGCCGGTGGGCCCTCACGCGATCTACATCCTGATCTGGGAGCGCGGTGCCGGTCAAACGCAGGCGTCGGGGTCGTCCGCGTGTGCGGCTGCGAGTGCGGCGGTGCGGTTGGGCTTGGTCAAAAGTCCGGTTGCGGTTAGGGCACCGGGAGGGACTTTGCACATCGACGTGAGCGCAAGCTACGACCTGACGATGAAGGGGCCGGTCTCCGAAGTGGTGCGCGGCGTGTTCAGCCCGTCGTTTGTGCGCGAATTGCCCTGAGCGGCGCTTGGTAGCAGGCTGCAATGCGCTGTTTAGCTTGGGTCGCGCTCGGTTGGCTGCTCGTGGCTTCGGCCGCCGCCGGCCAAGGGTTTGGCCAAAACAAAGTGCAGTACGCGGAGTTTGCGTGGCGGAAAATGGAGACTGAGCACTTTGACGTGTACTTCTTCGCCGAAGAGGCCGAGTTGGCCGCGTACGCCGCGCAAATGGCCGAGCGTCAGTTTGCCGACTTGGAAAAGAAGTTTGCCCACACTGTGCAGCGGCGGGTGCCGTTGGTGGTCTATTCCTCGCACATCTACTTTGAACAGACGAATATCATCCCCAATCTCCTGCCCGAGGGGGTAGCGGGTTTCACCGAATACCTCAAAGGGAGGGTCGCGTTGCCCCTGAGCGGCTCCCTGCCCGAATTCGAGCGGGTGCTGCACCACGAGTTGGTTCACGTCTTCACGTTTGACCGCATCGCGCGGGTGTTGGCGCAGCACGGGGTGTTGGACTTCCGCCCAGCGCCGCTGTGGTTTTCCGAAGGGCTGGCCGAGTACTGGTCGAGTGAGCGCAACAGCTTTGGCGACATGGTGGTGCGCGACGCGCTCTTTGCGCGGCGGTTGGTGTCCATCGCCGAGATGTATCGCATCTACGGCACCTTTCAGATGTACAAGGAAGGCGAGTCGATCTGCCACTTTATGGCGGCGCGGCACGGAGCCGATGTGTTTGAACAGCTCTTTGCCAATTGGTGGCGCGGCGAGACCTTTGCCGAGATTTTTGCGATCACGACCGGCGAGAGCTTGGAAAAGTTCGACCAGGCTTGGCAATACCACTTGCACAAGCGGCACCTGCCGGCGATCGCCGACCGCGACCCCCCGTCCGAATTGGCGACCGCCCGCACGCAGCGCGGCTTTAACATCAAGCCCGAAATCATCCCCGGAGACAGCAGCGCATTCTACCACTTCCGCAACGATCAAGGCTATACGCAGATCGTCCGCGCCCGCCGCGACGGCAGCGAACCCGAGGTCGTAGTCGAAGGTGAGCGTCTGCCGGTCTTTGAGTCCTTGCACCCGCTTTCGACGCGGCTGGCCGCCTCCCCAGACGGCAAGTGGCTGGCCTTTGCGGCCAAGAGCCGAGGCCGCGATCACCTGTACATCTGGGACGTGGAACAAAAGCGCACGGTGGGCGATTTGTCGTTTGCCGAAATCGTCGCGATTGCGTCGCCATCGTTTGCGCCCGACGGGCAGCGGCTGGCCTTTGCCGGCAGCGATGAAGGGGGCTGGACCGACATTTATCTGGTCGATGTAACGGGCGATAGCCTCCGCGCCTTGCGCCGCGACCTCTATCACGACCGCGAGCCCGACTGGTCACCGGATGGTCGGCACATCGTCTTTAGCTCCGACCGCTGGGCCGGCGGACGGCGCGGGCGCTACAACTTGTTCCTATACGATTTGGTGACCGAGCAGATCTCGGCTCTCAGCCGCGGCGAGCACAACGACGGGCAGCCGCGCTGGTCGCCAGACGGTGAGCGCATCGTCTTTAGCTCCGACCGCGCGGGCGCGTACAACATCTATGCCTTGCAGCTAGCGGGCGAGCGCACTGCGACCCGGCGGTTGACCCACGTGTTGACGGGTGCGTTTGATCCGGTGCTATTGGCCGATGGCCAGCACCTGCTCTTTTCTGGATATGAGAGCGGCGGCTTCCAAATTTACGAGCTCGCCGTGGACTGGGCCGACAGCTCACAAGTCAGCTATCAGCACATAGAAGAGGCAGCGGCCGAGCCGTGGTCGCTGGCGAGTCTGTACGGCCAGAGCGAGGTCGCCAGCCAGCCCTATGAGCGCAAGATGAGCCTCGACATAGCCCAAGGCCAGATCTCTCAGGACCCGGAATTTGGCACCTCGGGCGGCATCCAAGTGGCCCTGAGCGACGTACTGGGCAACGACCAGTACCACTTCGTGCTCTCGCACATTGCCGACAGTCGATCCGGTTTCCTCGACGGCCTGAACGTGGCCTTGACGCGCCTCCACCTCGGGCAGCGGCTCAACGCATATTGGGGCGTATTCCGGCTCAACGACCGCTTTTCGAGCCGCTTTGGCCGGTTTGTGCGCGAAGAACGCTTGGGGGCCCACATTGGGTTGAGCTATCCCTTTTCCCAGCACGACCGCATCGACACCCGGCTCTCGCTGCGCCACGCTGAAATCGACCGGCAGTTCGAGGGGCGAAAGCTGTCGGGTTGGCTGGCCAACAACTACGTCAGCTATACCCACGACAGCAGCCTGTGGATTCCGACCGGGCCGCTGGAGGGCCGGCGCTACAGCCTTGGGCTGGCGCAGACGATCGACTTTAAGACCTCGCGGCGATTCAATATCACGCTCTTTGGCGACTATCGGCACTACCTCCGCCTCTCGCAGCGCAGCGCGTTGGCCGTGCGCCTGATGGGTCGGCGCTCCACCGGCGTAGTGCCCGAGTTTTTCTCCTTGGGGGGCAGTTGGACGCTGCGGGGCTATCGCTGGCGCTCGCTGTGGGGCAGTAAGATGGTGCTGTACAACCAAGAGCTGCGCTTCCCCTTGGTCGATCGGTTCTTGCTCCGCTTTCCGTTTGGGGCCATGGAGTTTAGCGCCTTTCGAGGGGCGCTCTTTTTCGACGTGGGCAATGCGTGGAACGACGACTTTGAGCAATGGCGCGCGGCGTTTGGCACGGGGGTGCGCTTGGCCTTGGGCGGGGTTTTCGTCTTTCGCGTGGATGCGGCGCGGCGCACGGATTTCAAGTCCATCGACAGCGACACGCGCTGGGATTTCTTCTTCGGCTGGGATTATTAAATGCGCTACGCCTTGCTCGGATTTTGTCTGTTGACGGCCTGCGGCGAAAAGGTGCTCTACCTCGGCGCACCGGGGCACGGCGCAGTGGGAGTTGAGCCGCCGCTGCAACTTTTGTGGACGCACAAAATGGACGGCTCGCCGCTGGGCGGTGCGCTCTTTGCCGGTGATTTGATCCTCCAACTGACGACTGAGCCGACCCTCTATGCGCTGAACCGGCGCAACGGCACCCAGTTGGGCAAGCACGGATACGACAAGATGGCGTGTGCTCCCGGGCAGTTGGCCGGGGCGCTGTACGCGCTGGGGATGCTGGGCCGCAAGCCTAGCTTGCGGGTCTTGGATCGGCGGACGGCAACAGAGCGTTGGCAGCACGAGGGAGCGTTTTGTCAGATGCCGATCGTGCGCGGCGATACCTTGATCGCGGTGGATGATAAAGGCGTGGTGCAGGCGCTGCGCCTCGCCGACGGACATGTGCTGTGGCGCGCTGAATTGGGTGGGCTGGTGCGGACTGGCTTGGCGCTGCGCGGCGATCTCGCGTTTGCTGGCACGGCGTCCGGGGACTTGGTGACTTTGAACGCAGCAACCGGCAAAGAGCGCTGGCGCACGGGCTTGGGGGAAGCTGTGCGCTCGCGGCCGCTAGCCGCTAGCGAGCGCGTGTTTGCGGCCACGGCCTCCGGCCGGGTACTGGCCGCCAGCCGCGACTCCGGCCAAGTGGTGTGGGAGCGGGCCTTGGGCGCACTGCCGACCGCGGAGTTGGCGCTAGCGGCGGGCGTGCTGGTAGTAGGCTGCGCCGACCGCTACTTCTATGGACTAGACGCGGCCACCGGAGAGGTGCGGTGGACGTTTGCCACTAAGGGCGTGGTGCGCAGCAGCCCAGCCGCCACGGTGCATACCGCGTATGGTGCTTCCAGCGACGGCCATCTCTACGCCTTGGATTTGCAAGATGGACATCTGCTGTGGAAATACCGCTTGGACGGGCCGGTTTTGGTGCCGGTGTCCTTGGGCGCGGAGGTCGTCGCTGTCGCCACTGAGAAGCGGCTCCTCTACGTGTTTGGACGCTGAGCGAGGGAAACTCCATGAAAAAGACGATTGCTTGGTGCTTGGTGCTGCTTTCAGGTGCGCCGACATGGGCCGAACCATTGGAGTTGCCGCGGCAGCTAGCTCCGTTGGAAGCGGCCTTAGCCGCGCAATGGGCCGAGCGGCCGGTGCTTAAGCAGCGGTCAATGCCAACTGCGGCTGCGGCTGCGGGCAAGGAGAAACGCTCGCGCAAGAAGCTCTACCTGAGCGCGGCCGTGGCCGTGGGGGCCGGTGCGGTGGCCTACTGGAGCAAGGAGCGGGCCGATGCTGCGTACGGCCGCTATTTGCGCTCGGCCAGCGTGGCGCGTCAGCAGCGAGAATTGGACGAGGCCAAGCACTTTGACCGCATAGCCGGCACGGCGTTTGTCGGCATGGAAGTAGGCTTGGTACTCAGCTCGTACCTGCTCTTTTTTAGGTCTCGGTCGTGAGAAGCTGTCTCTGGATAGGGTGCTGCCTCGGCGCACTGGTCTTAGCTTGCAGCGATCGCCCGCGGCGCAACCCACTCGACCCGCAAGCCGAGGATGTGCAGAGCGAGTCGTTTAGCCCCTTGACGGCCTTGGCACTCAACGGCGAGGTGGAGTTGCAGTGGGACTTTTCCCACTTTTCCGATATCAAAGGCTACCGACTCTACCGCCGTCAGCCCAAGGGCGAGTGGGAGCCGATCACCCCGGGGCTGGCACCCGATGCGACCGCGTACTCGGACGCCGGGTTGCAAAACGGGATGCACTACGAGTACCAACTCGGCTTGCTCGTCGCCGGGGAAGATGAACGCCCTAGCGGCAAGCCTGTGTCTGCTACGCCCGGCCCGGAAGTCGCTTGGGTGGCCGACCGCCACGCCGGGCTGGTGTGGAAAATCAGCGCGGATGCACGCAGCGCGCATTTTGCTCAGGGGCACTTTTTCGACTTGGCGGCGATTGCGCTCGACGTGGCCGATGGTTCGTGTTGGGTCAGCGACCGGGGGTTTGCCGGGCTATACCGGATTGCGAAAGACGGCGCGTTGACCACATTGGCCGCGGCCGTGGAGACACCCGGTGCTCTATCTATTGACGCCGCAGCGCGGATTGGCTGGTTGGCCGACGCGGGGCAGCAGCGGGTCTTTTTCTTTTTCTTAGACGCGACAGATGTACTCTCCCTATTCCCGGTCGACGCCACCTTTACCCAGCCCGTGGCATTGGCCGCACAGGACGGGGGTTGCTGGATCGCCGACCAAGCCCAAGGCCGGGTGCTGTTCTACCAGACCGATGGCACCCGCGCCGTTGAATTTCGCACGCTGACAGCTCCCGAGGGGTTAGCGGCAGGTTCGGAGGGGGATGTGTGGCTGTTGGGTGGCGAGGGGAGCAGCTTGACGCGGTTGGACCGCACGGGCCGGGTCCTCGACGTGGAGCTACCTTTTGCGGTAGCCGTGGGACTGGCCGTGGATGGCGCGAGCGGTGCCTGCTGGGTACTGGGGGAAAGGGACTTGGCGGTGTTGTCGGCCGACGGGACCTTACAGCAGCACTGGACCGACGTGCCCCAAGGCCGCGCCCTGTCCTTTGACGCGGTGCAGCAGCGGGCGTGGATTGCGACCGGCAACGCGCTGTTGAAATTCGCGCCCGAGGGCCAGACCCTCGCACAGCTCGACGGCTTTTCGTCCATCGTCCACATTGCCGTAGATCCAGGCGGCCGCAGCCGCTAGCCCTCTCTTGCATGGGTTGTACTCCTTAACGACCTTCCTTAGTTGCAACTTCAATTCCGCGAGAAGCAATATGACCGAACCAGCCCCCATTCACAGCATGACCGGCTTTGGCCGCGCCGCGGCCGAGCGGCAGGGTTTGCGGATCGGCGTCGAATTGCGGTCGGTCAACAGCCGCTACCTCGATATACAGGTGCGCTGCCCGGCCGAAATCCAGTCCTTTGAGTCGGCCATCCGCGAGCGGATTCAGGCGCAGGTCGGCCGCGGCAAGATAAGCGCGAATATCGCTTGGGATGAGGAAGGCCAGCCCGAGGCCCTGCCCCAGCTGGACGAGGAAGTCGCCAAGCACTATCTGGCCCAACTGCGGCGGCTGGCTGAATTGGCCCACATCGAAGCGGCCGACAGTCGGGCCGTGCTGCCCCGGCGCAAGGCGTTTCTCGCTCGCTTCAAAGGGCTAGAGCAGTTCAACGTGGGAATTGAGCGGGTGCTGTTGGCGAAGCTGCCCAAGCTCTTTCGCGTTCAAGCCGCAGCGCTGGATAGCGCGGTCGTACAAGAGGTACTGTGGGCGGGGCTGGACGAAGCGCTGGCCGAGTTGGTGGCCATGCGCGCGGCTGAAGGACGCGCCCTCGCTGTGGACTTGCGCGGTCGGGTCGAGTCGGTGGGGGCGCTGCTGGAGCGCGTAGTCGAGCGAACGCAGGCGACCCGAGGGCAGGTTGCCGAGCGGCTGCGGGAAAAGATCGCCGCCCTACTCGCGCCCGGAGCGGTGGCCGAAGATCGCCTCGCCACGGAAATTGCCCTGCTCGCCGAGCGCAGCGACATCGTCGAAGAAATCGTCCGCTTCCGCAGCCACAATGCCCAGTTCCTCGACACCTTGGCGCAGGGCGGCGAAGTGGGGAAGCGCTTGAACTTTCTCTTGCAGGAAATGCACCGCGAAGCCAACACCATCAATGCCAAGGCCGCAGACGCCGAGATCGCCCACGGGGTGGTCGAGATCAAAGAGGAAGTTGAGCGGCTGCGCGAGCAGGTGCAAAACTTGGCGTGAGGGCATCTATGGCATCCGTGCAGATCATTACCATCAGCGGCTTGGCCGGCAGCGGCACCACCACGGTGTGCGACCGGCTGTGTGCGCGGTTGGGCTGGGCTTATGTCAATGCCGGAGCCGTCTTTCGCAAGCTGGCCCAAGAGGCGGGCGTGAGCTTGGCCGAGTTTGGCCAGCGGGCCGAAGCCGATGGCTGCATCGACCGCCAGCTCGATATGCGCTTGGTCGCGCAAGCGCGGGCGAGTGCGCCGGTCGTCGTCGAAGGGCGGCTCACCGGCTGGATGGCCCAGCGGTACCAGCTTCCAGCCCTCAAGGTTTGGCTGCAAGCCGCGCTCGCCGTGCGGGCCGAGCGCGTGGGGCAGCGCGAGGGCAAGCCGCTGGCGCAAGCCTTGGCGGAAACGCGCCAGCGCGAGGCTTCTGAGGCCCAGCGCTACGCCGCGCATCACCAAATCGCCATCAGCGACTTATCGGTGTACGACTTGGTCGTCGATACCGAGTGCTGCAATCCTCAAGCCGCCTGCGCGCACATCTTGGCGCGTCTCGATCAGCCATGAGCTTGCAGGTCCGCCACATCCTGCTCGGAGTTACCGGCGGGATTGCCGCTTACAAGACGCCGGAGATCGTGCGGCTGCTGACGGCTGAAGGGGCCGAGGTGCGGGTGGTGCTGACCCGCGCGGCGGGCGCATTCGTCGCGCCCAAGACGTTGGAGGTGCTTTCCCGCCACGTGGTGTACAGCGACTTGTTCGGCCGCGACGCAGAGTTTCCCGTTTTGCACGTGGGGTTGGCCGAGTGGGCCGACCTAATTTTAGTAGCGCCGGCTACGGCGCACTGCTTGGGGCGCATAGCCAGTGGTTTGGCTGACGACTTGCTCACCTCGGTATTGTTGTGCGCGGATGGGCCCGTCCTGCTGGCGCCGTCGATGGAGGAGAACATGTTCGCCAATGCGGCGGTCGCGGCCAATGTGCAGACCTTGGCAGAGCGGGGGTTCCATCTGTTCGACCCGGGAGTGGGGCCTTTGGCGTCGGGTGCGATCGGCCGCGGGCGAATGCCCGAGCCAGCGGAGTTAGTCGCGGCGGTGGCAGCGCATTTCAGCGGCGACTTGGATGGGCTGAAGCTGTTGGTAACGGCTGGTCCCACGGTTGAGGACCTCGATCCGGTGCGCTTTATTTCCAATCGCTCGTCGGGCAAGATGGGCTATGCTCTAGCCGAGCGAGCCGCGGCGCGTGGGGGCCGCGTATGGCTGGTCGCCGGGCCTACGGTGCTGCCTGCGCCCGCTGGCGTGGAGCACCAGTTGGTGCGCTCGACGCTCGACATGCAGTGCGCTGTCGAAGCCTTGTTTGAACAAGTAGATGGGGCGATTTTGGCGGCCGCTCCGGCCGACTACCGAGCCAAGGAAGTGGCCGCGCAAAAAATCAAGCGCGGCGCAGAGCCGCGTTCTATCGAGCTGGTCGAAAACCCGGACATTGCCGCTGGGCTGGGTCGGCGCAAGGGCCAGCGGTTGCTGGTCATCTTTGCGATGGAGACGGAAAAGGGGCCGGAGCGGGCGCGGGAGAAGCTGGCGCGCAAGGGGGGCGACCTAATCGTGCTCAACATGCTCAACGACGAGGGGGCTGGTTTTGCCGGCGACACCAACCGCGTTACCCTGATCGACGCCGCTGGCCGCGAGGAAGCCCTGCCCCTGCTGAGCAAGTCAGCGGTTGCCGATCGCATTCTCGACTGGGTGCGGACGCGGCGGGAGGCGGTCATTTAATCCATACTTAGCGAGGATGTCGCTATGGAAGAGCGGAACGAGGACTCCCTAGCCGAGGCCCGGCGCTATCTATCCGATTTAGTGGCTTTTGAAGGGACCCAATTCACAGCACCGGAGGCGATTGTGGAGCACAGCGCGGAGGAACCAGCGGTCGGGGCTTTAGAAGCCTTTCGCCGCCAGATTTGCGAATGCACCCGCTGTCGGCTGGGTGCGACGCGGCAGAATTTCGTGTTTGGCAGCGGCGATCCAGCAGCTGGCATCATGTTCATCGGCGAGGCCCCCGGAGCCGAGGAAGACCGCGTGGGTCAGCCCTTTGTAGGAAAAGCTGGGCAACTGCTGACCAAGATCATCGAGGCTATGGGCCTATCGCGTGACGCGGTCTATATCTGCAACATACTCAAGTGCCGCCCGCCCAATAACCGCGACCCCCTGCCCGACGAGATTGAGCACTGCGATCCGTATCTCAAGCGCCAGATCGAAATCGTCCAGCCCCGCGTCATCTGCACCTTGGGCCGCTTTGCCGCGCAGACCCTGCTCCGCAGCCGCGAGCCTATGGGCCGCTTGCGCGATCAGGCGCACCACTACGAGGGCATCCCCTTGGTGGCCACGTACCACCCGGCGGCCCTCTTGCGCAACCCCCAGTGGAAGCGCCCGACTTGGGAGGACGTCAAGCGGGTGCGAAAGCTCTACGACGGGGTCGAACTCTAAGTTTTTGGAGCTAAACCATGACCCAAAGTCCAAATGGCGATCAGCGTCTCGGGCGGATGCCGCCGCAGGCCGTAGAGGTCGAGCAGGCCGTACTCGGAGCGATGATGCTAGAGCAACGGGCCATTGTCCGCGCCGTTGAAATCCTCGACGAAAGCTGTTTCTACCACGCCCCCCACAGCCGGATATTCGCGGCCATGACCGAGCTTTTTGAGCGGGGCACAGCGGTCGATCAGCTAACCTTGACCGAGGAACTCAAGCGCCGCGGCCAACTCGACGATGTCGGCGGGGTTGTCTATCTGGCCAAGCTAGGGTCTGAAGTGGCCACGACGGCCAATATCGACTTTCACGCGCGGATCATTTTGGAGAAGGCGCTGGGCCGCAAGTTGATCGAAACCTCTAGCGAAATCATCGAGCGGGCGTACGCGGCGGACGAGGATGTCCAGCTTCTGATCGACAATGCCGAGCAGAAGCTGTTCAGCCTGAGCGAAAACCAAATCGGCGCGGGCTTTGAGCCGCTCGAAAAGGTGATGGGCGAAACGTTCGAGCACCTCGAGCGCGTCCACGCGCGGGCCGGCACGGTCTTGGGGGTGGATACGGGTTTTGCCGATCTCAACGACCAGATGTCGGGTTTTCAGAAGGGCGATCTGATCATTCTCGCGGCGCGGCCCAGCGTCGGCAAGACGGCCCTCGCATTGACGTTGGCTCGCAATGCGGCTGTGGAGGGTGGCGTTGGGGTGGCGATTTTCAGCTTGGAAATGTCTAAGATGCAGCTAGCCCAGCGCCTGCTCAGCGCGGAGACCAAGGTCGATTTGCACAAGCTACGCACCGGCCGGCTAAGTGACGAAGACTGGATGCACCTAACTCACAATATCGACCGCTTGGCCCGAGCGCCGATTTACATAGACGACACCCCCGGCATATCGGTGCTCGAAGCGCGGGCCAAGGCGCGGCGCCTACAGCGCGAGTTTGGGATTGACATGGTCATAATCGACTATCTGCAACTGATGAGTGGACATGTTAGGGCGCAGAGCCGCGAGCAGGAGATTTCGCATATCTCGCGCGGCCTCAAGGCCATGGCCAAAGAATTGGACGTGCCGGTTTTGGCCTTGTCGCAGTTGTCACGCGCCGTAGAAAGCCGCACAGACCGGCGGCCGCAGCTATCGGACCTGCGGGAGTCGGGCAGCTTGGAGCAGGACGCCGATATGGTGATGTTCATTTATCGTCCAGAGATGTACGATCTCAAGTCTCCAGACGGTGAGAGTCTGGAGGGCCTTGCCCAAATCATCATCGGCAAGCAGCGCAACGGCCCGGTTGGCTCGGTGGATTTGATGTGGAACAAGGAAAGTGCCACGTACGAGGCGATGGCACCCGGATGGCGGACGGGGCCGGAAGAGTATTAGCCAGACCCCATGTTCATCGACGAAGTGACCATCACGGTGGAGTCGGGTAGTGGCGGCAATGGCTGCTGTTCGTTTCGGCGCGAGAAGTACGTGCCGCGCGGCGGGCCGGATGGCGGCGATGGCGGCGATGGCGGCGATGTAATTTTCCGCGTTGATCCTCAACTCAACACGCTGCACGACTTTCGCTACCAACGCCATATCCGCGCCGGCCGCGGTGGCCACGGCGAGGGCAAGCACCGGACGGGCCAGCGCGGCGAACACGCGATCATCTGCGTGCCGCCGGGCACCCTCTTGCGCGACTCAAAGGGCGCACTGATCCGCGACATGGTCGAGGAGGGGCAGGAGTTGGTGCTGCTGGCGGGGGGGCGCGGCGGGCGTGGCAATGCCCGCTTTGCCACGCCGCGCATACAAGCACCGCGCCGCGCCGATCCCGGGCGAGAGGGCGAGCAGACGGTGGTGCGGCTAGAGCTGAAGTTGCTGGCGGATGTGGGGCTGGTGGGCTTTCCCAACGCGGGCAAATCCACGCTGTTGTCGCGGCTTTCCGCGGCCCGTCCCAAAATTGCCGATTATCCTTTTACGACTTTGGAACCAAACTTGGGGATTGTGCAATGGGCCGAGGGCGAGAGTTTCGTGTTGGCCGACTTGCCGGGGCTGATCGAGGGAGCGCACGCCGGCAAAGGCTTGGGCACGCGGTTTTTGCGCCACATCGAGCGCACGCGCATCCTGCTGTTTGCCATTGATTGCACCAGCCCGGATCCGTGCGGCGAGCTAGAGGCCCTCCGCCACGAGTTGGACGCCTTCGACGATGGGATGCGGCACAAGCCCGCTGGCATTGCGCTGACCAAGGCCGATTTGCTGGGGCCGAACGCGGATTTCGCCGACCCATTCGCCGACCTGCGCGCACCGCGCTTTTTGGTCTCGGCCGTCAGCGGTCGCGGGGTGGCTGAGATGCTGCGCGGTGTGGGGCAGGCGGTGAAGAGATTGCGCGCCGACGAAGCGAGGCAAGACACCCGATGAGGGACTTTGCGGAACCGCTGCCCCAAGCATCTCTGAATATTGAAGAGAAGAAGCGCGCCAATGTTTTTGCGTGGCGGGGACAGTTTTCTCCACAACTCGTCGAATCCCTACTCGCGGAGTATTGTCCTCCAGACTCGGTCGTCGTCGATCCATTTGCTGGAAGCGGGACGGTCCTTCACGAAGCGGCTCGCAGGTCTCTGCCGGCATTCGGATTTGAGATAAACCCATCTGCGTGGTGTTTCAGCAAGCTCTACGAACTCTCCGCTGTGTCTCAAGAAACGCGACGGGAAGCGACCTTAGAGCTCCAAGACCAGATAAATCGAGAATTTCCGCTCGCCTTCTTTGCCGAGGATCGCGAATTGGGGGAAGAAGAGGTTAAAGAAAAGGTGATTCGGATGAGTGAATCGCTCAGCGCACGGGCCAAAATCATATGCAATGCACTGGTCGTTTTGTTGGACATCTACAACAACCGCATCTCCGGCGATTTCGTGCAGAGTCGGCTCGGCTCTTTGATGTCGCTGATACGGAGGTTGCCGCTTGCGGCCCGCCCGATCAAGGCGGATCTACAGGACGCGAGGGCACTCCCCCTTCCCAATCGGTCGGTCGATTTCGCAATCACGTCGCCGCCTTACATCAATGTCTTCAACTACCACCAAAACTACAGGCGCTCAGTCGAGTTGCTCGGATGGGATCTGCTGCGCGTAGCACGATCTGAAATCGGCGCTAATCGCGCCAATCGCGCTAATCGCTTTTGCACGGTGGTGCAGTACTGCATCGACATGGGCGGTGCGTTACGAGAATTGGCCCGTATCCTCTGTCCCGGCGGTCGCGCCATACTGATCCTCGGATATCAATCCAAGGTGCTGGGGACACCCTTTTTTAATGCGGACATCGTCTCCCGGCTCGCCGGCGAATCGGGGATGTTCGGCCTTGCCCTGCGCCAGCAGCGCGTCTTCAAAAATCGCTATGGCGAGCCGATCCGAGAGGATGTGCTGAGTCTGCGAAAAGAGTCGCACGGGAACGCCGTTATGCCTACTGCTCTGGGGAGGAGTGTGGCTCGCGATTTCCTGCGCTCGGCTTTGCAGCGCGTCCCGGAGAAGAACAAGGCTCTGCTGAGCGATGCTATTGATCGCATCGGCGGGATTGACGGAACGCCAATTTTTGACAGCTCGTGCTATACCCAGTACCAGACTAGAACTGGCGTTGCAATGGTAAAGGAAGGCAAGCAGGCTGATGAACAGTGAGACAATGGTTTTACCAACGCCGCATCGGGACAAGCTCAAAGCCCTTCTTGAGAACAAACGGCTTCCTAAGGATGACCGGGGTCAAGTAGAAGAAGCGCTTCGGCGTTATGGCGACTGGATCGGTGAGATCGAGACGGTGGAGAGCGGGCGAAGAGATGCGGTTCAACGACTCGTGGAAGCGACAAATCGGTACAGAAATTTTATCGACTTAGACCTCATTTTCGACAGCCGGCAGGATTTTCTCTACCGGCAGAAAGGGCAGTTAAAGCTCGACAATACGATCGTCGAGGAGTTCCTGCCGCATTTGTTCTACCTCTCTCTATTTCCTCGTATGCGAATTTCTGGACATGACGCCGGTTTCTCTCGCCACGACGCATATCGACGATGTTCTGCTCGTCAGAAAAGCGAAGCGGATGTCGGCAAACCTTCGTCAAGAGTTTCGGACGGCAGACGAGAGACAAGCCCGTAGAGACGAGTACGTCCGTTTCCTGAAATCGTCGAAGTACTGTGCGGACGTATTTCAGCGCATGATCGACAAAATTCAACTCGCCCTAGATACGTCGGCCCCGGAAACGGACGACGTACTGAGCCGAGGGCATTTTTGATCGCCCAGAAATAACTCAAATGCGGGCCGCGTCCTTCACCTAAAGCCGAGGAAGCTCCGCGCGGTCTCGCCCATGATGCGTTGGCGCTGATCGCTGCTCAGGTCGGGTAGTAGGTGGTCGAGCACCTCAACGCACTCGCCGTAGCCGGGATCGGCGACAATCCAAGGAAAATCCGAAGCCCACAGCAGGCGTTCGGCACCAAAGGCAGACAGCAGGCTGCGGTGCCAAGCGGCCAGGTCGGGATAGGGATAGGCCGCCTTGCTCATGGCGTATTGGCCCGACAGGTGGACGCAGACATTGGGCGAATCGGGCGCGGGGCCGAGGAACCCGGCCGGCGGCGGCATCTCCACGTCGATTTGCGGGCGGCCCTTGGCATCCCAAGTAAACCGATCCTCGCGCGGGCAGACCATGAGATGATTGATCACCACGCGCACTTGGGGAAAGTCGGTGAGGAACTGGGGCAGCAGCGGCGCGGCGGCAGCACGCAAGTAGAGCCAGAGCACGTAGTCTTTGCGGGCGGCGTGTTGCCAGATAGGACGGGAAAAGTCGCCGAGCGAGCGGAGCCGGAAGCCGATGATCGAGCCGTCTTCCGCGAGGCGATCCATGTGGTCGGCGGGCGCGGGCGCGGCGGGCGGTATCAAGCCAATGCCCAAGAAGCGGTCGGGATAGGTGCGCAGGCAGTGTTGTAAATAGGCGTGATGCGCCAAGCTGGTGCCGCCGGTTTGCACGAGCACGGCCTTGTCGATGGCGTGGGCGGCCATGTGCGCCAAAAAGGCTTCGACGGGTGCTTCGCGCTCGGCGGGCATGCTCGAGGTGATCTCGCGCGGGAACTCGGCGCTGGGGCGGGCAAAGACATGCAGATGGGAGTCAATACGCATAGTTTTATTGGGTTGGGATGAGGTTTCAGTAAAGATGGATAAGAGAGCCTCCATGGACAAGATGGATACATCGCTCGTGCAACAGGTGAGGGTGCGTGTACCGGCTACGTCGGCGAATTTAGGAGCGGGCTTTGACTGCTTGGGACTGGCGCTGGAATTGTACATGGATTTGGCGGTGGAAGAAGAAGCAGGCGAGGGCTTGGAAATCGCGGCTACGGGCGAGGGGAGCGCAAGCATCCCCTTGGACGAGCGCAACGCCGTGTATCAGGGAATGATACACGCATATAGGCGGGCCGGTAGGACGCCCGGGCGGCTGCGCCTAACGATTGCCAGCCAGATTCCGCTCGCCAGTGGGTTGGGCAGCAGTTCGGCGGCCCTAGTCGCTGGTTTGACCGCGGGAGCCGAGCTGTGTGGAATAGGGCTGGATCGGGAGGAGGTCTTGCGGCAGGGCGTGGGGGTGGAGGGACACCCGGACAATGTTGCGCCTTGCGTGTTGGGAGGGATCGTCATCGCAGCCTTGGACGGCGAGGAGGTTGCGTGGGTGCGGATCGAACCGCCGAGGGATTTGGCCGCGGTCGTGGCCATCCCGGACTTTCCCCTGCCTACGCCCAAGTCTCGGAGCGTACTGCCCGAGCGGGTTGCACGGCGGGACGCGATATTTAACGCCGGGCGCGTCGGCCTGTTAGTAGCCGCGCTGCAACAGGGCGACTACAGCCTGCTGCGGACTGGGATGCAAGATCGGTTGCACCAGCCCTATCGAACGGCCTTGGTCCCGGGGATGGAAGCGGTGTTGGCCGCGGCTACAGAGGCTGAGGCATTGGGTGCGGCCTTGAGCGGGGCCGGGCCGACCGCGTTGGCGCTGGTCAGCGGCCAAGGCGCAGAGGTGGCCGAGGCCATGCAGCAAGCGTGGGCTAAAGAAGGAATTGCCGCACGAACCTTGGTCCTCGGCCTCGCCGCCGAGGGCGTACAATGCGCGAAAGAGAGGTAAATATGGTCAGCGAAGCCGCACTCATCGACGCCATGACGACCCCGACGCCCGAAGTCGCAGAGGCCGTGCGCCAGTTGGACGGGCCGATCCTGCTGTTGGGGGTCAGCGGCAAGATGGGGCCGACCTTGGCTGAGCTGTTGGTACGGGCCGGGGCGCAGCAGGTGATAGGGGTGGCGCGCTTTGGGGACGCGGAAAAGCAGCGCTATTTGGAAAGTATCGGCGTACAAACCATCGCCTGCGACCTGCTTGCCGACGATGCGCTAAAGGAGTTGCCCGATGCGCCCAACGTCCTCTTCCTCGCCGGATTTAAGTTTGGAGCCACCGGCCATGAAGACGTGACTTGGGCGATGAACACCGCGTTGCCCGGCGCGGTGATGGCGCGCTACGCCCAGTCGCGGATCGTCTATGTGAGCTCGGGCAACGTGTATGCGTATGCCAAGGCTCCGGGACCGGGGGCGGACGAAGACGGTGCTTTAGGTCCGGTGGGCGAATACGCCCAATCGCGCTTGGGCGGCGAGCGGGTCGCCCAGTACGCATCTCGGGGGCGCGGGACTCACTTGGTCATTGTGCGGCTTTTTTACGCCACCGAGCCGCGCTACGGCATCATCCGCGATCTCGCCGATAAGGTGTGGCAGGAAGAGCCGATTGACCTGACGATGGGGTACGTCAACCAAATTTGGCAGGGCGACGCCAACGCCTATCTGTGCCGCTTCTTCCCTCTGTGCCACAGCCCAGCCGACATCATCAATCTGACCGGCCCGGACACCTTATCCGTGCGCGAACTAGCCCAACAGCTAGGGAAAATCATGGGCAAAACGCCCCGCTTCACGGGCACAGAGGCCCCGGATGCTCTCCTAGGAGATAGCCGGCGTTTGTGCGCGGAATTTGGCCGCCCGAGCGTCGGCCCAGCGCAGATGCTGCACACGGTGGCCGAGTGGGTCATGGCCGGCGGCCAGAGCTTGGGCAAGCCAACCAAATACGAATCTCGCAGCGGGCAGTTCTAATGACCGAGCGGATCGCTGAGGCGGCCACCCAGTCCGTCGAGGCGCTGTTAGCGGACGGCGCGGGTGCGCTCCGAGATGGTCAATTATTGTGGTCGCTATCGCATTTGTGCGATCAGCCGCGCTACCGGAGGCTAGCCGAGCAAGTGGCCGAGAGCCGAGGATGCGACGAGGGCGACGGCGCTAACGTCCGCGGCTCCCTCGCGTTGGCCGAGGGGCTAGCGGCCTGTGGCTATTGGGAACGGGCGCGGACGCTCGTGCTGCAAAGCCTAGCGCGTTGCGACGCGGCGGATTACATCGGCGAGTCGCCAGAGGAGCAACCCATGCCCGAGGGGGCGCGCAGCCTCGACGACTGGGCGCAGGTGCTGAGCGCGTGTACGCGCCTTTTGCACGACCATGCCGACCGCGAGTTGCAAATAGCAGCCGCTCGCGCCGTTGCCGCCATCTTGAACTACCACTACCACCCGGACTTGGGGCTGTTGCTTTTTGCCGTCCGCGGCGACTTCTTCCGCTTTGACGATCACTGGGGAACCTATGTCCACAGCAGGGCAGCCCTCACCGCGCTGACGGCGATGTTGGACGAGGCTGATCGCCGTGGAGAGACGCACTTGTGCTCCTTGACGGGGCGCTATCTGCGCCAACACGTAGAGGCGGCTTGGGATTCGACCACAGGTGGCAGCCGCAGGGAGTACAAAGCTGGCGTTTGGAATGCGGCAAAACCCGGGAGCGTCCAAGCCGCAGCCGCAGGTGCCTTGGCGACGTTGCACCGCTATCAGGGCGGCGACTGGGAGGCCGCGTGGCTGGAGCGAGTGCGAGGTTGTCAAAGGGATTGCCCCGCCGATCCGCTCGCCGAACTGCGCTGCTTAGTTCGCTGCACCCGTCCGGTGTATGGATAAATTACTTGACATTGTAACGCGAGAAAGCGATTCTGGCCGCATAAAAGCGGTCTGAAAAGTGCGCGGGCGTCTCGCCCAAGCACCCCACCCCACACCAAGGGCGCAACTAACACACGCCCAATGATGGCGCACAGGCAATCGAGCAGTCCTCATCACCACAAGTCAGCGGAGGTCCATCATGATCGTCTATCACGGCACGACGCGACGCGACGCCCGCCAGATCGCCCGCGACGGCTTTCAGCCGCGGTCACCCTCGCGGCGGGTGTGGCTTTCGCGGAGCAAGAGTTACGCCAAGCAGCGGGCCCACGCCAAATCGCGGCACACGCGAGATCGCCCCATCGTCCTGGCCGTGGATATCGACCTGAAAACTCTGCGCCAGCGCTACGGCAGCCGGCAGGTGCGCGAAAGCGGCGGGGTCATCTCGATCAACGGAGCCATTCCCGCGTCCTCGCTGCGCAGCCACTACGGGTTGGGCCTCCCGGAAACTGCCGAGGAGATCGCCCGCTGGGTCAACGCCGTCTTAGGGGTCAAGGCGCACAAAGGCGTCAGCGCCCACCACGAGGGCGTCTTGCGCTTGGCTCGCTGGATCGACAACCGGCTGGCGACCCAGCCTGCGGCTCAGCTCGGCGAGAAGGAGTTGCTCGCCCGCGCCGCCCAGTGGATTCCCGACCACTTTGCCGGAGTGGAGATCGACTTTGAGCACTTGCGGGTCTGGCCCAAGGTGGCGCGAGAAACCGCGGCGCAGCAGGCCGCGCTCGAAAGTGTCGCGCCCGTTGATAACCGCGAGGAAGAGGCCATCGCCTGCTTGGAGTCGGACAAGCCGCAGCGACAGGTGCGCGGCCTCCAGCTCTTGGCCGACCTAGCCGACCCAGACCTGTTCGAGTGGTGCGTATTGCTGCTCGGCGAGGGCCAGCCGCAAAGCGCGGCCGGCATCCTCAAGGTGATGCGGCGGTGCGAGGACATTCAGCCAGAGGTGTTGGCTCCGTACGCGGAGAGCGAGCACAAGGCAGTGCGCGGCGCAGCCATTGAGGTGCTGGTTCTGCGCGGCGGGGAGGAGGCCCCGAAGTGGTTTTGGCGCGGCCTGACCGACCCGGTGCCGCACGTGCGGCTGAGCGCGGCCAAGTTCCTCGACCGCTTGGATCCGCGTACGCATCGCGACAGCTTTGAGGCCGCGCTCTACGACCCGCACCCGCAGGTGGCGCAAGCCGCGCGCAAGCTGACTCAGCACATGGGATTTGAGCCGTTGGCTTGGTGAATACTCAGTCGCCAAGGCAGCTCCCGATAAGATCGGGGGCTCGCGCTGCAAAACCCTTCTCGTGCAGGAGTGCAGCCCAAGAGTCGAGATAGTCTCTGAACGTTTCATTCGCGCTTGGGTCCCAATGCTCCAGCCAGCCGCAATCGCTCCATAGAGAAGGAACTGCGAGAAATCGATCTAACAGGGCAACCGCCAAGGTGCGGTTGAGTTCACGGTTGAACGGATTGGCTTCCAAGGTGTCGATATGCTGGGTCAGCCAGTGTGGAAGATCGTCACGGTTCGCTTGCACATTCCCAGTGTCGGCGGCGTAGGCCCTGAAATGTGGTGCAAATTCGACCGCGCCAGCAATCTCGACCGGGGGATGTTCTTTCCAGATCGTCGCGAGTCGATGCAAAACGAAGAGGGAAGCTAGCTCGCAGAGGCTCTCCTCGAACCACTTGTGTTTGTGTTCCCTGTGGCGATCAAAGTTGGTCATCACGTGACATAGTTCGTGAGAGAACTGGTACACGTACTGACACCAGTAAGTGTCGCGGGCGCTGATCCTGATCTCGTATGGCCGAAAGTCGTAGAATACGCGAGGGTCTTGGTTCCACCTAGCTACGCGGACCGGGGCGTCGGGAAATTTTCCAAACGCATCCAACAAGACGTCAAATGCAGATTTCAGAACCGCATGTACCGTGCGGAGGCTTGTTCCTCCCCAGTTGCCGTTTTCTATCGAGAGGGGCGAAGCTGTTATGTCGGCCATCACTCTTCTCCGGTAACCTTGGGCGATACACCGAGTGTACCTTTTGCCCCGCGTTCTTTGTCGCCGAGCATGCGCTGAAAGTCAACTAGGTCGCGGCAGATGTAGTTGTCGGCTTCGAGGCGTGCGCGTTGTTCTGCGGAGAACTGAGGGGAAAAAAGCGCTAGTTCCCGATGCCACTTGCGGAAGCGAGTACCGACAGTGGATAGGAAGCGATCCAGATGTTCGTGGAATGCGCGAAGTGACTCTGAGTCGTGTTTGGCAGGGTTCCGCTTGCAGGATCCAAAGCGTATGCGTCGATCTTCCTCGTTCCACGCGATGAAATCGATCTCCACTGATGTCTGGGCTTGCTGCGGCCTGTTCCAGTAGCCGCGAACGCGGTCCGTCAGCGGAAAATCCGCATTACCAGCGCGTGATCCTGCCTCGCTCGCGTCCCGTACCATCCGCTCAAAGGCCCGTCCCTCAAGCGTACTGAGCCGTGCGGAAATGCGCTTGGCTACTTGGGAAGCAGGCGCGATGCGCGCGGCTTGGCAGGCGGGTTGAATCACGTTGAGCCATGCACACAGGAACGGGTCGGAAACGACGTAGCGTACGCGGCGCTGTCGCTTCTCTGCGAACATGGGATGCTGCTTTTCGATGAGCCGCAGGTCTTGTGTCAGAGTTTTCAAGTAGGGTCCCAGAGAACGCTCTGGTAAGGCTTCTTGCAAATCCGCGTGTGTGCAAGGCCCCCGCTCTGCCAGAGTGCGCAGGATGGCGATGTAGTTGCGGCGCAACTCGCGCCCGAGTAGGCTTTCGCCCTCCTCGCGCAAGGGGGAATCCGAGCGCAGGAAGAGCCGCTCACACACTTCCTGTGTCCACAGTTCCCATGCCGGAATGGCGTTTAGGCCGTCCGTTTCTGCAAAGTGCCGCCAGTACTTGGGTACGCCGCCAAAGAGGGTCCATAAGGTCAAGCAAAACGCCGGATCGCTTGCGCCGTGATCGTGGCACACCTCAAAAATCGTTTGGATCTCCCATGGATCGAGCCGGAGGTCGAACGTCGTGCGTCCAAAAAGCGGGGCCTGTCGGTCGTTGAGCAGTGCTTCCATCTCGGCTTGGACGGAGCCGAGGACGATTAGGCCACCCACTGTACTCCGGTCCTGAAGGCGGTCAACTTGGGCCTGAAGCAACGAAGGGAAACCGCGTAGCGGCCCACGGTGGCAGAGCTGGAATTCGTCGAGGACCACTATCGCTCCCCCTGAGCACAGCAAACCTATAGCAGCAGCCACCCCGGGCAGATCCCTAATCGCGCTCGTGTTGAGATAGCATTCTAGTGCTGCTTCCCGCACTGCGCTACGAAATACCGCCGCTAGGTCCTCGGGGCTACTGTCAGGTAGTTGGACCAGCAGCACTGGGGGACCGTTCGGCTTGTCCTCTGCGAGCGTCGTGAGTGCTTGTTGGATAAGGGCGGTCTTTCCGATTCGGCGGCGTCCGCGGATCGTACCGAAGAACCAGCGTTGCTGGCGCATTTCCGCTAGGAGGTTGCCCAGCTCGTCCCGGCGTCCGTAGAAAGTCCAGTCATTACCCATGCAAATAAAGTAATTTTTTTTCCAAAGTCATTCAAGAAGTGCCTAACGCACTGATAATAACTTTATTCGACCTATTCCATCCGCTTGATATTAGCGGTACTTAGGTCTTATTCTTAAAAAGTGCCTGATTAATCACAAGCCCCGTACCGCTGTGGTGTCGCGGGCTGCTGCTCGGACGGAGTAACTGAACAATGACCGACAAACATCGCGTAGCCCTAGGGGCGATTTTCACCGAGTGCAACCAATTCGGCGGCGAGCCGATTGATCTGTCGTGGTTTGAGCGCTATGAGCTGCGGCGAGGGCGCGAGGTGCTCGCCGCCGAAGACGGAGTGGTCGGCGGTATGCTCAGCGTACTGGCGGCACGCGGCGTGGAAGTTGCGCCCCTGTTGTTTGCCAGCACCTGTCCCGGCGGGCCGCTGACGCGGGCTTGTTACGACTCGCTCAAGGAAGAGCTTTTGACGCGGCTCAGCGAGGCGCTCCCGGTAGAGGGCGTTCTCATGCCACTGCACGGGGCAGCGGCCGTGGAGGGCGGTGTCGATTTAGAAGGAGATTTGCTAACTGCCGTGCGAGACATCGTCGGCGACAACGTGCCTATCGTCGCCACGCTCGACCTCCACGCCCATATTTCCGCGCAGATGATGCGTGCGGCCGATGGCTTGGTGGCTTGGGAGACCTATCCGCATCGCGACGCCTTTTCCACGGGCGAACGCGGGGCGCGCCTGTTGTGCGATGTGCTCGCCGGCGCGTACAAGCCCGCGATGGCCATGGCCAAGGTGCCGGTGCTCACCGGGGCCATTCACGGCTCGACCGAGGACGACGATCCCTTCGCGCAAGTGATGGCCTTGGCCAAGGCCGGTGAGCAGCGCGATGGCATCCTCTCGACGAGTGCAATCTTGGTGCATCCCTATCTCGATTTTGCTGGCATGGGCAGTGGCGGGCTGGTGATTGCCGACCGCGACTTCGCCAAGGCCGAAGCGCTCGCCCGCGAGCTGGCTACGGCGTACTGGGAGCGGCGCTTTGCCTTAGAGCCAGTGCTGTTCGCGCCCGAGGACGCTGTGCGCGCTGGTTTGGCCGTGGAGGGCGGCCCGGTGGTGCTGGTGGAGGCTGCGGACTGCTGCGGAGGGGGCGCGGCTGGCGACAGTGTGGCGGCGCTGGCGGCCCTGTTGCAGGCTAAGTTGGACGGGCCAGCGCTGGTGCCCTTGGTCGATGCCCGTGCGGCTGCGGTTTGCCATCAAGCTGGCGTTGGGGCCGAGGTGGAGTTGGCCCTGGGGCATGGGCACGACCCGCGTTGGGGCCAGCCGATTGCGGTGCGCGGCCGGGTGCTGCGGTTGAGCGATGGCCGCTTCCGCTATCGGGGTGGCATTTGGGAAGGGGTCGAAGGGCAGATGGGGCCGGCGGCCGTACTCGCGCTGGGCTTCGACGACTCGACTGAGCTCGCCGAAGGACAGATTCAAGTGCTGTTGGCATCGCATCCGACTTATGAATGGGATGGCGAGCAGTTTGCGGCTTTGGGGATGGATGCGGCGCAAGCGCGCTTTATCGTCGCCAAGAATCCCATGAACTACCGACTTGCCTTTGGACCAACAGCCCAGGCCGTTTTTGTGCTCGACACGCCGGGACCGACGCCAGCGACGGTGCGACACCTGCCCTTTGTTCGGCGAGCGCGGCCCTTTTTTCCGCTGGATTCGGATATGGCGCTGGAGATGGAAGTTTTGTGCGCGGAGGCGCGATAGGGGGCGGCTTGAGTGTCTTGATGCGAATTGGGAGGATGTTATCTTGCGACCAAAAAAAGGAGTTGGCCTAGATTCCAAGCAGTTTTTGGCACTCAGTGGCCAGAACTGGAAGTATCCGAAAATGACGTCCGTACTTCGATCTGCATCACTGATCGGCACGAAGCAATATACAAGACTGTCGAGCTTTTCGAGGAGCCGATACGCAGGCATTTACGCCAAGACGAAGCGCCGCCTACCATGTGGTTCATTGTCATACCAGAAGAAGTTTACCGCTATGGGCGACCTAAGTCGGTTGTACCGAATGTAAAGCCCTAGACTAATGTATTGGACGTTTTAGGTTATCATCCGGCTGCATCCACACCGGAGAAAACGGCACATGGACCCCATAACAGAGCTAGCCGCATTCGACCGCGAGACCGTCGCCCAAGCCAAAGCCGTCGAACAGCGCATCCAAGCTGAGGGCTTTGCCGCCGGGCACACCATCTGCGACGTACGCGTCTTCCGAGTGCTGATGCCCTGGGTTGGGACCAAGCGCTGGGACGGCTCGGCCGAGAATTTCACCTTTGCCGAGTTCGAGACCGATAAGGGCTTGGTCGGCGTTGCCGAGGGCACCAACGCGGACGCCGAAGAATTAAAGGGCAACGTCTTGGGCAAAAATCCTTTTGACCCAAGCATCCGCGCCGATATGGGCCTAGCCTACTGGGACCTAATCGGCAAAATCGCCGACCGACCATTGGGCCAGTACTTGCACGAATGCTTCTCGCAGGAAACCCCCTTGGCAGAGCGCGTACCCATGTCGGCCTACACCTGGTATCGCTTCCCCGACCTCAACGGCGAAAACGCCGTTACCTTTGAAAGTTATCCATCCTACGTGCAGGAAATTATCCACACCCACGGCTTCCACAACATCAAGCTCTCGATGTGCGATTTTGAGCCGCAGCACTACGTAGAATTGGTGCGCAACATCCGCGCGGCCGTCGGATCGGACGTGGACATTCGCGTCGATCCACACGCCTCTTGGGGCGAGGCGCAGGCACTGCGCTTTATGCGCGAAGTCGAGGACTGTCATCTGGAGTGGATTGAGGAGCCGGTCGGCGGGCGTTTTGCTCACATCTTCCGCGCCGGCCAGCGCCTGCGGCTGTTGAGCACCATACCGATCTCGTCGCACGCTTGGCTGCCGCCGCTGATCCCGCATCCCAGCACCAAGGGCCGCTACGGCGACGATGCCCTAGACGCGACGCTGGATCTGGACGCACTGCGCCGCTGGCAGCCGGCCGACATTTCCGCTCCCGACGCCTACGCAGGGCCGCTAGCGCTCAAGCGCTATTACGACGCGGCGCGCTTTATGGGTATGGGAATCGGCATGCACAGCGCTTATGAACTGGGACCAGCGACGGCCATCCGCCTACACATCGCCGCCTTTACCTTTCCCTACGAAATGCCCTATCACATCGTCTGGGGGCGAGACCGCGCCTTTCCGCCCTTCTCAGCACACGCGCTTGACGCGCATTACAACCAGTGGGCCGACGACGTCATCTGCGGCGGCAAGATGGCCTACGACCAAGGATTCCTCGCCGTGCCCAAGGGGCCGGGGCTGGGCGTCGAGCTCGATCCCGAACGTCTGCGCCATTACGCCTTTAGCGCAGAAAAGGCCGCAGCCCACACCCGCCACATCGAACAGATCCGCGCAACCCATCTCGACGCGCTTGGCTGGCGGGTGGAGCGCAACGGCTGGCGGCGCTATCGGGTGCGCTAGGCTCTTTTCCTAAACCACAAAGAGCTGGAGATTTTGGATTAGCGACTAATAGTCTGCTGAGATTTACCGTTCTTCCGTGAACTTCTTTATATCTTGGCCGTAGCGTACGAGATTCTTCAGCTCTGCGCCCTCTATATGGCTCTCAGAGTCAATTCTTGGACCAGCGTGGTTGAGAGAATAGAAAGGGTAACGAGTACGTTTTTTCCAGCACTGCTTTTTTGACACGAAGAACGACTAGCGCGACTCAAAGGCGTCTATGAGCACCTAGCCACCAAAACCGATATCGCCGGCCTCAAAGTCGATATGACCAACCTCGGAGCCAGTTTAAGTAAAGATTTCACTAGTCAGATACAGGACGTCAAAAAGAGCTTGAACCGACTACAAGGGGGGATCGCGGTATTGGGCATTGTAGTGATTATCCTGCAATTGTGGAGCAAATTGCCCAGCTAAAAGTCTCATCAGAACATTCCCTTTCGCGAGAACGCCCCATGGATCCCGCCGGACTAGCGAAGTCTGGATGGCACTCAGCTATTCACGCCTAAAGGCGCGGTAAAGTCCGCTTGTCTTGCTCCCGCAAGGAGTTCGGCGAGCTCAGTCGAGTCGTGAAGCCCCGGAATGACGACGGGCGGAGCCGCAAGCGGCAGCCCCGACATAAAGCGGCGTAACATCTGTTACTAAACCACGGAAAGTCTCAATACACCACTGAAACCACGCGCCGGACGCGCTGCTGATGGGCGTCTCCATCGAGGTGGAGTTCGAGCAGATAGAGGCCGGGCGGCACTAGTTGCCCTGCTTGGTCGCGGCCATCCCAAGTGAAGTCCTGAGCACCCGCAGTAACAGCTTGGGAGCGCTCGACGAGCGCGTGCCCGGCCAAGTCGTAGAGCCGCAGGTGCCAAGGGCGCGGTTCGAGAATGTTGATCACATCGGCGCGGACGGCGAGTGCGTCGTTTATACCGTCGCCGTTGGGCGTCAGTACCTCAGTATCGAAGAGGACGTTGAGCAAAAGATCGCGGGCGACGGGCAGGCCGACGACGTTGGTGCTGCTGGCGACTTGATCGGTAGCATCCCCGGGATCGACGCGCTGGCGGCTGGCGTCCTCAGTGCGCGCGTCTTGAATGAAAAGGACGAAAGGGGTGGACTGCTGAAATACTTGGGCGGCAAAGCGCAATTCGACGAGGTCGTCATCGCTCAGCGGCTGGGGGAAAGTCACCGCAAAGCCAGCTTCGACCGGCCGGTCTGCGACCTCCAAGGGCGCGTCGTTGACCAAGGCGCGGATAAAGTGCGCCGGCGTCGGCGTCTCCAAGACGAGACGGTCGAATCCAGATGCCCGCGTCGCACGCGGACGCAAGAAGAAGCGGAATTCGGTTTCCTCGCCCGGCAAAACCTGAGTCGGGAAAATCTCGCTGACAGCGCGCTGAGATAATGGGTCGCTGAACGCTATACTGAGCGCGTCGAGTTGAAGTGCCACCGACGGATCGGCAGTGACCATCCGCATCTGTAGCTGAGCGTAGCGCCGCGGCGAAGGCGACTGGAACTCCTGGCCGGAGAAGGCGTAGAGCTTGCTCCACGCGCTCCAGTCGCCGCCGATGACCTGAGAGGTGTCAATAGGCCCTTTGAAGCTCGGAATCAGCTTGTTGTATTTCCTCTCGGTGACTTGCTTGCCGTTCTTGTCGTAGTAGGTGAGCAGGTTTTCGACCTCGTTGCCGGAGCGGCTGCGCAGCTCCAGTCGGGTGTCCGGCGGGATGGCGGCTTCCCAAGATAGGGAGTTGAGGCTTTGGGGGCTTTGGAAATCCATGATGTGCGAGCGAAATTCCAAGTTCTGCGGGAAGCCCTCGCCGAACACCTGAAGCTCTTCGGCAAACCCCCGGAAGGCCCAGCGATTGCTCGCGTCCCAACTCTTCCACAGCACCCGGATAAAGCGGGTGGGCACCAGCCCGAACTCGTGGGTGGCGGCACCGGTTACTTGTTTGACGTATTCGCTAGCAGTGCCGGAATAGTACTTCTGCCAGATCAGAGTCCCATCGGGCGCCACGGACCCGTCGGAACCGAGCACTTCGTAGAAATTGAACCCAAAGGAGCGCCGAGTGACGAAGAAGTCGATGAACCGGCCGCTGCCTCCGGTAATGCCGCCGCCGGGCCGAGCCACTACGCCGCCGACGATTTTGAACTTATCGACAAAGTAGGTGGCACCTAAGTCGAGGACGATGTGCGAAAAAACGTCGCGCTCGGCTTGGATGGTGCGCCGCACAAACCAACGAGTGGAGAGATCGCCGTCAATGAGCACTTGGGCATTGCCCAGCGGAATGAGGTCTTGGGTGACAAACGCATCGAGCACAACTTCGAGATTGCCGCCGCGTTCGAGCGTCCTCAAGGCTAGATTGTCGCCTAGCGCTTCGACCTCGACTTCGAGAAGGCGAGTGTCCGGTTCGAGGGCGAGCAAGTCCAAGCGCACGTACTGGATCGGCGTGTGAGAGGACTGGTCGAGTTCATAAGTAATCTCGTGGCGGGTGTTCTCCTTGAAGCGCTCGCGCTGGCGATAGATGACGCTTTCGGCGATGGGATTATCGACCTCATCAACGGCGTGTTCGCCAGTGGAAAGCAGCAAGTCAAAAAGCACCGGAGCCGGCCCTTGGGGATCGAAGATCAGCTTGACGCGGCGAGCGGAGACGCCCCGGCCCAAATTGACCTCAATGGTCCAGCTTTCAGGGGGATCGCTCAGATGAGGATGCCAGCCAGTGGAGCGATTGCCATCCATGACCAGCGGCGCGTCTCTTAGATTGGAACCAGCGCGGCGGATGCCGCCGCCAAAAGCTGCGGCATTGAGCACGGCATTGATGTTGCGGCGGGCAGCGATGGGCTTGAGGGCACCTTGTGGAGTCAGCTCAACCGTGCCGGGCAGCGGCCAAGCCTGCCAGTCGCGGCGCGAGCCAAAGCGAATCTCGTCGGCACTCGCCGAAGGCACGGAAAAGGCGCAGACAACCGCACATATAGCCATCCCGAATGATTGAACAATTCGAGAAGCGGATCGTCTTGGTTCTACTATTCTGTGTCCATCTGAGTCCATCTGCGGATCATCTTGTGAGTGATGTAGGATGGCTATAACAGCGGTGAAGTGCTCCCACCTAGCTTCAAACCCTACTTCTGCAAGACGCTGCCCGCGCCGTGGCGATCCCAAATCCCCACCGCCCCGTTGCGCTGCCCATCGGCCCCCAAGAAGACGAGGTGGGTTCCATTGGCGGCGTTGACGTGCAAGCCACCGTTGCCGCCAGCACCCGCGCCTGCGTAGATCAGGTTGTCGCCGGTGCGGCTATTGATCAGCAGGCCACCATTTTGCGACGAATCGGCACCAGCGAGGAAGACGTTGACGCCCGCGGCATTGTTGGCCATCAGCAAGCCACTGCCTTCATCTTCACCCGCAGCGATTAGCAAATTGCCAACTGCGCTCCGCAGGGCCAAGTGGCCGCTGCCTATCTCACTTGCGCCTAGGTACGCCAACTGCTCGCCCGCGGCGTTGTACACCTGCACCGCACCTCCCTCTTGATCGCTGCTCACAACCGAGACCAGCGGTGCGCCAGTAGCCGTGTTGACCACCAGCAAGCCGTGGCCAGTTGCGTCGGTACTGAGGCTAACTCCGCCCTCGCCTTTGCCAGCTCCCACCCACAAAGCACCGTTCTGGCGCTCGTCAGCCGTAGCTACGAGCACGGGTTGCCCCTCGTCGTTGAGGATTTCAATGGCGCGGGCGCGAACCACATCGGCCCCGGATGCCGTACTCATCAAGGCGGTACTCAGCGACGCGCTCAGCACAATGGCAACGTCGGTTAGGGCTAGCGCGGCCAGCAGCGCCAAGAGGCGACGGCCAATGTAACGTTCCAAAGAAGCGTACGGTTGAAAGGTGTGCATACGTCTCCTCTCGATAAAAATCGGTTTTTCACTCACCGCCTAGAGCTTATTTTGCATGGCAAACCTACACAAGGAGACATTCATGGCCAAGATCAAGGAAGTTCGCTGCATCCGCACCCGCCAGAACGGCACGTGGGTCATCGTCAAGATCATCACCGACCAGCCCGGCCTCTACGGCATCGGCTCGGCCAGCGAGCACAACCACGCCGCCACCGTCGCCACGGCCCTCGAAGAGAGCTTGGGACCGCTGCTAATTGGCCGCGAGGCCAGCCGCATCGAAGACATCTGGCAGTGCGTGTACAACAGCGGCTACTGGCGCAGCGGCTCCATCCTCAACGCCGCGTTAGGCGGCATTGACATGGCCCTGTGGGACATCAAGGGCAAAGAGGCCGGGATGCCCGTGTACGACCTGTTAGGCGGAGCCTGCCGCGCCGCGGTCCCCTGCTACGCCCATGCTGGCGGCGGCGATCACGAGTCGCTCGCCGATGACATCCAGCGCTACATCGACGAGGGCTGGCCGGTAATCCGCTGCCAACTCGGCGGCTACGGCGGCGGCGGTTTCGTGGAAAACGCCCTCAAGCCGCGCAATGCTTGGTCGGCAGCACCCGCCTTTGACGACGAAGCCTATCTAGAGGCCATTCCCGCGATGTTCGAGTACTTGCGCGACAAGCTCGGTTTTGGCCCCAAGCTCACCCACGACGTCCACGAGCACCTCAAACCGCAAATCGCAGTGGCACTGGCCAAGCGGCTGGAACCCTACCGGCTATTTTTTCTCGAAGACGCCCTAGCACCCGAGCAGATCGGCTGGTACCGGCTCATGCGCCAGCAATGCACCACGCCGCAGGCCATGGGCGAGCTATTCGTCAATGTCCACGAATACCTGCCGCTGATCAGCGAGCGCCTCATCGACTACATCCGCATCCGAGTGGCCAAAGGCGGCGGCATCACCCCCTGCCGCAAAATCGCCGCGCTCTGCGAGTTTTACGGCGTACAGACCGCTTGGCAGGAAGGTGGAGACAACGATCCGGTCAACCAAGCGGCGGCCATGCACCTCGACATGGCGAGCTACAGCTTCGGAATCCAAGAGGAAAACGGTTTCAGCCCAGCAGAGCTGGAGGCGTTCCCCGGACACGCTACTATGGAAGGGGGGTACATGTATCCCAACGACCAGCCGGGGTTAGGGATCGACATCGACGAAGAGAAGGCGAAGAAGCTGTTGGTCGGTGACCAAGTGCGCGCCTTTTACGCGGCCGAGGACCGCCGCGCCGACGGCAGCGTGGTGCGGCCCTAAGTGGCGGGGCCTCCCCACTCCAGCACTCTTATAGCCATCCTACATGAGTTGCGGGGCAGGCGGGATGGCACACGGTCAGCGCAACCCCGCTGGGATCGAGGGCATCCTGCCCTCGAAAAACGCCGGCTGCTTAGGCTACGCGCCCGCTGCGCCCCGCCGCCCGCCGCTCCTCCTGCGCGGGGTCGTCGGTGCCTGCGTCCTTAGCCAGCCTGCGGGCGCGCCGCCTGCCCTATCGTAGGAACGATGTAGGACTACCTATAAGGAGACCCGGCCAGCGGCAAGACATCGCCGCCGCGCATCCCGCTGTCGTTGCCGACCTGCGCACGGCATACGATGACTGGTGGAAGCTCGTGTCCGCACAATTCGACCGCGACGAGCCGATGGCCTTGGGGGGGACGACCAACCCGCCAAACTCACCACCCACGATATTCGCAATGAGGTGTGCAGTGCCGTGTGGAATCAGCACCACGTTCATTCGTCTGCGCCGCCTAGGGCGTCATCCTTCCTGAGAATCGCGGCCCAGTTCCTCGTCGAATAGCCGTTTGGCTTTGGTAGCGGCCCATTGCTCGCAGGCGCGGGCGGCTTGGGTGGTTGGCTCGCGAATATCCGGGGGAACCGGAAGACCGAGTTCACCAAGCGCATATTCCACCGCTTCTTGAAGCTGTTGTTGCTCCCATAGCCATTCTTCGGAGTTGAGATACAGAATCGGCATGGCCAGCACTTCCTCTCGACCAGCGAGCAGCTTCTGCAAAACAGTCCGTGATGCCCCACGACGATTGCGTTCGAGACGCAGCTCGTAGCGGAGCATCTCGTCGCGATAGGTCTCTACCCGCTGTCGGACGAAAGAACATTGCTCTCGGAATGTGGGGGAGGGAGGGCTGGGCTCTACGGTTGGCGTACTTGCGCTACGACGCCTACGCCGTATCACAATGCCGCCTACAATGACCGCAGTACCGGCGGCCAAAATCACGAGACTCTTCGTATCCATTTAGGCACTCCTCGCCAAGTCATATTCAGCGTTAAGCGCGTCCACTTGCAGCTTTCGACGCTCCAATTCCGCAATCCCATCTTCAATGTCGCGCCGCTTGTCCTTATCGGACGCATTTTCCTTTTCCAACTCTTCCAATAGCTTCTGCCTTTTATCGAGATTGCTCTGACAACTACCTTCCATTGGGCTAAGAGCCTTTTGTCCGAGATTGTACAACTCTCGGCCAGCGTGTGCAGAGATTTCTTCAAGAGTGTTTCCCAGGTGCGATCCAAGTTCAGTTATCAACTTCTTAACAGCATCTCTTCTGCCTGCCTCCGTATTAAAAAGACCCGCCCAAAAACCAGTGGCCTCTTTCACAGCCTTCTTCAGAGTCAAACTGTCAAGCTTGTTGAGCAGTTCCGCTTCTCCGCCTTTGCAAATGGTGTGAGATGAGATCGGCAGTAAGTGAGGCTGTGGCACGCTGGCTTTTAATCCGCTTGCCAGCAATTTATCTTTCAGATCACACTCCGCCTGATCGAGCGTACCTTCCATTTTCTCCACGACCTCTGTGATAGTATTCGCAAGCGTGTCACGCTCGTGATACAATCTGTCTTGAATGCTCCATGTTGCTTCGCCTGCCAAATTGTTGAGAGACTTTACCTGTTTAAGGTCATCTTCGATCCCTTGAATGACTTTCTTTTTTGTTTCCTTAAAGCTGCCGTGCAGAGATACTAGTGCTTCGTTAATATCCTTTTCGAACTTCGCTCGCACGTTATGGGCAACTGAACCTATCAAACTAATGCTTTCGGAGACCCGCTCTTTTTCTTCGCGGCGCTCTTCCTGCGATGCGTTGACAGCATTGAGATTAGCCGTCAATACCGCCTTGGCCTGAGAGATGCCCGCATCGGCACTTTCAAAGACGCTGTCCAAGCGCCTTTGATGCGCCTCGATAATACCATCGCCTTTGGTGACGATGATTCGTCGTTCAATGACACTGCGGAGTTGCTCGATACCGTGCTGCTCTGGATCCAAATAGCCCCTATCAGATAGTTTCCGTTCATGCCATTTCAAATCCTCGGACAGGGGACGACCGGCTGCCTGCATGGCGGAAATAAGCGCACCGAGGCCACTGACGAGTACGATCTGGTCGTCATCTCCAAACAGGGACTTCATCCTCAAGTCGCCGCTGTCCCGGATATTCCGAATGTGGCTCTGAATGGCCTCTTTGTTGGGTTGCGTGTCGCACTTGTTCACCGCGATGATGCGCCGCTGGGGATTGATGTGTGCCAAGTGCTCGTCAATAAACTTCACGTCCGCCGCAGTCATGCCCGCGCTCCCGGCAAAAGTGACGTACACCACAGCGTCGGCACGCTCGATCCACTCGCGGGTGATTTTGTCGCGCTCCGGGTTCGGATCATTGGTTCCGGGGGTATCAGCTACTGTCACTTGATGGAGCCACGGACGATCCGCCCATAACTGCACATAGTTGACATACGCACTGTATAGGCCTCCGCGACTGCATACCGCCGCAAACTGGCCGAGCTTATCGAGACCCTCCTCAGAAATGACCTGTGCCGGGGTGGTGAGCAGGTCGGGTTCCTTGATCCCCTCCGCCCGAGCTTTCTCCCGCGCCTCCGCGAGTTCCTGCGCGGAGCGTTCATCCGGCTTGCTGGATTCCACCACCTGGAGAAACTCGTCATGCGTGTACAGCGTGGCCTCAACGCGCTCTGTCGCACCCCCTTCCATGAGTGCGATCTTGGCCGTCATGGTCGTAACGTGACTTGGCAGCACCTCCTCCGAAAAAAGCAGGGCGTTGAGCAGGGTCGATTTCCCGCTGTTCATCTCACCACAGACCGCTACAACGAAGCGATCGGCTTGCAGGTTGGTTTTTGCCTCCTGAAGTGCCGCCACGTCTGCCTTTAGCAATTCATGGTTCTCAATGACGCGGTCGTACCACTCACAGAGGGCTGCTCGGTGCGTTTGGTAATCTTGAAAGTCCTTCATCAGGGTGTATACTCCTTCATTTTATTGATCCGTTCTTGGAGTTTCCTCAATTCTTGGAGTTTCCTCAATTCTGCGGTGATTGTGGTTGATTTCGTAATGACGGCTTTCGTTAGCTTATCTATCACCTCCTGAATGCCCAGAGCACTGATATTGTCTTCCCGCGACGCAAAAGACTTAAAATCTGAGATTATACGGTTAAAGTACGCGTCTCTAGAATTTTTATCCTCATCTTCGTACTGCCAAAGCTTCCCTCTTCCTATTCCTATATACTTTCCTCTTTTATCTTTTTGTACTGTTTCTTGAACTGCGCTGCGAATCAGAGCAAGAACATTTTTCTTCAGATCTTCAACAACTTGTTGAGGTGTGAAGTCGAAGTTGACATCAAGAGACTCTTTTAAATATGAAAGTCGCCGTTGATATATGCCAGCTATACGACGCCAATTACCGTGCCTATTCATTACTGCAGGTGCTTTGCCTACGCGAACATGAACTTGATAATATGAAGTATCCCCCGAAACCCCCTTTTTAATTCGCGGGCTTTTGGGAACCCGAGATATTCCATCAAATACATCTATGAAAATCTCGTTGATATGTTTGAGCGTATAGCCTTCCGCTTCTTTGATATTTTTGATATTTTTGATATGTTTGATTTCACCACCATCATCACCTCCTCCTGAAAACTCACTGAGCGCACTTTTCAGTACTTGATCCAAAGCAGAACGCGTCGTTCGCCAGTCCTCTCGCAGTTGCAAGGTGTTGCGGTGAAACTGCTGTTTAAGCAAGACGTGTCGTTCGGCTGTCACTTTCTTCACCATCTCGGTAAGTTGCTCGTGGGATACCAGTTCAGAGTTCGATGAGGTGGGCACATCGTACACGTTTCCACTGATATCAAGTTGGTAGCTCTCTGGAGTTAGCTTGGCCGAGATATTTTCGTTAAATGAACCTCGCGCCTTGTACGCCGATCGCATGCGCTGCATTGCCATGTCCAGCGCGTCGAGCGGTTTCTCATCTTCGGCTTCATTCAACTGCAACGCAGAAACAAGTACGACATCGCGAAATAGATCACTGTGCCGCTCCTTGCAGAAACGCTCTACCTCCCTACGTTGCGATGGCGGCAGTTGTTCAGCCTTGTTGATCAAGAGAAATACGGGCTGCCGAGACTCGTTAGCCGAATTTTGCGACAGTTGATATAACTGTTTCAACAGCGTATCCGATGGGTTGCCCTTATCAGCATCCATGAGCACGAACAGCACGTCTGAGCCCATGACAGCCTTTTCGGTCACCTTGGTATCACTCGTATTTGGGGGCGGGGCATTAAACCCGGGCATATCGACAAGTCGAATATGATGGAGAATCGGGGAATTTACCGAGATGCGAAAGGTATGCGGCTCGCCGTTGCCCTCTTTCTCATGGCTAGCCAACGCGCGATATTTCGATTTGTCTAGAGGGACCCACGTTCCGCCCGCCGATTTCTGCTCAATACGTTCCTGGTCGCCATGGACGAAGTGCGTTACGGATGCAGTCGTTGGCTCATCGCCCACCGGGCACATATCCATTCCCAGTAGCGCATTGATGAACGTCGATTTACCCGAATTGAAGTCCCCGACCACCGATACGGTCAAAAGACCGAGACCCTCTTGATGCTCGCGTTGCTCGACGAGGTGGTCGATCAAGCCCCTCTCCAAGGCAGTCAACCTATGCGCTAGACTGCCGGTCGACAGATCGAGTTCAGCATCGGCAGACTGGTCTCGAACGGACCGCAAGACGCGGAGACACTCGGCAGACTGGTCTCGAACGGACCGCAAGACGCGGAGACACTCAATAGTAGCGTTGAGATCGGTCCCATCTGATGTCCCGTTCGAGGGGACAAATCCCTGCCCGTCGGCAGACTGGTCTGCATTGCTAGAAGGAATGACCATCGCGGTTGCTCTGAGCGGTACGGCGTTGGGGTTGGGGTAATCTGGCGATACGAGACTTTGCAGTACGCTGAACGCCGACGCGGCGGTCTCCTTGCACATAACGTTTTATGTCTGTTGCATCATTCATCTTTTGGATGTTAGCGATGGCGTTTTTTGCGGACGTTTTTCGAGAGGACATGGGGTTGGATTCGGTATCTTCGGTAGCGTCGGGCCGTGTCCGCTTAAACAATTTAAACCATTTGAAGCTCATCTGTTAGCTCCTGTGTCTGCCCCAGCGTAGAATTTTTAGTTAAAATGCGAATCGCCCTTCCGCTACTCCGGTTGGTCGGTTGTCTCCCTGCTCACCTGCGGGTGGGTGAGCAGGGACCAACGCTCGCGCTCCCAAAACGAATTTTAAGACCGCTTCTCAGGACTGCTCAGCCTTTCTGAGCCGAGCGATGTCGGCGTCGATGCGCGACACCTTGACAGTACGATCGGCGAGATCGGTTCGCCGCTCGGATTCAATCTGAGACAACGCACTCTGTACTTCTCCACGCTCGTGATCCAAGGGTTGAAATACTTCGGACTCAAAGTATGCCTCAATCGCCTGCACCGCTCGCGCCGAAAATTCCATACGGATATGGTCCATTGGCTCGGCGATGCGCTTATTTTTCCACCACTCCCCCACAAAGTCACTGGCGATGTTGCCTGGGTTGATATCATGCAAGGCGGTAAGCACACTTTTCCCGATTTTTTTCAACCCTTCGGTAGCTGCCATACGTGCTGAGGTTTTTCCCACTACTCTGGCGGCAGCGGCGCGCAATGCCGCACCGCCCGTCGCCTCTCCAGCAGTGGCAGCCAAACCGGCAGCGGGACTTATCACGGCAACCAGTGCTGCCGTAGCGAGGGTTGCCCCCAAGCCCACAATTTTGTTGGAGTCCTTCAGTAAGCTTTGGATATTCGCGTCGATCCCCTCAACATGGATATCCAATTGTTGTCCTAGACTCGCAAAGTGATCGCTAACCGTTGTTGCGAGTGCAGAGGTGAACTCGCCACTGACCTGTTCTATGGCGAGATCGTCCGACGCAGCGGCGAAGAGAGGCTGATAGCGATCACATATTGCACCCACGTCCCGGCTAAGATCCGCACGAGCCCTATCGAGACGTTGCTTATGCTGGTGTAGCTCTTGGTCCAGTTCTTTGCGTTTCCCATCCGACTCTTTCTTGCGCGACGCAAAGTCTTCTTTCGACTCCAGCAAGCCACCGCGCATCTGCTCAAGCAGTGAGATTGTGCGCGGCACTAGGCGCACGCTGGCACGGTGTTGTCGTTCAGCCATGAGAGACGCCTTGCGCTTCTCGAACACCTCGTGGATGGCGGTGCGTAAAGGGCTAACGTCGCGTTCGGCCGCCTCTGGGCCGGCACTGACGATCACAATGCGGCCCTCGGCTTCTGATTTTGAGCAGCCGATGGTCTGCGCCAGCGTGTTGGCCGTCTTCTCGGCTACCACCGTACGCTCATGCTCTGGAAGTTGGTCGGCAAATGTGAGCGCGATGAGAAAGCGACGCTGCAGATGGCGGATTCCGGGAGAAGTGAGAAAGTCGGTGCTGGTACTCGTCAAGCCGCCCTTGCGGATATCCACACAGATCACAGTGGCATCTACGAAGGGTAGCTCTCCCAAAGTGATCTCGGTGTGTTCTTTGATGAGCGTCGATAGTCCCGGGGTGTCGAGGAATACGAACCCTGCTGGAAACCCGGTGCGGGACGGGAGGCGCACAAGCGGTCGTCCCGGCGTGTGCCCGCGGGCGATATCATCAAAATCGGGCCGGTTGATCGTGGTCTGCTCACCCCCGTCGTCCACACGAAAATACTCCGGCTCTTCAAGCAAAGGCGTCGAAACCACCTGTCCGGCCCGCGCTGTACACGGCTCGAGCTGCGCTGGCATGAGATCCTCCACGCCTACTAGCTCGTTGATCAGCGTGCTCTTGCCACTGCTGAAGTCGCCCAGAAAGCCTATCTGCACCACGTCATCGCTTGTAAGGCTCTGGATATCGTCGGCCAATATTTCCAAGTCCCACCGCGAGGCTACCTCGCGAAGTGTCTCCAGTACAGTTGAGTCCCGTTGTTCCGTCGTCATATTCCGTATCCTCCTTTGTGCAAGTTAGAACTGATAGCCGAACTTATCCGATTAAGAAAATTCCCATCCTTGGTGCTTGTCCCGCAAGTCGGGCAGCAGCTCAATGCGGCGAAAGGCCTCAATCTGCCATTGCGGCGAGCCAAACCAAATCGAATCCGTCCCCCACAACACATGATCAACGCCGAGTCCCTTGATCAGCTTGGCCACCATGGCCGCGGCCAGTCGCGGATGCGTAATCGCCAGTGCCCCAAACGACAGGCCAATATCCGCGTACACATTCGATACCCCGTATTCGGCCGGGATGGCAGCCAGCTCGTCAATCCAAATCAGACATGGTTCGGGTCCTTTCTCGTGCCTGAATATACGCTACAATAGCCGTAGCGCATCCGCTGCGTCTTATTTTCCCGCGCCACTCCTCACCTAGAGTATTCATCATGCACATCGGCATCATGGGCGTCCCCTACGGCCACATCGGCGGCATGAGCCAATCCTCCTTACAGGCTTGAAGAAAACGACGCGCTCTGCACACACTACGCATCTATCTCCCGGGATCTCGACGTTTCCAACAAGGATTCACGGTTGTTCACCACACCAGTCTTCGCCTTGCCCAAGTTTGTGAGACTGCTCTTACCTTTAGGCTTGTCTTGCCGCTTCCCACCCAGCCGTTACCAGCAGCTACGCAGGGGAAAGAGACGACAGGCCTGCATACAGGTATGGGAGCATCACCTAATTTCTTAGAGGCGGTCTGAAAATTCCCATTGGATTGCTTGGTGTGAGCTGGCCCGTGGCCTTGGCGTTAAGCGTTTTGCGCGGGCGAGACGCCCTCGAGCCGAGGGGCTTTGAGCCATCTAAAAGAGAATCCCGGTAAGTCCACGGGAATAGCCAACCCAACCGAGCCAGAGAGTTGTTGGTGCAGGATATGGTCGCCGAGATATGACTGGTTCACCGTAACGTATCTTGTCTTGAAAGTCAGCAGCCAGTCCTTCCATAGACGGTAGCCAACCCCGGCGCCGAAACCTAGGCCCGCAAGCGAAAGAGAAGTTTCCTTGTAATCAAAGCCTATGATAGAAAATCCGTATTCGAGAAAACTGGTCCAAGAATCAGTCAGTTCAAAGGAATGATAAACGAGGAGGTGTGTTAGCAGAATCGGTGTGTCGCCGGCCCTGATCAGGCTGTTTTGGCGAACCGTGGTTTTGGCCCCGCCGTGGCCGAGGTAAACACCTGTGGTACTCCTATCCCTGACAGCGAGCGGTTTCCACACACCGAATTCTAGCGCAGGGGATTGCCCAGTAGATCGCTTAAAACTGGACAAAGCACCCGCTCCCATGAGGAAATAAAAATCGCTCCGCTTTTCTGCTGAGACGCTGCCGGGCACAACAAGCCCAAGGAGGGCAATGAGTCCTTTTGCGAGTGCTTTCATTGAGTAGTTCGCTTTTGCTCAGCGGGCGATCAGCACCGCTATCCGATGCGGCTCGGTTCCCGGCGGCAGTCTCCGGGCCCCGTGAGCATCTCGTAGCGTGAACGGGTGGTGCATGAGGACGTCCTGCTTGCCGTCCTTGTTGAAGTCCACTAGCCACGTGTATTCCTCGTCGTTGGGCACGACGATCGCAACGTCTTGAGGCCGCCGGGAGAACAGGTCTGGCCCCGGTACGCCGACAAAGACGTCTAAGTGCCTCGGGTGCTGCCCGATGAGCAGGTCGGAGAGGCCGTCGCCGGTCACATCCCCGATGAGCAAAGTCGAGTTGAACGCGCGCGGCCAGCCCTTTTGCGCCTTGCGGCTTTCGTGCATCGCCCCGCGAAGCGCGATGTCCAGCGGCACCCATCCTCGCTCCTTATGGCTAGGGACGCCATCTAACGCAATTCTAAGGGTGGCGTTGGGTTTGTCGCGGTATAGGCCGCCTATTTGGTAGAACTCAAGGTTCAACCAAATGTCATCGCCCATGAACCCTTTGAACCTCTTCCACAGGCTGCTCTCAAGGTATTCGACCTCAATGGTTGTGAACATCAATTCGACTTGGCCGTCGCGATCAAAGTCGCGTCGGTCCATCCCGAGTTGGATGCTGCCATCAGACCGGAACGCGGCTCCGACCTCCGGCGCAAACGCGGTGCCGCCAGCGGCTGTTGGCATGCCAAAATGCACCTCGAAGGCAGAACGCTTGCTGGAAATGCTCCGGCCCTCCAGCAAGAAAACCACTAGGTCGGCGGCCCCATCGCCGTTCAGATCGCCCAACGAGTGCAGCACCTTCCCAGTCATGTCTCCGGTGGCGAGCGAGGAAAAATCGTCAGAGTCGAATGCCACATCGGTCGCGAAGGTCGCGGCCGCCGGAGCAAATAGCCCGCGCTCGTCTTGGAGATGCACCTCAAAGTGGTCTGCGTTCCAAAACACCAAATCGCGCCGGCCATCTCGGTTGTAGTCCATCTCGTGGACGCGGCTCTGAGACCAGGGGTTGTAGCGATAGCCGTCGGCTCCGTAGATCATACTCATATCGGTAGCAGGGCCGATCTTCACCGGATCGGCGAACGCGCCGTCGCTCGTCTGGACGAACACCCAGAAGCCATCGACATCCGGCACGACTAGGTCATCGCGCTCGTCGCCGTTCACATCGCACGTAACATCTACATGAGGAATTTCGCCGCTGCGAGGCGGATTGAAGTTGGAAACAACCGCCACTAGTGAGCGTTCCGTCGCCGATTCGGGATCGAACCAGTTCAGGCGACCGGGCTCGTACGCAATCAAGCGGTCGCGGCCGCCGATGTGGGCCACATCGACGAACGCGACTTCGGGACTCAGCGTTGCGTCGAGTAGCGGTGCCCAAGTGCTGTCGCCGAACGCGTACAGGCGCAAGCAGCGGTCATCGTTGTCGTCGATGTTCACCACGGCAAGGTCTGCGACAGAGCCGCCGAGCAGGAACCCCGTCAAAACGGTCTGGCGTTCCGCCGAGCCAATGACGACCTCGTATTGCTCGAAAGTGAATTCTGCGGCGGCCGGCACCGTGAAAATCGAGAGGAAAACCCCAAAAGCCAGCATGGAGCTCAAACACTGTTTCTAGGGCCGGACAGAGAAGCCGCAGGAATCTTGAACACTTCCTCGGAAGTCTCCTGCTCGGCGTATAGATTACCCATGCAATTCTCAGCGGATCAAGGCCATCCGCCCCACCGCAGTAAAGGCTTCCCCGGCGGCGAGTCGGTACAGATAGACGCCACTGGCCGCCGGCCGCCCCTCGTCGTCGCGGCCGTTCCAAGAGGTGCGATACGAGCCGGCCGCCAGCGTCTCGCCACGGTGCAGGGCGCGGACGCGGCGGCCGAGCACGTCGTACACCACTAGATGCACAGGTACGGTCCTCGGCACGTCAAAGGCGATGGTTGCGTTGGCGTTGAATGGATTGGGCCAGTTCCCGCGCAACCGAAACGCCGCGGGCATTCCTGAGGCTTGCTCGGCAATCGCCGTCTGGACCTGATTCGGAGCTCCCGGCGTAGGGGTGCTTACCGTCTGAAAGTCGCCCGTAATGTCGGGGACGCGCGCCCAACTCGTTCCCTCATCGGCCTGTCCCTCTTCCCAGTCAATCTGAGCGACCAAAGTGCCATCGGCCGTCCAGATGCCCAGCTCCTCGTCGCGGCCAAGAGCAAAGCCGGGCCACCCGTCTTTATCGAGCTGAACCTGTAGAAACGCCCCCGCTGCGATGACTGTGCCGACCGGGAAGGGAGTGCGCTTACTCTCGTCCGTCAGGTCGTCGGCCATCACCAAGTCTGCAAGCTCTATCGGCTCATCCGCGGCATTGTACAGTTCAAACCAGTCGAGGGGATCGCCTTGGGCCGCGACCTCGTTGATAATTAGTCTGATTTCTGCCCTAGTTTCTTCGTCGTCATCGCCTGACGCCGCGTCCCCGCCGCCGCCAAAGCTGAGCAAGGTGCCGTAGAACCGCCCCGCAACTTTTGCGCCCGGTTTTGTGCTGGCCTCGCTGAATTCAATCCCTCCCTTGGCGATTAGGTCGAACTGCTCGGGATCACTAAAAGGCGATGGCAACACCACTCGGTAGCCGCTGACCGCATCCATGTCAATAGCCCAGCTAGCACCACTCGCCACCCAGTCAATCGGCAGCGAAGCGGTGAGAATGTCGATAGCAGCGTCTTCTCCGAGGCTGACAATGGAGATGGACGCCACGTCTTCCGCAGCGCGTCCTTTGCCCTCTGCGCCCACCGCGTCCTCAAACTCGCCTTGGTCTATCGACCCGTCGCCATTGGCGTCAATGATCAGAATTTCGTCCCACGGCGGCAGGTCTTCGATGCCGAGTGCAATGGCCCCATCGTAGTCCTCTTTATCGAAAACGCCGTTGCCGTTGCCGTCGAGCGCGCCCAGTGTTTCATCCCAGCTTTCTCCTTCCTCGGCATCGCCCTTTTCAAGGCCGGCCGTAGCCCCTGAGTGTTCAAAGCGCAGCTCTTTTCCCCCGAACTCATAATGGGTGAACGAGACCGTTCCTTCCGCCAGCGGATTTTCGCTCCCGCTCGACCCCCATGTCGTCTCAAAGTGCAGCTCAAACGCGCCTCTTTCCGGCCAGCAAATGTCGGCTGAGGCCAGCGGCCAAGGCCAAGTGGGCGGCTCTGGATCGAGATCGGCTAAGATCACCGCACGCCGCGTACGGATGAACTGGCGCACCCGCTCGGCGTCGCGGGCAGCATGGGTGCGCCTTTCTATTAGGATGTGCTGCTCGACGATCGCCGCCATCTCGTCGGCAAGGCCGAGCAGTTCTTCTTCGTTCCAGACCGCGTCGAGCAGTTGCTTGAGGCGGGCTACATAAGCCGTGCGCATCGCGTCCTCTTGGTACAAACGGTGGGCGATGGCCCCGTGTGCCATGACCGCCGGCGGCGACTCAAAGTCGTCGAAGGGGCCGTCGGTCGAGGTAAAAACCTGATCCGCGCCCCACGGTATGAACACAAATGGCGCATCCGGCGCTCGGTAGATGTAGAAGTTATTGCGGTTGCCAGCGTACCCATCCCAGTGGCCGATGAGCACTTCGACGGCCCAGAAGGTGAGGAAGCGGTCGAGGTCAATGGCCGCGGCGAGGGCTTCGAGCCCGGCCGGGGCGGAGTTTTGCAGCGCGTCGACGACCGCATCGATATCCGACCAATCCGCTTCTGCCTCGTTGGTTTTCTTCTGAAAGGTGCCGCGCCACTCGGGGCGGAAGTCGCTGACGGTCCCTTCGTAAGAATTGCCGCTCGAATCGGAAAAATTGCGCTCCAAAAAGGCGGTTTTCACGCTCTCGACGTGTACGTACAAGCCCAAGTTTTCGCCGTTTACCTCAACCGTGGCAAAGTTGCAGCGCGGTGCCGGCAGGCCGGCGGCGGCAAAGATGTGGTAGGCCATGCAGGTATTGATCATGGACGGGTCTTGCTGGGCATTGTTCAGGGTCAGGCGCTTCATCGCGCCGCCGAGAAGCTGGCCGTCAATGAACTTGTCAAAGCGGACCTTGAGTGAGGGTTTGACCTTACTCAGCGATCCTAAAAACCCTTTCTTGCGGACGCCGATTTGGCTGTGGGTTTCGCCATCTACAGTTACGGTCGCCTCGAACCAAGTGAAAATTTCATCCGCGGGGCTGTCGAGGCAGTCGGCACCGCCGAGTATATCCGCCAAAGTCCGCGTCTGGGCACGCAGCCGGTCCCAATCCTCGGGTGCCATCTCAATGGCCACGTCGAGCACGCGGTCGAGGGCGAAGTAGGGGGCACTGGAATGGGGAGCGTCCGCCGGGGCTTGGCTCAACGCTGGGCCGGCGGCCAAGAGAAACGCCGCGATCGCGATACGTGCGGCCCTAAGTAAACTCTGGTGGTTTTTCATTGCGTTACTCTCCGTCTGCTTGAATAGGTGAAAATCCGCTTACTACACGACACCAAGGGCACACCAGAAGACGCGCACACAGAGTAGGGGCGTGTCGCGTATCCCCTTCCACAGCGCACCGTATTTGAGGTGCTGTGGCGCGGCGACTTAGACCAATCCCCGGATGTCATTGTCGCCATAGCCATCCTACAGGACTGGCGCAGCGGGATGGTGGGAAATCCTCAGCCGTGCAAGACCGGATGGCCATTGCCGGGAAAGAACGCCACATCCACGAGGAAGGACAGGCCCACGCCGAGGAAGTAGCCCACAATCAGGCCGATGAAAAACGGCGCGGCCTTGCGGTATAGCTCAATGCCGCCAAAGCGCATGATTAAGCTCTTGGCCGCCCAAGACACAAAAATCGCCGGGGCTTGATTGCGCACCATCCAAATAGCAGAGATCGCCAAGCCCACCGGGTGCAGGGGCCACCACGGGAACCGATACTGCATAAACGTCAAAACCGACATCGCCGCCGCGCCAATGCCGAAGAAGCCCAACTTTTGCGCGTGAAAATCGGCCGGGGCCTTTATCTTGGCCATCACATCGCCAAAGGCCATGACACCGGCACCCGAGGAGACGCGGAAGATCCAAGAGTTGAAGTTGGAAGCTCCCTGCTCGTAGGCCATAGCGATGAGGTTGGTCAGCGAAACCACAAAGGACAGCACCACCGCCAAGGCAATGGCCAAGACAAAGCCGCGGCGGGCAATGCGCAGGCTGTGTTGCAGCTTTGCAGCGTGCGCGGCCGAGGGCATGAAGATGGACTGCACGTCGCCGAAAAAGGAATAGGTCAGCCCCAAGGCCGCCAAACCCGTCGGCGAAATGGCACTAGTGCCCAGCGTCATCATGGTCATCGCCTGACTGACCACCGGCGTGGTCAAATAGAACACGCCCGCCTGGACCACTAGGCGCGTAATGCCCAAATAGGCGATGAGGACGCCGGCCAAAAAGAGCACGGCGACCAGCCACTCCATGCCGGCCTTGTGCAGCCAAGTTAGCATATAGACGACCCCGACCAACAGGCCGACGACCGCGCTGCGATAGGACATCAACTCGCGGCGGTCGTCAACCGGGCAGGCTGGATTCCACGCCTTGCGGAACACATCCTTGAGGTGATCGCGCGCCATCCACAGCCCCCACAGCACCAGCACCACAAACGCCCCCAACACTGCCAAGACGTCGAAGGCAGTCCCCACACGAACTTATCCGCCTCGGTGACGCCGAGGCCAAAGCGATTGAACAAACCCTCCTCGAGCAGCGTCAGCAAGAAGAAGAACCAGATGCTGAAGGTCACATTGAGGTTGGCAAAATACATGAAGCCAATGACCGGAAAGTAGAAGCGGATATTAATGGTCGGAAAGCCGTGCGCGATTTGGATGGGATGGTGCCACTCGATCTTGGGGAAAAAGTGAAAGAAAAAGCCGACGATATTCCACAAGACAATGCAAAGCGGAATGGCCGCACCGGCCCAGAAAACTTTGCTGTACATGACCACTGGCAGTCGGCGGGAGCTGTCGGCGTTGGTGACGAGGGCTTGGGGCACCTCCATCAGCGGGTAGGCCAACCGCTCGCGCTCGACCCATTGCTTGCGGAGGATGACCACCACACAGAAACAGACCAAGTACAAAGTCCATATAAAGCTCAGCCACCAAAACAGCGGCATGGCCCAAGCGGCTAGCAAGGTGAGCCAAGGGGTGGGTTCGCCGAGGGGTAGGCCCTCGAAAAACCAAGTCATGGCCAAGCCGTCGTTGGACGGCAGCAGCCAAGCGGGCAGGTAGGGCAGCACGTAGGTGCCCCATTGATTCTCCGCCGACGCAAAGTAATAAGGAGTCGTCGGTATGGCTAGGAAGTAGCCGCTGAGGAAAACCGGGATGCCCGTACAGACCAAACCCATGACGACGACCGCGATCATCTCGGCCGGGCGCAAAGCCCAGTTTGAGTTGAAGGTCTTTAGCAGGGCATTGGTGAAGAGGAGGCAGACAAAGAGAAACCCCACCCCAATCGGAAAAAACGACCACGTCATCTCGGACGAGCCAAACGTCCAGATCGAGTGGGGTGCTCCCAAGCTGATCAGCAGCACCACGGCGCAGCCCACGAGCAAGGCGCGCACACTAACGCCGGTACCCTCTTGCGCGGCCTCAGCCATGCAGGACGGGGTGGCCGTTGCCGGGGAAGAAAATCATATCGACGATAAACGAGACCCCCACGCCGAAGAAGTGCCCGAGAATCAGGCCGATAAAAAACGGCGCGGCCTTGCGGTAGAGCTCGATGCCGCCAAAGCGCATGATTAAGCTCTTGGCCGCCCAAGACACAAAAATCGCCGGGGCTTGATTGCGCACCATCCAAATAGCAGAGATCGCCAAGCCCACCGGGTGCAGAGGCCACCACGGAAACCGATACTGCATAAACGTCAAAACCGACATCGCCGCCGCGCCAATGCCGAAGAAGCCCAACTTTTGCGCGTGAAAATCGGCCGGGGTTTTTATTTTACTCATTGCGTCTTCAAAGGAGCGGACGCCCGCGCCAGAAGAGACGCGGAAAAACCAAGAGTTGAAATTGGAAGCCCCCTGCTCGTAGGCCATGACAATGACGTACACAATGGCGGCGATAAAGCCGACCAAGAGGGCCAGCGCAATGGCCAAGCACAAACCGCGCCGGCTCATGCGCATGGCGTCGTGCAGCCGGGCGGCATGCGCCGCCGACGGCATAAAAATCGACTGCACGTCGCTGAAGAACCCATAGCTCATCCCCAAGGCTGCCAAGCCCGTCGGCGAAATCGCACTGGTGCCAAAGGTCATCATGGTCATGGCTTGGCTGACCACGGGCGTCGTCAGGTAAAAGACGCCGGCCTGCACCACCAAGCGGGTGATGCCCAAGTAGGCAACGAGCACACCGCCCAAGAAAAACGCCGCCACCGATATTTCCATGCCGGCCTTGTTGAGCCACGCCAGCATATAGACAACCCCGACCAACAATCCGACGACCGCGCTGCGATAGGACATCAGCTCGCGGCTGTCGTCAACCGGGTGCGCGGGATTCCACGCCTTGCGGAACACATCTTTGAGGTGGTCGCGCGCCATCCACAGCCCCCACAGCACCAGCACCACAAACGCCCCCCAACACTGCCAAGACGTCGATGGCAAGCCCCACACGAAGTTGTCGGCTTCGGTCACGCCAACGCCGAAGCGGTTAAACAGGCCCTCTTCGACCAGCAGCAACAAATAGAAAAACCAGATGCTGAAGGTCACGTTGAGGTTGGCGAAATACATGAAGCCAACGACCGGGAAGTAGAAGCGGATGTTGATCGTGGGAAAGCCGTGCGCGATTTGGATGGGATGGTGCCATTCGATCTTGGGAAAAAAGTGAAAAAAAAAGCCGACGATGTTCCACAAGACAATGCACAGGGGGATCGCCGCTCCCAGCCAAAAGACCTTGTTGCGCAAGACGGCCGGCACACGCGCCGGGCCGTCGGCGTCTGCCACCAGAGCTTGCGGCACCTCCATCAGCGGATAGGCCAGCCGCTCGCGCTCGACCCACTGCTTGCGCAAGATGACGACGAGGCAAAAACAAACCGCGTACAAGGTCCAGATAAAGCTCAGCCACCAAAACAGCGGCATGGCCCACGCATCGAGCAGCGTGCCCCAAGGCATCGGCTCACCTATGGGCAATCCCTCGAAGAACCACGTCATGGCCAAGCCGTCGTTGCTCGGCAGCAGCCACGCTGGCAGGTAGGGCAATACGTACGTGCCCCACTGGTTTTCAGCCGAGGCAAAGTAATAGGGAGTGGTGGGAATAGACAGCACGTAGCCCATCATAAAGATGGGGATGCCGGTCGTCACCAAGCCCATTACTACAACCGTGATCATCTCGGCCGGCCGCAAGGCCCAGCCGGGGTTGATCGTCTTGAGCAGAATGTTGAGCAGGATGAGACAGCAGAACGAGAAGCCGACGGCAATCGGAAAGAACGACCACGTGATCTCGGACGACCCCAAGACCCAGATGGCATAGGGTGCTCCCAAACACACCACGAGGACTTGGATGACGCCGAGCGCCAAGGAGCGGAGCGTGAGGCCGCTGGCCGCACCTTGGCGCGTATGCTCTTGCCGATATGTAGGGGCCGCAGTCGGCGACGTCATCAAAAACCAGCTTCAGAGGCGATTCTAGCGGAATTAAACGCGGAAAATATGGCTCCAACGCCCAGCAGCCGCAATCTCAACGGAGCTATAGCCACGGCATGAGATGCTGAGCGCAGCAGAGTCGAAGCACTCCTACCCTCCATCGTCTAGCCCGGCCGCGTGGCGGCCCGCAGCCGGATCGCCGGCCGCGTAGTACGTGCCCGCGTCGGCCCACAGCATGACCGGGGTGGCGATGGGGCCGTTGCGGGCCTCGACTTGGTGGCCGCGCCGCGCCAGTTCGTCGCGGACCTCGGCATCGACAGCCGAACTGATAGCCAGCGAGCCGGCCTCGATGAACGTCTGCTCGCGCACCGGATTGGGATCAAACGAGTCTTCGTGGTGGTCCGTGGCAAAGCGCGGCGCAACGACCGCTTCGGCTGGCCGCATCCCAAACTCCACAAAGTCGAGCAACAGATTCAAGGCCGCTTGGTCTTGCAGGTCGCCGCCGGCCACGCTAATGGCCAACACGGGCGCACCGTCTTTGAGTACCATCGTGGGCGTCAGGGTGATGCGAGGGCGCTTGCCCGGCGCGATGCAGTTGGGGTGTCCGGGGGTTGTGTTGAGGCTGCGCAGGCGGTTGCCATAGGAGACGCCCGTGCTGCCGGTGCCGCCAGCGTGATAGACATTCGCGCTCGGCGTAGCCGATACGACCATGCCCCAGCGGTCGGCCACTACGCACGTGGTGGTGCCGCCGACGCCGGGCCGGAACGCGCCGCCCTCCTGCAGTGCCCTCCTACCGAGCGGGTCGCCGGGGCGGGCATCCAGCGAGGCTTGCCCCATGTCGATCAGGGGCCGCCGGAGCTGGGTATATTCGTCGGACAGCAAGGCGTTCATGGGCACATCCACGAACAGGGGGTCTCCGTAGTACGCATCGCGGTCGGCCATGGCCAGCTTCATCGCTTCGGTGACCGCGTGGACGTAGTCGGCCGAGCAATGCCCCATGCTTTTGAGATCAAACCCTTCGAGCAGGCGCAAAGCTTGGCACAGATAGGGGCCTTGGGTCCACGGGCCGCACTTGTACACTTGGTAGCCCCGGTAATCGACTGCCACCGGCTCCTCGATCAAAGTCCTATGGGCGGCCAGATCCGCACGGCGCAAGAACCCGCCCTGCTCCACGTAGAACGCCTCCAAGTCTGCGGCTATATCGCCGTGCTCGGCGCGGCGGCCATAGAAGTGATCGCAAGCCGCTTGCAGCTTCTCTTGGCGATTGCCGGTGGCGCGATGTTCCTCCTCCACCATGCGCCGCAGCGTCCGCGCCAAGTCGGGGTGCCACGCCTCCTCTCCTTGGTCGAGCAGGGCCAAGGTCGGCGCGACAATCGCGGCAAAGCTCTGCGTGCCGTATTGCTGCAAAAGGGTAATGCACAAATCCACGACCGAGGGCACCGGGGCCATCTTGATGTCGTGGTCGGGGATGCCGTGCTCCATGTACCAAGCACTAGCCTCCGGCGACAGCGGCGCACGCCCCTGGCCGGACAGCGACTTGACCGCGTTTCCGTCCCATATAAGCACCGGCACTTCCCCGCCGATGGAGCAGGCCCCGTGATCGGTGACGTTGAGCGCAAAAATTGCGCCGGCGGCCGCATCGGCCGCATTGCCACCCGCGCCGAGGATTTCTATACCAGCGGCTACAGCACCAGCACCACCAGCCGCAATGACGCCGGTTTTGCTCTGGGTCTGCCAGCCGATCTGATCTGATCTACTCATGTGTTGCTCCTTGTCGAAAAGAAAATTTGCCGCGTTTAATATCGCTTGGTGGGGGTGGTCTGTCGAGAATATTTCGGTGGAACCATCCTCAGCATGAGATTCTTGGCGGACATGGGAATCTCTCCGAGTACCACCGCGTACCTTATTGTAGAACAGGGACACGATGCCACGCACTTAGCTGCTCAAGGGCTACATCGGTTGCCTGATCCACAAATTTTAGCCAAGGCTCGCCATGAGCAGCGCATACTTCGCACGCACGACCTAGACTTTGGGGAACTAATTACCCAGCGTCCTTATTTTTCGCCTACGCCACATGCAGCCGGCCCACGTCAACAGCTAAATCATCTCAGTCTATCACAAACAACTTGAAGATGGCTGTGTCATAAGCGTCACAGAGGGCCAAATCCGCACTCGCCAACTTCCGCTATAGAAGCAAAAAGCCGAGCATATTGCCCTACTCAGCGAGTCGTTGAATCAGGGCGATTCACTGTATCAATCGGTCGACTTGATCTAAAATTGCATCGGGCGTCGGCCGGTCGGAAATGCTTTTCCCTACGTATCTCCATTCGATGTCGCCCTCGGGCGAAACGAGGACGGCGGCCGGCGTCGCAAGGCCGTCATGCAGCAGGTTGTAAACCCCGTAGTCCTTAGCTACCTCGGCGTTCTCGTCTGACAGAATGGCAAATTCAGCGCCGGTGAGCTCCACCATTTTCAGCGCGTCGGCCATGCCATCCGTGCTGATCGCCGCAAGCGACACATTGCGCTTTAGAAACTCGGGATACACATCTGCCAACTCACCTAGTTGGCTCCGACAGGAACCTCAGAAGAATCCTCTGTAAAACAGCAGTACCGCGGCCGCGCGATTGTCGAGTAAATCGGCCAAGGAAACAGAAGTCCCATCCTCCGCAGGTAAGGTGAACGCCGGCGCTCGACTGCCCGAGGAGACGGCATTGGAGTTGCAGCCGACCAAGGAGATGAGAGTCGCGATTGCCCAGGCCAGAAGCACGACCCTATGGTGCATTTTCTCTCCTACTCGGCGAGCCGCCCAAGCGGCTTGCGCGGGCCGACCAAGATCATCCGCCCCCACGTGTTGTCGTCGTCGCCATTGCCGTAGATCATAAAGTGCCCGCCGTACGCGCCGCCGTCTGGGTCGGTGTGGACGATTTCCATGCTGTATTCGTCGCCCACTTGCGGCGGCTGCCAGCGGGGGTCGCTCTGGGCAAACGTCGCGTGCATATCCACGCGAGCCTCCAAGATGAAATCGGCCGCGCTCCGGCCCCAAGGATCCATGCGCACGACGTAGTCGCAAGCGGCTTCGGGGATCGGCTCTTCAATGTAGCTCTGGCCGGGCGCACCGTGCCGCCACCAAGCGTTTTGCGGGGTGCGCTGCGGATCGGCGACAAAGCAGAAGGCGTTGTCGCCTTGGCCGAAGCGCTCGTTGGCTCGGTCGCGCGGGCCTTCCATGAACCAGCAAATCGCATCCTTGAAATACCAGCGCTTGTCCGCCGGATTGGGGTCGTCGAGGTCGTTGACATTGTCGAGCACCTCGGCCCCGAAGTAGAAGTTTTGTGCGTCCCAAGCAATGTAGTAGCGGGCACTCAAATCCTCGGCGAGCGACGGCTCGTCGCCGTGGTCGGTGAGGCGGTTGCGCGCACCGCGATCGAGGCGATAGAAGCTGGCCTCGCTGATGCGGCGCATGTCCCAGACGCCGTCGTTGTGGGCGCGGTCCTTCCACTCGGAAAGGTCGCCGTCAATGGTCGGGGCCGCTTCCAGCAAGGGAACGTTGATGTTCACGTCCGCACGTGAGACGGAGGCCGCGAGCAAAATCGCGCACATCGCAAAAGGCAGCATACATTTTCTCCTCAGCGGTAGTCTTCGGCTCGGTCCGCGGGCACAAAGCCCACCGTCTGGCGAGCGTGGTCTAGGTCGCGGTAGCCCCATTGGTTGTCCGAGTTGACGAAGAAGGTGTCGAAGGGCAAGTCGAGGGGGGCGGCAAGGCACTTTTCGATCATCTGCACTGCGTCGCGCTGGCTGCACCAGACGCAGTACTCGCGGGAATGGGTCGGGTGGTTTTCCGGGTTGACGCGGCCAAAACGCAGGCAGAGGACGGACATGCCGTGGGCCGCGGCGTACTCGCGGCCCAGCTCTTCGCCCCAGACCTTGCTGGCCGCGTACAGGCCCGTGGGCCGCAAGGGCGATTGCGCGGTCAGCATCGGCCACTCGGCGGGCACTTGGTCGTACTCGCCGGCCAGAAGCTCCTTGTATGGCGAGAGCGCGGCATAGCCCCCCATGACCGATCCACTGCTGGCAAAGAGAACGCGCCGCACCCCGGCCTCGCGGGCCGCGGCGAAAACATTCCCGGCACCCTGCAAGTTGGCGCGGAAAATCGCTGCCATATCGTTGTCAATCTGGGCGGCGAGATGGACGACCGCGTCGATCCCGGCAAAGACCGGCCGGATGGCGTCGAGTTCGGCGATGTCGGCTTGGTGGCAGTCGATGTGCGGCAGCGGGCGGCGGTTGAGGGCGCGCAAATTATAGCGGGTGCGCAGGCTGGCGACCGCGGCCGTGCCGATCAGACCTGTGGCACCTGTGATGAGGACGTTTTGCATAAGCCTATTGGGGGGTGAATGTTGGCTCTCATTAGTAAGTAACTGAATGGTAAGCACGGCCCCTAGGTATGAGATGCTGAGCGGAGTCGCAGCATCTCTATTGCCAATGCTAGCATACTGGCAGGACGATGCGTAACATCAGTAAGTAATATGTCCAGACGTGTCCAGTGGGCGCGGCCCGTGTTGTGGGCAATTAGCGCGTGGGCTACTATACACCGCCGTGAAACACACGATGGCGATATGGGGTTTTTGCGCGTGGGCGGTGCTGTTTGCTAGCGGCTGCACAGCCGACCGAGAAAGAATGCCCGGCGAGCCGGTGCCGGTTTCGCTGTGGATGTTCGGCGGAGTGGAGGAGCAGGACCGGTGGTTGCGGCAGGCCGTGGACCGATTTAATGCCTCACAGGACAACATCCGCGTCGAGTACGAGAATCGGGATTGGGCCACGCAGCGGGAAAGCCTGATTACCTCGACGATTGCCGGCGAGGGGCCGGACATCATTCGCGTACACCACAAGTACTCAGTCGAGTTTGGCGAGCTGGGCGGGCTGTACGCTCTGGAGCGGTTTGCGGATTTTCCCCAAGTCAAAGCGCGGATTCTCGACAACCTGTGGGAGCACGTCGCGTACGAAGGCCAGCACTTTGGGCTGCCCATCCAGATTTTGCCCTTTATCATGGCAGTGAACAAGGCGCTGTTGGCCGCGCACGAGGTGGAAGTGCCCCAGACTTGGGAGGATATGCTGGCGTTGGGGCCGGTGCTCAAGGAGCGAGGGCTTTTCGCCTTCACCATGCCAGCGGGGCTGAACCAAGACACGGCCTACCGCTTTTTGCCGCTGCTCTACAAGGCGGGTGGACGGGTGTTCAACGAGGACTGGTCGCAAGCCGCTTTTAACGGCCCGGCCGGTATCTCGGCGTTGGAGTTCCTCGTGGCCATGAAGGAGCAGGGCTTTATGCCGCCGGCGTGTGCCGCCTATGCCTTTGACGAGAACGCGGCCACTTGGTGTACGGAAAAAGCGCTGCTGTCGATTGAGGGGCCGTGGTGGCAGCACATTGTGGCCAATAACTACGACTTCCCGGTGGAGAAGTTGCAGTTGATCCGGCTGCCCGGACCGGCCCAGCCCCTCGGACCGCATCCGCCGCGTACCTTGCTGGACTTGGTCATGGTGGCGATCACCGGCTATACCCGAGCGCCGGAAGAGGCGTGGACGGTGCTCAAGGCCCTGTGGCTCGACGATCCGCAGTGGCACGTTCCCAACGCCGAGATGCTGGGCTTCCCCACTCAGAAGATCGCCTACGCCCCGGGGATCGAGTCGAATTTCATCAACAGCGAAGTGCTGGCTGCGGCTGGCCAGAACGGTTTAGCGTGGCCGGGGCATCCGGCGGTGACGCAGATCCAGCGGCTGATGGCCGACGCGGTCAATATGGCGCTGAGCGGGACCCTGGCCCCCAAGGAGGCACTCGATCAGGCCGCAGAGGAAGTGGACGAAATTTTGGCTGACTATTGACTTGCCTAGCGTCATTGACTCTGTATAAGCTGCTCAGTTATGTACGTAAAAAGAATGCTCATTCCGCTCTTTGTGAGCCTAGTCGCCTGCGGCGGCGACGACCGTCCGCGGCCCGGCGAGCCGACCGCGGTGGTGTTGTGGGAGTTCGGGGGCGTACCGGGCCTGCGCGCATGGGTGCAGCAGGCCGTGGCCGACTTCAACGCCGCGCGCCGCGACATCCAAATCGAGCTGGAGTTCCGCGACTGGGCGACCCAGCGCGAGAGCCTGATCAGCACCACCATCGTCGGCGATGGGCCGGATATTGTGAGGGTGCATCACAAGTACTCAGTGGAGTTCGGCGAGTTGGGGGGACTGTACGCGCTGGAGAACTTTCCCGACTTCCCCCAAGTCAAGGAGCGCATCCTCGACAATGTTTGGGAATTGGTCGAATACGACGGCCAGCACTACGGTCTGCCGGTGACCATGCTGCCCTTCGTGCTGGCGGTCAACACCGACATTATGACGCGGATGGGCCTCGCAGTGCCCAAGACTTGGGACGAGATGCTGGCACTGGGGCCGCAATTTGCGGGCACCGGGGTCCAGCCTTTTACCATGCCTGGGGGCGTCAATCTGGACACGGCCTACCGCTTCTTGCCGCTGCTGTACAAAGCGAGCGGGCGCGTCTTTAACGAGGATTGGTCGGCCGCTGCCTTCAACGGCCCAGCCGGGCAGGCGGCACTGGAGTTTTTAGTGGAAATGAAAAACAAGGGCTATTTGCCGGCCGGCAGCGCCGCTTATCGCTTCGACGAGAACGCCGCGCACTGGTCAACCGGCAAGGCGGCGCTGTCGATTGAGGGGCCGTGGTGGCAGGATATCGTCCACGGCAACTACGGCTTTGATCTGAACAATCTGGCGCTGGCGCAGGTGCCCGGCCCGGTCGAGCCGCTGGAACCGCATCCATCGCGGACGTTGCTCGACGTAATTATGATTGCCATAACGGGCTATAGCAAAGTCCCCAACCAAGCCTGGGAAGTGGTCAAGGCGCTAAATTTGGACCATCCGGTCTGGCGCAACCCCAACCCGACCATGGGCGGCATCCCCACGCTGAAGGCGGCTTATTCCGAAGGCGTGCAATCCGATTACATCGACCTAGACCAGCTCGCCACAGCCGGGGCCAATGGGCTGGGTTGGCCGGGGCATCCGGCCATTACCCAAATCCAGCGGCACATTGCCGACGCGGTCAATATGGCGCTGACCGGCACGCTAAGCCCCAAGGAGGCGCTGGACTTGGCCGCCGAAGAAGTAAACGAGGTGTTGCGTGATTACTAGTGATGAGCGGCGCAAAAACCTGACTCCTTACTATTTCTTGCTACCGGCCCTGCTAGTCTTGGCGGTCGTCATCCTCTACCCGGTGTGCAGCAACCTGATCATGAGCTTGCACAAGGTGAAGCTCTTCCGCGGGGCCGGCGACGAGTTCATCGGCCTGACCCATTACGCCAAGCTCTTCGGCAGCCGCACCTTTGTCAACAGCATCTGGAGCTCGGTGCGCTTTACTCTCTACTCGCTGCCGGTAGCCTTCGTCTTGGGCTTGGGGATGGCGTTGATCTTCAACGAGATTCGCAAGTATCGCCCTGTCTTTACCGGCTTTCTGCTCATCCCCTGGGCCATCGCCCCGGTGGTGACCGGCTACATGTGGCGCTGGCTCTTCCACGACAGCTTCGGCCTCGTCAATCACACGCTCTTGAGCCTCGGCTTCATCGACGCCAATGTCCCCTATCTGGCGCAGCCGGACGCGGCCCTCGGCGCGGTGGTGGTGGCCAATGTCTGGCGCTTCATGCCCTATATCACCATCATGCTGCTGGCCGGTTTGCAGGGCGTGTCCGCCGAGCTGTACGAGGCCGCGCACGTCGATGGAGCCAATGTGTTTGAGCGCTTCTTCCACGTGACCCTGCCGCAGCTCAAACACGTGATCGGGGTGGTATTCCTCTTCGCCACCATCTGGATGGTCAACGACTTCGCGCTGATCTTCATTATGACCGAGGGCGGCCCGGCCAAGGCCACGCAGGTGGTGCCGATTACGGTGTATCGCATCGCCTTTGAGCACCTGCGGCTCGGCAAGGGCGCGGCCGCGGCGCTGATTCTGCTGCTCTTTTTGCTGGCCCTGAGCATCGTTTTCATCCGCGTGCTCTTCCGCGAGGAGAGGAAGGGCCGGGATGGGCAATAGGAATCTCTCCCAAGCGCGTCAACTTTTAGGAGCAAGGCTCTGATGGCCGCCTTTGATAGTGTTTCCAAGTCGCTGCTCAGCACCTATCCGCAAGGCTTTTTAGAGTTTCTGCTGGGGTCTTCGGAGGTGCTGGTGCTGGATATGCTCAACACCGAACAACCTACCGTCGAGATGCAGGTGATGGACAGTCTGCTCCGCGTGCGGCACCAAGGCCGGGAAGCGTTAGTGCATTGCGAGTTTCAAACCACCGACAGCGCGGACGTGCCGATGCCGCGTCGCATGGCCGGCTATATGGGCCGCTGCATTGCCGAGCACGGCTTGCGCCTGTTGTCGCATGTGATCTACTTGCGCCCTGACGCGGGTCGCCGTGATCCGGGGCATTATATTCAAGAGGATGCCGGCTATGAGGTGGTGCTGCGCTACAAGGTGATCCGTTTGAGTACGCTGGATGGAGCGGCGTATTTGGCATCGGGCAATGTGGGGGTGTTGCCGTTTACGCCGCTGATGGGCCGCCCTGAAGGGATGGATGTAGCCGTTTGGTTGCGTCGGTGCGTGGAGACGACCGAAGAGTTGGCGGTCCCTCAGGCGGTCAAAGAAAGTGTGTTGGCGCACATGGGGGTATTGAGTTCGTTGGTGTGCGAGGAATCGACCATTTTTCCCCTCATAAAGGAGGAGATTATGAATCAGTTTCCGCTTCTAGAGTATTTTCGCAAACAGGGCATCGAACAGGGCATCGAACAGGGCATCGAACAGGGGTTGGAGCAAGGGCGTGAAGGGCTTCGGCAAAGTATCCAAGAAGCCTTGGCGATTCGGTTTGGTGGGGATTTGGCCAAGGTGTTGTCGGGTCGCTTGGCCGGCGTCGAAGAGATGGAGCAACTCCAAGCCTTGCTACGCGCCGCCCTACAGGTGTCTGACCTAGGCGAGTTCACGCGCTTGGTCGAAGAGATAACCGCCGAGTGAAGGTCTGCTCTTTTTGCCGGGGCTGAGCGTCGTCTTCAGCCGGGTGTTTGTCCGCAGGGAGAGGAAAAGCAGCCATGCGCATTAAAACCCAAGAAAAGGTCCGCGCCTATCTCGCCTACAGCTTGGGCACAGTCTTTGTGCTCGCGCTGGTGCTGCCGCTGATATGGGTGGTGACCACGTCCATGCGCCCCCTGTCCGAGATGACCCGCACCCCACCACTGGTCTTCCCTCGCTCCCTCACCTTCCAAGCGTACATCGAGCTGTGGGACACGGGGCCGTTTGTAAAGTACTTTGCCAACAGCATGGTGATTTCCCTTTCGACGGCCCTGATCGCCCTCGCGTTTAGCGTCTGTGCAGCGTATGCCTTTGCCCGCTTTCGCTTTCGCGGCAACACCTTGTTGCTGATGGTGGTGGTGATGTCGCAAATGCTGCCGGGCTCTTCGATCCTCATCCCGCTCTTTCAGGTGATTCGCTCGCTCGGCTTGCTCGACACGCACACGGGCATGGTGCTGATCTACACGGGCTTTGCCATCCCGTTTTGCACTTGGCTGCTCAACGGCTATTTCCGCGCCATCCCCACCGATCTAGAGCAAGCCGCGCTCATCGACGGCTGCAACCGCCTCCAGCTACTCTACCGAATCGTCTTGCCGCTGGCTGCACCGGCGATCGTGGCGGTGGGGACCTTTGCGTTTTTGCTTTCGTGGAATGAGTTCTTATTCGCTTTTGTGTTCACCAAATCGCAGGCCCTAACCATTCCGGTGGGGCTGCGCGCCGCGTTTTTGGGGCAATACGTCAACAAATACGATCAGCTATTCGCCGCATCGCTGATCTTTAGCCTGCCGCCGATCGCGCTCTTTGTCGGATTGCAGCGGTACTTTGTCCAAGGATTGACGGCTGGAGCAGTCAAGGGATGACGGCAGTGGCCCCCGCGATGCGTTTTTTCAATAAGAGCGGTCCAGTGGTGGCCGAGTATCACTACTGCATCCCGCCTTTGGAGCGACTAAACCTCGCCGAGGTGCGTCGGTTCATCCGCGACAAACGCTACTTCGCCCTCCGCACGCCGCGTCAGACGGGCAAAACTTCGACCCTGTTGGCACTACGCGACCAGCTCAACGCCGAAGGGGCCTATCGCTGCGCGTCCGTCAACTTAGAAGCCGTCTGCAAACTATATTTTTTTCATTTGATGCGTTTGTTTAGTGGAGACACTATAATTCGTGGTAATAAAATGTTGGCAACGATAGTAAATACATACATGTATCTGTATCGTACCGAAGGAACCGAAGCTCAACGTAGTGACAGCGGCAGTCCTGTATACACCAAACCAAGCACAAGCGGCAACACGAAAATTGTCGATGTGGTTGTTGCAACCAGCACCAACGCAGCTCTGTTTTCTTTGTGGGAAAATGTCACAAAGACACTTAATTTAAAACCGATCTCTCCATAGATCGTCCAAGAAGTCGATGGGCAGGGCCTCAAGGAAAAAGCGTTCAAGGTGGCACAGGACGCGCTGACGGCCAACCCGCAGATCAACGCGCTCTACGGCATCAACGACGACTCGACAACCGGCGGCATGGCAGCCTACAAGGCGGCCGGGCTAGACGAAGCGGCAACATCCAAGCGGCGCCGCTCGCGGGCTTAGCCGTTGATCGCACGCGCATCTTGGTCTTTGTGCTCGGTGGGGAGCTAGCAGCGCTGAGTGCCTTTATCTTGGCCTCGCGCCTCAACTCCGGTGCCGGCTTGGGGTTTGAGTTGCAGGTGATCGCCGCGGCGATCTTGGGCAGCATCAGCCTGACCGGCGGCGTGGGCACGCTCGGCGGTGCTTTCATCGGCATCCGTGACAATCGATATTTGGAGAATGTAACGTTAGAAAGGGAACGCAACTTATGAAAAAAGCATGGCTGTTATGTCTGCTGCTGATCGCCTGCGGACCGCCGGACGACGCACCCGATACCCTCAAGATCGGCTACGTGATCAACTTCATGTCGCACGAGTGGTATCAAAACATCAGCAAGTCGGCGACAACGCGAGCAGCCGAGTTGGAGGTCGAGCTGATCGTCGCCGACGCCAACCTCGACGTGGCCGCGCAAATCTCCAAGGCCGAAAACCTGCTCGCTCAAGGGGTCGAGGTGCTGATCCTATCGCCGGTGGACGCCAAGGCAATGGGGCCGATAGTGCGGCAGGCCAAAGCAGCAGGAGTACACGTGATTACCGAATCCAACCCCGTGTCCGCGGCCGCCAGCTACGTGGGAATCGACAACTACGCCGGTGGGGTCAAGGCCGGTGAGTGGTTTGCCAGCTACTCTGTAGAAAAGGGTCTCGACCCCAAAATCCTCATCATCGGCTTCCCCAACTTCGAGGACTGCCGACAGCGAGTCGATGGCTTCAAGGACGCGCTCGCCGCCGCGGGCCTGACCTACGAGATCGTCCAAGAAGTCGATGGGCAGGGCCTCAAGGAAAAGGCGTTCAAGGTGGCGCAGGACGCGCTGACGGCCAACCCGCAGATCAACGCGCTCTACGGCATCAACGACGACTCGACGACCGGCGGCATGGCAGCCTACAAGGCGGCCGGGCTAGACGAGGCAGCCCTGACCGCAATCGGCTTCGGCTTCGAGGGCACCGTGGGACAGACGGCCCTCACCAGCGATACTCCCTACTCAGCAGCGCTGGCGATGTTCCCGAATTTCGTCGGCAGTGCGCTCATCGATGCCGCGGTGCAACTAGCGAGCGGCGAGCAGCTACCCGACCACTACGAGACGCCGACCATCGTCGTCACCCGCGACAATCTCAGCCGCTTCTACGACATGAGCACCGAGCCGCCCTTCGCCCTCAAGGTGGATGCGGTGCGGGCCTTGATGCCGCAATGAGCCGTTTGCTGTCGCGGCTGCTCCACAGCGAGCAGGCCGGGCTGTTGCTGGCACTGGTCTTGCTCTGCGTGGGAATTTCCCTGCTAACGCCGGTCTTCTTTACAGCCGTCAATATCAAGAACGTGCTGCGCGACGCCTCGTTGGTAGCCGTCGCCGGGATCGGCATGGTGATGATCATCCTGCTCGGCGAAATCGACCTGAGCGTCGGCTCGACCCAAGCCGTGGCTGGAATCATCGCCGTGGCCGTGCTCAACCAGTTCGAGAGCGTGGGGCTGGCACTGGTCGCCGCACTCGCGGCCGGGGCGCTCGTCGGCCTGTGCAACGGCCTGTTGGTCACCAAAGCCGGCATCAACTCCCTGATCGCAACCTTGGGCATGATGGCGATTTTGCGCGGCGCAGCCATGGTCAGCACCCAAGCGGTGTCGATCCAAGGCAAAGTAGAAGGCTTCATCGAAGTGGGAACCGGGCACTTGGGGCCGCTCCCAATCCCCGTACTGATGACCTTTGTCCTCTTGGGGCTGTTTTACTACGTCCTCCACCACACCATCCTCGGCCGCTATATCTACGCCATTGGCGGCAACATCCGAGCGGCGCGGCTCGCGGGCTTAGCCGTTGATCGCACGCGCATCTTGGTCTTTGTGCTCGGTGGGGTGCTAGCAGCACTGAGCGCCTTTATCTTGGCCTCGCGTCTCAACTCCGGGCAGCCAAATGCCGGCTTGGGGTTTGAGTTGCAGGTGATCGCCGCGGTGATCTTGGGCGGCATCAGCCTGACCGGCGGCGTGGGCACGCTCGGCGGTGCTTTCATCGGTATCCTGATTCTGACGGTGCTCTCCAACGGCTTAGTGCTGTTGAACGTGTCGTCCTTCTACCACGACATTGCGCGCGGCGCGGTAATTATCCTCGCCGTATATCTGGACACCCGACGCAAGCAAAGCCTCCTGCGGCGGCTGCTCGCCCCCCCAACATGACGCGGCTGCTCTCTCTAGAGGACATTCACAAGCGTTTCCCCGGCGTCTATGCGCTCAAGGGCGTCGACTTTGCAGTGCGGCCGGGAGAAGTCCACGCGCTGGTTGGCGAAAACGGCGCGGGCAAGAGCACCCTGATCAAAATTGCGGCTGGCGTGTACCACCGCGACCAAGGCCGCTACCAGATCGCGGGACGTCCCGTAGATATCCGCCATCCGCGCCAAGCCCTAGACCACGGCCTAGCGGTCGTTTACCAAGAGCTAGAACTGGTGCCTTCGCTGTCGGTGGCTGAGAATTTGTTTTTCGGTCGCCTGCCGCACGGGCGCGGTGGGCGCGTTCAGTGGAACGCGCTCTACGCCGCTTCTACGATGCTATTGGACGAAGTCGGGCTAGCGGTCGATCCGCAGACCAAGGTCGGCCATCTCGGCGTGGCCGCGCAGCAATTGGTCGAGATCGCACGAGCGCTGGCGTGCGACGCCCAAATAATCGTCATGGACGAGCCGACCTCGGCCCTGAGTACGCGCGAGATCAACAAGCTCTTTGCGCTCATTGCCCGGCTCAAGGCGCGAGGCGTCGGCGTGGTCTATGTATCTCACAAGCTCGCCGAGGTCATGGCACTGGCCGACCGGGTGACCGTCTTGCGCGACGGCGAGCGCGTCGCCTGCGAACAGGCTGCCCATCTCGACGAGGAGCAGCTTATCGCCCTGATGGTCGGGCGGGCGTTAGGGCAGGGTTTTCCCGCGGCCGATCGCACACCGGGGCCGGATGCTCTAAAGGTGGAGGGGCTGACCACGGACCGGGTGCAGGATGTTTCCTTCCGGGTGTGCGCTGGGGAGATCGTCGGGTTTTCCGGGCTGATGGGGGCGGGGCGGACCGAACTAGCAAGAGCCGTGATGGGTGCGGATCGCCGCCGCGCTGGAACCATTACTATCGGCGGGGTCGCCGTGCCGGAGAACGCACCGCCACAGGCGCGCACGCTCGGGTTGGGACTAGTGCCGGAGGATCGCCGGGCCGATGGGCTGTTCGCCCAGCAGAGCGTACGCGCAAACGCGAGCGTCGCGGCCTTAGAGCAGTTCTGCCGCGCCGGTCACGTGCAAGTAGGTATGGAACGCCATCAAGTCGGCGCGTTAATCACACGCCTGCGTCTGCGTCCCCCCGACCAAGAGCAGACCATCGCACGGCTCAGCGGCGGCAATCAGCAAAAGGCACTGCTGGCCCGCTGGCTGCTCAAGGAAAACTTGCGGGTGCTGCTCGTCGATGAGCCGACCCGGGGCATCGATGTCGGCGCCAAGGCCGAGATTTATCAACTGCTCGACGAGCTGGCGCGCCAAGGGCTGGCAATCGTGGTACTCTCCTCGGAAATGCCTGAAATTTTGGGGCTGTGCGACCGGGTGTACGTGATGCGCACCGGGAGGATCGCCGCCGAGTACACACGCGCCGAGGCCACGCCGGAAAAACTCTTGGCCAGCGCCCTGCCCAGTACTAGCTAAGAAGCGGTCTGAAACCCCGATTGGGGCACTTTGCGGACGATTGCATCCAGCGGTTTTCGAGGGCGAGACGCCCTCGATCCGAGCACCAGCTAAAAAGCCATCCCAACACCCCGGAGGCAGTGAACAGTGCCGAGCGATGCGTCCCCGTACCGCAGAACCGAGGGGGATTGGGCCTCCTGCGCTCCGCAAGCGGGAATCCAGTTTGTAATCACTAACCCATCAAGGAGGTGCAACGTGAAAATCCTCATCACCGGCGGCACCGGCCGCGTTGGAGCCAATTTGGCCAAAGCCTTGCTCGACAAAGGGCACGACATCCGCAGCTTTGTCTATCCCGGCGACCCAAGCCGCGCCCACAAGCTCGACGGCTTTGACCACGTCGAAACCATCGAAGGCGATTTGCGCCATCTCGCCGACGTGCGCCGCGCCATTGAGGGAGTCGATGCGGTGTACCACATTGCCGCGGCCTTTGGCGGCCCCTTCGACAACCGCGAATACCTTGAAATCAACGGCATGGGAACTATCAACGTGCTGGAGTCGATTCGCGAGCTGACGCCCAATCTGCACCGCTTGGTCTATGCCTCTACCGAGGCGATTTACTGGGAAAATCCCTACAAAGGCCGCTGCTTTGAAGAGCCAATTCGCGAAGACCAAGTCGCCCGCTACCAGACGATGCCCTACTTCCTGACCAAGTGGATCGGCGAGGAACTAGTGATGAGCTATCACTTGCAGTTCGGGCTGCCGTCGGTGACTACGCGCTTTGCTACGATTATTGAACCGGGAGAATTCCTCGACGCAAACGGCTTGCCGCATCTGTTTTTGTTCGGGCCGGTTTACGAGCAGTTCAAGGACCGAGAGGGGGCCGAGGAGCTCAAGGCACTGTGGACGGGCGAGGAGCAACTCTTGCTATCGCGGAATCCAGACGGACGGCCTTTTCGGCAGGTGTATGCCGATGTGCGCGACATCGTCCAAGGGCTGGTATTGGCGCTAGAGCGGGACGAGGCCGTGGGCGAGGTGTTCAATCTGGGTGGGGCCGCGCTGTTCGATTGGAGCGAGGCCGTGCCCTATCTCGCCGAGCGCTTCGGCTTGGGCTACGCCGATGCGCGGCGACCGGATTGGAACTACTTTGAGCTGGATTTGACGAACATCAAGGCAAAGTTGGGGTTTGCACCCAAGCACGACTTGACAAGCATCCTCGACGCGGCTGAGGCCATGCGGCGCGGGGAGGACGTGGGGATTATCCCGACGGGCGTGCGCTTTGGCTAGCGTAGTGGAGATAAGAGGTAGAGCCGTTCCTGAAGAATCAGTATGTCTTTCTGGCAATAACTTTGTTGATTCTGACGACTTTCTCGAACAACCAGACAATTATTTTATTTGTATTTTCAGAAATTTTTCGTACCCTCATCCTGCTTTCCGAGGATATTCTCAAGCGCTAACTCCTATATATCCATTTTCCGCAATAATAAAATTTCTTATATCTCGGATATATCTACCTAAGACTTGTATTCAGCAAGTGACAACAGATGATATTTTTGCTTACTTGATAGGCAATCAAGTGACAGGAGTCGAAGACTTAGATTTCTATAGCCGCTTAAATAGCAAACAATATAGACCTCTAGGCGACGAAAAAAGACAGCTTCGAGAAATGATGATTTTCGCATCTCAAGCAAGTTTTTTAAAATGGTTTAACAATAGTCTAGTTTTAGATATTTCTCGCACAGACTCAGATGTTCTCTCTGACTTGATAAAATCTATTCAACCTAATGTTAGGCAGAAATTATCTGATCCAGTCCAAGAATTTTTCCAAATGTCTTCCACTGATGAAGATGCCATACAAGTCCCAAGAATTGCTGAAAGAGAATCGCCAGTAGAGATCGTATTTACTGAAGGGAGAAAAAGGCGTACAACGCATTTACGAGCGGAGCGGAGTCCAGCTCTACGGCAAGCTCTCTTTTCCATCTTGCAAACCCCGTACCATTGCGATATGTGTGAACTCATTCCCAAATTGAAATATGCTTGGGTTGATAATATACTAGAGGTGCATCATCTTTTACCTCTCTCGTCAACAGTAAATATAGAATCTGAGGGAACTTCACTTCGAGATATCGTTCCCATTTGTCCAAACTGTCACAAAAGCGTTCACGTATATTATCGGAATTGGTTGAGCAGAAAACTCCGTTGAAGATTTTCCAGACAAAGATACCGCTATTTCTGTGTACAATGAAGCAAAGTCAGGTGTTGTAAGATGAAAAAATTAAAGTTGCATGAGCAGATCGAACTTTTAGAATACTGCAAGACCCATTCTAAGAAACTTTCTTCAGAGTTGAAAAAACTAGAGTTGAGTTATGACTCATTAGTCTATAAAAAGGATAAGAGAAGCGATAATTTATTTTTTTCTAAATTCAACTTCGACTTAGAATACAAAACACTTAGTGAACTTAAGAAATACAAGAGAGACATGCCACTAGTAAGTTTCTTTTCTGGATGCGGTGGTCTCGATTTAGGCTTTGAATATGCTGGATTCAGCACGGTAGCAATGGTAGAAATTAATAAGGTTTTCTGTAATACTTTGCGCGATAATTTTTCTGCAACCATTATTGGGCCTCCTGAATACACTGGTGATGTTAAGAACACAGACGCAATTGTAGATATACTAAAGAATATTGATATTAAAGAAAATTTTCCAGGTATTTTTGTTGGCGGTCCACCTTGTCAACCTTTTAGCATAGCTGCCAATCAGAGATTTTCAAGGAATGGCGATAACTTCAAAAGGATAGGTTTCAAACACGAAGATTATGGTAATCTCCTTTTTGACTACATATTTCTCATTAAGATATTTAGACCAAGGGTATTTTTGATTGAAAATGTAGAAGGCTTGCTAACATTAGATGGTGGCCATCAAGTGTTTGAAGCATGTCATATTCTCTCAGAACTTGGATATAATATAAAAGGCCCTACCTTATTGAATGCGGCTAATTTTCTTGTGCCGCAGAATAGGTTGCGAGTATTTATCATTGGTATTATCGATGGTTCCTTTCGATTTCCGCAAAAACAAATTTCTATGGTACCGTGTGGTAAAGCATTAGAGAAGCCAATTTCTGGTTTAGCCAATGGTGAAACCAGAGAGCACAAAGCAGAGTCGATTGAAAGATACATGAAATTGGATTATGGAAAAAGAGACAAATTGGGAAGAGTAGATAGATTAAACCCAGCCCTGCCCTCAAAGACAGTCATTGCTGGAGGGACCAAGGGTGGCGGACGCTCGCATCTGCATCCCCATATACCTCGGACTATGTCTGTAAGAGAATGCGCCCGCCTGCAAACATTCCCAGACGATTTTGTTTTTAGCGGGCCACCAGCGAGACAATTCACCCAAGTCGGAAACGCAGTCCCACCAATACTAGCTTACCAACTCGCCGAACAGATATTTGAGGGACTTAACAGATAAAGTCGATCATAAGTATGGAGCGTCCAATGCCTTGGCCTTTTATTCTGCTGCAAGTTCGTCAGAATGGTCAATCATATAAACGCATAAAAATTTGGCAATGGAATTTCCCGCAGTGAGGCCCCTCACATGATCGAAGGACAACAAGTAATCGCCGATGGCGGTGCTGTAGCCGCTCAGCAGCCCGCCGCAGCGCGCATTGGCGCGCAGATATTGACCCAAGGCGGCAACGCCATGGATGCGGCCGCGGCCACTAGTCTGGCCTGCTGCATGTTGGCGCCCCAATCCAACGGCATCGGCGGGTACATGTCGGCGGCGGTTGTTTTGGAAGGTTCCACCGGCCGCGTCTGGTCGCTCGACGCCAATGCCAAAGCCCCGGCCGCGGCCCACGGGCAGATGTACGACATTCTGCCCGTCCGCCGCGACAACATGGGCACCAACGAAAGGGAATACGCCTGTAGCGTCCGCGACGATGCCAACGTGTACGGCCCCCAGTCCATAGCCGTCCCCGGCCAAATGGCTGGCATGGGCTTTTTGCACGAGCGCTGGGGGCAATTGCCTTGGGCCGCGATTGTCGCCCCGGCCCAAGGGCTCCTCGCCGATGGCTTCCCTTACGGCCCAGCCCTAGCCAGTACCATCCGCAACCAAGAAGCCATTCTGCGCCGCTTCCCCGCCACGTTTAGCCACCTCGCGCCGCAGGGCGCGTTGCCCAGCCCCGACGACATTTGGCATCGTCCCGCTATGGAGCGCACCCTAGAGAGTCTGGCCCAAGCCGGCTGGCGCGACTTTTACGATGGCGAATTGGGCCGCACCATTGGCGATTATGTCCAAGCCAGCGGCGGTGCGCTCACCCGCGATGATATGGCCGCCTTTGCGCCGCGCCTGACCGAGCCGTACCAAATCACCTACCGCGACGTGCCGGTATACGGGCCGATTTTGCCCAACGGCTGCCTCTCTGCCCTCCAGATTTTGCACATGCTGGAGTGCCTGCCCGTGGTGCCCGACGACCAAGCCCGGTACTGGCACCAGCTAGCCGAGGTCGTCAAACAGGCCTGGCGCGACCGCCTGCGCTACGTCGGCGACCCGGATTTCGTGGATGTGCCGGTAGAGCGCTTGTTGAGCAAAGACTACGCAGCCGGTCGCGTCGAGAGCCTGCGGCAATTCCCCGCTCAGGTCGATCAGCAGGTGTACGAAGCTTCGGGTCCAGCTATCGCCGAAACTTTGCACGTATCGGCCGCGGACGCCACCGGCAATCTCGTCGGCATTACCATCACCCAGGGCGGGGCTTTTGGCTCCTGTTTCACGGTGCCGGGTACGGGCATTATTCTGGGGCACGGCATGTGCCGTTTGGACCCCCGGCCCGGTCGGGCCAATTCCGTGGCCGCGCACAAGCGTCCGCTCAACAACGTGGTCCCCATGATCTTGCGCCTGCCCCAGCGCGACGTGGCCATCGGCCTACCCGGCGGTCGCCGCATCATCAGCGTCGGTGCCCAATTAGGGCAGCGCATTATCGACTTCCACGCCACGGCCTTGGGAGCAGCTACGGCCCCCCGGCTCAACGCCGAAGCCCAAGAGCCCCTCGAACTGAAGCGCGGCATCGATCCGGCGATTGTGGAAACCCTAAAAGAAATGGGCCACCGGGTGCTGGTAAGAGACGAGGTGGCCGGCGGCGCGCACGGTGCCGAAGTGCTCAAAAGCGAGGGCAAGGTGCGCGCCGGGGGCAATGGCTGGGCCGCGGGCGTATAGATCGTTTTAAGGTGAAAATCACCCTTGACACCCACATCATGGGTATATGAACACAAATTCAATCCCCGCCAGTCCAGTAGGCTTGCTATGGCGGCCCTGAGCAGCCGACGCGACCGCCCCGAAAAGCCGTCCGACGGGCGCGGTAAAAGTGCTTCTGAAAGCCTACATGACTGGCGGAGCTTGCCGGGTTGTGCTCTCGTCGACTGGGCCCCGCCGGTGGCCGGTGGTTCGTGCGTACGTCCTTGGGGGGCCGGCCGCTGGTCGGCCTGCGGGCGAGACGCCCGCGCATCCCGCGATGCGCCGCATCTCACGAGTGATGTAGGATTGCTATATCTAAATACGACGGAGAACAAAAATGAAAATTACTGATTTGCAGGTGATGCGAATGGGGTCGGAAGGGACCAACAATTGGACGTTCGTCAAAATCGAAACCGACGCCGGCATTCACGGATGGGGCGAGGCCAGTTTGCAATACAAAGACGAGGCCCTGCTCGGCGAGTTTGCGGCGTTCAAGCGGTTTCTGCTAGGCAAAAATCCCTTTGAAATCGAGCGGATCTGGACTTCGCTGTATCGGTGCGTGACGTGGTCAGGTGGGCCCGTAACGACGAGTGCAATCAGTGCAATCGATCTGGCATTATGGGACATTAAAGGTAAAGCACTAGGCGTCCCAGTGTATGAATTGTTGGGCGGAAAGTCACACGACAAAATTCGCATGTACGCCAATGGCTGGCCGAGAAAGGATAACACACCAGCAGGGATTGCCGAGGGCGTAAAGCGGGTGGTGGATCAGGGCTATGAGGCGTTGAAGTTTTATCCTTTTAGGGGCGCACAGGTGGCAAACATCGAGCGCATTCAGCACGGCGTCGCCCTCGTGGAAGCGGCGCGCGAAGCGGCCGGGTCGCAAATCGAAATAGGAATTGACATTCGCGCCCGCTTAAATATCTGGAGTGCCCGGCGCGTGGCGCAGGCATTGGAACCCTACAACATTGCATGGATGGAAGAGCCGATTTTGTGGGACAATCCCGAAGCACTAGCGCAATTTGCCCGCGAAGTAAATGTGCCCGTTGCGACAGGTGAGCAATTGTACACGCGCTGGGATTTTCGGGCACTATTGGAATTGAACGCGGTCGGGATTATTCAGCCGGACATTTGTCACGCCGGCGGCATCACCGAGCTGAAGAAAATTGCCGCCATGGCCGAGACGTATTATGTAACAATCGCACCGCACAATTCCAATGGGCCAATTTCAACAATCGCCAGCCTGCATCTCGATATGTGCGTTCACAACAGCTTGATGCAGGAGATTTTTGTGTCGTCCATGGAGCGGTACAACAAGGTACTTACGCAGCCTATTGAAGTGATCGATGGGCACTGTGTGCCACCGGAAGGGCCGGGTTGGGGTGTAGAGTTGCGCGAGGATGTTGTGGCGCAGCATCCACCGAAGTCGTTTACGTCAGTTGAGTCTGAGCCGTATATGGAATTTTAGGTAGCAGAAAGTGGGAGGAAGTGCGGTCGGAAAACGGCTGGCCTCCGCGTCATGTAGGGCGACGCGGAGGCCGGTTTATTGTTACAGTGAATCGCGCTTGAATTGCACGTACGCGGGCTGCTCGGAAGCCACAGCCTTATCAGCGGCTTGGCCAAAAGCATCCATGATTTCTTCGTAATCCGATCCATAGGGCACAGTGACAACCGACGCGGAATCCACAGCCGCCGAGGCCATGTCATCGGCAGCACATGTAACCGTTATGGCCACGGAGTTATATAACCCGAGGGTTAGAATAGATCCCAAGACGGAGCCAAAGCTCTGGCTCGTCTCAATTTTTGCTATGCCATTTTCGCATTGGCTTTCGGCTTGGACCACATCCGACGCTATATTGTGCGACAAAAACCACAACCCCCAACCCTTTGACTCGATTCTCATGGTCTTACCACTTGGGGGGCGGCTCATATCAATGGTAGCACATCCGGCCAAAAGAAACAGGCTAAAAAAGACTACTATGAGAGAACTCCCCTGCAAACGCTTGATCATTTTAACTCTCCCTTCCTGAGGTAAATAAAACAAAATACCGGCTCCTATGCCGACAATGGTGTAATATAAACCAAGCACCAAAGACATGACAAACCCTCGGTGGCATTCCCTGAATTACTTCTTCGCCGTCCTAATCTCAGCCGCCTCAATCTGATCCACTAGCGCGACCGAGTGAATCACGTCGCGGATGTCGGTAATCGGCTGCCGGTTTTCAACCACGCAATCGGCAAAGTGCTCGTGCATGGTCAGCAGGCCCTCGTAGCGGGGTACGTCGTCTTGTGGTACGCCATCGATTTCCCAGCCGCCGAGCGTGCGGACTTGGTTGTCCTCGTGGATTTCGATTTCGCTGGGAATTTTCATGTAGCAGCCAATGCCCACGCCGTGTAGCTCCGAGCGCAGCACCCGCCCGCCAGAGGCGCGGTTGCCGAACATCACGCCGGTCGCGCGGTTGTCAAAGCGCACCAGCGCTGTGTAGTGGTCGAAGCCCTCGCCGCCGAATTTGTCTTGATAGGCCGTAACTTCCACCGCCTCGCCGCCAGCCATGTAGCGCAGCAGATCGACGATGTGGACTAGGTCGTTCCACAAAGTGGTGGTGAATTCGGCGGCGCACTGCGGAAGCTGTTTTTTGAAGGTCGTCGTCGCCAGCGACACCGGGCCTTTGGCCGCAACCAAGCGCATGGCCTCGCGGGTGACGGCAGTGTAGCGGCGCTGGAGGCCGACCATCACCCAGACCCCCTCGCGCTCGGCAGCCTCTAAAATCGCCCGCGTCTCGTCGCTATTCGCCCCGGGCGGTTTTTCAATAAATAGGTGCTTGCCAGCGGCGATGCAGTCGAGGACTGGCTGCAGAAGCCACTTCTCGTTCATCACGCAATAGACAATGTCCGGGTCGATCTCGTCGAGCATGGCGCGGTGGTCTTGGTACGTGCGCGTAAAGCCATACTTTGCGACCACTTGCTCGAGGCGTTCCGCGTCCAATTCGCACACCGCGGCCATCTCCACTCGGTCGGCGAGGCACTGGACCGATGGATAGTGGGCGCTCTGGCCGCGGCTTCCCGCACCGATAAATCCCGCTTTAAGCATGATCTTCCCCCTTCTGGCACAAAGCCGTAAAAAAGCGCACATCAATCCGCGCCAAGTCGATGACGCTTTCCACCGGCTCACCGCTGTACTCGCTGTGAAAGCTGACCGGGCCGGCAAAGTTCAGCCGCTTCAAGGTCGCGATCACGGCTGGCCAATCGACAAAGCCCTGCCCCATGCGCACGACGCTGGTGGCGGGAGCACCCTGTTGGGTGATGCTCAAGGGCCGCTGGTGGACCAGATCCTTAAAAGCGAGCAGACACAAGTGCGAGCGCACGATGTCGAGGGCCATGGCGACCGGCTCGCCGCACAGCGACAAGTGCCCGGGATCGGCAAAGACCCCCACGTATTGCGGGTCGCAGTCCTTGACGATGTTCATCGCGGCGCAGGCATTGAGGCCCATGGACGCGCCCGAATGATTGTGAATGGCGGTTTTGACGCCGTGTTTTTCCGACAGCGCCTGAAACCCCTCCATAAAGCCGCGCACTGCATCTAACTGCGTCCAGTAGGGAGTATCCGGCTGCCAGTGCCAGTAGCCGAGCTTGACGTGGGCCACGCCAGCCTCGCCCAAGGCCGCGTAATACCTTTCCGCGTAGTCGATGTCCGGGCGGTTGAAGTCGCCCGGAGCGGTTACTAAGGGAATGCAGAGGCCAGCGTCGGCGAACCGCTTCGTCGCCGCCGGCAGGGCCGTGGCCACATTGGCCGGATTGACCGGGTAGCCGTCGCGCACACACAGGTCGGCCCCCTGCACACCCATGGCCTGCAAGGCGTCGATGAGTTGCGGGACCTCAAGGCCCTCTAAGTGCTTGGTAAATGCGATATACGTCAGATCCACGATGTGCGCTCCTTTCTCTGTTTGACAAGGTGGGGTAAGGGTATCAAAATATCGGCCCAACGCCAACGAATTAAACGGAGCAAGTCGAGTCATGGAAGCAATCAAGATGGAACCCAGCCCGCCGATTGAGGTCCCCAAGCCGCTCTCCGCCGCCCAAGTGCAGTCCTTTATCGACGACGGCTATCTCGTGGTACCGGGCCTGATGCAAGAAGCCGAGCTCGACGAGCTCAAACGCGACCTCGTAGATGTGGCGCGCGGCCGCTACGAGTGCAATACCATCGAGCCGGTCGATCCCACCCTGAGCGATCAAGCGGTGCTAGAGAGCATCCTTTGCATCCACCAGCCGCACTACGTCAGTCCGGTCATCGAACAGTACGTCCGCCATCCCAGAATCTGCGGCGTCCTGAGCCAGATCGCGGCCGCGCACCTGCCCTTTTGGGACGGCAGCGTCAAGTGCATGCAGTCCATGTATTTCGTCAAGCCGCCCAACTTTCAAGGGCAGGCTTGGCACCAAGACGAGATCTACATCCCCACGCGAGATCGCTCGCTGATCGGCGCGTGGATCGCCGTGGATGACGCCACCGTAGAAAACGGCTGCCTGTACGTCATTCCGGGGTCGCACCGGCCTGGGTACCTCTACCCGCAGCGGCCCCACGAAAACCCAGACGAGTTCGACTTCGCGCCCGAGAGCTACGGATTTGACGAGCGCGTCGAGATCCCGGTTGAAGTGGAAGCCGGTGCCCTCGTGTTCTTCAACGGCTATCTCCTCCACCGCTCGTACAAAAATCGGGGCAACACCTATCGCCGCGTCTTGGTCAACCACTACTGCAACGCCTATAGCCTGTTGCCTTGGAGCATCGAAGAAGGCGAATCGCCCGCCCGCGCCGACCGGCGCACCATCGTGCCCGTGGCCGGCATCGATCCCTACGCTTGGAAGGGCTATCAAGCGCCGGCCAAGTCCGTGGGGTTGCGGCACTCCAAGGCCATCGACGAGGTCCGCGCCACCCGCGAGGAGCACGCTTGAAAATCGGCGACTCTACATTGGCGGCGTACCGCGTCCCCCGGCAATAGGTTCGACCGACGGCAAAATCAAACTTGGGGATCGGCGATCCGAATTCTTATGCTGGTAGTGGGCGCGGCGGTTCCGGCTGCCAGCCAAGGCGGCGTGGGCTTAGCCGGGCAGCTTGCCGAGCCTGCTAAATAGCTGGCTATCTGTATCCCAACCAGCGGCCAAGAGACACCAGTTCGGCTCACTATAGCAGTCCTACGTTATTCGTGCGATGCGGCGCATCGCTGGGTGCGCGGGCGTCTCGCCCGCGGGCAGGCCAGCGGCACCAAGTCGATATGACCAGCTTGGCCAACTCGGTCCCCGGGCTGATCAGCTATTGGGTGCCGCTGGTGTCGAGTCCGTTTTATTACGCCAGCTCGGAAAACAACTGGGACGAACTGATCCTGCCCTATCTCCCTACCTCGCTGGTGCCCCACGACCTAGCGGCCATTCGCGCTTTTTTTGAAGGCAACGAAGGGCAGGCGAGTGCGATTCCTTGGAAAGTGTGGCTGACGCCGCTGTTGAGCTGGTTGCCGCTGATCGTCGCGCTGCACGTGGCCACCTTGTGCCTGATGGTTGTCGTGCGCCGGCACTGGGTCTGGTGGCCCTTGCATCCGATTGGCTTTCCCATCAGCTCGACCTTTCACTGGATGGCTTTCAACGCCTTTTTGGCCTGGCTCATCAAGGGGCCAGTCCTGTACTACGGCGGCGTCCATCTCTACCGCCAAGTGCGGCCGTTCTTCTTGGGGATGATCCTCGGGCACTTTGCGATCTTCGGGGTCTTCTGGGTCATCGACTCCTTCACGGGCATGATCGGCAACGGTCTGTTCCTCTGAGCAGTGATGCACAATCGGGTTGCTCGCCGCTGGCCGCAACATTTATTTGTCCGTCCACTTAAAAAAGGAGGCGGCTTTGGACAAAATCAGACTGGCATTAGTCGGCTGCGGGGGCATGGGAACGCGGCACCTATACGGGCTGGGGACCCTCGCCAAAACCCCGTTTGACAATGTAGAGCTAGTCGCCGTATGCGACATCCGGCGCGACAACGCCGAACTGGCAGCCTCAGAGGCCGAAAAACTCGTGGGCCAGCGGCCCGCGGTGTTCACCGATCTCGAAACCATGCACCGCGAAGTCTCCGACCTAATGGCCGTGGATGTCGTGGTGGACCCGTCGGTGCATCACGCCGTGGTCTGCCAAGCCCTCGATCTGGGGTTGCACGTGATGGTAGAAAAGCCCATGGCCATTACCGTCAAGGGCTGCCAGCAGATGATCGAGGCTGCCGAGCGCAACCAGCGCATCCTGTCGGTGGCGGAAAATTTTCGCCGCGATCCCTCGGCGCGGCTGGTGCATCACCTGCTAAAGCACGGGGCCATTGGCCGCCCTTACATGGCAATCTTCCACTCGCTGGCCCCGCATCGCGAGGTATTCATCACGCCTTGGCGGCACATGAAGAATCGCGGCGGGCTGCTATTGGACTTAGGCGTCCATTTCACCGACATGATTCGCTACCAACTCGGGGACATTGAGGAAGCCTACGGGGCCGTCGAGTTAGCCTCGCCTGTGCGCCACAAGCCCGAAGCCGTTCACTCGCCCTATGAGTTTTACCAAACCCGCTTCACCGAGATGGAGCAGCAAGTCGAAGCCACGGCCGAAGACACCTCTATGGCGATGTTTCGGATGAAAAGCGGCATCGCGGTCAACTGGGTGGTGGGCTTGGGGGGATACGGCTCTTGCGGCGGCGAGGTCATTTTCGGGTCTGAGGGCGTAATGCAGGGGTTTGGCACACGCGGCGCGAGGGCGTGCTTGCAACGGGCCGATGGCACGACGCTCGACCACGCTGCGCTCGTGGCCAGCTCAGAAGCGTTCTCCCTAGAGCCACTGGCCGAGCATTTTTTCCCCGAGCGAGTCGCCGACCAAGACATCGACTGGAAACTGTTGGCACTAGAGTACTTTGAACTAGCCGAGGCCATTCTCAACAGGCGAAAAATCGAAGTGAATGGAATGGAGGGCCTAAAAGATGTGGCCGCGGTGTACGCGATTTTCGAGTCGAGCCGGTTGGGTCGGGCCGTGCGGCTCAGTGAGGTAGAAAGCGGAGCCGTCTATGAGTACCAAGCCGAAATCGACGAGGCACTGGGCATCGGCTAACAGGAGGTTGAGATGAAAAAGCTCACCGACAAAATTGCGCTAGTAACCGGAGCCGGCCGCGGCCTCGGGCGGTCGTACGCCTTGCGCTTGGCTCAGCTCGGGGCCGATGTGGTGATCAACGACGTCAACCTAGATTCGGCCAAGCAATACAACGAAAAGCTGAACGCGGACACGGTCGTCGATACAAGCGAATGGGGCCGCCTCGACATTCTGGTCAACAACGCCGGTGGCGGCTTGCGCTTACCGGGCGCCCCCCCGGAAGAAGAGTACTTCCGCTTCATCATGGAAATCAACTTGATGAGCGCGGTCCACTGTTGCTTGGCGGCAAAAGAGCCTATGCAGCGCCAGCGCAGCGGCAAAATCATCAACATTTCTTCGTTAGCCGGGTTGCGCGGGACCGAAGGGGGACCGCCGTACAGCATCGCCAAGGCCGGAGTTGCCCACTACACCAAGGTCTTGGCCAAGGAGTTGGGGCCTTATGGGGTCAACGTCAACTGCATTGCGCCCGGCTACATCCTCAGCGCACGCAAAATCGCCGAAGGCATGGGCGCGGGCGCGGGCGACCACATCCCGCTCGGTCGCTTCGGCAAGCCAGAAGATTGCGCTAAGGTAGTGGAATTTTTGGCTACCGATCTCTCGGATTACGTGACCGGCCAGTGCATTTCCGTCTGCGGCGGAGTCGCGATCTGAATCACCAATTGGAAGGTGCCGCCAGCGACACCAATGCTGCTATCAGATTTGCGACTGCGTGTATTACAAATACATACGGCAATGGAACGGAATCGTTCGTAAGTAATAGGCTAACACTAAGCCCACTACAAAAGATGAGAGCAATCTCGGTAGTGGCCCGAAGTGAGATAACGAAAACAGAGTAGCATTTGCCGCAGCGGCACTCCTCTGCGTTCATCTGCGCGGCCCCACAGCTAAGACGGCTCGGCCTGCAGATGTTCTTTAACCTCGTCAAAAAACGCCTTAAAGGAGCCGGTGGCGGCGCGTTCCCAACGGTCGAACGTCGCTTGCAGGACTGCTAGCCAGCACTCTTTGGGCAGACTTTGCACCGCCAAGCAGACGTAATAGGCATCGGTCAACGCCAAGCCCCGCCGGCCATCCACGAGGGCTTGCTCCATGCGCTCGACGAACGGAGCTATCTCGGGCAAGGCTTCGACGCACTTTGCCTTGTGCTGAACAAAGCTCGCCAAGTGATTGACCATGCTCCGGCTAAAGTCGTGCCGCTTAGCGGTGCCGGATACGTCGCCGAGGTCCAAGTCTCCCCTGTGATACAATGCCAACAACTGCTGGGTGATCGTGCGTTGCTTCGCCCCAAGGGTTGCTTGCCGCGCACTGCGCAAGCCGCTGGTGAGGGCCGACATGTCATGGCAGCAGTTGAGCCAGCGCGTACCTTTGGCGACCACGCGGCGCATAGACTCGCCCGGGCCGACCGCCGTACCCATGGCCTTGCCACTGGCAGCGCAAGCGGCTCCCACGCGGTCAAAGGCCGCCAGTACGCGCTCGTGGTCTATGTGGGGAACTCCTTCGCGCTCGACTCCGTAGCTGTGCGCCAAGTCGCTCGGCCCCACGAAGAGCAAGTCAATTCCTGCAACGGCGGCAATGGCTTCCACCTCTTCCACGCCCTCGGCGTCTTCGATCATCACGCCCAGTATAGTCTCGGCGTCGGCCCTTCCCATGTACTCGGCGGGGTCCAGCGTACCGTAGTCCGAATCCCGGCCACAACCCAAGCCGCGCAAGCCCAGCGGCCGGAACTTGGCCATCTGCACAAAAGCCTGCGCTTCGTCCGCGCTCTTGCAATGGGGCCAAACCAGCCCCCCGGCCCCTAACTCCAGCGGCTTAATCGCCTGATTGTACGGCCCCTTGGGGATGCGGACCACTGTATCGACCCCCGTGGCCTGCGCCGCCAAAATTAGCTGCGACAGCGCGTCTAGCCCCAGATGGGAATGCTCCATGTCGATCCAGACGCAGCCAAAGCCCGCTTGAGCGGCCAACTCTACCACGACCGGACCGAAGATTCGGTTGATTTCGACTATCTCCACGGTCGCCCCTCCGAGCAGGGCGGCCTTGGTCTGGTTGGTTTTCATGATGCCTCCGCAAATTGTGGCAGCACGTCGCGGCCAAACCACTCGATGGTTTGCCGGATCGCCTCCGGTGGGATGCCCAGCGCCCCGGCACCAATCGTCACGCGCTCTAAGCCGGGCAATTGCGCGTGGATTTCGGCGAGCCGGGCGGCCACGTGTTCGGGCGGCCCGCAGAGCCAAGCGCCCTCGCGTACCAAATCGCGCACCGTCGGCAAGCCGGCCCGCGCCGCTGCCGCCCCGTCGTACGTGGCCGCGATTTGCGCCTCATTCAGCGCCGGCATCCGGCCCAAAGGGGCCAGTACCTTGAGCTGTTCCTCAAACCAAACCCCAGCCTCGCAAATCGCCTGCTCTTGGGTGTCGGCCAAGTGGACTTGTAGCACCAAGGCCAACCCTGCGCCCAATTCGGCGTCGCGGCCCGTGCGGGCCAACGCATCGCGCCAGCGCTCGGCGATTTCCACAGCCCGCCCATCGCCGGGCACCACGCCCTTGATCCCGTGCTTAATCATAAACGCAATACCGCGCGGGTTGGCGCTGAAGATCGGCTGCCAGCACTCGACTGGCCGGTTGCGCGGGCGCGGCACTAGGGTGATTTCCGTGAGCGTATCTCGGCGATGCACTACCTTAGCCGGCAGCTCGTAGTGCGGGCCGCAATGGGCAAACGACGGCTCGTTCCACGCCTTGAAGAGAATCTCCACTTGCGGGATATTGGGGATGCCGCCGTAGCCTTCGCGCTGGAAGTGGTGTTCGGCCAACCACAGGGTGTCGTAGCCAGCCGCGTCCATGAGCTGAGCCATGGCGCGGGCTTCGGCAAAGACCGCGGCAAGGTGCTCGTCCGTTTCGATCCGCTCATCCACCGGCCGGCCGGCAAATCCCAAATCGTCCATGGCGACGTGCCCGCCGTAAAAGTAGTCGAATTTCACAGATACTCCGCTCGTTTACCTACTCGCTTTCGCAGGGCGTTTTTTCTATATTCGCCCACCTGTCAACGCCCACTGTAAAACCACAGGAGACCTAATTATGGCAGCAAGTGGACCCGTTCCCACCGCCCGCGCCCAAGGTCGCGGCCCAACCATCTGGCTGGCTGGCTCGCCCGACGAGCTAAAGGAGTGGATGCCCCTCGGAATCGCCGGAATCGTCACCAATACGGTAGTGCTCAACCAATACGCCAAACAATACGGCTCGGTCATCAGCCTGATAGAGCAATATCTCAAGCTCACCGACAAGCCCGTGGTGATGGAAATCGACGGCCATTGCGTTGAAGAGCTCTTAGAGGTCGGGCAAGTTTTTACCAACATGTCGGAGCAGATCATCCTCAAGATCCCCTGCAACGTCAACGGACTCAAGGCGTTTAGCATCCTCAAGGATCAAGGCGTCGAGACCTTCTGCACCACGGTGTTCTCACTGACGCAAGCTGCGGCCGTCGCCCAAGCCGGGGTGGACCACATCTTGCCGTTTTGCGAGCCGGTCAAGGAAGTGGGCGGCGATCCGACCAAGCTGATCCGCGAATGCGCGCAGATGTTCAGCGGCTGGGGCCAGCGTCCCTTCATTATGGCCGCCCTCATCCGCTCGGTGGAGACCGCGCACGCCGCCTTCCGCGACGGGGCCGACGAACTCGTCACCATGTGGACTGTGTACCGCGACATGATGGATCACCCGCTGACCGCGCAGTGGAACAAGACCTTTATGGACGAGTGGGTCGACATGCACCAGAGCGGATTGCTGGAGGGCGTGCCGGTGCGCTCCGATTGACCGCGCCTTCACCCGCGCTCGGCCGGGATCTGGCACAGCAATTCGCTCCAAGCCGCGCCCAGATTCATCACGTCCCCGCCGCAGATTACCAAATCGCAGCCCGCGTCCATCGCGGCCGTAAGCAGTGGCCCCGGCAAGGTGAAGATGCCGCTCAGCTTGCCGGCGGCCCGCGCCTTGGCCAAGCACGAGAGCACGGCCTCGCGCAGCTTTGGATCGCCCATCTGGCCGGTGCAGCCCATATCGACCGCTAGGTCCCCCGGCCCCATGAAGATACCAGAGAGGCCCTCCACGGCGACTATTTCATCGACATTCGCCACGGCCTCCATGGTCTCGATCTGGGCAAAGAGGTGGGTACGCGCATTGGCACGGGCTAGGACAGCGGGCAGGTCTTCCATGCCAAAACCCATGCCGCGCGTACGCACATTGAAGCCGCGTCGGCCCAACGGCGGGTACTTGCCCACCTCGACGATGCGGTGCGCATAGGCCGCATCGTCCACCATGGGGACGAGAATGATCCGCGCTCCGATTTCGAGTGCCCGCAGCACGTGGTGGCGCTCGCCATCGGGCAGGCGAATGAGCGGAAAAACGCCGCCGGCCTCCGCGGCCAAGCACAAGGTCTCGGCCCGCTCAAAGCCGACCGGGCCGTGTTCGCTTTCGATCCACACCGCTTCAAAACCGACCTGCGCCGCCAGCGAGACGAGCAGGGGCGAGGCGCTGTTGACGGTAACGCCGCGGATCCGGCGCGGCCGCCCAGCCTGATCTAAGAATACATCGTCGGTGATTTTTAAGGTCATGGGAGTCGTTTCTCTTGTTTGAAGTTAGTGGAGATTGTGCATCATCTGCGCCCATCTGCGTCCATCTGCGGATCCTCTTGTGAATGATATAGGATTGCTATAGGAGAACAAAAAAGACCCCCGTGCCGGAGAAGTTGGCGCGGGGGTTGCCTGTGGAGATCTCAGCCATTGTCAGTGAACGATTTTATGATTACATGAACCACAACCGTGCCGATTAAATCTGTTCCCTTGCTATGCACTGGTCATTTCAACCTCGCTAGGGAGTTTACTGACAATCAGTTTTTCCATCTCGACTTTGTTGCTGGCATTATCAATGTCAATACCAACAAGCCTATCGTCGGCATCGTAATCGAGAATGACACCTTCCGAGATTTCCCGACTCTCTGCGCTAGACTGTTCGGACAAGTCAATGTACAGTGAGTCCGTTTCCGGGTAGTAGTTGAGCTTCATGGCTTGAATCCTCGATCTGGAAAAGCGTTGTGAATAGTCGTCTTATCGTCGAGCGTAATGACTCTTAGATAGCGACCCCCGAATTCGGGAATTGCGGCCCAAAAACAGAATCTGTTATGTTCCTGTGGCTCTGAACGAACAGCGTTCTCAATGACATAGATGCACCATTCTTTCTTCAAATAAGACCGCTTACGCAGGACTTGCTGCTCAAAATACTCTGTAAACCCATACTCAGCCATTCACTAACAAATAACGGATACTGAACAAATGTCAAGTTTTCGGGCTTTTCCCACTCCAAAGGAGGCCATATTGTGACACCACTAGACTACGGACGATCATTTGTAATCGGCAACGGCCCGGACAACGAGGTGCGGTTTTGGGTCGAGTCGCGGACGCGCATCATCGACGAAGCCTCCGGCCAGAGCGAGGACTACGTGCAGGTGGGGTCGTGCAAGAGCGAGCACACCTTTGCCAAAGAAAACCTCCTGCACGAGGACAACTACGACTTCCTGCCCGTGTTCGGCCCGGAGTGGTCAGTCGTCTATCGGCGGCACGCCTACCTACGCGACAGCTATCGGGAGATCCGCCGCTCAGCCGAGTGGTGGAACGGGCAACAGTACCATCTGATTGCCGGAAGCGATGTGGAGGAACTCACCAGCGCTGCGGCGGTGCGCGAGGCGACCTACGACTCGGTGCCAATCGCAGCGCAAACCCAAGTGCGGAACGAGGAAACCGGGTTGCAGGCGATCATGGAATACCCGGTCAAGACCATGAACACCAACCGCGCCAACGATATCTACCAAGTTGACACCGGCCCGGTGGCCTTCCCAGACCTGAGCCAGCGCCGCGCCCGCCACGTCGATTCTCTATCCCTCGCCTTTGTGGTCTTCAATGCGCCGCACTTTGCCGACTTCGTCCTTGAAGCGCCGACCCGCGTAGGCGACGAGCAGGTGTATCACTATTCAAAACTGGTATCTCTAGTAGCAGCAAACAGGCTCTACGCAGTGCGATAGTAGAAGCGATTTGGAAACGTTGCCAAAGAGACTGATAACCAACCACTAACCACTGGCTAGACCATGCGTAACACCACTTATTTCACCTTGGTCTATTGCGTAAATGTGTCGTATCAAAGGAGGCATCATGTACAGAGTAGGAGTCATCGGCTGTAGGGGCATTGGCAATCGGCACGCCCGAGGGGCCGAGAGTATAGCAAACGCCGAGGTCGTGGCTGGTTGCGACCTCGTGCCAGAGCAACGCGACGAATTTGCCGCGCAGTTCAAAGGGGCTAGTCCTGAGCTGAAGATGTACGCCGATTACCAAAGGATGCTGGAAGAGGCACAGCTCGACATCGTCACGGTGGCCACCGGCGACAACCGGCACGCCGACTTGGTGGTGGCCGCGGCCGAAGCTGGTGCCAAGGGGATTTTCTGCGAAAAACCGCTGGCCACCAGCGTGGAGGACGCCGACCGCATGGTGGCTGCCGCAGAACGCCACAACGCCTTGCTGTCGGTTGACCACACCCGCCACTGGTTTCCCGTCTGGCATCGCTGCCAAGAGCTGGTGGCCGGCGGCGAGATTGGCGACGTGAGAGCGGTCTTGTGCGAGCACTACGGCACGCGGTCCATGCTGTTCCGCAACGGCACTCACCTGCTCGACGCCATCATGTGGTACGCCGGCAGCAATCCAGAGTGGCTCGTCGCCGAGTTGGAGGACGGGTACGAAGACTACAGAGAATATCGCGGCGACGGCGGACACGACCCCACCACCGAGCCGAGCGCCAACGCCTACATCCACTTTGCCAACGGCGTACGCGGGATATACCTCGGAGAAAAACAGACTCCCAACCGACTCGACTTCACAGTGTCGGGCACCACGGGGAGCATTTTCATCGAGCGGGAAGGCGACGCCTACATCGAGCGAGACGGAGAGCGGGAGTTGGTTGAACCGCGCCCGTGGGAAGTCGAAGGAATCGAAGCGGGCATGCACGAGCTCGTGCGGGCGCTCGACGGTGAAGACGAGTTGTCGTGTACCGGCCGAGATGGTCTGACCGTTGTGGAGATGATGATCGCCTGCCTGCAATCGCAGCAGCACAACAACGCCAAAATCGCGCTGCCGTTGCCCCGGTAGGGACGGGAGAGAGCGGTTTGCCGAATCCACGTATTAAGCGTAGGGCCAAAACTGATTCCACGCGGTCAACCAGTCTTCTGCGCGGCTTTCAACCGAGAGCGGCCCCGTTATCTCAACCCCGGTACGTCCCTTGAATTCGGCGAGCTGATCCACGCTGGCGAGTTCAATTTGAATAGTCGTTGGCTTTGCCGGGACATAAGGCTTGGTCCGGGTCAGATCGGCGAGTGCGTTTCTAGCCGCGTCTTCGATCAACTCGCGGGCGCGGACCGGCGGTAGTTGGCGGGCACTAAACCGACTCAATCCCTTTTTAACGGCCACGGTTGGCAGCAATTCGCCGAGAAGAGCTTTGGCTTCGCGGCAGACGGCCTCATCGCCAGTGACGAGGGCAATCGGCACCCCGTAGTGCCCGTTGAGCGCGGCGTTGATGCCGGTTTCGCCGACGAGATCGTCGTTGAACCAGAGGTTTCTATACTGGACGCTGGAGATGGTGTGGCACAGCACCCCGTCGGGTGTTCCATTGCGGGCGTGCATGCCGATCAGCAGGCAGGCATCGCACCCTTGCTCCCACAGCTCGTCGTAGCGACCCCACTCGTGATGGGCGACCCATTCGCAATCGGGATCAATTTTGTCGGGGATGAGCGAATTAAAGCTCCATCCTTTGCCCGCACCGTGGCAATCGACCACGACAATTTCCGTCGCGCCAGCGGCTTTGGCCCCGCGCACGGCCGCGTTGATTTCCTCCGTATAGAGCTGTCGGCCCTCTTCAAACATCGCGGCACCACCACTGACCTGCTCCCACACCACAATGCCGCTTACCCCCTCCATGTCGGACATAATCAACACGCGCATTATTTCGTCTCCTTTTATCGTCGGAATGTGGATTGCAACCGTTTGGCAGGTTGCGAAATTTTGCGTAGATCAGGCGGCCAACTTCAGCAACAGCCCTTCACTTCCCGAGCAGAAGGTGCCTGACGGCGAATGAATTCGTAAAACAGCGCACCGGCCGCAGCCCCTAGATCTGCGGCTGGCGGAAGACCGCGCTGGCCAAGGCCGTTCCCTCGCGTCCGTTGATCATCTCGATAGGGACCTGCATCATCGGATAGAGGAGACGTTCCCCTTCCATCCACGGCCGGCGCAAAAGCACCATCAGGCTAATCGACACTAAGTAGAGAGCGAGGAGGAAAACAGACCAATAGCCCAACGCCTCCAACCAGCCTTGCCAAGGCACCGACATCCCCTTGGGCAGGCCCTCGTAGAAACCTTGGATCAACGGACCATCGCTGGGGGCGATCCAAGCGGGAACATAGGGCTGGATCAGTTCGCCCCAATTGTTTTCGGGAGTGGCATAGTAAAAGACCCCCGTGATCATGGGCAGCAAGTGCTCGACCAAACCAAAGGTGGGAATCGAGGCCGACACCATCATCATGGCGTAAATCAGCACCAACTCCTCCCGCCTCAGCGCCAAATTGCGGGCCAAGGTTCCCACCAAGATATTACCCAACACCAAGTAGAAGAACAGAAAGAGCGCGACGGGATTGCTAAAGCACCAAGCCATGAAGGTGCCCTGGATGATGGCGTTGGCGTAGATGGTGCCGACGCCAATGAGCAGGCACAACAAGGCCCCCAACAAAAAGGCCCGAATGGAAAGGGACTGGCTCTCCGGGGCCGGAGTCTCCTCCAAGTTGGCTCGTCTGATAAAAGTCTCGGCCATCCGCTCCCACCTCGCCTGTCGAGCACCCGACTCGCTATGAGGGTCTCTAGGCGTCACGAATTTGCGGCCAATGCTAGCAGAAAGCGCGGTACGCTTCCACCAGCTTGGTTGCCCCCTCCAAAATCAGGTTGCGCTCGTCCTCAGCCTCAAAAAACAAGGCCCCCTGTTCCACCCAGCGCCGGGCCGCCTCTGGCCCTGAGGCTGTGGTCCCGAACGGAATTCCGTGCTTTTTGCACAATTGCAGGATCTCTTCCATCGGGCCGCGCACATCCGGGTGGTCCGGCTGCCCCGGCTGCCCCATTTCCACGGAAAAATCGCCCGGCCCGACATAGACCATGTCCACCCCCGGCGTCGAGACGATTTCCTCGGCCCGCTCGTAAGCCCGCCGCGTCTCTAGGTGTACCACTAGGGATATTTCCGCGTCTTGGGCCGCCATCCACGCTCGGTGATCTGTGACCTTGCAATAGTCGCTGTTGCCGTATCCCGGCGCGGCGGCGCGGGTGCCCAAGGGCGGGAACTTGAGATAGCTGTGCAAAGCCTCGATGTCCGCTCGCGATTCCGTGCGCGGAAGCTGTAGCCCCACCACGCCGCACTCCAACAGCTTGGCCACTGCGGCTCGCTCTAGCTGCGGGGTTTTGGCAATGACCGGCAGGCCGTTGTCGCGCGCGGCCTGCACGGTATCGGCTAGCGAGGTTAAATCGAAATAGCCGTGCTCAAATTCGATGTAGATAAAATCGCAGCCGGCCTGCTCGAAGCACTTGACCAGCGACGGCCGCACATACTCGGCAATCATGCCACCCACCAACACCTCCCCGGCCCGCAAACGGGCCTTGAGCTGGCGGCCGGGGCCTCCTTCGGGATAGAGGTAGCTATTGAGTGGTTTGTCGGCGACAGGTTTGGGCATATTCTACTTTCTCTTTCTACATTCGCACGCTGCTGCGACCTTAAACCGAACGATTATCTGGCGAATAGGCGCGGTTATCACCGCCTATTTGCCACGTGCCGCGAAACAAAGAGCGGCGCTTGGGCGGCATGGCCTCGATGACCTCGTGGCTGAGGTTGAGCCGATGCCATTGGGCCCACAGAGAATTGTAGCAATTGAAAACGGCACAGCGCGGATTGTCCGAGTTGCGCCAATCGTTGGCTGCATGTAGCAGGCTTTCGGTGAAGACAATAGCCGAGCCGGGCGGGCAGCTATATTGGGCCATGGCCGCCTTCATGGGTTCCTCCCAAGGAGATTCGCCGATATTGGGCCGGTTGGGGTCGGGGCCGCCGTAGTTGAAATGGGCCTTGTGAGAGCCGGAGAGAAACGTGGTGCCCCCTTGGCCGGCTTTCACTTCTTCAAGCTCCCACACCACCCGTGTCAGCCCGGAAAATATCTTGTTGCCGGCCACTTGGTAGCGCATGGCATTGGCTTGTTGCGGGGGCCTCACTACATGCGGCAGGCCCGTGCCGTTGCTGGTGCTTTTCCAGCCGACCTGCCGCACGGTGGTAAAGGAATTTTCGCAGCGGAAGCTGTAGTACTCGTCCCCAAGATACGGCTCTTCAGCGAGGATTTCAGTGAGAATGCCAACCACCGCTGGATGGTCCAAAAGTTCCTGCAAGGCACCTTGGTAGCCTTGTTTGGCACCGCCGTATACTTCGGCCTTCGTCGCTTCAATTTCCGCCTCGGACAGCACCGAGGGCAACAAGAGCCAACCTTGGAGGTCGAAAAAAAACTTCTGCTCTGCGGTCATGGGCGCGGCATTGTGCTCGCTCATGGCGTTCTCCTTGTCGATTCGTTACACCTGTTTAGTCCACTCAATCGGCTCGCGGGCGATGCCCTGTTCCCGGGCCCATTCGGCCAAGCCGTTGCTCGATCCCCCCAATAGCTGCTTGCCAAGATCATCTACTTGGCTCAGCACCTCGTCGCCCGGTTGGACGAGGTTCATATTATCCCGCAGCCCTCCCATCCAGCGGTAGCTGTAGCCCAGTATGACCACCTTTGATGTGCGCTGGCTTAAATTAGGTGCCGCTGTGTGGAAGACGCGGTTCTCAAACAAAAAGGCATCACCGGCATTGAGACACAAATCCACCGCCTTCTCTGGATCGACTTGGCCTTGAGGGATGGGCAACGGCGTCGGCAGCCGATGCGATCCGGGGGCGAACATGGTAAAACCCGACTGCGGCGTGGGAAAATCCGTCAGGCAATAGCCCACTTTTATGCCGGCGCGGACGATGCCTTCGTGGCCCAAATCTTCGGTCATGCCGATGTCGCGATGCCATCCCCGCACCCCTTCCCCGGCATCGTCCTGTGGGAATTTATAGATAATCGCCGTGGTGTGCAGATGGATGTTGGGCGACAGCAACTGGACCAATAGCGGCACTGTCGAGGAATGGGTCAGCAGCGGGTGAAACGCCTGCTCTTGTACGATACCCGGCCGCCGCTGAACATAGTATTGGTCTGCTTGGCGTCCGAATTCATCGATCATCCGGTCGCACACTGTCGTCAACTGCTCCACTTCGCGCTGCGTCAGTGCCCTTGGGACGACCAGATAGCCGTTGTCGTCAAAGAAGCGACGCTGTTGCTCCTCCAGTAGGACCAATTCCATTGCTCACTTACCTCGCGTTATGAGCTTTAGATCAACTCGGCGTCGCAACGGGAACAGTGTTCCCACGCGGGCGATTCCACCGGCTTGTCGCAATCCGGGCACAAGCCGAGGGGATGATCGTCCTCGCGGCAGCGGCGACCGTCTTTGTAGGTAATGAGGCGCCAGACCGTCTCGCCGTCCGTAGCGTAAAAAGTCCACGTCCCCTTCTTGCGCCCGTCCGAGCTCTTGCCGCGGTATTCGTTGAATTGCCCGGTCTGTTTCCGTTTGCCGTTTTCATAGTAGGCTACGTGGTCGCCAGTGAGTTTATTTTCCTCGTAGTGGTTGATGCTGGCGGGCTGGCCGTTTCTGTGGTACTCGACCCATTTGCCCGTCTTCTTGCCCATGTCGAAAGCGCCTTCGCGTCGCTTGCCGCCGTCGGCATAGTATAGCACCCAAGGGCCGTGTTTTTTGCCGCCTTTGTACTCGACGTCTTCGAGATGGCTGGCCATGATTTCCTCCGTATTAATTGGCCGATGTGTTATTCCGCGCCCCCAACTAGTGTGGGTTGGCGGTAACAGCAGCGGTAGTACGAGTGTAGGCGCGGGTGCGGTCTGCACCGTCCACGCCTAGAGAAGTGAGAAAGAGACTATCACCTGCGAGCTGGTAGGTGCCGGCGAACTCCATTTGCTCTTTAGTGAGGTTGAAGAAATGGGAATAGAATGCTTCTACAGAGGCGCGGTCTTCCTCAGATATGGCTTCCCCAGCATCTTGCCCGCGGATAAAATCCTCAGCAGAAAATTCGCAGAGCCGGATCTGAATATCGCCTTCATATATGATGAATTCGTCGTACCCGATCCACAGGCTGTCGCCAGCAGTACGCCAAGTACCTATCCCGTCGTAGGCCCTAGAGTCGAAGAGGCGGCCCCGTTCTTTTAATTCCCTCAACGATTCGTCAGGGAGGTAGCTGAGGTCAGAAACCCTCACGGAATTGAGGTGGGCGGTCCCGTCCTCTCGGAAAGTCACGCGGCGGGAGGATTGGCCTGCCGCCGTGTCGTAAAAAACAGTGGCATTTTCAAAGGTCTTCTTTTTTAGGGTGTCAATCCAAGTAAAGCGGAACCCCTCAATTCCTTCTTGACTATGTTCCCAAGTGCCCAGCAGTCCATCCTGACCAGCGGCGGGCAAGACCCAGAGCGCACAAAGGATCGCTATACGGTATAGCATGACGGGTCTCCTTTCTAGGTGGTAAATCTACATACCCAACCCTCAGTATCAAAAACCTCCATCGCCAACATCGTCGCCCTCAAGTAACGCCGCACTCATAAGGCCCTAAGTCCGGGTCGGTGTTGTGAACGCCGCGATAGGTGCTCTTGCCGCGCAGGTAACGCACCTCTAGTTCCAAGTCTCGCACATAGATGAGCGGCGTAGCTTCTGGGTCGCGCTCGTGCAGAGAGACCTCCACGACGTTGGTTCCCCGCACCGGCCAATGGGCCTCGTCCAACCGGAAGACAAACCAGTAACTCGAATGCGAGCGGTAGCGTGGCGCAGTCATCTGATAGATGTGGTCGATCTTGCGCGTGATATGCGCTGGCAGCTCGCTGCCGTTCAGCTTGAAGCTGAGGCGGTCGCGGTCGGTAGCGCGCATCAGCCGTAGCCGCAAAATCACCTCGTGAACTCGGCCCGCTGCGCCCCAGCGCGGCAGATCGTCGCTGATGGGCAGGTCTAGCGCTATGGGTTGGTCTAGCGACAGCGGGGCCGGTAGCTGCATGACGAGTCCCGGCTCGGTCTTCGGCTGTGCGGCTGAACGCCCGGTGGGCGTGGGGATCGCGTAGATTTTGTCTTTGACCGCCATCACGTCCGGGTGCGGCAACTCGCGGAGCTGCTCGTAGAAGGACGGTCCGTACGGCCAGTTGCCGGCCCAATGGACCAAATTCAGCCCATCGACGCCCTGCGCCCAGTAGTTGGTCGCGGCGGCGCGCACCATGGCGCTGGGGGCCGCGCCCAGCCGGTCCGAATCCACGTTGTTGCGGATGACGCCGTGAACCCGGCAATCCGCGTCTTGGGCCGCTGCGATTAGGGGCCGGAAATCCGCGGTCGCGTCAAGCAGGGACATGGACGCGAAGTTTTCCGCGACCAAGACATCGGCAATTCCCTCGCGGATCCACGTTTCGGGATCCAAGCCAATGGACCGGCACCCGGCGATACTGCTGGGGATGCGCAGGGCTAGCTCGCGGTCCGGGCCGCTTTGCTTGACGGCCTCGCGGACGCGCTGGAGCCAGTCGGTAAAGATCGCCCGGCCGCGCTCTATGCAGTCGGGGTGAAAAAAGGCACCGCCAGCGTAGTGATTGAGGTTGAGTTCAAAGCCATCCACCGGATAGTTTTGCAGGGTTTCCTCAATCAAGGCAAAGCGCATTTTGCGGACTTCTGGTCGCGCAAAATCGGCCAACTGGGTATCGCCGATCCGCAAGCCCTCGCCTAAGTCGGCCTGCACCTGGAGAGAGGGATAGATCAACAGCCCCTTGGCCTGTGCGCGGTCGCAGACGATGTGCAGCAAATCGCGGCCCTCGGCAATGAGTTGTTGGGCATTGCGATAGGCGCGCTGGAAGACGAGGTGCTCCCAGTGATGGTCGTCCTCCGGCCGGAACTGAGCGGTAGCCGCTGTCTCTGGTCCCCAGTGATCGGCCACTTGGGTGTCGTGCAAAAAGGCGTTGCCAAAGCCGAGGTTGAAAACCAATGCCTCAATCGGCGTTCCCAACAGCTCATCAACCGCAGCCTCGCACCCCTCTTGCGCGACGGGTGGCTCGCACATGTAGAGCAAGGTGTGGCGCGAGTCGTTTTCAAACATCAGGCGGGGTTTGGGCATGTGTGCGTCCTCCGCGCATTACAATTTGGTGCGAAAAACCTAAAACCGTATTATTCCCCCGGTCAATCGCCTCGCCCCGAGAGGTCCCCATGATCGAACTCCGCGCCACCGGCCTCATCTACCGAGACTCTACGCTCCATGCTTGGCACCCCACCCTAGCGGTGTTGCCCAACGGCGACCTATTGGCCGCCTACGACTTGGGCAAAACCATCGGTGCTCTTGATTATTGCACCTATCTTGCGCGCTCGACCGATGGCGGGCGGGCGTGGAGCGAGCCGGTGGCCTTTTTCACGGATCCCGTTGCCGCGCCCGCCCGCCGCACCGTCCGCATCAGCACCCTAGCCGACGGAACCTTGATCGGCGCGGGCCGACGCAGCTATTGCCACCACCCCGAGACCAGCGGCTGGAATCCGCAGACGTACGGCGTAGAGCAAGGCGATTGGTTCGTGCTCCGCAGCCGCGACGGGCTCCACTGGCAAGGGCCACAGAAAATCGAGCCGCCACTAGCTGGTCCCTACGAAGTCTGCCACGCCTTTGTCGAGACCGGCGACGGCCGGTTGCTCCTGCCCACGGGCCTGTTGCGGACTTGGGAAGGAGACGCGCCCGACGGACTCAAGGCTCTAACGTTGGTCTCTGACGACCAAGGCCAGACTTGGGCCAAATATATCGAGCTGTTCGCCGATCCCCAAGGCGCGGTGATCTACCACGAAGTCAGTCTCGTGGAACTGACGGGCGGGCGGCTCCTCGCGGTGGCTTGGCCCTTTAACTCGGCGGTAGGTAAAACCCTGACGGAGGTGCCTTACGCGATAGCACCAGACGGCAAGACATTCAGCGTCCGCGGCTCGACCAGGATCGCCGGCGAGACGACCAAGTTGCTGCACTTGGGTGGCGGTCGGGTCCTGTGCCTGACGCGCCGCACCGACGTGGCTGGCCTGTGGGCGATGCTCGCGCAGATACAAGGCGACGCGTGGGTCCAGCTCGCAGAGGCCCCCCTGTGGCAAGGCGCGGCGTCGCGGATGCAGGGCGAGCGGGACGCGGCTACCGAGCTGGCCGAACTCCACTTTGGCTTTCCCAGCCTCTTGCGCCTGCCCGATGGCGACGTGCTGGCGGCCTTCTGGTGTCGCGAAGACCATATTCACAACATCCGCTGGCTGCGGATTAGCGTAAAGAATCACTAGGAGAGCACCATGCACATCGGCGACCAATGGATGCAGTTGCACAGCCGCGACAAAGCTCTCAATCAGGCGTTCGCTCGGCCCTTTCCGGTCGGCGTCGAATACTACCGCCCACCCGTGCCACCGCCTGAGTACTGGGCCGAGGACTTTCGCCGGATTAGCACCGCTGGTATGAGCATCGTCCGCGTCTGGTACTCTTGGGACTGGGTCGATACCCTGCCCAACCACTACGAGTTCGACGATCACGGCCTAAAGGTCTGGGTCGATACCCCGCTAGGCACCCACATGGCCTGCCCGGCTTGGATGTTGCGCTCCCACCCGGACATGCGAGTCGTCCGCCGCGACGGCCGTGTGCAACAAAACACGACCGGCGCGTTCGCCGCACACGGAGCGATGATCCACAATTTCGACCACCCGATGTGGCGGGTTTACGTCGAGCACTATCTGCGCCAATTCGTGCCGCGCTACAAAGACCACCAAGCCTTGGGGGTCTGGGGCACTTGGGACGGCATTGGCTACGCCGGCGCGTGGACGGCTAACCCTGATCAAGGGCGGTGCCGGGGCCATGTTCTGGCAGTACCGACCAGAGTACATGACCTACGAAGCACCCGGACTCAATATAGCTGCACTCGACGGCGAGCCGACCGAGCGACTTCACGCGGCAACCGAGACCATCGTCCAGATCGACCGCATCGCCGCCCACCTGCCGCTGGCCATTCCACGCGCCGATGTGGCCATTGCCTACAGTGGACCAAGCGACGACGCATTTGATTTTAACGACCAGGGCGTCCAGTTCATCCAGCACCACCGGGCGCTCTACCGCGCCCTGTGGGCACAAAGCGTCTCACCTCGTAGCCGACGGCTACTTTGGTACCTTTGCCGGCAAGGGCCACTGGAGTTTCAAGCCGCCCGAGGGCCTCAGCGATCTCATCGACTGCCGGAGCGCCGATTTTGATGTCGTCGCTGATTTCGATGTCCAGGCTGGCAAAAACATCGTGCAGATGGAGTGTGGCACCTTTGCCCTGCCGGCGGGGACGACCTATTCAATCCTAGAAGCCCAAGGTGCCACGGCGCCCATCGCTACCATCGGCGACGAGGTGGTCGGGGTGCGCTCAGCCGCCGGGCGCTTCACTTGGTACGGGTTTGCGCTCTCGGCTACAGCTTCGTCGCAAGTGCCCGGGCAACCGGGGTCACCCGCGCCAGTGGGGCTGGTCCACGATGAGGTAGCGATCGCACTGCTGGCGACCGCGGGCGTCGAGCCGTGGTTTGCGCTTACTGGCGATCGCATCGTCGCCTTTCGCCGCCACTTTCGGCAGGGCGGGTCGCTGATCTTCGCGCTCAACTTAGAACGGCGCACAGCGCGGACGCGGGTGCAGCCACGCTGGCCGATAAAATCGGCCCGAGACCTGCTAGGCGAACGAGATCTCGCGCTCTGCGACGGAGCCTTTGAGCTGACGCTAGCGTTTGGCGAGGTGGCGGTGATACACTGTGCGGATCGCTGATCGTCTTGGAGCGCAAGAGCGAACGATGCAATTGAGCCAAGCTCGATTCTTGGAAGAAGGGTTTTTGGTCCCGCCCGGCACAGATCAGAGAATGATCGAGCACCGCCGAGAGAGCAAGCCGCTCAGAGGGGATTTATCAGCCCGATGGCATCCAAGACGGCCCCGATCTTTTCCACTTCCTCGTCTGTGGCCGTGACCATAGGCGGACGCAACCAGCGCGAGGCAATGCCATTGAGTTCGAGCGCGGTGCGCCACACAGCCTGACCGCCGCCTACCACATCTGTGGCCACTCCCCAGAAGGGTTCTTCGATTTGGGCGATGATGGTCTGGGCCGTTTTGGCGTCGCCGTCTTGGAAGGCCCGCCAGTAGCTTTGTGCTATATGGGGAGCAAACGAAGATGGATAGCAAAAAAAGGCGCGGATGCCGCAGGGCCATTGTGCAAAATTGCGCCATAGGCCCCCGCCGGTCATGAACTTCCACCGATCGCCATAGCGATGCACAGTCGCCTTTGCGTATTCGAGTGTACCGTCTTCTTTGAAGGTGCAGATGTTGGGCGCGTCGAGTAGCGCGTCGAGAATTTCATAGGGAGGACACCCCACCAACATCAGGGGCATGACTTGGGCTACTTTGCGATATTGGATGACCTTGCCTTGCGGCTGGGCTTGTTCCGACGGCAGCACCATCAGCACGTCGGCTCCCCAACTACGGCAATACTCGGCGAACTGGACCGCCCGATCGTCTGGCCAGCGCCGAGTAGCCGCTACCGTCAATGCCCGTCCGGCAACCCGGTCGACCAAAAAGCGGGTGAGCTGGGCGACTTCTTCATCGCTGAGGAACTCGAACTGGCTATCCCCGTAGGTCAGCAAGCTGACCTTGCTGCCGCTCGAGATGCCGATGTCGATTACGCGGCCGATGCCCTCCCAGTCTAGCTGGCCGTTGGGCAGAAATGTGGTGGGGATGGAGTTGACCGGACCTTCGAGTACATTTTTGATCTCGTCCGGCTTCTTGACTGATGGCATTGACGCATTCCTTTCGCGAATAAATGTAGAGGAAAACACCAGCGCCCTCCAGCCTAAGACTTCCCAATCAGGCATTGCTCAGAGCACCGCGAGACACCAAATTATGGATGGCCTCGTGCCGCTTGCGTCATGCCACCCAACGTTTAACGAAACATGAACGCTGATTCGCTCGAAATACAACCCCTGCAAAAACCTCTCGACGCCGAAGTCTCCGTTCCCGGGTCCAAAAGCTATACCAACCGGGCGCTGCTGGTCGCGGCACTAGCCAACGGAGAATCGCACCTTACGGGCGCACTCTTTAGCGACGACACCGACTACATGGTCCAAGCATTGTGCAAACTCGGCGTCTTTATAGAGGCCGATCCAAAGGCCGCTAGCTTTGTGGTCGCAGGCAATGGCGGACGGATTCCCGTCGATGGTGCCGAGCTGTACATCGGCAATTCGGGCACCACTTCACGGTCGATCACAAGCTATGTCGCGCTCGGCAATGGAACCTTTGTCATCGACGGCGACGCGCCCATGCGCCATAGCCGACCGATGGCCGATCTGCTCGACGCACTTGGCCAGCTCGGTATCGACGCTCGCTCGCGCAATGGATGCCTACCCATAGAGGTGCAAGCCAAGGGGTTCAGAGGTGGAAAAACCCGGCTCGACGCCAGCAAGAGCAGCCAGTTCCTCACTTCGCTGCTGCTCGTCGCTCCCTACGCCGCCAACGGCTTGGAAATCGAAATGGTCAGCGAGTTCAAGACCGAATATATCGACATTACTATGGCGGTAATGCAGGCATTTGGAATCGAGGTCGAGCACGACGAGTACCGGCGCTTTCGCGTCGCTGGTAGCCAATGCTATACGCCCCGTACCTACGCCATTGAGCCGGATGCTTCCAACGCCTCGTACTTCTTTGCCGCCGCTGCGCTCACCGGCGGTCGGGTACGCGTAGCCGACATTGCCGCCAACTCAGCCCAAGGCGATATCCACTTCGTCGATGTGCTCGAGAAAATGGGCTGCACGGTCAACCGCTACGCCCGCGGAGTTGAGGTGATCGGGCCGGATCAACTCAGGGGAATCGACGTCGATATGAAGGCCATATCAGATACCTCGCTGACGCTAGCTGCGATCGCGCCCTTTGCCAAGAATCCTGTGCGGCTCCGCAACATCGAGCACACGCGCTGGCAGGAGACCGACCGGATTGCCGCTATGGTCGCCCAATTGCGTCGGCTCGACGTAGCAGTAGAAGAACACAGAGATGGCGTTACGATCGCGCCGTCTAAGCCCAAAAGCAGCAGCATAGATACCTATAAGGATCACCGAGTAGCTATGAGTTTTGCTCTAGTCGGATTGCGAGTGCCCGGAATCCACATCAACGACCCAGGATGCGTCGGCAAAACTTTTCCGACATACTTCGACGTCTGGGATCAGATAAGAAGCTCGGCGTGAGCGGAAGGGAACGGTCGAAACAAAGATGCCCTATCGGTCGCTTACCGATAGGGCATCCAAGCTTCTTGCTGCTTGAAGGTGCTTATTGAGTAAACTGGGTCACGTTGGCGATGCCGCCCGGCTGAGTCAACGCATAGACGATTAGGTTGACCCCGAACTGCAACCCGCGCTCTCGTGCATCAGCCAGCGGATCGCCCCAGTACCAGCTAATATTTAGGTCGCTGAAGACCACCGCAACCCGACCGCGTAGTTCCAACATCTCCAAATCGAACACATTGCCAGCCGGTGCGCCGCCCATCGGCGGACCATCGGGAAAATCCCAGAAGCTATAGTAAAGATCGTGGCTCTTGGGCACTTTCTGCCACTTGGAGCCGTCGCTACCCTTGGTTATTATTTTTTTTAGCACCAGCGGATCTTTCATCAGGGCCTTAAACTGGCGGTCAAACGGCGTACCCGAAACCCCGGCTTCTTTGCCCTCGAGTCCGTTCTCAGCGTCGCTTTGGCGAATTTCCTCAGCATAGAGAAAACCACCATTCTTGAGATAGTCGCCTAGGTTGGTTTTCTCTGTATCGCTGATTTGCAAAACAGCATCGTTGCCCGTCACATAAATCATAGGGGCGTCCATAATGCGCGGATCCGAAAACTCCAAGGTCGTGCCCTCAATGCGGGCATTAATTTGGGTATGGTCGCGCATATAGCGCATCAACTCCTCTACCGCAGTTGGGAATCGATCGCTGTTCTTGTCTGCGATATCGTAGTCAATGACTGTCATGTTAAAGAAGCCGCGGATATTGCGTTTATTGTCGGGATCATGAATCAAGATCGCTTGATAGCGGCCGATGTCTAAGTCGCCGACATTGAGCAATTCGTGCCTCAGGCTCAGAGCCTCTTGCACTGGTGCCGACGTTTCCGCCAGTTCGATCATCGCGACCTCGTCGAAGGCCAACTCTTCGGGCTTGGCACCTGAAAAGGCACCCAAGACCTGCGTACCGGGTAAAACCGAACTCAAGAGGTCGCTACCTACCGCGCTTACATCGGCTATCGCCGATATATCCTGTGGCAAATCCGGTGGTGCCATCGATTGTAGCATCTCCATCTGCACTTCGGATATCTCGGGTCGCTTGGCTAAGTCGAAGTTCTTTTCGAGAATTGGCGGAGGAGCGCGGAAAATGATTAGCTGCTCTTTTGCTTCTTCTTCGCCAATGCCAAATAGATAATCGTAAACGAAGACGCCAGCGTGGATGGCTACCGAGAGGAAAAAGGCCACTCCCATGCTCATCCGGCGGCCAGTGGTAGCCGTATATAGGGCGTATAACAGTACCCCAACACCCGCCAAACCGGCGGCGATTACCACCCACTTGGACAGGATGAAAAGGACGTGAATGAGAAAGGCCGCGCCGACAGCCATATAGGCCGTTTTTTGGCGCTGGGCCTGTACTGCTTTTTTATACTCGTCTACCACAGTCTTTCTCCCTCTTGGAAGGGCCTAGAAACCTCATTCAGTTACGCTGCGGTTCCGTGGCGATGACCTGATCAATGACACCCACTTGACGAGCAATGTCCATGATTTGGACGATTTGACCGTGCGTGGAGCGCTCGTCTCCTTGGATGATAATCATCGTGGTGTTGTCCAACAGCTGTCTCTTCGCTTGCAATTCCTCTTTGAGAGTTGCAAAGGTCACCGACTTGTGGTTCAGCTTCATATTACCGTCTTGGTCCACGACAATAAAAAGGTTCTCCTTTTCCGGAGCCTGGGCCTCTTCGGCCTCGGGCAATTTAATATCCAAACCCGGAGTAATGGCGAACACAGCGGTTACCATAAAGAAGATGAGTAGCTGAAAGACCACGTCAATCATCGGAGTCAGATCGGGCATAGTCAGCTCTTTTTTTTCTACTCTCTCAGCCATCTATCTCATGCCTCCTAAAAAGAGCCGCCTTAGGCAGCTTGCGTACCTTGCCAACGACGTAGCAGGGCGTCCACAAAACCGTGGCCATAGGCTTCAAACTCAACAGACTTGCCCGTGGCGCGGTTGCTAAAGTATGTGAAGATCGCGATTGAAGGCACGGCGATCACCAGACCGGTAACTGTAGTGATCAGCGCTTCGGAAATACCTGCGGCGACGATCGTCGGCTCACCAAGCCCCTTTTCCGCAATACCTTCAAACGCGTTGATCATACCGTTGACCGTGCCCAGCAGGCCGAGCAACACCACGGACTTGGACACGAAGTCAATAACGGCTAGATACCGTTCAAGATACGCCAAGGCGGCGCGTTCAACCGTGCCGTTCATTTCCTCGCGCATTTCCTCCATCGTGCGTTGCTCACGCGACAAGTGTTCAAAGCGCTCAATCCCCTCGCCGTACACCTCGCCTTCTAGCTTGCCAACCTCGGCACAGTATTCCTTGAGTTGGTCAATGGAAGCACCCGAGTCTATACGTGCGTTGATGTCATTGGTGACTTCGGCCAATTCGTCCTCAGAGCGCAGCCGTGCATACGTATAAATGCGCTCGAGAAAAAACGCAATGGAAAGCATAGACCAGAGCCCCAAAGGATACATAAAAGGTCCACCTTCGCGAAAAAGTTCAATCATTTTCTTTTTCCCTCCTTAAGGAAGTTAGGACGCAAAAAAAGCAAACGTTAGAGGACGCGAGCTTCCTGCATTACCTGTAGCTGCTCTCTGGCATAGTCCACCTGCGTCACGTATTTGGGGTTGTCGCCATAGCTGTCGACGACCTCCTGAAAGACGGTACCAGCCTGACGGAATTCCTCCTGGGCCATATAGGCGGCACCGATGTTGACTAGTGAATTGACAGCTTGATCGCTCTTGGGATACTTCTGCTGTACTTCCTTGAAGACCGCCATTGCCTCGTCGTAATTTTTCTCAGCCAAAAGCTGTTCGCCCGTTGCATAAAGATTGTAGGCATCGATCTCAGCCAAATGTCCGAGCAGAGTCCTTGCCTTGTTGGGCAGCGCTCGATCTTGGGCAATCAACTTGTCAACGGGAAAGCGATCCAAGAAAGTCTGGTAGCTTGCGGTGGCCTTCTCGTAATCCTTGAGGCCGTAATAGTAATCTCCGAGCGTAAATTGGCTACGTGCCCCATACGTACCGTTGGCATGTTCAGCAACTATTCTCTCGAAAACTGGCACCGCTTCTTCCTTGCGGTCGAGGTTGATCAGGCACCAAGCCTTGTTGTAGAGTGCATCGTCCACATGGCTCGACTGAGAATAGCGCCTAATGATTCGGTCGTAGTAGACCATGGCATCTAGGTAGTGCTGGTTTTTGTTCTCCACGCCGCTTCTATTGGTCATGTTAAACAGGGCATCGCCAGCACGAAAAAGCGCCTCAGACGCATAGCGGGACTGCGGATACTTATCTGCTAGGCTAGCAAAAATATCGCTGGCGTCGCGCCATTTACCCATCCGATAGTGGGCCCAAGCATCGTAGTAATAGGCATGCACAGCGCGCTCGTCGTCAGGATATTGGGTGTAGTAGGTATTGAACGCTTGGGACATCGCTGGCAGCACGTCAACATTGCCGTTAGCCGATAGTTGGTTATAAGCTACGCCTATTTGGAATTGGGCATTTTTGGCCCAAGCAATCTGCGGATAGTTTTCGATGATGGTGTTATACGTGGCAATCGCTTGGACGAACTGCTCCGACCTGTAGAAACAGTTGCCTTGGACGAAGAGCGCGTTGGCAATGCTCTCAACATTGATGGCCAAGTCGATGAGTTCCTGAGCTGCTTCAATACTCTGTTGAAACTTATCCAGCTTGAAGTAGGCATTGGCCAAGCGAATTAATAAACGCTCCCGGTCTTCAGTGGAGGTAGTAGTAGCCAACATCTCTTCATAGATGCGCACCGCTTCCTCTGGATTGCCCTTCTTCTCGGCCATTGAGATTAGCTGCAGCCGTGCCGAACGCACCAAGCTCTCGTCTCCAGAAGCAATAACCTCGTTTAGCAGCTTCTCCGCCTCGGCATCATTACCTTCCGCAGAGTACGACAGTGCCATCGAAAAGGAGACCTTTAGCTGCATCGCCTTGGGGACTTTGGTGTCCAATAGCCACTTGTAATCGAGCAACGCACGGTCGTAACGGCCCGAGTAGTGATAGGCCAATGCACGTCCGTAGCGGGTATCGCGAATGACATCGCTTTCAGGGTACTCTTCAAGCACCATGGTATAGCGCTCGACTGCATCGACGTAGTTTTTATTATTGAGGTCGAGCTGAGCCATCTGGAAATGGGCCCTAGCCTCCAAATCGCGGTCACCGGTCACGCCTTCTAGCAATTGATTGAGCAGCGCACGTCCCTCGGCGATGCGATCTTGAGAAATGTAGAGGTTAGCCGCCTCAATCAGCGCGGCAATGTATGTCTCGCGAGCATCGCGGTCAACCTCGGAGAAAGCAGCGATGGCCTCGTCTTTCCGGCCTTCGTCTCGGTAGAGAATACCAAGGCCATAGTAAGCATCAGCCGTATGCCGCGTATCCTGATAGCTTTCCGTTATAGCCTTGTAGGCTTCAATGGCCTCCTCAACTTTCTGCTGCTCGTAGTTTAACCGAGCGATGCGCAACAAGCACAACGGCGCTTGGTCGGATCGGGGAAAGTTGTCCACTGCCTGCGTGTAGCTTGCGATAGCCTGATCCGCCACGCCGAGTTTTTCGGCAGACCAACCTGCGCTATACAGCGCTGCGGAGCGCAAACCCGTATCGCTATCCGGGTAGTCTCCCAGCAGTTGTAGGTAGTCTTCACGGGCAGCAGCATAGTCTCCGGCGAAGTACTTGGCTTCGCCTTTCTGATACTGAGCGTTTGGCGGATAAGGCGTATCCCCGTAGAGTTCAATCACTTGGTTGTAAGCAGTCCACGCCTCGTCGAACTTCTCCCACTCCATGTAGTTGTCGCCGATTCTCATCTGCACCTTGGCTTTATAAAAGCGTTCCTCGGCGGTTTCTTGGGCGGCGATCAACTCTTGGTAGGCTTCCTCAAATTGGTCTGTTTTGCGGAAGATCTCAGCAACGCGTAACGAGGAAGTCTCAAAAAGCTGTCGATAGTTTTCAAAATCGACATTCTTCCCCTCGCGAAACGAACCGCGCAAGAGTTCAAACATCCGGTCGTAGAGATCGCGCACATCGCGGTAGGCTTTAATGGCCTCTTCGTCGTGCCCCATCTGGTCGTAGGCGTTGGCCTCTAAATAAAGGGCTTGGGCAATAACCGGACTACTGGGATACTTATCGGGAACTACTTGGGCCATCTCAACAGATTTAGCGTACTCGCCCTTTTCATAGAACGCACTAGCGATGCGGAACTGCGAATCCGGCGCATAGCGGTCTTGCGGATAAGCCGACAACATGCCGTTGAGCGTTTCGATGGATTGGTCGTACTCTTTTGTATTAAACTCGCTCCAGCCCGCGTAAAAATACGCCTTGCCAGCTTCCGGCGTCTCGGGGAACAACTCGACGTAGTGCTTGTATTCCTTTGTTGCCTCGCCATACTCTTTGGCGAGAAAGCGAGTCTCGGCAACTTGGAACTGCACCAAGGACTTGAAATCCTCGGCTACGCTTCCTACATCGAGAACTTGGCGATAGGCTTCCACCGCTTCTTCGTGTTGCCCGCTCTTTTTGTAGGCATTGCCCAGCTGATACCAAGCTGCCGCGACTACGGGCAATTCCAAGTCGTTGCCAAACACTACCCGCACACTGTCGGTACGCACGGCCTTGCTGTCAAACTTGACGATCTTTGAATACTCGATGATCGCCCCTTCAAACTCGCCAAGGGCGTAGAGAGATTGTCCGGCGTCAAAACTGGTCTTCAGATTTTGCGGCACCGGTAGAAAAAGGCTAGCTCCTAGCCCCAATCCCAGCGCGATAAGTCCGGCCCAGACCGTCATTTGTGTATCTCCTTGTTACTCTAAGTTTCTAGTTTGGAGTTTATCGGGGTGTTTATTTTTTTAGAATTCGTATGCGAAGGAGAACCGATGTGCGCCATTGGTCTCGGTCAAATCCAAACCGATGTCATAGGCATAGTCGAACACCAACTGGTTCCACTGATACCCCAACCCCGCATTCAAACCACCGCCGGCGTCCTCCGACAACAAACGACGACCGCCCGCCCGCAACAACAACCCCTCCACCAACTGCGTCTCCCCACCAACCACCAACCCCTGATCCGAACCCTCACCCGTCAAATCACGACGAACATACTGAACCGAAACCAACGACTGACTGCTCAGACGATACCCCACCCCCACATGCACGTCCATCGGCAACGCACCCGCATCCGCATCCCCTTCCACCTTGCCATAGGCCACATTCGGCTGGTTGAGATTCTTCAACAACACCCCCACCTGCGCCCCTTGCACCGGACTCTGCCACAGCAAACCCAAATCAACCCCGACATTGCCCGCACTCTGGTTCGACAGCGGATCGGCACGCCCGTCATCGTCGGGAATCGACCCCACACTCCAAAACAAATACTTGGCCGATACGCCCACCTGCAGCCGACGCTCCACCTGATACGACAGCGACACAAACGCCCCGTTTTCACTCATCAGCGAGGAGCCAATCCGCTCATAGCCCAAACCCAAGCCCAGCTTGTCGCCCAACGGCTGCGCATAGGACACCACGTGCTGACCCAGATCGTCACCTTCAATGCCAGCATACAAAAGCGACACATTGGTGTAGGCCACCTGACGCTGGGAAACTTGACCCAACCCAGCCGGATTGGCAAACACCGCATCGGCGTTGTCGGCCACCGCCACAAAGCTGTTGCCCAACCCCTGGGCGCGCGCCCCCGAACCCACATTCTGAATGTTGACTACACCCTCGCTGGATTGGGCGACGAACAGCACACCTACTAAAACACTAAGCATTTTCAGAGATTTCATGATGCAACTCCTCCTTGGTGGTCTCGCTTAAAGGCTAGTTTGCCTTAGCGACTTTAGGAACGACCGTGCCGTCCTTGTAGGTCTTGCCGATATCTCGGACGAATTTATAGGAAATATTGGTGGTCTCCACCGGCTCATTGCGAAAGTCAAATCTCAGGACTACATCGAGCACTTGGACTTCGATATCACTCACGTCGGGATGGAGCACGGGAAAAATAACAAAGCCTTCTGACTCTTGGCCGCTGAATATCTCCTCGTCTTTGAGCATCGTCCGCCGCAGCAAGTCGCGGCGCTCTTGATAGCGAGCATATTCGTTGCCTCTATAGCCTATGGCATAGGCGCGATAATACGTGTCGAGCTGCTCAAAGTTGAGGCTCCAATACTCGCGCTTATTGCTTGCTTTGACAACAATTTTGCTCGGATCAATCTTGACTTTAGGGTAGGCGTAATTCTTAACGCCGAGGCGGAAGACAGTGAAACGCTGTTTTTCTTCGTCGGTTCCCCAAAATACCGTATTGCCAAAGGTATAGGGATTTGTGGACTTAGGGCCCGCTTGGGAATTGTTGAAAAACTGGCGGTTCAACTCCTCGTCGGTCATCGGCTTGAGCCGCACTTCAAAGCGATCCTGGGCAAATGTCAGCGTCCCGTCATCTGCCACACTTATAGACGAGGCCTGATCTTGGCCAGGCTGCAATGGCCCCGTGTAATAGCTATACCCACAGCCCAACATACCCGAGCCGATAATCAAAGCCAAGAATAATACTCGCGTAAACTCCATCATTCAGACACTCCTCGGTGGTATCGCTGTGTGTGCAAAGAGGCTTTTAAGCGCCCCCAAGATATCGACTCCACGGCCGTAAATATACCCTCTAGCGGCATCAGGATCAAGTCAGCAAAGCGGTCGGAAAAGCGATACGAATTGTGTTGGCCCGAAAGCGACCACTTAGCATCAAAAAGCTCTGAATGCACGTCAAAATCGTTGAACTCTACGTTAAAACCAAGGATTTCATTTTCCCGCAAGATATGCTCTTCACTCTGAAAGACCGCATTGACATCGACACGATCAAAGGGCACGAGCATGACTTCATAGTTTGTCACTCCCTCTCCTCCCAATCCACTTATAAACTCGACCGCTGCCTCGGTATAAGGACCATCGGATAGCGCGTACCAAGCAGCGGCAGAAAAATTGACGAAAAAATCCTCGTCAGGCGGTGGGCCAGCCAAAACAAAGTGATTAGCTTCAGCTCCATTGCGCCGTATACGCTCTTCGTGGCTCAACTCGGTGAAATTGGCGAATTGTCCACCTGAGTGGTCCGCGTCAATAAATAATTCCATAGCGTCGTCTTGGAAAAGTGCCGTAGCACTACCGGCAGGACGATCAATCTGGTGTATATCATCGCGAACCTGAGCAGCAATGTAGAGCTTGTTTTCTGCTTTATTCCACCCCACCATGAGACGAGCAGCAAAATCATCCGAATCGCTCGCCTCAACTTCTGGATTAATCAGGTCGTGGAATTGACCCGTTAATATGGCGTAGGAGTCGCCTACAACTTCCCAATCTTTCAAATCGCCGTCAATAACGGGAACTAAGTGATCGGGGAATTGAAAGGCTCTATAGGCCACTCCTTCGGGGTAATGACCCAAAACTGGTTTAACCGAACCGGCTGTGAACTGTAGCACCAGTACTAAAAAAAATAAACGCAACCACAGCACCTCGGCCACACCTTCTTATTTGTTTTTTTAATATATCTCAATTATGGGGTTGTATGATAATCAATGGCCTAAGACGTGTCAAGATATATTAGAGGCAGCCGTAGAAACAATGGACTTAAACGAATAAAACCAATAAATAACAGTGAGTTAGGGTTATTTAGCCCCCGTACAAATCGTTGCAAATCACCTCATCTGTGACTCAACTTTATTAATTATCTAAGTGATTGACGGCAAAGGCCCTTCTTTTTTTCGCTCTTTCGCTCGTTAGTCCGATCAGACTATCTTGAGGTGTTTACCAGTATACTATATAATAGAATAGCGAAACGTTTAAATACGTAACTGATGTTACGCAGTAGCTCTCTATCCTTTGGTCTAGCAAAGGCTATTGACCCAAGATATGGGGACGAAATCGAGGATTTTCTGGAAAACTGCGTAACGTCAGTGCGTAATTAGACCGGCCGATGGGACTGAGTTGGAGTGTGCAACTGCCGTCGGCATACCCTTGTTTTAAGTCCGGCTCATTGAGGTAGTCAAGGGCTTATGTTTTTTCGCGGAGGTGTTCGATGGTCAGGTTATTGGTAGCGGTGCTCGGCGTCGCGTTTGTGTTCAGCAACGGCTATGCCGAAATCAAGCGGTGGCGGATCGGCGACGATGTACATCCCTGGACTCTGCGGCCGGTTACCGGTCGCCTCGACTTGGGGCGCAGTTGGGCGGTCGAGCTGATCGCCGATGACGATGGCGATGGACTCATCGACGAAGACCCAGTCGAACTAATCGACAACGACGACGACGGCCAGATCAACGAAGACCCCGTTGATCCGCAAGTCGACAATGATGGCGACGGCCAGATCAATGAAGACCCAGACAACAACCGCGATGATGATGGCGACGGACTTATCGACGAAGACCCACTTGAACTAATCGACAATGACGGCGACGGACTCACTGACGAAGATGGTCCCGACTCACAGATCGACAACGACGGTGATGGTCTGCTCAACGAAGACGGGCTGTACACTCCTTACGATGATGACTGGGATGGCTTGCTAAACGAGGACCCGGCTAATGCTCTCGATGATGACGGCGACGGACTCATCGACGAAGACCCACCGCTGCCCGAACACGGCCAAGGCGTCACCACCTGGCTGCGGCCGGTGCGTCTAGACAGCCTGCGCAACCTCGCCTATCTGCTCAACCAGCGCTTCAAGGCCGGCGAGTTCGGCGGCGTTATCCCCGGCAAGGATACCCAGCGCCCCTTTATGGTGGTGCCAAGCGAATATGGCTTCCGACGCGAGGTCTCCGATCCCATATCGGCCGACTACTGGGCAGTTGCGGGGGTAATCGACCGCAAAGAGGCCGAAAAGGCCGTCGATGGAAACCTGAAGACAGACTTCACCTCCACTAAGTATGGTCGTGGTGGGATTGCTGTCAACCTGATGGGTTACTACTATATCAACCGTATCGTCTTCCGCCCGCAGCCAACCTTGCCCGGCGGTACCATTGCCAATTACTTTATCAACTACGGCGATCAGACCTCCATCTATAGGCTCTCTGAGGCCATTCGGGCGGACCGGACACTAGTTCAAGCTGTCCGGGGCCAATTCAACCCGGTAATCAAGGACCTCCTATTCGATCCACCTTTTGTCGCCGGCCGTATTGACATGGTATCGATTGATCTAGAAGGAAAACTTAGCCAGACCGCCGAAATCGGGCACTTCGGCGACGGCTATGCCATCGATGGGCAGTACATCTCGGCCATCATCGACGTGGGAACACCTACTCCGCGCATCCGTCGCTACGACCGCGAGATCGAGCAGTTCTCCGCCTCGGACCGCGAGGGTTATGAAAACCAGTTTCCCCTCGATGTTGCTGGCGGCCAAGTCAACTGGGGCAAAGTGCGCTGGCGCGGACACCGCGAAGGCCGCGAAGGCGATATCCGTATCCAGTTCCGCGTTGGCAACGCCCTCGACACCCATATATATGCCCGCCGCTTAGGCCCCGGCCTCTCTGACACCCAAGACGAAAATGGCGTTCCCCTAGACCTTTTCTCTTGGGCGAAGCTTCCTGAAGGCCGCGTCCCCGAACACGAACTTCCATACAATGAGCTAGGGGTTGATCTGGGCGACGACGGGCTCCTCGGCTGGAGCTTCTGGTCGGCCCCTTTCAAGCTCGAAGACGCCCTCATCGACGACAGCCTGCCCGAAGCCGAGTGGCAAAACACGGGCGTCCAGCTACCCCTTCCCGGCGGAACGCGCTACATCCAGTTCCGCATCTTCTTCGACTCCGCCCAGCACAGCGCGGCCCTGTTGGACTTCATCGAGTTCGACTACGACGCACCGCTGGTGTCGGGGGGCATTGTCGCTGAGATTTTTCCGCCGCACGTCCCGTTGGGCGAGGAGACGGCTTTTCGCTACTTTGTCCGACCATTCTTCAAAACCGACGAGACGACCGCCTTCAACCGGATCGAGATCGCCGTGCCCAGCGCGGACACGCGCATCGACACCTTGCGCTTCGACGGCCAAGACTGGACCGAAATCGCCGCTGGCACGGGGGCCGACCCTTTGAGCGAGATGCATCCCATCCGCCGCGCCCCAGCCGAGGGACGCGCCGACAGCTTGGGGCAATTTGCCCAGCGCGTGGTCACAGACCCGCGCACGGGCTCGTCCAAACTGCACATCAAGCTGCCTCTGATGGGGGCCGAGCACTTCCAATTCGGCCAGAATATCGAGATCGTGTTCCGCTCCAAGCTCTTTCGCGGCTCAGAGGAGTTCACCAGTTCGGTGTGGAATGACCAAGGTGATCCCAGTGTCGAATCCATCCCGCAACCGGCCGAGGATGGGGACGCCACCCCCGACATCGCCACCAATGCCCTTCTCGTGGTCGCCGACGAGATTGACCAAATCGTCAAGGCTCCCCACATCGCTCCCAACCCCTTCACCCCCAACGGTGATGGCATCAACGACGAGGTCACTTTTTCCTTTGACCTTTTCCTCGTCCTCAATCAGGTCAATGTCCAAGTCGAAATCTACGATCTGTCCGGCCGCCGCATTGCCCAGATTCAGACCGGCGGCTCGACGGCAGGCAGTCTCCAAGTCGCGTGGGATGGCCGCGACAGCCAAGGTCAAGTCGCCCGGCCGGGCATCTATCTCTACCGGCTTGCCATTGACTTAGACAACACCTCCACGGAGCACTCGGGCACCCTATCGCTGGCCTATTGACCAAACATGCACATCTTTGCCCAAGCCTTCAAATCAGGGCAAAGTCGCACCGTAAAACGCTTGCGTAATTTTCCTTTCTCACCATCCTAACGCCATGGCGCGCAGCACTCGCCTTTTTTTCTGCGCGCTCCTACTAGTCGCCCTCGCACTGCGGCTGGGCTATCTGTGGGAACATCGCGCCAATCCCTTCTTCGACGCGCCCGTAGTCGACGCCCAGACCTTTCTCAAACAGGCCCAAGCCCTTCTTGCCAGCGGTCCATTTTGGGAAGGAGACGAACCGTATTGGCAACCCCCCCTCTACGTCTACCTGCTGACACTCGTTTGCTGGCTCCTTCCAGCCTCGTACTTCGTCGGTATCCGGCTCGTACACGTGGGCCTCGGCGTTGTTTCCTGCCTATTGGTGTACGCATTGGCCCGGTACGCCTTTGGCGAGCAGGTTGGCCGCATCGCCGGCTTCATGGCGGCTTTATGCGGTTCTTTGCTCTACTTTGAAGGCGAGCTATTGGCCGTGCCAGTGGAAGTCTTCCTCAATCTCCTGCTCCTATACGGCCTGTTGCTGGCGTGGAGACGCGATCATGGGCACTATTGGGTGCTAACCGGCCTCATCGCGGGCCTTGCGGCTCTCACTCGTCCCAATATCTTGCTCTTTATCGCGGCCTTTTGCGCCTGGGCACTGTGGCACCGGCGCACATCTGCCTATCGTTCCCTGTTCTTTTTCATCGTTCCCATAGCCTTGGTTATCCTGCCCGTTACCTATCGCAACTGGACTATTGAGTCGGATCTCGTCTTTATCTCCTCCAATGCCGGCGTCAATTTCTACATTGGCAACAACGCCGACTACGAGCACACGGTCTCGCTGCGTCCGGGTATGCAGTGGGAGACCATGATCGCCGAGGCGGAAAACTCTGGGCACAAGACCGCAGCCGCCCAATCGGCCTTTTTCTTAGGCAAAGCCCTCGATTACATAACCACGCAGCCCCTCGATTATCTCGGTCTGCTCTGCAAAAAGGCATTCCACTTTTGGAGCGGCCCAGAGATTAAGCGCAATCAAGACATATACTACGCCCGCCAACACTCGCAGATTTTGAGTTTCTTGCTCTGGGATTGGCATGTGTCGATACCCTTCGGCCTGATCGGCCCGCTGAGCTTACTTGGCTTGGGGCTGAGTATGAGGGGGGAGTGGACGCCGCCGATTGCCTTGCTACGGATCTACGCTCTCGTATATACGGCCTCGGTCATACTTTTTTTTCCCGTAGCCCGCTACCGCATGCCAGTCGTGCCGGTGCTGATCGCTTTTGCTGCTTTTGCCGCCTTTCACATCTACTTAGGCGTGCGCCGCAGAGCCTATATCCGCACCACAGTGCTCGCCTTGCCTCTAGTAGGTCTATTAGTCCTGTGCAACATAACCGAGGCCGCGCCGACTGGAGAAGACGCTCAACTCTACTTCGACCTTGGCGAGGTTCATCTGCGCAAGCAAGACTACGCCCTGTCTGTGCGTTACTCGCGCCGGGCACTGGAATTGGACCCAGAGTACAATTATGCCCGCCACAATCTAGCCGTGGCGTACTTTCACCAAGAGTGCTATGGGGAAAGCGAACACGAGGCCCTCCAGACCCTAGCGGAAAATCCCCGGCGCACCGACACTCGCGTCCTCCTAGGCCGGATTTACCTAGCGACCAATAAACCACAGCAAGCCGCAGCACATTTACGTCACGTCCTCAAACGAGATCCAGAGTCCGGCATGGCCCACTACTACTATGGTCGCCTGCTCTATCGCCAAGGGCACTATGCCGAGGCCGCAACCCACTTGCAACAGGCACTTTCTTGGCAGCCACAGGACTTCTGGCTGCACTACGAGCTGGGGAGAGCCTTCCAGCAAGCCGGGCAAGCCAAAGCCGCACTCGACCAGTACCACCAAGCCCTATCGCTCGCAAGGCGACCCGAAGCCCTAAATGCCATCGGTGCCTTGCACTTACTCGCTGGGCGCACACAGGAGGCGCAAACGCATTTTCTTCAAGCCATAGAACTAGCCCCGGATAATCCAGAAGTTCACGTCAACCTCGCGCTCATCGAACTTGAAAATGGGGACCATGCCGCGGCCATTGACCGGCTGCGGCAAGTGCTGGCGAGCGGTACCTTCCCCCACGCGCAGCGCCTGCTCGACGAAGCCTATCGCCGCCTCGAATCGCCATAGGAGGTTCCTTGTCTAGCTGCCTCCAAGCTCTTTTACTTCTTTCTTGCACGGCACCCATCTTCAGTGCTGGGCCGCTCTTTACCGACGAAACCCAAGCATCAATCGCTTCATATCGGAGTAAACTTATGCGTCTTATCCTGCTTTTTTTGGTCTTATGTACCGCCTGTACCCGCGAAACACCCGATCCACCCCAAGCTCCTGCCTCGCCCACCGACTCGGCAGCCCAGACCTTTGCCGCTGGTCGCGCACTCCAAGCCCGCGGCCTCTTTACCCCAGCCGAGCAAGCCTATCGCCAAGCACTGCAACAAGCTCCAGACAACCCCCAATACCACTACTATCTCGGCGTTGTATTGCATGCCCAGAGTCGTTTTGCCGAGGCGCAGGCCCAGTTTGAGAAGGCGCTTGATCTAGAACCCGACTACGCTGGCCCCCGCATCGCCTTGGGCAAAATGTTCTATGATGTGCATGGAAAAGTAGAAGAGGCTCGTCAACTCCTCACCGAGGCACTGGAACTAGCCCCCAACGCCGTCGAAGCGCGGTATATCTTGGGCGTGATCCACCAACGCGAAGGCCAGCTACAAGAGGCCCGCGAAATTTTCGCCGCCATCGCCGCGGCCGACTCTACCCACCTTCAAGCTCGGCTACAGCTAGGTCTAGCAGACCTAAAGTTGGGCAACTACCAAGAGGCCGAGCGCCAACTGCGCCAAGTCGCGCACCTGAGTCCCCACGAGCCGGCCGCGTTTCTCGGAATCGGGCAAGCTCTGTTGCGCATGGGCCGCGCCGCAGAAGGGCAACGCGCCCTTGAGCGTAGGCACGTCTTGGACGAACAAAACGCCCAGCTCAAGCCCCACCAAGACGCGGTGCGCCAGAACCCCGATCAACCCCAAGCCCACTCCAATCTCGCCGCCCTCTACAGCCGCTTTGGGCGTCTCAAACTGGCCGTCGAGCACTACCGCCAGTCCATCCTCATCGACTCAACCTATGGCCTAGGGTACCAAGGATTGGGCACCCTGCTCCAGCGTCGGGACAAGGACGAGTTGGCAGCGCGTTACTACCTCGAAGCCCTGAGCCACGACTCGACCTTGGCCGAAAGCCACAACAATCTGGGCTTGATCTTTCACAAGCGGGGGGAACTAGAAAAGGCCCTCAAACAATACGAGCGGGCCGTGCGATTTTCCCCATCTACGGGTTTTTACCACTCCAATCTCGGCAATGCGTATCTCGAAATGGATCGACTAGACCAAGCGCAGGCAGCCATCGAGCAGGCCATCGAATTAGACGCAAAGCTCTATAGTGCTCACATACTGCTCGGCGATATCCATGCCCGCCGCGGAGAATTCGCCCGGGCCATTGCGCTCTGGGAGGACATTCCGTCTGGTGGGGCGGGCAGTGAGGCTTTACAAACCAAAATGGCCGAGGCCCGACGACAGCTCTCCGCGCAAGGGGACGCGCCGCGATGAGCTTGGCTGTCCTGCTCGCCGCACTATGGGCGATGTTGAGTGGTTGCGGCTTAGATCTCGCCCCGGAAAAAGAAAGCGACCGCTTGGTGCAGGCGGGGCGCAACTTCGCCGCAGAACACCGCTACGCCGAGGCGCACCACGCCTTTGAAGAAGCTCTAGCTCTAGACTCACTCGATGCCGCAGCGCACTGTGCATTGGGCGATCTCGCCGCTCGGCTTGGGCACGTTGAGCGGGCCGTCCAAGCCTACAAAGCCGCGATCGCAGCCGACTCCACCTATCATCGCGCTCGGCATAATCTAGCGGTAATCGAAGCCGACCGGGGGCACCTGCCGCTGGCCATCGAGTTGCTCGAACGTATTCCGACCTACGTTCCTGCCCTCCGCACCCTACCTCTCTTCTACGCCAAACAGGGGCACTACGACCTAGCCGAAAAAGGATTGCACACTGCACTAGAGGTAGGCAGGGAAGACCTTGACGTGCGGCAACAACTCGGCCGACTCTATGTGCGTCAAGGACGCTACGACGAGGCCCGAGCCGCACTCGACTTAGCCCTCGCCCAAGACTCGACCCTAGCCGAGAGTCATCGTCTGCTGGGTTTGTTGCACCTAGCCGAGCGGCGTTACCCAGCGGCACTGGCGACCTTTCGCCGTGCGCTCGCGCTCGACCCGCACTTAATCGAGGCTCACTACAATCTTTCTTCGGCACTTTTGGGATTGGGACAGCCAACTCAAGCGCAAGCGGCACTGGCGCGTTTTGAGACCCTCGCTGCCCACGCTGCTCAAATCGCGCACCTGCGTCGCCAGCTCGACACCGATCCCGACCATCGCGAGACTCGCTTGCAACTAGCCCATCACTATCGGAAACTGGGGAGGGACGACGACGCTCTCACCCACTATCGGGCCATATTACTGACTGACCCAGCCGACTTAGAGGCCCTAATTTCGCTAAGCGGGCTTTTGTCGGCGCGCGGAGAAGATCAAGAAGTGCTCGAACTATGCCGCCGAGGCATCTCTCAGCACCCAGAGGATGTGCGCACCAGCAAGCTCCATTTCACCCGTGGCTATGTCTATATGCGGCACAGCCAGTACCAAGAGGCTCGCACGGCCTTTGAGCACGCACTGGCGCTAGATTCTTCCTCGGCTACAGCTTGGAACAACCTCGGTCACGTACGACTAAGTTTGGGAGAGGAAGCGGCAGCGCAACGAGCACTGGAGGCGGCCATTGCCGCCGATTCAACGCTGGCCGATGCTCACTACAATCTCGGCAGTCTGTTCTTGCAAAAAGGGCAGCTAGCGCAAGCGCAACGAGCCTATCGGGCGGCGATTGTCGCCGATTCGACCTTTGCGCGGGCTTATTACGCGCTAGCAACGGTGTACCAAGCCCAAGGCAAAATCTCGGAGGCACGCCGTTGCTACCAAACCTTTATCGACAAGTGGCAAGGCACCCCAGACTTCCTGCGCCAAGCCCGCGAACGGCTCGCCCAACTGCCGAGTCCCTGATATGTCCATACTAGTCCTTCTCATCTGCTTTCTCTGTCTGGCCTGTAACTCCACCGAAGACACCGCGCCACCTGCGCCGTTGCAGCACGCCGCGCCCATAGCCTCGTCTCTCCGCTTTGTCGAAGTTGCGTCTGCCGTCGGCCTGACATGGCAGCACGAAAACGGCCGCAGTCCCCAGCGCTACTTCCCCGAGACCATGGGCGGTGGGGGTGCCTTCTTTGACTACGACGGCGATGGCGATCTGGATGTTTACGCTGTAAATGGTGCTTTTATCACTGCCGGTCCGCAGGATGCGGACCCTGTCAATAGACTCTTTCGCAACGATGGCCAGCGCTTTATCTCGGTCGCGGCCGGAGTCGCCCATCGAGGCGTTGGCATGGGGGTTGCCGCGGCCGACTACGACCGCGACGGCGACCTCGACCTCTATCTGACCAACTTTGGCCCCAACGCACTCTTTCGCAACGACGACGGACACTTTGCCGAAATCGGACGGCAGACAGGCGTCGCCGATGCACACTGGGGCACCAGTTGCGCCTTTGCCGATTATGACCGCGACGGCGACCTCGACCTCTATGTCGCCAACTACGTGTCCTACGATCCAGCCGCAGCCCGCACCAACCAAGTGCCCTATATGGCCAGCTATGAAAGCTATGGCGGCCAAGCACCTGTCGGCTATCCGCATCCAGACAACTTCGCGGGGCAAGCCGATCTGCTCTACCGCAACGACGGCACAGGAGACTTTGTCGATGTCTCGGCCGGGGCGGGCATCGCCGATGCGAGCGGCAAGGGGCTAGGGGTGGTTTTTGGCGACTACGACAACGACGGTTGGCCCGACATCTATGTGGCCAACGATGCGGTGCGCAACTTTTTTTACCACAACAACCAAGACGGGACCTTTGCCGAACGAGCGGGACTAGCCGGGGTATCTTATGGCCAAGACGGACAAATGGAAGCGGGCATGGGGGTAGATTGGGGGGATTACAACGGCGACGGTGTACTCGATTTGACGGTGACCAACTTCCAGGCCGAGCCCAACGCGCTCTATCGGGGCGAAGGGGGCTTCTTCTCGGTTGCGACCTTTGCCGCCGGGGTGGGCTTGCCGTCGCTGCCCTTGCTCGGATTTGGCACTCAGTTTTTCGACCCCGACCTCGATGGCGACCTCGACCTGTTTGCCGCCAACGGCCACGTCCTCGACAACGTTCGCGACATCGACCAATCCACCAGCTATGGACAGCGCAATTTGCTCTTCCGCAATGACGGCGGCCGCTTCGCCGAGGTTTCCGCAGCGGCCGGCCCCGGCTTCGCCTTAGAGCGAGTCAGCCGCGGCAGTGCCACCGGCGACTACGACAGCGACGGCGACCCCGATCTACTGGTTTTTAATTCCGGGCAACCGCTCAGCTTGCTGCGCAACGACCACGGCGACGCCAATCACTGGATCACCATTCGGCTAGCGGGAGCCAACGGCAACCCAAACGGCATCGGTTCTCGCCTGACGGCGACTAGCGGCGACTTGGTCCAGACTAGGGAACTGCGCGGCAGCCGCTCGTACCTATCGCAAAGCCAGCTTCGCATCTGTTTGGGACTGGGCAAACGGCCGCAACTCGACTCGCTAGCAGTGCGCTGGCCTTCTGGCCGCGTGGAGCGATTCGGTCCCTTTGCAGTCAACCAAGCCATCACACTCGTCGAAGGCGAGGGTATTAGCGCGGCTTCTGACCCGCCCTAATCTGCGCGACGAGTGCCCGGCCGAACGCCTCTTGGCCCTGCTCGGCGGCTATTTCTACCGCATATCGCTCAGCGTCAGCCAAGCGGCCCGCAGTCATTAGTTCGGCGACGAGCAATTCTAGCAGATCCGTCGTGAACGTCTTGCGGATGTTCGCGTCTTGCGCAGTGCGCTCTAGCGCTGCTAACGCCCTGATATGCTCTCCGAGCAAATGGTAGGTATAGCCGCGAATAAAATCCTGGAGTCCTAAAGAAAAGTCCGGGGCCGCGCTCAAAAAGCGCAAGCGGTCCAACAGGCCACTGAGCGCGGCGTGCTCAGCCGGACCAATAGGATTCCCCGCGAGTTGTCCACAACGCACCTGGCGCAGCGTACTCCACAAATCGCCCCATATCGTATAAGGCTCCTCCAAACGGGCCGCACGATAATAGGCCCGTGCGCGATCGTACTCCTGAGCGGCGTAACATGCGTCAGCCACATTCAGCACCAATAGCTCCGGCCCCTCTCCCGTTTGCCAGCGTTCGACTCCGTTCTGCTCTCCGGCGCTTAGTTCGTCCCACAGGGCTACGGCCTGCTGACGCAAGGTCTGCACTCGATGCTCGTTCCCCGCATCCAAAGGCGGCGCGGCCAAGAGCCCGGCCATGGCCCGCAGCACGGCCAGCCGCTCAACGGGCAAATCACCGAGCCTACGGCCGTATTCGTCGGCTGTCGCCAACCGATCAGCAGCCCCGGGCGCGACCTTCCAAGGGGCCGGTGCTCCTTCCAGCGCAGCGACAATGGACCGGGCCAAGAGCACTTGGCCAGCCGCGGCCGGATGTAGGTGATCGGCCATCAGCTCCCAACCTACGCCGGCCGCCGGGCTGTGGCGGCGGAAGTGCGCCTCGACATCGGCGAGGAATACCTCTTCTTCGGCCGCGACTCGGCGCACGACTTCGTTTAAGGCTGCGGTTGCCCGCCAAGGCCGCGGATCCAACTCACGCGCCTGCACATAAGCCGCCCGTGCCCTATTCCCACGGCCCAACTGCTCTAAGTGATAACCGCGCAAGAAGTGCAAATAAGCGCCGTCTGCATAGAGCACCTCGGCCTGCGCCAAGGCCGCCAACGCGGTCAGCGACGCTTGCTTTCTATGGCCCTGCGCCAAAAAATCCATATAGCGCGGGCGCACCTCATCTGGCAAAGGCGGCTCAATGTGCGCGGGCGCAAAACCGCGCTCGTTGCTGGTCACCGTACAGAGCACCAAGGGAATGCGCCGCGCTCGGCAAAAGGCCACCACATCGCGGATATTGGTCTCCAAATTGGCCGCTGCCTGCGCCCGCCGCGGATCGGACGCTGGGATTGCGCCGGCCTTAGACATCACCTCGATTAAGGGACCATCCGACCCCTCTTTTCCCAACGGCCCTATCAGCTTGCCAACCAAGGGCCTCAACCGCCATTGCACTAGCGCGTAGTGGACCCGCTTCATCCACACGGCTTGCCCCCCTTGGGCCAATGAGGCCGCTCCATACACCCCGTATAGCTCGTTGTGTCCAGTATAGACTACGACCAAGTCCACCCCGAGCGCGGCTGTGCCGTCTTCTACGGCGCGAGCCACGGCAAAGCTCGAAGCAGCGGTAATTCCGGCGTTAAAGACCTCAATTTGGCGCGTTGGGAAGAGGTCGCCGAGCATTTCTTGTAGATAAGACGGAGCCGATAAACGCTTGGGGTGGGGATAGCCCTGTACGGTCGAACCCCCGGCAAAAAGTACGCGCAACGCGCCCTCGGGCGCGGGTTCGATATAGGGCCTCGGGGTCATGCGGATGCCGCGCTGGATAGGCTCGGCCATGCCGGCAAAGAAGCGACGAGCATAGTCCGGGTTGACCGCGTGGAGTGCCCGGCCTTCAACGTGCGCTAGTTGGATGACAAACGCCGGCGGATCCAGTGCCGGAATCAGCCGCAACCCGCCTTCGATGAGCGCGACCAAACCCACGCCGAGCAGCAGTGCCGCGAGCCGACCACGCATGTTTTTAAGGAGTGGCGGCGTAGCGGGCGAGGGCGTCTTGGCGGATGTGTACCTCGCCTGCGTACGCTTGGCGCAGCGAGTCGAGAAACGCTTCGAAGAGCACGCCTTCACGGCGCTTGCGGATCTTGACGCGAATGGGCCGCTGCACCTGCTTAAAGGGCAGCAACGCCATCTCGTAAGGCTGGTCGAGGCGGAACACGCTGTATTTCTCTTGTACTTCCATCGGGCCTTGTAGGACCCCGACGTTTTTGGAATTGCTGTCGCCAAAGAAGGTGCGGTACGGCGACTGATAGAGCGACTCTATGGTGACCCGACCGCTGTCGGCGAACGTGTGGCCACCTACCGGCTTCATGCTGGGCCGCACGGAGTGGCGCTGGGCCAACTCCGCTAGCCGCTCCCCGCGCGCTACCCGCGCGAGCATGTCTTCGGCCTCTGCGCGCGTATCGACTAGTACCTCGGTCATTTCGATGACGCCGGGCAGAGAGCGGTAGGTATCGAGGTATTTTTCGTAATAGGCTCTAACTTCGGCGTCCGTCACCTCGACCCTACCCTCGACCTCGTCTAGGCGCAATTGGGACGCGAGAAGCTTCTGGTGCTTTTTCTTTTTCCACTCCACTAGGTCAACTCGCTGCTGCAGTCCCTGAGCGCGGGCTTCAAGGGCCAGCAGCGAATCGGGAAGAACCCACAACTCAAGCAAGTGGAAGACCGCTGCGCTATCAGGCGGCAGCGCACCTTTTTCCACATCGAGCAGCCCCTGCACGAAGTCGCCCACCTTGATCGCGCCGCCCGTGTATTCGACCAGCGGTGCCTGCGCTTGTGCTTGGTCCAGTCCACGGCGATGCAGTCCATCGAGCACAGCGTGGATGCGATCGAGGTGATAGCGCAGGTCGTGCGCCTCCTTGAGCGAATCTATGACTGCTTCGCGCCGACTCCCCCACTTGCGCTGACTCAACTGCTTGGCGATATCGCCGCGCAATTTCTCAAAGGGGATGCGCCGCTTTTTGAGAACCTTAATCACCTCATATCCGTCAATCGTGCGGATCGGCTCGCTGACTTGGCCTTCCTCCAAGTGGAAGGTGCCATCGCGCAGGCTGGATACGGCACCAGCTTGGTCAAAGAAAGCACCGAGATTGCCGCCTTTGTCTGCGTCTTCAGCCAAGGAACGTTCTCGTGCCAATTCGGAGAAGCTAGCCCCTGCATCCAGCAGGCGGATGATTTCGCGGGCGTCTTCTTCGCTCGCGGAGAGAATGTGAGCCGGCCAGATTTCCCAACCTAACGAGTCCTTTTCATAGATCGTACGAAGCTCCTCTTCGGTAATTGTGAGCTGGGCATCGACCATTTCGCGAGACAGCTCTTCAACTAAGCGCTTATTGACCATCTTGGAAAGCTCGTGTTTCAGGACAGGGAGCTGATCCAGTCCCCGCTTCCTAGCCTCGCGCAGCACGAGTTCCTTGTCCACCAAGCTCTGTAAATGCGCGTGGTGAGCAGCCACGCCCTCTTTCTTTGAGCGCAGATAGTCGGGTAACTTCTGCTCATAGCGGTCTAGGTCTAGGGTAGTGATGGCCTTCCCAACGACCGTGGCCAAAACTGTGGCTGAATCGATGGTTTCGTACTCTAGGCCACACCCTGCAAGCACTAGGAAGACAATTAAAAAATATCTCCACGACATACTTCTCACCTGTGTACAAAATCTGCGCGGTACCGCTCTCATCGCGGCACCGCGCATCTGAGTGATATTAGCCAGTGATCCCGCGCTACTTGTTGGTCGCCACCTTGCGCCCGTCTGGATAGATGCGACCAATCTCCCGCTCAAAGTGCATTTCGACATCCACATCCTCAATCGAATCCCCCTTGTAGTCGAAGCGCACCACCACATCGGGAATATGGATGGTCAACTCATCGACGTCCGGTGCCAGTGGCTTGAAGACGAGATACCCTTCGTTCGTTTGGGCGCTGAACACTTCCTCATCGCGAAACATCGTACGCGCCAAGATGCCGTCGCGCTCCTGCCAGATGTAGCGAGCGTTGCCGGGCGTCCCCGGATCGTCGCCGCCAGTGCCGCTACCTACGTAGCGGCGATAGTATATTGAGAGTTGTTCGTGCCTCAGTGCGTAGTACTTGCGCCCGTTAGAGGTGGTTATATAGACCTTTTTGGGGTCGAGATAGACCTTGGGGTATTCGTAATTCAAAACGTACAGGCGAAAGACAGTGAAGCGCTGCGGGGTATCCCCAGTACGAAAGTACGTCGAGTTGCCAAAAGTGTAGGGGTTGCGCGACTCAGCTCCCTCGTTGGAGTACACGCTGAACTGGCGGTTCAACTCCGCGTCGATCATCGGCCGTAGACTAATTTCGAGCCGGGCCTGTCTATAAGACACGGTGCCGTCGTCGGCCACCGTCTTGTTAGCTCCTTGTTCGGACTCGCTCATCGGTTTGAGATCTTCGGCGTAGTAGCGATAGGAGCAGCCTAGAAAAAGCAACCCGATCAAAAGCAGCGGTGTGAAACATTTCAGCATGGGTAACCTCCTACTCAATAGCCAGCGAACACGGTGATGAACATCGCCGTTTCCGTACGCGCCTTATCGGCCGAAGCTCGGTCAATCCGCGACACGCGGAACCCGGTCTGGGTCCATAGATTATAGCCCAAATAGTCGACGTTGTTGGTAAACTGCAAGGCGTAAACCATCTCGTTGCGATCCGAGCGCAACTGATGATCTTCTAGTTCCTCGCGGAACTGCTTGACGAGCAGGTACTCAAGGCCGGTCTGTAGCTCGGTACGCGACAGGATCGGTACGCGCAGGACCAACGACCAGAGCTCGCTCAATTCGGTAGTCGCCACGCGCACTTGGGTATCCTCGCGGCGCGATGGCCGCTGATGCTGAAACTCGCTCTTCCAGCGCGGCTGAAACTTGAGGGCACCTAGGTCAAAGGCGTAATCTATCTTGTTAAGGACGCCAAAGAAGGAAGCCGTTTCGCGGATATCCTGCTCCTCAATAGGCCGCTCGTCGAAGTTCGTCTGCTTGAAAACTTCCCATTTGAGTCGATTCTTAAAGTGGATCCGGTCGCTCTGGTACTGATAGCCCAAATACAAGGTATTGGCCCAGCCATCGCGCAAGGGTAGCGGGTCAGTATAGGGCACTAGATCGCCGCGCGATCCTTGGCGCACAATCCATTCGATTACGTCGTCGCGTATATCGTCTTGGACTAGGCGATAGTTGTTGTACACCTGTACTCGCCCCTTGCTTGCGTAGTCCCTGTCGAAGGTCAGCAAGACGTAATTGGTGACGTTCTTTCGGGCCTCGGCTAGCTGGCGCTCGTCGAGGCGACCGACGGTCAGCCTCGCTTCCGGTCCTAAATGGGAACCTACGTAGATGTTGTACCCGCGCCGATCCCGTTTGTACAAGTAGTCGGGCAACTCGTCGTTTTCAAAGCGGTCAACAATGCCGTTGTTGTTCATATCGATGCCAAAGAGGAACTCGGGGCGATCGGATGCGTAGCGCAAGAACGGCTCCTCGTAGTCCGGCACCGTATTTTCGCGCAATTGGGAGTCGTTCTGATTGAAGTCGTTGATGAAGTCGTTGTTCTCGTCAAAACCGGGGAACACCCGGAGATCCTGCGAGAAATTGGCGCGCAGCCAGTCCGGGTTGCGGTCTTGGTCGTCGTTGTCGTCAACAAATTCGTACACGAAACGAGTGTCGTCGTCGTAGTTAATATCGGCCGCGTCGTTCAGGGTGCCGGCTAAAAAGGTGCTGGTGCTGTAACTGGGATCAACGTTATAGACCTCGCCGAAGCCGTAGTAGGGATACGCTCGCTTATAGGCATTGATGAACCAAGCATCGGCCGAGGTACTGTGAGCTTGGTGATTGGTCACATCAGTCTCGGACCGCCGCGGATAGCGAAAGTGCTGGCGGTTTCGGTCGTATTCGCCCGCAAGATAAAACCCACCGACATCGGAAACGTCGAGAGTGACGCCGAAAATCTCATTGGCTACCGGCAACCCGTATTTGATGCGCACAAAGCCTTGGTTTGAGCCATCCTTCACATTGCCATCAGCACGTACCGTGCGCTCAGGAATACCCTCGGAGAGCAAGACCGGCTGAAAGTTGCGGTTGGCTTGGCGGTTGGAGGTGACGTCGGTCCGGTAATCGTTAGCCAAGAGCAACAGAAACTCAATGCTCTTGATCTGCTCAGGCCGGGGACCAAAGGAATTGCGGTACTGAGGACCTTCGAGATCGTACACTAGCACGATGACTTCGTTTCCATCGGCCGAGAGGAAGCCTTCGCGGCGGAAACCACCCTGCACCGACGGACTGTAGTCGAGGACACTGCTATTGCCAATTTGGCGACGATTGCTGATGCGCTCGCCGTCAATGGTCGTAATGATCATCTCCTCCTGGAAGAAGGCCGCACCGGCGATGTTGTCCTCGGGCGAATCGTCGCTCAAGCGCACTTCAATACGCGAAATGTCGGCGTTGTTTTGACCCTCGGTAAGCGTACCTTTGAAGGGGTTGCCCTGAAATGCCTGCCCTTTGGTCGAGGAGTTGAAAGCATTGACGTAGGTCGCGCCAACCTTGACAAAGTCGCCGATCTGTATAGTACCACGACCGCCAAGCATATTAGTATCGTTCGAGCGATAGCGAGCGGTACTGGTAGCACCTGACAGCGTTTCGACCTGCCCGGGTGCACTGGGACGCGAGAGGAGCAGAGTCGCTTCGTACTTGTCGGTGGACAAGTCGAACTGAATACCGGCGAACGTCGGTTTGGAAAAGGTCATCGGCGTCAGGGTGGTGCGGATGCGGTCGCCGATGGTCAAGGCATAGGCGTATTGGCCCTTCTGGTCCGAGGCAATAACCACGCTCGAAAACCAACCACCGAACCTGTCTGTCTTGAACAGACTGCTACCCGATGTCTGCGGTGCGGAAACACTCCAGTCGTAAATGAGCTGGCCGCGGGTGATGTAATTCCCATAAATGTCGTAGAAATACTCGCCTTCTTGGGTGGTCCTGACATAGTACTGATAATGCCGACGGGCGTAATTCGTATAGTCCTGTTGCCGCCACTGGTACTCGTTGAAAAGTTCCTGGGGCACGTACCACTTCTTCACCGCCGGATCTAGCGCGTCAAAGAGAACGCCAGGCCCCACAGGGTCGTAATATACTTCCCCACCGCGGCGCACACCTAGACGCGAACCAAAGTCCTCCTGTGCTGGGAGATGCTCTACCACCACTCCCAGCATCAGGAGCACAACCGCACCGATGCGACAACTCCAAGCTGTATTCACAAAAGCCCTCCCTTGTTTACCAAATTTCCGGTCTAAATTGCAGCGTATTCCAATTAGTAGGCGACGTGGACGAGACGCACGAGTTGGTTATCCTTGTCGTCAGCCTCAACCTCAATCTGGCAGAGATAGATCCCCGGCGACACGATCTGTCCATTCAGATTCCGCCCGTCCCAAGTGAACGTCTGATCCCCCACTTTGCCGCTCTCCGTCGCGCTCTGCCCCCGGCCGACCAAGCGACCACCCAGATCGTAAAACGCCACACCCAACGGCCGCTCCTCTAACACCTTCAACAGCGCGAAGTGGACCAAAAGCTCATCGTTGATCCCGTCGCCATTGGGTGTAAAGACCGGTGTCAGCACTACGTCTTGGATCAACGAACCCAGCAAGGACATCAGACTGACTCGCGTCGTCGAGGAGTCCACTAGTTCGGTGGCGTCCCTGTTCTCGGTATCGACTCGCTGGAAGACGCCCTCGTCGGAGTTGGACGCACGGACAAAAGAGGTGAACTCAATGCCTTCGCGGAAGCTCTGCGATTCAAACTGTACCTCGATGAGGGCGTGCACCTCGGCGGGCAAGTCGGCATTGAGCGAGAAGGGGAAGCGGACCCAGATCGAGTCCTCTCCTGCCGCTATGCGCTCCAGCACCGAGCCATCCTCAGTGCGCAAGACACCGTCATCTCCCTCGGCAAAGGCGCGGTCGAAGCGCGTGGTCCCTGCTGAGGTCCGCATTTGAGCTGGGTCGAGAAGCGAGGGCGTCTCGGTGACCTCAACTTGGCCGAGGCGGACCCCAGTTAGGCGAGCGGCACGGGGAGTAACGATCAGCACCTCATTGAAGCCGTCGCGCACAGTGGCGTCTGTCGGGTCGGGCGCAGCAGCACGAATAAAATAGGAAAATTGTTGGGGCTTGAGCGGATTGATATCGCGCGGCAGAGTGTAGTCGGTGGGCAAAACGTCTAAATTAGTCAGCCTCTTTGTAGACCCCTCGTCCCTTACCAGTGCCAGTTCACCAGCTAACTCTAGCGCCAGAGGCGGCGCGAGTTCAATCCGCAACTCGCGGATTCGCGCCGTCTTGAAAGGATCCTCGGAGGATATATTGACCCGGACTTGGACAAATTTGCGTGGATTGGGCGAGGTGATCGCCGCCTCATTGAGGCCGTTAGTGGATAGATAGCCCTCGCTCCATTCGCTCCAGCCGACGAAGGCCAACTCACCATCCTTGGCAAAGCTCGAACGCGGTGCCCGGCGCAATTTTTTACCATCCTCATCGATGAGTCCGTCGCCGTCATTGTCGATGAGGTCAATGGGATCTTCATCGTTGGCACCGTCGCCATCGTCGTCCTTGCGCGAGGCGTGTCTCTCGTTGCTGGGCAGAGTCTGCCAGATCTCCCATGCCAGCCACTCCAAGGCTATTTCGTCGTAAACATTTTTTGACACTTCCTCGCGCTCTTCTTTGCCACCGATGCTGACGACCTGATAGTAGGTAAAATTGGTGTCCGTCTGATCGGAGGTGCGCGTCTGTACCTGCAAGCGGACATCCGGGTGAAGATCTAGCGGCTCAATCCGCTCACGGGATTGACCGGTGAGCAGATCGGTATCGCGGATGAGCACATCGCCTTCCCAAGAAATGCGCGGCAGGGTTTTGCGGATGAAGTTACCGCGCGAATCGGTCAGGGAGATGGGTGGCGAGTACGCCCACACGCTGACAGGATATCCCTCGCCGTAGAGCTGGATCTCGGCCATGGTCGCCAACGCACCATAGCGACCCGACTGATGCCCGGTAACGTCGATATCGCGGACCTGTAAGAATCGGATCTTGCGAGGGGTAAAGGCCTCTTGGAAAATGCGCACTACCGGCGTGTGGTTATCGATATGCTCCTCGCTAATGATGTTGTCCCATTTGAGCCCCTCTTCGAGCTGGGGGAAGTCGTTGGGATCTTTCATGCTCAAGGGTTTGAGCAGTGTGCCATCGGAGACCAAGATGCCCGGTCCTAAAAAGGCACCCAAGTGGCTCTGATTGATACGCTTGTTGACCACCGAGAGATTATCGACCCAGAACACGGCCCCTAAATCGTACCAAGCCGTGCCCTTGACGTAAACTGGCGACCATGTATTAGCAGTCCACTGCGAGTCGTACAGCCCATCGGTGGCCAAGTCAGGAGCGCCCAAACCGCCGTGTTCAAACGAGGCACCACCGCGCTGTTCGGGCTGCAGCGCGTAATTGTCGCCCTTGGCCCAGATCTGAATCTCGGAGATGCGAGGAACCTCTTTGACATAGTAGAGGATCGGCCCGCGCTTTTCCTCGGGTAAGGTTTGGTATTTTTCGCGGGCAGTCTGGTTGGCATCGCCTTGGATTTCAACGAGTAAACCGCCGGCCGTCTGGCGTTGATAGACGAGCGCACCACGCTGTCCCTCGGGCAGTGCTTCATAAGCGAGGCGTGCCTCTTCGCCTTCACCTAGGAAGGAATAGCGCCAGAGATCCGAATCCGTAATTTTGACGCGGACATACTGGATGAAAGCTCCGCTAATATCGGGCAGACCATTCAAGTCCCAGTCGGCCCGATCCAGCGGCGAAAGAGGGAAGGTCATCTGAGCATAGCGTCCCTCGGTCCCGGGAACCGCAACCAGCGTCACTTCACCAGTCTCAACTCCCCCACCACCTTCACAGCGGGTCTCACCGGCAAAACCCACACCTTCGTCGCGTACGCACTGAGCCAACTTGCCAGCGACGAATCCAGTCGAGACTTCTTCTACGAGTGTGAACTGGAGATTATTGCCCAAGGGAAAGGGAAAGCGCTCGCCCATTGAGGCGAAGAGCACTAATGCCTTGACTGGTTGGCCGAGGAACTCGTCTTCGAACTGACCGCCAGGAAAGATGATCGTCAAGCTATCGGCGAAAACTAGCCTCCCTAGATCAATTTCAAGCTCCCAATTGCTGAGTCCGTCGAGATTAAAGTCGCCGGGATCGCTCAAGCGGCTTGTAAAACTGACCGGCGTATCCGGCTCCCAGAACGTGCTCAAGTCGTTGTCGAGAATATTGTTGGCCAAGGCATCGTTGGATTTGGCGGTCGCCCCACCACTAGTTAGCGCACCGGCAGCGCGGACTAAGTCGGGATAGGTGAAGTCTCTAACTGTAGGGCCGACATTGATATTGCGGCGGAAAAACACCGGTCGCAGACCGTCGGCCCCGACCTGAAAGATATCCGCTTCCCTGACCGGAACGTTCAAGCTCGTGACCAGATCGTTCTGATATATCCAATTTTCCCAGTGAGAAGCTCGATCCACGATGATCGCATTGTCTCGGAGGCGATAGGCATCGCTGTTCTGGGCCAGACAGAAATTCGGCATAGATACTACGACGAGGGGTATCCCCCACTTTAGCAGCCGCTTCATAGCATATCCTTTCTTTTTGTACTTGTCTGACTAAGGCTAATACGCTACAGAAACGATGCGCGTTTGAGCACTGCCCGCATCATCGGCTTTAGCTGAAATGCGCAATACGTAGAGGCCTGGCGGCACAATTTGTCCGCCATCAGCGCGACCATCCCACTGCTGCGAATACCCTCCCGACAACAGATCGCGTTCAATAAGACGCAGACGCCGACCATTCAAATCGAATATCTCCAGACGCACCGGTTTCGGCGTCAGCAGGCGCTGCACATCAAAGAGCACGGTCATCTCGTCGTTGATGCCGTCGCCATTAGGCGTAAAAGGGTTAGGCTCGGCCTTAAAGTTGCTTACTAGATCCTCGCTCTGCGCCGAAACATCGGCGATGACAGCCAAAGAGTTGCGATCCGAAAGCTGGTCCGTCGCTCCAAAGTCCACCACATCGTTGCCTTCCACTCCCTGCGGTAGAAAGAAGGCCAATGTATCGAGCGCACCCTCACCGACTGCTAGGATTCCATTGCGGGTAAAGCGCCGTTCCACATCGGCATCCAAGGTATCGAGGAAGGCATTGGCGGAGAAGTTAGTGCGGAAATTAATAACCCGGCCTAGGAAGCGGACTTTCACTAGTACATCACGCACTTGTCCATCCTCGGCTGGGCCAATAGTCGGAAAACCAACGACGAACTGATTATCGACGACGTGCAATTCTTGAAATTGCCTTTCTCCAGCCTCGCCTTCGCCAAGCCCGAAGCGGGAGAGAACCTGGACTTGGCCGTCGCCCAGGTCCACTTCCATCCCTACAATCTCCTCGGTGCGTGCCGGCGTAAAAACCTGTAGGCGATTAAAGCCGTTGTTTTCGGGTCCTATGGAAGCTTTTAAGGCTAGGACGAAGGAGGTATCGCGGCCGGCGATTACATCCACTGCCGGGGCGATCTCGCCGAGAACTCGATCAATGATCTGCGGGGCGGAGTATTCAACGCGCATGTTGCGAATAACTGTCGCCGACTCCGGCGACTGGCTCAGGAACTCCACCTCAACCTGAATAAAGGGCCGCCCGCTCGGCGCATTGACCCGTTCGCCATTGTCGGCTGTTTGCGCACTGCTCCAAAACTCGAGGTCGGGTTCGATGCGCCGCCGCACACTGACCGGCAATTTTATGTAGTCCTCGCGAGTTAGGCGGATCACCTGGCGCTCCTCGGGCAGGGCGGCACTAAAGACCTCGCGGGCCTCTATGTTGAACTCCGAGGAGTCCAGATGTACTACTTGGCCTTGAGTCGAGGAACCGAGCCGTCGGTCGATGAGAACTGCCTTCTCTTTCCACTCCACTTCGCGGTCGTAGTAGTTGATGCGAAAGAGCACATCGGGCTCAGCAGTGAACCCCGTCCGGACGCGTACGATCGCTCTAGACTTGGTGGGATCGCCGATCTTTTCTTCATCCCAGAAGATCCTCCCCAGAGTCGCTGGGGGCAGCGGTAGCGCATTGGAGGTATATACCGCTTCGGACATGAAACCGTCAGCGAAAAACTCCATTTCAGCCAAGTCGTAATCCAGCGGAGTCTGAAAATCGAAGCGCACGTAGCGCATTTCGGGGAGCGGGTCGAACACGACTGCAATAGTATCTTCCACATTGACTGGCACACTCGCCTCGGGGACGAAGGTAGGAAACGTATCGCCGATTTTATCAAATCTAGGGAAGCCCAATGGTCCGGTTATCGGATCTTCGAGACTGAGACCGGCGATCACCGTCTCGGTCCCAGGCAGACCGCGAAAGAGAGTGTAGGCGGAGACGCGCACCGGCTCTTCGAGACTGGGATAGAGGCGAAAAAGCCGGATTGGAAAGTAGTGGCCCAAATCAATATAGAGGAGCCATTGCTGCGCGACGTCTTCCCCCAACCGATCGATGCGTTCAAAATGGGTCAATGGATCGCCATCGAATACGCGCCCCAAGCCCTCTTGCAACCGTATCCCGGTCAAGGCTCTTTCAAATCTACCGAGGGCCGTGAGGTTGAGACTTTTGTTGTACTTATCGCCGCCGGGCGGGCGAGGAAAAGACTCAGCCACGTTAATCATGGCCTCGATCTCGGTAATGCTGGCCCGGCGCAATAATTGGACGGCCTCTAAGCTGCGCGGGAAAGGGCTCCAGCGGGGAATCAGCACTGTGCCCTCCTCGACGATCGTACCATCTTCGCGTTCCGCATCGGTCAGTGCCACCACATCAGCCCTAGTCACATTGAGCGAAAAGGCGAAGAGGATGGAGTCAATCGCCGCATCTACTTCGTCGGCAGTTAAGGCGAGGGAAATATCGGGAACGGGCACTATACGCGCGGGCGCGATGGGGCCAATGCCGTCTTCATAACTTTCGAGGTCTATTAGTTCAATAAAAGTATTCTTTGATACCGAGCTCTGTTTGACCTCACCCCAAGTTGAATTACCAGGAATGGATAACAAGCGCAATTCCGCGGTAGCTTTTACCACCCAACCCGACAAGACCAGTGCAGCGACAAAAATCCCTATTCTCATTCCGTTACTCCCGGTAGAGTTTGCACTCTCGCCTAGGTTGGCATAGGCGGCATGGGAACGAGCTTGTTATGCGATACAAGCAGCTATATTTAGAAATATAAGAGAAGGTTTTAAGCGCAAAGAGAGGGAGGATGATACCCCCCTCTCTTTGCACAGACAGGTAAAACAGGATTTTGGTCGTTTACTCGCTCAGCGAGGCCTTAATGCGGCCCCAAGAGTCTTCTTCGACCGCCGTACCGCCACCGGCTCCGACCAAGCGAGCATCGACAAAGCGCTCGGCAAAGCGCCAAGTTGCGGCCTGACCAGATATGGTGTGGAAGGCGCGATCTTGGCCCGGAGCCTGATCCGTATCCGGCGTCGAAATTTGGTAACCAATGATCTTACCTTCAAAGAGAGGCGACGCGACGCTGTCGTCGGGACTGTTCCAGATCAGATCATCGAACGGTGTGCAGTAAAACTCGATGATGCTGACCGTTGGACCGTCGCCCACTGAGACACCACCGCCGTCGGCGTAGGGCACATCGTTGACCCATTCAGAACCTGCACCGAGGTAGAAGACATGGCGACCCGAAGGGTCGTCCGCAACGGCGATGTACTGCTGCGCCGTGCGGTTGTTATTCAGTTTCTTTTCTTCATCGGTCCAGTCCGGGTTGGCCGAGCCAGTGTAGTCGCCACCAGTGTGGTCGCCGTCGAGCATGACTTCGATCGCCTCATAATTCCAAGGGCTGCTGCCGTCGTACTCTCTACCGAAGTACACGTTATCGATTCGCTCCATGGCGAACCAGATTGTGCCGTTAGTAGAATTCCAGCCCGACCAAATGCGATAGTCGAGATCCGACGGGTCGTACTGCGCACCGTCGCCCACTGTGGGATCTTGGTATAGATCAGTGGGGACAAACTGGGGATCGCCGACTACATCTTCCCAGTCCTCAACAGTCCCATCGGTAAAGTCGATGTCACCTATATCTTCATCGGCCATTTCAAAGAGCAGGTAAACCTGTTCTCCAATATGCGCACTGGCACCGCTTGTCAGTCCCAGTATCAAGCCCATAGCGACAAGGCCATAAAAACGTTTCATAAGCTGCGACTCCTTCCAATGCCCCTTATAGGGATTGTGGTGATTTTGGGGCAGCGACCATTTCGGCTCGATCTGCGTCATAGCACGGGATAACGCTTCTTGCCTCCGTAGTCTGTCTTCCCCTCGTAGAAAATTACGCCCACTAGCAATCGACATCCATTCCTATCTTTATTAAAAGTTAATCGGAGCCGATGTAGAGAGCTTTTCGTCGATGCAATATAGGAAGTTCTCCTCTGTGCTGCAAGTATTTCTTGCAGGGACTAGCCCGTCTGCATGCTCTCCCGCTCATACTCCCTATAAGGGGCATTATCGGGAGTTAAACAAGGCGCACTTATTGAGAATCCCCAGCACCGTCGTCAGCGCTTTCTTCGTCCTTATCTTGCCGAAAGCGAATATGCTTCACATCGTGCATACCAATCGCAAATGGACTTGAACCCTCGACGCCCGTAAAGGCCCGGTTGACGCGCTCGAAATAGCTCTTGTCGGTCTCGCCCGAAAGGCGAACTAGGCTCGCTTCGACCGTACCCATAACGGCTTTCCCCGACCAATAAGTCGCCGTTATCGGCCTGAACTCATCACCCGTCCCGCCGTCTCCAAAGTCAATTCGCGCCACTTTGTCTAGGGGAATAAAGCGCTTATTGCGGCCCTTGAAAAAGTCGAGCCGCTGCTTGCCGCGAAAGCGCAAATTTTCCACCTCAAAGCGCCTGCCGTTCATCGTGATGATCGTGGCCTTGAGAATTTTTTCCTCGGGTGGCTCCTCGCCGACGGGGTGGCGCAAGACAATCTCTTGCACATCGCTGGCGAGAATGAAAAACGGCCCCAGTTCGGTCACCCCAGAGAAGCGACGCCCACTACTCCCACCGCCAACCGCATCTTGGTGAGGCGAAGCAGAGCCACCCGTCACTATCAAGCCCGCTTCTTGAACACCGTTCCGGAACACAAGCATGACGCTCTGTTCCTCGTCGCTGCGTTCCCCTTCAAAGCGCAACCGATCTACCCTAACCAGTTCCACCAATCGACGCTGCCCTTGGACATAGATTTCCAAATCCTGACGCCCCTGAAAGGTGAACTTATCTACTTGGTGCTGATTTCCGTAGCGATCGATGACGGTCGCCTTGAGTGGGGACGTGGCCGCGCCACTGGCCGACACCCATAGCGTGGCCAAGAGTGCAATTCCACCCCATAGTCCTCTGCGCTTCATGGCATTGCTCCGCGATAAGCCTAAGGCTGTTCGGCCCCTTCGCCCCCGCTTTCGCCCGGTTGTGCCGGCGAGGGCGGCGGTCCGATGAGAATGTTCTGGGTCTGTCCCATGCTGATCTGTACGGGTCTAATGTCATCCCGACCGGTGGGAGAATTTTCAATCCGCACCTTGTATTCGCCCACTGGCATGATAAAGTAGCGCACCTCGGTTGAGGTCATGCCCCGGCCCAGCATAGTCCGCAAATTGTAGTCAAAAATTAGGAAAGGCACCTGACTGCGGCCCTGCGCATCGGAAAAAATGACCTGAAAGCGGCCGATAGGTATGGTCGTGTACATTTCCTGTCCCATCAGGACTTCGATTTCCTTCTCAACGCTGTCGTCGATATCTGTATTGACCACAACTGTGTATCTGCCAGGGTCTAGATCGACAAATTGCGGTAGAGATCGGTAGCCCGTCTCATATCCTATGGGCGAACTCGCAGCCATGCGCGGCGATTCTGAGTGAACTTCTTCGCCAGTCTCTCCGTCGAGGACATAGTAATTGACCTCGTTGATCCCGCCCGTCTCCAACATGAGCCGCCCCTTGCCCTCGGGAATAGGCGGCAGACCATAACCGCCTCCGCTGCCTCCGGTGGTGGCACAGCCAGCCACAACGGCTGCTATACCGATCAGAAACCACTTTCGCATCTGTATGTATTCGACTTTCGACGCCATCTTTCCCTCCTTGGGACGAGCTGTAGGAAACGGACAACTACCTAAGAGTCAAAATTTAAACATTCTGTCTGAATGTGTTAAGCTAATATAGATATATAGGCTCTTAGCTGCTGTCAACTACTCGCCGCGACTCGCGAGAGATACGAGGATGAAGTGCCGATCCTGTCTTGGCTGCCGGCTGACGAAGTGCATAAATTCTGCTTCGTCGTGCCACTGGCGCGGGTGCGCCGAAGGGATCGTCACGCCTCGGCGTAATAGATTTTGCCAAAAAGACTCGTTTCCCACAACAAAACCAGCCGCTACAAGGAAATAGTCTGCGCCCTCAGCCGCGAGGCTGTCGAGCCGATTGGGCGCAAATTCATCCGGGGTTATTTGCCATCCTTTGCGCTGGCAGTAGTAGAGCAAGGTTGGACTTTGCGACCGGTGCGGTACCCCGGTGTTTTCGTCCTCGTCGCCGATGACTAACAGCGCATCCTGCGGCAACTTGGCGCCGAGCACCCGCCCCACCAAGTGGCAGCTTTGGTAGTAGTTGTGCCAATTGTTGGGCTGCGCGTAATACGGCCTAACCGCCCAAGCACTGTAGGCGGCAACCCCGACGATCAGGGTACATACTAACACGACGCGCCAGTGGTGCGTCCAGTTCCGCGCGAATCGACACCACCCCGCCGCTGCGGTATCTGCCCCAATAATGGCTTCAAGCACCCGTCCAGCTAGAAGGGCCCCGACCGGAGCAAAGGGTAGTTGGTAGTAATGTAGCCTGCGATTGCCCTCAGGGACGACAAAGACGTAAAGCACCAGCCCTCCCATCCACACCCAGAGCGTCCACTCGCGCCGTTGACTAGGCGCTAGGGCGAGTCCAGCCAAAACTAGGATCGCCCCGGCAGGCGTATAGACGCTGTGCCAGAAGCGCTCTAACAGCGCAAAATAGAAATCCACTGTAAAAAGTAAGCTGCGATCCCATTTGTCATAGCCGTAGCGATTCCAGATACCGAACGTCAGGCCGGTCTCCTCAAAGAGCAGGCTGGCGTGCCAGTACCAGAGCACAGCGGGTGCCAAGGCCAGCACGAGGTAGAGCCAAAGCACGGGCTTGAAGGCGAAGCGCCACCCCCAGTGCAACCAAGCTAAGGCGACCAGCGGGAAACCGAGATAGAGGGTAGGTATTTTGACGAGAAAACACAGAGCGGCCAAAAGGGCAGCCAGCGCGAAGTCCCATCGGCGACTGCTGTCAATCCACCGAGCGAAAGCCCAAAGCGACCCCACGCTCAAAAGGATCATTAGTGCCTCGGGCATAAAGGTGCGCCCGTAGTAAATGCTCATGGGGAAAATCAGATAGAGTAGGGCAGCTAACAGCGCACCCGGTCGCCCCATGCCCAATCGCAGGCCCAGCCAATAGAGCAACGCGGCTGCCGCCATCGAGCACAGCGCCGCCACCAGCCGCCCAAGCCACTCATAGGAACCGTCGGCAGTGGCGTAAAGCAGGGCAACGACAAAGGGATACAGCGGAAAATTCGTCTCCACATACCCAGGGGTGGTACCGCGCCAATCAACGCGCGGATAGAAGAGCGAATACCCTTCTTCATAAAAATTGCGGGCTATAGCGGCCGTGTCTGTCTGACGCCAAGCCTGCTTGTCGGTCAGGGGATCTTGCAGGTTTACAAACCGTAGGGCCAGCCCCAAGGCAAGGACGATGTAGAGATAAAAAGCGCCCTTAGCCCCCTTCGTTTGCATGTTGGATCAGTAGGGACGCCAGCTCGGCGACATATCGTCGCGGTCGTCGTTGTCGGTCAGGTTGATGGGCAGCAGCGGCGGCGCGTCCATCTCGTCCAAGTCGAATCCAGCCGTTCCGACCAAGTAAATGTCGTATTCGTCGTCGCCCATCCTGCCGGCATAGGCTATCCCCTTGCCATCAGGCGACCAGACCGGCTCTTGCTCGTAGGTCTTCTCGGCAATGGAGATGCGGGTCTGCCCTTGCCCGTCGGGCCGCATGAGCATCAGCTCTTGACCGCCAAACTCCTCCGAGTTGTAAACCAAGCGGTCGCCTTTTGGAGAAAACGACGCGAATAAGTCGAGCTTGCGCCGATTTTCGGTGAGGCGAGTCCGATTCGACCCGTCGAGCTCGATGAGGTAAATCTCGGCGTTGTCGTCGAAGGCTGAAGAAGTAAAGGCGATGCGGCGACCATCGGGCGCAAACGAAGGCTGGTCGCCTTGAACCAACTTGCGCGGGTTGGCTCCGTCGGCGTCCATGAGCCAGATGGCCACATCGCCGTCGCGCTGACTGACGAAGGCAATTGTCTCGCCATCGGGCGAAAAAACGCCGCGCTGGTCGCGCTCGGAATGTTCGGTCAAGCGCACCACATTAGAGCTATCGGCATCCATGACGTAGAGGTCGATGTTGCTCATCACGTCGCCGCGAGTGAAAAGAATCTTCTTCCCGTCGGGCGACCAAGAGGGATGCTGCTCGGGTTCGGGAGTGTGGGTTAGTTGCTGGCGGTCGCTGCCATCGGCCTTGATGGTAAATAAGTCCCAGTTGCGGACGTTTTTCTTAGTCGAAGCGTAGAGGATCGTGCCCTCGCGTTTGAAAGTAGCATTACTGCTAGCGGGAATGTCGAAAATTGCCTCGTAGGTCCGCACACCCCATAGTGGTGGCGATTCCACTTGCAAGACCTTGTTCCCCAGATAATCCCCCGCGGCAACATTGACGGCGTACGCACCTCCGCCCAATTCGATTTTGCTATCCGGCTCGGGCAAAACGTAGGTTCCGGCTTTGACCAAGTGGTTGAATTTGTATTGGACGTCATTGGCGTCCAAGCGCACAAACTGGCCGGCTCCACCCTTGATCTCGATTTTGACTTGATTTGAGCCACACCCGGCGACCACGACGGCTACAATCAATGCAGATAGCTTGAACATGTAGTCTCCTTAATGAGTTATTGCACACCCGGCCCATCAGGCCAAGCCGCTGAGCACCCGCAGGCGATTGCTGAGATGATCCATCAACTCGTTGATATTGGCGAAGGAATCCGTGTAGAGCGGTTCGTCAACCCGAAAGTACACCCGCGCCCCAGGCCGAGCGTAGCTATCGTATTCCAGTCCAATGGGAATCAACGGCACGCGCATCCCCAACCGCTCTTCGGCCTGTACCAGATGCTCGACTACTTCCTTTTGCAGGGGCCCCAACTTGTCTTGATAACGCATGCCTTCCGGGTGCGAGACGACCAATTCCCCGCGCTGGTATAGCCCGTCTAGATAGGCTTGCATCTGTTGGTTGGCCGTGCGAGCTCGTCGAATCTCGGCGCGGCGTTGCTCCCGGTCTGCGATCCGCCTAATGTCTTTAGGTCTTACCACCTTGACGCCCCCCATCCACTCCAGTATCCCCCACAGACCAACCTTCATAATGTAGTTGGCATAGCGCCGGGTGATTCTGTACAGCAAGACCCCTTCGAGCAGAATGTCGCGGTACGCGCAGTGCTTGGGCAAAATCAGAGCCGGCCCCTCGCACGGCAGATTGCGATCGCCCTCGACCGCCAAGCGGTGATAGCGCATGGCACCTGCCGCGAGCAGGCGAGCACCGCCGGCAAAGGCATCGATGCGCTTGATGGAGAAGTCTCTATGCTCAGCCTCTGCGGACATGGGCCTATTTGAACAAGTCCTTTACCTTGCCCCAAGTGCTTTCGTCTACTTCCGTAGACAAGGGTTGCAGCAGGTCTTGGCCCGGGCCAGCCAAATGCAAAGTTCCCTCGGAAGCTACGGCTGCGAAATAATCCCCGTCGGCGTCCAGCCGCGCCTTGATGTATGCGGGTACTTCCGGGGACTGCGCGGCCTTCGCGATTGACCACAGGGTCAAACCCTCGACCATCGGCACTTGGCCTTCGCGGGCAATGGCGACAAACCGCTGCTCGGCTTCTTGAGCACCCAACTGCTGCCATAGCTGCAAAATCCGCTGGCGCTGCGGAGCTCTATCGGGCGAGAAGACGTAGAATACGCGAGTGTCTTCCGGCAGCTCCTGAATCTGGCTACTACCCGCTCCACCCGCTGCGACCAGCAGCAGGACCAATCCCGTCGTCCATGTTGTTGTTCGTAGTGCGTTCATATAGCATCCCAGCATGATTTGAACGATTCGAGCGGTGGCTAGCTTTGTGCCTCCTATTCTGCGTCCATCTGCGTCCATCTGCATCCATCTGCGGATCATATAGTCTTGCTATATCGACCTTATTCGGCGCGAATTCCATAGTCCTTTTGCACGGCGTCTTCCCCTTGGAGAATCCTCACCAGCGATAAGTGTTGGCTGAGCACCTGTTCGACTTGCACGACGCCAACCCGGCGTGGCAGGGACTTTCCCAACACCTTGCCGGTATCCGGGTCTTTCAGTTCCCGCCCCTTGTCCCACACGCCGTACTTGTTGCCTTTCTGCACTGAATCGGCTAATCCTACGTTAATATAGGCACTCAACCGCACTAGTACAGATGATTGGCCGTTCTCCCCTGTATCAGCCTGCACGGTATCAGCCACTACCTCGATGATTTTCGGCTCGGAAACCTTGAATGCGGCCGGGGGTTGGATGAGGCTGTCCAGCCCAGCGGCCAAGTGGTCCAGACAGCGGCCTATCGACTTGCCTAGCAGGGTGTTGTGGAACTCCTCGCTGCCCCACTCCATCTGCCCCAAGAGGAAGTACTCCTTTTCCAGCGGCACGAACGCTGCCGGGTTGGTGATCCCATAGCGCTTGCTGTCCTCGGCTACCTCCCGTATCACCTCGCCGGCTGCTTCTCCATCTATGACCTTATAGGGATGCAGCCGCACCGTGGTCAGGCCCTGATAGCTGCGATAGCCGCCGATGGGCACGGTGGCGCGGAAGCGCTTCATGCTCATCTCGTCGATCTGCCCCAAGACGACGTAGTCGGCTTCCACCTCGCGACCAATGGCCAAGGCGCGCTCGACATCGAGCTTGCCCTGCAATTCTTTCTTTTTTAATCGCACGAGAGCCGAATCAATGGATACGGTGCTAAAAAAGGCACTGCCGCGCAGCGAATCGGCCAGGCCGCGGGGCATGGCCGAGTATATGTCCCACTCGCCCTTGTATTTCGACTTGTCGCGAAAGGGCATGAAGAGCAGCCGCTGCTTTAGTTCCTCCGAGATGGTGCTGTCGCTGACCACCGAATCCTTTGGAGCTTCCTCCTCTTCCTTTTGATCGCCCAACCCCATAATCGGCACCACAGCCGCTCCCCCGTCTGTCCCCCAGTACAGAGCAGCCAGCAAAGCAAATCCCCCTCGCAAAAACCACCTGTGTCTATCGGACATCAGTGCCCTCCTTTGGTTTGCGTGAGCAGGTAAGGGCCTTGGGGCACGACCGCTAAGCGCGCCCCGGCTCCGTGCCGCTCCAGTGCCGCGGCTAGCCCGTGCTCCACAGAGGGAATGACCTCGACCCACACCTGGTCGCGGTACTGAGGATCAATGCCCTCGGAGTAGAATAGGACCTCGGCCTTGTCGAGTACCTTGCACAACTCCTGCAACTGCCATTGGTCGATGGCGAAGAAATCGGGATCCGCGAGGTGGTCCGCGAATTCGGCGGCACCGGATGCGCCGAGCAGCATCTCCGCGAATTCCGGGCTGCCCAAGCCCTCGGCGCAGCGAGCGGCAATGAGAATCGTCCCACCCTCTTTGACGATGGGCAACACCGCCGTCAGGCCCTTGACGGCTTGGTAAAATGTCAGGTCGAGCGGCCAACCAGCGCTGCTAGTGATTGCGATGTCAACCGGCTCGTCGACCAAGACGCCGTTTTGCTGCTCGACGAAGTGGGCCCCTTCGGCATGGGCCTTCTCTAGGTCGCCGCAAAACAGGCCGGTGATTTGTCGCTGATCGTTCATAGCCACATTAAATGTAAAATCAACGCCAGCGCGTTGCGCCACTTCGAGGGCTTGGCGGTGGAAGGGATTGCCTTCAATGGAGCCTTCGCACGCCCGGGGGTGGCTCAACAGCTCGGGGCCGTGCAGGACGCGCATCGTCTCAATACCCATCAAGCCCGGGCAGATGGCCTTGCGGCCGCCCGAGTACCCAGCCATCAAGTGCGGCTCAATAAGCGAGGTAGCGATTTTTAGGTCGGCCTCCACATAGAGCGCGGCGATCCATATCGGGGCACCGCCCGAGGTTTCCCCCAGATACGTCAGGGTCTCGCGACGGTGGGCGGTGTGATTGACGATGCGATAGTTGCGGGCGATGTCGGCCCCGACGAGCTGCACCAATTCCTCGCCTTCGTTGGGCCGGTGCAGGCCAGTGCCGACCAACAGGGTAATATCCTCGCGGGCGATGCCTTCCTCTTCGAGAATCCGCAGCATGGGCGGCAAAATGACGGCGTTGGGGACCGGGCGGGTAATATCGGCAATAACTATGCAGGCATTTTTGCGTCCCCGCGCCAGCCGCCGCAAAGACGGAGTCCCTATGGGGCGATCCAGCGCGTGATCGATTTGCTCCTCGATCCGCTCGAGCCCTTCACTCGGAGCCATCTGCAATACCGCGGCCGAGTCGGGCACTTCGATTTCGAGGCCGTCGCGGCCATAGTCGAGCTTTGCTTTCATTACTAGGCCAATTTGTCTTCTAGATACGTGCGAAACGCCGCGCCGAACTCTCGGTCGGCCAAGGCGAAATCCGCGAAGGCCCGATAGTACGTGAGCGGCGTTCCTATATCGTAGCGCACCTCGTCGCTCGCCAGGCGTGTGCAGCGGACCTCGGCCCCGCGCTGGATCAGCACGCGGATGGCATCGGTCAACCACAACTCGCCGCCAACCCCAGGCTCAATCTCATCAATGGCGGCGAAAATCTCCGGTGAAAAAATATAGCGGGCCGCAACCGCAAGACAACTCGGCGCGGCTTCCACCGCCGGTTTTTCAACGATGTCGGCGATGGCAAAGTCGTCGTCGGCCTCGCCTTGCGGTGTGACGACCCCGTACTTGTAGGTCTCCTCGCGCGGCACTTCCCATACAGCAATAGTAGCGGCCGCACCCCGCTGAACATGCGACTGCATCATCCGGCCGACCACGCCTTGCACCCGCGGCGAGGTGACGATCGTGTCGCCAAACCCCACCACAAACGGCTCGTCGCCGACGAATTCCCGCGCTTGGCGCACGGCATCAGCATTGCCGGCTGGTCGCCGCTGCCGAACATAGTAGAACTCAACGCCCGCGGCCGCGTAGTCAACCTCGCCGATCTCGCTATCGCCCAAGCGCGCCGCAAGCTCTGGATCGTCGTCGAAGTGATCCTCAATTGAGCGCTTCTTGCGACCTGTTACAAAGAGAAACTTGTCCAATCCCTGCGAGATCATCTCCTCGACCACGTATTGCACGACAGGCTTGCAACCAACGGGCAACATCTCCTTGGGTTGGGACTTGGTCGCCGGCAGCAGGCGGGTGCCCAAACCGGCTACGGGGAATACGGCTTTGCGAATCGGCACGTTTTCTTTTTATTTTAAGTTTAAGAGAATCAAGGACATAACTATAAAATAGCACCTAGTGAAAATAGGAAGCTATAGGTGCTAAATCAAGCCCGACCTGCCTGCCCCCGCGCCACCACTCCATGTTTGACTTGACCCCAACTCGCCTGTGCGCCCTCGTGGAAGCGTTTCCCGCGCTACGCCTCGGCGTAGTGGGCGACTTTTTCCTCGACTCCTACCTCGAATGTGACCCGGCCCTCAACGAAAAGTCGCTGGAGACCCTCAAGACCTGCTATCAGGTGATCGGCTATCGCCGCCAACCCGGGGCCGCCGGCAATGTCGCCGCCAACTTGCGAGCCCTCGGCGTGGGTGTGGTCGAGGCCGTGGGCTGTTGCGGCGACGACGGCGAAGGCTACGAACTGCGGCGGGCCATGCGTCGGCTGGGCCTAGACTTGACGGGCTTTCTCACCGTCCCGGGCCGCTTGACCCCGACCTATGGCAAGCCCTGCTACGTCGATAGCAGCCAGCGCGGCCGACCCGTACTCGAGGAACTAGAGCGGCTCGATGCCAAAAACCGCCGGCCAACCCCTACCAGCCTCCAGAATGACCTCATCGACCACGTCCGCCAGCGCCTGAGCCAGTGGGATGGGCTCGTGCTCAGCGACCAAGTCGCCGAAGCCAATTGCGGCGTCCTCACTACGCACGTGCGCCGCACCATCGCCGCCGCGCTCAAATCCCACCCCGAACTCGTATCCCTCGCCGATTCACGCACGCGCATTGGCCTCTTTAAGCGCGCCATCCTCAAACCCAACCAGCGCGAGGCTTGGGCCGCGCTCGGCGGCCAAGGGCGCTTGTCGCTCAAGTCGGCGCACCACCACGCCCACGTACTAAGCAACCGGACTGGTCGCCCAGTGTTTCTAACGCTTGGCAATCGGGGGATACTCGTAGCCGACGGCAGCGCGGTCGAGCACGTGCCGGCCGTGTGCCTTGCCGCACCCGTCGACCCAGTCGGTGCCGGCGACACGTGTGCGGCCGCTATCAGCGCGGCCTTGGCGGCCGGTGCCGGGCTGACGGAAGCGGCGGCTGTAGCCTGCCTGGCAGCGTCTATTACCGCGCAGCAGACCGGCACGACGGGCACGGCCGCGCCCATCGATCTAAGCCGCCGCTTGCACCAGTTGCGGCGCAGCTAAGATGCGTAGGTCTGCTCGACGACTGTGCGATAGCGCTCGACGATCGCCTTGGGCACGATTTTCTTCAGACCCTTGGTTAAAGTCCCGGCGTCCTCGCTCAGCGGCTCGGACAAGAGCGCGACGCGCTGCGGCCGCTGGTAGCCCGGCAGGCCGGCGGCCGTGGCCTCGGCGAGGAACCCTTGGCGGATCTGCTCTCCCAAGATCGGATGCGTCCGCAAGGCCGCCTCGTCCTCCAACGGCAACCCGTCAATGCCGCTGTTTTTTGCCTCCTCTACATCCACCGTCACCAACGGCAGGGGGTAGTCGCGCTGCTGGTCGCCGTACACGACCACGTGCTCGACGAGCGGCACCCGGGCGAAAATCCGCTCTAGGGCTTCGGGATTGACGAACTCGCCGTTACGCAGCTTGAACTGCCGGCCAACCCGCCCGTGGAACGAAAGAAAGCCCTCGTCATCCATGCTGAACAAGTCGCCGGTCCGATACCAGAGCTGGCCGTCTTCCTCCACTAGCACCTGCTTGGTCTGCTCGGGGGCGTGCAAATACCCGCGCATGACGTTGGGGCCGCTGGTCCACAGCTCCCCGACCTGATCGCCACTGGGCCGGAATTCGTCCTGTGCTGGATCGTTGTAGCCGATTTCCGCCCCATCTTCGGCCACGATCTTCACTGCCTGCAACGGCCTTCCCACCGTGCCGCTTTTGCGCCCACCGAGATGGTTGGCGGCAATCAGCGGCGCACACTCGGTCGTGCCGTAGCCCTCGTATGTGGTGATGTCGAGCACGTGCTGAAAGAAGTCCAACGCCTTGGGATCGGCTTTGGCCGAGCCGACGATCAAAAGCTCTAGATGAGGCCCGACCCGCGTGGCAAGCTGAGCGCGAATTTTGCCGATGATTGAACGGCCTATGGCCGCCAAAAAGAGCTTGTCGCCCAGCCTAGCTTGGCCGCACGCCAACCGCTCCTTGGCCACTACCGAGCGCTGGATCAAGCCCCCCTTGACGCCGCCAGCGTCGATTTCCTTGCGCACATTGCCGTACACTTTGTCGAGTATTAGCGGTACGGTGAGGAAGCCCTCCGGCTCTGAGAGGCGAATATCGCTAAGGACGCGGCCGGGCGAGCGCGCCAAGTCCAAAATCCATCCTTTGGCCAAGGGATAGTAGATGTTGAGAATTCCCATGGAGTGGTAGTCGGGCGCAGACTTGAACATGCGGAGTGGCTCGCGCTTGCTAATCACGTCCCAGACCTCTTCGACGTTGGCGACGATGTTGGCGTGGGTCTGGATCACGCCCTTGGGCAGGCCGGACGAACCCGAGGTATAGAGAATTTTCGATTCATCTTCCGGCCGCACTTCGACCTCGGGCACGGCCGCACTACTCTCTGCCAGCTCTCCCCAAGGAATCGCGCCCTCGGCTTCGCCCTCGGTCAACGCAATCCGCGGCGGCTCGTCCAGCCGCTCCCGGACGGTATCAAATCGCTCGTAGCCCTTGCGATCTACGACCAGCAGTTCAACCGCAGAGTGCGCAATGCTGTGGGCGAGCACCTCGTCAGGCGACTGGATGCACAGCGGTACCGCACTGACCCCAATGCAGTCGGTCGCCAGAAAGACCAACAGCGGCTCGCTGCCGCCATCGGTGAGGATGCCCACGCGCTGACCCTTGGCCAAGCCCTGTGCCGCCAGGCCAGCCGCGAGCCGATCGCGGCGGCTTTTGAGCTCGGCATAGGTCACGGGTTGGTAGCTCAATGCGCGGCTGCCCTCTACGGGCTTGAGCTCTCGAACGGCCGTCTGTTCGGCATAGGTTGCGAAGCTATGGTTGAGTAGGTCCCTCAGCGTTTGTCCCATCGCAAGCCTCTTTCTGGTGAGTTGTATCGTTGTCGTTTGCGGCGCACAAAAGGGCCGTCCAGCCATTGCACCCACGGCCTGGCGACCGCATCTTCCCTAGATGAATTCTCGCTGCAACCGCGCCTTGGTCTTGTTGTTTTTGGCCTGCCCGGCCGCCGCCTCGGCTCAGCCTTCGGTGGCTATGTTCGGCTACTCGCTCAGCATGGGCAGCGTCACCGTGGACCAAGAGCAGCTATATCGCCTTAGCCTCCGGCCCGACTTCCCCCTAGGCCGCTTGGGTATTGGCCTCGACTTAGAATTGTTTGTCGAGCGCAATGGCGACCTCGGTCCACGCGGCTGGGAGGCCGGCTCGTCAACCCAAGTTTTCGACTCGCTCTTGCGCAAGCTCTACTACGTGCGCTATGGCCGCCCCAAAGACGCGGTGTACGTCAAAATCGGCGCACTCGACAGCGTGACGCTGGGATACGGCCTCATCATGGACAACTACCGCAATACCCTGCACTATCCAGGTATCAAAAAAACCGGACTCCAGTTCCGCATCGCCAATCTTGTCGGCACTAATATCGGACTCGAAGGAGCTATCAACAACCTTCAAGATTTCCAAGAGGGCGGCGCACTCATCGGACTACGGGCCTTTGGCCGCGCCGCCGACATCGAACTAGGCGTGACCTTTGTGGCCGATCTGGACCAGTACAGCGGCCTGCGCGACAGCGATTCCGACGGCGTACCCGACCCCATTGACGCCTTCCCGCACGACGGCAACGTCGCTCTCGACAACGACAACGACGGCGTACCCGACCACAGCGACAGCGACGACGACAACGACGGCATCATCGACGCCGACGCCGGCAGCGGCCTCTCCGCCGACATTGCCTCCGCCTTGTTGGGGCTCAACGCCCAGTACGGCAACGTCTTCCCAGTGGACCAAGACGTAGATCGCCACAAGCCCTTCAACAGAAACCGCGTGGGCCGCGACTTCTTTTCAATTTGGGGCGTGGATGCGAGCTATCCGCTCATCCACGACCTAGGCCTAGAGCTCAAGCTCTACGGCCAACTCGCCCTGCTGCTCGACGACGACGATGCCCTCTCCAGCTTCGAGGCACAACAACAGGGCGTCTTCCCCGGCAATCGCCAAGCGACCGGATTCGGAATCGCCGCCCCGGGCTTGTGGCTGGCCTTAGGCCCGCTCAACGGCCAACTGGATTTCCGCCACTTCCGCCGCGATTTCGACTCGCGCTACTTCGACGAACTCTACGAACTCGACCGCACTCACCTCGACCTCGCCACCGGACAGGCCCAGTCTAAGGACGCGCGACTCGGCTACAATAACGATCTCTCCGGCTTCTTCGGTCACTTGGGCACAGAACTCGGCTCGTACGCGTACGCCTCGGTCTCCTATCAGTATTTGACGGGCACTGGCGACCCAAAACAGCAGCTCATCGCCAGCGCATCCCTGTCGCGCAAACTGCTCAAATATTTTCCTCGCCTCAAGCGTGCGTACGCTTATTTTCACAAGAACAACATCGGCCGGGGCCTCAACGAGGCCGGCACCGGCCAAGACGGCTTCTTCGATCCTACCAAGGACACCTTCTATGGCTTTGACGTCGGACTGAACATGAAAGAAGGCACCTCCGTGCGCTGGAATACTCGCTTCGTTTTTGAACGTACCGCCAATCGGCACTTGCAGCGCCACAAAGTCATGACCCTCGAAACCGTATTCGACTTTTAATTATGAAAATCACGCGCGTATCCGCTCATTATCTGCGCCTGCCCGACGTCACCACTCGCTGCGATGGCACGCAGGACACCTGTCTGATCCAAATAGAAACCGACGCTGGCATCACCGGCTGGGGCGAGGTTGATTCGGCTCCTACCGTGGTCAAGGCCGTCGTCGAGGCCCCGCTCTCCCACCAGATTAGCAACGGCCTCGCCAACGCGCTGGAGGGCCTAGACCCGCTGGCCATCGACGTATGCGGAGAGCGCATGCTCGACGCGGCCAACTACTATGGCCGCGTCGGCGTAGGTACGCATGCCATGGCCGGCGTCAACCTCGCGCTGTGGGACATTGCCGGCAAAGCGCGCGGCTGCCCGGCCTACGAGCTGCTCGGCGGCCCCTATCAAACCAAATTCCGCGCGTACTGCTCCATCCTCTTCGGCGACACCCCGCAAGAGACCGGCGAACTAGCCCGCCGCTTTGCCAACGAGGGGTTCACGGCCATCAAGTTTGGCTGGGGGCCGATGGGACAGAGCGAGGCAAACGACATCGCCTTGGTGCGCGAAGCGAGGAAGGGGGCTGGGCCGGATGTGGACATCTTGGTGGACGCTGGGCAAGTGTGGGACTGGAAAACCGGCCTCAAGCGCACCGAGCAGTTCGCCGAGTACGGCATATTCTGGCTCGAAGAACCTTTGCATCCCGAAGATGTCGCCGGCTATGCGCACCTATGCGAGCGCAGCCCGGTGCCCATCGCCACGGGTGAGGCCGAGTCGCGCTATCAGGACTTTGAGCGGCTGCTCGTCAATGGCCACATTGACTGGGTTCAACCGGACCCGGGCCGCTGCGGGCTTTCAACCATGGTCGAGGTGGGCCGCCTCGCGCACCGCCTGCATCGCAAGGTAGTCAACCACTCGTTCAAAAGCGGCATCACCATCGCCGCCTCCCTGCACGGACTTGCGGCAGTTCCCCACGGCAAGGTCTTTGAATACTGCATGGCCGACTCACCCTTGCGCCACGACCTGACGCACGAAAAATTCACAGTCGTTGATGGCTACGTTCACGTACCGGAGGGACCGGGGTTGGGCGTGACCATCAATAAAGAAGTCGTAGAAAAGTACCTAGTGAATTAACTGACGATCCGCATCCTAAGCGGGGCCCTACCCCTTAGCCCCCTTCCGCTGCGGAAGAGGGGAACCGAAGCGGCCCCTACCAAGGCCGCGGATACGCGGTTGTATCGACTCCCCCTTCCCTCGCAGGAAAGGGGGCCGGGCGGATAGGGGCCCAGCCCAAGACCCGCGGAACATTCAGTAAGTTAAACCCAAAAGGTTCCCCGCCATGCCCGATCGCCCTATGCTCATCATCGACGGCCACCTCGACTTGGCCTTCAACGCCCTCCACCACCGCCGCGACCTCACCCAAGATGTGCGCGTCCTGCGCGAGCGCGAAGATCCCAAACCCGTAGGCCCTTCGCACCCCGACTCGCTGCGCGACAGGAAGCGCCCCGAAAGCACCGCACACGGCACCGCTACCGTATCCTTGCCGCAGATGCGCCAAGGCTGCGTCGGCATCGCACTCTCGACCATTATGTGCCGCGTGCAGATGCCCACCGGCCTCCTCGACGACGGCATGAGAACCCAAGAAGCGGCCCACGCCATCGGCCAATCGCATCTTCACTATTACAAAGCGCTAGAGCGCGAAGGTCAGCTCCGCTTCATCCGCGACCCAAGCGATCTCGACGCGGCCATCGCCGCTTGGCAACATCCCGACTCAACGACCCCGATCGGCCTGATACTGAGCATGGAAAGCGCCGACCCCATCTTAGACCCTGAGCAAGTAAGTTGGTGGTGGGAGCAGGGCCTGCGCTCGGTTGGGCTAACGCATTTTGGTGCCAATACTTGGGGCCATGGCACCGGCACTCGCGGCGGGTTATACGCCGATGCTTATCCCTTACTCGACGCACTCGCCGCCACGAACATCGCCCTCGACCTAACCCACGCCTCGGACTTGGTCTTCTGGCAGCTTTTGGACTATTGGTCGGGACCGGTCCACGCCAGCCACTGCAATTGTCGCGCCCTCGTCCCCGGCCAGCGCCACCTCAGCGACGAGATGATTCAAGCCATCGCCGAGCGCGGCGGCGTCATCGGCGTGGTCTTCGCCGAGTTCATGCTCAATCCGGCAATCGACTTCGACGATCCAGCGACCTATCCGCAAACCGCCCGCCGCCCCATGTCGGCCGTCGTCGATCACATCGACCACATCTGCCAGCTCGTCGGCAACTGCACCCACGTGGCCATCGGCTCCGACCTCGACGGCGGCTTTGGGCGCGAAATGGCTCCCATCGACTACGACACCATTGCCGACCTACAGCACTTCCTCGACATCCTCGAGCGGCGGGGCTACGCGACCAACGACATTGCGGCCATAGCCCATGGCAACCTCTCGCGCTTCTTCCGCCAAGCTTGGAGCTAACACAATGCTCATCCTCGACAGCCACCTTGATCTAGCCTTCTCGGCCCTGCAAATCAACCGCGACCTAACGCAAAAGGCGACGACCGTGCGCGTCCACGACTCGGTGCAAACCATGGAGGGCTTCGGCTCCTGCACGGTGACCTTCCCCGAGCTGCGCCGCGGCAAGGTCGGCCTCTTCTGCGGCACGGTGATGTCGCGCTTGGACCTAGGCGACCGCTGGACCCGCACTGGCATGTACTGCCAAGCCCAATGCCACGGCGTCGGCCGCGGGCATTTGGCGTACTACCAAGCACTCGAACGCGCGGGTTTGCTGCGGTTCGTCAAAAGCATCGCGGATCTCGACGCAGCCATCGCCGCTTGGCAAAACCCCGAGCCAACAACCCCCTTCGGCCTGATCCTCGCCATGGAGAGTGCCGATCCCATTTTAGGCCCGGACCAAGTGCCCGAGTGGCGCGAACTCGGCTTGCGCCTAGTGTCGATCTCGCATTACGGCACCAGTACCTACTCGCACGGCACCGGTACCGAGGGTGGGCTGTTGCCGCCGGCCAAACCCCTGCTCGACGCGCTCAACGCGGCCGGCATCATCATCGATTTGACCCACTTGACCGACCAAGCCCACTGGGAACTTTTGGAAATATACGACGGCCCGGTCTGCGCCTCGCACCACAATTGTCGCGCCTTGGTCCCCGGCCAGCGCCAGCTCACCGACGAAATGATCCGCTCCATCGCCGAGCGCGATGGGGTCATCGGCACGGCCTTTGACGCCTGGATGCTCGACCCGGGCTGGCAGCGCAAAGTCCCCGCCTTTGAACAACTGACCAGTGCCACCTTGGAAACCGTCGCCGACCACATCGACCACATCTGTCAACTTTTGGGCACGGCGCGCCACTGCGGCATTGGCACCGATCTCGACGGCGGCTTCGGTACCGAGCAAGCCCCGCGCAACCTCAACACCATCGCCGATTTGCAAAAACTCCAGCCCATCTTCAAGCACCGTGGCTACTCGCCAGCAGACATCGCAGGCATTTTTTCCGGCCACTGGATCCGGCTCTTTAAGGATGTATGGAGCCGCTCTTGATGCGCAACGACATCTAAGTCTATACTCTACATTCTCTTCTTTTTCGCTACAAATCGTTCAAAATCTTCTCTCATTCTTGTTATTATTGCCATTTTTGCCTATACTTTGCTCAGGCTAATTACATAATAATCTTCAAACCATCCATTTTTAGGGAGAAATCGACATGGCGAGAGGGGCTGACAAAGTGATCGAAGCGCTCGAACGCTTCGGCGTCGAGTACGTCTTTGGCCACCCGGGCGGCGCGGCCATGCCCATTTTCGACGCACTGCTCAACTCCAAGCAGATCCGCTTCGTCCTCACGCGGCACGAACAAGGCGCGACCCACATGGCCGACGGCTACGCCCGCGCCACCGGCAAGCCCGGTGTCGTCCTCGTAACCTCCGGCCCGGGCGCAACGAACACCATCACCGGCCTGCTAACTGCGCTGATGGATTCCTCGCCCGTCATCGCCCTCACCGGCCAAACCGTCACCTCCATGCTCGGCAAAGACGCTTTTCAGGAGGCCGATGTCTTCGGCATCTCCATGCCGGTGGTCAAACACTCCTATCTAGTGAGAGACCCCAACGACATCCCCCGCGTGATGACCGAGGCGTTCCACATCGCCACCACCGGCCGCCAAGGGCCGGTGCTCGTCGATCTGCCCAAGGACGTCACGCAGGGTGCCCCCTTCCCCGAATGCAGCGCGAGCTTTCCCGAGAAGGTGTATTTGCCTGGGTACACTTGGCAGACCAAGCCCGCACCCGAGCTGCTCAAAGCCGCTGCCGCCCTCCTGCGCCGGAGCAAGCGTCCCCTGCTCTACTTGGGCGGCGGTTGCATCGCCTCGGGCGGTCACGAGGCGGCCAAGGCCTTTGCCGAAAAGACGCGGATGCCGGTGACCAACACCCTGCTCGGCAAGGGAGCGTTCCCCGAACAGCACGCGCTTTCGGTGGGTATGCTCGGCATGCACGGCACAGCCTACGCCAACAAGGCCGTCGTCGGCTGCGACCTGATTATGTCGGTAGGCGGGCGCTGGGACGACCGGATCACCGGCAAGCTCGCAGAATTCTGCCCGGACGCCAAAAAGATCCACGTCGACATCGACCCGGCCGAATACGGCAAAGTGATCGTGCCCGACGTTTTTATCGAAGGCGATGCACGCCAAGTGCTCGAAGAGCTAATCAACTATGTCGAACCAATTGACACGGCATCCTGGCTGGCCCAAATCGACGAGTGGAAGGCGAAATACCCGCTCAAATACGGCAAGCGCGGCGGCCTCAAGATGCAGGCTGTTATCGACCGCCTGTACGAACTAACCGCTGGCCGCGCCGTGGTAAGCACCGACGTCGGCCAGCACCAGATGTGGGCGGCTCAGTTCTACAAAACGGCCCACCATCGCCAGTGGCTTTCCTCCGGCGGTGCTGGCAGCATGGGCTTTGGCTTTCCCGCGGCCGTCGGTGCCCAATTTGGCCGCCCCGAAGAGATCGTGGTCGCCATCTGCGGCGACGGCGGCTTCCAGATGACCCTGTGCGAACTATCTACGGCCGCGCTCCACAGGCTGCCTATCAAGATTCTCGTCCTCGACAACAAATACTTAGGCATGGTGCGCCAGTGGCAGAACCTCTTCTTCGACAATCGCCTCTCCGGCGTCGATTTAGAAGGCAACCCCGACTTCGTCAAGCTGGCTGAGTCCTACGGACTCAAGGGCTTCCGCATCAAGCGCACGGCCGACATCGACAAGGTTCTCAAGCAGGCTCTTGCCTACGACGAAGGCCCCTGCGTCATCCACGCCGAATGCGAAAAAGAAGACAACGTCTTCCCGATGATCCCCGCCGGGGCCGCGCTCACCGACATGCTAATCGAGGCCCCCAAGCAGAAACTGGCCCAGCCCAAAGGAAGTACCTGATGCCTACGACCACCATTAATTTTGCCGCCGAGGAACTCAATGCCCGCCAAGAGGCTGTGGACGCGCCTCAGCTCAAGCCGGCCGAACCCCAGCACAAGACCACCATCGGCCTACTGGTCAACGACCGCCCCGGAGTTCTAGTGAGGATCGCCCAGTGTTTTGCCCGCCGCGGCTACAACATCGAAAACTTGGTCGTCTCGCCAGCCCACGTCCCCCAGTGCTCGCGCATGACCATCACCAGCATTGGCCCCGCCATCGAGCTGCATCAGATCATCCTTCAGCTCAACAAGCTAGTCGATGTCATTCACGCCAAAGACCACTCGGCCGATAGTGCCATCACCCGCGAGTTGGCCCTCTTCAAGGTTGGCTGCTCGGTCGAAGAGCGCACCGAGGTCTTGCAGATTACCGAGATTTTCCGCGGCAAGACGGTCGATATCTCGGAGGAGACCATCACCATTGAGGCCACGGGCACCACCGAGAAGATGGACGCGCTCAAATCGCTTTTGGGCAAATTCGACCTCAAGGAAATGGTCCGCACCGGCAAAGTGGTCATGGCCCGCGGCAACGATCCGACATAAAAGGGATGTGACAGCTAATGGAGGGATTGAACAATTTGACGATTTATGAACCTTAGGAACCCTTTCGCCCCCAAATCATATTTAAAGAACCAACGAGAAACGCACTTGGTTCGGTCGTTTGGACTTTATGACAACGCCGTTGGCACACGAGAAATATCCCGCAAATCGAAACTTGGAATTTCTTAACCTCCGCACATGAACAAGCCAAACGTCAAATACCATCATTTTCTTGACATAATCGTTGCTTACCACATAAAAAAGGGGACGGGTATCGCCCGCCCCCTTTCTGCCTTCTGTATCCTCCCTTAAAACGCCACACCCAATTGCCCAAAGACCAAGCGGCCGATCTCCGGTGCCCCAATAAAGGTCCGGTGCTTGTTGTCGAGCGCATTGGAAACATCCACCCCGAGCCGCAGGTTGCTTCCGAACGGCAGCAAATAACTGGCGTTCAAATCGAGGAGCGAGTACGCGCTCACATCCCCGACGTACACCCCCGAATTTTGGCGGAACGCCCCCACATAGCGCCACTGCGCCCCGAGGATCAATTGCTCTTGGTCGAAGGTGTAGGACATGCCTAGCTTGAATTTGTTACCCGGCGCGTTGAGTGCTATATCGGCGATTCCATCAACTTTCTCAAATAACGTCTCATCGACATAAGAGTAGTTGCCCGTTAGCAACCACGAGTCACTCGGGAAATAGGCCAAGCTCATATCTAGACCGTTCAAGGTGATCTCGCCAAAGTTGCGATAGGTCAACATTACCGCGGCCGGGTCGAAGGCTTGCTCCGGCGTAACCGTACCAAACGGGATGCTCGCGGCCCCGCCGGCAAACAACGTGACAATTTCATCCACCGGCGAACCATTGCCGTTGCCAGACAAGGTGCCCGGGACCTGCATATTGTCGAGCGGGGCGACCGCCGTGGCCAACTCTGCATTCTCGGTCAGCATCTCGCCGAGGCTGGCCCCCAGTGCCGCTCCGAGGCTGGCCGGCTCGAGGAAAACATTGGGCGTCTGTACCTGAAGCGGAGAGACGAAATCCTCTATCCGGGTGTGATACAGGTCGGCTGCCACCACCAACTTCGAGCCGATCACTCCCTTGTAGCCCAGTTCAAAGGTCTCGGTCGTAGTAGAGCGGGTCAGCGGCACATCGAATACATCGCCCACTGGATCAAAGGGGGCTGGATCACCGGCAGTTACCTTCTCGAGATTGAGTGCGAGCAGGGCATTGTCCAACCCTGTCAGTTGTTCGGGCACTAGCGTAGCTAACCCGCCCAATAGCTGCTGGGCGGCCGCCTCAGCCGCTGCTTGGTCTAGCCCTTGCAGTACCCCTATCTGGGTCGCCGCCAGTCCTTGAAAAAGCGGTGTATTCAGGCGGCTCAGCACCCCGCTGCGCCCCAAACTCCACATGACATTGGTGAAAACCGGATCCCCCAAGTCGATGTGGTCCGACGCCTGCCTTCCTGCCAACGGCGCGAAAGGCGAGCGAAACTGTGGCCGCCCATTCCCCGAGCGCACAAAAGTCCAGCCGCCAACAAAATCCTCGCGATAAGTCCCTTGCGCCCGCACGTCAATGGCCGGTGCAAACCCCAGCGACGGCTCAAAAGCCGCGCCAATGCCGAAGGCATCCCGGATGGCGAGCTTGTCCAAATAGAGGTTGCTGATCGATGGAGTCGCAAAGGCATGGTTGTACGTCAGCCGCAGGATTTGAGTCTCCCTCGGCTTGAACACTAGCCCGGCGCGGGGCGAGATTTCGGCGTCGGCAATGCGGTTGTGGTCATCGTAGCGCAGGGCCACCACCAAGTCGAGCATCTCGCTGAGAGCCGTCTCGCTCTGCACGTAGGCCCCGAACTCGTTGGTCAAGTCGTAGTCTTCGTTCCCGCCGTTGATGGTCCCCTCGGTATCCGGCCGCGTCAGCAGCACATCAACCCCGTAGGTAAAGCGCTGCCGCACTCCTAGCACAGAGGAGTGCTGGAGCTGGAAGGCGGTCAGTTTAGAGTTATCGATGATAGGCTCGCCATCGCGCAGAGTAAAAGTATTGCCGGCGTTGCTCCCATTCTGGAAGGCTTGGGCGAACCAATTCTTGTACAGCAGGCGAAGCTGGACGTAGTCGTACGCCCAGTCTCGGGCCTGGCCGGCCCCTAAGCCGGTCAATTCGATCTGGTCGGCCTTGTTGTATCCACCCGCCAGAATAGCCGTCAAGTCGTCTGTGACCCGGTAGTCTAAACGCGCTTCAACGGCTTGGCGCTCAATGTCAAAATTGCGCGGTTCGAGGGCTGGATTGGCGAGCCTAGCGCCCACCTCCACTGGGTCTTCGTATTCCCAGTCCATCCCCGTATAGTGCTGGGCCGAGACCTTGTAGCCGAGGCGGTCGCCGACCGCCCCGGCGTGGCGCACGGACACCTGGCGCAGGCTGCGCTCGCCCAACCCCACTTGCGCACTGGTCCCCAACGAATTGAGCGGCGAGCGGGTGATGATGTGCATCACGCCGTTGGCACTATTAGGGCCGTAAAGCGCCGCCCCCGGCCCCAACACCACCTCGATGCGCTCGATATCGTCGTTGGTCACCGGAATGAAGTTGTAGGCATTCACTCGCAGAGAGGGGACACGGGCGATGCGATTGTCGGTCAACGTCAGCAAGGCACCCGAAAAGACATTGTTGAAGCCCCGCACGACCACATTGCTCTGCGCCAAGCCGGTCTGGGAAAAATCCACGCCCGGCAGATCGCGGATGTGCTCGACGACGCTGACCGCCGGCCGGTCGCGGATCTCCTTGGCCTCAACCACTGCCACCGAGGCCGGGGCTTCAAGGACTTTTTCCTGGCGTCGCGAAGCCGAGACTACGTTCTGGTCGAGGAAGATGATCCCCGTCTCCAGCGTCAGCGTCAGCTCCTGCTCGCCAGCGACAATGGCAACCTCTTCTCGCGTTAGAAGCCGATAGCCGATATGCGTGACGCTGAGCTGATACTTGCCAGCCGGCAGCCCTTCCAAGCGAAAGCGACCGTCTTCGTCGGTGGCCGTACCGATCGTACCGCCCGCAAGCAGGTCGCCGACGAGGACGACGTTAGCACCGGGAATCGCTTCGCCCTCCGGTCCCATCACGACGCCCGCAAGCGTCCCTTCTTCGGCGAAGGCGACGCCCGCCCACAGCACGAAGGCACATAAAAGCAACTTGTTCATAATTAGCTCCTTATTCTTAAATTTGGGACCAAATTTATCCCCCAAAACCCGATCCCGCTACCCAAATAAGTAGTAGGACAGTGGTCGGTGGTCAGTGACCAGTGACCAGGCCCCCTACCTCCCGACCCCTAGGGTGCGGTGCGGGGACTGACCACTGGCCACCGACCGCCGACCACCACTCTATTGATTCTACGCGTCTCCATTGCGTATTTTCTCGGCCTTAATCCACCTACGCTAGCGGAGATTTATTTTATGCCAGACAAACTCAAGCTCGCCTTTATTGGCTGCGGTGCCATCGCTCGCTTTCACCTCGACGGCATCAAGGGCCACGCTCCCCGCATCGATGTCACCGCGTTAGTCGATCTCGACGAATCCAAAGCCCAAGCCTACGCCGCTGAAACCGGCGGGCGGGCCTTCACCTCGCTCGACGCAGCCCTCGCAAAGGGCGACTTCGACGCCGTCGACATCATGCTGCCCCACGACCTGCACGAGTCCATCGCCATCCAGTGCCTCGCCGCCGGCAGGCACGTGCTTTTGGAAAAGCCCATGGCCCCCACACTCGACGCCTGCGACCGCATTCTCGCCGCGGCCAACGCGGCCCCGGGCGTCTTTATGGTTGCGGAAAACAGCCAGTACTGGCCCGAAATTGTCGAGGCCCAAAAGCACCTTGCCGCCGGAGCTATCGGCGAGATCATCACCGCCCGCGCGGCCTTTGTCTATCCTTTTGACTCCTACTGGTTCAAAGAAGAGCGGCCCTGGCGCTACGAAAAGGGGCGCACTGGCGGCGGCATCGCCATTGACGGCGGCTCGCACTGGATCCGGCCCTTGCGCATCTGGATGGGCGAAATCAAAGAGGTGGTGGGCGTACTGGAGCATCCGCTCGCACAAATGGAGGGCGAGTCCCTCGCCCGCGCACTCTTCCGCTTTGACTCGGGCAAGACCGCCATCTTCGACGCCATGATGATCGACACGGTCTTTGCCCCGGACCCTTGGTGGCGCATTACCGGCACCAAGGGCGAGCTGACCATCAACGCCGCTCTCGACGGCGCCGAACTCTATCTGTGGGACGCAGACCATCCCGAAGGCAAGCGACTCTTTGCGAGCGCAGGTTACACCGAGTCCTTTGGGCCGGAGCTAGCCGATTTTGCCGCCGCGGTCCTCGACGGCAAGGCCCCGGACGCGCCAGCGGAACACGCCCTCGGCGAGCTGCGCACGGCCTTGGCCCTCTATCGCTCGGCCGCTAGCCAGCGGTGGGAACCGGTGTGGGCGTAATGCTTGCACGAACCGCTCCTTTGGGATATATTCAGCCCTGCGAGGCCGTTCCTCGAAGCACTGAGCATGTTCGACCCTTGGACTCTTCCCCAACACCCAAATTCGCCCCCTTTTCAAGCTCAGCGGCAAAGGCTATCAAGGCCGAATGCCCGCTCAATTCAAAATGCATTATTTATAGAATAGGAAAGCAATGACGGAAAAGTACGTATATCTGTTTGGCACCTCTCAATCCGAAGGCGATAAGGAAATGCGCAACCTGCTCGGCGGCAAAGGCGCTAACCTCGCCGAAATGGCCCAGCTCGGCCTCCCCGTCCCAGCCGGTTTTACCATCACCACCGAAGTTTGCACCTATTACTACAACCACGCCAAAACGTATCCCAGCGAACTCAAAGGCCAAGTAGAGCGCACCATTGCCGAAGTCGAAAAAACCATGGACATGCGCTTTGGCGACGCGGCCAACCCGCTTTTGCTCTCCGTGCGATCTGGGGCCAGAGTGTCCATGCCCGGCATGATGGAGACAGTGCTCAACCTCGGCCTCAACGACGAAATCGTCCAAGGGCTTATCGACCAGTCGGGCGACCCGCGCTTTTGCTACGACGTGTACCGCCGCTTCGTGCAGATGTACGGCGACGTGGTCATGGGCTTGCGGCCCGAAGACGAAAAGGAAACAGACCCTTTTGAGGCCCTGCTCGACGCGAAAAAACACGCTCGTGGGGTCGCGCTCGACAGCGAATTGAGCGCCGAAGACCTGCGCGAATTGGTCGCCGAGTTCAAGGCTGAGATCGCCAAGCGGCTCGCCCGCGAGTTCCCCGAAGACCCCCACGAGCAGTTGTGGAATGCCATCGGCGCGGTCTTTGGCTCTTGGCAGGGCCAACGCGCCATCCGCTACCGCGAAATCGAAGGCATCCCCCACGACTGGGGCACGGCCGTCAACGTCCAGTCCATGGTGTACGGCAACATGGGCGACGATTGCGCTACGGGCGTGGCCTTCACGCGCAACCCCTCCACCGGGGAGAAGCACCTGTACGGCGAGTTCCTCATCAACGCCCAAGGCGAAGATGTGGTCGCTGGTACCCGCACACCCCAACACCTGTCCCAGCTCAGCAGCCAAATGCCGCGAGTGTACGAGCAGTTCCAAGCGATCTGCGACCAGCTAGAGCCGCACTACCGAGACATGCAGGATGTCGAGTTCACGGTCCAGAAAGGCAAGTTGTGGATGCTGCAAACCCGCAGCGGCAAGCGCACTGGGGCGGCGGCGGTCCAAATTGCCGTGGACATGGTTGCCGAAGGGCTTATCTCCCAAGAGGAAGCCCTCCTGCGCGTCACGCCGGATCAGCTCGACCAACTCCTGCACCCAACATTCGACGAAGCGAGCCCCAGGGACGTCATCGCCGAGGGGCTACCCGCTTCACCTGGGGCGGCGACCGGCCAAGTGGTCTTCAACTCCGAAGAGGCCGAAACACAAGCGGCCGAAGGCCAGCAGGTCATCTTGGTGCGCCAAGAGACTTCGCCCGAAGACATCGGCGGCATGGATGCCGCCCAAGGCATTCTCACGGCGCGGGGGGGCGCGTCCTCTCATGCCGCCCTAGTCGCGCGCGGCATGGGCAAGTGCTGCGTCGCTGGCTGCGAGTCCATAGCAATCGACTATCATCGGGAATTGTTTACCGCCAACGGCAAGACCGTCAAAAAAGGCGACTGGATATCCATCGATGGCTCGTCCGGCCAAGTCATGCTGGGCCAAGTGCCCACCGTGGAGCCGAGTTTCTCGTCGTCGTTTGACATCATGATGGGTTGGGCTGACGACAAGCGCCGACTGGCCGTGCGCACCAATGCCGACACGCCACACGACTCAGCGGTGGCCCGCAATTTCGGTGCCGAGGGCATTGGCCTGTGCCGCACCGAACACATGTTCTTTGAGGCCGACCGCATCGTGGCCGTGCGCGAGATGATCCTCGCCGCCGACGAGGCCGGGCGACGCCAAGCCCTAGCCAAGCTCAAGCCCATACAGCGGCTCGATTTTGAGGGCATTTTCACCGCCATGGACGGCCTGCCCGTAACCATCCGCTTGCTAGACCCGCCGCTGCACGAGTTCTTGCCTCACGAGCCAGCCCAACAACAACAGATGGCCGAGGAAATGGGCGTCCCCTTGCGCCAGATCGAGGCTAAAATCGCCTCCCTGCACGAGTTCAATCCCATGCTGGGGCATCGCGGCTGCCGCTTGGGAATCACGTACCCAGAAATCTACGAGATGCAGGTCGAAGCCATTTTTGAGGCCGCGGTCAACGTGCGTACCAAGGGCGTCAATCCCCTGCCCGAAATTATGATTCCCCTCGTGGGCACCGAGCGCGAGTTTAGCGACCTAAAAGCCATGGTCGACCGCGTCGCCGTGGCGGCCGGGGGCACTATCGAGTATCTAGTAGGCACTATGATCGAAATTCCTCGCGCCGCCCTCCTCGCCGACCAAATCGCCGCGGAAGCCGAGTTTTTCAGCTTTGGCACCAACGACCTGACCCAGCTTACCTTCGGCTACAGCCGCGACGACGCGGGCAAGTTCCTGCCCGAATACGTAGCCCAAGGCATTCTCGCCGACGATCCGTTCCAAAGCCTCGATCAAGAGGGCACCGGCCAGCTCGTGCGCCTCGGCACCGAGCGGGGCCGCAGCATTCGTCCCCAGCTCAAGGTGGGCATCTGCGGCGAGCACGGCGGCGACCCCAGCTCGGTGGGCTTTTGCCACGAGGTAGGCCTCGACTACGTCTCCTGTTCCCCTTACCGGGTGCCTATCGCCCGCTTGGCGGCCGCCCAAGCCACCCTTGCCGAGTGAGATTTTGCCATGGGCCGGGTCATCGCCATATCCAATCAAAAAGGAGGAGTCGGCAAGACTACTACGGCCGTTAACTTGGCGGCCAGCCTCGCCGTGGCCGAGCAAAAGACCCTGCTCATCGACATGGATCCGCAGGCCAACGCCACTTCGGGCTGCGGCTTTCAAAACAGCAAGGAGATCGAACCGGCCAATATTTATCACGCGCTGATCGGGCAAAAAAAGACCGCTGACGTTACCTACGAGACCAAAATATCCTTCCTGTCCTTGATTCCCTCGCACATCAACCTAACGGGTGCCGAGGTCGAGATGGTCAACATGATCGCTCGCGAACAGAAGTTAGACGGACTGCTCAACCAAGTCCGCGACCAATACGCCTTTATCATTCTCGATTGTCCGCCCTCTTTGGGGCTGTTGACTATCAACGCCCTGACCGCGGCCGACGCGGTGATGATACCCATTCAGTGCGAGTACTACGCGCTAGAGGGCCTTGGCCGACTGCTCAACACCGTGCGCCAAATCCAACGCCATCTCAACCCCAAGCTCCAGATCGCTGGCGTCCTGCTCACCATGTTCGACGGACGCTTGAACCTATCGCGCCAAGTATCTTCAGAGGTCAAGTCCTATTTCGGCAACAAGGTTTACAAGACCTCCATCAGCCGCAACGTGCGTCTGGCCGAGGCCCCTAGCCACGGCCAACCCATTGTGCTCTACGACATCTTGTCGCAGGGATCTCAGGATTACATGGGCCTCGCAGGAGAAGTGATCGACCATGGGTAAGAAGCCGGTCCTCGGCAAGGGCATCGGCGCCCTCATCCCCGAGTACACAGAACCTAGCGGCCAAGGCGACGCCTCGCGCCAAGTCGTCTATCTCAACGTCAACGAGATCGAACCCAATCCCTATCAAGCTCGCACTGAGTTCGACGAAGAGAGCATTGACGAGCTGATGCACTCGATCCAAGAGAAAGGCGTCATCCAGCCCATCACCGTCAGCCGCATCGGCCAGAACTACCAGATCATCGCTGGCGAGCGCCGCTGGCGGGCCACCAAGAAGGCGGGGATCCAAGAAATACCAGCGATCGTCCACGAAATCGAGTCGCAGCAAGACTTGATGGAACTGTCGCTGATCGAGAACATTCAGCGCGCAAATCTGACCCCAATCGAAGAGGCCGAAGGCTACCGCTCGCTGACCGACAAGTGCTTCCTCACCCAAGAGGAAGTCGCCCGCAAGGTGGGGAAAAATCGCTCGACCGTGACCAATCTCCTCAGGCTGTTGCAATTGCCCCACGAAGTCCAAGACTTCTTGCGCCGCGGTCAACTGCAGATGGGGCACGCCCGCGCCCTGCTCGGTCTCGAAGAAGACGAAGACCGGCTCGCGCTGGCTCGCCGCGCGGTCGAAGAAAAAATGGCCGTCCGCGAGGTCGAAAAGGCGGTTGTCAATCAGCGCACGGGCCGCAAAAAAAAGAAGGCACCCAAAGAAATCCCCACCGACCCCCACATCCGCGACTACGAGGAACGGTTGCAGCACCGCTTCGGCACCGCGGTCAACATTCGTCGTACAGCGAACAAGGGGTCAATCCAGATTGAATTCTACAACGATGGGGATCTAGAGCGGCTACTCGACCTGATGATCGATGGCGAATGAACCCCGGTTGGTGCCTCGTAGTCCCGTTCCTCGCCCTCGGTGCCTGTAGCTTGCTCCACGACGACCTCCCCAACGATCCCCCGACCGTACCCTTGGCGCGGATGACCTGCCAGTCGCCGGGCATAGCTTCCTTGGACACCCTGATCAATAGCGCGGATGCAGTCTGCCGGGTCCAGCGCGGCGGCGAGGTTCGCTTTGAGATCCGCGCAGCCGACGAGGACGACGACCCTGTGTTCTACGAGTGGCGAGCGCCAGCCGGAGGCAGCTTCCGCGATGCGCAGGCCCAAGAGACCAACTCTTGGTTTGCCCCCCAAACCATCGCTGGCTCCAGCGAGCAATTTGTCGTGCAGGTCCTCGTAATCGACCGCAACTGCAATGCCGTACTCGATCTAGCTGACCGCCAGCGCTGCACCGGAGACGCCCGGGTGCTGATCGAAAACTTCCTCGTGGAAGTCGTGCAGCGCGAACCCGCGTTGGAAGTAACCCCCGACGCGACCGGCGCGTTTAGTGCGCCGCAGATAGTTATCGACGCGTTTGCCACCGATCCAGACGGTGATCGGCTCGAATACCACTGGGAGCCGATGGCCGGGGACAGCCTTAGCATCTGGTCAGAAGAGACCATCCGAGACGAGGAAACTGGGCGGCCAATCGGCTCGCGCGCTACCATCGTCGCCTTTTTTCCCGGCCGCCACAAACTCCGCGTTTCCGCAAGTGACGGTGCCGCAAACACCGAGCGCGAAATCGCCCTCCACGTCTCCATTGAGCCGCCTGTGCCGACTGGCGGTACGGTGCGTCTAGTCCTGCCGACGGGTCAAGAATACGAGATAGACGCCTACGAGTATCCCAACGCCAGAGGAGAGCGGCCGCAGCCCGCTTCGTTTTTCCAAGCAGCACGCCTGTGCGCGGCCGAGGGCAAGCGCCTGTGCAGCCCGGACGAATGGCGCACCGCTTGCCAAGCTGGCCAAACGCGGCACTTTTCTTCGATCGATGATTTAGCTGCCTACGACAGCCGCGACCATTTTGGCGTGCGCTTCTGCAACGTGCCAGGTTCGGCCTTTTCTCAATTCAGCAGCGACCCAACCGCCCAACTCGCGCCCTCCGGCTCGTTTCCCAACTGCGGCAGCGCGAGCGGCGTCTTTGATTTGACGGGTAACATAGACGAATGGACCGCCGCTATCGACGATGCCGGCGACCTAGCGGTGTACGTGGCCGCAAGCAGCGTATCTGCTCACGGTGCTTGCGACGGCGCGACCCTTGTGAACACCCTGTCCATCGGAAGCCAAGACCCGTATGATATAGAGGTCTTAGCGGAAATCATCGCCGACTCGCCCTTGCAAACCTATGAGCAGCCCCTCCTCGGCTTCCGCTGCTGCCGTTGATACTAGGTCTCCAGCCATGGACCAAGAGCAACTCCGCCACCTGCTAGAACAAGTCGCCACCGGGGACCTCGCGCCGGGCCAAGCCCTAGAGCGACTTAGAAACCTGCCCTTTGAGAACCTCGGGTTTGCTCACGTCGATCACCACCGCGCCCTGCGTACTGGGTTCCCGGAAGTCATTTTCGCCCAAGGCAAGACCTGCGAGCAGGTGCTGGCCATCGCTGAGCGCATAATCGCCCAAGGCACCCAAGTGCTGGCCACCCGCGTTGAAGCGGCCACAGCCCAAGCACTCGTCGAACGCTTCGAGCGAGTCGAGCACGACCCCCTCGCCCGCATAGTCCTAGTGCCAGGAGCCGAACAACCCGTGCCCGAAGGCTTAGTGGCCGTAGTCTCAGCCGGCACCTCGGACTTGCCCGTGGCCCGCGAAGCCACCATCACGGCCCGCGCCATGGGCGCGCATGTCGAGGAGGTTTGCGATGTCGGCGTCGCCGGACTACACCGACTCCTAGCGTACCGCGAACTTTTTCAGCAGGCGCGGGCCATCGTCTTGGTCGCCGGGATGGAGGGTGCGCTCGCCAGCGTCGTCGGAGGACTGGTGGATATTCCGATCGTGGCCGTGCCGACTAGCGTGGGGTACGGCGCGAGTTTCCACGGCCTCGCCGCGCTCTTGACCATGCTCAACTCCTGTGCGGCCGGCGTGGTTGTCGTCAATATCGACAACGGCTTTGGCGCTGGGTACGCAGCCGCCCAGATCAACCGCCGCTCTAGCCAGCACCCCGCATGATCCACGTCGCCGTATTGGCCGGCGGCCAGAGCCGGCGCATGGGCCGCGACAAGGCCCTCCTGCAACTGAGCGGCCAAGCCCTAATTGAGCGCGTTCTCGCCGCGGCACACCCCCTCGGCCATCCCCGCGTCATCATCGGCGACCCCACCGCCTATGCCCATCTCGGGCTGCCCGTCCTTCCCGACCGCCGCTCTGGGCTTGGGCCGCTGGGCGGCTTGTACACCGCGCTCAGCACAACCGCCGCGCCCGTGCTCCTGCTCGCCTGCGACTTGCCCTTTCTCACTTCCGACTTCCTCGGCCATCTCGTTGACCGGCGTGGCCCGCATCAAGCGGTCGTGCCCCACACGACCACCGGGATGCAACCGCTCTGCGCGCTCTACGAGCCGTCCTGCTTAGCAGCTATAGAAGCCGCCATACAGGCCAATCAACTCGGCATGCGCGACCTGCTGCACAATCTGAATTTGGATTTAGTAAGGGAAAAGGACTGGCGGCCCTACGACGAGCGCGGCCTGCTTTTTGCCAATCTCAACGCGCCCGCAGAGTACGAGCGGGCGCAAGCCGCACTCCTAAAACCCGGCATCCACCACGCTCAACACCAACAGTAGCGGCAGGTAGAGGACCGAAGCTTTGAGCAGCCGCCGCGCACTGGTCGCCGAGCGCGTGAAGCTAAGCGCGAGACCGGAGCCCAAAAACAGCGAGCCCAAAAACAGCGCCCCAGCTAGGTAAAACGGCCCGGTGAGACCCATGAACGAAGGCAGCACCGAAAAGATCAGCAGCAGCACCAAGTAGCCCACGACCTGCCAGCAGGTGCTGTTCCCATCCGGCTCGACGACGGGCAACATCTTGAAACCGCCGCGCCGATAGTCGTCGCGGAAAAGCCAAGCAATGGCGTAGAAATGCGGATGCTGCCAAGCGAAGAGAATGAGAAAGAGGACCACGGCCCCCGGGTCTAGCGTGCCGGTCGCCGCTGTCCAGCCCCCTACGGGCGGCAGGGCCCCCGGCACGGCCCCCAGCGAGGTGTTGAGCCAATTTTGCCGCTTCATCGGGGTGTACACCACCACGTAGAGAAATGCGGAGAGGAGCGCCAAAAACGCCGTCAACAACCCTGCGGTAAAAAGCAGGAAGAACACGCCGCCCAGCACTAACGCAAACCCCATCGACAGAGCCGTACCCGGCTTGACGCGCCCGGCCGGCAAGGGCCGGTGGCGCGTACGCTCCATCAAACCATCGACATCGCGCTCCAGATACTGGTTGAGTACCGACGAGCCGCACGTGGTCAGGCCCGTGCCGACGAGCAGGCAGCCAAAAAGCAGCGGCGCGTGGATGCCTTGCCCGCCCCAGAAAAAACCCAAGGCAGCCGTAACCAGCACCAAAAAGGCAATTCTCGGTTTAGTTAGTGTCCAGTAGTCGTGCCAAGTAGCAGCCATATCTATCTCATTCCGCGCCAAAAATATAATGCTGGAGCCATCGCCGGACAATAAGATCAGGCGGATTGACGCGGTTCGGTGCCCCACCTATAGTACTTTGTACCATGACCCAAGACATTTCCCAACGCATCGCCGCGCTCGCGGACGAACTAGAAGAGCACCTCTACCGCTATCACGTCCTCGACGCACCCACCATCTCCGACCAAGCATTCGACCACCTCCTCGCAGAGCTGCAAGCCCTCGAAGAGGCCCACCCCGCGCTCAAGCGGCCCGACTCACCCACCCAGCGCGTCGGCGGCACACCCATCAGCGACTTCCCCACCGTGCGCCACGCCCGGCCCATGCTAAGCCTCGACAACAGCTACTCGCGCCAAGACGTGGAAGACTTCGACCGGCGGGTGCGCCAGAGCCTGCCGGATGAAGCGGTCGAATACGTCTTTGAGCTAAAGATCGACGGCGTGGCCCTCAGCCTCATCTACCAAGACAGCCTACTCGTGCGCGCCGTCACCCGCGGCGACGGCGTCCAAGGCGACGAAATCACCGCCAACGCCCGCACCATCCCCACCATCCCCCTCCGGCTGCGGCAGCCCGGGGTCAATTGCGAAATCCGCGGCGAAGTCTATATGGAAGGCAGCGACTTCGCCCAGCTCAACGCCCAGCGCACGGCCGACGACGAGCCGCTCTTTGCCAATCCTCGTAACTCCACGGCCGGCTCGCTCAAGCTGCAAGACCCCAACCTCGTAGCCAAGCGCAATCTGCGCTTTTTCGCCTACTGGATACACTCAGAAGATGGCGGCCCCACGCGCCACAGCGAGTGTCTCGAAACGCTCTGCGCTTGGGGCCTAATCGTTCCCGAGAACCAGTGCTGCTCCTCGCTAGCGGACGTGTTCGCCCTCTACGACCACTACGCCGCCGCCCGCGCCGCGCTCCCCTACGAAATCGACGGGGCGGTCATCAAGGTCGATAGCCTCAGCCAGCAGGAGCGGCTGGGCAACACAGCCAAAAGCCCGCGCTCGGCTATGGCCTACAAGTTTCCAGCTTATCAAGCCCGCACCCGCCTTCTCGATATCCACCTGCAAGTCGGCCGCACCGGTGCCGTGACGCCGGTGGCCGTTTTAGAACCCGTGCCTTTGGCTGGCTCGACCATTGCCCGGGCCAGCCTGCACAACGCGGACGAAATCCGCCGCAAGGATATTCGCATCGGCGACACCGTGCTCATCGAAAAGGGGGGCGACGTAATCCCCAAAGTCGTAGAGGTAGATCGCAGCGAGCGGCCCGACGGCTCCGTAGAATATGCCTTCCCCAACCAATGCCCCTCGTGCAAAGGTCCACTCACCCGCGACACCGAAGAAGCCGTCACGCGCTGCGACAACCCCACTTGCCCGGCCCAACTGCGCCGCCGCCTCGAACACTTCGCCTCGCGCAACGCCATGGACATCGAAGGCTTGGGGCCGGCCGTGGCCGAACAATTGGTAGAGCAGGGGTTGGTAAAGGACTTGAGCGACCTATACGAACTCGACGTAGAATCCCTTGGTGCCCTAGAGCGGATGGGCGAAAAGTCAGCGCAAAACCTCCTCGACGGCCTCGACCGCAGCAAGGAGCAGCCCTTCGACCGGGTGCTCTTCGCCCTCGGCATTCGCCACGTAGGCGCGACCGTAGCCCGCACCTTGGCGCGGGCATTTGGCAGCCTCGACGCTTTGTGCAAGGCCAGCGTCGAAGAGTTGGAAGCCACCCACGAGATCGGCCCGACCATCGCCCGCAGCCTGTACGCCAGCCTGCCCGCGCTCCCCGCACTCGATCGCGTGCTCTACCAGCTCAAGAATAAGGCTATGTTGCAGTTTGCCATGGAAGCGACAGAAGCCGCCGCGCCAGCGTCGCATTTTAGCGGTAAGACCGTAGTCATCACCGGCACCCTGTCGGGCTACAGCCGCGACGAGGCGGCCGCGCTGATCGAACGCCTAGGGGGCAAGACCACGTCCAGCGTCAGCAAAAAAACCGACCTGCTCATAGCAGGCGAAAAAGCGGGATCCAAACTGGCAAAAGCGCAGGCCCTCGGCGTCGCAGTGCTCGACGAAGCGGCCTTTATCGCGCAACTAAAAGAAGCCGGAGTGGCCTAATCTCCTTCTAGTTGCTGTTTCCCTTTCTCAAAAATTTCGTCGGCCTCTTCCAGCAATGCCTCGCCCCACATCACAACCTCGTTGCCGATCGCTTCGACCCGTTTCCACCAATCTGAGTCGTCGCCTTGGGTAAAGTACAGGCCGACCAGCAAAACAACCGCGCACACCACCGCCACCTTGAAAATTTTGCGCAGCAAGCCGCCTAGCAATACCACCGCCACCAACATCAACAAAATGGCGATGAGCGGGTGCGCCTCCACATAGGCGATGAGCGCTTCTAGGGAAAAATCGTCCAGCATAGCCATCTCCTAGCTCAGGCCAACGACGCAAATTCCCATTCCTCCAAGGCCACCATCCCATCCACGGCCACTGGCATTCCCACGCCCAAACCCGCCACTTGCAGCGACCCTACCTCGATCTTCCCTTCTCGCACATCCAAGGCCACCAATCCACTGCCCACCTCCCGATAGAGCTTCCCGTGCGTGGCCAAGCAGGCTGCCTGTTCGTCCGCGGTCAAGTGATCCAACCCTCGCACGTAGTGGTGCCCGTTGCGCTCGACGTGCCCGATCCCCAGCGCCGCCACGTGCGCCAAATCTTGGTGCAGGGGCACCACCGGCAGATTCATCAGGTCCTCGCCCGAGAGAAAGCAGCCCTCCCGCTGCCGCGCCAATGCCAGATTGGCCAGCGCCTTGACCATCCCTTTGCACGCCTTGGACGAAACGCCCTTGTATCCCAGCGATAAGGCTTGGCGGAAGGTATCCAGCGCATCGTCCGACTCGTCGATGAGCAAGGGACGACGCGCCGCAGCGGCGCGGATGCCCGATTCTAGAGCCGCATCCAACGCCACGCTCCGCTCTAGGGGCTGCTCAACGTAGAGGATGCGCTCGTACAAACGCGGCTGCTCGGCTGCAAGAGCTTCAATCAGGCCAATGAGCGAATCCATCTCCCGGTATTGCTCGTTGCCGTCGAGGGTGACCCTGTATTCGGCGTCGCGCCCGTCCAACAGCTCGGCAATCGCGGCCAACCGCGCCAAGTCGGTCTCCAAATCGCCGTTCACCTTGACCTTGAAGTACGTCAGCCCTTGACTCTCGACGCAATCGGCCAGCGATTGAGGCAACCCATCGTCCAACCGCTCCTCGGGCCCAATATCGCTGGGGACAATCGGGTCGGCCAATCCCACTGTGTGCCGCACGTGCAACTGCTCAAGCGGCGCAGTCCCGATCACTTGGCCGGGCTCCACCCCTCGCAACTCGGGGTGAATCGCCCCCAGATCCAAGCCGAGGAGATTGGCCTTGAGCAACTCGAAGTAACTCGCGCCCACGCCGCATCCCACCGCGTCAATCAGGGCGCGCTCCATCAGCGTACTGCCGTGGACGGCCGTCAACCGATTCAGACCGTGCGCGTCGCCAGCCGATACCGTCTGTGCATAACCGGCCCGCCATATTGCAAAGAACGATTTGGGGGACCGCGCCGCATCCAAATACGCCGCACGCGCCGCACGCGCCGCCCACAGCAAATCGGCGACATTGTCTTCGTAGCTTTTGGCCGGGTCTTTGTCGAACCACTTAGGCGGGAGGATGTCGGCTGCAACCCCTTGGACTGGAGTGCCGTTTTTTAGCGCACCTTGAGCCACCACGTGGAGAATCGGCACGGCGGTCAGCACGGCCGCGCCGTATTTGAAGGGCATGCGGTTTTGCACATTCCGCATGTAGAACTGCACGTCCTCAAGCCTTATTTCTAGGGCATTCACGAGAGTCGCGCCTCCGCCAGCGGCTGCATGGCCTCAATATCGACTGCGCCATCCACCCCGAGCCCAGGCCGTTGCAGGGAGCCGACCGCTATTTGGCCGTCGCGAATGTCGATAAAGCCGCTCGGGCCCTCTAAGCGATACAGATCGCCGTGCCGCTCAAAGCACCACGCCCGCTCAACAGCCGACAAATGATCCAGCCCCCGCACGTAGTGGTGACCATTGCGCTCGACATGGCCGATGCCCAACGCCGCCACATGCGCCAAATCCTGGTGCAGCGACACCACTGGTACCACGGTCAGATCCTCGGCCGAGACAAAGCAGGGGCGGCCCGCGGCCGTGCGCTGCCAAGCGAGCGCACTATTGGCCAGCGCCTTAACCAAACCCTTGCAACACTTGGACGAGACGCCGCTGTAGCCCAAGTCCAATGCGCGGCGAAAGGAATCCAAACATTCGTCCGACTCGTCAATCAGCAGGGGGCGTTTCGCCGCCAAAACTTCAAGTTCGCTCTTTAGCACCGGATCGAGGGAAAGGGCGCGGTCCATGGGCTGCTCGACGTAGAGGATGCGCTGGTAAAACGCCCCCAAGTCCTTTTCAACTCGCTCCAATAAGGCCAGCAAATCGGCCGCGTCGCCGTACTGTTCGTTGCCGTCGAGCGTGATGTGGTACTCCCCGCCGCTGGCGTCCAAGAGCGCGGCGATCTCGGCTAAGCGCTCGAAATCATCCGTGGGGTCGCCGCCGATCTTGATCTTGAAATAGCGCAGGCCCTGGCCTTGGATGCATTCCTCCAAGGACTGCGGCAATCCGTCGTTTAACCGCTCTGCGGGCGCAATTGCGGCCGTGCGGATGGGATCGACCAAGCCGACCGTATGGCGGACGTACAGCGAGCGCACCGGTGCCGCCGGCAGCACGGCTGCAAGCGCTAGCCCTTCTAGCTCCGGGTGAATCCTCTCCAGCGCCAGCCCGAGGACATTGCCCTGCAACAGCGCAAAATAGGGCTGCCCCAGCGCGACCCCCAAGCTGTCTATGAGTGCCCGTTCCATCAGGGCCGCACCATTGGACGCCAGCAGGTAGTTTGTGCCCCGTGCCCGGCCCCACGCCCGACTGGCCTCGTAGCCCGCCTCCCAGATGGCGAATGGGGCAGCGCCGGTTCGACCCGACTCCCGATAAGCGGCAGCCGCCGCTTTGGCTCCGTCCACCAAGTCGCAGATGCCCTCGGCCATCGACTTGCTGGGGTCTTTGTCAAACCACCTAGGCGACAGCATGTCTGCAGCCCAACCCCGCGCTCGACGGCCATTGCCCAACTCTAGGTCCATGGCCACATGCAGCGCAGTCAGGCTGTCAGCGACCACGTTGCCGAACTTAAACGGCATCCGCATCCGCATCTCGCGCACGTAAAATTCGATATTTTTTATCGCCACTAACATTCTGTCAACTCCCGGCCCATGCTTGCCGCGCTTTCTCCATCTGTTCGACCACGGCCTCGGGGCCGGTGCCGCCCTCTATATTACGACGCGCCAAGCTGTGGCGCACGTCGAGCAGGCCGAGTGCATCCGCGCCGAAATCCGCGCTGTGGGCACACAGTTCTTCCAAGCTAAGGTCAGTGAGGGCGCGGCCTTGCTCTAGCGCAGCCCGCACCAAGCAGCCGACGACGCGATGGGCTTCGCGGAAAGGCACACCTTGGCCCACCAAATAGTCGGCCAAATCCGTTGCCAAGGCCGTAGAATCCACCGCGGACTCCATCCGCTCGGCGCGCACCTCCATGCTCTCCCAAGCACCGGCGAAAACCTCCAAGCAAATGGCCGACGTTTCCAGCGCATCGAACAGCGGCTCCTTGTCTTCCTGCAGATCCTTGGCATACGTCAACGGCACGGCCTTCATCGTCGTCAGCAACGCCATCAGGCTGCCGTACACCCGGCCGGTCTTGCCGCGTACCAGCTCTAGCGAGTCTGGATTTTTCTTTTGTGGCATCATGCTAGAGCCGGTCGCGAAGTGATCGTCGAGCTCGACAAAACCAAACTCGGCCGACGACCAGAGGATCAAATCCTCGCAGAAGCGGCTCAAGTGCATCATTAGGATCGCCAGCGCGGACAGGGTCTCGAGCAGAAAATCGCGGTCGCTGACCGCGTCGAGGCTGTTGGGGGTCACCTGCGAAAACCCGAGTTCGCGGGCAAGGAAGGCCCGGTCGAGCGGAAACGCGCTCCCAGCCAACGCCCCGGAACCCAGCGGCAGAAAGTCGGCCCGCCGCCAAGCATCCCCCAGCCGCCCGCGGTCGCGCTCCAGCATCCAAAATAGCGACAGCGCGTAGTGTGGGAAAAGGATCGGTTGCGCCTGCTGTACGTGCGTGTAGCCGGGCAACACCACGCGGCTGTGTTGCTCGCCCGACGCCAGCAGCACACCTTGCAAATGGCGAATCTGCGCCTGAAGCGATGCAATCGCGCCCCGCAGGTAGAGCCGCTCATCTAAGTTGACTTGGTCGTTGCGACTGCGCCCGGTATGCAGCTTCCCTCCGACTGGCCCGATCAGCTCGGTCAGCCGCTGCTCTACCGCCATGTGGATGTCTTCAAGCGCGTCCGGGAGCGCACAATCCGTGGCTGAAAATTCTTCCCGTACCTGCTTTAGCCCCACTTCGATCTGCTCTAGCTCCTCCGCGCTGAGGACACCGGCTCGCTGCAGGGCGCGGGCGTAGGCCACGCTGCCCGCAACATCGGCCTCCAACAGCTTGCGGTCGAAGCCAATCGAGGCGTTGAAGCGCTCCATCAGCTCGGCCGGCGCCGACTGAAACCGCCCGCCCCAAGGCGTTTGTACCGCGGCCATCAGACACCTTGGCGCAAGATCTCGTCGAATACATCTACTACTTCGTCGATGCGATCCTGCTCGACGACCAGCGGTGGCAGGAAGCGCACCACATCGGCCCCAGCTGTGGCCACCAAGATGTCGCGCTGGCGGAAGGCGGCCAGATAGTCGGCGGCCGGCTGGCTAGTGACGGCGCCGACTATTAGCCCTCTGCCGCGAACTTCGGCGATGTGCTCAGGCCAGCGCTGTTGCAGCTTTTGTAGGCGGCCGAGCAGGTGTTCGCCTTTTTCGCGCACCCCGTCGATAAAACCCGGCTCCAACAGCTTGCCCAAGACCGCGTTCGCCGCGGCGCAAGCCACGGGATTGGCACCGAACGTCGCGGCGTGGTCGCCGGCCTCAATGGCGTCGGCCACTTTCTGCCGCAAGAGCGCGACGCCGATTGGCAAACCGCCGCCGAGCGCCTTAGCCAAGGTCATAATATCTGGCTCAACCTCGTATTGTTGATAGGCCCATAGCGATCCCAAGCGCCCGCACCCCACTTGGATCTCGTCGAAGACCAGCAGCATATCCCGCTCGTCGCACAGGTGCCGCAGCCCGGTGAGAAACTCCGCCGTCGCGGCGTGGATCCCACCCTCGGCCTGCACCGGCTCGACCAAAATCGCGCAGGTCTGATCCGAGACCAGTGATTCTACAGAGGCCAAATCGTTGAATTGGGCGAAGTCAATACCCGGCAGCAACGGCCCAAACCCCTTGTGGTACTTGGGCTGGCCGGTCGTGGAGATGGACCCGTACGTCCGCCCGTGAAAGGAGTTTTCAAAGGCAATGAGGCGATTTTTGGGCGAGTCGTGGGTGGTGTTGCCCCACTTGCGGCAGAACTTGAGCGACGCCTCCCACGCCTCGGTGCCGCTGTTGCAGAAGAACACCCGGTCGGCAAACGAGTGCTCGACCAGCCGCTGCGCTACTTGTACCGAGGGGATTGTGTGGTAGAGGTTGGACACGTGCATCAACTTGGCGGCCTGGGTCTGAATGGCCTTGAGCACCTCGTAGTCGCCGTAGCCCAACGCATTGACCGCCAAGCCGCTGACAAAATCGAGATAGCGGTTGCCGTCCATGTCGAAGAGATAGACCCCATTGCCCCGCTCTAGTACGAACTCGGGCCGGCCGTAGGTCTGTAAAATGTATTGCGCCTCGCCTTTGATAATGTCTTGGGTTTTCATGGTTTCTCCGTCGTCCTACTGGACAATTTGGGTGCCAATGCCCTTCCGAGTGTAAAACTCGAGCAACATCGCATGCGGCACACGCCCGTCAATAACGTGGGTTTTGCGTACGCCAGCTTTGACGGACTTGACACAAGCTTCGACTTTGGGAATCATCCCACCGCTGATCACGCCTTGGTCCATTAGCTCGCTCACCTCAGAGACGCGCACGGTTGACAGCAGGGACGCATCGTCTGCGAGATCGCGCATAATGCCTTGCACGTCCGTCAAAAAGACTAACTTTTCAGCGTGCAGGGCCGCGGCGATTCCCCCGGCCGCCGTATCGGCATTGACGTTAAAGCCCTCGCCCTCCGGGCCGCGGCCAATCGGTGCAACCACCGGAATCATACCCTTGGCTATCAAGTCCAATAAAGGCGCGGTGTCCACGTGCTGGACATCGCCGACATAGCCGATGTCCAAGGGACCGCCATCGGTTTGGACCCAGTGCTTGCGCACCTGCATAATCCCAGCGTCCTTGGCCGAGACGCCCACGGCCCGCCCGTCTAGCGCACCAATCTCGCGGACGATCCGCGCATTAACCTCGCCAAAGAGCACATCTTCGACCACCTTCATCGTGGCTGCGTCTGTCACCCGCAATCCAGCTACGCGCTGGCTTTCAAGGCCTAGCTCTTGCAGGCGGCGGGTGATGGCCGGGCCGCCGCCGTGGACCACGACCGGACAGATGCCGACCGCCTGCATGAAGACGATGTCCTTATATACGGTGTCCCCGCTGCCCATCGTGCTGCCGCCGTATTTGACGACCATCACTTTGCCGCAAAATTCCTGTAAGTACGGCAGGGCCTCAATCAGAGTTTCGGCTTTGCCGATCTGGATCTGCAAGTCCTGCAAGATCTCGGCGTTCATCAGTTGTCCTCGCCGCACACCGCGTTGATCTTATCGACTAACTTAGCCGCATCTTGCTCGAAACGAGTGACGATAAAGATCGTGTTTTCGCCGGCCAACGTACCCACGACCTCGGTCCAACTCATGCGATCGATGGCCTCGCAGACGCTTTGGGCGTGCCCCGACGCGGTCCGCACCAGCACCATGTTGATTACCTGTTCAATTTGGACTAAAAAATCCTGCAACTCTCTTTCTAGAATGTGCAGGTCGCGCAACGTGGCTCCAGCTTCGGGCAGCGTATAGCGAAATCCTCCATCGGCCTGCGGCACCCGCACTACGCCTATTTCTCGCAAGTCTTTCGACAAAGTTGACTGGCTGACCTCAATACCCTGTTGCTGGAGAACTTCGGCCAATTTTTCGTGCGTATCAATGGCCCTTCTGTAGAGCAGGTCCCGTATGCGGGTCTGCCGCATCTGTTTATTTCTCATAATTTTTATTATTTAATTGAAATAAAAATTCAAAGTAGAGTACCGCCAAGGCCGTGTCAAGCAAAACGCAGCCGCACTACGCCCGACCCGAGGCCATCTGCTCTTGTAGGCGCAGCGTAAGCTGCCGGCGGTCCAGCCCCCGCCAAAAGACTCCGCCAATGGCCAGCGAAATGGTGCTGTTCTCCTCGGAGACGACGATAATCACCGCGTCCGATTCCTGTGACAGACCCAATGCTGCCCGATGGCGGGTTCCCAACCGCTGGTCTTCGACCTGTTCGGCCAAGGGCAAGGTGCAACGGGCCGCCACCAAACGCTCTCCTTGAATAACGACAGCTCGGTCGTGCAGTGGGGTGCGCGGGCTGAAGATCGTGGCCAGCAAATCGCCCGACACTTCCGAGTTCAGGGGCACTCCGGTCTCAATGACCGGCCTGAGCTGGACTTGGCGCACCAACACGATTAGTGCCCCGTACCCCAAGTCGGCCAAGCGCTCCACTCCACTGACGACCTCGTCGATGACCCGTGCCCGCTCGGCCTTGTAAAACCAGCTAAACGCCGGGGTCTGACCCAAGACTTGGAGGAGCCGTCGCAGTTCGGGCTGGAAGAGGATGACCAGCAGGATTAGCAAGATAGAACGCACCTGCTCCAAAAGCCAAGACAGAGCGTTCATCTTGAGCCAAGGCGCGGCCAAGGCCACGATCACCAGCAGCAGCAGCCCAGCCACCATGTGCGCGGCTCGGGTTTCCTGGATTAGAGAGAGCAAGCGGAAGACGATAAAGGCTACCAGCAGTATATCCACCACCGAGGTCAGCGAGACGGGCAGAAAGCCAAAGAGGTGGAACAGGACCGGGTCTTTTAGCACGGTGCTTGGCCCCGCACGGCCTCGACTAAGCGGACGGCCCGCAGCGTCGCGGCCACGTCGTGGACTCGCAGGATGTGGACGCCGGCCCTAGCCGCTAGAGCCGCCGCCGCCAAGCTGCCCTCCAAGCTCTCGGCGACCGAGAGCCCGAGTGTTTTCCAGATAAAGGATTTGCGCGAAGCCCCCACTACCAATGGGCACTCCAAACCCAAGAAGTGCTCTAACATCCCTAACAAGGCGAGGTTGCCCTCCGGCGACTTGCCAAACCCCAAACCCGGATCCACGGCCACGCGCTCGACGCCTTGGGCATGGGCAACACATACGCGCTCTTCTAGGAAGGAGTACACTGCCCCGGGTAAGTCGTCGTAGTGAGTATTCTGCTGCATGGTGGCCGCCGTGCCCCGGCGGTGCATCAGAACCATGGGGGCTTGAGCCTGTGCGGCGACCTCGGCCATAGCCGGATCGTGCCGCAGGGCGCTAATGTCGTTGATAATATCGGCCCCCGCCTCAAGGGCCCGGTGCGCCACTTCAGCCTTGACCGTGTCAACCGAGATGGGCACATCGCTCTGGCGGCGGAGACCCTCAATGACCGGGAGAACCCGGGCGCACTCCTCGGCGACTGAGACCGCCTCGGCGACCCCGTACATCGGCGGCCGCGACGATTCACCGCCGATATCGACGATTGCCGCCCCTTCCTCCACCATCTCTAAGCCGCGCTCCACCGCAGCCTGCGGCTCGCAGTAGCACCCCCCGTCGTAAAACGAATCGGGCGTCGCATTGAGGACGCCCATGATCTGTACTTGGTCGGAAAAGTGGAGGGTGCGACTTCCCAACTCCCAGATCACGCCTCATTCTCGTCGCTTAAGGCGCGCACCGGTTTGCGGGCGAGAGGCTCTCCAGCCAAGACTTGGTCGATCTCCGCGTCGTCGAGGACTTCGTATGCGAGGAGGGCGCGGGTCAAGGAGTGCAACTTGTCCTCCTTTTCCCCGAGGATGCGCAACGCCGTTTCCTCGGCCTCTACCACCAACTTGCGGATCTCGCGATCAACGGCTTGGGCGGTCTCTTCACTCAAGTGGCGGCTGCGGGTGAATTCCTTGCCGAGGAAGACCTCGTCGTCGCCGCCGCCCAATGAGAGAGGACCGAGCTCTTCGTTCATACCCCAATCGCAGACCATCGAACGGGCCAAGCGCGTCACTTGCTGGTAGTCGCCTTGGGCTCCGGTTGAGCGCTCGGCAAAGATCAATTTCTCAGCGGCGCAACCGCCCAGCGCCGTCGCCAAGTGCGCCTTGAGCCGCGTCTCGGTCAGCGAACGCCGCTCGTCAGCGAGAAAGGAGACCATGCCCATGGCCTGCCCGCGCGGGATAATGGTGGCCTTGCCAATGGCCGGACCGCCTTTGAGGCTCTTGGCGACCAAAGCGTGGCCCGCTTCGTGGTAGGCCGACAGCCGCTGATCCTCCTCGGTCAGGACCATGCTGCGGCGCTCGGCCCCAAGCATCACCTTGTCTTTGGCCGCCTCAAAGTCGCCCATGTCAACGGTCTTGCGGTCGCGCCGCGAGGCCAGCAAGGCCGCTTCGTTGACCAAGTTCTCCAAGTCGGCCCCAGAAAGCCCGGGGGTGCCCTGCGCCACCTTTTGCAAATCGACGTCCGGATCCAGCGGCACTTTGCGCACGTGAACCTTGAGCACACCCTCCCGACCTCTGACGTCGGGCAGGTCAACCACCACCCGGCGATCGAAACGGCCGGGCCGCAAAAGCGCTGGGTCGAGCACATCGGGACGATTGGTCGCGGCGATGAGAATGACGCCGTCGTTGGACTCAAAACCGTCCATTTCCACTAGAAGCTGGTTGAGGGTCTGCTCGCGCTCGTCGTGGCCGCCGCCAATGCCTGCGCCTCGGTGGCGACCCACCGCGTCGATCTCATCGACGAAAATTAGGCACGGAGCATTGGTCTTGCCCTGTTCAAAAAGGTCGCGCACACGCGAAGCGCCAACGCCGACGAACATCTCGACGAAGTCCGAACCACTAATCGAAAAGAAGGGCACACCCGCTTCGCCAGCCACCGCACGCGCCAAGTGCGTCTTGCCCGTACCCGGCGGCCCGACCATCAAGACGCCCTTGGGAATCCGCCCGCCGAGGCGCTGAAACCGGTGGGGATCCTTGAGAAATTCAATGATCTCCTCCAACTCCTTCTTGGCCTCGTCGGCCCCAGCCACGTCGGCAAAGGTCGCCTTGTGCTTGTCTTCCAACAGGAGTTTGGCCCGACTTTTGCCAAAGGAAAACAGCCCGCGCGCACCGCCCTGCATCTGCCGCAACATAAATATCCAGAAGGCGATAAACAGCAGCCACGGCAAAAAGCTGAAGAGGAAATTGTACCACCGGAAGGGTTCTTCCTCAAAGCGAAAATCGACCCCTTTTTCTCCCCACTCGCGCTTGGTCTCCGCGTCTATTGGGCCCAAGTTGACTACAAAGCGGCTCCCCTCGTGCAAGACGCCCTCAAACTCGCGCTCACCGACGATGACCGCCTCGGCAATGCGGCCATCGTCCAAGTATTGGCGGTATTCCTTGTAGGAGACCAGCTGAGGATCGGAGGGTTTGCTGCCAACGAATTTGGCGATGGAGATCATCACCAACACAAAGAAGAGCCAAAACGCTTGGGTTCGCGAGGGGCGTCGCCAGCGGCGCGGCCTGTCTTCGCCATCGCCCTCTTGGCGGTCCAGCCCACGGTCGTCCTTAAAGCGCGTAGGTCGCTCCTCCTCGGCCTGCTTTTTTCGTCCCTCCATGACAGATACTCTAGGTCAATCGCCGTCCCAATGCCTCAGCGTACACAAGGCGATGCGGCGCGTAGTGGATTTTATTCTGAAAGCATGACTAGAACGCAGCGGCGCGACCCAAGCTATTTCCTCCCCTCGGGCCAGCACCAGCACTTCGTCGCGCACGATTTTCGGCCACTTGGCGTCAATGAGAAAGTCGCTCAACTTCTTGTGACCTTTCATGCCCAGCGGCTGGAAGCGATCACCCGGCCGCTGGCTGCGCACTTGCACCCGTGTGCCGAGGCGATCCGCGTCTAAAGCCACTTGCGCACCCCCTAGCCGGGCCTTATCAAAGCGATCCGGGGAGACGACTTGGACGCGGATTTTTACGCCGTACTCTCTTAGCACCAGTGCGCCGGGTATATCGAAGCAACGCACGACCAGCGGCCGCTGCCCGCCGCGCAGGATATAGCGCGTACCGCAACCCTGCCCCCGCAGACCAGCACCCAACACCCGCAGACGCTTGTCGTCGGCCTCAATCCAGCCCCGCACTTGCTCGACGCGGACAAAATCAAAAGGGCCATCCGCGGCGGCGAGGCCCTGGAGCACGCCGCGCAGTATGCGCCTTTGTATGGCTATATGATAAGCGAGAAGCCTAGTCCTATCAAGGGCCACCTTGTCGTTGCAATGCTCACAAACCACTGTATCTAAAGCCTCTTGGGTTAACTCCGCGAGTAGATCGTCCTCGGCTTTGAGAAGCGCGGCGGTGCGATTTAGAACCTCGGCGATGTTGGGATTATAGCTCTCGAGCAAGGGCATTAGTTCCCCGCGCACCCGATTGCGCAAAAAGCGCGAGTCGCGGTTGGAGGGATCCTCTCGGTAGCGCAAGCTCCGCTGGTGTGCGTATTTTTCGATCTCAGCGCGCCGCACGCGCAGCAGCGGCCGCAGATAGCGTCCCTGGCGTACAATCTCCATCCCGCCTAAGCCGGTGGCACCGCTACCGCGTAACAAGCGCAAGATCACGGTCTCGGCTTGATCATCGCCTTGGTGCCCCAAGGCGATGAACTCAGCCCCGGTCCGGTCGGCGACTTGGTCGAGAAAGGCGTAACGCTGCCGCCGACCCGCTTCCTCCAGCGACCGGCCCTCGGTTCGGGCGTAAGCCTCCACGTCGCGCCGCTCTATCGAGTAGGGCAGCCCGCGACGCTGCGCCTCTTCGGCGACAAAGCGGCTGTCGGCCGCCGAATCCGGCCGCAGCGCATGGTCCAAGTGCGCCACATGCAACCGGTACCCTAAGCCATCCAAGACATCGAGCAGTACCGTCGAATCGACGCCGCCCGACACAGCGACTACTATGCCGGCCCCGGCCTCCAATCCCGCTTCCTGTAGCACTTGCCGCACACTGGCGACTATGGCTTCCATGGCCTTTGTTCCCGTCGCACGAAAACAGAAAATTACCCCAAGCAAGTAATGGAGGGCAAATTAGACGAAGAGGCGCCCCTTGACAAAATGAACTAATGTGCAGTATATATAATTTCAGGTCTTCTTTCACCTTTCCTCCCCAGTTATGGAGGTACACTCATGCCCAAACCCCTCACCGAGCGCCAACAAGCAATTTACGACTTCATTGCCGCTGCAATTCGCTCCGGGGGTCCGCCCACGATCCGCGAAATCATGGATGTCTTTGGCATCAACTCCACCAATGGAGTACGCACTACTTTGGAGACTTTGGAAAAAAAAGGCTACATCCGCCGCCGGGCACGCCGCTCCCGGGGCATAGAGCTCGTCGATTACGTCAGGCCGGCCTCCCTTTCCACTGATTTGCGCGAAGTGCCCCTAATTGGCCGAGTCGCTGCGGGCACCCCCATCCTCGCCACCCAAAACATCGAGAACACGCTCAATGTCGATGCATCGCTCGTCCCCGCTTCGGGCGCTGTCTTCGCGCTGCGCATCCACGGCGAGAGCATGTGCAACGCCGGTATTCTCGACGGCGACATCGTCATCGCCCGCCAGCAAGACCGCGCCGAGCACGGCGATATCGTCGTCGCGCTGCTCGGCGACGAAGCCACGGTTAAGCGCTATGCTCCCGGCCCCGACGGCATCCGGCTCCTGCCTGAAAACGAGGCGTTCAACCCCATTGTCGTCCCGCCCGACGCCGACGGGTTCAGCATCGCTGGCAAAGTTGTGGGCCTCATGCGTCGTTTCTAGGGTGCGGTTTGGTGGATGCTGCTTTGCGGCGCACCCACGTGCGCGCCATTTTTGACGCCGGGGTCGCGGCCGCCGATCCCGGCCGCTGCATCCACCAAACTCTCGCGGTCACAGGCGATGAGTTGCGCTGTGGCCCGCTCCGCTTCCCCCTCGATACCATTTCTTGCCTGCGCCTAGTCGGCGCTGGCAAGGCCACTGCGGCCATGGCCGCAGCCACCGAAGCAATCCTCGGCGACCTCATTGAGTGCGGAGCCATCAACACCAAGTACGGCCACGCGCTGCCGTTGACGCGGCTCGAGACCTTTGAAGCCGGGCATCCGGTCCCAGACGAAGCTGGCGTAGCTGGTGCGCTTCGCCAGCTCGAGCTGCTAGCAAACTTAGATCCCGATGCGCTGGTCCTCGGCCTCTTCTCCGGCGGCGGCTCGGCTCTGCTACCCGCCCCAGCCGAGGGCCTAGCCTTGGCGGAAAAGCAAGAAACCACCCGCCTTTTGCTCGCCTGCGGCGCGACCATCGACGAAATCAATGCCCTGCGCAAACACCTCTCGGCCATCAAGGGTGGGCTGCTCGCTCGGGTAGCGACACCGGCTCGCGTGGTCGCCCTCATGCTCTCGGACGTCATCGGCGATCCCCTCGACACCATTGCCTCCGGTCCAACCCACCCAGACGCCACGACTTTTGGCGATTGCCTAGCGATCGTCGATCGCTACGACCTGCGCCACCAGCTCCCCGCTCCAGTCCGTCAGCACCTTGAAGCCGGTGCCCGAGGGGAGCGGCCGGAAACCCCCAAACCTAAAGACCCTTGTTTTGCCCGCGCCGACAGCTTGGTCATTGGCAACAGCCGCTTGGCCATCAACGCGGCCGCGCACAAAGCCAGCGCACTTGGCTACGAGGTGTGCGTCCTCACCAGCCGCTTACAAGGCGAGGCGCGCCAAGCCGCCGCCGCCTTGGCCTCCATCGCCCAAGAAACCGCCGAAGCGGACCATCCCATCGCTCGGCCCGCCTGTCTCATCGCCGGCGGCGAGACGACCGTGACCTTGCGCGGTGATGGCAAGGGCGGGCGCAACCAAGAATTGGCCTTAGCCGCAGCCTTACAACTCGACGGCTGGTCCGCCATCACCTTACTCTCCGGCGGCACCGACGGCACCGACGGCCCCACCGACGCCGCCGGCGCTATAGCCGACGGCCAGACCTTGAGCCGTGCCCGCACCCAAGGTCTCGACGCCCGCGTCTTTCTCGACCGCCACGACTCCTATCCCTTCTTCGCGGCGTTGGACGACCTCGTCATCACGGGGCCTACGGGCACCAACGTCATGGATCTGCAAATCATCCTCATAGCCTGAAAATCGGCCACCCTTGCAAGCGATGATGCAGTGAGCCGATTTGACACTCGGGCACCCTTCCGCTAGCTTTTTACGACCCATGATCAAGAGTCTCCTTCCCCTTGCATTAGCCCTGCTGCTGACCGGGGCTGCACACGCTGCCTCGCGCTACGCCGGTGAGTTCCTCGGCTTGGGTGCAGGTGCCCGCTCTGCGGCCTTGGGCAGTGCCTATGTAGCCCTCGCCGACGACGCCACTGCGGGCTATTGGAATGCGGCTGGCCTATCCGCCCTCAGCGATCGCCAAGTTCACCTGACGCATTCCGAGCACTTCTCCGGCCTCATCCAGCGCGATTTTGTCGCCATCGCCCGACCGGGCCGACTTTTGCACGGCATGGCCCTGAGCTTGGTGCGCATGGGCATCGACGACATCCACTTTACCGAGTTGCCAGATCCCCTCCAGTCCCCCAGCACCGACAATCGCCCTCACATCGCCTCGACCGAGCAAAGCGTGGATTACGCCCTGTATCTGTCGGGCAGTCGCCGGCTCGGTGCATACCTATCCCTCGGGCTAAGCGCCAAGGCCATTTACCGCCAAGTCGCCTCCATCAACGCCTACGGCTTCGGCCTTGACCTAGGCGTACGCTATCAATTGAGCCACCAGATCGCGCTGGCGGCGAACATGCGCGACATTACCACCACGCCCATCGCCTGGAATACGGACAGCAGCGATCGCATCCAGCCTTCGCTGCTCTTGGGAATAGCGTACGCCATACCCATTGGCGGAGGCCAGACTACCGCCCTCCTATCCACCCGCTCCGGCGGCGACGCGGCGACCGCTGACGTCCCGCTCAACGCCGGCCTAGAATACCGCCACCATTACATCACCCTGCGGGCCGGACTAGAGGAAGGCCGCCAAGCCTTTGGCCTAGGGCTTACCCCCCACCACAATCTCGACCTCGACCTCGCCTATTTGCAGCACGATGCGCTCGAAGCAACCTACCAGTTGTCCGCCAGCTTCCGCTTCTGAGCAACCCCGCGTCGGCTACGTAGCCCTAGCCGGTCGCCCCAACGCGGGTAAATCCACCCTTTTCAACGCCTTTTTGGGCCAACGGCTCTCCATCGTCACCGCCAAACCGCAGACGACGCGCAGCCGCATCCTCGGTATCCTCACTCGTCCACAGAGCCAGATAATTTTCTTTGACACGCCGGGCCTGCTAGAGTCCTCCTACAAGCTGCACGAGGCCATGGCCCACCAGATCGACCAAGCCGTGCGCCAAGCCGACCTAGTCTTGCTGCTATTTGACGCCTCCCGTCCCAAAGACCGCAGCACACTAGTAAAGCACTTCTTAGCGCACACCCGGGCACCCGTCTTGGCTGCGCTCAACAAAATTGACCTAGTACAACCCACCCAGCTAGACGCGCTGCAAAAAGGCCTCGCGGACGAGTTCGGCATCGCCAGTCCGACCCCAGTATCCGCCCTGCGCGGCGACGGTCTCGGCAAATTGCTGTCGCACTTAGAGGCCCAGCTACCCTGCGGCCCCAAGCTCTATCCAGACGATATGGTGGCCGAACAACCCGAGCGATTTTTTGCCGCCGAACACATCCGCGAGGTAGCTTTTGAGCACCTCGAAGACGAGCTACCTTACGCCATCAACATCCACATCGAGGAATTCCGCCAGCGCCCAGGCCGCAAGACGTACATTCGCGCCATTATCTACGTCGGGCGCGAAAGCCAGAAGGGCATCGTCATCGGCCAGAAGGGCATGCGCCTGCGATCAATTGGACGCCAAGCACGCGCCGCCTTGGAGGAACTACTCGACGCGCCCGTCTATGTAGAGCTGTGGGTAAAAGTCCGCCCAGACTGGCGCAACAAAGAGCGCGATTTGCGGGAATTTGGGTATCGCTAGGGACAAGACGCGGGGATTAGGCATGGCTCTCAGTCCAAGTCATTCGATCCATCTGTTATGTCTAATTCGCAGGTATCAACTAATTCATTGAGAATTGCATGCCCCCTTCCACGCTTCTCGAAAATGTTTGCCGCTTCTAAATGCGGCAATTTCTTCACAGTCTCCACCGTCTCCACGCTCACCGCGATTACCTTCTGAAGCAGCTTGACGATGTATTGCGGGTCGTCAGCGCGGTTCGGATCGTTGACAATGCCGCTGCGCTTGTCTGTCTTGACGGCGTATTGATCGACGACCCATTCCAACGCCGACCGATTACCCAGCCGATAGTCCAACGCTTCCGGTGGAATCCCGGCAAGCGTCAAGAAATCGTTATATCTGATCTGCGTCTTGTCTTTGGACAGCTGCATCTTTTCGACGCGCCAGTCGAGCGGCAAGTCCGGGTTTTCGACAAACTCAAGCGGATGTTCCGGTACGTCGTCATAGCCGACGTGCATCTCGGCCAACCGCTTGCCCATTTTCACATAAGCCCAAAAATCCGGCTCGTAGGGAATGCGTGGCAATTCTAACTTGAGATTGGCTCGATAGCACTCGCGGTATGCCGGGTGGTGCAACAGCGCGTACACATAGTGAAAGATGTCCCATTTGCTAATGTTGTCGTCTTGGTAGTTCAAGCGAAAACGCGCCAGCACTATATCTGTTATATTCTCGCGGCGATTCGCGCCGTCTTCGCCGTACGTATAGAAGGGGAAGCATTGAGAGCTATCAAGGGATGTTAGTGAAAGATTGGAGATTGTGTCCGTGCAAAAACACCAATAATCAGCGCGTCCTCCAGCTCCCGGAACAACTATCGTTTGATTTTCCGTCTCACTCTTAGGTGTGGGAAAAATAGCTGGAAATACTCCCACCCTATCGTTGATTGCGTTGTGAAAATAGAGATGAGATTTTGTAAAGGGTCGATAGAGTGAATGCCGTATTCTCTCCTCTGCAAACTCTGCGGTTTTTCCTCCTCTCAACTTATTTTTTAGTGTTGAACTCCACTTAATTTTTGCGTTATCACACTCTACAAAATCATCGACTTTTTTCTTGCGCTCTGTCCGTTTCCATCTATCGACCTCTGCGTTATAAGTTCCAATCATCCGCTGGATGTTCTCAGCGAGCGCGTCTCGGTCGAAATTGTACACCCAAGCGTCTCGACCTGTATTGACACCGCTACTATACGTCTGAAAAATCACCGCTTCCTTGCTCTCTCCCGCCTTCGCTTCTTTAGTACCCATAGGCAGAAACGCAGCAAATTCCCTGTTGTGCAGCCCCTCGGTAAGCCAAGAATGTCGCTCGTCCGGCACAATCTCCTTCCATTCTACATTCCCACAATGTCCCTTCTTGTCGAGATAGCTATACTTCTCTTCCTTGCGCCAGTCCCTATCGACACAAGAATAGAAAATTTTCGCCGCTGTCTCCACGTCCCCTCGGCTCTTTACAAAAAAGTTAATACTCACTCCAACCTGAATCCCAAAGACATTGTGCGTCGTGCCAGAGAGCTTTGGATTCTTGCGAACATTCCCGCCCAAGTCGAGCACGTACATTGTGGAGAAATCGTCTACGAGATGCTTCCGCATCCCATCAAACGCTACCCCGTCGAGAAAACCATTATTCGTTACGAATGCAACAATCCCTTCCGCGCCGATTCGATCCGCAGCCCACCGAATCGCCTTTACGTACGGGTCTTGTAGCTGTCTCTTGAGCGTCGCCTGCGAGTCTTTCGCATAGGTATTCCTCACCCGTGTATCCATCGCATTGTACTTTCGATTCTTGTTGTTGTCATTCTCGTTGACCTGACCGACGTTGTACGGCGGATTGCCAATGACAACGAACATATCCGTTTCCTTTTGCTTCTCAACTCGCGCCGTATTCTCCGCCGTGAATAGGGCCATTTGCTCATCTTCTGCCAACTCAAACGTATCCACTAAGCATATCCCTTCAAACGGTTGATAATATCCCGTTGCCTCATAAGACTCATGTTCAATGTTCATAGACGCTATGTAATACGGTAGAAGCATCACCTCATTGCAATGAAGTTCAGACGAGTACTTGTCTTCGAGTGCGGTCCGGCGAATTGCACACATCGTGCGGACGATGAAATTGCCCGTGCCGACAAATGGGTCGATAATGTGAACGCCGGCGTCGGAAAGCGAGCGGTCAAACTCGGTCTTTAGAATGTGCTCAACGCTCTTTACCATAAAATCGACAATCGGCTGCGGCGTATACACAATGCCATGCGTATCGGCCACTGCAACCGAGAAGCCCTGAAAAAATTGCTCGTACACGGTGTTGAGGAAGTGTTGTTTTTTCGAAAAGTCATTGATCGTTTCCGCCGTGCGCTCAATGGCACTATAGAAGCGATTGAGGCTTTCGAGAAAATCGCGCTTACTAAACGACTGCGAAGTAAGTGCGTCGATGACTTTTTCGATTTCGTTGGCGATAACGTTGCGGCGAGTGAAATCGGGATTGCTAAAGACGGTTCGGAAAATGCGCTCGGTCAAAAGATGCTGAATGAGCATCTCCTCGACAGCGGCTTCCGAGAGATTGGGGTTGATCGAGGAGCGACACTTTTCGAGGAAGTCTGCAAAGACGGCGGTAAACCGGCCGTTGGTCCGTCGTTCCTGTTGAATTTTCGCTGCCAATCCACGCCCGATATCGGGCACCTTGTCTTTGAACTGCGCGACCGCCTCTTCCCATTCGGCGATCGCCTGCGGACGGTATAAAAAGAAGGCTTCGAGCGTTTCAACCAGTCGTTTTGGATCGGTTAGGTCCTCGTCTAAAATGCGCTCGCCATTCTGCCAAAGAATCGCCCGTTTTGGCGTTTGGAATAGGATATTGTCGCTGGGATAACTTGCTGCAAACTTGCGCTGCACTTCGGTTGGCAGATCGTCGTGAATGTCCTTTGCTTCCCAATAGCCGTGCGTCAAGTTGAAAGCATCAATTAACGCTCCGTCGATGACGATCCTCCTATTGCGACCCAGAGAAATTGAATGCTCCGGTACGAGCGTCCACTGAACTTGCCGCCCACACGATTCGAGCAGCGACTGAAACGCCGAGCGCACGGCCCCTTCATGCGCCACCCCGAGCCGCTCAAACTCCGCGAGCGACTTATAGTATGCTTTGACCGGCTGGTGTGTGGATTTGAGATTGAGCTTCGGCATGGTAGAGGCTCCATTCGGTGTTCGGTGCCTGCGGCAACCTATTGCTCACAATTAAAGTTGGTGTATGTTTTCTAACAATAGCAAAAAAGGAGTCCCCATGAACGTCCTAGTCGTCGGCAAAGGAGGGCGCGAACATGCCCTCGTGTGGAAACTGGCGCAGAGCCAGCGCATCGACAAACTCTACGCGGCCCCCGGCAACCCCGGCATGGCTACCCTCGCTGAATGCGTCGATATTCGCGTCGATACTCCCGTGGCCGAGCGCGAAAAACTCGGCGGCGAAATCGAGCGTCTAGTCGCCTTTGCCCACGAGCAGCAAATCGAGCTGACCGTCGTCGGCCCAGACGACGCGCTAGCCGGCGGCATTGTCGATCGCTTCCGCGCCAGCGGCCTAACGATCTTCGGCCCCACGGAAGCTGCCGCCCGCATCGAGAGCAGCAAGGTCTTCGCCAAAGAACTGATGGAGCGCGTCGGCGTCCCCACCGCTCGGCACCAGAGCTTCACCGATAGCCAAGCCGCCAGTGCCTATATCCGCGAGCAGGGCCCCCCGATCGTGGTCAAGGCCAGCGGCCTAGCCGCCGGCAAGGGCGCGGTCGTCTGCCACAGCGTAGATCACGCCCTCGCAGCAGCGCACGACATGCTCGACGAAGGCGTCTTAGGCGGGGCTGGCCAGCACATCGTCGTCGAGGAATACATGACCGGCGAGGAAGCCTCGATCTTTGCAATCTGCGACGGCGAGCATTTTATCACCCTGACGCCCGCTCAAGACCACAAGCCCATCTACGACAGCGACAAAGGCCCCAACACCGGCGGCATGGGGGCCTATGCGCCGGCCCCCGTGATGACGCCGGCCCTAGTGAGCCAAGCCGAGGAGCGCATCATTCGGCCCGTACTCGCCGAAATGCGCCGGCTGGGCACTCCGTACCAAGGAGTGCTTTACTGCGGGCTGATGTGTACCGACGCTGGCGTCAAGGTCGTAGAGTTCAACGCCCGCTTCGGCGATCCCGAATGCCAGATCCTCATGCCCCTGCTCAAAACCGACCTCGTCGATGTGCTCACCGCCGCCTGCGATGGCCGCTTGGATCAGGTGCAAGTCGAATACGCGACCGGCGCGGCCGTCTGCGTGGTCATGGCTTCGGACGGCTATCCGCAAGCTTATGAGAAGGGCTTTGATATCCGCGGCTTGGAGGCGTTTGCCGACCGCAACGATGTCGTCGTCTTTCACGCCGGCACAGCCCAGCGCGATGGTCGCTTTATTACAGATGGCGGCCGGGTGCTCGGCGTGACGACCACGGGTAGCGATATTCAAGCTGCCGTCGTCAAAGCCTACTCAGCAGTAGATCAAATCGCCTTTGACAACGCCTACTGCCGCCGCGACATCGCCTATCGGGCGTTGGGTCGCGCCTGAAGCTCTTGCCATGTCCAACGATGCACTCCGCCTGCGCAACATGCGCTTTTTTGCCTATCACGGGCTTTTCCCCGAAGAGACCGCACTCGGCCAGCACTACGAGGTCGATGTCGAACTCTACGGCGATTTTCGCCAAGCAGGGCGCAGCGACGACATCGACGCGGCGATCAACTATCCAGAGGTGTACGCGCTGGTGGCCGATGTAGTCACCGGCGAGCCCTGCAAATTGGTCGAAGCCCTCGCCGAGCGCATCGCCGAGAAGGTGGGCACCCACTGCGCCCCGGTCGAACTCATCGTCCGCGTGCGCAAACCCAACCCCCCGGTCGCCGCGCACTTTGACGGCGTCGAAGTCGAAATACGCCGGTCCTATAGCAGGGCGTAATGATTTGAACGATTCGAGCTGTGGATCGTCTCGTGAATACGATTCTGCGTCTAGCTGCGGATCAGCTTGTGAATGATGGAGGATTGCTATATGCCTGAGCGAGCCTATATAGCCATCGGCAGCAACCTCGGCGACCGCCGTGCGTACCTCGAAGCCGGGCTCAGAGAAGTCGCCGCACTCTCCGGTACACGCCTCATAGCCGTCTCCCGCGCCTACGAAACCCGACCGCTGGGACCCGTCGAGCAACCGGATTTCCTCAATGCCGTCTTCGCCATAGAAACCTCGCTCGCTCCCGAGCCACTGTTAGCCGCCCTGCTCGCCGCCGAAAAAAAGCACCAGCGGCAACGCCGCATTCACTGGGGACCGCGCACCCTCGACCTCGACCTGTTGCTCTATGGAGAACGCGTCGTCGAAAGCGCAGAGCTGACTCTGCCGCATCCGCACATGCACGAGCGCAGCTTTGTGCTGGTGCCTCTCTGCGAAATCTCCCCGCACCTTAGCCATCCAATAACCGGTCAGCCATTTGCTGCGTACCTCTCTGCACTCAACTGTCGCGAAGCCAAGGCCGTCGGCCCCCTCGCTCGCCCCGAAGAGATCCGTCTTGCAACGCATTGATTCCATCGTGGAAATGCAGGCTCAATCCGACGCTTGGCGCGGCGCGGGCCTATGTGTCGGGCTGGTGCCGACGATGGGTTTTTTGCACGAGGGACATCTCAGCTTGGTCGATCACAGCCTCGAAGCCGCGGACCGCACGGTCGTCAGCATCTTCGTCAACCCGCTGCAATTTGGGCCGCAAGAAGACTTCGCCATTTATCCGCGCGACATGGAGCGCGACCTCGACCTGCTGTCTCGCCGAGGAGTCGATGCGAGCTTCCATCCCGCAACAGCGGAATTCTATCCCGCCGACTTCTCGACCTCCGTCGAAGTCGAAGAACTAACTAAGGGTTTGTGCGGCCCCTTCCGGCCCGGGCATTTTCGCGGCGTCACCACCGTAGTGACCAAGCTATTCACTGCCGTCAAACCACACCTAGCCGTCTTCGGCCAGAAAGACTACCAGCAGGCGACCATAGTTCGTCGGCTAGTGCGCGATTTGAACTTGGATTTGCGCGTCGAGGTTGCTCCCACCGTGCGCGAAGCAGACGGCTTGGCCATGAGCTCGCGCAACGTCCTGCTCAGCGCAGAAGAGCGACAGCGTACATCAGCTCTCTACGAAGCGCTCACAATGGGCCGCGAACGGATCGAACAGGGCGAACGCGACGCCAGTCGGATCGTCGCCGAGATGCGGGCGCATATCGAGCGATCACTCGACGCGTCCATTGACTACATTTCCATCGTGCACCCGGACACGCTCGAAGAAATGGCCCATATCACCGGCCCGGTCGTCATCGCCCTCGCCGTGCGCCTGTCCAACGTCCGGCTGATTGACAACATCGCGGCGACTCCCTAAGTATGGGGGTTTTCAAACTTCAAACTACCTTGGAATTTTGGAATTGGGAGCGCAGCCGTTATATTTTCAACGGACGGGATCGGCCCGCCCGCAAACTCGAAAGGAAGCCATAAATGAACGAGTTTGAAACCAAAGTTCACCAACACGACATCACGTTAGCCCGCTTGGAAACGCTGATTGAGCAGAGCGACCGCCGCTTTGACACCCTTGAAGACAAAATTAACAACTCCGAGAAAAACACCACCGCCCGCATCAATAGCTCCGAACAAAATACAGCCGCCCGGTTTGACGTTGTTGAACGAAAAATCGACAGCCCCGAGCGGCGCATGAATTGGTTTCTCGGCCTGTTGTTCACCAGTTGGCTATCGACTATCGGCGTGATTCTGTATAAGCTCCAGTAACTGATAGCCATAATCTGAGTTGAATCGCCATCGTCGCCTATCAGACGATGGCGATTCTCATTTGTAGCCTTCACCGCACCAACATCAACCGGCGCGTCCGCGTTTCCCCTCCGACCTTCAACACAGCCCAATACGCCCCGCTGGCTGCACGCTCACCGCTCCAGTGCGCCAAGTGGTGCCCGGCCGCGAGCCGCTCCGCCACCAAAAGGGCCGTGCGCTGGCCTAAGGCATTGTAGATCGCCAGTTCGACTTCCGCTTCCCTTGTCAAGCGAAAGGGCAGGTTCACCGCGCTGTTGGCCGGGTTCGGATAAGCCGGAGCCAAGTCGCTACTCCCGGCTCTTTCCTCTGTCTGCATGGCTACGACTGTAGGCGTAAAATACCGGGCCGCGAGGGCAAACCCTCCGCCCGTTGGCGAGGTCCTGCCGACGATGACCGCTGCGCTATCTACATCCGCGACCTGCACCTGCCCAGCGTTGTCCGCGCTGAGTTCCATCGCGATCAGTTCGCCGCGCTGGTCGCGCATGGCGTACACCCACGCGGCATATTCCCCCTCGGCCGCGCCAGCGAAATCAACGGCTATCTCGCCCTCCGAGCGAATAATAACATTGGCTGCGCCCCATTGGCTGCCGACCTCGCCGGCCAGTTCCGCGAAAGGCACATCAGGCGCTGCAACTGCGGAGGCGCGGCGGCCGCGTAGGGCCTCGTACCCACCCGCGTAGTTAGCCGCAATCCACAAACGCCAAGCACCCGCGTAGTTCTCAACCCAGTTTTGGTTTTTGAAGGCGTCGTCAATGCCCAAAATGCCGTTGCGCGGCTCGGCGACGATTTGGCGAATCAGTCCTGCACCATAGTGCTCGGCCAAAAACGAGGCGAACAGATAGGTTTTGCCGTAATTCGCCGCCTCGGTCACCCAATGAGTTAGATTGATACTGGGATCTGCGAGAAAACTCGGCACCATGCTCGGATCGGCCTCGGGAAAACCCACCAACTCTTCGGCGTACCCAGCAAGCCCTTCGTCAATCCATGCCTCCTCGTCGGAATCGCGGCCCCAATGAATGAGGTGCTGGAATTCGTGCGCTAAGGTTGCGTGGGCGAGATAGGCACTGAAGGCCAGCTTGTTCGCGTCGAGATAGACCGTATCGCGCCGAAGTTCGGGCAACAGTGCCTCAGACACCTTACTGTCAAAATAGCCGACTATGTTGCCGGGAAGGTCCAAGATCAAGATGAAGATGCGGGGGTCGCCATCCTTATCGGCAGGCTCGCCAAAGGCATCGACCGCTATTTCAAATATTCCACGCTCAGGATCAGCCGGAGTCGCCGCGTCGAAAAGCGCGCCCAGCTTATCCACATCCGGCTGGGCTGCGATAATGTCCCACTGGCTCTCCTCGACGAAGATATAGCAGTGCGTCCCCTTGTAGCGGCAAGTAGCCAACTTGAGCACGAATTCAGTCGGCACGTAAAAATCGAGCTGGGTCCCCACCTCAATGGGGCCTATTTCTTGCCTTGCGCCAACGGCCTTGGGGGCCAACTCAGGGAAAGACACGCGGTGCTGATCGAGCCAGCGCGTCCCGCATATCCGCTCTTCGGCTACAGCCGCCAGCGGCAGCGAGAGCATCCACGCAGCCAAGGCCGTACGCAAGAGGAGGCAGACCATCAGTAGAAATGCCGCACGAGGAAAAACGCCGCTCCCCTAGGCCCTACTGCCACCTTGGGTGCGAAACCGGTCTGAGCTTGATCCGCGCTGGCCACCCGTGCCGCATGGATGGCGGCCACGAGGTGATTGACGACCACCAATCCCGTTACATAGAGCGCCTGCCGCTGCGCATGCTGGCTCGCATTGCGCAACTCTCGGTAGTGCTGGCGTGACTCGTCGCGATCCCATTCCCAGAAAAAATCCGCTTCTACCGGATAGAGCTCGGCGTCTGGGCCGTCCTCGTAGCGGGCGAACTGGTTGTGCTCCAACCGGCTCGCATAAAACCCCAAGTCGTCGAAATAGTCGCGCCCCTTGCCCTTGGGCCGTGCGTTCGCGCGTTCGGCCGCATACGCCTGGTACCGATCGCGGCGCACCTCGCCCAGCCACTCAAAACCCCAATAGCTGCCCCAAAGCGCTAGTTCAGCAGCCAAGAAGCCGCCGCCGCCGCCGCGAGCGTACTTCTGCCCCCAACCGGGCACTACGAGAGAGCGCCAAAATGCCCCTTGGGCCTTCCCGGCCTCAGCCACGCCGGGCAGCAACAAAACCAATGCGATCCAGTGCCACATAAACTCAATCCAATGGCTTGTAAGCCACGAGCATGGGCACGTGCGCCCGCACCCACGGCTGCATGACCAACGCCAAGCGCGTCCGCCGCCGCAGGGCCGCTTGGTCCGCACCCGCAGCGCGCGATCGCGCCACCCGCGCCGCGTCAATGGCACTGAGAACGTGGTTGATCAGGATGACCCCGCTTATAGTGGAGGCTCGCTTGAGAAAGCGATTGCTCTCGTCGCGTTGGTCTTCGTAGCGGAGCCGGCGCTCGGAGTGGAAACTTTCAACTGAATCGACATCGGCCGGCGCAGCAGCATTGCCGGTACTGCGCCTCACTAGATCATCCCAACCGGCTACATATTGATCGTATTTGCCAATCAACTCGTAGTATTGCTGGATCTGGCTCGGCGCACACCCGCCAAAATCCGCCTTCCCCGACTGCTGCATCGCTGAAATGTACACATCGACGACCTCGCTACTACAAGGCAGTGCGTGTGTGATCGACGAATTGTTCGAAATCGCCGAGCCGCGCCAAGCCAAGTAATTGAGCGGATCCCAGTGTTCGTCGGCCACGGCCCGGAACTCTTCCTCCAAGTCGTTGCCCTTGCCCTTCCAAGCCACCCACATGCCCACTAGCGCGGCTTCGGCCCCCAAGAACGCCAACCCCCGCTTCTTGGACCCCGCATACCACTCGCCCAACCCCGGCACCAGCGCGGAAAGCAAAAACGCCCGCTTCGACGACTTGCCCTCGCGCACCTGCGTACGCGGTGCCGGCTCGGGATCAGCATCGCCTTCTACTGCCTGCAATCCCACCAAGAACGCCTGCCCCTCTTCGCTCAAAATACTCGGCAATCCCTCGGCCCGGACGCCGGCGGCAGTTAGCACGGCAACCACTAGCGCGATTCCTGTCCTCGTCATACTTGCTCCTTTCCATTGCGGCAGCACCCAAAACGCGACCAGCTATTATACCCTAGTCGCCTTCACGTTCGAGATGATTTCTCAATACATTCTTGACGTAGGCCAGCGTTTCTTCTCCAACTTTTTCTGCGGTTTCTTTCAATTGGTCATACTCGATTACTTCCTCACCTACCCAAAGGATATCCAGCCTGCGAATCTCTCGCATCGCTACATGACTATAGGATTCTGGAAATGAACGTCCCTAATTGCTCTTGGCGGATGGTTGTAGCCATAAGTATCCTTAAGTTCCTCTGTCGTGATTTGTCCATTCTCAAGAATGTGTTCAATGACCGTTCTAGGTCTTGTCGCCTTCACACTCTCCAGCAGTTCTAGGAATTCTGGAGGGTAGTTCTTTTTGCTCATTCCACAGCGAGCGCCTGCTGAATTTGCGGTATTCTATCACGTCTCTGACCATCGTTCAAGCGTTCCACTAAAGCGGGCGAAAGATACAGAGATTCGACGGTCTCGCTCTTGTCGCCCAAGAGTGTCGCTTGGCTCGAGCGACCAGCGCGAATGTGCAAGTGAGCTAGGGAAAGCGAACGGGGAAGCGGCTTGCCGTGACTTTTTTCGCCGGTTTTCCCGTCGTAGCTCGCCATGTAAGAAAGCCCCCGGTCGTTCATGGCTTGGAGCGCGTCTGCAAACTCGGCATAACTCAGCCCGCTACAATACCTGTGATCTCTCGTAAAGGACGTACCCTGATAGGGCGGGTCCATGTAAATGAGATCCTCTTTCTCGGCCTCCGCGACCACCTTGCGGAAATCTACTGCGGAAAGCGTGGTTTTTCCGGCAAGCAGCGCGTGAACGCCGAGTATCTGGCGCTGCATAAGTATGGGACGCATGCCCGACCGTCGGTTGTCCGCGCTTTGATTGAACAGGCCCTCGGCACTGTACCGCACCGAGCCTTTTACTATGCGCGCCAGCAGATAAAGCAAATGATGAGGTCGGTGTTCAGCATTGAATTTGTCGCGGATGCCGCGGAAGAAGGCCCTTTTGTCCAAGTGCTGTTCCGTCCACAACTGCTCGTAGTTTTTGCTTAGCTCATTTGGCCGCTGCAAAATTTCTTCCCACAGCGCCATCAAAGGTTCGTTTAAATCATTGAGCCAAAATCGCTTTGCGAGCCTGTGCGCGGCAGCAGCAATAGAAATGGCACCAGACCCGCAAAAAGGCTCAATGAGGGAATCAACATCACGCGGAAAATGCGCGAGGATGTGCTGTGCAATGCCGCGCTTACTACCCTGATAGGGGAATGGATGCGGAATTGCCATCTGCTGTAACATCTCTATCTCTTCTGCATCACGACAATGCGGTTTGAGCTTGCTGATTATCAAACTGGCGTTGCAATTGTCGCAATGTGTGCCCCTAACAATCTGCGTTTCTACAAATACCCAAACAACACCGTAAAATAAGACTTCCACCGCCCCTTATCGGGCACCTCGTCAATCCCATACGCCACATCCACCTGCACTCGCATAGGCACGCTGTAATAAGAAATCAAGTCAAAGCGCAACTGCCCCCCCACATCCCGCAACGGGCCGTCGCGTCCATACCGTTCGTTCCACTCGCCTATGTTCCAGTCCCACGCCTTACCAATACTAGTGTACACCGCGCCATACACTTTGTCGAAATATAGCTGTGCAACGCGCTGGCCCATATCCGGCAGCAGGGGAAAGCGCAGCGTCGCCGTGCCCATCAGGGCCTTGCGCCCCTCAATGCTGTAAAAAGTATAGCCCTTCATAAAATTGAGGCCGCCGAGGTGATAGTCGAAGAAATCGCCGACCCGCGTCGTGTCGTTCGTGTCGTTCACTACGTCGCTGTCGATCCAGCCGCCGTATAACCGCAGGCCCAAGCGAGTATTGCCGGGCATGCTCATCTGCTCTTTCCAATCGACGGTAAACTGGTTGTAGAACAGCTTGATATAGTTCTCGTCGATAAAAGATGCCTGCTGGTTAAAGCCGTCGATGAAATAATTAAACATCCGGTCGTAGCGCACGTAGAGTTGGCGGCCCACCGGGCTTATATCGCGGTCCCGCCGCCGCGCAATCATCTCCATCCTATAGGTCAACCCCAGCCCAAAGCCATTGAGATAGGTATAGCCAAAAGGCCGCTGGGCAGTGCGCTCAAATCCGACCTGTCCGTCGCCTTTGCAGACGAGACAGTCGCTCTCAACGCTGGCGTCGGAGCGGTCGTACGTGGCCGAGGCCGTCAACTCCCCATGGCGACCCAATTTGCCGCGCACCCCCACGCTAAACTGGCTCAAGCTGTAGTTGACGGCGTTGACAACGATCGTCCGCGCCTCCGTGCTGTCGCCGCGAGCCGAGCGTCGGCGCTGATTGAATAGCTGTAAAAAGAAAGTGGGACGGAATCCCTTAAACTCGTATATGGCGAACAAATCGCGGTCGGCGTTAGCTGGCGCGACGACACCCCCAACGAATATGCTCTGGCGGTCGAGCACATCTCCAGCACTGAGGTACGCACCCGCTTTGAAATTCCCCTCGTCAATAAACAACCTCGGCAGGATCCCGGTCTTGAGAAAGTCGATGCCATACGCTTGCGGCGCGCTTGGCAACGCGGGCACTGGTATACCGTCCCAATCCAGCGGCAGATCTTGAGAAAACCACGCCTCTTCAGCCGCCACCGGCGTCCCCTCGTCGTGCAACCGGCGAATCTCAAAGCCATCCGCCGTATAAGCCGCAAAGACGACCGCGCCGTCCGAGCCGCCCGATGGGTTAAACGCTCCGCCAACAGTATTAGTTATCTGCCGTAGCGCACTCGTTGCCAAGTTCAGAGCATAGATATTGAAAATGCCGCTGAAATCCGACGCAAACACGAGTTCCGCGCCGTCCGCGCTCCACGCTGGGTCGCGGTCCGTACCCGGCGTGGCAATGGCGAGGTCGAAGGTGCCTTCGGCGAGCAGGTCTCCCCCTGAGTCCAATTCCACCACGGCTATATCGCGCTGTCCTTCGCGCGAAATCGCAAACGCCAGCTTGCGTCCGTCGGGCGAAAAGCGCGGCGTGTAAAGCTGGGTGCCGTCCGCAAAATGGGTTAGATAGCGCAGGTCCGTGCCGTCGGCCCGCATCATCGCCAAGTTGTTGCTAGTGCCCTTGTTCTGCACGAAAACGATCCACTCGCCGTCGGGCGAATAGGTCGGATACAGCGCACGCAGCCCGTGCGTCAGCCGCTTGACGCGCGGCGTCTCCGGTGCCGTGCCGCTGACCATAGCCGGCACTAACCACAGCATATTGCGCCAAAAACTAGGACCAGCGGCCGCGGAATCCCATTCGTAGATATCCGCCTGCCGCGAACCGTATTTGTCCGCCCGGTCAATGCGCGAAAAGAGCAGCTTGCGCCCATCCGGCGACCAATCTACGGTCGAAGCCGCCGCCGGGAAAGCTGCAATTTCCTCCTCGCCGGTAGCGAGGTCGCGCACTATCAAACCGTGCGGATAGTGGTGCCGCTTGCCCGTCGATAGATACGCCAATTGCTCGCCATTGGGTGCCAACCGTGGCCGCAGATTAGAAAAGCCGACATCCACGATCCGCTCGCCCTCGCGCAGCGGCCCCAACGCCGCTACCTGCGCCTGATAGTCCTGCCGCATGGACGTGATCCACTCGCCGTACAGCTCGTCCGTGCTCTTGCCCAAGACCTTTTTGCACGCCCCATCAATGGCCAGTGTGTGCCACTGCGATGCAGCCCGATACAGTTCGGCGATCTTTTCTTCGCCGTACATCTCGGCGATGTAGCGCACCAATCCAAAGCCGTGGTCGTACACGTATTCGTTGCCAAAGCCCTGCTTGCCAAAGACGCCCATCTGGTCGAAGGATAGCTGCTCGTCCGCCAGCACCAAGGAGCGGAGCACCATGTCGCGATTGGCGTCCCAGCGGTCGTGCCCCGTAGTCGCCGTTCCGTACTGAGCCGCACCCTCGGCCAACCACATGGGCACCACCGTGCCCATCACCGGATAGGAGGCGATGACCTCTGGGTAGCCAATGAGAATGTCCGGCCGGTTCTTCTCCCGCTGGTAGCCAAAGTACTGCAAGTAGAGCGCGGGGACGCGCTGCACGCCTTTGCGCGCAGCACCCAGCGAAATGATGTGGGCAAATTCGTGGGTAATTACGTTGCGCAGCCAGTCTGAACTGCCGCGCAAGTCAAAGTCGTGGTCGAGTGACGTAGCCCAAATCTCAATGGTGTCTTGATAAAAGAAAGCCGCGCCATTGGCGTAATCGTCGTGGTCCTTGAGCACGATCCGCACGCGCCCGTCAGGCTCGTACCCATACAGCTCGGTAATGGGCGCGTACGCGGCTTCGGCAATGTGTGCCGCCCGCGCCGCCGCTCCTGCCAACCCTTCGTGGTAGAAAATGCGGAAGTGCTCGGTCTCCACCACCTGCCACGCTAGCTCTGGGTGGTTTTGGGCCAAGGACGCACTCACCCAACCAAGCAGCAGACAAAGCACCAACTCCCTCACTGACTCACCGCCATTCTGACCACGGCTTCTCCGCGCCGGCCGTCGTCACCGTGCGCGATCAATCGGCATAGATACAAGCCGCTCGCATAGCCTTGCACCGACCACGTGATTTCGCGCTCACCGGCTTCCAAGCCGTCGCTGCGGAGCTTGCCAACGTGCCCGCCCAACGCATCGAATACCTCCAATTCGATGCGGCCGGCCGCGCTCAGCGCAAAGCGCAAATGTGCTTCTTCATTCGGGCCGACTGGATTGGGATAGCAATAGACCCGGCCTAGCAAGGGCCCATCGGGCCTTACAACGGACCGACCAGCCACCAGCGCGGTCCGCGACCCCGCCGCATCGGCACCGGCCTGCGGCCAATGGGCCGGTCCTCCGGTGTACTGCGCCGCTACCCGCTGTAAATCCCACGCATACACAGCCGTGCTATCCAAGGCCGCTAGCACCACGCGGCCATCGCCATCTAAGTCCACCACCACCGGCGACCCCGTCGGTGGAGCGGCCATCAGCAGAGGAAAACCCGGCAAGAGTAGCCCATCGTCATCTACGCCAAAAATTCCGCTGTGGCCGGCAACAAATATCTCCTGCTTACCGTCGGCATCCACGTCGCAAAGCACCGGCTCAAAGACGAGATCGCCGACCTCGGCAAAACGCGGCAAGGCCGTGGGAAAGCCGGCTTGGCGCAATCCGTCGGTGCGCAGGGCGTGTATCGGTCCACCGCACGCAAGCAAAACCACCTCTAACAGGCCATCGCCGTCCAAATCGCCCAAGACCGGCGGCGTGAAGAGCGAATCGCCCAATTCGACGACCTGTGATCCGATCGCAACCTGTCCCCCAGCCGTGGCGAAGACCCGCTCGACTTGGCCGTCGCCGTCCAAATCGCCTACAGCCGAGGGCACCATCGGCGGACTTTGTTCTTTTAACTCGCCACTTATGGCATCTATCGAGTAGGTCTGTTCCGCTCCGACGAGCAGCGAGCCCGCGCTGAAACGCACGTCCAACGGCACCTCGTCTAGCGCGAATTGCCATAGTGGTTGATCGCCCCCAACGTCCCACGCGCTAATCTCTGAGTCGCGCCGCAAAAAAACCTCGGGCCGGCCATCGCTGTCGCCGTTCCCAACCGCCAGCAACCGCGTCTCTGGTACTCGCCACGCCGCCACGCCATCTTCGGTCGCATAGCCGACTCCACCCCCGGCCTCAAAGAGCAACTCTGCTATTCCGTCGCCGTCCAGATCCGCGGCTTGCAGCTGACCATCGCCCGGTAAATCCCGCGGCCAGTCCGGGCGCACACGCCCAAAGCGTATGGCCACCTGCATGGTATCGCCGGGCGCGGAAAGCACTTCGATCTCAATGCCGGTCTCCCACTCCCGATTGCTGCGCGAATCGGGTCGCGTCGCCGGGCCGAACAGCGTTTGTCCGCCGATAAAGAAGGGGTCGTTGTGCCATCCATCGACTTGCAACTCCCACGCACGGAGCGGATTGCCAATGTCGCGGTCCCCGTCGGCTTCCTCCAAGGCAATCCCCTTCCAATGGAGTTGATTGTTCGCGGCATTGGGGTCCGCAGCACGTGCCATCACGCCCTCATCTACGTGCCATATCAGCACTCCCGACCCCGGGACAAAGGCGTCGTATTCGTCCATCGCCATCCACACGCTCTCTTCTATGGAGACCTGATCGGGGTCGATCCACACCTTATCTTTATCTTTGTCTTCACCCTCCACAACGCCGCGCTGTCCGCGCTGTTGCCTATTCTCCAGCAAGAAGTATTCGCGTGCGTCAATGGGTATGCGCACGGCCTTGGGGAGCACCCCGCTGCGGTCGGTCGCCAGCAGCGATAGCACGGTGTCGCGCCGCACCACCACCGGCTCGATCCATCCCAACTGCATCTTGCTCCAAGCCATGGGATGCGGCGGCGCAAAGCCAATCACCCATGCGAGACTGTCGGTCCGCACGTAGCCCGAAGCATTGGCCCCCACATCCATCAAGCTCCAGCCTCCTAGGGCCGGCAGCCCAGCGGCGAAATTGGACAACCCGGGCAGGCCCAACTGGTGGCCAAAAAACTTGGCCAGCAAGCCATTGAGCCCGGCCCGACCGTTGAGGCTGGGCGATTCTGGCAGGATCCACGCCTCCTCGACCTCCACGCCCCCCACGGTCAGCGGGCCACCGTTAAAACGCACAAAATCGCTCTCGGCTAGGAAGACCGAGCGAATGTCGTTCAGTTGGCCAGTCTCGTAGCCGACCCCGGCGTGGAACACGAGGAAGCTGTTGAATTCGTCCAAGCGCGGGCCGTCGGGATCGGCCCGCGCAGCGTGTAAGGCATCGCGCAACAACTCGATCCACTTCGCGCCGATCTCCTCGGTCGTGCGTCCGTTGCCGTAGTGGAGCATGGATTGGGGAAGTGTGTACGCCTGCTGTGCGACGCGGGGAAACACCTCGGAGGAAATCGCCACCCGACCTGCGGAGACGACCTCGTAGTAGCGCGCCAACGCGGTCAAATGCCGCTCGAAATAAGCGCGGTCGTGCGGCGGCAGGTCGTAGGGCAGCGCGTAATCCTCAGCCGATTCCTCGGCTGAGCGCAGATCAAACGCGCCGATACCAGTGGTCGTCAATTCGTCGGGATTTTCGTGCGGAAAATCCACGCGCAAGGCCAAAATTCGCCACTCGGCGTCAGCGTCGGTGGTCGCTGACAACAGCAGTGAGAAGCAAAAGCCTAACAGGAGCAAGGGAGCTAAATCGCAGTGTCGCCGCTCGACGCGGCAACGGCTCGACTGAGCTCGCCGAAGACAAAACCAGCGTCCGATGGGAACACCCTCAGAAAATGATGTTCATGGAAATGGGCGTATTGTCTCCCACCACCGTCTCTTCACTGCCGATTATATACGCCACGTCAAACTGGAAGCGGTTGTACTTTAGCCCAACGCCAAAGGTCTTGGTATTTACCTCGCCGTCGTAATCGTACGAAAGACCGGCTCGCAACGCGATAAACGCCTCGCCTTCGCGTGCGGAAAGGCCATATTGGTATTCACCGCCCACGTGCAGATCCATCTCCTTGAACTCGTTGTTCAGGCCCTCGTCGGCCCACGCCTTGGCCAAGTTGCTGACAAAAGACCCATCGGCAATCAGAGGCTTGTACAGGTCAAAGGAGAACATCAGGTCGTTGTATTGGGTATCCATCACGTCGTAGGCCACTCCGACGATGATATGTTGGGGCAGCGGATCGGCCTGATCGGCGTCGATATAGGCGATCTTGGGGCCTAGGTTGCGCAGGGCCGCGCCAAAGCTGAGGCTGGAAACGGGTTTCCATAAAAAACCCAAATCCGCGGCAAAGCTGTTGCCCACACCTCGGCCTCGCTCAATGCCAGCCCCCGCATCGGCCAAGTTGCTGCGGATGAACTTCAGGCCGATGCCAGCGGACGTATTGTCGCCGATCTGCGCCCCGTAGGCCGCAGACACAGCCACGTCATAGCTGCGGAAGGTGCCTTGTTGGTTGCCGCGTTCGTCTGTGCGAATCTGCTCGCCTAGATTTAGCAGCGCGACATTGAAGCCAAAGTTGCCCCACCCCTCTACGGGCTGGGAATAGGCCAGAAACTCGTAGGACAAGTCGTCGGCCAGCTTCGGCAGCCACTTGGTGTGCGAAAGGTGGAGCTTTTTCTTGCTCTGCCCGACAAGCGCAGCTGGGTTGAAGTAGCTCGCCGTAGCGTCATCGGCCACCGCCACGTACGATTCGCCCATGGCAATGGCGCGGGAGCCCGGCTCGATCAACAACAGAAGCGGAGCACTGCGGCTCTCGGGCGTGGCCCAAGCCCCATCGGGCAATGCGCCGACGCAAAGGCCAGCCAACAGCAGGGTCGTCAGTTTCCTCATAGCGGAGTCCTCCTCAGCTCGGAATAAAATATAAAAATGATGCCTCCTAAGTACTTAAAGACGATCTCACTGCTGCAAAGGCACTCCTCTCGCCATGCTCACTTGGCGACCTGCAAGACGGCGCGGTGCGCGACCGCAGCACCGCTTTCCCGCTCGGCTTCTATCCGATAAATATACGCGCCGTTGGCCAAACCCGCCGATGGCGTCCAAGGCACTTGGTTGTAGCCAGCGTGCGTCTGCCCGTCTAGCCGCTCTATCAGCCGACCAGCCAGCGAAAAGACCTCTATCTGCACCGCATGCACGGCGTCTTCTAGAGTATACGTGAAGTAGCCGCTATCGCGCATGGGATTCGGATAAAACAGGACGTCGGCAAGACCCGCATCGCCTTCGTCGTCTCCGACTTCGACAATCACAGTCGTACGCGACGAATTGTTGAAATTGTCCCAAGCCTTCAGGCGGATTTCGCGTTGGCCGGCTTCCAATTCGGGCAGGGGAAATTCGATCACCCCTTGCCGATAATCCCCGCCCTGCGCGCTGTACAGCTCGGTCAAGGTGAACAACTCGCCGTCGATGGCCAGCTCGATTTCGTGTCCGGTCTCTCCGGTGATGTTGATGCCGCTGGGATCCGCAATCGAGGCCAACAACACCGTCTGCCGCGGAATCGTGCGGCCTTTGGCTCCCTCAAAGCGCAGGGAAATTTCCGGCCCTTCCACATCCGCTTCCACCCCTTCGGCCGTGCCCGCTAGCACCAGTCCGTCCGCCGCGCCAAAGGCTGCCGGGCTATTATCGCTCCAGACGTAGGCACTGATGCGGCCGTTTTCTCCGCCATAAGTAATGTCTTTAGGGACCCGGAACGCGGCGTTGAAGCGGCCCTCGGCTACTGGAAAGCGGCCGCGAAACATGGGGGCACCACTCTGCTGGTAGGTATAGCCCTCCAAGTCGCTCTCTTCACTCGAATCAAAGGCCTGCAACCACACTTGGCCCGCATAGCCGATGGCCGACTCACCAGCCGCGTTGAGGATTTGGCCGGCGATGGGCACTTCGCCGAGGGCACTGAGCGAATCGGCCACATCGATCTGCACCTGAAAGCGCGGCGTGGCCAAGCGCGTCGCCGGGTCGCCGAAAAGCGAGTAGCGCTGAATGTTGCGGAACCAAGAGTAGGCGCTGGGAGCATCGGGGGAATACCGCGACAACGGCAATAGCGATAGCTTACCCTCGGTGAGGGCTAGCCCAATCGGCACATGCTTCCGCTCAGTGTGGTACATATGCTCGTAGAACTGATTGGCCAACTGGACATTGCTAGGGTGATACCCCACCCGGGTCGCGCAAATCATGCCGATCACGCCCCCGTTTTCCTTCTTCAGCAACGCCTCGGGGATGGAGAGGCGCACGGGATCGTCGAACACCCCAACTTGACTCGCAGCCGTGAAAAATAAGGGCAGGCGAGCGCCGTTTTTGAGTTTGTCCAAATCGCGGGCCAGCAAGAACATACTCTCGTGAGCCAGCACGTTAAAGCTGCCGTGCCCCAAATAAGTCACAGTGAGCGCGCCCTCGTTGAAGAGCCGGATAAACTCGTCGCGGGCCCGCGGTTTCTCCCGTCCCTCTAAGGGAAATTGGGCTATGTAGAGTTTGATCAAGTCCAACGAATTGGGCAGGATGTTGCGGGCCATGTCTTCGCTATCTCGGATAAACATCGCCTCGACCCTGCCCGGACTATCTCGATTGAGCAAGTCGTCCGAGATTAATGCCTGTCGGCTCTGCCAAGGCCCCACTTCGGGTGCGCGGTCATAGGCGATGATTTTATCGACGACCACGTCGGCCTCGGCCGCCGTCTGCACCGTCAGCCGCCCAATAGCCATGTCGGGGTACAAATCGCCGCCTACCACGCGCGTGTACCACTCGTCGTACGTGCTGTCGCCGTCTTGGAACGGCGGGATCCAATTGCCCTGACTGAGGGCCGAATTGTTTTTGTAATCGTACGATCCATCGCCAATCAAGGCCACAAATAGCGGCGCGGGATCCCAGTGCTCGGCCGCGTAGGCGAGAAAATTGCGGATCGCCGCCGGGTCTAAAAGGCCGCCGGAAAATTCGTCGTAGATGTCTTGTACGTCGATGGCCATTGTCCGTAGGGGCGGCCCGAAGCGGTCGTCTTCAGCACGCCATTGTGCCAAGCGCTCGGCCGCAGCGCGAAAGTCGCGGTGGTAAATCGCCACCCAATCGGCCCCCCAAGCCCCGGTCGTCAAATTGCCGGGCCAGTCGAGTTCGATCTGCACCGGTCGCTTCCAAGTCGCTGGACCGCCCACTGCGTAATGACGCGGCACCTCCCCGGGCCGATCCTGAAAAATTACCGTCCCGGCCTGCGCGTCGTACGCGAAGTCCACGATCTCGGCCAAACCCGCAGACACCTCAAAGACGCGAGGCTGCTCGGCGGCCAAACCCGCGAGGCGGAATTGCGTGGTGCCCGTCAGCGGATAGGTGAAGAACAGTTCGCCGCGCTCGGCGACAAAGCCCCGGCTGTACTCCACTTCGTACCAGTCGAAGCGCGACGGATCGCCGGAGTGAAAAATCCCCAAGTGATTCAGCCCCTCCTGCGCCCCCATCGCCGTCCACAGCGTATCGGATGCAAAGAATCTGTTGGTTGTAAAAGTCACCGTTCCGATGGTCTCTTCGTTCCAGCGCACCTCAAGTCGCGGCCGCGTCTTAGGCACCCCGATAAAGCCCAAACGCACAGCCACCGGATCGGAGGCGGCCTGCCGCACCACCACCGGAAAATTGCGCGCATTGCCGCGAAAATCCTCCCAGTACCAAGTGTAGCCGGACTTGATGCTATAAATCTGGTGGAGGACGAACTGTTCGGCTTCTTCGTGGATTCGCACTCGATAGCTCGTGGGCTGCAGAGGATCGGACGCGGCTAAGGCACCGCTCCTCTGCTCGGCCCGCCGCCCCTCGCTCCCACCGCCAAAACCCAGCCAGTACGTGTTTTCGCGCGTATAAAGATTGTGCCGATACTGAAACGAACGGCTATCTTGCGAGTATTCCCAGCGGCTGACCGGCTCGGCCCAAAACAAGACGAAGTCATCCGCGTCCAAACGGCCATCGCCCCCGTCTTCTACGACTAAGCCCACTTCCGACATGGCTTGAGGCGGGTTTATCTCGTGGATGGGCAAGGCTTTTCCGCCTCCGTAGTACAGGCGCAAACTCGCTGGCTCGACGTCGCCGATTGCCACTCCAGCGGCCTCTAAGTCGGCTCCCGATATCCGGTACATTCCCTCTTCTGCGACGAAGATCCGCAGCCAAGTTCCTTCCTGCAACGCGGCTTTGCGCGCTGGCCGCCGCTTGGGTGGCAATCGCCAGTTCTCGGCTTGCTCGGGATTGACGAGCAGCCCTCGGTAGAATGCTTCGCCCCAAGGATCGGCGACGCGAGAGCCGCTGCTGCCGGTCACGTGCAGGTCAACGACGATGCGATCGTACAAGGTCCGCGTCCCGTCTGCTTCGACGCGCGGGGCAAACGCCACCGGAACGATGCGCTGGCGACGCGCAAAACCGCTCTCGCCGAGGAAGACCGGGCCGGGCGTGGGCGCGTCGTCTTCAGCGGCGCGATCCGTCCGCGCCACGCGGGCTTCAACCAACTCCAAGCGAACCTGTCCGTCGGTTGGGACGCCGATCAAGGCACCGTGCCCCTGCTCTAATTCTCGGCCTTCGGGCAGCCAAACCAACCGCAGGTGCTGCGGCGTCTGTTCGCTTACGCGCAATTCCGCCATGGCCGCACTCCCGCAAAAAAGCGCGAGCACCCAAAAGCAGCATTTGAATCTCATAAAATCGTAATGGTATAGGTGGGATTGGTCATTTGGCTCAGTACAACTACGGTCTTAGCTGGGTGGGCGGAGAAAACGCGTACGCAGAGTAGGTGGCGTGTAGTGTACTTAGGTCATTTGGTTATGGCGATTCGCTTTTGTAAGGTCATTCCAAGCCCCTTTTTTGTCAAGGGCATCTCATCTTGACTTATCGGCTCCGCGCCGCTATGTTTTATGGTTTCTTAACAGGGAGGCACTCATGGCCAGACAATGCAGCCTGACCAAAGTCAAGGGCCTAGTTGGCAACAACGTCAGCCACTCGCAGCGCAAAACCAAGCGCGTCCAACAGCCCAATCTCATCAAAAAGCGCATCTTCATTCCCGAGGAAAACCGCACCGTCACCCTACGCCTGACCGCCCGCGCCCTCCGCACATTAAACAAAAAAGGCGTCTATCAGTTCCTAAAAGAAAACGGGATCAAGGTCTGAGCGGGCAAAAGCCCGCGCCTTCCGCGTAGATGAACCACGGCGAAGACGCAGCCGACGCCATCCAAGAGCGAGTTCGCCAAGCCCTAGCCGAAAACGCGGCCCTAAAAATTTTTGCCGGCCGCACCAAGTCCTTTCTCGGACGCCGACACGACGGAACCTCACTCGACCTCACCGCTCTGACCGGCATCGTTAGCTACGAGCCAAACGAGTTGGTCCTAGTCGCTCGCCCGGGCACCAAGCTGAGCGAAATAGAAGCCCTGTGCCGTAACGAAAACCAGTACTTTGCTTTTGAACCGCCCGCTTGGGGTGCGGCCGCGACCATCGGTGGCACGGTCGCCTGCAACCTCTCGGGGCCGCGGCGCTTCAAGATGGGCGCACTGCGCGATCACTTGCTCGGTGCCGAGCTAATCGACGGCCGCGGTGAGCGAATTCGCACCGGCGGCAAAGTCGTCAAAAACGTCACGGGCTACGATCTGTCCAAGGTGCTGGCTGGGTCCTTTGGGACGCTGGGAGTACTCACCGAAGTCTGCCTCAAGGTCTGGCCGCGTCCCGAAACCCAAGCAACCCTATTCATTCACGGGCTGACGCCCTCAGCAGCATTGGCGCGAATTCTCGCTTGGGCGGCGCGACCTTTCCAGATCACGGGCCTAGTTTGCAACGCCGACCGGTTAGCTGCCCGCGTCGAAGGCCCAGAGCCAGCAGTGCGGGCACAGCTAACAACGCTGCGCGAAGAAGAATCAGCCGAGTCGGAGATAATAGAAGAGGCCGAATCGCACACCTTCTGGCGGCGCTGGCGCGAGCTTGAATGGCTGGTCCCGGCCGAGGGCCAGCAGCGCTGGCGCTTTTCTGGACCGCCGACCAAAATGGCGCAATTAATGAAAGCGCTAGAGGCCGAGGGGCTGAGCCGCTGGGGGCTGGACTGGGCCGGCGGCTTGCTCTGGGCATTGTTACCCGTGGCCGCCCAACCCGCGCGTTTGCATCGCACCGCTGCACACCACCAAGCCAGCGGCTGGCGCTTTGCAGCCGACGAACACAACGAAGACGCCTTTACCCCGCTCAGCGCCGGCGCGACGCGCATGAATCAGATGCTCAAGCGCTCCCTCGACCCCCAAGGCATTTTCAACCGAGGCAAGATGTACGCCTAGTATATCTCGCCTGGACGATAGTCCGGCGGCGGCATTTCCCGTTCGCTAAGCCACAACGCCCGCCCAACCCGCGCCTGAACGTATTGATAGTCATAGCTCGTGTCTGGAGCGGCGATGTTGCCCTGCGAGGGATACTGGGCAATCGCCTCCTCGACAAGATCCACGCCCAACCCGGGCGCATCCGGCACCGCGATATGGCTATCGATCACTTCGGGCTGGCCGGTCATCACCTCGTAGCGCTGCGGCACATCGTCGGTTAGGTGCTCCAAGATCAGGAAGTTGGGCAACGTGGCCATTAGGTGTACGGCTGCCATTTCGGCCACCGGCCCCAACGAGCCGTCGTGCGGGGCCACCGTGCAGTAGTGCGCCTCGGCCATAGCCGCAATTTTCTTCATCTGCCCCAAACCCCCAGCGCGGCCCGTATCCGGCTGTACTACATCAATGATCTCGCGCTCAATCAGCTCCTTTACCCCCCAAATAGTGGCGTGGCGTTCACCCGCGGCCATGGGAATATCCACTGCGTCGGCGACCCGAGCGAGAGCGTTGATGTTTTCAGGGGCTACTGGATCCTCGTAAAACAGCAAGTCGTAGTCTTCAAGCGCGCGACCCAAGGCAATGGCGTCGCGCGTCGTCAGCCAAGGCGGGCCGTGGACATCGACCATGAGATCCACCTCGTCGCCGACTTCTTTGCGGATGGCGGCGACCGTTTCGACGCAGTTGTTGATCCCCCCGGTTTTGATCGCCGTATAGCCTTGATCGACCAAGGCGCGTGCCCGCTCTTTCTCGTGAGCGTGAGTATAGACCCGCACCCGGTCGCGCATCTTGCCGCCCAAGAGATTCCACACCGGCTGCCCAAGGGCCTTACCCTTGATGTCCCACAGGGCCATCTCAATGCCGGTCATGGCACCAGAGCCGACGATGCCGGTCATGCCGTGGCCCATCATTGCCACCTGCATCTTGCCCCACAGTCGCTCAATGTGGAAGGGATCTTCGCCGATCATCAAAGGCGTTAGATCGTGGATGGCCGTTTCGACCACGCGCGGCCAGCCCGAAGCCTCGCCCACGCCGTAGATGCCAGCGTCGGTTTCGACCTTGACGAAGAGCCAGTTGCGCGCCGACCAACCGCTTGCCTGCGGAGGCGCACACTGCATCAAATAGGTCTTAATCTGGGTAATTTTCACAGCGATCTCCCGGTGTTGCGATGGAGCAACAAGTATAAGCCATACCTCAAAATCAATCCATTGCCAGCACCCCATGCACAGATTGACAGGCATATTTTCAATACTTAGCTTCTAAATTTTCTATTTAATTTTATTTTTTAGTGATTTAATTCCGACAGATGCCTTTCTCATGGATCCCTGTATAGGTCTGATCGATCAAGAACTGGCCCGGTTTGAAAAGCGGCTCAACGCCGAACTCAATGCCGATGTCGAGCTGGTTCACGTCATTGCCCGCTACATGGCCACCCTCAAGGGCAAGCGCCTCCGGCCGGCCCTCATCCTGCTCGTGGCCAAAGCGTCTGGCCGCTGGAACGAACAGCTAATCGACACGGCTGTGGCCGTCGAAATGATTCACGCCGCCACCATGGCTCACGACGACGTAGTGGACTCAGCAACCATGCGCCGGGGCCGCGAGACGGTCAACGAGCGTTGGACCGGGCAGATCGCCGTGCTCATGGGTGACTTTCTGTTCGCACGCGCCCTGCGCCTGCTGATCGAGATCGGCAATCTGCAGGTCCTGAGCGCAGTCGCGTACGCCACCGAGCGGCTGAGCATAGGCGAAATTTTTGAAATCCAGATCGGCACACAGTGCGACACGCGCGAAGAGTCGTATTTTGCCATGGTCAGCGACAAAACGGCTTCCCTGATCTCGGCCGCAACGCGGATTGGCGCTATTCTCTCCGGCGCATCAGACGAGATCGTGCAATCTATGGGGCGCTACGGAGAATCGCTCGGCCGTGCCTTCCAAGTCGCCGACGACATTCTCGATCTCACCAGCGATCAGGCGACCATGGGCAAGCCCGTCGGGCACGACCTGCGCGAAGGCAAGATCACCTTGCCACTGATACGCGCCTTACAGCAAGCGCCCTCAGAAGCGCGGGCCGAGATGGAGGCCCTTTTGGCCCGGCCGGACAAGGACGAAGCCGAATGGAAGCAGATCGTGGCCTTTGTCGAACAGTACCGAGGGGTCGCCGCCGCCGTCAAAACCGCGCACGAATATGCCGCCCAAGCTCAGGAATGCCTAAAAGTACTGGCCCCATCCCCGGCTCGCGCCGCACTAGAACGAGCCGTGCAGCTCGTCGTCGAACGCAACAATTGACAGACTAGCCCATGCTCAAGCTGCTCAAGCGCAGTCTGCTAGCCCTAGGCGGCTTGGCCGTGGTCCTGTACTTTCTGCCGTCGTCCCAGCCCGCCGCGCCGGTGCGCGCCGACCGCCTCTTGTTGGGCACCCTCGTCACGGTCAAGCTCTACGGAGACGAAGCTGTGGTTCGCCCGCACCTAGAGGCGGCGTACGCGGAGATCGCCCGCGTCGATTCGGCGATGAGCCACTACCGGGCGGACGGTGCCTTGCGGCGGCTAGAACAGCAGGCGCAACTCGCTCCAACGCGAGGCTCGGCCGGGCTGATTGCGGTCTTGACGCGCAGCCAGCACTTCGCCGCGTTGACCGATGGAGCTTTTGACTGCACGGTGGGGGCGTTGACGAGCCTGTGGAACTCCCCCGATGCGGCAGCGCCGCCTGCCCCGGCGCAGATTGATTCGGTGCTGGCACTGGTAGGCTACGAAGGGTTGGAGGTTGCGGCCCAGTCGTTTCGGATCAACAAGCCGGGGCTGCGGTTGGATTTGGGAGCGGCGGCCAAAGGCTACGCGGTTGACCAAGCCGTGGCGGCCATACAGGAGTTGCAAGTGGAAGCCGGGGTGATTGAGGCCGGGGGCGATATTCGCTATTGGGGCGAAAAGCCGGACGGGCGGCCTTGGCTCTTTGGGGTGCAGCATCCGCGCGACCCAGAGCAATACATAGCAGTAGAAGACCTCGGGCTCACGGCGATCGCGACCTCCGGCGACTACGAGCAGTACTTTGATTGGGAGGGCGAGCGCTATCACCACTTGCTCGACCCCAAGACCGGCTATCCAGCGCGGGCTAGCATAAGTGCCACTGTGTGGGCCGCGACCGCACTGGACGCCGACATTCTGTCAACCGCGGTCTTCGTCTTAGGGCCGGAGCAAGGGCTGGCACTCGTCGATGGCCTACCGGCTGTCGAGGGCTTTATTTTCTTTGTGCGAGACGGGCAGCTCATGCACAGGGCATCAACCGGGCTGCGCGACCGCTTTCGCTTTTGCAATAGCAACAAACCTTCGCCGGGCTGTGCTCGGCACTAGCGGAGTAAAGACCAAATTTATGAAACGCAATCGGAAACTCGTGCTGATCGTGGCACTGATCGCCGCCGCAGTATACTACCTGCTGCCGAGCGTGGAATTTTATAGCATGGCGGATGACGAGCGAGAGGCCATGGAGCTAAAATCTCCCGGGCAACTCGTCGATCTGAAAAAGCGCTCGCTCAACTTGGGACTGGACTTGCAGGGTGGTATTCACCTTGTCCTAGAGGTTAAGACCGAGGGGATGGAGCAGCAGGAAGCCCAAGATGCGGTTGCCCAAGCCCAGGAAGTCATCCGCAACCGCATCGATCAGTTTGGGGTGGCCGAGCCGACTATCCAGCGCCAAGGCGAAAACCGCATCATCATCGAGCTGCCCGGCGTCCAAGACGTGCAGCGCGCCAAGGATCTAGTAGGCCAGACCGCGCTGCTCGAATTCCAGCTCCTCGAACCCGCTGAGGACCGCACTCGCCTGATCCAGCGCATTGACCAAGTGCTGGCTCCGAAAGAAGAGGGAGAGGAGGAAGAAGAAGACCTCCTCCTTTCCTCCACCACAGAAAGCACCCCTCTCTCCTCCATGCTCAGCCCTGCCGGCGAAGACCTCACGGTCTCGGGCCGCGACTTGCAGCGCGTCAAGAACTTACTCAACACTCCAGAAGCGCGAGAACTCATCCCCGCAGACGTGGAATTCCTCTTTTCGAGCAAGCCCGCCGGAGCCGAGGGCAATGAGTTCTACTTCCTCTACTTGGTGCGCAAAAAGCCGGAGATGACCGGGCACATGATTCAGGACGCCTTTGTCTCCATCGGCCAAGTCGTCGAATACATGGGTCAGCCCATCGTCAATTTCTCGACCACCGACGAAGGAGTGCGGCTCTTCAGCCGTATCACAGGTTCGCACATCGGCGATCGCATGGCCATCGTCCTCGACGAATCGGTGTACTCGGCCCCGGTCATCCAGAACAAAATCAGCGAGGGGCGCGGCATCATCACCGGCAGCGGCACCCAAGAAGAAGCCAAAGATCTCGCCATCGTGCTGCGGGCCGGTGCCCTACCAGCCGAGGTCGAGATCATCGAAGATCGCACGGTCGGCCCCTCGCTCGGGCGCGACTCCATCGAGCAAGGCAAGACCGCAGCCCTATACAGCATGGTGCTGATAGTAATTTTTATGGTCCTCTACTACCGAGCAGCCGGGCTGATAGCCGACTGCGCCCTCTTGCTCAACATGCTCTTCATCATGGCGGTACTGGCCGGTTTTCACGCCACGCTGACCTTGCCCGGCATTGCTGGCATCATCCTGACCATCGGCATGGCCGTCGACGCCAATGTGCTGATCTTCGAGCGCATCCGCGAAGAGCTGCGCTCGGGCAAGACCGTTCGCGCGGCCATAGATTCCGGCTATGGCCACGCGCTTTCGGCCATCATCGACGCCAATGTGACTACGTTCCTAGTCGGTATCGTGCTCTACCAGTTCGGCACCGGGCCGATCCGCGGCTTTGCTTTGACCCTGTGCATCGGCATTATCTCCAGCCTCTTTACGGCCTTTTTTGTAACCCGCACGATCTTCGAGCTGATCACCCGGAAGTCGGAGCAATCGCGCTTGAGCATCGGGCCGGTCGCGCTCTTTGCCAACCTGAACATCCGCTTCCTTTCGCTGCGCAACATTGGTTTCGGAGCCTCGGCGGCAGTGCTGCTCATCGGCATCGTCTCCATCTTGGGCATCAATGGCATCCGCAAGGGCATTGACTTTGCCGGTGGCACCTTGCTGGAGTTGCACTTCGATCCAGCCATCCAAGTCGAGGACATCCGCAGCCAGCTCGGTCGCGTCCCCGTGGGCGATGCCGAAATCGACCTGAGCAAGAGCGAGATCAAGCAGTTCGGGTCGGAAAACGACATCCTCATCCGCGTCAGCGAGAGCGGGGCAGGCACTGAGGTGGCCGATGGCATCATGGGGGTACTCAAGGCCGGATTTGCCAGCAGTATCGAAGAAATGGAGTGGATCCGCCGCCAAGAAAAGGTCGGCCCCAAAATCGGTAGCGAACTCAGCAGCGCGGCCGTGCGCGCCGTGCTGGTGGCCTTGGCGCTGATCCTGATCTACATGGCTTGGCGCTTCCACCGCTTCCTCTACGGCATCGCCGCGGTCGTCGCGCTCTTCCACGACGTGCTCATCACCCTCGGGCTACTCTCGCTCTTCGACATTGAGATTACCCTCGCGGTGGTCGCCGCGCTGCTAGCTATCGTCGGGTACTCGCTCAACGACACGATCGTGGTCTTCGATCGCATCCGCGAAAACTTGCACACGGTCCGCCGGCAGGGCTTTGACGGCACGGTCAACCAGAGTATCAACGAGTGCCTGAGCCGCACACTGATCACCTCGGCGACGACCCTCTTGGCAGTGCTGGTGCTGATGATCTTTGGCGGCGAGGTCAACCGCGACTTTACCATCACCTTGATGATCGGCGTCGTGGTCGGCACCTATTCGTCTGTATTCGTCGCCAGCCCAGTGCTCTATCTAGGCCAACAGCGGGCCGCCGCCAAAGGCTCCGACTAAAGCGAGTTGGGCGGGACCGCCTCTCGCCATGAAAACGATAGTAGTAGCTGCCTTTGTCTTGCTGTTGATCTACTACGGACCGCCACAGGATCGTTCCAGCCCCTTTGACGTCGCGTGGATGCTGGGTGCGCTGGCTCTCTTGGCCGCGACTGGAGGCCAATTGGCGCAGGCGACCCGCCTACCAGCACTGGTGGGCTGGATCGGGGCCGGGATGTTGCTGGGCACTGGCGGCTTGCAACTCGTCGATATAGGCGCATTCTCCCTGCACCAATTGCTATTTCTCACGGCGGGCCTCGGGGTCGGGTTCCAAGTAGGGCTACACTTAGTATGGCCAACGTACGCTTGGCGCATGCTTGGGTTGGTAGCTGCGGTGACCGCGCTGGTCTTTGCCGCGGTCACCGCGGCCATCGCATTGCTCGGGCTGCCTTGGGAGCAAGCCGTACTCCTCGGCGCATTGGCCAGCTTGTGGGGGCCTTTCACCGGCGTACCGGAATTTGGCCGGCGCGGCGCACTAGTGCTGGCCGTGCTAGGGACGGGTTGCGCCCTCGGGGCGTTGGGTGGAGCACTGATTCTGCTGGAAACCGGAGCCTCGGGATGGGTCGGGCGCGTCGGCCTTTCGCTTGTAGCTGGCGGCGGGCTGGGGCTGGGGCTGCGCCTTTTAAGGAGGTTCGCCACTCCAAGCGCGACCATAGTCTCCGGCCTAGTCGGGGCGTTTTTTTTAACGGCTCTCGCACTGGAGCTCCTCGGGCTGATGGCGCTGCTCTGCGGGTTGGTGGCGGGACTCGTACAGGACAAGCAGCAAAGCCGCCGCGTCCGGTTGCTACTACACCGGGGCGCACCGGTGGCCTTCATGCTCTTTTTCGCACTCTTGGGGACCGCGCTCGATCTCGGCGCACTGTGGCCGCCCGCAGACGGGCTGTACGAGGCCGCGCTCGTCCTAGTGACCGTGCCGCTACTTTTGCGGGGACTGGCTCCCATAGCGTACTACCCGCTACCCGGCCCCTATCGAGGGCGGCACATTGGCTGGCGGCTCCTGCCGCGCGGCGCATTGCTGTTCGAGTTGTTCTGCGGCCCGCACGGGCTGGCCCCCTACGTAGGGGCCGAGGGTCTGTTGGCGCAGGCCGTGCTCTTGGACATTCTCGTTTCGACCTTGCTTTTCTCCTCCTCGTCATTGCTCGTAGATGCGAGCCTTGTCCCCGCGGAAAAGGCTCGCCCCTCAGAAGAAGAAGCGGCGACCTGAGCCAAGCCGCTGTTGGTTTGTGTCCAACTAATCTGATTTGTATTTTTAGCAGTTTAGATATTTAGTATGGACCACATTCGCGACAACTGGGAATTACTGCACACCCGCATTGAGCGGGCGGCCGAACGCAGCGGGCGCACAGCAAGCGCGATTGAGGTCGTCGCCGTCAGCAAAACGCGCAGCGCCGGCGAAATCGAAGCCGCTTACGCCTGCGGCTTGCGCAGCGTGGGCGAAAATCGCATCCAAGAAGCAGCGGTCAAGCGCCCGCAGGTCGCCGCGCCCCTCGCTTGGCACTTTGTCGGCCACTTGCAGACGAATAAAGCCGGGCTGGCCGTCGAGCTTTTCGACCTCGTGCAGTCGGTTGATTCCGCCCGGTTAGCGCGGGCACTCAGCCGCCGGGCCGAGCAGGCCGGCCGCACCATCGAGGTGCTCTTGCAGGTAAACACGGCCGGTAGTCTGAGCCAAGGAGGAGTAGCACCCGACCAGCTCGTCGATCTAGTCGCAGTCCTCGCGCCGCTGCCGCACTTGCAGATTCGCGGCCTGATGACCATTGCCGCTCACAGCGAGGACGAAGCCACCGTCCGGGGCTGCTTTCGGGCCTTGCGCGAGCTCGGCGAAAAAGTCGCCGAGTGCGGGCTGGCGGGCGTATCCGTGGACTACCTGTCCATGGGCATGAGCGGCGACTTTGAACTCGCCATCGCCGAAGGGGCCAATCTGTTGCGCCTCGGCACGGCCATCTTCGGCCCGCGGCCGACCTGATACACAGGAGATAATCGTGTTCGATTTCGGCGGTTTTTTCACAGACGTCAAGGGCCTCCTCATCGGCCTCATCGAGATCTACAGCTATGTGGTCCTCATTCGGGTGCTGATCTCGTGGTTCAACCCCAGCCCCCACAACCCACTCGTCCAATTCCTGCGCGGCGTCACCGATCCGGCCCTCGATACAGTGCGCTCCTTCTTGCCGAGGTTTTTTTGGTCGACCGGCATAGACTTCACGCCGATAGTCCTGTTTTTCCTGCTCAAGCTCATCGTCATCTTTCTCCACCGTCTATTTCCCGCAGCCGGATGAGCATGGCACCCCAAACCCCTTTTGCCCCGGTCCCGTCCCAAGTCGATTTTCCCGCTCAGGAGCGCCGCATCCTCGACTTCTGGCGCGATGGCGACCTGTATCGCAAATCCGTCGATGCCCGTTCCGTTGAGCAGCCCTTTCGGTTCTACGACGGGCCGCCCTTTGCGACCGGTCTGCCCCACTACGGACACCTGCTGGCGTCCATCACCAAGGACGTAGTGCCCCGCTACTGGACGATGCGCGGCTACCGGGTCGAGCGACGCTGGGGCTGGGACTGCCACGGCCTGCCCGTTGAAAACGAAGCCGAGCAGCAGCTCGGGCTCGGGTCGCGACGCGACATTCTCGAATACGGCGTGTCCCAGTTCAACGAAGCCTGCCGAGACTTGGTGTTGCGCTACACGGCTGAGTGGCAAAGGCTAATCGAGCGACTAGGGCGCTGGGTTGACTGGAACCACCAGTACCGGACCATGGACCCCGATTTCATGGAGTCCGTGTGGTGGGTGTTCAAGTCGCTGTGGGACAAAGGGCTCGTCTATGAGGGCTACAAGTCCCTCGCCTACTGCCCCCGCTGCGCGACACCGCTGTCGAACTTCGAGGTCAACCAAGGCTATCAAGATACTCAGGACCCGTCGATTACAGTGCGCTTCCGCGTCGCTGGCGAGCCGCGTTTGTCCCTGCTCGCTTGGACGACGACCCCGTGGACTCTACCCTCCAACATGGGCTTGGCCATCGGCCGCGACATCGACTACGTGCGCGTCACCACCGGCGACGGAGAGCAATTGATCCTCGCCGCTTCCCTCGTCGAAGGCCTCTTTCGCCGGCACGACAGCGAGATCGCCGAGGTAACGCCTGTCGCTGTCGAAAATCTCATCGAATTGCGCTACGAGCCTCTGTTCAACTACTTCGCCGACCGCGACGACGAGGGCGCTTTCCGCGTCGTAACGGCCGACTTTGTATCTACTGACGACGGCACTGGCATCGTCCACATTGCCCCGGGGTTCGGCGAGGACGATTACCAACTCGGTCTGGCCGAGGGCTTGCCCGTGGTCTGCCCCATCGACGCCGACTGCTGCTTCACCGACGAAATCCCAGACTTTGCGGGCACTTTTGTAAAGGACGCAGATACGCCCCTCATCCGCCGCTTGCGCACCTCGGGCCAGCTATTCTCCGAGGGTTCCATCGAGCACGCCTACCCATTCTGCTGGCGCTGCGATTCGCCCCTCATCTACCGCACGATCTCCACTTGGTTCGTAAAAATCGAAGGCGAGGTAAAGGAGAAGATGCTCGCCGCCAATCAGCAGATCTGGTGGATTCCCGAGCACATCCGCGATGGCCGCTTCGGCAAGGGCGTTGAGTCGGCACCGGACTGGGCCGTCAGCCGCAATCGCTACTGGGGCACACCACTGCCGATCTGGCGCAACGAGGAAACGGGCGAAGCCGTGTGCGTCGGCAGCCGCCAAGAGCTGTGCCAACTTACCGGACGCGATGTCGACGACCTGCACAAGCACTTCATCGACGACCTCGAGATTCCAGCGCCGTCTGGAAACGGCTCGCTGTGGCGCGTGCCCGAAGTCCTCGACTGCTGGTTCGAGTCTGGGTCCATGCCGTACGCACAGAGTCACTACCCCTTTGGGCGGCGCGAGGACTTTGAAGCCTCTTTCCCAGCCGACTTCATCTCCGAAAACCTCGACCAGACCCGCGGATGGTTCTACACCCTGACGATCCTCGCCGCGGCCCTGTTTGACAAGCCGGCTTTCCACAACTGCATCGTCGGCGGCATGTTGCTTGCGGCCGACGGCCGCAAGCTGAGCAAGCGGCTGAAGAACTATCCCGATCCGGCTGAAATGCTCGATACCTACGGCGCCGACGCCCTGCGCCTCTATCTGCTCAACTCGCCAGCCATGAAGGCCGAGGAGATGCGCCTTACCGAAGAGGGCATCAAGCAGAGCCTGCGCGATGTCATCATTCCCTTGTGGAATGCCTATAGCTTCTTTGTCACCTACGCGACTATTGACGGTTGGACGCCAAACGAGAGCCGCGTACAGCCGCTCGACCACCGCCTCGACCGCTGGATTCTCTCGGAATTGCAGACCTTGCTCCGCGACCTGAACGCCGAAATGGAAGCCTACCGGCTCTATCGCACAGTACCGGCGATGGTGGCTTTTATCGAGAAGCTGACCAACTGGTACATCCGCCGCAGCCGCCGTCGCTTCTGGAAGTCCGAAGACGACCAAGACAAGCAGGCCGCGTACGACACCCTCTACCGGGTGCTGGTGACCTTCATCAAAGCCCTCGCGCCGGTCTTGCCCTTTATCACCGAGAGCATCTACCAAAACTTGGTGCGCCGCGTGGGTGCCGAGGCACCCGAAAGCATCCATCTGTGCGATATGCCCCAAGCCGACGAACACTTGCGCGACGCCGCCTTAGAGCAGCAAATGGAACTGGCGACGCGGGCCGTGGTCTTGGGCCGCTCGCTGCGCAGCAAACACGCGCTCAAGGTGCGCCAGCCGTTGCGGCACCTCTATCTTTTGCCTCCCAACGGACACAGCCACCACGAGCTAGAGCAGATGACCGACCTGCTAGCCGACGAACTCAACGTCAAGGAGGTGGTGCTGGTGGACGACGAGACCGAACTCAGCGAGGTCTCCTACCGGCCCGATTTCCGCGCCTTAGGGCCGCGCTTCGGCAAGCAGATGCCAGCGGTTGCCGCCCGCATCCAAGCTCTGACGGCTGAGGATGTACACCTCCTCGAAAGCGGTGGCCAGGTTTCGGTAGCCGGCGGCGAGATCGGGCTGGACGACATCGTCGTGCAGCGCCGGGAGAAAGACGGCGTGGTGGTAGCCCTCGACAACAATCTCGGGGTGGGGTTGGATGTCCAACTCGACGACGAGCTAATCGCCGAATGCACTGCGCGCGAATTCGTCAACCGCGTGCAGAACATGCGCAAAGAGGCCGGGCTGGATGTCGCCGACCGCATTCACGTCTGGGTGCGAGGCGAGGCCGCTTTGGAGGAAGCAGTTCAGCAGCACGGCCCGTACATCGCCGCCGAGATCCTAGCGCTGGCCCTCCACACCGGCGACCTGCCTCAGGCGGCGCTCTTGCAGCAGGAGCGGCAGGTCAACGGCCACGATAGCACCATTGCCATAGTTAGGGCCTAAGCAGAGAGGGAAAAATAAAATGGACCACGAATCCAAGCAGATGGAGCAAAAAGACCTCGATTTTTTCAAAAAATTGCTCCTTGAAAAAATCGCCCAGACCTCAGCCGATGTCGAAGCTATCGAAAACACCTCGCGCAATGACGCCCGGGAAACGGCCTCTGAGGACCGCTCGACCTATTCGCTGCACATGGCCGACCACGGGACCGACGCCATGGAGCGGGAAAAATCCCTGCTCCTCGCCCAGCGCGGTGGCGATTACATCGACTACTTAAACAAGGCCCTAGAGCGCATTGAGGACGGCACTTTTGGTATATGCCGCACCTGCAAAAGGCCAATCGGCCGCGGCCGCCTAGAGGCCGTGCCCACCGCCACCCAGTGCATTAGCTGCAAATCCAAGCGCGAGGGGGCGTCGGACTTAGAGTGAATTTCCTGTGGATCATACCACTGGCCGTGGCCCTCGATCAAGCTAGCAAATTCATCGTCCGCGGATCCATGACACTGTACCAGTCCGAGCCTGTATTGGGCGACTTTTTTCGCCTGACCTACATCCACAACCCCGGCGCGGCCTTCGGGCTGAATATGGGCAGCCCGCTTTTGCACACGGCCTTCTCGCTCCTCGCACTCGGCATCCTCGTTTACCTCTATCGCTCGCTGGCCGCCAACGAGCAGCTTTTGCGCCTAGCCCTCTGCCTGGTATTAGGCGGTGCCGTGGGCAATATCATCGACCGCCTGTACTTGGGAGAAGTGGTGGATTTTTTTGACTTCGGCCTCGGGGATTTGCGCTGGCCGATCTTCAACTTTGCCGATTCCTTCGTCACCGTCGGCGTCTTGCTCTTGGCCTTGGGCTACTCGCGCCGCGAAAAGACGGACGCCTGTCGAGCGCCTGAAGAGGAAAATTCCCATGGACCTCGCCGTCCCCGTCGAATCAGCCGCTGAGCGACTCGATCTTTTCCTCCGCACCCACTGTCCCCAACATTCGCGCAGCAGCATCCAAGCACTCATCAAGGCCGGAGCGATCCGCGTCAACGGCAAAAAGACGCGCCCGGCCTATTTGGTCCAGCCCAGAGACGAAATCGCCATCGAACTGCCCGAGCGCGAGCCCACAACCGCACACCCTGAGCCACTCCCCCTATCCATCGCGTACGAAGACGACGACCTGCTGGTCGTGAACAAGGCGGCCGGCATGACCGTGCATCCGGCTCCGGGTGCGACCGAGGGCACCCTCGTCAATGCGCTGTTGCACCACTGCCGCGAGCTGTCGGGCATCAACGGTGCGCTCCGTCCGGGAATCGTCCATCGGCTCGACAAGGAAACCAGCGGCTTGATGCTAGTGGCCAAGCGCGACACCGCCCACCGACAGCTCGCCCACAGCCTGCAAGCGCGGCGGATTGAGCGGTGCTACCTCGCCCTTGTATGGGGGGGGATGCGGGAAGTTGAGGGCCGGATTGAGGCCCCGATTGGCCGCCACCCCAAGAACCGCAAAAAGATGGCCGTAATCGCCGGAGGTCGAGCCGCGACCACGAACCTCAAAATTGCCGAGCGCTTCCCCTTTACCAATCTAATCGAATGCCGCCTAGAAACCGGACGCACGCATCAAATCCGCGTACATCTGGCTCATATCGGCCATCCAGTCTTCGGCGACCCCGTGTACGGAGGCCGCGATCAGGCGCGGGGCATCCGCCCGGAATTCCAGCGTCAAGCCAAGTGGATGCTGAGCTTGATCAAACGCCAAGCCCTGCACGCCAAAAAACTGCGCTTTGCGCATCCGACCACCGGAGAGATGATGGAGTTTACTGCGCCGCCGCCGGAGGACATGCAGGCCGTGTTAGAGGCAGCGCGGATGGAGAGCGGATAGCGCGCGACGGCCCTAGAAAACCGACGAGGAGAACGGCCTGTGGACTTTCGACTCAATGACGCCGAGATGCTCGCTTTTATCGTGCGAGGGTATCATATCTTCCATCCGGCTATCGACGCGGATATACACCAAGCAGTTTGCGCACAGACTCGCGCCGCCTTTGTCGAGGGCAAAAATCCCGGTAACGCCATCTACGAACGAGTCCCGGCACTGGAGCAGGTATTGTCGCATCCGCAGGTGGTGGGGGCGCTGACGAGCATCTTGGGTGCGGATTATCAGATGCTCTGCCACCGCCATGCCCACCTGACCAAACCCGGCCAAGCAGCCGGCGGGTTTCACCAAGACGGGACGCCGCGGACCTTGCGGGGCTGGACTCGCCCCTGGCGCTATGGACACCGGCCGCGCAAGGTGCTGCTGGTGTACTTCCCCCATGCGGTGCCCAAAGAGTTGGGACCAACGACCTTGGTCCCTGGCTCTCAGTACTATCGGCAACGGCCCGAAGCAATGGAGGCTTTGGAATGCGGAGTCGAGGGCGAGGCCGGGGTAATGGCCATCTGCCACTTCTCGTCTTGGCATCGGGCCGGAGCTAATACGAGCGATACCGAGCGGATCATGCTCAAATTTGTCTTCGACCGCCGGAGCGAACCGCACGAACCAAGCTGGAAGGCCGTAGCCTCCTACCATCCCGACTTTGCCGCAACCGTGCGCCAATGGTCGGCACTGCCCGACGGGCGCTTGTTGTGCCTGCCCAAGGCTTGGCAGACCATTTGGAATTGGCTTGGCGGCCGCGGGGCCGAACGGCTCGGCGGCTCGGAGGCGCTGGCACCGCTATTCAAAGGTTTGGCCTCTGAACAGGAGCACGAGGCCCTAGAGGCGGCCTATGGTCTGGGCGGACAAGTAGATACTGACCAAGCACGGGCTTTAGTCGCCCGGATGCGCCACGGAGACGAGCAAGAGCGCGAGATGGCCGCGGTGGCGCTGAGTGCGGCAGGCCGCGTCGCCGTGGATGCGCTGCGCGAGGCGCTGGCAGCTCCCGATCCGTGGCTGCGAGCGATGGCCGCGGACATCGCGGGTGATCTGGGACGCGAAAGCCTAGCGCTAGTGCCCGATATCGAGCGCGTCCTAGACGACGAAGATGTCTGGGTGCGGCACAATGCGCTACAGGCGCTAGCGCTATGGGGCCGGGAGGCGCACGGTGCGGAGGAGCGAGTAGTAGAGGCACTGACCGATGCCGAGCTTTTTGTCCGCTTCAACGCCCTCGGCGCACTGATGAGCATGCGTCCTTTGGATGCGCGGTGTGCTGAGTGGTTTAAGCACGTCGCCGCCACCGATGAAGCGCATCCCCAATGGCGGGCACAAGATGCGTTGGCGCGGTGGGACAACGCTGCGCTGCGCTATTAGCTGCGCCGAAAGGAAAAATCATGCACGAGCTCAACCTATTAAGAGCCGGGGCGTCGATGATCGACATCACCCCGCCCGCAGGTACGCATTTAGCAGGCAGCGGGGCTGGCGAGCACCGCCCGGCCCAAGCCGTGATGGATCCGCTCTTTGCCAAGGCTATCGTCTTTGAGGCCGGCGAGCAGCGCGTCTGCATGGTGATCTTGGATCTCACCATTGTCACCAGCGACTACACGGACCAAATCCGCGCCGCCATCAGCGAGCAAACGGACATCGCATCCGAGGCGATCATGGTCCAAGCGACCCAAACGCACTCCGCCCCGAGCCTCGGTTACTTCATGCTGGACCCAGATTTCCCATTGGAGACCACCGCCGAGACCGAGTATCTGCGCGGAGCCGAGCGCACCTACGGCGACCGGGTCGCTACTGCCGCAGCCGAAGCGGCAGTCGAAGCGGCGGACAAGCTGCAACCTGCACGCATCGGTTTGGGGCGCGGCGTGTTGGGGGATTTGGCCTTCAATCGCCGCGGCATACGCCGGGACGGCACCATCGCCATGCCCAAGCCACTAGGTCGGGAGCAGCAGCCGTTTGGGATCGCGGATGTCTGCTACCTCGAAGGGCCGATGGACCCGGAAGTCGGCGTGTGCTGCGTCCAAGATATGAATATGAAGCCGCTGGCCTTTCTCCTGCACTACACCTGCCATCCGGTCAATGCGTTTGGATATCCCGAGACCTACCGGGCCGTGTCGGCGGATTGGCCTGGCGCTTGGACGCGACAGATGCAGCAGCTATTCGGCTCTGACGCCGTGCCATTGGTCGTCAACGGCTGTTGCGGCAACATCAACCCCTGGCATCCCTTTGACCCAGATTGCCGGCCGGATCACCAGAGAATGGGGCGCGAATTGGCCCAGATGAGCGAACGAATCGTGCACAATATGGCATTTGCCAACGACGCGGCATTGGATTGTAGAGTCAAAAAGATCGGCCTGCCCTTGCGCGATATTCCGGCCAAGCGGTTGCGCGAGGTCAACGCGATTCTCGCTGAGAATCCGCAACCGCCGCGCAGAGCAAACGGCGAAGTGGATCCTCACTGGTTCCGGGCCGCATCGACCCACAGCGTCGAACTATGCCGACAGCGAGACGGCGAGTTCCCCTATGAGATTCAGGCTTTCCGCATCGGCGACCTCGGCGTAATTGGCCTACCTGGGGAACCTTTTGTCGAAGGACAACTCGCGCTCAAAACGAACTCAGCGGCCCCTTTTCTCTTTCCAGCGCACCTCACCACTCACTATGTCGGCTACCTGCCGACGCGAGCAGCCTATGCCCGAGGCGGACACGAGGCCAACGAAGACGTTACCTACTGGGCCAAGCTTGCCCCCGGCAGCCTCGAAACGGTCGTCGAACAGGCCCGGACGCTGGTAGAAGAATTATTCGCATGAACCATTTATCAAACGCATCCCTCGTCGCCGCAATAACCCTATTCATTGGTGCGGTCCCCTCCTTGGCTGAAGAAGGAATGCAGCCGCGAGTCGCGATCATCACTGGCGAATTTCGGGAGCCCCGCTCGCGGGAAATCGGAATCCAATACGACTCTGCTCTGTCCCCGGCGCAGACTACGTCCCGCATCGTCCTAGACGAGCAGAACCGCTTCTCCCTCTCAGTGCCCACTGCTTGGGGGACCCTCGTCATCGGACGGTACGAAAGCGGGTTCCCTAGCTTGTGGCAGCTACTGAAATTCATGGTCTTTGACAAGCGAGATCTGTTCACCTTCTATGTCGAACCCGGCGACAGTTTGCACATCGTCGTGAAGGAGGGCTTTTTCGGGCCTTCCTATTCGTTTAGCGGCTCAGGAGCCGACAATAACCGCTTCGTGGTCGAATGGATGTCCGAATTCGGTCCCTTCAGTCTAGACTACAAGGCGCTAGAAATCGCGGATTTCAAGCGCCAAATAGATCAGCGGCGGCAAGACCAGTTCGAGTTTCTGGGCGAGGGACGCGAGGAATACGCACTCACCCCGGGATTTGTCGATTATGCTACGGCATTCATCAATTACGAATGGGCCCAACGCATGGTTTCCTACCCGAGGCGTTACTATCGCGCCAATGGACGCAAGAACAAAGCTATTGTGCCGGCCTACTACGACTTCCTGCTAGATGTTCCTCTAGCGGACGAAAAGGCCATAGGCACGCCAGATTATGACACATTTGTGGGGCTTGCGCTCGACTGGTTTGCAAAGATGGAAAAGGAAGATAGAGAGGAACGCAAATTTCCTGCCATGTCTAAGCGGCTGAAACTGTCACAGTACGGCTTGTCGGATTCGGCCCAAGCTCGATTTGATTCAATCTACCAAAAGAACAACGCTCCTATCCTAGGCCTGTCACAGCGAATCGATTTGTCTCGGTACGGTCTGTCGGATTCGCTCCAAGCGCAGCTCGATTCAAGTTACGAAAAGGCCGAAAAACCAAAACTGTCCGAACAATTCGACTTGGCGCGGCTGGGCGCGTCGCAAGCAAAGCAAGCCCGCCTCGACTCGCTGTATGCACAGACCAGATCCTTTAGGGAAAGTACCTATCCAAGTGAAGACGCGCCGAGAGTCGATACTACGGACGGAAAGGTGGTCTTTCACCTCGCCAAAAAAGGACAGTGGCAAGATTTCGCCAAGACGCGCAAGCTATCCGAGAAAATCGATATGTCGGGATTGGGTCTGTCGGATTCGCTCCAAGCGCAGCTCGATTCAAGTTACGCAAACCACAAATCTCGTAAGCTGTCGGACATCATCGATCTAGCGCAGTTCGATTTGTCGGCAACAGCTCAAGCCCGCCTCGACTCGCTGTTCGCCGAACCACTAGGCTGGACGACCTATGATTTTGCGCAGCGATATGACCAAGCGAAAAAATCCATGGAGGGGCGGGTGCTATACTGGTATCTGGCTGGGCAGGTAATCAAGGGATTTGAGGGTGGTAGCGAGCAATTTGAGCGAGCCCGCGAAAAGTGGGAGGATTTCAAGAAAATCAACCCGTACCCAGAATACACCGCGGAGATCGCAGCGGCGTTGCACAAGGCCCTTCGTCTGCGCCCTCGGCAACCTGCCCCCGATTTTACCCTCTCCGACCTCGACGGCCAACCAGTATCCCTGAGTCAGTTCAAAGAGAAGGCGGTATTCTTGGATTTCTGGGCAAGTTGGTGCGGACCGTGTATCAGTAACTTGGCTTTTCTCCGGCAGATCAAAGCGCAAATGGCTGACCAGCAGGTCGTGTTCCTCAATATCTCGTTGGACGAAAGCGATTCCGCTTGGCGCAAGGCCATCGCCGAACACGGGATCAAAGGCGTCCACGTGCGGGCGCACGGATGGGGATCCGAAGTGGCGAAAAGCTATAACGTGACGAGGCTGCCCGAGTACTATATAGTGGACGCGCAGGGATTGATTGCGGAGCATCCATCTACAGTACGCGATACAGACGAGATTATAGCAACGATCGAAAAGAGCTTGTGAAGGAGAAAGACAGGCGTTTACGTGCGGGTAGATGGGAACCAAGTTTCTAAACAGCGCTAGTCGCTAAACGCCTTGAACGCTAGCCCGGCAATCGCTAAGATCGTCGTTATCTGGAGCGGCACAACCCAGCGGTATAATCGGTCAATTTTGGTCTCCAGCGACTCCCGAGTAGCGTCGATTTTACCGTCCAGTGCCGCATGGGTGGCGTCGATTTTGGTCTCCAGCGACTCCCGAGTGGTGTCAATTTTGCCGTCCAATGCCGCATGGGTGGCGTCAATTTTACCGTCCAGTGCCACGCGATTAGCGTCAATTTTGGTCTCCAGCGACTCCCGAGTAGCGTCAATTTTGCCGTCCAGTGCCGCATGGGTGGCGTCAATTTTACCGTCCAGTGCCACGCGATTAGCGTCAATTTTGGTCTCCAGCGACTCCCGAGTAGCGTCGATTTTGCCGTCCAGTGCCGCATGGGTGGCGTCGATTTTGGTCTCCAGCGACTCCCGAGTAGCGTCAATTTTGCCATCGAGCCCCTCACGGGTGGCGTCGATTTTGCCGTCCAGTGCCACGCGATTAGCGTTAATTTCGCCATCGAGCCCCTCCCGCGTCGCGTCGATTTTGGTTTCGATGCGCCCTAGCCGCACGTCGATTTGCTCGACAATGCCCTCCAGCCGGGCGATGCGCCCCTCGTGGTCTAATGGATACGGACGCTCTGGCGGCGGATGGTGCTCACTCACGATCCGACCTCCTCGGTGTTAAAGCGTGAACAGCGCGAAACCCCCTGCACCGGATATTGCAAGATCCATGCCACGGCGACCGTGCAGTGGGGAGGACGGGGCCGTGCGGGTCAGACTGTATCGGGCACAACCCATCCATGAGACCTTTAGGAAGCACCCTCTAAGGGTAGTGAGTCGGGTTGAAAATTTCAATCCCTTGGTAAAGCTGGGTATCCACGGGTGATCAACTATATGGATGCTCCCACCTCGTCAGCTACTAAACCCAATTTCGCGCTCCCCCCTGTCGGCCGCCTCCTGAATGCGAATGACGTTACGCGTCGAGTGCAGTACCGCAGCGGTGTCGAGGCCGTTGGTGGGCACTTCGCCGGCGATATCGTCGAGGAAGGAGCGCAGGTAGCCGCCCCGTTGAGCCGGGGGTAGCGGCTCGACATGCACGGTGGCGTCTTCCCTGCCGAGCACTTGAATATCCTTGGCCGTAGTCGCAGTCTCGATTACTCCATCCCTTCCCCAAAACGCAGTTCGCCAGTAATAGGGCATCGTATAGCCCGCCCTATCGGGTGCGAAGTACGACACGTCGCCTAAGACCCCGCAGCCGTTGTCCATCTCCAGCATCATCTGCCCGGCATCCTGCATGTGAAGGTCTTGGGGAACAAAGGCCCGCCAGCAGCGGGCGGCGTTGATTTTCGCCCACTGGCGGCCTGTGACCCAAGGCAAAGCGTCGATGGCGTGGATGCCAATATCGGTGATGGTGCCGCCGTGCTTGCCCTGTTCAAAATACCAGCCGGGCCGCTCGCCCAAGAGCAGCGGGTGTTGGCCACCAAAAGCGATGGCGTGAACTTCGCCAATGCGGCCGGCTTGGATCAGGTTGCGCGCGCCGATAAACGCAGCCGCATCGCGCATGGTCAACATGCAGCCGACTTTGAGGTTTTTCTCGTGCGCCAGCACCTCAATGCGGTCGAGATCGGCCATCCGAGTACACAGAGGTTTGTCGCTGATAACGTGTTTGCCGCGGGCGAGGGCTTCGATTAGCACGGGGCCGCGACCGGCGAAATAGGTGCCAGTCGCGACAATATCGCAGTCCACCTCGTCGAGCATCTGCTCGATCCGGTCGTGGGTGATTGCGGCAGTGCCCTTTGCGTGGATTTCGGCGCACGTCTCCGCGTGTTCCTCGCACGCAGCTACCACTTCGAGTGCGGGCGAGGCGCAGGCTAGTGAGTAGAGGTCGAAAATGTGACCGTGGCAGAAGCCGGCGAAGGCAATTTTGTGAGGGGCTTCACTCATCCCTACCTCTGATCACGATTCCTCTTCCTCGTCGCCGTACGAGTGCCCGCCGAAAATGGCCCGCAGTTCGGCCGCGGAGGTGGCTTGGCGCATCTGGGCCATGCGCACGGCCTCGTGTTTTTGCAGAGCGCGGACGTTTTCCAGCCACAGACCAGCTAGCCGAACAGTTTTAAGGCCCCGATTAGGCCCCACGTCGCCACGTGCAGGGCAATGACCCACCGCAAGAGCTCTTTGCGCGTGTCGCCAATGGCTTGGCGGTTGGCGTCAAGCTTCGTTTCAAGCTCTTTGCGCGTGTCGCCAATGGCTTGGCGGTTGGCGTCAAGCTTCGTTTCGACGCGACCTAGCCGGACATCGACTTGCTCAATAATACCTTCGAGTCGGGCGATGCGCCCTTCGTGATCTAACGGATAGGGCCGCTCCGGCGGCAAAGAGGGCTCAGTCATAATCGAAGCTCCTTTTAATACTTAGAGAATATAGGGACCGGTGGTTAGAATCATAGGGGTACTCATATCAAGCACCGTGTCTCACGATTCCTCTTCCTCGTCGCCGTACGAGTGCCCGCCGAAAATGGCCCGCAGTTCGGCCGCGGAGGTGGCTTGGCGCATCTGGGCCATGCGCTCGGCCTCGTGTTTTTGCAGGGCGCACACGTTTTCCAGCACCGCGCTGAGCTTGTCGGCGGGGAATTTCACCGCGCCGTTTTCATCCATGTGGATGATCTCGCCGGGTGCCACGTCCATGCTGGCGACCGAGACCGGCACATTGACCGCGTGGATGGCTTGGGCACCGTGACCCGCGGTGACGCCGCTGAGCAAGTACTGGAACTTCATCGGGCGAATCTCGTCGATGTCGCGCGAGGGCCCGTTGGAAATCGCGCCGACGCAGCCAATGGCCTGCATGGCCGTGGTCATGTTGCCGCCGGCTAGGCCGACCTTGCCTTGGATTTCGGGCGGGAATTTCTGCTGGAAGACCAAGATCGTCGGCTTGGGCGAGGCGTCGAGGGCGTCGAGAACGTCCATGAAGCTAACGCCATTGTAATTGGGGTCGGGCAGGCCGTAGGTGCAAGTGACCGCGTAGCCGACCGTGGGGCCGAGCTCGGGATACATACAGCGCAGCGACTGATCGGTGTACCAGTTTTCGCTCCAGGGATTGTATAGCCCCAAGCACAAGGGATCGCCCGGATAGGTGGCGACGACATTGGTAATGGAAGGCGTGTCGAAGTTTTTCAGCTCGTCGAGCATTTCTTGTTCAGTCATTAGAAGCTCCTGATTGGGTAATAGAAAAGATCAACCCGCGTCCATCGCGTTCCTCATTTTGCACACGGTAAAATAGATGCGCAGAGATAATGAGCATCGCGAGTACGATCGCAAGTTTGCCGCCTAGTAAGTCCCCAACGAACAAGGCTGGCAAGGTCGCTATAATTCCGCTGATTAATGCCGCGCTGTACAGCAGGAAAACGTGCCACCACTTAAAATGCCAACGGCTCAGAGCACTTCCTCCTTGCGTCGTCGCTTTCTTCTTTAGTGCATGATAAAAGAGGATAGCAGATGCGAAGAGCATCGCGAGGCCGATCAAATAGGCACCTATTACGCCTATCTCACTCTCAGTAATGGCCGTCACAGCATTGATGATGATCAGCGCACCATACAGTGCGAAAAAATGCCACCGCTCAACGTTCCAATGGCTCATGGCAATCGCTCCTATTTACAGTGGTTCTAGTGCTGATCGCGGCGCGGCAATATCGGCTGATTCTTCAGCTCGCGGATTAGCTCTACAAGCCCCTCGGTCGCCGCTGCTAAAAACTTTTCGCCCTTTTCCTTGGTAGCTTTAGTCGCGTCGCCTACTACCCCGCTGGCCGTCTGCTGGCTCCAGTAGGGTATCAGCCGCGCACCCGATCCCTCGGGGTGCGTGCCACCCAACAGGTCGGTGCGGAAACTCGGCGACAGCGGCGAGCGCTCGTCAACGGCCTTGTCCATTTCCACGAGTTCCGGCTTGAGCGCGAGATAGAGCGAGGTTTCGTATTCGCCACCGTGCGAAGTTCCGCCGTAGGACGAGTCGCGCAGTTCGTTGCCCACGGTCTTGGCGCGGCGTATATCCCAGTGATTGACCGAGGCGCAGAGGATCTGGCCCTCGTACTCGAGGACGGTGAGGCGGGCCGCCAAGTCGAGCGGCGAGGTGTTGGAGCCGTGGCCATTGACGAGGAGGATGCGCTTAAAGCCGTGGTGGGCCAAGCTGCAACACACGTCCTTGACGTAGCGGATAAAGGTGTCCCACTCAATAGTCAGGGTGCCGTGGAAATCCATGTGGTGCGGACTGTAGCCGTGGGTGACGGGCGGGGCGAGCACGGCTTCTTCCGGGATGCGAGCCACGGCGCGCTCGCAGATGCCGTGGCACAGCACCACGTCCGTATCCACCGGCAGATGCGGGCCGTGGTCTTCGTGGGTGGCAACGGGCAGCACGGCCACGCGGCCAGCGGCCGCGGCGTCACGGGTCTCGTTCCAGATCATTTCAGCGTAGCGATATTTCACGAGTTTCGCTCCTCACAGCAGTAGGGTTGGATCGGAGATGTGGAAAGAAGTACGCAATTGGCACAGCAGGGGCAAGTTGCCGTTCCTCGACAGTTTTTGGCATCCCTTCTATATTGTTAGAAGAGGCAACTTAACCTAACCGAAGGAACAGCAATACATGGGTCGCAAGATACGCCTCGGTGTGCTCTGCGGCGGGCGCTCGGCCGAGCACGAGGTCTCGGTCATCTCGGCGCGCTCGATGTTGGAAGCCATCGACAAGGACAAGTACGAACTAGTGATGATCGGCATCTCCAAAGAAGGACGCTGGCTGTCCGCCGCAGACACTCAGCAGCTTCTGGCGTCCGGTCAAGTCCACGAGGATGGGCTAACGCCGGTGGCGCTGGACTATCTAGGAACGCGCACACTCGTGGCGCAGCAAGGCGATTGGCAGGACCAACCGCTCGACGCAATCTTCCCCCTCCTGCACGGCCCCTACGGCGAAGACGGCACTGTGCAGGGCCTGATGGAACTAGCCAACATAGCGTATGTGGGGGCCGGGGTCGTCGGCTCGGCCGTGGGCATGGACAAGGAGCTGATGAAGCGGGTTTTCAAAGCCGAAGGGCTACCGCAAGTGGACTACCAGGTAGTGCGGCGCAGTCGGTGGGAAAAGGACCGCGCCGGGATGCACGCCGCGATCGAAGCCGCGCTGGCCTACCCCGTCTTCGTCAAGCCGGTGAATCTTGGTTCGAGCGTCGGGGTGAGCAAGGCCCGCAATGAGGCCGAATTGGAGCAGGCCATCGACAAAGCAGCGCAATACGACTACAAGATCGTGGTCGAGGCCGAAGCGAGCGGCTGCCGCGAGGTCGAAGTGGCTATCTTGGGCAACGAGTCGCCAGAAGCGTCCATCACCGGTGAAATCGTACCGGGCAACGACTTTTACGACTACAACGCCAAATACATCGACGACAACTCCGATCTGATCATTCCGGCGCGCACCTCGCCAGCCACCCAAGAGGCCGTGCGCGAGCTGGGCATTCGGGCCTTTCAGGCGGTGGAAGCCTGGGGATTGGCGCGGGTGGATTTTTTCGTGCGCGAAAGCGACGAGGCGATTTTCATCAACGAGATCAACACCATGCCGGGGTTTACGCCCATCAGCATGTATCCCAAGCTGTGGGAGGCGAGCGGCGTGAGCTACGGGATGTTGATCGACCGCTTGGTCCAGTTGGGGATCGAGCGGCACGAGGACAAGCAGAAGACGAAGACGGCGCGGTAAGTCCATGCAGAAAACGCGGTGGGAAAAGGGCAACGTCAGCAACCTAATTTCGTTTGCCCTGTTGGTGGCGGGCCTTTGGGGGCGCGTTGAGGGGATCGCTGGCAGCGAGTGGGTGCTAGCGGTTGGATTGTTTGGCTTTGCTGGCGGCGCGACCAACTGGTTGGCCGTGAAGATGCTCTTCGACCGCGTGCCTTTGCTGTACGGATCGGGGGTAATTCCGGCGCGATTTCGCGCCATCCGGGAAGCGGTCAAAGACGCCATCATGCGCTACTTCTTCGACGAGGAGTATCTAGAGCGATTCTTCGCCGAGCGGATGGCTGGAGACGATGTGGGGGAAAAGGTGCAAAAGGTGCTAGCGTCCGAAGAAGTTGACGCAATCATCGACCGCAAGCTCGAAGAGCTGGCCGAATCACCGCAAGGAATGATGCTTCAGTTGGTGGGGACGCAGACGGTCAAGCCGCTGGTCAAGCAGTTCGTGATCGGGTTCGGGAGCGAGATCGCGCCGCTTTTGGCCAGCGAAGCGGGCACAGAAGTCGGAGCGATGCGGACGCAGGTTGACGGATTGCTGGAGACCAAGTTAGAGGAGCTAACGCCCGACCGCGTCAAGGAGATGATGGAGGAAGTAATCCGCGAGCACTTGGGCTGGCTAATCGTCTGGGGCAATGTGTTCGGCGGCACTATTGGACTATTATCTAAAGCACTGGGGTATTGAAAATGAGTCAATGGAATCTACAGGGCGAAGTGGCAGCGGTCATCGGCGGCACCGGCGTATTGGGCGGGGCAATGGTCCAAGGCTTGGCCAAGGCCGGAGCCTCCGTAGCAGTGTTGGGGCGAGATCACGCCCGGGGGAATAAACGAGTAGCAGCCATAGAAGCAGCAGGAGGCACGGGCGTTTTCGCCGCCTGCGACGCCACGGATAAGGCATCGCTCAAGGCAGCCCATGCAGCGGTGGTCGCGGCGTTAGGTCCCGTCAACGTGCTACTCAACGCCGCCGGTGGCAATCAGCCACAGGTGACCTTGAACGACGACCTAGATTTTGCCGCGATAACGACCGACGATTGGCAGCGCTGTTTCGACCTGAACTTGGGGGCCGGCGCGCTGTTACCCTGCCAAGAATTCGGATCGGCCATGGTCGCACGGGGCCGGGGCAGCATCATCAACATCGCTTCGGTCGCCGCCCACCTGCCGGTTTCGCGAGTGGTGGCATACTCCGCGGCCAAAGCGGCCGTATTGAACCTAACGCAGTTTCTCGCGCGGGAGTGGGCCGACAAAGGCGTACGGGTCAACTCCATCACTCCGGGCTTTTTCCCCGCCGAGCAAAACCGCCGCCTGCTCTTTGCAGAAGACGGCACCCCAACCGAGCGCGGCCAACAAATCCTCTCCCACACGCCCATGAACCGCTTTGGCCACCCCGAGGAACTAGTCGGCGCAGCCGTGTTCCTCGCGTCGGATGCGGCCAGCGGCTTCGTCACCGGCACGGACATCCGCGTTGACGGGGGGTTTTTGACGACGACGATCTAAAATCAAATATCTTCGATGGCGTCTGGCTCAGGCATCTGTGCAAATTGGACGGCCTTGATAGTCGCAGTACCTTCGAGCAAGGCTCGAGCTAGACGGTGCCCGCCGTCCATCAGACGGCCGTTCTCGTTTATAACAACGGGGAATTCGGTGTTGGCCTCGTTGATCCGTTTGCAGTGAGCGGCCACCTCTCGGATGGTCGGCGGACGATTCGCACCAAACCAGCAGTTCTGGTCCAGTTCCTGAAAACTCTCCACCTCGACTGCAAATTCGGGTAGTTCTTGGGCTAGCTTCCATAGCCGGTCCGTGTACCAGATGTACCTCTTACCCTTGATTTCCGTCGAGTGGGTTTGTCGTCTATGCCTCTGCAATGCTTCTCTCCTTTTGGCTTTCGCTTAACGTTCTCGGCACCCTCGAACCAAGGGTGCCGCGTTAGCTGAAGTTGATCTGTCTAGCTAATCAACGAGATGCTCCTTGATAGAGTCGAACCACTCTGCAAATGGTTCCTGCAATTGAGGATCTTCGGTCAACGGATGCCACATTAGGACAAACTTGTGGTGATCAGAAAAGACTTCCCACTCAAGCTCATCACTTGCCGTGCAACGCAATTGATAGTGCTTGCGCTCAACAGTGGTCGTCAGAGCATCTTCTGGTATCCAGCCAGTTATTTGAAACGAGATTCTATCCGAACCGAGCCGCTCTTTTTCCACATAATTGATTTGTACAAAACCGTTTTCAGCCTCTCGTGTACCAACGCGAATACCTCTTCGAATTGTGACCCAATCGAAACTGCCAGTGTCTGGTCGAGAATATACAGTGGAAGTCTTCTCGATGACGGCTGTGTTGGGAGGTAGCTTCTCCCGTTCCGACAAAAGTTCCGCGACAACATGCAGTGCGGCTAGGCCCGTTTCTTCGCGGGCCTCCCGGAGTGCCGCGGCGACAAAGGATTCTCCCTTTTCCACTGTCCCGGCAGGTATTTGATTGCCGGCGTAGGGGTGCTTTAGTAGGAGAACGTGCTTTCGACTGTCCAAGCTACGCGTTATAAAACAAGTGACCTTGCCCAGCGACATATCACATTATTCTCTGCATTCCTGATTCAATTTCAGCTAACTATTTGTATCCGAACAAGTCCGCGTTGACGGGGGATTTTTGCCGACGATCTAACGCCTATTTCCACAGCAGGCGGAGGTAAAACAGCGGATTGGTCAGCATCTTGCGCGGCACGGCGTCGGCCATCATGCCGCAGATCAGGTCGCTGACCTCGGCATTTTTGGCGGCCTTGCGAATGACCAAATTCATCAAGTAGGGCCAGCGGCCCAAATGGTGCAGCTTGGTGCTCAGCTTCAGTTCGCTGCCCAGCGCATTCCACAGCCGATCCTCATAGCACCGCAAAAAGCCAGCCGAATAATCCCCGGCCTCCCGGGCTTGAGCCGCAGTCCCTACGGCAAAACGGGCCGAGTACACGGCATTGCCAATGCCCTCGCCCGTGAACGGGTCGATCAAACCGGCTGCGTCGCCCAAGAGCAGAAAGCCATTCCCGTGCGCTAGTCGCCGCCGCGAGCCAACCGGCAAATTCCAACCGACCGGAGCCTCAAGAGGGCGGGCGTCGCGGAAGCGCGCACCAAAAGTCGTGCTCGCCACCGCGGCTGCAAGCGCATCCTTGAGGTCGATGCCGCGCCCCTTGATGTATTGGTGATCCATGCCGATACCGACATTGGCGCGATTGCCCTCTAAAGGAAAGATCCAAAAATACCCAGGTCGCACTTCGTCTATAAAGTGCAATTCGATCTGATCGCTCAGGCCCGTCACGCCCTCAAAGTACTGCCGCAGAGCCACCATCCAGTCGCGGCTCTCGTGGCGGTACAACCCGCTCTTGCGGGCGACGATCGAATTAAAACCATCGCACCCCAACACCAAAGGCGCGCGAAATTCCAAGCGCGTGCCGTCCGCGGTACGCCCCTGCACCCCACAGACCTGTTCGCCTTCTCTCAGCAGCTCGCGCACGACAAAACCCTCTAAAGTGTGGGCTGCCGCGGCCCGCGCTTTACTAAAGAGAAAGTCGTCGAAAACCTCGCGGCGGATGACAAAGCCCTCCATCGGCAGCACCCGGCCGGTCAGGGCGTTGTGCAGATCGTAGCGGCTCAGATCGATGGACGCGGCAGTTGTGTCCGGGCTGCCGAAGACAATGCGGGCAATGGCCGCCCCAGGCAGGTTGCACACCTCCTCAAACAGCCCCAGTTCGTGGAGGATGGCCACCGTCTTGCCAGAGAGGGCGTCGCCGCAGATCTTGTCGCGGGGGAAGCACTGCTTGTCCAGCAGCAGAGCCGCCAACCCGTGGCGCTGCGCATACAGCGCGGCCGTGGCACCGGCCGGACCGCCGCCGACGATGATGAGGTCGTAGGTTTGCATGTGGCCAGAAAATAGCTCGTCCGGCCTGCACTACAAGGACGCGAGCCGAATTTGCTTTGTAGGTGATCTTCCTTACATTTTTGGGTTTGTCAATGCAAACACCAAAGGAGTTGCAACAAGATGTCCGAAGACGTCCAAACCGAAGATCCACAGGTTGAAAAAAGGGCTTTCCAAACCGAGGTCCAACAGCTACTCCACCTGTTGGTTCACTCGCTGTACACCCAAAAAGAAATTTTCTTGCGCGAGCTAATTTCCAACGCCTCGGACGCCCTAGACAAAATCCACCACCGCTCGCTGACCGATCGCAACATCCGCGACCCAGACGCCGAGTTGGACATTGAGATCGAGGTGTCGGGCAGCAACAAGACCCTGACGATCCGCGACCGGGGGATCGGCATGACCCGCGAAGAGGTCGAAAGTAACATCGGCACCATCGCCCGCTCCGGCTCGGCCGAATTTGCCAAACAACTAGCCGATGCCGACGATGAGCAAGAAAAGCTCAAACTGATCGGCCAGTTTGGGGTGGGATTCTACTCGGTCTTCATGGTCGCCGACCGAGTGGTGCTCACCACGCACTCGGCCGACCTAGATGCCGAGGCCGTGCTGTGGGAATCCACCGGCGATGGCACGTACACTTTGGCCAATGCCGACAAAGCGGACCGAGGCACGGAAATCAAAATCTACATCCGCTCGGACTGCGAGGAATTCCTCGACGCCCACCGATTAGAAGCGATTATCCGCAAGCACTCCGACTTCGTGTCCTATCCCATCAAGGTCGCCGGCAAGCAGGTCAACGACACGGCCGCGCTGTGGACCCGACCGCGCAACGAAATTACCGCCGAGCAGTACCACGAGTTTTACACCCATCTAACCGGCGACCCGGACGAGCCGTTGGCGCACGAGCACGTAATCGTCGATGTGCCGATTCAGTTTTACGCCGTACTCTACATTCCCAAGCACTCGCCGACGCCGTGGCTGGTCAATTCAGAGCCGAAAATCTCGCTCAATCTGCACGTCAAGCGGGTCTTTATCCAAGACGACTGCAAGGACCTGCTGCCGCTGTGGCTGCGCTTTGTGCGCGGGGTGGTTGACTGCGACGATCTGCCGCTCAATGTCTCGCGCGAGACCCTGCAACAAAACCCGATTATCGCCAAAATCCGCGCCACCTTGGTGCGGCGGATCATCGGCATGATCGAGGGCGTGGCTAAAAAAGATGAGGAACAGTACCTGACGTTCTGGCGCACTTGTGGCGCAGTGCTCAAGGAAGGGGTGGCCATGGAGGTCGAGCACAAGGGGTCGCTCGCCAAGCTCCTGCGCTTCCACTCCTCGCTAGAAGATGACCTCAACACCTACGTCTCATTGCAGACCTATATTGACCGGATGCAGAGCGAGCAAGAAAAAATTTACTACCTAGCCGGCGAGAGCAAGGAATCCATCGCCCAGAGTCCGCTGTTAGAAACCTTCCGCAAGCGCAGCTTGGAGGTCCTCTACATGGATGAGCCGGTCGATGAGTGGGTAGTCCACGGCCTGCAAAAATTCGCCGACAAGGAATTTCAGGCTGTTGACGCGGCAGACCTCGACTTGGGTGCCGACGCGGATGAGGTCCAGCTCGCCGGCGCTGATGAGGAGCACAAAGCCGCGACCATCGAGTTGATTAGCTTCCTCAAAAAGCAACTCGAAGGCCGGGTCGCAGACGTGGTCGAGTCCAAGCGACTGACCGACAGCCCTTGCGTCTTGGTCGCTCCGCAGGGCGGCCTGAGCCAGAACATGGAGCGGCTGATGAAGCTGACCGACCGCGAGTTCAAGGGCCATCTGCGGCTTCTGGAGATCAACCCCAAACACGAAATCATCCGCAACATGGCCGCGGTGCTCAAGCGCGACCGCGACTCCGCGCAACTAGAAAATTGGGCGCATTTTCTGGTTGATTTCGTCTTGCTGGGCGAGGGCACAGTCGCAGACCCACAGCGGCTGAGCCAAAGCTTGCAGTCCATTATGGGCGCGGCCACCGCACACGCCGCCGAGGAGAGTTAGACATGTCCGATCAAGTGCGCGAACAAGCCCTAGCCGCCCGCGCTGCGTCGCGCGTCCTCACCGCCACCTCTGAGGAGGAGCGCAACCAAGCCCTCGAAGCCATTGCTGCGGCCCTCGAAACCAATCGCGAACGCATCTTGGCAGCCAACGCCGAAGACCTAAAAGCCGGCGAGCAAGATGGGCTGGCCTCGCCCTTGCTCAAGCGGCTCGACCTGAGCGGGCGCAAATTCGCCAACACTGTCGCCATGGTGCGCGACGTATGCACTCAGCCCGATCCCCTCGGCCAGACCCAGAGCGCGACCGAGCTCGACGACCAGCTCCATCTCTACCGCGTGACCGTGCCCATCGGCGTGATTGGCGTGATCTTTGAATCCCGGCCCGACGCCTTGGTACAAATAGCCTCCCTATGCCTCAAGTCTGGCAATGCCGCCCTGCTCAAGGGAGGGCGCGAGGCCACCGCAACCAATCAGACGCTCGCTGCGGTGATGTGCCAAGCCACGCATGGCATCCTGCCAGAGGGGTGGATGGCCCTCTTGCCCGGCCGCGAAGAAGTTCGCGCCCTCCTCGGCGAGGAGGACCTAATTGACCTAATCATCCCGCGCGGCAGCAACGAGTTTGTGCAATACATCATGCACAACACCAAAATTCCGGTCATGGGCCACGCCGACGGGATCTGCCACGTGTACGTCGATGCCAGCGCAGACCTCGACAAGGCCGTGCAGATCGCCGTCGATGCCAAGACTCAGTACGTGGCCGTGTGCAACGCAGCCGAGACCCTGCTCGTCCACAGTAGCATTGCCGCGGCCTTCTTGCAGCGGGCGGTGCCAGCACTGCTCGCAAGGAACGTGGAGCTGCGCGGCGACGAGCGCACCCGCGCCCTTGCCAACGCCAACGGGCAAGTCAAACCGGCCACCGAGTCCGACTGGTCCACCGAATACTTGGACTTGATGCTAGCGGTAAAAGTCGTCGATAGCATGGCCGAGGCCATCAAGCACATCAACGCGTACGGCAGCCACCACACCGACGCGATCGCAACCGAGGACCCAGAGGCGGCGCACACCTTTTTGCGCGAGGTGGATTCGGCCTCGGTGATTCACAATGCTTCGACGCGCTTTGCCGATGGCTTCAAATACGGGCTAGGGGCCGAGGTCGGCATCAGCACCAACCGCCTGCACAGCCGCGGCCCGGTGGGGTTGGAGGGCCTCGTCATCTACAAGTACATTCTCCAAGGGGACGGCCACATCGTCGATACGTACGACGGCCAACAGCAGCGCCCCTTCACCCATCGCCCCCTCGACCAACACTGGCATGCCTAACATGAGCGAGCACACCACGGATTCGACCTACACTCCGGTAGAGCACCACATCTTTCTCTGCGCCACCCCCACCAAGCCCAAGTGCCACAACGACGGCCGCGGAGCCGAGTGCTGGGAATACCTCAAGAAGCGATTGTCCGAATTGGGCTATGGCCATCCGGGCAAGGGCGGCATCCACCGCACCAAGGCCGACTGCCTGCGAGTCTGCGAGTCCGGGCCAACGGTCGTGGTGTATCCCGAGGGCGTCTGGTACCACTCCATGACCGTTGAAAAGCTGGAGCGCATCATCCAAGAGCACTTGCTCGGCGGGCAGGTCGTAGAAGAGTTGGTCAATAAGGAACCGTTCCGCAGCCTGTAGCAGCCGGCCGCAAAAGCGCATGGCAAAATCCAAATCCAGACACATCGATCTCGAGATCAAGGACGCCAGCCTGATCTTCAACCGCGTCTGGAGCGACCTAGAGCAAGAGTTTGGTCGCGCCAAGCTCTGCTTCCCCGGAGAAATCATCTGGCTCGGCGGCGCCCCCGGCGCTGGCAAGGGCACCAATACCCCCTTCATCCTCAAAGCGCGGGGCATTACGGCCGCAGCCGTAGTGATCAGTGACTTGCTCGACAGCCCCCGAGCCCAACAGATCAAAACCGCCGGCGGCTTAGTCGGCGACGAGGAAGTCACCTACCTGCTCTTGCACAAGCTGCTCGACTCGATATACGAGCGCGGCGTAATCGTCGATGGCTTCCCGCGCACTCAAGTGCAGGTCGAGTGCCTCAAGCTGTTTTACGATAAGATGACCGAACTGCGCGAGGAATTCCGCGACCACAACTTCCCGCGCCCCCTCTTCCGCACCGTGTTGCTCTTCGTCGATGAAGAAGTCAGCGTCGAGCGTCAGCTCCACCGCGGGCGGGAGGCTCAAGAGCACAACCGCAAGGTCGCGGAGTCGGAGGTCGGCCAACTCGCCGAGATCCGCGCCACCGATCTCGACCCGGCGGCGGCGCGCAAGCGCTATCAAGTTTTTAAGGAGACGACCTTTGAGGCGCTGCGCTCGCTGCGCGCCATTTTCCACTTTCGCTTCATCGACGCTGGCCAGCCGCTCTCCAAGGTGCAACAGGAGATCGAGGAGGAGTTTTCCTATCAGAGTTCGCTGGAGCTTCAGCACAACACCTTCGACCTCATCCGCACCATTACGCCGGCCAGCCGCCTCGTGCTCTACGCCCGCCAAGAGCTGGTCAAGCGGCTGGAGATCTACAATGAGGATCATCCCGCGCTCTTCCAGCGGGTCATCGACAAAATCAACTCCAAGTTCATACCCATTGTCACGCGCTATGCCATTACCGGCATGACGCTCGTCAATTCCGAGGACGCGCTCTTTGACGATCCTTTGGCCTTGGCCATGCTGATCGACATCTTTTCCGAGCGCGGCTACCAAGCCCTCGTCGACGTCAACCGCATCGAGGTCCCCCACCGCATCGACCCCCACACGCACGAAATCACCTGCCAGCAAAAGCGCGTCTATCGCTTTCAGATTCGCTTTGCGGCCTCGGCCATCCGGCGTGGGAACGACTAGGTCTCCCATAGCCGTCCTACATCATTCCCACGATAGGGCGGCCTAAGCGTCCAGCGTTTTTCGAGGGCATCCTGCCCTCAACCCCAGCCGTGTTGCGCCGCGTCAGAGACCTCCTTCACGCCCCGCAACTCAGGTAGGATGGCTATAAGACCCTCCATCGCCGGAAATGCAGCGGACCGAGCGGCCGGAGCCGACGGGACGCGGTATCTGCTGAGATACTAAGAGACTCTAACAAAACCTGCTGGGCGATCCTCGGAACGCGGGAGCCCCCACACCACGCCTTCAGGCGGGACATCCGGTTTTGTTAGGGCCTCTAAATCGCTGGGGCGGCCCGTACATAGAGCAAGGCCCCTATCAGCACATAGCGCGGACAAAGACCTTGTAATTGCAGGGCACTCAGACCTTACAATGGCGTCTCAAGGGTCAATCTGCTTGTAGAACTCCTTCCTGCCGTTTCTAATGGTTAAGAATAACTCGTATAAAACACCGCAGCCCTTTGCTCTTGCTTCAGCCCGGCCCGACCTGCCCTTGTTCGAGCATGGCGATTAAAGCCGAATCATCGACATCGAGCGGCAGCCATACCCGGCCGCGGCGGCGGCTCGACTCATAGGTGGCAAAAATCAGCTCGGTCGCTTGCAGAGCCTTGCGAGCCGACAGGCGCGGCTCCGCGCCGCTTGTGAGACAGTCAATGAGGTCGAGCACCGAAAGCACGGTGTCGCCGCCCGGCCCGACGACGTCGGCGATCTCTTTATCCGCAAAGTCCTCCCACGCCGCACCCGAGCGCAACAGCCGCAGGGGGGCGCGGCCGGCCCCGCCGATTTCGATGATACCCTCGCTGCCGACGAGGCGGTTGCGCGGCCCTTGCAGGCCAGCACCCCCAGTGGCAAGCAGCCCCTCAACGCCATTTTGCCAGCGGATCCACGACAGGCCGCTGGTATCTAGGGGTACGCCAAACACCGCGCTCTCGGATTCGACGGCAATCTGGCCCATGACCCATTCGGCGGGCACTTCGTCGTTGTAATAGAAGAACATGTCAAACCAGTGAGTACCCCAATCAAACAAATTGGAACACGCCCCTTCTACGCGCTGCAACGCGCCGATGGCGCCTTCGTCGAACAATTGTTTGGCCTTGACAAACGGAGCACCAAAGCGGCGTTGGTGGCAGAAGGTGAGGAGCACGTCGCGGTCGGCGCAGGCCTGGTACAGGGCCTTGGCGTCGCCCCACGTTGGGGCCATGGGCTTTTCGCAGTGGATGGCTTTGACGCCGGCCGCGGCCGCCGCCGTGACCATTTCGCGGTGCAGGCCGGTCCACGTGCAGACGCTCACCACATCGAGGGATTCGCTCTCTAGCATGGCGCGGTAATCTGCGTACGCGGTCGCCACGGCAAAGTCCTCGGCAAAGGACGTGCGGGCCGCTTCCACCGGGTCGGCACAGGCCGCGATTGCGACTTGGGTGGTGGCTTGGTAGCCCTCGGCGTGGGCACGGCCGCGAAGGCCGCAGCCGATCACACCGGCTTTGTACTGAGTCATCTTGTGCTCCCTGCGTTTTTGCGTAAAATTGCGCTTTGTAACTGACGTTACGCATCGTCTCTGTGCGCTAGACACTAGCAGCCGTAGCGATGCTTTGCTTCACCGCGCCTGTCTTGGTGAAGCTGACGCAACCTCCGCTGCGCTTCGCATACCCAAGGGCCTGTGAAACATCAGTTCGTAAAATAGAGCTTCCATTGCCTCGTCATCAAACCCAACAGGAAAACGCCATGCCCATCGCCGACGCCCTCCCCGACATGAAGCGCACGCTCAAATTTTTCAGCGCGACCAACGACAACCCCCAAAAGCTCACCCGCGCCCAGATCCGCCAGTTCAACGAACAGGGCTACATCTGCCCCTTAGACGTGTTCACGCCCGAGGAAGCCGCGGCCAATCGCCGCTATTTCGACGAGCTCATGGCCGAGGCCAAGGCCAACGGGCACAACAGCTATTCGATCAACGGCTGGCATCGCCACTGCCGGGGCATCTACGATCTGCTGCACGAGCCGCGCATTCTCGCTTACGTCGAAGACCTCCTCGGCCCCAATCTCGTCAGCGTTATGACCCACTACTTTTGCAAGGAGCCGGGCGACCAAAAACAGGTCAGTTGGCACCAAGACGCCTCGTACTGGCCACTGACCCCGAGTAAGGTGGTGACCGCTTGGCTGGCTATCGACGATGTAGACGAGGAAAACGGGCCGATGACCGTCGTCCCCGGCTCGCATTTGCACGGGCAGATTCCCTTTGAGCACAGCACGGCCGCCGAGCAAAACGTCTTGGGGCAAAGCGTGCGCGATCCACTCCGGTGGGGCGGCGAGCCGGTGTCCTTTACCATGCGCGCCGGCCAAATGTCCCTGCACACCGACCTGCTCTTGCACGGCTCGGCCCCCAACCGCTCCACGCGCCGCCGCTGCGGCCTGACGCTGCGCTACATGCCGCCTGAGGTGCGCACCCGCGAAGAAAAGCGCGCCCACGGCTACATCTGCCGCGGCACCGACCCGAGCGGCTACTGGCTCGAGCCCCCCGCGCCGACCAGCGACGCAGTGCCGCCGCGATAGGAGCGGGAGAGGCGACCCATCCTACCTTATTCGTGCGATGCGGCGCATCGCTGGGTGCGCGGGCGTCTCGCCCGCTGGCCTACGGCCGGGAACCAGCGAAGACGATATCGATGAACGTTCCATGCTTGCAAGTCATGTAGGATTGCTATATAAATGGCCGGAGCGGGTTCGTTTTGCCGCAGCCGGTTCGCAAGGAGGGCGACGAAGCCAAACGAGGCCCGGATTATCTCGCCTGCGGTGGGGCGGCCCGGCCCCTAAAGGGATCATCAATGGGGTGTGCCGGATACAGTCTAGCCCCGCCCGCCCCGTCCCCTCCTCTGCTTTTCAGCCTTGGCATGGATCTTGCATATAGAAATTGCACGATCCAACCGTTCTCCTTCAGCTCGGACGGTTGGGCAAGCTCTACTTCCTGATTCCCCATCGAGCACCATGGCCGATTTGGATACCCTTACCAAACTCCTGATTCAAACCTATCCCGCCGACTTCGTCCACTTCGCCTTCCAGCGCAACGACATCGAAGTGCTCGACGTTATTGACACCGAGCAAACCCGCCGCACCGACAGCCTCATCCGCGTACGCATCGACAGCGAGGACGCTTTAGTCCACCACGAATTTCAAACCACCGATAGCATCCATCCACCGATGCCGCTTCGCATGGCCGGCTATATCGGCCGCAGCATTGAGCAGCACGGGCTGCCGGTCTATGCCCACGTCTTCTACCTGCACCCCGATGCCGGACGACGCGATCCGGGGGGGTACATACAATCGCATCCCGGCTATTCGGTCGCGATTCACTACAGAGTGATTCGCCTGAGCCAACTCAACGGCCTTTCCGTGCTCAATCGGGGATATGTGGGCTTGCTACCGTTTGCGCCGTTGATGCAGCCGCCGGCCGGACAGGGCCGGGCTGCGTGGTTGGGCGACTGTGTGGCCACGGCGGCGGGGCTGCCGCTGGATCGGTCGGTCAGGGCCGATTTTATCACGGGGTTGGCCCTCTTGAGCGGGTTGGCGTATAATCCGCAGACGATCTTAGCTACTATTTCCAAGGAGAATCTCATGGCTCTCGTCGGCGAATCCTCCTTTGCTCAATACCTGACCCAAAGTGCCCTTGAGGAGGGTCTTGAGCGTGGGATCGAGCAAGGCCTTGAACAAGGTATTGAGCCGGGGGGCCGAGAATTTCTCCTCGACTTATTGGCCCTGCGCTTTCCGGCCGACCAAGTGCGCCCGTTGGCCGACCGCATTGGGGCCATTGACGATGTGCAACGCCTCAAGCAGTTGCATCGCGCCGCCATACAGGTGCCCAGCCTCAAAGCCTTTAGCAACCTGTTAGAGTAGGAAAGTGGATAAGGTCGAGCTAAGAAGCGTTGTTGCAACTCGCGCCGGGTGGTTAGTAGCCGCACTGCGCCCCGCTGGGCCGACCAAGCACCACGCTCTCATAAGGCATGTTAAGAACGCTGCTTATATCGCTAGCCTAAATCCTCTTTGCGCCTTGGCGTTCCTATCTTCATCCGCTGCACCATGACCACCGCCTTCCCCGACGCGTTCCGCACCCGCTTGCAAGCCATGCTCCCGCCCGAGTGCTTTGCTGCCTGCTGGCAGACCTTTGCCGCCGAGCAGCCGACCGCCTTCCGCACCAACCACCTCAAGGGGCCAGCCGACGCACTGTGCGCTGAACTTTCTGCGGCTGGCTTTGCGCTGACGCCCCTTTCTTGGAAAGCCGACGCCTTCTTTGTGCCGGCCGCCCAACGCCGCGCCCTCACCGAATGCGCGGCCTACCGCGAAGGCCGGCTCTACATCCAAAACCCCTCCAGCATGGTGCCGCCGATTCTCCTAGAGCCGCAAAGCGGGGAACGCATTCTCGACTTAGGGGCCGCTCCGGGCAGCAAAACCTTGCAGCTTGCCGAGCTAATGGGCAATCAGGGCTCTATCTTGGCGGTGGAATCCGTGCGCGGCCGCTTCTTTCGCTTGCGCGACAACTTGGCGCGGCACGGGGCCGCAAACGTGCAGACCCACCTCGCCGACGGAACCCGCTTCTGGCGCAAGCACTGCGAACAATTCGACCGCGTACTCCTCGACGCGCCGTGCTCGTCCGAAGGTCGCTTCCGCGCCGACGCGCCCAAGACCTATGCCTATTGGAGCGAGAGGAAGATCCGCGAGGCCAGCCGCAAGCAGCGGCGGCTCGCCTATGCGGCCGTGCAATGCCTCAAGCTGGGCGGGGTGCTGGTCTATTCGACTTGTACCTTCGCGCCCGAAGAAAACGAGGCCATAATCAACCGGCTGCGGCGGCAGTTCGCCGGTGCCCTAACCATAGAGGCCATCGCGCTGCCCTTTGCCAATGTGGCGTCGGGCTTGGGCCAGTGGCAGGGCAAGGCGTTTGACTCGCAAGTGCAACGGGCTAAGCGAATTTTGCCAGCCGGGGGGATGGAGGGGTTTTTCGTGTGCCGACTGCGGAAGACGGAGAGAATCTGACTCGGATGCTTCTTAGAGCGCAACTCCCTAAAGGGCCTATTTCCACCGGCTCATAATTCGCGATAGGCCCCTTGAAATACCTCTCTAACGTGCCAACCTGTGAAATCTACCTTCGGATAATAGGATAGGCTCTGCGGAAAGTTAATTTTTTGCCGTGAAACCGCATCAGCCATTCACAAAAGCCAACTGACCCATGTGCGTCATCTGACACCATTATCTCCCACTGCTTGGACAGCGTAAAAGCTCCGCGGTCGAATAGCTTATAGTGCATCACGCACAGAGTCAGTCCATTCACTATCTGATTAGGGCCACCTGCCGCATGCCATTTGATGTGAGAGGCTTCTAACCCAATGGAAGAATGCCCCAATTTCACATCAAAGCCGCAGATAGCACATTTGTGTTCATAGGCTCTGAGAAGCCGTCTGACAACTCCAAGTTCGGCTCCTCAGATAGCGCAAAGAGCCTTGGTTCGAGGGCGTCTCGCCCTCGGAAAACGCTTAACGCCAAGGATACGGACTAGCCCACACCAAGCAAGCATGGGGGGTTTTCAGACCGCCTCTGAGGACATTTTCCCTAAAATTGGCAGTGCGCTTTCTCGTCCCAAAAACCCGTAGAGTAACCAGAATCGGCTTGCATGGCTTAACTAAGTGCTGCACCATGAATTGGGTCGCCACCGGAGGCGACCGTCCATCTAGCCAAAGGGAATGTCGTCAATCGCTCCTTGAGGAGTAATATAAAAGCGTTCAATCCCCCATCCACCCGCCAATCCCCAAATGCAACCTCCGGCCCGCCGCCGGCTCAAAGAAGCGCGACCCAAAGGCGTTGGGAACGACCGACCCGTTGTAGCGAGCGGCCAACAGATTATCGACCCGCAGAAAAACCCGAGCCCGGCCATACTCCATCCCCAAGCGCACATCCACCCGCGAGTACGCGCGGTTAAAAAACGCATCAGCGGCCGCGTCGCTTGCCGGCGGCGGGCCGTTGAAGTCATTGGCCCAGTAGCGGCCGACCCGCTCTAATTCGACCTCGGCAAACAGGCCCTGCGGACTGTCGTAGCTCAGCGCGGCGAAAAGCCGGTGGCGCGGCACGCCCGGCACCTCGTTGCCAGCAAGCTGAACCAGACCGCCCGCGGCCTCAACCTCGTAGTCCTCAAAAACATAGTCGCCAAAAGTGTATGCGAAGGAGGTCCGCAGCCCACAGAGCGGCACGGCCGACAGCGAGAGTTCCAACCCCCGATTGCGCGCTTGGCCGGCGTTGCGGAAGTAAATCTCCTCGCTGTCTTCGCTCTCAACCTGAAAGGGAATCAGCGCGTCGGCGATCTGGAGTTGGTACAGGGCCACTTCCAAATCCAAGCGCGCCCGGCGCAGATGGCGGCGCAGGCCCGTCTCCAACCCGAGGACGCGCTCCGGGCCTAGATCCGGGTTGAAGCCACCCTCGCCACTGGGCCGGTTGCCCAACTCAGAGGTGGTGGGCGTCTGGAAGGCCGTGGCAACATGGGCGTACCAACGCGAGAAAGGGTCAAGGCGGTACACTACGCCCGCCATCGGACTGAATTGATCCATGTCGCGCGACTGGTCGTCAACGGCAAAGCGATAGCGGTCGTAGCGGCCGCCAACGGTCGCGGTCAGCGCATCTCCCACATCCTTTTCCAGCGATACAAACGGCCCAACACTTTGCACCTTTTCCTCCTGATTCACCTGCCCAGCCCCGTACTGCACCAGCCCAAAGACGCGGTCGTCGGCCACGCGTACGCCCTCGGGCACACCCTCGTTGGCGAACTCGCGGCGGTCGTCGCGCTGGAAGTCCAAGTCGAGGCCGGCTATAAGGCGCGTACCAGCCCAAGCGAACTGGTGCTCGGTGCGCACCCCGCCGGCGCGGCGGTCGAGCTCGATAATGCGGCCTGGTATGGGGTTTTTGAGCGCACGACCAACGCCGTACAGTACGAGGCTCGACGTGCGGTGGTGCGGCGCATGCAGCGGGCGATATTCGAGACGCATCCCGCCTTGGCCTTGGCGCACCTTTTTAGCGGCCCCCTGCCCAATCACAAACCCGCGGACGCTGCGCGGACGGGTGCGAGCCGTCTCCGCGTCGAGCGAGCTAGGGTTGAACAAATAGGGCGCGTCATACCAGTGGAACAGGAGCGTCAGTTCAACTTGCGGCCCTAGAGTCCGGCCAACGAGCGCGTTGAGGCCGCGGGCGCGGGCGGCGGCGTGGTCTCGGTAGCCTTCGCTGCGCAGATCGTACAAACTGGCGAACGCGTAGGTGTTGGCGGCGCGGCCCGAAAGGCTCGTCTGTGCGCGGAACAGGCCGTTGCTGCCGGCTACTAAGCGCGGCTCCACGCGCCAAGTAGCCTCGGCCGGCACTTGGGTGTGGGCCGCGAGCACGCCGCCGCCCGCATTGCCGTACAGCGAAGAGCTGGGGCCACGCAGAATTTCGATGCGGCCTGTTGATCCCAAGTCGAGGTTGTTGAGCTGGCTCTGGCCGTCGGGCATGGTCAGCGGGATGCCGTCGAGCAAGACCTTAACCCCGCGGACGCCAAAGGCCGCACGAGCACCCAAGCCGCGCACACTGAGCCGATCGCCTTGGGAGAGGTTGTGGCGGTTGGCGACAAAAAGCCCGGGCACCGGACGCAGCGACTCGGCCAGCGAGATCCCGGGCCGCGCACGCCCGATATCCGCGACCACAGCCGTGGCGAGCGGCAGGTCAAACCCCTCGCGCGGCGCACGCGTCGCCGTGACTTCGATGGGGGGCATTTGGTAGCGGGGCTCAGGATCGTCGGCACGGGCAATTCCGGCGATCAGGATTAGCGATAGGCACTGGATTAACTCGTTTTTTTTCATAGCATTTAAAGAACACCACGAAGAAATACAGACGCAAACCGAGAGTTAGGACCAAGCCATGAGCATGGGAATCGCCCTAGTACTGTTGCTAGGTGGCTGCTTTGCCGCAGAGGACGGACCAAGCGGCACGGCCAACGTGCTGTACAGCGAAGTCGAGTTTGTCGAGGACGAGGGGCTGGAAGGCAGCGTAGCGATCGACAGCTTGACTTGGTTGCCGTTTTTTTTAGAGCCGGGACTCGGGACAACAGCGGAATTCGAGGGAATCTTTGTGGCCGTATTCCGCAATGTCAGCGACGCCACTGTGTGGGTGCGCTACGACTTGCGGTTTTTCGATCAAGAGGAATTTCTAATCGACGCGTTTATACCGCTTGGCCAGCCGGTAGTCCTCAGTGCCGGAGAAACGCGACGCGTGGAAGGGGACTTTCTGATTCGCACCAACGATCCGCGCGATTTTGAGCGACTCGCCCTGATGAGGCTGGTAGCGCGCATCAGGCGACCCGACTCTCTCAAGTAGGAATTCTTAATTCCTAATTCAAAACGCCACAAAGCCCCCGCACACGGGAATGCACTGGCCGGTGACGTAATCCGAAAGGTCGGACGCCAAAAACTCCACCACCCGAGCGCAGTCTTCGGGCGTTCCTAAGCGGCGGAGGGGAATCTGCGGCTCTAGGTGCTGGCGCGATTCCTCGCTGTTGCGGCCCTGAGCCACGGCGCGAGACGACAGAATTAGGCCCGGGGCGATGCAGTTGACGTGGATGCCATAAGGGCCTAACTCGGCGGCGAGCACTCGCGTGTAGTGGACGATGCCGGCTTTGGCCACCTTGTAGGGCATCCCGCCGCCATCGCGCCCGCTCCACAAGCCCGCTTGCGAGGCCACGTTGATGATTTTGCCGGACAAAGCTTCCTTCATCGCCGCGCTGACCGCTTGACAGCAGTGGATGGTGGCGGTGAGGTTAATATCCATTATGTAGCGGTAGTGGTCTTCCCCAGCCAAGGAGGCGGCTTGTTCTTCGTGAGAGCGTAAATTGCCACCGGCGTTGTTGACGAGTATGTCGATGCGGCCAAAGGCGTCGAGCCCCGCGGCGACCAAGGCATCTACTGATTGGCGGTCGGTGACATCCACGGCAATGCCCACGCCGCGGCGACCGAGATTGACGATTTCGGCTTCCACCGTCTCAGCCGTGAGTTCTTCGCCGTATTCGCGGGCGGCCTGTAGGTCTATGTCGGCGATGATAATGTCCGCGCCCAAGCGGGCCAGATGGAGGACGTAAGCGCGACCCAAGCCGCGTGCGCCGCCTGTGATGAGAGCTACCTTGCCTTCGAGCGACATCGAAAATCTCCTTTTCCAAATAATTAGGACACGACATCAATCGTCGGCAACCAACGAGAAGCCAAGAGAACTGGAGAAAACTTGCATGACAAGAGGAACGTTTGGCAAATTAGGTGCTGACGAATGCGCGCTATCTAGCAGAAAGAGGTCGAATGGCAGAGCAAATCGGTGCAATCATTGAACAGGGGCCAGAGGACTGGCAGATCGTACAGCAGGACGAACGTGGGGAAGGAAGGATTGAGCTAGAGGGTCGGTGGAAGTTTGAAACTCCCGGACAAGTGGAAATGCGCTTGGTGTGGGAAGATACGGGGGTAGCGGTTGCGGCCAGTTTGGACTGGCAAGCGGTACCGACAGCGGAGGATGGGACCTATAAGGGTGCTTTGGAACGCATACCCGCAGGAGGGCTTTATCGGCTGGAAACGCGGTTGCGGACGGCGGAAAATCCGGCTGGGGAGTGGTCGCCGCGGGGAGATATGCGGCACTTTTTGGGCATAGGCGATTTGTGGGTGATTGCCGGGCAGAGCAATTCGGCTGGATACGGGCGCGGGCCATACGAAGATCCAGTCGAGTTAGGGGTCCATCTGTTTAGGAACAGCGAACACTGGGCACTGGCGACGCATCCGATGAACGAATCGACGGATACCCAACACGCAGTAAACCGCGAGGCCGCCAATCCAGGGCACTCCCCCTACTTGCAATTTGGCCGTACGCTCAAAAGGACGCTCTCTCACCCAATAGGTTTGGTACAGACGGCGTTGGGAGGCTCTCCGCTTTCTCGCTGGAATCCCGGCGAGCCTCGGGCAGCGGATTTGTTTGACAATATGGTGCAGCGCGTGGACAAAGTAGGGGGAAAGGTCCGGGGGATAGTGTGGTACCAAGGAGAAAGCGATACCGGAACGGACGCGGACGCGACCAGTTATGCGCAGCGGTTCCAGCAAGCGGTCGCCGCTTGGCGGGAGGCCCTTGCCGACGCGGCGTTGCCGGTGCTCACCGTGCAGCTAAATCGCGTGTACCAACCCGCCGACCCGGATGCCGATCGGCGCTGGAGCCAAGTGCGCGAGGCCCAGCGGCAGGTGGCGCGGCAAATGCCGGGCGTAGGCGTGGTGCCGGCACTCGACTTGCCGCTTGCGGACCAGATTCACACCAGTCCCGCTGGCAACATGCTCTTGGGCGAGCGGTTGGCGCAGGCGGCTTTGGGGCTGGTCTATGGTCAGGCGATAGCTTGGCAGGCACCGGATTTGGCGGCGGCCCGGCAGCGGGGCGACCGAGTCGAGCTAGCGTTTGCAGCCGTCGAGAGCCGGATGGACAGCATCGACCTAGAGGCCAATAGCTTCCGGGTCGAGGATGCGGCCGGCGAGGTGCCAATCGCAGCGGCAGTCTATCCCCAAGACCACCGCGTCAAGTTGGTCTTGGAGCGGCCCTTGCAAGGAGCGACTAGCGTCCACGGCGGCTACGGCAAAGCCCCGGCGACCGTGCCGGCGGATATGGAGCGATTCTTGCCCATGTTGGGCTTTTGGGGCGTGGAGATTGTCCGATGATTATGGTACGCGCAAGCATCTTATCGTTTGCCCTGCTGTTCGGCAGTGCTGGGGCACAGGCGAATCTGGTAGATTCCTGGGAGGGCTGCCAGAGCGAGCTTGGCCCCTTGGTAGAGCATTTCTATATCGAGTTCAATAGCGATGGGCGCTTCCGCCGCTTGGTACTTAGGGACGATCCCGAGCGGCCCGTGACCGAAGAGCAAGGCCAGTACGAAGCCGCTGACGGCGTTGTAACCTTGCGCTATACCGCGAACGTCAACGGGGTGCTGGCCAAACAAAGCGAAGCCGTGCCCTTCCGGCTAGAGGACGACACCCTGTATTGGGGAGCCGAACCGGCTCTCGCCTTGGCGCGAGCAGGGGAACTAGGCGACGAACTATTGGGCCGGTGGGGCATCGTCAATTTTGCCGGTGGGACGCTGGCCGGGCACGTGGTCTTCCGGGCGGATGGGACCTATGAGCTAGAATTGGGCGGCGTTGGGCACAGCGGGCTGTGGTCGCGGGCGGGATCGGGCGTGGTTCACTGGCCGACCGAGGCCGACGACTCCGGGATCATTGGATTGCCGGCCGTGTGGACTCACGTCCGCATCAGCGGCGACCAGCTCTTCTACGACATCGCCTGTAGTTTCACCGTTGAGGCCGTGCGGTTGGCTACAGCCATAGCAGAGGTATCCTGGGGAGCGATTAAGAGTCGTCTCGTAGGCCCGCCAAGATAGCCGTAGCAAGCTCCATAGTAGCGATGGCCTCGTCCAAGTCCGCAGCCGGTGGGCCGATGGGACGACCGGCCTTGATGCAGTCAAAAAAGTGGGTGGCTTGGGCTTGGGTACTGTCCACACCCTCCTTTTGCAAGTGCTTGCGCTCGCCGTCGCAGACCAACTCACAGGTGGAAATCCCCTCTAAATAGGCCGAAATGTCGCGGCCGTGGATTTCGTAGCGCTCTAAACGGGCGTCGGTGGTGTAGTTGGCGCATAGCTGGGCGACGCAGTCGTTTTCAAAGACGACTAACGCAGCGTGGACGTCCTTGTAGGCAGATGTGCGCCGGACGAAGCTGTGGACTGCGGCGACCGGCGCTCCACCCAAGTGGCGCACCAAGTCAATCGCGTGGATCGGGCTTTCGAGCAGCATGTTGTCCATGACGATCTCGGGGAAGCGGCCAGCGGCGACAAAACGGCTCATGCTCTTGTGGAACTCGCCGACTAGCTGGTAGATCGGCCCGCGCGACTCAATCTCCTCGCGCACTTGCAGGACCAGCGGATCAAAGCGGCGATTCCAGCCGACCATGCCACGGGCACCGTTGGCCTCGGCGGCCTCTTTGAGGGCGTGGGTCTGGTCCAAGCTCATGCCCGGCGGCTTCTCCAGCAGGGTGTCGATGCCCCGCTCCAAGCACGGCAGAGCCGCCGCGGCGTTGAGATGAGCCGGGGTCGCGACGATCACCGCGGCCAATTCCTCGGCGTCTAGCATGGCCTCTACGTCCGCGTAGCGGCGTTGGACTCCCCACTCGTCGCCCACTTGTTCGCGGTTTGCCGCAACCGGGTCGCAGACGGCGACCAACTCGACATCCGCCAACGCCTGCAAGACGCGCACGTGGCCGCGACCGCGACCGCCGCAGCCAACCAATCCGACAGGTATATTCGCCATAGATAGCTCCTTTTCTGTGGTTCCTGAGCGCCGGATAACGCGGCCTATCCCACTAGTTGAACCAAAAGGAATAGAGCCGTGTCTTTTCGAGCAAGATGCGCAGTTTGATCGCCTTGCCCTCCAGATGACTCAGGTCTGCACTGCCGTTCCAAGCCACGACTTCAAAGTTTGAAATTCTAGGACCTCATGTTTCATGGACTTACTAATCCCTTTAACTAATAGGAAATATTTTTAACGAGAGCTGTTTTGAAAGAAAACCCCCGTGCCGGAAAATTTGGCACGGGGGTTTTGGGAATGGCGCACCCACAGGGACTCGAACCCCGAACCTTCTGATCCGTAGTCAGGTGCTCTATCCAATTGAGCTATGGGTGCATAGCAAACTGTTCGGCCCCAGTGCAGTCCGGCCTCCGAATGAGGGCCGCATTGGAACCGCAAAGTAGTGTTATAAAATAATAGACGCCGCCCCCTCGCCCGTCAAGGTGTGAACCCCTCGGACAGCGCCTCCAAGTACTTGTAGCCCGACCCCGTATTGAACAGCACCACGCACTCGTCCGGGGCCACGAGTCCCTGCTCTTTGAGCTTGATTAGGGCCGCTAGCGTGGCCCCACCTTCGGGCGCGGGGAAAATCCCTGTATGCGCCGCCATATGGTGAGAATGCGCGAGCAATTCCTCGTCGCTGACGGCAATAGCTGTGCCGCCGCTTTCCCGCAACACCTGCAACATCAGAAAGTCGCCGACCGCACTGGGGACCCGCAGGCCCGAAGCCACGGTGCGAGCGTCTTCCCACGCTTGGGCGGATTCATCGCCGCGAGCAAAGGCCCGGACAATCGGCGCACAGCCCTCGGCCTGTACTGAGATCATCCGCGGCCGGTGCTGGCCAATCCAGCCGAGTTGCTCCAGTTCGGCGAATGCCTTCCACATCCCGATCAGCCCCGTGCCCCCGCCGGTAGGATAAATCACCACGTCGGGCAAGGACCAATCTAGCTGCTCGGCCAGTTCATAGCCCAAGGTCTTCTTGCCTTCGATGCGGTACGGCTCCTTCAGGGTCGATATCTCGAACCACCCCTCGGCTTCCTTGCGCTCGCCGACGATGCGGCCGCAATCGCTGATTAGCCCATCAACCAGTTCGACCTCGGCCCCACAGGAACGGCACTCGGCGACAAAGGCCTGCGGCGTATCGCGGGGCATAAAGACAATCGCCGGTAGACCACAGGCGGCCGCGTAGGCTGCCAGCGCACCACCGGCATTGCCCGCGGTGGGGATGGCCAGCTTTTTCGCGCCGCGCACGCGGGCACAAGTGACGGCGGCCGAGAGGCCGCGCGCCTTAAAGGAGCCGGTGGGATTAGGCGATTCGTCTTTGATGTAGAGCTGGGAAAGGCCCGCCCAGCACCCCAAGCGCTCAGGGCGCAGCAACGGGGTGAAGCCCTCGCCGAGGGAGACGATTTCCGCAGGGGTGCGGATGGGCATGACTTCCCGGTAGCGCCACATTGTCGGCGGGCGGGTGCTGAGCGCAGCACGGGTCAACGCACGACCGGCCTGGTCGAGGTCGTAGCGAGCGAGAAGAGGCGCACCGACCTCCGAGAGGTTCTGCAACACGTCGGCGTCGTAGCGTACGCCCGTACGAGAGCACTCTAAATGCGTCATGAACACGGAGCGGCGTACAATCCTTTCGCAAGTATGTGGGACTCGACCGCTTCGGGCACCATGTAGCGGATGGGCAGGCCAGCGGCCCGGCGCGTCCGAATCTCGGTCGAAGACAGTTCAATGAGCGGGGTATCTATGAAATGCAGGCGTGCCAACAGATTGGGGTCGCCGCCGGCCATTTCCCCCGGACGCGCCCCCACCACCACTGTACACTGAGCCAAAATGCCCTCAAGGTCATGCCACTCGTCTAGCTGACCGATGTTGTCTGCGCCGATAATGAAAAACAGCTCAGTGCGAGGATGACGCTGGTGCAGCCGGCGCAGGGTTTCGACTGTATAGGATTTGCCCGGGCGGTCTAGCTCCAAGCGCGAGGCCGCAAAATCGGCGCAGCCAGCCACGGCTAACTCGACCATGGCCCAGCGCTCCTCGGCCGGCGCGTACGCACCCTGCTTGAGCGGCGGATCTGCCGCCGGAATGAAGAGCATTTTGTCGAGGGGGATTTGCTCTAAAGCGAAGCGGGCCAAGAGCAGGTGGCCGTAGTGGATGGGGTCAAAGCTGCCGCCGATGACGCCGATGCGCCGCATCTTTAGCCCGGCGATTGGTTCAGCCCGGACAGGTGCTTTTGCACTCCCTCCACCAACTCCGGGTCGCCGCTGTCTTGCAGTACTTCCTTCCAATAGCGCACCGCTAGATCCACATCGCCTTGCTCGCGGGCGATTTCGCCCATGCGGAAAAGCGTGATGTAATACCACTCGCCGACGTCTGGGTACTCGCGCAAGACTTCTTCGTAGGTCATTTTGGCCGCGTCGAGATGGCCCTGCTTGTGGTATAGGTGGCCACTTAGGTACTGCTTTTGCGCCAAGCGGCTCCGGCACTCGACGATGCGCTGGAGCGCCTGTTCCGCCAAGGGCGAGTCGGGCTGGTCCTCAATAAAGTTGCGAAAAGCCGTCAGAGCCTCAAAAGTCTCCTTCTGGTCCAACTCTGGGCGGCGCAATTGCTTAAAGTACGACTCGCCTACCTTGAACTGCGCCTCAACCGCCCACTCGCTAGACGGGTAAATATCGACGATGCGCTGATATTCAAAGGCGGCGTTGATCCAATCGCGATTGCAAAAGTACGCTTCGGCGAGGAGAAACTGCGCCTCGGCCACCCGGCGCGAGCCGGGAAAGTTGCTGACTAGGCGCTTGAAGTGCTCGGAGGCCTCTAGACAGCGGTTCTTTTTCATGGCCTTTTGGCCTTCTTCAAAGTAGTAATCCGCGCCTTGGAGTTTCTCAGACGGCGTACTGGCGCAGGCGGCGACGCACAGGGCGAGCGGGAAGATGAGATATTTCATGGCTAGCGGTTGGAAAAAAACAAATAGATAAGCCCACCGAGCACGGTGGAGACGATCACAGGTTCGACAAACTTGCTCCACGTTTGTTCCTCTAACTCGGTCTCGGCGAATTTGAACTGGTCGTGCTGGAGTATATCTAGCTGCTTTTTGGGAATCTGATCGCGCTGCGTGCGAGTGATCTCGTCCTGCCAGTGGACCACGTCGTCGCGCTCGTCGCTCAAGCGCAGGGCGAGCGTTACCCGGCCTTGGCGGCTGACCTTGCTGCCGCGCAGTCCCGAGTACGCGGAGACTCCGAGGTCGAGTAATCGGTAGGACAGGCGCATACTCGCCGGTTGGGCTGCGGTCGAATCCAAGGTCACGCTAAAGCCGCGCGCCAGCAGCCGATTGGCCAGCAGGTGTTCGACCATCCAATTGGCGTCGTGCTTGCTCTGCGCCACGACCAACAAGGGAGCCGACGCGGCGTCAGCCGGTATTTCAATGCGCCCCAAACTCTCATTGACCGCACTCGCCACAGTCTCGGCCAACAAGTCCATATTGGTGGGAAAAGGAATGGCGGCCGACGCGGTGGCACAGATCATCAGCGCGGCCAAAAGGCGATAACAAATTCGCAGCAAAATCGTTCTCATCAACCGCCGAGGCGTTTTATCTCTTCGCGGGCCACGGACGCGTATTCGCTCTCTGGATACTCATCTACCAGCTTGCGCAGGGCCGTAAGCGCCCGGTCGCGCTCGTCCAAAGCGAGGTGACAGCGGGCAATTTTTAGCTGGGAGTCGTCGGCTTTATTTGTGTTGCTGAAGGCAAACACCTTGGTGAATTCGATCAGTGCCTGCTGGTATTGGCGCAGTCCGTAATAGCACTCGCCTTTCCAATACTGGGCGTTATCGGACCATTCACTCATAGGTGCTTCCTGCAGCAAGCGGTCAAACTCGGCCAAGGCGCGGTCGTATTGTTTGTGGCCATAGTAGTAGAGCGCACCTTGATACATGTTGAACGCATCGCGTTTGTCGCTGTCGGCTGTCGTCGCGGCCTGCGGAGCGCGGCGGCTAGTGCTGGCGGCGCGGCGCGGTAAAGAATCCAGCCGCGCACTTAGGACGCGGCTCTGGCTTTGGAGGGCTCTGAGTGCTTGGCGCAACTGGGCGTTGGATGCCTCTAGCTGGCGCACGCGCTCAGCCATGGCTTGCTCGCGCTCGTACGCGGCTGCAACGGCGCGTTCAAGGACTTGGAGGGCCCCGCTTTTTTCTTCTGGCTGGGCCTCTTCCCACTGGACGGGTGGTTGTTTGGTTGGCGGCGCAGCACAAGCCCCAAGGCCGAGGGCCAACACCAACGCGCGTTTAGCGCGTTTCATCGCATTTTAAATCGGAAATACAAATGAACCATCTTTGATAAATATAGCACAATCCCCCTCTCCAGACCAAATCGCGCAAGGGGCGTCACGCGCTGGGTAGCACCTTGATGCGCTCGACTAATTGGGTGGTGGAAATGCCCGTCCACAGCGGCAGAGCGCGAACTTGGCCGCCGCGCGCTTCGACGTGTTCGCGGCCGACAATGGCCGCCGGGGCGTAATCGCCACCTTTGACCAAGACATCGGGCGCGAGCGCGGCCACGAGGCGCTCGACGCTTTCACCCGAGAAGATACACACATGCGAAACGCATTCTAAGGCCGCGAGCACGGCGGCGCGGTCGTTTTGCGGGCACAGGGGCCGACCCCGGCCCTTGAGAGCGCGGACTCCGTCGTCGTCGTTTAACCCCACCGCGAGACAGTCGCCCAAGGCGCGCGCCGCGCACAAGTACTCAACGTGCCCCCGGTGCAGCAAGTCAAAACATCCATTGGTAAAGACAAAGGTCTGCCGCTCTTTTTCTAATTGGCTGCGGACCGCGAGCAACTGGTCGCACGTAATGATTTTGGCAGGACCGGCCAAGGACGACTGCATGGCGAAAGATGGGGTGGATGACGGACGGAGACTAACCACTAACAACAGTGGCCGGGGACCAGTCCACACCGCCCCCCATGCTGACCACTGACCACTAAAGATGGGGTGGATGACGGGCGGAGACAGACCACCGACCGGTGCCCACTAAAATGGGGTGGATGACGGGAGTTGAACCCGCGCCCTCCAGGGCCACAACCTGGCGCTCTAACCAACTGAGCTACATCCACCACTATGTCTTGAGGGCTGCCTGGCGTGCCCAGTAGGACTCGAACCTACGACCGTCTGCTTAGAAGGCAGATGCTCTATCCAACTGAGCTATGGGCACATCGCCAAGCGGTGCAAGCATTCAAAAATATTAGGGCCTATCCTGCGCAAAGTCAACGCGACTCGCGGCTAGGCCACGCCCCAACCGCCTACTCAACCGGGACCTCGCCGCCGTGCCAAGGGAAGGCGTAGCTGGGGTCGTTTACAAACCGCCGCAGGCCGCAGGATAAGCGCACGGACGTCATCGGCGGCAAGGTCACAGTGAGGTGCTTGCCGCCGACCTGAACGGTATTGGCGGTCGCGGTCTTGACCGAACGCACGCGCGTATTGGGGTTGAGATCGTCGCTGCTGTAATCCATCCCGGTGAACTCCACTTCTGCGAAGGAATGCTCGCCAAAGGCTCCGGACTGGACGATGAGGTTCCGGCACTCGCTGTGGCTGGTATTCACTAGCTGGATGCCGCATCCATTGGCCGAGAGATCATCTACGAGGGCGGCCACATCCGGCGGCAGGCCTGGGCGGACGGCGTCGGCGTCGAAGTAGCGCACGGTCGCACGCAGTATTCCCCCGTTGTAGAGTTGACCAGGGCAGCCCAGGGTCGTCTGCACGAGGCCCTTGACGATCACCGGGTTCGGCGGCCAAGCATTGTCTTCGATGATCTGCTGGACGGTGCGGGTGTCGCGCCGCATCCCCTCGAGGAAATCGGCGACCTGTTGGTAGTCGGCCTGCAAACATTGCACCGGCCAGTCCGGGTTCTTGCCGTCGTAATACTGGAAGCGGGCGAATTCGGTGCGAGCACCGCCGCGGTCGCCGATGGGCGAGAGCTCGTTCCAGTCGGTGCCGCCGCCGTCCCGCACCCGGGTGACAAGCTCGTAGTCGCCCGGCGACATGGACTCGTGCCACAGGTTGACCAGATGAGTGGGGCCGCCGCGGATGGTGAACTCGGCGTAGCCGGTCCAGCCGTCGGGTCCGTGGCTCTTCGGCACCACCAGCTCGCCATGCTCGACCTTGCCGCGGTCGAGGAGAGCGACGATCTGCGAGCGCAGCACTTCGAGAAAGTAGTCGTCGCCGCTGAGCAGATGGGCGCACTGGGCCCCGACGATGAGCCCGAGAAAGAGCCGGTCGGCCGCGCTCTCGCTGCTGCTCCAGCCGTGCAACCCCCCCCACCACTGGCCATCGCGGCGTTCGCCGATCTCGCCGGTGGGGCCGACGTTGTCGGGAATGACCCCATCGTTTTGGCGGATGCGCTCTATCCAGCCGCCGACGTAGTCGAGGACCCACTTCTTGTACTTGTCGTCGCCGGTGTAGAGGTACGCGTTAGTCACCAGCGCCGTAGCGCAGAGATTGCTCGGTTCGTCGCCTTGCAGCACCATCTCGTCGAAGAGGTCGAGAATTTCCTCGCGACGAGCTGCGTCCTCGTACCACCGCGGCTCGAGCTCCTTGATCTTTGGGTAGAGGAAATGAGGCGTCAGCGGCTGGGTGCTCGGGTTGTCTTGGAGCGGGTTGCGATGGCCAAAATCGCCCAGTGAGCCGCGGTCGAGCCAGTGGCGCACCAAGTGAACGTGATCCGAGAGGCCCCCGCCTCGGTGGACAATGCCTTTGTGTTGGCGCACGGACGTCAGCGGGCCGGCACCGCCGTGGAGCGGCGAGCGGAAGACACCGTGCTTGGTATCGAAGTTGGGCGCGTTGGGATTCTCGCCGATGTACATGGCGGCGAACTTGCGGGCGCGCTCGCGGTTGGACGGATGGGTTGGGTCGGCTACGCCAAAGTCGTAGAGCATCTGATTGCCCTCGCCCATGTGGAACCAGTCGGCGTTGAAGGGGATGCTGAGGTTCCAGTACTCATTGTGCAACTGGGGCATGTACATGGGATGCCTAGACTCGTCGTCGGTCAGCTTGCGCTCTTCGCTGTAGAGCCAAGTGATTGCATCCCATTCCCGCTTGGCAATGTGCAAGAAGCGCTCGTGGCCGCCCAAAGCGTAGAGCATGGCGCGCATGGAGCGGCTTTCGTAGGCGTCGTCCACATCGAAGAAATGGTACACTCGGCCGTCGGAGCGGGCGTAGCGCTCGGTGGCCATGTCGCCGGCGGTCTCCAAGAGGCTGAACAGGCGGCGCTGCAACAGTGCCCACTCGGGCGGGGGGAGAATGTCGGTGCTGACGATGGTCGGTATGGCAGCCATTGCTCACCTTTCCTCTCGCAGTCGGGGTTAGGACGGCCTCGTCGCTGTCCGAGTGCCGCAGCTATTATAGGTCAAATCCCTCCCTGAAGAAAGCCGAGCGGTGCCCGCCAAACGGCTCGCGGACTCAAGCGGCGGCAAACGGGGCGGCGGAACTCAGAACAGAAATTAGGTTTTCCGGCTGGTTTTTAGTATAATTCGCTACATTTCGCTACCTGTCTAGCTCGTATTTCGCTCCAGACTGCCATGCAATCCCTCATCGCACCCATCCTCCTCGCCTTGCTCGGCTGTGCGCCCGACGAGGTGGTCCTCGCCAAGGTTGCAGATTCCGAGATAACCGAGGCCGAGTTGAAGCAATTCGTCGCCCGGTTGCCCAAACACCTGCACAGCGACGAGCAGGGCATTGCGGCGGACCGAGAACACCTCGCGTCCATGATCGACCAAGAACTGCTCCTGCTCGAGGCCAAAAGTCGGGGGCTGGACACCACCGCAGCACTAGCCCAGCAACTGGAGGATGCCGTACGGCGACGCCTGTCCACGCGCTACCAGCGCGAGGTGATCGCGCCGAAGATAGACATCGGCCCCCAAGATATCGAACGCGCCTTCCACGACATGGGCTTCAGCCGAGAGCGCCTGCTGCACCGCATCGTCGTCCGCGGAAGCCAACCGGACGCGCAGGCCGCACTCGCGCAGCTCGAGGCCGGAAGCGGGTTCACCGACCTAGCGCGAGCGCATTCTGCAAACGACAGCGGCGTGGTCGGCTGGATTGGGTTGACCCAGCTCAAGCACTTCCTGATTCCCCAGCGCGAGTTTCTCTCGCTCCCGGTCGGCAAACCAGCACTTCTTCGCCTTTCGCCCGGGGCCTACCAGATCATCCAATTCGCAGCCGACCGGGAGGCCCAGCTCCAAACCTACCAAGAGGAGATTGTCAAACTACTTCACCGGGAGCAGTGGTGGCGCCGCACCCAAGAGGAGGTCGAACTCCTCGGCCGAGCACACGGCGTCCAGTTCCATGCCGAAGGGGTGCAGGCGTTGATCCAACGCGTCGAGCAACGCCAGAGCGAGTTGCCCGAAGAACAAGCGAGGCAACCCCTTTTCGCGTTTGCCGACGGAAGCGTTATTACAGCGGCCGACTTCTTGACCCGGCTGCGAAAACAGGGCCTTAACTCGGCCGTAAAAGACAGTGCGCGGATCGTCGCCATGGCCGAGCAAGAGCTCCTCCAGCCCCATCTGTTCAGCCGTGCAGCGCGTGAACGCGAGTGGCACGAGGAGGAGGGCTTTATCGCTTGGCGATCCCACACCCACACCGGACTGCTGCTGGACCGTCTGATGCAGATTGAGGTGGAGGACCACCTTTCTCTGGTGGAAGCCGATCTACAGGGCTACTACCAAGCCAACCGCGAGCGTTTCCGCACGGCCGAAACGGTCCGCATCGAGGAAGTACACGTGCCGGACGAGGCCGCCGCCGTGCGGTTGGGCCACGAAATAGAGCGGGGCGCGGGGTTCGCCGAAATCCTTGAGCGCCCCGGCGTGGCCTCGCACGGCATCCACAAACGGGGCGGCGAGATGATCCTCCAGCCCCACCTCGCGGGCAGTTTTCCAGAATTGGTCGAGACGGCATTCGCCGCGCAAGAGGGCGAATTAGTCGGCCCGGTTTATTTGGAGAAACCGGATAGTTATGCCATTTTCCGGGTCCTCGAGCGGCAGGAAAGTCGCATCAAATCCTTTGCAGAGGCCCGGCAGCCAGTCGAATACGCGCTGCGCTTACAGCAGCGAGACGACCTAATCTCCGGCTTCTTCCGGTCGCTGCGGGAGCAATACGCAGACCGCATCGTCATCTTCGCCGACCGCTTGGAGCAGCGGCACCGGGGGCCGTAACCTCGCGCAGCCAGAGCGAGGGAGCCAGTTGATGAATCTGCACGGCAATACGCTCATCGTCCTAGGGCTGCTGGGCATCAGCCTTCTACCAGCGGCCGGGCAGCAGGACTACGGCTCGCAACTGGGCTGGCGCCAAGGTGGCGAGTACAGCTACGCCCCCCAAGGGCCGGGCGTGATGCTCAACGCCATCGACCCGGCTGTCCGCAAATGGTACGTGCCCCAAGAGCTCTATCTAGACTACCGCTGGCACCAGTGGGAGTACACGAACTATGCGCGGGATCACTACCAGCGCTACATCGACACCTCGCTGGAGGGCGAATACTTCTACGACATTTACGGCAATTCTCTCCCCCGCGGCTGGTTGATCTACAACAATTCGCAGACCACGCCAGGGCAGTTCGGCAACTCCCTGTTCAAATCCAACCGCTTCAGGGACTGGTTCTCCGGCGTGGTCGTCACCCACGACCAGAAAGGTCAATACTATTTCTCCCTGACCGTGAGCAATCAGCTATACACGACCCTGACGCCCATGGTCTTCTCCAAGCCGCGCTTCGACGGGCTGCAGTTCGACCTAGCCACGGACCGCGTCGAGGCCACGCTGCTCTATTCCCGCATAAGCAATCCCGGCGCCAGCAGCACCCTCAACCGAGAATCCTTGAGCACCAACAACACGAGCTTGATCGGGGGGCGGCTGACCGGGGAGATCGGAGATTATGCCAAGGTGGGGGTACACACCGTCAACGCCCACCAGTCCAACACGTTGCGCGACAGGACGAGCTGGAACCCCTTAGCTGGCGAGCTGACCGTGGCGCAAAACAAACCCATCGGTTTCATCCAACTCGTACTGCGCGACGACTCGCCCGAAGACGGCGAGGGAGGCGCGGCGTACTTTCCGGCCGGATCAGACATCTTCATCACCTATCAAGACGGCACCCAAGAGCGGGGCAGGGAGATCGGCTTTCTGCCGGTCGTGGAGGGCGGGATTGTCCGGCAGGGCTTCATCGCCGCGGACGGCACGGAAGAGGTCCGGCTGCTCTACGACTTCGACAGTCCCGGCTTTCTCGACCGAGCGAAATTTACCAAGGCCGAGATCACCGAGGTAGAGCTGTGGCTGCAGATGGGCAACGACTACCAAGTCTGGGTAACCTCCGATCAGCAGACCGACTTCGACGGCCAGCCGGTCCTGCTGCTGGTGGCCCAAGCCGAAGGCAACGTCCGCGACATCACCAATCTGCACACGGTGCGGTTCCACTACGGGCTGCCCACCGCAACCCATATCACCGGCGGCAGTATCGAGATCCGCGCCCCGTTCGGTTTCGATTTCTACGGCGAGTACGACCGCAGCTGGACCTACCGCAAATATCCCAACGCGGCCGAAGAAACTCACCACTCCTCCTCTGGCATCAGAGGCGCGGCGAGCGCACCGGCGTGGATGGTGAACGTGTCCCAGCGCCGGGCACCGTGGTTCTTTTTCGGCGAAGCCTACAGCATGGACCCGTTCTACAACACGCGCACCTTCCTCACCTCGGGCGTCGGAGAAATCGACTACGGCGATACCCGGCGCAGCGGGTTTGAACTGGTTGAGGACAACGACGACCACGACCGCATCCCGGATACGGTGCGAGCCGATTGGCTCGAAGGCGACCGGGAGGTCTTTCCTGGCTGGGACCAGAACAACGACTTCGTGCCTGATTTCAACCAGAACGACAATAGGATCCGCGCCAATGCCATCCCCGACTACGAGGAAGCCTTCCTGCGCTTTGGCGTGGACCGCCCCCAGTTCCTTTTCGGCGTCGATATGAACCACAACTTCTGGATCGATCAGTATGAGAACGACGAAGCCCCCGACTTCCCCTATCGCAAGGACCACGAGGGGTTCAACCTCTATGCCGGGGCCGCTATCACTCCCGCAGTAAAAGTGATAGCGGGCATCCTGCGGGAGGCGTTGATCTCAAGTGACAAGAGGAATCACAGCAACTACGCCTTGCTGACTATCGATTCGGATACGCCCGGTTTCGGGCGGCTGCGCACCTACTGGATGACCCAATGGGTCGCGGACGATATCCCCGATCCCCTGTTGCAGTGGGCCCCCGACAACTCCTTGCGCGGCGGGGAACTCATCCGAATCGAAGATCCACTCCTAGCCCAAGACACCTATATCAACCAACTCTTCGTCGGCCACTCCCTGCAAACAGGCCCTTGGCTGGTGGTCAACAAGGTCCGCCACGTCCTCTACGACCAGCGGATGTCTGACGAGCGTCGGCAGCAATTGGGCCTTTCCAACGAGGACTACTTCTTTGGTTTGGCCAACAAGGCCAGCTACCGCCGCTGGGTTGGGCCTTTCCTGCTCGAACCGCGGTGGAAGAGCGAGTACATCCGCCAGACCCGCGGCCTGTTCGACGCTGGCCGGAAATCGATCCTCACCGAGATGGTCTCGGCCATGGCCGAGACTCCGGTCTTGAGTGCATCCAAGGTCCAGACCGGAGTCGAGTACCTATACTTCAATGACCTGGACGACGATCAGCAAGATTTCGCCGCCCTGACCGTGGCACTACAGTTCACCACTGATTCCACCTATCTCGGTTACGGCCTGCGCTCGCTGCTTGGGGCTTCTGTGGAGCACCGGGACTTCAAGCAGCGGAAGTCGCGGACGACCAATCAGTTTTTCATTACGATCTACGCCGGTCTGGAGTAGAAACGCCCATGCGGGACAACGCCTACCGGGCCGTCGGCGAGGCGGCCGCCATCTTTGCACTCGCTTTGTCAGCGCGGTGGCTGTACATCTACCAGACCGGCGACCATCCCCTGCGGGATATTCCCATCGGCACTGCCATCGTCCACGTCGAGCGAGCGGCTGGCGAAGCGGCCGATTTCGCGTCCCTGTACGACGCCTTTCTCCGGGTGGTCGGCCAGGCCTACCCGCTAGTCCGGGGGCTCCAAGCCGCGCTGGGGGCCGTCAACTGCGTCCTCGTCTGGTCGTTGGCGCGGGCCGCCTTCTCGCCCGGGGTAGCTGTCGCCGCCGGCCTAGCCGCTGCTGTCTACAGTCCGGCGATTTACTTTGCCGGTGAGCTCTTGCCGCCGGTCTTGGCAACGGGTCTAGTGCTGCTCAGTCTGATCGCCCTGTCGCAGGCCCTAACCAGCACCTCGCTCTTTTGGCTGCTGCCGGGCTTGCTGCTGGGGCTGGCCATGCTGGCCCAAGGGTGGGTGTCGCTGTTTGCCCTAATCACGCTCTTCTGGTTGCTGCACCGGCAAGACTGGGGCGCGGCTGGCTGGCTGGCCTTGGGGGTCGCCGCGCCGCTGCTGCCCGCCCTCCTGGGGTCGGCTTGGACGCCGGGATTTGCAGAGCTTGGGCTGGCCGAGGGCTTGGGCCGGGTCTACGCCCTCTGGCAGGGGACCGAGTTTCTGCCGGACCTCGATCCCTATTATGCACGCCAGCATTCCAGTCTGCTTGCGGCGTTGTTGTGGCAAGCCGGGCTGGCCTTTCCCTTCGGCTTGGTGGCCCCGCTGGCCCTAGTGGGCATTTTCTTTTGCCTCCGCGTCGAGCGCCAGCCGGTGGAGACCGCGCTGCTCCTGTTCGCCGGGTGTTTCACAGTGCAGGCCCTGCTCTTTTCTGCGGCCGGGGCGGGCGCACGGGCCCCGGCCGCCCCGGCCTTGCTGATCTTTGCCGTGGTCGGCGCGGGCACTCTGGGGGCCCGGCCACGCCGGCCGGCGCTAGCGGTCGGCGCGGCCGGCCTTCTCCTCGCCGTTGGCCTCAACGCGGGCGATACAGGCTCGGGCGGGCGCGGCCGCCAGCACTATTGGCTCGGCTATGGCTTTGAACAGCTCGGCCTGTGCGCCAATGCGGTCCGGGAGTACGAGCAGGCCCTTGTGCTGGACGCCGGAAGCCTAGAGACCTACTACGCGCTGGCCGAGCACTACCGCGCCCAGAGCGACAACATCCGCGCCGGCGGCCTCTACGAGAGCCTGCTCCAGCGCTGGCCCGATCAAGACCGGGCACGCAAGGCCCTCGCCGAGGTGTACATGGCCTCTGGACGTACGCCCGAGGCAGCGAAATTGTACCGGGTGCTGGTCGACGCGGAACCCGCCTTACTGCCCGTGCTGGGCGAGGCGCTGGTCCGCAGCGGCGATGTGGAAGGAGGCATCAGGGCCTACCGCGAGGCCCTAAATGCCCTGCCGAGCAACGGCGCGGTCCGCAGCAAGCTGGCCTTGCTGTACGCGGCGACGGGCCAGCTCGCCGAGGCCGAGGCCGCCTACCGCATCCTGTTCGAGCAGGGGCATGTGGCCGAATTTGGTCCCCCGCTGGCCGAGGTGCTCATCCGCAGTCAGCGGGACGAGGATGCGGCGGCCGTGCTCGAGCGGGTCTTGCAGGTCGCGCCCGAATCGCCAGCGGCCCTAGCGCTGCGGGGCAAGCTACTGTTTGAGCAGGGCCACCACCGCCCAGCCGCTGTCCACTTTGAGCAGTTGCGTCGGCTTTGGCCGCAGGACTACCGCGTCTATTTCTTCCTAGCCAAGCTCTACGAGCACCTCGGCGAAGAGACCAAGGCCGACGACGCCCTCGCGCTCTACAGCCGCTACCGGCGGCAGCAAGAGCGCGAGGAGGTGCAGGAGCACGTGCAGCGAGTGGGAGCCATGATGGCCGAGCAGTTGAAATCCCATCTGGAGCCGAGATAGTGCCCAGACCGGTCCCGATTCTGCTGGCACTGGCCTGCGGGCTTTCCGCCACTGGCGCCCAAGAGATGCGGTTTGGCCAAGGCGGCAACATCACCTGGCAAGGAGCGGTCTCCGGGTTGGACGGCGTCGCCACCATCCAGCCCGAATTCCGCCCTTCCCTCACCCCGCACACCACCGCAATCGGCGTGGCTCCGGACGACCGGATCGATCTGGTGCATTCCGACTATCCCGACGCCATTCTGCCCATCCGGCTAGACGAAGGCGAGAACCTGTCCGCGAGCCTAGTCGCCGCAAGCGGCAGCATCGTCTCGGAAACGGCCGTGGAGATCAACAAAGACGAGCTGGCGGCGATCCTACAGGAGCTCCTTTCTCCCGAACCGACGGGCACGGCTTTCGAGCGCAAGGGTACCAATATCCTCGGCACTCTGCTGACCGTGGACCTCGGGGCCATCGTCGGCGTCAACCGCATCCGCTTCTTTCCGCGCAACACCTTTCTCCCCGCGCCGACCACGCCGTTCCAAAACGACTTTCTGCGAAACTTTGAATTGCGAATCCACGACGGCTTGCACCTGAACGAAGCCGGGTTGCCGGCCTTGGGGACTTGGGAGTCCTTCCTGACCGTTCATGGCAGCACCGAGCCGGTGACGGTCGTGGAAATTGACCCGCCCCGCTACCTGCGCTTTGTCCGCCTGCGCGCCTCCTCGTCCATACCCTTTGAGATTGAGAAGCTGCAAATTTTCGGCGAAGGCTTTTTCCCAGCCGCCCAGTATCTCTCGCCCATCGTCGATCTGGGCACCCCCAGCAACTGGGGCCAGATTCGCTGGACGCGGAACGTGCTAGGCGCGGAGCCCCTCACCGATCTCATCGTCCGCACCCGCACCGGCAGCGACGACACCCCCTTTGTCTACAATCGCCGAGAGGTGGGCAACCCCAACGCCGAGGACATACCCTTCTCCATCGACAACCCAAGCGAACCTCTTTCCCGCGCCGAGTTCCTCGCCCTTCCCGTCAAGGGGACCGCCGCCGATCCCTACGAGCGCGGGTCTATACGGGACGATCTAGACCATTGGAGCCCGTGGTCGCCGCCCTACGCGGACGCGGACGGCTCCCGCAATATCTCCCCGGCACCCCGGACCTACATCCAGTTCCGGGTCGATTTCCTGAGCCGAGGGCTGCACTCGAGCCAGGTCCTCAACAGCGTCGCCTTGGAGTTCACTAGGCCGGCTCTGGCCGATGCCCTCATCGCCGAGGTCTTTCCGCGCACCGTGGAGGCCGCTCGAGCCATCGCCTTTGCGTATGCAGTGCGGGCCGAAATGGAGCGCACCGAACTTCAGGGCTTCAATGGTTTTGAACTATTCACGCAAGGACGGGTCGAGCGGATCACGCGCCTGGAGATCGTCTCCGCCGACGGCCAGCGCATCTTAGATCACACCTTTGAGACGCAGGACCGCGTCGCGGACGAGGGCCACGCAGCCATTACGTCCATCACCGATGCGGGGTTCGCGGTCCGCTTCCCCCGCATCGAAACCGACGGTACAATCCTCAAGATCCACTTCGTCAACCGCGTTTTGGCCTACAGTAGCGATTTCAGCGGGCGGGCACTGGTACAGGGAACCGATGCCTTTCAATGGGTGCAAGCCGGCAACGCGGCCGCGCTAGACGAGCGCGATGCCAGCTTCGATTCGGGCATCACCGTTTTGAGTCCGGCCGTGACCCGCAGCGGCCTGATCGGCAACTTCGCCCTTGACACCCCCGTTTTCACGCCCAACCGAGACGGCGTACGCGACGGCCTGCGGCTGCGCTTTGAGGTGCTCACGGTCGTGGGCGAAGCCGATATCGAGGTGGCCCTGTTCGATATTAGCGGCCGGCAACGAGCCACGATTTTCGCGCACCGAGGCGGCAACGGCACCTACACCAGCCTCCACTGGGACGGCAGCAACGACCACGGCGAGCTGCTGCCTCCCGGGGTCTATCTCGTGCGGCTGGAGGTGGTCGGCGACGCCCGGTCCACCGCGGCCGTCCGCTCAGTGGGGATTGCGTATTAGCAGGCTCTTATGGAGCATTCCACAAAAAAACGAGGCCCGGGCAGAAGGTCGCGGGCGATATTGCGAGTCGCTTGTATCTTGCTCGCGGCAGGGACGGCGGATGGTCAGATCGACTACGGCGGTCGCCTCGGCGAGGTGCAGGCCGGCCGCCGGAGCTTTGTACCGCATGGGCCCACGACCCTGATGGAGGCCATTGATCCGGCCGTGCGAAAATGGTACGTGCCGCAGGAGCTGTACTCCCAGTCCGGGTTATGGCAGTGGGAGACCACCAACTACGCCCGCGAGCCGTACCTGGGCTATGTCAACAACACCCTCGAAGGCGACTTCTTCTACGATCTTTACGGCAATCTGCTCACGCAGGGATGGCTGCTGTACAACACCAACCAGACGAACCCGGTGGAGCGCGGACACGTCGTGTTTGAATCTCGCAACCTGAGCGACTGGTTCTCCAACATCGCCATTGCATCCGAGGAGAAGGGCCAGTATCGCTACGCCCTGACCGTCGGCCGCGATCTGCGCACGACCCTGACCCCGATGGTCTTTTCAAAACCGAGGTTCAACGGGGTGCAGCTCGATCTCGCCACCGACAAGTACCAGGGCACCATCATCTATTCACAGGGCGGCATCGGCGGCCCGTCGGACGTGCGGCCCCGCACCGACGTCACCACGATCATGGGCGGCCGCTTTGTGACTCAGGTGGGCGATTTCGTGGAAGTGGGGTTCCACCTGGCCAACGCACATCAGTCCAACAGCCTGAACGACCGGCTGATGGACAACCTGCTCTCCGGCTCGCTACCGGAATCCAAGAACGAGCTGGTTTCCACCGTCGAGATCGTCCTGCGCGACGACTCGCCCGAAGACCTAGCGAGCGGCGCGTCATACTTTCCAGCCGGATCCGATATCGTCATCACCTATCTCGACGGCACCAAAGATGTCGGCCAGGATATTCGCTTCGCGCCCGTGGTGCAGGGTGGCATTCCCGGCAGGGGTTTTCTCACCGCCATCGGCAACGACGAGATCCGCCTGACATACGATTTCACCGATCCCTCGTTTGTCGCCCGGGCCCGGGCGGACCGCAGCGAAATTGTCAAGGTCGAATTTCGCCTGACCCTGGCCAACGACTACCAGATATGGATGACCTCGGATCAGCAGACCAGCCGCCGCGGCGAGCCCGTGTTGCTGATCGTGGAGCGGGCGGAAGGCAATGTCAGCGACGGCTCCAACCTGCGCGTCGTGCAGTTCGAGTACGGTCTGCCCACCGCCACTCACCTGATCGGCAGCAGCCTGAAGGTGAACGACGTGTGGGGCTTTGACCTCTACGGCGAATACGACCTGGGGTGGAGCTACCGCAAATACCCCAATCCGCTGGCCGAGAGCCACGAGGTCTCGTCCGGCGTCCGCGGCCAGCGCGCCCGGCCGGCCTATATGTTAAACCTGAGCAAGCAGGCCCATCCGTTGTTCTTCTTCGGCGAGGTCTACGCCGTCGACCCCCTGTACAATACCCAGACCTTTGTCACAGATGCAGACGGCACCATGTTCTACGATGAGGACCGGTTGAAGCTGGAGCTGGTAGACGACAACGACGATCAGGACCGCCTCCCCGACTTATTCCGCCTCGACACCGTAGCCCAAGGCACGGCCGATCCCTTTGCCGCAGAATTGGGTGCTGTCGATTTCCGCGTTTTTCCCGGCTGGGATCGCAACAACGATTTCATCCCCGACTTCAACCAAAACGACAATCGGGCCCAACCCAATACCATTCCCGACTACGAGGAGCCGTTTTTGCGGTTCGGCACCGACCGCCCCGAATTTCTGCTCGGAGTCGACATGAACCACAACTACTGGGTCGATCGCTTTGAGAACGACGAGGAGCCAGACTACCCCTACCGCCGAGATCGCCGGGGCTTCAACCTGTTCGGGGGAGTCCATCTGGCCCGGGATCTAGCGGTCAAAGTCGGCGCACTCCGCGAGGCATCAATAGCGTCCGCCCAGCGCAATCACAGCGACTACGCCGTGCTGGAATGGGATCGGACCTCGCCGCGGTGGGGGCGGTTGCGCCTCTTTCAAATGTTGGAATGGGTCCGCGACGACCTCGCCGATCCGCTGCTGCAATGGGCACCCAACAATTCCCTGGCCGGCGGACGGGTCGTGCGCTTGGCCGATCCGCTGCTGGCCCGGGACGCTTCGATCAACCGTTCCTTTGTCGGCCACCACTGGCAGGCGGGGCCTTGGCTGGTGCAGAGCAAGTTGAGTTTTCTCCGCTTTGCCCAGCGGCTAGACGAACAGGAAAGGCTGCGCTACGGGCTCGACGAGTCCGACTTCTTCTGCGGCCTCATCAACAAGGCCGCCTACCGCTATCGCTTGGGGCCAGTGGAACTCGTGCCGCGGTGGAAGAGCGAATACATAAACCAGAGTCGCAGTCTGTTCAGCGACGAGGAACGCACCACATTGACCGAGTTGTTTTCCGGCTTGGCGATCGTGCCGCTCTTGTCCGCCACCACCTTGCAAGGAGGGGTCGAATACCTTCTTTCTTGGGACTTGGACGGCCGGGCAGCCGATTTCACCACCATGTCTTACGGCTTGCAGCTTACCAGCACCTCGGCCTATCAGGGCTACGAGGTGTGGCTCGTCACGCGGTTTGTGGTGGAGCGCAAAGATCCGCGCGGGGAGGATGCCTTCACCAGGGTGCAATCGTTCATCAGCATATACGCTGGACTGGAAAAGGCGCAATGACTCGCATTCTCAAGACCCTGTTGCTGATCGGCAGCCCACTGTGGGCGCAGCAGGGCTACGACCTGCGCAACGATCAGATCGTCGTCGACCAAGCGCGGCACTGGAAGGCGTGGACCATGCCCGGCCACCTCGTCCGCGTCGAGCGGGATGGCGCGGTGCAGGCGCGGGACTTTCGCACGGTCTATGAGCTGCTGGCCGACCGGTCCTTTGGTCGGCCGGTGATCCTCACCCGCGCCGCGCCGCGCATCGCCAACATGGACAGCACCCTCAAACTGGATTTCCAAGGCAATTCGGTTGCGGACCTAAGCGGCAATCTCGTCTACGACTACCTAGTCCGCCCTGGGGTGAGCCGCGCCGGGTCCAATCCCCACCTGATGCAGCATATCGCCGACGGGGATCCGGCCACCTTCTGGGAACCCGACCTCGACGCCCCACCCGAAGACTGGTGGGTCGAAGTGGACTTGGGCCGTCCAGTGCCCCTAGAGAGAGTTCGGCTGTCCTTTGCCGAGGAGGCACTGGGGGATCCCTTTTATCGGTTCATCCTCCTCCTCGGGCCGGCCCAAGGGAACTACGCGGATGAGACGCCCGGCAACATGGAGACCTTCATTCCCTTTGAAGGGGTGAACACAGACCAGCGCACCTTTGTCTTCGACGCGGAACGGGTCAGCGACGACCTGCCCGCAGACGACCGGGTTGCACCCAACAGACGCCTGCCTGTCACGGACAGCAACAAGCGCTCCAGCGCGTACTACGGAGTGGCCGAGCCGAGTCCAGAGTGGAGCGGCAAGCTGGTCGAAATCATCCGCATCGTGGTCACGGACACCCGCGGGGGCCGAGCCGAGCCGCTCAGCGAGGAGCAATGGCAGGCCCTGCCGGCGGCTGAGCGCGGCGACATCGTCTACTTCCTCAAGGACGGAGACTTTGAGGAGCCCGTGGATGAAGACACCTATTTCGCCCTCCCTACAGACCGGCAGGGAAGGCGGGTCCACTATCGCCGCGAGTTGCCGCGCCTCGCCGAGGTAGAGGCCTGGGGGCGGGGGGACGAAATCGGGATTGAGATGCTGGCCGGCAGCGGCACGGTGGAGCAGACTTCAACCGGCGGCGCTCCTGCTGCCATGTTCGATGGAAGCTATGGCAGTGCCAATCAGCTCAGTACTTACCTCATCTCCGCTCCCGGGCAGAATACCCTGACCATCGACATCGGCGGCACCGTTTGGCTGAAAGAGATTCGCACCATCAGCCAGAACCCGCCGCGGGGCTACCTCTTGCGCGGCTCAAACGGCAATAGGGACGCGCAGGGAAACCTCCAGTGGGAGCAACTCTCCGCAGTCGAGCGCGAGACCAACCTCGACAACGGCTATTTCCGCCTCATCGCCGATGTACTGGCACCGGCCCGCCGCGTCCGCTTCCTCGATATGATCGCCTTTGCCCTGCAAGAGGACAGCACTGAACTCACCAGCCGCGTCTGGCCGCGGATTCGGCTGATGTGGATTTTCTCGGCCGGCCCGCCGGCCGAAGCGGTACTGGAATCAGACCTGATCGAGCTGCCTGGGGTGGTCACCCTCGGCGCGGTGCATTGGAAGGCCACAGCACCCCCCGGATCCGAGGTGCAGATCCGCACCCGCACCGGCGACCAGCTCGTGGAGCGCATCCGCTACTTCGACAAGACCGGCAACGAAAAGACCAAGTCCCAGCACAAAAGGCTGTCCTTTACCCAGAAAGGCCCTATCGACACCTCCAACGTGGCCGGGCCGGGCTGGAGTGCTTGGAGCAGGAAGTACGAGCGTTCCGGCGATCCGGCCACCTCGCCGGGGCTGCGCCGCTTCCTAAAGATCCAGGTGCGCCTCGTCAATCACGACCGCCAGGCAGTGCCGGCCATTGAACAGATCCGCGTCGATTTGCAGACGCCGGTGGCCCAGCGACTGGGCGCCGAGGTCTGGCCCGAGCGGGCGACCGCCGGCCGTCTCGACACCTTTGAGGTCTTTGTGCAGCCCAGTTTCCTCGAGCAGCCCTCCAACAGCCACAGCCCGGGTTTTGACGAGGTCCTCGTCCGGGCCGATCCCCCGATTGATCTTCGCGTGCTAGACCTAGCGGTCGGCACCGAGCGCGAACTGTCTCGGAGCGAGCCTGCCCAGCTCTTTGAGCGACCCCACGCCCAAGGACTCGGGGATGCCGATGGCCAAGTCCTTCAGGTGCTCAGCGAGGGAGATTCGCTCTGGTTGCGCCTGCCCGGACCGATACAGAGCGTCCCCGAGGGCTTGCTCCCCCGCCTCTACTACCGCCAGCTCAACCCCGGCGACGAAGTACCCACCGGCCTCTACGGCCGGCTGCTGACCGCAAACAGCTACAACCGGCTACCCGAAAACGAGCGGGGCACCATTCGCCATTTCCGCCGCGATGGCACCGGGCTGGAGGAAGTAGCCCGCAACACCTACCAGAGCTTACCCGAAGAAGAGAAAGGCCCGGTGCGCTACTTCCGAGTCGTGACGAGCCTGGGGGAACAGACGGTGTTCACCGCGCTCGGGGACTCCCTGAGCGATAGCCAGTACGCCCGGTTGAACGCCGACGAGCGCGGCCGGGTGGTTGGCCCTGGGCGGCTATTGCGCCTGCGCTTGTACTCGGCCGTATATCTGCCGAGCACCCAGCTAGAGGTGGCCGTGCGCCACAGCAGTCTGGCGGCACTCTGGCAGGGCGCTGCGGGCCAAGATGTCACCACCCTGCGACCGGCCCGCTCCTTGGCCATCCAAGCTGGGGAAACAGGCGATGTCGTCACCGACCTCTCCATCGCCCCTAATCCCTTTACGCCCAACGGCGACCGGGTCAACGAAGAGGCCCAGATCCGTTTCTCCCTGTTCTCAGTGGCGGCCTCGCGCGCGGTCGCAGTGCAGATCTACGCCCTAAGCGGCGATCCCGTCCGCCGCCTAGCGCACCAGTTGGTGGGCGGTCCACACGTTGTCGCTTGGGACGGCCGCGACGATAGCGGGGCCTTAGTGGCCCCCGGTCTCTACCTCTGCCAAGTCGGCGTAGCGGCCGATGCCGAGGCTGGAAGGCGGAAACGCACACGCGTGATCGCCGTAGCGTATTGAGGACTGGTGAAAACTATGCTCGCCCATAGCGGATTTGCGGGTGCCCTGCTGCTGGCTCTGGCCAGCACCCTAAGTGCTCGCGCCGAATTTCATATGGGATCCGGACCGAATTCTTGGGAACGCTTTGTCGTCCCGGACGAGGGCGAGGCCGCCGGGACCTATGTGGTCGTAGATGCGGCCGGCAATGTGCTCCAGGAGCATCCGGTGCACTCCGTCGAGGAGCTGGGGGGCGGGACCTTCTTGGCCGAGTACAACTATCGCGGACCCGACCTGCCCGCTCTCGAAGCCGGTGCGCTCCAGGCAATCCGGGTCGACCCGCTAGTGAATCTGTCCCGCGACAGCCTCCTGTTCGCCCGCGGCGGCAGCATTTTTCACGGTCACAACACCTCTGCCCACCCGACCGAGGATCTGCTACGGCTCATCGACGGGGACCCCACCACCACCCGCCTGATCCTGATTGAACAAAATCCGCTAGAAGTTGTGCCATTGATCCGCGGCGGCGTATTCTGGGGGGGCCATGCCTCGGCCGTCATCGTCAACCTCGGAGCGGAAATGCCCATCAACCGCGTCCGCGTCTATCCGCGCCTAGGCCGCCTAGACGACGCGGCCGCTATCGCTGCGATGGACGCGCCAAAGCCAGACCCAGCGCGGTTCGGGGAGACCAGCTTTGCCGACAACTATCTCGAGTGGTACGAAATTGCGGTGACCGATAATGCCGCTCCCATCGAAGAGCGACCCGGCGGGGGCGGCAGCGACCGGCCGGGGCAGGTGCAGTTCAAGCGTTTCTCCGAAACCACCGGCTACGTGGATTCGTCGGCCACGGACCCCAATTTCAAGGCCCTGATCCAGACCCGGGAGAACCTAGACCCGGTGATCGATTTGCGATTCCCCGTCCGCCACGAGCGATTCGTTTCGGTGCGGCCCTATATTCCCGAGCGAACCTGGGAGATGGCCGAAATCGAGATTTACGGCGAGGGGTATGTGCGCCGCTCGGTCTACCGCTCGCAGATACTGGATTTTGGCCAGCCCATGGCCTGGAGCAAGATTCGTTGGACCGGAAACCGGCCCCTCGGCACCCAGATAGAGATACGCACTCGCACCGGGAATACCCCGCAGCCTGACCTCTTCCTGCGGCGCACGTTGAGCGGAAAGTTCCAGCCGATCGACTTCGTCGCGTACCAGCAGAATCTCACGTCGGACGAAGTCAAACGTACTACAGACCTAGATAACTGGAGCTTCTGGTCCGCCACCTACGATTTCGCGGCCGGCGAACGCGTCGCCGGCTCACCTGCTGCTACTTGGACGGACGGCACCCCGTTGCTCTCTCCCGGCCCGAGCCGGTACATTCAGTTCGAGATCGTCCTGCTGGCGACCCGTGAGCAGACGCCGCGCCTAGACGAATTGTCACTGCTGTTTTCCGAGACCCTCGCCGCAACCGAACTCATCGGCGAAATCTGGCCCATCGAGGTAGATAGTTTTGAGCCTCATCTCTTCACTTATGTGGTCAAGCCCATCCTCCGCGAGGGCAATCGCGGCTTCGACCGCCTAGAGATATTCACCGGCGGACCGGCCGCCGAGGTCCGAGCGGTGCGCGTGGGCGGAGAAGAAATCGCCGAGCGGTTCCCGCCCGAAATTCAGCCGGATCGCATCGTCGTCTCCTTCAGCCGGCTGGCAGATCCCCAGCAGGACAGCGAGAAGCGGATCGAAGTGGAGTTCAGTGCCCGGGTGCTGCGTTTCGGCACCGAATTCAGCGGTTGGGTCTACGACAGCCGGGAGCCGGACCTGAAGCAGAGCATCAGCCCCGGAAACGCCACAATCCGTTTTGTCGGGGACGACCTCTCCGTCCGCACCCCCACCGGCGGCGACCTAGTGCAACGGCTCGAGCTCCGCCCCGGCGTCTTCACGCCCAACGGGGACGGGCTCAACGACGAGGTTTTCGTCTCCTTCGACCTGCGCGATTTGACTGCGGCGCGCCCGGTTGAGGTGCAGATATGGACGCTGGGCGGGCACCGGGTGCGGCAACTGCCCCCGGCCGCAATGGCCAGCGGCAACTTTACCCACCGCTGGAACGGCCGCGACGACGCCGGCCGCTTGGCACAGCCCGGGATCTATGTAGTGCAGGTCGAGTTGGACAGCGACGACGGGCGAAAAACGGCCATCGGCGTCGTCTCCGTCGCCTATTAAGCGCAGCAAAATTTTAGTTGTATTGCACAAATTTAGTTCGTATCTTGTCAGCCTAGCTCAGGCACTAGGCAGATACTCATCTGCACTTTTCCACTAACCCGCACACGTAAGGAGAGGTAATCATGCGCAAGATACAGATGATTGCCATTGGCGTAATGGCAGTTTCGACGGCCGTTTGGGCCCACGACCCGCCGGGTGAGGTCCGCAACGCGGTCCAGTTCCCGCCCGGCCTCGAGCCCACGATCGATGGCGACTGTTCCGACTGGGCCGCTGTCCCGGGCGACCAGTACTGGATGTTCACCGAAGACCTCTATCCGCTGGGCGAATTCCATCCCACCGATGGACTCGGCCGCGGCGAGAACGATGCTAGTTCTTTCCAAACCACGTACCGGGTCGGCTGGAGTGCCAACACGGGCCAGCTTTACTACTGCAACTCCGTGTTTGACGACGTCCACAACATCGACCGCCCCGATTCCTACGACTGGTACCTCGACGACTCGAACGAGTACTTCTTCACGACCCGGCACCTGTCCGAGCAGGAAGTAAGAGATCTGCTCGAAACGAATGTCGCCGCCTATTGGGGCTTCAACTATGCCCTGCCTAAGTTGCCCGACGGTGGCTTCTGGATGGTGATCGGCATGTGCATCGGCTGCGAATGGCTGGACAACGGCGACAATGAGTGGTACACCCTAGTACACGGGTTCGAGGGCGAGGAGTTTGGTGAGAGCACCTATCACTACGAGCACCGGATCCAACCGATCGACTCTTGGACTACCGGCTTGGGCGAAGACTTCGGGCCTAGTGACATTACCCCTGCAACGCTCAGCGAGGGGCAGACCATCCATATCACCTTTGGGACCAACGACGACGACGGCGTCGGGCGCGGTGGCCATTGGAGCAGCGGTAGCGGCCTTGTCGGAGGCACTTGGCTGGGCCAAGGCGACTACTTCCTAGAGCCGATCAACCCTTCCATTAACTGGCCCGATGTGGACACCTCGGTCGAGGCGGAGAGTTGGGGCCGGATCAAGGCTCAGTTCTAAGCCCCAGCTTAGCAGAGTCTCTTGCAAAACGCACGCTGGACAGGTTCGTTAGCCTGTCCAGCGTTTTTTATTTTACTGCTGTTACGCAGCTATCGTCATGCCTGCGAAGGCAGGCATCCAGAATGCCCGTTCGAGGCTCGTGCGCTGGACTGGATTCCCGCCCCGTGTCGGGGCACGGGGTGACGTTCTTGCGCGGGAAGGACGACGAGTGGGCTGCAAGCGGTAGATGCGGCATAAGGCTGCGTAACAGCAGTTATTTTACTGACGTTCCGCCTGAGCTTCTAGGTGTGGGATGCTTCGCTTCGCTCAGCATGACAAACGTCGGCTCTTTCCCGTGCCCTGTCGAAGCCTCCCACACCCCATCTGCGTCCATCTGCGTCCATCTGCGGATCACCTTGTAAATGACTGAGCACCACAACGCCGAGCCGAAGCCTCCCACACCCCATACCTGTGCGTAACGTCAGTTATTCTATGGAACGCCGGCACCAAATCGGCTTGGCCCTGCTGACCCTGGCGGCCCTCACCCTGCGGTTGCTCTACGTACTTCAGGCCGACGACAACCCGCTCTTTGCCCATCCCATCGTCGACGCCCGAACCTACGTACGCACGGCCCTGCACCTGTCCGCAGGCCAATGGCTGGGGCCCCCGCAGCCGTTTTGGCAGCCGCCGCTGTATCCTTACTTTCTCGGCGGTTTTTTCGCCCTGTTCGGCGAAAATTACCACCTGCCCCGGCTCGTGCAGGCGGTCTCCGGGGCTGCGGTCTGCCTACTCGTTTTCGCCTTGGGCCGCCGGGCGTTCTCCGCTCCCGTAGTGGGCTGGCTCGCCGCGGGCGCGGCCGCGCTGTACGGCCCTTTCCTCTACTTCGAGGGAGAGCTGTTACCCGCCAGCTTGGCGGTGTTCCTCAACGCCCTAGCGCTGCTTGCCTTGCTGTGGGCCGCGGCCGGCGGTATCGGTCGCTGGCTGATCGCGGGCGTACTCCTCGGCGTGGCTGCGCTGACCGTCGCCAGCGTGCTCCTCTTCGTTCCCGTTGCCCTCCTGTGGGCGCGATACCAAGCGCGGGCCCCGGCCTCTGCGCTGGGCGCACTGATTCTCGGCCTTACCCTGGTCATCGCGCCGGTCACTTTGCGCAACCGCGTCGTCGGGGGCGAGTGGGTGCTGATCTCCTACAACGCCGGCATCAATTTCCACCTAGGCAACAATCCCGATTACGACCACACCACGACCATCCGCCCCGGGCGTAGCTGGCGGGACCTGACCGACCTGCCTGAGCGGGAGGCCGGCATCACCGCCAAAGGGGCCTCCTCGGGATACTTTTTCGGCCGCTCTTATGAGTATGCCGCTGCTGATCCGGCAGGCTATGTCCTCCTGCAACTGCGCAAGTTCTATCTCTTCTGGCGCGGCGACGAGATCCCGCGCAACCTGAACCTCTATTACGCCCGCCACCAGTCCCCGCTGCTACAGGTGCTGTTGTGGATCCGCGGCCTTGCTTTTCCCTTCGGCCTCGTGGGGCCGCTGGCCCTGACCGGGCTGGTTCTCTACCTGCGGAATTCCCAAGCCCGCTCGCCAGCCGCAGACCTGCTGCTGCTGTTTGCGGCCGCCTACGCGCTAGCGGTAGTCCTGTTTTTCGTCACCGGACGCTATCGTCTCCCGGCCATTCCCCCCCTGCTCCTATTCGCCGGTTACGCACTGACGCGGTTGCGCTTGTTGCGGGGGCGGCAACTGGCCGGGAGTCTGGCCTTGCTCGCCGCGCTGGGGGTGGGCCTCAACGCCGGCACCCCGGCCATGGATATGGAGGGCGACAGCCAAGAGCACGTCTATTTAGCATCGGCCTATGCCGCCGAGGGCTTGTTGGCCAATGCGCTCCGGCACTACGAGCAGGCACTGGAGCTGGAGCCAGCGCACGAGATCGCCCTCGACGACGCCGGGGCCGTGCTGGCGCGACGCGGGAATTTCCGCCGGGCGGCGGCACACTGGGAGCGCCTGCTGCACCACTATCCCGACCGCACCGACGTCCGCTTTCGGCTGGCCGCGATGAGCCTCGACACCGGCGACTATGCGCGGGCAGAACGGCACTTTGAGCAGCTAACGACCGAAAAACCCGAGCGCACCGTGTTCCACGCCCGCCTGGCCCAATCCCGCCGCTATCTGGGCGATCTCGACGGAGCGGCCACGGCCTACCGCCGCGCCCTCAAACTGGATCCACTGGCACTTCCACTGCATCGGCAACTGGCCCGGTTGGAGCTTGAGCGGGGCAACCAAGCCGCCGCCCTGCCACACGTGCGGGCACTGGAGCAACAGGCTGGTGAGGCCATCCACCGCGAGGTGGAAGCATTGTACCGGCGCATGGGCAGGCACCCGTGAGCTCCTTGCACCCAACCTACCGCGCCCTGTTGCTGGGCACCCTCGGCTGCCTGCTGGTCGGGGCCGGTTCCCAGTACACCGACATGATGCTCAAGCGCTCCGGTTTCACCGGGTGGTACTACACGCCGGGTGCGCTGATCATCCTGTTCCTCGTAGTACTGGTCGCCAACCCGCTCGCGGGACTCATGCGTCGGCGATGGATGTTGACCCCGGCCGAACTGGCGCAGATGTACGTGATGTGGATCGTCGGCTCAGCAGTGGCCACCTGCGGCATTGTCTCCTATCTGCTGCCGATGCTGACCAGCGTCGTGTACTACGCTAGCCCAGAAAATAACTGGACCTACGAACTGCTGCCGTTGATCCCGGATTGGGCCATTCCCAGCAAGGAATTGGGCGAGGTCAAGGATTTCTACGAGGGCGGGGCCGACAGCGTGCCCTGGCGGATGTGGCTTCCCCCCCTGCTCCACTGGTTGCCTTTCGCCCTCTCCCTGCACATTGCGATGATCGCCATCATGGTCATCCTGCGAAGGCAATGGGTCCAGCACGAGCGCCTGATCTTCCCCATGACCCAACTGCCGATCGCCATGATCCAAGACGGGCAATCCCCGGCCCTGATCAAACCGCTGTTCAAGAGTGGGCTGTTCTGGCTCGGATTCGCTATTCCCTTCTTCATCCAGAGTTACAACGGCGTCAACCGCCACTTTCCCTTCCTGCCCCAGATCGCTATCGGGGGGTATTACCTCTATTTCCTCGAAGACCAGCTGCGCCTGCGGATCGGCATCAATTTCATGATGATCGGCTTCACGTACCTAGTGCGGCGCGAAGTTTCGCTGGGATTTTGGGTCTTTGCGATCATCAACTTCGCCCAAGAGGCAGTGATGATCGTCTTGGGGGTCGAGCGCCACGAACCCCTGTTCAGCCCCTTCTCCCGCGGGGGCACCCTTGCCTCGCACCAGGGGTTCGGGGCCTTTGTCGTGCTGGCCCTGTTCAGCCTGTGGAACGGCCGCGGCCACATCGCACAGGTGGTGAGACAGGCATTGGGGCGCGGCCAGCGCGTGGACGACAGCGACGAAATTCTCTCCTACCGGGCAGCCGTGCTGCTGCTGTTGGGTTGTGTGATCTTCATGGGCTTCTGGCTGTGGCAGACGGGCCTGCCAGCGTGGATCGCGGTGATCTTTCTCTTTCTGGCCTTCATCCTGTTTCTCGGCATCACCCGGATCATCTCCGAAGGGGGCCTGCCCTACCTGCTGGCGCCGATGGTAGCTTCCGACGTAGTCGTTGGCGGGATCGGCACCCGGGCCTTGGGAGCAACCGGCATCGCCGCCCTGTCTCTCACCTACATGTGGGCCAGCGACATCATCACCTTCGTCATGGTCTCCTGCGCCAACGGGCTCAAGGTGGTCGAAGAGCACGTCAAGCGGGGGCGGCGGTTCATCTTCCCGAGTCTGGTGGTGGCACTGATCGCGACCATGTGCAGTTCGGCTTGGGTGCTGCTGACCATTGCCTACGAGCACGGCGGGCACAACACCTCCCACTATTTCGCCGGGCAATCGCAGTATCCCTTTGAGGACGCCTTGGCCCGATTGCGCACCAGTGTGGGGCCTCAGTGGGAATACTGGGGATATATGGCCATCGGCGGTGGAATCATGGGCGGGCTGATAATGCTGCGCCAGCAATTCGTCTGGTGGCCTCTACACCCGATCGGCTTTCCCATCAGCCTAGTGATTCACAAGATGTTCTTCACGGTGCTGGTGGCTTGGCTTCTAAAGACCGCGATACTTCGCTACGGCGGTCCCAAGCAGTTCAGCCGGCTGCGGCCGTTTTTCCTCGGACTCATCCTCGGAGACTTCTTCCCGTTGGCCTTCCTGTTGCTGCTCGACCAGTTGGCGGCGCGGTTGTGAAGCAAGCGGGCTAGTAGTGGTGGGAGAAGACCGGGACTTTGTTGCCAGTGCCACCGACCAGCAAGTCGACCACGAGCCAAAACGCGGAGCAGGTAATCTGCCCCAAGATAAAACCGAGAAAGAGGGGTCGCAGGGTGCGGTAGAGCCGGACCCCACCGTACTTGAGGATGAAAGCCTTCAGGACCGATCCCAAGAAGATGCTGAACCAGCTCGCCGAGGTCATGTTGGTGGCGCTGACGGCAAAGCCGATATAGTGTACGGGCCACCACAGGAAATGGTGCCGGGCCCATATAAGAGCGGTCATGACCGCGCCGCCGATGCCGGTGAACAACAGCCGCGGGCCCATCACGTCGAAAGGCTCCAGCAGGCTGACGGGGTTCAGAATTTTGTAGGCGGTGAAGCTGGCGGGCCCCTTGGCCATGGCCTGATACGCCCACAGCTCCAGATTGATGCCACCGTGCTCGTAGGCGAGGTAGATGACGAGCCAGACCGAGGAAAGCAGGCTGACGAGCATGGCCACGACCATCGCCCAGAACAGGGGAAGCCGGAGTGCTCCGACGCTCTCGGCCAACTTCATGCCGTTGATGGCCGAGGCCATGAGCAGGATGCGCAGATTGCCGGCCCAGCTAAAGGTCATGGCCAAGCTGAAGATGCCAGACGACGTGACGGAACCCGTGCCGAGAAAGTTGATGACGATGGGCTGGGACGTCATCTGGGGCCGGATGAAACCCAAGCCGCTCTCGGCGATGAGGCGGGCCATGAACAGAAAGACCCCAAACGCCACCAGCAGGAAGACGATGGTCACCCACAGCGGCACCCCCGACACGGTGAGCCAAACCGTCGCGTACAGGCTGCAGACGCCCAGCAGCAGGGCGGCCGCCCGGTAGGAAAGCATCTCGCCGCTGTCGTCAATGGCGTTGGGGCCGCCGGAACGCCAGACTTTGCGGGCGACCGCCTTGAGGTGATTGCGGGCCGTCCAGATGCCGTACGCAATGAGGGCCAGCATGGCACCCATGCCTTGGTGCGCCAGCATCAAGGTCCCCTCCATGAACTTCTCGATTTCCCCGGACAGCCGGTAGCCGATGGTGTACTGGAGTCCCATCTGCAGGTTGGCCAGCAAGTGGAACACCCAGAGGCTGGAGGCCAGCGCGAAGCTGAGGAAGTACGCCAAGCCGAGGACGGTAAAGCTGAGGAGGATTTCGAGGGCACCGAAGTCGCGCAAGGGTACGATGACAGTGTACAGGCTGACCTTGGGAATGACCGGAAAATAGAAATTCAGTCCGTGAGTACTCATCAAGCAGAACGGCACCAAGAAGCCAACCCACATGAGCGGACTCTTCAGGAAGGGGCCGAAGCGATCGCCGGGCCGGCCCTCTTCGGTCATCTGCAACGGCAGTTGCACGAGCGGGAAGAGCAGGCGCTCGTGGTCCACCCACTGCCGGCGCAGCAGCACCATCAGCGCGATCATCATCAGGTATATGGCCACAATGAAGGTGAGCCAAGCCGCCAGCGGCACCACCCAAGCACTCCAAGGGATGGCCGCGCCTTCGGGCAGGCCCTCAAAGAAATAGGTGACGGCCTCGCGGTCATGAACCACCAGCCAGCGGTGAATGTGGGGGTGGACGAGCTCGGACCAGTCGTTCTCGGGCGTGGCGAAGTAGTAAACCGCCGGGAGCATCGGGATGAGGTTGGCCGAAAAGCCCCAAGTGGGAATGGTCGAGGCGATGATGAGCATCGCGTAGATCACGGCCAGTTCGCCGCGATTGAAGCCCCAAGGCCGATGTACCAGCTTGAGCAACGGATTGAGAAAAGCGATGAGGAGGAAGAAGACGGCCACGGCCCCAGCGGTGATGTAGTCCGAGGACATACCGGCCGTAGACAGGGCCAGCCGACAGTACGCAAAGCCGACGCTGATGAGCAGGGACAACAAGGCCCCGGCGACGATGCTGCGGGCAAAGCGCAACGGGGTCGCGCCAACGGCTTGTGGGATGCAGGAAGCGGCCATGCGGCACCGGAGTTTGTATGGGACGAGTTGACGGCCTGCGGAGAAATCGCCTGCTTGTTTGGAATAAATTAAAGAAGCGACAATTTATGCGTTGTGTCGACGAGGAAGGAGCTTATGACCCAAGACAACCGGACCTATCGCGTCGCCTTGATCGGCTGCGGCCGCAAGGGGCACGGACACGCCCGAGGGTACGCAGGCAATCCGCGCACCGAGGTCGTCGCGGCCGCCGACCCGGACGCCGACAATCTGAAGCTGTTTCTGGACTACTTTCCCGTGCCGGGGTATGCCGACTACCGCGAGCTGCTCGCCCAAGAAGAAATCGACATCGCCGCCCCGATCTTGCCGGTGCAGCCCAATCCGCAGGTCGTCCTCGACTGCTCCAAGGCCGGCGTCAAGGCCATTTACTGCGAAAAGCCGATGGCGGCAAGTCTGGCGGAAGCCGACGCCATGGTTCAGGCCTGCGCATCGCGGGGCATTGCCTTTGCCTCGGGGGACGCCTACCGCAACATGCCCCAGCATTGGAAGGTCAAGGGCCTCATAGACTCAGGCGACCTCGGGGAGTTGTGCAGCATCAATCTGTACCAGTCCACCAACGAGATCTCGGGGGGCGGCTGCCAAGGGCTCAGCGTCCTGCGCCTGTTCGCCGACGACGCCGACGTGGAATGGGTGACCGGCTGGTGCCTCGGCGACCCGTTTTCGGACGACGACCAAGGCATGGGCGGGCACATCCGCTTCGCCAACGGCGCGGACGCCTTCATCCACACCAAACGCTCGCCGCTCGAGGGTATTGAGGTCGTGTGTAGCAAGGGCGTGTACCATTCGACCTGGAAAAGCGGGCGGCTCTGGCGGGGCGCGCCTCACGAGAAGCTAGTGGAGGAGGAAGGTTTCTTCGCAGAATTCGGCGACCAAGAAGACTGGATCAACCCCAGCGGTACACGCCAGCGCAGCGGCATCCAGTCCATCGTCGAGGCCCTCGACCAAGGCATTGAACCCCGCTGTAGCGGGGCCAACATGCGCCAAGTGCTCGAGATTGCCATCGGCTTGCGCCAGTCGCATCGCGATCATCACGCCCCCGTCCGCTTCCCCATCCAAGACCGCAGCCAGAAAATCATCCCGGCGATAAGCCGCTTTCTTAACAAGAAGGAGACCCTAGGCGAAAAGCGGTATAGCGAGCAAATCGCAGCGGCGGCCGACAAACCGCTCGGTGGGGCCGCCATGGACCAACGATCAAGGAGGCTACCATGACCAACATGAGTGCATTGCCGCAGATCACCGCGACCCGGGTGGGTGCGCCGCCGGCCTGGGCCCTACTAGAGCGCAATCTCATCGCCCAGATGGAGGAAGGGGCTCGGTTCAGGTTTCGCCAGTGTACGGAGCGCGGTGGAGCCATTCTCTACGCCGAGGATTTCGACGATCTCTTCGAGCAATTCTACAACTGGGGCCTGTTCTACGCCATGGGCGCAGACGACAGCTTGCTCGAGATGGCGGCGACCGCGTGGAACGCAACCGTCCGAATCAGCGATGAGAACATCGTCCATCGCACCCGGTTTAACGACCACAAGAAAGTCTTTCGGCCCTCGGCCCGGCGGGAGTTCTGGAATATCGAACAGGCCATGGAGTGGCATCATCTGGGGGAGGGCATGATGGCCTTGTACGACTTCGGCGTCGCCGACCCGACGATCTCGGAGATGGCCCGGCGCACCCAGCTATTCGCCGGATTCTACACGGGCGAAGACCCGGAGGCTCCCAACTACGACCCGGTGCATAAGGTCCTCCGCTCCCCCTTCCAGTCGAGCCAAGGACCGTTGCAGGAAGTGGGGGCCGAGACCGCGCACGCCATGCTCTTGGCGGGGCGCTGGCTGGGCAGCGAAGTCAACTACTACGGCGTCCGCGCCAGTCTCTACCCAGTTGTGGAAGACCTCGAGCTCGACTGGTGGGAGGACCCGGCGCGACAGGCGGAGATCGTCGATCTGTTCAACAAGCTGATTCTACAGTCGGACACGCCCAACAACCTCGGCGCCACCGCGCTGGTGACCCACGCCTACTTGTACACCGGCGACGAAAAGTACAAACGCTGGGTGCTGGACTACACCGAGGCGTGGATGGAGCGGGCCGCGCAAAACGGCGGCATCATGCCCGACAACGTGGGTCCCAACGGCATCATCGGCGAGCGTCGCAGCGGCAACTTCTGGGGTGGTCAGTACGGTTGGAACCACTATCAGGGCTTCAACATCATGTTTCACAGCCTCAACATCGCCGCCGAATGCGCTCTGCTGCTGACCGGCGACTTCGGCTATCTCGATCTGCTCCGCGATCAGGTCAAAATCCTCCTCAATGCCTCCATCGAGCGAGAGGACGGTCAGCTTATTATGCCGACGCGCTACGGCCCCTCTGGCTGGCAGTACGACCCACCCCTGCCGCGGCGGGAAGACACCATCGTGCCGATGCGCCACGTTTACACCGGCCCAATTCCCTGGCGCATGCAGGAGCTGGCCCACCTGTACCACGCCTCTATGGCGCAGGAGGATTACGAGCTGATCGAGCGGGTGCGCGAGGGGGAGGTCGAGCGCGACTGGAATTCTGTTGGCGCGGTTGCCGGCGAAAAGAACGGGGGACAGACCGAGTTCGCCCGGTTCCAGTACTACGACGGCAAGAACCCGGACTGGCCCGAGCAGATCTTGGCGGCCGAGTCCGAGTGGTCCATGCAGGCCATTGACCGGATGCACAAGGACCAGCGCACCGTAATCGAAAGACTGCAGAAAAACGCCATTCCCGACAACCCGGTCTTTACCAAGGGCCTCACCCAAGTGACGATGGGGGCACCCCAGTCCATCTACAACGGCGGGCTGCTGCGCGCCACAGTTCGCTACTACGACCGAGACGAGCAGCGTCCCGGGCTACCGCCGGACGTCGCCGCCCTCGTCGATCATCTCGCAGCCGACGCCGTAGGGGTCCAGCTCGTGAACTGCAGCCGGGAAGAGGAGCGACGGTTGATCGTGCAGGCGGGGGCCTTTGGGGAGCACACCTTCACGAAGGTGAGAGCGGAGCATGGCGAGGGAGCGGCTCCGGCCATAACGCCCGTAAACGGCCGGTACGTCGCCGTCAATCTTCCGCCCGCGACCCAGGTGAGCCTCAACGCCGGTCTCTCTCGGTTCAGCAACAAGCCGAGTTACGCCTTCCCTTGGCACGGCGATGAGATCCCGATCCCGTTTCCCGTAAACGCGGGTACAACCGGCCAATCGGGTTCGGCGTACGTAGCACCGTCTCAGTCAGCGTCCTAGGCCGAGGCCAGCACCCGCACGACGTTTTCCCCCATAATCTTGGCCGCGTCCGTCTCGGAATAGCTATGGTCGATCAACGCTGCGGTGTACTCCTTCCACTGCGGCACACTTTGTGCATGCGAGGAAAGGCCGACATGGTCGATTCCCACTGCGTTGATTACATGGTCAATGGTGACTAGGTCGAGCTTGGTGTCCCACACCTCCGCGTCGGCCAACTTGGCCCGGGCGCGCTCGAACGGGTCGGGGTAGTGCTGGTGCAGGGCGTCGTCGCGCTTGCGCCGGGCCTCGTGTCGTTCGCGAGGAGTTCGCGGCGTCGGTGCCAAGACGCAAACCACGCCTCCCCCATCTGCTACTCCCCGCATCAGGTCGTCTGGCATGTCGCGCAGACTCCGGCTGAGAGCCCGGGCTTTGGTGTGGGTGGCTATCATTGGTTTCGTCGCCACTGTTAGGGCATCTCTGCAGGTGTAGTCGGAGCAGTGCGCCAAGTCGACGAGCATGCCAAGTTCGTTGCAGGTGCGGATCACATCGCGCCCCAAGTAGGTCAAGCCGGGGCGATCGTTCAACTCGGTGCTGGAGTCGGCCCAAGAGGTCGCGCTCAAGTGGCTGGGGCACATGACCCGTATGCCCTCGCGGTAAAACTCGCGGAGCACATCGAGACGGTCCGCGATAAAGCCACTCATCAGCATCAGCACCATCGCGATCCTGCCGTCGGCGACGATCCTAGAAATGTCATCGCCGGAGCGAGCGATCTCGACGTAGTCCCCGTAGGCCGCGGCGAACTGCTTGTGCTCTTTGAGGTTCATCACTACGCGCTCAATGAGTTCCTCGCCTTCAAAGAATGGCTTCCACTGCCTAGACCCGCGAGTCGGTTCGGTTAGGGGATCGGACTCCGGCGTCTCGGCCACGTACTGTTCCTCCACCCCAAACGCTTGGATGACCACGTCGATACGTCCGCGGATATTCTCCTCTAGATCTACCACAGCCGAGTACGCGTCAACCACGGTGAGCTGCCGATGGAGCTGGTCGTACGGGCCGCGATCGAAGCGGTCATCGAGAACGCAGTGGGTCGACGCGTCCAGCCTGCCAATTTTTTGGCCAATCGGCAGGCACAGCCTCTCAGTCTCGCGGCTTTCGCCGTACTTAGGTCGCCTAGTCATCCCGATCCCTGACGGGCAGATGGCCGATAAAGTATGCCGCGGCAGGTACGCACGGCTAGGCCGGACCACCGCTTTCGTTGTTGACTGCCTGCACCAGTGCCCGCATGTAGGCGATGGAGTACGCGACGCCCACGCGACCTCCTCCCAGCATCTCGGGAATGTGGTCGGGGATGATGGCTCCGTCAAACTCGACAGCGCGCAGGGCCTGCATCACGCGGTGCATGTCCTGATAGCCGTCGTCCATCAGGGTTTCGACCCACGGGTCGGGCATGGGGTTGGAGACGTTGCGGAAGTGAATTTTGAAGAGCTTGTTGCGCACGCCAAAGTAGTGTATCGCCTCTTCAACCGACGCCCCCATGCCCTGCTTGCCGCCCTCCAACCAGCAGCCGACGCACAGACAAACGCCGATATTGGAGCTGTCGGCGATGTCCATCGCTCGCTTATACCCGGCAAAATTGCCGAAGATACAGCGGGGTATTCCGCCTAGGGCATAGACCGGCGGGTCGTCGGGATGGAGGCCGATATAGACTCCAGCTTCCTCGGCGACCGGCGCGACCTTGCGGATCATGTACTCGTAGTTTTCCCACAGCTCGTCTTCCGTGTAGGCGCGGCCGTGGGTCAAGTCGCCGCCAAAGGTCTCGCTGCCCCAGCGACCTTTGGCGTTTTTGATGTCGAGGGTCCGTGCGCTCATGCCGCCGCGACAGGTGGTGCGGCCGCTGCTCCAGATGCCGTTGCCCATGTGGGCGTACGTGTGGTAGCGAATGCCAGCGGCACCGAGGTCGCGGATAAACTGGATTAGCTCTTCGACTTTCTCGTCGCGGCCGGGCAGGTTAAGCGTGATCTCCGGGACGTTGTGGACCGCGTGATTGGCGATGCGATATATCTGTAGCCCGTAGGCGGCAAAGCGCTCGGCGAACCATTTGTAGTGTTCGACGCTGTGCAAGGCCGGGTCGTCGATCCCGAGCATGACCCATTCGACGCCGAGTTGTTGGAAGAATTGCAAATCCTCGTCGCTGGCCTTGTGTGAGGTCTGGACGGCGACTTGGATTCCCGGCTTGCTGGCGTACAAGCCGGGGACAGCACGCAGTGCGTAGGATCTATGAGTGGTCATGGCGTGCCTTCCTTTATCAGTTCTGAAACTGGCTGCGACCTTTCCCAGCGCAGCGCGACCTCTTGGTCCATGCCGCAGAGCCAGTTCCAAGTGCGGATGCGCCGCACCCGGTCTCGGTAGGATTCGACTTCGGTTACGTAGGGCAGACGCGGGCGGTCGCGATAGGCGGGAATTTCCGCCGCATCGCAGAGCCAGTCCCGCTGCGATGCGGCCGTGCGGTGGTAGGAAAACTTGATCATGCTGCGGGCGCGGTCGTTGGTTTTGGGGCCGGCCTTGTGCCAGATGCCATAGCGAGTCAGCACCACGGTGCCGGCCGGCACGGTCAGCGAAACTTGGCCGCAGATATCGCCGTAGTGGGCGATGGCTTCGCGATCGACGGCGCGGCAATGCGAACCGGGTAGAACCATGGTCGGCCCGTCGGCGAGCCCGACGCGGTGCGGGTAGTAGTAGCACTGGAGCTCGACGACATCGTAGCCGCTGCCCGAAAGCCCGTCCGAATGCCAAGTCTGGCCGAGGTGCGGCTCCTTAAAAAAGTGGTGGTGGCCGCCTCGGGGCACCAAGAAGTCCTCGCCCAAAAGCGAACGCGCGACCCCGGCGACTTGGGGATGCAGGAGCACCTGCTGGGTGAAGTCGTCCGAGGCGATAAAGGCGTCGCAATTGCCGGGGGCGAGATCGTCGCAGCAGCGATTGAAGCACTCGTCGATGACGCTTTCGCAGACGACCAAGCCGGAGGCGACAAAGTCCATGACGCCGTCGTCGTCTAGCGTCGGTCTAATTGGGGACATCCGTTCCTCCTAAACGAATTTTTCGAGCACGAACTCATAGCCGAGGTAGTCGTTGTCCTCGCCTTCGTACGCGTAGAGCTTGGCGATGGGAAATTGCACCACGCGCCAGCCATCGGCCACAGCCGCGAGCACCGACTCATAGGGCGGTTCGGTGCTGGGCAGGGTCGGCATTTGCGGCTGGGTGGCGTCGTACAAGGCCCAGCTAGCCAGCGGCGAGCGCATATTGGTCGATTTGGCGTAGAGATAGAGAATCTGCTGGCGGGGTTCGACGAGCAATTCACCGAGGCGGTCGAGATCCGCAGCGGTAATCGCCGCGGTGCGGAGCTTGTCTCGGCACTGTGTCAACCAGTCTTTTACAGCTTCGTGCATGTAGGCTCCTGATGGCGTCGGCGACATAAAAAAGCACCCCCTTTTAGCGGGGTCAACAATGCTAGTAATCAACCACCACCTTGATGGTTTGGGGCTGGAGCGCGGCGTCGAAACCGGCGACCAAAGCGGGAAAGGCAACGCACTGCGAGATGAGGGGGGCCACGTCGAGTTGCCGCCGCGCCAACAGGTCGAGGGCCTGGGGAAATACATGGGCAAAGCGGAAGGAGCCGCGGACGGTCAATTCCTTTTGCATGACCAAGTTGACCGGCAGTTCAATCGGGCCGCCCTGGACGCCCAACTGCACGATGGTGCCACCGGCCTTGCAGTGCGCGTACGCGGTTTGTAGGGCGGCTGGCACCCCAGAGGCTTCCACGACGACGTCGAATCCCGCGCCCGCTGCTCTGGCAATTGCGGTCGGATCGTCGGCGCACACGGGCTGATCGGCCCACAGCGACGCTGCCAAGTCGAGCGCACTTTGGCGAATATCGCTGACGGCGAGATGGGCCGCTCCGTAGTGCCGAGCGACCAAGCCGATGAGCTGGCCGATGGGACCGGCACCCGTCACCAGTACGCGCTTGCCAGCGATGCCTCCTGCTTGGTCGACGCCGTGGACGGCGATGGACAGCGGTTCAAGCAGGGCCGCTTGGCGATAATCCATCGCCGCGGGAAGCGGATGGCAGTTGTGAACATGGACTGGCACGTATTCGCGGAACGAGCCGTCTTGGGGCGGGCTACAGGCCGCAGAGCCAAAGTAGCGCATCTGCGGGCAGAGGTTGTAGCGACCTTGGCGGCAGTGGGCGCACGTGCGGCAGGGGTGGGACGGGTCAATGGCCACTCGGCTGCCCATCGGCAGCACATCCGCGAACGCGCCCGCATCGACGACTTCCCCGGCCGCCTCGTGCCCGAGGACAAACGGGCGCTCCGGGACGAAATCGCCGTTCCTGCCGTGTACATAGTAGTGCAGGTCTGAACCGCAGATGCCGGTGGCGCGGATTTGCACCAAGACCTCGTCCGCGGCGCGCTGCGGTCGGGCGACTTCCGCGGCCCGCAGGTCGCGGGCACCGTATAGATAAAAGGCTCGCATGCAGCCGATAGTAGCGGCCAAAGTACGGCGCGTCAAGGGAAGGGCTGGCCACGGCGAGATTTGCCTGCCGCAGGCGTTGTACGTACTGTGCAGACACCATTGTCGTTAGAAAGGGAACCTACCATGAAGCTCGGCCTCAAGTTCGGCCTCGACACACTCAGCAAAGAAAACCTGCAATTCGCCCAGCAGATGGGCGTCACACACATCGTCGTCCACAGCCCCCGCCTCGGCGACGAAGGTGTGCTCGATTACTTCGAGCTGCTGCGGATGAAAAAATTCATCGACTCGTTCGGCTTGGAGCTGTGCGCCATCGAGAACTTGCCCGGCGATCACATGCACCCCATCACCCATGCGACTTTAGGGCGCGACGCCCAGTTGGCGAAAGTCTGCACGTCCATTGAAAACATGGGAAAAATCGGCATTCCGATCCTCGGCTACTACTTCAGTTTGGCCGGCGTCTCCGGCCACTGGCGCGCGTACAACAGCGGCGGCGGACGCGGTGGGGCCGGCCTGAAAAGCTTTGATTACAGCTTAGTCAAGGACGCGCCGCCGATCGTCGATCAGCCGGTCTCAGTCGCCGAGATGTGGGAGCGGCTGGCCTATTTTCTCGAACGGGTGGTGCCCGTCGCCGAAAACGCTGGCGTCAAACTCGCCGCCCACCAAGACGACCCCCCAGCCGAAACCCTCTTCGGCACGGGCCGGCTCCTGACCAATCACGACGCCATGCAGCGGTTAATAGACCTCGTGCCCAGTCCGAGCAATGGATTGGAGTTTTGCCAAGGAACGGTGGCCGAGATGGGGCCGGACGAGACGATCTCAGCCGTGCGCCGCTTCGTCGCCCAAGGCAAGATATTCTACGTGCATTTCCGCAATGTGCGCGGCGGCTTCCCCAAGTTCGACGAGGTCTTTATCGACGAGGGCGACGTCAACATGATCGCCGCGCTCAAAGCCTATCGCGACGCTGGCTACGACGGGGTTATCACGCCCGACCACACGCCTCGCGTAATCGGCGACGAACCGTACGGACACCGGGGCCGAGCTTTCGCCTTAGGGTACATTCGCGCTGGAATGCAGGCACTGGAATTGCTGGATTAGTAGGAAGGATTAAAGGGATGTGGTGCCGAGGGCCGGACTCGAACCGGCACGTCCTAAGCGGACAGTGGATTTTAAGTCCACCGCGTCTACCAATTCCGCCACCCCGGCGCACGAGCAAAAAAATGGAGGCGACGCCCGGAATCGAACCGGGGATAAGGGCTTTGCAGGCCCCTGCCTTACCACTTGGCCACGTCGCCTCAAACAGGGATTTGAAGATACGCGGCGGGCATGTTTCTGTCAACCTACCTGCCGCCTGATTGCGCCGCCAAGAACGAGTTAGAATTGTGCTAACTCCTCGCCTACTGCAACCGCCCAAATGCCTTTGACACGAAGCAAAAAACGTATAGAATAATAGAGCATCGCTACAAGTACATTGTTGCAGTCGGCTACGCTTACGACCTTTTACCATGCGATTATACCTCGACCTAGTAAGCCATTGTCTCGACCACGGCGAGGCCAAAGCCGACCGCACGGGCGTCGGCACCCTCGCCATCTTCGGCTATCAGATGCGCTTTGATCTGGCGGCCGGGTTCCCCTGCCTGACCACCAAGAAGCTGCATTTGCGCTCTATTATCCACGAACTCTTGTGGTTCCTCAAAGGCGACACCAACACGGCCTATTTGCAAAAAGAAAACGTCCGCATCTGGGACGAATGGGCCGATGAAAACGGCGACCTCGGCCCCATCTACGGCAAGCAGTGGCGCGAGTGTTCCACCCCAGACGGCCCCATCGACCAAATTCAACGCGCCGTTGAGCTGATTAAGACCGATCCCGATTCGCGCCGCATCCTCGTCAGCGCGTGGAACGTCGGCGAGTTGGAGCAAATGGCCCTCATGCCCTGCCACTGCCTGTTCCAGTTTTTCGTCGCACGCGGTCGGCTTTCCTGCCAGCTCTATCAACGCTCTTGTGACGTGGGGCTTGGCGTGCCGTTCAACATCGCCAGCTACAGCCTGCTGACCATGATGATGGCCCAAGTCTGCGGCTTGCAGCCCGGGGAATTCGTCTGGACTGGCGGCGATGTCCACATCTATCAGAACCACATCGCCGCGCTGCGCCAACAACTCTGCCGCACTCCCCGGCCGCAGCCGGTGATGACCATTAAAAATCGCGGCCAGTCAATTTCCGACTTCCGCTACGACGACTTCAAACTGCTCAACTACCACCCTCATCCTTCCATCCCCATGGAGATCGCCGTCTGACGGCTCTATTTGTTCAGTCTTGGTTTAGGATCTTCACCTGCGGATGTGCAGCATCTATAGTCCAAGCCCCAAGCTGACCGTCCCCGTCCAAGTCGGCCCGCACCACCAACCAGAATCCCGTGTTCATAGGCCAGAACTCCCAAGTATAGCCCTCTATCTGCCACCAAGCGCGCCGGATTCTCTCGTCATTCGGATCGAAGTAGCGGCCGTGCTTAGCAAAATGGGCCTTTTCGAGCAAGTAGAGCTGCTCCAACCGCGCCTCCAATTGGATCAAGGCCCGCTCATGCGGAGTCAGGCGAGAAAAATGCACAATGCCCAGTCCTATGAGCAGCAACGCCAAGAGCGTCAACTCGACCAGTCTCAGCGGCATGGGATCTCCACTCCCTCGACGACTTGGTCCGCGTCTAAGTCAACCGGCTCGCCATAGCGTCCATAAGGCTCGGCATAGCGAAAGGGGCTGAGCGAGCCGTCGCTATACTCACCGTCGCCATCGCGATCTACAAACGCCCACAACGCGTAGGTCCCGGCCAGCAGGCCGTTCAGCGCAAACAGCCCATCCTCGTCGGTCCATTCGGCGTACGTCCGCCCGTCCTCGTTGATGGCCGCGATTCGGACGCGACCTTCTTCCCCGGTCTGTACCTGCCCTCGAATCGCCGCGGTCTCCGCGCCGACGGTAAACGAAAGCGCGAGCAAGCTGTCGGCGAGTCCATTACCCGCTCGGTCCAAGAACCGAGCAGCCGGCCCCGCGAGCCGATACGCACCCGGTGCCAGCGGTTCGATGGGCGCAAAGCGGGCGCGGTTGGGGGCTGGCCACAGCCAGTTTCCCGCTAATGCTTGCGTCGAATCGCTCTCCGTCCAAAATCCTCCCAACGCAACCGGCTGCATGGCCTCGGAAAAAAGCAAGTCCAAAGCATCGCTTGGGGCCAATCGGTCCCGCGCCAACCCGACGAAAGAAGGCGGCTTGCGGTCGGGTCGCCCACTGCCGCGAACGGGCGCATCCCACTGCACGGGCGCTCCGGCGAACGCAAGCTGTACAGCATAGCGTCGGTCTGGCTCTTGCGCTGCCGTCTCGACGTAGATTTTCTCCTCTGCATCCGGGGCCGCATACAGCGACTCCACCGCCAGCCCGGCGACTTCTATCTCTAAACTTTGCAGATCCACGGCCTCGGTAAACAGCAACATCAGCCGCTCGGCGTGTATGGCTTGGACCCGCTTGAGCTCGGGCGCGGGCTTTTGCCGACGCACGAGGGCCAAATCGCCAGCTAGCACTGCCTCCTCCCCCACTTCCACAGAGGACGACGACAGGGCCAACCACTCGTCGGCGTCGGGCAGGGCGTTGCGATTTGCGTCCCTAAAAGCCAGTACCCGATAGTGGCCTAGAGCGAGGCGGGAAAACTCGTAGTCTCCGTCGGCACCGCTCTGCGTCTGATAGGACGGTTCGTCCAATCTTACCTCCCCGCTAAAGGTTCCCAAATCATAGGCCCAAACATGGGCACCGGCCACGGGTTGATGGTCTTGGTACACCCGGCCTCGCACCAAACTTTGGTCGAGCTGCGAGCCGGTGGCAAAAGCTAAAGTAAAGGATTTGGTCAAGGCATTGCCCCGCAGATCCCGCGCCCCGGTCCCCACCGTCAACACATAAGTTCGCTCCTCGGCCAAGGGCATAGCAATGCGCAGTCGCGGACCGTGCCACGACAGTTGCAGCGGCCCGACCGGCGAGGTAAAAAGAGCGGCTTCGGTCTGCTCGCGATTCATGGATTCGCTGAAGACGATTTCTACTTCGGTATCCCGCGCCACTTCCAAAGCGTCGCTCTCCGGGTAGTGAGACAGAATGCGAGGCGGCTCTTTGTCCATCGGCCCTCCGGTGGGCGGCCCGACTTTGGCACAGCCCAACAACAGGGCGACCAAGACGCTAATCGGCACCGTGCGGATGGGCCTCGGCGTAGATGGCTTGCAGGTGCTCCAAGCTCACTTCAGTATAGCTTTGTGTCGCGGCCAAAGTCGCGTGGCCAAGGAGTTCTTTGACGGCCACTAAATCGGCACCCGCGTCGAGGAGATGAGCGGCAAAGGAGTGGCGCAGACGATGCGGGCTGAGCGAATCGTCTGCCGACACGGTGCGCAAATGGCGCTCGACGATGCGCTGCACGGTGCGGCGACTCAAGCGCTTGCCGCGCCCGTTGAGGAAGAGGACACCGGCTTCTACTTGGGACATATCGCATTCGAGCAGGACCTCGGCGCGGCGGTGCAAGTACGCTTTGAGTGCCTCTTGCGCCTTTGCACCAATGGGGGCGATGCGCTCTTTGCGGCCCTTGCCCATCACCCTGATGGTGCCTTCGGCCAGATCCAGCGACGAGAGATTGAGCGCCACCAACTCCCCGAGGCGAATGCCCCCTCCGTAGAACACCTCTAGAATGGCCCGATCCCGTACGCCGCTAAACCGCTCGGTCGCAGGGGCTTCCATGGCCTCAGCGACCTGCTCTACGGGCAGGTGCCGCGGCAATGCGCGCTCGACTAAGGGCGATGCCACCGCACCAGCCGGATTGGCGACGAGCGCGCCCGCACGACAGAGATAGCGGAAAAGCGAGCGCAGAGCCGCCAATTTGCGGGCGACTGTACTGGCCTTAAGGCCCTTTTCCTCTAGGTCGGCAACAAAGGCCTGCACCTGCTCGCGCTGCACTACCCGCAGCGGCAGTTGCAGATTATCGACTCGCGGGTAGAGAAAGCGAGCAAATTGCTGCAAGTCGCAGCGATATGAACTGAGGGTGTACTCGGCGTAGTTGCGCTCTTTATCCAAGTATTCCAAGAAGCGGGAAATGCCCTCTTCAAGGCTGGATCCGGCGTGCAGAGCGCTTTGCGGTGCATCGGCCATGGCGTAGCGAGCCAAGGAGGAAAGGATATTCAGGCAGCTTGGGCGCTTTTGTCTTTTTCGCCCTCTTCGCTTTCGTACTCAGTGCCGCAAACCCGGCAGTACTGGGTAGGGGTACCCGAGCGGCTCCCCTTTTCGTAGAGCAAGGCGGCGTCGCAATGGGTGCATTTGCGGTCTATGGGGCGGTCCCAACTGGCGAACTTGCACTCGGGATAGGTGCTGCAACCAAAGAAAACTTTGCCTTTGCGCGACCGCTTCTCCACGATCTGGCCCCCGCAGCCGTCCTCTGGACACTGGATCCCGAGGACATAGGGTTTGACGTTTTTGCAATCTGGATAGCTGCTACAAGCCAAAAAGCGACCATAGCGACCCATCTTGACGACCATCGGTGCGCTGCACTGATCGCAGACTTCGTCGGTCTCCACCTCGCCCTGCTCTTCGAGGGGCTTGGTATTTTTGCACTTGGGATAACCAGAGCAAGCGAGGAACCGGCCATTGCGGCCCCACTTGACGACCATGTCGGCCCCGCACTCCTCGCAGTCCTCGTCCGACACCTCTTGCAACGCGCGCTTTAGCTCTTTGCGGCGGTTGTTGGCCGCGTCTAAGTCGCCTTTCCACGAGTCGTAGAACTGCTGCACGATCTTCACCCAGTTGGTGCCCCCGTCTTCGACCTGATCGAGCTTGTCCTCCATGTTGGCCGTGAAAGCCACGTTGAAGAGGTGCGGAAAGGTATCGACGAGTAGTTTGTTGACGGTCTGGCCGCGCTCAGTGGCCACAAAGTAGCGATTATCGACCTTTTCGGCGTACTCGCGATCGAGGATGGTAGTGATAATTTGCGCGTAGGTTGAGGGACGACCAATACCCTCGGATTCTAGCTCTTTGACGAGAGACGCCTCGGTAAAGCGCGGCGGCGGCTTGGTAAAGTGCTGCTCAGGAGCGATCTGCTCTAACTTTAGCACCTCACCCTCGGCAATATCGGAGGGCATGGCCCGCAACTTGCCCTCTTCGTTAGGCGCGGCCAATTCTTGGCTCTCTTCTTCCTTACTCTCGCTATAGAGCAAGGTAAAGCCCGAAAACTTGACGATGCTACCCGTGGCGCGAAGCAAATAAGGACCGGCCTCGACATTGGCCGTCGTGATGTTGAGAATCTGTGGCTTCATCTGCGAGGTCACGAATCGCTTCCAGATCAGGGAGTACACTCGTGCCTGATCTGGCGTGAGCAAGTGCTTAACTTTGTCTGGATGTAAGGCTACGGAGGTGGGGCGTATAGCCTCGTGGGCGTCCTGGGCGCTGTTTTTGGTCCGGTAGTGATTGGGCACTTCGGGTACGTACTCGCGGCCGTAGCGGGTGCCGATCTGCTCGCGCACCTCGGCAATGGCGTCGGCTGCAACGCGCACCGAATCCGTGCGCATATAGGTGATCAGACCACGGGTTTCGCCCTCGACCTCAATGCCTTCGTATAGCTGCTGAGCTACGGCCATGGTGCGCTTGACCGAAAAGCGCATCCGCCGAGCGCATTCTTGCTGCAAGGTGCTAGTCGTGAAGGGCGGGGCCGGGCGACGCATTTGGTCGCGCTTTTTGACCTCTTTGACTGCTATATCCTGAGTGGCCAACTCGGCGGCGATGCGATCGGCCTCTTCCTGATTGCCGATGTCGAGCTTCTCGCCGTCTTTGGCCAACAGGCGCGCCCAGAACGAACCTCGGTTCTCGCGGCCCAACAGGGCCTCAATCGACCAGTATTCCTGCGGATTAAACGCCTTGATCTCGCTGTCGCGCTCACAGATTAACCGCACGGCTACGGACTGCACTCTGCCGGCTGAGAGCCCGGAGTGTATGACCTTCCACAAGAGCGGGCTGATCTCGTAGCCGACTAAGCGGTCGAGTACGCGCCGCGCCTGTTGGGCATCGACCTTGTGTAGATCGAGTGCGCCCGAATGCTCTAGCGACTCGTGTACCGCTTTGGGCGTAATCTCGTTGAAGAGAATTCGCTTGACGCTGTCGTTTTTGTGGGAGATGGCTTGAGCCACGTGCCAGGCAATGGCTTCTCCCTCGCGGTCGGGATCGGTAGCTAAGTAGGTGGTATCGGCGGCTTGGGCTGCTTTGCGGAGGCCGCTGAGGATCTTGCCCTTTCCCCGAATGGTCACATAGCGCGGCTTGAAGCCGGCTTCAACGTCGATACCTAGCTCTTTCGGCGGCAGGTCCCGAACGTGCCCCATACAGGGTTTGACCACAAAGTTTTTGCCTAAAATTTTGTTGATTGTCTTGGCCTTGGCTGGCGACTCGACAACCACCAATGACTTGCCCATCTGCTCCCTCGGTTGATAGCCCTTAAGACGTAAGTTACGTAATTTCTTGAATATATAGACGCCCCAAAACAACCGCAAGACGCGCTCTTGACAAACCAGAGCTACCGCCTTTTTGTAACGCGTTTAGTATTGTGCGCTGCATTCTCTAAGGATTTGCACTTTGATTCACCGCAAAAAATCAAGCGAAATAGACCACATTGCCGCGAGCTGCGAGATCGTCTTCGCCGTCCAGCAGAAGCTCGAAGCGCTCATCGCGCCCGGCGTCAGCACCCTCGAGCTGGATCAAGTCGCTGAGGCCGAAATCCGCGCCTTAGGAGCGGTGCCCGCCTTCAAGGGATACCACGGCTTCCCCTACTCGATTTGCGCTTCAGTAAACGCCGCAATCGTGCATGGATTCCCCACCGAAGCTCCACTACAAGAGGGCGACATCGTCAGCATTGACGTGGGTACCTGCCTCGACGGTTACTATGGCGACGGGGCCTTTACCGTCGCAGTCGGCGCGATCAGCGCACAGGCGCAGCACCTCATCAACGGCACCCTCAACTGCCTCGCACGGGGCATTGACCGAGCGCGATCTGGTGGGCGGCTTTCCGACATCTCGCACGCCATCCAGTGCCACGCCGAAAGCCAAGGGCTAGCCGTAGTGCGCGAGTACGGGGGCCACGGCATTGGCCGCGAGCTGCACGAGTCGCCCTATATCGAAAATTATGGCTCGCCCGGCAAAGGCCCGCTGCTCAAGCCCGGACATGTATTTTGCATCGAGCCGATTCTCTGCCTAGGCAACCCTCAAATCGACCATCTCGACGATTGGACCACCCTCACCTCCGACCGCTCGCTCGCCGCTCATGCCGAGCACACCGTCGTCATTACTGAGGACGGGCCGCGGATTCTGACTCTGCCCGCCGTGCCGGCATGAAGGTCACCTTCCTCGGCACTGGCACCTCTATCGGGGTGCCGCGCATCGGCTGCTACTGCCCAGTTTGCGCCTCGGACGACCCGAAAAACAAGCGTTTGCGCTGCGCTTTACACCTAGTACATCAAGGCCGGTCCATTCTCGTTGATGCCGGTCCGGATCTCAGAACTCAAGCCCTGCGCTATCAGATCGACCGCGTCGATTGCGTACTGCTGACTCACGGCCACGCCGATCATCTGCACGGCCTCGACGACGTGCGCTCCTATTGCTTTGACCGCGATCAGCCGCTGCCCTGCTATGCGGACCCGCACACCATTGCACGCATCGAACGAGTCTTCGACTACGCCTTTGACAAAGACGCCCCCAGCGCGACGCCACAGCTAGCCCTGCGTCCGATTGCCGGGCCGTTCACAGCTTGTGGACTCGCCATCGAGCCGCTCACCATCTATCACGGCCGCTCCCCGGTCCTAGCCTTCCGCATCGACAACTTCGCCTACGCCACGGACACTAATTACATCCCAGAGGCGGCAATGGCGCGACTGCGCGGTCTAGAGGTGCTGGTCCTCGACGCACTGCGCCACAAAGAACATCCCACTCATTTCAACGTCGAGCAGGCGTTGGCCATTGTCGCCGAACTCCAGCCTACTCGCACGTACTTCACGCATATAGCCCACGACCTCGACCACCGTCAGACCAATGCCAAACTCCCCCCAAGCGTGCAACTAGCCTACGACGGCTTGGTGTTGGAGTTGTAACAAAAAACGAGGATGCCGCCGGTCTCCCGACGACATCCTCGCCTCAAAAAAAGCACAGTCCGGCTTTAGTTTAACACTTGGACCAGCCGCAGTGCTTGCACATCAGACAGCTACTCTCATAGGCTACCGTCGCCCCGCATTCTGGACAGGTCGTTAGCGTCTTTGGCTTGCTGCTTACAGCGAAACTAGGCGGTACGCCCTCGGGAGCAATAGCATCGGGCTGCTTGCCCGCCTTCCGCTGCAAATAGCGCTCCATCGCCTTGCCAATCGCGTCCGGCGTCGATAGGACGAGCTCGCCGTCTTCCCATACCGGAGTCGGCCCCGAAATGCCCTTCAACTCGCTGATGACTTCCTGAGGATCAACCCCCGAGCGCAGCGCGAGCGAAATCAGCCGACTGACGGCTTCGGATTGGGCAGCCGCATTGCCGCCCGCTTTACCGATGGTGCTAAAGACTTCGCAGACCCCGTATTCGTCTTCGTTGATCGTTACGTAGATCTTGCCCTCGCCGGTGTTGATCCGCTCGGTAATACCCGTGGTGACAGCCGGGCGGCGACGGCGGTGCCGAAAGCCATCCGGCCCTAGGGAATCGGGCATTTCCACAGCCGGAGCTTTGGCTTCCTTTTTGTCGGCTTGGCCCTCGGTCTGCAGGATGCCCTCGCGGCTGCCCTCGCGGTACACCGTCACGCCCTTGAGGCCCTCCTTGTACGCGGTGATGTAGATGTCGGCGACCGTCTCTAGCGCGATGTCTTTGGGCAGGTTGATGGTCGAAGAAATGCTGCTGTCGGTGTACTTCTGGATTACTCCCTGCATCTTGACTCGGAAGTAGGGGTCGATTTCATGGGCTGTCACGACGTAGTCGGGCAGGTCTTCGTCGCCGCCGAAGACGCGTTGGACGAGCGGGTGATAGACCTTGTATTCGCGGAAACTCTCGCCGTCGTCCTGCTTTACCCGGCGGGTGTAGCTAGTGCAAAAAATTGGCTCAATCCCCGAACTCGTCTGCGCCACAATCGACCCCGTGCCCACCGGCGGCATGGTAATCAAGGTGCAATTGCGCAGACCGTGCGCGGCAATTTTCTCTTGCAGCACTTGCGGCAGGCTCTGGATGAACTTGCTCTGCTTGACGCCTTCCCAGTCGAAAAGCGGAAAGGGGGCCTTCTCCCGAGCCAATTCGACGGACATTTCATAGGAGTTGTGGCAGATGGTGGCCATAATGCGGTCAATGATCGATAGGGCCTCGTCCGAATCGTACTTGCTCTGCATCAAGACCAGCGCATCGGCCATGCCAGTGATGCCCAAACCCACTCGGCGGTCAGAGGCTACGGCTTCGCGAATTTTAGGCAAGGCATGATTGTCCACGTTATAATCAATGACATTATCTAAAAAGCGGGTCGCCACGCGGGCGACCCGCCCCAACTCATCGTAGTCGAGTTCGCCATCGGCACGGACGAAGTTCACCAAATTGAGATTGCCTAGGTTGCAGGCTGTGTACGAGGCCAGTGGCTGTTCGCCGCAGGGATTAGTGCTAGTGAGTGGATTGGCGTATTCGACATTGTGATGCTCGCGCATCGTATCCCAAAAAATAATCCCCGGCTCGGCGCTGGCGTGGGCATTGGCAGTGATCTTGTCCCACAATTGGCGCGCCTTGACCGTGCGGAACACTTTGCCACCCCAGCGCAAGTCAAAGTCCAAGTCGGCCAACACAGCCCGCATGAACTCGTGGGTAATCAGCACGCTGATGTTGGCGTACTGCACTTTGGTGCGATTGGCGTCGTTTTTGATGGTGATGAAATCTTCAATGTCGGGATGATCAACCCGCAAGGTCAGCATCAAGGCACCGCGGCGTCCGGCTTGGGAGACGGCATTGGTGCTCTCGGAGAGCAGATTCATAAAGGCGGTGCAACCCGGCGAGGCATCTACCGTAGCGTTGACCGGAGCCCCCTGCGGCCTGAGAATCGACAAATCCGTGCCGACACCCCCGCCCGTGCGGTACACCATCGCCGACTCGCTCAGACAGCGATAGATGCCCTCTAGGCTGTCTTCTTCGATGGGGATGACATAGCAGTTGGACAACGTCGGCTTGCGCCTAGCCTCGTCGCGGCCAGCACCGTGCATGACGCGCCCGCCGGGGATGAACTTGAAGTCCATCAACAGCGAAAAGAAGCGGTCGTACCAGAGTTGGGGATCCTTCTCCACCGAGGCCATGGCCCGGGCGATGCGATCCCAGATGTGCAGCGGGCCGGTTTCGCCGGGTGCCAAGTACTTGTTGCGCAAAACGTCAATGGCCAAGTCGTTGTCCCCGTAATAGGTCTCAGCATCAGCGGCACGGGCCAAGAGAGCGTCATGGCCGTTGCGCTTGAGCCCGCGGTCTTCGAGTTGTGCCAGCATATCTTCAAATCGGTGTGCGAGTGAGAGTTCGGAATCCATCATACCCTCCCTTGGAGCAAAAAAATCCATGGGGCGAAGTGGAAAACATCGCCAAAAATGAGAACTTAGGTCAACTACTGTTAGGGTTAGTGGAGAGAGTAAAAAGTGCAGCCCTGAGACACATTATCTCAGGGTATTACACTCGTCTGACACAAGATGTTGTGTCGGGGCCTAAAGTAGAGAAGGGGCTCACATTTGTCAAGTACAACAAGTTCCAGAACAATTTCTTTTCAATCCGGTTAGGATGCGCTAAAAAAATAGTTCTGGCCTTTAATTATTGGCCAATTGCTCCAGTTCGCGCATGAAATCGCTCTTGTCCTTGAACTGGCGATAGACCGAGGCAAAGCGCACATACGCCACCTCGTTAAGCTGACGCAGATGCTCTATGACTCGCTCGCCGATCTGCTTGGAGGGAATTTCCTTCACGTTGAGACTGCCCACTTCGGCCTCGACCAGATCGACGAGCTGCTCGATCTCCTCGGCCGAAACGGTCGTCTTGTAACAGGCTATCTGTATCTTGTCGAGCAGTTTGCTGCGATCAAAAGGCTCGCGGCGACCGTCGGCCTTGATAACGGATAGAGGCACGTTTTCAATGTATTCATAGGTTGTAAAGCGCTTGGCACAGCTTATGCACTCGCGGCGCCGGCGAATCGCCATACCTTCGCGGCACGACCGAGAATCCACCACCCGATCTTCTTCACAATTGCAATAGGGACACCGCATAGACTTATCCTCCTGAGCGTACGGTGGACGGCGTTTGTGCAGGGAAGAAAGGGAAGGAAAGTACTACTAAATATAAGAAAAAATAGGAGGATATAGCAACCGTCAGTTGAGCCTGAAGACGAAGGGCAAGCTAACCCAGACCTTGACGGGCCTGTCGTTTTGCATCGCCGGTGTAAACTCCGACTGGAGAGCGGCAGTTTTGGCGACCTCGTGGAACACCTTGGGACCCGTGACCTCGCCGATCTGCTCGACCTTGCCGTCTTTGCCCACTAGCGCCGTGACAAACACCTTGCCGGTGATGTTGGCCTTCTGAGCGGTAGCTGGATACTCCGGCTTTACTTTTTTGATGAGTTTGGGCTTCTTCTCGACCCGCCACAATTCGACGATCTCTTCTTCCTCCTCCAACTCGACTTCCTCAACCACTTCCTCCTCTAATGGCGGCGGCGGTGCCAGATCGTCGAGACCGAACTCAAGCTCGGTGTCCTCAATAGTCACGTCATCCGGGACATCCGGGCTGTCGGTAGGCACGGGCACGACTGGTCGGGCCGGCGGTGGAGGCCGGCGTTCCTGTTTGGTCTCGGGAATTTCTTCGAGTTGAATGACAATAGGCTCTTCGGATTTGGCATAGGCTTCCGGCTCGAAGCTGGGGAAGAGGACAAAGAGGGCCGCATGCACGAGGGTAGAAAGACCCGTGCAGGCCCACAACGTCTTCCGGTACGTCAGCCGCAGGTTGGCTTCAGGCTGTTTGCCGCGAATCATTCGTCCAACTCCCGTTTGGTGGAGAAATTGACCCGCAGAGCCTCGACCTTGCGCAACTCCTCCATGACATCAGAAATCACCCCGAACTCGGAATCCTTATCGCCCCGCAATGAGATGATCAACCGAGGATTGACCGTCAGGTGCCTATGCACCAGCTTGCCCACTTCGGCAAGCGGGATGTTCCGGTCCTCGATATTGACGACTCCCTCGCTACTGACCCAAACCTGCAACACGCTGCGGCGGCTTTCGAGCTTCTCGATTTTTTCGGCCTGTGGCAACTCCACCGGCACACCCCGATAGCGCACGAAAACCGTCGAGACCATGAAAAACACGAGGAGCAAGAAGGATATATCAGCCATGGAGGCCGTGGGAATGGCACTAACTACTTTGGCTTTGCGTGCGAATTTCATCGACTATTCTTCCGGGTTGGCAATCGAGATTTTGGTGGCCCCGGCCAGTTTGAGCTCGTCTAGCACATCGACGAAGGTCCGATAGGTGGATCCGCGCTCGGTCTTGAGCGAGACGATCAAATTCTCGTTTTCTTGCAGACGCCCTTCGATGCGCACCTTGAGCTCGGCAAATGGCACGGGCGTTAGCTGTTCATTCTCAAAAAAAGCAACTTGGTCGCGGGCATTGATCCACACGTTGAGAATATTCTTTTCTCGTACCTCCTTGGTCTCGCCTACCGGCGGCAAGTGCAATGAAAGGCCCTTGTCTTGGTTCATGGTGGTCGTGACGAGGAAGAACACGATCAACAAAAAGGCGATATCCGCCATCGAAGCCGTGGGGATTTCCGGGGAAACCCGGCTCTGGCGCCTCCCAATCACGTCTAGGCTCCTTGATGCTCTCGTGCGGCCAATAGGTCGATAAAGTTGGCCGTCTGCTCGGTCATATCGGCGATAATTTTATCGATGCGATTGGCGCAGAAATTGTAGCAAAACTGGATCAGGATGCCCACGATCAAACCCGAGGCTGTGGTGATTAGAGCCTCGGAAATACCACCCGCGACCATGGAAGGCTCGACATCGCCGGCTTCCTTAATCGCCTGAAAGGCATTGATCATACCGCTGACCGTGCCTAAAAAACCTATCATCGGTGCCAAGTTGGCCACTGTCGAGAGCCAGACCATGCCGCGCTCGAGAAAGGCCATCTCCACTGCGCCGGAATTGTCAATGGCTTTCTCGACGTGGTCGATGCCGCGATCTAGGCGCAGGAGCCCTGCGTGGATGACCGAGGCAACCGGACCACGCGTATTCGAGCAAAGTTCGGCCGCTGCGTCGGGGCCTCCGCTTTCGAGTACCTCTTCAAGGTTCGTGAAGAAATTCGCCGCATCGATCGACGACCGCGACAGATTGAACAGGCGCTCAATAGCTACGGCAATGCCGATGATGAGCAGAATGAGCAGGGGCCACATGGCCCATCCACCGTCGTAAAAAAGCTCTACCATTTTTCCCCCTCGCGATTGTAATGTTAGTCCCGGTCCAACAGACCAGAGCGGTATTTAGTTTTGCTCCTCTTGAGCCTCTTCGCCACCGAAGAACTGCCGCTTGAGCTTTTCTTCCTCGGTCTCGGGCGGCCGGAGCTGCCAGATGCGCTGTTGGGCCACCTTTTCCCAAGCCGGATCGGCTTTGGCTTTCTCAAAAGCGGCGATGGCCCCTTCCTCGTCGCCCTCCCTCACCAGATTGTCGCCTTTGAGTAGCAGCAGGTGGGCATCCTTGGGATTCACCTTCAGCCCCCGCCCTAGCCACGCTTTTACCGAGGCGAACTCGCTACGGCCTTGGTGCCATTCCACTAGCTCAGCTATGCTCTTCAAATCCTTGGGATCGGCCTTGACCATGCCCTTGAGGCCCTTGAAGCGCATGGCGTCGTCGTCCTCTTCAGAGGCAATTGATGCGATGCGGTTGTAATAGGAATAAGCGTTTTGTGAATCCACCTTCGCCAGTTGCAACAGCGTGTCGTAAGCCCCTTCGACATCGCCGACCTCTAGCTTCAGTTCGACGATGCTCTCCAATTGGTCAGCTCCGTCCGTCCCTTCCTCGACTTGGCGTTTGCGCCATTCAAGAGCCTGCTCCACCTGCCCCAACTCTTGATGCAATAACGCAAGTATTTCAAATAGATCGGCATCTTCACTACCGTCCGCGACCAACTGTTCGTAGTGGGCGACAGCCCGTTCATTGTGCCCCCCGCGGCGATAGAGGTCGGCCAACTCGCGGCGGTACTTAGCTTCGTCCGGCTTTTTGATCAGTACGCGCTCCAAACTCCAAGCAGCCGAATCGGGCAAGTCCATGGCTTTATGTATCGAATAGAGCAACAGGTTGGAATTCAGATGCAGCGAGTCGATACTGATCGCTTGGCGCAGTGCGGTACGTGCTTGGGGTAGTGCTATGCGAACGCCAGTGGAATCCTTTTTTTCGTAGTAGAGCTGCCCCAAGAAGTAGGCGGCCTTCAAGTCTTGGGGACTATATTGCAAAAGAGTCGTATAATAGCCTATGGCCCTGTCGTACTCTTTGTTTTGGCGGGCCGTTTTGGCGTAATATTTGTACTTGCGGATTGAATCGGCTATTGCAATTTCCTCGGCTTCAGCCTCGGCACCCAAAATTAAGGCACAGATCACTAATCCTAGAGTACGCATCAAATTACATTGCACGATGAACAATCCTCGATATGGCTACGGTCTTCAAGCCGCGACAATTCGCAGATTTATATTGGTCATTAGCTTAATGCAGCCTTCGTAGAGCTGTCAAGATATAGATTTGCTGTTTGGGATGCAACTTCAAAGGCCACCTAATGCTAATATATAAATAACAAACCCGCCATTACATTTTTACAGCGACTGCGTTACGTTTTTGCGGCCCGTCTCGCATCTGTAGATTGACAAGTATTTATTTTTAATACACTTTATTCACTGTTTATCAACACGACGAATAGCGCGTTTATCCGAACTAGCGCCACGTTCACTTCTGCCGGACTCGAGCGGCAGGGCTAATCTGAGAGGAGCAGCCTTGAACTGGTTTGAAAAAATGAAATCTGGGATCAAATCCCTAATAAAACGCAAAATTCCCCAAGGCCTCTGGATCAAGTGTAAAAAGTGCGGCCATTCCAACTACGAGATAGCCCTGCGACGCTGTCACTGGATCTGCCCGGAGTGCGCTTGCCACTATCCCATCGGCCATCAGCAGTACATCGACCTCCTCATTGACGACGGTACAGTCACCGAGATTAACGCCAACGTAGCACCTGTCGATCCGCTCAAGTTCAAAGGCTATCGAGACAAAATCAAGACCAGTCGCCGCCAGAGCGGCCTAAAAGAATCGGTGTACACTGGCATCGGCCAAATCGGCGGCCATCCGGTCGCCTTGGCGATCATGGACTCGCGTTATCTAACGGGCACGTTGGGCGGGGCGACCGGCGAGAAGCTCTGCCGCCTCATCGACCGCGCCATGGCCGAACGACGCACGCTAGTCATCGTCTGCCAGTCTGGTGGTGCTAGGATGCAGGAAAGCACCTATTCGCTGATGCAGATGGCGCGGATTAGTGCCAAGCTCAATCAACTCTCGCAAAATGGCTTGCTCTACATCGCCATTATCACCGATCCGACCTACGGAGGAGTCACCGCCAGCTTCGCCATGCTCGGCGATATCGCCTTGGCCGAACCAGAGGCGCGCATCGGCTTTGCGGGACAAACCGTCATCCAGCAGTTCCTCGGCACGGACGCCCCCCTGCCCGAAGGCTTCCAACTAGCCGAGACCGTCCTCGAACACGGCTTTATCGACCGCATCGTCCCGCGCGACCGCATGGCGGCGGAACTGGCGCGTTTGATCGCACTTTTGGCTCCGAAGACTGCCAGCCGCGCCTAGAAGTTGTGTCCTAGGATCAGCCAGACATCCATTTGCTCGTCGGCGACGCCCGTACCCATGCGGATCACCAGATCCGCGTCCCAGACCATGCGTACCCCTGCGCCGCCGCTGATGTGCATGCCCGACCACCCGATCTTATCCAAGTCGGGCCAGACTCGGCCCGCATCGAAAAAAATTACCCCCTGCCACTCTATGTACTGTCCGTAAAACCAGATGTCGTACAGTTGGCAGCGCAATTCGACATTGGACAAAAAGCGCACATCGTCTGTAAACCGCTGGGTATCAAAACCGCGCAGCGAATCGCTGCCGCCCAGCCCCTTGACCCGGCGACTGCCTCCTATTTCGCCATAAGCGTAGAGGGGTACTTCGCCACTGAGGACCTCCAGTACGAGGCGGTGAGAGAAATTTATCCGAGGCGACAGCGGGATGTAGTAGGAGTTGGTCAGGGTTACGCGGCTAAAGTCAATTGGCTCAAAGAACAGCGCTAGCAGAGAATTGCGCGCCGACTCGTACGACCACTCCTGAAAGAAGCCGCGCCGCGGCATCACTTCGTCGTCGCGGGTATCCCACTGGAGAGTCGCACTGATAAACCCCGAAAACCCATCGATCACTCCGTCTGGGGTCCCTCGATCTAAATAGAACGCCTGTGTCCCCCGCTGGTCCACATCGACGCGCTCTACCCCAAAACCGACCGACATGGACATCGGACCGTATAGCTGGCGAAAAAGACTCACCAAGATCCGCGGGTTTCTTTCTAGAATGTAGTAGTAGTAGTTCTCATCCTTGAAATCAGCACTATTAGGGTTGATGAAGTCTCGATTGAATGAGCTATTGTTGCCCAACCCATAGTAGCGCGTACGTATATTGCGCTCGCGGAACAACTCCAGTCTCAGGCCGAAACCCGTCCCCGAAATCCGCGGCACTCTCAGTCGTACGCGATTTTTTACTTTACCCTCAGAAGACTGCTGGACGTGCAACGTCAGCTTGTAGAGATAGGGCTGCCGCCGGTAGTCGGCCCAGTGGACGCGCACGCCCCAATTCCAACCCGTGTTGGGGCTGAGATACGCGAACGGCAGGCCGGTGACGCCGTAGGGAATGCCTCGCAGGGTAAACTGGCGTCGCTTTGCCATCCAGCGCACGGCTTCCACGGTCTGTTCGGTCGCCGCCTGCGAGACTTTGGTCAGCAGCGGAGACGAGGGCCGGCTGTGGGTGGAATCGGCGCGGACCTCGCCCTCACCCCACACGCTCTCTGCGAACAATAGGACGCCGATACAACTGCCGTTTGCGAGAAGTCGCTTAACCACAACCACCTCGCTTCACTGCGCTTTCAGGGATAAAAATGCCGCACTCAAAGCGCTGGCGATCAAGCGAGCTTATCGGCACATCAAGCGAATAGCGCAGCGGCGTAATAGCGATCGCACCGCGTACCAAGGCTTCCACATCGCTGTTAGCTCCATCGCCAACCAACTGCAACTGACAGCTATGGTATGCAAAGTGCGACTCATCTTCACACCGGGCGAATAGCGGACCATAGCTCGTCTTCGCCAAACCCGTCAGGCACCTCGGGGATTCGCGCTTGGTATTAGCGGGCATGTTCACTGCGATCAGGTCGGCACCAGCCGGCAACCCCCCGCGCAAGATCTCGGCGGCGATGTCGGCAGTGACGGCCGCCGCCGCCGCGACCAGCGCATCGAGCGCGGGATCGAGCTGCCGACATCGCCGCCAGAGCGCAAAAGCCGATTCGGGCAACTCCAGCGAAAAGGCTGCGGATGGCACCCCGGCGAGAAAGCCCTCTACAGCCGCCCCTATGGTGCCGGAACTCAGCGTGAAAGCGAGACCAGAATTGACGCCCATATTGATGCCAGAAACAACTAGCGCCGGCTTTTGGCAGCAAAGATTGTGGATGCCGATATGGGCGCAGTCGGCCGGCTTGCCGGTCAGTGTCTGAACGGGAAAGCCGCCGCATTCAATCTCGGCCAGCACCAATGGCTCAAAGCGGCTCATACTCTTGCTGGTCCAACTACATTCCGCCGCCGGCACGACCACGCATAGCTCGGCCAACTCGGATAGCTCCCGCAGCAAAGGCACCAAAAGAGGCGAATCAGCACCGTCGTCGTTTGTCACCAATACTTGTAATTTTGCCGCGGTCACGGTTGGTTTCCCTTCGCTATGGACGCGCTCTGAGCTGGGGATATATAATAACAATCCGCCATTCGACTCCCAATAATTTCCTTGCCTAGCTGCGGCCTGCGGTTCTATCATTTCTTTATGGATGCCACCATTCTCCTACAGGAACTTGAAACCGTCGCCACAGGGCTAGACATCGAGGTGCGCTACGACGACTTTGAGGGCCAAGGTGGGCTTTGCCGCTATGGCGGTAGATCCTACTTGATCGTCAATCGCGAACTCGATACCGAAGCCCGGGTGCAGGTGTTATGCCGTGCTCTTGCGCGGCTGTCTCTAGATACAGTCTTCATCCGTCCCCAAGTACGGGAACGGATCGAGAAATGTAGATCGCAGGCCGCCGCCTAATCGCCTACACTCGCACTGCCGCGCTCCAGCATTTAGACGGTACCGCGAATTTTTCCGACAAAATTCACCGCCTGAAGGGCGGACGGCTCTTCCTTGACAGCCCCTATGTCATGGTCTATTTTTGCCTTTTCTGCCTAAATCAAAATACCGAAGGACCATCATGCCCAAAATCAAGACGCATAAATCCTCTTCCAAGCGCATTAGGCAGCGCGGATCGGGCAGCCTGAAGCGGCGCAATGCCTATGCCACGCACCTTTTGGGTGGCCGCTCGACCAAGCGCAAACGGGCTTTCCGCAAAAACAGTTCGGTCTCGTCTGCAGACCTAGCCAATGTTCGCCGTGCCCTGAACCTCAAGTAAGCGAGTTTAACGGAGAATAATTTATGCCACGGGTAAGTCATGCCGTAGCCACCAAAAAGCGCAAAAAGAAGGTCCTCAAACAATCCAAGGGTTATTGGGGGGGGCGCAGCCGCCTCTTCCGCACCGCTAGGGAAGCCGTTGACCGCGCTCAAGCCTACGCCTACCGAGACCGGCGTCAGCGCAAGCGGGACTTCCGCCGTCTCTGGATTGTCCGCATCAATGCCGCCGCCCGCCGCAACGGCATGTCTTATAGCCAGCTCGTCCACGGGCTGAACCAAGCCGGCGTTGCAATCAACCGCAAGGTATTGGCCGATCTAGCCGTGCGCGATCCGGCCGCCTTTACCGCGGTAGTCGAACAAGCCCGCCCCCACGTCTAAATTTACACCCATCTGACAAAAAGGGGCCGGCGATACGCGCTGGGCCCTTTTTATTTTATTAGGTCTATATGTTAGAAGAAGTGCGACAATTGGCGTCGGTGGCCGTAGCGGAAATCGAGGCCGTCCAAGACGATAAGGCACTGGAAGCACTGCGAGTTCGCCACCTCGGGCGCAAGAGTCGGCTGCGCCAAATCGCACGACAGATTGGCCAGCAACCCGCGGCAGATCGGCCAGCGCTAGGGGAGGCCACCGGCCGCGCCCAACAGGCCATTCAGCAAGCTCTCGACGACAAGGCCCGAGCCCTCCGGCAGTTAGATGCAACGGCTTCTTCCCTCGATGTAACACTCCCGGGCCGACGGCCTCTGTTGGGCTGTGCCCACCCCCTGTCTCAGCTAACCGACGAATTGATCGGCATCTTTCAAGGCATGGGTTTTGACGTGGCCGACGGGCCAGAAGCCGAGGACGAGTACCACAACTTCGACGCTCTCAACACGCCGGCCGATCACCCCGCGCGCGACCTGCACGATACCTTCTATCTAGAGGGCGGTGGACTCATGCGCACTCACACCTCCACGGTGCAGATCCGCGTTATGGAGCAAACGCCGCCGCCGGTGCGGATCATCTCCTTGGGTCGCTGCTACCGCAAGGAGACAGTCGATGCAACCCACCACTTCGCCTTCCATCAGATCGAGGGTCTATACGTCGACCGCGGGGTCTCTTTCGCCGATTTAAAGGGCACTATTGAGGCCATGGGACGCCAGCTTATGGGTGCGGCAACTCAAGTGCGCTTTCGCCCTCACTTCTTTCCCTTTACTGAGCCAAGTGTGGAATACGATTTTACCTGTACCTGCAAGGGACAACGCGCCAACTGCTCTATTTGCAAGGGAACGGGTTGGATCGAAATCGCCGGCGCTGGCATGGTCGATCCGGCCGTCTTTGCCGCGGTGGGCTACGACCCAGACGAATACACGGGCTTCGCCTTCGGCATGGGGTTGGAGCGGATCGCCATGATCCGGCACGGCATCGACGATGTGCGGCGCTTTCTCGACAACGACTTGCGGTTCATCCGCCAGTTCTGAGGTTTTCGATAACACCTTATGAAAATCACCTACGATTGGCTTAAGGAATACGTGGACTTCGCTTGGGATTGGCCCGAGCTAGCCGAGCGCCTGACCATGGCGGGTTTGGCGTTCGAGGGCGTCGACGCCCTCGGTGCGCGCTACGAGGGCGTCGTCATCGGCCGCGTCAACACCTGTTGTCCACACGAAAACGCCGACCGCCTAACCGTCTGCCAAGTCGATGTGGGGACCGGAGTCAACACCATCGTCTGCGGGGCACCTAATGTCGCGGCCGGACAAACCGTAGCCGTCGCCCTACCCGGCACCACACTGCCCGGAGGCATGCAGATCAAAAAAGCCAAAATCCGCGGCGTTGCATCCGAGGGCATGCTCTGTGCCGAAGACGAACTCGGGCTGGGCGATAACCACGACAGCATTATGGTGCTCGACAAAGCCCTCCCTGTCGGCACTCCCTTTGCTGCGGCCACTGGGCTCGGCGACGTGGTCATCAACCTCGAAGTTACGCCCAACCGCCCGGACTGCCTGAGCCTCTTGGGCATTGCCCGCGAGGTCCACGCACTCACCGGCAATCCCCTCCGTTTTCCCAACACACAGGTGCCCGAAAGCGGACCGGCTACCGCGGAAGATATGCAGATCGACATTGAGGCTCCAGACGATTGCCCGCGCTACGTTGGCCGCATCGTGCGCGGCGTCGCGGTTGGCCCCTCGCCTCAGTGGCTCCAGCGCCGACTCCAAGCCGTGGGTCAGCGCCCGATCAACAACATCGTCGATATAACCAACTACGTGCTGCTGGAATTGGGGCATCCCCTGCACGCCTTCGACCTGCAGGCACTGGACCAGCGGCGCATCGTCGTCCGCCGGGCGCGCTCTGGAGAGACCCTAGAAACCCTCGACGGCACCGAGTGTCAACTCGACGAAGAGATGCTGGTTATTGCCGATGGGATGCGGCCCCAAGCACTAGCCGGGATCATGGGTGGGGGCCATTCCCAAGTATCGGCGAACACCACGGACATCCTGCTCGAAAGCGCGTATTTCGCACCATCGCGGGTGCGGCTAGCCCGGTCTCGACTAGGGCTTTTCACCGAGGCAGCCACGCGCTTTGAGCGCGGTGCCGATTGGGACGCCCCGGTGCGAGCCATTAACCGCACGGCCCACCTAATCGCCGAACTGACCGGCGGCGCGGTCGCCCCAACTCCTTTAGACGTGTACCCTCGCCCCGGCCAGTGCCGCCAAATCCCACTCTGCGTCGAGCGCACCAACCAGCTCTTGGCTACGGAGTTGGATTCCGCTGCCATCGTCCAGACTCTCGAACGCCTCGGCTGCCGGGTCAAATCGGGCCGATCCCTCGTGGTAACGGCCCCGAGTTTCCGCCCCGATCTGACGCGCCCGGCCGACCTCATTGAGGAAGTGGGCCGCATCTACGGCTTCGACCGCATCGAGGGCCGCCAAAAGGCATCCGGCCCTTGGATCACACAGCGCGACCCCGAACTCACCTTTAGGCAGATCGCGCGGCAACGGCTCTTGGGCTTGGGTTTAGACGAAGTCGTCAGCAATGCGATCGTCGAATCCCGCTGGCTCGAATTAGCCGATGCCGCAGACCAAGCCGCCCGCTTGGCCAATCCGCCGACCGAAACCCAAGACGCCTTGCGCACCACCTTGGTGCCGAGCCTATTAGACGTCGCACGTCGCAACTTCAACCAGCGGGCCGCAGGAGTGGCCCTTTTCGAGCTGGGCAAGTGCTTTGTCGCCGCGACCGAAAAGGGCGCAAGGCCCGAGGAAAACTGGCACCTCGCAGCCCTGTGGTCGGGCCGCGTTTCAGCTTCTCCCTATCAGGCCGATTCCCGCGAGGCCGATTTTTTCGATCTCAAGGGCTTGCTCGAAGCGCTAGTGGGCGAGGGGGATTTGCGCTTTACGCCCGCCGACCGCCCCGAATGCCGCTTGGGACACGCGGCCTGTATCTCCCTTGGTGGCCAGCCTCTCGGCTGGTTGGGCCAAGTTTCGGCCGACTTATGCGCGGCATTTGATTTAGAGCGCCAAGTGCATATTTTTGAAATATCATTTACCGCGCTAGTACGCCATTGGCACGGTCGGAAACGCTCGTTTACCGCGCTTCCCAAGTTTCCGCCGATCGAGCGCGACTTGGCCATAGTCGTACGCGCAGACACTACAGCCGCCGAGCTTATCGCCACCATGCGAGATAGTGCGCCCCACCTCGTCGAATCCATCGAGGTTTTTGACCTCTATCAAGGGGATCAAATAGAAGCAGGCCACAAGAGCGTGGCGTTCGCCGTCCGTCTGCGCGACCGCGATCAGACGTTGCAGGACGCTCAGGCCGACGCGGCGATCTCCGCGATGCTCAAGCGTCTCGAAGCGCGGTTCGGCGCTTGCTTGCGCTAATCCCAACCCCAATGCAGGAGTACAGTCACCCCAATGGATGTAAACGAAAAATTTGAACGCCTTGAGCACCACATCAACCGACTGACGGGAGTACTCGAAAAGCTCCGCGAGGAAAACGACGAGTTGAGTGGGCAGGTCCAGAGCCTTAAAGAAAAAAAGGACACCCAGCAGACCGAAATCCAAAGCCTTGAAGAAAAAATCCGCATCGCTAGTAGTGAGAACGAGCAGTTCAAAAAGGATAAAGAAGCGGTGAAGGGACGCATCGAACATCTCCTCAGCCGCTTGGACGCCTTCAGCAGTGAAAACGAACAGATCGAACAGGTCAAAGCAGCCCACACAGAGAATGAATAAGACAAAGACATCTGAGAAAGGGGTCTAGTATGTCGTCCCAAGTAGTAGTCAAAATATTCGACAAGCACTATACCCTAGGAGTCGACGAAGATCACTCTGCCGAACACGTACAAACGCTCGCCGAGATGGTGGACGAGCGCATGCATGAAATCAAGCGCGAGATCAAGGGCGTCTCCCCACTCCAAGCGGCCATCTTGGCCAGTCTAAGCTTAGTGGAGGAACTCCTCTCCCTGCGGGAGGACTACGCTTCCGCTGAAGCCGATATAGCCCAGCGAGCCTCTCAACTCGCCACCTCGCTTGGGCACTTTTTCGCCGAAGTAGAAGTTTCCCGTTCCGATAGCTGAAGTATCCCGAGCCGGATTCCACCCCGTGCTCTGGCCCGATGCCCGAAGGCGTCGAGACCGATAAGGATGAGAAAGAGATTCCCTTGTTTAATGGGTTTGACTACATAGTCCTAATCTGTTCTGCCTTCGCCTTTTTCGCCGGCGGCTGTCTCCTCGGCTGGCTTGGCAGTGAGCGGCTGCGCAACAGCAAACTGCACAGCACCCAAGCCACCGCCGATCAAATCGTCGCCCGCGCCCGCCAAGAAGCCGAGGTCTTGAAAAAAAATGCCTTGCTCGAAGCAAGGGACGAATGGCACCGCGAGTGGGCACCGCTGGAAAAGGAGCAAGAGACGCAGAGGCGCTCGCTACGCGATCTGGCGGCCAAGCTGCTAGAGCGCGAACAGCAACTAGAGCGCAAAATAGACCTACTCACCAGCAAGGAGCGCGAACAGCTCAAGAACGAGCAGGACCTCGACCGCCGCGAGGCGGCCATAGCTACAGCCGAGGCCCAAGCCCAAGACCTCGTCCGAGAGCAGAGTCAGCGACTGGAAGAATTGGCTGGCATCAGCCAGCAAGAAGCCCTGCGCAAACTCGTCGATCAGCTAGAGGGAGGCGCCCGCCAAGTTGCCGCCCGCAAGGTCCGCGAGATCAAGGACACCGCGGTTGCCACGGCTAACCTAGAGGCTAGGGAAATCATCACCCGTGCCATCCAGCGTTTCGCCGGAGAACTGACCATCGAGAGCACGCTTTCGGTAGTGCCCATCCCCTTCGACGACATGAAGGGGCGGATCATTGGTCGCGACGGACGCAATATCCGCTCCTTTGAGATGATCACCGGCGTCGAAGTCATCGTCGATGATACCCCTAACATGGTCATGCTCTCGGGCTTTGATCCACTGCGCCGCGAGGTGGCCAGACACACTCTCGAAACGCTCATCCGCGACGGACGCATCCACCCTGGGCGCATCGAGGAAGTGTATGACAAGGCCCGGAGCACCGTCGAGGATATGATCCGCGAGTCCGGCTCCAAAGCCGCCTTTGACCTCGGCATTCACGACTTATCCGAGCCGCTATTGGAAACACTGGGCAAGCTCCGCTTCCGCACCAGCTACGGACAAAACTTGTTGGTTCACAGCAAGGAAGTCGGGTTTTTGGCCGGCATGATGGCCGAGATGCTCGACCTTGATATAGTGCTGGCGCGTCGCGCTGGTCTCTTGCACGACATCGGCAAGGCACAGGATTTTGAGTTGGGCAACGACCCAGCGCAAAGCGGTGCCGTACTGGCCCGCAAGGGCGGCGAAGGCCCTGAAGTTGTGCAGATTATCGAAACCCATAGCAAGCACATGCCCTCGCGCTCAGCCCTCGCGGTACTAGTCGAAGCCGCCAACGAAATCTCCACCCACCGCCCGGGTGCCCGCAAAGAAAAAGTCGAGGAGTACATCCGCCGCTTGCACCACATTGAGGAACTGGCAGCCGACTACGTGGGCGTGAAACAGGCTTTTGCCCTGCAAAACGGCAAGGAGGTTCGGGTCTTGGTCGACAGCGGGATGGTGGACGACACCTATGCCGAACAACTCGCCGACGACATCACCACCAAGCTCGAGCAACAACTCGAATACCCTGGGCAGTTGCGCGTCTGCATCATCCGCGAGATGCGTGCCGAGTTTCACGCACGGTGAACATTCTCTTCGTTGCCGATATCTTTGCCCGACCGGGCCGCCGGGTCGCCGCAGCCGTAATTCCCGAGTTGGTGAAACAGCGCGAAGTCTCTCTGGTAATCGCCAACGGCGAAAATGCCGCCGGAGGGTTTGGCCTCACCAACCGCATTGTGTGCAATCTGCACAGCTATGGCACCGACGTCATAACCAGCGGCAACCACGTCTGGGACCGCCGCGAGTTCATCCCGTACCTAGACCAATCCGACCGCGTCCTGCGCCCTTTCAACTACCCAAAAGACGCTCCCGGCAGAGGTGCGACCGTCGTCTCCGCACGCGGCGGTCCCCCAGTGGCCGTGCTCTGCCTCCAAGGGCGCACCGGAATGCCCACCATCGACTGCCCCTTCCGCATGGGCCGCGCCGAGGTCGAGCGCCTACGCGCAGAGACGCCCTTAGTCTTTGTGGATTTCCACGCCGAAGCCACGGCAGAGAAAATGGCTCTGGGCTTCCACCTCGACGGATTGGCCACCGCAGTCATCGGCACCCACACCCACGTGCAAACCGCGGATGAGCGCATCTTGCCCAAAGGCACGGCGTACCTAACCGACGCTGGCATGACCGGCATCCGCGAATCCGTGATTGGCGTGCGTCCTGAAATAGCCATCCAACGCTTCCTCACCCAAGTGCCCACCCGTTTCAAGCCCGCCGATGGCAAGGCGATCCTCTGCGGCGTACTGGTTGAGGCCGACGAGGCAAGCGGCCGGGCCACTCGGATCGAGCGGTTGCAGCTAGCCGAGCCTTGACCTCGTGTGAATTAGGAATTAGGAATTAAAAACTAGAAATTGGGCGCGACGAGCACACCAATTCTCAATTCTCAATTTTAATTGATTACCCGGAGCACCTATGTCCTTTCAAGAGCCGCTCTTTTGGGCCGATACCGAAGACGCAGCCCACCGGCCTTACTCGGTCTCCGAAATCACCAGCCAAGTCAAGGGGCTGCTCGAGGAGAACCTACCTAAGTGCTGGGTCGAGGGCGAGATTTCTCAGTACACCCACCACAGCTCCGGCCACCGCTATTTCACGCTCAAAGACAACGCCAGCCAGCTAAGCGCGGTGATGTTCAAGTGGCAGGCCGGCTCGCTCTCCTTCAGCCCCCAACAGGGCATGCAGGTTCAGGTGTACGGACATATCTCCGTCTTCGAGCGCACCGGGAAGTACCAGCTCTACGCCGAGCAGATCAAACCCGCTGGCGTCGGTGAGCTGGCCATCGCCTTTGAGCAGCTCAAAAACCGCCTAGAGGCCGAAGGGCTTTTCGCAGAACACCGCAAGCGATCCCTGCCTCCGTATCCCCGCAAAATCGGCGTGGTAACCTCCCCGACTGGCGCGGCCATCCGCGACATCATCCAAATCCTCGACCGCCGCGCCCCGGATGTCGAGATAGTCCTCTGCCCCGCTCGGGTCCAAGGCGAGGAGGCCGCCGCTGAGATCGCCGCAGCCATCGCCAGCTTAAACCAGCTAGACGACATCGACGTGTTGATCGTCGGTCGCGGCGGCGGTGCGCCCGAAGACCTCTGGCCCTTTAACGACGAATCCGTCGCCCGGGCCATCTACCAGTCGCCCCAGCCCGTCATCTCTGCAGTCGGCCACGAGATCGACTACACCATCGCCGACTACGTGGCCGACTGCCGCGCCCCAACTCCCTCGGCCGCAGCCGAAATGGTCGTCCGCGAACGCAGTGCGCTGCGCGAGCGGGTCGTCTCACAACAAGGCCGGTTGCTCGCGGGAATGGAGCGTTATCTCCGCTCCTTAGAAGAGCGGTTGCGCCACTGCGATCCGAGTCGCCTGCACAAACGTCTCGACGACCGCTTGCAACAGCAAAACCTCTACCTCGACGAGCGGTGCCAAGCCCTTTCTACCGCTTTCGATTGGTTTTTGCGCACTCGGGTCGAAGCCCTAGCCAACGCCACCACCCGCCTCGACGACCTCAGCCCGCTCACGAGCCTAGCACGCGGTTTTGCCCTAGTGGAACGCGTCGCCGACAAACGCCTCGTCCGCGACAGCGACGAGCTTCAGCCGGGCGATAAACTGCAACTGCGCTTTCGCCGCGGAGGCGCTATCTGCCGTGTGGAGGAGAAACTCAATGAGTGAATCTTTTGAAGAAGCCCTAGCCGTGCTCGAAGCGAGCGTCCAGCGCCTCGAAGCAGGTGACCTCAAGCTCGAAGAGGCCCTCGAACTCTTTGAAAAAGGCGTTGCCGCCTCGCGCGTCTGCGGCCAGTGGCTCGACCAGACCCGCGAGCGCGTCCAAGTCCTCACCGCCGACGCCGAGGGCCAGTTCCACCTCTCTTTTCTGGACGACGAAGACGACCAATAGCCCCCTCGGCCTCGGCCCGATGTTGACTCGCCTCTACATCAAGGACTTTGCCCTTATCGAAGAAGCGGTGATCGAATTCGGCCCCGGCCTCAACGTCGTCACCGGCGAGACCGGAGCCGGCAAGTCCATCCTCATCGGGGCCCTCAATTCCATCCTCGGCGGACCCACCAACGCCGATTTGGTGCGCAAAGGGGCCAGCTCGTGCGCAGTGGAGGGTTTTTTTGAACTGGACGACCAAGGTCAAATCGCACGCTTGGCCGATCTGGGCGTTCTATTGGAGGACAGCCAACTCATCCTCCGCCGCGAGATCCGCGGCCAAGGCCGCTCGCGAGCCTTTGTCAACGGCCAAGGCCAGCCAATCAAGCAGCTAAAGCAAATCGGCGCGATCTTGGTCGACCTGCACGGCCAACACGAACACCAATCGCTGCTCGACCCCAAGCTCCACGCCCGCTTTCTCGATGCGTTTGCCGGGCTCGACGACCCGCGCCGCCGCGTGGGACAGCACTGGCGCGCTTACCGCGATAGCGCAGCCCGCCTCGACCAGCTACGCGCAGAGCGCGACGCACTCGCCGCCGAAGACGAACTATGCACTTTCCAGCTAGAAGAGATTCGCCTTCTCGCACCCCGACCGGATGAAGAGCCCGAGATAGAGCGCGAGTTGCAAGTCCTCGACAACGCCGAGACCCTATCCCAAGGCGGCCTCCAGCTCTACGACTTGCTCTATCAGCGCGAAGGCGCGGTTTACGAGGCACTCGGCCAAGTTCGCCGTCAGCTCGACCGGCTGCGCGAAATCGACCCTGCGCTCGACCCCCAAGCCGCAGCCTTAGAGGAACTGATCTACGAGGTCGAAGACCTAGCCGGCCAACTCCGCGACTACGCCCGCGGAATCGAAGTGCGCCCTAAGCGGGCCAACGAACTGCGCGAGCGCCGTGATGGCCTGCGCGCCTTAAAAAAGAAATACGGCGGCACCCTCGACACCGTGTTAGAACGCGCCCGCGAGCTTGCGGAGCGCGAAGACCGCGCTGACCGCCTCCGCGACGAGCTGGCCCAAGCGGCTGACCGCCGCGATCAAGCGCTCGCCGAGTTTGCCTCCTGTTGCCTCGCCCTTTCTGCGGCGCGCCAGCAGGCCAGCGCAACCTTGTCGCAGACGCTAGTTGCCGCCCTTGGAGAGTTGGGCATGGCCAAGGCCCAGTTTTACATTGAGCTGGCAACCACCGAGGACCCAGAGGGGATAGTTCAGCGCGACGGGCGTCGCTACGCGGCGGGCGAGCACGGCATGGAGCACATCGCCTTTCACATTTCCGCCAATGCCGGCCAACCCCCGCGACCCCTAGCGCGCATTGCCTCGGGCGGGGAAATCTCGCGCGTGATGCTGGCCCTCAAAGAAGCGGTCGCCGGGCGCGACTTCGTTTCGACCTTGGTTTTCGACGAAATCGACGCTGGGATCTCGGGGCGCATCGCCGCAGCCGTTGGCCGCAAGCTACAGGTCCTCGCCGCGGCGCACCAAACCATCGCGATCACCCATCTGCCGCAAATCGCTAGCCTCGCCGACCAGCACTTTTCAGTGCGCAAGCAGCAGGAGCAACAGCGGACCACCACCGAGGTCGTGTTACTCGACGCAACGGCCCGCGCCGAGGAAATTGCCTATCTGTTGGCCGGCGAGACCATTTCGGATACAGCGCGCCAACACGCCCGCGAAATGCTGCAATAGCCCGACAATGTTGGCCAATTTCCTCAGCGTCCTGCGGGTTTTGCTCATCCCCTTCCTACTCTATTTCATCGCCCAAGGACCGGCGGCCCAGCACCAAGCCGTGCTCCTACTACTCATTGCTGGTGCCACAGACATCGGCGATGGCTGGGTGGCGCGTCGCTACAACCAAGTCTCCCGCCTCGGCAAGATACTCGACCCGCTGGCCGATAAAATTTTCCTCACCTGCCTGCTCGGCGGGCTAGTTTTCTGGCGCGACTTGCCGCTGTGGCTTTTGGGGATGCTCTTTGCCCGCGATGTGGCAATCGTATTGGTGGGGGGATTGCTCTTGCGTTCACAGGGGCTGGTCATTGCCGCCAACCGCTGGGGCAAATACACAACCGTCTGCACGGCACTTACGGCCCTCAGCTACGTCCTCGAAACCCCGGCCAGCTTGCGCACCGGGCTAAGTCTAGCGGCGGCGGCCTTGATCGTCGTCTCCAGCTTGAGCTACGCGCAGTTCGCGCTCCGGCTCTTGCAAAAAGACCGAACTTGAAGATCAGTTGGGCTGGATCAAGCGATACCAGCGCAAATAGGCCTCGTCGAGGCGGCGGCGGTGGGCGTATATGCCGATCATTTCTATCACTTTGAGCCGCAAGGCCAGCTTGTGCAGATCGACTTTGCCCATCTGACGCTCTTTGCGCTTCACAGCCCGAACCCAAAGTAGAAGCGCCACTTGTCAATCTCACCTAGGTTGCCCTCGGAATCTCTCACAGTCAGGTAGCAGTCCCTCTCGGCCGGGTTGCATTCCGATTCCTCCCAGTCGCCATTGGGCGATCTCCCGAACCACTTCACCCGGGACGACGGGAGCGGACGCACCACTTGGAGATAGGCAAACATCGGGATGCGGTAGAAAGTAAAAAGCTGTAGCCGCAACTCGCCGCCGACATTGGTCAGGAATTCGTCGGTGTTGGGCCTAGATCGCCAAGGCTTTCCCTTCCAGAAGTCAATGTCCTCAAAGCTCGAGAAGTTGCCCACCGCCCCAGTTTCGGCAAATAGCTCGCCGTAGAGCTTGGAGAAGTTGAAGTTGATAAAGCGGCTGCTAATACGCTTGAGAATCGGAAATCCGTAGCCGACGCGAGCGTAGAGCAATTTGGTCCCCCAGTCGCTGAAATAAGGGTAGCCGCTGAGGAAGTTGCGCCCGCCAATATAGTAGCGCAGCGGCCAGTAGTAACGGCCCTCCAAAAACCCACCGTTTTCGATAAAGCGGGGCTTGAGCCGGATGTTTTTGTATGCGCCAATTAGCTCGATGTTGAGCGAATTGGCGAACGGCAACCGGATCCGCTCGTTGTACGCGGCTATGTATTCGTTGACCCGCATGCGGCGCTCGACGCCGACGAACTGGTCGCGGGGGACTCCATCGGGGGCGGTTTGCTCGGTCAGCGAATCGGCCACCGTCGGCATCAAATAGCGATAGATTAAAGCCATGGCGCGGCCCGATGGACTGAGCAAGCGGTCGGCCGTGGGGTTGATCTTTCGGTAGCGCCAAGTCGTGCTCAACAGATGCGTCCTAAAAAAGCTGAGGTTGTCGTAGAATTTTAGTGGATCCTCGTTGTCAACCAACAGGGTATCTTGCGCCAAAAGCGACGGATCTAAGGTGGCCGACACATCGACGCCGTCTTGCTCCAAATAGATCTGGTTCTGGCTGCGGAAGCGGCGCAAGGTCCAGCCCTCGGCATAGTCGCGCCATATATAGAGGGCGTTCAACTCGGTTCGCCGAGTCAGTGGTACATCGACGGCCACGGCCAATTGCCCCAAGGATGTCTTGAACAAATCTTCGCGGCTACTGCCCTGATAGATGTATTGACGGACGTCCGGGATGAGCAGGCTGGAGACCGAATCGACTGGCACCGGATAGACATTGTCCACCTCGAGCGTATCGGCCGTGATCTGACGGTCCTTGATCAAGTTGTCGATCTCGCGCCGCCGCCCCGCTATGTAAAACGAGGGGTTGAAGGTCCGGTTGTTGCCCACCTGTGGCCGGAGCCGGCGCTCGTAGAAGAAGCCGACATCTGTATTGAGATCTGTGGCATTGCGCATGTTCTTGCCGACAATGCCCCAAGCCGTCAGCTCCTGCCCACCAAGCATGTCGCCGGTGGTAAACTGCAAGCCGCCGCTGGCTTGATTGAGGCCAAAAGTGTTGCCGACATACGTGGGGCCGACCTGTAGAATCGGGATGTAGCGCAAGACGTTGCGCCCCCGGTACGACGCGACCTCGAACTGATCGGCCAGCTTGGGGCCGTCGAAGATGGAGCGATAGTCGCGCATCGCCACTGGCTCGAAGTGCGCATCGCGCTCAAATTCGCCCATTTCAAAGCTATAGAGGCTATAGTCGTTGGAGTGATAGCCGCTGTACACCACGCGCTCGTCGGCCGCTACAGTCGGCACAAAAGCCCCGCCGATGACGTTGGTTAGCTGCTCGACTTCGCGGTTTTCCAAGCGGTAGCGGTAGATGTTGAAAACGCCGCTCTGGTCCGACGAAAACACAAAACCCGAGCCATCGGGCAGCCAGTGCGGATCGCGCTCGTCGGCCGGCGAGGCAACGACCGCACGGAACCCCGACGAGTCGGGATGGGCGAAGGCAACCGTATCGGGAAAGACTTCCATGGTTTCCTCCTCGCCTTCTTCGCTCTCTTCGTCTTCGCTCTTCTTTTTCTTCTTGGCCTTCTCAAAGGTCTTTGGCCGCGGCGGACTAGCGGCGCGGATCATCGCAATATCGCGGTCCTCGCCGCGAAACAAGCTGAAAAGCAGCCACTCGCCGTCGGGCGAGAAGCGCGGTGCCATGTACTGGGTGGCGTCGTTGTTGTTCGTCAGATAGACCAAATCCGTGCCGTCGCGATCGATGAGGCTGAGGTTGTTGGTCCCGTCCTTGTTGTGGACAAAGGCGATGCGCTGGCCATCGGGGGAAAACGAGGGGTCTTTGGCGCGCAGATTGGCGCTAATGCGGCGCTCCTCGTCCTCGGCCAAGTTGTAGATGTAGAGGTCGTTGAAGCCACCCTTATTGCGGACGAAGACGATCTCCTTCCCGTCGGGAGACCAGCCAATCCGCGTATCTATCCGGCCTTTGAGTTTGGTCTTTTTTTGCGTCTCGAAATCGTAGATCTTGAGGCTCGTGATTCCATAGTCCTGCTTCTCACTGGTGAGGTACGCCAGTTTTTTGCCATCCGGCGACAGCGCCGGATGGTATTCGAGTACGCCCTCGTTGACCTCGTCGAGCGGCACCCCCTCGAAGAAGCCCTGCCCGTGAATTTCGGATTCGAGGCGACCGTAATTCTCGGCTAAGAAAGCGACCCAATCCGCGTAAAACTGGTCGGCGGAAATGCCCAACACCCGGCGAATGGCCGGGTCGAAGCTCAGCGAGCCGATCTGATGCGTCAGTGCATCGACCTTCTCGGCGCCGTACTGCTGATGGATGTACACCATCATCGCGTAGCCCTGATTGTACACGAACTCGCCGTAGAACTTGCCCGTGCGGTCCCAAACCGTCCCCATCTCCTCCCACGAAAGCAGATCGTCTTCCAGCACCGCCATCCGCAGCAACATGTCGCGGTGCGAATCCCAAGAGTCGTAGCCGAATTTTTGCGCCCCGTACTGGGCGATGCCCTCGGTCCAGCCGCGCGGGGCGTTGAGGTGGTACAGCGGGAACTGAAACGCGATGTCCGGATTGGAGTCGAAGCGCGAGACCGAGAGCAGCGCGAACTGGAAGGGCCATTTCTTGCGCGCCTTGTTGAGCGTCATGATGTGCGTCAATTCGTGCGTGACCACGTTTTTGATCCAATCGTGGCTCCCGCGCAACTCAAAGTCGAGGCTAGTGGCCCAAATGGCCATGGTATTGCTGTAGTAGTTGGCCCAACCGTTGCCTAACACGTCGGAGTTGTCGAGGACGATGACGTGGATGGTGCGGAAGTCGTCATAGTAGTCGTAGGCCGCCGCGAGGGTAGGAAAGACCTCCTCGCAGGTTTCGGCTACTCGGCGTGCGGTACCCTCGGCCCCACGCGTGTAATGGACCCGGAAGTGATCGGTGACGATGGTTTGTATCTGGGCCTGGGCCGCTCCGGCGAGGAACAGCGCGGCAATGGCGGAAAAAATTGCTCGGCGCAACCTGTATCCCTTTCGCAAAAAGGCGACCCGCAGCCAATTGCCGGTCGCTCCACAACTTGTGTAGGAAAATACTGGAGGCCATGCCCCCCGTCAAACGACACGGAGCCGCTTTCACGCGGCCTCGCCATTGGCTATTATACCTCCATGCACTACACCATTCACCGCATCGACGACCTCGACCTGCCCGACGCCGATTGGGAGCGTCCCCAATGGCAGGAGGCCGAGACCTTAGCGATTACCCGCTTTTCTTGGGAAGATTCCGGCCACCGCCCTCGCACTCAGGCGCGCCTGCTCTACGACGAGCGGGCACTATCCATTATCTTCCGCGTCGAGGACCGCTACGTCCGCGCCGTGGCCGAGCACTTCCAAGATTCAGTCTGCACCGATTCCTGCGTCGAGTTTTTCGTCGCACCCCTACCCGACTCGCAGGCTTACTTCAATTTCGAGGTCAACTGCGGCGGCACCATGCTCCTGCACCGCTGCCCTTCAGCCGCAGAGCGCACCCAAGGCCGAGCAACTGAAAACGTCAGCGAGGCCGACGGTGCCACCATCCACATCGCCACCACGCTTCCCAAGATCGTCGAGCCAGAACGCACCACCCCCACAACTTGGACGATCGAGTACCAAGTCCCCTTTGCCCTCTTTGCCCAGTATTTCGGTGCCCAGACGCCCGTGCGCGGCACCGAGTGGAAGGGCAACTTCTACAAGTGCGGCGACCACACCTCCCACCCCCACTGGGGCACGTGGGCCCCGGTAGATACGCCCAATCCGAGCTTTCACCAGCCCGACTTTTACCAGCCGCTCGTATTTGCCTAGCGAAAAGGGGAGCTGTAGGAAGGCAAGTGAGCAAAGCGTTTCAGCCCAAGGTGCAAATGGGCTTGGGCTGCCGGCCCCAAATGTACTTGGAGATACCGATCCTCCACTTCAACGGACTGATCTTGGCCGTCTTCGTTTTCGAGTTGGGCGCTAGTGAATTGGTGCTCGCCAAAGGAACCGGCCTGTAACAGGACGTCGCGGCCTGCCACTGGGTCCGTATTCACCAGCGTCAGACTAACTCCGTCGGCGCTGACCCGATCGACTAAGGCCGCGACGTACTCGGGCAGACCGGGGCGACGGTGCTGCGGGTCGAAATAGTGCAGATGGGTCTGGAGCATCCCACCGTTGTAGATCGCCGCTGGCGTACCCAAGGCCATCTGGATCAGGGATTCGGGCAGCACAGGATTGAGCCTCTGGAAGTGGTAGCACTCGCGCGTCTCGGGATTGCTGTTGTCGCTTTCTAGGCGATTCAGACTGTGGCAGATGCTGGAATAGGTCGAGTCGATCACCTGATCGACGTAGCCTAAGTTTTTGCCTTCGATAAAGGCAAACCAAGCCGTTGGCGGGCAGATGCCGGCTTTGGCCGCACCCCAGTCGGGGGGCAGACCGGCAAAAGCGGCGCGATCGGGAAAAACTTCGTCGAGACGGGCCAAATCTCGCTCGCTTTGGCTCAAGTAATATAAATGAATGTACAAGTAGGGATCGGGCGGCCGAAAATCAAACCAGCCTTGGTCGCCGTGGCGAGCCGGCACCTTGACGAGGCCGTTTTCCTCGCGCCGCAGTTCCCACAGCATATCGAGCTGCGAGCGGGCCAAGTCCAAATGAGAATCATCGCCGGTCATCAGCAGGGCGCAACTGCCAGCCACTAGGGCCGGCTCGACGATATTGCGCGCTCCGTGCGGCCAGCGCCAGCCGTAGTACCCACCCCACCACTTGCCGTCCATCAATTCGCCAATGGTTCCCTCGGGACCAATATTGTCGGGCATAATGCCGTTGTTGGCCGCGCAGCGTTCCTCCCACGCCTGCAAATAATCGAGCACCCAAGTTTTATATTGGTCGTCGCCAGTGTAGAGATAGGCGTTGGTGATCAAACTGGCGACACTCAGATTGAGAGGTACGTCGCAGCGGGTCATGCGCTGATTGATCAAGTCGAGGACCTCGGCGAATACTTCATCGTCCGTCCAATCGACCTTGAATAGCGGGTCGGAGCTGTCGGCACCGGGAACATCCTCAAAGGGTGCCAGATAGTCAGCCAAGATGGGCCGGTGGTAATCCCAATCGACTTGGGTGGTGACAAAGCGCGGTCCTTTGCTGCCGTTGAGCGGCGAGCGGATCATTTTGCGTTGGGCGTCCCAATTGGGTGCCAGCGGGTCGTCGCCGGTGTACATAGCGGCGTAGCGCAGGGCGCGGGTGCGGTTGATGTGGTGGGCGGGACCGGCCAAGGCCAAATAGTAAATGTAAGTATAGCTTTCAGAGTGGTGGAACCAGTCAAAGCCAGTGACAAACTCGCGCTCGACTGTGCCGTAGTTGGCGTACTGCCAAGTGATGGCGTCCCACTCTTTGCAGGCAATCTGGTAGATGTGCTCGCCGCCGCCCAACAGGTAAAACAGGGGGAACGATAGGAAGGCCTCGTAGCCATTGTCCGTGCCGTCCATGCTGGTCCACTCCGTGCGCTGGATCAGGGTCCCGTCTGGACGGGTGCTGTGCTCGACAAAGGGGTGGGCGGCGCGGTCCATTAGAGCGATCAAGTCGCGTTGGCGCACGGCCCAATGGGGCGGGTTTTTGCGGGTCTTAGCTGCAATGGATACGCGGGTCATTTTGGGTTCCTCCCAGTGGTCAGCATCTTGTACAAACAGCGAATTATTCAGGTCGCAAATCCGTGTACCGCTCTGCCCGTGGCCCTCCTTCCCCGCGCACTAGAAACACTGGAATCGGATGTTGGTCCATGTCCACCCAAGCCGTGTCGGTGCTACAGTAGCGGATCGTATAACCGGTGCGCCGGCGTCCACTCTCATTGGCTAGGCTGCCGTGCAGAATGTAGGAATCGTGGATGGATAGACTACCGGCCTTCATCTCCATCATCACGGCTTGGTCCTCCATTTCGGGGGGGACCAAGACCTTCTTCCGCAGCATCTCGGTCTCCGCCGCAGGCACGGTTTCCAACTCCCGGTAGCCCCGGTGTGAACCGGGTATGATGCGCATAGCGGCGTTTTCAGCGTCCGCGTCGTCGAGCGCCAGCCACACTGTGGCCACATCGGTGCCGTGGACGCTGGGCCAGTAGTTGTTGTCTTGGTGCCAACCCACGCTGGTTCCATCGCCCGGCAGCTTGATGAACATGCTCGAATAGACCAAGATCAGGTTGGGGCCCAGGATGGCCTCCACTGCATCAAGCAGGAGCGGATAGCGACAGACCTCCAGCCAGAACACTTCCTTGGTATGCGGCTCGCCGTAGTATTGATCCCGGTCGAGAAAACCCGCACGCACGCCCACATCCAGCGAATGCTGCATGGCGGCGACTTCGTCTAGCCCGAACACATCGGGGAAAAAGCAATAGCCTTCTAAGTCAAAGCGCTCGACGTCGGTATTCAGCACAACAAGTCCCTTCATTTTTGCGGACGAGCCCGCGAGTCTGCGAAGGCGTCGCTCAAATCCCGTAAACCCGAGCGGCGTTCTCCCCCAGCACTTTGGCTCGATCGCCCTCGTCTAACTCCGCGGCAAAAGTACGAATTATTTCCAAACTCTGCCGGTACGTGATGTGGCGGCCAACCGGCGGCCAGTCCGAGACTCACAGCACTCAAGCTCTTGAGCAGACGGAGGAAAGTTGGGCAGCACGTGAACATGAACGTCGATAACGGGCATTGACACCTCCTTACTCGTTTGAGCCACTACAGGAACTATGTACGCAATAACGAACCGATTCACTAATTTCGCAACGTCAGGGACCACAGCTCCACCACGGTCTCAGTGCCGACAGGCCACCTGTCCCAACATTTTATCTTGTTGGCTCAATAGCGCGTCCGTATTCTTAGAGGCACTTTGCCGCAACAGACCTCCCACTCACTAGAAGAAAGATAAAGACAATGGCGAATGTATCTCTCGTCAGAGAGGGCGTTCTAACTATGAGGCCCCCTCGTTGAGTATTCTATCCTCGCAGATCGCCCAAGACCACACTCCGGCGCGAGTGCTACGGTCCTAGAGCTAGGCAAATGGTGCGGCAGAGGGCAATAATGACAATAACAAGGAAGTGCGCTCTATGCGGGGTCCAAATTGTTGCAGGATGGTTCCTTGTCTTGGTGGCCTGTGCTGAGCGAGATCAGGCGGCCAGCACCCAGCGCATGGCTGAACTCCTAGAAGACATAGCCGCCAATGTCGATCCCGCCACACATCCGTATGTGAACTTGGACCGAGTTGCATATTTCCGTGCTCGGTTGGACCACCTACGCCAATCCAGTGCGGCCACCAATCCTCGGACGCGAGAACAAATCCTGCAAGCCCGTTTTTCTCTTGCCAACGAACTGCTGCAAGCGGGCCAATCCGATCGAGCAGTGCAGGAGTACCGGCAACTGCAGACTGTGTTCCACCATCCTCGGCTTCGGCATTCTCTCCAACTGCTAGTGGGCTTGGCCTATCTCCGTTTGGGCGAACAAGAAAACTGCATTGTGCAACACAATATCGACTCTTGTCTAATGCCGATCCGCGGCCCTGGAGTGCACCAAATCAAGCGCGGATCGAGTGCCGCTATCGAGGAGTTTTTGGGGGTTCTGAGCAGAAATCCAAGCAATTTGTCGGCTCGTTGGCTACTCAATATCGCCTATATGACGCTGGGGCAGTACCCAGAAGAGGTGCCGCAAAACTTGCTGATTCCACCCGAAGTATTCACCTCTGACTACGATATTGGGGTTTTTCGCGATGTCGCTCCCCAGTTGGGGCTGGATGTGCTCGGGCTTTCGGGGGGGGCCATTATGGAAGACTTTGACGGCGATGGCTACCTCGATATCATGGCTTCATCTTGGGGACTGCGCGACCCACTCCGCTACTTCCGTAACCAAGGAGGAGGCATCTTCGCAGATCGCACACAAGCGGCAGGTTTGGAGGGTATTGTAGGTGGCTTGAATATCTGCCAAGCCGACTACGATAATAACGGCTATGCGGACGTACTGGTGCTGCGCGGTGCTTGGCTCGACGAGGGACGCTACCCCAACTCACTGTTAGCCAATCGGGGAAATGGGCACTTTTTCGATGCGACCGAGGCTGCCGGCTTGCTCACTTTCCACCCAACACAGACAGCGACTTGGGGCGATTTCGACAACGACGGTTGGGTCGACCTATTTGTCGGCAACGAATCGCAGGGGCAGGCCATTCATCCGTGCGAGTTGTTCCGCAACGGAGGCGAAGACTCTGGACGCGGAGTATCGGCGGTACAATTCGTCGATGTAGCCGATACAGCGGGACTCGATGTGGTCGGATGGGTCAAAGGAGTGGCCTGGGGCGACTACAACAACGATGGACAACTAGATCTGTACATCTCGCGTTTGAAACCCGAAGAATCTAATCTGCTCTTTCGCAATCAGGGGAGCGGGCGTTTCGCCGATGTGACGGCCTCGGCAGGCGTAGCCGGACCGTCCTATAGTTTTCCGACTTGGTTCTGGGACTACGACAACGATGGGTGGCAGGATATATTTGTCGCCGGTTTCAAGGGTGAGGTAGCGGACGTGGCGGCCGCTTATTTGGGCCTGCCGCACCGCGCTGAAGAGCCTCATCTATACCGCAACAACGGCGACGATACTTTTACCGATGTCACACGCAAGGTAGGGCTCAACGAACCCCTCCTAGCCATGGGCAGCAATTTCGGCGACCTAGACAACGACGGGTACCAAGATTGTTATATAGGCACCGGCGACCCGTATATGGCTACGCTAGTCCCCAACCGCATGTTCCGCAATGCCGACGGCAACTTCTTCCAAGATGTCACCACCTCGGGCGGCTTTGGACATCTGCAAAAGGGCCACGGTGTGGCTTTTGGAGATATTGACCACGATGGCGACCAAGATGTTTTTTCGGTCATTGGCGGGGCTTTTACCGGCGATACCTATCAGAACGTCCTCTTCGCCAATCCGGGTCACGGCAATCGCTGGATCAAGCTCCGACTCGAGGGCCGGCGCACCAATCGGGCCGCCATTGGAGCACGCGTAAAGGTGAGCGTGAACACCGCACATGGCAGCCGCGACATTTATTCCACAGTGACCAGCGGAGGCAGTTTTGGTGCCTCTAGTCTACAATGCGAAATAGGCCTGGGACAGGCTGAGTCTATCGAGGCGATTGAAATCGTCTGGCCCACCAGTGGGGAAGTGCAGCATTTCAATGACATTGAAATGGACCAAGGTCTATACATCCACGAAGGTGATTCGCATCCAACTCGCTGGCAGTTTAAATCTTTTGTCATCGCCCCGGGCAATGAATCGGACGGGCTGGCACACAACCACTAGTCTTCCCTGCCGGTTTGGCAAGACTCCCGACGCTCTTTGAGAGAGGATAACTTCTCTATGTATTTTCCAAAGCTACGGAAGACATCGAGTACCATTTGCCGAATCGGTCATGCAATTTCATTGATATGTATCCTGTACCACGTTGGAGCCGTGCATGGACAGGGTGACGAGGCAAGTGCTTCCTCAAGGTCAAGGAGCCAAGAGCATTATAGGCTCGGCCTGCTCCATGCCCAAAAGGGCGACTATGAAAACGCGGAGAGGGAGTACAAGCAAGCGATAAAATTAGATGCCTATAACATCTATCCGCACGACGGCCTCGGTTTCATTTACGCCCTACAAAGCAGATTGGGCGAGGCGGAAGAAGAATTTGCCAAGGTACTCCAGATTGATCCGGGCTACGCACCGACACACTACAAGTTGGGTAAAATTTTTTTTATTCGCCAAGAGTACGACAAGGCTTTCGCTTCTTACCAAAAGGCCATTGAGGCCAACCCCAAGTATTTTCCCGCCCACCACGGCTTGGGTGTCCTCTACGTGCAGACCCAAGAGCGGGCTAAGGCAGCAGAGCATTTCAAAGCAGCTATCGACCTCAACCCCAACTACGGGCCCTCTCGCTACCGGCTCGGAGCGATATATCTAGAAGAAGGGATCTATTCTCAAGCCGTAGAGGAATTGCGGCAGGCGGCCCAGCTAGTCGCCAACGAACCGTCTATCCACTTTGTATTGGGGAATGCCTATATGTCAATAGGCAAGCTTTCAGAGGCCGCAGAATCATTCCGCAGAACATTGCAACTGGAGCCGAGTTGGGCCGAGGTACACGATAAACTGGGCTTGGTCTACACCGATCAGTCCTTGGCCCTGCTGGGGGCCGTCATGGCGGACCAAGACAAGCTAGCAGCCGCTGTTGAGGAGCATCGCAAGGCCGTGGACTTGGCCCCTGAAAACGGTTGGTTCCAGCACAATCTAGGTATGGCCTATGAACGCCAACGACAGTACGACGAAGCAGCGAAGCAGTTCGTCAAGGCACTCGCAGTCAATCCCGATATGGCCTACACCCGTTATCGGCTCGGTATGATCTACTCGAGAGACAAAAAATACCAAGATGCTATTGAGGAATACCAAGATGCCATCCGGCTCGAGCCCGACCGGTCGGTTTTCCACTACGCCTTGGGGGCCGTATACGCCAAGATCGGCAGAGGGGAAGAAGCGATTGGCAAATTCAAAAAAGCCATCGAACTCGACTACTATAATGCCGAAGCACATTTCGGTCTGGCCAACGCCTATCTGAAACGGGGCAAAAGCGAGGCGGGCGCAAAGGAGATGGGAATCTTCAAAAAACTGCGCGAAGGCAATATAGCGGATCTGGAACAGCGGGTCGTCTTAGTGCCCGATAATCCAAAGTACCACGGCGAATTAGCCGCTCACTATACTCAACAGGGCAGATATATAAAGGCGATCAATGAGTACAAGCAGGCCATCGGTCTCGATCCGCATAATCTCGAGTATCGCCGGTTGCTCAAAGATGCCTATGTCAAAGCAGGGCGCTATCGGGAAGCGGAAGAGCAACAGGAGATTATCCAGCACTTGGACGCCAAACGACAGCAGACTCCCACCCCATAGAGACTGTTGGTTTATATGCATTTCTTTTTTCTCCTACTCATTTCCTCACGGCTTTTAGCTGTCGAAGGACGAGTAGAGGGGCGAGTCCAGTTCGTGGATGTAGCGGAGGAAGTGGGGATTGTGGCGCAGAACGTCTCCGGGGATAGCGAGCAGACGTACTTGGTCGACAGCATGATGGGAGGATCGGCTTTTTTCGACTACGACCAAGACGGCGATGTGGATTTGTACATCTTGAACGGGTCGAAGGTGGTTGGCTTTCCAGACCAAGAGCACCCGCGCAATACCTTTTATAGAAACGAACAGGGAAAATTCGTCGATGCTACCGATGAAGCGAACTTGGGTGACGCGGGCTGGGGTATGGGATGCGCCGTCGGCGATTATAACAACGATGGCGACTTGGACATTTATATAACCAACTACGGCAGGAACGTACTGTACGCTAACCAAGGCGACGGGACTTTTGTCGATATGACCGAGTACGCCCAAGTAGGAGATGAGCGATTCGGTACAGGATGCGCCTTCCTCGATTACGACGGCGACGGATATCTAGATATGTACGTAGCCAACTACGTCGATTTCAAGCACTTTCTGCAGACCACTCCCAATAAGTCCTATATGTGGAAAGGTTTAAGGGTTCACTTCGGACCGCGCGGAATGAAGGGGAGTGGGGATATCCTATATCGCAACCAAGGCGACGGGACTTTTGCCGATGTGACCGTAGAGGCGCGGGTGGTGGACCAAGATAAGCTCTACGGTATGGGCGTGATCGGTGGCGATTACGACCGAGATGGCGATGTGGACATCTATGTGGCCAACGACACGGGGGCCAATTTCCTTTATCAGAACCAAGGCGACGGGACTTTTGCCGATATCGGCTGGATGACCGGTGCTGCCTATGGCGAAAGTGGCGAGGCTCAAGGCTGCATGGGTATTGCCTATGGGGATTACGACAACGACCTGTACCAAGACATATTAGTCACCAACTTCTGGGAGCAGACCAATACGCTTTACCACAACGACCGCGGCACATTCTTTTCCGATTTCAGCTTTGACGCCGGCGTGGGCAAGGAGAGTTTCCAGTTTTTGGCTTGGGGCACCGAGTTTTTCGACTATGACAACGACGGTGATAAAGATCTTTTCGTGGCCAATGGCCACCTCTTTCCACAATTGGACAGGGCCAATCTAGGCACTAGCTATGCCCAGACCAATCAACTCTTTGAAAATTTGGGCGACGGTACCTTCGTCGAGGTATCGCCGTTATCGGGGCAGGGCTTAGGTATTAAAAAAGTGAGCAGAGGGGCTTCCTTTGGAGATTACGACGATGATGGGGATATAGACATATTTGTCCTGAATATCAACGATCGCCCCACTTTGTTGCGCAATGATGGTGGTAACGAGAACAACTGGTTAGTGGTCAAGACTATAGGCACTGAAAGCAACAGAGACGGCATAGGGGCTAGAATTGAGGTCCGCTGCGGCGAGCTCACGCAAAGCACCGAAATCCGGAGTGGTGCCAGCTATCTCTCGCACAATGACTTGAGAGCCCATTTCGGCTTGGGGCAAAGAGTAGCCATAGACTTGTTGGTAGTGCATTGGCCAAGTGGCCGACAAGAACGGTTTGAAAACCTCTCTGCCAATAGACTCGTGGTTCTGCAAGAGGGCGCGGGCATTGTCCACATAGGTCAATAGTTCGTACTCTTCTTGCGATTTCGGCTAATTTTATAGAGATATTTCATATATAAGTATTTATAAATAAATATTTTATGTCTTTGTTATTGTGAGTTTCATAAAAACAATGCTTTACAAAAATCAGCTTGATTTCCCAGTCTTATTTCTTTATATGTTAATACGTTATTTTGTAGCTTCACCTACCTTACTACCGAAAAATATTTGAAAGGAGGAGACAAAAAGCCCTTTGAGCAACAAACCGCTAAAAAAGCAATTTTCTCCCACAGGAAAGGACTTTGGGTGATGAGCAGAACAATGAGTTGTAGCCTCTTGGCATTAAGTTTTGTCCTTTTCACCGTCGTGGCCAGTTCGGCTCACCTGCGGACAGACAGAAACTGGGCCGCAGTTCAGGTGCCTATTGGCGTCGATGGCATAAGAGATGTCCAGATGGACGGAGACATAAGTGAATGGGACAACGTGCCTTCGGTCTTCTGGGTGACCCATGAAGATCTGATCGAGACCGTCACCGGCACCCAAGGGGATCCCGACCCTTCCAATCTAGCCGAGCGCATCATTTTCGGCTGGAGTCCAGTGACCAACATTTTGTATTTCATGGAGGAAAGGTTTGACGACCTCTTTTACGGGACCATCGAAAATAATTTCGATACGGTTGAGGTGACCTTGGACTTCGACCACAGCGGCGACGCCATCTTCCAGAATGTACAATCGGCGGATTTGGATCCAGAAAGGTGGGAAGGGGCCCTATCCCAGAATTACCGCTACACGCTACACCAAGAAAATCATATGTGGCTCTGGGGCGGAGCTCCATGGGCAGGAGTCGAGCCTTATTCTGGTGCCAAATGGAGTTTTGAGGGTGATATCAACGGCGGTGCCGGTACCCTGTTCATGGAGATGTGGTTCACTCCCTTCGACGATTTGCCTACCAGCTCTACGGGCATAGATGACGAAGATGTGATCGTCCACACTATGCAGGCGGGCGAAATCATGGGTATTGGTTTTGCCGTTCAGGACGATGACAACGGTGCCGAAGGCTCGTACAACGGCTACTGGACCAATAGCGGCGACACGGAAATCTATTTCAAAGCTACCGCTATGGTTGACTATGTCCTACTCCCCTTTGATGAGAGTATCTGGGTAGCAGGTGAAGACGTAGGTACTGCTGTCGAGTCGGATAGCTGGGGGGACATCAAGGCGAGTTTTTCCCGCTAAGGATAAGAAGTAAGAGAAAATGAGCAGTTCAGGGGGCGAGGTCATCTTCGCCCCCTTTTTTAATAATTTTGCCAAAGGATTGGGCTGTGCTCTTACCTAAGTCAATAGGGTTCCTTTTACTCGTATTGCTGGGTGTCGGCCTCTGCCCTCAAAATGTCTCCGGCGTGGTCATTTATAGAATTGGCACACCCTTTTCAACAACAGAAAAAGACAGTCTTGCAAGTCTTGGCATTGATTTCAGGGAAATCGACTGGTCGGTCTCCCAACTGCAGGATGGCCTCGACCTCGACTCTTTGCCGGCTGGTTCACTGCAACCTAACTACTTTGATGAGGACGAAGACATCGCCGCGACCCTATTGAGCAGAGGCGGCTGGGTACGGGTACGGCTTTTCGCCAACCAAAATAAACTGATTGGAGAGGTCTTGGTCGATGGCGATCCGACTACGGGCCTCACATGGCCCGCCGTAGCTCCAGAGAGCTTTCAGGTGGGCACTTCGCGGACTCTCAGTGAACAATTGACTTTTGATTTGGGCGGGCGATTTCTCATCCGGGAAGTGAGATTCCGTCCTCTGGCGGAAAAGCCAGAGCACTTTGTGGAGCGGCTCTCCATTGGCTCTCTGGATGAGAGGCTGGTCAATATTGGCAACAGAATGTCCTATTTCCCGACCATAGCCGAGGTAAAAGAAAATACCGAACCTGAAGTCAGCGTGATTTTAGACCCACCGATATCGACTCAAACGATCCAATTACTGATTCTTCGCGACACACCCAAGGAAATAGGACTCGCCGATTTTGAACTCTACGGCGGTGGTTTCGTAGCCCGAGCCTCGTATGAGTCCGAAGTAGTCGATCTAGGCGGCTTGGCCAGTTGGGGTGAAATTCGCTGGTCGGGCCGGCAAGATACGGACGCCCGGGTCGATATCCGCACTCGGACAGGCGCAGACCCACATCCCGACATTTTTTGGCAACTGCGACCCGAGCAGCGGGACAGCGTACAATTTCGCGATGGCGGTGGCGACTTGACCCTGAGCGAATACAAGCACCGCTACAGCAAGCTGCTCGATGTTCTCAAGCCGGTAGAACCCCGGGATAGAGTGAGCCCCGATACGGAAAACTGGAGTTTCTGGTCCAGTCCCTACCTGTTTGAAAACTCGGGGACCAGCATCGTTTCTCCTAGTCCTCGCCAATTTTTACAACTCAAAGTGGACTTCTTTTCCACAATCGAGGATGGGGGCAAGATCGATTATGTCGAGTTCAAGGCCTCAGTTCCGCCGGCCGTACACGGCTTAGTGGGAGAGATTTTCCCAGTGGATACCCAAGTGGGGCAAGCGACGCATTTCACTTACTTCATCCGGCCGAGCATCCGGGCCGGCGACACGGGCTTTGACGGCGTGGAGATTTCCACACCCTCGGGGGTGACTTCAGTCGATTCGCTACGTATAGATGGCATTAACTACAACGACTTTATCTGGGCAAGGACTGCGGATGGCTTGGGTTTTGAGCTCAACTTTCCGCGCAAGCTGGAGCCGAACGACAGCGGGGCCCTGATCGAGGTGGTGTTCAACGCGCCGGTGCTGCGGGAAGTGGGCACCCTGTTTACTGGTAAAGTGTTCAATAGCGCCGAGCCGAATGAGGTGCGCCAGCGTATCAACCCGGGCAACGCCGCCGACGAGATTGAGAGCGACGGGATTGCAGTAAAAACATCGCTGAGCAGCTCACTGGTATTTGCACCACAGATTGGGCCCAATCCCTTTACGCCCAATGGCGATGCCATCAACGACATGGCGCATATTTCCTATAAGCTCTTGAGGGTGACATCCCAAGTTCCGGTCTCCGTGGCAATCTTCGACCTGTCCGGCCGACTACTTAAGCAAATATACGCTGGGGACATTCCCATCGGAGAGTATTCCCACTCTTGGGATGGGACTGACCACTTCAACCGGCTGGTTCCCCCAGGACTATACTTGTATCGAATAGCGGTAGACATCCAATCGGAAGAGGGTATCAAGAGTGGCGTTATAGCCGTGGCCTATTGATTTTTAATCGCTCCCCAGATGAATAAATACGAGAGAGGCCCAATGTATGAGAGAACATTCAAGCTGGTAAGCATTAGCTTGGTCTGCCTCCTAGGTAGGATGACCCTAGGGGACGTGGCTTGGGGGCAAGAGGGCTTCTCTATCCAAGACGGCGCGGCTGTCATCGAGTCTAGGGATCACTGGGCTCGTTGGCAGTCGGTGGCAAAGACCATCCAGATCACCGAGGAGGGCGTAAAACCAGCCTTTATACGCAAAAGCACCAAGCTCGAAATAGATGGCGTTGAACAGGTAGTCCCCGGCATTAACGCGGTTTTGAATGCCTCCGAGTTCGGCGGCGGGATATGGGAGGCCGGCTCTAACCGCTCGAGCGCAGAAAATCTCATGGACGGCAAGATGGACACCTACTGGGAGCCGGATACTTCCACCCCCCTTAGGGATTGGTGGGTGCAAATCGATTTAGGGCGGGCCGTATCAGCCAATAAGATAGTCCTCAAGTTTGTCGGAGAGGATCTGGGAGACCCCTTTCTCCAATTCAAGGTCCTCACCTCTCAGGGGGAGACGATCATCGGCCCACTGGTGTTCAGGAAACGCTTCTCAACGGATAAACCCATCAAGAATGAACGGGTCTTTGAAGTCGATTTGACCAACCAGTTGCCGACCAAATGGACACAGGTACGCGGGGATTTTACCGGCGATGTGATCAGATTCGTCTCTGTCGGTGTCACGGACAGCGATTTTGGCAAGGCAAGACAAATTTCCCAGTCCGTTTATGAAAGTCTCGACCCCGACCAGCAGGGCGATATAGAATACTTCCGCCGAGAAACTTCGGGAAGGCTGAGATTGTTGGCGGGACGCGAAGATTGGGAAGCCTTGGCCGGCGGGGACAGTCAAGGCCCTGTAGTCTATTATCGCCGCGAGTTGCCTCGATTGGCGGAACTGGAAGTTTGGTCGATCGGCGACAATATCGGCGTTGGAGTCCTAGAACGGGGTGGCAAAGTAACGAGTTGGGAAAACAACGGGGCTGAGGATGTGGTAGTAGATGGGATAATATATAGCGTAGATAAGGCGTTGTACTGGCCCGCTCAAGGAGGATACAACCCCGATAGGCTGCTGCCTTCGGAGCCACCGGATGTCGAACGTGCTTTAGTAGTGGATCTGGGAGGGGCCTTCTTCCTGGACAATATCCGCGTACTCCAAGCCAGCAGTAGCCCCCCTGGGCCTTTTCGCGCCTATCGCATTGAAGTCTCAGACGGTTCTACCAATGCTGGTGGAAGCCTAGCCTGGAAAACAGTAGGATCGCTTGATCATATCAACGGAAATGAATCGTACCACGATTTTAAATTTCCACTCACCAAAGTTGAGCATTTTTCTTTTACTTATAAACTCCATATAAGAGCCGGACGCCATGGCTTGTCAGAGATTCAGTTTTTCGGTGAAGGATACATGCCCGAGGCTCGGATCGAATCGGTTTTTGACGGCCCTTCGGCATTCATAGAATTAGGGGCCACTCCCCAAAATTTGGCGTCTATAGAATGGGATGCAGATACACCGCCGGGCACGGATATTATTCTCCAGACCCGGACCGGCAATACGGCCAAAACTTCTACGCTTTACTATAAAAAGAACGGTGAGTTGTATCCGGGCACCGAAGAAGAAGCAGCGGCAGCGCACGCTACGGACAAAAAGTTCTTTGGGGATGCCTCTGTCGGACCCGTCGTTGCCCAGACCAACCCGGGCAGCGACTGGAGCGGTTGGAGTCAACGATATTTCAATTCGGGCGACAAAATTACCTCGCCCAGTCCGCGTAAATTCGTCGCCATCCGGGCGGCCTTTCTCACGGAAAATCCCCTCGTGGCCGCTACACTGCGCTGGGTGAAACTCAACTTTGTAACGCCAGTCGCCAAAACAATTATTGGCGAGGTGTTGCCTCCTCAACTCGAGACGATTGGCGCTGAGCAACTGTTTTCCTATTTCGTCCGCACGACCTTCGAGCCGGCCAACGAGGGTTTTGACGAGATTCTCATTGAAGCTCCCCCTAGCGTCAAAATGAAATTCCAGCAAGCCCATCTGAGCCTCACAGGGCAACCGACTCAAACCTATACCGCTCAAAGCGAGGGATTTGAGGTCGTGTCTGATGATTCCGATTCGCTTTGGGTGCGTTTGCCTACTCCCATCAAGGGCGAGGCTGCGTTGGTCGAGCTCCAGTTTGGGGCGACCATATTCGATTTTACCACATTCTTCAATGGCTCTATCCGCCATTCTTCCATTCCCAATTCGTGGCAAAGAGTGGATCCGGGCGATGCAAACGAGATTACAGATAGCGAAAAGACCGTGATCCTAGCCCTTGAGAGAGGAGCCGTACTGGGGGATATCGAAGTGAAAAATAAAATCTTTACCCCTAACGGCGACGGCATCAACGATGATATGGCTGTGAGTTTTTCACTCATGCGGGTGAAGGCATCAACGCCGTTACAGGTGCAAATATACGATCTAGGTGGGCGTCTCGTTCACCAACTACGCGAAGAGTACATAACTACGGGACGGCATTCCGTGGTTTGGACCGGAGTCGATGCCGCCGGGACTTTGGTGGCCCCTGGCATATATGTGCTGAGAATCGACACTAAGGTCGATTCAAAATCGAGTAGAAATACCTCGGACTACCGCTTAGTACACGTCTCCTATTGATCTTCTGCGATCCGAGAGGAACAGATTGAACAAACCACCGTTGGTCAAGACCGCGCTATTAGCGTTTTCTTGCCTATTGCAGGGAGTTACGTCGCCCCAAAGCTATGGGGAAACGATCGTCATTGGCGGCGGTCCAAGCACCCTAGCGTGGGATGACCATTATTCCGCGACATCGGTTATTGATTTCGACACCAAGCCCGGCCAGATTCAGCCTGCTCAGACAGGTCCCGAAGACAATATCGTCCTGAAAATATTTGAAAGAGGAGGGACCGTAACGTCGCCCAATGCGAAAATAATACTCGAAATATCCTCGAGTCTTTTGAATGAACGATTAGCGCATATGGTCAGTGGCGATACGACCAAGGCTTTTGAAGTGAAGGGCGGTTCCCCCACAGGCGTTATATTCAGGATAGATTTGGGCGAGCGCTTCGGAGTCAATCGGATCAAGTTTTTTCCGCGGAAGGGATTTGAAGAGTTTTTTCTGAAGGGCTATGAACTGCTGTTGAACGACGGCAGCGAGGAGCAGAAAACCCTAGCCGGGACGCCGGATTTCAAGGTTTTTAAAACCGAGGAACGCAATCTCAAGTCGACCGTTGATCTGACCGTCCCCCTGCAGTTTGTTCGTTTCATAGAGGTGAAGCAACTGGTGCGAGGGGAGTGGGAAATTGACGAGTTTCAAGTCTTTGGTGCGGGTTTTGCCTCTACGTCATCATATACCTCAAAAGTATTTGATCGAGAACAACCCGCGGTCTTTGGCGACATAACATGGGCTAGGGGGAGCATCGGCGAACCAACGAAAACGGATGCCATCCTATCGACTCGGAGTGGTAACACACCCGACCCCAACGATTCGCTGTCTTGGAGCGCTTGGTCCCCTCCCTATCCTGCCGGAGTCCACACAGCGATTGAATCACCAGCCCCGCGTCGTTTTTTTCAGTTCCATTTACTCCTTAAAACCAGCGACATCCTAGCAGCGGCGACGGTTGACTCCCTCGCCTTTGAGATGTCTCCTGCCCTAGCTGACTCACTCGTGGGCGAGATATGGCCCCAACGTGCTCTGATCGGGCAGAATACCCCCTTTACCTATGCCGTGAGAACCGTCAACAGCCGCGGCTTTAACCGTCTCGAACTAAAAACTATGGCACCGGTAAATGTAGTGCGCTCTGTACAAATAGACGGAACCGATGTCGAATGGGAAAAGACGGATACAGAAGACGGGGTCCAAATTAGCTTCCCCCAGATTGTGGGAGACCGCACCTTACGAGTGGTTTTTGAGAATGTGGCTTTGCAGTACAATACCTTTTTTGCTGGCAGAGTCTCCGATAGCCAAGGCCCGGACAATCTGCCCCAAGTAGTCACCGAGGGAGACGCAGTCTCTGATTTTGAGGCACAGGGAGATGATCTTTCGGTCGAGATCTCGGTGGGCAAAGACCTCATTTATTCTGTGAAAGTGGCTCCCGTTCCTTTTACTCCCAACGGCGATGGCCTAAATGATGAAGTCTTGGTGACTTACGACATAGTCAACCTGACGGGTGGTGCTTTGGTTTCGGTGGGGGCATACGATCTTTCTGGAAGACGTATAAAGGCGATCTATTCAGGATTGGACCCCAGTAGGAGATACCAAAGGGTTTGGGATGGAACGGACGCGAGCGGTGCCAAAGTGCTACCCGGAATCTATTTGGTGCGAGTGGAAATTGATGCGGATTCAGGGTCCGAGAGTAAGACGGAAATTGTCCCAATAGTCTATTAATTATTCCCATTTTACCTGAAAGCTAGGGTGAAATTCTCATGCTGACCTGCCATATTTGCAACACCCTACTGCGCAGTATTAGTTCAGCTACCATAATTTACGCCTTTCTCTCGTCCATGTTAGCTTTCGACACTGACGTGCAAGCCCAAGATGTCGATCCGCTACGCATAAAAGGTGTGCGCCGAGGGGCCGAACTCACCTTTGAACCAACCGGATCCGGCGTACTGTTCGGCGCCTTGGATCCAGCGGTCAAAAAGTGGTACGTCCCGCAAGAACTTTTCTTAGAATATCGTTGGCAACAGTGGGAATACACCAACTACGCTAGGGATCACTATGATCGCTATGTAGATATCAATTTAGCCGGGGATTACTTCTACGACATTTACGGTTCTTACATCACTAGAGGATGGTTGCTCTACGACTGGTCTCAGACGCAGCCCCAGCAAGGGGGCAGCAATTTATTCAAGACCCAGAAATTCCAAGATTGGTTCACCAACTTGGTCATTGCCTCGGATCAGAAGGGCCAACATAATTTAGCCATCACCATAGGCAATCAGATCCGCTCGACCCTTACCCCAATGACCTTCTCAAAGCCAGCCATGGACGGGATCCAGGTAGACTACCAAGCCGACAAATACCAAGTCACGACGATCCTCTCGCGGATTTCTTCTCCCGGTGGGGCCGGTCCTCGCAATCCTGCGGTCAACCAAACGACCAGCCTGACAACGCTGATGGGTGGGCGAGCTGTTGCCCAAGTAGGCGATTTTATCAGCATCGGGGCCAACTATGTAAGTGCCCACAATTCCTTCCAACTCTTAGATGCCTTTGAAGGAACCCCTAGGAGTGGTTCGATCACTTCTAGTCAAAATGCTGAAAATATCACCCAGCTCTTCGTCCGTCTGACCGACGATTCACCCGAAGATAACGAAGGTGGAGCTACTCTCTTCGCTTGGGATATGATCATAGAAGCCGAAGTCGAAATCATCGATGAAGAGGGAGAACGGGGGTTTAGGCGGGAGGTTATCCGGGCCAGCGAAGCCGGTCTCAAACCCTCGCCTCAGGGCGGCTTTCAGCGCTTAGGTTTCTGGGAAGCTAGTGGCTCTGAGCAGATCGAATTAGTATACGATTTTTCCGAGGGAACCTACACCGGCCCCGACCCTTCGGAGATAAGAAGAGTGACTTTTGAACTGGTGGTTGCCAACGACTACAGAATCGAGGTGTCTTCAAACCGCCAGAATAATCGGCAAAATAACAACGTGTTTCTGCTGGCGGCCAGGGCCCAAGAAAACGTCAAAGATGGCTCCAATCTCAGAGTTCTCAAGATCCCGTACGGTCTGCCGACCGCCACCGAAATTTTCGGTTTTACTCTGGAGGCGAACGATATTGCGGGGCTTGATTTCTACGGCGAATTCGACCGCAGTAGGCGTTACCGAAAATATCCCAACCGGCAGCAGACAAAACACCTATCGGCTTTTGACCAAGGCGATGGCTGGATGTTGAATCTGTCGAGAACCGTTCAGCCGTGGTTCTTTTTTGGCGAGGCTTACAGTATGGACCACAATTATAATACAAGTGCTATCTTGGCCCGGGGCGAGGTCAACATAGATTACGAAGACCGAACGAGATTCTACTATGAACTCGTCGATGACAATGACGATCAGGATCGGTACCCCGATTGGCAGAGGATAAACGAAAGCATCGACTTGAATGTATTTCCCGGCTTGGACGAGAACGTCGATTTTATTTCCGACTTCAATCAAAACGACAGCGAAGATCTGCCCAACTTAGTACCCGACTACGACGAGCCCTTTCTGCGCTATTCTACGGATCGCCCCGAGTATCTGTTCGGCATAGATATGAACAACAATATCTGGGTAGACCGGTTTGAAAACGACGATGAAGCAGATCTTCCCTACGGTAGGGATTTAAGTGGGTACAACCTTTATGCAGGCGTCAACATTACTCCAGAAATGAGATTGACGGTCGGCCGCACCGATGAGAGCCTCATTGCTGGCGATGGAGAAAACACCACCCATTATTTGCTTTTTACGCTGGAAAAGGACTACCCTGGACTAGGCAAGCTGAGGATTTTCGAGAACTTCAGACTGGCCAAGGACAATATAGAAAATGATCTCCGCCAATGGGACGAATTCGAGAGGCGAAACGTCCCTACCATTGATCCTCTGGCGGCCCGAAATACGTGGATAAATTCGTTCTATATAAGCCTCAACTATACCAAGCTGAGGAATCTAAATCTCATCAACAAGCTAAAATACGACCGCTGGCAGCAAAGGGAGAGACAACCCGATCTGCGACAGGACTTCGTTTTTGTCGGTCTGATCAATAAAATGGACTATGTTCTCAAATTCATTAATCTCGATATCCAGCCAAAAATTAAAAACGAATTGAGGATAGAGTCTCCAGCGCTTAAATCAGATCCCAAACGAAAGGAAGACACCCTAATTTTTACTTTATTGGCCCGGTGGCCATTGTTTAATAACTCCACTATGCAGGCCGGCGTGGAGTACACTGTTTTCCAGCAGCTCAGGGATTCGGATGCAGCAGTCAAGGAAGGGCTGCTAGACGACTTCAGCGAAATTGTGGGCGCAGCCCAGTTCTCCAATAACTCAAACTACTTGGGCTACAATTTGACGACCCTGATGGGACTAAGGCTGACTAGAAGGGCCATAGACAACGAAACCGAAACGGGCAGAATGGCTTTTGCTACAGTATTTGCCGGGTTGGAGTAACTTACCTATGCACAGGAATACAGAGGAGACCTGAGCTACATGCCAAAAAAAATGACTGCATTTTGGCTTTTGCCATTCGCGCTTTTTACCATGCTCATGGCTTGCACCGTAGAAATGGGAGACCGGGTCGTTGCTCAGATAGGTGATGAGGAGATAACAGTTGACCAGTTGCGGAAATTTATCGACGGCCTCTCAGGAGATGACAAGGCGGACACCACTAGGGTAAAAGAAGCGAAGAATCATTTGAACACCATGATCAATATCGAACTGCTGATCATGGAGGCGAAGGCGGCCGATCTCGACAAAAGCCCTGAATTTCGCGCTCGGCTGGAAAGGGTCCAGCGGGAAAAGTTGATCCGTATTTTCCAAGACAGAGCACTGGAAGTAGAGGAGGAAGTGGAGGAGGACGAAGTACGGGAATACGCTGAACGCATGGGGCTCACTCGAGCAGTCAGATTGGCCGATATAATGGTTCCCAACCGCGAAAATGCCTTGGCCGCCCTCCGGGAGCTCAAAAATGGGGTGCCTTTTGGGCAAGTCGCTCAAAAATGGTCCATAAACAAAAAAACCTCGGCCCAAGGTGGTGACTTAGGCCGTTACACCACCCGGGAATACATGGTCATGCCCCTTCAGGACAAGCTATTTTCCCTCGCCTTGGGCGAAGTCTCCGATCCCATAAAAATCGGTGAAAATTATTCGATCTTCACAGTCATAGCCGACTCTACCATCGAACTCAGTCCTCAGAGGAGATTGGCGATTCAAATGGGACTGAAAAAAGAAAAAAAGCAGCGGGCACTATCGACTCTAGTTGCTGAACTCAAGGAAAAATACCACCTCGAATTGGATCGGGAAGGGATCGCGCTCATTGTTGAAAAAGTGCGTGGCGGTGCATCTTTTGCCTCAAAGACGGAACGCAATATAGTTCTCTATAGGTACGACGGCGGAGAAATAACCGCTCAGGACTTAGCAGATGCTGGCCATGTCCTGAAAGGCAATGCCTTGGCCCAACTCAGTGACTCCAGCCAAGTGATCGCTTTTGCCGAGCGCCATGTCGTGCCCAATGCAATGCTTGTGGAAGCGGCCCTGCGTACTGGCATAGACGAGGAAGCAGAGACGGTCGAGTGGTTGAAAAATCAAGCAAATCAACTCTTGATAAGTGCCCTCAGGGCGCGGCTCCTGAGAGCTAAAGTGACCATCGCCGAAAACGAGTTACGCCAATTTTACAAGGCCCATGCGGAAAGATATATGCACCCCGAGCAAATTGAAGTACAAGAGGTTCTGGTAGAGACAGAGGCCGAGGCACTGAGGTTGATGGAGCAGATCCAAAAAGGAGCCCGATTAGGCGATTTGGCCAATAAGTATTCTATCCGCTCGCTAGAGGAGCAAGATGAAGAGGGCCGATTCCACTTCCACCTTTTCGAAAAGGCCTTTCTCGGTGGTTTTGTAGAAGTCGCCGAAAAAGCCGAGATAGGAGCACTCACCGGTCCGGCCAAGGTAGATGAGGGTTATTCTATATTTAAGGTGCTTTCTAGGGAACGCAAGCGAGAGACTTTTCAGGAAGCCGAGTGGAGAGTCCGATCACAACTTAGAAGAGAAAAAAACCGAAAGGCCTTTAATCAGTTTATCGAAGAAGTGCGGAATAAATACGCATCGAAAGTAGTTATTCGGGAGAATAACCTCAAAGCCGCTTTCGGAGTAGAGTAGGAATCGTAGTCCTACTCTACATAGGGGTTGGCCCCCATCTTCATAAAGGCGTAGGGACCGTTTTGGCGGATTACCAACAGCTTATTAGCCGGTGCCGCTGGCACTATCTGACGGGTACCGTCGGGCCAAGTGATTTCCACTTCATCTGCTCCTTCCGCCCTACCCAAGCCGAAAAAAATACGCATATCATTGTAGGAGAGATAGCTGGAAACACCATTAGCCGTGCGCCACTGGGATCGACCGCCGGCCAACAAACGGATTTTGGCACCGACAGCGTCGCGATTGGGACCACGGCCTAGGAGTTGGACCACGAGCCAGTTGTTGACGGGGGCGAAGTCGTTGCGCAGCAGGGTACTTGCCTGGTCCAAGTTGACGACGAAAATGTCTATATCGCCGTCGTTGTCGTAGTCGCCGAAACTGGCACCGCGGCTGACTCTTTTAAGAGTCATTCCCGGGCCAGCCATATCCCTTATATCGATTAAACGGTTGCCGCCGTCATTGCGGATCAATTGGTTGCGCTGGGGGTAGGAAGTGCCCGCAATAGTGCTAGCCGCCTGCGGATAGACATGGCCATTAGCGACGAATAGATCCAAGTCGCTATCCTTGTCATAGTCGAAAAATTGGGTCCCCCACCCCAGCATCCCAAGCGTGGGTTCTTCTAGACCGACCTGGGTCGTTATATCTTTGAAATGGCCCTGTCCGTCGTTGAGATAGAAGGTATTACTCTCGCGAAAAAAATGGGTTATATAGAGATCGAGGTCACCGTCGGCGTCATAGTCTCCACCGCTGACCCCCATACCCGCCTCTTCCTCGCCGTATTCGTTATACGCGATGCCTGCTTTGAGGCCAATTTCGCTAAAGGTGCCATCGCGGTTGTTGTCGAAGAGCACATTGGGAGTTGCGTCATTGGCCACAAAGAGATCGGTGTCGCCATCGTTGTCGAAGTCTTCGGGCAGTACACCCAACCCGTAGTAGTGGTTAGCCCAAGAAATGCCCGAGGGACGGGTGACGTCGGTGAAGGTATCGTCCCCATTGTTGCGGTAGAACCGGTCAGCAGCTCCAGGTAGGCCCTGGGGACCGCAGAAAATCTCGATTCCTTCGTAGGTGCATATCTTATCTGGGGGGGCATCAAAATCGTAGACGAGATAATTGGCGACGTATAAATCGAGATCGCCATCGCCATCGTAATCAAAAAAAGCGGCACTGGAGCTATAATCGTTCCCTGCTACTCCAGCGGAAATGTCCACAAAGGTGCCGTTGGCTTGGTTGCGGTAGAGAACATTGGGACCATAATTGGTCACGTAAAGGTCGCGGTACCCATCGCCGTCGATGTCGCCCACAGTGCAGCCCATGCCCCAACTGCGGTCCCCAACGCCGGCAAGTAAAGTCACATCAGCAAAGGTGCCGTTGGCTTGGTTGCGGTAGAGAACATTGCCCGGGCCGGATCTTTGCCGGTAGGTATTGACAGCGGCACCGTTGACAGCATATAGGTCAAGGGCACCATCGTTATCGTAGTCAAAGAAAGCAGCACCGCCGCCGGAGGTTTCGACAATGTGCTTTTTTTTAGATCCGCCGGCCACATGTTGGAAGGCGATACGCGCTTCCTTTGTTTGGTTGGTGAATTGGGGTAGAACAGATTTCGGCAGCAGCACGGCCAACGCTAGGGCAAAGGCAAGGACTCGACGGTAATAAAAAAAGTCCATACACTCATCGCTGTAGAAGTAAACTAAGCAGAGAATGGTAGCAATTATAGAAATTACCCTTTGCTACGGCAAGGACAGAGAATCCGTTGCACGCTGTCGTCATTCATGGATATGGAGGTGTGGAATGAGGCAGATTTTTGCCGCCCTAATGATGGGTATCACGTGTGCGGCGATGGGGCGATCTGAGAACATTGTTGTAGAACTTCGCGACGGAGTCGCGATGGAATTTGTGTGGATCGAGCCAGGTACTTTTCTGATGGGATCGCCAGCTTCAGCCTCTACACGGGGCGAAGACGAAGTTCCACAGCACGAAGTCTCGATCAGTAAGGGATTTTACTTGGGTAAATTTGAGATTACCCAAGCCCAATGGGTCGCGGTGATGGGAACCGCGCCGTGGACCCGGCGCAAGTACGTACAGGCCGCGCCGAATCATCCGGCAGTCTATATCTCGTGGATCGATATGCAGGAATTCCGCCGCCGCTTGAACCAAGCCGCCGATAGAGATTTGTACCGCCTACCCACCGAAGCCGAGTGGGAATACGCCTGCCGGGCCGGAACCTCGACGAGCCGTTCCTTTGGGGACGACGAAAGCCAGTTGGGCGACTATGCATGGTACCTAGAAAACGTGAGTGAAGCGGCGGAGAAATTTGCCCAGCCAGTAGGTTCAAAACAGCCAAATCCCTGGGGCCTATACGATATGCACGGTAATGTATGGGAGTGGGTGCAAGACTGGTACAGCAACGCCTATTCAAGCGCCAAACAAGTGGACCCTACTGGAGCTGCTTCGGGAACTGCTCGCGTTATGCGCGGCGGCAGCTTTGTCAATCACGCACGCAACGTGCGGTCGGCCAAACGCTTCAGCTTTGATCCATCGCTCCGCTACTGTGCTATTGGAGCGCGCCTAGTGATGACAAAATAAACGGCCTCTCTTTGTCGCTCAAACGACTTATTCGACGCCAATCTAACTGTCGGCATGGTAGCCCATACGCGCCACTCAGTAAGGAATCCTTTGAACTTCCTCTGGATCGTAAAACAAATACTCCAAGTCGTTGTGCTGATCGCTGAGTACGCGCCCCGATCCGAGGCGGCGTAATTCGACGTCATTGCGGATCACGCGGGCAACTAGCGCAGAGGGAGTTGAGAGACCGATCCGCAAGAGATCAGTCCTAACCCTGTCGGATTGATAGAAGCGTTCGGACAGTTGCTCGAAACGGACCGGTGAGCGGCTGCCCAGCAAGATCAGGTGTTGACCTGCCCCCTCGAACAACAGACTGTAGGGAAACACCGCGACGAAGGTTCTGGTCACCAGTTCAATCGCGTCGTTGGGCAACTGGCCGATAGGTAGCCATTGGCTCATCAATCCATCCGGGCTCAGATGCGCAAGAACCTGCTCGTAGTACTCCCGTGAATACAGGCGATACACTCCCCCGGCCATGGGCGGCGGCGGTTCACTGGTGATCAAGTCGTACGTCTCGTTGCTCAGCGCGAGGAAGTTGCGCCCGTCGTCGTTGATCATCCGCAGCCGTGGATCCAAATGTACGAAGCCGTGATGCTCGGCAAAGGCCGGTGCCATCTTAAATACGTTCTCGTTGAGATCGACGGCGTCAATCCGTGTGATGCTCTCGTGAGCGGCGATAGCCGAGGCGGTGTTGCCGACGCCGAAACAAATCAGCAGGACTTTCTCTGGATGAGGATGGGCGAGCAAGGGAAAGTGCGCCATCAGACGCATATACTGCTGGGATCGCGGCGATGTGCCCGACATGGACAGACGGCCGAAGAAAAGCTTCATATTGTTGTTCGGAAGCCCGAGGAAATACGTAGTATGGGCGGCATTGCTCCTCACGCCTTGGGCCGCAACAGTGTTGGGCCACATCAAGGGCGTAAAAAAATTGCGGTCGAATCTTCTTGGCGTGGCAATACAGGCGATGGCGACAAAGGCCACCAAGACAGCGATCTGCCACGCTTTTATGGGACGGAATTCCGAAATGCACGCTAGAGCAATCGCAGCGAGTGCCATGAAGGTCAGGAAGAGCTTCAACGAATAGAAGATATTCAGGCGGGGTGCCACCAGCGTGAAGGCGATTAGGCCGAGACAGAACCCCACCGTATTCAGACCATAGGCTAACCCCAAGTGTTTCCCTATGCCCTGCAGTCGATTGCAGACATAGGGCAAGAGCAGAGAGATTAACAAGTACGAAGGCAGTACATAGATGCCAGTATAAATGAAGAGCTGGGAGAGACTCACGGGGAAGTGATGTACGCCATGCACGTCCGGTGGGTTGCTCACCAAGTAGGTCAGCTCGTCGCTAAACCACCAGAGCGCAAAATAGTAGAGCGCGGCGAAACTGTACGCGCCCTTGATATGAGCGAGCTGGATGCGCTCGACGTGCCGCACGATAATGCTGGCCAAAAAAATGCCCAGCACTGCCCAGAAGGAGATAAACGACATGGTCGCCCCAGGGCTAAGCACGACAATGAAGTCGATTCGCTTGAACATATCGCCTTCAAGTGCTCCGGCGAGCAAGCCGCTCAGCGCGGCACAAGCAATGAGGGCACTTCCCGCCCTAGGTGGCACCCCAGCACTTGGGAATGCTGCGCAGGTAGTGTCTGCCGCTTCGTCGCTATCGGGTGTGCCGCCGCTGGCTAGGAAGTATAATCCTAGCAGTATGTTCAAGCTAGTCATCAACCAGAAGGTTGGCTCGTGCCCGATCTCCGGTATCAGGATGAACTGGCAAGCGAGTACGCCGGCACACGCACCCATAGTGTTCCACGCGTACAGAGTGGAGGGGAGGTGCCCGTTGCTCGGTATTGAGCGGCGGAAAAAGTCGCACAGCAAGGGGAAGGTCATTCCCATGAACAGACAAGGAATGAAGAGGCTGACCGTGGCGATAGCTACTTGGGCTATCCGGTAGCGAATCGTCTGGACCCAGATCCCATCGTCTAGATGATACGGGAAAGAACCCCAGAGGTCCGTCGGCAGATATTCGGCCGCTACGGTCACAAGGGCCGATACCCCGACTAGAAGTTCTATCAGCCCGTACAAACGCAGTTTGTCCCCGATGCCGGTCCGACCGGCCAGCAGCCGGGTGATTCGTTGGCTCAAGAGCGCGCCGCAGCCCAAGCCCCCGATGAAGTTGCACACCACTAGGGCGAAGGTGAGGTTGGTCGAGCCAAACCAATCGACAAAAATGCGGAACCACGCTACTTGGTAGCCGAGGCTGACGAAGCCCGAAAGGGCATACAAGGGAAAGACGCGTCGCAAAGAGAGTTATACCTTGTATTCTATAATCCCTATAACAAAACGTCTTCCCAGCACATAAGCGCTAGCTCCGGGGCTTATTAACCGCGCAGGTATTCGTCCGGTTTGGCTGCATTGGGTGGCCAGTATCCGTCCCGCGATTGACGCCATTGTGTGCCGCACAGGCCGCTGATCACACTCCACTCGGACGGACTGGGGTCCGGGTCTGGGTGGAAGAGAAAACGCTGGGCACCAGCGGCCTGCGAAGCTTTGAGAATGCCGGCCAAGTCGCGGGCTGGCATGGCGTCTCCGGCGTGCGGGGAGCGGCCAGTGGACACCCAAAAGATGGTTTTGTCGACGTCTTTGATGGCCTCTAGGGCGCGCCGCGTTTCGCTGTACACAACTTCTGAGAAGAATTCGTCGGAAAAACCCATCTCCATATCCAGCAGCGACTCGACATGGGGCAGGCGCAGGCCGAACAGCGATTCGACCAGCAGGAAGCAATCGGCCTCGGTCAGGGAGGGGTTCCACTCGGCGAACTTTTGCACCCAGCGGGCAATGGTGCCGTACATGCCGTCGAAGCCGCGATGCCAGTAGTAGTGCTTGGGAAAGATGTAGTCGAAGTGCGGCGGCATCTGCTGGTAATCTTGGCCGGTCAGGGCGGAAAAAGTAGTAATGCGCGGAATGCCGCCTAGTTCGACATAGCGATTCACTCCGTCCAAGTCGGCGCGGGCCCGCTCCCAAGAACGCCGCGACCTTTCCCCTCGCGCCCGCAACCAGTAGAGGGCGTCTTCGTTGATGTCAAAAAGATTCAGACCGGCTAAAGTCCCGCCTGGGGCCCAATAACGCACGAGATCGGGGGTCAGGTTGTGGAAACGCTGGCGCAGATGGGCAATGCCGCGCTCTAGCCGGTCGACGGCAAAGCCCAAGTTGGCGAACTCGCGACGTTCGCCATCGCGCAATTCAAAGAGTTCGCCGCCGTGATGCCAAGCCAGTTCGTAGTGGTTCTCGCCAGGTCCGTCGATGATCACTCCGTTGACCTGGGGATAGCGGTTTATCAAGCTCTGCACGTGGGCCGTGGTGCCGCTGTCGAATACCATGATATGCCAGCCGCGCCCGGCGGCGTCATCCAGCATTGCACTTAGTCCCCGCTCCTTTTCCAGATTGCGGGGCTGCTCCTCGGGCGCTTCTAGGCCCAAGTCAGCGTAGGCTTGGGGATCTTGGGGAAAGGCGGGGATTTGGCCGCCGTCGTCCTCCATAAAAAACATGCGCCCTACTACAATACCGCGCACTCCGGCCTCTTCCCAAGCGTCGAAGATGTGCTTGTAGTTGGCCATGTAGCGTTCGAGCGGATTGAAAACGAAAATCCAGCATTGCATCGTCCGATCTCCTAGGTTAAAGAGCTATCTCTGGCCGGTCCGGGACTGAACGACCTCCTTATTTCGGCTTGTAAAGCCGCGACCCCTTGTCTTCTCCCCGGTACTGCGGCGGCGTGACCACCGCCTGCTGCTCCTCCGTCAACTCGGCGTAAAAGTCCGGCGGTGTGTAGGTCCCCATCAGCGATTCGGCTTGGACGCCGTGGTTATAGCGCAAAATCACCGAGCGCCGCTGGTGTTTGGCCGTCCACGGTAAGGCCCCGTGCATCAGCGTCTCGACAAAAAGGATCGCGTCGCCCGCTTGGGCCGGGATCTGCGCGATGCGATCTTGGTGCGCCTCGTACAGTCGGATCTCGTCTGGGCAGGGATAGTTGGCCTTATGGCTGCCGGGCAAACAGGCGAAACCCCCATCCTCCGGCCCCACATCCGCCAACTGCACGGCGATGTTGGTCATCCCGCAAAACATCCGGCCATTGCGGTAGAGGAACCCCCGCGAGCGGTCGAGCGGCTCGCCGCCCTCGTGGAACCAGAAGCCTTCGGCCCCCTCGTCCATGGTGATAATCCCTAGGCCCTCCAAGCGAAAACCCGGCCCCAGCAATTCTTCGAGATAAGGCTTGAACCGCACGTGGGCGATCATCGCCCTAAATGGATCGCAATGCGGTTTGTCCCACGTCAGCATCCCACCCAAATCGCCGCGTCCCTGCGTGCCCTTGAGCGTCTCCGACTCGTGGGCTAGGTCATTGGGGCGGATGCCGATTTGATCGGTGTGGTGATCAATCGCCGCATTGGCCGCTGCCACCTCCTCCGACGAGAGTGCCCCCTCGATCACCAGATAGCCGTGTACTTCAAAGAGATACTTTTCCGTTGCGTCCATCGTCAACCTCAGTCTCCAGTTAAGCGGGCAGCACCTCGCGCAAGACCCGCAGATAATTCCCGCCGCAGATCTTGCGCGCGTCCTCCTCGGTAAGTCCAGCATCCAGCAAGCCCTCTACCACCCAGGGCAACACCGCACTGTTGAAATGGGTGCCGATCCCCACGCCGTCCACCCCCATCACATCAACGGCGTAGCGAACCTGCACCAAGGTCTGCTCCAACTGGTCTGGCGCGACCGCCTGATAGGGCGCGTCCCCCGGCGGCCGGGTGATCGGCGGCGGGATCCCCAATACGCCGCCGCGCTCGGCCAACGCCCTCATAACCTCGTCGGGAGCCGCCCTAGGCTCATCGATCAAGGCCCGCGGATGCGAGTGCGAATCAACCACCGGCTTGGCCGATACTTCGATGATATCGAGGGCGCAGGGGTCATTGCTATGGGCTAGGTCGATAAGGATCCCGGCCGCGTTCATCGCCGCAATCATCCGCACCCCCAACTCGGTCATCCGCCCGCCCGAACGAGTCTCATTGGAGGCGTCCCAACCCAACTCGCGGGTCGCTTGACCCAAGGTAATCATCCGCAGCCCGAGGCGGGCAAACATCCGCAGGATGCCGGGGCCGTCGCCGAACCAGTCGCTGCGATTGGCCCCCATCAATACCGCGACCTTGCCGGCCGCTCGCGCAGCATCCAAATCCCGGGCCGTCCTCACCAACAGCACCTGCTCGGGATAGGCTTCGACGTTTAGCAAAAAACGGTCGAGCACCCCCAGCACCAGTTGGGTCGGATTCTTGATCGCCAGACTCAGGAACATATCCTCGCTGCCGCGGCCCGGACGCCATTCCGACTCCTGCCGCCACAGCGGTTTGTAGTTCTCGTCGTAGTAGGCCGCTCCCCCCTTGCACATCACCACCCCCACCCCCCATTCGGTAAACTTGGGGAAGTCGCCGCGACAAGTACTCGCGTCTTTTTTCCCTAGGTCAATATCGTCTATCACGAAACGGGGATGGGTCAGATTTAACCCCAACATGTCGCATACTAAGTGCGGCCAAATGCGGCCGGAGGGCAATCTCATGGTCATCTTATTCACCGAGCGCTTGGTCGAAATCCCGACGGCAATCGGCCAAAACCTGAGCCAAAGCAAAATCGCCGCCATAAGCCAGCATCTGCGCCCCTTGTGCGCGGTATTTGGCGAGCAACTCGGGCGTACCAGCGGGTATTCCCCAGGCTTTACCGTGTTTTTGCGCGGCCGCTGCGACTTTGGCGACGGCCTGAGCCAGATCGACATCTCCCCCGGCCAAACCGAGCCGCAACCCCAAGTCCGCCGGGCCGACGAAGAGCGCGTCCACTCCTTCGACCGCGGCGATCTCCTCGACATTGGCCAGTGCTTGCGGGGTTTCGATCTGCAAGACGACAAAAGTCTCGCGATTGGCATCGTCGATATAGGTACTGCCCTCATGCCATACGTCGAGACCGAAATCGCCGTCCAAGCCCGCCCCGTCCAGACCGCGATTGCCCAAGGGTGGGTACTTCACCGCCTCGACGATTTGGCGCGCCAAGGCCGCATCGGAAACCAGCGGCATCATCAGACCGGTCGCGCCGTCTTCGAGATAGCGGTAGAGGCGGGTGCGCTCAAGCGTCGGGGCCCGCAACATGCAATCGATATCGCAGGCGCGACATAAGGCCAACAGGCCCTGGACCTCGCGCTGATCCATCGCCCGGTGTTCCAAGTCGAGCCAGATGCCGTCATAGCCGTTGTGGGCGGCATAGCGCACAAAAAACGGCAGATAATGCCCTAGGCCACAGATGCGGGCACACCGCCCCGTGCGCACTTTGTCTAAGACTTTGCTCTTTCTCATATTCCCCGCTTTGCTAAAGGGTTGCGTTGCGCCCATAGTATACTACTACAAACACGCCCGCTCCACCTTCGCAAACTCTGTACGTGGCCAGCCGAAGTTGAATATGAGCGCCTGTGTGCTATAGAAGAAGATTTCGCGGATATGGTGGCGGCGCGGACCGTCGAGGCGAGGATTGCCAGCGGTGTGGAAGAACTCGTACCAGCGCATGTAGCCGACCGGCTCATCGACCGAGAATCCCCTTTGAGGGTGTGGCGTGAATACCGTGGACTATCTCAATCCGCCTTAGCACGCGCCTCTGGTGTCAACCGAGTGCAGATCGTCGAGATCGAGACAGGACGCAACAGTGGGTCTGTGTACACCCTTCGCAAACTGGCCGATGTCCTTGAGGTAGCGGTGGATGACATCATCCCCGCGTGAGAAGCTTCGAGACCGCGTTTCGTCCGTTCTCGGCGCACCTGTGACATTTCACAAGATCATACCAGAGTACGAAGTGAAGTTCGACCAACATGGCAAAGGTCGCTTCCATGATTCCATGACCTTGGGATCTGTGGGAAAACCCCGTCCGGCAAGAGCCTTTTCTTGGGAGTGGAAGCAAAAGTAGATGAGCCGTTCGGTGCCTATGTCGCAGATGAGTGGCGAAAGGCCCAAGAAATAAGGGAAAGCGGAAAGAGAACGCGCCTGCCTAGGCGGATAATGCAACTATGCGACAGGTTTGATGACGGACTAGGAATCAGCAAATGCGATAGTTACTCTATGGCACGGCTGGAACCGTAGATTCCAAAGCGGATGTATCAGTGTTCTACGTGGCCGTATTCAAAACCGACTGCTACGATACCGCGATTGGAGAATCGAACCATCGGGATTACCGGCAGTTCATAGAACGCGCTGGCGGAGTCCCTACGCAGGACAACGGCAAGGGAGCGTCCTCCCACATTCTAACGCTTGGCGGCAAACGACTGATAGCCATCTACGAATACTTTGACCTCAGATGACGAGATGAAAAGGCTCCCGTCCGTTCAATCTTCCCCAAATTAAAATATCTGGTTTATCCGGTATTGCGGTGCACTCGCCGGTCGTCTCGTTTCTACGCTTCTACCGCAAATACGCCCGCTCCACCTTCGCAAACGTCTCGGCAATATCCGCCACTTCCCGTGCGGCAAAATTCTCGTGAATCGACATGATGAAGTGGCTCTCAACCGAGGCGACGGCGTTGGGACAAGGGAACTCTGCATTGCGGTCTCCCCCATACGCCGGCAATCCCCACGGATAGTCGCTGCCGGGAAAGACCTGCCGCTGCTTAAACCAGATCGCCTCGGAAGGGATATAGCGATACGTAGCTGTCACCGGAATACCCTCGGCGGCCACGGCCCGAGCAAAGCTGTCTTTATCCACCCGCAGTTTGTCAGCATCTACGTGGAAGCGCATAAACCAGTACACCCCCTCCGACTCGGCCACCTGCCATCCCAACCGCACCGCCTTGCGCTCGGCAATGGCCTCTTCGATTTGTGCCGCTACCCGACGCCGCTTGGCGATCATCGCCTCGAGCTTTCTCAGTTGCACCCGCCCAATGGCGGCCGACAGATCGTTGCCGTTGAGATTGAGTCCGGCGCGCAGGTTGGAGGTCGCATCCGTGTTAAAAGGTTTGCCCCGGTCGGCAAAGCGCTTGGCTTCCCAGCAGAGTTCCTCGTCGCAGGTAAAGACTACCCCGCCCTGCGGACCCGTCGCGTGGTGCTTGCCGCTCATGGTCGAAAAGGCCGCCACCGTGCCCAACGAGCCCGCTAGCTGCCCCTCGTAGCGCGCCCCGTGGGCTTGGGCGCAATCCTCGATGACCGGTAGGCCGCGCTCCTCGGCCAGCGCCAAAATCGGCGTCATATCTGCTGGTTCGCCGGCAATATGAGCTACGACAATGGCGCGGGTGTGGGGCGTCAGCACCGCCTCGATCTGCTCCGCACCGGCATTAAAAGATCCTCGCGCAGCATCAGCAACCACTGGCACTTGGCACAACAGGACCGCGGGCATCGCCCCACCCGGATCCGTAATCGGCGGGATCACGACCTCGCCAGCCGCTTCTAGCTTGAGTGCGCCCAATGCCGCGTAGAGCGCCGAAGTCCCCGAATTGACCAAATCGGCGTAGCCACCCCCCATAAACGCGGCGAACTCCTGCTCATAGGCCAACTCCTCTGGACCACTGTAGCCGATTGCATTGCCGCTTTCCTGCGCTTCAGAGAACAGCCGCAGCGCGGCCTGACGCTCCTCAGCCCCAAAGAGATGCCGCTTGGGAAATGGCGTCTCGCGGACCTTGGTTCCCCCGTCTATTGCCAACATGGCAAACTTCCTTTCTCAATGGTGAGCCACTGGCGCTAGTCAGAAACTCACCGGTAATTTAGCAAAATCGCACCGCTCGCCGCCCATAACTAGCACCGCACTACTGATTTGCACAAAAGACACGACCCCTACTCCAGCCTGCGCGTCCCGCTCTTCCGGCGTTATCTCATCGCTTCCTCGCTGGTGAGGATGGGTACGGCCGCCCAAGGTTTGGCCATCGGTTGGGAGATGTACGATCGCACCGGCCAAGCCCTTTCCCTCGGCATGGTCGGCCTCGTCCAAGCCATCCCCATGCTGCTGTTGACGCTGCCGGCCGGGTATCTAGCCGACGTCTTCGACCGCCGCAAACTGATGATGCTCAGTCTAGCCGGCGCCACACTCGCTTCGCTGGGCTTGGCTGTATTTAGCTGGTACCAGATGCCGACCTACTGGATGTACGTGCTGCTCTTTTTGGACTCGTCCTTCCTCCGCTTGGGCTGGCCCGCCCAACGAGCCATCGCGCCCTTGCTGGTGCCGGACGCGCTCTTTGAAAACGCCGCCAAGTGGTCAACCAGCTTGCAGCAGATCATCGGCATCGCCGGACCGGCCATCGGCGGTTTTGTCATCGCCTTCAATCTCCAAGCCGCCTATGTCCTCAGCGCCGTTTCCTCGGCGGCCTTCATCTTCTTCCTCAGCACCATGATCTTGCCGCCTGCTCCGCGCATTCAAGGGGGCAAGATGTTCGCTCAAATCGCCGTTGGGCTGCGCTTCGTCCGCGACCAGCCGCTCCTCCTCGGCGCGATCTCGCTCGATCTGTTCGCCGTCCTCTTAGGCGGCGCAGTGTATCTCTTGCCCATCTTCGCCCGCGAGATCATCGACCTCAGTTCCGTCGGCCTCGCACCCGAAGCCGCGCTCGGCTGGCTGGTCGCGGCCCCGGCCATCGGTGCCAGCATCACCGCCTTGGCCATCGCCCATTTGCCGCCGATTCGCCGCGCTGGCAAGACCCTACTCTGGTGCGTGGCCGGCTTTGGCGCGGCGACCATTCTCTTTGGCCTCTCGCAAAACTTCTGGTTCTCGCTGCTGATGCTGGCGCTGACCGGAGCCTTCGACAACGTCAGCATGGTCATCCGTCGCGTCATCTCGCAGATAGGTACACCCAACGAGATGCGGGGCCGGGTCCAAGCTGTCTCCGCCATCTTCGTCGGTGCTTCCAACGAGATCGGCGGCTTTGAGTCCGGGCTGGTAGCTCAGCTTTTCAACCCGGTCTTCTCCGTCGTCAGCGGCGGCATCGGCACGTTGCTGATCGTGGCCGCTTGGACGGGCCTTTTCCCCTCGCTGAGAAACTTGGGCAGCCTCGCGTCCCTGACGACCCAGCGCTCGGCGAAATGAGAGACCGGTGCTTTCTAGCGACTTTGCTTTTGACTATAGTATAGACCGCGACTCAATAGACGCCGCCAAACACGGGGAAGGGACATGAAGAAAAAACTTTTCATCACCGGCGCGGCCGGCAAAGTCGGGTCTGGCCTGCGCCGCCATCTCAAAGACCGCTACGACTTCCGCCTACTCTTTCACCGCAACATCCCCGAAGTCGAACCAAACGACGAAATCGTGGTCTCCGACCTCGCCAACTTCGAGAACATGGTCGAGGCCTGCGAAGGTATCGACACCATCGTCCACCTCGGCATCGCCATCGTCCAGCGAGGCTATCCGCGCACGCGCTACAACCAGATGATCATGGAGACCAACATCGAGGGCACCTACAACATCTTTGAGGCCGCCCGCATCAACAAGGTCCCGGTCGTCGTCTTTGCCAGCACCAATCACGTAACGGGCTTCTACGAGCAAGAAGACATCTACACCACCCCCGAGATGCCGATCCGCCCCGACAGCATGTACGGCGTCAGCAAGGCATTCGGCGAAGCCCTCGGCCGCTTTTACTACGACGAATACGGCATCTCCTCCTACTGCCTCCGCATCGCCAACTACCCGGACACCGAGGAAGTCAACAGCTCCTATCCCCCCGGCGAAAACCGCTGGCTCAGCGCCCGCGATGTCTCCGAGCTGACTGCCTGCTGCATCGAGGCTCCCCGGCCCCAATTCGGCATTTTCTACGGGGTCTCACTCGGCGCAGACAAAAAATGGGACCTCGCCAACGCCAAAGAACTCGTCGGCTGGGAGCCCCAGGACCGCGGTGCCCCCTCGCCGTGACGGATGTGGCCCACTTGGGCGGCGGCTACGCAGAGTCCGCACCCGACCCCGGCCCCACCGTAACAGCCCTCCTACAAGCCGCCCGCCCCGGTAGCCCGTCTTCTCGCCTCGTGATTTTGGGCGGGCCGCCCGGAGTCGGCAAAACCACCGTCGCCCAATCCCTGCTCGCCCTCTGCCCCAACACCTTTCTCCTCGACAAAGACCAAACGGCCGCGGGCTTTATCCTCGAAGCGGCCGCGCTGCGGGGGGACACACCCGACGCGGCTTACGGCACTCCTCATTACTGGCAAAAGCTCCGTCCTCTCGAATACGCCAGTGCCCTCGCCGCCGCTTGCGCCAACCTCGTCGGCACCCGCCAAGTCCTCCTCGTTGGCGGCTTTGGCCCCGAATTGGGTGTGGATGTTCTCTGGGAAGGGCTAGCAGCAAACATCGCCCCAGCCGCTCTCTGCGTCCTCCACCTCGACCCGCCCCCCCTAGACATTTGGTGCGCCCGCATGGCCGGTCGCGGCTCTCGCGCCGACGCTTCGTACTTTGCCCATCTCGCGCAGGCCCTCGGCGATCTTCCCGTCTGGGCCGGGGCCGTCCGCATCCCGACCAACGGCCCCCTGCACTCGGTCGTCCAACGCGCCCTCAACGCCTTCGGCTGAAGGTGTGTGGACCGGGCGCACTACGGTTGACTTTTCTCGGCTCTACCCTTTACTTGTTAGGATGTTATGTTAATCGTCCACAGTGCCTTAGGCTACTGCGTTCTTCTCGCCATCGCCTACCTCATCGGTCGCCGCACTCGCTTTCCTTGGAAGACTCTCGGCGTGGCCACAGTGCTCCAGCTCCTGTTGGCCGCCATCCTGCTGCAACCAGCCATCCGCTCGCTGGTGTTTGGCCTCGCCAGCGACTTGACGACCCTGCTCAAAAAAATCGCGCTCACTGCCAATGAGTCGCTGCTGTTTAGCGGCGTGAGCGCCGAGTCGTTTGCCCGCGAACACGGCCCGGTGGTCGCACTCGAAATTGCGGCGATCCTCATCTTTGTGGCCTCGCTTTCGCGCGTGCTCTACCACTACCGGCTCCTTCCTTGGGTCATCGCCCGGCTCAGCCGGTTCATGCAGAAGTCTATGGGCCTCAGTTCAGCCGAGAGCGTCGGCATGAGCGCCAATATTTTTCTCGGCATGACCGAAGCCCCGCTCCTGATCCGTCCCTATGTGGCCCGCCTCACCGAGAGCGAACTGCTGTGCTTGATGATCGGCGGCATGGCCACCATCGCCGGCACCGTGATGACCATCTACGCGACTATGCTCGGAGCGATCCACCCGGATATTGCCGGGTATCTCTTCGTGGCTTCGCTGATCAGTGCGCCGGCTGCTATCGCCGTATCCAAGCTCATGATCCCAGAAACGGAACGAGCGGAAACGGCCCAAGAGAAGGCAGAGTTGCCCCCTAGGGACACCCTCAATGGCCTCGACGCGGCCGCCCGTGGCGCGGCCGAAGGCATGCACTTGGTCCTCAACATCCTCGCCATGCTCGTCGCCTTTCTCGGGCTAGTCGCCTTGGTCAACTACGGCCTGAGCTACCTCGACGCCCTGTTCAACGGCGCACCGAGCGGCTGGAGCCTGCAAACCATAGCAGGCGTCCTCTTCCACCCCTTGACGTGGTTGATGGGCATCCCTTGGGCAGAAGCGCGGCTCGTCGGCGAACTCATGGGCCTGAAGACTATTCTCAACGAATTCGTTGCCTACCTTGCGCTCGCTCAGCAAATGGAAGGCAATGCCGTCTTGAGCACACGCTCGTTCATCATCGCCACGTACGCCCTCTGCGGCTTTGCCAACTTCGGCTCGGTAGCTATTATGATCGGCGGCATCGGCGGCATCGCGCCCGAGCGACGCGGCGACCTAGCGCGCTTGGGGCTGCGCTCGCTCGTGGGCGGTACGCTCGCGACCATGGCGACCGGCTGCGTGATTGGGCTATATCTGTGAAACTCCAGCGGCACTTGGGGCGTTTTATACTATCTCTAGCTAATGCGAACTAATGCGAAAAGCAGATGACGACAAAAAAGACGACCTATCGCGCCCGGTTTGACGGCCATCGGCGGCTCGCTGCCGCCGTCATCATCCAAGCCGTCAAAGACATGCAGACCGCGGATTGCAATCAAGAGCGGCAGACAGCTATCGACTTCCTCTCAGGGGACATGTGGCCCTTTTCCGACGTGCTCGACCTGCCGTTAGACGGTCGCGCCCTCTGCGAGTACCTACGCACCATGGAGATCGCTTCCGCCGAATCGCTTGGCTGACCTACACAGAAGCGGTATCTTCCGTGGTGCATCTAACCTTCGGCTGAGCTTAGGTCGAAACCCGGAGACGATCCCCATGGAACTTTCGCCCGCGCAGATTCGCTTCTTCAAGAGCTTCGGCTATCTCTACTTTCCGCAGCTTTTCGCCGCCGATGAGATCGCTTGGATCACCGAGGAGTTTGAGCAATCCATCCAAGCCTATGGCAACGGCGCGCAACACGACGGCAGCAAGCGCACCATGTTCGGCGGCCCCATTGAGCACCGCGAGCGGCTGTGTACTCTCGTAGACGACGAGCGCATCGTCGGGATCTGCAACGGCGTCCTCGGCGAAAACTTCAACTACGCCAGCGGCGACGGCAACTATTACAGCGGCGATACTGGCTGGCACCCCGATGGCAATTGGGGTCAGCTTTTCTCGGTCAAAATCGCCTTCTACCTAGACGATCTGACCCGCGACACCGGCTGCCTGCGCATAATCCCCGGCAGCCACCACCCCAACCATTTCGTCCGCGCCGAGGGCCTTGACCTTAACAACTCCTTGGAGTTATTCGGCATCGAGCCGCGCGACTTTCCCGGCAGCCTCGCGCTCGAGACAACCCCCGGCGACCTCGTCATCTTCAACCACGACCTCTATCACTCTTCCTTCGGCGGCAACCAGCGGCGGCGCATGTTTACCATGAACCTCACCCGCCCCTGCACCAACGACGCCGACCGAGCTACCCTCAGGGACTATCTCAGCCGGCACTCTCCCGGCGGCTACCAAGTCGTCACTGGCGGCGGCATGTTCTATCCCACCATGCTCGATACCGCCAGCCCGGAGCGCATGGTGCACTTGCGCCAATGCGCCGAAGTCCACGACGAACTCTTCCCAGAATTAGCGCCGCATTGACGGCCAGCCCACTCGTGCAGATATTTTTTCTGCGCCCGTAGCTCAGTTGGCAGAGCAGCTGACTCTTAATCAGCGGGTCCAGGGTTCGAGCCCCTGCGGGCGCACCATCTTTGCCAAAGGGGGTGCGAACGCCGTTTCCGCACCCCCTTTGGCCGCCAATTCGCGCCTTCCCATCGTCCTCCCCCATCCTTGACATCTCGCAGTTCAAAGCATAAAATAGCCCTCGTTTCGGCCGCCTTAGCACCTCCCATTCCTCATCGCCATGGCCAACTCCATAGCCAAACTGGAAAAAGCACTCCGGCGCGACCCGGATTCCCCGCGCTTTGCCCGCCTCGCCGATCTCTATCTCAAGCACGGACGCATTGAGCAGGCCCTCGAGCTTTGCCAAAAGGGCTGTGTGAGTTTTCCCGATTACGCCACCGGCTTTGTCGTCCTCAGCAAGTGCTATGAGAAACGAGGGGACTTAGAAGAAGCGCGCGAGGCCATGGGACAAGCTCTGCGAATCGACCCAGAAAACCCCAGTGGGTACAAGCGCCTCGCCCACCTTTTTGAGCAACTCGACGTCGCGCCACTGGTCTTGCAAAGTCTGCGCCAAGCCGCGTATTTCGACCCTTTCGACACCTCTCTAGCCGAGCAAATCGACCGCTTCTCCAGCCAAACCCACCAAGAGGCACCAACGCCCGAACCCGAAGAGGTCGTCGCTAGCACGGCCCCGGTCGAAGCCACTCAGCCCCAAGCACTGCCGCCGAACCAGGCACCGGACGACCGCGACGACCTGTACGGCGACACCGACGACCGCGAACTGCTCCGCCTCTTGCAGGAGATCGAAGAGGAGGAAGCCGCCGAACCAGCGCCCGAACCCGAAGAGCCACCCCCCCCGGCCGACAGCGAGCCAAGCGCACCGAAAAGCAAGCGCATTGCCACCATGACGCTGGCCGAGATCTACACCACGCAGGGCTTGACCCAAAAGGCGATCGAAACGTATCGCGAGCTGCTCGAAAAGGAGCCGAACAACACCATCATCCGCAGCAAGCTAGCTTCGCTAGAACAAAGCAGCAAAGCACACTAACGGGAGCGATATGGCAGACACCACGGATTTTAGAAACGGCTTTACCATGTCCCTTGACGGTGAGATATTCTCCATCGTCGAATTTCAGCATGTCAAGCCGGGCAAGGGCAGCGCCTTCGTGCGCACTAAGCTCAAAAACACCAAGACAGGTGCCGTGCTCGACCGCACCTTCCGCTCGGGCGACAAAGTCGAGCAAATCCGACTCGAAAAGCGCCAGATGCAGTACCTATATTCCGACCAAGGGCTGTACTACTTCATGGACTTGGATACCTACGATCAGATCCCGGTGTCCGCCGAGACCGTCGGCACAGCCAGCGCGCTCCTCAAAGAAAGCGAGAACGCCTTCCTCCTCGTAGCGGGCGAGGAGATCGTCTCCGTCGAACTACCCAACTTCGTTTCCCTTGTCGTCACCCACACCGAACCGGGCGTCAAGGGCGACACCGCCACCGGTGCGGTCAAGCCAGCCACCCTAGAAACCGGCTACGTGGTGCAAGTACCGCTCTTTATCAACAAGGGCGACCGGCTCAAGGTCGATACCCGCACGGGCGAATACGTAGAGCGCGTTTGAGAAAGGACGACACCTCCTGTGAACGAAGACAAGCTCCGCAAACTGCTAGCGCTTTTTCACGATAGCGACATAGAAGAGCTAGAGGTCCAACACAGCTTCTGGCACGGCACACGCATCCGCTTAACTCGCAGGCGTGCGCCCTCCCCTGTGGCCCCTGCTGCCTCCATGCCCGTTGCGCCCATGGTGTCCACTGCGCCCACTGAGCCTACGGCCCCAGCACCCCCTGAAAAGACCGACGACGGCCTCCACGAGGTGCTATCGCCCATGGTCGGCACGTTTTACCGGGCCGCCTCACCCGAAGCCGATCCCTTTGTGCGCGAGGGAAATCGCATCGAAAACGGTCAGACCCTCTGCATCGTTGAGGCCATGAAGATCATGAACGAGATTCCAGCGGATGTCCGAGGCGAAGTAGTCGAAATCCTCGTCGGCGACGCCCAGCCTGTTGAATACAACCAAGCGCTGTTCAAAATTCGCCCTGACTAAGAGGCTGTGTTCAAGAAAATCCTCATTGCCGACCGCGGCGAAATCGCGCTGCGCGTCATCCGCGCCTGCAAGGAAATGGGCATCGCGACGGTGGCTGTCCACTCCCAAGCCGACACCTGCTCCTTGCACGTATCGTTTGCCGACGAGGACGTCTGCATCGGGCCGGCGGCTGGCAAAGATAGCTACCGCAACATCGTCAATATCATCAGCGCCGCCCAACTGACCAACGCCGACGCGATCCACCCCGGCTATGGCCCCTTGGCCGAAAACGCCGACTTCTCCGAAATCTGCGCCGATTGCGGCATCCAGTTCATCGGCCCGCCGACTGAGGCCATCCGCAAAATGGGCGACAAGGCCGTCGCCCGCCACACCATGCAGGAGGCCGGCGTACCCGTAGTGCCGGGCAGCGAGGGCGCGCTCCACTCGCTAGACGACGCCCGTCAATGGGCGAAAAAAGTCGGCTTCCCGCTACGGCTTAAGGCGGCGGCTGGCGGCGGTGGGCGCGGGATGCGAGTCGTCCGCGCAATGGATGAATTGGAGGAAGCTTGGCAGATGGCGCGCCGCGAAGCGCGCACCGCTTTTACCAGCGACGCCGTGTACATGGAGCGCTCCATTGAAGAGGCGCGCCACATCGAAATCCAAGTTCTCGGCGACCAGCACGGGCATCTCGTCCACCTCGGCGAGCGCGAGTGCTCCATTCAGCGACGGCACCAAAAGCTCTTGGAAGAAAGCCCCTCGCCGGTAGTTGACCCCGACTTGCGCCAGCAGCTTGGCGCGTCCGCCCTCGCCGGAGCCGCCGCGGTCGGCTACTACAGCGCGGGCACCATTGAACTCCTCGTCGATTCAGACCACAACTTCTACTTCATGGAGATGAATACCCGCATCCAAGTCGAACATCCGGTTACTGAGATGGTCGCCGGCATCGATTTAGTCGGGGAACAGATTCGCATCGCGGCCGGCGAATCCCTCTGCTTTAGCCAAGAAGACGTCCAACTCACCGGGCACGCCATTGAATGCCGGATTAACGCCGAGGACCCCACACGCAACTTCATTCCCTCCTCGGGCATCATCGAAGCTCTCCACCTGCCGGGCGGCCCCGGCGTCCGCATCGACAGCCACATCTACCAAGGCTATGAGATTCCTCCTTACTACGATTCCCTGCTGGCCAAAATCATCGCCTACGGCACCGATCGCCAAAGTGCCATAGCGCGGATGCGTCGCATCTTAGGCGAATGCACAATAGAAGGCGTGGCCACCACCTTGCCCTTTCACCGAACCCTACTCACCGAACCCGACTTTATCGCCGGGCAATTCGACACCAACTACGTAGCCAACTCAAAGTGGTCGTCTTAAGCAAGCACGAGAGGCAATTATGAACCAGACCCAGATTCCCGAGCACTTGATCTACTCGGAAAGCCACGAATGGCTTCAGCTGGAAAGCGACATCGCCACTATCGGCATTACGGATTTCGCGCAAACCGAGTTGGGCGACATCGTATTCGCCGAGTTGCCCGAGGTGGGCGAACACCTCGAACGAGGCGAGACCTTTGGCACGCTTGAGGCGGTTAAGACCGTTGCCGACCTGATCGCCCCGGCTTCCGGCGAGGTGCTTGAAGTCAACGACAGCCTCGCGGAAGAAGCCGAACAGATCAACGAAGACCCTTACGGCGGCGGTTGGCTGCTCAAAATCCGCATCAACGACTCTGCGGACTTGGAGGACTTGCTCAGCGCCCAAGACTACGCCGACCTGATCGCCGATCATTGACCTTGCATTTGTTCACTATAAGTGCGCTTTTAAGGAATGTGTATTGTATCATGGGAAGCTGGATAATAAATCCAATCCCGAGTATTGGAACATGCCAAAAGTAGCTTAAATTTAATTAGCTCTACCCTGTGAATAGACTCTTGTTGGAAAGAACTGTACTCGTCCTCAATCAAAACTACGAGCCCTTGAGCGTATGCAGCGTGCGCCGGGCCTTACTGCTGATTTTGCGCGGCAAGGCCGAAGCCGTCGAGAAGATGAATGAGGTAATCCATGCGGTCTCCCAAGAGTATCCGGTGCCCAGCGTCGTCCGTCTAGGGCGCTACATCCGCGCACCGCGCCGACGAGTCGTGCTGTCCAAGCGCAACATCCTCAAGCGCGACAACCACCAGTGCCAGTACTGCGGCAGCAAAGACGGTAAGCTAACGGTCGATCACATTGTGCCGCGCACCAAAGGAGGCCAAGGGACTTGGGAAAACCTCGTCTGCGCCTGCGCCCTGTGCAACAACAAGAAAGGCGAATACCGGCCCGAGCAGGTCGGCCTCGTGCTGCGCAGCAAACCCAAGCGCCCCAATAACGTGAGCTTCATCCGCAATTTCGTCGGCATCGACGATCAGCGCTGGAAACCCTATCTTTTTATCGACTAAGGCAGGCGCTCTCATGGAACGCGACGCAATCGAACAGGAAGAAGCGGCTCTCTACGAAGTCAAGCTCGACGTCTTTGAAGGTCCGATGGACCTGTTGCTCTATCTGATACGCAAAGACGAGTTAGACATCTACGACATTCCCATCGCCCACATCACCACCCAGTACTTGGGCTTCTTGCAACACATCCACCAACTCGACATTGAACAGGCCAGCGACTTCATCCTCATGGCCGCCACCCTACTGAGGATCAAGTCGCAGATGATGTTGCCCCGCGAAGAACTTGGTCTCGACAGCGAGGGCGAGGGCGAGGCGGATCCACAGGCCGATCTGATCCGCCGCCTGCTAGAGTATCAGCAGTTTAAGGACATTGCCGACTGGCTCGGCGTGCGTAAAGACGAGCGGCGCGATGTGTACCTGCGCCGCCAAGGGCCTAGCGATGGCGTCGAGGAGTCGGCCCAGCTACGGCCTATATCCCTCTTCGACCTCTTGGTCGTGTACAAGCACGTGCTCGACACGGTGCCCGAAAACTTGGTCCACCAAATCGTCGACGAAGAAGTCTCGGTCGCCGAGTGCATCAACTACCTGTTGGCAGTGCTTGAGCGCAACTCGCGCATCAACTTCATGGACTTGCTCCAAGGCCGCGACCGCCAAGCCCTAATCGCCACCTTCGTCGGGGTTCTAGAACTGCTCAAGACGCAGCGCGTCCGCGTGCAGCAGGCGCGGCCCTTCGACGAGATCTGGATCGAGCAATCGCCACCCCAACCTTCGGCTGAGCTCAGGTCGAAGCCAACCGCAGCGGGGGCTGTGCAGACCCGTGAGTCATGAATCCACAGCGGCCTCGCGCGACGTCAACCCTGCGCGGGCGCGGGCTATCATTGAGGCCATCCTGCTAACCGCAACCGAGCCGGTAACCCCAGGTCGCCTCGTCGATCTGCTCGCCGGGTACAACGGCCGCGATATCCGCGAGGCCATCGACGCGCTCAACGCCCAGTACGAAGCGGCCGGGCACGGAATCGAAGTCGTCGAATTGGCCGGCGGCTATCAACTCGCCTCGCGCCAGCAATGCGGCCCTTGGCTGCGCAAGTACCACAAGACCTCGCGCCAAGTCCGCCTCACGCCAGCGGGCCTCGAAGTCCTCTCCATCGTCGCCTTCAAGCAGCCAGTGACCCGCGTCGAGATCGACAACATCCGCGGCGTTAGTTCGGCCAGCGTGTTGCAAACGCTGATGGAACTCAACATGGTCCGCCTCGCTGGCCGCTCCGAGGGCATTGGCAAACCCATGCTCTTTGGCACGACCCGAGAATTTTTGGTTCACTTTGGGCTGCGGGGGCTGGGCGAATTGCCCAAGCCCAAGGAATTAGCAGAGCTGCTCGCCGAGGGCCAGCAGCCCACTGCCGCCCGCCAACTCGCCTCCGAGTTGAATGAGTTGCAAAAGCAGGCCGAGGAAGGGGGCGCAAGTGAACGCTCCTGAGCCGCAAATGCGCCTCAACCGGTTCTTGGCTCGCTGCGGAGTGGCCTCGCGCCGCCACAGCGATGCGCTGATCCAAAGCGGTGCCGTGCGCGTCAACGGCGAGGTCGTCGCCGAGCCGGGGCGAGTGGTCGCAGTGAGAGCCGACCGAGTAGAGTGCCACGGCCGGGTCCTCATCCTGCCCGGCCAGTACGAATACGTGCTTTTGCACAAGCCGGCCGGATATCTAGTCACCCGCACCGACCCACGCGACCGTCCCACGGTTTTCGACCTTTTGCCCGACCTCCACCCAGGCACCGTACCCGTCGGTCGTCTCGACCTCGACACCACCGGGCTTTTGCTGCTGACCGACGACGGTGCCCTCGGCCATCGGCTGCTGCACCCGCGCTTCGTCGTCACCAAGCGCTACGAGGCCATCGTCAGCGGCGACCCGCACGAAGCCCAACTCGACCGGCTGCGCGCAGGCATCGCACTCGGCGACGGCCCCACAGCACCGGCTCAGGTGCAAGTCGAGGAGCGCTGGACCCGTGGTTGGATCAAGCAAGCGCGGCTGAGCCTTTGCATTCACGAGGGGCGCAAGCGTCAAGTCCGCCGCATGCTCCGCGCCGTCGGCTACCCAGTGCGGCAATTGACGCGGGTCGAATTTGCCGGGCTGACCCTCGGCCCACTCGCCGCCGGCCAGCACCGCCGCCTCAGCCTCGGGGAAGTTCGCCGTCTCAAAACCGAGGTTGGCTTGTGAAACGGCGCGGGCTAGTCATCGCCATTGACGGCACGGTCGGCACCGGCAAGACCACTACGGCGCGGCGGGTAGCTGAGCGGTTGGGCTATCGCCACCTCGACACCGGAGCCATGTACCGGGCCGTGGCCTTAGCGGCGACCCGTCGCGGGGTAGCCCCCGAGGACGAGGACGCGCTGAAGGTCCTATTGGCGACCGCGACCATAGACTTGGACTCTGGCTGGGGGCGCGTTCTTCTCGACGGACAGGACATCAGCGAGGCCATTCGCCAGCCCGACATCACCCGCCGAGCGGGTGCATACGCAAATGTGCCCTTGGTCCGCCACTCCTTGGTCGCCCAGCAGCAGCAGTTGGGGCGGGAAGGCGGCGTAGTCGCCGAAGGGCGCGACACAGCCGCGGTGGTCTTTCCCGCTGCCGAGCTAAAAATCGCCTTGGTCGCCGACCTCGATGAGCGCACCCGGCGGCGGCATCGGGAGTTGACCACCAAAGGAGTGTGTATCACATTGGAACAAGTCCGCTCCGATATCCAAACTCGAGACCGGCAAGACGCCGAGCGCGACTACGGAGGTACGAGCGCAGCGGCCGAGATCGTCGAGATCGACACGACTCGCATGACTTTGGAAGCCCAAGTCGATTGCGTCGTCGCATTGGCCCGCCAACGCGGTGCCTAACTCTGGTGCGGAAAGCCCGCGCCAGTATTACACTACGCGAAGTGCGCGCTTCGCCTTAACCTTTTTGAGGATCTGCGCAACATGACTGAAGAAACCACAGTAACAGAAGAGCCGCAGGAAACTCCTGTGTACGGCAACGTCAGCGTCGAAGAGCTGGAAAAGCCCGAGTACGATCAGGCCCAACTCGACGAATTCATGGCCCTCTACGAAGAGAGCATCTCCGGCATCAAAGAGGGCCAGATAGTCAAGGGCACGGTCGTCTCCATCGGCCCCAGCGAGGTGATGGTCGATATCGGCTTCAAGTCCGAAGGCGCAGTGCCGATCAAAGAGTTTTCCGACCCCGAGTCCATTGAGCAAGGCCAAGAAATCGAAGTCTTCTTAGAGGACGTCGAAGACCAAGAGGGCCAAGTCGTGCTCTCCAAGCAAAAGGCCGACTTCATGCGGGTCTGGGATTTGATCAAGGATGCACACGACACCGGCAACACGGTCGAAGGCCGGCTGATGCGGCGCATCAAGGGCGGCATCGTCGTCAACCTCTTTGGCGTCGAGGCCTTCCTGCCCGGCTCGCAGATCGACATCCGCCAAGTCAAAAACTTCGACCAGTTCATCGGCCACCAGTTTCCCTTCAAAATCATCAAGCTCAACAAGGCGCGGCGCAACATCGTCGTCTCACGCCGCGCCGTGCTAGAAGAAGAGCGTGCGCGGATGCGCGAGCAGATCGTCAAGGTGTTGGAGGAAGGCCAAATCCGCGAGGGCGTCGTCAAGAACATCACCGACTTTGGCGCTTTCATCGACTTGGGCGGCGTCGATGGCCTGCTCCACATCACCGACATGTCATGGGGGCGCGTCAGCCACCCCTCGGAGTTGGTCTCTATCGGCGACCGCATCAAGGTCAAGGTGCTCAGCTACGACCGCCAGCGCGAGCGCATCTCCTTGGGGCTGAAGCAGCTAACTGCCCATCCGTGGGAGAACATCGAGAAGAAGTACCCGATTGAGAGCCAAGTGCGCGGCAAGGTGGTCTCCATCACCGACTACGGCGCCTTCGTCGAGTTGGAGGAAGGCATTGAGGGCCTAGTCCACATCTCTGAGATGTCCTGGACCCAGCACGTCCGCCACCCTTCCAAGCTGGTCAACATCGGCGACATCGTCGAAGTGAAGGTGCTCAAGATCGACAGCGAGAGCCAGAAGATCTCACTTGGCATGAAGCAAACCGAGGACGATCCGTGGGATACGCTCGACACTAAGTATCCCCTTGGCACCAAGCTCGAGGGCACGGTATGCAGCCTGACCAACTTCGGTGCCTTCGTCGAGATCGAGGCAAACATTGACGGGCTCGTACACATTTCGGATATGTCTTGGACCAAACGCATTCGCCAAGCCAGCGAAATGTTCAAAAAGGGCGACGTGATCCCCGTGGTCGTCACCGAAATCGACATCAAGCGCCGTCGCATCTCGCTCAGCCACAAGGATGCCTTTGAAAACCCCTGGCCTCGCTTTGCCGAGCAATACGCCGTAGGCGTCGAGGTGCGAGGTGCGATCTCGCGCATTCTCGAGCGCGGCGCGGTCGTCTCACTCGTCGACGAAGTCGATGGGTTCGTGCCGCTGTCACATTTGGCCATCGACGGGTTGCAAACCCCGCGCCAGAGCTTTACCGAAGGGCGGGAACTCCCGCTAGAGGTCATCGAATTCGACAAGAACCAGAAAAAGATCGTCCTCAGTGTGCGCGAGTACTTCAAGGACAAGGATCAAGCCGAATACGAAGCCTACTTAGCCGAGCATCCCGTCCAAGAGATCGCCGCCGAAGTCGCCGCCGACAAGGACGACGAGATGGAAAGCTGGGGAGACTCCCACGCCGGCCAGCAAGACGAGTCGTAAGCCCCGCAACAACAATCAAGCGCGGTGGGACGAACAATCGTTCCACCGCGTTTTTGTTTTGCCAACCCCAACCCACGAACCCATCCAAATCATGTCATCGAGAGCCAAACTCACGCCGGGCAGTAAGCTCACGCCGGCGATGGAGCAGTACATGCACTTTAAGCGTCAGCACCCCGACGCGATTCTCTTCTTCCGCATGGGCGACTTCTACGAGATGTTCTACGACGACGCCAAAGAGGCCGCCCAGCTTTTGGGCCTCACCTTGACGGCACGCAATCACGGCAAGGCTTCCGGCGAGGTGCCCTTAGCTGGCGTGCCCCATCACGCCATGGAAGGCTATCTGGCCAAACTCATCCAGCTCGGGCGCAAGGTCGCCATCTGCGAGCAAATCGAAGATCCGAAAAAGGCCAAGGGCGTCGTCAAGCGCGACGTAGTTGAAGTCGTCTCCCCAGGCACCGCGCTTTCCGACGCCATGCTCGATCAGCAGCGCAACAACTTCCTCGTCGGTCTCTGTGCGCATACCGACCACGTCGGCCTCGCCAGCGTCGATTTGTCAACCGGAGACTTTGCGCTCGACGAGATTCCCCAAGGAGACCTCGCCGACGAGTTGGAGAGCTTAGGGCCAGCCGAACTGCTCATCGCCGAAGGAGCCGACGAACAGTGGGTCTCCGCCCTGCAAAACGCCCTACCGCGCGTGGCGCTCAGCCGCCTCGCGGACTGGCACTTCGCCGCCGATACCGCGTATGAAACCCTCACCAGCCAACTCCGCGTCCAGACTCTGAAGGGCTTTGGCTGCGAGGACATGAAAGCCGCCATCCGCGCTGGCGGAGCAACGGTGGCCTATTTGCGCGAAAACCAGCGCGGCGCAGTCGAGCACATCAACCGCCTCCAGCGCAAGTACCGAGAGCACTTTGCCCTCATCGACGCCACGGCCCAGCGCAACCTAGAGCTGCTCGTCAATCGCCAAGATGGGGGCCGCGCCAACACCTTACTCGAAATCCTCGACCGCACCCGAACCCCCATGGGCGCGCGTCTGTTGCGCCAATGGGTGGCCCAGCCGCTCAAGTCCCCGCCCTTAATTATCGCCCGCTTAGAGGCCGTTGACGAGCTGCGACGCCAGCGCAAGATCCGCCGCACCCTCGGCCAATGCCTAGAACAGGTCGGCGACCTAGAGAGACTGATTGCGCGGATTTGCTGCCTGCGGGCCAATGCCCGCGACATGGTGGCCCTCGCCCGCTCGCTCAACGTCGCGCCCGCCATTGGCACCGCGCTATCCACCGCGCAGAGTGCGCTCCTGCAGGAGCTATGCTCTAAGGGACTGCCCGACGTCAGCGAATTGATCGCCGAAATCCTCGACTCACTGGTTGACGCACCTCCGGCAACCCTGACCGAAGGCGGCCTAATCCGCGACGGCTATCACCCGGACATCGATCAATTGCGGCAGATCGCCCGCGGCGGCAAGGACTACATCGCCCGCTTGCAGGCCACCGAGCGCGAGCGCACTGGCATTGCCTCGCTCAAGATCGGCTACAACCAAGTCTTTGGCTACTACATCGAAATCAGCAAGGTCAACCTCGACAAAACCCCCGCCGAGTACCATCGCAAACAAACCTTGGTCAATGCCGAGCGCTTCATCACGCCCGAGCTAAAGGAGTACGAAGAAAAAGTCCTCGGGGCCGAGGAGCGCCTCAAAGAGCTGGAAAACGAGTTGTTCCTAGCCCTGCGCGACCGCGCCGCCCATTGGACACCCCAAGTCCAGCAAATTGCCCGCGCCATCGCGCGCATCGACGTGCTGTATTCTCTCGCCGAAGTCGCCGAGAGCGAATCCTACACCCGGCCCCAAGTTGACGACGGTCAGCTAATCAAAATCCGCGATGGCCGCCACCCAGTCGTCGAGCGCCAACTCCGCACGGGCAGCTTCGTGCCCAACGACGTGCGCCTCGACGCCGACGGGGCGCAGATCATGCTCATCACCGGCCCGAATATGGCCGGCAAGAGCACCATCATCCGCCAAGTGGGTCTCATTGCGCTGATGGCGCAGATGGGCAGCTTCGTCCCTGCGCGCCAAGCTACCATCGGCGTCGTCGATCGCATCTTCACCCGCGTAGGCGCATCCGACAATCTCGCCGGTGGCGAAAGCACCTTTATGGTAGAGATGCACGAGGCCGCCAACATCCTCAACAACGCCACCAGCCGCAGCTTGCTGCTCATCGACGAGCTTGGCCGCGGCACGAGCACCTTCGACGGCCTGAGCATTGCCTGGGCCATTGTCGAATACTTGCACCAGCACCACGAGCTCCATCCGCGCACCCTTTTTGCCACGCACTATCACGAGATGACCGAACTCGAAAGCCACTTAGAGCGCGTCGTCAACTTCAATGTGCAGGTGCGCGAAGAAGGCGACCGCGTGGTGTTCCTCCACCGCCTCGCACCAGGGTCTGCCGACCAAAGCTACGGCATCAACGTCGCACAGATGGCCGGGATGCCGGCCCAAGTCGTCGCACGCGCCCAAGAAATTCTCGCCCGCCTCGAAAAAGACCAGATCGACACCAAGGACATCCATCACGTCCGCGAAACAGCTCCGTCCCCCCAGCAGCAACTTTCCCTTTTCTCCACCGCGTCTGCGGACGCGCCGTGGGTGGCGGAGCTGCGCGACATGGACCTCGGCCAGATTACGCCGCTTCAGGCGTTGCTCAAGCTGAATGAGTGGAAAGAGAAAATTAAGACGGAGGAATGAGGTTGAATTAGAAAACAATCGGCGACAGCGCGTTAAGGATAGTCGCCGAACGAAAAGAAATCGAAGTCCACGGCGTTTTATGGGTAACGGATGAACTGGAATCGCACGGGATCGTACCCCCGCGTAAATTGTACGATGTGCGACGGCTGCTGCACGATGCCCCTCTGGTATTTCTGCCGGATAACGAAGTCCAGCACCGCATAAGGCCCCTAGCGAGGCTTTTTTAGGAAAATTTACAATTAGCCGATCTCAGAGATCCGGTTATACCTGCGCCTAGCCACTCCATGACCGATAAACAAACGCCCGACGACCTAATTTGGGGCCGTCACCCCGTGCTCGAAGCCCTCCGCGCCGAACGCCCCCTGCGCCGCCTGCTCATCGCCAAGGGCGCGCACGGCCCGGTCATCGACGAAATTTTCGCGCACGCCCGGCAGGCTCGCATCCCTTATGATCTGCGCGACAAGGTCCAGCTTGACCGCCTCGCCGGTCCCCACCACCAAAGCGTCGTCGCCTATGCAGCCGCCGCAACGTACGCGGACTTCGACTCCGTGCTCGCCCACCTGCCGCCCCTTCAGCTAAGCTCAGGTCGAAGCCCGGCTCTACTCATCTTTCTCGATCAAGTGCAGGACCCCCACAACCTCGGCGCCATCATCCGCAGCGCCCACGCGCTCGGCGCACAAGGCGTAGTCGTGCCCGCCCGATCTGCCGCCGGCCTCTCCCCAGCCGTGCTCAAAGCCGCAGCCGGTGCCGCCCAGCACCTACCCGTCTGCCGAGTTGACAACTTGCAAAAAGCACTGCAAAAAGCCGCGGCCTGTGGGCTTTTTATCGCCGGACTCGACTCCCAAGGAGAGCAGTCCTTGACGACCGCAGACTTTACCCAGCCTTGCTCCCTAGTCATCGGCAGCGAGGGCAAGGGACTACGGCGCATGGTGCAAAAGCGCTGCGACGTACTCTTGCACATCCCCATGCAGCGCGAGGCCATCGGCTCGCTCAACGCCTCGGTGGCCGCTGGCATCGCCCTGTACGAAGTGCTGCGCCAGCGCCAGCCATGATCGGCCTACCAGTCCTCTGCCTCGCCCTCGCCCTAGTGAGCGGCAGCGAGGCGTCCGAAACCCAACTGCAAGAGACCCGCGCCCTGTTGACCCAAGCCAAGGGCCAAGACAAAGACCAAGGCTTTGCATACCAAGCCACCTATATGCGCTACTACGAGGTCGGCGACTCGCTCCTGTTGCAGGGACAGGCCCGCATCTCGTACAAAGGTGCTGAGCTAGAGGCCGCCGAAATCGTCTTCCGCCGCGCCCTCGACCAAGTCGAAGCGCGCGCCGCCCTTGATTCGCTTGGGCGCGTCGTCGGCCGCCCGGTGTTGCGCCAAGGCGACCAAACGCTGCGCGGCGAGCGCATCCTCTACGACCTCTCTACCGAACAAGGAACCATCCTCAAAGGCAAGATCCACCACGACAAAGGGTTTTACGCCGGACACTTGATCCAGACCCGCAGCAGCACTGAGTTCCACGTCCACCAAGGCTCGTACACCACGTGCGACGCCGACCACCCGCACTTTGACTTCTACAGCCCGCGCATCAAGGTCATAGCTGGCGACATGGCCGTGGCGCGCCCAGTGTATTTCCGCATCAAGGAGCGGCGGCTGCTGTGGATCCCCTTCTACGTATTCTCGCTGCGCGAAGACCGCCAGTCTGGGATTTTGACGCCGAGTTTTGGGCAACGCGCCCTTAGATTTGGGGCGCGGCAAAGCGAGTGGGAGCTGCGCAACTTGGGCTACTATCTCGCACCCAACGACTATTGGGACCTGTCCCTCGCGGCCGATCTGCGGCAGCACTCGGGCTGGCTAGGACGCGCCCGCCTCAACTACGCCGCGCGCTACCGATTCAGAGGACGTGTCACCACCCAGTTTGAAAACCGCCAAGAGGGCCGCATAGCCTCGCGCAACTGGCGGCTCGAATTCAGGCACAGCCAAGAGTTGGGACGCGACGCGAGCTTGCGGGCCGATGGCACCTTCCAGAGCAACAACAGCTTTGCCCAAGACAACAGCACCAGCCTCCAAGACCGCCTCAACCGCACCCTGCGCTCCAACCTCAGCTACACTCGGCGCTGGCGCGGCTCGGGCAATAGCTTGAGCCTAAAAGCGAGCCAGACCAAAAACCTCGACACCGAAAGTTTCTCCACCAGCCTGCCCGAGCTCCGCCTGCGCAAGAGCCGCAAGCCGATTTGGGGCCAAGCAAGCCAAAGCCGCCAAAATAGCCAAAACCTCCCCTGGTACAGCCGCATTTACTACGACGGCAACGCCAGCCTGCGCAACACCCAGCGCGGCAGCCGCACGGACACCACCAGCCAAACCAAAGCCCAAGTAAGCTGGCGCGTCAGTGCGCAGTACCGCCCGTTCTCTTGGCTCAACCTCAGCCCGGCGCTCAACCAAGACTGGAGCGACCCAGATCTGCGCGAAGGCGCAATCCGCGGCCGGCGCAGGGACCGCTTCTCCACCCGCACGGCCCTGAGCCAGACCTTCTACGGGCTTTTTAACCCGTCCATCGGCCCGCTCCAAGCCCTGCGCCACGTACTCAAACCCAGCGTCTCGTTCAGCTATCAAGCCTCGCGCACCGATACCGGCGGCGTCTTGGGCTTTGGCGGCGACAGCAGCCGGCTCCAACACCGGCGGACCCTGAACCTGAGCCTCGGCAACACCTTCTGGGCCAAAATTTTGCGCGACGAAGAAGAGCACAAAGTGCGCCTAGTCCAGCTCAATTTCTCTACGGCCTATAACTTTGAGAAAAAGGAGCGCCAGCTAGCAGACCTGCGGACGACCCTAAGCGTCGCGGCGGGTCGCTACCTAAACTCGCAGCTAACCTTGCGCCACGAATTCTACGACGAGCAAGACCGATTGCACCTCTTGGCACCGCGCCGCGAGCAGCTCGAAGTACGGACCTCAGCTAGCTGGTCGCGGCGGTCAGCAGCGTCGCGCATGGACGCCAACCAGCTTGGTAATTTTGGCTCTTCCAGCCGATACGGACAGAGCAGTTTCGGTGCCTCCAGCCCCTACGGACAAAGTAGTTTTGGCACCTCCAGCCCCTACGGCCGGGAATCCTTTGGCTTTGAAAGCGGCCTCATGCGCGACATCGACAACCGCCGGCGCCGCACCCGCTTCCAACTCAGCCACTACATCTCGCACCGCCGCGCCACGGCTACGACTCCTCGCTTCATCCGCTCTTGGATACGGGGTGCGACTGGCTTTAGCTTGGGGGCGAGCTGGCATTGCAATTATTCGCTCAACTACAATCTGCGCGTCCCGCGGACGCGGCTTTTAGCTACCGAGCGCATCACTTCCGAGCTGTTGTCCCTGCGAAAGGAATTCCACGACTGGACTGCGACCCTCAACGTGCAGCCGAGCACCTTTCACAAAAATCGGGCGTTCTTTTTTAAGGTGCAGCTAAAGGACATTCCGCAGCTCAAACTCGAGCGCGGCCAGCGGCGTTTCTACGGTAGTTGACAGAGGTGCGGCGAGGGGTACATTTGAAACGCATGCGACGATTCCCAAGCCTCAAAGACTTGGATTTTTGAGAACTCGCATCATGGTAATCACAATAATCACAATAATCACAGTCCACTCCCCCCCGTGAAAGTCCTCGTCCAGCGCGTCAGCCACGCTAGCGTCCACGTCGATGGCCAACTCCACGGCCAAATCGGCCAAGGCCTAGTCCTGCTCGTCGGCTTCGGTCCCGACGACGACGAGCAAGCGTTGCGCTTCTGCGCTGAAAAGTGCGCTAACTTGCGCATCTTTGCCGACGACCAAGGCAAGATGAATCGCTCGGTGCTCGACATCGGCGGCGGCGTACTCGCCATCTCCCAGTTTACCCTGTACGGCGACTGTCGCAAGGGCCGTCGCCCCAGCTTCGTCCAAGCCGCTCCGCCTTCGGTTGCCGAGTGCCTGTACGAGCGCTTTCTCGCCCTGCTCGCCGAACAGGGCTTGCCGCCCGAGTGCGGTGTCTTCGGCGCGTACATGCAGGTCGAAATCCACAACGACGGTCCGGTCACCTTAATGGTGGAGTATCCAGCGTGAAGCCGCTCATCCTCGGCTCGGCCTCGCCGCGGCGCGCCGCCCTGTTGCGCCAACTCGCCCTGCCCTTTACAGTCGTCCCCAGTCCGCTGCAAGAGCCGGTGCCCGCAACGTCCATTCCGGCCGACTATGCACTCGAATCGGCCGGGGCCAAAGCCCGCGCCGTGGCCAGCGTAGTCGCTGCGGACGCCATCGTCATCGCCGCAGACACCATCGTCTATAGCAACGGCGCAATATTGGGCAAGCCCGCCGACGCAGCCGATGCGGCCTCCATGCTCGGTCGCCTCTCGGGCCAGGTCCATCAGGTCTATACCGGCCTAGCCATCCAAAGCGGTGATCAGCTTCTGCAGGAAGCTGTTTGCACCCAAGTGGAGATGCGGACCTTGACCGCCGCCAACATCGCCGCTTACGTCACCAGCGGCGAACCTCTCGACAAGGCCGGAGGCTATGGCATACAGGGGCTAGGGGCGCGCTTTATTGAACGCATCGCAGGTTGTTATTATAATGTAGTTGGTCTGCCCTTAGCTCGGCTTTGCGTCCTTTTGAGCGCGGTGGGGTGCGACCTAAACGATCAGGCCACAAAATGAGCGAAGAAAAACGACAAACCATCGGCGAAGAATTGTCTGCCGCACGCCAAGCGCACGGCCTTGAGCTCGAAGAAGTCCAGAAAAAAAGCGGCGTTAGTATTTTCGTCTTACAGGGCATAGAAGCCGACGATCTCGAGGTAGTTGAGCCGGTATTCGTCCGCTTAGCCCTGAAAGCATACGCTGAATGCCTCGACCTCGATCCTGATCCGTTCCTGAGCCGCTTTGACCAACAATACGGCCGAATCATGCAAGCTCGCTCCCGACCTGTGGTCGTCCTATCGCAGCCTACTCAGCGCCGCTCTCATAAGCCGCTGATCGTCACCGGCTCGATAATAGGTGCCTGCTGCATCCTCGCTGTGGTGTTCTTCTACCTTTACGCGCCGTCACAGCCTCCAACGCAAGCGCCTAGCACCCCAACCCAAGCGGCTGACATCCCAACGCAAACGCCTAGCACTCCAACCCAAGCGGCTGACACCTCGGCCCAATCTCAGCCGGCAGCCACTCCAAGCGACCCGTCCGTCCAGTCCTCCACCGAACCAGATGCGGCTGATCCTATCGCAACCACAGCGGCTGCACAAGCCACCGAACCCGCCCCCGTAGTCCTCGAACTGGAGGCCCGCGACTCCACTTGGGTGCAGATCCGCTGGGATAACGCAGCAGAAAACTTTGAGGCCATCGTTCCACCCGGCGAGCGCCACCGATTTGAGGCCCGCGACCACTTCGACGTGCTCTCGACCCGTCCCCACGGCTTGCGCTATTGGTTGAACGGCCAATTACTCGGCGACGGCCAGCTCGGCGACCCCAATCAAGTGCTGCGCTTCCGCGCCACAGCCGACAGCATCAAATTCCTAGAACCGATAAGACCGAATTTACAGCCCCCCACAGGAGAGGCCCCCGACGCCCAACCATGATCCAAGGCTACGTAGAGGTCTCCCTGCCACCCCCCGTAGTGCGCGAGTTGACCTATGGCGTACCTGCTGAATTTGCCGCAGAAGCGCAGCCTGGGGCCTTAGTGTTGGTGCCGGTAGTCCAGCGTCGGCTCACCGGCATTGTCTTAGGGCCAGCTACACTCGGCGACTTTCCCCCAAGCAAGATCCGCCCTATCGAACAAATTCTCGACACCTCGCTCCTCAGTCCAGAGGTCGTCGCACTCTGCCGCTGGATGGCTTCCTACTACATGGCTCCCCTCGGCAGTGCGCTGATGGCCGCGCTGCCCCCAGGCGTCAAACTCAGCTCCAATCGCCTCGTACAATTGCGCGACGCACCCACTGGCCACCACGCGGGTATAGAGGCGCAGATCATCGGCGAACTCCAGCGCAGCGGCCCCCTCAAAGTTAGCACCCTCAAGCGCCGACTCGGCAGCCGGGGCTTGGAAAAGGGCGTACGCGCCCTGCGCCGCAGCGGACACATCGAAATCGCGCCCGTGCTCGAAGACCGGCGACCCCGCGCCCTGAGTCAACGCTGCTTCCTCCTAAACGACGAACCAGCCGCGCACACAGCCATAGCCGCCATCGAAAAGCGCGCACCGCGCCAAGCGGCCTGTCTGCGCTACTTGCTCGACCACCCCACGGCTGCGCACAGTGAACTGAGCGCGGCTGGTTTTTCCTCGGCTGTACTCAAGGCACTCGAAGGCCGCGGCTTGATTTCACCAACGACCGAGGAAGTCATCCGCAATCCCCTCGCCCACATCGCCAGCGGCACCCCCCCGGACCTCGTCCCTACAGCCGACCAGCAACAGGTCCTCAACGACCTATCGGCCGCGCTCGACGCCCGCACATTCTATCCGGCCTTGCTGCACGGCGTCACCGGCTCGGGCAAAACCCTTGTGTACGTCCAACTTGTGGCGCAAGCGTTGGCTGCCGGGCGCGGCGCGATCATCTTGGTGCCAGAAATCGCCCTCGCCTGGCAGATGGTGCGGCGCTTCAAGGAGCACTTCGGCGAGGCGGTCGCCGTTTTCCACAGCCAGCTTTCGGCTGGAGAGCGCTACGACACTTGGCGTCGCTTGCGCCGGCGCTCCCAGCGCGTACTCATCGGCGCTCGCTCGGCCATCCTCGCACCGGTAGAAGATCTGGGGCTGATTGTCGTGGACGAAGAGCACGACACCTCGTACAAGCAAGAAGATCTAGACAGCAGCCACCCCCTCACCTACAACGCCCGCGACCTCGCCTTAGTGCGCGGGCAGCGCTGCAACGCCGTCGTGGTCCTCGGCTCGGCCACGCCCAGCTTAGAGTCGCACTGGAATGCCGCCACCGGCAAGTACCACCGCCACACCTTGCCCCGCCGCATCGACGACCGCCCCTTGCCACAAGTGACGGTCGTCGATATGAAACAGGAGCCTTTCCAAAGAAAGCAGCGCACCATCTTCTCGCACGACTTGCGGCGCAAGATGCAAGATCGCCTCGTGCGCGGCGAGAAAATCATCCTGTTGCAAAATCGCCGCGGCTTCGCTCCCTTCATTAGCTGCACTGCCTGTGGCGAGCCGATCCAGTGCCCTAGTTGCCGCGTCTCGCTGACTTATCATCGGCGACCTTCGGCTGAGCTCAGGTCGAAGCCCACCGCCTCTGAGACGCGCTGTCATTACTGCGACTTTGAGGCTCCACCGCCGCCGGTCTGTCCGTCCTGCGGCAGCTCGGAACTGCGCTTTGCCGGCGTGGGCACTCAACGAGTCGAAAGCGCCCTTTTGGCCCAATTTCCCGGCATTCGCGTCATCCGCATGGACGTGGATACCACCGCTTGGAAAGGCGCACACGACGCGCTCGTCGAGCGCTTCCGCAACGGCGAGGCCGATGTGCTGCTCGGCACCCAAATGGTCGCCAAGGGCCTCGATCTGCCCGAAGTCACGCTTGTCGGCGTGATTTCCGCCGACACCGGCATGCACCTGCCCGACTTCCGCGCGGCCGAGCGCAGCTTCCAGCTTCTAACCCAAGTCGCCGGCCGTGCGGGGCGCGGCCACACAGCCGGTGAGGTCGTCATCCAGACGCTCCTGCCCGACGACGCAGCCTTGCGCGAGGCCGCCAACCAAAATTACGCGGCCTTTGCCCACAACGAACTAGCCCAGCGGCGGCAGGCCGGATTCCCTCCGTTTGGCCGCCTCATTGTCTTCCGCTGGCGCGGCCCCTGCGAGCAAGCCGTCGAAACCGGGGCGCAACAGGGCGTCAACGCCTTGCGGCAGGGCCTCGACCAAGATGCGCTCGTGCTCGGGCCGGCACCAGCCCCACTGGCGCGGCTGCGCGGTCACTACCGCTGGCAAGCCCTCTTGCGCGGCTCCTCGGTGCGCCATTTGCGCACAACGGCCCTCAGCGCATTGCCAGCCATGCGCGAGGCCGCCAAAGATCACGCCCTCCACTTTTCTATCAACATTGACCCTCTAACAATGATGTAGGCCGTCCCCTATGCTCTTGCTCCGCCTTGCTCCACTGCTGCTTGTGGCTCTGCCCTGCCGCGCCCAGCTATCTGGCACCCAATGGGAAGCCCACACCAGTATGCGCCAAATCAACCGAGTCCTCGTCCACCAAGACGCGGTCTGGGCCGGCACCCACGGCGGTGTCCTACGCTACGATCAGCAGACCCAATCCTATACGCGCTTCACCCGCCGCGACGGCCTGCCGGGCAACCTCATCTTGAGCCTATCTGTAGATGCCAACGGTCACCTGTGGTTTGGTACGCACACTCAGGGTTTGAGCCGCTATCGGCCCGAGCAAAACCGCTTCGACCCGCCCTTTCTCGACTTCCAAAACCTTCGCATCAACGCCCTTGAGCCTCATGGGGACATCCTCTACGTCGGCAGCGAGCGCGGCGTCAGCGCGTTTGTCATCAGCAAGGAAGAGGTCAAGGAAACCTATCGCCGCTTGGGAGCGCTGCCCAAAGACACCGAGGTGACCAGCATTGAAGTGTTTGCCGGTCGCCTGTGGGCCGGGACCGTCAATGGCCTAGTGTGGGCGGATTTGGACCAGCCCAATCTCCAAGACCCCAGCAGTTGGGAGGCTGAGCCAATAAGGGGCGAGGTGCGCGACGTGCTGATCTATCAAGACACGCTCTTCGTCGCGGCCACGAGCGGCCTCTGGCGGGTACATCCCGCGCTTGACCGGCCCGAACTCGATTACTCCACGACCAACAGCGTTGCCCTCGGCCTCTTTGAGGGGAGCATCGTCACTGGGGCGGCTGACGGGACCTTATCCCAGCGCCAAGGCTCTCGCTGGCAACCCCTCGGGGCACCGCATATTCGCAGCACCGCCGACCTGTCCGACACCGACGACCACCTGTGGGTCGCCAGCGAGAGCGGCCTGCGCGTCCTCGGCACCAACCAACCGCCACCACCCCGCGAGCCTATAGGCAACTTCTTCTTCGACATAGCGCAGACTCCCAACGGCCACCTGTGGGTCGCCTCCGTGCCCAAGGACAATCTGCCCGCTTTTGGTCTGTACGAATTCGACGGAGAGGGTTGGACTACCCACACCACCAATACCGACCTGTCGTCCAATACCGTCTCGGCTTTGGAGACCGACGACGAGGGCCTGCTGTGGGTAGGCCATTGGGGCCTAGGCATTAACGTGCGCGACACCAACGGCCAGTGGCAGCATCTCACCGCCAACAACTCGGCTCTCGAAGGCATCAACGGCGGTTCCTTTGTCCCCATCAGCGACATCGACCGCGACGCCAACGGCGCGCTGTGGATCGCCAACGTCCGCAATGGGCTCGTCGTCATGGATGGGTGGCCGCCCCAACAGGCCGCGCTCAACAGCCAGTTGAACTTCGGCATGTCCTCAGGCCGCGACATGACCAAAATCGCCATTGGTCCCGACGGCCTAAAGTGGATTGGGACGGCACTCGACGGCTTCTGCCTCTTAGACGATGGCGGCACCCCTTTTGAGATCGGCGATGAGACCGGCTTCATTTTCGACACAATCGGTTATCCAGACCTGACCAGCAACGCCGTCATCGACATCCACGTCGATCGCTCAGAGCGAGTGTGGGTCGCCACGAACAACGGCCTTAATGCAGTGCGCGGCGAGTATTCGCGCACCAACGCGGACTTTGCTGTCACAAGCTGGAAGGTGTACAACACCGACAACGGCCTGCCATCCAACGCGACCACGTCGCTGGCCGAAGACGACTGGGGGCGCATTTGGGTCGGCACTGAAGGCGGCTTGGCCCGCATCAGCACCGAGGGCCAAGTCGAGTTTGCACTCGACACTAGCGACGGCCTCGTCAACAACCGCGTCAACTCGCTCTATTTCGATCAGGAAAGTGGCTCGCTGTGGATTGGCACACTTGGCGGGATGAGCCGCCTGCAACTCGGTACCTCGGGGACCGCCTCTGGTCCTCAGGCATACGCGTATCCCAACCCCTTTCACATCGGCGTACGCGACGCAGCTTTGACCTTTGCCGACCTGCCGCTGGGGGCCGGTGTACACATTTTCACCGCAGCCGGCGAATTCGTCCGCCAGCTCGAAGGCGCAGCCGGCGAAGGCGCGGTCACTTGGAATGGGCAGAGCGCGGCGGGTTTTCTCGTGGGATCGGGTATTTACTACTTTGTAGCACAGGCAGAAACCGGCGACGCCGTGCGCGGCAAATTCGCCGTAATCAACAACCGCTGACATGCGCGGCTTCGCCCTCTACGCCTCGCTCTCCATCGCGCTCCTCGCCGCAGACAGCCCGGCCCAGCCCCTATTTACCATTGCGCGGCTGCAATACGGCGGCGGCGGCGACTGGTACAGCGACCCCTCTTCCCTGCCCAACTTGCTCCGCTTCTTGCGGGAGCACACCCAAATCGACGCGGCCGAGGCTGAGGCACGTGTGCAAATCATGGATGAGGAGCTGTTCTCCTATCCGTACCTCTACATGACCGGGCACGGCAATGTGGCCTTTTCCACTGAGGAGGCGGCGCGGCTTCGGCACTACTTGGAAAGCGGCGGCTTTCTGCACGCCGACGACAACTACGGCATGGACGAGAGCTTCCGCCGCGCCATGCACCAAGTCTTCCCCAACGCCGAATGGGTGGAGCTGCCGCCCGACCATCCCCTGTTCCACTGCCACTTTGAGTTGCCAGCCGGCCTGCCCAAGGTCCACGAACACGACGGCAAGAGGCCGCAAGCCCTCGCACTTTTCACCGGTGAGCACCTAGCCGTGCTGTACACGTATGAGGCCGACCTAGGCGACGGCTGGGAGGACCCCGACGTCCACAGCGACCCGGAGAGCAAGCGACTCGACGCCCTCAAAATGGGGGCCAATATCGCGGTGTGGGCGCTGAGCCGCTAGCGTCCAGGTCTGAACCGAAGCAAAACATAGACAGCGAATGCGCGACGGTCCTTTAACGGCACACGTTCAAGTAGGTTGATCGCCGCGGCGGCTTGGGCTATATCGTCCGCCACTTCGGACTTCAGCCAATGTCCCTCAGATGCGTAGTCCGCTCGATGGCGTTTCCGCTGCATGTCCACGAACGATCCGGCAAATTCTTGAATTTCTGGAGGGAGCTGCTGGATTCGGCTCTGTTCGCACCGCTTGGCAGCGTCGCGGTGTTCTAGGGCGCGATAGGCTTGCACGCCATGCGGGTTCGCTTCGATTGGCTCTAGCAGTTCCTACTAGGGAGTCGGCGCAACATCTCGCCAAGCAATGGAATAGAGCATAATAGGCCGTGCTGACAGCCCGGCGAAGATTCGCCTGCCGTGGAGCACCTTGGCCCTCGCCAACTAAGTCTTGCGCGGTGGAAACGAGGTCATACGGCGTCACTTGGATGCTCGTCCCAGTCGGATTTTGCGATGTAGCGCATGATCGGAAACGCGGTGACGCCCGACTCCTGTAGGCGTCGCCTCAGCAGGGGAATCACTCCGACCATCCGCTCACCGCGCAATTGCCCAGCGACTCCATCGTAAATCGCCTTGACTTCGATAAATTCGTCGTCGTCGTCGTCCCACTCTTCTATATCGGGCTGGACGGAGACCATCACGAAGTCAATGTCGGCAAATTGCTCGCCCAACGTGGTTTCGACCACATGCTTCGCGTCATTCAATTGCTGTTGCGTGACTTCCGGCATTGTCGTCCTCCGTATCTGCGCTCGTCCATCCCCGCTGTTTTCTTAACATGTCTGATGGTTGTAGCCATTTATGCGATTCAAACTGGGCTTGCGACTCTTGAGACAGGGGATGATATCTGGCCTGAGCATTTCTCGGAAAAAGCGTTGGAGGCTGCCAAGACGATGGGCGAAGTGGTGTCCAAGTCCGCAGGGGAGTTAAGTGCAGTAAAAGTCCGATATAATGGACAGGCTACTAAAATGTCGTCCCGCTCTATTGCGTCTGTCGACCAATCACTGTTGAGAAACTTAGAGAACTTCGTCCAAAAAGCGAATTTCTACTCCAGATATACCAGATCAGCTTTCTATTCCGTTTGCATAACTCACTTTGACCCAGACCTACCCCCCCTCCACAACCCTCACATACCTATCAATCGGCAACTCAGTCAGCCGTTGCAGCGCACCACTCGGCCAATAGATATGCAGCGAGTCGGCCCGGCCCGCCGCGCCCAAGCCAAAATGCACGCGCCGGTCGCCGCTGCCCAAGAAGCTCTCGCCGCACAGCACGTCCCGCTGCTGCCTTTGACCGCCGCTCCACAATACGACCTTCGCGCCGACAGCCTCGCGGTTTTTTCCCGCACCCAAAAGACGCAGACCGAGCCAGTGATGACCTGTAGCCGTCTGGTTGTGCAGCAGGGAGGGCCGGCCATTGAGGTTGGTGACGAACAGATCCACGCGGCCGTCGTCGTCAAAATCCCCGGCCACCGCACCGCGACTGACCGCCCGCTCCTCGCCCAACTCGACGAGACTGAAATGACCAGCGTCATTGGCAAACAAGTGATTGGCTTGCGCGTAGGTCGCGCCGCTGCCCGGGCGTTCGATCTGCGGATACACGTGCCCGTTGGCCACGAACAAGTCTTGGTCAGCGTCGTTGTCAAAATCGAGAAAGACCGCGCCGAACCCCACGTAGGGCAGGCTGATGCGGCCCAAGCCCACAGCAAAGCTCACGTCCGCAAACGTGCCGCCGCCTGTGTTGCGATAGAGCGTGTTGTAGTCGTCCTCAAAATTGGTGACCAGCAAATCGCCGTCGCCGTCGTTGTCGTAATCGCCCCAAGCCGCGCCCATGCCGGCCTGCGCCAAGCCGGTTTCCCCCAGCGCGGCATTGGCCTGTAGCCCCACTTCGGCAAAGGTGCCAGTGCCATCGTTGCGGTAGAGGAAATTGGGCGTTGAGTCATTGGCCACATACAGATCCAAATCCCCGTCGCCGTCGCTGTCGATGAAGAGCACGGCAAACCCATAGCCCGGGTCGTGCTGTCCAAGGCCGCTAGCCGCTGTCACCTCGGCAAAAATGCCAGCACCATCGTTGCGGTAGAGCGCGTCCGGCAACGCGGGCAAGCCCAGCGGACCGACGAATACGTCCCGGCCCTTCCACTGAGTCCCCAAGGGCCGCACTGCAGCCGAATCAAAATCCGCGTAATTGGCCACGTACAAATCCAAGTCGCCGTCCAAGTCCGCGTCGCCCATGGCCGCGCCCGTGCTCCACACCGGCAGCGCCAGCCCGGCGCGGGCCGTGGCATCGGCGAATTGCTCTAATCCGTCGTTGCGATAGAGGATGTTTTCTCGCAGGCACGTGATGTACAGGTCGGCATCGCCATCGGCATCGTAGTCCGCGCTCAGTGCGCCCATGCCCCAGCCGCGACCCGCAGCCCCGGCCGCGGCCGCTCGATCGACAAAGCCCCGGCCGCGGTCGTTGCGGTAGAGGGCATTGTCACCGCCCTCTCCGTTGACCCAATAGATGTCCAAATCGCCGTCGCCGTCCGCGTCGAGGAGCGCGGCCCCACCGCCTTTGGCTTCGACGATATAGCGCTTTTCCGCGCCGCCGCCGACGTGGGAGCGCTCCAAACCCCACTCACTGGCCTTGTCGATGAAGGGAAAGGAAGGGCCGTCGGCAGGCGCGCAGGCCACCATGCACAGCGGCAACAGCCCCCCCCACTTCAATCGCGCCACAACCCCTCAAGACCCGGTAACTGGCGCGACCTCGGCGGTTTCATCCTCGCTCAACCGCCCCCAAAGCCCTTGGACGTCCACCAGCAGGCGCATTCCCACCGGGACGCCTAGCAAAATGATGAAGGTGGCAAAGAGGATGCCAAAGCCTAGGCTGACGGCCATGGGCATCAGGAACTGCGCCTGGAGGCTCTCTTCGAGGATCATCGGTAGTAGCCCGAAGAAGGTCGTCAGGGAGGTGAGCAGGATGGGACGGAAGCGTGCGACCCCGGCCGAGACTAGAGCTTCCTCGTGCGACGTACCCTCGCGCCGCATCTGATTGTACAAGCTCAGCAGCACCAGCGAATCGTTGACCACCACACCCGACAGCGCGACGATCCCAAAGAGGCTCAAAAGCGCCAAGTCCAAGCCCATGAGAAGATGCCCCCAAACCGCACCGATGATGCCGAAGGGAATCGCGCTCATGACGACGAGGGGCTGGGTGTACGATCTGAATGGCACGGCTAGCAGCACGTAGATGGCAAAAAGAGCGATGATAAAGTTGAACAACAGGCTCTGTAGCGAGTCCTGCTGCTCCTGCTGCTCGCCCGCGAAGCGGTAGCGCAGCTCGGGATAGTCTTGGACCAGCGCGGGCAGAAAAGACGCTTCGAGATCGCGGTTTATTTCATCGGCATTGGCAGCTTGGTCATCTACTGAGGCACTTACCCGCACGACGCGCTGGCCATCGGTGCGCTGGATGGACGCATAGGCGTGGCCGACGGTGACGGTGGCCACCTCGGCAAAGGGCACCTCGGCACCCGAAGGGGTGCGGACGCGCATTGAGCGCACGTCGCCTACGTTGCGACGCTCGTCTTTGGGATACCGTACCATCACCCGCACGTCGTCCGAGCCGCGCTGGAATCTCAGTACTTGGTCGCCGTAGAAGCCCTGGCGCACCTGCCGCGCCAAATCCGCGAGGGTGAGGCCGAGGGTGCGGGCTTGGGGCTTGAGCTGGAGTTTCATCTCTAGCTTGCCCTCCGCAAAGCTGTCTTGGATATCACCGACGCCGGCGTACTCGGCGATCTTGCCCTTGAGACGCTCGACAGCCAACAAGAGCTGGTCAAAGTTTTTTGAGGCTAGCTCGACCTCAATGGGATTGCCCACGGAAAACAGCGTCGAAGAAAAAACAATGGATTCGGGGCCGGGGACCTCGCCAACCAGTTGGCGCAACCGCGCCTCAATCTCCGCGCTGGCGAGATCGCGTTCCTCGGAAGGTAAGAGTTCGACGGTAACTTCGGCTAGATGTCCTTGGCCCGCCCCTCGGACACTGACTAAAGAAGAACGCCGGGCCATAGGTTGGTCGCCGATGTAGGTAAAGACATTGCGGTAGATTGAATCCCCACCTCCGCGCTCGGCGTCGATCTGGTCGCGCAGGACGATGGCCTGTTCCTCGATGTGTCGCACGACCTTGGCAGTCTGAGTCGCCGTGGTGCCCTGCGGCATGTTGACCGCGATCGTCACCCAATCGGACCCAATGCCAGGCATAACCACTAACTTGATATGACCGCCAGTGACCAGCCCAGCGGTACACAGCATCAGCGATAAGGCCAAAGCGGCCGTGGAAATCGGATGGGCCAGCGCCAAACGCAACGTGGGCTTATAGGTGTTGCGAATGACGTGCTGGAGGCCGCGGTCAAAGAGGACGACGACCCGGGCGTGCCAATCGAGCGGGCGTATGAAAATCCGGCGAAACAAGCGGCTGAGTGGCCCGTCCCCCTTAGAGGATAAGTGCGCCGGCAGAATGAACAGGCTCTCGATCAGCGACAGCAGCAACACGGAGATGACGATCACCGGGATGACCGACAGGAACTTACCTATCATGCCCTCGACGAAAAACAATGGCATAAAGGCCGCAATCGAGGTCATAATCGAGAACGCGACCGGCGTACCCACTTCAAGCGCGCCATCAATGGCGGCGCGGCCAAAGGATTTACCCTGTACGCGATGGGAAAAAATGTTTTCGCCGACGATGATCGCGTCGTCCACGACGATGCCCAAGGCCACGATAAAGGCAAACAGCGACAGCATGTTGATTGAGGCGTCAAAAGGCTCCATTAGCACAAAGGCCCCCAAAAAGCTGATCGGGATACCCATCATTACCCAGAAAGCCAAGCGCAAGTCGAGGAAGAGGCTCAGACAGATGAAGACCAGCACCAGACCAAGGCGGGCGTTGCGAATAAGCAAATCGATGCGGCTGCGCAGGATGCGTGCGTCGTCGCGCGCGTAGCCGATGTGGATCCCGGCCGGCAGGGTTTGGCGTTTGTCCTCAATGTACTGGTGGACATAGTCGGAGATGTCGAGGGCGTTCTGATCGCCAATGCGATAGACCTGCACCACGGCCGCTGGCTGGCCGTTGAAGCGCGCGACGAGTTCGGTATCCTCAAACCCATCGACGACCGTGGCCACGTCTTTGAGCTTGAGGGCCGTGCCGTCGGGGCGGGTCAGCACGACGACCTCTTCGTATGCTCGCCCTGTGCGCATCAGCCCCTGAGTACGGAGCAAAATCGCGCCATCCTCGCTCTCGACGCTGCCAGCGGGCAGGTCAACGCTCGTGCGGCGGACTGCAGCGGCGACCTGCGCGAAGGTCAAGCCGTAGCGGCGCAGAGCCTCTTCGGAGACCTCAATGGCAATTTCATCGACGCGTACGCCCTTGAGCTCGACCTGCGAAATGACGCCGCTGCTGCGCAGATCGTCGCGCACTCGTTCGGCCGCGACTTTGAGCGCCTTCTCCTCAACATCACCGTAGAGCACCACGTGAATGGCTTGATTGCGGCGAGTCAGCTCTTTGACGACCGGCTCCTCGGTCTCAGCGGGAAAGGTGTCGATGCGGTCGAGCTCGTTTTTGATATCGTCGAGGCTCTTATCTATATCGGCACCGCGCTCTAGCTCGACGCTGACTACGCCCATACCCTCAGAAGCAGTGGAGCGCACGTGGCGCACCCCATCTAGGCCGCGCACCCGCTCCTCAATGCGCTTGCAAACGGCATCCTCAACCTCGGCCGGCGTCGCGCCTAAGTAGGGCACTTGGATTTGCACCTGATCGAGCGACATCTCGGGGAAGGTCTCTTTCTTGGTATGCATCATGGCAAACAGACCGCTCAACATGATGAAGCCCATCAGCAGATTGGCGGCGACGTGGTTCTTGGCCATCCAAGATACGGGTGCTTTCACGGTTGAGCTCCTAGGTTGCCGTCCGCGAGGCGCACCTGCATCCCGTCGGTAACGCCGCTGAGCTGAGAGACGATGACCCGCTCTTCCGGGGCCATATCGATATAGGCCAGCACTTCATCTTCAAGTGCGCGCGCCACTTGCACTTGGCGGATGCGGAGGACGCCGTCGCGGCCCACCGCCCACACGCGGTCGCCCTCGCGCAAAGCGACGCGGGGCAGGACGCGGACGCCGTCGACCGTGCGGCCGGCGATAGCCACCTCGACGAACATCCCCACCGTCAGCGGCGGGGTCCCATCGGCAATGCCACCGTAGGGAGCTTCGACCTCAACGACTAAGCGGACCATGCGGCTTTGCGGGTCGAGCTCGCCCTCGGTGCGGACTACGCGCCCATCCCACTGGTGCCGACGGCCGGCAAAGGCCCCGCGGACCACAACACTGGCACCCTCTCGGCTAAAGGCAAAGGCGTGGGAACGGCCCTCGGCGTTGCGCTCGGCAACAGCATTGGGCGTACTGGCCGCCGCGATAGCAATGGGCAGCGGTAGGGTGAACCACCCGAGGTCTTCGTCGGGGACGGGAACGACGATCTCGGCCTTTTCGATACTGTATAGTTGGGCGATGGCTTGGCCGGCGTTGAGGTGCTGGCCGACATCGACGCGAGCCGTGCGCACCCGACCGGCAAACGGCGCGTACACCTTGGTGCGGTCTAAGCGCAACCGCGCTTCGGCGAGCCGCGCTTCCGCTCCTTGGAGGCTGGCCTCGGCCGCCCGTAGCTGGGGTTGGCGCAGCACCAAGTCAGTGGGAGCTTCTTCGGCGTGCAGCCGCTGCCACTCCTGCTTGGCAATAGCGGCTTCCTCTCGGGCCAAGTCGAGTTGATAGCTCGCCTGCGCCACTTGGGCGGCGGCCTGTTGCACGGCGAGTTCGTAGTCGCGCGGGTCAATCCGAAACAGCAGCGCGCCCTTGGCAAAGGTCCCGCCGGGTTTGAAATCGGCGTCCTTCCACACCACAATACCCGACACCTGCGGCACTAGATCAATCTGGGCGTCGGGACGCACTGTACCCTGCCCCTCAACTACGACTTGAACCTGCTGGAGCGGGGCGGCTACGGCTTCGACGAGCGGGCCGACATAGGAGCGTGAGACGCGCTGGGGCGGCTCGCGCATTGAGTCCAGCAGTTGGAAGGCCCCAAAGCCGAGGGCGAGAATGAGAATCGGCAAAGCTATTTTGAAGACGCGCATCATTGCTGAATCTCCGCGTACTGAGAGGCAAGGGTAAAGCCGCCGCCAAGGGCTAGGTGCAAATCGATCCGCTTATCGAGGCGCTGGCGACGGACGGCGAGCAGGCGACTCTCGGCATCAAAGGCCCGGCGTTGAGACTCCAGCAGGGCGATGAGATCGGCGAGCCCCCTGGAGTAGCGATCTTCGGCCAAGGAGCGCGCTGCCACAGCTTCTTCCGCGGCCGTGGCTAGTGCTCGTTCTTGATCGGCGAGCAAGCCTTCGGCGTTCAGCGCCGCCTCCACCTCGCCGTAGGCTCTAAGTGCGCTCTGCGCGTAGGCAAAAAGCGCTTGCTCGGCCGCGGCCGCAGCCTGATCAACGCCCGCGCGCAGGCGGCCGCCTTGCAGCAGGGGCTGCGCGATATTGCCCACGAGGTTCCAGACCGAGAAATCGCCATCGAGCAAGTCGCGCAATGCGCTCGACGAGCGGCCCGTAGAGGCCGTGAGGCTGATGCGGGGCAACAGGGCGCGCCGGGCTTGGGCCAGCCGGCGGTCAGCGGCGGCGAGGCGGCGGTCAGCGGCCACGAGGTCGGGCCGCCGTTCCACGAGCTGGGCGGGCAGGCCGGCTGGAACCGGGCTGCCGATGGCGGGCAACTCGTCCCCAACCTCAATCCGGGCGCTGGGGTAGCGGCCCAAGATCAATTCGAGCTGGCGCAGGGCAGCATCCCGTTGCTGGCGGCGTTGGGCGAGGGTCGCCTCGGCCGCGGCCAAGCTCGACCGGCCCAAGCGCACGTCGAGCGATGAGCGCAAGCCACGGCGATAGCGATCCTCTATCTGCTCGGTGGAAAGCCGGTAGTTTGCAACCGTCGCCCTCGCCAGCGAGACTTGGTGGCCCGCTTCAACCGCGGCGAAATAAGCTCGCGCCGTCTGCGAGGCCAGCGAGAGACGCGCCGCGCGAAAATCAGCGGCTGCGGCGTCGGCGTCGGCGAGCGCGGCTTGCGCACCAGCGCGCAAGCGACCCCACAGGTCAGCTTCCCAACTCGCGGTCAGATCAACGCCAAAGGACGTGCTCTTGGAGGTCAAGACCTGATCCGGGTCTCTCCCGGGGATGGGCAGGCCGACGAAGTTCTGTTTGCGCCGTGCGCTATGGGCATTGATGCCGAGTTGAGGCCAGAGCGGCGCACCTGCCACCCGGGCCTGGGCTTGGGCTTGGGCCAGACGCGCCCCGGCAATTTTGAGATTGTAGTTGTGCTCCAAGGCCAACGCCACGAGGCTGTCGAGGCGCACAGCCCCCATATCGCGCCACCAATGGTCGGCGACAGGGGCCTCTGAAGCCTCGGCCGTCCATTGGTCCGGCTGGGCCAAGTCGAGGGCCGGATACTCGACTTTGGGAGCTGAAGCACAGGCGAGCAGAAATAGCACCGGGAGGCACAACGGCCTCATGGCAATGCTCCAGGGGAAGCGGCGAAGTCCGCGTAGCGGACTTCTATTTGTGCGGGGCCGGGGTCTTGGTCTAGGACGAAAAGCGCGTGGTGCAGATCCAAGCACTCGCCGGCTGTCAGCTCTAAGTCGCCTTCTATCAGCAGGCCTGTGCCCAGCAAGTTGGCGCGGGTAAACCAAGTGACCGGGTACCGCGGGTTGCTCGGGTGATCCATGAGCGCGACAAAGCCGCCGCTTTTCCCGCACGCCCCCACCCAACGGGCGTGCTGATGCATGATGTTTGCGTGGCCCTCGCGTCCCTCGCTGCAATAGTGGTCGGCTTCGGCAAAGGAAGGCCCCATGCGCAGCACCAGCCCTGAGTAGCGCGCCGCCCGCGAGGCCCCCATCACCAGCCGGTCGCCGACTGGCTCAATGCGCGTGGATAGCCGCAAGCAGTAGCCACCCTCCGTGCTGTAAAAACCAAAAGAGCGCGACTCCCGCGCCATGAGCCGATCATGGCCGTCGAGCCAAGAAAGCGACTCAGAAACGCAACCCGCTTCCAAAGCCGTGAAGCAATCGTGCCGCTGCATGCCGTGGCTGTCGTCGACGTGTTCGTACTTCTTTGTTTCCGGCAAATACCAACGCCCGCCCCACAAATTCGCGTCGTTGACGTGGACCCAGCCGAAGAACAGCCCCGTATGCCAAGCGTGGTCGGGCGGGCGGTACTCCGTAACGAGCTGGCCGGAAAGCGTGTACAGTGGCGCGAAGCAGGGCTTGGGGGACTCGCTGCGGGGCAGCTCCTCGGTGGCGCGGTACAGGGCCAGCAACTGATCGCCCGCGTGAATTTCAACGCCGAGGGCGTTTTCTCGCAAATCAAAAGCACTCATAGCTATTTCTCCAATTCTCGCTTGAACCATGCAATCGTTCGGCCCAACCCTTCGTCCGGCCCCACGCGGGGCGTCCAGCCGAGGAGGGAGCGGGCCTTGGCAATGTCGGGCAGGCGCACCCGAGGGTCGTCCTGCGGCAGCTCGCCGAAGGCGATGCAGCTCTTGGCCCCGGTCATGGCGACGATCTTGTGGGCTAAGTCTAGCATGGTGATTTCACTGGGGTTGCCGAGGTTGACCGGGGTCTTCACGTCGGACAGCATGAGCCTGTAGAGGCCGGCGATCAGGTCGCTGTAATGGCAGATGCTGCGCGTTTGCTGGCCATCGCCATAGACCGTCAGATCGCGGCCCTTGAGGGCTTGGATGATGAAGTTGGGCACGGCCCGACCGTCGTCTTGGCGCATGCGTTCTCCATAGGTATTGAATATGCGCGCAATGCGCACATCTGTGCCGTGCATACGATGGTACGCCATGGTCATGGCCTCGGCAAAGCGCTTGGCCTCGTCGTACACGCCGCGGATGCCAATGGGATTGACGTTGCCGAGGTACTCCTCGGACTGGGGATGCACCAAGGGGTCGCCATAGACTTCCGAAGTAGAAGCCAGCAGGAACTTGGCCTGCTTGGCCACGGCCAACCCCAAGGTCTTGTGCGTACCCAACGCGCCGACCTTGAGGATGTTGATGCCCAACCGCTCGAAGTCGGCCGGGCTAGCCGGGCTGGCGAGGTGCAGGATGAAGTCGAGCGGACCATCTACGTGGATGTAGTTGGTGACATCGTATTGAACAAACTGGAACCGCGCATGGCCGAGCAGATGGGCGATGTTCTCGGGCCGGCCCGTGAGGAAGTTGTCCATGCAGATGATTTCGCAGCCTTTTTCCAGCAGTAGATCGCTCAGATGCGACCCCAAGAAACCTGCGCCGCCGGTGATCAGCACACGCATTGTTTAGGCTCCTTTCGCTGCTGGTGGTCCGGCAATTCGCCGCTCTCTTTAGCAACATAAAAATGTATTGCTGTCTTGAGGAACTTTCAACCTCGACGCGGGAACGCCGGCCTTAGAAAGATGGAAGACCCGTTCATTTTGAACTATATTTATGATTTATTATAAACCATAAATATGAGGCAAAGATATGGAATCTCTGACTATCCACATGGACGATGCCTTGGCCCAGCTCATACGCAAGAAAGCCGCTGCCGAGGGAAAAAGTCTAAACAAGACTATAAACGGTGTGCTGAAGGAGGGCTTGGGACTGCAACCGCCGAATCATCGCGCTGACTTTTTGGATCAGTGCGGCGTGTGGAGCACCGAGGAACGGACTGAATTCGACGCCTTGACTCGCCGCCAAGTAGATCCTGAGGACTGGCAGTGAAGGCCCTGCTCGACACCAATGCGTTAAGTGCCCTGTGGAACGGCGACAAACGCGTACTCGATGCCTTGGGTCAGGCGGAGTGCGTGTTTATGTCCATCATCGTGCTCGGCGAATTATTCGCCGGTTTTCGCGGAGGGACCCGGACGAAAGAGAATCGCGCTCGTTTAGCTGGATTCCTAGCCAAACCCACCGTGCGCACGCTCGAATTATCTACCGAGACGGCCGAGGTTTACGGTCAGCTCAAGGATGAACTGAAGAAAGCCGGTACGCCTGTACCTATTAATGATGTCTGGCTATCGGCTCAGGCCATTGAAACCGGCTCGGTTTTGATCACTTTTGACAGCCACTTTGGCAACGTGCGAGGGGTCCGCCTGTGGGACCCCTAACCGCTCAGCGTTCTTCCGAGTTACTTGGTCGCGCCTAACCCTGAGAGGTCTCCAGCCCCATCTGCTGATGCTGGCTTTGCAGGGACTCTTGGTATCTCCGCCGGCCCTCCTCATCAACCCTACAACTGACGCCTTCGAAGACCATGGCAAAAGCACGGCGGTGGCGCTGCGACGAGCGATTGGGATCGGCCCGGTGGATGACTTCGCCGTGGTGGACCACCGCATCGCCGGGCTGCAAATGCACCGCAACTTCGCTGGCTCGGTCTTGCGGGCCGTAATCGGCAATGCCCTGCGAAAAACCTAAGACCGCAGTGCGGTTGTGCGGCCGGATGCCCTTGCGATGCGAGCCGGGGCTGTAGCGCAGGCAGCCGTTTTCCTCGTCAACCGGGTCGAGGGCCAGCCAAATGGAGGCGACGTTGGGCGGCGTGAGGTTGAAGTAGAAATTGTCCTGATGCGGCGGCGTGGCGTGTTCGGTTTGCGGCGGCTTGTTGAACCACTCGGGCTGGCTCACCTGCGCGGCTTCGCCGATGAGGGTTTGGGCTAGGGCCTTCCAGCTCGGTTGGTCGCGGTATTCTGAGAAGAAGGCGTCGTAGTCGCCCATGCTCTGTAGTTGTTTCAGGGTTTCGGGCCGGGCCTTGTCTTGGTAGAAGGCGGCCTGATCGGGCAGGATCGGCACCACGTCGCGGACGTAGCGGGCGACTTGGGCCGTTAGGTCTTTGAGTTCGTCAGGGGGCAGGAAGTTGCGCACGAGGACGAAGCCGTCGCGGTCATAAGCGGCTTTATAGGAAATGTAGTCGGACATGATGGCGCTCCCTTCGGCTCTGCTCAGGGCAGGCTCTCAGTTTTCGGTCGCTCTGCGAAATGAACTCTCATTCAACCGTATCATTTTAACTAACTTCATCAAAAAATGACAGTCAAGGCGATCCGCTCGCGGACGAGGAGTTGACGGCGATCCGAGCCGAGTTAGACCGAGCATCCTCGCATCCTCGCCTGTCGGGCACCTAATAGTGCAAGTTGCGGCTTCTCCGACAATTGCCACAAGTAGGGTGCCGCTTACTACCGCCGGTTGGGGAGCGATATGTGGCGACGAACGTGCCCCGCACGGGATGCTCGCCGGGATCATGGATTTCGCCCGCCAAGTAGGGCTTGTTAATCAGGTAGTGGCCACGGAACCGCAACCGGGGATTGCTATAGCATTGCGCTGGCACAATAGGAGCAGTTCGGCTAGTCACCACCGCCTACTAGACCAATTCCCCAATGTCCCGCCATCCCAAGACGATACCGTGGGCGCGTACCTGACGCTCTTCCCCGCCGTAGATCAGATAGTAGTCCTGCTCCACCGGCAAAGCCGCTGCCAATTTCTTATAGTAGCGCAAACCCTTAAACTGGTCCGTGCCCAGCGTCGCGCCCGCCTTGATTTCGACCACCTGCCGCCGGCCACCCCATTCGCAAAGCAAGTCTAACTCGTTGCCAATGTTGTCGCGCCAGAAGTAGAGGTCTGGACGGCGGCCCGCGTTGACGTGCTGTTTGGTTATCTCGGCGATGACCCAATTCTCAAAAATCGCCCCGCGTAAATAGTGGGTGGCGAGTTGGTCGGCCGGCTCCAGCCCCAAAAGCGAGCACCGCAGGCCCGTGTCGTAGAAGTAGAGCTTGGGCGCCTTGATGAGCCGTTTGGAAAAATTCTCGTGATGCGGATAGAGCAGGAAGGCGATATAACTCGCTTCCAGTACCGAAATCCAAGCGCGCACCGTCTTGTAGTTGATCCCCAAGTCGTTGCCGAGGCCGCTCAAATCGAGCAACTGGCCAACGCGCCCAGCACAAACCCGCAAAAAGCTACACCACCTATCCGCAGACGATACCCCTCGAATTGTCGGGAAATCAACCGTATAAAATCGACGGCATCGATACGTGGAACATGCAAATCGCCCCCATTGGAACGGCACAGCCGGGAGCATATACGTTCGCTACGCCCTACAGCGACTTTGCCTACCGCTTTACGTCGTATGCACCGGGCGAGAAAATCCGCCCGGCAGCCAAGTCATAGGCCAATGTACTCCAAGGCAATGCACCGCTCACAGCGCGGGCGACTTGCAACATCACTGGGATTTTGGCGACGGAACAACCGCTAGCCAATCGAACCCAACTCACGGGTACGAACATTTCGGACAATACACCGCAACCTCACTCAGAAGGCGCGACATCGGCTACAGCACTCGCAATTAACGTAGCTCCCCCAAGCTGCAACAGACATCGGCAAATACGCCACATTCTCCGGCTCGCACGACGATCTAGTTTTTCTTTGGGAGAGCGCAGATAGCGACGACGCGATTCTCGACGCCATTTGCGCGATCGAAGCGCACAGCCAGCGGCGGTAGGGATTGCCGAGTGGCAATTTACAGCCGGTTTGTTGGCTTGGCGGAGGCGGCACAAAAATTCAAAATGAGCAGGGGTGAGTGCAGCAGGGGCTCTACTCAGATTCCTCCAGAGTCCCATCATAAGAACCAGCGAGTGCTTCACCTTGCGCTTTGATTTCTTCCAAGCGGCGCGACAAACTACGCACGGTATCCGGGTGCTTATCGTACAAATTCTGCCGCTCGGCGATATCGTCTTTGAGGTTGAACAGTTCTCCGGGGCAATCATGGTCTCTATAGCCCCGCTCCGCCTTGAACCAATCCGGCTCGCGGTTGTCGTCGCCAGAAGGAGCGTCGATAAAGACCCAGTCGTCCTCGCGCAGGGCAAAGCGGCCCGAACAACTGTGATGCACGGCCGAGCGGCGCACTGGCGCGTCAATTTCTCCCTGTAACAAGGGCAATATGCTAATACTGTCCTCGGCCCCCGGAGGCAACTCGACTCCAGTCAACTGGACACAGGTGGCCATAAAATCGCCCAATAGAGCGAGCTGGCCGCAGACCGATCCGGCCGGAGTGACGCCGGGCCAGCGGGCGACAAAGGGCACGCGGTGCCCGCCCTCCCAAGTGTCGCGCTTGGCACCGCGCAAATGGGCCATGCTGTAGTGGCCGAATTGGCGCACGTGCTCGTAGCAGCCACCAGCCGCGGCCGGACTGCACTCGGGGCCGTTATCGCTGGTGAAGATGAGCAGTGTGTCGTCGGTTAGCTCCTGCTCGTCGAGCGCGGCCATAATTTCTCCGACCACCCAATCGACTTCGCAGACAAAATCGCCGTACAGACCTGCCCCGCTACAACCGATAAAGTCCTGATTGGGGACAATCGGCGTGTGCGGCGAGGTCAGCGGCAAGTAGAGGAAAAAGGGATCGGAGCCAGCTTCGGCGATGTAGGCGCGGGCGCGGCGAACGAATTCGGGGACCATGTCCTCTAATTTCCAGCCCGGCATCATGGCCCCGGGCAGGCCGAACATCTCCGCGGGCTTTTGCGCGGTCGGGGCCGCAGCCAGCCGGTCCTGTTCAAACCAAGTGTAGGGCGGGAAATTGGGCACATCGACTCCAAAGTAGTAGTCAAAGCCACACGCTAGGGGGCCACCGCCGATGGGCTGGCTGTAATCGATATTGCGCTCTAGGGCTAGGCGCTGGTCGCGGTCGAGGCGGCCGATGGGAGCGTCACCGCAGGCTGGTTTGCCGTCCTTGGTCGCCCATTCCCAGCCGAGATGCCACTTGCCGATGCAGGCAGTGCGGTAGCCTTGCTGGCTCAGCATCTTGGCTACTGTGGGGCGGGCGGCTTCTATCAAGGGCGGATCCCAAGGCCACAGGACGCTGCTTTTGAGCGGAGTGCGCCAGCAATAGCGACCAGTGAGCAGGGCGTAGCGGCTGGGCGAGCAGACGCTGGAGGAGGCGTGGGCGTCGGTAAAGCGCATCCCCTCGGCGGCGAGGCGGTCGAGGTGCGGCGTGGGAATTTTGCAACCGGGGTTGTTGCATCCCATGTCGCCGTATCCCATGTCGTCGGCGAGGATGTAGATGATGTTGGGCTTTTGCATAGCCGGTCCTTTCTTTTAGAGGGAAATCGCTACTGATAGGCTGAACTCTCGATCGACGTCCCCGTTCGGTCCGGGAGCACCGGCCCAGCCGTTGGCCAAGCGGTCGTAGGCCACAATCAACCCGTCGGCTCCCCAAGGCATCAGCGCGGTGTAAGACGTGCTCATAGCGGGCTCCTCTCCGGCCTGCGCGTTACAGAAGGCGTCCGAAAAACCCGCATCCGGCTCGACCAAGCGGTTGTGATGCACCCCCAGATTTACCCGCTCCCATTTTTCGCCCTGCCCATCGGCGCACAGCCAGAGAAACAGGCCCGGGCGGCCACCAGTTATCACTATTGAGCCATTGCCCAACCGAGCTAGCCGCGGCTGCACCGAGGCCATCCCCTCCATGCGCACCGACGGCGACCACGTCCGGCCTTCATCCGCGCTGATGCTCTTGTGGGGCACCAGTTACCACCAGCATTATAGCTCACAAAAAGATCGGCTGGCCATTTCCCCTGCGCGACATCAGCGGAGCGAATGCAGGCACAGACTAGCGAGTCGTCGCCGACTTGGTGCAGAGACGGAAACCAAAAATGTCCGGTGGCTTGCCCCACTTCGACCGGAGCACCTGCCTCGACGAGACCGTTCTGGAGCGGATAATCGATCATAGCTATTCCCTTTTCTCAATCCACGTCGGCTCAAAGCGAGCCAAGCGCAAACAGCCGTAGCGCTCGGCCTCGTATAGACACAAAACCTGTCCGTCGGGAGCCACGGCCAAATCGGAGTACGCCGCCGCACCCGGCTCAAGCACTCGCTCTATAGACCAACTGTGCCCTTGGTCCACACTCAGCCGCAAGGTCAACTCGGCGCGCTCGTCGGGCTTACTCGGATGCGCCATGAGCATGCGCCCATCGTCGAGACGCACAATGCTGCCCTGACAAGAAGGTTCGGGCAGGGCCGACTCATAGGCCACCGCAGACCAAGTGGCGCCGCCATCGCGGCTGCGCGACCAGCCCCGGCAGCGGCGTTCGTTGCGACTGCGCAGGGTCATATACAGAAAGCCATCGGCCATTTCCACGGCCTCGCATTCGTCCGAGGCGTCGTGAGTCAACTTGGCTCCAGCCCGCCAAGTGTGGCCGCCATCGTCGCTGTAAAAAGCAATGGAAGACTGCACTTGGCCCCAAGTGGGCGGCGGCTGACGCCAAGTGGCCGGGCCGGGGCTTTCATCGACCCAAGAGGGCACGAGCAAGCGACCGCTTTGCAGTTGGATGCCGTGGCCGGGTCCAGTACCGAGGTAGGTCCACGAAGAAGACTTCACCTGAGAGGTAATCTCCACCGGGTCAGCCCAAGCGCGTCCGCCATCGACGCTGCGACTGACAAACACCTCTTGATTGTCCTTGCAAAAGGGCAGCAACACCGCACCGCGGTCGTGGTCAACTACGGGACAGGGGTTGCCGCAGGTGCGCTCCCCATCGGCGACGATCCGCTGGCGCGGTTCCCAAGTGCGACCGCCATCGGTGCTGCGGCGCAGGAGAATGTCGATTTGATCGTCGTCGCGGCCGGTGTGGCGGCGCGCTTCGCAAAAGGCCAGCACGGCGCCGTCTGGCGCTACGGCCAAGGCGGGGATGCGATAGGTGTGGTAGCCTTCTTGGCCGGAGACGAATAGGTCTTGTATTTGCACGGTTCGCTCCTTAAAGCAGCATCGACTTGGTTCCGCAGCGCCAGCCCTCCGGGCAGGATCGCCTAGCCGTGCTCCTGCAAGTGGTCGGGGGCGGCGCGGTGCTGCGATTCGTCGAGGGCTAGTGGGTCCACAATCCATTCTCCCCAGTTGCGTGAAGGCGTGCTTTAGCGATGAGGTTTTGCTCACTGTTTAGGTGAGTTTTTCCAGCACGTGCTCCTCGTAGTACTCTGCGGAAAAACCGGCCTCGGCGTAGGCTTGGGTGGCCGCGGACCACTGGCTGTAAAAGGTGCGTTGCTCGGGGTCGGGATGTTCGGCCAAGCGCTGCGGGAGGAGCACCCAATTGGTCAAGGGCTGGCTGGCGGCGCGGCTGTAGTAGTGGTGCAAGGTGCGTCGGGCGCGGGCGCGTTGTCCGGGCAGGCGGGTGTGAAAAATGGCAATGTCGTACAGAACCAAGGTGCCGGCCGGGCCGCGGATGGGCACTTCTTCATAATCCGGCCCCAATTGGACGCGGGCCTCGTCCAAAGTCTCGTAAGGACCGCTGTTGGGCACGACGCAAAAGCAGGGGTCGCCGGCCCCCACGTCGCTCAAGTAGTGAATCGCGCAGACATAGGTGCATTCGTAAGGACGCTCAGGCTCAGACTCGGTGGTGGGTTGGTAGGGCCGGTCGCGGTGGAAGTGCATCTCGCCGTCGCCCTTGCCAGCGGGCACATCGCGGAAATCGAATTGGGCAAAGCGAGGTTGGGGTGCCATGATGGTCTGCACTAGATCGTAGGAGACCGCCGGCTGGATAAAGCGATCTAACTCGGGGTGGTGAACCAAAATTTGCCCGTGCGAAAAGACGCCCAAGCGGTCGGGGCCCCATTCGCGGGGAATTTCCCCTTTGGAGCGATCGACAAAGGCGTTGAGAGTGCGGATGTCGGCGAGTGGTAGGGCGTCGGCGACCACGGCGTACCTATACTGCTGAAAAAAAGCGAGTATGTCTTCCTTTTTGTCGCAAGCAAAATGGGAGGCTGCGCCAGGCATTAGGCTTCCTCCACCGCCTGCAAGGCCGCGTGGATATAGCCAAAGGCATAGGCAAAACCAACTTTGCCCGGCTCCGGGCCGCTGATCCCGGGGACGTGATCCGGCATGATCATATACTCGTAGCCGACTTCCTTGTACACCTTCAGAGCCCGAACCATATTGACATCGCCCTCGTCGGGAAAGACCTCGACGAAGTTACCCAAACCGCCTTTAATGTTGCGGAAGTGGACGTTGAAAATTTTCTTGCGCTCGCCAAAGTAGCGAATGACAGCGAAAATTTCCTCCGCCGGATTGACCAGTGCCTCGGACATGCAGCCTTGGCAGAAATTCAGGCCGTTGTAAGGACTGTCGTAGAGCGCGATGAGCTTTTTGAAGCCCTCGACCATCCCCAAGGGACGCACCACGCCCCGATACGTATTGCCCACGCCAATGCCCGGGTCGGACGGATGGCAGGCCATCTGGACTTTGTATTCTTCGGCCACGGGTATGATCTCCTGCAGCCAGTGGTCAATGCGCTCCCACATTTCGTCTTCATCGGCCGGCCCGTCTTCAAATTCGCCCAGCGATTGGTCCAATTGGTCCAACTCAAAGGTCGATACGATGGCTCCCCCGCGCCCCGTCTTCGAGGGCGTCCGCAGGTGGCCCAAGATGGTGATGTTGTAGTTGAGGCCGCGGATGCCAGCCTCGCCTGCCATCCGCACCGTCTCTTTCATCGAGTCAATCTGGCGGTCGCGCTCGTCGCTCGGTTTGAGAAAGATCGCCCCGGCCTCGTTTTGGTAGGCACTGCGCGAGCCCAAGGGGATGTGAATCATCTCCATGCTGATGCCGTGTTTGGCCCACCGCTCCTTCATCTGCAGCAGCATCTCCGTGCTCCATTCCCGCCACGGCGCGGAAGGAGTCTGATCGACGTTTCTGATGCCGAGTTGCGACAAGACCTGCATTTCTTCGTCGGTCTGTTCCCCGAATTGCGATCCAATGTACATAGCATATCCTCCAAGTGGTCGGTTTAGTAATGGACGATTAACATACGGCGGCGGCCAAAGTTAGCTCGGCGCATCCGCTTGAAAAAGCGTAATCCCCATCGCCAGATACTTGTCGCGTTCTTCCGGGCTAGTACCCGTTCCCATCGCCAGACTGATGCCAGTACCAGCCAACTGCGCGGCGACATTGCGCATACAGTCATCGACCGTGCGCAACGGATAGTCCGGATGATCCTCCAAGCTGAAGGAAAGGTCGTTGGGGCCGAACGTGACCACGCGCACACCCGGCTTGGCCAATTTGCGAATGTTGGTCACCGCTTCGACGGATTCTACCTGGATCGCCAAAATCACGTAGTCATTCCACCACGCCGCATAGGCGCGGCGGTCGATCCCTTGAGTCGAGCCACGCAGACCGCGGCGATTTGCGCCGCCCCAACTGCGCCGCCCAACCGGGCCGTAATAGGCATAGGCAATGGCGTCGTCCACGGTCTCCGGCTCCATGACCTCGGGAATCAAGACCGCGCTGGGACCCAAGTCGAGATAGCGCCCGACCATGTGGGCCTGCCGAGTGTGCGGGATGCGCAATTGCACGTCGATATCCAGCTCTTCGGCCGCCCGGCAGTACGCGACCAATTGCTCTTCGCTGAAGGGAGTGTGCTGGCTGTCGATCCAGATGTAGTCGTACAGACCGGCAGACCATATATCGGCCAACTCCTCCTTGGTGGTGGTTAGCGAGCCGCGCAGGGCGGTGAGCACTTCGCCATCTTGCATGCGTTGTCTGAGCGTCTTCTTTGGCGTCATAATGACTCCTGTCTTAGTCGGCTAATTGAATGGGAAAGAACCCGTGATTAGATTGGATGAAACCGCAAAGGAAGGTGAATAAATCGCCATGACCGCGAAAGAGCTTTCTGCTATCCCGTACAGCACACCGGAGCAACTAGTACAGGACTTCGCCAGCCGCGGGCTGGTCGTCCTAGCCCCGGAAAGCCTCGGCATTCCAGCCGCCGTCCACGAGCGAATCTATCGGCGCGAAAAACAGGCGGTCGGCTCCAGCGAGCGCGTAACGCCCGAACTCATCCCAGACGTACTCGAAGTAATCAACGCCTCTGGCGTCGTCGCGGCCTGCAACCAATTAGTCGGCGAGCACTGGGCCATTGTGCCGTTTACCCACAATGCGACCTTTACCAGCGGCGGCCGCGACCAGCACTGGCACAAGGACGACAACGGCCCGTTCAACGGCCGCAAACAGCACCACCACCAAGCCGTGCAAATCGAAATGCTGTACTATCCGCAGGCCGTGCGCGAGGACATGGGCCCGACCGCGACCGTGCCCTACTCTCACTACTGGACCTTCAACCACGAAGAAAACCACGACAATTTCGCCGGAGCCGATCACCTCGATTTCGGCTACCACCTCAGCGGCATGGAGGGCGAGCTAGTCAGCGGCCCCGATTCCCAATACGACCCCAGCGATATTGTCCAGCGCCGCACCGCGCACGACGTGCGCCTGCGGGAGGCGGTCACCAACCTACAGTGGCCACTCGTGCAGCCTTTTGAAGTGGCACCACTGCGCACCGGCAGCGTCGTGTTGTACTCTCACAATACCTTCCACCGGGGCAACCACCGCCGCGACGATTGGCGCACTTGGAAAGACAACCCGCGCTTCATGTGGCGTTTCTGGATCTATCGCACCACCGATCCCGCCGGCGGCCATGGCTCGCCGAGCGCAGTGCATTGGAACGGGCTTGGCGTGGACCCGCTGACCCGCATCGACAGGTCTGCGGCCAACGACGACGTCACCTCGGTTTGGCGCTATCACCACCACTGGATGCAGACGGGCCAAACGCCGCCGCCGCGACCCGAGGCCACCGCCCTATCGTCGGCGGACCGAGAAGCGGAGGCCAACCGCTTATTGGCCCAGCTACACGCCCAAGGCGAAGCGGCCGAGCCTGCGCGCATTGGCGCGGCGTACAAACTGGCCTCCATCGGCGACCCGGCACTAGCGGTGCGGCTGCTCGGTCAGGCTCTGTACAACGACCGAGAGAGTGTGCGGCGGGCCGCCACCTACGGCCTGATCGCCGTTGGCGCGGAGGCTACCGACACCTTGCTCAAAGCGGCGAATTCCCCCATCAAATGGGTCCGCAAGGCGGGCGTGTACGGCTTGGGGATGCCAGCCCCTCAACGAAGAGGTCTTGCAGACCGTAGCGACGCGCCTGCGCGAAGATCCGTCGGTATATGTCCGGGCCGTCGCCGCTGGTACCTTGGGCTGCCTCGGCCGCCGCGCAATCGCGACCGGGGTCGGCCGAGCACTGATTCCCGCCTGCCTCGAAGCACTGGTGCAGAGTCTGGGCCGTGAGGAAAACCGGCTGGCCATGGACCGGGCGCAAGGGCGGAGCATAAAGTTCGTGCGGCCCACCGATGAGTGCGATGTATGCGAGGGGGGGTGGCGTCGATTTTGGCCTCGAGCGATTCAAGCCGGTGCGCTCGGCCGTGCGCGAGAACGCGCTGTGGTCCATGGTCATCCTCTGTTCCCACGGTACCGCGATTGCCGGCCCGGCCCTAGGGCCGACCGCCCGGGCCTTGCAAGCGGTCATCCGCCGCGACGACAACGCCATCTGCGTCGGATTGGCCATGGATGCGCTGGGCCGCCTAGCCCATTTGCATCCCGAGGGCGAAACCGCGAGTGGCCTGCAGGCGGAGGTCGCGGCGCTACTCGCAGAGTCGCCCATGCGGTGTTGGGAATCCCTAGTCCGCAGCGGCCTCAGACCCGCATAGCGCAGATGTGTCAACACGTGCTATGCAGGCCAGCGAACCCACCCCCACTTGGCGCACCGACGGGCCTACGCTAAGACTCGGGATATAGCCGTCCTACATGGCTTGCGGCGCGTACCGGTTGGCAGGCGTGAACGCACTCCACTCGTCGGCCGGGCCATGGCCGGCGAGCCGATGGCTGTAGCGCATCTGCTTGGCTCCATTCCTGAAGCCGATGCCTTGGAAGTGAACCTGAATCTCCGGCGTGTTATCTGAGCAGGACACGGCTTGGGGCATCTCCAACAGATGCCCCGCCCTGACTTGGCGGATGACGATGCCCGGGGGCGTATAGCCGGGCTGATAGGCAATCAGCCCGGCCCGCGTTCCAAACCACAGCCGCCCGCGGCTATCGCGCAGAATGGCCTCGACGATGTTCTCAAGGGGGGACTTGCCCAGCCGGATGTTCTGAAATAGCTGACCGTCGCACTTTAGGACGCCCCCGCCGCTGGTCCCAATCCACAGACACCCTTCCTGCGGGTCGCTTACCTGCGCTAGAATGCCATTGGCCGACAGCTCGCCTTGGTCGGCCGTAAACTGATGCACCTCGTGGGATCGGTAGTCCCAAGCAAACAGGCCGTTGGCCGTCCCAATCCACAGCCGGGCCGCGTGGTCGCACAACGCACTCACATAAGCGACGGTTGCTAGCTTGGGTATATCAGCCACGTGGAAACGGCCGTCCCGATACACGTAGAGCGCCGGGGTGCTCCCATAGATCCCAACCCACAAGGTGCCTTGGCTATCCTGCAAGGCAACTCGGCATTGATCAGGCCCCTGCCTGTCTGCTATGAAGCGGTTGCCTTCGATTCTTCCCAAGCGTCCCGTGGCCGTGCCGACCCGCAGGCGCCCGGCTAAGTCTGCGTACAGCATGATTTCTTGCGGGCCGAGGTCTTTCGCCACTTCGATCACTTGGGTTTCTGTATCCACCCTTTTGGGCACTGCTTTAGTATTTTCCTGTCGCCATCACCACAGCAGAGGCCGACTCTCCCGGGTCTCCTGCTGAATGCAATAGCCGTATCGTTACTTTGGGGTAGCTCCCCAATGACTCAAAGCGGTAAATAGGTAGGACCGTCCCGCACCTCTGCGTGGTGGTGGCAAGGCCCGGCTCTTAGTCGAGTCGGGTAAAATGCCACCATTTACAGCAGAGGTGCCCCATGTTCCGTCCGTGCGTCTTTCTAGTCGCCGTTCTCTGCCTGGTCGCCTGCTCTAGGCATCAGGCTCTATTAGCCCCTCAAGAAGTTTCTACCGAATCAGGCCCCGCCATACGGTTGTCGTATGTGGCTAACCCCATGACCAATGGGACACGTTGCATGTATGACCGGCCCGGACTGCTCTACTGGTCGCGCCTAGGCTTGACGGCGACCGTGCTATCAAAGGGGCAGTGGGTCTATCATACCTATACCTGGGATTACATCGGTATTGAGCCTTCCGTTGGCGAAGTCTCCTATGGGATCAATTAATGGTCGAATCACTTTCCTTGGGGATAAACTCGCCATCTGGACACCGGAGTAATAGGTAGAAAGCGGGTAATTTTTAGCGTGGATACTCCCCTTCGCAAGGGGACAGATAGACGAGAGACGACATCCGCGCTCGTGGGGAGGTGGGGCGCGGCCGGCCTCCCCACACCTATTTTTACTCGTAGGCGAAAAGCCTTATATTCAGGATATGAAACAACCGCCTAAGCGTCCCCGCGATACCAACCAACCGGCATGGCAGATCGTCCAAGAGACGACGCGGCAGCCTTACTCTACTAAGTCTCATAGTCCTAAAGACACGACTGCGAAAAAGCGGGAATCTAAGAAGCAGTCAGAAGCTCAATAAACCCATCTCACGTAAAAAGGCTCCTAAGTATTTTACTCAGGGGCCTTTTTACGTAAATAAGCCTTATTTATCAAAATTCAGGTTCAATAGAATCTTCTATTGCAATTTTGCTCATGAGAGAGAAGGCAGATGAAAGTGAAAGTATAAACAGAGACAATGCTATAAAGTGAAAAAAACCTAAGACGTACGTAAAAGGCTCTAATCCCTCATCTTGTAGCGCCAAGCGAGCAAATGAATATATAAAGTCTGCAACAACACTATACCATGATGCCAAAACAAACCAAAAAACAGGTAAAGAGGCCTTTAGTCCGTCAAAGCCAGTATTGCGGTTATAGTTAATCGCAAATACGATGCCAAGTAAGACAACAGCAATAGATAGAAGGGCATATGTTGAGGTTTCAGCGTATATCATAATTCCTCGAATTGGGTCGGGGACTGTCTAAATTTTCCAATAATAGCTCCTTTAGCTCTTGGAATATCATCGGGAGGAAAATTCTTGTACGAGAAATCTCTGTAACATCTCTCCCCGTCTCCAAGATGATGTGAAGAGAGAACCCCTTTTATCCATTCGTCTATCGCTTTATAATGAATATTGTTTGGACGTTTATTCCTGCGAATATAAATACTTACTTGGTTGTGGTCCTTGAATCTTTGAATAAATTTTAATTTTTGATCGGCTACATTGAAATAGCAACGAATCCTAAACGATGGGTTCTTTTTGAGCTTGTCTTGAATCGCTTCGATGAATGGATCGTAATTATACGTCGATCCTTCAAAGAAGTCTCCATCGTCATAGATTTCTATTTCTTCCTCGGCCTCTTTGACAAGACTCGTGGCGAGATTAGCAGCTTCAAGGTTGCTGTTGTGCTTTAAACGACTAAACCCTTCTGACCGAAGCGTTAGCGCACGTTTTGCGTGACGGATGATCCTGAGTCCCATCAGCACTGTAACAATGCCGATTACTATATAGGCAAGAAGTAGGGCGGTCATAGGTCAACTCTCTTTGGGATAGAAAGCAAATTGTGTACATGCTTGTCCGTAGCTTGTTGCCGTAGAGACAACGGCCAAGCATGAAGGGTAAAAGTGGAATTGATAAAAAGGGGAGTAGGCAGAAGATTCGTGGGAAATCTTCTAAAGACGCCTACATCGAGATAAGGCAAGAAGGATGTGGGGAGCATCCCTTTTTTCCTTAAATGAATGAGTAAAATACAGCAAGCTCCTTGGAACAAAAGAGCTTATTAAAAGCCAAATGGACATAGAAATAGGCGTGTCAAAAATCTGTGTCAAGGGCAAAAATGCCGGTTTTTTTGTAAAAAAAAATGGGAAAATTTAATAAAAAAATACAAAAAATGGGACTATTATGTCAAGTTTTTAGCTCTTGTAGCCCCCAAACCTGTCAAGCTACCCAAATTGTAGCCTCTTAAATACTGCACAAGAATATAGTATAACTGCCTTAAATTACTTATATTTAAGGTATATCCAATTCGACTATCCATAGTCCCTTTCCTTATACCTCTTCGGTCGACGTACCGTAATTTACGGCCTCCGTCCCTTCACAAGCTGCGTCCGCATGGATAAAGTCGAGTTGTTGGCTGTGCGGATCGCAGCGGCCGATAACGGCTTCGGTACCAGTGTAGCAAAAGGCGTCCACAGCAGGCCGGACGCCGCTTGGGCGAATTTCCAAGGCCACTGCATCCCGCTGTTTCCGGTGCTCAGGTGCCGACCATCGAGGCTGATAACGCCTCGCTCCAGCGTTGCCAGCCACGTCGAACACCCTCCCTAGCGGCTGGCCGGCAATTTCCGTCACGCGCTCTACGCACCGATCCCCAACAAACCAGCCCCCCAACAGCCAAGACCCGCACCGAGCCATCCGGCTGCGGTTGCAAGCCCACGATGTCGTCCCTGGGCAGCCCGCCCGTGTGAGGTGGTGTACGTCCGAAAGTGGTGGCCGTTGTATGCGGCTAGCCCGCCGCCGATCGTACCGAACAGCAACCGGCCGTCGGCGTCTTCGGCAATCGCCGTTGCGGTCAGATGGGGAAACCCGTCCGACAGGCCGAAGGTGTCGAAATGCGCTCCGTCGAATCGGCTTACGCCGCCATCGGCGGTGGCGACCCACAGCATGCCGCGGCGACCTTGGTAGATGTCTTCTATCTGAATTCCGGCCAGCCCATCAAAGACCCTGTACTAGTGCCCTAAGATGTGCGGCCTCGGGGCCTTTACAAATTCACTCGCGCTTTGCATCGCATGGCCTTCTTTGGACCTACCCCTTCCTAAGCGGCCGCACCCGCTCAATTAACCCTTCTTCCGCCGGCTGTGTAATCAGCGTCGGCTATGGCCGCTTCAGCCCGCTGCCGAAAAGTACTCCGCTCGGCTGTTTTGAGCGTATTCCATATCAGCAGCTCTTTGCGGATCGCCTGCAAGAAACTCCGGTTGGCCCGACGCCACGAATCGTTGTCGCCGCTGAGGCAGTGCAGATAGAACACTAGGCCGTAAATATCGGCTTGGTCTTCGGGGCGGATGCACAGCACTGCGTGCTGGCTCACGCCCAAATCCAGCGGTGCCAGCCACACCTTGGCTTCGATGGCATAAGCCGTGCCCTCGGGCGTGGCAAAGGACTGGAGCAAGGTGCCCTCGGTGTAAAACGAACCAATCGACGCCTCGCCGTACGACGCTAAGTAATCCAACAAAAAGCCGCACAGACCCTTGGCCTCGGCCGCCGACACTAAGAAGGGAAAGCGGAATTCCCACTCGGCCCCCACTGGCGGCTCGGGCTGCCAGCGCCTCACTAGGTCGGGAACGGCAGTGCGGGCGGCCACCCGGGCTGGATACACTGTTGACAGCAAGACCACGCCCATGACGATGAGCGCCGAAAACACGGCCGCCAAAGACGAATAATTCAAATTGAGTCCGCCCAGCATGCCCCAGTGGTTTAGCACCAAACCCATCCCTTGCCCCCCCAAGTACCCCAGCGTAATGCCCAAGACCGCATAGGCGCAGGCTTCGGCGATAAACAGCAAGGCGATATGAGACGGGGCCAATCCTACGGCCGCGTAGATACCAATGTCCTTGAGGCGCTCGTACACCGTCCCCAGCATGGTATTGAGGACGATGAAAGCCGCGATGAGCATGGGTACGATCAGCACCCCTAAGCCCTTTATCGCCGTCGCCCCAATCGACGAATAGGCCCAGACGCCGATGGTCGAGGCTTCGTCTTGTCGCAAGCCGACGAACAGGCTGACGGCCACCCGCAACAGAAAGTCTTCCAGCAACGCTTGGGCCGCCCCAAGGTCCTCCCGGTCAAAAGCGATGGCCACCGAGCGCAGCCGCCCCCCCATTTGGCGGACGATCTGATATGGCGCAATGAGCACGTTGTCCGGCAGTATGTGTACATAGGGGCGGTACTGAGCGGCGGTAGCTGTCGTGGCCGTGCTCTCGTTGAGCTGAAAGGTGCTGCCGGCAGTCCTAGACAGCTCAAAATCCACCGGCGTCAGCGGCCCGTCGTCTAGGTCGCGGATGTCGTTGAAAACCGCTGGGTCGAACAAGCCCACTACAGTCAGTTCTTTGCCCATTACCTGCACTTGCGCACGTCCCAAGTCGCCAGCATCCAAGCCTAGGGCCTCGGCCATCGGCAAGGGCAGCAGACAACTAGCCTCGGTCGCGGCGGTAAAAAAGCGCCCAGCCGTCAGGGCTTGGTCAATGCCTGTGATGTCGGTTTCCGCGGGATTTAGGCCGAGCAAGCCATAGGTCCGCACCAATTGCCGCTCGGACGCGGCTTCGAGGTACGTCTTTTTGTCCTCCTGCAAAATGAACCAGTTGCGCGGACTGATCGGGCCGACTGCGGCAAAGTGGGATCGGATGTAATCCAACATGGGCTGGCCCAAGGGACTCCAAGCCCGATTGCGGACCAAGAGGCCCTCGTACTCACCCTCGTGTTCGAGAGGCAACGAGATAAAGCGCGCTCGGCTCTCGTACGAGGCAAAGGAGAGCACCGTAAACGTCAGCAGCACTAGGGTCGTCAAGGTCAGGCCGGTGCGCAGTTTGCGCCGCCGCATGTTGGATATGCCCAGCATAAACGCGGCATGGGCGACGCTGAAACGCCGCATCTCAACGTGGTGGATCTGGTCGCCGCGCTCCTTCATAAAACTGTTGAAGCGGCTGCCAATGAGGACGAGGACGAGACCGGCCATGGCCATGATAGCAAAGGCCAGCAAAATGACCAGCGGATGGGCAATGGCAAAGGCGGGATGCACCTGAGAAACCGCGAGCCAGACTGCGGCCAATAACGCGCCAAAACCCGCTAATTGCCGCGTGATCTGCGCTGCTCCCAGCAGCAGGCGCTCGCCCAAAAAGGCCGCGGGAATGAGCAGCGCCAAGAAGAACACCATACCCTTTATGACGTCGTTTAAGGTCGCCATAGTCTGGGGATAGACTTGGTTTTCCAGCCCCAACGCCGCCCGCAGATGGGCCACGTAGCGGCTCCATTCTTTTTGCTGGGCGGCCTCTTCGGCGGCTGCGAGCACTTGGGCGGTGCGCTGGTGCAGGTGCTGCAAGTGCTGGTTTTCAATGGCGTGGTCGCGCATGGTCTGCAACCGATCCTCGTCGAGACGCCACATATCCCAAGCGGCCTGCAACAGCGTCGGCATCAGTCGCTCTTCGGCTAGGTCAAAGCCCTCGCCGTTGGGTCGGCTGTCGGGGATGCCGTTGTTGAGCAGCAGCAGTTGGCGGCCCGCCAGTATCTTGATGCGGTTTTGCGGGCCGGCGTCCTGCGGCCCGAATACCACCCCGGCCGCTTCGTCGAGGCCGTTGCCCAGCGCATAGCCGTATTGGCGCGGGGCGGTGTCGTAGCGGTTGAGCACAGTGATGCCGCTCAAGAAATTGAGCGAACGCGGATTAATGAGGCCGTAAAAAGGACGGCTCAGGCAGGGAAACACCACCACCGGCTGCTCGGTGAGCGCCCACTGGACGGTGCTGGGAATGGAACCGTCGGGCAGCGATGCCCCGTGGAATCCTTCCGCCCTTTTGCTCAGATCGGCGGCATAGGTAATGGCCCCGTCTTCTGGGTCCAAGACGTACACGTTGGTGCGATATTGGGCTTGCGGCAGCCCCGTTATGAGCAGCTCGCCCTCGGCGTCGCTCAGATAAACTTGGGCCGTGCGCACCCCTTTGACGGCTTTGCCGGCGGCGGTCGCCCGTTGCGGTCGCACCACGGCTACCGCGTCGGCTACCGGCCGGTCCGGCGTTTGCGAGCGGCGCGGAAAGGTCCGCACCTTGAGGCGCAAGTCGCGCAAGCGATCCTGCAGCACCGGCCCAAAGGCCGCTTTCTCCTCCAACAACTGCGGATCGTTTAGGGCCTGTTGCAGCACGCCGTTTATCAAGGCGACTTGGCGCGCCAGATTGTCGTAGTTGACCGCGGCGGGCTGGTCCAACGGCGAATCGATCTGCAAGCGGGCGTCGTTGACGGTAATCAAGCCCAAGGAGATCAAGCCTCCTTCGAGGGCGAGCTGACTATTGGCGGCGATGCCACCGGGCATGTACGCCGACCAGTCCAAGCCCTTGATGGGGGTGATGCCGTTGACCAAACGGCCGACTGCGGCCGAGTCTAGGGTGCTGGCGTAGTTGCTGAAGCGGCGACCGAATGGGGCGAAAAAGCGCCGCAATTCGGGCCTAGCGGTATTGTTCCAGAGGCCGACTTGATCGGTGCGGCTCGACAGATCGAGGCCGATGAACAGGTCTATGTGGAGCGGCTCCTCCAAGCGGCGGTCGTGGCGAGCGAGAAAGTCGGCCATGCCTTGGCGGCCCTGAAAGTGAGCCGACGTTGCCACCAAAATGGTGGTGCGCGCCGGCGGATGGGCCGCGAGCTGGCGGGCTAGCTCCAATAAAGCGGCCACGCCACAGGCGGCCTCGGCGCTGGGCGCCCGGCCCGGCACCACGGAAATGCCGTCGTAGTACGCCTCGATAGCAACGCGCTCGGCGGCCAGCTCGGGATCGGTGCCGGGGATTGTGCCCCAGATATTCCACGCCGGCCGCCGTTGCCAGTCCATGCGGCCCTCTAAATGCACCAATAGCTCGCCGGCCCGCAGGCGCTGGCGCAGGTCTAGGCCCGCTTCGCGCTCGATCCAGAAGCGGGGGATGTCGAGCGGCACGTGGGCGTACTTGGCGGCGGCTTGGTGGCGGTTGGCCTGCTCGGGCGCGATGAATACCACGGCCCGGGCACCCAGCGACGCGGCCCGCAGCCAGTGGTTCCAACTGTCGAATTCCAGCAGGACAATGCGCCCGTCAATAGCTTGGCCGTCGAAGTCGCGCCACGCACCACGCCCTCCGTAGATCATCGGTGCTCGCAGGCCCTGCGGTAGCGTTATTGTCCGCGCCAGATTGGGCCACAGGCCCCACAGCGGCACCTGCTCCCCGCTGGGCTCCAAGCGCAGGCGACTGCCGAGCTCTATGGGCACCACCACGGCAAATGAGTCGCGCTGCACCCCTGAGACGCCAGCCGCGACCAGTTCGCGCTCCACCAATGCAGCACCCGCTTCGGCACCGGGATAGCCAGCCAAGCGCGATTCGACCGCGCTTAGGGCTTCGATCGCGGCCCGCAAGAAAGCCACCTCTCCGTAGCAGGGCATTGGCAGCAGCAGCCCGACGAGACATAGGCTGTCCAGCCACCGATAAGTCGCTTTGCCAGCCATGCTGTTCAACCCCAAAAAATCACATTGCCGACCGTGCCGGTAAAATGGTCGATGACTAAGAAGATGCCGCCCGGCAGCAGTTGCCCCAAGATCAGGCCCATAAAAAACGGCCTAGTCCGATGATAGCGGTCGGCACCTCCATACTTGAGCACGAGGACTTTGATAAACCAAGCCAAAAACATATTGAACCACAGGTGATCCATAATCCAAGTCGGCCCAATGGGATAGCCCAAAGGGTGCAGGGGCCACCAAGCGTAGTGCCACCGGGCCACGGTCAAGCCCAGCATGATAGCCGCGCCCAAGCCCATATTGATCCAGCCCCACAGGTGCAGCTCGCTCGGATAGCGCAGGAGGCTCTCGACATAGCGGTAGGGGGCTTCGCGACTGACCATGGCCCGCAGATTGAGGTTGCCGTGCTCGTAGCTCAGCGCCAAGATCATCCAAGTCGAAGCCGCTAGCGCCACGGCTATGGCCGCGACCATGGCCCAGAACAAAGGCCGACGACTCGGCTGAGCTCGCCGAAGTCGCCCCCGGCCCAATTCCTGACTCAGCTTCAGGCTGTTGGCGCAGGAGGCCATGACAAAGCTGCGGACATTGGCCGTCCAGATATAGGTGCTGGCCAGCAAGACCAAGCCCGGTGCCCCCAGCGCCGACGAGCCTACCGCGGAAATGAGGATGCCAGCCGGCACCACGGGCGGAGCGCCGTCGGACAGACCGCCCTCGGCGACCACCCGGGTGAAGGCGACAAAAAGGGCCCCGGCCAAAAAGAGCAACGCCGCACCGGCCCACAGCGGCAATCCAGCCAGCCACAGCCAGCCGATCATGATCGCCGTGCCGACGGCGAGAATGATCACGGCCGCCCGGTACGACAGGATTTCGTCGGCGTCGTCAATGGCCGGATCGCCGGACCAAGCCTTGCGCCACACCGCGGCCAGATGGCGGCGGGCGGCCCACAAGCCGCCGAGAAAGAGGACCAACATGGCACCCATGGCGTGATAGACCTGCAAAGTGTGCCGGATACCATGGCCACTACCCAAGCTGGGCGTATTGCCTATGCCGAGGATGGCCAAAGTGCCGCGCAAGACATTGGCCAACAAATTGAAAACCCACAGACTGAGCGCGACTTCGGTCTTGAGGAAATAGAAAAACCCGAAGATGTGGAAGCGGAAGATGACATGCAGCGTAGAGGTCCCGCGCATGATCGGCAGTTCTTGGTGGAACAGATCGACGCCGCGAGCAAAATGTACGCCTTCCGGGAAATAGGCGTACAGGCCGTGCAGCGTGCTCCAAGTGGCGGCAAGGGCAAAGCCGATCCACATCCCCCGATTTTTGAAAAAGGGCGGCCAGCGCTCCGTTCCCTCTCCCATCGCGGTCATAGCTAGCGGCACTTGCACCAGCGGATAGACGAGGCGCTCGTTGTCGATCCACTGCCGCCGCAGAACGACCATGATGGCAATCATCACCAAGAAGAGGGACCAGATAAAGGGCTGCCAAGCCGCCAGCGCCAGTAGCCAAGCCTTCCACGGCACCGCGTAGGAGGCACCCATCCCCTCAAAGAAAAACTGAGCGTCGCCGAGCTGGCGCGGCATCATCCAGTGGGGGATGTGGGGGTGGATGAGGCTTTGCCAATCGTTTTCGGGCGTGGCAAAGTAAAAGGGAGCGACGAGCTGGCTGATGATCTTTGAGGTAAAAACGACGGGGATAGGCGAGGCCATCACCATCATGACATAGACCAGTAGCAATTCGCCTCGGCGCAAACCCGGCCTCCCACACAGTTTGAGCAGGGGATTGACCAAGCCCGTCAGCAGGGCCAGCAGGCAAACCGCCCCGACTGTGCTAAAGCCCAAGGCCATGAAGGAGCCTTGCAAATACAGGGTACTATAGGCCACGCCGCCGCCGATGAACGCGGCCAAAAAGGTGCCCAAGGCAAAGGCCCGGAGCGTAAAGGCTGAGCCAGCTTCTTCTACGGCCGGCTCCGGGTCGGGCGGCTCTAGGTCCAGCCGCGAGCGAAAGGCCGCTGGCAGCAGCCAGCCGACCCTTCCCGGCTCAGGTGCAGTAGATCCAGTCTCCGGCATTGCAGATCCGCCGCACGGGAAAACCGGACGAAGTCACGGTTTTAGTTTGGGACTGTGGAAGTGAACTGCTCGGCGAGCAGGCGGGGAAGTTCGCCCAAGTGGGCTATTTGGTGGTATCGCCGGTGCTCGGCCTCCGAAGGTTCGGCGCGTTCGTGGATCCAAGTGGTGTGATAAGGCACATAGACAGCGCGTCCGCCCAAGGCGACGACGGGCAGGATATCCGATTTGAGCGAATTGCCCACCATGCAAAAGTCAGCCGGTTGGACGCCGTGGCGCTGCAACAGGGCCGCGTAGGTTCCCTCGTTTTTTTCGCTGACAATTTCGATGTGGGTGAAGTGATCGGCCAAACCGGAGCGGGCTATTTTGGCCTCTTGGTCGAACAAGTCGCCCTTGGTCAGCAGCATCAGGGGACGGGTTCGGGACAGGTCGGTAAGCACTTCCTCGACGTGGGGCAGCGGTTCAATGGGCATTTGCAGCAACTCTTTGCCATAGTCCAAAATCTGGCGGATTTGCGGCCCGGTTACCGCGCCCTTGGTCAGATCGAGAGCCGTCTCTATCATGGACAAGGTGAAGCCTTTGCTGCCGTAGCCAAAGTGGGACAAGTTGCGCATTTCGGTCTCGTACAGCTCCCGCTCGGTCCACGCCGGATCGCAATCGGGAGCCAACAGATGCTTAAAGCGGTCTTTGGCCGTTTCAAAGTAAATCTCGTTTTCCCACAGTGTATCGTCGGCGTCAAAGGCGATCAGGGCGGGCTGTGTTTTTTGCATTTGTCGAATGGCAAGAGGTCGCCGAGTGGATAGTTGACCGAGCTTGAATTTTGGCTGATAAAAATAGCCCATCCACAATCCGGGCAAAAGTGGCCCAAAGCGAGGCCTCATAGATCAAAGGCGGAGGAACACCAGGTGGAAATCCGTGGGGAGATGTCTCCAGACCTTACTGCTATTCCTTATGGGTTGCTCCACCCTGTCGGTACAGGTCGAGACAGGGACGATTTTGAACCGGCTCCCGTCTCTCCGCCCCCACCCTCTTCATAACGAGCTAGCTTATGCCGACAGCTCGTCTTCGGCGGGCAGAACAGTCGCCCATCGTAGGTACAACATGTGGTTAGTCGGCTTGCGCTGCATCTATTGAGCGGTGCTGCGGTACTTTGTCTTTCGTTCTATCGTGCATTAATTTAATACACGCCAACGAAGGAGAACCGACTATGGCTGCCGATCAGCTTGTACAAGCCCGCATTGACGGAGCCGTGAAGGAAGAAGCGGCCGCGGTATTACATGCGTCGGGTTGGGTCGGCTCCTTTGGGTACACGTATGCCCGCACGGATAATCTGACGCGCTTCGTCAACCGCAATGACGCCATCTTCGGCGCTCCGTGGGCGACGGGGCTAGGGGCCGATGGCAGCAACGGCATCGGCGATTTGACCGCGGTCGCGAGTACGGCCAAGTCGCGCTACCACGGCCTCAGCTTCAGCTTGCGCCAGATGGTGCAAGACGCCTTGCAATTCCAGCTCAACTATACCTTGTCGTGAGACCAATCCGACGACGACAACGAGCGCGATCCCTTCACCTTCCGCTACGTCGATGCGACCCAACTGGAGCGCGAGTGGGGTTATTCGGACCGCGACCAGCGCCACCGCTTCAATGCGTGGGCCTTGGCCGCATTGCCCGGCGGAGTTTTGCTCAACCAGTGCCTGAGCTACTATTCGGCGCAGCCGGGCTCGGCATCCTGCGCCGGCGGCTCGCTCAACCCGTGGGGCGCGGCCTCCGACCGGATCTGCAGCGACGGCCGCATCACAACGCGCAACACGCTGCGCAAGGACAACGAGTTTTTCTCTTATGACGTGCGCCTGTCGCGGCCTATCTTGGTGGGCAGCGGCCAGCTAGAGGCCATGGTCGAGGTCTTCAACCTGCTCAACACGGATAACTTCCGCGACCCATCCAGCACCGGCCTCCTGTTCAATTGCGACGGCACCGTGCAGTCGGGCTTGGGCGATCCGCGCCAAGTGCAAATCGGCCTGCGCTATGTCTATTAAGCGACCCGGCGTTCACGTCTCTACCGAGCGCGGACCAACGGCCGGAAGGCCCCGCTCAACGCCAAACAAAAGTCAAGAAAGATGAGCCAACTCAAAACTATCGCTAGGTATTTGCGTGAATAGCTATGCCGAGTCAAAGAATATGACATCCCATTCTGAGAAGGTGGAGTGGGGCTACGGGGCAGAGAACGGACCGGACGTTTGGGACCAGCTAAGCCCAGAATACATCCTTTGTGCCGCGGGGACGCGCCAATCTCCGATCGACCTTGTAAACCCCACGCCAGCACAACTTCCCGCTATCGTCTTCAACTACCGGCCAACAGCTCTGAACATCCGCCATAATGGCCATGCGATTGAAGTAGCGTCCACCGCAGAAAATTGGATTGCGGTTGACGACACGCGGTATGAGCTTCTGCAATTCCATTTCCACGCGCCAAGCGAACATACGCTAGCCGGCAAACCGTTTGCTATGGAGATGCACCTCGTTCACAAAAGTACGGATGGCACGTTGGCTGTCCTTGGGGTGCTAATTGAGCGCGGTAGCGATCATGCCGCATTTAATGCTCTCTGGGCACATCTGCCAAGCACTCCGGGCGAGGTGCGACGCATTGAACATGTCGCCATCAATCCTTGCGATTTATTGCCGAGCGCGAGGCGCACCTATCGCTACGATGGTTCATTGACTACGCCGCCTTGTGAGGAGGGAGTCAAGTGGTTTGTGCTGACAACGCCCATAGAGCTGTCTGAAGCGCAAATCGCCGCGTTTACAGCCATTGTCCATGGCAACAATCGGCCGCTACAGCCGCTGAATGGGCGCAAACTTCTCGTGGATGCTGTAGAAAACCATTGAGGTACTCGTCGTCAATGTCCCGCAGGGGCCGAGCAGAGCGGTGCGAAAGTCCGGTCTAACAACCGCACAGTGCCGTCGGCCTTGGCGATCCGCGCCAAGTGTAGGTCGGCTTGCGCGCTGTCTATTGAACGGTGCTGCCTGTGCGTGGTCGGTACATCATCGACAGAATAGTCAGAGAACAGGTTTACAGTTTCCCCTTCTTGGACCGCTCAACTCCAACACGTTCCGCGAGATTTTTATGAAGCCTCGTACTCGACCCAATTCGCTCCGCCCACTGCGGCGCTGGCTCCCGCTGGCGGCCCTCCTGCTGGCGGTTGCTCCTACCCCACTACATGCCGGCGCTTGGACTCAGGACTTGGGCGGCATGTACTTCAAAATCGCCGGACTTTCCTTCCGCTCTCAAGACTATCTCGACGCCGTTGGCAAGCGGCAGGCCCGAGTGGCAAAACCCAGCACGGAAGAATTAAGCGATAGGAATATATCGGCCTACTTGGAGTATGGTTTGCGGGAGCACCTGACCTTGGTGGCCACCCTGCCCTACAAGCGCTTGGTGTACAAGAACACCGAAGTAAAGGAGTTCAAAAGCGACGTTCTCGATACCACCATAACTCGCATCCACCCCGACGAAATCAACTCAGGTCTGGCCGATTTGGAACTGCGCCTGCGCTGGCGCGTGCTCCGCAATCCAGCGGTAGTCTCCCTAGCGCTAGGCGGCAAATTCCCTTTAGGCTACGACATGGATCAAGACAGCATTGGCTCCCTCGACGCGGGCGGGCTTGGCCTGGGGCCGAGTCCAGTGGATGGCGTCGCAGATGCCGTCAGCAAGGTTCCCTTGGGTACGGGCGAGAAAGACATCGACCTGCGCCTGTTGGTAGGCAAATCGCTGTATCCATTTCCGGGCTATTTGACGAGTACGGTCGGCTATCGCAAGCGGGGCGGGGCCTTCAGCGACGAATTCTTCTATGGCTTAGAGGCCGGCGTCACCTATAAACGCCTGCTGGTCAAAGGCGTGGTCGAAGGGATGCGCACCACGAGCGATTGCGGTGCCATGGGACAGGGCGGTCTCGTCGGCGACCAAGACATCCTCAAGCTGGCCCCGGGGTTAATTTGGTCGCTCAGTAAGCACCTCGAAATCGGCGTCGATTTGTTCCACATCGCGGCTGGCTGCAATACCGCAGCGGGCACGACCTACGCCGCAGGGTTGGCTTTCAAGCGCTAAAAAATCGCGGCTGCCGAGCCAATCTGTTATATTCTCCTCATACAAAACCATTGAAAGGAGGCTGTGATGCCGCGCAAAAAATGGGAGCTCCCCGAGCGTCAGGCCACCGACGAAGACGCCTATCTCAACCGCCGCAAGTTCATCCGGCGGGCTGGTTTGGGCACCATCGGCCTACTCGCGGGATGCATCCCCGAAAAGCTCCTCAATCCAGAAAAACTCGTCGATCCAACAAAATACCTCAGTCCCCTCATCGAGCCAATCCCGCCTTCAGAGTGGTATCCGGCTCCCACAAACGATGAGTTTTCCACGCTCGACCGGCCGCTTACCGATGAGACGATAGCAGCCCGGTACAACAACTTCTATGAATTCTCCACCTCCAAAGAGGTATGGCGCTTCATAGACAATTTTGAGCCTGCCCCCTGGACCGTGGAAATAAGCGGCCTGGTGCAGCAGCCCAAGACCTACGATATCGACTACCTAATCGGCATCATGGATCTGGAAGAGCGCCTCTACCGCCATCGCTGCGTCGAGGCGTGGTCCATGGCCATCCCGTGGACGGGCTTTCCCATGCGGGACCTCATCGACTTTGTCCAACCGCTGTCATCGGCCCGCTATGTGCGCATGATCTCCTTCTTCAATCCCGAAGTGGCCCCAGTCCAATGGGATCGCTCCGATTGGCCTTGGCCCTATACCGAGGGCCTGACCATGGCCGAAGCGACCAATGAGTTGACGCTGCTGGCGACGGGTGTCTACGGCCACGAAATGCCCAAGCAACACGGTGCCCCCCTGCGCTTGGTAACGCCTTGGAAATACGGCTATAAGGGCCTCAAGTCGATCACCAAAATCGAATTCACCAACGAACAGCCGGCGACGTTTTGGAACACCCTAGCACCCCACGAGTACGGCTTTTTCTCCAACGTCGAGCCCGACGTTCCCCATCCCCGCTGGTCGCAAGCCAGCGAGCGCTTCATCTCCACTGCCCTCAATACGTCCGAACGACGAGCAACCCTCCCCTACAACGGCTACGCAGAGTACGTCGCCCATTTGTACGAGTAATTCTTAAAGGAGACCCTTATGAGCCAACTCCTGTCGTCTGTCCTCTTACTCTGCCTGCTCGTCGCGCCGCTCGCCGCTCAGCAAGAAGCGCTGCACGGCACTTGGGAGGGCACTATCGTCGATGAGCAAATCGGCGAGATTGTCATTCGCCTGACCTTCGGGGAGGATGGAGCCTTTGAGATCGACCAAGTCATTCAGGTGAAAGACGATTTCCTAGCCGATGTCCAAGTCCCGGAGCCACCCACCATGGAGACGCTCGCCGCCCACGGCACCGGCAACTATGGAGTCTTGGGCGACAATCTGGTGATTGGTATAGCCGCATTACACCTGTCTGTGGACGGCGAAGGCTTCGTCGAATTTTTCACCCAAGTGGCCCGCGACTTCGCCCGCTACGTAGCCGACTCGCACGGAATCCCCGCCGAGACCTACCCAGCCTTTGAACAAGAATTTATCGACGCATTTTTCGCTGAACTCGATACGGTTTCGTTCCTCGCCATTCTCAATAAGTGGGGGGTTATCGCGTATGCCATTGAGGGGGGCACCCTGTTTCTCACTACCACGAAGGAGACCGGAGTCACAGTCTGGGAATTCCACCGCATAGACGCCTCCAGTGCGGTCGCCGAAACTACCTGGGGCCACCTGAAAGCAGCCTCGCGTCCGTAACGCTCTTGGAATCGCTCGGCTGCAAACACAAGCGCTATACCGCTATGCAAAATGGACGCAACAAAAAGCGAGAACAATTGGCCCGCGATGGGTTTTATGTATTCAAAAACACGCTCGATGCCCCCCTGTTGGAGTGCTTAAAGAGCTTTAGCGATGGCGTGCTCGCCCGACAGGACCCAGCGCATTTTGCGAACCAGCGCACGACCGGCAGCATGGTGATGATCGATTGGGCTATGGCCTATCAGCATTCGGTAATGGCCGAACTCATCGCCCACCCCAACGCGCTCACAGCACTGCAACAGCTCGGGTTCGCCGACCCCAAGTTTGGCCACGGACGCATCATCAGCAAGCCACCCCACAGCCCACCCCTGTTCTGGCATGAAGACGGTCGTTTCTGGGACGATCCGGTGAGCTATACGACGCAGCCCATCCAGTGCTTTTTGATGTACTACCTGACCGACACCACGCCGCAAAACGGGTGCCTGCGCGTGATCCCGGGGTCGCACCTCAAGCGTCATGCCTTACACGACAAAATTGCACCGGGCCATACAGACGACCTCAGAACATTTGCCAATCCCGACGATCCGGGGTTTTCGCGGGTAGCTGACGAGATCGATGTTCCCGTAAAAGCCGGCGACCTCGTCATGGGATACGGCAGCCTGTTGCACGCTTCCCATGCCAATCAAAGCAATCAGCACCGGACGGTGCTCACGATGTGGTACTATCCAGACTTTGTCACCCTACCCGAGCGCACACAGGCCACCGTTGCCCTAGCAGAAGCCAATAACAGCGACGCCAGCTCAGCATCTGCAAAGACCCAAGCTCTGCTCGAACCACTCAGAATCGCGTACGCTGGCGAGGCCGAGCCGATAGCGATACAGTGGACACCAGGCGAGGGACTGAAGTGAGAAATAGATAGTTCGACACATGCGCGATTCGGATATTGACTTTCTCGGCGGGGCTTCCCCGCCATTTTTATATTACTCTCCGAGTATGCTCCGGCTATCACTCGATAGACACTAACTCTCGCATTAGAAGTAGGTACCGATGGAACGGCTAATCAGCCTATTCGGACTTGTGGTGATGATTGCCCTAGTCTTCGCCATGAGTGCCGACCGCCGCAAAGTAGATCGCCGCTTAGTGGTGGCTGGCGTGGGACTGCAATTTCTCCTCGCCCTGCTCGTGCTCAAAACCGGGCCGGGACAGGCGCTTTTTAGTTATATCGGCGCTTTTTTTGCCGCCTTGCTCAACTACGTCGATGCCGGCTCCAGCTTCGTCTTTGGCGACGCGTTCGGCGAGCATTTCTTCGCTTTCAAGGTCCTGCCGACCATTATCTTCTTTTCCGCCCTAATGGGCATCCTCTACCACCTCGGGCTAGTGCAGTACGTGGTGGCGTCCTTCGCTTGGGTCATGCAGCGCACCCTGCGCACCTCGGGCGCGGAAAGCCTAGCGGCGGCAGCCAACATCTTCGTCGGCCAGACCGAGGCTCCGCTGGTAGTGCGCCCGTACGTGAACAGCATGACCCGGTCGGGATTGATGACCTTGATGGTCGGCGGCTTTGCCACCATTGCCGTGGGCCTAGGGATTGACGCCGGCCACTTGGTGGCTGCCTCGGTGATCTCGGCCCCGGCGGCGCGACTTGGTAGCCAAGGTGATGCAGCCCGAAGTAGAAGAGTCCAAAACGCTAGGGAGGGTATCGCTTGAATTGGCATCCAGATCGGCGGCATCGGCGGCATAGCCCCCGCGGTTGGGTTTTCGCGCCATGCTGGGCGGCTCCCTCGCCTGCTTTATGACCGCCTGCGTAGCCGGGATTCTACTGTAGAGAAGCGCCATTATCGGTTTGATCAAGGTTCCAATGCTGCCTATGTTGCAACAGCCAGGGCGTTCCCAATCCAAAGGCGGGAATCCGATGCGCCAATACATGTTTCGCTCAACGTACACGCAGGCGGGGCTTGCCGGTTTGCTCAAGGAAGGCGGCACGCGGCGGCGGGATCCTCAACGAATCACAACTTTTACTCTGCCCTCATATCATCCATATGTTAGCCTGCACATTATTGATCCTTGCCGCTGTCGCGGCCCAAGGTGAGGAATGGCCCTATTACGCGGCCGACGCCAAGAGCAGCAAATACGCGCCCCTGTCGCAAATTGACGGCGACAACTTCGCCCGGCTGCAAGAGGTTTGGCGCTACACGGTTCCCGACAAGAAAATCGCCGAGCGTCAGTACACGTGGACTGGGACCAACAAGGGCACTCCCCTAATGGTCGATGACGTGCTCTACTATGGATCGCCTTTTAACATCCTCTGCGCGGTCGATCCGACGAGCGGCGAGGAACTCTGGAGCTTTGATCCGAAAGTATGGGAAAATTACGAGGGTTTCACCGGCATTCTGCGCGGCATCGCCTACTGGCAAAGCCGCGGCAAGAAGCGCATCTTCTACGCCACCTCCACTGACCGCCTCTACTCCATCGACATCGAGACCGGCCAGCCCGACCCAGCATTTGGCAAGGGCGGCTTCGCCGATTTAAGTAAGGGACTGCGCCGCCCCATCGACCGCAGCCGCTACTGCGTCACCTCGGCACCGATCGTCTGCCGCGATGTGGTAGTGGTGGGTTCCGCCATCGTCGATTGGCATGGCCGGTCTCCCCCCCAATACCCCACCCTTGGCGATGTGCGCGGCTTTGACGCCCACACCGGCGAACAGGTGTGGGTCTTCGAGACGGTGCCTCAGGAGGGCGAGTACGGCAACGACACTTGGGAAAACGACGCCTATCAGACCTATGGCCAGGCCAATGTGTGGTCCGCGATGAGCGCCGACGACGCGCTCGGCTACGTGTACCTGCCCGTCAGCAGCACCACCCACAACCACTACGGCGGCGAGCGCCCCGGTGCCAATCTCTTCAGCCAGACCCTAGTCTGCCTCAAGGCGGCCACCGGCGAGCGCGTCTGGCACTACCAGCTCATCCACCACGGCCTGTGGAACTACGACCCGCCAGCACCGCCGGTACTGGCGGATATCGAGGTACAAGGCAAAGCGATCAAGGCGCTGGCCTTGGTGAGCAAACAGGCCTTTTGCTACGTGCTCGACCGCACGACCGGCGAGCCGGTCTGGCCCATCAATGAGCGCAAGGTTCCCCAGTCAACAATCCCGGGCGAGCAAAGCTGGCCGACCCAGCCCTTTCCCAGCAAACCCGCGCCCTACGACCGCCAAGGGCTACAGGAAGACGATCTGATCGACTTTACGCCCGAGTTGGGGGAAAAGGCGCTGGCGATTCTGCAAAAATACGAGCGCGGCCCGCTGTTCACTCCGCCCAGTGAAAAGGGCACGCTGGTATTGCCTGGGGGCTTGGGCGGCTCGGACTGGAGCGGGGCGGCGCTAGTGCCAAAAGAGAACGTGCTCTACATTCCTTCGCGCACCGACGCCGCTATTGTGTGGCTGGAAAGGGTGGAAAACCCGCGCGCCTTTTCGGCCTACGCATCCTTCAAGAGGAGTGCCGAATACGTCGATGGCCTGCCGCTGACCAAGCCCCCCTACGGCCGGATCACCGCCATCGACTTGGACACGGGCGAGCACGTCTGGATGAGTCCGGTGGGCCAAGGCCCGGTCAACCACAAATCCTTGCGCGACCTCGACTTGCCAGCTATGGGCTGGTTCCACTACAACTTTATACTCGCCACCGAGACTGTGCTAGTGGTGGTCTCGCAGCAACCCGATCGGTGGGGCGACCTCCGCGGCGACGCCTTTGTCGAACAAGCACCCTATCTGCACGCCTTTGACCTAGAGACAGGCGCGGTGCTGGCCGAGCTGGAATTCCCCGGCCAGCCCAACGGCAGTCCCATCAGCTATAGGGCCAACGAACGTCAGTATATCGTATTTCCAATCAATGACGACGACGGGGGGCCGCAGCTTTTGGCACTGGCGTTGCCGGAGTGACGTGTGGCAGTGTTGCTCTGCTGCCTTCAGCCTGTGCTTGACCCGATCAATCTCCTGCTTCGAGGGTACGCACCGCGGCAATCGCTTCGGCAATCCACCTGAGATTGCGCCGGGAAATCATTCCGTAGTTGTAATAAGAGAACCGACGCGCCCCCGTTTCGTAAACCGCAGTCATGATCGCTCGCATCTGTCCGGCGCTGTCTATGGGCTTGTGGCCGTTCAGACCGCAGATCAACATAGACGGATCATCCATGCCAGCTAGCGTCTCCTGCGCCCTTTGGCCGGCCTCCTCGGGCGAGCCACTGTAGCACAGGACATTGACCCAATCGACGATCTGTTCGATGAGTTTGCGGTTGATGCCGTTGTTGTGATAATTGCCCATGTACAAAAAAGAAACGGGCATTTTCACGGCCTCTTTCACCTCCGCAGCCAGCGACGTCACCACATCCGCCCGCATCTTTATGTATTCGTTCACCAAGGGCTCGTCGGCGACGAACTCTTCCAAGCTGCGCTCCAACGGCCCCTCCTCAAAGATGTCCAAGAGCCACTTTTCCACCTGCCCCTTCAACGCCCCCACATCCACACCCCTGTCCGCAGCCCGCTGCACACACCCAGCGCAAAAGCACAGCGACATTAACAGCGATCCCACCGCGCCGAGTTCGACTCCCACCTTGGCGTGGTTGCGGAACATGCCAAAGCCCATGTAGTGCAGGGACTCGTACTCGATCATCTGCACATCGCAGTTGGTGGCCAAATCCAAGCTCAAGCCTCGTACGTACTCACGCACCTCGGGATTGGCCGGGCACAGACAACCCGGATAGCGGTCCCCGAACACTCCGAGCAGGGCGCAGTCTGGATGCTGCCTAGCCACGTAGTGGTTGTGCAGGGGCACGGTCCACGAAATCAGTTCCAGACCGCGCGCACGGCAGGCCTCGGCGATGATCTGCACCGGGTCTTGGTCTCTGGCCATAGGATGCACATGCGGCTTGATCTTGGTGCCCTGGTACAGCTCGCTTTGGGGCTGGAAATAGATGGCGTCCTCGTACCCGGAAAAGAGCTTTCTGCCGGGTATATGGGTGCGTAGCTGATCGTACGTGTGATAGATCGTGGACAGACTGATCGCATCTAGTCCTACCTCTTCCTTGAGGAAGCCGATGACGCGGTCCACCCCCTCGTCGATCACATCCCAAGGATAGGTCCACATAGTCGTATGGATCATGTTATATCTCCTTTTTCGCCAAATGGCTAGTAGTGTCTATTCTTTCAGAGCCCGCACCATCCGCCACTAGTGAGCCAAACTTCAACCGTGCCCAGCGGATTGTTCCGCCTGCCACACCCGCCAATAGCCCCGCAGGCGTCGAGTGAACTCCCGCGGTCGTTCTAAGTAGATGCGCTCGGCCAGCAGACGCGCCTCGGTCTGCATCCGAGAGCGCACCTCGTCAATCCGCCTTTCCAAGGCTCGCAGCGTGGCCGTGGCTCCGGCCCTCGGAAACTCGGCTAGAACCGTGGTGCGCAATACGGCCAAATCGTGATCCTCGCCCAGCAACTCCCCTAGCTGGTCCAGTTCCTCGGTCAAGGCCTGCATGACCGACGGCCAGATATTCTCCAGTATCTGAGTGTGGTACCGCAAGTACTTGACCTGCTTGCGCCAGTCGTGGAATGCCTCGTCGCTGGGCAGCGCGTAGGCCGCGGCAAAGCCGCGCCGACCCCGTGCGTATATCCGCTGCAACCCCACCCGAATTCCTCCCCAATTCTGGCTCTGTAGATTCCAATGTTCCAAGCGCTCGCGAGCCTGTGTGAGTTCGGCGATCACTTCTTGCACGGCTCGACTGCTGCTATCCGCTTGGCCATAGGCCCGATCGCGGCGCTCCACCAGCCACGTCCTTACCCGGGCGAACCGGCGCTGCGGGGCATCTTCGCCTAGAGATTCCACCAAGCGGTCCAAGGTCTCGACCAGCACTGTGGCGTCGCGCAGCCCCGAAACCCGCTGACCGGCACCCCGATAGCACTGGTTTTCCAAGGCGTACACCTCGTCTCCCAGTTCGCGGCGAACCAGACGCACCAAGGCTCGCAAGCGCTTGGTGGCCTTGCGGGCCTCGTGGATGTGCTGATCTAGTTTGCCGTCTTGACAACCGAGATGCACAAGGGCCTTATTGAGATGTCCTGCGGCCAGCCGCCGCACCCCTGCGGGTACGCGCTCACCCTGTTTCAGGCGATACTCCATGAAGCCAATTTATACCGCTCTGCACTCGGCGTCCATATTGATGCGGCCCGATAATTGAGCCATTATATGCCACATGACCGAACTGCAAAACGAGGCGGACGAGCGCCTCGGGACGCCCGAACATCTCGACCGCGCCCTCTACGTGACAACGGCTAAGGCGTGGCTGGCACTTTGCTTCCTCGTGATTGTGACGGCTGCGTTGATCGTCTGGGCGTTCTTTGGCGAAGTTTCGACGTATGTGGAGGCCAAGGGGATTTTCCTCAGCCGCGAAGGCATGGTTTTCAACGCGGCATCGTCTGGCGGCGGCAAGCTGGCCGCGGATCGCGGCCGCAGTCGGCGACGAGGTGGCAGCCGGCGATCTCGTGGCTGAAATTTCCGACGCAGAAATGATGGAACGCTACCTCAGCGCGGTCGCACTGGCCAGCGAGCGGAAGCGGACGCTACAAGAGCGCGAAGCCGAGGCCAGGGAGGAAAACGCGCTGGCCGCGCAAAACGTCGTCAAGCAGCGCGACCGGCTGGAGGAGCTCGAGCGCACCGGCCGCGAAATGGTCGCCAAGACCCGCGCACGCTTGCAGAGCGATCAGGAACTGCTGGCTCAAGGCATCATCGACCGGATGGCTGTCGAGCGCAGCGAGCAGGCGTTCGACCTCGCCCAGCGCAACCTGTTCGACGCCCTGCGCCGGCGAGACGAATTGGCGGCCGACGATCTCGGCCGCCGGAACGATCTTAAGGCCCAAGTCGCCAAGGCCAAGGCCGATCTCCTCGAAGCAGAACGGCGGGCCACCGAACTGGCGGCCCTAATCGAAACTTGGCGCGTCCGCGCCCCAGTCGCCGGGCGCATAACCCAGCTCAAGGCGCAGATCGGCGCCACGCTCGCCCCGGGCCAGCCCGTGCTCAGCATCGAGACGGGCGGCGGCGGGCTCGATGTACTGATCTACGTGCCTCCGGTGGACGGCAAGCGGGTTGAAGCGGGTATGCCAGCCTTGGTGTCGCCGGCCGCGTCGCGCTCGCGCTCGACCCATCGACCACGAGCGGCTTCGCCTGGACCTCGCCCCAAGCCGTGGGCGTAGCCATCACGCCCGGTACGCTGGCCACAGTCGAAGTCGAAGTCTCCAGCTAGCCGCCCGTTTCGCGGGGTCAACGAGCGCGAGCCGGAAGCTGCCGCGCCCGGGCCGCGCGGCTTTGTCGATCTCGACAAGGTCACCTTTGGGTACAACGCCATGGATCCGCCGCTTATTGAGGACTTTACCTTGTCCATTCGCCCGGGCCGGCGCGTGGCACTGGTGGGCGGCTCTGGTAGCGGTAAGCCGACCATCGCCAAACTCATCTGCGGTCTGCTGACGCCTTGGTCGGGCCACGTGCGCATCGACGGACAGGACTTCAACGACATCCAGCCGGCGCACTTTGCCGAGATAGTGTCTCATGTGGACCAGGAAATCACCCTGTTTGAGGGCAGTGTGCGCGACAACGTCGCCCTGTGGGATCCAACCATTGAAGAGCGCGACATCGTCCAAGCCCTGCGCGACGCGGCCATCCACGACTTCATTGTGACCCGGCCCCTGAAATACGACACCCCTGTCGACGAGAACGGGCGCAATTTCAGCGGCGGTCAACGCCAGCGCTTGGAGATTGCCCGCGCCCTCGCCAGCAACCCCGCCATCCTAGTGCTCGACGAGGCCACCGCAGCGCTCGATCCGGTCACCGAGGTGGACTCGCCGGCGAAATGGCTTTTGGCAGCGACCGGATCGCGGAACGCACCTTTGGCTTTCTCGCCGTGCCTTCCCTAGACGCTATTCTCGTCGAAGGCGCGCGCGGGCGTCGCCTCGGAGAGTTTTGATCTGGCCGCGACCAACTGGATCGACGAATGGATATCCCACCTGTCAGAATTTCTAGTTCGCGATCGGCCGCCGCCGCGAGATGCCTTGCTGCTCGAAGCCGACAGAATACGGGTTGCTGTATCACAATTTCAGTCGCTTAAAAATGCGCTCGGGGATGCTCTTGATTGCGAGCATGATCCAGCGCCAAAAAAACGGCGTGTAGAGCACGTCTTTCTTTTGCCGATATGCGCGCACAATGTCGGCGGCCACTCGCTCTGGTGGAGCGACCAAAAACAACCCCTCTAGCCCCTCCGTCATAGGCGTATCAACGAACCCAGGCTTGACCGTCAAGACGTGTACAGACGTCGCGGCCAGCCTGTTGCGCAGCCCTTGCAAGAAAATCGACAGCCCACCCTTGGCCGACCCATAAGCGTAGTTGCCCCGGCGGCCTCGGTCGCCAGCCACAGACGAGATGGCGATGATGCCAGTCGGCGCGTCCCTTTCCTCCAGATAATTGGCCAAGTGCGCCAGCGCGATGGCCGCGCCGGTGAAGTTGGCGTTGAGGATGTGAGCGAGCTCATCTGTTTCGCGCTGCGCAGTGCGCTCGTCGCCGAGATAGCCGAAGGCGAGAACTACCAAGTCGAAGGAGCCGCCGTGCTCGTGAACCTGCTGAGGCAAGTGCGCCAACGCCGCAAAGTCCAAGGCGTCGAACTCGAACAGTTCCACCTCGCACGAGTTCCTGAGCCGCAAGTCTGCGGCAAACGGCTCCAGCTCGCTGCATCCGCGGGCCGCTAGCGCGAAATCATAGCCGTCGAGGCGCTCGACGATGGCTTGGGCAATCGCCGACTTCGCCCCCAAAACCAAGGCCCTCACGTAATCCCCAAGCGGTCGGACAGACAGGAGCGGAAGCGGCATTCGGGGTCGTATTTGCGCTTGACCGCTTTGAATTGTCTTAGTTGCGGATACATGGCGGCGAAATCCTCCTTTTCCAAAATGGCGTCCTTGGCCAGATAGACCCGGCCTTTAGCTTCGACGATGATTTTGTTCAATGCGCGCAAAAAGGGAATCGTCCCGGAGTCGCGCAAGGGGATGTCCAGCGCGAGGGTATAACCCGCGATGGGAAAAGAAAGCAAGCCCTCGTTCGGCGGTCCAAAGGTCTTGAGCACGGCCAAGGGCGAAGCCACGCCCTCGCGGGCGATGCGCCCGAGCAGATCGGCGATCACCTCCGCGCCATCGGCATAGGGCACGGCGATCTGGTACTGCAAAAAGCCCCGGCGACCGTACAGACGGTTCCAGCCGCGGATGGCGTCGAGCGGATAGAAGTACGGATCGTAGTGGACCAGCTCGTCGGTCGCACGGCGCAGTTGGCGATGGTAGTAGAGCGCGTTAAACACCTTCAGCGACTTGGCATTGAGTACGCCGCCGGGCAAGAAGAACGGCACCGCCCAGCGGCCATCGCCGTGGATGGCAAAGGGCGGCTTGCCCTTGAGCTGGTGCGCGTCGGCGTGTTCCCCCAGCAACACGCGACCGCGGCCCAGCTTTCGGCCCGTTTGCAAGCCGTCGATCCACGCGACCGAATAGGTGTACTGATGCTGGGTCTCCGTGCAAATGCGGCGCGTCTCGGCCCAATTCGCCGTCTTGATGGCGCGCTGCCGAATGTACGCCGACGGCACCTTTTTCAGCCGCAGGGTCGCCGCATAGATAAATCCCGTCAAGCCCATGCCGCCGAGCGTGGCCCAAAACAGATCGGCGCACTCGTTGCGCGAGCAGCTCACAAGCGAGCCATCGGCTAACACCATGTCCAGCGACTCGACAAACGCGGCGATGGAACCCTCGGCGTGGTGGTTTTTGCCATGCACATCCGCGGCAATGCAGCCGCCGAGCGTGGGGAACTTGGTCCCCGGCGTAACGGGTGGGAAAAAGCCCTCGGGCAGGGCAAAGCGGATGATCTCCGCCAAGGTAATGCCAGCTTGCGCACGCAAAAGCCCGCGTTGCGGATCGAAGTCGAGCAGGTGCTTGAGGGGCAGCGTGGAGACGACGCGCTCGTACAGGCAAGCGTCTCCGTAGGAGCGGCAATTGCCCTGGGGCAAAATCCGGGTCGCGCCGGCGCGACCGAGGTCGCTTAGATAGCGCGCGCGCTGAACCGAGGCGGCGACGAGCGGGTACAGCCCCCAGCCGCTAGTGGCGATTTTTTTGTCCAACAGCCTAAGTAGGTCGGGTGGTTTTCTTTTAGCAAAGATAGATAATATAATGGACGTTGCGCATCGCCGGAGCCTGTGCGCGGTGACTGACGATTCCCCACGCCCTGTTGATGGGGTTTGTTTTACTTTACTTTTTGTCGCCAGGAAGTTCGCCGAGCGATGAGAGAGGAAGGCCCTATGCTCAGCCCTAATCTAGCCGTCAAGTTCACCTATGAGGACTACCGGCACACCCCGGAAGACCAGCGCTATGAGTTATTGGACGGAGAGCTGATTATGGCCCCCGCGCCCAACTTAGGACACCAGCGAATTGACGCCAAATTGGGATGGCGACTCGCTCAATTTGTGGAGGAGAGGGATTTGGGCGAGGTTTTTTCCGCCCCCTGCGACGTGGTGCTGTCGAACATGGACGTGGTGCAGCCAGACCTGCTGTTCGTCTCCACCGAGCGAGCACACTTGCTACTCGGCGGCGATAGTGTCCTCGGCGCACCGGATTTGGTCGTCGAAATCCTATCCCCTTCCACCGCAGGGCGAGACCGGACGCTCAAACGCAACCTGTATGCAAAACACGGGGTGAAAGAGTACTGGCTGGTCGATCCAGACACCCGCACGGTGTCGGTGCTGCGGCTCGGAGACAGTGCCTTCGAGGTGGAGTCCATCTACGGAGAGGGACAGACGATGACTTCGCCCTCGCTCGTCGGCTTCACCGCTGACCTGAACGAAATTTTCGGCGCGTGATGAACTCTGCGCAGAAAGCACTAGAGCCGGTTTCAAAACTCCCAACGTCATCCACAGGCACCTGACACACTACTCACTGACGCCGCCGATATGCCCAGTTCAAAATCACCGGTCATGTCGTCGTTATGCCATCCAAGTGTTATTATCACTGTCGCCTTCCCCGCCTGAGTACCACCCTGTGCCACAATGATGAGCGAGTGCGACCATGCAGACAACGCTTGAGCCGCAGACTATAGAGGCCCTTGTACGCGCTGAGTACCCCGATGTGTTCTCGACCTTGGGCATGCACCCGTTAGACGACGGATGGGTCGTGCGCATATTCTTGCCCGCGGCAGCGAGTGTGGGGGTCGTGGAGCGCGGGGGGCAAAACGCGAGTTTTCCGGCGACCAAAATTCATGCCTCTGGGCTGTTCGAGGCGCGGATCACGGGCCGCAGTTCGCCCTTTGCCTATCATCTAGAGATAACAGACGCACACGGCGCGGTGCGCTGCTGCCGCGACCCGTACTCATTCTGGCCGCAGTGTGCGCCCCAAGACCAATACCTCTTCAACGAAGGAACGCTCTACCGAGCCTACGAGATGCTGGGGGCCCATCCGCGCTGCATCGACGGGGCGGATGGCACGTATTTCGCGGTGTGGGCACCGAGTGCTCGCCGGGTCAGCGTAGTCGGCGACTTCAACGGCTGGGACGGTCGGCGGCACGGCATGCGCTCGCTGGGCACATCCGGTGTCTGGGAATTGTTCGTCCCCGAAGTGGGCGCAGGCGCGCTCTACAAGTACGAAATCCTCAGCCGCGCCGGCGACGTGCTGCTCAAGAGCGATCCCTTTGCCTTTGCAGCCGAGCGGCCACCCCGCACTGCTTCCGCTGTCTGCCGGAGCGATGCGTTCGCCTGGGGCGACGGCGCGTGGATGGCCGCACGACAGGAGCACAACTGGCTGGAAGCACCCCTCGCCATCTACGAGGTGCATCTCGGCTCTTGGCGACGCGATGGCCATGCCTATCTCGACTATCGCACGCTGGCGCACCAATTGGTCGCCCATGTTGCCGAACTAGGCTTTACCCACATCGAGCTAATGCCGGTGGCCGAGCATCCCTTCGATGGCTCGTGGGGCTATCAAGGAACGGGGTATTTTGCCCCGAGTGCGCGCTTTGGCTCCCCAGAGGACTTTGCCTATTTCATCGACTACTGCCACCGCCACGAGATCGGCGTTCTCCTCGACTGGGTGCCCGGGCACTTCCCCAACGACGCCTACGGCTTGGCTCAGTTCGACGGCACCAGCCTCTACGAGCACCGCGACCCGCGTCAAGGGTGGCATCCCGACTGGCAGACCTGCATATTCAACTACGGCCGCGCCGAAGTCCGCTCCTTTCTCATTTCCAACGCCCTGTTTTGGCTCGAACGCTTTCACCTCGACGGGCTGCGAGTCGATGCAGTAGCCTCCATGCTCTACCTCGACTATTCGCGCTCGGAAGGGGAATGGGTGCCCAACGCCTATGGCGGGCGCGAAAACCTCGAAGCCATCGGCTTCCTCAAACAGCTCAACACGGCCATCGGCGAGCACTGCCCTGGCACCTTGATGATCGCCGAGGAATCGACTGCTTGGCCGGAGGTTTCTCGGCCGACCGACGCCGGTGGGCTCGGCTTCGGCTTCAAGTGGAACATGGGCTGGATGAACGACGTGCTGCGCTACATGCAGCGCGATCCCATCCACCGCCGCCACCACCAAGCCGACCTGAGCTTTGGCCTGCTCTACGCCTATAGCGAAAACTTCGTGTTGCCGCTGTCGCACGACGAGGTTGTCCACGGCAAGCGCTCGCTCTTGAGCAAGATGCCCGGCGACGCTTGGCAGCAACGGGCCAACTTGCGCTTGCTCTACGGCTTTATGTACGGGCACCCAGGCAAGAAGCTGCTCTTTATGGGGGCCGAGCTGGCGCAGTGGGAAGAGTGGAACCACCAAGGCGAGCTGCCTTGGCACCTGCTCGACGACGAGAGCCACCGCGGCGTCTATCGCTGGCTCTGCGATCTCAATCGGCTCTATCGCCGCTGCACAGCCCTACACCGCACCGATGCAGATCCCGATGGTTTTGAGTGGATCGACTGCTCGGATGCTACGCAGAGCATCGCGGCTTTTGCGCGCCGCGCCGCGGGAGCAAAACCCCTGATCTTCGTCTGCAATTTTACCCCCGTCCCCCGAGCGGACTACCGCCTCGGGCTGCCAGCCGCCGGGCCGTACCGCGAGGTGCTCAACAGCGACGCCGAAATCTACGGCGGCAGCGGCGTGGGGCACGGCGGCTGGGTGCAAACCGAGGAAGTCGCCTGCCACGGCCGGCCGCATTCGGCGCGGTTGTGCCTGCCACCGCTGGGCTTGTTGGTTCTGGAGCCTAGCTAATTTGCCATGCTTGAGATACTTTCGCACGTCACCAGCGAACTCCGGCGGCTCGGCCAACAGCGGCTTGCGCTGATTGGCGGCGGGGTCTTGGCGAGCGCGGTGCTAGTCGCGCTTTTGGCACCACTGTTGGCACCATACGATCCACTGGCGCAAAACCTCTATGCGCGCTTGCAGCCGCCATCGGCCAGCCATTGGCTGGGAACGGACGACTTTGGCCGCGACATCTTCAGCCGCATCGTGTACGGCGCCCGCATCTCGCTGCGGATCGGACTGGTCGCCATCGCGCTGGCCGCTTCCGCTGGCACCTTGCTCGGCCTCATAGCCGGGTATCGCGGCGGGGTTGCCGACATGCTCATCATGCGGCTGATGGACCTGATGCTGGCGTTTCCCAGCATCCTCTTGGCCATTGCCATCGTCGCCGTCATCGGGCCGGGCATCGACAATGCCATTCTCGCCGTCAGCATCGTGTTGGTGCCGCAATTTGCCCGCCTCATGCGCTCGTCCGTATTGACCGTACGCGAGGCCACGTACGTCGAGGCCGTACGCGCACTGGGGGCGAGCGAATCGCGGCTGCTTTTCTACAGCATCTTGCCCAACTGCACGGTCCCGCTCATCGTGCAAGCCACGCTCAGCTTGGGCACGGCCATCCTCGACGCGGCCGGGTTGAGCTTTTTGGGATTGGGGGCCCAGCCGCCGGCCCCCGAGTGGGGAGCCATGCTATCCGGCGGGCGCGAACTGCTCTTGCAAGCACCCTGGGTCATGGCCTTTCCCGGGCTGGCCATCTTCGGGGTCGTCCTCTCACTAAACCTCTTTGGCGATGGGCTTAGAGACGCCTTGGATCCAAAAATTTAGAACGAGAAAATATGAACCCAATCCCGACCCAGCCCATCGCCCCGGCGCGCATTGAATATCCAAAGGTGCAAAACTTCCGCGCCCTGCGGAGCGTCGAGTTCAAAAACTTGACGCCGCTGACGGTGCTGCTTGGTCCCAACGGCAGCGGCAAATCCACGGTATTTGACGTGTTCGCCTTTCTGGCAGAATGCTTGGAGGTGGGGCTGCGCAAGCTAGAAGTAGTGCGCACGATTGCCGCTCACATTAACCCGGACTGCAATCGCTCCCCCAGCTTTGTGAAATTCCGCGACGCTCTCGTCGAGGCGACGGCATAATGTTTTGCCAAGATGGTCCAAATCGCCGGCCGAATGTCCCGCGCCGCCTGTCGTCCATTGGGGATGACAATTGCTGCGATAAGAGGCTACGCATGAACGACATCTCACGCATCTTGTTTCTGCTCTGCGCCCTCGCGCTGTCAGCGGGCGGCTGCGCGACTCTGCGGGGCTCTTATGAGCCTACATACGCAGGGCCGACGAGTTCCGACCAAGCCATGCAATACTTCATCAAGGCCAAGGTCTTTGAAGCCCAGCACAACTACCTCGGCGCGATAGTCGCCCTGCGCAACGCGGCCGATCTCGACCCGACCTCGCCCACTATCTACGCCCGCCTCGCTTACAACTACCAGCGCATTGACGACGCCGAGGTGGCCGTCCATTTTGCCCTCAAAGGCTTGGCATTGGACGGCAGCCAAGTGCGGTTGCGCCGTCTGCTGATTCGCATCTTGGAGAGCGAAGGCGACCGCGAGGGTGCCATCGACCACATTGAAGAGTTGCTGCGCTACGAGCCAGACAATTGGCCGCTCTACCGCCACTTGGCCTATCTCTACTTTGAAACGGGCCAAACCAAGCGCATCGCTCCGCTCTTCAAGGAGGTGCTCGCCCAAGAGCACGTACCACCGGAGGTCAAGGTAGATATAGCCGTCATTTTTTCGCGCATTAACCAGCAAGAAGAGGCCGAGCGCATCTATCGCCGAGTCCTCGCAGCCGACCCTATGGTCGAGGACGCTTGGCTGGGTCTGGCCGAGCTCAAGCTGGCGCAGGGATACCGCCACGAGGCCATTGCCATCTACCGAGAAGCCGCAGCCCACCTGCCCGACAGCAGCGTCCTTGACCACTTGGCGCGGCTGATGGTCACCGAGCGCGACCTAGAGGACATTCTCGCCGAAGAGAGTGCCGAGGTGCTCTACCACTTGGGGGTAGCCCTGTCCGAGGCCGGCCAGTACGACCAAGCGACGTTGGTCTTTAAGCGCATCATCGAGATGCAGCCCCAAACGGTCGAGCAATGGACCGACCTAGCGCGCTACTACATCTACTTGGAGGACTACGACTCGGCCACTGCGGTCCTCAGCCAAGCGGCAGAGGCCATGCCCGACAGCAGCCATATCTACCTGTACTGGGGGACGGCCCTCGAGAAAACCGAGCGCTATGACGAGGCCATCGCCGTGTACCAGCGCGGTCTCCAGCACCTGCCCGACGCCGTTGAGCTATATCTGTACTGGGGACTCGCTCTAGAGCAACAAGACGCTTGGGCAGAGGCCATTGATGTCTATCGCCAAGCCCTTGCAGCATCCCCGGGCCACGCCGCCCTGCACGTGCGGTGGGGCATCAGCCTCGGGCGGCAAGAGCAGTGGGAAGACTCGCTGGCCCAATACGAAACAGCGGCCTCGCTCGACTCCGCCTATAGCCCAACCTTTCTGCACTGGGGCATCGCGCTAGAGGAACTAGAGCACTGGGAAGCAGCCCTTGAGAAGCTGAATGAGGCCGTTGTGGTCGCCAACAACAAGAGCCGCGTACTCTTTTACCTCGGCTCCTGCTATGAGCAGGCTTCGCGCAAACTCGACCGCGACGAGTACTTCGACCGCGCCGTAGAGACCTTCCAACGCCTGTTGGAGATCGAGCCAAACGACGCGTACGCGCTCAACTACCTCGGCTACATGTACGCGGACAAGGGCGTGCGCCTGACAGAAGCAGTCGCGCTCTTGGAGAAGGCGATCGCGCTCCAGCCGGACAACAGCGCGTTCCTCGACAGCATCGGCTGGGCCTATTTCCGCCTCGGCGAGCTAGCGCAGGCCGAACACTATCTGCAACAAGCCTTAGACCATATCGACGAGGGCGATCCCGAGGAGCAGGCCGTGATCTTTGACCACGCCGGCGACATTGCCAACGCCCTCGATAAAATGGACGAGGCGCGTGTGCATTGGCTGAAGGTGCTGGAACTCGCGCCGGACAACGAAGAGGTCCAGCGCAAGTTGCTGCCATGATGAATACCTCGCGCTCGGGGCACCCCCGAAATTTTCAGACAGCTTACAAATGGCTTGCGCTCTGCTCCCTAACGCTAGCTTGCGCACCGCCGCTGGTGGTGCGGGAAGGTTGGGATGCGACCCAAGGGCCGGCTGCCTTGCTCGCTGCCTCGGCGTCCCTAGCCCAGTTTGCGGATCTAACGGCGGAAGCAGCCATTGAACTGCGACGCGGCGAGGTGCGCGGTCAGGGGACAGCCCTCGTGCAGCTAGTCAATCCCGATCTCTTCCGCGTCGAAGTGCGCGGCCCCTTTTTCACGCACATTTTTACGGCTCTGCTCGAAGGCGACAGCCTGACCGTGCATGGCCGGGGCATGGATCGGCCCGTAAAAGGAACGGTGAGCGGCCGGCTGCTAACCACGTTGACCGGGCTGGATTTCGGCGCGTACGACTTGCGCTACGCCTTGCTCGGCCTCGTCGAGCCAAGTTCCATCATCGAGCCGGTCGAATATCCGCAGGCCGGCCAAGCAGTCGTCGCGTTCGCAGGCGGGCGGCGGGCATGGCTGGACCTGCGCCGCGGCTTGGTGTTGCGCGAGAGCATCCCGCTGCCCGAGGGCGATGTCCTGTTCCGCGAGCTAAAAGAATACCGGCAGGAGCAAGCGCTCTATCTGCCGCGCCGAGTGGAAATTCGTCAGCGCGATGTCCTGCTGGCCTTGTCCTATAAAAGCTACGCTTTCAACCGCGGCTTGGATGCCGAACAGTTGCGACGGGGTACGCCTTAAGTGCCATAAGACGCAGCACCTTTCCTAAGTTGGCCAAGACGACCGGAGGTAGCGCTGTGGCGACGGGTATTTATTTCTATCGGTTCGCTGCTGGCCCCTTCCATCGAGTGCGGCCGATGGTGCTACTCAAATAGCACTGAATCGTTTGACAGTTTTAGGCCCCCATGCGTACTTATGAAGAAGGCACTTCAATAATACATCTTGGGGAGGACTTCCATGAGCAAACTCAAAGTAGGCATGATCGGCGGCGGCGGTCCCGACTCTTTTTTCGGCATGGTCCACAACCGCGCCATCGCACTCGACGCCAGCCGCGAATTGGTCGCCGGCGCACTGCGCTCCAGCCCAGAGGCGGCACTGCGCGCGGCCGACGACTACGGCATTGAGGGTTATCCTACCTATCAGGCACTGTTAGAAGCGGTGCAAAGCGGCGAGCAAGCCCTTGATTACGCCACCATCGTCACCCCTAACTTCGCCCACTACGAGCCGGCCAAAGCCTTTTTGCAGGCCGGCATCCCCGTGCTCTGCGAAAAGCCCATCACCATGACAGTGGCCGAAGCCGAAGACTTGGCCCAGATCGTCGAGCGCGAGCAGGTGCCCTTTGTGCTGGCCCACACCTACACGGGTCATCCCATGATGATGCTGGCCAAAGAAATGATCCACAGCGGCGAGATCGGCCAAGTCCGCAAGGTAGTTTCTTGGTACAATCAGGGCTGGCTGGCCACGGCCCTCGAACAGACCGGCCAGCAGCAGGCGTCCTGGCGCACCGATCCCGCGCGCACGGGCATCTCCAATTGCGGCGGCGACATTGGCACGCACGCTTTTATCGCCGCGACTTGGGTGACCGGGCTGGCCATCGAGCGGGTCTCGGCGCGGCTCAACACCTTTGTCGAAGGCCGCGTGCTCGACGATGACTTCAACGTGATCGGCGAGCTGGAAAACGGTGGCACTGCGCTGATCACGGCCACGCAGATCGCAGTTGGCTACCGCAACGACAACGGCTTCCGAGTCTTCGGCACCACAGGCTCTATCGAATGGCATCAGGAGCGGGCCGAATGCCTGCTAGTGCGCCACGGCGATGGCCGCGACATTACCTACTGGATCGGCGCTGAATTCGACTTGCCCGCGTCGGTCGCCTCGTACTTGCGGGTGCCCTCGGGACACCACGAGGACTTCTTCCCAGCCTTGGCCAATCTCCACACCACCATTGAGCGCCTCATCCGCACGCGCCGCGGCGAACAGGACGTGCCTGCGGCCTTTCCGCATCCGAGCGCGCAGGAGGGCGTAGCAGGCATGAAATTCGTCGCGGCCGCAGTAAAATCGTCCAACAACAGCGGTGCGTGGGCGCCGGTTTAGCGCGGCACATCCACATTGCTACTTGAAATTATGTAAGCTCTATGTGATTTTTACATAGATAGAGTTCCACAAAACCTTTCCGAGGAGAATCTTCCATGAAACTGCTTTACGTAGCCTGCATTGGGGCCGTCTTGTTCGCCTCCTGTGCAGACCGAGATCCCCTATCCTCCACCGCAGACTCATTTGGCTCAGCAGGTAAGGCGGCGATCTCTTCCGACCCGACCCCTGGCCTGCCTGAGCCGCGTGTGGCCGCGCAATTCACCGTGCGCATCGAAAACCTCGGCACCCTTCTCGCGCCCGGCGCGTGGGTCGCCCAGCGCGGCGGAATGCCCCTGTTCACCGATGGCCAGCCAGATCGCGGCACTGGCCTCGAAGCACTCGCCGAAGACGGCAATCCCGCCGAGCTAGCCGCGAACCTCCACCCAAACAGCGGCGTCTTTGCCACGCCGGAGGGCGCCGACGGCCCCGGCCCGCTAACGCCGGGCAGCGCCTATGAGTTCAGCTTTGTCGCTCGGCCGGGCGACCGGCTGTCTTTCGCCACCATGTACGTGCAATCCAACGACCTGTTCTTGGCACCCGATGACACCGGCATTGCCCTGTTCGCCGACGATGGCCAGCCCGTAAGCGGCGACATCACCGATCAGATTGGGCTGTGGGATGCCGGTACAGAAGTCAACGAGGAGCCGGGCGCGGGCGCGAACCAAGCACCGCGTCAGGCCGCTGCCAACACCGGCGCGGACGAAGGCGGCACGGTGCGCTTAGTAGATGATGGATTCATCTATCCGGTCGTGGCCGATATCGTGCGCGTCACTGTCGTCTCTAGAGTCGGTTTATACATCAGCGTTATGGACGAGGGCGATATGGATGGCGACGCGAGAGACGGCCAAACCGGGCTCGATACTGCGGTAACGCCCGATGTCCTATTCTTGACCAATGCGCTGATAAGCTATCTTCAGAATGCCCTGTTGATCGCGCTGACCTCGGATGAGGTGACGATTGACGGAGCCAGCGGTGGCACATTGGCCATCGCGGGCAACGAGTGGGTGCTAACGGATTATTCGGCCGACGGGCTGCTGGTGCTCAACGGCACCATGAACGTGGGCGAAGATCAGTTCCCGCACATTCCCATAACGGGCGAGATAGCCGCTTCCGGTGCGTCTGATGCTACGGTATTGCTAGACCTTGTAGTCGATTTGTCTGGCGATGAGCCATCCTTGAGCGGTACTGTTACCGTTGGGGTACCTTACGACATCGGTGCTATCATCGCGGCCGCTGAGGGCGGCGACATGGACGGCGATACCGACGGCGATACCGACGGCGATACCGACGGCGACATGGACGGCGATACCGCCGGCGATACCGCCGGCGATACCGACGGCGACATGGACGGCGATACCGACGGCGATACCGACGGCGACATGGACGGCGATGCCGACGGCGATACCGACGGCGACATGGACGGCGACATGGACGGCGACATGGACGGCGACATGGACGGCGATGCCGACGGAGATGACATCCCTAAGGGGCCCATCACTTCCGCACGGACCCTCTCTTCCGACCCGGCTGCTGGTTTGCCTGAAGTGCGCACTCCAGCACAATTCACCGTGCGAATCGAAAACATCGGCACCCTCCTCGCGCCCGGCGCTTGGGTCATCCAGCGCGGCGGAACGCCCCTGTTCATTGACGGCCAGCCCGATCGCGGCGCTGGACTCGAAGCACTCGCCGAAGACGGCAATCCCGCCGAGCTAGCCGCGAACCAACCGAGAAACAGCGGCGTGTTTGCCACGCCGGAGGGAGCCGACGGCCCCGGCCCGCTAACGCCGGGCAGTGCCTATGAGTTCAGCTTTGTCGCTCGGCCGGGCGACCGGCTGTCTTTCGCCACCATGTACGTGCAATCCAACGACCTGTTCTTGGCACCCGGCGACACCGGCGTTGCCCTATTCGCCGACGATCGCCAGCCCGTAAGCGGCGACATCACCGATCAGATTGGGCTGTGGGATGCCGGTACAGAAGTCAACGAGGAGCCGGGCGTGGGCGCGAACCAAGCGCCGCGTCAGGCCGCTGCCAACACCGGCGCGGACGAAGGCGGCACGGTGCGCTTAGTAGATGATGGATTCACCTATCCGGCCGTGGCCGATATGGTGCGCATCACCATCTCCTCCTCTGGTGGCTGAGAGGACGCAGTACCAGCGACATAGGCACTGTTAAACACAAAAAGTGGAGGTAACGGCGTTGCTTGTTGCCTCCACTTTTTTGTCACCCACTATTCCTCGTCGTAGCGGATGCGGGGGTCGAGCCAAGCGTAGAGAATATCGGCGATGAGGTTGGCCAGCACGAAAACCGTGGCCAGCAACAAAACCCCGCCCTGCACGGCGCGGAAGTCGCGCGCCTGCACCGCCAAAAAGAGCCAGCGTCCAACCCCAGGCCAAGCGAATATGGTCTCCGTGATAATCGCGCCCCCGAGCAAATAGCCGAATTGGAGGGCAATGACCGTAAGCGTGGGTATGAAGGCGTTTTTCAGGGCGTGGCGCACAATCACCACCCGCTCCCGCAGGCCCTTGGCCCAAGCCGTGCGGATGTAATCTTCGCCGAGAACGTCGAGCAGGCTGGCGCGGGTCATGCGCGCAATGACGGCCATGGGAATGGTCCCCAAAGTCAGGGCCGGCAGAAAAAGGTGCCACAGCACATCGCCGCAGGCCGCGAAATCGCCCTGTGCGAGGGTGTCGATTACGTAGAAATAGGTGATCGGCTCAAAGTAGATATGCGTACTCAAGCGGCCGGACACCGGAAAGAGCGGCACGTAAAAGGCCAACAGCAACACCAGCATCAGAGCCAGCCAAAATACGGGAATGGAAATGCCAGCCGTGGCCAAGATCATGCTGAGCAGATCGGCGATCTTGCCGCGCCGCACTGCGGCCCACAGTCCGGCCGAGATGCCGACCGTCATGGCCAGCAGCATACTGGCCAAGGTCAGCTCGCAGGTGGCCGGGAAGCGCTGGACGAGTTCAGTGGTGATTTTCTCGTGAGTGCGAATCGAGCGGCCGAGGTCACCGCTCAACAGGCCAGTAAAGAAGCGGTAAAACTGCACGTGGAAGGGCTGGTCGAGGCCCAAAGTAGTGCGCAACTCGGCCAAGCTCTCGGCATTGGCGCGCTCTCCGAGCATGACTTGGGCCGGGTCGCCCGGCACCAAGTAGAGCATCAGAAAAACTAAAAGCGAAATCCCCGCCAGCGTCGGTAAGAGCGCTATGAGCCGCCGGAGGACGAAGCGGTGCATGGCTCAAGGTGCCAGCTCAGTACTGTGGAACCACTTGCTGCCCGTGGGATGTAGCTTGAAACCAGTGACGCGGCGCTGAAAAACCACCGTCTGCGTCGCGTGTACTAGAGGCACCCAAGGCGCGTCGCGGTGGACGATTTCCTGCGCCCGGGCGTAGAGCCGCGTACGCTCGTCGCGCTCGGTAGAGCGACGAGCCGCCACGAGCGCGTCGTGCAGCTCGGCACTGCGGTAGAAGGCGATATTCTGGGCGGGCTTGATGGCCGCGGTGGAGTCGAGGAGCACGTAGAGGAAGTTGTCCGGGTCGCCATTGTCGCCGGTCCAGCCCAACAAAGCCATCTGGTGCTGACCATCGAACACCTTGTCCAAGTACGTCCCCCATTCCCAAGATACAATGCGAGCGCGGATGCCCACCTTTTCCAAGTCGGCCTGAATCGCCTCAGCGATTTTGCTGGGCTGCGGCATATAGGGGCGCGGCACCGGCATGGCCCACAGCTCGGTTGCAAAGCCGTCGGCATAACCGGCTTCCGCCAGCAAGGCCCGCGCTTTGGCCGGATCATAGCTATAGCCCGCAATGGTGTCGTTGTAGCTCCACAAGGTCGGTGGGATGGGGGTTTTGGCCGGCATGGCCAAGCCCTCGTAGAAATTATCCACCAGAGCCTGCTTATCCACGGCGTGGTTTATGGCGCGGCGCACCCGCACATCGTCGAAAGGCTTCTTGTCCAAGTGCATGGCCAAGTAGCCGATGTTCATGCCCGCCTGCGTCAAAAGGTGGAGGTTGGGATCGGCGCGGATCGGCTCGATGTACTCAGGGCTGAGGTTGTCGAAGCCGTGAATCGTGCCCTGCGAAAGCTCCAAGAAGCGCACCGAGGCTTCCTGAATAGGCTTGAAAATTAGGCGGTCAAGCTGCGGCTTTGGCCCCCAGTAATCGGGATTGCGCTCCAAGACGATGCGCTCGTCTTTGCGCCATTCGACAAAACGGAAGGGGCCGGTGCCGACCGGGTTTTTGAAGTAATCGCGACCGTAACGAGCCACCGCAGTGGGGCTGACGGCCGCACAGAAGTTCATCGCCAAGTTCGCCAAGAAGGGAGCGTGAGGCTCTTTGAGGCGAATGACAAAAGTCGAGTCGTCCGGGGCTTCTAGCGAGGCGACGATGTCGTCCATGCCCATGGCCTGCCAGTACTTGTAAGAACCGGCGACCTTGTGAAAGGGATGGTCTTTGTCAAACTGCCGCCCGAGCGAAAACAGCATGGCCTCGGCGTTAAAGGGGGTGCCGTCGTGAAAGCGGACCCCCGTGTGCAAGTGGAAGGTCCACGTGAGCTGATCGTCGGCAATATCCCAAGAATGCGCAAGCTGCGGCACGACGGTCGTGCTCTCGCTGTCGTAGGTCACCAAGGTCTCGTAGATGTTGTCGCAGACCTTGAACGATTCGCCGTCGTTTTCAATCCCCGGGTCCAGCCCGATTGAATCCGAGCCGCGACCAAAAACCAAGGTGTGCTGGGCGCGTTCCTCTTGGCCGCAGGCGACGAGAACGGCAACAACCAAGAGGATGCCAAGACGTTGCAACGCTAGTCCTCAAACGCCGCGTCAAAGGCAATGTCCGAGGGCGGGAAATCGACCTGTTTGACGAAGGCGGCCGCTTCTGTCGCGCCGTGGACGCGATCCATGCCGCTGTCTTCCCATTCGACCGACAGCGGCCCTTGGTAGTTGATGCGATTGAGGGCACGGATGATTTCCTCAAAGTCGATATTGCCGCGGCCCAACGAGCGGAAGTCCCAATAGCGCCGGCGGTCACCGAACTCGGTGTGCCCGCCGAAGACTCCGGCGTCAGTCGGCGTCGCAGACCAGCCTACGTCCTTCATGTGGACGTGGAAAATGCGGTCGCTGAATCGCTGGATAAACTCAATGTAGTCCACGCCTTGGTAGCCAAGGTGGCTGGGATCGTAGTTGAAGCCAAAGGCCGGGTGGCCGTCAAGGGCTTGAATGGCGCGCTCGGCCGAGGCGCTATCAAAGGCGATTTCCGTGGGGTGGACCTCTAGCGCAAACTTGACGCCGAGTGCTTGGTATTGGTCGAGTATAGGCTTCCAGCGTACGGCAAAATCCGCGAACCCAGCCTCGATCATGTCGGGGGATACCGGCGGGAATGAATAGAGCAGGTGCCAAATCGAGGAGCCGGTAAAGCCGTTGACCACGTCAACCCCAAGCCGGGCGGCCGCTTGTCCGGTGGCGATCATTTCTTCGGCTGCGCGCTGGCGCACACCCTCTGGGTCGCCATCGCCGAAGATACGCGGGGGCAGGATGGCTTGGTGGCGGCTGTCGATGGCGTCGCACACGGCTTGGCCGACGAGGTGATTGGAAATGGAAAACAGCGCTAGATCGTATTTTGTGAGCAGTTCGCGCTTGGCCTCGCAATAGGCATCTGTGGCTTGGTCAACTTCAAAATGGTCTCCCCAGCAGGCCAGCTCCAAGCCGTCGTAGCCAAACTCAACGGCCTGTTGACAGAGGGTCTCAATAGGCAGGTCGGCCCACTGGCCAGTGAAAAGGGTGACGGGTCGCATTACAATAGCTCCTTGTTGGTGTATGAGAGGGAGTATATACGCCGGTCGTTGCTTGGGTGTCAAGGCTAGACCGCTAGCGGCTGAGCGACTTTTCTCGCCGGAGGTCAATGTCAAAAATGCGCAGATAGCGGCCCTGAAACTCGCCGACGACCTCGAGAATCAGGTCTTCGTCGAGATCGAGCAGACCCATGCGCTCGCCAAAAGGCTCGGGCGACTGCCACTCCAAGTCTAAGAAGCGGGCGTCGAACACGTAGCCATCGTTGAGCACGATCTCGTCTTCGTCGTCCCCATCTACGTCGCCGATGAGAATCTGATCGGCCGTCAAATCGGTCTGGTCGCTGCGCCGCTGCTCGTACTGGTCGCGGACATCATACACGATTAAGCGGCCATCGGCGCAGAACACGAGCTCGGGCTGGGGGTCGTCGTCGATGTCGCCAATGGTCAGGCTGGTAATGCGGGCGTATTCATTGGGCGAGTTGCTCCACAGCAGCGTATAGTCCTGAGAGTCGAAGTAATACACGCGGCCTTGGTCGGTATAGGCGACGATCTCGTCGAGCTGGTCGTCGTTGATGTCGAGGACGAATACGCCGGCCACCGCACCTTCGAGATAGTCGCTGTCCCACACCTCGGTACAGGTGCGGTCGCGCTCCTCATAGACGTGGAGCCGGCCATCGTTGTCGCCGAGCACGAAGCGGTCTGGGCCGTCGCCCGCAGGCAGGCGCTGGATATTGTCGAATTCGTCTAGGTCTCCCCTATAAGCCGGCCATTCCGCAGCTTGCCCGGTGCTGGACACGGAGGGAACCAGCCATAACGCGCATAAGATCAATCGCAACATGATGGTCATTACTCCTTGATGGCGGCCGCCTGAGCGGCCTCATATACAGAGAGCAAGGGCACTTGATGCTCTTGGGCTAGCCGAGCGCAGTCCTCGTATTCAGGAGCGGCGCGGCCGCGTCCATCTATATAGCTAAACTTGACATTGACCTCCCCGTACGGCGTGGCAACGGCGCGAATCTGACGTTCTAAGACACGGCGTTCCACTCCATAGTAGCGCAGGCCGATGGTAGTAGTTTCTTGCAGAACGATCGCGGCTAGCTCGTCCAAGCGGCCCGCCGGCGCGAGGACGCTAAGGACATTGCCTAACCGGCCCTTTTTCATAAGGACCGGCGTGGCGTACACATCGCACGCGCCCTGCTCTAGCAGCCGGTCGAAGAGGTAGCTGTACACTTCTGGGTTCATATCGTCGATGTTGGCTTCGATCAGCAGGACGCGCTCGCTGGCCGGTACGCGCTCGCCCAAGCGCAGGCGCAAGAGATTGGGGATGGCGTCTAAATCGCGGCGGCCCGCACCATAGCCAACGGCTTGTTGGCAAAAGGACGGCTGCGGCCCAAAAGAACGAGCTAAGGTGGTGATGATCGCTGCCCCAGTCGGGGTGACGAGTTCGGCGCGGATATCGGTCTGTTCGGTTGGCACGTCGCGGCAGAGAGCCAAGACCCCAGGCACGGGCACCGGGTAGCGCCCGTGCGCGCAGCGCACAAAACCCGTGCCAAAACGCAGGGGCGAAGCGCAAACCTCGTCCACCTCCAAAAGCTGGAGGCCGACCACGGCCCCCACTACGTCTATCAGGGCGTCGAGAGCCCCCACTTCGTGCAGGGCCACTTCGGCGGGCGCGGCGTTGTGTACCTCGGCTTCGGCTCTACACAGGCGCTCAAAGACGCGGATGGAGCGCTCCTTGACGACGTCGTCTAAGCGGCTAGCGGCAATGCGGCTGGTTATATCTTTGAGGTGGGCGTGAGGGTGATCGTGCGTGGGCTGGCCAGACAGATCGAGATGGTGCTCAGCGTCGGCCAACGGCTCACCAGCCACGCAGACCTTAGCGCGGGTGGCGGCAATGGCGTGCCGGGCGGTGGATTCGCGCTCAATGGCGACGTCCTGGACGCCCAGCTTGGCAATTTCTCGGTTGAGGTTCGCTAGCGGGAGCCCCGCGTCGAGCAGGGCACCCAAGATCATGTCGCCGCTGATACCAGAAAAGCAGTCGAAGTAGGCGATCTTCATCTTCGCCTCCCGCGCTCAGGACAGGCGCTTGAGATCGGCCTTGCGCTTCTTCCAGTCGAACTCCTCGGCAAAATCGTACACATCGACGAAGTCTTCAATCCGGTCCTCGGCTGTCTTACGCAGCAAATTCGCATTGACCAAGTTGAAGACAATCTCGCCAAAATCGCGCGTTTGCTCAATGCCCCAGTGGGCAAAGACTGAGCAGGTAAGCGGCCCAAATTGATCGGCACTATACTCGCTGATGCCAAAGAGCAGATCCCGACCGGAAATATGTCGCTTCTCTTCACTCAAGGTCCCCTTGTTCTTGCCGAGCTTTTGCACCGTGTATCCTAGCGCATCGTACACAAAAAGATACGCATCACTCCTATAGCGCCCGTCGCGCTTGGCCAAATTTTCGATTTCTTGCAGCGTTTTTGGTTCCATCGAAGAAGGGCAATAAGGGCAATAAAACTAGGGTGGTGGGGATGTCAAGGTCGAGGCAAAACGCCAAGTGCGCGGGCCAAGGTCGAGGACGTACAAAAGCGCGTCGCGCTTGCGGACAAAGTCGGGTAACAGATCGTCAACTAGCGTTGGGACGGCATGGCCTTTGTTGATGAGTTCGGGATTGATGTGGTGGCCATTCTTGATGATTTCGTAGTGTAGGTGGGAGGCGGTCGCGAGTCCAGTGGCACCAACCTTGCCGATGATCTCTTTTTGCTCTACGGGCTGACCTTTGCGAACCAATATCTTGCTCAGGTGCGCGTAGCGGGTGCGATAGCCATTGGCATGGACGATTTCGACCAATTTGCCGTAACCGCCTTTCCAGCCCGCGAACGCGACCCGTCCGCGGGCCGTAGTCCACACCAAAGTGCCCGTCGGCGCACCATAGTCCGTCCCTAGATGGGGACGTCGCCTTTTGAGTATGGGATGGAAACGTTGGCGGTTGAAGGGCGAGGTGATGCGATTGACGCCAAGGGGCTTGAGTACGAACATTCGGCCGAGGGAGCGGCCGCTGGCGTTGTAATAGGCATCTTCTCCCTCAGTGGCAGCATAGCGGACCGCCAACTCGGTTACTCGTTCGCCTTCGTAGCGCGCCAAGAGGATGTCGCCGTAGCGGACGAAGTGCTCGTCAATGTAGAGCTTTTCAAAGACAATTCCTAGTCGATCACCGCGGCGCGGGTCCCGCTGGAAGTCGATGACTGAGCCAAATATGTCATCGACGAGCACATCGCTGAGCGCACTACCCTCCCCGGCTGCATTGATGGCGTTGGAGAGACTGTCCTCAATGCGCACTTCGAGCCGCTCGACTCGTTGCTCCAGCGGTAGCTGCAACTGGCGAGCAACAAGCTGGCCGTCGCGTCGTTCCACCTCGATCGGGCGATCTGGGGTGCGGTGAGGCGTGTAGCGGAAGCGGCGAATGGCCCCGCTGGTGTCGCTTACTACCTCGTAGTGGTCGCCCGACTTGACTTGTGAGGGGTCGAAAACCGCGTATAACGCCTCGTACAGCAGCTCCAACTCGTGGGGCGGGACGCGGTGGCGCTTGAGCGAGTGGTTGATGGAATCCCCGCGGCGCAACTCGACCGCAATCGTCTGATCGACGGACGAGGGCGTAGTCGGAGGGCCGACAAAGGGAGACTCCCAAACTGCGGCCGAAGCGGCCGGAGTAAAGACCACAAAGGACGTTTCCTCTTCGAGGTGGGCGGCTGCGGCCGCCGAGTGCTGAGAGGACATCCCCAAGCGCAGCGCCATAAGCGCAAGGCTACCCAACAGGATGCCCCAGAACCAAATGGCAAATCCAAATCTCATATTATTTTATGTTATGAAAAATAAGGGGACTGACAACGGGTGGGGAAACCGTTGACCAATGTCGCTAAAACCTTACCATATATAATCTCGTGTCATTCAAGCGTCAAGAGCTTTTAATATGATTCGTCAAATATACGACCTGAAAGCCATGCTGCCCAAGGAGTTAGACCGTATCGTGGGCGAGCTCGAAGAACCGGCCTACCGCAGTCGTCAGATCATTGATTGGCTCTACGCCAAAGGCGTACGCGATGTTCGGGAGATGACCAATATCTCCAAAATTTTGCGTGAGAAGCTCGCCGAGCGGACGCGCATTACTTGCCTAAACCTCGTCAAGCGTCAGGAATCGACCACGGGCGAAGCGGTCAAATTTCTCTTTGAGCTGCCCACCGGACAGCGAATCGAGTCCGTACTAATCGTCGATGGCACCCGGCGCACAGCGTGCCTGTCGTCGCAAGTAGGCTGTCCGCTCGACTGCAAGTTCTGCGCCACCGGGCGGATGGGGATGGTCGCCAACCTCGAAGCCGGGCAGATCGTCGATCAGCTCTTGCAGGTGAACCAGTTCGCCCGTGAGCGGGGCGAGAAGGTGACCAATGTGGTGATGATGGGAATGGGCGAGCCGCTGCTCAACTACGCGGCGGTTGTGCGTGCCCTCAAGCTAATGCTCCTAAAAGAGGGCATTGGGTTGGGCGGGCGGAAAGTTACCGTGTCCACCGCCGGGTACATTCCGGGCATTCGCCGGCTCATGGCCGAAGAGCTCAACGTGGGGTTGGCCATTTCTCTCAACGCCACGACCGACGCGATGCGCGAGCAGCTCATGCCGATCAATCGCAAGTACAAAATCGCCGACCTCTTGGCGGTCGCACGCGAATTTTTCGCCTGTCGTGGCTATGGCGTCACCTTTGAATACGTACTCATGGCCGGGTTGACCGATGCGGACGCAGATGCGCAACGGCTAGCCGCACTAACCCGCGACATTCCCTGCAAGCTCAACCTCATACCCTACAACGAAACAACAGACCGCCGCTTCCGCCGACCCGCCCACCGACGCCTAGCGCAATTTTACCAAGTGCTCAGAGGCTGCGGCGTCGAGTTTACCGTGCGCCATAGCCGCGGGCGAGACATCGACGCGGCCTGCGGTCAGCTCCACCACCAGCAAAAAGATGAAGGGGCGTGAACTTCAAAGGACATGTCTTGGGAGGAATCGTCGCCGGCAGTGGAGTGACGGCGGGCGCAGTTTACTTGGGCTCTGTCGCGCCCGACGACCTGACGACCCAAGCCGCTGTTGGCGGCACCGCGCTGTTTTTCTCCCTCTTTCCCGACTTGGACACGGCTTCGGTGGCACAGCGGTGGTTTTTCCGCGGCGTGTTCTGCGCCTTGCTCTATCTGGGCTGGGCCGAGCACTACGAGTTGGCAACGCTAGTGGGCCTCTTGTGCGTCCTACCGCTTTTGGATCACCATCGCGGCTGGACGCACTGGAAGATCAGCCCGTTCATCACCGTAGGGTTGCTAGGCGCGAGCTACGAATACTGGCGGGCGCGGCAGGCTTTTTTGGGGGAATTTAGCTGGAATAACGTACACACCCTGTTGGAAGGGCATGTGGTGTTCTTTGTTGCCTGCATCGTCGGTTGGTACACTCACCTATTGCTAGACGGACGCTTCAAGGTGTTTCCCACCAGCCGAGACCACCACTGAGGCGGCTCAGGCGCTCTCGGCCTTGGCGTCTTTCTCTTTATCTTTGCTCTTACTGACGAACTTCTTGATCTTGTCGATGGCCTCGGGCACCAGCGCGATGATCTGACTCCAACCGGCCTCCTGATCGCCGATGGACGCCACCTGCACCCGGCCATCGGCATCGACGATGAGGAAGGCGATGGGTTCGATGTTCGCGCCGCCGCCCGTCCCGCTCTGCCCCTTGCCCTCCAGCCCTCCGCCGGCCCCAAAGCCAAACGATATTTTCGATACCGGAATAATGGTCAAGTCGCCGGCCTGAAACGGCTGCCCGATGACGGTTTCGGTTTGCACGATGCGGTGCAACTCGCCTAGGACGCGCTCGACTAGGGATTCTACGGACGATGCCATGAAAAACTCCTCGACTTAGATCGGGGTACGGAAGCGTGCGGCCAACAAGCAGTATGCCGCCTGCGAGCCAAAGCGCCCTAAAAGCAAAATTAACAAGCCCAAGTGCAAATGAGCGACCAAGGCCAAGCGGCCAAAAGCCCCCGTGCGCACGAAATCCGGGCTGACGTTTATTTGCACCTTTCCCTTGTGCGCGGCAACCGCCTGTAAATAGCCATAGACCCGCCCGGTTTGCGCCGGGTCGGCAAAGCCCAAGCGGCCCTCAATTCGCAGCTTTTTAAGCCGAATGATGCGCGGCAGGCTCGCCAATAGCCCAAGACTGGGCTTGATCAGCAGGCGCACGAGCGGACGCAGGTTCCGCTCGCGGGCTTTGGGCGCGGCCTCTTGCTCGGCTTTTCGCCGTGTCTTTGACTTCCGTTTCACTTGGGGCCGTAGCGGCAGGGAAAGGTATGGCAGGAATTGGCCCAAGAGCACGGGCGCGATGCGCAGGCCCTGCGGGCTCCATCGCAGACCAAGCCCTAGCCCACCCCAAAAAAAGGACAGCCGCACACCCCATTCCCAAGACTCCGGCAGGCCCTCGCGTCGGCAGCGCAAAGCAAGGGCCATAGGGGCACACAGCGCACTGAGGCCGAGCGCACCCAACGCGCCTAACGCGGGTAGTAGCCAGTCTAGCATAAAGAGGGACGCGGCTTTTGCTGCCACGCCGCGCTCCAATCGGTGCGTCTGGAAAGCTGCATAGCGGCGACCAAGGTGACAATGCACAACAGGAGGAAGGCTAAGCTCGCTTACAACCTATCGGCGCCCACTGGTTCAGTCAAGGCTTTCTAGGGATGCAGACAGGGGCTTCTACCTTGACAGCACCCGCGTCGTACGTTAGGCTTGAATTAGACGTAAGTCATAGTTAAAAAGTGAGTTAGGCTTTTTTGGTCAAAGGGCCAGAACGCGGCAAAAGCGACGAAGGACAAACCGAATGGCAACCCGAGGGACCGTAGGAAGACGCTGCTTTCAGGGCGGCGAGCACACGGGCAGTTATGGCAGCTATTGGCGCGGGCTAGGGGTGGTCGTCGCGCTGTGGGCGGCCGTGGTGCCGGCGAGCGCCCGCTCGACGCTCAGTGCGCGCCTAGACCAACCGGCGATTGCCGGGCCAGCGTTGGATCAGCAGTCCATCCTCTATTTGCACTACTTCCCCGGCGATGGCGAAGCCATAATCAGCGCGGACCTACGGTGCCTCGGCAACGCACGGTTGCAGAACGTCCGCTCGGCACTAGGCAAGGCGCAGCTAGAAGCAGCGTCAATCGGCATAGACTATGCGGCGCGGCCTTTGGCTGGCGAACACATCGACACCCTCTACATCGACCTAGCCGCCGCCGAAGTGGGAACAATCGACTGGTCCGCGGCGATTTACTCCTCGCTCGACCCACAGGGCACTCCGGCCCATCAGGTCGAGTTCGAAATAGCGGTGCGCCCACCGCCCGCTATTTCGTGGTCCATTGAGCCACTGCGAGTCTATCAGGGCGAGCGCTTTGACTTACGCGCGATTGTGCGCTTCGACGATGCCTCCGGGCCGCCCTTAGAGGAGCTGAGCTGGACTTGGCCGCCGGAACTTAGCTGGCCGGAGGGCGACGCTCCGCAGCGCTGGGAGGGCAGCTTGGCTCCCGGACAAGCTGACACGCTCTCTTGGCCGGTGATAGTGGCTCCAGCCCGCTTCGGCCCCCTACCCTTGGCGGTCGCTGCACGGGTCTCCGGCCAGAGCCCAGTGGACTTGGCGACCCAGCACTTGCAGGTGGACCCGCTGCCCGTGATGGCCTTGGAGCCTGGATTTATGATGGCGTTGGAAACGGGGTTTATGGAGGTGGGCCAGCGCGGGCCAATCACCTGTATATGGCGCAACGAAAGCACCACCCCCATCGCCTTGGCGGCCTTGCGCCTGCAAATTGCGCCAGCGTTCTCGGACGTCTCTTTGATAGAAGGGCCGCCGGGCGCAGCACTCGTACAAAGCGACGAGGAAGCCGCCCCGAGCCTACTGGTCAGCGGTTTGGATAGCTTGGACGCAGGCGCGGCGATTCGGGTAACGCTCGAAGCCGTGCCGCAGCGCCCGGGGCCTTTTACTTGGCAGAGCGCCTGTAAGCCCTTGGGGCGGGAGCACTTCATTCCCCTGCGCGGCGCGAACACAGTGCGCGTGGTATGGCAAGGAACGGCCCAAGCCCCAGGCGGCAAAAAGCAAACGCCTACGGACTTGCAGTTGATCAATCAAGCCTTTGTCCGCGCCCTAGACCACCAAATGGATGCCCTCCCTCTATCTCCGGGTACGCGGCTTTTCCTCCAAGCCGAAGATGACAAGAACGAGGCCAATTGGGTCATCGAGGACGCCCTGATCGAGACCTTGCAGCAGCGAGGCTATCAGGTGCTGGTGCGCCAGCCAGAAGACTCGCTAGCCGACGTGGTGTACTATCGGCTGGTCAGGGCGCGCGTGGTGTACTCGCCGGCACCCCGCCGGCTACTTCTCTGGGGCAACCAACAACGGCGCGAGGCGTATGGCGACCTCTTTCTCAGAATAGAAACAGCCGCCGACCACATCGTGCGCTGGGACCGCCGCGTCCAAGCCTATAGCTCGGACATGGTGTCTAAGGGGTTGAGCGGGGTCTTAGGTGGAGGAGACATGGTCGAACAAACGGTACTCAAACCAGAAAACAAGGCCATTGTGCGCGGCCTATCGGCCGGCATTCTAGGCGGTCTATTCTACATCTTCTTTGTTTTGTGATCTTAAAGAAGCTGTCTGGCAATTCTGGGTGTGCCCCGAGCGCGAGCGAAAGCGCGGCGGCCGCCAAAAGTTTTCCGGCAGCTTCTCAAAACCTCTGGATGCGCTTGGGGGTCTGCTCTTGGAGACGCCCATGTAGAGGGCACGTGCTCGGCAGGACTTCGCCAGCGATGAAAAGCTCTTTTCGCTGATTGGGACAAAAGCGGGTGGCGATCTTGTTGGAGTCGTTGCAGACTGCGCGGCGCACGACGAGGTCCGCTGGGTACTCAAACCCGCGATTGCTCAGACTGCGATAGGGATCCACGCTCGCGTACACCTCCTTCATAAACTCCGCCCACAAAGGCAGGGCCGCCGCAGAGCCGGCCTGTCTCGGCCAGAGGCGCAGGCTGGGATCGTCCATCCCGACCCAAACTCCCACTACCAGATGAGGCGTAAAGCCGATGAACCACGCATCCGTGTAATCGTTGGTCGTGCCAGTTTTGCCGGCCGCTTGGGGCCGGAAGTCGTATGTCGTGCGGATGCGTCGTCCGGTGCCGCCGACTTCGTCGACAACCGAGCGCAGCATGTCCGAGACAATCACGGCCACGGCCGGCCGCAGCACCTCCTGCTTATGGCCGCTTTCTCGCGTAAAAAAGACGTCGCCATCCTTGCGCTCCAAGCGACTGATGGCCATTGGCTCGACGTGGATACCCTTGTTGGGGAAGACCGCGTATGCCGCCACCAAGTCGAGGAGTAGCACCTCACTGGTGCCGACGCCGATGGAAGGGATGGCTTGGATGGGCGTGGATATGCCCATGTTGCGGGCATAACTGCGAACTAGGGGCGGGCCGAGCTCGTCGGCCAGCTTAATGGCGATGAGGTTGCGCGACTGTTTCAGCCCTTCGCGCAGCGTCATCGGCCCCTTGAACTTCTTGTCGTAGTTCTCGGGGTCCCAAAACTCCCTACGCCCGTGGTCCCACAGCGTGAAGGCATTGTCGTCGAGCACATCTACCGCAAAGCGATTGTTGTCGATGGCGGCCGTGAACACGAAGGGCTTGAACGCGGACCCAGGCTGCCGCTTGGCTTGGGTGGCGCGATTGAATTTGCTGAGGCTGAAGTCGCGGCCCCCAATCATGGCCAAGATGTGGCCGGTAGCCGGATCCATAGCCACTAAGGCGGCTTGGACTACGGCCGAGTCGCGCACACTCCGGGCCGCGCCCACGGCCGCTAGGTACTGATCCACCTTTTTCTGCACCTTGCTTATTTCAGTATCAAAGTGCTTTTCGGCTATCTGCTGCAAGCGCGAGTCAATCGTAGTGTGGACCACAAAGCCCTCGCGATAGATTGCCATGCCAAACTCGCTCTGGATCTGCTGGCGGACATGCTCGACAAAGTACGGGGCTATGCCATAGGTCTCCTCGCGGCTACCCCTGCGGGCGACGATGGGTTCGTTGCGCAGGGAATCGCGCTCAGCGGGCGTGATCGCACCGTTGTCGGCCATGCTGGCCAGCACTAGATTGCGGTGCTTGCGGGCGCGTTCGGGGTGCCTCAAGGGGCTATGACTATTGGGCCGCGGCAGCAGCCCGACGAGCAAGGCATTCTCTTCGAGCGCGAGCTGATCGACTTCTCGGTCAAAGTACAAGCGCGCCGCCGACTTAATCCCGTAGGCACCGTGACCGAAATAGACTGTGTTGAGGTACATAGTCATTATCTCGGGCTTGGTGTACAGGCGCTCAATTAAAACAGCGGTGATCTGTTCGCGGATCTTGCGCACGTACGTGGCCGCCACATCGGCAAAGGAAGCACTGCCGCGCTGAGTACCAACTTCGGCGAATACACTGCGGGCGAGCTGCTGGGTAAGCGTGCTGGCCCCTTGGCCGACGAGACGCCGGTCTTTAAGGTTGGCCAGCAGTGCCCCGGGAATGCGGTAGATATCAATGCCCCAATGCGAGAAGAAGCGCCGGTCTTCAGCCGCGATGAGGGCGGCCCGCACGGATTCGGGGATTTCCTCATAAGTGAGGATTTCGCGGTTTTCCTCGAGGAAGTCCTGCAAGTGGCGGCCGTCGGCCGAATACACGTTGGTAACCCGTTTGGGCCGGAAGCTCCAATCGTCGATGTCGGGCAAGTTGTCGTTAAAGATCAGATAGCCACCTACGCCGACAACGGCGTACAAGGCGAGGAAGCAAGTGGTGTAGAGCAGCAGCCTCTTGAGCATTGAGAGGCTAAAGGCCCCTTTTACTCCTTCTACTACCCTGTCCAGAAGCCCTTTATTCACATTGCTCAATAAGAGGCTGGGTACGCGTTTCGCTCCTTCTACTACCCTGCCCAGAAGCTCTTTATTCATAGTAGCCCTTGACCCAGCGCGTGTTGTATTCCTGCAAGTATTCTAGGTGCTCACTAGTTTGCGGATAGTGCTCGCTCGCTGGGTACGGGTAGCCGGACATGCTGTGAAAGGGCAGCGGCCCGACCGTTAGCGAGTGCGCCGAGTGCAAGTCCATGTCCTTGCCAAAGCCATCGGCGTACAGCAAGAACGAGCGCACGAGACCAGCCGGCGGCGGCGGCAAGGCGGCGAATTCAACGGTCAGCTCATCTCCGTGGAACATGATGACAAAGCGGTCGTCGATGGCTTCGACCAGCTCCTCGACCGGACCGAAGCGGGTGAAGGCTCCGGCGTGGGTGCCCCAAGGTGCTTCTAACGCCAATTGATCGTAGTGGTAGCGAAAGGCAAAAGTGCCCTTGATGGATGTATGGGCCGGGTAGCCGCGCCAGTGGAGGTCGCTCTGCGCCGGTTGCAAGCGATGGACTGTAAGAGGAATGTCCGCAGCGTCGCCCACCAGCAATTGATCCCAGTAGAGCGCGGTGTTGGTCTCGATCCGCAGCCGGTAGTCGTCGGACGGGAACAGGCCCGCCAAGTCGAAAAGCGCGTGTTTGGGCAGGCCCGCCGGGGAACCCATATCCGCGCTGATTTCGATCCACCCCCCCTCGCTATCAGCTACCGACAGGCGCGGCGGATACAGCGACAAGCCGCGCTGCGCGGCGCTCCAGTTTGAGGTCGAATGCGCGTAATCGACCCACCCGTAGCCAAGCAAGACCGGATGGGCGAATTCGGACAGGTCGCCCAAGTCGAGCTCTAGCGCATAGTCTTCGGCATAGCCGTGTATATCGAGCTGGTCAAAGCCGTCGTACCACTCGTCGTCGATCTCCTGCAGCGTAGCCAACACGTCCAGCCCTCGGTGATCTTTGGCGGCTACCGGCGGGCGCAGATTGCGCAGAGGGTAGAGTTTGAACTCTGGGTAAGGAGGCTGGGAAAGCAGGCGCTCGTTGGGATACACGTCGAATTCGGGCGGATGATCAACGGCCACTAGTTCGAGGGCATCGACGTAAATGATTTCCTCTAGCTGATTAGCCAATTGCAAGACATAGTGGCCGTCTTTGGGGGCCAGCGGCCCCAAGCGGACGTACTCGTCGGTGTCGGGCTGGTAGTACTGACCCGGGGCGGTCAAGTAGCCAATAATGGCTCCCCCGAGAATGTCGGTGACAAAGCGATAACGCTCGCCGTCCCAAGCGTAGAGAATGGGGCACGAGGTCCCCTTGCGGTCGAGTTCGGTCAGCTCCAGCCGCTGGCCAGCCCCGGTGGCCAACTCGGTCTGGCGCACGCCGCCGGGCCAGAGGATACGGATGAATTCGACCGAGTCGCTCTGCGCCAAGCCGAAGTGGAGCACACCCGCGTATCCCTCGCTGCGGATCTCGCGTTTCTGGAGGCGGTGGGTGGTTTTCACCTCCACCTTGGCCCCCACACCATCGCGGTTGCTGTTGAGCCCTTGGGTGGCGATCTCGATCCAGTGCCCCCCCTCGCTTTGGTTGTGCAGCACCCGGCCACCCGCCCAAATATCCACGCGGCCGTCGCCGTTGAAATCGGCCACGAGCACCGCCCCACCCGGCTCGTCGATAGGGGGTTGCGGCTGGAACTGGCCGCCGCCGTACGCGAGCGGTTGCAGCCGCTCGTCCTCGCAGGCGAGCAGGTCCAAGTCGCCGTCGTTGTCGAAGTCGGCGGGAAGCAACGCCCGCCCGCCGGACGCCGCCGACGTCGCGGCCGGAACGAAGGCGCGGCCGGCTTGGTTGATATGCGTTTCGACGGCACCGCTAGCCGCGATAGCCAAATCCATATAGCCGTCTTGGTTGAAGTCCTCAACGGCCAAGCCCGCGCCCTGCACTGCGCCCAAGCCCAAGGCGGCGGCGATTTCCGAGAACGTGCCGTCGCGATTGTTGGTTTGCACTTGCAGGCCCGCGGCCGAGAGGAGGACTACATCCACGTCGCGGTCGTTGTCGAGGTCCGAAAAGACCGCGCGGTCGGCCGGCCCGGCGGTCAAGCTGCCCGCGGCGAAACGGGCCTCTCCGTCGTTGGCCAGCAGCGCAACGTGCGGGCCGAGCACCAGCAGATCGAGGTCGCCGTCGTGGTCGGCATCGCCCAGCGCGACACCAGTCGAGGCCACAGACAGGTCTTCTCCGGCACCCCATTCGCCGTTAGCCGCTCGGTAGAGGCGAGTTCCGCCCGCTCCGCTGAGGACCAAGTCGGCGGTCCCGTCGTTGTCGAGGTCGCCGGCAATCGCACTAGTTGCCCCAAAGCCGTCGGGGAGCGTCGGAGCAGTGAGCACTTCCGCCGTACCGCCAGCGTACAGGTGCAAGCCCTCGGCCTTTCGGCTGAGCTCAAGTCGAAGCCCGGCCAAGACATCCGCCTGACCATCGGCGTCAAAGTCTCCCAAAGCGGCAAAACGCACCGGGCCGGTCGCCGGACCAGTCGCCGCGAATGCCAAAGGCCCGGCCACATCGTCCTGACTCGGATCGCCGCCACCGGCGTCGGCGACAGCCTCGGCGTATTTGCCCTGCCCCTGATAGGACGAAGAAACGCCTTGGTGGCCGGCTTGGCTGAGTTGGTTGAACCGCTCTAGGGTGCTTTTCCACTCCTCCTCGCGCCCAAGCCGCCGGTAGAGATTGGCCAGTCCATAGTAAGCCGACACGTTGTAGGGATCGAGGCGCATGGCCTCCTTGAAGTCGGCGATGGCGGCCTCACTCTCGTTTAGCTTGGCCCGCATCTGCCCCATGTAGTAGCGCACGTGGGGGTCGTCGCGGTCAACGGCCGCGACCTTTTGCAGGGCCGCGAGCGCCTTGTCGTGCTCCCGGCCTTGGGCATTGTAGATCAGGCCCAGCGCGTAATTGGCGTGGAGGAGGTCGGGGTTGATGGCGAGGGCGGTTTGCAAGGCCGTGGCAGCACTGTCGTACTTGCCGAGGGCGTAGTACGCAATGCCGAGATTGGCCCGCGCACTAGCGTAATCCGGGACCACGGCGAGGGCGCGAGCAAACTCCTCCCGACCGCGCGTATAGTTGTGCTGATCCATATAGACCACGCCCTGATTGTTGTGCCAGCGTGCCTTGGGGGGCCAAGCCGGCGACTCCTCGGGCGGCCTCTGTTCACAGGCCACTCCCAAGAGGGCCGCAGCAAGAGGTAGCAGAGCTTGGCGCACCTTGACGCTTATTCGGGGCATGGTTATATTTTTCCTCTCATATTGATGAATTTTCGAGCGAGAGTAGCTCAGTTGGTAGAGCTCCACGTTGCCAACGTGGTTGTCGCGGGTTCGAGTCCCGTCTCTCGCTCCATTTTTTTGCCTCAACTTCCATTTCAATATACTTAAAACCCCCATTGAGAAAAGCTGGCCCAGTCTTGCGTCGGGTCGAATTGCGGGGAATCTACGCTCAATTTCCAGAGGAATCCGCCGAGCCGGCAAAGCGCGGGCCGAGACGGAACAAATCGCCCAGTGGGTTTTGGCGGTCCTCTAAGGCGTCGGCTATAACGGGTCCAATGGAGCCGCCGAACTTAAAGCCGTGGCCGCTGCCACAGCCAGCGATGAGAATCCCCCGCGCCGCCGGGGCCCAGTCGATGACAAAGTGGTCGTCGGGCGTATTGGTGTACAGACAGGCGCGGCCCCCCACCAGTCGGGCCTCTTCCAGAGCGGGCAGGCGCTGGGCGACAAAGGCGCGGGCCTGGTCGAAGAAGCCGGGGCTGGGTTGGCGATCAGCCTCGGGCTCAGCGCACTCCACTTTGCTGTCCTCGGCGATTTTGACGTACCCTTCGCGCAGCAGCGGGAAGCCGTACCAAGCCGCCTCGGGACTCAGCACCGTCCACACGGGAAATACCTTCTGGGCGAACTCCTCGGGCTTGGCCGGGGCCAAGAAGGCCATTTGCTGGCGCGTTATGCGCAGATGGTCCCTTAACGTGGGAAAAAGGCGCACCACCCAAGCACCAGCGGCGACCACGACGCGGTCGAATAGAGGCCGCTCGGCCTCTGTGGTTAGGCGGATCCCCCGGTCGGTCTCGGCTAGGTCCTGCACTGGGGTGTGGGAGCGGATAGCAACGCCTCGCTCCCGGGCCAAATCGGCCAGATCGGCCACGGCCTGACCGCTGCGCAAATAGCCGGACCAAGAATCGTAAAAGAGCGTGTCGTCGTCCTGCACGGTAAATTGGGGAAAGCACTGGCGCACCTGAGTCGGGCTCAGCACTTCGACCGGCTTTCCCCGCTGGCGCAGCGTCTTTAGGCCGCGGCGGGCTGGGCTGTCGGCGGGCAAATCGCCCCAGATATTGAGCTTGCCGGTCTGGTAGTAGATAGCTCGGCTGAGCTGATCGTGCCATTGGCGCCACTGATGAGCGGCCCGCTCGACCAGCTCTTGGTAGGTCTCCTCGGGGTAGCTGGTGCGGCGGATGACTTTGGACACATCGGTCGAGGAAGCATCTGGACAGGGGATGGGGCCGCGTTCAAAGAGGGAGACCTGATGGCCCCGCCGATTGAGTTCCAAAGCCGCCGCCAAGCCGAAAATCCCCGCCCCCACAATGCCGACGCGCATGGCTGCCAAAATTAGAGCTTCTCAGCGCGCCGCTCGCGAACTTGCAAAAGGGCCGGCAGCAGGGTGACGGACGTGATAAAACAGGACCCCAAGCCCACCAGCGAGAGTACGCCAATCGACGTGAGCGCCGGGTGAATGGCCGGCACCAACCCCGAAAAGCCGACCATCGTCGTCAGCGACGTAGCCAACAGCGCGACCCCGGTCGTGCGCAACACCAGCCGTAGCGAGCCGCGGCCGACTTCTTGGTAGCGGTGAAAGATGTGGACGCTGTTGTCAATGCCCATGCCGATAATCGTCGGAAAGGCGACCATGTTGTAGAGGTTGAGCTTGATGTCAAACGCATGCATGAAGCCCACGACCCATATCAAGGCGTTCAAAAGCGGCGTGAGCACCAGCAAGGTTTCGACGAAACTCCGCAGGTCAATGAGCAGGACCACCGCGACGACCGCGAGCGTGAGGATCACGGCGAGGGAGCTATCCTCGAGCATGACCTTGAGCATTTCGGCGACGATGATGTGCGAGCTAGAGGCTATGTAGGCCTTGCCCGTCGGCGTTTCAATACGGCTGATTTCCTCGGCAAAGCGGATGGCGTCTTTTCCATCCTTGAGCTCGACTGCGGCGTTGATCGCCACGAAGTTGAGGATGTTGCCCGCCTTGTCCTTGAACGCGTTGGTCAAGTCCGCCGGCAGGTCGTAGAGCGTTAGCTTTTTCACGTCTAGGTACGGGCGCAGCGAGTCCAGTTTAGCTCGCTCGCTCTCGCTGAAGAGTCCCTCTTCCCGGTCGAGCGAGGTGCGCATGTCGGCGATGAGCGCCAGCTTGGCGTCTTGGTCTTGCGGCAGCGCAGAGTACACGCTCTTGACGCTGAGGACGGTAGTGGAATCGCCGTGGGCAGCCTTGATGCCCTCGACCGTGCGAACCACCTCCATAGCCTCGTCGTAGCTTTCGGTCAGGACAATGGCCGGCGAGCGGCCTTCCTTCAGGCTCTGAGGCAGGCTGCCCTTGTTGATGTTGGGCGGCGGCGCGGGCTTGAGCTTGCTGAAGTCGTATTCAAATTCCAAATCGCCGAGGTAGTACAGCGAGTACCCGGTGATCACGGTGCCTATCAGCAGGGAGGCCCAAGGCTTTGGGTAGCGACCAGTGCGCCACAGGACGCTTCGCTTGCGGATCGGAATGACCAATCGCAGGCGCTCGGCGAGGACGATGAAGGCCGGGCATATAGCAACCATGGCCACCAGCGAGAAGAGGATGCCGGTGCCCACGATAAAGCCGAACTCCGAGAAGCCCTTAAAATCCGTCAACAGCAGCGAATAGAAGGCGATCGAGGTAGTAAGCGCCGTCGTAGTCAGGGCCTTGCCCGTGTGCCGGACGGTCACGGTCAGGGCCTGTTCGATATCCATTCCTCGGCGTCGAGCCTCGCGGTAGCGGGCGAAGATGTGAATGCCAAAGTCGATGCCCAGCCCAAAGAGGATGGCGAAAAGCCCCACGGTGATCATGTTGAGGCTACCGATGGCCAAGTAGGTGACGCCAAAAGTCCAAGTTAGGCTCATCAGCAGCGGCAAGGTGATGAAGAGCGAGCCAATTACTTGGCGGAAGAGCAAGGTGATGAGCAGGAGCACGCCGACGATACTGTACAAGGCCGTTGATTTGAGGTCTCGGATAATGATCGTGAATTGGTTGGCGCTGTTTTGAAAACTGCCCTTGTACACGCATTCAATGCTGGGATGGAAGCGCTCCGGGCCGATGGCGGCAATGGTCTGGTTGAGATGGTCGATTAGAGCATGTGAAAATGAAACATCCGTGGTAAGCCCGGCCGGATAAAGCCGGAGGATAAAGCCGTTGCCCTCTCGCGTGAGGACGTACTGGCGGTATTGCGCTGCGACCGCGGCGGCCGCTCCGTCCTGCTGGTACTTGGCCTCGATATCCGAAAAATCGAGTACCTGCTCTTCCTCGTCGTCAAAGGCAAAGTAGAGCGGCGACTGCTTGAGCTTTTGCAGTTCTATGTGCTCGTCGAGGCGGCGGTTGACTTCTCGCAGGTCCTCTAAGTCCATGTAGAGCAGCCGGTTTTTTTCGAGCAGATCCTTTTTGCTGTCGAGGCGGCTCACCGAGCTGATCAGCGGGCTGTGTTCGAGCGAATCGGCCAAGACCTGCATGAAGGAGGCGGCCGCGTCCAAGTCGTCGCTGGTGATGACGACCATCAGTGGGCCGATGCCGCCGATGCGGGCCTTGATGCGGTTGAGTTCCCTGACGCTGACGTAATCATTGGACAGGAGATCGGCGAAGTCGGTCTTGATGTTTTGGGCCAGCTTGGCGGCGAAAAATCCGGCAAATACCGACAGTATAGTGGCCAGCGCAATTATGCCGATGTAGTGGTGGTAAATGTAGCGGACCAAGCGCTGGTGGCTTATGGGCATGGCAGAGAGTTAATCCCGCTTTGCACCGCCTGAAGGCGGCGAGAGGCGGGCCAGTTGCTTTTCGAGCTGAATGATGAGCTTCTCGTAGCCATTTTTTTCGATGTAGCGGGCATAGCGCCGCCTGTTGCCCTCGGCCGTGCTGACGCCGTCGATGCCCAAGTCGTATATCCGCCACACACCCTCCACCCGATGGAGCTTGTACTCGATCTCTATTTCCTCATCTCGCACCGGTGCCAGCGCTTGGACGACAGCCGCGTCTCCTTGCACCGCGGCCGACTCGTAGCGGATCTCGCCCTCTCGGTAGTAGCGGGAGAAGCTGTCGAAATTCTGCTCGCGGATGATACTGCTGAAGGTTTCGGCGAAGTGGTCGCGCTCAGCCGGGGAGCGGCCTTCCCAGTGATCTCCCAAGGCGAGACGGCTCAATTCCCGGAAGTCAAAGGCCGCGTTGATGTGCTTTTTAAGGTCTTCCTGCACGGCCGGGGACAGCGAGTCGGCCGGTGCCTCAGCGAGGATGGCTTGCACTGCGGCGGCGTGGCTTTTGAGGAAGGCAATGGGATCGTCGGTAGCAGGGGCAACAGCCGCGACGGCGAGGACGCCACACACACCGCACCATATCGTTTTCATTGTGAATTCTCCTCTTTGTACGCGCCGTTGGGGGCGGGGAGTCCACCGCAGTAGCTGACGACGCGCCCGCCGTCAAAAGCCTCGCGCGTCCACACGCGCAGATCAGCGTAGTACGCCTCCGCGTACGAACGAGTCGAATTGGCGTCTGTGAGCAGCGCCAAGCCGATGGTGCGCTTGGCCGGCCGGCCGCCGAGCTTTTCCCGATGGTGCTTTTCCAAGTCAACCACCTCAAAGGTCCACTTGTCTAAGTTGGTCGTCCCGCTTTCGACGACGAAAAACCAAGGCCGGAATATCTTGTTGCGCCGGCCCACCGTGCCTTCGGGCAAGCTCGTGCTCCACACGTATTTGAGCTGTTTGGGAACCCCCATCCAATTCTTGGAGAATATAACGTACAAACCAGCCGCGCTGTCGTTGGCGTCGTCGAGAAACTCGTTACCCCCCCGCGGCAAGGCCGCGGCGCGCCAGCACCAAGTCATAATCGGGTACTGGCGAGGATTCCAGTGGACGAATTTCCCCATGATGATCGAATGGCTCGAATCGCGCGCCGCCATGTAGCTCCGGGGACGACCCTCTACTCGGTAGAGCACGGGCTTGTGCCGATCCTTTTTCTTCCATGGCCCCCACTCCAAGGGCTGCGCTCCATCCCAAGTAGCAGCAAAGTCCTCAAGGACGACAAACTCGCGCTCAGCGAGCTGAGCCTCCATCACCGGCGGCGAATGACCACCGTCAATCAGTGCCTGGTAGCGACGCCTGTAGTGGCTGGAGACGGACCTGCCGTCGATCTTCAGCTCGGCGATTTTCCAAGTTCCGTCTGAGAGAATCAAGTCGGCCTCCACGCTGTACAAGTGCGTAGCCGATAACGCGCTAAGCTGCGCCCGGCCCCGCTGGCCATTCACTTCGAGGCTATCCAAGCGCAAGCCGCGCAAGTCCTCAGCAGCAAGCTGGGCTGCCAAGTCCACGCTGAGGCGGTGCTGATAGGCCCTAGCTAGTCGGTTGCGATAGTGCTCGACGAGGTGTGTAAAGCACGGAGCGGCTAGCAGGTCTTGGTAGTCGTCCAACGACTTTTCGAGATAGTCGCCAAAGGTCGCCGCCGCAAATTCGTCCACAGCCAAGTGCTTGCTGACTAAGCGGTCGGTCCCGTCGGCGCGCTCGCCGTCGGGAGCCTCCAACAGCACGTTCAACCGCGCTACGGCCTCCGTCGCCCAAGCCGCGTCGGCCCAGCCTCCGCCCGGGCTGGCCAAAGCCAACAGCAAGACTGCGTTAAGGAGTCGCATCGCGCGGGATCAGTTTGAGACCGCCCGTGGCTTTTTCGAGACGGGCGACGCTGAGGTTGAAGTCGTACAGGGCTTGGCCGTAGGCTTGTTCGCGGCGGGCCCAAGTCTCAAAGGCGGTGATCAATTCGCCGATGGTCTGCGGGTCGAACTCAAAATCGTCGCGGGCTTCCCGCAACCACTGCCGGGCCAATTGCCGGCTCTGGCGCGCGTCTTGCAAATCGCGGTCGGCGCGGCGATAGTCCAAATAGGCGCGGTGGACATCTAAACGGATCCCTTCCTGCACACCCGCTACGCGCACTTCGAGCGCACGGTATTCAGCGTGTGCCCTATCTACATCTGCTGCCAACAAATGCCATTCCAACGATTGCCGCACTCCGAGGAAGACGCCGCCGTTGAAAAAGTTGAATTCATCTTTGACGAATGGGTTCCGCTGGTCGGTGCGCCCAGGAGCCATAGCGTAGCGCAAGCCGCCGCCGACAAACACTTGGGGCTGGTACGCAGCGCGGGCGGCTTGGGTGAGGGCCTGTTTAGCGGCGAGGCCCGCCTGTAGCTTGCGCCATTCCGGTCGCAGGTCGAGGGCTCGTGCGACCAATTCGTCTAAGGGCGGGACTAAAGCTGCCACCGGCGAGAGCCGCTCGGCCCGGAGCAGGAGCGGCGCATGGCTAGGCAAGCCCGTGCGCCAAGCGAGTGCCGCCCGCGCCAAGGCCAATTGGTCACCAACCTCGCGCTGCTGCACGGCCAAGTCGAGCTGGGCCAGCCGCAACTTGTAGCGGTCGGAGGACGAGCGCGCGGGGTCGTCTTCCAACTCTTCGGCCCTGCTAGCCAACTCATCGCTTACGCGCTGCGCCAAGGAGTGTAGATCTTGGGCTAGCAGCAGTCCGTAGTACAGCTCCTCGACGGCAAAGGCCACGTCCAACCGAGTCTGCGACAGCTCGGACTGCTCCACATCGACCCCTCGGGTGGCGGCCGCGGCTAAGTGGCGGGCGAGACTAAAAGGATAGAGCGGCTGCACAAATTGCAACTCAGCGCGCACAAAAGGCCCCAAGGATGGGATACCCGTGGTATCAGAGGGCGGATTGAACACGCTGCCCATAGCGTCTGGGACTAGGCCACTTTCGCTGTCGATGCGCAGGCGAGGAAGAATTTTGGCGGCCGCGGCTTGGCGGCGACGGGCCGCGGCCGACTCGACCTTCCAGCGGCCGCTCGCAACGTCGCCATCGTGCTCCCAAGCGCGGTCGATAAGCTCAGTCAGCGTCCAGTGCTTGTCGGGCATTTCGGCGCGGGCCGGGAGGGTGGGCAAGCACATGGCAAGGCCCCAAACCCCTAGCCATAAGGGGATGTAAATTTGCATGCCAGTGGGAGGTCTCAGCGGCGGAAGAGGCGGAATTAGCGGTGGTAGCGCGAGTCCGTCATTATTTTTATAACTTGTTAAAAATAGTTAAGTTAATATACAGACTGTGCTATTTAACGTCAATGCTCCAGCCTGTCTGTTGCTTGGATCATGCAACACCCGACTACTATGTTTCATGCACCTATGTTTTGCTTAAAACGCACGAATAAGCGGGCGCAATGCAGCCGACTTTAGTCGTCCGGGAAGCCTGCGAACACAACCTGCGCACCGTCTCCTTGGAGCTGCCCCACGAATCCCTCGTGGCCGTCAGCGGTCCGTCCGGGTCGGGCAAGACCTCCCTCGTATTGGACACGATTTACGCCGAGGCGCGTCGGCGCTTCTTAGCGGCGCTGGACCAAGGAGGCGGCTGGCGCACATTGCGCGTACCTAAGGCCCGCCACATCGACGGCCTAGCCCCCGCCCTCGCGCTAGCCGGAGGAACTGGCCGCCAGAGTCCCCGAGCCACAGTGGCGACCCTGTCCGGTCTGTACGATCTATTGCGCCTGCTCTTTGCCCGCGTCGGTCGGCCCGGCTGTCTCCACTGCGGAGGGCAGGTTCAGACGCATCGCTTTGAGGAAGCAAACGAAGCGGCTGCGAGCATGCCAGATGGCACTCGTCTGATGATTCTCGCACCGCGCCGGCGGCAGGAAGACGAGCCGCCCGAGCAAGTTCTCGCTGCGATTGATCGCGCCGGCTACCGCCATGTGCGCCTCGACGGACGAGACCTGCTGCTGGAGGACGTCGCGCCCAAACGCGTCGCCCGCGCCCAGCACCTGTCCGTGGTCGTCGATCGCCTCATCGTCAAAAAAGGCATCGCGCGCCGCTTGCAAGGGTCGCTGCAAGCGGCCTTGCAAGCGGGCGACGGCCAAGTGGTGCTTTCCACCCCAGACGCAGGCAGCGACCTAATTTTTGCCGTGCGTCCGGCGTGCTCGGCCTGTGGCACACCCTTCCCACCACTAGAACCCGCGCTGTTTTCCTTTAATAGCGCGGCCGGGGCCTGCGCGGCGTGCCGGGGCCTCGGGGTGCAGAGCGGCTTGAGCAGCGAGCAGGTCTTCGCCGGTGGGCAGGCGACGCTCGAAAGAGCCTTGGGTCCCCTGTGGCACGACTTTGGGCACGGCGATTTGCGCGACCGCCTGCAAGCCTTCTGCCGGCGGCACCAAGTCGATCCCGAACAGCCCGTGGGCGACTGGCCAAGACAAGTGGCCAAACGGCTGTGGCATGGAGAGGCCCGGCGAGGCCGGTTTATTGGTCTAGCGCGTTGGCTAGAGCGCGTCAGCGCCAAAGCCGAAGGCGAGGAATTGGCCTATCTCGAAGAACGCCTCGACGATGCGCCGTGTCCTAGCTGTGCCGGAGCGCGCTTGCGGCCCGAATCCCTCGCAGTAGAATTGGGCGGAGCCTCGATTGCCGCGGTCGGTGAATGCGCAGTTGTCGCGGCGACCGAGTGGCTCGAAAACCTCGATTTCCCCGCTGCTATAGCTCCCGTCGGAGAGGCCATCCGCGGCCAAATCAGCCGCCAGCTGAACCTGTTGCAAGAGTTAGGACTGGAGTATCTACAGCTGAACCGCCGCGCCGACACCCTGTCGAGCGGGGAGTTTCAGCGGCTGCGCCTCGGATCCGCCCTGTCGTCGGGCACCACGCAGATGCTCTACGTGCTCGACGAACCGAGTGCCGGTTTGCACGCGCACGACGCCGCTCAGCTCCTAGATGCGCTCAGAGCACTGCGCGATGCTGGGAACTCCGTGCTCCTAATCGAACACGACGCCGCGATCTTGCGCGGGGCCGACTGGCTGGTCGATATGGGGCCGGGCGCGGGGACCGCCGGCGGACAGGTCGTGGCCGAGGGTACGCCAAGCGAGGTAGCAGCAGCCGAGTCTTTGACCGGACGCTATCTTCGCGGCTCGCTGCAATTGCCACGCACTCGGGCGCGCCAGCCACAGGGCTGGTTGGTACTATCCGGTGCCCGCGGCCACAACTTGCGCCAACTCGACGTGAAGTGGCCGTTGGGAACTTTGACCTGCGTGACCGGGGTTTCCGGGTCGGGCAAAAGCTCGCTGGTCAGCCACACCCTGCATCCGCTCTTGGCGGCTAAACTGCACGGCGCTCAGCGGCGACCCCTGCCCTATAGTGCTTGCACTGGAATCGAGCAGGTGGCACGCGTCGTCGCGGTTGATCAGCGGCCCATCGGCCGCAGCGCGCACTCGAATGCGGCGACCTACACGGGGTTGCTAGCGCCGATTCGCCGCCTGTTTGCCGACCTGCCCGAAGCTCGCCTGCGGGGCTACCGAGCCGGACACTTCAGCTTCAACGCCCCGGAGGGAGCCTGCGATCGGTGCAAGGGCCGGGGGGTACACAGCACACGCCGGGGCGCCTTCGACGATCTCGAAGTCGTCTGCCCCGCTTGCAGCGGACGGCGCTACCGCGCCGAGGTCTTGGACGTGCGCTTCCGCCAGCACCATATCGCCGAAGTGCTGGAGCTGAGCGTGGCCGCGGCGAGCGAACTTTTTACGACGGTGCCCCAAGTCGCGCAGCGGTTAGCAACCCTCGCGGAAGTGGGCTTGGGTTATTTGCACCTCGGCCAACCAGCGACCAGTTTTTCCGGCGGCGAGGCCCAGCGGGTTAAGCTGGCCGCTGAACTGGGCCGCTCGCGTCAAGACCACGCGCTCTACATCCTCGACGAGCCGACTGCGGGACTGCACTTGGAGGATGTGCGCTTGCTGCTCGCGCTCTTGCAGCGCTTAGTTGACGAGGGCAATACCGTAGTGGTAGTTGAACATCACATCGAATTTATCGCGGCAGCCGACTGGGTCATTGACTTGGGGCCAGAAGGCGGCCAAGCTGGCGGGGCAATCACAGCTTGTGGACGACCCGAGGAAGTGGCTGGCACGGCCGGCTCCCACACGGGCGCGTACTTGCAGAAGCTGTTTGCCGCGCAAGGCTGAGCGGTTGCGGAGTCTTTCTTTTGGATATTCAAAAAATACAAGCCTATATGCAGCAGGAGAGGATCGGCGCTTGGTTGGTGTACGATTTTCGCGGCAGCAATCCGGTCTTGTGGCAGCTCTTGGGCCAGCGGCGGCAAACGACCCGGCGCGTCTTTCTCATCGTGCCGGCGGCGGGCGCACCGCGCTTGCTCGGCTCGGCGGTCGAGCCGGCGGCCCTCGCCGGGCTAGGCGTGGAGATCGCTCATTACGCTAGCTGGCAACAGCTACATACCCTGTTGCGCGATGCAGTGGGCGGGCTGTCGCCGGTGGCGATGGAATACTGGCCCGGCGGGGGGCTGCCCGCGGCGTCTTGGGTCGATGGCGGCACCTTAGAGTTGGTGCGCTCCCTCGGCCCCGCGGTGGTGTCTTCGGCCGATCTGTGCCAAGTCGCCTTGGCCACCTGGAGCGCGGACGCACTCGCCTCGCACCGCGACGCCTGTCGCCAAGTGGCCCAAGTCAAGGACGCGGCCTTTGAATACATACGCCGTCGCCTCAGCACTGGCCTCACTGAATTCGACGTCCAAGCATTCATCGTGACCGAACTAGAGAGGCGCGGCCTCGACATCGGGCATCCGCCGATCGTCGGCGTCAATCGCAACAGCGGCAATCCCCACTACGAGCCGCGCGCGGACACGGCCGCCCCCATTGAGCCGGGTGCTTGGATTCTCATCGACCTGTGGGCGCGCCACCCCGGGGAGCAGCACGTGTTTGGCGACATGACTTGGGTCGCCTTTGCCGGTCCGCGCATGCCAGCGGCCCACGCTGCGGTATTTGCCGCGGTGCGTACAGCGCGCGATCAAGTGCTGGCGCGGCTCGACGCTGCGTGGTGCGCTGGCGAAGTGCTGCAAGGCTGGCAACTCGACCGCGTGGCGCGCCAAGTCATGACAAAGCGCGGCTTGGGCGAGCAATTCGTCCACCGCACCGGGCACAGCCTCGGCCCGGGGCCGAGCATCCACGCACTAGGCGTGAACCTCGACGACCTAGAGACCCACGACGCGCGGTCGATTCTGCCGGGCACGGGCTTTTCCGTGGAGCCAGGTGCGTATCTGCCGGAGTTTGGAGTACGGCTCGAAGTCAATGTGTACGTGGATCCAGAAACTGGACCGGAAGTTACGACCCCCATCCAAAACGACGTCGTCTTACTTTGAGCCTCGCAATCGTCCTCGTCAGCGGTGGGCTCGACTCCTGCGTCACCGCCGCCATTGCCGCTCGCCGCGGCCCCTTGGCCTTTCTCCACTTGCGCTATCGCCAGCGCACCGAGGAACGCGAATTCGCGGCGTTTGCCGCCCTCGCGGATCATTTCCAAGTGGAGACTCGCCTCGTGGTGGACGTCGATTACATGCGCCAAATCGGCGGCTCCAGCTTAGTCGATGCGACCCAGCCCATCCCCGAAAACGAGACCGGCCTGCCCACAACCTATGTCCCCTTCCGCAACGCCAACTTGCTCGGCGTGGCCGTGGCTTGGGCCGAGGTCATTGGCGCAACCGACATCTACATCGGTGCTCACGAAGCAGAGAGCCACTACCCGGACTGCCGACGAGAATTTTTCGCCGCGTACGAGCGCATGGTCGCCGCTGGGACCAGCCCGCAAACCCACATCCACATCCAGACCCCGCTCATAGGCTGGGACAAAGCCGCCATCGTCCGCTGCGGCCTAGCGCTTGCCGCCCCCCTGCACCTGACTTGGTCCTGCTATCAGTGCGAAGACCTCGCCTGTGGCCACTGCGAGAGTTGCCGCATGCGCTTGGCGGGCTTTCGCCGGGCCGGTGCCCACGACCCCTTACCCTACGCTAGTTTTAGTGAATAGAACGGAAGGAGGAATTGGATGGCCAGACGCCGGCCATACACAAAAGTAGTAAAAGAGAAACAGGTTCGCGCCGAGCATGTCCGCGGTATGGGTGACATCGTCTTCAAGGGTTTCCAGTGTCTGAATAGTGTCTGTCGAGAATTTATCTTTGTCCGCCAAGACGAGCTCGGCGGCGACTTTGAACTCGTCTGTCCGAGTTGTAAGCTAGCTATGCGCTCAGGCGACGAGGCTCAGTTTTACGAGTACAAACTGATAGACCAGAGAGACGACTCTATCATCGAAAAAGGCGCGTTTACCATTCTACACGACGACTACATCGAGGAAGCACAAAAATACAAATACTGCATCATATGCAATACGATTAAACCACTCACTTTGTTTGACCGCCACAAATCTCGCAAGTCGAGGCGTCAGGGCGAATGCAGATTGTGCAAAGCGGTTTACAACTCGATCAAGAACAAAACCCGGTTGACAGATCAACACCGTGAAGCAGCGCAAAAACGACGAATGTACCTAGATCTGTCTGCAAGTACCAAGATCAATAGCGAGAAAATTTATGAGCGGCTTAACTATCGCTGTTTCAAGTGCCAAAAAGATCTGAGAAAAGCCGATGCCAAAGAACGGCCTCTCGACCACACATTGCCCATTGTCTATTTATGGCCTATAACAACTGAAAATGCGACACTGCTGTGTCGGAAACACAATAGCGAGAAATCGAGCCAATGGCCCTCGACCTATTACTCGGACGACGAACTGAAGAGACTATCAATCCTGACAGGTATCTCGTACAATATACTCGCTGGTCCAGCCCATTATAATCCTACAGCAATCGAACACCTCAAGACTACTGAGCAAGTCGATTGCCTGCTGACCAAGTACTCAACTTATATGCCGGAAATAATCAAGCTACGCAATCGGATTCTGGAGAGCGAAGGCTTTGACTTTTTCGATTATTCCAAAGACATTTCGCCCGATTGGATTTCCCGTGCCAATAAAGAATACCAGCAAGAGAAAGCTAGTACAAAATCAAATACTGATGAGACGTAACCGTCCCCTTGTCCCGGATGCCATGCGATTCGCAGTGGGCGACGCTCTCGTCGAAAAAATCCGCTGAGCGAAACCATCGCTTGCCGAGCTTACATAAGTGAGCGGCCATATCGCATTTAATGCTTTTGCCCAAGTGCAAAACAAAGACGCCATTTGCCTTAAGCCGCTCCCTTGCCTGTTGCAAAATAGGAATATATACGTCAAAACTCTGTTTTTGTCGTTCGTCTACAAAAATAGCTGGACAGGTGGCAAAGTCGTGCACCGACCAACCGGCAAACCATAAGCGCAACCAGTTGGCGAGGTAAAAGCGGGTGCTGTCGAAGAAAGGCGGCGACGTAACCACAGCATCTAGCTGGTCAACCTCCTGCGGCCACCAACCTGCCGCATCTTGGAAGAATATCTTGCCGGGTCGAAAGGTGGCGGGCAAATCTTCGTTTAAACTTCGCTGCACCTTTGCACACAGGCGGTCAACTAGCCCTCGGTACTCATAGGGACCGGTCGGTTTGTAGGGCGTCAGCGGATGCGAGCGGCGACTGAGAGCGTAAGGGCGATTGCCATGCAAAATGTGCAGCAATGCGGCAAATACAAAATGCTCATCAGATGTGCATGGCGGCTGGGCTTGGAAGTAGCGACGGGCCAAAATGATTTCGCGCAAGGTCTGCGCTTCGTAATAGTCGGCAATTTTGCCATTGAATCCAAGCTGCTTGACTTCGGCAATTTCCCGTTCGGTGACCACGCTACCGGCAATAAAACGTTGTACTGTTTCTATAACTATCGCACAACCCTGTTCACTGGGGTGTTGTAGCTTCGCGCTGGCAATGGCAAATGCTGCCGGGCTAATCTCAAAACCGTAGGCTGACTTGCCGGCTAATGCTGCTTCAAATGGGATGGTGCCAACACCTGCAAAAGGATCCAATACACGCCCTCCGGCCGGAACGAATGTCCGCACCAAATGATGGGCAATAGCCGGTTTCAGCTTTCCCGGATATGAGCACAGAGAGTGCCAAGCATGCCCCCAGTTGCGTTTTGTAAAGGGTGCTTGCTGGTGTGGCAGGTTTTGCTTGCAGCGATCCCATTCGGTACGCCAAACTGGAGTCCCTTCTCTTGCTCTTGTATTGTAGTTCCTTAGCCGCGAATGGTAGTTAAAAACAAGCAGGGATTGTTTTAACAGCATCCCGCCTCTCGATTTGCGTCGTCTCAGCGTCACATCATCCGTTTGTACAAAGCCCAAGTCTTGCAAACACGCGGACAACAACTGATCGACGGGGACGTGGATGCCGGCGTAACACGAGTCGCCAATATCGATCGCCACTGTCGCTTCTAGGGTTAAATGCGAGCGAATCGCCTGAAAAACACCGGTCATCTCGCTAAAATAACAGGCGATCATGCGGGGAATGCGAGCGTCGTAGCCATCTCGGGCGAGCAGCGCAACAATGTTTTCCACGTCTGGGTGCGACGAAACCGGGGCTTTTGCAACGGTGACATCGTTGATTCCAGCCGTCAAAGAAGCTGCACGAAATCTCGCAAGATCCTCCTTTTCCTTTAAGCAACGCAAGAACCATAGCTCTATCTTTGTATTGCGAAAGTAATTCGTTCCGTTCACATAAGGCGGGCTAGTTATGACAGTATCGATACCGAGCGGCGGTATTTCATCTAATGAGCGGGCATTTTCACAGATTAGTAGCGGCTCCATTTGTAGGCCGTTCACATCCTCGCGAATATCATACGCGATGTGGTCGATATTCTGGCAAATACCTTCGACGAGTGGAACTGTTTGCCGCGCAAGTTCCTCGGGTGTCTTATAACGCAAATCACCCGCTCGTTTCATCTGAGATGCAGGGACGAGTGCCGCTAAAATCGCAACCGTAATTAAATCCGCTAACATCTGATCCGCAAAGGCAACTTCATCGACCCACGATCTCGCACACAAAACTTGTTCATAAATCGGATCCGCAAAAAATAGACTATCGCCAAAGACTTGGGAGTATGCTTGCTGCAATGCGTGATTTCGCGGGAATTTTTCCAAATGCGTCAGCGAGTCCTTTGCCTGTACGAGTGCAGATGCCAAAGCTAACCGCTGCGTCGATTTCAATCGCCGGACCCGTATTTTAGTCATGCTGATAAACTGCAAGACCGGATTTACCTCACAAAAGTAGGCTGTTTTGTCGAGTTCAGCGGCGGTGAAAAACGTGGTTCCCGTTCCAGCAAAGGGATCGAGAATCACTTGGGCATTCGGAGCGTATTTTTGCAAAATAGATGCTACAAATTGCGTCGAATATCCCTCTAAGTACGGATACCAGCGAGCAAACGGTTCTCGGCGTCCGCCCCTGAAAGTCACAGTCACAGGATCGAATAATTTGGCGTCGGCATCCATGATGGGCAGCGAGAGTTGGACGGCGCGTTCTCGCACTAGATGTATCGATTGCTTTAACTGGCGCAAGCAATATGTGTTTAACGGCAGGTCACTCGTTTCCGCTTTCGCCACGAGTTCTCGATAATCCCCTCCCAACAACTGACGCAATTCCGCACTGGAAAGATCTTTGACACATTCGTATAATTCCTGAGTCTTCTTGCCAAATGCCAAGGTCAACGACCGTTCCTTTGAGGTGGGGGCCGGGAGATTGGGAAAGTAAACGGCCTTGTATTTTTGGCTCATGGATTTCATCCTCCTTATTGTTTGAATTGTTTGAAGTATAGACTATCATATTATGGTAGCTTTGTCAAGAAATCAACAAAGTTAGGTACAGAATCCAAGCCCCATGCCCAACAACGCTTCCCCGGCCACTGGTGCGAGTGATCAGCGTAGGGGTCGGTGCGGACTGGCCACCGGCCACCGACCACTGTTGGAACTGGATTCCCATATTCACTCATCACTCACTCAAGGAGCTAACCCATGCTAATCGGCTACGTCAGCGATGAACGCTACATCGCCCTGCACGACGTGCAGTTTGAGCTTACCAGCGAAAACCTGCACGTCGCAACCCGCTCGCGGGCCACCGGCGAGGTCTTTGCCGACATCCCCCCCGGCCCCTACACCGTAACCCTGCAAAAAGATGGCTTCGGCCCCAAGCGCGGGCAGGTCAACATCCACCCCGAGCGGCCGCACCACTTCCGCTTACTCGCGCATCAGTTGCTCGGCTACGCCTGGCCCAAGTGGGTCAAAGCCGGCGAGCAATCCGAGTTCCGAGTCCACTCACTCGAAGCCTACCGCCTCGATTTGTGGCGCTACGGCTGGAAAAAAGAGCACATCTGCCCGCTGGGCTGGTTTGACGAGCACGGACCGCGCGCCACCATGCAGATTACCCCGGACGGCGACTACACCCAGACCGGGGTGATGTGGAACAAGTTTGGCTACACCAGCCCCTCGCACAAACAGTTCGCCACCGCGCCGGAGCGGTCTGGCCTCTACTACTTCCACGCCAAGGGCGAGTCCGGTGCGTTCTTCTCCTTTCCTTGGATCGTCGCCCCAGCCGCCCCCAGCGCGGACATCGCAGTCCTCGCCGCCAACATCAACTGGAATGCGTACAACAACTTCGGCGGGCGCTCCAACTACATTCACCCCGACTGCTTTCCGCCCACGCCGACGATCAATGCCCGCTTGGAACTCAAGCGCTACACCGACCCCGAACATCTCAACTACGACGCCGAGGACTACGCTGCCCTCTCCTTCGACCGGCCCGAACCGCTCAACCACATTCCCGCGGACGTCGAAATCACCGACCCTATCGCGGGACGCGCGGCCTGCCATGTCGCCCCAGCCGAGTGGCGCTTCCTCGGCTGGCTAGAGCGCGAGAGCTTGGCCTACGACCTGTACGCCGAGACCCAATTGCACTTTGACCAGCTCGACCTCGATCAGTACAAAGTCCTCATCACCACCACCCATCCCGAGTACTGGTCGCGCAAGATGTACTACGACGTCAAGGCGTGGGTGCGCGAACGCGGCGGCAAATTCATGTACTTGGGGGGCAACGGCCTCAACTGCGAGGTGGAGATGATCGACGAGCAGACCATGAAGGTCCAAAACGGCGATGTGCGTGTGCAGCGAGCCAAAGGCCACGAAAGCCGCTTTCACCAGTACAACGAGTCTGAGGCCAACCTGCTTGGCGTGGTCTTTACCCATCCGGGCATTATGACGGCCGCACCGTACCAAGTTCTCGCCGCCGACCACTGGATTTTTGCCAACACAGGCGTCAAAAATGGCGATACCTTCGGCGAAGCCAGTCTACACGAGCGGATACCCGGCGGAGCCTCCGGCCACGAGACCGACAAAACCTCGCCCTTTTCGCCCCCCGGCACCGAAATCGTCGCGCGCGGCCTCAACCCCGACCAAGGCGGCGCGGAAATCGTCCACTACGAAACGGCCAGCGGCGGCGCGGTTTTTTCCGTCGGCTCCATCACCTATCCGGCCTCGATTCTCGTGGACGAGACCGTTTCGCGCATTACCGCAAACGTCATCGAGCGCTTTGTCGCGGCATAGCCAAAGCACCCGTTTGGCCTTATTCATTCAAGTAGGGGCACCGACCGGAATTGTGCTACACAGAAACTGTGAGGCTGCGACTATGAAAAACATCACCGTATCTATCGACGAACAGACCCACCGGCTCGCCCGCATCCGGGCGGCAGAGTTGGACACCTCGGTATCGGCCCTCGTGCGAGACTACCTGAGACATCTGGCGGCGGAGCCGGATGCGGAGGGCGCAGCCGCCGAGTCTAGCGAAACCATCTATCAGCGTCGGTGCAGGCTGCTGAGGGAAGTGCTCGCGGACTTCGATGGGCAGGGTATTGGGTTGCGGATGTCCGACAACCTACCCAGAGAGGCGTTGTACGACCGCGGCGCGGCAAGGGCCGAGGCTGTCGCCGAGCGCGAGCGGCAGCGCAGCATCTCCTAAGCACTCAGAACCTCGCCATGCGATTCGTAGATACCAATGTCCTGCTGTACGCCGTAAGCGAAGTCCCGGAGGAGGCCGACAAGCAGGCACGGGCGCGGGAAGTCCTGACAGAACCCGACCTCGCCGCGTCCGTTCAGGTGCTGCAGGAGTTCTATCACCAAGCCACCCGGCCAACACGGAGCCGCAGTCTTTCTGGCCATAGAGCATTGCAATTCCTAGAGCCGATTCTGCTGTTACGGATTCAGACCATGACGATGGACGTTTTTCTCGAGGCCGTGGCCATCAGCCAACGCTTTCGGCTGTCTTAATTGGGACGGCGCGATCCTTGCCGCAGCACGGGCCCTCGGCTGCGACGCGATCTATTCTGAGGACCTCAGTTCGGAACAGGACTACGATGGCCTCCGGGTCATAAACCCGTTCGCAGATCGGTAGGCTTCACAGTGCCCACCGACACCTCCGAACAGGGCCTCGAACGCCTCATCTGCACAGCCGGAAACACAGGGGCGCTTCAAGTAGAACTTTTCAAGCTAAAAAACAACCTCACCAACTCACCAATCAGACAGTGGCCGACGCGGTCCAGCAGTATCAACGCGACCGCAACCCGCACGAGAAACTGTTCGAGTTGGCCTGCGAGCAGGCGAGTGCGCCTTGAGTGCCGGCGCGGTTTTTTCCGTCGGCTCCATCACCTATCCGGCTTCAGTTCTCGTGGACGAGACCGTCTCGCACGTTACGATGTTTTAATCGGCAACCGGCCGGTCGCCCCTACATTACAGGAATTCCAATGACGACATAGCCAAAGCACCCGTTTGGCCTTATTTTATGAGTGCTTTAGGCTGTTAGGAGACGAAATTTCATGGCTACCGAGCCGAGCAAAAACCTAGTGGTTTTTGCCAATCCCCATCCGGATCGCGACTACACAATCGAGCTTTCGTGTCCGGAATTCACTTCGATATGTCCCGTAACCGGACAACCCGATTTCGGCACCATCCACATCCGCTACGTGCCCGATCAACAGTGTATTGAGCTCAAATCGCTCAAGCTCTACCTGTGGTCCTTTCGCCAAGAAGGCGCTTACTACGAAGCGGTCACCAACACCATTCTCAACGATTTGGTGGCCGCCTGCGCGCCGCGACGCATGACTGTGGTGGGAGAATTCAATGTGCGCGGAGGCATTTCCGCCATCGTGACGGCCGAATTTGCCGCATAGCCCTAAGGCCCGGGGCATATCAATTTATCGAATGGAGACTTACAATGGAAGAAGTACGCCAAGACGCTGCTGAGACGACAGGAGAAGAAGGATCGGAGGAAAGTAGCGGCCGGCAGGATAGGGCTTGGTTTCCCTACATCACTAAGGTGCAGTTCGAGCGGTTTCTCTCGCGGCTAGAGACCAAAATTCCCGACCAAATCGACCGCGACTACGTGCGCCCTATTATTCGCACCCCGTCGATGATTCACCGCTTTTTGCGCGGTATTGAATCCATGCACCTGACCGACCGCGACCAAAAGCCCACGGACCTGCTGCTGCGAATCATCCCCAAGGAGACGCGCAGATTCGCGTTAGCCGACGTGGTCCGCGACCTGTATAAAGATCTGCTGCCGGAGTGGGAACAAAGCAACGGCAACATGAGTGACGACGCGATTGTCGATTACTTCCGCAGTCGCACCGGCATGGGGCGCGATTCGGCCAACAAGATGAAGATGTTTTTCAAGTACCTCGTCACCGAAGCCGACTTTGGCACTCCCCCCGATCCGCAAAAGGAAGCGGCGACGGCTGAACCCGCCCAAGACGAACGCCCGGCATCCCCCGAACCCCCACCCCAAGGGGATCGCAGCACCCGCGAACCCGCCCCCAAGGAGCGTTCCGGGCGCGACGGACGCACCAAGCGCGGCAGTGCCGAGCGACAAGAGCGACAAGAGCGGCAAGAACGCCCCCTGACCGAGACGCAGCGAGCCTATCTAGACACCCTCCAGTCCATGGTCCAAGTCAAAATTGACGGCGACTGGGATGAAGACATGATCCGCCTCGTCTTCGACCGCCTAGAGAGGCTCTTCGATCGTCTGCGGCGAGCCTGAACCCAAACGCTAAAACATCCTATGAACAACTACAGAGTTGCGATTATCGGCCTCGGCGGCATGGGCGGGCACCATGCGGAGGCAGTGCGATTAGAGGCAAACTGCGAACTAGTCGCCGGAGCGGAAATCGACTCCGAGCGGGCGGCGGCATGGGGAGAGCGCTTTGGAGTCAAAGCCCTCTACGGCGACTACGAGAAGATGCTCGATGAGCAACAACCCGACATTGTCATCGTCCCAACGCAAGCACCCATGCACCACCAGCCGACGATTGCCGCGGCCCAGCGCGGCATCCACGTCTTCTGCGAAAAACCGATTGCCCTGAACCTCATCGAAGCCGACGAGATGGTCGCAACCTGCGACCAGCACGGCGTCAAGTTTGCCATTAACCACATCAAGCGCGCCAGCCCTTACAATCGCCATGCCCTCGCGCTGATCGACCAAGGTGCAATCGGCCAAGTGGTCTTGTTGCAGGCAACCGACAAAGGAGGTCGCAAGGCCGGCAACTCGCTGATGGAGATGGGGACCCATCTCTACGATTGGGTGCGTCTGTTCGGCGGCGATGTCGAGTGGACGCACGCGCACCTCGTGCAGATGGATGGACGCGAGTCAACCGTTGACGACATCAAACACACCCAAGAGGTACACCCGAAAGACCGCGATGCGGGGATTGTCCTCGGCGAGCGCGGACACGCCTCGTTTCGCTTTGCCAACGGCATTCATGCGGACGTGCAGTTCCTCGCTCAGCCGCAGACCAACGACAACGGCTATGGCATTGACATTATCGGCACTGAAGGACGCATCGCCGTGCGGGAGAGCGTGGGCACGACGATGTTTATCCACAAAGGACAACACAAGACGCCGGCCGAGGCGTGGGAACCCGTGCATCTGCCAGCCGAAGACCTCGACGAGCACGGCAATCCGCGCGACAGGGCATCCACGAGATTGCTCTTGCAGCGCCTCATTCTACGCGACCTCATCGCCGCCATTGAGGAAGACCGGGATCCGTTTGCCAGCGGCCGGGACGGTCGGGATTGTCTCGAAATGATTCAGGCGACGTGGGAATCACAACGATGCAAGGCGCGGGTGTACATGCCGCTAACGCCACGCGAACACCCGCTTGAGCGGTGGCGGAGAGAAGCGCACACCGGCGAGATCAATTAAAGCGCAGTTCCCAAACACTATCGAGATCGTCGCAAAACGCGCGGCGAATTTCTCGCTTATTGACTGATGTTACTCAGCAGCTTCAGAAGTAGTCTGCCCATTGGGAGCTGTCTCGTGCGTGGAACCACTGGCTTCGACAGGCTTGGCCATCGGCGGCGTGCCTTGATCGGTTTGCAAGCATCCCCTCTCTGAGCGCGAAAGCGCACAGGCAGACTCAGCCATCATCAGCGTGCCCTGAGCTTGTCGAAGGGCACGGCTCCATGAGAGCGGACCGCGTAACATCGCTTATGTAAGTACGGGATGTGGAGCAACTTGGCGATTGAGCACCGCTACCAAACGCGCCATCGCCGCGAACTATTCCCCAAAGCGGGCCATCGCCGCGAACTTGTCCAGCCGCTGGGCCACTAGTGCCTCTGGAGTGAGTCGCCTGAGCTCGGCTAAGGCATCTTGCACGTGGCGTTTGAGCATAGCGGCAGCGGCATCCCAGTCGTGGTGGGCACCGCCCAATGGTTCGGGCACGATGTGGTCAATAATCCCCTGCTGCTTCAGGTCTTTAGCCGTGAGCTTGAGGGCCTCGGCGGCTTCCTCTCTGCGCTCGCGCACCTTGAACAAGATCGTCGAGCAGCTCTCCGGCACAATCACCGAATAACAGGCGTACTCCAGCATCAGGATCCGGTCGCCGACCGTGATGCCAATGGCACCGCCGCTAAAGGCTTGGCCGATGATGGCCACGACGATAGGCACCGGCAGATGCGACATTTCGTAGAGGTTGCGGGCGATGGCCTCGGCTTGGCCCCGCTCCTCAGCCTCGATCCCGGGATAGGCACCCGAGGTATCGACCAAGGTCAAAATCGGCAATTTGAACTTGGCCGCCATCTGCATCAGGCGGCGAGCCTTGCGATACCCTTCTGGATGCGGCATGCCGAAGTTGCGCTTTTGCCGCTCTTCGAGGTTGCGTCCACTCTGAATGCCGATGACCATGACTGATTCGTCGTTCAGCCGCGCTGGCCCGCCGATGACGGAGGGGTCGTCGGCAAAAAGGCGATCGCCGTGTAACTCGGTAAAATCTGCGAGCATCCGCTCGACGTAATCGAGCGCGTACGGGCGGTTCGGGTGCCGCGCGATCTGCACCCGCTGCCAAGGGCTGAGATTGGCGTAGATTTCTCTGCGCTTCTTCGCGGCCTGCGCTTCGAGTTTGCGCACGCCCTCATCCAAATTCAAGCCATTGGTCTCGGCTTGTTTTTTTAGCTCGTCGATTTGCTTTTGTAGCTCGACGAGCTCGCGTTCAAAATCGAGGTAAAATCCACTGTCATTCACCGGACAAAACCTCCTATGTTAAATTAGGAATTAGGAATCCCTAATTCACCCAGCGCGGCCTCAACTCGGTCCAGCGCCTTTTCAATCAGGTCCAACGACGTGGCGTAGGAGAGGCGGATGTGCTCGTAGGTGCCAAACCCAGCGCCGGGCACACAGGCCACCTTGGCCTCTTCAAGCAAGTACTCGCACAATGCCACTGAGTCGCGGACTTGGCTGCCGTAGTAAGCGGCCACGTCGGGATAGGCATAAAAGGCCCCCGACGGCAACGTGCATTCTACTCCTTCTATGGAGTTGAGGCGCTCGACCATATAGCACCGCCGCGCATCAAAGGCTTGACGCATTTCCTCGATCGACTCCTGCGGGCCGTTGAGTGCCTCGACAGCCGCTTTCTGCGCCATCGACGAGGGGTGAGACACCTCTTGGCTTTGCACCTTGTTCATTCCGGCGATGATCGCTGCGCTGGCCCCTGTGTAGCCGATGCGCCAGCCGGTCATCGAATAGGCCTTGGACACCCCGTTGACCACAATGCTGAATTCCTTGGCCTCCGGGCTACAAGCTGCAATCGAGTGGTGTTCGACTCCGTCGTAGATCAGCTTCTCGTAGATTTCGTCGCTGAGCACATAGACTCCGTGCTCCACGGCCACGGCCGCCAAGCTCTCCAGCTCCTCGCGGGTGTACACCGCGCCGCTGGGATTGGATGGCGAGCACAAAAAGAGCATCCGCGTGCGGGGGGTGATGGCGGCGCAAAACTCGTCTGCGGTGAGCTTGAGGCCGTTGGCCGCTTGGGTCTCGACGATCACCGGCTCGCCGCCCACCAGCCGCGGCTGCTCCCGATACGTCACCCAATAGGGAGTGGGGATAATGACCTCGTCGCCGGGGTTGACCAGCGCTGCCACCGCCAAAAAGAGCGAGTGCTTGGCACCGTTGTTGACGATCACTTCGTCGGTTGTGTAAACCAAGCCGTTGTCGCGCTCGAACTTGCGGCAGATCGCCTCCTTGAGCTCGATGATCCCCGACCCCGGCGTGGTGTACTTGGTAAAGCCCTCGGCAATGGCGCGGATGCCAGCGTCTTTGACGTTTTGCGGCGTATCGAAATCCGGCTCGCCTGCCGACAGGGAAACCACGTCGATACCGGCGCGCTGCATGGCTGCGGCCCGCGCCGAAATCTGCATGGTGACCGACGGCTGGACGCGCTGTACGTTATGCGAAAGTGGCATAGTTCCTCAGGTCGTGTATTCGGCGTTTAGGCGCACGTACTCATATGTCAGATCGCAGGTGAAAATCTCAGCCGCGGCCTTGCCCATCGCCAAGTCGATGTCAATGGCCATTTCCTCGGCCTGCATGGCCGCGCTCAGCTTATCCCCGTCAAAATCGAGACCAGCACCGTTGCCGTAGATGTCGGTGCCGCACAGCGACACGCACGCGGTCTCGGGGTCGAACTCGACGCCGGCGTACCCCATCGCGCACAGGATGCGCCCCCAGTTGGGGGCGTTGCCAAACGCCGCGGTCTTTACCAAGCTCGAATTGGCCACCGCGATGCCGACTTGCCTCGCCTCGGCTTCGGTGGCGGCCCCGCGCACCGCTATGGTGATCAGCTTGGACGAACCCTCGGCGTCGCGCGCAATGGCCTGGGCCATCTGCCGGCATACATACTCAATGCCCTCATAGAGGCGTTCCAAGTCGCGGGAGGTTAGCTTCCCCGCAGAGCCATTCGCCATCAGGATCACCGTGTCGCTCGTACTCATGTCGCCGTCAACCGTAATGCAGTTGAACGTGCGCTGGATGGCTTGCGACAGCAGTTCCTGCAATGGTCCGCTAGGCACGGCCGCGTCTGTGGTCACCACCGCTAGCATCGTCGCCATGTTGGGGGCGATCATGGCCGCTCCTTTGGCCATTGCCCCAACTACGGCGCGGCCCGCTTCCAGCTCGACCTCGACAGCGCAGCTTTTCGGCACGGTGTCCGTGGTCATAATAGCCTCGGCGGCCGCAGCGCCTTCTTCGGACAACGCTGCGACGATCCGCGGGATGCCCGCTTCGATCTTGGCAATCGGCAACGGTACGCCGATCAAGCCGGTGGAGCAGACCAGCACTTCTTCGGTTTGCAGACCCAACTCGCTCGCGGTCAGGGCACACATCCGCCGGGCGTGGTCTAAACCGACGTCGCCGTTGCAGACATTGGATAATTCTCATTGTACTCAGTCCGTTGCCGCTGTTGATCTTTGCCGCTGTTGAGAATCACGGCCCGCGCCTTGCCATCGGCGAGGTGCTCGCGGTCGATGGCAATCGGCGCACCCTGCACCTTGTTGGTGGTGTATACCGCGGCTGCATGCGCCGGTCGCGTCGAATACACCAGCGCCAAATCCTTAGCACCCGACTCCTTGACACCCGTCTGGATACCGGCTGCCCGGTACCCGCTCGGCGCAGTAACCCCGCCGCCCTCGATAATTCTCATTGTACTCAGTCCGTTCCGGTCGCGCCGACCGCTAGCTCGGCTAGCGCGTCCTGCATCAATTTGTAGTGCAAGCTATCGGCCAGCGCGATCCAACTCGCCTCAATCACATTCTCCGAAACCCCTACCGTACCCCACACATCCTTGCCGTCCGAAGACTCAATCAACACCCGCACCTTGGCTGCAGTCCCGTCGCTGCTCGACAATACCCGCACCTTGTAGTCCTCCAAATGCACCTGCTTGAGCGCGGGGAATTCCTGCTCCAGTGCCTTGCGCAACGCTTGGTCGAGCGCGTTGACCGGGCCATCGCCGCCCGCAACCGTGTGGTACTCCGCAGCACCGATGGCGACCTTGACAATGGCCTCGGCTTCTTCGGCGTGCGCCCCGGTCTTGCGGTTGATGGTGCGGAAGTTGATCAGCGTGAATAAGTCCTCGTACGTGCCTTGGACCCGCCGCGCCAGCAGCTCGAACGACCCCTCTGCCGCCTCGAACTGATAACCCTCGTGCTCCAACTGCTTGACCCGCTCCAAGACCCGCCCCACCAGCGGATCTCGCTTCTCTATGTCGGGCAAAAAACGCTGGAGCTTGCTGACGATCGTCGCGCCGCCCGCTTGGTCCGAGACCAAGAACCGCCGCTCATTGCCGGTGGCTATGGGATCGATGTGTTCGTAGCAGCGCGGGTCCTTGATCATGGCGTCGATGTGAACGCCCCCCTTATGGGCGAACGCGCTCTCGCCGACATAGGGCTGGCGGTGGTCGTGATAGACGTTGGCGATCTCGCTCAGGAAGCGAGAGAAGTCCATTAGGTCCGCAAGGTTATCTCGGCCCACTGTCTGGTAGCCCATCTTCAGTTCCAAGTTAGGCAGGATGGCGCACAAGTTGGCGTTGCCGCAGCGCTCGCCATAGCCGTTGAAGGTGCCTTGCACTTGCACTGCTCCCCGCTCCACGGCGACGAGCGTGTTAGCCACGCCCACGCCGGCATCGTTGTGCGTGTGGATGCCAAAGGGAAGCGCAATCCGCTCGGCAACCTCTTCGACGATCTGGCCCATCTCGCTGGTCAGGGTCCCGCCGTTGGTGTCGCAGAGTACCAAAATCCGCGCCCCACCGCGTTCGGCAGCCAACAGGGTCTCAATCGCGTAATCAGCGTCGGCCTTGTAGCCGTCGAAAAAGTGCTCGGCGTCGTAGAGCACTTCACGACCGTGCGCGACCAGATAGGCGACCGAGTCCTCAATCAGCCGCAGATTTTCTTCTAAAGTTGTCTTGAGCGCCTCGACGACATGCAAGGTCCAGCTCTTGCCAAAGATGCAAACGCTGTTGGTCTCGGCCCTCAGAAGCGTGTTCAGGGTCGCGTCTTCCTCTGGGGCCACATCGGCCCGGCGCGTACTGCCAAAGGCGGTCACTCGCGCCTGCAGACCTAGCTTCTTCACTTCCCGAAAGAACGCCAGGTCCTTGGGGTTGGTGGGGTTGGGCCAGCCTCCTTCGATGTAATCGACTCCCAGCGCGTCGAGCCGCCGCGCGATCAGCAGCTTGTCCTCTAGCGAATAGGAAATGCCCTCGGCTTGGGCGCCGTCCCGCAGGGTAGAGTCATAGACTTCGATGCGCATGGTATCGCTTCCTTCCAGCGCCTAGGCGTCGGCCACGGCTTGGGCCACTAGGTCGCCTACTTCTGCCGTCGAATACCCCATTCTTCCCGCGCCCATATCGTCGAGCTTGCCCAGCGTCGAGACGATAGCACCCTCCAAAATGTTGGCCCCCTCGTGCTCGCCGAGCGTATCGAGCATGAGCTGACAAGCACCGATGGCGGCCATTGGGTTGATGATATTCTGGCCGGTGTACTTGGGGGCCGAGCCGCCGATCGGCTCGAACATCGACACCCCTTCGGGGTTGATATTGCCGCCGGCAGCAATGCCCATTCCGCCTTGGATCATCGCGCCCAAATCCGTGATGATGTCCCCGAACATGTTGTCGGTGACCACCACGTCGAACCACTCGGGGTTTTTGACCATCCACATGCAGATGGCATCGACGTGGGCGTAGTCGCGCTTGATGGACGGATAGTCGGCCGCGCCGATTTCGTCAAACGCCCGCTCCCACAGGTCGAAGGCATAGGTCAGCACATTGGTCTTGCCACACAGCGTCAAGGTGTTGTCTTTGTTGCGCCGCTGAGTGTATTCAAAGGCGTAGCGCAGGCAGCGCTCGACGCCTTTGCGGGTGTTGATCGACTCCTGCACTGCGATCTCGTCGGGTGTACCCTTTTTGAGGAAGCCGCCGGCGCCGGCGTACAGCCCCTCGGTGTTTTCGCGCACCACCACGAAGTCGATATCCTCCGGCCCCTTGTCCTTGATCGGCGTCGGCACATTGGGGTAGAGCTTGACCGGGCGGAGATTGATGTACTGATCCAACTCAAAGCGCAGCCTCAGTAGAATGCCCTTTTCGAGGATACCCGGCTTCACGTCCGGGTGGCCGATGGCCCCCAAGTAAATGGCATCAAACTGCCTAAAGTCCTCGGACGCTGAGTCGGGCAAGACTTCGCCGGTGCGCAGATAGCGGTCGCCACCGAAGTCGAACTCGGCGGTCTCGTATTTGAATCCCTGCTTGGCAGCCACCGCGTCGAGTGCTTTTAGCCCCTCAACCACGACTTCAGGCCCCGTTCCGTCTCCGGGTAGTACGGCGATTTTGTGCAATTATTTATCTCCCGTGTTTGAGGATAATTCGCCTTATTCAGTTAAACCTAATAGGCGTTCGAGTTCGCCGATTATTGCAAGTGCAGACTGAGCCTTCTGAGAAGGGATGTCTGTTGCTTGTCGAACTCGCTGCTGCAACCGTTCCAAGGCGGTACGTGCTCGGTCATCGGTCGTGCTTTCTTGAAAAGTCTTCAAGAACTCCCTCCAATAAACCGCCTTTATACCGCACAATTGTACATCATCGAGTTTATTTTTATATGTGTCCATCATCCCCGTGCGGGCCAAGCGGCCAAAGTTGCTACCGCCATCCGAAACAGGTTTGTCGAGGATCTGATCCGACTTGCTTGGATATGGCTCCACTCCGGCAGGAATATCGATGTCCGTAGAAAGGCGGGTTTCCCGGACTCGTTGCCAGTGGTGATTGCGATATTCCGCAGCGTATTTTGCTGATTCGACAAATGGCTCAAACAGAATCGGAGACCCGTTGGTGATGTTTCCCAAAACCCAAGGAACCACGACAATCAAATCTTGTTCAGCACAGGCCGCGGCGGTAGTTTGAAATCTCAAACTGGGCTCGGTTTCTTTGGCCAACAAATACCAGCCTTTAAGTTCAATACCCAATAGAGTCTCGCTGTTTGATGCTTGGCGCAAAAGAACATCGGGGAATGTTTGTGCTTGGCGTACAAAACTATACAGGGCATACTTTTCGCCCGGGTCCCACGTATTCCTCATTAGGTTCAATGTGAGTACAACTTGCTCTTCAATCGTCGCTCCGAGTACGGTATTTAGAGTATGTAGATCGGTAGCCATGACGCCGGAAATATGGGTTTCTGTACGGAAGTGGAGCGGCAGACCCGAGATAGCTTCGCGGACATCTTTGTAAAGTTGAAAATGTTCCCAGTCGTCGGGCAATTTCCTTGTTGGGGTGCCCTGACTTCTCTCACTCATGAGGCGGCCAATCTCTCCACGGCGGCACGGTAAAATTCGGGAATTATCTCCGCAGCATAGTACTCGCGGTCAAATTGATAAGCCACTACTGCTCCTGGACATAGACCACCAAACGGTTCCCAGATAACGTCGCCTTTATCCGTCGAAGCTCGAATGATCAAGTCTATGAACTTCAATGGCTTCTGGCTACCGTGCAAGCTGCGGAATTTATACTTCATTTTACTGCGCACTCCCCGAATCCGCTCAGAACCACTGACCTGTGGTTCGCGCCAAACATTCGTGATGCCTATGTTGCATTTGAATTTTGCCCGTAGTTTGGCCCAATGATGACCGGGGATAGGGTCTCTACCGTCTGCACTGAAATACGGGCACCCTTTGGGGTCGCCGTGTTCGTTTGCGTACTTGACCAATTTCACGAAGGTTTCAACTGGCGGATAGTACCAAAGATGGTCAGCAGTAAGGTACTTTCGGGTTGCGGCATTAATCACTCCACACGCTTCATTAGCCAATCGCAAAGGTAAACCCGTGCGCTTCCATTCGCGCCGAAGCCATTCCTGCATAGTCAATGACACCCCACCCACTTGGAAGCGGGCCGCCTTGACGTAATGCACACATACCTCCGTTACCACCGGGAATTTGCGCAGCGTGTGTGTATTGGCGTTTCCAGCAATGTGCCCGAGGCCCTTGTCCCAAACATTGCAACACCGATACTCCCAGCCGTGCGCCACGAGGATCGGATGCACCGTCGCCCAGCCCACTTCCGTATTCCAAAACCACAAGGTGGTCGCCGGGGTAGCCCGCTCACTCCACGTCTTAACGTGTGGCTCGTACCACTCAGCCAAGGAACTCTCGGTATGGCTGTCACCGGGAAAACCGCTGACTCCATACGGGCCATCGGAAATAATGCAAGTCGGCGTTGGCCAGTCGGCATAGTGGTTTTCGGCGCGGTCAAAGTGAATAGATGCCAATCCGTGCGTGTACTGCTGACCGGCGACAGGTTCTGGTTGGCCGCGTTGCTCGGTTGGGAACAAGTGAGCCTGTGTCATCTTGCGCTGCCCTTAGTGGCCAGCGGCAAAGGCTCGAGTGTAAGGCAAGCGAGCAGCGGTCTGGCCGATCTGGTCGCCGGCGTCCAAAAGCTGACCCAGCGAGTCCCAGCTCCCCTTGAGAAATTGCTCGCGCGGGCCATCGGCAATATCGGCTGCAACTTGGCGGCCGGCCCAGCTCACCCGCCGAGCTTCGAGGTCAATGGCCACCTCCTGCGCCGGATCGCTCTCGACCGCGTCCATCAAAGTCTGCATGTCCTCGGCCGCCACCCGCACACAAGGCAATCCCATGGCGATGCAGTTGCCAAAGAAAATCTCGGCAAAGGACTCGGCGACAAATCCCTGAATCCCCCAGCGCATTAGGGCTTGGGGGGCGTGTTCGCGCGAGGACCCGCAGCCAAAATTGGCATTAGCCAACAGGATCGATGCCCCTTGGAAACGCGCTTGGTCAAAGGGATGGTCGCCAGCCGTGCGATCATCTTCAAAGGCGTGGGCACCCAGATGCTCAAAGGTCACCGTCCGCAAAAAGCGGGCCGGAATGATGCGGTCGGTATCAATATCGGCCCCGCGCACGACCACGCCGCGGCCAGTTATCGTCTGAATCACACTCGAATTTCCCATGGTGTCTCCTCCTCTACCCCACCAATTCCCGCACATCTGCCACCTCGCCGGCCACCGCCGCCGCCGCGACCATCGCCGGACTCATCAGCAGGGTGCGGCCGGTGGGGCTGCCCTGCCGGCCCTTGAAGTTGCGGTTGGACGACGAGGCGCACAGCTCGCGGCCCTCGAGTTTGTCGGGATTCATCGCCAAGCACATGGAGCAACCCGCTCCCCGCCACTGGAACCCAGCCTCCGCAAAGATCTCGTGCAAGCCCTCGGCCTCGGCTGCGGCCCGCACCTGCTGAGACCCAGGCACCACGAGGGCGCGGACGCTGGGGGCTACCTTGTGCCCGCGAGCTACTCGGGCGGCCTCGCGCAAATCCGAGAGCCGACCGTTGGTGCAGGAGCCGATAAACGCCACATCTACTTTGGTGCCGGCGATCCTTTGCCCCGGCGCAAAGTCCATGTACTCAAAGGCTTCTCGGACAGTGGATCGCTCGGCGTCGGCAAAAGCGTCTAGGTCGGGCAGGGCTTGGTCGATACCGACTGATTGGCCTGGCGTGATGCCCCACGTCACGGTCGGGCCGATCGCACGACCGTCTATTTGGACTAAGTCGTCGTATTCGGCGTCGGCATCTGAGGCCATGGACTCCCACCACTCGACCGCCTGCTCAAAGTTGCGCGGCGCGTGAGGCCGCCCGTTGAGATAGTTGTAAGTCGTCTGATCGGGATTGACGTAGCCGACCCGGGCCCCGCCCTCAATCGACATATTGCACACCGTCATCCGCTCTTCGATGGACATGGCCTCAATGACTGAGCCGCCGTACTCATAGCCGTAGCCAACACCGCCATTGACCCCGAGCTGGCCGATGATGTGCAAGATGACGTCCTTGGCATACACCCCCTCGCTCAGCGCACCGCGGATCTCGATCCGCCGCACCTTGAGCGGGTCCATGGCCAAGCACTGAGTGGCGAGCACATCGCGGACTTGGCTGGTGCCAATGCCAAAGGCCACCGCGCCAAAGGCTCCGTGCGTCGAAGTGTGGCTGTCGCCGCAGGCAATGGTCATGCCTGGCTGGGTCAGCCCCAACTCTGGGCCGATGACGTGGACTACCCCTTGGCGCTGATCGTCGATGTTGAACAGCGGGATCTCGAATTCGGCGGCATTCTGCTCGATCGCGTCCATCATCTCCTCGGCCAAGTCATCGACAAAAGGCCGCTGCACCAAGTCCGTAGGCACGATGTGATCCACAGTGGCAAAGGTGCGCTTGGGGAAGCGGACCATAAGGCCGCGCTCCCGCAGCATCTCAAAAGCCTGAGGGCTGGTCACCTCGTGGACCAGATGCAGGCCAACGAACAACTGCGTCTGCCCAGAGGGCAACTCGCGCACGGTGTGCGCATCCCAAACCTTGTGCAACAGGGTCTTGCCCATCTCCAAATCTCCTCTACACGGTCTGATGCTGTTCTTTAATGGTCTTGGCGACTAGGCGGTTCAGCGCATCCACATAAGCCCTCGCACTCGCCTCAATGACGTCCGTTGAAACCCCCCGGCCGCGCGCCTTCTCTCCGTTATCCGACAAATGCACTGTTACCTCGCCCAGCGCTTGGCTGCCGGAGGTAATGGCGCGGATGGCGTAGTCGTCGAGCCGGGCCTCGGTGCCGCAAGCCAAGCCAATGGCCGCATAAGCCGCATCGACCGGGCCATCGCCCCACGACGACTGCTGGACCGTTTCGTCGCCAATGCGCATCCGCACCGTGGCCGAAGGCACCGTACCGGTGCCGCTGACCGAATGCAAGTACTGGAGCTCGTAGTAGGCAGTCGTTTCGTCCGAGTCGCCGACGATCTCAATTAAGTCCTCGTCGAAGACCTCCTTCTTCTTGTCGGCCAACTCGACGAAGTCTTCGTACACCTTGTCCAGTTCCTCTTTGTTCAACTCGTAGCCCAAGACCTCCAGCCGGTGGCGCAGTGCAGCGCGTCCCGAGCGCGCCGTCAGCACGATCTCGGTATCGTCCAGCCCGACGTCTTTCGGCTCCATGATCTCAAAAGTGTCGCGCTGCTTGAGCACTCCGTCTTGGTGGATGCCCGAGCTGTGAGCGAAGGCGTTGGCACCGACGATCGCCTTGTTGGGCTGGACCGCGATCCCCATCAAGCGGCTGACCAGCCGGCTAGTGGGTACGATCTCCTCGGTTTCTACCTCGGTGTCAAAGCCGAAGTAGTCCTGGCGCGTCTTCAGCGCCATGACGATCTCTTCTAGCGAGGCATTGCCGGCTCGCTCGCCCAAACCGTTGATCGTGCATTCGGCTTGGCGTGCGCCGTTCTTGATGGCGGAGAGCGTGTTGATTACCGCCATCCCCAGATCGTCGTGGCAGTGGACGCTGATAATGGCACCGCCACTGTTGGGCACCTTGGCGATAATCTGCGCGATTAGGGCTCCAAACTCTTCGGGCACGGCATAACCCACGGTGTCGGGGATGTTGATCGTCGTGGCCCCCGCCGCGATGGTTGCCGCGATAACTTCGTTGAGGTAGTTGGGCTCGGTGCGAGCGGCGTCCATAGGTGAAAACTCGACATCGTCGCAGTACGACTTGGCCTGCTCCACCGCGGCCACCGCCATTTTCAGCACCTCTTCCCGGCCCTTGCGCAACTGGCCCGCGAGGTGAATATCTGATGTGCCAATGAAGGTGTGGATCCGCGGCCGGGGCGCGTCCCGCAGCGCCTCACCTGCCCGGTCAATGTCCAAGGGCACGGCGCGGGACAGCCCGCAGATCACCGGCCCGGCAACTTCCTGCCCAATGCGACGCACGGCCTCAAAGTCCTCGTTGGAAGAAACCGGAAAGCCGGCCTCGATAATATCGACCTTCAACCGCGCCAACTGGTGGGCGACTTCGAGCTTTTCCTTGACTGTCAGCGAGGCACCGGGCGTTTGCTCGGCATCCCGCAGCGTGGTGTCGAAAATATATACGCGATTTGCATCAGCCATGATGTGTTCTTTCCTAGGCTGGCCGGATGAAGTGGTACAAGCGGCAGACGGTCCCCTCCAGCCGTGCAGAGACCGCCTACCGACCAAAGGTCGGGGTCGGAACTCAACTCGCTAAGTAGGGGTTCCATCGCGCTCACCTCCTCTCAAGGTTTTCCTATCTGTTATTTGTCGTCCAGCCAGCTCATCATCGCACGCAGCCGGGTGCCGACGGTCTCGATCAGGTGCTCGGAATCGCGGCGCTTGATCGCATTGTACACCGGGCGGCCCACTTGGTTTTCGGCCAGCCATTCCCGCGCAAAGTGGCCGTTCTGCACGTCGGCGAGAATCTGCTTCATCTCCGCTCGCGTCTGCTCGCTTATCACCCGGCGGCCGCGCGTCAGGTCGCCAAACTCCGCGGTATCTGAAATCGACGAGCGCATGTTGGCAATGCCGCCCTCGTAGATCAGATCGACGATCAGCTTGACCTCGTGCAGGCACTCGAAATAAGCGACCTCGGGCTGGTAGCCAGCCTCGACGAGCGTGTCAAACCCCGCACGGATTAGCTCGGTCAAGCCGCCGCACAGCACCACCTGCTCGCCGAATAAGTCGGTCTCGGTCTCCTCGCGGAAAGTCGTCTCAATAACTCCGGCCCGGCCGCAGCCAATCCCCTTCGCGTATGCCAAGCCGACCTCGTGCGCCCGGCCAGTGGCGTCTTGGTACACGGCCAACAGGCCCGGCACACCACCCCCTTGCTGGTACACGCGGCGCACCAAATGCCCCGGCCCTTTGGGCGCAACCATGAACACATCGACATCGGTCGGCGGCACCACCTGCCCAAAGTGGATGTTAAACCCGTGGGCAAAGGCGAGGGCATTGCCCGCTTCGAGATTGGGGCGGATATCGGCTTCGTACACGGCCTTTTGGACTTCGTCGTTGATCAGGATCACCACGATATCGCCCCGCTTGCTGGCCTCGGCCACATCGGCGACCTCCAGCCCTTCGGCCTCGGCTTCAGCGCGCCGCTGGCTACCCGCACGCAGGCCCACCACCACCTTGACGCCGCTCTCCGCCAGGTTGAGCGAATGCGCGTGGCCCTGACTGCCATAGCCGATGACGGCCACGGTTTTGTCCGCGAGCAGCTCGAGGTTGGCGTCGTTGTCGTAGAACATTTGCATGAAAATTCTCCTTCACTGAGGGCGTTGAGATTGTTTTATAGACATAGTTAGCTGACAGCCGGCTCGTTGCAGCGGCTTCGTCCGTTAATTGGGCTGTTAAACGTGGAACGAGGAGCGAAGCCTACTTGACCAGTCGGCTGATAATAGGTAGGTCGAGGAGGAGAAGTCGGAGGCGCACCCACACTGGCGTCGAGCGGACAATACGCGGGTACTGGAACGGTGCGCTCATTGGCATTAAACCTAAGTAATCCAAGAAGTTAGCTTGCAATACGATAAAGGGCTCAATATATGGCGTCCCAGAGGGAATGTCAAGCTATATGGCGCAATCGCCCATCCTGCCCCAATTTACCTTGCATGTTGAATCCCAACCGCGAAATCTCTTGTGGCCGACACCTTTGAAATCCGCCTCGTCGCCGACGACACTGCTTGGGATGCCTTTGTCCGCCAAGCCGTCGGCGGCACGGTATTTTCCACCAGCGCGTGGCTGCGCTGTGCTGCGGCCGCCACCGGCGGTCAAGCCCTCCGCCTCGGCTGCCACCGCAACGGCCGCCTCGTCGCCGGCATCAGCGGCTTGGCTCGCCGCCGCATGGGTCTCTACCGCCTCGAAACCCCAGAGCTAACGCCCTACACCGGCCTGCTCCTCGCCCCGGTCACCGGCAAAGGACCGGCCAAAGCCGAAGCAGCCCAACATCGCGCTTGCACGCACCTGATGGACCATCTCGCCAAGCACTACGCCCGCGTCTCCCTAGTCCACGCGCCGATCATCACCGATGTGCGTCCCTTCACTTGGCAGGGCTGGAACGCGCACCTGCGCTATACCTATCGGCTGCCGCTCGGCGACAGCAACGCACTCTGGGAGCGAATCGAGCGCCGCACGCGCACCGCCATTCGCAAGGCTGAAAAACTTGGCTATAAACTGCGGCCCACCTGCGATGTCGCGCTGTTTCGGCGGCAGTACGAATCCATCTACGCCAACCAAGGCGACGGCCCCCCGGTTGCCGCCGCCTTGGCCGAGCGCTTTGTCGGTGCCGCTTTAGAGGCTGGCCTAGCCCAAGCGTACGAAATTACCTCCCCGGATGGGCCAGCCGCGATCGTCGTTTTTGTCGAGGGCTTCGACACCACCTATGCCTGGGCCGCAGGAGCCGACCCCGCTTACAACCACACGGGTGCCATCTCGCTGTTGTACTGGCAGTACTGCACCACGACCGCCCACCAGTACTTCGACTTTGTCGGCGCTAACATGCCGAACATCGCCTTTTTTAAGCGCGGCTTTGGCTGCGACCTCGTGCCGTACTACGCAGTGGTGGGCTACAAGAGCCGCTGGGTCAAGCGCGCTTTTGGCGTACGCCAAGCCCTGCGCGGCTGACCGCTCTCAATAGTGCAACTGCGTCACCGACTTAGATATTAACGCAATGGCCACCGCCGACATGCCCACCAAGCCCATCCCACACGCATACCCAGCCAACAACACCGGCGCGTATTGCCGCCACTTTTGCGCCCCAAAGCGCGGCTCCAACCAATAGCGAGCCAGCAGAGCACCGGCCATCTCCGGGATCAGCAAATGCGGCAGGCCCCCAAGGCCGCGCACAAACCCGTACACCAGCGAAATCGGCCACCCCAACCACGACGTCACCCCCAATAGCCCCCCGGCCATCACAAAACTCCCCGCGATCCACCACCCCTTAATCGCCTGATCAAACAGCGTCTCTCCGCCCAACGTCGCCGAGTACCACAAGCACTGGCGCAGCGCGATCAGATGCCAATACGTCTGCGCGTATTGGAAGGTTGGCGAGGGAATGGGCTCCATCTGCCAGACCAACGACCAAAACACAAAGCCGCACACCAAGCTCAGCGGCAACAGCAACAACTCGGCCTTGAGGATCGATGAGAAGCGCGTCCCGGTCAGCTCCACTTCGCGGAAGAGCTGGGCGCGCCGGCCGTGGTCGGCGTATGGAATGGGCGCGAACCATATATCAATGCCTTTATAGCCGCTCAAGATAAAAGCCCCTTCGCGCAGCAGCGGAAAGCTGACCAACTGCCCGGTCAGCCCGGCCATACGCGCATTGACATACGAAATCACCGGCGTCAGCACAAAGCCAAAAAGCAGCAAAAAAATTAGCGGAAACTCGTCGTCGTCCAACAGCAACACGCAGAGCCAAATCATGGCCAACGTCGATAGCGCGTACCCGCCAATCGCTATCCACAGCGGGAAGTCGCCCCGGCCGGCCGGCGCATCCCGCAACGGGCGAGGCCCGCCCTGACGGCGCACAGCCCGCACCGACAGCACGGCATGCACCAAGCCAATCGCGCCCACAGCCGCGCCCGCGCCAATGTACACGCTCATCCACACATCGATGTCGTTGGCGAAATTCGTCAGAATCGCGTCCATGCCCGGTCGCCAGTGCGTCAGCATACCAGCGTGGTAGAGAATCGGGCTGCCCAAGGCGTGGACCATGGCCGCGGTAAACGTGCCGACGACGATCCAAAACGGCAGCACCATCCCCAACAACACCAAGCCCAAGTCCGTGCCAAGGCCCAAGGGCGCGGCTGGCAAAACGTCCTCCGTAGTGCGCGTCAGGTCGATCCAAGGGATGGGCAGCAGGACGATGGGATCGCTGGCGATCAATCCGGTCAGCGCGGGCAACCCCACGTACACCGCGCCGAACAGCAAACCAATCCCCATGCCGACCGAGAAAACCCGCCAGCGCCAGCTATCCCGCCCTTCGTCGCTCTCGGCCAGTGCCGTCGCCCCTTGCGCGGCGACCGGTGCCAACGGGAAGGGCAAGCGCTCCACATCGGACGTGACGCGGAAGAGGATGTAGCCGAGCGTGAACCACTCGACCCGCGACAAAACCTGAGAGGCGACCAGCACGACCATTGGCGGGATCCACGCCCGGTGCAAAAAGCTGCGCCCCACCAGCGCGTCTGAACCGATCGGCGGCGCAACCCATTCCGGGATGTGCTCGGCAATGCCAAAGCCAGCCGCGGCCTGCGACTGCACGAGGTACTGGTTCCACATTAGCTGCCCAAACGGCCCCCCGGCCAGCATGGTGCCGCCGATGACGCCGGCCAAGCCGCCGGCAATGTAGTAGATAAGGTAAATCTCTTGGCGCGTCAGCGCGGAAAAGGAGCGCCGTGCTAACTCGGAAAACAGGATGATGGTCACCCACTCGGCGGCCGCGCCGAGCGATGCGCCGGCAATCAGGCCCATGTAAATGGCCCCGGGCATCATGATAAAGCCGACGAAGAACGCCCCGGCCACAGTCCGCATGGTAAAGCCCTCGCGGAATCGCGTCGGGGGCTGCATCAGGTCGCGGTAGCTCGTTAGCTCGTTAGCCGTCACGGCCGGTACCCGCCTCCCATCTCGCCCTGCCCCAGCGCGACCGCGGCCCACAACAGCCGCATTGCGATTTCGCCGCAAATCATTCCCAGGAAAAACGGCATGACCCGCCGATAGGTCTGTGCCCCGCCGTAGCGCACTGCCAGCCACTTGCACAACCAGCCGCACAACACCGCCCCCCACACCAGCCAGCCAAAACCCGTGCCAAACACAAAGCCCATCGGATGCAAGGGCCAGCGGAGAAAGTGCTGGCGCATCAACGCCAAGAAATAGGTACAGCCCGCCCCAACCGCGTGAAATCCCAAGCGCACCCAGTCCGTGCCCCCAGCCACCGTGCCCGCGTCTTTGAACAAGTAGTTGTAGTAGCGGCCAATGCGCGCCTCAGACCGTGCGCCGCCCTGTTCCTGCAAGGCAAACAGCCCGTGCTCGTAGATCGTTTCCAATGAAAACACGTAGCCAGCCCCCAGCCCAACGGCCAACCCCAAAGCCATCCCCCAAATCAAGCGGCGCGGAGACACTCCGTGGATCTCGGCCAACTTCAGCCCCTCAAATTGCAGGGCGGGCCAGAGCCCAATCATCGTAAAGCCAAACACCGCCAAAAAACCAAAGCCCATGTAGGTCTCATCGGCAAAATGCCCAGCACCGGTTCCCAAGACCACGAAGAACAGGTAGCCCACAATCTGCGGCATCCCCACAATGGGCAACCCGCCGTCGATCCGCAGCCGCGCAAACGTCAACGCCAACAGCAACACCAGCACCAGCGCCGCAATGCCCATCAGCGGCGGTACCCCCAAAGCCGTAGTCCACGCCCACAGCACCAGCAGCCCGACCACCAGCCCCCACGTCGCCGGACTGCGCCAAGAGATCGCCGCCGCCAAGGCCCGCCGCGCCGACCACAGACTAAACAACCCCAAAAAAAGCAAGCCGCCGCGCGCCTGCGTCATAAAAAAAGGAAAGTGACTGGGCCAATCTAGCCACGGCGATCCGTGCCCAGGGATGAAGTCGCCGCGATATTCCGAGCGCCCGAGGAAATGGGCCACCAGCAATTGTACGCGGGTGAGCAGATAGAAAAACCACGTGCTGAACGACACTTCCACGGGTGCCAGAAACGCCGCGCCCACCAACAGGGGGACAAACTCAAAGTGGAACGGAGATTCAAAAGGGGCCATGGCTTTCCACGGATCGTCGAGGAGGAAATGCGCCATGTTCAAGCTCGTGGTGATCTCGGGCACTCGCGGCATGTAGTGGTGCCAGCCATTGATCCCCAACAGCACACCCGGCACCAACGCACCCCACCAAAACAGCCGCTGGCCAAACAGGTCTCCGGCAATGAGGGCGCGGGGTACTTCCAACAGCGGAAATCCCAAGCGCTCGGTCTCCAGCCAGCGCTGCCGCAAAAGCCACACCAAGCAAAAGCAGGTGAGAAAGAACGCGCCGAAAAACGCAGTCCACATGGCCAATGGCCACAGCCACGCCCCCCAAGGCACGGCCGCGCCACCTTCAAACGCCCCGATGGCCGGTGCCTCATTCGGGCCGCCCGGCACCAGCCAATCCGGGACGACTTTTAGGAAGCGATAATAGGGGCCGGTCGGTTGGGCAAAGCCTCCGTAGAAACCCGTCACTAAACCCGGCAGAAAGCGGTGCATCAGGCCAGAAGCAGTCGCCGACACCCCGATGACTAACGAGGCGTAAAGTACCGCGCGATCCCCCGGGCCGAGCAAGCGGCGCATTAAGGTAACGGCTGCCAAAGCCCCTATTGGCACGGCGAAAAAGACCTGCGCCCCCGGCATACTCCCGGCCCCGGCCAAATACGGGCCGTTGTACAGCAACTCGACGCGCTGGAGCAACCACCCGCTCGCAACCGTAATGCCGACGATGAGCGCGGCTAAGCGCAGTGCGGCCATCTCGTAAATCTTTCTACCATTCCTTGCGTTGTCCTAGTAGCCACTTTAGAGCATCTCATATTGACTTAGAGGGCTTGGTATTCTACCCATAAGAAACCACGCCAGAAAGCCTCACTAGGGCTTTAGGGCTGTCCTCAAGATCGGCTTACTTGACCTTTGCGAAAAGAGGCCATTGTGCATTGGGCGACCTAACTGATGCTGAGGGCAACGCGGTACGAGGGTGAATTCGCAGTACGCAAAATATCCCAAAAGTAGGAGAATCCCATGAGCGTGAAATCCGTTTATATGATGACCGATTTGGAAGGCGTGGCCGGTGTCGATGATTGGGACCCGAGGCACCGGGACGATGCGACAACGGCAAAAGGCGTGTACGACCGCGCCGAGATGCAGCGCTTGTTGACCGGAGAAGTCAATGCCGCGGCCGCAGGCTTATTGGCAGCAGGTGTCGAAGAAGTCATCATCAATGACGCGCATGGGGCCGGGCGCACGATTTTGTCCGAAGAATTGATCTCAGGCGTAAAACTGGTCCAAGGCGTCGAGCGGCCGTGCTGGTTGCCGGGCTTATCGCCTAAATTTGACGCCTTGATCCAAGTGGGCATGCATGCAATGACCGGCACCCCCAACGGATGCCTCGCCCATTCGATGAGCCACAACATGGTCTATCGAGTCAATGATGTAGAAGTCGGCGAGATGGAAATGGCGGCGTATTTGTGTGGTCATCTAGGCATTCCTTGGGTCTTTACAGCGGGCGATCTGCACGCCTGTACCGAATCCGAGCGCTGGGTCCGCGGCATTGTCACAGCACCTGTAAAAGAAGGGCTGGGAGAATTATGTGCCCTGCACATGGCACCAACAGACGCACGTGCCTTGATTAAGACGCGCGTACAAGAAGCCATCGCGGTCGCCAAAAACATCGAACCACTCGTTGCAAAACGTCCGGTGGTGATGGAGGTAATGCACCCCGACCCCAAGCGTCTTTCCGTGTCAGAAGGGGTTGAGCACGTAGATGACGTTACGATTCGCTGCAAAGGCACCTCCTTCTGGCAGGTGTTTCACAACATGGTCTATGGCCAGCCCGATTTTCCGGTTCCCGCGTAACAGACCGGGTGACGTTGGGTGCCAATTTCTTAATTTCGCTCGTACATGGCTCCGAGCATGGTGTTGTCCTCGGATGCCAGACCTTTGAGACTTTAGACTATCCCAAGAAGCTCTATCATTGACTTAGGGACTTGGTATTCTACCTTACATCAGACAAGGGAATCGAACAAATAATAAAGCGGCCTCATACTGATCTAAATTAAGAATATTCTTCTTCCGAAGGGAGCGAAACACACCATGAATCAAGACCTCGAAGCACTGATTGAAGAGCACGCCAAGATCATGGCCGACCAGATGGTGAAGGCCGCTGCATGGGCAGGATCGGAAGAAGACATTCGCCATGCCTGCAATACGCTTATCGACGAGTTCATCAAGAAAGCGGGGTTGACCGTCGAAGGTCGCCATGAATATGGCTTAGCGGGCGGGCGTATTGACTCGAAATACGGCGGCGTGGTCATCGAGTACAAAGATCCGAAGGGTGCCGGAAAAATTACAGAGGATAATAACGCGCCGGGAGTCAAAGCCGTCGTCGAACAGCTCAAAAAGCGGTTCCGGGACTTTCAGGCAAAAGAGCACGTCGGTATGGAGCGTATCCTTGGCGTGGGCTGCGATAGGCGACACGATCATCTTTGTACGGAAGCGCGGGGCCAAGCTCGACGCCGAGGATCCGCAGCCGGTCACGCCGCATACGATCCAACGCCTGCTTCGAGTTATAGTCTCGCTAGGCGCACAAGGATGTTCCTTCACCCCTGAGAACCTAGCCGCCTATTTTGGTTCCGAAGGCCAGAGCGCACAAGGGGGTGTCCAGCGAATGTATGCCCTAATCCACGCAACCGATAGCCCCAAGGCTCAGACGTTTTTCCGCCAATGGCAGATTCTCTTTGGCGAAGTCTGTGGCTACGATATTCATAGCCAAAGCCCCAAAATTGAGAAACTGGCCAAGCATTATTTTATATTCAACCCGGATCCAGCCGAACTCCTCTTCGCCGTCCACACGTATTATGCCCTATTAATGAAGATGCTGGCTGCTGAGATTGTTTCCTCCTTCTCGCCGTTGGGAACCTCAACTCTAAAGAAACTCGTTTCCGCGCCTACTTCGGCTAGCTTGAGGAGTGCATTGGAGAACCTCGAACAGGGCGGCATCTGGTCGCAACTCGGCATTCGCAACTTTCTCGAAGGCGATCTCTTCTCTTGGTATCTCGATGCTTGGAACGAAGATTGTGCGGACGCCGTCCGCACCATGACGCAGGCCCTCGACCAATTCGATCCGACCACTCTGAGCGTCGATCCCGCTGAGTCCCGTGACTTGCTTAAGCAACTCTACCAACAACTCTTCCCCAAATCCGTCCGCCACGACCTTGGCGAATACTACACACCTGATTGGCTAGCCGAACTCGTGCTCGACGAACTCGGCTACGATGGCAACCCAGACAAGCGTTTGCTCGACCCTGCCTGTGGTTCGGGCACTTTTCTCATCATGGCACTGAATCGCGTCAAAACGTGGTACGACGAACACCGCTACGAGTGCGGCTTTGGCGAAGACGAGCTTTTGCAGAAAATTTTGCGGAACATCATAGGCTTCGACCTAAATCCACTGGCCGTCATGGCGGCCCGCACCAACTACCTGATGGCCATCCGCGAGCTACGGCGTCATGCGGACAACATTGAATTACCCGTGTACCTGTGTGATTCGATCATGACGCCCTCAGAATACGGCGACGTTTTAATTGGAGGCTTGGGTAAGGTCCGGCAACTCAATACCAGTGCCGGTGATTTCAACATCCCTACGGAAGTCACGGAAAATCGCGAGTATATCGGCCGCTATGCTGATACGCTTGAGTTTTGCATCCGCAATGGGTACTCGCCCGAAGAGTTTCTCGACCGATGCAGGGCTGAAGCTCTCCCAGTGACAGAAGCCCTCCTCCATATAGCCCTCTATTCTTGTCTCCAGCAGCTCGACGCGGATAACAAAAACGGAGTCTGGGCGCGTATTATTAAAAATGCGTTCGCGCCTCTATTCATCGGCAAAGTGGACTATGTGGCTGGCAATCCGCCTTGGGTAAATTGGGAAAGTCTTCCTAGCGCCTATCGGGACGCCATGAAACCGCTCTGGCAGGAGTACAACCTTTTTACCCTGTCAGGAACGGCTGGTCGCTTAGGCGGAGGCAAGAAAGATATTTCCATGCTTTTCACATATACCTCAGTCGACAACTATCTGAAAAAGGACGGACGGCTCGGTTTTGTCATCACACAGAGTGTTTTCAAGACGCAGGGGGCGGGAGATGGTTTCAGACAACTCCGCTATACGCAAGCTGAGACTAGCCAATCATGGTATCTAAAACCCCTTATGGTCCACGATCTGAGTGCCATACAGGTTTTTGAAGGTGCTACCAACCGCACTGCAGTCTTTATCTGCGAAAAGAAGAAGAAGCCCTTTCAGTATCCCGTGGAATATACAATATGGACCGGGGCGTCGCGTATTGCTCAAGATAAGACACTGGTAAATGCCCATGCCGATACGACCCAACGCAGAATGGAAGCCATACCTATTATCGCTTCCAAAGGCTCATCCCCTTGGCTCACTGTGCCAAAGCAGGCACTTCCTGGCATTAAAAAAGTGATCGGAGTAAGCAATTACAAGGCACATGAAGGAGTGAACACGGGCGGCCTCAACGGATGTTTCTGGCTTCAAGTCTTAGAAAAGCGTCCGAATGGAGAGTTGGTAATCGAGAATCTGCACGACGTCGGTAAAATCGAGGTCAAACAGGTACAGGCCGTCATTGAGCCAGACCTTGTCTATCCTCTCCTGCGCGGTCAAGATGTCCACCGCTGGCAGGCCGATCCTTCGGCACACATTATTCTGGCCCAAGACCCTCAAACAAGAAAGGGTATTCCCGAGTCCGAAATGAAGAGCCGCTGGCCGAAGACCTTCGCCTACTTAAAGCAGTTTGAAGGCGACCCCAATATATCCGAACGTGGTACGTTGCGGGGGAGGGCTACAAAAACTGTACGCGGCCCTATTAAGAACGGTGCCCCTTTCTATTCTATGTTTGGAGTCGGATCTTACACAATGGCGGAATGGAAGGTTGTTTGGCCAGAAGTGGGGCACTCCGTCCGCGCAAGCGTGTCCGGCCCCTTAACAGTTAATAAGGTAAAACCCTCTTTGCCAGCTCATACAATCGTGGCTGTTTCTTGCAGTAGCGAAAGTGAGGCATATTTCATCGCCGGAATGCTCAATTCTTCACCTGCCTACGTAGCCGTTGCAGCTTATATTGTTCTACATCCATCTCCGCATATTATGAAGAATATAGCTATCCCCCGGTTCAAAAAGGCAGATAACGACCATACACTACTAGCTGAACTCTCATACCAATGTCACGTTGCCACAAATAATGAGGGCCAACTTGCTGCATTAGAGGCTGATATTGACGAAGCAGCGGCCAAAATTTGGTGCATCACCGATACCGAACTGAAAGCAATCCAGAAAACCATGTCAGAGCTTTAGTAACTTCATCCGTAGAGGAGAACTCATGGGTAATGACAGCAGCGATCCAATACTGTCTGAGCTAAAGACGGAAGCTGCCAAGCGAGCACGGAAGAGCTTTGAGCGTCAAGTTGAGGAACAGCAAAACAAAGAGCAGCAGATAGCCTTCAACATCCTAGTTTGGGGTATGGCACCCGACAGAGATGTGCCCATAGCCCAAAAACGAAAAGACATTGGGAATCAGCTTATTGAAGACGGCCATAATGCTATGTTCAGCGAGGACCTAAGCCACCTCAAGATCCGGACCTTTCGGAAACGAGTAAGGAGTTTGCTCAGGCAAATGCTGCTGATTTCATTATCGTCCTTGTCGAAGGTTCGCCTAGTGCGCTGGCCGAAGTATGCGATTTCTGTGCTCGCCCAGCCTTGGCTACGAAGGTATATGTCATGGTGCCGGACGCCTACAAAACTAGCTATGTAGGCCAAGGGTCCCTGAAAGAATTGGACGAAGGATATGAGAGTGTTCATTGGTATCATCAAGGAGATGTCGAAGCCTGTAGCGTTTTGACCCAAGCCTGCAAGCGTGTAAGAGCACGGCGGAGCATGTCTTATCGTCCCCCACCAAGGAGGACGAACTGATGACTTACGAAGAAAAGATTGATTGGGAAGCAGCCTACGCGATGCAAGACAAGGAAACTATATTCCTCTTGTACACCGTGTCGGAGGGCCTCTGTCAGTATGTCAGCGACTTCTCTACGCATTTCAAGGGAGCGGTTGAAGAAAATGTTCAAAGGCTTATCACGGCTGGCTTTTTGGAGGAGTCCGATGGACGCTTGGCCGTTACCGAAAGAGGACGTTTCGTATTGGGTGATTTTGCTAAAGCTGCCCAGAGAATAGAACTCAAAAACAAATCATGGGTGGTCAGCACAAGCCCTCTACACGCAGATAACGGCATCGGCGTAGTCCGGGAGATTCGTGGAGAACAAGTCAAGGTGGAGTTTCGTGCGAGAATTTTCTCAAAGCCTCCCTACTTGACCATATCCCGTACCCTCAATGCCAACGAACTTCGCGCAATCAAATCGCCGTCGGAACGGTTACAGGACGGCGAATTCGACGAACCGTGGTGTTTCGACCTGCGTACACGGGCAGCGGAATTGCTTATATACAACCGCGATGGACAATTAGGCGATGCGCGGACAGACTTGTTGCCGCATCAAATCAGCATAGCACATAAGGTGGTTTCCAGCCCGCGGCGACGCTACTTGATCGCGGACGAAGTGGGGCTAGGCAAAACAGTCGAAGCCGGGATGATTCTCTATGCGTTGCGGCAGCGGGACCAGGCGCAACGGGTGTTGATCGTGCCGCCGGCGGGCCTGACGCTGCAATGGCAGGAAGAAATGGAGGACAAGTTCGGCCTGAAGTTCGCTGTGTACCGTGAGGATGTGGATGGACCACTAGCCTTTGACCAGATGAATTATCTGATTGCGTCGATGGATACGCTGAAGCTAGACCGTCCTCTGAAGGATGGACGTCGTGAAGGTCATAAGACGCTATTACTTGGTTCCCGCGATTGGGATGTAGTTATATTCGACGAGGCGCATAAGCTCTCGGCGAAGACGTGGTCTCCGCAGAAGACAGATAGGACACAGAACTATCGTTTGGCGGAAGACCTAAAGGAACGCTGCCGAGCACTGATACTATTAACAGCGACGCCGCATCAGGGTGATGAGTCAAAATTCCAAAATTTGGTATCTCTGTTACATCCCCACGTAACCTTCAAGGAATTTCTGATACGAGAGGATAAGAACAGATCAATACCCTTCACAGACCTCATACTCCGAAACCGTAAGAGTAAAGTGACCGATGCAGAAGGCAACCTGATCTTCAAAGGCATGGATATTCATCCGGTACGCGTCGATCTTTTGGGCAACGGGGAAAAGCAGTTCCACGAGGCATTGGAATCCTACCTTCGAAAGGGCTATGGCTTCGCGGATCAAGACCCAAGCGACACGCAGCACAAAGCCATTGGATTCGTCATGACGACATTCCAGAAATTGGCGGCGAGCAGTACACGGGCCATCAAGGACGCACTCAAAAAGCGCGTTGCGAACCTTCGGAATACTGCTAAAGAGAAGGAACCCGGAGACAAAACCGAATACGACACACGGTACGAAGGTGAATTCGAGGCACAGAAGACTGAACAATTTCGCCAAGTGTTCATTGAGAAGGAAGTTGAGATGCTGGAAGAGCTAATTGCTATGGACGTGCCCGGCGATGCCAAGCAGAACGAACTATCGGAGGTAATCGAGTCTGTAAGCAACGAAGATTCAGACCAACTGGTGCTGGTATTTACAGAGTACTTGGCGACTCAAGACGTTCTCGTAGAATTCTTGGAGAGGGCTTATGGGGAAGGCTGCACCGCGATAATTCGCGGTGGGATGTCGATGTGGAATAAAAAGAAAAGTATCGCTGAGTTCCGCGACAATCCGAAAGTACGTTTTCTAGTATCCACGGAAGCGGGTGGCGAAGGCATCAACCTCCAGTTCGCTCACGTGATGATTAACTATGACTTGCCCTGGAATCCATTCCGACTAGCTCAGCGGTACGGACGACTCTATCGCTACGGTCAGACTAAACGAGTGCAAGTCTTCAATTTCCAAAACGCGGGAACCATTGAGGATAAGGTTCGCAAGTATTCTGGAACAGAAGACACAGACCGCCGCCACCCGGCTGTCAGACGTGACCGGAGAGTCTTCCAAAGAAATCGAAGAAGGATTGCTCGGTCTGTTCGACGAGCATCTAAATTATGAAAAAATTTATCGAGAGGGCTTGGCCAAGGGCAATATCAAGCCTTCGCAAGAGGAAATCGACAAAGCCGCCAAGAAGGCCGAAGAATCTTATAAGATCGCCTATGCTAGTCTGTTTAGCAAAGACATTGCCCCCTTCAATCCCGAACACTTTAAGCATGAAGTACAGAGTCCTCTCACTCTTGAAGACGTGAAAGCATTCGTCCTGAAGTTTGTCAATCGAGAAGGTCGCAAAGTAATCGAATCCGACGACGGGACATTTGAGTTTCCCTTACCGGATAGCCTGAGCGAGGAAGAGGGGCTGGATCGACGCTACAAGAAGGTAACTTTCGGTAGAGCAACAGCCATCCGTAACTCTGAAGCAGAGTTTATGGCGATTGGGCACCCGTTCACGAACGCGGTACTAAAATATTGTGGATCTGTTGACTTTGGTGGCTTAGCGTGTTCAAAAGTGGTCCGGCACTCATCATTGCCATCTGGCAATGGTACGCTCTTCAACTTCACTGTGAAGGTTTTAAAAGAGACCCAAGATGATGAGAGCATCTTCTTCAAATTCCTCCCTATATTTGTGTACGGTAATGGAACGGTTGGTTCAGAGGAGACTACGCAGGCAATCGTTTCGGCGTTAGCCGAGGCTAAGATGACGTCAAAAAAGGAAGCTTTGCCCCTTGAGGGTGCTGAGGCTCTATTCGAGAAAGCCAAAGACCAAGTGTTCACTCAATGCGCCCAGTACGATCCTTGGGATGATGATATATTCTGCCTGAATGCCCTTCGTGTCGAAGTGGTCTGACAACAATTGAGAATATTCCTCGAATCAAAAGTTTCAATGCCAAGTAGAACGCCAAACGACAAGCGTTTAGGGAACGGCCTCCCAAGAAATCGGAATCCTCGCCCACGTCCGACGCACTGCTGCTCAACGCGTACTTTTTTTTCCTCATGCAGTGCGCCAGATGGCACGACCAGACAGGACGATTGCGCCAAACGAGATTAGAACTGTTGTCATGCAAGGCGATCTAATCGAGGATTACCCCGAGGACGCACGCGGCCATAGCTGCCTACTGCACGGCCAAGGAGTTGACCAACGAGACATCCACGTAGTCTGTGCGCCCAAAGAGGATTTTCTCGCAGTAATCACAGCGCACCTTCCCACAGAGGATGAGTGGGAGCAAGACTTACGGACAAGGAGGTCATAATGAACTGCATCCACTGTCATGGGCAGATGAAGCGCTCAAAGGCCCCCTTCCACATTGACCGCCATGGCTATCACTTGGTGTTCGACACAGTTCCGGCGTGGGTCTGTGACCAATGCGGTGAGGCGTACTTTGAGGGGCGCGAGGTCAATGCAATTCAGAGTGCCATTAAGGGGCTTGACCAACAGGCCCAGCAGCTTGTTGCGGACGCTTGAGAGACTCATCAAGCCGCGTCAGGGTGACGAATCGAGATGTCATCCCCGCTCCCACTGCGGCAACTGCTCGGCATAGTAGCGGCGGCTGTCTGCGTCCAAGGTGCGCCAGATCAAAAACTGCTTGCGCACATCGTCCAAAAAGGTGCGCACCACCCGCTGCCAAGTCGCCAGATCGCCCGCCGCCAACGCCAAGTCAACGTGAATGTCGCAATAGTTCGGGTCCGGCCCCGGCTCTATCTCCATCGCGGTCTCTTGCACCACGCCTTGGTCAAACGGCGCCAACCACACCCGCGCCGCCACGCGCACCTGCTCCCCCACCTGCTCTACCTGCAGGGCTTCGACGTAAAATCCCGCCCCAATCGATTGCTCCTGATTAGCCGCCCACGATTCTGCTTGAAACGCCGCCATGCCGAGCGCTTCGCGCCGCGCCAGCGAGAAGGGCAGTTGTATGTGCAAATGCTCGCCTTTGACGACCGGCAGCTTCCAGCGCCGTTCAATCCCCGGCGTACAGATCCGCCCGGCCATGCGTGCCGGATAGAGCGCCGACGCCACCACTAACAGCGCAATCGCACCAACGGTGAGCACGGCTCCTAGCGACGAGTAATTCAACTCCAAGCCGGGCAAAAAACCCCCTTGGGCCAAAAGCTGCGCCGCACCTTGCCCTAGCAAATAGCCAGCGACCGTACCGACCACACCCAAAGCCACCGCTTCCGCCATGAACAGCCCGCTCACGTGCCCGGGGGCTAAGCCGACCGCGTTAAAGGTGCCGATTTCTTGCGTCCGCTCGTACACCGCCCCAAGCATGGTGTTGAACACGATCAACCCGGCAATAAGCAGCGGCACAATAAGCGACCCCCATCCCGACACCGACGCCACCCCCACCGAATTGACGAGCAAGCGCTGCCCGCCAAGGCCGGCGAACAGATTCAAGTCCAACGTCTCCGCCAGCTCTACCAGCGCACTGCGAGTCTCTTCAACGGTCCCAGCCAACCGGATTCCCACCGACGCCAGCCGCACCCCTTCCCACCGCATCAGCGCGGCAAACGGCAAAACCGGCGTGGCCGACGCGGGCAAATGGGCAAAGGGCCGCAACTTCCCCCCCTGTTCACGTCCTACTTCCGCTTCCGACGGCTGTTGCGCCTCTGGATCCAATGGGGTCAGGGGCTCGCCATTCAAATCGAGCCGGTCCAGCGCGTCGTCTGCGAGCAATCCAACGACCCGAAACACCTCCCCAAAAACCCGCACCCGCTCCTGCCCCAAGCCCTCGGCACTGACCCCCAAAGAATCCGCCAACCCCACCGGCAACAGACAGGCGTCCTCCTCCCCGGGCCGCAACCACCGCCCGGCGATCACCTCCGGCCCGAGCAAATTCTCTTCCTGCGCCGCTAGCCCAACAAAGCCCCAAACCCCGGCCCCTCGCTCCTCCGCGTCATCCCGCTCGACTCGGTAGGACGACGCCAGCAATTTTACCGACAGCCACGCCCGCGGCGCGACCTGCTCGTCGCCAAACCAATCGCGCAACAGATAGTAGCCCTCCATCTCCATAGCCTGCCAGCCCGGCATCCGCACCAACGCACCCTCGTACGCTGCGTCCGCGCCAATCGGAATCCAATTGGTGTGTAGCGTAGCGCGGACCGAGGTGAAGGACAGCACGGAAAAGGTCAACAGCACCAGCGTCGCGCAAGTCAGCCCGGTGCGCCAAGGCCGCCGCCGCAAATGCGCCAACCCCACGGCGACCGACGTCAGCACCGCACCTGATCTCTGCATTGCGATCTGTCCGCGCCGATTGCCCAACGCCTGCAACTCCCGGTTCAACCGCGACATCCCCAAAAACGTGACCAAAATCCCCAGCACCAAGATGACGAAGCCGAGCAAGATGATCGCCGGCGATATCGACAACTCAAAGGCCGGATGCACGTAGCGCAAGGCGACAAAGCCCACGAGAAAGAGCGCGAAATACCCGAATACCTGCCGCCGCAAATCGGCAAACCCAAACGCCAACCGCTCGGCAAAGTGGGCAAAGGGAATCAGCACGGCCAACAAAAAGAGCGCACCCTGCACCACTCCAGCTTGCGTCCGCTCCACGTCCCGATAGGCCGCTGCTGCTAGTGCCCAAGCGCGCCGCGCCCGATCGAAAAAATCCCGGTGCCGATGCTCGGCACGCCCTACCTCGGCTTCTGCCAGCAGCCCGGCCGACCGCTCGTGAAAAGCCGCCAGCCGCCCATTGCGCACGCCGTGGCTCTCTAGTCGGTCAATCCGCTCGCTATTGAGCACGTGCATATCGGCCGCCACCCGATACACCGTCTCCTCGACGCGCCTCTTCCCATCAACCGCATAGCCCACCCCGCTCGGGGCGTCCTCCGTCCCATTGAGCAACAGCAGGCGTCGCCCCAATCCATAGCGGCCCGTCGCCATCACCGCCTTGAACCGCTCACTAGGCCGAGTAAAAATCACAGCGACCGGCACCGTCCACGACCCCACCCGATTCACATAGCTGAACAACTCCATCTCCGGCGCCGTTAGCGGCAGGCAAGCCCCGTACACCACCGGCTCGGCTTCCAGCTCTGCGTCAATGACTTGCACCCGCTCCAAGGTCAACAAGTTGCGCGGATCAAAAATCCCAAACAGCGTCGTCCCCCGCAGCGGTGCGGTGACAATTTGCACCTCGTCCTCGGCACTATCCATCGTCACCGTCAGTGCCCGTCCCGGCAACTTGCGCTCCCCATTGATCCCCCAGTCCGGCGCATCCGTCACCGCCCCAGTCTCCGCATCGAGCCGATACGCCTCCAACCGCACTGGCTTCGTGTAGATGATACCCGATTCAACCCCGGGAATGGCAAACCGCCCCGAATCATCCGCCGCGGCCCAAAAATCTGGCCGCACCCCAGCCAACGTCGGCTGGCGCAACCGCACCCGTACCAACGCCCCAGCCGTAGGCTGATCCGGCAGATAGCTGCGCGGCCCGTAGTGGACCACCTCCCCGCGAATGGTGCCAAACGCATCGTTGCCCCAAGCCCACGGCTCCAAATCTGGGTCGTCAATGAGCGCGGGCAGCACGGCCTGCAGCAGCGCAACTTGACCGGCCAACCAGTCAAAGCGCACCCCCTCGGGATCATCGTCGGGCGCGTCGAAGCGAGCGCGGCTGTCGTTGACTGTGCAAAAGGCCAACGCCGGACACCCAGTGAGGGCCGCTACCGCCGCATCTAGCGGCACCGTCAGCCCCATCCCCCCCAAGCCCTGGCGGGCAAAGTCCTGCTTCAGGCCATTGACCAGCACCCGCTTGCCCCCCAACGCGGAGTCTTCGTACGCCGTTACCAGCTTTAGCAACCGCTCGGTGATCGGCGGCGGGAGCAAGGAGACGCGATACGGCTCTGTCGGCCTGAACGCCCCAAGCAACGGACTGTGCGACGACAGATCCAAGCCCACCAAAAAGCGCGTCTTTAGCGCACTGAGCCGCTGCAAAAGCGCGGTCTCCTTCACCTCGCCCTCCCGCTGCCCCGCAGCCGCCAGCAACAACGGCGCAAAATGGCGCATCCCCGCCATGTTTTGGAAGTGGCCAGCTGTCCACAGCAACGCAACCGTGCGCTTGGGCGGCTGCGCGGCAAACTTCCGGGCCAATTCCAACAGCGCGGCCGCACTCGCCGCTTGCTCGGCCCCCGGCGCTAACCCGGGCACTGGCGACACTGCGTCGTAATGCGCGGCGAGGAAAACGACCTCCTCCCCCAAGGTCGCGTCGCGCCCAGGAATCACGGCGACCAAGTTCTCAGCCGTCACCTCCCGCCACGTCATCCGCCCCCGCAAACGCACCTGCGCCTGCGACCTTGCCAACCCCCGCAAACGTTCCGCCACAGCTTTGCACACATAGAACCGCGGCAAGTCGGCCGGCACGTCGAGAAACTTTTGCTCAGCTTCCTTGCGATGTGCCCCAGCCGATTCCAAAAACACCACGGCCGCGGCCCCCAAGTGAAACGCATCTATCCAAGCCCGGCCCGAAACATAGTCTAACAGGACGATCCGCCCAGCCACCGGCTGCCCTTCGAGTCGGCTGCCATCCCCGCCGTACACCAACGGCCCCTCAATGCCCTCGGCTGGCAGGGTCGGCGTCCGCACCAAATTGGGCCAGACGCCGAACAGTTCGAGCCGCTCTCCGGCGCATTCGAGCCAAAATCCCTCGTCTATTGGCACCAACACCGGGAACTCGTGCCGGTAGATTTCTGCTATCCCCAAGCCCCCTAACTCGGCGACCAGCCACTCGCGGGCTGCGGCAGCCCCCGGATAGCCCGTCATCCGCGAGGACGGGGTAGACAGCGTCTCCACCGTGCGGCGCAGACGTACTTCCGCATCGGACTCGGCGGCAACCGCTGGGCTTGTAAGCAATGCCAACAGGAGCAGCAAAAGGAAAGCCCCTAAGCACTGAGACCCAAAGGCTTGCCCAAGTGGCGCATTGTCGCCGCTATATCCTAAACAGTTAAGGGAATCGTCCAGTTCGGGGGAGGGGAGTCGCCAGTTTCTCGAGTAATTCAAGGTGGTCCGCTCACCGCAGTAGAGTGAGCTTGCGCGTTAGAACGCCTTCGGGGGTTACTAGTCGATACAGATAGACGCCGCTGGCCAGCGGGCGGCCCTCGCGGTCTCGACCCTCCCAATGGAAGCGGTAGTGGCCGGCCTGCTGCGGCCCTTGGTTCAAGACCGCTACCCGCTGCCCGGTCAACGAGAATACTTCTAGACGCACTGCCCCCGGTTCTAACAAAAAATACGGAATGACAGTCTGGCTGTTGAACGGATTAGGCGCGTTCTGCTGTAACTGCGGCCCCTCGGCCATCGCCACCAATTTGGCACTCGCTGGCTCGACCTCAAAACGGACGATCTCGGTAAAATCCGCCAGTAGCTTATTTTGCGCCTTGTCCCACACCGTCATTTCAGCAAGTCCCCATGTGCCGGGGATACTACCAACCGGCAAGATAATAGTTTGCTGGTAGGTCTGATAAATCGTCGGATCCCCGGAGAAATAGACAAAATGGACTTTGTCAAAGGAAGGACTATGATGTCTAAAAAAATGCTCTACGCCTTGGGGATCGCGTAAAAGCATATCCGTCGAGCTATATCCGCTGATATTATCTTTGACTCTAAAGGTAATATCGACCCGTGTTTCGCCGTTTGGTGCGGCAGGATGGGTCGGCTCGGCCTCAATTGTAATTCGATTTATATCTAATACAGGCGGGGTAGTATCTGGATTTTTTGTTTGGATGTTAATAGAGGCCGGTGCCTCATCAATCCCCGGGTCGATGAAATATATACTCCGAAAGTTTAACGCAATATCCTCCATAATAATATGGTTGAGTTTATAGATACCACTTGGAAAGTAATCCGGGATCACGAGTGCAACACTCGCTTCGCCGGTTTCTGGATCATAACCGGTTTCTGGATACCAATCTCCCCAAGCTTCTACGCGACGAGAATAGGTTTCTAAATCCCCATCGTTTAGCATTGCCAAGACCCTGTTTACACCATTCTCTTCAAGAAGCTGCCAACGAGCGGTCACAATTTGATATGGCCGTCCTCTTTCGGCGGCCTCTGACAAAGAGAGCCGCATCGAATTTTTGACATAAACCGGCGCTTCATCATCGGCGAGCGGATTATTGACATACAGCTTCCAACCAAAATCCGTTTGGGCTTCGTGCCGCTCATTGCCCTGAGCATCCCGAAGGGTAATTTGGTCGGGGCCCCAATAGCCATTTGCCGCATGTTTGGAAAGGGTATAATGCCCGCGCAAAATGTGCCCCGCATTAATACGCCTGCCATTGGAATCAATCGGGGCAAGCCAGACATCAAAGAAAGAACCATCCTTACTAAAAATTCGGAACCAAGACGCTTGCGCCGTGTCGAAGTCGCTTTCCCGGTGGAGTTCAAGCTCTATCGTTAGCTCTTTGTCCTCCTTAGGCTCGCCCTCAACCTGTATGTCCACCCGAATGATCCGCCCCGGATACACCACATCGGGATACAGATTGTACACCTCAAACGTCAAGTCCGACCGGATCTGCGAGATATAGCGCGTACCGTGCATGATCCGGTTTTGGATAAACTCGTACTTTGCCGGCGAGCGCGAGCGCAGCTTGTCCGGGTTGACGATGTAGGACGCAATGCTCTCGGCCATATCCTCATTCGGGTTGTGCGCGCGGGCATAGGCCGAGACAAACTCGGTCTGCTTGGTGGTTGCCCAGTCGTCGGCCTCGTCTGGGACCGCATAGCCCGAAGAAAGTTCAACACAGTCCTGCTTAAACAGGGCAAACAGGACAAATAGCGAATCCTTCGCTTCTTCGCAGGCCGACGAGGCGTCTGCTTCAGCGTCTTGCGGGGCTCCCTCGGAGATTCTATACCAGCCGCCCAACTCGATCCAATCCTCTCTAAGTTGTTCATCAAACAGGTGCTCCCACAAAAAGTGCGCCTTCTCATGCAGAATCAGGCGGTGGATGAACGCCGAACCCGCTTCCTTGAACGCCGCCTCCATAAACTCGATGTAGCCCGACTGCGTCCACGCCACAGCCCCAGCGGCTGGATAAAGCGGATGCGGTGTGCCATCCAAACGACGCACCAGATAGTTCAAACCCGGCGTATGCCGCATGCCTTGTGGAAACTCCTCCAGCATCGACGCCAGTGCCATCAGCTCTTCGTTTTTGAAGGGCATAAACCGGCCCGCATCTTCCCCAGTCGTGTATCGGGTCAACGTGCGATAGTCGGGAACATTTAGACTGACGGCGTAGCGTTCTTGCAAGATACGTTCAAGCGCGTCTCTATTCGCGCCATGATTCGTTACAAAACGAACTACAGCCCGATGAAGTCTTTTAGAGAAAAACCGGCCGCGCACACCCTCAATTTCGGCCAAAAGGGGTTCGGAGTATGTAAAAGCCTCCTGAGCAAGCGTGACGATGCGCTGGCCGTCTCGAATTTCCACCGCAATGTCATTTTGTATGTGGCGGTCACTCAACATCCACACCGAGGATGGCACAGTAGGCTCCTCGTCGTATGGATAATTCATCGCTTGCGGTATGGACTCAAACGTGCGCAGCAAACTATAGGCGTGATTGGCATTCCATTCAGTGCCAAGATGCACCGAATACTTCTCCCGCAATTGCAACGAAGCACTATGCGAGGCTACCTCGAACACCTCATCTAACAAGACCACTTGTACTGGTTCAATCAGACTGGCACTTTCAGCACCCTGGGGTGTTTCGTCTATCTCCCAACGGTAGGTATAGGCCTCGCCTTGAGAAGCAATCCCTAAAAAAAGGATGACTGAAATCAGGGTAAAACGGGTAATCTGCATCATTTCCGAAATCTCCTAACTTAATGTGCTACACGATCAATGGCATCTAGTTGAACCGTTATTAGCGTTCCTGCAAATCTTCTGATTATTCACACGTCTTGTAAAAACGCACCAGTAGCGGCCTCATCCCCACAGCTTGGGCAACTGCTCCCGCAGCGTGACAAACGAGAAATAGCCAAAGAAGGCACAGGCCCACAGCAAGGCCACAAAGCGCACCGGGTGCATGGCCAACGCCCCTTTGAGCACGCGATTGTTCTGCCACAAGAGCAATACCGAATACAGCAGCATGACTCCCGCGTTGAGCGAGGCACTCAAAACCAGCAACTGCACCGGCTTGTTGTAGTCCGAGAGCATAATCATCACGCCGAAGAGAATCTGCGCCCACAGCAGGATGAAGTAGAGCCGGTTCCGCGTCCACTTGGCGTGTGTGCGCAGCCAGTTGGTCTTGATGATGTCCGTGGAGATGCGCGCGCAGGCGTCCAACAACCCCAGCTCGGTCGTCAGCAAAATGGCGATGCCCATCCAGTTGAACAGGTGTTTGAAAAAGCCGCCGTGCTCCTGCGCGATAAAGTCGCCCTCGATCCCGACAAACCCCAAGCCCTGCTCCAACCCGGGGGCCTGTCTCGTAGTGGCATAGGAGATGAGCGACAACAGTATCAGCGACAGAACCGAGAGCGCGTAGAAGGTGATCAAATGTTCGCGATTGGCCGCCTGCCACCAGCCGCGCCAGCGCTGCATGTTCTCCGGCGTCTGCTCAAAGTGGTAGCCAATATCGCCGACGGCCTCTTCCAGCCCGGTCAGCGGACTGGTCAGCCGCCCCACGTACGCGCCCATGGCATAGCCTTTGTCGCGGACGAAATCGCTCTGCGCCAAGTTCATCGTCCCACCGGCACCGGCAAAGGCCAAGGCACCCAAAAAGAGCGGTAGTTCCATCTCCTCCGGGATGTAGCCGATGTTGACGATGCCCTTGCACATATCCCACACGTGGCTAGGCTCTACTACCAAAAAGAAAATGACCAACAGCAGGACCAGCACCACTGCGATCAGCACCGTCTGGATGCGCTCCACAGTGCGGTACACCACCGGCCCCAAACTCAGCGCCAACCCGACCACCAACAGACTCGCTATCGAATAGCCGACCCGCGTACCCTCGTCGCCGCCAAACTCCCACGTCAAGATGGTCGCCGCCCCAGACGCCCAGCCCGGCCACATCCACGGGACCACGTTGCACACCAGAAAAACCGCCGCCCAGCCCGACCATTGGCGGCAAAACCCAGTCACCGCGGTCTCGCCAGTAGCCAGAGTCCAGCGCTCGATTTCCATGTTGATGAAATACTGGGTCAGCACCCCCACCATGCAGGCCCAGAACACCGCGAAGCCGAACTTGTAGGTTATGTAGGGCCAGAGCACGAACTCGCCGCTGCCCAGCGAAAGCCCCAACAGCAGGATGCTCGGCCCGACCAGCTTGCGCCAGTGGGGCGGCTCGGGTAGATCGCGGTACTGCCCTGCGGGCAGCCGATCACAGGGGATCACCCCATGCGGCACGGACTTAGGTGTCATATCGTCCTCCTCTCCAAGTCTACGAGAAAAAAGCCCCCAAGGACCAGAGGCCCTGGAGGCTTTTTTTAAGCAAACCCGCAACAGCCTCAGAAGCGGAACTGCAAGGAAAACTGATGCACACTATCGAGGATGCCAAACGAGGTGAAGGCGTAATCGACCGTGGCCATGCTCAAATCGAGGCCCAGCCCAGCCGTCAAGCCCTCTTCGCTGCGGCCAGCCGGGACGACCGCGCCGCTGACCTCATCGACTTTCTCGTCCTCTACGCCCTGATAGTTGTACTTGTAGCCAGAGCGGAGGCTGAGCATGTCGAAAAGCTCCACCTCGGCCGCCGCGTACACGAGCTGCTCGGCGTCTTGCGGCTTGGTGGCATCGGCCAGCAGAGTAACCTTCATGCCGCTGTCTGGAGCGTCGAGGATGGCGGCGGCCACGCCAATGCTGAATATCAGCGGCAGCGGCGCACCGATGTCGTAGAACGTCAGATCGCTGCCCAGATTGTTGATCCGCGCACCGATGGTGTACGTGGAATTGACTCGGTAGAGCGCACCGAAATCAGCCGCATACGCGGTGGCACTGACGCCATCGATGGTCTGGTTCACGATCTTGCCAGTCACCCCTAAGTTGAGTCGGTTGGTGATGTTGCGCGCCCACGTCGCGCCCACGGCCAAATCTCGGTAGCTATACGTATCCGAGGTCTCGGTGTCGTTGGGATCGAACGTTCCCGCGTCGAGCACGAACTGCGGCACCACGTCGCGGTCGGCGGCAATGTCGCTCAGCCCGAGCGTCACTATGCCAATGCCCAAGGTGCCCATGTCGCCCATATCGCGCGCGAACCCAATGGCGTCGTGCGATAAATCCGCGATCCACGAGTTGTGCGACAGCAGCACTTGGCTTTCGCCGCCGCTCACAGCCGCGCCGGCTGGGTTCCAGAATAGCTGGTGGACATCGCCAGCCATGGTCGTATAGGCCGAACCGAGCGCGACCGGCCTCGCTCCCACGCCAACCTTGAGAAACGCGGCACCCGTCAGGCCAGACTTGCGCACATCGGCGACCCCGGGTTGCGCCAACGAGAGGGCCAACCCTAGCACTGCAATGAGTTTTAACATTTTCATTTTCAAGTCTCTCCTGTTCGATTCAGCGCAAAATGGCGAAGTGCCCGGTCTGCGCTCCACCTGGGTACTCGGCCACGTAAATGTACAGCCCGCTGGCTACCTCAATGCCGTCCTTGGAAAACATGTCCCAAAACAACGTGCCGTCGAACGGGTTGGTACTGTCGAAGTTGAGCACGTCGATGACCTGCCCAGCCACGTCGAAGATGGTGAGCTTGGTGCCGGTCGGCAGGTTGATGAAGAGCATCTTGTGCTCGGTGCCCGTGTCGTGTAGCGCACCCTTCTTATAGGGGTTCGGCACCACGCGGATGGCGAGGTCGCCGCTTACAAGCTCACCGGCATCGGCCAGCGGTGCCTTGAGAATAAACGGCGCGCCAATGTCCTTTTGGCTCTCCAAACTGCCGGGGAAAAACGAACTAGCGGTCGCGTAGTGGTACGTGCCCTTCCACAACCCATCGCGGCCGTTGAAGTTGTGCCGATGCGTCTCCAGCGAGCTGAAGGGCTGGCCGTTAATCTCGCCCGACTCGTTGTCGTACGCAGCGACATAGTAATAATAGGTAAACCCAAAGGTCACCAAGTCGCTATTATCGGCAAATTTGTACTTGAACACGTCGCTGTCCGGCCCGTCGTTGAGGTAGTTGCCCAACTCGCTTGCGGGCACGTGGGCGATCAGTCGATAAGGCCCCCACGCCGCTGGCTCCTGGGGCTTGTAGGAGCCAGAGCTGATGTTGGGGTTGTTGTCGGCACCAAAGGCGGCCAGTTGCGCGTCCGTGGGATTGACCTCGGCCTGCTCGTGGTAGCGGTCGATAATCCGCAGGCCGACGTCGAGCGAATTGACCCGTGGGAACAGCGTCGAGCGATAGACCTTGTAGCCAGCAAAATCAGATGCCGCTTCGGCGCGGTCGTCCCACTTGACATCGACTTTGACATCCGTGTTGGGTGCGATTTCTATGTGGGGTGTTGGCGGCGGCGAGGGGGCCTCAAAGTTGTTGTCATAGACCCACTGCGCCGTGCTACGTGCAGCGCGAGCACCGTGCAAACGGAACCCCGCGTACTCCACGAGCACCAAGTTGATGGTCTCACCCACCTCCAAGGAAAACGGGCCGATGCCCACCTGCAACATGCCGTCGAAATTGTGGTCAATCGCGTAGCCCTGCGTCCACGCCCAATCGGGCTGGTCGTCCAGCGGACGGCTCGGATCGACCTCCCAGTTTTGGATGAAGGTGTTGTTGTATTTCATGTCGCCCAATGGCTGGCCGCGCTCGGCTGCGGGGCGCACCGCATTGACGAACGACAGCGGGTCACCAGGGACGATGTCTGGATGATTGGGATCGAACCAGTTGGGATCGGGCACCAAGCTGCTCTCGTTCTGAATAGCGGCCCCCTTGTCCCAAGCGCGGCTACCGTTTTGCTCGCCGTCGAAAAACGCAGCCATCGCGTAGATGTGGTTCTCGCGTGGATTGCGGAAGCCACCGTCGTCTTTGAGTACCGAGGTGAACCAACCGCGCTCGGCATCTACGCCAACCGGGTGGCTGTCGTAGATGGTGCGCTTGTCCTCCGCGCTGGCGCTACTGCCGCTTTCTGGCAACGCGCCCTGTTTGGCGGCGATCCACTGCATTCCATTGTAGATGTCGTAGTAGTATCCCCGACTCCGCATGGTAACGCCCAACAGGCGCACTCCATCGGCGGACCAGCCGCTCGGCGAACCAAAGACCGGATGCGGCTCGCCGAGCGTACTCGGCGACGGGCCAGTAAACACCACCGGCACATCCCACGGAGCACCATCGACGTCGGGCGTGGCGTCGTACCCAGAAGTCGGGCCAGTAAACCACCCCGAAGCACCGCGCCGACCGTGGTTGCGGTTAGTCATGGAATTGATCGGCTCGTTTTGCAGATGCAGCGTGAGCGCGTGGATGCGGTTGTCGGTCTTTTCGGCCGTGCCGTCGCCATCGGCGTCGAGTACGCCCGTATTGGTCAATTCCAACTCAATGACTATGAAGTCGTTGAGGTTGCCGTGATTGGCAGCAAACTGCCGCATCCGCCAGCGCACATCAACGCCGAGGTTGGTCGGCATCGCGCCCTCGTAGCGCATTTCATTGCGGTCGTCATCAACCCAGTAGGCACCGGGGCTGGTAAAGTTGCGCGCCGCATCGCCAGCACCAGCCAAATTGCTGGTGTAGAAGCCGTGCAAGTACTGCTTGGCCCGAGGCGCATTGCTGTCCGTGGTGATATTGATCTCTTCGGGGCTGTATTCCGCCATCTGCAAATCTTGGCCCCAAGGCAGGTGCAGATTCTCGCCGCCCGGATAAGTCTGGGTCGGCGTCGTCCACTGGCGATCCCAGTTGCCGACGCGGAGAGAGTAAAGCGGGCGGTCGGATCGTCATCGGTTTCGCGATACCAAGAGCCGGCGTTGCTGGGGAAGAAGGAGTCCCATAGATCGCCAGCCGTGAACACGCCGCCTTCTTGCGCGGCGATCGTCCCAGCCGTGGCGACCACCAACACAGTCGCCAGCCGGGACGCAATTTTCATGCGTTTAATCATCTTAATTGTTCCTCCTAGAAATCCACGGTGACGCCGAAATTGGCCATGCGCGGGATGTCGTAAATCGCCTGACTCTGGCCGGTGAAGGCCCGGTTGAGGTTGCCCGTCGGGTCTCCTTCTTCCTCCCACTTGGCGGTAGAGGCGATGTTGCGATTGTCCCACGTAAGGATGTTCTCGCGCGCGAAAACATTGCGCATCTCAAAGAAGGCCCCTAGCGACAAGCCGCCCAATGCAAGGCCGCGGTGGAGCCGCAGATCCGTGCGCATATTCCAAGGGGCCTGCCGGGTCTCGCGCTCGCGCGGGTCTTCCGTGGTGGCCGTTACATTGTAGTTGAAGCCGCTTTCAGCCGTCGAGATCAAGGTCAAACCAACCTCTGCTGGCAACTCGGCCAACAGGGTAACGGCGATGCGGTGGGCCCGGTCGTAGCCAGAGACCAGAGGATTGCCACCGCCGTTGACATTGGCCTCGTACGTGTTGAACCGCTCCTTGTTGGCCAGCGCCGTCTCTAAGGCTTGGACATCGGTTGCAGCGTTGACCGAAAACGAATTTTTGTCTGGGAAAGGCGTTGAGTTGTTGCCGTTGCGCGATGCCTTGATATAGCTGTACGCGTAGTTGACGCGGCCGTTGATCTTGCTCTGCGACCGGCGCTCCACTCCAAACTCAATGCCGCGGCTGTCGGCGTACCCACCGCTGGTATTGATACTGTAGTTGGCAAAGCCAGCGTCGGCCGGGCTGATGGTAAAGCCGAGTCGCCCGTAGTTTTCGATGTCGCGGTAATAGGCCGTAACGTCGAACAAGTACTCGGGCGCGAAGCTGTACTGTAGGCCCATCTCGTACGCCGTGGCCGTCGTCGGATCGGCCTCGACATCGGGCACGTTCGGCCACGCTGGGTTGGTGAAGCTGTCGTAGTCCTCATAGAGGTACGAAAACGACGGCGGCGAGTAGAACTTGCCCCACGAGTAGTGCATGGCGGCCTGCTCGCTGATCGGATGCGAGATACCCAACCTCGGCTGCAAGTACCAGCGCGTTTCAACCGCCCCACTGCGAATCGGGGTGCGGTAGGTATGGGTCTGGCCGCTTTCGTAGGTGTACTCGGCCTCTTCGGACGGGCGGAAAAAATCGGCGAGTTGCTCGGCGTCTGCGTTGAAGCTGTCGAGCCTCAAGCCGGCGTTTAGGATGATGCCCTCGTACTCAATTTTGTCCTGCACGTAAAAAGCCAATTCGCTCGGGCTTCGCTCGTATTCGGAAATCTCGTACGGCAGGTTGGAATAGCCCACCGTAATCTGCGTCCGCTGCATGAGCTTCAAGACCGTATGGCTGCGGAGCAGCAAACCGGCCTTGAGCTGGTGGTGGTAGTTGTACTGATGGGTGATGTCGGCCTTGAGCTGCGTCACGTCGCGGTTGAGCTCCTCAAAGTAGAAGCCCGCCTGCGCCAAGCGGTACTGATTGTCGCCAAAGGGCAGGTCGAAGTTGCGCGAATTACCGGGGTTGGTGGTAAAAAAGGTAAAGTTTCCGTCGGCATCGGCCCCAGAGCCGTCAACACCTAGGTACTTTTCCGACTCTTCGGTGCTGTCGATGAAGATGAAGTCGCCGCTTTCGTCGGCATCGACGATGCCGTCGCCGTTGTCGTCGGAATAGCCGAATTTGCTCATGCGCGTAACCTGCGAGAGCTTGACCTCGTAGAAGGTGTTGTTAGAAAGCGAGTGGCTCATCCCCAGATAGGCCATCGTTCCCAGCTTCTTGTTGCCCAAAGCCCCCTCGGGGAAATAGGCGTAGCGACCGCTGAAGTTGCGATTGACCCAACCTCCCAACTCGCCACCGTCGTCGATCATCACGTTGCCGGTCAGCTTGATATTCTGACTGAGCCGATTCGTCAGCTTGAGCGAGTAGCGCTGCGAGCGGTTGAGCATGTTGGGGAGGAGTCCCTCGTCGTTGAGATGGCGCGTGGTCAAGTAGAAATGGGTGCGCGGCAACAGCTTACCCCCCAGCGAAAGTTCTATCTCAGTGGAGGGACTATCGCCGTAGGTAACTTGCTCGGGGTCGAAAATGTAGTAATTCTCGGCCTTGGCCTTGTCGGCCTCGTCTTCGGAGGCCAGCAAGTCGTCGCGCGACTGCAGGTAGCGGTCGAAATAGGTCGTCTCATCAACCGTGCCGTCGTCGGCTGGCTCGGGATTGACCAGCCCAGCATAGACATCCGGCCCGGCGTTTTTATAGCCGCTAACACCGCGACGGACAAACAGCCGTCCCTCTAACTTGTCGCCGCCTTCGCGCGTTACTACGTTGACGATGCCAGCACTAGCCGCGTCGTACTCGGCGTTGAAGGTGCCGGCGATAATGTCCAGCGACTGCACGTTGCTGGCATTGACGCCAACCGAGGTAAACTCGCCGTCCGAGGTGCGATTGACATCTACGTAGGGGTTCCAAGTGACTAGACCTTCGCCCGCGCGGAAATACGTATCCGACACATCGATCCCATCGACGAGCACCTTGGCTTCAGCCTTGCGCCCGCCGCGGATATAGCCGCGGAACACGCTCGGCGTCGTGTTAACCAAGTCCTGCAAATCGGCCACCGGCATGGTGTTGTTGAGCTCGGCGCGACCGATCGTCGCCCGGCTGGTCGTCAGCGAGTGCTCGACCAACGGTGCCTCGGCAACCACCGTTATGGCCTCGCCTTCAATCGCCTCGGCCTTCAGGTCAAAATCGACCGTCGTCGTCAGGTCCAAGCGGACCTCGATCTGGGTCTGGCGCACCGTTTGGTGCCCTATGTAACTAGATTCGACCGAGTACGTGCCGGGTGGAATATTGAGCAGAAAATAGCGGCCCATATCGTCGGCTGTAGTGCCGACCCGCTCGCCACCCACTTCGGCGACAACATTGGCCCCGGGCAATGCCTGCCCGGAATCGTCTTGTACTACGCCGGCAATTTTGCCGTTGCCAGCAAACGCCGGCAGGGCGAGCAGGGCGCAAAACAGCACCGCGCCTAGTGCCGCCGGCCACTTCCTCCTCTCAACGTGCATGAGTGCCTCCTGTAACATGCTAGTAGAGTAAAATCTAGCGCACTTGCCGCAAGTTTTGCACAAGTGCGCTAGGAAAAGAATCAATAGAAGAAATTCATGCCGCTTCGTCAATAATAAACAAGAGTTAGACGCTCGGGTCGGAATTCGACCGCCTACTGCCCCTCCCGCCAAGCGACCAACGGATGCTCCCGCCGCTGCATGGGAAATTCCACCCGCCCCCCGGTTATCTCGGCTTCGTAAGCCCCCAAGATCATCTCCAAGGCTGCCACCGCGTCGCGCGCACTCGACAGGGGCTCGCGGTCGGTTTCGGCCGCGTCGATCAAATCGGCGACCGCCAGATCGTTGCCCGTGCTCAGAGATTCGTCCTCCACCTCGTCTAAGGGAACCCACTGCTGGCTCGCAGCGGCGGGATCAAACACCGGATGCGGATAGAGCATCGCCAGACCGCTGCCACCACCGCGCAGCGCAATCACGCCCTCGCTGCCCTCGATCTCCATACCCATTCGCGCACCCCCACCAGCGACGTATTTCCGCGAATCAAAAAAGCCGGCCACCCCGCTCTTGAAGGCGAAGTAGCTGTTGATGCAATCGCCAGCGATGGGCCCCACCGGCTCGGTCGCCTCGCGCACGTCTTCGACTGTTAGTGCGCGGCCTTCGTGCTCAATGTGCGCCGTCATCCACGCCACGTCGCCGACAAACAAGCGCATCATATTGAACAGATGCGTCCCCAGCACGATCATGTCCTCGCCGCCGCCGCGCCGATCTTGTTTGCCGTGGGCGCGAATGGCCTGCACCGCGCCGATCCGCCCCTGCGCCAACACCTCCTTGACGTGCCGGATGCGCGGCAGGTACGCCCCCTGATGCGCCACTGCGACCTTGCGCCCGGTTGCCTCGGCCTTAGCTACAATCTGGTCGCCATCGGCCAAGTTCCAAGTCATGGGCTTTTCGCAGTACACGTGCGCCCCCACCTCTAAGCAGGCCAGCACCATCTCCAAGTGGCAATCGGTCCAGCGCGGGCCAACCGTCACCACCGCCGGCTGCTCGGCCTCTAGCATCTCGCGCCAGTCGGCGTACGCGCGCGGAGCCGCCAATTCCGCCTGCTTAGCCTGCCGTTCTTGCGAGTCCTCATCGGCGACGGCCACCACCTCAACGCGCGGGTGATTCTTCAGACCCAAGTGCAACCCGTGTCCCCAATTGCCCTTGCCTGTGCGGCCGATAGCGACCGCTCGGTACATATTGTCGCTCATACTGCGCTCCTTTGAGTTAGGTTCGTGGGATATATAGAAGCTATCGCTGGGGTGCGTCAATCGCGGCGGACTCTTGCGCCGGTTATGCTATAGTCGTAAATCCTGTATAGAGGAGAACACAACATGGCCCTTTTAACCGATGAAGAATTATTGGAGACACTCGAAACGCAATTGCCGGCACTGCTCAGACGGCACCCAGAGTTGGAGCAGCGCGTCTATATGGCGTTCATCGAAACGTTTGCCACCAAGAAGGAAGTGGCGGCCGTGCTTTCTGAATTGCATGCCTTTCGCGGCGAGTTCAACCAGTTCCGCTCGGAGGTCGATGAACGCTTTGAAAAAGTCGATGACCAGCTTGACCAGCTAAACCACCAGATGACCGATGTAAAAGATAGGAGCGATAAACTCGCTTTGGCGGTCGGGGGGTTCCAGCGGCGGGCGGGCCGGAAGCTCGAAGACGTGGTAGCCGGTGCGCTGCGCTTCGGTCTGAAGCGGCAAGACGTGTCCGCAGACAACGTGCGGCTGCGGCAGCGGCTGGAAGATGTAGAAGGGGTGATAGGGCCGGCGGGACGAACCTATGAAGTCGATATTCTGATCGACAACAGCTCGCTGCTGGTCTTTGAGGTGAAGTCGGCCGCGTGTAAGGTCGAAGAGGTGGATCGGTTTGCCGACAAGGTGGAATTGGTGCGGCGGCAGCATCCCGACAAAGCCGTCGAGGGCGCCCTCATTAGCTTGGAACCGGCCGATACCGTGAAAGCGCATTGTGCTGAACGGGGTATCCAAATCATCTGAACCGCGGCTGTTCACCGCACCCCCACGTACACCACATTCCCCACCTCCCCAAGGCAAAAGTCAATCACCATCCACATAGCTGCGCCTAGGAGTTGTCCGGCGATCAGTCCGGCGAAGAGCGGCTTGTAGGTGAGGTAGCCGCGCGTACCAGTGAATTTGAATATCACGGCCTTGCACAACCAGCCCAAAAACACCGAAAACCACGCCACGCCCATGACCCAACTATCGCTCACCGGCAGGCCGATGTAGTGCAGCGGCCACCACGGGAAGTGGTGCTGCATGTAAATCAGCCCGCCCATCAAGGCCGCACCCACGCCTGTAAACAGCAGTCGCGGGCGAATGTGATCCCAACCGATGGGATTGTGAATTTTGTCCTCCAAAAAGCGATAGGCCAGCGTCGGCACCCCGAATTGGCGCAGGTTGATCCCACCGTGCGTGTAGTTCAAATAGAGGGTGATCCAAAAGGCCCCCATCATGCCGACGACGACCGCGATGACCAACCCCCAAAACAGGCGGCGGTGCTGCGCACCGTGCCTGTGCGCCAGCTTGAGCGCGTTGGCCGTGGAAGCCATTACCGTAGTGCGCATTTCAGCGGCCCACGAATAGCTCAAGCTAATCGACGCCACCCCCTTCCAGCCGATGACATCCGTGCCCAAGGTATAGACCGTAAAGGGCTGCGGCAGCATAGTCGAAGAGGTAAAACCCACGCCGCCTTGGGCGATGACCCGCGCAATGGCCAAGAAAATGGCAAACGCCCCGCAAAAAAACACCACGGCCGCCACCGGGGGCACCCCACTCAACATCAGCCAACCGGAAAAGTAAGCCGCGCAGACAATCCACAGCCACACAGCCGCCCGATAGGAGAGAATTTCGTCGCCGTCGTCGGCTGACACGCCGCGCTTAAACGCCGCGCTGAACACTTGGCGCAAGTGCCCCCGCGCCGTCCACAAAATCGCTGCCACCAACACCAACATCGCCCCCATCCCCTGATGCGACAGGGCCACTGAAGAACCCGTCAGTGCCTCATTGTGTCCTTTGACCTCAAAGCCGACGATGTTGAAAACCCCGGTCTGGCAGCGGCTCAACAAGTGGAAAAACCACACCGAGAAGGCCACGTTGAGATTGAGGAAGTACGCCACGCCAATAATGGCAAAATTGACGAAGATGTGCAGCCGTACGCTGTCGCGGAACAGCATCAGCGGGTCGAACACCAACTGCACTTCGGGCACAAAAAAGAAGTAGTGGTTCAGCCCGTCGAGCACTTGGATGGCAAAGGGCAGCGCAAACCCGACCCACATCAGGGGGTTGCGAAACAACGGCGGAAAAATGCTCTCGTCGTTGCCGCGCAGCATTTCCAAGGGCACCTGCGCCAGCGGAAAGACCAGCCGCTCCTGTTCGACCCAAGGCCGACGGAAGACGACCATAGTGGCGATCATCAGCAAGTAAACCGCCAGCATCGCGCTGCCCCACGCCATAAGCGGCACCAGCCAAGCGCCCCACGGAATGCCCATCCCCGCGGGCAGCCCTTCGTAAAAGAAACGCACGGCCTCGGCTTCGTGCGGCGCAAGCCAAGAGGGTATCAGCGGTTGAATCAGCTCGGTCCAGCGGTTTTCTGGCGTGGCGTAGTAGAAGGGGCGGGTGAGGATGTGGCACAGATTGGTCACCAATCCCCACGTGGGAATCGCCGACGCCACTACCATCATCGCGTACACGACCACCAACTCGCTCGTGCGCAGTGCCCAAGCCCTGATGGTGGCTTTCAACAGGGGGTTGACCAGCCCGACGATAACCAAAAAGACCATCATCGCGCCGGCCGCGATGTAATCCGAAGTCAGGCCGGCGTTTTGCAGGACGAGGACCGAGTAGGGACAAGCTAGGTTCAAGAAGAGCGCCGCACCCGCACCCAATACGAGGGCGCGCCGCGTCACCTCCAAACCAGTTCGCTCCGTTTGCATGGCCGCAAAATAGCCGCTGGCTCGAGCGGCGGCAACCGCAGCACGGCTCATTGCCGCGCTCCAGCTCTGCCGTTAGTTTGAAGAATAAATCGAGCACATATTACACCTAATTCCCCTCCGCGCTCTGCGAGTAGCCATGCTCTACTGTACTGCCTTTTGCCAGCCGCATTCTTGGCCCTGTACCTTTGTGATGTAGGATAGGAGCACCTGTGCGCAAACCCCCGTACACGGCAGCAGACTTCAAGGCCAGCAAACCCGAGGTCATGGGGCTAGTCGAAGTCCTGTTCAACCGCCGCCTCTCCACCCTGTTCACCCGCCTGTTGGTCCGCACTCCACTCAGCCCCAATCAAGTAACGATCCTTTCCTTTCTCGTCATCCTGCCCGGTGTGTACCTGCTCTCCACGGGCGAGCGCATCGCCCTCATCGGAGCCGGCCTCCTCATCCAACTATCCTTTACGCTCGATTGCTGCGACGGCGAACTCGCTCGTTTGCGCGGCCTCAGTTCGCCATTTGGTGCTTGGCTCGACGGCCTACTCGACCGCATCGCCGAACTAATGCTCTGCCTCGCGTTGGGACGGGCATTGGAGCGCCAAAGTGACGATCCGCACGCCTACCTCTATTCCTTTGTCGTCTTCGCTGCGTTAGCCATGACCCACATCGCCACCCTGATGAACGCCACGGCTTTTGGCAAGGGGCAGCTAGCGGAGTCTGCCAGCAGCGGCCTGCTTGGTCGCTTGGCCGGCTTGTTGCGCGTTCCCCCGCTGAAATTGCGCAACTATCTGCGCAGCGGCATCGACGTCTATTTGATGGTTTTCGCCTTGGGCGCGGTGTTTGACCACCTCATGGGGGTCGTCTATTATTTCGCCATCGTGCAAAACCTATATTGGCTGGCCATCGTCTTAATGGTGATTAAAGAGAAAAAGTAACTGGAGAGATTTTTATGGAGCCCAGCCCAGCCGCTGAGATACTCGCCGTCCTTGGGTCCATTAAAGAGAGCTGCTTCCAAGTGCTGCCCAAGTTGGTCGTCTCCCTAGTCGTAGTGTTCGTGGGGTGGCTGGTGGCGTGGTCGCTCCGCACGCTCGTGCGCCGAGTGGTCGCGCGTTTTTCCAAGCGGATTGCCGCGGGTGCTTGGCAACGGGCCTTAGCCGACAAGGGACTCGGGCGCATCGTCTCGATCAGCATCTACTGGCTCGTCTTGTTGGTCGCAATCACAGTGGCGAGCGAAGTCGTCGGCCTGCCGGTTTTGACCACTTATCTGGCCGCTCTAGCACACTACCTGCCTAGGGTCATCGCGGCGGTTGCGGTCTTATTCGTCGGTGTCGTCGGAGGTCGCCTCGTCAGCAATGCGGCAATGAGTACGGCCTTTCGCTTGCTGCCGCATCAGGGGCAGCAGTTGGCCCGCATCGTCCAAGGCGTCATCGTCGGCGCAGCCATCCTCGTGGCGATCAAGCAACTCGGAGTAGATGTATCGCTGCTGACGAACATCTTTTTGATCGTGCTCGCCGCACTCCTCGCGGGCGCGGCCTTTGCATTTGGGCTGGGTGCCCGCAGCGTTGTGGCCAACATTCTCGCCATGCACTACGTCAACAAATCCTACGACGTGGGTCAGCGCATTCGCCTCGGCGACGACAACGGGCGCATCGTGCGGACGACCTCCACCACCGTTTTCGTCGAGCATCACGAGGGCGAGTTGGGCATCCCCGGCCAGCAGTTCTTCGAGGAACGCTGCCTCCTCGTAGGCAAGGGAGAGTCCGGTGAATCTTGAACAACAGCTCCTCGCACAATTTGCAACCGATCATCCGGCGGAAGTCGCGTCCTCCCTAGCGGCCATGTCGCATCGAGAAGTGGCGCTGGTGCTCGGCGACCTCGCGCCAGCAGTTGCCGCAGGCCTCTTGCACTACCTGCCGTCGCTTTCTGCGGCCCTCTCCCTAGAGCAGCTATCCGTCGAAGATGCTGCCGCCATACTCATTGCCATGCGCCCGGATATGGCCGCGTCCATCTTGCGGGCGACCCCAAACGAGCACCGGGCCGCCGCCGTCGAGTGTTTTCCCGCGCGCCGCCAAGCAGTGATTGCTAATCTGCTCATCTACGCCGAGGATACAGCCGGAGCGCTCATGGACCCGCAGGTGATCACCGCATTCGAGCAGGAATCGGTGCGCCAAGTGCTCGCACGGCTCCAGCGCAATCCCGCGCACACCCTCTACTACCTCTATGTGGTAGCCAACAATCAGCAGCTCGTCGGCGTCGTCAACATGAGAGAGTTGCTGGGCGCACGGCCCGATGTATCGCTCGCGTCCGTCTGCACGCGCCACGTCGCGTCCATTGCCGCCAGCGCCACTTGGCAAACCGTGGTGGGACACCCAGCGTGGGGAAGCGTCCACGCGCTGCCCGTGGTGGATCAGACCGGCCGGTTCGTCGGTGTCATCCGCTACAAAACCGTCCGCGATTTGGAGCAACGCCAAGCGAGCGACGCGCTGATAGATAGTGGCTTGCAAACGGCCTCAGCCCTCGGCGAACTATTTGGTCTCGGCCTGCGCGGATTGTTTGGCCTCGGCTTGCACGGCCTGTTCCAATCGCCAACTTCCGGGACCGCAGCTAGCTCGGGTAATCAGGAGTCGCGATGGGACAGCTAACTCCGCGCCAAGTGCTCATCCAGCGATTCGTCGAACTCCATCCCGAGGAAGCAGCGCGTCAGCTAAACGACGCCGAGGTGGAAGAAGCCGTCGGCGCATTGCAAGGCGTGGACGATGCGGTCGCGGCAACCGTCTTGCAGCGGATGGAGCAGGAGCGCAGCGCACACATTTTAGCGCACTTGGACGACGCAGCTTTGAGTCGCCTTCTCAACCAACTCGACCCGGCCATTACGGCAAGGCTAGTTGCGCATCTCGACGAGCTGGTGAGTACGCGGATTCTCGAGTTGGCGGGCGCAGAGCGCGGCCGAGAAATCCAAGAAATTCTCTCCTATCCCCCGGGCACAGCCGGTTCCCTGATGGATGCCCAAGTCAGCACCTTTGCAGTGGATTGCACGGTAGGCACCGCGCTAGTGCGCATCCGCCAGCTCGGCAATCGCCGCGCCACAGATCTCGTACTGCACGACGAAAATAATCGCTACGCGGGCTTGGTGCGGCTGCCGGACGTAGTCGCCGCTGACCCAGAATTGTCGCTCGGCGAACTCCGCGATGGCGCGGCCGTGCAAGTGCAGCCCATGACGCCGCGGGACGAAGTCGTCGAACTCCTCAACACCTACCGCCTCACCAGCCTGCCGGTGGTCGATTTCCAAGAGCAAGTAGTAGGTGTCATTCGCCACGATGGCCTCGTGAGTGCGGCACAGCAAAACTTAGCGGCCGGTGTTCAAGAAATGGTCGGCGCGTCCGCCGAAGAGCGCACCTTGTCCAAGCCGTGGGTGGGCATTCGCAGCCGGCTACCTTGGCTCAACATCAACCTCGTAACCGCCTTTCTCGCGGCTGCGGTCGTCGGCCTCTTTGAGGACACCATTGCCAAGTTTACCGCGCTCGCGGTCCTACTACCCGTAGTTGCGGGGCAGTCGGGCAACACCGGTGCGCAGGCCCTCGCCGTGACCATGCGGGGGCTCGCACTGCGCGAAATCCGCACCTCGCACGCGGCCCGCGTCCTCGCCAAGGAGCTAGCCATCGGCTTTTGCAACGGACTGGCCATTGCCGCGGTGACCGCCATCGGCGTCTTCATCTGGAGCCAGAGTTTGGGGCTAGCCCTCGTCATGTTGTGCTCCATGTTGGCGTCCATGATGCTCGCATCCATAGCGGGCGCGGCCATCCCGGTCGTGCTGGTCAAGCTCGGCCACGACCCCGCGACCGCGGCCTCGATCATTCTCACAACCGCGACCGACATCGTGGGCTTCCTTTCGTTTTTGGGCTTGGCGACGCTATTGTCCAGTATGCTCCCGACCGGCTAGAAACAACGGCCATTGCAGCGTTTTAAACTCTTCATGCAGCTCGCAATTCCCACAACGGACATTGCGGCTCTTTATATTCATTAACGCGACTATAACGCGAAACAAGGAGACCCTTCAGTGGACGCCATCGCAGCCATCGGCGGCAGCCGGCCCCTCAAAGCCGAGGAATACGCTCGCCGCGCTTACAACTATGCCCTCAATCCCGCCCGCAACCCGCTCAAAGAAACCCTCGACCAGTGCGAGTCGGTGGCCAAAACCCCACCCCTGCTGGGCGGCTTCAACGACGTGCCGTGGCACAAACTGCGCGACGCCGAGGTCCACGCTTGGGCCAAGGCCGGCTGGTCGTGGATCGTCAACGACGCCGAGCACAGCCAGTGGGAAGGCTGGTATGGCCGCGAGCAAAACGCCGTCCTCGCCCGCCACGGCATCCTGCCAGTCCAGCGCCTAGCCCGCGAGGCCCGCTCTGAACACGGCGACGCTTTCCAGCTCGGAGCGCGGGCGACGATGCGCCCCTATGGCACCACCTACGAAGAAGCTGAGCGCTACTTCCGCGCCATCAACTTCCCCGTCCCCGGCCAAGCCACCCCAGACGATCGCGGCGGGTATCCGGTGCGCGACGGCGAGCGGACCATGATGTTCACGCCCGACGAACTGCGCGGCACCGAGACCGAGACCCAAGGTTGGATCCAGTTTGAGACCAAGGAATACATCATCGACATCGAGACCCGCGACCGCGTCCTCGACCTGATGGCCGCCCAAGGGCGCAACAAGGCATGTGGCTTTGTCGGCCCCTTCGACGCCATCCTGCGCGAGGGCGACCTGCCCGAAGTCAACGCCGCAGTCAACGCCCTCTTCCGCGCCGCGGCCGAGCGCGGCGTCCACACTGGCCGCGTCGTGGGGCACGGCGCAATGGAAGACCCCCAAGACATCGAAGACGGCATGGTCGAGGCCATCGACAACGGCGCGCGCCTAATTTGCGTACACCCCCTCACCAGTGACATGGTCTTTCGCGGGGCCTACGCCATGGCCGAGCCTTTCTTCCGCGCCTGCAAGCGCTGCGGCTTTTGAACATTCCCTCACAATTTTAGGAGACCTTATGCACCTGTTTTGCGTACTAATCGGCGTGGTCGCGCTAGTGGGCACTGCCGTCCATGCTCAATCCGAAGACGACGCTCCAGCGGAGGCAACAGTCGCCCCTGCCGTCCATCCCCCCCTCAGCTACGACCCCTACTATGTCCTGCCGGGCGGGCTAGGTTACACTAGCGTCGATGTTGGCGTCCGCACTGCTTCCTCCACGTTCAAAGAGCTCAAGGACGTGAGCGATATCGTGGCCATGGCCAAATTCAATCCTCACGCTCGCGTTGAAGTGGGCGCACATCTCACCTTTGGCTTTTTCAAAGATGGAAATTCCAACTTTTCGTCGCTCGTAGTCGGCAGCAAGTACCAACTCGGTACCAACCGCGCGGTGACCGCTAACATCGCGCTACCTGCTGGCGACATCGCTAATCCCGGCTTGGTCGTCGGTCTCATGCAGACCGTGGAGTTTGGCACGGCCTTTCGCCTCAACAGTCATCTACAGGTCGCCGCGCTAAAAGGCTACACCCATGCCTACGAAGGTAAAGGCGCGATAGGCAGCCTCTTGGTCGAGCCGGCGATAATATTCAGCGAAAAACTAAGCGCGTACCTCGACTTGTCCATTGCGTCCAACACCTCCGACTTGGAAGGCTACCTCAGAGTCCGCTTAGAGCCGAATTTCGACATCGGCCTCGGCGATGGCATGGTGCTGAACTCAGGAGTGAGCGTGGATTTGCAGGGCGACGAACAAGAGGACGTGGGGCTGTTTATAGTGCTATTGCGCGACATGTAGGGGTTTCACAGAGCGTCCCAATCGCCATCTCGCTGGCAACGCCCCTGACAATCACCAGCTAAAAATGCGGTTGTCGGTCATGCCAGTGCAGGCGTCGATAACCAGCCAGACTCCGGCGCTGGCAAACTGGCCGAGGATCGCCCCGAGGAAGAACGGGCGAACGGCGCGGAAGCCACGCGGCCCCCAGTATTTGAGCACGATGGCCTTGCAAAGCCACGCTAAAAAGATCGAAAACCAAGAGTGACTCATCAGCCAGAGGCCGGCAATGGGGAAGCCAATGGGGTGTAGAGGCCACCACGTCAGGTAGTGCCGGGCCAGCATCAGGCCGCCCATGATTGCCGCGCCAACCCCGGTAGAAAACCAGCCCTCCCAGCTAGGCCCAGTGGGGTTGACCAAGAGGCGGGCGACAAAGCTCTCGAAGGGCGCGCGAGCGCCGCCGCCAAAAAACCAGCGGTTGAGGTTGATGCCGCCGTAGCGGTAGGACAGATCGAGGATCGCCCACATCGAACTAACCATGCTGACCAGCACCGCGAGCATCAGCGCCCAGAAGAAGGGACGATGGCGTCCCTGTTGGCCGTCGAGCAGCTTGAGGGCGTGGGCGGCCGAGGCCATTACTACGACGCGGAGTTCAGTGGCCCAAGTAAAGGAAAAGCCGAGCGCGGTAATGCCGGTTTCGCCGACCGTGGTCGTGCCAATTCCCGTGGCGACGAAGCTCTGCGGCATCATTGGCGTGCGCGCTTCGGGCACCCCACTTTCGGCGACAATGCGGGTCAGTGCCACGAAAATGGCAAAGGCGCTAATCAGAAAGAGCAGGGCCACTAGCGGCGGCATGCCGCTCAGATAGAGCCAAACCCCGGCAAAACCCAAGCTCGCCAACGCGCCTCCGACCGCGACTCGGTAGGAGAGTATCTCGTCCGAGTCATCGACATCCGCGGCATTGAAAAACGCCTTGCGGCACACATCCTTGAGGTGCCCGCGTCCCACCCACAGCGTAAGAGCGACGAGCGCGAGCAGCGCCCCCATTTCCTGATGGGCAATCGCCGGTGGATTGACGCTAAAAGTGTCTAATGCTTCGCCAGAGGTGACGCCGAGCACACCGTATAGTCCCTTTTGCACATTGACCAGCACGTTGCAAAACCACAGGCTGAAAGCGATCTCGAGGTTGATCAGGTAGGCAAAGCCGAGTACCGGGAAGCTGAGCACCACCGGCAGATGCACGGTGTCGCGGAAAAGGCTAATGCCCGAGGAGAGCTGGATTTGCGGAAAGACGTGGAAGTAGTTGTGAAAGGCATTGGTCGAAGAGATGAGACAGGGAATGGCAAAGCCGATCCACAAGCTGGCGCTTTTGAAAAACGGCGGCAGCCGACTCTCGTCACTTTGGCGCACCATGTCGAGCGGCAATTGCGCGAGCGGATAGATGAGCTTTTCGCGCTCGATCCACTGGCGGCGGAGGACGACGGCGACGCAAATCATGGCGAAGTACACGGCGACAATGAGGGTGCTCCACCCAAGCAAGGGGAGCAGCCAAGCGTCCCAAGGAATGGACGCGCCCGTGGGCAACCCCTCGTAGAAGTGCTTGATGGCGCGAGCGTCGTCGGGAACCAAGAAGTCGCGGATGTAGGGATGGAACAGGTCGTCCCAGCGGTTTTCCGGCGTGGCGAAGTAGAGCCAAGACCCCATGATCGGCAAGAGGTATTCAGAGAGGCCACAGGTGGTAATCGCCGAGGCGATGAGCATCATGCTATAGATCAGGAGTAACTCGGCGCGGGCGAGTCCGCCGCTGGGAAAGACGCATTTGTACAGCGCGTTGAATACGCCGACCAAAAAGAAGAACAGGAAGAGTGCCCCAGGAGTGGAAAAGTCTTGGGTCATATACGAGCCGCGCAGGACCATGTTGCAATAGGGAGCACCCGCGGCGAGAATAGCGGCACAGAGTGCGCCCAAAAAGAAGGCCCTGAAGGTGTACCCTGAGCGGGGAAGAGACATAGTGTTTTCTCGCTGATTCATATTCCACGGAACCTGTCGCGCTCGCCGAGGCGCTTCGCTGTGTTTGCCAAATAGTAGGGCCTTCACTAGCAGTAATCCAGAATAGACGGAGTTGATGCGATGAGCGGTGCTCTAGGAATCCTCACTGCCGTGGCTCGACTTCCCCCGCCACCTGCCGCCGGGGCTGGCGGAATACGCAAAGGACTGGCTCGAACACCCGAACCGGCGGGCTTGGAAGTTCGACGAGGTGCATGAGGAAGTAGCCGTCCCCAACCTCGACTTCAGCGGCTGGTACGACCACTGCAACGGCTCGATGCAGCACCTACAGCTCATGCAGCGCCATGGTCGCACCGAGCAGGCGCGTTCGCAGACAAAGCTGATCGCCGGCCCGTGGAATCACCCCAGCCTCGGCAGCCGCACGGTAGCCGGGTTCGACTTCGGCCCACAGGCCGAGCTCGATCTGCCGGACCTAATCATCCGCTGGTTCGACCACTGGCTCAAGGGGATCGACAATGGCGTCAACCGCGAGCCAGCCGTGCGCTACTTTGTGATGGCTGGACGGCAGGGACAATGGCGCTCGGCCAGCACTTGGCCGCCAGCGGACACCGCGCCCTGTGGCTGGTGGACGAGCACCCGCCCACAGGAGAGACGGCGAGCGGACCAGCACCGGAGGCTGCCTGTGTGCGTGGGGTAAGCGGGCGAACACATAGGTTCGCCCCTACAAAAAATCGGGCGGGCCCGATGCGCAGGATACGCCGGCGAACACAGCAGGGCCACCCAACCAAACAATCGGGCGAACCCGATCACACGATACGCCGGCGAACACAGCAGGGCGACACGACAAAAAAATCGGGCGAACCCGATCACACGATGCACAGGCGAACACAGCGAGGCGACACGACAAAAAATCGGGCGAACCCGATGCACACGATACGCCGGCGATCTTAGCCTCGGTACGCGCCATCAGTTCGTCGCACGAATCTAAGAAGTCTGCAACCGCCGCACCCGCGCCGGGGTGTGATCTTGGGTGATCTCCGAGGAGAGAATGCCCAACGAACGGTCCGCTAGCGGCAGATCCACGCGGACCAAACCGGCGCGGTGCGATTGGCGCAGAGCAATGGCCACTTCGAGGGCGGCCCGGCCATCATCGCCCGAGCAGCGCGGAGCCGATCCCGTCTCAATGGCCTCGATCAGATCATCTATAATGGTCAGGCCCATGCCCTGTATGCGCGTCGGATAGGGAAAGGGCACGTACGCAGGTACGCCGCGGCCCCGGTTGCCGCCCGCAGCCGTGCGGATGTACTCCATTTGCGTGCAATTAGCTATAGATCGGATGCGGCCCTCAGTGCCAATGACGTCGATTTCCCAAGCCGCGACCCCGGTGGGCGTGGCGCGGATAAAGGCTCGCACCCCATTGTCAAAGACGAGGTAACCATTGCCCTGCGGGTCGGTCTCGCCCGCGGCCGCGGCGTCTGATTCCATTTCGCCAAAAACCCACTCCACCTGCCCTCCGGCCATGTAGCGCACAATATCGAGGAGGTGGCTGCCGTTGTGCGACAGGCCGCACTGGGCGTAGCCGGTAACTTGGAGGATTCGCCCCAGCGCACCTTGGTCAATGAGGCGGCGGGCCTCGCTGAAGAACGGATTCCAGCGGCGGGCGCAGTTGATGGCCAAGGCCGTGCCGTGTTGGCGGCAGGTCTCGACCATGGCATCGGCTTCAGCCAAGGTCAGGGCGATGGGCTTTTCGGCCCAGATGGCTTTGACGCCGGCGCGGGCGCAGTCCTCGACGATTTGCGAGCGGATGCGGGCTGTGGTGCAGACGCTGACCAAGTCGAGGTTTTCTCGCTCTAGCATTGGGCGGTAGTCGCTGTAGAGATGGTCTTGCTCTAAGCCCCAGCGGTCGCCGAAGATGGCGCGTTGTTCGTCATGCACATCGGCTCCAGCCACCAGTTCCGTATGGGGCGAAGCGCAGTACGAGGGGGCGTGGCAATAGGGCAGAAAAATGGAACCTCCTTCGCTCATTTCATCGTCGAACGTGCTGCCCATGCGGCCCAAGCCGATAACGGCGGCGCGATACGTAGTCATGGTCTCCTCCGGCGTTTGATGAGGGTGGGACTCTGCGGAAAAAGAAAGAAGCGGCTCAAAGCACATGAGACCGAGAGCATCTCGTCCTCAAAACGCGCTTGGCCTAACTCAAGGAACGCTACAAAGCACTGTGCAGCAAGTCGTTTTATAATGCTATAGCATCCTACATGACTGGCAGTGCTTGCCGGGTTGTGCTCTCATCGAACTTGGCCCGGCCGGTGCTTGGTGGTTCGTGCGTCCGTCCTTGGGGGGGCCGGCCTGCGGGCGTCTCGCCGCGTGGCGGGAAGAATGACACACGCATCCGCAAAATCCCCAAGATCGAGGGCAGCCTGCCCGCGAAAAACACCGCATCCCCAAACTGCCCGCCCGCTCTATCGTAGGAAGGATGTAGAACAACTATAGATAGGGATAGGTCGCTTCTGGATCGTAGTCCGGCAGCAGCGCGTCATGGGGTTGGCCGGGGATTAAGCGCGTCCCATCCACAAAACCTTCTGGTCGGTCTTTGAGGAATTCGCTGAGGCGATTTCGCCAAGGCTGCATCCTAATCTCAGCGTCGGCATCGCGCGACAAGTCGCGCATTTCTTGCGGGTCTTCGTCCAAATCGAAAAGGTGTTCTTGGCCCGTTTGGGAATACCAGATGTATTTGCAGTGCCCATCGGTGACAAAATGATTGCCGTGGTCGCGGGCGTAGCAGCCAGCGTGTTCGCCGTGGAGAAATTCCCTGACGCCATCGGCGTCGCCTTGCATGACGGGCAACAGGCTTTTGCCCGTGCAGGTAGCGGGAATGTCGATGCCGGCCGCGTCGAGGATGGTGGGCATGATGTCTTGGATGCCGACGGGACGTTGGCAGACGACTCCTTCGGGATAGCCCCAATTTTTGGGGGCACGCATGAAGAATGGGACTCGGGCCGACGCTTCGTAAGGCCAAGTTTTGCGAAAGAGGTTGTGGTCGCCCAGCATTTCGCCGTGGTCGGAGGTGAAGAGGACCAAGCAGTTGTCGAGGCTCCCGGTAAACTGGATGAGGCGGCCGAGTTGGTCGTCTATAAAGTTGATCATGCCGTAATAAGCGGCGCGACAACAGCGCATATCGCGTGCGCTGAGACGAATTTCCCACTCATTGGGATTGAGCCCTTTTTGCGGGCCATCGAATGCGGGAGCCCAGTCGCCGACGACGGGATCGGGCAGGCTGCGGTGGATATAGCGGTCGTAATAAGGAGCGGGTGGCGTGAGCGGAGGGTGGGGGTCGATAAAGGAAACATTGAGAAAAAACGGTGCCGAAGGATCGCGCTTGCGCAGAAAGTCCATAGCCCGGTCGACACACCAGAAGGTGTGCATCTGTTCTTCCGGCAAATGGTGTGGGCGACCGATCCAGCCGTTGGCGGAAACGCCGTGGGCCATGCCGGGCTCTACTTCATGGCGGCCGTGGTATTGCCGCAGCCATTCGACGTAGTCGTTGTCGGCATCCCGGGTAGCATCGGCCAGTTGCATGTGGTCAAATCCGTAGCGCTTGCGCTGGGGGGTTAAGTGGAGTTTGCCGATCATCTCCGTCTGATAACCTGCCTTGGACAGCTCGCCGGCCAAGGTGTGCGGTGGCTGCCACTCAGCCCCTCTGAAGCCAACGGCTCCATTGGCGGCCGGGGCCGTGCCGGTCATCAGGCAGCGGCGGGCGGGAATGCAACTGGGGCATTCTGAGTAGCCGTGGTGAAAGTGTGTGCCGGTGCGGGCAAGCCAGTCTAAGTTAGGAGTTTGCAGGCACGAGGGGCTGTGGGGGTCGAGCCCGAGGCAGTCGCCGCGCTGCTGGTCGGTCATAATGAGTAAGATATTGGGGCGGGTGTCTGGCATATCATTCTCCTCTTAAGGACCTGATGTTGCGCATCGGAGCCGAAGGGGTCATCTGTGCATCGCCTACTCAGAAGGGCATGGTTATCGGCGCGAACACATAGGCGTGATCACCTACGTTACAGATGCTGGATGCAGCGTCACCGACTGGACGTGGTCGTAGCCGCCCGGCGCGCGGATCGGCTGCCGCTGACTTTCGATGTCCACGCTTGCGCCCTGACAGGTGAAGCGGTACGCACCCGCTTCAGGCAACACAAACCACGCGGTGCCCGCCAGATCGGCCCGCACGGCATAGGGCCGCACAGCTTGCCCGGCCAGCGGGGCCACGAGGACACAGGCGCGGGCGACCGGGCGACCGTCGCGCACCACCCTCACGAGCACCTCCGGCAACCGCTCGGACGCCAGCGGCCCCACGTCTCGCCCGGCGAGCTGGCGGAACAACGCCTGTGACCAAGCCGTCGTCGCCGTTGGACGCGAGACCGGCTGCTGAGGATCACACCAGTTGAGACACAGCCGGTGCTTGCCCCGCGCCGCCGGGGTCCCCACGCCAAAAGGATCGATGCGGGCGTCCGCTCCCGACTGCGACGGCCACGTGACCTCCAAGTCGAGCGGTCCGGCCAGCATCCCCGGCACGGAGTCGGTGAAACCGCGGTAATCCATGTCGGCGAGGAAAAACGTCTGTAGCCCGTGTACATTGCGCTCCGGCATTGAGGTCAAAAATTCCCACCAGCCTTCCGCCAGCGGTGGCTCCTCCTGCTCTCCCCACGAGGCTCGCGCGAAGATGCCCGCCTCACCGACCCGGATCGGCTTCACTCGGAGGCCGCTGCGAATCGCATCAATGCTCGCCTCGATGTTTTCTAGGCCGCTGAACAGCCGGTAGCAATCAATCAGCTCGATTAGCTCGTCCGTGGCCACAGCAGGATCAAAGGTGACTTCGGCGATGCGGCTGCCGTCGAGTTCTTTTACCTTGCGCAGCAAGGGCACACAGTATGCGGGCTCGCGCGCGTCGGTGATGTCCCAGAACAGGATCGACGGATGGTTGCGGACCGAGCGGATCCAGTGGTCGGCCACCGCTAGCTGGTACTCTGCTACCAGCACCTTTTCCGCGGCGTCCATCTCCGGCGGGTACACCTGTCCCGTGCCGACGCAGAAGTTGGCACCCACCACGAACACGCCCAGCTCGTCGGCCACATCGTAAAACACCGGCGGCGGGTCGTAGCGATGGTGCTCGACGATGCTGACGTTGGCGTCGGCCAGATCGACGAACTTGCGAGTCAGCCACTGGCGCTCGTACACGTACGGCACGGTGTGGTCGCCCCAAGGCATTAGCTGAATGCCGTTGAGCAGCAGCCGATCCTCCTCGGCCCAGATTTCGCGGAAGCCGAAGCGGGTTACGTCCGTATGCACGGCGCGACCGGCCGAGTGCAGCGCACTTTCGAGGAAGTACAAGACCGGCTCGCCGTACGGCGGACGGCCCCAAAGCACAGCGTCGCGCCAAGGCGCTGCGGTCTCTAGGCGGCGGCTCTCCCCTATCGCCAGATCGAGAGCACAGCCTGCGAGTTCTAACGCGGTCTCGCCCGCCCGGCGCACCCGCAGGCGAACATCGCCGTGGAACGCTTCATCAGCGTCGTTGCGGACGGTCAACCCAACGCGGATTTCGCGTTCCCGCACCGACGTGATGATCTGCACGTCTTCGACCCGCACCCGCGACTCCCAGCTCAGCCACACATCCGACTCCATGCCAACGGTGGCGGCGCTCGTGTACCAGAAGCGAGTGTCGAGGGCTTTTTCCGCCTCTTCGCTTAGCTGTGGGGCGTCGGGATGTGCATAGGGGCCGCTGCAGTTGTGGGTGAACACGTCGAGCCGATAAGCGCGCCCCGGACGGATGCTATCCGTCAGATCAATGCGCCAAGGCAAGCGCATGCCGTAGTGCTCGCCGATCCCCACACAGTCGAGGAAGGCGCGCCCGAAGTGGCGCACCCGCCCGAGGTCGAGCACAATGCGCCCGTCTGCATCCCAGCCTTCGGGCAGGCGCAGTTCTGTGCGATACCAGCCGGACTTGGGCGGATCGTCTTCAAACTCGCGCGAGCGATGCGGCACGCGCACGCGCTCCCAGCCGGCGGTCGGCGGGTCGCCATCGGGGCCTGCGGCAAACTCCCACTCGCCGTTCAGCAGCAGGCGGACATCGCCGCCCCCTTTTAGCAGTTCGGAATCGGTGCCTGAAGTGTTCATACCTTACCTCTCGCCTTGGGCCATAGCCTCATTACCGACCGGCTCCAGCCGGATAAAGGTCTTCAACAATTCCCACTGCCAAGAGTGCGGGAAGCCGTAGGGGTCTTGCTGGCTCGGCCAGCCGGTCCAGCGGGTGGTGTTGCAAGGATAGCGGATGATGAGCTGCGCCAAGAAGATGTCGGGCAACTCCCCCACCCAGATTTCCATGGCCTCCGCGAACAGCGCCAACAGTTCCTCGTCGCCGACCTGTAGAGGCGCGATGCGCTCGACAATGCGGTCGAACTCCTCGTTGCGCCAGCGCGAGGTGGTTGACCACAGCGGCGCCGGCTGGCCGGTGGGCCGGAAGTACTGAGAGGTGTAGTAAGACAGCATCAGATAAGGGTCCATGCCGCGCACCCCGCTAGGTCCCTTACAGCCGAGGGAAGCCTTCTGCTCTCCGGTCTGCACAAGCGAGGTCAGGCCGGGCGAGGTGTCGAAGTTCGCATCAAAACCAGCGTCGCGCAGTTGTTGGGTTAGCGGCGGACCGTAGGCCCGCAGCCACTGCGGCACGTACATGGCAATCTCGACGCGCTCGCCCTCTGAGTTGATCCACAAGCCCTCGTCGTCCTTGCGATAGCCTTTCCCCTCCATGATCCGATCCACTTCTTCCAAGTGCGGCTTGGTGTCGTACCCGTGCCGGGCGAGAATCTCCTGCAGGGCCTCGTCAAAAGGCGCGAACCATTCGTAGGGCGTGAAGGGATGCAACGCGACCACGCCCGCGCCCGACTCGGCTAACTGGACGAGTTTCTCCCGGTCGATGGCCATGCTGATCGCCCGGCGAATCTGCGGATCGTCAAACGGCGGCTCCGAGCAGTTCATGTTGAGGTCAATGGGGCACCAGTCCAAGTAGCCGTAGGGCGGCTCCCGCTCAGAAAAGGTCACGACCTGCGCATTGCGCTCTAACACGCTTTCGAGGGTGAGCACCTGCATGATGGGGGCCATGTCGAGCTGATCGGTCAGCAGCAGTTGCGCGGCTTGGCTTTCCTCTTGCTGCGGCACGTAGATGATGCGCTCAATTCTCGGCAGGCGCTTGAACCCGGTCTTGGCCGCCCACCATTCCCGCCGCAGATCGTAGATTTTCTGGTAAGGCGAAGCGTACACGAGGCGGTAGGGACCTGTGCCCAAGGGCAAGCCGCCGTCGATATCGTGGAACGTGAACTCTAGCGGGTCTTGGTCTTTCCAGATGTGCTCAGGCAAGACGAAGATGCCGTGGTTGCTGCTCAGGGTGGTCGCCCAAAACGCGGGCCCCGCCTTTTTCAGCACCAGCCGCACTGTGCGGTCATCGACGACCTCGACGGAATCGAAGAACTCGGGCAGGTCGGCCAGATGCACCATGGACTCGGCGTGCTCACGCAGCAGGCCAAAGGTGAAGGCCACGTCGCGCGCGGTGAAGGGCACGCCGTCGGCCCATTCAATGCCCGCACGCAGCTTCACGGTGAGCACAGTGAAGCTATCGTTGTACTCCCAGCTTTCGGCCAGCCAGTTCTCGTATTCCCCGGTGAGCACGTTGTACATAATCAGCGGCTCAAATACCGCCGGCAGCGTACCCATGTGGAACCCCTGATCCGAGCCGGGGATGTAGGGGTTCTGATTGTCGAACAGGGCGTACTGGTTCGGCCCGCCGTTCATCAAGATCAGGGTGCGATCCCGGGGAACATCGTCTAGCACCACAGCCGGCCCGCAGCTAGCCAGCACCGCACATGCCGCAAGCAGGAGTAGAGGCACCCCTTGTATGTTGAAGTTATTGTTTTTCAAAGGCATAGGTTATATCAACGGAAATGGCCTGATGAGCGTAAGTTAGCAGGAATTTTACTCTCAATCACTATCTCAAGTCAAGGTTTTGCTCGGCTTCAAACATAGAAACCAAAGGGATGGCTCAAACTAAGAGGGACCCTACCCTCTCCCCCCTTCCGATGCGAAAGGGGGGAGCCTAAGATGAGATTACGGGGTTCTCCCCTTTCCTCGTAGGCAAGGGGACCGGGGGATAGGTCCCCAGCGCAAGCCCTGCGAAACGTCCGTTAACCCTTGGCGGGGGTCTAGGGGATGTGGGGAGTTTGGGTCTGTGGGTGCCGATTTTCTCCCGGGGTTGGCGGCGGCTTAGTCCCTAAAAGGTTTCATTCATGGGTGGTGTCCGATACAGTCGCGCCCCGCACGATCTCAGCCTCTCCCCTACGCTTCGGCCTTGGCATGGATGTTGCAATGTAGGAATTACGAATTACGAAAGGCCCCAACCGCTCCCTGCGGTTCGGACGGCTGGCACACGCTAATGCCTACTGGATCACCATGGCTGAGTTGGATACGGTTTCCAAGCACCTGATTCAAACCTACCCCGCCGACTTCGTCCGTTTCACCATCCAGCGCGACGATATCGAAGTCGTCGAAGTGCTCGATACCGAGCAACCCACCGTCGAAACCCGCCGCACCGATAGCCTGATCCGCGTGCGTATCGGGGGCAAAGACGCCCTAGTCCACCACGAATTTCAAACCACCGATAGCACCCGCCCCCCAATGCCCCGCCGCATGGCCGGCTACATCGGCCGCTGTATCGAGCGCTACGGACTGCCGGTGTACGCCTATGTCTTCTACCTGCGCCCCGCCGCCGGACGACGCGATCCGGGCTGCTACCTCCAAGCGCTTTGCGGCCACCAAATCTTCGTTCAATACAAGGTAATCCGCCTCAGCCAACAGGCCGGTCAGGCCGTGCTCGACCGGAAGCTTGCGGGCTTGTTGCCGTTGGCACCGTTGATGCAACCGCCGGCCGGACAGACCCCCAAGGCGTGGTTGGATCAATGTGTGGCCACGGCGGCGGCCGTGCCATTAGAACGGTCGATTAAGGCCAACTTTCTCGCTGGGTTAGCGATCTTGAGCGGATTAGTGTATAATCCTCAGACGATCACGGCCATTGTTTCCAAGGAGCATCTCATGGACCTCATCCACGAATCCTCGTTTGCCCAGTACCTCACCAAAAGTGCCCGTGAGCAAGGCATTGAGCAAGGCATTGAGCAATGCCGCCGACTCAGTATCCAAGAAGTGTTGGCGTTGCGCTTTGGCCCCGGCGCGGCCCAATCCTTCGCCGCCGGCTTGGAGGCCATTGGCGATGTACAGCGGCTCAAGCAGTTGCATCGGGCGGCTATACAGGTGTCCAGTCTCGAAGCCTTTAGGCACTTGGTAGAAGCCGACGAGTAAGGACGATCATGATCATCTCTTCCAAGGAGCAGCTCATGGACCTCATCCGCGAATCCCCGTTTGCCCGGCACCTCGCCGAATCCCTCCTCGCCAAAAGTGCCCGTGAGCAAGGTTTTGAGCAAGGTTTTGCGCAAGGTTTTGAGCAAGGTTTTGCGCAAGGTTTTGCGCAAGGCCGCCGACACTGTATCCAAGAAGTGTTGGCGTTGCGCTTTGACCCCGGCGCGGCCCAATCCTTCGCCGCCGGCTTGGAGGCCATTGGCGATGTGCAGCGGCTCAAGCAGTTGCATCGGGCGGCCATACAGGTGTCCAGTCTCGAAGCCTTTAGGCACTTGGTAGAAGCCGACGAGTAAGGACACCGCAAAGACGTCCATCAGACTCCTTCCTGTCGCTCGGATGGATTGAGTACTCCAGCTAGGTCAATTAAAGGCGCATCGCGTCGTCTCATCGAGATGGCCGATCTGCGCCTCGGACGCGCCTGCGTGGTCGAGACGGTTTTGGACGATGGAGATGCGGCGAATCGCTATATCGTCACGCGGGGCTTGCGGCATCGTTCACCCACCTCCGTAGGACAGGTCGGCGGCTGCACCGCGCCGGCAATGGATCTTTCACCTCAGCGGCGTTTTGCGTCCGATGCTTCCATCTCACCGCCCACCGCTCGCTGAGAGCCTAACGCATTAAACCTCGTCGCCTTTGGTCAGGCTTGGGAGCTCGCCGCGGGCCAGTTGGTCGTAGGCGCAGAGGACGTAGCGTTGGGTGCGGTATTCGCCAAATTCCTGCATCTCGTTGCGTTTGAGGGCTGGGAAGGACGCGCTCGGCGCGGGTGCGTCTAAAATCCATTCGAGGTCGGCGCGGTCTAGCTGGTATAGGTGCGCGAAAATGGCGTCTAGTTCGCACTTGAGGGCGTGGCGGCGGTCGTCGTCGTAGGAAAAGGGCGGGCCGTCGTAGCCAAGGTCGCGGGCGAAGCCTTCGAGGTCGGCGGCGGTGTACGTTAGCTCCAAGACGCGGGGGACGATGAGTTCGACGTATCTGAGGCCGGGGAGCACTTCGTCGAGATAGGCTTCCGGCGGCAGGACGGGGAGTTGCTTGACGATGAAGAAGCTAAGATCTGTACCGCCAATCGCGGAGCGAGCCGCGAAGTCCAGCACAAGTGAATTGAGAGTTGAGACGAACAGGGCCGCAGCCTCAGCATCTTCGATATGGAGAAGTGGTGCCCGATCGCTCATGCCTGACCTCGGGACGAACGAAGCGATGCCGGTCCTCTCATTAGTGGCATTGGTGGTTTTTCGGAAGGGGATGATCCAACGTCCAGAGTAATGACGGCTCCTTTGTGACCAAGACCCGTCTTTGGAATAAGAGACGCTATCACTGTTCTCTGGTTGGTTGCTGTCGTGATCAGTCTCAAAGCCAACTTCCATTCTTGAGTCGGACGACCGTTCCCTTGCCCAATCCACTTCGCGGCACGATGGTGCTGATCGTCGTCCGTATGTCGGTCGATCTGGCGATGACTCGTATCGCGATGTAGTACCGCGACCGATCCGATCCGATCCGATCCGATCCGATCCGATCCGATCCGATCCGATCCGATCCGATCCGATCCGATCCGATCCGATCCGATCCGATCCGATCCGATCCGTCAAAAATGGGGCTGTTTCGGTTTTGTCAAGTCTTTTTTTCACTTCTTCTTCCGGCACCCAATACCTCGGCAAAGGCACTTGCTGCGCGTCCTCCTTTTCCGCCGCGGTCATGGGCCGGGCCTTGCCGCCTTGGCGGTCTTTTTCCGAAGCCCCCTCGAATGTGGCGAAGCGGTGATCGTACTGGTGAAACAGCTTGGCCTCGTAGAGCGGCAAGCAGGCTTCAACAGGCTCGGTGCTCGCTGCGTGCTCCCCTCCGCCCTCCTGCTGTCTTGTCGCGGGACGCACAAACACATTGCCCACAAGCTGCCAGCCCGCTTCTTCCAACTGCTCGCGGGTGCGAAAGAGGCCAGAGTCACTTGTCATATTGAACATTTGCATGAACGTGACGCCCCAAGGGTTCTCCTCCGGCTCTGCACCTTTCGCTTCCTTCCACAACACACCGGCGCGGTCGTACATCTTGCGGGCAATTTCCATGTCGCGGCGGGTGCGGAAGATGGGGCAGGTGCGGGTGTTGGGATTGAACAGGGCGAAATCCTCGGCTGACAGGGCGAACCGCCGCGCCGAATCGCGCAGTTGCTCGGCCTGGTACAGAAAGAAGGCGAACTCGGCCTGTGGACAGGGGCGGTCCGCGCCGGTCAGGGTGAGCAGGCAGAATTTGATGCGGCTGTCTATGCTCGGAAACACCTTTTCCCGGTTCTCAAAGTCGTAGAGGCTGACGAGCCTTTTCTTCGTAACAATTTCGTCGAAAAACGCTTTGGTCGAATTATCCGTGGCAATGCCGGAAGGTACGATCAGGCCGGCGTGTCCCTCTGGCGATAGGAGTCGGAGAAACGTTTCTGCAAACAAAGCATAGCTGTTCAATTTGCCGTACGCTGTCAATGGATGTCGTCCGCCACTACGACAAAATGCGTCCCTTGCATCGTATATGCGACTATCCAACTGGTACTGCTTCCAAAGTGGAGGATTGTGTTCCGCGAGTTGGGAGATGGCTCTCTTCCGTTCCGCACCCGACAAATCGGCAATGCTGGGTGCGCGTACTGCAAAGTACTCTTTTTCCGCGAGTTGAGACACCTCCCACGGCGGATTCCCCAACACCACGTCAAACCCCCCGTCCTGCATGACCTCGGCAAAGGCGAGATGCCAGTGAAAAAAGCAGTGCTCGCGGGCTAGCTTGCCAACCGCCTCGCCGACGCCGGGCCGCATGACCAAGCCGGCTTTGAGGCGATTGAAATCCTCGATGAGCGGCACCGCGTCGGTGCTGCCCCGCGTCTTTTTTGCAAAATACGCCCCGACAAACAAATTCGCCCGCAGTTCCTCTCTTGTGCGCTCTTCCTGTACACGCATGGCCTCATACGCGGTGCGCTTGCGCTCTACATCCTCAATCGTCTCCTCGGGCATGTCGCCGAAGTCGAGGGTCGCTACCGCCACTTCGAGCAAACTATCTTCGTCGAACAAGTTGCCCTGTACCTCATCTCCCGCTTGGCGGTTGCGCTTTTTGAGCTCGGTACAAACAGCCTTGTCATCGCCGGTCAAGGGCTTGTACGCAGCGGCCGGAATGCCGTTTGCCATGATCTCCGGGTCGAGGACGCCCACGAGGCTGTCACCGTGCAGAATGTGCGCGTCGAGAAAGCTCAGCGGCTTGCCCGGCTCCACGGTTTCGATCCACAGGGCGGTCTTGCACAGCTCAACCGCCAGCGGATTGCGGTCCACGCCGTAGATGCAGTTTTGCACCACTTCCCGCAGCGCATGCTGACGCACGGTTTCGTCGGAAGTAGGCCCACTCGAGCCGAGGCTTACTATTTCGGCCGCCATGCGCCGCGCCGCGGCCAACAGGAAATGCCCCGAGCCGCACGCCGGATCGATGACTCGCAAGGCGAGGATCGCTTCTCTCGGATCTTCAGGATGATCGGCGACAGCTTGAGCTAAGACAGGCTCCAGCGTCGATTTGATCAGCTCATTTACCAGAGTCTCGGGCGTGTAGTACGAGCCCGTTAGCTTGCGCTCGGAGCCTCTGCTCTTTTCGCTGCTGAGGCCATCGCCAACAAAGCCAAAAGCACAAGGCGCAGCACTCATGTCCACCACAGGCTGAAGCTCCAAGAGGCTTTCGTACACCGAGCCGAGCTCTTCGGTGCCCATGTCTCGATAGTTGACGCGGGCGAGAGCCTCGTCAGTGCGGAAGGACGCTAAGTTTCGCACCGCCTCCAAAAGCCGCTCATTGGCAATGAAGGCCTCTTCCAAAGCCGGGCACTGATCTCGGCGGAACAGGCCCCCTAAAGCCGGCAATCCCAGCGCAGGCTCCCCTCGGGCGAGCGCACCGAAGATAATCCGCAGGCCCACATAGAGATCATGGTGGTGGTCGTAATGGCGTCGGCGCAAAGCGCGTTCGCGCAACCGAGAAAGGGAATACCCCTCGGTAAACAGGTCGCGCTGTTTTTTGGTGGCCCCCGGGGTGTGCAGCAGGTCGCGCTCTTCGGCCGTAAAGAGAAAGAGCAGGCGATAAATGAACCGGAGAAGCTGCTGGAAATAGCCCTCGGGCGAGAGCGTACCCTCGCTGAGGGCGGCGCACAAAGCAGCGTTGTTCGGGTGCTGGAGGAAACCATTGCCGATCTGCCGCAGGGCTTTGGTGACGCCAGTGCGGAGGTTATCTAAGGCGCGTTCACCGGTCTGATGCGCTTGCGTGCGCCAGCTTTCGATGATGCAACTAGACGGCTGGCCATTGGTTGGCTGCAACCGGCTGGCATGAGCGGTGAGCCAAAGGGCCGCAAAATCCGCATAGAGCCCCTCCGCGAACATGCGGTCCAAGTCGGCCTCAATGCAGGCGGGCCGCGTCAGGCTGGAGTTGTCGCGGAGCAGGCGCAGCTTTGCACCGTTGGAAATGATCCCCCACAAAGAAGCGTCCTCGGCGTTGAGGTACTCTTGCATCAATCCGTGCGGTGCTTGCTGGCGTCCCTCGTGCCCAAACCGCGGATCGGCCTTGTCGAGTTCAAAGCCGTGCGTGGTCAACAAAAGGGGCACTGACTCGCTACAAGCGCGGTGGGTTAGAGCAAACCGGCGATCTCCGAGCGCGACGCTCGCAGACGCGGTCAAATCGCCGTAGCCGAGGATGTCGCGCAACAAAGGCACAAGCCATTCGCCCACGCCGACGTGGTCTGCGCTGAGTTCGCGGCGCGGACAGCGCTCGGAATAACTCGCGTACAGATCGTTGGCAATGCGCCAATAGCGGGCCAGTTCCTCTTTGAGCGCGAGGGACTTAGAGAGGCCGTAGGCCATGCCGGTCTGTTTGGGAGCGTCCAATGCGGCGATGGTCTGGAGAAACTCAGGATGCAAAATGCCGCCTTTGATCCTGATAGCAATGAATCCGTGATCTTTTCGCGTTCGTGCCATTTTTGTCTTTTATCACCCGTTTTCCGCGTTCGTGAGCACACTGAGCCTGTCGCAGGGCACTTTATCCCTTTCACAAACTCGCCATGGGCATAAAAACATAGACCCCGATCTTGTCAACAGGCAGCACCGGAATCACGTCGTATCGCAGGCCCTTAGCATCGCTGGCCTCGCGGATGCGCCGATGGTCCGCCAACAACTCCCGCGCCCGCTCGTGTGCGAGGCGATCAAACGTGTCTTCTAGGGCGGGGACCGCATCGCGGGCTTGCCTAATGAGGTGAGTTTTCTGGGCGTCTTCCATGTTGCGGCCCGGATCTGAGGACAGTAGCGACAGCGCCTTTTCCTCGGTCAATAGTTCAGGGTCGTTGCCCCCGCGAACCGCGACCCCAAGACACTCCTCGGTTAGGAGCGACTTCAGAGGCGCGTACCGGCCGTTGGCACCGCGCTGCTCCACTCGAAGCTGACTGCGCAGACGCAGCAGGTAGAGCACGGTGCGTGTGCTGATTTCTCGGGCGAACATGGCACTTGCCCGGGCACCGAGATCGGGTTGCCCGGCGTCGAGGGCCTGTTCAGCCACGTAATCAGCGAGTGCCGCAACCAGCCGATGGGCCCGGTGGATATAGTCCGCCCCGGTTGGCGCAGGTTGGGCAAAGGCAAGTCTTGCAGCCGCTTTGAAGCCCATGGCATCGAGGCGGTCTTGGAGCGGTTTTGGAAGGTGGTCGACCCGCAAGTAACTATAACCGTTCCGTGGGTCGAGCGGTGCCCCCAAGCGTTCGGCGGCCAAGCGGACGAACCGCGCCACGTCATCCGGCCCACCGAGCACGGAAATCGCCTTCTGCCATTCCGGTAGGACGTCGTCGGGCCGCAGTCGCCGCTGGGCAAACACCGTGCGCGTGATTTGCCCTTGAGCCGTTTCCCAAGCTTGGTCCACTTCGGCCTCGGTTTCTCCGAAGTCGAGGCTCACCTGCGCGGCTCGGGAGCTACCAGCACCTTGTAGGAGAACGGCCTGCATGATGGCATCCACGACCTTGTTGTTGTCGGTTGGCAAAGGCACGGCCACCCCGAGCTCGGTGCGAATTTTCTCGGCCTTGCGCAGAATCACGCGGAGCACGGCACCATCAACCGGATTGTCTTCGCCGTAGAGCATCAAGGTGCGCACCGTGGGCGATGCCTGCCCAAAGCGATCGGCCCGGCCCTCGCGCTGCTCATGGCGGGTCGGATTCCAAGTGAGATCGTAGTGGACTACTGCATTGAAGTGCCGTTGCAGGTTGACGCCTTCGGAGAGGCAGTCCGTGGCCACGAGGACCGGCACAATATCTTCGCCTGCTGCTCCAAGTGCTTCCACTTGCTCTTCGCGCTGATCAGAGGTCAACTCTCCAGTGATCGCGGCCACGCAGGTTTTATCCGCCGGTAGAGCGCGTTTTAGGTTCTCGCCGATGTAGTAGGCCGTGGCGATGTAGCGGCAAAACACCACCGGCTTGAAGCCAGACACAACAAGCTGTTGCACTTGGGCGATCAAGGCCCTCAGCTTGGGGTCTTGCTTGGGACCGCGCAGCGCGTCAGCCCGCTCAATGAGCCGACGCAGGGCCGCAGCATCCTCGGGTGCTTCAAGGGTGCCGGCCGGTACGCTCTCGTCGAGCGTCAGGGCATCGTCGGCCCCTGTATCCATGACCGTTTCGCTTGCGGTTTGGTCCAATTCGGTCTCGCTCTCGGCCGCTTGAAGTCGCGTCCGTAGTGCCAGTACTGCGGCGGCCGGGCTAGAAGAAATGCACCGCAGCAGAGCCAAGGCCGCCCACCAAGACATGCGTTGCTGTAGATTGGTGCCGTCCTTGGCCTGCTCAACCATGGTCCGAGCATAGGAAAGCACGTCGTCGAAGAGCTGACCCCAGTCGCCGGTCAACCGGTACGTAGCTTCTCGGCTCTCGCGGACGGGAAAGCCGGTCGTATCTTTCCACTCGGCAATGTCGCCGCGCCGCCGCTGGACAAAATGGCCAGCGAGTTCCTGGCGCAGCAAGCTACGTTCCTCGCCTTCGGGCATCTCGGCCAACTGTGCAAATTTCGGATCCAATAGGCCCAAGAGGTTGTGAAAAGCCTTATCGTCGCCCGAATGCGGAGTAGCTGTGAGAAGTACCATACTGCGTTTGGTTTCACTCTCGGCGAGGCCCTTGAGAAGCTGATAACGCTGCTGGCGGGCGGCCGTATTGGACTGAACGCAGGTGTGGGCCTCATCAACTAGGACCAACTCCGGGCAGGTGCGCAGGAAATCACTACGCCGCTGATCCGATTTGATGTAGTCGAGGGAGACAACTGTATGAGGGTAGCACTCAAAGATAGACTGGTCCGCCCGCAGGCCGCGTTCAAGGCGTGCTGCCGTACCGGTGCGGACGACCTTGGCCTCAATGCTGAATTTCTCTGCCAGTTCCTGCTGCCACTGCTCGCACAGATGGGGCGGACACAGTACGGCAAGCTGTTTGATCTCGCCGCGATCGATGAGTTCCCGTGCTATCAGACCGGCCTCAATGGTCTTGCCAATACCGACATCGTCGGCGATTAGGAGGCGGGTGGTGTCCAGCTTGAGAGCCATGAGCAACGGTACGAGCTGATAGGCGCGGGGTTCGACATGGATGTTGCCGAAACTGCGAAAGGGACCGGCCCCGGCTCGCAGTTTCAGGCGCAGGGCATCCCGCAAGAGAAGAGCTGCTTCCTGCGGCCCCGGCTTGTTGGGATCGGGCAGGGAGAAGGTAGCCGCAGTGGGTGGCTCAAGCTCTATGGGCAAATAGATGAGCGTAGCATCGTCTTCTGCGCCGCCGAGGGGCCGCAGCTTCAAACAGTCGCTTTCCGTTTCGGGCAAAACGACCCATTCGCGTCCCCGGGCGCTAACCAAATTTCCCGGTTTGAATTCAACGGCTGATTCCATCGCAACCTTACCTGTCATTTAGAGCCTGTTTGCCTTTCGACAAGCTCAGGGTCACTCATCACCTGCGCTCGTTGAGCCTGTCACAACGATCCGCAGTCCAATTCCTACTCTTCGCACCTGCCCGGCCCAAAAATCCAAGCGTACTCGCCCGCGATGCGGCCCCACAACGCTTGGTTTGCCGGGAAACGCACAACAGTGAATCCCGCATCCTCGAGGCGCTGCGTTATTTCGGCATCTCGGTTTGTATAGTAACGTTGGCCAGCCTCGCCGATGGTCGGTTCCGCCAGGGGCTTCCCATCGTGGTGCGGGCCGTCAATATAGATCAGCGTTTGCTGGTCGGCGTAAGCAAAATCCGGGCGGGTACTGAACTCCTCTAAGTATGGCTGTGCCCGACTGGGCAAGTGATACCCATTCGCTTTAAGGTAGTTGATCCACGCCTGCTCAAGACCTGAAGTTGATGCGTTCATCAGTTCATCAAAGCTGTCGTCGGCCTCTGATACAGATGCGGCCGTCTCGTGCTCGCCCCGCGTCAGGCGACAGAGGAGATTGAGCATATCTTTGTTGTGCCGGTCAATGTGTGGGTGGTCCGGCTGGTTGTAATAGCTCAGTAGGCAGCGGTAGCAACCAGCCTCACAGGTGGTATCCTGATCCTCCAAGTCGCCGACATCGGTCCAGCCGCCGGATTTTGAAGTAAAATGGCCAATCTGTAGGGCGCAGCGGGCGACTCGGGCCATCGCGCCGGGATCGTTGGCAAGGCGGGTGAGGACGCCGGCACCGCCTTCAGCGGCCTCATAAAAAAGGATAGCAGCGCGGTTGTGCTGATCGGGCAGCGGCTCGGCCGCCAACTCGACCTCTTCCAATTGAAACTCCTGTTCGATGCCGCGTTTGAGCGCGTATTGCAACGAGGTGATGGCCGCGCTCGGCAGGTCGGCCGGCGGTTGGACCACGAGGACATTGCGAGTGTCCTCGACAAAGGGCGTGATGCGCTCAATGGTTTTGCCGTCTTGCACTCCATCATCTTCCTCATCCGTAGGGGCCTGTGCGTCTTTGGTCCACTCGCCGGTATTGGCATCAACGCTAAAACCGTAAATGGACTTCTGCTCGCGCCGGCGCCAGCCCAAATTAATGCGCCAAATCGTCGCGGCCGGGCCGTATTTGAGCTCCAAGAGTCGCTCGCCTTGCTCCTTTAACGCGACAACCTCGACGCACGGCTTGCCGCTCTCTTCGGCAAATCGCAGCGTCGTGATCATCTCGTACCCTTGCCGCTGCCGCTCTTCCTCGTCAGAGGTAATGCGTGTGGCCCGTCGCGTGGCCACCTGCTCAATGCGGTAGAGGTTAGAGATGACGCGCCCATCCGTGAGGCGAGCGTCGCAGCTAGTGCAGCGTTCGTAATCCTTCTGCTCGCCAAAATGTCCATACCCACAGGCCGCGCAGATGCGTGCAGCTTGCACCGGCAGCTTGGCCGAGAGAATGGCGGAAGCCTCGTCGCGCACAGTGAGAATGATGCGCCGCACTCGATAGGTGCTGCCTTCGTGGTAGATAATGGATTGGGGGCCGAATTCGGAGAGCCCCAAAAATCGGGGGCGGCTCAAAAACGAGTCCCTCACTACTTTCTCGCGGCGGCCCGGGATGAAGGCCATAAGCGGCAAGCGCGGAAAGTTGTACCCGGGCAAAAAGCCCTCGGCCGCAAGGTAGCGGTACGTATAAAAATCCGAGTTCATCGTCGGCCGGCTGTCGAGGAGCAGATTCTGTTGGGTATAGGCTTCGTCGTATCGCATCTTAGCCTCGCGGCGGTCCTGTTCGGTCGCCGCGGCGTTGTTGAGAATGCCGTTGGCGGATTTTAGCTGGCTGGCGGTAGCGCGATAAAGAGAGCGCCAGCGGCGGAAGGCTTCGTCAAACCGGCGTCCGACCGAATTCATCGCACTGTCCAACCACGTTTCCGTGTACCAAGGGGCCGATCTCTCAGCAAGGTCAGCGGCGAGCATGGCGAGGATGCGCTGCGCTCGCCTTTGGGCTTGGCCCAACGCTTTGGCACTACCGATGGGCGCGACGAGGTGTTCGTGCAGGGGCAGCTCCGCCGGTTGTTCTCGATTGAGGACGTCGCACACGGATGTGCCTAGCTTAACGCCGGTCTCGGCCAGCCAGACCGCGTGCAGATGGCTGCGGACGAGGTCTTCGTTGGCCAGATCAATGGTCGGCGGATTGACCGCACCGGAGACCATGCGCGTTGGATCAGAAAAAAAGTACTGGTCGTGGGGCGACTTAGCCGCGCAGTAGGTGATCACCAATGCCGGCTGGCCGCTGCGCCCAGCACGTCCACTGCGCTGCGCGTAATTGGCCGGCGTGGGCGGCACATTTCGCATATAGACCGCGTTGAGTGCCGAAATATCCACGCCCAGTTCCATGGTCGGCGAGCAGAACAGAATCGGCAGGCCAGCCGGCTCCACTTTGCCTTCGACAATGCGTTCGGCCTGGAGGCCCTTGCGGAAGCGGGTCTCCCGTTCGGCGCGGACCTCGGAATCCACCTGGGCGGTGTGCTCGCGGGCTTCAAGTTGGTGCAGGAAACGGTCAGCACCTTCTAACAGCCCCGCGACATTCTCGTAAAGAGCGCGGAAAAAAGCGTTGGGAGACCCCTCACCCTCACCGCTGGCATCCTCGGATAGACGCCATTCAAGAACCGAGCTATCAATCTGGTAACCGATGCGGCTGCCGTATAACTCGGTGGACTCTACGTAGCCACAGATAGTCAGTACGCGCAAAATGTCGTCAATGACACTGTTGTAAACATCCTCATCGAACTTCGCCGGATAATGAGGATTGTCTTTACCCCACACCCCTTGAGACTTGATCCACCGCCCGAAGGCGGAGCGATGGGACATATACCATAGGTAGTCCTGTTGGCGGAATCTGGAGCTGGGTCGCGGAACCATGAAGGCGTGTGCGGAAAGCCTTTCGTCTTCGGACAGCCCCCAAGGTTCTTTTAGCTGATTGAAGCTCAGGTTGCGGGTCCGCTCTTGGAAATCCGGGTCGAGATAGATGGTCTTGATACAGAGTGCCTGGCGCATCTGGTCGAGGATCTTGTGGACGATCTCGAAGCGACGCTGGGGTTCTATCGCCCCGAGCAGGGGATGCCCCTGCCGCCATTCTTCCTCGTCTTCGCAACAAGTTTCCAAGTCCCGGTATCGAATATCTAAAAGCCTGAGCTGGTCCAAGTTGGGGTTGTTGATGCGCCAGCCCCTCTTTAGGTCGAAATAGAGGCGATAGCCCAGAACGTCGCGTAGCGTTTTAAGGGTATTCTGCGCCCGGACGCCTTTGGTGTTGGGATTGGCCGCATAGTCGGTCGGGTCGAGGTGCAGATGATCGAGCACCCGTTGGGTCAGTGCGTCGTCGGCAAGGTATCCGTCCTTTTGTATGGCTGCCAGCAGCGCACCCCGCAGCAACAGGATTTGAATGAAATCGTTGAAGTGTCCGGCTTGAAGGCTGGCGTCTTGCCGATTGTCGGTAAAGGCGAGCAGCTTCTTGGTGTTTGCATCGAGATTGGTGCCGATGAGGTGCCTTAGCGCAGACAGTACCAGCATGGTCGTCGCCGAACTCCGGCCTTCACTCGAAAGACCGGAGAGCTTGCTCAGGTCGCTGCGCTTGCTGCCATCGTAGTACGCATTGCAGTCCGGGTTGAGACAGAAGCGAAACGATTTAGGTATAAACCATGCCGGCAGCCCGTTGTCGGCGATCTTGCCGAGAGTATCCACGCAAACGCGAATGGGACGATAGTTTTTGTTGTAGTAGGGCTTGAGACGTGCCTCCCCATGGTGGAATTCCAGCCAATCTTCGGGGTAATGGCTTTCTATATTAGCCGGATCAAATACCCCCTCGCTGTCGGGCATGAGATAGCCGTACAGGACCTCTTCTTCGTTGGAGCGTTCGGAAAGCTCGCGTGGACTAAAGGCCGTGGGCGCCTGCGCCTCCAGAGTCGCCCAGACTGGGAAGTACTCCTGACCACACTGTCGGCAAAAAGAAAGATTGAACAAGAGGTGGTTGCGGTCGCCCGGTTTGAATTGTTGTCCCTCTAGAGTGATAAAACGATCGCTAGGTGCCTCTAAGGTAGCGTACGCATTCGAGGGACTGCTGATGAACTGATGGAGCCGGAAGGAGAAGAAATTGCGGCCGCTGTCGCTCTCGCTTTGATAGGCCGCCAGCAGGAACTTCACGAGGTATTCTCGGCAAAATTGCTCCTGCAAACCGCTGTCTTGGGCGAGTAATGTTGCGGCTTCAATGACCGTGCGCGGCCGGGCAATGCGGACGAGCTTACCGTCCTGCTCTTCCAAACCGAGCTTGCGCTCTACCCAAGCCGCCACCGGATGGCTTGACAATTCAGCGTGAGTCGCATTGGCCACCCCAGTCGCGATGGCTTGGCGCAGGCTGGCGGAGTCAATAGGGGTGGCGTTGTTGGTAACAGGCTCAAGGGTTTCGGTGATGATGTTGTTCGCGCTGACCGGGACGCCAAATAGCCGACTGGCGATGTCGGCGACAATCGCATTCCGATCCTTGGCTGATCCCTCTGAAACCATGGTGGCAGAGGTGCCGATACAGCGGAGATGTTCGTTGAACCGTTCCCGAACGCGCCGGATCAACAGGGCCACATCAGCACCCTGCCTCCCCCGGTAGGTATGTAGCTCGTCCAAAACCAGAAACCTAAGCCCGGCGGCGTGTTGCCGCACCGCTTTATCGGTCTCTATGAACCGCGTCATGATCAGCTCGAGCATGACGTAGTTCGTCAGGAGGATGTCGGGAGGATTCTTCGCAATGTGCTCCCGTTCCTCGTTAGTTTCTTGGCCGGTATAGCGGGCAAAGGTCACAGGTTCGTCGCCTTCGCCATAGCCGCGCTGCAAAAACTTCTCCAACTCCTCGCCTTGGCTGTTGCACAGGGCATTCATCGGATAGACAACGATGGCACAGATGCCCTTGCAGGGGTCGCCGGACTTCTTCCGCCGCAACACGTCATTGACAATGGGGATGAAGTAACTGAGCGATTTGCCGGAGCCTGTACCCGTCGTCAGGACATAGCTCTCGCCCCGGCTGGCGATAGCGATGGCTTCGGCTTGGTGTTTGTGCAACACGAGCGGTTGGCCTAGGGGGTCAGTTGGAGTCTTGATGCGAAAAATTTTCGCGCATTCCGCATCGAGGGTGCCGTTTGCCACAAACTCTTCAATAGACCCACCCGGCACGAAATTTGGGTTCAACTGGATGAGGGGAGCGGGCCAGAAACGGCCACTGCCGTACGCCTCATCAACAACTCGGCGAATGTCTTCCGCCCGGATACGGGTGAAGCTGCGCGAGAAGCGTTCGTATTCTGAAATAAGTTCCTTGCGGAACGCAAAGACGTCCATCAGACTCCTTCCTGTCGCTCGGACGGATTGAGTACTCCAGCTAGGTCAATTAAAGGCGCATCGCGTCGTCTCATCGAGATGGCCGATCTGCGCCTCATACGCGCCTGCGTGGTCGAGACGGTTTTGGGCGCTGGAGATGCGGCGAATCGCTATATCGTCACGCGGGGCTTGCGGCATCGTTCACCCCTTTCCGTAGGACAGGTCGGCGACCTGCTCTGCCGACAGCACGGTGGCATCCTCGTACAGATAGCAAGCAGCAGCGCGGCCAGCATCGGGCTGCACTAATGGCGGACGCTGCTGCCGACAGCGGGGCATGACGTGGGGACAGCGCGCGGCAAAAGCGCAGCCGCCAGTAGTATGCGGAATCTCTGCGCCCTCTTCCTCGGTCGGCGAGCCAACGACCGCACCTTCGCCCCAGCGGCGTTTGGCGTCCGGCAGCGGGATGGAACTCACGAGTAGCTGTGTATAGGGGTGTTTCGGAGCCTTGATGACCTGTTCCACGCCCCCCACCTCGACCACTGCCCCTTGGTACATGACGAGAATGGTGTGGCTCAGCTGGTAAGCCGTAGTCAGATCGTGCGTGATGTACACGAGACTGATGCCGCGCTCCCGGTGGATGCGGGACAAGGTCTCCAAGATGGTAGCGCGCAACGAAGCATCTACCATCGACACCGGCTCGTCAGCCACGATCACGCGCGGGTCGAGCAGCAACGCCCGCGCCACCATGATGCGCTGGCGCTGACCGCCGCTTAGCTGATGGGGATAACGCCCGAGAGTCTCCTCCGGGCGCAGGCCGACCGCTTGCAGCCCCTCCTCAATCCGCTGTCGCCGGTCGGCACGCGACAGTGCCGGGAAGAACTTGGCGACCGGCACCGCCAAGGGGTGGTCCACTCGGTAGAACGGGTTGAACACCTCAAAGGGGTCCTGAAACACGGCCTGCACCTGCCGACGAAACGTCTGTCTCGCCTTGGCGTCAAGATCGCGCAATTCCGTGCCTTGGTAGCGCACCGAGCCGCCGGTCGGCGGCAGGATGCCCAGCAGCAAACGCGCCAAGGTAGTCTTGCCGCTGCCGCTTTCCCCGGCAATAGCCACCACCACCGGATCGTCCGCCGGGATTACCAGCGAGGCGTCGGCGACCGCGACAAGCTGCTGCCGGTCGAACACGCCGCCGCCAAAGGCTCGGCGCACCCCGCGCGCTTCGAGCAGCGGCGCGTTCACGAGACGCCTCGGCTGCCCTCGGCGTGCAGGTGACAGGCCGCCTCGCGCTCGGCGGCCACCGCGTCCAGCTCTGGTACGCGCTCGGAGCAGCGGTCCATAACCTGCGGACAGCGCGGGTGGAAAGGACAGCCCGGCGGCGGCTCAAGTAGCGAAGGCGGCAGTCCGGGAATGCCGCGAAAAACGCCCTGGCGCTCCAGAGACGGCAGGCTTTCTACGAGTAGGCGCGTGTACGGATGCAGCGGCTCGTCAAGCAGGCTTTGCACCGGCCCGAGTTCGGCCAGCCGACCAGCGTACATCACGCCGATGCGGTCCACACATTGCGCCATCAGGCCCATGTCGTGGCCCACCAAAATCACCGCGGCGTCGAGTTCCTGCTGCACGCGAAACAAGGTGTCCATCACCCGCTTTTGCACAACCACGTCTAGGGCACTAGTCGGCTCGTCGGCAATGATCACCTGCGGACGCAAGGCCACGGCAATGGCCATGCCCACGCGCTGCTTCATGCCGCCGCTGAGTTCGTGGGGGTACATGCGCGCTGTCGCCGGGTCGAGTTCAACCAGTGCCAGCAAACTCCTCACCCGCTCCTGCAGGGCTGCGCGCTCCGGCCACTCCTCGTGAGCCTCAATCGTGTCGGCGATCTGCGCGCCCACTCGCATCACCGGGTTGAGCGAGTTCATCACGCCTTGGGGGATCAGGGAGATGCGCGAAAAGCGCACGCCCCGCATTTCCTCCTCGGACAGCGCCAGCAGCTCCAATTCGTCCAGATCAACCCGCCCGCCCTCAATCCGTCCGGGCGGCCGGATTAGCTGCATCAGGGCCATGGCCGTCGTCGATTTGCCCGAGCCCGACTCCCCCACCAAGCCCAGCCGCTCTCCCGCCCGCAACGCAAAGCCAACGCCCTCCACGGCACGCACCGGTCCCCTCGGCGTGTGATAGTGAACGCGCAGGTCCTGCACCCGCAGCACGACGCGGCTCACGACGAGACCCGCCAGATGCGCGGATTGGCGATGCGGTCCAATCCCATAGAGACGAGGAACAAGCCAAGGAAAATCAGCACGATCATCACAATCGGCGGTGCCCACCACCACCACATCCCCCGCAGCAGCGAGGTGTAGTAGAGTGCCCAATAGATGGTCATCCCGAGCGTAGGCTCGTTCTGCGGCCCCAAGCCCAGCGCCTCTAAACCGATCGAGGCTAGCACCGCAGCCCCCACCGCACTGACAAAGCTGGCCGCCAGATAGGGCAGCAAGTTCGGCAGCAGCTCGCGGGCGATGATCTCCAAGTCCCTCATGCCAGAAAGCCGCGCCACCTGCACATAAGCGCGCTCGCGCATCGACAGCACCTGCGAGCGGATCGTGCGCGTCGGCAGCATCCACGCCAGCGAGGCCACCACGAGAGCCATCATATCAACGGTAACGGCCGTGCGCAGCGAGGTGGCCAGCACCACTAAAAACAGCAGGCCGGGCACGGTCAGCAGCACGTCGGCCGCACCCCGAATCAGGGTATCGACCAAGCCGCCGAAGTACCCAGCGAGAAAGCCGAGGATGATGCCGATGCCAAGCCCCACAGCACCCGCGAGAAAGCCCACTCTGAGCGTGAGCGGCGTACCCGCCACCATCACCGCGAGCAAATCCCGCCCGGCCGCGTCGGTGCCGAGCAGGTGCTCCAGCGACGGCGACCGATTCGGCTCAGCAGCACCGACGCGGGCCAAATCTGTATCGACTAACAGGGAGCCCACCGGACCAAAAGCGAGCACGACAAAGACGACAATTAAGCCCGCCGTAAGCTGGGGATGGCGGCGCGCTGCCGCGGAGAGCGGAGAGAGCATCATCGGCGGTATGCAATGCGCGGATCGAGGAGCGGATAAACCAAGTCGAGAATCAACGTCACCACGGCGATGGCCAAGATGACCATGAGCACGACTCCGTAGATGACGAAGTAGTCAAAAGTCTGCACGGCGCGGTACAGCACCGTGCCCACGCCCGGGTACGCAAACACCACCTCCACCAGCACAGCCCCAGACACCACGTACCCCATGGCCAGCGCCAAAGCTGTCGTCTGCGGCAACAGCGCGTTGCGCAGGGCGTAGCGGAAGAAAATGTCGCGGCTCTTCAAACCCCGCGCCTCGGCGTAGTTGACGTAATCCTCGCCCTGGACGGTGACCATCATGCCGCGCATCGACAAAGCCCAAAACCCCACCGACGACAGCACGATCGACAGGGCGGGGACGATGGAGTGATAGATCACGTCGATGGCAAAGGACAAGGTCGGCCCGGGCAGCGTACCCAACGTAAAGCCGCCGCCGAGTGGAAAGGCGCCTAGGGTGAAACCTAGCAGAAAGACGAGCACTAGTCCGAGCAAGTAGTAGGGAATCGCCGACAGCGCCAAGAACGGCGCGGCAAAGTAGTGCAGGGCACCGGGTGATCGCGGCCAAGCGAGCAGGGCACCGAGCACCGTACCGAGGGCAAAGGCAATAAGCGTCGCCGTGGTTAGCAGACCGAGCGTCCACGGCAGGGCGCGCATGATAATGTCGGAAGCGCGGCTCGGAAAGTTGGCGATGGAGACCCCAAAGTCGAGGCGCGCCACATCGCCGAGATAGCGGAGATACTGCTTCCACAAGGGCTGGTCGAGACCGAAACGGGCCTCGTATGTGGCCACTACGGCCTCCATGTCGGTCTTGCCCGCGCCGCCAAAGGACACCGCCTGCAACAGACGCTCGCGAATGGGGTTTACCGGGGCCAGCCGAGGCATCAAGAAGTTAATGGTGGCCCCGGCCCACACGATCAGCAGGAACACCCCGAGGCGACGGAAGACGTAATTGAGCGACAAGTCGGTTCTACTCCGCGTATGACAAATGTAATTCCAACAATATGGCCCCCAAGACGCAACGTCGCTCAATCATGGGTGGCGACCGCCGTTTTCCATTTTGTCCTCTCTTCCTCGATAAAGTAGCCCACGAGATCGTTGTACACTTTCTCCATCGCGTCTGGACTGAAGCCTTCCTCTTTCGCCCAGAGTCTTCGTTGCCCTAGCGGCGCAATAATTTTTCTAGCGATTCGATCAATCTCTGCACGTATATCTCATCTGGCGTCTTCATTCATATAGCAATCCTACACGACGGGTGCGGTGCGCAGGCTCGCCCCCGGTTCGGTGTCTCCCCCGGCGCACCCCTGCCCGGATCGAGGGGCATCCTGCCCTCGAAATACGCCACCCCCCAGGCGACGCGACCGACCGAAAAGCCGCCAGCGGGCGAGACGCCCGCGCACCCCGCGATGCGCCGCATCGCGCGAATGAGGTAGGATGGCGATATCACTCCTTATCTGTTTCCGAATCTCAATCCAATCTTAGGTGCGTATCTGAGCCTGTCGCGCCTGAAGGCGCTGTGAACGCACCCGGCTACAAAAGCACTCTAGACGAGTGGATGACGCCAGCGCAGGTCGGGAAAGCGACTGAAGTCGCGGTCGGTAGTGATCCACTCACTGCCCGACTCAATGGCCAAGGCGGCCAAGTACGCGTCTTGGACCAGATTCCCCTTGCACTGGCTCTGTTGGCAAAGTCGGGTAAATATGGCCCAGTGGCGTACCCCTGGCGTGATGGCTACGCGATTGGGACGGTCGCGAACCTGATCTGCGAAAGTCAGTGCCGTGTCCAGCGGGCTGGGTGGGTCGAAGATGCGGCTGTGGGTGGCGATGCGGAGAAAGCTGGACAGCACGAGGTCGGTCATGCCGTAGGCCTGAGGACTGTGGATCAATTCTTCCAGCCAAGCCCGATAGGCCGGGTGGTCGGGGACTTCCTCGCGGTGGGCGTAGAGCAGGACATTGACGTCAAGCAGGACCATCGTTCTGCTCCATCAGGTCGAGGAGGGAAGAGGTATCGTCCAGATCGACACCGGGTTGTACCCCTCGCCCTTTGAAGGTCTTCAAAGCGACGCTGGCCTGTGGCTGAGGGACCTTGGTGCGTGCTAGGGATTCGCGCAGCGCGTCCTCTATCACCGCCTTGAGCGTCCGGCCCGTCTGGGCAGCGTACTGCTTGGCCTCTGACAGCAACTGATCATCCAACTGTATCGTCGTTTTCATCCATAAAACCATACGATATATACATAAATATGGCAAACTCTAGGCGTCAGCTTGAAAACTTCGATCCTCGGATAAAGAGACCGAGTGGATCAGCGGTTTGCTCGTCGGTCTGTACCCGTGCGAGTCCCTCCGCTCTACTCCGCGTCGAAGAAGCCGAGGTCCTCCCGCGCCGCGCCGCGCGCCACCTCCTCGTCGAGCGCGACTCCGAGACCAGGAGACTGCGGCAAGGCGATCCGCCCGTTGACGATCAGGTCGCGTTCCACCGTGAGGCTGTTCCACAGCGCATTGTCGAGGTGGTGGAACTCCAACACCTGAAAGTTGGGCGAAGCAGCGCACGTGTGACACATGGCCATCGTGCCGATCGGGCTACAGATGTTGTGCGGAGAAATTGGGATGTAATAAATGTCGGCGAGATCGGCGATGCGGCGGCCCTCGGACAGGCCGCCGGCCTTGGCCAGATCGGGGGAGATAATATCCGTCGCCTGCGTCTCGACTAGCTCGCGGAACCCGTGCCGCGTGTACAGGTTTTCGCCGGTGCAGATCGGGGTGCGCGTCGCGGTCTTCACTTCTTTGAGCGCGGCGACGTTTTCGGCCGGAATCGGATCTTCCAACCACATCAAATTTAGTTCTTCCAAGGCGTAGGCAACCTTGAGAATGTCGTGCGGAGCGTACGCCCAGTGCGCGTCAATGAGCAAATCCGTGTTGGGATGCAGGGCCTCGCGGAGCGCCGTGACCACTTCGATGTGGAAGGCGATGTCGCGGTTGCTCATGGTGCGGTTGTAGTGGTCGCGGCGGTCGGGACGCGGGTCGATGTCGAACTTGATGGCGTCAAAGCCGCGGGCTTCTACTTCCTTGGCCTTGGCGGCCCACGATTCGGGATTGTCGTCCTCGTTTCCGGCGTGGCAGTCGTTGTACACGCGAATGGAGTCGCGGTACGCGCCGCCCAGCAACTGCCAAATCGGCACACCAATCGCCTGCCCGGTGATGTCCCACAGCGCCATCTCAATGCCGCTGATCGCGCTCATCACCGCTCCTTGGTAGTACCCCGACGCCGACATCGAGCTTTTCATGTCGCGGAAGAGCTTATCGACGTTGCGCGGGTCTTGGCCGATGAGGGCGCGTTGAGTGAGGCGTTCGTCGACAGCAATGTGGTGGACGCCGGCCCCGTGATAGGCTTCGCCCATGCCGGTGATCCCCTCGTCGGTGCGCACCTTCACCAGCACCCAAGGCATGGGTTGCAGCAGCACGGCTCCTACATCGACAATTTTCATCGCTGCGATCCGAATTGAATGAGAACAGATGCCTTATTAGATTGAATATGGCATTGCAAAAACGCCGCCAATGTATCGCCTCCCCCACCCTCCGTCAAGCTCTCTGGGAGAACGGACGCCGCTCGCGCTGCTTTGACGTTTTAACGCTATGAGGTTATCGCCTTTATGACTAACGCGACCAAACGAATCACCATCGACTTTGATCCTGCGATTCACCGTGCCCTTCAGCGACAGGCCGCCGAAGCGAACCGATCGATTTCCGCCTTAGTCAATGATGCAGTGAGGCGCTCCCTAACCGAGGATGTCGAGGATTTGAGTGCCTTCGACGAGCGGGCCGCCGAACCCAATTTGCCGTTTGAGGATGTCGTCAAAGATCTCAAGCGCAGTGACAAGCTATAAAATTCAGATCAAACCCTCTGCCGTACGGGAAATCGAGGCGATTCCGCAGAAGAAACAACGCCAGCGCATCATTGCTCGAATTCGCGCCCTAACGGACAATCCTCGTCCACGAGGGGTTGAAAAACTCTCTGGATTGGACCGCTATCGAGTGCGACAAGGAGCCTATAGAATCATTTATTCAATTGAGGACGATGCCCTAGTCGTCTATGTTGTGAAGGTCGGTCATCGCAGTAATATCTACAGATAGCGAACGCCGCTCTCTTTTCTCACTTGCGTCTTTAACTCACCCCCCGTCAAGCCGCGTCGCCAGCGTCGATGGCCTCCCGAAGAGCCGCGCTAGGAAACAGCCGTTGGTAGGGGAAATGACGGAGCCGCACTCGAGCAGTTGATCGCCCGACTCGCCAGCAAAATGGAGTAACCTTTTCTATGCCTTCTACCGGGAGAACTACCATGATCCGACTCAACCAACAGCAACTCAACTTTTTCGACACCTTCGGCTACCTAGCCCTGCCGGGGTTGATGGCCGACTGCATCGACGAGATCACTGATGCCTTTGAGCAGGTTTGGGCCGAGCGCGGCGGGGGCCACCACGGCCAACCGCACGACGGCGAACGGCGCTCCTGCATCGTGCCCTTCATCGATCAACACGAGCGCCTGTGCGCGCTGCTCGACGATCCGCGCATCGAGGGCTTGCTCGCCAGCCTGCTCGGCGACGACTTCAACTACAGCAGTTCCGACGGCAACTACTATGCCGGCGACACGCAGTGGCACTCCGACGGCTACCAGAAAGAAGTGCGCCACGTCAAAATAGCCTTCTACCTCGACCACCTGACGCACGACACCGGCTGCCTGCGCGTGATCCCAGGCAGCCACCGCCGCGGCGATCAGTACGCCGAGACGCTCAAAGCAAACGCACGGCAATCTCAGGAGCAGTGGGGCATCTCCGGCGACCAAGTCCCAGCCGTCGCGCTCGAAATCGTCCCCGGAGACGTCGTCGTCTTCCAGCACAACCTCAAACACGCGGCCTTCGGGGGCGGTGGCCGCCGCCGCATGTTCACCATCAACTGCATGGTGCGCGTGCCCGACGAGCAGATCGACCTCGTCAAACAGGACATCGCCGGGCTGGCCCGCTTCTGGGCGGAGCGCGCATACGGCGAAACCATGCTCGCCACCGCGAGCAAACGCCGCATGGTGCATCTCGAACAGCGCATGGCCAACGACGGCCACCTCAAAGAACTAGCGGCGAAGGCACGGGCCGAGATGCCAGCACCTTCGCGGGGATAGGGAAATCATGAGCGACCACTACGAATTCAAAATGGGGATCTACCTCGGCGAGCTGCAGCAGCCCTTCGCGCAATCGCTGGCCACGGCGCGCGACCTCGGCGCGCACTACGTCTGGTGCGGCACCCACTCCAACAATCGCAGCCTCTACGAGCTTGCCGACGCTGAGATAGACCAAGCCGCCGAACAGGTCGCCGCGCACGGTCTCGAGTTTTTCCTGCTCGACGGCGCGGGGTTGTTCAAGACCGTACATCTCGCCGAACTCGAGCCGGGCAAGATGCTCGAACACGCCCAGTTCAAGGAGCACTTCGATAAACTGGAACGAGCGATGGAGGTTTCAGCCCGTTTGGGAATCGGCGCAGTCGGCTGCAGCAGCTTCGCTTGGCCGGCCGAATACACCGGCGGCAAGCCCACTTGGCCAATGCGCTGGGCGACGCGCGGCGGCATCATCTCCGACGGCGACATGGCAAAGCTCGTCGAAGCATTCTCCATGTTCGCCGACCTCGCCGAGCAATACGACGTCGACATCGCCTTCCTAATGATGCAGTGGAACTACGGCAACACCAGCCGCAACTTCCGCCGCATCGTCGAAGCCGTCGGCTCGCGGCGCTTCAAGGCGCTCTGGTGTCCGGCCGACAGCTACAACTGCGGCGAAGTCGACAACGCCACTGCTGGCTTTGAAAACCTGCGCCCCTACCTGTACGGCGTCCACGCCAAGGACCTGCGCACCATAAACGGTGCAACGCTCGAATTCGAGTACACGCCCATCGGCGAGGGCCACGTCGACTACCCGACCATTCTGCGCAATCTGCGCGACAGCCGCTGCGACGTCGTCCTGTCGATCGCCACCCATTTCCTGCCGGCAAGCGGCTCGCGGCTCGAAGCCATGCAGACGAACTACGCCAACATCCGCAGGCTGATCGGCGAGGTGTCGTAGCCGCTACCGCCTCATTCCATCGGGATGCCGAAATGGGGCGCGGAGACCAAGCGTACCATACGTTAGGCAATCTATAAGGAGAACCTGCATGACCGATTCGGTGCAAGACGACAGCGTCGTCATTCTGTTCCGCGGTGGACGCTTGCCTCAGTGGCATCAACTCGACGAGGCGCAGCGACGCAACTACGAGCGCCAGCACGTGGACCTGATGCTGGCCGTCTCCGAGCACCACGGCCTGATCGGCATACATGGCTACCGCCTGCTGGCACCCCAAAACAGTTGGGAACGATTCTGGACCATTGAATTCCCAGACCTAGCCGGTGCCGAAGCCTGGATGTCGGCTGAGGTGGAGCCTCCGTACGGACACTACGGCTTCTACGACTACTCACTCGCCCGCCGCTGGCAACCAGAAAGCCTAGCTTGGCTGCCGCGCAAACCCGAGCCCCCGGTAGCGCCCGGCACTGATCCACACGTGATCCCGCCCCTGACCGTCGATCCCACCTCAATCGTCGTGCTCGCCTTCGGCGGCTGGCGGCGCGGCACCGACCAAGTTGACCCCCAGACACGCGGCGACGAGGCGCACCAGCAACGACTACACGAGGTGGCCCGAGAGCACGACCTCATCCACGGGGAAGTTTTCCGCCTACTCGGAACCAACGCCGAAGGCGAGTTCCTCTGGCTCTTGGAGTTCCCCCGACTGGCCGGTGCCGAAGCTTGGATCGAAGCCGAAAAGACACCTCTCGCCGGGTCCTATCAGAAGCGCAACTTCTACCTCGCCAGACGCTGGGCACCCGAGTACTTCGCCACTTGGCCGCCCGAAAAAACTGGACACGCGTGACGACGCGGCTCCAGCTATCTCGTCCAGACGGGAGGCGAGACCTTGGTCTTCGACTGCGGCCCGGGGGCATAATGACGCGGCAAACAGAACGCTTCGAGCACTCGACCGCGCTGACTCGCCTGCTCCTCGACCACAAGCAACCCACACGCCGTGCTCCACATCGGGCGAGCCGGACCGTAACGCTCGGCACACACTCGAACCGACGCCACACTAACCGGCACCAGCCAGCGTCCATCTTCGCCCCTGCCTTCGGTGCAACGGCCACAGAAGCAGCCCTTTCAAACGTCTGCCTGCCCCTGGCTGCTCTCCTATGCGCTCAATGGCCTAAATCGGCCACCTTCTCGCTCATTCCGCCGTCTGCCGCAGATGAGAAATCCGCCAGCGGCAAGACGCTGGAGGACCAAGGACTCAGGGGCGTCGGGACAGCGCACACCAGCGCGAGCAAGGGCATCCTGCACGGCCGGCGACTGACCAGCTAGGCCGATGATGAAATCGGGAGTGGGTCCGGGCGCAGATACGACCTCAACAGATTCTCCGTGCGTGCCGAGGGTGCGCCTCAACTCCTCCAGCGCCCAGCTAGCGGCGCGAGGTAGCTCTGTGTCGACGACTAGATTCATAGGCTGGTCATTTCCGCAGCGCCGAGGGCCGATAGACAAACAGCTCTTTCGCGGTCTCGCAATGCAGCATCAAACGGCTCACTAGGCGAGTAGATGACGCCAGCGCAGGGCGGGAAAGTGGCGGGCGCGATGGCCACGCGATTGGGACGAGCGCGAATTTACTCTGCAAAAAATTGTCCTTTTAAATTACCGGGATTTTGCCTCGATTGGCATGATCAGCGTCTGGATTGCGGACACTAGCCTCGCTAAAAACCGCAGGCCCTTAAAACCGGATGTTGCAAAACGGACGCGACTTCTGCCCAAGCCTGTTGGCTATTCTCTTTTTCAAAGTCAGGACAAAACCCGAAATCGAGATACACTTTGATGGCGGGAATCCGTGCGCTTGAGGTGCCGAGAAAACTGCGCTTGTGGAATCGCTTGAGGTAAGCCATCGCCACGGACATCATCGGCTTGGCAAGCCCGCGTCCCTGATAGTCCGGGAGAATCGCGACCCAGTGAATCTGGCCCCACTCTTGGCCCTTAAAATCGGGCTGCCACCACGCCGTAATGGTCCCGACCTCTTCGCCCGCGTCGGTGGTCAAATAAAAACTTCGGTCCTCCAGCGCGCCAAAATCGCGTTTGAATTCGCGCTCAAAAAGCTGGTCGTCAACTTCGAAGTACGGTTCTGCCGCTCGCTGAATCCGCGTCCAGCTAGCCCCTTCATGCGGGCGGTAATTCCGCATGGCAAATCCTTGGGGAATGGGAAATTGTGGAATGTTTTCCATGTGCTCGCGGATCATTCTGACACTGTAATTCTGCATCGGTACCTGCTACTTTTTGTCCCATATTATAATCGAACTCGCGGAGGAGCCGCCCGGCGGCACGCGGGAAAATTCTATCTCGAGATGAGTCTCAGGCACGTGCAGGTCGCTTTCGCTTAGGGGCTGCCAAGTCCACGAGACCTGCCGCCGACTGGCGCGCTGGTCGATGATCGGGCGCCTCACCAGCCCAATCTGCCATACATCGCCGGCGGCCGGGGGTAGGCTTTGCGCGTCGGCCAGCCTTTTCAACCCCTCCCAAGGGAAAGCCAGTTCCACGCTCCAGCCCCGGTCGATATCATCCCGTTTGTTCAGGGTGCCCTCGACCTGCACCCCAACCTGTAATCCGGGAAAGCGCCAGTGCGAAAAAGCCCAGCGCATGGCTCGATAGTCGGAATTCGATCCCCCGCCCAAGACTTCGGGCCGATGCACCGCCAGATCGAACTCCGGCACGTCGTAGCGGCCGCCGCGCTGATAGGCTTCCTTCCAGATGTAGAACATCTCCGAGGTCGCGCCCAGCGGATTGACCGCCAGTTCGTAATACGCTCCCCGACCAATGAGAAGCACCCCGGCGTTGTTGTCCTGCCGGACTAACGGCGAAGACTCCTCCTGCACACCCCACACATCGCGATCTTCCATCCAGAAGCCCACGTAAAAATTCTGATCGTCCCACAGCATGGCCGCCCGAGTGTCGAAAAGCGAGCGCCGCCCGGTGTGATCCCCAAAGCGCGGAGAGCGCGGTGCCCGAGACCAGACTTCCTCTCGCAGGTGGCCGTCCACATCAATGGCGTCTTCGCTCCTATGGCAGATGTAGCGCACGGTCTTATCCATCCTCGCCCACCACCTTTTCGGAAAAATGTATCACACTGAAGCGATCCGGGATGTGCGAATCATAGGTTCCGTGACTGGTCCAAGCCCACCCCGGACACACCCGCACGCCGCCTTCCTCAATCCACTGGAAACGCGAAAAATCCATGCGCCATATATCCCCTTCCCGCGCCGGCAGCGAGCGCCCGTCCGCCAAGTGCTGCAACCCCTGCCACGGAAAGGCGATTTCGGCGGTCCAGCCCCGGTCGGTGTCGCTGGAATCATTGATGGTGCCGTCCACCTGCACCGCCCATTACAACCCCGGCATGTCCCATTCGCGGAAGGCCCAGCGCCGCCCGCGCGGATGCCGATGTCCCGACTGCGGTCCTCCGAGGGTATCCACCAGCCGGGTCCCCAGCAGATCGAATTCGGGCAGCTTGGCGTACCCGGCCTCAATATAGGCGTCCTGCCAGATGTAGAACCGCTCCATGATAGTGCCTAGGGCATTCAGCTCGAATTCGTAATAGCTGTTCTCGCCGGCTATGAAAACCTCCACATCGTTCTCCTCGCAGATCATGGAATCGCGCGTGGTATAGGTCGCCCGCACATCCGGTTCTTCCACCCAGAAGCCCACATAGAGGTACTCGTCGTCCCACAACACCGCGGCCCGGGTGTCGAAAAGGCCCGGCCGGCCCGGTTCCTCCAGATCCTCAAAACGCGGCGATTGGGGCACCCGTTGCCACGATTCCTCGTCGAGGTGCCCGTCCACCGCAATCGGCCCCTTTGCCCGGTAGCTGATATAGTGCTTCAAGCCCTCTTCCGAATAGCCGTATTTACTCGTCATGTACTGGGCCTCCACTGTAACTTTAACGCGGCTAGCTCGCGCCGCTCAGGAAGCCATCCGCATCGGCATAAGCACGGCAGCGTGGCCTTCCGCTCCCACCTCAAAGTGAAGGGGGGCCTCACTATGGTCAAGGTATATCCGCATTTCCTCTGCCGAGTCTTTCAGGGCCTCCACAATCGTTTTGAGGAAATCGTGATTGAGGCGGGCGCGGAATGATTTGCCATCCTCGCTATGTGTCACATCAGCCGGGCAGTTCACCGAATACTCCCAGTCTGGGAGGTCGTCGCCGGGCAGGTCGTCCGCGTTTTCTCCGGTCTGACTGAACCCTTGGTCCCGCGTCGTTCGCAGCACCAGTTTGCCCTCTGCGCTCGACACCCGCATCTCTACGCTGGGCACGTATTCCCAGCCGCTTTTCACCCGCTCGTGGCCGCCTCTGAGGAACGGCTCGATCTCCGCCACGCAGGCCATCAGATGCTCGCTGCGCACGACCGCCAAGATCGGACCGGGAGTGCCGACAGCCGCTTGATACTTGAGATACGGTCCGGGCGTTGCCGGGAACGTCACCCGGCGGCCGTCCGCGGTCTGCAACATGGCCGATTCCTCTTCGAGAATCAGCGTTGCCGAGTCGGTCTCCGGGATCATTTCAGGGTGCAACGAATCGAGAATCAGCGGGGCTGGCAGCGACGCTAGCCCCTTACTCGACCAGTTGAGTAGCCGCGAACCGTCCGTTGCGACAACGCGGCCGCCAGCGTCGAGACAGACGCAGTGCATAATGGGCCGCTTGGGATCGTCGCTCGTGAAGCGAGCTACGCGACGCAGTCCGGCCAAATCGTCCGGGCCGAGTTTGAAGGTCTGAGCCGTGTTGGATTCCGCCATCGCCATGATCTCCTTTTGCAGGCGTTTGCGGGCCTTTTGCAGACGGCTCCTTACAGTTCCGGTTTGGAGGTGCAGCAAGTTTGCGGTCTGCTGATAGGAATAGCCCTTGAGGTAGTGGTGGACGATCACGTCTCGGTGGGGGTTACTCAATCGTCCGATTGCCTTCCGCCCCAAGGCCCTGATCGCCTTCTGCTCCTGCTCAGGCGGTGCCGCGAGGTCGAGTTGATCGAGCAGATTGAGTTGCGCGATACACCGCCGCTGCCACATACGCGCTTTGTTATCCGCGATCGAGCACAGCCAAGCACCGAATCGCTCGGGCGAGCGCAGCTCCGCTAGCTGCTGGTAAGCAGCCATGAACGCCTCCTGCAGGACGTCCTCTGCCGCCTCTTGCGCGCCCATCCTGCGAGTGAGCCTCACCAGCAGCCACGGCGTGTGTTCCTCAACGAGCAAACCAAACGCCGCAGAGTCGCCAGCCGCCGCCTTCTGTACGCAATGTTCCCCATTCCGTTCCATAATCACCCTTATAGTTGCTTCCGGGCGACAAAGGTAGCCGAAAAAAGGAGCTGTCGGGACAAATCCCGCCTACATCTTGACAGGATTCTCACAACATGTTGTCAATAAATAGGTACATATAGCCGTCCATGAGTTGAAAGCATGGAACGTTTATCGGCCCCGTCTTCGCTGCGTTCCCTGTCGGCAGGCCCGCGGGTGAGACGCCCGCGCACAGAGCCGGGCGTTGTCTCCTTCTTCCGTAGAAGAGCTGCGCCGGGAACTCGGTCTTGGCGAAAAAGAAAATTAAAAGGGAGGACGATCCCGCCGATAGCGAGCGGATAGGGGTATTCCATCCTGAATTCGTTGAAGATACTAACCGCAAAATAGCGTTGCGCACCTTTGATCTGGCCGTGCTCCGCGACCCATTTTCAGGTATCGGCAAACCGGAACCCCTCAAATACCTCCCATCCGGTACTTGGTCGCAGCACCTTACGGAAGAACATCACCCAGTGTATATGGTAAGGGAAGGACGTATAGGTTTTTGCAGGTACGCTACCATTATTGACGGACCGCACCCTGTGGGCTAAGAGCTTAATGTCGCCGCCTGAGCGGACAATTCGACGGGCTAGAAATTATACATCAGGCTCAGGTCAATGAAGCTGTCGCGTCGGGTCTCGTAGTGGATATCCGCTTTGTCGATGTTGAGGAGATAGATCGACTCTAGGGCAACAGACCACTGGTTGGCAATGCGTCGCTTCAATGCAACGGCCAATGCGCGTGTGGCCCGATCCACATCCCCCAGCATACTGGCGACCACTTCGCTGCTCTGGACATCGTTGAACGCAAGGCGCACGGCGAAGAAGAGATCGTTTTCGAGCGTATTGGGCGAGCGGCTGGGGGTCGCATTGCGGCCGCGCCCATCGTAACTCCATTCGCCGAGTACACTGAGGTCGACAGCCGTGCCCAATGCGGAATAAAACGTGTATTCGCCGCCAAAAACGGAAGCAATGTAATCCTCTTCCCTGCCGGACAGGTTGCGCGCACCAGCGCGCTGAATGGACTCCAGCTTGAACAACCAAGAGCCGACCGTTAGCTGGGCGTCCAGCCCAAACTGGCGGATCTGCTCGTAGTGCTGAATTAGGGCCGGTGCGCCGCCACTATCGCTACCCGGCAGCAAGAAAGGCTCTCGGCTGGTGCCATTGAATGCGCTCAAGCCAACATCGAAAAGCCCGAAATTCTGGCTATAGCGGGCGGCGAGATCGATGTGCCGCGCTTTGGCCGCGCTTTCGTATTCGACAGGCTCATCTTCTATTACAAACGGGAGACGCAGGCGGCCATGTTGGCCGGGAAAAGTGCGCGTCCGGTGATAGGGCAAAACGAAAAATTCCATCACCCCCCAATCGCTGGACCAAGTGCCGTGGACCATGGGTTGCCCCAGTTTGGTTTCTCCAACCGGATGTTCGACGAGATCGACCTGATTGACGATATCGACCAAGTGCTGCGACTCGGCGACGCCCCAGAACACCTGATCGATACCCACGCGCAGCTCCCATTCGCCAGCACCGATCTCTCCGAACAGGAGCAAATAGGCTTCGCGCAAATCGGCATGGGTGCGGCGCGGATCTGAGTTGTCGTAGCGAAAGAACGGGGCCAGCGTGAGGCTTCTACCCGCGGCGTCTGCGAGATAGAGTTTGGGGGTTGCGACAAAGCCGCTGGCATAGGAGTGCTGGCCGGGAAAGGCACCGGCTTCGGGAAACCAGCGGCTTTCGGCGTTCAAGCGCCCGGAAAACTCGCGGTCCACCGCGAGTTCGGCGCGCACACTTACAGCGCAAACTGACGTCAAAATCCACAGCGCACCGACAGCGGCACGGCGTAGCATCAACGCGCTCGTTTCAGCCCGGTTTGCGTGAAATCGCGGTCGTCAAGGTCTGTTTGAAATTGAAAATCCGCCCAAGTCAGAACGGTGCTTTTCCCGGTCAGATGATTTTCCATCGTCATCTCGCCAGCGCGCCAGTAGCACTCCAAGTACTGCTGGTAATTGCTCAGGGTAAGCGTCTTCAAATGGGCATTCTTGCGGTCGTAGTACTCCACTTTCCAGATACGCAGTTCGTCTTTGTCGCGCCAGACTATTTGGCGGCTGTAGCCCGATTTCTTATGGGTGGGGTAGCGTTCGGTAACAGTGCAGATCAAATCACCGCAAGGCTCGTCGCGCAGGTACTTATACGTAAATTTCTCCACGGCTTGGGCTGTGAGGTCTTCATAGGCAAATTCGCTCCCCATAAAGGAGCCAGACTGATTTGACGAACTGATGCGCTTGACGCGCTTCAAAGCGGGGAGATAGAGCCATTGATCGTCTGCACCTTCATTTTTCGCGTGTACGAGCAATGCCGTTCCTTTCACATCGCGCGGCTCATCAAACACAAACAGGCTCTTGTCGCCGCCTTCGGGTACCTCAAGAATCTTTACTCGAAGCTGGCGTTGGCTTTCTTGCCCGTGTTTGTTCCGCAAAACCATGGCCTGTTGGGCGGTAAAGTTGCCAAAACCTTCGTCGCGTACCTGTGCATCCTGTTCAATTTTTCGTCCTACTTCGGCGGCATCCTCCTGCGCTTGTGCCAGTGGCGGCACCCACAGGCACAGCAAAAAGAACAAGCAAAATGCGGCGGACAAGCGCACCGAGCGGTCGGAATAAGTACGAGTCATAACATTCTTCCTATCAATGAGATATATAAGAATTAAAACCATCAATTCACATATAAGAATGAAAAAAAGTACCGGGTGCCCGCTCTACATTATAAGGGACGGGGGCCCAGCAGTTCCGCAACCTCCTCAGCCGCATCAACACCGCTGGCCAAGGCGCCGTTCACCGAGGGCATCCGCATGTAGTCGCCTGCCAGAAAAAGGTTCTTCACCAGCCGCCTGTGTTGACGGCGCATCTCTTCAATCGCCCGCAATATGCCCGGCGGTCCGATACACAGGGCCTCCCGCCAGCGGTACACGCGGGTAAACAATCCCTCATCGTCGCCGGGAAGGTTGCTTCCCGGTGGGAGGGGATGTCGGCGCACATCGGCGAGCATCCGGTGCTTGATCTCTTCGTCGTCGAGGGGAAACATCTCCTCGGCGCATTCACGACCGACGAGCATGTCCAAAGTGCTCTTGCCCGGCGGCACACAGGCGGGCAGGTTGATGGAGCGGTCCAGAAGCAAGGGCGTTTCGTCTTCGGGATACAACACACCGTTCCAACCAGCGGGAAGCGGCCGACGGTCGAGACCGATCACGACTCGGCAGCCGCGCGAGTACCTTATCTTGCTGAGTACGCGGCGGATCTCAGCCGGCAGATCGGGAATGATGTTCAGCGCCGTTGTGGCGGAGGTGGCGCAGATGACGGCGTCCGCTTCGATGGGTCCGCCATCCACGATCACACTCGTCACGGTCCCGTCTCGAATGATCACGTTCCTAACGGGCGTCGATACGCGAATGTCGGCTCCGCAGGCGTCGGCCAAGGCGTAGGTCAGAGAGCCGATCCCTTCCTCCGGCACGTAGAGCTGATCGGCCTTGGCCATGATCTGCCCCACATACGTCAGCGCGTACGCGGCACTCATATCGTCCAGCTCGCCCATCGTCATCTCAAGGAATCCTCGCAACGACAGGAGCATATCCTCTGGCACACCTATTCTATTCAGGTATTCGCGGGCGCTTTCCGCCTCATCGAATTCGGCGATGCGCGAGTCGCTCGCGAAAGTTACATACGCCTGCTTGTCCTTGATTATCCGGCCCAGCTTGATGCTCGCCAAGATCGACCGGGGCGACAATAACCCCAAGTTCCACAAGGCCGGCAGATTCTTGATCATGCCGCCTAACGATTGCTCCGGCGTTGTGACGCTGAATTGACCGTTTTTGTACCAGCCAAGTTTCATCATCGAACGAATCAGGGGCAGTCCCAACTCCTCGCACAGACGCAAAGCGACATCGTGGGAAGCCGTGAAGAAGTCCGCGCCCTCGTCCAATAAAAAACCGTCCACCCGGTCGCCGCCCAGACGCCCGCCTACGCGGTCATTGACCTCAAACAAGATAGGGTTGATACCGTATTTCTTAAGCGTATAGGCCGCGCTTAATCCCGCCGCTCCGCCGCCAATTACGATAACTGTTTTCTTTTTCATGGTATTTCCTAAATCACAAATTCTTCCGATCGATAGCGATCAACAACGCAGGAAGAAGCAAGAAATCGGCGACTATCGCAAAGACAATGGTGATTGCCACCAAAAAACCGAGCACCCAAGTGAGTTCAAACCCCGATGCGAGGAAAACCATAAAGCCCAACGCCAAGACCACAGACGTCGTCCATAACGCATACCCTACGGTGCGAAAGGAGAAGCGCACGGCATCGGGTGCGGAAAGGCCCTCGCGTCTGGCTTTTAGGTATTTACTCAGAAAATGAATGGTATCGTCCACGACGATTCCGAAGACAACGGCAATGACCACCGAAGAGACAATGCCGATATGCCCGACGAGATACCCCCAAAGGCCGAAGGTCATGAGCGAAGGAATGAAATTGGGTAAAAGGCTGAGAAGTCCAAGTCGAACACTCTTGAAAACCCACATCAGGATGAATGAAATAAGCACCAACGCCGTGATTATACCGCTCAACATGCTGTTGATATTTCGTTGTGACATATGGGCAACCATGACGCTCAGCCCTGAAGCTTCGTACAAAAAATCAGGGGCATTGTCGTGGAGATAGGCCTGTGCGCGCTTATCGAGTTCGCGCAGACCTTTTGACGTGGCATTCTCAACCACGACGGCCATGCGCGTAGCGGATTTAGCGACATCAATACGGTCGTTCAGGTCGCTCCCGAACGGGAGCGAAAGCTCGTAGAGCAACAGATACTGTGCTGCGAGATCCGGGGTTTCGGGCAGGCGGTAGAAGGTCGGATCGTCGCCGTGCATGTTTTTGTTGAGCCGTTTCATAATGTCCGAAAAGGCCTGTACATGGGCTACTTCGGGTTGCTGCCGGTACCATTCGGCGAAAGCCTCAACCTTGCGCAGATAATCGGGATCGGTAATGCCGCCTTCTTTTCCTGAGGACAGGGAGTATTCCAGTTTGTCCAAGCCAGTCAGGTTTTCAACGATGTAATCTGAATCGCGTCGGACCTCGTAACGTTCATCGAAAAATTTCGTCAAATTATCGCCCAGTTCAATGCGAGGAATGCCTAGGGCCAAGACAACGGTTATCGAGGAGAGAGACCAGAGCAGGAATGTGCGCCGGGCGATGACAAAGTCGGCAAGGCGATCAAAGAAAATTGTCTCTTGAGAGCGTAAGCGAGACGTGCGCAAGGGCAGAATTGAAAGCAACGCGGGCAGGATCGTCAGGGAGTACACGAAGGCGCACAATACGCCAAATGCCACGAGATTGCCCAAGACGTGAAAAGGCGGTGAATCTGAGGTGTTCAAGCTGAGGAATCCGATTGCCGTTGTGGCCGAGGTGAGAAATATCGGGTAGGCATTGATGCGTATCGATTCAACTATCGCTGTATTTTTATCTAGGCCGCGCCGCATCCCCAGTAGAACACTCGTGATGAGGTGGATTGAATCCGCGATGGCGATCACCATAATAATGACGGGCACACCGGCATTGGTGGGAGAGAACACCACACCTATCCAGCCAGCAAACCCCATGGTGGTATTGATGACGAATAGGAGGACGGCGACGATGGCTACGGTGCAGAGAATTGAGCGTAAGAAAACAATTGAGAAGCCCGCGATGACGAGAAACACCAATGGTACTAGGGTCTCGAAGTCATCCTGTGTGGCATCGGCGAAAGCCCGGTTGATGACGACATAGCCCGTCGTATAATAGCGAATGTCCGGGTGGCTCGTGCGGGCTTGGGCCAGGAGGGAATTGAGAAAATCGGTAATTTCGATTACTGCCTGGTCTTGATTTTCGGGCAGGACAAAATCGATAGACACTGCGGCTATGTGGCCGTCAGAGGATGCCAGATTCCCGACGATATCAATATCGCCTAGCGCGATCCCCTCAATTCGCGTCAAGTCGGCATCGCTCAGTGCCTGCGCGTCCTCCACGAGCGACGCGACGACCAATTCGTCGCCGCGTGCTTCGCTGTGGATATAGTTGGTGAGGGAGGTGACCCGACTGGAATAAGGCACTTGCCACGCCTTTTCGGTCAGTTCTTCAATCGCGCCAAGCACTTCGCGCGTGAACACCGAGCCTTCGCGCGGCGCAATGGCAATCAGTGCCGAATTGGATGCCGAGTAGGTGTTTTCCAGGGCGTCGAAAGCAAGGAGCTGAGGATTGTCTTCGCTGAACAGCATGCGGTAGTCGTTGGCAACGGCGATAAAGCGAGTACCGTACGTCAGGGCCAACATGACCAGTGTTGACAGCACAACCACCAGCCAGCGATAGCGCAAGATGGCAGTGGAGTAGCGATCTAATTGCATAGGGACTTTCTAACTAAGGCGTCGAAAGCGAGAAGTGGCGACCTGCCTCTGCTACGCAGAACGCGGCCTCACCAACTCGATGCGTCTCCGTGCAGTCGGTCGGGCAATCGGTAACTGATCTCCTCTCCATCAAGTATAGTTATGTCGAGCAGGGTCATGAAGTTTTGGGTACGCCGCTTAGGGACCGGAAGGGCCTCAAGGACCTCTTGGATTCTGCGCTTCATCCGCAAAAATGCCAGCGTTCCGCTCGTCCGACCTTTTGGGAACATGAGTTGGTCGGCGAGCTCGTCTCCGATCAACGCTCGCGAAAGGCGGTATCCAAAGCTGGTCAGGGACTTGCGCTTGCCCCGGTCGTCAATGCCGATCACTAAGGGGGCCGAGTTAATCACCGAGTTGGCCATGGCTATGGCTTCCACACCGAGGGGCGGCTCGCAGATATAGCCCACGCGGAATAGCTCACAGGCTTCGGTCTCGTTGCGGAATAGCAGCGCGTCGGGCACCCCCATCAAATGAGCGGTGTAGCGCCAGATTTGCATGAAACTGGCGCGATCTTCATCGTTTAGACGCGCTCCTATCCTCGCGGCTGACCGCAGCAGCATCGCGGAAAAGTTGCAGGACGCAAGTGCGATATGGGCCGCACTAAGCGGCACTCCGTGGGCTTTTTGGTCCCACTCTTCAGTCAAGAGAAGCTGTCGCCTGATCCGCGCATGTATCAGCCGGAGGCGGACGGATAGTTTCCAGCCCTCGCCCTGCCGCTTCAAGCCACCCGGCAACGTAATATCTAAGAGGTGCCGGATATTCTGCCTCAGCCGCCGCACACCCCGATCGGTCAGCCTCCCGGTGATGAAGAACGATTGGCTGATTAGCGTCGAGAACCCCCGGACGATAACATCGGTGACAAACGCTGTGAGAAACAGGTCCGAATAGGCATGGAAGGCGTGGCATCCGGGATATACTGACTGCGGGTCGAACCACTCAGGCGGCGTCTCAATCCGCTCAAAGAACTCCCTCACCACCTGCGGCGCAGTACGCAGTGCCTCTTCGTCCTGCTCCATCCCTGCCCTGATGAACTCGCCCTGTTGCTCTTGATCGAAGGAAAATAGTTCATTGGCCAAGGCATCGGCTTCAGGATCGCCGAGGAGCGTGTGCTCGACAAACCTAGTAGCAAGCTCAGGGTCGGATGTGCGGGCCTTTTCGTACCCGGGCTGATATGCAACTGGTATATTATTGATAATTAGGCTAAATCCTCGTTTGTACAGCCATCCTGAATGACTTGTAATCATGACAAAGCCGGCAAGCACCATTTTCTGCCATGCTTAACGTCAACGTCAGTTTAATCAATATATACTATGGCAATAATGCACTCTACTCCCGCACGAACTTCGGCCGGCCGCAGCCATCGTTGACTACGTGGCTGCGCACTGGAATCTCCGCTTGGTCGGGAATGACTAATTCGAGCGGCGAGTCATTTTCAATGACAGTGCCAGCCCCCACGCGCACCCCAGCCCCCAATTTAATCGCTCCGGGCCGCACAGTCCTCGCGATGATCGTGCCGATAGATACCGACACGCCAATCCGGCAATCTGGGCCAATCTCGACGATGCCATTGATTTCGGTGTTGGCTCCAATCGCCGTGCGGTCGCCCACCTGCACGGGACCAAAAATCCCGGCGTCCGTGCCGATAAACACGTAGTCGCCAATGATGGGATGGCGCTGCTGCACCTTGCCGCTGAGGCCGCCCAAAGTACACGGGTAGAGGTGGCACCCGCTGCCGATGATACCCGTTTGTCCGGTAGTTGTGCCGCGATGGGGATGGTCGAGGAAGTTGGCATCGCCGATCTGCGTTTCGGGGTGGATATCCGCCTGGTAGTAGCGCCCTCCCAACTCGGAAATGGCCCGCGGCAGCAAGGGCACCGGCCGCCGCGGCAGCCCGGGTTCGCCCGCCACCTCACCACAGCGCGTTAGGGCGTGGGCAATATCGTGGTAGAACAGCACCCGCCACCCCGGATAGGTGCTCATCACGAGCTGCATCTGATAGTCGAAAATGAAGTCGCACTCCAGCGCGTTGAGAAAGCGGCGATAGTGGTCGAAGTCTCGGCGGCGAATAGTCTCTTCTAAGGCGGCCCGGAAGTCGGTCTTGAGTAGCTGCTCCTGAGTCAATCCGCAATTGTCGAGCAAATAGGCGTCCCAAACGGCCGGATCCCTAAGCGCGGCAAAGCGGTTCCAGTGAGCACGCACCTTGTAGGAGGGCAACTCCCACAGCAAGCAGATGGTGTTCATCAGGGCCTTCTCTTCAGCCCCCTCACTCTCACCAGCCGCCAACAGCGACTGCGCGATCATCGCGTAGAGCTGGTCGGCAATTTCGCCGATGGCCTCGTCGAGCGACGGCTTTTGGTGCCCTGGCCCCAAGGCATTGTGCGAGCCCGGGGCGACGCATTCGAGCAAGTTGCCCAAAACCGTTTCCAGCAGGTCGCGATTGACAAACCCGCGCCCGGAGCGCTGCGAGAGAATGTCGCGGTCGACCGAGTCAATGCGGAGCGCGGCGACCTCCTCTGCTGTGTAGAGCGGCACCAGCCTCCCTAGCAGCCTCTCTAGCAACGCCCACTTGCGGCGCTGATACGAAGTGTCAAAAAGCGTGGAATTGTTCATCGGTTGCTCCCCATTCTGCCTCCGCATAACTTTTAACGAAACTTACAGAACGTACGCCGGGTTGCAACCCGGCTTCACTCTTGCCGGGAGAAATCATGCACCCATTTGAATCGCTGGCAGTACGCGGAGGCGCGGTTGGCATCCACTGGTTTGGCCAGAGCACATTTGGCCTCAAGGACGCGCAGGGAACCATCGTCCAAGTCGATCCCTACTACCCTCACGAACGACCATCTGACCGCTTCATCCACGCCCGCCCCCCGCTGCACGAAGCGTCGCTGCACACGGATTTTGTGCTCCTGACCCACGACCACGGCGACCACACTTGCACCGAGTCCATTGCACGCATTGCCGCGGCCTATCCAGCCGTGCAGATCGTCGGCCCGGCCGAGAGCATCCAGCGCGTCCGCGACGCGGGCATTGCGGCCGCAGCAACAACGGTCGCCGCTGGTGACGCAGCCAAACTGGGCACCATGACGGCCCACGCCGTGTACGCCAAGCCCCCGCAGGGCCTGCCCAGCGACGACATCGCCCCGCCCGACGTGACTCACCTCGGCTACGTGGTGGAAGCCAGCGGCGTACGCGTGTACATCTCTGGCGACCCGGTCAACACGTTTGCCGAGCACGAATCATTGCTCGCGCCCATCCGCGACCTCGCGCCCGACATCGGGCTGTTGACCAATCACCCCAGCGAAGGGGAATTTCCCTTCTTTGCCGGCTCGGCCAAGATGGCCTCGGCACTCGGCCTCAAGGCTGCCGTACCGGCCCATTACGCCTGCTTTGTCACCCGAAATTACGATCCCCAAGAATGGGCGGCTGGGTTACAGGGCGTCGAGCCGCTAATCATCCCGTATAACCAATCCGCAGTCTATGCGGCCTGCTAGCACACCGGGGCTGGGTGGATTGATTTTCTCACCCTCGTTTATTATTATGGCATGGCCTATCCATCAACACGCCAGAGATTTCTGGCATTCACTCCAAACACAAGGAGTACGAACATGCGGCGATTCACAATCGCAGGCGTTTTTAGCCTCGCCCTCGTAGGGGTGGCAAACGCCCAGTTTTTCGATCCACCCGCTCTCGCGGATCGCAATGGGAGTCAGGGTTTTTGGTTTTACATGCTCGAAGTCCCCGATCCCGGTGCTATCACCATCGACGCCCATGGCGACGACTGGGGTTGGTTTGACCCTGAGTACACCTTGACCATGGACGAGTGGCGCGACGAAGGCGACCGCCCGGCTCCAGACCGCGACGACCTGTTCATCACCACCTTCATGGGTTGGAAGGGCGGCGACGACAACCGTTGGTACTGCTTCTTGGAAGCGGTTGACGATGTGCTGGCGCACGCCGGCACGAATGTCGCCCGCTGGGACGGCGACATGCTACAGGTCGGCCTCGATCCGCAGGATCACGGGCGCGAGCGCAGCCCGGCCTCCGGCTACACCATGGAGTGGCTCATGGCACCGGGCGACCTCAGCCCGCCGACCAACGTCGCTTTCCGCTACACCGAGCAAGAAGCGTGGGCCGAGTACGGGGAATCGCCGTGGATCGAAATGGCCGTGCGCGTCGATCCACCCGAAGCCTGGGCCGCCGACCTGTGGGCCGAGGGCGGCACCACTTACTACGAGTGGAGCGTCAAAGTCCTCGCCTTCCAAGACGACGCCGGCCCGTCGGCGAGCGAAGTGTGGCAGCTAGACTCAGTGGCCGGTGAAGACGGCGCGGGCATGCCCTTTGCCATGTGGTACGAAGACGGCGAAGGCCCGGATTCGAGCTTCTCTCCCAGCGAAGACGGCACCCCGGGCGGCCGCAACGACTGGACCACCCGCGGCCCCGAAGCCTCGTCTCGGCAGTACTACTCCATTGCCAAGCTGCTGAGAGTCGGCGAGTACTCCAGCCCCACCGCAGTCGAGTCATCGACCTGGGGTAAGATCAAGGACTCTTTCTAAGCGCAAGGCGACCGGTCGGTCGTTAATCGTAGGGGCGACCGGTCGGTCGCCCCTACATTATTTTTAGGGGATTGCACCGTGTACAAACGGCTATGGGCTTGGCCTTTTCTGCTGACCCTGCTGGTGGTGGCTTGCGGCCGCTACTTTCACACGCCGCTCCAGCCCGCCAGCCACCAAGCCGAGGGCATGACCATCAACGACGACAGCTCCATCACCTACGCCCTCGACCGCCTGTCGATTGAGCTCAAGCCCATGACGGACGCGGAATTAAACCGCCTCGCCCCCGGGCCAGACCTGTCCAACAACCCCTATACCTTTGGCGAGTGGACGGCCCCGGGCGACGAGTGGACGCCGCCGCGCTTCACAGTCTTTCGGCTCAAGGTCAACAACTATCAGTTTCCCAAGGTCAAGATCGACCCGCTCAACGCGCACATTACCGCGGCCAACACCCGGCAGTACTCGGCGCTGAGCTACTCCCAATTATACCAGTACTTTCGCTCGTTTTGGCTGGGACGCACCGGCCAAGGGCGCAAGACCTTTCAAGCCCGCACGGACGCGCTCAAGCGGACTCTGTACAGCGGAGCCTTGGTCTTCAGCGGCAACGAAGAACAGGGGTATTTGGTCTTTCCCGTCCTCGACGACGATGTCCGAGCAATCCAAGTACACATCGAGAACATCGTCTTGCGCTTCGACTACGCCGACGACCCCCTAGAGGCGATTGACCTGAGCTTCTCCTTCCAGCGCAACACCCTGCAAGGGTATGATCCTTCGGCCGCGGCGCGGATCAACTGATGACCGCTCCCGCGTCCAGAGCGCTCGTCGGCACTGTCCTAGCGGTGCTTGGGGGGCTAGCACCAAGCGATGCGCAAATCGAGATGTGGCATATCGGCAAGGGGGGGCTTACGTGGGTCTCACAGGCCGAGACCCAGATTGGCGCGCTGGACGTCGACGGTGCCCTACAGCCTCTACAGCTCCAAGCCGGCGAAAACCTCATCGAATTGCTCCGCGCTTCGGGCCAACGCTTTCTCAACGGCCAACCCCGCGACTTCACCCTCGGCGGCCAGCCGCGAGCGTGGTCCAACGACGGCTTCTTCAACCAAATCTCCGGCCCCCTCGACCTGATTGACGGCGATCCGGCGACCTCCTCGTCGGGCGTGTTCAAGACCGCCCAGAGCCAAGCCGGGGCGACGTTCTTTTGGGATTTGGGTGCGCCCTTCCCAGTCAACCGCATTCGCTTCTTTCCCGCGCCCGACGATGACGCCTTTGTCAAAGCCTTTGAACTGCGGGTCAACGACGGCGAAAACTTCAACGACATCAACAGGCCGCAATACGAGGTTTTGCGGCGGGTAGAAGTCAACCGCGAATCCACCGTCGATATCGAATTTGCTCCCTTGCAGGGCCGCTTCCTCCAGCTACTCGTACTGTCTAAAACAGTGTTCAACATCGCGGAGTTTGAAATCTACGGGCAGGGCTTTGTCCCGGTCGCCAGCTACGGGTCGGCTCTGCACTCCTTTGGCGGCCCGGTCAACTACGGCCGCCTGCGCGTCCACGCGACAAAACTCGGAACGACCGGAGACGCGGCCGCGGCCATCCAGATGCGGACCGGGGCCGACGACGGCCCACTGGCGTACTTTCGCCGCGACCGCGACACGGGTCGCCAGCAGGAAGTGCCCGCGGCCGAATACAACACCGACCTCCCGCGCCGCGCCCTGTACCGCCAAGACCCAGACACCGGCGAGCTGTTAGAGGAACTAGACCGGGCCGAATACCTCACTCTGCCGATCGAAGAGCAAGGGCCGGTGCGCGATTTCGTCAAGGGCGACATCCGCGACGACGTCAACAACTGGAGCGCGTGGTCGCCGAGCACACACATCACCGGCACCGGCACAATCGAAGTGCCCATAGAGCTGCCCAGCCCAAGGGAATTCATGCAGTTCCGCATCTTCTTCGATGGCGACGCTGAAAACGCCGTGCGCATCGACACCTTGCAGGTGGAGTTTTCGCCCGGGCTGGTCAGCGAGGCCGTCGGCGAGGTGGCTCTCGCCACCGATCCCTTTCCCGCCAGCGGCCTGCTCGAAGTCACAGGGGGCATTGACACGACCTTTACCTACGACATCCGCACCGAGTTCGCAGATGACGTGGCCGGATATCACGGCGTCCGCATCGAGGCGTTCCCACCGCCGGTATTCGAGAGCCTGCAAATGGGCGATCCCCTCTCAGCCGTAGCAGACTTTGAATGGGCGGCGACCAAGAGCGGCTTCGACATTTTCTTTGCGCCCGTCGCCGACGACAACAACCAACCCCTGAGGATCACCTTCCGCCTGCGACCGCTGGTCCACAACACCCCGATTAACGCCTATCTCCTCGGCGCGGGAAGTGTCCCACCCCATCCCATCGCCCCGGGCAATGCCAGCGAATTGGTGGGCACCAACGCGACCAACGCCTTTGCAACTCAGGCGCAGCCTGAGCTCCAACTAGCGCTTTCAACGGCCATTATCTCGCCCAACGGCGACGGCCGCAACGATGCTGTCGCCATGGACCTCGTGTTGTCCCAGTTCGCTGCGGATACAGCAGTGGCGGTCGAGATTTTCGATTTGAGCGGACGCCGGGTGCGCCAGCTCGTCTCCGAGCTGCGGCCAGCCGGCTTTTATTCCGAAACTTGGGACGGCCGCGACGAACAGGGCCGTTTGGTGCCGCCGGGCCTGTACCTCTGCCGAGTCGGCGTGGAGGCCGACTTCGACGTGTTTGCCGGCGTAGAGCCAATAGGGGTGGCCTATTGACTGCTCAGAGCAACATGCGGTGGCTAGTGCTGCTCCTCACCCTCAGCGGCCAAGCGGCGGCGCAGACGCCCTCGGCTTGGGTCGTAGGAGGCACGAGCGGCGAACCTTGGGCCGACTCCGTAGAGCGCTGGATTGCCCTCGACGACTCGGTGCGCTCCGGGGCGATTCAGCCGCGGGCGATTCCCCGCTACCACACGGTTACTCGCCAACTCGTGCGCACCGGCATTGCCACGACCCAGCGCAACCTCTTTGGCTATCGCTGGAGCTTGCACAAGGGGCCGCGCCAGATCGAGGCCGACACCTTAGAGATTGGGTGGCACCCGCGCCTGTGGCTGGGGGGCGGCACCAACGCCCTCGCCCCGGAGGTCATGCGCGGGCTAGTCGATGGCGACGCGCTAACCGCGAGCTTTACCCACAGGGCGCGGGCCGATGGCCGCCCCAACAGCGCACAGTTCATCACGCTCGACCTCGGCGTGCCCGTGCCCGTTGACAGCATCGTGTTTTTTCCGCCGCAGACCGGGCTGACCAGCGACAACCAGCGGCAACGCGAGTTGTTCGCCCGCGCCTATGAAGTCAGCCGGACCAACTTGCCGGTCGAATGGCTGATCTTTGAAGACGAAACCACGTCAACCGGATCGTCGGGGTACCACCCCCTCGACGAGATTCTCGCCAGCACCTTTGCCAACAACACCAGCGTCGTTTCCCTCGCAACCGACCTACGCTTTACCCGCTTTCTCCGCTTCAAGTTCGGCGAGGTCTCTACCACGACCTTGCTGGCCGAAATCGAAATTTTTGGTCGCGGCTACCCCCAAGAGGCCCGCTACATCTCCGCGCCCCATTCTTTCGGCCAAGCCGTGAGCTTGGGGCGGGTCACGTGGAAATTCACCCGCTATCGCCTATTGCCTTCTGGCGCGATCACAGCCGACCCCGGCGCACCGGTACAACTAAACTTGCAGACCCGCGCTGGCTTCGACGACAATCCCAAGACGTACTTCATCTTCGACGACCTTGGCCGGCTGGTGGAAGTCGATGAGAAAACGTATTTCGACTCGCCGCGAGTGGTAGAGCGGTTCTCCGAGGGCATCGCCGGCTTCCGCGCCAAGCGCGACGACGACATAGAAAACTGGAACAACTGGTCGGTCAATTACCAAGCGTCGGGCGACGAGATCCGCTCCTCTGACGGAGCCGAGTTCCTCCAGTTTCGCTTTACCATCACCACCGAAGACCCGCTCGCCTTTGGCGTACTCGACAGCTTGGCCTTTGAGATTTCGCCGCTGTTGGCCGACCGCGCACTGGCGGAAATTGCTCTCGACGGGCGCAGCGGTACAGACGGGGCCGTCGAGGTGCCCCTCGGAGTCGCCCAGCACTTTGCCTATCACATTCGCACGGAGGCCGGCAACCGCGCCGGATTCGACGGCATCGAGTTGGAGGTTCCCCCGGGCACCCGCTTTCTCGACCTGACCATCGACGACCAGCCGGCAGCCGAGGGGGCGGATTTTTCCCTCGCCGCCAGCGACGGACGGTTGCGCTTCACCTTTCCTGCGGCATTCCAAGAAGACAAGGCGTTTCGCGTGCGCTTTCGAAGCGCGGTCTTCCAACCATCGGTCTTTTTGGCCAGCCGCCTTTTTAACACCTCGGCCGCTAGCTTGCCGCAGTCCATCGAAGCCGGAGACGCCCACGCCGACGTAGCCAGCAACAGCATCCAAGTCGTATCCAGCGACGCGGCCTTGAGCATTCTCGGAGCGGTTGGGCTGTCTGCGCCCGCCATCACGCCCAACGGCGATGGGACCAACGAGCAGGTCGCCATTGGATTCGACTTGTTCGGCGTCGCTGGCGGTGCGTTGCGAGTGGAGGCGCGCGACTTGAGCGGCCGGCACTGCGCCGCGATCTTGGACGCACCGGCCGCAGCCGGGCCGTACGCGCTGCGCTGGAATGCGCGGGACGAGCGCGGCAAACTCGTGCCCCCAGGGCTGTACCTAATCCGCGTCGAAGTCGAGGTCGATCGCGGCACGTTCGCCCGCGTGGCAGCGGTCGGAGTCGCGTACTAATGGAGGCACCATGAAAGCGTTACCGCTAGCAGTTGTTTTCCTCCTATTCGCAGTCGCGGCGAGCAGCCAAAACCTGAGCTTTACCGGGTCCGACTTCGCTTCTTGGGCTCATCCTCAGGGGCTAGTGGAAGTTCTACCACAGGGCATTAAAGTGAAGCGCTTTGAGCAGCGGTTCAACGCAGTAGCCAACGCTCGTGAGTTTTCCGGCATGTCCATCGGCGAATACGGGAAGCGCTTTGCGCGCACGCCGTCCAACCAGCAGCAGGCCGACCTAGCCGGCGACCAAGACCCAAACACTTGGTGGAAACCCGACCCGGACACCCCGGTGCAGTCTTGGTGGCTGGAACTGGACTTGGGGCGCTCGGTCGTCGCCGACAAGGTGCGCGTCCGCTTTCCCAACCGCGAGGGCGCCAAGCCCTTTAACTTTTTCTCGCTGTACGTCAGCCCGGGCATTCCGGTCTTCGGCGGCCGGGCCAAGCGCATCGTCTATCGCCGGCTGGGTAGGCCGATCAACAACAACACCGAGTCCCTAATCGAGTTCGACCTCAAGACAACCGGCCTCTCTCCGGCTACGGGCGAGCACTTGAGCGCGGACGAGGTCCTCGACTTCGACATCGTGCGCTTCGTGCGCTTTGAAGCGGCCGGCGCAACACCCGATGCCGCGCTCGCCGAAATAGAGGTGGACGGCATTGGCTTCAACCTCGCCTCCATGGTGCAGATCGAAGATCGAACCGAGCACTGGGGAGGACGGACGTGGACGTCTAAGCACCGCGACTGCCCGGGCTGCGGCAAGGGCAGCGGGGCTGCGGCCCTCATCGACCAAGACGTGGGATTTCGCGGGTGGAATATCGAGGGCTCGGACAAGGGCAACTGGCGCGATTCAGGCGTCTGGTCCGTCGTCGATTTCGGCAACGTCTTTCGCGTCGATCGCCTCATCTGGCTACCGATTGTCTCGGGCCGCGGCCCGTTCCTCTACGGCTTCCAGCGCGACAAGCAGGGTAGTTGGCCCAGTTTCGATTTCTTCGCCTCCGACGGCACGCCCAGCAACAGTGCCGATCCAGTCGTCGAAGGCCCTTTCCACTACGACTTGCTGTCGTCCGTGGCCAACGCCGGCCGCTATTTGTTCGACTTCCGGTTCGAGCCGCGTGCGCTGCGGCTGTTGTTGTGGCGCGTGACGCGGCCTCAGCAGTTCCACCGCGCCTCCCAGCTCTTCGTCTTCCACAGCGCGGGCTATCCCGTGCAAATCGAACTGGAATCCGAGGATATTTCTCTCGGCGGTGCCCGCAGCATGCGCTTCGTCGAATGGGACGCTGACCTGCCGCCCGGAACGCGCATCGAAGTGGAGACCCAAACCGGCAATGGCTTCCAGACTCTCAAGCGCTACTTCCTCGCCAACGGCAAAGAAGTGACCAAACAAGCCTACGAGTCCGCCAAGTCCCGCAACCGCGGCGACATCGTCGAGGAAAAGGTGCGCGACGACACCTGGAGCGCGTACAGCCAACCCCACCGGTTCTCCGGGCAGGCGTTCCTCTCGCCATCGCCGCGGCAGTGGCTGCGGGCGCGGGTGCGGCTCATCAGCGACGATCCAGCGGCCTTCCCCACCCTGCGCTCGCTCACTTTTGTAGCCAATGCGCCGGTCATCACGGCCGGGCTAACGGGCCGCGTCTTCCCCCGCGAAGCCGTCATGGATTCCCTACAGGCGTTTCGCTACACCATTGCGCCGGTGGACTTCAGCAGCCGAGACGCCGGGTTCGACCGCGCACTCATCTTGCTCCCGCCCGGCAGCGGCCGCGACGCCGCATTCATCCGCGCATCCGTGGGCGGAGCCGAGGTCGCGGCCACTGGCTTGTTGCGGGGAGATTCGCTCTTGGTGGAACTGCCGCCGCCGCTGGTCCGACGGGATTCGGTCGCGATCGCCTTTTCCGCCCGCCTGTCCCACAGCCCCACGGTCTTCAACGCGTTCGTCGCCAATTCGGCTACCGGCGATAACCTCCAAGGCGTCGTGCCCGCTGAGTTCGGTGCCGATCTAGTCTTCGTGCCGGAGGCGGTCGCTGGCGGCTCGTTGATCCGCAATGTCGAGTACACCCGCTCGATAACCCCCAACGGCGATGGCACCAACGACCTATGCGAACTGAATTTCACGGTCGTCAAGACCGAACAAGCACCGCAAGTACAGGTTTTTACCCTAGACGGCCGCTCCATAGTCGAGCTCGCAAATCAAGGCCCGCCGGGGCGGCGCTTCTACTACATCTGGGAAGGACGGAGCGCCGACCGCACGGTGCCACCCGGCATCTACGTCCTGCGCATCTCCATAGAAGCCGATGCCCGCGCCGACCGCGTTTACCGGCTCGTGCATGTTGCTTATTAAGAGACCAAAGGGAACCATTGTGAGACGTCTAACTTTCGCACTGCTAATTTCTCCATTCGCATGGACACTGCCGCAACAGGCAAGCGCCCAACGCGCCACCGGGTACGACAATCCCTACTACACTACGGGCACTGAAGTTTCTCCGGCGACCCTCGTGCCGTCAGTGCGCAAGTGGTATCTGCCGCAGCGGCTGTACTCCCTGTACGACTGGCGGCAAGAGCAATACTCCAACTACGCCCGCGATCACTACGAGCGCTATACCGAGGTCTTCTTGGAAGGCTCGCCGTTCTACGACGTGTACGGCAATTACATCACGCAGGGCTGGCTGGTGTACGACTGGACTGAAGACTACCCGGAAGACAACGGCAGCATTATCACCAAAAACCCGCGCTTTCGTTCGTGGTTCAACAACCTGCTCGTATCGTCGAGTCATTCCGGGCAGTTCTACTCGTCTCTAATGGTGGGCGACGGCATCCGCACAACCCTGACCCCGCTGACGTTTTCCAAGCCGCGCTTCGACGGCATTCAGTGGGATCTTATCACCGACAAGTACGCCCTGACTATGCTGTCGTCGCGGGTCAGCAACACCGGAGAAATTTCCGCCAGCGAAGTCGGCGGTGGCGTACAGGCCAATACCTTCACCACCCTAATGGCCGCTAGGGGGCGGGTGCAGGTCGGGGATTTTGCCGCCCTCGGCGCGACCTTTGTCAATGCCGCGCATCGCAACTCCAACCTGCCGTTTGGCGACAACTCGCTCAGCGGCCTGCTCAGCGGCCCGATGAACGCGGATTTTGTCCGCTCCATTGTCGTACGCATTTCCGACGATTCGCCCGAAGACGGCGAGGGCGGTGCACTGCTGTCGCGCTGGCGCATCTTCATCGATGGCGTCGAACACACCAGCGACATCGTTCCCGTGGTTGAAGGCGGCATTCGCCGCGGCGGCGCGATTGTGGCCAGCGGCACGGATGTCATCACGCTGACCTACAACATCGAAGACTTCTCCCCGAGCACAGAAGACGCCATCGACGATTTTCGCGAGATCAAGCGCATTGAGATCGGCCTCGTGCTGGCCAACGACTACAAGGTCGAAGTAACCTCCAACAAGCAAACCAACAACCTCGGTACGCCCGTATTCCTGCCGGTGTTGCGCGCGGCCGGCAACGTCAAGGACGGCTCGAACCAGGCATTTCACCGGTTCAGCTACGGCTTGCCGACTGGGACCCGCATGTTGGGCTTTGACCTCGCCATTGCCGACCTACAGGGCTTTGACTTCAGAGGTGAGTTCGTCCGCAACTTTCAGTACCGCCGCTTTCCCAACGAGAACGTGGTCAAGGACCAGACGCTGGCCACCAACAAGGCCCAAGCCCTGTACGCGACCGCGCAGAAACGCAACTATCCCTATACGTTTTTCGCCGAGGTTTTTAGCATCGATGCGGATTATTCCACTCGCGCCTTTATGCCCAACGCCGAGGGACACGTGTACTACGACAACGAGCAGCGGCACCTGTACGAATTCGTCGATGACAACGATGATCAGGACGAGCTGCCAGACTGGACGCGGCGCACGTTCGGCAGCCGCGTCAATACTCGGCAGGGGCAGCAGTTGCTGACCGACGCCGCAGTCTTCCCGGGCATTGACGAGGACAACGACGACATCTCGGATTTCAACCGCAACTTCAACACCCAGCCCGACTACGAGGAGCCATTCCTGCGCTTTGATATAGACCCGCCGGAGTTTTTGTTCGGCATGGACATGAACAGCAACGGCGTCATCGACCGCTTTGAAGACGACGGGGAAGCCGACTATCCCTACAAGCTGGGCCGCCAGGGATTCAACACCTATGCCGCCGTGGAAATCCTGCCCCGCACGAGCGTCATGGTCGGCTATCTCGACCAGCGTCTGCTAGACACGGCCCGGGAAAACCAAGCCGCCTACCTGCTGCTGACTGCGAAAAAGGAATTCCCGGCAAAGGACTTCAGCGCGTGGCTGATTGCCAATCCGCGCCGGGTTAAAGACGACATTCCCGACGACGTGCTGTTGTGGCGCGACCTGCCCGGCACGCGCGGCCGCTCGGTCTTTACCCGCGACCTCCTGCCCGCGCGCAACGCCTTCGTCAACACCACGTACCTCGAAGTACACTACGACCGCTACCTGCCCTTGACGGCCAAGGTCAAACACGAATTCTATCGGCAATTGGGTGCTCAGGAAGGCGAGTGGCGCAACCAGCGCTTCTTGGGCATCGTGGCCAAAGGCGAGTACTCGACCCACATTCGCGGCTGGGCCTTGGTGCCCAAGTGGAAACAGCTTTACAACAGCCGGGTGCCGGCGCAGCGCAGCGCACTCAAAATCCGCGAGCTAACGGAGATTTTCTCGCTGCAAGCCGTGCGCAGCATCAACCGCAACATGCGCTTCATCACCGGAGCCGAGTACGAGCTGTTCAACAATCTCCGCCCCAAACCAGACCCCCTGCCCTCGGGCTACCTCCTCGACGGCACGACGTGGGTGCTCGCCGCCCAAGTCGCCAACGACTCCGCGTACTTGGGCTACGCCCTGACGACGAACGTCGGCGTACGCTGGATTCGCAACAACTTCGACGGATCGCCGGCTTCGTCCGAGCTGCTCTCTTTCATCACGGTGTACGCCGGCTTGGGGACGGATCGCTAGCGCTACTGAAACGCTTTCTCCAACGCCTCTGGGAACACGTGGATTTGGATCGCATGCGCCTCGCGCAGCTCGGCCAATAGCGCATCCATAGCCTCGGTTTCGGCCCGTTGCCGCAGGGCCGTGCGAATGCTCTCGCGCACAAAAGCAAAATCCACTACCCGGCCATCGGTGCGAGTAAACTGATCGAGGTGCTGGTCGTAAAAGGCCCGCACCGCATCGTCGGCGATCTCTCCGACCCGCTCGGCTTCAGCTTGGTAGAGCCGCTTGATCAACAGGGCATCTCGCTCCTTTTCGATGCTGGCGCGGATATCCGCATCGTCGGCGATCCCCAGCTTGCGAGCTTCCGCCACCATGATCTGCTTGCCAGCGAGATTATCTACGGCCTTGTACAGGCGCACACTGTCGAGCTCGGCTGGATGCGGTGCGCGGCCCTGCTCAACTAAGGCGAGGTACTCCCGTGCTATGAGCTGGCCGCCGCGCCACGTGAGCAGCGGCGCATCCCCTTCGTCCCATTGCGTCGATTGCGGCGGAAGGGCGAGTAACGCGGCAAAAACCTCCGCGTCCAGCGCCAACTGATACCGCTCGCGCAGGGTGCCGACGTAGCACTCCATATCGTCGGCCCGACTCTGCACGAGGGCCTGTTTCTCCACCCACTCGCGGGCCCCAGCAAAATCGACGGGGCGTCGTTCCCCAAGCCTGAAGACATGGTAGCCGCTCAAGGTCTGCACCGGGTCGGGATACACGCTGCCGACGGGCATAGTGCTGAGCGGCACCTTCAGCCCCTCGTACACCTCGCCGATCTTGAACCAGCCGACCCAACCGCCGGGGCCAAAGCGCTGCTGGATGTTCTGGACAGAATAGGGCCGGATTAGCGACTCAAAAGGCGTCCCTTCCTCAAGCAGCTCAAGGACGAGACGAGCCTCTTCTGAGGTGGCGCAGACGATGTGCTGGCTGAGCACTTCTATGTCGTATTGCTGTTGGGCAAAAAACGCCCGCAGGTCCGCGTCTGAAAACGAATACGACGCCTGCACGGCCTCCTGCTCGTAGAGCTTGTTCATCAGCGCCCTGCGCTCGCTCTTGGCCACGGCCTGGGCGATAGCCGGATCGCGGTCGTACCCGCGCCGGAGGCCCTCGGCGATGAGCAATTCCCGCGCAATGACGCCGTCGAGCAGTTCCTGCTTGCCCTGCTCATCTAGCTCCTCAACGTGGCCGTAGCCGGTCTGCCGCAGCTTGTGCGCTATGGCCGCGAACTGCTCAACGGAAATGGCCTTGTCGCCGATGCGCAGAACCGTTTCTTCCACGCACCAAGCCGCGCCACACAGGACGAGGAGCGCGAAGGTGCTAACTAGCGAGTATTGCACTTTGACCTAACTACATGACACCAATAATCGGGTAGTTGCTTGGGCACACTCTCGCGTTAAGCGGCATATACTTCCAATACTAGGCGTTTGCCCAGTGCTTCTAGCGCGGTCTCGACCTGATCGATGTGTGAGCGATGGTCCAGATCGAGGAGTCGTCGTACCGTCGTTGCAACAGCACCAAGACGTTCCGCTAATTCGCGAATGTCAATGCCCTGCTCACACATCGCCTCGTAGAGCGCGAGCTTGGCGGCGATGAGCGCCGGCAGTTCAACAACGGGGCCATTACCTGCCGATGATTTCGGAATGCGCCGCCCGTCGTTTACGTACCCACCAAGTGCTGCGATAAGGCAGTCCGTTGCTTCCGCCAGCGCTTCGCGTTCCGTATTGCCCTCGGTCAATGCTTCTGGAATGTCGGGAAACGACACCAGCACGGTATCGGGCATAATCTGTAGTTTCACCGGATAGGCCAGTCGTCTCAATTGCACCATAAAACACCTCCGTTTCCAGTACACCTAGATGTCCTTTGCGGACAATCCGAGTTGTCGGAGCATAGTAGCGAGTAAACTCCGACTGATCTCTTTCTTTCGATCTTTCACCGTCGTGAACCGCTTGCCGTAATAGAGGCGACCATGGCTACCTTTGCCCTGTCGCGAGCGAAAATAAACCTCCACTCCGCGAGTTCGCCCAACCGCTCGCACACGACGGATGAATTCCGCACCTGTCATTTGAGACTATTCCACTTCTCAGGCCCAAATTATCGCCCAATAGCACTCTATCGTCAAAACACCCCAACCTCCTCAACGATTCTCTCGAATCATAATACTCTGATCGGCCTCCACCCCTACCAGCGTCTGCACCGCGCCGCTGGGCCAGCGAACTTCGAGCGTATCGACCTGCGTGCGGTCGCCCAAGCCGAGCGTCAGGCGCACGTCGTTAGAACCCATATACCCGTAGCTGCGGCGGATCTCCCGCGTCTGTACCAAGTCGCCGGCCACGGCGCGGACGCGCGCGCCCAGGCCGTCCCGATTGCTCGCGGTTCCAACCGCCTCAACCGTCAGATAGTGATTGGCGTTGCCGCCGTCGTTGCGCAGCAGGGTGCAGTGCGGAGCGGCTGAGTCCGAGACGAATATGTCCACGTCCCCGTCGTTGTCGCAGTCGCCGAACACGGCACCGTGGCTGACGCGCTCAACCAACATCCCCGGCCCACTGCGCGCGGTCACCTCGGCGAACGAACCGTCGCCCCGGTTGCGGAAGAGTTGGTTGCGCTGCGGGTAGGTGGTGGCCGGGTCGTATTCTTCCACGTTCTCGTCGAGGTGGCCATTGCTGACGAACACGTCGAGGAACCCGTCGTTGTCGTAGTCGAGAAAGGCGGACGTCATGCCGAGATACGGTACGCTGGACACGCCTAAGTTGGCCGCAAACGTAACATCCGTGAAGAACCCATCGCCGTCGTTGTGGTAGAGCGTGTTGGGCAGCCACTGGAAGGTCGCCACAATAATGTCGAGCAAGCCGTCGTTGTCGTAGTCGCCCCAATCGGCCCCCATAGCCGACTCGGCCAACCCTTCCTCGTTGTACGCCACCCCGGCCTCAGCGCCGTTTTCGCTAAACGTTCCATCGCCGTTGTTGACGAAGAGAAAGTTGGGTCGCTTGTCGTTGGCGACGAACAAATCGGCGTCCCCGTCGTTGTCAAAATCGCCGAACACCGCGGCGAGTTGCCGCCCGGAATCGTCGGAGAGTCCGGCTTCTGCGGTCGCGTCGGCAAAGCGGCTGTCCCCGTCGTTGCGGTAGAGCACACCAGCCTGTCCGGGGTACGTATTGGGACCGCAGTAAATGCGCACCGTGCCGGCAAAGCACTCCTCGTTTTGATCTGGGTCGAACTCCATGTAATTGGCCGCGTATAGATCCAAGTCACCATCGCGGTCGTAATCGACAAAAGCCGCGTGCGTACCCCACCCTACATCTCCGACCGCGGCCGCAACCGTGACGTCCGCGAAAACGCCGCTATCTTCGTTCCGGTACAACACATTCGGCCCGTAGTTGGTCACGTACAAATCCGCATCGCCGTCGTTGTCGTAGTCGCCGACAGCCGCGCCCATACCAAAGCCGGTGTCGCCCGTGCCAGCCGCGACCGTGACGTCGGCAAAGGTTCCGTCTCGTTGGTTGCGGTAGTGTGCGTTGGGGCTACTCGGGCCGCGATAACCGGGCATGGGCGCGCCATTGACAATGTACAGGTCGAGCCACCCGTCGCCGTCGCCATCGAAAAAGGCCGCGCCTGAGCCGACGGCTTCCACCATGTACTTGTGGCCGCTGGCCCCATTGACATAGCGAAAATCTAGGCCCGCTTCCTCGGTGATCTCCACAAATTGCGGAGCTGGCTCGGCAGTCGCGCAGGCGGCGAATACAACGCTAACCCACAACAAGGTCCACAGCATCATTGACCAACCTGCGCGGCGATTTGCTCGGCAGCCGCGAGGTTGCGGCGGAGCTTGGGATGGTCGGGCTGGTAGTGCAAGCCGCGGCGGAAGGAGGCGATGGCGCGCTCGTACTGCTTGCGCAGCATCTGCACATTGCCCAATCCCAAGTGCGCAAGGGCATACGTGGAATCGGCCTGCAATGCACGGCGAAACCGCTGCTCGGCCGCGGCCATTTCCCCTCGGCGGAAGTGGATGTTGCCGAGGTTGTGGTGCGCGGGCGCGAACGCCGGGTCGCGGTCGAGGGCTTGGAGGTAGCGGATGCGCGCTTCTTGGTATTGGCCGCGCTGCCCGTACACAACGGCCAAGTCGTGGTATGCGCCAGCGTCGTCTCGGTGCGTCGTCAAGGTGTTTTTCAGTATGGCGATCCGCTCTTCCTCCTCGTCGAGCCGCTTGTACAGCGCGAGCTGGCGTCGCCCTTCTTCCTTCTGACCGGAGCGCAGCAAGGCGTTGCCGAGGTTGAAGCGGGCTTGGGCAAACAGCGAATCCAGCCGCACAGCGCGGCGAAATTCTGCCACAGCCGCCGCGTAGTCGCGCCGGAGATAATAGCTGCGCCCCAAGCCACTGCGGAATTGGGCCGAGGTCGCGTCCGCGGCTACGGCGCGGCTAAAGGCTTGCTCAGCGGCCGCATAGTCGTTTTGCTTGATATGGGCTTCGCCGAGGTTGAACCACGCCTCCCCGTAGCTAGGTACGGCGGCAATGGCGCGCTGATAGGCGGCAATCGCGGCTGGATAGCGCCCCTCGCGGGCGTGCAGCAACCCCAGCACCATCTGCGCTTGGGCACGGTCCGGCTGCTCCTGCACCGTCTGTTCGAGCAGGGCCAAGGCATCGTCGTAGCGGTCGAGGCGCGTAAACAGGATCGCCAACTCGGTCCGCGTCTTGGCGTGGCTCGGCGCTAGGGCAATAGCCTGCTCATACGTGCGGACGGCCGCGGGCAGGGCTTCGTTTTTCGCATGGGCTTCGGCCAACTTGCGGTAGAGCGCCGGCGATTTTGCGTTCTGATCAACGGCGCGCTGGTAGTGGTCGGCGGCTTCTCCGTAGCGACCGGCGCGCATCGAGCGGTCGCCCTGTACTTCGTGCGCTGGTTCGGGTGTTTCCGCATAGCCGGGAATCGCCAGTAGGAGCACAGCTAATGGGCCTATCCACCGCCTTAGGCGTCTATTGAGAAGCAGAGAGGGTCTGTACCAAGACATCTCAGTACACGACACTACGGTCTTAGCTCGGAGGGTGGGCCAAAAGACTGCGGAAAAAACGCGGACGCAGAGCAGGGGTCGTGTACGTAGCCAAGACATATAAAAAGTATAGACCTCGCTAGTACTACCGACAAACGCATAGGACAATCCATGGAACGCAGAGCATTCTTCAAGGGAATCGCCGCAGCCGCGGCCGCAGCCCCGCTCCTTCCCGACGTGGCCGAAGGACTTGCCGAACGGCTCGGCACCCTCAGTCGCGCCGTGGCGGCCGCTAGCAGCGAGCGCACCCTGTGGCAGCGGGTGCGGCGCGAGTTTCGCCTACACCCCGGCCTAGTGCATCTCAACTGCGGCAGCATCGGCGCGACGCCCCGCGTGGTGACCGACGCCCTGATCTCGTATCTCGCCGAACTGGAGGGCAATCCGCTGGCCAATACCTGGGGCGGCCTCGGCAACGAGATGGAAACGGTGCGGGCCAAAGGGGCCGAGTTCATTGGGGCCGAGTTGGACGAAATTGCGCTGACGCGCAATACGACCGAAGGCATGAACCACGTAGCCAGCGGCCTCGACCTCCAGCCGGGCGACGAAGTGCTGACGACCAATCACGAGCACGGCGGCGGCATGGTCTGCTGGCAGCACTTGGCGCGCACTCGCGGCGTGGTGGTTCGCTGCATCAAAATGCCTAATCCCGTGCGCGATGCCGCCCAGCTCCTGCAATTAGTGGAAGATCACCTGACGCCGCGCACCCGCGTGTGCAGCTTCTGTCACATCGACACCATCACCGGGCTGCAAATGCCACTAACGGCCATCGCCGCCCTCGCCCGCCCCCGCGACATCCTGCTGGTCTGCGACGGCGCGCAGGCCCCGGGCATGATCGACGTCGACGTCAAAGCACTTGGCGTAGATACCTATGCCTCCAGCAGCCACAAGTGGATGCTCGCGCCCAAGGGCACGGGTTTGCTCTACATCCGCAGGGAAGTGCAAGATCGCGTACGGCCCGTGTTCACGTATTCCGGGTACAGTGCCTATTCCGCCTCGTCTGGCACCCGCAACGTGCCGCAAATCGTCGCGCACGGGGTAGCGATGGAATTCCACAACACCATCGGCCGCCCGCGCATTGAAGCGCGCTGCCGCCAGCTCAGCGCCTACGCGCGCCAGCGTCTCACGGAAATCCCCCAACTCACACCAATCACCCCACCCCAGCGCGAGCTGTCCGCGGGCATCGTCAGCTTCGCACTCACCAGCGGCCGCCACAGCGAAGTCGTCTCTGCGCTACAAAAGCGCGACATTTTCCTCAAACCAGCGCAGGGCACGTACGCCTATGTGGAAGACGCTGGCGTACCGAAGGAAAACTACAACGCCATCCGCATCTCCACGCACATCTTCAACGACGAGACCGACATCGACCGCGCCGTCGCGGCGTTGCAGATGGCGATAGCCCGCTAGCAATACGAAACAAATCCGTTAAAACCGACGACGCGCCGATTCGTCCCTACGTTGGTGTGTGGTATAGCCATCCGACACGCCGGGCGCGGCGCGCAGGAGCACACCCGGTTCAGTCGAGCCCCCGGGATCGAAGGCATCCAGCCCTCGAAATACGCCACACCTCTAAGCGACCCGCCCCGAAAAGCCGCCCGACGGGCGCGGTAAAAGTGTTTCTGATGGCCCCTATAGCCATCCTACCTGACTTGCGCCGCTGGCAGCGTTGTGCTCTCATCGACTTGGTGCCGCCGGTGCTTGGTGGTCCATGCCTACGTCCTTGGGGGGCCGGCCGCTGGCCTGCGGGCGAGACGCCCGCGCACCCGCATCTCACGAATGAGGTAGGATTGCTATATCCTGTGTGGCAATTTGTGTGAAGATCCGCACTACATTCCCTTTTACTAGTAAGCGAAAATGGACAGCCGTCTAAAAATTCCTAGCGAGCCAACGCGGCAAGCACCGGGGATTTTCGGCTGCTGCGCCTCAGCGCCGGTTGCCCCCCTCGGGTCCGATCTCGCCCGTGCCCACCCCCACGCCCGTAAGCACCTCGCTGTAGCCGGGATAGGTGACGGCGTATTGGAAGCCCTCGTTGGTGCCGGCCGCGCCAAAACGGCCCTGCTTGTCGAGCGCGACGAAATTGAGGTGCAATTCCTCGACCGGCCGCGGGTCGAGCGCGACGATGCGGCGGATGGTCTCGACGCAGGCTTCCTGCGGGTGCAACCCCCCGCGCATGTATTCGACCGCGAGGAAGGTGGCGCAGTAGCGCATGACGTTCTCGCCCAAGCCAGTAGCTCCGGCCGCGCCCACGCCCCCATCGACGTACAGGCCGCTGCCGATGATCGGCGAGTCGCCAACGCGGCCCGGCAGCTTGTAGCCCCAGCCGCTGGTCGAGCAGCCGCCCGCGATCCGCCCCTCACCGTCGAGGCCAAGCAGGGCGATGGTATCGTGGTTGTCGGCCGCGCCCTGCTTGGCCCGCCATTTCTCCCACGCCTCGTGCCTTTCTTTCGTAAGCAACTCGACGCTGGCAAATCCCTGCTCCAGCGCGAATTGCCGCGCCCCTTCGCCCACGAGCATAACGTGCTTGGTCGCGTCCATCACCCGGCGCGCCACCGAGATCGGGTGCAGGATCCCCTCAATGGCGGCGACGCTGCCGGCGCGTTGTCCCTCGCCATCCATGATGCAGGCGTCGAGTTGCACCACGCCCCGGGCGTTGGGTATGCCGCCCAATCCTACGGATGCGTTAGAGGCGTCGGCCTCGGCGACGTGGATGCCGCGCTCGACCGCGTCGAGAACCGAACCGCCCTGTTCGGCAGTCCGCAGCGATTGTTCGTTGGCCGCTTTGCCAAAGGGCCAAGTGGAGACGAAGAGAGGGCGGTCCGTGCTCATGGAAATGTCCTTTTCTGCACGCGCCGTCCCGGCAAGAGCTAGACCACCGGCGGCTAGCGCGGTCTCGCGCATGAAGCGGCGGCGACTCAGCGGCATGGCCTAATCCTCGTCGGCATTGTGATGGTCGCCATCGTCATCCGTGTTTTTATGGGCGATGGCAGCGATCTCAACGCGAAAGTCAAAGACGATCTGTGCTCCACCAGTGCAGGCCCGCGCCGGGAATTGTTCTTTAAAGTAGGAAGCGTATGCCTTGTTCATCTCGTGGTAATCTTCAATGTCCGCGAGCCAGACCGTGACGTTGACAAGGTCGTCGTACGCATAACCATGCTCTTCGAGTATGTGCCCGATGTTTTCCATGATCTGATGAGTCTCCGCCGCGACCGACTCCTTGACGTCGGCACCGTCGGCCGTGCGGGCGATCTGGCCGCTGATGAAGAGGAGATCGCCGGCTTGGCGGGCCGGGCTGAAGGGCAGGGTCTTGAGCGGCACGGCCTCTTGGGCAAGGGCTGGCGAGACAGCGAGCGCACACGCGAGCGCGGCGCGGATGCAGCTTTTCATAAGGTATCTCCTAGTTTGGGTTAGACCTGTTAATAAGCTCAAAAGGCTCTAAGGCGACAACCGGCGCGGGCGGGGTTAAGGTTTTGAATATATTACCGTAAAGCCGTTACTGCATTTTTTTGACGGCGCGATGGTCTGCGCTTATTTTTTATGCCTCACAGAATTTCAAACCCCAATTAAGGAGATTCCAATTATGGCCGAACGGACCTCCCGCGACCACGGCGAGCGCATTGGCCGCCTCGAAGGCATCATCGAGCAAATTAACGAGTGCCTCGGTGGCATAACCCGTCGCCTCGACAGCCTAGAAATCAACCACCGCCGAGACTTTCGCTGGCTCATCGGCCTTCAGTTGGCTACTTGGGCTACCATCGTTGGACTGAGATTATTTGGCGGGTAGCTGCCTTGCTAAAGACGCTTAAAGACATCGCTCGCGTCCAGATGGGCCTTTCCTTTCGTTCCCGCATTGAGCCGGATGCGGACGGGGCTTTTGCAGTCATTCAGATGCGCGACCTGACCGAGGATAACAAACTGAGCCGTCGCAATCTGATCACTATTGAGATAAACGGCCTCAGCGACCACCATTTGGTAAAACGCAAAGACTTGATTTTTCGCTCTAGAGGGCAGACCACTACGGCGACAATCGTTGATACGGAGATCGGTCCGGCGGTTGTCGCGGCGCCGCTGTTGAGAATCCGAGTTACGAGCAAGCACGTCCTGTCGGAGTATTTGTGCTGGTTCATCAACCAAGCGTCAGCCCAGGCGTTTTTGCACAGCAGGGCTACCGGGACGGCGATGACAGTGATTGGCAAATCCGCTCTCAATGAGTTGCAAGTTCCCCTGCCCGACCTTGCAACTCAGGAGCGCATCGTCGCCTTGGCCGATTTGTCGAATAAGGAGCAGAAGCTGATGAGGGAGTTGGCCGAGAAGAAGGAAAAACTGGTCAACGGGATTCAGATGCGATGGGCGACAGAAGTATCCGCAGATGGACGCAGATGGGCGCAGATATTAAACCGATGGGAGCGATAAAAATATGAGCGATCAGATCCAGCAGAAAGATATCAACAGTGCCGCTTGGTCCGCTTGCGACACCTTTCGCGGGGTGATGGATGCGACGGGATACAAAGACTACATTCTCGTGATGCTATTCCTCAAGTACATCTCCGATGTATGGAAAGATCACTACGAGGAATATCAAAGAAGATACGGCGGTAATGATGAGCGCATCCGGCGTAGGTTGAAAAACGAGCGTTTTGTCCTGCCAGAAGGCAGCAGCTTTTACGACCTCTATGAACGGCGCTCGGAAGCCAATGTTGGCGAACTCATCAATATCGCACTGGAGGCGATTGAAACGGAGAACAAAGAGAAACTCGAAGATGTTTTCCGCAATATAGATTTCAACAGCGAGGCCAATCTCGGCAAAACCAGAGATCGCAATCGCCGCCTGAAAATGCTACTAGAAGATTTCAACAAGCCCGAATTGAACATGCGCCCCAGCCGCGTTTCAGAAGATGTAATCGGCAATACTTACATCTATCTGATCGAGCGTTTCGCCTCTGACGCGGGAAAAAAAGCCGGCGAGTTCTACACGCCGCACAAGGTGTCCGAACTGGTCGCGAGACTGTGCGCTCCCAAGCGAGGAGCCCGCATCTGCGACCCCGCCTGCGGTTCCGCCGGGTTGCTGATTGAGGCGGCCCGCTTGGTGGGCGGCAAGGACTACGCCCTGTACGGCATGGAGGTGAACGGCAGCACTTGGGCACTGGCGCGGATGAATATGTTTCTGCACGGTGCCGACTCCGCCCGCATCGAATGGTGCAACACCCTTACTGCCCCAACACTGGCGGAAAACAACCAACTGATAAAGTTCGACAACGTGGTCGCCAATCCGCCGTTTTCGCTGGACAAGTGGGGCGCAGAAGACGCCGATGCAGATCCGTACAACCGCTTTTGGCGCGGAGTGCCGCCCAAATCCAAGGGCGATTACGCTTTCATCAGCCACATGGTGGAAGCGGCGTTAGAAAAAGAGGGGCGGGTCGCGGTGGTGGCTCCGCACGGCGTTTTGTTCCGGGGCGGTGCCGAAGGGCGCATTCGCCAGCAGTTGATTGAAGAAAATTTGCTCGACGCCGTCATCGGCTTGCCCGGCAATCTATTCCCCACGACCTCGATACCAGTGGCCATTTTGGTCTTTGACCGCTCGCGGGAGCAAGGGGGGGCGCATGAGAGCCGCAAGGACGTTCTGTTTGTCGATGCGAGCCGTGCATATCAGGCGGGCAAGAATCAAAACACCTTGCTAGACGAGCATATCGAAAAGATCACCGCTACTTACAAAAAACGCGAAGACGTGGACAAATACGCCCATATCGCCACCTTTGAGGAAATCGCGGAAAACAACTTCAACCTGAACATTCCGCGCTATGTGGATACCTTTGAGGAAGAGGAGGAGATTGATATTGATGCGGTGGGGAGAGAAATTGATCAGTTGGAGAAGGAATTGAGTGTGGTGCGGGGGGAGATGGGGAGGTTGTTGCAAGGGATCCGCAGATAAAAAAGGATAAAGGCATGAGACGACGAGAAGCTCGCCTCATTTTAGGTGTAGCTGAGGACGCCACCATAGAGACGATAAAGTCGGCGTTTCGCCGCTATGCCCTCAAGCATCACCCCGACCGCAACCCAGACGACCCAGTTGCCGAGGAGGCATTTAAGAAGGGTGCTCATGCTTATCGCTTGCTGACGGGGCAGGAGGGGTCCGACCTAGATGCGTTGTTCGAGCAGTTTGATGACATAGAGCAGGCCCTCGACAAAATGGAGCAGTCCTTTGACGAATTTGAAAAAAACGTGTCAGAAGGGCTCGACCGAATCGAAACCAAGATGTCCCGCATGTTTAAGTGGGTCATCATCTTGATGATTTTCACGACCCTATCGTTGAGCCTTGTCATTCTGCTCGGTTTCTGATAGCAGGAGGAGCAGACAATGGCCAAGACCAAAACAACGCGCTACGACGTCGCCGAGCATCTGCGTACACCCGAGGAGATGGCGGCCCTGCTTTGAAGAAGCGGACAGCGATGCGGCCTTTATCACCAAAGCACTGAGCGACATTGCTCGCGCCAGGGGCATGTCTCAACTCGCGAGGGATGCCGGTTTGTCTAAGGAGAGCTTGTACAAGGATTTGTCTGGAAAGCAGCCGCCGAGCTTCGATACGATCCTAAAGGTGGTGAACTCCTTGGGGCTGAAGCTGCGTACAGAAGCCATCAAACGCTGAGTGTGTGGAGTGACTTTGAGTAGAATGACAGTGAAAAATGATGCGTTGCCGAAGGGGTGGCGGAGGGTGAGGTTGGGAGAGATATATAACATCTCAGCTAGCGGCGACCTTGATGCTAAATCAGCTTCCCCGATTCAAGATGAAAAGCATCCTCATCCAACCTACTCTAACGCTCTCACAAATAAAGGACTACATAGCTATAGTAGCTATGCAAAATATGATGAAGATTCGATTACAATTACCGCACGAGGTGATATTGGCTTTGCAAATCATAGAAAGACAAAATTCATGGCAATAGGCCGTTTATTAGTTCTGAAGAGTAAAGTTCCCGTCTCAAACAAGTTTGTTTGTGAATACATAAATCATAAAGTTAGATTTTTCAAAGAGACAACAGGTGTGCCACAGCTCACAGCACCTCAAGCAAGTAAATACTACGTCATATTACCTTCCCTGCCCGAACAAAAAGCCATCGCCTCTTTACTGGAAACATGGGACGCGGCGATTGAGAAAACCGAAGCACTGATCGCGGCGAAGGAGAAGCAGTTTAAGTGGCTGCTGAAAACTCTCATCAGCGACCAGCAGGATAATCCTGAATGGCGAAAGGTGACGTTGGGGGAGATTGGAACCTTCTACAAAGGGAAAGGAATCACAAAAGCCGACTTGGTTGATTACGGCATTTCTTGCCTACGCTACGCCGAAATCTACACGAAATACGATGGTATAGTTAATGAATTATCTTCCTCTGTCAGTCCAGATGCAGCTACCAAGGCTACGCCGATTCAGTCTGGCGACATCATCTTCGCTGCTTCCGGGGAAACGGCTGCCGAAATCGGGAAGGCCATCGCTTTCGTTGGTTGCGACCCGGCGGTTGCCGGTGGTGACACCATAATTTTTCGTAATCACGGGCAAGAACCAGCCTATTTGGCACACATGCTCAATTCCACAGATGTAGCAAGGCAAAAGGCTCGTCTCGGCAAAGGTCAATCCGTCGTTCACATTCACGTCCCGGAGCTTTTTCAGGTTGAGGTGTCTCTTCCTCCTCTGCATGAACAACGCAAGATCGTCAAAATTTTGGCCACTTGGGACACGGCGGTTAAGAAAATCAAGGCCCTAGCCGAACTATACCGCACACAAAAGCACGGCTTGATGCAGAAGTTGCTGACGGGAAAGTGGCGGATAAACCTGAAAAAAGGAGACCATTAAAATGGCCAGAAAGATTTTTGTTTCTTATAAACACAGCGATAACTCTATTGAACCTCTCAGTAATTATGAAACGACAGCCCGTGCTTATGTGGATGAAATAATTGAATTATTTGAAGGAGATGAAATATACAAAGGAGAGGGGAATGAAGATTTAAGTGAATTTAAAGACGAAACCATTGAGACGCATCTAAAAGATAAAATTTATGATAGTAGTATAACACTTGTTTTAATTTCACCGAGTATGAAAGAAGATTGGTACAAAAAAGAATCTGACCAATGGATTCCTTGGGAGATATCCTACTCCCTCAAGGAAATCACGCGGAGTGGCCGCACGAGCCATACAAATGGAGTACTGGCGATTGTATTGCCAGATAGAGGCTCTTCCTATAGCTACTTTCTTGAGGAAGATTCTTGTCCATATTGCCACTGCACAACTTTGCGTACCGACAAACTATTTCAAATACTGAGAGACAATATGTTTAATATAAAAAAGCCTACTTTTAATAATTGCTCTAACCATATGATTACCAATCCTGTTTACATAGGGCAATCTTCCTACATTTATTCGGTCAAATGGTGTGATTTTGTAGGATATAAAGAGAAATATCTTAAAAAAGTAGAACATCTGAGAGACAGTATAGATGACTACAACATTAAGAAAACTGTAGAAGATTGACCCATACATAATAAGGACATCTATGTGCCTTATCTATACACTGTCCCTGATCACCGGCATGCCAATTCACATAAGGAGACAAATATGGTTAACTTACCAAAAAGGAGAGCGTTTTACAGTTTTCACTATATCCCGGACAACTGGCGGGCGTCTCAAGTTCGCAATATCGGTGTTATCGAAGGCAATAGGCCAGCGACAGATAACGATTGGGAAGTAGTGAAACGGGGTGGAGACACAGCCATAGCTAGATGGATCAGGACCCAAATGAAGAGAAGATCCTGTACTATTGTTTTAGTTGGTACAAACACTGCGAATCGCAAGTGGATCAACTACGAAATTAGGGAGTCTTGGAGTCAGGGAATGGGCGTTGTGGGCATTCGTATCCATGGCTTGGAGGACAAATATGGTCGTATTTCAAGGATGGGTACTAATCCCTTCTCCTACGTTAGAGTTCCAGGAACATGCACACTGATGTCAACCGTTGTGAAATGTTACAAACCACCGGGTCGGGACAGCACAAAGAAGTATAATTGGATCGCCGATAATCTTTCAGCGATGGTTGAAGAAGCAATCGCCATCCGCAACCAATATCCCCCTAGCAGGAGGTAACGTCAAATGACCAACGACGAACGTGTTGTAAAGCACTTGGAGTTTATCCAAGGCGTCGTAAACCGCTTGGGCAACAACGCCTCCCTGCTCAAAGGCTGGAGCATGACCGTCCTCGTCGCTGGCTCCTTGTTGATGGTGCGATTTAGGCCAGAGCAGCCTCTATTGGCATTGACGCTTCTCGTGCCCGTTCTCGGATTCTGGCTAATAGACGCGTACTTCTTGTGGCAAGAGCGGTTGTTCCGCGCCGAATACGACCGCGTCCGCCAGCAAGACGAGACCGACTTTGCCATGAAGCCACTCCAGCACAAGGACAAGCCAAAACATAGCTGGCCCGCAGCATTTTTCTCGGTGACGCTGGTCGTTTTTTACGCCATAGAAATCCTGTTCGTCTCTGTTCTCGCCGGTGCTCTCTGGGTCGCAGGTAAACCGGCAGCGGGGAGCTCCTTAACATGATCCTCAACGCTCGCGTTTTGGAACGTGCGGATATAAGCCCTAATCGACATTTTACTCAATACACTGAGTAAAATTACTCAAAGAACCGAGCAAAATGACCTTCATCAGACCCCAAGCGTCCGAGCTAGCGCAGCGCCTGCAAGAACCCCGGCGGTTCATTCAAGTCGTCTCAGGGGCGCGGCAAGTAGGCAAAACAACCCTTGCCTTGCAAGTCGCGGAGCGGAGCAAACTGCCCTATCACGTCGCCAGCGCAGACGAGCCGACCCTGCGCGGTGCCGGGTGGATTGAATCGCAATGGGAGGAGGCGCGGCTGCTAGCCGACCGATCTGCCAGAAAAAACGCCTTGCTCATACTAGATGAAGTACACAAAGTTCCGCACTGGGCTGAAACGATCAAGTACCTCTGGGACGAAGACACGCGCAAGAAACAATTGGTAAAAACCGTATTGCTCGGCTCGGCTCCGCTCTTAATCGGCAGAGGACTAACCGAAAGCCTTGCCGGCCGTCTTGAAATCCTGCACATGCCGCACTGGAGCTTTCCCGAGATGCGGGCGGCCTTTGGCTGGGATCTGAAACAATACCTTTTTTACGGTGCCTATCCGGGTGCCGTGCCTTTGATAAAACAACCATTCCGCTGGTCGCGCTACATAACAGACGCTCTCATCGAAACGACCGTCGGGCGCGATGTGCTCTTGCTCTCCCGCGTCGACAAACCGGCCTTGCTCCGGCGGCTGTTTGAACTCGGCTGTGCCTATTCGGGGCAAATCCTCTCCTATACAAAAATGACCGGGCAACTTCAGGATGCGGGGAACACGACGACGCTTGCCCACTACCTCGACCTGCTCGCGGGTGCTGGCGTGCTCACCGGCTTGCCTAAATATGCCGGCGACACAGCGCGGCGGCAGCGATCAAGTCCCAAGTTTCAAGTCTTCAACACGGCACTAATAACCGCCCAGTCCGGCATGACTCAGGCGGAAGCGTTTGCCGACCGCGAGTTTTGGGGACGCTTGACCGAGTCCGCGGTGGGCGCACACCTGCTCAACGCATCGATTAGCGGAGTATGTGAACTCTTTTACTGGCGGGAGCGCAACCGCGAAGTGGATTTTGTCGTGCGGAGAGGAAGGAAGTTGGTGGCCATAGAAGTAAAAAGTGGACGCATCGGCATGGAATCGTTTGCCAAGTCCTTCAAACCGAGTCGCCTGTTAATAGTCGGCACAGGCGGAATTTCTCTCGAGCGGTTTCTCTCAGAGCCTGTAGGCTATTGGATAGATCACTCAGACCGATAACCCATCTGCGTCCTTATGCGGATAACCAGGAACAAAACCATGCCCCCCTTCCCCATCAGCGAAAAATACCTCTCCCAGCTCCCCGCCCTACAACAGCTAATCAACCTAGGCTACCAATACCTCCCCTCCGCCCAAGCCATGGCAGAACGCGGCGACCGCGCCTCCAACGTCCTCTTGGAAAACATCCTGCGCGACCAGCTTAAAAAAATAAACCGCATCCGCTACAAAGGCGGCGAGTATCTATTCAGCGAGGAGAACATTCAGTCTGCCATCCAGAAGCTCAAAACCGTCCACTACGATGGCTTGCAAAAGACGAACGAAGCGATCTACGACCTGATAACCCTCGGCACGGCACTCGAACAAACGATTGAAGGCGATTCCAAGAGTTTTACGCTGAACTATATCGACTGGAAAAATCCCGCCAACAACGCATTTCACGCCGTAGCGGAATTCTCCGTTGAACGCGCCCGCCGTACAGAGACCGCAAAACCCGACATCGTCCTGTTCGTGAACGGCATCCCCCTAGTCGTGATCGAGTGCAAAGCCCCGGATATAGAGGTGGACCAAGCGGTGTCTCAAATGATCCGCAACCAAGGAGACGAATACATCCCGCGGCTTTTCACGTACGCACAAGTGTTACTGGCCGTGAACAAAAACGAGGCCAAATACGCAACAGTGGGCACCGCAAAAGAGTTCTGGAGCGTTTGGGACGAGTTGGAAGATGCCGAGTGCAACGTGAATGTCTGCATCAATAAAGCGCTTTCCAGTAGGGACAAAGACGCCCTGTTCTCCGGTGAGTTCGCCTCAGCGCGATCGCACTTTGACGCACTTGAGCGCAGCGGCGACCGACTAGTTACAGAACAGGATCGCGGTCTCTACAGTTTGTGCCGACCCGAGCGCCTGTTGGAGATAATTTTCGGTTTTATAGTCTTTGACGTGGGCAGCAAAAAAATTGCTCGCTACCAACAGTTCTTTCTGGTCCGTGCCGCCGTGAAGCGCATCAAGCAAAGCAGGGGCGGTATCGTCTGGCACACGCAAGGTTCTGGAAAGTCCATCACCATGGTCATGCTGGCCCGCGCCCTATCTTTAGACCCGGAGCGGACCAGCCCGCGAATCATTCTGGTTACAGACCGCAAAGACCTAGACAAACAACTGGGCAATACCTTTGCGGCCTGCGGCTTGGACAAGGAGCGAGCGACATCCGGGCGCAATCTGATCAGACATATCAAAAAAAGAGTGGGCATCATCACCACCCTGATCAACAAGTTCGACAAGGCACTTTCGGCTGAGAAATACGTGGACGATTCGGCCGATATCATCGTCCTCGTTGACGAAAGCCACCGCACCAACTTCGGCGCCTTAGCAGCCCGCATGAGACAAATGCTGCCCAATGCCTGCTATATCGGTTTCACGGGGACGCCGCTGCTCAATAAAGAAAAGAACAGCTTTGCCCGATTTGGCGGTTTGATTGAACCGCATTATTCCGTCCGGCGGGCAATCGAGGACAAGGCTGTGGTTCCTCTGCTTTACGAAGGACGGCACGTGGAGATGGAGCAGAATCAAGCCGCCCTTGACCTCTGGTTCGCTCGCCACACCGAGGATTTAGCAGACGAACAAAAAGCAGACCTGAAGCGAAAATACGCACGTGCCCAAGCGTTGAGTAAGACCGATCAAGTCGTCTATATGTGCGCTTTTGATATTAGCAGGCATTTCCAGACCACTTGGCAGAACACGGGATTTAAGGCGCAGCTTGTCGCAGACAGCAAGGCGACCGCGCTCAAGTATCGCGAATCGCTCAACGAGATAGGCGCGGTATCATCCGAGGTCATTATCTCTCCGCCGGATACGCGGGAAGGGCATGAGGAAGTAAGCGCGGAGACGACAAGCAAGGTGATCCAGTTCTGGGAAAAAATGATGGCTCGCTACGGGTCCGAAGATCAATACACCAAGCGAATCATCGCCCAGTTCAAGCGCTCGGACAAACCGGAAATTCTAATCGTCGTGGATAAACTCATCACCGGGTTTGATGTGCCGCGCAATACCGTGCTCTATCTGTGCCGCAAGTTGCGCGAACACACGCTGCTGCAAGCGATTGCCCGCGTAAACCGCCTACACGAGGGCAAGGAGTTCGGCTACATCATCGACTATGCCAATGTGCTGGGCGAACTCGACAAGGCGCTACACACTTATGACGCACTTGCAGGGTTTGACGGCGACGACCTCGCGGATCTCCTGACCTCCATCCACCGAGAAGTGTCAAAGCTGCCGCAGCGCTACTCAGACCTGTGGAGCGTCTTCAAGGAAATCAAAAACTCCCGTGATGAAGAACGCTATGAAGTGCTTCTATCTGACGACGCCGTGCGGAGTGAATTTTACGACCGCCTCACTGAATACAGCAAGACTCTTGCGATAGCCCTTTCAGCCGAGCAGTTCATTATGCAGACTGACGAGACGCAACTAAATCGCTACAAAAACGATCTCAAGCGTTTTCAGAAACTGAGAAAGGCAGTCCAACTGCGCTACGCCGAAACCATTGATTATCGCGACTACGAGCCCCGGATTAAAAAATTGCTGGATACGCATATTCAGGCCAACGAGGTCACTCGCTTAAATGATCCTGTGAATATGTTTGACGATAAAACTTTCTCTATGGTCAAAGAGAAGCAAGGCGTCTATCGAGCCAAGACTACGGCGGCAAGGGCCGACATTATCGCTCATGCGGTCAAGCGCATCCTTACTGAAAACATGGACAAAGACCCGGCTTTCTACGAGAAGTTCTCCAAGCTCATTCAAGATGCGATTGACCGTTTCAGGAATCAGCGGCTATCGGCCCTTGACTATTTGCAAAAGGTGAGTGCTATCCGCGATGAGGTCGCCAACACCCAACGCGACGATGTGCCCGACTCTATCCGCGATAACGAGGAGGCCAGCGCGTATTTTGGCGTGATCAAACCTTGTCTGACTGAGGTAGGTGCAAGCCGAGTTGACTATGTTGCGGCAAAAACGGCGCTTGCCGTCAAAAGCGCACTAGAAAAAAATTGGAAGGTGGATTTTTGGAACGATAGCGACGCGCAAAATGCGGCCAAAAACGAGATGGATGATTTCTTTTACGACGTGGTAAAAGAGGTGCATGGGGTTGATTTATCGTCGGCACAGATGGACGCAATGATCAGCCAAACCATGAAAATAGCCAAATTCTGGAGACATTCTTATAGCAACCCGACGTGATTTGAACGATTCGAGCGGTGGCTAGTCTTGTGCCTCCTATTCTCCGTCTATCTGCGTCCATCTGCGGTTATCATGATGTAGGATTGCTATATGACAATCGATGACGACTATCCTGTGCCCATCTGCGGATAATCTAGGAACCACAATGCCAAAAACAAACCGCACCCTCGCGTATGCCGGCGAATCTATTCCCTTTCACCTGAGTTATTCTAAAAGAAAGACGGTTGAGATCGCCGTTCACCCCGACGGCTCGGTAGTGGTAAAAGCCCCGCTAGGAACAAATGAAACCCTTGTCGAAAATTTCGTTTACAAGCGCGTGCGCTGGATAAGACGCCAGCTTCGCCATTTCGCACAGTTTGGACCGCCCACTCCCAAGCGGCAGTTTGTCGGCGGCGAAAGCCATCTTTATCTCGGCAAACAGTACCGGCTGAAGATAAGGCCGTCTGCAACAGACCAGGTTCTACTAAAGCGCGGCTTCTTCCACATACAAGCGGTTGACGATACGCCGGAGCACATAGCGATGCTGCTTGAAGCATGGTATCGGAGCAAGGCGGAGGTTTACTTCGCTCAACTATTTGAAGAATGCTGGCAGATCTTTAGAGGCCCTAACAAAACCCGCGGGGCGATCTTCGCAACGCGGGCATCCCGCCCATGTCATTCCCGCGTAGGCGGGAATCCAGTTTTATTAGGGCCTCTCAAAAAAGAGGAAGTAGAAAAGCCTGTACTTAAAATCCGCAAGATGAAAACGCTCTGGGGCAGTTTCAGCGTTAAAAGCGGCATAACATTGAATCTGGAGCTTATAAAAGCCCCTAGAGCATGTATCGAATATGTCGTTATTCACGAGCTATGCCATTTGCTTCATCTCAATCACGGCCCGGAGTTTTACAACTTGCTCGAGCAGTTTATCCCCGACTGGATCAAACGAAAACGTCGCCTAGAAACCGTATTGTCTTAGAGACTGTACCCCTAAGTACACGACAGTAGCGTGGTCTGGGATGCTTCGCTGCGCTCAGCGAAGCGGAGTCGAAGCATCCTAGACCTCCCATGCCTAATGGCCATTGGATTACTGTCGTATACTTAGCTATAACCAAACTGAATTCCCGCCCCGTGTCGGGGCACGGGGTGACGTTCTTGCACGGGAATGACACCGGGCGGGCGAGACGCCCGCGCTCCCAGCAAGCCCCAGCGGGTTTCTTAGCTTCAATAGCCCTTGCGCTTGTCGATTACGCTCACCAACGGCTGCCCCGCCAAGTAGCGCCGCAAATTATCGCAAAACAACGCCACGCACCGGCGGTCGCGGTTGGGCGATCCCCCGGCCGTATGCGGCGTTATCAGCACATTGTCCATCCGCCATAGCGGGTGCTCTGCGGGCAGGGGCTCCTGCGGCACTACATCCAATCCCGCCCCGCCGATCTGCCCGTCGGCAAGTGCCGCTATCAGTGCCTGCTCATCGACAATCCGCCCCCGCGTGACGTTGATCAACAGCGCGTGGCTCCGCATCTGCGCAAACGCCTCTTGGTCGAACAACCCCTCAGTCTCCGCAGTCAGCGGCGCACAAATCGCCACCACGTCGGATTGTTCCAACAGAGAGTGGAATTGATCCATCCCCCAGCAGGCTTCCACTGCTCCCGGCACTTCGACCGCTTCTGGATCCACCGCGATGATCCGCATCCCAAACGCACTCGCCCGCTTTACCAACTCCCTCCCAGTCCCCCCCAATCCCACAATGCCCATCGTCTGCTCAACCAGTTCCCACGACGCGGCGCGAATCGGCCAGCGCCGCTCCCAATCTGGATAGCGCACGGCCGTGTGGATCCCCCGCGTCAGCCCGAGCAACAACGCCATTGCATGTTCGGCCAAATGCACTCCCACCCATCCCTTGGCGCTGCACAACACCACATCGCTGTCGACCAGTTCAGGATGCAATAATCCATCTACCCCCGCGCCCCAACTCTGCATCCACTTGAGCTTTTTCCGCCGCGCGAACATTTCCTCGCTGATGTGCCCGCAGACGACCTCGATCTCCGGCATAACCTCCAAGGCCGCCTCTGAATCCACCTGCACCACTTCTACTTCCTCGGCCACCTGCCGAATCTCCTCGATCAACTCCTCGGTTAAATCCATCTGCATCAAGACTTTCATAAGCCCTCCTTCCCTTGCAATTGTCCGTCCTCGGCGGTAGGCCCTATTATTTGTTTTTCCCAATTCTACCAACCACGGAAGCAGGTCATGCAAAATCACCTCGTCAAGACCCACCCAGACGGTACGGTCCTCCCGCGCGAAGAGCAATTGGCTTGGAAGCTGGCCCAGCTCGCCGCCCACAACCAAGCGGCCGACGCGGATGTCGTCGAGATGATCGGCAACCGCGTCATCGACAACGCTGCGGTCGCCCTCGCCGCAATCAACCGGCCAGCGGTGCGCAACGCCCGCCTCCTCGCCCTCGGCTACCCCCATCCCCACCACAGCGGCGCCCGCCTCTTTGGCGTGGCCAACGACCGCAGCTTCCACTGCGAGTGGGCCGCCCTCGCCAACGGCGTGGCCGTGCGCGAACTCGACATGCACGACACCTACCTCGCGGCCGACTACTCGCATCCCGGCGACACCATCCCCGGCTTGCTCGCGGCCGCCCAGCAAACGGGTGCCGCGGGCCGCGCCCTGACCTTGGGCATACTCACGGCCTATGAGGTACAGATGGCACTGGTAACGGGCATTTGCCTACACGAGCACAAGATCGACCACGTCGCCCACCTCGCCCCGGCCGTGGCCGCCGGGCTTGGGACCATGCTCCAGATGCCAGCCGAGCAAATCTACCAAGCCATCAACCAGAGCCTGCACCTAGCCTGCGCCACCCGCCAGTCGCGCAAAGGAGACATCACCTCGTGGAAGGCCTACGCCCCAGCCCAAGCCAACAAGATCGCCATCGAAGCGGTGGGCCGGGCGCGTCTCAGCGAGCGAGCACCGTCGCCCATCTACGAGGGACGCGACGCCGTCATCGCTTGGATGCTGTCCGGGCCAGATGCCGAATACCGAGTTCCCCTGCCTGAACCGGGCGAGAACATGCGCGCCATCCTGCGCTCCTACACCAAGGAACATTCGGCCGAATACCAAGCCCAAGCCCTGATCGATCTCGGCTTCCGGCTCCACGCTCGCCATATAGACTTAAACCAAGTAGAAGACGTCGTAATCCTCACCAGCCACCACACGCACTACGTGATCGGCACCGGAGCCAACGACCCGCAGAAAATGGACCCGGACGCCTCGCGCGAGACCCTCGACCACAGCGCCATGTACATCCTCGCTGTCGCCTGGGAGGACGGCGCTTGGCACCACGTACATTCCTATACCTCGGAGCGCACCCACCGCCCCTCGACCGTCGCGCTGTGGCACAAGCTCCGCACCGAAGAAGTTGCCGAATGGACCCAAGCCTATCACCATCCCGATCCCGACCACAAGAAGTTCGGTGCCCAAGTCGTGGTGCGCCTCGCCGACGGCACTCAGATCGCCGAACGCCTCGACAACCCCAACGCCCACTACCTCGGCGAGCGGCCCTTTGCCCGGACGGACTACATCGACAAGCTAGCCGTATTGACCGAGGGACTCGTAGCGCCAGCCGAGGTTGAGCGCTTTCTGGGACTAGTAGACCGGTTGCCGGACCTGACGCCCGAGGAAGTGGGCCAGCTCAATCTCGTGGCAGCCGAGGGCATGTTGGAAGACGCCAGCAGCCCCCGCGTAGGCATTTTGTAGTCATCAAGCCCGCAGCAAGTCTTCGCCTTCTGTGCGCGCCACCAGCGCCGTGACCACCAGATCGCTGGTCACGTTGACGGCCGTGCGGCACATATCGAGCAAACGATCGACAGCCAAGACAATGGCGATGGCTTCCACCGGCAGGCCGACCGCGGGCAGGATCAGCGCGATAGCGACCACACCGGCAGCCGGGATGCCCGCCACGCCGATCGACGTGAGCAAGGCGAGCAATACGACGATTAGCTGCTCCGCGATGCCAAAATCTATGCCAGACGCGAACGCGTACACTTGGGCAATGAACACCACCACTACGCACTCGTACAGCGCCGTGCCGTCCATGTTCACCGTCGCCCCCAACGGCAGGACAAAGCTGGTCACGCGGTTGGGGATGCCAGCCTGTTCGGCGCTGTTGATGGTCACCGGCAAGGTCGCCGCAGACGACGCAGTCGAAAACGCGGTCAATTGCGCCGGCGCAATTTTGGCGTAGTACTGGTATGGACTGATGCCGGCGACCAAGCGCAACAGCAGCGGCAACCAGACGGCAAAATGCACCGCCAGCGCCAGCAATACAGTCAGGAAGAACAGGCCCAATGCTTCGAGCGCGGCAAAGCCGGAGACGAGTAACGTCTTACCCACCAGCGCAAACGCGCCGATGGGAGCAAACCGCATGATCCACATCGTAACCAAGATCATAAGGTCGTGCAGGCCGACCCAGAACTGCTGTAAGATGTCGCCTGCCGGCCCGTTCAGCCGCGCCATGAAATACCCAAACACGACCCCGACAAATACCAGCGCCAGCAGTTGAACCTCTAGCGCGGCCGCGAAGATGTTGGACGGTATCGCGCGCTTGAGTACCTCGACCAGATCGCGTATGCCGCGCCCCTCTACCTTGTCCATGACTTGCGACGGATCTGGCAGCGCCGTGCCCAGCGCCCGCGCCGACTCCGTTTCGCCGGGCGCTATGACATTCACGCAAACGAGGCCAGTGAAAACCGACAGGAACCCCGTCGCCACGTAAAAGGCCACCGTCTTCCCGCCGATGCGTCCAAAGGCGTTCTGGCTCGCCATGTTGCGGACACCAACAATGATCGAAGACAGAATCAGCGGCACCACGATCATCTTCAGCGCGTTGAGGAACAAGCTGCCAAAGAAATCGAGAATTTCTATGAGCGACGCGCCAAACAGCGTCGTGCGCTCGTCGGCCAGCCACCCCACCAATGCAGCGAGGACCAAGGCAATGGCGATCTGCCAGTGCAACGAAATGCCGATAAACCGCGAAAGTGCGCTACGCTGGCTCTTCATCTATTTCTCCTTTGTAAATGAGTTGATTTTTATAACATATTTGTTAATTTTCGGTATGGCTTGGGGAAATCGTTTATTACAACGAGACGTCCAAAGTATCCTGAGTGCTTAGCCCATCGGCATCCGAGCCGTTTATGCCCGGCTCACAGAGCGAATCTCGGTTTTTGGGCCAAGTTTGGGAATGCCTTTTACACGAGCATTGGGAAATGGTTTATTTGAGATTAGAGCAAAAGGCAAACAAGGAATAGGAAGTGCGTTTTTCTGTACGGTTGTTGATCAAAAGGTAGTTGTGCTTCATGCCCATATCAAAAAGTCTGAGAAAACACCTCTAAAAGAACTGGAGCTTGTAAGCAAACGTCAGGAGGAGTTTAAACATGAAAACCCATAAGGAATTGCTTGACGAATGGATGAAAGACCCTGAATTCGTCGCTGAATACGACGCGCTTGCAGATGAGTTCGCCCTCTTTGACGAAATGCTCAAAGCCAGAAATAATGCTGGTTTAACTCAGGCTGATGTTGCCAAAAAAATGGGCACCCAAACGCCAGCAGTCGCACGCCTTGAAGCATCGGGACGCCATAAAAAGCACTCCCCTTCTCTTGCAACTCTGCAAAAATACGCAGAAGCTGTTGGCTGCCGCTTGGACATCCGCCTGATTCCTCGTTAAACAAGACTCACTCCCTGTGGAGAACGCCACCATGATCTACGACGGACACGCCTATTGCTTCCCACCGCCAGGCCGCAACGGGGGCTTCGCCGACCCCGCCGAGTTCTGGCGGCACCTGCAACTGTTCATGGCCCAGGCCCGGCAACAGCCCTGCTGGCGACGCCCCGACCGCGCCCCGGCCGATGCCACGGGCCTCTACGACCCCGATCGCCCTTGGCACTTCGACGGCCTGCGGGACGCCGCTTTCCGCACCGGGGAGCACGGCCTCGTCGAGTGGACGGTGGACGGCGAGGACTACGTGAAGCAGGCCCTGCCGCCATGGACAGTGGACTTCGCCTTCCCCGCCGACAGCCTAGTGGCGGAGATGAACTACGCCGGCATTGATCGGGCGCTTCTGCACCGCACCCCGTACATGGGTCTGGGCGACGACTACATCGCCGACTGCTGCCAGCGCCACCCGGGGCGGCTCCAAGGCTTGGCCTACGTGCCCGAATGGTGGTTCCCCAGCCGGACGGACGACGCCGTCGCCAAGTTACAACGGGCGATTCGCCACCACGGCCTGTCGGGCCTGCAGTTCATGCCCTTTCACCGGGCCCTCTACGACCTCTCGCCCGAGTGGACCGGGCCCGATTTCGATCCTTTGTGGGCGGCCGTGGCCGAGCTGGGGATCCCCGTGTTCTTCACCCTCGGTGGGATGAGATCGCCCGCCGCGTACCTCAGCGAGTTGCGCGCGCTGCGCGCTTGGATGGACCGCTTCCCGGACGTCGATGTGGTCCTAACCCACGGCTTCCCTTGGCGGATGTTCGCCGACGACGACCGGCTCCACGTGCCCGACGAGGTGTACGAGGCGACGCCCATCGGCCACCCGCGCTTCCACATCCAAATCCTCTTCGCCGTGTTCCTCCAGTCGCGCTGGGACTACCCCATGCCACAGATGCGGCCCGTCCTAGAGAAGATGGTCGAACGCATCGGCACCGAGCGCATTCTGTGGGGGACGGACATCCCCATCGTGCTGCTGCACTGGACCTACCGCCAAAGCCTCGACTATGTGCGGCGCTACTGCCCGTTCATAGGCGAATCTGCAATGGCGGCGATCCTCGGCGGCAACATGGAACGGCTCTTGGGATCGGTGGATTCGGCCTGTCGCTGAATGCGCCGTGCTCGTAGCTGAGTTCGCCCTTTTTGCTGAAATGCTCAACTCACTCCAGCACCGACCCCTCCGCTTCCACCCGCCCGTACATGCGTGCGAATTCCTCGGACCCGTCGTCGTGCCACACCGCAAAAGACAACCCCCGAATAGTCCCTTCGGCAAAGCCGGTTAACGCATCTATCGGCGGGATACTAGCCGTGTAGAGCACGTGCCCATCCGGCAGGCGCAGCTTGCCTAAGTGCCGGGGGATTTCCGCTGGGGCGCGCTGCGCCAAGCGCGCAATAACCGCTTCGTCCACCTCCACGCCGAGGCCCGGCCCCTCGGGCACGGGCGAACAACCTTCGACGATCTCAATGCGCTGACGGGCCGCGTCCTCCTCGTACTGGTCGTCGAGGTTGATCGAGTGCGCAGCCGTGGGCAGCACAGCCGCCAAGTGCAGTGCCAACGCCTTGGCCAAGGTGCCTCCAGTTAGCTGCACCACCACCTGCACATTGGCTTTGCCATAAGCCAAGCCGCGCACCAGCGCGTCGCCAAATCCGCCGCAGTACTCGGCCACGATGTACGCATCGGCCATCCCCTGCACGACTTCCTGCAACCCGCCCAGCGGCGGCACGTGCATGACCAATGGCACACCGCATTGGGCGCGGAGTCGCCGCCAGCCTTCTACATCGCTCAGCACTAAGGGGTCCTCGATATAGCCCACTACGGGCGATTTTTCGAGCTGTTTGACGATGGGCAGCACCGTGGCCAAGGTGCGGTTGGAATTGAAGTCGTACTGCATCTTGAAGCCGGGTGGCGCGACATCCTCTACCGCGCGATTTTGCTCAAACACGTCGTGGTGCTGGCAAGTGTGCATCTTAAACAGCCGATAGCCTTGATCGGCGGCGCGGACGATTTCGCGGCTCAGCTCTTCGGGATCGGCGGGCCGCGTCCACGCCGCCACCGGCACACGGTCGCGCACTTTGGGACCCATCAGCTTGTAGGCCGGCACTTCGAGGTACTGGCCCATCACGTCGTACAAGGCCCCGGCCAAGCCGAGGTGGACCTCGCTGCCCAAAAAATCGAAGGGACTGCGGCCGATGAGGCCCTCCACGCTCTGTGCGGGCGGCGTACAGCGGTACTCGCCCCAGCCCACCAAGCCGTTGTCGGTTTGCACCTTGAAGAAGGTGCGCTGGTCAATGGAGCGGAAGCGCACGGCGTGCTCGGCGTTGCGAGTGGCGAGCGGCACGTGCGCCGGAATGATGTCAACATCGGTTATTTTCACGGTTGTTCTCCTCGTTTGACTTATGTAAAATAGGGCCATTACCTTTACGCAAAGTTGATGTTCAGTTCAACTCAAACCCGAACGGATCTGTTGTGGATTCCAGCAAATTTATAGACTATTTACACCGCGAGCTCAAGCTGCAAGAACCCGATCACACCGCACCAACAGTTATAGATCTCTTTGCCGGTTGCGGCGGCTTGGCACTCGGCTTTGAAGTGGCTGGTTTTAAGACATTTGGCTTTGAAGTGGCGACAGATGCTTGTGCGACATACGGCGAGAATCTTCACGGCGAATGTTATTGCGTCCGCCTGACAGAAGAAACAGGAAAGCCTCGGCTATGTTGTGGAAGCTCAAATTTTACAAGCCGTTCACTTCGGGGTGCCGCCCGATTGCACGACCAGTTTGTTCAAAACGTGCAATCTGAGAGGGTGCAGGTCGATGAGATATGGTCGTTCTGCTATGCCAAGAAACGGACCGTAGCGGCGGGCGGTCCGCTCGGCTCCACCGAGGCGGGCGACGTGTGGACTTGGACCGGCCTTGACCCTGAAACCAAGCTATTGATCGCGTGGCACGTAGGCGACCGCACCATGAATAGCGGCAAGGTGTTTATGGCGGATCTGCGGTCGCGGCTGGCGCACGAAGTGCATTTGACCTCTGACCAGTACGGCGTCTATGCCGAGGCCGTAGAGGATGCTTTCGGAGCCGACGTAGATCACCACCAGATCACCAAGCGGCAAACCGGCAAGGCCACCACGTCCCACGTTGAACGCCACAACCTGACGCTGCGGATGGGGATGCGGCGCTACACGCGCAAGACGAACGCTTTCAGCAAGAAGTTAGAGCCGCACAAGCGCAGCGTGGCACTGTTCATGTTCTACTACAACTTTATCCGCATCCACAAGAGCTTGAGAATGACGCCCGCTATGGCCGCAGGATTGACCAACACACTCCACGACCTTGAATGGCTCGCCGAGCAGATCGAGGCCGCACAGCCCAAGCCCAAGCGGCCCAAAACCTACAAGCCAAGGAGAAAGCAAGATGACTAATCCAGCGATTGAAGAACGGATTGCTAATCTTGAAGGGAACCTAGCGCACCTAGCAACGAAAGAGGATGTTGCTAGAGTAGAAACCAAAATCGCCGAACTCAAAGGCAGTTTTAATGTGTTATTGTTGAGTATGGGTAGCGGCCTAGCCTTGCTCAATATCGCTCAGCGTTTTTGGCCCGTTGTGTTTGTTGGCCTTTTTCTTCCCGCTCAAGTATTCGCCGACCGCTTTACCTACCATTGGGAGATAGACGAAACGCCCCAAGGCCAAGAAGCGGCTAGCCGGATTGAGCCGGTTAAAGTGGTCTTGTTGGATGAGGTGGTAGAGGTGGCGTCGCACTCTGCGGCGCTACAATTACGCGAGAAGTACTCGGTGCATCTAGGTCCTGAGTGGAGCGCAGAGCAAGCCTACGGGTTACTTCGCACCTTTGAGTCTGTGCCGCAAGCAGTCAACTGGCCTTACGACGAAGAACCGACCGTGCCCGCGTCGATATGGATATTGAGCAACGGCCATGTTCAAGATGATATTGCCATAAGAACCAGAGACGGCCAACGCGAAGCAACGATTGCTAAAGCGGCGTTCACCTACGCCAATCCCTTATTGGCTGAAATTGATGGCATTCGCGGCCGGTTTTTCTCCAAGAGGCTGCATCGGGCTGTTGTGCGATTCGCAACTAATAATGGCAAGGATCGACACACCTTAGAACGCATCCTGTCAGAACGCTATGCTGTGAGTGTGAACGTGCCAGACTACCAAGCCTTGACCAAGCATACCACTGGCGAGGGAGCCGGGCGATTTATGCCCTTCAAGAACGAAGAATTGATTGCCCTAGCGTCGATGCTAGAAGAATACCCTTCAGGGATGCGCCACACGCCGGGGCTTTCCTATATAGTCCGGCGCTTAGATGGTACGCCACACCCATTATATCCGGCTGCCGGAGCCGTAGCTTGGACGCAATCGGGCTATATCGAGTTTATGGAATCGGCATTTAAGGGAGCGGGCGCAGCCTCTATCAATCGGCTCGTTCTGCATGAGAAAGCGCATTTTCTTTGGGATCACCTCTTTGACGAACAACTCAAGGCCGACTGGATCGAGTTAGGGGGATGGTATAGAACATCAGAGCGCGATAACGTAGCCGCGCAAGACGACGCTGAAACAGCTTGTGCAGGGGAATCGCTGTTCTCTATGATGGACTGCTTTGACAAGTCGGCTGCTTTTGCCCGGCCCGACCAAGAAAACGACTGGGCCACCACTAAGCAAACCGAGTTCGTTTCGGCCTATGCCCATGCACACAATCCAAACGAGGATATGGCCGAATCCATTGCGTTCTACATCGTCAATCCCGACAAGCTCCGCAGCCGTTCCCCGGCCAAGTATGAGTTCATTCAGAATCGAATCATGCACGGTACGCGCTACATCTCGCAGATCCGCGCCGATCTGACGTTCCAAGTGTATAATCTCTACCCGGATTACGTCTATCCGGGGCGGATTGTTCGGGTCGATATTACCGTCGAGGGAAAGCCCCAAGAGGATAAGCGGATTACTATTGAGATTGAGCTACACCACGAAAATGAGCGGGATGTCGCCCAGCCGTCTCAGGTGCGTATCTTTGCCGAAAACGGAAACTTCTTTGACGTGTGGCTCGACCCAGTTGACAAAAATGGTCGGCGGCGCTCAACGGGCTATATCCTACGGGGCAAGCATACGCTGTCGAAGTTTGCACCCGATGGGTACTGGGGTCCCGATCAGATTGCCGTTACGGATGCAGTGGGCAATGAGCGGCTTCTATCGCAGGTTGATTTCGGCTGGAAGCTGTTTGTGGACAATCCATTGGCCGATTATGAAGCGCCCGTTTACGTGCCCAATTCCATGAAGTTGTCTTTGTCAGAAGGCGCAGAAAACGGACGGCCCTATCAGATTGTAACGGCTCGCTGGAAGTTGCTAGAAGACAACGACATTAAGGGCGTTTTGGTGTGGCTCAATGATGGGGATGCCGACACGTACTCCCGGCGTACAGAAGATTGGGGCGACTACGACAAGGCAACCGGCCAAGCCAGTGTTCAACTCATAATCCCCGACTATTACCCTAGTGGTATTTGGAAACTCAACTATCTGGTGATGGAAGATATTGCGCTGAATAGTCGGGGAGTGTATTTCACTACCTCTAAGCGTCGTCTTAGAGATGGTGAAAACGCCATTGATGAAGCACCCGCGACTATCCAGATCAAGACGAAAAACCCCGACACCAAGCCGCCCACACTGGATTTGAACAGGATCACCGTTGACGCTGAGCCTACCAATCCAGCGGCCCCCAATGGCGAGACGCGGGTTGATATTTCCTTCAGAGTGAAGGACGACATTAGCGGCTACCGATCTACGGACATGCTTCTGCGCGACCCCCAAGGAGTCGAGCACTTTTTCCGCCATCACCGCAACGACTTGTATTACTCAGTTTACTTTCGCGGCGATCCTACCGTTTGGGCCACGTATGAAAACACTATCGTCCTACCCGTCGGCAGTGTCCCCGGCATTTGGGGCCTCGCTGAAATGACGGTATGGGACAAGGCCCAAAATAAATTGGTCGCCGACTTCACCGAGATTGTCCGCTTTGAGATAGATGGAAAAGCGGGCAAGATCACCGCAACACCCTTGCAGCTTTTGCCCAACGCGCCCAACCCCTTCAACTCGCAGACCGTCCTATCCTACTTCCTCCCCAAGCTGTCTTTCGTACGGCTGGAACTGTTCAACCTAATGGGCCAGCACGTCAAAACGCTCTATGAGGGCAACCAGCAAGCAGGACTGCATCAACTGCGCTGGGACGGCACGGATAAGGCCGGTAGAGGAATGGCCAGCGGAACCTATCTATATCGGCTGGCCACAGATCAGGGGGTACTCAGGCGAAAGCTGACGCTGTTGCGATAAACGCAAGGAGCAATCCAGCTATGGCTTACCCTTGGCTGAATCTAATCCCTGATGTCATTCATCGCGGGCCTGCTCGTATATATTCTCAATCGACTGTCGAATCTGTCGGATCGAGTATCGAAGATTGAGAGCCTACTTGAAGGATTTTTTCTAAGGAAAGATGCTGAATAGCAAGGCTCCAATAACCACACTAACCCGTGTAATTTCAAACTGAGACACTACCCAGATACGGCTGAACAATGCGTTGCTGGAACAGCCGACCGTGGACGATGGCTAGTTGGTATGGCCGGTCGAGGGGCTGCTCTTGGCGGCTGGCGCGAATCTAATCGGCATCAGCGCCGAGGAGCGGGCACTCGACGCGCCGCAGCTGATCGTCGAAAAGCTGGAAATAGCCGTGGTGTGCGAGGCTGTGGGCTAAGTCATTAGAGGCTATTGCAACCGTCGGCCCCTCTCACCCGACCCAGCTCAGTCGGCTTCTGCGGGTTCAATCACCTCAATGCCCGCCTCGCGCAGAGCTTGCGCCCGATAGCTATAGATATCCGCCGTGGCGAGTAGAACTCGCACCGGGGGCACGCCGGTTGCCTCGGTGTACAGACGACGCTTGCGCTCCAGCCGCTCTTGGATCGAGGCCCCCACACTGGCGGCGATTTCGACGAGGATGTGCTGATCGGCATCGACAATGACCACGTCGAATTGTTCGCCCGCAATGACGCGCTCCTCGACTGCGGCCCCAAACGATTCCTCCAACAGGGCCGCCATAGTGCGCCGAAACACGCTCTCGTTGCGGATGCCCCAGCGCGAACCCAGCCGATCGATGGCTTGAAAGACTTCATCAAAGCGCCGATTCACTTCCTCGCGAAACGTATCTATACGCGCATCTACTTGCTCAAAACGCCGATTCACTTCCTCGCGAAACTGCTCAAAACGGCGCTCTGATTGCTCAAAGCGTTGGTCCATCTCAGTCCGCAACTCCCGCAACTCCGTCAGCACCACGGCCACCTCTTCGCGGCGGGCAAACGCGCCCAAGAACCCTTGGTAAATCAGCGGCTCGAGGTCCGGGCGGCGGTCCAACAGGTCGGGGAGTTGCCGATTGAACAGGTCGATCAGTTCTTCATCACTAAAGGTTTTCATCGCCCTTGCGCCTTTCCTTTATACTTTACTTTGAAGCTAGTTAAGAGGGCTTCCGCAAGGCCCAGATATTTGAGAGTCGCAAGGTTGCAATACATTGTCAAGCACCGAGATGGCAAAGGAGGGAGGTTTCAACAAATCATGGATCGCATTCTACTGGTGGGCTGCGGCGGCTTTATTGGAGCCGTGCTGCGCTACTTAGTCTCCTTGGGGACCCAGCGTCTGTTGGGCACTCCGCTCTACGCCACCCTCGTGGTCAACGTGGTCGGCTGCCTAGCCATTGGCTTCTTGGGTGGCTTGGCCGAAGCGCGTCAATACCTTAGCCCTCAACTCCGCCTATTTCTCTTCGTCGGCATCCTCGGCGGCTTCACCACGTTTTCATCCGTGGCCTACGAGACCGCGCAAATCGTGCGCGCAGGTCAGGTGTCAGCCGCTTTCGTTCACATTGGCCTGCAACTGCTGCTGGGCATTCCCGCTGTCTTCGTCGGGTATTGGGCGGCCCGCTAGTCGCCTAGCCCGAGCAAGTGCGCCAAGCTCTCGGGCGCGGCCTCGCGCAAGCTAGCCTGGCGATAGACCTTGACCGAGGCAAAACCCGCGTAGCCGATGGCGTCCAAGGCCGTGAGCACGGCCTTAAAGTCGAGGTGGCCGCTGCCCAGCACGCCGCCATTGCTCTCGCACAAGTGGACGTGCCGCAGCGCACGGCCGCAGTCGAAAATGGGCTGGGTCAACGACTTTTCTTCAATGTTCATGTGGATCGTGTCGACCATCGGCCTAAAAGCCGGCACGCCAATGCGCTCAATCAGGGCGCGCACCTCGCCAACGGAATTGTTAAACCCCACTTGCAGGTGATTGATCGGCTCGACGGCCAAGTCCACGCCAGCGTCTTGAGCGGCCAAACCCACTTCGCGCAGGCCAGCCGCAATGCGCTCGTTGGCCACCTCGGCGCTGGGCTCGTCCGCGCGCAAGCCCTGCAAAAGCCCGACCACGAGAATGGCGTTAAAACGCTGGGCAATCGGCAGGTACTCCCGCAGCCTAGCGACGGCACCGGCGCGTCGACGCGGGTCGGCCACACTCAAGCACAACCCCTCGGCATAGGCGGCCCCGGTCAAAAGCGACGGTACCACCAAGCCGCACACCTCCATCGCACGTTCGATCGCGTCCAATTGACCGAGCACCGCAGGCGTCAGATTTAACTCGACGCCCTCGTACCCACAGTCCCGAATAAAGTCCAGCCCAGCGGCGAAATCGCCCCCGAGATCCGCAAAGTCGATTACCATATAACTGTATTGCATCGCCGTCTCCTAAAGAATTAGGAATTGGGAATTGGGACGGTGGTGGGTAATTCTCAATTCTCAATTCCTAATTCCTAATTGAAATCAACCGCCGCTGTGTCTAAGTTACTCCATTCCGTTCAGCATCAACAGCAGAGCACACGTGCGATACCGACGATTCGGCAAAACGAACTGGCAAGTCAGCGAAATCGCCATGGGCGGGTCTTGGTTCTACGGACGCCCAGAATACGGCCTCCTGCCCGTAGCACACGGAGTTGCCATGGTCGAGTGCGCCCTCGAATTGGGCATCAACTACTTCGACACGGCCCCGCTCTACGGCCAAGGCCGCAGCGAGAAGGTCCTCGGCCACGCCCTCAAAGGCGTTGACGCGCCCTATTATTTGGCGACCAAGGTAGGCTATTATCCCGCGCCCTTCGACTACACCCGCGACGCGGTGTGGCGGGGGTTTGAAGCCAGCCTCCTGCGCTTGCAGCGCGACTCGGTCGATCTGTTGCAACTCCACGAGGCCGAGCAAGCGGGCTGGGAGGGGATATTCGGCCGGGGACGCGCCCTAGAGGCCATGCTCGAAATCCGCGATCAAGGACTCGCGCAACACATCGGCCTGACCGGCTCGGACCTCGTACTGATGCGCGATGTCCTCGCCGAGTGCGACGATTTTGTCTCGGTGATCACCTTTCTCAAATACGACCTGTTAGTGCAGATGGCCAAGGAAATCCTCCTGCCCACCGCGGCCGCCCGCGACGTCGCCATCATCCTCGCCTCGCCGCTACACGCCGGCCTACTCGGTTCCAAGCGCGACGCTTGGAAGGAGGCTAGCCGCTTTGCCGAGCTATACCCCAAACTCGAAAAAATAGAAGCCCTGCTCGCCGACGAACCCGGCGACATGCCCGAGCACGGGCTGCGCTACTTGCTGTCGGACCCCCAAGTCGCGGTGCTGCTCACCGGCGCTGCAACAATAGACGAACTCAAAGGCTCCGCGGCTGTTTCCGACGGCCGCTATTTGTCACCCGAACTCATCGCCCGCATCGAAGCACTCACCCCTTGAGAAGGAATTGCCCATGAAACCCGTCCGCGTCGGCTGCATCGGCCTCGGCTGGATCACCCAACGGGCGCACCTCCCGGCACTAGCTGCCCTCGCCGAGGAAGGCCAAGTCGTCTTCCAAGCATTCTGCGACAAAAGCGAGGAAACCCTCCAGGAACAAGCGGCCGTCTATAAGCCGCATTCGACCTATACCGACCACCACCAGATGTTTGCAGAGCAGGAACTCGACGCGGTTTACTTGTCCATTCCGCCGACTGCACACACCGACGAAGTGCTCATCGCCGCCGACCAAGGCGTCGCCCTGTTCGTCGAAAAGCCGCAGACCCTCGACCTAGCGCAAGTCGTCGAATTCAACGCCGCAATCGAAAAAGCCGGCATCGTATCCCAAGTCGGCTTCGTCCATCGCTACGAGCCTTCTTCCGCGCCGACCTTGGAGCTATTGCAGCAGCGCACTCCGCGCCACGCCCAAATCCAAAACTTCTACAGCGGTCAGCCGATCCGCTATTGGACCAGTCGCTACGAACTCTGCGGCGGCTCGTTCGTGGAAAACACCATCCACAGCGTCGATCTGTTGCGCTACTTGCTCGGCGACATTGAAGCAGTCTCGGCCTTCTACGTCGAATCCCTGCCCGACGAGCGCATCGATCCGATGAACCTGCCCCACGTGTACAACGTCAACTACCGCTTCAAGGGGCGCTTGACCGCCAACGCCAGCGTCTCGCGGGTAATGAGCAACGTCAATTACTCTAGGCGAGAAATCCTCGTCATCAGCGACGACTCGATCATCGAATGGAATCCACAAAAAGTGACGGAAAACGGCGAGGTAGTGTGGGAGGCCAAAGAAGAGTCTCAATCGCGCGGGGCCTTCTTCTCTCAGGCCCGCGCCTTTATCGCCGCCGTCCAAGCCGGTGACCCTTCCATGACACGCAGCCCCTACGTCCCTTCCCTCAACAGCCTAGCCGCCGTTTTGGGAGCCAATACCTCGGCCGAAAGCGGCGGCGAGCTGGTCCTCCTCAGCGACCTAATCGGCGCGGACACCGGCCGTTAGCCACAAAAGGTACAAAAGACGCAAAAAAGGACGCGAAGAGACACTAAGCCATCTGCTGAACCGCCCTTGGGGCGTGTTGAGTTGCGGTAAAGACGGCCCCCGTTCACCCTGCGGCGATCTGCTGCATACAAGGGATGGCACCCGGAGTTTTCGGACGGCTTCTAAGTGCCTTCGTGCAGCGACAAGTAACCCCTAACAGGAGCGTACTCCATGCCCCAACTCCAGCCCCAACCCACGCCCTTTCTCGACTGGTACGGCATCTGGCCCTCCCACCGCAAGCTCGAAGACGACGGCACCGTTTGGTCGCAAGACCCGCCCCAAGGCATTGAACTCGTGCCCGAACTGGCGCGCAAATCCGAGGTCTTCTTCCACAAGGAACGCTCTTGGGAGCGAGGAGCTAATCTCCACATCAACGCCATGCTCCACGACGGAGAACGCTACCGCCTCTGGTACGGTGTGCAACGCTTGGACGACATCACGCGCTCCTATGTCTGCTACGCCGAAAGCGACGACGGCTTTACCTATCGGCGGCCGGATTTGGGCTTGTGCGAGTACGAAGGCTCGACCCGCAACAACATCATCTGCGCGGGCCGCGACCATCCCCTCGGCTGGGTATTCATCGACCCCAGTGCCCCGGCGGCCGAGCGCTACAAGGCCGTCGGCCCGGGAGCTCACTACTTCCGCAACGGCCAGCCCGACCCGGAGATGGACTCCACGCGCTTCAAGGCCCTGCTCGCAGCCCGCGACTTGGGCGATGTGTCGGCCGGGGAAAAGGCCCAGGGGATTGAAATTCGGCAACAGCTCCTTGGCGCGACCTCTCCCGACGGCATTCACTGGCAAAACCTCAGCGCGCCCGTATTCGACGCCGGCTCAACCCAGCTAGACACCCACAACCTCTGCGTGTACGATCCCCACCAAGAGCAATACGTGGCGTACCTGCGCGGCCATATCGACCGCCGACGCTTGGTGCGCCGCGCCTCGGGTCCGCAGTTTACAGATCTAGCCGACCCGCGCCCCTGTCTCCTGCCCGACCCCTTGGATGCGCTCGACGACGACATCTACAACCCCTGCTACACGCCGTACCCCGGCACACAGCCGCGCTACCTGATGTTCCCGTCGATATACCATCGGATCGCCTCTACGGTCGATGTCCAGCTCGCGGTCAGCCGCGACAACCACCAGTGGATCCGGCCCTTTCGCCAGCCCATCATCGACCGCACCTATGAGGGGGGAACGTATGGCCAGCTCTACGCCAGCCCGAATCTCATCGCCGCCAACGGCACTTGGCGGCTGCCTTTTAGGGGTTATCAACGCCGCCACGACTTTCTCCGTCGCGGCGCCACGTCGTACCCCGAGGACGGGGAATTTCGCTGGGCCTGCTGGGAACCGGATCGGCTCGCGGGAATAGAGGCCAAAGGCGAGGGGCGGGTCACGCTTATCGAACGACCGTGCTGCGGCCGCGAACTGTTGCTCAACTTTCGCACGGCTCCAGACGGCTGGATCAAAGCCGAAATCGTCCAGACCATTCACACGCCACCCCAGCCCGTAGAAGCTTACCCCGGCTTTTCGCTCGCCGAGGCCGAACCCCTCACGGGCGATTCCATCGCCGAGGCCGCGCGTTGGCGGGGCCAAACCGACCTAGCGGCCCTCTCAGGAAAAAACGTCGGCCTCCGCTTTCACCTGTACAAAGCCAAGCTGTTTTCGGTATCTATTTGAGGCGGCCAGCAAACACCTCGCCGCAGCGCTTTTCGGCAATGCCGCCCAAGCGCTGCGCCATGCGCTCAAATGCGGCGCGGCGGTAGTCCCATTGGCCCCACCGCGCCACCTGCTCCAGCCAGTCGCATAGGTGGATCGTCACTAGGTCGTTGAAGTCCTGCTCGTTCATCTCGATGGAATCGCCGGTCAGGCGGTCTTGGAGCACGTAGGGAGCATCGTGCTGCTCCACGGCGGCGTCGAAGGTGTCGCGCACCATGGCGCAATTGACGTACGCCAAGTATTCGGCCCGCTCGCCGATGAGGGCCCGCACGTCAGCGCGGCGCTCAACGGGCAGGGTGAAATCTTGGAAAATCTCGGTGCCGTATATGGAGTGAAAGAGCGCGGCGCGGCACATCACCTCGTCGCCGCCCCACTTTTTCATATCGCCGTGTACACCGATGCAGTGGGCCAAATAGGTCTTGTTGGTATGCCCTACGTCGGCCGCGCCAATTTCCCTGAAAAATGCAGTGAGTTCCTTAAAGCTAGCAGTCATAGCGTCGTCCTCCTTTGTATTGAGCTGGTTTGCGTCGATAGATGAGACAAGCGAGATATAGCAGTCCTACATGACTTGCGGTGCTTGCCGGGTTGTGCTCTCATCGAACGTGGCCCGGCCAGTGCTTGGTGGTCCGGGCGTCCGTCCTTGGGGGCAGGCACTGGCCGGCCGGCGGTCGAGACGCCCGCGCACCCAGCTCAAGCGCCGCATCGTACTAATGTAGGACTGCTATAGACGAAGGAGCGATGAGCGTGATGGAACATCTGCTCAGCGGGATTCGTCCTGAACCGGCCTATCCGCAATCGGCAGGTGGAGCAGCACCGCCACCACGCCGAGGGCTATCGCCAGCCACCAGACGGGATCGTACGACCCGGTCGCGTCGTAGAGCAGGCCCGCCAGCCAGACCCCTAGGAAACTGCCGACCTGATGACTGAAAAAGACAATGCCGTATAGCGTTGACAAGTAGCGCGCCCCGAATATCTGCGCCACCGCACCGCTAGTCAACGGCACGGTGGCCAGCCACAAGAAGCCGATTAGGCCACCGAAGAGCAAGGCGGAAGAGCTGGTCAGAGGGACGAAGAGAAACAAGCCGATAACCACGGCGCGGCTGAAGTAGAGCGCACTCAACAGATACTTCTTGCGGTAGCGGTCGCCCAGCCAGCCAAACAACGACGAGCCGAAGATGTTGCACAGGCCAATCAGCGACAAGGCCGTGGCCCCGGTCATCGGCGACAGACCACCGTCGGTGAGGAACGACGGCAGGTGCGTGGCGATAAAGGCGACGTGGAAGCCGCAGACGAAGAACCCCGCGTTGAGCAGCCAATAGCCCGAATGGCCCCGCGCCCTGAGCAGTGCTTGCAGCAGCGTACCCTCGCCGTGCGACCGGGACGCATGTGTGCTGGGACGACGCGGAAAGCCAAAGGCCAACAGCACAACCCAGCCGATCAGGGCGGCACTGGCCAGAAAGGACGCCTGCCAACCCGCGTGGACAATCACCCACTGCACCCCGGGCACTAAGGCGAAGGTCCCAAACGACCCGGCCGCGGTGACGATGCCAAACGCTGTGCTGCGGTTTGCCGGATGGACGACGCGGGCGACGGCCCCCAGCACGATCACATACGTCGTACTGCCCAGCCCCAACCCGATGATGAGCCCCAGCGTCAGATACAAACCGAGCGGACCGCTGCTAGCCGGCACCAGCAGGCACCCGGCCGCGTAGAGCAGCGCGCCCCCCAGCACGACCCACCGCGCCCCATAGCGGTCGGCGATCATCCCGAACAAGGGCAAGCCGAAGACCACGTTTTGCAGCGCTATGGCCAAGCTGAACACTTCGCGCCCCAAATCCAAGCTGTCGCTAATCGGCTGTAGAAAGAGGCCAAACGACTGGCGGATCCCCATGCTGGCGAGGACCGTCAACGCACTGAAGAGTACGATGATCGTCGTCTGACGTTGCGGAGTGGGCATGGGGAAATGCAGGCTGGGTGGATTAATGGGGTGGGTAGTATAGCTTCTTGTCGCGCTTGGATCAACTTGAAATGGAGGCTGGGCAAAAGTAAAAACCCTTGGCGATTAAAGAAAAAATTACATTTTAATCTAAACCGTTGGGAGTTTATTGTTAAGAATAAGGAGTTTTGTATGACCAAGAGTCAGCATTTGTGGTCAAAGGCGGCTAGGTTGTTGTCGGACCCTAAATTTTTTAATTCAGAGCGCGAGCGCGTTTTGGCGGACTATCCCTTGCTCAATTCGCATGGCTTGGGAACGGTATATCGCCACCGTCGCATTCTCTCAGAGGATGGGCAGTACTCGGGGCAGTGGGAGAGGGTTTGTATTCCCGATGATTTGGATAAGGCGCGGGATGAACTGCGCACGGGCGGGCAGTATGAGGAGGGTATTCGCAACACGCTGGAGTACTTTGTAGAGGGAAGGGTATCACTTAGCTATCGGTTGAAGGGGTGTGGCTGGGCGCGTCGTTTCAATGGACCGGCCCCACCAAAACGTTCGAGTTATGGCCTCAAGCACAACGTAGAGTCGTATTTGCGTGCAATGGACAAGCTTCGCGAGGAAAGTGGGAGGACAGCAGAGAGAGGCCGATATACGTCCAATGGGGCGTTTGTATGTGCGGCCCTCATGGCGGGATTGCGAATATGGACTTATCAGGATTCCATAAATCCCGATCTTCGTTTGGGCAAGCCTTGGGCAGTTGCAGGGTTGCAGCCGGAAGATTATGGCCATCCTGACGATGAGCGCATGGCAAGGTTTTGGCGGTGGGCTGTACAGCAGGACGTCGACGACCCCTATGTCGAGGATTTTATTATCGATACGGTGGATCTACTTTATGAAGGAGCAGACCTTAAGCGGCTAGATGAGGCTCTTGGGCGGGCATGCTCCGAGGCACTAGAAGTGTATGACAGGCTGCGGCGTGAGTTTGGCTTTGAACTTTCTGCCCAAACAGCGGCTTCTCGTCGGTTGGGTTTTATGGCCGGACAGATCAAAGTCCCCGACGACTTCGACAGCATGGGCGAGTCAGAGATCGAAAAGATGTTCGGGAGAGACGCATGATTTTATTGCTGGATACCCATCTATTGCTGTGGGCGGCAGGAGATCCCGGACAGTTGTCATCAGAATCCCAAGACCTTCTCGGCGACCCCGCCACGGAACTGATGTTCAGCACCGCAAGCATCTGGGAGATCGTCATCAAGAACGCGCTCGGCAGAAGCGACTTCCGCGTCGAACCGCGACTGTTGCGGGACGGTCTGATACAAAACGGCTACAGCGAACTTGCGGTTCGATCCGAACACGCACTCGCTGTAGGTAGTTTGCCACCGCTTCACAAGGACCCTTTCGACCGCATACTCATCGCGCAAGCACAAGTCGAAAACGTTACGCTGCTTACCACGGATGACAAGGTGGCCTGCTATCCCGGCCCCATCCAAGCGGTCTGATGGACCGGCAAAACTCTACTCGTCGACCCCATCGTAGCTTATCCGCAGTTTTGTGAGGAGAAGAAACTCATAGGAGTAACGCCGTGACCGAGCAATCCCTATCGAGAGCCCAAGACCATGACGCTTATTACAAATAACGACCTGAGAGAATTTCAACGAATGCTCATTCAGCATCCCCTAATTATTGGGGCACTAAAATGATAGAAAAAGAGGATTATAGAAAGCAGGATAGGCGTGTACGGTATGGAAACGCCAACACTGATGAAAAGCGAAATTACTTTCGTTGGTTATATAGAAAACGTTAACCATGAACTCAAGGAACCTCAAAGAATGATGTATCTTCATATAACAGGCAGCATAGACTGGAATCAAACCCACGATCAGATTGCCAACAAATTTGATTTCAGCACAGAATATATAAAACACCTATCCGGCTATCTCCGTCATCAAGAAATTATAAGTAGTGTCATCGGGTGGGACCGTCTTATCATACTCATTGTTTTTGTACTCGAAGGCCGTCTCGGTTGTTCAATTGGAGGCTTTTATGACTTATTTCGGAAGATCAAAAAATGTCCACGAAATCAGTGGAGCGATATAATGGCTAGAGTAATTCTAGAGATCCAAGAGGGTAAACCTATCAAAATATATACTCAAAATACCATGAAGTAGGTCGGATATTCGGATTGTTACAGCTAGAAGCAGTCAACATGACCGCGACCGCACAAAAAGTCTTCACCGAAACCATTCGCGCCCTACCACCGAGCGAGCAGCTTCGTCTCGCAGCACTCATTTTACAGGAGTTGTCCGAAGTAGTTCTTGTGGAACGAAGTGATACTTGGAGCGAACAAGATCAAAGCGACTTAACCGCCGTCTTACAGTATGCGGCGAAACTCTACCCAGAGAAAGAGTATCTTGTTTAATTAGGGCGACATAGTAGTGCTTCACCACAGTAATTCGCAATTTTATCCACGCAAAACCTCAAAGGAGCAAACCTCAATGACCGCACAAAACCAACCCGTCGTCTTCGTCTCACTGACCGGCGATGAAGCCATCAGGCTCTACGACCTCGACCCCCAATCGGGCGCGCTGGAGCTGCGCGCCACCAGTCCGGCGCACGGCCCGTCGGGTGCGCTCTTTTTACATCCATCGCGCCCCGTGCTCTACGACGGCCACGTCGGGGCCTCAACCCTCGCCAGCTTCCACCTCGACACCGCATCGGGCGAATTGACCCTAATCAACAAGGTCGATACCGGCCTCGACACCCCCGCGCACCTCATTACCGACCCCGCTGGTCGCTTTCTCCTCACCGCTTATTACACCGGCGGCGGCGTCACAGTCCACCGCTTGGACGACGACGGAGCCATCGGCGACCTCGTCCAGCGCATCGACACCGGCCCCAAGGCACATGCCATCCTGCTGACCGAGGGCGAGCGCTTTGTCTTCGTGCCCCATGTCTATCCCAACAACAAGACCAGCCAGTTCCGCTTCGACGCCAGCACTGGCCAGCTCTCGCCCAACGACCCGCCCGTGCTGGCTCCACCGGAAGGCGAGCCCGGCCCCCGGCACATCTGCTTCCGCCCGCTCGGCGACGTCGCGTACATCGTCAACGAGCAGGGCAACACCGTAACCGCCCACCGCTTCGACCCCGAGCGCGGCACCCTCTCCATTTTTCAGGACATCTCGACCCTGCCCGCGGACTACACAGAAGGCGGGCACACCGCCCACGTCGAAGTCCATCCCAACGGCCAGTGGTGCTACGCATCCAATCGCGGCCACGACAGCATCGTCGGCTATAACATCGATGCCGACGGCGCACTCAGCCCGTTTGGGCACTATCCGATACCGGCCAGCCCGCGCTCGTTCAACATCGACCCGACCGGCACGTACCTGTACGGCGCTGGAGAAGCCGCTGACCGCATGACCTGTTACCAAATCGATGCAACCAGCGGCGCCCTACAGCCCATTGCGGATTACGAAGTGGGCAGTCAGCCGTTTTGGGTCATGGTGACGACTCTTTAGAGGCCGTGAATGCCACCCCGCATCGGCGCTCTGCGGATCGTCTTAGGCCAATCCTAGCGCTTCGTCGATGTCCTGCTGATAGGCTCGCACGGCTCCGCCCATAATCTCTTCCATGGACAGCGAACGCCCGGCGAGCGCCGACTCATAGGCCCCCACAATCGCCGCCACGGCCTGCATCCCGCCGCGGCCATCCACTTCAGGTTGGCCGCCGGTGAGGATGGCTTGGGCAAAGTCGTGGTACTCAATGGCCAAGTGCCGGGAGTCGATTTCGTAGAAGGATGTTGCAGAAGGATCGTATTCTACGCCGTCGGCACCGAAGAGGCGCTCGGTGATCTCGTCGAGGTGAAAATCCGGCAGGAGCGAGAGGATTTCGCGGCCCTTTAGCTCCTTGCCTTCCAAACGCAGCACCGCGGGCCGACCATTGCGGTCGCCGGGGGCATAGAGCGCACCCCAACGCCCGTGGACGCTGCGCTCCCAACCCCGCCCGCCGCGCCCCGCCACCAGCACGAGCTGCGCCAGCGCACCGGACCGCATCCTGTATAGCGAGACGACAGAATCCTCGCCCGTAGCCTCTACACTATCGGGATAGGTCTTGGCCCGCTCGCGGTAGGACTCGAGGGGGTGATCGTCGTAGCCTGCTGGCCTGCGCCGCACCGGCTCGACGATGAAGCCACCGCCGAAGACGTGCGCGTAGTCCCCCATGTAGTATTGGATGATGTCTCCGTAGTGGACGCCCATGTCCAAGCCAATGGCCCCCTTTTCCTTGAGATGGCGCCAAGGCGTGATGGTTATGCTGTCGCTGCCACCGGCCGATGCCTGGATCATCAAAAAGGGATCCCCGAGCAAGCCGGACTCGACGACGGCCCGCGCCAAGCGGTTGGGCGGGTCGCGGCGGTAGTTTTCGGCGGTGGCCAGCACGGCACCGCCGGTGTGGGCTGCGTCGATCATGGCTTGGCAGGCGCGTATGGTAATGCCGAGGGGCTTTTCCACCAGCGCGTGCTTGCCGGCCAACAGAGCCGGCACGGCCACTTGGTGATGCGTCGAGCCGTCGGTAACCACATCTATGGCTAGGATATCATCGCGCTTGAGCATCGAGTCCATATCCGTAAAGATCAGGGGCTCGCGCCCGAACAGCCGCTGCACTTCGCGGGCGGCGAACTCGGCGTTCGCTCGGTTCACGTCGCAGACGGCCATCAATTCAACATTGCCAATGCCGCTATCTTCCAACACCTTGTAGGCCAAGATGTGGCGATGGCCCATGCCGCCGCAGCCGACGACGCAAAGCGGTACTTTCTCCATATTATGGCTCTCCTGTTTTGGTATGCGGAAAGTCGTGCGCGGCTACGGGCATTGTCAAGGGGAAGGCAAAATCGCGGGAGGAACATGTTGCTAAAACGCTCTCCATCAACGCTAAAAGGCTGTACGCCCAAGGCACTGATCTTCGGACTGCTCGGTGCCGCTTGCATGGGCCTCGGCTCGACCTACAACGATATGATCGTCAAAGGCTCCGGGCTGGCCGTGTGGAACCTGACCCCTGGGGCGACTTTTCTCTTCTTTGTGCTAGTCCTCCTCTTAAACCCGCTCTTGAGATTGCTGCATCCGCGCCTGCCCCTGCAGCGCGGCGAACTGGCCGTGGCCTTCTTCCTCATCCTGCTGGCCAACACCTTGTCGGGTCGCGGCCTACCCGCGCAGCTCCTGCCAGTAATCACTGGGGCCTATTACTACGCCACGCCGGAAAACGGTTGGGCCGAGATCGTCCAGCCCTACATGCCCGATTGGCCGGTGCCCCAAAGCCGCGACGCCATTTGGGGCTTTTACGAGGGCGACCCGACCGGGGCCGTGCCGTGGGCAATTTGGGCGGCTCCTCTGTTGTACTGGGCCGTGTTCGGTCTAGCCCTCTTTCTGGCCATGGTGTGCCTGATGGTAATTGTGCGGCGGCAATGGGTAGAGCACGAGCGTTTGGCCTATCCCATGATCCAGCTTCCCTTGGCCATGATCACCGACGACGGGCGCGGACGAGCCATCAAACCCCTGTTCCGCAGCGGATTGATGTGGCTGGGGTTTGCCATCCCCTTTGTTCTAGCCTCGATCAACGCCTTGCACAATTACTTCGCGATCGTTCCTACCGTCAGCACTTCGCTCGGCGGCTTGTCTTTGTTCCGCGGCGCAGTGTCGCTGGGCTTGAATCTAAACCTGTCGATGGTGGGCTTCTCCTATTTCATCCCGCAGAACATCGCCTTGGGCTTGGTCTTTTTTTACATCGTCAATGTGGTACAGCGCGGGTTGCTGGGGATGCTGGCTTGGGGGGGCAAGGACGAGACCATGGGCGCGTACAGCCAGTACACCGACCCGATCATCATCCACCAAGCCATGGGCGGCATGATCGTCTTGGTCGTGGGGTCCTTGTGGGTGGGCCGGCGTCATCTCAGGGACGTGCTGCGCAAGGCGTTGGGCCGTGCGCCCGAGGTAAAAGACGCCGATGAAATTGCCTCCTATGGCGTGGCCGTGTGGGGAGCCATAGCCAGCTTCTTGGTGATGGGGGTCTGGCTCTGGCAATCCGGCATTCCGCTTCCTTTTGTTCCCCTGCTGCTGTTCGGCGCATTTGTCGGGTTTATGACCATTGCCCGCGTCGTCGCGCAAGGTGGAGTCGCGTCGATGTTTCCGCCGACCAACGGACCAGACTTTGTCGTCGCCAATGTCGGGGGCACCGTGTTGGGCACTAAAGGCATGGCCGGCATGGCCCTGAGCTATGCCTGGAGCGTGGACACCTTGATCTTGCTGATGAGCGCGTGCGCCAACGGCCTGAAGCTCGTCACCGAAATCAGCCTACCTCAGCGCCGCCGCCTATTCGGGGCCACCTTTGCGGTAATCGTCCTGACGCTGAGCTGCGTCGTCTCCTTAACTCTCTATCTAGGCTATCAGTACGGGGCCATTAATTTGTCGCGGTTTTACTTTGATAACGTCGCTCAATATCCCTATCGGTTCATGGAGAAGAGCATCCTCAATCCATTCGCGCCGCGGCCGAGCACTTGGATGCACATAGGCACTGGCGCGGCGATCATGGGCGGGCTGATGGCAGCCCAGCACCGATTTCTGTGGTGGCCTTTCCACTCGCTCGGATTTCCGATTAGCTGCGTCTTTGGATCGATGTGGTTCAGCGTGTTTGTCGCTTGGCTCCTCAAGGGTACGGTGCTCAAATATGGCGGGCTGACGCTGTTGAACCGCCTCAAGCCCTTCTTTTTAGGGCTGGTCTTGGGCGAGGCCGTAGCGGCCGGGACTTGGATACTCATCGACTATGTAATCGGCATGCAAAACAACTATCTGGGGGGGATTGTGTTTCAGTGAAGTGCGCTTGAACGACGCTGTTGAAACAGCTATCTTATCCAACCAAAGGCCCAGCCCCATGATGACGCCCGACCAACGCTATTTTTTCGATTTGACCGGCTACCTCCACTTGCGCAACGTGCTCAGCCCAGAGGAGCTCGCGCCCGCGCAAGCAGCAGCCGACCGCTACATCAACATGCCGCCCGAAGAGTGGCCGCCCGAATTCGGCGCGAATCTCGAGCGCCGCGACATCACCGGCTATCAGCACGGCTTTGCCTTTGACAAAAGCCTCGAAGTGCTCACCCGGCATCCTACTACTTGGCCGATCCTCATGGAACTCACCGACCGCCGGCCGCGCCTCACCGGCGGCACCCTCGGCTATAACCGCCACGGCCACGGCTTCCACTACCTGCACGCCGGGTGGCAGCCGTCCAAACGGCCCGATGTGCGGCGCTATTACCTCGAAGACGGCCAAGTCCGCTGCACAGACTTTATTTTCTTTTTTTATTTGAGCGATGTCTTCCCCGGCGACGGCGGCCTCATCGTCTTGCCCGGCTCGCACAAGGCCCATTTCGACCGGCCCCGAGGGATGTTTTATCTAGACTCCAAAGACGACGAGGACAGGGCCTACGTCGCCCACACCGTGCCCCCGGGCGTCCACAATGTCTGCGCCCGCGCCGGCGATGTGGTCATCATGCCCGAGCACCTCACGCACGGCGCGCTCACTTGGCGGCCCCGCGACCGCGACCGCCGCTTCCTGATCCTGCGCTACAACGTCCAGCACATGCTCACTGGCCAGCGCCGCCCTTTTCCAGACGCCATTCGCCAGCGGCTCGACCCCGAGACGATTGACCTGATCGAATTGGCTCCGTACTACGAACACAAAGCCCTCGTCAAAAAGCGCGAAAACATCGCCTAAATTCCATGACATCACAGCAAAACAGCAGACAGTTGAGCTTCCGCGCCCGCGTCCCAGTCTTCGACGCCAACATCGGCGTTGGCCACTGCCACGACCGGCCCTCACCGTTTGCCGATGTGGCCGGCCTGCGGGCGGAGATGCAGCGCCACGGCGTGGAGCGCGGCCTGATCTACCACCTCCAAGGCGAAACCCTCAGCGCGATTGAGGGCAACGAGGCCCTGCGCGCTTGGCGTGGCGACGGACTCGTCCCCCAATGGGTCGCCGGGCCGAGTGCGGACTCGTTGGCGCAACTGCGCGCGCTTCACGCCGCCGGCGAGGTCTCTAGCGTCCGCCTGCACAATACCGAGGCGAGCCGCGTCCCCTTTGCCGACTGGATCTACGGCGAGTTGCTCGCTTGGCTGGCAGCCGAGCGCATCCCCCTGTGGATTTCGCTGGCCGACACGCCGGTTGCCGAAGTCATGGAGACGCTGCGCCGCTTCCCGGATGTACAGGCCGTGCTCCTCGGTGCACACTACGTGCATTCCCTCGCCTTGCGCCCCCTGCTCAGGGCACTGCCCCAAGCGGCAATGGAGCTGAGCCGCTTTGAGAATCTGGGCGGCATCGAGGCGCTGATCGGCGAATTTGGCGTGGAGCGCTTCCTCTATGGGTCGTACTATCCGCGCTACGCCATGGGGCCGATGCTCTTTTACCTGCACCACTTGGCCATTGACGACGACGCGCTCGCGGCTTTGGCTGCGGGCAATCTAGAGCGCATTCTCGGAGGAGCCGCGTGATTATCGACTTTCACGGCCATGTAGGCCGTTGGGACTCCCTCGACATGGTCGACGACCCGGGCGAGATGCTGCGCACCATGGATGCGGTGGGGATCGACAAAAGCTGCGTCTTCAACATCTTCCATCCCGAGGGCAAGCCCGGCAACGACCAGACGGCGGCTTTTGTCGCCCGCCATCCCGATCGCTTTATTGGCTTTGCTTACGTGTGCCCCACCTGCCCCGACACCGTGCAGCCCGAGCTAAAAAGAGCCATCGACGAACTCGGGTTCCGGGCGATCAAAATATACCCGCCCTATACGCCCTTTCCGCTCGACGATCCGGCTTGGGATCCAATCTACGGCTTTGCCGCGGAGCGCGGCCTCGCGGTCTTGGCGCACACCGGCGGCGAGCCAACGGCCGCGCCCGCCCAGTTTGGCCGCGCAGCCGAGCGCTTCCCCCACGCCCGCTTCGTCGCCGGCCATTCCGGCAACATCGAGCCGTATCGCAGCCAAGCCATTGCCGCGGCCCAGTGCTTGCCCAACTACTTCCTCGAAACTTGTTCGACCTTCCGCACCCCAGGCGTCATCGAAGAGCTGGTGGCCAAGGCCGGGGCCGACCGCGTACTCTTCGGCTCGGATATGCCCCTGATGGACCCCCGCCCACAGCTTGGCAAGATCATCACCGCGGCCATTGACGACGACGCCAAGCGCCTCATCCTCGGCGAAAACGCCCGCGGCCTGCTCGGGCTGTAAGACGCAAAAAGCCCGCCGGCCACAAGGGCCAGCGGGCTTTGCAAAGGGTGTGAAACCAGATATTACTGCTGGTACTGGTACTTAATCCGGCCCCAACTCTGCTCCTCGACCGCAGTCGGCTCGCCCCAATCAATGGTGTCGTCCATGGGGGAGATGAGCAGGTCCTGCGAAGAGTGACAACAGTTCGTCGGGGTCGTCGCCCACATGCCAACGCGGTTGTCGGCATCGCCGGCGCTGTCGTCCACGTCGCTGACAAAAATCGAAAAGCCGATCACCTCGCCCGCAGTCAGGTCGTGCTCAATCACCTGATCTTCCGTGATGTTCTCGTCGGTGGGCTTGGGATACGAATCAATGGCGATCGTGCGGAACTCGTAGATATACGTGCTCTCGCCGTACTCCTCGCCCTCGAAGCTATAGGTGCAGTAGTACCAACGGCTGCCGTTGGACAACAGCGTCGGGTTCTCGACATCGCTGCTACTGACCGCAGCCGTTTGCAGGGCCGGGCCGAAATTGCCGTTGAGCGCCGGAAACGCGAATGAGTACTTGTGGTGAGTCACCACGTCTTCGGGCTTGGGCAAGTAGTCGTGCCGCGGGTTGAACTCGATCTCAATGCTGTCGTCCCACCAATAGGAACCCAAGTCTTGGCGGGTGATCGTGTGCTTGTTGTCGAACACTTTCGTCGTCACGTAGATTTCGTTACGCGAGTCGTTCCAACCCAAAATGTGGCGAATCTGCATCGAAGCCGGATCCATGCCGCCGCGCGGCACATCGTCGCCAGCAAAGCCGTGTACCGAAAAGAGCTTCGCACTCGGAATGGCGTACACTTCGAGCGGCACAGCCGACCAATCGTCGTCAAATCCGTCGATATTCGGCACATTCGCATCGGGGAACTGCACGGCGAGGAAGACCTCGCCCGGGGGTTCGTGCGCCCCGGCGGCTAGCGCAAAAGCCAATAGCGCGATTGACGTCAGACCACAGGTAAAAAGACGCTTCATAGCTACCTCCTTGGGGGTAAGTGGGCGGTAAAAAACTAAATCACAACTGAACCACTAATCTGCAAATGTAGGCAAATGACTCGCCAAATACAACTATTGCAAGCCAGCGTATAGCGTGACAAAAGTCTCGGTCGTCGTTGCAGGCTCGGCCTCTGCAAACGCCTTGCGCTCTACCACAAAACCGGCCAACGCCTGAATCCGGTAGCCCAAATAGGCCGACTCAGTAGCCAATTGCAAGGCCCAGCTCAGGGAGTCGAAATCCTCCGCATCGCGGTCGAAGTCGTTGAACAGCGCGTACTCGACCCCGGCTTGGAGCCGCGTGGCCTGCAAGAGCTGCGTGTCCAAAAGCAGCGAAAACAGCTCCATCAGCGTCGTGCGCTCCTCTTGGTCAAATAGCGACCGGCTCTGCTGGCGCCACTCGCTCTTCCAGCGCGGCGATAGGGTCAGCCCGCGCCAAGTGCGGCGATAGCTAACCTTGTTGATTAAACCAAAGAAAAAATCCGACGCATCGCGCTGCCGCTGCGCGAAGAAAACTCCGTTCAGCTTGCTCATCACCAGCAGCGCGTCGCTGGTCAGGCTGTGGCCGACGAATAGCTGGTGAACCCAAGCATCGCGCGCCAACAGCGGATCGGCGATGTGTACCAGCTTGCCGCCGCGCAGCGTGTTGTCTGGCTGCCACTGCAAAATTGGATCGGGAATGTCGTCTTGCACCAACTGGCTCATCTCAAAGAGCCGCACCCGACCCACCCGCGGCCAAGCCCGCTCGTACCCTAGCTGCAAATACGTGCTGTGGTTTTTGCGGTCCGCCGAAATCTGCTCCTCGCGCAAGGTGCCCACCTTGAGCTGCCAGTGCCGATTCAGGCTGATGCCCCCATAGACGTTGAAACCTTGTTGATCGCGGCGGTAGGGGTAGTCCGGCTCGGTGTCGTTTTCGTATAAATCGACCCAGAAGTTGTGGTTCATATCGACGCCGAAGAGGAACTCTGGCCGATCGACCAAGAAGCGGAGGAACGGCTCCTCGTAATCTGGAACGGCGTTGGCCTTGACTCGATTGTCGTTTTGGTTGAAATCGGGCACCAAGTCGTTGTTGAGGTCCCAGCCGGGAAAGACCAAACGGTCGTCGACCAAAAAGTCCGCGCGAAACCCGTCTGGAAAGCGGTCTTGATCGTCGTTGTCTTCCACTAAGTCAAAGCGGTTGCCCTGCCGGGCGTAATCGAGGCCCGAGGAGGTGGTGACAAAGGACTGGGTGTTGTAGCGCGGATCAATCGAATACACTTCCCCAAACAGCGACAGCCGCCCCAAGTGCTTGCTCAGATTCGCCATCCACGCCGGCGCGCTGGGCCGGCCGCCAATGCCCGCGGAGGAAGTGTGCGTCTCCGAGGCAACATTGGGATACTTGCGAAAGCTCCAGCTTAAGTCGTATTCGCCATACAGATCGAAGCCGAGCACGTCTTCCACCTTGAGGGTGGCCCCGGCAACGGTCGTAGCCGTCGGCAGCCCGTAGGCAAAGCGGACCGTGCGCAGATTAGATATGTCCTGCACATTGCCCTCGGCCTGCGCCACCAGCAAAAAGACCGGGTCATCCACGTCCGCCCCGAATACGTCGCCCAAGCTGATGGAGCGCTCGCCCGTCCAACTAAACGAACTCGATGGCCGACCGACCGTTACAAAGCCGCCGCCCTCTCCCAACTGCTGGTCCGAGCTCATCCAGAGCTGGTAGTCGTTGGCCAGCACGAGGCGAAATTCCACTGCCGCGATTTCGGATTTATCGGCCGAGGCGCGGTTGACAAACGACGCGCTGTCGAAGTCGTAGAGCAAGCTGATTTGCCCGTCACCATCGGCGGTGAGAAACCCCTGCCGCTCCAAGCCGCCGCTGATCACCGGGCCAAAGCGAATGTCGCGGCCCGACTCCACAGTGCCGTCGCGGTAGGTGATAATCACGTCCGAGGCATCTGGGAAGAACGCGGCACCGCCAGTGCCGTCTTCCGGCGAGTCGTCGCGCAAGGCGATCGCAATCTGGGAGACGGTTGCGTTCTGCTGCTTGTTCAGCCCGCCTTTGTACAGGGTTTCTATTAGCTGATCCGACTCGCTGTTGGTCTGGTGGGCATTGACCGCGTGCAGGCCCAACTCCACGAAATCCCCCAACTGGGCCGTGAATCGCCCTCCCACGAGGGAAGTCGCGTCCGTGAAGCGGCTCTCCTCCTCCTGCAAACCGCGCGGGCCGGTGATCAGCGAGTGGAGAAAGGTCAACTGGTATTTGTCGGTGGCGAGGTCAATCTGCAAGCCGTTCAGGCGCGGCTTGGAAAACGACAGCGGCGTCAAGGTCGTCCGCAGGTTGTTGCTCACTGTCAGCGCGTAGTGATGTTGACCTTTGTGATCGCCGGCGATGACCAGTTCGTTGAACCACCGCGCAAACCGCTCGGTCTTGAACAGGGAGCTACCGGCTTCCTCGGGCCGCCGCTGCGCTGTGTTGAAGATCAACCATCCCTGCGCCAAGTAGTTCCCGTACAGATCGTAGAAGTAATCGCCCTCCAAGTCGATGTTCACGTAGCGCTGATACGGCAGCCGCGCACGGTTGGTGTACTCCCACTGCCGCCACGGGTATTCGGCGAACATCACCTGCGGCACGTACCAGCGCCGCATGGCCGGGTCGAGCGCGTCGAGGTACACCTCCGGGCTTTGCGCTACTTCCTGTTGCCATCCGTAGGCCCCGTCGGCAAGGGCGAGAGCGAACCATGTAGCACAAAGGAGGGCAAGCTGTTTTGTCGGGCCGCTCATTCAAACTGTAGCCTTAGAATTGGTACGAGTAGTACAGGGCTATGCCGCGCTCTTGGGCGTGGGCTGCAACATCGGGCGATGAAGTCATGTGGGTGACCAAAACGGGGAATACCTCCTCAAACAGCGGCTCTAGGCGAGCGAGTCTGTGACTGATAAAATGGTCGATGTTCTTAGCGGACAACTGGCTCTTGCTTTCGCCAATTACGACCACCTCGCGCCCGTTCCTGCGCCCTCGGCCGAAGATGTTGACCTCAACGGGATATCCTCTGTCGGTTGTGAGGTACGTGCGGATGAGCCGGTCCTCCAACTCAATACCATGATCGGCCCCTAGCAGCGCCGGCAAGGCGCGGTAGGCCTCATTTTCGATGATGTAACCCACGGTATGAGAGAGGCCGCCGAGCTGTCTGCGCGTTTCGGCGTGTGCCTCTGTCAGCTTTTCGAGTGCCTCTTGGGTCCGCGCTTGGGCTTCGGCCAGGCGGTCGAGAGTGGCTTCCACTCTATCCAGCCGCCCTTCGGATCGCGCTTGGGCTTCGACCAGGCGGTCCAGAGTGGCTTCCACTCTATCCAGCCGCCCTTCGGATCGCGCTTGGGCTTCGACCAGGCGGTCCAGAGTGGCTTCCACCCGATCCATCCGCGTCTCTACCCCTTCCATCCGCGTCTCTACCCCTTCCAAACGCTCCTCTGAACGAGCCTGGGCGACGGTAAGTGCTTTGACCGCATCCTTGAGGTCCTGCATGTCAACAGAGGTAGCCAAGCCGACGTGAAGTTCACTTAACACGCTAGTGAGAAGATTGGCTTGATCTTGGGTAAACGCCTCTCCTAATCTGCGTTTGACGTCGTCTGTGCTTAATAACATGACTTTTTCCTCTCGTGACATCGTTCGTTTGGCTCTCAATTATACTTACAGGGAGCCTAGTCAATGTCAAGTCTCCAGCCTAGTACGCCACGCCCACCACCCCATTCGCCACTTCGCGGCCCTTGTCGGTGTCCCAATCGAGCTGATAGAGATACATGCCGGGCGGCACGAGTGCGCCCGCTGCGTCGCGCCCATTCCAAGTTTGGGCAAAGCTACCGCTACCGGTGTTAGCCGCGATTTGGCGCACCAGTCGGCCAGACAGGTCGTAGAGCCGCAAGCGGATCGGCCGCAAGCTCTCCAAATCGCGCAATTCGTAGGCAATCGCTACTTGGTCGTTGACGCCGTCGCCGTTGGGCGTAAAGGTCGCTGGCGTGGCCTGCACCCTGCTGATGAGACCACCGCCCATGGGCGTGCGCACCGATACCACGTCGCCGCTAAAGCGGAACGTTGCGTTGCCCGGGGCGACCTGCTGCTTGAGCTCCGGCTCGGTGCTGTTGTATACCCAGCTTCTGAAGTCCGCGCCAAAGCGCAAGACCTTGGCGTCGAAGACCACCTCAATCCGCTTCTCATTGTCGCGCGGCCCCACCAAGCGGTCGAACGAGACGATCAGGCGGTCGTCCTCGATCTCAGGCGGGAAGCGGTCGCTTATTTCCTCGCCGTCGATGAGCACCGAATGCACCCGCTCGACCGGGATCTGGGTAAAAATCTCCAGCCGGTCAAAGCCCAAGTCGCTCGCGCGCAAGACCGGGCGCACCACATAGGTGAAGGTTTCAGCCGCAAAGCTCTGCGTGGCGATCGGCCAGATCTCCCCAACCACCTCTTGGGCCACCGGCTCCTCGGAAAACAGCAGCGACATGTTGTCGATGTGCGGGGCCGCGTCGCCGCTGGCAAACAGGATGGCCTCTAGCTGGAAGTAGCGCGCCGGACTCGGCGAGAGTATAGGCGTGCCGTCCTGCCACAAATCCGCTGGCAGCTCGACCTGCCGCAACCCAGCCGCGAACTCATAGGGCGCGGACCACGGGCTCCAATTCTCTAGGTCGTACCCCAATTCCACGTTGTCCCACCGCCGGTGCCCGAGCTGAGTCAGGTATTCGTCGAGGGTCGATACTTCGAGGGTGCCGGTCGGGCCGATGGTGCGGTAGATGTTGGGCTGCGGCGTGTTGCCCGTGCGGGTGCGGAGCAAAAGTTGGGTTCCCTCGGGCACCTCGCCTTGCCAGCGAATTTTGCTCCACGCGACCTCGCGGCCAAAATCCATGATCGGAGTGCGGTAGGTCGTCCGGGTCACAAAGCCCTCGCCATAGACTTCGAGCTCGGCGATTTCCCAGTCGCGTTCGGGGTCGAGCGGGCGAACGGCGATCCACTTGAGGTCGCGGGTGGAAAAGCGCAAATCCACCACCACATCGAGGCTTTCGCGGTTGCGCACCAAGATGTTAAAGGCCGGGTCGTTGGGCGCACCCAAGGCCGCGTCAATGACCATGTACCAACGCTTGCCGCGCTGGCTGCGGTCGAAGTTGCTGTCCCAAAACGGGCCGGTGTGGTCGGCCACGCCGATTTCGTACCACGCCAAGTAGTTGTCCTCAAACCCGGGCCGCGGAAAGAAGCGAATGCGGTTGATGGGTAGCTCGGCTCCCAAGTGCATGACGTTGTTTTTGACCACCCCGGGGTTGTTGCGGCCGGCCAAGCGCGGCGGCTCGGGGACCCTCACCAGCATAGCGGTCGTCGGATCGCCGTCGATGAGAAACTGCAAGGGCTGGGAGTCGGTTACCAAGTGCGTGCCGCCGTAAATGCTGGCCGTGTAAAAGTGCCCTTGGCGCTCCTTGATCGACAGCGCCAGATTTTCGTTCGGGTCGATGTACACTGGGCGCAGGCTGCCGTCGGCAAAATCGATCAGCGTATCGACGCCCGCGGTGTTGAAACGCACGCTGACCTCTTCGGCAACCGCGCCAATGGTCACCTCTTCGACGATGCCGCCCTCGGCGTCGAGCAGCGCGTACGCAGCCGTCTGCTCGGCGACCAATGTCTGCCAAGAATTGCCGTCCGCGCCGCCGAGGCGGAACTCGCCGCGGCCCCACGCACTGGAGGCTAAGGCTACCACTAGCAAGCCTATGTGCTGCAACATGCTTGTCTCCTTTTAGTGGTCCGTGATCAGGCTCCGCATCCCCGCCCCGCCCAAGCCACGGACCACTCTTAGTACGCCACGACCAAGGGACGCATCGTCTGCCCACTGCGTGCATCCCCTTGCACCTCGATCCGCACCACATAGATGCCGGGGGCAACGCGCTGGCCCCGCTCGTTTGTGCCGTCCCAATGCACGGCGTCGTACACGCCGTTTTGCCCTTCGGCGTCAAAGAGGCGGCGCACCGGCCGGCCCCCTAAATCCCACAAGTCGATCGCAATCCGCGCTTTGCCGATGACCGCCAGCACCTCGAAGTTCACGTCGAGGACATCGTTCACTCCGTCCCCATTGGGCGTCAAGACTTCGCTGTTGAGGGCGAAACGGCCGATCAAGCTGCCCTCGTTCACCGCCCGGCTCAGCACGGTCGTCCCGGATTCGGTCGCCACGTCGCCTTCCGCCAAGAGGTCCGCGTTGCCCGGGGTAATGCCCTGAAAGGCATCCTCTTCTAGCAGCAGAGCGCGACCGCCAAAGCGGGTGCTAAAGGCCAGCACCCGACTGGCGAAGTGGATTTTCAGCACGGCGTCATGCTGGTTTATGGCCGGAAAACTCACGGCAAAGCGCTGGTCGTCAATGGCGGTGATAGCGACCTCGCCTTCGGTTGTCACTCCATCGGTGACCGCAAAGGCGTGGTCGAGCATTGGCTGGCCGCTGGCGTCGATAATCTCGATCCGCATGACGCGGCCCACGCGACTCGGCGTGAACACCTCAAAACTGTTGAAGCCCTGCACGTAATCGCTCTCCATCTCCGCCCGCACCGCGTACACAAAGGGCACGTCCGCGGCGGCCGGTACCTCGCGGGGAAAAATCTCGCCGACTAAGGCGTCGGCTAGCGGCGGCGCGGAAAACTCGAGCGCGATCTGCTGGAGAATGTGGCTCGCTTCGAGGTGCTGGCTCTGGAACTCCACGCGAAATTGAAAGTAACGGCTGGGGCCGGGCGAGAGAATCTGCGTGCCCGCGGCCAGCTCCTCCAGCGCATAAGGCGAAGTCCACGGGCTCCAGTTGGCCAAGTCGTCGCGCACCGAGCCGCGCTCCCAATCGTCGCCCTGACGCCCGCGCTCGGGCAGCTTTAAGTACTCTCTGCGCAGCAGCGGCTCGTCTGGATTGGCTACGGACGATGCGATCTCGGGGGCGTCTTGCAGGCCCACCTGCTTGCGGGTGTACGCCAAGGGACTGGGGTCGTGGCCGCTGCGGGTGCGCAACTGCATGTCGGCCAAGTCCGCAACGCCTACTTGCTGCTGCAAGGTGCGGATGAGGCCCCAATTGGCTGGGCTGCCCATGTCGATGATCGGCGAGATGTAGCGCGCCGTCGGAAAGAACCCCTCGCCAAAGACCTGGAGCTTTTCGATCTCAAAGGGAATGGCCGACGTGGCCCGCAGGCGGATGAAGCGAATGTAGCGCGGCGGGTCGATGAGCACTTCGGTGATCCGATCGCTGTTGTCGTTGCGCACCGTATAGGTTTCCCAGATCGGGTTGCCCGAGCTGGTCAGCACCAAGCCGTCGTTGATCTCCACTTCAAAGTTTTTCAAAAAGTCGTTTTGAAAGGGGGTGCCAGGCGAGGCAAAGACCGTGTTGCGCGGGAAAAAGCGCAGCCGGTTGACCCCAAAGCGCGCACCCAAGTCGAGAATGAGCTGGGTCCCCAAGATGTCGTCTTCTTTGCGCTCGAATGCCTGCCCGGTCGGGTCGGCCGCGAGCATGTCCTCGAAAATCACTTGGAGCTGCAAAGCGGTCAGGTCGAAGACGGTCGGTGCGCGCAGCGAGCCGCCGCGCTCCAGCACCTCTGCGGCCAAGTTCTGCTCGGCCCCCACTCGCCGCGGCAGGATACTGCCCGAAAAATCCGCGCTTTTAAACTCGATCAAATCGGCCGGCGCATAGCCTATTTCGGTGACGTTGGGGTCGAGAAAGGAGCGGTGCTCGGGCTGAATCGTCGCGATGTCCTCGGCCCCTTCAACCTTCCCGGTCCAAGAAATTTGCCCGTCCTGTCCGATGAGCAGGACTTGTCGGGCCGCTAGCGGCTGCACCAAGCACACCGTTAGAATCCCAATCAGCAACGCGGCTCTCATGGTATTTCTCCCGACCGACGAGGGTCTTCAATAACAACGCCACCATCGTCCCATACTTCCAGAGTTACTCCACTCTCCTGAGGCAGGGACATCCCAAGCAGAGGTTCCTCATCTGTTTGTAAAATGCCTACTTGACTTGGAAGTCCGTGCCAAGATACGGTCCCAAGGTAGGCGTTTAATACCACGGATTCGCCATGAGCGAGTGTTGCGCTGCGCCGACCTAACAGGAATAACCCCAGTTGTTGGATGACGTCCTGCGGTAGCGTCAAATCGCCGTTATACCCTGTGTCCAAGACGACCTCTAATGAATGGAGAAGTCCATCACTGCCCACTAAGTCAACGATGATTACTGCTTCGAGATAATGGTTTATCTTGCCTGTAATCATGGCTTGGGTGTCAAGCGCCGATACGGTAAGCTGTGCGATAACCGATGCGCACCCCATAGGTAACAGCATCAGGCCGCTCCAGCAGCTTCAGAGTAGCTGTTACGTCCCTTGAGTCTATCTCGTAGTCGCCGGTCTCAATGTCAATAATCACGAACTTTCCTTTTTCTGTCGTCTCCATCAAGTTGCGTATCTGTTCCCGGTAGATGGCTTCCCCTCGGGCTGTTATCTCCTCGGGGCTATAAGCATGGCCTGCCATAGCACCCTCCTTTTGGTTTGCAGTCCCATAGATCGCCCCAATTGGGACTTTTCACAATCTCTCGCCCGCTAGGTGCTTAATCAAGACATCCCTTTCCATTTTGACGCGCTCGTCGAGTTCGGCGCGTCGCTTTTGGCGCTGGTACTGGGCAAACGCCTCTCGTGCGGCCTCTTTCTCGCCCAGTAACCCGTGGAGCTTACTCAGAAAGAAATACACCCGGTAGTCATCCGGGGTGGTCTCGGCCAACCTAGCAACACAAGTGAGGGCCTCGCGGTAACGCCCCTGCCAAAAGAGCAGCTTGCCCAGCCCCCACAAGTCGGCACTTGAACCGGGATTTTCTACTAGCGCGGCCGCGAGCTGCCCTTCGGCCTTTTGCATGGCTTCCTCTCCAACCAGCCCTTGCTGCCGCCACCAGCCCTCCACCCTTGCGCCACCCAGTTCGCCGCTACGGCGGTCCATTTCGATGAGGAGCTCCGCCAGCGCCAAGGCCGCTTGCCGCGCATAGGGCTTTTGCGCCAACAGCTCGATGTAGGCCGCAACGGCAGGCTCGGCCCGGCCTTCGGCCTCGTGAATGCTCGCTAGCTGATACCGGGCCCGGCTGCTGTCGGGACGCAACACCAGCAAGTCGCCGTAGGACTGGGCTGCACTCTGCAAGTCGCCGCTCAAGCCCTGTGCGTCGCCCAAGCGACCGAGCAATACGGCCGGATCGCCCCCTTGGTCAAGCAGAGTCTGGTAGAGGATGACGGCGGCGGCTGGCTGCCCGGCCGCTACATAGCGGGCCGCTAGCAACTCCTGAGCTCGACTTTCTTCGGGCCAGCGCACCAACAGCTCGCGGTACGCGGCAATGGCCTTGCCGTGTTCGCCCTTTTCGCCATAGAGTGCTCCAAGCGCGTAATAGGCGGCGGGAGAATTGACCCCGGCCGCGACCGCACTCCGGTACTCGCGCAGGGCGTTGGCGGTCATGCCCTGCTCTTGGTATGCGTGGCCCGACCAGTAGTGCTGCTCCGCCTTTGATCTCCCATCGCACGCATTGAGCGCGATTAGGAGCGCGTACGGGGCCACTATGGCTAGCCGGCGCATCTAGTTCAGCCCCGCGTAAATCGTCACAAAGGATTCGTTGGTCGTCTGCGCCTTCTGCCCAGTAAACTGCTTGCGCTCCACCTTCATGCCGGTCAGAGCGCGGAGCTTGTAGCCAAGGTAATTGGACTCGTTGCTGAACTGGACAGCTACAGTAACCGCGTCGAAGTCGTTGGCGTCGGCGTCGAAATCGTTGAAGATCGCGTATTCCACGCCAGCCTGGAGCTTGGTCACCTGCAAGACCTGCGTCTCCACCAAGCCCGAAAACAGCTCCATCAGACTGGTGTGGCTGTTGAGCGACAGCAGGCTGCGGCTCTGCTTGCGGAACTCGCTCTTCCAGCGCGGCTCTAACGACCACGCCCCGAGCTGAAAGCGATAGCTCGCTTTGTTGATCAGGCCGAAGAAGAAGTCAGACGGCGCCAAGCCGTATTGCTCGCGCTGGGCCTTGTCCATCTGCTGGTGAAAGTGGAGCCAGTGCATCTTGGTCGTCAAAAAGAGCGAGGCCACCTGCAGATTGTGGCCGACAAAAAGCTGGTTGACCCAAGCGTCGCGCGCCAACAGCGGATCTTCGACCTTGGTCAGCTCGCCGCCGCGCAGCGTATTGTCCGGCGCCCACTGCAATAGTGGGTTGGGAATGTCGTCTTGGACCAACTTGCTCATCTCAAATACCCGCAAGCGGCCCAGCCGCGGCGCATCGCGCTCGTAGGTGAACATCAGGTAGTTGCTCTCGTTTTTGCGCGCCGAGGAAATCAGCCCTTCGCGCAGCGCCCCCACCACCAAGCGCGCCCGCGGCGTGATGTCGGCCCCGAGGTGGATGTTGAATCCCCGGTGATCCCGGCGATAGGGATAATCCGGCTCCTCGTCGTTTTCGTATTGATCGACCCAAAAGTTGTTGTTCATATCGACTCCAAAGAGAAACTCGGGCCGATCAACGTAAAACCGCAGAAAAGCCTCCTCGTAGTCCGGCTCGGTATTCGAGCGCACGAACGTGTCGTTTTGGTTGAAATCGGGCACGAAGTCGTTGTTTTGATCCCAGCCCGGAAAAACCTGCTGATCGCCGCTGAGAAAGTCGAAGCGCACGTTGTCCGGGAATTTGTCCTGATCGTCGTTGTCATCGACCAAATCGACCAAGCCGCGCTCGTTGTCGTAGTCGAAGTCCCCGGTGCCCGAGGTGATAAAGGTCTGGGTGTTGTAGCGCGGGTCCATGCTGTAAAATTCGCCGAAGGCAAAATAGGGAGCGGCCTTTTTGGACACGTTGACCATCCAAGCTGGTGCCGAGCGCCGGCCGCCGATGCCAGAGAACGCCTCGTGGGTTTCCGTGAGCACGTTGGGGTACTTGCGATAGCTCCAACTCAAATCGTACTCGCCGTACAAGTCGAAACCCCGCAGGTCTTGCAACTCGACGCTGCCGCCAAAGATGTGGGTCGCCGTGGGCAGGCCGTATTCAAAGCGGATGGTCTGCAAGTTGGTGATGTCTTGGACATTGCCCTCGGCCTGCGCGACGAGCAACAAGACCTCCTGGCCGTCTAGGTTGATCTGGCGGTCCGAGGTCATCCAGACCTGATAGTCGTTGCCCAGCGTCAGCAGGAATTCGACTTGGGCGATTTCGTCCTTGGCAAAACGGGCCCGATCGACAAAATCCGGGCTGTCGAAGTCGTACACTAATCGCATCTCCTCCGGCCCGTTGGCGGCCACAAAGCCCTGCTGCAAGAAGCCGCCCTCGATGATCGGCTCAAAGCCAATGGCCTTGCCCGATTCCACTGAGCCATCTCGATAGGTGATCTGCACGTCTGACGCATCTGGGAAAAACGCCGCGCCGCCCACGCCGTCTTCGGGCGAGTCGTCGCGCAGCACGAGCTTGACGAGCGAGATGGTTTTGTTCTGCCCGATGGTCAGCGAGCCGGCGAAGGGGTTGCCGGCCTGTTTGTCGAGCAAGGTGTGCGACTGATGGGCGTTGGCCGTGTGCAGCGCGACTTCGGCAAAGTCGCCGAGCTGGGCTCCCAACCGCCCGCCCGCCAAGATGGTGTTGTTGGTCCGCAACACCTCGCGGTCCCCGGTCGAGCCGCCGCCGGGGTTGCTCAGCCGCGAAAACAAAAAGGTTGCTTCGTAGCGGTCAGTAGCCAGATCGAACTGTACGCCGTCCATGCGGGCCTTGGCAAACACCATCGGCGACAGCACCGAGCGCAGGCGGCTGCTCGCCGTCAGGGTGTAGAAGTATTGGCCCTTGTTGTCTTGCGCCACCACGACTTCGGAAAACCAACTCTGGAAGCGGGAGGACTTGAACAGCACGTTGCCGAACTGCTGGGGCTTGCTCTGCGAGTTGTTGAATATCAGCCAGCCACGGGTGAGGAAATTGCCGTACAGATCGTAGAAGTAATCGCCCTCCAGGGTTGTTTCCACGTAGCGCTCATAAGGGTTGCGCGCATAGTTGGTGTACTCCCACTGCCGCCAATGGTACTCGCTGTACAGCTCCTGCGGCACATACCAGCGACGCACGGCCGGGTCGAGCGCGTTCAGGGACACCCCAGGGCCTTGGGGCGCGAGGCTCGTCTGGTCGTCGAGCTGCAAGCCCAAGCGCGTCCCGTACTGGCCCTGCGCCACGGCCGGCGCCCCAACCGCACTCCACAACATTAGGAGACCGCAATAAATACCGGTCTTTGGTCTCACGACAACCTCCCTTTGCAATATAGCAGTCCTACATGACTTGCACGATTCGAGATGCGGATCGTCTTGTTGCTCCTATGCTGAGTCCATCGGCACATCATCTTATAGCCGCCCTCCATCCCCTAACGGGCGGTCGTCGCTGGTGGCTACGCCGGCCTCCTGTAGGCGTACTATAGAGGCCATCAGAAGCACTCTTGACGCGCCCGTCGAGCGGCTGGTCGCCTAAGCTGTACGGCGTTTTTCGAGGGCAAGGTGCCCTCGGTCCCAGAGGGGTTGCACCGGGTGAAAGACCGAACCGGATGCGAGCCTGCAAGCCGCGCCCGTCGTGTGGGATTGCTATATGAATGATGCGCAATTAATAGACCACGGCGATGAGGCGGGTGCGGGTCGTCCCTCCGACCCCTTCTGCATCGGCCTCCACTGCGATCTGACACAAGTACAACCCCGGCGGCACCACCTGCCCGGCCGCGTCCTTGCCGTCCCACCTAAACTGCTGAGGCCCACCAGTCGCCAACCCCGTTAGCTTCCGCACCCGCTGTCCGGCCAGCGTGTACAGATGAATGGTCAACGGCCGTGCGGCCTGTACGCGGAACAGGGAAAAGCCGATCTCCGCAGTCTCGTTGATCCCGTCGCCATTGGGGGTAAACGGATTGGGTGCAATGGCAATATCGTCGATGGTGGCCCGCGCCCCTTGCGCACCAATCGACAGGCTCTTGGAAGGGCTCAGGGCGGTCGCGTCGCCCCCGTCGGCCACCTGCCAAGGCGTCGCGGGCTGGCTCTGCCGCACAGCGACCTGCATTCGCGTCCCTTGCAGGTACACCCGCCCGGCAAAGCGCACGCGCAACAGCCGGCCGCGCCCCACTATCCACCCCCGCTGACTGCCCAATCGACCGTAGCTCCGCTCGTCGAGGCTGTCGCCAGCCGCATCAAAAGGCACCTGATCGCCCAGCCCGACGACTTTGCGGAAGTAGCGCACCGGCCCTTGCTCGTCCGCGCTGAGCGCTTCGTAGGCCGCAGCATCTACTTCGGCCAAGCTGCCGTTTGCCAGCCGCTGAAAGTAGCGCACGGCACCCCGCTCGGCATCCGGCAAGAGGCTGTGCGAGGTAAAGGTCAACAGATTGCGATCCAAGCCAGTGGGCACCTCGTCGCCGGGCAGGACCGACCGGTAGTACACGGGCGCGAGCACATCGTCCGGTGCGCCCTGCACAATCTGCGAGAATTCCAACCACAGCGAGTCGCCCTCGGCGTGTACTGTTAATTTATCGCCCCACTGGAGAGGCGTTCCGGCCAACAGTTCGGCCTCGGTGCCTATAACCGCATCGACGAACTTCAGCGCGAACAACGGCTCTGCGTACAAGATCAATTGGTCGAAGCCCGGGCTGCGCACGTTGGCCGGCTGCTGCAAAAAGTTGGGCTGCACGTAGAGCGCAAAGGTGTCGAGCACCCCGGCCTCGGCCGTGGTCGGCCACACCTCGGCCCGCAGGTGCTGGGCCACTGGCTGGTGGAACGCGACCGCGATGCGGTGCAGGGCGGCCGCGTTTTCGCCGCTGCTTTTGAGGCGCGCTTGGATCTGCATGAAGCGCCGCAGGCCCGGCGAAGTAGCCAAGTCTTTAGGCTGCAAGTAGCGCTGGCTCCACGGACTCCAGCCCGGCCCCACCACCACGGTCGTGTCCGAAGGCCCCTTCAGAAAGCCGGCCAGCGTCCTGTACTCGTCCGCGGTCTTCTGGTTGCCAGTCTTGTCAAAATAGCGGATCTGCTGCAAAAGCTGGTCGCCGGTGCGAGTGCGGATCTCCGCATCCGTGCCCGGGGGCGTACTCGCCTCCCAATGCACCTCACCCAAAGCCACTAATCCCGGCAGCTCGATCAGACCCGACTCCAGCACCACCTCGGCCGGTGCCCCCTCGGCGAGCAGCATGAGCTCGTGATGATACGACCAGAACTGGTTCATGTGGCCAGTGCCGCCCGGGCCGGTGGCCCTAAATCCCGGGGGCACGTGGCCGAGGGTGACCAAGTCGAGGAAGCGGGTCAAAACTGGCGGGTTTTGAATGTCGGCAATGTCGCGAAAGTTGCCGGTGAACACATTGCGCTCTCGTTCCTCCGGGTTGATGCGCTGCCACTTGAGATTGCCCTCGGCGTCGCGCTCGCCCGTGGAGGCGCGCATGATGTAGCCCCGACTACTGCCCACTAAGCGGGTCTGAGCCAAGCGCACAATGCCTCCCATATCTATGGTCAGCACGTTGGCGGTGGGGTTTTTCGGGTTGCGGATCTGGTGTGAGAATCCAGTCCCGGCGTCGCCATCGAACGCAAGCAGCGTATTGGTCCCATCGGTCGTCAGCACGTACGAGCCGCCGTTTTCAATCAGGTTGATGGCCAAGTTCTCTCCCCAGCCGTGCGCTTCGACCTCGGCTAGGCGCGGCAACTCGCGGCGGTAGTAATCCCGTCGCCCTTGGCGCTGCTCTTCCAGAGCCTGATAGGTGGCCTCGTCCACCGGCTCCTCGCGACCAGCTACATCGCGCGCAAAATAGACGATATCCCCGCGCTCTGCTTCCGGCAGGGCCTCCCACGCCTCTTGATCAATCTGTCCGGCCCGGCCGCCGCGCGTATCCGTGATGACGATGCGAATAGTCTCGATCTTTCGCCCGGCCCACTCGGGCGAGCGGTGCAAGCTCTCCGCCAGCTTCTTATCGCTGACTACGCCAGTGGCCGGAGGGAGTTCGGGGCTGGTGTGCTCGCTCTCGAAGATGTATTCGCGCTGCGTGGTATTGGGCGCGTCTTGCGGGATGAAGAGCTGGAAGCCAATGCGGCTGTTCGGCTCGTGCAACAGCGCGCTCTGCCGGTCCGACAGCAGCATGATGAAGCGCAGGAAGGGGTCCCCGAGCGACTCGTCGACGAACTGGAGCTTGAGCCGCTCCACCGGCACTACCCGCCCCAAGTCCACTTCGATCCACCATTGCTCAATGGGATCGCGTGGATCCGGCTCCCAGAACGTGGTGGGGTCGCCATCGAGGATGTTGGCCGCAAGCTGTGGATTGGACCCCACCCGGCTGATGCCAGGCCGCACCCAATAGTCGAAGACCAGCTCGTTGAGCGTATTCCGTATCGGCTCGCCAAACACGTCGAACTGCATGGTGCTGTCGATGGTGCCGATGCGCGGGTCGGGCTTGCTGATGACTACTGGACGCTTGAATCCGGGATCGTCTAGGACGTTGAAGACCGTCCGCAGCGCGTGCGCCCGCACCGCCCCGTCCTCGTGGATGCGTGCCAGATGGGTGGGAATAGACCACTGCTGCCAGTGGCTGGCCCGCTCGACTACGACTTCGTCACCGGCGATCTGATAGCCCGACTGGGCCTCGGCCCATGCCCAACTCAGCGCTAGGCCGACGAGGACCGGCACGGCGCAGTGGCTCTTCATTATCCTGCTTTCTCCCTCGCTCGCCGGCGGCTCGCCCGTGCCGCGACGCTTGCTAAAAAACTATTAGGTAGGACCAAAGTATATATCTGTCAAGATAGCCGCGGCCGTCGCGCCACTACCAATCCACCAAGACGGCGACTTGGTCCTGGTACTTATCCTGCAACTGGCGAATAAACGCGCCGATCCGCTCGTTTTCCCGCTGTTGGCGCAAGCTGGCGGCCACCCGGCGGCGCACCTCGGCAAAGGGCTGAAGTTGGCCGCCCTCCCGCCTGAGCACCCGCAACACCGCGTACCCGTCCATGCTTGCTAGCGGGCCGACGAGTGCGCCGACCTCAGCGGCAAAGGCCGCCTTTACCAGCGCGGGATAGCGCGGCTCGTACAGGCGCAAAAGGCGCGTCTCCCAGCCGTGCTCGCGCACCCCGTGCCCCTCGACGCCGACGTGCGAGCGCACGCCGGGCCGGTCGAGCAGGTCGGCAATGGGCACACCGGCCTCCCACTCGGCGCGCAAAGCCGCAGCGTCCTCTTCCTCGGCGGTCCACAGCTCGTGGACCACCACGGCCTCCTGAGTGCGGTAGCGGTCTTTGTCAGCCTCGTAATGCGCTCTAATCTCGTCCTCGCTGGGCGCGGCCCCGGCTGTGGCCTGTTGGAAGAGCTGATTGAGGATCAGGGCCCGGCGCTGGTGCTCGCGCCACTCGACAAAGGCGGCCGCCGCAGTCCAGCCGCGCTGGCGCGCCTCAGCCTCAAAAAGCCGCACCGGCAGCAGCAGGCGCCCGATCCGCTCGGCGGCTTGGGACTCGTCTTGCAGAGCGCCCTGCGCCCCCACCGCTTGCAGGCTGCCCAACCCCTCGGCCACGCTGATGGTGCCGCCTTCGTACGCATAGAAGGGGTGATTCAATTCGTCCGTCGTCAGGGGCCGGTCCAAACTCTGGAGTAAGATGGCCTCGCCCACTGAATCTAGGCGCACCTCGTAGCGGAGCCGGAGGCGCTCAAATTCCTCTTCCTCCTTCTCTCGAGTCCGCTCCTTGCGCAGCCGCTCGGCCACTTCCTCGCTGTAATCGACGAGCGCGGCCGGGCGATCCTCGACAAAGCGGAAGACCTGATAGCCGCCGGCCAGCGCGACTGGCTCAGCCACCTGCCCAGCGGGCAAACCCGCAAAGACGGTGGGCGGGATGGAGAAACGCCGTGCGGCTTGCGTGCGCCCGATCCAGCCGACCACGCCGTCGCCTTGCGCGGCGAAGAGGTCGTTGGCGGCAAAGCGCGCAGCTACTTGCTCAAAGGGTTGGCCCGCACGCAGGTCGCTCCCGACCGCCGCTAGCTCCTCGCGGGTGCGCACCAAGATGCGACTGAAGAGCCGCTCGCGGTCAAACCCCATCTCGGCGAAGGCGCGCTCGACATCTTCGGCTGTGATCTTCACCTGCGGCACAATGACTTGGGCTCGGTAGCGCTCCACGAGGCGCTGGCGCACCATTTCGCGGAGCTGGTGTGCAACCGCCAAGCTGGTGTCGATCCCGCGGGCGCGCGCCTCGACAAACATTAGCTCCTCGTCGATCATCGACTGCAAGTGCTCTCGGTCGGCTGCGCGTCCTTCCTTGGGGCTGCGCAACCCCGGTGGCAGGCGCTCGACAAAAGCTGCAAACTCCGCCTGCTCAATCTCCACCTCGCCGACCCGTGCGACGATGGTCTCGTCCTCGCTGCATCCCACCAACAACAGGACCAGCGCACTCCAAAACCTATTCGATAAATAGCGCATCGATTTCCATCTCTAGATCTGCATCCGTGCGTTCAACCTCGCCGGCCGCCGCCTCTATGGCTTTGGCGCGATTGCCCGTCGTGCCGCGCGGGCGCACAACCAGCCGATCATCGATTAGTGCGACCCGTTCGGTCCCGGCGTAGTCGGGCGGGATTGCAAAGAGAAAGGCCGCCAGCGGCAGGGTGGCGGCCATCTCGGCCTCGATAAAGCCGCCCCGTTCCTCGGGGCCGCGCACGCCCCGCCACCGCACGGCCGAGGCTTCGCCGTGCCCGGGCATGCCGTTTTTGGCCTCGGCCTCCGAGACCGAAGCCCAGCGGTCTAAGCAGAGGAAATGCCCCATGGACTGCGGCCCTTCCCCGGCTCTTTCGCGGCCCCATGAAAGCGGGTTGACCCCCTGATCCCGCAAGTGGAAATTCACAATTGAGCCGCCCAGCAAATCGACCACTACTTGAGCCGCCGCGCCGTCGAGCACCAAGGCCGGCCGACCTTTGACCGCGGCCTCGGCTAGGGCTACATTCGCGCCGTGTAGTGCTGCCATAAGCAAAAATATCCTTATCATCGCCATATAGGTCGTTCCTTAATGATTAACAGATATTGCGTACCCTTCGTGAGACAAGTATGAGAAAATTTCTCCAAAAGACAAAACTCGCCGCTTGGGGCTTGCTCGGCGGCTTGGCGCTCGCCGCCTGTGGCTCTGACGAGGCGGGCATAAAGAACGTCCCGCGCAACCGCACCCTCATCCTCGGCCTGCCGCAGATGCGGGACTACGACTCGTTTAACCCCTTTATCGTCGGCACCCAATCCCCGGGCTTTGACTACCTGTTTGAGCCTCTTTACTTCTACAACGCGTACGTAGCCAAAGACCACGTCATACCTTGGATCGCCGCAAGCCACGAGTACAACGCAGACTACACGGAAGTAACGATCCACATCCGCGAGGGAGTGCGGTGGAGCGATGGGCGGCCTTGGAGTGCCCACGATCTCAAGTTCACAGTTGACATGCTCAAGGCCCACGCCCCGGAGCTGGCCTTTTCCACCGACATGGACACTTGGGTCGCCACAGTCGAAGTCCCGGATTCGCTGACGGCGCGGTTTGTGCTCAAAGCGCCCAACCCCCGCTTTGTATTCTCCTATTTTACCTACAACTTCGGCAACGGCATCCACATCGTGCCCAAGCACATCTGGGCGGGCGAGGACCCGACCTCGTTCAAAAACCTCGACTTGGCCCGCGGCCTGCCGGTCGTTAGCGGCCCCTATCGCTTGGCGCGCTCCGATCCCCAGCAGCGGCTCTGGGATCTGCGCGAGGACTGGTGGGCCGCCCAAATCGGCTTTCAGCGCTTGCCGAGGGTCGAGCGCATCATCTACCTGCCTCAAGGCGACGAGAACAAGTGGGTTCAGCTCATCCTCGCCAACCAGATGGACCAGTGCATCGACTTGCGGCCCTCCAACATCAAAACCCTCCTCGAGCAAAACCCCAACGTCACCACGTGGTCGGGCCGCCAACTGCCCTACGGCTACCGAGACTGGTGGCCGCCGGCCCTCGGCTTTAACAACCTAGAGCCGCCTTTCGACGACCCGGACATCCGCTGGGCCGTAAACCACGCCATCAACCGCGAACAACTCGTGGCCATCGGCTGGCAAGGGGCCGGCGAGTACACCCTGTTGCCATTCCCCCACTTCCCACCGCTGATGCGCTATATCGACGAAGTTCAGGATCTGCTAGCAAAGTACCCAGTGGGGAAACACGACCTAGCCCAGACCGCAGCCATCATGGAGCGCAAGGGCTGGAGCAGGGATGCGGAAGGGATGTGGCAGCAAAACGGCAAGCGTCTGAAAATCCCGGTCGTCGTCTTCCCCTCCCTTTTCCAAGACTTCACGCCCGTGCTCGTCGAGCAACTGCGCCGCGCGGGTTTCGACGCCTCCTTCCGCATGTTCTCCGACGCCTATACTCGCATGACTCAGGGCACGGCCCGCGCCTTTGTGATGGGTAACGGCGGCTCGGTGCGCGACCCGTACTTCACCCTCCGGCTCTACCACAGCCGCTACGTCCAACCCACCGGCACGGCCACTCCGTATTTCTGGCGCTGGCGCAACGCGGATTTCGACCGCCTCGTCGATCAGATGGGCCAGACCGCACCCGACGACCCAGCACTCGTGCCGCTGTTTCGCCAAGCCCTCGAAATCTGGCTGGCCGAATTGCCGGCGATTCCTTTGCTCCAGTGGTTCCACCGCATTCCCCACAACCAAACCTATTGGACAAACTGGCCCTCGGCCGAAAACCCCTACATGAACAGTGCCTATTGGGTGCGCTCGTTCTTGATAGTGCTGTTGGGATTGGAAGCGACGCAGCGTTGAGATGGAGGCTTCTAGGAAGAATTCGGCTGCTCCGCTATTGCAATACCAGCGAATCAAGCAGTGATTTCCTAGCCTCCCAATCGGGCATACAGCGGTTGAGCAGTCGGAAGAACTCAGGACTGTGGGCGTGGACGCGCCGATGGCAGAGCTCGTGCATGATGACGTACTCGATGCAGTGCAAGGGCGTCTTAATGAGTTCAGTACTGAGGGTGATGGTTCCTCTTCTAGAACAGCTACCCCAACGCCTAGTCATCTGTCGGATTCTCAAGGTAGGTGCTGTCCCCGCAAGGACGGTGCAATCTCTAGGCAGCGAGCCATTCGCTCCCGGAAGATGGACTCAGCGTGCGCGCGATACCAAGTGTCAAGTGCTGTGCGAACACACCGAGGCTCTTCCGGCTCTGGGACAGAGACATTCAAGAAACGACCGACTAGCTTGACCTCAACGTCGCAGGCGCGGCGAACTTTCAGCCGATACTGACGCCCGAGATAGAGATGGGTCTCTCAAGAGACGAATCGTTTGGTTTCCGGCAGTGGATGAAAAGCCTCGAAATGACGACGCTGCTTGGCAATCCACGCCCGTCGGCTCTTAAGATGCTCTAGCACCTCCTCTAGGGAGTAACCCACAGGTGCCGACGCCGTCACCGAGCAGTCGGGGTGAACTGAGATTGACAGGTGTCGGCACTTTTTGAATTTGAGCTCGACCGGGATTTGTTTACCTGCTTTGCGAAATCAACGGTTCCGCGCTGGCCGTCATCGAACTCTATCTACTCTTTGGGGGAGCTAGTAGACAGCGTTCTCATAATCGAATCTATGGTCATCTTCGGTCTGGATACATTGTCGTCTTCGCGGTGAAGCAAACCAGAGCTACCGAACTGAATTACAGACTCTACGAGTTGACCCAATATCAAATCTCTTTGTTCTGGTGTAACGGCTGACTCGACAAAGGATCCGATGCTATTCGCAACACGTTGTCGGTGCCGATTCTTCTCACTCATATGCAGATGTGCACGGAGTATTTTTAAGCAAAAGGCCGCTGCAGTCCCAACAGCCGTGAGTATGGAGACCCTAATTGCACTATGGTATATTACATGCCACCGCCATTGATCAGGAAGATCAACATTTGCGAAGTATATAGCACTACCAATAAAACCAGCGACACAGACTGCACTCAACCCTGACCACAGTTTTACCTTTCGATCAAGCGTAGTCTGGGCCTCACGAAACTGTTTCTGGGCCTCTTCTACGGAGGTTCCGGCAGCAGTTCGTCTTGCGCTATTCTCGATCTGCTCCGCGCGGGCATTTGCCTCATCAATGGTTTTTTGCGCCTTGTTCTGAACCTGTTGTAAGGCGCTCTCCGAATCTTTCTTTATGGAATTTATTGTACGTTCGTATTCGCGACGAACACCTTCATCTTCAAGGAAACCGCGTGATTCGACTGCAGCAGTTACGAGCGGTGGCCAATACTGCTTTAGGTCCTCAAGGTAAGTGTCAATGTTTGCCAAGAATTGGGATTTATGTGCTACATAATCCGCATTTGACCAGTTCGCCTGCTCTTCCATTGCCGATTTAATGTTCTCAAGCAGCCCCAAGATACGTTGTACCTGCTTGTCATGTACATCGGAAGCGTATTGTAGTACAAATTCAAATCTGCGCTGAATTTCCTCTAATCGGGGAACAAAGACCTCTTGAAGAGCCTCCTCGCCGAGCGAAGGGCGAAGTAGTCTGTCTTTATCAATGTTCTCGATCTGATTCGCCAGATTTTTCAACTGATTGATTAGATCTTCGCTAGCCATATTTCACCTTCTTGTAAAATTTAGTTGCATGGCAAACACTATGAAGTGAAGTTCATCTTTGCTGCTATCGCAGCGGTTTGTGGTCTTGGCGCACTCGTCGTTTTTCTTTATGAAGACATGATTCAGCTAGTTTCCGCACGAAGTTCATTCGGCAGTAGTTTCTGCATCAAGCCGTGCTTTAGACAACGCAATGAAGCGAGCTTCTGTTCTAATTTGGGTATCCAAAGATGGAGGCTTCGCCGTTCTGGGATTTACTTCCGCTAGGTCACTTATGCTTCGCTCACACCATTGTGTATTACAATCCAGTAACCGGCGCTTGCCCGTGAGCAATAACTTAGCGAGTCCCTTCTTGAGTTTTCGCTTTGCTTCTATGAGGGCTAGAACACTTCCCTCACAAATCCAACTCCTTTAGATACCCCTCCAGCTCAGCCTCAGCTATTGTCATCAACCTATTTCGACCCTTGCGACAGATTGTCGATTTCATCCATCATGCAACGACAAATCGCCGCGACCGTGAGGTCCACTTCAGCGTCTCGACCGTCGAGTTCCAAATAAGGGATGTGATGGCCTATGGCTGTGAGAGGGCTTCCGTCGATCTCTGCCTCAAACGAGAATTTTTCTCCGCCCAGCTTCCAGATAACTGACAGCTTTAAGTTGAAATCATGGTTCCCTGTCCCTATGTATCTGTGGAAGCTGTACTCCGCTCCTAGCTCGACTTGTTGCTCGTCGCTAAGTGCAAAGCCCGGCCGTACTAAGTACTTCTTTGTCTGTTCCCATTGATTGGTTCCGAGTACGCCACCGTATACGCGGCCGCTCCTGCTAGGTACTACGTATTTGTGTATGCTATAATCACTAAACAGCTCGTAGCCTTGCCGTTCGCATAGCCCGTCCAGCTTTTCGAGCACTGGATTAACATGACGGAAGAATACCTGATCCAGCACTTCAACATCAGAGTTATTCGGTGCTGGCCCTCTTCTCTTTTGAATAAAGACGTCCATTTCTTTATCCATATCATCGGGTTTGCGAATCGATTCGCCTTTCGCAGCCCGGATCGCCAATTCAATCGACCATGAGACGTTTTCCAGCATGAATTGGGCGAGCGGCAACATACGACCTACATCGGCGTTCTGGAGCCCGCTGATATAGCGGTCTCGGTCTTCGCTCTTGATCACGATAGGCGGCAGATTATTACGAAGCAAAGCGTAATTGGCAAGTAGCCGTGCGGTGCGCCCATTTCCGTCGTCGAATGGATGGATATGGATAAAACTCCAGTGCGATTCAGCTAGGAACAACGGCAGAGGATAGGCACTCCGCTCCAAGTTACGCCGAAAATCACGAGTCCATTCCTCCATTAATGGGGGCGTTTCCTCGGGTTCGGCGAAGCGATGGAGTTCTCCAGTCGCCGTCCGCACGTGATTAGTCTGTGTCTTGTATTGGCCCGGAACAATGCGCTTCTGCGTCGGTTGACCATCCGGCGTCTCCGCGTATTTCAAGAAGGGTTCCTTGAGGATAATTTTGTTTAGCTGTCTTATATCGCTCTCCCCAATAACCTGTTCCTCGCCTGCGAGCGATCGCGTATAGTCGATCGCAACATCGTGCGCCTTCATTTCCTCGTAGTCCCGCATCGGGTGCCCGCCCGCCGTGCGACCGTGGATGAGCAGCAGTTCGGTCTCGTGGTAGGTCAGCGTGTTGCCCTCGATATGGTTGCTGTTGTAATTCCATTCGAGTCTGAGTTTTCTCCAGATCCGTTCGTCATCAGCGCTCTTCATGCCTTCGCGCCGCTCGTGCCATTCCGCAATCGCCGCCTCCAAATCCGCCAAGCGTTCAAAGAGACGAACGTGCTCAATAGTTAGGCTCGGAAGGTCGATACCTAGCGAGCGAGATTCGGCGATCCAGCGGGCCATTCGCTCTTTGGCTCCGGCGTCGGCTTCGAGCGCAGAAAGCGCATCCAGCACGTTATTCATAGATTCAACTCCTTTAGATACCCCTCCAGCTCAGCCTCAGCTTCGGCAAGCTCGGTCTCAAGCTCCACGATCTCCTGGCGCACAGCCGCGATATCCACCTCCGGCTCCGGCTCGTAAGTATCCACATAGCGGGGAATGTTGAGGTTGAAATCATTCTCGACGATCTTGTCGATGTCCTGCGCCCGGAGCCGGTTCTGGTTCTTGTCGTCTTGGAACTCCCGGCTGGCGTCAATGAAGAGCACGTGCTTCTCGCGGTCGGTGCCTTAACTCAACCTGGGGCATGACGAAGCGCTCTCGGCTGAGTGCCCGCTCGTCTCCCTGATGGCGCTCGCGGTACTGTTCTTGCCTGTCTTTCCACAGGTCGGACAGGTACTTAATGAAGAGCATTACCAAGATATAGTCCTTGTACTGGGTGGGATCGAGCGTCCCGCGAAACGTGTCGCACGCCTGCCAGACGATTTCGTTGATCTCCTGCTGGGCGATACCTGTTGCCATGCTCTCTACTCCCTCACTTTTTCGCTTGATGGACTGCATGTTGGCATACCATCTGGATATATTGCTCGCGCTTTTCGTCAAGTTGTCGCCTAATGCATTTTATCTTGTGCCAGAGCTCCAAGATTCGCTCAATATCGTGCTGCACAGTGAGGGTTGGAACTTTGTCAACATCTTGAGCGTACTGTTGGGATTGGAGCCGACGCAGCCTTGAGTGAGAAAAAGAGGTTATTTGATGTACAGTAGCGGCTGCCGGTACACTTGAGAGCCGACGCGCAAACGCGCCCAATAGACCCCGGAGGCCACCAGACGCCCTTGGTCGTTGCGGGCATCCCACCCAGCTAGGTAGCGACCCACCCCCCGGCCGACGGTCAGTTGGCGCACCAATTGGCCATCGACCCCGTAAAAGGTATGGTATCAAAGCAAATGGCCACTTCGCCGGCGTTGGAGCGATCATTGGCGGGGCCATCGCCAGCTAGGGCCGAAATCACCAGATCGGCGCGCCCGTCGCCATCGAGATCGCCGGCAGTAATAGGAGTGCCGAATTCGGCATCATTGACGTCCGGGTTGTACACTGTGAACTGGCCCGTCTGAGCGGTATCGGCCAGATCCCACACGTGAACTATTTGGGCCGAAACCGGGATGGCTAGACAGCACAGGACCGACGACAGAGTGGCCGCGTATTTCATAGAAATTCTCCGCGAAAAAACTTGGCGAACTACTGAATATGCCAAGGTCAAAAGTTGAATTACCAAACAGCCTGTGAATAAAATGCGCGGATAGCGGAATCCGAAGTGACGAGCGGGCAGGCATGCAGACTGGCCAGAGCGACAATGGTGCGGTCAGCAGGGTCGCGATGATCCCAGTCAAGTTCGAGATTTTTGATCCAAGTCTGGACGTCTACCGGGAGAATATAGAGGCGGTCAATTTGTTCCAGTTTATCGGTGAATTCCTCGATGGAAATCGGTATGGAGAGCTGTTCTTTTTTTACTTTAATGCCAATTTCCCAAATAGAGATCGAACTAAGAGCAATGCGGTCGGCGTCCGCGATCGCTTGTGCTGCGGTTCGAGATAGCCGATCTCGATTTAGCGTCCAGAATACGAGGGCCGAAGTATCCAAGACGATCACGCCAGCGCTCCCCATTCGTCCGTGGTCGGCGTATTGATGTCTTCTCGATAGACAACTTTGCCCTGAATCGCTCCGAACACCTCTTCCACGGTCTTTTTTGTCGCAATCGGCTGAATGCGCAACACAGGGCGATTGTGATCTGTCACCACCCATTCTTCGCCAGTTTCTTCAATCTCGCGAAAGATGCGAAGCATATTGGCTTTCAATTTACTTTTTGAAATAGAAGGCATTTCCCTTCCTTTTTGATGTATTATGACCATAGTTATGACTATGGTCATAAAATGCACAAAACCTCTTTGTTGTCAAGGTCACAGACTGCGACCGATCCGATACCTGCTCATTAGCTGGCTGACGACAAAGGCGCAGAGCAGAGAACATATCGTCAGCCAGATCAGCCATTCGATTCCAGCGCGGGGATACTCGACGTACATGCGGCCCCAACCAGAATCGTCTTTTAGAGGCAGCGCACGCGGGGCGAAATCCTGATTGACGACAAAAAGGTGAGCGCGGAAGAACTGCCGGCTAGGCTGAAGGAACTCTTTCCGCCTGAAGCCGATGTGGAGCGTCGGGTCGTGTTTACGGGATCCGGGGAAGTCCCATATCGAGATGTGATCGCCGTACTCGATCTGCTCAAGGAAAACGGCGTCGAAACCATCGGCATCCGTTGAGCCTAACTCGCAGCTAGCGCAACAACACCATCCGCCGCACCAAGACCCCACCCGGCGTCGTCAAACGCGCGATATAGACCCCACTCGCCAGATCGGCTCTGTCAAACCGCACCGCATGGCTTCCACCGTCTAGCCCCTCGTTGACCACGACGTCCACCCGTTGCCCTAAGATGTCGAAAACCTCCAACCGCACTGCCATGCGCTCCGGGAGCATAAAGCGGATATGGACCATCGGGTTAAAGGGATTGGGATAGGGCGGATACAGGATGGGCTGACCGGGCAACGGCCCTTGTGAACTCGACTCGGCATCTATTGAGGTGGCCGGGGGACGGGACACCCCCGGGCCTTGGAAATCAATCCAATTGATATTGAACAAGCCGTCGTCCCCCGGATTGCGCAGGAAAATGAAAAACAACTCGTGGGTGCCGCCCGGGTCTGCAATAGGTGCCTCTAGGTTGGTGTAAACTTGCCAGGCGCCCGTACCGCTCGTGCGCACCGTGCTAATCGGCGGCCCCTTCGGCGAATCAACGCGAACTTCGATGCGCCCCCCCAGCCCGGCCGAAGCCACCCGATAGTTGAGCCACTCAATGCCCTCCAGATTCACGGGCGCAAAGGAAATCCAGTCGCCGTGGGCGATAAAGCCGATATTCTGCCCGCCGCCGGCCTCGTCTCCGGTCGTTTCTAACAGGACTCCGCTCTGGCGCGTATAGTGCTCGGCTTGCTTGCGCTTGGGTTGCAGAATGTGGCCCCCTCTACCGGTCAAAGGAGCCACCGACTCCGCGCCCAAATCTGTATAGCGCGCCTCGACCGTATAAAACAAATCGTCGCCATCGCCGCCGTGCCCGGCCTCGGTCTGAAAGCTACCGCTGCAAGTGCCGTATTCCTCAAGGGGATGGCTGTGCTCATCGTGGCCGATAAACGCTTGCAATACCACCCGAGCGCAGTCGGCGGTCCCGTCCTCCTCGTCAAAGGCCCGGACTTCAAAATCGACGACTTCTCCCCAGCTAAAAAAACCGCCATCCGGGGGCCGCACGATCTCCACTTGGGGGACGGTATTGCCAACCGAGATCGGCACTTGCGCCACGCCTTGGTTGCCCTCGGCGTCCGAGACCGTTAGCTGGGCAATGTAGTCGCCGCTTACCTCGTAGGTGAAGACGACCTCTAACCCCGTCGCGTCAATCTCGCCATCGCCGGTAAAATCCCAAGCAAAGTCTAGCACCGAGCCCGGGTCGGGATCAAAGGAATTGCTTCCCGAAAAATGCACTTCCAACGGCGCAGCACCGTTGGTGGGTACCGCTTCAACGCGGGACACCGGCGCTCGCGTACCCCGCACGTAGTCAATCCGCACCACGCGGGCGTCGTCGTTGTCGCCCCAAAAACCGCTGCCCCACTCCAACACGTACAGCGAGCCGTCGGGACCAAACTGCATGGAGATGGGCCGGATGAATTCCATGCCGTCCAAAAAGGGATTGATCTTGAGGATGTGCCCGTCCTCGTCCAACTTGACTTCTTTAATCCAATTGCTCGCCCACTCGTACATAAAGAGCGTGCCGTCGTAATACGCCGGCAGCTTTTTGCTACCCGCTGCGGCATCATAGTAGTACACCGGGCCAGCCAGCGCCGTGCGGCCGCTGTCGGCGGTGATTTCGGGAAACGCGGACGAGGGGCCGTACGGATACCAAACCCACGCCGCCTGCGCCGGGGGCAGCGATTGCAGGCCCGTGTTATTGGGGGACAGATTCCGCGGTGCCCCGCAATCGAAGGGCATACCGGAGCTTTCGTTGGCAAAATCGTAGTCAACGTAAGCCTCATTGTCGCCAATGCAGTAGGGCCAGCCAAAATTGCCCGCCCCCCGCGCCTGGTTCCATTCGTCCAGACCGATCGGCCCCCGCTGGGGGTCGGCTTGGCGGGCGTCGGGGCCGACATCGCCCCAGTAGAGCCAGCCGCTTTTGCGGTCAATCGACAGCCGGAAGGGGTTGCGCACGCCCATGACGTAAATCTCGGGGCGGCCTTCTTCGGCCTTGGCGAACAAATTCCCCGGGGGAATACTGTAGCTACCATCATCTTGAGATTTGATGCGCAGGATTTTGCCGCGCAAATCGGCACTATTAGCTGACGTGCGCTGGGCGTCCCAATCGCTTCGACCCGGACGCTCGTCCAACGGACTGAACCCATCCGAATCAAAGGGGTTGGTATTATCGCCAACGCCGATATGCAGATTCCCGTCCGGGCCAAACGCCAGTGCCCCGCCCGAATGGCAGCACGCACGCCGCTGGGTGGGAATCTCCAGCAACACGACTTCGGAATCCAAAACCAGTTCGTCGCCATCTAACTCAAAGCGGGATACATGCTGCTTGGCCTCTTCGCCGCGTGGCGAGTAAAACAGATAAAGCCAATTGTTGCGGACAAAATCTGGGTCTAAGGCAATGCCCAGCAGGCCGTCCTCAAAGTCGGTCGAAACCGCTAGCTGTCCGGCCAAGCGAGTCAATCCGAGGTCGGGCCGATATACGTTCAACTCCCCCTTGCGCTCGATGAAGAACACGCGCCCGTCGGGAGCCACGGCCAAGTCGATGGGATTTTCAGCCTCGCTGTCGAGGACGACCTTTGCAAAATTGGTATCCAACGTGGCCCCGCAATCGGCCACAGTCACTCCAGTGGCGTACTCGATGCCGCCGAGGATATGCTGCATAAACAAAGGCTCGCCGTAGCTTTCGCGGGTGTGGCCGCCGCCGGTGTACCAAGAGCGGCCGCCTTCGTAGTCGTGGCACCAAGCAATGGGGTGGTCAAAGCCGTGATTGCCGCCTCTGTAGCTGCCCTCGTCCAAGGTGGCCAAGACGTGAACGCGCCCGCGGGGATTGCGGCGGTAATTGTACCACTCGTCGCGCCGCTGCCAGCGAGCGGACAAATGGCTGGTGGCCGGATGCACTCGGTCGGCCACTTGGATTTGGGCCTGCTGGATAGCCGGATGGCTGTCGAAATAAGCCCCCACCAAGTCGCCATACCAAGCCCAGTCGTACTCGGTATCGGCCGCGGAGTGGATGCCCACAAACCCACCGCCGCCGCGAATGTAGCGCTCGAAAGCTCGCTCTTGCTCAGCGGCCAGTACATCGCCGGTCGTATTGAGGAAAATCACCGCCCGATACGGCGCCAAGCCCTCGTCGGTGAAACGCTCCGCGTCCTCGGTGGCCTCGACTGCAAAGCCGTTTTCCCGGCCCAAGGTCTGGACCGCGGCAATGCCGTCGGCAATGGAATCGTGGCGGAAACCAGCGGTTTTGGTAAAGACCAAGACGGCTACATGCTGTTCTGCAAGGGCCTGCCCACAAAGAGCGGCGCACAACAGCGCAACAGGCCAAAGAGCGGCCGGCATGATTTGCACGATTCGGAATCCTATTCTGCGTCTATCTGCGTCCATCTGCGGATCATCTCGTACATCTCTTTTCAAAACATCCGAATCCTATTCCCGGTCATACCCGTAAACCCATCGACGACCATCCAGAATCCCCCGGCGACGAACTGTCCCAACACCATGCCGATGAAAAACCACCGCGTCGCCTTGTACCCATTCGGTCCAGTGTACTTCAACACGAGTGCCTTGACCAGCCACGCGAGAAAAATGCTAAACCAGACGCTGTTGAGGATCCAAGTGCCGCTGGCCAGATAACCTAGCGGGTGGAAGGGCCACCACAAAAGGTGGTGCCGCGCCCAAATCAACAGCGCCATAATCGCCGCGCCGACTCCGTTCCACAGCCAGCCGTCCCAATTGGGGCCAGTCGGGTTGAGCGCAAAGTTTTGCGCCACGCGAAACGGCTCCTTGGCAAACCACGCCCACGAGCCATGGTAGTTGTTGGCTCCGTAGTGGTAGCTCAGCACGAGGATCGTATAAACCCCACCCACGAGGCCAATGGCCATGGCCAGCCCAATCATCGCGAGGATGCGGCGCTTGTAGCGGCTCAGTCCGTGCAACATGCGAATGCCGTTGGCGCAGGGGGCCATCATAAAGACCAGCAGATCGCCAGCCCAAGCGAGGGTCATCCCCGTAGCCAGCACCCCGGCCACTCCGAGGGACGAGGAGCCGACGCTGGAGATGAGAAAGCCGCAACCCGACATGCCTTGGACGGCCGCGGCCAAGCCGGCCTCGACGATCATCCGCGTCAGGGCCAAAAAGATGACAAACGCCCCGAACAGATAGACGAATACCGCCCACAGCGGTATCCCAGAGTGCCACAGCCACAGCGACATAACCGCGAGGCCCAGCACAACGCCGAGGATGGCCGTGCGGTACGACATCAGCTCCTCGCCATCGGACCGCCCCTCCCGCCGCCAGAGATGCTGCACAACGCGCCACAGGTGGATGCGCGCCGTCCACAGCCCCAAAATCACCATGACGATCATCGCGCCCATGGTCTGATGGCTCAGCAGGCCCATGGTCGGCCCCTCAAAAGTGTGGCTGAAGATGTCGAGATTTTCGGTGCTCAAGATGCCGATGCGGGTGAAGAGCACCTCCTCGGCTTTGACCAACAAGTAGAAGAACCACAGGCTGAAAGTGATGTTGGCATTGACCAGATAGGCCAGTCCCATCCACATGCAGTCGAAGCGCAAGTAAAACCGCACCGCGTCATGGGCCAACGGTATCGAATAAGCAAAATTGATGCGACCGATGAACTCATAGTAGTGGCTCAAGGCATTGACCCCGTGCAGAACAAACGGCACGGCCAGCCCCAGCCACATCGCGGGATTCTTTAGAAAGGGTTTGACGCGCGAGGGCGTCGCCGCGTCCTCAACCATGCCCAGCGGCACCTGCGTCAGCGGGTATAGCAACCGCTCGTGGTCCATCCACTGCCGCCGCAAGATGACCATCGAACACACGACGACCACGTAAAACGCAGCCATAAACAGAAGCCACCACAAAAGCGGCTCCAACCAAACGCCCCAAGGAATCGCCGCACCTTCCGGCAGGCCCTCGTAAAAACCTTGAATGGCTTGGGCATCGTAGGGAATGAGCCAAGTGGGGACGTGCGGGAGGAGCAACTCCTCCCAGTTGTTTTCCGGGCTGGCAAAGTAGAAGATGCCAGTCAGAATCGGCACCGCAATGCTGATGAAACCCCGTGCGGCAATGGCGGTGGTAATCATCATCATCACTGCAATGCTCAACAGCTCGGCGCGACTAAAAAGCCAGTCCGGCCGCACCAAGCCGAGCAGCGGCTGCACGAGAGCCACGAGCAAAAATAGCAGAAAAAAGGCGGCTGGCGTCGAGGAATTCAGCCCGAGTTGGGTGCCGTTGAGGACGAACTCCCCGTATGGCAGGCCCACGGCAATCGCGCCGCACAGCACGGCCCCCACGAGCACAGCGCGTACGCTGATTCCAGCGCGGTCCGCGGATTTCCTCGAAGCGTCCATAGAGAGCTGCTCGCTCAGCGTAGTGCGACTCGCCGCCCCTCGGCCGCAGCTACCTCAGCACCCAGCCCGGTGCGGATGGCTTCGAGATCCCCATCCAAGTCGGCGCGGTTATGAGCCAGCAACTCCACCTCGTACCGCTGGGCTAGTTCGGCCCCGGTGCGCGCGTTGCGGGCCGCTAGTGCCGTTAGCTTACAGGCCTCCATGGCCGCAAAGGCGGCCCGATTTCGGGCCATGCCACCCGCCCCAACCAAACCCAAGCGAATAGCTTCCATTTGCCAAAATTCCTTGCCAAAATTTTCGGATTCCAACTGCCGTTTAAGTATGTCTCTTGGCCGTCACCGTGTCCACTTGGGCCTGCTTTTAATTTGTGTCGCATAGGTGGCAATTATATATTTAGCCCTATCATTAGCTTGCAAAGGCTGCAAGTTCGCTCAAACCATTGAAAGGAGAGCAAGCATGAGGTTACTGATTGCCTGCGGCTTTAGCCTAGCCTTAATCGGCACCGCAAACGCCCAGTTCAACGATCCGCCGGCCCTCGAAAATCGCAACGGCCGGCTCGGCTTTGAGTTTTACATGCTCGAAGTCCCCGATCCCAGCGCTATGACGGCCGACGGCGACGCCAGCGACTGGGGCTGGTTCGACCCCGAATACACCCTCACCATGGATGAATGGCGCGACGAAGCGGATCGTCCCCTGCCCGAGCGCGACGACTACAACGTCACCACCCTCATGGGTTGGAAGGGCGGCGATGTCAACCGCTGGTACGTACACATGGAAATTGTCGACGACGTCCTCTGCCACTGGGGCACCAACGTCGAGCAATGGCACGCCGACATGATCGAGTTTGCCCTCGATCCGACGGATCACGGCCGCGAATTCGGCACTGGTTGGGTCATGGAATACATCGCCCGCCCGGGCGACATGGTCCCGCCGCAGAACGTGCGCTATCGCTGGACCGGCCCAGATGGGTGGCTGGAAAACAACGAAGTCATCGAGTTCGCCGTCCGCGTCGATCCGCCCGAAGCCTGGGCCGCTGAAGTATGGGACGCTGGTGGTACCACGTATTACGAGTGGAACTACGAGGTCAAGAGGTTCATGGAAGACGGCGGGCCAGCGGCCAGCGAGACCGTCCAATTAGACGACCTCGCCGGGGAAGCCGGCGCGGGCATAGCCTTCAACCTGTGGGCTGAGGACAGCGAGCCAACAGAAGACGACGGCGACCGCGCCTCTTCAGTGGTCAACGACATGACCACGCGCGGCCCCGAAGCCTCGGCGCGGCAGTACTACGCTCATGCCCTGCTGCTGCGCAGCGGCGAGTACGCTGCGGCAACAGCCGTCGAAGAGTCAACTTGGGCGCAGATCAAGGACTCCTTCCGCCGCTAAACCTTAACATCTCGAAGCGGCTTCGCGGCAAAACGCCGTAGCAGAGTCGCTCCCCCTCACATCGAGAATTCTCTTTAGGGCGGGTGCGCGTTATCAGGTGCCCGCCCACTTTTGCATCTTTACCGGCGTCGCGTTGGTAGGGATGGCCGGCTGGTCGCCCCTACCAACGCGATACGTAACGTCAGTTAGGTAGAGAAAACGTACAATGCGCGTATGGATAGCGGTACTCATCTTACTCGCTAGCGGCTGTGGACGCTATTTTCCCCAACCCCTGCGGCCCACGCCCCAACAGGCCGAAGGCCTGACCGTCAACGACGACGGCTCGGTCACCTACGCGCTCGAGCGGCTGGCCATCACCCTAAGGGCAATGACCGACGCCGAACTCAACCGGCAATTCCCCCAAGCCTCGACCGGCGGGGCCGCGGCAGTCAATCCCTATACCTTTGGCGATTGGGTCCCACCCGGCGACGACTGGACGCCTTCCCGCTTTCTGGTGATGAAACTAGGCGTCGCCAATTACCAGTTCCCCAAGGTCGTCATCGACCCTCTCAAAGCCACGATCAAAGCGGCCAACAATCAAATCTACCGAGCCTTGAGCTACGCCGAGCTGTACGAATACTACCGATCGTATTGGCAGGCCAACTCCGGCCAAGGCCGAATCGAATTCAGGACACGCACCGACATTCTCAAGCAAACCATGTTCACCGATGCCTTCATCTTCAGCGGCCGCGACGAGGAAGGGTACATCGTCTTTCCCCGTTTGGACGCCGAAATACAGAGCATCCAAGTGGAAATCGCCGACATCGCCATCCGCTTCAATTTCGACAACGAACCCGTGGAGACCATTGACCTCAGCGTCTCTTTTGAGCGCGAGGTGCTCAGGGGGAACGCGCCCCATAGCGCGGTTCCATTGAACTGATGATCATGCGCCCCCTCTGCTCTCTTCCGCTTGGCCGCGGCGTCGCTGTCTGCATGTTGTTAGGGCTGGGGGTGCGGCTGGGGCTGGCCGAGGTGGAAACATACCACCTCGGCCGCGGCGGTTTGTCATGGGCTTCTCAAGCGGATATCCAAAACGGAACCGTAGGGGTAGAGGGCGCACTGCAGCCGCTGGAGTTGCGCAGCGGCCAGAACCTGATGGAGTTGCTGCGGGACGCAGGTCAGACTTGGCTCAACGGCAGCCCCAGCGACTTCACCAAGCCCGGGCAGCCGCGCACTTGGTCCAACGACGGCCCCTTCAACCAAGTAAAGGGACCCCTACAGCTCGTTGACGGCGATCCTTCTAGCTCGTCCGAAGGCGCATTCCGCACGGCGCGCAACCAAGCGGGGGCCACGTTTTTCTGGGATCTCGGCGCTCCTTTTCCCATAGACCGTGTGCGCTTTGCCCCAGCACCTAGTGAGCTAGATTGGTTTATCAAGGCATTTGAACTGCGGGTGAGCGACGGCGAGCAGTTCGACGAGGTCAAGCGGCCCGTCTATCGCCTGCTGAGCCGCGTCGAGGACAACAAGGACCCAGTAGTCGAGCTTTCCTTCAAGGGAGTGCAGGGGCGCTTCTTCCAGCTCAAGGTGCTCTCGCGCAATCCCTTCAACCTCGCGGAGTTTGAAGTGTACGGCGAGGGATTCGTGCCGGTGTCCAGCTATGTCTCGCAGCTCCATTCCTTTGGGCGGCCCGTGAATTTCGGGCGGCTCGTGCTGCGGGCCGAGCGGTTGGACCGCGGCTCAGCAGGCGACACCGCGATCGTGCGCTTGCAGCTACGCAGCGGCATGGACGACACCCCCATAGCCTACTTTCGCCGCGACCGCGACACCGGCGTCCGCGAAGAAATATCTCTGTCCGAGTACAACAATCTGCCCAGACGCGCCCTGTACCGTCGCGATCCCGACACGGGAGCCGTGCTAGGAGAAGTAACTCGGACCGAGTATCTCTCGCTGCCGTTGGCCGAGGTCGGGCCAGCGCGCGACTTTGTGCAAGCCGACATCCGCGAAGACGTGGAGAATTGGAGTAGCTGGACTCCACCGCTGCAACTCGATTCGTCGGCGACGGTCGTCATGCCGTTAGAGCTGCCAAGCCCGCGCGAATTCTTGCAATTCCGCGTCTTTTTTGACGGACGCGCTGCGACCACCATGCGCCTCGATAGCTTGGTGGTAGAGTTTTCTCCTCGGCTGGTCAGCACGGCCGTCGGCGAAGTCGCATTGGCCACTGATCCCAATCCCGCCGGCGGTATATTGGCCGTTCCGAGCGGAATCGATACCTCCTTTGTCTGCGACATCCTCACCCAATTCGACGAAGACGATCTAGCGGGCTTTCGCGGCCTCAAGCTCACCGCCTTTCCACCGCCCGTTTTTGAGCGACTGCAAATGGGCGATCCCCTCGTCGGGGTTGCAAACGCCGAAGTCGAGCCTATCGCCGAGGGTTTTCACGTCTTTTTCCCGCCAGTGACGCGCCAAAACAACCAGCCCATGCGACTGACCTTTAGGCTGCGGCTTTTGGAGTACCATACGCCGCTGAACGCCTTCTTGCTGGGCGCCGACGATGTGCCACCACATCCGATTGTGGCCGGCAATGCCAGTGCCGAGGTGGGAACGGGGTCCATCCATATTTTCGCCGCAAGCGCCACGCCCTCAATCGAAGCCCTCCTGTCGACCTCCGTGCTCACGCCCAACGGCGATGGGATCAACGACGCGGTCGAAGTCGCCGCCGTGCTGACGCAATTTGCCGGCGAGGTGCCGCTGGCCGTCGAAATTTTTGACCTTTCCGGCCACCGAGTGCGGGAGCTGATTGCCGCGCCCCGAGCCGCGGGAGTCTATCGCGAAACGTGGGACGGACGGGATGGGACCGGCTCAAGGGTCGCGCCCGGTTTATACCTATGTCGGATCGGGGTGAGTTCGAACATCGCCTCGACTGCCGAGACCCTGCTCATAGGAGTGGCGTATTGACCGCTTTCTTGCTAGTGCCGCTGCTGTTGCTCGCCGGGGCGGCTTGGGGCAGCTCGGCTGAGGCTTCGACGTTGCGCTCAGCCGAAGGGCAGGCGTCGGCATGGGTCGTCGGCTCCAGTGGCGACCCTTGGGCCGAGGTAGCCGAGCGCTGGATCGCCCTCGACGACTCTGTGCGCCTTGGAGCCGTCCAGCCTCGCTCCGTGCCCCCGGGGCACAACGTGCTGCGCGGGTTCGTGCGCGCAACGGGTGTTGCCGCTCAGGTCAACATCTTTGACTACCCGTGGGCTTTCACCAAAGACCCGGACCGGCTGGAGACCGACAACCAACTCGTGGGCTGGCATCCGCGCATGTGGGGAGGCAACGGAGCGGTGATGCGCGGCCTCATAGATGGCGACGAGCTGACCGCCTCTTTCGTCCATCCGCCGCGCATCGACGGGCGGCCCAATGCCGCGGTGTTCTATACGCTTGACCTAGGAGTGCCCATCGCCCTCGATAGCCTCGTTTTCTTTCCGCCCCAAAGCGGCTTTACCGACGACAACAGACGCCAGCGCAACGTCTTCCCCGTGGGCTACGAAGTGACGCGCACCAATACGCCCACAGACTGGCTCATTTTTGAGGATGAGGCCGTCGCGCTCGGGTCGCCCGGCTACCACCCGCTCGACGAGTTGGTCGGCAGCACCTTTTCCAACAACCAGAGCATTGTGTCGCTGCGGCCGCCTTTGCGCTTTACGCGCTTTTTGCGCTTCAAGTTCGGCGGCGTCACGTCGCTGGGCATCCTCGCCGAGCTACAGGCTTTTGGCCGCGGCTATCCCCAAGTGGCGCGCTACTTGTCGCAAGTTAAGTCCTTTGGCGAGCCCGTGAGTCTCGGTCGTCTTACTTGGCACTTCACTCGCTACCGGCAGACGAGTTCCGGCCGCATCGTCGAAGACCGAGCGGCCCCGGTCCAGCTCGTCATCCAGACGCGCTCCGGCACGGACGACGATCCAATAGACCACTTTATTTTTGACGAACTCAGTCGCCTCCTCAAAGTGGATCGCCCGACCTACGAAGATGCGCCGAGAGTCGTGCATGCCGCCTACGCACGCGCGCCTGGGTTTCAAGCGCGCCGAGGAGAGGACACGGAGCATTGGACTCCTTGGTCCATTGCTTACGTAGAGTCGGGCGACGAGGTGCGCTCGGCCGATGGCGGGGCGTTTTTCCAGTTTCGCTTTGAGATCGCCACAGAGCATCCCTTTGCCTTTGGCGTGCTGGACAGCGTGGCCTTTGAGGTGTCGCCTCTGTTGGCCGATAGTGTGCTAGCCGAGGTCTCGCTCGCCGGGCCACTGCCCGACCCCAAGGTCCCGCTAGGCGAGGATACTACGTTTGTCTATGACATTCGCACAGTCTTCGCCACCAGCGGCCGCGTGGGGTTTGACGCGATCGAATTAGACGTGCCTCCGGGCGCACGTTTTCTCAGCTTGGAGATAGACGAAGTGTCCGCGCAGGAAGGCGTGGATTTTTCTTTTGTCGCCGCGCCCAATAAATTCAGCTTCACTTTTCCGCGAGTTTTTGTCGAGGACACGTCGTTTCGCGTACGCTACCGCAGTGCGATCTACCAAGCGTCGCTCTTTTTAGAAGGGCAATTGATCAACCGCGACCCACAGGCCGCCCTCTTGCCCCAGTCGATTGAAGCGGGTGATGCGCACGCAGATGTCGCCAGCAACAGCATCCAAGTGGTAGCCAGCGAGGAAGAGTTGAGTGTCTTGGGCGCACTGCGGCTGTCCTCGCCGGTTGTAACGCCCAATGGCGACGGAGCTAACGACACCGTCGTCGCGGCCTTCGATCTGTTTGGCGTCAACGGAGCGCCGACCACCATGGAAGTGCGCGATCTCGCAGGACGCCGCGTCGCCATCCTGCTCAGCGCCACGTCCCAAGCTGGCTCCTACGCGCCGACTTGGGACGGCAGGGACGCGGATGGGGAGCTGGTGCCGCCCGGCCTCTACTTGGTGCAGATAGAAGTCGAGATCGATTTGGGCGTGACGACGCGGGCGCATGCGGTCGCCGTGGCCTATTGATGCGGAGAAAAGCCGATGCTCAGACGCTGTCTGAAAATCCCCGTCGGAACGGCCGGGGGCCGTTTGCACGAGGGCGAGACGCCCTCGATCCCAGCGGGTGGAGCGCCCCTCAGACCAATGCTTAGACGTGATCTCATCCGCGTCAGCCCCTGGCAGTGGAGTAAAAAACTATCTCTGCTGCTCTTGCTCGCGGCTCACTCCGCCCTATACGCTCAGGACATTGTTTTTGCGGGGACGGACTTTGCGGCGTGGCATCATCCGGCCGGGCTGGTCCAAATCAGCTCTACCGGGGTCGCTGTTAAGCGTTTTGGCACCTCGTTTAACGCAGTTGCCAATGCCAACGAATTTTCATCCGTTACCATTGGCGACTACGGCCGCTTGCCGGTACGCACACCCTCCAATCAGGCTCAAGCCGGACTAGTGGCGGATCAAGACCACAACACCTATTGGCAGCCCGACTTAGACGATCCGCTCCAGAAGTGGTGGCTAGAGGTCGATTTGGACCGGGCGGTCGTCGCCCGCAAAATTCGCTTGATCTTTCCCCAAACCGAGAACGCTCGCCCCTTTGAGTTCTTTTCGGTCCACGTCAGCCCGGGCATCCAAGTCGCGGGCGCACCGGGTAAGCAAGTCGCGTTTGAGCGCGTCGGTCGCCCGGTCAACAACAACACCAAGCAGGTGGTAGAGTTCGAGCTCAAAACCGCCAATAAGCCCCCTCCCAGCGGAACTCCCAAAGGGCAGTACTTGGCAAAGAGAGACAGCTTAGATTTTTCTATCCTCCGCTTTGTGCGCTTTGAAGCGGCCGGCCAAACCGCTGGTGCCGCCCTCGCGGAAATCGAGGTGGATGTCATTGGCTTCAACCTCTCGACCCGGGTGTTTACCGAGGAGCGCACGGAAAAGGGCGAGGCGAGTTGGGGCGGCAGGACGTGGACTTCAAGAGCACGCGACTGCGACGGCTGCGGCAAGGCCAGCGGCGCGGAATTTCTCGTGGATGCGGACCTCGGCCGACGGCTGTGGAGCATCCAAGCCTCTTCTGGTGATCGCGATTGGCGCGACGATGGCGTCTGGTCCGTGATCGACTTTGGCAACGTGTTCCGCATCGACCGAATCATCTTCGTGCCGCTCATCGGCGGCCGCAGTCCGTGGCTCTACGGCTACCAACAGGGCGCGGTGGGCGGCTTTCCCAAGTTCGACATCCTCACCTCCGACGGCAGTCCGAGCAACACGGCCGACCCGACGGCCGAAGGGCCGTTTGAATACGAGCTGCTATCCGAAGTGCGCACCAGCTACCCCTTCAACGATTTTCAATTTTCCACCCGCGACACGCGCCTCATCCTCTGGCGCGTGATCGGCTTCTACGGGCGCGACGCCAATGCCTTGCAGCTTTTTGCCTTTCACCGCGAGGGCTATCCCAAGCGCGTCGAGCTAGAGTCCGACGACCTCGACCTGGGCGCGGCGCGCAGCATTCGGCGCATTGAGTGGGACGCTGACCTGCCGCCGGGAACGCGCTTAGAAGTGCAGACCCAGACGGGCAACGGCTTTACAGAAGTTACGCGCTACTTTCTCAAAAATGGCGATGAAGTCACCAAGGAAGCCTATGAAGCGGCGCGCAAGCGCTACCGCGGCGACATCGTGCAAGAAAATGTGCGCGATGCAACGTGGAGCACTTGGAGCCAGCCGCACCGCTTTTCCGGCCAGAGCTTTCAGTCGCCTTCGCCGCGGCGCTACTTGCGCACGCGCATTCGCCTGTACAGCGACGACCCAGACGTGTCGCCGATGCTGCGCTCGCTGCGGGTTGTGGCCAACGATCCAGTCATTTTTGCTGGCCTGAGCGGCTCGGTGTGGCCGCGCGAAGCCGCCCTCGATTCGCTGACCGAGTTTCGCTATACCATTAAGCCGCAGGCGTTCAACAGCCGCGACCCTGGGTTCGACCAAGTACTGCTCGCCTTGCCGCCGGGCAGTGCGGATGCCGAATTGATTGCGGCGTGGGTGGGAGGCCAGCAGGTAGAGGCGACCAGTTCGTTGCGCGGAGATTCCCTGTGGGTGCAGTTGCCGCCGCCGGTGGTAAAGCGCGATTCCGTCAACATAGCATTTGCAACGCGGGTTTTTGCCAGCCCGACGGTCTTTGAGACCTTTGTCTTTAACTCCAGTCAAGAAGACAATGGTCAAGGCGTCGTGCCAGTCGAGTTGGGAGCCGATCAAGTGTTTGTGCCCGCGGTGGTGCAGGGCGCATCCCTGATCCGCAACGTGCGCCACGCCGCGCTGTTCACACCCAATGGCGATGCGGTCAACGACCTGTACGAGCTGAGTTTTACCGTCGTCAAGACCAACAAGCAGCCACAGGTACGCGTCTTTTCGCTCGACGGCCGCCTAGTCGCCCAATTAAAAGACAGCACTCCGCACGGGGCCCGGGCAACGTATGCTTGGGATGGCCAGCGCAACGGCGCGTTCGTACCGCCGGGCATCTACCTAGTGCAGGTCGAACTGCAGACGGATCCGAAGGATGAAATCGTGCAAAAGTACGTTCACGTCGTGTATTAGATGAGTTTTGGACTGTTAAAACCATCACCTAAAGGAGATATAACAGTGTGTATCGCAAGAGGAAATCGGCGTGGTTGAAACGATAATGACCAAGAGGTAAAAAATAGCCATTGAATTTTTTGCGCCGAGAACGCCATTTCGGGCAATGGCCGCTGAATTCGCACAACACTCAGAAGACATCGAAATGCGGCGAGACGCTCTGAATTGTCTCGTGCAGATCGCCGCTGCCGATGGCGCGTTACACGCACACGAGAAACGCTATCTCAATGAAGCGGTCACCGCATTTGGACTACCGCCAAACACCTTGACCGAAGCCTTGGAAGAGCTACTTCCCGATCTACAGAAATACTATAAGCTCCTCGGCTGCGACCCCTCAGCTTCCGACGCCGAATTGACCCGCTGCTATCGCGAATTGAGCAAACAATACCATCCCGACCGAATCTTCTCAAAGGAGCTCGCGCCGGATTTTATCGGATTCGCAAAAAAGAAATTCCAAGATATTCAAAACGCCTACTACATCATAACCGAGCGTCGCAAATCATGAGAATTCGCTACCTTGAAGATACGGATACCGCATTTATCGAGTTCACCGCAAAGCGCGTCGCCGAGACCCAAAAGTTGTGCGAGAACATCTACATTGCCCTCGACGAGCGAGGCGACCTCGTCTCTATGAAAATTGAGCGTACCAAGCAAAGTGCCGACATCCTAGAGTTCACCTTCGAGCGTCAACCAACAGCGACTGCGGAGTCAGTGTATAGCGAATCTGGATTCCCGCCTACGCGGGGAGGCAGTGGTTAGCGATCACTAACCACGAACCACTAAACCAACCTGTGGGAGAGAGGACGTGAGACGTCTAACGATACTATTGCTGTATAGCGGTTGGCTCCTCGGCTTGCCGCAGCCGGCGGCGGCCCAGCGCGCCACTGGATTTGACAATCCCTATTACACTTCAGCCACTGAAGTCGCGCCTTCAACCCTCGTCCCTTCGGTCCGCAAGTGGTACCAGCCGCAGCGCCTGTACGAACTCTACGACTGGCGGCAAGACCAGTACTCCAACTACGCACGCAACCCCTACCAACGCTACAACGACGTATTCTTGGAGGGATCGCCCTTTTACGACATCTACGGCTCGTATATCAGCCAAGGTTGGCAGGTGTACAACTGGACCGAGGACTATCCCACGGCCAGCGGCAGCAGCATCTTCAAAAGCCCGCGCTTTAGCTCGTGGTTCAGCAACGTCCTCATCTCCTCCAGCCACTCCGGGCAGTTCCACTCCTCGCTGATGGTAGGCGACGGCATCCGCACGACCCTGACGCCGCTCACCTTTTCCAAGCCGCGCTTCGACGGTGTGCAGTGGGACATGATGTCGGACAAATACGCCCTAACCCTGCTCACCTCGCGCATCAACAACACCGGTGTCGTCGCCGGCGTCGCCGGCGAGGCCGGCGTGAAGTTTAGCACCTTTACCAATATGTGGGCTGCGAAAGGCCAAGTCAGTATCGGCGACTTCTCCAATATCGGCCTGACGTTTGTCAACGCCGCCCACATGAACTCCAACATTCCCTTTGGCGACAATTCGCTCAAAGGCCAGCTCAGCGGGCCGATGAACAACGACTTCGTGCGCTCGATCATCGTGCGCATTTCCGACGACTCACCCGAAGACGGCGAAGGGGGTGCCCTGCTATCGCGCTGGCGCGTTTTCGCCAATGGCGTCGAGCACACCGACGACATCGCGCCCGTGGTAGAAGGTGGGTTCCGTCGTCGCGGCGTGATTGAAGCGAGCGGCACCGACGTAATAACCCTCACGTTTAACATCGAGGACTTCGCGCCCACTGTTGACGACGAAATCGACGACTTCCGCGAGATTGAGCACGTCGAGATCGGCCTAGTACTGGCCAACGACTACAAGGTCGAGGTCGCTTCCAACAAACAGACCAACCAACTCGGCTCACCAGTGTTCCTGACCGTGCTGCGCGCCCCGGGCAACGTCAAGGACGGCGCCAACCAAGCCTTTCACACCTTTCGCTACGGTCTGCCCACCGGCAACCGGCTACTCGGCTTTGATCTGTCAATCAACGATGTCGCCGGTTTTGACCTAAAGGGAGAATACGTGCGGAACTTCCAGTACCGCCGCTTCCCCAACGAAAACTTCATCCGCGAGCAAGCCCTCGCCACCAACACCGCCGACGCCTTTTACATCACCGCGCAGAAGCGGCATTACCCATGGACGGTTTTTGCCGAAGCCTTTAGCATGGACGCCGAGTACTCAACCCAAGCCTTTATCCCCAACTCCGAGGGCGAGGTGTCCTACGGCAACGAACAACAAAGCGCGTACGAGTTCGTCGATGACAACGACGATCAAGACGAATTGCCCGACTGGACCCGGCGCTACCACGGCCCGCGCGTCAACACCCGCCAAGGAGTGGGGCTATTGACCGACAGCGCGGTTTTTCCTGGAATCGACGAAAACAACGACGATCTGTCGGATTTCAACCGCAACTTCAACCGCCTACCCGACTACGCCGAGCCCTTTCTGCGCTTCGAGGTTGATCCCCCCGACTTTCTCTTTGGCATGGACATGAACAACAACGGGGTCATCGACCGCTTTGAAGACGACGCCGAAGCGGACTATCCCTACAAGCGCGGGCACCGGGATACAACACATACATAGGCGTTGAAATCGCGCCGGACATCAACCTCATGGCCGGTCGGCTCGACGAGCGTTTGCTAAAAACCGCCCGCGAAAACGCGACCACGTACCTGCTCTTGACCGCGAGCGAAAAATTCCCTCGCTACAACCTGCAATTGCGGCTGATTGTCAATCCGCGCAAGGTCGCAGACGACATTCCCGAGGACGTCTTTTTGTGGGTTGATACGCCCGGCACCTTCGGAGAAGCGCGCTTTATCCGCGACCAGCTCGTGGCGCGCGATGCGTTCGTCAACACCACGTATTTAGACGTGCGCTACGACCGCTACATCTCGTTTACCACCAAGGTCAAGCACGAACAATACACGCAATTGGCGGCGGCGGCTGAAGCACTGAACAACCGGCGTTTCTTCGGCGTGATCAACAAGGCCCAGTACCCGCTCCGCCTGCGCTCTTGGGGTTTGACCCTGAACTGGAAACAGCTATACAGCAATCGGGTGCCGGCGGACAAGGGCGCGTTGCAAACGTCCGATCTAACGGAGATTTTCTCGCTGCTGGCCGACCGCGAGATCAACCGCCATATGAGCTTTACCGCGGGCGTCGAATACGAGATAGCCAACAATCTGGGCGAGCAGCTTGAGGGGCTTCTAGAGGACGGTACTACGCTGGTGCTGGCCGGCCAAATCGCCAACCAATCGGCCTATCAGGGGTATGCGCTGACGACCAACGTCGGGCTGCGCTGGACCCGCGAAGACCTCGACTCAGCTCCTGCGTCGGCCAAGCTATTCACCTTTATCAGCGTCTTCGCCGGGCTGGGCAAGGACCTGTGATTCAGTTTTGGGGACGCTCATGCTTCTACGCTCCCGTGCTTTGATACGAACTCAGCCCCCGTTGCCAAAACTGATAGGTTGCCGCAAACAGCAGGCGGCCTCGCTCTTGCCGCCGAAGAAGAGCATGATGGAGAACCAAATCAGGTTCCCGGCGAAGACGAAGGCGATCACCCATACGACCTCGAAGATGCCCCACTGCATCTCGACGAGTTGGCCGGCGACTACTAGATAGATGGCCAGTGGGCTGTAAAAACAGCCTTTGAACGGCATAACGGCCCACGCGGAGCCGCCCATTTGCTCGGCGTCCATCCCAACACGCTGCGCAGCCGCCTGCGGAAGTTAGGCATTCCATTCCGCAAAAAGGAGCGAAGACGACGCTGACTATGTTCGGCTCACGATGCCGTTGGCAATGGCAGCGGCTTTACGGTCTGTCGAATGGCAAGCTGACCTCGGCGAGCACTTCCGCATTGATCGCAACGTCCGCGCTGTATTGCTCGCGCAGCCGCGCAATAAACGCATCCATAGCCTTGGTTGCCGCCTGCTGCCTCAGCAGGGTTTTGATGCTGTTATAGACCAAGGATATATCCGCCACTTTGCCGTCACTGCGGGTAAACATCTCGACGTTGGCATCGTAGTGCGCACGAATGTCCGCTTCGGTGATGGGCTGCTGGCGCGCCACTTCTTGGCCCTCGGTGCGATAGAGCCACTCGACGATGAGCGCGTCGCGCTTGTGCTCGGCCTGGGCGCGCACCTCGGGGTCGCGGTCGTATTGCAGCTTGCGGCCCTCGGCCATCATAATCTGCACCCCGGCCAAGTTCTCGACCGCCTTGTAGCGGGCGGCACTGTCGAGCCGGCTGTGGCTCGCTTTTAGGCTGGCCCAGTACGCGGCCGTAGTCAGTTGGCCACCGCGCCAGCTAAAAAGCACCCGCTCCTCGCCATCGGGCGCGGACACGGCCAAGGCTTTTAACCCCTCGTCGTGATCCTCTAACTCGTATTCGCGGCGCAGGCGATGGACGTATTGTTGCATGTCGTCGGCCCGCTTTTGCACGCGCGCTTTTTCTTGCAGCCACTCGCGTTGGGCCGCAAAATCCACGTGCCGCCGTTGGTCGAGCCGGAAGACGTGATAGCCTATTTGGGTCTTCACCGGATGCGGATAGAGTTGGCCCTCGTCCATGGTCCGCAGCGGTTCCATCAACTCGGGCAGCATGTGGCCCATCTTGAACCACCCTAACCGGCCGGCCGGGCCAAAGCGCCGCTGGATGGCGGTCGTCGAATAAATGGGCACCAGCGACTCAAACGGAGTCCCTTCTTGCAGGGCCGTTAGTACTTCCAGGGCCTCCTCTTCAGTGGCGCAGACAATCTGCTGGCTCAAGACCTCGACATCGTATTCGCGTTCTTTGGCGAAATTCCGTAGCTCCTCTTCAGTTGATTTATAGTCGCCGTGCAGGGCCTCTTCCTCGTACAGTTTGTTCATCACAGCCCTTTGCTCGATGCGCTCGACTTCGCCGGCAATGCTCGGCTCGCGGTCGAGGCCGCGGCGCAGCCCTTCGCGCACCAACAGTTCGCGGGCGATCACGCCGTTGAGCAGCGCTAGCTTGGCGTCTGCATTCATCTCCTTGATGTGCTTATAGCCCGTTTCCAGCAGCTTTTGCGCTCGCTGGCTAAAGTCTTCCTTTGATAGGGTGGTTTCGCCGATGCGGGCGACGTAAGTAGGCTCAGATTCTGTTCCACAAGCCACGAGCGCGAGCAAGGCGATTATTCTCAACTTCATACGACAAATTTTCTCCATTATTTTTTGACCGTTTCCTCAATGATAATGTGTTGATTGGCCGCCACATTTAAGAGGGTCTGTACCGAGCCGCTGGGCCAAAAAACTTGCAGTGAATCTACTTGAGTATGGCGACCCAAGCCCAGCGTTAGGCGCACGTCGCTGCTGCCCATGTATCCATAGCTGCGGCGGATTTCGCGCTTTTGCACGAGATCGCCCGCCACGGCCCGGATTTTGGTGCCGAGCGCGTCGCGATTGCTTTGGATGCCTACGGCTTCGACTGTCAGATGGTTATGACCGCTGTGGTCGTTGCGCAACAGCGTACAGTGCGGCGCAGCCGAATCCGAGACGAAGATGTCGCCGTCGCCGTCGTTGTCGTAATCACCCAACGCGGCACCGTGACTGACGCGCTCGACGAGCATCCCCGGGCCGCTATTGTTGCTTACGTCGGCAAAGGTTCCATCACCCTGATTGCGGAAGAGCTGGTTTTGCTGCGGATAAGTCGTGTCCGGGTCGAACTCGCGCACGTTTTCATCGAGATGGCCGTTGGTGACGAAAACGTCGAGGAAGCCGTCGTTGTCGCTGTCGAAAAAGACCGCGGCCATGCCCAAGTAGGGCACGCTCGGTGCGCCGAGCTGAGCGGCAAACGTCAGGTCGCTGAAAAAGCCCCCGCCGTCGTTGTGGTAGAGCGTGTTGGGCAGCCACTGGAAGGTGGCGAGGATGATGTCGAGCTGGCCGTCGTTGTCGTAGTCGCCAAAGTCCGCGCCCATCGCAGACTCAGCGTATCCCTCCTCGTTGTACGCCACCCCGGCGATGATGCCGTGCTCGACAAAGGTGCCGTCGCCATTGTTGAGAAAGAGGAAATTGGGTTGGCGATCATTGGCAATGAATAGATCCGGGTCGCCATCGTCATCGCAGTCGCCAAACACCGCGGCCAGTTGTCGCCCCTCATTGCTGAACAAGCCCGCCGCGCGCGTCACATTGGCAAACGCGAGGCTCCGACTCGAGCTCAGCCGAAAGTCGCCGTCGTTGCGATAGAGCACTCCGGCCTGGCCGGGGTACGCGAGGGGACCACAGATGGAGCGCACTCCGCCTGTAAAGCACTCCTTGTTCGCGTCCAAGTCGAATTCCATGTAATTGGCCACGTAGAGATCCAAGTCGCCATCGCGGTCGTAGTCGGCAAAGGCCGCATGCGAGCCCCAACCTGGGTCGCCGAGATCCGTCCGATCCGTCGCATCGGCAAAGGTCCCGCCCTGCCCCTCGTTGTGATAGAGGACGTTGGGGCCGTAGTTGGTCACGTACAGATCGGGATTGCCATCGTTATCCACATCGCCGACCGCAGCTCCCATGCCGTACCCCGTGTCGCCAGTCTGCGTCGCCTCCGTAACATCTACAAAGGTGCCATCGCCCTCGTTGCGGTAGTGGGCATTAGTGCCGGGCGGACCGTCATAGCCGCGCAGGGCCGTGCCATTGACGATGTACAGGTCGAGGAAGCCGTCGCCATCGGCGTCGAAGAACGCCGCGCCCGAGCCGATAGCTTCGGGCATGTACTTCCGGCCGCTCGCACCGTTTACATAGCGGAAGTCAATGCCAGCGGCGCGGGTCACCTCGACGAAGTGGGGTGCGGACTGGGCGCTGACGCTAACTGCCACCAGTGAGAGGAGTAGCAAGATCACGGTTAGTCCTGCGTTTGGCTTGCGGCATTGAATTTGCGGGCCAAGGCTGCGCCGCGCTGTAAGCGGGCGTTGTCCGGCTCAAAGTACAGGCCCCGCTCATAGCTTGCCAACGCTGGGGCAAATGCTTCTTGCATCATCAGCGCATTGCCGAGCGCGAGATGTGCGAGCACGTACGTGGAGTCGACGCGCAGGGCTTGACGGAACAGAGACATGGCTTCGGCCACTTGGCGGCGGCGCAAATACAGGTTGCCCAAGTTGTGGTACGAGGGCGCGAAATTGGGGTTGCGGTCTAGGGCCTGTAAATAGTACAGGCGCGCTTGATCGTACTGTCCGCGCTGGCCGTATAGCGCACCTATCTTGTGGTACAGCTCGGCCTTGTCGGGCGTGCGGATTAGGGTAGTGCGTAGGCTGACGAGGAGCTTTTCCTGCTTTTCCAGTTCGTTGTACAGGGCCAACTGGCGACGGCCCTCTTCCTCCTCGCCACTGCGCAACAGGGCATTGCCGAGACTGAAGCGAGCCCGCGCAAAGAGCGAATCGAGCGCCACCGCGCGCTGTAATTCAACTATGGCCGCGGCGTATTCGCGGCGCTTGTACAAGGCCGTGCCGCGGCCATGGCGGTACTTGGCCACGGTCGAATCGGCCGCTAGGGCGCGGATGTATGCCGCTTCGGCGGCAGTGTAGTCATTGAGCTTGAGATGGGCCTCGCCGAGGTTGTACCACGCCTCTCCGTAGTCGTCTTGCAGGGCGACAGCACGGCTATACGCCGCAACGGCCTGCTCGTACTGGGCTTGGCGAAAGTACAGCAGCCCAAGCGCCATCTGAGCCCAAGCGTAATCCGGAGTCGCGTGTGTGACTTCCTCTAACAGGACGAGGGCCTCGGCGTGGCGATTGAGGCGAGTCAACACAATGGCCAGTTCGGTCTGCGCCTTGGCGTAATCAGGTTGCAGCGCGATGGCCTGTTCGTAGGCTTCTAGGGCCTCGGTCATCTTGCTGTCGCGTGTGTAAGCGTCGGCTAGGTTGCGGTGGGCTACCGCAGAGTTCGGATCGCGTTCTACGGCGCGTTTCGCGGCTTCTATGGCGGCCGCATAGGGGCCCTCGTGCAGGCGACTTGCGAGCACCGCATCGGTTGGACGCGGCTGGCGGTCGTTGGGAGGTTCCTGACAGGCGACTAGGACTAGAAGCGATAGGTAGCAGAGTAGGGACATCTTGAGGGTTGGGATAGGCTTTCCGGGAACATCCATGCGAATCTTGACTCATCCTTATCCTATAGAATATAGGACAATTTTTGGTATTCATAGATCGCCGGCATATTATGATGAACAAAACAAGAAAAAATTTGAGTTTCGCAAAACATCCTTCCTCCATGAATATTCTTGGGTTCAAAGATGGAGATGAATGGTGTGCTTTAGGACTGGAAGTTGATATCCGAGGGTATGGGCACACATTTGAGGAAGCCTGCGCCGATCTTACTGATTTGATCACGTATTCATATATGCTTTTCTATGTACAAAGAACAAATAGAACTCATCTTTCACCCTTCCGATCCCCAATTTTTCGACATTCTTAACATCATTAAAGATAAGCAACAACATAAACTCAATGATGATACAAAACACTATAGATCGAGTAAAATTTCCCTACGTGAGATAATCATAAAAATAGTTTCCAACCTCCAAGAGTTCGCTGACTATCAAAGGTTGAACGTCGAACATGGCGAAAACGTACTCCATTGACGAACTCTTCAAATTGCTCAAAAACTACGACGAAAAATTTGAGTTTTATTAGAGAGGCAAAGGTAGCCATAGAACAATTTATCACCCTGATATAAATGGAGAAGCAAAATCCTTCCCTATCAAATATCATGGCGGCAGCACTGATGTCCTATAAGGGACCCTCAGTGCCATAAAAAGACGATTTGAATTACCCGACGATCTATTTCACTAAAATCCACTTCTATCAGTTTCTAATCTCACGTAGATATGCGAGTTCAAGAGTACAAAGGCTCTAATTCACGTTCGCTCAATTCGATCTGTTGAGGACGTTTTTTCTTTGCTCTTTGAACTATCTCGCCGTTTGAGACAGCCTCAACAAACTCTTGCGTACGAAATGTAGGCCCCCCCGACAGGCCGCATACATGGCCATAAAACAGTGGTTGCTTTGGCGACGCTCGCATTTTTTGTACTTCCGGGTCGGTCTAGCCCCTAAAGGTTTCACTCATGGGTTGTACTCTATACAGTCGAACCCCGCACAGCCCCGTCTTCTCCTCTGAGCCGCTGTGGCATGGATATTGCAATGTCAATTAGGAATTAAGAATTGACCCAACCACCCCTTCCGGTTCGGACGGCTTGGTACGCTCTAATTCCTAATTGACCGCCATGGCCGAATTTGATACCATCCCCAAATACTTGATTCAACGCTATCCGGCTGATTTCGTCCGTTTCAGCCTCGGCCGCGACGACGTCGAAGTCTTAGACACGCTCGACACTGAGCAACCCACCGTCGCCGCCCACCGCACTGATAGCCTGCTGCGCGTACGGCTCGGCGGCAAGAAGGTGTTGGTTCATACGGAGTTTCAAACCACCGACCGCACTGACCCGCCCATGCCGCGGCGGATGGCCGGCTACATTGGGTGGCTTGTCGAGAAATACGGCCTGCCGGTGTATGCTATCGTGATCTACCTGCGGCCGGCGGCGGGCCGGCGCGATCCGGGGCACTATTCCCAAGAGCCGCCCGGCCACCGTATCTTAATTGAATACCAAGTGATCCGAATGAGCGAACAGGACGGCCAGCGCATCCTCGAATCGGGGGCTATGGGGCTGCTGCCGTTTGCGCCGTTGATGCAGCCATCGGCGGGGCAAACGGCAGAGGATTGGCTCCAAGTATGTGTGTGTGCGGTGCAGGCGCAGCCGCTGGACCGTTCGGCGAAGGCCGATTGTCTGGCCGGGATGTCGCTGCTGAGCGGGTTGGTGTACGCGCCGGAAACCATTGCTACTATCCTTTCTCAGGAGGGGATCATGGACCTTATCCGCGAATCATCGTTTGCCCAATACCTGACCAAACAAGCCCGAGCGGAAGGCATTGAGCAGGGGCTGGAGCAAGGCCGAGAAGAAGGCCGAGAACATGGCGGCCGAGAACGCGCCATTGAAGATCTACTCGATGTGCTGGAGATTCGCTTTGCGCTGGCCGAGTCGGATCCATTAGCCGCTCGCATTGGAGCGATTGACGATGTGCAGCGCCTCAAGCAGTTGTTTCGGGCGGCCATACAGGTGCCCAGCCTCGAAGCCTTCAGACACCTGTTAGACGCCGACGAGTAGGCCCGCCGTGTAACATCATCCTTGCCCTACCTGTCCTTGTGGAGATTCTCATGACGACTACCGATTTGATCACCGCCGACGAGTTGTTGCAGATGAAGGACGATGGCTTCCGCTACGAACAGGTCCGAGGGGGTCGCTCTGTACCACTCGCGCAGCGACATTCGCATCCTGACCACTGACGACATACTCGACGGCGGCGACGTGGTGCCGAACTGGATTCTGCCGGTGCGAGATATATTCATCTAAATATCTCTACAACACCCCTCGATGCCCCCGGCGAACGGCCTCGCACAAACGCATGGTATGCACCGCGTCGTCCAAATTCGACCACGGCGTACGATCATCCAGAATGCAATCGACAAAGTGGACGACCTCGTTGAAACCGGCCCCACCCATTGTTTCCATCTCCTCGTCCTCTACGGTAAAAGGCTCCCCCTTATCATACCCCTCCACCTGCGGCCCCCGGGTCATATCCAGATAGATCGACAAATCTTCACCGTGTACTTCGGCCCGCTGAATGCGGTAACCAACTCCGTAGTGGCTCATCATGGTGCCGAAGGTGCCTGTATCGAAACGCACCACGGCGTTGTGCCGATGACACCCGGGCCGCTCGCCGTCTTGCACCATCCCCTGCACCTCCACCGGGATGGCCGCTTCCTCGGCGCTGCGGCCAGCCAGCCAGCGCAGCAAATCGACGTGGTGAATGGCGTCGCATATCACCGGATCGGGCGCTGCCGGCCCCAACAGGGTCACCGGCTTGTTATATGTGGCCGCGCAATGCACCGCGCCGCCAGCCGCGTGGATGCGCTGCCGTGCGGCTAGCATTTGGGGAAAGTAACGCCGATTAAAAGACACCAACGCCTTGCCTGCGCTCTGCTTTGCCGCTTGCGCCATTTGCGCGGTCTCAGCCGCGGTCATGCCCGGGGCTTTCTCCACCGAAGTGTGTAACCCGCGCTCCAAGCAATTGAGCACGATGGGCAGCAAGTGGCCGGGCATGGTGACTACGTGAACTACGTCCGGCTGGCAGACATCGAGCATCTCCCGATAGTCGGCAAAGGCGCGTTCCGGCCCCCATTCGGCCAGATTTTTGTGCAGCCGCTCCTCGTCCAGCTCGGCAATGCCCACCAAGCGCAGGCGCGGCTCGTCGGCAATCATACGGAAGTGCGATTGGGCGTGGCCGCCGCAGCCGATGACCGCTACTTTCAAATCTGCCATGGGATTTCCTTTCCAAAGGGTTGAGTGCCAAAGCCAAAAATAATCGTCAATATACAGTGCCGCGTCCTCCTATGCTCGTTCTTCGTCGACAAATTTGACAGGGGATTGTAGGGCCAGTATAGTGTTTCAGCTCGGTTCACGACATTCCAAAGGATATGCTCATGCGCGTCATCGCCGTCGGCTGCGAATACTCGGGCGTCAGCACTCTCATCGATCAGGTTCATCAATGGGGGCTGAGTCGCGGAATTAGCCACCATCTCGACGACCATTTTACCATACCCGACGCCTATCACCTCAGCGACGAAGAGCAGCTAGCCATGTTAGCCATGCTGCCAGCCATCAAGGAGCGCTTCCAGCGTTTCCAGGTCGTCTATCACGTGCGCTTGCTGCACCGCTACCGAGACATCTTGTTGGGCGGCTTCCACATCGAGGAAAAGGTGTACGGCCCCCAATACTATTACCGAGGCATCGACATCGACATCCGCGAATACGAGCCAGACATGCCCGACGACACCCTGCTCGTCCACCTGTACGCCGCGCCCGAAACAATCCGTGCTCGCATGGCCGCAGCCCCACATCCGCATTCGTTGGTCCCCGACGCAGACGTTCCAGAAATTCTAGATCGCTTCGAGCAAGAGGTGCGGGCCTCTTGGATCGGCCGCAAATTCGCCATTGACACGACCGATCTAACGCCGGCTCAACTCCTCGAAACCTTCCTCAACCGCTCCATCCCCCACCTCAGCCCTGAAGACGCCGCCACGCGGCTGTTGGCCGGCTAGCAACAACCACCAATCACAACACGTGGAGCACGGAAATGGCAGATTCGCGAAGGGACTTTTTTAGAAAGGCGGGCAACCTCACGCTCGGCGCGGCCGCGGTGTCCATCTGGGCCTCCGACAGCCGGCAAAAGGTCCACGCGGCCACTGAACGCCTCGGCCAAGCCTCGCCAGAGGCCAGTGCATTGGACGAACAATTCTGGTACAGCGTGCGCGGGGCGTTTAATTTGTCGCCCCAGTTTATCAACTTCGAGAACGGATACTTTAGTCCGCAGCCAGAAGCTGGGATCGACGAGGTGTGCAAAAACGCCCGCGCCATCAACGAGATTCCCTCGTTTTACATGCGGCGCAAACTGGTAGACGACACCCGCGAGATACATCAATTGCTAGCGCACTTTGCCGGTTGCTCGGACGAAGAAATCCTCCTGACGCGCAACACGACTGAATCGCTCAACATCGTCATCATGGGGCTGAAGCTGCAACCCGGGGACGAGGCTTTGTGGGGAACCTACGAGTACGGCAGCATGAAGGTCGCGTTTGAGCAGCGCGCCGCCCGCGAAGGCATCGTCAACAAGGTGCTCGACCTGCCCATCACCTCCTTGGACAACGACGAGATCGTTGCGGCCTACAAAAAGGCCATTACGCCGCGCACCAAGGTAATTCTCGTCTCCCACATCGTCTATTTAACCGGCCAAGTGCTGCCCGTGCGCGCAATCTGCGACATGGCCCACGAGCAGGGAGTGGAAGTTATCGTCGATGGGGCCCACTCCTTTGCCCACCTAGCCGACAAAATTCCCGACTTACACTGCGATTACTATGGAGCGAGTTTGCACAAGTGGATGTTGGCACCGCTGGGTACGGGCATCCTGTACATCAAAAAAGAGAACATCGAGAAAGTGTGGCCGCTGTTCGGCGACGGTGGGTACGCCTCGGACTCGATCCACAAGTTCGCCCACATCGGCACGTATCCAGCCTACTTGCAACTGGCCTTGGCCGAGGCCATTCGCTTTAACCAAACCATCGGCTTGGAGCGCAAAGAAGCGCGCTTGCGCTACATCAAAAACTACTGGGTCGATCGCCTGAGCGACGCGCCCAACATCGTCTTCTACACGCCCCGCGAGGCCCACCGCTCGTGTGCCATTTCCACTGTTGGCATCAAGGGGCAAGAGCCTGCGGACGTTACCAACGCCCTATACGACAAATACAAGATCTTCACCGTGCCGCCGGGTTATCCCGGGGCGGTGCGCATTTGTCCGAACATATACACAATACCCTACGAGTTGGATATGTTCGTCGCAGCCATGAAAGAGTTGGCCGCCTAGCTTAGCTCTGCCGTCCAATACGCCTGCGGGTCTCGCGCGCTATGGCCCACGCGCCGCACCAAGCCCCGGGATGCCAACGCGTACAGATTCCTCAACACTACCGGACGCGAATAGCCAGTCAACGCCACCAACTCGCCGGTCCGCAACCGGCCAGCCAGCGCGATTTGTTCAAATAAATGACGTGCGGCTGCGGGCATTCCGCGCAGTTCATTCGGTTGAACTAGCGCACCGGACAGCGAGAGCTCAACGCCGCCCGCCATTTGCCTAACCATCGGCCGCTGCCGCCCGCTCGCTTCCATTATGGTTACCATGCGGCGCAACCCTTCCCCCAATTCCTGACCATACGACAAGTCGGTCATCACTCGCGCAATGCGAGGATTGCGAGCAAACCTCCGCACCCCCAATAGGTCGTCCAAGGCCGTTATGCCGGGGAATCGGCCTGGACTCGACACCTCGATCCTATTGTCGAACACGGCTAACCGGATGTGGTCGCCGAAGTTGCTGTACGCACGATGGATGACGGCGTTTACTAGTGCTTCCAGCCAAACCTCTTCTGGCACGATGCCAAACCAGCCAAAACGTCCATCCGGCCCCAAAGACTTACGCTTGGGCACGGCCTCGCGCATGGCCTGACGTGCCGCGTCGATCTGCTGCGGCAGCCGTCCCATGCAGCGAATGTCGCTGACCAGATTCTGCTCACTACCCGTGCGCCGCTCGCACCCGGCGTATTTCAGCACCCTGACAAAGGCTTGGGGAAACGCCCTTTGTGGCTCGGCTGCAAACAGCAATGCACCCGCCGCGCGCGTTTTCCCATCCGGCCCGACCAAATCTCGCGCTTGCAACAGCCGCTGCGGGTCTAGATGCCCCACCCGTTCGGCGTAGGTGGCTACGCTATCTGCATCGAGTGGACAAGGCCCGTACGTGCTTGCGGGCGTGATTTCAAAACTAGTATCCCCGCGATCGTATTGAAATTCAATGCGCTGCTCAAAGGACAACCGGCGGTTTTCATCGCCGATGCGCAGGAAAACCTCGTCGCGGGTCGTGCTATGCACCCGACTGCTCGGCGGTATGGATAGCAACAGCGCGTGGTCAGCCGCGCCCCAAGCATTGATGCACTGCAACAAGATCGGCTCAAAGCGCACCGGCGGCAGGGTCAAATTAATCCCGGCCTGCCGCCACTCATTCTGCGCCTGCGGGCGGTCATCAATCCCCTCACAACTGCCAGCGCGAAAGCCGACGGCAATGACCCCACCCTCGGCATTCGCCATTGCTACCAATGTTTCGGCCAAACTACGGGCTGAAACACGCGCACTTTTGCGGTCAAACCATTGCCCTTCCGGCTCGGCTAGCAGAAGCTCAGTTACTGCATCCGGCGACATGGCGAATAGATTCTCAATCGGCGGCAACATACTTGGTCGCATGAATAAGGAAGGTCGTAAGTTTGCGCTGAGGACGCCCCAAGCGCGGCATCCCGGTCCAAAAACGAGTCCACATAAGCAATCCTACATCATTATTGTATAAAATGATCCGCATAAGGACGCAGCATAGGAGAAACAAGACGAGCCGCATCTCGAATCATTCAAGTCATCCAAGATTGCTATAGCTTTGCTGTAGTACTATGTCATACTATAAATAATTTATAGTAATAGCTTAGTAATAGCTCTTATTTTTTTTCTTTTCCCGCTTCCAACCCCCGGGCGATGTCCAAATTTTCGCGGAATCCCTGGTCGTCTGGGGCCAAGCGCACCGCGCTGGCAAACGCGGCGGCCGCCGCCGCAAAGTCCCGGCTCATCAGGTGCAGGTTGCCGAGGCTATTGTACGCGTTGGCATGAGTCGAATCCGCGGCGAGTGCTTGGGCAAAAAGCTGTTGGGCCGCATCGAATCGCTCCTCGCGCAAATAGATGTTGCCCAAGTTCACATAGGCCGCGGCAAAAGTCGAGTCGAGCGCAAGGGCGCGGCGGTAGCGTGCCGCGGCCGCGGCGAATTGGCGGCGCTGGCCGTAGAGCACACCCAAATCGTAGTGGCGGCGCGCATCCTCGGCCTCGCTCAAGAGCGTAAACTCCAAGCTCTTGATCATCTTTTCCTCTTCTTCGAGGTGCGCAAATCGCTCCAACACCTCGCGGCCTTTTTCCCGCTCGCCCAAGCGCATATAAACCTGTCCTAAATCGTAGTGCGGACGCGCCCAGAACGGGCGCAGCGCAACGGCCCGCAGCAACAGATCCTCGGCCTCTTCGTAGCGCTGCTCCTCCACATACAAAGCACCCAAGCCCGCGTACGCGCCCGCTTGGGTCGTGTCCGCGCGAATCGCTTGGACAAACGCCGTTTTCGCCGCTTCGCGCTCGCCGCGCTTGACTTCGACTCGGCCGAGATGATACCAAAGCTCATAGTGCGTCGAATCGACCTGCAAGGCGCGCTCGTACAGGGCAGCGGCCTCTTGGTATGCGCCCTGCCGGATGTGCAGCAGGCCCAAGGCATTGTACGCGGAAAGGTGTCCGGGGTCGCTTGCCAATGCCTCGCGGAGCGGCGCGTAGGCCGCCTCGTATTTTTTCTGCCGAATGTACACGGCACCGAGCTGGTAATAAGCGTCCGCGTAGTCGGGCTTGAGTGCTATGGCTTTTTGGTACGCGGCCTCGGCTTGATCGAGGGCATCGGTCAAAAAATAGGCGTTGGCCAGATTGTAGTGGACTTGGGGCGCGTCGGGCATCTGCTCGGCTGCTTGCCTGTACGCGGCAATGGCTGCGTGGAAACGCCCGCCTTGGGCGTGTTCAAGCCCCTGCTCGAAATGCGTACGCCCGGGCTCCGGCTCTTGGCAGCCGATGAGCAGCAGCACCAAGCACGAAGCCCTAATCATCGCGGCTCCTCCGCGATCAACACTTGTCCGGCCAGCACTCCCTCAAACCGCTGCACCTTGCCGCTGGGCCAGCGAATCTCCACTTCGTCGGCCCGCGTGTTAGTGCCGAGGCCGAAAAAGACGCACGGATCGTGGCTCGACAGATAACTGCCGCCGCGGCGAACCTCCCGCATTTGCACTCGAGGCCCGGTGCGCACGCGGATGCGAGAGCCGACGCCATCGCGGTTGCTCTCCACGCCGACCGTGCGGACGGCCAAATAGTTGCGCTCGCCGCCCATGTCGTTGCGCAGAAGCGAGGAACGCGCATTGATGTGGGATACCGCAATATCGAGGTCGCCGTCGTTGTCGCAATCGCCCAAGGCCGCCCCTCGGCTCGACCGCAGAGCACCAAGCCCGGCCGCGGCACTGACCTCGGCAAATCCAGCAGCGCCGTCGTTTCTGAACAACTGATTGGGCTGTGCGTACGTGGTCTCGGCGAAAAGTTCCACATTGTCGTCGATGTGGCCATTGGCCACGAAGAGATCTTCGTCGCCGTCGAGATCCCAGTCGAAGAAAGCCGTGCCCCAAGCTAGGTACGCCAGTGAAGGCTTGCCCAATTTGGCGTCTGTCGTCCGGTCGCGGAAAAACCCCTCGCCCTCGTTGTGGTATAAGGTATTGGTCTCCAAGTAGAAATTAGTCACAAAAAAATCAAAGGCCCCGTTGTTGTCGTAATCGCCCGCGGCCACCCCCATCCCGGCTTCGGATTGGCCCTGCCTGTTGTGGGAAACCCCGGCGATCAAACCCATTTCCGCGAAGTGCCCACCCTCGTTTTGGTAGAGCAAATTGGGCGTACCGTCGCCGGCGGCGAATAGGTCTAAGTCGCCATCGAGATCCCAATCGGCAAAGACCGCGCCCAGCTCCCGCGCTTGCCCCGGCGCAAGACCTACTTCTGCGCCGATCTCGGCGAAGCGGCCGCCGTCGTTGCGGTAGAAAGCATCCCCTTCGGGCGCATAGGTCCACGGCGCGCAATAGACGCGGACGCTATCCTGGCGAAAACAGGCGCGGTGCGGGTCGGCGCGAAAGTCCAGATAGTTGGCCACATATAGGTCTAGGTCGCCATCGAGATCCCAATCGCCGAAAGCTGCGCCGGTGCCGAAGCCCTCGTCGCCCACGCCGGCTGTGGCCGTAGCATCGGCAAAGCGACCGTCACCTCGGTTGCGATAGAGGATGTTCGCGCCGTAGCAGGTGATGTACAGATCTGCATCGCCATCGTTGTCGTAGTCCGCGGCCACCACGCCCATGCCGCACCCGGAATTCCCCACGCCGGCCGCTTGCGTCTGATCGGCAAAACGACCGTTGCCCTCGTTTTGGCATAACGCAGCCGGGCCCGCGACATTGACCCAATACAGGTCGAGCCAGCCGTCGTCGTCATAGTCAAAAAAGGCCACGCCCGACCCCATAGTCTCGGGCAATTGCTTCTGGCCCTCAGCCCCATTGCGGTGTTTGAATTCAATGCCAGCCGCCGCGGCCACATCCACGTACCGAGGTTGGGCGGGCGCGTCCCCCGTCCACAGGATAATCAGCGGCGCAAAAACCCAGCTCATCGGTCCATTATGTCCGTCCATGTCGTTGGGGCCGGCGCGGCTGTTGGCGGGGATTGATTGACCAACGGATGGTAGTAAATGTCCGGTAGGTTGACCATCGGCCCGGGCAGCGACAAGCTCCCTTCCGTCCCGTGGATGTCGATTCGATAGGGATTCTCCTTGCCGTCGCCTCGGTAGGACTCAAAGTCAGCGGCCACGCCGCCGGGGAACTCGTAGTACGCCTTGATTCCATCTCCGGCGACCAACCCCATCCCCTCAACGCCTTCCTGTAGATTCGCCGGCGTCGCGCTGCGCCCGCCCTGCGTCAGATGCGCGTGGCACCACAGCGGCGCACCAAACAACTGCCAAAGCAAGTCAAAGAAATGCGGATACAAGTCCAAAAACAGTTGATCGCCGCCATGCACACCGCCCATCCCATAAACCCGGCATAGCCGCGGCTGACCAATTTTCCCCGCCGGAATCGCCGGAATCGCCACCTGCTGGATCGGCGGATGCCCCCGCCACGGATGCGCCACCACCACCGTCACTCCGGCCCTATCGCGCGCTGCGATCATCTGGTCAACTTGGGCGACCGAAGCGGCCACTGGCTTTTCGAGGTACAGATGCACCCCGCGCTCCACGCAATTGAGCACCAACGCCAAGTGATCGCCGATTTCCCGCGAGGCCACCACCGCGATATCCGGCTGCTGCTCCTCTAACATCTGCGCGTAATCGGCGTATCCCTTGGGTGCTCCGGTCTTGGCGACAGCGGCTTGGCGTCCCGCCTCGTCCGGGTCGGCCAGTGCTACAATCTCCGCGCCTTCCACTCCGACAAACGCCATGTCGAGATAGTGGCCGTAGTTGCCGCGGCCCGTGTGGCCAATTATTCCAACTTTCACTCGCTACCTCCTCTTTGCTCAGCTATTGGACAATTCCACCGCCCGTCCCGTCTCCATAGACTCCTTCACCGCGTCTAATACCCGCATCTGCGCGACGCTGTGCTCCGGCGTGATCCGATGCTCCCGCCCCTCGGCCAAGCACTCGCACAGGTGCTGCAACTGCAAGGCAAACTGAAAGCACGGCGGAAATTCGACGACCTCCACTCCGCTCGGCGTGCGATGCTCTATGGTGACGGCGCGATTCTCGTTGTTCCACACCTGATCTAGCCGTAGCATCCCGCGGTGCCCGGAAATTTCCGCGTACTGCGAGCTGAACGTATTAAAACCCACGGAAATCTGCGCGGTGCGGCCCCCGGAAAAGACGAGCACAATCGACGCGGCATCGTCGGTTTCCAAGCCTAGCTGCTGCGCGGCAAACACCCGCTTTGGCTCCTCGCCAAATATGAACCGCGCGTGGTGAATGTTGTAACAGGCCAAGTCGTAGATACTGCCGCCGCCTTTGGCCTTGTTGAAGCGCCAATTCGACTCGGGCCTGCGCTCTGTGAGGGCGCCTCCTGAACTGGTGCAAAACGTGCTCCGCACGCCGACCAAGTCGCCGATCTCACCGGCGTCGAGCATGGCCTTGGCCCGCAAGTGCATGGGGTGATGGCGAAACTTAAACGCCTCGGCCACGAGGACGCGGTTTCTCCTGCCGGCTGCGGCAAAAGCCGCTGCTTCGACCGCGTTTTGGGTGAAGGGCTTTTCGCAGAGCACGGCTTGTACCCGCCCCGAATCGCAGATTTGAATCCCGGTCTCGGCGTGAAAAGCACCCCAAGTGCAGATGATGGCAATGTCTAGCTCGGCGTCGTGGAGCATGGCGTCGAGTTCGGTATAACGCGCTGCAACGCCGAACTCCTCGCCGTAGCGCGCTAGCTGTTCTGCGGATACGTCGCAGATGGCGACGAGTTCGGCTTCGGCAATCTGCTGGCAGGCCGTGCCGTGAGCGCGGGCGATACCACCCGTGCCCACGAGGCCAACGCGATAGGGCACGGCATCTTCCTTGCGATGGTTATATCTGTGGGCTTAGATCTTTGGGTTCAAAAAGTTGCGGCTGCAAGTAGATGGGTGCGCCGAGGCGCGTCACCAGCACCATGCCGTCGCTGGGCCGGCAATCAAGAACCCACTCGCCAGCCTCGGTTTCAATGTACAAGTTGGCGTGGAAGGTGTCGTCCTTGATGCTGTGGACGACGAGGTGCCGCACCTCGCCTTGCAGCTTCTCCAGCATCGCTTCCAACAGATCGTACGCCAGCGGGCGCGGGAAGTCCTCGTCTTGCATGGCCCTGACTAACGCCCGTGCCTCGCAGTGACCGATGATGATGGGCAACGGCGGCACGTCGTCCCCTTTGAGCACGACAGCCACCCCATCTTCGCCGAAGTCGCGCACATTGACAATGCGGGCGGGAATGAGGCCAACCGGGGGTTCTCGACCACAGGCTACCAGCGCAAGGGCCGCCAATACCACGAGGAGCTGTTTCATAATATATTGCTCCTTTTCGGTTTGAGTCTTTTGCACACGGCCAATTATAGGGGCTGGGGTCGCGGCCTGCAAAAGTGGCTGAGCGCCGTCCGGCAGTCCCTCGGCGGTGATGGTTGGTTGACCGGGGCCAGATAGTGTTGGGTCTCCAAGCAAACCGGCGAATTTGTCCCAGCATTCCTCAACACTCCGTCTAAGCGAATGTACGCTCCGCGCAGTCGCGTACCCTACCATCAGGCGGCAGCGGCACAAAAAATGAAACCGCAAGGGAATGAATAGAATCAAGCGATGGTCTAACGTGATGATGTAGCTAAACAGAACTGACCAGTCAGTTTTATTGACAAAGATCGAAGCCTCATTTATACTTCTTGGCGACACACGCCAAGAGAAAGGAACCCCGTGAACAAAACACACACAACCAAGACCTGCTCCAGATGACAACTCGCCAATATGCGCTGTACATCGGCAGCGTCTTGCTCCTCGCGCTAGGCTGCGGCGAAGAGCAAGACGCACGGGACCCCCAGCGCGGCGGTTGGGGCGGACGCGAAGCGGCGGCCATTCCGGTCAAAGGCGAAAAGGTCACTCGCGGCGACATGAACGCCTACATTGAGACGTACTCTCGCCTCGAAGCCGAGCGCCGAGTCAGCGTCTTGGCGCGCACGACCGGCCTAGTCGAGGAGCTCGCGGCCGAAGAGGGCGACCGAGTGCGCCAAGGCCAAGTGATGGTGCGCCTCAACAAGGACGAACTGAGCCTAAACTTGCGCCAAGCCGAACAGGCTTTTGCCGACGCCAGCACCAACTACGACCGCATCAAGGCGCTGTACGAGCGCACCATGGTCAGCCAATCCGAATACGACGCGGCTCACCTCCGCTTGGACAATGCCAAGATCGGCCTCGAAGAAACCCAGCTCAATCTCGCGTACGCCGACGTTACCGCGCCGATTGCTGGCGTCGTCACCCAGCGGTTGGTCGAAGTGGGCGACCTAGTGCGCGGCAATCAAGAAGTTTTCGTCATCGCCGACCGCGACCCGCTGTTGGTGCGCATCTTCGCGCCCGAGCAGCGCATGTACCAGCTACACCCCGGCCAAGAGGCGACCATCGCGGTCGAGGCCCTGCCCGACACGAGCTTCCGCGGCCGCATCCGCATGATTAGTCCAGAGATCGATCCCGCCAGCGGCACCGTCAAGGTCACCCTCGAAGTTGCCAGCAACGGCTTGCTCAAACCGGGGATGTTCGCCACGGTGCGCATTATTACCGAGCGGCGGCCCCAGACCTTGATCGTCCCCAAGAAGGCCCTAATCCTCGAGACCGACGAGGACGACGTCTTCCTCATCGAGGACAGCAGGGTGCGCCGGGTCGCCGTTGAGTTGGGCTTTGTCGAGGGCGATCAAGTCGAGATCGTCGCCGGCCTCAAAGAAGGCGACCAAGTAGTAACCGTTGGTCACGAGGGCCTGAAAGACGGGGCGGCCGTGCGGCTGGCCGGCGAGGGCCTACCGACGCCAGAAGAATTGGCCGCCTCAGAGTCGGCTGGCCCCCGAGGCGGAGGATTTGGTCCGCCCGGGGCTAGAGGCGGCCTGTCCGACAGCTTGCGCCAAGTCATCGCCGAGTACCGCCGCCAAGGCAAGCCTTTGCCCGACAGCTTGCGCCAAGTTCTGCGCGCAATGCGCGAGCAGCGCGGCGGGGGCTGGCAAGGTAGAGGTAGAGGCCAGTGAAGCTAGTCGAGTTTTCCACTCGCCGCCGCGTCACGGTGGCGATGCTGATGGTGGCGATCATCGCCTTCGGCGGCGTGGGCTTTTCGCGCCTAGCCGTCAACCTCCTCCCCGACATCACCTATCCCACCATCACGGTCCGCACCGAATACGAGGGCGTGGCTCCCCTCGAGGTCGAGCGCCTCATTTCCGAGCCGGTCGAAGGCTTGGTCGGCGTGGTCAGCAACGTGGTTCGCGTCTCGTCGGTCTCGCGGCCGGGCATCTCCGATGTGGTCGTCGAGTTCGGCTGGGGCACCAACATGGACTTTGCCTCGCTCGACATCCGCGAAAAGCTCGATTTGTCCAACCTGCCGCGCGACGCCAGCAAGCCCATCCTCCTGCGCTTCGACCCCTCGCTCGACCCCATAATGCGCTTGGCGTTTTACGGTGATTTGAGCCTGATGGAGATGCGGCGCGTCGCCGAAGAGCGGCTGCGGCCCGACCTCGAAAGCCTTGAAGGCGTAGCGGCCGTCCGCATCAACGGCGGCCTCGAAGAAGAAATCCAAGTCGAGGTCGAAGCCCAGCGCCTCGCCTACCTCGGCATCTCCATTGCCCAAGTCACCAGCCGCCTCGCCGCGGAAAACGTCAACCTGACCGGCGGGATGCTCAAGGACGGCGAGGCCGAGTTCCTCGTCCGCACCCTCAACGAGTTCCAAGGCATCGACGAGATCGGCGAGATCGTCATCGGTCAGATTGACCGCGCGCCGATCAAGCTCAAGGATGTGGGTCGCGTCTTCCGCGGCCACCGCGAGCGCGACCTCGTCACCCGCATCAACGGCCGCGAGGGCGTCGAAGTCTCGGTCTTCAAGGAAGGCGACGCCAACACCGTCCAAGTCAGCTCGGCCGTGCAGGAGCGCTTGGACGAATTTCTCGCCGAGAATGCCACGCTGCTGCAAGACAGCGGCATGGACGTGGTTTTCAACCAAGCGACCTTCATCCAGCAGGCCGTTGACGAGGTGCTCAACACCGCCATTATCGGGGGCATCCTCGCGGTCATCGTGCTCTTCCTCTTCCTCCGCGACCTCAAAAGCACCGCCATCATCGGCCTCTCGATTCCTCTCTCGGTGGTGGCGACCTTTTTCCTGATGTTCGGCTCAGACGTAAGCCTCAATATCATGTCGCTGGGCGGGCTGGCTTTGGGGGTCGGGATGCTGGTTGACAACTCCATTGTGGTCTTGGAAAGCGTGCAGCGCTACCGAGACCAAGGGCTTAACGTCTTAGCCGCGGCCGTGCGCGGTGCCAGCGAGGTTGGCCGCGCCGTCATCGCCGCCACCACCACCACCATCTGCGTGTTTTTGCCCATCGTCTTCGTCGAGGGCGTTGCCGGCCAGCTCTTCCGCGATCAAGCCCTGACCGTCACCTATTCGCTGGTCGCCTCGCTGGTGGTCGCCTTGATGCTGATCCCCATGCTCTCGTCGCTGAGCCTCAAAAGCATGATTGCCGAGCGCGAAGAGATCGGTCCCAAACGCGGCCTCCAAGGCCCCGCGCTGCTCATCCGCCTGATCCGCGCCCTAGCGCACGGTGCTGGCCGCGTCTTCTCCATCCTGCTCTTCCCCCTGTACTGGCTGTTCGACCTCGTCTTCAACGCGCTCAACAAAGCGTATCCGCTCCTCTTGAGCTGGGCGCTGCGCTGGCGTCTGATCGTCCTCGCCATCTTTATTGTGATAGGGGCCTTAGTCCTCGAACGAGCGCGCGGCCTAGGGCTGGAGTTGATCCCAGAGATGAGCCAAGGCGAATTCCTCGTCGATTTGGAATGGCGCGCAGGCACCCCGCTGGAGCAAACCGCCACCCAAGTCGCCGCCATGGACCGGCAGGTGCGCGGTCTCGATGGCATCGTCTCGGTCTTTGCCCTCGTCGGCAGCAGCGCCCAAGCTGGTGGCACGGCTGCCGACAAAAAGGAACACACCGCCCACCTCCACGTACGGCTCGCGCCCGAGGTTAGCGAAGAGGCCGCCATCGAAGCCGTGCGCGATCTTCTCGGGAATATCCCCGAGCTGAAGTACAAATTTTCGCGGCCCGCTTATTTTTCCTTCCGCACCCCGGTAGAGGTGGAAATCCGCGGCTACAGTCTGAGCACCCTCGAGCTGTTGGCCAGCGAAGCCGTCGAGCGCCTGCACACCATTCCCGGTCTGACCGACATCCGTTCAAGCACGGCCGGCGGCCAACCCGAAGTCCAGATCTTCTTCGACCGCCGGCGCGTCGCCGAGCTGGGCACCACCGTGCAGAATATCGGCGAGTTGTTGCGCAACAAGCTACAAGGCGATGTCGCCACCGAGCTGGCGCGCCGCGACCGCAAGGTCGATATCCGGGTCCGCGCCCTCGACGAGGAGCGCCAGACCGTCGCCGACCTCAAGCAGATGGTCGTCAGCCCAGCCTCCTACCCGGTGCCGGTCGCCCTCGAATCGGTCGCCGAAGTCCGAGCCGTGGACGGCCCCGCCGAGATCCGCCGCCTCGACCAAGAGCGCGTCGCCGTCATCTCGGCCAACCTCGACGGCCGCGATCTAGGTGGCGTAGTAGCGGAGATTGAAGCCGCCCTCGCCGGCTTGCCCCTGCCCGAGGGCTTCACCGTGTCGATCGGCGGCCAGAACGAGGAAATGGTCCGCTCCTTTGACAGCATGAAATTCGCCCTGTTGCTGGCCGTGTTCTTGGTCTATTTGGTGATGGCCTCGCAATTTGAATCGCTTTTGCACCCGCTGGTCATCATGTTCACCATTCCCCTCGGGCTGATCGGCAGCGCCCTCGGCCTGCTCGCGACCGGCACCACCATCAGCGTGGTGGTGCTCATTGGTCTGATCATGCTCGCCGGTATTGTCGTCAACAACGCCATCGTGCTCGTCGATTACATTAACCGTCTGCGCCGCGACGAGGGCATGGAAAAATTCGCCGCGGTGTTGCGCGCCGGCACGGTGCGCTTCCGACCCATTCTAATGACTACCTCAACCACCGTCCTCGGGCTGTTGCCCATGGCCTTGGGGTTGGGCGAGGGGGCCGAGATCCGCACGCCCATGGCCATTACCGTCATCGGCGGGCTTTTGGTATCCACCCTGCTAACTCTGGTGCTCATTCCCGTGGTCTATACCCTGATGGATCGCAGCGCTTAGGAGGTTGGCTATGAACCTGTCGGAATTTTCGCTCAAACGGCCCGTGACCACCCTGATGCTTACCATCTGCGCCTTGGTGGTGGGTGTCGTCGCCTTAGACCGACTGCCCATAGAGCAGTTGCCGAGTATTTCCTCTTCTGGGATCACGGCTAGAGTCCAATACAACAGCTCCTCCCCCGAAGAGATCGAGCGCTTAGTGGTCCTGCCGCTGGAGCAGACGCTGGGTACGCTCAACAACATCGACCGCATTAGTTCGAGTTCGGGGCGCAATCAGGGCGAGGTGCGCGTGGACTTCAAGGCCGGCACCGACATGGACTTGGCCAACATGGAGATGCGCGAAAAACTCGACCAAGCCCGCGCCCTCCTGCCCCCGGACGTCGATCGCGTCAGCCTGCGCCGCTGGCAGTCCGACCAGCGCGCCATCATAGATGCCAACCTGACTTGGCGCGGCGATGGCGACCGCCTGCTCGACGTAATCCAGAAGGTTATTGAGCCACGGCTGCTGCGGCTCAATGGCGTCGTCAACGTGGTCATCGACGACTTTGAGGAAAAACAGCTCATCGTCGAGCTGGACCAAGAGCGCTTGCAAACCCACAACATATCGCTGCCCTCGCTCGGCTGGCAGCTCAACGAGAACAACATCAACATTTCGCTGGGCCGAGTCATGGACGGCGGCCAGCGCTACATGGCCCGCGCCATCGGCGAGTTCACCCGCGCCGAGGACATTGCCAGCATGCCGCTTTTGGGCGGCCAGTTTCGCCTCAGCGACATCGGCGAGATCAACTACGGCTACCCGGAAAAGCGCCGCTACGAACGGCTCAACGGCACCGATGCGCTGGAGCTAGAAATTTTCAAAGCCTCCACCGCCAACGTCGTCGATGTGGGCGAAGCCGTCGTCGCTGAGCTGCAGGCGATTGAGGACGAATACGATGGCAAACTCGGAATCTTCATCGACCGCAATCGCGCCGAGTCCGTGCTCAAAGAAGCCGGTACGCTGGTCAACTCAGCGCTGCTCGGCGCGTTTTTGGCGATGATCATCATATTCGTCTTTCTGCGCAACATCCGCTCGACCATCGTCATCGCCTTCGCCATCCCCACCTCGGCGCTGTGCGTCTTTATCGGCATGTACGTCGCCCGCGAGGTCTTTGCCTCGACCATCACCCTCAACATGGTCTCGATGATGGGGCTGATGCTGGCGGTGGGGATGTTGGTCGATCCGGCGGTAGTGGTGCTAGAGAGCATCTTCCGCCGCCGTCAAGAAGACGGCCTCGACGCCGATGAGGCCGCCCACGTGGGCAGCCGCGAAGTCGGCATGGCGGTGCTCGCTTCGGCGCTGACGACGATCTGCGTCTTCGTGCCCTTCTTCTTTCTCTCCGATGGCCGCTCGGCCACGTGGATGAAGGACGCCGGAATTGCGATATGCCTCGCCGTGGTGGTGTCGATGATCGTCTCGTTGTCGCTGATCCCGTTGGTGTCCTCGCGGCTGTTCCGCGCCGGGGTTGAGCGCTTCGACCACTGGCTCAAGCTGCTGGTCGTCGCCATCGTCGTGGGCATTGCCTACTGGCAGATCAGCGACCTCGGCTGGAGCGGCCTACAGGCTTGGTGGGTCCGCTGGTCCGGGCTGATTGCTACCTCAATCGGTGGGATGCAGTGGCAGACCATCCTCAGCTGTGCGCTCGCGGCGCTGGCCGGGGCCGCGCTCGGCTGGTACTGCTCTCGCCACGGCCTGCGTTCCTCGTATGGCCGCTTGCTCAACTGGACGCTCGACCACCGCTGGGTCGCGCTGCTGGCCACGGTAGCACTGACCGGCACTGGCTATTACCTCTACAACCAAATCGAGCAGCGCGGCACCCCTTGGACCCCAGAACGCCGGGTGGATATGTCAGTGATCATCGACCGCAGCTACAGCCTCGATGAGATCCGCGCACACTTTGAACAGATCGAAGACATCATCCTAGCGAAAAAAGACTCGCTCGACCTGCAATCGCTCATGACGCGCTTCGGCCAGCGCCGCGGCAGCATCCGCGCCTATCTCATCGATGCCGACGAGGGGCAGCTCTCGACCATGGAGGCCGGCAACGCGATCAAGCAGCTACTGCCCGAGAAGGTGGGGTACACGTACAAAATGGGCCGCTCGCGCAGTTGGTCGGGCAACCAACTCGGCGTCGAAGTCCAGCTTCACGGCCGCGACCCAGAAGTCCTAGCCGTGCTAATGGAAGACGTCAAGGCCGGTCTCGAACAGCTACCCGGAGTCCAAGACGTCGATAGCAGCCTCGAAGACGGCGAAGATGAAGTCCGCGTCGAAATCAACCGCGCTCAGGCACTCGGCTATGGGCTGTCGCCGCGCGAGGTCGCCCAAGGCATCTCCTCCGCCCTCGGCACTCGCCGCACCAGCGGCTTCAAAAGCGACGACCGCGAAATCGACATCGTCATGCAGCTCAACGAGGGCGACCGCGCCACCCTCGATCAGCTCAAAAACAGCCGCTACGAAACCCGCGACGGCACCTCGGTTCAGCTCGCGTCGTTGGCCGACTTCGAGCTTGGCCGCGGCCCCCGCGATCTCAGGCGCGAGAATCGGATGCTCAACGTCACCGTCTTCGCCAACACCGAAAATCGCAACGCCGCCCGTGCGCTAATGGGACCGATCACCCAGATGATGGAAGGGATGCAGTTGCCCCCCGGCTACACTTGGGATTTAGGCCGGGCGGCGCGCTGGGAGCGAGAGGAAACCAGCGACAACAACTTCACCGCGATTTTTGCCGTGCTGCTAATCTACCTCATCATGGCCTCGCTCTTTGAATCCCTGATCCATCCCTTCACCATCATCTTCGCCATCCCCTTCTCCCTGATCGGCGTGGCCTTGGGGCTGTATGTCCTCGACGTGCCCTTTGACAACAACGGTGCCTTGGGGCTTTTGATCCTCTTTGGCATCGTCGTCAACAACGGCATCGTGCTGATCGCCCATATCAATCATCTGCGGGCGAGCGGGCTATCGCGGCGCGAGGCAATCTGCCTCGGCGGCCAGCACCGGCTCCGGCCCATCCTGATGACCGCCTTTACCACCATCCTCAACCTGATGCCAATCGTGCTGCCGATGATCTACGGTACGTCCGAGGGCTTTGCCCGCCGCTGGGGGCCGGTGGGCTTGGTCGTCGCCAGCGGCTTGGCCACCTCGACGGTGCTGACCCTGATGCTGGCCCCAACTCTCTACTCGCTGTTGGACGATCTGGCGCTGTGGTGCAAGCGGGTAATGCGCGCATCGCACAGCACGGTCAACGCATGAAGGTAGGGGCGGTGGACGCCCTAGGCTCTCAATAAGGGGTACGCATGACGGACGCTGAACACAGCACAGCAGAAAACGCAGTGCCGCCTTTTCGCGCCCCGGTGCCAGCGCAGGTGCGGCGCGAACTAGCCGAGTTAGTAGGCCCCAACGAAGAACTTCGCTTAGCGGTAACCACGGACATTAAGCTCGACGGCCAGTACGGCGAGGCGTGGCTCATGGCCACTGACGATCATTTAGTGGCCTTCAGTCCCGACAGCGGTGGACCGCCCGATGTGGTCTGCTTGCCTTTGAACGAAATAAAGGGCTTGGAAGTGCGCGAGGATTGGGGCACCGCGGCCCTCAAAGTCCGCACTGAAGAGCGGGGCGCGACCATGGCCGTATTCTCCAAGAGCTTGGTGCCGACGCTGTCCGAACTGCCCAATCAGCTCGAGCGCTTGGTCAAGCAAGCCCAGCCGAGCGAATCCGATGGACAAATGATCCACGGGCGGTTGGCCGGGGCGCGAGCCGGGCGCAAGCGCTGCGACCGCTGCGGCCAAGTTATCCCGCGCCACTACGGAGTATGCCCGGCCTGCCTAGAAAAGGGCAAGCTGCTGTTCCGGCTGTTGGGCTATGCCAAGCCGCATTGGAAGCTCATTACCTTTAGCCTGCTGCTCATGGTGGCGGCCACTACCATTGGCCTGAGCCAGCCATTGCTGCTGGGCATTCTCATCGACGATGTCTTGAATGTCGGTGCCGTTGCGTCTATGAGCGTTGGGACGAGCTTTGACCTGCTCGCCCTTTTGCCGGTGGCCGAGGACGATCCGGTCGCGGCGTTGGCCTGGCTAGTGGGCTTGTTGATCGCGATGAACATAATCGTCAGCGGCTTATCGGGTCTGCGCAGCTATATCATGGCCCGCATCGGCCAGCGCGTCACCTACGGCCTGCGCAACGAGGTGTACACCCACCTCCACGCGCTATCGCTTAGTTATTACAACAAAAACGAGACCGGGCGCATCATGGCCAGCGTCACCCAAGACGTGGGCCGCTTGCAGGATTTTATCAGCGACGGCCTACAAGAAGCCATCCGCGATGTGCTTACTTTGGTCATCATTTGCATCATCCTCTTTGTGCTCAATCCCGGGCTGGCGGCCCTCGTGTTGCTGCCGACACCGCTGCTGGTGTGGGCGACGCTGCGCTTTGGTCGGCGGCTACACACCATCTACCGGCCGTTGTGGCGTCGCTGGGCCGGCCTGAGTGCCCTGCTCGCCGATACCATCCCAGGGGTGCGCGTGGTCAAGGCATTTGCCCAAGAACAGCGGGAAGTGGGCAAATTCAAGGGCCGCAGCCTAGACCTGCTGCAAGGCGAACTGCGGGTGGCGTGGATGCGCAGCCTATTCGGCCCGGTCATGGCCTTTATAACCTCGGTCGGCACCATCATCATCTGGTGGGTCGGTGGGCGCGACATTTTGGCAGGTGAGCTAACATTGGGCGCCTTTGTCGCCTTTACCAGTTACATGTATCGCTTCTACGGACCAGTGGAGAGCTTGTGCCGCCTCAACCACCGCTTCCAGCGCGCCGCCACCTCGGCTGAGCGCGTCTTTGACGTGCTCGATACCCACCCAGAGATAATTGACCAGCCCGAAGCTATGATCATGCCGCCTATCGAAGGCCGAGTTGAATTTCGCGGCGTCCACTTTGGCTATGAGGAAGACAAGCCGGTCATTGAGGATTTGGACTTCGCCGTGGAGCCGGGCGAGATGATCGGCTTGGCCGGTCACAGCGGCGCTGGCAAGAGCACCCTGATCAACCTCATCTGCCGCTTCTACGAGCCGCAAGAGGGCGCCATTTTCATCGACGGCCGCGACACCCGCCAAGTGAACCTCAAATCGCTGCGCGAACAGATTGGCGTGGTCTTGCAGGACCCGTTCCTCTTCAACGGCACCGTAGCCGAGAACATCGCCTACGGCCATCCCGAATCTTCCCTCGAACAGACCATGGCCGCGGCCAAGGCCGCCAACGCCCACGACTTCATCATGAACATGCCCGACGGGTACGACACCATGGTCGGCGAGCGCGGCATCCGAGTATCTGGGGGCGAGCGGCAGCGGCTGTCCATTGCGCGGGCCATTTTGCGCGACCCGCGCATCCTCATCCTCGACGAAGCTACCTCCAACGTCGATACCCAGACCGAAGCGCAGATTCAGGAGGCCTTGGAGCGGCTGGTCCAAGGGCGCACCACCTTTGCCATTGCCCACCGCTTATCGACCCTCAAAAACGCCCACCGCCTGCTCATCCTCGACAAGGGCAAACTCGCCGAAATAGGCACCCACGACGAGCTGATTGCGCAGGACGGCATCTACGCCAACTTGTGCCGCCTACAGACTGAAATGTCCAAACTGAGGGCTTGGTAGCACCCCAAAAATCCGACTATCCATGCCCGCAAGAGAGAGCTGGTTTTCAAATCTATGCAGCAACGCCACAAATTAGCCGCTGAAGTCACTTATCTCGACCCGGACAAAGCGCGGTTTTTCGTCGATGCTTTCGAGGACTTGAACCTAGAGTTGGCCGGGGATCAAACCTATTCCAGAATCCGAGTCAAACGGGCTTTTCCCCTGACCTGCGACGACTGCTTCATCGTCGTCCAAGACCGCAAAGGCAAGGAGATTGGCTCGCTAGCCCGGCTCGACGCGCTCGACCGAGACAGCCGCCAAGCGGTGGAAGACGAATTGGAACGGGCCTATTTCATCCCGCGCATCCAGCGCATCGCCAAGGGGACAACGGCCAACCGAGTGCCGCGCTGGGAGGTAGAGACTGACCGAGGACCCCGCGCCTTTGAAATCTATTCCGGCCGCCGCGACGTGCGCCTTTTGGGCGATGGACGGATCCTAGTGCAAGACGCCGACGGCAACCGCTACGAGATTCCCGATTACCGGCGTCTAGATCCAGCGAGCCGAGCCTTGGTCGAGGAAATGGTGTGAGGAGCTATAGACGATAGCGAAATAGGTTCGCTAATTTAGGTACCGTCAGAGCCAGCACCTGTCGTGCTGAGCGCAGCGAAGCATCTTCTACCTAATAACACCTGCCTCACCACCCAGCGAAAGGAAAACCCATGCGCCAAGGTATATTCAAGTTGTCAATGACCCTAGGCAGAAGCCCGCGCGAGCAACCCGAGCGAGTGAAGATCTGCCGGAAAATGGGCGTCACCGGCTGCGTGACAAAAGCCGCCTCTCGAAGGGCTCGGCCGCGATCAATACGCCGCGGCCATGCGCCAGCAGCAGGAATGGGCCGAGGCTGGTTTTTCGATTCCCGTGTACGAGACCATGACACCCACCCCCTCCCAGCACATCCGCCGAGGCACCCCAGGCCGCGATGAGGAACTATTGGACTTTATCGCCTCAGTAGAGGCCATGGGCCAAGTCGGCATTCCCGTGCTGTGCTACAACCTCGGCGCGGGCGGCGCACGCACCGATTGGGTGCCCACGCACGGCGGTGCCATCTCCTCGCAATTCGACTACGCGGAGTCGCACGAGGAGTCGCCTTTGGCCGAGCCTCAAACAGAGGAAGAGCTTTGGGACAACCTGACGTGGCTGCTCGAACGCATCATTCCCGTCGCCGAAAAGGCCCAAGTCCGCATGGGCTATCATCCCAACGATCCGCCGATTTCGCCCTATCGAGGGTCCGCCCAAATCATGGTCAGTGCCGACGCGTACCGCCGCCTGATCAACATCGCGCCGAGTCCCAACAACGGCGTCACATTCTGCCAAGGCAACTTCAAGGCCATGGGCGAGGACATCTACTCGGTGGCGCGGGAGTTCACAGAGCAAGGCAAGGTTCACTTTATCCACTACCGAGACGTCGAGGGCACCGCGGGAACGCGGTTTACGGAAACCTTTCACGACGACGGTCCCACAGATATGGCGCGGATGCTGGAAATCTACGCCCGCGCCGGCTTCGTAGGCCCCATCCGCCCCGATCACGCGCCAACGATGGGGTCCGAGGACTCAGAGACGACCCGTGGCTACGGCATGTTGGGGAAAATTTTCGCCTTCGGCTACATGATCGGCATGATGCAGGCGCAAAACTTGGCCTACGAATGAGGAGGAGCCACGAATGAAGATCGACGATATCGATATCTATTGTATCGAACCAGAAGTTTTGCCAGCGGTCCCCGACTATCCACCATTCCTGTCGGCACTACACCAGCGCGTAGTTTTCAAAGTCAGCCTCGACAACGGAATCGTCGGCTACGGCGAGTACCGCTGCTACGCGCCCGACAAATCGGCCGTCGAGCCGCTGATCGGACGCAATCCCTTTGATTTTATCAACCACGATCTCAATATCGGCCTCAGCCAGTGGTGCTTGGGATTGTCGGCGGCGCTCTACGACGCCATGGGCAAGTATCTCGAAATCCCCGCCTACAAGCTGATGGGGACGAAGGTGCGGGACCGGGTCGCAGTCGCCGCGTGGACGCGCCCCTCGCCCCCGGACGTGCTGAGCCGAGAGGTACAACGCGCCGTTGATCAAGGCTACATGCTGTTCAAAATGCACACCTGCCACCACTACGACGTGTTTGAACAAAACGAGGCCGTGGAGCAAACCGCCCCCGATCGCTTTCGCATTCAGTACGACTTCAACCACAACCGCTCCCTCGGCGTAGTCCTGCCGATCCTCAAGCGGCTGGAAAAGTCGTGGGTAGTGGGTTGCGTGGAGGACCCTTTGGTCTTGTCCGACATCGACGGTTGGCGACGGTTGCGGGAGAAGACCCACCTCCCGCTCTACATGCACGTGCCGCCGCTCGGCGGCCTACAGGAGCTGCTGCACGGGCTCGCCGATGGCTATATCATCGGCGAATACTGCGGCGGTTTCGGCGACGCCTTGCAGCGCGGCTTTGCTTACTCAAAGGCCAACATTCCCTCGGTCATTCAGCTCACGGGTGGCACCTTAGTCACGGCCTTTGCCCTGCACTTGGGAGCGGTTCTGCCAAAGGTCGCCCATACCATCACGCTCGACGACAACTACGTCGAAGATCTCGCAGCAACGCGCATTCCCGTCATCGAAGGGTGTTCTCCCGTGCCAGAAGGACCAGGCCTAGGCGTCGATGTGCGGGCGGCGGAACTCGAGCGCTTGGCCAATAGGCCGCCGAGAGAAACGCCGCGGGTCCTCGGCGTCGCGACGCTGCCCGGAGGCGGCACCCTGTTCTCAGTAGGCTTTCCCAATCTGGAATCCCTGCTGGGATACCAAGAGGGAACGATTCGCGGCCTTCGCTTTGAGCTGCGCCAAGACGACGGCTCAGAGGAGTTCGCTCGCCTCTACGAACGCGCACAACGCGAAGGCTCCATCCTCGAGGCTCGATGAGAAAGGTCTCCGCCGAGTACCCCGTGCTGAGGTCGGCGCGGCTGTGGCTGCGTCCCTTTGCGCTGGCAGACTGTGCCGAGGTCAACCGCCTAGTCGGCGACTCGGCGGTATCCTCCACGCTGGTTGCCGTAGAGTATCCCTACAGCGAGGACATGGCCCGCCGCTGGATCGCCAAACACCAGCCGAGCTACGACGCCGGCGGGGCGCTGAACTTCGCCGTAGAAGAGCGAGCAAGCCGGGTGCTGATCGGCTTCATCGGGGTTGGCGGCGATGAGCGCCGGGCTGGCATGGGCTACTGGTATGGCCGGCCGTTCTGGGGTAAAGGCTATGCCACCGAGGCTGGCCGCACCACCGTGGCCTTTGGCTTTGAGGAACTCGGCCTCGAGCGGATGGAGGCGTCGCACCTGAAGGACAACCTAACTTCCGGTCGAGCACTGCAAAAAATGGGCATGTCTCACGAGGGCCGCCGGGCCCACTACGTCCCCAAGTGGGATGCCCATTGCGACAAGGAAGAGTACGCCATCGACCGAGCGGATTATTTGCGATTGCGCACTGAGAGGCCGGAGCGCTATCGCTACGAACGCTTGGTGCCTATGCCGTCTACGGGCTAACCATTCCAGCATTTCTAGGCTCCCCACATTGTGACAAGTCGCAGACAGTGCTTGCAATCAAACCATGATGGCCGATAGTAAAAGAGACAGTGGAGCCATTCTGCGTCGGGGTGTCCTGCTGATATTTGTTCTAGGAACCGCAGGACTGGGCACCGAGTTGCTGCTGCTAGGGCATTTTGCAGAATGGCGTCAGCAGGTGCCCTTGGTGTTGCTAGCACTTGGGTTGGTCTTATTGGCAGTGCGGATGCTCTACCGGGCCGCGATTATTCTGCGTCTGTTCCGCTTGACCATGCTCGCTTTCGTCTTAGGCGGCATAGTCGGTCTCTGGTTTCATCTTAGTTCTAATATGGAATTTGAATTGGAAATGTACCCGACGCTGACTGGGTTGGAACTGCTATCTAAAGCGTTGGGCGGTGCCATGCCAGCGCTGGCACCTGGGGCACTGGTCCAGCTAGGACTGATCGGGTTTCTTTACACGCACCAACACCCGGCGCTAATCCGGGAGCGAACAAAGGAGAATTAAGTAATGCAGCGCGTCATTTCAGCCGTGATTTTAACCATCTGCCTCTATGGTAGCAGCGCCCAAGGGCAGGTCGGCAAAAACGAAACGGTTCTCAACCCCAACCGAGCAGGAGTCGAACAACTGTTGGCCTTAGCCCAACTCGATTCGGCGTTAGTCGAGGGGATTGCGGCGCGGCGGCCTTTTATCGGCATGGAAGCGTTCAATGCCTATTTGGATTCGACCTTGGCGGACTCGGCCCAAGCCGAGCTGTATGTCAAGCTCTTCCTGCCGATCAACCTCAATACCGCCAGCGACGCCGAGATGAAACTAGTGCCGGGAGTGGGCAAGCGCATGGCGCACGAGTTTGACGAATACAGACCCTACAAAAACATGGCCCAGTGGCGGCGAGAAATCGGAAAATACGTCGATGAACACGAACTGGCGCGGCTGGAGCAGTACGTCTTCGTGCCGCTCGAACTCAACAGCGCCAGCGAGGCAGACTTCCTCACGATCCCGGGAGTGGGCAAGCGCATGGCGCACGAGTTTGAGGAATACAGACCCTACAAAAACATGGCCCAGTGGCGGCGAGAAATCGGAAAATACGTCGATGAACACGAACTGACGCGACTGGAACGGTATGTGTTTCTTGAAGAATAGGCCCTAGGAGCGCTTGCGATGGGAGACCTAGGAGCTGATGGGACAACTCTTTGAAGTGATTCGACAACGGGTCCCAGAGCCAGCACACCTCCGAGCGGTTGGAAGAACGTGGTATCATGGAGTGGCAGGGATAGAGGGCGGCGAATGGATCGCCGAGCGGCCAGACGCGATGCCCAACCCGGCTGTCGAAATACGCGAATCATTGCCCGACGGTACGGAATACAAGGCCGTTTGGTCTCATCTGCGTCAGACAGGTGTCGCTAAGCTGATAACCGTATTTTTAATGGAGATTGGGCCATGCGCATTCCTATACAACGAATCAAGCGAACGCGGCTAATTCAGACTGATAGGTTTGTGGTTGCGGTAGAGGTCGAGATGGTCGTCCCAGCCGATTTGACTAAAAAAGGCAAGGGGTACGCTGCCGTGGATGCAGCGTAAAATTTCATACCATGGCCAAGACCGACCGCAAAAAGCTCATCCTCGAAGAGGCGGCTCGTCTCTTCTCGGCCAAGCGCTTCGACGAAGTGCTCATGGACGACATTGCCCACCAAGCCGGCGTCGGCAAGGGGACGATCTACACGTACTTTGCCGACAAGGAAGAGCTGTACTTTGCAGTGGTTTTTGAAGGCATCCGGCGGCTCAACGAGCAACTCCGGCGCAAGGCCAATCGCCAGCAGGACCCCGAAGATGAACTCCGGCGGATCGTCCACGCCATCGTCTCCTTCTTCAGCCAGAACCGCTTCTTCTTTCGCTTGATGTCGCACGAGGACGGCAAGAGCGAGGACGGCAGGGGCGAAAACCGCAAGCGCTGGCGCGAGGAACGACGCATCCAACTCGCGGCAATCGAAACGGTCCTACAAAACGGCGCTGAGGATGGCGTCTTCTCAGTCGAGCACCCGCAGGTCGAAGCCGCTATCCTCCGCGACATGGTGCGCTCGGTGATGATCCACTCAAGGAGCCTGAGCGCCGAAGCGATGGTCGATACCATCATGCGTATCTTCCTCCAAGGCGTGCGCAAGAGGCCGTGAGCCGCGCTCGCGCTATCTATGACCGTCATTAGTTGAGAGCGGGTCGATACCCTCACCAAGCTGCAACGCCTCGACCTCCTCTCGACCGTAATCAGCTAAGCGGCTGTATCCCATCAGCCTTATTTGACCTAGAAACGGAGCTACCCGTGGGTCGGCTGAGACCAAGCAGCCGGCGGCTGAGATGACGCCTGAAATCGTATATGTCATGCCGGTCTCCATTTTTGAGTATGTATCACCATAAGTATGTGGCAGATAACCCCATAGCCTCTCGCATCGTCGCTCTACAATCCCCTCAAAACTGCCGCTCACCATCAATGGCCGCATCCCAACGCTGCGAGTACAGGTAGTCCAGCGCGGCCTGCGTGGCTGTGGGCGAGCCAATCTGTTGCAGGGCATTGAGCGCGAACGCGCCCACGTGACCGCAGGAATCGTCGAGGGCCCTGAAGAGCTGGGGTTCCAACGGAGCCGCGGCTTGACCGAGCTGGGCGCACGCTATCGCCGCGTTGGTCCGCACCTGATCGCGCGGCACCCAGCGGCGGCCAGCTTCCTCCCGCCAATTTGGGTGATCGGCCGAGAGCATTCGCCCCAAGGCTTCTACCGGTATGTCTTGCGCGATATTGCCCAGCGCGACGAGGGCCGTGCGCACCAAGCGATGCGAGCCGTCTTCGAGGCTCCGCGTCAGCGCCGGGACCGCAGCCACTGCGTGCGAATCCATTTCGCCGAGGGCAAAGGCGGCGTTGACTTGCGTCCACTCGCTTTCGTCCGCCAACAGCGCACAAAGCACCTCAACCGCCGGTTCGCCAACAGCCGCGAGGGCCTGCGCCGCGTCCTCCATGTTAGTCGCCCCCTCGTTCCAAGCAGGCGGTGCCTCGTGTTGGTCGGCCTCACGACCTGCTGAGCGCAACGCTTTGGCCAGTGGCGCGACCGCGGGCTCGCCGATCGCGCCCAGCGCGTAGGTCGCTGCCGTGCGCATGGCTTGGTGATCGGTGCCCAAGCACTCGACTAGCACGGGTACGGCTGCAGCCGCGTCAACGCCGAATCCAGCCAATTGCTGTGCCGCCGCCAGCCGCTGTGCCAAGTCCACCTCTGGATCGAGCTGAGCGATGAGTGCCGCCACGTCTCCAGTGGCCTGTGGCCAGCTATCGTAGCGATCCTGCTTGCCGCAGAGCCAGTCCCAAGTGTGCGCCCAAGCCAACTCCAGATCGTAGGGAGACTCAATCCGCTGGGGCTTTTGCCAGTGCATGCTTTTGCAGCCCCAAGTCGGTGCCGTCGGCTCGGAGGCTCGCATGTAGATGAACTTTATCATGTGCCGATGCCTCGGTAGCAGGCTGACGCCAGCCGCGTGGCCCACGTCAAAGTGCGTCAGGGACACCGTGCCGGCCCGACCGGCCAATGGCAAGGCGCGTGCGCGGTCTTCGTCGGTCAGTCCGCGATTGAACTGCGTACCCGGAATCACGTGCGTCGGCCCCAACTCGACCGGCGCATCCTGAGGGTAGTACATGATCCGCGCATAGCGCAGATAGTGCTGGCGCGGGTGGCCCATCGGCGTGTACCCATCCTGATGGCAGTTGCGGCGCAGCCTTTCTTCGGCTTCGGCCGCAGGCACAGCTCCCTCCACCGGCTTGAGCGGATGGCAGTAGCGGTGCGGATGCTCCAAGTAGTTCGGGCCTAAGACGCTGATGAGTGCGCCGCGCACCTCGGGCGAGTTGAGCACGTGGCGCATGGCCGGTACACGCGGCAGAATGTTGTTGCCCGGGTTGAGCTCGGAATCGATGATTTGGTTGAGCCGCTCATAGCACGCTTCGTGCGTCCCCGCGGGCACGGTCGGCTCAAAGACCAGATAGCCATTAGCAATAAACTCGCGCATCTGCTCGTCGGTGAGCAAAATCGGGTCGGTCATTGAGAATTCTCCTTTGGAAACCGCCTACTTGTTTTGCAAAGCGGTGGGAAGTGGTTAGTGATTAGTGATTAGTCCACCCCTCACTACTCCAAGAAGGGGTGCGGTGGACTCAAATCCGCACCTTCAGGGCCGCGGCCTTTAGCTGTTCGCAGCGGCGCGGCGCGTAGGGGGGCTGTTGGGTCTCGCGCAAATCAAAGCCAAAGGCGCGCTTGCTCAAGACGATGATCGGCGGCGCTTGAATCCGTTTGAAGTAGTTGGTCCGCACTTGGTGCTCCACCCATTCGAGGTCTTCGATCCAACTACGCGCATCTGGGAAGTACGCGTGGAAACGCGCCTCGTCGTCCCATTCCAACTTCTCTAGTAGTACGCCCTCTATAAACCACTGCAACAAATCGCTGCTGTGCCGCCGGTATTCGATGAACTGCCGCAGCACCGCGTCGTGGTATCCGTACTTGATCGGGTCGCCCAATCCCTGCGTCACGTCTTGGGCCTCAGACAGCTCGGCACTGGGCACCACCGAGCCGTCGAGCAAATTCTCCGGCACCACGGCGCGGCCATAGACGGCCTCGTTGAGAAAGCGCGCCAGCGCAAAGACCTGCACCTTGTACAGATCGGCAATCGGCGCCACCGCGCCGCTGACATCTCCGTAGAGCGTGGCGTAGCCCAAGGCGACCTCGGTCTTGTTGCCGTTGGACGTGAACACGAGTCCGTATTTGGCCGCTAAGCCGGAGAGCACATCGGCAAAGCGGATGCGCGCCTGCACGTTCTCGTCCACCAGCCGCGTGTACTCGCCCTGACCCACGGAAAATTCCGCGCCCTGTACGAGAGCGGCTACAGCCTCGTATAGCGATTCGATTGGGCAGCATAGATAGTCGACGCCCAGCGCGGCGCACAGCGAGCGAGCATTGTCTTGGGTGACGGCCGCATTGAAGCGCGTCGGCATGTTGACCGCAAACACGCGCTCTGGGCCAAAGGCGCACTCTAGCAGACAGCAGACCACGCTGGAGTCCACGCCGCCGCTCGTCGCAATGAGGAATTTGCTCTTTGCGCCGCGCATGTCGTCGAGGTGCCGCAGCCCGGTGAGGATGCCCGCGTACTGGGCTTCGATCTCGCTTTGGAGCGGCGCGACCTCGCCGCAGCCCGTGAGCACGAGCTGTTCCCGCCACGGACGCGCACGGCACACAATGTCCCCATGGGCCGCATACGCAGTGCTGTCGCCGTCAAACACGATGATGTTCTTGCCGTTGTTTTGCGCTCCAACTTGGTTGACGTAGAAAAACGGCAGGGGCGAGCGCGCCAATATCTGGCGCACCACGCGGTTGCGCTTGTCGCTTTTTTGCCAAGTAAAGGGCGAGGACGAAAGGTTGAATACGGCCTCGGCCCCGCGCCGGCGATACAGCGCGAGCGTGTCGAGGGGCTGGCCGCTGTGGGAGTAGTCCTCGCACCACATGTCCTCGCATAGCTGGACGCCAAAGCTAAAGGGCCGCCCGTCCTTGAGCCACACCTTGTATGGATGCAGCCAGTCCTCCAGCGGCCGGCCCTCAGCCTCAGCCAAGTGACGCAGCGAAAAAAAGTGCCGGTCGTCGTCAAAAAATCGGTAGTTGGGATGCAGGGTCTTGGGCTGGACGCCGCAGGGCAGGCCGGCGGGCACCGCGGCGCGCACCGCGTACTCGCCGTTGGCGCACACATAGACGGCATTGTACTTGCGCCGCCGTCCATCTTGCCCCTTGTGGACAGAGTCCACCGCCACATTGCCAAAAATCACAGTCAACCCAGTGCTGGCCCGGCAAATAGCGTCGCTGTACCCGGCAAAATCCTCGACGTAAGCATCCAGCTCCCACAAGTCGCCGAGGATATAGCCGCTGATGCACAGCTCGGAAAACACCACGACCTCAGCGCCAGCCTCCCGCGCCTGCTCGATAAAGGCCAGCATCCGCTCCGCATTCAGGTCGGGTCGCCCGGGCTTGACCTCCATCTGCACCAAGGCGATTGCGGGCAGACCCATCAGGCCATCACGGGAACCCGCGCCTCGTGGATGCACTCGGCCAACACCGGTACGCCCTCGCGGATGGCCTCCAGCGAGGCGAAGCCAAAAGCGAGGCGTATGGCCGGCACGTCCTCGCGCCGGATGTGGAAGCCTTGCCCCCGCGCCACCACAACGCCGCGCTCGGCACACAGGGCCATGAGGTGCGCGCGGTCCACCTCTTCTGGGAACTCGATCCAGATGAACATGCCGCCCACCGGTCGCGACCACGTGCAGAGCTCGCCGGCGTTTTCTTCGAGGCCGGCGAAGACCGCGTCGCGCTTTTCTCTGAGGATGGCGTTGGTCTCGGCCAAGTGCTGCCACAGTCGGTCGCGGAACAGGGCCGCGCAGCTAGCGGCCGCCAGCAAGCTGTTGCCCCCGTCGTAGCGGCGATCGAGGATCCGCCCCAACATGGGCGGCCGGGCCAACAAATAGCCCAAGCGCACGCCGGGGCCCAAAATTTTGGACAGCGAGCCGATGTACAGGACGTTGGGGCTGTCGTCGAGCGCGTAGAGCGCCGGCTCTTCCGGGCCTTCAAAATGCACGTCTCCGTAGCAGTTGTCTTCCACCACAATGGCATCGTAGTAACGCGCTACTTCGAGCAGTTCGAGGCGGCGCTGCCGCGGCATGACTGAGCCGGTGGGATTCTGATAGGTTGCCAAGGTATAAATAAAGCGCGGCCGGGTGCCCTTGCGGTGCAAATCCGCCAAAACGTCGGCCAGCGCATCGACGCGCATCCCCTGCTCGTCGAGCGGCACCCCGACTAGCTCGGCTCCCAGCCGCTTGTAAGCGCCAATCGTCCCGGAATACGTCAATTCCTCGGTGACGATCACGTCCCCCGGCCCTTCCATCAGTGCCTCGGCTATTAGGGTAACCGCCTGCATGGAGCCGTTCATCAGCGCGATGTGGTCCGCAGACACGTCTAGGCCCTCGCGCTTGGATTCGCGCATGGCCATGACCTCGCGCAAGCCCTGATGGCCCATGTCGCCGGGATAGCTCACTAGCGCTGCGCCCAACTCGCGCACGGCTTCACTAGCGGCCTCGGCCAGCGCCTCCGTGGGGAACGAGCCGGGATCTGTGCGTCCACTGCCGAAATCGTATGTGTTCATAACATGCTCCTTTTAGAGTTCCAATCGCTTGAGTCGAGGGTTTTCAGTAAGCCCCGGTATCCGCCCTCGCTTGGCCACGGGGCGGCCATCTACTTCCTTAATGTCCGCAGTGAAATCTATCGCCGCGGCCGCGCTAATCGCGCTGCCGACCCCAAACGCATCCACCGGTGCCCCTGCCGCCCGGAAATAACCAATTCGCTCGGCGTCTAAGCCGCCGGAGACCGCGATCTTTACATGGCTATGCCCGGCTTGGTCGAGCCGCGCTCGCACCTCCGCGACCAACTCAGCCGTGACGCGGCCGCGCTCGCCGGGGGTGTCCAGCCGCACACCCCACAGCTTCTCGCCTAGGGCTTCTGCCAGCCGCAGGCTTTCTTCCGCTTCGTCCTTAAAGGTATCAACCAGTGCAATGCGCTCGACCTCGGCGTCGATGTGGCGATCAAAGGCCTCGGCGGCCTTGAGCGTGTCGCCGAGGCACAAAATCAGGGCGTGAGGCATGGTTCCGGTGGCCGCGATGCCAGCGAGGGCGGCCCCTTGGGGGGTGGCGCAGCCAGCGCACCCTCCGACGATGGCCGCGTATTCCATCCGCGCACTGACCTCTGGATGGATATGCCGGGCACCGAAGCTGATGATCGGCACTCCGTCGGCTGCGGCCACGCACTCCGCCGCAGCCGTGGTCCACCCGGTCTCGCTGCTGAGCATCCCCAACAGCGCCGTCTCGTACAGCCCGAACTGCCGGTAGGGTGCGCGAATTCGCAAGACGACCTCGTGCGGCTCGATCCAATCCCCTTCGTCCAAGCTCCACACCTCGGCCCCCTCGTCGAGTACCTGCCGCAAGAGAGCCTGCGCCTCGCGCAAGCCGCAGAGCCGGGCGTGCCGCCGAGTGAACACTTCCATCGCCACCACCGGATTGAGTTGCTCAGCCTCTAGGATGTCGCAACTGCGGCGGAAGTAAATATCCGCGTTGTCGCCCGCCAGCGTCGCCGCCGAAGGCGCATATAGGTCGCGCTCTACCATCAGCGGTTGGTGACCTGTGCCCCGAGGATTTTTTCTATATGCCCCAAGGCCCATTCGTGTTGTTGGGGATCAAAGCTGGCGACGCAATCGGCCGGGACCTCGACCGGATAGTCGCGGTTGCGCAGCCCGGCTACCGTGTGCAGAACGCAAATATCCGTGCAATCGCCCATCACTACGACCTTGTCCGGCGCTAACTCATCCAACATCGCGGCCAACTCGGTCTCGAAAAAGGCACTGTAGCGCCGCTTTTTGACGATCTGCGCGTGTTGGGCCAACGGTGCCAGCTCGGCGATGATTTGCTCCTCCTCGCTGCCTTCGATGCAGTGAGGAGGAAACATCTCGAACTCGCGGTCATTTGCGCTGTGGCTGTCTTGCGTAAAGACCAGAAAGGCCCCAGCGGCTTTTTCGCGCTCGGCTCGTGCGGCGATTCGCGGGATAATGGCCCGCGCCTGATCCCCGCAGTAGAGCGTCCCGTCTGGCCGCATAAAGCCGTTCTGCATATCGACGACAATCACGGCATTAGCCATCGCCTAATCCTCCGGTTTTAAGGTGCCGGCCTCACTACACGACAATCATCCAATGGATGTTACGAATGAGTATCTAGGTACACCGCGCCTTTAGGCGAGACAGCATCGTCGTGTACGTAGGTGCCGGCTCTATGCGCAAAAATACAATCCCAACAGAGCGATTCAAACCGGCTCAAGCCGATCCCCCACGATCCGCCGGTAGTAACAGCCCAACCGCGCCCGACCATCTACGTCCAATGTGTGGCAGGCCCCTTCTCCTTTGAGCCGCACGCGATACAGCAGCGAATTTTGCTCGCAGTTGACGCGGATTTCGACCAGTTCGAGCACATTGCCCGAGGTCGCGCCTTTGACCCACAACTCGTTGCGCGACGTGCTCCAAAACGCAGCCACGCCCTCGCGCCGCGTATAGTTCAGAGCCTCTTCATTGGCGTACCCCACGATCAGCACTTCGCCGCTATCCACATCCTGCACCGCCACCGGCACCAAGCCCTCACCACAGGCCGCGGCCTGCTGCAACTTGCCAAAATCCAAGGCCAACCGCTGCCCTTCCTCCACTTCCTCGTGCGTCATATTCGCTCGTTCAACCACGGCGATCTCCCCTAGTAAAAGCTCTTTTAACTAGACCTTGCCCGGCCTTCTAAGTCAACCCTATTTTACTAGTCCCCTTCCTACGAGGCTAGGGGTAGACGTTTAGATGGATTGGTATGGATTTTCGGGATCGGCGGGGAACTCGGAAGGCGCGGAGACGTTTTTTAAGGCTTGGGCCGTACGCGGCCCGCCTAGAATTTTTCACGCTGTGAACCATCAAACAGGAGGCAGGAGCGTGAGCGAGCAACTTCCATCGCCGGAGCGGCCGTATCCGTTAGACCACGAAGGGCGCATCGCCCGGCTAGAGGGCATTGTCGAGCAAATCGACGCCCGGCTGGGCCGCATCGAAACCAAAATTGACGCCAACCGCGAGTCCCTCGAAACCAAAATTGACGCCAACCGCGAGTCCCTCGAAACCAAAATTGACCGGCTATACCGCTGGGCGATACCCCTCCAGCTAACGACGATCTTGGCAATCGCCGGGCTAGCGTTCAAGGCGTTTAGCGGCTAGCGTCGTCTAGTCGGTCAAGGACGAGCACAGATGGCGCAGATAGCCATCGTAGCGTATTAACCAGCGGTACACAATGCACATTTTTTCAGTCATTTAGGATTGCTATATCATGCTTCTCGACACGGCCTACGAAATCGCCACCTCCAACATCCGCTTCGGCCCGGGCACCACCCAGGAGATCGGCATGGATCTGAAGGACCGGGGGCTGAAGCGGGTCATGGTATTGACCGACCCGAACTTGCGGGAGCAAGCACCTGTGCAGACGGCCTTGGCCGCCATTGCGGCGGCGGGCGTCGAGTATGCCCTGTTCGACCAAGTGCGCGTCGAGCCGACCGACGCCTCGTTCAAAGCGGCGATCGCGTACGCCCAACAAGGGTTTGACGGGTTCGTCGCCGTCGGCGGCGGGTCGGTGATGGACACAGCCAAAGCCGCCAACGTGTACACCACCTATCCGGCCGATTTCCTTACCTACGTCAACGCGCCCATTGGCCGGGGGGAGCCTGTGCCCGGCCCGCTCAAGCCGCTGATCGCCGTTCCCACCACCGCCGGCACCGGCAGTGAGACCACGGGCGTGGCGATTTTCGATTTTGTCGAGATGAAGGCCAAGACCGGCATGGCCCACCGCTACATGCGCCCGACCTTGGGGATCGTCGATCCAGACAACATGCGCTCCATGCCGCCGCAGGTGGCCGCTTCAACCGGCCTCGACGTGCTCTCACACGCCTTGGAGTCCTACACGGCCCTGCCGTTTAACCAGCGGCCCCGACCCGACCGCCCCCAACTGCGACCGGCCTACCAAGGCTCAAACCCCATCAGCGACTTGTGGGCGCTGGAGGCGTTGCGGCTGGTGGCGCAATTTTTGCCCCGTGCCGTGGCCGACCCCAGCGACGACGAGGCCCGCAGCGCGATGAGTTTGGCCGCAGCCCTCGCCGGCATTGGCTTTGGCAACGCCGGTGTCCACCTCCCGCACGGCATGTCCTATCCGGTGGCTGGCATGGTGGAAAGCTATGTGCCCGCGGGATACGCCATCGATTACCCGCTGGTGCCGCACGGGTTTGCCGTGATCGTCAACTCGCCTGCCGTCTTTCGCTTCACCGCACCGACTTGTCCCCAGCGGCATCTGCGGGCGGCCGAAGTCTTGGGGGCCGATTGCAGCGGAGCTAAAGACGAGGACGCGGGCGCGATCTTGGCCGACCGCATCGTCTCCCTGATGCGCCAACTCGGCGCACCCAACGGCCTCAGCGCCCTCGGCTACGGGAGCCGGCACATCCCGTCCCTCGTCGAGGGCACACTGCCGCAGCACCGAGTGACCAAGCTCTCGCCGCGAGCAGCCGACGCCGAGGCACTGGCGGGGATTTTTGCAGACGCGCTGCGCTACTGGTAGGAAGCCCCCCAAGAAGCTGTCTGAAAACCCCTGTCGTGTCGCGTTGCGGAACGGCCGAGTGCCGGTTGCATCCCGCGTGTTTCGAGGACAAGATGCCCTCGATCCCAGCGGCTGGAGAGACCTAACCCGGAATTTTCGGAGAGCTTCCAAGCAGAGGTCTCCCACATTCTGTTCATTGTCGAGTTTCCTCGGCATGTTAGTATATTGTGAAAAATTCGATTTAAGGCTAGGAGGCAATCCGGCATGGACCGCGTTTTCATTTATTGGGACAACTCCAATATCTTCCACGAGGCACAACGGCTGGCGGAAGAACGACGCGAAGGGGCCCGCGTACGCGTCAACTTTGACAATATACTGCGCCTAGCGCACGCCGACCGCCCACTGAAAAAGGCACTTGCCACCGGCTCCGTGCCGCCAGAAATGCGCCAGTTGTGGAATCGAATGGAGGGCAAGGGGGTAGAAGTCCAACTGTTCGACCGAGGCAGCTCCGGGCGTGGCGAACAGGAAATGCCCGACCGGGTATTGCAGTTGCGTATGCTGGAAGATGCGCTGGATTACAACGGCAATCCCGGCATCGTGGTGTTGCTGACAGGTGACGGTGCTGGCTATCTCGAAGGTGCGGGTTTTCACAGCACGTTGGAGCGCATGCACAAGCGCGGTTGGCGGATAGAAATCCTGTCATGGGCGCATTCTTGCAACCAGCGGATGCGCAAATGGGCGCAAGAAAACGGCATATTTGTCGCGTTAGACGACTTCTACGAGGCCATTACGTTCATGGAACCGTCCAGATCGGGAGCGGAGCTTGCCTCCGCACGTGATTCCGCGGAATTGGACCTGTCGCAGAGGCCGATGGCCTGATTGGGGAAGCGATGGCGGCACTTCCTCTCGCCGCGCTCCATTCGTGTCGTCCTGCGATTTCTCAACAAATCCGTTGACAATAATTTTGTTGAATAGTGCTTTACCTCTCCTCGACAACTCTGCTGACAAACGGATATATGGTGGCCTGAAGTTGAGGACGCAAAGTTATAGCCATGTCTGATCTATACCCAATCGTCGAAGTGACACGAGAATCGGTCAGTGAGTCCGAGGAGATGGGGAGCAAAGATAAGTTCTGGTATCTCCATCCGAAGACGGAAGAAGGATGGCTCTTCAAATATCCCCGCTGTAATACAGGGGAACACTGGGCTGAGAAAATTGCCGCCGAGCTCGCGAACCTACTGGAAATTTCACATGCTAAGGTAGAATTTGTAGAATGTCTCCTTCAGCCAGAAAGTTTGTAATTGCGTTGGTGTGCTATACTCTTGAACAATTGCAGGAGCTTACGTAATGAGCACGAGAACCTTATTTCTAGCTTGGCAGGACAAAAAGCCCAGCAGGGCATGGTTTCCGGTGGGGCGGCTAGATGCTGATGTCGAACGTTCGCTCTATCGCTTCCGTTACATCGGCGGCGCAAGGCGAGCACAAGAAGAGGTGGGGTTTCCTCTGTTGATCGATTTTCCCGATTTAAACCAAGATTATCAGTCTGCGGAGTTGTTCCCGCTATTCCAAAACCGGGTTATGAATCGGGCAAGGCCGGACTTCGCCGACTACCTTCACAGGCTTGCTCTGACCGAAGGAGCGGACCCCATTGAGATTTTGTCCACCAACGGAGGCCGCCGCGTAACGGACGCTTACGAGGTTTTTCCAAAGCTCGAGAAAGACGACGCCGGGCACTTTTCTTGCCGGTTCTTCCTGCACGGATGGCGACACATCAATGAAGCGACCAAAGATCGAATTGACCGCCTTGAGCAAGAAGAAGAACTGTATGTCACACTGGAATTGGCCAATCCGGTGACCGGGTTGGCCGTGCAAATGCAGACGACTGACTACTGTATGATCGGGTGGGCACCGCGTTACTTGGTGGCAGATCTGGTTGCGGCGATGGCCGAAGGGCTTGGTAAATTCGGGGCGAAAGTGGTGCGGATTAATCGTCAAACCATCCTGTTGAAGCAGCGCGTATTGATTGAGATGCGTGGCTGCTGGGATAAACACGAACCAATGAGCGGCGAGGATTTTAAGCCCTTGGTCAATTGATTGTCCAGCGGAGCTTCCGACTGATTCCGTCCTTCCTGTGGTCGCTCACGGAGCAGTTGCAGCTATCATTTGTAGAAAATCGCGGATCGTGCTGAAGACGCTGTGGTCCAGATTCCAGTAGTCTTTTTTGCTGCCACGCCTACGGAAAAATGAGGGTTGGGCTTTGTCGTCAGATAGGCATGGGCACGGGCCTTGGTGGGTTTCTCGATGGACACGTCCGGCAGGGATTCGACACACTTGAAAAAGCCGTCAATACAGTCCTCCACCGGGTTATCCGCAAAGCTCTCGCACAGTAGCGTCTCAAGCATTCCTTGACGATTATCGCCGGGCAGTATCAGCACCGTCACCGCCGGCCTAGTATCAGTGCTTTCTACAGGGCTGCCCGGCACTGGCAGTGCGGCATTGCTCAGCGCCGACTGAACGCTTTGGAACGCTCCTCCGGCGGACGTTTCCGCATCCCGAACAATGCCAATACTCTGAACGGCTTGGAAGCCCGGCGCGTTCACAAGATCCCGCAGAAAACTACCCAACTCATTCACGCCGCCGAAGTTTTGAATCTGGATATTCTCAAGCGATAGATGATCGACAAACGCTTCAAAGAAGTTGCGCTGATCATTGCCCTCAACGAGAAGCTGAATTTTCGATTTGATTTTTTCTGCTCTTGGCATACCTAGCGAACCTCAAGATTGTGTCGGATTGCAGCGTAGATTGCATCCGGTTCGTAGGTGACACAGCGGCTCGTCTTGTCATCGACTTCAAGCCAGTGTAGGAGGAAGCCGTCAGAGCCAAGAGCTTGATGAGCCGATTCTATACATTCAAAACTATGCGTGGTCGCAAATATCTGCGTGTGGAATTGCTTAGCTGCTTCATCAATGGCCCGCCAGACATCGGACAGCACTGAGTGGTGAATGCCGTTTTCGACTTCATCTATCAGAACGACGCCATTCGGCATAGAAGCTATGGCCAAAACAATCCGGGCAACCTGAGCCATGCCTTCGCCCATTGCTACTAGGGGCACCAGTTCCGACAACCCGATGTCTCCCCAGATCATGGGGGTGCCGCTGGAGGAATTGTCTTCGATGCTCTGTAGCTTCGGTTCTATGGTCTGTAGTGTTTTTAAGATCAGATCGCCTTGCTTCTGTCTCCTCAACTGTCCTAGCTGCATAGCATCTTCACGGGGATTCCGGGTCCGAGATAAGACAATTGCCGCAGGCAAAAAGACATGTATAGAAGATTGATGGACCTCAAATTCCTGTCCATTAAAGTGTATATGACTTTTAATTTTTTTATGTACAGGATCGTCATATTGGAATACAAGCGAACGTTCGTCGAAAAGATTCGTCGCCGAAATTCCGTCCGTCCGCTCAAGGGGAATCTCAGTGGTGGGCTGTCGCTCCGAGGTGATCTTCAAAGCTAATTCACCACGCGATTTATAATATCCTTTAATCTCAATATGACCTCCCATGTCCAAATTGTAGAAGAGCTGTTTCCAGAAGGGATCTTTCATTGGAGCACCTGATTCTATGCCCCGAATAACATTGGTATTTACGGCCAGTTGCGCGTTTCCGCCTCCAGACAGCAGAAACATTGCCTCAAGTAAACTGGTCTTGCCAGAATTATTCTTTCCGGCGATAAGATTAATGCTGCTCAACGGATCGATTTTAAGCGCGTTGAAGCCGCGAAAATTTTGTATCTGCAAGCGTTTCAACATGGCCTTGGCTCCTTACTTATATTGGATTCTCTAGATTTTTTACGATAACTTACGATGGTCGCCACATCAAGATAGCTAATACCCAGAACCTTGGGAATGTTTATACAGCCAATTCGATAAGGTCTTCTACGACGCTGGGATACTCTCGGATGGCGGCTTCAAAATTAGCGAGGGCCTCTTCTTCTGTTTTTCAGGTCCTATCCCGTTTATCAATGGTACTCGTTCCCCACACCCGCCCAATCGCCGCCCGAATCTTTGCTTCCATTTGCTCCACCAATTCCCGCGCCCCGTCTATCACCCGCTGATAGCTCTCTATTTCGGCGACGATTTCTCGCTGCACTTCGAGCGGTGGTAGGGGAATTTGAATTTCTGATAATTGTCTTTTGGTGACGCCTTGTATAGTTGAACCTTGACTAACGTTCTTGAAATTTTCGACTCTATCCTTGAGCACATATACAAGATAATCTGCATTGACCACATCTTTCAGAATTAGTCCTTGAGAATCTTGGCTTATGCAAACGTCAAAATCATTCTTGAATAATTTCCCCAGTCCGACTCTCGTTACGACTATAACACTTCCTTTTTTGATTAAGTTAGTAGTCGATTCCCTGATAGCTTTTTTTGTAATATGTTTTCGCGGCTTCGCCGTCTTAATATTTACGATATCTGCACTTGTAATCCAAGGAATATCGCCGTTCCAATAGGTTTCCTTTTTTGTTGAAGGCGTACCACCACTTAAAATATCATCGCAGACATCTCTTAATTCTACCATAGGCCATTTTGTTTTCGTACGATCCTCACTCTCCCGATACCGCTCCCCACTCAAATTATACTCCCCCCCGCAATCTTCTCCTTCTCAGCAATCACCCCAAGCGTAGTAGTGTATTCCACTTTAGGTTCCGCCACACCATCGCTCAGCATCGACTCCCCCGCCCGCAGCCGCCCCAAATACTCCCCCAATTCCTCCCGCACCCTCGGCAAATCATTCTCCGCAATTTTCCGCCGCTGCGCCCCCAAATCAAACCCATCATTTTCTACCTTAAAAAAGGCAATGCGATCCGTCTTTTGCGCCAGCGCCTTGTCCAGCAGCAAAATGGACGTCTTGACCCCCGAATAGGGCTGGAACACGCCCGCCGGCAGCGAAATAACAGCTACCAGATAATTCTCCACCAGCATCTTGCGTAGCTGCTTATGAGCAGTCTGGCTCTGAAAGATAACGCCCTCTGGCACAATGATACCGGCGCACCCAGCAGGCGTCAGATGCTCGGCCATGTAATCGACAAACAGCACTTCGCTGCGTTTGGATTGCACTGAAAAGCGGCGATGCGGACGGATGCCGCCCTTCGGCGACATAAACGGCGGATTGGCCAAAATCACGTCGGCATGGTTCCATTCACTGTTTTTTCGGATAAATGCGTTAATCGCGGATAAAAAAAGCTGATTTTCTAAGCGGCAAACTGGTTCAGGGACACGTAATCCTTGACATACTCGGGAACGAGCGTCCGATATGGTTCCGGCACCGCGCGAAAGTCGCGGGAGGAAAAGGCCGGATTGGTCGCCAATGCAGCAAAGCGTCGATTCTCAATAATGTCTCGGGTCTGGCCGCTGGTCAGGTACGCCTTGAAGTACGCCCTAATCGCCGCAATGGATTCAGCCTCGTCGGGTTTGTGATCAACGACGAATTTGGCGAACTCCTCTTCGAGCAACTCGTCTATCGACTTAAAACGCGGAATGAGGTCAAAAACCTTCTCCAGTATCTCGCGCAAGGTTAGGCGGCGGTCCACCGCAGCGGCTTGGCGCAGCTTGGCGAGGGTGTAGTACTCCTCGGGTTTGTCGAAGACTTCTTGGTTCACATAGTCGATGGCGCGATCCCATTGGCCCGCCTCAATGGCTCGGGCAATGAAGTCGTTTTCGCGCACCTCGTCGGCAAAGCGGTCGAAAAACATCCGATCAATTCTCATCCCCTCGGAGCCGATTTGCTCTTGCTCAATTGTCGAGAGGAAGTCGCTTCCCAAGTGCTCGTAGAGGCTGGCATATACAACCGGCCTTGGGCCGTCGCCATCGCCTTTGTCTCGCAGCCGAGGCAGTTCCAATACCTCGTCGTAGTTGAACTCGCTCTCGAAGTATTGGCAGTTGCCGAAGAAGTCGAACAGCTTGAAGGTGGTCTTTTCCGGCTCAGGGGCCACGTCTGTGGCGCGGCGACCTATCATCTGGTCGAGGAAGTTGTGCTTTCTGGTGCCGCGCCCCTTGATCTGGACGAAATCCGTCGGCGAGAATATCGGCCTGAACAGACCCAAGTTGAGAATGTCGGTACAGTCGTAGCCAGTGGTCATCATGCCGACGGTTACGCATATCCGCGCCTTGCTCGTCCGGTACTCGCGCATGAAGTTGCCGGAGCCCAAGAGGTTGTTGTTGGCAAAGTTGACCGCGAATTGCTGGGCGTCCGCCACGTGCGACGTAACTTGCACCGCAAAGTCCGACTGGTACTTGTCCGGAAACATGCGGTCGGCGATCTCGTTGAATAGCTGCGTTAGCTTGGCCGCGTGAGTCTGGCTCACTGCAAAGGCGATAGACTTCCCAATTTCCCCGCTGATCGGATCGCGGAGCGCATTCTCCAAGAAGGTTCGGCAGAAGACCGCGTTCGTAGCTTCCGAGAAAAACTCCCGCTCAAAGTCGCGCTTTTTGAACGCCTCCTGCTGCTCTCCCTCATCATCGGAGAAAGACACCACAAAGCCCTTGTCAGCGAGAAGCTGAGTGGTCACCTCGGTGCGTACATCCACAACTCGAGGATTGATCAGATACCCATCGCGAACCCCGTCGAGCAGGGAGTAGCGGAACGTCGGATCGCCACTTTCGCAGCCAAAGGTGCGGTACGTGTCGAGCAGCAACCGGCGCTCCACCTCGCGCGGATCGGTCGCATGAGTGCCTCTGAGGTAATCGCGAGGCGTCGCGGTCAGCCCCAGCTTGTACCCGACGAAGTAATCGAATACAGCGCGGGCGTTGCCGCTGATAGACCGGTGCGCCTCGTCCGAAATCACCAAGTCGAAGTCGGTCGGCGAAAACAGCGACTGGTACTTGTTGTTGAACAGCAGCGACTGAACAGTCGTGACCACAATGTGCGCCCGCCAATCGTCGCGTTTTTCCTTGTAGATGACCGCGTCGAAGTCGTTCGCCAAGTACGGGACGAAGGACTTGTTCGCCGCTTGGGCTTCCAACTCCAGCCGATCGACCAAGAAGAGAACGCGGCGAGCGTTGCCAGTGCGGAGAAATAGCTTGATAACAGCGGCGGCCACTAGCGTCTTGCCAGTGCCGGTGGCCATCTCGAACAGAAATCGGTCGCGTCCGTCGCGGACGGCCCGCTGCAAACGGTGGATCGCTCGCACCTGGTAATCGCGCAAAAAGCGCAAGCCGTGCGTCTGAATGTATCCAGAACGCTCGGCCTCGTTGCGCCACCCGGCCTCGGCCGCATAGTTGGGTCGCTGCGTGAGCGCGATGTAGTCGTGGCCAACCCGTTCATCAATCAGGCGCTGCGGGTTGGGCGCAACCTGTCTGTACCCTTCCACCGAGTCCGGCGATGGGAACGCCGTAATGATATGCGGATTGCCGCGCTCTAGATCCCAGAAGTAATGCAGATTGCCGTTGGAGAGGATGACGAAGCGGCAGTTCAGCGAGCGGGCGTAGCGGCGGGCCTGCTCTTTGCCGACCAGTGGGTCTTTGTCCTCGGACTTGGCTTCCAACACGACCAGTGGGAACCCTCGGTCGTCAATGAGCAGAAAATCGACAAACCCCCGGCCGGACTCAAAATTGTTGCCTAAGCTATCGAGATCGTCGCGCTTGAGGGCGATGTGCGCCTCCAAGCGGATATTGGCCGGTCCCTTGTCGTCGTCGAAGAATCGCCAACCCGCGTTTGCGAGCAACTGGTCGATTTTGCGCCGAGCAGCAGCCTCGCTCATCCCCCCTCCGCCACCAACACCGGCTCCCGCTCTAAGCGAATCCCAAAAGCCTGCTGCACCCCCTCTCGTATCTCACCGGCCAAGGCGAGTACCTCGCGAGTCGTGCCGCTGCGATTGACCAAAGCCAGCGCGTGTCGCTGTGAGATGCCAACGCCGCCCCTTTGCAGCCCCTTGTGAAACCCCGCTTGCTCAACGAGCCAAGCGGCGGGCACTTTGACGCCAGCCGAATCGGGAAAGTGCGGAACGCTCGGATAGCGGTCCTTTAACGCAGCAAAGGCTTCCGCGTCGATGACTGGATTTAAGAAGAAGGAGCCGACCGAGCGCGAATTTGGGTCTTGCCGGTCAATGACCATGGACTTACCGCGGCGGAGCGCCAGCACCGCGTCGCGCACAGTAGCTAAGGTCGGGCGGGCGTCGTTCAGATGCCGACGCAGCTCCGGGTAGCGAATTTGCGGCTGGCCGCTGGCATCTAAGCGATACGTCACCGAGGTCACAATAAAGAGGTCGCGGTCGGCGCCCTTAAAGCGGCTCTGGCGGTAGGCAAAGCCGCATTCGGCCGGGGCAAACGCGATCTCCTCCAAGGTCTGGCGGTCGAGCACCCGCACTTCTACGATGGTGTCTTTTACTTCTTGGCCATACGCGCCCACGTTTTGGATAGGCGTCGCACCCACCGATCCGGGGATGCCCGAAAGACACTCCACCCCGGCCAAACCGCGCTTTACACAGCACTGGACAAAGCCATCCCAATCCTCGCCAGCCGCTACCTCAGCAGTCGCGCCATTGAACTCCAAGCCACTGAGTGCCACTTTGAGCACCAAGCCGCTGTACCCAGCATCGGCAAAGAGCACGTTGCTGCCGCCGCCGAGCACTTGCACGGGCAGGCCCTCGGCCACCGCCCATGTCAAGCAGGTGCGCATCTGGTCTAGGGAAGTGCATTCGGCCAAGTAGCGCGCCGGACCGCCGAGGCCGAGGGTGGTGAGGGGAGCGAGTGGGATATGCTCGCGGAGGATAGGGGACGGCTTTGCCATGAAGTGACGCCTCGTTTTGCATGTATGGGCATTTGCGTTGCACTGTCTATATAGAGAATATAGGGCGTATAATGCACAACGCCGGAGCACGCGATGAAAAAGACCCTCTATCTCGCCAGCCCGTATGGATTCTCGCCCCAATGGAAGGAGCAACTGCTGCCCCAGTTCGTCTCGGCCTTAGAGGCATTGGGAGCTGAGGTCTGGGAGCCTTTTGCCCGCAACAACCAAGTCGATTTTTCCGCGCCGGGCTGGGCCTACCAAGTCGGCCAAGCTGACTTGCGCGACGTGGTCGCGGCCGACGCGATCTTCGCCATTGTCAATGGGACGCCGCCGGATGAGGGGGTGATGGTCGAGTTGGGGGCGGCCATTGCCCTCGGCAAGCCGACCTTTCTCTTCCGCGACGACTTCCGCCGCTGCACGGATTCAGAAAACTACCCCCTGAACCTGATGCTGTTCACCGGCCTGCCGGAAGACGGCTGGGAAGCCTACTACTACACATCGCTCGCAGAAATTAGCGCACCCGACAAGGCCCTCGCGCGCTGGCTGCGGGACGAACGGACCTGACATGCGCACGAGCATTCCCCCCCACTTGCTGCAAGACCCAGAGGTTGAGGCGTCCGAAAAGGTCTTGCGCGCCTGCGTCCACTGCGGCTTTTGCAATGCCACTTGCCCCACCTACCTGCTCACCGGCAACGAACTCGAAGGGCCGCGCGGCCGCATCTACCTCATCAAAAGCGTTCTCGAAGAGGACATCCCCCCGACCCGCCAAACGGTCGAACACATTGACAACTGCCTCGGCTGCCTCGCGTGTGAGACCACCTGCCCAAGCGGCGTGGATTATTCGCTCCTCTTAGAAACGGCCCGGCCGCGGCTGGATCAGCTCGTCAAGCGTCCCTTGGCCGACCGCCTGCTGCGCGCCCTGCTGACGCGGCTGCTGCCCTACCCCGGCCGCACGCGCTTGGCACTCAGAATGGCTGGCGTGGGCCGCACGTTTTCCTTCCTGATGCCCCGCGCCATGCGGCCCCTGTTGGCGATGGCACCCAAGCGATTGCCGCGACCCGCTTCTGTCGCCCGGCCCGGCGTCGTGCCTGCCGAAGGCGAGCGTCGGCTGCGCGTGGCCCTGCTCACCGGGTGCGTCCAACAAGTGCTGGGGCCGCAGATCAACGACGCGACCGTGCGGCTGCTGACGCGGCTGGGGGCTGAGGTGGTCATCCCGCCGGATATGGGCTGTTGCGGCGCGCTGACTTTCCACATGGGCGAGCGTCCGCGCAGCCGCAAGCTAATGCAGCGCGCTATTGCGGTTTGGCAGCGCGAGTTGGACGTGGGTTTGGACGCGATTGTGCTCAACACGTCTGGGTGCGGCACGGCCATCAAAGAATACGATCACATCTTCGGCCACGATCCCCAGTGGGCCGACAAGGCTAGGGCGGTGGTGGAGCGGGTGCGGGATGTCTCCGAGGTGGTGGCGCAATTGGGGTTGGGCAAGGCCAATCACGCGCCGGCCCTAAAGGTGGCGTATCACGACGCCTGTTCCCTCCAACACGGCCTGCACGTCACCGATCCACCAAGGCAACTGCTACAGGCCGCGGGCTTTGAGGTCGTCGAGGTGCCCGAGGGCCATATCTGCTGCGGCAGCGCGGGCACCTACAACATGCTGCGCCCCGACTTGGCGCAAAAGCTACAAGCGCGCAAAGTAGAGCACATAGCCAGCGTCACGCCACAGATCGTAGCGGCGGGCAACATCGGCTGCATGGAACAAATCGCCGCTCGCGCCGAGGTGCCGGTCGTTCACACGGTCGAGCTGCTCGACTGGGCGACGGGCGGGCCCGCGCCGGTGGGGGTGTAAGGGGTTGCTGCGCTTACGACGCCAAGGCTGCCAGTATCTCTTCTGGAGTTCGGGCGGGCGAGGCAAACGGATTGACCACCTGAACTGCGCCGAACTCTTGGCCGTGTTGCAGGTCCTCGGTCAGCAGAACTTTGCACTCGCAGGTCTGGGCGGCGGCGATGATGAGCGCGTCCCACCAAGACAAGGGAAAGCGGTCCTGCAAGACCCAAGCTCGGTTCAGCATCGCTAGGTCAGCGGCTACCGGCTGCCACGTTGCGAGCACCTTGATGATCTCTTGGGCCTCCGACCGGCTGAAGTTCAGCCGTTGCTCGTGCGTGAGAGTTACGTAGAGTTCTTGAAGAACCTGAAAGCTCAGACGACCGGAGCGGCTGTGTGCGAGCAGCCTGATCCATTGCTCGGCGCAAGCCTGCTTTGACGGCTCCGAGCTATCGTGGCGATAGACGAAGACATTGGTGTCAACGAAGACCGGGCCGGTCATACAATTCCTCGCGTGTCGGCCTGCGACCGTTTAGCCAGGTCATCTTGCGTGGCTTCATCGCCAAGTAACGCTTCATTGCGACCTCGTACTCATCTTCTTGACGCTGCATACTTTCGAGCAGTTCGGCCAGCCACTTGGAGACGCTGCGCTCGTTTTCAGCGGCCTTGACCCGCAGCCACCGGGCGACATCCTCCGGCAGGGTGATGGTGATGTTCTTCATACGAAGACCTCCAATATCCGCAAAATAGTCCGTGATGATCTATATAACATGAGAATAGTGGAACACAGAAACTGTGTCAATGAAGCCGAGATTATTACTCAACCTATTCGGCAAACTTTTGCTTGAGTGCTCCCCAGCTCTCGGCAGCTATCGCGCTGGCCGGGCTATATATCTCGGTGAGGCGGGCGATTTGGGTGGCCGTAGGCGGCGGGAGGGTGCCGCTGGCGAAAGTCTGCTTCGTCTCTACAACCGAGACGACGGCCCCAATCCCACGGGCATACCAAACATAGGCATCTATCTCGGCGGTCACTTCGCCCAAAGACGCGAGTTGATCGTTGCCGGTGAAGGTAACGACGCCGGTGCCGGTCTGGTGGAGGCGCAGGCACTCAAAGGTGCCCGCGGGTAGCCGAATCTCGCCCCACGCATCAATCGCGTACTGATAGTTGTACAGGCCGGAGCTTATCACCCGAGGTGCTAGGGTCTGGTCCAAGGAGAAATTTTCGATCATCCAGCTTTTGCCGAATTCCAGAGGCCAAGGACATGGTGGTACTCCTTCTGGTGATGATGATGAAGATAGGGAGGCGTACGCTCACGACGCCAAGGCCGCCAGTGTCTCCTCCGGCGTTCGGTCCGGCGAGGCAAACGGATTGACCACCTCAACTGCGCCGAATCCTTGGCCGGGTTGCCGGTCCTCAGTCCGCAGAACCTGCGCGGCGGCGATGCGGAGCGCATCCCACCAAGACGAGGGGACGCGGCCCAAGCTCGATTTAGGGTGGCCTTTTGCACGGCAGACTCTCCTCGGTTGAGGTCCAAGGTCGAGCATGGGGTTTACTCCTTTGCCATTGCTTTCGTCAATGGTTGATCGGCACCTTTTCGCCAGTTTCCGCGCTCGCGTAAATCGCGTCCAGCAGCTTCATGAAGGTCAGCGCCTCGTCGGGAGAGACATCGGGCGCCTGGGCACCGCGAATCGCACCGGCAAAATCGCGGATCTCCGCGTTGAAATCACCGTCTCCGTGTTCCACAAAGTCCCCAGTGGAATCGTCGCCCTCAGTGTAGATGGCACCCAGCAACCGGCGCGTCCCCGCACGTTTCTTGCCCGCGGGCAGAGAAGTGGACTCCACCTCAATCGTGCCATTCGTACCCAAGATGCGCAAGCGCAAATCCCACGCCCGGTCCGCCCAGGTGGGAATGACCGCGGAAGTATCCATCTGAATTGTCACACCGCCGGCGCACCCCACCAGAAAGCTCATATAATCCTCGGAGTGCCGCTCTACGCTTAGGGTCGTTGGAAACGCGCTATGGCTGACGGCAAAGGCCCATTCGGGTTGCGGACAACCGAGTAAAAACCAGGCCACAAAGGGTGGTGCGGCACGATCGCGGACGAGCCGCTGTGGATGGCCTGGTGCCGACCTCGGTACTCGCCGCTGATCGAAGATGCGAGCGCTTCGATTTTGCAGCCGGGACCTTGGGGGTTGGCGTCTGTGTGCCGCAGGCGTACCAGTTGGGCGCGGTACGCGGGCGCTTCGCTGCTGACCATAAAGCGTATGGTCTGCCCGGGCCGTACGCTGAAACGGTCGCTGTACCCGACGATTTTCATTGATTTCTCCGCGCCACTAGGGCCGTGTAACGCCCCTGCAACTGGTCCGCAATAGCCTCTATAGTTGAACGCGGAAATTGTGTCAATGACGGAGATTGTTGACAACAAGAGGTGTGCGGTTTAATATGGTCATGTAAAATGACTATATAGTCAGGAGTTGAGACCATGCAGATGTCTATCAGCGAGTTCAAAGCCAAATGCACCCAAGTCGTGCGCGAAGTCGGCACCAAATACCAAGCCGTGGAGTTGACCAATCGCGGCAAGGTCGTAGCGCGCATCGTCCCTCCTGAGCCGGAGACCAAACCCGACCCCCAATCTTTCTTCGGCTCGCTCCGCGGTACGGTCGCGTACCAGCCCGGTTGGGATGAGCCGCTCGGCGAGGATGATTGGGAAGCCTGCCAGTGAAGTACTTGCTCGACACCCATGCGTGGATCTGGGCTTTGGAGGCACCGGAAAAACTGCCCGCCCCAATAAGAGCGATGCTGCTGGAGCCGGATCACCTGCCCTTTGGGCTAGCGGCGATTAGTCCTTGGGAAGTGGCAAAAAAAGCGTCCCAGGGGCTTCTGCATTTATCTATGCCTGTGCGCCAGTGGGTAGCCCACGCCACCCAAGCCCCGTTTATAGAGCTGCTGCCCCTTTCGGTGGATATAGCCCTCGAATCGGCGCATTTGCCTGGTTCCTTCCACAAAGACCCGGCCGACCAAATGATCGTCGCCACAGCGCGGCTGCACAGTCTGGTGCTAATCAGTGCCGACCAACGGCTGTGCGCCTATCCACACGTGCAAACAAAGTGGCGATAGCAAATCAATGGGGCTTATATACGTGAGTGACCAACAGTTGGTGAAGATCTGATAGCTGGGAAACCGACGGACTTTGCGGCTCCACAAATTTGCTTACTGCTGGATATTAGTCAAGATACCCGGTCTTGTTTCTACTATTCTGCGGCCATCTGCGGATACCAAACGCAACTACGCCAGTTGCTCGTCCGAAGCGATGCGACCGTCGTGGATGCGGATCAGCCGCTTGGCCTGTAAGGCAATAGCGGGATCGTGGGTCACCAACAGCACGGTGTTGCCCTCCTCGTGCAGGGCGTCGAAGAGGATCATAATATCCTCGCCCGTTTGCGAATCGAGGTTGCCGGTCGGCTCGTCGGCCAATAGCAGCGAAGGCCCGTTAGCTAAGGCGCGGGCAATGGCCACCCGCTGACATTGCCCGCCGGACAGCTCGGCTGGACGGTGCGTCATGCGGTCGGCCAAGCCAACCCGCTCCAACGCCTGAATCGCCCGGGTGCGGCGCACCTTGCGACGCTGGCCGTTGTAGATCAGCGGCAGCTCGACGTTTTGCAGCGCCGACGCACGCGGCAGCAAGTTGAAGGTCTGGAAGATGAAGCCGACGCGGCTGTTGCGCACTTCGGCCAGCTCGTTGGCATTCATGCGCGACACATCTGCGCCGGCCAAGCGATACGTTCCGTCCGTGGGCGAATCGAGGCAGCCGAGGATGTTCATCAGCGTGGACTTGCCCGAGCCAGAAGGCCCCATCAGCGCGACGTATTCGTTGGCGTCAATTGCCAAATCCACCGAGCGCAGCGCATGCACCTCTTCGGCACCGCGCACGTAAACCTTGCTAACACCATTCAGTTCGATCAGCACGAAATCACTCCGAGCGCAACGCATCCACCGGATCGAGCCGCGAGGCGCGGGCCGCCGGATAGATGCCAAAGAAAAGGCCAATCGCGATAGACAAGGCCAGCACCAGCAGCGTGGCCTCCGGCGAAACAATGCTGGGAAAGTCCAATTCGCTGTAATGGGAAATGACGCGCGTAATGCCCTCGCCCAACCCATAGCCCGCAGCCACCCCGAGCGCTCCCCCCGTCCAACTCAGAGCCATCGCCTCTATCACGAACTGCCACAACAGCGTCACCGGCTTGGCACCGAGAGCCTTGCGGATGCCAATTTCGCGGGTGCGCTCGGCGACCGATACCAGCAGGATGTTCATAATGCCAATGCCGCCGACCAACAGCGAAATCCCCGCAATCCCACCCACGACCAACTTCAACAGCAAAATGGTCTGCTCGACCTGCTCCAAGATGCTGCGACCGCTGACGATCTGATAGCTAGCCTCTGGGCCGTGGCGCTTTTTGAGCGCCTTTTCAATGGCCTCGGTAATGTGGGGCACGTCTTCGCTCTCCTTGGCGTGAGCGACCAAGGCTTGGATGTACTTGTTGCCGGCGAGCCGTCGCTGGGCCGTGGTCACTGGCACCAACACTTGGTCTCCCCAGTCTCGGCCGAAAGTCTGGCGCTCTTCCATCAGGCCGACAACGGTAAAGCGCTGGCCGTTGAGCTTGAGCTCGCGGCCCAAGAAGGGGGCCAAGCCAAACACCTCCTCGCGCACCTTCTGCCCAATCACGCAGACCCGGCGCAGCTTGTCCAAGTCGGCGTTGATGAGGAAGCGACCCTCGGCGACCTTCCAGTTGTACACCTCGGCGAACTCGGGCAGGGTACCATCCGCACTGCTCTGGTAGCTGGCCTTGCGATAGCGCAGCTTGGCCCCATGCGTCATAGAGGGCAGGACCGCGGCTAAACGATCAGAGGCTTGCTCGACTACGCGCAGGTCATCCATGGTCAAGGGCTTGTAGTGAGGGTTGGGGACCCAGCGGCCGTCCTTGAGCTGCATGTATTGCGGCGTAATCATCACGAACTGCGCCCCGCCTAACTTGCCGAACTCGTCAATGACAAACTGCCGCATCCCCTCGCCAATCGACACGATGCCGACGACCGCGCCGACCCCAATCATCATGCCCAGCAGGGTCAGCGCCGTGCGCAGCTTGTTGACCCATATTTGCCCGAGGGCAATGCGGATGGCTTCGAGGAAGATCATGTGCGGCGCAGCGCTTCTACCGGATCGAGCCGGGCCGCGCGAAAGGCGGGATAGACGCCAAAAAAGATGCCGACCACCGATGAAAAGCCGACGGCCCACAGCACGGACTCAGCCGAGACAATGCTGGTAAAAGGCGCGCCGGGCGCGAGCTGCTGAATGATGAAAGCGGCCCCCAAGCCAAAGCCGAAGCCGCAGAGGATCCCCAACAGGCCGCCGACCATGCTCAACACCACGGCCTCGGCGAGGAACTGGCCGAGGATGTGGCGCGGCTTGGCGCCGAGAGCCTTGCGGATGCCAATCTCGCGGGTGCGTTCGGCCACCGACACCAGCAAGATATTCATAATGCCAATGCCGCCGACCAACAGCGAAATCCCCGCAATCCCACCGCCCACTTGCTGCAAGACGCGGAAGAACTCATTGGCGTCATCGATCTGTCCCTCGCTGGTTTCCACTTCAAAGGCGTCACCGTGCTCGTGGTGTCGCCGGAGGATGCGGCGCACCGCTTCAACGACCCGCTCAACGGTGTCTAAATCCTCGACGAAGAGCGTGAGTTCCGAGAAGTGATCCTCGCCTTGCAGCCGCTTTTGGGCTGTGGTGTACGGGACCAATACGCGGTTGCCCCTGCTCTGACCAAAGCGGACGCGCTCGGCGAGCACGCCAATCACCACGTAGCGGTCGCCGTTGAGCAGGATCTCCGCGCCCAGCGGGTCGGCCCTCTGAAAGAGGTCTTTATGCACATCACCGCCGAGCAGGCAGACCTTGCGGGCGAGGCGCAAGTCGTCCGCACTCAGGGGCCGGCCGCTGGTCACAGGCCAGTTGAAGCCTTCGTTGAACGCCCCGGAAGTGCCCGTATAGCTCGCCTGCACGGTGGTCTTGCCGCGCTGTAGGGCGGCACTGCCCTCGACGCTAGGCACGAGGGCGTGTAACTCGTCTATTTCTCGCTGCATGGCCGCCATGTCGGCCGCAGTCAGATGCTCCTGCCACGGGCGGCGCACCCAGCGGCCATCCTTGCGCACCCACTGGCGCGGCGGCTCCACCTCTATCATGCCCGCCCCACCGCTGAAAATGAACTGCGAGATCACCTCGCGGCGCAGTCCCTCCCCCAGCGACACCACGGCAATGATCGCCGCCACGCCAATGACAATCCCTAGCAGCGTCAGCAGCGAGCGCAGCTTATGCGCCCGGAGCTGACCTAGGCCGGCAAAGAGGGGTTCGAGAACGGTCATCGGCGTTTTTCGTCCTTTAGCTTTAGGTCGAAGACGCAGCAATTAAAGCGTTGAAGATAAGCCATATAACTACAAGCCCAAAACGGCACCGAGAATTCCACTCCCGTTAATTTGGCCAACGACGATCAGCCCTATCTTGCACCGCCGATATGTATTGACTAAATTTATTCATTACCTATTGACTAAATTTTTATAATAAACGTAACTACAATATATCAATGAATTTAGAAGAATTCCAAATTCACAATAGTCATCTTGAAGGTGCCTTTTCCGACCTCGACCCGCACCTCAGACGCCTGCGCAATCAGCCCCTAATCTATCGCTTTCCCCTCCTCGACCGCCTGCCGCGCAACCAGCCGGGCATTTACACGGTGGGCGGGGGCCGCCAGATTGGCAAAACTACCCTGCTCAAACAGTGGATGGCCGACCTCCTTGCAACCGGCGTTGACCCAGCTCGTCTGCGCTTTTTCACCGGCGAACTCATCGACGATCACCACGCGCTAGTGCGCTTGGTATCAACTCTACTGCGAGAAATGCCCACCGAGGGCCGGCGCTATATCCTGCTTGACGAAGTAACCTATATCGCCGGTTGGGACAAGGGGATCAAGTACCTCGCCGACGCCGGCTTGCTCGAAGGCGTCGTGCTCATTGCGACCGGCTCGGACATGGCGGTCATCCAAGAGGCCCGCATGCGTTTTCCTGGCCGCAGAGGGCAAGCCGCAGAGGTTGACTTTCACCTCTATCCCCTGAGCTTTGCCGCGGCCGTGGGTCTAAAGCGCTCGCTGAGCAGCCAAGAGTTGCTACAATTGGCACAGCCTAAATCGCCGCTACCCGAAGAGATAGAGCAAGTCCTGCGCGAGGAATTTCTCGCCTATCTAGTCCACGGCGGCTTTCTCACCGCCATCAACGATATGGCTCGCCACGACTGCATCCTTCCGGCCACATTCGCCACGTACAGCGACTGGATACGCGGAGATATGCTCAAGCGCGGCAAACAGGAGCACTATTTGGGCGAAGTGCTGGCCGCCATTGTCCGCTGCTGCGGCACCCAGACCACGTATAACGCCTTGGCCCGCACACTTAGCATCGACCATCCCGCTACCGTGAGCGACTATATCGCCCTGCTCACCTCTATGGATGTCCTCCGCATGCAGCCGGCCTTGCGCGAGGACAAGCTGACCGGTGCGCCGAAAAAGGCACGCAGAATCAGCTTTTGCGATCCCTTCATTTTCCACGCCGTGCAAAGCTGGCTACACGCGGCGCAGGACCCTTTCGCCACCGAGGTGCGCCCCCTCCTCGCCGACCCCGAGCTCACCGCCACCCTAGTAGAAGCCTGCGCCGTTGCCCATTATAGCCGTCGCTATCCCACCTACTATATCAAAGGCGAGGGCGAAGTGGATATCGCTTATGTAAAAGACGGTCGTTTTTGGCCCGTGGAAATCAATTGGACGGACCAGTTGCGGCCTAAGACGCTCAAGCAGATCAGCAAGTACGCCAACAGCCGCATCCTCACCCGCCGGAGTGCGCCAGCGAAAATAGGAGGTATTCCCGTCGAGTTCCTGCCCCAGGCCCTGCTGCGCCTAGACCTAGAGGAGCGGACTTAAAACGTCATCCCTTTCAGCCGACCGCAACCTCGGTCTCCTCCTCATCTTCCAGGACTTGGAACAAGACGCCTCGATCAAAGCAAGACTGCCCGGGCAGGATGGTCTCCCTGTATGCACTCCGCAAGCAGGCATCCGGAACGCACCGCACAGCCGTCGGCCGGAGCCGGCCCCTAGCCCACGGGCCGATAGGTTAGGCTGGATTCCCGCCCCGTGTCGGGGCACGGGGTGACGTTCTTGCGCGGGAATGACAACGGGGGAACGGCAGGAAGCAGCACAGGCTATATGAAGACCGCGTAACGGCAGTTATCTAACTGACGTTACACAAGCCCTAGGTCAGAAGCTGTTGAGTTATCCGGCGGTGGTTTCGATTCTCTTCGCAAGCCCTATCCCCCCGGCCCCCTTTCCGACGCGGAAAGGGGGACAACAGCCGGTTCGCCCTGCCTCGCAGGAAGGGGGGCTAAGGGGTAGGTCTCACGAAGAATAGCTCAACAGCTTCTCAGGGATGCTTCCCTTCGCTCAGCATGACAAGCGTCGGCGCGTTCCCTTGCTCTGTCGGGCTCAGCGTTCCTCGTCCTCCTCGTCCTTCTCCGCATCTTCGTTCCCCTCCAACTTGCTGCGAATGAGGCTGGGGTCTTCGGCAACGCGGTCGCCGCTGGCAAGGCCGGAGAGAATTTCAAAGCGCGTCGAAGTCTCAATGCCGATGGCCAATTCCACCTCGGCGAAAGCACTGAGCGGCAGGTGCAGCGCACTGTCTGGGCGCGTGCTGTCCGCCGCTGCGGCGAGCGAATCCGGCGACTCGGCCATATAGGCGACAAAACGGCCGTGCTCGTCTTCTTCGTCCTCGTCGTCAAACACTTCCAGCACCCGCTCCACCGGCAGGTACACCGCGCTGTCGCGCCGCGCAAACAGAATGTCGATGTCGCACGACATGCCCTGGCGCAGGCGCGGCGCGTGGTCGGTAATCTCGATCTCGGTGTCAAAGGTGACGATGGTGCTGCCCTGCCGCTGCTGACCCACCGGAGCGATCCAGCGCACCCGACCGCCATACGTGGTGTCGGGATACGCATCCACGACAATGTCCACGGCTTGGCCAACCTCCACCCGGCCAATGTCGATTTCCGCGATGTCGCCGCGCACGATGAGCTGGCTGGGGTCGCCGATCTGGAACAGTACCGTCCCGCCAGAATACGACGACAGCCCAGAGGCCACCACCTCGCCGATTTCCACGTTGCGGCGGATGACAATGCCGTCAATCGGGGCGAGGACGCGCATCTCGTCGAGCGCGACTTGATCTTCTGAGAGTTGGTCGCGCTGTAGGTTGGCCTTGGCTTCGAGCATGTCGAGTTCGAGTTGGGCTAAGCGCAGGCCGGTGCGCGCGCGCGTCAGGCGCACCTCGGCTTCCTCAAACTGCTTGGCCGGTATCATCTTGCGGTCGAACAGGGCCTTCTGACGCTCAAAGTTCCGCTCCTGCTCCGCTAGGTCAATTTTGCCCTGCTCCACGCTGGAACGCTTCTGATACAATTGCAGCGATTGATTGGGGTCTGGCTCGATGACGGCCATCAGTTCGCCCGTCTCCACCCACTCGCCAGCCTCTATGGGCAAGTCGCGGATTTCGCCGGCAATGGTGGATTTGACCTCCACGGTCCGCACCAGCTTGATGCGGCCGGTTTCAGCCAGCTTATCGACGACCGCGCCCCGCTCGACGAGTGCCGTGGGATAGGTTGCTTCGGCCTTTTCCTGCCGCAGGTTGAAATAGACCGCCGCTCCGACCGAGCCGGCCAACAGCAAGAAGACGAGGAGCTTTACGAGGCGACGTCTTTGAGTCGTTGGGGACACCAGATTAGCCTTGGGGGGCAAAGGCTGCACCGAGCGAAGCGAACCCGGCGATCCAACCTATCCAAAGGAGCGACAGCACAATGGCCCCAATGTAAGCCCGGCTGCGATCTACCTGCCCGACGATGGACAGACCAAGCCCGACGAGCACGGTCCACCAAATTAAAAATGGGTCCATTTCGGCCAGAAAGCGCCCGCCGAAACTTTGCAGGGCCTCCTCGGACAGGAAAAGCCCTAGCCCCATTTGGATTTCCGTCGTCTTACTGGCCGAAATGAGCAGCGCAGCGACTATTTGTTGGGGAAGGATGACCAGCCCGGCGTAGGCCATTATGGCGAGGGCTTGGCCGTAGGAGAGCAAGCCGCCGAATAATTTGCCCAGCACTAGGCAAAGCACAGCGGAGATGAAGAGGTAAATGAACATCACAATCGGCGTAGCGATCAGGGTCGCCACTTGGCCCGCGCCTTGGGATTGGAACTTCTCCACCATTTCGCGCTCATCGGCGGACATGTCTTTCATCTGCTGCATGTTCTCTTGGTGGGCCTCGGTTGCGATGGGTAGGACGAGCAGGGCGGCTGCCGTCGTCACTGCGGCAAGTAACGCGGTCGGCACCAGCCAGTCGGCGACACTGCGCTGCTCGCTTACAGCCTCAAAGGTCTCGGATGGAGCGTAGAAGACGCGCAATATGCGGCCGACGATGCTCATTTCTGCTTGGGGACTTTCCATGGCAGTTCCTTTGTGTGGGAGGTTTTCGCCGACAGCGGCGAATGTTCCGGTTATAAGCAAACTAACGATTGCCTAGCACATATCCAAACAAAGAGGCCAAGGTCGTCTAGGGCTCCAATCAGGGCCAATGCCAATAGAGAGGAGACTGAATGTTCACAACCACTGCAACAAGAACCGAGCCTGTGCCTCCTCTAGGCTTAGCAGGCCCTCGACGCACTCGCGGATGCGCTTGAGCATGGCCGCCGGGTCGTTGTACGCTCCCTTGCAGAACAAATCGCTCGTCGTCTCCCAACGCTGGCCTATGTCCCCAAAGGCATCGGCCGACGCCGACAGAGCACCCAAGCCGGTTGCCGCCGCCAGCCGCCGCAGGTTGTCGTCCAGCCGCCGGCGCTGTGGGCCGAGTAGGGCCATCTCGCTGAACACCTCCCGCATCCAAGCGCGCATACTCTCTGCGTCCCGCTCAGTCTGACGCTCCAGCTCCTCGACAAAGCGCTGCGCGGCCGGCAGGCCCGTCTCTACCCGGCCGACCTTGCTACCCGCGAGCATCTCCCGCACATCATCCAACAGCACCTGCTCCATCCTTTCGACAGGATAGGGATCGAGGCCCTCGGGCACTGCGTAGTCGTACAACAACAATTCGGGTAACATGTCGGGCAGACGCGAAATCGGCACCTGCCCCACAAAGCCCTGCGGATTGACCAAGATCATCAACACGTCCGCCACTCGATCGTACCCATAGATGAGCATGGCTTCACTCGCGCCGGGTACGCGATTGTAGCGAAAGGCCGCATCTTTCACATCGCGGGCATCCACCCAAGCGAGCAGCACTCGATCTGCGGCAAGCGACTCTTCAATCGCCTGCCATAGATCGGCAAAATTATCGCGGCGCACCTCGCGACGCTCAATTCCGTAGAGATAGTACAAGTTGCGATGGAGCAACTCATCGGCAGGCAGACCGACCGGCATTCGCTCCTCGGCGTCAAAAAAGAACGACCAACCCATCAAGGCTCCGTAGTACGCTCGCTCGTCGGCGAGTTGGGGGCTGTAGTATTGGAGCGCGGCCATAATAGTCTCTCCAGAGGCGAACAACGTGGGATGCCCCTCGACTCGGTAGAGATCAACAGGATGAAGTACCTTCTTCACGGTATCCTCAATTGGTTAGAAGGTGAGTTGCCAAAATCAGGGCAAGGCACACGTCTAAAAAGGACTTCTGCTCTAGACAATGGATGGGATGGTAATGACAAGTCGCCTTGGGTCAGGGCGGATATGACCCATCTCCTTCGGAGAAGGGGAACAGGCGGCCCCCTCGGGGGCCGGGCCACGTTCAACATTCCCTGCAGAGTGCAGCGATGTCTCTACCTATTCGCCAAGGCGGAGGGAGCGACCCTTCGCCGGGTCTCGGCTATTGTATTCAGCAGATGACCCGACTACGGCGGGATCTGCAAGGAATGCTGAACACTCTGAAGATAGGAGAAGATGGCCGCTGGCGACAAGGCCAACTTGTTTTGTGCTGGGCAAAAAAATCAGCCCCTTGCGGAGCTGATCGGCAGGACGGCAACGGCGAGGACTAATCAGACGACTTGTTCAACCGCGGCCAAGCTCTTCTTATCCAATTCGTCGAGGCGCGGAATTTCAAAGCGGTTGCCATCCACATCGGTGATCAGCAGCCGGTGGTCGCCGAGCCATTGGGCGTTTTCCGAGACGTTCTGAACGACGAACTCGCGCGGGCCGCGATCGGTCTGCACGTCCCAATACGAGGTGCCGTATTCGTTGCGCACCGCATTGACCTGCTGAATCGCCGCCGTCAAGTAGCGGCGGTCCAGCTCTTCCTCAATCAAGGCGCACGCTTCTAAATCGAGCTGTTTGAGATCGTCAATCATACAGATCTCCTCGTCTTTGGCGTCGAGGAGGCAGATATAGCGGGTCGGATGCGACAGCGGCGCGGCGCGGACGACCTTCACCTTCAGGTATGAGCGGTCGCCTTCAATGGTCAAGCGCAATATCCAAGCCGGCGCCCGGAAGAGGCGCAGCTTGTCAATTTCTACGTGCTCGGGGTGAGTCACGGAAATCGGGGTGATCGCTAATTTTGCGTTATCTGTCATTGCATCTTCCTCGCTAGCCACTGGTGGCCATGACCGCGGATGTCTCGCGTTGGGTCTTTACTAGATTGTAGAAAATGCCCTCGCACGCCATCAGTTCCTCGTGCGTGCCAACTTCGGCTATTTTACCTGCGTCGAGGACTACGAGTCGATCCGCGCTACGCAGGGTTGAAAGCCGGTGGGCAATGGCAAAAGTCGTGCGGCCTTGGACCAGCCGCTGAATGGCCTCTTGGATTTTCTTCTCAGTCGGCGTGTCCAGCGACGAAGTAGCCTCGTCCAAGATCAGGATCCGCGGGTCGTGGAGAATGGCCCGCGCAATCGCGATGCGCTGCTTCTCGCCGCCGGCGAGTTTGTCGCCCTGCTCCCCGACGACCATGTCATATCCGTCCGGCTTTTTGACGACAAACTCGTGGGCGTTGGCCGCACGGGCCGCACGCAAAATCTCGCCGAACGTGGCACCGGGCTTGCCATAGGCGATGTTTTCGGCAATCGTGCCGTTGAACAAAAATGACTGCTGGGCCACCAAACCAATCTGCGAACGCAGGTCGCGTAGGCGGATTTTGCGGATATCGACCCCGTCAATGGCGAGGCGGCCGTGCGAGACATCGTAAAAGCGCGTGATTAGGTTGATCAGCGTGCTCTTGCCCGCCCCAGACTTGCCGACTAGACCGATCATCTCGCCCGGCTGCACCACCAAGTCGAGGTCGCGCAGGACTATCTTGCCCGGGTCATAGCCAAAGGCCGCGCCTTCAAAGGAGACCGCGCCTTTAAGCGCGGGCGCACGCTGGGCACTGGGGTTGTCAAAAGGCTCGGAGGGCGCATCGACGATCTCAAAGATGCGCTCGGCACCGGCAAAGGCCCGCACCATGAAGCTATAGAAATCGCCAAACCACTTGAGCGGATGGTAGAGCATCCACAGATAGGCGATAAAGGCCATCAGCTCCCCCAGCGACAGGTCGCCGCCAACGATCTGCTGACCGCCGAAATACCACACGAAGAACCCACCAAAGCTCATGAAAAAGTTGGTCACCATGAAGAAGACCAACCAAGAGCGCTCGGCGCTGACGCTGATTTGGCGCAAGGCGTGGTTGCGCTGATCAAAGCGCTCGGACTCGCGGTGTTCTTGCGCGAACGCCTTGACCACGCGGATGCCGGAGATCGATTCGTTGAGATGCGTCGTCAGCCGCGACCAGCGCGCCGACCAACGGCCCCAGAAGCGTTGCAGGCGATTCCAGATGAGGCTTGAGCCAATGACAATTGGCGGCACCGGAGCCAGCACGTAGAGGGTCAGCTCCCAGTTCATGTAGAACAGCAGCCCCAAGATGCCGACGATCATCGCGGCATTGGAGACGATATAGGGCATGTCAAAGAGCAGAAAGTCTTCGACCATTTCCGAGTCGTTGTTCATGCGCGAGATCAAGGCGCCGACCTTGCGCTTGTCGTAAAAGCGCAGGGGCAGGTACTGGAGAGCCTTGAACAAATCCGTGCGCAAGTGCTCGATGGCGCGGAAGCCGACCCGGACGTTGAGCCAGCGGCGCACCACGCCGATGCCCCACTCGACGACGCCAATCAGGAACAGGCCGCCAACTAGCCAGTAGAGCATGTCGGCGGCGGTCCCGGGGACGAGCACATCGTCAATGAGATGCTTGATGATATAGGGAGGTGCCAACTCCAGCAGCGAGGATGCCACCGTAAGGCCCAGCAACAAGGCTAGCTGGAGCCGATAGGGCAGCATGTAGCCGATGAGGCGCTTGAAGGTGTCGAATTTGGCGATGCAGACCGGGCATATCCCGCCTATTTCGGGCAGGCGACGCCCGCATTGCTCGCAGTGCGTCCGGTCCAGCTCGTGGGGCAGGTTGAGGTCTTGGCCTTCTTTGAGCTGTTCGATGCCCTCGGCCACCTCGGCGAATTTGGGTGCCAGCGAGTTGGAGTAGTACAGATGCGTCGGTGCGCCTTCTGCGCACTCCAGCTCCAAGCGCCCGCCGCCGACTAGCGCCTCAATGCGGGCGGACTTGACCGCTTGCAGCGAAAACTCCACGTCGCCGTGCGCACCGTTGGGCGCGAGGACCATCAAGCGCTTCGACGTTACGACCAACCAGCGCTGCTCAAAGCGGTCCTCGCCGGCCATATCCGTGGCGACCTGGATCAGGACTTGCTCCGCACGGCCCTTGCGCGATTCGACTTTGGCTTCGACCGTGCGCGGCAGATTTTCCAAAAAGGTGGACATGGATGGTCTAGTCCTTAATGGCGATGATCTCGGCCACCTCTTTTTGCAAATTGACCAACTCGCAAAAGGTCCCCTGCTTGTCCATAAGCTCTGCGTGCGTCCCCTGCTCGACGATGCGGCCGTCGTCGAGGACCATCAGACGGTCGGCGTTGCGCAACGTCGAAAGCCGGTGGGCAATGGCCACGGTGGTGCGGCCCTCAATGAGCCGCTGAATCGCCTCTTGGATCTGCAGCTCGGTCTCCACATCGACCGAGGCGGTGGCTTCGTCGAGGATCAGGATGCGTGGGTTGTGGAGAATGGCGCGGGCGATGGAGACGCGCTGGCGCTCCCCGCCCGAAAGCCCGGCCCCCTTCTCCCCGACTTGGGTCTCATAGCCATCGGGCTTAGCCATGATGAAGTTGTGGGCGTTGGCCGCACGGGCGGCCGCCATGATGTCCGCAAAGGAGGAACCGGGCCGGCCGTAGCCGATGTTTTCGGCAATGGTGCCGGAAAAGAGCACCGGCTCCTGCAGCACGATGCCGATCTGCGAGCGCAAGTCGCGCAGAGCGATGCGGCGGATGTCGATCCCGTCGATCTCAATGGTCCCGTAATCGACGTCGTAGAAGCGGGCTATGAGATTGATGGTCGTCGTCTTGCCGACCCCGGACTTACCCACCAAGCCGATCATCTCGCCCGGCTGGATGTCCAAGTCAAAACCCTTCAGCACGGGCTTGCTCTTGTCGTAGCCAAAGGTGACGCCCCGGAAGCAAATGCCCCCCTGCATTCGCGGCAGCCGCTCGGCGGTTGGGTCCTCGTAGGCCTCGGGCTGGGTGTCGATAACCTCGAAGATACGCTCGGCTCCGGCAAAGGCCCGCGACATCCAAGCATTGACTTGGCCGAACCACTCCAAGGGGCCGTAAAACAGCCACATATACGAGTAAAAGGCCAACAGCGTACCCAAGGTCATTTTTCCGCCGAGGACTTGCAGCCCGCCGAGAAGCCAGATGACCAAGACTCCCAAACCCGTCAGGAACGTGATGGTAGCGAAGAACACGCCGCGATTTATCGCGGTCTTTTCGGCAACTTCGCGCAGCCGGCCGTTGGGCTTGGCAAAAGCCGCTATTTCCCGGCCCTCTTGGGCAAACGCCTTGACCACGCGGATGCCGGAAAGCGTCTCCACCGTGCGCTCCGTCAGGCCAGACCAGACCTCGCCCCACTTGACGAAAAAGCCGCGCAGCCGCCGCCAAAAAACCACCCCCCACAGCATGATCAGCGGCACGGGCACCAACACGTATAAGCTCAACGACCAACTCATCCAGAACAAAAACCCGAGGATGCCGAAAACCATCAGGCCGTTGATGACGATATAGGGCAGGCCATCGACGAGGAAGTCCTGCAACATGCCGGCGTCGCGGGTGGCCCGCGAGATGAGAGAGCCGACCCTGCGCTTGTCGTAAAACTGCAAGGACAGCATCTCCAAGCGGCGGTAGAGGAGCGAGCGAATATCCGCGGTGAGCTGCGCGCCGAGCCAAGTCGCAATCCAGCCGTGGGTCCATTCGGCGACCCACGCCGAGAAGCGGACGCCGACCAAGGCCACGACGAACAGACCCAAGAGGTGGATGCGCTCGTCAGCCCCGGTGGCTTGGCCCTCTACCGGGACCAACACCTCATCGACGATGCGCTTGATAATCAGCGGCGGGGCCAACTCCGCAGCCGTGGTGGCAATGGAAGCGAAGGCCAAGACGCCTGCCTTGAGTTTGTACGGGCCGAGATAGCTGGCAATGCGCTTGAGGGTCGCCAGTTTTTTGATACACGCCGGACAGATGCCGTCTTTCTCCGGCAAGAGCCGCTCGCAGCGCTCGCAGCGGGTCCGCTCCAAGTGCCCATTGACGACAAAGGGCTGGCCTTGACGCAGCTGCTCCAAACCTCGCACCACCTCGGACATCTTGTCAGCTTCAGAGCTGGTGTAGCCCAGCACCAAGGTTGGCGCATCCACGCGCTCGATTTCCAACTGGCCGCCGCCGACAATCGCGTCGGTGCGCACCTCGGCCAGCGCGGCGAGGGGAATATCGACGACAGCACCCTGAGTGGGCACGACGAGGACCCGGCGCGGGGTGGCCACCAGCCACTGGCGGCCAAAGCGCCCGTCGGCGGCCAAATCCGTAGAGACGCGGATTAGCACCTCCTCCTCAGCGGGCAGGGCGGCGGCGATCCGCACGGCCGCGGTCGCGTCGGCTGGCTCTAGCAGTTTTTGCACGCTCAGGCCTCAAAAAAAACTGCGGGGGTAGCCCCGCAAAACAGGTTGACTCAACCCTGAAAAAGCTACTCTTGGCGTTTGGACAATGGCAAGGGAAAATTGGAAAAGGGTGCTCGGTCGTGGACAATCGCTTTGCCAATTCGCCCTTATCCTTACATTATAGGGTCTATGACCGCTATGACCGCAGACCAAAAGACACGGGTGTTCTCGTCCTGTGAAGAGCGCAACCAGCAGCTAGCCCACTGCCTCCGCGACCTAGTCCTAGAGCAGATGCCCGCCGCGGATCTCTTGCGCTGGGCCAGCGAGACCTTCCCCGGCCGGGCCGTGCTCAACACCAGCTTCCAGTACACAGGCGTCGCGATGATCCACATGGCGACGTCCATGGGGCTGAATTTGCGCTTTGCCACCATCGACACCCTCCGGCTCCACCCCGAGACGTACGCCTTTATGGAGGAAGTCAAAGTGCGCTACGGCTGCCACTTCGAGGTCGTTCAGCCCAAAAGCGGCGATGTTGAGCGGATGGTCGCACACCACGGCGAGTACTTGTTTTTCGACTCCAAGGAAAAACAGGAGCACTGCTGCCAAGTGCGGAAGGAATGGCCCAACAACGCGCTGTTACAGACCGCGGACTGCTGGATTTCGGGGCAGCGCTGGGACCAGTCCGCGCATCGTCAGCAGACCGCGAAGAAGGCGGCCCTGATCGACGAGTACAGCACCCGGCGCAAAATACTCAAGCTCAATCCATTGGTCGATTGGAGCGAAGAAGCACTGATGGAGTTTACGCGGGCAAACGACTTGCCGGTGCATCCGCTCTACGGCCAAGGCTACCCGAGCTTTGGCTGCATCATCTGCTCCACTCCGATCCGGCCCGACGAACCCAAGCGCAACGGTCGCTGGCGTTGGTTCAACGAACAAGCCGACGGCCCAGACGACCACAAAGAGTGCGGGCTACACTACAACATCTGAAGGAACCTGAGCAATGGTCCAAGCCTTGGAATGGCGCTACCACCGCCCCGGCTGAACGAGCTGCAAGCGCGCACAAGAGTTTCTTGTGCAAAACAGCATTGCCGACGGCATCGTGCAGAGTGCGACCAAAGAACCGGTCGCAGGTACGGCCGCCCTCACTCTGCTCGAGGACGCGACCGAGCTGTTCGTCGCCCAAGGGCAGCAAATCCTCCGCTTCGACTTGGTGGCGCAACGGCCGGCGGACGAGGAATTGCTCCCGCTTCTGTTGGGGCGTTCTGGCAAGCTGCGGGCACCCGCGTTCCGCTGCGGTACGCGCCTGATCGTCGGCTATAATCAGGCGCTGCTGCCGACGGCGTTGAGCTGAGCACATATGGTAGAGATCGGCTTCACTCGTCCCGCAGTTAAAGTTGCAAATCTCAATAAGGCGAAAGACCTAGAGCAAAATGACTTGCGAGTTATATTTCCTTACAAAAAATAAAAGGGAAATATCGTCTAATACATCGAATGGAAACCGCGATTTATCTTTCCCGAGTACCAATGCCCTCACTGATTCGAGGAATGCGGATAGACCCGCTCCCACCCCGCCGCACCGAACACCTTATCGGCCCACAGAGGGCCACTTGCAGAGGCGTCCACCAAATTGTAGTCGTGCGAGGATTGCACGGAGCGCATGACCTCGCGCCAAAGTGCAGCGTCTAAGTGCCGGTATTCGGCCGCGTGCGACGCGGATTCGGCGAGATTGTGCTGTTCTTGAGGATCTTCCTGCAAATCGAAAAGCCCGGTCGCGCCGTTGCCGTACTTCACTAGCTTGTGCCGCCCGTCGTAGGCCATCCAGCCAGATTGCAAGCCGCCGATGAGCATGTCGCGCGGTGTATCGCCGGCCAAGCCCAAGCCGGGCAAGGGCCTAGCGTCCATGTACTCCGGTACACCGTGCCCAGATGCGGCTAACAGGGTAGCGGTGACGTCCGTGAGACAAACGAGATCGTCGCGCACCGCGCCGACGGCACCGCCCGGCTGGCGCACTAGCATGGGCACGTGGCAGCTACCCTCGTAGAAGTTGCCCTTGGCGTTTACGCCGTGATCTCCGACCAAGTCGCCGTGGTCGGAGGCGAAGATGACGATGGTGTTGTCGAGACGGCCGCTTTCCTCCAAGGCCGCGAGGATTTGGCCGACCTCGTGGTCTATCTGCAAGATGAGCGCGGAGTAGTGGGCGCGCACCTTGCGCTTCTGCTCCTCGGTGTAGGGACCTTCGGCCTCTGGAGTCCATATCGGCACGCCCGGCCGAGGCCGAGGATGGATGCCCTCGCGGACATCCCGGTGAATGGGATCGCCGGGGGCAGGATCGGGAATGTTATCGACATCTACTTTAGCCAGAAATTCAGGCGTGGGATCGTAGGGGTCGTGGGGGCCGGGGAAGCCGACCATGCAGGCGAAGGGCCGCTCGTCGTCGTACTCGCGGATGAAGCGCGCAGCCTCCTCGCCGACGAAGTAATCCCAGTAGCAATCCCAAGGCAAAAGCGACACGCAGGCACCGCGATTTTCGTCGTATCCTTCGTGCTCCTTGCCCATGTACTTGCGGTGGCCGCGCTGTTGCAGATAGTGCCAGTAATCATCTTGGATGTTGACCCACACCTTGTCTTCGCAGGCGATGCGATGTTGGAAGCCAAAAGAGGCTTCCCACGGGTAGAAGTGCATCTTGCCGATGGCCGAGGTGAGGTAGCCGTGGTCGGTCAACATCTCCGCCCAAGTGCGGATGCCACACGCAGCGTGGTCCGGTCGCAGGTGGTTGCCGTTGGTCAGCACGTGATTGCGCCAAGCATTGAGGCCAGTCAGCAGCGAACAACGCGCCGGTACGCAGACCGGATGCAGGCTGTAGGCGCGGTCGTAGCGGATTCCCTCGGCGGCAATGCGGTCGATGTGGGGCGTGGAAATGTGGGGAGCACCGTAACAACTGAGAAAGTCGTGGCGCATCTGGTCGGGCATGATGAACAACAAATTGGGTCGGTCGCTCATGGTTCTATTCCATTCGTTAGGGTGTTTTCGCACTCGTCCGCGCTTTGGCCCAATCGTCGGCGCATCCTTGGTCAGCTACTAATTGCTAGGGGACGGCCTTCGTTGGTGCGCTCATACTAATTCTCTTGGCTACGAGCGGCAAGGACCAGCTCCTTGAACTGATCTCCGCGTGCAGCGTAACTGGGAAACTGATCGAAGCTAGCGCAGGCCGGCGAAAGCAGCACCACGTCGCCAGTCTGCGCTAGGCGACGAGCAGCGTCTAGGGCTTCAGGTAGGCCGGGGCAGCGGTGGATAATCCCACCAGCACCCGCCTGCCGTACAGCAGCGGCAATGCGCCGGGCCTCTTGACCGATGAGCAGCACGGCGCGGACATTGGCCGCGGCAATAGCAGTGCCCAAGGCACTGAAATCGGCCCCTTTTGAAGCGCCGCCAGCGATCAGCAGCAGGGGCGCGTCAAAGGCCCGGATGGCAGCACAGCTAGCATCGACGGTCGTGGCCAGTGAGTCGTTGTAATAAGTAACGCCGTCGCACTCGGCAACGTATTCGAGGCGGTGGGGAAGGCCCGCAAAGGAGCGAATGGCCGCGGCAAAATGGGTCGGCGGCGCACCAAAGGCCAAAGCACCAGCTACGGCAGCGGCGACATTGCTCCAATTGTGTTGTCCCCGCAGAGGAATGTCGTCCACCGGACAAATAGCGGTCGGTTGCGCCCCTGGGCAGCAGGCCCACAACTGGCCAGCGGCAATCCACGCACCCGGAGCACTCGGGGTGGTTGTGCTAAAGGCCCACAGGGTAGCTAAACTCTCATCGGCAAAGGTTCGAGCCGTGGGACAGTCCCGATTGACGACGAGGATATCGCCGGGCGTTTGGTAGCGACAGATGGGTTTTTTAGCAGCGACGTACTCGGCGCGGTCAGCGTGATAGTCGAGGTGGTCCTCGGTGACGGAAAGAACCACGGCGATGTGCGGGCTTTGGTCGAGGTCTTGCAATTGGAAGCTGGACAGCTCTAGAACGACTCGGTCGGTCGGCTGCAACTCGTCAAGGAATTCGAGCGGCGGCCGGCCGATGTTGCCGCCGCTAAACACCCGTACCGACGGATCGGTTGCCAGCAAGGCATGCAGCAGCGCGGTCGTAGTGCCCTTGCCCTTGGTGCCGGTAATGCCGAGCACGGGCGCGGGGCATAGCTGTAAAAAGAGGCGCGTCTGGCTCGATACTTCGACGCCGCAACGGCGCGCCGCGCACAGGCGCGGGTCCAGCATCGGCAAGCCCGGCGTGCGGAACAGCAAGTCGAAGTCGGTCAGGTCATCGAGGTAGCGGTCGCCGATGCGCCACCGTCGTACGCCCTCCACCGGCGTGGCCGGGGCACGGACATCGCACACGGCAAAGGGAATCTGGCGCACGTGGAGAAAGCGAGCCAGCGCGCGGTTTTCTATGCCGAGGCCAAGGAGGGCAATGCGCCGCTGGTGCAGAGCCGCGCTTGACTCTTTGGGGCCGGAGGATTTTTTTAGCGCCATTGAATCGCAATACGCGCTTTAACTTAAATTAGATAGCGAGAAGGTGCTGTGGCTGTAACAATTATGCGTACGGTGCGGCCTAGTCCGCAATGGCAAGACAGCTTGATCCGGCTAGAGAGCGGCCAGCGGGTCGTTATCGACGCCGAGGAAACTTGGTCGCCGGACATGCGCAACCAAATCGCCTGGTGCGGCGCCGATGGCTTGTACAACTTGCCGGCAGAATCGGGCTACCTACTGCCTGGAGCCAATGTCGGTACCCTCGTGGCGCGCATTGGCGACAGCGGGCCAATCTTTGCCGTGGGCAGCCGCTGCGACTTTATCGCCGATCGCGCAGGCATCCTGTATTTGGCCATGAACGAAAACCCGGATTTCAACAACCAAGCCGGCAAAATCGTCGCTCAAATCATCGTCTTCAGCCAACCATGAGCCTCGCCGACAGTGCGGCGACCGCAGCCTATGCGCGCGCAGGTCATCCGCCCATCCGCGCGTTCGCTCCACTCGCCGAAGGGGTCTGGCGCATCGAAGACGCAGACGGCCGCAAGGTCGTGGTCAAACATCAACTCTTCGGGAGACTGACGCAGGGCACGGCTTACGACCTGTTGGAGGTCGAGCGCGACGTGCTCGGCTTCTTGCACACAGCGGGTTGTCCGGTGCCGGCCGTGCTGGGTATCGATAAGGAGGCCCACTGCATCTTCTTGCAATGGGTCGGCGATCGCACCCTCGACGACGCCATTCAGGACGGGGACCGTGCGACGACGATTCAGGCCATACGCGGGCTGTGCGCCATTGAGAGAGCGTGCGCCCAACGCGCCGACCAGCTAAAGCCGAGGGTAGTGCCAAGCGCCAACCGCACAGCCCTCAACGTCGCCTGGGACGAGGCCGGAGCGCGAGCGCATACTGGCATCGAGCAGCTAGGCAGCCGTCTCCAGCGGCCGCTGGACGCTGGGGTCCAGCCGCTGCTCAAAGCCATGCACGATTGGCTGGCAGCACGGCCAGCTTCGCTGGGCAGCGTAGATTACAACGCGTACAACGCAGTGGTCGAGCCGGGGGGAACGCACGTTTATTTTCTCGAATTTGCCAAAATTGGCTGGGACTGGACGGAACGGCGCTTGACTCAGTATACTTCTAGTATGGGTAGCGGGCGACAGGATGGGCGCATGCGCTCGCTGCTGGACGCATCCGCAGCGCGTTTATACGCCGAGGCGTCCGGGCGCAGCGACGGCGCGCGGGCGCTCGATTATCACCGCATCTTTTTTCTTTTAAACAGCGCAGCCCTGTTGTGCGCGGCCCTCGACGGCGAGCCGCACGCGCTGGCCCTGCGCCAACGCTGGAAAAGGCCCTATGCGAGGCTTAGGCAATGCGCGGCCATGCTGGCCGAGGGCCTGAGCACAGACCCAAGCGCGGCCGAGTTCAGAAGCCGGTTGCAATTTTGTATATCACCACGCGGAGGTACCCTATGAGCGAGTGGAATACTCTCGATTTTAAGCCCCGGGCCCGAGGAATGATCATCGGCGATATTCCCTGGCTGGCGCGGATAGCCGACAAGGCGCGGGCGCGCCAACAGCACCGCATCGGCGACTACGTATTTCCCTGACCGGCCGACAAGCGCTTCCTGGAGGAAGTGGAGCTAACAGCCGAAGCATTCGAGGAGATGGTGGCCTCGTCCGCAGACGACGATGCCCTGATCGAAAAGATGAAAGCGCACTTGGACAGAAAGCACTAGCATGAGCACTTCAGCGCAAACCGTGCGCGCGCCAAGGCGGAGAGTCCGGGAGATGGAGGTGGAGGTCGTCCACGTGCGCCGCGACACCCCAGACACCACCACGCTCTTTATGTCGACTGGCGACGAGCCAATCGAATACCAAGCCGGCCACTTCTGCACCATTGATCCGCATCAGTTCGGTGAGCTAGAGCACTTCACCGCCTATTTAGAAGATCAAAAGGGGCAGCGGGAAAAGCCGCGGGCTTATTCCATGGCTTCTGCACCGCACGAAGAGCACCTCGCCATCACGATCAAAGAAGAGCGCTACGAGAGCGGCGAGACGCCGTACCCGCCGCTATTGTCGCCGCTCTTGACTTACTACATCCAAGAGGGCAGGCGGCTGGTCATCAGCGGTTTTACCGGGGCGTACACCTTTCCCGCCGATGTCTGCGAGCGCACTGATCACATTATCCACTTGTGCGCCGGCAGCGGCATCGTGCCCAACCGGAGCCTGATCAAGGAAAGCCTGCACCGCGGCGACCCGCTTAGGCACACCTTGCTGTTTAGCAACAAGACGCGCGGCGACGTCATTTACTTCGAGGAATTCGAGGCATTGCGGGCGCAGTACCCCGACAAACTCAAAGTCATCCACTGCATCACCCGCGAGGACCCAAGCGGCATCCGCGGGGCCCACGAGGGGCGCATCTCTGGGGAACTCTTGTGCCAAGTCGCGCCCGATCCCGCCAAGGTGATGGCTTATAGCTGCGGCCCGGGCATCACGCCCTACGAGCGCCGGGCGGCTCGGGCCAAGGGAGAGACTCCCGAGCCGCGCTTCGTCGAAAACATGGTCGCGCTCTTGCAGGAGCATGGGCTGGACAAAAAGCAGATCCGGCAGGAGAGCTGGGGCTGAATGAAGTTAATCGTGCAGATTCCCTGCTTTGACGAAGAGCAGACCCTGCCCGCTGTAATCCGCGACATCCCGCGCCAAGTGCCCGGCATCGATCAAGTCGAAATTTTGGTCATCGACGACGGCTCCAGCGACCTCACCAGCGCGGTGGCGCGCGAGTGCGGCGCGGATCACGTAATTCGCTTCTCGCGCAACCGCGGGCTGGGCCAAGCCTTTAAGGCTGGTTTTGACGCTTGCCTACAGCTAGGGGCCGACATCATCGTCAATACCGACGGCGACAACCAGTACTACGGCGGCGATATTGACAAGTTAGTCGCGCCCATCCTCGGCGGCCGCGCCGACATGGTCATCGGCGACCGGCGGACGCAGGCCATTGCCCACTTCTCCGCCCTCAAGCGCTGCCTACAAAGCTTGGGCAGCCGGGTGATTAGCCGCCTCGCCGGCTTGCAGGTGCCGGATGTGGCCAGCGGCTTTCGCGCCTTTAGCCGCGAGTGCGCGATCCAGCTTTCGACCTTTACCAATTTCGACCACACGGCCGAACACGTGATCGAGGCCGGATACAAAAATTTGGCCGTGACTTCTGTTGCGGTGCGCACCAATCCCAAGACGCGCGAGTCGCGCCTCTTTTCCAACATCGGCAAGTTCGTCTTCAAATCCGCGGAGATCAGCTTGCGCACCTATGCGCGCTACGCCGCGCTCAAGATATTCGCCCTGTGCGGCATCTTGACCTTTGCCGCGGGCTTTTGCCTCGGTGTGCGCTTTCTCTACTTCTTCTTTTTTACCGACGAAGGAATGCTACACGTGCAGTCGCTGATTCTGGCGGCGATCTTGCTGTTGGCCGGGTTTCAGATGTTTCTCACCGGCGTCATAGCCGATCTGATCGCCACCAATAGGGACTTGCTCGAAGATGCGTTGCAGCGAGTCAAGAAGTTGGAATTGCGCGATACGGGCAAAAGATAATTTCCCACATGAAAAAACCTGCGGTTTACATCGACGGCCAAGAGGGGACCACCGGGCTGCGCATTCGCCAGATGCTAGCCGGGCACGAGGATGTGGAGGTGTTGCTCATTCCACCAGAGCATCGCCGGGACCAGCACGCACGGGCCGAGTTTCTCAACCGAGCGGACTTGTGCGTACTCTGCCTGCCCGACGACGCGGCAGCCGAGGCCCTCGCCTTGCTCAAAAACCCACAGACCAAGGTCATCGATACGAGCACAGCGCGCCGAGTCCACCCCGAGTGGGTCTATGGATTGCCCGAGATTTCACCCGCGCACAAAGAGCGGATTCGCCGCGCACAGAAGGTCGCCAATTGCGGTTGTTATCCGGTCGGCTTCATCCTCGCGGTGCGGCCCCTCATTGCACAGGGGCTGCTCCTGCCCACCGCGCCACTGGCCATCAACGCGGTGTCCGGCTATTCCGGCGGGGGACGCAAGCTGATTGCCGAATACGAGGGGGCAGGCGAGCACAAGCCTTTCTGTCTGTATGGCCTCGACGGCGCACACAAGCACTTGCCCGAGCTGTGGAAATTCAGCGGGTGCCAAAAGCAGCCGCTCTTTGTGCCGTCCGTCGATCATTCGTTCTGCGGCATGGTCGTCAGCACACCGGTCCCCACGGAATTTTTCGCCCGTCCTCGCGTCAATCGCGCAGCCGTGTACGAGGCTTGGCGCGCTTACTACGAAGACTGTCCCTTTGTGAAGGTGGTCGCGCCCCAAGACGCTGTACTCCGCGACGACAAATTCCTCGAGCTAACGGGATTGAGCCATACCAACTTCGTCGAACTATCGGTCTGGGGTGATCCTCGGCAGGGGTTGGTTTTGGTCGGGCGGCTCGACAATCTCGGCAAAGGAGCGTCGGGCAATGCCGTGCAATGTCTCAACTTGATGCTCGACTGCGACGAGACCGCAGGGCTGGTCTAGATGCTCGTCGATAGCCACTGTCATCTCGACCAATTCGCCGATGCCGACGCCGTGCTCGCAGCAGCCGCCCAAGCCGGGGTCGGGCAGATAGTCGCCGTCAGCGAAAGTGCCAGTTCCATGCGGGCGGTGCTCGCGCTCAAGCAGCGGCACCCGGATCAAGTGCTAGCCGGGCTTGGCTTGCATCCAGCATGGATCACCCAAGCCACAGACGCCGAGATCGCAGACGCGCTCGCCTATCTGGCCGCGCATCTGCCCGAGGCCGAGGTCCTCGGCGAGGTCGGCCTCGACTACAAATGGGCGACTAGCCCGGCACAGCAGGCTCAGCAACAGGACGTCCTCGCACAGCAGCTCGACCTAGCGGCACAGTGCGGCAAGCCGATCAATCTGCACTCGCGTCGCGCCCAGCGGCAGACCTTGGAGCGGGCCGTGGAATTTCGCCGCCGCACCCAGCTCAACGCCCAGCTACACTGGTTCACCCAATCCAAAAAACTCGTGCGGATCTGCCGTGCGGAGCGGATCTACGTGTCCGTCGGTCCGTCGGTCCTGTGCGATCCGCAGACCCAAGCCGTGGCCGCGGAGATCGACCGCGAGTTGCTACTGTTGGAAACGGACGCGCCCGTGCCCATTGGCGGGGCCGCGGGCCATCCAGCGCAGGTGGCAGCAGTCGCCGCAAAACTAGCCGAACTCATCGGATTCACCGAAGAGGAGGCCGCCGCCAATTGGGCGCGCTATTTGGGCAGGCTATCGTGAAAACATCCGCAGATGGGCGCAGATAGACGCAGAAAAGTAGAACAGATCCGCAGTTTGAATCGTTCAAGTCATTCAGGGTTGCTATATCAGCGCAATTACAGCAATCGGTAAACAGGAGGAACTATGCCAACGAGTATTTTTGTCCTTGCTTGCGCCCTCATCTTTTGCGAGCTAGCAGGGCCAGCGAGCGCCCAACAAGGCCTAGGCAGCTTGGAAAGTCTGATCAAGCAAGGCGAAGAAGAAGTCAAACTACCGGCCTTGTCCGCGTCCGACCTGCCGGCCCTAAATCAGGATTTGATCTCCGATAAGGCGCGCCTGCCCGGCGGCTTGAGCGCGGATAAGACGCGCATCGGTCAGGATCGCGATATAGACCCAGACGCATACATCGTCGGTCCCAACGACGTCCTGCAGCTCTACATCTGGGGCGAATTCGACAAGCCCTACACCTTGCAGATCGATCCAGAGGGCTACGTTCTCATCCCCACCGTCGGCTCGTTCCACATTTCGGGCCTGTCGCTGACCGCGGCCAAAGAGCGCCTCTCGACCGCAGTCCAAAACAAGTATCCCGGTGTAAAAATCAGCATTTCCCTCGTGAGTATGCGCCTCTTCACTGCGTACGTCACCGGCGCGGTGCTGAACGAGGGCAGCTTCACCATCCATCCGACCACGCGAGTTGCAGATATAATCAATCGGGCCGGCGGCTTTAGGGACCGGTTACAACGGATCGCGTTGCCGGGTCAGGATGCTACTACTCAGGCCACGGGCCGGCGCTCCATTGAGCTGATCCACCGCGACGACACTACTGAGCGCGTGGATCTCGACATGTTCCTCGCCACCGGCGACCTCGCGCACAATCCCTACGTGCGCATGGGCGACGTGGTCCACGTATCGTTTCGCAAGCATTCGGTGTCCATCTTCGGCGCGGTCAACGAAGAGGGCGAATACGAATTCCTACCCGGGGACACCCTCGGCGACCTCGTGACATTGGCCAAGGGCTTGAACCGCTCCAAACCGCTGATCAGCGCCGAACTCTGGCGCTTTCAGGAGGGAGCCGAACAGGCCGAAGTCACTGAGCTGGGCGGCGACAAAGAGACGCTGGAGGAACTGGACTACGAGAACATCCGCCACGTTGAGCTACGTCCCAACGACGCGGTCTTCATCCGCGCGCGGTCGCTGTGGCAGTCCACGCACACGGTGGTGATCTCTGGCGAGGTCAGGTTCCAAGGCCGCTACCGCATCGAACCCGGAGTCACCCGTATCAAGGACGTGGTAGCCGCGGCCGGCGGCCTAACCGACGAGGCGTCTCTCATCGGTGCCCGAGTAATCCGCACTAGGGTACGAGCCGAAAGCGACCCGCAGCTAGAGCAGCTAAAGAGACAGAGCGAGGTGGCGGGCCTCACCTATATGAACATGGAGGATCGAGCTTATCTCAAGACCAAAACCCGCGAGGAAAAGGGGCGGGTCGCGGTCGATTTCGAGCGGTTGTTTGTCGATGGCGACGCACAGCAGAACATCCTGCTCGCCAGCGGCGATGTGATCTTTTTTCCCATGCAGCGGCACACCATCAGCGTCAGTGGCCAAGTGCAACGAGCCGGGCTGATCGACTACGAGGTAGGCCGCAAAGTGCGCTACTACGTAACCAAGGCCGGCGGCTACTTGTACGACGCTGACAGACGCAATGCCCGCCTAGTCCGGGCGCGCACGGGCGTCCGCGAGAAGCTCAAAGACAACCTGATAGTCGAGGTCGGCGACGAAATATGGGTGCCCCAGAAGGAGCGCATCAACTATTGGGTATTCTTCCAAGAGACTGTGGGCACCGCCGCTAGGGTCCTCGCCCTCGTAATCGCGGTGCAGACGGTGTCGCGGTAGCAATGGACCAGGCCAAGCCCGACGCATCCTAGCTTTCGTGCTCGCGGTGCGGTCTCTTTAGACAAATAATTTCAAGGAGCACTACTGAATGAATACCCCAAAAAAAGAAATCGACATCATCGATCTGCTAACGGCACTGTACGCTGGCCGATGGCTAATTATCGGCGGCACCTTGGCCATCTGCGTCTTGGCTGGTGGCCTCAGCTTCCTCTTGCCAAAGGAATACGAGGCCACCGTGCAAATTCTGCCCCCCCGAGATGAGAAGCAGAGTTTCGGCTTTTCCAGCCTGCTCTCGTCCTTACCCATACCCTCCTTGCGCCTCGGGGAAAGGGGCACACCGTCTGACATTTCTCTCGCGACTATTAGGAGCACGACGGCGCGGCGGCTGATGGTCGAGAAATTCGGTTTGATGCAGCGCTACGAGGCGCGCACCATGACCGACGCGATTGAGGCCCTCGCCGACAAAACTACGGCCGACATGACCGAAGAGGGCATGCTCGGAGTCTCAGTAATTGACCAAGACCCGCAAACGGCTGCCGACATGGCCAATTACTACATCGTCCTGCTCGATAGCACCAACAAGCGGTTCGCGCACAAGACCGCCTCCGAGCGCTTGAGTTTTATTCGCGGGCTTTTGCAAGAAGAGGATAAAAAGCTAGAGGACAAGATGAAGCGGCTAGAGCAGTTCCAGTCCGAACACAATGCCATCTCGATTGCGGACCAAGCCCGCGCGGCGATTCTGACGGCCACCTCGATGCACACCGCCGCAATGGAACTCGCAATTGAGCGCCAGCGGCTCATCCTATCGGGGCTAGGTCCCAACCACGACAAGGTCAAACAGCTCGAGCGCGAAATCCTACTGCGGCAGGGGACCATAGCTTTCTTGCGCGACGGCCTCAAGCCTGCCGACAACACCATGCTGCACAACAAAGCGCTGCAACTACAGCTAGACGAAAACCTCTTCCTACCGCTGAATCAGATCCCAGGCGTGGCCCAAGAGTACGCAACCCTCGAAAAGGATGTGCTCGTGCAGACGTCCCTTATGCTGGTTCTGCTGCAACAGGAGGCCCAAGCCCTGATCGAGGCCAAGGACGCCACTTCGACCGTACAGATACTCGATCCGGCCACGCCGCCCGAAATCAAGGCAAGGCCCCAGCGCGTACTGATCGTATTTATCGCCGGCTTACTCAGCCTCATCGCCTCGACTTCCTATGTGCTGGGAGCGGTGTACATGCGAGACCTTCAACAGCGCTGGCGCAACCGGAACCAGACGACGCCTGAGGTTTTATGACTATTCAAGTGAAAGTGATCAATAATGGGGGCCAATCGCTGCCTACCTATGAGACGGCGCACAGCGCGGGCCTCGACTTGCGCGCCGCGTTGTCAGAGGCCGTGATTTTAGCACCCGGCGAGCGCGGCCTCATTCCCACCGGCCTGTTCCTCGAAATTCCCCCAGGCTACGAGGCACAGGTCAGGCCGCGCAGTGGTTTGGCCCTCAAGCGCGGCCTGACGCTACTCAACGCCCCGGGTACGATTGACGCCGACTACCGGGGCGAAGTCGGCGTCATCCTGGTCAACCTTTCGGCTGAGGAGCAGTGCGTCGGTCCGGGCGACCGCATCGCCCAGCTCATTTTCGCGCCGGTGACGCGCGGCGAGTGGGTCGAGGTCGAGGCACTCGCGGAAACGGAGCGCGGCAGTGGCGGCTTTGGCTCGACCGGGAGGCACTGAAACCGTCGCAAGCTAGAAACCGCGATGCGTTTTTTTAATACGAGAGGGTCGGTGGTGGCCGCAGATCACTACTGCATTCGCAGGCTTTTGACGACAATGGTGCCCAGAAGCATTGTCAAGAAGAATTACGCTTTGGTTTTGGAAACAGATAATTTACTATAATGGCGAGCAATCCAATGACTTTGACGGTCGTACCTGTAATTAAAGCAATAAGCACTCCATCCGGGAGGGTAAAATCGCCTACGTTGAATCCATGAAAAAAGAGAATTGTGGATAGTATCACGAGCCAGCCGAGAACGAGTAAGTATATTAAATATCCGTATTTCTTGCGATTTTCTATATTTTGCTCATCGCTTCGATTATTCAATTTTATACGTTCAAGTTCAGCCTCGGCAATCTGTTGTTTGATGTTATCCTCGCCTACGCTCTCTCACGGAGGGATACGCTTTAATTTATTTTCTTCCTCGTCTGTCATAGAAGGCGATCCTTATAGTATTTTTCTATAAGAGCATTATCTATATTAGCATTTTTTATTGGCCCCACCTTTTCGCGTATTTGACTCCAAGGGCTACCTTCTTCATGCGTCGTAGCAGATAGCTCACCGGCACTAAAGTGACCATATAGCTCCCATATCCGGTTGAGAAAAGCAATGGTACGCTTATCATCAGGTTTGATGCGGGGTACGTGGCTACCCCATTCTTCAAGAAAAGAATTGTAAGTCCACGCTAATGCCAGTTCAAGGATCGGTCCTGAACCAAACTGCTTGAATTCGTGGTAGATAAAGGGAAAGACCGGTCCATATTCCCATGCTTCAGCCAACTCATCTTGGACAAGGGGTTCCTCATAAAGGGCCAAATGCCAACCATGAGCAATATAGACCAACTTTTGAATCTTTAACGGCGAAATATCTTTTTTGGCCGACAATTCAAGGAAGTAGTTGGCGATCTCCTTTGCTGAGTATGAGTATTCCATGTCCTTTCTCCTGTTCAAAGGATTATATACTGAACAAATGAATACCTTTTAACCGCGTCAATACGTTTCGTTCGTATGTATCTATTTTGCATATATGTCTATAAATGATTAGCTACATTCGGAAACGCAAATCGATAGAATTCTGTCCCCGGATAATATCCTTTTTGCTTTGTTCACTCGGGTTACAGTTCCCCAAAAGAGGCCGATGCTCCTTTTTGGAGGGCCGCCTCTTTTGCTTAAGGCTAACTCGCGCCCCCCGATATGGCGGGCAGGAAATGGACCTCACTTTGCGGCCCCACCTTGGCCCTAAGCCCGGCGGAGACCACTTCGCCATCCACCGCGACGGCAATCTCGGTCTTGATGCGGTCGCCATCGAGAACCCGCTCCTTGAAGCCAGGGTAGCGGGCGTCGAGCGCGGCCACGACCTCGCGCACGGTCGCGCCCTCCACCTCTACTTGCTGCTGGCCAGCAGTCAGCTTCTGCATCAGCGAGGGAATCCAAGCTACAGGCATAATGGGCTAACCACCGGCAGCCTGTGCAGCCCGTTCCTCGTGCGCCTGCAACGCGGCGACAATGCGGCTGGGCTTCATGGGCAATTCCTGCGGACGTACGCCAACGGCATCCTCAATGGCCGCAGCTACAGCCGCGGGCGGCGGGGCGATGTTGGCCTCGCCAACGCCGCGCACACCATAGGGATGGCCTGGGTTGGGAACCTCGACGATGATGGTCTCAATCATCGGCAGATCGAGGCTAGTCGGAATCCGGTAGTCGAGAAAGCTGGAGTTGTCGAGGTGACCGTCTCCACTGTAGAAGTACTCCTCGTTGAGCGCCCAACCAATGCCTTGGGCCGAGCCGCCCTGCATCTGGCCCTCGACGTACGCCGGGTGAATGGCCCGGCCCGCGTCTTGGACGACTGTGAAGCGCACAATCTCGACCTTGCCGGTCTCGGGATCGACCTCCACATCGGCGATATTGGCCGCAAAGGAGCCGCCGACGCCCGAGTCTGGATCCACAGAGGCGCGGCCAATGACCGGGCCGCCGGTCTCTTCGAGGCGGCCAGCTAGTTCCTTAAAGGTCAGCGCGTTATCGCCGGAACGGAAGACGCCGTCGTCAAACTCGACTTGGCTTACTTCGACCTCCCAGAGCTGGGCCGCGCGCTCGCAGAGCTGGTCCCGCACGTCGAGGGCGGCCTTGTACGCGGCCCAGCCCGTGGCATACGTCACGCGGCTGCCGCCGGTTACGTCCGTGTGGCCAATCGAGTCGGTGTCGGCCACCTGCGGTTTGACGTCTTCGGCCTTAAGGCCCAAAGTTTCGGCAAACTGCATGGCGATCGATGTGCGCGTACCGCCGATGTCGGTCGAACCCTCGACTAAGCTGACCGTGCCGTCAGAGTTGACGCTGGCCGTGCAGGAGGATTTAAGCCCGACGTTGAACCAATAGCCGACCGAGATGCCGCGCCCTCCGTTGGGGCCAGCAGGCGCTGGACTCTGGTAGTGCTCCGAGTTGGCGATGGCCTCCAACACCTCCTTGCAGCCCATCTTTGGATACACCACGCCGTCGATACGGCGGGTGCCGGTCGTCGCGGTGTTTTTGAGCCGGAGATCCAGCGACTCCATCCCCAATTCGGCAGCTAGCAGCTCAACCACGTGCTCGGTGGCAAAGGCCACCTGCGTCGAACCTGGGGCGCGATAGGCAAAACTCCGCGGCTTGTTGACCACTACGTCATAGCAGTCGATCCGGCCATCGGGTATGTCGTAGCACGAAAACACGCACATCGCGGCCGCGCCGACCAAGCCGCCGGGATACGCCCCGGACTCAAAGGCGATATAGGCGTCGGCGGCCACGATCTTGCCGCTGTTGTCAGCTCCCATCTTGATTTTGATATACGACCCAGGCGTCGGCCCGGTGCTCTCAAAGACGGCTGGCCGGGTCATAATCATTTTGACGGGTTGGCCGCTCGCCTTGGAGAGCAGGGCGGCGACCGGCTCCAAGTAAACCGGGATTTTGCCGCCAAAACCGCCGCCAATTTCCTGGGGCACGACCTTGATCTTGGAAATGGGTATGTCCAAGACCGCGCCAACTTGGGCGCGTGCGGTGAACGAACCCTGTGTGCTGGTCCAGATCGTCAGTTGGCCATCGGCGTTCCAGCTCGCCGTGGCGTTATGCGGCTCGATGTATCCTTGATGCACGGTGGCGGTCTGAAACGCGCGCTCCACGACCACGTCGGCCTCGGCAAAAGCCTTATCCGGGTCGCCGAGCTTGTGCTCGAAGTGGGTGGCGAGGTTGCTCTTGCGACCAGTGTCTTCCCCAAACTCTTGGGTGGTCATGTCGTCGTGGAGCTGGGGTGCGCCCTCCTGCATGGCCTCGCGTACATCGAGCACGGCCTCTAGGACTTCGTACTCGACCTCGATCAGGTCGAGGGCCTCTTCGGCAATGTGGACGTTGGTGGCGGCGACCGCGGCGACTGGATGCCCGCTGTACAGGGCCTTATCCGTGGCCAGCACGTTGTCGCGCAGGTATTTGAGCCGGGCCGGGCCTTCGCCGAGATCGACTATTTGGTCGCCGGCATCGGGCAGATCCACGCCCGTGAGGACGGCCTTGACCCCGGGCAGGGCCACAGCTTTGGCAGTGTCTATGGACTTGATGCGCGCATGGGCGTGGGGCGAGCGCAGGACCTGCCCGTAGAGCAAGCCGGCCAACCGGGTGTCGGCACCGTAAATGGCGCGCCCCGTGACTTTGTCGACGCCGTCGTGGCGGATGGGACGGGTGCCGATGACTTTGTAGCCGTTAGTGGCAGACATGGCGTTCCTCCTCGTTGGGTTCAGGCGCTTTGGCGCACTTCCTCAGCCGCGTCGAGGACGGCGCGGACGATCTTGTCGTAGCCCGTGCAGCGGCACAGGTTGCCGGCCAGCCAGTGCCGCACTTCGTGCTCGGAAGGATTGGGGTTGCGGTCGAGCAGAGCCTTGGAGGCCACCAAAAAGCCCGGGGTGCAGATGCCGCATTGCAGCGCGGCGTGTTCGAGGAACTTCTGCTGCACCGGGTGCAGGCTATCCGGGCTGGCAAGGCCCTCGACCGTGCCGATCTCCTTGCCCTCGGCCTCAACGGCCAGCATCAGACAAGAATCGACGAGGACGCCGTCGACGGCGATGGAACACGCGCCGCAGTTGCCGTCGTTGCAGCCTTCCTTGGTGCCGGTGAAGCCGAGCGTCTCGCGCAATACTTCGAGCAGGCTTTGGCGCGGCTCGCAGAGAAATTCGGTCGACTCCCCGTTGATTGTGGTTTGGACATGTGTTTTGCTCATGTACTTAACTCCGAAATTTGGGCCGCTTGTTGCGGCGAGTGAGACGCTTCTATCGCCGACCGGATGGTCGGTGCATTTTAACTTTAGCCAGCCGCTTCCTGCACGGCGTTGGCGACGAACTGACCGCGGGCCCGAGCCACAGCACCCGCGAGGGTGCGCTTGACCAAGACCCCGACGAGATGGGTGCGGAACTCGGCTGGGCCACGCATATCGGAAATCGGGCGAGCCGCGCTCTGGGCTGCGGCTGCGGCCGCGGCAATGGCCTCGTCTGAAACGGCTTGACCCGCTAGGCTATCGCCGGCCTCGCGCGCGAAAATCGGCGTGGGCCCGACCGCGGCGAGCGCTATACGCGCGGCCTTAAACTCCTTGCCGCGATTGGCCAAGGTAACATGGGAGGACACTCCGACGACGGCGATGTCCATCTCGTTGCGCGGAATGAAGCGCTGATAGTGAGAGCCCGTGTTCTTTTTGGCAATCGGCATCTGGAGAGCAACCAAGAGCTCGCCGGGCGCGAGCACGCTACGGCCCGGAGCCGTGCAAAAATCTTCTACCGCGACTTGACGCCGGCCGGCCGGCCCGGCGATGTGGCACACGGCCGAGTGGGTAATCAGGCTGGGAATGGTGTCCGCACTCGGAGAGGCGTTGCACAAATTGCCGCCAAAGGTGGCGCGGCCCTGTATTTGGATACCGCCGATGATGGCGGCCGAATCGACGAGCCCAGGGTAGCGATCGACGATTTCGGGGTCATTGTAGATGCGCCAGCAGGACACGGCCGCGCCGATGACCAAACCCCGGCGGGGGCCGTAGGAAAGCTCATTGGCCTCGGGGACGTTCTTGATGTCGATGACGCAGTCGGGCGTAAATCGCTTTCCGCGCAACTGGACGAGCAAGTCGGTGCCGCCAGCGAGGACGCGGGCGGCCGCGCCCTTCTCGGCCTTGAGGGCCACGGCCTCGCGCAATGTGCTGGGAGCGCAGTATGCAAAATCTTTCAAGGAAAACCTCCTCGCTTGTAAGTAGTGATCGCTTAGTTTGCGCCTAATTATGGCCTGCTCCATCTCCGCTGTCAAGAGCGGCAAAAGAGGCCGGATAGCTGGATTTTTCTCGGAGAAATCCTCGGCGTGAGGTGCTTCAATCCGCGGGCGACTGAGCCGACGGGATGCGTCCTAAGGCAGCTTCATCATCTTCTTGGTTTCCACGCGCCCATCCACCTCGACCCGATAGAGATACACGCCGGCGGCCACATCCCGGCCCACCTCGTCGCGACCATCCCAAGTAAACCGATGGGTACCCACCCGCAACGACCCCTGCCACAACGGCCGCACCCAACGACCCAGCACGTCGTACACCGCCAGCGACACCCCGGCCGCGTCCGTCACCAAATCGAGGGGAATCACCACAGCCGGATTAAACGGATTGGGATAGCTGTCGCCCAGCCGATACTGCGCCGGCACAGCACCCACTGCCATCCTCACCGCCGTCGGCTGCCCAACCCCTGAATTCTCGAGCAGATGCACGCCGCCCAAGGTCGGGTCTAACACCACTAAGTCCAGATCGCCGTCGGCATCGACATCGCCGGGCAGCACCCTAGTTCCATCACCAGCCAAGCGATGCGTTTCCCCTTCTTGGGTCGGATTCAAGCCGCCACCCCACTCGACAAACACCCCAAATCCCGATGCCCGGTTGCCGCCGACAAATACCCAATCATCTATCCCGTCGGCATTCAAATCGCGCACCACCACCGGTGAACGCACAAACAAATGCTCATCGTACAGCACCTTCAGCACCTCTGCGGACAGCCTTTGCACAGCGAGTCCCATATCCCCTTCATAGGAATTGCGTTGGAGTTCCACGAGCATCTCCTGCTGCTCATCTCCGTCAAAATCGCCCATAGAACTATTCATGCTGTAGTACAAATCGAAGAGCGATTCGAGGTCGTCTGGACTCATCGTAAGTACCTCTTCTTCGAGATTCTCCCCGATAGACCAAATCGCTATTTCGGAGCCTGCTCTTATCATAATCTCGTCTTGGCCATCGCCATCCATATCGTGGGCGAGCATAACCCAAAATCCGTCTTGGTCATACCCGATGCGCGCGATTTCAAAGGCTCCACTGCCATCATTGAGGGCCATGACCCAGCCCCAAGGCGGTCTATAGCCAGAGGAGGGATCACCTTGATAGGGGGCAAATCTAGCAGAGAAAAGGTCTAAGTCGCCATCGCCATCCAAGTCGGTCAAGACGCCACTCCCCCATCCAAAACCCCCTAAACCCGGTGTAATCGGATAGAACACCGGTGGCGCAAAAAGACCGGGGCCATCAAAGTAAAAATACTCTACATGCGGCCGGGCTAATTCGCCCTGCGAGCGCTCTTCAGGGCCAGTCAACTCGATCCAGTCGATCTCAAAGCACCCGACCACCTCATCCACCGACCGGGGCTCCTCCGCTTCGTTGTGATCCAACCTAAAGAGCAGCCGAATATCCCGTAAAAGCCCCTCCCATACGATCTCATCTTGGCCAGAGAGGGTAAACTCTACTTCCTGCCATTCGGTCGTGTAGGCGAAGTCTATAAAGGGGATCGAAAATCGGTTTTCTGACGGCCCTTCTGGATCGAGTCCTGGTGCCGCGAGGTTGTGCTCATTGGTCCAAGCAAACCAAATGCGCCCTACCGTAGGGCGATCATGCACGGTGCGGAACCGGACCCGCACCCGGTCAAACAGGTGCGAGTCGTAGCCGATGATATAAGAAATCAATTCCACACTCGAAACAGGATTGCCTTTGCCCACCATCGAAGGCGAGACATCGACCCTCCACACGCCATCTTCGACCTCCCCTCGAAACAGATTAAAAATTAACCCGCCCAGAGCACTTTTGGCAGCCCATCCTTGCGTCGTTCCGTCGTCGAAATCCCACTTGACCGCCTCGGCGAGGCCGCTCCATAACACTAAGCATCCAACGACGGCGAGCTTCAACACGACAGCACCTCCATAGAAATTTCCACAAGACGGCCAGTCTGATTCCAGCGAGTACTAAATTTTGGCCAGCGACAGACCGCATCCATAGCTTCTCATCAATCGCTCCCCACCCCCGCTTCCAAGCTCCAATAGACCGTTTCGATCCAGCGCTGCGCTGGCACGAAAGACCACGCCCACGACGCCCATTGAGGGTCGAGTCCCTCGGCGCTTATTTGGTCGAGCGACATGCCCGCACTCCGGAGTGTGCGCACGCTATCCGTAGTTTCCACCAACATGCGGTGGTAAGCCTTCAAGTCGTCGAGTGTGGCAACCGGGCCGTGGCCGGGGATGATTTTGGTGTCCGCGGGAAGCTGGTCAATGAGCGCGGCGATGTGTTGCGTCAGGGTCTCGACATCGCCGCCGTACTCTAGATCGACAAAGGGGAAAAGGCCATTGAAGAACAGGTCGCCAAGATGGACGACCTCGGCGTTGACAAAGAATACGGCGATGTCCCCGTCGGTATGGGCGCGAGGGAAGTGAACGGCGCGGATTTCCTCGCCATTGAAGAACACAGACACCGACTGCTCAAACGCAATCACTGGTAAGGCAACCGCCGGCGCAGGCTCAATGTGCCGCTTGCCAAACTCACCACCCGTCGCCAAGCGTTTGCGGACGTTGGCGTGGGCCAAAATCGCGGCGTGCTGGCCAAAGGCGCGGTTGCCGCCGGTGTGGTCACCGTGAAAATGCGTGTTGAAGATGTACTGGGGCTGACCGACAAAACGAGACAGCGCGGTGCGCACCTCATCAGCCTGCGACGCCAGTTTGTCATCTACCAAAAGAATGCCGTCGTCGCCGACGCAAACCCCTACGTTGCCGCCACCGCCTTGCAGCACATACACTGCGTCGCTGAGCTGATGGAGCGACAACTCGGCGGTCGCTGGGCCAGTAGCTAACAGTGTTGCGATTAATGAGCAAGCCTGTAAGAAGCGCATGGTTCTTTACCTCTGTGATTAACTGACATGATGCTGCGCTCCGCATGACAACATGGGCGTCCTCGCCTGTCCTGCGGAGCGCAGCCAAGCATCTCATACCCGGACCTGTGCGTAACATCAGTGATTAAAGTCACGGATCGCTGTTTCTTTCTTCTATCGTTATGTAGCGATTGACCGGCAGATCAGTAAAAATTTCGCAGTGCTGATCGGGCCAGCGCACTTCGAGCGTATCGACTCGCTTGACGCGCCCCAGCCCGAAGTGGAGGCGGCGGTCTTCACTGGAGAGGAAACTGCTGCCGCAGATGAGGTCGCGAATCTGCGTCCGCTTGCCAGCGACGAGTCGCGCTCGGGTGCCAACGCCATCGCGGTTGCCGCGCGTACCAACCAAGCGCAAACCCAACCAATTCCGCCGGTTGCCCACATCGTTCCGCAACAGCGAGGGCCGATCGTCGAGATTGGCCACGAAAACGTCCAAGTCGCCGTCGTTGTCAAAGTCGAGCACGTTGGCTCCGCGACTGACGCCGGGCACCTCAAAGCCGAGCGCGACCTGCGTAAACGTCCCATCGCCAACATTGGCAAAAAGCTGATTGGGCTGGGCGTATGCACTGCCGCTGCCGGCGCGGTCAATCTGCGGGTACACATGGCCGTTGGCCACCAACAGATCGAGATCGCCATCGTGGTCAAAGTCAAAAAAACCCGCGCCAAACCCCACGTGCGCCCATCCCGCACGCCCCAATCCAACTTCCGCGCTGACATCCGCAAAGGTGCCGTCGCCTTCGTTGCGATAGAGGGTATTGTACTCGTCTGCAAAATGCGTGGCGAACACATCGGGGCGTCCGTCGTTGTCGTAGTCGCCCCAAGCCACCCCCATACTCGCTTGGATTTGTCCGCTGCGGCTGTATGCCAAGCGGGCCGGGAGGGAGCGGTCTGTAAAGCGGCCATCGCCGCGATTGCGATAAAAAAAGTTCGGGCTAGAATCGTTGGCCACGAACAGATCGGGCCAGCCATCGGCGTCCGCATCCGCAAACAGGACGCCCAACCCATAGCCCGGGGAAGGGTGGTTAAGGCGCGCCCAAGCGGTGATGTCGGCAAACTCGCCGCCATCGTTGCGATAAAACACATCCGCAGCCCCCACCAATCCCCTCGGGCCGATGAAAACCTCCACCCCCTTCCATTGCGCCCCCAAACGTTTAACCTCAGTCGAATCGAATACCGCATAGCTCGCCACGTACAGGTCGAGGTCGCCGTCGCGGTCGTAGTCGGCCCAAGCTGCGCCCGTGCTCCAATCGGACGCGGCCACGCCAGCCCCTGCGGCCACCTCGACAAAGTGGTCGCCATCGTTGCGGAAGAGCAGATTCTCCCGCAATTGCGTCGCGTACAGGTCCTGGTCGCCATCGTTGTCAAAGTCCGCGCTAGTCGCCCCCATGCCCCAGCCGCGCCCTGCGGCCCCGAGCGCCTCGCCCACCTCGACAAAGCCGGCCGGGCCATCGTTGCGAAAGAGCGCATGGCCACCGCCTTTGCCATTGACCCAGTACAGGTCTTGGTCGCCGTCGCGGTCAAAATCGAGCGCGGCCGTGCCGCCGCCTTTGGCCTCGGGGATGTAGCCCTTTTCCAAGCTGCCGCTCGTGTGGACGCGAGTCAGGCCGAGATCAGCGGCCACATCGACGAAGGGCACGAGCGACTCGGCGGCGGCGCAGCACGTCCACAGGATGGTTGTGCAGAAGCCGCCGGCTAATTTCCACTTGCCGCGATCCAAGCTCATCCGTATATCCTAGTACATGACTACGACATTGACCCAAAACGACTCTGAATCCCTCGTGAGTCGCATCATTGAAGAGTTGCGAGCCAACCCCGAAGCTCAGGCCCTATTACTGCGGGCCTTGCTCACCGACGAATTTCTCGGTATGCCCATACGCCTCAAGCGCGTAGAAGCCGATGTCGCCCAACTCAAAGTTGACGTCTCAGTGCTCAAAACCGATGTCGCCCAACTCAAAACCGATGTCGCCCAACTCAAAACCGATGTCGCCCAACTTAAGGGGGACAGTTTAGAAGTGAAACTCTACCGGCGGATTCGTCCGTTACTCAGTCAGCGGTTCAACCTGCGCCGGGGCCAGATAATGCAAGGTAGCCTGCAAGATCCCAGACCGGATTTTTTTGAACCGGTTGAAAAGGCTTTTGACGCGGGGGTTATTACGGACGCACAGGAAGTTCGGATCAGTGCTACGGATCTGATTATTCGCGCACAGCGCAAGGAGGACTTGGCGGTGGTGTGGGTGGCAGTGGAGGTGTCCAATCAAATCGGGCAGCGCGACATTGATCGGGGGCGCGAGTCGGCTGACGCCCTGAGCGCGATCTTCCAACAGGAGGCCCTCGCTGTGGTCATCGGCTATCGCATCCATGCACAGGACCAAAGGCGCGCAGAGCGAGCCGCTGTGCATGTCCTCCGCGTCGAGGAGACGAGGGACTAACGGGCCGACGTATAACATCCGACATCTCAGTACGCGCTAGCGACGAGTTTGGCACTCGTCGTCTGTCCGCCTTCGGCATCTACTTCCACGCCGACGCGACACACGTACAGTCCCGGCGGTAGCAGTCGGCCCTGTTGGTCCCGCCCATCCCAAGTCAGCCGCTGAACCCCCGCGGCGGTCGCGACCGCCTGTTCAATGCGCTGTACCGACTGGCCGTCTAGGCCATAGACTTCCAGAACCAACGCCTTGGCACCCTGCACTTGGAACACCGGAAAGACCAATTCCACCACGTCATTGATCCCGTCCCCATTGGGCGTAAACGGATTTGACGACGCAGCCACCTCGCCTAAAGCGGCCTTGGTAAAGGGCGTGAACACGGTCAGGTGGCGGCCCGCGTCGACCCGCTGCCACACTTGGTCGGCCCCTTGTCCACGACCGACTTGCACCTCAAAGGCATTGCTAACCAAGTAGAGTTCGCCAGCAAAGCGCAGCGACACGACACCCGGCCCCTGCTCAACCGGCTTGGGCAACCTCACCCACAGCGAATCCGGGCCGGTCGGCAGCCGCTCGAACTGATCGCGTCCGTACTGCTCTTCACCCACGGCTCCGTCGACCAAGTCCATCTCCGCGCCCGGCGGCAGCTCCACCAGCACTTGGTCGAACCCGCTGTTCCCGTCTTGGAACGCGGGCCGCAAGCGCAAGGTAAACGTCTGAGGTTGCCCGCGCTGAGACGCTCTGTTGGGGGCGATCTCGCCGAGAATTTGGCTGGCGAGGGGCGCGTCTAGCGCAAGGCGCAGTGAGCTTAGCAGCACGGCCGCGTCTGGATCGTCCGAGCGCAGAATAGCCTCGATCATCACGTAGCGGCGCGGACTCGGCGAGGTGATGGGCGCACCCGAGGCCGAATAAGGCAGACTCCACGGGCTCCAATCCTCACCGGGAATGATGGTGATAGTCGAATCGCCGCGCTGGAAGCTGAGCAGTTTGCGGTACTTGGCCTCGGTCACTTCTTGGCCGGTGCTCGAAAAGTAGCGGATGTTCTGGCCGAGTTGGTTCCCGCTGCGGGTGCGGACGCGCACTTGGGTGCCGGGCGGCGCATCGGCCGTCCACTGCACGGATGACAGAACGCGGGCGGCGCGCCCCAATTCGATCGGCTCAGATGTGAGCGATACCTCGGGGAGAAAGCCGCGTCCGTATAGCTGTATCTCGCGGATGGCCGGGCGGGCCGACCCCCGGACCAAGGTGTAATTCATCCTGAAGTAACGCGCCTTAGTCAGCGAAAACACATTATCCTGAAAGAGAATATTGCGATGCGCGGTTCCTTCTCCACCCTCCAGACCGCGCGCCGTCAACGCGACATAGCTCAAGCTGCCGTCCGGTGCGCGGCTGCCATCGGAAAGCGCAATCGCGTAATTGGGAAACGCTCGGCTATATCTATCGCCAAAGACGATGGCGACGCGGTTGACCCAATACCAAGTTCCCAAGTCAAAATAGATATTGCGATGCGGATCCTGAAATACAACCGCCGGATCGTTGCCGCTAAAGCCCACTTCCACACTCCAAAAGGAGCCCCACTCGCCATCTACGGTTAGCTTTTCCGCGCCCAAGTTGCCGTAGCCGATAATCTCCCCGCCGCGGTCCAAGGCACCAAGGCTAATGTTGTCGCCCGCGGTCCACACCTCGACTTCGGTCAGCCGCGGCCGCTCCCGGCGATAGTATTCGACCGGGCCTTGCCATTCCGCCGCAATGGCCTCGTATGCCGCTCGGTCTATCGGTCGCAAAACGCCGCTCGACTCGCGGCGGAAGTAGAGCACATCGCCGCGATCTTCCTCCGGTAGACTATTCCAGCGCACGGCACTGATTTGCTCGGCTTGCCCCAAATCGCTGGCCGTCGCCACCACCTGGAGAAACTGAATCAGACGACCGGTAAGCCCCGGGTCCACTTTGCGGGTAGGCTGCAACTCAAACTCATAGACGCGCTGCGATTTGTTTAACCCCTCGCTGTGGCCGGCGGGCAGGTAGCTGAAGGATTCGCTTTGTAGGAAGGCGGGATCGCCGTTGGCGGTGAGCACCTTGAACTGGAGGAATGGATCGCCTTGGCCTTCCGCGGCGAACTTCACCAACACCTTCTGAGCCCACACCAGCCGCCCCAAGTCGATTTCGATCCACCACTTGTCGAGTGGGTCCGCCAAGTCCGGTTCCCAGAAGGTATCCTCCCGGCCATCTAAGATATTGGCGGCCCCCGTTAGGCCGGTTCCAGCACTGCGGATGCCGCCCTGCGCCCCATCTCCATAGGTGAACGCGCTGGCGTCCAAGGCGGCGTTGACCTGATCGCGGACAAAGGCGGGCTGGACGCCTTCATCGCTGAAGTCCAAGCTGCCCGGCGGAAAGCCCCACTCCGGCCAGTGCTCCGGAGCGACGTTCAACTCCTTCGCGTCGAGTTGGTACGCTTGGCACCACACCGCCGATGCCGTCAGCAGGATTGTCCCTACAATCGCAACGCTTTTCATGCAGCACCTAATGGGAATCAGTGGTCAGTGATTCAGTGGTTGGTTTCCCTAGCACCACTTCCGGGGGGCGGGTCGTGCCTGACCACTAACCACTATTAATGTGGATCGCCCACGCGCCAGCGGTGCTTTTCCACCCCATCCATGTCAAGCTCTATCCCAAAACCCGGGCCTTCCGGCAGCACAATGCAACTATCCTCCACTCGCAGCGGCTCGGTGATAATCTCGTCCCGCCACGCAATGCCGGTGACGAACTCCATGGGGGCCACATTCGGTATGGAGGCCATCAAATGCGCAGCTGCGATGATGCCGACCGGGCCTTTGGTGTTGTGCGGCGATATGGGAACGTGAAAGGTATCGGCAATGGCCGCGATTTTGCGCACCTCGGTGATCCCACCGGCGTACATCAGGTCGGGTTGTGCTACATCAATGCCATCTAGGTCCAACAATTGGCGGTAGTGGCTCTTGGTATTGAGCCGCTCGCTGCCCATGACCGGAATGGAGATTTCCCGCCGCACTTTTGGATAGGCATTCAGATCGTCCGGCGGCACGGGGTCTTCAAACACGTATAGATCGTACGACTCTATGGCGCGGGCCAAGCGGATGCACTGGGCCACCGTGAAGCGGCCGTGGCAATCGATCAACAGCTTGGCATCCGGCCCCACCACTTCTCGCACTGCGGCGAAGTGCTCTGCCGTCTCTGTCGGATGGCCGTCGTCCGCGTACTGACCAAAGTCGTGCCCGCGCCGCGACCGCGCTCCGCCCTTGAGCGCAGTGTACCCCTCTGCTACCTTTCCCCGCGCCATGTTCGCCGAATCCTCGGGCGTGGCACCGCCAAAGTGCGTATAGACCTCGACTCGGTCGCGGAACTTGCCGCCCAACAGTTCGACCACCGGCAGGTTCGCCACCTTGCCCTTGATGTCCCACAGCGCTTGGTCAATGCCGCTCATGGCGCTCATCCACACGGGACCCGCCATGCGCCAGATGCCGCTCAGCGAGGAGCGCAGATAGAGCTTGTGCCACAAGTACTCGATGCGCGCCGGATCTTCGCCGATCAACTCCTGTTTGAGATGCTCGACCGCAGCTACGACCACCGGCTCCTTTTGGGAATACGTGGCCTCTCCCAAGCCCACGAGGCCCTCGTCGGTAAAGACCCGCACAATCGTCCATTTGCGGCCCGGCGAGTCGATTAGAATGGTATCAATATCGCGTATTTTCATCGGTTCCCCATTTTTTTGCAAGATAGGCCAGCATGAAAACTCAATATATTAGTCTCATGGATTTACTCAAGGCGTTTCTCGACTCACAAGCCTGTATTGACCATTTTGTCAAGCTGTAGTGGCCAGACGGCATAGCCTGCCCGGATTGCGAATTAGAGAAGATTTATATCTGTAAGCGGTGTTTTTGTTGTGGGGATTGCAAGAACAACTCAGCGACGCAGACGACCGTTTTCAAGCAAACAGTCGAACACTTCTTGCGCCACAGTGCTAGCTACTTCTTGGTAAAAATCATCGAGAACAGGTGCCTTGTCCATCTCAAAAGCCGTATTGACGGCGTGCCACTTATTCAACACCTCTTTGTCCTCAGACACATCCTTCATCACCAACAGCGCGGCGGTGCTTAGCTTGAATTGTTGCTGGTTGCGATCCTTGCCGACTGAGTACGAGTTTGCCACGTAATCCAAGGTATAGCGAGCGTCCTCAATAGATGCGATATCCGTAGTCCAATAGACGCGCCTGAACCGTTTGAGCTCGTCCAAGAGGGCCGGTCGAATGGACTCATGCAGTGCAAGGAGCTTTTCCTTTTGTATATCCTCCTGACGCGAAGAGGTCTTAAATATCTTGGAAAAGGTCCTGTCGTCTATAAATACAAAGTGGCCCAATATGCGACCTTTGTGTCCTTGCTTGATAATTTTACTGGCCTGTAAGTCCCCACTATTGCTCGTCTTCACCAACACCTTAAAGGTTCCAGTCGGGGCGTTTACCGCGCCATCATCCGCTACCGGCTCTTCCGCCACCGGCGATCCGACGAATGGAACTAGCAGTGCCGCGGTATAATCCAAGGCTTGGAACTTGAGCAGCTTGCTTTTGCCCGCCGCTTGCGCGATCAGCGGTTCCAACCCAACACTCTCTTCTTTCTTCAACAGGTCGCCGGCCATATCCACGACCCGCACCAAATACGCCTTGGCTTCGCGCTCGGAAAAATGCTCCCCGTGCAGCGCAAAAAGTTGTTCGCCGAGGGCCGTGGATTTCTTGCAATGAGTCTTTAAGTCCCGCAATAATGAGACCAAAGAATCCCGGCTCACAGCAGCCGACAATCCAGACGCGGTACTAACATCCGCGACGAACTCGTCCAACGTTCCCTTGTCGTCTCGCTCCATGCGGTCGCGCAACTGATCCAAAGCCACGAGCACAAAACTCGTCTCCTGTGCAGAAGCGGCCAAAATACTCGATGCCATGGAGAAAAAGACGCAAATAGCAAGGCGACACCATGTGTTATTCATCTATATATCCTCTTGTCAAATCTGCGTCAGAAAACTGCCCACATGCCCGGTAATGTAATCGGCCACCAGCCACGCGCCGGCCGCGGCCACTTCCCCGAGGATCAGCCCTAAAAAAAACGGACGCAGGCTCCGATATAGCCGCGGCCCCCCATACTTGAGGATCACTAGCTTGAGCAGCCAAGCTATGAGCGCACTGGCAAAAATGTGGCCGGTCTTCCAGTTCGCGCTGATGGCGTAGCCGAGCGGATTGAGAGGCCACCACAACCAATGGTGCCGCACCCACATCAGCACGGCCATCACCCCGCCGCCAATCGCCATAAAAGACCAAGCGTCGAGTCTTGGGCCGGTCAATTCCGCCGCAATGCGCGGAGCCATGTCCTTGGGGCCGTACGTAGCGGCTCCCCAACCAAAAAACAGGCCGTTGAGATTGATGCCGCCGTATTTGTACGCCAACGCCATGGTGACGTACGAAGAGCCGACCAAGCTGACCACAATGGCGATGATCACCGCCCAAAACAGCCGCCGCTTTCCGCCCTTGATTACCTCGCTCATCTTCAGGCCATTGGCGACCGACGACATGACAAACGAGCGGATCTCCGAGTGCCAGCCATAGGAAAATCCCAAGGCCACCAAGCCAGAAGCCCCCAAGCTCGAAGCCCCGGCACCGGAAATCACAAAGGTCGAGGTCATAATGGGGGGGCGCATCGCCGGAATGCCTCCTTCGGCGACCACTCGTGTCAGCCCCAAAAACAGCACCATGGCCCCAAAGATAAACAGCGCCACGCCCAACGGCGGCAACCCAGCCATCCACAGCCCCAACCCCACCAAACCGAGCGACGCCAACAAGCCGAAGGTAGCCTGCCGGTACGACATAATTTCGTCGGCATCTTCTACATCTAAGTCGCCGTACCACGCTTTGCGCCACACGGCCTGCAAGTGCCCGCGCGACACCCACAGCCCGATCAGCACGAAAACGATCATCGCCCCCATGCCTTGGTGGGCTATGTACGGCTCCCGCGAGTACAGATCCATCCGCTCTGTGCTTTGCAGGCCGAGGACGTTGAAGACGCCCCGTTGCACTGTGGTGAGGATGTAGAATACCCAGATGGACGCGGAAATATCCAAGTTGACGAAGTAAAAGAAGCCAATCCAAGGCGGGCTAAACCACAAGTCCAAACGCACGGTATCGCGAAACAGGGGGAGCGACGCGGTCCGCGCAATCCCGGGCACCTCCGGGAAATAGGCGTGCAATCCATTGACGCTGAGCAAGACAAATGCAAACGCAAACCCCAGCCACATCGCCTTATTGGTAAAAAACTCCCGCCCAATAGCGCGCCCTTGCTCGCGCTGAATCATTTCCATCGGCACCTGCACCAACGGATACGCCAGTTTCTCTCGATCTACCCATTGCTTGCGCAGGATGACCATCGTGCAAATCATCGCTGCGCTGAGCACCAAGAAGAACCCGTACCAATAGGTCAGCGGCAGCACCCACGCTGCCCAGGGAATGGTAGCCCCCTCGGGCAGCCCTTCAAAAAAGTAGCGCGCCACGTTTTCGCCGCGCGGAATCATCCACGTGGGGATGTACTGGTTGTATAAAAAGTCCCAGTTATTCTCCGGCGTCGCATAGTACGTAGAGCCGACCAGACAGGGAATGATAAATTGGGTAAACCCCATCCCGGGAATGCAGCAGGCGACCACCAGCATAATGTAGATGGTAATCAGTTCGGATTGGGTCAGGGCCAAAGAGCGGCGCAGGCAGTACACGAGGCCGCTGGCAGGTACTAAAAAAAAGAAGAAGAATAAGGCGGCCGGCGTACTAAAATTTAAGGTCAGGTACGAGCCGCGAATGATGGTCGTGGCGTACGCGTCTAAACCATTGAGCAGCAAGGCAAGCACCGCGCCGAGCAGGATGCCCCGCACGGGGATGCCGGCGACATCCTGCTGTCCTTCCTCCTCTTTCACCCACTCGAGGTATGCTGGAGGAATTTGTTTTTTCAAGGCCGTTTACCTCGATCATGGTTCAAATCAGTACCGATTCCTCCAGTAGGGACAGACACATACAGTAGGGACAGACACATAGGTCTGTCCCTACGAATATGTCGCCGTTTCCGTGTGAATGATTTATGTCTTCGTAGGGGCGAACCGATGTGTTCGCCCTTTTATCCGTTCTTCTTAGATGAGTACGCCAGCTAAACAATAGGCCACCGATGTGACTTCGAGCCGTGCAAATCAGTACGCGCTAGCCACGAGTTTGGTGATCGTCGTTTGCTCGCCTTCGGCATCGACCTCCACGCCGACTCGGCACAGATACAGGCCCGGCCGCGTCAGGCGGCCCAGATCGTCTCGCCCGTCCCATGTCAAACGCTGCACTCCGGCGGCATGCGCCACCACCGGAGCCATTTGCCGCACGCGCTGGCCGTCTAAGCCATACACCTCTAGCACCAACTCCTTGGTACCCTGCACAGCGAACACCGGAAACACCAATTCCACCACGTCGTTGATCCCGTCCCCATTGGGCGTAAACGGATTGGATGACGCGATCACCTCGCCCAACAGCCCGCCGCTAAACGGGGTCAACACCTGCAAACTGCGGCCGGCACCGGCATCCACCCGCTGCCATACCCGCTCATCGCCTTCGCCCAACCCCACCTGCACGGCAAACGCATTGCTGGCGAGGTAGAGCACACCGGAAAATTGCAGCGCCACGAACCCCTCTCCCTCCGCCACGGGCGCGGGTAGCTGCACCCACAGCGAATCGGTCCCGGCCTTTACCCGCGTGACTTCTTCTGGCCCGTAGCGCACCCGCTCCGCACCCACAACCACTTCCTCCAGATCGACCGCCGCCCCTGACGGCAACACCACTAGTACCTGGTCGAAGCCGCGATTGTCGGCTCGGAACTGCGGCTGCAAAGACAGCGTGAAAGTCGTGCGCTCCCCGCGCTGCTGAGTCTGACGCGGCTGCACTTCGCCTATAACTTGGCTAGCCAAAGGCCAATCCAACGCAATGTGCATCCGGCGCAACAACACCCCGTGGCCGGGGTCGTCCGAGCGCAGCGTGGCCTCCACTATGGAGTAGCGGCGCGGGCTTGGCGAGGTAATCGGCGCGCCCGTGGCCGTGTAGTACGGACTCCAAGAGCTCCAGTCGGCACCGGGAACCACCGAGATAGTCGAATCGCCCCGCTGAAAGCTGAGCAACTTGCGATATCTGGCCTCGGTCACCTCTTTTCCGGCCTTGGTGAAGTAGTGGATTTCCTCGTCGAGCTGGTTGCCAGTGCGCGTACGAAATTGCACTTGGGTGCCCGGAGGGGCGTCGGCCGCCCAGTGAATGGAAGACAGGATGCGGGGATCACTGCCCAGTTCCATAGGTGCCGATTGAAGCGTCACCTGCGGCAGGAAACCGCGACCGTAGAGCTGGAGCTCGCGAATGCCGGAGTTGGCCCAATTCGGGACGATGAGCACGCGGTAATCCATCTTGAAGTAGCGCGCTCTAGTGAGCGGAAAGGCATTGTCCTGATAAAAAATGTGGGGGAACAGCCCACTGAAGCGGCCCGGCTCTATGTCGGCGGTTTCTCGCATGGCCAGCGCAACGTAAGCCAAGCTGCCGTCCGGGTTGCGCTGGCCATTCGAGAGGTTGATGGCGTAATTGGGAAACGCGCCGGTAAAGCCGTGAGCGATGTTTTCGCGGTCAAAGCCGATGACCACTCGGCTGATCCAGAACCAAGTCCCCAAGTCGAAGAGGAGCTCGCGGTCGAACTCCACGTCGATGTGCTCGACGCCGCTGACGCCCACTTGCTCGGTCCACACGGTCTTGTAGTCGCCGTCAATGGCCAAGCGCTCCGTCCCGGTGTTGCTCGTGCCCCCGATCAACCCACCCCGGCTCAGCGAGCCCAAGCTGATATTGTCGCCCTCGGTCCACACCTCCACCTCGGCCAGCCGCGGCCGCTCCCGTCGATAGTACTTTATCGGGCCAGCGCGTGACTCGCTCAGTGCTGAGTGCTGGTCTTGGTCAATCGGCCGCAAAACGCCCGAGGACTCGCGCAAGAAATAGAGCACATCGCCGCGTTCTTCCTCTGGCAAGCTGTTCCAGCGGCTCTCGCTGACTTCGTGCCCTTGGCCGCGCGCACTAGCCGTGGCCACGATCTGGACGAACTGGAACATGTCGCCGACAAAGCCCGCGTCCGCTTCCTGTGCAGGCTTCAGATCAAACTCAAAGACGCGCTGAGTCTTGTTCAAGCCCTCGCTGCGGCCGGCCTGCGTGAAGCGGATCGCCTTGCTCTGGGAGAAAGCCGGGAGGCCGTTGGACGTGAGCACCTTGAACTGCAAGAAAGGGTCGCCCATGCCTTCCGGTGCGAATTTCACCACGATCTTGCGCGCCCACACCAAACGGCCCAAGTCGATCTCGACCCACCAATCGCGTAGGGGCGCTTCTACATCCGGCTCCCAGAAGGTATCCTCTTGGCCGTCTATGACATTCGCGGCCTCAGCTAAGCTAGTGCCCGCCGACCGGACCCCACCCTGTACGCCTTCTCCGGACACAAAATTCGGAGCGTCTAGCACGGCGTTGATTTGCTCGCGGATGCGGTGCGGTCGCACCCCTTCTGGGCCCAATTGCACCGTACCTGCGGCTATCTCCCATTCCGCCCAGTCGCCCTCGTCAACGGCAACCCGGTCCAATTCGAGGCGGAATCCCTCGGGCCACGCCGCCGCCGCGATCAGCAGGGCGCAGGCAATGAGCCACAACCGAGTCACGCGACCCTTTCCTCCCCCACCTGCTGACACGCCGCGATGAATTCCTCGGCCGTGGTGGTATAACCGATCAGATGTTCAAAGTTGCGCAGCGTGATCCGGTTGATCCAACCGCCTTCCGGCAGGCTGTCGTCTAGCGTGTCGGGCATCTCGATCGTACCGGGAGCGTTTGAACAATCGCGCAACAGAATGACGCGATAATTCCTCCCCACGGCTTCGGCGCAGGTGTAGTGCAAGCAGGCCCGCCGGCTGTAGCCAACCACGAACAGCGTCTTAATCCCATAGCTACGCAAGTGCTGGTCCAAAAAGGTGTCGTGGAAGCCGCTCCAGATCCACTTGGGGAAATTGCGCTCGCCCTCGCGGGGCGCCACGCAGTCGAGGTATTCGGGTTTGTATTCCTGTCGCGCCCAGTTTGCAATGCCGTTGTCGCTGTCGCCGCCCTTGGTCTTGCCCCAGATCTCGCCCACGATGTTGCCGGGGTCGGCCACTAGGCGCAGGTCGTTGTGGACGTAGTTTACCAGCATCCCGCCGGCGCGGGCGGCTTGCAAAGCCGGCGCGATAAAGTCCTTGGTCGTTGGATTGGGCGAGCACCCATCGACATCCACTAAGAGAAAGGCGCACTCGGCGAACTTCAGGGCTAGGGTCTCGTACCCATAGTCGTATCCGCCGGGATAATCCTTGTAATAGCGAATGGGGATTTGAATGTTGGCCATAGGGGCCTCCTTTTTTAATAGACCACGGCGACGGTTCCCGCTAGCTGATCGCCGCCTTTTTCTGACTCCACCGATAGGCGATAAACATACAGGCCCGGAGGCACCCGCTCGCCGCTTTCGTCCCGGCCATCCCAAGAAAAGCGCAGGCCACCGCTGTGCTGTTGCCCGTCGTGGATTACCCGCAGCGAGCGGCCGGACAGATCGAAGACAGCGAGGCGCAAGGGCACCTCTTGGGTTACCTGTAATAGCTTAAAAGAGAAGTGGATCTGCTCGTTTATCCCGTCGCCATTGGGGGTGGCAATTTTCGGCTGCACCTCCAGATCGTCTAGTAGGCGACGGGAAATCGAGGTGCGGACCGTGAGTACCTCGCTCACTATCTCGCTCGCCGCATCGCCGCGATTGATAGGTTGCGCTAGCTCCAAGGGGCGCTGCGAGTCCCGCACCCAGCCGCGAAAGGTCGTGCCGTAGCGCAGCACTGGAGCGCGAAAAAACACCTCGATCACTCCGCCGGAATCCCCGGATGTACGCGGGGGAAACAAGGCGACCGCAAAGCGCAGCGAATCCGGCGAGATATGCACGGCAAAGCTATCCAAGCCAGTGGCTTGGACCGAATCCACGCTAGCCACGCCAAAGGGCGCGGCAATTTCTACGGAGTCAAAACCCGAGTGCTGTGCGCGGATGATGGGCTGAATGGCATACCTAAACGACGCGATCTCGCCCAGAGCAACCTCGGGGGGATATATTTCGCCCAGCACCTCCTCGGCCAGCGGCGGCTTGGTCGCCGAGAATTCGATGAACTCTAGCTCTCCGCCTTCACTGCCTACGGGCAAAAAATCGACCCGCAGTTGCAAGACCGAATTGGGGCCGGGCGAGGCGATGGCAGTGCCGCTGCTGTCGGCGAACGCATAGGGCGACGACCAGAAGCTCCAGTTGTCAATGTCGTAGGTGATTTCGCCGGCCTCGCCCGGTTTGAGAAAGAGGTAGTCCGTAGCGTCGAGGGGCTGCCCTGCTTCGTCGAGCGACGTCACTTCATCGCCGCGGCCGGTGAAGCGCCAATACACGTTTGGATCGAGATCCTTCCCGGCCCGCGATTGGATCCAGACGCGGGCGCGGGGATCCTGGCGGCCGCGCCAGCGGATGTCGCCCCACACGGCCGGCTCGCCGAGGTCGATAAATGGGCTGACGTACGATGCTTGGTGCGCGTAGCCCACGCCATAGACTTCCACTTCGCCGATGTGCAGGGCCTTGGGCGACGCACGGAGGAGCAACAGCCCCACGCTGCGGGCGAGGGCCGGGGGAAAGCGCACGTCTATGGTGTCCTGCACGTTTTCGGGAAGCTCAAAGACGAGCTGGCCGCCGACGCGGGCAGCACCATACCCGGATACGGTGTCTTTCTTCTGCACACCTAAGTCGGCACTCACGTACAACCCGTCGGGATACAGGCCGCTCTCAGCGGCGACGACCCGCACTCTGTTCACAAAAAACAGGCCGCCGAGGTCCATGGTAACGCGCCGCGATTCCAAGTAGCGCTGGCCCGTGAATCGGCTCTGAATGCCTGCCACCCATTCCCAGAACGTCGTTGGGTCGGCGTCGATCATGTTCTTGGACAGATCGGTGATGGAATAGCTCGCTACCCCGCTCACCCGCACGTAAGGCCCCCCGTTCCGCTCGGGACTAGTGAGAGCGATATTGGTCGCCGGCGTCAAAAGGATCGGCCGCAGCTTTCCGGCGGTGAGGGCCTCGGTGTCGAGGCTTTGCTCCTCCTCAAAGTCGCTCCAAGACAATTGATGGAAATTCACTCCGGCCTCGCTCGGGCGGGGCAGGTCCTCGCCGCCGATGCGATAAAACTCCACGGCCCCGCTCCTTTCTAGGGCGAGCGCGGCGAATGCGAGGGCTAGTAGCGTCCTTAAGTACGCGACACCCGCTCGAGCACATCTTCGTGCGGGCTTCTGACCCGGCCGCAACCGTAGCGTCCTTTTTCTCATAGCCTCAGCCCCTTAGTCGAGCCCGGCATAGACCGTCACAAATTGGGATGCGCCAGTAAAGGCGTCTTCTCCCTTGCGGTCGATTCGGCTGACTCGCAGGCCCATCTGGGTGGTCAAACTGTACCCGAGATATGCGCCTGTATTGGAGTACTGGATGGCGAGCACCGTCTCTCGATAGTCTGGCTGCAATCCCAAGGCCCGCACTTTTTCCGCGTCTTCGAGCTGGCTGAATATGGTGTACTCCAGCCCGGCTCTCAGTTCGGAACTAGTCAAAATTGCGACCTCGCCGATCAAGAACAAGAGCAGGGCGTTTTCTTTGCGCACGGGATCGTTGCTCAAAAGCGGCGCTTCGCGGCGATGTTCGTTCTTGATCTTGGGGGCCAGCAGCACGCGGCCGACTTCGCGCCGGTACTCGGCCTTGTTGATCAGGCCGAAGAACTGGAAGTTTTCGCGCATGTCCGGCTGCGCGTCGTTTTGGTGCCAGATGTCGTATTTCAGCTTGTTGGTAACGGTCAGGCCGGGGATGCTGGTATAGTCAAAACTGGCAAATGCGGAATTGATGTAGGTGTTGGGCGCGGCCAAGGGGTCTTCTATCCGCTGCAACGCGCCTGGGGCACCAGTCGGCTGCACCCACTGGACGACGTTGTCTGCGATCTCGTCCTCGACCCGCTTGAACATGTCAAAGACGCGGACCCGACCCACACCGGCGATGTCTTTGTCCCACGTAACAATCCCGTACGCGGTCTGTTCGCGCTTCTTAGCCGAGAGCATGCGCTCCCGTTTGTAGCCGGCGGTCAGTCGCATCTCGGGCGTGAGGTGCATCCCGACATACGCATTGTAGCCGCGGCGATTGCGGTCGTATGGATAATCCGGGTCCTCGTCGTTTTCAAAGCGGTCGATCCAGAAGTTGTTGTTCATGTCCATGCCAAACAAAAACTCCGGGCGATCTACATGGTAGCGCAGGAAAGGCTCCTCGTAGTCAGGGACGAAGTTCGGCCGGAACTCGTTGTCGTTTTGGTTGAAATCCGAGATGAAGTCGAGGTTTTCGTCCCACCCGGGGAAAATCCGCAAATCCGGCCCGAACTGGTTGAGGCGCAGCCAGTCGGGGATGCGGTCTTGATCGTCGTTGTCGTCCACCCACTCGTAGTAATTGGTCGTTGGGTCGGTGTAGTCAATGTCGCCGGAAGGCGAGGCGATTAGGCTGGTGGTGCCGTAGTTGTAATCCATGCTATAGGTCTCGGCAAAGAGGAAATAGGGATAGCTCTTCTTCGACAAATTGACCATATAGGCATTGGCTTGATCCGCGGCCGTGTGGTGGGTCGCAAACGCGCGGTTCGGGTATTTGCGATAGTGCCGACTGCGGTCGAATTCCGCGTACAGATCAAAACCCAGCACTTCCTGCACCTCCAAGGTAAACCCATAGATGTCGTTGCCCGTAGGCAAGCCGTAGTCGAGGCGCAACAACCCCAAGTTGGACCCGTCCTGCACGTTGCCCTCCGCCCGCTTCGCCGTCAGAAAAACGGGCTGCCCCTCGGGTATGTTGAGCTGGCGATCCGAGCTCATCTCAATGTGGTAGTCGTTGGCCACCACCAACTCGATCTGCGTGCGGCGAATGGTCGAAAGCTCCGGGCCACTGTACGACGGGGAGCGGAAATCGTAGGTCATTTCGATGCGCTCGTCGCCATCGGCCGCGAGGAATCCAAGGCGTTGTAAGCCACCGTCAATGATCGGCTCAAAGCCGATTTGGCTGCCCCGCACCGTTTCCTTCTCGACCTCGACGACGCGCTCGCCTGCTTCTGTTTCGCGCACTATCTCAGTCTCGGATTCAATGATAATGTCCCACGAAAAGAGGGCCGCCCCGCCCTCGCGGTCTTCGGGCGAATCATCGCTCAGGCGGATGAAGATCTGCCCGACGTGCTCCAAGTTTTGCCCAACCGTCAGCGAGCCGGTCCACGGGTTGCCCTCAAAGCTCTCCAACAGGGTTTGCGAGTTGTGGGCGTTGATATAGAGGCCACCTACCTCGACAAAGTCGCCGATCTGCGTCGTGCCGTAGAAGCCCAACAAATTGGTACTATTGGTGGTTTCAACAGACACGCTCCGCGCCAGCCCGGGGGAGCTAATCCGCGACATCAAGACGGTCAGGCTGTACTTGTCGGACTGAAAGTCGGCCTGTATGCCGTCGAAGGCCGGCTTGGAGAACGTCATCGGTGTCAGCGTGGTGCGAATCATGCTGCCGATCGTCAGGGCCAAGTTGTTTTGCCCCTTTTGGTCGGAAGCAATCACGAGCTGGTTGAACCACGCGCTGAACCGAGAGGTCTTGAATACCGTACTGCCAAACTGCTGGGGCTGATTCTGGCTCCAGTCGTAGATGAGCCAGCCGCGGTTGATGAAAGACCCATAGAGGTCGTAAAAATAATCGCCCTCTATGTCGCTGGAGACGTAGCGCTGGTACAGGTCGCGGGCGTAGTTGGTGTATTCCCATTGCTTCCAGCCGTAGAGCTGATATAGCTCTTGGGGCACGTACCAACGCCGCACGGCCGGATCTAAGGAGTCGAAAAGCACCCCCGGCCCGATGGGTTCATACGAGACCTCACCGCCCCGCTGCACGCCCAACCTACGGCCGTAATCTTCCCTTCCCTGCGCGCCAATATCGCCGCCCGTCGCCGCGGCAATCAGGGCTGTGAGCAAAAGCAAATTCCGTCTGGCCACTGTGCGTCGTCCTTTGTTTATTTCCGCGTCAATAGGCAATGGTCACCACGCTGCTGCTGCGCTCGGTGCCACTGTCGGTCTCCACTTCGACTTGCAGAATGTAAACCCCGGGCAGCAGTAGCCCGCCCTGTGCGTCTCGGCCATCCCAGAGGCGCTCAAACCGCCCGCTCCCGCGGCCAGCGCCCGGCAGATCTACGACCTGATTGCGCGCCAAGTCGTAGATCTGCAGCGCAACCGGCGCTCGGCCCGTCAGATAGAGCAGATCGTAGGTAAGAGTCGTGTGATCGTTGATTCCGTCGCCGTTGGGCGTGAACACCGGCGGCGTTGCAGACACCCGATGTACCAAGCGCTGGCCCTTCAAGGGCACCCGCACGCTCAGGTCGTCTCCCGCAAAGAGGGGAGCAGCGTTGCCGCTTGCGATCGCTTGGGGCAGTGCCCTCTCGCGTGTGGTGTCGAGGAGACGTCCGGTAAACACAGTCTCATAGCGCAGCACGGCCGTGTCGAAAACCACTTGCAGGGCGCGATTGCCGGTCTGGCGCACAAAGCTAACTCGCAGTCCCTTGGCCCCTAATTCCTCGCTGAACTCGATCTCTTGGTCATCTACGCGCAACTCGCGCAAGGCGCGGACCGGAGCCGGGGTGTCGATTTCCAAGCGGTCGAATCCCTCGGCATCCGTCACTTCGATGGTATAGACAAAGCTCGTATCCACGCCTACGGGGACCTCCTGTGGCCATATCTCGCCGACGATCGCCTGCGCCAAGGCCGGGCGAAAGACCTCGAAGGCGAGTGAATCCACGGCCATGCCGTCTTCTAGCCCATCGCTCTCCAACACCATACTGAACTGGAAATAGCGGCGCGGGGCCGGCGAGAGGATCGGATCGCCGCTGTTCCGATAGGGCGTGGACCAAGGGCTCCAAGTATCAGGCTCGTCGTCCGGCGCGGGACTGCTGCCGCTGCGGGTGCGCACGATGAGCCGCGACCGCTGCGGCAAGCCCACTTGCTCGGTGGCCCATTGCAGCCGGCCCCACAGCGCATCCTGCTCCATGTCGAAGACCTCGGACAGGTAATCCGCCTCGGGCACAAACCCGCTGCCAAAAATTTCCAATTCGTCGATTTCCCAGTTGAACCGCTGCGTGGACTCTAGGCGGATATAGCGCACGTATTGCAAGGGGAACCGCACGTCGATGGTGTCGCGGCTATTGCTGCCGTCTTGGGCCATGACCGTTACCAAGGTCTTGTCCGGCAGCTTATCGACCGAGGCGGCTACGATATCTGCACCGAATGCGCCGTCGTTGATGGAGAGCACGTAGCCTTTCATAAAGTCGCTTTTGAAGGCTTGGCGAGGGAAAAAGCGAATGTGATTGACGCCAAACCGAGCGCCTAAATCGACGACTAGGAGGATGCCGGTGGCCACCACATCCTTGGCCTCAAAAGCCGTGTTTGGATCACCATCCACCATGCTGTGCAAACGCTCTTTAAGCACGTCCGAGGTCAGGCGCAAAACGGCTTGGGCGTTGGGCGAAGTCACCCGGCCGCCGCGTTCGAGGAGCCCCGTGGCGATATTGGTGTTTTCCTCCACGCTGCGGGGCTGAATCCAGCCGGCGCGGCTGCTGAAGTCGATGAGCGGCGCGGCTGCGGCCGCCTCCTGCCAAGTTGTGCCGCTTACGTCGCCTCCAACCACGATGTTTTCCGTCGCCAAGGCCGCCGCAGCGAGCAACCCCACTAACGCCAAGGCATTGCGCTGTCTGCTCATATCGCCTCTTGGGAGAGTTGCGCTTCACCGGATCAATCAGTTCAGTACCTTCAACAGGCTACTGGGTGATAGCAAGCCGGATGTTCAGTGTATCCAGCACTTTAAAGAGCGTGTCAATGCGCGGGTTTCCCTCGCTGGATAGCGCACGGTACAACGCCTGCCGTCCTAGACCGCTGGATTCGGCGATCGAGGACATTCCCTTGGCCCGGGCGACATTGCCGAGAGCCTTGGCGAAGTACTGCGGATCGTTTTCTTCTAGCACTACGTTGAGGTATTCAATCAACGCCTCATCGTTATTGAGAAAATCGATTACGTCGAATTTTTTGAGCTTCATGATGCCTCCTTAATATCTCGCTCGCCATTTGCTGAGCGCGTTTGATGTCTTGCTGCTGCGTCGATTTGTCGCCACCGCATAGCAGGATCACCACGGTATTTCGTCGAATTGTGTAGTAGGCGCGATAGCCCTTGCCGACATTGATTCGGAGCTCGCTGACCCCGTCGCCAACCGATTTGTGGTCTCCAAAGTTGCCGTCTTCGATGCGTTCGATTCGGGAAACAATCGAGACCCTAGCGCGTTGATCACCGAGTCGCTTGAGCCAATTCTCAAAGACCTCGGTATAGACGATTTCCACAGGCGCAATGTCCCTTTTTAGGGACATATTGTCAAGTAGATCATGGTGTCGTGTACCAAGCGGAAAAGATATAAAAAACCGCCATGCCAGGTCGGAAGCCCGGCATGGCGGCATTCAATCTACGCACCTAAAGCAACTAACTACTCGGCAAACGTGGATTTGAGCCGGCCCCAGCCAATTTCCTCTACGGCCGTGGGTTCGGCCGTGGCTTGGGAAGCCCAATCGATATCCGGATCGATGGGAGCCAGCAGAAAGTCGGAGAGCAAATCGCCCTGGAAGTAGCTATCCGTGGCCCCACTCAGGGTCCAATAGCCCTCGTAGCCGCCAATTTCCAGATCGTCGTCGTCGATGATCGTGAAGTGGAAGCCCGTGATATTGCCCTCGACCAAGGAGCCGATAGTGCTCTGGTCAATCCCGTTCCAGTTCAGGTTGTCGAAGGGGGTTAGCATGTACTCGGCTCGGAAGAAACCCTCCCCGCCTTCATCGGCGGTCTGGGAGTTAGCGAACTGCCCATAGGGCGGCTCAGTAATCCACTGGGCTTTGCCCCAGTGGTTGAGGCCCGGGCCGCCTTGGTTGAAACCATAGTTTTGGGCGTGGGCTCCGTGCAGCAGATCCTTCTGATCTTGGTCTTCCACGTCGGGCCACACGTTGAACATGCCGCCGCTGTGGTCCGCGTCGAACACCATCTCCATAGGCTCCCAGCCAGTGACGACCCAGATGGCGTCGTCGAACCGATCCTCCATCACGTAGAGCTTGTTGGTGGTGGGGTTCCAGCCGACGATGGCCCGCAGTGCTAGGTCGGTGGCATCCCACGCGGTGCCTACGCCTCTCACGGTCTCGGTTAGCTGCTCGTGGTTGATCCAGTAGGCATCGGGAATGACGTCCCACTCGACGAGGTTGCCGTCAACAGTGGGAATATTGGCGTCCGGGAATTGCACGGCTACAAACACCACATCTACGGGCAGGTGTGCCCAGCTAGGGGTGGCCGCGAGTGCGACAGCAAAAATCAGAGCGAGTTTCTTCATTGCTTTACTCCATTGGAAAGAGGTTGGAAAACCTATAACTTCTCTGCAGATGCTTTTGCTATAACGCTACATTGTACGGAATTTATTTCTCACTTGTCAAACTTTTCCGATAAGATGCAAAATTTTGCGCGATTTTGGATCCATCACCCATCACTCCCGCGTTGCGTCGGCTGTTCGCTGGCTACTCTGTCCTCTCGTTGTTCTTGCTGCCTGTGCAGTGCAAGATCCGGATGACAGGCTTCAACCTGAGCTCAGCCGAAGGCCGCTGGCCCAAGTCGGCACGGAGCTGATTACCGAGCGGGACTATCGCCGTTTTGTCGCCGGGCTGCCCGAGTGGACCCAAAGCGCGGCCAAAGGCAGCGACCAAGTGCGCGACTACCTGCAATCCCTCGTCGATCGCGCCCTCATCTTGCGCGCAGCGCGAGCGCAAAAAGCAGAGCAAAGCGCGGCCGTGCAAAAAAACATGGCAGTAGCACTGCGGCTGAAAGTGGGTCAGGCGATGGAGCAGCGCTATATCCGACCCGCCGTCTCGGTCAGCGAAGCAGAGCTGCGAAGCGAATTCACCGTGCGGGGATGGGAGCGGCAGCTCAAGATCGCCCACATTTTCGTGCGGACGCCAGCGCGAGCCGAAGCGGCCCTAGCCGCCCTGCAAGCGGGCCGGGCCTTTGCAGAAGTGGCGCACGAGTTTTCGCAAAACCGTACCTCGGCGGCGCACGGCGGAGAAAAGCCTTACTACTACAGCCGCATCAATGCCATCCCCGCCGTGCGCGACTCCTTGTTCAGCTTGCCCAAGGGCGCAATATCGGCGATTCTCCCCGTGCCCAAGGGGTACGAAATTTTCAAGATCCTCGACGAGCGCACCGCTTCCTATGAGCAAATGCGGCCGCAAGTCCTCAAGGCCGTTATGAGGGAGCGGTTGCAGGCGCGGCGGCGGGCGTACATCGACTCGCTGGCCGAGCAGTTCCAATGGCAGGAGGTTGCCGAGGGCATGGAGCGGCTCACGCGCATCTTGCACAGCGGCGCACAAGAGGGCGATAAGAAGGTATTTTACCTCGCGGAGGCAGACGCCGCGGCCGCGCTGTACACGTACCAAGGCGGCGCGATCACCTTGGGGGAGGCGGTGAGCCGCTCGCAGTTCATCCGCCAAGGGCGGTATGTGGAAGACCGTCTGAAGGTGGCACACTACTTGGAACGCGACGTGAAGGTGCCACAGCTTCTCCTGCTGCAAGGCCGCGCCTTGGAAATCGACCAAGAGCCGGCGATCGCCGGCTGGCTCGAGCGCAAAAAGGAAGAAATCCTCATCCGCGAAATGCGGCGTCTCGCCACAGCTCACCAGAAGCCGATAACCGAGCAAGAGATGCGCGCTCACTACGAAGCGCACCCGAGGAGTTACCAGACTTCGTCCATGGTAGAAGTCGTGGAAATACAGGTCGAGGAAGCGGACCAAGCGCGGGAATTGCTATCCCAGATGCGCGCCGACCGGCAGCGGGCCGCGCCGCTGATTGCCCTCCTCGCCGACATAAAAAAGGACAGGCGTGCGGTAAGCGCGTTGCAAAGTCTCAACGGTGAACTCGCGGTATATGCCTATCTCAAGCAGCGTCTGAGCGATCCACTGGGCACAGCGCAAGTCGCCGCGGAAATTGCAAGCGCAGCCGAGCCAGCAGACCTCGCCGAAACCTACATCGCGCGTCAACTCGCAGCCGTCCACAGCGTGCGCCACGGCAGTCGCGAAGCCGAGGGCCTCTACCAACTCTACTGGCACGAGACGCCGAGCTTTGGCCCCCTCGTCAAAGCGGCCATGGAGGCCGAGGTCGGCGCACTCATTGGTCCGGTAGAACACCACGGCCTGTACTCGATCGCCAAAATCGCGGGGCGCACAGCAGCGGGGCGGCAGCCTTTTGCGGAAATACAGAAGCGCATCGAACACACCTTGCGGCGCAACCGCGAAAACGAACTGTTCGGGCAGTGGCTGCAAGCGTTGCGCACCGACGCCGCAGACGAAGTGGTCTTCTTCGACGACAACATCGAAGCACTGGGGCAGGACGCGCCGTGATCCAACGCGAACTTCGCAAGCTGATCGCGCCTCTGCTCGGGCCGGCACTCGTACTGCACATCGCGTTCTTTGTGCTGCCGGTGTGCAATGCCTTCTACTATTCGCTGACTTCGTGGTCGGGCGTATCGCCGCAAAAGGAGTACATCGGCCTCGCCAATTTTATGCGCGCCTTTGCCGATCACACCTTTCTCACGGCCCTAGAGAACGTCTTTTTGTTTGGCATCCTCGGGTTCTTAGTCGTCTTTCCGTTGAGCCTGCTGTTTGCGGTGATTCTCTCCAAAAAGCCGCCCTTTGCCGGCTTTCTAAAATTCGTCGTCTTTGCCCCCACCCTGCTCTCGGTCGTGGTCACCGCCGTGCTGTGGGGCAGCATCTACAACCCGGTCATCGGCCTGCTCAACGAAACCCTGCGCAGCGCCGGGCTAGACGCGCTCACTCGGCCTTGGCTGGGCAGCCGCCACAACGCCCTGCCGGCCATTGCCGTCGCCATGATCTGGCAGGGGCTGGGCACCTACGTGATCCTATTTTTGGCGGGCCTGCAAAAGATCCCGCTCAGTTTTTACGAGTCCGCCGAGCTGGATGGGGCCAATGCTTGGCAGCAATTTTGGCACGTGACCCTGCCGCTTTTGTGGGACGTCGTGCAGATTCTGGTGATTTTCTGGATCATCGGCGCCTTTCAGGCTTTTGCCCTCATCTTCGTCATCACGCGCGGCTATCCCAACGTCATCGAGGTGCTGGGAACCTACATCTATTGGGCCGGCTTTCAGGGGCAAAGCATTGGCTATGCCTCGGCCATGGGGGTCGTCATGTTCTTCCTCGTATTGGCGTTTAGCCTCGCAGTCAATCGCCTGATGCGCCGCGAAAGCGTGGAATACTAACGATGCGCCGCTGGTCCAAGCTACTGGCCATCCTGTTCATGGGGGGCTATTGCCTAAGTTCCCTAATCGCCCTGTTCTGGGTGACTTATACCTCCTTTAAGACCAATCCCGAGTTCTTCGCCAGCACTTGGTCCCTGCCCGCCGAATTGCGCTGGAGCAATTACGCGTACGCGTGGGACAACGCCGAAATTGGCCGCTACTTTTTTAACACGGCCTACATCACCGCGCTCGCCACGAGCGGCACTCTAGTAGTATCGGCCATGGCAGCATACGTCCTATCGCGGGTAACTTTCCGGTTCAGTCGATTCACCTTCTATCTCTTTCTGTCGGCCATGATGGTGCCGCCCATGCTGTACCTCTTCCCGCTCTTTGTGCAGATGCGGTATATGCACCTAACCAACAGCCACTTTGGTTTGATCGTGCTCTACATCGCCACCGGGCTGCCCTTTTCGATCTTTGTCCTGACGGGTTTTTTCCGCACCCTGCCGACCGAAATGGAAGAGGCCGCGCTGATCGACGGGGCCTCGCCGTGGCGCACCTTCTGGACGATCGCCCTGCCTTTGGCCAAGCCCGGGCTCATCGCGGTTTCCATCTTCAACTGCATCAACTACTGGAACGAGTTCTTCTGGTCGCTCATCCTCCTCCGCACCGGCAAGCTCTACACGCTGGCGCGCGGCCTGCAAACCCTGTTCTGGAACATGTCAACCGAATCGCGCTGGACCGAGTTATTTGCCGGTCTGGTGATCGTCATGCTGCCCTTGATCGTGGTGTTCATCCTGTTGCAAAACCGCATCACAGAGGGTCTAACCGTCGGCGCGCTGAAAGGATAATTGAGAATTTGTACTTCGTAACTGACGTTGCGCATTGTAGGGGCGACCTTTATGGTTGCCCGCCTTGGCGCTGGTGGGCTGAATGCGTCGATGCCTCGATTCCCGCATGCGCGGGAATGACCCGGGCGACGGGGGGAAGAATGGGAACTCGGCTTCGACAAGCTCAACTAGCGGGACGATCCAGCCCCGGCTCATTCCTGCGTAACACCAGTTCGTAATTCGCAATTGACAGGTATGAAACGCCGAGATGTTCTCAAATACCTTGCTGCCGCTTTCGCCGGTGGATGCGGCCGCTATCTGCCCGGGGAAAATGTGCTGGAGATAGCCAACCTCCAGCCGCCTGCCGCCCAAGTGCCGATCAACCAGCTCATGTGGCGGGCCATAGAGCACTTCCGCGAGACGCATCCAGATGTCCAAGTCGAGCCCGCTAGCGGCGGCGGCGGCGGCTACCAAGAATTGATGATCCGCGTCATGGAGGGGCACCCGCCGGACATCATGTCTTTTGCCACGGCCGAGACCGGCCTGACCTACGCCTACGTCGAACAGGGGCACGTCCTCGATATAACCGAGCATCTCCAGCGGCCCTCTTGGGATACCCCGGGCAAAACTTGGCTGGAGACCATTGACCCCCTATACCGAGGGCCGCTGACGTACCAAGGCCGCTATTACGCCATCCCCCAAAACGTGATTTCCCTTCAGGTGTATTGTAACGCCGAGCTGTACCAACGCGCCGGTGCCAGCCTCAACCCGCAGACTTGGGATCAGTTTCTCGACAACTGCGAGCGCCTCAAGCGCGCCGGCATAGTTCCCATTACCCAAGACGGCATCCACTGGTACACGAGCTGGTGGTTCGATCACCTAGCCCAGCGCATCCTCGGTGCCGACAAGGTGCGCCAAGCCTTCCGCGATCCCCAGCGCCGGACCCCATGGACCGAACCCGGGTTTCTCCAAGCTGCCCGCATGGTCGAACAGATGCTGAATCGAGGGTATTTCGCCGAGGGGTTTGCCGGCCTCAATCACATTGAGTCCGAGCTTTTGTTTTGGCAGGGGCGAGCGGCGACCGTCTTTGTCGGCAGTTGGTTTACCAGCGGCCGAACCGCAATAATCGGGAAGGACTTTCCCCTGTACGCCTTTCGCTTTCCCGCAGTCGAGGGCGGGCGCGGAAATCCGCACGACCTGATCGGCACGGTCAACACCCAGAGCATCCCCTCTCTGGCCCGCCAGCCCGAGCGGGCAGCGGAGTTTCTGCGCTTGGTCAACAGCCACTGGTTCCAAGAGCAGATGGTGCAACAGGCCCAGATGATCAGCCCGCTCGTTGGGATGCCGCTGCCCGGCATCCAACAAGGCTTAGATCAGATCCTCGCCAAAACCGAGCAGTTCTACTCATTTTCCTTTGGGCTAGAAGGGGCGCACCCGTTCTTGTATCGCCAATACTGGAACGAGTGGAACCAGTTCATGGTGGCGCGCGAGCTGTCGGCCCTCCAGCTCGTGGAAAACCTCGAAAGTATATTTACCCGTTATTACGGACACTTGGGGTAGAATTGAAGGCAGGACGCGGGTCGCGCATCCGCTATATACCTCCAAGGAGGCTATCTTCCACCGCCCACAGCCACAGCCAGATATGGACAAAGGAGCGTTGAAGTCCATGCGGCGCTTCTTGCGACAAGCAGGCGTAGAACCAGAGGTAGGAAATCATGCTGAACCATAGGCCATGTCGAGTTCGACGACGAGGCGGGCCTCCTTCATGGCGAGGTGCTAGATCTCAAAGACGTCGTCACGTTTCAAGGACAGCTAAAGAACTAGAGCGAGCCTTTCGAGAATCGGTAGATAAATGATAGTGCAGAAGGGTATAATGATGAAGGTGAGAGTACGGTGATCTACGGCTTTAATGAACTACTCAATCACTTCAACAAACTCTAGAGGCAATCCGAAATCCATGTCCATAACCAAGGCCGGAGGGCCGAGATCGCCAGCCCATTCAAATTGATCCAGCATACGTCGGAAAGAGGCTACGGCAATGTAGGGAGTCGGTCAGCAGAAGGCTGGTCCAACTCGTCTCCCCAACCGCTAACCGCTATGCGCCAGCGCGGTCGATCCACTTATAGGCGGCTTTGGCGTTGCGCCAGAAAAACTTTTCCGTCGCCTCTTTGCCGCGTGCGGTAAAATACGTCATCACCAAGCGCTGTATGTCAGCGTACTTGCGACCACTGCGGTCGGATACCGGCCAGTCGCTGCCGTAAATCAGCCGGTCCTCCCCGAACATATCCCATAGCGCGTCGAGCACCGGGGCGTAAAAGTCCACGTCCGTCGGCGCTGGCTTGACTTGGCTGCGCAAATCCATCAGCCCCGACACCTTGCAATAGACCTGCGGATGCGCCGCGGCCTGGCGCATCAATTCCAACCGCGCCGGATCGGGCGGCTGGCCGTCGATCGGGATGCCGCCGATGTGGTTTATGACGATGCGCAACTCGGGGAAGCGCTCCGCCAGCGCGGGCACGCCCTCGTGCAAACCCGTATCCAGTTCCAGATCGTTGGCTACTAGCATCTCAGCAGCGGCCAAGCCGTGACTTTCCGTTGCATGTACGCGAGCGCGGATGCCGACGAAGACCGGATCGGCGGCAAAGCGCTCCAAGTGAGCGGCAAAGTCCGGGTCGTCGGGCTCGAGGTGGCCGACCAATCCCACGATGAAGGGATCGGCGGCGGCCAAGTCGAGTACCCACTGGTTGTCCTCGACCCACGGGCTGCACTCGACCATGACCGTGCCCGTCACGCCCTCGGGAACGGCCAAAGCCTTGTAGTCTTCGGGCAGCGCACGCCGGTAGAGAATCTCGTCGTCTTTTTCCGGCCAAGGCACACCTTGGGGTCGGAACGGATCGTAGAAATGGGTGTGGGTATCAATGATCATCGAAATCGCTCCTTTTTTAAGTATGCCGCACAGCTCATTTACCGTCCGCAGAGGACGGTTGCACCGCATCCTGCTCCGTAGGCATACGCCAGTTTTGCGCCTCATCTAACGTAATAGTGCGAAAATCGGGCATCCGGTCGGCGTCGCGGTCCTGATGCTGATGGCCACCTAGGATGTACATCGAGTGCTTGCGCCCCGACCCCGGGCGGTCGGCGTCGAGCAGCCGGAATCCTATATGCAGCGTCTGGCCCGGCGCGAAAACGTGCCGCTTGCTCTCCTCATGGCTGGCCCCCAGCACATCCCACAAGGCCGCTTTCCACTCAAAGGTATATTCGACGTGCAAAGTGCCGTTGGCCGCGTCGGGCGGGCGCATCGTCCAAGCGATGTCGAAGTGGGGTTTGTGCATCGCCCACAGGAACTCCTCTAAGAAAGGATCGTGGTGCTGGTCGAGAAAGCCGGCCTGGCCGTGGGGCAGGCGCGGGTGCTTCAACGGCAGCACCCGCGCATAGTAGCGTTGGCCGTTGACCAGTTCCTCGCGGGTGAACCCGTAGATGCTGCCGCCGGAGTGGTCGGAATCCACGGTAATCGACAGCGTATCGTCCTGCCACCACTTGAGGGGGGCTTCGTTTTCGATCTTGAGGGTATCGTCGCTGATTCGGGCGAAGCAGTACCAGCTATTGTCCGGAGGCGGACTCCAAGCTGTGTAGATGGTGAAGTCGAAATCGGCCGCATCGACGTAGTCTGATTCGCGGTCGAAGAATCCCTCCCGCTCCAGCGCGAGACGAGAGTCGAAAAAGGCCCAGTCGCCGTCGTCGCCATCTATGGTTATCGCCGCGGGATCGGGGACCTTGACGAAGGGGACCGTAACGCCGACATGGGCGGACGCGAGGCTGGTTAGGGAGAACGCCAAGACGAGACTTGTGAGGAAGGCACTGAACGGAGCGCAGCAATGCGCGTCCTTATCGCTAGCTATCGTCATATCTTTCCTCGCGTTCAATTAATACCCAGTACCATTTTCAATGCGTTGAACGACCTCGTGGAAGAAATCCCGCGACCAAATGTCGATGGTGCGGGTCGCGCACGAACCGATTATACCGCAATAAATTAGTGGACATTGTATGCTAAAAATGTGAGAACCTGTCCACTACGAGCACGTCGCAGCCTAGTAGGCTACGCTGATAATGCGGTGCTGACTCGCAGCCCCGGCTTGGGCCTCTACCTCCACTCGACACAGGTACGAACCGGGGGGGACTACGCGTTCGTCTTGATCTTGGCCGCTCCAAATGTAGAGATAGGACTGGTCGGGCTGGCGCAGCCCCTCAAGGATGCGGACGAGCCGGCCATCGAGGGTGTAAATCCGCACTTGGGCCGGTGCGTCCGTCTTCAAGATGTGGAAGCGGATTTCCGCAACGTCGCCGATCCCATCGCCGTTGGGGCTGAGGAACGATTGCACCGCGAGGTTGGTGATCAACTGGTCAGTGCCCGGAACGCTGGGCAAATACACGGTTGTAGCGGCGCGGCGCAGCGGATCAACCGGCTGCCACACCGCTAGCTGCCCCTCGTTGCCGATGAAGGCCCGAAAGAGCGTGGCGTTGCGCTCTACGACCGTACTAAATGTCAGCGCAACTTCCTCGCGCCGCACTGTGCGCGGCAGTTCCACAAGCAGCGAATCGCCAGCGACGCGCACCGCGGCTGGCTCGGCTTCGGCACCGCCTATAGTGAGAGCAAGCGAGTCGGGGTCGGCGGGCGACGGGATTTGCAGCAGGATGCGATCAAACCCGGGGTTACGCGACGCAAACTCTGGAGTTATGTGGAACGAAAAAAGCTGGCGCATGCCCGCCTCGGCCGTACGCGGCAGCACCTCGCCGGTAACTCCGGCGAGAAAGGCGTCGGTAAATTCAATCTCCAAGGCGTGTACAGTCGGCGCAGTGATCGGGCGGTCTGAGCTGAGGATGAGCTGGACTTGGACGAAGCGGCGCGGGCTGGGAGACAGAAACTGCTCGCCGGAGCGCTGGTAAAAATTGCTCCACTCGCTCCAGTCCTCGTCAATGCCGATAGTGCTCTGGGTCTCGCCCCGCAGCGCCTTCGGCATCTGGTCGTACTGCTCGGCCGTCACTTCGGTGCCATCCTTGCGGAAGTAGCGAAAATTTTCTTGCAGCTCGTTGCCCGAGCGAGTGCGCGCCTGAATGCGAGCACCCGGGGGCAGGTCGGCTTCCCAGAGCAGGGATTTGATCACCTTCGCCCGATTGTCGCCGGCGATTTTCCCCAAGTCGATAAAGTCCGAACTCATCTCCACTTGGGCCACGTGGCCCACCGCAAACACGAGCGTCTCAATCAAAAAGCCGCTCTGGAACTGGAAGCTAGTCTGCGAGCCGCCACCACCGACCCATTCGGCCGCGATAAAGCGAACCGGGCGCGGCTCAAAAAGATACGTCAATTGGCCGGGGAATTCGGTCGAGGACGCGAGCAAGGCATCTGTATCGCCGACGAAGAGCTGGTCTAAATCGACTTCGCCCGTCAGGGTGCGGCGACCGTTGGAAACGCTCAAGCTATGGGTGCGAATCTGGGGCAGGTTGGAGCCGTACGTCAGGGTGCGGAGGAGAAAATCCGAAGTGCGCATCACGATCCGATCCACCCAGAATAGCGCACCCAAGTCCCAATCCCAAGCAATGGGGTCTTGACCGCGCTCCCGCCGTGCTCCCCAATCGGTATTGGCGTTGCCGTCGGCCATCTTGAAAGGAAAGCCCCGGCCCGAGCGCTCCTGAATCGCGCCGCCGCGCTCTAGGGTCTGCAAGGCAATGTTTTCCCCGAGCGTGTACACTTCCACCTCGGCAAGGGCTGCGTCCGGCGTCTTGGCATCTACCAGAATCCTTATGAATTGCAGCAGGTCATAGGTAGTGTCCTCAGTCTCCTCGCGTGCGCCCCGCTCCCGCGTCACCTCCCTCACCAGCGGCTTCACATCATAGGTCACCACGGTCTCGTCAATGGGCTTGGTGGTGCCGCCTATCAGGTGAAAAGAGAATATGTCTTGGCGCGTCACGCGGCGTCCCTCGGAGCCGAAGACTCGGAATTCGCGGAAGGGCCGCGCACCCTCTTGATCGGGGAAAATGAGGCGAATCTCCGACACGAGTACAGCCCTTCCTAGGTTGATCTCGATCCACCAGTCCTCTAAGGGAGCGTCCGGGTCGGGTTGCCAAAAAGTCTGGGCGCGGCCGTCTATGGCCCGGCCGGCCGTTGCGAGATTGGTGCCGGCCTTCCACGCGCCACCGCGCATCTCTTTGCCGCTCACCAACTCGTGGGTGAATTCGTCCGCATTGACCGCGGCGTTGTGGACGCCCTTGAATTCGAGGGGGGTCACCGAGCCGGTTGGGGAAAATGTGAGGGTCCCGGCCGGAAAGGTCCACTGCTGCCACTCGGCTTTGCGGTCCACCCGGTACACCTCCAGATCGGCACTCCGAGTCTGGGCGTACGTCGCCAGCACGAGGGCGGCCAAACTCAAACCCGCGAACAGGAGGAACGTTGAGCGAATGCGCTGCATAGCCTCTCCTTTTTTAGTAGGCAACGCCCACTGCACCGAGGCGCGTGAAGCGCTCGCGCTCGGCGTCGGCAGTCACCTCGGCGAGGTAAAGCCCCACGGGCACTGGATTGCCGCTGTCGTCGAGACCGTCCCATTCCCAAGCAAAAGAGCCGCTGCTGCGTACGCCGGCAAACAAGGTGCGCACCCGCTGGCCGCCAAGCGAGAAAATCCGCACGGCCAACTGCACGGGTTGCTGGAGCTGGACCAAAGTACCGGAGATGCGCACGCGCTCGTTGACCCCGTCGCCGTTGGGCGTCACCACGGCCGGCTGCACCGCAAAAAACGGGAGCAGGTTGCGCGCCGAAGCAGCCGTGGTCAGCACGCGCAAGTCGTTGGTCCAGACCGTAGGGTTGGCGTCTCCGGACAGGACCTGCTGAGGAGCCTCATCGCTTTGGGTGTCGAAGACTCGGGCGCGAAAGAACGTGGATTGAACGAAAACTTCGGCGTCGAAAACGACGCGCAACGCACTCGGCGATTGGTGCGTCAGCCGTTGGCTCGGAAAGAATAGCTTCAGGCCCCGCTCGCCCTCGACGACGCTGTCGGGCGCGGTCGCGACGGGCGGATCGCCGGTGAACATTTCCTTGAACTGCGGCCTAGCGGGCGTGAGGATCTCCAAGGCGTCAAAGCCCACATCCGTCTCGATGATGTCGGCGCGGATGTCGTAGGCAAACGTCGAGAGTTCGCCGGCCGGCACTCGGGGCTTGTTGCCCAAGGGGCGGGGGGTTTCCAGCACGGAAATTTCTCCTATGAGCTGCTGGGCCAGCGGCGGAATGGAGTGCTCGACCACCAGCGAGTTGACCCGTATGCCGTCGAGGATAGAGTGGCTGGTGAGCGCGATTTCGAGCTGGAAGAAACGACGCGGGCTAGGCAGCTCAATCCGCTGGCCAGACTCGGCAAAGGGCGGCGACCACTCACTCCAGTTGACTTGGTCGTCTTCGACCGGGCCGCGCACGTTCAGGCCCAGCCTGCCGTAATCGCCTTCGGAGACTTCCTGCACATCGCCGGTGAAGACATTGACGATTTCGTAGAACACCTGCGGAGTATCGTCGCGGCCCGTGCGCATGCGAATAGAGACTTCTGCATCGGCCATTGGCTCGACATCGATGCGGCCCTCTTGCTGGCGCAAGGTCTCGGTCGTCCACCGCAGGCGACTGAAGTTGGCCACTTCGCCCAAGTCGATGATCTTGGACAGATAGCGCCCCCCCGGCGGAAAGCCCGCTCCGTACACCTCAAACTCGGCGATCTCAAAGGGATTGGTCGAAGTAACGTTGAGTTGGATGTAGCGGACGAATTGCAAGGGGAAGGGAATTTGCGCCACGCTTTCCGTGGTAAAATCCACTTGGGTCAGCAGGTTGTACACCGGCAGGTTTTCCGGCGTGAAGCTCACGCCATCGCTGACCTGAATTTTATAGCCGCGGATGAAGTCGTCGGCAAAGGGCCGCCCGCGGCTGTCGGCCCCTTCTGGGCGCGGGAAAAACGAGATGCGGTTGACAGGGAAGCGCGTGCCCAAGTCAAAGAAAAAAGCCCGGCCCGCTTGCAATACTCCGAATTCCTTGAAGCGATTTTCGCTGGCGGTCTGCACTTCGCCATCGACGAGCGGGGCATTGCTCTGCTTGAAGGGCACGTTGTCCCACACCCGCGCCTCGGCCTCACTGATGAAGTCCAAGGGAAAGCCCTCGGTCCATCTTAGCTGCCGGACGATGTTGTCGTTGGGATTAAAACCCACCAATTGAATGGCCCCGGCAGCATCAAAGCTGATGGCCGTGGAATTTAGCTCGTCGTCCTTCCAAGAGCGACCCGCACCGCCCAATTCCCACTCCTCGCCCGCCGCGCCCGCGGCCATGACCAGCACCATAGAAGCACAAGACAGCGATCTGAACGCGCGCAAAACAATTCCCTCACTATTTGGCGAAATATAGCCCGTTTTCACCCAGCACCTCAACCCCAGAAAATCACATTGCCGACCATGCCGGTAAAGTGATCGACAAACAGAAAAAGGCCCCCCGGCACGATGTGCCCGGCAATCATGCCCATGAAAAAGGGGCGCGTCTTGCGGTAGAGCGCCACGCCGCCGTAGCGCAGCACCGCCACCTTAATAAGCCACGCCAAAAACATGTCGAACCACAGGTGATCCATAATCCCGGTCGGGCCAATCGGGTAGCCGAGAGGATGGAGGGGCCACCAGACGTAGTACCAGCGCGCCAACATCAAGAGCAGCATCACGCCGGCCCCAATCCCGGTGTTGATCCAACCCCACAAATGCGGCTCGCTCGGCGTGCGAATCAAGCCAGCGGCATAGTCGTAGAACCCGTGCTGTCCCCCGGGAATTTTCAAGTTGAGCGCCCCGTACGAATAGCCCAGTTCCATAACCACCCACATCGACGAGACCATCCCGATGGCCATGGCCAAGAGCATCGTCCAAAACAGCGGGCGTTTGGAACCGCCAAAGCCCTCGCCTAGCTTGAGACTGTTGGCGGCTGACGTCATGGCAAAACTGCGGCCAGTCGTCCAGAAATAGGTCGTCGCCAGCACGATCAATCCTTGGGCACCAATGGCCGACGAGCCAACAGCGGAGACGACGATGGCGGCCGAGCCGACCGGGACCGAACCGTCCGAAAGCCCTCCTTCGGCGATCAGGCGCGTAAAACCGACAAAGAGCGCGGCCGCAGTAAAGAGAAACGCTAGCGCGACCCAGACCGGCAAACCCGCCAGCGCGAGCCACGAGACCATCACCGCGCTGCTGGCCAGCAAGATGAGCGCAGCCATCCGGTAGGATAGAATTTCGCCGGAGTCCTCTACCGTTGGGTCGCCCCACAGGGCCTTGCGACAGACCGCCCACAGGTGCTTGCGGGCCGCGAACAAGCCAAATAGAAACAGCACCAACATGCCGCCCATCGACTGGTGGACGAGGATCGGGTCGATGATCGAGTGCCCACCTCCTATCATCTCCGAACTGGTGACGCCCAAGACGGCAAATGTGGTGCGCAGGGCGTTGGCGAAGAGGTTAAAAAACCACAGGCTGAAGGCGATTTCGGTCTTGAGAAAGTAGAAAAAGCCCAAAATGTTGAAGCGAAATTTGAATTGCAGTTCGGACAGATTGTCGAAGATGGGCAGGATGAAGTGGATGGGATCGACATTGGTGGCGATGGGCACGGTCTCCGGGAAGTAATTGTGTAGCCCGTGCAGGGTGCCCCATACAGCCGGCACGGCAAAGCCGGTCCACATCACCGGGTTTTTGAAGAATGGGGCCATGCGGTCCCCTCCGGCGTCTTGCTCGGTGAGGGCCATCGGCACTTGGACCAGCGGATAGGTGAGCCGCTCGTAGTCGTTCCACTGCCTGCGCAGAATCGCCATCGCGGCAATCATCGCCAAGTACAAAGCCCACACAAACGGTGCCCAGCGCGAGAACATCGGCAACCAGCCGGCCCACGGGATGGCCTGGCCCTGCTCCAAGCCCTCGTAAAAAGGCCACATGATCGCTAGGTCGCGCGGTTCCAACCAGTCCGCTATGTGGGGTTGGATGAGCGTGTGCCAGTCGTTTTCCGGCGTGGCAAAGTAAAAGGGAGTGAGGATCGTGCCGATGAACCGGCCGGCAAAAAACACCGGTAGGGGCGAGGCCATGACCATCATTATATAAATGAGTAGGAGCTCGCCGCGATTCAGCCCGGCTCGCGGATGGATCAGCTTGAGCAGCGGGTTGATCAAGCCAGCGAGGAAAAAGAGCAAGAACAGGGCACCGACCGTGCTGGTCCCGAGCGTCATGTACGAGCCGCGCAAAAAGAAGACCCCGTACGAGTCGCCCGCGGCCACGAAAAACGTAAACAGGCAGCCGAGAATCAGCGTCTTGGGCGTGAAGACTCCGGCCGCTGGGGGTTGCAAGGACTATACCCCGCCGGTGGCAGCGAAGATGCGGACGAAGACGATTGATTGCTTCTGGGTTTGCTCCGCGAAGAATTGGCGCTCTAGCAGGAAGCCCGCGTTCATGGTCAGCTCGTACCCTTGATAGGACGACACATTGGTCAGCAGGGCCGAAAACACGAGGCTGCGGAAGTCATCGATATAGCTCGGCGACGCCTCGGCTGGACGCTCGACCAAGTTCTCAAAGAGGCTGAATTCAACGCCGAAGTCCAAGAGCGTCTTCGGCAGGAGCACGTACTGGCCCAAAAAGAAAAAGCTCTCAGTCAGTTCGTTGGATTCCAAACCGACCAGCGCGGTGGGGGTTTCTCGCTCGTACATACTCTTCCACTTGGGATAGAGAGCGAGCCGATCGCTGGGACGGAAGGAGTAATCGGCCTTGTTAATTAGGCCCCAAAAAGAGCGGTCGCGCTTTAGGTTGGCCTGCGCACCGAGCTGATTGAAGCGCTCGTACTTCAGCTTGCCTTCGAAGTTCAGATTGGCAATGCGAAAGTAGCGGGCCTGCACGTACAGCGAGTTAACAAAGGTATCTTGGTTGTCGAGCGGATCGGCAAAATCCGTCAGGCCGATGGGGTCGCGCCAGACGATGCGGTCCTCGGGCAAGTTGTCGGCCACTAGTTTGGCGTGTTGAAAAAGGGCCACGTCTAGCCCGGGATAGGATTTTTCCAAGGTCAGCAACCCGTAGAACGAGCGGCTCGCGCGGTCGCTGCTCAGTTGGTGCTCGGCGAGCCGGCCGACGGTCAGCCGGGAACTCTCGGTGATTTTTAAACCTCCGTACGCGTTGTACCCGCGATGGTCGCGCTCGTAGGGATAGTCGGGCAGGCGGTCGTCCTCAAAGCGGTCAATGATCGTGTTGTTGTTCATGTCCATGCCAAAGAGAAACTCCGGCGGATCGACCTGATAGCGCAGGAAAGGCTCGACGTAATCCGGGCGGCTGTTCTGGTTTTGGTTGAAGTCGGAGATAAAATCGTTGTTCTCGTCCAGCCCGGGAAAAATCTCGGTGTCGCGGCCCTGCGAGCCGCCCTCGCCGCCGAACCCCTGACTCTGGCGATAGCGTTGCCAATCTGTGTAGCGATCTTGGTCGTCGTTGTCATCGACAAACTCAAAGAGGTTTTGGGTCTCGCTGGCGTAGTCGATGACCCCACCCGGGTCGGCGATAAAGGCCGTGGTGCTGTAGTCGGGATCTATGGTGAACACCTCGCCGTACGCAAAGAAGGGGTAGCGCTGGTAAGAGGCCGTCGCGTACCCGGCTTCGGCCGTTTCCTTATAAGCGGGCAGCTTGCGGAAGTTCTGATTGGGGAAGCGGCGGAAGCGGCGATTGAGGGCCCATTCGGCCCGCAAGTCGAAGTGGGCGAGGTTGATCAGTTCCAAGTCCATGCCGATCACCTCGTGCCCGGTCGGCAGGCCGTAGGCAAAGCGCACAAAGGTCTGATTGGAGCCATCGGAGATCTCGTCGCGGGCTTGGGCCACCGGCAAGAAAACCTGCTCGCCCCGGGCATTGGTCTGGAGATTGGAGGCGATCTCTATGCGGTAGTCATTGGACACCACCAGCTCGAATTCGAGCTTCTTGGCCTCGCGGAAAGTGCCCACTTTTTCGGTTGGGCTAAAATCGTTGCGAATGTCGTAGATAAGCTCAATTACGTCCGAGCCGCTCACCTCCAAGATGCCCTCTCGCCGCACACCGCCGCGCACCAAGGGCACGATCTCCGGGTGCAGCTCTCCGTCGATGATCACCTGATCGACGAAAAACGAGGCCCCGGTTTCCTCGGATTCGGGCGAATCGTCGGCAATGCGGATGATGACCCGTTCGACATTGCCCGTGTTCTGCGGGCCAGTCAGCAGGCCCTTGAGCGAGTTGTCGCCGAGGCTCAGCTCGCTGCTGGTATTGGACACATTGACCCACGTCAGACCCAGCTTGGCGAAATCGCCCACTTGGGCCACGCCGCGCGCCCCGAGCAGGCGGGTCGTGTTTTCGATCGCCGACGCTCCCCCGGCCTCGTTGAGGGCGGTAAACCCCGGCGCGTTGAGGCGCGAGCCAAGGAGGGTCAGCGCGTATTTGTCGGCGAGAAAATCCCACTGCAACCCGTTGAACGTGGGCTTGGAAAAGGTCAGGGGGGTGAGCGTCGTGCGGATGGCGTCGCCCACCGTCAGGGAAGTGTGGAACTGGCCGTGGCTGGCCGACGAGATGACGAGGCTGTCGAACCACCGGCCAAAGCGGGTGCCCTTCAACAGGGCGCTGCCTTGGCGCAGAGGACTGGTTTCAGTCCAGTCGTAGATGACCCAGCCGCGATTGATGTACTGGCCGAAGAGGTTGTAGTTGCGGGTGCCTTCGAGCAGGATGTTGACGTAGCGCTGGTAGTGGTCGCGCGCGTAGTTGCTGTACTCCCAGCCGCGCCACTGGTATTCGTAGTACAGATTCTGCGGCAAGTACCACTTGCGCCGGTTGGGCGCCAAGGCACCCGGATGGATGCGCACCCCGCGAATCCCGGGTTCCTCAACCGGCCGAAAGCCCGTAGACAGCTGGGCAAAAGCCGTGGATTCCGAGAGTATAAACGCGCACCACAACAGCAAGATCGGCCCTCTGCTACAAAGGGTTATCAGCCTCATGATCCAACTCCTGAGACAGTGGTTAGTGGCCAGTGGTCAGTCTCTGAAACTAACTGCTGACCACTCAAGAAAAGCGAGTGCCTTCGGCTGACAATATACGCCTCGTACCCACTGCTTACCAAGTCAGCACCGCGCTGCTGCGCTGGCAAAAACGGCATTTTCTCGCAGCAAATTTGTTTCGCCTGTATGTGCTTTTTTGTTTATAATGTAGAATCACTTCAGCATTATCGTCTATCCGAAAGGAGGTTGCACCGCTTGCTGAACGACGATTCCATATTCCTTTTTCCTTTTTCTATTTCTTCCAATCAAGGAGCGTATAGTATGAGAAAGTTCGGCTTTTTCGCCTTGTCTTGCGGGCTGGCGTGCTTGCTTAGCACGGCCGCTTTTGCCCACGTTGGCGTGACCGTGTTCTATCCCCAAGTGCCCGATCCGGCTGCCATCACCATCGACGGCAACGACGACGACTGGGGTTGGTACGACCCAGCTCTCGCCCTCAATCAGCCCGACTTCTTCGACCGAGCCAGCGATTTCGTCGAGTTGACGGACTACGACTTCACCATCCTCAACGGTTGGTCGGCACCGCCGGACAACAAGTGGTACGGCTTTGCTCGCTTTGTCGATGACACCCTCAAGTACGATTCGCCCGTCAAGGAATGGTGGAAAGACGACTGCTTGCAGATCACCGTTGACGCCGATCACCTCGGCGGCAATATCCTCGGTTCCGACCTCGAGCAGATCGCCAATGGCCAGCGCTGGCACGTGCGCATCTTCCCGCCGGCTGGCGAGTCCCTGTTGCCCAACCAGACCTGCTTCTTCTACAGCCAGCTAGAGTTCATCGACTCCCAAGAGCTGCTGTGGGGAGTGGAGCCGGAGTTTTTCGAGGCCGCGTGGACCGTCCTGCCAGCGGGTGCCGAGAACCTGACGGTTGGCCCGGTTACGTACACCTATGAGTGGCGGGGTGCCCTGTGGGACATTTGGGGCCTAAGCGAGAGCGAGAGCACGCGGCACACGTTCGCCGAGGACGACGTGATCCACCTCGGCTATCGCCCGCTCGACGCCGACCGCCCCGGCGGTGGACGCAAGCACTCCATGTACATCAACGACGGCAGCCAATCGCAAGACGTCGACGCCTCGCAGATGCCCGACTTCTGGGCGCTGGCGGCGACCGAGACTAACGTGGAAAACGACACTTGGGGCCACATCAAAAACAGCATGTCCCAACGCCTCAAGTAACAACCCGCGGCGCACACCACGAGGGAGGGGGGCAAAAGGCCCTTCTCCCTCGTTTCACGTTCTATCGCAATACTTGCCAATGCGTTTTTTCAACACGGCTGGTCCGGTCAAGCCGGCAAAGCACTACTGCATCGCGCCGTTGGATCGGCTGAACTTGGCCGAGATGCTTGAGCTGGTGCGGGACGAGAAGTATTTCGTGCTACACGCGCCGCGTCAGACTGGCAAGACCTCGGCCCTGCTAATGCTGCGCGACCTGCTCAATGCCGAAGAGCGCTACCGCTGCGTGTATGCCAACGTCGAGGTCGGACAGGCAGGACGGGAAGATACCCAGCGCGCTATGCAGGCGATCCTCGGCGAATTGGCCTTGCGCGCCCGGCAGGCCCTGCAAGACGAGCTCGTCGAAGAAATCTGGTTCGATGCCTTGCAGCGCTACGGTCCCGATGGGGCCCTGCGGCAGGTACTCAACCGCTGGGCGGTAGCCGACCCGACGCCGCTGGTGCTGCTGATCGACGAGATCGACTCACTCGTCGGCGACACCCTCGTATCGGTGCTGCGGCAGCTACGGGCGGGCTACGACACGCGTCCCGAGGGTTTCCCGCAGAGCGTGGTGCTGTGCGGGGTGCGCGATGTACGCGACTATCGCATTCAATCAACCGCCGAGAACGCCATCATCACCGGTGGCAGCGCATTTAACATCAAAGCCGAATCGCTACGGCTGGGTGCGTTCAGCGCGGAGGAGGTGCAAACGCTGTTGGCACAGCACACGGAAGAGACCGGACAGGTGTTTGCCGACGACGCGCAGCACACCATCTGGGAACTGACTCAAGGGCAGCCGTGGCTGGTCAACGCTTTGGCGTATGAAGCTTGCTTTAAGAACGAGGCCGGGCGAGACCGGAGTCGTTCCATTGACGCCGCGGCGATCTGGGCGGCGCGGGAACAGCTCATTGCACGGCGCGAGACGCATCTGGATCAGCTAGCCGACAAGCTCAAGGAGGAGCGCGTGCGGCGCGTGGTCGAGCCGCTGTTGAGCGGTGGCCAACAACGCCACTTTGCCGACCGCGACGTGGAGTATGTGCGCGATCTGGGGCTGGTCGCTTACGACCCGCCGTATCGCATCGCCAATCCGATCTACGCGGAGGTGGTGCCGCGCGAACTGACGTGGGTGGTGCAAGAGGAGTTTGAGCAAGAAACCGCTTGGTATGTGGATGCTGAAGGCGGGTTGGACGTGGGCAAGTTGCTGGCGGCGTTCCAAGCATTTTTCCGCGAGCACTCGGAGCACTGGGTGGAGCGATTCCAGTACAAGGAAGCGGGGCCGCAACTGCTACTTCAGGCCTTTTTGCAGCGGATCGTCAACAGCGGCGGTCGGATAGAGCGGGAATATGGGTTGGGTCGGATGCGGACGGATTTGCTGATCGTGTGGCCGCAGGGCGATCAGATGCTTAAAGTTGTGATCGAATGCAAAATTCTGCACAAGAGCTTGGAGCAGACGAAGGCCGAGGGATTGGAGCAGACAGCGGCCTGCATGGATCGCTGCGGGGCCGAGGCGGGTCATCTGGTAATTTTCGACCGGCGGGCAGGGCGGCGGTGGGACGACAAGGTGTTCCACTGTCGCCGGGAGTCGGATAGTGGAGTGGTGATTGAGGTGTGGGGGATGTGAGACCGAACCCCGTGTAGCCGACCCCGGTCGCGGTAAACCACTAGTGCCAGATACGTTTCTTGGCGTTTGACGTATCTGGCTCCTATTAACCGCAGTGAACAAGCGGCCCTGACGAGACGCCCGCGATCCTACGAGGCTCTGAGCCGAGTGAGAGACCAAAACCCTAGTTTGAGAATGCTTCTAAGACATCGAGAAACCGCCGAAAATGGCCGAAATCAAAAAATGTGATAAAACCCTAGCCTGCGAGGAAGGTGGGAGCCTTTTTTACTCTTCCTTGTTGCGTCGGATGCGATGGGCGCTGTTGGCTTGTGCCGCGCTGATGTGTAGTCCCGGGGCGGCGCAAGAGTGGTGGCAACTCGGCGGGCAGGGCGGCGTTTCGCCGGCGGACGTGGCGGATTTCAGCCTGATGATAGACAACGCAGCCGCTTCCCACGCACTCCAGCCCTTTGAACTCGACCCGAGCGAAAACATCTTGCCCCAGCTCGGCCCTTGGCAGCGCTGGCGCTTTCCCACCGACCCGCAATTCCGCCCCGGCCATCCGCGCTTTTGGACGGACATCAACCACAACGTCCTGTACAAGGCCACGGAAACCTTTCTCTTCGTCGATGGGGACTCGACCACGTACGTGGAGCGACGCGACGATAAGCAGATTTTCTATACCATTGACTTGGGCACTCAAGTGCCGGTAGAGCGCTTTGTATTTTTTCCGCCCGAAGGCGTCAGCCCCGAAAGCGACGAGCCTTTCAAGCCCAATTACATCCTCAAGTCCTATAGTCTGACGGCCGCCCAAGCCGAGACCGGCATTATGCAAGAAGAAATAGAGCGCGGGTTCGTCTGGCGGGGCGATGGGCCGTGCTGCCCGCTGGCCATCCCCCTCGGCTACGAGGAGCGCAATGCCGACGCGGAGACCGAAATCGCGTTTCCCACGCAATACCTCCGCTTCTTCCGCCTAATCGCCATTCCCGACGGATTCACCCTGTACGGCGATCCCATTGTCACGCGCTCGGCCTTTGCCGAGATGGAAATCTATGGCCGGGGCTTCGCTCCGCAGGCGACCTATGAGTCGCAGATCATAGACTTGGGGCGGGAAGTCAACTTCGGACAGGTGCGCTTGTCGGTGAGCAGATGGCGCAAGGACGGGGAGCAACTGCTGCCGTCCGGCGGCCCAACCCGCGCCCAAGTGGAAATTCGCACCGGGCGCGACGACACCCCAACAGCTTATTTCGGCTTTGACGATCTGGGTGCCCATGTAGAGGTGACCAAGAAGCAATGGGATCGACTAATACCTCTAGAGACGCGCGGCGCAACCATAGCGGTCGGCTTCCGCGGTCCGGTGGCCGAGGATCTGAAAAACTGGAGCTTCTGGTCGCTGCCGTTGGCGGACTCGGGCCAACATCCGCGCCTGCCGTGGGGCCGCTACTTCCAATTGCGCGTACAGCTAGCAACAGACGCGCTGTGGGAATTTGCCCGCCTCGATTCCCTGCAAATCGAGATCGCGCCCCTGCTGGCCGACCGGGTCGTCGGCGAGATCGTCCTCGCGGCGGAACCTCACCCCCAAGGCGGACAAGTGCGCGTCCCAACGGGCGAGCAAACCCCATTCACGTACGACCTAGGCGTGGAATTTGCCAGCGCGGACCGCATCGGCTGCGACGCCGTGCGCATCTCAGCACCAGCGGAAGCCGCATTTCGCTATCTGGAGATGGGCGACCCGCTCAGCGTTGTAGAGCCGGATAGCCTGCGGCGTGAGGCAAGCGGCTTTGTGCTGTTCTTGCCGCGCCCCCTGCATCCGAGCGGCGATCAGCGGCTGCGCATCGGCCTCGAAGCCGTGCTGTACGGCGAGGCCGGCGAATTTGGCGGCGAGGTTTTCAACCGCAGCGAGCCCAGCCTGTTGCAGCGCGTCGAAGGAGGAGACGTCAGCGCGGAGCTAGGCTCCAACCAGTTGCTCGTCGTAGCGTCTGCCGCCTCCACGGGTGGGGTGCTGGGAGACATTGAGGCCGGCAGCGGCGCGTTTACCCCCCAAGGCGACGGCGTAAACGACCTGTTGTCCATCCAATACACCCTTTTCCGGGTGCGGGAGTCGTCTCAAGTGCAGGTTGGCGTGTATGCGCTCGATGGGCGGCCGATATGGGCAGCGGATCCAAAGGTGCTGGGCGCAGGACGCCATGCAGTGCTTTGGGATGGCCGGGACGCGGCCGGGCAGTTGGTTCCCGTAGGCGTGTACTTGGCGCGAGTGGAAGTGGAAACGGATAAGGGGCAAGAGGTGCGGATGCAGCCAGTGGCCGTGGCGTACTAGGAACAGCTTGATTCTCAAGGCATTTTGACTTTATATAGGCGGCGGCTTGTCTTATCCATACCATTCTGCGCCCTTATGCGTCCATCTGCGGATCATCGCATGAATGATGTAGGGCTGCTATATCTCTCACCCTCGTATCGAACAACCTGAGTAAACAAGGAGAGCTACATGGTACCACCATGGAACGTAATTGGTAAAGCCGTCGAGACAATTGCTAAAGTCGCCCCGGCAATAGTCGCAGCCGCCAAGCCTTTCATTAGTAGGTCCGAGCCTGACAATGACGAAGAACAACGCCGAGAACATGAAAAGCAACTCGAACATGAGCTCGAAGAACAACGCCGAGAACATGAAAAGCAACTCAAACATGAGCTCGAAGAACAACGCCGAGAACATGAAAAGCTCGAAGAACAACGCCGAGAACATGAAAAGCTCGAAGAACAACGCCGAGAACATGAAAAGCAACTCGAACATGAGCTCGAAGAACAACGCCGAGAACATGAAAAGCAACTCGAACATGAGCAGCGAAAACGCAAAAAGCAAGTGATAGCAATAGGAGTAGTGTGTCTTATTCTAAGCTTAGTAATTGGCTCTGTTACTTGGTACGGCCTCCAACCCAGCCAACCTAGTGAGCAGATAGTCGCGCTTGAAGAACTCGAGAAGTACGAAAAGGCACGGGATGCTGGTCTCCAAGCCCTAGAAGATTATGTCATTAACAACCCGAACAGTCCGTATATTTCCCAAGCAAAAGATCAAATTCGGGCTTATCAAAGATAAGGAGTAGTCTATGTCTATATTTTTTTCTGTTCTTGCTCTAGCGGCTTGTCTAAGTCTGGTCGCCTGTGGCGACGATGACGAGAAAGCACGGCTCTTAGAGGGGGTCGTAAAACGGTCGGCGTTGAACGACTCTCTCAAGAAGGAGATAATCCAGTCCGAACTCGACAAAACCGCTTTAGAGGCCATAAGCGACAGCCTGAGTAAATTTGGGGACCTTCTCTTAGAAAAAAATAATCAGCTCAGCAATGAATTGGAGAAAACCAAGCAAGAGGCCGACAAATACCGCCAAGACAACGAGCACTTGCAGCGGGAAATCGTCCAACTAGAGGAGGAGATTGGCCAACTAGAGGAGGATAAAGTTATCAGCGAGCAGGAAATACGTAGGCTAGCTGTTGCGATCGACAGTATTTCCGTAGATCGGGACCACCTAGTAGGAGCCAACCAAGAATTAAAAAGCAAACTGACAGAAATCAGGGAGACTCTCAATGCCGTCCACAGGGTTCAGAAATCGGTACGTCTTCTGGTAGGCACTGAGAAACTACTCAAAAGCAACCGCTTTCTCGAGACAGGGCGCCGTGTGACCCTACGCAAACAATACAAACGCAAACAATACAAATTGGTCGAAAAGATCGAAGGCGACGACTCTCGGATCAAAATTGTGCCCCTCAATCAGCAACTGGACTTGACGCTAAATTCAATTCCAGAAGCCCTAGTTGGCCGTTCGGGCAAGCTCAAACTAAAAGCACTGGTCGACCGCCACGGCAAGCTCAAGGAAGGCCGCGATTACAAAATCAATAAAAGTAAGGGAACTACAAGCATCACCTTTATAAACCGCGTTTTAGAAGGGACGGCTGTGCTGGCCGTGGTCGAGGTCGAAGATTGAGGAAGTTACCGAGGCTTGTAACTTAAAGAAGGTGAAGAGAGATCATATTGAATAGAATCAAACATATTACTGCTAGTCAGGGAGACTACTTCCGAATCGTCCCAGGCATTGCAATAAAGCAAGTGGGCAGTGCAGTTGATAGTGCCTTCTCTGAGCTTAAAAGCATCATGGATTCACAACAAGCGACGACTGAAATTCCTAATCGGGACCTTCCAGAGGTAATTGATGCACTAAAAAGAGTATGTCGCTTGGTTGCTCAAGATGCTGATGAGGGTACACGTGGTATATTCCATAACATTGAACATACTTGCACACAGTTGTTGGAAGATTATTCCGTGCGTCCAGAAGAATCGCAGCCCGATCAGGTTCTACAAGACACTGATGATCTACAACAACCTTCAGGAGTGGACGATGAATAATCAAAATAGTCCTACGCCCGAAATTTTGACCTCTCAAATGGGTCTGAACTGGAAGAGGTGTTATGGCGATGTCTGGTGTATGCTTAATGCTGTAAACCTTGATCACGAGTATTTCAATAAAGATATCTCTGATATCTATATAATTTGGCATGGGGGTACAAGTAGTATAAAGCCTAGGGTGGTATACGTCGGTCAGGGGAACATCAAGGATCGCATAATGCACCATCGGCAGAACCCAGAGATACAAAATTATGAGTATCTAGGGCTTTATGTCACTTGGGCAAGGGTATCCGAGAAGTATCGAGATGGTGTAGAAGCGTACTTGGCCGATAAATGGGATCCCATTGTCGGCGAATACTATCCAGAAGTCCTGCCCATAGAGGTGAACTCGCCGTGGTAGTCATTCGGCTTTTGAACTAGCTGAGTCCCAGAATTATCAGAGCAGGCAGTCTCATTTTTTGGTTTCACAGTTTTGATGCGCTTCACGAGAACCGAGCTAGTGTTCATGTAGGGAAGGGGACGCAAGATGACCACAATGATGCCAGAATCTAGATCGAACCTACTATCCAGATCGCACGTTCTGGCCGCGTCCTGAGACCACATGAATTAAACCGAGCACTGAAGATCATTGAGCAAAACCAAGTGTATTTATTGGAGGCATGGTATGAATACAGAGGTAAAACAAACTGAAGAACGGATTAAAGTGAAAAGATATGAGATTCCATATCCGGTTTCTGCATATACCTTTCCTCAAGAAGCCTCTATTCGCCATGTGCGCTTTGACGATGTGCATATTCACATCGAATTAGCGGATGGACGCATTCTTTTGGTGCCCCTGCAATGGATTCCGACGCTCTATCACGCATCGCCCGATGAACGAGAAAAATACGAGATTAATCCAAGCCGCACGACGCTCTTGTGGGATGCCGACAAGTGCGATATTAACGACGAACTCCATATTGCGGACTATCTCGGCTCTGGTAGATCGAAAAACGGAGCCTAAAAATTTGAGGACAGTCGCATTGGAGAATGATTCATCACCTCGCCAAGAAAGCCAAATCATGCCTACATCATCTCATCGCTTATTCGCCTTGCTGTGCGCCGCCCTGCTCGCCAGCGGCTGCGGCCACAAACTCGGCTACCGCCACTTTGCCGGCCCCATACTGCCGGCCACTAATTTGGCAGGGGCAGATTTCGTCGTCCGCGACGACCACAGCATCACCTTCGTCAAAAACCGCTTGGAAGTGAGCATGTTGCCGCTGACCGTGGCCATGCTCAATCGGCAGCTAAGCGGCCACTCGCAGCGGCCGGAGGGCTTTCACGATCCCAACCCCTATCTCGCGCCGGTCAATCCCTACACCTATGGAGACTGGAAACCGGGGTGGGAAGCGGAGCATCCCACCCGCTTTACGGTCTTTCTGCTCAAGGTAAAGAACTACGCGTACCCCAAGGTGTGGCTCAATCCCTACTCCATAGAGATCGCCAGCGCCAATGGCCGGCGCTACCAAGCCTTCACCCGGCTAGCGCTAGACGAGTACTTTGCCCCGTATGCCCTAGGCTATGCGGGCAATACCTTCCTCCCCTTCCGCGAGCGGCGCGACCTGTTGACCCGCACCATGTATCCAGAAGACGAGATGATCTTCAGCGGCCAAGAACGCGAAGGCTTCATCGCCTTCGCCCCGCTGGCTAATGATGTCGAAGCACTTGAAGTGCGGATCCCGGAGATAGTACTGCGCTTCGACTACCGAGATCAGCCGATAGAGACCATAGACATCGCCTATCCATTTACGCGCGAAGTGTACTTGGCCAAGCAACGCCGCGCCGAGGAACTCTAATGGTGCTCGCTCGGGTCGTTATCGGAGGCATCCTCGCGTCGCTGTGGTGGAGTGGCTGCGAACCGCAAGTAGATGGCGATGTGGTCGCCAAGGTAGGCGACGAAGAAATCGAACTCGCAGACCTGCGCCAGTTCCGCGAAGAATCCACCGCCAATTACCGCGACCCCGAAGCGGGCCTCGAGGCGTGGCGTTTCTACTTGCAGACGATGATCGACATGAAACTGATGCTCATCGCGGCACAGGAGCGGCAGCTAGATCAGACGGTGGAGTTCGTGCGCCAATGGGAGCGGGAACGGCGCAAGAAACTGGTCGATGAGTACGCCGTACGGACCATTCTCGCTGATGTCGATCTCGCCGTAGAAGGTATGCGGCAGGAGTTTGCGACGAGTAAATGGAATCGGATGTTGCGCCTAGCCCATATCCGCACCGCCAGCGAGACAGAAGCCCAAAAGGCCATGCGCGACTTGGAGCAGGGGTGGAATTTTGCCGAGGTGGCTCGCAGGTATTCTATAGCGCCAACAGCCGCCCACGGCGGGGTAATCGATGCTTGGTATGGACGCGGCAACTTGGAGGAGATGGGCCTGCCCCTAGATGTGGGAGAGCAGATATTCGACCTACAGGTTGAGGACTTGAGTCAACCCTTACTGGTGGGGGAACACTACGAAATTTTCAAGGTCCTGTCCCAAGGCCCAGCACCGACTCACTACCGAGCAGCCTTCTTGCGCGAGCAGTACTGGAACGAGTTTCGCACCCGCTGGAATGAGCTGATCGCCCAACTCAAAGACCGGCTAAACGCCCAGCTAGATGGCGAGGCGATCCAGTTGCTGGTCGCTAGAATGGCCGAATCCGATGGTCGCGGGATGCTGTTGGGTCCCGAAGAACAGGAAGTGATCCTCTGCCGCTTCAAGGGCGGGCAGGTAACGCTGTGGGATTTCGCCGAAACCTATAACGCCTATTGGTTCATCCGCTCGGTCTCCTTCGACAGCAGCGGGATTGCCGAGTTCGTCCACCGGGACCTCTTGCCGCGCACCCTCGTCTATCAAGCGGCTTTGCAGGAAGGCTTAGACCAAGATTCGACCATAGCAGCTTGGTTGCAGGACAAGAAAAAATCACTGCTGCTCGAAGCCCTGCGGAGGGAGGACGTCGTCGAGCAGACCGAAGTCGATAGCGCCATGGCCCGCCAGTACTACGACGACCATCCTCAACAGTTCATGGAGCTAGAAGAGATTCAGGTGGTGGAAGCACTGCTGGCGACCCGCGCCGAAGCGGAACAGCTCTTGCAGCGGGTCCGCGCTGGCGAACCCCTAGAAACGCTGGCCGCCCGCCACACGCTGCGCACGGATACCGAGGGTGGGCATGGGCAATACCACATCCACAATCACCCCTCCGAGCGGCGGGTTTTCGGTGCCTTTTACGATTCGGTGGTCGCCGCGCCGGTGGGCGTGCTCACCGGCCCGGTGGCTCTCGACGAAGGCTATTCGATCTTCGAGGTGCGGGAGCGCATTCCCCCGCGTCCTACGCCTTTTGCACAGGCGGCTTCGCGGGCGCGGTGGTGGGTTCAGAAGCAGCAAGAAAAGACCCTCTTCGACTCCTTGTTCACCCGGCTCAGGAATCAATACGCCGATCGGGTTGTGGTATTTGAGGAGCAGTTGGGCAAACTAGACTCTAGCCCCGCTAGCCCATGACATCACTCGTCGGGGCAACCCACGCTCACCTCAGCTTCTCTGCTTTCTACTAGTTTCGTGGCCGCGGTTTTGTCTTTGTGGGTGCTGCTCGTCGTGGGCAGCGCGGGATGCGGGCCAGCGGAGCCGGAGATCGGACCGGCATTTGTCGAGGTCGCACAGGAGGCGGGCATTGAATTCCACCATCAGAATGGGGCGAGCGGGCGCTACTACTATGTGGAAACCTATGGGTCGGGCGCGGCCTTCCTCGACTACGACAACGACGGCGACCAAGACCTCTATGCAGTCAACAGCGCGTCGCTGCCGGGTTTTGCCGCCGAAGACGTCCCTATCAACGCGTTCTATCACAACCGAGGCGATGGCACCTTCGCGGATGTGACGGCGCAAACGCAGACGGGGCACCCGGGTTATGGCATGGGTGCTTGCGTCGGAGACATCGACAACGACGGGCACGTGGATCTGTACGTGACCAACTTTGGCCCCAACGTCCTCTATCGCAATCAGGGCGACGGAACCTTTGCCGATCAAACCGCCGACGCCGGGGTCGGCGATCCTCGCCTGAGCACTAGCTCGGCATTGGCCGACATCGACAACGACGGCGATCTAGACCTCTATGTGGCCAACAACGTCTCCGTTGACTTAGCGTCCGACGAAGGATGTCGCCAAGGGGAGATCCCGGTCTATTGCGCCCCCACCCAGTACAAAGGAGAATCCGGTGCCCTTTTCCGCAACGATCAGGGCGGAAAGTTCGCCGATATTACCCGACCAGCCGGCGTGTACAGCGAGGCCGGCCGCCAGTTGGGCGTCGTATTTGGCGACTACGACAACGACGGCGACGCGGACCTGTATGTGGCCAACGACATGAAGGCCAATTTCCTCTTTCGCAACGACGGCGCGGCGCGGTTCGCCGAAGTGGGATTGAGCGCGGGGGTGGCGCTCAGCGAGAGCGCTCGTCCCGAGGCCGGCATGGGCACGGACTTTGGCGACTGCGACCGGGACGGCGACTTGGATATAGTAGTTTGCAACTTCCAGTGGGAAAGCTGCCGCCTCTATCGCAACGACAGCGACGGCACCTTTGCCGACCTGAGCTTTCCGTCGGGGTTGGGCGAGCCTACGCTTTCGACTTTGACCTTCGGCACGGATTTTTTCGACTACGACAACGACGGCGACCTAGATCTTTATCTGGCCAATGGCCACGTCCATCCACAAGTGCAGGCGTTCGACCAAGCCGCGTCCTATCCGCAGCCGGACCAACTCTTTGCCAACGACGGGGCTGGACGGTTTGCGCTCGTGTCGACTACGGCCTTGGGTGGAGTCGGACGGGGCGCGGCGTTTGCCGACTACGACAACGACGGCGATCTGGACGCTTTTGTCTCCAACAACAATCAACGGGCATTCTTGCTGCGCAACGACAGCGGCCAGCGCAACCACTGGATCGCCTTTAAAACCGTAGGCCGGGTCAGCAACCGGGACGGGATTGGGGCGGTGATCCGGGTGGTAAGCGGCGATTTAGTGCAGGTTGAGGAGGTGCGCAGCGGCAGCAGCTATCTTTCGCAAAACGATCTGCGAGTGTACTTCGGCTTGGGCCAGCGGCAACGGGTGGATCGCGTCCAGATCCGTTGGCCCAGCGGGATCGTGCAGACGCTCTTACAAGTGCCCATCGACCAGATCCACCAAGTGGAAGAACCTTCTCCTTCCTCCGGCTAGCTTCTGCGCCCATCTGCGGATTATCTTATGGATGAGGTAGGATTGTATAGCATGAGCAACCAGTCGAAAAGAACCAGAGCGTACCGCTGGGCCGTTATCTGCCTGCCGGCCCTGCTCAACGGGTGTACACCCGCCGAAGAAAGCCTAGTCGAGCGAGAGGTTCGCTATCAGCACCAGATCGCGGAAGATCCGACGGATGCTGAGTCTCATTACGCGCTCGGCCAAGTGTACCACGAACAGGCGCGTTACCCCGAGGCCCTACAGTTGTTTCGCCTAGCCCAAGCGCTGGATTCCACCCACACCGGAGCGCAAGTGGGGATCGGCAACATCCTGTTCAGGGGGGGCGAATTAGATCGAGCCTCACAAGCATACCAACAGGCCGTGCAGGGATGTGCCGATTGCGCGGACGCGCACCGGGGGCTGGGGGCCGTCTATCTGCGTCAGCGGCGCTTTGCCCAAGCCCGCCAAGCCTACCAACAGGCGCTTTTAAGTGAGCCAGACCATGCCCCTTCGCACTACAATATCGGTGCGGCCTTCGGCCAAGAAGGCGCGTATCAAGAGGCGGCGGCGGCGATGGAACAGGCCATTGCTAGCGACTCTAAGTACCTCTTGGCGTACACCGCGCTGGGCGATGTGTACTGCCTCAAGCTGGGGCAGTGCGAAAAGGCCGCCACACTCCTCGCACGGGCCGTGACCTTGCAACCGACGGCAGTCGCCCCCCGGATCGGCTTGGGGCGGGCCCACCTCCGCCTAGGAAGGTACGAGGAGGCCGCGGCGAGCTTTGAGGCCGCCATTGCCGCGGATTCGACGGCCGCAACAGCCTTTAACTGGCTCGGGGTAGCCCACACCAAGTTGGGGCAATACGAGCCTGCGGTCCAAGCTCTGCGCCGCGCCATTCGTCTCGATATGCTCAACCCACAAGCCTATTACAACCTATCCCAGACCTACCAGAAACAGGGCAAGGCCAAGGCTAGCGAAGAGGCCCTGCGCGCCTTCAACCGCATTGATGTGTACTCTGGGGACATCCTCCGGTGGAAAACAATCCTCAACGGCAACCCGCACGATGCGATGGCGCTCTTTGAACTGGGCCGGATCTATGCTCGACTGGGCGTCTCAAAAGAAGCAGCCGCGTCCTTCCAACGCACGCTGACGATCAACCCCGCCCATGCGCCGGCTTGGCACAATCTAGGCAATGCCTACGCCCGCCTCGACCGCTTGGACGAGGCTATCGCCGCCTTCCGCCAAGCACTGGCGCTGGACGAAGAGTACGCTCTCGCTTGGTATAACCTCGGCAATGCCCATTTTGCCAAAGGAGAACTAGCACAAGCCCGCAAGGCATTCACCACGGCGCTCAATCACCGGGAAGGATACGCAGACGCCTACCACGGCCTCGGGGGAGTGGCGCTGCGCGAAGGGGCAGCCGAGGAGGCATTGGGCCACTTTCGCACGGTCTTGGCGGCAGATTCGAGCTATGTCCGCGCCCATTACGGCTTGGCCTTGGCCTACCGGGCGCTCGGCGACTCCCTGCGCACGGTGCAGGCACTGAAGCACTTCAAGCGGCTGCGCGGTGGGCCGTAACATGCGGTCTATGCTGGCCTTGACTTTTGTCGCGCTGTCTTGCGCCACAGAACCGTCGGTGCTAACACGAAGCGCATGGCCGTCCGCTTGGCGGAGATCGCGCAGAATTTGAACCCCACCATTACAACGCGGCGCGGGTAGAGTACCTCAAGCTCTTGCCGCAGCCATCCGATACCGCCGGCCACCTGCGCACCCGTGCCTATCTGGCGCGGGAACGATTGAGCACCGGCCAGAGCCAAGCCGCCATTGACGAGTTTGAAGAGCTCCAGCCGCAGCTACTACAAGTCGATCTCAGACTGACCCCAGACGTGCGCGTTCTGCTGGGGCTGTCCTATATGCGCCTAGGGGAGCAGGAAAACTGTCTCGCTCGGCACGCGACGGTCGCGTGTCTTTTGCCGATTGGCAGCGACGGAATCCACGCCATTGAGCGGGGGTCGCGGGCGGCGCGGGCGGAATTTGCCGCGTATTTGGCAGAGCACCCAGACGACCTCACCGTTCGCTGGCTTTTGCAGATACCATTACGAGGCCAGCGCCGCCGACTATCTGGGGCTGGCGACCGCGGCCGAGCGTCCCCGCCTGTACCGCAACAAGGGCGACGAGACCTTTGCCGAGCGCAGCGCGGAGGAGGGCGTTGACAAAGTGCTCTATGCGATGGGTTGCGATTTCGGCGACCTTGACAACGGCGGTTGGCTGGATTTTTACGTCGGCATGGGGTCGCCTTCGCTCCGCTCGGTCATGCCCAGCCGCATGTTCCGCAATGCCGCCGGGCGCTTCCGGCGGCTTCGGCCATCTGCAAAAGGGGCACGGCGTGGCTTTTGGCGACCTCGACAACGACGGCGACCAAGATATCTATGCGGTTATGGGCGGGGCCTATACTGGGGACGTGTTCCAGAACGTCCTCTTTGAAAACCCCGGGCACGGCAACCACTGGATCGCGCTTCTATTGGAAGGAGTACAATCCAATCGCGCCGCCTTGGGAGCGCACATCAGAGTCCAAGTCGCAACTGTGGAGGGAACGAGGAATATCTACGCCACCGTCGACACGGGGGCCAGCTTCGGCGGATCGAGTCTGCAACAGGAGATCGGTCTGGGACAAGCCACGGCCCTCGAAGCCGTCGAAGTTACCTAGCCAGCCACGGACGCACGGCAACTGTTTACCGGCCTCGAAATGGATCAGTACTACAGCATCCGCGAAGGCGACCGGACGCCGGTCCGGCTCGACCGCCGCTGGTCATGCAGGCTGCGGTGGGAGACCGCGCTATAGCAATGCGGAATGATCGAACGGTTCGAGATGCGGATCGCCTTGTTTACTATTCTGCGTCCATCTGCGGATCATCTTGTGAATTAGGTGCCCTGCATGACGCAGCCGTCCGTTTAAGCTAGGCCGCATCTAGGCCGCCGAAGAATTTCACCGCCTCCAGCCCTTCTCTAGCCGGCTCGCCTGTTTCTTCGACAGCCCACCCAACGCCTTCATGGCGTCCAACAGCCGCATCCGCGTCAATTCTGGCCCCAAGAGCGCGGCGGACTCAAACAGCGGCGGCCCCACCCGCTCGCCAGTCAGCGCGACAATGAGCGGTACGGTCACGTCGCGGACTGGCCACTCCCAATGCGCGGCCACCCGGCGCACGGCGGTGGCCACGCTGTCTTTGTCCCACTCCGCCACCTCGTCCAAGGCCCACACAGCCGTTTGCAACATTCGCGCTACCTCGGCGGCCTCCCGCTTTTTCGGCACCAAATCCTCGGCCTTTGGCTCCACCTGCCGGGCAAATAAAAACGCCACGCGCGGCACAAAATCCCCCAGCGTCTCTAGCCGCTGCTGCATAAAAGGCAGCATCTGCCCCACGTATCCGTCGTTGAGCAGCCAGCCCTTTAGCTCCGCCAACAGGGCTTCCGGCGTCCGATCTTCGCGCAGATAGCGTCCGTTGAGCCAGCCCAGCTTGTCTATGTCGAAGATGGAGCCGCCCAAATTGAGCTTCGCCGGGTCGAAATGCTCGGCTAACTGCTCCACGGTGAACTTTTCGTCTCCGATCGGCGGATAGGCCATCAGCGCCAAGTAATTGAGCAGGGCCTGCGGCACATAGCCAGCGCGGCGATAGTACTCTACCGAGGTCGGGTTCCGCCGCTTCGACATCTTGGAGCCGTCGGGATTGAGCAGCAACGGCAGGTGCAGGTACGTCGGCGGCGTCCAGCCAAAAGCCTCGTAGAGCCTGAGGTGCTTGGGCGTGGAGGTGATCCACTCCTCCCCCCGAATCACGTGGCTGATCCGCATCAAATGATCGTCCACTACCACGGCCAAGTGGTAAGTCGGAAAGCCATCGGACTTCATCAGCACTTGGTCGTCCATATTCCCCCACTCTAGGGAAATCGGCTCCCGGAGCATATCCTCGACTATACATGCTCCCTCCTTCGGCATCTCCAGCCGAATCACATGCGTACATCCCGCCTGCATCTTGGTCTCTACCTCTTTAGCAGACAGCCTCCGGCAATGTCCGTCGTAGCCGATATGCTCCTTGCGCTCCTGCTGCTCCGCCCGCAGCGCGGCCAGCCGCTCGCTCGTGCAAAAGCAGGGATAGGCATGCCCGCTGGCGACCAACTTCGCAGCGTATTCCGCGTAGATGGACAAGCGCTCGCTCTGCCGATACGGGCCGTAAGGACCGCCCACATCGGGGCCCTCGTCCCACGTCAACCCCAACCACCGCAGCGACTGCATGAGCTCATCTTCGTACCTCTTTTGCGACCGCGCTTGGTCGGTATCCTCGATGCGCAGCACAAACTGCCCTTCGTTTTGCCGCGCCCACACCCAATCGAACAGCGCTTGATACGCGGTCCCTACGTGCATGGGGCCGGTCGGCGAAGGCGCGATACGCACTCTCACGTCTGCCATCTTTTATCTCCTCGTCTTTGGGCTATAAACCAAGCCCTAGCCGCTCCTGCACAACGCGGCCTATTGCACATTTAGCTTTTTTTCCTAAGTTTATAACTTATAATGATTAACGTGCTTTCGCTGGCGTCCCGCCGCACGTATTTCTCGCCCTTTCAATCCAATAGATAGGATTTATGCTGTTTACCGAGCTCGACCTAGCACCCTACATCCTCAGAGCACTCGACGAGATGGGCTACGAGGACATGACGCCCATCCAAGAACAAACCATTCCCCACATTATCGCCGGCAAAGACGTCATGGGCCTAGCCGAAACCGGCTCTGGCAAGACCGGCGCCTGCGCCATCCCCCTGATCCAAGCCACAGACGAGTCGCTCAACGCCATCCAAGCCCTCATCTTGGTCCCCACCCGCGAGTTGGCACTTCAATACGTCCAAGAGGTGGACGAAATCGCCAAGTACTCAGGCGTGGTGCCGTTTGCCATCTACGGCGGCTTTGACATGGACATCCAAAAGGCCAAGATCAACCACGGCGTTCACGTGCTCGTGGCCACGCCGGGCCGTCTCATCGACTTTATATGGAATCACAGCCTCGACCTGACCCACGTCAAAACTGTGGTCCTCGACGAGTCCGATGAGATGCTCAAGATGGGGTTTATCGAAGATGTGGACTTTATCTTGTCCTGCATCATGCAGGAACACCAAACCTTGCTTTTTTCCGCGACCATGCCCCCGGAGATAGAGCGGCTGACCCGACAATACCTCAAGTCGCCCGAGCGCATCCATCTCAACCGCCACCAGCGGGCACCCCAATCGCTCGCCCATCACTTCCTCCACATTTCCCGCCGCCGCTGTGACGCACTCGTCAATTACATTGAAGACCAAGATATCCAACAGGGCATCATCTTCTGCAATTCGCGCGACAAAGCATCCGACTTGTTCCGCGATCTACAAAGGCGCGTCCGCTCGGTCGATATCATCCACGGCGGGCTAGACCAAGAGCGGCGCACCTCCATCTTCCGCCGCTTCCGCCAGCAGAAGATCCGCTTTATGGTAGCCACGGACGTGGCCGGGCGCGGCTTGGATTTTTCGCACGTCACCCACGTCATCAACTACGACTTTCCCTTTAACGCCGAAATCTACACCCACCGCACGGGCCGGGCCGGGCGCATGGGCCGGGCCGGTAAGGCCCTGACCTTGGTCGGCGACCGCGACCTCCGCGACCTCAAGCGCCTGCTCAACGCCAACCGCATCCACGCGCATTGGGAAGGCACTGCGCCCGACTTGGACGACATCCGCGCCAAACGCAAAGGTCGAGGACGTAGACGTAGCCCGCGCGGCAAAAAACCTACCCGATAGAGCCGATCAGACGCTCTCCGCAGCGCACCAGCTAGCGGTCGTTTGTTCACGGCGCATCCGGTGAATTGGCTTTTTCCAACTCAGGCAGCAACCCGTATTTGACCCAACCAAAATTTGGATCTATTCCAAGCGCCTTTTCAAAGGCCGCTCGCGCCTGCTCCAGCTCACCTCGGTCTTGGTAAACGATGCCGAGCCAAGCGTAGGTTTCCCTGTGCCCCCATACTGGCTGGATGGGATCGGTCGGCTCTTCTTGGGCAAAGAGTTCGGCGGCGCGTTGGAGCCCTTGCAGGCCCTTTTCTTTACTTCCACCAAATATTTTGGGGGTATTAAAATCGCTGATGGCCGCGCTTAGTACCACGCGCGGATTGTCGGGAGCGAGTTGCTTGGCTTTCTGGATAGCCTTTCCAATTTTGGGACCCAAGAGTATGGTTTTCATAGGACTCAGGCCGATTTGTTGCCCGTACACGCTTGAGAGCAGAGCATAGGCTTCAGCCGCTTGCGGGTCAATCTCGGTAGCCTCTTGTAAGTGCCCGACAGCGGCTTTAAGGTGATCAAGAACCTGATCTTTGCTTGCTCGGCTCGAGCCCAATAGCCCGGCAATGCGGTAATCGGCCAAAGCGATGTAGTAGTGGCCCCATGCAGACAGACCCGTGTCGGCTAGGGTACGCTCAAACATCGCCCTAGCCGCGTACATAGAATCGAGGGCACTCTCATTTTCAGCAGCTTGCAGCATCTGCTTTCCACTGACGAGAAGACTATCGGCCGGTTGGGCGAGGGCAGGATGGGTAATCGAGATAATGAAAGCGAGTGAGAGCAGAAAACGTCGCATAAGGGCCTCTCTAATGAAGTTTAGTAGTTCAGGAAGACGGAGACACCAAAGTAAATGGATCGGCGAAAGAGGGTGGTGCGTAGCTGGCGCTGAGTATAGTCGATGCTGTAATCATAGTCGAGCACATTTGCGCGGTTGAGCAGGTTGCTGACCGCCAAGTAGAAGACCGCTTGATGCCCAGAGCCAAAGAAATGCAAATAGCTCAACTGCCCATCTATCTGTTGAAAGGACGGCAACCGTTCTGAGCCGACGGGTCCTTCTATGGGCAGATAGTAGCTTTTTTCTACTACGGGAACGGCACCGACGATTGGCGTGATGGGCCGGCCGGTGGCGTATCTCAGGGTCAAACCGCCGCTAAGGGTGCGGACGATCTGCATTTTTGTAACCAAGGTCAGATTGTGCGTGATATCAAACGGCGAAGGGGCTTCTTCGCGGATCATATCAGACTCTAGGTGGCGCACCTGCAATCGGCGCGATCGCAACAGACTATAGGCCATCCACCCGCTCAAGCGCGCATTGAGAAAACCACCGTACTTGCAAAAGAGGTCAACTCCAGAAGCTCGACCGCTACCCGTATTTGCGAGGTTCAGGTCGGGGTCGTCTAGGACGAGATTGCGGTAGGGTTTGTAGTAAGCCTCCAGCCGTACTAGGAGTTGCCCGCGTTCGTGGTGCAGGCCACCTATCCAGTGTTGGGCGCGTTGGGCCCCCAGATTGGGGTTGCCGCTAGTGGAGTTGTATGTAAAGGGGGCGGGGAATTGGTGGTAGATTCCCCAAGCGAGCCGGGCATTTGTGTCTTCTGAAAACTGGTATCGCGCAGACAAGCGCGGATCTAGGACAAAACCGTCGCCCAAGCTGTGGTGGTCGGTGCGCATACCGACATTGGCGACGATGCGGCGCACGGGTTTGAAATCGACCTCAAAGTAAGCACCCGTGTGCCGACCACCGTAGGAGGTGTCGAGTTCAAAAATCTCTGCCTCGGGGTCGAAAACATCGCCCTGAGGGACGCTGCCCACGAATCGGCTGTCAGCGTATTCCATTTCAGCACCGAGGCGCAAGATTCCGAAATCGTCGAGGACGCGTTCCCAGTCCGTGCGAATTTTGCCGGTCCAGTCGCTAGGGATCAGGTCTAGATTGCCCAATTGCCGACGGGTCTTGTACTGGCTGAGCGAGGTGCTAGTCTGTATGGACCAATCGGCCCATACATCCGTCCACTGGAGATTGTGCAATGCCCTATCACTGCTGTTTCGGTAAAGGCCGTCAAAGGAAGGCTCTGCGACCTGCACCCCGATCTGGTCACCCGCATTGAAACTGAAAAACTTGAGGCGTCCGGTAGGCGAATATTGATAGATCAGATTGAGGTTGCCATCGTGCCCTTGCGGAGTGGTGATGAATTCTTCGCGGTGACCATTGACGCGGAGCAAGAGATCAGTAAAGCTGAGATTCCCCGTGAAGCGCAGACCGAGCTTATCCTCAACAAGAGGCAAGGCGAGTCCTACAGAGCCAGCAGCGAGGCCCAAACCGAACGTATAGGTCTGTTGTGCGGGCATGTCTAGGCTCTCCATTGCCAGCACCGCGGAAAGCGCATTGCCGTAGCGGGCGGAGAACCCGCCGGTGGAAAAGGCCGTACCCTGTACCATAAAGGGGGAAATTGTGCCGAATGCTCCGCCGGTGGGCGATTCGTACCTGTAGGGATGCACCACCGTGGCTTGATCGAGCAGAATGACGGTCTCACTTACATCACCTCCCCGAACAAAAAGACCGGCACCGTCATCTACGGTGGCAACGCCGGGAAAGGTTTTGAACGCACGAAAAATATCGGCGGCAGTTCCAGGCGTTGTAACCACATCTAAGGGGGTAAGGGTAACGGTCTCATCCTCCCCGGTGGTATAGGTGCTAACTGTGACGACGGTTTCACCGAGTTCAATGAGGATGCGATGCAACACTAGGCGCACCGTTGTGGTATCGCCCGCAGTCAAGTGCAGGGTCTGCCGGGTGGGTTCAAAGCCGATGAAGGAGGCACTCAGGCTGTGTTGCCCGAGGTGGCGCGTAGAAAAGGCAAAGCGGCCGTCGCGGCCGGTTATGGCACCGTCGGTGGTGTCGATGATTTGTAAGTTGACAAAGGCTATTGGTCGTTCTGCTTCATCAACGACCTCGCCGCGCACAAAGGCCCGATTCTGAGCAAAGGCGGGCAAAGAGAAACAGATACAAAAAAGGAGAGCGCTCGCCCCTTTCCACCAAGCTGTGCATCTCTTATCCATTGTGATTAACCATCCAATCCCGGCAATAAGTGGCTCTTCACCCAGCCGTTGTCGGGATTCACTTCAAGGGCTTTGACAAAGGCTTCCCTTGCTCCCTCGATATCTCCGGCTTCTTGACGCATGATGCCCAAGTGGGCGCAGGCTTCATCGTAGCCCCAAGAGGGCTGCAAAGGGTCGCGGACTTCCTCTTGGGCGAACAGCTCAAGGGCCTGCTCCAGCTTGGCGATCCCCCGCTCCTTGTCGCCGCCGAACAAAGCAGGAGTATAATAGTCACTTATTCCATCTGTTAAGACAACGCGAGGATTATTGCCATCGAGTCTCTTAGATTTTTCAAGGGATCTTTTGGTCTCAGGGCCCAGCACCATGCCCAGTTGAGGCTTCAGGCTGAGCTTTTGACCATAGGTGCTAGCTAAGAGGGCATGGGCGTCGCTGAAGTTGTCTTCTAACTCAGTAGCCTGCTTGAGGTACTCTATGGTTTGGTTGACACTCTGCGCCTGTTCGTCGGGCGCGGACGCAAAGAGCGTGGCGAGTCGGTATTCGCACAAAGCCAAGTAATACAGGGCAAATTCCTCGTGGTGGCCGTTTTGGCGAGCCTGCTCAAATAGTTTCTGTGCCTTATATAATTGTTCGAGGTCGGCGGTATCAATTGCCTGCTGAAGCAGCTCTTTGCCCTCGACGAAAAGAGCTTCAGATTCAATGCTCTGATCATTTTTTGCGTTTTTTTGACCATAGCGCATATAGCGGCTCCCCGTGGCGAATAGGTACACATCTTCAAGATCCGCGGTTTTTACAGAAAATTGATGTATGCTCAAGCTGTTAAGACGATCTATAATTGCCTCCCTAAACATCTCATCCTTGCCATATATACACGCTCCTTGAGAATTGACGTCGATGTGGGTTACCCCAAGACAGTCTGCAAAGGTTTCGGGATCGACTTCGGTTTCTACCTCTACTTTGAGGTTTAGCTGAAACTGTTCGAGCAGTTGTGGTACCGGACCAGAGGCAATAATTTGGCCTTTGTTCATCACGCAGACCACGTCGCTGTACTGCTGGGCTTCCTGCATGTTGTGGGTAGTCATGACAATGGTGAGACCTTGGAGACGGTACTGGTTTAGTACGTCCCAGAGTTGCCGACGCAAATGCGGATCTAAGTTGCTCGATGGCTCATCGAGGATCAGCAGCGCAGGTTTGCCTACTAAGGCAATGGCAATGAGCAGCCTGCGCTTTTCTCCTCCCGACAGGTCTTTGTAGGCTATTTTCTGCTGACGCTGCAACTCAAAAACGTCTATTAACTCGTCAGGATCAATCGGGTTCCGATACATTTTCGCATAAAGGCGTAATGCCTCTTTAACTCGAATATCATTATAGAGAGAATCTTCTTGAAATTGAATGCCGATTCTACTGCGTATGTCCTTGCGCCGCTGCAGATCGGGGATTCTTTCACCAAACAAGTGGATGTCTCCAGAGTCAGGGTTTTTTAAGCCTACAATGCAATCTATAATAGACGTTTTACCCGTTCCATTAGGTCCTACCAAACAAAAGACCTGTTGTGGATATACGGTAAAACTAACGTCTTCGACGGCGACGATCTTGCCGTAGCTTTTGTGCAAGTTATTTACCTGAATAATAGACATTTGATCTCGGCTGGATTCAGTAGGAAATAAGCTATTCAAAGTTGCAGTCAGGATTTCCATTCAATCCGTATCTTAAAAACCATAATGTTGAAAACCTGATGGCACAATATGCACGGTAAAAGGCTGCCAGAGGTAAGATACATGATACTCAAAATTACACCAAGCAGGGTTTTAGAGATCGCATTTGCCAAACCGTAAGCTATATGATTCATTCCAAATGCACAAGACGAGATGACAACAGCGTATTGTACAGGTATGTTTAGGACATCGGTTGCATAAGAAATCAAGTGGCTTCTCCACAGAATCTCCTCTAGAAGAGCCTCGACAAGGATACAACCCAGTAACAGACTGATAGGTAATCTTTGTCCTTTCCTGACAATACGTTTGGTCTCTCCAAACATCCATTGTTCTGCTATTGGCCTGCTTCCCATCCGCAGCTTTAACCACATCCGTGCTGCAACGATCTCTGAATAATAAAAGGCCACGCCGACACCGACACTTATTAAAATCGTAACGCCGAGCGATAAGGGCATTGGGAGGCCGAACCATACAGGCCATGCAAAGGCCGACTTCAGAATGTGGATAGCTGGGTCGCACAAGCTCAAAATTAAGAGTAGAGCACCCGTAAGAGATGCCAAAGGCATGACAAAGTCGCAGCGGTCCAAGGCTGCATCAATCGTTTTTTCGGATAGAATCCAACTACCTATCAGGTATAAACCTGAATGTATTGCATAAAAGAGGCCAGGATAGGCCAATAAAAAAACAAAACAAAACATAGGTCAGACCTGAAGTTAGGGAAAAGGGACGGGCCCTGGCTTGAGCTCTTTGAATGTGAGTGGCTTATCCCTCAACCCCATTTTCATGGGTAATTCGTAAATCCGAGGGTGGCCCAAGTAGGGATGCGCACTGATATGGGGCTGTACTAATTCAGGAATGAATACTTTGACCACCTTTACCTGAGACATCTGTCCGTGGGTACAGTCAATGACGATGGGATCTATATTATATTGTTGAAGTATATCTTTGAGATATTCCAACTGTTCTTCTGAATGCTTGAGCTTTACCTTTGGTAATTCCGACAGAGCCACTGTATCATCACTGCGAAAAAAATCTTTCAGCCGTCCATTATGTTCAGTGTGTCCGTAGTATCCAATGGTTTCCAAAAACGTCCGCATTTCAGCTAGCGGTTTGTCCGGTGGAGCGTCGAATATTGTTTGGATACCTTTCATAAACTGCCGTTGAGGTGTCAACATAGCAGATTTTAATTGCAGTTCGGACTGCCCATATTCCAGCAAGGCTCGTACGAAAGCTTCTTCTCCATCCAATGCCGCTGCTGACCCAGCCTGATAGGCGAACTTTTTATAGTAGGGGACTAGCTGAGTCGCTGAGATACAGGGCAACTTAGGGAAACCTACGTCGTGTAACCAAAAATTCACATCACCAGATAGAGATCTGATATATTCCAAATCTCTGTTAGTTTTCTTGGAAGAGAGTGGTTTGTCAACTTCTACTCGACGCAGTGGAATATTTGCATACCAAGACAGCATCAAGGCATCGCGCTCGATAAGCTCTGTTACTCCAGCGATGATGGCCAAGGCTTCGTCTACATGAGAGGCCATACCAGAAGATGATGAATAGCCGATACGGGATTCCTCGATAGACGGGATGTATAAGAATAGCACGAGCTGTATAGGAATCCAAATCTCTTCTTGGCTGATGAGCCTACGTCCCTTGATCCAATCGAGTTCAGAGTCATGAGTAAAAGGTTGAAAGAAGAAATCGGGAGTGGCGTATTGTTCATCTGCAAACAGAGGAAGTGCTTCCGGCATAATAGCATTCTGACCTGCTTGTTGCAGGGAGCTATAGGACCCGACATATCTCTCCAAATCCTCTTTCAAGAAAGCAAATGTCCCAGACATCCTTTCAACGCTTTCACCTAAGTCGGATAGAAATGAAGACGAGAGTTCAAAGCCTTTACCTCCCGCAATCATAGAAGAGTCCAATCTGAGATCTAGGGAAGGCAAACCGACGATCTGGCGCATGACTTGATCGGCATCCCAGTGCTTGCTATTGACAGCGACGGTTTGGGAAATTCCAGCTCCACCATTGTAAACAGTCGAATATCGTATCGGGCCATTGGGGAAATACCACGAGAGCATTTCTCTGATTGCCCGACCTTCTTTCCCACTCATTACATTGGGTAAGGTCTCTTGATGAGGGTTGATGTAAGTGGAATGCAATTTCATAGAAGTCATGGTAAATATTATACCTCCCATTTGAATGTTCGAGTGGAGATCAAGTATGATAGTACGGTTATGACTATGAGAAACAGCAATGAATTTACATACTGAGATATAGGATCCCCGAGCCATACACCAGAAAAGGTCATAACCACATGAGTTAAAGGAGAACCCCAGCTTAAAGTCTGTAGCCAATCTGGAAACATTTGCCGCGGGAAGGTGGCTCCCGATATAAAAAACATGATGAGAAATAAAAATTGGCTTAGAGCTTGGGTGCTTCTTGGAGATTTGGAAAGACTATTTACCAAGAAACCCAAAGCAAAAAAACAAGTCATACAGCTCAATCCCACAAACATGACAACCGCCCAGTGCCCACGGAAATGGAGGTCAAAAATGATCTCTGCGACCGCAATTAGGATCAAGGAAGAAACAATAAAAATAATCGTTTGCATTGCGACATGGACGCAAAGGTAAAATCCAAGTGAGAGTGGACTGATGACATAGCGTTTGAGGATACCGAGCAGACGGTACTCAACCAAAAAATTGGTGAGGTTAGTCAGACCTGCTTGGCCGATATATGCAGCCATGAGTGCTGGAGCATAGAAATCAATGTAACGCACGTCGGGACGGTCCCACATCGGGGCTTCTCCAAACATAGAGCCGAACAGGAGAAAGAAAAAGATGGGCAATACAAATGTAAAGAAGGCAGCAGTAGGCTGACGCAGGAACAATTTGCACTCGACGCTCCAGAGCGCGACGAAGCTCTGGAGCCAGATAGTTCTATTTGAAAAGGCCATCTTATGCGAACCTTCAACTGTCTCTATCGGTGACTTTTCGGAGACGTGACTCTTTATCCACTTTATCTCCAAAGGCAACTACTAGGGTTGTAAATTCTCTTCGTCCATCCAACCCCAAAAAGGAGTCTGTGAGCTCATCGTCGAAGCCAAATACCATACATGATCCTAACTCAAGTGCCGTAGCGACAAGGTGCAAATTCTGGCTTACGACGCCAGTTTCAAGATGGGCCAATCGGTACGATTTATAGGCACCGTACTTCCATGTAAGCCGCGATATATCAGGGGCGATAAAAATGACTACACTTGCCTCAGCTAACCATTTGTGAGAGTAACAACAGTTGACCACACGCCAGCGAAAATTCCCCCTCTCAAGCAGCTCTAGGCAGCTTTGCTTAGAATTGTAATGATATAACCCTTGCGGAGTGTCTTCGACCTCGTTGATCACGAGATAAAATTCGGTGCATTGCAGCCCGCCAGCAGTCGGAAAATTGCGTAGCGTAACATCGCGACGATTATATGCTAATATAGTATCCCGTACACCGCAGGCCTGCCCTAATAGCGTACTCAGTCTTTCGATCGATAGAGCTGATCGCTTAAAGTCCCGGGCCGAGGTTCTATTATTGATTACATCCGAAACAGATTCAGTGATAAGTGGAAACTCTGCCTCTAATTGGATGTTTTTTGCACCAATGAATTCTTTGTGTAAGTCCGGTGCTATTTTTTCGTTTACTCTTAGAAAGGATAGCCATTCGTCTTCCGTTGGATAGTCTTTTAATCCGTTTACCACGATAGCCAACTCGTCCATAGGTCCATTAACTGACCTGTCTCGTTTGGTACGCTTTAGAAGATCATATAAAACTTGCTGCTCCTGAGACTCCAATTCTTCCAACTCTTGAAGCAGCTTTGGCTCTAGGGTAGTCGTCGGCTCTGAATGAGGCAACGAATCTGGTATCTCTACCGCAGTGGACTTTCTCTCTCTAATTGCCATTGTCATCTATCCGCGTTGATGGGTGAGAAGGTAAGGAGAGCGTAAACGGACCGCTCTACACCGTCGGCTTGCACGAATTCGTCTACTTTCGTGTCGAGAAAATCTTGGTGGACGGTCGCAGAGTATCTATAGAATTCGTACTGATATTGAAAGTACCCCAGCAATCGTCCTATATCAAGCAAGGTATGGCGGTAGCCCCTGGGGCCGTAGATGAGCATGTATCGCCAAGGACAGGCGACGACGATCAACATAGTCGAACACTCTTCAATGCTTATAGGCGGTGATTTCCAGAACAGGTCGGGCAAAAATGTGGCTTCATTTTTCACTTCACGCTCAATCCAGAGATAGTCTAATTCTGGAACGATGCGGAAGAGCATTTCGTTGTGTAGCAAGAGCAGATCGATAGCATAGAGTAGATTGGCTAGGTATCCCGGTTTGGCAAAGAGATTCAGTGGGTCTTGAAGCCAACTAGGGAGTTGGTCACAGGGGATTCTTAATCCAGGGGCATTATCAACTATGGCCTCTTCTTCAACGCGATAGGCGGTTTCAAAAAACCATCGGCGCACCTGTTCAAGGATTGAGGTATCAAGGGGAATCTGAAGGGTCGAGTGAGGATTCAGCTTCGAGTTTTCATGGTACAATTCGGCCACATGTGGCTTCGGTCTGACTTGGCGGTAAAGGTAATCCGAAGCAGCCGAGTGGCTCAGGTCAATGCTGTGAGGAGAAGGTATAGGCGGCGATTCCAAAGACATTTGAATGCGCTTTAAGAAGGAGTCCGGATCAGTAAGAGGAGATTCGACAGTCATTTTGCACTCCGTTCGGTAATATTATACCAGATTGACGAGCTGTACTTTTCATAGTCAGTCTTCACGTTTGCTAAGAGACCTAGAGAAACATGTTTCTGTACCCGTTCCGCATACCAACAGATACAGGGGATCTAGGTAATTTCAGGATTTCTTCGTAATCGACATAGGGCTTTTCAAAATTGATGCGAAAGCATCGACCTATCAAAGAAGATTTTCCAGACAAAAGGAAAGACGAGGCGGCACCTGCCACAAAGCCGGCAGCTATGCTAGCGTAGGGCGGAAACGCAAATTGATGGCTGTAAAGGCCATTCTTACTCATTTCCTCCTTATAGGTATAGTACTCGCTGTGCTTGACGGACAAAGTAGCTTCCGATTGGATTTCAAACTCGTTGTAGCAGCACGTTTCTCCAGGCACATAAATAGGGCCGATGCAGGCTTCACTGCCGTCCATAAATGCGGATATCCACGGCTTTTCGGCGGAAAGTGCTGAGAGATCTACGGTGTGAAAGAGATGGGAAGAGAATACTTCGGAGGTTGCGACGACAAAGTTTGAAGCGCCAAATAGGCTTTCTAAGGCATCTTGATTATGATAGGATTCTTTGATCGCCTTGAGACGATCATAACCGAGATCTAACAGATGCAATTCCAAGGACTCGACGTAAGATCGCCCCTTCTCGATATAAGTCGAGGAACGATTAAACTGAGCCTGATCAACCGTAGCATTTTCGATGTGTCGGTCGTCCAAGATTTGCATCTGGCCGACCCCGATTTTTGCGAATTCTTCCGCCACGCGGCTACCGAGATAACCGGCACCTACGATGCCAATGCAGATGTTATCGAGGTCTTGGTTGCCACCTACGATAGCATTCAAATAGCTTACGATAGGACTTTCATTGGCTGGAGAGATAAACCCTTGGGAGGTCAGAGTTGAGATTAGTTCTTCCGCATCTTCGAGCTCTCCTTCCCCAATCACTTTTTGCTCTTGGAGATCTTGCAGAGAAGCTGGTGACGCCAAACGACGGAGTACTCGTCCTAGAAGATGAGTTCTGCCTTCATCTCTGATCGTCTGGTTGAATTTGGACCTCACGCCGTGTAATACTAAAATTTCATCTTCGCCGCAAAAGATGAACTTGAGTGAGGGATTGAGCACGAAGCGGCAATTGGTAATGAATTCGGTTTTGATTTCCATAGATATCTACTCTTCTAATTGTTATAAGTTAGCCAAAAACAGTTAATCGCGATTCCCGATCAGCAGACCTAATAGAAACTAGGGCATTTATATCAAGAGGTTAAGTGCCTGCCTGTAGTAATCAACATAGATAACTACAGGCAGGACAATACTAAATACCGTTTGAGATCAAAGTAGCCTCAGCCATAAAAACAATAAACGGCACTTACAGGCAAATAGGGCTAGGGCAATGACAGTGGCAGCAGGTGCAGCAGGAGGCCCTGATAAACGCTGGCGACATATAGCCATCAAAGGACTTCGATACGACTTTGAGCTTCATCTTGATTTCCTCCTTTGAGCGGGCTCAATTACAAAATAGACTACTAAAATGAGATTGTGATGGTACAGTGACAGTGGCAGCAGCAGCAGGGTGCGGCGAGCTTCGCTGGCGACATATAGCCATCAAACGAGTTCGATACGACTTTGAGTTTCATCTTGCTTTCCTCCTTGGCTTGATTAGCCATTTGTTTGTAGCCGGTTGAGATGCGACACAGCAGCAATGGGAGCAACAGCCGGCCGTCCTGTGTGCTTCCATGTCTTAAAATACTGCTGATTTTGAAACACGGCTGAGGCTCAGCGCGAATAAATGCGAAAAACATGCCAAAGAGTACACCAAATAAAATGAACTGTCGTTGGCCTTCGCTAACCCCTTGTAATTAGACAAGTTAGCCAAGCCAAATTATTTGCGGCTACACCTCCGCCCCGACTGGGCAATGCACTTAGGTGTATCGCCTACGCAACAATACTGTTTCCCAAGCAAGACAAAAAAGTAGCTTCGCCACCGCTTCTGCCTGCACCCGCATCTGATTGACAACTGCATATATGTTCACTATATTAAGCCTGTGGAGAATTTCTTAAATTAGTAGCTGCACCAAGGAAAGCGTCTCCCCTTCCTGCTCTCCTTTGATGCTTCTACTCTCCTGCATTTTACTCCCATTGTCCGCCAGTCGCGCATCCCTCCCCTAGGAATCGCGGCTCGTTCTACTATAAACCTCATTATGGAAGCAATGGCCAAGACTCTGACCAACGGCCGCGCCAACGGCAAGGCCACGTACGACGAAAGCAAGATCAAAACTCTCTCTTCGCTCGAACACATCCGCCTGCGGACCGGCATGTACATCGGCCGCCTCGGCTCGGGTGCCGATCCCGACGACGGAATCTACATATTGCTCAAAGAGGTCGTTGACAATGCAGTCGATGAGTTCATCATGGGCTGTGGCAAGCAGATCGACGTCACAATCGACGACGGTCGCGTCTCGGTGCGCGACTACGGCCGCGGCATTCCCCTCGGCAAGGTTGTCGATTGCGTCTCGGTCATCAATACCGGGGCCAAATACAACGACGACGTCTTCCAGTTCAGCGTGGGGCTTAACGGCGTCGGCACCAAGGCCGTCAACGCGCTTTCGGCCCACTTCGTTGTCCGCTCCTACCGCGATGGGCGATGCGCCGAAGTGCTCTTTGAGCGTGGCGAGCTAAAAAAGCAAAAGAAGAGCCGAGCGTACAATACGCCCGACGGCACGTACGTCGAGTTTCTGCCCGATCCGAACATCTTTGGCGAATGCGCCTTCAACCACGAGTTCGTCGAGCGCCGGATGTGGAACTACGCCTGCCTCAACCGGGGCCTGCGCCTGTACTTCAACCGCCAAAAATTCGAGTCCAAACAGGGCCTGCTCGGCCTCCTCAAAAGCGAAGCCGGCGATTCGGTTCTTTACCTGCCCGCTTACTACAAGGGCCAGTACCTCGAATTTGCCTTCACCCACGTCGATAGCTACGGCGAGTCCTACCGCTCCTTTGTCAATGGCCAGTACACAGCCGACGGCGGCACCCACCAGAGTGCGTTCCGCGAGGGTGTGCTCAAGGGCGTCAACGAATTTTACAAGAAAACCTTCAACGGCGTCGATGTGCGCGACGGGGCCTTTGGCGTCGTCGCCGTCAAGGTCAAGGAGCCGGTTTTTGAGTCGCAGACCAAAAACAAGCTGGGCAATACCGACGTCCGCGGCTGGATCGTCAACGAGACCCGCGAAGCCATCGTCGATTTCTTGCACAAGAATCGGGAGACCGCACAAAAGCTCGAAGCGCGCATCGTCCACAACGAAAAGCTGCGCAAGGAGCTGAACGCGGTTAAAAAGGAAGCCAAGGAGGCGGCACGCCGCATTGAGATCAAAATCCCCCAGCTCAAGGACTGCAAGTACCACAAAGGCGACAAGAAGCGCGGCGAGGAGTCCATGATTTTCATCGCCGAGGGGCAGTCGGCCGCTGGCTCGATCGTCTCCTCGCGCGATCCCGAGACCCAAGCCATCTTCACCCTCAGAGGCATGCCGCAAAACCTCTATGGCAAAACCCGCGCCTCCATCTACAAAAATGAAGAACTCTACAATATGATGATGGCCCTCGGGATCGAAGAAGACATCGGCAACCTGCGCTACAACCAAGTCGTCATGGCTACCGACGCGGATATTGACGGCTTCCACATCCGCAATATCCTGATGACCTTCTTCCTCACCTATTTCGAAGAGCTAGTCACCTCGGGGCACATCTATATCCTCGAAACCCCGCTCTTCCGGGTGCGCAACAAACAACAGACCTACTACTGCTATGATGAGCGCGATCGCCAACGCGCCGAAAAAAAGCTCAAAGGTACCGCGGAAGTCACCCGCTTCAAGGGCCTTGGCGAGATTTCCCCCAAGGAGTTTGGACAGTTTATCAACGGCGACATGCGACTGGTCAAAGTCGGCGTCCGCTCGCTGGCCACTGTCCCCGAGACCCTCTCCTTCTATATGGGCAAGAACACCCCCAACCGCCGCGACTACATTATGGAGCATCTTGTCTAATGGCCTATATCGACAGTCTGTACAACAACTACTTCCTCGAATACGCCTCCTACTCCATCAGGGACCGTGCAATTCCGCACATTGACGACGGGCTCAAACCCGTCCAACGCCGCATCCTCCACGCGCTACACAAGATCGACGACGGCAAGTTCCACAAGGTCGCCAACGTAGTAGGACAGACCATGCAGTACCACCCGCACGGCGACCAGTCTATCTACGGCGCGCTCGTGGTGTTAGCCAACAAGGACCTCTTCATCGAAAAACAGGGCAACTTCGGCAACATCTACACTGGGGACGAAGCTGCCGCCGCCCGCTATATCGAGTGCCGGCTCACGCCACTGGCCAAACAGGTGCTTTTCAACAAGGCACTGACCGACTACATCGACTCCTACGACGGTCGCAATCAGGAGCCGGTGGTTTTCCCCGCCAAGGTCCCGGTGCTGCTGGCCCAAGGTGCCGAAGGCATTGCCGTCGGCATGGCGACCAAGATATTGCCGCACAATCTCATCGAACTGTTAGAAGCCCAAATCGCCTATTTGCAAGACCGCCCCTTCCAGCTCTATCCTGATTTTCCCACCGGCGGCCTAGCTGATTTTTCCGCTTACAACGACGGCAACGGCAAAGTCTTAGTCCGCGCCCGGCTCGACACCGCCGACCCCAAGCGCATCGTCATCCGCGATCTCCCCTTCGGCACCACCACCGAACAACTTATCACCTCCATTGAAGACGCCGCGCGCAAAAACAAAATCAAGATCGGCACCATCTCCGACTACACGGCCGAAAACGTCGAGATCGAAATCAAACTGCCGCGCGGCACGTACACCGAGGCGGTGGTGGATGCGCTTTACGCCTTCACCGATTGCGAGCTGTCGATTTCAGCCAACCTGATGCTGATCAACGAGCACAATCGCCCGCAAGTCATGAGTGCCACTGAAGTCTTGCAACACAACGTCGATCGCCTCGTCGATATCCTCAAGGCCGAGCTCCAGCTCGAAGCCGATCAACTCAACGACAAGCTCCACGCCAAGACCTTGGAACATATCTTTATCGAAAACCGCATCTATAAAACCATTGAGGAGCAGACCACCACGGCCGAAGTAGCCTTGGCCGTGCGCACCGGGCTTTGGCCTTTTGCCCCGCAGCTCAAACGCGATATTACCAACGACGATATCGAGACCCTGCTCAAGATCCCGATCCGCCGCATCTCGCGCTATGACATCAATCGCGCTGAAAAAGAGATGAAGGAAATCCGCACTCGACTGCGCCAGATCAAGAAGCATTTGGCTGGCATTATCCCCTACACCATCACCTTTATCCAAGATCTCATTGACTGCTACCGCAGCCAGTTTCCGCGCCGCACTGAAATCGTGGAAATCGAAAGAGTCGATGCGCGCTCGGCTGCCAACCGCAACCTCAAGCTACGCTATGACAAAAAGACCGGCTATCTCGGCCACCAAATCAGCGGCGCCACCCTCTGCGACGTATCGCTCTACGACTCTGTGCTCGCCATCCGCAAGGACGGCACCTACTCGGTCGAGCATGCGCCGGATAAGCTCTTCGTCGGCAAGGGCTTGCTCCACTGCGGTTTGATGGACAAGGACCTAACTTTCAGCATCGTCTATAAGGACAAAGCCGGTGCCTCCTACATCAAACGCTGTACCATCGACAAGTTCATCTTAGGCCGCAGCTACGATCTCGTGCCCGCCGAGTGCAAGGTGCTCAAGTTGACCACCGACTCCGACAAAAAGATCGCCCTCGCCTACAAGCCCAAGCCGCGCCTACGCAAGCTCAACGAGGTATTCCTCATCAGCGAATATCCCGTGCGCGGGCTACGCGCCGGTGGCATTCGCCTGAGCACCAAGGAACTGGCCGGGTGTAAGCTGCTGTAAGTTGCGCTTAGCCCGTTGCACTGACTCAGATTTTCGCGCTGGTCGATATTTTCTATCTTATCACTGGTACGTTCGTTGCCGATCTTAACTTTTGCCTGAAAATAGAGGATAGGGTGATGTCTAATCCTAAAACAGTGGAACAACTACAGGAACATGCTGCTATCTATTGGCCATCTGAAATAGCGCATCAAGAGAAGAGTTCTAGTATTATTCCGCTGCTCCTTAAAACGCAAGATTGTTTTATAAGCGTACTTCATCTTGCATAGCTTAGGGCTTGACGGAAAAGGACTCCAGAGACGCTTTGACCTTACAGATGCCATTAGAGATGTGAGTACCCTGCTCTTATTTGGCGGTTTGTCAACCAATGACTTTTTGCCAGAAGAAATCACAGAAAAATGTATTATTGGCTCAATGCTTGGCGACAAACCGAGGCTGGAAAAGTACATTAAAGAAAGATATATCTGGGTCAGTCGAATTACTGGAGGAGCAACATCCAACAGGATGGGTCACCTCGCTCAAAGTTATGTAAAAGAGCGGTTGGCCAAATATCTCCCAGATTGGGACTTCTCACAAACCACAATCCCAGGTGTTAGCCAGAACGAGGGCAGAACAAATACAAAGTTTGACATCGTTGGCAAAGGTCCTAATGGTAACTATTGGGGCATTGAAGTGAGCTTCCAGTTTACGACCAACAGCGTAGTAGAACGAAAAGCTAAACTCGCCCTCGATAGACAAAGGATTCTTCAGGAAAAGGGACATAAAATTGCGTATGTAGTTGATGGTGCTGGTAACTTTGAGCGTCGATCTGCTGTGCAGGACTTGATCTACTACAGCGATTGTATTATCAATTTTAGCGATGGTGATATTATGCGTCTTGCATGCACTATGAAAGGAGACAACTAAAATGGCTCACCGGAGTGAAAACTGCAAACCTTTAGATATATCCACAAAGACATTTGAAGGCTTTCAAGAATTAAAGTCAACGCCACTACGCCCGAATGTATGGCTCTTTCACTTGATAACAGAAGTTGATTTTGACGATGAATGCTCGATGGAAATTCCCACGCAAAAATTGTCCGGTTTCCTCGAAGAACTACCTGACGAAAGCACCGTTTGTTTTTTGGCAAATTCTCGTATCGCATGCCATGTAATAGAAGCATTTCAGAACCTCGTTCACTTCAAACTTTGGATAGCTGTCAAGCGAAAAAAAGAGATCCTGAGATCAGGTGCTATACCAGATGATCATATTGCCCTTTTGGTTTTTACCTGTTACAAAGGCTCCCTAAAGCACAATAGGACTCAAATTGCATACACCTATTGTCCGGCTTGCGAAAAAACGACCAAAGACTACGGTGGCAAGAAGCATATTTATAGCCCCTACGGCACCCTTATGTCCGATATTTGGCGCGACATCTCTTACGACAACGAAACAGAGCCTATCGCCATTCTAGAAAGACTAAGTGATCTCTTTGGTCTCGCACCACATCGCCAACTCATCTACTGCGACGTCAGGAAATTTTTTAAGCTCTCTAAAAAGACAGCACTTCGCCCGGAAAACGGAAGGCTCAACGATCCCGGCGAGAGCCGCCTTCTCAACGGAGATTGTTTAGATATTCTCAGAACCATTCCCGAAAATTCCGTAGATTTTATCTTTGCCGATCCGCCGTATAATATAAAAAAGAAATACGATAACTGGAATGACTCCCAAGACATCAGCGACTATTTTTTATGGTGCGATCAATGGATCGCCGAATCCGCTAGGATTTTGAAGCCTGGTCGGACTTTTGCAATCATAAATATTCCCCTTTGGGTCGTCAGGCATTTTTCGTTCGCGAAAAGTATTTTAGACTACCAAGATTGGATCGCTTGGGAGGGATTGAGCTTGCCCGTCAGGCAAATTATGCCCGCCCATTACGGAATAATTTGCCTCAGTAAAGGTCGGCCCATTGAAATTGCTAATCACGAGCAAGACGCATGTTGGGAAACGCGCCAAGACTTTATGAGCCTCAAACAATGGTATTGCGTTAGGACCTCTTGCATTAAAAAGAGAAATGCGACTCAAATTACTGATCGACAGCCTCTTGGGAACTTATGGTGGGACATACATAGGCTAAAGCACAATTCAAAAAGAGTGGATCACCCCTGCCAACTACCTCCATCACTGATGAAGCGACTCATCCACACCTTTACCAAAGAAGGGGACCTTGTTTTAGACCCTTTTAACGGCGCGGGTACAACGACCTTAACCGCAGAGATACTTTGCAGAAAATTCATCGGCATTGAACTATCGGCCCAATATCACGCCATGGCCGAGCAAAGACATCTGGACCTAAAACAAGGAGAGGACCCATTTGCTAAAAACAAGGCTACTCCAAGTGTCAAAAACAGCAGGGTCTCACGACTGCAAAAAAGGAAATACGAAGTACCCAAGAAAACACTACAAATCGAAGTTAAAGAGCTTGCGATCAAACTGGGGCGCAGGCCCGACAGAGAAGATGTCATCCAGTTTAGCAAATATCCAATTCGCTATTTCGACGAATACTTCATCGACTGGGGTGAGGTGTGTAGTGCGGTCGGCGACAAGGGAATGACTGAAGATTCTTCTCGCTCGTTCCGCCCTGTGCCCGAGGATCGGCAAATGGAACTTTTTTTTAGCTAGAGTACTAAGTCATCAGAAAGGACTGTTGTACATAGGGACTCAGCACTTCGGTAACTCGAAAACCGAGATGGAATTCCTCGTCCATCACCACGCCGGCGGCATCCGCTTGAGTACCAAAGAGTTAGAAGGCTGCAAGCTGCTGTGATGGCTATCCGAGCTTGGCCAACCACGCACGCATAGCGCCTGGATCCTCTTTGAACATCAGCGAGCCGGGGACTATATAGTCGGCACCGGCTCGCGCAATCTGCGGCACAGTGTGGCGGCGAATCCCGCCGTCAGCCTCCACCACGGTCGCCAAGCCGCGCCGGTCAATTTCGTTCCTAGCCCGGCGAATCCTAGCGGGGGCCTGCGGGTCCATATCGGCTCCCTTGATCCCGGCAGCCGTGTTCAGCAGCGTCAGCACATCTAGCAGCGGCCAATAGGAATCGAGCAGGTCGAGATCCTCTTCCAGCAACAGCGAGACTCCGGCCTGAAGTCCCCTCGCCTTGATCGCTTCCAGCACGGTTCCCGGATCAGCGGTCGAGTCAAAGCAGATGATAAGGGCGTCGGCACCCGCCTCGGCAAACGGGTCAATCCACGCGGCCGGATCGGTGGTCATCAGGTGCATTTCAAAGGGGCGATCCGTATGCGGCCGCAGTGCCGCCACTAGATCTGGGAAAAACAGCAGGGTCGGCGCGTAATGGCCATCGGCCACGTCGAGGTGGAAGCGCTCCGAATAGGGTGCGACGCGCTGGATGTCAGCCGCGAGATTGGCCAGATCGGCCGACCACAGGGAAGTTGCACACTTGAGCATCGCGGACCTCTGCCAATAAGCGGACGGAATGGAGGCACCCAATATAGGACAACGCTAGGGACTAGCCTATTTGCTTTTGTATCAGAGGGCACTGTTATTTTTATCCAGCATCTACAACATATCTAGCTTCCTGCAATGACGACTGTTCTGCGTCCATCTGCGGATAATTTTACAAACGATTTAGGGTTGCTATATCACCACAAGGAAAACACCATGACTGCTACTCCGATCATCATGGACTGGGACCTGACGAGCTATTTCGCTGAATTTGATGGCCCGGCCATGCGGCAATTCAAAGACAAACTGCAACGGGATATTGCAGCGGCACGTCAGCAAGCCGCCGCCTTAGCACCGCTTGCCGAGGCCAATGCCGCCGCTTGGGAGGGCGTGTTCCTCCGGACTGAGGGGCTGACTGACCGCCTCTCCCATTTGGGCTCCTACCTCGGCTGCCTCACCGCGGCGGACGCCGACAATGAGGACTACGCCCGCGAGGAAGCCGCCTTTGCCCTGCTAGCGGCCGAGAGCGAAAAGCTCGATGTCGAACTCCTGTGCGCACTCAAGGACACCTCGGACGAAATGTTTGCCAAGTTTGTTCAACGGCCCGCCTTGGCCGACTGCGGCCACTTCCTCGGCCGCCAGCGCGAAGACGCCCAGCGCACCATGAGCCCGGAGAAGGAGATCCTCTCTGCCGACCTCGGGGTCGACGGTCTCCACGCCTGGGACCGCCTCTACGACTCAATTTCCGGCAAGCTCGAATTCGACATGGCGTTTCCCGATGGCCGCACCGAGCACCGCCCCATGTCGCAGCGCCGCGCCCTGATGGAAGATCCCGACCGCCGAGTCCGCCAAGCCGCCTTCGATGGCGGCAATCGGGCCTGGGAAACCATGGAAGACGTCGCCGCCGCCGCGCTCAACGCCATCTCGGGGACGCGGCTGACCCTTAACCAGCATCGCGGCGTGGATCACTTTCTCGATGTCGCTCGCTTTCAAGCGTCTGTTTCGCCCAAGACCCTCGACGCGATGTTCGCGGCTATCGCCGAGCAAATCGAACTGCCGCGCCGCATCCTCGCCCTCAAGTCGCAACTCATGGGCATTGAGGGCGTCGCCTGGTACGATCTGGGTGCGCCGCTACCGCTGCCCGACCAAGGGCAACTCTCTTGGGAAGAGGGCACGGATCTCGTCGTCCGCTCCTTTGCGGCGGCCTACCCACGCCTAGGCGAGTTCCTCGGCCAAGTCTGCGAACGCCAATGGATCGAGCACGCGCCCCGCCCCGGCAAGCGGCCCGGCGCTTTTTGCACTGGCTCGCTGTTGACCCGCGAGTCCCGCGTCTATATGACTTACAACGACACCCTCGGCGATGTGCTCACGCTCGCCCACGAGGTCGGCCACGCCTTCCACAGCTACATCATGCGCGACGTGCGCACCTACGCCCACTTCTACCCGATGACGCTGGCCGAATCGGCCTCTACCTTCGGCGAAATGATCCTCACCGAGGGCATCCTCGCCGACCCTTCCTTCAGCCCGGCCCAAAAGGCCAGTGCCCTCGACCAAGAAATTGGCCACGGCGCGATCTTCCTGCTCGACATCCCGGTGCGCTACCAGTTCGAGAAAAAGCTCTACGAGGAGCGCACCGACGGCGAACTCACGGTCAGTCGCCTCAAAGAGCTGATGGTCGAAACCCAGCGCGACGTCTTCGGCGACGCACTCGCGCAGGGGGGCGAAGACCCCTACTTCTGGGCCTCGAAACTCCACTTTTACATCACTGGCGTGACCTTCTACAACTTCCCTTACACCTTTGGCTTCCTGCTCAGTCGCGGCCTGTATTCAATGTTCAAACAAGAGGGCCGCGACTTTCTTCCCCGCTACGAGGAATTCCTGCGCCTCACCGGCAGCGACACGGCCGAGGGCGTGGCGCGCCGTGCCCTCGGTCGCGACCTCGAAGACACTCAGTTCTGGACCGAGGCCATCCAGACCTTGGAGGCCCCGTTGGCCGAGTTAGAGAAATTGCTACCCGAGGTTCTACCTGATCATTCGTAAGAAGTCGGCAGACTCTTCGCGCTCCAGCCACCCGCAACCCCAAGGATTCCCATGTTGCGCTTACTTCTAGTTTTCCTCTTTTGCATCGGTTCAGCCCACGCCGCCGACAATCCCCCGGCCCCCGGCTTCAACGCCGCTGGTTCCGATCCCAAGGCTATCGCCTTAGCAGACGAAGTCATGGCCGCGATGGGTGGCCGCGCCAACTGGGACGCTACCCGCTACATCACTTGGCGTTTTTTTGGTTTTCGCTTACACGTGTGGGACAAGTGGACCGGGGACATTCGCTTCGAGCAGGGCGATCTGACGGTGCTGATGAATATCCACAGCAAAGAGGGCCGCGCCTTCTCCGCTAGGGAGGAAATCAGCGATCCCGACACGCTCGCGGCCAAGCTCGACCACGGCTACCGCTCTTGGATCAACGACTCGTACTGGCTGGTCATGCCTTACAAGCTCAAGGACACCGGCGTCACCTTGCGCTATCGGGGCCTAGAATCCACCGAGGACGGCCGCCCTGCCGAAGTGCTGGAACTCACGTTCAAAGATGTCGGCGTCACCCCGCACAACAAGTACGCGGTCTGGATCGACCAAGAATCGCGGTTAGTGACCCAATGGGCGTTCTACCGCGAGGCCGCCGACGCCGAACCGGGCTTTATCGGCCCCTGGACCAACTGGCAGCGCCACGGATCCATTTTGCTCTCCGACGGTCGCGGCGAGCGTCAGCACACCGATGTGGCGGTCTTAGACAAATTGGCGCGCTCGGTTTTCACGAGTCCGGCCCCGCTGGATTGCTCTTGCCTTCTCGAGTAAATAGGCCACTGCACTGCTAGGCCGATATAGTCAACGCAAAAAAGCCGACCCAGCTATTGGGTCGGCTTTTACTTTTGCATGAGGCGCGTTCAGCTCAGGCTGCCCGCAGTTCATTTACCTAGGTAGGATACGTGGTGCTAGTTCCTTCTTTAAGTTGGCGCGTGAAGAGAGCTGGACGAGGTCAAGGGTATCATTCTTATGTCCAATTTGTACGAGCCGTGCAATCGGCCCCTCTGCCTCTGGCGAGAGACACTCTAAGTGTCCGAATACGATGACAGCATCCCGCGCTCTCGACAGAGCGACATTGAGCCGATGCCTATCGAGTAAAAACTGAACGCGACCACGATTCCTCGTCATTAGGAGGATCACAATGTCCGCTTCACCGCCCTGAACTGCATCTACAGTGGTAACCTTTATGTTGAAGTGGAAATTCGAGTTCTTGATCTCCTGATCAACAGCATTCCGCTGAGCTTTGTACGGACAAACCACTAAAACGCTCAACTCCATATCTTTCGCCTGCCGCTGAAGGTGCCGTAGCACCGCGTGAAGTGCCTCCCTCTCTGTCCGGTTTTCTATCGACATTGAGGATTGACTCTTATATTGTCGGTAGGCCGAGACTTTCGTGAAATCGACAAATACCAATCGCTTGCTTGTTAACGTCCAGTCACCGTCTTTTCTGTGGGACTTGAGGTGCCCATCGTAAAACAACTTGCTGACGATGTCACCGATATCCTTGTGCATACGGTACTGTGTTGTCAGCATACCTTTGTTGGAGTCGGGTAGCTGATCGAATATCTCGTGAAACATGTTGCGCCGAAGGAGTTCCTCAACCTCCTTCAAAGATAACCTGTATCCAATACCCTCATCTAATACATCGGCTGTCACTGTTGGGGGCAACTGGTTGTGATCGCCGACGAGAATGACCTTTCGGGCAACAGAGGCCGGAATAACTAGCTCTGCACCAAAGGCCTTTCCCGCTTCGTCAATAATCGCGATGTCGAACGTGCGATTCCATAACCCATAGTCGCGTCTAGCCATTCCGACACACGTCGCAGCATGGATCCGCCGCGGTCCCAAAAGCCACTTCGCCGCCGATTCTCGGCCCTCACGCGTGTCCAGCAACTCATTCCACCGTTTCCAAGATTCGTTCCCAAGCTCTTCTTCGTCTGGCTCCTTTTTTAAGCCCTCTAACAAGCGCGAATGCCACACCGGCTCAAGCACGGTTCCCTCAACCCGCTCCACACTGCCGTAACGCACAACTTCCTCAGAGAGCCTGCCGGCCTTCATCAGGAGGTCGTTGACGAGCTTGTCGACCGCTACATGAGTTGGAGCTGCAATAAGAACGCTAGGCCACGTCTGTTCCTGCCCTTGCTTAAAAAGCGAAAGGAGCCAGTTCACGAGAAGCGTAGTCTTCCCAGTACCAGGTGGCCCCCAGACTGCCACAACAGCTTCATCAGAGTTCAACAACCTCTCGACAGGTGCCTTGCCGAGGTGACGGTTTTTAACGGTATCACCTGATAGACCGAGGAGAGTCGAATGAACCCTTGCAGAAGCAAACTTTCCAAGAATGGCATGCTCAAGTGCCCTAGATAGGGTTTGCTGCTGCAAACCCTCGGCTTGTTCAATCCGGGAAAGTCCGAACGGCTTGATATCCCCAAAGTTTGCCTCAGCCGGGACGTCGAGTTCAAGACGGCAAATGCCAAGCTGTCGGTCTTTCCATTTGGCACGTTTCACCTTCCAACTGCGATCATGCCCAACTACCTGAAGTCTGGTGAACCCGTCAGCGGAAGTGGCTTCGTCAACCCAGACAGGAGGTTCGCTGTCTAAAATCGTGCCAACAACGACACGTCCACTACGTTCGCTCTTGCCAGGAAGAAAACCACAAGAACCCGTTATTTGATGGTACTCTTGTTGATCTTGATAGATCAGTGACAGCTTCCTCAGGTGGCGGGCTGTTCTGCGTTGCAGCAGCATCTGCTTCTGACTACTGAGTTCCGCATGTATGGCTTCGACGAACAAATTGAAGAGCGAGCGATCTGCTTCTTTGTCATCTGGGGTCCCTGGAATAAAAGCGGTGATGCCAGCATGAACGCGAATGGAGATCGGCGAATCGATTTCATCGAAGAGTATATCTTCAAGGACAAATGCCTTGTGTTCTGCATCAACCGTCGTTACAAGTGTGACCTGACCCATCGTGAAGGCAATTCTGCCTGAGTCCATAAGATGTATTCGCCAAGGGGCATCAGTCTCATTGGAGATGCGTTCGTATGCCTGCACTAGGAGTGCCAACATCGCTTCGTTGACCGCCAGTAGGATAGGTGACCAGTACTTGCGGCTGCCTTCAATGCGAGGATGAAGACGAACACGAAGAGGCTGATCGCTACGTCGGTCAGCGATCTCTCGTAGCGTCCATATTTCGGGATAGACATCTGCGTTGCTCTCAGGCGTCAACCAACTATAATCTTGTGAACTCTTACACGGCAGAAGAAGTGGAGCCCCAAGATATTCAAGTAGGATACCTTCTCTATCTCGATGAATGACCTTTGCGGGTAGTGCCCCACCACCGTCAAGCAGGTTGGCCTCAAGCAAAGCAGCACCTGTAGTCGTTACGCTTGCAACTCGCTTCTCGTGGTCAACATTGAAAAGCATTGCGCGTCCATTGAGGTCGCTGGACCAATCTTTCTCTTTGAGGCGGTAGCCATGAAGTTGCTTGGGGATCTTGCCATCAAAATGGACTAGCCCGGCCTCCCTTGGGAAGTCATTGGGTAACTCAAGGTCTCCTATACTCGGGATATTACTCTGGGCACCACTTGCTACAGCAGAGAGGCTTCTCTTTAGCTGCCTCAAATAAGCCCGTTCCGCATTGATTTGGATCAGGGCAAGCTCGAGTTCCAAGACGATCTGACGAAAGGAATCCCGCTCACGGCTACCGAAGGGCCTATCCAAGATTTTACGAGCTTTGGCTTGGCCAGCAACTAAGTCAGTAGCAACAGCATCTCTCATGTTGAGTTCCTGCTCAATGAAGGAATCCAAGTGATTCACGTAGTCGCTGATTAGAGGACGCCTAGCCCTTGCCTCAGCAGCATGAATTTGAGCAAGCTGTGCCTCTAGCGCATCAATTTCTTCCTGAACTTCGGCGGTACGACGACCGTTCCACCAGCTAACTGCACTGGCAGTGAGACTGATCCCGGCGATGGCGAGTAGAGGGACCATTTCGTTGCGCTACTATTTCTTTAGTTGCACGATTTTGTCGGAGAGCTGCAACAGGTATTGATGTACCTCCTTCTTGTCATCGTCAGGAAGGTCTGGAGCCTTGGCTTTCTCCATAACATCGTCAAACAGCGACAACAGTCGCATCAGTGCTTCACGGGATTGTGCGAGCTCTTCCATTTTGGGCTTATTCTGTTCTCGGGTATCCTGCAAGTTAGCTTCCGCCTTTTGGACGTCAATCTCAGCTGCTCTGATACGTCCCTCCCACTCCACACAGGTTTTCTGAAGCTCTTTGTGGGACTTGAACACATCGCAAACAGATTGGATCGCGACAATTGCTTCCTTACATACCTGTAGCTTTGCAACCTCAACTTTCGTAGCAGCCATACCAGCGTTCTTGGCAATTTCAGCGGGGAGGTTCAATTTTTTGTCGAACATCGTTCACTCCTCTGTTTGGACCGAAGTCTCGTTATAGTTTTTGAGTCCGTGGCGAAAATCTGTCCACGCGCCTTCCAGCGACTGCAGTTGCCTGTCAAAGGCTTCCAAGTCCGGCAGTTCAGATGAACGAATAGCCTCAAGTTCATCCAAAGTCGTCCTGTATACACAGCTACAAGCCAAGACCAACTCACCAAGCCTTTTTTGTATATCCTTTCTCTGTTTTATTGCCTCCTTGGCTAAGTCCAATTGTTCGCCGAGTTGTTGACGCTCAAGTCGTAGCCGTTTCTCTTCGTACGGAATAAATTTTTGTAATCCATCTCGATGCTCTCTAGCGGCTCTGAGATTCAGATAGGAACTCACAGCATCCGCGACTGAAACCGCCGCCTCGATAGCCAACAAAGCAGGATTGGCTTTCGCTGCTGCTCTCGTCAGACCCGTCTTAAGACCATGCTTGGCAGCGAGTCTTGCGCTACTTGCCATGAAAGTGAGAGCGTGTCTGGGGACATGAGTTGCCATCAATCATTCACTCCTATAAGACACCAAGAGTCCGGAATTAAGTGCTTAGCAACCCTATCTGAAGCCACAGAGACACCATTCTTACCTATGGAGGGTAACGGAGGGAACGACGATCCCTTGAGCTTCCGCATAAAAACGCCTTCACTATCCTGCAACCGCCACAGCGTAGCTGTGTACGGTTCAAAAAACAGTGTCTCAAGAGACTCACCGTTCTTCCGTGCAACTGCATGGCATTGAACCATAAGAAAGTTACGACATTTCGAGTTCCCATTCGCAGGGCGATATGGCTTCTCTCCAACCGGGGCGAAGACGCTCCACAGTCCGGCCAAGAGCCAGGGCTCTGGCGTGTCAATATAAACAGGCTTCCAAGGAAGTGATCCGTCGCGGCGCAGGAACACTCGCAATCGATCATCCTCTTGGAGACGTGCCAGTATCGATCGCTTATCTTCGGGGACGATACGTTCTATGAGCGTTTCAGGCAAAGCCTCATCGGTCGCTCGTAAAAACATATCCTCCGCTGGTCTGTTACGAGGCGGGCGGGGCCAATTACGAGGATGTTCGTCCTGTTCGCGCTGATCTTCGGCTAGAATAAATTGAGAGGATGGGTGTGCAGCACTCGCAAACAGGCCACGAATAGGGTCTGCATTAAGTTCTCTTGCGTGAACTACAGCCTCGGCAAGGTGCTTACCCTTCTTACTCGGACGCCACCCTTTAGCCAAGCCTTCCTCAACAAGGACTTTATGTATCTGATCAAGTGTTAAGTATGGCAAGCCGGTAGTGGACTGAATGTCGTCCCGCGATCTTTCTGCGACGAGGTCCTCAAGGACATAAAGTACAACCGGGTCACAGCTTCGCGGTGTTTTTGCGATCGCCCATATTTTGAAGGGTAGGCTACTAAACGCGATAGAAATTTGTGGGGACTCGGGTTGTGGCAGGCACGCCCGAAGACTTCCAATAGCTCTCGCTCGCCGTTCTTTTTTATCGGTCAACCAGCCTTCAGGAAGTTCCACACGGGTGATTTTGACCTCAACTTCGTCCCCAAGAGCAACAACTTCGGAAGGATGGTCAATCCATTCCCAGCCGAGTTCCGCGATAGGTAACCAGACTCGGAAAGCACCCGAGTCTAAGATTACGCCCCGGTCCTTAAAATCGACGATCCTGCCTTTGAGTCGATCACCTTCATTCAGGCTTGAGAGTGCTGTGCGAGCTTTGGCCTCGGTAACGGCGCTGATACTTGCCTTCCATCCTTTGGGATCATGCTTGATGAGGACAAAATCGACTTCTTGCCCATCTTGAAGCACTTCGGATGGAGAATCGATAAAGCGATCTGCCATCTCATCCAAGAAGACGACGGCCGTGAGATTACTTGAGGCAACCTTGGCGAATTTATCGCCGACGTACTCGACGCGACCGCTTACGAGGTCGCCAGGGTTTGGCCCACTCCGAGCTGTTGATCTATATGGCCTATTGGATCGTGGCCTGTCGGGTCGTGAACGCTCTTGCTTAGCTTGCTTAGTAGGTTGCTCCCCTTCTCCAAAGAGCAAAGACAATAGGTTATTCCAGAGGCTCACTGATCCCCCTGTTGTTATGGGGTACTTTCATCGGTAGGGTAGTGTTCTAAGAGAGTTTCGGGAGAAAGCTATACAGTAGGGCCAGATTCTGATATGAACTAACTTCACGCCGCCCGCAGCTCATTCTCGGGCGCATTCTCCAGCCGCGACAGCCAGTAGGACACATCGTAGCTGTCGTCGCCGGTCAAGAAGCGCCACAGCTTGATGCGGTTGACGACCTCTAAGCGCACCTCGTTGCCGTACCAGCGATGGTTGGCGTTGAGCAGCGCGGAGACCTCCGCATCGTCGATATCGTCGGTGTTCCACAGCTTTTTCTGCCGCACCGTGGGGTTGAGCCGCAGCTTGAACATGTAGCGCTTGCGGCCGGTTAGGTTGGGCTGGGCGCAGTGCCAGATGCCGTGGTGCGCCACGGCCACCGTGCCGGCCTTGCAGACCATCGGCATCTGCCCGAGGAAGTTTTGATAGCGGGCGATGTCCGACTCGCTGATGCGTCGGTAGTGACTGCCGGGCAGGAACATGGTACCGCCCATCTCCCTCGGCGTGTCATGAGCAAAGTAAAAAAACTGGACGTCAAAGTGCAGCCGGGTGTCGATAATCGCGTCGGCGTGCCAGATCTGCCCGTGCTGGTGGTGAGCATCAACCGTATGCACGGCGTGGTGGTCGTAGAGCGGGTCGGGGCCGACTAAGCTGTGAACGATCCCCTGAATCTGGGGCAGGCGCACCACTTGACCGATTACCGCATCGGCCCACAATTCGGCGAGCGGCGCGCCAGCGCGGCCCCGTGGGACCCCGGCTTCCATTTCCGCACATGCGGCGCGATTGATCTCGTCGGGCACCAGCTCGTCAAAGCGCAAAAAGCCATCGGCGACAAACTGCGCCATCTGCTTGGTATTCAGGAGATATTGCTTATCGACCATCGATTGCCTCCAGCTTTTCGAGGATGTACTCGTATTTCAGGTAGGACGTGTTGTATTCCATGCCTGGATAGGCCGGGTACTGCTGGGGGAACTGCACCACCCGCCACCCGTCTCGCATGGCCGCCACCACCGAAGGATAGGGCGGTTCCTCGCTATCGCCGCTGCTAGATCGGTCCTCGCCCGTGCCGTCGTACAGCGACCAAGCCACGGTTTGGCTGTGCAAATCGGGAGAATGGGCGTAGAGCACCAATAATTTCTGCCTAAGCTGGGCCATCGCGTCCTCTCGTTAAGGGTATTCAATAATAGGACGCGACACAGCCCACAGCAATGAGCCTGTCGCCCGCTCAGTTGCTCGAAAACTCGACCAACTGCCCGCCGCACTCGTCTTTCATTTTTTCCAGCGCCCTGTTCCGCAACTGCCGTACGCGCTCGCGGGTGACGCCCATAGACTCGCCGATCTCCTCCAAGGTCTTGGGCGCGCTGTCGTCGAGGCCAAAATAAGCGCGGACGATGTGGGATTCGCGGGCGTCGAGCACCTTCATACAATCGACCACCGCCGCGCGCATTTCGCCCTCGACGAAGCGCTCGTGCGAGCTGGGCTCGGCCGAGACAAAGGTCTGTGCATACGTCATCTCGCTGTCGGCAAAAGCAGGAGCGTCCAAGGGCATATCCGGCTGCCCCAGCTCAAAGGCGTTGCGAATGCGTTCCGCCGAGAAATCGACGCAGGCGGCGATTTCCTCAATAGTGGGAGCGCGCCCCAGCTCTTGAGCGAGGACATCGGCCTCCTTTTCGACCTTCTGCCGGTCGCTGACCCGGCTCAGCGGCGGGCGGGCAATTTTGCCGTGCTCGGCTAAGGCGCGGAGGATGGCTTGGCGAATCCACCACACCGCATAGGTGATGAACTTAAAACCGCGCGTCTCATCGAAGCGCCGGACCGCCTCCAGCAGCCCGAGATTGCCCTCGGAAATCAGCTCGATCAACGAGAGACCAGACTCGTGGTACTCGCGGGCGACGCGGACCACGAAGCGCAAATTGGCCCGCACCAACGCCTGACGCGCCTCTTCGTCGCCTGCTTTGGCGCGTTTGAAGAGGGCAATTTCTTCCTCGCGACTGAGCGGCTCGGCGTCTTTTATGTCGCGCCAGTAGAGATCGGTCGCCGAGTACATTGTTTCTCTGTTTTGTGCCTTCATTTTAGTCCTCAACACTTTCAGATGGAAAACTTTTACGTTCACGTTAAGGTTTAACATAGAACACCAAGTGAACATGCGCAAATACTATCTTTCAACGCACCAATCAGGCCAAACGTTCAATCCAAAGGCATTTGGCGACTCTTCTTTTTCTCGGAATGACGCCGCTTGCCGTCGAGGCGACGCGCTTGGGCAGCGCGGCTGGGCTTGGTTTTTTTGCGTTTGGGCTGCGTCTTGAGCGCCTCGGCAAGCAGGGTGGCCAGCTTATTGAGGCAGTCGACGCGATTGCGCCTCTGTGTGCGAAATCGCTCCGATTGGATCGACAGCGCACCCGTGCTGTTCAGGCGCGTGGCGAGCTTCTCGGCAATCCGCTGGCGCTGCTCGTCGCTGAGCACTGCACTGTGGACAAAGTCAAACTGTAACTCGACGGAGGTATTGAGCTTGTTGACGTTTTGTCCCCCCGGCCCAGAACTGCGGTGGAACTTGAATCGCAGTTCGGAAAGCGGGATGGAGAGCGAGGGTGAGACGTACAGGGTTTCCATAACTGATGGTCGCTTTTCAGCCTGCTGGCTTGGGTGGTACGGCCTGCCGACTTGAAGATAACCTAATACCTATTCTTTATTATGTCTCATAGTACACCTGCTATCCTATCACGTTTTCGCCAAGGAGATATCCTCTATGAAACGCTATACCGCGGCAATCGTCGGCTGTGGTTCCATCGGCAACGCCCACATGGAAGGCTACAATCTCGTGGACGAGGTCGAAGTGGTCGCCGTGGCCGATCCGGTTCCCATGGCCCGCAAAACCTACGTGGACGCATACGGCATCCCGCAGGAGTTTGAGACGGTCGAAGAGATGATGGAAAAGGCCCGGCCCGACATCGTCAGCGTCTGTACTTGGCACCTTTTGCATCCGGCACCCACCATTGCCGCAGCCACAGGCGGCGCCCGCGCCGTCATCTGCGAAAAACCCATGGCCATCGGCATGGCCGCGGCCGACTCCATGGTCAATGCCTGCGAGGCACACAACACCCAGCTAGTCATTAGCCATCAGCGCCGCTTCACCCCGGGCTGGGAAAAAGCCAAAGCGCTAGTCGAAGAGGGCGCGATTGGCGAGCCGATCTTTGTCACCAACAAGGTCGCCGACGGGCTGACCAATTGGGGTACGCATTCCATTGACGGCTCGCGCTTCGTGCTCGGCGACCCCCGCGCTCAATGGGTCATGGGCGGAGTCGAGCGCCGCACTGACCGCTACGAGCGCGACACCATGATCGAAGACGCCTGTATGGGCTTGGTCCACTTCGCCGGCGATCTCCAGCTTTTCATTCAGTCCGACCTCATGCGCGAGGGGGCTGGTGCCGGTTGCTTTGAAATCCGCGGTAGCGAAGGGCTCTTATCGGTCAGCGAGACCCGGCTCCAGCTTATGAATGCCTCTTCTGGCGGCTGGCGGAAAGTCGATCTCGCGCTCACCGAAGACACCAAGGCCATTGGGGGCAACACCAATGCCGCCCAAGTCCGCGAGCTCATCGCTTGTCTCGAAGGGCACAAGGACGAGCACCGCAACGCGGGTACCACGGCTCGCGACACCGTGGAAATTATGATGGCCCTCTACGAATCGGCGCGCCGCAACCGCGTGATCCACTTGCCGCTACAGGAAAAGAGCTATCCCCTCCAGCTCATGGTCGAGGAAGGTGGCCTGCCCCTAGAAGTCGAGGGGCACTACGACATTCGCGGCTTTCTCAAGCGCGAGGGCATTGACGAGGTTAAGTACAAAAAGCTCTGGGACGAGGGCATGGGGCACCACCAAATCATGCGCCAGCTCCACGACGAAATGGATGCGCATTAACGCGGAAGCCGGGCCGGAGCAACATATTGACATTCCCCGGTCCCTCCTGTACTTTTTGTCCTTTTAATTTGTGTGCCCGCCCAAGCGGCGGACCTTAAAAAGGAGCGTCGTCATCGCCAAGTTTCGCAGCTCGCGCCGAGAGGCCGTAGCCAAACTCAAGTCCGAAGACATCGACTACAAGCGCCTCGATGTCCTAGTCAAGTTTATCACGCCGACCGGCAAGATCGAATCGGCCCGGCGCACCGGTGCCACGCGCAAGCAGCAGACGCGCGTCGTCCGCGCCATCAAGCGCGCCCGCTTTTTGGCCCTCGTCCCCCACACTATCGACGACACTCGTTGACCAAGCCTAGCGCACCCAATGGCTGCCCTAGGGCTGATTGAGACTCGGGGTCTCGTCGGCGTCATCGAAGCAGCCGACGCAGCCGTAAAATCCGCTCCGGTCGAGCTCCTCGGCATCAAGCCCATCGGCGGCGGGCTGGTTTCAACACACTTTAGAGGGGAGGTTGCCGCCGTCCAAGTGGCGGTGCAAGCCGGCGTCGAAGCCGCGCTCAAGGTCGGCCAAGTGATTAGCCATCGCGTCATTCCCGCCCCCCATTTAGACGTAGAAAACCTGCTCCTAAACCAACCCCAAGCAGCTCCCCCGCCAGCGCAGCCACCTCCCGACGAGCTAGAGGGCTTGCCAGTCGCCCGCCTGCGCCAACTCGTGCGCCAGCTACCCGACGCTCAGCTCAAGGGCCGCCAAGTTTCGCGGGCCAACAAAGAAACGCTCCTCCGCGAACTGCGCCGCGCCTCGGCACCAGACACTTAAACCATGCGAGGCCTCAGTGGACAACTTATGGAACAATTTTGTGAAAGGGTTGCAAGAAGGCGCGGCCACCGCCGCTGACAAAGCCGGCGACCTGACTCGTCTAGCGCGTGCCCGGCTCGATATCGCCGCTGCCAAAAACCAACTTCACCGCACCCAAGCGGATCTGGGAGCGCGGGTCCACCAGCTTCTCGAAGCCGGTGCCGACCCCGTGCCCGACGATCAAGTACAAGCGCTGAACCAACAGATCAAAGAGCAGAGTGCTGCGCTCGCCGATTGCGAGGCGGCCTATGAAGCACTGCAGAGCGCAGTGCGTGCGGAAGAGCGCAACGCCGATCAGTAGCCTAACGACAGCAGCGTCTGTGGGGATTCGGGCGGTGCGGTGGCCTTGCTTTCGCGCTGGTAGGCTTGTGGTTTTTCGCTGTACTGAGCCACCAGCGTCATGCCGTCGGCTTCGCCGACAATTTCCGTAACTTCGTTTAGCAACAAGTCTTGTTCCTGAGCCGTCATTACCGGAAATCCATAACGGCGGTTCGCGTATTTCAACGGGCCGTTCTCTGCCGTGCGCACAGCGGCCCACTCTTCGTGCCGAGCCAGCCGAGCGCGGTTGTACTCATTGGCGGCAGGAGGCGTGGAGCGCAGCAGGTTTTGCGCGACCGGCACCAACGTCTCGTCAATCTCCAAGCCGACCGAGTTTCTCCCTGCTGTTAGGGCGGCTGCCAGTGTCGTTCCAGTCCCGGCAAACGGATCGAGCACCACGTCTTCTTTGACGGAAAACATGCAGACGAGCCGGTAGGCTAGCTCGAAAGGAAAGGCCGCGCTGCGCTCGCGAGTAGGCGCATCGCCAAGCCCTTGCGAAGTTCCCTTTACGTCGAACCACACGTCTGAGAACCAGACGTTGCGCTCCTCCCAGAAGAAGGCACTCTCTCGGCGCTTGGCTTTCTCTGCGGTCGTTGTGAATGTTCGCCGCCGCCCTTTTCTAAGCACGAGAATGTACTCGTGCTCGTAGGTTACATACGCTCCTACGGGCAGCATCCCAGACCCCATAAATTTGTTGGGTGCGTTAGTCTGTTTGCGCCACAGTATATCGGGCAACGCCGCAAAACCTTGGCCGAGGAAGCTGCTGAGTATGCGGGAGTGATTGGAGTAGAGTTGGAAATCGCCATCCATAGTTCGGGTGGCATCGCCGATATTAACGCAAGCAATCGCCCCCGGCTTCATGACGCGGCTGCATTCCATCCACACGGCATCAAGCAGCTCGTGCATGAGCGCGAAAGCGGCTCGTCCATTGCCGCCCGACAGTTGCTCCCCAATGCGACCATCTTGGCACACGAAAATCTCATCCCACATTTCCACCATCGGATAGGGCGGCGAGGTGACTATCAGATCAACCGACTCATCCTCGATCCCCGCCATGGACTGGGCCGGGCCGCATATCAGCTTGGCGGTGGTTTGCATGGATGCTGCAATTTCTGTGAAAACTCGACTGCCGCGCCGTTACAAATCTTTGGCAAAGTAATTCTCGTCCAGTTTTTTCACATCATATATGATTTCGGAGACCACGCCAACGCCGTGATTTATCATCAGACGGGCAAGTTCCTCTCCGTCTATCAACCGGATAAACTTGTTGCCTGCCGAGATAAAACGCGCCGTTTCACGCGCCTTTGGGACAAAGGACGAAGACGTGATAAACACGCCCTTACTTGCCCCTCTCGCTTCAAGGCTGCCGGAGAAATTGCGGATTTCGGGTGCTCCAACTTGGCTTTCCCAGCGTTTCGCCTGGATGTACACCTTTTCGAGTCCCAAGGCATCCTGATTGATGATCCCGTCTATGCCGCCATCGCCGCTGCCCCCAATGGCTTGACCTTGGCCATAGCCCATTTTCTCAAGCAAACTGACTACCAATCGTTCAAAATCGGCGGGCGATACACTTTTCACCCGCTCCAATAGATCGTCGGCAAGTCTGTCACTCAATTCCCGATAAAGTACCGCAATTTGCTCATCGGGCGTACTATCCTCAGAGTCAGTGCCGACGTCATCATTGGCAGCGGTGTCCGGTGCGTCAGCATCGCCTCCGCCCCGTCGCACTGCATCTAGGTCGTTCCATCGCAATGAAAGAAGATCATTCGCGCCCGTTGCGAGCAGTTCTTTTCCCTCCTGAGTGATTTGGACGTGCCCACGCGAAGGAGAACGCAAAAAGCCGCCTTTTTTTAGATAAGCCAACACCCACTCTATGCGATTATCGAGCTTCGTTCGTCCACCCGATATCTTTTCCCGTGCCTCGGCCTCAGTCAATGGGAAACGTTCTTTCGTTGACTCCTTGATAGATTTGTTGGAAATGGCCTCTCCGTTTGCGTCATTCGCTATTTCAAGAACCGGCTTACGCAGGTATTTTTGACTTGGAATAGCCATAGTTTTGAATAATCTCCCTTTCAGCTTAGGCCGGTACATCGTGCTTTCTATGAAATCATAGAATCACTTCAGACCGCTGCGACCTAGTAGTTTGTCTCATACAACTCGCCGCCGTTGATTGCGGCTGCTCAATGCCGTATCCTTTCGAGTAGCACCCCTCAAGGAGGACAACCATGGCCACACCCCGCATCGACAACCGCGATTGGTCGGCCCTCACCACCGGCCAACGCATCCGCCAACTCGAAATCGAAGGCTACCTCGTCTTGCCCGACCTGCTCGACGCCGACCACATCGCCCGCCTCAAAGCCATCACCGCTACCTTTGAGACCACAGCCGTCGATTACAGCGAACGCCAGCGCGGCCGCAGCAACATCCAATTCGACGGCGGCGAAATAACCGCCCTGCTCGGCCACCCGCCGACACTCGCGTTCCTCCGCGCACTTTTGGGCGACGAAGTGATCTTCATGCACTACGGCTATGCGCGCTCCGAACCCGGCCATCCCGGCATCAGCCTGCACGCCGATGGCCAACCCTACGGCTCCAAAATTTTCGGCTTTGAAGGCTCGTGCCCGGTGTTGATACGCGTACTCTACTATCTCGACGACCTCATACCCGAAGTTTCGCCTTTCCGCGTGGTGCCGCGCTCGCACCTATGCCTACACGCCCACGCCAACCCCTATACGCGCTACAAATCCCACCCCGAAGAAGTCATGGTGCCCTGCAAGGCCGGTTCGGCCGTGCTCATTCACCACCGCGTCTTCCACGGCAACTTTCCCAACGTCGGTGCCTACCCGCGCGAAATGCTGGCTATCGCCTACCGACCCGCTTGGGCCGGGCCAGTTGACGAAATCAGCCCGTGGGACAAGGAAGACCTCCAGACCTTGCCCGAGGAAATCCGCCCGCTGTTTGCCGACCGCAACACGCGCCACTGGGACTACCACGGCGGCAACAAGCCCCCGAACATGACCTCCGAGGCTCCCGGCATGGATCCCAGCCGTTGGGAGCGCGTCTGACGCTTACCGAGTGAACACCGTTCCCCGCACGTAAGACCCTTCCTCGGAAGCCAAAAACGCCAGCACGCGCGCTATCCCCATCGGGTCTCCCAGCACGGCGTTCCGCTTTGCTTCCTCTGGATCGCGGCCTGCGGCTTCTGCCCCCTGCGCTATATTTTTCAGTTTCAGCGGCGTTGCAATCCCCCCGGGACAAATCACGTGCAAGCGCACCCCCTTAGGCCCTAATTCGCCTTCAAGCTTGTAGTGCAACCCGTGCTGCCCAGCCTTGCTCGCGGCATAAGCATAGGACGAGGACCCGCCCCGTACACCCGCTCCCGAGGCGATGATCAGCAGCACGGATTGGCCGGCTGCCGCCAAGAGCGGCGTCGCGTATTTGGCCGAGAGAAAGGTGCCCTTCAAGTTGGTGTCGAGCGTCGCATCCCAATCCTCCTCCGACAGCTCCTCAATGGTCTTGAACGCCCCCGTCAAGACCCCAGCCGCGAAAACCGCCACATCGAGGTGGGCGGTGCGCACACCGATCTGTGCAACCGACGCAGCCACGCTCTCTTCCAAACGCACGTCCGTGGCGTAGAAATGCGCTTGGCCCCCTGCGGCCTCAATCTGTTCCACTGCGGCTCGGCCCTCCGACTCGTTGTAGTCCATGATGTGGACGCGCGCCCCTTCTTGGGCGAAAAGCTCGGCAGCAGCCCGGCCAATGCCGGTGGACCCTCCGGTTACCAGCGCATCTTTGTTTGCTAGCTTCACACGTACCTCCTTCTATTGTGTGCGGCGACACAGCAAAAGTTGCCAATATATCGCCATAGAGTATTTTCTACGAGTGATCTGTTCAAACCCCACCACATGACCACCAATCGCCAACTCGCCGTCTGGCTCCTCGCTGTCTCGGCTCTCATCGTCGTCCTCGTAGTGTACGGGGGCTGGGTGCGCCTGACCCGCTCGGGCCTATCCATCGTTGAGTGGAACGTGGTCACCGGCGTCGTTCCGCCGCTCAGTGCCGCGGCTTGGGAAAGCGAATTCGCCAAGTACCGGCAGACGCCCGAATACCAGCTCGTCAACTATGGCATGGAGTTGGACGAATTCAAGTTTATCTACTACATGGAGTTCGGCCACCGCCTGCTCGGTCGGCTGGCCGGGTTGCTCTTTGTGGTGCCCCTGCTCTATTTCCTCTGCCGCCGCGCCATTCCCCGCGCCCACATACCTGCCTATCTGGGCATTGGCCTGCTCTTCGCCCTCCAAGGCTTGGTGGGCTGGCTGATGGTCAAGAGCGGCCTAGACGACCGGCCCCAAGTAAGCCATCTGCGCTTGACCTTGCACCTTTGTTGCGCCTTGGCCCTTTTGGCCGCTTGCCTCTGGCAGGCCCTCGGCTATCTGTCGTCTGCGGTAGCGGCTCGGCCGGTGCCCCGCACTGCGCGTCGCCTTTGCATTTGGCTGTTTGCCGCCGTCTGCCTCCAAATCGCCGCTGGCGGCCTAGTCGCCGGGCTCAAGGCCGGGCACCTATCGGATACCTTTCCCAAAATGTTCGGGGTTTGGCTCCCGGCTGGCTTGTGGTCCATACAGCCGCCGCTGGTAAACCTGCTCGATAACCCCATCACCGTCCACTTCCAACACCGCTTCTTTGCCTTTGCAGTCCTCGGGCTATCACTAGCACTGTGGGCGGTCGCCCGCCACACAGCCCTGAAGACTGGGTCCGGCCTAATCCTCTGCTTGGTAACTGTGCAGATCGGCTTGGGAATCGGCACGGTCGTAGCGCATGTCCCCTTGGCCTTGGCCTCGCTCCATCAGGCAGTAGCCGTGGCTCTGTTCGCTGCCGTGCTTTTTCTTTGCCACCGCACGTGCAGAGGCTAGACCGCCTCATAGCGGTTGATGATCTCGGTTTCGACCGCGCCATCGGCCGCAATTCGGCGCACTGCAAGCGCAATCCGATGCTCGGGGTCTAGGACTTCCCAGAGACGGGCAGGCGCACAGGCGAGGGGCAACAGGTAAGGAACTCCAGAAAACGCCGGCAACGGGTCGCCATCTGAGTCGTACGTAGTGATAGCGTAACCATAGCCCGGCTCAATGCAGTCGAAGCGGAAGAAGTGGCGTTCGCTGTGCTCGGGGTCAAAAGGGCTGGCCTTGAGTATGGCGAGCCAAGCCTCATCGGCCTCCAGATCAACATAGCCCGCTATGCGCGGCGTGTAGTTGGGCGAATCCGGCTCGTGCTGCCAGCCAGCCAAGCTCTCGATAAAACCGCGACCGGCGGTAAAACCTTCGTATATGACGTCGGTATGGGCCCCATTGGAGACAATGCTGCGCCGAGAACAAACGCGCATGGCGTTGTAGATGATGAGCGTGGGGTCGCTCAACTTCGCCGGATCGGCCGCTTCGGTTCGCAACACATCGCCCTCAGCGACGAAGATGCGGTTGCGGCTGTTGGCACTGCGCCCTGAGATCCAGTAAACCTGCATCCAAGTCCCCGCCGCAGCCCGGCCAATGACAATGCCGCGGCCTACGTAGGGGTTTTCGGCCAGCCGTTGCTGCAAGTTGACCGCAGCCTGTTCTCTTACCGTTTTTGGCATCATGCCCCATAGTATAGGCCAACGATACGCTCGACAAAAGCGCTACTTCAGCTGCTTTTTGGCACAAAAAGACCGGTTCTTTTTTCTCTGGGGAATATCGAGAAAAAGAACCGGTCTGAACGAGGCTCAGCCGAGGCGGCCTACTTAACTGCGCTTTAGCACGGGTAAGCCGTTTTTGCTCTCAGACACCTGATAGCCAGCCGGCACCGCGTCGAGAGCACCTTCTTTTTCGGTTTTAGCAAAGAAGTAAATCGTCTGCGAGTTCCCGTTTTTGAGGGTCGTGGTCCGGGAATGCAGAATATATGCGACCCCCTTAGAATTCGTATGCGAAAAAGCCATGGCATCTCCTTACGTGCGAGATAGGAGGAAGTATGGAAGTCGAACGACGAAGCACGACTTCTCTCTGAATAGGGGAGTCTTTTTAGAAAAAAAGGCTATCTGTCCAAAATCGCAACTACTTTTATAGCCCTCCGCCTTGGGCCAGCACAGCTAGCAAGACGGCTCTTGACTAAGCGCAACCCATAGCGTAGAATATATTTTTCTTACCTAGGAACTTAAAGCCAAGGGTTAGGAGCAGTAGATGAGCAATTTCAGCGTCGAGATCAGATCGGACGAACCCTTTGAAAAGGCGCTACGGCGCTTTACGTCCAAAACCCGCAAAGCCGGCTTGTTGCGCGACTTGAAGAAGCGGCGTTTCTATACTAAACCCTCGGTCCAGAAGAAGATCAACCGCCAAAAGAGCATCCGCCGACAGCAGAAAGCTATTCGCATGGCCGAGGTTGGCTTTGTCCGCGGCCCACGCGGGGCTGGTGGGCGCAGCCCGCGCTAGGGTCTTTTTGTACCTTAAGCCCAGCTTGGAACGCTCAGCTCAACGCAATTAGCACATCGAAGGGAGGCAACCTTCATTATGTCCGAACGTCAAAGTGGATCCGTCAAATGGTTCGATAGTTCCAAGGGGTTTGGTTTTATCCAGCGCGAAGGACAAGACGACGTCTTCGTCCATTACAGCGCGATTCGCGGCGATGGTTTCCGCTCCTTAGAAGAAGGTCAGCAGGTGGAATTTGAAACGGTCACTAGCCCCAAGGGCCTGCAAGCCCGAGACGTGGTCGTCATCGGCGCGACCCCCGAAACCCAAACTCCGCAATAATCCCTCCATACAAACGCAAAAAGCGCAGGCCCTTGGGGTCCTGCGCTTTTTTGTGCCAACCCAGCCTAGTGAGTCTGGAAGAACTCCACGACTTCGCCGTTGGGGCCTTTGAAAAAGGCAATTGTCACGTTTAGCCTGTCCAGCGTCAGATCCTTGGGTTCGACCGTGATCTCGCATCCGGCCGCTCGCACCCGCTCAGTGGCGGCGCGTGCGTCTGTAACCGCCAAGGCAAAGTGCGTCACCGGATCGTTGGGGCTTTCGGCCCCAAGTGCGGGCGATTCGGCCGTGGGGGCGAAGAGTTCAAGGTGGCTGCCATCGCCTGCATCCAAGAGCGCGATCTTGCGCTCAGGAGAACCAAATTCGGCGACCACCTCCATGCCCAGCACATCTCGGTAAAAGCCCAGCGACGTTTCCCAATCGCGCGTCTGCACGGCCACGTGGTGCATTCCACAACCGGCGATTATAGCGTTTTTGTCTCCTATGGGCATCGACGTTCTTCCTTTCATGGCACCCATCGGGACCGACGGTTAAAGCAGATAAAAGAGGATGTAAGCCGCCAGCCCAGTGCTGACTATGGCACCGCCGTAGCAGAAGTAGTGAATGGGAAGGATCAACTTCCGCACCCCAAATTCGTGGAGCATGAAGCGGATGCGGTGCGCCGCGTGATAGAGCGGTAGAGCGGCCACGACGAAAAAGACCACTTTGACCAGCGGGTGACTGAGCAACTTGTTCATGGCCTCGTATCCGCTCACTTTCGCGCCGATCAAGCCTAGTGGCTCGGCCAGCCCGACGAAGTAGATCAGCACGGGGATCAGCATGGCAGCTACCACGCCGCCAGCGGAAAACAGGCCCCACCAGAAAGGTTCGGTTTTGTCTTGTTTGTAGCTCATGGCTATAGCGCGTACAGGAAAATGCAGCCAACGGCCGCCGACACGAGGAAAAACCCGACGAAGGCACCAGCCGTTACCAACTTGGGCGGCACGGTGAACGCGCCCAGCTGCACAACTTGGACCCGACCCATTACTCCCAGCCAAGTAATCGTGTGGTAGAGCGCAAAGACAAACGCCACCGCGTAAAAGGCCACAAACGCCGGTGCCGTCAGTTCGTCGCGACAAGCCGCATACGCCTCCGGCCCCTTGGCCAGCGCAAAGAGCTGGTAGAGGAAGAGGAGGACGAAGGCGGCGACGAAGACGCTGCTCAATTCGCGCATCATAAATAGGAAATAGTTGCGGCTCTTTAGCCACCAAGCCGGAGATAGCTTTGGCTTGTAGGTTTCGTACGACTGGCTCATTTGTTCCCCCAAGGCATGAGAAAGGATTTGAACCAGTTGGTCGTGGTGTCGACCTTGGTGCGCTGGATGGCGGCGGCCGGGTCCACGTCCTTGGGACAGACCACCGAGCACTCACCGATAAATGTGCATTCCCAGATGCCCTCACTGCTAGCGGCGACGACCGTGCGCTGGGCGTAGCCTTCGTCGCGCGAGTCGAGGTTGTAGCGGTAGGACAGCGCTAGGGCCGCTGGGCCGACGAAGACGTCTTCTAGCCCATAGACGGGACAAGCCGCGTAACACAGCAGGCAGTTGATGCACTGGCTAAACTGCTTGAACTCCTTTAGCTCCGCGGGCGACTGCAAGTACTCGCCTTCGGTGACCGGCTTTTCTTCCTCGCGAATGATCCACGGCTGGACCGCCTTGAGCTTGTCCATGAAATCGTCTATATCGACGACCAAGTCGCGGATAATGGGGAAGTGGGCGAGGGGCTGGATCACCAACTCATTCGGGTAGTAGTCCTTGAGGAAGGCCGCGCAGGTCAACTTAGGCTCGCCGTTGACCATCATACCGCAAGAGCCGCACACGCCCATGCGGCACGACCAGCGGTATGAAAGGGTGCCGTCCATGTGGTCTTTGATGTAGTTGAGCGCGTCGAGGACGACCCAGTCCTCCTGATAGGGAACCTCGTAAACCTGCTCGGTGGGTGCATCCTCCTGCTCGGGTCGAAAGCGGGTCACCCGGATGCCAATGGTCTTGTCGCTCATAGCTCCTCTCAATCAGTAGGTGCGCTCTTGGGGCTGCCAGCGGGTAATGACGACGTCTTGGTATTCGATGCGTGGCTCGCCATCGGTGCGATAGGCCAAGGAGTGACAGAGGAAATTTTCATCGTCGCGCTCTTCGTAGTCCATGCGCGAATGCGATCCGCGCGACTCCCGGCGCAAAAGTGCCGAATGAGCCACGGTCTCGGCCACGTCGAGCAGCGAGCCCAGTTCCAAAGCGGCCGTTAGTTCGGTGTTGAAGACCGATGAGCTGTCGTCAACCTGAACGCGAGTGTAGCGCTCCTTGAGCTTGGGCAACTCGGCGCAGGTCGCCTCTAGGCTCTCCTGTTCGCGGTAGATGCCCGCCCCTTGCTCCATCGTCTTCTGCAGATCCGTGCGAATGTCGGCGATGCGCTCGCTGCCTTCGTTTTTGAAAAACGCCTGTTCAATCCGCTGCCACTCGTCAGCAGCCATCTTCTTCAGGCTATCGTACGACGGTGAATTGACCTCGGCGGCATACTCGGCGGCATAGCGGCCGGCCCGCGCACCGAAAACCAAAAGCTCGGACAGCGAGTTGGAGCCGAGGCGATTGGCTCCGTTGATGGTGACACAGGCCGTTTCCCCGGCCGCGTACAAGCCCGGAATCGGCGTCGCCGTAGTAATGTCGGTGTGAATGCCGCCCATCATGTAGTGGACCACCGGGCGCACGGGCACCGGCTCGTACACGGGATCAATGCCCACGTAGTTTTTGGTCAACTCGCGTACGAAGGGGATGCGCTCGTCGATTTTCTTTTCGCCCAAGTGCCGCAAATCGAGATGGACGTACGTGCCGTACGGGCCGGAAAAGACCCGCCCGGCGCGCTCCTCGTGGACGAATGCCCGCGAAACCATGTCGCGCGGGCCTAATTCCATCTTGTCGGGCAGGTATTCGCTGAGGTAGCGGTCGCCTTTGTTGTTGATCAAGTAGCCGCCCTCGCCGCGCGATGCCTCGGTCATCAAGATGCCCGTGCCCGGCAGCCCGGTGGGATGGTACTGGACAAACTCCATGTCCTTGAGTGGGCAACCCGCTCGGTAGGCCATGGACATGCCGTCGCCGGTCTTGATGGCGGCGTTGGTCGTAAAGGGGAAAATGCGCCCGCCGCCGCCCGTGCAGATGATTACGGCCTTGGCGGGAATCGCCTGCATGGCACCTGAGCGCACGTTGATCGCTGCCACGCCACAGGCCGCGCCGTTGTCGTCGAGCAGCAACCGAGTGCCAAACCACTCGTCGTAGCGATGGATGCGGTCGTATTTGAGCGAGGTCTGGAAAAGGGCGTGTAGCATGTGGAAGCCGGTTTTGTCGGCCGCGTACAGGGTGCGCTTGACCGACATGCCCCCGAAGGCGCGCACACTGATCCGGCCGTCGTCGTCGCGGCTCCAAGGGCAGCCCCAATGCTCCAATTGAATCAGCTCGTCTCTGGCCTCCTCGACGAAGACCTCGACTACGTCTTGGTCGGCGAGAAAATCGCTGCCCTTGATGGTGTCGAAGGCATGGGAGTCGAAGCTGTCGTCGTCGCGTAGCACCGCCGCGGAGCCGCCTTCGGCTGACACCGTGTGACTGCGCATGGGGTACACTTTGGACACCAAGCCGACGCTGAGATTCGGATCGATCTCGACAGCAGCAATCGCCGCCCGCAGCCCCGCACCACCGCCGCCTACGATTAGTATGTCGTGGTTAGGTATATTCACGTTTCAATCCACACCCCCGCACGGGGGCGACCTTTTTGGTGGGGGAGGTTTCAATTCGCGCCCCCGCACAGGGGGCGATTTTTGCCTTCTCAACCGGCATAAAAAGAGGGCCTCTACACCGAAGTGCAAGAGACTGAAAAATTAAACCATATCGCCGATAGGAGCAACATCACTCGGCGCGGCAAAATTACGCCGGGGCATGCAGTGCCCGTAGCCGGGTCACTTCGCGCGGAGTGGCCCGCCAAGCCGGACCGGATTCGCAGCGCAGGGCATAGCCCAGCGGGGTGAGTTCTTCGACCTCGGAGAAAAAGTGGTCCTGCCCCTTATGAACGCAGTCCATCACCTTGTCGTCAGCCGCCGGGTTGCGCTGAATGCGTGCTCTAACCGTCAAGTCCGCTCCTTTGGCCAGCAGGTACTTGAAGGTCTCCCAGCCCGTTCCTTGGTTGGCACCAATGGCGTGGAAGAGGGGCGTTTGGCCGCCCACGCCGTTGCGCCCGACCTCGGCGCGGGCATTCAAATCGGCACCGCGCCTCAGCAGCAGGTTCACGGCATCCAACTCGTGATATTCGACCGCCAAGTGCAGGAGGGTGACGCCCCGCAGCGTGAGATGGTCGCCGTAGTCGAGCCAGAAGCGCACCTCAACTAAATCGGGGCAGCGGTCGAGTCGCTGCTCTAGTTGGTCGAGCCGGCCTCGGTGGATGTCCATGGTCGGCCCGTCCCCAAAGGTAGCCCCTGCTTCGATGAGCACTTCGACGCAGGCGTGCAGGTGGGCGGGAGGCGAACGGCGGTACGTCTGCAAAAGCCCGTAGAGGACGCGGCAGTCCCAGCCTTCGTTGTACGCGTCATCGGGATGGACGCCCAGTTTTAGCAGGCGCTGTATATGGTCTAAATCGTGATTTTCGCAGCACCCAAAGAGCGCTTCGTTCAACTCGTCCAGCTCGGCACCGAATTCGACTAACAGGCGCATGGCGTCCAAGCTAGCGTCCATGCGGTCGGCGTACTGCAAGGGGGTGTAGCTCTGCCCGTTCGCGCATTCGACGCGGTGATGGACCAGATGCGAGTGCTGACGCAACAGGGTTGCCAAGGCGTCTAAATCGCGCTCGTCGAGGGCTTTTTGCAAGCCGGTGCTATTCATAGCCGTACTTTCTAACGGCGTCTTCGTCAAAGCCCATAAAGTGCGCTAGTTCGTGTACTAAGGTGGTCTCCACCTCCCGCGCCAACTCGCCCTGATCGGGGAAGTCCTCCTCCAAAGGCCCCTGATAGAGCGCAATTACCGGCGGCAGGTCGCCGCTGTCTTCGAGGCGGCGCTCGGGCAGGGGCGTACCCGTAAAAAGCCCGTAGAGCACTTCTTCTCGATCACCAGTAATCTCCTCAACCAGTTCGGGGTCGGGCCAGTCCTCGACGACGATGGCTAGGTTGTCCAGCACTTGGCGGAACTCCTCCGGCAGGCGCAGGAGGGCCTTTTCCACCAGTTTCTCAAACGCACGGCGGCGCACGGCAACGCTACCAGTCTGCGACGCTGCCGTCGTTTTCGTAGTAGAGTTCGCCGCCCAGTTCCTCTGTGTACTCGATCGTCTTTTCCACCTCGGACTCGATCAGGTCAAACCCCAACCCCGGCTTGGTCGGCAGTTCGACGTGGCCGTCGACCACCTGCCACGGATCAACGAGCAACCCCTCACCCAATCCCTCGTCAACCTGTTCCTGCACGAGGAAATTGGGCACCACCGCATCAACCTGCATACAGGCGGAAAAGGCTACCGGGCCGATAGCGCAGTGCGGCATGATGTGGATGTAATAAACCTCGGCCATATTGGCGATCTTTTTCAGCTCGGTGATCCCGCCCGCGTGCGAGCCATCGGGTTGGATGTAGGAGACGGCCTGCTTTTCAAAAATCTCCCGGAACTCCCAGCGCGAGAGCAAGCGCTCGCCCGTGGCGATAGGGAAGGGCACGTGGTCGGAGACCTCCTTTAGCGCATCGACATTCTCCTGCGGGATCGGCTCTTCGACGAACATCGGCCGCATCCCCGCAAGCTGGCCACACACCTCAATGGCCAACCCCGGCGTCATCTTGCCGTGTAAGTCGAAGCATAGCTCTACCTCGTCGCCGACCCATTCGCGCATGGTGTAGGCGTCTTTGACAAACGCGTCGATTCGCGCCGGTGGCTCGTGGGCGCGCCACGTGCCCCCCGGCCCCGTCTTAAAAGCCGTGTAGCCTTTGGCCAACAGCATGTCGAGCCGCGCCCGCGCCGCTGTCAGCGCCTCGTCGGTCTGGCCGTGGATGCCCCAGTGTGCGTACACGCGAATCCGGTCGCGCACCGCACCGCCCAAGAGCATATAGGCGGGGACATCGTAGTGCTTGCCAGCGATGTCCCACAGCGCCTGATCGATGCCCGACAGCGCACTCATCAGCACATTGCCGCCGCGAAAAAAGGCCGAGCGATAGACGTGCTGCCAGTGGTGCTCAATGCGGAGCGGGTCCTTGCCGACGAAGTACTCGGCCAACTCTTCCACCGCCGCCCAAGTACTCTTGGGCTTGCCCTCCAGCGTGGTCTCACCCCAGCCGACTAGACCATTGTCCGTGGTAACTTTGACCAAGCGCATGCGCTGGCGCGGGAAAAACTGTTCGATCTTGGCGATCTTCACCGTCTAGTCCTTTCGTTAATGAGCCTCGCGCGTTACAACAGCACTCGACTTGCCGACCAAGAAGTCGAAGTCAACTCCTTTGTCGGCCTGCATCACGTGGTCGATATAGAGGCTGACGTAGCCCCGGGTATCGTGGGGTGCAGGAGGCTGCCAAGCCGCCCGGCGGCGCGCCAGCTCCTCGTCCGACACGTCTAGGTGCAATCGCCGGCCCGCCACGTCGAGCTCGATCATGTCGCCAGCGCGCACTAGCGCCAGCGATCCGCCAATGGCCGCTTCAGGGGCCACGTGCAGGATCACAGTGCCGTAGGCCGTGCCGCTCATGCGGCCATCGGAAATGCGCACCATGTCCCGGACGCCCCTTTCCAGCAGCTTTTTCGGCAAGCCCATGTTGCCGACCTCGGCCATGCCTGGATAGCCGACCGGCCCGACGTTTTGCAACACCAGTACGCTCGATTCATCTACATCCAAATCGGGGCTGTCGATCCGTTCGTGATAGTCCTCAATCGTCTCAAAAACCACTGCTCGTCCGCGGTGCTGCATCAGCTCGGGCGAGGCGGCCGACGGCTTGATGATCGCCCCGTCCTCGCAAACATTGCCCAGCAGCACGGCCAAGCCCGCGGCCTCAATAAGCGGCGCGTCCAGCGGAGCGATCACGTCTCGATTGTAGCAGGCTGCCCCGGCGATATTCTCGCCGAGCGACTTACCCGTCGCCGTCAAAGCGTCTAGATGGAGGGAATCCTTCAACTCCTCAATTACCACCGGCAAGCCACCGGCGTAATAGAAATCCTCCATCAGATACTTGCCCGCGGGCATCAAATTGACCAATAGCGGCAGCGCGCTGCCGAGGCGGTCGAAGTCGTCCAAGGATAACTCGACGCCGACGCGCCCGGCCAGGGCCAGCAAGTGGACGACGCAATTGGTCGAACCGCCGATGGCCGCGTTGACCTTGATGGCATTCTCAAAGGCCGCACGCCCGAGAATGGCGGACATCTTGAGGTCTTCGCGCACCATCTCGACGATGCGCGACCCCGCCAGATGCGCCAGCACCTTGCGCCGCGAGTCCGGGGCCGGGATCGCCGCGCCGCCGGGCAGGGTCATGCCGAGGGCCTCGACCATACAGGCCATCGTCGATGCCGTGCCCATCGTCATGCAGTGCCCATCCGAGCGCGTCATGCCGGCCTCGGCCAGCCCGAATTCTTCGCGCGTCATCTTCCCGGCGCGAAAATCCTCGCTGAACTTCCACACGTCCGTCCCCGAACCAATATCGCTGCCGCGGTACTTGCCGTTGAGCATGGGGCCGCCGGGCACGGCAATCGTCGGCAGATCAACGCTGGCCGCCCCCATCAAGCACGCTGGCGTAGTCTTGTCGCACCCGGTCAGGAGCACCACGCCGTCAACCGGGTTGGCGCGAATGCACTCCTCCACGTCCATGCTCGCCAAGTTGCGGAAGAGCATGGTCGTCGGGCGCATGATGGGCTCGCCTAGCGAGGTGACCGGGAATTCCACGGGCAACCCCCCGGCTTCGTACACGCCGCGCTTGACGACTTCGGCCAAGTCGCGGAAGTGGATGTTGCACGGCGTCAGCTCGGACCACGTGTTGCAGATGCCGATGACCGGGCGGCCGTCGAATTCGTGCTCGGGTAGGCCGCGCTTCATCCAACTGCGGTGAATGAAGCCGCCTTTGTCCTCGCGTCCAAACCAGTCGGCACTCCTCAGTTTCCCACGATCTGCTGCCATTAATTTTCCTCTGCTTTTATTTGTGCGCCCAGCGGCAAGGCAATCAATCTAGGCGATCTCCTCGCTCTCGCAATACTATATTTTGTTATAAGCCACTAGTTAATAACTTCTTGCGATTATTGGGTAACATGGTAAGTTCGAGTAAAACCCGCTTCTGAAAGACGATATGGAGCTCAAACGCATTGCCGTCATTGGGGCCGGCACTATGGGGCGCGGTATTGCCCAAGTTTTGGCCCAAGCGAGCAGGGAAGTCCTGCTCTACGACGCAGACTCCTGCGCCCGCGAACAGGGCCTCGCCACCATAGCCGCACGTCTGCGCCAACAAGCCGCTAAAGGTCGATTAGAGCCGGCCGCCAGCGAGGCGGCCATCGCCGCACTGCGGGGTATTGACCAGCTCGCCGACATCGGCACCGCCGACATGGTCATCGAAGCGGTCCCCGAGCGCCTAGACCTCAAGCTCGCTGTCTTTGCCCAACTCGGACAATTGGCCGGGTCAGAAGCCATCCTCGCCAGCAACAGCTCCGGCTTGGATATCGACGCTCTGGCCGCCGCGTCCGAGCGGCCAGACAAGGTAATTGGCATGCACTTCTTCAACCCGCCCCCGACCATGCCCCTAGTTGAAGTAGTGCGTACAACCGCGACCTCGGACGCGACTTTTACCGCAGTCATGACTTTGGCCCAAGGCCTAGGCAAGACTCCCGTCGCAGTCGCCAATAGCCCTGGTTTTGCGGTCAACCGCATCCTCTTTCCCATGATCAACGAGGCTATCTACGCCCTCGCCGAAGGCGTGGCCAGCGCCGAAGACATCGACCGGGTGATGGTGCTAGGAGCGAGCCATCCCATAGGGCCGCTGGCCTTGGCCGACTATGTGGGACTCGACGTGACCTTGGATATCCTCAAATCGTTTGCCCAGCGTCTAGACAACGCCAAATACCGCCCTTGCCCCCTGCTGCGCGAGATGGTCGCGCAGGGCGCGTTGGGCCGCAAGACGGGTCGGGGGTTTTTCTCCTACTCGTGATAACGGGGCGCCGATGTTGCACCTCCTTATCCTCTTGGGCCTGCTGGTCACCTGTAGCTGCTCAATCCGCTCGGCACCGCGCTATACCGCCGATTCCACGGATTCGGACAGCGTGGCGCGCGAACTCAAAGATCGCCGCCGTGCCAGCCCCAACCGCCTCGCTCGCGTCGTCGAAGGCTATCTCGGTGTCCCCTACAAGTGGGGCGGCACCACTCGCGCTGGCATGGACTGCTCGGCCTTTGCCCGCGCCATTTTCCGCCAGACTTATGGCATCGAACTCCCTCGCACCACTAGGCAGCTATACAGCATCGGCCGCACCGTCAGCCGCCGGCAGGATCTCAAACCAGGGGATCTGGTTTTCTTTAGGAATACCTTCTCAGGCCCGGGCGTTTCCCACGTTGGGATTTATCTCGGCAAGAGGCGTTTCGCCCATGCGGGCGTGAGCACCGGCGCGACCATTACCTCGCTCGACCACCCTTATTTCCGCCTCCGCTATGCCGGTGCTCGGCGCGTCGAGCACTGACGTGTCCATCCGCCTACTGCTGCTCGCTGGTGCCATTGAAGCCTGCTGTTGCTATCTGGTCTCCCTCGGCGACCTCCAGCGCCAAATACCACAGATGTGGGCTGGCGTCTTTCCTGCTTTTCTCTGCTACGCGCTCGCCGCGCATTTCATCCTACGGCGCGATGCGCCTACGGGACAGCTACACCTGATTCTCGGGGCCGCGCTCGTCTTCCGCCTGACGCTGTGGTGGAGCCCGGCCACGCTCTCGGACGACATTTTCCGCTACGTCTGGGACGGTCGCGTCCAGCTAGCCGGCATCAACCCGTACCTCTACGCGCCCTCAGCACCCCAAGTAGAGCACCTGCGCGACGCGCTCTACCACAGCGTCAACCACACCGCCATTTCCACGATCTACCCACCGCTGGCGCAGCTTTTCTTTCGCACTATTTGCACGCTAAGCGCGACGCCGGCCGCATTCAAATTGGCCCTGCTGCTCTGCGATTGGGGCCTCTGCCTGCTTTTGGCACACAGCCTCGTCCGGCGCGGCCAAGACCCGCGCCGCGTCGTGCTCTACGCTTGGAATCCCCTGCCCTTAATAGAAGTCGCCGGCAGCGGCCACATCGACGCGCTCGGCGTCCTGCTCCTCTTCGCGGCTCTGTACGCACTCCACAGCCAGCGCTGGGCCGCTGCCGTCTGCGCCCTCGCCGGGGCCTTTCTCGTCAAACTGGTGCCCCTCGTGCTGGTGCCCACTTTTTGGCGTCGTCCTCGCGCCGACTGGTTCAACCTCCGCAAGCGGAGTGCGCTGCTTCTGTTTCCAACGCTGGGGGTATTGGCCTTTTGGCTCTTTGCCGACGCCGGGGAAAAACTCGCGACGGGCCTGCTGACCTATGTGCAACACTGGCACTTCAACGCGGCGGCCTACTCGCTCTTTCGCCTTGCCTTACAGCCGTGGGATGGGCACGCCTACGCGCACGCTCGCTGGCTCTGCACGGCCCTTTTCGCCTTGATAGCCCTCGGCGTCCAAATCCGCTACTGCGATCCCTACCGCGCCGCCTTCGCAACCCTCGGTGCTTACGTCTTGCTCTCGCCGACCGTGCATCCCTGGTACTTGCTTTGGGTCCTCCCGTTCCTCGCCTTTTTTCCCTACCCCGCTTGGATGCTCCTCAGCGGCTTGATCTTTCTCGCTTACGAGGTGCAGATCGGCTATGGCAGCGAAGGCGTGTGGCGCGAAAAGCCGTGGGTTCTATGGGCGCAATACGCGCCTTTTTATCTGCTCCTCGGCGTTGCGGCCTGCCATAGACGCCTCATGGGGCACCGCGACGATTAGCCAGCAGACGCGCGATCCCGGGGCCCGCCGTGGCCACGCAAAGGGCAGGTGCATTAGAGCGAAAACAGTGAGAAAGATGGCGGAGACGACCGCTAGGAAGAGCCCGTGCGGGTAGGCGTGGATAAAGGCGAGCTGTTTCGGTGCCGAGAGCGTAAAAAAATAATTGGTCCCGAGATAGAGGTTGAGCGGGGTACTGGCCAAGGCGTAGAGATCGACGGCGACATAGCTGCGCAGGATCGCCCGCGCCGACGGGCGGTAGCAGCACCCAAAGGTGAAATAGAACCCCGCGCCGACCAAGGCGACATGGGTCAGGAAATAGCGGATCTCGGCGATGAGGTGATGTAGAGCGCCCTGCGGCCGCCCGAAAGAACTCGATTCAGCATAGATCGCCCGTTTTATGCGCTATATAGCCGCCCGCATTGCCTGCATTAAATATGGTTAATTCACAGATGGGGTGCTACCAACCCGCATAGCTTGCGGAGGACCGCCAGCGGGCCCAAGCGCCCCCTTGCGGCGTCTAGTCTAAATACATAACGCGCCTTTTTACCTGCTCTTATTTATGCGGCACCGAACTAGCTCATTGCCGGATGAGAACAGATGGCTCGTGGAGTCACAAGTGCGGAAAATAGTTCAAAGTGTTTCTGTTTGTTATATTCTCTTGATGGATGATGGCGCAAGGCGATAACGACCTCGCGCCTAAGAAAGTTGCACGTGAATTGCTCTGTAAAAAATACCTTGCGCCTCGTGGCCTTTGGCTTAGGTGCGCTGTGTCTGCACGGCTGTCTGGAGCTGGTGCGCAGGCCGCCAGCGGGCGAACCCATCGGCTACGATCAAGTCCCAGTCGCCGACACCACAGCCACGAGCGCGGCACCCCTCCAACCCATGCCAACGCTAGTCGTCATAGAGCGCCCCAAGCGCTCGCGCCAGCAGCTACAAGACATCGAGCAGGTCAATAAATACGCGCTCTGGTGCATTGAGAACGCCATGTGGAACGAGGCCCAATCGCACATGGAACGCGCCCTAGAGCAAGACAGCTTGTCGGCCAGCCTGCACAACAACCTCGGGGTCATCTATGAGCGGCTCGGCATGACCGACAAAGCCGCTGAATTCTACGGCCGGGCGCGGGCCCTCAACCCGGCCCAAGAAGCTTATACAGCCAACTTGCGCTACTTGCAACAATACCAGCAGGCCAGCCTCGACTCTACAGACTCACTTGATATATTCAAATTAGACCGTGGCCAACCACCGCGGACCAGACGCCCGGACCATTCGCCTACATCTACGGGAGAGTAAACGTGCAGGCTATAACGAAATTCCGCAGCCTCGCCTGCGCCGCCCTGCTCGTTTGGGGCACCGCAGACCTCGGTGCCCAAGACATCCTCACCTTGCAGTTACAGCAGGGGTTCGGGAAAAACAAGGTCCGCTACCGAGACTTCCAATGGGAGATTCTCGAAAGCGAGCACATAGAGCTTCACTTTGAGTCCGAATTCCAGAATCTGGCCGTGCAGGCGATCGAGTACCTCGAAGAGGGCTACGAGCACATCAGCCAAATTTTGCACCACGACCTTTCGCACCGGCCGCCGGTTGTCATCTATCAGTCTCACTACCAGTTCCAGCAGACCAATATCTTTCCCGACTTTCTGCCGCCTGGCGTCGCCGGCTTTGCCGAGCCTTTGCGCTTTCGCATGGTCGTCCCCTTTGCGGGCGACCTCGACGAGTTCCGCAATGTCCTCGTCCACGAGCTAACCCACATTTTCCAGTACGACATCGTTCACAAAGGCCCCATCCGCCGCATCACCAGTCCAATCGCTCAGCCGCCCACTTGGCTCATGGAGGGCATGGCCGAATACACCACCCCGGGCCGCAACACGGTCGATGAAATGGTCCTCCGCGACGCCGTGCTCACCGACGGCCTCATCCCCCTCGAAACCATGAATCAGGTTTGGGGCCAAGGCAACGTATTCCTCGCATACAAGCAGAGCCACGCGCTCATGGAATACATTGCCCAGCAGTACGGCCCCGAAAAAATCAGCCGCATCCTCCGTCTGTGGGATAGCCAGCACGACTCCGACAAGCTCATGGATCGCCTGATCGGCATGGACTTGAAAACCCTCGACGAGCGCTGGTCGGCCCAGATGCGCAAAACCTACTGGCCCCTCTTGCAGACGCGCGACTACACCTCTGAATTCGCCGAAAAAGTAGGCGACGACGAGAATACTCACAGCTTCTCCAGCGCCTGCTGGTCGCTCAGCGGCGACATGCTTGCCGTCCACTCCTCAGACGGGATCGAACAGCACGTGGACATCATCCGCCTGCACGACGCCTCGCTCGTCGAGCGCGTCACCGAGAGCATGCGCGCCGCCGACTACGATCACCTCAGCATCGGCAGCGGCACCGTGGCTTGGGCACAAGACGGCCAGACCATCGCCTTTGTCGCCAAAGAAGGCCCCCGCGACCGCATCATGCTGTGGGATCTCTACGACAAGAAACTCGTGCAGACCCTGACCATGCCCGATATGGATCTCATCGAGAGCCTAACCTGGTCCCCCGATAGCCGCCAACTCGCCTTTATCGGCATCGGACAGGGACAGAGCGATCTCTACATCATTGACGTGCAGACCGGCGAGCGGCGCCAGATCACAGGCACGCCCGAGCGCGAAGACTATCCGAACTGGTCGCCCGATGGCCAGCGCATCGCCTTTAGCACCAAGTACCGCAACCAGTTCGACATTAAAATTTACGATCTAACCGAGAAGGTGGCGCACCCGGCCATTTCTAGCCCCACCGACGACCTGTGGCCTCAGTGGCTGCCCGAAGGCAACAAGTTGCTCTTCGTCTCCACCCGCGACAAGATCAACGATCTCTTCGTCTATCACCTCGACGAGGGCCGCGAATTTCGCCTGACCCGCAGCCTCAGCGGCATCATGAACCCTACCCTCTCGCCCGACGGGCGGCAGATCGTGTTCAACACCTACTTCAAGGGCCGCAGCTATCTCTACCGGATGGCCATGCCCGAATGGCCCGAGGTCAAGCGCAAAGACGCACAGCTACTGGCGCACGTGGCCGAAACAGCACCATCAGTCGAAGCAGCACCACCAGCCGAAGCAGCACCACCAGCCGAAGCAGCGCCGTTAACTGAAGCAGCACCATCAGCCGAAGCAGCGCCGCAAGCCACCGAGGCCCTAGCTATAATGCAACCCGTTGTAGAGGGCGACGCTGTGCTCTCCGACCAAGACGGGACCCCAGGCCTAGGGCAGGTCTCGGCCCCCGAGGACCCGGAACTTCCGGACGACGCCGTGCTCCTAGCCGGGGCCAGCGGCCCGTTGCCGCCCACCGACGCCCAAGAGCCGCAAGCCGCTGTCCAGCTCGCTGCCGACGACAGCGACGACGGCGAATTGGAACTGAGCCGTCGCCGCTACACTCCCAAGCTCGAATTCGACGGCATCTCCGTGCAGATGGGCTATTTCGATGGATTCTTATCGTCAATTGCCCAACTGAGCATGAGCGACCTTTTGGGCAATCACTCGCTGGTATTGGCCACGGATTACGTAGCTGCACAGGATATTAGCAATGACTTCAACTTTGCCGCTAGCTACAAATACTACGGTAAGCGGCCCACATACTACGTATCCATTTTTAATTGGAACCAGTACTTCATCAACAACCGCCAGTTCATCGTCCCAGGTCGCTCGGCGACGCGGGGCATTAGCCGTCTCCAGCAGCGCGGTGCGCTGGCCAACGCCAGCTATCCGCTCGACCTGTACCGCCGCCTCGACCTGAGCTATACCTATGTCGGTGAGCAAAAAGAACAGATCAGTCCCTTCTACGAGCCAGATTCTACTGCTACTAGTACTCATCTGTTCAAGACCGCATACGTCCACGACTCCATTACCTACGGTCTTTTGGGTGCCACCGCTGGCAAGCGCTACTTTCTCTCGGTGGGGCGCACGCTCAGCCTTGGCTCAACCACGCGCTCTTTCTCGCACCTCGAATTCGACTATCGCCACTACTTGCGGCTGGGGCGTTGGTCGGTGCTGGGCCTGCGAGCCTATAGCGTGGGGTCTTTGGGCCGCGACGCCCTCGAATACAACCTAGGAGGGCCGACTTGGTATCTGCCCTTCTACACGGGCTTCAACCTCAATACTGGCCCGCTGCGTGGCTACCAGTTCTCGGCCTTCACCGGCAGCCGGGTCTTGCTGACCAATGTCGAGTTGCGCGTTCCCTTTGTGCGCGGCATCCTCTTTGGCTGGCCCGGCACCTTCCTGATTCCGGCAGTTGATGGCAGCCTGTTCATGGATATGGGCATGGCTTGGAACGAGGGAGACGAAATCGATCTGTGGCCCTTCCACAATCCACACGCCGCACCTACATCCGACCCGCGGCAGGTACGCGCCAGCATCGGCTTTGGCCTCTTAGTGTACTTTTTGCTGCCGATGAACTTTGAATTTGCCAGGCAGATGGACCTACAAGGCAACTTCTCGGACTTCAAGTTTCACTTCAGTTTTGGACAGAGCTTTTGATCCGCCTCACTACTCTCGTATTGCTCATTGGCTTAGCGGGCTGCGGTGGCCACAGCGCTTTTACGCGCGTCGAGTTTCGCGCCCCGTCGCAACCCGATCCGGTCTTGCGCCCCTACCTCGCGGAAGTCGATCACATTGGCGTCGTTTGCGCGACCAACATCGAACCATTTCGGGAGCTGGACATCGAGAAGGTCATGGTGCGTCTGTCCAATGCCGTGGTCCGTAGCCTCGGCAACATTCCCAAGACCGAAGTGATGAACCAAGACGAAATCACCTACAAGCTCAAGGATATTCGACTCGACTCGACGAGCGTCCACCAAGACTCGGTACAGGCCGTTCTCAAGGAGGAGCTAGAGCTCGACGCCTTAGTCCTCGTCGAGCTGAGGCACTTACAGGCGCGGATGATGCCCATGTCGCCCACGCCCTACGGCATGTCGCCCAGCCCCGGCATAGACCTGACGATAGATCTCAAGGTCAGCCTGATCAATCTCAACACCAATCAGGTCTGGCAACAGGGGGGCACACAGCGCAATTACCAACCGGTGCAACTACAACTCTTCGGCGGTAACAAACAAGGCGAGCGCCAACTGCTCATGGCTCTCGCCCGTCCACTACAACGCTTCCTCTTCCGCATCGCCCCGCCGCCCATGCCGCAGACCCGCCACTTCGATCTAAGCGGCGACTAATAAAAAGCGGAGGGTATTTTGTGGCCCTCCGCTGGTACTATCTATAGTCAGGAAGTAGGCGGTATTCTCTGATGAGAGCGCTCATGGGCATTCATCAAGCCGATCTGCCCATATTTTTAGAAACTCCTCAGGCGTCGCAATGCTCACTCCTAGCGGTGGGAAGTCGTTCGGATTCCGCGCGATCAGAACATGAGCTCCAACTCGAATGGCAGAGTGAAACTGGATGGCATCCTCGAAATCGTCGCAGGCTGAGTCGATAGCCTGATTGATAATTTTGCTATCAGGAGCCACGGAATCGAATGTATCCCGCAACAGTTTCAATACCTTTTCGGCCTTTATTTTGCTTTCAACTTTTCGCACAATGTAGTAAACGTTGTTGAAGCTAATGGCTGAAATAAACGCCGTAAGGTCCCCGCGCTCGGCCAGTGTCCAAACGTATGCAGAAGCTCGATAGTGGGGTTCGCGGCGTATGAGTACATCCAGCAGAACATTGGTATCCACCAGCGCGATCATTACCGTACTCCGTATTTTTCACCAAGCGCATTTTCGAGCAACTCGCTCTCCGTTTGATCCGCTGGCAACTTCACGATTCCAGATGCACTGAGCGCAATCGGGCCTAAGGTGTCTTTAGGATCGCATTCTTGGTCAATAGTGCGAAAAAGCCGGACGAAAAGTGCCGAAACGCTAGTTTTCTTTTTAGCTGCGATCCGCTTGGTCTCCGCAATAACTTCCTCTGGCGCACTCAGGGTCAGCTTTTTAACGGCCATCTTAGCCTCCTATTAGACAGCATTTATACGTATTATTTTTTTGAAAGATTACGTAATTTTAGACTTAAGTGTCAAGCATATCAAAATTCAAAGGAGATCGAAAGGACGGAATCACGCCGACGCTGCCGCTTAGGCATAAAAAAAGCGGAAGTCCCGAAAGGACCTCCGCTTCTTCTGAGTCTCTAGCGAAAAATCAGCGCCGTCGCTTCTTGGGCTTCGCCGATTTCTTCGTCGCAGACGATTTGGAGGCTGGTGTAGACGACGCGGAGGACGCCTTCGGAGTCGATCTTTGCGTCGCACTAGGCGCACTAGTAGAGGTCGCACGCGGCGTAGGCGTAGGCGCACTGCGCACCCGAGGCTCTACCCGCCTCTGCCACACATTTTCTTCGCGGCGCTGTATTTCGGCAGCGGCTGCCGGATCGGCAATCGCCGGCGTCGCACTCCGCCGACTCGCCGCACGCAAATCGTCGAGCTGGCGCGTGCTGACCATTTCATAACCTGGCGGCACGTAGTAACCACTCGAACTCCGATAGTACGGATCATAGCCGTAACTATAGGGCCCATAGCCGCCATAGTAGGAGGGATAGCCGCCGTAGTAGGAAGGATAGTAGCCAGAGGTAGGATAATAGCCACCATAGCCACCGTAGTAGCCACCATAGCCACCATAGCCGCCGCGCACACCCGGATAGCGGTAGAGATCGTCCATGTAGTCGCGGTCGTCGAACTGGCCAATCGTCGGTGCCTCGACATCGCGGCTCTTGACGCGGGCCAGATCCTCGTCGTGCAGACTGGCCGTCTCATAAGGGCTACTGAGCACCGTGTAGCAGCCGCTGGTCATCAGTGCAGTTAGCGGCAGGGCCGAGCACAAAATCAAAGCCTTCGTTTTCATAGGTTAGCTACCTCCTTAAGGAGCGTTAAACTCATCTCTCGCCTTGAATATACACAAACCGGCAACAGGAACAAAAAATAAAAACTAAAAGTTGTAGCCCACGCCGACGACAAGGCGATTGATCGCATAGTCTTCGCTAAGGACGTTGTCTGAGGATTCGACTGAGTATTCTTCTACTTGCTTAAACGCACCCCGCACCCAAGCTATATCTATTTGCATGGCCTCGTCGAGCAGTATCCCGGCTCCGAGGGTAATAAAGCGCCGGTCCTCTTCAATGCGGATGGGCGGGTCGTCGGAGTCGAGGTCGTGCGGGCCGACAAAGGGAACCGGATCCACGAAGTAGCCTGCCCGCAGATCCAGCGCAACGACCGGCACTTGGTACTCGACGCCGAAGTGGTAGCGCAAGACGTCTCTGTACTGCGTCTCAAACGAGTTATTAGCGTCATCGGCTCCCTTGTACTCGCTCTGCGACCACTCGGCCAAATGCAGGCTGCCGGCTAGCGTCAGGCCCGGCAGAGCCTCGGCCGACGCGCCCACGCCGAACTCAAAAGGCAGCGCGAGCTCGTATGTGTTGCTGCTCTCTGTGTCCGCGAATTCCCCTACGGTCCCGTCGTCGCACTCAATGGAGCTATAATCATCTGCAAGAGGTGCGTCTGGAGTACCTTCTGGGAATAAGTGTTGGCAAGGGTTTGGTTTGCCCTCGGATGAGGGACCGCGGAAGACATAGCGAATTTCGTGCGTCCCCCCGGTGGCAAACGTCGCGCCCAACCTGTAGCGAGGCTTGTCGCGCGGCGTGCGTAGCATCGTGCCTAAGACAGCATACGGAGTCCACTTATATTCGTCCGTAAAGGTGTCGCGCGCGAGCAAGCGCTGTTCGTAGAATTCGTCCTGCGGATCGGCCCAGTCAAATTCATTGACGGCCTCGTCTTCGCCGCTGACTAAACCCAAGGTCGCACCTAGCGAAATGGCCGGCGACACGTCGATGGCAGCAGACACTCCCGCCAAAGCCAACTCGCCCTCATGCTGGAAGGTGTGGTTCGCAGCAAGGCCCTCGGCGTCACCCTTTTGATTGAGGTTCCAGTCGAAGTCCTTGATGCGGGTCAGGCCAGCCGCCAAGACCAAACTGCCGCGATAGACCGGATAGGGATAGACAAAACCGAGTGAGCCAAAGCGCGTATTGGTCAGCTCGCTTCTCCCTGGAGTGCCGTTGAAAATCGAGTCGTTGGCGCGGTTATTCCGCAGCAAAGAGATCTGCACCTCGCGCTGCTGCATCTGGGCCAAGCCCGCCGGATTCCAGTACATGGCCGTGAAATCGTCGGCCACCCCCACAAAGGCACCACCCATGCCCATGGCCCGCACCCCAACTCCAGCAAAATTGTCGATGGCCCGCTCCTCTTGGGCCACCGCGCCGCCCACCCACACGCAAAGCAAAGCAATAGTCAGTATCTTCATACAAAACCTCTCTTGAAGACTGTCGCCTAAAGACGACAGAGGAAAAGAGTATAACTCCCTCGCCGCCCGACGTAGCTCAGGCGGCCTTGCTTGAAGGGACGATGCGCCGTTTCAACGAGGCGGCTTACCGGAATTTCTTCCTGTACGTGACTGACAACTCCCGAATGGATTGGGAGCCAAAGTGATCGCTTTCCAGCGCGTTTTTAAGATAATACGCGACCATTAGCTGCGGCGCTACGGTCCAAGCCCCCCCGACGTTCAAATAGCCTCCTGCCACGCCCTGATTTTGTAGGCCGTTGTTGCGGCCCAAGTCGTATTCGGCAAATAGGGCCATAAATCGCAAGCTCTTGTCGATACCCAACCACGCCGACCAGTCGCCGTCGTCGGCATCTTCGCGGGACACATTGACGCCTGCATGGACGCCGAGCTCCCCTAGCATCGAGGTGTAATTCTTGCTCAGTACCAGATAGATTCCCTTGGATTTGACTTGGTAGCGCTGGCTTCTATACGGTCCGATGCCTTGAGAATCGAAGCCCAAGACCAGCGCCGGCCACGTGTAGCCCTCCTCGAGAATCCGGCACTGAGCAGCCACTGCCACGCGCGGGTACCAATCAACTGCACCCGTGCCAATGAGCTGCTCGCCGCCAAAAGACGCGCCCACGCTCAGCCGCTTGAGCACTCCAACGCGCAAACGACCGACAGCTCCCCCGTCGACAAACAAGCGAACATTCACCGCATAGTGCCCCTTGTTGACCAACCCGGCCGTCGGGCTATCGATCAAGCTCGTCAACTCAGCCCTGTCGGCCACTGCCGGACCAACGGCAATGCAAAGGCTCAGTATTAGCCGCTGCAAAAACCCCTCCCTGTGGCCAATTTCTCAGAAATCTATTTCTTCTAACCCATCCCCTTCCAAGGTAATTCGCCGCTCGCAATCCTCACCGTGCTCTAGCCACACATGGCAGCACCTATCGGGCAGCGAGCCATCGGCGCGCTCGGCCCACTCGACCAAGCAGACGCCGTGGCCATAAAAGTACTCTTCTGCCCCTAAATCCTCAAGCTCTTCAACTCCCCCCAGCCTATAGAGATCAAAGTGATAGACGGGTAGATCGCGACCCCTACATTGCCCTGCATATTCGTTGATCAGGATAAAGGTCGGACTAGTGACGTAATCGGCCACTTGCAAAGCCTCGCACACGCCTTGGATCATACAGGTTTTGCCACTGCCCAAGTCGCCGCGAAAGGCGATCACATCGCCCGGTGCCAAACGCCGGCCCAGCGCAACACCCAACGCGTGGGTCTGGGCCGCTGAGTGCGTGGTGAGAACTCTTTTCATTTTGCCTTACTTGGGTTCCATAATCGCCACGGGCAAAATCATTTCTTCCAAGGATATACCGCCGTGCTGGAAGCTGCCCTTGTAGCGGCGCTGGTACTTGTTGAACTGGGTCGGATAAACGAAGTAGAAGTCCTCGCGGGCGACGATGAAGCTATGCCCGAGTCCCGTCGAAGGCAGTCCGTAGGCCTGTGGATCGGCGATCAGCAGTGCGTCCTTTTCCTCGCAGCGGAGATTCTGGCCATACTTGTAGCGCAGACTCGAAGACGTGCTGCGGTCTCCGTACACCACCGAAGCACGCGTACCGCGCATGGAGCCGTGGTCAGTCGTCAGTACTACCACCGCATCGGTGCGGGCAATGCCCTTGAGGGTTTCAAAGAGCGACGCATTGCCAAACCACGTCTGCACCAAGGCGCGAAAGGCCGCCTCGTTGGGTGCCATTTCCTTGAGCAAGTCTGACTGCGCTTGGCTGTGTACCAGCATGTCGAGAAAATTGTACACCACCGACACAAGCGGCCACTTGCCCAGCGACGGTATCTTGCGGGTCAATTTCCGGGCCTCGCTGGTGTCTAGCACTTTGACGTAGTGCGAACCCGGTTTGAGTGCGATGCCCATGTCGCAGACCAAGTCGTCGATGAGTTGGTGCTCGTACCGATTGAGGCTGTATTCGTTGTCTTGGGACTCGTGCCATAAGGTGCGGTACTTGTCGGCGATCTCTTTGGGAAAAAGCCCGCTGAAGATCGCGTTGCGCGCAAAAGGCGTGGCTGTCGGCAAAATCGAGTAGTGGTAGGAGCGCTTGATGTTGAAGTACTCGGCCAATTGCGGCTCCATCACCATCCAGTGATCCAAGCGCAGGCAATCAACCACGATGAAGAATACCTGTCGGCCCTGTTCGAGATAGGGCACCGCGAACTCGGGCACCACATCCACCGACAATGGCGGCGAATCTTCCTCATCTGCTACCCAGCGCGTGTAATGCTGCTCGACAAAGCGTCCGAACGCGCGGTTGCACTCGCGCCGTTGATCCCCAATCATCTGGCTGAGACCCGCGTCATCCAAACGCGCCACTTCAATGTCCCACTCACAGAGTTGCCGATGTATATCGATCCACGTCTGCCAAGTCGCGCCCGCAATCTGCTCGCGGATCTGGCCCGCCCGCCAGACGTAGTGCTGCCCGGCTTGGCTTTGGCGAATCTGCCGCGCGTCGAGCAACTGTTTGCAAGCCATGAAAATCTGGCTGGGATTGACCGGCTTCGTCAGGTAGTTGTCGATGCGGCGGCCAATGGCCTCGTCCATCAGGTGTTCTTCTTCGCTCTTGGTGATCATAATCACCGGCACGTTGGGATCGGCTATCTTGATCTGCTCCAAGGTCGAAAGTCCGTCCAGCCCCGGCATCATCTCGTCGAGTAGTACAATGTCAAAGGGCACTTGGGCAATCAGAGCAATGGCGTCCTTACCGTTGCTCACCGGCGTGACCGCGTAGCCCCTTTCGTCTAGAAAGCGCCGGTGAGCGCGCAATAGGTCGATCTCGTCGTCGGCCCAGAGTATCTTTCGCTTGTCCCCTTCCATCTGTCGCCTTTATCTGTATAATTTCATCTTTGAAATAACGCTCTGAACCCCCACTCGTTCCTCAACTCAAGGGCACAACCACCTCAAAGGTCGTGCCCTCGCCCGGCGCACTATGCACCAAGCTGATCTTGCCCTTGTGGTATTCTTCGACGATGCGCTTGACAAACACCAGCCCCAACCCCCAACCGCGCTTCTTGGTGCTGAACCCCGGCTCAAAGATGCGCTTGACGTGCTCGGGTTCAATGCCGCGCCCGTCGTCCTGAAACGCGATCTGCACGGCGCGGCTTGCGGGCAAAAGCTCCATGCGGATGCGCAAGCTGCCCGCCTGACCGTCCATGGCGTCCATGGCGTTCTTGCACAGATTCTCAAACGCCCAACTCATCAATTCGGCGTTGATCGGCACCGGGGGCAACTCGCCCAAGCATTCCAGTTTGATTTCCTGTCGCCCGAATTGCGGGACGCGACGCCGGAAGTACTCTGCCGTCTCCTCTAGCACGACTGCTAGGTCCTTTTCTTTTAATTCGGGTACCGAGCCGATCTGGCTGAAGCGCGAGGCGATTTGGTCGAGGCGGCGCATGTCCTGCTCTATCTCCCCGATCATCTGATCAACGCGCTGCCAACGCTCGTCTCGCTCCGACCCCGGAGCGGCGGCCTCACCGCGCAGCAGTTCTAGCCACCCGGATAGCGAGGAGAGCGGGGTGCCGAGTTGGTGGGCTGTCTCCTTGGCCATACCCACCCAGAGCGAGCGCTGTTGGCTGCGCTTAATGTTGCGGTAGCCGATATAGCCGACGAGCAGAAAGAGAACCAACACGCCAATCTGCACAAAAGGGGCGAGGGAAATGCGACCGACCAAACTCGTGTCGCCGTAGTGAATATAGTGCTCAGCCGGGATCCTGAACTCTAGCGGTAGGCGCTGGCTGGCCAAGCTATCGACAAAGGCCCGGAGCTGGTCTTGCACCGCTTGAGTGGGATCGTCGCTGGCCAGCGGCAGCCCAGCCCCCACCCAAGCCCTAAATTGGCCCTCGGCGTCGGTGATGATTGCGTTGGTCTCGTCCCAATGCAGATAACTGAAGCTAGCGGCCGGTACGCTGAAGAGCAGCGGTTCTCCGGCTTCCATCTCCTGCAACGCCCGTTGCACCTCGGCGAGGGCCGCGGCCGAGGTGTCGCTGCTCGCTGGCAGATCCGTCCCCTGCCACACCGCGATGGCTCCTTGCGTATCCGCGATGATGACGCGGCCCCCCTCGCAGTAGAGTCGCCCCAAGGTCGCTGGCGACCAATAAAAGGGAATAGGTGGATTTTGGACGTCCATTTCCTCGATCAGCTCGTGTAGCCGAGCCGTCGAAGCGACCGGCGCGTCCACTGCTTCGCTGCGCCAAAAGGCCCAGTTGTCCAACAAGCTCGACGTATCGATGTCCTCGGCCTGGATGATCTCGCCGCGGTGATTGGTGATGATGCGCGGGAAATCGACCTTGGTGATCACCTCGGTAAAGAGGGTGGAAATTTGGCCTTCTGATGCCTGCGGCGTGAACGAGATCAGGTGCGCATAGAGATCGACCCGATTCTTTTCGTGTTCGCGCAATTCGGCGATGATCGACTCGTTGTAGAGCAGGAAGGCCAAAATAGCGGCAATGCTGCCGAGGAAGATGTACGCGCGAAGAACCGGCGACGCGCCCAAGCTGGCTAGGGCATCGCGCCGCCAGCGCCGCCAGCCGCGCACGGGCGACGCACCTTTTGCCGATCGCGGCTGAGCATCCGCAGGCACCGCGATCTCCTCTATTGGAATCGAGTGGCGGTGACGGCGGCGTTTGGATGCAGTATGGTCGCGTTGACTCATCGACAAGAAGAAAAAATCCATCGGCAGCGCGGTGCAGATGGATTTTTCACGCAAAAACGAGGTGGGAAAGGGCTATTTCTTTTGAACTTGGGGTTCAGGCCCGGGCGTGAGAGGCTTTGTTGCTGCGCCATCCGGGCCACCTATTGCCGGCGACTGACTCTTCTTCTCGTGGTTTTCCATCGAACAAGAGCCGTGGAAGATCGCGCCCTCGGCGACCGTGAACGAGTTGGTGTACACTTCACCGGTAAAGCGCGATTGCGTATCCAGCCGCACCTTATCGGCACGCACAGTGCCATTCACAAGGCCGTCGATGTACGCGTCTTTGCACTGCATCAAAGTAGCATCGGCCTCGCCCGATTGGCTGATCGTCAGCTCTCCTGAGCAGGTCAGTTCGCCCTTGAATACGCCGTCTATTCTGACGCTGTTATCTACCGTCAGCTTGCCTTCAAAGCGGCTACCGCGACCGATAATCGTATTGAGCGCTTGTCCGCTACTAGAAGTGGAGGCACCTCTCTTTTTGTTACTCAACATTTCTTTTTGTCCTAATTAGGTTGCGCTTTGGCACGGCTCTTTAGCCGCTATGTGTGTAAATATACAACACGATTTAGCGGTGGGCGAACCACCAAGCGGCGCACTTTGTCAATGGGCCGAACGCTTTTTGCGGAAGGCCAGGGCCTTGCGAATCTCCCGCTGCTCCTGTAGCTGCTCACTAACCACCACGGCGGCCTCGCTGGTCAGGCTCTCGACCGAGGTCGTGGTAATCACCGGAATGCCGTGGACGGCACTCGCTTCGATGAGATAGTCCTGAATTTTGAGGATGTCCTCCAAGTGCTCCATATAGCGATGAGCCGAGCGCGATGGCGCCTCGCTGGCGCGCTGGGCAAAGCGATCCTCAAAGGCATCGCGACCCGGCAGTTCCAAACAGATGGGCGTGATAAAGGCGTCGCCAGCGTACCGGTCTAAGTCCAACATGTCGCTGATCAGGTGTACGCCGTCGATGATGACGCTGGTGTTTTCCTCAATGCAGCGGCTGATAACGGCCTTGACCCCAACGCAGACACTGCGCGCCTGCTCGCGAAAACCCGCGACGACCGCTTCGAGATGACCGACCGCAGGGACGACCTGCCAAGCGGAGTACGAGGAGGTGTGTAGGGCCGGCACCAGATCCTGTGCAAGCGTCAGACGCATAACTTGGCGCAAATCATCGGTAGCTACAACCCGAGGGATATCGAGCAAATTGGCCAGCGAAATCGCCAAGGTGGTCTTTCCAACCCCGCTGGCACCGCCAATGAGGATGATCAGGGGTTTATCTACATCGCCCCAAGCTCGCCACAGGTAGTAGCGCTCGGCAAAAGACTTGTCAAAGGACTTTTCGATCAACTTGGCTGCCAGCTCTTCCAACTCCGAGTGCGAGATGCGCTGGTGGCGCTGGTCTATCAAGCGAGCTTCAATCGTCTGCGCAATCTCGTAGCTCTGGTCCGGGGGCAGCCCAGACGCCCGAATGGAATCCGCCAACAACTCCTTGGAGAAAGGACGCGACCCGCTTTTGCGCTCAACGGTGATGGTGGTGGGCTGGCGCTCCCAGAAAATTAGGTCGCCGGCTTCGTATCGGCCGAATTTCTTGCGAATGGCTCTATGGACCAGCTGCACCATGTCCTTTTTGCGCACAAGCTCTACTTTCCCCAAAGACACGCGCACCGCATTGGCCACGGCGCGGGCGTCCTCGTAGCTGAAGCCGCGCTCAATTAGGTAATGCACTAGCATCCCGCGCATGAAGGGGATGCGCTTTTTGCCATCGACTATGGTTGCCACGATGCGTGGTCCCTTTTATGGCCTCGCGGCGCTGGAGTCTTCACACGCCGCAATCGTCCGTTCCAATCCCTCGGCGAACCCAACCCTTGGCTCGTAACCCAACTCGGTCCGAGCGCGCGATATATCGGCTGACGAAAAGCGGACATCACCCGCCCGAGGCGGGGCGAACATCGGCACCAACTCGGTCCCCAAAATCTGGTTGAGCGCGGCGATCAATTCCAGCAGCGACGCACTGCGACCACAGCCGATATTGTAGCGACGCCCGGCGACTCCCTGAGTAGTACTAGCCCTCATATTGGCCTCTACCACATCGCCGACATAGACAAAATCGCGCGACTGGTGGCCGTCGCCGAAAATGGTTGGCGACTCGCCGGCCCGCAGCCGCGCGACAAAAATCGAGATGACGCCCGAGTACGGAGACGACGGCACCTGCCGAGGGCCAAAGACATTGAAGTAGCGCAAGCCAACCACCTCCAAGCCGTAGACCTGGCTATACACTCGGGCGTAGTACTCGCCCACGGCTTTGGAAACCGCGTAGGGCGACTCGGGTTCGGGCGTCATGTCCTCGCGCTTGGGCATTTGCGGGTTGTTGCCATACACCGAGGCCGAACTGGCAAAAACCACGCGACGGACCCCGGCTTGCCGCGCTGCTTCCAACAGCCGCAGCGTTCCCACGGCGTTGACTTCCTGCTCGACGAGGGGCTGCTCAACCGAAGCAGGCACCGACACGATGGCTGCGTGGTGCAGGACGCAATCGACCTGCTGCACCACCTCGGCGAGCAAGGCCGTGTCGCGGATATCGCCTTCGACGAACTCTATTTCGCTTAGGATGTCGGCCAAGTTTTCGCGCCGCCCCGTGCTCAAATCGTCTAGCACCCGCACTGCGTGCCCCTCTGCACACAAGCGCTGACAAAGGTGAGAACCAATAAATCCTGCTCCGCCCGTGACCAAATACCGACTCATATTTCCTCGCATCAAAGTTGGCCGCGCTAATATAGCAACGCCAAAGCGACCGCGCACAACGCCTTTAACAGCGCAATCGACTTGTTGATTTTCGCCTGTGCTTGTATATTTGCAAAGCTCACACGAGGCGGTGTGGGAGGCCATGGCGAATGCTGTGGCCTTTTTTGTTTATTAGCTCTATCACCCTATGATCCAACAACGCATCCCCGACCCCTGTGCCCTCGTCATCTTCGGTGCCTCAGGCGACTTAACTCGGCGCAAACTGGTGCCGGCCATCTGGCACTTGCATCACCAAGGCCGCCTACCCCAATCCTTTTACCTAGTGGGCGTTGCCCGCCGCGATTGGGACCATGACCTGTTTCGCCAAAAGATGCGCGAATCCTTGGCCGAATTCGTCGGTCCGCTCGACGACAGCACACACGGCGCCTTCCTCGCCAAGTTCCACTACGTGCGCGGCGACCCAGGCGACCCAGCGACCTACGCCGCACTCAAAGCGCGGCTCAAAGCTCTCGACAGCGAATGCGGCACCGAGGGCAATCGCTGCTTTTACTGCTCGGTGCCGCCGCAGATATACCGCGACATCGTCGAGCAGCTAGGGTGCGCCGGCCTCAGCTACCAACACCGAGACCATCAAGGGTGGTGCCGGATCATCGTCGAAAAGCCCTTCGGCCACAACTACGACTCGGCCCGCGAACTCAACCAAGCCCTGCACTCGGTCTTTACCGAAGAGCAGCTCTACCGCATCGACCACTACCTCGGCAAGGAGACCGTGCAGAACATCCTCGTCTTTCGCCTCGGCAATTCAATTTTTGATCCGCTGTGGAACAGACGCTACGTCGATCACGTGCAGATCACCGCGGCCGAGAGCGTCGGTGTGGAGCACCGCTCCGGCTACTACGACCAATCGGGGGCCCTGTGCGACATGATCCAAAACCACCTCTTGCAGGTTCTCTGCGTCATTGCCATGGAGCCGCCTTCCTCGTTTGACGCCGAGAGCGTACGTCTCGAAAAGCTCAAGGTGCTCAAGGCGATCCGCCCCATCCGCATCGGCCAAGTGGACCGCTATGCGGTGCGCGGCCAGTACGGACCCGGCGAGAACGAGCCGGGCTATCTACAAGAAAAAGACGTGCCCCCCAACTCGCGCACCGATACCTTCGCGGCCCTCGAATTCACCGTAGATAACTGGCGCTGGCAAGGGGTGCCGTTCTACGTGCGCACGGGCAAGCGCATGGCCAAGCGCACCAGCACGGTCACCCTACAGTTCCACCAGCCCCCCCATCTAATTTTCGCCCAAGCCAACGCCCTATCCCCTAGTACCCTCACCATTCGCATCCAGCCCGAAGAGGGCATCTCGCTTTCCTTCAACGGCAAAATTCCCGGTCCCGACGTCCACTTGGGAACCGTCAACATGGACTTTAGCTACGCCGATTCGTTCGGCGGCCGCACACCCGAAGCCTACGAGACCCTGATCCTCGACTGCCTGCTCGGCGACGCAACTCTCTACTCAGACAGCGATTGGATCGAAAAATCTTGGCAGCTTCTAACGCCCATCCTCGACGCTTGGCAAGCACCTTCATCGGGCGAAGTGCCCTCCTATCCGGTCGGGACCGCCGGCCCCGAAGAAGCCAACGACCTGCTCGGAGAGGCTTGGAGAAAGTGGGCACCCCTGTGATCATCGCCGGTGATGTCGGCGGCACCAAAACGTACCTCGCCGCTTTCGACTCAGCCGCTCAAGGCTTTGCCCCCCTCGTCGAGCGGCGTTACCAAACTGCGTCCTACCCCACTGCCGGTACGCTACTCAGGGCCTTTGCCGACGAAACGCAGATCAACCCCAGTCGCACGGTCTTAGGCGTCCCCGGCCCTGTCCACCAGCTTCCCGTCCGCGCCGTCAATCTGCCTTGGCTCATCGACCCCAGCGAAATTTCATCAGTACTCAACAACACCGACGTTCACCTGCTCAACGACCTGCAAGCGACTTCCTACGGCACCTTGGTGTTGGAACCGGACGATCTGTGTCCGCTCAACGAAGGGCAACGCGCCCCAAAGGGCAACATCGCCGTCATCGCCGCTGGCACCGGGCTGGGCGAGGGGGGCTTGTGCTGGGCCGAGGGTCGCTACGCAGCAATCGCCTCGGAAGGCGGCCACGCGACCTTTGGGCCAAATTCCGCGCTCGAAGTCGAGCTTTGGCGTTTCCTCAGCGGGCACTACGGCCACGTTAGCTGGGAACGAGTGGTCTCGGGCCAAGGCTTGGCCGCAATTTACGACTTTCTGTGCGCACGGCAGCCCGACCACGCCGACGCCTCTCTGGCCCCCGCGGCAGAACAGCCTGACCGCGCCGACGCCATCGCTCGCGCCGGACTCGAAAGCCACTCGGCGCTGGCCGTAACGGCCCTCGATCTCTTCGCGCTCCTCTATGGCCGCGAAGCCGGGAACTTGGCACTGAAGTTAATGTCTTCGGGTGGGGTTTTCGTCGGTGGCGGCATTGCGCCTAAAATTCTCACCAAGCTGCGCGACGGTCGCTTTATGGAGGGCTTTGTTGACAAAGGCCGCCTGGGCGAGCCCCTCGCGGCCATTCCCGTCCACGTCGTGCTCAACGACAAGACTGCACTGCTCGGTGCGGCCTATTGGGGGGCGCAGCTTTAGAATCATCCAAAGGCACTATAGCAATTTAGAATGATTTGAACGATTCGAGCGGTGGATCGTCTTAGGCATCCTATTCTGAGTCTGTCTGCGTCCACCTGCGGATCATCTTGTGAATGAGGTAGGATTGCTATAGTGAGATTTACGTGTTGGAGCGAGTTTTATGAATGAGGAGTCAGTGCGGATTTAGCTGTAGTCGGTGGAGGGTCTTGTTGAGGAGACCGCCGCGTAGTGGAGTTACCCTTTCAGCTTAGGCATGGGCTTACGAAGGCCAGAATCGCAAAACGATATTGAGCAGAGCTAGACCGGAAGTCATCGCTACAAGCAGAATTTTGACGCTACCCTTGAGTTCGGCAATATCGGCCTGTACGTGTGCAATATCGGCCTTAAGATCGCTCTCAACGCGTGCAATATCGGCCTTAAGATCGCTCTCAACGCGTGCAATATCGGCCTTTAAGACCACTCTCAACTCAGCCAAATCGGCTTTGGAAGCAAGATGATCGTACACGCCTTCAAGCCTCGCTAGACGCTCTTCAATAGTTGGGGGTACAGCAGTCATAGTCGTCGTTGCTCTCCTTTCGTTTGGGTTTGGGGTGTACTGTGAACATATAGGACGAGATAAAGCAGCGTAGCGTCAATGAAAAATCCACTTTTTTATTCGCTGTCTAGAATCTCCCTAACGCAAGGGGGGCAACGATTCAACTCTTCTCCCGCTTGGTCGCCCGACGGACAGAAAATAGTCTTTGTGCTCAGCGCACCGGCAATGACGGCAATTTTGACATTTACGTGATGGAACTCCTCGGAAGCTGTACGTAAGGCGACAGCTCCGATTGGATGGTTGAAGCACCCAAAAGCCCCATCGAGCAATGATCTCGGCGGGGCTTGTTGCCTTTTAGCTCGTCCGTGGAGCACAGTTCAGCCAAGCAATTCCCTGAGCCGTTGGCCAATCTGCTCCGGCTCGCCCTCCTTGAGGCACATCGGCCCAAAAATCACCGCACCCTCGTAAACATCGGTCGGGTTGGCGGCTATTGGTGGCCGGCCTTCCTGTAGCGCCTTGACCAGTTCCAGCGCCGTCATGCCCGCGGTTTCCTCGTCGAGCACCAGCCGTGCGGTCGGAATCTCGGTGCGCTTGCGGTCAGCTACCACCGCGATCTCGGCGTTTCTCAGTGCTCCACACGCGGCCACTAGCTCCTCCATCAGCGCAGACCAGCGCTGCCGCCGCGCCTCCGGGGCTTCGGCGACAAAAAGGCGCAGCGCTTTCACCAACCCCGCGATCTCTTCCTTGCCGACCTTGCAGGGACGCCCAATGCCGTGCTGAGGGGCACCGGGTAGTTGCGACTTGTCGATCAAACTCGCGGGCGGCTCCCACAGTTCGGGCATCACGTCGAGGTCTTGGTGTTGCAACGCGGCCGCGGCGATCAAATCCCGCCGCCCGCACAAAATCCCCGAAGCCTGCGGCCCGCCTATGGCCTTGCCACCGCTAAAGGCGACCAAATCGGCTCCGGCGGCAATGAAACGCTGCAAGTTGCTCGCCGGCGGGAGCTGACCGGCCGCATCCACGATCACCGGCACGCCGCTCTTGCGCGCTGCGGCTACCACCTCTTCCAGCGACGGCTGCGTGTGCGCGTATGCCACGTACACAATCGCGGCCGTCCGCGCGGTAATCGCCGCTTCGATCTCCCACCCTTCCGCATCGCGCACGCCCGCCCCGGAAAAGCGGTCGGCGATCCCCACTTCTACCAATTCGATTCCCACCGAGCGCACCGCGTGGTCGTAGAAGTTCCGGTGGCTGCGCGCCATGATCACTTCGTTTTTCATCCCGGACGTATCCGGCAAGCGGTTCATCTTGCCCGGATCCAATCCGGTCACACAAGCGGCCGTCCCCAGTAACAAGCCCGCCGCCGCCCCACTCGTCACGTACCCAGCCTCCGCGCCAGTAATCTCGGCGATAATCTCCCCGGACCGCGCCTGCATCTGCGCTATATCCACGCAACGCTCCGAAGCCTGCCGCATAGCCTCGGCCACCTCTCGATGCATAATCGACCCGCTCAATCGCGTCGCCGGTCCTACGGCGTTGATGATGGGATCGATGCCCAATTCTCGATATATGTCCATTTTTAGAGCGGCTTTCCCTCGCTGTCGTAGAGTAAACCGGGGGCTGGGAAGCGGGCGCAGAGTGCCCGCACTTCAGCCGCGATTTCCGCGTATTCCGCTTTTCGGTCGTCGAGTTCTAACGCTTTATTGGCCCGCACGTGGGCGACCCGATCCATCCATTCGGCCAACTGCCGCATCTCCTCGGCACCAAAGCCCCGGCTAGTAATCGCCGGCGTGCCGATGCGGATGCCGCTGGGCTTGCGTGCCGGCCGCGGATCAAAGGGCACGCGATTGAAATTGCAGACAATGCCCGCGGCGTCCAGCGCCTTGGCCATCGCATAACCAGTAACGCCCCTATGGGTCATGTCCATGAGGATCAGGTGGTTGTCGGTGCCATCCGAACTGAGGGCAAAACCCCGCATCGTCAGGGCGGCGGCCAAGGTCTGAGCGTTGGCGACGATTTGCTGGGCGTACCGCTTAAACTCCGCGCTCGTCGCCTCCTTGAGCGCCACGGCAATCGCCGCTGTGGTGCTGTTGTGCGGCCCGCCCTGCAAGCCAGGAAACACCGCCCTATCGAGAGCCTCAGCGTACTGCGCTCGACACAAGATCATCCCGCCGCGCGGCCCCCGCAGCGACTTGTGAGTAGTCGTAGTTACCACATCCACGTGCGGCACGGGGCTAGGATGCACCCCGGCGGCCACCAACCCGGCAATATGCGCGATGTCGGCGACCACGATGGCCCCCACCGAATGCCCGATCTCGGCAAAGCGCGCAAAGTCGACGATGCGCGGATAGGCCGTGCCCCCGCAGAAGAGCAGCTTGGGCCGATGCTCTTTGGCTAGCGCTTCGACCTGATCGAAGTCGATTTTGCCCGAGTCCCGACACACTCCGTATTGCACAGACTGGTAGTGCATCCCCGAGATACTAACGCGGTCGCCGTGCGTCAGATGGCCTCCGTGCGCCAGCGCCAAGCCCATGACCGCATCGCCCGGCTCGCAGAGGCCGACGTACACGGCCTGATTGGCCGGTGAGCCTGAATAGGGCTGCACATTGACGTGCTCAGCACCAAAAACCTCCTTGGCGCGCTCGACGCAAAGCCGCTCGAGCTTGTCGATTTCTCGCTGGCCTTCGTAGTAGCGAGCACCTACATACCCTTCGGAATACTTATTCGTAAGGATCGAACCGCTGGCTTCGAGTACGGCTTGACTGGCGTAATTTTCAGATGGGATCAGGCGAATTTTGTTGTGCTGACGCCTGTTTTCAGCGCGAATGATGGCCTCAACCTCCGGGTCCACTGCCGCCAGCATCCCCGCGATTTCGGGCTGTGCCGCCAATACTTCCACTGGTTTTGTTCTCCTCAGCGCGTTTGTTAATTTTGCTGTAAATAAACCATAAAAATCTATGTTAGGATATTTCCATGAGCAAGTATTTGGGCATCGACGCTAGTACCCAATCCATCACCGGCCTACTCATCAACGCGGAGCAGCGCACCATCGTCGCCGAAGCGTCCATCAGCTTCGACGAGCACTTCAAAACGACGTATGGAGTCGCCAACGGTGTCCTCGACCTCGGCGCAGGCGTGATCCACAGCGCACCCCTGATGTGGGCTGAAGCGCTGGACCTGCTCCTGCAAACGCTCGCCGACCAAGGCCACGACCTCAACGCCGTGCAAGCCATCGCCGGCAGCGGCCAGCAGCACGGCACCGTTTATCTCAACGCCAGTGCTGCTAGCTCCTTGGCAAACCTTTCATCGACACAGCCGCTCAAAGACCAACTCACCGCCATCTTCTCCCGCGCCACCGCGCCCATCTGGATGGACACCTCCACTACCGTTCAGTGCTCCGAGCTCGAAGCGGCTGTCGGCGGGCGCGATGCACTCCTCGCGCTCACCGGCAACGCGGCCTTTGAGCGCTTCAGCGGCCCGCAGATCCGCAAGTTTTACCAGACCGAACCTGCTGCTTACGCAGACACGGCATATATCGGCTTGGTCAGCTCTTACGTCGCCAGCCTGCTCGCTGGACAGCTCGTCGGCGTTGACCCTGGCGACGGCAGCGGCACCAACATGATGGACCTTGCCGCACGCCAGTGGAGCGCACGTGCGCTCGACGCAACCGCCCCCGGCCTAGCCACCAAACTCCTGCCCATCGTCCCCTCCGGCCAGCCCGTCGGCCCCATCAGCCCTTATTACGTGGGTCGCTACGGCTTTGCGGACGACTGTCTCGTGCTGCCCTTTTCGGGCGACAATCCGTGCAGCCTCATTGGCCTCGGCCTCGTCGCCCCCGGGCAAGTCGCCCTGAGCTTGGGCACTTCGGATACCCTGTTCGCCTGCATGGACCAACCGCGCACTGCCACCGCCGGCGAAGGCGCAGTCTTTGCCTCGCCCGACGGCACTCACTACATGGCCCTGACTTGCTACCTCAACGGTAGCTTGGCTCGCGAAGCCGTGCGCGATCAATACGGCATGAATTGGGAGCAGTTCACCAGCGCCCTACGCGCCACGCCGCCGGGCAACAACGGCGCACTCATGCTCCCTTACTTCGCGCCAGAAATCGTCCCCAAAGTCCCCGTGGCCAACGTCGTCCGTCAAAACCTCGACCCTATAAACGCGCCGGCCAACGTCCGCGCCGTCATCGAGGCCCAAGCCCTTTCCTCGCGCATCCACGCACGTTGGATGGGAGTAGAAATTTCCTCGCTCTACGTTACCGGCGGCGCTTCGGCTAACGCCGAAATCCTGCGCATCTTCGCCAACGTCCACAACTGTCCGGTCCACCGCTTCAAAACCGCAAATTCGGCGGCCCTCGGCGCGGCTTTGCGCGCAGCTCACGGCCACCAATCGGCGGCCGGGTACGCGCCTTCGTGGGCGCAAGTGGTCGCGCCATTCGCGCAGCCAGTCGCCGGATCAACCATTGAGCCGGAGCCAAGGGCCAGAGCCATGTACGACGGAATCGTCAGCCAGTACGCCACCTTAGAGCAAGCTCACACTTGAGTTACGCTAAAAAACCCTTTGGCATCTAAAATAGGTGCTGGAGACGCACTGTTGACCGCACGGGTTTGCATTAGCTAGAAAGCAAACAACTCGGCTTGGTAGCTTCACCTAAAAGAGGCTATTTGACACAGAATCTTTTTTAGATGTATAGTTCAAGGTCAAAACCCTGTATAAAACGGGCATTCACAGATTGTAACAGAACACAACTGCTTTATGAACATTGAGTTGACTGCTGCAAAGGGAACACCGGTTTGCACTGGACAGATGGCTACTTGCTGGGCCGCGATGGCGATCGTCGGGCTGATGGCCGTCAATGTTTGGGCTGTGAATTCAGCCGTACTGGCCAGAGTCGGGAGCGAGGTCATTATGGTAGATGACTTGCTCCGCGCCGAGCGCAATATGCGTCGTTTTGCAGCGGGCAATGCGCGGGAAATGCTACAGCCTTTTATCGATCGCAAGCTGCTGGTCTTAGAGGCTAGGGAGAAGGGTTTGGATCAGCATCCCGAGGTGGTCGCAAGCGTGCAACAGGTGCGTGACCGGAGACTAGTGGAGCGTCTGTACGCGGAAGTCACAGGAGACGTCTCCATATCAGAAGAGGAACTCCGGTCGCATTTCCACCATAGCGGATTGCACAAAAAGCGGGAAGTCCGAGCGAGTCATATTCAGGTAGACAACCTCGAAGAAGCCCGGGCCGTGCAAGAGCAATTGCGGCAAGGTGCCGATTTTGCAGAGTTGGCGCACGAACATTCTCTCGATCGCACATCGGCGGCCAAAGGTGGAGACATGGGTTTCTGGCAGGAGGAAGAAGCACAGCACAGCGGGTTTGTCGCCGAGCTTTTTCGCCTACAGGTCGGCCAAGTGTCCGAGCCGTACCGCAACTCGCAGGGAACTTACCACCTGATCAGAGCCGATGAAGAGCACTACGTCAGTTTTGATCGTCAAAAGAAGATGTTGCGCCAAGCGCTGGAAAAGCAGCAAAAAAAAGATCGCTGGACCGCATATTTAGCCGACCAGAAAACGCACTTTGGTTTTTTAGTAGATGCACAGGTCTTGGGCGTATTGCTGCAGCGGGGACGATTGGCCGAAGGCGGTGTGCCTGTCCTAGAATCAGGAGACCACGCACGCATCCTGCTGAGTTATAGTGGAGGAAGCATCGACCTGAACGCGTATATGGCTTTGGTAGAGGAGGCCGAACCCAAACGTCGTCCTCACGCCATAGATAGCACCACCGTGGTCGAATTTGCCCAAGACGAAGCACTGCGCAAAATCCTGCTGCCTCTACTGGCGGCCCAGCAACGGGGGTTGGATCGCGAACAGGCTATGGTTCAGTACGTGCGGGATAAACGCGAAGAAGCCATGGTCGAGATGTTGCGGCGAACAGAAGTAGAATCGCGCTTCGTCACAGAGGAACAGCGGCTCATTCTATATCGGGATCTAGCAGGGGAATTCACTCTGCCAGTGCGCACTTTTTTTGCCGGTGCATTAGTCGATTCAAAACCGGCTTCGTACGCCATCGCCCAGCGCGTGCGCACCGGTGAGGATATGGCCGAGATCATGGGCGAGTATCCGGCATTTAAAGGGCGCGTACGTCAGTTTGACATATTTAACTTCACGCTGGCTGATACGGCAACGGCCCAAGGTGCTATGGCCACCATGATCCAAGCCGTGCGGGACGTGCCGGTTGGCGGCATCAAGGGACCGATCCCTATCCAGTTGAGCGGCGATATGACGGGCTATCTCGTGCTCAAAGTGTTGGCGATGCGCCCGGAGAAGACCCTCTCTTTTTCTGCACCTAAGGTGCAGTCCAGAATATGGCGTCAATTGCGCTACGCCCATCGGCACGCGATTGAAGAAGACTTTGATAGCTACCTAGAGGAGTTGAGGCATAAGTACAGGGCTGAGATAGTTGTCGACGAACAGGCCCTGTCTAACTTGGAGAAGTAGCGGCTCTGCGTTTCTACTATTCCTATAAATGCGGAAGGAGGTGAATAGATACAGCGTTCGCAACTACAGGAGCAGAAAAGAGCAATATCTCTAACTCTATCCATAAGGAGAAAAGTATGCGCAAGAACTCACTCATAGCAGCAATGTTGTCCATAGCACTGGCGAGCTTCTCCTATGGCCAGTCCAATGCCAACGGCATTGGCTACTTCGCCTTAGAGGTGCCTGCTAATGTCACCATCACCATTGATGGCGACGATGGCGACTGGGCGTGGTTCGATCCCATTTTCACCGTTGGGCCTGACGAGATGTACGAAATCCAGAAAGCCGAAGTGCTGGACAAGAGTGACCTCGACGTGGCCATCATGACGGCGTGGACGGGCACTGACCGCGACAACAAGCTCTACGGATTTGTACGCGCCACCGACGACACGCTAGTCGTCACCTCCGACGTCTTTGACGACGGCTGGCGCGACGATGATCTCGAGATCATCACCGATGCCAACGCCAGCGGCGGGCCGCACGACGGCGACGGCGAGTCGGGTACGCGCGCTGAAGGGCAGCAGTTTACCATGCATCTGCCGGTCCCCGGCGTGTATGAAACGCCCTATGGCGGCGACGGCTCGTGGTGGTTGCGCTGGCAAGTGGTCGAGGAAATCCACTGGATGGACGAGTTCGCCGAGTCCAGAGTGACGACCAATCCTGCGGGAGCGACCACGGGTTCGACCAACGTCACGGTCAACTACGAGTACAGTATTCCCCTCTGGGATTACGCCTCATTGGACGGTGCGGATAACAGTATCCGCCACGAAAACGAGGCCGGGCAGATCATCCGCCTGACCTATCAGTTGAACGAAGCGGATAATCCCGAAGACCGCCGCACGCATCAGCTAGCAACAACCGGCGAAGACGGCGCTTCGGGCAACTGCGATGTCTGCTCGGAATACACGCTGCTCGGCGCGGACGAGTACGAGCGCGCCGACGGCGGGGGTACCGCAGTGGAATCCGAAAGCTGGGCAAAAATCAAAGCGACCTTCAGCGACTAACCGAACGGTCCTTTGAACACTATTGGGCGGTGGCATATGCCGCCGCCCAATAACCGGCATTGCAACTACACTTCCCGAGGTCAACATGATGGTACGGTTCGGTGGGTGGATGTGTTCCCTAGTGATGTTGGCAGGATGTGGACGTTATTTTGACGGGCCAATTCAGCCAGCTCCGCAGGGACAGCAAGAGGCCGATATGGTGATTAAAGACGATGGCTTGATCACCTATTCGTTCGAGCGTCTGGAGATCGGTCTGCGCCCCATGACCGACGCCGAGTTGAACCGCAAATTCCCACAGCAGTCCACGCAAGGGGCCGTATCGACCAATCCCTATACTTTCGGCAACTGGAAGCGCATGGGCGAAGAGTGGATGCCGCCCAAATACAGCGTATGGCTGCTAAAAGTTAAAAATTACGCCTACCCCAAAGTCGGCGTCGATCCCCTCAAAATCGCGCTAGTTTCAAAGGATGGGTATCGCAAGTACACACCCTTAGAACCGCTGCAGATCCTGGAATACTACTATTCGTTTATTCAGGGATATGCCGGCAACGAATACCGGCGTTTTAACGAGCGCGAAGATATGCTCAAGCGCACTATGTTTCAGGAGCAGAGCATCTTCAGTGGCCAAGAATCAGAGGGTTTTGTCGTTTTTCCGAGCCTCGCACCCGACGTGAAGGAGTTTTCTATCCACGTCAGGGGCATTGCATTGCGATACAATTACCGCGACGAGCCCGTGGAGACTAAGGATCTAACCTTTCACTTTCAGCGCGAGGTGTTTAAGGGGTTTAAGCCACCGCCCGAACTGGTGAATAAGCAATGATGGTTTCCTTGCGGCGAATAGCTTCGGTCGGACTGATCCTGTCGTTCTGTATTGGGACGACGGAACTGCGAGCCGATGTCTGGGGGATCGGCCTAGGTGGGCAAGCCTGGGAGGAGCCGACGCAGACTATGGCGGGGGTAGTCGTAGGTGAAGGACAGGCTCTCGGGCCGGCCAGCTTTTCACTTGAGCAGAATATAACTCAGTTCATCGTCTGGGGAGTCGGCGCGCCCAGCAGCTTTATCGCCGAAGGCAGCGGACGGGTGTGGAACAATTCGGCGCGGGGCATTGAGGGATCTGAGGTTCTAGTAGACGGGGATGGCACGACCAGCACGGAAAATCGCTTTAAGGAAGTGGGGGTCAATCAGCGCGGACGCATTTTTTTTCTCGATCTCGGGGCTTCGTTTCCAGTTAGCCAAGTTGTTTTTTATCCCCGTGAAGGAGAGGATGAATTCGTCGCTAGCTACGAGATATCACTCAACGACGGGCGTACTTTCGACGCCAATGACTCGCCCGTTTACAAAGCTGTTCGCCAAGTGACGATTAACCGCGATCCAAGAGTGGATGTGCGCTTCCCAACACAACTGGTGCGCTTTATGCAGCTCAGAGTACTTTCACCCAACCCCTTTGAACTGGCGGAAATCGAGGTACACGGCGAAGGCTTTGTACCGCGTGGGCTCTACGAAACACAGCTCATCCAGTTTGCCCGGCCTGTCAACTACGGCTCATTGACTTTTCGCGCACACAAAGTTTCGCTGACCGAGGAAGGTGAAAGTAGCGCAGGCACCGATGAGCCAGTACGGGTGATCGTGCAGATGCGCAACGGCGTTGACGAAACGCCTCTCGACTACTACCAAATCGCCGACGTAGAGACCCAGTCGGAAGTGCTGGTTAGCAAAGAAGAGTACGAAGACCTGCCGTTGGTCCTCAAGGGCAGTATTCGCCCGGATGCCACTCACTGGTCCTCTTGGACGGAACCGCTCATCGCCGACTCCAGCGGCACGTATTCCATTCCGCTGGATCTACCAGGACCGCGCGATTTTTTTCAAGTGCGCCTGCGCTTTGAGGGCAATACCTCCGCAAGCATGCAGATCGATAGCCTAGCCATCGTGCATACGCCGCCGCTGGCCGCGCTGGCATTGAGCGAAGTGGCCCTATTGGACGATCCCTTTCCAGCCGGTGGGCGCACGTCCGTTCCGGCCGGTCGAGATACGGTTTTTACCTACGACATAAAGGCCGACTTGGGAGAGGGAACCGGCTTTGACGGCGTGCGCATCTCGACGCTGATACAGCCCGAGTTTCTCAAACTGGAAATGGGGCACGAGTTAGAGGAGATACAGCCGGATAGCGTACACGTGGACGATACGGGCTTGCGCGTTTATTTCCCATCCCGGCGCATTAGCACAGGAGAAGATGTGCGGCTGCGGATTACGTTTCGCTCGCAGGCTCTGCTCTTTTCCACCCAGTTTATAGGACAGCTTCTGGACACGACGGGCAGCCTTCCCCAGCGCATTGCCGAGGGCGACGCGACACAGGAAGTGGGCACGGATTCGCAGGAGGTAATTTTCCTCGCCAGCGGCGAAAGCGTGTTGCAGTCCTTTGTCGTTTCTCCACCGGCTATAACGCCCAACGGCGATGGCATAAACGATTCGTCCGTCTTCTCTTTTGTGCTCATCCATTTGGTGCAACCGGCTGTAGCGGAAATGCTCGTATATGATCTTTCGGGTCGCTTAATAAAAAACGTGCTCTCCGATGAGCTGATCGCCGGACGTTATACCCAATGGCACTGGGATGGAACGAATAATGCCGGCGATCTGGTGCCACCGGGGACCTATATCGCAAGAGCCTCGATAGAGGCAGCTGCCGACGAAGTCAACCGCATGCGCCTGATTCACGTGGCCTATTAATGCCCATTTAAACGAGGAAAACTGAGCATGAAGCACAAAGCGGCGCTGGCTCTTTTGCTCTTGGCCCCTTGTTTTGCAGAGGCACAGGTAGAGCGATTCGTGCTAGGTACAGGAGATAACGGCTGGGAAGAACTAGCCGAGTTGATGGGCGGCATGTGGGTCGTGGACGGCAGCCTGCAGCCCTACGAATTGGACCCAGCGGTCAATATCGCGCTGGGCGAGAAGAAGGGCAGTTCGCGCTACGATGTCTTCGGCAACCCCTGGGGGGGAGAGCGGGCCGGGCCGCAGGCCGCACGCCTCATTCCCGGCCGGCCCGAGGTCCTCGGAGATAACGGCTTTGTCTATACAATAGACGGCGACACGACTCGGTCAGTAGCCATTGTCTCCGGCTATTATTACTACAACCTAGGTTGGGAATTGCCCATCAATCGCATCCGCTTTTTTTCTCCGGCGGAAGGACGCACCCAGACCGACGACCGCAAGCGGATCACGCCGGGTTTGCCACTCAAAAACGCCTATCCCAAGCTTTATGAAGTTTGGGCTGCAATTGATGGAGAGCACTTCCAACAAGGGCAGTTTGACCTCTTACTGGAACAAAATCTCAACCAGACCACGCGCATCGCCAACGCTCGTTTTCCCACTCAGTCCTTGCAGTTCATTTTCATAAGCTTCCCGGAACTGGGCGTCATTGCCGAGGTAGAGTTTTACGGCGAGGGCTTTGTGCAAAAATCACAATACCGCTCCAAGGTGATCGACATCGGTGAGCCGGTCAATTTCGGGCGGGTCATACCCTATTTCAATGGATTCTACAAAAAGAGCATCGACAGCGAATCCGAACCTTTGGTAGAAAATCCCATCTCCTTTTCGCTGGAAACGCAAACCGGCCGGGACGATACGCCACGGGTTTACACTATATACACCGAATTGAGGACCGAACGCGAAGTGAGTTTTGCCGAATGGGACAAAGCACCGTACGATGATTATGTGCGCCCTAGAGCTCGGGGGCCGGAACGGCCCGACGTGGACAACTGGAGCTTCTGGTCGGTGCCACAAGAAACGTCCGCGGACGCAGGCATAGAGATCCTTTCGCCAGATAATCGGCAGTATCTCAAAATCAACTTCACGATGGAAAGCGAGGATTTGTTCACCTATGGCCGAATGGATTCGCTGGTCGTAGAATACTCGACTCTGCTGGCCGATGCGGTCGTCGGAGAGATCGCATTACAGGACGAACCACAGCCGCCCGGGAGCAAGACGGAAGTACTCTTGGGCGAGGAGCACATTTTCACTTTTGACGTGCGAGCCGGCTTTGAGTCGGAGACCAAGCCGGGTTTTGACGCCTTAAGGCTGCAAACCCCGGGCCGCGTTCAGTTTATAGGACTGGAAATGGGTGACCCCTTAGTCGCTGTGGAACCCGACAGCATCGCGGAAAAACGGGGCGAGTTGATCGTCTATTTTCCATCCAATCGCATCACGCTCGATGACAATAGGCCGCTGCGGCTGCTGTTCAAAACGGGCGTCTTCAGTTTTAACGCCCTGTTTCAGGGCGAGATATTTGTCGTCGGGGGAGAAGGACAGCCCCAATCTATCGATCCGGGAGATGCCAACGCGGAGGTATCGACCAATTCCATCGAGGTGCTGGCACCGAGCGAGGGGTTAGATGTGCTGAGCGCATTGGATGTGGGATCGACCGTAGTGACGCCGAATGGCGACGGACGCAACGACACGTTTGAACTAGCCTATTCACTGCTGGGCGTCCAAGCCAGCCAAGTGGTCTTTGAAATCTACGATTTGCGCGGACGCAAAGTGCGAACGATATCGGCCGCTTCCAGAAGCGAAGGGCGTTATGTCGAAGAGTGGGATGGGTGGGGAGAGGGGACGGGACTCGTAGCTCCGGGCCTATACCTCGCCCGCCTTTCCGTCGAGACGGACGCGGGTGACTTCACGCTTACGCGCACCATTGCGGTGGCCTACTAAACGGGTTGCGTATAAGCACTAAACGCTGTCGAGGATGTACCATGAGAAAATTCGCTGCGATTCGCCTTTTGCTCGTCGCCACCCTGTGTGCAGCAGGTGCCTATGCCGATGAACTCCGCCTGAGCCGCCCGGCGGACTGGCAGACGTGGACTATTCCCAAGGGCACACTGGAAATTGCCGACGACGGCAGCATCAGTCTGGCGTGGATGCGCCGCGATATAAACGCCGTGGCCGATGCTGCAGAGTTTTCCCACAGCGAAGGCAAGAAACAGGTTTTTGGTGGTATCCGCCGAGTCAATTCAAACCCCCAAGATGCGGCTAATATTATGGACCAAGATCCATCGACTTGGTGGCAGCCATCTGCCGATGATCTGCTAGATGATTGGTGGATCGAAATCGACCTCGGGCGGCCGGTATTGGCGCGCAAATTGCGCTTTATCTTTCCGGACACACCCGACGCCAAGCCCTTTCGCAATTTCACGACTTACATAAGTAATGGTGTAGATACACGTTATGGCGTGACCTACCACCCGGTCGCCATCACCACAACACCCAATGTAGAGCGCGTTTTTGAGGTCGATCTGAAACGAATTGAGTTGGGTCTGGCCAGCGGAGAACATCTCATAGAGCAGGATACGCTGGATTTTAACCTCGTCCACCACGTGCGCCTAGTGCCCATGGAAAAGAATCCAAGCGCAGCACTAGCTGAGATCGAAGTGGATGCACTGGGAGATAATCTCGCCATAGGTACAGTGGAACGGGGCGGGTCGGTGCGAGCAGGGCGGAGCGAAGATAAGATCGGCACGATCTTCGATGGAGATGTCAATACCAACTGGCGAGCGGCCGTCGGTGGCGACCAAGCCAAGGAAGGCAATCTCAGGACCTACGTCGAAGACGGCGATTGGTTTGAATGGGATCTGGGTGCCACGTTCTGGGTAGACCACCTTTCCCACCTAGACCTAACTGTCGGAGACGGGGAGGGGTCTCGTGGCTCCCACGGGCACGGGGCCAAGCTATTTATCCTCACCACCTCGGATGGCACACCGGCCAGCGGCCTGACCAGCGACCGCATTCGCAGAAATTTCGACTACCAAGAACTCAGCGACGTATTCAACGATAGGTTCCCCAATCAACAGTCGTATCACTTTGCATTCCCGCTGCGGAAAATTCGCCATATCTTCTACCACCGCAGCGGCATTCCGACGCGCCTGCAGATCCGCCAGTCTATCTTTGAATACATACTCTATGGCGAGGGGCACGTAGCGGCGACGGAAATAGTGTCGGACTTCATCGACTTGGGCTCCATGAAGAGCGTACGCAAGCTGTCGTGGGACGCCGATTTACCCGCCGGTACGCAGATCGAAATTCGCTCACAGACGGGCAATACCTTTGAGCTCCAGAAGAAGTACTACCACAAAAACGGCACGGAACTGGATTCGGCCCGTTTTGGCAAGCTGCCCAAGAGCGTACGTGGGCGCATCGACACCCTCAAGCTCAAAGGACCGGATTGGAGCGGCTGGAGCCAGCCTTACGATTTTCCCGCAGAGGCATTCCTCTCGCCTACGCCCAGACAATTTCTGCAACTACAGGTTCGGCTGGCCAACGACGACCCACAGCTAACACCGGTACTGCGCTCCCTGACCCTAGAATTCGACGATCCGCTCGTCAGCGGTGGCATTGCTGCACGCATATTGCCGCGCGAGGTCGGACTAGATTCGCTACAGCGCTTTACGTATTTGCTGCAACCGACCTTTGTACGCAACGACCAAGGCTTTGACGAGGTTTTTATCCAAGTGCCGGGTGCAGTACAAGAGGTTGGCGTCCGAGTCGGTGGACAAAGCGTACAGCCGAGGGAAGTTGAACTGGCGGACGGGCTGCTAAGAATCGGACTGCCGGAGCGGGTGCGGGAGGATTCGGTGGAAGTGCTGTTTACCGCGCAGGTAACGACCAATGCCACGCTCTTTGAGGCCTGGGCCGGGGACAGCGAGCAGAATGTGCGCCAAGGCGTCGAACCCTTAGAGCCGCGCTCGATGATCGTTTTTGTGCCCGATGTGTCCGGTGGGAGTTTGCTGCGCAACGTGCAGGTGACTCCGATAGCTTCGCCCAACGGCGATGGAATAAACGACGAAGCGCAAATCAACTTTATAGTGGTCCAAGTCGAGGGCAATCCCAACGTGGATATCTACGACCTAACTGGAGCTCACCTGCGGACGCTCGACCTAGGTGCCGCGGGTTTCGCGTGGGATGGCCGAGACGATGCGGGAGCGGTTTTGCCGCCGGGTGTGTATATCTGCCGCATCCAGATGGAAGCCGACTCTGGAGACCAGTCGGTATATCGCACCATTAGTTTGGCTTATTAATGCTCAGCGGTAAAAAAGGGAGGGAACAGATGGGCCGGAAGTTTTTCGGTGCCCTGCTAACAGGTTGCCTTTTGGCAGGTGGAGTATTAGCCGAAGGCATGCAATCGGGCTTTCTCAACCCCTATGTCACCAGCGGTGTGCGGATATCGCCCCAGACCATCACGCCGACTATGCGGAAATGGTATCTGCCCCAAACGCTCTACGATATTTACGGGTGGAAAAACTGGGAGTACACCAACTACGCCAAGGATCGCTACGAGCGCTATACCGACATCGTCCTACAGGGTCAGCGCTTTTACGATATCTACGGAAATTACATCACGCGCGGCTGGAAGATCTACGAGTGGGCGCAGCAGCACCCCACGGAAACAGGTAGCGCGATCGACAAGTCTGTAGAGTTCAACAACTGGTTCAACAACTTAGTCATTTCAACGGCGTCGCAGGGCCAATATCACATGGCGTTGACCGTGGGCGAGCAGCTAAGGACGACGCTGACGCCGATGACTCTTTCCAAACCGCTATTCAACGGCTTGCAGTGGGATTTCCTTTCCGATAAATACGCCCTGACGCTAATCGCCTCGCGCACAGACAACCCCGCCCTGGCGGCTACGGCGACCAACCGCGATCAAGGGGCCACAGTGCGCACGATCTTCACCAATCTGGTTGGCCTGCGCGGCACGGCCCAGGTCGGAGACTTTATCAAGCTGGGCACCACCTATGTCAACGCCGGCCACTGGAATAGCTCGGAGAGCTTCGGCAACAATTCTCTCAAGGGCACGCTCGGCGGCAACCTGCAAGCGGGCAACGTGCAGCGCCTCCTCGTGCGTCTATCCGACGATTCGCCCGAGGACAGCGAGGGGGGCGCATTGCTCTTTCTGCACCGCGTGTACATAAATGGCGTAGAGCATCCCGAAATTTCCGACCGGGCACTGGTAGATGGCGGCATCCGGCGGCAGGGGCGCTGGGAAGCCAGCGGCGGCAACAACATCATCATTACCTACGACATCGAGCGCGACTTCACGCCTATTCCCGGCGAAGACGAGATCATCGATTTCAAGGAAATCAAAAAGATCGAGATCGAGCTGGTCCTGGCCAATGACTATGCCGTTGAAGTCACTTCCAATATGCAGGTCAACAACACGGGCGAACCCGTATTTTTACCCGTCACCCGTGCGGAGAAAAACATCAAGGACGGCTCCAACCAACGCGTGGTGCGCTTTAGCTACGGCTTGCCGACGGCCAACGAAGTCGCCGGTCTCACCATGGAAATCGACGATCTCTTCGGCGGATTTAACTTGCGCGCCGAATACAATATCAACCGCAAATACCGCCGTTTCCCCAACCAGAACTTTACCTACAATCAGGCCCTCGGAAAAGAGAGCGCGGAGGGCTACTATGCAACGGCCTCGCACAATATGTACCCGTGGTTTGCTTATGGCGAAATTTTTAGCATGGACCCGGGCTATCAAACATTCATGTTCGTGCCCGACAGCAACGGGCGCATCAACTACGAAAGTGCTGTAAACAACGTTTACGAATTCGTGGACGACAACGATGACCAAGACCGCTTCCCCGACTGGCGTAGGCGCGCCTTTAGCAGTTCCTCGTCGGAGCGCTTGCTGATCCAGCGAGCTGATGTGGCTGTCTTTCCCGGCTACGACGAGAACAACGACTTAGTGTCGGACTTCAACCAAAACGACAACGGCATGCCGGATTATTTGGAGCCCTTTGTGCGCTACGATGTCGATCCGCTGGAATTTCTCTACGGCACGGACATGAACAACAATACAGTGATCGACCGCTTTGAGAACGACGAGGAAGCGGACTACCCGTATCCACGCGACCACCGCGGTTACAACTTCTACGGTGGTGCCGAACTCAAACCGGGCAGCCGCATAATGGTCGGTCGCCTGCGCGAGCGGCTACTGAGCAGCAATCGCCGCAACCAGTCGCTTTATGGTCTGCTGACGCTGACTCACGAGGTGCCTCGCCACGGTTTGCAGATGCAGCTCTACAATGGTCTTCGCCGCGTCAAGGACAATATCCCCGAAGACATCATTCTGTGGGTGCAGAGTCCGCGCACGCGGGGCGATATGCGCCCATTCGTCGATCCTATGATCGCGCAGGATGCGCTGATCAACACCTCCTTTCTGAGTGCGCGTACGCGCAAATATGCCCCGCTCAATCTAGAAACCAAGCTGAAGTACGAGATATATCACCAGCGCGGAGACCAGCAGCCGGCAAATTGGCAGGACGAAAAGCTCTTCGCGCTGATCACCAAAGCGGACCTGCCCATTCCGGTGGGTAAACACGTGCTGTGGCCTAGGTGGAAACAGCTCTACAAGCGGCGCTCACCCACAGATAAAAATGAGCTGGAGAATAACGAGCTATCGGAAATTTTCTTCTTCGTGTGGCAGCAGGAGCTGATCAGTACGATGCGCCTAGAGTCCGGCATCGAGTACGAGATTTTCAGGAATATGGTCGCACACACTGATCCACTGCCCGCCGGATACGTGGACGATTTTGAACAGTTCGTGATTGCTGCACAACTATCCAATCGCTCGGACTATCTGGGCTATCGCCTAATGACCAACATCGGCGGACGCTGGGAGCGGCGAGATTTCCGCGACGAGACGACGACGGATCTGGTGCTGTTTCTGAGCATGTTTGCCGGATTGCAATAACGCCTGACAAATCTGCCTTTGTGCAGTCTGATGTCTGCACCGATTAATGGAATTACATCGACTGCATACTTCCCGCGATATGTGTTCTTTCTATTTGCCCATCGTTGCGGTTTTCTTTAGCTGGGGTATGGCGCTGATCGTGGGGTGCTCAAAAGAAACTTCCGCTCCATCTACAGCAGCCACTACACCCAAGCCCCAATTGGCTAGAAATGCACTACCGAAATTCGTCGATGCCACTGCCGCTGCCGGCATCCACTTTGCTCATGTGAATGGTGGCAGTGGTCGTTTCTATTACGTGGAGACCTATGGCTCGGGAGCGGCTTTTATCGACTACGACAGCGATGGCGACGAAGACCTATACCTAGTCAATGGGGCCGTATTGCCGGGCTTTTTGGAGCGGCGCAGGCCGAAAAACGTCCTATATCGAAACAAGGGGAATGGGAAGTTCGAGGAAATAACAGACAAAGCAGGAGTCGGCGATGAAGGGTATGGCATGGGGGTCTGCGCGGGAGATTACAACAACGACGGTCATGTCGATCTTTATGTCACGAACTTCGGTGCCAATGTGTTGTATAGCAATGGCGGCGACGGTTCATTTGTCGATGCGACAGAAACCGCTGGCATTGGCGACAAACGCTTGAGTATGAGCGCGGCCTTTGCCGACATCGACAACGATGGCGATCTAGACCTCTACGTTTCCAACAATACCGATTTTACCCTCGAAAACCACAAAGAATGCAGGCATGGTTCCATACGCGTCTATTGCGGTCCAGGTCAATACAAGGGGGCATCGGGAATCATGTACCGCAATGAGGGGAATGGAACGTTTGCCGACGTGACGGCAGAAATGGGCCTTTATAACGACCGCTGTCGTCAACTCGGCGTGGTATTTGGCGATTACGACAACGACGGCGATGCGGATCTGTTTGTCGCCAATGATATGACTCCGAACTTTCTCTTTCGCAACGAGGGAGGGACGCGGTTTTCCAATATTGGGCTGAATGCTGGCGTCGCCTTCAGCCCGGACGGCAAACCCGAGGCGGGCATGGGCACGGACTTTGGCGACTACGACAACGACGGATACCTCGACCTCGTCGTCTGCAACTTCCAGTGGGAACACTGTCGCCTGTTAAAAAACGAGCGAGGCGATGTGTTTAAAGACCAGATACACGAGTCCAAACTGGACGAACCGACCTTCTCGACGTTGACCTTTGGCACGGACTTTCTCGACTACGACAACGACGGATACCTCGACCTGTTCCTAGCCAACGGACACGTCGAACCGAATATAGAAATTATCGACCGCGCCGGACCTTCCTACGCGCAGCGGGATCAACTCTTCCACAACAACAAAGACGGAACCTTCACCGACGTCAGCACCGACTCGCCGGGCTTGGCCACCGCCTCGGTCGGACGCGGATCGGCGACCGCCGACTACGACAACGACGGCGACCTCGATCTGTTCGTCAGCAACAACAACCAACGTGGCCTGCTGCTGCGCAACGACGGCGGCAACCGCCAGCACTGGCTGTCGGTACACACGGTGGGCACCCACAGCAACCGCGACGGCATCGGCGCACGCATTCGGGTGATAGCCGGCGGCTCAGAACAGGTCAAAGAAGTGCGATCGGGCAGTTCGTATCTGTCGCAGAATGCGCTGCGGGTACATTTTGGCTTAGGGACGCACACGCGGGTGAATCGGGTGGAGATTCGCTGGCCGAGTGGGGTTAAGCAGGTGTTGGAAGGCGTGGCGGCTGATCAATTCCTCACCGTCCGAGAGCCGGAAAAACCATAGGACCAAAAGGACAAGGCGAACGTGAAGTGGTCTAATAGCGTACTATGGCTGGCGTGGATAACGGCTTTTGGCTGCGGTGGCGCGCTAGAAGAAGCTCCTATCGTAGAGAAAAAGGAAGACCGCACGATAGAAATGAGTTATTTGGATCGCATTCGCGCCGATTCCAGCGACGTAGCAGCGCACTACGAGTTGGGGGCATTCTATTTAAAACACGCCGTGTATGGGGAAGCACTGCGATATTTCAGTGAGACCTTCCGCATCGACTCACTGCACGTACGGGCGTTGCTGGGAGCCGGCGAAGTTATGACTCGACAGGGCGAGTTGGAACGGGCGTTGGCCGTATATCGCCGGGCCATTGCCCTCGCGCCCGACAGCGCCGCGGTCTATCGCCAGCTCGGCCAACTCTATTTGCGCACAGACGACGATAATAGGGCGCGAGCGACGTTTGCAAAAGCGTTGCAATTAGCACCCGCTTACGCTCCTGCCCACTACAATCTAGGCGTGGCGCATGCCCGCGATCACGACTACAAGACCGCAGCCCAGCACATGCAGCGAGCACTGGAAATAGACCCCGAGTACGCGCTGGTGTACTACAGTCTGGCGGAGATGTACTGTGCCAAGATGGGGCAATGCAAACGGGCTGTGGATATGGCGAGAAAAGCCGTTAAAATAGAACCTAGGCGTGCGCGTTACCACACGGCATTAGGGCACATCTATATGCGATTGAATCGCCACGAAGAAGCGCAGGCGGCCTTTCGCGCAGCCATTGAGCGCGATTCGGCGGCTGTAGAGGCCCTAAATGGGCTGGGAATGGTGCTCGCCCAACAGGGCAAAGAGGCCGAAGCGGCGACCGTACTCGAGAAAAGCATCGCCCTGGACCCGGCCTATCCAGAAGCGCACTTGACCCTGTCCAAAGTGTATATGAAGCAGGGAAAGGCAGAGGAAGGGCAGAGGCAAATCGGGATGTTCAAGCGCCTTCATCCGCATTTCGATACCATTCGCGATCAGCGTTTGCGCCTCAAAGGCCACGCCGACGATGCCGTAGCCCGCTATAACCTAGGAGTGATCTACGCGAAGCTGGGTTTTGCTGAAATGGCTGCTCAAGAGTACAAAGCCTCGCTGAAGATCAACCCCGCCCAGATACAGGCCTGGCAGAATTTGGGTACGGCCTATATGCGGCTACAGAGGGTTGACGATGCCATCACAGCCTATCGCCAAGCCCTGACTTTAGACGAGGACTATGCGTTGGCATGGTTTAATCTCGGCAGCGCCTATTTGATGAAAGACTATCCGGTGCAGGCGCGCTCGGCTTATGAGCGCGCTTTGGCAATAAAGGAAAACTACGTCGATGCGATAAACGGCTTAGGTAATGCCAAACTCCGCGCAGGCAATGTTAGGGAGGCCATCGGCGACTTTAAGGCGGTTTTGCGAGCCGATTCTACCTATGTCGGTGCCCATTATAGTTTGGCGGTGGCCTATCGAGAAGTGGGAGACTCCCTTGCGGCTCAGCAGCAGATACGCCTTTTCGCGCACAAGCAAAAAGAGCGCACCGAGTGAACTGGACGCGTTGCAACAGTCGCTTTTTGGTCTCCGCTGGCCGAGTGGGGTAAAGCAGGTGTTGTAAGACATAGCCGTTAATCAGTTCCTCACGGTTCAAGAGCCAGAAATCCGCGAAAGGAAAACGCAAAATTGCCGCAATGGAGGTGCTTATGAAACACTGGAGTTTTGTGGGCTGTGCAGTCATGGGCCTGCTGTGGATTAGCTGTGCGACACTCTCTCAGCTCGAGGCACAGCGTATCGCTATCAATACGGCGTCGCGCGCCCAGCTAGAAACGCTACCCGGGATAGGGCCGGCAGTGGCTCAGAGGATAATTGAGGGCCGTCCCTATTACAATTCAAAAGGCTTGCTCAACATAAAGGGCATTGATATGCAGCGCTTAAAGGCAATCGAACCCTATATAACTGTCGTCAAGTAGCTACCTAACCAACCATGGATGGGATGAAGGAGTACAAAATGAGCGATGAACACATCGGCCGGGCCGAAGACGTAGTGAACAGCAATTCGCGGCCATCAGACTTGAAGATCACCGATATGCGGCTAGCCGTTGTGTGCAGCAACTACGACTAGCCGCTTATTCGCATTGACACCAACCAAGACATCTACGGCATCGGCGAGGTGCGCGACGCTGGGCACAAGGAAGACGCGCTACAGTACAAAGCCAGTTGCTGGGTCAGAATCCGTGCAATATCGACATGATTTTCCGCTCGATAAAGCAATTTGGCAACTGGGGGCGCTCGGGCGGTGGCGTGTCGGGTATCGAACTGGCACTGTGGGATCTGATCGGCAAGGTCTATGGAGTACCCTGCTATCAGTTTCTGGGCGGCAAATACCGCGACAAGGTGCGCCTGTATGCCGACACACCCGAGCCGGAAGACCCGACGCCACAAGCTTATGCCGAGCGGGTGAAAGGGCGCATGGACTTAGGCACTGACCTTCATCAAATTCGACATCCGCATGCCGCGCTACGATGAGCGTGTAGAACGGGCACCGGCGGGCAAGCTGGCGCTAGACGAGGGCGACAAGCGGGAGATCGAAACCTTGCTGGAGACGGCTATATCCTCAAGCGCCGTGGGTGTTCAGCACCCTAGTAGAACGGGCACCGGCGGGCAAGCTCGCGGGGGATATCGAGTCGTTTCCGACATTACCGGAGCACTGAGCGGTTGGCTGGGGTGTTCGACGGGCCGATTATGGTCCAGAACGCCGATATGTCGTACGTCAAGGAGGAGCGGCAGCCCGGTCCTAAACATTGATGAATTATGGACCGCTCTATTCTGTTCTATAGCCTTTGCATACTCGGCGTTGTGGGCTTGCTCAGCGTGCCCACAGCACGTTCCCTGCTACTGGGGCTCGATGCGCCCGCGCAAAAGGAGAGTAGGCGCGCGGAGATCGTCTTGGCCGGCTGGGGCAATACGCAGGAAGTGGCCATGCTCAATCAGCTCATGGCCGATTTTGAAGCTGGTAATCCAGACATAAAGGTCAAGTTCATCCACATCCAGCAAAATTTCAACACCGTGCTGCTGACCATGATGGCCGGAGGGCGCTCGCCCGACATCTTTTACGTAGCACCGACCACTTTGGGCAGCATGTTGTCTAAAGGGGTGCTCCTCGACTTGGAACCTTATCTGAAAAAGAGCCAAGTCGTCGGCGTTGAGGACTTTTTTCCGCAAACGGTCGCGCCCTACCGCTGGGACGGCAAGCACTTTGGCCAAGGGCCGATCTACGGGCTGTGCAAAGACTGGTCGCCTGACTTTTTGATTTTCTACAACAAGACCCTGTTTGACGAGGCAGGTATTCCCCATCCAGACGGCAGTTGGACACGCGAAGAATTCGTGGCTATTGCCCGGCGCTTGACCAAACGCGACGAGCAAGGGCGCATCGTCCAGTTTGGCGTTTACAACAACGCCAATCCAGAGCAGTGGATCTGGCAGTCGGGCGGGCGCATCTTCTCCGCCGATCGGATGCGCGTGTTGCTCGAAAGCCCAGAGGTGATCGAGGCACTGCAATTTGCAGCCGACCTGTCCACGCGCTGGCACGTGGCACCAGGCTACGCCGAGCAGGCGCAGAGTCCGGTAAACGTGATGTTCGAGACGGGGCGCATGGCCATGTGTTTTTACGGCCAGTGGTTTGTGCCCCAGTTTCGCAAAAATATCAAGAGCTTTGCGTGGGGAGTCGCGACGCCTCCGCGCCACAAAGTAGATATTTATCTGTCCGGCGGCATGGTCGGTTATGGCATATACGCCCATACCAAACACCCACAAGAGGCGTGGCGCTTTATGGAATATCTGGTCGGGCCCCAAGGACAGGAGGCCATTGCCAAGATCGGCTGGAATATTCCCGGCCGCCGGGAAACCGCGTACAGCCCTACTTTCGTAGAAAATCCCACTCTCGATGCGGAGATCACCCAGACCTTTCTCAAGGCCGCGGAGCGCACCGAATTATTTCAGCGCAGCCCCTATATCAATCCCGCCGAATACAATCTGCTATTTAATCCAGAGTGGGAACTGGTCATGCTCGGTGAAAAGAGCGTACCTGAGGCCCTAGCAGATGCCTCCCGAAAAATCAACCAAGCCATTCGCGACAACATGGCTCTGCAGAAGGCCAAGGTGGACGGATGAAACTCAATCTGCGAGAGAACCTCGAAGGGTATCTCTTCATATCGCCGTGGATTTTGGGCATGGTGCTCTTTGCCCTCGGGCCGATACTGGCCAGCTTTGGTTTGGCCTTCACGCGCTGGAACCTCTTTACGGAACCAGAGTACGTGGGATGGGCCAATTTTCAGAAGCTGGCACACGACCCGCTCTTTTACAAATCGGTGTTCAATACGATCTACTATACGGTTTTTGCCGTACCGCTGGGGCTCGTGCTGGCGCTGGGACTGGCCATGCTGGTCAACCACCGCCTGCGCGGGATCAATTTTTTTCGCACGGCTTTTTTTCTGCCCAACGTCGTGGCGGGCATCGCCATGCTATTGCTGTGGAAATGGCTCTTCGATCCCAATTTTGGCTTGATTAACCTGTTCCTCGACTGGACTGGATTGATGGCAGTGTTGGAGTGGATAGGCATTGGCCGGCCCCAGTGGCTCTCATCGCGGGCGGGTGCCATGCCGGGCATGATCTTTATGAGTATATGGGGATTGGGCGGATCGATGATGATCTTTCTCGCTGGCCTACAGAATATTCCCCGCGAATTGCTCGAAGCGGCGGAACTGGACGGGGCCGGGCCGTGGAAGCGCTTTAGATACGTCACCGTGCCGCTGCTGACCCCGACGATTTTTTTCCTGACGATGGTCGGCGTGATTGCCTCGCTACAGATCTTTAACCAAGCCTATGTCATGACCGAGGGCGGGCCAGCACACGCGACCTTGTTCTACGTCCTGTATCTCTTTCAAACGGCCTTCGAGCGATTCGAGATGGGCTATGCCTGCGCCATGGCCTTGGTCCTTTTTATAATCACGCTGACCGTCTCGCTGATCCAACTAGCGATGGGCAAAAAATGGGTACACTACCAATGAGCAGCACTTCTGGGGACACCCTGTCGCTGCGACGCCAGCTCATCCTCTACGCCGCGCTATCCTTTCTGGCGTTTTGGTTTCTGGTGCCTTTTGTCTGGATGCTCATCACCTCGGTCAAGATGCCAGACGAAGTTTTTTCCCGGCTCCTGCCCTCAGTGCTGCATCTAGCCAATTTCGCGGAGATTTTCAATCAACCGACGTTGCCCTTCGGGCGCTATTTTCTCAACAGCACGATCATCACGGTTTTTGGTACGGGGGCGAGTCTTTTTGCTTCCTCTATTGTGGCTTATGCTTTTGCCCGCCTGAATTTCTTTGGCCGCGACGTGCTATTCGTCGCCGTGCTATCGACCATGATGCTGCCGATCGCGGTGACCATGATCCCGACGTTTGTGCTCTTCCAGAAGCTGGGCTGGGTAGATACATTTCTCCCCTTTTTGGCACCAGCCTGTACGGGCAATGCCTTCCAGATATTCTTTTTGCGCCAGTTTTTTAAGACCCTGCCAATAGATTTGATCGACGCCGCACGCATAGACGGGTGCTCGAATCTGCGCATCTGTCTGTCGATTGCCATGCCACTGGCCAAGCCAACGCTGGCGACGCTAGCCATTCTCAGCTTTCTCGGCCTCTGGAACGACTTTATGGGGCCGCTCATTTACCTGCACAGCAACGAGAAGCGCACGCTGGCGCTAGGGCTGAATGCCTTTGCCGGCATGTACGGCACACAGTGGCATCTGCTCATGGCCGCTTCTGTAGCCGCGACCGTGCCCATTCTGGTGGTCTTTTTTATGGGGCAGCGCTACTTCGAGCGCGGGCTGGTGATGACGGGGATGAAGGGATAACGCGCCTTCGTGGACGGATTGACATCAAGGTAAGAAGATAGGACGATGCCTGAAGACAGTGGTATCTTCGCCAGCTCGGATAGATGAGATGAGTTGGGTTTTGTCGATCATGATCAATCCGCATTTTTAAGCTGCCCTAAAACGTCCATCCCCACCCGTCGACTCCACGCCTCCATCACCCGATGGAATAGAGGACCGGGCTTTCCGTCGCCAATCGGCGTATTGTTGATGCGCGTACACGGCGCTAGGCAATAGGGAGTGCTCGTCAACCAAGCCTCGTCGGCATTGACCGCGTCGTAGGGCTGCAAATCCTTATCGACCCAGCCCAGCCCCAACTCAGGTGCCAATTCCCGCAGCGTCACCAAACTCACCCCTTCCAGTATGTTGCGGCTAGTAGGTGTAAAGATCGTATCGTTTTCTACCATGACGAAGTTGGCCCCCGAGCACTCGGTGAGGTTGCCGTCCAAGTCGAGCAGCAGCGAAGTGGCGGCCGGATCGACTGCCTGCGATTGCTTGTCGGCCAGCCAATAGTGTAAGCGCGAGCGGTTTTTGGTCTTGGGGTCAACGCATTGGGGCGGCACGTGGCGGATGGAGGGCGTGACCGCGTGGACACCCTGCTCAAAATAGGACCGCCACACGGCAAAGGGCAGCGGAAAGGAGTGGATGCACAACGTGGGCGTCAGACGCACCGATTTCCCCGCGCTGCCGGCGTAGATTTGGTTTTCCCCGGGCGTTACAAAGTGGACGACTCCCAAATCCTGCTCGGGACCGATCAGTTTACTATTGGTCCCGATCAAGGTCCGCGTACATTCGACCAATCCCTCGTGGTCCAGTGCCAGCTCGATACCGGCGTATTTACACGACCGCAAAAGCCGCCGCACGTGCTCCTCCAAGCGGAACGGTTCGTGCCGGAACGTGCGGGTCATTTCGGTCAGGGTTGCCCCCAGTACGATCCCCAAATCGTAGATATTGATATGGGCCTCGGAAGCGGGGACGAAGCCATCGTTGAGATAGACGATCGGTTCATTCATAGCTCGTTATTCTCTTCTCTTAATCGTCTGAATGCCCCCAGCGGCAACGCATCCGCAGATGGGCGCAGAGGAGAGATGATGTCTCTCAGTTTTCAGACGGGTCCTGTGAATCCAAAGCGGCGCAGGCGACGTAAAAATCGCCCGTTGAGGTGGAAAAACCATGCACTTGCTCAACCTCGCGCACAGCCAATTCCGTGGCCCACCGCACCTTTAGTGTATCGGGAAATTCCACTCCGTCCGTGGCATCCCGCACCAAAATGGTGTTATAGCCCCGCCCGCGCATGGCGCGAATCCCGTAGTCGCGGCCCAATATACACCAGTTGGTCGCAAAGCCAGCGAAAAGCAAATGCAGCATGCCGCGCTCTTGGCACAAATCGTGCAGTTGCTGGCCCGTGCCCACCACAAAGTCGCCTTCCGCCACGGCGATATGGGGCGAAAGATCGAGTTGCCCGGTTAAGCTCTCCCAATAGGGACCAATGCCCGGCTCTTGGTCGCGCGGTCCGCGGAAACAGGCATATACTCCCTGCCGGTTGCGGAACTCAGCCGGCGGCCAACTCGGCGGCGGCCCCGGCTCAGGCGCGGGTGTGCAGCCTTGGTACACTTCGTACTTATCCGGGAAATTGGCCAAAACTCCGGGACTGGGTGCCTGTACAATGGTCAGGCCGCATTCCCGCGCCCGCCCGATGAGCGGCGCAATCACCTCTTTGGTCACCGCCTCGGCGCGCTCGATCCAGCTATCGATGTGATGCACGTTCCACAGGTCAATCAGCACCAGCGCGGTCTGCTCGACCGGCAGGGCAAAGTCCAACTCCCGCACGACGAAATTTTCCTCGCGGCAGGGCACTTCCTTGGGCGTGCTGTCTTGGAAGTATTGCACTTTCAGTTGCAAAGTCGCCATGGCCTCTCCTCTTATCGCAACTCCGCGATCATGTCGTAATTGTTGGTGCCACCGGCCTCAAACTCGCCCACGCGCTGAAAACCGAATTTGGTGTAGAAGTGGACGGCGCGGGGATTGTCGGCGCGCACACCACCCCACAGCAGCAGGCGCTGCCGCCCCAGCCGTGGCAATAGCCCGAGCAGATGTTGCATCATCAAACTGCCCAACCCTTGGCCTTGGTACTCGTCGACCACCGAAGGGGCCAAGGTGCAATCGGTCTCGTCGTGCAAGGCCAAGCCCAATGCCTCGTAGCGCTGGCGATCCCCGGCCCGTACGCCTAGCTCGACGACGAAATACGCCACAATGCGCTCGACCCCCTCCTCCTCGACCCAAGCCAGCATGCGTAGCGTGTGGGCGCTATCTAACGCAGCGCAAAAGCCATCGGCTGTCTCTTGGTCAAACGGGTGCGGCCCGTACACCCGACGAGTGGCTAGCGACAAGCCGGTGAAGTACGCGCCTAACTCTGCGGCCTGATCGGCGCGCAAAGGACGGAAGTAAACCCATTGGCCCGAAGCCAACACCTCGCTGGACGAGACCAGATCGGGTTGCGCATCTATAGTACTGGGGTCAATCCGCATGAAAACGCCGTCAAACCTGAAGAATGTTGACTTTCCCAAGCAACGCCTGATACGCCACCAGCGCACCGGCCACGTGTACATTCATCGACGGCCCCTTGCCGTACATGGGGATATAGACCGCGCCATCGCACAGCGCCAAGGTCTGTCGATAGACGCCCTTGGTCTCGTTGCCGAGCACCAAACACACTTTGTCCGGGAAATCGTATTCCAAATAGCACACGGCCCCCTGCACCATTTCCAACGCCACCAAGTGATACCCCTCGTCCCGCAGCGCGTTGGCCGCCTCGTCCATGCGCCCGATCCGCCGCCACGCTACCCGCCGCTCGTGGCCCCGCGCCGTGCGCTCAATATCTTCGTGCGGCGGCGCGGGCGTCACACCCGTAAAAACCAACTCCCGCGCCCCGCACGCATCGGCAATGCGAAACATCGCGCCGACGTTGAGCGGATCTTCGACGCTCTGCAACAGAAAGGCCAGTTCCACTTTGGGCGGATAGCGCTGCGCCGCGTCCGCAAAGAGCCGCTTCACTTCAACTTTGCGCAAGGGGCGCATCGTCAAAAGCGGATGGCCTTGTACTTCTTCACGTGCTCGGTAATGGCCACCTCCACCGGCAGCCGCTCCATGCTCGACGCGCCGTAGAAACCATCGACGCCCCGCGTGTTTTGCAACACGTACTCGGCGTCCTCCGGCTCTGAAATCGGCCCTCCGTGGCACAGCACAATCACCTCCTCGGACACCCCCCGCGCCGCGTCGCATATCGCCTGCACAAACCCCACCGATTCCTCCAAAGTCAGAGCGGTCGTCGCGCCAATCGCACCCTTCGTAGTAAGCCCAGCATGCGCTACCACAATATCGGCACCGGCCGCCGCCATCTGCTCGCCCTCTTCGGGATTAAACGCATAAGGCGTTGTCAACAACCCCATCTCGTGCGCCGTGCGGATCATCTCCACCTCCTCCCTATACCCCATTCCGGTCTCCTCCAAGTTCTGCCGATACAACCCGTCAATCAGGCCCACGGTCGGAAAATTCTGCACGCCAGAAAACCCAATGGCCTCAACCTCGCGCAAGAAAACATCCATCTGCCGGAACGGATCTGTGCCGCACACGCCAGCTAACACCGGCGTATCCTCCACCACCGTTAGCACCTCCCCGGCCATGTCCATCACAATCTCATTCGCGTCCCCATACGGCATGGTACCAGCCAGCGACCCCCGGCCCGCCATGCGAAATCGCCCGGAATTGTAAATCACAATCAAGTCAACTCCGCCGGCCTCCTCGAACTTCGCGCTGATCCCGGTCCCGGCTCCTGCGCCGATAAGGGGAACCCCAGCGGCGATGTTCTGCCGCAGCCTCGCGAGCACTTCTTCTCTTGTAAAAGCCATGGCCGCCTATCCGTTCAACGCCTTTTCTATCCGCACCCCCTCCATCTTCCGCAGCTCGGCTTCCGGCCCAAACGGCGCGTAGATGGCGATCAATTTCATGGGGCCGTCCCCATCGTTGACCGTCGAGTGATACACGGCCGTCGGAATGTGTACCAGCTCCCCGGGGCCGATCTCCTTTTCCAGCGTACCCGACTCCAGCTCCACCGTCTGGATCCCGGTGCCTTCTATCACGTAGAGAATCTCCTCGCTATACGGATGGTTGTGGCGCACGTGGCCCTTGCCCGGTGCCAGATCCACCACGCCGCAGCTAAAGTGCTCAGCCGCCGTAACCAGCGGCTCGGAAAGCCAGTTTAGCCGGCCCCAGTCAAAAACTTGAGTCTCTACGTCTGCACATTGTACGAACGTCTTTTTCTCGCTCATCACGCTCCTGCTTTCTCGGCAATTAGCTCCAGCAGCAGCGCGGTCGCCGCGGCTGCAAACGCTGGATCGTTGATGTTGTGATCGACTTCGCGGACGAGAATGCCTTCGTCCAAGTTGGCTTTGAGGGCGTCGCCAAAGGCGCGGTCGGCTGCGCGGTCGCAAAACAGCTCGCCATCGCCATCGAGGATCGACACGCCCCTGAGCGGAATGAGCACAGCGACCGGGCCTTGGGCCGCGTTGAGCTTTGCGGCAAATATCCGGCCCATCTGTGCATTCTCCTCGGCATTGGTGCGCATCAAGGTCACTTCTGGGTTCCACTCGTAAAAGAGCCGTGTGCCGTCTTTGTATTTTTGCGGCACCGCATCCATGCCGCCAAAATTGGCCATATCCACGCAGCCGGGGACCACGAGCTGGGGCAAACCCGCTCGGCCCGCCGCGCTCAAGCGGTCTGGACCCGCACTGAAGACGCCGCCGCACACTTCGTCGGCCCACTCGGTGGTGGTGATGTCCAGCACCGCATCCACCAAGCCCTCGTCAATGAGCGACTCCATGGTGCGGCCGCCGGTGCCCGTGGCGTGAAAGACCAAGACCTCGTACCCGCTCGCCGTTAGGGCCTCGCTGCACGAGTTTACGCATTCGGTGGTGTTGCCAAACATCGACGCCACGACAATCGGTTTGTCGTCGCCAGCCGGTGCTGGCTCGGCTTCGACCATGCCGCAGATCGCGCCAGCGGCTCGCGTAAAAATCACCCGCGAAATCCGATTGACCCCGGCCACATCCACAATCGACGGAATGAGCACGACGTCCTTGCTGCCCACGTATGCTCCTGTATCGCCAGCCGCCACCGTCGAAACGCACACCTTGGGCACCCCTACCGGTAGAGCGCGCATAGCCGCGGTCACCACACTGCTGCCGCCGGACCCGCCCATGCCGACGATGCCGTCAAACCGGCCCTCGGCGTATCCTTGCGCCGCCACCTTGGCCGCGCCCTCACCTATAGCTTTCATGGCAGCACCGCGATCGCCAGCCGTGCGCAGCGACTCCAGCGATGCACCAGCGGCCGCGGCCACTTCGCTGGCATCCACGTCCACGGCAAAGGCTTCGCACCCCCCCATAACGCCCGTGTTTACCGACAGAACCTCGTGGCCGCGAGCCAAAATCTGCTCGCGCAAGAAGGCGTATTCCACGCCCTTGGTGTCAAACGCACCAACCATCATGATTGTAGACATAACGCTTTCCTTTTAGGAGTGGTCAGTGATCAGTGACCAGTGGTCAGTCCCTGCCTCCCTACCCATAGGGCGCAGTGGGGACTGATCACCGACCACCGACCACCGACCACTGTTCTATCGCCATCGCCGCAACCGGCGGGCATTCATCACCACCGACACCGATGAAAAGGCCATCGCAAGGCTCGCCAGCATTGGGTTGAGCAGCGGGCCGCCGAATAGGTAAAGTGCGCCCGCGGCCACCGGAATACCCGCGGCGTTGTAAAAAAACGCCCAGAACAAATTCTGCTTTATGGTCCGCACAACCGCTCGGCTCAGCTCAATGGCCCGCGCCACATCCGCCAACCGGCTGTGCATGAGTACCACCGGGGCCGACGCGGCCGCCACATCCGTTCCAGTGGCAAAGGCCATGCCCACATCGGCGGCGGCCAGCGCGGGCGCGTCGTTGATCCCGTCGCCGACCATGGCCACGCAGCGGCCCTCGGCCTGCAACGCCTGCACGGCTGCAGCCTTATCTGCGGGTAAGACCTCGGCGAGCACGGTCTCAATCCCCACTTGACGCGCCACCGCCTCAGCAGCCGGACGGCTGTCGCCCGTGAGCATCACCACCTCCAAGCCGCCTTGACGCAGCCGAGCCACGTCGTCTTTGCTCTGCGGGCGAGGACGGTCGGCCAAAGACACGCGGCCGACCAATGCGCCCGCCGCCGCGACCCACGCGACGGTGGCAGCCGCCGGGCCGCTGTCCTCGTCTACGCGAACTCCCTCCGCCGCCATCATGGCGCGATTGCCCACCACCACGTCCTCGCCCTCCACTGCGGCCTGCGCCCCTTTGCCCGGACTCGCCACAACATCGGTAGCCTCCGGCACGGCAAGGCCCCGCTCGGCCGCGGCCGCCACAATCGCCGCGGCCAGCGGATGCTCCGAGCCGCGCTCCACGGCCGCGGCCAAGCGCAGCACTTCGTCGGCACGGCGTCCGTTTAAGGGCTCTACCGCCACGACCTGCGGCCGCCCCTCGGTGATCGTGCCGGTTTTGTCCAGCACCACGGCATCTACTTTGTGCGCTGTTTCCAGGACTTCTGGGCTTTTGAACAGGATGCCTAAATGCGCGCCGCGTCCTGTGCCGACCATGATGGCGGCTGGCGTGGCCAAGCCCAAGCTGCACGGGCAGGCGATGATCAACACGGCCACGAAGACCTGCAACGCAAAGCTCAGTCCCTCCCCGGCCCACAGCCAACCCGCCGCGGCCACCGCGCCTAGCACCAATACGGCCGGCACGAAATACCCGGCAACGACATCGGCTAGGCGGGCAATCGGCGCTTTGCCCGCCTGCGCGGCTTCGACTAAGCGCACCATTTGCATCAGCAGCGCATCTCCGGCCACGCGCGTTGCACGCACCATGAGCGCACCCGCGCCATTGAGGCTGCCGCCGGTCACAGCATCGCCCGGTGCCTTGACCACGGGCAGCGACTCGCCGGTCAGCAGCGACTCATCCACCGTAGAACTTCCTTCGACGACTTCGCCATCGGCTGGAATGCGCTCGCCCGGGCGCACCCGCAAGCAGTCGCCCACCTCGATAGCGTCAGCCACAATTTCTCGCTCCCCATCGCCCGTCACCAGCGCGGCCTTGTCGGGTTTGAGCTTCAGCAGCACCCCTATAGCCTCCTCGGCCCGCAACCGCGAGCGCGCTTCGAGATAGCGGCCCATCAGCATGAAGGTGAGGATCGTCGCAACCGACGGGAAATAGGAATCAAACGCCGCAGCCGCACCCACGGCGACGGCCCCTAAGCCCCAAGTGCTGTAGAGCCACGCCGCAGCCGTGCCAATGGCGATGAGCGAAAACATGTTGGGTCGGCCGCGCCACAGAGCTTGTCCGCCCTCGGCGTAGATCTGGCGGCCAATCCACATCACTGGCAGTGCAAATAGCAAGTGCAGACCGCCCACCCGCAGCGGATGCTGGGCCAAGGACAGCACCTCGGCAATAGGTGCGGCCATCTGCTCGGCCATCTCCACCGCAAAGAGCGGCAGCCAAAACGCAACCGCCCAGCGAAAGGCACCCGCTTGCTCAGCCAGTGCGGCCCGCTTGCGCTCCTGCCGCCTAGCCGCGCCTTCGGCTTCGGGCACTTGCACCCGTGCCCGGAACCCCGCTTCTGCCACAGCCGCTGCAATGCTTTCCTCATCTATAGCCGCCGGATCAAAGCGCACGGCCATCTGCTCGGTCGCCAAGTTGACGTCAGCTACTTCAACGCCAGCCAAGCCGGACACCTGCTGCTCGACCTGCCGCACACAGCCAGCGCAGTGCATGCCCTCAATGGCGAAATGTTGTTTCTTGCGATCACTTTCTGTCATCTGAGTTTCTCTATGATCCTGAAGATCCAAGCCTTCAGGTTTTAGATAGAAGAAAGGCTTTTAAGCACAACGCAAAGCCGTGCGAATAGGAGCACAAACTATCCATTTCACTTGATCTACATTTTTCACTGGACACAGTAATCCACTTCCTTGCTCTTTAGTGGACTGTAGTTCCAAAGAGACACAAGAAGGTAAATTAGATTTCGATTTTTATTGGGAATTTACACAAAATAAAAACGAGAAGAGCCACAGAAGACACCGCCCATTAGGCGATAGCCCACATTGGCAGAGCAACACAATAGGCCGCTAAGCTAATTTTGTTCGGTATATACCTTGAGTTCCGACGTTAATTTAATCAGGCGCTCCGTATCTTTAAGGATATATTCTAGTTCTTCTGATTCATATAAGTGTAAGCGAGCGTGAGCCACTTCGTTACGTTCCGGCAAGATAAGATTCAAAAGCGGCACGATCCTTTTATGTATGCTTCTATGTTTATTTTCTACCTTATTCATTATTTCCTTTCTACAGCATAAAAAAACATCCCGGAGTTCCGACAAGGTCGAATAATCAATAAGACTTCCTTTTCTTGTACCCGCGTCAACTCTCCTATTTTCCCATTTTGTTATCAACCCCTCTATGTTTCTCCTTTTCAGAATATCCGGAAGGCATGCGTCATTGTTTTCTAGAGACCACATCACTAATTTTCGTACCTCAACCTCACCATTTCTCAGGTTTTCAACAATCATATTTATCGTTTCATCTCTTTCCTCACCCTCTATCTCCTTCTTGGCTTTCTGATATAAATCATTGCACGTCTGATCTTCAAATTCATCCCCTTTATGATTTTTAAATTGGTCAATTATAGACTTATACTCTCCTTTCTGATTATAACAATGAAGTAAAATACGCAAAGCACTTTTCCGGTCTTCCTGCCTATTGGTCTGACCTGCTAAAAGAGCCAGTATTTTATTTGCTTCCTTCTTCGCAGCGTCGTAATCTTTGTTTTGAAATAGTTGATTCGTATATCTTGTACTGACTGTGTTAATCATATCATCTTTTAGTAGAGTGGCTTTTTTCTCAAAATCCTTGAATTTTTCACATCCGTTTTCACGTAATACTCGCGTAGCCTTACTCAAAGTGTTAACCAACTTCTCTTTGTTTTCCTCCACTTCAAAGAGTTTATAAATGATAAAAATGTACTCTTTAAAGTCCCCTAGCTTCGCAAATTCATATTCTATTTTTTCCCACGCGTCTAACAAAGACAAAACATCGGGCGATCTTCCATCCCTCAAGTATGAGACCATCTCTCTTTTTGCTGTCTCTCTTAACGTGTCTAATGCATTCGGACTCTTTCTTGAATTCATGAATCTCAAGATTTTTAGCTTTTGGATAAGTATTGAGACATTTTGTCTTGTCTTTGTCAACGCTAAATCTGCTGTTCGTATAGCAATGTTATAATTTTCTGTGCTATCTTCCATAGTAATCCAATCAGACCATACTCTAACATTACTAGGAGAAAGATCAGTTGCCTTTTGGAAGCTATCCCTTGCATGGCGATACTCGTGTAAAGTCCATTGTATCTTACCGAGTTCATAATGCAACCGATAGTCTTCTTCATAAATTTCAAGTCCATCCATTAAGGTATTTTTTGCTTTATAAGAGTCGTTTTCATCCCAATATTTTCGAGCTGTACGCAGGAATAAACCTGCTCCTGTTGCTGCTGTCTCATCTCTCGTTGTATCTACTAAATCTCTCCATTTACCAACTACGTCATCCTCATTTTTACTATATTCGTCGTAATGGTTTTTAGCAAAACTAATTGCCATTGGAGAGATTCGATAGGTATTTCCACCGCCTCCATCAAGAAGGTTGTTTTCTTTAAGATCATCAAGGATATTCTCCAGTTCCCTCTTGCTTTTAGATGTTATATTCATCAATGCGTCTAGCGAAACACTAGGATCACTTTTATGTTTATTACTCTCTAAAATCGCCACTGTTACAAATATCTCTTGGTGCGCAGGATCCAGATCCTCATACATGTCCCTAAACAAAAATTGAATTATCTGGGACAATTTCTCCTGATTTTTCTCATCGCCCGCATCATCTTCCAGTTCTGGATAGCCATCGAGTTGTCTATGAATATCTCCTCGTGTTTTCCCACTAGCCAATTGTCCAACAATGAACTCAATACCAAGCGGAATTCTTTGAACCCTTTCTACCAGAATCATATTTCGATTCGCATCTGTTCTCAAGATATCGGCTGCATCGTGGTGTTCGGCTTTATACTTAAGCATAGATAGAGCATCTTCGATTTCAAGACCTTCTATATTGATCGGAAAGTCCCCAATCTTTCTACGCTTTCTGCTAGTAGTGAGAACTTTTAGATTCCGGTTATAGCCAGCGAATTGGTTGATTTCATTCATGATATATAAAAAAAACTCCTCATCCTCGACATTCTCTAAGTTATCCAGCACTAAGAACACTGGCTCCTCTTGGAGAATATCTCCGCATTCTCCTTTCTTATAATCCAAGTCTCTTTCTATCAGTTCTTCAAAACCAACCACACTGAGAAGAGAGTCAAATAGCGTATTGATACCTTGAAAGTTAGGATCAATTAACGTAGCTTGGGCACTGAAGGGATCAAAAAATGTTGTCTTAGACGATATCCACACTAGATAATCGAATCTACCGCCACCAAGTATGTTTTCTTGGCAAAAATGATACGCTAACGCCGTTTTACCTATACCTCCAACCCCATCAATAGATGCGATAAAGGTTCCACCATCTAGGAGTTGTTTCTTTATTTCTTTGACCGAGTCTTTTCGACCAAAAAATTTTTTGTACGGTTGTTCGGGAAGATTGTTCGCAGCCATAGTTGACATCGTGTTGTAGCTCTATTTGAGAAAACCTCAATTGCACACTAGCTCAGCGACGTCGAAATCGTCGCCGAACCAGAAGCGATCTGGATCTGCACATTGATCGGCGGCGAGGCTGTTCTTAATGCCGTCGTCTTCTTAAGTAATAGCCAAAACCATCGGCACCGCGATTTCAGCTATCGTCGAAAGACAATGAAAGAAACAGCCTATAGTAAGTCAAGCAGATTTTTGACGCTTGCAAAGGGGGGAAACGGCATGGTCCGCCCTTACCTTCAGCTAAGGCCACGCCGGCGAATTTCGCGCAGCGCAGCGGCAAACCCAACCCCATGACGGTGGTTTTCAATGCCATCATGGGATTGAAAAATTGCCACGCCAAGCTATCCGATCTACTTCAGTCGAGCGCACCAATCAGTTTCTTGATCTGCCCCCAAGTCGTTTCCTCAACCGCCGTGTCTGGCGGTGGCAGCGGCGGGGTGCTCGTTGGATCGCCGGGGTGAAACGTTTCGCCTTCTGGATTGGCATCGCCCGCCACCCAAGTGCCGTCGGGGTCGCCCAGCTCCAAGCCATTGGATGCTCCGTCGCCATCGGAGTCCAAAGCCGCTAGCTCTGGGCCCCAAATCACTTCACCGGATGCACCTGCTGAGGTGAGAAAGTTGGTGTTGATCGCCAAGCCAAACGGATTGAGCGGCGAGCCACCACCAGCCGTGTGGCAGGTATTGCAGCTCAGCGCAGAGCCGTTGGGAACCTGCCGTACGCGCTTGCTGCGTGCGTTGGCCTCATCGGCAACTACGCCCCCTAAAAAGAGCACTGCTACCAACAAAATTCGCAAAGTCATGGAAAATCTCCTTTCCTCGATATGCGCCGCGAAATATGCCACTTTATTAGAGGCCCTAACAAAACCCGCTGGGCACTTGCTGGGAGCGCGGGCGTCTCGCCCGCCTGGTGTCATTCATTCCCGCGCTCCGCAAGCGGGAATCCAATTTGGTTACAGTCTTTTAGAACATGTCCACGTTTAGCACTGCAAGTCAACACAAGCCCCTCGCCTCACACCGCCAAATATGGCATATTTTTTGATAAGCGTTCGCAAAATTCCACCGGCTCCCATCTGCTGGGAACGAGGGCGTCTCGCCCTCAATCTCCAAGTCCACTCCACAGGAGGCAACGCTCATGTCCACCGCTCAACATCTCAGCCTAAGCGAAGTGCGGCCGCAGATTGATGTCGATCCAGCGACCTGCGTCTATCATCGGCTCGCACCGGCCAGCGAATTTGCCGAAGGCCAAGGCCGGCCCTTTACCATTGACGGCATTCACCTCGCCGTCTTTCTCTACGAAGGGTCCTTCCACGCCGTTGACAATCGCTGCCCGCACATGGGCTACCCCATGTCCAAAGGCAGCATTCGCGACGGAGTGTTAATTTGCCACTGGCACCACTGGGAATTCGACCTAAAGACCGGCGGCTGCCTGCTGACTTCGGGCGACGACCTGAAAGCCTTTCCCGTCGAAGTCCGCGACGACGGCTACGCATGGGTCGGCATCCCACCCGGCGAAAAGGAAGAGGCCCGCCTGCGGCTCGTAGCCCGCGGCAAGCGCGCACTCGAACAGGGGCTCAAGGATCGCAGTTCCTTCCTCATCGCCAAAGCGGTCGCCGCGCTGCGCCAGACGGGTGCGACCCCGCAGGAAATCATTCAACAGGGGCTTTATTATGGCGCACACAAAACCAGCGAAGGCTGGTCGTCGGGCGTCGCCATCCTGACCCTCGCGGCGAACTTATGGGACGACATCGCCGAGGCCGATCAAAATCTCTTTCTCGTCCACGGTTTGACCCAGATTTCGCGGCGCACCTCGGGCTCGTCGCGCCGCCAGCGCTTCCCCTTTCCCCGCGCCAATGACGACCAAGACTTGACCACCCTCAAGCGCTGGTTTCGCACCTTTGTCGATCAGCGGCACCACGGCGCGGCCGAGCGCATCTTGCTCACCCTGCACGACCGCGACTGCGGCAAGGAAACCCTCGCGGATTTCGTCTTCACTGCAGCCACGGACTTCTACTTCACGGGCGACGGGCACACCCTCGACTTTGCCAACAAGATGTTCGAGGGGCTCGACTACGTGGAATGGGGCGGTGCCCACGAAATCCTCCGCCCGATCGTCGTCGATCTAGTCAGCCGCACCCGCCACGAAGAGACCTCGCGCTGGGCCGACAGCCTGCCCGTCTTAGAAAGCATCTTCGCACGCCTAGACGATATCTGGGAAGACAATCAGCGCAACGAAGCGACCCTCGACATCTCCGAATTCGCCCAAGTCATGCTCGGCGACGCCTTTGAACCCATCCTCGCCCGCGTCGAAGCGGCCCTGCGCACTGGCGTACCGCCGACTCAGCTCTGCCGCGCCATGACCTATGCCAGCGCATTGCGCACCCTGCGCTTCCACCTCAAAAACGAGGGCGACTGGCACGATGTGGCCAACATTTACTCCTACGCCCACGCGCTCTACTGCACCTTTCACTACGCCGCCAGCAAAGAGCTGTTGCGCGCCATCTTCCACGGCGCGGTCTTCCTCACCTACCTGCGCTGGCTCAATATGCCCGCCGCCCGCGTCCCCCAGCACGGGCAAAAGCTCGACGAGCACTTTGTCTCCAGCGAGGCCATGCTCAAGCACCTCGGCGAACTAGCTGATTTCCAAAAGGTCTTTGAGGCCGAAATCCTCGTCAGCCAGTATCTCGCAGAAGGGCGCGACGTCGCCAAGCTCCGCCACGCCTTGGCCCACATCATGCTCCGCGAAGATGCCGAGCTGCACATGTTCCAAGTGCTCGAAGCCGCGTTCCGGCACTACGACTTGAGCAGCGACCCAGCGGAAAAGCGCGTCCACCTTTTGGCGGCAACCCGCTACATCACCGCGCAAAAGGTGATGAAGAACATCCTCTGGGCCACGGAAAACGCCGAGCGGCTCCAGCGCGGCGAACTGCTCAGCGAGCGCGAAGACGACGATTGATTTTTTCTGATATGCAACAGCCTCAACTTTTCCCGGACGCTCCACCCCTCCATTTGGACACTGTAGTAAGCCAGCAATACGCCCGAGGACGAGCATCTATTTAGAAGCAGTTTCATAACTCCGGGTTCGGTTGCTTAGTTGAACAAAAAGCGTCGGATCAAGATCATCTTCTCTATGAAAAACGCTCCAGGCGAAGGCACTTGATGACCCTTGAGGCGGCCCGACGCTAGTTATGAAACCGCTTCTAAGGAATCGCGTCGAAAAAACAAAGGACACTCCGTCTCCAATGGCCCAGTCGGCACTAGCGATTATTGGCGAACTCGAACGTCTGCTCGACATGGCGTAGATACTAAAACGAAGAAGTGCCCCGACAGCTTCCGTCAGGGCACTTCTCAATTTCTAGGAGCGCGGGCGTCTCGCCTGCCTCCTTTACTCCCTAAACACTTGCTTCAAGTGGAACAGATCAGAGAATCGGTCATCCTGTACGAAAAGCGTTTGCCGAACCTTCGCTAAGATCAGCCGAAACCGCTGCTTTTTTGCTTTGTGGGCTAGTTTGAAAACCAGGAAGGTTTGGCACGGTTTTTGCCAAGGAATAACTAGAAAAATTGCCCACTGCTTTGACTTAATCAGTGGGCAGAAGGTTTGGATTCTAACTTCTTTGTTTTTTTGCTGGTGGCTTTGATGGCGGTTTCTTCGGCGGTGGAGCACTAGCTTTTTTTATAGCCATTAACCTCTCATTTCTTAGTAAGATTTTTCAGTATATGAGTAGGCTTCTTCTTCTGCTTCTTCGCTGATCCGTTCATGCTTCTTGATTCCAAAAAGGACAGATAATTGAGAAGATGCTGTTTCTTCATCTCTTAGATAGCGGTATTTCATCCACAAAGAGTCGTTTTCAATAACCTCGTCTTCTAACTCAACCCACAATTCTTTCCACTGGCCTAAGAGCCTATCACACCGAGTACAGATAACTCTAAGCAAAGCCGCTTTTTCTCCATACCTCATAGTCATATCCCAAACAGTGGCAACAATAACCAAGGGAGCAAAAACAAAGGTAGCCTCCCTTGGTATTACCTCAAAAATCGCAGAGGCCCCGGCTATATAGGAAAACAAAATAGTTCCCCGAAGACGACGTTCACGAACGTCGTAGTATTGAGACAACTCATAGTAGTACCTAAAGAGTCGCTCTGCATTATTCAACTGCTTCCAGACTTCATCTCTCAGCATAACATCTACCCCTTTTTCTGTACCTCTTTGGCCGATTTTGGCCGATTCGGTTTTGGCCAAGCCTCGTCAATCACATCTAAGCCTCTTACTTAGGGCAATCACATTATAAATGACAATTCTCTGACCCGCTTGCGGGACTAAAATACCGCAGGATCCCCTACGCATAATCCACTTACACCAGTTACACTAGTTCGCTAGCTACAATTCAAGCACAAAATTGGGATCCGCCATGTTCTTTCTGAATTCGGCGAAATCCTTTAGCGGATTTTCTTGAATGATACCGAGAATGCCGTTGAGAGCCGTTTGTAGTTGCTGGTCGTTACCCGTGTCCACCGCCCGATGCAACAGACTGTAAAACTGTTCCAGTGCTCCCTTGCGCTCTGCGAACCGATGCTCAAAATAAGAAAGGACGACTTCCTTCTCGTTGTTGAGTTCGGCGACAATCGCGTCGCGCTTGGCCCAGATATACGCTCTCTTTGTCTCCTCCTCTTGGCGCGTCTTTAGGTACCCAACTACCTCGGTAACGATAGCCAAGGGATTGACAGCACTGACAACTTTGCCGCCGCCCACAATTCCACCGACCTTCCTCAGTACTTGTGACATAAGTTGTTCAAACTCCTAGTTATGTAAGGCGGAATTGGGTCTGCGCTTCGCCTTTTTCTTATCAGATTTCTGCTTAGCGGTGGTCTTCTTGGCCATGCTCAAGGGTGATGTTGCCGTTCTTGTCGACGAAAGTGACATCCAGCAGTTCGCCTAGGGCCTTTGCCGTTTGAGCGACCTTATAAGCGTCTTCAAGGTTTGCCGGAGAGCCGCTTGCAAGCTGACTTTGAAGTGCTTGATCGATTTCGTCGGTAGCCTTGTACACCTCGTCTACACGGCGCAACACAATTTTGACCACTGCCAGTTGCTGCTCTATCTGCGCTTCAGCTATGTCCATCTCGGCGATCTTCTCCTCTACCTCTGTCTCGACTTTTTCAGCCTTAGAATCGGCGAAAAAACCTGCCACTAGCACAGCAGGTCCGACGACGAGTCCACCGAGTACCATAGTACCGGCTGCCACACCGCCGCCGCCCGCCGCAAGCGAGCCACCACCCAACCAAGCAAGTGTCGCACTCTTGGCCGCCGCGCCGCTAAGGGTCCCTATTGCTGTGCCCGTCGAAGCCGTACCAAGCGTACCAACTAAGCCGTAAACACCTGCTGCTGTTGACACGCCAGCAGCTCCACTGCTAGTGAGGCCACCGAGCACTTCAGCCGCCTGTACAGACGCGCCTTCCCATTCAGCCAATTTCTGGGGTGTGATCTTAAGTCGCTGCTCCAAGTCGCGGTCGCGAATCTTCGCCTTCTTTAAAAAGTCCACGGCCCGTCCCAGTGTAGTGAGTGCTTCGAGACGCCGCATTCCGAGGGTGCTGAGCTTCGCATCTGCTTTCTTCCGCCGATCCTTATAACGCCGCTCAGTATTTCTGTACTGTCTGAGACGGCGATCGTAGTGTTCTTTTGCGTTTTTGATTCTATCGCTGGCGCTTATCATAGTTCCGACACCTATGACAGCACTTATAGCAGCACCTATGCCAAGAATGATGGGAAGGGGCATGAGAACGGCTCCTTGTAAAATGAGTGAAAGGGGATAATTCGCAGTTGCTATTGGCAAATGCGCCGCAATAGTATAGCCATCGAAGAGCAATACGCCAAGCCCTTTGCCGAGCAAGTTGCTATTGGCAAATGCGCCGCAATAGTATAGCCATAGCGCGAGGCCATGCAAAGATCATTAACAGATGTTGTGCATCTACCCTACATCAATAGGAGCCAACCTGCTACAAGATATTGCATACAGACCAAACATGGTGTCGGCGCAGATTTTCCGTCACATTATTCCAAAAGGCCGTCTCATGCAGCCAAAACGGGTTCCCTATTATCAAAAAGGGCGGCGCAATAACAGGACGCTTGTCCTTGATTTCTTTCATGCTCTTTCTCCTGTCCAGTTCTATCGGCCATTAGGGTGTATTCCTTTGGACCATCTCTTCTGTTTGCTGCCTAATCTCTGCGGCCCGGTGATATTTTTTGGCCGCCTCCGGGTCAGCAAAATGCTTCTTGGATAGCCTGACAACCTTCCGCGCTTGAAACGGATTGAAGGCGACCTTTACCTGCCTATTGCAGCTTGCATAGACCATGAATGGATTCATAATAATCACTCCCTTCCTAGGGGAGAGAGTCAGTCGGTTGAATTAACAGGTGCTACCGCCCCGGTCTAACGTTTTGCCACCCACAGCTTCCACTCCTCGACCGCGCAGTAAAGCACCGGCACAACCGGCGCGGTCAGCACCACCGCCATCATGCCGCCGAAGGTGGGAATGGCCATCGGCAGCATGAGGTCTGCGCCGCGTCCACTTGCCGTCAGCACCGGGACCAGCGCCAAGATCGTGGTGGCCGCGGTCATCAGGCAGGGGCGGATGCGCCGCACCCCAGCGGCGAGCGCGGCGCGGCGCATCGCCTCGACGGTCGCTGGCTTTTGCTCGCGGAAGATTTGGCGCAAGTACGTCGCCACGATCACGCCGTTGTCCGAGGCAATGCCAAACAGCGCGAGAAAACCCACCCACACCGCCACGCTCAAGTTCAGCGGACGGACGTGGAAGAGGTCGCGCATCTGTGTGTCGAAGACGGAGAAATCCAAAAACCATTCCTGCCCGTAGAGCCACAGCATGGCAAAGCCACCGGCCCAAGCCACCGCAACCCCAGAAAAGACCATCAGCGCTGTGCCGGCGTTGCCAAATTGGAAATAGAGGATGAGGAAAATAATCGCCAGCGCGAGCGGCAGCAGCACGTTGAGCTTCTTCTGCGCTCGCAGTTGATTTTCATAGCTGCCGGCGAAGGTGTAGCTGACGCCAGTCTCCAGCACTAAATCGCCATTGGCCCTTTTACTGGCCAAATAATATCGACACGCTTCCACCACATCGACTTCCGCGTACCCCGGCTTCTTGTCAAAGAGCACGTAGCCTAGCAAAAACGTATCTTCGCTCTTGATGACTTGGGGGCCGCGCACGTAGCGAATCTCGGCCAATTCGCCCAAGGGTATCTGCGCTCCGTCCGGTGCTGGCACCAGAATGCGCACTAGGTCCTCGACGCTGTCGCGCAACTCGCGCATGTAGCGCACCCGCACGGGATAGCGCTCGCGCCCTTCCACCGTAGTAGTGACCAGCTTGCCCCCGATGGCGATCTCAATTACGTCCTGCACCTTTTGCAGGGCGATGCCGTGGCGGGCAATGGCCTCGCGGTCGATGTGGATCTCCAAGTAGGGCTTACCGACGATGCGGTCGGCGTTGACGGTCGCCGGCTCGACCAAGGGCACTTTCTTGAGCAAGCGCTCTATCTCCAAGCCGGCGCGCTCGATGGCCTCCAAACTCGGGCCTTTGATCTCAATGCCCATGGGCGCGCGCATCCCGCTCTGCAACATGACGAGCCGGGCGGCAATCGGCTGCAACTTCGGTGCCGAGGTTGAGCCGGGAATCTGGCCGGCCCGAGCGATCTCCGCCCATATATCGTCGGGGCTCTGTATCCCCGGCCAAGCGGCGCGTCCCGGATTGAGCGCGGGCTCCAAGGGCGGACGCCACAAGCGAAAAGGACGCCCGCTGGCGTCGGGCACGAGGCGACCAGTCTCATCGCGAATATAGCGGCCCGGCACCTTGTAGGGTGCGCCATCGGGGGCGGACGCAGGCGTGCCATCGGACGCACGGAACAGGTCCGTGGCGTGCTCGTCAAAAGCGAACAATCGGCGGCGACCATCCACGTCAGTGAGGTATTCCGCACGATAGTTGATCACAGTCTCAATCATGGAAATCGGCGCGGGGTCCAGCGGCGACTCCGCCCGTCCCAACTTCCCCACGGCGGACGCCACTTCTGGTATCTGCGAAATGGCCGCGTTTTGCTTCTGCAGGACGTCGAGCACCTCGCCGATGGATGCGTGCGGCATGGTCGTCGGCATCCACAGGAAGGAGCCTTCGTCGAGAGGCGGCATAAACTCCTTGCCCAACCCGGGCAGGGCCTCGGCGAGAGCGGCAAAAGGCGCTGAATGACGCAAGGCAGGCGGCACAAAGCCAAAGACGCGGGCAAAACCCAGCCACGCAGACGCGCCCGCCAGCAGCAGCAACAAGGGGAACAACAGGGCCAAGCCCTTGTGATCCAGACACCACCGGAGTACGCGGGGGAATGCGCCTTGCAAGGCGCGAAAAAGCGCCAACAGGCCGCCGATCAATCCGGCGACGAAGAGAAAATTGCGCCATCCGCCCTTTTCCGGTCCCAAGGGCAACCAATGTTCCGCTAGCACGGCAACGACCCCGATAGCCGCGGCGGCTATAACACCCCGAGCCACCCACAAGCGCACCCGCTCAGGTACGCGGGCGGCGAGCAGGTGATACGCTCCAATAGCTATCAGCAGCAGACCAACCCACCACGACAGCGCGAGGGCCACTCCAAGACCACAGGCCGCCCAAAGACCAGGTGCCCAACTCCCCAGTCGCGTACCAAACGCGCAGTGCGCCAAGGCCGGCAAAGCCGTCAGTGACAGCCACACCGCGGCCAACAGCGCGAAGGTCTTGGTAAAAGCCAGTGGCGCAAAGAGTTTGCCCTCGGCCCCTTGCATGGCGAAGACGGGCAAAAAGCCCACCACTGTGGTGAGCACGGCCGTCAGCACGGCACCGCCGACCTCGCGCGTGGCGCGGAAGACCACCTCCAAACGGTCGTCCTCTGCGTCTGCATCCTCTAGGTGCTTGAGGATGTTCTCGCTGATGACGATGCCCATATCGACCATGGTGCCGATGGCGATGGCAATGCCGGAGAGGGCGACTATGTTGGCGTCAATGCCAAAGACCTTCATCGCGGCGAAGCAGGCGAGCACAGCGAGCGGCAACAGCCCAGAGACCAGCATGGCTCCCCGTAGGTTCAGCACCAGCGCCAGCACCACGATCACCGTTACCAGCACCTCCTCGCTCAGGGCACGCTCCAACGTGCCCAGCGTCTCCTCAATCAATCCGGAGCGGTCGTAAAAAGGGATCACCTGCACTTGGCTGACCCGCCCGTCGAGCAAGGTTTTCTTGGGCAGGCTCGGGGCGATTTCCGCGACCTTGGCCTTGACGCTTTCAATGGCGGCTAGCGGATTAGCACCGAAGCGCGCCACAACCACGCCGCCGACCACCTCTGCACCTTCCTTGTCCAACGCGCCGCGCCGCAACGCCGGCCCTAGCGCGACCCGCGCGACGTTCTTGACGTAAATCGGAACGTTGTCCCGCGCCTTAATGACGGCATTTTCAAGGTCGGCCAAGCCTTTGACAAAGCCGATGCCGCGAATGACGTACTCGGCTCGATTCAGCTCTACGGTGCGCGCGCCCACGTCCCGGTTGGACATGCGCACCGCGTGGAAGACCTCGTCGAGCCGCACCCCATAGGCGCGCAGTGCGTCTGGGTTGACATCGATTTGGTATTCCTGCACGAAGCCGCCCACAGACGCCACCTCGCTGATGCCGTCGGCCGCTAACAGGGCATAGCGCACCTGCCAGTCCTGAATGCGGCGCAACTCGTGCAAATCCCAGCCGCCGGTGGGCGCACCCTGTTCGTCGCGGCCTTCCAGTGTGTACCAGAACACTTGCCCCAAGGCCGTTGCGTCCGGCCCCAAGGCCGGCTGGACGCCCTCGGGCAAAAGGCCGGCCGGTAGGCTGTTGAGCTTTTCGAGAATGCGGGAGCGCGACCAGTAGAAATCGACTTCTTCGGCAAAAATTACATAGATGCTCGAAAAGCCGAACATCGAGGAACTGCGGATCGTCTCGACGCCCGGCACACCCAAAAGGGCCGTAGTCAGCGGATAGGTCACCTGATCTTCCACGTCTTGCGGCGAGCGGCCCGGCCATTCGCTGAAGACGATCTGCTGGTTTTCGCCAATGTCTGGGATCGCATCTACAGGCACGGGGTCACGCGGCAGCCACTCCAATTCCCAAGCAAAGGGGGCGACCGCAAGGCCCCAACCCACGAGGCCGACCAACATGAGCGCGACGACCAGCTTGCGCGTGAGAAAGAAGCGCACCAAGCGGGTGAGCAGCGAATTTTGTCCTTCCATCAGGGACCTCCGTGGCTGTGCTCATGCGTGGAGGATGTGGGTGCGCTACTCCCACCGCGATGGGGAGCACCGCCTGCTGGATACATCGCACTCGGCTGGGCGCGGATCTGGAGGGCACTGTCGATTTTGAACGCGCCATTGATCACCACTTGCTCTCCCGCGCGCAGCCCCTCGCGGACCAAGTAGTAATCCCCGGCCCGCGGCCCAAGCACGACCTCGCGGCCTTCGTACATGCCCTCGCCGAGCGCGACGTACACCACAGCGCGTTTGCCCGTCAGCAGCGGTGCCGAAGCTGGCACCACTAGCGGCATCTCGCGCTCCGCCTCGTCGCCAGTGTCATACAGCTCTTCGGCGCTCACTAGGGCCATGCCGCAAATGTCGCAGGCACCGGGCGCGTCGCGGACGATCTCTGGGTGCATTGGGCTGACCCACTTGCCCTTGAGCGCGGGCGACATGGCCCGGCCGTGGGCACCCACCTCGGCTTGGGCCACGGCCCACACCAGCATCCCCGGCTTTAGCCGACCTTGCTCGTTTGCCACGTTGACTCGTACGCGCACCGTGCGCGTACGCTCGTCCAGCACGGGATCGACGAAGGATATTTGGCCGTTGAACACCTCGCCCGGATAGGCTTCGGTCGAGAATTCGACGGCCTGACCGTAGTGGATCCAAGATATATCCGACTCGTAGGAGCGGAGTTCCAGCCACAGCCGCGACAAGTCCGCAATGGTGTATATCGGCGTCCCGGTCTGCACGTACGCCCCCTCGCTGAGGTGCTTTTCTATCACCACGCCACCTGTTGGCGCGTAGATCGTCAAGTGGTCGGAGGCACGGCGCTCGCGCTCGACGCGCTCGATTTGCTCCTCCTTCAGCCCAAGCAGGCGCAGCTTTTCTCGCGCGGCCTCGACTGTCGCCTGCGCCGTCTGCCCAACGGACGTGCCGCTGTCAATCAATCGCTCGCGAGCGCGCAGGGCCTGGATTAGCTCCTCTTGGGAGGTCAGTAACTCGGGGCTGTAGAGATAGGCTATGTGATCGCCCTTTTCGACCCGCACGCCCGTGTAGTCCACGTACAGCCGATCAATCCGGCCCGCAACCCAAGCGGTGATGGAGCGGACTTGCGTCTCATCTACCGCAATTTTGCCGACCATCCGCGTCTCGACCGGCGCGAAGCGGCGCTCGACCGACGCAGTCTGGATGCTGGCAAGCTCCTGCGCGGCGGGTGACAGGCGCAGCTCGCGCGGCCCCAAGGAGTCTCCCACAGCGGGCGCAGCCACCGGGATTAGGTCCATTCCGCAAATTGGACATTGGCCCGGTCTAGGCTGGCGAATTTGCGGGTGCATCGAGCAAGTCCACGTTTCGGCCTGTTCAGCGACTGCAGAGGGTGCGTGTCCGCTCGGTGTGTCCGAGCCGCCCAGACCCCAACCCACAGCGAGGCCGACGATCCCCGCCACGATACCGGTAGCTATTATTTGCTTTGTCGCTTTCATCGTTGGATTTCCTCTGTGATTGAGGGTTCACCGACCAGCTTCTCTATCTCGGCCCAATGCAGGGCTTGGTCGGTGCGTGCGCGTTCGTACGCTAGCTGGAACTCCAGCAAAGTCCGTTGGGCGTCGATGACCGCGAGAAAATCGCTGCGGTCGGCAGCAAAGGCGCGTTGGGTTACGTTGAGCACCTGTTCGGCCTTGGGCAGCAGGCTGTCTCGGTAGAGGGCACTGCGGCTTTGGGCGTCGCGCTGCTTGTACAAGGCCAGTTCCAACTCGGCAACGAGTCTATTCTCCTCGTCCGCAATGCCCTGCAAGGCGGCCTGATGGCTCAGCTTAGCTGCACGTTCCCCGGCCTCGTAGGACGAGCACCACAAGGGCAAATTGATCGTGGCCATGGCCATCAGTGGATTTTCGCCGCGTTCGCCGATGTGGATGTAATCGAGACTCACGGTCAGGTCCGGGTAAAACCGCTTGCCAGCCAACTCGACGCCTAGGGACTGCGCCTGCACCTGCGCTTGTCGCATTTGCAGCGTTGGATTCGCGGCCTGCAAACGCGCTTTTAACATTTCCTCGTCTAGGTCCGACGCAGCCATGGGCAGCGAATCGGGCACGGCTATCGGAGCCGTCGCCGTGCGACCGAGCGCCGCATTTAATCGGGCCGTGACCGGCCGCCGTTGCTGACGCAGACTGCGCAGTTGATCCTCTAAGCGGCCCAATTCCACCTGCGCTTTGAGAACCGGAGCGTGATCGCCGGTGCCGCCGCGATAGCGAGTGCGGCCTACTTCTTCTAGGTGGGCCAACAGCCGCAAGTTTTCCTCGCTGACGGCGATGGCCCGCTCCAAAAAGTAGCAGTCGTAGTACGCGGCCTTGACCTCGAAAATCAGCGACCGCCGAGTGGCTTCATAGCGCTGGGCTGCGGCTGCGGCCTCTTGCTGAGCGATCCGTCCCTTGAGATCCAATTTGCCCTTCCAAGGGAAGGTTTGCGCCGCGCTAAAGCGCATTTCCTGCGGGCCGGTGCGCGTCTCCACCGGGCGGACGAAATAGCCGTAGGTCAGGCGGGGGTCGGCCCAAGCACTCGCCGGGGCCACCTTTGCTAGGGCGGCCTTGTAGCGAGTCAAAGCCTGCTTGAGCTTGGGAGTGTGCTGTTCGGCGTAGCGCACGTACTCCGCGAGGTCGGCGCGGGGATCGAGTGCTGCTTCTTCCTGTGACCAAATCGGTCCTGCGAGCAAACCGACTAGCAGTAGGGCCGTTTTACTTTTGTACATGCAAATACTCCTCGCCGCGGGAGGTCTGAAATTCTCGTATAGACCCCGCAAATTGAGTGGAGTGTGGGACTTAGAAGCGTCTGAAAATTTCCGAGTATGCCCTAAGTTCGGACAGCTTATTTAGGACAAACCCAGTGCGGCGAGAATCAGATCAGAAAGGAGCAGTAGAGTTGGAAAAGCGGGGGATGTGGTTGGGGAATGCGGTTGGGCAGCGGTCGCAGCGCAGCCGAACGAGGCGGCAGCGGAGCGGCCGCAACCATGCCGAGCACGGGCGTTGAGACGGATAGCTGCTCGGCTGGGGGAACAAAAGGAGGAGACGCGCTGTTGGATTTGGTGCGCAGACAGCAACAACCCGCTTGCAGGCCCACGTCGCCGCAGGCATTGGCGACGTGGCAGGGCATGGGAGCGGCCTCTGCGACAGAAGCACAGAAAACCTGCAAGCCGCTACAGACAAAAGCCAGCAGCAGGACTAAAGACGCAGTTATGAGTCGAACGTTTTTCATTCGCAATCAATCGCTCGGCAGCAGGCCAAGTACACAAATAGACTACGGATCGAATAAAGAAAATTCGCTACTTGGGCACCAGCTTGCGCACGCCGCGCTCGTACACCACCTCGTACTCGCCCTCCGGCACCTTCATATTCCGCACGGCCAATTCGCCCATCGTCACCAGCGGCTCAGACTTTAAGAGCAGCTCGTCGAACGACTCCTCGGGCGTCTTGCCGGTGGTGTCTAAGACGATGGTGCGGTTCTGGTGGGTAAACAGCGACGCGGCGATCTCTTCCTCAAAGCGCGCTTTAACCTCGGCAATATGTTCTTGGCGTACGACCGGATATTCGTGCGGGCTGTCCTGCATCCGCCGTGCGATCTCCTCGTCGGAGGCCGTTACGTGGAAGAGCACCACATCGGGCAGATGGGCCTCGATCACCAGCGATTCGTAGAGCCGCTGGAAGCCGTAGTGGAAGTTCGGGTAGTAAAAGCTGTCCGGGTCGTCGCCGTAAAAGCGAGTGTACACGGCCTCCTCTAGATGCCAGCCGACGATCAGCGGACAGGCGTACTTTTTGATGATGTCCACATGGTAGTGGATCTGCATTCGCTGGGAGCGCTCCTTCATGTCGTTGGGCAAGCCAACCAATATCTGGCGCGACTCCGGGCTGAGCGAAGCGTCGGGGAGGGTGAAATGATCGTCGCCGTGGATAGGGACTCGGCGGTGCCGGTAGTACCCCCCGAGCATGGTGGCCAGCGTACTTTTCCCTGCGTATTCAATGCCTGCAAAAATGCTGCGCATGTCTGCTCTCCTTAGGGCTTTTCAAGACGGCGTTCTCAGATATATTGTCAAAGGTAAGTCGCTTCACACCCTCCAGCAAACGCCTGCTTATGCCCGCTAGCTCTGCCAAAATTGGCGTCCTCGTCGCCCAGCTCGGCACGCCGCAAGCACCCACTGCCCGCGCCCTGCGGCCCTATCTGCGCCAATTCCTCTCCGACCCGCGCGTCATCGACCTCCACCCGCTCAGGTGGTATCCCATTCTCTATCTTTTGGTCCTCACCCGCCGTCCCGCGCGCTCGGCCGCCCTGTACGCCAATATCTGGACCGACGAAGGCTCGCCTCTCATGGTCCATTCCCAAGCGCAAACCCGCGGCTTGCAAGAGCGGTTGGGCGCGGCATACCGGGTCGTGCTCGGCATGCGCTACGGCGAGCCGAGTATCGCACGTGCCGTACAGTCCCTAGAGGGGGAAGGCGTCGAGCGCATTCTCGTCTTTCCCATGTACCCGCAGTTTTCCTGTGCCACCACCGGCTCGATCTACGACGCGGTCAACCGCGCGGCCTTGGGCCGGCGCTGCCCTTGGTTTTTCGACCGCAAACGCCAGATGCCGGTGCTGCGCTTTGTCCCGCCCTACGCAGACCACCCCGCGTACATCAATGCACTCAAACAGTCGGTCGCCGAAGCGGTCGCCCACCTCCATTGGACGCCTGACCGCTACCTCATCACCTTCCACGGCATTCCCCAGCGCTATGTCGATGAAGGCGACCCCTACCGCCGCCAGTGCGAGGAAACCGCACACCAGCTAGCCACAGCACTCGGTCTCGCAGATGATGAGTGGGTCAGCGGCTTCCAATCGCGCTTTGGCAAAGAGCCTTGGTTAGAGCCTTATACCGAGGAGGTGCTGGCGCGTCTCGGGGGACAGGGCGTGCGCCGCTTAGTCGCCATCTGCCCCGGCTTTACCGCCGATTGTCTCGAAACGCTCGACGAGATTGGCCGCGAAGGAGCCGAGCAATTTGCCCACGGAGGCGGCCAACAGTTCCACTTAGTGCCCTGCCTCAACAACCACCCAGCTTGGCTCGACGCCATGGCCGCTATCGCCCGCCAAGAACTAGCCGGTTGGGATGCCTGACGGCAATGCGTCCTTTGCTTGACAATTTTATGTCTTTTTTGTCATACTTAGCGCGGCTCTGCCATGGACAAGCTACCCCTCGCGCTCGAACGCAAACTCATCCGACTCGGCACTCGTCTCATCGACCAAAAGCGCGGCCGACGCCTCGTTGAGCCGACCCAAGACCGCGATGGCTTCTGGTTTGGCGGCGGCAACTCGGTCCGCGACCCCAGCGATGGCAGCCTCTGGCTCATCGGCCGCTACCGAGACGCCGGCGACAGCCGCACCGGGCTGACCGCCGGCTCCCGAGGCCGCGCCTTGGCCATTTTTCGCTCAAAGGACAATGGACGGAGCTTTGCCGAGGTTCGCACTTGGAACAAGTCCGACCTCTACTGCGGCTCGGCCGTGCTCAGCATCGAGGGCAGCACTCTGCGCCTCAACAAGAACCGCGTTCAAGTGCTGGTCTCCACCGAAAAAGTTCGCCTCTACCCACGGCCCGTCGCTGCTTTTCAGAAGCCGGGCACCGGCGTCTGGAGCATCGACGCCTTCTCTGCTACCTCCATTGACCGGCTCGACCCACAGGCGTCGCTTGCACCGCTGCTGATGAGCGACGATCCAGCCTATCTGCACCTCAAAGACCCCAACTTCTCGGACCGAAGGGGCCGGCAGCCTCTACTGTTCTATTGCGCTCATCCCTACACTTGGTCTGCAAGCACTTCGGGCCACGGAGTACTGGCGGCTCATTCGTGCAAGAGCCACGGCCACGACTTCTTTCCCCGCGGCCCGACTTGGGATGCGGCGGCCTTGCGCGTCACCTGCCGTCTGTCCGTGCCCAAGGTGGGTGCATTCGCTTGTTTACCTGCGCTCTCGCTCTATTTCTACGACGGGGCCGAGTCTATGCGTCCGCTCAAAGCGCATGCAAAAGGGGTCGTCCGGCCGCGCGGGTACTCCTGCGAGGAATTGGGAGGCTTGGCGTATGGCTTCGATCGCCAATTTCCGCGCCTTTACCGCCTCAGCCGTCTCCAGCCGCTCTTCGTCTCTCCAGAAGGCACGGGCTGCTCGCGCTACGTGTCCGTGCTGACAGAAGCGGACGGAGGGCTTTTCGCCACCTGGCAACGCTCGACCCCTACCCGCTCGCAGCCGCTTTTCGGCCACCGGCTCACGCCAAGGCGGGTTGAGTCCCTGCTATCCTGAAATTCTTAGGGGGCGTCCAGCCGCGCCCGCAGCCAAGAGTCCAAGTCCTCTAAGCACGGCTGGTCAATCGCGTGGGGCATATCGTATTCTTTGTACGACAAGTCCAACCCGAGGGGAGTGAGCAGGTCTCTGGAGGCGCGGGCTTGGGCAACGGGGATGACCGGATCAAAGCACCCATGCGACATAAAAATTTTCAGGCCCCGCACCGACGCCGTATCTTCCGGCAACATCTCCGGACTGCACAGCCCGCTCAATGCAATGGCCCCGGCAAAATCCCGAGGCCGCTTCAGCGCGGCAGCCAAGGCCATGCTCGCTCCTTGGCTGAACCCCGCGATGAAGATGCGATCTGGCCGGTGCGTGCTCCGCAGCGCGTCCACCAAGGCCAAGACCTGCCTCAGCGGTTCGGCCGCCTCGGCAAAATCAAAGCGCACCCCCTCTGCGCCGATCTCGATATTAAACCATGCAAAGCCGCCAAAATCGAGCGCGTAGGGCGCACGAACACTGACGCTAAGGAGCCGCGCATCCAAGTGCGGCACCAAACCGAGTAGATCCTCCTCATTGGCACCATAGCCGTGCAAAAGCAGGAGCAGCGGTGCCCCTTTGAAAGGCGCGTCGGGCGACTTGTAGGAGACGTGGTAGAGAGATGCTTTAGCCATGTCGCCGCTACGCTACCAAGACTTTGTACTGCCCGGCCCGCCGCAACACCATCACCATCCGCTCCTCTTGGCTGATTAGCTCATGCACGTGGAAATTGGGATGGGCTTTCTCGTTGCGCCACACGGTCTCGCCGTTGATTTCGATTTGGGGGAAGCGCTTGTCGCGGCGGGGTACGGACAGGTGCGTTTCGCCGTCGTGCGGCACAGCAAGACGCGCGGAAAAGCCGCCGCCATACGCCCCCCAAGCAACCTCGACATCGCCGTGTGGCGTGGGCACGACGCCCCCGGCGCGTTCGAGCCCGGACAATTGCGGCCGAATCTCCAAGATTCCCTCGGCTTTAGGAACCACCCCCAGAACGTGCGCCGCCAGCAAGCTCTCCGGTCCAGGTTGCGTGGCCAACGACCCGGCCTTCTCGCCCCATGTCCGGCCCGGGCTCGCCAGCAAGCGGCCCCATTTTCCCTGTACGTAAGCCAAGGCCGCCGCGTCCGCACCCGCTCGCCACAGCGCCCCGGCGACAAAAAACGCCTGCCACAAATCGCCTTCTGACTCCAAGGCATCGGATAGGTGTTGCGCCACGCGCACTTGCTGCCTAGGGTTGGCCAAATCGAAGTAGAGCACCAGAGCATTCGTCCAGCGGCTGCAATCAGCGGACCCAGCAGCATCGGCAAAAAGCCCTTGCTCTTCGCTCCAAGCGGCTTGCAATTGCTTGCGCGCCCGGTGATGAGTGCGCTCGCATTGGACCGCTTGCTGGCGGTTCCTCGTGCGCCGACACAAGGCCGCGACCGCAAGCCAAGCCCCGGCCCGCAGAGCAACAGTAGTGGTCGCCTGCGCACCTTCGGCCTCGGCCGTTTGCAAGCTATTCACTAGCTCCGCTAGCCGCTCGGCAGTCAATCGGTCTCCGCTATAGCGCTGCGCCAGCTCGACGAACAATGCGTGGAAACAGGCTTGTTCTCCGCCGATCGGTGTCTTGCTGCCAGTCAGTACAGCGCACATCGTATCCACGCGGCCGGTCGCGGACAAATCGTTCATGGCCCAGACGTAGAGCTGGTCCCAGTTGAGCCGTTCCGTGCCGAGGGAATACACTTCTTGGCGGCTAGCGGCTAAGGTTTGCTCTCCGGTCCGCCACAGCCGCTCCCAATCTTCGCCCACGGTTGTAAAGCTCCCGCACGGCTCGACAACTACGCGCCGCTCCACCAGCGCGACACTGTCTATTTCCATGGCTTCTGGGCACGATCCGATCCGCACCACTAGGTAGCGGCACGTCGCCAATTGCGGCGCTGTCCACTCCTGCAATCCGTCGCGGCACACGTAGCGCAAGCGCGATTCCACTGCGCCGCCCGCCCGCGCAAAACCTAGGTCAAGCACCGCGCCAGACCGACCTCGCAGCCGCAGATAGGGGAATCCGCAGAGCAACCGCCCGAAGTCCAAAACTAGGTATGCGGCCCGAGCTTCGTCTGTTGCCTGCACCAAGGAGTGGGTTTTACCGCCTGTCAGCAACGCTTCTCGCCGTACGCATTTGGCGGTCTGCATGGCCTCGGGGGACGCGACCCATGAGAGCGCACCCCCGCTAGCTACCTCGCCAAAAGCCACCACCTCTCGCGCCCACACCATGCTTTCCACAGCCGGCAACGGCGACCAATCCATTGGCTCGGCTCCGGCCACCACAGCCGCGTCCCGCCATCCCGCAAACTGCCCTTTGGCCCACTCAGCCGGTGCCAGCACGGCTGCGTAGCTAGCCGGACCCCAAGCATCGGCTGGCTGCACCTGCCAAGGCTCACCGGTGTACAGCACCTGCTCGGCCCCATCGCTGCGCTCGATTTTGCCCTCGGCGCGGAACCAGTCTGCTGCGCCGCAGCCGATGGCAAAGACCAACAGCACGTTTTCGCCCTCCCGCAACGCAGCGTCCAACGCAAACTGCTCCCACACGGGCACTTCAGCCACCGCTGGCCCCAATCCCCTACCCACTCGCTCTCCATTCAAATACACCTCGTACGGCCCACTCGCAGCACAGCGCAGCAACCCTTTGGCTGCTGCGCTGGTCAGGTGAAACTCGAGGCGGATGTACACGGCCAGTGCGGCCGGGTGCCATATAGCTTGCGAGTGCATACTCAATTTGCGGGCATCCGCATCCCTATCAGCCGCGTCCCTCGTTGACCCAGCACCCGTATCATAAACGCGTCTCCCGGCTCAATTTCCGCCAACGCATCCTCTAAGTCTTCCACCGTTTCCACCTGTTGGCGGTTGACCTCCTGAGTTTCCATCTGTTTGCGGTTGACCTCCTGAATGAGCAGTCCTCGGTGCAAACCCCGTCGTGCCGCCTCACTACCCCGTTTTACTCGGGCGACCAGAACCCCGTTCTCGTCCTCGTATCCTAGACGCTGCGCTAGCTTATCGGTCAGTTCCTGGACCTTCAGGCCCAGCACCCCTTGTTCTGAGTCTGCATCATCGCGTGAGCGACCAGCGGCCAGCGCTTCCTCAGTCCGCAGCTCTAGCTCGACTTTAATGCGTTTCTCTTTGCCATCCCGCAACACCAGCAACTCGACTTCGGTCCCCGGTGCCGTGCGTCCAATCCGGTCGCGAAATTCGGTTAAGTTGCGCATGGGTTGGCCATCAATAGCAATTGCTATATCGCCAACCTTGACGCCTGCTTTGTCTGCTGCTCCTTCCGACACCACTTCAGCGATCACCACGCCATGATTGCGGTCCAGCCCCATAGTCTCAGCCACTAGCGGATCCAAGTTGGCAATACTCACGCCGAGTAAGCCGCGCCGCACCTCCCCGTGCTCAACCAACTGCGCGACCACGTCCTTGACCAAGTTGATCGGAATGGCAAAGCCAAGACCTATATTGCCGCCGTTGCGGCTGACGATGGCCGTGTTGATTCCCACGAGCTCGCCGTGCAGGTTGACCAGCGCCCCGCCACTATTGCCTGGATTGATCGCCGCGTCGGTCTGGATAAAGGAGCCGTACTCGCCAAAGAAGCGCTTCCGTCCTAGCCCACTGACGATGCCGGTAGAAACCGAATGGGAAAACGTCATAGGGCTTCCTATCGCTAGCACCCATTCGCCCTCCCGGATCTGGTCCGAATCACCCAGCACTACCGCCGGCAAATCTTTGGTATCGACCTTAAGCACGGCGATGTCGCTCAGGGAATCGCGGCCGATGACCTCGGCTTCAAAGAAGCGAGAATCCGTCATCTCGACGCGGATATTGTCGGCGTGGCGAATCACGTGGTTGTTGGTGATAATGTACTGATCGCCGTTGAAGTTGATGCTTACTCCCGAACCTTGCCCATCGCGTTCGCGTGGCTGGTCAGGTAATTCAAAGGAGTCCCCCCAAGGGATGCCGCGCAGGGGAGAGCGCCCTTCGACATTGACAGTGCCCTCTGTGGTGATTTTTACGACGCCGGGCTTGACCTGAGCTACGACCTCGGCAAAGCCGTCGCTCATCTGACGCAGGAACTGCAAGTTCTCGCTAGCTTGGGCACTGCCAGCCACCGCGAGGCTTAGAATGAACAGGGAAAGGTACAACTTCCGCATGGTATTTCCTCTCTGAAAAAGGGTTGAAAATACGGACATTTCTCAATATTCACAAAAAAGACGACAATCGCTAAATTTTGGTTCCCGCTTCCAGCGGCTGGTGCCGCACGGCCAATTGCCCTTCTTCGAGTACCACCTCAACCCGCGACCCCTCGGGCATGTCGCCGGCCACCAACAAGCGAGCGAGCCGCGTTTCGAGCGTGCGCTGCAAAAACCGCTTGAGCGGTCGAGCGCCATAGACCGGGTCAAAACCTGCGTGGGCAATGTGCCGGCGCGCCGGTGCTGCAACCGCTAGCCCGATGCGCTTGGCGGCCAGCCGCTGGCGCAACTCGTCAATCAGCAACTCGACGATCTCCTCAATCTCCGCCAAGGTCAGCGGCTTGAAGAGCACCACGTCGTCGATCCGGTTGAGAAACTCCGGGCGGAAGTGCGCCCGTAGCTCGCCGAGGACCTGCTCGCGCACAGACTCGGCGATCTCCCCTTTCGGCGTCAGGCCCTCAACCAAGTGCGGCGAGCCAATGTTGGAGGTCATAATCACCACGACGTTCTTAAAATCTACCACCCGGCCCTGCGCGTCGGTGAGCCGCCCGTCGTCCAAAAGCTGCAACAGCGCGTTAAAAACATCCGGGTGGGCTTTCTCGATCTCGTCGAAGAGCACCACCGAGTAGGGCTTGCGGCGCACGGCCTCGGTTAGCTGGCCGCCCTCCTCGTAGCCCACGTACCCAGGAGGAGCACCCAATAGCTTGGACACCGAGTGCTTTTCCATGTACTCGCTCATATCTAAGCGGACCATGTTCTCCTCGGCGTCGAAGAGGGCTTGCGAGAGGGCCTTGGCCAGCTCGGTCTTGCCCACGCCCGTCGGCCCCAAAAAGACGAAGGAGCCAATGGGCTTTTGCTCGTCTTTGATGCCGGAACGCGCACGCATCACGGCGTCGGCCACCAAGCTCACGGCCTCGTCCTGGCCCACGACTCGCTGATGCAGGGTTTGGTCGAGGCGAGCCAACTTCTCGCGCTCGCCCTCAGTCAGCCTCTGTAGCGGGATGCCGGTCCAGTGCGAGACAATAGCGGCCACCTCCTCTTGGGTGACTTCCTCGCGCAAAAGCCGCGGGGCCCTGCCTTCAGCCGCTTGCTGCGCCGCCGCTAGCCGCCTCTCTAGCGCCGGCAATGTTCCGTGCTTTAGCTCAGCGGCACGGTTCAAGTCGTATTGGTGCTCGGCTTCTTCGATTTGACGCCGGACCTGCTCAATTTCCTCGCGCAACGCACGCTCGCCCACGAGGGATGCTCGCTCCTCCTCCCACTGGGCGCGCAGGGCACCGGCCTGTACCTTGAGGTCGGCCAGCTCCTTGCGCAGGCTTTCGAGGCGCTCCTCGCTGGTTTTGTCCTGCTCCTTTGTCAGCGCGGCTTCCTCAATTTCTAGCTGCATGACCCGGCGCTCCACTTGGTCCAGCTCGGCCGGCACAGAGTCGATCTCCGTGCGCACGGTGGCGCACGCCTCGTCGATCAGATCGATGGCCTTGTCTGGCAGGAAGCGGTCCGAGATGTAGCGGTTGGACAGCACGGCTGCATCCACCAAAGCATTGTCTTGGATGCGCACGCCGTGGTGGACCTCGAATCGCTCGCGCAAGCCCCGCAGAATCGAGATCGAATCCTCTACTGTGGGCGCGTCTATCAGCACCGGCTGGAAGCGCCGCTCCAGCGCAGCGTCCTTCTCGATGTGTCGGCGGTGTTCGTCGAGCGTGGTCGCGCCGATGCAGTGCAGCTCGCCGCGGGCCAGCATGGGCTTGAGCATATTGCCCGCGTCGGTCGATCCCTCGGTCTTGCCAGCACCGACGATGGTGTGCAGCTCGTCGATAAAGAGCAAGATGCGTCCCGCGCTGGCGCGGATTTCGTCGAGCACGGCCTTGAGCCGCTCCTCAAATTCGCCCCGGTACTTGGCCCCGGCCATCAGCGCCCCCAAGTCCAGCGCGAAGATCGTCTGCTCCTGCATCCACTCGGGTACATCGCCGCGCACGATGCGCTGCGCCAAGCCCTCAACGATCGCGGTCTTGCCCACGCCGGGCTCGCCGATGAGCACTGGATTGTTCTTGGTCTTGCGCGAGAGGATGCGGATGGTGCGGCGGATCTCTTCGTCGCGCCCGATCACCGGGTCGAGCCGGCCAGTGCGCGCCTGTGCCACCAAGTCGAGTCCGTAGCGTTCGAGGGCCTCATAGGTGGCTTCGGGCGTCGCGCTCTGTACGCGCTGAGCACCGCGCACCGCGGCCAAAGCCTGCAAGAAGCCATCTCGCGTAACGCCAGACTCGCTCAAGGCGTGGCCAGCGTCCGTGCCTTCGCTTTCCGCTATAAACGCCAAGGCGCAGTGCTCAGCCGAAACGTATTCGTCCTTTAGGCTATCGGCTTCCTCTTCGGCTTGGCGCAAGAGGTCTTGCAGACGGCGCGTCGCATATATTTCGACGCCTTTGCCCGAGACCCGGGGACGGCGCTCTAACGAGCGCACCAAGGCCGGACGCAACCGCGCGTCCGCTCGGTCGATGCGCCGCACAATGCGCGGCAGGACGCCTTCTTCCTGTTCAAGCAGCGCCAAGAGCAGATGCTCGCCATCCACTTCGCCGTGCTGGCGGCGCAGTGCTTGGCGTTGGGCTTCTTGCAGGGCTTTCTGCAATTTGTGGGTGAATTTGCTGGTATTCATGCCGGCTTCCTCCCAGAGTCGGTTTTGCCTGTCCGAATGATTGCAAATACCGTACCAGTGCCGATGCGTGTCTTTTTGGATGCTGGGTTATTTGAAATAGAGGCCCATATTGGAAAAATTGGCACTGGACTGAAAAAATTGGCACTGGAATTGCCTTTGGGAATGGCAGTCTGTCAGCTATAGGGAAATAGCTCGCATTGACTTTCTTCGCCTAAGATTTATGGGTAGCTCCTTTCCGTTACGGTAAATAGGCAGACTTCTCCATATCTCTGGGAGAACGTGAACAGGCCCGGCCCCGTTGGGGCCTCCCTGTTCACCTCGATCTAGAGATGTCTCATGCCTTCTTTTTTTATTTTTTCATAGCTATAAAGTTGAGCATCGTTCTGGCGTGGATGCTCCCTACCTCCCTTGGCAAGGGGATAGATAGGCGAGAGACGACATCCGCGCTCGTGGGGAGGTGGGTCGCGGCTTACCTCCCCACACCTTCTTGCCGCTCGAGGGAGAACAAAGATCGACTCAGCGAAGCGTAAGGGCCTGACTGAGCCGGAACTTGCAGGAAATGCTGAAGGTCTGAAAATAGATGAGTCGGTGACAATTCAATTTTCGTCCAGACCGATAGGCAAAGATCGAATGCGTATGCGGGCTTCCTCTAATACCACAATACTGCCCTGCAACAGTGCTTCCTCAAAACGGTCCAGATTGCTCAGCAGAAGCCGGAGTTGCTGTTCCGGCCACCACAATACTGCCCTGCAACAGTGCTTCCTCAAAAGGCGGGTCGTGTTACGCCTGAACAAGATGATAGAAGGTTGAACTGCATGGCGGGTAGCTAGCAGGGTGCCAAAATCGGTATCCGCCGAGATCACGACCAGACCCTCCCGAGCTGCACGGTCGAAGATGACGACATCGGCAGCGTCTTTTAGGCCCCAGTCGCGCACGTGCTCAGCCAGATAGCCAGCCTGCCGCAACCCCTCTTCCAGCTTAGGCGATAGGGCATTATCCACCAAAAATTTCATCCCGTGCCGGTCAAGGGCAACACCTGCTCGCGCACTGCTTCGGCCGCATAGTTCAAGGCTTGGCGAATATCATCCGGTTCGAGGTCGGGATAGGCTTGGAGAATCTCCTGTTGGCTCATATTCTCGGCGACCATCCCCACGACGGTCGCCACCGGGATACGCAGTCCCCGAATACAGGGGATGCCCCCCATTTGAGCCGGGCTTACTGTGATGCGCGTATATCTCATAGTCATAAGGCTCCTAGGCTGATAGATCGCTAGAACTTCCAAGACTACGCCCTAAGCGTCAACATCACCCTCTCGACATCGGCTTATTGAGGTTCACCAAACTCGATTTATAACGTTCCCGTACTGGCATTGGGGAGCTTAACCACTAACCGCGGTCTAGCCGAGACGCAAGCGAAAGAACATCACAGAAACGGCAGTGCCCTTCGCTATTCCCGGTAAGAGGCCGCCGCGCATGGCGAGGCTGGCCTCTAAGAAACTGATCTGCACGGACGACAACACAAACGGGCCGAAAGCAAAGCCGACCGCCGAACTGCTGCTCCGCCCGCCCAGCGACAGGCCAATGCGAGCAGGCAACCAGTCCGCCAGCCAGTACTCGACCCCACCGGCTAGCCGCGGCCGAGCCCGCATCCCAAACTTAGAACTGAACGCTTGGTCCCAATTGCCAACCACCGTTAGCTGCGGCTTGGCCTGATAAGCTACTCCGAACCGCAGCGTGGCCGGTAGCGAGCGCGAGAACGGCTTTTGGCCGATCTGCTTGGTAAAGTCTGGATCGCCGTCGCCGTCGAAATCCGGGTTGTCGAAAACTTCCTCAATGGACCGCGAGTCCGCGTCTAAAAAGCGGGAGATGCGCAATTCGTTGGTCGCGAGAAAAATGGAGTCTTGGCGCGCTCCCCTGCTCCAAGAGAATGTGTCGAGCAGGTTAAGCGCGCTGAAGCTGAAGGTCGTCTTGCGGTTTTTGCTGCGGCCAGCAATGCCGACATCGAGGCCAACGCCGAAGCCCATGCGGGCGTGCTGGGCAATCAGCCAAGCATCCGCCTCAGCACCGCCGACGCGAGCCACCAGCCCGGTGCCGCCGGATTCGATAATCTCTCCGTACGTGCCCAGCGAGAACTTGAGCGTACTGCCAACTGTGAACTCGCTTAGATAGGGCGCGAGGCGAACTGGCATCGCGGGCTTTGCAGCAGCGACATTGAGCGTACCCACGGCCCATCCCGATCCATTCCAGTCGCTGACGTCGTACCCTTCGCTCCTGCCGGCTGCTAAGCGGTCTTCCGCAAACTCGTTGCCAAAAAAGAACAACTCCAACACGTCCTTGGGAATTTCGCTCTCCACCCCGCTGGTAAATCCCACGGCAATGGCCGAGCGCACTTCTCCGATGGCAAAGGCCACGCCCCCATTGATCGGGAGGCCCGCAACGAGCGTTGGCTCGATATCCCCGTTCATGCGCAGGCCCGCGTCTGGGATGTCGGCGAGCAGCTTTTTTTTCTCTACTGGGCTGATGTAGTAAGGGCTGCCGTTGGGAGACACCTTCTCGTTGGCGGCCGTGAAGTGGGCATTGTACGTGGCAACCGAAAAACTGTTGTTTTCGGCAACCAAGCAAAGGCCCACACCGAGCAAGTCCCAAGAAAACTTGCGGCTGTCCGCAAGCGCTAAATTCGCCGGATTCCAAAAGACGGCTTCCGGCCCGCGGGCCAAAGCCGTATAAGCCTGGCCCAGCGCCATAGCCCGCGGGCTAGCGTCGCCGGGAACGGCAGCCATCTGCTCGTAGGCCCCGGCGACGAACAGGGCCGATAGAACGATCAATCCCTTGCCTTGCACTTGTGCCCTACTTGACCAAGTCCTCGTTGAATTCCATGAAAATCACCGCCCCAGCTTCCACCGCGACGAAATCACTCGCCCGCATCACTACCTCGCGCGGCATCTTGTCCAGCTCGACCAGCATACCTGTATAGACGCCGGCTTCCCGCAGAAATACCTGCACGTCTTCGCCGGCGAGCGCGATCCGTTGGTGGCTGAATGCACTTGCCACAACCTGCCCTTCGGGACCGACATCGCCGGCCCCTACCGCAAAGAAACCCTGCTTGGGAATCCGCAAATAGCCGTTGGCCTCGTTGTCGGTGAATAGATCTTGGCTGCCGTACACATCTTCGACCCTCGGCGCGACCCACAGGCTGACGCGGATGGCGGTGGGCAGGTGATTTTCAATCGCAGTAACTGCGACAGCACTGTCGAGGCTGGCGTGGATGCGGCGGCGGGCATCGTCGTCTTGGAAGCGCCGAAAGATCGGAGCGAACTCAATGCGGGTGTCTTCTTCTAGCTGAAAATGGCCCTGCGTGGCAAAGCGCACGTGGTCGATCTGCACCCAATGACTGGAATCGATCACTTCTGAGGACTCGCCGTCGCCGATATGCACGGTCGGAGCAACCGCGACCTCGGCCGGCAGCAGGCTGAGAAATTCGGTCAGCTCTGCGGAAGCCAGCGACAAGACGAGCGACACAGGATGATCTGGGTCGCCGCGCTGGAACACTTCGGAAATCATCAGGGAACCCTGCTCGCCGTGGTCGTTGGTGCCCGCGATGTGGAGATCGATGCGGCTGCGAAAACCAACGCCCGACGTCAGGCCAACTTTTAAGGCGACCGAGCTGAAGGCGATCTGATCTAAACCTGCGGGAAAATCGACTGCGCGAGAGACCGGCGCGACCGGCAGGATGACCTCGTTGAGTACGCCCTCGACGTGGCTGAGGAGCAAGTCCCCGGTCTCAGCTTCTAGCAGTAGCTCGTCAGTAGTGCTGGTCTCTGCAAATTCGCCCTGCACCCGGTATGAGAACCGCAATTGGAGAGGACTCTGCGGGGCAAACTCACTGCCGGCCAAGTCAAAGGGCACCACCTTGCTCTCGCCAGAGGCGAGCGCGTCAATGAGGAAGGCGTGGATCGTGCCGTCCGGCCTTTTGACATCGTCCAAGACCAGCTCGACCTGCAAGGGGATCGCGGTCTGGTTGGTCGCCTTGAGGGTCAGGCTGCCGGCGGCAATGACCGCGTGCGCGATTTGGATGCGGTTGTCGGCAAAGGCGAGGGCCTCGGTTTTGGCAATCGCACCATCAGCCGGCCCAATCGGCACCGCCAAGGAAGCAGAGATGAGCGCGACGCGAAGGCGGTCGCCGACTTCCTCGCGGTGGTTGAAGTCCGCGGTAAAATCTACCGCGAGCAGGCCCTCGTCGTCGATCTTCAGGAAGCTGGTGCGCTCGTCGGCCAAGTCCTGAACCGTCGTCCGGTCGTCGGCGACGGGGATGCTGATCTGGAAATTGGTGCTGGGAATTTGGGGGGAGTTTACTTCGCAGCCCGTCAACGCGCTGACCCCTAGGAGCGCGCCCAACCATCGCCACCGTCCGGCAGTCATCCGCTAGCCGCTCAAGGATCTATTTGATCCCCACAGCCCGGCGCAGCGGCTCGACCTTGTCGGTCCGTTCCCAGATGAACTCTGGCTCCTCGCGCCCAAAGTGGCCGTAGTTGGTGGTTTTTCGGTAGATGGGCCGCCTCAGTTGTAGGGCCTCAATGATGCCCTTGGGGGTTAGGTCGAAGACCTTTTCCACAGCCTCGGCGATCTCCTCGTCGGGCGCGATGCCCGTGCCAAAGGTATCGACCCGCACGGATACGGGCGCGGCCACGCCAATGGCATAGGCCAGTTGCACTTGGCAGCGGGCGGCCAAGCGGGCAGCCACCACGTTCTTGGCCACGTAGCGCGCCATGTAGTGGGCACTGCGGTCCACCTTGCTGGGGTCCTTGCCAGAAAAGGCACCCCCGCCGTGGGGGCACGCGCCTCCGTAGGTATCGACGATAATCTTGCGGCCCGTCAATCCACAGTCGCCGGCCGGCCCGCCGATGACGAAGCGACCCGTGGGGTTGACGTGGTATTGGGTATCTGCGTCGAGCAGGTGAGCGGGAATTACTTCTTTCACGACCTGTTCGATCATGTCTTTTTTGATCTGCGCGTGACTGACCTCGGGAGCGTGTTGGGTCGAGAGGACCACGGCGCTTACCCGCACAGGCTGACCGTCGTCGTACTCGACCGTGACTTGAGACTTGGCGTCCGGGCGCAGATAGGGAATTTTCTCGTCTTTGCGCAGCCGCGTCAGGTGTTGCATAAGCGCGTGCGCGAGAGTAATGGGCAGCGGCATGAGCTGGCAGGTTTCGCGGCAGGCATAGCCAAACATCATGCCTTGGTCGCCAGCGCCCTCTTCCTTGTGCAACCCCTCACCCGCGTTGACGCCCTGGGCTATATCGGACGATTGCTGGCCCAAGGCCACGAGAATAGAGCACGAGCGAAAGTCAAAGCCTTGCTTGGGAGCGCAGTAGCCAATATCGGCGATGACCTGCCTGACGAGGGCTTTAATGTCTAGGCAAGCCTCGCTTTTAACCTCGCCGGCGACTACTACTCGATTGGTGGTAACGAGGGTCTCGCAGGCGACCCGGGCGTTGAGGTCCTCCGCGAGCATGGCGTCGAGCACGGCGTCGGAAATCTGGTCGGCGACTTTGTCGGGATGCCCTTCGGAGACGGATTCGGAAGTAAACATGTATTTGGACATAGTGTATTCTCAAGCTCCTTCAGTGATACCTCTGACGCCAGAAGGGTACGTACTTGCCGACGGCATCTCCCAAGTGCTCGCGCACCTCAGTTCCAGTGTCCAAGGTCAAGCATTCGTCGGCGATTTCCTGTGCCTTTTCCGCGCGAATGGCGCGAATGACCTCCTTGACCTCTGGGATGAGACCAGGGCTTAGACTCAGACAATCCAGCCCGAGACCGAGCAAGAGCGTCGTGGCCAAGGGGTCGCCGGCCATCTCGCCGCAGATGCTCACGGGCGTGTTAGTGCGCTGGCCGCTGTCGGCGACCATCTTGATCAAGCGCAAGACCGCCGGGTGAAACGGGTCGTAGAGCCAAGCCACCTTGCTCATGCCGCGATCCACGGCCAACGCGTACTGGGTCAGGTCGTTGGTGCCGAGACTAAAAAAATCCGCTTCGCTGGCAAAGTGATCGGCCATCAAAGCCACGGACGGCACTTCGACCATAATTCCCAGCTTGCAATGCTCGGCAAAGGGCCGCCCCGCCGCTCGCAGTTCGTCTTTGGCTTCCTCCACTAGTACCCGGATACGCCGCAGCTCGTTCAAGCTAGATATCATTGGCAACAAAATTTGAGCCTCGCCGCGTACTCCGGCTCTGAGCAGGGCGCGCAACTGCGTCTTGAACAGATCTGGGGTATCGAGACAGATGCGGATGCCGCGCCATCCCAAGAAGGGGTTGGCCTCGGACGGCACCTCCAAGACGTGGGACAGCTTGTCGCCTCCCAAGTCCATGGTGCGGATCACTACGGGATGCGGGACCAGCGATTCGACGAGGGCGGAATAGACCTTGAACTGCTCTTCCTCGGAGGGCAAGCGGTAGTTGAGATACAGGAACTCGGTGCGGTACATGCCCACGCCGCGGGCACCGTGGTCGAGCGCCATCTGCACTTCGGCCGGCACATCGACATTGGCCATCAATACAATTTCCTGCCCGTCTCGGGTAACGGCAGGTAAGTTGCGGCGCCTCTCTAGGCCGCGCTCGCGTCGAAGCTGACGCCGGCGACGCGCCCGATAGCTCCGCTCACCGCGAGCATCGGGCCGCAGGTGGACTTGGCCTTCGTTGCCATCAACGACCACCAAGTCGCCATCTACCACTTGCTGCGAACAGTCGCCGGTGCCGACGACCGTGGGTAGCTGCAACGAGCGGGCGATGATGGCCGCGTGCGAAGCCGCACCGCCGGCATCGAGTACCACGCCTTTGATCCGGCGGCGCTCTAGGCGCACCATCTCCGAGGGCAGCAAATCGTGGGCTAGGACAATCGTGTTGGCGCGGAGCGAATCGAGTGCTTTGACCTCGCCTCCCGCTAAGCGCATCAACACCTGATTCTCGATATCCGCGATGTCGCTTATTCGCGCCCGCAGGTATTCGTTTTCAATGCTGCCGAAGGCCTCTTTGACTTTCTCCAGTTCTTCGGCGTACGCCCGCTCAGCCGAATAGTGCTTTTCGCGAATCAATGCCTCGGTGCGCTCTATGATGGATGGGTCCTCTAGCATAGCGAGCTGGGCGTCGAAGATCTGCGCCAACTCCTCGCCCTGCTCGCTGGCGACCCAGCGACGAATGCGGCGAATTTCGTCCCCAGCTTGGTGGAGTATGTTGCGAAAGCGCTCGATCTCCTCCCCAACCAGATGCTGCGCCACGCGCTGGCGAGTGATAACCGGGGCCTGCTTGTCGTATGCGAAAGCCCGGCCAATGCCAATGCCGGGGGAGACGCATATACCATCGAAAACCCTATGTTCGCTGGTCGTGGTCAAGTTTGCCCCTCGAACGTGCTCTCCAACAGTGAGATCATGGCCGCGGCGGCCGCGTTCTCGTCTTCGCCCTCGGCCCGGACGGCGACTTGGGCACCTTGCTCGGCAGCCAGCATCATCACGCCCATGATGCTCTTGCCGTTGACCCCATCGACGTCGCCTTTGGAAAGGTAAATGTCAGCTTTGAACTGGGCTGCCGTCTGCACCAACAGCGCGGCTGGACGAGCGTGAATACCCAGTGGATTGTTGATGATGGCCGTCTTTTCAACCATGGCCTATTGCTTTACTCCTGTCGTTCTTTCACGTGTACTGCTCGGCTCAGAGCACATAGGCGCTGCTGATCGTCTTCGACGACGCTGCCCGTGACCACGAAGCCCGCACCGGCCTCCACCTTGGCTCGCGCCACTCCCGGTTCGCGGATGCCGCCGCCGACGACGACCGGCACCGATACGCAATCCGCTACCGCGCTGACCAATTCGTCGGGCACAGAAGCGCACGCGCCGCTGCCGGTCTCTAGGTAAATAAGCCGCATGCCCAAGTACTCGGCCGCCAAGGCGTGGGCCATAGCAATGTCGATCTTGTCGCGCGGGATGGGCCGGGTATCGCTCATAAATTCCACCGAGGTCAGGGTCCCGGACTCGACCAGCATATATCCGGTAGGGATGGCTTCAATGCCGTACTCGCGGATCAAGGGTGCGGCCTTGACGTGCTCGCCGATCAAGAGCTCGGGATTGCGTCCGCTGACCAGCGACAGAAAGAAGATCGCATCGGCCGTCGGCACCACTTGACCCCAGCTCCCAGGAAAGCTGATCACCGGCACATCAACCTTGGCCCGGACGCGCTCGAAACAGACCGCATTGCGAGCCGAGAACATCAGGCTCGTACCGATGAGGATCGCGTCGGCCCCGGCCGCAGCGCAGAGCTGGGCGCGAGCCTCTAATTCGTCTGGAGCCAACCGATCTGGATCCAGCAAGGGCAGGTAGCCAGCGCCGCGGCGGTGACGGATGTCTAGTAGGTGTTGCAGTACACTGCTTGTCACAAATTCAACTCGCCTATTTTAGCTGCTGCTCGACGATGCTCGCCACTTGCGCTAGCGCCTCGTCGAGTTTGCCCGGGTCGCGTCCGCCCGCCTGGGCCAAGTGCGCCTTGCCGCCGCCCGAACCACCAGCTAGCTGCGCCACGCCGCGCACAATGTCGCCGGCCTTCAGCCCGCGGCCCTTAATCAAGTCGTCGGTGACAACGGCAATAAAGGAAACCTTGCCGCCGATATCCGCCCCCAAGACGCCAACTCCCGACCCCAAGCTCTCTCGCAGTCCGTCGGCCATGGCCCGCAGGCTGGGCACATCCTCGGCTTGGGTGCGTTGCGCCACGACCTTGACCCCTTGTACTTCTCGCGCCTCGTTCAAATTATTGGTTGCCTCTAACGCCGCAACCCGACGCCGCAATTCGTCGAGGGACCGCTCCAACTGGCGATTGCGCCCCAAGAGCGCCTCGATTTTGTCCGCCAACTTTTCAGGCGCGGCATTGAGCCGGGTGCCCAAATCCGCCAACACCTGCCGTCGCAGGTGCGCGACGCGTTCGGCCCCAGCGCCGGTCAACGCCTCGCTGCGCCGGACGCCAGCGGCAATGCCGCTTTCGGAAAGCAAATCGAAAGCGCCGATCTCACCGGTCGAGCGCACATGGGTGCCACCGCACAGTTCAAGACTAAAGTCGCCGATCCGCACCACGCGAACTTGATCGTCGTATTTCTCGCCGAAGAGCGCCTGCGCCCCCATAGCCTTGGCTTTTTCCAACGCTTCTTGAAAGGCACTCACTGCTAGATCGGCGCGAATCTGCTCGTTGACCCGCTCCTCGATTTCGCGCAACTGCTCAGGCTGTGCGGCGGCGAAATGCGAAAAGTCAAAGCGCAAGCGGTCTGGCGCAACCAGCGAACCCATCTGCCCTACGTGGTCGCCGAGGGTCCGCCGCAGCGACTCGTGCAATAAATGGGTCGCCGTGTGGTTGCGCTCGGCGTCCATGCGGGCTTGGCGGTCCACTCGGGCGACAACTGCACCGATCAACGCTTCAGCCTCGCCCTCCACTAAGCGACCTTTGTGGACGATGCCGCCGCGCGCCCGCTGCACTTCTTCGACTTCGACGGCAAAACCGTTGCCCTCGATCCGGCCGCGGTCGCCGACCTGCCCCCCGGCTTCAGCGTAGAAAGGGGTCCGATCCAGTACGAGCCACACGGTTCGGCTGAGCTCACCGTCGAAGCCTCGGCTATTTTCGCCTTCTTCGGCCTGTACCACCCGAGCGTCTGTTTCCAACTCGTCGTAGCCGACGAAGCGCGAATGCGTTCCCTCCAAGGCATCGCCCATGCCTTCGCTGGCACTAAACTGTGCTCGGGTGGCCTGACGCGCCCGCTGCCGCTGGGATTCAAGTGCGTGATCGAACTGGTCCCGCTCGACTAGCGGGATCCCCTGTTCGCGGGCCATTAGCTCCGTCAGATCCAACGGGAAGCCATAGGTGTCGTAGAGTTGGAAAGCATCGCCGCCGGTGATCTGCCCCTTGACTGCAAACCGTGCGAAGATGTCTAGACCGCGGTCGAGGGTCTTGCCAAAACTCTCTTCCTCGGAGTGAATGACTCGGGCAATGTGATCCTGCCTAGCTACGACCTCCGGGAAAACATGCCCCATAGTTTCGCCCAACGTGCCAACTAACTGGTGAATGAAGGGATCGTGCTGATCGAGCTGGCGGGCGTAGCGCGCGGCGCGGCGCAGGATGCGGCGCAGGACGTAGCCACGCCCCTCGTTGGAGGGCATTGCACCATCGGCCATGGCGAAGCTGAGGGCGCGGACGTGGTCGGCGATGACCTGCATGGGGACGCGGTGCTCGCCGCCGTACTCTTGCCCCGTCAGCTCGGCGATGCGGCCGATGAGCGGCCGGAAGACATCGGTCTCGTAGTTGCTGGCGGCCCCTTGCAAGAGGCTGCACATCCGCTCAAAGCCCATGCCGGTATCCACGTGCTTTTCAGGCAGGGATTGCAGCGCTCCGGTCTCGTCGCGGTTGTATTGGATGAAGACCAAGTTCCAGATCTCGACCAGATCGCCCGTATCGTCGATGAGCATACGGGGGGCTTGCGCCGACAAATCGTCTCCCAAGTAGTAATGGATCTCGGAGCAAGGGCCGCAGGGACCGGTCTCGCCCATTTCCCAAAAGTTTTCCTTGGCCGGCAGGCGCACGACGCGGCCCGGCAGCAAGTCGGTGCATTCGTACCAGAACGCCTCAGCCTCCGCGTCGGCTTCTACCGAGTCGTCGCCGACAAAGATAGTCGCCCAGAGCCGCTCCTTTTCCAAGCCAAAGTGCTCGGTAATTAACTCCCAGCCCCATTCGATGGCCTCTTTTTTGAAGTAGTCGCCAAAGGACCAGTTGCCCAGCATCTCAAAGAAGGTGTGGTGCCAAGGGCTGTAGCCGACTTCGTCGAGGTCGTTGTGCTTGCCCGAGACCCGCACGACCTTCTGAGTATCAACCGCCCGGGTGTAGTCGCGCCGGCCCAAGCCCAAGAAGACATCCTTGAACTGGTTCATGCCGGCGTTGGTAAAATAGAGGGTGGGGTCGTCTTGCGGCACGACCGGCGCACTCGGCACGCGCACGTGGCCCTTGCCTTCAAAAAAACGGAGGAACGCCTCCCTAATCTCCCTTGACTTCATTGGCTAACTCCTGCCATACCTGTTCGACCACTGCTCTAGCCATTTCCGCATCGCAACCACGCCGGGCCAAAAAGCCCAACATCCGACGCTTGGCCTTGTCGGGTGCCAAGCCCCGGTAGCGCCAAGCCTGCTTGCTCAGCAACGCGACCGTCCGTTCGCTCGAATCGAGCACTGGCGCGTACTCGGCGATGACCTCGTCAACGACGCCAGCGGCCACGCCTTTGTGCCTGAGATCTTGGGCTAGTTTGCGCGCACCATAAGCCCGCGGCAATCGCGCCTCAATCCAGCGCCGAGCGAACTCGCGGTCGTCGAGAAGCTGCTGGCGTTGCAAGTCGGCGACAACCTCGGCGACAACCTCGGCGGCAAAGTCCTTCTCCCTTAGCTTATCGCGCACCTCCGCTACGGATCGCGCCCTATAGCTGAGATAGTGATAGGCGGCATCCTTGGCCTTTTGCAGTGGGTCGTCCACTTATTCGTCGGCTTCGCGGGCCTCGTTTTGTCCTGCCACAACTTCGAGGCCCAACTCGACGCGTAGCTTGTGCTCAATCTCTGCGGCGACTGGTGCGTTTTCGCGCAGAAAGGCGCGGGCATTGTCTCGGCCCTGCCCCAATCGCTCGCCATTGTAGGAAAACCACGACCCACTCTTGTCAATAAGCCCCTTGCCAACACCGATATCAATCAGGTCGCCCTCCCAAGAAATGCCAATTGAGTCGCCGTGAAAGATCAGGTCGAATTCAGCTTCGCGAAAGGGGGGTGCCACTTTGTTTTTGACGACCTTGACCCGAGTGCGATTGCCAATATCGAGGTCGCCGTCTTTGACGCGGGCGATGCGGCGGATGTCGATGCGCACCGAGGAGTAGAAGGGCAGAGCGCGCCCGCCGGTGGTGGTTTCCGGGTTGCCGAACATCACGCCGATCTTCATGCGCAACTGGTTGAGAAAGATCAGACAGGTGTGCGAGCGGTTGATCGAGCCAGCGAGCTTGCGCAGGGCTTGGGACATCAGCCGCGCGTGCAAGCCCACGTGCGAATCACCCATGTCGCCTTCCAATTCGGCCTGCGGTACCAGCGCGGCCACCGAATCCACCACGATGATATCGAAGGCACCACTGCGCACCAAGGTATCGACGATTTCGAGGGCTTGCTCGCCCGAATCCGGCTGCGATATGATTAGGTTTTCCACATCAACGCCAATGCGCCGAGCGAAGCTGACGTCGAGGGCGTGTTCGGCGTCGATAAAGGCCGCGGTGCCGTTCTGCTTTTGCGACTCGCGAATGGCGTGCAGCGAGAGCATGGTCTTGCCCGCCCCTTCTGGACCGGATATTTCGACGATCCGCCCCTTGGGCAAGCCGCCGATACCCAGCGCTACATCTACAGCCAGCGATCCGGTAGAAATCGCCTCCATCTCTTGCACTCCGCCCTCGTCGCCGAGGCGCATAATCGACCCCTTGCCGTACTGCTTTTCAATCTGCGACATCGCCAGTTCCAGCGCTTTGGCCTTGTTGCCGTCTGCGCTGTGTCCGTTCGCTTTCGCCATGAAAATCTCCCTAATTAAGTGTGGTATCCATTCTAGCCCATCCACTCGGCCAAATAGAACGACGAGCGAATGACCGCGTTGCTGTACAGGCCAGCGACCATGTCGTCGGCCACAATACCCCACCCCCCGGGCAGGGCTTCTAGTTGCCGCGCCGGGGGCGGCTTGACAATATCGAAGGCGCGGAAGACGAAGAAGCCCGCAATGACCGTTCCTGCGCTTGGGGGCAAAAATGCCACTGCAAAGAGAAAGCCCACCCCCTCGTCAATGACGACTTGCCCGGGGTCCTCGCCCCATTCCGGGGCCGCCCGGCCCGCGCTGTACACCCCAAGGGCCGAAGCAGCTAAAAGCACTCCGATCCATTCCAGCTCTCCCAAAGTGGGAAAAAACAGCCAGTATAACAGAGCGACGAACGCGGTACCAGCCGTACCGGGCATCCACGGAGCATAGCCGACGAAAAAGAGCGTGGCGATCAGTCGGTTCAGAAGAAACGCGTTCCTCTACGCCGCGCTCAAGGTTCCTTGTAGGAAGAGGTCGCGCGGAACAGGTAGTGAAAACCCGACAGCAGCGTCAGCAACAGCACCCCCGCCAATAGCGCATTGGCCAAAAGCTGGATTAGCTGGTCGTCGAGAAAGAAGAGATGACCTGCGGCAAAGCGCCCCATCGCCTCCTCAAGGCCAATGACAAAAAGTATGAAGATAACCGTGAAAAGCTGGACCGCGGTCTTCCACTTAGCCAAGCGCGAAGTGACCATGGGGCGGCCCCGGTATATCCCGTAGAGGCGCATGCCCGTAATCAGGATGTCGCGCCCGACGATGGGCAAGACCAGCCAAAAATTGACCATTCTGTTCAACGCTAGGGCAATGAGTGCCGACGTTACCAAGATTTTGTCGGCCAACGGGTCCAAGAAGCGGCCCAGCGGCGTTACTTGGTTGCCAGCGCGCGCTAGTTTGCCATCGTAGAAATCGGTCAGCGAGGCTGCGCTGAAGACGACGAAGGCAAGGCTTTTCAAATACCAAGTATCGGTGAACAGCAGCAGCAAAAACAGCGGCGTCAAACCGATCCTGAGCGCGGTCAGTCCATTGGGCAAGTTAAAAATATCGCGCCGGTCCATGACTACCTCACAATGAAGATCGGCCGGCAAAGGCCAGCGAAAGAGTGACGCTGTCGGCCAAGTCCAAATCTGCGCCCACCGGCAGACCGCGCGCCAGCCTCGACACCTTGGTCAGCGGCGTGAGCTGCTGCGCGATGAAGTGAGCGGTCGCATCGCCCTCGGCATTGGCGTTGAGCGCGAGCATTACCTCTTGGACGCCCTGCTGGCGCACGCGCTCGACCAAGGTGCCGATGTGCAAATCCTCGGGCAACACGCCGTCTTGCGGGGAGAGCACCCCGCCGAGCACGTGATACGCTCCAGAGTAAAACTGACTCATTTCAAAGGCCAACACGTCGCTGGCTTCGGCCACCACGCAGAGGAACTGCTGGTCGCGCCGAGTGTCTCGGCAGACTTCGCATAGGGGTTCGCCCTTTTGGGTGAAATTGTAGCAGGTAGCGCAGTGTTCGATTTGGTCTTTGGCGGCAATGAGCGCTTTGGCGAGCAACTCGGCTTCCTCGCGCGGCCTCTTGACCACATAGAGCGCCAAGCGCTGCGCCGTCTTGCGGCCGATACCGGGCAGCTTGGCAAATGCGACGATCAAGTCTTCGAGGGCCAGAGGTTCCATGCGATTTCTCAGACCAACTCGCCATCAAAAGTGTCGAGCACCGAGCGGAGGGTGGGGTCGGATTCGGGCTGGGTTGCCGCCTGCGGGGCCGATTGCTCTCCTTTGTGTGCGACGACCTCCAAGCGCAGCAGCCGCCCATATTTCGCCTTGACTATCTCCTCTACGCTTTCTCGGTTGTTGCTCACGTGATTCATGGCAAAGCGGTCAGCGGCACCAAAGCTCAGCTTGAGCACATGGCCTTCTAGACTATCTAAGGCCGCCCTATTGAGAAAATTGGCCAGCGACGGCTTGGCGGCACGCACGGCATTGACTAACTCGGGCCAAGTGGAATGCACCTGATCAAAGCTCAGGCTGGCAGCGACATTGCTTGACTCAGCCGGAGCAGCGGCTGGCTGCTGGGGCAGGGGCGGAGGTGCGGCCTGTTCGCTGCGACCGCTTGGAGACGGGGACGCGACCTGTTCGCTCCCACTCCTTGGCAGCGGAGACCGGGCCGGTTCACTCCGACCGCTACTTGAAGGGGGGGGCGTAGCCGGGCGCGGCGCAGCACCTTCAAGCGACTGCAAGCGGCGCAGCAGTTCGCCCACATCGACAGCCCTGCCCATCAGCGCTAGATGTACCAAGGCGATTTCTAGGCGGAAGCGCGGCTGTAGCGAACGCTTTAGATCCGCCTCTAAATCTAAGAGCGACTGCATCATGCGGAGCAGATCCTCGACTTCTATAGCGGCGGCAAGCTCGCCACAGCGGCGGCGGGCGTCCTCGGCCATATCCAGCTCATCGGTCCCACCCTGTATTTTGGTGAAGAGCAGGTGGCGCAAAAGCTCGACTAGGCCATAGACGAACTCCTCAATATCGGCCCCTTCGTCAACGGCTTGGGCGACGACATCCAAAACCCGTGCAGGGGCCGCTTCGCGCAGGGCGTCGAGCAATTCAAAGTAGAGGCCGCGATTGACGAGCCCCAACACCTGCACCACGGCTTGCTGCGACACCTCCGTGCCCAATGAGACCACTTGATCGAGTAGGCTTTCAGCGTCGCGCAGGGCACCGTCCGCACGGCTAGCCAACAGGTGGAACGCTCCCTCTTCGACCGCGATGCCCTCGGCTTGGGCAATGATGCCCAGATGAGCGGCGATCTGCCCGGTGGAGATGCGGCGAAAATTGAAGCGCTGACAACGCGAGAGAATGGTGTCGGGGACCGACTGTACTTCCGTGGTGGCGAAGATGAAAACCACGCGCTCCGGCGGCTCCTCCAGCGTCTTCAACAGCGCATTGAACGCCGCGGTCGAAAGCATGTGAACTTCGTCGATGATGTAGATCTTATAGACGCCTTCGGTCGCAGCGTAGCGCACGACCTCGCGCAACTCGCGGACGTCATCGACGCTGTTGTTGGAGGCCCCGTCTATCTCCAGCACGTTCATGCTGGTAGAGGTGGCGATGCTCTGGCAGGAATCGCACGCCTCGCAAGGGTTGCCGTCGCGGGGGTCGGCGCAGTTGAGGACCTTGGCGAGAATCCGTGCGGTCGTGGTCTTGCCCACGCCGCGAGGGCCGCAAAACAGGTAGCACTGCGCGATGCGTCCGGAATGGACGGCGCTCTTTAAGGTGGCAGTGATATGCTCCTGCCCGACAACTTCGTCGAATTGGCGCGGACGCCACTTGCGCGCTGTTACCTGATAGGTCATTTGCGTTGCTCGACACAGCCAAGCTGAAGGGAATAAATAAAAAATTAAAAGGCCGTGCACCCATCTTCGATCCCGCCCTCAGGTCTGCCCAAAGCCAGTTAGCTCCAACCGGACAACTCTGCGGCACACCAAGAGACATTCCTACCGCTGCTACCTTCCGGTCCTGACGGGGTTCAGAAGCTCTTAATTGCGCAGAATCCGGTCTTCAGCGCCACTTTGCTCCGGGTCGAACAAGAGGGGCGAAAACCTCTGGATGGGAATTCAATCCCGCTATAGCGGATTGCGGGTACAGGGCACCGCTATCTCCCCATCTAGCACGACCTACAACACTGCATTTCACAGCGGATATCCGGAAAATATGGTGGAGCAGATGGGGATCGAACCCACGACCTCCAGATTGCGAACCTGGCGCTCTCCCAGCTGAGCTACTGCCCCGTCCGGATCAATTATGGCGGAGAGAGTGGGATTCGAACCCACGGTAGGGGGTTGCCCTACACACGATTTCCAGTCGTGCACCTTCGACCACTCGGTCATCTCTCCACAAAAGCATTGTGTCTTAAATGGCGGAGAGGGTGGGATTCGAACCCACGGTGACCGTACAGCCACACCGGTTTTCGAGACCGGCCCGTTCGACCACTCCGGCACCTCTCCTCAATCTACTTGGCCGCTCGCAGGGCCGCAAAAAACCCCTTGAGCAACTCGGCACATTCTCGCTTTAGTACCCCGCCGCGAACCTGACAGCGATGATTGAGCCGAGGATCCTCCGCAATGTTGCACAACGAGCCGCAAGCACCAGACTTAGGATCGGCGGCCCCAAAGACCAACCGTGGCACCCGGGCTAAAACCGCGGCCCCAGCACACATGGCGCAAGGCTCCAAAGTGACGTAGAGCGTCGTTGCCAACAAGCGCCGCGTCCCCAGTGCCGCTACGGCTTGGCGCAAGGCCAGCATTTCCGCATGGGCTGTGGGGTCCTGCGTTGCTTCAATGGCGTTGCCGGCCCGGCCCAAAACCTGCCCGGCTCCGACGACGACAGCACCGACGGGTACCTCGCCGCGACGACCGGCGCACTCGGCCTCGCGCAGGGCCTCGCGCATCCAATGGCTGTCTTCGGCGAATGAGCTAACTTCTTCCGTAGAATCCATTTGAGGCCGTTTTAAGGGGCCTTCCAAGAGATGTAAATATAACGGCTGCCCAAAACAAGAGCAAGACTTAGTGAGGCTTCAAAAACGCTTGCGATAATGGTCGCGGGGAAACAGAGAAGAGGCCCGACGCTGCCAGTAACTTTCCGCGTCGGGAGCGATTTTGCGGTCGAGCGGATCGCGGCCCAAAAGGCGCATACCAAGCCCAATCAGCGTAAAAAGCGTGTAGAAAACCAGCGCCAAGAGCAGGTGGATATTGACAAAGGCAACGATTCTCGCCAGCCACATGTAGGGAAAGTAGATCGGCTTCAGCGCGACGGGTAGCACCAACCCAGTCCCGAGCAACACCAGCGAGGCCGCGTGTACAAGCTGGGCAATGCCGATAGCTTCCACGTACCACAGATAGCCACCTAACACGGCCAACAATGCCGCCAGCACGATTCCGAATCGGCGCAAATCGACGCGCAAGGGAACCGCAACGCCCCAGTAGCTCTTGACCTCAGTCAAGCTCAAACTCCTCTTGCCAATCCAGCTCTTCCTGCCACTGCGGCTGGTCTTTTTTGTCCAAGATATAAGAGCCTATAACCAAAAAATCCATCTCGGTCCGCATGAAGCAGCGATAGGCATCTGCTGGGCTTTGGACGATGGGTTCGCCGCGCACGTTGAAGGACGTGTTGACGACCACCGGGTATCCGGTCAGACTCTGAAAGGCGCGAATCACGTCGTAGTAGCGCGGGTGATCTTGCCGGCGCAGCGTCTGCACCCGCGCCGAGTAATCCACGTGGGTGACGGCTGGCATATCCGAGCGCGGCACGTTTAGCTTGTCGATGCCGAACAGCCGCTGTTGGTCCTCGCTCATGGGAATCTGCCGCTCCGCTTTAATCGGGGCCACTTGCAGCATGTAGGGCGAGTCGGCATCTAGCTCAAAGAACTCGTGTACGTATTCGCGCAGGACTGTCGGAGCAAAGGGACGGAAGCTCTCGCGGAACTTGATTTTGAGGTTCATCACCGACTGCATCTGGGTGGAGCGCGGGTCGCCTAAAATCGACCGGGCGCCGAGCGCACGCGGCCCAAATTCCATCCGCCCCTGAAAAAAGCCTACTACCTTGCCCGCGGCCAACAGCTCGGCCACATGCACTGGCAGTTCGTCCTCAGCGAGTTTTTGCGCCACCCCCGCCTGCTCCTCAATGCACTGGTAGATTTCTTCGTCCCCGTACTCAGGCCCTAATAGCGCCCCCCGCATCGCGTCGTTTTCGCCATCTGCCATCCGCTCATGGCCCAAATGATTATGCCACAGCGCTAGCGCCACGCCCAAGGCCCCGCCGGCATCGCCCGCCGCCGGCTGAATCCAGATGTTTTCAAAGGGCCCTTCGCGCAAGATGCGGCCATTGCCGACGCAATTGAGGGCTACGCCACCGGCCATGCACAAGTTCTTGAGTTTGGTTTCTCGATGCACCGTGCGGGCAATGCGCAACATGACTTCCTCGGTGACGACCTGACAGGAGCGCGCAATATCCATCTCGCGCTGCGTCAGCGTCGTCTCTGGCCGCCGCGGCGCTCCCCCGAAGAGCTTGTCCATAGCCCGACTGGTCATCGTCAGGCCGGATAGGTAGTTGAAATAACGAGTGTTGAGCTTGAAGGAGCCGTCGTCCTTCAGGTCGATTATCTCGTCGAGCATTAGATCGACGTATTTTGGCTCGCCATAAGGGGCCAGCCCCATCAGCTTGTACTCGCCGGAGTTGACCTTAAAGCCCGCAAAATAGGTAAAGGCCGAATAGAACAAACCCAGCGAGTGGGGAAACTTGATATCGGCCAGCGTGTGAATTTCGGCATCTCGGCCGTAGCCATAGCTGGTAGTGGTCCACTCGCCGACCCCGTCCAAGGTCGCGATCGCCGCTTCCCGATACGGCGACGGGTAGAAGGCCGACGCGGCGTGCGACTCGTGGTGGTCGCTGAACAGTATGGGTACATCGCAGCCTAGCTGTTCTTGGATTAACTGCGGGATCCACAGCTTCTTTTCGAGCCATACCTTCATGCTCTTCCAGTAGAGGCGGAGGCCCAACGGCGCCGTGCCGAGATGGGTCTCTAGCAGGCGTTCAAAAGTCAACAGGGGTTTGTCGTAAAACCCCACGCAGTGCAGGTCTTTGGCCTCAATACCGCCTTTTCGCAGACAGTAGGAGACGGCGCGAGTGGGAAAATCTGGATCGTGTTTAACGCGCGAGAATCGCTCCTCCTGCACCGCAGCGACGATTTCTCCGTCGCGCACCAAACAGGCCGCGCTATCGTGGTAAAATGCGGAAATGCCGAGGATGTAAGTGGCCATAAGGAGCTTGACAAAATGGGATTTGGCAGCGATAATAGAAGGCTTTCATAAGCTACGGATTCTATTGAAAAATATCAAGTTAGGTTCATTTGATGGAACGGCTTTCACTCCTGTCTGAAGACCAAGTTCGCGCTGTCCAGTGCCAATTTGGGACGCCCACTTTTGTCTATAGTCAAAAGGCGTTGGAATCCCAAGCCCAAAAGGCACTGGCCTTCCCCAATGCACACGGCCTGACGGTTCGCTACGCGGTGAAAGCCTGTCCGGCAGCCGGCGTGATCCGCATTCTCAATCGCGCCGGCCTGCACATCGACGCGAGCAGTGGCTACGAAGCGCTGCGGGCCATGCGCGCTGGCGTCCCTGCGGACCAGATTCAGATCACGGCCCAACAACTACCCGACAATTTAGCAGATCTAGTGCGCCAAGGTGCCCTCTTCAACGCCTGTTCCCTGCACCAACTCGCAGCCTACGGCCGGCTCTTTCCGGGCCGCGAAGTTTCCGTACGCATTAACCCAGGCCTAGGTTCGGGACACAGCAACCGCACCAATACGGGCGGCCCTTCGTCGAGCTTCGGCATCTGGCACGAGCATCTCGACCAAGTGCTCGCAACGGCCGCCAAACACAACCTGCAACTCACTGGCTTGCACAGCCATATCGGCTCGGGCAGCGACCCAGCAGTCTGGCAGAACTGCGCCCGGCTGACCCTCGGCGTAGCCACCAAACTGCCCGAGGTCCGGCGCGTGAACATGGGTGGCGGTTTCAAAATTGGACGCATGGCCGACGAAGTATCGACCGACTTGCACAAGGCCGGTCAACCTGTGGCCGACGAATTCAACCGCTTCGCCTGCGAGCATGGCCGCAAACTGCATCTGGAAATCGAACCGGGGACCTTCTTGGTAGGCAACGCCGGTGCCATCGTCTGTAGCGTCGTCGACGTAGTCGATACCGGCCCGCAGGGCTATTGCTTTATCAAGGTCAATAGCGGCATGACCGAAGTGTTGCGTCCCAGTCTGTACGGGGCGCAGCACCCCATCGTCGTAGTTGCGGCCACCCCAGAGGAACGCGGCCAAGGCGAGTACCTAATTGCTGGCCATTGCTGTGAAAGCGGGGATATTCTCACGCCAGCGTCCGGCAACCCCGAAGAACTGGGACCTCGTGCACTCACCGAGCCGCGCATCGGCGATGCGGTCTTTATCGGCGGCAGCGGAGCCTATTGCGCTGGCATGGCCGCCAAAAACTACAATTCCTTCCCGGAAGCATGCGAAGTACTGCTCGGTACAGACGGCGAGCTGCATCTGCTGCGCCAGCGACAAACCCTCGACCAAGTCCTAGCCAACGAGTCCCTACCCGCTTTCCTCAGCTCCTAAGCCGCGCAGCTTCGGATCCAGCGCGTCGCGCAACCCGTCGCCTAGCAGGTTGTACAAGGTCACGGTCGCAAAAATGGCCAAGCCCGGCACGACCACCAGCCACCACGCCGCTGCGTTACTACGCGCCCCGGCCAGCAGGGCACCCCAAGTGATCACTTCTGCTGGTATCCCTACCCCTAAAAAGCTCAATCCAGACTCGGCGAGGATGGCACCTGCGACCCCAAAGGCCGCCGGGATTAAGATCGGGCCGATGGCGTTAGGCAGGATGTGCCGGAACATGATCCGCCCATTTGAGTATCCGAGGCTGCGTGCGGCTGCCACGTAATCGTAGCTGCGCACCTGCAAAAACTGCGATCGCGCCAAGCGGGCGATACCGACCCAACTCGTAAGACCGATAATGACCATGACGAAGAACAGACTTGGCGGAAAAAACGCCGCGACCGTCAATATCAGAAAGAAGCTAGGAATCGCGGCCCACAACTCGAAAAGACGCGAGAGTGCCAAGTCAACCCAGCCTCCAAAGTAGCCGGCCAACGCCCCCAAGACCAAGCCAATGGCCAGCGATATCCCCACGGCCACTAGGCCGATGGTCAAAGCGTAGCGCGTACCGTGAATCAGTCCCGAGAGCACGTCGCGGCCCAAGCGGTCCGTGCCCAGCCAGTGCTCGGCTCCCGGGGGCTGGTACTTCTCCCGCAAGCGGATCTCGCCCGGGGCATAAGGCACCGGCGGGAAGATGGCCTCCTCTAACTTGAGCTTTTTGAAGTTGCGGCGGCGCTTTAATTCCGCTGGCCAGTCCATTACCCCTAGATAGACTGCGTATTGGCGGAAGGCCGGAAAGTAGATCTCGCCCTTGTATTTCATGTAGTACGGCTTGTCGCCGGCCAGCAAGTCGGCGCTCAAGGCCATAATCCCCAGCAAGACGATGCCCAAGAGACTGAGCAGAGCGGGTCTGTTTTTCTTTAACTGTCTCCATACGACCCGCCCGTAGGACTGCCCTTGTGCAACGGTCTCCGCGCTCATCTATACACTCGCGAAGTCGATGCGCGGGTCCACGGCCTTGAGCAGAATATCCGCCACCAAGATCCCCGCCAAGGATAGGGCCGAACCAATGGTGAAAAGCGCCATAGCCACGGGGTAATCGCGCACGATGACCGACTGGAAAGCCAAAAAGCCCATGCCCGGAATGGTGAAGATCGTCTCGATAAACACCGAACCCGCGATCATTCCCGGCAAAAGCCCAGCCATCAGCGTTACAATGGGAATCAGGGAATTGCGCAACACGTGACGCAGCACCACAACGCGGTAGCGCAATCCTTTGGCTTGGGCGGTGCGCACGTAGTCCAGCCGCAAATTCTCCAGCATGCTAGTGCGCATATAGCGCGAGATGCCAGCAAAGCTGGCGTAGGTCGAAGCCAATATCGGCAAAACCATGTGGTGAGCGTGGTCGGTTAGCAGTCGCCAGAATCCCCAGTCTTCCCCCGCGTCCAAGGATTGGATACCGGAGGCCGGGAACCAGTGGAAGAATTCCTTGTTGGAGAAAAACAAAATCAACAGCATGCCGACCCAAAACGAAGGCATTGACCACAGCATGAAAGTCCCGGTGGTAACTAAGCGATCTGTAATAGTATTTTGCTTGACCGCGATCACTATGCCCAGCGGCACGCCGACTAGATAGGCAAACACTAGGCTGATGAGGTTGATTTCCAGCGTGACGGGCAGCCGGTCAAGGATGTGGTCGATGACCGGTTGCTGATCTTTGAAGGAGCGCCCCAAATTAAGCGTCACCAAACGCCAATCTCCCGTCTGCACCAGCTCCAAACCAGACCCAGCATACGCATAGTTTTTAGCTGGCGAGAAAAGGCGGCTCTGCCAGAAAGGCGACTCGACTAGCTCGTTGACGCGCTCGGGGCGCAGGCGGCGAAAGTGCTCCAAGAACCGCGCCTTGCGCTCCTCGCCCTCAAGCGAGACCAACTCGGCCCGCTCCGCGTCCGCTAGCTCGTCGAGCACGGCGTCGGCCAACAAGGCCCCTCGGTCGAATGCGCCTAGGTCCTCCACCCGCAAGACCAAGTTGGAAAGCCAGTGCAAGTATTGGATGTGTAGCGGTTGGTCCAGCCCAAGTTGGCGGCGCAAATCCCGGCGCGTCTTCTCCATGTCCGTCTGATGGTCGGTGGAGATCCCCTCGCCACCAGCGGCCCCACCCAAGAACAGATCGACTGGGTCGCCGGGCGCCAAGCGCATAATCAGAAAAGTCAGTAGGGTGATGCCGAGGAGGGTTGGGATGGCCAGCAGAATGCGCTGGATGGTGTACTGCAGCATGGTGGGAGCGCGGGCGCTTTACTCCTCTAGTTCTGCGGCCCGCGCAAACGCCGCTTCGCTTTCCTCAATCAATTCTTTATGGGCGAAAATCGTCCCCAAGTGCATCCACACCAAAGCATTGTCCGGCGTTTGTTCGGAGAGCTGCTTCAAAAGCGGCAACGCGCTATCCATGTCCTCTGTGGCCAAGTGGACCATGGCGAGATTGTAGCGTGCGTCCCCGTCGTCGGGTTTGAGCTGGAGGACCTGCTCATAGGCCCGCTTAGCCGCGGTGTATTTTTCTTGCTGCCAGTAGATATTGCCCAAGTTGAAGTGGGGCCTGAAATCATCGGGGTTTAGTTCAATGACCTTGCGGTAATTGACCTCGGCACGCTCGTAGTCTTGGGCTTGAGCTTGGGCGATGGCGAGATTGGTCAGGGCATTGAGGTTTGCGGGATTGATCTTGACCACCTGCGACAAGGTGCCGATGGCCTCATCGAGCTGGCCATTTTCCAAGTAGAGCGACCCTAGGCTGAAAAAGGTGCTCTCGTCTTCTGGATCCGCGGACGCGACCTTCTGGTAGGTGGCAATGGCCGCGTCCGTGCTGTCGATCTGGTAATAGACGTACGCGAGGTTGCGCCAAGCATCGAGCGCACTTTCGTCGATGAGGGTAGCGTTGTGGAACGAGTGCCGCGCCAGGTCGTAGTTCGGGGTCTCTCCTTGGGCGTGGACGACGCCGGCATTGTACTCACGCGTCCAAAAGTGGCGGCGCGTTCGTTCGGCCTCGCTTTGAAATTTGGGGGCGCGCTCAGCGTGCGCTAGGTGCTCGGCCATTTCGCCATAGCGGCCCTCTTCGCCTAAGAGCTTGCCCATGAGTAGGTGAGCCTCGCTATTTTCTGGCTCGGCTTGCAAGACTAGGGCGAGTTGTTCTTTGGCCTCTTGCGGCTGCTCCTGTTGGATATAGAGCTTGGCCGCGGTCAGGGTCGAACTCTGACACCCCAATCCGGCGACGATGACGAACACCGCCAGCCAGCACACAAATCTCATTGGCAATCCCCTTCGAGAAAAACTGCGCGGCGCACAGGACGTGCGCCGCGCAACGGTCGAATTTAGAACCCGAACTGAAAGGTAAAGGTATTGAGCGCGTCGAAATACTCAACCGTCGTGTAGGCGTAATCAACGCGCAAATCTTTGATCGTCCCGGCATCCAGATTCAGACCAAAGCCGAAGCTAGTGCCGTAGATGTAGTCGTCGGTCGAGTTGGGCGCGTAGTCGAAGCCAGCGCGCAGGGCGAAGAACTCGTTCAACACATATTCGGCACCCAATCGGTACTGGTCGTAGGCGAAATTGTTGTGCCGGAAGACCGAGGACAGATTGACCGCGCCCAGACCAGTGGGCTCGTAACGGTAGCTCAGACCGAGTTCAAATACCGAGGGCAGGTCGGCGGAGCTAGCCTGCACATTGTAATCGGAAGGTCCGCGGCGCAACCCGTCGACTTGGCCGCGGCGCAACAGGCCGGAACCTCCAAACTGCATCCGCGTACCGATGTGCTTGAGCACCACCCCCAAGTCCAAGCCGGCAATTCCGCCCAGATTGGCGTATTGCAGACCGGCGCTAAACGAGGCTGCGGTAGCCTCGACGCGCAGGATGCGGTTGACGATATAATGGCTGGTAAACCCGACAGCGATGCGATCAGTCAGTTCCCTCGCAAAGGTCAGGCCGACCGTGAAGAAGGTCGGCGAAAAGTCCGCGCCGGTGCCGTCTGGATTGGCCTCGGTCGTCACTGGGATTGGGCCAAAATCCAGCGCCTTGATGTTGAGGGCCAGCGCACCGAGGCTCTTGAAATTGGCACCGGTGGCCAGATAGTTGATGCGGGTATCCGCCAGATAGGACATCGTCGAGAACATGATGCCCGCGTTGGATTCGGACTTGGACAAGCCTGCCGGGTTCCAGTGCAGAGCCTCTAAACCAGAACTAGTGGCGATTGAGGCCCCGCCCAAGGCCATGTCGCGCGCGCCAACCGGAATCAGCAGTTCCGGGGCCGCGGCCGTACCGGCGCGATCATAGCCGTCGGCAAAGGCCGTAGCCGAGGCGAAAACCAGCGCCAGCAGGATCGTCGAGATGCGAAAGCTGTGTCGAAGCATGGAATGGCCTCCTATTTCTCTCTTTGATATCCCGTGCACCTAGAAGTTCTCCAAGAACTGCTGCTCTTGGATGACGGCCAGCTTGAGGATTCGACTCATGCCGTGATCCGGCAGTTCGATATGGGCGATGTACATGCCGCTGGCCACCGGCAGTGCATTGTGGTTTTGCAGATCCCAGCGCGTGAACTGCGATGGGTCGTCCTTCTCAATCGTGCGCACCAGCGTACCGCTCATGTCGAAGATGCGGATATTCGCCTTGGACGGCAGGTGGCTGAAGGTCACGAAGTGGCTGTAACGGCTGGTTTCCGCCATGTTGACGCCGAGGTAGGGATTGGGGAAGACGTTGATCTTCTCGATGTCCTCCTTGAGGAATTCGGCGTTCTCATCTCGCCCTGGGACGAGAAAGGAGAATACATCGTCAGCGCTGTTGACCCTGTAAGGGATCAACCTCAGAATCTGACCGTCTTCGAGCATATCCATCTCGTGGTCACCACTTCTTAGCGTACCCCATAGTGCCGCATGGATGTCGAAGGTAACTGCATCGGCTAAGATGCTTTTGCCTTCGCCGTATTGATCCAGTGGCGCGTCGCTATAGTCGCTGTCAAAAATAAACAAGTACTCGCGACCACCGAGCCCGCGATCCGGGTCTTCCGAGGCCAAATCCCAAGTGCCGTTCTCCGAAGTGGAACCCGAGTTCTCGACAAAGCCGATATTGACCTGCCGCGGTGGGTCGCTGTCCACTTCCCAAGCGGTAAAAGGCACATCGGCAAAATCTTGAAAACCGTAATTGGGATCGCCGCCGCGCAGATAGCGGTAGCCTTTCTGCGTATTGGTGCGACTAAAACGAATCTCGATGGCCTTCAGGTCGGCACCGCCAAGCGAAGAGCCGAAGAAATTAGGACCGACGTCAGCACCGCCGCCAAGGGCACTGCCACCCCAGTTTATACCGGTTAGCCAGCGCTCCGATCCCTCCCACTCCCAACCACTAAGCGCCAGCGGTGGGCCGAGGACCATCAGTTCAAAGCCGTGGTCCGGGAGGTAGATGGCCGCTCGCTCGTCGCCCGGACCGATCTCGAACTGGTCGGCAAGGAGAATCTTGCCACCATCGGTTTCATCTATCAAGCTCCACACGGTGTGTCCCTCTTCATCCGCGCCGAAGCGGACCTGATAGTTGTGGCCCGTGGTGAATGTAGGGTTGACTACCACGACCTCAACCTCTCCCTCACTGATACCGGAAGTGTGCTCGGGGGTTATCGCGGTGTCAGGCTTGCTCAGATAGCGGGTACCTGGCGGCGGCTCCTGCGGTACGCAGATCAGGTTCTGCGGCGTACTCTCCAGCGTAGTGTTAGCGGCTTCTTCGGCGGTGGCGCGGTTGTAGGCCGTCACTGCAAAGTAGTACCGCTGGCCGTTGACCAGCGGGCCGCTACGGATGTGGTCCTGAGTAATCGTGGTATTGCGCCTGAGCCCGAAGTCGATGCCGATCTGTAGGGGCACATCGAGCACCACGCCCGATTCCTCGTCGAGGGCAATGCCGAGGATTGTAGTCACACCATTCTCGATGTCAAAAGTCGCTACCCTGACGCCCTGAGAAAGCGTGGCTTCGGCCGAGGGCAACTGATAGAGGTTGTAGCCTTCAAATTCAAAGCCGGGCGAACCCTCGCCTTCGGTGGCCTGAATCGACTCGTCGTCCCAACCCCAATCCAAGAAGATCGCCTGATCGAGCTCGGCTACGCGGACATTGGGCTGGGTCGGCGGCTTGGGCACCTCGAAGAAGCTGTTGTAGGCGTCCTGTACAAACTGGTCGTTGAATTTCAGCTTGGAGACACTACGCAGGCGATCGGTAGAAATGCCGCCGAGCAGCGCGACCACCACTTCCTGAGTATCGCCTAAGGCCATCTCAAACGGACCGGTGTTGAGCACGATGCGCCGGTCGCCGGCTGGCAGCGGAATTCCGTCGTTCCAGCCTTGGGCCGTAGTCGGATCGCCGTCGAGGGTGAAAAAGGTGCCATCGCCAGTCAGGGGATTGGTGTACGGAACGGGGTTGCCAATGTCGGGCTGGGGCTGAAAGCCGCGCAGCAAATTGTACCACTCCTCGGTACCGATGTATTCGCCGAGTTCCGGGTCGTCAATAGCCGAGCCGGCGGCAAAGTACACAAAGGAAGTCATTGGCAAATTACGATAGCCGAGTCTCCGGCCAAAGTTGAAAATGGCTTCCGAACTCTCATCCAAGACCAAGTTGCCGTCTTCGTCCAACAGCGGGTCGCCGTTTTCGTCTTTCTGGAATACCGGAACGGCCGGCCCTTGGAGGAAGTCGTAGCCCACGGCTGGCGGTGCCAGTCCAAAGGGTACGTAGTGCGAGTCGTCGTTGATTGAGTTGTACACGTAGCCGAGACTTAAATCGATATCGGCCCCGGCGAAGTCGTCGCCGTAGTTGCCCAAATCTGGGTCGGACCACTGGGCAAAGTACATATCTTCAATGCGGGCTGTATCCGGGGTGGCACTGGTGCCTTTGTAAATGACCGTGAACTTCTTGAAAATCACATCGCCCAGCGCGTCGGTGCGGGCGTACCCCCAAAGCAGCACCTGGACTTCAAGGCCAATGGGTTTGGAGCCGTACAGGGATTGCGCCGCCCCCACATCGAGGTCGTTAATCACAAACCAAGCCACTTGGTCGGCCCCGGCCACGCCCGGCTCGTCAATGTCTGGATTATACTCGCCGTCCCCGTCATTGTCGTAATAGGGTGCCCCTTTCTGATGGGGCCATTCGCGCCAATCCTGCTCGTACTGGGCGCGCAAGGCTTCCTCGTCGCTGTCGGTGACCGCACTCAGCCCAATTCCCAAGCTCTCGGAGGCGTCGAGACGCAAGTCCGCCGTCTGATAATCGCGGCGAATGCGGTAGATGCGGACGCTTGGATCGGCGGGATCTTCGGCCACGCCCTTGCTGATAATGCGGCCGGGCACGGTGCCTATTGCGTAGGTCTGGCCGCCGACGCGCAGTTCCTGTGGATCGCCGTCCTTGACGATGCCACCCCAGATCAGGCCATCCCTATAGATGACTTGGTCAGTCGAGCGCGGAAAGGTTACCCCGGAGCCGGAGGTGAGTGGGTTGTACCCGGACGAGCCGTTGTGCTCAAACCACATGGCCATGTTGTTGATGTTGAGCAAGGCGCGCCCGCCGAAGTCGTTTTCCTGCGTGGTTTTGGCAGCGCGATACGCGCTCGGTCCGCGGCTTTGGACCGGGCCGGCTACGCCGAGCAAAAGCCCAGCGGTCGCCAAATAGGTGACAAACTTTTTCATAACGTTTTCCTCCCTTTTTACAAGCCCAGTTTGATCCCTAAACGGATCTGGCGCGGCGAGCCAAACAGGTCTCCACCTTCGGTGTTCCAGTAGTGCTGCCGATTGGCCAAATTGATGGCCTCGTATAGCTGCCGGTACGTATCACTGCCACTGGCTGCAATAATTTGGCTGCTCAGATCGGGGTTGGTGAGGAAACCGTCGTCCTCGGCACTGCCGGTGCGGCCGTACACGTTAATCACGTTTTTGCGGTTGAACAGATTATAGACAGAGAGATAAAGCTGTGCATCGGCACCGAACAGACCAAAGCCTTTATCCACTTTCAGATCAACCTCAAACGTCCAAGGCGTCGAAGAGGCGTTGATGCTTTCTAAAGGCTTGCGCGAGCGCGGATCGTCGTTGGCGAGGATGCCACCCTCTTCGGGGCCGCGCTGGCCAATGGACCCGCTCGACAGGGTGAAATTGTGGCCGCTGCTAAAGTAAAACAGCAGGTTGGCCCCCAGATTCTCTAGGATCGGCCCACCGTCGTTGTCGGCAAAGCGATAGTCAACAAAGATGTTGCCTCGATGCGCCTCATTAAAATCCAACGGCGAAATGATGGTGGGCAAGTTGGTGTTGTTCTCAACCCCAGAAACGGCCGAATTGGTCGATGAGCCGGTGCCGCGAGCATCCGACAGGGTATAGTTAAGCTCAGTGCGCAACCGATTGATACGACGCAACTTGAAGACGAACTCCAAACCCTTGGTCGTAGCAAAGTCGCCGTTTTGCAGGAAATTGTACGCGCTGGCGTTCTTCGCGCTCGCCGAAATGTTCTGGCGCTGAATCTGCAACTGCCCTTTTACGTCGCGGTAGAAGCCAGTGATGTCGAAGGAAGCCATGTCGGTAAATTGACGTTCAAAGCCGATCTCGTATTGGGTCGTGCGGATCGGCTCAATGTCGAAGGCCGTGGGCACGGAGATGAAATTTTGGCCGCCTAGCTCCAAGGCCAGCCGTGCCCCGCCGGCGTACATGGAGCGCATGGCTGGCATTTGCGAGAAGCGGCCGTACTGCACGTGGAAGACCGTCCGATCCGACACTGGAAACGAGAACCCGAGTCGCGGGCTGAGTTCGCTAAACGTGCGGGTCTTGGTCATTGACTCGAGATTGATCGTATAGAGCGAATCGGTGCGCACCGGGGCTTCGGGATTCTTGAAGCGCCAGCTATCGACATCGAAGTAATCCCAGCGCAGGCCGGCGTTCACGATGAGATCATTGTATTCGATCTTGTCCTGTACATAGGCCGAGGCCATCACCGGATGGCGCGGTGCCTCCAGCCCTTCGCCTTGGTCCTTGCGGCCAAAAGCGTCGAAGCCGAAGTAATCGGAGCGGCTGCTGTTGCGGATCAAGGTCTCAAAATCCGCAAGGCTGCCCTGCCCGTCGGGCAAGGTTTCGGCGGTGGCGATCAATTCATCTAGCACTTGGTCGGCACTTATGCCGCCGGCGTAATACCGATCGTAAACCGCGTCTAAGTCGGGGTATGTGGTGGAGATGGCTCTGCGGAGGGCACTGGTCCTGATGTCAAAGCGGCGCGAAGTCCAGTACTGATAGTTGAAGCCGACCTTGAACTGATGGAGGTCAGTTTGGTGCATCAGGCTGCCACCCCCCCCGTAGTAGCTCTCCTCGGCTTTGCCATAGGAGGAGGCCAAATCGCCCGTCCTAGCAAAGGGGAAGCCGTTCAGATCGTAATCCCGCAGCGAGATGCCCTGACTGGAGTACGGCGTGAAATCCGGGTTGGCTTGGGCGACAGCGAGGCTGTCGTTGTAGAGCATGAACGCATCGCCGAAAACCGGATCAAAGTACTCGCGCGCTTGGTTGTAGAGGCTGGCGTTGAATTCGTAAAGGGTATTGGCATTGAGGAGGTGAGTGCCGCTGACATGGAGCAGGCCCGTAGCCCGATCGGCCTCGGGCAGCCGCTCGGTATTAAAGGCACTGTAAACAGGCAGCCCATTAAATTCCTGGTCTTCCCCTGAGTACAGGCCCGTGACCCGCACCTGAAAGGGCTGCAAGTCAAAGAGCAGGGTGCCGTTGAACGTCATCGCTTGCAAACCTCGATGATCGATGTTGCCCGGACTGATGGCTAGATCAACCGTATCTGGCACCGCGTTGTCCTCGGCGTCCTTGCGCCAATGCACCCGGCCGCCGCGGTCACCCGAATCGACTAAGTCGGCAAACTCAAAGCCCTCCCAGAAGACGGGTGGGGAGTCGCGAACCCAGCGCTGCCCGGCCAGAAAGGCTCGCACCTTCTTGCTGCCGACGACCGGGCCGCCAGCCGTGAACACTTGGGTGGAATACCCATAAGAATACGTGCCGAAGCGCTTTTCGTAGGGGGAGGTGAAGTTGTCCGTCTCGCTCAGCAGCCCGAATTCCCAATTGGAGGGGCCGGTGCGTAACTCCTGCAAGATGATGCCGGCGTTGGCCCCACCGTACTCGGCGTTGAAGCCCCCGGCCTGTAGCTGGACCTCCGCTAGGGCTTCATCTATCAGGTTGACTGCTACTCCGCCAGTGACCGGATTGCGGACGGTGGCCCCATCGACGTAGTAGCCGATCTCGTCCGAGCGCGAGCCGCGCACATGCAACGTGCCCTCGTCATATACCACGCCCGGCTGTAGGTTTATGACACTCGCGACGCCTCTGAACGGCAGAAGCTCTATGTCCTCGGCATCAACGATGCGCACCGCATTGGTCGCGGTTTTGTCGATGATCGGCCGCTCGGCGCGAATTACCACCTCATCGACTTGGATATCCGAAGAAGTCAGGTCAATGTCGAGATTCGTAGTCAGGTCGGCGGAGACCCGCACATCTTCAACGATATAATCCGCGTAGCCGACATAGGTGGCCTTGAGGGTGTAGGTACCCGCCGGCACGTTGAGGATAAAGAAGCGGCCCTTTTCGTCCGCTGTGGCCCCTAACTTGGTATCCATCACCACGATATTGGCATGGGGCAGCCCATCCCCGGTGGCGGCCTCCTTGACGACACCAGCTATTTTGCCACCCGTACTGGCCTCGGCCGGAGCCAAGCTCAGCGCGAGCAAAACGCCCAATGCGGTCAAGACGCGAAAAACGTCAGCAAATTTGGTCATATATCCCTCCTTTGTAAGGTATTCAATACCCCTTCACATCAGGTGCAACCAGTCGTCCAAGAGAAAGGTTACACGCCCGATCAACAGCGAGACCCTCGCCATAATGGTGTAACCAAACGAAGCCCCAAACGAGATCATCAAAAACCATATCCCCACCTTGGAGATATGACCCGCCGTGCCGGTGTGCTCGACGGAAAAAAAGAAATAAACCAACACCCCGATGACCCCCACTAGGACGATCAGCAAATCGAGCACTTCCAAGCTCCAAGTCAGTTGATGTAATGCAGGCTCTATTTGGGCTAAAATAAAGGAAGAGATATAGCGAGGAATCGTCAGGCCGGCCCCGAGCCCGACGAAGAATGCAAAAGCATAGCGGCTGAGCCACCCAAAGCGCAGCGAAAAGCGCGTCAACATCAAAAGCCCGAGCACCATCGGAGCCAACAGCCACCAATTGGGCGTCTCCCCTTCTTCCGTGTTGGTCCATTCGGCGATGAGCTCGCCGTAGATCGTCGGATACCAGTACTGGCCAAACATGTAAGCCGCTGCCACACCGACGAAAACGTGCTCGGCAAACTTGAAAAGCGGGTTGTCCTTGTAGAGAAAGCTATAGAGTGCCAAGGTCATGCCCGCCGCGACGATGATGCCCAAACCCGTCCAGTCCGCCGCCAAGATTCCGCTAGCCATCAAGCCGATATTGACTGCGGCAAACAGCAGGATCAAGCCCAAAAAGACATACGTATTGCGCATGGCGGAGATCAGTTCCCCTGCTCGGATGAAGTTCGCCGAGCGACGAAGTACGCAATATTGCCGATAATTACAAAGAGGGCGATGACCAAATGAGTCATCGACTGGGCGCTCATACCCATGCTGGCACTGCCGCGATGGTCAATCAGGGTCTCGTATTCGGCGGCACCGGCTAGGCCGCCGAGCAGGCCACCGAGCTGTCCCGAGTCGAGGAAAGGATAGAGATCGGGAGCCATCACCGCGGTGCAACCAGCGACAAAGGTAAAGCCGTACTTCTCCTGCCCATAGGGGATCCACCAAAACTCAATCGAATCCCCGGCAGCCAAGTCTAAGACGAGGTCAAAATCGCGCAGTGAGCGCAAACCGCGCGTCAAATCCAAATCGCCGGTATCCACGCCCCATTGGTCCTGCGGGAAGGCACTGCGGAAGTCTTGCCCCATATTGAGGATGACACTGAAAGTGCCCGGCTTGTAGCCCATAAAGGCGTAATCCACCCCGTACTCCAAATCGAATTCAGCCGCCATTTCCTCCAGCACCTGTTGGGCCAGCCCCGGTGCCTCGGGCCATAGACAAATGGCCACCACCTTGAGATCGCGGCGGAAAGCGTGGCGCAACATGGCACGCGACATCGGCAGCATTTCAGGTTGCGTGCTGGCACCATAGGAGAAGGAGACCAGCACAATGTCCCCCGCGTCGAGTTTCTCCAACTGGTTGTACGCAGCTTTTACTTCGTTCGTCGGCGTGATCGGCAGGGAAATTCCGGCCATCAACGGCCACGCCACGCTAATAAATACTAGGGCGAAAATGATGCGGCGGTCGATAGCGAGTAGTTTGTGCATCACTCAGATCCTCCACCCAAATACGAGCGCTCAATCCCAAAAATGATCCGCAACGAGGTAGCAATAGCACCCAACGACACGCCGAGCAAGATGCCGCGCTTAGCCGCCAAGTTGGGCACATTCAACAGCCAGTCGGTCGCCAGTGGAAAAAAATCGGAAAGCTCTCTACCAATGGGCACGCGGCCCAGCATGACGATGACCGCCGCGATCAACAGCACCGCCGCTTCGGGCGTGCGAGCGCGGAAGGTTCGGTACGCCGCCGAGGCGATGAAAAAGGCTAAAATCGAAAACATGGTAGAGGCGCAAGGCACGTGAATATTGTCGAAGAGCCACTTATAACCCCCGGCCTCAGCCTGAGCGGCGAAGGGGCCTAAACCGTCGTTGTACACGACGAAGATCATCATCACCGCAAAGCTCAAAATAGCGATCAAGCTATAGGCCCAGCCGGCGACGCGCTGGCGGATCCGCTGCCAGTGCAGGTTGAGCAGGCTGTATAGTCCGAGCAAATAGGAAAACGCGAAGACTATGCGCACCCATAGCGCCATCTCTCGCTCCAAATTCTGCGCGTGGCCGTGGGGTATGTAGTAGATGACAATGCCGAGCATACCGAAGGCAAAGGCAATGACCAGCGGTAGCGTTCGACTAAAAAAAATCATCGCGCCCTCCTAGGGGCTAAAAAAGTGCGTCAACTGCGACCATCCCAAGAAGGTCTCCAGCAGCGTGCCCAGCACCAAAGCGGCCAGCAGAATGGCTTTGCCCCCGTCTTGGCCTTTAAGGCTACCGAGCATTCGCGGTTCGCCCGACAGATAGGCGCTGGCTGCATAGAGCTCTTCGCCGAGCAGGGTGTAGTCGCATGTAGTGACGAAAAAGGGAAGTTGGGTAAAGGCGTCCGTGCCGGCGATCTGGATTGCCCCGGTCGTGGAGCCGGTTTCGGCCAACAGCAGCGACTCGGCGTAGAAATATCCCATCATAATATGAGCCGCCGGGCGGTCGCGGACCATGATGCCCTCGACTGCTGCCGCATAGCTGAACTGCTCGGTGCTGGCGACGAAAACGTGGTCGGGGTTAAACGCGTCGGGCCGCCCCGCCTCCACATAAGAGGCTTTCACCGTCTCCTGACTCACCGACATAACTACCGGGTCAGGAGCCACCACCCGCAGCGCGGTGTCGTATTCGGCCGTACGCCGCGCAAGCCGCCCCAAGATATTGACCGCGGCAATGGTTGGTATCTGGCTCATGTCGCGCAAGCCGTGGATGAAAAGCACCGGCTTGCCCATCTCGGTCGCCCGCCCCAACGCCTCGTCCAGTGCCTCTAGCCCGGCGATGCGACGGATCTTGAGCTCGCGCCGCCGCGCAATGCCAATGTAGCCCATGATAAGCCCTGAAAAAACGAGGCACAACACCAAGTTATTGACCTTGGCGCGGTTAAAAAAATTGCCTTTGGACTCGGCGTTGACGATCACTTTGCCGCGGATCGCGCCCCCGGCCGACCGCACATCGATGTGAAAGTAATAAGTCTTACCATCTTCTAGCGGCGTCTTGCCACCCGCGCCGGCGAATTCCTCGACATTGACATAGTGATGATTCTCCAGATCGGCCCCACGACCAAAGAGCCCCGGTGCCTCGGACATCAAATTCCCCGTTGCCACAACCTCGGCCACGACGCGAAAAGGCCCGCTGGGCGAATCGGCGATGGCGACCTGATACATCGCATTTTCGCTGATCCGACGATCTCGCGGCCAAGTCAGCGTAATGCTGCCCCCGTCGTCGTTGGGCGTGTCGAAGGCTTGGACCTCGATCGGCGGTTCAGGATGTGCCAGCAACGTGCTGAGTCCTCGTTCCGCATTCTCCGCCGCGCTCGCCAACGGCCAAGCCAAGACCAACACAGACAGCCAGTTTTTTGCTCTCATGCCTTATTCCTCAATCAACTCCACATTCGCCCGTGGCACTATCGCCTGCTCCCCGTCTTCAAACTCCACGGCCAATACCCGCACCCGCGCCCCGGATTCGACCTCGCACAACTCGGTCGGCAAGTCGCTAACGCGCCCAATTTGCCCAAAATAGGGCATTCGAATCACGCGCAACAAATCGCCCACCTGCAACCCTTCCTCACCCGTCCGCACCTCTTCTTCCTCTTTGTCAGCGGCTGTAGGGACGATAATTTCCGGCCGCAAGACGCCAGCGCGGATCTGAGTCGCACCGGCCATAGACGCATCCATGCCAGCGTACGCTTGCAGAATATCAAAGGTCTTGCGGGCCATGGCGACGCGGCCAAAGCCCTCGGTCGCTACTACCGTCAGGCCGATCTGCTCAGTCCCGGTGATAGCCACGCCCAAGTCGCGGCCAAGCAAGTCGCGCAAGTCGCTGTCGCGCAGGCCGCCGCCGATCAACCCCACGGCACCTGCTTGCCGAGCCTGTTCCACGGTCTCCGCGCTAATCAGGCTGCCGACCACCACAATCTTGCCCGCAACTTCCGGGCCCAGCGACTCGGCTGTGGCGTCTGGAGCATCAACGGCCAGGTGCAGCGCACCCCAGCACTCGCCTCCCACGCCGAAAATACCTTGGATATAAGCACCACGCGCTGCGACGCGCATACCCTCCTCGGCAAAAACTTCCTCTACGATCCCATCGACGTACGCCAGCACTTCGACCGGCTTGGGAGCTTGCCGCAATATCACCTGCCCGGTCACCGGCGAAATGCTCTCGACGGTGCCGCTGACCGGAGATTCAATCGTGGTCTTGAACCAGCGAATAAATGGCTTGGTCTCGGCGAGCGGCTCGTCGGCTTCGACCCGGTCGCCCTCTTTTTTGAGCATATAGCCGGCTAGCTCTTGCGGCGAGATGCCCAAGCGGTTGACCAAGTTGAGGGTCGCCACCTCGCCCGGCAGTTCGGTGCGAGCCACAACTTGGTCTCGGCGCACAGCTTGGCCGCGCTCGACGACAACCTCGCCTTTGAGGGGCAACCGCCGCTCTTTGTGGACGACTGCGTGTTGCGTCACGCGCAGGCCAGGGGTATAAGCATGGGCCATGAGCTACTCGTATAGGTTTAACGCCTGCTGCCAGTCGCTTATCTGATGGCGGCGGTCGCGGTCTGTCGCCATCTGGATGGGCCGACCGCGACCGTCCAGCACTAGTCCTGCGACCCCGCCGCACACCCTTGCATTTAGGGCTTGTCCCGGGCCAGCACCCACATCCCAACGCCGCGCCGGTTGGAGCGAAACTTCAACCTCCTCGCCATCGGCCAAGGGCATCCACTGTAGCTGGCCAAACTGTAACTCGCCGGTTTGCCGCCCGCTGGGCAGTTCAATTTCGTATTGGAGGCAGACCTCGCCGCCCTTACCCTCGCCGACGGGGGCCACACAAGTGCCCAAGTAGATCAGACAATCGCGCTCAAAAACCTCGGTGGCAGCCCGCTCGTCAACAGTCGAGAGCACCCCTAGGTGGGGCATCATAAAAATGCTATCGACGGCCAATCGGGTGACGCCTTCGGGCTGAAAGGCATCTATGAGCATGGCGCAACTCTGCTCGCGGCGGGGCGCGTGCGAGAGCACACCACCGCTGCCGACTAGCATGTCTAGCGCCATCATCTCGACCAAACTCTCGCCGGTGGCACCCTGCTCAAAGACATCGGCTAGCGTGCGCTTGCTCTGCACCCCCTTCAATCCCACTGCCAACGCCCGGTGCTGGTCAAAAGCCAAGCGCAAAGCCTCGCGGGCAATGGCTTGCTCGACTTGCAATTCCTGCATGAGCTGGGGGATGGTAGTAGGGCGGATCATCTTGTTTTTGATCCGGTCTCGGAGGTCGGCCTCCTCAATATCGAAAGGAACCCAGCGCATGATTTGGTCGAGTCCGGCTTCGGCTAGCACGTTGGAGACGCTGTAGGACATGCCGAGATTGGCACTGACCGTGCGGTTGAAAACGCCGTCGAAAACGCTGAACACATCGGTCGTCGCCCCGCCGATATCCACGCCGACGACGTTGATCCCCTGTTGGCGGGCAATAGCCTGCATGATCTCGCCCACTGCCCCAGGCGTCGGCATAATCGGCGCGCTGGTCCAGTCCATCAGCTTGCTATAGCCAGGAGCCTGCGCCATGACGTGTTCGAGGAAGAGATCGTGAATGACGTGCCGCGCCGGGTCCAGATTTTCCTTTTCGAGTACGGGGCGGATATTCTCGGTAACGGTCAGGGCCATCTTACCCCCCAGCGCCTTTTCAACCTCCTCGCGTGCGTCCTCATTCCCCGCAAAAATAACCGGCAACTTGAAGTCCGCGCCAAAGCGGGGTCTAGGATCGGCTGCGCTGATGAATTCGGCCAACTCGACCACGTGACTGACAGTGCCGCCATCGGTGCCGCCCGACAGCAACACCATATCGGGACGCAATTGGCGGATACGCTCTATTTTTTCGTGCGGCAAGCGCCCATCGTTGGTAGCGAGCGCGTCCATGACGATCGCCCCGGCTCCCAAGGCGCAGCGCTGGGCGCTCTCGCCGGTCATCGCCATCACCACACCGGCAACCACCATCTGCAACCCACCGCCCGCACTGCTCGTCGAGATGTAGATATCGACCCCGACATTGCCGTCAGCCGGTGCGATAATCCGCTCGCCATCGAGGATCTGCCGCCCGGAAAGCTCCTCAACCTCTTGAATGGCGTTGAGCACCCCCCGAGTGACGTCTTCAAAGGGGGCCTCAACCGTGGTTGGGGCCTCGCCGCGAAAGGTCTGGCGATACCCTTCGTCCTTCTTTTCGATCAGGATCGCCTTGGTCGTCGTACTGCCGCAGTCCGTGGCGATAACTACGTTGAGGTCATCCATGCTTTTGGCTTTCGCGCTGGGCAATGGCCTCCGCGAGTAGGTCTATAGATTGACGGCGCTCCAACATGCGCGTAAATCGCTCGTACTCATCTCGCGAAAAAACCAGCGTGGCAAATGGAGCCAAAAAGGTCAGGGCTTGGCTGCCCAAAAAATTGAGGGGGCGGCAAGCCTCCAATGCCATAGACGCAGCCGCTCCCATGCGGCGACTCACTATAAACTCGGCCAGCCGCTCGGCCAGCGTACGCTCTTCCTCAGACCAACCTACCTCTGGATCTTCGAGGGCAAAAGCGTGCCGCCACCGCGCTTTTAAACTATCGACTTGAAACATGGCACCGGACGAAACGCGCAACTTCTTCGCGGTTTTGATCAAAGCGCAAAAAAACGCCGCGAAAGGAATCCAGCCGACCTAGGCGAGCGGACGGACGTAAAAAAATACCGTCCCGATGTTCGTCTGCTCGACGGAATTCCGCCCAAGAACGGCACTGTTTAAGGCCGAGATGTTGACTGCTGACGCCGACGCCGTCGAGCGCATAGCGCGTAGGGAAGAAATAGCGCGACAGCGAAGCAGTCAATGCTCCGAGTGAAAACACCCCGTAAAACCAATGCTCAAAACCGAAAGCGGCGGCCGCTGAGGAAGCGACCATGAGCGCGATTAGCAGTATCGACTTTGCCGGCCGCTCCCGGCGCAGGGGGTGACTTTCCCAGTGGAGAGAGGCTGCGGAGGACACAGCCGCGTCCTTAGTACATCTGCGCTTCCTGCGCGACCCACCAGTCTTGCAAGCGGACGCCGGGGGGATACCAAGTGACGCCACTGAAGCGCCGGCTATAGGCTTGGGCATTGCGCGGCTTCCACAGGAAGGTGTATGGCTGTTCCTCGTGCAGGATTGCTTGGAAACGCTGGTAGAGTGCAATGCGCCTTTCCATATCGAACTCGCGGCGATAGTCCTCCAAAATTTGATCAACCTCGGCGTTGATGAAGCTCACCGCGTTGGAGCCGTTTTCTACGGTCTGGGAGGAATGCCAGATCTGGTAACCGTCGGGCGCGAACCTCACATTGCCGGTCCAGCCCAGCACCATGGCGTCAAAATCCTTGCCGCGGACCTTCTGTAAAAAAATCGACCAGTCTAACTCGCGCACTTGGCAGTCAATGCCAATATCCTGCAACTCGTATTGCAAGGTTAGGGCGATATCTTTGCGGATCTGGTTGCCCGAATTGATCAAAATCTCAAAGCGAAATGGCACTAGCTCCCCGTCGATGGTCTTGTCGAGAATGCCATCCTCGTCGGCATCCTCCCAGCCAGCTTCCGCCAGCAGATCGAGGGCGCGGTCGGGATCGTACGCGTACGGCGCGAGGCCGTGGTTGTATTCGGGGCGGAACTTGTGGATCGGCCCCTCCACCGTCTCGGCTAGGCCGAACATGATGTTTTCGACCATGCCCTCGCGGTCGGTCAAATGGGTCATGGCTTGGCGTACCCGCTTGTCGCCAAAAATTGGATGTTTGTTGTTCCAGCCGATGTACATATATCCACCGGCGTAGCTAACGCCTTTGAGGAAGCGGCGGTTGAAGTCTTCCGACCAGCTCTTTTCCCTAAATTCCAACGGACGCAGAGTGTGGTAGTCGAGGTTGCCGTTGGTCAACTCGATGAATGCCGCGTCGGTATTGTTGATGATGTTAAAGACGATCTTATCGACAAAGCCAGGTGGCAGCAGCCCTTCCACATCCCGCCCCCAGTAGTTCGCATTTCGCGTCAGCACGACTTTCTGCTGGGTGACCAAGTCTCGCTCTGGATCTTCGATTATATACGGCCCCGAGCCTAATACCTTGCGGTTGAAATTTTGATTGAATTGTTCGGCAAAGCGCTCGACTCGCTCTTTGTGCGGCCCCTCCTCCCAAGAACCATCCACCAAACTCTTGACCTCGACTGGGTCCAGCAAACCCTCCGGATCGTAAAAGTGCTTAGGTAGGATACTGAATGAACCCAACATCAAATCGTTGCGGAAATAGGGCTTGTCGCACAGGAAGCTAACCTTGTTGGCCCCTACCTGTTGTACCACCTCGACGGCGGCATAGTAGTTGCGCAGATGCGGCGTCAGCACTTGGGGATTGTGGATGACCTTCATGCTGAAGACGACGTCCGCAGCCGTCAGCGGCTTGCCGTCTGAGAAGTAAACCCCATCGCGCAGCTCAAATGTATAGGTGAGTTTGTCCGCGGAAATGTTCGGGTAGCCTTTGGCGACTAGCCCTCGCAACGCGTAGGGCGGGTCCGATTCGGCGTCGAGCAGGCCTTCAAATACGTAATTCAAGACCATGCTGGCACCGGCATCGTTGGAGGTGTACGGATTGAGTTTCTCTGGGTCGGACAGCATGTGGCGCACCATCCAGTCGCCGTAGGTCGGCTCTTCTCCGCTCTCGTAGCGCAGCGGCACCTTCGCAGTGCCGTCGAGCACGATGATATCCTTGGTACTCAGGAGAATTTCCTGCACTACTTCCCACGACGACTCAGCGACGGCATGATCGCCGATACAGATACCCAACCAAGCGGCCACTGCGAACATTTTAACTTTTGGCATATTCTCCCCTTTGTACTAACCAGCTAGACCCAATCCATTACACAAAGGTCAACCATCCGTGCCGGTCTTCGACTCCGACGCGGACCACGGCGAAAAAAGCGTCTTGTATCTGCGCGGTGATCGGCCCGCACTTTCCACAGCCGATCTGCACTTGGTCTATGGCGCGGATCGGCGTGATTTCGGCGGCCGTGCCAGTGAAGAAGACCTCATCGGCGATGTAGAGGAATTCGCGCGGAATCCCGCGCTGCTCGACCCGCATCCCCAGATCGCGTATCAGGGTAATGGCGGTGTGGCGGGTGATGCCCGGCAGGATGGCAAAACACGACTCAGGCGTGTAGATCAAGCCATTTTTGATGACAAAGATATTCTCGCCGCTGCCCTCGCTCACCAACCCATCCGTTCCCAAGACAATGCCCTCGTCATAGCCGTTGGCATTGGCTTCGATCCGCACGAGCTGCGAGTTGAGGTAGTTGCCGCCGGCCTTGGCCAAGGCGGGAAACGTATTCGGGGCCATGCGGTTCCACGACGAGGTGCAAACCGAAACGCCGTTTTTCAGCGCCGCTTCTCCAAGGTACTCTCCCCACTCCCAAACGGCGATCACTACGTCAACCGGACACCCCATCGGATCAACCCCCAAGTTCTCATAGCCGCGGAAGACAACCGGGCGAATATAGCAGGCCGCGAGCCGATTGACGCGGATCGTCTCGAGGATAGCCTCTTTGATTTCCTCTCGCGTATAGGGAATGTCCATGCGGTAGATTTTGGCGGAATCAAATAGCCTGTTGACGTGCTCGTCAAGGCGGAATACGGCCGAGCCTTTCGCGGTCTTGTAACAGCGAATGCCTTCAAAAACGCTTGAACCGTAGTGTACTACGTGGGAGAGCACGTGGATTTTGGCGTCGTCCCAATCGACCAATTGGCCATTGAACCAGATCTTATCGCATTTAGGCAGGGGCATGTAGAAAACCTCCTTGAGCAAGTACGCGAATAATTAAGGTAACACCACGGCGAAACCGTTACCAGTGTTAAGCGATTACAACGTTCGCGTATAGGTTACAGTCAAGCTGTTAAACGAGCCGCTGCGCTGGAGACTGCGGCTGCCGCGCAAGCTGAGCTTGTTGTCGCTGCCGGCCGGATTGTAGTTAAAATTCGCCGCCAGATTCCGGTGTTTGTTGGGAAGGCGACTGAGGGAACGCAACTGGGCGAGCTCGGAGTATTCGTAATTCCACTGGCGATCGAACCTGTAGGTGTAGGTTGCGCCGGCCGAGTAGTCAGTGCTGGGCGAGTAGGTCATGCCGAATCTAAGAGTGTATCTGGCGTTTTCCTCTTCGACAATCTGGGTGCCGTTTTCCAAAATCAAGGTGCCGTCATCGTTGGCCGAATAGTTGTAGCGCGCGTTGAGTGAAAGGTCGTCGAGGATCTTGCGCCGCAGCGAATGCACCATGCTCCAGCCGCGGCGGATATTGCTTTTGCGCGACGACTCGCGGCGATTGACTTGGCGATCAAAATCGTAAATGATGCGCTTCGCGGAGACGCTGAATCGGTGCGAAAAGGACGCGCCCAATCGCTCGTAATTGGTGCCGATATTGAGCGAAATGTCGCGGCTGCGCGAGTTGTCCACAGCGCGGGTGGCGTGCAGGTTCACGCGATGCAAAAAGATATTTTTGAGGTCGACTCTGAGCTTGGCACCCGAGCGCAGAGTGCCGTCATAGCTGAGGCTCACGCTGTTGTTGAAGGTGTCGCGGTCCTGCTTGGGGTCCCCTGGATTTTCCGAGCGTTTGATCTCGCCAAAGGTCGCCAATCGCATCGAGTGCCCATCGGCCAAGGGCCAGTTGAAAGAGCCGTTGAGAAAGAGATTGCGATTGATCTCGTCGGAGCTTGGATCGCGGCACGTTCCGTCCGCCGAGCGCGTGAAGTGGCTATCGCAAAGGCTGGTATCGGGCACCCGCACCGCCAAGCGACGCATGTCGCTGCCTTTGAAGCGAACTCTGGAATTGAAGACCAGCTTCTCAATCAGCTTGCCCGAAAGGGACGCGTCCCAGCTAAAGTTCTCGCCGAGGCGGTCTTTGCCAAAGAAGCGGTTGTCTAAATCCTGGATCGCGTTGGCGGTGTTGGTGTGCTCGTTCTGACTGTACGAGGCGCGGTTTTTTATTTTAAAGCGCCCTAGATCAAACTCCACGTTGGAGGCCAAGCTAGTGCCGCGCGTTTCCGCCAACTCGGCGCTGACCACCGTGTCGCGCACCACAGCCTCGCCTACTGTAGCCTCGCTGATGGCGCGGCGTGAGAGGCCCCTCTGAGAGCGGTTTTCAGATAGAGTCAGGCCGACGCGCACCTCGCCGGGAAAGACATAACTCACATTGCCGCTCATCCGCTCACTGCGATCTTTGTTGTGCTCGAGCGTATCGTCTGTTTTACTCAGCGAAATCGAGTTTTTCAGCTTCTTGCCCGCAATCTCAATGTCGGGCGAGACCCGCAGCGAAGCATTGTAGCGGATCCCGGTCTCCTTTATGGTGCTGTCGAGGCTGGCGCGGCTAGCGCGGGTGGCCGAGATTAGGCTCGGGGTCAGGTTGGCATTCAGGCTCTTGAATGGACCGCTGCTCAACGGCTTAGATCTAAATCCAAAGTTAAAGGACTGGCTGCGCGTCTTCTGCTTGTGCAGCGTTACGTTGCGCGTGCTCATGCTGGCACCGAGGCTGATGGTGGCCTTTGGGCCGAGAATGGGATAGTTGATTGAAGAGCTGCCCGAGGCATCGTCCTGCCAACTCTTGCCGGTGCTGCGATCGTCGAGGCTAAACTTCATTCTCGCCCGTGCGTTAATCGTCAGCTTGGAGGTCGAGTCCCCCACCGCCGAGAACCGCACGGGCGTCGAGTAGCTCCAGCTAGGAAACGAATGGTTCCAAGAGGTTCGGGAACTGGAGCGGTTAAAGTTGAGCGTGTACTGTGCATCGGCCGCCGTCCATGCGACCAACACCAGCCAACCCGCGTACCACAAGACCGGCTTCACGGCCCATCCTTTCCCAAATGCGAGCAGGCGTCGCTCAGCCGGATGAATTCCTCTAGCGACAATTCCTCCGGGCGGCGCGTTAGTTCGATACCTGCCTGCTGGCCCAGCGCTTCCAGCCAAGGCCGCCCGCCCTCGGGATTGAGACCGAGGAGCGAATTGCGCAGCATCTTGCGCCGCTGGCCAAAGGCTCGGCGCACCAAGCGGTCGAAACAGTCCATGTCCTGTACCGCGTAGAGGGGCTTGGAAGCAAAGCGCAACTCGACTACAGACGAATCCACGGCCGGCACGGGCCGGAAGCAATCGCGTCCCACCTGCAAGCTCATCTCCACTTCGGCGCGCATAGTCACCAGCACGGACAACAGGCCGTAATCCTTTGAACCGGGGCTGGCGACCAAGCGCCGAGCTACTTCGCGTTGGACCATGACGATGGCACGGCTGATACAATCGGCGTGAGCAAGGAGGTGAAAGATCAATGGAGCGGTGATGTTGTAGGGAAGATTGCCGACGATCAGCAGGCGGCACCCGCCCGCGTCCCGCAGAACTTCTCTCAGATCAACCTGCAGAATATCTCCTTCGATCAAGCGCAACTTACGCGCATCTTGGTGTGCGCGCAGCAAGGCCACTAAGTCGCGGTCAATTTCCACGGCCACCAAGTGATCCACAGCAGCGAGTAGCACTTCAGTCAACGCGCCCCGGCCCGGGCCAATCTCGACCACCACCTCGCCAGCGGCCGGGCGCACCAACCCCGCAATGGCCTCTATAACACCCCGGGCGACGAGGAAGTGCTGGGCAAAGCGCAACCGCGGTCGGTGGGCGTTTACCAACGTCGCGCCCTCACCAAGCTGGGGTCGAGTGGAGGCATTAGTGCTGTTCCCCCTCGACGCAAGCCGCGCCACAGGTCGGTCAACACCAACTGAGGATTGGCATTGTGCCCTAGGGTCTCGGCTGCTCTGTCGATCTCCAAGGCGACTCGGGCTGCGTCTATTTTCTCTAGCAGGTTTTCCAAATAAGGACGCCGATCTACCTGGACGATAGATGCGCCTTGGCCGTGCGCCAACAGGAAGAGATCCCGTAGATACAGGCCGCAGACCTGCAAAAAACGCTCTAGCTGTCCCCGATCTCCCCCCAACTCCTCAAGGATGCTCCAATAGACCTCGTCCCGCTGCTCCGAGCCACCACTGAGAAACAACTCAACTAGCTGCCGCGTCCCGTCAAACGCCCCAGCCGCCACCTCTTTGGCCTGCTGCAACGAACCAGCCCCCATGCGCACAGCCAGTTCCAAACGCTCCCCAGCCACGCCCTCTTGTTCGAGCTGCGACCGCAAGGTCGCTGCATCTAAGGGACTCAAAATCATGCGCTGGCAGCGCGAGAGCACGGTGGGCAAAAGGCGCTCTGGTGCAGCCGAAACCAGCGCGATGACGGCCCGGGGTGGTGGCTCTTCCAAGAGCTTGAGCAGCGAATTGGCACCCGCCGGGTGCATTCGATCGGCGGCGAAGATCAGGCCGACTTTGCGCTGGGATTCCGTCGGCGCAAATGCCAACTCCCTTTGCAACTGGCGCAGGTGCTCCACCGCGATATTGGCGTTGCCGGGGATGGCTGCGCCCGCGTCGTGAACGTACTCCACTACGGACTCGCGCAAGTCCGCCAGCGCCAGCCGCTGCTTGCCTCGGCGCGGAGGCAATGGCAATGCGGTGTGGAGGTCGGGATGTATGAACGAAGCGACCTTGCGACAGCTCGGGCAACGATTGCAGGGAGAAGGGCCGCTGTCCGTACACAACAGAGCCTGTGCCCACGCGAGCGCAAAGCGTCGTTTGCCGGTTCCCTCGGCCCCGCAGATGAGAACCGCATGAGGGATGCGGCCCGATTCGAGCCACGCTGTAGCCACGGCCCCAGCCCGATCTCGACGGGCCAGATCGCTAAACTCCCCAGAGTGCGGGATGCCGCCCGTGCTGTACAAGCCAATCCTTATTCCTGCAACAGGCTCTCTTGGTTGTCCAGAGCAAAAAAGTGGGCTTTGTCTATCTCGACGACCAACCGCACCGTTTGGTCAACTTGCGGCATGTGTAGCGGATCGACGCGGGCGACAAAAGCGGTTTTGCCGGTGGTCAGATTGAGAAAGACCTCGTTGCCCATGGGTTCGACCACTTCGACCTTAGCCGCAATTTCGACGGTCTCGACATTGCGGCCAATGGTATCCGGGTCGTGGATGTCTTCCGGGCGAATGCCCAGCGTCACTTCCTGACCCAAGTAGCTGCCTAGCTGTTCGCCGTGGCCGGCGGGCAGGGTGAGTTGCACACTGCCTTCGTCGAAGACTAGACCGCTGCCGTTAGAGGTCAGCTTGCCGCGGATGAAGTTCATGGAGGGGCTGCCGATAAAGCCGGCGACGAACTGGTTGACGGGTTTGTTGTAGAGATGGAGAGGCTTGTCAATCTGCTGGATTAGGCCATCGCGCATAACCACGATGCGGTCTCCCATGGTCATGGCCTCGACTTGGTCGTGCGTCACGTACACCATGGTGGCCCCTAAGCGGGTGTGCAACTTGCTGATCTCGGTGCGCATCTGCACCCTCAGCTTGGCGTCGAGGTTGGAGAGCGGTTCGTCAAAGAGGAATACCTTGGGCTTGCGGACGATCGCACGCCCCACTGCCACGCGCTGGCGCTGACCGCCCGAAAGCGCTTTAGGCTTGCGCTCTAGCAAGTCTTGGATGCCGAGTATATCGGCCGCTTCTTGCACCCGCGCCTCAATCTCGTCTTTGGGATATTTCCGCAGCTTAAGGCCAAAGGCCATGTTTTGATAGACGCTCATGTGCGGGTAGAGCGCGTAATTCTGGAATACCATGGCGATGTCGCGGTCCTTGGGGGGCACGTCGTTGACGATCGTCCCATCTATCGAAATCTCGCCTGCGGTGATTTCCTCAAGCCCGGCAATCATCCGCAGCGTCGTGGACTTGCCGCAGCCTGAAGGGCCGACGAGCACCACGAATTCTTTGTCTCTGATCTCGATATTGGCATCGTCCACCGCCACCACGTCTTTGTCGTATACTTTGCGGATATTCTTCAAAATTACTTCAGCCATCGCGTCCCTCTTCTGCTGTTATGGGCTTTGACAGTTATTGAGCTAGAAAGAGTTAGAGTATAATAAATAAATTACAAAATCTCTATGTTGCACTCCATTAAAACGGCGGCGTCCGGGGGATCGCTATAGTACGCCGCCCGCCGCCCTACGGTTCGGAACCCCGCCTTGTGATAAAGCGCCCGTGCGGCCCGATTTGCCGAGCGCACTTCAAGCGCACAACAGCTAGCACCTTGTGCTGAGGCCACGCGCAACATCCGCCCCAACAACTGCCCAGCCCAGCCCCGGTTCCGATACGCCGGATCTACGGCGAGATTGGCGAGGTGAAAATAGCGGTCAGCGAAATAACCCAAGGCATAGCCGATTAGTTTGCCGCAGTGCAAAAGCCCCAAACACAGGGCCTCTCTATCTGCAAGTAAGTAGCAAAAATCGGCCTCGCTCCACGGATTGGCGAAAGAGCCTCGCTCAATCTCCATCAAGCGATGTAGGTGGATCGGCCCTAGCGGAACGAAGCAACTGTCGCCGCTCATGCCCGCGCTAGGGGACGAGCATCGGGCGAGCGCAAGTAATCGGGTTCCACTGAGGCCAAGTCCGCAGTCTGGCCCTTCTCCAGCTTGGATAGCGCCAGCCAGCCAATAGTCCCAGCGTCGGGACGGGCGCAGGGCAGGGGAGCAAATTGCGCGGCCGAGTTGGCTGCCAACAGATCGCGATAGGCCGTGGCTCCGTCTCCGGTGTAAATTGTCGCCGTGCGGGCGCGCTCTTGGACCAACTGCGCTGGCGCGATGGCCCGGGGCGGCATCACTTCAACCGGAACGCCCGTCGCCGTGTCGTAGAGAGCGGCATAGACCTCGCGCTTGCGCGCGTCGAGGACACTACAGACGGGTAGGCGGGCAAAGGGTAGGCGGGCAGCCAATGCTTCCAGCGTTGAAACGACCACTAGATCCTTAGCTGCGGCCAAACACAAGCCCTTAGCTGCGCTCAGCCCGATCCTCAGGCCAGTAAAGGACCCCGGCCCAATCGCGACGGCTACGGCCCGCACTTTCCCGACATCTATGCCTGCGGCCTCTAGTGCGGCCTCTACCTCGCCGAACAGCCGCTGCGAATGCTGCAATCCCACGTCGAAATAGCGGCTGACGACGATCCCTTCTGCCGCACAAAGCGCCACGCTGCCGACCGCGGTAGCCGTATCCAACGCCAGAATCACGCCACAGCCGGGTGCGCTCATAAAAGCTCCAATTGCTCGCCGAGGCTTGGCGGAGGCTCAAAGCCGAGGCGATCCCAAGCGCGTGGCATAGCCACGCGGCCCCTTGGAGTGCGCTTGATAAACCCCTCCTTAATCAAGTAAGGCTCGACTACTTCCTCAATTGTCTCGGCCTCCTCGCCGATTATAGCCGCTAAATTGCTCAAACCGACCGGGCCGCCGTTGAATTTTTCAATAATGGCCCGCAGCAGCGTGATATCCATCTCATCAAGCCCCAGCTCGTCAACGCTATGGATGACGAGTGCCTTTTGCACCACCTCGGCGTCAATCTCGCCTTCGCCTTGCACTTGAGCAAAATCGCGCGCTCGGCGCAGCCAGCGCTTGGCAATCCGCGCTGTACCGCGAGAGCGACGGGCAATTTCCATCGCGCCCGACTCTGAAACTGAGAAATTCAGCAGGCGAGCGTCGCGCTTGACGATCTCGGCAAGTTCGGCGACCGAGTAGTAGTCGAGGTGGGCAGTAAGCCCAAAGCGCGCACGCATCGGCGAAGTCAACAGGCCCTGGCGAGTCGTGGCCCCAACTAAAGTGAAAGGCTCCAACGGCACGCTGACCGAGCGGGCCGCCGGGCCTTGGTCGATTATGATGTCAATTTTGAAGTCCTCCATCGCCGAGTACAGGTATTCTTCGACCACGCGGTTGACGCGGTGAATCTCGTCGATGAAGAGCACGTCGCGCGGCTCCATGGTCGTGAGCATGCCAGCTAACTCACTTGGACGTTCGAGCAAAGGCCCTGAAGTGGGATAGATTTCAACGCCCAACTCTTTGGCGATCACATAGGAAAGCGTCGTCTTGCCCAGACCAGGCGGACCGTATAGCAGCACATGGTCCATGGCTTCGCCGCGCTGCCGAGCGGCTTCAATAGCAATGCCTAGCTGCTGCTTGGTCTTCTCTTGGCCCAGCATCTCGGCAAGGGACTGAGGACGCAGCGTATTGTCGAACTGAAGGTCGTCGCCTCCCCCATTAGGATCTATGGGTCGATGGTCCATAGCCGAGCCTTCAGTGCTCCTTGAGGGCCAGTTTGATTAGCTGTTGCACACTCAGGTCGGTGCCGTGCTTTTCGACAGCCCTGCGCACCGCTTGGCGAGCGGCAGTTGCTACGTACCCCAACGTCATCAGAGCCTTTGCCGCCTCCTCGCTCGCGCCAGGTTTAGCCTCCAAGGCCGCTTCGCCTGCCGCCGGGACACTCAAGCCGATCTTGTCCTTCAGATCGAGCACCAAGCGTTCTGCGGTCTTGCGACCAATGCCCTTGATCGCCGTCAGTTCGGCTACGCGCTCCTGCAAGATGGCCGCCTGCAAATCGCGTAGGGTCGTGCCCGACAGCACGGTCAACGCCGAATGAGGGCCGATGCCCGAAACGCCGATCAGCAACTCAAAAAGCTCTCGCTCTTCCTCATCGGCAAAGCCGAAAAGCTCCATACGGTCTTCGCGCACGTAGAGATAGGTGAACAAATGGGCTCCCTCGGAGGCCGGGGGTAGTTGGTCGAAAGTTATCAGGGATATGGCCAAACCATAACCCACTCCGCCGACGTCGACGACGGCATGGGTAGGTGATTTGGACAGGAGTGTTCCACGCAAGTGTGTTATCACGGATATACCTAATGCCGGACCATGCGGCTGAGCAAAGCCTCTATCTCGGGCTTGCGCTGTCCTCGGCCCTCGCATAAAACCCGACCGGACTGCTGGGTGTGACATAGCGCGATAGCCAAGGCGTCTGATGCATCGAGGGGCTTGGGTAGTTCCTTCAGACCCAAGCTGCGGGCCACCATGAACTGGACCTGTTGCTTGGTCGCTTGACCATTTCCGGTCACCGACCTTTTAACCATCGTCGGCGCATAGTGAGCAATGGGCAAGCCGGCTTTGCGCATGGCGATGAGCAGGACACCTCTCGCTTGGCCTAGCTTGGCCGCCGCGGTGGCGTCCTTGCCGAAGAACGTGGTTTCGATCGCACCCTGGCCTGGGGCGTAGTCGCCGATGAGCCGCGTCATCTCGTCGAACATGTAAACCAGCCGATCCTCAAACTCATCTTCCCTAGGGCGAATACAGCCGCAGGCAACATAGCGGGCCTTGCGCTTGCTGTATTCGACGAAGCCGTAGCCCGTGTTCGTGCTGCTAGGATCTACTCCAAGGACGAGCAAAACGAAGACCCACTAGGCCTGAGCCATGAGTTTTTCGAGCTCGTCTTCTCGGAGATCGAAATTGGAAAAGACCTTCTGTACGTCGTCTAGATCCTCCAATGCTTCGAGGAGGCGGATAATTTTCTCGGCCTCTTCGCCTTGTACTTCGAGCACATTTTCGCTTTTGGGCATCCAAGCCAACGTCGCCTCGGCGAAGGCAATGCCGTTGGCCTCCAGTGCCTTTTTAACCGGCTCCAAGTCGGCAACTGGAGTCGTTACTTCGTGGACTTGGTCGCCATCTTGGATATCCTCACCTCCCGCATCCACGACCGCCAATAGGAGGTCGTCTTCGGAAACAAGGGCCTTGTCCACTTCGATAACGCCCTTGTGTTCAAACATCCAAGCTACCGCCCCACTTTCTGCGAGGTTGCCGTTGTACTTCGTGAATACGTGGCGAATTTCGGAAACCGTGCGGTTGCGGTTGTCCGATAGGGTTTCGACCATGATGGCCACCCCACCGGGGCCATAGCCTTCAAAGAGTCCCTCCTCGTATATCGCCCCCGGCTCGTCGCCAGTGCCGCGGCGTATGGCGCGCTCAATGGTTGCCGCGGGCATATTGGCCGCTTTGGCATTCTGGACTGCCGTGCGCAGACTTGGATTGACTCCCTCAGCGCCTCCGCTACGGGCCGCCACTGAAATCTCGCGGATCAACTTCGTAAAAATTTTGCCGCGCTTGGCGTCGTTGGCACCTTTTTTGCGCTTGATTGTACTCCATTTGGAGTGGCCAGACATCGGCTGTATCTCCTTGCCAATCCTCGCTCGCGCTCTTACTACTCAAAGCAGAAGCACCGTTTGAAAAAAACCGACTGTTCTCTATGACAGTATTAAGATAAAAAACCCGCGCAATCCAAAAAGCAAAGGGCCGCCGACCGCTTGGCCGACCGCCCTTCACAACGGGTAAAAGCAAGTCGCTCAGGCCGCTTCTTTGCCCTTATTTTTTTGCGTATTCTCAATGACTTTAACCATGATATCCCCGGGGACTTCCTCGTAGCGGTCGAATCGCTGCGCATGGAATCCCTTACCCTGCGTCATGGAGCGCAGCAACGTGGCATAACGGTCTATTTCGGCTAAGGGGGCCTCGGCGTGGATGACCTGGAAATGGCCGGCCGCGGCCATGCCGCTGATCCGACCTCGCCGCCCCGAGAGGTCGCCCATTACGTCACCCATAAATTCCTCGGGCACCGTAATTTCCAACTGATAAATAGGCTCTAGCAGGATCGGCTTGGCCTTGAGGAAGGCATCCTTGAAGGCGTGGGAGCTGGCCAATTTAAAAGAAACTTCATCCGAATCTACCGGGTGGTGCTTACCGTCGTACACGGTAGCCGCCACATCAATGACTTGGTAGCCGGCCACTGGCCCCTCGCTCAGCGTCTCGACAATGCCCTTTTCCACCGCGGGGATAAAGTTGCTCGGGATATTGCCGCCGACGACCTCATTGAGAAACTCAAAACCTTTACCGCGCCCTTTGGGGGCAATGCGCAGAGACACCTCGCCAAACTGCCCTCTTCCGCCCGACTGCTTCTTGTGCCGATATTGCGCATCGGCGTTGCCGCGGATCGTTTCTCGATAGGGAATCCGTGGCACCTCCATATCAATCTCCACGCCAAATCGCTCTTTCAGGCGGCTAACGATAATTTCCAGATGCAACTCCCCTTGGGTGAGCAGGATCGTTTGGCGGACCTCACCGTCGTATTTCATAATGAAGCTCGGATCTTCCTCGTGCAATTGGGAAAGTCCGGTAGCGACACGATCCTCGCCCCCCTGCTCCTTGGCGTGAATAGCCACGCGAATTAGCGGCTCCGGGAATGCAATGCCCGGAAGTTGCAGCGACGCGCCCTTGGCGCAAAAGGTATCGGTCGTATGGGTGCTTTTGAGCTTGACTAAGGCGACTATATCGCCAGCTTCGGCGCTTGCGATTTCGGTCCGCTTGTTGCCGTTGAGGTGATAGATCTGGCCAATGCGCTCGGTGGCGCGCTTGCTTGAGTTGGCCACTTCGTCGCCGGGCTTGATCGCTCCAGAGAAAAGGCGCAGCAGAGAAAGCTCTCCTACGTGCTGCTCGGCCAAGGTCTTGAACACTAAAGCAGCCAAGGGCGCAGTAGCGGTCCCTTCAAGCTCAACCTCCTGTCCCTCGCCATCCTCGAATCTGAGTCCTGCCGCTTCGGCTGGCGACGGCCCGTATTGCACCAAGGCGTCCAGCAGCCGATCAATGCCGACATTGTTGTAGGAATCCCCAAAAAAGACCGGAAAAATTTCTAGCTGTAACACAGCTCGGCGCAGACCAGCAACCATATCCTCTGTGGTCAATTCGCCCTCGCTGAAATACTTCTCCATCAGTTCTTCGTCGGTCTCAGCAATGGCTTCTACCAGTTGCTCACGCAACTCTTCAGCGCGGCTCTGGACCTCGTCAGGTATGTCTCCTTCTGTGGCTTTACCATCTTGGTACGCATAGGCTCTCATCGCAACCAGATCGACAATATGGTTGAATCCCTCGCCGGGATTTACCGCCATTTGCAAAGGCACGACTTGGCGTCCGAAACGCTCTTGAAGCATTTCTAAGACCTGGTCGGCGTCTGCATCAGCGCGATCCATCTTGTTGATGAATAGTACCCGGGGCAAATTGTAATCGGCAGCGAAATTCCAAGTCCGCTCAGTGCCGATCTCTATCCCGGTAACCGAATCAACGACAGCGACCATTGCGTCGGACACGCGTAGCGCCGCCTTGGCCTCGGAGATAAAATCTGCATAGCCCGGCGTATCAATTATATTGAGGTGATGATCCTGCCATTGGCCATTCAGCAGAGAGACCTTGAGCGAAATCTGACGCTCGATCTCGGCCGAATCGCAATCCGATGTCGTCGTCCCGTCATCAATGCGTCCCAAGCGATTTACGACGTCCATGTTGAATAACATGGCCTCAGACAGCACTGTTTTACCTGCGCCGCTATGGCCACACAGAGAGAAATTCCTCGTTTGTTCGCTCAATTTGACTCCTCCTGAATTAAGAGAAGTGCTTAATTAATTGGCCTATCTTAGCGTTGTCAAGGTATTTTCCACACACACAAAAAAAGCCCACCCCCAAAGGGATGGGCTTTTAAAAAATCCGGCAGCTTCCTACTCTCCCACTAGGCGACCCCAGCAGTACCATCGGCGCAAGAGGGCTTAACGGCTCTGTTCGGAATGGGAAGAGGTGTTGCCCCTCCGCTATGACCACCGGAAAACTCAAATTCTCTTCAACAACCGAATACAGGCCCACACCAAAAGCAACGCAAAACTCCAGTATTGCTGCGACAATAAATTGGTCAAGCCGCACGGCCAATTAGTATTGTTCGGCTTCACACATTGCTGCGCTTCCACCTGCAACCTATCAACCTCGTAGTCTACGAGGGGCCTTTAGGTAGGTTAACCCTACGGGATATCTAGTTTTGGAGTAGGCTTGACGCTTAGATGCTTTCAGCGTTTATCCCTTCCGAACGTAGCTACCCAGCGGTGCTCCTGGCGGAACAACTGGTAGACCAGAGGTCCGTCCAACCCGGTCCTCTCGTACTAGGGTCAGATCTCCTCAAATATCCTACACCCACGGCGGATAGGGACCGAACTGTCTCACGACGTTCTGAACCCAGCTCGCGTAGCGTTTTAATTGGCGAACAGCCAAACCCTTGGGACCTTCTCCAGCCCCAGGATACGCTGAGCCGACATCGAGGTGCCAAACTGCCCCGTCGCTATGGGCGCTTGGGGGCAATAAGCCTGTTATCCCCGGAGTACCTTTTATCCGTTGAGCTTCGGCGCTTCCACACGCAACCGTCGGATCACTAAGCCCTGCTTTCGCACCTGCTCGACTTGTAGGTCTTGCAGTTAAGCTCCCTGTATGCCTTTACACTCTACGCGCGATTACCGACCGCGCTGAGGGAACCATTGGGCGCCTCCGTTACCTTTTAGGAGGCAACCGCCCCAGTTAAACTACCCACTTGGCACTGTCTCCGATCCTGATCAAAGGACCAAGGTTAGAACCTTAACAAGGCAAGGGTGGTATTTCAAGGTCGGCTCCACGGAAACTGGCGTTACCGCTTCATAGCCTCCCACCTATCCTACACATGCAGTGCCAAAATCCAATACCAAGCTATAGTAAAGGTTCACGGGGTCTTTCTGTCCTGCCGCGGGTATCCGGCATCTTCACCGGAACTACAATTTCACCGAGTCCCTCGTTGAGACAGCGGCCAAGTCGTTACACGATTCGTGCAGGTCGGTTTTTAGCCGACGAGGAATTTCGCTACCTTAGGATCGTTATAGTTACGACCGCCGTTTACTGGAGCTTCGATTCAAAGCTTCACTCCCGAAGGAGCTAACTAATCCTCTTAACTTACCAGCACCGGGCACGTGTCAGTCCCTATACATTGCCTTGCGGCTTAGCAGAGACCTGTGTTTTTGGTAAACAGTCGCCCAGCCCGTTTCTCTGCGGCCCCTTTGGGCTCCACCCGCGAGGGGCTTCACCTACTGAGGGCATCCCATCTTCCGAAGTTACGGGATCATTTTGCCGAATTCCTTAACGAGGGTTCACTCGCGCACCTTTGGATACTCTCCTCATCTACCTGTGTTGGTTTGCGGTACGGGCACCTACAGAACTCACATAGAGGTTTTTCTAGGCAGCATGATTAGGGTCAGTTTATGCCGTTAGACGGCTCCCCATCGCCTCTCGGGGTAAAGGCCATCCGGATTTACCTAGTTGGCCCCCCTACGAGCTTAGACCAGCATTTCCAATCGCTGGCTGACCTTTCACTTCTGCGTCACCCCATAGCTCAAACGCACTGTAAGTGGTACAGGAATATTTAGCCTGTTTTCCATCGCCTACGCCTTTCGGCCTCAGCTTAGGTCCCGACTAACCCCAGGAGGACGAGCCTAGCCCAGGAAACCTTAGATTTTCGGTGAGCGGGATTCTCACCCGCTTTATCGCTACTCATGCCGACATAATCACTTCCATCTCGTCCAGCGAACCTTGCGGTTCCCCTTCGGCCTACTATGGAACGCTCCCCTACCAATCCGCACTTCGCGAACGAAGTGCGAAGTCCGCAGCTTCGGTGGTAAGCTTAGCCCCGGTACATTGTCGGCGCAAGATCACTTGACTAGTGAACTATTACGTACTCTTTAAATGATGGCTGTTTCTAAGCCAACATCCTAGCTGTCTCAGCAATCTCACATCCTTTTGATCACTTAGCTTACACTTAGGGACCTTAGATGGCGATCTGGGTTGTTTTCCTCTCGCGTACGGAGTTTATCCCTCGTACGCTGACTCCCTTGAAACAAGTCAATGGCATTCGGAGTTTGGTTCGGTTTGGTAAGCGGGTAAGCCCCCTAGCCGATCCAGTGCTCTACCTCCACGACTCTTTTACAAGAGGCTAGCCCTAAAGCTATTTCGGGGAGAACCAGCTATCTCCAGGTTTGATTGGCCTTTCACCCCTACCCACAGCTCATCCGAGAACTTTTCAACGTTCGGCGGTTCGGACCTCCACGAGATTTTACTCCCGTTTCATCCTGGCCATGGGTAGATCACCTGGCTTCGGGTCTACTGCATGCAACTAAACGCCCTATTCAGACTCGCTTTCGCTACGGCTCCTTCACTGAGTGAATTAACCTCGCTGCATACAAGTAACTCGTCGGCTCATTATGCAAAAGGCACGCCGTCAGGGGACAAGCCCCCTCCGACTGCTTGTAAGCGTACGGTTTCAGGTACTATTTCACTCTCCTTCTCGGAGTACTTTTCACCTTTCCCTCACCGGTACTAGTGCGCTATCGGTCACGAGAGAGTATTTAGCCTTGGAGAGTGGTCTCCCCAGTTTCCCACAGGGTTTCCCGTGCCCCGTGGTACTCGGGAACATCATAGGGAAGTCGACTACCATTTCGCCTACAGGACTATCACCTTCTATGGTAGAACTTTCCAGAACACTTCGACTATGGTGTCGATTGACAACTTCCCGTCAAGTCAGCACTCTTGACAAATGACGCCCCACAACCCCGCCTGTACAACGCGTACTGGCTTTAACATACAGACAGTTTGGGCTGTTCCCCGTTCGTTCGCCACTACTAGGGGAATCGCGGTTGCTTTCTATTCCTAGGGGTACTTAGATGGTTCAGTTCCCCCCGTTTGCCCCATTCGGACTATGTGTTCATCCGAAGGTAGTGCAGCATGACCTGCACTGGGTTGCCCCATTCGGAAATCCCCGGATCAAAAGTTATTTGCACCTCCCCGAGGCTTATCGCAGCTTATCACGTCCTTCATCGCCTTCTCGTGCCAAGGCATCCACCGTACGCCCTTTGTAGCTTGACCAAAAATCACTGCCACAACACTACTAGAGGTAATGCATCACGGTGTCTCGAGCAGTAAGCACATAGCGTACTTCCACTCGGTAAACCTTGATTATTAATTGGTATGAACCTGTATTCGATTGTCAAAGAGCAAAAGCCTGATGGTGGGGGTAGGTGGAATTGAACCACCGACCTCACGCTTATCAGGCGTGCGCTCTAACCACCTGAGCTATACCCCCGAAAATCGAATAACGCACATGAGAGCAGGTCAAAGAGTAAAAACATTGACCTAGGCAGATAATGTCGGGAGTCTAAACTCCCAATAATCCCCTTAGAAAGGAGGTGATCCAGCCGCACCTTCCGGTACGGCTACCTTGTTACGACTTAGCTCGAATCGACAGCTCCACCTTCGGCACTTCCCTCCTTGCGGTTAGGATCGCGACTTCAGGTGTTTCCGTCTTTCCTAGCTTGACGGGCGGTGTGTACAAGACCCGGGAACGTATTCACCGCGGCATGCTGATCCGCGATTACTAGCAATTCCAACTTCATGGAGTCGAGTTGCAGACTCCAATCCGAACTGAGACTGGTTTTTTGAGATTGGCTCCACCTCGCGGTATCGCAACCCTTTGTACCAGCCATTGTAGCACGTTTGCAGCCCAGGACGTAAGAGCCATGATGACTTGACGTCATCCCCACCTTCCTCCTGCTTATCACAGGCTGTCTCCTTAGAGTTCCCAGCATTACCTGATGGCAACTAAGGACAGGGGTTGCGCTCGTTGCGGGACTTAACCCAACATCTCACGACACGAGCTGACGACAGCCATGCAGCACCTGTCTCGAGGTTCCCGAAGGCACCCTCTTGTTTCCAAGAAGTTCCTCGGATGTCAAGCCCTGGTAAGGTTCTTCGCGTTGCATCGAATTGAGCAACATGCTCCACTGCTTGTGCGGGTCCCCGTCAATTCCTTTGAGTTTCAGCCTTGCGGCCGTACTCCCCAGGCGGGGTACTTAATGCGTTAGCTACGGCACTGAGGGGGTCAATGTCCCCCAACACCTAGTACCCATCGTTTACGGCTAAGACTACCAGGGTATCTAATCCTGTTCGCTCCCTTAGCTTTCGCACCTCAGCGTCAGTACCAGCCCAGGAATCCGCCTTCGCCACTGATGTTCTCCCAGATATCTACGCATTTCACCGCTACACCTGGGATTCCGATTCCCTCTGCTGGACTCAAGGTGTACAGTTTCGGCTGCAGTTCTCTGGTTGAGCCAGAGGATTTCACAACCGACTTGCATACCCGCCTACATGCCCTTTACGCCCAGTAAATCCGAACAACGCTCGCTCCCTACGTATTACCGCGGCTGCTGGCACGTAGTTAGCCGGAGCTTCCTCTGAAGGTACCGTCAAGCAACGAGCGGTATTAACGCCCGCGCCTTCTTCCCTTCTGACAGGAGTTTACACCCCGAGGGGCTTCATCCTCCACGTGGTGTCGCTGCATCCGCCTTTCGGCGATTGTGCAAATTTCTAGACTGCTGGCTCCCGTAGGAGACTGGCCCTTATCTCAGTGCCAGTGTGGCCGTTCACCCTCTCAGGCCGGCTACGCATCGTCGCCTTGGTAGGCCATTACCCTACCAACAAGCTAATACGACGCGGGCCCATCCTTAGGCGGCAGCTTACAAGTAGAGGCCACCTTTAAAAACGAATCATCAACTCGCCTTATCATTCGGTATTAGCACCTCGTTGGAGGTGTTATTCCCAACCTAAGGGCAGATTGCCCACGTGTTACTCACCCGTTCGCCACTGTACTTGTCACCCGAAGGCAACTTTCTCGTTCGACTTGCATGACTAAGACACACCACAAGCGTTAGTTCTGAGCCAGGATCAAACTCTCCGTGAGAAAAATTTGATATACTACTTTTTGCAAATCCAAGCTCTTCGACGCTGGACCCTCATGTACGTTATTCGATTTTCAAAGATCAATAATCGCTCAGGTATCGAGCGTAACCGTAACATTGTAAAATAAGCTTCGACTCCCGCTCTGTCAAGAGGAGAGAACAAAATAGCGGTCCCAAAGAAAAGACAGAAACCGACACAACGCTTCCAATATCAACCCCAGCTAGCAGCCCCCTTCAATTCGCCCTGCCTTTCCGGGGCAATGCGCTCAAAGTAGCCGCTGTGGCGATAGGCACCCAAGGGATCGGCTTCGGCCCCCAGTTCCTGGCGCACTATCGCCAGCAAGGAGCGCACATCCGTGTCATAGGCATTGCGCAAAATTTCTTCGCATACCACTACGTCGTCCTCCACCTGCGCCTCAGCTAGTGCCGTGCGGTCAACCAGCAATGCACGGGCATAAGCCGTCTGGATATTGAGCACAGACTGGATCATCGCCTCGACTTTGGGCTTGATAATATGGCTTTGGTCGATCATGTAGGCGATATTAGCCGCTGCGGCACCGCGCTGCTCAGCGTTGAGGATCTCGTGGTAAATCAGAAAAACCTCGTAGAGGTTGACCGATCCGGTGGTCACATCATCATCGGCGTATTTGCGGTTGTTGAAGTGAAAACCACCCATCCGCCTCTCGTCGAGGAGCAAGGCCACGATGTGCTCAATGTTGGTGGAAAGAGGATGGTGCCCTAGATCAACCAGCACTTCGGCCTTGGGCCCGGCTTTAACGGCGAAATTTAGTGCCATACCCCAGTCGGCAATGTCCGTATGGTAAAACGCCGGCTCAAAGAATTTGTATTCAATGAGCATCCGCGCTCCTTCGGGAAGCATGGCGTGGGTCTCGCTCAGACATTCTTCAAAGCGCCGCTTGCGTGCAATGATATCGTCTTGGCCCGGGTAGTTTGTACCGTCGGCAAACCAAAGGCTCAGCACTGTGGACCCGGTCTGCTGCATGATATCCACGCATTCGTGCATGCGATCGAGCGCCTTACGACGCACGGCCAAGTCCCGGTGGCCGAAACTGCCCAATTTGTATTCAGGCTCTTGGAAGACATTGGGATTGATTGCCCCGATACATACACCCAATTCCGTCGCTTCCTGCCGCAAGGCGTCGTAGTCATCCACTTTATCCCACGGGATGTGCAAAGCCACGCCGGGACAGACACCCGTCACCTTGTGTACTTGGGCCGCATCGGAAAGCCGCTCGTGGACGTCGCGAGCGGCACCGGGCTGTTTGAAAACGCCAAAGCGCGTCCCCGAATTGCCATATCCCCAAGAGGGCGTCTCGATCTCTTGGGCTTTGAGCTTGGATTTGACTTCTTCGACTTCGATACCTTGGCCTGAGAGCATTTCGGCTAAAGCTGCAAATTGGTCCTCTATATTGTGCTGTGGAATTCCCATTCTGCCTCTCCTTCAATTATTGGGCTTAGTAGGTCAAGCCGGTACATCGGGACGGTAGTTACACGCAACCGCTGCGGCCTGCTCCCGTACTCCCCTTAGGCGTTCTGCAGAACTTGTAGCTGGAGTTCGAGGTTGCGCAACCCAACTTCGCCGGATACGAGCGGCGTTATTTGGGGCTGAATTGTCGCCTCAGCAAACTGGGCGATGAGCAGCGACATAAAATCATCGCCGATTAGTTCTGATTCACCGGTGCTGAGCACCGAACAATAAGTCCCGTCGGGCGCAGACCGCCCCGTGCAATCGACCAAAAAGCCATTAACGCCGAACCGCCGCAGGGGTTGGCCTGCGTGTAGATCGCGGACGATGATTTCGCAGCGACAACTTCCCGCCGAGTCGGCAAAACTGAAACAGGACCGCACTTCCCCGCTCCCGGACACCACTCGTAGCAACTCAGGCTCAATAGTCCCGTCGGGCATCCAAGCCAAGAGCATGCTCAAAGGATGAGGTGCCATATCGATCCACACCTCTGCGGCGCTGCGGCGACGTCCCCGCGCCAAAGTCTCCATTTCCGCGTAAAAGGATTCTACGGTTGTGAGCGAACCACGGGCCTCCTCGTATAGCCGCTGGTAGTTGGGCTGCGCGGCAGCGTATTGAGTACAGACGCCCAAGTGCAGATTGGTTTGCCTCGCCAAATCAACCAAGGCCCGCGCCTGCATCTGTGTCTGCTCCGGCCCATCCGAATGCCAGACTAAAGGCTTTTCACAGAGTACGTGACAACCCCGTTCAAGAGCGCATTTGACGCAGGCGAAATGGGCCTCATTCGGCAGACAGACATCAACCACATCGGGGGCTTCTTCGCTCAGTAGCTGGTCCAAGTCCCAATAGCCTTGGCCCGAAAAAGGAAAAATATCGCGTAGAACGCGCTCTGTGGCAGCGACACTTTCCCGATTGCGGCCCAAAAAGCCAACGACTTGCGCACCGGCGAGGTGGAACCACTTGGCGTGATGCTTGCCAATGCCGCTGGCGCCGGCGATGGCAACGCGCAGGGGCTTTTCCATTTTTCCTCTAATACAAAAAGAGCCGACAGCCCATCTGTCGGCTCTCCTAAGGCTAATGGCCTCTAGATTTAACTATCACTTTTTTCGCGGCGACATCTTGGCCTCCTGAGCGCGTTGCTTCAAGCGCTTTTTGCGCCGCTGCCGCCGACTCCTCAATTCCTTATCCCTCATTCTGCCTTTACTCGAACCCATCTGTATATCCTCCTAAGAATAAGAAGCGGTTGCCGGCAATATATCTGGCGGCCCCACCGGGGTCAAGCGAGGATCATCCGCAAAAGGGCCATGCGCACGTAAAGTCCGTTATGGGCTTGGCGAAAATAGGCCGCCCGCGGGTCTGCGTCCACTTCCGGGTCAATCTCATCGACGCGCGGCAGCGGGTGCATGACAACAGCGTGTTCCTGCATACAGTCCATCACCGAGCGATCGACAATGTACTTGCCCTGTGCTTGCTTGTATTCTCCAGTGCGGCCGCCAAAGCGCTCTTTTTGGATGCGCGTCTGATAGACCACATCGGCCTGCCTCGCCACCTCATGTAGGTCGTCCACCTCCTCAAAAAGGACTTGGTGCCGCTGCAAATACTCCTTTATGTCGTCCTTCATCCGCACCGTCTCAGGCGCGACGAAGTACATCTCGACGCCCTCGTATTTGGCCAACAGATAGCACAGCGAACGCACCGTCCGTCCATTGGCCAGATCTCCCACCAAAGCAACTGTAATTTTTTCGAGGCGGCCAATCTCGCGCTGGATAGTAAAAAGATCCAACAGAGCTTGGGTCGGGTGCTGCCCAGCCCCGTCGCCGGCGTTGATTACCGGGATGCCAGCGACAGCAGCAGCTCGGTTGCTAGCCCCGCTTTCGTAGTGGCGCAACACGATCACATCCGAGTACCCGGCGACGACGCGAATAGTGTCCTCGAGAGTCTCCCCTTTGGCGGCCGAAGAAAATTCCTGTGCGCTCTCGGTCGTAATGACGGCCCCGCCCAACCGCGTCATCGCCGACTCAAAAGACAGCCGCGTACGCGTACTAGGCTCGTAGAACAGCGTCGCCATGACCCGGCGGTTGAGGATATTGGATCCGTAGTGCTGAACTACTTGCTCCATCTCTTGAGCTGTGGAGAAAATGGCCTCTATCGAGTCTAGGTCGAATTGCTGCGCTTCGAGGACGTGATAAAGGCGATCCATTAGGTGCTCCTCAACGGCCTTCCCGCTCCCCCAATACCGCCATAATCTCCGCCTCTGCGGCCACTTCCTCCCCCACCATTGCTCGCCCCTGCAACTTACAGGACGCGCCCCGCTTCCTGAGCACTTTTAGCTCTAGCCGCAATTGATCCCCTGGCACAACCGGGCGGCGAAATTTGCAGCGATCAATCCCAGCGAAAAAGGGCACCTTGGATTCGGGGTTCTCCACGCCGCTCAGCATCATTGCGCACCCCGCTTGTGCCAATCCCTCGACGATCAGCACCCCAGGCATGACCGGATAACCGGGAAAATGACCTTGAAAAAACGATTCGTTGGCCGTCACGTTCTTCAAAGCCACGACGCGTTCCCCAGGTTCCAATTCGAGGATGCGGTCGATGAGCAACAGCGGATAGCGGTGCGGCAACAGGTCGAGAATTTCCGTTAAATTCACTCCAGCTCCTCTTCTTTTTCTTTTTCCATCAGTTCTAGCAGATGCTCGGTTAGATCGTACTCTTCCTTGGCAAAAACCAACCCACTCGAAGGTGCGGCAGCGTCGAAAATGAAGTCATAGCCCTTTTCCTCGGCCATGCCCTGAATGGCATCGTTGATCTTTTTGAAGATCGGCTCGGACAGCTCGATATTCTTGCGCACCAGCTCGCCTTCGGGGCCGAACTTCTCTTGGGCAAATTGCCGGAGTTGCTGCTGTTTGGTCTCGAACTCAGCCTGTAGTTCCGCCTTTTTCGCTTCGCTCAACAGCAACTCCTGCCGCCGAAAATCCTCTTGCAGCTTAAACAGCTTGGCCTCGCGGTCCTTAGCTTGGTTTTCGTAGTCCTGAGTTAGCTGGTCCAACGTGCGCTGCGCATCCCGGAATTCGGGAAGGCGCTCTTTGAGTACTTCCGAATCAATGTAGCCTATTTTCAACTGAGCCGAGGCACTAGTGGCGCAACAGGCCACGACGAGGGCAAACAATAGGGCGCGTTTCATACGTACTCCTCTTTATGGACGAAAATCAATGGGATTGAAGTTGCGTTCATTTTTTAATTCAACTGCGCTACTCTCGCTGCAACGGGTGTCAGACGACTATTTGATCTGCATCTTGATCTTGGATCGCTTGCTCCGCGACAAGGAGATACCACCGAAGCCACTGATAACGGCAATGTAAAACCCAACATCGTACCACCAGCCTGTGTTTTGCGGTTCATAGAGGCGGATGTCCAAGTTAAACAAGCCCCAGATGAGCGATATGGGAGCGATCCAACCGTGCCAGATTCCCCAGAAAAACCCGGCGGGATTCGCTTCAGTGTGTTTTCCATCGCCATTTTGCGCAATGCCTATGACACGGATGTGCGCTCCTTGCTGGCGATAGTGCGCCAGGAACTGGGGGCCGAAGCCGATCCCTTGGGTAGCCTATCGCCACAGCAGGAACACACCCGGCAAGCGAAATCAGAACGATCAAGACAAGTATGCAGATCAACTGTTTGGCCATGGAAAATCCTGCGTCGATCCGTTTTTGTATAATCCGCTGCTTTCTCTCGCTCCAAGTAAATCGTATAAGATACGACTTGGCAGAATTTTGTGAAACAGTGGACATAAGAAGGCCCAAGATGCCAGACGACATCTTGGGCTTCGTCTTGTGCCCCTGAGATCAGAGCCTAGTAAAACTGCGGGCCGAACTGGAAGTGGGTCTTCCAGCCAGCCGGCGTACCATCGATATCCTTGCGGTCAAAACCATAACCGAAGTCAAAGCCGATCATCCCCAGCATCGGCGTCTGGACGCGAAAGCCAAAGCCCAGCGAACGCTTGAGGTCCAAAGGATTGAGCTCGGGAATCGTCGCCCAAGCGTTGCCTGCGTCAGCGAAGAGGATGCCGTACACTTGCTGCTCGGCTATTGGAAAGCGGTACTCTAGATTCAACACCATCATCGAGCGGCCGCCGAGGGGAATCCCAGTGTCGCCGGCCCTCGGGCCCAAAGAGTAATCTGGATAGCCCCGGACCTGTCCGTCCCAGTAATCAATACCGCCTGGAGTAAACAGATCATAGTACGAAATGAGGCCGTCGTCCTCGTCGGAAAAACCATCTATGACCGCGACTTTAGTCTCCAAACTCCAGACGAACTTCCACCAACTCGGCCGGTAGTAGTTGAAATTCACTTCGTGGTTGTGGAAGTTCACATCGCCAGCCACGATCGAAGTCGCGACCGATGGAGTGTAGCTAAAAACCGTCCCCTTGGTCGGAAATTCGGCCCGGTCGCGCGTATCGCGCGTATAGATCAACTCAAAGCGGCTTGTAAGCCGATCTTGGTAACGGGGATCGTTCTCAGCCCCTGTAAAGCTGTCGCTGAAGTCGGAATAACCTTGGCTATAAAGGCGATAGCCCAGCGAAAGGCTAGAGTTGGCTGGCTTCTTCAACCGCCGACCCACTCGCACATTGATCGACTTGCGCTGGGATTTCCAGAGGATCGAATCGTACCTGCCTGACCGGTAGTCATAGTAATGGAGGTTTTGCGTATAAGCGCGCGCCGACAAACTGGTCGGGGTGTCGAAAAGCCACGGCTCGGTAAAACCAACGAGGAACTGCTCGCGCCGGGTCCCGAACTCCCAGTTAAAATCCAGACTCTGGCCCATGCCGCGGAAGTTGGGAACCTGCAAGCCGATTTGGCCTACCATCTTGTCGCGGTCCGAATACCCCGCCCCCATAGACGCTTGCCCAGTCTGCCGCTCATCGACGTTAAACACCATATCCACCAGCCGTTCGCCCTCGCCGGTGCCGTATTGGGGCTGGATTTGCACGTCTTTGAAGAAGTTCAACAGCATTATGCGCCGCTGACTTTCTTGAACGAGGTTTTGCTGATAAATATCGCCCGGACGCAATTCGATCTCGCGCCGGATCACCTTCTCTCGCGTCTTGGTATTGCCGGCGATCTCGACCTTGCGAATCGTCCACGGCTGCCCTTCAAATACCTGAAACGACACATCAATCGAGTCATTGCGAATCGTCTCCTGCGGCACCACGCGCGTGTCTAAGTAGCCCTTCTCGTAATAGACAAAGCGCGCCAAATCGGCTAGCTCTGGCCCCGAGCGCCCATATATCATCCCCTCCTGCATATCCAGCTTCCCCACCAATTCGTCGGTGCCGAAGAGCTCGTTGCCTTCCCAAGCAACTTCGCCCAACCGGTACTGTAGCCCCTCGTCGATTTCCACGTCGATGAATAAGTGCCGCCGCGTCGAGTCGTAATAGACGCTGTCGCGCACTATGGCTGCCTGCTGAAAACCCAAGCTGCGATAGTACGCCAGCAGCTTCTGCTTGTCCTCCTCGTACGTATCGCCGTTGAACTCGCCCTTGCGCCACCAGCGCTTTTCCTCGGTTTCCATCAACGACACCAACCGGCGCGGCTCCGGACCTTGGCCAGCCCATTTTTGCGGCCGCCGAGGACTGCGCACCGGCAACTCTCGGCTGTCGACCACCGTGCCGTCGGCGCGGTGTTGGATCAAGCGGATCTGCTTGATCTGCACCTTGGATCCCTCGTTGATGTCGTACTGGAGGAATATCTCACCCTCTTCTGCACCGGCAAAGGTCTGGCCCTTGACCTCAGCGCGCAGATAGCCCTTCTCGCGATAGAGGTCGAGGATTTTTTGCTCGCCCCGCACCACATCCCTCGGCGCGATAACCTGACCGGTGACCAAGCTCAGTGCCTCCTTGAGGTCTTTCTCCTTGAGGTTTTTCTGCCCCTTGAACTGCAAACCCTCTAAGGCTGGGTATTCTTCAACCATGATGATCAGGTTGATTCCCTCGGGGGCGGGGTCGCCCCATATCTGGATATCCTCAAAGACGTTGAGTCCTTGGAGATCGCGCACTGCCTGCTGCACGTTCTCTTGCGACAGCTCAACTCCAGGCTCCAAGCCCACCGTGGTCAGGATCAGCGACTTGGCCACCTTGCGCAACTTACCCTGCACCTCGATCGAGACAACCTTTTGGGCCTCAACCGCGTTCCCCATCAATCCCACAGAGACGATAGCAAAAAGTATGGTGCGGAAATTCTTTTTCATATCAGCTCGCGGTCTCGCGTTTCTTCTTCACTCTTTCGCTCGTACCCACTCGACGCTCCTCGTCAAAAACTAGTTCCTCACCCCTTTTGGTGACGCGGATGCGACTGCCCTCGCCAAAGCGGCCTTGGAGAATCTCCTCGGCCAACGGATCTTCGAGCATCTTCTGTATAGACCGCTCCAAATAGCGCGCACCATACGCCTGATCAAAACCCTTGTCGGCAAGCAAGGATTTCGCTCCAGGCGTAACTCGCACTTGGATATCCTGCAATGCTAACCGCGCTTTGAATTCCTCCAAGCGAATATCTATTATGGCGGCGATGTGCTCTTTGTCGAGCGCGTGGAAAATGATGATGTCGTCAACGCGATTGAGGAATTCGGGATTGAAGGTCTTTTTTAAGGCGTCGTTGATTTTGCCCTCCATCAGCGCGTACATCGAGTCGGAATCGGACTTTTGGAAGCCCAATACACCACCCGTGCCCACATCCCGACTGCCCGCGTTAGAGGTCATAATCAGCACGGTGTTGCAAAAATCTACTTTGCGGCCCGTGCTGTCGGTGAGCCGTCCCTCGTCGAGAATCTGCAACAAGATGTTGAAAACATCGGGATGGGCTTTCTCGACCTCGTCTAGCAGAACCACTGAATACGGACGACGGCGAACCCGCTCGGTAAGCTGCCCGCCCTCATCAAAACCCACGTAGCCCGGAGGTGCGCCAATCAGGCGCGACACCGCGAATTTCTCCATGTACTCAGACATATCGACCGAAATCAACGCATCGGCGTCGTCGAAGAGGAATTCGGCTAGCCGCTTGGCCAACTCGGTCTTGCCCACGCCCGTCGGGCCGAGAAAGATAAACGAGCCGATGGGCCGCTTGGGATCCTGTAGGCCCGCACGACTGCGACGGATGGCCCGTGCAACCGCAGAGACCGCCTGTTGCTGACCGACGATGTTCTTTGTGAGGGCGTCTTCCATGGCTAGCAGGCGCTCGGTCTCGGTCTTAGCCAGCCGCGAGATGGGAATGCCGGTCATACTAGCGATAACCTCGGCGATGTCGTCTGTGGTCACTTCGACCACTTCGTCGCGGACCGCTTCCTCCCACGCTTTGCGTTTGTCTTTTAGCTGTTCATTCAAATGGAGCGCCTTGTCGCGCAGCACGGCGGCGTCCTCGAAGTCTTGGCGCTCGGACGCTTCGTTTTTTTGGCGATTGATTTCCTGTATCTCGGCCTCGATGCGGCCGATCTCTTCCGGCGGACTGAGCCGCGCCAGATGCACGCGCGAGCCCGTCTCGTCAATCACATCAATGGCCTTGTCGGGCAAGTAGCGGTCGCTTATGTAGCGATCGGACTGGCGTACCGCATAGGCAACGACATCGTCGGCAAATTCTACGTGATGGTGGCTCTCGTAGCTGGAGCGCAGCCCCTTGACGATCTCAATGGTGTCCTCAACCGAGGGGGGATCAACCATGATGCTCTGAAAACGCCGCTCAAGGGCCCCATCCTTTTCGATGTGTTTGCGGTACTCGTCGAGCGTGGTGGCCCCGATGCACTGCAATTCGCCGCGCGCCAAAGCGGGCTTGAACATATTGGAAGCATCCAACGTGCCCTCGGCACTTCCGGCCCCGACAATGGTGTGCAGCTCGTCGATGAAAATGATAATTTCGGAGTTTTGCTGCAGTTCGTTCATCACCGCCTTGATGCGCTCTTCAAACTGGCCCCGGTATTTGGTGCCGGCGACCACTCCGCCCATGTCGAGGGTGACCAAGCGCTTGTCGAGGAGGATCTGCGGCACACGCTTTTCAATGATGCACTGGGCGAGCCCTTCGACAATGGCCGTCTTGCCGACGCCCGGGTCGCCGATGAGGATGGGATTGTTCTTCTTGCGGCGGCTGAGGACTTGCGTGACGCGCTCAATCTCCTTCTGGCGACCGATCACTGGATCTAGCTTGCCCTCGCGCGCCAACTGAGTCAGGTCGCGGCCAAAGTGGTCAAGGAAGGGCGTCTTGCTCTTCTTGCCCTTTTCCTTGCGCCCGGTGGTCTTGCCTTCGAGCACGGCCAAGGTCTCTTCTAGGGCCGTTTTGTAATCGACCCCAAAGGCAGCCAAAATCTGCGCGGCAACCCCCTCCTTATCCTTGAGTAAAGCCAAGAGCAGGTGTTCGACGTCGATGAACTGCGTCTTCATCTCCTTGGCCTCGTTGGCTGCTACTTCGAGGATCTGTTTGGCACGGGGGGTATAGGGCACCTCGCCAATGGTCATGGTGCCGCCCGAGGTCGTCACGTAGTCTTCTACCGACTGCTTGACCGTCTCCAAGCTCAACCCCAAGTTCGTCAGCACGGCCACGGCCTTGCCCTTGCCGTCCTTGATAATGCCCAACAGCAAATGCTCGGTGCCGATGTAATTGTGCCCTAAGCGCGCCGACTCCTCGCGCGCTAGCTTCATTACCTGTTTTACGTTTTCGGTGAACATGTTGTTCATCTAGTCGTCCTCCACAATCCGCCTATGGTCTATGTAAGTAAGGAAACTTGATTCTCGACAATTCGGAGAGCGCGAGTTGAATATCGAGCATTGCAAACTTTGCTAGATAAAGCTCAATTTTGAACCTATCAAATGAGCCGATTGTTGTCAAGATAATCCCCTCTGTTTGGTCCAGCGCCGTCTCACTAGTTCGGCGCGGCGCACATCGCGGTCTGCCGACGAGAGATCTGCTCTGGCTTCGGCTTGCAAATGCGAGGGCTGAGTAACGATCATTAACTGGTTGATAAAGCCGAGGGGTAAGCCGTCAATAAGCCCCAAACTACATCCTAAACGCACTGCCGATAGCAAGTTCATAAAATCCTGCCCACTCAACACCCGCGCGTGTTGCAAAATTCCATACGCCCGCCAAACCTTATCCTCCACTTGAGCTGATGCGTCTGCCATCAGGGCAGCCTGCGCCTCTTTTTCGTGGCCCATGATCTTTTGGGTTATCTCCGAGAGCTTCTCGACGATCTCCTCTTCGGTTATGCCCAAGGTGGCTTGGTTGGATATCTGGAATAGGTTGCCGACCACATTGGTTCCTTCTCCGTAGAACCCGCGCACCGCGAAAGCCATGCTAGTCAACCCGCGCATCACCCGTTCCATATCCTCAGTCAGGACCAAGGCCGGCAGATGGATGAGCACCGATATCCGCAAGCCCGTCCCCGTATTGGTCGGACAGGCCGTCAAGAAACCCCAGCGCTCTGATTGCGACCAATCCAACTCGCTCCCAAGCGCATCGTCGAGCGCATCAACCCGCTGCCATGCCGCGTACGTTTGCAAACCCGGGAGGATGGCCTGCAAGCGGAGGTGATCCTCCTCGTTAATCATCACGCCAAGCGACTCATCTGCATTGAAGAGCACACCGCGCTGGCCCTTGCTTTTGGCCAGAGCCGGACTAATCAGGTGGCGTTCTACCAGTAACTGACGCTGATTGGCTTGTAGGGCGTTCATGTGGAAAAAGGCCGCATCGCACATAGGACGGCACTTTGGGGCGGCACTTAGAACCTGTTCGATGATTTTTTTTTGGTCTTCAAGTGTGGTCTTCGGCGCAAAAGTCCACCCTGCAAGATTGCGGGCCAAGCGGGCGCGACAGCTAACGACCATGCCGTCGGCATCCCCTTCTCCGCTGAGCCAGCTAGCTGCATTGTAAACGAGATCCTCAATATTCACGGTTATTTCCCTTCGAGGACGCGAATGCGGTCCCTGAGCTGAGCCGCCTCTTCAAAGGCCTCTTCCGCCACCGCTTGGGCCAGCTCTGCGCACAATCGCTCCAGCTCGTCGGCCGCGTCAGTACTTTGTGCCGCTTCCATCGGCCCTTTTCCCCGGTGCCTGTCGTCGCCGTGGATGCGATTGAGCAGACGCTCTAACTGTGGGGCGAAAGCATCGTAACAATGCGGGCAGCCGAGGCGACCAATCTTCTTGAACTCCTCGTAGCTCATCTCGCAAGTCGGACAGTGCGCTCCCCCGTCGCCTTCGGCCCCGGTCAACTTGGCCAATTCTATTTTAATTTCCTTCACCAGTACGGGCGCTTCTTTGGCCTGTGCAGCCGGGGCTACCCGCACCTTTTTTTTTATAGCGCACTCATGGCAGAGCAAGAGCGTCTGTTTTACGTCGTCAACGATATGAGTAAAGGCCACTGCGGCCTCGCGCTTGGCGCACACCCCGCATTTCATGTCGCACCGTCTTCCATATACAATACACCTGCTTCTATGCGCCCTCGGCGATCCATGCTCTGGGCCAGTTTGCGGTCGTGGGTCATCACCACAAAAGCCTGCCCGCGCTCCCGGGCCAACCCGGCGAGCAGTTGGTGCAAAGACTCGCTGGCCGCCTCGTCGAGATTGCCCGACGGCTCGTCGGCCAGCACGACCAACGGCTCGTTGACCAGCGCTCGCACCATGGCCACCCGCTGGCATTCGCCGCCCGACAGCGTCCCAGGCCGGTGGTGCAAGCGGTCGGCTAGTCCGACAGAATCCATCAGTTCAAGGGCTTCCTTGCGGCGATCAACGCCAGCTACCCGCGCCGGCAGCAAGACGTTTTCCAGCGCGGTAAATTCCGGCAGCAGGTAGTGAAATTGAAATACGAAACCAATGTGCCGATTGCGAAAGCGCGAAAGCGCCTGATCGCCGAGGTTGAGCACATCGGTGTCGGCGATTCGCAATTGGCCAGCCGTCGGCAGGTCGAGCGTACCCAACAAGTACAGCAAGGTACTTTTGCCAACTCCAGACTCGCCCATAACCGCGACTAGCTCGCCCGTACGCACCACTAAGTCCACGCCCTTGAGCACTTCCAAGCCCTCACCGCTGGTGTCGAATACCTTGCGCAAACCGCACGCTTCGAGAATGATATCGGCTTCTTTCACCATCTTACATTATATACCGAATGGCTTCTACGGGCATTAATCCCGCGGCCTTGCGCGCCGGATAAATTGACGTCGCCAAGCAGATGACCATGCTAATCGCCGCTACCAGTGCAAAGTCCACGACATCCATATCCACGGGCAACGAACTGATGAAATACATGTCCCCGGGAATGGAAATCAGCGCAAAGTGCTGTTGGGCTAAACAGAGCGCAAAACCGATCAAGCAGCCCAAGAAGGTGCCGATGCCGCCAATGACCAAGCCCTGATAGATGAAAATGCGATAAATCTCGCCCACGGTGCAACCGATTGTCCGCAAAATGCCGATCTCGGGCGTCTTGATCAGCACCGACATGACTAGGATCGACATGATGTTAAAAGCAGCAACCAGCACGATGAGACTCAGCGCGAGGAAAATTGCCCATTTTTCCAACTCGATCCAGCGGAAGAACTCGGGAAAAAGCTGGGTCCAATCGCGCACTTGATAGGGATAGCCCAACTCCTCGACTAGGCGGTCGCGGATCTCAGGTGCTTGATAGATGTCTGCGACGTGGATGTGGATATCGGTAATCTCATCGCCCAATTCGAGCATGCGTTGGGCGTCTTCTATATGAATAAAAGCATAGTTGTCATCGTACTGGTACATGCCGCTTTCAAAGTGATCGGTCACGAAAAAGGACCACGGACGCGGCGAGAAACCATCCAGCACGGCTGCTTCCACATCGAGATTCTGCACCGTCATCAGCAACACCTCAGAACCCGGCCCTACGTGCAAGCGCCGCGCCAAGTACTCGCCGAGGACAATCCCCCGCTTATTTAGCTCTGCGAGCAAACCGAGGCGTAGTTGCCCTTCTGGCTTGGCGTAGCGCAGGTGTTCGTTCAGGTCGGAAACCGCTGGAAAGGTCGCCGGATCAATGCCCCACACGGGAATGCCATCGACCCGGCCCAAGTCGAGCTGGGAGGCAATAATGACCTTGGAATCCACGACCGGGGCTGCACCTACGACCCCGGCAGCACCTTGCACCTGCTGCAACAGCGCGTCCCAGCCCGCAATGGGTCCACCGTCGAAGCGGCGAATGTTGACATGGGCGTTCATGCCGATTAGCCGGTTTTTGACTTCGCCGGCAAAACCATTCGTCACCGAGAGAATGATCACCAAAGCCGCGACCCCCAAGATCACCCCACCGACGGCCATATAGGCGATGACCGAGAAGAAGCCCTCGCGCTGCTTGGAGCGCAGGTAGCGGCCGGCGACAAACAAGGCAATGCTCACGCTTGCCCCTCGGTCAAATAGGTCCGAATGAATCGGTCGATGTCGCCGTCCATTACCGCTTGGACATTGGCCGTTTCGCAAGCGGTGCGGTGGTCCTTGACTATAGTGTATGGATGGAACACGTAGGAGCGGATCTGCGATCCGAAATCGATGCTCTTCTTGGTGTTCTCCACTGCGAGTTGCTTCTGTTTCTGTTCGTCCTTGAGGTGCTGATACAGGCGAGCCTTTAACACCTTAAACGCAGTGGCTTTGTTCTTGAACTGCGAGCGCTCGTTTTGACACTGGACGACAATGCCGGTGGGCAGATGCGTGAGCCGCACGGCTGAGGCGGTCTTGTTCACGTGTTGGCCGCCCGCGCCCCCGGAGCGGTAGGTTTCGACCTTCACGTCCTCGTCGTTGAGGTCCACCTCTATATCGTCTTCGACTTCTGGATAGACAAAGACCGAAGCAAACGAAGTGTGGCGACGGCGACTTGTGTCAAAAGGCGAGAGCCGCACTAGGCGATGGACGCCGGCCTCGGCCTTGAGGTAGCCATACGCATAATCCCCTTTAACCTCAATGGTTACGCCCTTGATGCCGGCTTCCTCGGCCTGCTGCAGATCCACGACCGCGCATTCCATGCCGTGGCGCTCGGTCCAGCGCGTGTACAGGCGCATCAACATCGACGCCCATTCGGCTGCATCCGTACCCCCTGCCCCCGAGTGAATGACGAGAATCGCGTTTTTGGAGTCTTCTGCGTCGTTGAGCATCGTGCGAAACTCCAGTTCGCCAATGCCCTGCATGGCGCATTCGACCTCGGCTTCGACCTCGGCCAGTGCCTCGGTATCGCCTTCTTCGACCGCCATCTGCCGCAGTTGGTCCAAGTCCTCCAACTGCGCGTCCAAGGCCTCCCAATCCGCAATGGTGTCCTTGAGGATACGCGCTGTCTTGCCGACGGATTCGGCCTGACGCCGGTCGTTCCAAAAGCCCGCGGCCGCCATACGCTTTTCTAGTGAGGCTAGCTCTTCCTTTTTGCCACTTATGTCAAAGATACCCTCGCAGCCGCTCTAGTTGCTGCCGCCCGCTTGCTAACTGTTCCTCAATCGTGGCCATTGTCGTCTTCCTCGGTTTCGTTGTAGCGATCAAAAAGGAGGCTTTCGTGCTTGCGGTCAGAGGGGATTTCAAAAAGTAGCTGCCCCTCGTAAACCGTGCCCTTCGTCCCCTTGAACTCATTGGTGTGCGCAATAAAAAACGGCGAGCGCGACAGCGGGTAATACCGCCGCCCAAGGTCGTCAACGAGCTGAAAGCAGCGCGGCACAATCGACCACGCAAGCTGCAAATTCACCTGCAAACGCACATCGATGAGCACGAACTTGTGGCCCTCGTCGGGCGGACCGTGAAAAAAGTGCATGTAGCGCACCCCGTCCACGGGCACCGTCAGGGCAACTTGGTTGTTGATGTTGGCGAACAGGTTGGTCAGATTCTCCAGCTTGTCCACCGATCCGCCCGTCAAGCTCACCCCAATGTAGATCGGCACGAAGAGGGTCACGCCGCCCAAGACGACGCGGTTGAGCAGCCGCAGGCGTTTGCTGAGCTGCTTCTTGCGCTCGTCTGCCGAGATCACCATGGCGTTTCCTCAGAGCACCTAGCGCACAAGGGCAATTTTGCCCAAGCGGATGCGGCTAGGCAACCGTAGCTGATAGAAGTACATCCCGTTGGCCACGGCCCGGCTCGGTGTCCAGCGCGGGGCGCGGCCCGGCCGGTCGTGGCTTCCCGGCCACAGGTCCCAACGCTCGGTGAATACCAACCGGCCCACTACGTCAAAAACGCTCAACTCGACGAGGCCGCGCTCGGCTAGCTGCACTGGAAAATGCATCACCCCGTCCCGCGCTGGATTGGGAAAAGGTGCCAACAGGCGGTCCTCCTCCGGCAGCACCTCGTCGAGGCCACTGGCCGCCAATGCGTTTATCTGCCCCCAGCCATACACCGTGTCGGGACCGGCGGTTCCCAAGTCCAGCGCGGTCGAGCGCAAAGCCTCCAGTACTTGGGCTGGCGTCCATTCGGGATTTTTTTGCAACAACAGGGCACAAACCCCGCTCACCAAGGGGGCCGCAAAAGAAGTGCCACCTCTATGCACATAGCCGCCGAGCCGCAGATCCGCGACTGCTACGCCGCTGCCGGGCGCGACCACATCCGGCTTGATGCGGCCATCGGCCGTCGGCCCCCGCGAGCTAAAGGAAGCAATCTGCGGCATGCGCTCGCCGCTGCCGGGCACATCTACTGCCCCCACCGCAATCGCGCCATCGGCGTCCGCCGGCACTGTTATGTAGTGCCAATCCCCGTTGGCCTCATTGCCCGCGGCCACCACCACCACGATGCCGCGCCGCACCGCCAGTGCCGCCGCTACGCTCGTAAGCGCGGTTTCCCCGTCCAGGTCCGCTGGCGAGTAGCCAGTGCCGTCGTCCCACCTATTGTAGCCCAACGAGCTGTTGACCACCTGCGCTCCCAAGCTGTCCGCCCACTCTAAGCCGGCGATCCAGCGATCCTCCTCCGAGGGCATTTCGGGCATGTTGTCGTCTAGTTCGGTCTTGGCCAAGATGTACTCGGCGTCGGGTGCCACACCGACAAAGTGATCGGGCTGATAACCTGCCAGCAGGGAAAGCACTTGTGCTCCGTGCAAGTTTTGGCTGCCGCTCCTTTCGTCGCCCGTGACGGGTTGATCGGCTTCATCGCTGACAATCCCGTCGTCATTGACAAAGTCGCGCTGGGCCACCACGCGAATGGAAGCGAAGGCCTCGTGTTCGACGTAGTGGAAACCGTTGTCGAGCAAGGCCACGCGTACCCCAGCACCCGTAAAACCCCGGTCGTGTAGGAGGGGAACGGCGATTTGGGTCAACTGCTCAGAGGCTAGGCCATAACGGCTTTGCAACAACTTGGGGCTGGCAAACAGTTCGGGCGGCGGTGGACTAGGCCGCTGCAAGCGCTGCACGAGCCGCGTTGCAATGACAAATTCCGCAGTCTGCACTCGGCGCTGTACTTCGGGCGAAACCCGCGCACTGACCGCGTTGAGCCAACGCGAAGAGAAGCGCACGGCCACCCCCATCTCCCGTAGCCGCTCGATATAACGTTGGCTGACAGGCAGGTCTAGCTCCGCGTCCGTATGACCAGCCCCCAAATCCACCCAAGCGATGCGCCGTCCCTCGGCATCCGTTTTGTCGCGCAACAGAATCCAGACACTCTGATCTGCTGTAACCGCCAAGGCACCCGCGTGTGCCAGCAGAGCCGCGCACCACCACCGCATTCCCTTACTCAACAGGGGGTTCCCTCGTGTCCAGCACCTCCACCCCTTCTGGCACCTCAAAAGAAAAGGTTTCGTCGGCTATCCTCCTGTTGGCACGGTGATCCTTAAGGACGTACGCAGTGCGATTGCCATTGGCCTCGCGCTGCTCGACTTGCAATAGAAGCCACCCCCTAGGATCCACCCAAACCCTCATCTGTTCGACTACAGAGGCTTCGTTTTCCGGTGCCATGATCAACAAATAGCAGGACCGCCCCCCCAACGCACTTTCCTCCACCGCAATAGGCAAATAGCGCTCGGTATAGTCGAAAAACACTTCCCACGGGGTCTTTATTTCCGCTTCGTAGGGGCTGATCACCACTTGGCCGTTGTGCACTACATACGACCAGACGGCCTTGCCATCGGCCACCACCACATCGCCGCCTTCCAGTTCGATGCGAAAGCGGTTTGGGCGGCGCAAATAGATCCGGCCCTCGCGGCTACGGTACTTGTCCAGCACGGCCCAGTAGAACTGCTTTTCAAAGCGGGCTGAAAACGTCTTGTAGCTAGCGAGACGCTTTTGCACCTTAGCGATGATCTCTTCGCCGCTCTGTCCAAGAGCCGTGCTTGCCGCCAAGCACATACAAGAAACGGCCCACAACCACAGTCTCATTCTTCCGCGTACTCCTCTTCCGCGCTCTCGATGAAAATCTCGCGCGGCTTTGCCCCAACGATCGGCCCGACGATACCGGCAGCCTCCAGCTCGTCCATCAACCGTGCGGCGCGGGAATAACCCACTTTCAAGCGCCGCTGCAAAAACGATGTGGAGGCCTGCTGGTGTTCGCGGACTAAGCTCACGGCATCGTCGAAAAGGTCGTCGCGTGCATTGGCAGCCGCGTTAATATCCGGCTGCTCGGAAAACACCGCAACTTCCTCGGCCTCGTACTCGCTCTCTTTTAATACCGCGACCAAGCGCTCGGTTTCCTCGCTAGAAATAAAGGCTCCGTGGACGCGGAGCGGCTCGCCTTGGCCGCTCGGTAAAAAGAGCATATCACCCATCCCCAACAGCCGCTCGGCCCCGTTGAGATCGAGAATCGTGCGCGAGTCCGTCTTTGACGCCACTTGGAAGGCAATGCGCGACGGAAAGTTGGCCTTGATTACCCCGGTAATCACGTTCACTGAAGGCCGCTGGGTCGCCAAAATGATGTGAATGCCCACGGCGCGCGACTTCTGCGCCAGACCCATCAGCGAAGTCTCCACCTCAGCGGGAGCCGTCAGCATCAAATCGGCAAATTCGTCGATTACTATCACCATGTACGCCAGCGGCTTCTCAGGCTCAACGCCGTCTTCGGCAGCCTCGGCTTGGACGTGCGCCAGTTTGGCGTTGTAGTCGGACAGATTGCGCACTCCCAGCTTGGCCAGTTTCTGGTAGCGAGCTTCCATTTCGGCTACCGCCCACTTCAGGGCCTCGGCGGCCCTTTTCGGCTCGGTGATAACCGGCACCAACAAGTGCGGTATATCGTTGTACATCGTCAATTCGACGACCTTGGGATCGACCATGATAAAGCGCACTTCGTCCGGCGTGGCCTTGAGGAGGATGCTGCAAATTAGGCTGTTCAGGCACACGCTCTTGCCGGCCCCGGTGGCACCGGCGACTAATAGATGAGGCATTTTGGCCAAATCCGCGGCGCACGGCTCGCCCGAAATAGTCTTGCCCAGCACCATGACCAGCTTGGAATCCGACCGGCTGAACACCTCGTCTTCGACGATCTCGCGCAAGTAAACCGTCTCTCGCTCCTGATTGGCAATCTCCACCCCCACCACGGATTTGCCCGGCACCGGCGCTTGAATGCGAATGCCTTTGGCGCTCATCACGCGCGCGAGATCGTCCGAAAGCGCGGCAATGCGATTGACCTTGACTCCAAGGGCCGGCTCTACCTCGTAGCGCGTTACTACCGGCCCGGGACTCACCTCTACAACCTTGCTGGCCACGTCGAAATTGTCCAACGCACTCTCCAGCAGTTTGGCGTTTTCCAGCAAGGTCTCCTTAGAGACGCGGCTGAGGTTGGCTGGGATTTCGTCTAGCAACGCAGGATTCGGGATTTCGTAGCGACCCCCGGTGGGCTTGCGGGCTGGCTCGGCCTTTTCTCTTTTGCGCTCCGGCGCGGGGGCAGCCGCATCGGCAACCACGGGTTTCTTCTTCTTTTTGCGCGCCCGTTGCTCAACGCGCACAGGCTCCTGCACGCGAGGCTCCACCGCCTCTTCAACCATTGACTTCCAAGAGGCCCCTGCCGCCTCAACGCGAGGCTCTGCACCGATCTCCGGCCGCGTCGCTCCCCCCACCTTGTCCTTCTCCCGCTTTGCCGTTTTGCTTTTCGCAGCAAAGCGGAATCGCCGCAAACGCCCGAGCCACCGCCCGAGCCACCGCCAAACCACCGCCAAACCACCGCCAAACCACGCCAACAATCGCCAGTTCAGACCAGGGGTCAAAATCACCGCAACCACAAAGAGCGCACCCAGCAAAACCGCCGCCCCTAGCCTCCCTAGATACGGTATGAGGATATCCAAACTGATCTGGGTTCCCAGCACGCCGCCTAGGGCGTAGGCCGTGTGCGGCGAATAGTCGGGCAGACCGGTAGCGACGCTGATAAAGACGGCCATGAACAAAAGGCCCACACTGCGCTGCACCGCAAGAGCCACCGACTGGCAACGCACCCTATTCCAACCCCACAGCAACAAGAGCATGGGCCAGACATACGCCGTCAGTCCCATGCTCGCAAAGGCCCCATACGACGCATGCGCACCGATCCACCCCCCCCAATTCAAATTCTCCGCCACCGAGCGGCTCGAATTAGGAGGGTCCAGCGGCGAATGGGAGATCAAGCAGACAAACAAAAACGCGCCGAGGCCGAGGAGGAGCACCCCTAGCACTTGGGGTCTTTTCTCGCCTTTGGGCGTATGCAAAAACTCGGACATAGAGCCACAGACTCCGCTAGTACCTAGGTTGGGAAGCAATCAGATTGGAAAGGGGATTAACAAAAATAAACAAAAACGCGGCTTTTTGCATCTTGCGGGGCGTCAGATCATGCCGCTGCGCTTGCGTCCAAACCACTCGACAGCCAACAGAGCAATCGCCAAAAGCGCGGGCCACAGCGGCCCCCACAGCGGCAAAACCTCGGCCTTTTCGACCCAACGCTTGCGCGGCGCAAGCTGTTCCAGCATGTCCTCCCAGTCCGCAAGCGAATAGGCGCGGCCGCCACTAGCGCGGGCCAGCCCACCCAAGAGCAATGGGTCGGCGTGCAAATCCCCAAGCTCAATGCTGTACTCTTCGACGACAAAGCGACCCATAGTCGCACCTATAGCGGCTTGGTCCACTGCGGCCCGAACCTCGTATTCATACGTGCCGGGGGCCAGCCCACTAGCGACGCCTCGGTAGTGCCCGGCTCCTTGTGATTGCAGGTCGAACGCTTCCCGTCCGGCTAGCGCGACCTGTACCGTCACCCCCGGTTGCGGCTTTAGCAGTTCGTCGAAAACCTGCACCGCGAAAACCACTTCCTCGCCCGCCCGGTACACAGGTCGCTCGGTTGAGGCACGGACCCGCCCGCCCGGAGCGTCGAGCGCGAGCCACTTGGCGGCGTCGCGCCAGAACGTTTGAATGGTCTGGGGTTGGCCATTGACGCCGCTGCTCATCAGGTCGAGCCGCCAAAAAGACGCGGATAGAGCCGCTATGACCTTGCCCGCGCCATACGCGCCCGCAATTACGACAGGCTCGCCGCCTGCGCCCTCGACCAGCACGGTGGTGCCCGGCCGCTGCTGAGCCGTGCGAAAGTAGCCCGGCAGCGGCGGCAACCGAAGCCACGGATCGTCTGCCCCTGCGGGCTGTCGCACGACCGGATGGTGCCGCCCGCCCGCGCTGAGTCGCAACAAGACCTCGCCCGGCACAAAGGGCACAGGACCAGCTACCTGAAGCGGCATGAGCGCAGCCAGCGGCGAGTCGGCACGCCAAGCCTGCGCCATCTTGACCCCTCCGACAACGAGCAAACCGGCTCCGGCGTACACGTGCTGGACTAACGCAGCGGCGGGCGGGCCGTTGAGCAGCCACGCGCCCGGATTCACCAGCAGCACCACATCCCGACCCTGCAAAACAGCCGGACTCCACGCGCCGCCGTAGAACGCGTCCGGCTCCCGCTGAATCAGGGTCTCTACTACCCAACTCAAATCTGCGCTTAAACTGCGGCGCAAAAAGGCCAAATCCTCGCTGGGGCCTCCGGCTAGCAACAGCACCCGCGTGCGCCCGGCGAGAATGTGAGTAAACGCGAGGGCCTCGTTGTCTGCGGTCGCAAATTCCCCGGCCACGGGCGCAATAGCCACGCGAAAAATGCACGGGCCAGCTTGTTGAGGCGTCACTGCAAACGAGACGCGTTGTACCTGTCCATCGCCGGCCAACAGCAGCGATTGTCTCTGGAGCAATCGCTCGCCCTCGTAGAGCTGGACTTCCACGCGTTGCCCCTCGTATCCCCAACTCCGCATCTCGGCATCAATCGACTGACTCTGACCGACATATCCGGTTTCGGCCGTGCGCACGTCCATTAGCTGGACATCGACGGGTACCTCCGCGCCTCCCACACCAAGCGCGTACACGGGTACGCCCAATTCCGCGCCCAGTTGCACCGGGTTGCGGCCCAAGTTGTGGCCCCCGTCGGAGAATAGGACCACGCCTTGGAGACGCTCCCGCTCGATGACCCCCTCCAAGCTGGTGGCAAGGGCGCTGCCTATATTCGTCGCCTGACCGCGAGTAATTGCGGTCGCGACCGTGTCAAGCGCGAGCGGATACGCCGACTCGGCAAATCCCCAAGCGCGGACTTCGGCCTGATGCAAGTGCGCTGACCAACGCTCGTCGCCCAGCACGGCCACTGCCTGTTGTAGTCGCGTGACAGGCCCGTCGGCTACCCTCATGCTCGGGCTCGTATCGACTACCACCACCACCAGTGGCCGTATGACCTGTTGGTGCCACCACGTCAAAACCGGCTCGCACAACACCATAGCCAGCAAAGCCACGGCCGCGGTACGCAACGCCACGAGTACCATGCGGCGCTTGGGATCAACCTGCGGATATGTCCGCTGATATACCCAATAAACAAATGCGAGTAGGAAGGGCAGCAGGACGAGGAATACGCTTGGTCCCGCTAGCTGGAGGTGGCTATCCGCCCACTCAGACACGCCAGCCCAGGCGGGGAGCGGCGTCCACATTGAGACTGTCGCAGACGCCGCGGCTGAGGTAGAAGGCTCCAACAGCCCCCACCATAGCGGCGTTATCTGTACACAAATCGTATGCCGGACAATGGAAGGCTAGGCCGCGGCGCTCGACCGCGACGCGCAACCGCTGGCGCAGCCGCTGGTTGGCGGCAACTCCGCCCGCAAGGCATACGGTCGCCACGTCTGCTCGCTCCAAGGCCAACAGGGTCTTAGCAACCAAGGCATCCACTACGGCTTCTTGGAAGCTAGCGGCAATATGGGCGAGCTGCTGTATGCGCACTTGCGGGGTAAGAGAGCGGACGTAGTGTAACACCGAGGTTTTGAGGCCACTGAAGCTGAAGTCCATCTCGTCCACGAGGGCGCGAGGGAAGTCAATGGCCTTGGGATCGCCATCCTCGGCCAACTCGGCGATGAGCCGACCACCGGCCACCACCCCTTCTCCGGGCAGCAGGCCCAGCAGCTTGGCGACCTTGTCAAATGCCTCACCAGCCGCGTCGTCTCGCGTGCGTCCCAGCACCTCGTATGAGCCGAGTTCGCGCACCAAAATCAACTCGGTGTGTCCGCCCGATACCAGCAGTGTCAGGAAGGGAACCTCGACCTGCGCGGCGACCAAGTTGGAAAACACGTGAGCCTCTAGGTGATGGACACCCACCAGCGGCTTGTTGCGCGCCAAAGCCAGCCCCTTGGCCAGTGACAGCCCCACGATCAACGACCCGACTAAGCCAGGCCCTCGCGTCGCTGCCACCCCATCCACTTCTTCCCACCCAACACCTGCGGTCGCTAGGGCCTGTCGCACGACTGGCACCAAAGCACACATATGGGCGCGCGAAGCCAACTCGGGCACCACGCCTCCGTATGGTGCGTGATCTTGTTGTGAGAAGATGATATTGGAATGCACAGCGTACGACTCATCAACGACTGCCGCAGCCGTCTCATCGCAGGAGGTCTCCAGCCCCAGTACCAACATTACTAGTAGCTCACCAAATCGACGTATGCTGGCGCGATCTGGCGCACCTCGAAAAGCGGTGTCTCCGCGCTGTGTACTGGCAGCGAATTCCCCTGATATTCGGCATAATCTACGTACAGCTCTATGTCGCGGGCCGGGTCAAGCTGGGTGATCACGCCAACTCCGCCGCGCACCTTGACTTGGGCGGTGGCTGGCTCGGGACGTAGGCGCACCTTGCCGAGGTGTCGCACGGTAATCGGCACTCCGATTAAATCGTCTTCGGCCAACATCTGCACAGTGGCGCGTACGCGCACGGTCCTAGGCACGAACGCAAGTTGCGTACGCTGGGGATGCCGCAAGGACTGCTCTACGTCCACATCTTCTGTAACACTCTGCAAAACCAGCGAATCCGTATCCACATAACGCAATGCGGCAACCTGCTGCTGCGGGCCGATCACCCGGACAAGCGCGGGCTCAGCTTGCACCGGCGTCACCTGTACGTGGGCAGCAGCCACTTCTAGACTCGCTTGCACTCGCACGGGCACATCCCGTTCCATCCTCGGCGTTAGGGCAATTGCAATCTCTTTTGGTTCGAGAATTTCCTTGACTTCGACATCCAAGTCGGCCGCCCGCTTGGTGATTTGGGAAGGAGTCAAACGGTGGATCCGATTCTTGTCTTCGGCCCGCAACTTTAGAACAAAGGAATCGTCGTCCAAGTCAAACAGCAGATCCTTGCCCCCTCCTGTGACCAGGACGCGAACCGTGGAAGGCACTTCACTGGCCAGCACCATATCCCCGGCTACCCCTTCGCCCGGCGGAGGGACTTCGATCCAGAGGCGCACTGCAATTTCTTTATCGTAGTACTTCTCTGTAACTGCATGAAGCCACAGCGCAAAAGATAAGACCAAGGCACCTGCCCTGATCCCCCAACTGCTTACACTGATGTTGGCCAACAATAGACCCCATAAGAAGAAGAGGCTCCACAAAAGGGGGCCTCTTCTCGTGATCTACTACTTTTACCGCGTGCCAAAGGCGAAGACGCGACCGCTTACTTAAACGATCTCTTGAGTTCCTCGCCGATACTCAACTCGCCGTTATCAATTCTCATATGGTAGCCGCAACTTGGATTCGTGCAGACCCACGCTTTGTAGTGAATGGCCGCGCCGTCTCTTCCATAGTCGGAAAGCGGGATCAAAACGCCTTCCCTGCACTTCAAACACTCAGGAAAATTAACTTTTTCCATCCGACCCTCTCCTCCGGTTTTAGCGTGTAGCCACTCGGGTCCACACTTTTATTCAAAGTACTGGTGTCACCCCACTATGTCAATTGCCCAAGATGCACGGCGTATTCATATACGGCCCGTTCTTGGGCGGCTGTTTCCACCGAGCCGGGGCGCAGGTTCCTCACCTGCGTCAGAGCGTCCGCCGCACTGTTGCCCATTCTTACCAAATAACTCGCCAACATAGTGCCCGTGCGCCCCAATCCCGCACTGCAATGGACCATCACCGGACGTCCTTGCTCGACTGCCTCGTCGACGAATTGGACAAACGCCCGTATATCCCCGAGCGAAGGCGACTGCATATCCTGTATGGGCAAGTGCAAGTACGCCATATCGCGTGCCGCCACCCCGCCTACCGGCAGGGCATTCGCGGTCAGCGACACAATCGCCTTTACGCCCTGCACCTCCAGTAAATCGAGATCGTCCTCCAGCCGCTCGTCCCCCTCCCAACCGCCAATCTGCCCAGCACCCGCCAACCGACCCTCTAACAGCCAACCAAAATTGAACACCATAACTAGCGGCCTTCATAGGCTGCCTGTGGACCTTCAACCCAGCTTTCACCCTCGACCCCTACTTCCTTCTTCCATATCGGCACGATCTGCTTGAGCCGATCAATGGCGTACTGACACGCGGCCAACGCCTCGGCTCGATGAGGGCTAGCGACGGCAATTAACACGCTGATTTCCCCGATTTCGAGCTTCCCTACGCGGTGAATCATCCCGACGTCCACGACGCCCCACCGCGCCTTCAGTTCTTTGCCAATCTGCGCCATCTTCTTCTCGGCCATAGCCGGATACGCTTCGTACACCAAGTACTCGGTTTGCTTGTCGCCGGAGTGATTGCGCACCACGCCGGCAAACGTGGCCACAGCGCCATTTTCATCGCGCACCACGTCGGCAAACAAATCGTTGGGTTCAATAGGGCCTTCGGTAATTTTGAACACATCAGCCCCCACTTACAGGCGGAATAAGGGCTACCTCGTCTCCCGCTTTTAACGCGGTATGGCTTCCCACATACTCGGAATTGACCGCAATCGACAACACCTGTTGCACCGCAGCCAGTTGCGGATAAGCAGCCACGAGTTCGCGCTGCAAGTCCACGACCCGGTAGCCTTCGGCAATCTCCCACTCACAGCTTCTGTGGCCTACGGCATCGCGGCAGGAAGCAAAAAATAAAACCTTGATTTTCATAGCCAAGCGCAATAACACCGCAGCTTACGGCAAAAAAAGGAAATGGGACCCCTTATTGAGGCCCCATTTCATTCGTTGATTACTGCTGTTGTCCTGCTGAGGAAACTACCTGAGTAGCACCATCTTGCGCTTGGCTACGTAGTCGCCGGCATGGAGCAAGTAAAAATACATGCCGCTAGCGACGCCAGCGCCACTTTCGCTCCGGCCATCCCACACGGCTTGGTACTGACCTGCAGCCAGCGCCTCGCCGTCAACCAGCCTGCGCACGACCTGACCTGCGATGTTGTAAATCGTCAGGGAGACGATAGCATCGCTGCTCAACTCGTAGGGAATCGTGGTTTCCGGGTTGAAAGGGTTGGGATAGTTCTGACTCAGCGAGTTAGCCAACGGCAGGGCGGCTAGCGGCTTGGCAGCAGCCCAAGCCGCGCTGAAGTCAATCGCCAAGTCGAGGGCCTTGCCGGCCGCATTCTCCGTGGCGGTACTCGCCGTAATGCTGAGGAAAGACACGACCTCGGCGTCGACCTCAATCGACGAATTGCCGTCGGCATCGGTCGTATTGCGCACGAACGCGCTACCATGCGGGGGAATCGTGCCAATACCAAGCACGGACACCCACTCTGTGCTCCGGTTGTACACGTCCCACAAGATGAGCTGGTCCTCGCCCGGATCACCCCAGAGGTTGGTAAAATTGACCGAGTACGCGATCTCGCCGGGGCTGTCGTCGTCAACAACACCCGTGTCGGCCCCAGAAACCAACGAGTTGCCCACTAGTGGCGCAGTAGCCACCAGCACTGGATCCGGCCGGTTGAGGTGCATGCTGCGACTCAACAACTCAGCATCCAAGTAATCGCGCATGCCGGACGACGGGCCGAGGGACACGCTGTGGACCACAATCTCCGCCTCCACCTCCTCGGTAAAGTTGTCTGAGGTGACGAGGACGAAGCTCCCTATATGGGCATCCCCATCTACGGCATCGCTGAGAACGACTGCGCCGCCTCGCACCTGATTCCCGGAGACTTCCACGCCCGGACCCGCCAGCCTAAACGCAGAGGAACCCGAAAACGTGGTTTTCTCTAGATCAAAGGCATCGGCTGGCGACACCGTCACGATAACTTCAACCTGCTTCACGCCGACTAGCTCGTTCGCCGAAAGCACGACTGGAATTTTCGCACCCGGACCCGCGACCACCTCGTTGAGGGCCTTGTCGTCGTTATTTAGGGAAACTTGCGAGACGAACATCAACTTGTCGGGATCTGGCACCGCCCACGTAGCGTTAAAATCGACCGCCAAGTCAATGGTGTCACCGGCCGGATTTACAGCAGTCGTGCGCGCCCGAACGTCGAGCGAAGTCGCAGCCGCCTTTAAGTTGCCTTCGGCGTCGAACTGAACCGCGGCATTGCCAGCCTCATCGGTCACATTCCGCAGGCATACGTACACGCCAGAGGGAACCTCGCCGACACCGAGCAGATAGACCGACCGCGAGCCGGTATTGGTGATGTCCCAAGCAATGGTCTGGCCCTTGGCGGGGGCACCATCATCGGTAAAATTGACCGAGAGCTCAATCTCGCCGGGGCTACCGTCCGCGTCCGCACCTGTGCCGACCGAGGAATAGGCCGGGTTAAGGGAGAGCGGTGAGGTCGGCATCATATCCGGCGGGGGCACGGCCCAGTTGACGATAAACAATCCTTCGGGACCAAGGACATCCCGGTCCACAGACGACGCCCCAAGGGACACGCTGCTCACCACAATCTCGGCCGGGGAGCCCCGGCTAAAACTACTCGACATCGTGAGGGTAAAAACACCCAAATCACCATCGCCATCTACCGCCTCGCCGAGAGTGGCCCCACCGCTTTTGACCTGCCCATCCCCTAACAATTCCACGCCGGGCGAAAAACCAAAAGCAGGGGTAAAGGTCGTCGCCGCTAGATCGAAGGCATCCGCGGGCAATACCGTCAGGGTAACTTCAAACTGCTTTACCCCGACCATCCCAGCGGCTGACAGTGGAACCTGCACTTGCTCACCAGCATCGGCGGCCGCATGTTCCTCATCCAGCGAAATGACGACATTTGCGTTGTCCCCGGCGACAGCGGCACCGCAGAGTGCGAGCAACAGGGCGATGGCAAGAGGAAACGTCTTGCGCACGCTGTTATGCATAGTTGCTTCTCCTTATATATTTGTAACCTGTTGATTAAATAGTGAAATGGGACCCCAATCTGAGGTTTGAGGTCCCATTTCACTAACTCGCTGTGCAGTGGGTGTTACTTGAGCAGCAGCATCTTCTTGACTTCGAGGAACTCGCCGCTCGCCTCCAAGCGGTAGAAATACATCCCCGACGACAAGCTGTGCCCGCTGTCGTTGGTCGCGTCCCACTCCACGACATAGCGACCGGCACTCTGATGCTCGGCGACCAGCGTCCGCACCGGCTGACCCAGCACATTATACACCGTCAACGCCACATCCGCCGCCTGCGGCAACGCATACTGAATCGTCGTCGCCGGGTTGAACGGATTCGGATAGTTGTCGGCCAACGAGAACACCGCCGGCCGCGTCTGCACCTGCACCGGAGCCGGCCGCGCCAAGCGGTTGAAGCCAAACGCGCTGTCATACGTCTGGGTGTCGGTGACCTCGATGCGCGTGCTCTCGATCTCCACGGTCGGACGGAAAACCAAGCTCAGGGCCACCGCGCCGTCGGCGACGAGGGCGCCGTGGGTGGCCACCGTCAACACACCGGCTTGGTCGGCCAACACCTGCGGCGTAGCCAACGCGCTACCCCCCAGCGGCTGATCGGTTCGCACCTCGACGAACGCCAGCTTGTCGGCCTCATACTGCACCTGCAAGCCGTAGCCCTTGAGCGCGGTAAAGTCCGCCAAGCGCACATCGAGGACAAAGTCCTCACCCACGTTGGGCAGCGCTGTCCGCGCATCCAAGTACAGCCGCGCATCGGCATTCAGACCCGCGAACATCGGCACACGCTTACCCGCCGCCGCCGTGCTGCGACCAAAGTTGTCGGCAAACACGAAGAAGTCGTCGAAGTCAATCGCGGCGTTCGGCGCCAGGTCAAACGCCGGATCAAACCCAGCGTCCGCAGCCGTCAAACCAAAGTTATCGGCGAAGATGAAGAAGTCGTCGAAACCAATGCGGCTATCGGTACCGAACAGACCGAAGATCGTGCGACCTTCGCTATCTACCACGCTGTTGCGCACGGCCATCGCCGTCTGTTCGACATCGGAACCCGTCTCGTTGTCCAAGTCGTAGGGCCGCACCTGATAGGTGTAATGCACCCCATTCAGTGCCGTCTCATCGACAAAGGACGCGACACCAGCATCAACCTGTGCGATCATAACGAACTCGTCTTCGCCCGCAGCGCGGCGATAGATGCTGTAGCCATGGACGCCGACGACAGGATCGAGCTCGGCCGGGCCGACGGCTCCGGCAATGACGCCCTGCAAGAGCCGGTCAGACGGCGAGAGTGCCCACGTCAGGACGATGCGGCTGCCTTGGTCGTTGGGCGCGTCCAAGACGCTCAGCGACGGCACGGCCAACGGCGGGATGTCGTCGGTAGCGCGAACCGCCTCTTCCGTGATGGTAAGAGCCGAGGACAACACGCCGTCAATCACGTTCAGCTTGGGAGCCACGCCCTGAGCGTAGGCGAGGGCTTCTGGCAGCAGCGAGGCGAACACCGGCCCATCACCGGCTTGCGCCGCTTCTCTGCTGGCCATCAGCGTCTCAGCCATCAGCTCGTAGGGCTGGTTCAAGTTTTCAGCACTGACGAACACGGCCTTAGCAGCACCGTGCGTGGTGCGACCACCACTCTCAGCAGCAATGCCCCAGCGAGTGGAAACATTGTCGAGCGTAGCGACGATGGCGCGACCCATCTCCACGCCCGGCACGGCATCCACCATGGCCCAAGGAACCATTTCATTACCCAGCACGGGCAGGGCGCGGAAGATGCGATAGCCGTCCAACCTGTCGTGATGCTCGGACAGTTCCCAAGACAGCATTACGAAACCGCCTTGGTCTCCGAGGCCGTCAGCCCCCTTGTAGTCTTCGGCGACTAGATTGTCGGGAGCATCCAGCGGAGGAAGGACCACCACCACGGGAACCGGTATCGACTGGGAAGCACCGCTGGCATCCATAACCGTGTAGGTAACGATTGAAACCTCACTTTCCGTCGTCGGCGTACCCGAAACCGTCCGCGTGGCCGGATCAAACGACAGACCGGCAGGCAGGCCCGACACGCTATACGTCAGTGGCGGGGTCCCACCCGACTCGACTGCCGGCAGCGTCAGGCTCACCGGCACATCAACGAAGAGTCGGATTGCTCCTTCGTCGTGCTCATCAGCCGGATTGGCCTTGCCAGCACCGCCGGTGAGCGCACCAAACAACGAGCCAAGGTCGCCAAAGTCCAGCATCGCGTTGACCTTGATGGAGAAGGTCAACGAGACGTTTTCATCGCCGGCCGCGGCCGTGTAAGTGACTTCCATGGTATCCTCGGCTTCGGGCGTACCCGAAAGCGTCCGCGTATCCGCGTCAAACGACAGACCCGCAGGTAACTCGGAGACGCTGTAGGCGATGTCACCCAAACCACCCGTCGCTTCCGGTAGGGTTACATCGGCAATCGCCGTACCAGCGGTAGCTTCGATGCCGTCGATCATGGTCCCTTCGGCGAACGTGAGGGGCGGCGCGTCCATCGGCGCGTCGTAGTCGTCCAGCTTGATCGTCACTGTGCCGCCAGCCAAGGCGGCACCGCCAGTCGGCGTACCGACCAAGGTGATGGTCTCGCTGCCCTCGTCATCCGCATCTATTCTTGGATCAATGACAAAGTTCACCGAACCCGATACTTCGCCAGCCGGAATCGTCAGTTCCGCGTCAAATAGCATCTGGTAGTCCTCATCGCGGGCGGCTTCCGAATTTGGATCAACAGAAATGATCACTTTCTGGTCAGCGTCCAACACCTTGCCGTCCAAGGTCGCGGTGATCGTACCAACAGTTTGACCGTCGTTCTCGTTTACGGCATTGGGATTTGCCGAAAGCGAGATGGACGTGCTAGCCGTTTCGTCATCGGCGATCTTGATCGTCGCCGATTCCGAACCACCCGATGCTTGCGCCCGCACGACGATATACTTATTGCCATCCGTGGCGTCGTTGTCGAGGGGGGTCAGCGTCAGCGTCGTCGAAGCAGAGGTCGCGCCTTCTTCAATGGACACGCTACCACGCATCGCCGCGGTGTAATCCACATCGCGGACGGCCGAGTTTTCGCTGGCAGCACCGAGCGTGAAGCTGAGCATCTCAGCCTTTGGAGCGGCTGCCGCTAAGGTAGCCGTGATCCTCATCTCTATCGCTTCACCATTTTCGCGCACCGACGAAGGGCTCGCTTCTACTTTCTCGACCACACTCACGGGCGGCGCCATCTTAGCGATCTCAATGGTGTAGGTCAGGGCCGCGCTTTCGGCCGGAAGATCTTCACCAGTATCGCCGTCAATCACCGTGTAGATGATCTCGGCCGTCCCAGCCGCTGCCGGCGTACCTGAGATGGTCCGCGTGGCCTGATTAAACGACAAGCCAGCGGGCAGATTAGCCGAAACGCTGTACGTCAACTCGCCATTGCCGCTAGCTGCCGGCAATTCCATCTCCAACGCCATGCCAGCCGTGCCTTCAATGACCGTATCTGACGCAGCAATATCGTCTGCGGTGAAGGAAGGTGTGCCGTCGGCCGGAGCCGCCGGAGCCTCTTTCTTGCCCGTATCTGTCAGCTTGATCGTCGCGACGCTGACAGTGATATCTTCATCTCGTGCGTTTTTGGGCTTGTTTGTGGACTTCAGCTTGATCGTCTCGTCCGCGTCCTCTATCCCGTCGTCCACTGGGGTGATGGAGATCACCCTCGATCCACTTACCTCGCCGGCCGGAATCGTCAAAGAGCGAATGATGGCTGTGTAGTCTACATCGCGCGTCGCCGTAGCACCATCACCCTTGACCTTTGGGTCTTTAGACTCAGTAGGAAGCATATTGCCCAAGACCAAGGTCAGCTTCGCGTCGTCGTCTAACACCTTGCCGTCTAAGGTCGCAGTGATCGTGACATCCGTCTCCCCTGCGTCCTCCTTTATCTCAGCAGGATCCGCCGACAGCTTTATGTTCTTGCTATTCGAGTCGTCGTCGGTAATCGTGATCGTAACTTCACCATCACTATTTCCGACTGTAGCTTGGATAACAACCTCTCTCGGATCATTCGGAGCATTGTCGTTTATGGTGGTGAAGATGAGCGTCGCCGTCCCCGAGGTCTCGCCGGCGGGAATTGTGAGAGGATCACCGAATTCCGCCGTGTAATTCACATCGCGTTCAGCATTATTCTCTCCCAAAATAGAGAAGCTCACCGCCGCGTCATCCAATAGGGCATTCGCCAACGTAACTTTCAGCTCGATCGGTGTCCGCCCAGCTTCTTCGCGTATCGAAGCCGGAGTTGCTGAAATTTTATCATCTTTAATGTCAGCAATTGGCTTTTCCGTTATCGTGAGCCTTGCGCTGCTAACCTTTATGTCTTGCTCCTCGTCTTCATTAGTGGTATCGGCGTTATATCTAAGGTCGAGATCCCTAGGTGCATTGATCGTGACTTTACTTCCGCCTCCGTCTTGTTTGGGATTAATAGTAAACGTCGCTGTACTCGACACACTATTCCTTGGGATTGTTAGACGGCCCAAACCCGATATGGTGTAATCCGTATCGCGTGTCGCCTCATCTCCTGCATTTGTTGTGTCCTCGTCATCGGGTCTAACGATCAAAGAAAAAGACAGGTCCTTGCCCACCGTCTCGCCATTTAGGGTGGCTTCCACCGTGATCGTGGTCGGACCAGCCTCTTGGCTTACCTCTTTTGGGGAAAGCGAAAGAGTGATTTCGTTAGTTGGCTGGTCGGCGTCAATCAGTGTAAGAGTATCAGAGGCAGGAGCTGTACCTATACTACCGGACGCGACGATTAGGATATTAAGATTCCTATCATCGCCAGTACCAGAAATAGGAGTGAACACGATCGTCCCTGTCGCCTCGTCTTTGCCCTTCGGAATCATGAGGGTAGGCAGCGTTATGCGGAATCTATCATTGAGTCCGGTTTGAGTACCAAGCCCCAATATCACATACGTATCATCGGAATCATTCTTCTTAGCAGCTTTGATCTTCACCGTAAGGTTGGTCGCCTTGGCATCCTCGCGGATTTTATCAGGACTCACCGTCAGCATATAGTCCGGGGAGGCTGTCGGCGTCGCTTGTGTCTCGTCAACTCTTTTACCACTACCGGGGTCGAATAATACAAAAATGTGCGGCATCTCATTCACCAAAGGAAAGATCACCTCTCCAGACCCCACAGGATCTTCTTTCCAAGTTTTTAGAGAATTACCGGAACTTAACACTCGGTATTTCACCACGAAATTACCCCCACCATCCCAAGTTAGTGTTACCTTTCCGTCACCCTCCATCGCCGATAGTGTCTGCGCTTCCAAGGAACTTGTTGTCAGCAGGAAGCCGACAGCCGCAAAGGCAGCGAACAGTCCGCCGCCAAGCCGGGTCAGCATAGTTCCCCAAAACTTCGTGTGTATCATTATTTAACCTCCCCAGGGAAAGAATCCCTGATTAAGAAGAAAGTGGTATAAGAAGATGGATTTGCTTTAAACCCACTGAGATATTGCGTTCGTGCGTTTCTCATACGCCCCCTTTCGCGGCTTTTTCGTTCATAACGCTAGCGCATTATCCTATACAATAGAGTTAATTATACCGAGAAAAAATAGAAGTGTCAAGAATAAATTCCCTGCAAAAACTTTAGCTAAAACGCCCTTTATCCCTTGTAAAAACGGTAATTTTCCAGAAGAGCGAGAGCGATGGCACTCTTTTAACACGGGCCGTCAACTGTGGCAGAAGTCCGTCGGGTCCGTTCACCTGCCGTTCACTCCTGTGGCTCATACGATTCAGACGCCTCGGCCACGCGGTCTCCCGCATCCGGACGCTCCACTCGATACGAAAGCCCGGCCCGAATCGTCTCCAGCATCCCATTCATCCGCGCCTGTTCCTGCTCCAGCCGACCCACCCGCGCCGCCAACACATCCATCTTCTCGCTCAACCGCACCTGTTCCTGCTCCAGCCGACCCACCCGCGCCGCCAACACATCCATCTTCTCGCTCAACCGCACCTGTTCCTGCTCCAGCCGACCCACCTGCGCCGCCAACGCATCCATCCTCTCGTCCTGACGCGCCGCCAACGCATCCATCTTTTCGCTCAACCGCGCCTGTTCCTGCTCCAGCCGACCCACCTGCGCCGCCAACGCATCCATCCTCTCGTCCTGACGCGCCGCCAACGCATCCATCTTCTCGTCCTGACGCGCCGCCAACGCATCCATCTTTTCGCTCAACCGCACCTGTTCCTGCTCCAGCCGACCCATCCGCACCGCCAACGCATCCATCTTCTCGTCCTGACGCGCCGCAAGATCATCGATCCTCTTGTCCAACCGGTCTGAAAGCACCCGCATATCAGCGCGAATACTCCGCGTCGTAGCCAGTATTAACCCCGCCAACGCGATACCGACGCCTACAAACGCGATACCGACGCCTACAATAGTCCAATCTATCGTGCCACTATCCATAACAGACGCCTCTTCTAAAGCCGTCGGCAAATATCACCGACCTCCATTCATTTGTCAACCATCCCGCCGCCCCCGCCGCCACGCGGCCACCACCACACCCACAACCACCACCAACCCGACCAAACCCACGCCCCGCGCCCAAGCCAACACCGGCGAAAAATAGCGAAACTCCACCTCGTGCTCCCCGGCCGGCAAGGCCACGCCCTTCCATATATAATGGACACGCAACATCTCGGCCTCCTCCCCATCCACCCACACCGACCAATTCGACTGGTAATTCTCCGACACCACCAACACGCGCGGCCCCGCACTCTGCGTCCGCAGGCGAATCAAACCCTCCTTTGGATCGTACGCCAGCCGCTCCACCCGGTCGCCCGCCCGGTCGCCCGCACCATCGAGCCGCACGGCCGGCACATTCTCCAGCAATGCCACGCCCTGCGGGTCCACCCGCCCGCTCAGCAGCCGCGCCAACACCGCCTCGCCGCTGTCCAACACCTCGGCTTCCGGCACCAAGTAGAACCACGGCAACGCCTGCGGATTTTCGTACAAGCGAAAACGCTCGCCCTCAAAGCGCAGCGGATAGGCCGCTGTATTCAATTCTAGAGGTTTGGGCACAGCCAAGTACTTGCCATTGAGCAAATTCAACAAAGATTGAAACCCAGCCGACGGCGCACCCGTGCGCAAAAACTGCTGCACCAGCGGCTCAAACTCCTTCAGCATCCGATCGTAGCGCCCCACCGTCAGATCGTGAAAGCCGGTGATGGACCAAACGCCGCGCAAGTGATAACCCGGCTCCTCCAGCACCCGGAAGCTAGGCAAGGGCAAGATGCGAAAAAGCGAATCGTCGCTTTGCAAAAACTGCACCGCGCGCGGATTTTCTCGGCGAATATCCGCATAGTGCCCCGGATCCCGATAGTGCAAATAAACCCGATCAACGCGCCACGTGTCGAACAGCGTCACCGCACACAAGCCCACCACCAAGGCGGTCGCCGAAAGCTGCCCCCCCAGCCGCAGAAAGAGCAATACCACGCCCGCACCCACCGCCAGCACCACGTACCAGCCGCCGCGCGCGATCCAATCGTAGCTCCCAGCCAACACCGCCTGCTTCTGCGGCGCAATGTCTTGGTAAAACACATTTATCCACGCCTCAGTAGCCTCCTTCGGAAAGAGCGCGACCACCAAGGCCAGCGCCGCGAGCATGCCGCCGATGTATGCCAAGCGCTTCCGCAGCAAGGTGCGCTCATCCGCGTCGGCGTCCAACACCCGCTGCAACCCCAACCCGGCCAGCGCACACCCGGCAAACGCAAACACAAACGAGCCCATGCCAATGGCGCGCTGCACATCGGCCCCCGGCAGCAAGTGAAACGCCAGCCAATGCACGGGCGTGTGCTCGCCCAACACGTAGGCCAACGCCAGCACAAACACGCCGCCCAGCAGCGCCACTTGCGGACGCCGCCACTCCAGCACCATCAGCAGCGCCAATAGAACAGCCATCACGCCAAAGTACTCGGAGTTGATCTTAAACGCATTGCGGCCCCAATAGCGCGAGCCGCCCTGTACCAGCACATTGTCGTACCCACCGAACTCCGGCACCACCAGCGACGCCACCTCTTCGGGATGCAGCGACCAACTCCGCGCATACGCGAGTTGTTCCTCCACCGTCTTGCCCCCTACCTCATCGCCCGTGGCTCGCTTGGACTCGGCGCGGGTATAGAGCATCACCGGAAACGCCCCCTCGGCCCCCAACGCCAAACCCAGTACCACAGCACCTATAAAATGAATAAAGCGCCGGACGATAGCCCGCTCGCGGCGCATCTGGTACAATTTAAATAGGAAATAGATGCCGAGGCCCAGCAGCGCGAAATACGTCATCGGCGGATGAGAGTAAATACACGCCCCAATCAGCACCCCGACCGCTGCCCAATAAATCAGCCGACGCTGCGCCAAGGCCCGTTCCAACGCCCAGCAAATCCACGGGAACAGGGCGATGACGCCCATCTTGGCGTAGTGCCCGGCCAAGGGAAACGCCAAGAAGGCCGGCGCAGACATAAACGCCACTCCGCCCCACAGTGCGGCGCGGCTGCCCACGTGGATTTGCCGCAAGTACGCGTACATCCCCAAGCCAGCGACAAACATCGTCAGGATATAGCGCCAGCCAATATACCGCTGAAAGCTCGTAAAAAAGTACAGGACGTATGCTGGGAAGTACTGGGGACGAATGGCCTCGGACTGGGGGAAGCCGCCCATCTTGGGGTCCCACATCGGCTGGTCCACAGTCTGCACCTTGTCCCAGAAGCTCAGGTCCGCGCCCTTGTGGTAATCCGTCCCCACGTCCATGCCAAAGACGATCTTGTCCGACAGGGGGAACTCGTAGAAATACAGCAGGCTCAAGGCGAGGAAGAAAACCAGCGGAAAAAATCGGTGATTCCACAAGGGCGGCTTATCGGCCTTTGCCGGTGCTTGGGTTTTGGCGCGTTTGTTCTTTTTAACCATAGAATCCTTCCAGCGGCCTAATCTCGTCCCATTTTCTCAACCGTCCGCAAATACACGTTCTCCAAATTCTCGGCCAACCGATCCCAACCAAACCGCCCGGCCCACACCCGACCCGCCGCCGCCAAGGCCCGCCGCCTTGCGTCGTCAGCAATCAGCGCCCGCATCCCGGCCGCCAAAGCACCCACATCCTCGGGGGGGACCAACACCCCAGTCTCGTCGTGGCGCACGGCATCGCGCAAACCGTCAATGTCCGTACCCAATACAGCCTTGCCAGCAGCAGCAGCTTCTACAGCCACCATGCACCAACCCTCGTAGCGAGACGGGACGCAGACCATGAGTGCGCGTCGCAAGAGCTCACCTTGTCGTTCCTCTTCCACATTCCCGATTATCTCCCCCCGGCCCTCCAGTCCCGCCCGCCGCACCAAGTCGCGCACCTTAGCGAGTTGCTGCGGAGTGCCGCGCCCGGCCAGCTTGAGACGGAGCTCAGGATGCTCGGCGGCAATCTCGGCAAACGCGGCGATCAACAGGTCAATCCCCTTGGTGTGGATATCCATGCGCCCAAAGTAGAGCAAGTACGGCGCTTCCTCGGGCACCAGTGAGAAAAAACGCCGATCGACGCCGCTGTACACTAGATCAACCTCGGCATCGCGGGCGCGGCGCTGAATGCGCGCTTGCACACTAGGAGCAATCGTCAAAATTCGCCCATAAGTGCGCAGGACACGCCGCTCGCACAACCACGCCACGCCACCCGCCAGCGGATGCTTGGCAAGGGCGTGCCATCCCATGAAATGATAAAACAAAAGCAGCCCCTGTCTCCGCAACGCAGCCGGAACGCGCAAAGGTGCGAAGGCCGAAAACTCGTTGATCCACAGATCCCACTCTAGCCGCTGCAACTGGGCTACGGCCTCGCGGCAATAGCCCACACGGCTCAAGGCATAGCTGCGGGCTGAGCCAACGCGCAGCAGGCGCAGGCCGTGCCGTTCGGTTTCTAACTCGGCTCCGGGGAACAGGCCACTGACGACCGTGATCTCGTGGCGGCCGGACAAGCGGCGATAGAGCTCCATCGCCCGCACCGCGCCGCCGCCACCCAACCACGGATTGGCGATGTCGTCGTACATCAGATGGCAAATTTTCATGGGCGGCAAGCCTGCGCCTCAGAGCACGCCCTTGGTCGAAGGAATGCCCTGGACCCGCTCGCTCCGCTGCGCGGCCATGAGCAGAGCGCGAGCGAACGCCTTGAAGAGAGCCTCAATGCCGTGGTGGGCATTGTGGCCGCGCACGAGGTCGAGATGCAGATTCATCCGGCCTTGATCGGCCACGGCGTAGAAAAACTCGCGCACTAAGGACACCGGCAGTGCGCCGACCCGCTCCTCGCTGAAAGCCGCGGCAAAAACCAAATAGGCCCGACCCGACAAATCCACCACCGCTCGCGCGAGCGCTTCGTCCATGGGCACGTAGCTGTGGCCGTAGCGCTGGATGCCGGCCTTGTCGCCCAAGGCTTGGGCAATGGCTTGGCCGAGGCAGATGCCTACATCTTCCACGGTGTGGTGGGCATCCACGTGCAAGTCGCCGCGACATTGGACCTCTAGGTCGCACAGGCCGTGCCGAGCCAAGGCGTGGAGCATATGGTCGAAGAAGCCGAGGCCGGTGTCGGCGCAGCACTGGCCGCTGCCGTCGAGGCACAACCGCAACTCGATTTCGGTCTCGGTCGTCTGGCGCACAATCTGCGCCGTGCGTTGATCTGCGCTCATGGTGCAGCCTGCTGTTGGCGGATACGCACGGCCTGCGCGTGGGCTTCAAGGCCCTCGGCTTGTGCCAGGCGGGCGATGTGCTCGGCTGTGTGGGCCAAGCGCTCGGGGGTATAGGCGATGATGCTCGTCGTCTTGACGAAATCGGCCCACCCCAACGACGAGGCATAGCGGGCCGCGCCTTGGGTCGGCAGCACGTGGTTGGTGCCAGCAAAGTAATCGCCGACCGGCTCACTGGCCGCCGCGCCGAGGAACAGCGCACCGCAGTGGCGAATGGAATCCACCCAGCGCCACGGGTTGGCTACCTGCAATTCGGCGTGTTCGGGCGCCAAGCGGTTGAGCAGTTCAATCCCCACTTCGAGGCTAGGCACCACGACAATCGCGCCGTATTCTTCTAGAGCACTATCTATAATTGAATAGCGCGGAAGCGCCGCTCGTTGCGCTTCAAGCTCCTTCTGCACGCAGTGCGCCAAGGCCACGCAATCCGTGATGCACACACACGCCACTCCCCAGCCGTGCTCAGCCTGTGAAAGCAAATCCGCAGCTACCAAGCGCGGGTCAGCCGCCGCGTCGGCGAGCACCACAATTTCCGACGGGCCGGGCAACAGCGCGATGCCCACTGTGCCGAAGACTTGTCGCTGCGCGGCCACCGTATAGGGGGAACCCGGACCGACGATTTTGTGTACCGGCGGAATGCTCTCCGTGCCATAGGCAAGCGCACCCACGGCCTGCGCCCCACCCACGGCGTACACTTCGTCAATACCCAACAGGCGTGCGGCAGCCGCAATCACTGGGGCGGGGCGACCAGCCGCTACTGGCGGCGTGACCACGCAGAGCTGGTCCACACCAGCCACCTGCGCAGGCACGGCCGTCATCAGCAGGCTCGAAAACAGCGGCACTTCGCCGGCCGGCACACACAGCCCCACCCGTTCTATGGGCGTGATTTTCTTGCCCAGCATCACCCCGTCGCCATCTTCGACAAACCACGAGTTGAGCTTTTGCCGCTCGTGGAAGGCGCGAATATTGGCTACTGCCGCCTCCATAGAAACGCGCAGGCTTGGGTCCAGCGCGGCATCGGCCTCGGCGAGCACAGAGGCTGATACCCGCAACTGCCCAGGGCCCACTTCCACGCCATCGAAGCGCTGCGTCAGCGCGCACAGCGAGGCATCGCCTTCTTTCCGCACCTGCCGCAGGATGTCCCGCACCGCATCTTCGACCTCGGGGTCGGATTCGGGGCGGCGCGCCAGCAGGGCGGCGAGTGGGGCGGCGAGCGGCTCGGAGGGATAGGACGCAATGGGGATCATCAATACACGACCTTGTTGAGCGGATATTCGATGATGCCTTCGGCCCCGAGCCGCTTGAGTTGGGGGATCAGCTCGCGCACTATGCGCTCATCGGCGACGATTTCCAGCGCCACCCATTCGTCGTCCATCTGGCTGGAGACTGTGGGAGTGTGCAGGGCTGGCAGCCGGCCGATGACGCGGTTGAGCTGGGCGCGCGGCACGTTCATCTTGAGGCCGACCTTGTGCTCGGCTTCGAGCGCACCCTTGAGTAGCATTAGCAAGTTCTCGGCCTTCTCCCGCTTCCAGCCATCGGCCCACGCGGCCTTGTTGGCAATCAAGCGCGGCGTCGATTCGCAGACCGTATCGACGATGCGCAGCCGGTTGGCCTTGAGCGATGTGCCCGTCTCAGTCGCCTCGACGACCGCATCCACTAGCCCGGGAATGCCGGCCTTGACCTCGGTCGTGCCCCACGAAAACTCCACCTCGGCCTCCACCCCGCGGCCTTGCAAAAAACGGCGCGTCACGCCGATCAACTCGCTGGCGATGCGGCGGCCCGCGAGGTCTTCGACGCATTGGATGGGAGAATCCTCGGGCACGGCGATAACCCAGCGCAAGGGCCGCGCCGTGCTCTTGCTGTAGGTCAGTTCGCCAATTTCGACCACCTCGGCCTCGCTTTCGAGGACCCAGTCCCGGCCCGTCAGGCCCACATCCACGACGCCGCGCACTACGTACTGAGCGATTTCCTGCGCTCGGAACATCAGGCCCGCAAGCTGGGGATCGTCGATGTCGGGCACGTACGAGCGCGGCGCGAGCCGCACGCGATAGCCGGCGCGGACAAAAAGGTCAAACGTGGACTCCTGCAAGCTCCCGGACGGGAAGCCGATCTTCAATTCCTTCATCTTGCTCCTAACTCAGTTCGTCTCATCGCTTCGGCGACTTCGGGGCTTAGCTTGTACAGGGCTAGTCGCGCTGCGGTTTGGTCTTCTTCCGTGCCCTCGCGCATTAGCTGCTGCAAGTGCGGCACGGCCCGCGCATCGCCCACCTCGGCGAGGGCGTACATGGCCTTGCTGCGGATGCTCTGCAACTCGTCGGCGTCGAGGGCGACCAACAGGGCCTCGTAGATGGCGTTGCGGGCGGGACGATGGAGCGATGCACTGCCGATCTGGCCGAGGGCCTGCACCGCGACATAGCGCACCTCGTTCGAGGGGTCCACTGACATGCGAATGACTTCTTCCACTGCGTCGCGGTACCCGTAGGCGCGCAGGCTCTGCAGGGCGGCGACCCGCCACTTGGGCTTGGGAGCGCGCAAGGCGCGGCGCACCACGCGGAAAGCCGAGTCGCTCAAGGCCGGCTCAGCGTCGTACGAATGGCACGGCCCGAGCGCACCGAGCACATATTGACGCACTTCCACCGTGGGATCGCGCGCGTACTTGAGCAACGGGGCGAGCGCGGCGGGTGCTCCAATCTGGCCCAACGCCCACGCCGCGGCCGCCGCCACGCGCGGCGACTTGTCTTTTAGAGCCTTGACCAACGTCGCCACGGCGCGCTCATCCTTAAAGCGGCCCAACAGGTGCATTACCTCAAACCGCACGCGGATGTATTCGGAATCGGCTTCCTCAATCAGCAGGGGAACGACCTCGTCGGCGTCGAAGCGGATGAGCTGGTTGGCGGCTTTGATGCGCTCGGCTTTTTGCAGGCTTCTGAGCTGGTGAATGTACTCTTCGGGCGAGGGGCCTCCACACGCGATGCCCAAGCCCGCGCCCACTAGCAAGGCCCCAAGCGCGAGCCGCGCACTGCCACATTTTTGCCTGTCGAAAAAAGTGCCCGCCATACCGCGTTTTCTATCGCTGAGGTAAAAATTTGTGGAACCGTCTAAGGAGCTTGCGGAGGCTGATTTTGTTCAATTACGTATAGTAAAGATAAGGGCCGCCCATAACACCGTCCACTGCACCGGTCTCCGTCTTTGACAATACTACTAAGGAGTTTTATACTTTTTCGAGCGCTATTTCACAGGAGGTTTATCATGCACTTGGAACTAATTTACTGCTCTGCCTGAGGCTACGAAGACAAAGCCGTCAGTTTGGCGGAACAACTGCTCGTAGCATTCAAAAAAGACATCGCCGCTTTTGCGCTGATTCCCTCCGACCGAGGAAAGTTTGAAATCAGCCTCGATGGCGAGCTCATTTTCTCCAAGATTCAACAGGGCCGCTTCCCCGCTTTCGCCGAAGTCACCGCCGAGATCAACGGCCGCAATGGGAACCAGCGCGGAGACGCTTATTCGTCTGATTGCTGCGGCTAGGTCGCGGTCAAAATCAACGGCCCTTTTCTCTTTTCTCGCCCATCCCTTAGCCAGCTTTCGCAGGAGACTTGGCCTTGAAGTACTGTCGCTTGCTCAGTTTCGCACTCGCGCTTTTGAACGCACCGGCTCTCGCCCAATCGCCCGAAGCCCTCAACTACTTCCGCACCGGCTACGACTTGGTCAAAAAGGGCAGCTTTCGCAACGCCGTCATCGAGCTCGAAAAGGCCGTGGCGGCCGATTCCTCCTACGGAAACGCTCACTATGTCCTCGGCATTTCCTACAAGGCCCTCAACGAGTACGACAAAGCCATTGGCAGTTTTACCGCAGCCCATGCCCTCAGCATCAAGCCGGAGCAGGCCGCTAAGGCCCTAGGCCAGCTCTATCAAAAGGCTGCCCTCAACAGCTTTCGCCAAAAGAAATACCGCGAGTCCATCAACTATTTTACTAAAGTGCGCGACTACGGCCCACAAAGCGCCCAAGCCCTCTACGTCATGGGCCTTGCCCACAGCGGCCTGCACGAGAAAGACAAGGCCAAAGTGGCCTTTGCCGAGGCCATAGCGGCCGATCCCACCGACGCCAGACCCTACAACGCCCTCGGCGACATCCAGCGCCTCAACCGCGACTACGGCAAATCCATCGTCACCTACCAGCGTTCCATAGAAGCCGACCCCACGTACATGGAATCGTACGGCGACTTGGCGCGATTGAAGTTCGATACCCAAGATATAGAGGGCGTCGTACCGCTTTTGCAAAAGGCCCTAAAGATCGACGACACGTACGCCGAAGGACACCGCTTGCTCGGCATTGCGCTCAACCAGCTCGGCCGTTTCCACGAGGCCATCGCCCCGCTGAACAAGGCCTCCGATTTAGACAACACCTACTGCGAGACGCATTACCGGCTCGGCGAGGCGCACTACGGCATGGGCAACTTCCGCCAAGCCATTGAGCACGGCCGGCGCGCCACGAGTTGTCAAGCGGACTACCGAGCCGCCGAAGTGCTGCTGGGCGACGCGCATTTTCAGCTCGGCCAACGAGAAGAAGCGCGGCGCTGGTACAACCGAGCGGTGAACGACAGCCGCTACAAGGACTACGCGGCGAGCAAACTGGCAGAGATCGACGAGCAGCCCCAATAGGCCGCAATGGCGCTGCTTCTGGCCTCGAACAACGCCGGCAAGCTGCGCGAAGTCCGCGCCCTACTCGCCGATATCGAGGTCGTCGCGCCGGCTTCGTTGGGCCTTGAACTCGACGTCGAGGAAAGCGGCCAGACCTTTGCCGCCAACGCCCAACTCAAGGCCCGTGCCTATGCCGCGGCCAGCGGCCAGATCGCCCTCGCCGACGACTCTGGGCTCGAGGTCGATGCCCTCGCCGGTGCTCCCGGGATCTACTCGGCTCGCTACGGCGGCCCCAACCTCGACGACGCCGGCCGCTGCCAACTCTTACTCACCGAGCTTGTGCCCTATCCCGAGCCTGCGCAGCGCCAAGCTAGGTTCCGCTGCGTCCTCTGTGCAGTAAGTCCCGATGGCCGCCAGTGCCGTGCCGAAGGCTCGTGTGAAGGGCTGATCGCCCCGGCCCCAGCCGGCACCAACGGCTTTGGCTACGATCCGGTCTTTTTTGTCCCCGCCTACGGCAAAACCATGGCCCAGCTCGACCCGCACGTAAAAAACCGCCTCAGTCACCGCGCCGAGGCGCTGGCAGCCATGCGCCCGCTCCTCGCCAGCACCTTTACCGAGCTAGCCCTCGCCCGCTGATGTTTGGTCCGTTTTCCCAATACGTCCGTCCCTATCGCGGTCGCATCCTGCTCGGCTCGCTCTGCATCGGGCTGGGGCAGGCGGCAACCGCACGCATCCCGCTGCTGGTGGGTGATGCCGTTGATGCGGTCACCGCGCCGGATACGGCCTCCGGGGAAGTAGCAACCTACGTCTTCTACATCCTCGCCTGCGCCTTGGGCGTGGCCCTGTGCGGCTACGCCATGCGGATGTTCTTAGGCCGCGCTGCCAATCGCATCGAATACGACATCCGCATCGCGTATTTTGCTCACCTACTCAAGCTGCCGCTGTCGTACTACCAGCAGCGCCGCACCGGTGACCTCATGGCGCGGGCGACCAACGATCTCCACTCTGTGCATCTTTTTTGGGTCTATGGCATTCGCGGCATCGTCGATACCGCCTTGGGCCTGACCTTCACACTCGCCTGTATGTGCTTGCTCGACTGGAAGCTGGCTCTATTGGTGCTTTTGCCCATGCCGCTTTTTAGCGTCGTGATGATCCGCATTGCCGCGGTCATCAACACCCGCTACAAGGCCATCCAAGAGTACTTCGGCCGCATCAGCACCTTCATCCAAGAAAACCTCTCCGGCATCCGCGTGGTCAAGGCATACACCCAAGAGCCCGCGCAAAACGCCGCGTTCGACCAACTCAACTTGGCGTACCTCGAAAAAAACCGCGCCTACATCCTCACCCGCGCCAACTACCGACCGCTTTCCTACGTCATCGCCTCGCTGTGCTTGGGGCTAAATTTGTGGCTGGGCGGGCGCGCAGTCATCGACGGCGAACTCAGCCTAGGGGCCTTCGTGGCCTTCAACGCCTACCTGACCCAGCTCATCCGCCCGATCATGTACATCGGCTGGGGCATCGACCGCGCCCAGCGCGCCCTCGTATCCATGCAGCGCATCAACGAAATCCTCGCTGTCGAGCCTGAGATCCAAGACCACGCCTTGCCTCCGGCAACGCCGCGGCCAATCGCCGGGCACATCGCCTTCCGCAAGCTCAACTTTTCCTACGGCGAAGAGCAAGTCCTGCATCAGATTGATCTCGAAATTCCCCAAGGCACGACCCTCGGCATCATCGGCCGGGTCGGCTCGGGCAAGACCACCTTGGCGCGCCTCGTGCCGCGCTTGATCCAAGCCGAGCCAAGGCAGCTCCTCATCGACGGGGTGCCGATCGAGGAATGGCCCCTAGCGATTTTGCGCGACGCCATCGGCTACGTCCCGCAAAATCCCTTTCTGTTTTCCAATACCCTCAGCGCCAACCTCGCCTACGGCGCGGACTCGGCCGCCGAGGCCCAGATCCACGCTGTGGCCGAAGAGACCCAGCTCAAAAAGGATATTGACCAGTTCGACGATGGCTTCGACACCCTCATCGGCGAGCGCGGGGTCACCCTGTCTGGCGGTCAGAAGCAGCGCACGACCTTGGCCCGCGCGCTCATTCGCCGGCCGCAGATTCTCATCCTCGACGATGCGCTCTCCGCGGTGGATACCCACACTGAAGAAGCAATCCTCGACCATTTGCACACCCTCATGCAGGGCCGCACCACCCTCATCATCGCCCACCGCATCTCGACCCTGCGCCACGCCGACCGCATCGCCGTGCTTGAAGACGGTCGCATCGCCGAACTCGGTACCCACGACGAACTGGTCAACAGCGGCGGCTTCTACGCCGAGTTGTACCAGCACCAGCAGCTTAGGGCCGAGTTAGAAACGCTGTGAGCACCGAACTCAACAAAGAAGAAGAAATCCAAGAACGCGCCTTCAATTTGGGGCTGACGCTGCAACTATTGGGGTATCTCAAACCCCACCGAGGGCACGTTATCCTCGCCTTTGGCACCATTGCCCTCGCCGCAGGCTTCGGCCAAGTCGGCCCCTATATCACGCAGGTAGCGGTTGACGACTACATCGCCATCGGCGACTGGGCGGGGTTGCGGTGGATGATCGCGGCCTTTTTTGGCAGCGTCGCCGTGCAGTACGGCGCTCAATACGCCCAGACCTTGGTCACCGGCATGATCGGCCAGCACGTCATGTACGACATGCGCCGCGACCTGTTTGCCCACCTGCAAAAGCTGCCGCTGCGCTACTTCGACCGCACACCGCTGGGGCGGGTTATGACCCGCGCCACCAACGACATCGACGCCCTCAACGAGTTTTTTAGCGAGGGCGTCGTCTCGGTCTTTATGGACCTTTTCACCCTGCTGGCCATCATCGGCTTCATGGCCTATATCGACTTTGAGCTGGCCCTGCTCTGCTGCACGGTGGTCCCGGTCATCGCCGTCTCGACCTTCTACCTCCAGGGCCTCGCCATGCGCGCCTATCGCGAGTTGCGAACGCGCTTGGCGCGGCTCAATGCCTATTTGCAGGAGAACATTACCGGCGTGGAGGTGGTGCAGCTCTTCAACCGCCAGCAACGCAATTTGCGCGACTTCGACGCCGAGCATCTGCCCTATCGCCGTGCCGAAGACCGCGAAATTCACTGCTTTGCCGTCTTCTTTCCCCTCACCGAATTACTCGGCACGGTCGGCATGGCGCTGGTGCTGTGGTACGGGGCCTCGGACGTCCTCGACAGCCGTATCGAACTGGGGGTGTTGGTGGCCTTTCTCCAGTACATCCGCCGCTTTTTCCGCCCGATCATGGACATCTCCGACCGCTATGCCTTGCTACAGAGCGCCATGGCCGCGTCCGAACGCATCTTCGAGATATTGGCCGTCCCCAGCGAACCCGCTGGCGGACCGCGGCGCAAGCTGCCCGCAGCCAGCCGCGGCGGCGCGATTGAATTCCGCAACGTGTTCTTCAAGTACGATCCAGCAGCCGAAGACTGGATTCTCAAGGATGTCTCGTTTGAATTACAGGCTGGGCAGAGCATGGCACTGGTCGGAGCCACCGGCTCGGGCAAGACCACCATCGTCAGCCTCCTCTGCCGCTTCTATGACATCCAGCGCGGCGAAATCCTCGTCGATGGCCGCGACGTGCGTCAGTGGTACGCGGGCGAATTGCGCCGTCGCATCAGCATCGTCCAGCAGGAGGTCTTCCTGTTTTCAGGGAGTGTCAGCGGCAACATCCGCCTCGGCGAGGACGCCATCGACGACGCCCAAGTCGAGCGCGCGGCTCGCTACGTCAACGCCGCGCCCTTTATCGAACGCCTCCCCCAAGGCTACGCCCACACCGTGGCCGAAGGCGGCTCGACCTTGTCGGCCGGGCAGCGCCAGTTGTTGGCCTTTGCCCGCGCCTTAGCCTTCGACCCGGAAATCCTCGTCCTCGACGAGGCCACCTCCAGTATCGACACCGAGACCGAATTGCTCATCCAAGACGCCATCGCCAAGTTGATGAGCGAGCGCACTTCCATAGTCATCGCCCACCGCCTCTCGACCATCCGCAGTGCCGACCAGATCTTGGTGATGCACCGCGGCGAGGTGCGCGAGCGAGGCCGCCATGAAGAACTATTGCTCCAAGACGGCATCTACGCACGCCTCTACCGCCTCAACTACGGCCAATCTTAGCGCTAGGCCGCCTCGTCTTCCTGTGGGGCTTTCTTTTCAAACCGCGACGCCACCCCGTCCATAGCCTTCACCACTTGGTCGCGCGTCTCTTCGGCTTGGCGCACGATCAAGCGCCGGGTATCCTCGCCCTTGCTCGGGGCCAGTAAAACGCCTATGGCCGCACCGACCGCGACGCCGGCCACAAAACCAGCTAAGAGGCACGTCGTGCCGTTGGTTGAATGCTGCTGCTTCGGATAAATTTTTTCGTAGAACATATAAAGCTCCTTTAGCTTATTAGGTGGTAATGTCTATGAACAAAACCTACTTACGAATGCGGGGCCGCCCAAAAAAGCTACAAAAAAATGGCTTAGCCTGCTCTCTTTATGCGTCCGCGATCAGCCCGGTATCGCCTAATGGTTGGGTCCGGCCTCGGGATCGCTACTCGTTGATCTGGCAGTTAGGACGAATTCTATGCCGAAGAGCCGTCGGGGCTGGTTGCTAGTGCCAGTCGTTTGAATTCGGAAAGACCTTGGCGATAATCGCCGAACAAAAAGCGGTCAATCTTTTTAAGCTGTGCCTTATTTACTCTGGAACAATCAACCATCCTGTAAGCCCGCCTATCAGCTCCTGCAACATGCTGTGAAAGATACGCCTTTCTTCCATCATCAATGATTTTGTAATGCGTATCTTGGGGACGCTCCTGACCCTGACGCACATAGATTAATACACGTGCATCGTTCTTGAATGCTTCCTTGAATTGCAGATCCTCGTCGTAGTTAAACATACATTGAACCCTAAAATCTTTATTTTTCTCTAGCTTGTCTTTTATAGCGTCAATAAAGCGGCCATCATCATAAAGCGACGACTCTATCTTATTCCCGTCATCATAGAGCTCTATTTGCTCCTCGGCTTCGTCCACTAAAGAAATGACTAAGCTTATCGCTTTTTCGTCGTCATTCTTTTCCCAAGGCAAGATTTCGATAGACTGAAGCTGCCATAGCCAAACTATCGCATGTATTATTACATAGAGGCAAGGAACAGCGACCACAGCAAGGAACGCCATCAGCAAGATGAGGGTCATTGTTGCATCTCCCTTTAGGGTTAGGGTTGGGCGAGATAAGAGAGGTGAATGTATTTTATTATAGATATCGAATTGAATAAAACCAATGCAATTTTTATACTTTAAGGCTAAATCTTTCCCTCTGCCCCCACCAACGCTGAGAGGACTTCTATGGCCCAAGTCCTGAGCATCCCTTCGCACAGCCTCAAAGAGTTTCGCATTCTGCCTGGGTACACGCCAACCGACGGCAACGCGCCCAACACGTCGCTCAAAACCCGGCTCTGCCGTAAGGGAGACGACTTTCTCTATCTGCACGTGCCTTTCCTCAGCGCTGCCATGCAGGCCGTGACCGGCGGCGACATGGCCATTGCCTTGGCCCAGCTAGGCGGCATTGGCATCCTGCCCGTCAGCCAGCCCATTGACGAGCAGGGCGCCAAGATCAGCCAAGTCAAGCGCTTCAAGGCCGGCTTTCAGACCGATATTCTCACCCTAGCCCCCGAACAGCCCATTGCCGAGGTCGTCGAGATCATTCACCGCACCGGCTATACGACCTTTCCGGTCACCGCCAGCGGCCAGTTCCACGACCAGCTCTTGGGCATCCTCACCGACAAGGACTTTGACGAGCGCCGCGACCTCGACTGTCAAGTGGCTTCCCGCATGAAGACCGACGTGCAGGCCGGCCGCGAAATAGGCGACCTCAAGGCCGCCAACGAGCTGATGATCCGCTACGGTCGCGGCTTCCTGCCCATTCTCTCCAAAGGGGGCATCCTGCAAGCGGTAGTTTTCAAAAAGGACCTCGACAAGCATCTGCGGCACCCCAACGAATCCATCGACGAAAAGAAGCGCCTGCTCGTCGGCGCGGCCGTCTCCACCCACCCGGAGGATCGCGAGCGGGCCGAAGCCCTCATCGCGCAAGAAGTGGATGTGCTAGTCATCGACGCTTCCGACGGCCACACCGAATACCAGCGGCAGATGATCCAATTCCTCAAGGAGCGCACCGACGCCCCGGTCATCGGCGGCAACGTCGTCACTGCCGAAGGATTTCGCTTCTTGGCCGAGGCCGGTGCCGACGCCGTCAAAGTCGGCATGGGGATCGGTTCGGGCTGCATTACGCAGGAAGTCAAGGCCACAGGCCGCGGCCAAGGCACGGCCTTGATGGAAATCAACGCGGCGCGCAACCAGTGGCAGCAGGATTGCAACGCCTACTTGCCCATCATTGCCGACGGCGGCATTTCAGGCCCGGCCGAGATCGCCGTGGCCATGGCCTTGGGTGCCAACGCCGTGATGATGGGGCACTTCTTCGCCGGCTACACCGAGAGCCAAGGCAACCTCGTGCGCACCGCGGCCGGCGATGTTGTCAAGGAATACTGGATGGAAGGTTCGCTGCGCGCTCACAACATGCGGCGCTATGCGCAGACGCGAGAGAATTTCTTCGAGGAGGGCATCTCTGGCTACGTGCCCCACATCGGCTCGATTCACGACAAATTGCCGATCCGCATCCAGATGCTGCGCGCCACCCTCGCCACGGCTGGTTGCCACACCATCGACGAGCTACACGAAAAGGCCGTGCTCGAAATGCAGTCTCCCACCGCGCTGATGGACAGCCAGATCCACGACATCGTCCCCACCCAGACTGACCAACAGGTTCTCTAGGGCTATGCACATACTCATAACCAACGCGACTACCTCGCTCGGCCAAGCCCTAGCCGCTGGCCTTGGCGACGCACATCAACTGCGCTTGACCGACCCCGATTTAGGGGTCGGAATCCAAAGTGACTTGGGCCACGGCCCAGAGACCGACGCACTCGTCAAAGACATCGACGCCGTCGTCCACCTCGCCTATGCGCCGCGGGCAGACGACGGCGAGATCACTTGGCTGGACCGCAATACGCGCGGCACGTACAATCTGCTCTTGGCCGCGGCCGCCGCTCAGGTCGAACACGTCATTCTCTTGAGTACGCTCGACCTTTTCGCCCCGTACGAAGACGATCTCACCGTTGACGAAACCTGGAAGCCGCGGCCTTCCGGCGCCCCGGCCGTTCTCGGTGCCCACCTAGCCGAGTTCACGGCCCGCGAATTTGCCCACAGCCACGCGCTCCACATCACCATTGCCCGCCTTGGCCATCTAGTCCGCGCCGAGGAGATTGCCGGCCAGCCCTACAATCCTATGTGGCTCGACGAGCGCGACGCCGCCCAAGCCGTGGCCCAGATTATAAAAAAAGGGCCTTCCGGCCAGTACAGCACCATCCACATCCAGTCCGCGGCGGCACGCGCCCGATTCTCCGTCGGGCACGCCAAGAGCCACCTAGCGTTTGACCCCCAATACAACTTTGAGGCCAACCCATGAAAGTTTTGCTTCTAGGCGGCAATGGCATGCTCGGTCCACACGTGGTCACACAACTTCAAGATGCCTACTCGCTGCGCATCACCGACATCATGCCCATCGACAGCCCGCACGAGACCATGCAAGTGGACGTCTCCGACCTCGACCAAGTGCGCCGCGCCACTGAGGGCACCGATGTAACCATCAACTGCTCAGTGCTGCGCCCCGACCGCAAGATCGCCTTTGCAGTCAATACCACCGGCACGTACAACGGCATCCTCGCCGCCGTCGACAACGGCCACACCCGCTTCGTCAACACCGGGCCCCACTTCACCCAAGCCGGCCCCTCGTACGAGCACTACGACTTCGACATCAACGAGGAAGTCCCCCTGCACTCTGGCGTCGGCCTCTACGCCCACACCAAGTCGCTCGGCCAAGAGATTTGCCGCGTATTCGCCGCCAACTACCCCATCCACGTACTCACCACCCTCTTTCTGAGCTTTCGCGCGGCCGAGCCGTCAGCCGAGCAACTCGGCCGCGGCACCAATCCCTTTTCCGTCACCTTTCCCGACGCCGCCCGTGCCCTGCAAAAGTGCCTAGAAGTGGACTTGGCGTCCTTGCCTTCGCGCTGCGAGATCTTCCACATCGCCACGGACACGCCCCACGGGCGCTATAGCAACGCCAAAGCTCGGCGGCTGTTGGGCTGGGTGCCGCAAGACCTGCTTGAAGGCTACTGGCGCAAGCCGAAGGGCTAGCCATGCCCACGGCCTATGCACAGGTATTCGATGGTCCGACCCATCCGCTCCGCTGCGCAAGCCTGCCACTGCCCGACGCCCTCGCGCCCGGTGAAGTGCTCGTCGAGGTCGCGCTCGCCACGATCTGCGGCTCCGACCTCCATACGCTGTCCGGCCTGCGCTCTGAATCCACGCCCCTGATCCTCGGCCACGAGGCTGTCGGCCGCATCGTCGCCTCGCAGCGCCCCACCTTTGCGCTGGGCGACCGCGTAAGCTGGACCATCACCGACAGTTGCGGCACTTGTCTGGCGTGTACGGAACATCGCTTGCCGGAAAAATGCGACGCACTCTTTAAATACGGCCACGCCACGACCACCGACGGTAGCGGACTCAACGGCTGTTACGCCACGCATCTACTCATTAGACCCGGCACCCACATCGCCAAAGTAGCAGACCGCTTGCCCGACTCGGTAGTCGCCCCGGCCAACTGCGCCTTGGCCACCGCGGTCAACGCCATCGCAGTGCTGCCCAGCCCTTGCCACAGGGTTCTGGTCCAAGGAGCCGGTCTGCTCGGCCTCAATACTTGCGCCCTACTCGCCGAGCGCGGCATCGAGCAAATCTACTGTACCGATACCGACGCAGACCGCCTAGCACTCTCCACCCAATTCGGCGCTATACCCGCGACCGATCCGCCACCAGAAGGACTAGACGCCGTTTTTGAAGTCGCCGGCAACTCGGACTTGATCCCCGCAGGAATCGCGGCCCTACGCCCGGGTGGCCGCTACGTATTCGTCGGCATGGTCCACCCCGATACCCAGCTAGAGCTGACCGGCGAGCAGGTCATCCGCAAGTGCCTGACGATCCGCGGCGTCCACAACTACAGCCCGCGCCATCTCGACGAGGCACTCGCCTTTCTCGCCCGCACCGCCGATCGCTACCCGTACTCGTCGCTGGTCAGCGGCCCCTTTGCCCTCGCCGAGCTAGAGCAAGCCATCGCCTTGGCCGAAACCCGCCAGCACATCCGCGTCGCCATTGACCCCAACGCATGATTCAAGTCAATGACCGCAGCTATCGCCCGCGCGAGAAAGCCATCGTCGGCATCTGCCTCGACGGCTGTGCCCAAGCCTACCTCGACGAAGCTGCCGCCCAGATGCCCAATCTCCGTTCGATCCTAGCACGCGGCGTCCACGGCCAAGTTAACACCGTCATCCCCTCTTTCACCAATCCCAACAATGTCGCCATCATCACCGGTGCGCCGCCGGCCATAAACGGCATCCCCGGCAATTTCTACTACGCCCTAGACGCCGCGGAGGAAGTAATGATGAACGACCCCCGCTTCCTGCGCGCCCCAACTATTCTCGCCGCCTTCCATCAAGCCGGCCAACGAGTCGCTGCCATCACCACCAAAGACAAGTTGCGCCTGCTCTTGGCCCACGGCTGGCAAGGCATCAATTTCTCCGTGGAAAAGGCGCACGAAGCCACACCAGCCACCCACGGCATCGGCGACGTCCTCGACCTAGTTGGCCGGAAAAACCCCGGCATTTACGATCCCGAAGCCAGCGTGTACTGCATCGAGGCCGGTGCCCGTCTGCTCGAGTGCCACAACCTCGACCTGCTCTACCTTTCGACGACCGATTTCGTCCAGCACAAGTGGGCACCCGGCGAGCCGGAAGCCAACGCCTTCTACGCCCGCCTCGACCGCTTTATCGGTACACTCGACGCCCAAGACATTATCTTGGGCATTACCGCCGATCACGGCATGAACGCCAAAACCAACGCCGACGGCTCGCCCAAGGTGCAGTTTATCGAGACCCAACTCGTCGCCGCCGGCATCGCCGAAGCCCGAGTCATCCTGCCCATCACCGACCCCTATGTGGTCCATCACGGCGCACTGGGCTCCTACGCCACCATCTATATCGACGACGCGCACACCGCCCGAGCCACTGCAATCCTCCGCGCCATCCCCGGCGTCGAACAGGTGCTCAGCCGCGAGCAAGCGGCCGCCACCTACCAACTCCCCCCCGACCGCATCGGCGAACTGGTCGTACTCGCCGACCAAGATACCGTCCTCGGCCGCACCCCGGACTGGCACGAACTCGCCGACGTCGCCGAGGGCCTGCGCTCGCACGGCGGCCGGCACGAAGGCGTGGTGCCCATGATCTGCAATAGGCCGCTAACAGACCAATACGCCGAGTTGTTGGTCTCGGGGCAAGCGCGCAACTGGGATCTTTTTGACTTTCTCTGCAATGGAACCATAACCTGATGTATCCCCTGCACACCCTTCACAACCACCGCCAGCACCTGCCATGCCCGACCTCAAAGCGGATATTGCCGTAGTCGGCGCTGGCATCGTCGGGTTGGCCCACGCCCTTGCCGCGGCCAAGCGCGGCCACCGCGTCGTCCTCTTTGAGCGCACTCCCCAAGCGCAAGGGGCATCTATCCGCAACTTTGGCATGATCTGGCCCATCGGCCAAGCCCCCGGCACCATTCACCAACGCGCCCTCCGCACGCGCCAAATATGGCTCGACCTCGCCCCCAAAGCGGGCATCTGGTGCGCCCAGACCGGCTCCTTGCACTTGGCGTATGCCGACGACGAGTGCGCCGTTCTGGCAGAATTCGCCGACCGCGCTCTGGCCCTCGGCTACTCGGTTGAGTTGCTCGACCGAGACGCTGTACTCGCCCGCAGCCACGCCGTGCAGCCCGCTGGGCTCACAGGCGGCCTCTGGAGTGCGACCGAACTCTGCGTCGATCCCCGCGAAGCCATCGCCGCGCTGCCAGATTATCTAGCGCACGAGTACGGCGTGGCCCTCCGCTTTTCCACCCCGGTCCACCACATCGACCTGCCCCTGATCCACACGCCAACGGAAACTTGGTCCGTTGACCGCGCCATCGTCTGCAGCGGTGCCGATTTTGAATCGCTCTACCCCCAACTATTTGCCAGCAGCGGACTCACTCGCTGCAAATTGCAGATGATGCGCACCGCGCCCCAGCCCGGCAACTGGCGTCTCGGGCCGATGCTCGCCGCCGGGCTTACGCTGCGCCATTACCCGGCCTTCAAGTGCTGCCAAGCACTGGCCGCCTACACCCAGCGCATCGCCGCCGAGCATCCCGAATTCGACCGCTGGGGCATCCACGTCATGGCCTCGCAAAACGGCCTCGGCGAGATCACCATCGGCGATTCTCACGAGTACGACTGGGTCGTCAACCCGTTTGACAACCCCGCAATCGACCAGCTAATCTTCGACTATCTCCAGACCTTCCTCGCCGCTCCAACCCTGCACATCGCCCAGCGCTGGCACGGTATCTACGCCAAACACCCCGAGCAAGCCACTTTCATCGCCGAGCCGGCGCACGGCGTAACCATCGTCAACGGCCTCGGCGGCAACGGCATGACCACTGCTTTCGGGCTGGCCGAGGAGGTTTTCGCCGAGTGGGAGTAAGCCAATGAGCCTCAAAGAGCGCGTCTATCACTTTATCGAGCCAGACTATGAGCCGGGGCGCATCGTCGATGTGGCTATCATCGTCCTGATCCTGCTCAACATCGTCGCCCTGATCCTCGAAACCGTTGAGCCTATCTACAACCTCAATCGCGCCGCCTTCGAATTTTTTGAGGATTTCTCGCTGACCGTGTTCGCGACTGAATACCTAGTACGCCTGTGGGCCATTACCGCTAACCCGCGATTTTCGCGGCCCGTGGCTGGGCGCATCCGCTTTGCCTTAACACCCCTCGCCATCATCGACCTGCTAGCCGTTCTCCCTTCCCTACTACCACCCCCGACCATGGACGCACGCTTTATCCGCGTGATACGCGTTCTGCGGATCTTCCGCGTCCTCAAGCTGGTGCGCTACTTCCGCGCCTTGCGCTTGCTCGGCCACGTCATTGCCGACCGCAAAGAAGAGTTGGTCAGTATTTTCTTAGTGCTCCTGATCCTGTTGGCTCTCTCCTCGTCGCTGATGTACCTCGCCGAGCACGAGGATCAGCCCGAGGTCTTTACCAGCATCCCGGCTACCATGTGGTGGAGCATCGTCACCTTGACCACCGTCGGCTACGGCGACACCTATCCGATCACCCCCCTCGGCCAGACCATCGCCGCCATTATCGCCATCTTGGGGATCGGCATGTTCGCGCTGCCGGCCGGCATTTTAGGCGCGGGATTCGTCGAGGCCTTAGCGGCTCACCGGTCAGAAGACCCGGAGCGCCGCTGCCCGCACTGCGGCGAGCTAATCGACCCATAAAAAAGCGGCCGGGGCAAAAGCCCCGGCCGCTTCCCTTCCCTCATTTTTTGCGCCATCAAGCAAGCGGCAGTTCCACCCGCCGCCCTTCCGCCATGCTGATCTGCACGGCCTCGGTAAACTCCATGTACTTAACCCCGTCGGCGAAGCTGGTGTGGGTCACGGGCCGACCGTCGCGGATGGCATCGACAAAATCCTCTTCCACCTGCCAGCCGTCGCGCGGATGCTCGGGGATGTCGAAGGACTGGTACTCGTCGTCGCCCTCGCCAGCTATCCATACCCCGCTCTCGTCCATCTTAAACGAGCCTTTGGTTCCGTAAAAGGCAAAGCCAAAGGAAGGGCCTAAGCGCACGACGCTGCTTAAGTGATAGACAGCCGTCGAGCCGCTTTCCATCTCGGCGACAATGCCCAAGCTCTCCGGCACATCGGCCGGTGCTTTCTTTCCCGTCTCTTCGTCGATCCGCTCGGTCGTAAACGTCTTGCCGTAAGCCAGCACGGCCTTTTCGTGCCCGGCATAGCGCCGCACGGTCTCGTTGCCAATGCCCATCGCCATGATGTTGTTGCCCGAAAGATCGCGCCGCTGCCGCCAGTGCAGCGGCGCGTCCGGGTCGTAGCCGCCGGAGAGGCCGGTGAAGTGAATTTCCAACAAGTCGCCGAAAAAACCGCTGTGCAGCTTGTCGAGCAAGAGCGGCTCGGCCGACAAGTAGAAAGGTGCCGGCACGATCATTGTCACCTTGTCGGTCTGCTGAGAGGCCGCGTACATCTGCCGCGCCTCAGCCAGATTCATGCACATCCGCGCCTCGGTCAGCACGTGCTTGCCTGCTTCAAGCCCGGCCAGCGTCATCGGACAGTGCATATAGGGCCACGTGCCGATGCAGATCGCATCGACATCGTCGCTGGCGATCAATGCTCGCCAGTCCTCAAAGACCTGTGGGATGCCGTACTCGTCGGCGATTTTTTGGCCCGATTCGCGCGAGCGATTGCAGACGGCGGTTATCTCGACCCCGTCAATGCCTTGGAAACCGGGAATATGCTGCAAGCGGGTATTGGCCCCCGCGCCTATTAGCCCTATGCGAAGCGTCACAGCCGTTTGCCTCCTGTTGGTGTCAGATAGCGGCGGAAAAAATTAGAGTTTTATCACGGCGATGAGGATGCCGGTCAAGGCCCCCATCGTAGTAATAAGCCACGCAAAGCGAGAATCGATGCGCTTGTTGGTCTCGTTAATTTGCTTGTTGGTATCATCAATACGGCTGTGTACCAAGCCGTCGGGTGCGGGAGAATGCGTGAGCTGAGCACTGGGGTCTGTCACAAAGTATCTCCTCGGTGAGACAATATAGCCGGAGGCCGCACAGGAATCAAGCGAACCTCGGCCCGTGTACAGCGAGACAAAAACCCTGAGTGAAGCGTTCTCAAATGGCTAGTATCAATGGTCCGCCGCGCCTGTCAACGCCACTCGTAAAGCGACTTCCTCGCTAGCTGGTAATCACCGGCGGGCCGGTTAATCGCCGTCGCTCCGCCCGAGGCCACTTCGATTAGACGGGAGCACACCGGCTCGTACGCGGCTCTAGGTGCCACCGCGCCCTTGGCCACCAAGATGCGCTGGTGCTCAGGTTGAATCCCCGCACAGGTAATCTGGTGAATGCTGTTGGGACAGGCGCGCTCGCTGTTGAGTAAGAGCAGCCCTTTGCTCCCGGCCTGTTCGACTTGTACAACCGCAGTCGGCCCCTGATTGAAATAGCGACCCCCACCGTGCCGGCGCTCGCGCTCTTCGTACGACCCGTCGTGCAGCGTCCGCACTCGGCCAGCGATTTCCAAGGTCGGCCCGTGCATGTCGTCGGTCTTGCCGCCTACGCGGAGTTGAACCTGTCCACCGACGCCGGCCACAAAGCACGCCTGCGCGCTTTCGATGTCCCAGATCGACACGACCCAGCCATCGGCCTCCTGCGCGAGCAATTGCTCCAGCACAAACGTCGAGTCCCCAGACGAGCCGCCGCCGATGTTGTCGCCCATGTCGAGCAAACACACGGGCGTCTCCTCGCTCGCCAGCGCCAACCGCACGGCCTCGGCCGGATCGGGCACCGCAGGCTTTAGCTGGTCGCGGCTGGCCCACATCTGCTCGCCCAACCGCTCGCCCTCGCGTTGCGCTGTTTCTTCGTCTCCGTCGGCAATCACCACAATCGCCGGCCCCATATAGGGCACATCCGCGTACTGGTAGCCCCCGGCAATACTACACCCGAGGATCCTCGCCTCGGACTCCAACGCGATCGCCGCCTGCATCAGCGGCTGCATGGGCACTACGCTCGTGTTGTGGAAGTAGATGTTGAATAGCACTTCTGGCTTAACCAGCGCCATCTTGGGCTGGACCTCGCCGCGAATCTGCCGCGTCAAAATGGACGCGGCCTGCAAGCCCCGTTCTCGCTGGTCGATGTGGGGGTTGGTCTTGTAGATGATCAAGGAGTCGGCCGCGGCCACCAGCTCCGGGGGCACGTTGGCGTGGTAGTCGTGGGTCACGGCGATGGGCAAGTCGCCCACCAGCGCACGCACCCGGCGCACGGTCTCTCCGTCGGCTTGGGGGAATCCCTCGGCGACCATGGCCCCGTGCAGTGCCAAGAACACCCCGTCGAGCTTGGGGGCCGCCGCAAGTCCGCTGAGGATGCGCCCGACAAAGTGCTCGTATGTAGCAGCAGTCAGTGGGCCGCCCGGCATCGCCGAAGCGGCTAGCAGCGGATAGAGTTCATAGCCCAACTCCTCGGCCCCAGCGATGTAGCCGGCAATCTCGTGGAAGGTTCCCGCGTACTGGCCGATCAACGCCGCGCCTTCGCAAACCCCGAAATCCTCCAATTGCGTCGGCTGCGAATAGAACGAATTCGACTCGTGGGAAAAACCCGCTATTGCAATGCGCATTCAGTACCACCTTTCTATTTATAGCTATTGCCTCGCTTGCCGTAGCATATAGTGCTATCTTTGCCAAACTTATGAACCGTTGGCAAAAGATATTTACCTATAAAAAGACCAAGCGCCTGACGCAAATGGTCGCCTGTGGCGGCTGAGCCTCCAAGCTGCGCCCCGACCAGTTGCGGAGCGCCCTGGCAGGTCTGCCAGCAAACACTGATCCCAACCTGCTCGTCGGCTTCAACCTCGCCGACGACGCCGGCGTCTATCGCCTCAACGAGCGCGAGGCCCTCGTGCAGACCGTCGATTTCTTCACCCCCATCGTCGACGATCCCTATACCTTTGGGTCCATTGCCGCGGCCAACGCGCTTAGCGACGTGTACGCCATGGGCGGCAAGCCTCTCACCGCGCTCAACATCGCGGGTTTTCCCGCCGGCGATCTCGATCCCCAAGTGTTCAACGAGATTCTGTGCGGCGGCCAAGCCAAAGCGGCCGAAGCCGGCTGTACTCTCGTCGGCGGGCACACCGTGCAAGACCCAGAGCTCAAGTACGGCCTCGCCGTCACCGGCCTCGTCCACCCCGATCGCATCTACACCAATGCCGGTGCTCAGCCCGGCGACCGCCTTATCCTCAGCAAGAAACTGGGCACCGGGCTGATCGCCAACGCCTTCAAGGCCGACCACCTCGCCGAAGCCGACCTCGCCGAGGCCGTGGAATCCATGCTCGCGCTCAACAGGGAAGGCACCGAAATCCTGCCGGACTTCTCAGTCCACGCCTGCACCGACATCAGCGGCTTCGGCCTTTTGGGGCACGCCGCGGAAATGGCCGAGGGCAGCCAAGTGGGGATGATTTTTTACGCGGCCCAAGTTCCGGCCCTAACGCACAGCTTAGCGCTGGCCGCCAAGGGTCTCCAAGGCGGCTCCCGCGACAACCAGCGCTTTCTCGCGCCGAAGGTCGCAATCGCCGAGGGCGTCGATCCGGCCCGCGCCAATCTCCTCTTCGACGCCCAGACCTCCGGCGGCCTGCTCATCGCCGTGGCCGCAGCCCAAGCAGAGGCCCTCCTCCGTGCCCTCCAACTAGACGCTGCCGCGCTCGTCGGCGAGGTAACCGAAGAAAATCCCGGCCGCATCTTCGTCGAGCCGTGACCGCACCTGTGCCAAACCATCGCCCCCGCATCCTCTTCCTCGCTCGCCGCTACCCGCCCACCATCGGCGGCATCCAGACCCACTGCTACGCGCTCCACGCCCAACTCGTGCAACAGGCCCAAGTCCGCCTCGTCGCACTGGGCCGCCAGTCGCTTTTGCACCTGACTTGGTTTTTGCCCTATTGCTTTGTGGTCGCCTTGTGGGCCGTGCTCTTTCGCCGCGTCGATGCCGTGTACTTCGCCGACGGAGTTGCCGCTTCGTTGGCTCCGCTCTTACGTCCTTTGGGGCCAGCGCGATTTGTCACCACTGTTTATGGCCTCGAAATGACCTACAAAAATCCCCTCGCACGCGGGCTGATGCAGTGGGGAGTCAGCGCCTGCGACAAGGTCGTCGTCATCAGCGAAAACAGTCGCCGCATTACCGAGGCAAGCGGAGTTCCGGAGGCCAAACTGGAGATCATCTACTTAGGAGTCGAACCGCTGGAGTTGCCACCAGACGAGTTGACAGCGGTCCGAGCGCGCTTTGCGGAGGAACACGGGCTGCGCTTTGGCCAAGACCGCATCCTGCTGCTTTTCGGCCGCCAGGTCCCCCGCAAGGGCATGGCCGAATTTCTGGAAAAGGGGATGCCCCTGCTCGACGCGGATATCCGCCTCCTGATCTGCGGCCCCCTCGGCAGCGCAACGGAGCGCTTGCAAGCGCTCCGTTGCGAACAGGGCTTAGCGGACCGCGTCGTCCTGCTCGGGCCAGTCCCCGACAATGTGCTGGCCATGCTGCGCACCAGTTGCGATCTTTTTCTGATGCCCAACATCCACATACCCGGCGATGTCGAAGGCTTCGGCCAAACCCAGCTCGAATGTATGTACGCCGGCACCCCAGCCGTGGCCTTTGCCGTCGATGCCCTGACCGAGAGCGTACGCGAGGGCGGATTTCTCGTCGACCCCGAGGACTACCCGGCCTTCGTCGAGCAGATCCACCGCTTCTTCTCCCTCAGTCCAACAGAACGCGCCGATCTAGGCCGCCAGTGCCGCGCCTATGTCCGACGCGAATACGCTCAAAAAAAAATCGCCGCCCAATACATGGACCTTTTTACCGGAAGGGCCTAAACGCCATGCACTATACCGAACTCGACACTCCCGCTCTCTGCGTCGATCTCGACGTACTCGAAAAAAATATCCGCGACCTACAACGCGCCTGCGACCAGCTCGAAATCGGCCTGCGCGTCCACACCAAGACCCACAAGACGCCGGCCATTGCACACATGCAAATCGCCGCCGGGGCCATTGGCATCGTCAGCCAGAAATTAGGCGAGGCCGAGGCCATGGCCGACGGCGGCATCCAAGACATCCTGATTCCCTACAACATCGTCGGCCAGCCCAAGCTAGCTCGCCTGACGCGCCTGATCCAAAGCGGCAAAAGCACCCTGACGGTCGCTGCCGACTCCGCAGCCACGGTTGACGGGCTGTCGCAGGCGGCCATGGCCGCTAGTTGCCGTATCCGCGCAATCGTGGAGATGGACACCGGCGGCCGCCGCGTCGGCACCCAATCGCCCGCCGACACCCTCGCGCTGGCCCAGCGCATTGACCGGCTGCCCGGGCTAGCCTTTACCGGCGTGATGACCTATCCCAGCAGCGAGCGCGTCCGCCCCTTCCTCGACGAGGTGCGCGAGGGGGCGCACAAAAGCGGCCTGCCGCTGCACATCGTCAGCGGCGGCGGCACCGGCAGCGAAACCGTCTCCAAATCCCTCGGCTGCACCGAGACTCGCATCGGCTCGTACGCCTATGAGGGCATGACCCGCGTGGGCAAGGGCGAAGACCTCGACCCTACCCGCTGTCCGCTGCGCTTGGTCGTCACCGTGGTCAGCACCTCCCGCCCAGGGCAAGCCATCGTCGATGCCGGCCAGAAGGCCTTCACCAGCTATCCGCCAACCCCTTATGGCTACTGCGTCGAGCGTCCTGAGCTTTTTATTAAAGGCATGTCCGTCGAGCACGGCCACGTCGATACCACCGCCGCAAACAGCCCAGTCAAGGTCGGCGATATCCTCTCTTTCATCCCCCTGCACGGCGGGATGACCACCAACCTCCACGACCGCCTCTTTGCCCTCCGCAATGGCGAGATTGTCGAAGAATGGGAAGTCGCCGGCCGCGGGCGCACTCAGTAGAGCCGATATATACCCCTACTCCAGAAGGACGCCATGGAAATCCAACCCCAACCGCAGATATTCGACGTCAATGAGCAAAACTTTGAAGAGCTGGTCCTCCAAGGCTCTCTAGAGCGCGTCATCGTCGTTGATTTTTGGGCCCCTTGGTGCGGCCCTTGCAAAACTTTAGGACCCATCCTCGAAGACGTCGTCGCGGCACTCGGCCCCGGCGTGGCCCTCGCCAAGGTCAACGTCGATGAAAACCAACAGCTCGCCATGGCCTTTCGGGTCCAAGGCATTCCCGCAGTCAAAATCGTCAAGAACGGCCAGCTAGCCCAAGAATTCACCGGCGCACTGCCTAGGGAGCAGATCGAGGCCATTCTTCGCCCTTTGGTCGCCGATGCCCCCATCCTCGAAGCCCAAGTGATTGACCAAGCTGACGACTTAGCGGCTACCGGCGACCTCGACGAGGCCGCCCGCCAGTACGAGCAGGTGCTTGAGGAAAAGCCCACCGACGGCCCCGCCCTCCTCGGCCTAGCGAAGATCCACCTACAGCAGGGCCGCCTTGAGACCGTGCAGGAACTGGTCCATCTCGTCGAGGCGGACGCCCCCGAATACCCACAAGCCCAAGCACTGCTCACCCAGATCGAGTTTGCCGACCAGTGCCAGCAGGCTGGGGGCCGCACCGCCTGCGCCCAGCGAGTGCTCAGCCAGCCAGACGACCAAGAGGCCCGCTACTTATTGGCCTGTTGTGCGGCCTCCGAGGAAGATTACGAAACCGCGTTGCAGGAATGGCTACACATCGTGGGAAAAAAATCGAACGGCGACCAAGCCGCCAAGGACGCCATGGTCGCCGTCTTCCACCTACTCGGCCGCGACAATCCGCTGGTGGCCGATTACCAGCGCAAACTCTACCAAGCCCTGTACTGAGCACACCTTGCAGATTACTCGCCTCGAACGCACCGTCTGTTGCGTACCCTTCCTCCCGGGCATCCTGCCCCCGCCCGAGTACGACGAGCCCGCGCCCGGCTATCCCGAGCCGCTCTCGGCCCGGCGTCAAGACGTCCTCAGAATCCACACCGACCAAGGACTAACCGGCCTCGGTATGAGTGGACCGTACTACGGCGACCGCGCAGAGCGACCGCCCGATCTGATCGGCAAAGATCCCAACACCTTTGAGCCACGCACCTTGCGCGGCGGTGGCTGGAACATTGCCCTCCTCGACCTGATCGGCAAAACGATCGGCTGGCCGCTGTGCCGCATTTTCGGCGGCAAATTACAGGACAAGGTGCTGGTTGACTACTGGATCAGTCGGATGAGCACTGCGGATTCCGCCCGCGCAGCCCAACGCGCCGCCGAGCTGGGTTTCCACGGCATCAAGATGAAGTGCAAGTGGGAAGATGCCAATGTGGAGGATCGGGTCCGCGCCACCCTTGAAGTTGCGCCGCACCTGCGGGTGGTGCTAGACCCCAACGAGCGCTTCTACAACCTCAAAAACGCCCTTGACCTAGCCCGCCGGCTCGACGGACTCGACGTGGTCTTTGAAGATCCCTTCCCCAAAACCGATCTCAACGAATATCGCCGCCTCAAGGAAGAGACCAGCGTCCTCGTCGCCCCGCACTTCCAAAACCCCCGCCAGATCATCAACGCAGTGTACCTCAAAGCGGTGGACGCCTTTAACGTCGCCCCCTCGGATTGGGATTTTCTCGACATGGCGCACATTGCCGCAAGCGGGGACATCCCCGTATGGCAAGCCTCCAACGTCGATCTGGGGATTTTCGACGCCTTCCGCCTCCACGCCTCGGCCGCGGCACCCAACTGCACTTTTGGCTCCGACCTCTGCGGCAACTTCGCGCACGAGCACAGCCTGCTCAAAGAGCCGCTGGTTCAAGACGGCTACGCCATCGTGCCCACCGGACCGGGTTTGGGCGTGGAATTGGACGAGGAGGCCGTCGCCTGCTATGCCATCTCCGCGCAGCAGTGGCCCGGCTAGGCCGGAACCAACGCCTCTGCACCAAAGATCATCGGATAGCCTGCGCCCGTATGCACGGAACGCGAGGCTCCGTCCATATAGGCGATGCTAAAGGCGCGGCGCGACTGACCCGTCGGATTGATGCCCGAGCGGTGCAGCAGCAGGTTGTTGAGCAAAATCGCTTCGCCCGCCTCGGCTTCGAGGTCGATTTCCGCGCCCGGCGGCGCACACTCGGCTAGCTGCTCTTCTGAAGGAAAGTGCCCTTCGGTGATCACCCCGTGCTTGTGGCTGCCGGGGACCACCTGCATACAGCCGTTTGCCACCGTCGCCGGATCGAGCGCGGTCCACACCGTGGTCGTCGGATTGTAATCCACGCCCCAGCCCACGCCCACATCTTGATGCCAAGGCAGTATCGTGCCCTTTTCCGCTGGCTTGTTCATAAACATCGCCCGGAAGATCGACACGTCCTCGCCGATATAGCACCGGGTGATCTGGCGAAAGAGCGGGTGCTGCATGTAGGCGAGATAGACCGGGTCCTGCTCCAAGCCCATGATCTTGCGGTACTGAAGCGTGGTGCCCTTGTGGCCGGGAGAGACGGTGGGCATCTTCGCGTAGTCGGCGTCCTCCCCGTCGAGCTGAAACTCCATCTCCGGGTAGGGAATCTCGCCGAGCATGATCGCGTCGATGCGCTGCTGTAGTTCGGCCAATCCCGCGCTGTCGAGGACCTTGCCGAGCCGCACGTACCCGTGCTCCTCAAAGTGGGTGTGGTGTTCGTCGCTGTATTTCATTAGCTACTTCCCTCCGTTTCCCTAGAAATGGACAATGTTCTCCCCGGTGTCAAATTTTTCTACCTTTCTACCCGCTCGTCCGCTCCGTTCCAAACGAGGAATTCACCATGCCCACAGATACGCCCTTTCCCGCATTGACCCCATCCCAACGCCTGCACCTCGAAATCTATGGCTACGTCGTCCTCGAAAAACTCCTGACCGAAGCCGAAGTCGCCGCGCTGCTAGAACTTATCTACCGGATTGAAGCCGACTTTCAGCGCACGGGCCGACTGCCCGGAGCAAACTGCCATTTGTCCAGTTCGACTCGGGCATTTTTCCGCATCGACAATCTCCCTCATCTATCCCCGTGCTTTTACGAATATCTGACGCATCCTAGAATTTTGGGAATGGCCGAGGAAATAGTCGGCGGCACCGTCCGCCTAGAGCAGTCAGACGCCCATATCCGGCGGCCGGGTGGTCAGCAAAAGTATGGCTTCCACCGGGGCATCAATCCCGCGTATTCTCACACCGGCAACGGCCTCTATCACTTCTCCTTCGTCAAGGCCCTCACCAACCTCACCGATCTCGGCCCCGACGACGGCGGCACTACCGTCATTCCCGGAACGCACAAAATCCCCCAAGAAGTGGACCGTCAGGCGATTGTCGACGCGGCCTTAGCCGACCCCGCGCTCGTTCACCAAGTCGAAGCACCGGCTGGCTCGACGCTGCTCTTTTACGAATCGCTGATGCACTCCTCGGGCATCATCCGCTCGCAGCAAGACCGCGTCTTGATTCTCGGCGGCTACACTCCGACGATGTTCCAAGCGTGGAATGGCTACGATCCCGATCCCGAATTCGTCGCCAGCTTACCCGAAGAACGGGCCGCCTTGCTCACCGGCGGGGACAAATACGGCTGGCAACGCAAACTGCGCGACTTAGCCGCACCCGCAGAGATCGCTTAAACGCCAAAGGAATTGCACATGCGAAACAGAAGCCAAACGCGAATTTGGTACTATTGGATTTGTTGCGCTCTGCTCTTGGCGTGCGGTGGTGGCCAAGACCAAGCGGAGCAACAGCCGAGCGTACAACAAGTCCCTCGGGACCGGACGCTGATCTTGGGGTTGACCCAGATGCTGGATTACGACGCCTTCAACCCTTTTATCCCCGGCATGGTGTCTTCGACCGGATCCAACTTTCTCTTCGAGCCGCTCTATTACTACAACGCTTATAGCGAAGAAAACAACCTCATCCCCTGGATCGCGGAAAGCCACCAATACAACGAGGATTACACCCAAGTCACCATCAAAATCCGCGACGGCGTCCAGTGGAGCGACGGCATGCCGTGGACGGCGCGCGACTTGGTCTTCACCATCAATATGCTCAAGGCCAACGCGCCGGAACTGCTGCTTTCTACCGACATGGAAACCTGGGTCGCCGAGGCGGTGGCCGTGGACGAGCTGACGGCGCACATCACCCTGCGGGCATCCAATCCAAGATTTCTGTTTTCGTACTTCACCGATTGCTTCGGCAATGGGGTCCGCATCGTCCCCGAGCACATCTGGCAAGACCAAGACGCCAAGACCTTCAAAAATCTCGACCTAGCCAAGGGCTGGCCGGTGGTCAGCGGGCCGTATCGCCTAGTGATTACCGCGCCCGAACAGCGCGTTTGGGATCGGCGGCCAGACTGGTGGGCGGCCGGCTTGGGGTTCCAGCGACTGCCCAAGGTGGAGCGCATCATCTATCTGCCCTTCGGCAATGAAGCCAAGTGGTCCCAGCAACTCTTAGCCAACGAGATCGATTCGAGCATTGACTTGCGCCCTGTCAACATCAAGACCGTTCTCGAGCAAAACCCCAATATCTCCACTTGGACGGGCAGAGAAGCACCCTACGGCTATCTGGATTGGTGGCCGCTGTCCCTCGGCTTCAACAATCTCGAAGAGCCCTTCAGCGACCCGGAGATCCGCTGGGCCATCAACTACGCGATCAATCGCGCCCAAGTAGTTGACGTCGGTTGGCAGGGAGCGGGCAAGTTTACGCTCTATCCCTATCCCGAATTTCCCCCGCTAATGCGCTATATCGACCAGCTCCAAGATCTTCTCGCGCAATACCAGCTAAATACCTACGATCCGGTTCGCACGGCGGAGATCATGCAGCGCAAGGGATGGCACAAGGACGAGGATGGGTTTTGGAGCAAGGACGGGACGCGCCTTAAGATAGTGGTCGATGTCTTCCCCAACCTCTTCCAAGACTTCACGCCGGTGCTGATCGAACAATTGCGCCAAGCCGGTTTTGACGCCAGTTTCCGCGCCACCAACGACGCCTATTCCCGCATGACCCAAGGTACGGCCCGGGCCTTTGTGATCGGACACGCAGCTTCGGTGCGGGATCCTTATTTCACCTTGCGCCTCTATCACAGTCGCTTTGTGCAGCCGACGGGGACGGCGGCCGAGTACTTCTGGCGTTGGAAAAATGAGGAATTCGACGCAATCGTCGATCGCATGGCCGAGGTCGCGCCGGAAGACCCAGCGCTAGTCGAGCTCTTCCGCAAAGCAATGGATATCTGGTTCCGCGAGCTGCCTTCGATCCCCCTGATCCAGTGGTATCACCGAATTCCCCACAACGAAACCTATTGGAAAAACTGGCCCACGGCCGAAAATCCCTACGTCAACAGCGCTTACTGGCACCGCACTTGGCTACTTGTCTTACTTAACCTAGAACCCACATAATAGGGGTTGCAAATTCGACGCCATTACCAACGAAAGGGGAATCCCATGCAGAAATCCGATCTATATGAACAGGGCCTCGCAGCCGGTGAGGCCGCGGCTTCTGCCGCCGGCGCATCACAAACATCGGCGAACGGCGGGCGCATGTATGTGCGCACCCAGAGTTTTGGGTCAACCGATGCCGAGTTGCGCTTTTTGCAGCGCTGTGGCGTGCGCCACAAGGCCGCCAACTTTCCCTTCCACCCCGACCGCGGCTGGGACCTCGATGAGTTGCTCCGGGAAAGAGAGCACCACGAGGCCTTTGGGCTGACGCTCGATATGAGCTTGCTACCCATATATCAGCACTTGCCCAACATCATCTATTTCGGCAAAAGCCCGGAACGCGACCGGGAAATCGACCTCGTATGCGAAATGATCCGCACCGCTTCGCGCGCCGGCATCGATTCTCTGCGCTATAACACGTGCATCCTGCCCATCGACCGGACGGAAGAAGAGGAAGGCCGCGGCGGTTACGTCCACACGGCCTTCCGCCTCGACAAGGTCCCGGCCGAAGAACAGGCCAAGCTGACTGAGGCCGGGCGCGTCACCGCAGACATGCACTGGGAGCGAATTGAGTATCTGCTCGAACGCATGATTCCGGTGGCAGAAGAATTCAAGGTTCGAATGGGCAACTCTCAGGAAGACCCTGCCACACCCCCCGGTTATAAGGGCGTCGACAAAGTCCTCAATGACTTTGAGGGCATGAAGCGTTTCATCGAGATTCAGCGCAGTCCGTATCACGGCTGGAACTTCTGCGTCGGCTCCATCGCCGAAGGGCTCGAAGATCCGGCCAGTGAAATCTACCCCATCGTAGAATACTTTGGCCGCCGCAATACGATCTTCCTCGTTCACTATCGCAACCTCCTCGGGGGGCGCGACAGCTTCCGCGAGGCACTGCCCGACGAAGGAGATATGGACTTCCACCGGGTATTAAAGGCCCTCAAGGACACAGGCTACTGTTACGGCATTGATCCCGACCACGTTCCGCGCACCGACGACGATCCAAAGGGCTACTATCAGTCCTATGCGTACTGCTTCGGCTACATCAATGCCATGATTCAGGCGGTCTATGGGTAGCCCATAGCCATGCCTCAAATAGATTATGACGATCCAAGGCACCAAACCGCAGCAGCGGCGATCTTGCAACGACACCACAGCAATGAACCCGAGGCTAATATCACTAGTGCGGTGCGCGACTTTTTGCTCCGCACGGGATTGGTTGATGCAAGCGACATCGCCGAGGAAGTGTCGCCATCGGACCATTCAGTGCGATCTGTGGATTTGACGGCATTAGATACGTTTATCGAGGTCAAGAAGCGCATTGGCACGACCGACGGCTTTAATCCCAATGAAAACTATGTGCGGCAGTTGGACGAATACTTGGCGGAATCCATGGCGGGCGGAGCGCGGATGGGCGTTCTCACAGACGGGAGGTATTGGCTCCTACGCTGGCCGAATGCTGGCAAGGTCAAAACGACTCAGCCTTATGCTTTTACCCTAGAATCGGCGGCTGACTGGCTGCCTTTGTATGAGTGGCTTCGCGATGAGGCCCTCGTCGCGCTGGACGACATTCCGGCCCAACGCACCGATGTCGAGCGACACTTTGGCTCCAACAGCCCGTCGTATCAGCGGGATATTGCCGTCCTAAACGCGCTCTACCAAGGGGCGAAGGGCCGCGAAACCGTCCGGGTCAAATGCCGCTTGTGGGAAAACTTGTTGCAAGCGGCGTTGGGCGAGATCGCTCAGACGCCCGAACAGCTAGATGATCTGTTCGTTCGGCACACGTATCTAAGCATGGTCATCGGCATGGTGGTGCAGGCGTACTTTGGCATAGATATTCGGGAACGGGCCGCTAACGACCCAACGGACTTGCTCTACGGACGGCAGTTCCGCGATGACACCGGCCTGCAAGACATTATTGAGTCGGATTTTTTTGCGTGGCCAGCCGAAGTGGGTGGGCAACCGCTTATCAAGACGATAGCTCGGCGCGTGGCCCGCTTTAACTGGAAGGAAGCACCCGCTGACATCGCCGCCACCCTGTACGAAGCGGTTATTCCGCCGGATGAACGGCGACGCTTAGGCGAGTATTATACCCCGGAATGGCTGGCACAGGCCATGGTACAGGAGGTAGTAACAGACCCGCTTCGTCAGCGAGTTCTCGATCCGTCCTGTGGCTCCGGCACGTTTATCGCCGTTTCGGTGCACCACTTTGTCGAAGCAGCGGCGCAAGCAAAGGAGGATCCCAAAGAGGCATTGGAGCGGTTGCGCGAGGCGGTGATTGGCATTGACGTGCATCCGGTAGCGGTACGGCTGGCCCGGACGGCTTGGATCATGGCAGCGCGGCCCCTCATTGATGCGGCCGCCGAGGCCGGGTATGAGGGAAACGTGGCGATACCCGTGTATTTGGGAGACGCCTTGCAGCTACACTACCAAACCGGCGATTTGTTTGTCGGCGGCGATATAGGCATTGAGGTGGAGGGCGACGAGTTCGACAAAAGGTTGATTTTTCCGATCGGTTTGGTGGAACAAGCCGACACGTTTGATCTGCTGATGAGCGACATTGCCGATGCGATTGAGCGCGGCAATGACCCGCTAGTGGCGTTGGACGACCGCGGGATTGCGGATTTGGGCCAGCGGCAGACGCTGGCCGCGACCATCGCGATTATGCAGGAATTACATGCCGAGGGGCGCGACCACATCTGGGCGTACTATACGCGCAATTTGGTACGTCCGGTGGCGTTGAGCCGCCGCAAGGTCGATGTGATTGTCGGCAACCCGCCGTGGCTGAACTATCGCAATACCGCTAGCGTGTTGCGCGACAAGCTAGTGCAGCAGAGCAAGGAGCTATATCACATCTGGCAGGGAGGGCGCTATGCAACGCATCAAGATGTGGCCGGGCTTTTCTTTGCCCGCAGCGTCGCGCTCTATCTGCAAGATGGCGGCGTCATCGCCATGGTACTGCCGCATAGCGCCTTGCAAACCGGGCAATATGCTAAGTGGCGCACCGGACAGTGGGGCGATTTGGCGGTACATTTCGGCTACAAAATGGCGTGGGATCTGGAAAAACTCGAACCCAATACGTTTTTTCCGGTCGCATCTTGTGTGGCATTTGCCAAGCGGCTAGCGTGGAAATCCTCCGCGACGCCCCTAGCCGGCGATGTCGAGCGGTGGCAAGGGGCGGCCGGAGCAAAGGATGTGCGGCGGGAGCGAATCGCTATTACCGACACGTCGGTCGGCGGAACATCGCCGTACGCGGACCGCTTTCGGCAGGGAGCTTCCATCGTGCCGCGCTGTCTCTTCTTTGTAAATGAGGTCGAGAGCACCACCCTTGTTAGAGCTGCACAGACCGTTAAGGTGGAGCCGCGCCGAGGTAGCAATGATAAAACACCGTGGAAGAACCTCGATCTGACCGCCATCACCGGGCAGACGATAGAGAAAGCGCACTTGTTCGACATTCACTTGGGGGAAACGGTGGTTCCCTACGCGACGTTGACGCCGCTGAAGGCCCTGTTGCCCTTAAAACAAGGCGATGCTGAACTGCCGGCGGACGCCAATGGAACGGGAGGCATTCATCTCGGTGGGTTGGAACAGCGGATGCGGGGACGGTGGCAGCAGGTCAGTGCGCTATGGGAGAAAAATAAAAAACCCGCGACCAGACAAAATCTATCGCAATGGTTGGATTACAACAGCAAGCTCTCGGCGCAACTCGAATGGCGGCAGAACGACGAGGGCCGGCCGATTCGCGTGGTGTACACCGCCTCGGGAGAACCTACGGCGGCGATTATCGACACCCATGATGCTATAGTTGACTACACGTTATTCTGGACACCTTGCAAGGACGAGCAAGAAGCGCATTACATACTTGCTATTATCAATAGCACTGTACTTGCGGAACTAGTCAACAAGTACACCGTTCCAAACTGGTCTGGCAAAACTCGCCATTTGCAAAAGCACCTGTGGAAATTGTCGATACCCGAATACGACGGAGCGAAAACGCTGCATCAGGAGATAGCACGGGCTGGTCAAGTGACCGCCAGCGGAGCTGCCCGACAACTGCAAAACCTATACAAGCAACGCGGCGATACGGTCAGCACGACCATTGCCCGCCGCGAATTGCGCGGGTGGCTCGCCCAATCGGACGAAGGCAAGCAGGCAGAGACGTTGGTAAAGCAACTTTTGGCATAATCCGTAATTCACGGAATGGTGTGGAAACGCCGCTGAGACCAACACTGCGGCGTTTGTAGTGATTCATGGTAAAACCTAATGCCATTAGTTTACAATATAAATGAAATATGTCTATTTTATAAACTGCCGTTACGCCTTGTAGGGGCAACCACAAGGGACGCCCCTACACCGACCGAGGCGGGGCCGATGCGGAACGTCAATTATAAACTATGTCAAGGGGAGAATACCCTCCATGCTAGGACCGAGACTCAAGCTCGCTCGTTCTGCCGCCGGCCTGTCCCTGCGCGGCTTAGCGGAACGCATTGGAAATCGCGTAACAGCGCAGGCGATCGGCAAGTACGAGCGCGACGAATCCGTGCCAAGCTCGGGCGTCCTCATGGCGCTGGCCGACGCCCTCTCCGTCCCCGTGTCCTACTTGGTCGGAGACCAAGAAATGGCACTGGAGAGCGTCGAGTTTCGCAAGAAGCGTCTCACGAGCAAGCGCGAGGCAATGCAGGTCGAAGCCAAAGTCCTGCACTTGTTGGAACGCTACCTCATGGTCGAGGAGTTTCTCGGCTTGCCAAGCCTCAACTGGGACAAGCCTCGTGAAGCCCCCTACCCCGTCGTCAACGATCCCTTGGAGGCCGACCGCGCCGCTCATAGTCTCCGCCTTCACTGGGATTTAGGGATCGACCCTATTCCCAATCTAGTCGAGCTGATGGAGGAGCGCGGCATTAAGGTGCTCTCTTGTACGTTCGGAAATATCGACGGCCTCATGGCGCACGTACGCCGCGCCGGCAAGAGTGTTGTGCCCGTTCTCGTCGTCAACGATGCCCACTGGGGAGAGCGGCAGCGGCTCACAATGGCGCACGAGTTGGGGCATCTGGTCTTGGAGGTTGCCGCAAAGGTAGAGGACGAGACGGCGGCCTTCCGTTTCGCCGGGGCGTTTCTCATGCCCGCCGAGGTGCTGTGGGCCGCAATCGGCAAGCACCGCACGTCCATCGGCTGGAGTGAACTTTTTGCCCTCAAGCAGCTATTCGGCGTGAGCGTTCAGGCATTGACCTATCGATGCAAGGACCTCGGTATCTTTGGCCCAACCTTACTCCAACGGCTATTTAAAGAATTTTCCCGTTTAGGCTGGCGCAGACCGCCCTATCAGGAGCCTTACGCCATGCCGGGCGAGGAGCCCCGGCGTTTCGAGCGCCTGTGCTTCCGCGCCTTGGCCGAGGGCGCGATCTCCGAGGCCAAGGCCGCCGAGCTACTGGAAATCTCGGTCCATGAGTTGAACCAGCACATGGAGAAGCCGCCAGACCTAGAGTATGATAAAGCCCATGAAGGTGCTGGTCTCCGACACGTCCATCCTGATTGATCTGGATATGAATCGACCCAACATCATCTTCATCCTCAGCGACGACCAAGGCCCTTGGGCCGCCGGCTGTTACGGCAACGCGGAAATCCGCACTCCAGCAATCGACCGCATTGCCCATACGGGTATTCGCTTTGACAATTTCTTCGTCGCAACCCCGGTCTGCTCGCCCAGCCGCGCGAGCTTTTTGACCGGGCGGATTCCCTCGCAGCACGGAGTACACGACTGGATCAGAGAGGGCAACGTCGGCGCGTCCGCAGCCGCCTATCTCGCCGGCGAGGTGGCTTATACCGACATCCTCGCTGCAAACGGCTGGGTCTGCGGGCTAAGCGGCAAGTGGCACCTCGGGCACAGCCAACTCGCACAGCACGGCTTTTCACATTGGTACGTGCATCAGCAGGGCGGCGGGCCGTACAACGACGCACCCATGATCCGCGACGGCGAACTGATCACCGAGCCGGGCTACGTGACCACGGCAATCACCAACGACGCGCTGGCGTTTATCGATCGGCATGCCGACGGCGACGCGCCCTTTTACCTAGGCGTCCACTACACCGCGCCGCACAGCCCGTGGACGGGCCACCCGCAGGAAATCGTCGATTCCTACGACAACTGCGCGTTCGACTCCTGTCCGCAGGAAGCGATCCACCCTTGGGCGGTGGGCCACGCGCTGAGTGAGAACTGCTTGGGCAACCGCGAAATGCTCAAGGGCTATTTCGCGGCGGTGACGGCCATGGACCGCGACATCGGGCGGATTATCGACAAGCTAGAAGAAAGGGGGCTACGCGAGGCCACGCTGATAGTCTTCGCCAGCGACAATGGCTTTAGCTGCGGCCATCACGGTTTCTGGGGCAAGGGCAACGGCACCTATCCGCCGAACATGTACGAGAATTCGATCAAGGTGCCCTTCGTCGTCAGCCACCCCAGCCGCATACCTGCGGGGCGCGTCCAAGCGGGCATGGTCAGTGCCTACGACTTTATGCCGACCTTGCTCGATTATCTAGAACTACCACTACCCGAGGGCCCCAATTTGCCCGGACAAAGCGCGCTGCCGCTGTTGTTGGGAGCAGACGACACCGGCCGGCAGGAAGTAGTCATCTACGATGAGTACGGGGCGACGCGGATGATGCGAACCAAGGAGTGGAAGTACGTCCACCGCTATCCAGATGGGCCGCACGAACTCTACGACCTAGCCAACGACCCGGACGAGCGCACCAATCTGGCGGACGATCCCAGCCAAGCCAAGCGAATCGGCGAGCTAAAGAGGCGACTGGAAGCGTGGTACAAAAGCTACGCAGTGCCCCAACGCGACGGCCGCCACTTCGCGGTGACTGGCAAGGGGCAACTCAGGCCGGTCGGCACCGGGACCCAACCTTTCGCGCCGGAGTAGCTTACTCCGGCAACACACTCCGCGCCGGCACAAACCCCAACTCCGCTGCAATCCGCGCAATATCATACACCGGATCCCGCTCGTGCCCCGCCCGCTCGTAATGCGCCATGTCGATCTTCTCAGCATCTGCCCCATACCAAATCCGCATCAACTCCGGCACCGTACAGGCCACACAGGCCTGCGTCCCCACTGCGTTCAAAATCCGCACCCCCGCCTTGTGAGCGCTCTCCGCCGCCAGCCGGAAGCACCGCACCGCATCGCTCAAATACATACACGAAATCGCCCCCATCCCCCACGGCCCCACCGGCCCCGGCTGCCGTCGCTCAGCTACTCTGTCCTCGGGCCAAATCGAAGCCAGCCTAATATTGATGAAGTCTAAGTCCTCCCGTTGCCGCGCTAGATAGCGGGTCGTCTCCTCCATCATGTATTTGGAAAAACCGTAGCCGTCGCGGTCGAGACACGGATGCTCGTCCGACATCGGCAGTTCGAGCGGCCGAAAACGCACCGACTGCATCCCGACCGCCGCGATTGACGAGGCCAATGCAAATTTGCTGCAACCCCGGTCAATCAGATAGCGCAACAAGCCGTAGGTCCCCATGACATTGACCCGCATGAGATCCGCTTCGGCACCCGCGCCCGTCACCGCCCCCAGATGGACCAGCGCATCGAAGTCCCACCGGTCCAACCGGTGCAGATCCTCCAGCCGCGTAAAATCGCCAACCACCACCGCCGCCCCCACGACCTCCGTCGGCTGGCGCGACAGACAAACCACCTCGTGCTCCGCCGCCATATCCGCGGCCAGCGCCCGACCGATAAAACCACTGGTTCCCGTAATCAATACGCGCATCTCAACCTCCCGGCGGCGCGATCCGTTCCAGTACCAAACCTTCGGGGCGCACAAAATCCTTGTAGCGAACCAAAATTTCCGCCCCATTAATGCTGCGCACAAAACCCGCCCGCGCCTCCAGCTTCTTCACCTCGATCTCGACCCGATTGGCCCCGCGCCTTATCTCCTCGGCTGCCAAGCGAAAGCGAAACCAGTGCGCCGAAAAACCCAACGGGGCTTGCACCGCCATATTTCCAGCGAGCTGTAGGGGAATGGTCAATGCGCGCTCGTCGCTGATTTCGGCTTCAGCGCGGGACAGAACCCGGCCGTTAAGTTACGGCCTTATGCGGCTTTTGCTTCCGGGTCTTGCAATTCTTCTCTATCGAGATCGCCGTTATCAACAAGGCGTGCGGTAACGGCAAGTGGCGATACATTGAAGTGCTCGGCGGCATCTTGCTGTTTTTCGTCCGAAAAATCATCGTTCAAAAAAGCCAGCAAAGAATGAATTGGGCAAAGGAGCTCACCAGCAAAAGCACGCTGCATTTTTTGCCGGTACGTGTACGTGCCGGTCGCCGGATGCAGTAATTCGTTGGGGTCGCCCAAAAGACGATCTACGAGAAGGCGGGCAATCGCAAATCGACGCCCCTGTTCCCAAGCGGACCTCAGTACAACGCGACCTGTTTTCCGGTTCGCGTCGTCGAGTGCAAAGGCGAGACGCCCCGTTGAGTCTTGCCTAGATAGAACCTGTTCACTGATGCCGCATAATTCGGCCAGCCTAGTGTTTGGGATAGCATCATCGCCCAAATGTTCCTGCCGACGCAGTTGCTGCGCAGATCCTACTCCCACCTGCCAAGCGGGTACTTGACTGCTATCGACGTGCTGTGATGTCGAGACGCTTTGCACACCATCGCCAGGGCGCGTGTCAAACCCAAACTTTCGCGCCACGTCATGCAACCCCAGCGCGGCTTGGTGATCGTCAGCTACAACTTCCGATATGGCGTCTAGCCCAAGGATGTTGCCCTCCGCGATCAGTCGCTCAACCAACTCAGGTTCGGCTTCGTCCGGGTCGAAGCCCAAATAGGCTTCAAATCTTCTATAGAGAGAAATAGCCGGATCCTTCCGTTCGGAACTTAACTCACTCCATATCGTGTGCAGGTCCGTATTCATATAGGTGCATTCTGCAAGGCGGGTTAGGACACGCCCCACAAAATCATCAATGCCGTCCTCGAATGTCCAAGCCGGAATGGTCGCTATCCCACCCATCGTATAATGAAGCTGTTCCGTCTGCACTACTTCGGACGGCCTTGCGTTAAAAACAATACGAACGCCATCCGACTTGATGGTGATGTTCGGCCAGAGCCATCCGCCTCCAATACAGGCTAGATCATGCGCTTCGCTCCAATCCGCGTCTCGGCGGCGCTGTCGCGCGGGCTCCCAGCGCAGGCGCCACCAATGCCACGCTAACCATTCGGCCAATCTGTATGCCGATAGGTTGGCACCGTTTCGTGGGGTATTCGTCTCGCTGTCAATGGCTTGGGTAAGGCAGGTCTGACCAACGTGGATGCCGAGTTCTCCCAAAGTCGCTTCGTCCTCAGCCGGCTGGAGCGCGGACTTGGAAACTCGATCGGCCTCACGTAGCCATCGCGATCTAATCCGTAACGTCATTGGCCGCGTCTTTCCCATTCGCTCCGCACGAACTCGGCAAATCTATCGCCATGCTTCATAGGATATCCGTGATATTCACCACGCTCGCGATTAGAAAGTTGAGCCTCATATACTATGCCTTCGGCGGAGACTGCCCACACATTCTGGGGCCAGTCTCCACGTTGTTGTTCACTGACCATTCCACGACGGATGCCCGATTTGAGCAACTCGGCAGCCTCTCGACAGCAGGTGATTCCAGCTCCATCGCAGATAGTCTTGTCGGGACGCGGAACTGGTCTGGATAAACCCCAAGCCGCAGGGTTGGATTTATGGTACGGACTGGCCTTGTATCTGGCGTCTTGAGCCATCCGTCCGAGTGTATCTTTGCTGATCGTACCCAGCAGCGCCACCGTGCTTTTCCTTTTCGTCTTGCTGCGTTTCTGGGGATGCTTCATAATTCGACCGCGAAAGGGCGGCAAGTACCAATAGGGACGGTAAAAGCCGTTTTTTCAAAATAACACCCTTGACGCTGCATCTCAACCTCCCGGCGGCGCGATCCGTTCCAGTACCAAACCTTCGGGGCGCACAAAATCCTTGTAGCGAACCAAAATTTCCGCCCCATTAATGCTGCGCACAAAACCCGCCCGCGCCTCCAGCTTCTTCACCTCGATCTCGACCCGATTGGCCCCGCGCCTTATCTCCTCGGCTGCCAAGCGAAAGCGAAACCAGTGCGCCGAAAAACCCAACGGGGCCTGCACCGCCATATTTCCAGCGAGCTGTAGGGGAATGGTCAATGCGCGCTCGTCGCTGATTTCGGCTTCAGCCCGGGACAGAACCCGGCCGTTAAAGCGCATTTCGATCTCGTCCTCAATGCAAAAAAAGGCAAAGCGCAGCGTCAGGATGGCCGGGCGCATCTCGCCGTCGTGCCGGCCACTTTCCACATCGTCGGCCACCCAAATGTCGAGCGCGACCGTCTCGCCCTCCAAGAGCGGTTCCGGCACTTGGCGCTCCGGCGTAGAAGTATCTTCCCCGATGACCCCTTCGCGCGGCGGCAGCAGGTAGCGCTTGTCGCGCCGGGCGTGTGCCTGCGGATAGGCCACCTCGCGCAGGATCTGGTACTCGCGCTCGGCCAAGGGCCAAGGCATATAGCCCAAGTACATCCCGGCGAAGCCCTGCCAAGCGAGGGTCTGGCTGAGGGCGCGGTACATCTCAATGCTCGGCAACCCCACCCGCTCGTCGTAGATTCGGCGCGGCGGCCGATAATACGCCGCGGCACCCGCATCCTCGGCCACCTCGGCCAGCCACGGTGCCTGAATACTTGGGTCAACCAGCACATGCTCGTCCTGGCCGACGATCCAGTCGAGGCTACCGGCCCGCAGCCAAGCCGCCACGTCCAGTCCCACCGCGAGATTGTCTGCCTCTTTTAGATGCACCCGCGCCATAAGCGGAATTTTGCGGCCCTGCCGAGCGCCGATTTCCTCGGCCAATGCCCGCACCCTAGCCACAAACTCGGTCATCAGCGGCGCGTTTTCCTGTATCTCATCCTTTTTGAAATAGAAGTTGTCAAAGCAAAAATCCAGTTCCAGCCCATCGGGCCGGTAGCCTTCTAACACTTCGCCGATGATGGCTAGCTTGTCCTCCTGTACGGCCTCTTGCGCGTAGTCGTAACACCACTCCGCCCGGCCCGCGTCGCCAATGCATACCCCAGCCCCGCGCTGCTCCTTGAGCCGCCCTGAACGCTCGTGTCCCGGGCGGGCAGAATCTTGGAGCTTGAGGCTGGGGAAAACCTGCATCCCCGTCTCTCGACCGCGCTCAATGACGGCTCGCAACTGGTCGGTGCCCAGCTCTTTGGCCACCTCGACCATCCGCATGATCCGCCAGTCGATGTAGTTTTCCCACACCTCCTTGCCCTGCCCTACCACGCGGCCGATCTCGCTCTGGTGAAAGAAGACGTCGCTATAACCTAATCCCAAAACCAGCAGATCTACGCCCGTGCCCAATACCTCATCTACCGGCCAGTTCAGAAGGTGGCGGCTGGCCGGTGGTTCAAGCCGCTTGGCGTGAAAGTGGTGCGCGTCGTTGTAGTGAATCAAACGAGGTCGGTCCATGGCTAAGCTCCTAATTTCTACGGGCGCATCGCCTCATAGTGGGTTCGCCGACTTAGTCCTTCTTTTGGGCCAAGACTTGGGCCATGTACGGCTGATGGCCTAAGATCGGTTTTTTGTTGTACATCCGCGAGGGATTGGGAATGAGGCGCAGACTGCGGTCGGCCAGCGGCAGTGCCACCGGCACACATCCCCGCCGGTGCGACTCGCGCACCGCAATGGCCATTTCGAGGACCTTGACGCCGTTCTCGCCGCTGCCCGGCGGGTCTTCACCCCGCTCCAGTGCGTCGATAATGGCCTTGCAACTAGCCTTGTTGCGGTCCCCAGGCCAGCGCCAGCCCTCGGCGTCGTACCCGCGCTCTCCGCCGTAGATCGGCCCTTCCGGCAAGACGCCCTCGATTTTTTTTAACTTCTCCCAACTCGCCCCATCGCCTTCGACGTAGCGGTACAAGCCTGCGAGATTGTCGTCTGCGTAGAAGACTCCGCCCTCACAGGCCACCTCGTAGCCGCGGCCCCGCGCATCCTTGTCGCGGTAGATAAACGCCTCAATTCCATTGGTGAAGCGCACGTATCCAGCCCCGCCTTGGTCGTGTTCGCTCAGTGGATCGTCGCTGACCCAGCCCGACACCCACGCCACCTCGGCACAGCCAGCAAAGTGGCGCATCAGCGTAAAGCGCTGGCAGCCGCCACCCGACATCTCCGTGCCCGACCCGCCGAGCAAGGTGATGCGCTTTACCGCTCCTAATTCGCCCGCACCAATGAACTTTAGGGCCTCTTGATAGGCCGGCAAGTTGACGTCCAAGTCGCCTGCGCCAAAGGGGATGCGCCGGTGCTTGCACTCGGCGACCATGCGGTCGGCTTCTGAGAGTGAGGCCGCAATCGGCTTTTCGCAGAGGATGGCCTGAACCCCGGCTTGAGCGCAGGCGATGACGACCTCCGGGTTGGCACTGACCGGCAGAATCGGCGCGGCAATGTCGAGCACCTCTTTTTTTAGCATCTGGCGATAATCGGCATAGCCGGGTATGCCCGTGCGCTTTTGAAACAACGCCAAATTCTCTGGGTCTCCATCGGCCACGGCCACTAACTCCGTGCGTTCGTCGAGCATATAGGCGCGTGCGTGCTGCGTACCTTTGCGCCCAGCCCCGATCAACCCCACGCGATATTTAGCCATCGTCGGAATCCTCCTTAGATATAGTCCATTTCTTAGCCGCTCCGCCCTGTCCGCGCCCACAGCAACCCCAGCGTCACCGCCACTGCCACCAACAAGGGCACCGCCAAGTGATTGAGCCTATTCCAACCCAACATACCCTCCAAAGGGGCCGCCCCGAAACTGGTCAACACCATCAGGCCAAAGACTAGAAAGTCATTGCACGATTGTACCCGCGCCTTTTCCTCGGGCCGGTGCGTCATCGCCAACAGCGACGTTGACCCAACGAAAAGAAAATTCCACCCCACTCCCAATAGTGCCAACCCAGCCGTGTAGTGATAGAGCCCAACACCACTCAAATTGACCGCAATGGAGCACCCAAGCAACGCAATGCCGGCGAACATGATCTGGTGCTCGCCCCAACGCACGATTAGGTGTCCAGTAAAAAAAGACGGCACGTACATGCCCAACACATGCCACTGAATAACCCAAGCCGTATCGGCAAAGGAATGCAAATGCCGCTTCATCGCCAGCGGCGTGGCATTCATCAACAGTGACATCAGCCCCCAAGCAGCCACCGCCCCGATCACTGCCAGTGCGAAATCCGCCTGCCGCGCAATCTCCCGGAGCGAACGCCCCCCCGCCCGCTGCTCTTCGGCGCTAGGCGCGGGAAAGGAGACAAAGCAGAGCACCGGCAAAACTAGCGCATGAACGGCGGCAATCCCTAAAAAAGAGCCAGCGAATAGATAGTCGGGAAACCACTCCCGCGACCACGCCGCCAGATTGGAGCCCGATATTGCGGCAATGACGCCCCCGGCCATCACCAGCGAAATAGCGCGACTGCGAAAATCCTCGGCGACTACCTCGCCAGCGGCAAAGCGATAATAGGTGGCAAAGCCATTGACCGCACCAATGCCCAACCCACCCAAACAAAGCAGCGCAAAATTGCCTTGGTACACGGCCAGACACCCCACCGCACCTCCGAGGATGCCCAACGCCGCACCCAAAGCAAAACCGAGCTTGCGGCCGCGCCGCTGCATTAGCTGCGCCGCGGGCACCGTCATTATCATCGTGGCCACCGGCGCCAGTGCCAACGGCAGGGTCGCCAGCGTGGGATTGGGCGTCAACCGCTGGCCGATGAGCGCCATGCTCGAAAGCATGACGAGACTGGCGGTGCGCGAGAGGGCCTCGCATAAAAAGAGCAGCGAAAGATTTTGCACGCTAGTCAGGCCAGGCGGCCCCGTCGGTGATTATTTTCTGCGCCGCGTCTCCACCGCTGCGGCCAATTCCTCCAACACCTCCACCGTATCCTCCCACCCAATACAGGCATCGGTAATGCTCTGCCCATAAACCAACTCCGTGCCTGCCTGCTGTTTCTGGTTGCCCTCGATCAGGTGGCTTTCCAGCATCATCCCGAAAACATCCTGCGTCCCTCCCGCCACCTGCGCGGCAACCGCGTGTGCAACCGCCGGCTGGCGCTTGTGATCTTTGGCGCTGTTGCCGTGGCTGCAATCGATCATCACGCGATGTGGCAAGCCCGCCTCTTTGAGCTGGGCCGCGGCCGCGTCGACGCTGGCGTGATCGCAATTGGGGCCATCGCTGCCGCCGCGCAAAATCAGATGACAACTCGCATTGCCCGAAGTCCCAACAATCGCCGCAATGCCTTGCTTGGTCACCGAAAGAAAGTGATGCGGATGTCGGGCGGCATCGATGGCGTCGCGGGCAATCTGCACATTGCCCGCGGTCCCATTCTTGAAGCCAACGGGCATCGACAGCCCAGAAGCCAATTCGCGGTGAACCTGACTTTCCGTAGTGCGAGCACCAATGGCACCCCAAGCAATCAAGTCGGCGATAAATTGCGGCGTGATGGTATCGAGGAATTCGGAACCGGCCGGCAAGCCCATATCCCCCAACTGCACCAGCAGGCCGCGGGCGGCACGCAAGCCGCTATTGATATTGAAGCTGTCGTCCAAATGCGGGTCGTTGATCAACCCCTTCCAGCCAACGGTCGTGCGCGGCTTCTCGAAATACACGCGCATCACCACGTACAACTCGTCGCTTAGGGCCGCAGCCTTTTCCTTGAGCCGTTCTGCGTATTCGAGCGCGGCTTGGGGGTCGTGAATCGAACATGGGCCGACCACTACCACCAGCCGGTCGTCCTCTCCGGCCAGTATAGCGTCTAATGCGCGCCGGGCCGCAGCCACGGTATGGGAGGCCGCTTCCGAAACGGGCAATTCTTCCATCAAAATCGCCGGAGGGATCAAGGGTTTAAGTTGGTTGATGCGTAGATCGTCAGTTGATTCAAACAAGTCTTTCTACTCCTTACTAACTAATTGATGTTACGCAGGTCTTGGGCTGGGCCTGCCTTTCCTGCAAGGACGATTAGGACCCCGTACCCTAAGCCTGCGTAGCGTCGGCTTCGGTTCCCCCTTCCGCTTCGGAAGGGGGGCTCGTTCCTAGACTGCACAACGTCAGGTACTAAGCAGTCATATATATTCACGCGCCGCTCGCCCCCCTAACCACCCGGCACCCAACCCAAAGCGGTAAAATTCTTGCCGGTGAGGCTCCGCATAAAGCGCGCCCGCTCGCGCGCTTCCTCTAGCTCCTCGCGCAGGTCTTCCGGCCGATGTGCCCGGCCCCGACGCACGGTCAATACCGGCTCGATTTTGCGATTGCCCTGCTCGCGCCGGCCGCGCACGTCTTGGAACTCGAACGTCCCCTCCAGCACCTCAAACGCCGCCAGATCCGCCACCGTCCCCTCCCGCAGAGTACCTAACTCCTCGCCGCGCCCGATGGCGTCAGCCGCCGCGGCCGTGCTCTGTTGCACGACGCGCTCCAGCGGCACTCCCAAGTTGAGCAACTTCGACGCGGTCTCCGGCATACTCTCGATCGGGCTGTCCCAGCTATGCGCGTGCAAATCCGTGCTAATCACATCGGCGATAAAACCGTCAGCCAGTGCCTGTATTGCGATCCCGTAGTCAAAACTGCCGCCGCCGTGCCCCACGTCGAAGAGCACCCCCCGCTCCCGCGCTTCCCACACCTGCGGCACCACCGTCCCTGAGTCGTCTACCACGCAGTCTCCCGTGCCTTGATAACAATGGGTCACCACATCGCTGGGCCGCAGCAGGGCGAGCACCTCCACAATCGGCACCCCTCGGGCGATGTGTACCATCACCGGCACCCCCGCCCACTCGGCCGCCTGCACCGCCAACTGCAAGGGTTTGGTCCCATTCTCGCCGACTTGGAACCCGCCCTGCCGCACCTTGACGCCGACGCAGTGCTCCTGCCAATGATGGGCCACAAACGCCGTGCGCTCTGGATCGCCGTACTGCAAATCGACCATCTCCCCCACCGGCCCACAGGTCAAACCAATCGCCGAAATATGCACGTACGCCAAAACTTGGGTCCGCGCCGGCTCGATCACGTAATCGACAAATCCCTCAAAGTTGGCCCACCCCGCGCTGCCAGCATCGACGATTGTCGTCACGCCCGTGGCCAAGCACAGCGCATCGCCGCGGATCCCCCAAGTCGTGCAGCCGGCGTAGAGGTGCGCGTGGATATCGATCCATCCCGGCGTCAGGAGCTTGCCGGACAGGTCGATCATCTCCGCCGCTGGGGCCGTTATCTCCTCGGCCACTGCGGCGATCTGCTCCCCGACGATCCCCACGTCGCGGATCCCGTCCACGCCCTGCGCCGGGTCCATCACCCGTGCGCCCTTTAACAACAGATCGTAGGCCATTTCCCTTTCTCCATTAAACCACTGCGGCTGCTTGACACGCCTAGTCCCAAACCCGTATATAATTCGCTTTTTTACCTCAACCAGAGAGCCATCATGGGAAACACTCCACCTGCCGAAGGCCTCCGCATCCCAGCCGCTGCCTTGCGCCAACTCACCGCCGACTTTTTCCACAAGGCCGGCACCAACTTGGCCGACTCCCAGCTCCTCGCCGACCTTTTGACTGCCACCGACCTGCGCGGCGTCCACAGCCACGGCACTTGGCAGGTCCCTGGGTACGTGCATCTGATGCTCGAAGGCCGCGTCAATCCCCGCCCTAATATAAAGGTGACCCGTTCGACCACCACTGCCCGCGTCTATGACGGCGATGGCGGCATGGGGCATTTTCCCTGCCACCAAGCCATGACTTGGGTAGCTGAGACGGCCGCGGAGTACGGCACGGCCGCGGCCACCACCCGCAACCACTTCCACTTTGGCAGCGCCGGCAAGTACTCGCGGATAGCCGCCGCGGCCGGCTGCGTGGGGATCGCCATCTCCTCGCACCGCTATGACCTGCCGCCGGACTCGCTAGTCAAACGCGTCAACGCCACCTCGCCTATTAGCATCGCCTTCCCCAATGGGGAGCAACCGCCCCTCGTGCTCGACATGGGCGCACACATGCTGCCCTGGGGCGAGGAACTCTTCGCTCAGATCCCCTTCGCCTTCTTCAAGGAGCTGGGCATCGGCGCGGTAAACCGGGCACTAGGCGGCGTGCTAGCCGGGATTTACCTGCCGCAATTTATCCCGCCGACATCGCCTTGGGAATCCAACCAAGGGGCCTTCCTCGCCGCCTTTGACGTGCGCGCCTTTATGCCTTTAGAAGAATTCCAAGCGCAGATGGACGAGTTCGTTGCTGCCGCGCGCAACATGCGGCCCTTTCCCGGCCTCGACCGCGCCGAGCTGCCCGGCAATCTGGAGTGGGAACGGGAGCGCGAGTACGCCTGCCACGGCATACCCATCAGCCCCCAACAACAACAGCACCTTCAGGACTTGGCCGACGAACTGGGAGTGCCCACTCCCTTCGCCTCCTACGAACACACTCGCTTTACTGCCCCTTAGAAGAAGAGGAAGAGATGACCCAACCCCGCATCCTGTCCAGCGTCGAGATCGAATTTCAAGGCCAAAGCCAAGCCCGCGAGCTTATTGAGCGCGCCGGCTTTGCCGTTGAGGTCCGGCACCCCCAACCCGGCTGGCCCGACGAGGAAACGCGCACCAAGCTAGACGGTTGCGACGCGCTACTGGCCGGTGGCGAAAACCTCAACGCCGCCACTATGGACCAAGCAGCACAGCTCAAGATCATCGCCCGCAACGGCGTCGGTTTCGACAAGGTCGACCTCGATTACTGCACTCAGCGCGGCATCGTCGTCACCAATACTCCAGGTGCCATGGCCGACGCAGTGGCCGACCTGACCTTGGCCCTGCTCCTCGGGCTGGTGCGCTCGCTCAAGTTAGGCGACCAGCGGGTCAAAACGGAAGACACCTACGACGTTCCGGTCGGCGAAGACTTGTGCGCCATGACCTTGGGGCTAGTCGGCTGTGGCCGCATCGGCGCCGAGGTCGTGCGCCGCGCTTGTGGTTTTAAGATGCGGGTCTTGGTCCACGACCCCTATATCGACGACGCGCAAATCCGCGCCTTCGGTGCCGAGCCTGCCGACCGCGCCGCCCTTCTGTCCCAAGCCGACGCCGTCACCTTGCACCTGCCGCTGACCGAGGAAAACCGCCACCTCGTCAATGCCGAGTTCCTCGGCCTTATGAAAGAAGGGGCCTACCTGATCAACACCGCCCGCGGCGGTTTAGTGGACGAGGCTGCCCTGATCGCCGCGCTCGACAGCGGCCATCTAGCCGGTGCGGGCCTCGATTGCCAAGCCACCGAGCCGCCGCAAGGCCAATCCCTTGAACTGGTCTGCCGCAACAAGGTGCTGGCCCTGCCCCACACCGGCTCCAAGACCCTAAGTGCCCGCAAGCGCATGGCCCTCGTCGCCGCGCAGAGCATCGTCGCGCTGTTGCAGGGCAGAGTCCCCGATCACGTGGTCAACAAAGAAGTGCTGGATAGGTTGGATTTGGCGGGATAGTGGGGAACGGCGAGGGCGAGGATGTCGGGAATATTGTCACAGCACTCTCCTCGTCCTAGATCGATAATATACCATTTAATGGTATATTATTTTAACCATGCCATAGACAGTTTACCTGACCCAAAGAGCGTATAAGCAACTGGCGAAGCTACCGCAGAGGCTCTGGGACTTGGCCGACCTTGCAGTGGCTGACATGGAAGAACAGGGTATTAATCCACAAAGCTGGGACACTCTGAAAACCGATGATAACGAGTATCACTTGCGTCTAAACCATCGTTGCGGCGGTTGAGTGTCTTAGGTACTTGGGTGCTTGGTGGTTAGTGCGTACGTCCTTGGGGGCCCGGCCCGCAGGCCGGCCTGCGGCCGAGACGACCGCGCACCCAGCCAAGCACCGTAGCTCACGAATAATGTAGGACGGCTATAGAGTGCGCTATCGCGTCCCGGATAGGCAGACCTTGGAAATTGAAGTGTTATATATTGGGCACCGACGGGCGGCATACAGATGAATCAAGCATTGGAAATCCATCACGACCTAGCTGACGCAATCGTCAAACCCAGTGTCACAGTGAACCAAAAACGGCTAAAGTCTTTTGAGCATGTCTCTCCAACATTGCACCGTATGATGGCCAATTTGGAGGAAGAAGCTCCAAGTCCACCAGCCGACCTTCCAATTGAGCTTTATTAAAGCAGAACCTCTCTGCCGTTTCTACGAATGACTCAACCAACTCGCAGCTATCAAACTCTTCTACACTAAACGGATAGTTGTCGAACATCGCCAAGACGTCCCTTGGAGTTGACCGGCGACCTCTCACAAATTCCCGCTTCGACCACACCCTCGTTTTCTCGCACGCACGAGAATCAAAACTGATAGACGTCAGTTCTACCAGGGGGCTGCTCCGGTATTGAGCACGAGTACAAGATCGATATCAGATAGCGCGTTTAGAAGGGCTAGGTGCAACGGCATCTCGGGATTACCGAGAACATCTTCACCTAATTTGGCCAGCGCGTAGCCATGATCTATAAGGCGGGACACGATCTGCCGACGCTTCTTCAAGTCGGGTGGCTGCGCTTCTCCCGGACCTAGGACGACTATCCTCAGGTTCTCACGTCGCAGCAGCCTAGCATACGGGTCGGCGTTCAAACTTTGGAGCTAGCCTGCTCGTCCATGGAGGACTCAGCAAGCAACTTGTCGCCGTACTCGCTGAGCCTGATCCGGGTGGGGCTCGCCTCGCACAAGTTGGCTCCAGCCAAGCGCACTACGGACCTGAGAGCATCGTGCGGCTCACCTTCAATCATATTCGGCAGCTCTTCCCACCTAATTGATGTCTTGCGGTCTAAAGCGTCTAGCAACTGTCGAGCGGTCGGGTCCAGATACACCGCGGCTAAGCGCTCTTGGTTTTGTCGCTCCAACTTCTGCATTTCTACAAACCACCTTGCTAATGCCGATAAATCCACTCGGCCAGAGACGACAGGGACCTCCACATCAGAACCGCTGTTTCTGAACACATCCCATCGAAGCGAAAAGTGGGGGAAGGAAGTTGGCTGCTCAAAGTAGTCTGACGAACCCGTCTCTAAGTCTATACCTGACCACTCAGTGGGGACAACAGGGGAGATAGTCATGGCTAACGCCCTTCTCGTGGTTTGAGGATTTTCGTTAAGACCCTTATAAAATCGTGGTATTCTTGGTCTAAAGCTTGTGCGAGCCACTCTGCCGGAGGTATTTCGTCTCCTAGCTTTATATGAACATTCAGATTAGCCAAGTAGTTTCGGCCTTCGTATAGGTTCTCTCGGGGCTCAATGCGGAGATCGTATCGTCTATCGCGGGCGGCATACCAGAACCTTGCGGATGCACCCATGATGTCGTACCCGGTATCCCCAAGCACCTCTTCCTGCACAAGACATCTTAGAAGCATCTTGCTCGGCAGTTCCTCATCTTCAGGTTCCGCTTCAATATGGAAATTGAGACCAACTGCCGCGTAGCCTCGTTTGCTCTGATTACCGATGTATTCGGCAATTCGGACTACGCGGCTGGGAAAATCTGTCCGCACTGGCATCTCAGCACTTCCATCGTCAAAGTCCATTCTGTTTGGCCTGATGGTGACAGTGATTTGGTTGCGCATACTTGACAGGACGAGCCCGTCATCAGAGGGACGTCGCTCTGGCGCGTCAATGAATTGACTCAAACCCATTAGATCGACCCCAAGTAGCAGTCCCATCTCCTGCCCAACGAACACTCCTGTGGGGCCACCTGCCACGTAAACTACTACTGTCTTTAGCTTCTTGACTGAGTCTAGTGCGATCAAAGGTTCACCCGTAAACGACCTACTATAGCCGCCGATCCTCCACCCGGACCAAAGAAGTACCCAATTTTAGCAGGCTGCGGAAAAACGCGGTCATACCGCATATTGCAAGGGTTTTGATACAAAGATAGAAGCCATGAAAACTAGAGGCAACAACGAACGCGAGCAGGCCTGCTAGTGCGCCCAAGGCATGGTGCATTGCTGTCACCGATCCTCTCCGGCATTCAGGCTGGCCGGCCGCCCTCCTCCAGCCCCACCCCCGGCGGCATAAAAAACTCGTACTGCTCCGGCGTACCGTAGCCTTCCATCTCCGTCAGCCGCACCCCCGTGCTGTCGAGCGCCGCCTCGACGATCCGCTTGTTGAAGGCACTGACGTTTTCATCGGCCAGATAGTCGGCCACTGGCATCCACAGACACTCGGCGATCTCGTCCTCTTGGATGCGAATCTCGGTGCTCAGGGGACGCAGGCGGCAGACGAAGTAAATATCCGACTTGCCGAAGTGGTAGCCGTGCCAGTGGCGAAAACAGACCAGCGCGTCGAACTCCGTCTCGACTCCGGTCTCTTCAATGACTTCGCGCACCACAGCTTCGGCCAAGTGCTCGCCCGCGTGCAACGCGCCGCCGGGCAGCTTGTAGCGCGGCGGACCGGGCGCACGCCGATGGTACTTTTCGCTGACCACCAACAGCTCCCGCGCCTCGTTGAGCACCACCCCGCCCGCGCCGATGTAGTGCGAAGCGTGAGCCGGCACATAAGCGCCTTCTTCTAGTTGCAAGGTCATCATTAAATAACCGTCGCCGCTGTGGTGGAATGTAAACCCGGCTTCCACCGCTATGGGGATCAACGCCGCCTTGGCAATCGGGACTTCCAGCCAGACCACCCGATAGCCTTCATCCTTCCAAGCCGCCAGCGAAACGCGCAGCCGCTCGGCAAACACCGCCGGCTCGGAGTCAAGTGCCTCTGGTTTGGGAATAATGCCACCGAATGGATTAGTCGTTGCCGCAATAGGTTCCATACCCGCCTCCCTCAATGGCCGCTAGTGATAGCAAACCCCGCTTGGCGTGTCAACCCGTCTAACTTGGCCCACTGCCAAGCCGTACTCTATACTATCGCCCGACGCAAAAATACGAGGACTAGCCCATGCAACGCACACTGCACAGAAAGCTCATCGGCCCCAAGGCCCATCGCCAACTCCTCACCTTCCTCGGCGAGCACCTGCCCCACTTCACGCCCCCCACGTCAGCAGCAGCTTGGCGCGAGCAAGTCCCGACCCTGCGCGCCCAAGTCCTCGACCTATTCTTCCGCGGCCATCCCGCCGGTCTCCTCGCGGAACAGCCGCAAGTCCACTGGGGCGACCGCATCGAGACGGATGCTGGCTACACCATCCGCAAGCTGCGCTACGAGGGCTACCCCGGCCTCTGGGTCCCGGCTCTGCTCTACGAGCCTGACCAACTCGGGGAGAAGGCCCCGGCCGTCCTCAACCCCAACGGCCACCACGCTGGCGGCAAGGCCATGGACTACAAACAGGCCCGCTGCATCAACCTCGCCAAACGCGGGATGCTAGCGCTCAACACCGAATTTCTGGGGATGGGCGAACTCCGCGCGGACATCGACCACAATCGCATCGCCCACCTCGACCTGTGCGGCATCGCTGGCATCGGCGTGTTCTATCTCTTGATGAAACGCGGCCTCGATGTGCTGCTTGCCCACCCCAAGGCCGATCCCGAGCGCGTAGGGATGACCGGCCTGTCGGGCGGCGGCTGGCAGACGGCCTTACTCTCGGCCCTCGACGAACGGGTCAAAGTCATAGTCCCGGTCGCCGGTCATTCGGCTGTTTGGCAGCGCCGGGGCTGCATCGAGGACATTGGCGACCAAGAGCAATGCCCGGCTGACCTCTGCACAATCGCCGACTACGACGCGCTCTCTGCGCTCTTTGCGCCGCGGCCGACCTTGCTCATCTACAACCGCCACGACGACTGCTGCTTCCAGACGCGGCGAGCGCGCAAATCCATCTACGAACCCATCCGACCGGTCTTCACACTCCTCGACGCCCGCGACAACATCGCCCTCCACGACAACACCGACCCCGGCACCCACAACTACGAGCGCGACAACCGCCGCCAACTCTACAAATTTCTCAACCAACGCTGGGGATTGGAAACATCCGACGACGACCTGCCCTATAGCGACGAATTGCAAACCGAAGAAGCCCTCGCCATCGGCCTGCCCCCGGACAACGCCACCCTGATCTCCATCGCGCAGGCAGCTCTTGGCAAGATCAGAACGCGCAAAAGAAAAGCGTACGCTCCGGCCGCCGCACGCCAAGCACTCGCCTCGTTACTCAAGCTGCCGCAGTGGAAGAATCGATCCCGGCAAAAAGTCGGCAGCGCGCAAAAGCGCAAAGACGGCACCATCCAACACTACCTATTGCACCTCGACGATACCTGGACCCTGCCGCTGACCGAATACGCGCCGCCGCGCCCCCGAGGCACCGAGCTGCTCATCGCCGATGGCGGCCGCGGTGCGCTCGCCGCTCCGCTAGCCACCGCCCTCGCGCGAGGCCGCCGAGTGCTCGTCGCCGACATCTTCGCTACCGGCGAGCTCCACACCGACCCGCGCCACCAGATGCTGGTCGCTACTGCTGGCCAGCGCCCGCTCGGCATCCAAGTCGGCCAAGTGCTCGCGCTGTTGGCGACGGCAAGCCAAAAGAGCCGGGCACTACACCTGACGGCTCACGGCCGCGTCTGCCCGGTCGTCGCGCTAATCACCGCCGCGCTCAAACCCCAAGCACTCGCCTCGCTGACGACCAACGCCCTCATTGACTCCCTCGGCCGCCTCATCGACTGGCCGCTGTCCTACGACGCCGTCCCATCCCTTTACTGCTTTGGCCTGCTGGCCAAATTCGACATCCCCGACCTCATTGCACTCTCAGCACCCGTGCCGCTTGCCGATCCCCATCGCGGACCGCTGCGCCGCTGAGGACAACCCCCTATCCATATTTTTCCCGGAGACACCGCGCCGCTTCCACCTCGTTTTTGAGCTTGGTATAAACCTCGTCGATATCGACTTTCACCGCCGATCCGGGAGCGAATCCGCAGTCCGGGTTGAGCACCACCCGCTCGGGTGCCAAGTACTCCAACGCCTGTTCCACCCGCCCGACGATCGTCTCCGACTCGTCGACCTCTCCCGGATGCACCCCCACACAACCCAAGCCGATCTCCAAATCTTCGCGCAGCGCCTTAAACACCTCCGCATCCCCTGTGCCCGGACTGGTAAATTCCATAGTCAGATGGTGTACCTTCAGGCGATTGAGATAGGGGATGATCGGGCCGTAGTCGCCGGTGTGACATACCTCGCCGCGGACCCGGGCACCCGCGCGGCGGCACAAATGCACGGCCAAGCGCACCCCGGTGGCTCCCTCCACCACCTCATTGGTCATCGCCACCGCAAAGTCGGCCTCGGCCTCGGGGTCGTCATATCCGGCTCGCACCTCGTCATCAACGAGCAGGCATAGATGCGGATCGTCGATCTGCACTATATCGGCACCGGCCTCGCACAATAGCGCCAACTCGCGGCGCAGAATCGGCACACAAGCCTCGACGAATCCATTGCGGGTCGGATAGGCTCCGCGCGATTGTTCCGCATCCCACATCCGCTCGCCCAATAGCGCCGGTGCCGGCAAGGTGGCCTTGATTTTGCGCGAGCTAACCTTCTTGAGAAATTCTATTTCCCGCGCGATAAACCCTTTTTCTTTCGGCACCAACTCGCCCGTGACGATGGTCCACGGCCTGCCGTCCGCATTCCGGCTCACCTCAAAGCCATGCGCCAATTCGGCGATTACGCCGATATACGAGGCGCGCCGCCATTCACCATCGGTGATCACGTCCAATCCCGCCGCCTCCTGCAACGCCACCGCATAGGCCACGGCCGCGTCCATCACCTTCCCCGGCCGTTCAGCGTCTGTTGGCCGCTCACCCATCACCGCCTCGCGCACGAAATCCGGTCGCGGCAGCGAGCCGACCACAGCCGCCGGAAAGAGCGTCCCGTAGTATTGGCGCGTTGACATATTAGCCTCCATCTAACCAGCGCGCATTGGCTAGCGCGACGTCCTCTTCCGTGTCAATTTCCATGTACTCGCCATTGGTGGCGACCATGTGCAAGGCCGATCCTGCGTCCAGCATTTCCTCGAAAAGATGAATCAGATAAGCCTTTTCAAATGGCATGTCGTACTTCCAAGTTTGCCCGGCGTACTTTGCCTTCACCCGCTGATAATGCGCCCGCAAGGACCGCGCCCCCGCCACACCGAACCGCGCCACGCCAATATACTCGCCGCTGGCTACTGACCCAAGCATAGCGCGGTTGATCGCCACGACCCGATCGCCCTCGGCCACGATCTTTTCGGCATCGTCTTCGGGGTGCTGGCTGCGATCTATATAGCGCGTGCGCCAATCCGTATCAACGCAGAGCGCGATATCGCCCTCGTGCTCCAGTGCTCGACGCACGACCGCAGGACGGTAGAGAATGTCGGAATAGGAACAGACAAAACCATCGGCCATATACTTCTCGGCGCAAAAGAGCGAGGCCAAGATATTGTTGTGCTGCCAGTTGGCGTTATGGCAATAAATCAGATGCGGATAGTCGGCTTGGATCTGCTCAATGCGATAGCCGCCGACAAAGACCGGTGTCTCTAGCCCGACCGCGGCCAGCGTCTCGAGCATCCAGTCGAGGATCCGCCGGCCGCCGATGCGTACATAGCATTTGGGCTGCTCGTCGGTCAGGGAGTTGAGCCGGCTGCCACGGCCGGCACCGATGATGATGGGGCGCACTAGCTCTCCTTTCGTTTTGACGCTTAGACTGGTAAGCACAAAACGGCCTGCTGATTTCCAGCAGGCCGCTACGCATTCTTACTTACTGCACTAGGCGAATAACGCCGCGACCGCTACCTCCCATCCCGGCACCACCTCCCCACCCTCCAACACATCGCCTTCTCGCAATACATCCACAGCACCCGCAGTCCGATGCACCGCCACCGTCCGCTGCTGCGGCTCGACGACAACCACCATCTGCGTCCCTGCCGCCAACCAATCGGCTACCTTTTCCGCGACCTCCCCGTAGCGGTCCCCCGGCGAGACCACCTCCACCACCAAATCGGGCGCTCCCGGCCAATAGCCCTCCACTGCGCCAACCGCATCCAGCCGCGCTTGGCACACGAAAGCTGCATCCGGTGCCCGCACAGTGTCCGGGTGAGACGCCAACCGGAACCCGGTTTCTGCCGCATAGACCGCTCCCAAGCCATGAGCTTCCACGTGTTGGGCCAAGCGCCAAGCGCTGCGCATCGCGATCTTTCCGTGTTCATTCCCCGCAGGCGTCATCTTGCGCACCTCCCCGCGCACTAGTTCGTAGCGAAACCCGTCGTCCGGTAGTCGTGCCAAATCCGCTGCCGTGGCAATATGTTCGACAATGGTCATGGGTTATCGTCTTCGCCCCCTTGAGCTTCAATCCGAGTCGCTAGCCAATCCATCGGGTCTGTCACCCCGTCCAGCGTCCCAAGAGCGATCTGCGCCAAAATTTCTTTGCACGGCTCTTTGTAAGGACTACTTTCACCAGCGGCATACATAGGTATATTCGCATCTATAAGAACCTTCACGCCTGTGCTCCCGCAATGATTTCGCGCTCCATAAGGGACCGCTCTCCAACTGGGGCTTCAAGAGCGTATAAACGCTCCACTGCTATCAATTTCTCGTCGCTAGAGGTGATGTTGTACTGCTCCTGCACGGCTTTGCGGATCAAAGTCCCCACTGAAGCGCATTCGCGCTCGGCGACTTCTGCCAGATAAACAGCCATCTCCTCCTAAAACAACACTTCAACACGCCGGGTCAATTGGAACATAAGTTCCTCCAGATATACTTGTAGATGCAGAATATATCCGCCGCCTTTTGCTGCCACAACCTCAAGTGGAGAGCATCTCCCTAGCACCTTATATTGAACTCTTACATATAGAAAGGATGAATATGTCCGCAAAAATGCCCCTCGCCATCGTCGGCTGCGGCGGCATGGGCCACCGCCACCTCTACGGCCTCGCCGAGCTGCAAAGCACCGGCCTGTCGCCCTTTGAACTGGTGGGTGCTTGCGACCCCAATCTCGACAATGCCCACTCGCTCGCCGACCAAGCCGAAGAGCGGCTGGGCACGCGCCCCCAGCCCGTCAAAGACCTCGCTGAGCTGGCTTCCGTCGCCCCGGTCCAAGCCGTCGATATCACCACCCTACCGGCCCATCACCACACCGTGGCGATCGAGGCTATGGAGCGCGGCTGGCACGCGATGTGCGAAAAACCTATGGGGCTTACCGCCCGCGCCTGCCAGCAAATGATCGCCAAGGCCCAAGAGACCGGTTGCGTCCTCTCGGTAGCCGAAAATTACCGCCGCGACCCAGTAAACCGCCTTGCCAAATCCCTGATCGACGCCGGGGTCATTGGGCGTCCGCGCCTGATGCAGCAAATTGCCATAGGCGGAGGCGACGGCATGCTCATTTCAGTGTGGCGGCACCAAAAGAACGCCAGCGGCGTCCTCCTCGACGTGGGCGTTCACTTCGCCGACATCATGGAATACTTCCTCGGTGAGGCTGATACGGCCTACGCGCAGACGCGCCTGCACGAACCGATCCGCAAAAACCCCGTAGCCGGTCGCACCGACACCAGCAGCGGCTCGCCAGGTGGCGTCTACGAACGCTGGCAAAAAGACATGCCGGCCGAGTTTGAGGCCACCGCGGACGACGCGGCCTACGCCACCATCCTCTTCAAAAGCGGCGCGGTCGCCCAGTACATTGAAGACCACGCGGCGCACGGCCAAAACCTGCGGCGGCGCTCCATCCACGGCAGCCTCGGCTCGCTGGAACTGCCCGGCGACCGCTCGGGCGACCGCCTCACACTCCACCTCGCCGGCACTGACCCCATAGACGACCAAGCTCTCCTCGACTTAGTGCCCGATCACCGCCTCGACGAAGTCACGGCCGCGCTCTTTGGCGGCGACCGGCTCTTCGAGTACCATTTTCCCTTTCCCGAGACCGACTGCAAGCTAATCGCCGTCGAATACCACGAGCTCGGCACCTGTATCCAACAGGGGCGACAGCCCGAAGTCGATGCCCGGCAAGGTGCGCGCTCTGTGGGCCTGTCCTACAGCCTGCTGGAGTCGCAAGTCGCCGGCCGTGCGCTCTCCGTCGATGCGGTCTGCGACGACCAGATCAGTGCCTACCAAGCCGAGATCAACGAGCATCTGAGGCTATAGATGGCCGCTATCCTCTGCCCTCGCTGCCACAAGATAGTCAGTGCCGACGCCTCAACCTGCCCCCATTGTGGCCAGCGCAAACCCGGGCTGTGGGGCGCGACGGCCACCATGCGCAGGCTCGGCTTACAGTTGAATTTCCCGCACTTAATCACCGTGTTTTGCGGTGTGCTCTACCTGCTCGCGTTGGCCTTGGATCCATCGGCGATTTTCCAGACGCAGGGCCTGATGCAGATTCTCTCGCCCAGCATCCAAGCCAGCTTCAAACTCGGCGTTACCGGCACCGTACCCATTTTCGCCTACAAATTCTGGTGGACGCCGATCACCGCCATCTACCTGCACGGCGGCCTGCTGCACATCTTCTTCAACATGATGTGGGTGCGCCAGCTTGGCCCGGTCGTAGAAGAGCTCTTCGGCCCCTTTCGCCTCTTTGCGATCTTCACGATCGCCGGCATTACCGGCTTTATCGCCTCAACCCTAGCCGGCCACGAACTCACGCTGGGGGCCTCCGGCTCGATCTTCGGCCTCTTGGCCGCGGCCATTGCCTACGGCCGGCGCGCCGGTTCCCAGCTTTTTACCCGACAATTTCTCCAGTGGGCGGCCTTGCTCTTCATCATGGGCTTTGTAATGCCCGGCGTCGATAACTGGGCGCACGGCGGCGGCTTCGTCGGCGGTTACGCAGCGGCTTATGTCTTCAGCCGCAGCTCGGAGCGCGAGGGCTTGGGGGCTTATCTGGCCGGTGGTTTGTGCCTGCTGGCCACAGTCGGCGCGTTCGCCTTGCAATTTATCGCCGTGTTTTTGTAGCCCGCTTCATGCCCGACGAACTCATCGCACTCTTCGATGGCCAGGGACAATCCATAGGCAGCAAAAGTCGCACCGCCGCCTACCGCGACGGCGACCGCGTCGGCTTGGTCTTCGTCTGGGCGGCTTGGCGCACGTCCTCCGGCGTCGCCCGCACTCTATTGCAGATCCGCTCGCGCCCCGGCGATCCCTACCTCGGCAGCCTCGACGCTCCAGCCGGCGGCCACATCCGGGCCGGCGAAACGCCTGCGGCAGCGGCGCACCGCGAATTCGCCGAAGAGGTGGGCATCGCCCTGACACCCGCCGAGTTGGTCTTCCTCGGCCAGCAACCCCTCCAAGGCACTGGGCACTCCGCCATGCAGTTTTTCTACCTCTGCACACGGCCTATCTCATTGGAAGAAACCGTATTCAACGAAGAAGTGGGGGCCTTCGTCGAGGTCGGGCTCGACGATTTCGACTCCTTGGTCTACGGACGAACTGCGTCGATCCAAGGTCAGGCCCGCTACAAAGAGACACCAAACGAAACAAGGCCACGGGAAATTACGCCCGCAGCCTTTGCCGCCTATTCCGCGCCGATCATGGATGCCATTCGCCGCTCGGCTAGCGCGGTCCGCACCTATCTCGATACCGGACAAATAAACGCGACTATCTGCTGATGTAGCGCTCCAGATGCGCCAGCGCCCGGCCGCTGTCGATGGCCTCCCGAGCCTCGGCCAACCCCTCCTCAGCACTCGCACTTAGGCCCAGATAATAGTCGGCCAAGCTCGCGTTGAATACTATGCGGTCGTAAACAGGTCCCCGTTCGCCCCTGAGTGCCGCCACGCCCATAGCGGCAAAAGCCCGCCCACTCACCTCCGCCGGACGCGGGCTTTGCTGGTAGCAAAAGCCGTACTCCCGCGGATCCACATCGCAAGCTACTGTCTCCAATCGGTTCCCAACCCGGCGGAATCCCTGCACGTAGTTGACGGCCTTGCGCCGAGCGTCCGAGGGCTTGCCCAAGCGCAGTCCGCAATGGCTGCTCCCTTCCTCGCCCTTGATCGCCAGCCCGGCCTCCAAGCCGCGTTCCTGCATCAGCCCCAACAGCTTGTCTTCGTAGCCGGCGTGGTAAAAACCCGCGATCATGCCGTTCCAAGCCGCACCAGAAAACAATTGCTGGGCCTTCTCGGTGGTGGCCCAAGGCGGGCGTTTGGCGATGTGAGCGCGCAAATGGCGCAATGCGTACGCACGGGGGGCGTACTCGCGCTGACTCACGTATGCGAACCCAACGGCCGGGTCTTCGATGCAACGGGCCGCCGTCGCCAGCGACAGATCGACTCGCGCACCCAAAGCCGCTAGCACCCCTTCCTCGGTAACACCGCGCTTGGGCGGCATTTCGGCGACGCCGTGTAGCACGGTCGCCCGGCCCAAGGCCGCACGCACGGCCGCAACAAAGAGCGTTGGGCGGAAATAGCGCGCTGCACCGTCAAAAGGCTGGCCAAAATGCGTTAGCCTCTCCACTTGCAGCGCGGACACCTCCTCGGCGGGAAGCACGACGTCGAGATGAGCGCGAATTTCTTCCTTATTTTCGATGTTCATCCGCTGGCCGATCAAGAACGCGGCCATCAGCGAGGGGCGCACCGCACCCGCTAGCATGGCCCCGAGCGCACCGCGCACTTCCTCGTAGCCCAAGTGCCCGCCCTGCAAAACTGGGCGCAGAGCCGCAACCACTCGCGCTTCGCCTGCGCCGCAAGAGGCTAAATCAGGTGCCATCCCCAACAAGAAGCGCAAATCCTCGGGCATCTGGCTGAGCGCATCCCCATAGCGGTCAAACGCCTCGACCTCGGCCGCGCTCCAACCGGTCTGTGTACCAAAGGTGCGGCGGATGGACATCGCCGCGAAAAATGCGCCCATCTGGGCTGGAGAAACCTGCTCTGCGTGGGGCAAGGCCCCCTTGAGCGAGGCGAAAATCAGTTCGAGGATCCGCCCAGGATTTGGGTCGCCCTCTTTTTTCCCCAGCGGGCGGCTCTGGTGCGGCCCGGTACAGACGCGCATCTGTGCGGCGAGCACCTCCTCGTTGGGGCCGGGGTAGGGATCGGACATGGTTTAGGCTCCTGTTTGAGTCGAAAGGAGAGAGAAACTACCGTGCTTCAACGCAATCGTTCGGGAATGGCAAGGAACATGTTCGGTCATCGAGGCTGACATGCTCGGCAATTTTGGAAATTATTCCATATATTTATTTATTATGATAATTTGTGTTATTGATTATGATAATTTGTGGCGATCAGCATCCGGCCTATAAGCATATAAGCACGTTCACCGCAAAGACAGAGTTTTTCTTTTTTAAAGAAAGAGAGCCTCCATGAGTCTTGTGCGATTTATCCGATTAGCATTACACAGCCCCAAAGTTACAACTCGTACCGAGGAGGACAGACGCCTAGCCGATAGGCGCATCGTTAGCCGCCTATCGAGTGGCAACATTCGCTTACAGCGCGGCGAGTATGTCACGCGAGAAGACATTGAGGAAGAATATGAGCGCGTCAAGTCCTTCAATTTCGATGGAGGATGTACGAGGCCGCAGAGGCGGGAATAATCTCGGTGCTAGATTCGATAAATCAATTCCGAAAGGACTACAAGAATATCGTCGTCAAAGATGTAGTGGATGACTATGCCAGCATTCTCGTACAGGCCCGAAAAGCGCAAGACCTGCTCGCTCGTGGGCGGTCAGATCAAATGTCGTCGTCCGAGCGGGCTTCCTGTTACATGGAAACGTTTCGACAACTGCGCGACGCCAGCGAAATGCTCGAAGCTAGTCGCGACGACCTCAACGCCAAACAGTCCAAACAAGCGCAAGACAACAGGCGGTTCATTGTCCGCTGCCTGCTGATTCTACTCGGAGTTGTCGTTGCGGCGGCAGGTATAGCGATCAGCATGTAAACGGTCATAACGGCCGGTGGCCAATTCCCATCTCAGAAACCTACTCTCTCCTTATTCCCGAGGAAACCATGCGCTACCTATCCCTTCTGTTCCTCGTCGCCATCGCGGCTTGTGGTTCGCCCGACCCGGCCCCTCCGGCGCTGATTGACTACATCGCGGCCCAAGAAGCCTTGGCCGACGACGATCTGGACCGGGCGCAAAAAGCACTGCAAGGCTTGGTGCAAAATGCCAGCCCAACGCTCAAGCCGCTGGCGGAAAAAGCCGCAAGCGCCGCCGACCTCGTCGCAGTGCGCACGGCGTTCAAGCCGTTGTCCGAGGAAGTGATGAAAAACCCTATACCCGAAGGCTACGTCGTGGCGTACTGCCCAATGGCCGATGGCGACAGGGGAGCGCACTGGGTGCAGAAAGACCAGCCCCAAATCGCCAATCCCTACTTCGGCTCTTCCATGCTCCGCTGCGGGGTATTCAAGGAGTAGCGGCATCCGCACATGATCCGCGTAGAATCCGCTACTCGCCGCTACGGCTTTTTGACCGCGGTTGACGAAGTCAGCTTCGCCGTCGACCAAGGCGAGATCGTCGGCTTCGTCGGCCCCAATGGTGCTGGCAAGAGCACCATGCTCAAGATGCTCTCCACCTTTATCCACCCCACAGCCGGCACCATCGCCATCGACGGGCTCGACGTGGTGGAGCATCCGCTCGCCGTGCGCCGCCGCATCGGCTACCTATCGGGCGACACCCCGCTCTACCAAGAGATGCGCGTCGATAAGTTCCTCCGCTTCATCGCCCGGGCCCGCGGCCTTGAAGGCGACGCCTTGCAGCAGGGCTTGGCGCGTGCGGTCGCGCTCTGCGGGCTCGAAGACGTGCTCACCCAGCGCGTCAAGGAGTGCTCCACCGGGTTCCGCCAGCGCATCGGCCTAGCTACCGCCATGGTCCACGATCCGCCGGTGTTGCTCCTCGACGAGCCAACTCACGGCTTCGACCCCTTGCAGGTGCTGGCTTTCCGCGACACCTTGCGCACGCTCAGCTCGGGCCGAGCGATCCTCTTTAGCACCCACATCATCGGCGATGTCGAAGCCATTGCCGACCGCGTGTTGATCATCCACCAAGGGCGTCTGCTCGGCGATGGCCGAGTCGAACAGTTGGCCGCAGACGCCGGCATCCCTGGGGCTGGTCTCGAAGCGGTCTTCGCCCACCTAGTCCGCACCACAACCCCTGCCCATGTCTGACGCGCAACGCCTTTCTACTGCCGAGTGCCTGCGCGGCGTGCGCATCGTCTTCGACCGCGAGCTAGAGGCCTACTTCGACTCGCCTATTGCCTATGCGTACGCCGCGGTCTTCTTGGTGCTTTCCTGCACTACCTTTATGAACTCCTTTTTTCTCGACGGGGTCGTCGATATGGGGCCGTATTTCACCGTGCTGCCCTTCCTGTTGATCCCCTTCGTCCCAGCTATTACCATGCGGGCTTGGGCCGAGGAACGCGCCCAACACACCTTCGAGCTGCTGATGACCCTGCCGCTGCACTCCTTGCAGGTCGTGCTGGGCAAGTATCTGGCGGCCCTCTGCTTCTACGCGATCGTCCTCGCCGGTAGCCTGCCCATCGTACTGATGCTCCTCTTCCTCGGCGACCCCGATCTCGGGCGTATATGCGCCAGCTATCTCGGCGCACTGTTGTTGGGTGCTTTCTTCCTATCCTTCGGCCTGTTTGCCTCTGGCCTGACCCGCGACCAGATCGTCGCCTTTGTACTCTCTGCGCTCTTCGGCTTCTTTTTCGTGCTCAGCGGGCACGAGAAAGTCGTAGAGGTCCTCGACGGACTAGTGCCGGCCTATCAGCCGGGCACTTGGCTGTACGAAACCATATCGGTCCTGCCCCACTACGAGGCTTTTGGCCGCGGCGTAATCGCCCTCGCCGACCTGCTGTACTTCGCGTTGATGAGCGGCTTTTTCGTCTCGATGAACTACCTCAGCCTCCAGAGATCCAAGTATTGAAGCGGCACTTCTTGCTCCAAACTGCGCTGGCTTTCGCGCTGCTGTTGGGCATCGTCGCGTACGCCGGCCGCCTTCTGAACCTGACGGGGAGCTGGGCCCTAGACTTAGCGGGCGACGACATCGCCACGCTCGCGCCAGCGACCGAGCGCTACCTCCGCTCCTTAGAAACCCCGCTCTCCATCACCTACTTTGCCACCGCCCGCGAAAACATGCCGGCGCATCTCAAAGACCTCGAGCCCCAAGTTCGCCGACTGCTGTCGGCTATGCGCGATCGTGCGCCCGGCCGCATCGACTATCGGGTCATCGACCCAGACCAGAGCGGGCGCACGGGCATTGGCTATGCGGCTAGCAAGAAGGCCTCCTCCTTTAGCGTGCGGCGGGTGTTGCACGACGAGCATTCCGAGCAAAAAATCTGGTCCTCGCTGGTAATCGCACGCGCCGATGCGCCTGCAGTGTTCGTCCAAAGCATAGAGCCGGAACACCTGCCTTATCTAGAAGAGTACGTCATCGCCCAACTACAGGCCGGGCGCGAGCCGCCGCAACCGATCTTTGGCGTCTCGGCACCGCCGCCCTTCCAGCTTTTGGCGGCCTTTCTCAACGAGGCCGGGCCTGTCGTCGAGCTAGACCTCAACAGCAATCCTACCATCCCCCCGGAAATCGACGTGCTGTTCTGGGTACAGCCCGAAGTCGCCACGCCCGAGCACACCCGGCAGTTGCTGGCCTTCTTAGAATCCGGCCGCAGTGCAGTGCTTGCCGGCAGTACCTACCAGATCGGCTACTCCCCACAGGAGGACGCGATCTCCTATTGGGTCCACCACGCGCCGCCTGCTTGGGGGCAACTGCTCCAGCCCTTGGGCATCCGACCAGTGCCGGATCTGCTCGTCGATAAAAACACCGGGCCGGTCACCCTCGACTCAGGCGAAGTCGTCGCGCCCTTTCACCTCCGGGTGCTGCCCGCTTTTTACAACATGAAGAGCTTTGCCGCACCCGGTCGCGGCGGGCTTAACTTCGTGGCCGCTAGTGCGCTCGAAGTCGATCCGCAGGCCGTACAAGCCAAGGGCTTCCACGCGGAAATCGTCGGCACCACCACCGAAAGCCCCCGCGTCCTGCCCCTGCCCGCCGGCCCCTTCACCGACGCCGACTTAACCGGCGGCTTGCCCGTGCCCAAACAAAACTTGCTGGTCCTGCTCAAGCCGGACGATCCTTGGCAGGGGCAGCTATTCGTCTTGGCCAGCGCGTCACCCTTTCAAGACGGCATCATCAACCAACCCGGCTATGCCCACCGCGTCTTCCTGCAAAACCTCATCCGCACCTACGGCCAACCGGAGCGCGTATTGCGGGGGCGCGTGGAAAAGGGCGGGCCTCAACGGCTCGTTCCGCCCGACGCACTCGCCCGTTTCTTTTGGCGATTTTCTGCGGTCTTTTTGGTGCCGCTGGTGTTTGTGGGCTTCGGCGTTAGGCATTATCTGCGCTACGGCCGCCCGAGCTGGGCGGCCGGCCGTTGGGGCCGGCCGCTCGGCCTCGCCTGCTTGGTACTTCTCGTTGGTGCGCTCGTCTGGCGCAGCCGCGGCCCCTATCTCGACCTGACAGCCGACCAGATCAACACGCCCTCGCCGCTTTTGGGTCGCTTGTTGCAGGGCACGTCCCTATCCGCCGAGTTGATCGCCACGCATCGGGCCTCCATGCCCCGAAAGCTCAAAGACGCCGAAGACCACATCCGCACCTTGCTCGCCGACTGCAACATTCCCCTGCGCGTGATCCGGCCCGACGCGCTGGCCCCGGACCAACAGCAGGCACTCACCGCCGAGGGGCTGGCACCCTTCCCGGCCGAAAGGGTCCTCAACGACACCCTCGCCACCCAATATCTATGGAGCGGCTTGCGTCTGCTCGGCAACGCGCACAACCTCGCCGTGCCGCGCCTCGACCAGCACACCCTGCCCCATCTCGAGTTCCTTTTAGCCGCAGCCGCCCACAGCCTGCAACAGGGGCGCAAAATGCGCGTGGCCGTCATCTCCGACCTGCCGCGCCTCTCGCCGGCCGAAGCCCTCGAAGACTATCAGAAGAAGGGCCTCATCGCCCCGGGCGGCACCGACGTGTACAGCGGCTTAAAAGCCCTGCTCGCCGACTATCTCTACGACGTCCACTACATCAACCCCCGCACGCCGAGCATGCCCGCAGACGTAGATGTGTTGGTGTGGATGCAGCCGCGCCGCGACTCAGGCCCGATCCTGCTGCTGCTGAGCCAGCATCTCTCACGGGGCGGCAAGGCCATAGTCGCCATGCAGCACTTCAACATCCAGCAGCGCCAGTACCGAGGCTCGGGGTTTCAGACCGTGTACTGGCCCCAGCCCCAATTCCAAGACTTCGACCGCTACCTCCAGCTCTTTGGAGTCGAACAGCTCCGCGAAGTGCTCTTCGACCGCACCCAGTCGCACCTCGACTTAGAAACCCAAGTCAACCGCACAGCCGTGCGCGAGTACGACCCGCAAAAGGTCGCCTTGCCTTTCCTGATCCGCGCCGTCGGCCAGCACTACGATCTCACTTCGCCGATTACCCGACACCTCGGCGACCTGCTCTTTATCTGGGGAAATCGCTTTGCCCTGCACCCGGCAGAGCTAAGTAGTGCGGGAATAACGGCCCAAATCCTGCTCTCCACTTCGCCTCAAGCCTGGGCGTACCCGTGGCAGGGCGGTTGGCTGCCACCCGAGGTCTTCGCCCCGCAGACCTACCTGCCCGGCCCCCAACCCCTAGTCGCGTTGCTTACCGGGCCTTTTCCCGAGGTCGCTTTTGCCGAAGACGAGGAGGGCCGCGCCGTGCTCCAGCGCGTGGGCGAGACCCCGCGGCAAGCAGGTGCCCTACTCCTAATCGGCTCTTCGGAAATGTTCAAAAACGAGCACCTGTTGGCCCCGGGCTTTCAGCACGATCAATTCTTGCTCAACGCCGTGGCGTACAACGCTTATGGCGAAGAGCTAGCCGCCTTACAGGCTCGGCGGCCAACTCCGCGCGGCTTTCCCTTCCAGAGCACCGAGGCCAAACGCCTGTGGCGCGTGTTCGTGGTGGGCGCAGGGCCGCTGCTGTTTTTGGGCTATGCCCTCTATCGCCGCACGAGGCGAACATGATTCGCTTGCTCTGCGCGTTGGGGGCCTTGCTGGTCCTGCTCGTCCTCGGGGAGAGCACACTGCGCGAGCATCAGCGCGCTGGGCGTCGCACCACCGGGGCTTTGCGCCTCTTGACGCCCACGCCGACCTCAGCAGTCGATCAGATTGAGGTCCACGCCGCCGGACGCCGCTGGCACTACGTCCGGCGCGGGAACGCCTGGTATTTCCCCGCGTATCACCGCGCCTTTGCCCTCAACCGCCGCGTCGAGCACCTGCTCCAGAGCCTGCTCGCTACTCCGGCGACCTTTGTCTCGGCCGAGCCTGGGGACTTGGCCCGCTATGGCCTCGGTCCGGGTAGCGTCCGCATCCACCTGCTCGACCCACAGGGGCGTCCCTTGCTAGAAGTGCGCCAAGGGCGCGGTGCCCCCGGGGCCCGCGCCGGGGAATCGTATGTCCAGCGCGTTGGTGCCGACAGCATCTTCCGCCTCCACGCCCACCCGGCCCACGCCCTCGACACCGCGCCACCCGCTCCTATGCTCGACCGCCGCGTCTTGCCTCAAGCCTTGCAGCGCAAGGGCCTCCAGCGCATCGCCTTTGCCGGCGACCCTTCCTATCCGGTGCAATCCCTCAGCCGCCAGCTAAAAGCCATGAAGGCACCGGGCCCTATGATGCCGACCTACGAGTGGGTCGCCCTCTCTGCGACTGGTGAGGAGACCTGCCTCTCCGCGAATGTAGAAGCCTACGCCGACTTCCTCAAACGCCTGACGTGGTCGGCGTTGCACGATCCGGGCCGCACCGATGCCTTTGCCCGAGCCAGCTACCTCTACCTTGAAGACGAAGAAGGGACAATAGACACCCTCGCCATTGGCGCAGCCGACGACCGAGGCCGCTACCTCCGCCTTCACACCACTGGCCACGTCTTCTCCATAACGCCTGAAAAAGCCCCACTCCTCTTCCCCACTCGCTCCGCCCTGCTCGACACGCTCTCCCAACCCTCGCCCTACCACCAAGTCGAGCCGTTCTAGGCTCACTTAGCCATGCTCTATTGCAACCTGCTGCGCCACCAGTGGAAAGAGTTCATCCGCAACCCCTCTTGGAGTGGCATAAGCGTCGCCTACGCCATTTTTCTAATTCTGCTAGCCCTGTACTTCCTGCTCGTCCTCGCCCTTTCGGGTGCCATGCTCGGTCGTCTGCTAACTAGCCAAGAGCCCGCAGCCGATGTCGTCCTCGTAGTCAATCGGCACTTATTGAGCGGTTTCTTGCTCTTATTCCTAGCCCGCTTGCTCTTCCAAAACACGCCGCAGATAGCAATGGGTCCCTATCTTCACTTACCCATTTCCCGGCCCGCTCTAACGCGATTTTTCTCTTTCGCGGCCCTGTTCCACCTGCAAACCTACTGCCGCTGGCTTTCTTCATTCCGTTCTGGATCAGCAATCTACAAGTCCAAAATTTGCAAAAGCGCTACGGCCTAACCACGGTCCTCAACCTGCCCACACTCGATATCGACAGCGGTGCTAGCTTCGGCTTGGTGGGCAACAACGGTGCTGGCAAAACCACCTTTTTGCGCCTCGTCCTCGATCTGATCCGCCCAAACGAGGGCCAAGTACTGATCAACGGGCAAAACGTGTCCCAAGACGCCGCTTGGAAGAGCTGCACGGGATCTTACCTAGGCCCTAGCTTCCTGATCGACTATCTGACGCCCGTGGAATACATCCACTTCGTCGGCAGCCTGTACGGGATGAACCCGGTCCAGATAGAGGAAAAATGGGGCCACTACCGCCCCTTTTTCGGCGATCAACCACTCGACGGGAGCGAGTATATCCGCAATTTATCCGCGGGCTCACAAAAAAAGATGGGGCTTGTCGCAGCCTTGATGGTCGAGCCGCGGCTACTGGTACTAGACGAGCCTTTCGCCAATCTCGATCCGACGAGCCAAATCCGCCTCAAAGACATGCTGAAAACCCTCGACCAAACCGCCGATACTACGCTCATTATCTCCAGCCACGATCTCAACCACATCACTGAGGTCTGCCGCCGGATCGCCGTCATTGAGCGCGGCATCATCGTGCGCGATATCCGCACGGCCCCGGATACGCTGCGGGAATTGGAGTGCTACTTTGCCGTCGAGGAAACGTAAAGGTTTAGTCGCGCTGCTCCACCTATAACACCAAATGGGACCTCGATTTGAGGTCCCATTTGGTTAACGCGCTGTGCAGCGGCTGCTACCTGAGCAGCAGCATCTTCTTGACCTTGAGAAATTCTCCGCCCACCTGCAAGCGGTACAAATACATCCCCGAAGACAAGCTGTGGCCGCTGTCATCGGTTGCGTCCCACTCCACTGCGTAGCGACCCGCGCTCTGATGCTCGGCCACCAGCGTCCGCACCGGCTGACCCATTATGTTATAGACAGTCAACTCCACGTCTGCCGCCTGCGGCAACGCATACTGGATCGTCGTCGTCGGATTGAACGGGTTCGGGAAGTTGTCCGCCAACGCGAATGCAGTCGGCCGCGGTTGAATTGCCGCCTTCGCCGCTCTTGGGTCGCTTATCGCGATCTCTACCGAGTCCCCCTCCAGCCCGTCAATCGTACCGATCAGCCTAATGATCTCGTCGCCTTCCTCCAAGTTGTCGGCTCTTGGATCAACGTGAAAGTTCACCCTCCCTGTTATCGAGCCGGCCATAATCTCAATTTTAGGAGTAAATAACGCGGCGTAGTCCAAATCGCGCGTGGCGGTGGAAGCGTTATCTATAGACAAACGCACGGTCGCGGCCTCTGCCAACGCCTTGCCGTCCAACGTGGCGGTCACCGCAATAGTGGTCAAATCGTCATTTTCACTCAACGTGCTCGGGTCCGCCGACAGCGCGATGGACGTACTCGGCGTTTCGTCGTCTCGGATCGCGATGTTGGTCACTATAGTCTGCCCGGTCGATACGAGCGTGGCCTGCACCCCTATCGCCTCCAAGCCCTCTTCATTATTGTCGTTGATCGGCGTGAGGACCAGCACCGCCGTCCCCTCGGTAGCGCCGGCCGGAATGGTGATAAGCACTTCGAGATTTACTGTGTAGTCCACATCGCGCGTCGCCTCCGTCCCCTCACTTGGGGCCACAATAGCGAGCTGCACGCTCTCGTCTGCCGCCGCGGCGGCCTCCAAGGTAAACGTCAGCGAGACTTCCATCTCCGCAGCGTCCTCGCGGATCATCGCAGGTGCTGCCATCAGCCCAGCGGCCACAACCATAGGAACCTCCGCAGCGGGATTGACTTCAATGGTGAAGACCAGCGCTGCGCTTTCGCCCGAATCAATGTCGACCGCCGTGTACGTAACTTCGACCGCACCGGCGGTGGCTTGCGTAGGCGTACCCGAAAGCGTCCGCGTGGCCGAATTAAACCACAAACCCGCTGGCAGAGCCGAGACGCTATACGCCGGGTGACAGTCCCTATCCGTAACTTCCGGCAGCACCAAATCGACAATCGCCGTGCCCACAGTGTAGGCCCGGGCGGCAATCGCAGCGCCCGCAGCAAAGGACAGCACTATCCCTTCCTCAGCTCTTACAGTAATAGCAAAGGACAGCACTGCCGCTTCGCCATCTCTATCGGTCGCCGTGTACGTAATTTCGACCGCACCGGCGGTGGCTTGCGCAGGCGTACCCGAAAGCGTCCGCGTGGCCGCGTCAAATGACAAGCCCGCTGGCAGAGCCGAGACCTGGTACGTCAGATCGCCATCGCCGGTAGCCTCCGGCAGCACCAAACTGGTAATCGCCGTGCCCACAGTGTAGGCCCGGGCGGCAATCGCAGCACCCGCAGCAAAGGAAGGCACAGTGCCCTCGCTGCCGTCTCGCAGCGTTACATCTACCGTGCCGACCGTCAAATTGACCGCTTCGCCATCGGCATATTGGGCGGAGACTTGCCGGTTGGCATACGGCACCGTCAGCCTAATTTTCTCTTCGCCTTCCTCAGCCCCGTCGTCAATCGGGATGATGGTGATCGTCGTCGTCCCCGACACCGCGCCGGCCGGAATCGTCAGAGGACGCAGGACGGCCGTGTAGTCTACATCGCGCGTCGCCTCGGCCACATCGACGACCTCGTTATCCGCGTTTGTATTTTTGGGATCGGGGTCAATGATCAGCAGCACGATCACGTCTTGGTCAAACACCCTCCCGTCCAATGTGCCGGTCACCGCAACATCGGTCCTACCAGCCCCCTCGCTTAGCCTAGTCGGAGTCGCCGTCAGCGAGATGCTCGTGCTGTTCGCGTCGTCGTCGGCGATGGCTATCGTTTTAATCGCCGATACGTCGCCGACTGCGATCTGTATGTATATCAAACCGCGCGCAACCTCTGCGCTGTCGTTGTAGGGAGTAATGGTGAAGGTCGTCGTTCCCTCAGCCGCACCGGCTGGGATGATAAACGGCGCAAAAGACAGCGTGTAATGCACATCGCGCGTCGGCGCGCTCGTCACCGCACCCCCCGACGGCAACCTCTCACCTACTGACAACACACGCAGCCGCACCGTCTCGTCCTTAGCCAAGGCATTTGTCAATGAGACTTTCAACTCGATGGTCGTCTCACCGGCGTCCTCGCGCACACTCTCTTGACTAAGCGTAATGGCATCGGCCGTGGCAGCGACCCCTTTCGTCATTTTGAGATCCAACGGGCGAATCGTTAGCCCATTTGCAATCTGTATCCCCTCATTATTCGCATCACTATCGGGCGTAGCCACCCGAATCGTGCCCGGCAGCCGGTTTCTAGGAGTGATGATAATCGTCGCCGTCCCCGACACTTTATTGCGCGGAATCGTCAGCGGCGCCAGCGTCACCGTGTAGTCCAAATCGCGCTGCGCCTCGCGATTGTCCTTGGTCGCATCCGCATCGTCGATAGTGCCGTCGCCATTGGTATCGGCGTTGGGATTGGCCCCCAAGTCGGGATGATCGCCAATGGTCAAGACGAAACTTGTCGCCTGTCTTAGTACCTTGCCATTTAGGGTCGCCGTCACGGCGATCTCGGTCGCACCATCGAACCTATTTAGCTCGACAATATCGGCCGACAGAGCGATGTTTTGGCTGTCCTTGTCGTCGTCAATAAGCGTGATCGTCGCCGACTCGACCGTCTTAATGCCAGCATTGCCGCGGATCTCGACAGGAAGATCTGTGTCAACGACATCATTGTTAATCGGGGTGAGGGTGATCGTAGCCGTGGCACTTTTCTCGCCAGCCGGAATCCTGAGCAGGGTCAGCCTTATGTAGAAGCGACTATTAAGCCCCTCATGGGAGACACTCAAGAGCACATACGTATCCGTATCCGCCGCTGTGTCATCCGTAGTTTGGGCTGTTACAGCGATATCGGTCGCGCCGGCATCCTCGCGTACGCTCTCGGGATTTACCGACAGTTTTAAGTCCTGCGCCGCAGCCTCCCCAGCCCACCCCAACACCAAACCAACAGCCAGCAGCCAAGGCACACAGGCCAGACGTTGCATAAACAACTTTGTATATAACATTACTTGATCTCCCTGAGAAGAGTGGTTGACTATTGGTCTGTAATATAAAAAATGGGGTCTCAAACCGCAGTTTGAGACCCCATTTCGTTAACGGGCTATGTAGTGATTGCTACTTGAGCAGCAGCATCTTCTTGATTTCGAGGAACTCCCCGCCCACCTGCAAGCGGTAGAAATACATCCCCGAAGACAAGCTATGCCCACTGTCATCGGTCGCGTCCCACTCCATGACATACCGACCCGCGCTCTGATGCTCAGCCACCAGCGTCCGAACCGGCTGACCAACTACATTATAGACGGTCAGCTCCACATCCGCCGCCTGCGGCAACGCATACTGGATCGTCGTCGCTGGGTTGAACGGGTTCGGGAAGTTGTCCGCCAACGCGAAGGCGGTCGGCAGCGTCTGCAACGATAGCAACGCGGTCGCGCCGTTGGCGTCCGTAACCGTGTACGTATAGGCAGTTTCGGCCGCCGCGCTCGGCGTACCCGAAATCGTCCGCGTGGCCGCGTCAAACGTCAGGCCCGCCGGCAAGGCCGGCGAAATACTATACGTCAGCGGCGCAGTGCCGCCCAAAGCCTCCGGCAGCACGAGGGCTTCCACCCGCTGGCCAACGATGAATTCGCGGATTTCAGCCAAGTCGTGCGAGGCCATCGGAACGACTTTGCTAGAACCGAAAAAGTCGAAGAAATCGCCAAACGACAGCTTCGCATTGACCTTAATGGTGAAAGTCAACGCCGCGGCCTTCCCATCGCTATCGACCACCGTGTAGATGATGGAGACCGCTTCGTCAGTCACTGTCGAAGGAGCGCCCGAAATCGTCCGCGTGGCCGCGTCAAACGACAAGCCCGCCGGCAGGGCCGAGATGCTGTACCTCAGCGGTAGAGTGCCGCCCAAAGCCTCCGGCAGCACGAGCGGGGGAATCGGCGTCCCAGCGGTGTACGATTGGTTTGGGATCGTGGTGCCGTCGGCGAAGGCGAGGGTCGAATCACCCGGATCATCCGGATCAGGCGTCATCGGTGCTTGGTCGCCGAGGGTGATCTCTGCCTCATCTCCCATCAATCCGTTAATTGCACCAATCAGCTTGATGGTCTCGTTGCCCTCCGCTAGATCGTCGTCCACTATGCGGATCCTAAGCTGCGTGGCCCCCATTATCGAGCCGGCTGGAATCTCAATCAGTGGATTGGCGAATAGTGCGGCATAGTCCACATCGCGCGACGCTGTTGACACCACATCAATGGCCACGACCACAGTTGCGTTCTCGGCCAACGCCTTGCCATCCAACGTGGCGGTTACCGTAACCTCAACCTCACCGCTTCCTTCAATTATCGTGTGCGGATTCACCGACAGCTCAATGGAAGTACTCGGCGTCTCGTCGTCGGCGATCTCGATATTCGTCAATAGCATCGCACCAGATGAGAATGTAGCCCGCACACCTAACGCTCTCACGCTATCCATCTCGGTGTTGTTAATAGGAGCGAGGGTAAGCGTTGTCGTCCCAACGGTAGCACCGGCCGGAATGGTGACAACCGATCCCAGTTTCGCAGTGTAGTCCACATCGCGCACAGCCGGCGTACCTTCGCTTGGACCTACAATCGTGAACGTCACTTGCTCGGCTGTGCCCCTAGCCGCGTCCAAGGTCAAGGTCAGCAAAATTTGCGTCGCCTCAGCGTCCTCGCGGATTGACGAAAGATCCGCTGTCAATTCAGCATTCGTAGCTGCAATCGGCGTCTCAGCAGTATTGACCGAGATAGAAAAAATCAACGCGGTGGCATTCTTTTCGCCGTCAATGACCGTGTAGATGATGTTGACTGGGGCATCGGTCACTGCCAAAGGCGTACCCGAAAGCGTCCGCGTTGAATCGTCAAACGCCAAGCCCGCGGGCAGCGTCGAGATGCTGTATGTCAAGTCGCCCGTGCCGCCCGTAGCTGCCGGCAGTACGAGCGGCTCAATCGCCGTTCCAACTGTGTACACTTGGGCGGAGATCGTATCGGCAGCGGTAAAGGCCGGGCGCGTCGGATCACTAGGCGGAGGCTGCTCATCTTCTTCGATGGCATCTTTCAGCGTTATCCTCGCTGGATCAACCGTCAGCTCTTGGAGGTCCCCGTCATCGTCTTCGGCTGCAGGCAGTTTAGACGACAGCGTCCCCAAGCCGATCTTCTCGCCATCGTCCTTGAGGTCGTCGGCGGTAGGGGTAATGGTGATCTTCTCCATCCCCGACACCGAGCCAGCCGGAATCACCAAAGGAAGGAGCGAAGCGGTGTAATCTACATCGCGCGTCGCCGCTTTGTCATCATCGTTCACCTTGCCATCGCCGTTGATATCGTCGTTAATGACCAACACTACGACCACGTTGTCTTTGAACTCCTTCCCGCTCAAGGTGCCGGTCACCGTAACCTCGGTCGCTCCCTCGCCCTCGCTTATCTCGGTCGGATTCACCTCTAGCGTGATCGAATCGCTCGTCGTGTCGTCATCAGTAATCAGGATGCCTGTGGAGAGGTCTTGGTCTCCAACCCTCGCTTTCACCTTGAACGCCCGCGGCTGGTCTCCTTTGTTGTTGTCAACGGGAGTGACCATGATCGTCGTCGTCCCTTCTGTCTCGCCCTTCGGGATGGTGAGCGACGGCACTTCCGCAGTGTAATCCACATCGCGCGTCGCATTGACCGCACTGTCGAAAGCGTCGCCTAGATCGTCGCTCGCATCCTCAATAGTGAACCGCACCGTCTCGTCGCTCAACAAGGCGTTCTGTAAGGAAACTTTCAGCATAATCTCCCTCGGCCCAGAGTCCTCGCGTATTGAGAAAGGAGTCGCTGTCAGCCCTTTAATCGCTTTAGCCGGCTCGGGCGTTATCTCGATTGCCTTACGCTCAACCGTTATGGGCTGTTCGTCGTCATTAGAAAGGTCGGCGTCATCAGGAGCCTCCAACCAGATGTTGCCGGATCCTACATCTTTGGGCCGGATGGTAATCGTCGTCGTCCCTGACACCCTCCGGTCAGGAATGGTTATCGTAGAAAGCGTCGCTGAATAGTCCACATCACGCGTCGCGCTATTTTCACCTGTCTCATCGATAACCAAGGAAAAACTCAAGTCTTTTCTTAGCGTCTTTCCATCCAGAGTAGCCTTCACTTCGATGTCGGTCGCACCACCCTTCTGGCTTATATCGGCATCGGAAAACTCGAGATTGATCTTCGTGCTGGGCTTGTCAGTATCAATCAATGTAATGGACACAGGCTTGACTTTTTCACCAGAAGCGGCCGTACCCTCAATAGTAATAATAAGATCTGAAACGCCGGTTTCATCCGGAACGCTGGTTCCATCCGGAACGGGGATAAAGTTGATCTGCCCTTCGGCCTCCTTCTTTCCCTCCTCAATCACGAGTGTAGGTAGCGTTATGCGGAAGCGGCTATTGAGCCCCGTAACGGATTGGAGGCTCAAGATCACATAGGTGTCTTTGGACTCCGCAGTATCATCGCTAACTTTGACTTTCACCGTGATATCTTGCGGCTCGGCGTCTTCGCGTACACTACTGGAGCTTACCGATAGTACGTAATCAAATGAACGCATCACGGTAACGGTAACGGAGAGATCACTGTCATAAGAGAGCTCAAACTGGTCGTCAACCTCGAGCGTATGATTATCAGGCAACGTGAACACCAAGGTCGCACTAGGACCAAAAGACGAAAGGCCATTAACAATCTGCCAGCGGTAATCATCGGTGGTCCCCACACTCGACAGGGCTACAGCCTCACTCCCAGCACCATCGGGATCGAGAGACAACACCACCGGATTTGTGACAGACGGATCAGACGGATCTGTGCCAAACTTGGCATCATCCGTGACGTCGAAACGGAAGCTATTGTCCGTATCAATCATCCCGATGTCACTCAACTGGACCGTCAACGTATTTTCCGACAGAGTCGCGCTGGCAGTCGCACCCGACGGAATCGCCGACTTATTAATTGTCACTTCAACAGAGAGAGCACCGCCATAAGAGAGTTCAAACTGGTCGTCAGCCACGAGCGTATGATCATCAGGCAACGTGAACACCAAGGTCGCACTAGGACCAAAAGACGAACCAGTAGGAATCTGCCAGCGGCGATTATTCGGGTTATCCAAAAGCGGCAGGGGTGTAGCCGCCTGACCCGTATTCTCAGCACCATCGGGATCGAGAGACAACTCCGGATCTGTGCCAAACTTGTCATCATTCGTGCCGTCGAACGTGACGTCGAAACGGGAGCCAGCGGACCAGCGAATGGTCCCAATATTGCTTAATTCAACCGTCAACGTATTGCCCGCCAGGGTCGCGCTGCCAGTCGCACTCGATGGCGTTTGCGCTGCTGCTTCCCCTACCCAGCCCAAGCAAGCGAGCAGCAACCAAGGCACACAGGCCAAACGCTGCATCTGAATCAATGATTTTGTACGTAATAGCATTACTCTATCTCCCCAAGTTAAGAGCAATTACTGGTGGTTTTAGAATCGTGGGATAGGGCTTCGCGTTGAAGCCCTATCCCACCAACTCGCTGTGCAGTGGGTGTTACTTGAGCAGCAGCATCTTCTTGACTTCGAGGAACTCGCCGCTCGCCTCCAAGCGGTAGAAATACATCCCCGACGACAAGCTGTGCCCGCTGTCGTTGGTCGCGTCCCACTCCACGACATAGCGACCGGCACTCTGATGCTCGGCGACCAGCGTCCGCACCGGCTGACCCAGCACATTATACACCGTCAACGCCACGTCCGCCGCCTGCGGCAACGCATACTGAATCGTCGTCGCCGGGTTGAACGGATTCGGATAGTTGTCGGCCAACGAGAACACCGCCGGCCGCGTCTGCACCTGCACCGGAGCCGGCCGCGCCAAGCGGTTGAAGCCAAACGCGCTGTCATACGTCTGGGTGTCGGTGACCTCGATGCGCGTACTCTCGATCTCCACGGTCGGACGGAAAACCAAGCTCAGGGCCACCGCGCCGTCGGCGACGAGGGCGCCGTGGGTGGCCACCGTCAACACACCGGCTTGGTCGGCCAACACCTGCGGCGTAGCCAACGCGCTACCCCCCAGCGGCTGATCGGTTCGCACCTCGACGAACGCCAGCTTGTCGGCCTCATACTGCACCTGCAAGCCGTAGCCCTTGAGCGCGGTAAAGTCCGCCAAGCGCACATCGAGGACAAAGTCCTCACCCACGTTGGGCAGCGCTGTCCGCGCATCCAAGTACAGCCGCGCATCGGCATTCAGACCCGCGAACATCGGCACACGCTTACCCGCCGCCGCCGTGCTGCGACCAAAGTTGTCGGCAAACACGAAGAAGTCGTCGAAGTCAATCGCGGCGTTCGGTGCCAGGTCAAACGCCGGATCAAACCCAGCGTCCGCAGCCGTCAAACCAAAGAAATCAGCTAGAATGAAGAAGTCGTCAAAGCCCACGCGATCGTCCGCGCCGAACAGACCGAAGATCGCACGACCTTCGCTATCCACCACGCTGTTGCGCACGGCTATGGCCGTCTGTTCGACATCGGAATCCGTCTCGTTGTCCAAGTCGTAGGGCCGCACCTGATAGGTGTAGCGCACACCATTGAGCGCCGTCTCATCGACAAACGAGACTGTGCCGCGCGCAACTTGCCCGATCATAACGAACTCGTCTTCGCCCGCAGCGCGGCGATAGATGCTGTAGCCATAGACGCCAAGGATTGGCTCGTAAGGAACCGGGCCGGTGGCTCCGGCAACGCCCTGCAAGATCTGGTCGGACGGTGAGCGCATCCACCTCAGGACGACGCGGCCGCCCTCGTCATTGGGCGCATCCAAGGCACTGAATGACGGTACGGGAAACGGCGGGATATCATCGATAGCGCGAACCGCCTCTTCTGTAACAATGACTTCCGACAGTTGCACCCCACCCTCGACGCTCTGCATCCTCGGGGCCACACCTTGCGCGAAAGCGAGGGCTTCTGGCAGCAGCGAGGCGAACACCGGCGCGTCGCCTGCTTGCGCCGCTTCCCTGCTGGCCATCAGCGTCTCGGCCATCAGCTCGTAGGGCTGGTTCAGGCTTTCAGCATCAACGAACGCGGCCTTAGCAGCCTCAACAACGAGCGTGGTGCGACCGTCGCGCTCAGCGGCAATGCCCCAACGGGTGGAGACATTATCGAGCGTGGCGACGATGGCGCGACCCATCTCCACGCCCGGCACGGCATCCACCATGGCCCAAGGAACCATTTCATTGTTCTCCGCAGGTATTTCGCGGAAGATGCGATAGCCGTCTAGCGTCTTGTGATCGTCCGACAGGTCCCAAGACAGCAGCAAAAAGCCGCCTTGGTCGCCGAGGCCATCGGCACCCTTGTAGTCTTCGGCCACCAACGCGTTGGGAGCATCCAACGGCGGCAGCACCACCTCAATGCTGATCGCTGGCAGTGGAGCACTCGCGCCATTAGCGTCCGTAACCGTGATCGCGACTGTGGCCGTACCTACCTCGGAGGGCGTACCCGAAATCGTCCGCGTGGCCGCGTCGTACGATACGCCAGCGGGAAGCCCTGACACACTGAGTGTATAAGGCGGGGTTCCCCCTCCCAACTGCAATATAGAGTCGTCCGGCAACGTCACCGGCTCTATAGCCGTGCCTACCTCATACGTCAAAACACCTGTTGAGGCATCCGGCGCCTGCACCTCCGACGCCTGCACCTCAATGGTAAAAGGCGGCAGCGACACACTAGCACTGACGGCGTCCGTAACAGTGTAGGTGTACTCTGTGGCAGGGGCCGCCACTAGCGGCGTACCCGAAATCGTCCGCGTGGCCGCGTCAAACGCCAAGCCCTCAGGCAAAGCTGGCGTGAGGCTATACGCAAACGGCGGCGTACCGCCCGTGATCTCTGGCAGCGTCACCGGCTCTATAGCCGTGCCTACCTCATACGTCAGCACTACGGCATCCTGTGCATCGGCCGAGGTGGTATGAACACTGGGAAAGAAACCGCTTGCCCCTAAAAGAGCTAGCAGAAAAAAACTCGAAAACGCTCGTTTCATGGTTCTCTCCTTGAAAGTAGTAATGGTAACTTAGCAGACACTTGTTCATCGTAGCGCAATAGCAAGGGAAACTGGCCCTTGACGACTGGCCCGAAAGTTTCTTATAACAATTCTTAGTTATTAAAGATAATAATCACAAGCACTTTTTCGCAATCTGGCGGCTGCATGATAATCGACGTCCACAGCCACGCTTGGCAATATCCCGAGCATTTCACCGACCAATTTCGCCAACAAGCGGCCCAAGTGGCCAAAGCAGACGGGTCCCTCGATCTAACCGTAACTTATGCTGCCTATCGCGCGGGCGCACAAAACTGCGACAAGACCATCGTCTTCGGCGGCAAGGCCCGACGCTCTGGCGTCTGGATTGACGACCGCTATGTCGCCGATTACGTCGCCGCTCACCCAGAGGCACTGATCGGCTTCCTCTCGCTCGACCCCACCCAAGATGGCTGGCAGCAAGAAATGGCTTACGGTCATCAAGACCTCGGCCTCAAGGGCATCAAATTGCTTTCCATGTACGCCGGCTTCTATCCGTACGACCACAGCCTCGACCCGCTGTGGCACTACGCCGCCGAGCACGGCCTGCCCGTGCTGCTGCACACCGGCACCACTTTCGTCGCCCAAGCCCCGATCGACTGCACCTTGCCGCGCCATCTCGACCCAGTGGCCATCCGCTTCCCGCAGGTCAAGATTATCATGGCCCATCTAGCGCATCCCTACGAGGGCGAGTGCGTGGCCGTCATCCGCAAACATCCCAACGTGTACGCCGACGTCAGCGCCCTCCACTATCGGCCCTTCCAGCTCTACCACAGCCTGATGCTGGTGCAGGAATACGGAGTCTGGCACAAGTTGCTCTTTGGCAGCGACTATCCCTTTACGACGATTGACGCCTCCATTGAGGCGCTGTACGGATTGAATAAAATGCTCGATGGCACGGCTCTACCGCGCTTGGACGAGCGCGAGATTCACGCCTTAATCCACCGCGACAGCCTCGACATTTTGGGGCTTTAAGGCTTGTGCCAGATCGCTTTTTCTCAATTAATAGCTCTAGCTCCTAGTAATATAGCTCTAGCTCCTCCATCCACTTCTTTCAAAGGAATCGCTCTATGAAGTACTTACTTTTTAGTGCGTTGTCCCTCTTCCTTGTCCGCGCACCTGTGGTGGCTGAAGACGAAGCGGATGCAGAGGATGTCTATGAAATGGGAGAAGTGATCATCATCGACTCCAAGCAGCCGCAGACGCCGGGGAATGTAACCCAGAAAATCTCCATTTCTCCATTATCACCACCGATGAACTGGGCTCTTTAGTCCTCGGCAACGGCAACCTACTCCTACACCCCAGGCAAAGTGCGCCGCCGGCAATCTGCATCTCTTCTTCGGGGGGCACCACGAGGATTCGGATTACACCTACTACGGAACCTTTGACGAGGGGGGCAACAGAAACTCTTGGCTGAATATGGATGACGACCCTGAGTATGAGAAAACCAAGATGTACATGCGAGGGACCTATTTCCTCGACGACAGCGGCCAACGGGCCTCCATCTACGCCCACCGCACCTAGCACACCGGCGATACCGGACGCATCAATCGGGACTTCGGCCGCATCTACACCACCCTGAACGCCGGATACGCGACCCCAATCTCCGACAAAGCCACCGTCCAAGCCAAGGTCGGCTACCGCGACTACGTACGCCGCTGGGAGTTGGAGATCACTCACCGCCTCGACGAGACAGTGGAGTGGTTCGCCAACTACACCTACACCAATGCCGAGGTGAAGGAGCACGAGGAAGAGAGCAAGGTCGGTGCCAAGATCAACTTTGTGCCGCAGAACGCCATAGGTGCCGGGGTTCACCTTACCTTTCCGCAGGGCTTGCGGGCGACGGTCACTGTGCAGTCTTACAGCGGCATCTACCAAGACATCAACAAGGATTCCGCCCCCCTCGACGGGTACATCTTGGTGAATAGTTCCTCAGTGACCCGTACAAGCTACAAACGATTGTCCACCGGACTATGGGCAACCTGCACAATTCGAGCTGGGCCAAGCTGAACTCCGCAGCCCCGGGGGTGGGTATCGGCGTGGTCTGGCTCTTCCTCTTTCGCTGGCGCATGAACGTGCTGGCCCAAGGCGACGAAGAAGCGCGCGCCGTCGGCCTGAACCCAGAGCGAGAGCGGGTGCTGATCCTCATTCCGGCAACCTTAGCCGCTTCGGCGACGATTGCCGTGGCTGGCGTCATCAGCATGATTGGCCTCGCCGTGCCGCACATGGTGCGCATGATGCTGGGGTCAGACAACCGCCACACCCTGCCGGCCTCCTTTGCCTTTGGTGGGGCCTTTCTGCTGCTGGTCGATACCTGCTCGCGCACGTTGGCCTCCTTTGAAATTCCGGTCGGGGTCTTCACTACCCTGCTCGGCGGGCCGTTTTTCATCTTCCTTCTCAAAAAGGCGCGAATCGGATGGGAGACTTAGCAGCAGCCATTCATGATGCCTAAGAGGTGATTTAGTGGTCAGTGGCCAGTAGCCAGTGGTTGGTCCCCCCGGCCCCTAGGGTGCGGTGCGGCGACTGGCCAGTGACCACTCTCTCAGCCGCTGTTCAGAATTATATCGCGGTCGTCGCCGCGCAGCGGCAACTCAACCCAAGCACCGCCAGCGCGGTGGGAGGCATGAAAGGCAATGATCGCCTCTAGGGTACGCACGGCTTCCCTCGCGTCGTAGGAGAAAGGTCTCCATCCGTCGAGCCAATTGACAATCTCGGCAACGGCTCGGTCCATGCCGCTGTCCGGGGAGGCATCGGGCAAAAACTCGCGGTCGTCGCCGCGCACGATCTCAATGTCGCGGTTGCGGCAGATGGCGTAGCCTTCGGTGCCGTGGAAGCGGTGGCGCAGTGGCGCAGTGCCGTAGTCGGCCGCGTCAACGGTGCAAATCAAGTCGCCCTGCGGCGCGCCATCGGCTGCGGGCAAATCGCGTCCAAGTCGTAGCAAGCCCCAGCCGCCGGGATCGGTGAAGGCTGCGCCGCGACAGTCGGGTTTCCCCGACAGGTCGAGAGTGCCGGAGACAGCGGTCACCGGCAGGCCGGTGACCATTTGCACGGCGTCGATCATGTGCGTACCGACGTTGCCGAGGCGGCCAGAGGTCCACTGGAGCGAGGCCGAGGTCAACGTGCCGAGGGCACCAGCGGCGATGCGGTCGCGCAGCACCCGGTAGCCGGGGTGGAAGCGCAGGTTGTGGTTGATGACGAGCAGAGCATCGGCCTTGTTGCAGGTGGACAGCATGCCCTCGGCCTCGGCGACCGTCGCCGCAACGGGCTTTTCGCAGTAGATGGCGCGAGCGCCAGCTTCTACTGCCGCTTGGGTGATCTCGGCGTGGACGGGGGTGTACGTGGCGATCGAGACGATGTCGAGGGGCGCGGCTGCGCGGAGCATCTCGCGCCAGTCGGCGAACACGGGCACCTCGTAGCGTGCATGGAAGCGCTCGCGCCGCCCACCGTCGCGGCTGCTGCCAGCAACTAAATCGATCCGGTCGTGGTTGCACAGTGCCTCCACGTGCGTACCGTCGAGGTCCTCGACGCGCTGGCCGAGGGCGTCGCCCGAGACCTGATCCGCACCTCCGATAAAGCCCAATCCCACGATCGCTGCACGGTATCTCGTTTCTTCTGCCATGGTGTTCCTCCTTAGACGTTGCTCCAAACCCATCAGGCCCCGAGGCCAAGTACCGGGGATTCGTAATTCCTAATTCCTAAATTCTCAAGCCGAGCACACGCGCACAGGCACCTCCCATGATCGCAGTTAGCTCTTCGGCAGAGAGGAACTCGCAATAGTCCTCAATCCAGCGGCGCGACTGGCGATAGGTGCAAAACCGGTTTTGGAAGGGCATGTCAGTACCCCACAGCAGCCGCTCGGCACCAATGCGCTCGACCATCTGCTCAAGCGTCGGCCACAGCTCGCGGTATGGGTAGTCGAACAAATCGCCGAGGCGCACCGGGAAGCAGACCTCCAAGCTCAGATTCGGATTGTCGAAGGGGGCCCATATCTCGTCGGGCAGTTCGATCCGGCTGGGAGAACCGGCGGGATCATCGTCGAGGAAGAGACGCCACGGGAAGCCGTGCGTGAGGCTGCACAACACATCCGGGTAGCGCTCCATCCAACGCACCAAGATGTCGAGCTCGGCCAAGTAGCCGCGACGACGGCTCTCTGCGGTCTGCAACACCGATGCTTCGCCCGGCCCGGTGCCGAGCGTAAAAAACACGGGCACGCCGAGCGCGGCCACTGCCTCCCAGAACGGACGCAGATGCTCCCCGTCCCACGGATCGGAACGATAGTAGTAAGCGTGGGGCGGGTTGAACTTGATCGCGTGCAGACCATGCCGCTCGACGGCGGCGACGGTCTCGGTGATAACGGCATCGAGTTCGCCGGCCAAGCGCCACTCATCGACAGGGGCCATCGAATAGATGCGCTCTGGATCGACGGCGACTGACTCCGCTTGGAACGCGGGATCGCGGCCCAGCATGGCATCGACGTGCAACAGGACCTTATCGACGCCAGCGTAGTCCATCTCGGCCAGTAGGTTGTGCGGCGTGTACTCCAAGTGGGGCAAATTGGGCGGATAGAACTGCTTGGTGAAGTCCTCACCGTCAATTGTCCACACCACTCGTCCCTTGTAGTGGTCAACGCGAAAGTTGACGTCGGGTAGGTTGTCGAAGTCCATGGCCCCACCGGGAGCTGCCAGCACATCGGAAGAAGCCGGTGCGCGGTCGCGGATGCGCCAAGCAGGCTGGTGGTGGGAGGCCTGACCGCCTTGGACCCAGCGCAGGTGGTCGGCGGCGGTGGGATGCCCGGCCGGAGAGTCGGCGGGGGGGAAGCAGTAGGCGTGGGAGTCGATAATCATGGGCAGCACCTTGGCAGTCGCGGCCAGAAGTCACGAGAGCTCGCGCGCAAATTCATAAGTCCAGTCGACGACTCGGAAACCGTGGTTGGTATAGAATAGGAAAGCGCGGTCGTTGTCAAAAGCGGTGCTGATGGCACCGTGGCGATAGCCGCGCTCGCGCGCCAAGTACATGGCGTGTGCCAGCAGGAAGCGTCCGAGGCCGCGACCTTGGTGTTCCTCTTCCACGCCGAGCCAGTCGCAGAACGCGAAGTCGTGGGCCTCGTCGGCAGAAGAGGATTCGGCACCGCTGACCAACTCGCACTCGCCGATACCCTCGCCATCCTGAATGGCTCGGACCCGCAATCCCGGTCGGAGACCGGCCCCGGGGCGATTCTCGACGCAAAGCTCGTAGTCGAGGCCGCTAGCATCGCCAGCCAGCTTCGGCTGCATGTCCAGCCAGTCGAGAAACACTTCGCCGCCGGTCTTGGCGTAGCCGTGGAAGCGCACCAGAGCCTGCACGTGGTCGAGGTGATCGGACAGGTAGGCGTGGGGGAAGGCGTAAAACAGGTAACGCCAAGGTTGCGGCATGACGACGCTGCGCCGCAGATCCCGTTCGTGCATCCAAAATTCGGCCGCGGCCAACAGCGCATCGCCCACAGCGCGCTCGCCGCGGCGGTAGGCTAAAAAGCGAATCACGCCGATCTCATCCTTCTGCCACTTGTTCGTCGCTTGGCGGCCGACGTGGACGAATCCGTCGCCACCTGAGCCTGCCACAAGGACCTCCTGCTCGAGAAGCTGCGTTTCCTCGCGCTCGATTTCACCTGCCTGCAGCGTTTCATCCAGAGAGGATGGTGCCACCGGCCAGCAGTGAGGAACGCGGCCAACGAGCAGTGTGTTGTAAAGGTCGCAGATGGCGGACAGATCGTCCGTCAAATAGGGTCGGATCGCGATTGTCATGGTCGGCAAGAACGGAGGACAAGCGCGGCATCGGCTCACGTGAAACGCATGGGCGTCAGCACGATGCAGTCGTTTCTCCTAGATACATCTAACTAACTATCTGAGTCCTCTATGGAATATTTATCCTGTCCAAAGAAGGCTATATCTCTTAGAGAATGATGTCAACGAAAAGGGTCGTTTGGAAGTCTTAGCACATCGAATTCAAGGATAGAGAGCAGCTTGACCCACTATCAGAAACGCCGTTTTATTCGGTCCTATCCACTGTCGCCTCCAACCTCGTACAACCATGACTCCAAATACCTCAAGATATTCTCTGCGCCGAAATCACCCGCCGTGTCATGGGGTCATGCCCAAGAAAATCAGAGAATTAATCCAAGCCTTAAGAAAAGCGGGATTTTACGAAATTTCTGGTGGAGGCAAAGGATCGCATAGAAACTTTGCCCATGACCGATATCACAGCGTCGTTACACTCAGCAAAAATCTTGGGAATGACGCAAAACCGTATCAAGAAAAGCAAGTTCAAGGCGCAATGAAGCAACTTGAAAAATGAAAGCCATTGATAGATATCATAAGCGACCGCTCGTGGATCGCTTCTCGGGCGACGGCCGCTGGATTCAGCGGCTACCCATCGCGAGTGCAGTGGTCATCATCATCGTCGGCTGCGCCATAACCTTCAAAACGCTGATGGACTCGGGGGTTATTCTCATCAATGTGTGAGCATTGAGAAGCAGCGAAGTTCTAGAAAAAGATGTCCCGCCACTACGCGGTAATGGTCATGTGTGGTGCTTGACTTGATTATTGGAACTTATATCTTTGGAGCATTGAACCCTGTTCAACAGGAGCCTTCTCCCCATGAAATTCCTCCACCACTTCCTGTTAGGCTTCGCCACGCTTTTTGACCTCGCCGGCCTCCTAACTACGGAAAAGCGCACCGCGTTGCCGCAATGCTCCGATGCCGAAGCTATTTACTCCGATTGGCTAGCTGTCTTTGGAGATCTACAGGATGCTTTTCAAACGGTGACGAATGGCCCGGCGAAAGAAGAAACCGTCTAAACCCTCCCGCCGCCGTCGGGGTCTAACCCCTCGTTCTACTACCAACAAGCCGATGTCGCCGCGCACTCGTGAGGAGCTTATCAGTGCCGAGGCGCGGTTTTTCCAAGGACCGATCCCCGATCCGCAAACCCTCCAAGAATACCAACAAGTCGATCCCAATTTTCCCGAGCGCATTTTGGCGATGGGGGAAGCCCAATCGGCCCATCGCCAGCAGCAGGAAAGGTACCACCTCAAAGGAAGTACTATAGCTCGATTCGTCGGACTCGGCTTAGCCTTTCTATCTGTGCTAGTGATTTGCGGCGTCGGCACCTACGCGATAAAACTGGGCCACGCCAAGGAAGGCTGCGGAGTCATTGCCGCTGTGGTGGTTAGCTTGGCCGGTACTTTTATCTGGGGGCGTACGAAGGTACAGCGGGAAAACGGCGAGTAACTGATCAAAGAGCAGAACGGTCTATCACCGCTCAAGGAAGCTGCGTACTGCCCATCAGATAGCGGTCCACCTCGCGGGCGGCACCTCGGCCCTCGTGAATGGCCCATACGACTAGGCTCTGGCCGCGCCGCATGTCGCCAGCCGCGAAAACACCTTCGATGCTGGTGGCGTATTTTTCGTGCTCGGCGTGGGCGTTGGAGCGCTCGTCGCGCTCAACGCCGAGCTGTTCGAGCATCGCGTCCTCTGGCCCGCTAAACCCCATCGCCAACAGCACCAAGTCGGCCGGCCACACCTTCTCGGTGCTCTCGATTGGCACGGGCGTGAAGCGGCCGTTTTCATCCTTATCCCACTCAATGTTGACCGTATGTAGCTCCTTGACGCGGCCCTCGTCGTCGCCAACGAACTGCTGGGTCATAATTAGATACGTGCGCGGGTCGTCGCCGAAGCGGGCTTTGGCCTCCTCTTGGCCGTAGTCGAGCTTATAGACGTTGGGCCACTGCGGCCAAGGGTTGTTGGGCGCACGCTCGTCCGGCGGCCGCGGCATGATCTCGAATTGCGAGAGCGTCTTGCATCCGTGGCGCATCGACGTGCCGACGCAGTCGGTGCCGGTGTCGCCGCCGCCGATGACGATCACGTGCTTGTCCTGGGCCGAAATGTAGTTGCCGTCGGCGTGATTGGAGTCGAGCAGGCTCTGGGTGTTGGCATGCAAAAAGTCCATCGCAAAGTAGATGCCCTGCAGATCCCGCCCCTCAATCGGCAAATCGTTGGGCTTGGTGGCCCCACCGCAGAGCACGACCGCGTCGTTTCCTGCCACTAGCTCGGTCGCCGGAAGATCCACGCCGATCTCAGTGCGAGAGACGAACTTGACCCCCTCGGCCTCCATCAGATCAATCCGCCGCTGCACCACCTTTTTCTTGTCGAGCTTCATGTTGGGGATCCCGTACATCAGCAGGCCGCCGATGCGATCGGCCCGCTCGTACACAGTAACCCAGTGGCCGGCGCGGTTGAGCTGGGCGGCACAGGCCAAGCCCGCGGGGCCGGAGCCGACGACAGCGACCTTCTTGCCGGTGCGCTTGTCGGGCGGTTCGGGCACGACCCAGCCCATCTCAAAGCCCTTATCGACAATGGCGCACTCGACGCTCTTGATCGTCACCGGCGGAGCGTTGATCCCCACCACGCAGGCCCCCTCGCAAGGTGCCGGGCAGACCCGGCCAGTAAACTCCGGGAAGTTGTTGGTCTTGTGCAATCGCTCTAGCGCCTCCTGCCACAATCCACGATAGACCAAGTCGTTCCATTCGGGGATTAGGTTGTTGATCGGGCAGCCAGAGCCTTTGTCGCCCTGACTGACGATGTCGCCCAAGTGGCAGAAGGGGATGCCGCAATCCATGCAGCGCGCACCCTGATCGCGCAGACGCCCGTCGGGAAAGTGCTCGTGGAACTCGTCCCAGTCCGCGACGCGCTCTAGCGGGTCGCGGTCTTTTGGCAACTCGCGTGCAAACTCGATGAATCCAGTGGGTTTACCCATTGATTTTTTCCTATTAGGACGCTTCGGCCATGGCCTCGCGGAAGGCGACTAGCGCGGCCTCGTCGCCGGTCAGCCCGCGTTCCTCGACGCGCTTGAAGGCGTTGAGCATCTTGCGGTAGTCGCGCGGCATGACCTTGACGAACCGGGGCAGTACCGCGTCCCATTGGTCCAAGACCTGCTGACCGAGTGCGCTGTGAGTGTGCTGCACGTGGCGCTCGATCATGGTCCGCAGTTCGGCGATGTCCTCGGCGTCCTCTACCGGTCCCATGTCGGCCATCTCGTCGTTGAAGCGGATCGCAAAGTCGCTCTCTTCATCGAGCACGTAGGCAATGCCGCCCGACATCCCAGCGCCAAAATTGCGCCCCGTGAGGCCCAGCACCACCACCCGCCCGCCGGTCATGTACTCGCAGCCGTGGTCGCCGACGCCCTCTACTACGGCGTGAACGCCGCTATTGCGTACGCAGAAGCGCTCGCCGGCAATGCCGTGGATATACGCCTCGCCGGAAGTGGCACCATAGAAGGCGACGTTGCCGCAGATGATGTTCTCCCACGGCACGAAGGTGGAGCCTTTGGGCGGATAGAGCACTAGCTTGGCACCCGAAAGCCCTTTGCCGAAGTAATCGTTGGCGTCGCCTTCAACCTCCATGGTCAGGCCCCTAGGAGTAAAGGCGGCAAAGCTCTGGCCAGCGGCACCCGTGAACTTGAGGTGAATGGTGTCCTCGGGCAGGCCCTCGGGACCGTAGCACCGCGTCACCTCGCTGCCGAGGATGGTGCCCGCGACTCGGTTGGTATTTTCGATCGGCAATTCCGCCGCGACCGGCTCGCCGTTTTCAAGAGCCGGTTTGCACAGCTCCAACAAAGTGGTGTTGTCGAGCACCTCGTCTAGCCCGTGATCTTGCGGGATCTGGCAGTAGCGCCCGACCTCGAGCCCGACCTCGGGCTGGTGCAAGATCGGCGTCAAGTCGATGCCGGCCGTCTTCCACAGCGCAATGGCCTTCTTGGGCTCGAGCCGGTCGGTGCGGCCAATCATCTCATTGACCGTGCGGAAGCCGAGCGCGGCCATGATCTCGCGCATGTCCTCGGCGACAAAGCGCAGAAAGTTGACCACGTGATCGGGGGTGCCGGTGAACTTGGCGCGCAGTTCCGGATTTTGGGTCGCCACGCCCACCGGACAGGTGTCGAGATGACAGACCCGCATCATAATGCAGCCCATTGCAACCAGCGCCGTAGTAGCGAAGCCGAATTCTTCGGCACCCAGCAACGCGGCAATGACCACGTCGCGCCCGGTCTTGAGCTGGCCGTCGGTCTCGACGACGATGCGGCTGCGCAGGTCGTTGAGCACCAGCGTCTGGTGAGTTTCGGCCAGCCCCAGTTCCCAAGGCAGGCCGGCGTGCTTAATCGAAGTCTGCGGCGAAGCTCCGGTGCCGCCGTCGTGGCCCGAAATCAGCACCACATCCGCGTGGCCCTTGGCCACCCCCGCGGCGACCGTGCCGACCCCGAACTCGGAGACCAGCTTGACGTTGATGCGCGCATTGACGTTTGAATTTTTGAGATCGTGGATTAGCTGCGCCAAGTCCTCAATCGAGTAGATGTCGTGGTGCGGCGGCGGCGAGATTAGCTCCACGCCCGGGGTCGAGTGGCGCACCTTGGCAATCCAAGGATAGACCTTGGGACCGGGCAACTCGCCGCCCTCGCCCGGCTTGGCACCTTGAGCCATTTTGATTTGCAACTCTTTGGCTTGGGTCAGATAGTGGCTCGTCACACCGAAACGACCGGAGGCCACCTGCTTGATGGCACTGTTTTTGGAGTCGCCGTTGGGCTCGATCACGTAGCGGGCCGGGTCTTCGCCGCCCTCGCCGGTATTGCTCTTGCCGCCGAGGCGGTTCATGGCGATGGCCAAGCCTTCGTGTGCCTCCTTGCTGATCGAGCCGTAGGACATCGCCCCGCTCTTGAAGCGCCGGGTGATCTCCTCAACCGGCTCGACCTCCTCAATGGGCACCGGCTCGCCATCGCCCTTGAACTCCAACAGGCTTCGCAACGTGGCCAAGCGCTCGGATTGGTCGTTGATCAACTCGGCGTACTGCTTGTACACCGCGTAGTCGTTGGCGCGCGACGCCCTCTGCAGCAGGTGGATCGTCTTGGGGTTGAACAGGTGATGCTCGCCGCCCTTGCGCCATTGATAGTGCCCGCCCACATCGAGGGTGCGGCCGTTGGTCGGAATCCGGGGAAAAGCCGCCTCGTGGCGCACTAGGGCCTCGCGGGCAATGTCCTCAAGGCCCATGCCCTTCACTTGGGTCGTGGTCCAAGTAAAGTACTGATCTACCACTTCTTGATTCAGCCCCACGGTCTCGAAAATCTGCGCTCCCCGATACGACTTGATCGTCGAGATGCCCATCTTGGCCATCACCTTGACCGTGCCCTTGATCGCCGCGTAGATGTAGCGCTCCTCGGCCTCCTCATAGGTATAGCCTTCGAGCATGTTTTCGCGGATCATGTCGTTGAGGCTCTCAAAAGCCATGTAGGGGTTGATCGCCTGAGCACCGTAGCCCAAAAGCAGGCAGAAGTGATGCACCTCGCGCGGCTCGCCCGACTCGAGCGCCAAGCCGACGCGAGTGCGAGTCTCCAGCCGCACCAAGTGATGGTGGACCCCAGACACGGCCAACAGCGCCGGAATCGGCGCGTGGTCGGCATCTATTCCCCGGTCCGAGAGGATGATCAGGTTGCACCCCTCGGCGATGGCCGCATCGACCTTGGCGCACAGCGCGTCCATGGCTTTGGCGAGGCCGGCCTCGCCGTCTTGGCGCTTGAACAGGATCGGAATCGTCTCCGCCTTGTGGCCAGAGAGATTGACCTGCCGCAGCTTTTCCAGCTCGTCGTTTTTGAGAACCGGCCGCTGCAAGGTAATCTGGCGGCAGCTTGCCGGCTCGGGCACCAGCAAATTGCGCTCGGGGCCGATTTTGGTCTCGGCCGAGGTAATCAATTCCTCGCGCAACGGGTCGAGCGGAGGATTGGTAACTTGGGCGAAGTGCTGCTTGAAGTAGTTGTAGAGAAGCTGCGGTCGCTCCGCCAGCGCCGCCAGCGCCGCGTCGTTGCCCATGGAACCGACCGGGTCCTTGAGCACCTGGACCATCGGCTTGAGGAAGACGCGCAGGTCTTCAAACGTATAGCCGAAGGCCTGCTGCCAGTGAAGCACTTCCTCGTGGCTTTCTAACAAGGGCGTACCTTCAGCTTCGGGCAGGTCCTCGAGCGCGACTAGGTTGGCGTCGAGCCACGCCTGATAGGGATGCTCGGTGGCGATCTGGTGCTTGATCTCCTCGTCGCTGATGATTCGGCCCTCCGCCGTATCGACCAAGAGCATTCGGCCCGGTTGTAGCCGGCCTTTGAAGACGACGTCCTCCGGCGGAATGCTCAGTACGCCCGTCTCCGAGGACAGCACCAAGGTATCGTCTTTGGCAATGTAGTAGCGCGAGGGCCTGAAGCCGTTGCGGTCGAGCATGCCGCCGACGACGACTCCATCGGTAAAGGCCACCGAGGCCGGCCCGTCCCACGGCTCCATCAGGCAGCTATGGTACTCGTAAAAGGCCCGCTTCTCAGTGCTCATGGTCTCGTGGTTTTCCCAAGGCTCGGGAATCATCATCATCACCGCGTGCGCCAACGAGCGCCCCCCCAAGGTCAGCAGTTCGAGCGCATTGTCGAATTTGGCCGAATCAGAACCGTCTTCGTGGATGATGGGGAAGAGCTTGGCGATGTCATCGCCGAAGTACTCGGACGCCAGCATCCCCTCGCGCGCACGCATCCAATTGCCGTTGCCGCGCACGGTGTTTATCTCGCCGTTGTGGATGATATAGCGGTAGGGGTGCGCCCGCTCCCAGCTCGGGAAGGTGTTGGTGCTAAAGCGCGAATGCACCAATGCAATGGCCGCCTCGAAGCGCTCGTCGCTCAAATCGGAGAAGTAGTCCACGACTTGGTCGGAGATCAGCATGCCCTTATAGACGATGGTGCGGGAAGAAAGACTGGCCAAATAAAAGAAGTCCCCAGCGGCAATTTCGCCACTGTAGCGAATCGCGTTTTCGGCGCACTTGCGGATGACGTAGAGCTTGCGCTCAAAGGCCAGCGCGTCGTCGCCTCGCACCTCGCCGCGACCGATAAAGACCTGGCGCTGAACTGGCTCGCGCAGCTTGGCGGTGTGGCCCAATGCAGCGTTGTGGGTGGGCACATCCCGCCAGCCGAGAAGGCGCTGGCCCTCTTGTTCGACGATGCGGACGAAGCGCTCTTCGCAGACTTGACGCTGAATCGGGTCGGGCGGCAAAAACAACATGCCCACTCCGTACTCGCCCGGCGAGGGCAACTCAAAGTCGCAGATGGCACGAAAGAACTTGTGGGGCAACTGCACCAACACGCCGGAACCATCGCCCGTATTGGCCTCGCAACCGCAGGCACCTCGGTGCTTGAGATGCTCCAAGACCTCCAAGGATTGGCGCACCAATTTGTGCGATTTGTAGCCCTTGATGTTGACTACAAAGCCGATCCCACAGGCGTCGCTTTCGCGGACTGGATCGTAAAGACCCTGTTTTTGCGGGTATCCGTGGGTCATTTTAATTTTCCCTTGCTCAATCTTCTGAAAAAGAAGGTTTAATATATGAATTGCGGCTACGCTGTCAAACACCCTTACGCCAGTTTCCACAACTTTCTTGAAATATCCCTTGACAGCACTATCGTATATGGCCTAAATTGCGCTAAATTTTACTTTTAAATGGACAATTCAGGCCATGAGACATTTTGACGAACAAGAACTGCAGATCGTCCGCACCCTCATCCGCAACCCCCGCTGCTCGGACAATCGCATCAGCACCTTGACCGGCGTGCCGGTGCGCACCGTCAGCCGCAAGCGCACCCGCCTCGAACAGGAAGACATCCTCTTCTACTACGCGGCGGTCGATATGCAGGCCCAAGGCACGGGCCGCTTCTCGACCCAGCACATGCTCACCATCAAGTTTAAACTGGGCATCACCCGCAGCCAGATCGTGCAGGAAATCCGCTCCGAACCCAATGTCGCCAACGTCTTCAGCGAGCTAATCCGCGACAGCTATATCGCCGAAGTAGATGGCCACATCGCGTTGGTGATGGTCGTCGAAGGCGAGTCCGACAGCGATGTGGCTGAAAGTGTCCAAGGTAAGATCATCCCCTCGCTGCAAAAAAACCACGGCGAGGACTCCATCCAAGAGATGCAAACCATCCGCCTGTTGGACCCCATCAGGCGGATGCACAACTATTTGCCCATGGTAAATACGCAGGCGGGGTTCATCGTGGAATCTTGGCCCGACGACGCTATTTTCGTCGAGTAACGGCCCCTATCCGCTCTCCTTTACCGCGGCGACCAAATCCAACACAGCCTCCTTGGCGCTGCCAAAAAACATCAGCGCATTTTCCGCGGCAAAAAGCGGATTGGGCAGCCCGGCAAACCCCGGGCTCAGGCTCCGCTTAATCACCACCACCGTGCGCGCATTATCCACGTCGAGGATCGGCATCCCGGCAATCGGTCCGGAATCCGCGTCGCGGGCGAGGGGATTGACCACATCGTTGGCGCCGATAATCAGCGCCACATCGGTCTGCTGGAAGGTCGGGTTGGCCCGATCCATCTCCACTAGCTTGTCGTAGGGCACTTCGGCCTCGGCCAACAACACGTTCATGTGGCCCGGCATCCGACCCGCCACCGGATGGATGGCGTATTCGACCGCGACGCCGCGCTCTTCGAGCAAGTTGGCCAAGTCCCGCACGGCGTGTTGCGCTTGGGCCACGGCCATGCCGTAGCCAGGGACCACCACCACGCGCCGGGCCGTGTCGAACAGCAGCGCAATTTCTTCAGCCGAGGTTGACTTGATCTTGCCGGCATAGACCTCGTCGTCGCTGGTTCCGCTTGCGACCTCGGCACCGACGCCGCCGAAGAACACATTGCCCAGCGAGCGATTCATGGCTCGGCACATGATTTGCGTCAAAATCAGCCCCGAGGCCCCCACCAGCGATCCCGCAATAATCAGCACGTTGTTGTCGAGCACAAAGCCAGTAGCGGCTGCCGCCAGCCCCGAACACGAATTGAGCAAGGCGATCACCACCGGCATATCGGCTCCGCCTATGGGCACCACGAGCAATAGGCCCAACAGCGAAGCCGCGCAGACCATGGCCCAGAAGGCGTTCGGCTCGCCCAACACCAACCAAGCACCCAAGCCCACACTGCCGAGGGCCAGCACCCCGTTGCCAAACTGCTGGCCGGGAAACCGGACCAAGCCCTTGAGAACTTCCATCAGCTTGAGGAAGGCCACGATACTACCCCAGAAGGTCACCGCGCCGATGATTCCAGAGGCAGCCGTGGCAGCCGTGAATTGGTAGGAAGGAGCCTGCGCCTCAATCAGCGCCGCGCCAGCCACCAACGCGGAGGCACCGCCGCCCAAGCCGTTAAAAACCGCCACCAACTCGGGCATGGAGGTTAGGGGCGTTTTTACCGCGAGGACCATGCCAACCAGCGCACCTACTACTGCACCGAGCAAAATGTATTCGCCGGAGAGAATCCGCTGGTCCAGCAAGGTGGCGACGACGGCCAACAACATCCCCAAGGCCCCCAGCAAATTGCCGCGCACGGCCGTGCGTGGGTGCGTCAATCCCTTGAGGCCGAGAATGAAAAGGACCGAGGCGACCAAGTAGGCGAAGTTAATCAGGGTCGCGCCCATGCGCTAGTCCCGCCTCCTAAACATCCCCAACATGCGGTGCGTCACCATGAACCCACCCACCACGTTGATCGTAGCAAAGATGACAGCCGCCAACCCCAAATAGGTCGCCAAGGCCGAGTGTTCGGAACCGGCCGAGAGCAGCGCACCGATCAGGGCGATGCCCGAGATGGCGTTGGACCCGGACATCAGCGGCGTGTGCAGAGTCGGCGGGATCTTGGTGATGATTTCAAAGCCGACGAAGACGGCCAGTGCAAACACCGTCAGCGCGGCCACTAAGACATCCACTATACGATTCCTTTGCGAATGCGCGGATGGACGATCTCACCGTCGCGCAACACCAAGGTCTCGCGCGTGATTTCGTCTTCCATGTCGAATTGTAACTCCCCTTCGCCCGCCAAGTGCCGGAAGAAGGTCGCTATATTGTGCGAGTACATTTGGCTGGCGTGGTACGGCACGGTCGCCGGCAGATTGAGCGGCCCCATGATCTGCACTCCGTCCTCTACGACGGTCTCCATAGGGCGCGTCAGCTCGCAGTTGCCACCGCGCTCAGCGGCCAAATCGACGATGACCGACCCCGGCCCCATGTTCTTCACGGCCTCAGCCGTAATCAGCAGGGGAGCAGGTTGTCCCGGTATGGCGGCCGTGGCGATGATCACGTCGCTCTGGCCAGCGACCTTGGCCAACTCCTCGCGCTGGCGGCGGTAGAACACCTCGTCTTGCGCCCGGGCATACCCACCCGCGTCCTCGGAATCGCCGGCGTCGATATCCAACTCCACGAACTCGGCTCCGAGGCTCTCTACCTGTTCTTTGACTGCCGGCCGCACGTCGTACGCCCGGATGACCGCTCCTAGGCGACGGGCCGTGGCAATGGCCTGAAGACCGGCGACCCCAGCACCGACGACCAGCACCCGAGCTGGGGTCAACGTGCCAGCGGCTGTCATCAAGAGCGGAAACATGCGCGGCAGGGCCGCAGCGGCCAAAAGCACCGCTTTGTAGCCGGCGATCGTGGCCATAGACGAGAGCACATCCATGCTCTGGGCACGGGTAATGCGCGGAATCAGTTCCATGGCGAACAGAGTCGCTCCAGCACCGGCCAGCGCAGACAGCTCTGGACCAGCGGTCAGCGGGTCCGAAGCCCCGATGAGAACCTGACCAGAGCGGATCCGAGCCAAGTCAGCGCGGCCAGCTTCCGGGTTCGCGCCGAGAGTGCGCACCTGTAGCACTACGTCGGCGCACGCGAACACTTCGTCGCGGTTGGCAGCTATCTCAGCACCGCGCTCGGCATAGGCCGCATCGGCATAGCTAGCTGCGGCACCCGCGCCCGGTTCTATTAGGATATTCGCGTTGCAGGCCGACAACCCGGACACGGCCTCCGGGACCAAGGCGACCCGATGCTCACCAGCGAAGGTCTCTCGTGCGATACCAACGATCATTTATCAGTGGTGGGACACCAGCTTGTCGTGGTGTTTTTTGAGCTGGCTTTCGATTTTAGATTCGGCTTCGGCGAGGGCCTTGTAGAGATTGTCCTCTACCCCTGTGGCCGCAAACGTGCGCTGCGGCACCTTAACGATAATTTCCACTTTGTCGTCGTGTTTTTCCTTGTCGAGGACGACTTCGCAATCCACGATGCGGTCGAAGTAGTTTTCGAGTTTAGTACAAGAACTAGCAATGTGTGCTTTGGTTTCTTCTGAAATTTTGCCGTGGCGCGTACTGATTCTAGGCCGCATCTCCTAATCCTTTCTCTTTAGACAAAATTTAATCGCCGGCTCGCATTTAGGACCGCTCAGCAAGGGGCTGATAGGTCCGCTGCACCGAGCCGGTGTAAATCTGGCGTGGACGGCTGATTTTAGTGGCCTTGCTCTCCTCGTACCAATGCGCGATCCAGCCCGGCATGCGGCCGATGGCGAAGATCACGGTGAACATCTCCTTGGGAATGCCGAGGGCGCGGAGAATGACGCCGCTGTAGAAATCCACGTTGGGATAGAGCTTGCGCTGGATGAAGTACTCGTCCCCAAGCGCCACCGCTTCCAGCTCTTTCGCTATGTCGAGCAGGGGGTCGTTGATGTGGAGCTTGGCCAGCACTTTCTCGCAGCTCTTTTTGATGATCTTGGCGCGCGGGTCAAAATTCTTGTACACCCGATGCCCGAACCCCATCAAGCGGATCCCAGCCTTCTTGTCCTTGACCTGAGTGACGTAATCATCAACCGAGATGTTTTCGTCGCGGATTTTCTCTAGCATGTTCACCACGGCCACATTGGCCCCACCGTGCAGCGGCCCCCACAGGGCGGAGACGCCCGCCGATACCGAGGCGAAGAGATTGGCCTCGCTGCTGCCGACCATCCTCACGGTAGAGGTGCTGCAATTCTGCTCGTGGTCGGCGTGGAGGAGGAAAATCAAATCCAGCGCGTCAACCAGCGCCGGGTCCGCATCAAACTCGTTGTACGGCTGGCTGAACATCATGTGCAGAAAATTCTCCGCGTACCGCTTCTTCGGGTGCGGGTACTCGATGTGATGGCCTAGCTGCTGGCGGTGGGAATAGGCGGCAATAGTGCGGACCTTGGACATGATGCGCGCGGCCGCTTCGGTGAAGGTCTCCTCGTCCTGAATTTCCAACAACTCGGGATAGTAGCAACTCAAGGCATTGAGCACCGAAGACAACACGGCCATCGGCGGCGAGTTGGGCGGAAAGAGGCTGAAGTGTTGCTTGAGCTCCTCGCGCAGCATCTGGTGCTTGGTCAGCAGCTCACTGAACTCGTCTAGTTGCGCGGCGTTGGGCAACTCGCCCCAGATCAGCAAATAGGCAACCTCGATGAAGCGGCTGTACTCGGCCAAATCCTCGATCGCGTAGCCTCGGTAGCGCAGGATGCCCGCATCGCCGTCGATAAAGGTGATATCGCTCCGGCAAGAGCCCGTATTGCCATAGCCAGGATCTAGGGAGATATACCCAGTCTCAGCACGCAATTTGGCAATATCGAGCGCCTTTTCGCCCTCGCTGCCGACGACGACGGGCAGCTCAACGCTCTGGTCCCCGGCCTGCAAGCGAGCAGTTTCCGCCATGTCTTGTTCTCCTTAATCAATGTAACTCAGTCGCCGAGGGCACTGAGTCGCACCCCCAGTGAGATAGATATGCCGTTTTAATTCAGATAGTAGGCCCTAAAATTTGCACTGTCAATTGTCGCCGATGCCTAGTAGTGGGTCGCTTTGCATTTCTTAGAAACGGTCTGAAAACCACAGTGGATAGTGGTCAGTGGTCAGTGATCAGGCCGCACCCCAGCCCCCAAGGTACAGAAATATCAATAAAATAAATTAAATTAATTAACGTCACCTCGTGCTCCGACACGAGGCAACAATTGGGTCGCCGCCCCTTGAGAGGAGAGGCACCAACCGCCGCTTTCTGGTGTCTCCTTGGGGTCGCGGGCGTCCTGTCCGCGACCCGCGGGGAGACCCTAATGCCGGGTACTTAGCAGGTGCCCAAAATTTTCAAAGGGACCCACTACTCGGCGCTTGCTGTAGGTGCTTGATACCCGTGAAAATTGGGTGGCGACAACCCCTGACTACTGGCGCGGAATCACCGGCAAGAGTACGTAAGACGGATGCGCACTGGAGTGTTGCACCGTCTGTTGCGCTCTGCGCATTTCGGTATCCGTGCCGAGGTCGTTGCCGGTGTTGTGGTTTCTGTCGAAGCGCGGGAAATTGGACGAGGACACTTCAATCCTGACCCTGTGCCCCTTCTTGAAGACATTGCCTGTAACGGCGAGATCAATCTCGTACTGGTATGTTTGACCGGGCTGGAGCAACTTGGGTGCGGCGAAGCCCTCGCGATAGCGCGCCCGGACGATGCCATCGCAGAGATTCTTGGCGTATCCACTAATTGACACGTCCACCAGCTTGGCGGTCCAGTCGGTATCTAGCCCGTCGGTAGCCGCGTATAGAACGACCCTGATCGGCCCCGTCACCTCGAGATCGGCTGCCAAAGGCTCGCTGGTGTAGCAAAGCACGTCGGACCTCATTTCCACATCGCGCTGGTCGTACGGCCCCCAAGGCACAATGTGGGGCGAGCAACAGTTGTTTCCGCCCACAGTCTGCACGGGAAAATCGGGATCGTACACAAAGTGATCCGCCGGCTCTTCACCCGGCTCCTCCGGCGCTAGACGACCGTCGCCCAACAGCGTGTTGGCGTTGCCAGACGAGTGTAGATACCACTTTTGCCAGTCGGTTCTAGCCAGTGGCCATTCGCGCTCGTCTCTCCATTCATTGACGCCCATGATGAAGAGCCTAAGCGGGGCCTCGCCGACGATGCCGTTGTCGAGGCCCTTCAGCCAATAATCAAACCAACGCAACTCCAACGCCTCCAAGTCGTACAGCGAGTTCGCCCCGAAGTCGATGTCGCCGGTCTTGGTAGAAACACTGAGCGCGTGCGGCCAAGGACCGACGATGAGCTGACTTTGCCTAGCCTCGGGCGTCCGCCCGTGCAGCCTTAGACCGTTGAAGTTGATAAAGGTGTTGTGAGAGTAGAGGTCGTACCAGCCTCCCATTATCAGGGCCGGGGCCGCGATTTCGCCCCACTTGTTTTCGACGTTGACCGAGTCCCAGTAGGAATCGTATTCGGTGTGCGTTACCCAATCCCGCCAAAACTGTAGGGTGCGGCCCGCTTGTTGATCCATGTCGATGAGTGGGATCGAGCGAAAGGCCTCCGTCCAGTTGTGGTACTCGATGCTCTGAGCGGTGCGGCCATTGGTCCGCATCCCCCACGTGAGGGCGACGTTGAGTTGGAACGCCCCGCCGGGGTGTATTAGGCCCGAGTACAGATCGCCGCACATGACCCTTGGTGCCATGCACGTCAGGTACTGGCTGCGGTGCGGCGCACTCTGCCACTGCACCCATCCGAGGTAGGAGCCTCCGGCCATGCCGATCTTGCCGTCGCTCCACTCCTGCTGGCCAATCCATTCCTGCGTATCAAAACCGTCCGGGCCGTGGCCGAACAGGGCGTAGTGAACGCCGTCGGAGTCCCAGCGCCCCCGCACGTCTTGGATGACGCAGGCATAGCCGTTATTGGCCAGCCGCATGGCCTTCTCGATCAGGAGCGATGTGTTGTTGTCGTATGGCGTGCGCATTAGCACGGTCGGGAACCTACCCGATGCCTTCGGCAGATAGATGTCGGAAGAAAGATCAACGCCGTCCCGCATCCGCGTTCGGATGTTCAAGCTCATATCGACTGCGTAGTTTGGCTGCATAGTTGGCCTCGGTGGGTTGCAGAGTAGCCGCGCCTACTGGTTGCGAATCGCCTCGATTTTGCCGTCGCGCTCGGCAAAGAGCTCGTTGCGGACTTTGCTCATTTGCTCCTGTACTTGGCGGCGCGCTTCGCCGAGGGCCTGCGGGTCTGCGCCAGTAGCTTGCTCTAGCTGCCCCTTGAGCGCGATCTCTTGCTCGGCCCACTTGGCCTCGTACTGCTTGCGCACTTGGTCTATGGCCTCTTTCTGCTCGTCTGTCAGCTTGATACCCTCTGCGCCCCCGACTGCCTCGTTGGCCTTTTCCATGGCCAACTCAAGTGCCGATTTCATGGCAAACTCTCCTGTGTTGACATCTCCCGACTACGGCCTTAACATCGCAAAAAAGATAGAGGCTGGCCGCAATCGCGACAAATTGCGTCGTCCGCCCTCTACCACCGAGCAGGCAGCGACCTGCCGCTCCAACTCACCACGCCCAAAGGAACCTTATGTCCAAACAGTGGAAGGTCTATCTAGCCGGCGAGATTCACAGCGACTGGCGCGAGCGCATCGCCCAAGCGGCCAGCGACCTGCCGGTCGAGTTCACCGCTCCGGTCACCGATCACGCGGCCAGCGACAACTGCGGAGTCGACATGCTCGGGCCGGAGGAAAGCAGCTTTTGGAAGGATCACAAAGGCGCGCAGATCAACGCCATCCGCACCCGCACCCAAATCCGCGACGCCGATTTGGTGGTGGTGCGCTTCGGCGATCAGTACCGCCAGTGGAACGCGGCTTTTGACGCGGGGTTTGCCGCCGCCTGCAACAAGCCGCTAATCATCCTCCACCCATCCGAGTTGCAACACGCGCTCAAGGAAGTGGATGCGGCCGCGCTCGCCGTGGCCGATGCGCCCGAACAGGTCGCGGCCATCCTGCGCTATGTCATCGAAAAGTAAAACAGCTCAGCGCAGCAAAATCATCTTGCGCTGTGCGCGGTAGGAATCGGCTTTGAGCACATAGAAATAGAGACCGCTGCGGTAGCCAGACGCATCCCATTCCACCTCGTGCCGTCCCGGCGTCATCCGCCTCTCCACCAGCCGCTCAACCTCCTGCCCCAAGACGTTGTACACCGTCAATTGCACTAAGCTGGCAACGGGCAAATCGAAGCGGATTTTGGTCGTCGGGTTGAACGGGTTGGGCGCGTTTGGATGCAAGGCGTAGTGCTCGGGACGCGGCTGCGCTCCCTTTTGTGCTTCGACGCGCTGGTCAGAGCCCAATTCCAGCGTCCCCTCGCCCGCTAGCTCCAACACGAGCAGATCGCCTTCGATGGCCGTGCCCCACCACTCGCCGCCGAGGAAACGAGCCGCGGTCCACTCGTTTCCCGAATGGGGTATTTTTAACTGATAGCCCGCATCGGGGCCGCGCACAAAACCCGCATAGTCATCTCGATCCAAGCTCACGTCTATCACTTCGCTGGCGTGGAAAACGGTCTCGCCGTCGGCCAAAAGATAGGTTGCGTCTTGCGCTACAAAACGGGTGAGTTGACCATCGACATAGCGGACGTAGCCGAAGCGGGCATCGCTGACCAAGCTCGCATCCGGCCCAGATACAGCGGCCTTGGATGCCTTGCCGTTGCGGAGCCAAGCCAAATCCCGTACCCCGGTCAGCGCCACTAAGGCCGCCTCAGCTCCTTGCGCGGATGCAGTCTCAAACGCCGGCCTAGCATCCCTAAGCGCCCGCGGATACAGTACTGCCAAGTAGCGCCCATCGACGCCCTCTTGCTGCACCCGCAACACCGCGTGGGTCCGCTCTTGGCGATAGTCAAAGGAGTGAATCGCCTCGCTCTCAAGCGCGGCCCGGCCGGGTTGGTCGGGCAAAAACGCCAGCAACTCGGCCTGATCCCGCGTCCAACGCGCCAAGTTGCCCACACGGGCATATGTGCCCCCACTAGTGCCGCCGCCGTTGCCGTGCAGCCGCCACTCGTAGGCGTGGCGACGGCCCGGGGCGTCGATTTCGTCGGCCACCATGAAGTACTTGTGGTCGGCAAAAAAGACCCGCCGCCTCAGCTCGACGCCCCGGTAGGCGGCGCGGACTTCCGAGTAGTCGCCAGCGGTACTCGTGAAGAATGCCTCGATAAAAGCGTCGTTGCGGTCGCCGATGGTCCCCACCAAGGGCACAATTCGGCGCGGCGGACCCTTGCCATCAACCAGCACCACGTTGTGATTGCGGCCTTTGTTGACCTTGTCGTGGTTGTCAAAATTGATGTAACCCGCATCTAAGGCCAGCATCTCGCCGGCGGCGTACAGCACAAAGCTAGTCTCGTCGGGATGCTCGTGCGCGAACCCATGCTCGCGTACCGCGCCGTTTTCGCCGCGCAAGAGCATGTAGGTGGCTGCGGCCGACCAGTCGCTGCGGAAGACGGCGTCCCCAGCTCCCGGCATAAAAACCGACGGACCGTGCGTCGGCTCTTGCGCGGACACGCTGTCGTCGTACAGGGCGATGGCGTCCATCTCGGAAAACTCGCGCACGTACAGGCCGCGTTCGTTGTTTTCCCAATCCCAGCGGTGGACCCCGCCGTTGGCTTGCGCGGCCGCTAGGTAATGCCCGTAGAAATCGTCTAAGTGGCTGTCGTCGATGTTCGGCCGGCGGCCATTGGGCAGCCGCAGGTTCAGGGACCACTCGTGCATCTTCTCGATCTTGGAATCGGCAAACAGGTCCAAGCCGATGCGGTTCTTGAGCGCGAACAAATAGGGCAAATAGACATCCGCGGCGTAGCGGCTGTAAAACGGCCCCTCCGCGTACCCTCCGTCCCTTTCTTCAATCTGGAAGTCGAGGCTGCTGGTGACCATCTCCAAGGCGCGGTCAGCCCATTCCTGCGGCGTACCCTCGCCGCTGGTGTACTCGCTCAAGGCCAGAGCCGCCAGCCCGAGGCCGCCGTACGCACGGATGTGCCAGTTGTCGAGATGCGGAGTCTCGTGCAAGCGAATTTTGACCTTGAACGGCCCAAGCCCCACCTTGCCAATCACGATGCCCTTCCACAGGCGGTCGGCTTCCTCGCCGAGGATCGACCGCATTGCTTGCAGGGCCTGGGGGTCGTTGGCCGCAGCATAGGGGTGCAAGATGTCGTACGCCACGGCGTACTGGGCCACGACCTCGCCTTCGTTGTGCGGCTCGCCCAAATCACCTCCTCGCGGCGGGAACGCCACCCCCTGCATCACCTCCAACGCACGCTCGGCAAACGCGGCATCGTCGGTCATCAGCCAAGCGAAGGCGAGGGACTTGGCGTAGCGGACCTCGGCGCGTTCGTCGGCAAAGGCCGCCGGGGCGTTCCGCGCCCGCTGCAACACAATCTGCCACCACGTGGCATACGGCTCGCGCTGGACGCGCTCTTTGAGCAGGGGAATATCTTCGGCAGAAAAAAGCAGGCCCGGATGCACTTCGGCGGATAGCGTCTGCGCGGCAGCACCCACAGGCGCGAGGGCCAAGGCAGCGCAAAAGGCCAAGGCGAGCATACATCCTCTAAAAGACGCGGCGCAGATCAAAGCCCCACAGCAGGCCCAAGGTGACGTAGCCCTTGCCGACTAAAACCTTGAAACCGCCGACGGTCCGGCCTGGCGCATCGAAAAACATCCCCAAGGTGCCATACGCCGTCGCTGGGCTTAGGTGGCGGTAGCCCGCCCCGGCAAACAGCTTGCCCGGCCGTCCGGTAATCCACACTTCGTCGAGGACAATATAGGCCAGATCCGCACTGAGCGAGCGCAGCCAATCCGTGCCGCCCGAGCAGCGGTAGTCCGCCACGCGGTATCCAGTCCGCGTATCGAAGCAGTAGGTACGGGTGGGATAGGGGCGGAAGTAACGAGGGTCGCGGTCGTCGCCTTCGTGAAAGCTCACATCGAGCACATTGGCCGAACAGATGAGGCGCAAGCGGTTGAATACCGCCCTAAACCCCAAGGGAACGCGCACGCCCGCGCCGCGATGATCCAAGTTGATGAAACCCAAACCTACCGCAGCATAGTACCCGTCGTGCTGCCGCTTGGGCACCTCTTCGGGCACGGCATCTTGGATGCGCACGGCCTCGGCCCCACTCGCCAACAGCAAGCCGATCCAGACAAGGTGTATGTATGTGCATTGTATCACCTGTTTGTCCTCCACCTATACAATCTATACGTCGCGGCAAAAATGCCAATGGCCCTGTGGGGTCAGCACCGTACGGACGAGGTGGTGTAGGTGCTCACTGGGCTATCTCGGCGAATCGGCGCAGGGATTTATCACCCGCCAGCAACCCCTCGGCCTCCCGCTCCACCGCCAAAGAATCTCGTCTAGCGTCCGCAGCGGCTGCGGCTTTCCTTGCCCACTCTACCGCGCCCCGTATTTTACCCTACATGATCCGCAAGATACAGTCCACCGCCATCGTCTTGCTCCTAACGACTAATGCCAGTTGTCTGGCCCCGTCTGACGAAGGCGCTGAATCTGCTGCTCTCCAGCCGCAACAGCCCTCTGAAATCCCGACGTATTCCTACCGAGTCGTCCACTCCTTCCCTCACGACCCAGACGCCTTCACCCAAGGGCTACTCTACCACGACGGCTTTCTCTACGAAAGCACCGGCCAGCACGGCCAGTCGTCCCTGCGCAAGGTCGAGCTCGAAACAGGAGCTGTCGTGCAGCTCCACCAGCTAGACGACAGCTTCTTCGCCGAGGGACTCGCCCTCTTCGGCAATCGCCTGCTCCAGCTAACTTGGCGATCTAACAAGGGCTTTGCCTATCGTCTCGATTCGTTTGAGCCGCTAGCGGAGTTCACCTATCCCACCGAGGGCTGGGGGCTGACGTACGACGGCGAACTACTCGTTATGAGCGATGGCAGCGCGACCCTGTACTTCCGCGACCCATTTACCTTCGCCGAGGTAAGCCGAGTCGCCGTGGTGGCCCAAGGCCGCCCCGTATCTCAACTCAACGAACTCGAGTGGGTCGCCGGCGAGATCTTTGCCAATATCTGGCAGAACGACACCATCGCCCGCATCGACCCGGCGACCGGCCAAGTCGCGGGGTGGATTGACCTCGCCGGGCTGTTGAGCGATCAAGACCGCCGTAGCTCTAACGCCGAGGTGCTCAACGGCATTGCCTACGACCCCGAGAGCGAGCGACTCTTCGTCACCGGCAAGTGGTGGCCCAAGCTCTACCAAATCGAACTCATATCCCCTTCACCGAGAGGTACCCCATGACCCAAGACCGCGTCCCCGTGTGCATCGCCGTGCTCACGGTCTCCGACACCCGCGACGAAGCAACCGACAAGTCCGGCAAGCTGCTGGCCGAACGCCTCGAAGCGGCTGGCCACATCCTGCACGAAAAGCAAATCCTGCCCGACGACATCTATCAGCTCCGCGCCCAAGTCTCGCAGTGGATTGCCGAGCCTCGCGTCCAAGCCATCGTCACCACCGGCGGCACCGGCCTCACGGGCCGCGACGGTACGCCCGAGGCTGTCAGCGTGCTCTTCGACAAGGAAATCGAGGGCTTTGGCGAGGTCTTCCGCGTACTCTCCTACGAGGAGATCGGCACTGCAACCCTGCAATCGCGCTGCGTGGCCGGCGTCGCCAACAGCACCTACATCTTCTGCCTGCCTGGCTCCTCCGGGGCTTGCGCCACCGGCTGGGACAAGCTCATCGGGCCGCAGCTAGATTCTACCAACCAGCCCTGTAACCTCGTCGATCTGATGCCGAGATTGTCCGAAATTTGACGAGAGGAACTACGCGCCTAGCTCAAGCCAATAAGTTCTTTAGGAATTGCCCGGTGTACGACTCGCTCACTTCGGCGAGCTCCTCCGGCGTCCCCTGCCCGACGATCTGGCCGCCGTTGTGCCCGCCCTCGGGACCTAAGTCGATGATGTAGTCCGCAGTCTTGATCACATCCAAATGGTGCTCAATGACCAAGACCGTATGACCGGCCTCGACTAGGCGGTTGAGGCTGTCGAGCAGGTGCTGAATGTCGGCCAAATGCAGCCCAGTGGTAGGCTCGTCGAGCAGATAGAGGTTGCTTTTGCCGCGCTTGAGCTTGCCCAGTTCGTCGGCCAGCTTGACGCGCTGGGCCTCGCCGCCGGAGAGGGTCCCCGCCCGGCGCGTGAGGCTGAGATAATCCAAGCCAATGCCCATGATGAGGTCCAGCCGCAACGCGAGCTCGCGCACGATCTGCTCGCCGGCCTGCTTCCTTTGCGCGGGCATGGGAACGCCCTTGAGAAAATCGCGCAACTCTTGCAGGTGCATCTCGCACAGGTCGTGGATGGTGCGGCCAGCCACGGTGACGAGCATGCGCGAGGCTTTGAGCCGAGTGCCGCCACAATCCGGGCAGTCGTACTCGACCATGACCTTGCGCAGATAGTCCTCCATCCCCGAATACGCTACCCCTTGGCGGCGGTAGCGGCGATAGCGGCGATCGATTTGGTTGATGATCCCATCAAAAGAGACCTTGCGCCCCTTGTAGCGACGGCCCTCGGTCGCGCCCGGCGGCAGGACAATAGTAAAGCGCTCGCCTTTGGTGCCGTGGAATAGCACGTCCCCGATGCGGTCGGACAGCTCGGCAAAGGGCGCGTCCAAGTCGAAGCCGTAGTGCTGGGCCAAGCTATAGAAGATGCGGCCGCCCCACCCATTGCGGTCGTAGTTGAATGCCTCGCGCACAAAGGCACCGTCGATGATGCTCCGGCTCTTGTCGGGCACCAGCAGATCGGGATGGACCTGTAGATAGGTGCCCAAGCCCGAACAGGTGACGCAGGCGGAGAGCGGCTCGTTGAAGGTGAAGTAGCCTTGAGTCAGCTCGGCCATGCTGAGGCGGTGCCCCGGGCAGCCGAAGCCTTCGTAGAAGGCCGCGACCTCTTGTTCGGAAGCGATTTCAGGGTTTAGCAAGTGGAAGCTGAGAAAGCTTTCGCCCACCACTAGGCCGTGCTCAATGGAAGCGAGGAGTTGCTTTTGCAGGTCGCCGCGGATGACGAAGCGGTCAATGACGGCCTCGATGTGGAAATCCTCGTTCTCGTCGAGCTCGATCTCCTCGCTCAAATCGCATAGCTCGCCATCGATGCGCACTCGCCGATACCCCTTGGTGCGAATGTCGTCAAACAGAAAAGCGTAGTCCTCGCCGTAGATCTTAAACACCGGCGCACGGATTTCTACCTCGGCCCCGTCCGGCAGAGACAGCAAGTGCTCGGCCATCTGGTAGGGTGTGCGGTAGGCGATGGGGCGGCGGCAATAGGGGCAGTGGGCTTGGCCTATTGTGGAGAAGAGCATCCGCAGGTATTCGTACAAGTCGGTCATGGTGCCGACGGTCGAGCGCGGGTTGTTGAAGATGGTCTTCTGCTCAATGGAAATGACCGGCGAAAGCCCGGTGACAAAATCGACATCCGGCTTCTTCATCTGCTCGACAAAGTGCTTAGCATAAGTGGACATGGACTCCATGAAGCACCGCTGGCCCTCGGCGTACACCGTGTCAAAGGCCAGCGAGGATTTGCCCGAGCCGCTGATGCCGGTGATGACGACCAGTTTATCGCGCGGAATGCTGACGTCGATGTTTTGCAGGTTGTTTTCGCGTGCGCCCTTGATGGCGATCGAATCTCGTATAGCCATAGTGTGTCCTGTTGTGCTAGTGCAGCCCCCAATCGGCCCCATCGTCGTAGTAATAAGCCGCTTCCTGTAGCTCTGTGCGGCTCTTTTCGGTGAGGCGCAGCGGTGCTGACATCTTTTGCAGCAGGCCCTTTTCAACCAGCCACTCGCAGGCAAAGTCCGCACCTTCCATCTTGAAATGCTCCTCTATTTCCGACACCGTGCGCATAGCCTCGGCCTCCTCCAAATAGTCGAGTAGAGGCCGGAACAGGTCCCAGAGGTGGTCGTCGAGGTAGGTCTCTACGCGCTGGAGGGCGGCCTTGAGGGTGCGGGCGTTTTTGGGAGCGGCGATGAGATCCGTGTAGATGGCGTTGAAGAACTCAGGGTTGAAGGCGAGGGCTTGGTGAATGACCTCGCGGCCGGGGGCTTGGCCGTTGAGGATGCACTCGACGCTGGCGAGTTGATCGGCCACGTTGAGCAGCCACAGGAAGCTGTAGTTGTAGTCCTTCTTCACCTGGTACCACTTCTGGGCTTTGGCCAAGGTGGCCAACAGCGGCAGGGCGCGCCGCAGCAACTGGTAGTCGCGGTCGCGCGCGCCGATGCGCTCGGCGTCTTGGTACCACGCGGCAATGGATTCGGCACAGGGTAGCTCCCTGAAGCCCGGCGAATAGGCAGAAGTAGAGCGGGAAAGCGACAACATCGACATCCTGATCCGCGACCACCCTTCCGCGGTGGTAATCGAGAACAAGATCTGGGCCGAGGATCAACCCGAGCAACTGCGGAGATACGCTAAAAAACTGAAGGGGCAAGGTTATACGCCTCATCTGTTGTACCTGACGCTTCATGGCCACTCCCCCTCCGAAGATAGCGCAGGTGGTCTCAAGTACAAATGTATTTCCTACAAGGAGGAATCTGAAATACCCGACTCGCGGCAGGTAAAGGCCCACTCGTCTTCAAAGACTCCGACTGCATCGGCAAAGTCGATTCCGTGTTTTCGTAGATTGGATTGGCTTTGGCGGCATCCCATTGATAACCCATCTTTATATGTACATAATGATGCACAATCAAGATGTTTACCCTGCAACCTTTGAGCCGTAAGCCCCCTGCTTCCGGCTCGGCGGCGCTAGCGCCTGTTGCGCTGCCGCTGAGCATCAACGAAGCGCATCGCATTTCTTTGCATAGGTTTCCCCTGTCGCCTATCTTGTCGGCTATAGGTCCCCTACTTCCCCGACACTCTATCCGTTGGCCGGGCTGTGGAGTAAAACCCATGTTAAAGGTGAAAACCGAAGCGGGACAGACGGCCAAGCGCAAACTGCCCATCGGCATTCAGACCTTTCGCAAAATCCGCGAGGACCCCTGCTACTACGTCGATAAGACCGCCTACATAGCGCGGTTAGTCGCCGAGGGCACCCACTACTTTCTGTCGCGCCCGCGTCGCTTTGGCAAGAGCCTGTTTCTCGATACGATCAAGGAACTGTTCGAGGGCAACGAGCCTTTGTTTAAGGGGCTGGCCATTTACGACCAGTGGGATTGGTCGGTGCGCCATCCGGTGCTGCGGCTGAGCTTTGGCAGCGGCAATTTCAAGGAGCCGGGCAATCTGCACAAGGAGACGATGGCCCAATTGGGTGCCATAGAGAAAGTTGACGGCTGCGACACTGCACCGGCTTACTTTCGGCATTTGCTTAGGACGCTGCATCAACGGACCGGGCAGCCAGTAGCGGTGCTAGTCGACGAGTACGACAAGCCGATTCTCGACGCGCTGGAGGCGCCAGAAGTCGCCCGCGCCAACCTCGACTACTTGCGCGGATTGTACGCGACCATTAAGGATAGCGACGCGCACATCGCGTTTACCTTCCTCACTGGGGTAAGCAAATTCTCCAAAGTCAGCTTGTTCTCCGGCCTCAACAACCTCATTGACCTCACCTTGGACCCGCACTACTCCGCTATCTGCGGCTATACCGAGGCAGACTTGGACGCGGTGTTCGCCCCAGAGTTGCCCGGCTTGGACCGCGACGCCATCCGCGCTTGGTACAACGGCTACAACTGGTTGGGCGAAGAGGCCGTGTACAACCCATTTGATGTCCTGCTGCTGTTTCGACGACGCGCCTTTGCCGCCTACTGGTTTGAGACAGGTACGCCGACGTTTCTGCTCGAGACGTTGGTGGCACGCGGCGTCAGTGCCCTCGCCTTAGACGACATGCTCGGCAGCGACGAATTGTTGTCGGCCTTTGACGTGGATCACATTGCGACCGAGGCGCTGCTGTTCCAGACCGGCTATCTGACCATCCGCCGCACCGAGCTACGCGGCGGGGAGTTATACTACCGGCTGGGCTACCCCAACCGCGAGGTGCAGCAAAGCCTGAACAAGAGCCTGCTGAATCACCTGACGGGCAACCCCTCGCGCCAAGTTGAGCACAACGCCCGGCTGTACGACCTGCTGCTAGTCAACGACTTCGACAGCTTGAAAACGCTGTTCGAGGCGTTTTTTGCCAGCATTCCGTATCAGTGGCATACCAACAACGAGATCGCCAACTACGAGGGCTATTACGCCAGCGTGTTCTATTCCTACTTTGCGTCGCTGGGGCTGGCCATCACCGTGGAGGACAGCAGCCGAGCGGGTCGCTTGGACATGGCGGTCCTGTTCAATGGAAATGTGTACCTGTTTGAGTTCAAGGTAGTGAGACAGATGTCCAAGGGGGCGGCACTGCAGCAGCTAAAGGCGCGGGATTACGCGGCCAAGTATCGCGGACGAGGCGAGCCGATTTACCTGATCGGAGTGGAGTTCAGTCGCAAGAGTCGCACCTTGGCGGCTTTTGAGGTCGAGCGCGTATGAGCATCAGTCCCATAATCCCCTAGTACGCTAACTATTCCGTTGGCCGGGATGTGGAGTAAGCCCCATGCTACAAGGACAGACGACCAAGCGCAAACTACCCATCGGCATTCAGACCTTCCGCGAGATTCGCCAAGACAATTGCTACTACGTCGATAAGACCGCCTACATAAGGCGGTTGGTCGCCGAGGGCAAACACTACTTTCTGTCGCGCCCGCGTCGCTTTGGCAAGAGCCTGTTTCTCGATACGATCAAGGAACTGTTCGAGGGCAACGAGCCTTTGTTTAAGGGGCTGGCCATTCACGATGGGTGGGATTGGGCGGTGCGCCATCCCGTGCTGCGGCTTGACTTCAGCAGCGGCAACTTCAAGGAGCCAAGCTACCTGCACAAGGATGTGATGGCCCAGCTAGACGCTATGGAGAGCGAGGCGGCGGTCACTGCCAGCTACGACACCTCACCAGCCCGCTTGCGACATTTGATGAAGGCACTGCATCAGCGTACCGGCCAGCGGGTGGCCATGCTAATTGACGAGTACGACAAGCCGATTCTCGACGCGCTGGAGGCGCCAGAAGTCGCCCGCGCCAACCGCGACTACTTGCGCGGGCTGTATGCGACCATCAAGTTCGGCGACGCGCACATCGCGTTTACTTTCCTCACCGGCGTGAGCAAGTTTTCCAAAGTCAGCTTGTTCTCCGGCCTCAACAACCTCATTGACCTCACCTTAGAGCCGAGCTATTCTGCCATTTGCGGCTACACCGAGGCAGACTTGGACGCGGTGTTCGCCCCAGAGTTGCCCGGCTTGGACCGCGACGCCATCCGCGCTTGGTACAACGGCTACAACTGGTTGGGCGAAGAGGCCGTGTACAACCCATTTGATGTCCTGCTGCTGTTTCGACGACGCGCCTTTGCCGCCTACTGGTTTGAGACAGGTACGCCGACGTTTCTGCTCGAGACGTTGGTGGCACGCGGCGTCAGCGCCCTCGCCTTAGACGACATGCTCGGCAGCGACGAATTGCTGTCGGCGTTTGACGTGGATCACATTGCGACCGAGGCGCTACTGTTCCAGACCGGCTATCTGACCATTCGCCGCATTGAGTCGCGCGGCGGGGAGCTATACTACCGGCTGGGCTACCCCAACCGCGAGGTGCAGCAAAGCCTGAACAAGAGCCTGCTGAATCACCTGACGGGCAACCCCTCGCGCCAAGTTGAGCACAACGCCCGGCTGTACGACCTGCTGCTGGTCAACGACTTCGACAGCTTGAAAACGCTGTTCGAGGCGTTTTTTGCCAGCATTCCGTATCAGTGGCATACCAACAACGAGATCGCCAACTACGAGGGCTATTACGCCAGCGTGTTCTATTCCTACTTCGCGTCGCTGGGGCTGGCCATCACCGTGGAGGACAGCAGCCGAGCGGGTCGCTTGGACATGGCGGTCCTGTTCAATGAGAATGTATACCTGTTTGAGCTCAAGGTAGTGGAACAAGCGTCGGCGGGGGCGGCCATCAAGCAGTTGAAGGAGCGCGACTACGCAGCCAAGTATCGCGGGCGAGCCGAGCCGATTTACCTAATCGGAGTGGAGTTCAGTCGCAAGAGTCGCACCTTGGCGGCTTTTGAGGTCGAGCGCGTATGAATGTCGGATAGCACCTGTTGCACTGCCGCCGCTAAAAACCTATCGTAGCCAACCATGTCCAACACACCTACCATCCAAACCACAACCGTCGGCTCCTACCCCGTCCCAGACTGGCTTCAAGCCCTGCCCTCCGAGCAGGCCCTCGTCGATGCCACTCGCGTGGTGTTCGACACCCAGTGCCAAGCCGGCATCGACCTGCCCACCGACGGCGAGCTATACCGCTTCGACATCAACCACCCAGACACCAACGGCATGATCGAGTACTTCGTCCGGCCCATGGGCGGCACCCGCACGGAATTTGGCCGGCGCGAGCGAGAGGAGTTCGCTGCCAGACAAAGCATGGGCTTCCGCGCCAAGCCCGCGGCCGTGGTCGAAGCCGAACTCGGCGCGGGTAGCCTCGACCTGCTCGCCGACTGCACCCGCACCGCCGCCGTGGCCGGTGGCCCCTTCAAGTTTACCCTGACCAGCCCCTACATGCTGGCCCGCACCCTCCTCGATCATCACTACGGCGACTTTGAGACCCTACTGATGGCCGTTGCCCACGTCCTCGCCGACCAAGTCCGCGGCCTGCCCTGCACCTGCGTCCAAATCGACGAGGCCAACATCCCCGGCAACCCAGCCGACGGCCCCCTCGCGGCCCGCGCCATCAACGCCGTGCTCGACGGCATCGACGCGGATACCCAAAAGGCCGTCCACTTCTGCTTTGGCAACTACGGCGGCCAGACCATCCAGCAGGGCGAGTGGCGCACCCTGCTCGACTTTCTCAACGAGCTGTACGCCGATCACTTGGTGCTCGAACTCGCCCACCGCCCAGCGAGCGACCTAAGCGCCCTGCAACAAATCGACCCGCGCATCGGCATCGGCATTGGCGTGATCGACATCAAAGTCAACCACATCGAGACCGCCGAAGAGATCGCTCGCCGCATAGAAGCCGCCGTTGTCGCCGCCGGGCCCGACCGCATCCGCTTCATCCACCCAGACTGCGGCTTTTGGATGCTCAAACGCTCCATCGCCGACCGCAAGATCGCAGCACTGGCCGAAGGGCGGGATTTGTACTTGGGGACTTAAGTAGGAATTACTCGGGGCCAATTCTCAGGCCCAACTCAACGCGCCAGAATCTCCCAGTCCGTAGTCTGCAGAATATCGCGCCGATGGGCTTCCTTCAGTTCCAGATCGTAGCGGCCCATTGGATTGCAGTCGTCGCGCAGCATGATGGCCGGCACCCCCTCGTCGCAGGAAAACTGCCTGACAGGTGGAGATTCCCTCTTGGGCAAAAGGGTGGATCATCTCGCCAGCGAATGGGTCCGACGGAAAAGTCGCCTTGTCGCCGAAGTAAGCCAACACCACGACGTCCCCCCACTCGCTTTCGTCCAGATCGACAGCACACTGAAATTTCGTATCGCTATGAGCAAAAGTACCGTCGCTAAATGCGTCTGGATAACTCAACAGCTTCTAAGGGCTAGTGCGGCGCATAATACTGAGGAGCTGGCCGGTCATGCCACTGGCCGGGGGTTGTGCGGCGAGGAAAAGCGCCGCGGCAACGACCTGTTCTGGTTCCTTCCACGGGTCGCTTGCAGCGCGAAAGCTGCTCGCCTTCTGCCAAGAAGGTTTTGACAGTTCCGTCTTAACCGGGCCGGGTATGAGAACGTTGGCGATGATGCCCTCGCTCCACACTTCTTCTGCAATGGCTTGGGTCAACCCGTGCAAGGCCGCTTTGGACGCGCAATAGACGCTCAGCTCCGCGTGGCCGACCTGGCCCATGCCGGAGCCGACGTTGATGATGTTCCCGCTGCCCTGCCGCTGCATAATGGGCAATACCGCGCGGCAACAGCGGACGACAGCCATGACGTTAATTTGCCACGCCTGCTCCCACTCTTTATCCGTCGCGTCTAAAAACAGTCCGCGCGGATTGATGCCGGCGTTGTTGACGAGAATATCGATCCGACCGAACCGCTCTACTGTTTTCTGCACGAGGCGTTCCACCGCTGCGCTCACCCGCAGATCGGTCGGCACAGCTAAGGCTTCACCGCCCTGCGCGGCAATCGCCGCGGCGACTTCGTCGAGCTGTGCCGTGCTGCGCGCAGCCATGGCAACCTGCGCACCCTCGGCAGCGTAGCCCATAGCGATAGCGCGGCCAATGCCGCGACCCCCGCCCGTGATGAGGGCGACTTTGTCTTTGAGCTGCATAGTTGAACTATCCGCGCAAGTAGCCGGCGACCTCTTTAGCGAAATAAGTCAAGATCATATCCGCGCCGGCCCGCTTGATCCCTGTCAACACCTCCATAATGGCCTGCTCGCGCTGGACCCACCCCCGCTCCACAGCCGCCACAATCATCCCGTACTCGCCGGATACATTGTACGCGGCAATCGGCACGTCAAAGGCTTGGCGGGCCGCGGCGATTACGTCGAGATAGGCCAGCGCCGGCTTGACCATCACCACATCGGCCCCTTCCTCAATGTCGAGCGCGATCTCCACAAGTGCCTCGCGGCCATTGGCCGGGTCCATCTGATAGGTCTTCTTGTCGCCCTTCTTGGGTGCCGACTGGAGCGCGCAGCGGAACGGGCCGTAAAAGCACGAGGCGTATTTAGCCGAATACGCCAAGATGCCGACGTTTTTATAACCAGCCGCGTCGAGTGCCCGGCGGATGCCCCCGACCCGGCCGTCCATCATGTCTGAGGGCGCGACCCAATCGACGCCGGCTTCGGCGTGCGACAGGGCCATCTTGCACAGCACCTCTATGGTCTCGTCGTTTACTACCTCGCCATCGACGACCAAACCGTCGTGGCCGTGGTGGGTGTAGGGGTCGAGGGCCACATCGGTCTGCACGCAGAGTTCGGGCACCGCGGCCTTGAGGCTGCGGATCGCTCGTTGGATCAGGCCCTGCGGGTCGTAGGACTGGGTCGCCTGATCGTCTTTTTCGTTCGAGTAGCCGAAGATATTGACCGCCGGGATGCCCAACGCCCCCAGCTCGCGGCACTCATCGACTAGCTCGTCAACCGAGAAGCGATATTGGCCGGGCATGTCGTCGATGGGTGCGCGCGTTTTTTCGCCTTCGGTGACAAACAGCGGGCAGATCAGGTCATCGACTCGCAAGTGGGTCTCGCGCACCAAGCTGCGCACGGCTTCTGAGCGCCTGAGTCGTCGGGGCCTCTTGGTCAATTCCACGGCAATCTCCTAGTCAAATTTCTCTTCAAGCAGACGGGATAGATCGGGGTTATCACACAGACTCAGTACGCGACACTGCGGTCTTAGCTGGGACCCGCGTGGACGGGTCAGGGACTGCGGAGAAAACGCGTCCGCAGAGTGGGGGTCGTGTACTGAGCACGCAGATTAATGTCAAAAAATGGCCTAGCGGAAGCAATCTAGTCGCGGGGTTTCAGAGAAAGGGGGCCAAGGTCTTCATCCGCTTCCCAGACTAGGCACAACGTCGATTCAGCGGACGAAAAATCCATCGCCGATCAACCGCGCTCACAGATAAAGCTTCAGCAACTCGTCCTCTGTCTTTTCGCACCATGCTCGCAGGCGATGGCGATGATCGTCGAGCACATCCTTGAACCGCACGTTGACGGCGAGGTTGACCATTTCGCCCGGATCTGTTTGCAGATCGACGAGCTGTTCGCGGTAGCGACCCATGGGATAGGCGCTGTATTTGTAGCGGTCAGTGAGCACGGCGCACGAAGCACCGCTACCGCCTGGTCCCATGCCAATGTCCATGATGGTTGCAACGACGAGTTCCCTGCGCCAATCGTCGGGCGCGTTGCCCTCGGCAAGCGGTCGCAAGCTCAGCCCTTCGAGGCCATCGGGAACGCTCGCACCGCCAACATCGCATAGTGTGGGCAGCAAGTCGAGACCGAGGGAGACCAGATGGGTATTATCAACGCCACCAGCTCGCGTGCTCCCTTTGTGACTGATGATAAACGGAACGTTGATGACTTCCTCGTAGAGGCTGGTTTTTTGATTCCAGTTGTGTGCGCCGTGTCCGTCGCCGTGGTCGGAGGTGAAGATGATATAGGTCTCTTCTTCGAGGCCGAGGTCGCGCAGGCCACTGAGCAGCACACCGATTTCAGCATCAACTTTTTCGCACAGGCGATAGTAGTAAAATCGCAGCCGTCGCCAGTCGTCTTCTGTGTATTCGGTGGTGGGATAGACTCGGCGGTTAGCCTGCCGCAGCATCTGCAGGATGTCGGGTGAATAAGGTGGGATGGCGAAGTTTGCGGGCAGATTTGGGCATTCTTCTACCGTGGCCGGTTCCGGCACCGGGCCTTGCGGCAGGGGCTGATTGCGGGCGACTTGGCAGATGTCGTGGGGGTTGAGGAAGGACGCGAAAAGGAAGAAGGGATTGTCGCGGTCGCGCTGCATGAATTCGATGGAGCGCAGCGGCACCTCGTCGTCGCGACTGCCGCAGATGACTTCGAGCCCGCTTTCTTCGGGCGTGGTGCCGGGGACGTGCCATTTGCCAGAAAGGGCGCAATCGTACCCCGCGTCGGCGAGGAAGTTGCCGAGCGTTCGGCCTCTGTATCCGGGCTTGATGGGTGTGTTGTTGCTGATCGCGCCATTTTGATGGGGAAAAAGACCAGTCATAAAGCTGGCGCGCTGGGGGCCACACAAGGGATGCGTACAATAGGCGCGAGTGAACCGTACCCCTGTTTCGGCGAGGCTGTCCATATTGGGAGTGTACACGTCGGGGTTGCCGGCGCAGGACATGGCCCCGGCGTATTGCTGGTCCGTGATGATGAAGAGAACATTGGGACGGCGTTTTGGCATACTTGGTCCTTGCTCCTTTATAGGCTTCAGGCGGAAGGCGAAAAATACGAATGAGCAGATGGAACGTCCAACGCCGAAGTAACAAAACGCCCTCGGCATCGTTCTATAAGCGTGTGCACACACCTGACATCATGGAGACGCAATGCACTTAGAACAGGCGGTTGAAAAATTCGGGCCGCTGGTCATGTTTGAACACAAACTCATCGAATACCTCGACGGCGAACTGTCCGACGCCGAAAAGCGGGAAGTAGAGGAGTACCTACAGGCCCATCCCGAAGCCATCGAGCTCAAAGGCGATTTCTCCCTGCTGTGCGCGGCCGGAAAATCAATCCGCGAGTCCAATTTTCCTGCGGATTTGCTCTTGGAAGCCAACCGCAAGCTCGCCGCTCGCCTAGCCGATTCGCGTCAAGAGCATGTGGCTTCCGCTCCCGTCGCGTCTTACAATGGATCACCAGAGACCACCCCCAGCCAGACCTTGCAGTCGAACTGGCGGCGCCGGTTCCGGCCACCCGTACTCGCCGCCGTACTCGCTGCTCTAGCGATCCTCTTCATAGGTGCCGTCACTCAGAGGGCAGCTCTCGCTGATATTGCCAGCAGCTTACTACAGAGAATCGTGGTAACCTTCAACGACGAATCCCTGTCCGATAGCCAACAGCAGACGTTCGACGAGCTTGTTGAGATTACGGAAACCGTAGATGAGAATGGCGAGCAGGTCGTCACCATCAACGTACCCACCGATCAAATCCTCCAAGAACTCGGAGACGAAGGCGGTGCCCTGAAAGTGAGGGTCATCGGCGAGCAAATCAGTGAAGCTGAAGTAGAAAGCACCAACGCCTTTCTCGATTCGTTTGAAACCGCACTTACAACCGCGCTTCACCGTGATCATGATCATGACATAGATCGGGCTATTACGATCAGCGCAGTAGGGGTGCCTAATACGGTCTTTGAAGGAAACTCCGATTCAACAAAGGAAGTAAAGGCTATTTTTCTCGGCGACATCACCAAGCTAAACCTCAATTCGCTAAACCTCGATTCGCTACAAACCGTGTCTGACTCACTAATCGCCGCAGGTGCCGCGAAGATCGTTTCTCCGTCTCCGGGCGTCATCGAGGACAAGAGCTGGGGCGACATCAAGAAAGCCACCGATTCCACCCCGGACGATTCTCCCTAACCAAGCAGATCGCTCGGTTTTAAGCCGAGCCTTCAAAGAGAACGGGCCCTAGGTCGTCATCGACCGGGGCCCGTTTGTCATCCTGTTTCCTGTACGTCGATTCAGCGAACCAAGCACCCAAGGCGATTCCAGCGGATGGAATATCCATCGCTTATTGCGTCGCGCCTGTTTGAGGGGATTCAAGCGTTGCGAGTATTTCTTCGAGTGTACGGCGCTGTTGTTCGGTACGATCGATTGTCGCATGACCATCGAGGAACTGATGTCCGTAGTAACCAAACTGCGAGTGATTGCCGCCGACGATTTCGATCCATTGCGTACGTTCTGGAAGATTCTGCTTCGTCGATTCGATCATTTCCACCGTTGCAATACCGTCATTGCTGGCGAAGACCTTCTTTTTTTCTCGGCGACACCTCCTGCGCGGAATGAATCGTATAGCCAAAGTGTGAATGCAATACCGGCGGCGATCCAGACAATCCGAAAGATCCTCCAGATTCGCCGTCCAAGTCGCTTCAAAGGCTTAGCGGGAGTTTCAGATTCAGTACGATTCATAGCAGCACCATGCAATGTTTTGTTGCTTAAGGGTAAAGCACGGAGGTATCGACGAAGACGCTCACCTGCGGTAGGCCTCCTGCAGGTGAGCGTCATGTTGCGCGGCTCCATCGCTGCCGCCGGAGCGGAATTGTCCAGCCACCGAGATCGTGCGTTCGATGCGCTCGTCATCGGTCGCGGCTGTCTCCGCCGACCGCAGCAAGAGATCGACCCCTTGGCGAATCACCGTCGCCAGCGAAACCTGCCGCTCGGCAGCGATCCGTTTGACGCACCGCGCTTTTTCATCGGTCAACTGAATCTGTGTGCGAACCATTCGGCTAGCTCCATGTTATCATATCATGCCATAATGATGACAAGTCGCTCGGCGAAATCAATCTGATGCTTAGTTAGCAAGTTGATCTAACTTTCCTGATTTCACATCTTTTTCAAACTGTTGATCCCAAACTTCGGCATCGAATTCGTCAAACCATTCCCTGAAACCGTCAAGTTCATCCGCCGAAAGTTGGGAAATGGCTGATTGAAGTTCTTGCACGACTTGCATGACTAAATTCCCCTTTTCACTAAAATCTCTTCGACCTGAGGCTTTTCACCCGCCGTCTCTTCTTTGATCGTCCCACGGAGGTCCACTAGCAAACCAATGAGCCACTCCGTCCGACGCCATCTGCGCCTTGAAATCGAGGCGTACGACAAGACCATCCGCGCCTTCATTCCCGCGTACGGGGAAATGCTGGCGCGAGCCGCAAATGTCGTTGCCGAGACCAAGCCGAAAAAAGTAATCGACCTCGGCGCTGGCACGGGCGCGTTGGCACAAGCCGTATTGCAGCGGTGCGAGGAAGCGACGGTCGAGCTGATCGATGCCGACGCTGAGATGCTCGCTCAGGCCCGCGAACGGCTCGCGCCTTTTGCCTCCAGAGTGCAGTACACAGTGCGAGCGTTCCAAGGGCCGCTACCCGCCTGCGACTCAGCGGTCGCCTCCCTCGCATTGCACCACGTCCCCACCCTAGCCGAAAAACGGACGATCTTCAGCGCAATTCACGCTGCGTTGCGCCCGGGCGGAGTATTCGTCAATGCGGATGCGACCATGCCCGCCGCCCCATCTGCTCGCCGTGCCGAATACGAAACTTGGGCGGCCCACCTCGTCTCCTCCGGCATCGCCGAGGAACGCGCCTATAGCCATTTCGCAGAATGGGCCGACGAAGATACCTACTTTCCAGTGGAAGACGAACTCGCCGCGCTGACCGACGCCGGTTTTGCCGCTACCTGCCTATGGCGCGTCTCACCGGTCACAGTCGTAAAAGCAGTCAAAGACGCTGCCTCTTAGTGAGTGGTGAGTGGCGAGTTGCGTTTTGCAGCTAGGCCGCATCTTTTTTGCACTCGGCAAAGCAACTTGGCTCCGGCCCATTGCGCCATTATTTTTTAGGTCCCCATTCACCACAGCCCCGAGATTTTATGACAGCTATAATCCTCGCCGTTCTCCTCCTCTTCGCCTTACCCGTTCAAGCCAAAACCCGGATCGAAGCGGCATACAACGCCGGCGAACTCGACTTGGAGACGGCCCTGATCTACCAAGTCCTCAGCGTACGTGCGCCCGACCAACTGCCGGCCATCTACCGAGAGTCCGGCGGGCTAGCGGTTTGCGGGACCCCACAGCTAGTCCAAGCCATGAGCGCGGCTCCCAACCTGAGCGCCGAGTTCCAAACGCGCTTGGGCAAGCTAGCGAAAGACCGGCCGGATGCCCAGCACAATCTCCTCTCGCCATCGGGACGCTTTCGCGTCCACTACGATACCGAAGGATTCAACGCGGTCGCGCCTAAGGATGCTGATGCCAACGGCATCCCAGACTACATTGACCTCACTCTCGCCATCCTCGACAGCACTTGGGTGCTCGAAATCGAGCAACTCGGCTACAATCCGCCCCCTTCGGACAACGGCTTGGGCGGTGGCGACGAATACGACGTTTATATTGTCGAGCTAGGAGTCGGCAGGAGTTTTTACGGATTCGCCTATCCTGGGACGTCCGGCGAGGCCACCTACAGCCATCTCGAAATTGACAACGACTTCACCAACCCGGGCTACAAGCAGACGCGCGGATTGGACGCCCTGCGCGTGACCATCGCCCACGAGTTCCACCATGCCCTTCAGTTTGGCTACTACGCAAAATTCGACGGCAGTTGGTGGCAGGAATCAACCTCGACGTGGATGGAGGAAGTCGCCTATCCGCACATCGACGATTATCTCCAGTATTTGACCTACTTCCTCCGCGAACCCCAACGCGCCTTCAACTCCGGCCCTTATCAAAGCCTCCACACCTACGGCTCCGCGATTTTTTCTTTTTTTCTCGATCAGCGCTATGGCCGCGAACTCAACCGCTTGATCTGGGAAGAACTGGGCCAGCGCAAAAGCGTCCATCTCGATCACTTCGACCGCGTCATCCGCCAAGTCGAGCCGGGGGGCTTGGGCGTCACTGTGGGCGAATTTGCCGTGTGGAACTATTTCACCAACAACCGCTACCGCGGCTCCTACTATGCCGAAGCAGACAAATACCCGACCGTCCCCACCCGCGACATCGCCATCGCCGCCGAAACCGTCGCCCGCGACACCAGCCTAGTCGATGCCACCGGCAGCGTCTATCTGCGCCTTGAACCACAGCTACGCCGAGGGGGAGTCGATCTGTTCTTCGACGCCAACCAAGGGGCGTGGCGTCGCCACTTGCTCTTAGTCGGTCCAGACAGCATCTCCGTGCAGCTCGTCTCCGAGCCGACGGTCCGCATCAGGGGCTGGGACCAGTTCGACGAAATCGTCCTCGTCGCCACCTCGGCCGAGCGCACCGGCTTGGCCTACCAGCACCTGTTTACCGCGCAGTTCGATTCCAGCCTGACCGACGCGCCAGCCGCTTTAGCCACCAATTTCCCCAACCCGTTCCACCCAGCCGCTTTGGCCGCCAACTACCCCAACCCCTTCCGCCCCGGCCAACACTCGCATACCCGGTTGGCGTTCGCGTTAGCCGTCCCCAGCCGAGCAACGCGCCTCGCGCTCTTTACCGCCAACGGCATGCTCGTCTGGGAGCGAGACTTAGGCCCGCTCCGGGCGAGCGCAAACCACGCCGTGCTGTGGGATGGCCGCAACCTCGAGGGTAATCCTGTAGCCAGCGGCATCTATCACCTGCTCCTTGAAGCCGACAGCACCGCCGCCAAGCGCACAATAGCGGTGGTGCGCGATTGAAGGGCGCAAACGACTCAGTACCCCCCGGCTAGGACATTTTATGATTCTGGCGCTGATTATCGGAATACTGCTATCTACGGCACACGACAATCACGCAGAAACACCTACACAGCACACCCCGGCCGCCCTGCGCTGCGGCACCCCCTACGTGCTCCAAGCCCTCGACGCGGCCTCCGCACTCGGCCCCGAACATCTGCGGCTCAAACTCGTGCAAGACCGCCGGATCGCTCAGCATATCCTGCTAACGCCTTCCGGCCATTTCCGCGTCCACTACGATACCGAGGGACGTCACGCAGTTCCGCCTACGGACGACGACGGCAACGACATCCCGGACTACATCGACCTAGCCGCCACGGTCCTCGATAGCACTTGGATTTTGGAAGTCGAGCAACTTGGCTACAAGCCGCCCCCTTCGGATAACGGCTTGGGCGGAGGAGACGAATACGATATTTATATCGTCGAATTAAGCGGTAGCTACTATGGGTTCACCCATCCCGATGCAATCGCCGCGACCACCTCTAGCTACATCAGAATCGACAACAACTTTACCGACCTTCGTTACAGGAAAACCCGCGGACTGGACGCCCTGCGCGTGACCATCGCCCACGAGTTCCACCACGCCATCCAATTTGGCTACTACGCATACGGGGCCGGTAACTGGTGGCAGGAATCAACTTCGACGTGGATGGAGGAAGTAGCCTATCCGCATATCAACGACTATCTCCAGTACTTAATCCACTTCCTCGGCGAACCTCAACGCGCCCTCAACTCCGGCCTTCCCGGCAAGAATCACACCTACGGCTCTGCGATCTTCTCGCTCTTCCTCGATCAGCGCTACGGCCGCGAACTCAACCGCCTGATCTGGGAAGAAATAGGCCAGCGCAAAAGCGTCCATCTCGATCATTTCGACCACGTCATCCGCCAAGTCGAGCCGGGCGGACTAGGCGTTGCTATGGGCGAATTTGCCGTGTGGAACTATTTCACTAACAACCGCTACCGCGGCTCCTACTATGCCGAAGGGAACTTATATCCCACCGTCCCCACCCGCGACATCGCCGTCGCCGCCGAAGCAGTCGCCCGCGACACCAGCCGAGTCGATGCCACCGGCAGCGTCTATCTGCGCCTAGAGCCGCAACTGCGGGCGGGCGGAGTCGATCTGTTCTTTGACGCCAACCAAGGGGCATGGCGTCGCCACTTGCTCTTAGTCGGGCCCGACACCACCTCTTCGCAACTCGTTTCCGAACCGACGGTCCGCATCACGGGTTGGGACCAGTTCGACGAAATCGTCCTCGTCGCTACCGCGGCCGAGCGCACCGGCTTGGCCTACCAACACTTCTTTACCGCGCAATTCGATCCCAGTCTGACCGACCCCGACCAACCCGCCGCCCTCGCCACCCTGCTCAAGCCCAACTACCCCAACCCCTTCCGCCCCAGCCACCATCCACACACTCGGCTGGCGTTTGACCTAGCCTTCCCCAGCAGCAAAACGCGCCTCGCGCTCTTTACCGCCAACGGCGCACTCGTCTGGGAGCAAGACTTAGGGGAGCGTGCGGCGCGCGAAGACCACGCCGTGCTGTGGGACGGCCGCAATGCCGCTGGCAACCTCGTCGCCAGCGGCATCTATCACCTGCTCCTCAAAGCCGACGGCACCGCGGCCAAGCGCACAATAGCAGTCGTGCGCGATTGAGAAGCCGTCTGCAAGTTCCAGCGTTGACAATCACATTGTGATGACGTATGGTAACGGCCCAATTATACGTCATCTGTGGAGGCAACTGATGCAAACCAAGCTCACGCTGCGCCTAGAGGAGCAATTGATCGAACGCGCTAAGGCTCATGCCAAAAAGCGGGGCAAGTCCGTATCGCAGATGGTGGCTGACTATTTCGCGCTGCTGGACCGGGACGATCCGCCAGAGACACTAGCACCGCTCACTCGTTCCTTATATGGCACCTTACGGGGCACTGCGGTCAATGAGGGTACATACCGCGAATATCTCGAGGAAAAATACTTGTGAAAGTGATGGTCGATACCAACGTCGTACTCGACTTGCTGCTAGACCGAACTCCACATGCAGTGAACGCAGCGCAGATTTTCTCTTTGATAGAGCGCAATGTCATAACCGGCTGTCTCGGCGCTACCACTTTGACCACTGTGCGTTACTTGGCCACAAAAGCTGTCGGAGAGCAAAAAGCACGGCGGGAAATTCGCAAATTACTTCGTCTTTTTGAAGTAACCCCGGTCAACCGGGCGGTGCTAGAAGCGGCACTGGCGGCGGAAGGCTTCCGCGACTTTGAAGATGCTGTTCTCCACGAGGCAGCACACCAAGCCGACGCCGATGCCTTGGTGACGCGCAACGGAAGCGATTTCAAAGCGGTATTATTGGCGGTTTACGAACCGCGCGAATTGCTCAATATCGTCCAAGCCCACCATACTCACCGCACCAAAGAAGTCCGGTTGGGACGCTGCCTGATCGACAGCATTGACGATGGCTCTCAAGCACTGTCCACAGCAGAGGAAGAAGACGCTCAGTGAGGCTGATCGATACTAACCTCTTGGTAGAGGTCTAAGTCTTGCCGGCACCTCTGCGCCGCGTCTCACTCCGCGCCATTGCCATCGGGGCCATCGGCTGCCTCGCCATCGCCGTGGGCGAGCCTTTTGGCGTCATGGTGATGCGCAGTTCGCCCATGGCCGCCGACTACTCGACCGGCGCGGCCCTGTTCTTGTTTTTTCTTTTCACCTTACTCATCAATCCGCTCGCCAAATTACTCACCGGCACCAGCCTGCACACCGGCGAGTTGGCCACCGTGTACATAATGATGGTCGTGGGGGCCGCCATTCCCTCTTGGGGCCTAACCATGAATCTGATCCCGCTCCTCGGCGGGTTCTTTTATTACGCCACCCCGGAAAACGACTGGGTCAATACCATCCAGCCCTACATATCCCATCTCCTCGTGCCGGAAGACAGTGCAGCCATCCAAAAGCTGTTTGAAGGTAATGCCCAAGGCGAACGCATCCCCTGGGGGGTTTGGGCGACGCCGCTGATGGCGTGGAGCCTGTTTGCAGTCAACATGTACTTCACCACGCTGTGCGTGCTCGTCGTGCTGCGCAAGCAGTGGGTCGAGCGCGAGCGGCTCAACTTCCCGCTGGCCACCCTGCCCATAGAAATGAGTGCCCGCGCCAAGGACCAAGCCTTTGCGCCTTTTTACCGCAATTACCTGACTTGGATTGGCTTTGCCATTCCCGCGCTCATCAGCTCGGTCAACGCCCTGCACCGCTATTTTAACTTCATCCCCTCGATTGACCTCAACCTCTGGGTGCCCTTTTTGCGCCACTCTATCGGGGTCAACTTTCGCCCTCACTTCGAGGTCATCGGCCTCTCCTACTTGCTCAATCTCGACATCTCCATGGGCGTGTGGTTCTTCGCCCTGCTCAATATGCTGACCATCGGCTTGTTCCGCCTGACGGGGTGGAACATCGGCCCGGAGCAGCCCTATTCTTCGCCCTCTCCGCCCAGCCTCGCCCACATCGCCCTCGGCGCGTTGTTCTTCTTAGTGCTGTCCAGCTTGTGGAGCGGGCGTCAGCACTTGCGCCAAGTCTGGCGCAAGGCCCTGCGCGGCGACGATGCCATCGACGACAGCGGGGAATTGCTTCCGTACCGGGTCGCGGTCTTTGGCTTTATCGCGAGCTTTTCCCTCGGCGTGTTCGCGCTCTACGCCGCCAATATGAACCTGCCGACCGCCTTTGTCTTTCAGTTGTCGGCCCTCGTGATCTTCGTCGGTTTGGCGCGCATCATCTCGCAGGCCGGGCTGGCCTATTGCCGCGCACCAGTGGCCCCGGCCGTGTTTACAGTCAACACCCTCGGATCGTCGTCGGTGGGTGCTCCGGGCCTGACGGCACTGGCGCTCAACTTCCCGTGGTCTGCCGACATCCGCACCTTCGTCATGGCCTCGGCCGCTACGGGCCTCAAGCTGGCTGAAGGGACGCGCCTCGAATACCGCCGCGTGTTCTGGGCCATTGCCGTGGCCATTGTCGTCACCCTCGCCGGCTCAATCACCGCGATCATCCACCTCGCGTACACCTATGGCGGCATCAACCTGAGCGGTTGGCAATTTGGCTATATGACGACCTATACCGGCAACTGGATTACCAACAACATCAACAACATGCAGCCCACTCATGTTTGGCATTTGTCCTTTGCCGGCCTCGGCGCATTCTTGATGGGCCTGTTGACCTTTATCAAAAACCGCTTCGTCGGCTTTCCCATTCACCCCATCGGCTTGGCCATCGGGCTGCCGCATCCGGTGCAGCTAATCTGGCCGTCGGTCTTTTTCGCTTGGCTGCTCAAGGCACTCATTCTCAAATACGGCGGCCCCCGGCTCTACACGCGCTTGCGTCCGTTCTTTTTGGGGCTAGTGTTAGGCGCGTTTGGCTCAGCCGGGTTGTGGCTTCTCATCGACATCTGCACCGGCATGACGGGCAACCGGCTGATTAACATCGGCTAACCGTGGTCGATGCCGAGCTTGATCGAACGCTCGGGATGCTGATTGATCTCCATATACGCATCAGCGGACGCGGCAAACGGCACGATCGGGTCAATGAGGTCGTCGGCTTGCAAACGCCCTTCGACCAACAGGGCCAGCGACTCCTCGCGGATGCGGGCAAAATCCCAACCGGCCTGCGGCAACGGCTCGCTATTGGCCCGGCTGGAAATGACCTGAATGCGGTTGCGGTGCCACTCGCCGGCCAAGCGCAAACCCTGCTCTCCGTGGTAATACGCGGTCGAGACCAAGGTGCCAGCATAGCAGGTCGCGCGCATGGCGTCTTCAAATGCTCGGTAGGAACCACTCGTTTCAAAGGCGATGTCCGCGCCGATTTTTTCGGTGTGCTGCTTGATCTCCAAGCCAGCGTCCATGGCCACCGGGTCCAGCGCCAGGTCGGCGTTGTGGCGCAGGGCCGCGGCGCGGCGGCACTCGATGGGATCGACTACCGCCACCCAGCGCGCACCGCACACACGCGCGGCCTGCGCGACCATCAGCCCAATGGCACCGAGTCCAAAGACGGCGACCCGATCTCCCAAGCGCACCGCACCATCGCGCACCGCGCCCACGGCAAAGTCGGCTGGGTCCCAATACATAATGGCTTGCGGCGAGATTCCGTCCGGGGCCTTTTGCACGCGCACCGCCGCAACGGTGTGCGTCTCGCGGATGGGCAAATGCGCGAAAACCCGGTCGCCCTCGCGCAGCGTTGTCACCTCGGCACCCACTTGGACAACCTCAGCCAAGCACATGTTGCCGAGGCGGCGGGGGAAGCCACTGGACGCGGATTCGCCGCGGCGGTGCAGGCGCAGCTCGCCGTCCCAGCGGTCGGAGGCGTCGGGCGTGTCGGCGCGGAAACCGCGCAACTCAGTGCCGTGCTTGACCGAGCTGAAGAGGCTTTGGACGCGGATTTCATCCGAGGCTAAGGGCGGTTCTTGATACGAACTGAGGACCGCATGGCCGGGGCGGTCGGCGATTAGTTCGCGAGGCATGAGGGAAACTCCTATGAGAGAGGTTAAGTCGCATTGACGTGAACGGGCGTTTGCAACCCGCCCCTGCAAATGCGTATTTGTCAAAACACAACCTGAGTATAGCAATGAACGCATACCAACGCTTCGTCCGCCCCCTCCTGTTCCGCTGCGATCCAGAGCGCATCCACGAGCAGACTCTCGAGCTTGGCGAGCGGGTCGGTTCTTCCGCGCTTGGCCGTCGTCTGCTTTCCAGTCTCTTTGCCTTTGCGGACGCACGGCTTTCTACCCAAGTGGGCAGCTTGCACTTTGCCAATCCGCTGGGCCTAGCGGCCGGGTTCGACAAAAACGGCCGGGTGATCCAAGCACTTGCGGCCATGGGCTTTGGGTTCGTGGAGGTGGGGTCTGTATCCGCGCATCCCTCGGCTGGGAACCCGCGGCCCCGCTTGTTTCGCCTGCCGTTAGACGAGGCGATCGTCGTCAATTATGGAGTGCCCAATGACGGGACAACAGTCGTCGCCGCCCGCGTATCTCAACAGCCGACGGCTACTCCCTTGGGGATCAACCTAGTCGAAACCAATACCGGACGGGCCATGACGCCCGATGCAGTCGTGGCGGAGCTAGCCGCGGCCCTAGTGCCCTTTGTGGGGCGGGCCGACTACATCGCGTTCAATCTCAACTGTCCGAACACCACCGGCGGCGTCAGCCCATTCACCAGCGGGGAGCACTTGCGCGACTTGCTGCGGGAATGCGCTGCCATCGACGACTTGCCGCTGGTTTTTCTCAAGCTCACAGCGCACACCGACCCGGCGCGGTTGGACTGGATGCTGGAGACGGTCGATCCCTTTGCCTTCGTCAAGGGCTTCATCTTCAACCTGCCGCCGGGGACGAATTACCCGCTCAAGTCTCCGGCCCCTCTCTTCACCTCCCTGCCCGGCACCTTGTGCGGCCGGCCCGTTCAGGCCCTGATCGACGAAACCGTGCGCTTCTGGTACGGGCGCATCGACCGCCAGCGGCACAAAATCATCGGCGTCGGGGGGATTTCATCGGCCGAGGACGCCTACCGCAAAATTCGCCTTGGCGCGTCGCTCGTGCAGCTTTACTCCGCGCTCATTTTTCGGGGGCCGGGGATCGTGCGGCAAATCAACGCGGGGTTGGCCCGGCTATTGGAACGAGATGGTTTTGTTCGGGTAGAGGACGCGGTGGGAATCGATAACCAAGCAAAAGCTGCCGTGTGATCAGGGTTAGTGGCAAGGGACATTTCTCCCTCGGCATCACAGGGCCGCCGCGCACCAAGGCCGAATAGAAGGTCAGCTTCGGGCGTTGATCTGCAAATCCCACGCCCGCCAGTAGTACTTGAGCGGGTCGTCCGCGTCCCACTTGGCGTAAATGTTCTCCCAATCCGTAAAGTGCATGTGCGGCTCCAGCGAGTCTGCGCGCACCGGGTGGCTCATGGGCTGGTAGCGATAGTCGAGCGAAATGCGCAGGCGGTCACCGCTTTCGTTGTCTTGGCCCTGATGAGCGGTTAGACTGTGGCATATAAGCACGTCGCCGGCGACAAAATCGCCGCCCGCCCACAGCGTATCCTCGGGCAGCGCGACGGCATGGCCGCCCGCGCCGGTCGCCGCTTGAACGTCTAGCTTGCCCAGTTTGTGGCTGCCCGGCGCCACCGCCAAGCTGCCCAGCGCGGCCGGACAGTCTCCCGCCGGAATCCAAGCTGTCCACGTCTCGTCCGTGCCGCCGATGTAAAAGTTGTCTTGGTGTGGTGGGGTGGTGTGCGCCAGCGCGTTGGGGAAAATGACTCGGCAGATATTGCGGCTGTGGGGCAGAGCCTCCTCGCCGAAAAGCGTTGCAAACATCGCCAAAATCGCCGGGTGCAAAGCCAGCGCATTAAAAGCGCGCAACCGCTGGACATCGGTGTAAAAGGCGATCCACTCGGGCGAGCGGCCTTCGATAAAAAGCTGCCCGTCGCGCACGACTCCGTCCATCAAGGGCGCGTCGTCGTCGAGCCAGCCGTGCTGCCGACAGACTTCGAGAATCTGGCGGCGCAGGTAGAGCACCGCCTCTGAATCCAACAGCGAGCGGAAGAACAAATATCCCTGCTCAACCGCGCGCGCACGCAAGGCCGCGGGCGCGGCGATCAGGGGTGTGGAATCGACGAAAGGTTCGATGTTGACCATGGTTTGCTGGGCCATTGAATCACTCCTCTTTTTTGTCCCAAAAAGCGTGTAAGATGGCGATGTACTCGTCGGAAAGCTCGTGCTCAATCGCCCCTTCAATGACGGCGTTGAGATATTCCTCCGAGGGCAGGTAGTGGTGTCCGGCGTCGAGGCGGGACAGATACGTCCAAACTTCGCCGAGCTTAGGTATGGTTATCGTGTCCCGCCGGTACTTGATACCTTCACTTTCGTAGTGATCGAGGCGTCTGAAGTCGTCCTGCGTCATGGCATAGACGACGCCTTCGACGAATGCGTCTGCGTTGGGCCGGATGCTGGCCACGCCCATGCCGCTGCGCGTAAAGGAGATCATCGGGAAACACAACTCATAGCCTTCCAAGCGCACCACAGAATGGACGCGGGCACCCGGGCAGCGGGCCTGCATCTGGCTTCGGAGCAAGTTGGACCCGTAGGCGAAGTAGAGCAATTCAGCCATTACCAACCTCCTTTGGTTGGGAGAGCTACACCGCGCACGTTACCACCCTTTCCACGAGCCATCGGCGTACCGATACTGGCGATAGGCCATCGGCTCGTAGGGCAGCGCGGCTAGATCGGCTTCCTTGACCTCAACGCCGAGGCCGGGCGCGTCCGAGAGGGCAATATGGCCACCCTCAACGCACCAATCGTGATCGACATAGCGGTCGTAGATCGAAAGATAGAAGTGGTTGGTCTCTTGAATGAGGAAATTGCCCATCAGCGCATCGGCTTGCAGGGTCGCCGCCGTGCAGAGCGGGCCACCGGCATTGTGCGGAGCCATTAGCATCTGTTCGGCTTCGGCCGCGCGGGCGATTTCGAGCAGATGCGCGATGCCAAAACAGTGGGTGATATCCGGCTGCAAGTAGGCGCAGGCGCGCTCGGCGATTAGGGGGCGAAATTGTCCTAACGTAAAGAGCTTTTCACCGGTGGCGATGGGGACGGGGCTTTTGCGCGTCACTTCTAAGAGGGCCTCCACCGAGCCGGTTTTGACCGGCTCTTCGAGCAGCAGCGGGCGGCAGGCTGCGGTGCGCCGCGCGAATTCGACGCTCATTTCCGGGGTAGGGCTGCCGTGGGCGTCGATCAGGATGTCGAACTCAGCCCCCACTTCCCTCCGCATCGCTTCGACGCAAGCAACCGAGTGGTCGATGGCCGCACCATCCATCGGCCACGTGCGGTCCTCCAAGGGATTGCCTTTGACACCGGCAAAGCCTTGGGCTTGGATATGGCGCGCGTCCGCGGCGGCTTGTTTCGGCGCGGCCAAGCTGCCGCCATTGCTATAGACGCGGATTTTGTCGCGCCGCCGGCCGCCCAGCAGGGTATGCACCGGCACGCCCCAAGCTTTGCCCGCTAAGTCGTGCAGGGCGGCGTCCATGGCGGCGATAGCCGTGCCGAAAACCGGACCGCCCTTCCACGGCAAGCGGTTTTGGATATCCTCGGTTAATGCTCGGTAGTGGAGCGGATCGCGGTCCAAGAGCAGCTCTTCCCACGCGGCGAGCGTGGCTTCGACTGAGGGCACCAGCCATTCGCCACTGCCCTCGCCCCAGCCGCTGAGGCCGACATCCGTCTCTATCTTGAAGAAGAGCCACGTCTTGGAAGAGCTGGCAATCAGCGCGGCGGTGTCTTGGCCCGTGGGGACGCTAAATTTGTAGGTCTTGGTTGCGGTAATTTTCACGGCCGCATCCTGTGGATTTTGACAAGGAGTGCGGATATAGTACCATTCAGACTCGCCGCACGCAAACCCTTGTCTCCTCTGAGGGATTATGGCCCAACAACGCTTTCAGCGCACTGCGCCTTAGTCCGCGTTGGAGTGATCGCCGGCCCCGGCGGCCACACCTTGAGCAACGCCAAAACGAAATCACGGAGTATTTCGACTGCGAGCATTTGCCCGAGGACTTGCAGCCGGTCAGCGCGGAAGTAGGGGAGGCCGCCCGCTACATGGACGAGACCCCGCCCAACTGCGCCAAGAAATCTATTGGACTGCGCAAGCTGCTTGAAATGAAGGACTGTCTGGTTCGTGCCGCACTTCGGAAACGACGTGCCGGCAATCACAAAAAACCTGAACTCACCAACCACCCAACACCCAAGCGAGGGGATCATCATGGGTTTTGAAGAAGCAGTAGATAAAGTACTGGCCCACGAAGGAGGCTTCGTGGATGACCCCGCCGACCGGGGCGGCATGACCTTTATGGGCATTTCGCGCCGGTGGTTCCCAGACGAGCCCCTTTGGAAGAAGATCAACTCCTTGCTAGATGAAGGTCGCAATCCCAATGAGGCGATGGACGAGCTACGCCCCGACGTGAAGGACTTTTACCGGCGCGAGTTTTGGAACAAGTACGGTTGCGAAACCTTGCCCGAAAGCATCAAGGAGCGCCACTTTGATTTTACCGTCAATGCCGGCGCGGGGTCGGCCACCAAGATCATACAGATCCTTGGGAATGTCTTTTGCCAAGAGGAACTTGGGGGAGTCATCGACGAGGATGGCCTTACCGGCCCCGCGACCCGTCGAGCCATCGAGGCACTGGGCAATCTCGGCGAGGACATGCAAGAGATTCTACCGATTGCGTACCGCTCCCTACAGGGCGTCCACTTTCTCGACATCTACAAGTCCAATCGCAGTCAAGGCCGATTCATTCGCGGCTGGCTACTCAATAGAGCCCGCTAGCGCCCACCCTGCTGTGGGCCTCGCAAGACGCAAGATAGCTTAGTTTGGCAGCAAGCCAAAACAAAGGAAAACACCCATGAAAGCTTGGCGCTTCTATGCCTTCGGCGACATGCGGCTCGACGACATTGAGCTGGAGCCCTGCCCACCCGACCACGTGCTAGTCGAGCCGCTGGTAGTCCAACCCAGCGCCACCGAAGCCCAGCTCGCCTTTGGCATTCCGACTTTGGCGTACGACCACATCAAGAGCCGGCTGCAAACGGACGCGCCGCTCCAGCTCTTCGGCCACGAATTTTGCGCCCGCATTGTAGAGGTCGGCTCAGCCGTCACAGGATACGCCCCCGGCGACCGCGTGGCGGCCCGTGCCAAGCTGCCCTGCGGCGAATGCTCCACGTGCAGCGCCGAGCGCAGCGACGACTGCCGGCTCGGTCCGATCATTGGTTTCCAACTGCGAGGCTGCTTTGCCGAGCGCGCTCTGCTCCCGGCCATCGCGCTGGTCAAGGTCGATGACCGCATCTCCGACAGCGAGGCCGCCACCCTGCAATCGCTGAGCGACAGCATCGCCGGCGTCGAGACCGCGCAGATCCGGCCGGGCGATTCGGTCGCCGTCTTTGGCCAAGGCAGCATGGGCATCGAGAGCATGCAGGCCGCACGCGCCTGCGGAGCGGGCCAGCTCATCACCGTGGATGTGCGGCCCGAGGCGTGCGAGATCTCGCTCGCGCTAGGGGCCGATCACGCCATCAACGCCAGTGAGGACGATCCGGTCGAAGCGATCCGCGACCTGACCGGCGGCGAGGGCGCCGACGTGGTATTCGAGTGCGCTGGCGGCAGCGTCAAGCTGGGACTGGCCGGCGACCGGGCGCTCAAACAGGCCATGCACGCGGTGCGCTCCGGCGGCAAGCTGGTGGGCATCTCTTGGTTTGGGGCACCCCTAGAACTGGATGTGGACCTGATGCGGGAGCGCAGCTTGCGCTACCTCTTCCCGGACATCAGCTCGCAGGCCCATCTGGAGTACACAGTGCGGCTGGTGGCCTCGGGGCGCATCAGCATGAAACCCACCATTCGGCACATATTAGAGGGAATCGATAAGGTGCCGGAGGCATTTGAAATCACGGCCCACAAAGCCCAGTACCAAGCCATCAATCCCGCGCAAGTCGTGATCGCCACCTAGGGAATATCTGGATAGTTCAACCGCATCCCCGTCTTGTCCAAATCGTACTGCGAGATGTGCCAACGCCCCAAGTTGGCGCTGAGAAAGAGCGAGCGATCCGGGCCGCAGAAGGCGATATTGGTCGGAGCCGCCATGGCAGTGCCCTCGTAATCGTCGGCCAAAATGTCGAGTTGGCCGTCGGCATACTGATAGATGCGGTCCGGGCGATAGCAGGAGCAGTACAGGGTGCCCTCGTCGTCAAAGGCGAGGCCATCGGGAACGGTCTGAGGGAGTTCAAACGCGGTCTCGGCGGCACCAGCGCGGCCGTCGGCCTCGATTTTGATGCGGGCCACTCGGGGGTTGATGCTCATGGCCATGTAGAGGTATTCGCCCGTCGCATCCAGCGCCGTCCCATTGGGGAAATCTGCCAAGGCACGGCTCCAGACTTCGCCTTGGCCTCCGGGGGCGATCTTACAAATCCAACCGTCGTTTTGGTGCCAGCCCCCAGAATTGGATACATACAAGTTGCCGGCCGCGTCAAAGACCGGGTAGTTGGCCGCAGCCAGCGGCACCTCGCCCGCGTGGTCGCAATACGTGCTGACCGCGCCATCCGGCTCGACGCGCTTGACGTCGCCGTTACAGACGTACAGGCGGTGCTGGGCATCCTGACAGATGCCGCCGACAAAGCCGTCAACTCGGGCGAACTCTTCAAACTCGCGTCGGGCTAAGTCGATGCGGTAGATTTGGCCCGCTTCGCCGCCGGCATAGGCATAGCCATCGCAGCCCCAAGCAATGCACTCGGGGTGGTCGAGGCCGCTGCCAAAATCGCCGATAATCGCTGAAATTTGGGTGTGGGCATCGAGAAGGGCCATAGCGTTCCTTTCGCAATAAGTGTGTAGAGTCGGCACCGACGGTAATTCAAAGTCTCCGCGCCGACAAGCCCTTTCCACGGGTGCGCCATATCCACCTCACCAACGCGGCTCTGATATACAAAGGACACGCAATATAGCCATCCTAAATTATCCCCGAGATAATCCGCAGATAGACGCAGAACAGTAGCAACAAGACGCGATCTGCATAGCGAGTCAAGCCGTTCAGGACTGCTCGTCCCCGGCAAAATCTAGGTTAGCCACCCTAATGCCCCGCTGGTATTCATACGCTTCATCTACCGGCGCAATGACCCAAGCATTTTCCGGCTGCAAAGCGCCGACCAACGCGGCGGCATATACCAAGCCGTCTGTTGAGTCAATGCTAAATCACGAGCCCGTTGATAACTCGACAAACTCTTTTTAGCATTAGCCATCAACTCTAGCGCCAGAAACCACTTTTGTAGCAGGACGCGAGTTCCTTGAAAAATCGTACCGGACAGCACGTTAAAACTCGCCCACCTTCTGACCTGCGGCCTTGCGGGCTACTTGGTCGCTTTGACATGAGGGACAAAGGGCTTTCGCCGGCCAACGGTTACTCCGTTTTTAACGGCCATCTCAACGCAAAATCGCTCTTATAAACGCCTCAGTACGGCGAAAATATAGACATGCCGAATTATCAGCTAATGGTACGCAGCTTTGTCATGCCCCTGCTTAAAGATGCAGGGGCAGGCTCTGTCCAGAAACGCCCGTTTGCGGTTCGGGTGCTGGGCTGGATTCCCGCGTTCGCGGGAACCACAAGCGATGAACGCTGCATAAGGCTGCGTACCATCAGTTATCAGTCAGCTTTCCTCTTTGCGCTGTATATTTTTGCGTTCGCTCCCTTAAAAACCGCCCACGCTGAATCCGGCGACCCAAGACCGGCAAAAATTCTCAAGCCCTTTCCCGAGCCGGCAGCAATCGTCGATCCGCCGTGGTTGGTGCGTCGCCAGCAAGCTCAGTTGGAAGCCGCCCAAGCCTACGAGGTCTTTTGCGACTTCTCCTTTACCGACCAGCTCAAAGTTAGTGGCATTGCGTTTCGCAATAGGGTGGTGGAGGATTCAGCCAAGGACCATCTCCCGGTCCACTACGACCACGGCAATGGGCTGGCGGTGGGAGACGTGGACGGCGACGGACGCTACGACCTCTACTTTACGACCCAAGTGGGAAGCAATCAGCTATGGCGCAATCTCGGCGGAGCACACTTTGCAGACTACACCACGCCGAGTCTGGAGTTGGCCGACAGGATCGGGGTGAGCGCGTCGTTTGGCGATATTGACAACGATGGCGATGTCGATCTGTACGCTACGGCCGTGCGGTTGGGCAACCGGCTCTTGGTCAACGACGGAGCCGGCCGCTTTGAGGATATAACCGAGCATTCGGGCACGGGCTGGCAGGCGCACTCGTCGTCCGGTGAATTCTTCGACTACGACAACGATGGATTGCTGGATCTGTTTGTGACCAATGTGGGGGTCTATACCCAAGATGAAGAGAGGACCGCGGCGGTCGATCCGACGCGGCTAAAAGTGGGGGCAACCTACCAGTACTACCGGGGTTTCCAGGATGCCTTCTCCGGGCATTTGAAGCCCGAGCGCGCCGAGCAGAGTGCGCTGTTCAAGAACCTCGGACAGCGGGTTTTCGCCGAGGTCTCGCACGAGGTGGGGTTATTGGATTCGAGCTGGTCGGGGGACGCCAGTCCGGTGGATTTTAACGGGGATGGCTGGCAAGACCTCTACGTGCTCAATATGCAGGGGCATGACTCCTACTACGAGAATGTGGCCGGGCAGCACTTCGTCAAAAAGAGCCGCGAAGTGTTCCCCAAAACGCCGTGGGGTTCGATGGGAATCAAGGCCCTCGACTACGACAACGACGGCCGGCTAGATCTCTTCGTCTCCGATATGCACTCCGATATGAGTCAGCCGGCGGGTCCTTGGGACGAAAAACTCAAGTCGTATATCCAATATCCAGACGAATTTTTGCTCAGCGGGGGATTAAGTATCTTCGGCAACGCCTTTTACCACCAAGTAGACGAGGGGCAGTTCGAGGAAATTTCCGACCTGATCGGTGCTGAAAACTACTGGCCGTGGGGGTTGAGCAGCGGCGATCTCAACGCCGATGGTTGGCAAGATGTGTTCGTGGCTTCGAGCATGAATTATCCCTTTCGCTATGGAGTCAACACCGTCTTGCTCAACGACCAAGGGCGCGGCTTCCTCGACAGCGAGTTTGTGTTAGGAGTGGAGCCGCGACGCGACGGTCGCACCGCGCAGCCGTGGTTCGCCCTCGACTGCGACGAGGCGGATTTAAAGCACAAGCTCTGCGAGGGGCAGGAAGGGGGCTTGCTGGTGTACGGCGCCTTGGGGACGCGCTCGTCGGCTCTGTTCGACGTGGAGGGCGATGGCGATATCGACATTGTGACCAATGAGTTCAATGGGGTGCCGCTGGTCTTGCTCAGCGATCTGAGTCAGCGTCGGGCGGTGCGTTATGTGGAGGTAGTACTGGCGGGAAAATCGTCGAATCGGGATGGGTTGGGCGCGGTGGTCTCAGTAGAAGCCGGCGATCAAGTATATACCCAAGTGCAGGATGGGCAGTCGGGGTATCTGTCGCAGAGCGTTTATGGACTCTACTTTGGCTTGGGGAAGGCGACGGTGATAGATCGCCTAACGGTGCGCTGGCCCTCGGGTCCGGTACAAATCTTGGATGGTCCCTTCCAGACCAACCAGCGACTCCGCGTAGAGGAACCGTAGGGGCGGTTCGCGAATCGCCCCTATATCTGCTGGCGGACTTCGACAAGCTCAGCCCGCGCAGCGCTTGTCGAAGCGCATCCCCGGAATCAACTTACTCGTGCGTAACATTATTTCTTAACTGATGTTACGTAGTACGTGGCCGGTGGTTGGTTTTCGGCCCGATTTCCGCTGGGATCGCGGACATCTTGCCCGCGGCGAGGGCGTCCCGCCCTCGATCCGACGAGGCCGGTGGCTGCGGGTGCGTAACATCACTTCTTAAAAAAGAGCATTCAGTGTGGAAGAACACGGTCGGGACTTAGAGCAGTCTGAACAGAAGATGCTCTGGGTCCTGTTCTTTTTTTCGGGGGTCAGCAGCTTAGTCTATCAGGTGGTGTGGGCGCGGATGCTGACCGTGGTCTTCGGCACCACCCTGCTGGCTACTAGCACCGTGCTCAGCGCCTTCATGGCTGGCCTAGCCTTGGGTAGTTGGGTTTTGGGGCGGCACATCGACCGCTGCAAGCACCCGCTACGAGTTTTTGCCGCGCTAGAAGCCGGCATCGGTCTTTTTGCCCTTTTCTTTCCCACCATTAGTGCGAATTTGGGAAATGCCTACGGTGCTCTAGCGGGATTACAGGGGAACTTCTACCTGTTTTCCTTAGCCCGCTTCGGCCTTTGCTTCGCCTTGCTCCTGATCCCCACGGCGCTGATGGGGGGCACCCTACCGGTCATGGCCAAGTTTGCGGTGCGGCGGCTGGGCCGGGTAGGCGGTCGGGTCGGACAGCTCTATGCGGTCAACACGCTGGGGGCGGTCATCGGGGTGTTGGCGGCGACTTTCGGACTGATGGAAGGGCTGGGTTTGCAGGGGACGACGCAAGCTGTCGCTGCGGTGAATCTCTTGGTGGCGGGCGCGGCTTGGCTGTGGGGAGGTCAAAGAGCCGTCAGCGGCGAAGAGGTGGTAGAAAAAAAGACCGCGTACGCTGACCGCGTCCTGTGGGGCGTACTGGTCGGCTTTGCACTCTCTGGTTTTGCGGCCCTCGGCTACGAAGTGGCGTGGATGCGGCTGTTGATGGTGAGTTTCTCCTTCAATTCACACTACGAGTTCAGCATTGTCTTGGTGGCCTTTTTGAGTGGATTGGCCTTGGGGGGGTGGCTGGGCAGTCGGCTACTCACGCGGCGGGCAGAGCTGCTCGCGATTTTTGTCTGGGTCCAGTTTTTGATCGGCGTGTGCGGTGCCCTGTCCGTGTTGGCCTTTGCCCACTTATCCGCTCTTGTAGAGCCGATCCAGCGAGCGGACTCGTGGTGGGTGTCCCGGACCGGCGTGTTTTTTACGGCTGTCGCCATCATGCTGCTGCCGACCGTGGCGATGGGCGTTATCTTTCCGCTAGTCAGCCAAATCTACACGCGACAACTGGCGCGGCTGGGGCGCGGCATAGGGGATATAGGTGCTGTCAACAGCTTGGGCGCGGTTGGGGGGGCCTTTGTGACGGGGTTTGTGCTGATTCCGCTGCTGGGGACCGAGTGGAGCGTCAAGGTGCTGGCGGCGTTGAATGGCTTGGTTGGCCTAACCATCTCCTTAGTTAGCCTGCAACGCAAGCGGCTGGTCTGGGGCGGGGCGGCGGGTTTGGCTCTGCTGTTGGTCCTAGTGCCCTCGGATGTGCTACGGAGCATTGCCGAGCCAGAGGCCGTCAACCGGGAACTGGTATTTTACCGAGAAGGGGCCGAAGGCGTCATCACCGTTGAGCAACAAACCGATGGTTTCCGCAAAATGGCGCTCAATGGAGGCGGGCAAGTGCCTACCGACTACAGCTCGCTGCAAATTTTCCGCCTGTTGGGCCATTTGCCCCTGCTCCTGCATCCCGATCCTCAAGAGGTGTTGGTCGTCTCCTTGGGCGGCGGTATCGCCTTGGGGGCCGCCGCCCAGTACGAGCCGCGCCGCATCACTTGCGTCGAGTTGGTGCCAGAGGTAATAGACGCGGCCCGGACGCACTTTGGCGAATTTAATCACCACGTGCTTGAGAATCCGACTGCGTGGAATATCGAATTAGTTATCGACGACGGCCGCAACTTTCTCCTCTCCAGCCGCGACACCTACCAGATCATCACCGGGGACGCTACCCATCCGACGAGCGCCGATAGCTGGGTGCTCTACACCAAGGAATTTTACGAGTTGTGCCGGGCGCACCTGAGCACCGACGGGATCATGGCCCAGTGGCTGCCCTTTCACGGCCTGCCGCCAGCCGACTACCAGACCATCGTGCGGACCTTTCAGCACGTCTTTCCCCACGCCACCTTGTGGCGCTCGAACAACTATTCGATCATGGTAGGGACCATGCAGCCGCAGGCGATTGATTGGGAGAGGCTCAAAGAGAAGATGGCTCCGCCGCGAGTGCATCGCAGCTTGGAAAACATTGATATGGGAAACGCATTTGCGCTCTTGAACAGCCTAGTGATGGACGAGGAGGCCCTGCGGCACTATGTGGGAGAAGGCCCGCTCAACACCGACGACCACCCCTACATAAGCTTTGTCAGCCCGAAGGGCTACAGCAGCGGCTCGTGGGAGGTGTTGGAAAACTTGGCCCCGCTCCGCACCTCGGCTCTGTCGCTGCTGACGACACCCTCTGCTGCAGTGCGAAAAAAACTAGAGGTCTATTTCCGGGCTGGAGAACACGCGCTAGAGGGGGACATCATGCGGCTGCAAAACCGCGACCGGGCCGCGGCAAGGGCTTATCAGCGTGCGCTACAGGCGAATCCCGCGGATAGCTCGTCGGCCTATTTTTTCGACCTACTGGCCGAGCAATTGTTGAGAATTAAAAATTAGGAATTGCGAGTTCTTAAATTTTTAATTCCTACCTGACGTCACGCATGGGCCTCCCACATCTCTTGTCATTCCCGCCTAAACGGCACCCGCTTGCGCGGCGTACCGGAGGGGGCGGTCCCCATAACGCGCCAAGACGCGACAGCACGTAACGTCCGTTCCCAATTGATTATGAACGCCTTGGGCAGCAAAAATAGAGAAGGGGTACCGTATCGGGCCTTGCTCGTCGGTGCTTTGATGGCCGTGGTGATCAACACGGTTTTTCCCTATGGCCTCTTGGTGATGGGAACCCTCGATTGGACCGGGGATTTCATCGCCCTGAGCGCGATTTTTCTTCTCTTTCTCCTGCTACTGGTCAACATTCCGCTCAAGTGGCTCGGGCGCCGATGGACCTTATCGGCCCAAGAGTTGGTGGTGATCTACGCCATGATGGTCGCGGCTTCGGCGATTCCCTCCACTGGGGTCACGGCTCAGTTGGTCCCCTTTTTGGCCGGAGTCTATTACTACGCCACGCCCGAAAACAACTGGGCCGAATTGCTCCACCCCCATATCCAGCCGTGGCTGGCCCCGCAAGACCCGATGGCGGTCAAGTACTTCTATGAAGGGTTGCCCCAAGAGGCGGCCATCCCCTGGGGAGCATGGTTGGTGCCCCTGTTGGCGTGGGCTTCTTTTTTGGCAGCGCTCTATTTGATGATGATTGCCCTGTCGGCACTGCTGCACGAACAATGGGCCCGCAACGAACGCCTGATCTTCCCGCTCGTCCAGTTGCCGCTGTACATGATCCACGAGGACGACAGGCCCTCGGCGGTCAATCCCTTTCTGAAGGAACCGCTGATGTGGCTGGGGTTTGCCATTCCCTTCGTCCTATTGGGAATCAATGCCCTGCACAAGTACTATCCCTTTGTTCCGCCCATCGAGTTGTCGACCCAGTTGGCCGTCTTCCACGATATGCGGGGCGTCTTGTTCAACTTGTGGTTTATCGTCCTCGGCCTGACGTACTTCCTCAGTCTCGAAGTATCCTTTAGTCTGTGGTTTTTCTACTTGCTCAACTTCTTCCAGTTGGGCCTTTTCAACACCTTTGGGTTCAGCATTGCAGAAATCCGGCTGATGCACACCGAAGGGTCCATCGCCACCGCTCAGCAAGCCATGGGGGCGTTGATTGCCCTTGTGGCGGCCAGCTTGTGGACGGCCCGTCGGCACCTCAAAGAGATCGTCGCCAAGGCCTGGAAAAAGAAGGAGCCGGGCGAGGGGCAGATGCTCTCCTACCGCAAGGCGATATGGCTCCTGATAGGGGCCTTCCTCTACGCGGTCTTATGGCTGAAAAGCGCGGGCTTGCCCGTGGGGGCGGCCCTGCTGTTGCTCGTTATTGCCTTTGTGGTATTCGTCGGGTTGACGCGGATCGTCGCCGAAGGGGGCATGGGGTATGGCCGGGCGCAGATGACGCCAACAGCCTTTGCGCTCAATGCGCTGGGCACGGCACCCATTGGGTCGCGCGGATTGATGGTGCTCGGGTTTGCCAATGGCTGGGCCGGGGATATCCGCACGACCGTTATGGCAGCGGCTTCCAACAGCACCCGGCTGGCCGAAGTAGTAGGGACGCGCCGGCCGCCGCTCTTTTGGGCTTTGCTCATAGCCATCGCCGTGAGTTTGGTCGCCTCGGCTTGGACGGTACTTTCCATCGCCTATACCTATGGAGGGGTCAATCTCCACTACTGGTTTTACAGCATTATGGGCCGCTGGACGTTTAACGACCTAGCGGCGAATCAGCTCAATCCGGTGGCCGCGTGGAATTTCTGGGGGCCGCGGGGCACGTTCACCGGCTTGGGGGCTGGGCTGATGTTTTTGTTGTTGTACCTGCGCCACCGCTTCTTGTGGTGGCCCATCCATCCGATCGGCCTGCCGGTGGGGGGGACCTATGTGATGTTTTTCGCTTGGTCGAGTATGGCGCTGGGCTGGCTGGCGAAGTGGATCGTATTGAAGTACGGCGGCGTTAAGCTCTTTCGCCGGCTGCGGCCCTTTTTTCTCGGCATGGTGTTGGGCCAAGTCAGCAGTGCGGGTTTGTGGATGGCGGTGGATCTGATTGCCGGGTGGGATGCCGTGGTGACGCGATGGTAGGCTGCTACGGCTCGCGCACGGTCAGCACCTGATTGGCCGCCACATCGCGCAGCGTCTGCACCGTGCCGCTGGGCCAGTGGAGGACGACGCTTTCGACGATGGCGGCGCTGCCCAAACCAAAGTGGACCTTGAGATCGCTGTGCGATAGGAAGCTGGTGCCGCTGCGCACCTCGGCGGCCTGGTGCTTACCCGCGGCACTTATTTCGATCCGGGTGCCAATTCCGTCGCGGTTGCTGCGAGTGCCTACGGTGGCGATCTGCAAGTAGTTGCCCTTGTTGCCGCCATCATTGCGCAGGAGATTGGGCGTGCTGTTGAGATTTAAGACGAAGAGGTCGATGTCGCCGTCGCGATCGTAGTCGGCAAAGCTGGTCCCTCGGCTCACCTCGACTAAGGCAAAGCCCGAACCAGCGCGTGCAGAAACCTCGGCAAAGGTGCCGTCGCCCAAGTTTTGGTAGAGGAAATTAGGCTCGGCATAGCTGCTGTTGGTATGGGGCAAGTCGGCTTGGGGATAGGTGTGGCCATTGGCCGCGAAGAGGTCTTGGTCGCCATCGTTGTCAAAGTCGAAAAACCCTGCGCCCCACCCCACCTCGGGAATGCCCTGCGCCGCAATGCGGGATATGAAGGATACGTCGAGAAAAAATCCACCGCGCTGATTTTTGTAGAGGGTATTGTACTCGCCTTCAAAGTTGGTGACAAAGATATCGAAGTAGCCATCGTTGTCGTAATCGCCAACCGCCGCGCCCATGCACCCCTGTTCGGTGCCGTCGCCGCTATAGGCCACGCCCGCGCTGAGCCCCGTGTCCACAAAGAGGCCGTCGCCTTGGTTGTGGTACAGATTGTTAGGGGCCGAGTCGTTGGCGACGAAAATATCGGGCCAGCCATCGCGGTCAAAATCGCCGAAGACGACCCCGTACCCATAGTACTTTGCACCAGCAATGCCGACTTCCTCGCTGCGGTCTGCTAGGGTGCCGTCACCCCTGTTGTGGTAGAATACATCGCCAGCCGGGAGCAAGCCGCGCGGGCCGCAAAAAATATCGACGGTCTTCCATACACAGGGGACAGTAGAATTGTATTCCCGCGAAAAGTCGATGTAATTGGCCACGTATAGATCGACATAGCCGTCTAGATCGGCATCGCCGAAAGCGCAGCCGACGCCCCATCTTGTGTCCCCAACGCCAGCTTTTTCAGTGCCATCCGCAAACGTGCCATCGCCCTGATTCTGATAGAAAGTATTGCGGCCAAAGTTGGTCACGTACAGGTCCAAATCGCCGTCGTTGTCGTAGTCGGCAGCGGCACAACCCATGGACCAACTCGTGTCACCCACCCCGGCCGCGCCAGTGACGTCGATAAAGCGATCCCCGTGGTTGCGGTAGAGGTGGTTGGTCGGCTCTTGGCCCGGTGGAAAGCCTTCAAAGCGGGAGCCGTTGGCCACGTATAGATCGACATAGCCGTCGCTGTCGTAGTCGAAAAAGGCCGTGCCCCCCACAGCGGTTTCAACGATGTATTCCTGTGTGCGGCCCGAGACGTTCCGCGCCGTGATGCCGAGCGCGGCAGCTTGGTCGGTGAACTGAGTGGGTAGGGGTTGGGCTGACACGAGGGCCGTACACAGGAGGACGAAGCCTCCGCTAACTAGCGAGTACATCGCTTTTGCTGCCAGCTCAAATGTGAGGGCCGTGCGACCGTCATGGCTAGGGAGCGGGAATTTCTTGGGAAAAAAACTGGAGAGCGAAGTAGTTCAAGGACCCATCTTCTACTTCGACGGTGGGTTGTAGAGCGCCGCCTCGGTACTGGGTGAGAAAAATATAGGATCTGTACCCCCGTTCTGAAAGGCGTTGCAACAGGTGCTCGTAGTGTCTGGGGGTGGAGACGTGAAAGAAGGGCCTTTGGTAAAATTCGCCGCAGAGGGCGTGGGGAACCCAGCGCCGATTGGTGATGACGACCTCTTCGCTGCGCTGGCGCATCTCGCTATTGAGGCGATAGGAGAAGGCTTTCTTCTGCGCGAGAAGCGAAATTCCATACACTTGGGCGGCCAAGCTAATCACTAGCACAGCACCCACAGCGAGAGCGCTTACTCTGAAGTAGGGCTGCTGGCGTTCCAGCCAGTCAATCAAGTTTGCGGCCGCTAAGACCGCGAAGAGCGGGTAGAGGAGCAGAAAGTAGCGGTTGCCCCAGTGGATGCCCATGGAACCTACCTTGGGCGCGGCCAAGGCGTAGAGTGCGGCAAAGCTCAAGGCGACCAGCCAAATCCAGCGTCTAAAAGCAGACGTTGCGGAACCAGCGGAACGCAAGAAGGCCAAGGCTACAAAGGGAGCCGAGGCAAACAGGGCATTGGACGATTTGAGCATGTAGTCGATGGGACTCGCGGAAAAAAAATAACCCCCGAGCGACAAACCGGCACTTACTAGGGCCACAGCACTGTACGCGGGCACGGCCTTTGACAAAGCCGGGGGCGCAAAGCGCGGGTTAAGTACAAAGGCAAGGACGAAGGGAAGGACGAGGACGAGGGATAGCGCGGGAATCGGGTTGGACGCGATGAAGAGGTTGTAAAACACCCGCGGCCGCGCCTCAAAATGGTGGACCCAGTCGGCGGCCGTGGCCAAGTGCGTATTCAAATGGTAACCGAAGGGATGGCCGATGGTCAGCCATTGGAAGAGCCAGAGCGGCAGGAGGGAAGCAAAGAGGATCAGGGCCGACGAGACGAGGATTTTTAACCTGCCTGCGCTGGCATAAAAGGCAGTGCATAAGGCCAGCACCAAGCAAAGCAAATAGAACTCGTCTCTGAAATAGACCGATAATCCGGCCGCGGCCATGCCCAAGCCTAGGTGCTTGGGGGCGGAGTCTGCGAGAAACTGCAACAGATAGCGCACACTCCAAACCCCCAAACAAATCGCCGGGGTGTGCTCCCAGAAAACGAGACTGTAGAAAAACACCGGCGTGCAGAGTCCGGCGGTGAGGACGGCGACATGCCCGACCGCAATTCGCGGAGAGACCAAACTCGCCAGTTGGGCCAAGCCAGCCAACATGGCCAGCGAGGAGAGCGCCGGTAACAGATAAAGCCCCCAATGGCCTAAGTGGGCAAAAAAAAGGGCGGAGATAAGGGCAAAGACCGGTGAGAAAACGGAATAGAGTTTGCCGGACTCGACGCGCGTGAAATAATAGGGCAGGGGATTGTAAACGAAGTCTGGATCGACGATCTGCCCCGGCCAAGGGATGGAAAAATCTGTGTAGCTACTGGTAGCTAAGGCTTGGACTTGGAGGAATTTGTTGGCGTTATCGGTAATCCAAAAGCCGCGTTTTTCGAGGATGCAGAGGGCGGCGAAATAGCAGACTGAGATGGCGAGCAGAGAGCACAGGACTGAGCGGCCGGGATGGAATCGGCGGAAGAGAACGACCATGTATGGAACGCAGAGAAGTTTGGCGATGCTTACGGCGAACTGGGCGACAAATTGTCGAAGACGATGAACTGATGCTCAGCCAATCCGAGCTGCTCGGCTAGTGTATAACCAGCGCTCATCGGCAAGGAGGGGTTCAATTCCACGATCATCAGGTCTCGCTTGTCGGTGCCGATCTGGCCCAACTGGGCCAGTCCGTCCAAGCTGCTCAGGAGGGTATTGCCGCCAATGTAGAGGCTCTTACCCACTTGCCTGAGATTGTCCAATCCAGCCAAGTTTTGCAGGGCTTGGTTGCGGTTTATGCTCACAGCACCTCCGACCGCCGTCAGAGCGTTCAACCCTTCCAAGTGCTTGAGGACGGGATGCTCATCAATGGCCAACCCACCCTTAATAGTCGCAATTCCGTTCAAACCCCGCAGGTCTCTGAGCGCGCCATTGAATATGAGCAGCAAATCCCCCTCTACCACCGAGAGACTGCCCAGCCCCTTTAGATCTCGCAGGGCCTTGTTATCCCTGATTTTGATGCTACCCCCCACGTGAGTCAGCCCGCTCAGACCATCTATGTTAATCAACTCGGTCGTGGCATCGACGAAGAGATGGCCGTCGACGCGCCTGAGCGCTTTAAGCCCATTGAGGTCTCGCAGCGAAAAATTGCAGCTAATCTCGAAATTTCCTCCCACGCGTTCTAGCTGTTCTAGCCCTTGCAGTGCAATCAATCCATTGGAGAGAATATAGAAATTCCCTTCTACATAGCTGAGATTGTGCAGCCCTTTCAGGTCGGTCAGTGCCCCGTTATTCCGAATTGCGAAATCTCCCTCTACTCCGACCAGATTGTGCAGCGGCTCTATGCTGCTCAAGTACGCATTCTCCAATAAAAAATCCCCCTGCACCACAAAAGCGTTCTTCTGCGCCCCCGCCCAAGCATCTAACTCCTCCTGAGACCCAATAACTATCGCCCCAGTCCCCCCAACGGCCAGCGGATCTTCAGACTCTCCCTGACAGCCGACCCAAAGGGCGACCCCCAAGACAGAGATTCCAAAACCCCATCTCCAACTAGCCATACTCACCCGCCCTTCACGTCTTCCTTCTCTTCCTGAATTTTCAACAAGTTATCCTCGAAAACCTCAACCGAGTACTTCTCGTGTAACCCGCGCATATACTCCACGTACGCGTTTTGCGAACGTGCAATTTTCACATAAGCCCGCGCCCGCCGCTGTGAAAAAATGTGGTAGGGCTTCTTGGGGGCCGGTTGCTTCTCCGCCACCTTGAACACCGAATACCCCCCTCTCACCTTTACCGGCCCCCCCACATCCCCCACTTGCAGATCTTTGGCTACTTTGTAGAGGTCTTGGTATAACCCGACCGGACTCAAGACCAACCGGCCCTCGTGGTGCGCCCGCTCCTTGCGAATCGTATAGTCACTAGCCAATTGCACCGCGTCGGCACCTCCCACCAACTCCGCTTTCAGACTGAGGGCCTGCTCCTTAAAGGCCACTAGAATCTCGGTCATGACAATGTTTTCAAAGCCCTGAAACTTCTCGGGATTTTGATCGTAAAAGGCTCTCGCCTCTTCATCGGTGATCGGCGGCAGCCGCTCCTCAACCTCGCGCTTGCGCAACGCGCTCACCAGCATCTCGCTGCGCTTGTTGGCCACTGCCGAGAGGATCATCTGATGTTTATCCAGTCCCTTGCCGCGGGCTTCTTCTAGAAACATCCGATTGGGGATGGCCGAATCCTGTATATAATCGACGATCCAGTTTAGCTCGTAATCGCGCGAATAACCCTCTTCTTTCTCCGGTATGCTCAGCACGAGATCGTCAATGGTGATCGCGCCGCCGTTGTAGCGGCACAAAACCTCTTCGCCCTCTCCGGGCAACGCCATCCGCTCTGCGGGCGACAGCGCTAGACGCATCAGCACGTGGTCTAGCTTGTCGTAGTGAATTTGCGGCGCGTACTTGCCAGCGAGCGAATCGCGCAGAACTTGGGCGCGCTGTAGGCGCTTTTGGGCGAACACCTCTTCCCGGACGAACCGAGCGACCTCCCGAAAGGTGACCGGAGCGTCGTCTAAAATTTTGACGATCACGTAGCGCTGTGGATCGCCCCAAGGCAGCGGCTCGGAAATCTCGCCGCCCTGCATGGAAAAGATACGCCGGAGCGGCGGGGCCACATCGTCAATTGTATAGTACTTTTCCACGTCCCCGCCTTGGTCCCGCGTCGCCTCGTAGAGCGAGTGCTTTCTGGCCAATTGACCGAAATCAGCACCAGCCTCAAGTTCGTCGAGCAGGTCGAGGGCCTCGTCTCGGGCCGCTACCAAAATACCCGCATAGCGCAGTGCGCGATCCCGGTGCGAATCCCGGTAGTACTGCATCAGTTCCTCTTTGACAATGGAAATTCGCCGATCAATCTCGCTACTTCTGTAGAGCCTGACGGTCTGGTCCGCGGCGAACTGCTCGAGCTTGTGCTTAAACTCCCGTTCGTCGCCAATGCCAGCTCGTTCCGCTTCGGCGAGCAATAGTTTTTTGTCGATCAGTCCATTGAGCAGAATCCGGTCGGCTGCGACGCCGGTCTTACCCATCTGGTAGGCTTTGGGGATATTCGCGGCATAGGCCCTGAACTCGCTGACGGCAATGGGTTGGTCTTTTATCTGGGCGAGCACTAGATCGTCTTGGGCTATACAGGGAAGCCAAAGCCCTAGGATGCAAGCGACTGAGCGCACTATTCCATTCTTCATAAATCTAAAACCATAGTTTGTAGGGTTAATAAACCAGCCGCACGACCGCGACTTCGACATCCTTGGCCTTGTCCGAGTCCACTTCGAGACGCAAAAGATAGAGTCCGGGGGGTAGCAAGTTGCCCGCATCGTCCACGCCCTCCCAAGCAGCCGAGAACCGGCCACTAGCCGCGCTACTATGGGCCACCTCGCATCGCTTCACTCCCGCCAGATCGTAGAGATCAATCGCCACGGGCACAGCACCGCTGAGATTTACCAGATCGTATTCAATCTGTAGCACATCGTTGACGCCATCGCCGTTGGGGGTAAAAAGCCGCGGCGAAAGCCACAATGCCTTGACCGCCGGATTGGCCACCGTACTCAAGCCGACGCTCAAGGTATTGCTCTCGGCCAGATCATCGGCGTTCCCCTCAGTGATGCGCTGGCGCACTTCATGGGGGAGTTGGCTATCGAAAACCCGGCCCGAAAACACCGTGCCCACCTGAAAGACCTCGGCCTGAAATTTGACCTCGACCAACTCGCCCGTGCGGTTGAGATCAATCCGCGGTACTTGTACCACAAAGCTCTTCGCGTCCCTTTCCGCAATGGTAAAATCCTGTTCTTCGCCGCCGATGTACACTGCGTCAATGCTCGTGACCTCTATGGGGGTGTTGATCTCAATGCTGTCGAAGCCGAGATCATTCTGCTCTAAGTTGGGCAGGATTTTGTAGATGAATTGGACGACCTCGCCCACCTCGACTTGGTGTGGCACGATCTCGGCTAGTACTTGGCTAGCTACCGGCGGCTGGGAGACGCTAAACTGCAAGTACTCCATGCGTCCGGCCGCAAGGGCCCGCTCCGAGAGGAAGTCCGCCTTGAACTGCAAGTAGCGCCGAGGCCGCGAACCCACCAATTCGGAATGCCCCCTATCGAAGTCGAGCGGTGGCGTCCAGAACTCCCAATTTTCGTTGTCTGGGCTGATCCCGGCTTTCTCGCCGGCCTCCAGTCTTTTATAGCGGTCCAGAGTGAGCGGTTCGCCGCTGGTTGCAAAGCGGGAGCGCTCGTCGCCTCTGAACGTAAAGCGCCAGTAGAAATTGGGATCCGTGTCGTCGCCGCTGCGCATACTTAGATTGACCGTTGCGCCCTGATCTCGGCTGCCCGCCCAAGTCAGTTCGCCTAGGCTAGAAGCCATACCCAAATCAATGACATTGGATACATAGCTGGCCTGCGAGGCAAAGCCATCGCCGAAAATTTCAAATTCGGCGATCTCCCAATTGCCAACGGGTGCCTTAAAAAGAATTTCGGCAATGGGCCGGTCGGGCAGTTCCAACTCGAGAAAGGGCTCCAAATTATTGGCAACCGAGAACACGACATCGTAATCGAGAAAAGCCCCGCGCCAATGGTATTGCCCTTCTCGAGTTCCCTTTTTGCGCGAATCGCCGTCGTTGGTTCCTATCTCGAATACCTCGATGAAGCGCTGGTGGGCAAAGCGCTCCGTGGTAGAAATTTTGATGCGCCGGATGGGAAACAGTCCGTTCAGCTCAAACCAGATGCCCTTCTTGCACGGCGAGCAGTCGGCCGACTGGCTGCGGCCACTTCCCAAATAAGCAGTGGTCAGATCCCCGTCCATCAAGAAGTCTAAGAGGGCTTCCGATTGCCAACCGTAGGAATTGTTCGAGCGTATGCCCCCGCCCCGTTCCCGAATCAGCGGCGTCAGATTGACGCCAGGGTCTAAGCGCTGAGGCTCAATAGAACGAGTTGCGACCTCCAAGAGGTCTATCCTACCGAGCTGTTTTTCATCCACGTCAGCCCAAGACAACTGGATAAATTCAAATTCCCCATCCACTTCCGGCGGCGGCAATTCCTCGCCGCCAATGCGATACACGGTGAGCGCCTCAACCGCAGCCAACCCATAGCAAAAGCTCCCTACTAGAGCAACCGCCAAAAGTCGCAGTAAATTCCCACTCATTATCTACTTCCTACACCGCCGGTAAATGATCCAGATAGTAAATAAAAGAAGGGGAGGAATAGAATTCCCCCCCTTCTTTATGAGGCGCTTATACGGCGCAAAAACCGCTTACTTGCCGAATGAAGCCTTGATCTGGCCCCAAGTGTTGTCTTCGACGGCTGTGGGCGCGATACCTTCAAAGGCGGACTCGTCAACGCCCAGCATCACCCAGTCGGCCAAGAAATCGGCGTCGCCAAAGGACTCGACGTTGGGGCTGAGGGCCCAACGCGAATGGCAGTTACAATCGTCGGCCAACTCAGCATCGGTATCAAAGACGTGCCCGGCAAGGCCGATGATCTCATCCTGTTCAAAGTCGTGCAGAACACTTCCTTGGGGGTCTTCCCAGTTGAAGTCGTCCCAATAGACGCTCCACCATTCGGCCCGTTGGCGCATCTCCTCAAAGGAATTGGGAGCCGTGCCACTAAACCAATAGGCATGGTCCGAGTACGGCGGCGTGTCGTACCAAGTAGCCTGGGTCATCCAAAACCAGTTCCACTCTCCCTCGCGGGCTTGGCCATTGTCGAACCAATAGTGGCTGATTTGCGCATGGCGACCGCGCTGGCGTGCCTTCTCCTCGTCGGTCTGGCCTTCCAGATCCCAGAAGGAGCCGCCCGAGTGATCGGCATCTACAGTCGTTTCGACCGACTCGTTGCCCAACTGGTACTTGTCGTCGAAGCGCTCGTAGGCCCAGTAGAGGCGGTTGGTTTCCTCGTTCCAAGTGGGAATCCAGCGGAAGGAAATCGAGGACACGTCCAGATCGCCGGTGTAGATCCACGTCCGGCCCGTGCTCTGTACGACGCTCTGCTCGGTGATCCAAAATTCCTCGGGAATGATATCCCATTCGCTCAGATCGGCATCTAGGACCGGAAGGTGTGTCTCGGGCCATTGCCACACCGCGCCAATAAAATCGGGCGGATCGTGAGCCTGAACTTTGGTGCTCAAGCCGAGCAAAAGCACCGGAATAAATAAGGCTGACAAAACTTTTTTCAAGGCGAACCTCCTTCTTAGAGGTGTGAGGTTTTGGTTTTGCAGAACGATGCTCTAATTAATAAAAACAGCCTATAAGGTCAAGCAAAAATCACTTTAAGCCGGCGATAATCGACAGAAAACTCAAGCCCGAGGTCTCAATCTCTCGGCTCCGGTCGACAACCTCCAACGAGCGGCGGTCGAGGCGGATGCCCACCTGAGTGGTTAGCTCGTAGCCTAGATATTGGCTGATATTGGTCAATTGCAACGCCAAAACCGAGCCGCGAAAATCCCCAGTGAAAAGCCCCGCTGTCCGTTCGTTTTCCCTTTCTTCGAGGTCGAAGAAAGAGCGCTGCTCCAAGCCGAACTCAAACTCAGAAGTCTCAAACACTGGAATGCTGCCGACAAAGAAGAAGATGCCGTCCCAAGAGCGCCGCGTGTCGAAGGCTCGGCTAAAGGGCACCTCGCGCAGGAATTCGCTCTTGAGTTTGGGCCTGAAACTCAGCGACCGCCAGTAAAAGACGCATTCTATCTTGTTGATCAGCCCGACAAAACCTGAGGTCCGTCGCCCGTTGCGCCCCTCAGGACCTAGCGGGTCAAAGGCCACTGTAGGATCGCCAACCTCGTCGGAGGCATCGCGCAAAAATTCGCGCTGCCGCCAAGTCTCCCATTTGAAGCGATGCAGGGTCTGCCACAAACGCGGGCTAGAGTACTCCCAGTCGGCGTAAAAAGTGTTGATCCAAGTGTCCTCCGCAGCCAAGGGATCCAACACCGGCACATTGCTGCCGGCCGACTCGGCCGCTGCGCCGAATGTGCTCCTAGGGATGACCCATTGCACCAAGTGGTCGGCGATCTCGTCCTCGGCCTTCTTAACCATGTCGAAAATCCGCAGACGGCCCCACCGCGACCCGCTCTGCTCCAAGAGGAACATGCCATAGCTAGTCAGGTTGCGGCGGTTGCTCGCCAAGCGGGTTTGCCGCAACTGACCCACCCGTAGCTGGATACCCGGTGCCACCTCGAGCCCGCCGAAGACGTTGTAACCCCAGTGATCTTTCTTGTAGGGATAGTCCGGCTCTTGGTCGTTTTCAAAGCGCTCCACCCACCCATTGTTGTTGAGATCGATGCCGAAGAGAAATTCTGGGCGATCTGCGGCATAGCGCAAAAAAGGCTCGTCGTAGTCGGGGAAAAAATTCACCCGATCGACCGTGCTATTCTGGTTGAAATCCGATATGAAGTCGCGATTCTCGTCATAACCGGGGAAAACCGCCGGGTCGGCCACGCCGCGCACCTCGATTTCGCTGCGTCGCTCGGTGGGGACAAAGCTGCCCTCGCCCACCCGCAGCCAGTCGGGTTGGCGGTCGTTGTCGTCGTTGTCATCTACAAACTCGTAGTGCAAATTGACGGCCTCGGGAGCGTAGTCCGACACCCCGTCTCGATTTACGGTCAGGACGCTGGTGCGGTACCCATCTTCCATACCAAATCCCTCGCCCCTAAAGCTCCAAGGCCCCTCTTGGAAGGCCAAATTGACCAACCAGCCTACTTCATGGCGATCCCCCTCGATACCATTGATCGCACGGTGGGAATCCCGTCCTATGCTGGGGTACTTTCGGTACTGGGTATTGAGGTTTATTTCTCCGTAAAAATCGAAGCCGTGAAAATCCCGCACCTCGGCCGTCAGACCGACGATCTGGTCGGCCGTAGGCAGCCCATAGTCGAAGACAACCTCGCGCTGGTTCAGTTGGTTCTTGATATTGCCGTCGGCCCGCGCCACGGGTAAAAATTGAGGCACGTTAAATTCGTCCGTCTGCCTATTGGAACTGACCTCGACGCGATAGTCGTTGGCTAGCACGAGGCGGAAGCGCACGTCTCGAATGGCACTAATCGCGGCTTCGGCCTCAGATAGGGTGAGGTTTAGATGTTGCTGGAAGAGCACCCGCAAGGTTCCTTCTTCCCCGGCCGTTTCCCTAGGGGCTAAGGGGTATTGCAAAATTATTTGGTCTGCGCCATCGGCCGTTAGAAATCCCCGATCTCGCCTCCCCCCCTCAATGGTCGGTCTAAAGCCGATACTGCTGCTGAGGATGACGGTATCCCGCTCCACGTGAACTAGCTGATCCTGAACCGTCTCCTGACGGCTCAGGGTGGTGCGGATCTCGATCTCCTCGCTAACCAAGACGGCACCGCCCTCTCCGTCTTCCGGCGAGTCGTCCGAGAGCCGCACCAAGAGCAGGTCAACCCGCTGGGCCAGTTGCCCCGCCGTCAGGGCACCCTTGAACACATTCCCTTGGAAGCTCTCATTGCTGCCCGTGTTGTTGTGGCTGTTGACGAAGTTCACCCCCAACGTAAAAGAATCGCGCAAATCGGCTTCGATCCGGCCCGCTGTGAGGTTAGTAGCGTACTGGAAGCGCGCAGTGCCCCCCGAAAGGAGCGGGAACGAAATCCGCGAAAAAAGCCCAGTGGCGCGAAAGCGGTCGGCGGCAAAGTCGGCTACTACCCCGTTGAACCCCGCCTTGCGGAAGGTCATCGGCGTTAGCGTAGTCCATATCTCGTCTCCGACCATAATCGAATAGCGGTACTGACCCTTGGAATCGCCGGATATGACCAAGCGGCTAAACCAGTTGTTGTACGAGGCCCCTTTTCTCACCGAGGAACTCTCGGCGATCAGCGGTTTTGTCTGGCGCCAGTCGTACACCAGCCACCCCCGCGTAATGAGGCGACCGAAAGGATCGTAGAAGAGATCACCCTCCGATGTGGGGTTGATATAGCGCCTGTGGGCTTGGCGGGCGTAGTTGGTGTACTCCCATTGATTGCGGCCGAATTCGCCAAACAGGGGAGCCGGCATGTACCAGCGCTGCACGGTCGGATCCAGCGCCTCCATGTAAGTAGAAACGCCGGGCACGTGGTAGATGACGCGGTCTCCCACCCGATCTCCCAGCCGCCCCCCATAGTCGACTTGAGCAGCGGCTACTACCCACAGATTCAACCCGGCTAAGGCAGCCAATATGATGTAACGCGCCTTCATCCTTACAGTCCGGCATAGATGGTGATGAAACTAGTGGTCTCGGTTCGTCCTTTGGTGAGCTTGTCGAAGATCCGGGGTTCGACCTCCCTCACCGTCTCAGTGAAGGTTCGGCCGATACGCAGGCCGAGTTGCGTCGTCAGCTTGTAACCCAAATAGTTCGAGTTGTTGGTTAGCTGCACCGCAAAAACCGCAGAGCGCAAGTCTCCGGTCTCTTCGGCGATGCCCTGCTCAACCATATCCTCCTCCGGCTGTACCAGTTCGTTGAACTGGGCCAACTCCACCCCGAAATCGACTACGCTACTGTTGAGTAGGGGCACTTGAGCCAAAAGCGAGGCAATCCCAGTCCATTGTTTTAAGTCTTCTTCGGCTAGCACAAAGGCGTCTTGACGGAAGTACTCACTTTTGAGCCTAGGCTGTAGGAGGAAGCGGCCTAGGTGCAGCTTGTACTCGAATTTGTTGATCAAGCCCAAGAGGGAAGGCGAACCGGCCAGTATCCGGCCATCGATGTCGCGGGCCTCGTCTTGGGCTTGGTTGTAGCGCTCGTATTTGAGTTTGTTGACGATCTCAAAATTGGCAATGGCGGTGTAGTCCACACCCAGCCACGCGGTGTTGATGTAGGTATCGGGAAAGACCAGCATATCCGCCACCAGCGGCGGCGTGGGCGCGTCGAGGAAGGGCAGCGGTGCCCGCCGGGCATCCGGGATAGTGTCCGCGACCCGCTTGAACATATCGAAGACCCGTACCCGCCCGAAACCGGGGTAGTCCTTGTCGAGGGTGAACATGGCATACGCGGTTTGATTGTCCCGATCGTCCGAGAGCATGCGCTCATCGAGGCGCCCCACTAGCAGGCGCGCCTCGGGGAGGAGGTGAACGCCAAAAAAGACGTTGTAGCCGCGCCGGTCGGGCTTGTAGGGATAGTCGGCTAACTCGTCGTCCTCAAAACGGTCAATCCAGCCGTTGTTGTTGAGGTCAATGCCGAAGAGCAGTTCAGGCCGATCGACGTGATAGCGCAAAAACGGCTCTTCGTAGTCGGGAATGGAGTTGGGAACTGAGCGGTTGTCGTTCTGGTTGAAGTCCGAAATGAAGTCGAGGTTTTCGTCCCAGCCGGGGAACACCTCCCGGTCATTCGCCTGCGAGCCTACCCGGGCCCAATCGGGCTGGCGGTCTTGGTCGTCATTGTCGGCGACAAATTCGTACACCGAGCGTATGGGATCGTCGTAGAACACATCCCCTTGGGGTAGGGAGACAAAAGCCGAGGTCGAATAGTCGGCATCCACCGAGTAGGCTTCGCCATAACTGAAAAATGGGTAGGCTTCTTTGGACAAATTGAAGATAGCGGCCTGACCACTCTCCGCCGAGACCTCGTGCCCTTCGTTGGCGTTGAACAGGGCGGCATTCGGGTACTGGAAATAGCGCAGGTTGTTGTTCCATTCACCGTAGAAATCAAAGCCCCACACCTTCTTGCCCTCAATGGTGAATCCGGCGACCATATTGGCCGAGGGCAAGCCGTAGTTAAAAAGGACCCGTTGGGCGTTGGATATATCCCTTATATTGCCGGAAGCCCGACTTATCTCGATGAGCACCGGCTCGGCTTCTTCGATGACTTGGTTGGTCAGCGGCGGCGGCGGCACCGGGCGCGTACCAGTCTGCAGATTGGACCACATTTCGACCTTGAAGTCGTTGGCTAGCACATAGTCGAACTCCACCTCGACTATGGTAGTTAAATCCGGCCCCACATACGCCGGGTCTGTAAAGTCGTAATTGAGGATGATTCGCTCGCTGCCGTCGGCGGCCAAAAAGCCCGTGCGCGGAAAGCCGCCGAACACGGTCGGCCACTCCGCGCCCTCGCGTACCACCTCGTCCAACGTCAAGACGGTCTCTAGACCCGTTTCAAAATCGCGGCTCTTGATGCGTATATCGTGGCTGAAAAGGGCCGCGCCACCAGCCCCGTCCTCGGGGCTGTCGTCGCTAAGGACGATAGCTATGGCCGTAACCGGCGTACTAGTCTGTCCCGAGGTGAGGTTCCCCGCTAGGAGATTGCCTTCAAACATGTCCAAGGCGGTATTGGCATTGTGGGCGTTGACCACGGTCCCACCCACCGTAATAAAGTCGCCCACCTGAGCGAGGGCTCGGCCACCGAACAGGGAGGTTGAATTAGATTGCCGCCTCGGATTGATGGTCACGCCCACGGCCGGATCATTGATCCGCGAGGCCAGCACGGTGGCGGCGTATTTGTCCGCGGCGAAGTCGATCTGGACTCCGTTGAAATTCGGCTTGGAAAAGGTCATCGGCGTAAGGGTGGTGCGGATCGCGTTGCCCACGGTAATGGCGTAGGAGTACTGGCCCCTAGAGTCGCCGCTTACGGTCACCGAGCTGAAGAATTGCTCGAATTGGCGGCCCTTGAAGATACCGCTGCCCAGCTCTTGGGGCTGGTCTTGACGCCAGTCGTACACCAGCCAGCCGCGGTTGATATAGTTGCCGAAAAAGTCGTAGAAGTAGTCGCCCTCTAAGTTGGTGTTGATATAGCGCTGGTACTGGTCGCGGGCGTAGTTGGAGTACTCCCATTGGCGCCACCTGAACTCGTAGTAAAGTTCTTGGGGAACGTACCACTTCTGTACGGCGGGATCGAGGGCTCCAAAGAGCACGCCTGGCCCCCGGGGCTCAAAACTGACTTCGCCGCCGCGCTGGCTCCCTAGGCGAGTGCCGTAGTCTTGGGCGTGGAGCACGGTTTGGAACGCGACCAATAGTGCCAGCCCAATCGTTAAAATCGCTCCGCGGACATGCAAGGCCGCACCCTCCCAATTCTGCATGGTAAAAATTCATCGCGAGGGGTTTCCCCTCGCCCGGTATCAATACGCGACCCCAACAACCCCCACCCGCTTCTCTTCTCCGGTCCCCGCATCCAAAGCAACGGAAAAGATATAGTGGCCTGGGGGGACCGCGTTGTCCTCATCGTCGCGCCCGTCCCAAAAACGGGGAAATCGCCCGCTCATATCCAAGCCTTCGTAGAGGTTGCGGACCAACCGGCCACTCAAATCGTAGACCCCGAGCCGCACCCGGGTGGGGTGGGCTATGTTGGTGATGTCATAGGTAATGGCCGCCCGCTCGTTGACCCCGTCGCCATTGGGGGTAAAAACCCCGGGCACGGCCGCTACATTTACTAGCAGTTCGTCGGTAATCGGCACCCCGACAAAGAGGTTTTCTGGATCGAGGGTGCCCACGACTTTGCGGTCGGGATCATCCATGCCCTCCCGACTCAAATCCGCGGCATTACCGGCCAACACCACTTGACCTAGCACCTCGTTGTCGGCATGGAGCGCCCGGCCGGCAAAGCGAGTTCCTAGGCGTAGGACTGTATTCTCGAACTCTAAAGTCAAAAGGGCTCCATCCTCCGCAATCCGCGGGAAGGCCATGACCAAGGCGTCGTCGCGCACAGCTACCACGCTAAAGCCACTCTGCTCGACCGGAAGCGCCGCGAGGGACACGCCGGAAAAATCCGCCGATGCTGCCGTGCCGTCGGGCCGGCGTATTCCCACTTGGCCAATTGACTCAGTGCGCAGCGGTGTGCTGATTTCAAAGCGATCAAAGCCCGCATTCTGAGGAGAGGATTTGACCAAGACGCCATACGTGAAGCGGGTGGCTTGGCCCAAGATGGCGGTGCGAGGCAAAATCTCGGCGATGAGGGAGTCGGCGAAGACGGGCTGGAAAACGTCCCAAGCCACTCCGCCGATGCCAGTAGCCGCATCGACATCGGCGTTGAAGAATTCGATCATAACTTGAAAATAGCGCCGCGGGCTAGGCGATACGATCAGCGTCCCCGCTCCTTGCACTTGAAGTTGGTCTGGGGCGACAATACCCTCGGGCGAATAGGGGGGGGACCAAGGACTCCAATTGGTGAGGTCTTCGCGAATCACCGACTTTTGGTCGCTCGCTAATTTGTTGTAGTCCGCTTGGCCAAGGGTGATCTGGGCTCGCTGTTCAAAAGGCAACTGGCCAAAGGTCAAAAGCGCCTCGCGCCCGTCCATCTCTTCGTTGTCGAGGATGTTGGCGACCAAGTTCTCGAGTTCGCTGTCTTCTACATCTTCGGCTCTCTTCCAAGGCGCGTCGATGGGGATGTCGAAAACGGTATCTCCCCGCTGTTCAACTCGGCCAGAGGATTGCTTGCCGACGCGGGTAAACTCGACCGGCTGGGAATCGTCCCCACTGCGGGTGCGGACCTGGACCCTAGAGCGAGTTGGATCGCCCACCTGCTCTTCAACCCAGCGCAAACGGCCCAAAAGTGCTTGGTCGCCAAAGTCGAATACATTGGAAATGTACACGGCCTGCGGCACAAAACCCTCGCTGAACACTTGAAACTCGGCGATCTCAAAGTCTGCGGCCGTCAGGGACTTGAGCCGCAAAAAGCGCACGAAGCGGGTGGGAATTCGCACGTCCACCACCGCTTCTTGGTTCTGCCCTTCAAAGGCGACCGTTTCCCAGATTAGACTGCCCTCGCGGCGCGATTCGGGTTGGCCGTCATTGACGAAAATTTCGTAGCCCTTCAAAAAGTCGTCTTGAGACTGGAAATCCGGGGCTGGAAAGGCCGGATCGGCGTTGCGCGGAAAAAACTTGAACCGATTGACGCCAAAGATAGCCCCCAAGTCGAATTCGATGAGTAAGCCAAAAGCTCCGGTCCCCCCCGTGCCCGATGATCGCACCGCTAAGGCGGTATTTCCGTCGTCGTCGAACATCTGGGGAAAATCGGCTTCGAGAAAGCGGAAAGAGGGGATGGGCGTGATGACGCTGCCACCGCGCTCCTTGGAGTTGACGCCGATCAATATGTTGTCCGTCGTATCGGCCTGCTGCGGAAAGATCCAATACGTGCGCTCAAAGGGAGCAAAGTCGATGACGCCGCCGGGCGCATTGGATTGATCGACCGTCGCCGGGTCGAGGATCACTAGGGCCGGAACCTCCCCGCCGCCACTCTCCCAAGACAACCCGCCCTCGCCCCCTAGTTGGACGACCTCCATTTGGGCACCAACTGGCGACTGGGCACTCAACGCTCCGAGAGCAGAAAAGAGCATAAGTACCCTAAGCGCGATCCATCGGCACCTGTAATCCCTTTGATCTGCCGCGGATGATGACATGGCTGGCATATCTTTTGACTCGGCTTCTCTGGGCTAAGGCAACTAACTGTATGAAATACGAAAAGACACAGCAACCAAAATCCGGCAACGTATAGCAGCTAAGGTTGGTTGGCTTCAATTTGAATCTCGCCCGTAAACCCATTGGCGATCAAACGCTCCGCTAGGGCCTTAGCTGCACTACTAGGCAAGTTTCTATTGGCCCTAATGCCCAGCCGACCACCTACTTTTTCTAGCCTTGCCAAGCCCGCTACACTCTGCAATTTCTCGTTAAATTGGATGAATAAATGTCCTTCAATAGTCCTAAGTTCGCCGAGCCCAGCCGCGTTGACCAAGGCACTGTTGCCGAAGATGGATACGTTCCCCCGGATCCTGCTTAGGCGGTGCAGCCCTTCCAAACTGCGCAGCGCTCCATTATCGACGATCAGCAAATCCCCGCCGACGTAAGCCAAGCGTCGTAGGCCCGCCAAACTTTGCAGCGTGCTGTTGTCGATGAGCAAGAGAAGTCCTTCAATGCGGGCCAAGCGGGCCAAGCCTTCGAGACTGGGCAGGACGCTATTGGCCTGAATCAACAAATCACCCCCAATGCGCTGGCACCCGGCCAAGCCCGCCAAAGATACCAGCGCATCGTTTTTCTCGACTCTCAGGCTACCCCCGATCCAACTCAGCTTATCCAAGCCCGCCAAGCACTCCAAGCGGTTGTTGCCAATTACCAACACATTTCCAGCGACGCGCTCAAGCTGCTCTAGGCCCGCTAGGTCGACCAAGGCCCCATTGCTCTTGATTCGCAAAAAACCGCCCACATCCTCCAGCCGCCGCAGTCCCCCTAGCGCCTGCAACGACCGATTGCGCTCGATGGCCAACCCGCCCATTAGGCGTTTGATCCCCCCTAGGCCTACCAGACTCTTTAGCGATCCATTGCCGACGACGAGGACCTGTCCCGCTATGGTCTCCAGTCGCTCCAGCCCCTCAATATGGGCGAGGCGGCGATTGAATTGAACCCTGAGCGACCCACCCACGCGATTAATTCGACGCAACCCCTTCAGATCAACCAAGGCATTGTTGCGCTCGATGATTAAGCTACCTCCTAATTCCTCCAGAGACCGCAATCCCGCCAAATCCGCGAGTTGGGGGTTGCGCCGAATTCGCAAACTGCCCCCAATCCTCTTTAGGTGGTGCAGGCCCGCCAAACTTTTCAACGAATCGCTATGCTCAATGCTCAGATCGCCTCCTACATACTCGAGCCGCTCCAACCCGTGCAGCATCTTCAGTTGGTCGCTCTGCACGAGCAAATGCCCTTCGACAGACCGGCCTGTCAAAGCGCGTAGGTCGGCTGCCGAATCGACGACAAACCCTTCTGTTGATTTGTTCGGCTCAACCGCTTTTATCGCGCTAACACTCCAACACAATACCCCAATCAGCGGTACGAGCAGGGCTTTGCGATTCATTTTGTGTCCCCGGAATAAAGTTTCCCCGGTCAACGCGGTAGGGAACTCAGAGTCAGCGAGTAGGTTGGACTATGCGTACAATCTGATTGGCGTCAACAGCGTCCAACGTCTGGACTTGGCCGTCGGGCCAGCGAATCGCGATATCCGCCTTCGTCGCCCGACCAAGGCCAAAGTGGAGGCGGGGATCGTGGCCGGATAGATAGCTCCCCCCGGACTGGCGCTCCCGGACCTGACGCACACCGCCCGCGATAACAGTAACGCGGGTCCCTAGCGCATCCCGCTGACCAGTACCGACCAAGAGGAGTTCGACCCAGTGCTGGCGATTGCCCCCGTCGTTGCGCAACAGACGAGGCCGCCCGGCCACGGTAGTCGCCAGTAGCTCCAGATCGCCGTCGTTGTCCCAATCGGCCACAGCCGCGCCGCGAACCGCGCTCTCAACGACAAAGTCGGCACCCAACTGGTCGGAGACTTCTTCAAAGTGGGCACCGTCTTGGTTGCGCAGCATAAGGTCGGGCTGGGCGTAGCGGAGGTCGGCGTCGAGTTGCTCGATATTATCCACCACGTGCCCGTTGCCGACAAATAAATCGAGGTCGCCGTCATTGTCGTAGTCCATAAATTTGGTCCCGAACCCCAAGGGCAGATACGTGAGGGCCCCCAAGCCGAAGTGGGCGGTAAAATCGGCAAAGCGCCCCCGGCCATCATTCCAGTAGAGGGTGTTGGTCTCGCGCGAGTAATTGGTTACGAAAAGATCGGCGTACCCATCGTTGTCGAAATCGCCGAAGTCAACGCCCATACCGGCTTCGGCGTGCCCATCTTCGTTGTATTGCACCCCGGCTTGTAGGCCGATCTCGACAAAGCGCGTCTCTTGGTTTTCGTAGAGAAAATTCGGCGTACCATCGTTGGCCACGTAAATATCCGTATCGCCGTCCAAGTCGCTGTCTGCAAAGGCCACGCCCAGCCCTCGTCCCACCGCACGGATGCCCACCCTCTTGGTCACATCGACAAAGCGCCTGCCATCGTTGCGATAGAGCACATCCCCGATGGGTGCGTAGGTGCTTGGCTCGCAGTAAAAGCGAATCGTCCCCCGCTTGCACTCGATATTGCCCGGCAAGCTGAAATGCACATAATTGGCCACAAAGAGGTCCAGGTCCCCATCGTTGTCGAAATCCAAAAATCCGCTGCTGGTGCCCCAGCGCCCGTCGCCCACGCCGGCTATTTGGGTAACGTCTGCAAAGCGCCCGCCGCCGTTATTGCTCAACAGCACATTGGGACCGAAGTTGGTTGCGTAGAGATCTTGATCCCCATCGTTGTCGAAATCGCCCGCCGCACATCCCATGCCGTAGCCCCGATCGCCAGTTCCAGACGCGACAGAGAGATCGGCGAAAGTCCCATCGCCAGCGTTGCGATAAAGGCGATTGATGGGCGAAGTCGGGGGCAGGGCCCCCGAAAGATGGGCACCGTTAATCAGGTATATGTCCTGCCAGCCGTCCCCATCGGCGTCAAAGAATGCTGCGCCTGCGCCAAAGGTCTCGACATAGTAGTATTCGCCTTGAGCACCGTTGTAGTGTTGGAAGTCAATTCCGGCTTCTTGGGCGACTTCCCGGTAGCGCACTTGCGCCTGTGCAGCGACGACACAAGCGCACAAGATGGACAATAGTGAGTATCTTCTCATATACTAGACAGACGGCTCGGTTACTTTGACCGGCAATCTAACCACAAACCGGAACACTCGTGCAAATGCACCTAAAAACGGGCAGTCAATGACCCGCTTCTACCTACCTCGCAAAAGGGTTGCGTCTTGGCTTGGGGCCGTCCTCTGTCTGCTCACTTGCGCCTGTGGACCCAAGGAGCGAGACCCCTTGGTCCGCGCCGGGATGTACGCCTTTGCTCAGGAGCGCTACAGCGAAGCCATCGTCGCCTTGCACAAGGCGTTGGCCTCACGCGCCGACGATTACGAAGTCCACCACTATCTCGCTCGCTCTTATTTAGCATTGAGTAAATTCCCCCAAGCCCTGCGCGCGATCGAACACGCGATTGAGCTAGCCCCCCAAAAAGACCAGACGCGCGCCGAGTTGTACGAAGTCCTCGGCATCATTCACACGGCCCGCTACACCTCTAGGGCGTATAGCCAAAACCAGCAGCGCGATGTCGAAGCAGCGCGGGCCGCCTTTGAGCAAGCGACCGCGCTCGATCCTCACCGGGCAACGGCTTATTACAACTTGGGCCTATTGCACGGCTATCGCAAAGAAGTAGATCAGGCCCAAGCAGCGTACACTGCGGCCTTGGCGGCGGACTCCACCTTGGCACCAGCCTACAAAAAATTGGGCAAAATCCAGCGGGAAAAGGGGTTCCCGCCCGAGGCGGCCGGGGCCTTTAAAAAAGCGGTGCGCTTCGACCCGCAAGACGCCGAAGCGCACTTTCTCTTGGGGCTAGCCCAGCGCGATATGGGCGATAATGAGGCGGCTTTGCAGGCACTACTCAAGGCGACCGAACTCAACCCCGACTCGCCCAAGCTCCGCCTCAACCTCGGCAATGTCTATCTCCGCTTGGGCCGCCGCGAAGAGGGCCGGCGGGAAATGGCGCGTTCCGAAAGCCTGCGCCAGCAGCATCGGGGTCTGCACTCCGAAATCTCCCCACCGACGCACAAATCGCTCCCCATCGGCTCGGCGCGGGATCACTACAATATGGGATTGAAGCACCAGATGGCCGGCGAAACCGACCAGGCTTTGTTAGAGTTTCGTCGCGCGGTCGAAATCAAACCCGATCACAAAGACGCCCTCATCGGCCTCGGCCTCCTCCTCGCCGAGCAAGGCCAACAAAAACAGGCGGCCCGGTATTTTCAGCGGGCTATCGAGCTGGATCGAGAAAATCCCATTCTGTACGTGCATCTGGGCCATGCTCACCATCAGTCGGGCTTGCTCGCAAGGGCGGCCCAAACCTTTGCCAAGGCGGCCCAACTCGACACCTCCCTCATCGAGCCTCCCTATATGCTCGGTTTGATCGCCGCCCAGCAACGCCAATTCAAAGTAGCCGCGCGATTTTTTGCCCAAGCCACAGCCCTCGCTCCCCAATACGCCAAAGCCCATTTCAACCTAGGGGTAGCCCATGCCCAGCTCGGAGACTTTGCTGCGGCTCGTACCGCCTACCAGCGCTTTGTCGAGTTGGAGCCTGAAGATGGGCGCGGATACCTCTACTTGGGCGATGCGTACGAAGCGCTCGGTTTGCTCGCAGAGAGTCAAAAGCATCGAGCACGTGGTCAGCAGCTTTTGGAACGAGACGAGCGCGATTAGGGGTTAGTGATTAGTCCCTGCACCACAAGGCCGAGGGGGGAGGAGCCGATCACTGACCACTAATAAGCTACGGCTAGCGTGTGGATCAATTCCTCCTGACCCAACTCAGCCCCCGACGTATCGGCATCTAGCTGTAGGTGCATTATGTACAAACCCGGCGGCACGAGCGTTCCCTCTTCGTTCCTTCCGTCCCACCCCATCTCGTAAATCCCCGAGGCAAAATCCCGCTGCTCGGCTAGCTGGCGCACCAAGCGTCCCGGCAAATCGTAGATAGTCGCCGCAACCTGCTGACTTCCCTCCACCAACACCACGGAAAAGCGCAACGCCACCTCGTCGTTGACCCCATCCCCATTGGGCGTCAATACCGCCGGCTCGACCACCAAATCCGCAAAAATTGAGCGCCGCTGCGGCTGCCCCACCACCAATAACCGATTGCTGCCGACCGTCTCCACAGCTTCCCCGGGATCGACGCGCTGCCAGATTCCCTCCCCATCTTCTCCGCGACGTAGTTGCACTTTTAGCGGTCCGCCGCGAGAAAACAGACGCCCCGCAAAGTCTATCCGCAACACCGCTACTTCGCTCCCCGGTTCCAGCGGGTCAAAGGACAAATGCACCCGGTCCGCTGCCGAAGCCAGCACCTTTGCTGCCAAGGGCGAAAAATCCCCCCCGTCCGCGCTCCCCAACAACCCGTCATACGTCAGTTCCATGCCCGCCGGTGCTTCCAACAACAACTCGTTGAATCCCCCATCTCCGGCGCCAAACTCGGGTCGCACATACACCGAAAAAGGAGCCGCAGCCCCCAGCCGATCCACCTCGCTGGGCACTATCTCTCCCAAGAGGCGTCGCGCCACCGGCTCGGCAAAGTGCAGCCGCAGCCCCGACAAACTCGCCGCCACATCCGGTGCGGCCGAGCGCAACGTCGCCCGCACCTTGAGAAACTCCCGCGGCGACGGCGAAGTGATGGGGCTACCTTCCGGCTGGTCGTAGGGCACACTCCACGGCTCCCAGTCTGCACCGGCGACTTCCTCGGACACGGTCTCGCCGCGAAAAATGCTCAATAGTTTGTTGTAGGCCGCTTCGGAGATTTCGGTCCCATCCTTTTTGAAGTAATGCACGATCTCGCCCAAGGTGTCGCCGGTGCGGGTCTGAAGTTGGACCTCGGTCCCGGGCGGCGTGTGTGCATCCCACTCGAGGGAGACCAAGTTGCGGCTGCCGCCCAACCGGATCAGGTCCGACTCGAGCTGCACCTCTGGCAAAAACCCCGCGCCAAAAAGTTGTATCTCGCTCAACCGAGTAGCACTGCGGTTGGGACGGCGCACATGTTCTACTTCAAACACCAAGCGAAAAAAGCGCCCCTTTATCGGGTCGAAGTCATTGCCATCGACGTTGAGGGCCCCGGCAACGCCCCGCTTTACCTGATCGCGCCGCACGGCCGTGGCCCACTTGAGGCCCCCGTCCACCTCCCGCGAACCGTCCGAAAATTCCAACCGATGGTTGCCAAGGGCGTACTCGGTGAAACTCATCCTGTGGCTGTGGACCCAGAAGAACGAACCCAAGTCAATGAACAACTCGTCCTCTAAGCGATTCTCGATGTTGAATAGAGACAGCCCCTCTACACTGGTCACATCGCCGTCGATCATCAATTGGGGATTGATGCTGCCGGGCACCGTAGTAGAAATGGAGCCATTGCGCCGCAAGGCCCCACTAGCCAAGTCGTCGCCTTGGGTCCAGACTTCGAGTTCGGCCAACCGGGGTCGCTCGCGCCGAAAGTAGCGTATCGTCCCCCGCCGCTGCGGATCGAGAGCCTCGTACACTTCCTGTTTGACCACGATTTCCCGCCCGTCGGTTTGGCGCTTGCTATATTCGATGATGCCTCGGTCTTCAGAGGGTAGCTGGTCGTACTCCTCTGGGGATACCTCGCGGCCGCGGCCAAAATCGCTGGCCTGCACGACCACCTGGACAAAGCGCGCTACAGCCCGGCGCTGGTCGAGCCCTACGGGGTCGAGCTCGACTTCAAACGTTCGCTGGCTTTTGTTGGGCTTTAGCGTCTGGAGCACCGGAAAAAACTCGAGGCTCGACCCGCCGATTGCCTGCACTGGCTTCTGCCCGTCCGACACCAGAACGTCAAACAAAAGAAAGGGATCGCCCATTCCCTCCTCGACGAACTTTAGCGCGATTTTGTTGATGAAGACAACGCGGCCCAAATCCACGGTAAACCACCACTGAGACGACAGATCTACATCCTCATCAACCGGATCAGGCTCCCAGTACGTAGTCAAGCTGCCATCTAGAGCGGCAGCGACCCCGGCGCGGTTGGAGCCACCCTGAATGGCGTCGAGGAGGACGATGTCTTCAGGGTCTTTCTTGGAGAGGTAATCTGGAGGGTTATAGCGCAAAAAATCGACAATATCCAGCGCGGCATTGGTGTTTTTGTGGACGCGGTTGGGCCGCACTTCTCCGAGTGGAGAAACTTGGATAGTACCGGGCGCAAATTCCCAGTGCTCCCAGTGCTCAGGCCCGACGACGACTTGGTTCGCACTGCGGTCGATACGATGCCCTGCTTGAGCCAGCAAATCCTCGGCCCCATGCGACCACAGCACGGCACTGACCACCACAAAGCGCGTCAAAAGTTTCGTGCGGATATTCATCGGCGGCCCCTTTCAAAACCGTGGGAAATCCGAGTTTTAGAGGTCCATATTCGGGGGAATCTAATGCCCCTTTGGTCGAGGAACAACATTTGCCATCCTATGGCAGCCCGGAATGACTTGAACGATTCGAGATGCAGATCGTCTTGTTTCTACTATTCTGCGCCCATCTGCGGATCATCGCTGGGTAGCGCGGTCGTCTCGCCCGCTGGCCGGCCAGAGGCGGCCCACCCAAGGACTCACGTACGGACCACCAAGCACCGGCGGTACCAAGGCGATGAGAGCACAACGCTGCAAGCTCCGCAAGTGATTTAGGACTGCCATAGCAAGTCTGCATGAGTGTGCGCGGCTTGAAGGAGGTGGCTGGCTTGTCGAGGAGCACCCGAACGCGTTGCCCACAAGCTGCCAGCCGTCTGCTTCCAACCAAGGTTCCCACACACAAACAGGGGCCTCACACGAGGCCCCTGTTTGCTATACCCTACCTTGCTGCGCGTGTTGCGCTTACTTGAGCAGCACCATCTTCCCCACCGCGGCGAACTCGCCGGCCTGCAAGCGGTATAAATACAGGCCCGACGACAGGCTCTGCCCGTGGTCGTCGGTCGCGTCCCACTCGACGACGTAGCGCCCGGCGTTTTGCGGCTCGGACACCAGCGTCCGCACGGCCTGCCCTATTACATTATAAATGGTTAGCTCCACCGGCCCAGCGTGCGGCAGCGCGTGTCAGAGCCGGCCTACACGTACAGCCGCGCTGCGTCGTTTAAGCCGACCGCGGTCGGCACGGCCTTACCGGCCGCCTCGTGTTTGTGGGCTAAGAAGCGCTCAAAAAACGCGCTCCGGGACCTGGAGGTCGATACGCCCGGAGCCGCTGCGACGCGCTCCCCGACGGTCCCCTGTAGAGTGCTGACCACGCCGCTGTACGAGCCACCCGACGCGGCGGGTGTCACCGACGCCGTAGCCGCGTCGCCGACTGCGGCACGTTCCAGTTGGCCGGCGTAAACGTCAGCGACGACCGGCAGGTGTCCACCGCGCTAACCGGGGTTCGCCAAATCGTCACCGACACCGTGCTCGTCGGCTCTTTGGCTAAAGGCCACCGTGTAGCGGGCGGATGAACCCTCGGCGATGGACAGGGTCGCGGGGTTGAGCACCAAGGCCACGTCAGCGCTGTTGGATTCCGACTGGTCGGGCTGCGTCAGTGGTTAAAATTCATTGACAAGCGAAGGAGGCCAAACGCAGCTTAGGCCCGACGACAGGGCTAACCTTCTCATCCGCCGAAAGAGGAGGGGCAAAATGACTACCAGTCAAGCTCCGGCGCAGGAGACCTACCGCGCCACAACTTTTGCCGACTCCAAGCCCGAACTCGCCGCACCCGGTGCTACGCCCGAGCGCTTGGACCATCGGCGAGCGCAAGAAAACCGGGGCCCGCCTGCGGACGAGACGACCGCCCTATCGTAGGAATGATGTAGGATTGCCATATGAGGACGGACAGAGGACTTAACAACGTTGAGAAAGGAACGCGATGGAACTGAATTGGCGAGAAATTGACCGCTGGATTTTTGGCGAGGCTTGGACCGGCTCGCAGATCGGCGACCACGTGGAGATGTTGTGCGAGCAGATCGGGCCGCGCTGGGCTTCTTCGGAGGGGGAGCGCCAAGCGGTGGAGTACCTGCGGGAGCAGTTTGCGCAGGCCGGACTAGCCGATGCGGCGCTGGAGGAGTTTGCGCTGAATACTTGGGAGTACAAACGGGCACAAGCAACAGTGGAGGATATGGAGATCGACCTCTTGCCCTACAATCGCTGTCCGCCGTGCGACCTCGAAGCCTCGATTGTCAATGCAGGATACGGTACGGAGCACGAAATCGACAGAGTGCGCGGCCAGCTCAAAGGGAGCATCGCCGTCATGCACCTAGCGCTGGAGCCTTTTACCGCGCCCTCGCCGCCCAATGTGCGGCTTGAAGCGCTAGGCGACGCCGGCGCGGTAGCGGTGGTGGCGATTGATCCAAAAGACGGGCGGCGGGTGGAGTATCACAACGGCGGAGATTGGCGCGAGCCAGAGGCCGCCGAGTTGCCCATGCCGGCGGTGACGACCTCGCGGGAACACGGCGCACTCTTGCAGAAGTGGGCCAGTGAGGGCAAGCGGCTCAAGCTAACCGTTGAGAGCCGGTTTTACCAAGCAGCGGCGCACAATGTGGTCGCCTCGATTCCCGGGGCGCAGTGGCCTATGGAGCGGCTGATGTTGGGCGGGCATCACGACACGGTGTACGGTGCGCCGGGAGGCAACGACAATGCCTCGGGGACCATTGCCGTGCTGGAGACAGCGCGGGTATTGGCCGGGCTAAAATCGGCGCTCGGGGTCGAGCCGGGGATGAGCCTGTGCTTTGCGACGTACAGCGCCGAGGAGCAAATCTTCCAAGGGTCGAGCGAATACGTGCGGCAACACTGCGTTGAAAAGCCGCGGCTGGCGATCAATCTCGACGAGCTATCAACCGGCTCGATCAAAGGGGTGGTGCTGGCGTTTGGGCATCTGCGCGACTTGGTGCAGGCCCAGTTCAATGCAATGGGCGACGGACTGAAGTGCCACGTCATGTCCCAACTCGACGCGACCTCAGACCACTTTCCCTTTTTGCGCGAAGGCATTGACGCGGCGCATCTATGGCGTTGGCGCTTTAGCGGCCGGCACGCCGATTCCAACTACCACCACGAGCCAGCCGACACCGCCGACAAGCTCAACGTGCGGGAGTTAAAAGAATACGTCGGGCAGCTAGCGCGCCTGTTGTTGCGGCTGTCGCACGTGGCCCCCAAGGAATGGCCGGAGAATCCGCTGACCAAGGAGGCGGTCGAAAAACGGCTGGCGGCCGAGCGCGGGACGGTGGTGCGGGTGTTTTAGGTGGCGTCAGGACCAGACGTAAATTTCGTCGTCGTCTGGGGACATGGCAAAGAAGATGGCCAGCACCGCCCGGGGCTGGTCGCCGACGACGGCAGGCACCTCGTGGATGTTTTCGCTAGAGAAAAAGTAGAGGTCGCCGGGTTCGAGCGGCACCTGGACGCGCTCAATGCCTTCGCGGGCGACGTAGGCAGCGAATTTCTCGCGCCCCAGATGCTCGGTCAGCTCGGGGCGAAAGGGACAGTTGTACAGGTACGGTTCACCCGTGCCGCCTTCCTTGGTGCTATTCTGGAAGCAGAGAACCCCAGCAAACTGGTGTTTGAAACGCGAAATCTGGTAGTCGAAAGCCTTCGTGCGCTTGGCGACGGAGTCGTAGTGCGGGCCGTGGCCGGTTGCCCGGTGATAGACGCGGAAGATGGCCGGGCCGTAGAGGCGGCCGTCCGGCTCACGCGCGGTCTTGACCTGTTTGCCGGGCGCGAGCTGGGAGAGAGCGTCGTACATAGTGCGGACCGGATCGCCATAGCCATCAAAGAGGGTCTCGAACAACGCCAGTGTCTCCGCGGAATGGGCGTGGAACTTTTCGCGGTCGCGGTGGTGGTGGCCAAAACTAGTGCCAATATCGACGCGACGCGCTTGGCCGTCGCCGACTTCGTGGGGGTCGTAGAGCAAGCTGCGCTCGTAGAAGCGCCGCATCAGCGCCCGGCAATGGGCGGGGTTGTAGTGCTGGCGCAGCACAAAGGCCGGCACCTCGCCGTGCGCTAGGGCCATCAGCGGCTCGGGGTACTGGGTGAGGGTCTCGGGGATGGAGGCCTCGAATGGGGTCCAAGTTTGGATGGTTGTCATGGCGGGGAATTTAATACGCGCCGTGGGCTGAGTCCACACGGACTATTCGCTCAGTACAAGGCACTTACCTATATCAATGCTCCAAGCGGAGCCGGATGAATTCGCACGCAATCTGCCGGCCCTGGCGTTGGCGTTGGTCGCGGCGACAATTCAGCGCATTTTGCGCGGTCTGGCGAGCAATTCGGCGTAATCGAAGGGATCCGCCACCGGCAGTCCGCTGACGAGGGAGCGGGTGCCGGATGGTGTGGCTAAACAACAATTATACGGCGCAAAGCGAATCCTATGTGTCCTCTTCGTCCTCTATCGCCTCAAGGTCAAACGCCGCCGCGATCAACGCCCGCGTGTAGGGCTTTTGTGGCGCGGCGAAAACCTCCTGAGTCGGTCCCTGCTCAACGACCAACCCCTCCTTCATTACAATCAGCTCGCTCGCCAAGGCGCGGACCACCTTCAAATCGTGACTGATGAACAAATAGGCCAAGCCGTGGCGCTCTTGTAGTTGCAGCAGTAGTTCGACGATTTGGGCCTGCACCGTTTTGTCCAACGCGCTAGTCGGTTCGTCGAGGACCACGAAGCGAGGCTTGAGGGCCATGGCGCGAGCGATGGCTATGCGCTGGCGTTGGCCGCCGGAGAACTCGTGCGGGTAGCGGTCCATGGTCAACGGGTCCAGGTTGACTTCGGCCATGGCCTCGGCTACTAGCTGCCGGCGCTGTTGGTAGTCGCCGCCGATTGCGTGAATCAGCAGGCCCTCCTCGATAACCTGAAAAGCCGACAGCCGCGGGCTCAGCGAGGCAAAGGGGTCCTGAAAGACGATCTGCATCTGTCGCCGCAGCGGGCGGAGCTGCTTTTGCTGCCAGCCCTCGATACCGTGGCCGTCGAATTCGATGGGGCCGTCGCTGGCGACTAGCCGCAAGAGCGCCTGCCCCAGCGTCGTCTTACCCGAACCAGATTCGCCGACAATGCCGACGGTCTGCCCCGCGCGGATACTGAGCGAAATTCCATCGACTGCTTTTACATGGCCCACGGTGCGGCGCAGCAGACCGCGTTTGATGGGAAAGTGGACCTTGAGGTTGTGGGTGCGGATGACTTCGGGCGCGGCCTCGTCGATCGGAGCCGGTTCGCCCTCGGGCTCGGAGGCTAGGAGCGTCCGGGTATAGGGGTGTTGCGGAGCGGTGAAGAGAGAATCGCTGGTATTGTGTTCGACGATCTCGCCGTCGCTCATCACATAGACGCGATCGGCCATCTGGCGGACGATGCCCAGATCGTGGGTGATCAGCAGAATCGCCATGCCTAACCGGGCCTGCAAGTCCTTGAGTAGCGCGAGAATCTGCGCCTGTATGGTTACATCGAGCGCGGTGGTCGGCTCGTCGGCAATGAGCAGGTCTGGCTCATTGGCCAAGGCCATGGCGATCATCACCCGCTGGCGCTGACCGCCCGAAAGCTGATGCGGCCAAGCGTCTAGGCGCTCCTCGACATCCGGGAGGCCGACCAGCCCTAGCAGCTCCATAGCCCGGTTGCGCGCTTCCGCCCGGCTCAGGCCCCGATGCAAGATGAGCGTTTCGCACAGTTGCTTTTCGATGGAATGCAGCGGATTGAGCGAGGTCATCGGCTCTTGAAAAACCATCGCCACGCGGTCGCCGCGCAGCTCCTGCAACCGCGCCGATGCAGCACCCAACAGCTCTTCACCGTCGAAGCGGACGCTGCCATGGGGATGGCTAGCGCGCGGATAGGGCAACAGTTGCAGCACCGAGAGCGCGGTCACCGACTTGCCCGAGCCGGATTCGCCGACCAGCACCACGGTCTCGCCGCGTTCGATGTGCAGCGAAGCACTGCGCACGGCCTCGACATCTTCTCCCTCAACGTGGAAGCGCACACCCAAGTTTTCGATGGTCAGCAGGCTCATGCGCCGTCCTCCCCGGCGTAGGTCTTGCGCGGATCAAAGGCGTCGCGCACCGCCTCGCCGATAAAGACCAACAGCGACAACATCACCGCCAGCGCGAAAAAGGCCGTAAAGCCTAGCCACGGCGCCTGGAGGTTGCGCTTGCCTTGGTTGAGCAGTTCGCCCAGCGACGGCGAGCCGGGCGGCAGGCCAAAGCCGAGGAAGTCGAGCGAGGTCAGCACCGCTACCGAGCCGGTGAGCACAAAGGGCAAAAAGGTCAGGGTAGAGACCATGGCGTTGGGCAACACGTGCCGCCACATGATGCGGCGGTTGCTCTGGCCGAGCGCGCGGGCCGCCTTGACGAAATCGAAGTTGCGCGCGCGCAAAAATTCGGCGCGCACCACCCCGACCAAACCCATCCAGCGAAACAGCAGCAACAAGCCGAGCAGCCACCAGAAATTCGGCTCCACCACGCTGGCGAGGATGATCAGCAGGTAGAGCAGCGGCAAGCCCTGCCAAATCTCGATAAAGCGCTGGAAGAGCAGGTCCACCCAGCCGCCGAAATACCCCTGCACCGCGCCGGCGGCAATGCCGATCGCCGCGCTGAACAGCGTCAGCAGCAGGCCGAAGAGCACGGAGATGCGGTAGCCGTAGATCACGCGTGCCACCACGTCGCGCGCTTGGTCGTCCGTGCCGAGCCAGTTTTCAGCGTCGGGTGGGGAAGGAGCCGGCTGCTTGAGGTCGTAGTTGACCGTGTCGTAGCTATAGGACACCAGCGGCCACAAGATCCAGCCCTTTTCCTCGATTAGCTCCTTGACGAAGGGATCGCGGTATTCGGCCTCGGTCGCGAAATCGCCGCCAAAAGTCGTTTCGGGGTACGTCGCAAGGACCGGGAAGTAATAGCTGCCGTCGAACCGGACGACCAGCGGGCGGTCGTTGGCAATGAACTCAGCCGGCAGGCTCAGGGCGAAGAGGCCCCAGAAGATCCAGCAACTCCAAAAGCCGCGGCGGTTGCGGCGAAAATTGGCCAGCCGCCGTTGATTGAGCCGCGACAACTGCAAGCCGAGAAAGCGCGTCGGAGGGGGCGGTGGGGCGAATACAGTGCTCACGATTCGCGGCTTTCAAAGTCGATGCGGCGGTCGACCAGCGTGTAGGCCAGATCGCCGACCAACTGCATCAGCAGGCCTAGCAAGGTGAAGAAATACAGCGTGGCAAACATCACCGGGTAGTCGCGGCCAATAGCCGCCTCGTAGCCCAGCAAACCCAACCCGTCCAGCGAGAAGATGATTTCCGTCAACAGCGCCCCGGTGAAGAAGATATCGATAAAAGCACTGGGGAAACCGGCGATGACGATCAGCATGGCGTTGCGGAAGACGTGGCCGTAGAGCACCCGATTTTCGCTCAGGCCCTTGGCGCGGGCGGTGGTGACGTAGAGCTTGTTGATCTCGTCTAGAAAGGAATTTTTAGTCAGCAAGGTCAGCCCGGCAAAACCGCCGATGACCATCGCCGCGACCGGCAGCGCTAGGTGCCAGAAGTAGTCGGCGATCTTGGCAAAGAGGCTCAGTTCATCCCAATTAGCCGAGGTCAGGCCGCGCAGCGGAAACCAGTCGAGGTAATGCCCGCCGGCAAAAACCACGATCAGCAGGATGGCAAAGAGAAAGCTGGGGATGGCGTAGCCGACGATGACCAGCCCCGAGGTCCAGACATCGAACCGCGAGCCATCGCGCACGGCTTTGGCGATCCCCAGGGGGATGGAGATGAAATAGACCAGCAGCGTGGTCCATAGCCCTAGCGAAATCGACACCGGCATCTTCTCTTTGACCAGATCGACGACCCGTTGGTCGCGGTAAAAGCTCTCGCCGAAGTCGAAGCGCACGTACTGGCCGATCATCTGCAAGAAGCGCTCGTGTACCGGCTTATCGAAACCGTACATGCGTTCGAGCTCGGCGATCAGCTCGGGATCGAGCCCTTGGGCACCTCGGTATTTGCTGCTGATATCGCCGCCCGGCGTCGCGTCTGTGTCGAGAGTCTCGCCCATCCCCGAGCCGCTGACCCGCTCGGTGGCGTCCGTGCCAAAGCCCTGAATCACCGCGATGGTGCGCTCGACCGGGCCGCCCGGTGCCGCTTGGATAATGAGGAAGTTGATGGTCATGATGCCGAAGAGGGTCGGCACCATCAGCAGCAAGCGGCGGAGGATATAAGCGCCCATAAAAGCGGGCTAACGGCCCTGTTCCAGCCGCGCCGCCTTCTCTGCGTCGTACCACCAAGTAGAGGGCATGACGAAGTAGTCGCCGGTGTAGGGGGCAGAGAGGGCGGGTTTGCCAAACTTATCCCAGTGAACCACGCGGAAGCTGTCGCTGTACCAATGCGGGATGGTGTAGTGGCCCCATAGCAATATCCGGTCCATTGCCCGGGTCGTCGCCACCAGTTCGGCGCGGCTAGGAGCCTGAATCAATCGTTCGACCAACTCATCGACAACCGGGTCTTTAATGCCAGCGACATTGCCGCTGCCCGGCTCGTCCGCAACAACACTGGTCCAGCTGTTGCGCTGCTCATTGCCGGGACTGTGGCTTTGGCCGCGGACTAAGACGATGACGTCGTAGTCAAAGGCCTGGAGCCTGTTTTGATATTGGGTCTGATCAACGGTGCGGATCGTCGCTTTGACGCCGAGGCGTTTGAGGTTGGGAATCATTGGCGCGACAATGCGTTCCCACGACGAACTGGAGAGCAAAAATTCGATTTCCATGACCTCGCCGCTCTCGGCATGGGTCAGGGTATTGTCGACAACTACCCAGCCCGCTTCTTGCAGAAGCTGTTTGGCCGCCCGCAGGTTTTGCCGGAGCCGACCCGACCCATTGGTCGTGGGTAGCTGAAACTCAGTGGTAAAAAGTTCGTCGGGGATGCGGCCCCGGTACTCCTCCAAAATTTCCAGCTCCCGGCCCGCGGGCAGCCCCGCAGAGGCCAACTCCGAATTGGCGAAGTAGCTGTTGCTGCGGGTGTAGAGGCTGTAGAACAGATTCTTGTTGGTCCACTCAAAGTCAAAGGCATAGCCAAGAGCTCGCCGCACCCGGGAATCTGCAAATTTGGCGCGGCGCGTGTTGAACCAGAAAGCCTGCATACCAGCGGCGCGCTGATGAGGCAGTGGGTCCTTGACTAGCCTGCCAGCGGCCAAGGCTTCTCCTTCGTAGGCCGTTGACCAGTCCTTGGACGAGTTTTCGCGGCGGTAGTCAAATTCACCGGCCTTGAGCGCCTCGATGGCCACGGTCTGGTCTCGGTAGTAGTCGAAGTGAATGCGGTCGAAGTTGAAGCGGCCCTTGTTGACGGGCAGGTCGCGGCCCCAGTAGTCTGCGACGCGCTCGTAGGTAATCGAGCGCCCGGCCTCGACCGCGGCAATTCGGTAGGGTCCGCTGCCCAGCGGCGGGTCGAGCGTGGTTTCCTCGAAGTTGCGGCCCTCCCAGTAGTGTTTGGGCAGGATGGACATCTGGCCAGCGATCACCGGTAGTTCTTTGTTGGTCTCCCCGCTGAAGATCAACCGAACTTGACGCGCTCCGACTTTTTCGGCGGCCTCGATGGCCGCAAAATAGTTGCGCAATCCGGGATGTCCCTTGGTCTTATAGGTCTCCAGAGAGAAGATCACGTCCTCGGGGGTTATGGGCTTGCCGTCGTGCCAGTGCGCCTCCGACCGCAGAGTATAGAGCACCCAAGCGTTGTCGGGCGGGACTTCAATGCGCTCGACGAGGCGTCCGTATTCGATGGCGATTTCGTCGTCGGCGCGTTCGGTGAGGGTGTCGTAGAGCAGGCTACTCAGGCGCGGCGGCTCAATACCTTTGATGATGTGGGGGTTGAGGTTGTCGAAGGTGCCGATCCAACCTAAGCGCAGGGTACCGCCCTTCGGGGCGTCGGGGTTGGCATATGCAAAATGGGTAAAGTCGGGGCCGTATTTGAGCTCACCGTAGATGGAGATGCCGTGGCCGACGTAGTTGTCGGCATGGGCGGGAAGCGCCGTCAGGATGGCGGTTAGGGCGAGGGTGAGGCGGCCCTGCTTTTGGACGTTCATTCGGATTCCAAGCGCGCCGCCTGTTCCGCGTCCCACCACCACGTATCGGGAAAGCCCAACCCATTAGGGGCTGGCTCTGGCATCCGTCCGAACTTGTTCCAGTAGGCCAAGCGATAGGAGCGGCTGTGCGAGTCGGGGATCACGTAGTGGTTCCAGAGCAAGATGCGGTCGAGAGCGTGGGTTATCGCGACCTGTGTTGGACGGTCGGGAGCGGCGATCTGGCGCTCGATTAGCTCGTCGATGACCGGGTCGGCGATGCCGACGTAATTGCGGCTGCCCGCAGATTGTGCCGCCGCGCTCGACCAAAAGTTGCGCTGCTCATTGCCCGGACTCAAGGTCTGGCGCCAAGAAGCGGCGATGATGTCGAAATCGAAGTCCTGGACGCGGTTTTGGTACTGGGCCGCGTCAACCGTGCGAATGGTCGCCTCAATGCCGAGGCGTTCGAGGTTTTGCACGAGGGGGCTGAGGACGCGCTCGTAAGACGAGGAGCCGAGCAAGAATTCAAAGCGCATTACCTCGCCGCTCTCAGCGTGAGTCAGCACTCCATCGACGACGGTCCAGCCGGCTTCGGTGAGCAGATTTTTAGCCGTGCGCAGGTTTTGGCGGAGCTGGCCCGAGCCGTTGGTCGCTGGTGGCGCGTAGGCAGCGGTAAAGACCTCGTCCGGTATCCGCCCCTCGTAAGTCTGCAAAATTTCCAACTCCTGTCCCGTGGGCAACCCCGACGACCCAAGGTCTGAGTTGCCCCAATAGCTGTTGCTGCGGGTGAGGAGGCCGTAGAACAGGTTCTTGTTAGTCCACTCAAAATCATAGGCAAAGGCGAGGGCCTGCCGCACCTTGGGGTCTTTGAACTTGTTGCGCCGGGTATTGAACGCAAAGCCCGACATGCCGCGGATGAGCTGGTGTGGAATCTGCACCTTGATCATCCGTTCCTCGGCGATCGGCGCAAAGTCCTCGTAGTCAGTAGCCCATTCCTTGGGGTTGCTCAACAGGCGATAGTCGTACTCTCCCGTCTTGAAGGCTTCGATGGCCACGGTCTGGTCTCGGTAGTACTCGTAGCGGATGCGGTCGAAGTTGTGGCGGCCCTTGTGTACGGGTAGGTCGCGCGCCCAGTAGTCGGCGACGCGCTCGTAGGTAATCGAGCGGCCCGGCTCAAACTCGGCGATCTTGTAAGGGCCGCTGCCCAGAGGCGGCTCAAGCGTGGTAGCGGCGAATTCGCGCCCTTCCCAATAGTGCTTGGGCAACACGCGCAACTGGCCGATGATCAGCGGCATTTCGCGGTTGGTCCCTTCCTTGAACTCGAACTTCACTTGGCGCTCGTCGAGGGCGAAAACCGTGTCAACGTCGGCGTAGAAGGTGCGAAAGAACGGGATGCCCTTAGTGGTGAGGATCTCAAAGCTGAAGATCACGTCGGCCGCGGTCACGGGGACGCCATCGTGCCAGCGCGCTTTGGGATGGAGTTCAAAGATGATCCAAGAGCGGTCCTCCGGCATCTGCATCTGCGCGGCAAGCTGGCCGTATTCGGTGAAGGACTCGTCCTTGGACTTGGTGCAGAGCCGGTTGTAGAGCATCAACGAACCGGCAGCAGCGACGCCCTTGAGGGTGAAGGGATTGAGGTTGTCGTACGTGCCGATGGCGGCGAGGTGGATTTCGCCGCCTTTGGGGGCGTCGGGATTGACGTAGTCGAAGTGGGTAAAATCAGGCCCGTACTTGGGGTCGCCGTAGAGCGTGAAGGCGTGGGCGCGGAGGACTGTGCTGTCCGCGGCATGGGCCACCGAGGCGAGGATAAAGCAGAAAACTAGCGAGCTCATGATCCACATGAGAATTGTCGTTTCGTGTGAGGGCGATAAAACGGATAATTAGTGAGGACATAGGAAGTTATGTCATAAACTCTGGATACGTCATTTATGGTCGCCTTTGTTTAGACAAGCATAGGAGGCGGGGACACTTATGGGCTTCTGTAAAATTAACCTGAAAAGGCATTCACGGCCACCGACGCGGTTGGCCGCAGGGCGGCTCTTTTCTATCTTGCCGACCTACAATTCGCTACGCGAGGAGGACGGCCGGTGCTGACGCCCAAACAAAAAGAACACTTTGACGTCTTTGGCTTTCTCTGCCTGCGCCAAGCGTTTGCCCCGCACGAGATGGCCGAGATTACCGAGGCCGCCGACCAAGTGTGGCGCGAAGCCCGGGGCGGCCAACCCGACGACGGCCAGCACCAGGGCCTTGCGCCTTTTGCCGAACTAAATCCCCGGCTTTTGGATTTAGCCGAGGACGACCGCATTTTCGAGGTCGTAGCCGACCTCTTAGGAGACGCCTTCCTGTGGTCGGGATCGGAGGGCAACAAGGAGGGGCATACCGACAAGGGGGAGCACAACTGGCATGCGGATCGGCCAGGAGCCGCAGAGACCGAGTACCGGCGGCTCAAGGTGATGATTTACCTGACGCCCACTACCAAAGAACAGGGTGCGCTGCGGGTGATTCCCGGTTCGCACCGCATGCCCTTCCACGAGTGGTTGTGGCCCTTACAGGCCCACCACTTCAAGGACGGCACGATCGGCGACAGCTTCGGGGCGCGGGGCGAGGACATCCCTTCCTGCGCGGTGGAGACCAAGCCCGGCGACGTGGTCTTTTTTCACCACAGCCTCTTTCACGCGGCCTACGGCAAGTTCCCCGAGCGGCGCTACATCGCCTTCAAGTTCGTCACCCGGCCCGACACCGAGGCCGAGCTGCGCTCCATGCAGCACTACGCAGCCGGGGCCTTTGACGTCGATCCGGCGCTCTTAGCAAGGCCCCGGCTGCGCTCCATTGCCGAGGGTCTGATCTCCTTGGGGCAACAGGCGAATGCTTTAACAGGTCAATAGAGGCATCTTGGGCGTTGACAGGGTTCGCCCGTTCTGCTAGCTTCAGATTCATCCTTTAAGTCTGTTCACTACCAACGTAACCCAATGTGGCTCAGTTAATTAGGAGACTGTGGGAATTGGCCGGCCCAACAAAGTGGGGTGAGAAAAAGGACATGAAGGCGAGTCAGTCAGAGCTTGACTTTGGCATGAGCAGGGGCAGGACGCCATCTGGCCGGAAAAGCCCCGATGGAAACGCCACGACAAACCTAGTATTCTCCGCTCATATCGGAAATAACGCGGATATGTTCCCGGCAGTTTTAAGGCTGCACATTGAGGAAGGCGCCAAAATCGCCGATGTGACATTTGGCAAGGGCGTCTTCTGGCGCAACGTCGATACTTCAAGATACGACTTGCATCCGTCAGACCTCGCGGACGGCACAGACTGTCGCAATCTCCCTTATGAAAATGAGTCATTCGATGCGCTCGTCCTCGATCCGCCCTACATGGAAGGGTTCTTCCGCAGTGGAAACGCGATCAAAGCAGGCGCGGGGACACATAATGCCTTTCGAGATCACTATTCCAATGGGCATGAGGCACCGAGGCACGGTGGCGGGAAGTGGCACGCTGCGGTTGTAGAACTCTATGAGGATAGCGGTCGCGAGGCCCACCGAGTGCTGCGCGACCGAGGCGTATTGATCGTAAAGTGTCAAGATGAGGTCAGCGCTAATCGCCAGAACCTGACCCACGTTGAAATTATCAACGCCTACGCCGAGCTTGGATTCTTCTGCAAAGATTTATTCGTCGTCGTTCGCCCAAACAAACCAGGAATGAGCCACGTTCTCAAGCAGGTCCACGCAAGAAAGAACCACTCCTACTTTCTTGTATTTGTAAAAGTCCCAAAGGGCAAGACCGCGAATCAGATGCGCTCCTGAATAATCTCATTCATAAGCGTGAAAGGCTCGTCGCTGAATGGCGGACTTGGAGGCCAAGAGACGGTTACAGACGGTTACAAGAGTCGCCAAAAGGTGCTGGCGCTGGTATGGGGTGTACTTCTTATAGCTAGACGTGGGAAGGTCCGAATTCTTGGCGAAGACAAACCGCCACTTCTCTTCAAACGCAAATACATTGACAGCGAGAATATCAAACCCCCCCTTTAGCAGACACGTTGTCGTTACGCGGCTGTTGTCTGGAAGCACTACCTCCCGGCGATCACTCGCATCGACTTGAGCCTTTCCCTTCCATCCTTCTTCGGTCTTCTCGATCATCGCGCTCTGTAGCGATTTCGATTCAAAGATGAACTCTTGGCCCTTGTACCGGATGACTCGGTCGCCTTTCTTCTTTCTATCGTGGTCATCGTGCTTGATAACCTCTGAAACGTCGTCGCCTGACAGCCAGAGCTTTTCGAGCTTGAGTTCCGCCAAGTAACCCAGAATCATGCCGCGGCGGCTAGGGTTTTGCTCTACTAGCTCCGTAAGCTCTTCCGGAGTCACATCCCATCTGTCGAGAATCGTTTCGGGCATATTGGTGCCTCTCAAGCCTGCTATGCCATTCCCCTACACCGACGGCAATTGCGGCACGACTTGGTTGGCGAGCAAATCCATCGAGCGTTCCCACAGCGGCCGGTCGTCCCAGTCGTGGGCGATCATCAGCAGCGTGTCAAAGCCCCCGGTCGTCTCCCACAAGCCCGCTAGCTGATCTGCACACGACTGCACGTCGCCTATTATGCACAAGTTTCTGATCAGATACTCGGGCGTGACCGCCTCGTCGGGAACGTCCGGGTCGTGCTTGGTAATGTAGAGCATTTTGGCCGCGCTGAGTACGGCGATCAGGTATTCAAAGGCGCGGTTGAAAGCACTCTTTTCGTCGAGGGCGTAGTCCCAAGCACGCGCTTCGTCATCGGCGACGAGGATGCTGCGCGAGATGCGCCAGCGAGTGCGCTCGGGCGCGGGCAGACCGGCCTCGGTGGCTCCGGCGCTATAGGTCTGCCAGTGCTGAGTCAAAGTCGTATCCGCGACGAGGTTGGTGCTGATGGGCAGATAGCCCCGCTGGCCGGCCATAGTCGCGGCCATGGAGTCGCCTCTTATCACGCTCATGCCAATGGGCGGGTGCGGCGGCTGGTAGGGCTTGAGCAGTTCGCCGATGCCGAGCTCGGGTTGCGGATCCTCAATTTTGATGCGGTAGAAATCCCCGGCAAAGTCAAAAGGGGCCTCCGACTGCCAGAGCTTGAGGACCATGTCGATGCTCTCGACGGTCATCAGCCCTTGCGTCTTGGGATCGGGCAGGTCAAAAAGGCCCCAGTCGGTGGCGACGCCGCCTTGGCCGAAACCGCAGTTGAAGCGGCCCTTGGAAAGGTGGTCGAGATAGGCCAGCCGCACCGCGACGTTGACCGGGTGGTGCTGCGGCATGATGGAGACGCCCGTGCCCAAGCGGATGTTTTGCGTCTGGGGCAAGACGTGGGCGATGAAGAGGTCGTTGGACGGGATCGGCTCCCAAGCGACAGTGTGGTGCTGGCCGATCCAAGCCTCGCTAAAGCCGAGCCGGTCGGCGCGGACGACGAACTCGACGTCTTCGGCAAAGCATTCGGTGCGGTCTTTTTCTGGGGGATGCAAGGGCATCATAAACGTGCCGAGTTTCATGGGAATCTTCCTCTAAAAGCGATGTAAGTGCAGTGTTTTTTAGCTTAATATCCCAACTCCCGCTCCATTTCCCCCACCACCTCGGCAATCACCCGAGCGACTTCCGCGACCTGCTCTTCACTAATGGTAAAGGGCGGGCTGATGGCAATGTGATCGCCGCTGACGCCGTCGATCAGCCCGGGCGAACCGGGCATGATCAACACGCCTTTGGCAAAGGCGCGTTGAACGACCGCGGAGGTGATGCCCTGCTGAGGGTCAAAGGGCGCGTGGGTCGCCTTGTCGCGGGCGAATTCGACGCCGGTCAGCAGGCCCTTGCCGCGCACCGCACTGACTATGGGCGAGTCCATTAAGGGCTGCATCTTCTCTAGCATCAGGTCGCCCATCTGCGCGCAACGAGTGACCAAGTCGTGGTCTTGGATATAGTTCTGCACGGCGAGGGCAACAGCGCAAGAGAGTGGATTGCCGCCGTAGGTGTGTCCGTGGACGTAGTGGTTTTGCTTTTTGTAAATCCCGTCGTAGATCTCGTCGCGGACTAGGGTGGCGGCAATGGGCGTGTACCCGCTGGCGAGGCCCTTGCCAGTGGCTATGATATCTGGAATGGCGTCCCAGTGCTCAATGCCGAAATTGAGGCCCGTGCGTCCGTAGCCGGTAACCACTTCGTCGACGATCATCAGGATGTTGTAGCGGTCGCATATCGCGCGGATAGTGGGGAAGTAGTCGGGCGGCGGCATCAGGCCGCAGCAAGAAGTGCCCGAGATCGGCTCGGCGATAAAGGCAGAGATGTACTCGCTGCCCTCTTGTTTGATAACCCGCTCCAGCTCTTCGGCGCAGGCCAGCGTACAGGCGGGTCGATCTTGGCAGTACGGGCAGTGAGCCGGACGGGGAAAGGTGATGTGTGGGAAGTCGAGCAAATAGGGCACGTAATCCTCGCGCCAAGTGGAACGGCCCGACATGGAAAGCGCACCAATGGTGTTGCCGTGCCAGCTCTGCCAGCGGGTGATGACTTTGTACTTCTTCGGATTGCCAGTCTCGACGTGGTACTTGCGCGCTATTTTGAGCGCGGACTCTGTGGCTTCGGACCCGCCAGAGACGAAAAAGACGCGGTTGATGTCGCCGGGGGCTATGGCGGCGATTTTGTCGGCGAGGTCGATTTGCGGTTGGGTGAGGAAGCGGGCGTAAGTAAAGCAGACCTTGTTGGCCTGCTCCTGCATGACCTCAGCTATCTCCGGGACGCCGTGGCCGATGGAGACCACGTGGACGCCGGCGCAGGCATCGAGGTACGCGCGGCCGTCCTCGGCGTAGAGGTAGCAGTCTTTGCCGTGGGAAATCTGCGGCCAGTTGTCGGTAATGACGCGGTGGAAAATGCGGTCGGTGGTCATGAATCCGTCCTTTGTTTGTAGTAATGACAAGGCCCCGAAGATACGAATTCCCAAGAGGCCAGCATAGGGCGCGGCCTATTTTGGCGGCTATTCGGGGTGCAACCCGCTCAATGTCTCGATATGTTTCTCATACATACCGATGCGCAACGTCAGCGAGATACAAACAGGTGATATTGCAAAAAAATTGTAGGCGAGTGCTAGCGGCGTGGCTGCTGTTGGCGGGCACAGCACAAGCGGCGACCCTGAGCGGCTTTGTCTCCGACGCCGACAGCGGCGAAGCCTTGACCCGCGCCACTGTCGTAGTCCAAGGACTTCAACTCGGGGCGGTCAGCAACAACAGCGGCTACTATGCGGTCGTGCAAGTACCGGCTGGCACCCACGTGGTGAGCGCGTCGCACACAGGCTACCAGACCCGGTGGGACACACTGCACTTTGGTTCCCACGAGGCCGAGCGGCTCAACCTAGCACTGGTGCCCAAGCCGACGGACCTCGGAGAGCAGGTCTCGGTGGAGGCCGAGCGCATCAGCCTCCGCGCCAAGCCAGTGCAACAGTTGCCCGCCCTCGGCGAGGCCGACCTCTTGCGCAGCTTACAGCTTTTGCCGGGCATCCAAGCGGTTGCGGATATCAGCAGCGGCCTGTACGTGCGCGGCGGTAGCCCCGACCAGACAGCCATCCTCCTCGACGACATTCCCCTGTACAATCCCTCCCACCTGTTCGGACTTTTCTCGACCTTCAATCCAGACGCCATCAAGGAGGTCAATCTGTACAAGGGGGCCTACCCGGCGGCGTACGGCCGCACGCTCGGGGCCGTGCTCGACGTGAGCAACCGCGAGGGCAATCGCAAGCGCACCAGCGGACGCGGTGGCGTGAGCCTGATTTCAGGCCGCTTGCTCACCGAGGGGCCTGTCGGTCAAGGCTCGTGGATGCTGGCCGGTCGCCGCACCTACTTGGACGGCGTGTTCAGCACCCTCCGCGCACGCGGGGAAGACATCCCGTTGAACTATTTCTTTTACGACCTAAACGGCAACATCAACCAGCAGCGGGGCGACGACACCTACGCCGCGAGCGCGTACTGGGGCCAAGACGACCTGCGGATTGAGCTAGAAGACGACCGAGAATCCTTCGTCGATATGCGCTGGGGCAACCGCGCTCTGACTGTGCACTGGACGCGCGCGTTCTCGCCGGTCCTGTTCGGCCACCTTATGGCCGCCGAATCGTCGTCCGAAAGCATCATCGCGCTCCATTTCCTCGACGCGCCCGTCCGCATCGCCAACAGCATTCGCGACCTCTCGCTCAAAGGCGACTTGGATTACTTCGCCAACCGCCACCACACGCTTTCTTTGGGCCTCTTGGCCACCTTGTTCGAGTTTCACTTTGTCCGGTCTTTCAACGAGCGGACCCAGCTCGACTTGCGCCAAGAGCCGGTGCTGTTGGAAGGCTACGTGCAGGACGAGTGGCGGCCCGGGCCGGCCACGCTGGTGCGATTGGGTGGACGGGGAACGTACTTCAGCATAGGAGACCGCTGGCATTTCGCCCCGCGGCTGGCCCTGAGTCAAGCGCTGAGCGACAAAGTCCGGGTCAAGGCCGGCGGCGGTGTGTATCGCCAACACCTGCAACTGATCACTACGGAAGCCTTCAGCGGCGGCGATTTCTGGGTGCCGCTCGACAGCACCGTCGAGCCGGGGCGCTCCTATCAGGCCGTCACCGGCGTCGAGTGGACCCTTTCACCGCGCTACCAGCTTTCCGTGGATGCCTATTACACGGCTCTCGACAACCTTGTAACCGTAGATACCGAACTGCCTGATGACAACGAGGACACGCACTCGGAAGCGGTGTTCAAAAGCGGTGGCACGGGCTGGGCGAGGGGGGTCGAGGTCTTTTTGCAACGTCGCACCGGCGCACTCACCGGGTGGATCGGCTACGCGCTCGGTTGGACGCGGCGGACATTCCCCGAACTCAACGATGGCCAGCCCTTTCCCCCCAAGCACGACCGCCGCCACGACCTGTCTTTTGTCGCCTCCTACGAGATGGGCGCATGGCGGCTCGGCGCGAACCTAGCGTATGCCACTGGGCAGGCATTTACACCGGTTTCCGAATCGCCTGCCCAGCGCAACAGTGCCCGCCTGCAGCCCTATCACCGCCTCGATGTCAGCGTTAGCCGGTCGTTCGCCCTGCGGGGAGTCGCCAGCGAGTTTTACGTACAGATATTCAATGTGTACAGCCGCCGCAACGAATGGTTTGTACAGCTTGATTCGGTCTATCCCGAAGTCGATCCGCGCAAGATCAAACAATTGCCCATAATCCCCACGCTGGGCTTCAATTTCTCTTTTTAACAGCGGAATCCAAAGTCGGCGACAAAGGCCCTTCCCCATCTCGCCGGATACGTATCAGCCCACAACTCGCACTACATAGTATATTGAATTAATCGTATGTCTAATTTATGTCTAAAAATTTAGAAAAATATCTTGACATATAATAGACAAATAATTACACTTATTAGACAAAGGACGCCAAAAGTGGCTCCATAACCTTTACGTAGGAGGAAGTCGCATGAATATCGCCCGCATTACCACGCTCATGGCCTTAGCATTTTTGATTTGGACAGGCCCGGCCCAAGCGCAAGATGGGGATATCGTCGATGTTGCCATCGGAGCTGGCACTTTTAATACGCTGGTCGCTGCGGTTCAGGCTGCCGACCTCGTCGATGCGCTCAAAGGTGAAGGTCCCTTAACCGTCTTCGCCCCCACGGACGAGGCATTCGCCGCGTTGCCCGAGGGCACGGTCGAGTCGCTGCTATTGCCCGAGAACCAGGAACTACTAACCTCCATCCTGCTGTATCACGTCGTCGCTGGTTCGGTCATGGCCGCCGATGTAGTGGAGTTGGATTCGGCTACCACCCTCAATGGTGCCTCGGTTGATGTCAGCGTCAGCGACAGCGGCGTGATGATCAACAATGCCAATGTCGTCCAAGCGGATGTGGCCGCTAGTAATGGCGTAATCCACATCATTGATGCGGTGCTCCTGCCGCCGTCGCCGCCTGCTACAGCCGTTGAGGGCAGTACTTGGGGTGCTGTCAAGCAGCAAGCCCGCTAAACCAGTACACTCGGCCTGAGATCCCCCAACACAACCGTTTTATTGTGTTGGGGGATCTCGTCCTCTCCGCTGGGAATCAACTCTCACCTATTCGACTAACAAAAACGAAGTCAATGGCATTGAGGACGATCTCGGCATGGCTGCTCTTTTTTGCCCAAATTAGACCGCTCACATATCTATTCGGCATCTGACTGCTTCACTCTACTTTTGCGCGGGGACAACGGGACCTACATTCAACACCTATGGAATTGACGCCGCGACATCCCATCAAAGTAGTAGTGCGGCGGACCGGGCTTTCGGCCCATGTCATCCGCGTTTGGGAAAAGCGCTATCAAGCCGTGATGCCGGCGCGGACGGAGACCAATAGACGGCTTTATTCGGACGAGGACATCGCACGCCTACAGTGGTTGCAGCAGGCGGTGCAGGCCGGAAATAGCATTGGCCAAATTGCCCATCTTCCCACGCCCGAACTGGCGAACCTGGTCCATGCGGAGCAAGCAGCGGCCCCGTTGGCCCAGAGGGTGCCCAATGGAGAGGGCGCGGAGAAAGCCCCTAGCCAATTCATCGAACAAGCCTTAGTCGCAGTACAAAGGCTAGACGCGGTCTCGCTCGAAAATCAGTTGAACCGAGCCTCTATCGCGTTGAGCCAGCGGCATCTGATCGAAGAAGTAGTCCAGCCGCTGATGGAGCGCATCGGTCAGATGTGGCAGGAGGGCATCTTGCGAGTGGCCGACGAGCACATGGCCTCAGCCGTGGTGCGCAACTTTATCGGCAATATGCGGGCCAGTTTCCAAGTAGCGGAGGCCGCTCCCCGCGTCGTCTCCACCACGCCCGCGGGGCAATTGCACGAGATGGGAGCTTTGCTCGCTACAGTCGTAGCCACGTCAGAAGGCTGGAGTTCGACGTTTCTGGGCCCCAACCTACCGGCCGAAGAAATAGCCAGAGCCGCCGCGCAAAGGGGTGCCAAGGCCGCGCTTCTCAGTATAATCTATCCGGGCGACGATCCCCATCTAGGCGGCGAGTTGCTCAAGTTGCGCCAACTGCTTGGCGACGACATGGCCCTGTTGGCCGGTGGCCGGGCCGCTCAGCATTACCGGCCTTTTCTCGAGCGGGCCGGGGCTATCACTCTAGCCAACCTGAGCGACTTGCGCGATTCCTTGAGTCTTTTGCGCCAAGAAACTATACTGGACCAAGGTTGAAAGCACCTGTTTTATAAAAACAACATTTAGTAGATAGAGAGATCGAATGGAACATATAGAGGTCGAAGACAGAGTGCGGCCACTTAAAGGCTGGCGGCTGGCCTTACTGCGCTGGTTTAAGGGCGATGCCGCCGTGGTCGCCGCAGTCGGCGAAAACGAGCGGCAGGTCGATTGGGTGCGCATGCTGCCTTTTGTGGCTCTGCACTTGAGTTGCCTCGGGGTTTTGTGGGTCGGCTGGAGTCCGGTGGCCGTGGGGGTGGCCGTTGTGGCCTACTGGGTGCGGATGTTCGCCATAACCGGGTTTTACCACCGCTACTTTTCGCACCGTGCGTTCAAGACCTCGCGGCCTGTGCAGTTTCTCTTTGCCGTGCTGGGCAATACAGCCGTGCAACGCGGGCCGTTGTGGTGGGCCGGGCACCACCGCCACCACCATCGCCACTCCGATGGTGCCCACGACGTGCATTCGCCCAAGGAGCACGGTTTTTGGTGGAGCCACGTATTGTGGATCACCTCGCGGTCGAATTTCCCCACCCGTTTGTACAATGTCCGCGACTTGGCCCGTTTCCCTGAATTGCGCTTTCTCGACCGCTTCGACATCATCGTGCCCGCTTTGCTGGCGATGGGCATGTACGCCTTGGGAGACTATTGCGGACGCCGCTTTCCCGCGTTAGATACCAGCGGCTGGCAGATGTTGGTCTGGGGCTTTTCCATTTCCACCATCGTCTTGTTCCACAGCACCTGTACCATCAATTCGCTCTCCCATCTTTTTGGTAGCCGCCGCTTTGCCACCCAAGATCACAGCCGCAATAACATCTGGCTGGCCCTCATCACTATGGGCGAAGGCTGGCACAACAACCACCATTATTACCCGGGTGCGGCGCGGCAGGGTTTTTACTGGTGGGAGTTCGATCCGACCTATTACCTGCTCAAAGTGCTGTCTTGGGTCGGCCTAGTGCGCGAGCTCAGGCGCGTGCCCGAGCAGGTGTACGACCGGGCCGTCAGCCGACGATGAAACCAAGGCGGCGCATCGCCGTGGTGGGCGGCGGCATCTCCGGCTTGGTGGCGGCCTATCTGCTGCACCCTGACCACCACGTCGCGCTGTTTGAAGCCAACGATTATATCGGCGGCCATACCCACACCTTAAAAGCGCAGCAGGACGGGAGCACTTATGCGGTGGATACGGGCTTTATCGTCTTCAACGAACCCAACTACCCGCAGTTCAATCGCTTGCTACAGCGTTTGGGGGTGGTCTCCCAGCCGACGCAAATGGGGTTCAGCGTCAAGTGCGGCCGCACGGGTTTGGAATACGCCAGTACGCCGCTGAGTAGTCTGTTGGCCCAACGGCGCAACGCACTGCGACCTTCGTTCTACCGCATGTTGGCCGACCTCGTGCGCTTCAACCGCGAGGCCCCGGAGCTATTGGGCTCTGCCAATGACGCGACAACCCTCGGAGACTATCTGGCCGACAACGGCTATTCTGAGGCTTTTGTCCAACACCACATTATCCCGTTAGGGGCGGCCCTGTGGTCGGCACTGCCCGACCGCATGTACGAATTCCCAGCCCGCTACTTCGTCCAGTTTTTCGCCAACCACGCCTTTTTGCAAGTGCGCGGGCGGACGCTGTGGCGCGTCATCAAAGGGGGCTCGCAGTGCTACGTCAAGGCCCTGATTCGCCCCTTTAGGGCGCACATTCGGGCCAATTGCCCTGTGGCTTCTGTGCGGCGCTTGCACCAAGGAGTGGAAGTGCGCCCCCGAGTTGGCACCCCCGAGTGCTTCGACGAGGTCATCTTGGCCGTTCACAGCGACCAAGCCCTGCGGCTGTTGGCCGATCCAACCCCGGCCGAGCGCCGAGTGCTGAGCGCCATGCCCTATCAGGCCAACGATGTCGTCCTGCACACCGACGCTTCCTTGTTGCCCGAGCGCCGCCGCGCTTGGGCTAGCTGGAATTACTACATCCCGCCCGACAAGGGATGCCCCGCCACCGTCACTTATAATATGAATATCCTCCAAAGCCTAGAGAGCCGCCGGCCTTTTTGCGTCAGCCTCAACCGCACCAACGACATTGCGCCACAGCGGATCATCGCCCGCATGACCTATCATCACCCCATCTATTCGCCGGCCGCGGTGGCCGCGCAAAAGCAACGGTCGCACATCGACGGGGTCGATCGCATCCACTACTGCGGGGCCTATTGGGGTTTTGGTTTTCACGAGGACGGGGTGGTCAGCGCCTTGGCCGTGACGCAGCGTTTTGGCAAGACGCTATAGAGCCATGGGTCGCCGTTAGAGGTGCTAGATGAGCGGCCATAGCTGCATATACGAGGGGCGAGTGCGGCACCGCCGCTTCGCGCCAGTGAACCACGTTTTTGAGTACCGGCTCTTTATGATGTATCTCGATTTAGCCGAATTGCCCAGCGTGTTCGACGGGCGTTGGCTATGGTCGGTAGGGCGGCCCAATGTGGCCTATTTCCGGCGCGCCGATCACTTGGGGGCGCCGCAGCATCCCCTAGCCGATTGCGTGCGACAATTGGTCAAAGGCGAGAGCGGACGCTATCCCGACGGGCCGATCCGCTTGCTGACCCACCTGCGCTACGGTGGCTACGGCTTCAACCCGGTCAGCTTTTACTACTGCTTCGACCGGGCCGACAGGCGCATCGAAACTGTGGTCGGCGAGGTAAATAACACCCCTTGGGGCGAACAGCACTGCTATGTCCTGCATTCAGGGCTCGACCGCGGCCGCGGAGCGCACAAGTGCTATCAATTCTCCAAGGCGTTTCACGTTTCGCCCTTCATGGCCATGCAGCAGGACTACACTTGGCACTTTACGACGCCACGCCGCACCCTAGCAGTGCATATCGACAATTGGCAGGATGGTCGCCGCTTATTCGACGCGACCCTAGTGCTGCGACGGCGGGAAATAAGCGCAGCGGCACTAGCCCGGGTCCTGGTGCAGTATCCGCTGATGACGACAAGGGTCATTGGTGCCATTCACTGGCAAGCCCTAAAACTGTGGCTCAAGCGCTGTCCGTTCTACCCGCATCCCAAGTCATTGGCAAAGGAAAAAAATCATGTCGCAACTCGCTCTCTCCCCCGCAGCTAAAGGCCGCGGCGGCTGGCCCGATCGCTGGGCGCGGTGGTTGGTGTTGGGGCACTTGCAGCACTTGCCGCGCGGGGCAATTTGCCTAGTGGAAGGCGAGCAGCACCGCACCTTCGGGCGGAGCGCAGAGGGCCCGGCCGTGGTTTTGCAGGTTCATCATCCGCGCTTTTTCCGCGCCGTGGCCTTAGGGGGCACCATCGGCGCGGCAGAAGCCTACATGCAGGGGTGGTGGAGTTGCGACGATCTGCCGGCTGTGTGCCGCTTGGCCGTGGCCAATATGGAGTGGATGCGCCAGCGCGAGCGGGGGTGGGCCCGGTTGGCCGCGCCGGCCCGCACGCTGGCGCATGCCCTCAAGCGCAACACGCTCCGGGGGAGCCGGCGCAACATCGCCGCTCACTACGATTTGAGCAACGACTTTTTCCGCCTCTTTCTCGACGACAACATGATGTATTCAAGCGCGGTGTTTCCGCATCCGCACAGTTCGCTCGAAGAGGCCTCCCGCTACAAGGTGGACCGGATATGCAAAAAGCTCGCCCTCGCGCCCGAAGATCACCTGTTGGAAATCGGCACCGGCTGGGGCGGTTTTGCCCTGCACGCGGCCCGCGAGTATGGCTGCCGGGTAACTACGGCGACCATCTCGCAGCAGCAATACGAACTGGCGAGTCAACGGGTCCAAGCGGCTGGCTTGGCAGGGCGGGTGGAGGTGGTCTTGGCCGACTACCGAGATCTACAGGGACAGTACGACAAACTGGTTTCCATAGAGATGATTGAAGCGGTGGGACATCACTATTTCGACACCTATTTCGGCTCCTGCTCCCGCTTGCTCAAACCCGAGGGTCTTATGCTGTTACAGGCCATCGTCATCGGCGATTGGGCCTACGAGCGGGCGCGTCGCTCGGTCGATTTCATCAAGGCATACATCTTTCCGGGCAGTTGCATTCCGTCGGTGGCAGCCATCAGCCGCTCGGTAGCCGCGGCTACCGATATGCGCTTGGTACATCTGGAGGACATCGGGCCGCACTACGCCCGCACCTTGCAGGCTTGGCGGACGCGCTTTTGGGACTCAGAAGAGCAGGTTCGCCAGCTAGGCTTTAGCGAGGAATTCATCCGCCTGTGGGACTTCTACTTTTCGTATTGCATCGGCGGCTTTGCAGAGCACTACATATCCGATGTGCAAATGCTGTTGGCCCGGCCAGCTAACCGGCGCTCAGCGCAGTTGCCCGAGATCGCTCACGGCGAGGTTTAGGAACTCGTGTTAAGCGTATTGGCGTATAGCTTGCCGCTGGCCATGGCGGGCATGGCCGCGCTGTATTGGCTGCAACGGCGGCGGGGTGACGCGGGAGTCGTCGACGTGGGGTGGGCTAGTGGCATTGGGTTGGTGGCCGTGGCCATAGCATATAGCGGGGACGGCTGGGCACCGCGGCGGTTTCTGCTCGGGTTGATGGGCGCGGTGTGGGCCTTCCGCCTGACCGCTTATTTGATAATGGACCGGCTGGTGCGAGCCAAAGCAGAAGACGGCCGCTACCAGATGCTGCGTACTCAATGGGGGCCCAAGGCCCAGCGGAACTTGTTCTATTTATTTCAGGCGCAGGCCCTGCTAGTGGTTTTATTTGGCCTGCCCTTCGTCGCTGTGGCAGCCAAAGCAGAGGTGGGGTGGACCGCTTGGGACGTCGCCGGTCTGCTGGTGTGGGCGGTGGCCGTGGTCGGCGAGTGGATGGCTGACCGCCAATTAGCCGCCTTCCGCAGCCAAGCGGCCAACCAAGAGCGCACCTGCGACCGCGGCCTGTGGCGCTATTCGCGCCATCCCAACTACTTTTTTGAATGGGTCCACTGGTGGGCCTACGCAGTCATGGCCGTCGGATCGGCACTCGGGTGGCTAGCTTGGATCGGCCCGGTGCTGATGCTGTTTCTGCTGTACCGCGTTACTGGCATTCCTTACACTGAGAAGCGGGCCTTGGTCCGCCGCGGCGAGTCCTACCGCCGCTACCAGCGCACTACCAGTCCCTTTGTTCCGTGGTTCCCACGCAAGGAAAATGCTGAACGCGATTGATTGGGCCGAGCGGGGCCTGTTGCCCGATATGCTCATCCGCTGGGGCATTCGCCGCTTCAATCGCGGGCGGTTGCGGCAAGAGCGGGGCGCGGACTGCGAGGCCGAGCAGGCGGCCAAATGCCGCTTCATCGCCTCAATGGATCAAGCACCCATCGCCCTGCATACGCAGAGTGCCAACGAGCAGCACTACGAGCTGCCGCCCGAGTTTTTCCAACTGGTTCTGGGCCGTCACCTCAAGTACAGCGGCTGTTACTTCCCCGCGCCGACGGCCAGCCTAGACCAAGCAGAAGCGGCCATGCTGGAACGGACCTGTCAGCGCGCCGACCTACAAGACGGCCAAGACGTGCTGGAACTAGGGTGCGGCTGGGGGTCGCTGACCTTGTGGATGGCGCAACATTATCCCAGTAGCCGCATCACCGCAGTATCCAATTCAACCTTGCAGCGCAACTTTATCGAAGCGCACAGCAAGGAGCAAGGGCTGGACAATGTCGCGGTGATCACCGCAGATATGAACGATTTCGCCGCACCGGGACGCTACGACCGGGTAGTATCGGTGGAGATGTTCGAGCATATACGCAATTACCGCGAGCTAATGCGGCTCATCGCCGGCTGGCTCAAACCGGCTGGTTTGCTTTTCATCCACATCTTCGTCCATCGCCTCTACGCCTACGCCTTTGCCGCCGAAGGGGAAGAAAACTGGATGGGGCGTTATTTTTTTACCGGCGGCATCATGCCCTCCGACGATCTGCTACACTACTTTCAGGACGATCTAGTCTTAGAGGCACAGTGGCGAGTTGATGGCCGGCACTATGCCCGCACAGCCGAGCATTGGCTGGCCAATCTCGACGCTCGGCGTTCGGAGGCCCTCGCCATTTTGGAACGCCAGTACGGCGCAGCCCAAAAGCGGCGCTGGTTACAGCGCTGGCGCATGTTCTTTATGGCTTGCGCCGAATTGTGGGGCTACAACGGCGGGCAGGAGTGGTGGGTGTCGCACTACCGCTTTAAGCGGCGGGATGACGTAGGAATCAAAAGAAAGCAGTGAGTTTCGCTTTATTAGGCTAAACGGAGTATAGAATGGCAATTCTTAGATGTTTGGTGGCCCTCTTGGCAGCCATGCCCGTAGCGGCCCAAGCCCCAGAGGCCACCTTGAGCGGTTTTGTCACCGACGCCGACAGCGGCGAAGCCCTGATCTTGGCGACGGTCGTGGTGGAAGGGCTTCAGCTCGGAGCGGCCAGCAATAACAGCGGCTACTATGCAGTCAAGCAAGTGCCAGCGGGTACGCACGTGGTGAGCACGTCGCACATAGGCTACCAGACCCGGCGGGACACGCTGCGCTTTGGCACCGACGAAGCCGTGCGGCTCGATGTGGCACTGGTGCCCAAGCCGGTGGACATTGGCGAAGAGGTCTTGGTGGAAGCCGAGCGCCGCGAAGAGCTGGAGCAGGCCACCCAGAGCAGTTTTATCGTCCTACAGGTCGAGCCGTTGCAGCAAATGCCGGCCATTGGCGAGGCCGATCTCCTCCGCAGCTTGCAACTGTTGCCGGGCATCCAGTCGGCTTCGGATATTAGCAGCGGCCTGTACGTGCGCGGCGGCGGGCCCGACCAAACGGCCATCCTCCTCGACCACATCCCCCTGTACAATCCCTCCCACCTCTTCGGCTTTTTCTCGACCTTCAATCCAGACGCCATCAAGGATGTCCAGCTATACAAAGGAGCCTATCCGGCCGCGTATGGCCGGACGCTCGGAGCGGTGCTCGACGTGAGCAACCGCGAGGGCAACCGACAACGCTTCAGCGGCCGGGGCGGCATCAGTATGATTGCGAGCCGCTTGCTGGCCGAAGGGCCGGTGGGGCAAGGATCGTGGATGATGGCCGGCCGCCGCACGTATCTAGAACCCATACTCAGCACCATCCGCTCTCGCGGCGTGGACATCCCGTTTAGCTACTACTTCTACGACTTCAACGGCAAAGTCAACCAGCGGTGGGGCGACGACACCTTTACCGTGAGCACGTACTGGGGCCAAGACGATCTGCGGGCGGACGCAGAAGAAGAGGATGAATCCTTTGCCGATTTGCGCTGGGGCAACCGCGCCGTGACCGTACGCTGGACGCGGGTGTTCTCGCCGACCCTGTTTGGGCACTTCATGGCGGCCGGCTCGTCGTACGAAAGCACCCTCTTGTTCAGCTTATTCGACACGCCGTTTGGCATTGCCAACAGCATTCGCGATTGGTCGTTCAAAGGCGATGTGGATTACTTCGCCAACCGCGACCACACCCTCACACTCGGCTTTCTGGCTACCCTGTTCGAGTTCGACTATTCCCAATCCTTCAACCAAGAGGAGCAGTCCTTGTACCAGAAGTCGGTGCTGGCCTCGGCCTACGTCCAAGACGAGTGGCAGGCCGGGCCCATCACGCGGCTGCGGCTCGGGGGCCGAGGCACTTATTTCAGTGTTGGGGATCGCCTGCACTTTATGCCTCGGCTGTCCCTCAGTCGCGCCCTCAGCGAAAACATCCGCGTCAAGGCCGCCGCGGGCATGTACCGCCAGTACCTGCAATTGATCACCACCGAAGTCTTTAGCGGCGGTGATTTCTGGGTGCCGCTCGACAGCAGCGTTGAGCCGGGCCGCTCGTATCAGGGGGTGGTGGGAACCGAGTGGGACCCGTCGCGGCGCTATCAGCTCTCCGTGGAGGCCTACTACACCGACTTGGCCAATTTGGTGGTGCTGGACAACGCGGTGGCCGTCGATAGCGAAGGCACGCGCTCGGATGACATATTCAAAAGCGGGGGCACCGGCTGGGCCAGCGGAGTCGAAGTCTTTTTGCAGCGGCGCACCGGAGCACTCACCGGCTGGGTGGGCTATACGTTGGGCTGGACGCGGCGCACCTTTCCCGAGCTAAACGGCGGACGCGCCTTCTCCCCCAAGTACGACCGCCGCCACGACCTGTCTTTTGTGGTCTCATACAACTTGGGGAAATGGCGCCTTGGCTCGAATCTCGTGTACGCCACCGGGCAGGCCTTCACCCCGGCCTCGGCCCGCTATTCGCTGCGCGAGCCGACCACCGGGTCGCTGCAAGACTACGTGCTACCAGCCGAGCGCAATAGTGCCCGCCTACTGCCTTACCATCGCCTCGACGCCAGTGCCAGCCGCGAGTTTGGGCTGTGGGGCCTCGACGCCGAGTTCTACCTGCAAATTTTCAATCTCTACAGCCGGCGCAACGAGTGGTTTGTGCTATTCGACACAAACAATTCCGAGACCGAGCCGGAGGTGTTCAAGCAACTGCCCATCGTGCCGACGCTGGGTTTCAATTTTGCGTTTTGAGGAGAAACAAAAATGGGGACGGAATGCATTCTCAGCGACTATCTTGAACAGGCCATGGAAGTGGCGGTTTACGACAAGTTGGATGACGGCACCTTCGCCGGGCGGATTCCACCATGCAAGGGTGTTATTGCTTTTGGAACCACGCTGAAGGAGTGTGAACGTTTATTGCGCTCCACTTTGGAGGACTGGTTGCTCCTCGGCCTGAGACTTGGGCACACTCTACCGGTTCTTTCGGGGATCAACCTAAATAAGGAACTAGCTCGTGAGCCGTTGGGTGCCATGTAAGCGCATTCTTTTTATTTGGCGCTTGCGTGGCCTTGGCTTTGACGGACCCTTCTCGGGTTCACGACATCAGTTCATGCTCCGTGGGAATCATCGACTAACCCTCCCGTCTAACGAGGAATACTCAGTTCCGCAGCTTCGTATGATGATTCGCGAAGTGGAAGGAATAATTGAACGGAGGATAACTTTAGACGAATGGAGTCGTCTATAGCGGCCGGGAATCCGGTCAGAGGTGTTCAAACAGTTGCCCAGCGTGCCGACGCTGGGTTTCAACTTTGCGTTTTAAGGAGGAAATCGTGCGTTACGTTTTTACTAAGTACCCGACACTTGGCTTGGGCGGGCGTTTTTGGGTATCGCCCTGGGATCGCGGGCGTCTCGCCCGCCTGCGGGCAGGATGCCCGCGATCCCAAGAAAACCCCTACGGTCGGGTACTTAGCGTTTTTATCGTATTATGCCTGACGGCTTGCGCTGCCGAGCGCCAGCCGGGGGATCTCTTCGGCTCGGTAGAAGAAGGCAGCGAGCTGGTGGTGGACGGGATTCTGCTAGTTGATCAGACCCTGCCCGAATTGTTCGTGCGGCGCACCCTGCCTCCCGGCCAAGCCTACAGCCGGGAAGCGGCGGGGGTGTCCAATGCCCAAGTGCGCGTCTTCCAAGGGGATCGAGTCTTTGAGTACGCACCCGACCCGGCTACACCCGGCCGCTATCTGCCACCATCAGATTCTCTCCAAGTGGAACCCCAGACCGAGTACCGGCTAGAAGTAAAAGTCGCGGGAAAGACGGTCCGGGCGAGCACCACCACGCCAGAGCGAGTGCGGATACGGCAGGCGGTTTTATTGGACGAAGACACCCAAGAGATCATGCGGACTCTCAAGTCATTTGCCGAGGTGGGGGACGAGGTGTACACGGCACCGGAAAATCAGCTTATCCATCTGGACGGCCTGCTCGAACTCCGCTTGGAAAAGGCGGGGGTGGCATACCAAGCGGCACTCTTCGCCTTGGAAGAGGACGCGCAGTTGCTCGACGAGGATTTCCCAGATATATACGACCAGGACCCGGAAGACTTGCGGGCCAACCAATCGCCGCCCTTCGCCGCCAGCGACGGAATCGTGCGCTGGCCGTGGTTCGCCGTGGTTTATACCGGGCGTTCTCTGATAAGGGTGTACGCACTCGACCACAACTGGTTTGAGTACGCCCGCTCTAGCCCCGACCTCCAAGAAGAACAGGGCGGCTTTGGGGGGATGGCTGGCGAAAATTTCGAGCGGCCGTTTTTTTCTGTGGAGGGCGGCATCGGGCTGTTCGGCTCGGCGTCGGTGGATTCGGTGGGGTTCGTCGTTTTGCCGCGGCCGTAGCGCCCGGCGACAGCCGTTACTCCGCGCCCTGCGGCTTCCTGCCCGCTAAGTCCCGATCCATCAGAAAGAGGCCGTCGCGGCTTTCGACGATGCGCTCCATGTCGCTGACGATATTGCGGACGATGGCCTCCTCCTCCACCTGCTCGTTGACAAACCACTGCATAAAAGTATGCGTGGCGTGATCGCGCTCGGCGAGAGCCTCATCTACCACCGCATAGATTTTCTCGCTCAAAGCCCGCTCGCCTTCTAGGGCGAACTTGAAGGCGTCCAGCGGCGAGTCCCACTCGCTGTGTGGCGCAGCGATGGCCTGCAAGCGCACGCGGCCGTCGCGGTCGTTGATGAAAGCATAGACCCTTTCCGCGTGCATCAGCTCCTCTTGGTACTGGATCTTCATCCAGTGGGCAAAACCATTGAGGTCGAGGTCCTCGAAATAAGCCGCCATCGACAGGTAGGTATAGGCCGAGGAAAACTCGTAATTGAGTTGATCGTTGAGTGCCTGCTGTAATTTTTCACTGAGCATCTTTTCCTCCTTGATTAGCGGCTACAATACTGTGGCCGGACTGCACGGTCTCAGTCGCCTGCTTGAGCACTCGGCTGCGCTCGTACAACTCGGCTAAGTCCATTTCTCTGAGAAACACCAAGCCCCGCGTGGCGCGAATTAGGGGGCTGGGGTGTTCTTGAAACCACTCGCGGCCGAGGCACGTTTTGATTTTCTGGTACTGCTCTACCTGCACCCGGCGCGCCAGCTCCGAGAACGGGCCGTCGTGTTCGTAGCTGGGGAACGAAGCGTCGCGCTGAGAGATGAAATTGCTCATAAACGCGCTCTGCATAACCGAGAGCATGTTGAGCGAGACCGGCACAAAAATGTTGGCCTCGCTGGGATCGAAGCGATACCACACATTGCGATAGCCCCAAACCTTGATGGGCGCGTCTTTGCGCTGCCGTTCGTAGCGACGCAGGGACTCGGTGACAGCCTGCAACACCTTGTAGTGCGTGTCCGGGCCGCTGGCCTCTGGGTCTAGTGCCACGCTAACCACATCGGGGGCGACTTCTTCGAGGAGCGAGAGCACGGGCAGCACGTCGCCTTCCACCGTCGGGTCCTCGGTAAAGAGGTCTCCCGTGTAAAACCCAAGGCGCAAGTGCTTAACGCTGGTGCAGTCCCACCCGAGATAGCCCCACGTACATTCGGCCTCCCACTCTCTACACAAACCCTTGAGGGTCTGCACTTGCGGCGCGTCTTTTTGGCCGGGATAGCGGCTGGCAAAATAGGCATCCAGCTCGGCCAGTAGCTTCTCAATGCTCGCGCGGTCTTCGACGCCATACAGCGCGACGAGGTTGCGCAAGAAGCGCCGCGCCATCCCCTCGTCGCACATCCGCGCATCGTCGGCTGCCACCCCGTCGAGATACAGCCAAACATCGCGATTGCGGCCGTGCTCGTAGCTTGGCGCAAAGTAGTCTTCGGCTAGCAACTCAACGCACTCGTCACTGGGCAAGAAGTGCCGCAGCCGCTCGATGTGATCCTCGATAAAGCGGTTGGTCACCGCGGTGAAGCCGCCGGTGAAGCAGACGAAGTAATGCACATTAGTAGCGTCGCGTACGTGGCGGACGATATAGGGCAGATAGCCGAGCATTAGGTCGTCGTGGTGCGGCTCGGTGTGGAGGAAGCGCGTACCGGAAAGGGTCTGGCAGCCGCGCTCAATTTTGCCGATCAAGCGGTCGCGCACCCTGTGCGTCAAGGTCTCGACCGGTTCGGCGCGCCCCTGCAAAAGCACCGCCCCTAGCTCGTCTTGCGCCAGCTCCGCCTCGGTCAAATCGACGACCTTCTTGCCCAATTTGCCAGCGAGCTCGACGACGATCTTTTCTACCGCTTCGTCGTCGATAGCCTGCTGCTGCAAAAGCACCCGCTGCCGCACCCGCAGCAACTTGGCCGCGCCGCGCGTGATGTAAAACCGCGCACTTGGCAGGCGGTGCAAGACCGAGGCCGGATAGCGCACATCGGCCGCTTGCTCAATGGCCGCGGCGACAATCCCCGCCTTGGCCTCGCCCGCCGCGATAATCACGGCGCAGGCATCGGGACGGGCGGCGATGGTGCCGAGGCCAATGGTAATGACCAACCGCTTGCGCGCTACCTCCATGCCACCTAAATCGGCGGCCGCGGCCGCTTGCGTCTCGTAGTTGACCTCAGTCAGCCGCGTCGTCGAGAAGTGGTCTGAGCCGCGCACGTTGAAGCCAATGTGTCCGTCCGGGCCAATACCGCCCAAAAAGAAGCCAATGCCGCCCAAGGCGCGGATTCGCTCCTCGTATTCCAAGCACCACTGGTCGATCCTTTGCAGCGCGTCTTGCTGCACTTGCTCCAATAGGGTGCGCGCAGGCCGGTGGCGCAGCGACAAGTCAACCGCGCCGTCGGGCCACACCTCGGCGAGAGTCTGGCCGGGCCGCAAGCCGATCTCGGCGCAGTTGATCAGCAGTGCTTTAGCCGGGTCGAGCCCAAAGCCGTCGATGTAGAAGCGGTTTACATAGCTGTAGAAGCTGTTGTCCTGCCGGGGATCTATTGGATAAAACTCGTCGATCTGCACAAAGTGCAGGCCGCGCAGTTCCGGCTTGCTCGCCGGATTGACGCCGGCTTCTGCGAGCATGCACTGGACTTCGGCTTCGCCCCAATGCCGCGTCAACTGCTGGACCCAACGGATGAAGTACTGCGGAGTCTTGCCCGTCGGCAACGAGATCACGCCCTCGGGATGCTCCTGCACCCATTCGATGAAGCGCATCGCCGCCAGCTTGCCCAGCCCCGGGAAGTTCGCCACCACAATGGTTTTGATCTTTTCGCTCGGCGGATAGAGCGCGTCAAAGGGAGACGCGGTTACGGCGCGGCATTCGACAGGGGTGAGATCATGGGGGTCGGTCATCGTTTAGATTCTCTCGCGGCGTCTTGCCCTAGTCGTTCCTGCGAAAACAGGAATCGGTTTCTTTAGGCATCTAGTCATTAGTTATCTACTCTTAGCTTTTCCGGATCGTATCCGTATTTTTCGAGTAACTTTTTAGCATGGCTAATGGCATATTTGCAGGAGGCATGACACTCAATGTAGAGATCGTTTTTTAGTCTATGTTCTGTAAAGAATTCACGGCCTGATGGGTGTGTGGGTTTTTGATCTATTAACACTCGTTTGCGACTTCCGGCTACTTTGATAGGGCAGTCTGACGATTTCAAATTTCCCTTATCTATCAGCCAGTTCGCAGTATTTATCAATATTTCATAAACACGTGTCAATTCATAATGCACACCATCGATTTCCATCCATTGGGGCTTGCTGGGCTTACTTTTTATTTGGACCTGGGTTTTGGCGTTGGATGTTTTTATGGATGAATCCATCTTTTGTGGTTCAGGAATGAGAATCCATTTTTCCTGATGCAAACGAATGAACTGCGAAATTTCGCCAACGTCATTCTCCTGTAATTTGAGACCACAAATGTCCTCGGTTGTCTCTTTTATTATGTCCTCGGTTGTCTCTTTTATTAATTCCACCAATAATGATGAGCCGTTGCCGCTGTCCTCGATGATACGGTTCCATGCTTTGGGCATACTCTCTCTAAAGATCTTCTCCTTTTGCCGTCTATCCAAAATAGACTCGGCGTGTTGAACTGCTTTGCCAGAACCAACATTTTGTCGAGAAAGTAAAAGATCGAACTCGCCAGCAATATGCCTTATTTCTTGCTTTGAAATATCTAGAATATCAAATCGGCGATCTTTCCAATCACATTCTTTCAATGAAAGATAGAACCACCAAGAAATTCCATTGGTCAAAATAGCTAGCTTAACCCCTCTCTCAAAGGAATAATCGAGGAGTTGCTTCTGGTGATTGTCCAAATTCTCTCCCGGTTTCTTAGCTTCGAGAAACACTTTATTTTCGCCATTGATTTGTAAGGCATAGTCAACTCTTCGTTCTCCAACGCCATACTCTGCCTCAATCTCAGGGCCGTAAATGTCCCAGCCAAGCAAACTCAAGATACGCTCAATAATCCTTCTCTTGGCATTTGCTTCGTTCAAGGTAGAAATACTAGCATCTTCTCTGATTTCTTTTAGGCAATCACCCAAGGTCTGCATAGTTGCTCCCTCCGTCATAAATCCGCATGACTTACAATCTACAAATCCTTACCACAACACCACAAAAAGCAAAATACTCGCCACCGCTAGATAAACCCCGATCCACACCCCCGGGCGCAAATACCACTTAGGACCATTTTCGCCGACCGCAAAGGGGTATTCCGGTCGAATCGGAGCTTCCACTAGCGTCTTCTGCAACCACGTGCCTTCCAACGCCGCGAGCCGCCGGGCCATGAGCAGACGCAGTGCAACCGGGTCTTCGTGGCGCATGTAAATTAGCCCGCGCAACTCCTCGTCGCACACCGGACCGCGCCGCCAATCAATCAGCTTGGAGGCGACGAGCATGCTCACCGCCGGCAGCACCAAGTTCCACAGGTAGGTCCACCACGTGTTCTGGTACCACACCGGCAGCGGCCACTCGTTAAAATCGGCCAAGATCGCCGACATCCCATAGCCAAGCCCCACCAGCAAGCCGACGATCCCAGTTTGGCGATGCACCTTCGTAAAAACGCCCATCAAAATGACCGTCATCAGCGGCACGGCAATGGCCCCGGCCAGCCGCAGGTAGAACAGCAGCATCCCCTTCTCGCCCAAAAAGGGCACATAGATAAAGCCCAGCGCCAGAATGATCGGCACCGATATCCGGCCCACCTTGGTGTAGTGCGCGTCCGTGCCGTTTTTGACGATGAAACGCGCGTACACGTCGCGCACAAACAGCGACGAAATGCCAATGCCAATCGAATCAAAAGTCGAGTACCCGGCCGCCACCAAGCCCGCGACCACTAGCCCGACCAACCCCGCCGGCAGGTACGCCTCAATCATCAGGGGATAGGCCTGATCGACGATTTCCAAGCCGGGAAACTGCGCCCGCGCCATCGGCCCCAAGCTGACGTTGAAGAACAGGCAGATCGCCGTGGCGATGCTGGCCACCAGCGCGGCCATTTTGAAGTCCCACTCCGAGCGGGCGCCGAGGAAGCGGATGGCCTCGTACTGATTGATGACCGCATACGTGGTCAACACCACCAAAAAGCCGAAGATCACTATGAAGGGAGGCACACCGGGCGGCGAATAGCCCCCCACGTGCAGCAGCGTATCCGCCAGTCCTTCTTCCACGGCCTCCAGCCGCGCCGTCACTCCGTCCCAGCCACCCAAACCCGAATAGACGAATCCCCAGAGCACAAAAGAGGCCACGATCATCGTCGCGCTTTGCAACGCGTCGGTCAGCACCCCAGCTCGCAAGCCGCCGCGCACGATGTAGAGCACCGAGCTGAGTGCCACGCCCACCACCACCAACCAACACGTCGTCTCCTCAATTCCGGCGACTACATTGAGCACCAGAAACATGGAAAAGAAGATGTTGCCCAGCACGTTGGTCCGCGATTGGACGTTGATCAAGACCGCCAACAGACGGGCCGCTGGCCCGAAGCGGAACTCCAGCCACTCGGCGTTGGTAAAAACCCCAGAGCGGTACATTGGCACGATGACGAAGAAGCTGAGCACGGTCCAGCCCACGGCAATGCCCAGCCACCACTGCGCCAGTTGCGACAGCCCTAGGTTATAAGACCCGCCGACAATGCCGACGTAATCGCCGCTATCAACGGCCGTGCCAAACGCCGACAGCCCGATCACCCACCAAGGCATGGACTTGGCCGCCAAGTACCAATCGAAGCTCTCGCCCTTGTTGCGGAAGGCAATCAGGCTGTAGGTGACGATGCCGCCGTTGAGGACCAAGACGACGGCCCAGTCTAAAGAGGTCATCGCGTCACGGGGCCGGCAGGTGGTATCCGTCCTTGCCGACTTGTATCTTGGCCAAGATGCCTCGATTTTCCGGCGGTGCACCTCCTCCATAGGTGACGTAGAGCGTCTTGCTCTCCTCGCCGCGGCCAAACGCCACATTGGTCGGAACCACGGGCGTGGGGATATAGCCTAGTTCCTCGCCCTGCGGGGAATACACCACAATGCCCGGGCGCGTCACGTCCCGCACCGCTACGTATAGATTCCCCTCGACATCGGCGACTAGGCCGTCCGGCCCGTCTTCGGGATAGTAATCGACTAGCACCTCGCGGAATGTGGCCGTGCCGTCGGGGTGCAGGTCGTACGCCAACAGAGCCATCCGGCCCTTGTGTGCGGGCGTACCTTCCAAGCGGAAAATCCCCGTGTTGCCGTTGTCGTTGCTCACCACGTAGAGCGACTGCTGGTCCGGGGACACGCAAACGCCGTTGGGCTTGCCCGCGTCGGTGATGATCCGCTCGATGGTGCCGTCCGGATCAATCCGGTACACCGCCATCACCGGCTGGTCGAGCGGCTCGTGGCCGAGGTAGCGCGGGTCGCTGAAGTAGATGCGGCCCTTCTCGTCGATGGAAATGTCGTTGGGGGCGTTAAAGGGGCGGCCCTCGTACAGCCCGGCGATGATCTCGGCCTTACCGGTTGTAAGGTCCGTGCGCGTCACGCGCTGCCCCCCGAAATCCGCGCCCTCCGCGGCGATTAGTCGGCCCATCGCGTCGAACTTGAGGCCGTTGGACATGCCGCTGGGCGAGCGGTAGATCGCGGTCTGGCCGGTTTTGGGGTCGTAGCGCCAGATGTGCCCGGCTTGCATCCCCGAAGGCTTGGAAAAGGTAATGTCGCTAAAGAAAACCGAGCCATCTAGGGCCACGGCCGGCCCCTCGGAAAAGAAGGCCCCGTCGAAGAGCACTTCGAGCTTGGCCCCGGCGGGAACGATGGACGGCTCTTGGGCGAAGGTCGGGCTGGCCAGCAGCACCAGTGCGATTGCAGCGAGACGTTGCAGCATAGTATCCCTCCTTGGAGTATGTGAAAGCCAAAGATTCATTAGGTGGTAATTGACGTTCCGCGGCCTCGTGCGCCAAGCACTGGCACGCTCCCTGTCGTGCTGAGCCCAGTCGAAGCAGGGGGTTCCAGACAGCTTCTACTGCTCACGCGCTCGGCGGCCACGGAGCCAGACAGGCCCCGGTCGGCCGCGGCCCGGTCGGTCGCCAGCGGAACGCATCATACGAGTGGTACTCCACATCCAGCCACGGCGTCTCCAGCCGCTTGTAGCCCTCATAGCGCGACGTCAGCGCCGCTTCGAGGATGCCGCTGGTCAGCAGAGTGCGCTCAACCGGGTACTGGGCTTTGCCGGTCAGGAACATCTCTTCGACGTTGAGCGACAGATAGCTGAAGTGTGCGTATGCCCCTTCCAGCCCGCCGTGCCCTTGGGCGTGGAACTCGCAGGCTTGCACCTGTCCACCGACCCGCGCCGCATACGCCAAATCGTGGACGTAGCCGTTGAGCATTAGCACGGCCCCGCGCAAGCCATCGCTGTATTCCACCACAAAAAGCGCCGGATTTTGGCAGTGTTCCTCCATTGGCCCTTCGGGCTTATCGACAATAGTCGCGCAAGCGGCCTCGGCTAGTTCCCGCGACCACAATCCCTCGTCGGCAGCTCGCCACACAGCCTCCCCCTCCAGACAAGTCACCGCGGCCACTCCCGTCTCTCCACCCTGCCGCCGCTCAACCATGCACTGGAGCACTTCGAGGGTGTGGAACCCGTAGATATCCAGCCCGGAAAACCCAATCGCCACCGCCGCCTCCAGCGGGGTTGCCAACTCGTGCTCAACCCAAGGCTGCCGCCAACACACCGGCAGCGAAGACCCGGCCATAAACGCCGCTCCCACCGCCTGCGCCCGTTGGTACATCCACAGCGCATCGGTCCAGCTATAGGACAAGTGCTTGTCGTTGAACACCGGCACCCCTCGCTTCGATGTCGCCATCACCCCGCAGATTTGCTCCATAAAGTAGCGGCGCGGATAGAGCTGCTGCTCCTTTTCGTTCCAAGCGTAGTCCCCATGCTCGCCAATGGACAATACCCCATCCACCGCCAGCTCCCGTCCCCCCAGACACAGCGCCGCCGAGATGCTGTTAAAAATCGGCACCCCGTGCTCTTGGGCCATCGCCCGTCCCATATCGTTTTCGGGAAACTGGTCGATGTACATTGACGCGAGCTCGACCCTCGGCGCACACAAGCCCTCGTCCGTGGGAAAACCCTTGAGGAACTTGGAGACGATCACGTCGGCGTGCGACCTCGGGCGGTATTCGGTGATGATCGCCGCAATTTTCTTTTTGCTCATCTTTATCCCACTACTTAACCGCCGCCAACGCAGCAAACAACGCCTTGATGTACCCCACTGAGTACGCCAATCCCCGCATCAAGGCCCCCTCATCCCCTTCTAGCGCCGGTATGTGGTCGGGATTGATGCACCCGTCGAAACCCACCCGGTCCAACTCCAGCAAAATTTTGGCCATGTTCATGTCGCCATCGTCGAGCAGGGTCTCCTCAAACCCCCCAGCCGTGGCCAAGCTCCCGCGCACATTGCGCAAATGCACCATGAAGATCCGGCCCTTGCGCCCGTAATTGTGAACCTCGTCGAGCACTAAGGGCAAGCCCCCGGCCTCGGCGCGGGTGCCGCAGCAGTAGAGGTACCCGACTTGGCGGCTGGGGAAGGCGTCAATGACCTTGTGAAAACCCAAGCCACCCAACGGCGTATCCGGCAGTGGCGAGTCCGACGGATGAATCGCCAGCTTGATGTCGCAGTCTTCAGCAATGGGCACCAAGCGCTCGTACACCGTGCAAAAACGCGCCCACCAAGCATCGAGCTGTTCTAGCGAAGGCGACCCCTCATCGCTCTCGGCCAAGCCGCGGCTCTCGGCCCGATAGTGATAGCCGCCGCGCCGTGGCGAGTTCCAGCGGTGGAGCATCCACGGGAACACATCGCCGTGGAATCGCTGCCGCGCAATGGGCGCGCCGGCCGCGGCAAAAACCTCCAGCGCCGCGGCCGTGTTTTCCAACTCCTTCTCGCAGCCATCCTCCCCGGACATGAACTTTGCGGTTATGTCCGGCAGGGTCACGCGATTGAAGTCTAGGCCCCAAGAACGGATTTTTTTTCTTATTTTTATCACGGCGTCTAAGTCGGGATAGCCCTGCTCTTTGACCCCGGGGAAGTAATCGCCCGAGCCAAAGTCCAAGCAATCGACCCCAAGCTGAGTAACATAGCGCAGGTACGATTCCGACAAATCGCCGTGCCACACGGATATTTTAAACATCGCTTCCCTCCTTTTGCGGGGCACAAAATAGCCAAGTCCCCTCAATCCAACAAGCAGCATTGCTCTTGCCATAGGACGATACAACATGCCAGCACAGCCTCCCGACTTCACACTCACCCTAGATGTCCGCGATTACGAATGCGATCTCCAAGGCATCGTCAACAACGCGATATACCAACACTACCTCGAACACGCCCGCCACCAATACTTGCAAAGCCTTGGCCTCAGCTTTGCCCGCTTTCACCAACAGGGCCACGACTTGGTCCTCACTCGCGCAGAAATCGACTACAAGACCCCCCTCCGCAGCGGCGACCGCTTCACAGTCGAGCTGCGCGTAGAGCGGGAGAGCCGCCTGCGCTTTTGCTTTGTCCAAGACATCTTCAGAGAAGCCGACGGCGCACACGTGCTGCACGGCCGCCTCATCGGCACCAGCCTCAACCGCGACGGGCAGCGCGGCTTTCCGCCTGAGATAGCGGAGCTGTTGGCGAATCGCTGAACTTTTTGTCGTCTTACTTATTTATTATCACAACTTCACCGAGGGATCCACCTTGCCATCACCGCCGGCCCTGCCCAAAAATTACGACTCCCAAGCACACCTGATGACTCATCAGGTGCGCGGGCGCATCTTTCACTCCACCATACCCTCGGCTCAGCTTACCAAGGCCAGCCCCGCTGCGGTTTCTACGCCGAACTGACCGAGCGCATCGACTACGCCAGTGGTGCCGATTTTGCCGCCGAGGTAGTGAGGGGTACGCTCGTCGACGAAGCGGCTCCGCCCGCCACCTATACCGCGGGTAGCGAGCGCCCGCTCCGCGTGGAGTACACGCGGGACGACCGCATACTCGGCATTGAAGTCGATCTGTACGAGTGGTCGCTAAAGCGGCGCTGGACCCAAGACGGCCCCTTAGAATGGCCCATGCACGAGTCACCCTACGCTCGACAAAGCACTGCCGGACAGGTCTCCATCGGCGGTGCCACGCTCACCTGCGACAAGGGGCCGATATGGCTCTGCGCCTGCCCGGGGGGCAAAAGGTATGTTGCCGCCTACAGCGGCATCGGGATGACCTCGTTGAGATTGGAGGTTCCCGGCGATGTCGTCGAGCTAGTTGAAATGGGCACGGGCACGGTAATTTGGGACGAGGGCGAAGTAAAAATAGAAGCCATACTGCCCTGATTTTACTCGGCCCGTCGCTGCTTTGCCAACCACTCCCATAAGGCCAGATCGCTGTAGGCATTTTGCCACGCTTCCACGTGGCCCACTTTAGGGTACACCGTAAAGCGGACATTGCCTCCGGCCGCCTTGAGCGCGTCAACCATCTCCTGTGATTGTTGCAACGGCACGGCCTCGTCTTTCGCGCCGTGGAAAACCCAAGTCGGCACCCCCTTCATTAAGGGTGCTTTTGCTGAATCCCCACCACCACATATAGGGACGACGGCCGCGAACCGCTCGGGATAGGTACAGGCTAGTCCCCACGTCGCATATCCCCCCATACTCAGGCCGGTCACATAGATCCTAGCCGTATCGATGCGGTAGGTCTCAACGATCTCGTTTAGAAGATCATTCAGCGCGTCCACGGACCACCACTCATCCTTTGGACACTGCGGCGAGACGACCACGAAGGGAAAGTCCTTCCCCTGAGCTATCATTTTCGGTGGACCGTGGACTTTCACTAGCTCGAGGTTATCTCCACGCTCGCCTGCTCCGTGCAAGAACAAGAGCAACGGCCATTGCTCTTCGCTGCTGTCATAAGCAGGTGGCAAATACAGCAGATATTGCATCTCAATGGTACGCACCAGACTCTGTGCAACCTGTCTTTCTGCGGACTGGGCATCGCCGGGGCGGACGCTCCACAACAGGCAGCACAACAAAGCCGAAAGGCTCAGACTACGCTTCATAATTCCCCTCTTCGTCAAGGTCTTCCGGTGGGTTCTCTGCATTGAATGGGGTAAAAAAGCACGGGTGAAGAATTGAGAAGACGAACTTGCCACCGGCGACCAGCACTCGACGGACACTGGAAAATGTTGACTTTAGGTCGGGAATATCCATTAGGGCCATGTTACAAATCACAGCATCCATGCTGGCGTCGGATACTTGGTTCATCGCTTGGGCATCGTCTAGAAAGAAGGAGAAAAAACCATTTCCAGTCCCATTAACGATCTCTGGCAATCCGGGACGGTCTTTGACCTTTAAAATTGAGTAAATCCCGGCCAGAACTTTTATCGAGAAGTGCTGTTCCATCTAATCTTCCGTAACTACTGCTTCCACCCCAAGTAATGTCCCTCGGTCTTGTCGCTGACCACTATCTTTGCGTCGGGAAGCTCGCGCACCGCGGGGCGCAGGCTCGTTCCTAGGCCGGGGCCTTCGGGCGCTAGCAGATGCCCGTCCTGTATGTTGATATTCGTCGTCACAAACTCCCCGTACCAGCCCTCGTAAAACTGCCGAATCGTCTCCATCAGCATCGCGTTCGGCACGTTCATGCAGATATGGGCGCACGCAAACACGTTTACAGGCCCTGAGCAGTCGTGGGGGCATACCGGAAGCTGATACGTCTCTCCCAGAATCGCAATTTTCTTCGTCTCTGATATGCCACCCGTCCAGATAAGGTCGGGCATCAGGATTTCCACCGCGCCCTTCTCGATAAATTCGCGGAACTGGTAGCGCGTCACGAACCGCTCGGCGAGACAGACCGGAAACTTCGCTTCCCTCACCAGAGCTAGATGCGCGTCAACGTTGCGCGGCGAAAGCATCTCCTCAAGCCAAAGTATATTGTACGGCTCCAAAGCCTTCGCCACTCTTATCGCATTGTGCAGACTCCAGAATCCGTGCCCGTCTATAGCAATGCTCATGCGGTTGCCAACAGCCTCGTGAATTCTGCGTATCGGGTCTATCAACGCCTCGATTTCTTCGTTAGAGACGTAGTACCCATCGCCTTCATGGGCATCGGGAAACGCGCCGAGTTTCATCTGCTTGATCCCGCGCTCAAGATCTCGATATTCAAAGGGTTGCGGCCTATCAGCATGGGCGCGAACAACTCATGCACTGCGCCTTCTACCGCCATCGGCCCGTACCAAGTCTCGCCAAGCCCAACATGACCTTCGTCTGTGTAAATCTGCACCCAGATTCCGCAACCATAACTCTCGCTTCGGTTTGCCACGCGGATTGTTTCTACCTCGGTTATCTTCATTGCTTTCCTTTGCTTGGGTAACAGAAACCTCTGTTTATTCTTCCTATCTGCACGCAGCGGTTGTGCGAAGGGCGTAGCCCGCAGCCGGGCATGGACGTGTTAAATGAAGCCCCAAATGCCGGTAGTTCACGATGCCGCTTTGCGCGCAAGAGCAATCAGCCGCTTTGAGCTAGTCCCATACTCACTACCTGCCAAATCTCCATATAGTTGCGTGGTACTAAACCCAACTTGCAAGAGACGATCCCTCAGTTCTTGGCCAGAGTACAAGGTGTGGTGAAACTTGAACGATCTTACCTGCTCGTCCCGGATCAGGAGCCACTCGTTGCGAATCCTTGTCCAATCGTCGAAGACCTCGCGACGTTGAACGAGCAACGTCCCGTCGGGATGCGCCTCCGAGGAGGTCGCGGCGAATACCTTGGCCAACCACTCTTTACCCATTATATCCATTACGAGGGCTCCCCCAGGCCTGAGACTCTCGTAGATATTGCTGAGTACTCGCAGGTCCTCGTCCTTGTCATCAAAATAGCCGAAGGACGTAAACATGTTGAGCACCAAGTCGTACGATGTGGACCGCACAAAACGACGCATATCCTCCTGCACAAACTCGACGTCTAATTTCCGCTCGCTTGCTCGCGCCATAGCTTTTTGTAGTAAGAACTTGGTAGAATCAACGCCCGTTACGGAAAATCCTCGCTCCGCCAAGACCGTGGCATGTCGGCCAGGGCCGCAGCACAGATCGAGGATATGTATCCCGCTGAACTCCACCAGCGAAAGAATCTTGTCGACTTGATCTTCCGCAGATTGAAATCGCTCTTCCGGGAACATATAGGGATACATTTCCGTCCAGAAGTCTTCGTTTTCAAACCATTCGGACATAGAACTCCAGTTTCTCCTCAAAGGGTTCAGGAAACGACGCCTTGTCTATGTTCACAGTCTCGTCCGATTTGTAAGCTGTTTGTTTTCTGCCCTGCCAATCTTCGTTATGATCGAGCGCAAATCCGGGGCTGAAAACTGATCTGACTTCAATACTTTGCCGTCCCTCCTGAATATCGGCTTGCCCTGCTCATCTAGCTTACTCATGTTGCTTCGGTGGACTTCAGCAAAGAGCTCTTCGGCAATGTCCTGCAGACCATGCGTGATGAACGTACCCAGCAGTACGTAAAGCATGTCTGTAAGGGCGTCCGCGATCTCGACGATGTCGCAGTTATGTACGGCCGCTCGATACTCTTCTAGCTCCTCCAAAAACATCTGGATACGCCCTTGGCTTATCTCCACAGGCACCTTTGCCGTAGGCGCGCGCTCCATGTGTCCTTGGAATACCTCATGAAAACATCTCACGCTATCTATCTGATCTTTCATTGGCACCTTTCATAGCAATCCTATATCATTTATAAGTTCAAGGATAAAAAGGCGAACACATCGGTTCGCCCCTACGAAGACATAAATCATTCACACGGAAACGACGGCATACGAGATCGTAGGGACAGACCTATGTGTCTGTCCCAGAACTTCCATTTTCCCCAAAAACAATATATAATATCTCTTAAATTATTTATAATTGCTTCTATACCTATATGGCCCACAAAACCTAAAGGCTTCCCGCAAAGTGATGATTTATTCAAAGGTTTTTGATCATCCGCATATTCTCCATGACGTTAGGTTTCTTCTGTTGGCCCGCTATGGAAACTGTTTGTTCCCCACGTCCTATATAGCCTCCTCCCCTTCCTGCCGCCAAGCCTCATAGGGATTCTCCCGATTCGCCAACGGCAAGGACACCCGCGTGCCCAAGCGCTGCGACTCGTGTACCGCCATGATCATCTCCAAAGCCGCTCGCCCGTCCTCGCCGCTGGAGCAAGCCCGCACCGGGCGATCCTCCTCCATGGCTTGGATCAATTCCCGCACAATGATCAGATTGCTCTGGTGAGTGCGCTCGCCCGCCGAGTACTGCTCCCACTCGTCCAACAGCACCCGTTCCCAAGTGCCGTTTTCCGCGCCGGGGATCCACAAACCTTGGCGGTAGATATACATCTCGCCGTTGGGCGAGTTGCGCAGGGCGATGATGCCCTCACTGCCGTGCGCTTCAAAACCGAACCACCGGCTGTTGGACCCTTTTGGATAGCCCGGTTGCGACTCAAAATGCGCGGTCACCCCATTCTCAAAAACGTAGTACGCCGCCACCCCATTGCCGGCGATCAAGCCGATGCGCTCGGGCCCTTCCCGCACATCGGCCAAAGTCACCTCGCGCCCATCCTGCGTGACGTGCCCATGAGCCCAAGCCACCTCGGCCCCGGCGAAGTAGCGCATACTGTCCATCATGTGCGTACCCAAGACCATCAGATCCTGAGAGCCGGCCCGATGGTCGGACTTGCCGTGGCTGCGCAGCACTTGTAGCTGGCCGATAACGCCCTCGTCAACTAGCTTTTTGCCGTACTGCTCGTAGGGATTGGCGCGCCGGTGTGCCACTGCGGTCTTGACGCCGTGCTCCTGACAGGCCGCCAACAGGGCGTCGGCTTCGCGCAGAGAGGGCGTCAGCGGCTTCTCGATAAACACGCCGCGCACCCCGGCCTCGGCACAGGCGATGACCATGTCGGCGTGGCAGTCGGGCATCCGCGGACAGACGCTGACTATGTCCAAGTCCTCGTCGGCGAGCATCTGGCGATAATCGGCGTAGAGCCGCTGGGCACCCGTGCGTTGGCCGGCTGCGGCGCTGCCCTCGGGGTCGGGGTCGGCTAATGAGACTAAATCCACTTGCTCCAAGCCCCGGTAAACGGTTTCCAAGCCGTGGCCGTAGCCGCCGGCACCCGTGCGCCCGATGACTCCGGCTTTGTAGCGCTTACTCATAATTCGCACTCCTCGTCGCTTAGTTTCATTGAACTACCAAGATTACAGCTAGTACGCCCACGCTCACGCCCCAAACGGCCGCCCGGCTGATTGGCTCTTTCCACAACAGCGGTGCCGTCACATTGTCCAAAATGACGACGCCGCAGCCCACGAGGGGAAAAAATACCGTACCCGGCACGTGCTTGAGCGCTATTAGAACGGCCATTAAGGCCAGCAGATTGTACACCCCGATACCGGCCCCCACCGCCAGATCGGAGCGCCGAATGCGCTGCCGCGCCTCCCACAGCAACACGGTGCCTCCAATGATCCCAGCGGTAAAGCCGATGACCATGAGCACTTGTAAATACGCATCGTCCAAGCCGGCGTAATGCACCCAGCGCAGACAGGAAGTACTCATCCCTTGGATACCAAAAACCAATATCAGCAGCCCCGTGGCGGCCCAGCGCGAAACCTCGGTCTGGTGCCCAGCGTGCCGCGACATCAGCAAAACGGCCACCAACGCCAAGCCCAAGCCCACTAGTTGGAGGCCGCCCAACGGTTCGTCCCACAGGAGTACGCCCAGCCCCACCGGCACGACGATGGCGAGGCGGAAGGCGGTCAGCACCGAAGCCACGCGAAAGGTCCGCAACAAGCGCGTCATCAACAGCATGGAGCTAATGAAGACGACGCCGGTGATCGCGCCAACCTTCACCGCCGCGACCGGTAAGTGCAATTGCCCGGTGAACCCCAGATAGAGCAGCAGCATGGAAGCTAGCACCCAATAGTTGGTCGCTACCACGGTCGGCTCGTAGCACCGGCGTTGCGTGGCCCATTTGAACAACTGCCCAAAGCCGAATTCCAGCAGCAGCGGCAGCACTAACCAGAGGGGCGGTGCCCCTTCCATACTCATCAGCCAGTCCCTCAAAAAATTGACATGCGCCCCAAACTCCACGACCACCCCATCGCTGTCAAGCCACCCATCCATTGCCGTCCTCGACAAAAGTCTATTCTATTATATAGCCGATGACAGGGAGCCAGCTCATGCAGTTAGAACGACTGCTTCTACACCTAAAACTAGACGGCTGGTGCGTGGTCGAAGGCGTCATCCCAGCCGACCAGATTGAGCACGTGCGCCACAGCGTCGAGGCCACGGTCGCAGCGCACCGCAATCCCGCCGCCCCACCCGGCATTGGCCATCTGCCGGGCATGATCAACTTCGACCAGTCCTTCGCGCCTTTTCTAGCCGATGAAGAGCTCCTCTCCTTGGTCGGCGCAATGGTAGGCCCGCATCCGCGCATCTCCTTCACCACCGGCACGATCAACTACCCGGGCAACGAGCGCGGCGGCTGGCACGCCGACTGGCCCTTCAACCAGAACAACGCCGGCCACATCCCTGCGCCGTATCCCGACGCGACGGTCCACTTGACCACCTTGTGGATGCTAGCCCCTTTTACCGAGGAAAACGGCGGCACCCTCCTCGTCCCCGGCAGCCACCGATCCTCGAACAACCCCACCGGCGACAATGGCGTCGATCCCCTCGCCCCGTATCCCACGGAAGTAAACGCCTGCGGCCCAGCCGGCAGCGTGCTCGTGCTCGACAGCCGCCTGTGGCACGCGACCGCGCCCAACCGCTCGCACCAACCCCGCACCTCGGTAGTGGTGCGCTACGCCCCTTGGTGGCTCAATGTCGAGGTCTTGCGCCCCGGCTCGGACGAGCGCCGCCGCCTATCCGAGGAAACCGGCATCAAGGAAAACGCCGTGCCGTCGCTGCCCGCCAGCGTTTTTGCCGCGCTACCCTCCCCAGTCCAGCCCTTGTTCCGCCACTCGGTCGCCCGCCCCGAATAGATTCCGCACCGATTTCGTTGCTCATTGCGTCCGTAGGCCCCCCTCGTGGGTCTCAACGGACGACTGTCCGAAAATGAACAGTGAGTGTTCAAAAGCGGACGAAAATCTTCTGCACCAAAATCAATAAATCAAGCAAAAACAATAGTTTGTCGCTTTGGCACGGAATTTGTAGTGAACAAGCGGAGGTATAAACCCCATGGACGCTATGGACCGCCCCATAGATCCCACCTTCCTGCGGCGTCAGCACAGCAAACGCATCGCCTATTCAGTGGCGGGATTGGCTGCGCTCCTCTGGCTCTCTGTTTGGTTGCCCAGTGGGATCAGGCCGGCGCTGGATTCCGACCGCATTCGCACCGCGCAGGTGCAATGGGGCGCGGTGGAAGCGACGATTACGGCTTCGGGCACGGTGGTACCCCAGTTCGAGCAGATCATCTTCAGCCCCGTCCATACGCGGCTCGTGCGCATTCTGCAAAAGCCGGGAGCCATGTTGCAGCAGGGACAGCCCATCGTCGAACTGGATTTGAACGCCGCGCAGCTCGATGTGGAGAAGCTGGCCGAAGAACTGGCCCTCAAACAGAATCGCCGACTCCAGCTCGAATTGGACAAACGCAAAAAGCTGAGCGATCTGCACACGCGCTGGCGGTTAAAAAACTTGGAATTTCAGCGTTTTAAGACCCGCAAGAACAGTGCGCTGAGATTGAATTGCAGCAACTCGAAGACGATCGCCGCAACCTCGTCGAATCCACCGAGGCCCAGTTGGAGGCTCTGCAATTGGAGATGAATATCCTCGAGCGCGAGGGCGAGGAGGCCCGTCGCCGCTTGGAGCGCGCCCACGTCCGGGCCGACAGAGACGGCGTACTCACCGCGTTGACAGGAACTCAGCCGGGCGACCACGACCTCGGCCATTCCCCTGCCCCTGATTGAGCACATGGATTTTGCCTACCAACAGCAGTTCCGCGGCTTTGACGGAGGGGTGTGGTTGCCAGTTGATTATCGAGCTTCGATGGAGATAAAAATCAGCATGGTGGGGCTGCACTTCCCCGCGATTAAATACGATGGGGTGACGCGGCTGAGTTATTACCAAGTCAATGTCGATATGCCCGACTCGCTCTACGCCAGCAAGAACGTTCTGCGGGTCGATTCGCTGGCCGTGGCCCAAGACAGTTCCTTTGCCCGGCTGGCCGACAAGGTGCCTCTATCGGCGCGGGAACAGGCCGCTTATGCGACTATCGACAGCACTGTACAGTTAGAAAAGGCCTTCCAGCCGACGGGGTTTCTCGCCCGTCTATTGGTAGGGGAGGAAGCGGAGCAGCCAGAGGAAGCGACAGAGGAGCGAACGGAGTCGTCGAGCTGGTTGGGACCGATCGGACTGAAGCCCGCTTGGCGCTACGACCGGGTGGGGTGCATCTGGGGCTGGGAGGGAACCGGGGGTTGTTCGGCGGCCTAGAGGCTGGTGCCGCCGCTGGATACAACGTTGGTCTGAAACGCTGGTCTTACCGGGGCCGGGTCGGCTGGCAGCAGATCGGCGAGCCAAACTGGGGTACGGTCCGCGCTACGAGGAGAGTTTTCACTATGAGGTGGGGGTCTCGCTCATGCTGTATCACCTGCTGCGCCTCGACTTCACCCGGCGCTTGGATCGGCCCGGCTGGAGCATGGGTTTAAGCTTGGTGCGTTTTGATTTTGGGGGCACTGCTACTGTAAGGTAATGTAAGGAGGGCGTAATTTTGAAATTGCTGGCTTTGTCGAAAAGAGCGATACGCCATTGACGGAGATGGATTATCGGGCCATACAGGGAAAGGGGCACGATTATATCCAAGGCTTTCGAGAAGACTATCGAGAGTATATGCGCGAGAGGAGAAAAGCTGGTGTCGAGGAGGGCCGGCTTGGGGGAATTTGTATTTCATGGACAAGAGCCTGACGGCCTCGCCGTCGGACATCACAACTCTCGACTTCGACGACAAAGTAGCACTAGTCAATCCGAGTGCCAGCCGTTTGTTGAGGCTAGCCGAACGCTCGGTAGTAGGCCAGTCATTGGACGAGTCGGCGAGTCGCAGGTGTTGCCGGTGCAAGGGCAGCGGGTGCGCTGTCACAAGGCGCAGTTTTTGGACCAGGGATTTCTGCGCAGCTTTATCCTGATGGAGGAATTGACCGAGGAGCTGCGCTTGTCGGAGAAGGCGGCCTACGAGAAAGTCATCCGCCTGCTAGCACACGAGGTGAACAATTCAACGGGAGCGGTCAGTTCCCTGCTGCACTCGTGTCTCAATTACAAGGGGCAATTGCGGGAAGCCGATCGCGGCGATTTTGAAAACGCCCTGCAAGTGGCTATTGACCGCATTGATCATCTCTGCGCCTTCATGCACAGCTTTGCCGAGGTGGTCAAACTGTCGGCACCGCACTTGCAGCCTGTAGATTTGGAAGCCCTGTTGCGCGACATCGCCTTGCTGATGCGCACCGAGTGCGAGCGCCGCAACATCGAGTGGGACTGGGATATTCAGGCGGACCTGAAACGCATCACCATGGACGAAAACCAAATGGAACAGGCGTTTGTCAATATCCTCAAAAATGCGGTAGAGGCCATTGGCGCAGACGGCAGGATAAACATTCGCCTCGGCAAACTCCAAGACCGGCCCTTTGCCGTGGTCGAGGATACGGGTGCAGGAATCAACCCGGAAGTGACCGAGAGTCTATTTACGCCGTTTTTTAGCACCAAGGAAAACCGGCGCGGCCTCGGCCTGACGTTGGTCCAAGAGATTTTGAGTCGGCACGGTTTTGCCTTTTCCCTCGAAAGCCCTCCCGCCGAGCCGCCCCGTTTTACCATCCGCTTTTGCAACGCATCGTAGAGAAAAGACGGCAGAGAAGGATGTGATAGTGCGGTCGCCGGCCGGGACTTTTGGGTTCCTTCGTGGCAACATCCTCGTGCTTACCGCGTCGGGGAGCCTCGGCATGTTTTCTCGGGCCATGGTGTTTCCGTATGTTCCCCTCTACGTTTTGGCCCTTGGTGGCGAGCCAGAGCAAATAGGGATCGTCTATGCCTTGGGGCCGCTCGGCGGACTGCTCGCGTTTCCGATCGCCGGCTATCTCGCCGACCACATGAACCGGGCTTGGCTGATCGCGGCGGCTGGCTATTTCTCTGCGGTCGCCGTGCTGGTAAACGCCGTGGCCCCGAGTTGGGAGTGGGTGGGCGCGGCGATGTTGCTGCGGGGGTTTGCCGTGTTCCACTTCCCGGCCTCATCGGCGCTTGTCGCCGACTCTTTGCCTGCGGGGAACCGGGGCCGCGGAATGGCGACGATGACCGCCCTGACCGGGGGGTTGGCGTTGTTTGCGCCGTTTGTGGCTGGCGTGGCGATTGACGCTTGGGGTGTCGAGGAGGGGATGCGGCTCCTTTATTGGGTGATGGGCGCGGCCTACGCCGCGGGTGCGACGATCAACTTGATCTTCATCCGCGAGACCCGAAAGCCGCCAGCAGAAGCGGTCAGCGCCGCCAACCTCGGACAGACGTTGCGCCGTTCCTATACCGGCATCCCGGCACTGCTGAGCGGGTTCCCGCGCTCGCTACGGGCCGTGTCGGTGGTAATCATCCTGTGTTTTATCGCCAACGGATTGGCCAGCCCGTTCTGGGTGGTGTACGCCAAGACCCACATCGGGCTGACGGCTTCGCAGTGGGGGCTAATTTTGTTGGTGGAGTTCGGCCTGCGGAATCTGGCGACGATTCCAGCAGGGTTTCTCACAGACCGCTTTGGACGCACGCGGTTTATCATCGCCGCGTTGCTGGTCTCCGCGGCGACGCCGCTGTATCTGCTCGCTGACTCCTTTGGATTCGTCCTAGCGATTCGGTGCGCCATCGGCGTGGCCGCCGCCTTTTTCAGCCCCGCGATGGGTGCCCTACTGGCCGACATCGTGCCCAGCGCCATTCGCGGTCGCGTGATGGCCGCTATCGGCCGCGGCTCCGTATCGATCGGCAGTTCCTCCGGCGGGACGGGCGGCCCTGGGACTGGATTCTTGACTACTCTGCCGCTGATGGTCGCCGCTCTTTTTGGCGGAGTTCTCTATGCTTGGATCCCGGCGATCCCATTTCTTTGTGTATTTGGCCTGACCGTCGTCGCCTTGGGCGTGTCGGTTGCGTTCGTGCGGGATCCAAAGATGGCGGAGGAATAGCTGCTCTTGCAGTGAACGGATTTGCTCACTAAGAAAACGAACTCCTAATTAACTTTAAGCCAAATAGCGTTACCCTGTTTTTCTATGACTTGGATTCTTACTCACCGTGTGTGTACCCAGCAGGCGGGCTACGTGTTAAGCAACTCCCTGAATTTTAATAAAAAGGGAGCGTTGCTATGAGACTTTGGAATGTGTGCCTTGCAATATTGCGGCAGAGCGTCGATGCGTTGCGCGATTTGGCTCCCATCATCATCGTCATCGCGTTCTTCCAACTCGTGGTGTTGCAGCAGCCCTTTCCGAACTTAGGGCGCGTTGTCGTTGGCTTGGTCTGCGTGATCGCCGGTCTGACGCTCTTCATCCAAGGACTCGAAAGCGGTCTCTTTCCCCTCGGCGAGGCCATTGCGCAGGCCTTTGCACGCAAGGGGAGCGCGACTGCGCTGCTGGCCTTTGCCTTTTGCTTGGGTTTTGGCACCACGGTCGCGGAACCGGCCCTGATCGCCGTTGCTGCGGAGGCGGCCGAGGTTGCAGCGGAAGCCGGTGCCATTGCCGACGACGATGAGGTGCGCGCTGCGTACGCCTTTGAGTTGCGCATGGTGGTGGCGGTCTCGGTCGGCACGGCGATCGTGCTCGGGGTGCTGCGCATCCTCAAGGGCTGGCCGATCCACCGGCTGATCATCGGGGGCTACGTGCTGGTGACCGCAATGACTGCGTTTGCACCCGCAGAGATCATTGGTGTGGCCTACGATTCCGGCGGCGTCACCACCAGCACGATCACAGTGCCGCTCGTCACCGCGTTGGGCGTTGGGCTCGCCACGTCAATCCGGGGGCGCAACCCAATGGTCGACGGCTTTGGGCTCATCGCGTTTGCTAGCCTGACGCCCATGATCTTTGTACTGGCCTATGGCATGGTGAACTGAGATGGAATTTCTGCACACTATAGCCGCCACCGGGTTTTCCACCGCGCTCGATGTGATGCCTATTGTCGGCATCCTCGTTCTGTTCCAAGTTGCAGTGCTGCGCCGCAGCCTGCCGAACCTGCGCCGGATCGCGGCCGGGTTTGTCCTCGTCCTGTTGGGACTCACGCTCTTCCTCATTGGCTTGGAGGAGGCGCTCTTCCCCATCGGCGAGACCATGGCGCGCCAACTCACCGCGCCCCAGACCATTGGGCAGGCGAATCTGGCCGACGGCGTCGACTGGTACGACTACCTGCTAGTCTACGCGTTTGCCGCGGCGATCGGCTTTGCGACGACGGTAGCTGAGCCCTCGCTCATTGCGGTCGCCCTCAAGGCCGAGGAGATCTCGGGCAACGCGATCGACGCTTGGGGCCTCAGAATCGCCGTGGCGCTCGGGGTGTCCGCGGGGGTGGCGCTGGGCTGCTTTCGCATTGTCACGGGTACGCCCCTGCCCTGGTACATCATTGCCGCATATTTAGTGGTGATCGCCCAGACCTTCCGGTCGAGCCGGACCATTGTGCCGCTCGCCTACGACAGCGGCGGCGTCACCACATCGACCGTCACCGTGCCAGTGGTCGCCGCGCTGGGCTTGGGGCTTGCTGCCACTGTTCCCGGGCGCAGCCCGCTAATCGACGGATTTGGCCTCATCGCGTTCGCCAGCGTCTTTCCCATCATGTCCGTTCTGGGCTATGCTATGGTGGTATCTTGGGTGGGTCGCCGGCGGAACGCCAACCATGCGGCCCCAGTACTGAGGCCGGACAGCTCCGAGGAGACTTGAGCTATGAAACTGAAGCTGATCGTCGCCTTGGTTAGCGACGACAAGACCGATACTGTAGTCGATGCTGCGCGCACTGGCGGGGCGACCGGCGCGACGATTATTACTGGTGTGCACGGCGAAGGGCTAAAGCCGCAGAAGACCTTTCTCGGCCTCGATCTGGCGGCCCGACGAGATGTCGTCCTGTTCTTGGTGGTCGAGACGCGGGCACGCGACATTTTGGAGCGCATCCGCGATGCCGGGCACTTTGAGGAAGAGCCCGGCGCTGGCATTGCCTTTCAGATCCCGATTGAGGACGCCGTCGGTCTCACCACCCAACTTCCCACCATCCTAGAAGAAGTGGACGACGAAATATGAGCGAGAAACGCACCATCCGGGTCGGAGACGTCATGGGCTCCAAACTCTACACTATCGACAGGCTTGCGACCGTGGCCGAGGCCATGGCACTCATGAAGCAGTACGCGGTCAGTTCGCTCGCCGTCGACCGGCGCGACGACGACGACGAGTTCGGCTTGCTCGTGGTCGCGGACATCGCACGCGAGGTGATCGCCCAAAATCGCGCACCCGAGCGCGTCAATGTGTACGAAATCATGTCAAAACCGGTGTTGACCTTGCCGTCGGCCATGCTCGCCCGCTACGCGGTGCGCTTGCTCGTGCGCTTTGAACTCTCCCGCGCCGTGGTCGTCGACTACGAGCGCCACCCACTCGGCATGGTGACTTTGCGCGATCTCGTCCTGAGCTACGTGGCGGAGTGATGGGGCCGTCGGCCGCCATCCGCCCCACGAGCGCTGTCCGGCGCGGCCGGTAGCACTTTCAGTTCGATTTTCGAGTTCACCACTGCAATAAGCTCCCCCGTCGAACAGGTCGGCCTAAACCGTTCGATATCCGCGTCGATTATCCCAAAGCCCAGTCGGGAATTGATGATAGCGCACAAAACCCACAATTCTAAGATGGGTTTCGCGTTTAATTATCAATAATCAGTCTGACGGACTGTTGTTGTCTGTCGAGAATTGCGATTCGCCGTCACAATCAGCCGATTGTGGTGTCCTATTGATGGGTACCCAAATGATCTACGACTACGACGAACTGGCCGCTCTGACCAAAGCGGCTCAAGATGGGGATGTGCGCGCCGGTACGGTCAGCAAAACCCGCTTGCTCAGGTCTTTTCCGTAAGGTTTGGGCACGATCTGCATCGGCGCTTGGTTTTCGTCCACAGCTTCGGGGAAGTACCAAGTGCTGATCTGCCCGTAGCGCCGGTCGGATGTGGGTGGCAGGAGCGAATTGTTGCCATTGTCGATGTGCAGGCCCGGCTGCTCGGCTCCGGGGTCGGGGTAGCGCGCCCAGTTGTGGGCGTAGCGGAAGAAGATGTCCTCGGTGTCGAGCACCCGCTGGACGAATTCGATGAGGTCCCAGTCGAGGATGAATTCATTGAAGAGCATATCGGCGTAGGGAAAGTCGTCCCTTAAGAGCCGCTTTGCGGGTGGATCGGCGGCGATCACCTCCCAAGGGGGGAGCGTCTGGCGGATGCCCTCGGCGATCTGGGCCCGGCGTTCCTCTGGATAGAAATTTTTTACGACTACGAAGCCCTGTTCTACAAAAGTATAGAAATTTTTTACGACTACGAAGCCCTGTTCTACAAAAGTCTGGAAATGATCGTCTGTTAGTTTCATGCTCGCTCCTCCGCTGCGTTTTCATTTGCGCTTAGATTATATGGTCAAAGCTACTCAGTGCCTATTGCAGGCCCCTGTCCGTATTACCAATATACATTGACGTTTGCCCTCTAACCGCGAGGCATGCCATGAGCGCTACCTATAATTACGAAGTCGTCGAACGCTGGGGTCTAGGCCCCCAAGGCCGTCCCATGGGCGGTGTCGTGCCCGGAGTGGCTGCCGACAGCGAGGGTCGAGTCTTTGTGGGCCGCCGGCACCCACCCGCCCTGTTGGTTTACGACCGCGATGGGGTCTATATCGACACGTGGGGTGCCGATCTGCTAGGGAACCCCATCTCCTGTGGGTTGACGACGAGGACCAAGTGTACGCGGCCGACACCGACGACCACACCATCCGCTGCTTCAATCCGCAGGGGGAAGTCGTCCACACGTGGGGTACGCCGGGCGTGCCGGGTGCGCCCGATCAGCCCTTTAACCAGCCCACCAAAGCCATGCGCGGCCCGTCCGGGGATTTGTACGTGGCCGACGGGTACGGCCAACACCGCATCCACCGGATTGCGGACTCGGGAGAATTGGTCCATTCGTGGGGGTCTGCGGGTACGGGTCCTAGTCAATTCGCCTTGCCCCACAGTTTGTGGGTTGACCGCGACGAGCGCGTCTGGGCCGTTGACCGCGAAAACAATCGCATCCAGCGCTTTGACTCCGAGGGCCGCTACTTGGACGAGTGGACCGACTTGGTGATGCCCATGGACCTCTTCATCACCCCGGACAACACAGTGTACATAGTCGAGGCTCCGTCGCGCGTCAGCATCTTCGACATAGAGGGGCAGTTGCTGGCCCGCTGGGGCGAGGACGGCTCGGCTTTAGGGCAATTCGCCGACTCTCCGCACAGCGTTTGGGTAGATGAGGAAGGCTCGCTGTACATCGGCGAAGTAGCCACCCTGCACGATAGGGTGCAGAAGTTCCGCCGCGTTTAGAGGCCGCGCTTGAGGCTGGACAAAACCATAACTTTCATCAGCAATCCGCCACAATCCGTTAATTTCAATCGGGAAGATGATATGGAAATTGTGAGGTATCCAGATAGCCGCATTGAGGTGCTTGACGAGCGCTTCGCCCAGTACAAGCTGGCCAATGCCGCCCTCGAAATGCTCTGGACTGGTGGGCGCTGGCTCGAAGGGCCCGTGTGGTTTGGCGACGGCCGCTATCTACTGTTCAGCGATATACCCAACAACCGCATTCTCAAGTGGGAAGAAGAGACCGGGAATGTCTCGGGCTTCCGCAAGCCATCGAACAACACCAACGGCAACACGCGCGATCTCCAAGGGCGATTGCTGTCGTGCGAACACGACGCGCGCCGAGTCACGCGGACGGAATACGATGGTTCAATCACTGTGTTGATGGATCAGTTCGAGGACAAGCCGTTGAACGCCCCCAACGACATCGTGGTGAAATCGGATGGATCGATCTGGTTTACGGACCCTGGGTACGGCATTCTAATGGACTACGAGGGGCATCGGGACGACTTTGAGAATGCTGCTAACGTGTACCGTCTCGACCCGGACTCGGGAGAAGCAACGGTGGTGACCGGAGATTTCCAGCGGCCCAACGGCCTCTGCTTTAGCCCGGATGAGTCGCTGCTCTACATAGTCGATACCGGGCGCTCCGACGGCCCCGAATACCCCACCCACATCCGCGTTTTCGACGTCCACGGCGACCGCATTACAAATGGGCGCGTATTCGCGGACATGGTGCCTGGCTCGTCGGACGGAGTTCGCACCGATGTGGATGGCAACCTGTGGTCGGGGGCCTGCTGGGGGGGCGAGCGCTACGATGGCGTACATTGTTTTGCTCCCGACGGCACATTGATCGGCCAGATCCACCTGCCAGCGCCCTGCGCCAACCTCTGCTTCGGCGGCGCGAAAAAGAACCGACTGTTCATAACCTGTTCGCAGTCGCTGTTCTCGGTGTACGTCGAGACGAACGGGGCTCAGAAACCTTAGGGGCTTACACCCGAACTCGCCGGTAGCGAAGTTGACCAAAGTTCAAACGCCCGTTTATACTTTTGTCCTTCCTAGATGGAGGATGAAATGCACGGAGTCGGAATCATCGGTGCTGGCAGCGTATCCACGGGGCATCTGCGAGCGGTGATGGCCCTTGAATCTACGCACTTGCAGGCGGTCGCCGATACGGACGCGGAACGCCTAGCTCGCGTCTGCGCGGAGCACGGCTGCGAGGGCTACTCCTCCTATGAGGACCTGCTCGCGGACGAGCAGGTTGACCTCGTCATCGTCTGCCTGCCTCACGGCCTGCACTGCGAGGTAACTGTAGCCGCGTTGGAGGCTGGCAAACACGTGCTGGTAGAAAAACCCATGGCTGTCGACGTGGAGCAGTGCGACGCCATGATCGCGGCCGCGCAGCGGACTGGCAACCAACTCTCCGTCGGCCACATGCACCGCTTCTCGCCGGCGAACCGAGCCGTAAAGAAGCTGCTGAGCGAGCAGGCCGTGGGCGATCTGGTTTGTCTCTGCGACGAGGCCTACCGCCCCTTCAACCCGAACAGACCAGCTTGGTACCTCGACAAGGCAACGCACGGGGGCTTGTGGTATCAGAACGGCATCCACCTGATCGATCGCTCCTGCTGGTGGACGGGCCGTCGCGTCGTCGCCGTCAAGGCCCTGATCGACAGCCGGTTCTTCAAATTCTCAGCAGACGACGTGGCCATGGCGCTTTTGCAGTTTGAAAACGGCGTGTACTCGACGCTGATTCACGTGTGGTGGAGGACGGGGGGACTCGCTTCAGCACAGAGTTCGTCTGCACGGACGGCATGCTCCAACTGAGCAAGGGAATCCAATCGGGTAGGAACGATCTCTTCATCGGCCGGGATGGAGGCTGGGAACAGGTCGAGGTGCCCGAGGACCACGACACCACGGCGCGGCAATTGGGTGCGTTCGTCGCGGCGATTGACGCGGGAACCGAGCCACCGGTGACGGCTGAATACGCCCGCCATCTGGTGGCGGTGCTGACGGCGTGTATGGAATCCTCCCGCCTCGGCAGAGAAGTGGTGCTTGAAGCATGAACGATACTGATCTGTGCTATCTCTCCGGCGTCGAACTGCGCCGCCTGTACGAACGCCGCGAGCTGTCCCCGGTGGAAGTCACTGAGGTTGTGCTGCGCCGAATCGAATCGCTCGACTCACGGCTCAATGCCTTCGTCACAGTCACACCGGAGCGGGCCTTGGCCGAAGCGCACTCCGCCGAAGCTGCCTTTGCCGGTGCTGAGGCTCCGCCTCCCCTAGCCGGCATCCCCGCTGTTGGTTTTTGCCTGTTTGGGTGTGGAGTTGACGTTGAAGAATGTTGCTAGATGTGTTTGCGGACCCAAGCGAGTGCCGCCGCAAAAGTGGGTTTTGTTTTGCTATACCAAGCCATTTGTCGGACGCTACAGGCTGTTTTTTTGCTAAGGGTATCTCGCAATTTGGCGTTTTTCGGTCGGGCGGTAGCCCATTTTTTCGCGTTTTTCTTTTTCTCTATAGGCTGCGATCCTCCGCCCCCACAACCCCAAGCGGACGCTGCGTATCACGTCTATCCAGGCGACAGCATCCAAGCGGCCCTCGAAGCGGCAGCCCGCGACTCAATCCACAAGACCGTTAAGGTCCACGCGGGGACCTATCGGCCGCAGCAGGCCGGCCAAGCAATGCTCTTCTTCGCGGCCCGCCACGATGGCATCGTGCTCGAAGCAGTGGGGCGCGTGGTCCTGACTGCCGCTCACCCCGAACAAGCCGACCCCGACGCGGCAAGTTACCCGGCCATCGTCAACCACGTGGTCTTTTTCGGCGATGGCATCTCCCAGCGCACCGTCCTGCGCGGTTTCACCATCACCGGTGCCAACAACTTTGCCAGCCGCAGCGAAGGCCCCGAGCCCATTCAGCCGGACTCCACCAACGGCGTACGCTGGGAAAAGGGGCTGTTCTTTTATGCCGACGGCGGCGGCATCAAGGTATTTGGCCGTTCCTATCCAACCCTCGAAGGGTTAGAACTCCACGACAACTACGCCAGCCCCTGCGGCGGCGGCATCTCCATCGAGCATCGGGGATTCGACGCCGAGGCCGTGCTGATCAAAAACTCCGTCTTCCGCAACAATAGCTGCCAAATCACCGGCGCGGCCGTCGATGTGCTGCCCGGCAGCGCGGCCGTGCTCGACAACTGCCTCTTCGTCGGCAATGTCGCCAATCTCGGCCCCGACTACGTGGGCCGCCGCGGCGGCGGCGAATACAACAAGGCACACGGCTCGGGTGCGTTGACGGTCTTTCCTGGCGCGCGCGTCGAAGTGCACAACTGCACCTTCACGGACAACTGGAACGGCAGCGACGACAAGGGTCGCGGCAGCGTGTACAGCAATACCATCTTCTGGATGAACGTGCGCGGCGGCGGCAGCGCCCCCGGCAGCCGCTACGAGGTCGACCTGCTCGACAGCCGCCACTTCAGCGGCTGCTTCGTCCGCGGCCAAATAGACGACCTGCGCGGCACCTTGGACCCGAAGCGCAATGTACTCCAAGCACCGGACCCGCAATTCGACGAGCACTACCGACCTCAATCCTCTGCCTACGCCGGAGTGGGCTACCGGCCGCCGGAGAAATAAAAGTGCGCGGAAGCATCCTCAACGGAACCTCTGACAACAACATTCCCTTCCAAGCTACCTGCAATTTGCTGGAACGGCTGGGGTTTAAGAAGCGCGCCAAAGGGTCGCATCATATATTCACTAAGGACGGCATTCAGCGCCCGATTAATCTCCAGCAAAGAAAAGACGGCACCTGTAAACCCTATCAGGTGCGCTGTAAATTTTTTAATCTCTACGACTTGGGAGAATAGTCATGCACAAATATCCTATGCAGTTATACTGGAGTGAGGACGATGACGCCTTTATCGTCGAGGTGCCCGACTTGCCAAGCTGCGCGGCTGATGGCCCTACTCCAGAAGAGGCAGTAAAGGAAGCCCAAGCCGCTATTGACCGTTGGATTTGGGTGGCCCGAGAGGAAGGTTGGAAAATCCCCGCGCACTCGCCCCGTCCACTCCAAACGGCTAGCTGATGGCCAAGCTCCATCGTCGGCTGAAACGGCTCTCTACCCTCGCCATCCTCTCGCTGGCGGCACCACACCACACCGCGGCACAGGGTGTCGCTGATATCCGCCAACAGCGGCTTGAGCTAGACCGCACGGTCTGGTCCGACGAGCGGCGCGCCCAGCAGTACGAGGCCGTCTTTGTCGCCTTGTGGGACCGGCTGCGCGCTGCCCAAGAGGCGCGGCCGGTGCTAGCCGCTTTTCCCTTTGAACAACTGCTGCTCGGTGCCCCACAGGATAGCGTCAAGCACGACTGGGACATCGTCGAAACGCGCTATGGCGGCCCGCCGCGTACGCTCGACCAAGGGCAGTGGTCGGCCTTGCTCGAACAATGGGAAGATGAGGGATTCGTTCTCGAACAATCCGAATGGCACCACAAGCAGTTCACCCCAGCCGAGGACGGCCCAGCCCGCTCTTTAATAGAACTGAAACTGCACGTCAAAAACCTCGCTAGCCGTCTAATCGTCAGCGGCGACCTGTCCGTCACCTGGAGCGAGCAGCAAGACGCGGCCGGGCACTATATCCCCGCCATCGACGCCGCGAATCTGACGCTGACCCAACGCCGCGGCGCACCTGCTTTTACCTCTTCAGCCGTCTTGGCGGACGACACAGCGCTCTCGCCCCTCATCGCCGCCGATCTCGACAGCGACGGTCTCGACGACTTGCTCGCACTCGGTGCCAATCTACTCTACCGCAACGAGGGCGGACGCTTTGCGCCTGAGCCGCTGTTGGCGTATCCACCTCCGGGCGGTCGCATCGAAGTGGCACTTTTGGCCGATTTTACCGGCGACAGCGCACCCGATCTAATCGTCGGCGGCCCCGGGCAATTGCTGGGCCTCTACGAGGGCGGCAAGGGCTTCGACCAACCCGGCTTAGCCATTGCGACTCGGCCCCTGCAATACCCCGAAGCCATGAGTGCGGGCGACATAGACGGCGACGGCGACCTCGACCTGTGGGTTGGCCAGTACCGGCTGCCCTACCGAGAGGGGCAGATGCCCACTCCCTATTACGACGCCAACGACGGCTATCCCGCGTACTTGCTGAGCAACGACGGGCGAGGGCGCTTCACCGACATCACGGCCCGCGCCGGTCTCAAAGCCAAGCGCAAACGGCGCACGTATAGCGGCTCCTTGGCTGATCTCGATGGCGACGACGACCTCGACCTTTTGGTCGTCAGCGACTTCGCCGGCATCGACCTGTACTACAACGACGGCACCGGCACCTTTGCCGACGTCACCTCCCGCACCGTCAGCGAGGCATCAACCTTTGGCATGTCCCACGTCTTTGGCGACTACAACGCCGACGGCCGCCTCGACATGTACGTAGTGGGCATGAGTTCGACCACGGCGCGCCGCCTCGACTACCTCGGTCTCGGGCGCGAGGAATACCCAGAACACCACGCTCAGCGCCGGGCCATGGGCTTTGGCAACCGGCTCTACCTTGGGCGCGAGGACGCCCCGTTCAGCATCGCCCCAAGCACGGAGCAAGTGGCGCGCACCGGGTGGTCTTGGGGCGTGGCCTCCGCGGACTTCGACAACGATGGCGACGACGAAATCTACGTGGCCAACGGCCATCTCAGCGGCGAGACCGCCCAAGACTACTGCACCACCTTCTGGACGCATGACATCTACACCGGCGGCTCGGAACCCGACCCGCAGATAGCCGAATTTTTCGCCGAGGCCATTGCGGACTGGAACAGCGCGGGCATCTCGTGGAACGGCTTTGAACACAACAAGCTCTACCTGAGCGGAGGGGGCTTCGACCGGAGCTCAGCCGAAGGCCGCTCTTTTGTCGAGATCGGCTATCTGATGGGCGTGGCTTTTGAATTCGATGCACGCACCGTGCTCGACATGGACATCAACGCCGACGGCCGCATGGACCTATTGGTCAGCGAGTGGTCCGGCACTCCGCGCCGCGAGCGGGTCCACGTCTTACGCAATGCTTGGCCCGGCGACAACAACTGGCTCGGTGTGCGCCTCCAAGGTGCGGCCGGCATCGCTCCCATCGGCGCACGCATCACCTTGCGCTCGGCCCAAGGCACCCAAACTCAGTGGGTCTATACCGGCGAATCCTTCGACGTCCAGCGTTCGCCCACCCGTCTTTTCGGCTTGGGCCGCGGCGAGCAGGTCGAAGCTGTCGAAGTGCAATGGCCCGGTGGGAAAGTCACCACCCTATCCGATCCACAGATAAACCGCTACCACGAATTGACGCCCTGAAAGCATGCACTACGCTACCCGCTTCAACGGCATCCCCGTGTCCGTCACCCTCGCGGCGGCTCCGGCGTTGGCTGACCGGCCAATCGACGCTCCCGACCGCTACGAGCACTCCTGCATCGAAACGCCGCTCGGCCCCAAAAGTCTGCTGCTGAAATTGCAGTTGCGCCGAGTGGATGGCAGCCCATTTAAGGTCACTGCATGCAAGGTGGAAGCCGCAGTGCCCGGCTTAGACCTGCACCGCGTCTTCGTGCCCGTGCTACACGAGGCCATTGGCAAGCGCGACCTGATCAGCCTGCCTTGGGGCGTCGAGGAGTGCACCTTTACCTCTTGGTCCTTCCCCTTCGTCGCCGCGCTAAACCGCTTTGACCAGAACCGCTTCTGCATGGGCTTTATGGACCACGTCCATGCGGCGGATCACCCGTCATAGTTGCTACGACGAAGACGCCAACATGTCCTTGCAGCGCCTCTTCGATCCAGCTCCCCGCGAGACGAGCGTCTGGGAAGAGACGCTCTACCTGTCCTGCGAGGACCGCCCCGTCTTCGACGAGTGGCACAAAGTCGCCCTGCCGCCAGCACCGCCCTCGGTGTGGGAGCCGATCTGGTGCTCCTGGTACGGCGTCAAAAACGACGTCGATGCCGACTATATCCGCTCTATGGTGCCCGTGCTCAAAGAATGGGGCATTGGCAATATCATCGTCGATGCCGGCTGGTTCAAAGGCGACGGTTTCGACCCCGACACCGGCCACTACATTCCCGACACAAGCAAATTCCCCGACCTCAAGGGCCTCGTCGCAGAGGTTCAGTCCGCGGGCTTGACCATTCTGCTGTGGTGCGCGCCGCTGTTCAATATCAGCGATCTGGCCGACGTGCCCTTCATAAAAGCGCACCGTTTCCAGGCCGCAGACTCCGACGAAGCGAACAACTTCCTCTGTCCCCACTGCCCTGCGGTGCGTCAATACGCTTGGCGCACGGTCAAACACCTGATGCAGACCTACGGCTGCAACGGCCTCAAGATCGACTTCATCGACCCACTGCGCGACCGCGCCAGCTTGCCCTGCACGGCCGACCACGAGCACGATATCGCCGACTACGGAGAGGCCGTGTACGACCTGCTCCAAGGCAGTCACCGCGCCCAAGATGCACCCTTCGACCCCGACCACATCCGCCGCATTTGTACTCGGCTCAAAAGCTAGGGTCCTCGAACTGCAGTCAAATAGTGAATGCCTCTAATGGACTTCGCGCCCGACTCCTCTCCGACGACTCGGCGGAGTACCCCAAACCCTGTGCTTTGCATCGCCAGAGCGGCTAGCGTCTGTCAACGAGGCACAACATCGGTTCTAATTCTCTTGTCTTTGTTGGCGGCGGTCCAAGTGGTGGCAGCCGATCCGCCCGCTGCTATCGGCGTCCCCCCAGAAGTGCTGGCCCCTCCTTGGCTGGAAAGCCGTCGCCAAGCCCAAATGGCCGCGGCCGCAGGCTATGGGGTCTTTTGCGATTTCAGCTTCACCGACCGCCTGCCTGCAAGCGGCATTGCCTTTCATCACCGCATCGTCGATGACTCGGGGCGGCACTACCGACCCAATCACTACGACCACGGCAACGGGATTGCCCTAGCGGATGTCGATGGCGACGGGCGCACGGACCTCTACTTTGTCAACCAAGCCGGGCCGAACGGGCTGTGGCGCAACGCAGGCGGCGGCCAATTCGCCGACATCACCGAGCCGGGGGGCGTGGCACTCGCAGACCGCATCGGCGTGACCGCTTCCTTCGCCGACATCGACAACGACGGAGCACCCGACCTATACGTCACCAACGTGCGCGTGGGCAATGTTCTCTTTCGCAACCAAGGCGACGGGCACTTTGCGGATATTTCGCAAAAATCTGGTCTCAATTATAGGGGGCATTCTTCGGCGGCCCTCTTCTTCGACTACGACCGCGACGGGCAGCTCGACCTCTTTTTGACCAATGTTGGGCAGTACACAGAGCGCGGCGATCCAATCGCGGTTATTGGCTTTGCGCCCGAGGAGCAACCCGAGCAATACCACTACTATGTCGGCTTCAAGGACGCCTTTGCCGGGCACCTCAAGCCCGAGCGCACCGAGCCGAGCCTGCTCTTCCGCAATACAGGGGAAAACCGCTTTGTCGATGTGACCGAAGAGGTTGGGATCAAGGCCGATGGTTGGTCCGGCGACTCGGCACCACTAGACGCCAACGAAGACGGCTGGCCAGACCTATACGTGCTCAACATGCAGGGGCACGACCAATACTACGAAAACGACCGAGGCCAGCGCTTTATCGACAAGAGCCTAGCGGTCTTCCCGCGCACGCCGTGGGGAGCCATGTCGGCCCAGATTTTCGACTTTGACAACGACGGTCACCAAGACCTCTACATCACCGACATGCACTCGGACATGAGCGAGGACATTGGGCCGCAGCGCGAAAAGCGCAAATCGCGCATGCAGTGGACCGAGAGCTTTCTCCGTTCGGGCGGGCGCAGCATCTACGGCAACGCCTTGTACCACCGCCAAGCCGACGGCACCTACGCCGAGGTCTCCGACTCCGTCGGCGCTGAAAATTACTGGCCTTGGGGGCTGAGCGCGGGCGACCTCAACGCCGACGGGTATGAAGATGTCTTTATCACCGCCAGCATGAACTACGCCTTCCGCTACGCGGTCAACGCCCTGTTGCTCAACGACCGCGGCAAGGGGTTCCTCGATGCCGAATTTGCCCTTGGCGTCGAGCCGCGACGCGAGGGGCGCACGGCCATGCCGTGGTTTGCCTTAGATTGCGCTGGGGAATATGCAACCCATCCCGACTGCGAGGGGCGCAGCGGCCCCCACGTTTTCTGGGGTGCGCTAGGATCGCGCGCGTCGGCCCTCGCCGACCTAGACGACGACGGCGACTTAGACATCGTCACCAATGAATTCAATGGACCGCCGCTACTGCTGCTCAGCGATCTGAGCGACCAAAAGGCGGAGCTCAACTTTCTCAAGCTCCGCCTGATCGGCACCCGCTCCAACCGCGATGGCCTCGGCTCGGTAGTCAGCGTCCACACCCGCTCCCAAACCTACACCCGAGTACGCGACGGCAAGTCCGGCTATCTCTCGCAGAGCCTCTTGCCGCTCTACTTCGGACTCGGGCCGGCCAGCACCGTCGAGCGCATCGAGGTGCAGTGGCCTTCTGGCACCGCGCAGGTTGTCGCTGGTCCCATCGAGAGCAACCAACTCGTCGAAATCAGGGAACCGTAAGATCACAGCACACTTTTTCGGGTATTCAAGGTCGTTCCAGCCGTGTCTGAATCAGGCTGGAGGACCCGCAGGGATTTAGGATCGAGGTCTTGGATTGCTATGGCAAAATTAACTTTCATGTTCGCTCTTGCAACATCTACTAACGCTTCGTCGATTTCGTATTTTCTAAATGACAACCTGTATTCGCCTAGTTCATTAAGAACAGATCTGCAAGCTACATTAACGTTCATTGGTCCTACCCATTCGCCTAATCCCCCGCAGTGCGCCGCGTTCGCCGGGGTCTGTCTCCCGCGCCCGCGCAAAGGCCGCGGCCGCCCGCTCCCCATCCTTTTCAAGCAGGGCAATCGTCCCCAGCACCGTATGTCGCCGGGCGGCCAAGCGCCGTTCGAGTGCTTCGACAACCTCCGTGGGAATGCCTGCCGATAGGTACGGTCGCGGATTGACAACTAGGTATTCGACCAAGCTCTTGAGCGCAGGTAAGCCGCCGCTGGTACCACGGCGACGGCGGTCTGTAAAGCTGATGTAGGGGCGGTCGTCCGTATTGATCGGCCCGCTGCCCGCGTAGGCGGCTAGCTCCTTTTCTCCCAAGACCAAGGCACTCAAAAAAGAAGGCGGATCACCCAAATCCACCGAGCGCAAATTCGCCCGCACGGCTGGCTGCCCTAGCTTGCGCTCGAGCGCAGCGTAGTCTATGTGCAGTGCGCCCGGCGTGCCCAGCAGGATCGAGTACTGATGGGTCAGCCACAGCGAAGCGTGCGGATACACGGCCCGGAAGGTCCGCAGAATCATCTTGTAGTCCGCTACCGACAGCCCGTGCAGCGGCAGCCACTGCGCTACCAGCCCGTCCGGGCCGACGCGGCCGCGGCAGAGCCGATAGAACTCCTCTGTATAGAGCACCCAGCTATCAGCCGTGCCCGGATGTGTGGCGTCGCAGATGATGGCGTCGTATTGCCGCTGCGCGTGTAGTACGTGGTTGCGGCCGTCTGCGGCGACCAGTTCAATGGGGGCTTGATCGAGGCGCGTGGCGATCTGGCGATTGTAGCGGGCAAAATAGGGCGCGGCTCGCGGGACGCCCGGCACCAACTCGGCGCAATCGAGGCGGGTGGGCTGGTGCAATTCGGCTGCGGACAGGGTGATGCCGCCGCCAAAAGCAATGACCAGCACTTCGGCTGGATCGGGGTGCAAAACCAACGGCAAGTGCCCCAGCAAGCGGAAGGTCTGTAGCGAGGCGTAGTCGGTGGGGACCTCGCCGCCGCCGTTGACCTTGAGGATTCGCACGCCGTCCTGTTTCTGGTGGACCGAGACCGTGGCGCCAGCACCCTCGTCCCAGTAGAGCAAGCGGCTGTTTGGCTCGGACCAGTGGAACAATTCGACGAAGAGGCCAGCCGGCAAGAGCAGCGTCAGCGCCAAGCCCAGCGCCAAGCCGCCGACCGTGCGCACGGCCTTTCTGCGTAGTTGTGCCGCCGGGTCCAGCGCCAAAATCACCGCGCCAATGGCGATATTGACCCACGCCAGCCCCTGAATGCTCCGGTAGGTCCCCAGCAGAGGGAGCAGCACAAATCCGGCGACTAGGGCACCGGCAATGGCCCCCAGCGTATTGGCGGCGTACACGGTGCCGACGCCGCGCCCTAGCTGCTCCATGCGCGGGATGCACACCTTAGCTGCAATGGGAAAGAGCAGCCCCATTAGCAGCGTCGCCGGGAGCATTACGACGAAGGCGGCGACGAACAGCTTGGACAGATGGCCTTCCCACGACAGCGCACCGCCCCACGCCTCGACGATATAGGGTATGCTGCCAAAGGCGGCAATCGAGCTTAGGCCGCACAGGCCGATGAGCAACTCAACCGCGCCAAAGGCAGCCAGCGGCGTGCGCCAGCGATCGATCAAGCGCGCTCCGAGCGCAGCCCCACCGGCCAACCCCAGTAGGAAGGCGACGAGGATCGTACTCAGGGTTTGGGCGGTAGCACTTTGCAGGAGCATCGCCAAAAGCCGCGTCCACAGCACCTCGTAGCCGAGGGCCACAAACCCCGAGAGCGCAAATCCCCCTAAGACCAATCGGCCCTCTAAGGTGGTGGGTGCTGCATCCCGTCCTACGCCCGGCTGCTCCTGCTGGCCATCGCGGCTCCAGAAATAGGCGACCAAGGCGATGAGCAGGTTGCCTGCCGCGGCCGCGTAGGTGGTGCCGCTGACGCCCAGATGTTCGAGCGCAAAAAAGGCCGCCACCGCACATCCTGTGGCCGCGCCTAGGGTATTGGCCGCATACAAGCGTCCCATATCCCCGCCGACCCGCTCCAAGCGGTGCGCCACGGCCTTGCTCAGCGTCGGCAGGGTGGCGCCCATGAGGGTGGTCGGCACCAACAGCAGCGCGAATGCGAGCAGCAAGCGGACGAGCACAAAGGCCCCGTCTATACCTTGCAAAGAGCCGTATAGCGCCGTGTACACCTCGTCTAAAACCGCGAGCAAAAGAGGGAATATCAGAGCGAAGACGCCGATGCCCAGTTCCAACAGCGCGTAGAGCCGCAGGCCGTTGCCCCGGCGGTCAGCCACCCGTCCGCACCAATAGCTGCCCAAGGCGAGACCAGCCATAAAGGCAGCCAAGACAATGCTGACGGCAAAGGTGCTGACGCCAAACACGGGCATCAACATGCGCACCCAGACGACTTGATAGACGAGGGAGCAGGCCCCGGAAAAAAAGAACAGGAGCATCAGAGCTAAGGGGGTTTTGCTCACAGCTAATCCTTTGTATGGCAATCCGCAGTCAGTCGCACGAACATCCACAAACTCAGCGACGAAGCCCGCAAAATTTCGGTCTGCGCGATCGACGTAAGCCGACCCGACTAATCGCAACGATCGCTATTCGGCGTTTTCAATCGGCTGGTGGAAGTAGTAACAAAGCCCGTCGGGAGCGACTACGAAGAAAACCTGATATTTCTTTCCATCGCGCTCTTCTAAGCACCAATTGCCCGTCTCGACGCCATTCGCCTCTATCTCGTCGCGGGCCTTGTGGATGTCATTCACCAAAATAGCCGCGCCTTCTTGGCTGGCGTCGCCACCGTTGACCGCAAAACCGATCTGCACACCATCGCGTTCGAGAATGACCGTCGGCACCGGATCGTCGCGCCTTGCCACCTCCACGAGGCCAAAGGCTGCGCCATACCACTTTGCGGTTTGGTCGAGGTCTTCCACCGGCAAGGCAAAGAGGTCCTCGGCATACGGAAAAGCGGCTTCGTACAGTTTCTCTGTCATGTCTTGTTCCTCCGACTGCTAATGTGATTACTTGCCCTTCATTCCGTCTCGTGTATAAAAATTGCTTCGATCGGCGCGGAAAATACATGGGCGATCTTAAATGCCAGCGGCAGGCTTGGGTCGTATTTGCCCTTTTCTAGCGCATTCACTGTTTGCCGCGAGACCTCCAGACGAGCCGCGAGATCCGCTTGGGTCCAGTCGCGCTCGGCGCGCAATACCTTTAGGCGATTTTTCATCGGTAGCGGAGATGGCCGACGATAACTGAGACCACGAAGGTAAACGACATCAGCAAAATGATATCTGAGACTTCTGCGTCCGTTATGAATTTTGCAGTTACCATCAGCGAATAACTAAAACTGCCGACGAGCGCGACGCCCATAGATATAGCCAGTGCATCGAGTTGGATTTTGCGCTGCAGCTCATCCATGTATTTCAGGTGGCGCAAATACGACAAGATCATGCCGATACCAATGACTGCGTTGAGGACGATAGCGATAGCGGAGATCAAAGCAGAGGAATGCCATTCGTATAATATCGCTTTGTCGGCCAACACCATCGTCATCGACCAAGCAAAGGTCCAACAAAGAAAGCGAATTGTGTTTTTTGCACTGCCGATCCGGTCGAGCGGTTTGATGATAGCCTCAACCGCGATCAAGAGCTGACCGGGAAGTTCATCCGCGCCTGCGCTGACAAAGGGGTCTATTTCCACGACTACGGCACGCTCGTCGCCGGCCACCACGGCGTGTCTGCCCAGCACACCTTGGACGATATTGACGAAGCGCTCAATCGGATCGAGCGCGCGCTGCACAGTATGTAATGGGGAGCTACAGAATTAGTTTCTCGTCAGTTGGCGATAGCGGACTCGTTGGGGCACGACCGAATCTTCGCCTAGCCGCGCCTTTTTGTTCTCTTCGTACTCTGAGAAGTTGCCCTCAAACCAATAGACTTGGCTGTCGCCTTCAAAGGCCAGAATGTGCGTGGCGATGCGGTCCAAAAACCACCTGTCGTGGCTGATGACCACCACGCAGCCAGCGAAGTTTTCCAACCCTTCCTCTAAGGCCCGTAGCGTATGCACGTCTAGGTCGTTGGTCGGCTCGTCGAGCAGGAACACATTGGCCTGCTCCTTGAGCACCTTGGCCAGATGCACCCGATTGCGCTGCCCGCCCGAGAGCGTCCCCACCTTTTGCTGCTGATCGGCACCAAGGAAGTTGAAGCGCGCGAGGTACGCCCGCGAATGTACCTTGCGCTCGCCCAGTTCAAGCTCTTCCTCGCCGCCCGAGACCTCCTGCCAGACCGTGTTTTCTCCTACTAGGGTTTCCCGGCTCTGATCTACATACCCCAGCCGCACGGTCTCGCCGAGGCGGAGTTGGCCGCTATCGGTGCGCTCTTGGCCGGTAATCAGCCGGAACAGGGTCGTCTTGCCCGCGCCGTTGGGTCCGATGACCCCGACGATCCCGCCCGAGGGCAGCGCGAAATCCATGTTCTCGAAGATAATGCGGTCGCCGTAGCGCTTGCTCACGCCTTTAGCCTCAATGGCGATATCGCCCAGCCGCGGCCCCGGCGGAAGGTAGAGCTGCACCTCTTCGTTCCGCTGCACTCGATCCTGATTTAGCAATTCCTCGTAGGCCCTGATCCTCGCTTTGTTCTTCTGCTGCTTGGCCCTCGGCGTCATGCGGATCCACTCCAGCTCGCGCTGGAGGGTCTGCTGTCGTTTACTCTCGCTTTTCTCCTCCAGCCGCAGCCGTTCCTCCTTCTGCTCTAGCCACGACGAGTAATTCCCCTTCCACGGTACGCCGCGCCCTTGGTCTAACTCCAAAATCCAGCCCGCCACGTTGTCGAGAAAATACCGGTCGTGGGTAACGGCGATTACCGTCCCTTGGTACTGATGCAAATGCCCCTCCAGCCACGCCACCGTTTCAGCGTCGAGGTGGTTGGTCGGCTCGTCTAGAAGCAGAATATCCGGCTGGCGAAGCAACAACCGACACAGTGCCACCCGCCGCCGCTCGCCGCCCGAAAGCGTGGAGACCTCTTGGTCTTCGGGCGGACAGCGCAGTGCGTCCATGGCCATATCCAGCCGACTGTCCAAATCCCAAGCCCCGGCCGCATCGAGCTGCTCGGCCACGGAGGCCTGGCGCTCGATCAGGGCGTTCATGGCGTCGTCGTCCATGGGCTCGGCGAACTGGGCGTTGACATCCTCGTACTCGCGCAGCAAATCCACCGTCTCCTGTACGCCTTCTTCGACGATTTCCTTGACCGTCTTGCCCTGCTCCAACTCGGGTTCCTGCTCCAGATACCCCACGGTGAACCCCGGCTGGACGCGAATGGTCCCCTCGTACTCGCCGTCTATGCCCGCCATAATCCGCAACAGCGTACTTTTCCCCGACCCGTTCAAGCCCAACACCCCAATTTTGGCCCCGTAGAAATACGACAGTGAAATGTCGGTGATAATCGCCTTCCGGTTGTAGTGCTTGCTCACCTTGTACATCGAATAGATGATCTTTTCCGCTTCGCTCATGTCAGCTCAGTCCTTTATATGCTGTAAATACAATCCTCAAATCCCGCTCCGCCCGCGCTAAGTTTGAATACGGCTGCCGCCCCGGCTCCTGCAAGCACTGCAAGAAGTCCCGCATCATGCCCTTGTAGCCCATCAAGTCCCCCACGCCCGGAAAGTAGAGCCGCTTCCGCCGCCCCCGCAACCGCACGTATAGCCCATTGCACTCGAAGACGATCCGCCCTTCAGTCCCCAAAATACGCGCGTGCTGAAAGATGCCCTTGGTCAAGCTGAAGGCGTTCCAAGCATAGCGCAACACCAGCTCGGCTCCCGATGGGTATTCGACCCGCACTATCGAATTCCGCTCTGGCTCGCCCGCTCGGTGCCCGGGGAACTCTGCGGTCACCTGCCGGGGCGCGTCGGCGAAAAGGTCTGCTCCGAGGGCCACGAAGTGGACCCCTCCCTCCAGCAGCGCGCCGTAGCTGCTTTTCCATCCCGTGGCCTGCTGTGTAAAGCACTTGCCAATAATCGCCTGTTGCACTTGGCCGATAAAGCCCTGCTGAATGATCCACTTGAGCAGCTTGAGCGAGGGCTTGTAGTAGTAGTTTTCCGCGATCATTAGCAGCGCATCTGGATGGGCCGCCGCGGCTGCGCCAATGGCCGCCAAATCGTCTTCTGTGGCGCACAACGGCTTTTCCACCAGCACCCCCTTGCCGGCTGTCAACGCGGCGACGAGCTGCGGCCGATGGGCATCTGGCGGCGAGCTGATTAGCACCGCATCTACCGAGCTGTCGAGGATTTCGGCGTACGATGCGAAGACATGCCCCCCGCCGCATTGGCGGCTGAGGGCCTCGGCGCTGGCCTGCGTGCGGCTGTGAAAGGACAGCTCGACCTGGCCGACGAGGTTTTTCGCGTGCAGGCGACCGATGGTGCCGCATCCTACTAGACAGACCTTCTTCATCGCTTCTCCAATATCCGCTCGGCGACCCGCAGTGCGTTGGCCGCAATGGTCAAGCTCGGATTTACCCCGCCCGAAGACGGCATGAAGCTGCCGTCGGATACGTAGAGATTTTCGCTGCCCCAATAGCGGCAATCCACATCGAGTACGCCTTCCTCTGGCGCAGTGGCGCAGCGCAGGGTTCCCACCGCATGGGAGAAGGAATCGATCAAGTAGCGGTAGCGCAGCAGACCGCCCGCTTGGCGCAATACGGCTCCTGCTTTGGCCAGCAAGTAATCGCGGCGGCGACAGTCGGCGTTGCTATAGGCGTGCTCCACCTGCACCAGTTCCATGCCGAAGCCGTCCTGCTCGCTGGCCAACGACACGCGGTTGTCGCGGCGCGGATCGTCCTCGGCAATACAGAGCAAGCTCTGCATCCTGCTGGCTAGCAGCCCGGCAAGGGTCTTGAAGCCCCAAGGGGTGTGGTGCCGGATGATCGGGGGACCCGGCGTGTAAATGTCTTGGATGACGCCTACGGCCGTGCCGAATTCCGGGCGCAGGTCTTCGTAGAAATCGGAGAAACAGAGCTGTTTGTGGAAGACTTGCTGCGGGTTGGTGCGAAAAGGAAAGATGTAACAGGCAACCCCGTTGCAATGGCGCATGAGAAAGCGCCCAATCAGGGGGTGGTCGAACCCCGAACGGAGCATCAGGGCCGGGCTGTTGAGCGCCCCAGCGGCCAAGACCACTAAGTCGGCCGAAAGCGCGTGGGTTTGCCGAGAGGCGCTGTCCATGTATTCGACCTGCTCAACGCGACCACCCCGTTGCACCAGCCGCCGCGCTACCGCACCGACGATGATCTCTAGTCCGGCCGCCGAGGCCGCGGCCAGTAAGGTGGAAGCCATGTCGTTTTTGGCCTCTACCTTGCAGGGGAACCCATCGCAGGTTAGGCAGCGCAGGCAGAGCGGCCGGGTGCGGTCGGAAAAGTTGATTGCCAGCGGAATCTTGAACGGCTGTAGCCCGAGGGCCGTCCCCGCTTGGTAAATGCGCTGGGCTGGTGCGCTCAGCGCAACGGCGTGGCGCGGATAGGTATCTATCCCCGGAGGCTGGTAGGGATCGGTGCCCACCTCGCCGTGGACCCCGAGGAGCTGCTCGGCGCGGGCGTAGTACGGCACTAGGTCGGCATAGGATAAGGGCCAGCGGGCAAAATCCGCCGGCCGCAGCCGCAGCGACGCCCCGCCAAAAAAGACCGAGTTGCCGCCGACGACCTCGTTGGGATAGGTGCGCTGGAAGGTGCGGCGTCCGTACTGCTTGACCAACAGAGGCGAGGCCGAGCGGTAGCGCTTTTGCAGGAGAATGGTGCGCTGATCCCAGTCCGCGGCGTCGCGCTTGGCCCATTGGCCCCGTTCCAGCAGCGCGGTCTTGAGCCCGGCTTGTACCAGCGCGTGCGCCACCAGCGAGCCGCCGAACCCGGAGCCGATGACTACTGCATCATAGTGCGCCGCGTTCATGGGCGTAGAGCACGGCCAGCCCGGCGATAATCACCAAGGCCGCGTAGTGGAACTTCTCGCGGGTGTCCAATTCGCGCTGGATTCTGGGTAGGTTGGGTTGGAATTTTCCGGACATATTGCGCTGGATGTAGGTCTTGTAATACTCGACTGTGAAGCGCTCTAGCCCGCCGTTCATGTAGATGAGAAATCCCAACCCGACCGGGTGTTCGGGATTGCCGAGAAAGTAAAACAGGGGACTCAAGGCGGCCAAGACGACTCCAGAGCGCTGGAATTTGAGCCACTTGAACCCCTCGAAGGGCGCGTCCTTATAGGCGCCCCCCAAGGCCACGAGCAACCCAGTGCAATACCCGGTCACCAGATAGCCCCAGAAGCTCTCGATGGGTGCGGCGACGAGCAGGAAGGCGAAGACAATGGCGACGATTAGGACTCCTGCGCCATAGCGGCCGAGGTCGCTGGTGACGGGCCGGCCAAAGAAGGTAATGCGCGAGGGGACGAAGTACTTTTGCTGGTCTTCGGTGCGAAAGAAGCCCTTGTAGATTTCGGCGAGGAAGCGCTCTAGGCCCATGATCAGGAAGAACATTTGCACGAGGCCAAGGTGCTGGAATTGCGCACTGAAATACGGGATGAAGTACAGCGGCAAAAAGATCGCGACGTGGAAGTACATGCTGCGCGGAAAGGTCTTGGGCTTGAAGCCCTCATACGGAGCGTCTTTGAACGCGCCCCACAAGCAGGTGTAGAGGCCGGAGACGAGGGTGGTGATAAACGACAGGGCGAAGGTCATAGTCCGTTAGGAAGTTGTTGGAGTGGCCAAAGCATCAAATAGTAGGCTTCCCGCTTTGGTTGGGCAAACGCCTCGCGTGTTGACGTTATCTATGCCATTGGTCAGTTTTTGCAGTGATCTGGCCACTACACAACTTCAACAAGGAGCTTTTCCCATGCGGCTCGGCGTCGTCGGCATGTTGCCCCCGGACTTTCGCGAGATAAGCGACCAACACCTAGCGGCGATCAAGGCGCTCAACCTCACGGGCGCGGCCTTCCACGCCCCCGGGGAAAAGCTATCTGCCATCACCGCCGCAGAGTGCCACAAGGTGCGCGACACTATTGAGGCCGCGGGCATGGAGTTGCCCCAGTTCGGCATTGGCTTTTCCGAGTGCCTGTTCGATCCTGACTCTGCGGTGCGCGACCAAGTCGTCGGCAAAATCGAGCGCGGCATTGAAGTCGCCCGCCACTTGGCTGCCCACACCTGCCTAATCCGCACCGGTAGCCTCAACCCAGCCGGTTCGTACTCGCCATCTCGGCACAATCGCACGCCCGAGGCCCGCGCCCGGCTCGTCGAAACCCTCAAGCGCGTGGCCGCCAAAGCCGAGTCCGCAGCCGTCACCATAGTCATTGAGACGCATCTGCTCACCATCATGGGGTCGCCGGAAATAAATCGCGATGTGCTGCAAGCCGTTGGCTCCGAGCGCATGACCGTAGTGATGGATTACGTCAACCATTTTCAGAACTTGGACCAAGTGTACAACAGCACCGAGCGCTTGCAGCACATATTTGAAATTATGAACCCGATCTCGGTCGTCGGGCATTGCAAGGACATCAAACTGTCCCCGGGCCTGGTGCTCCACATCGACGAGGAAATACCCGGCGATGGCGAACTCGACCTCGCAACCGCGCTCAAGCTGTGGCACGACGCCCATCCCGATGGCTACATGCTCCTCGAACACTTGCCCAACGAGAAATACCCCAGAGCCGCCGCCAATGTCCACCGCATCCTCGCCGAAGCCGGCATTCCGTTGCATTGAAAGGCAGCGGTTAGTGAGCAGGCCCTGCACAGCCCCGCTTGGGCGGCGGGGACTAACCACTAACCACTGACCACTAATCACCACATACAAGCCTCAACCAACGCATTGCAAGCAAACAAGGAGAATATTGTGATTAAGCCCCACGGCTCAGAAGAGCTCAAACCGCTCTACGTCGAAGACGATGCGGTGCGTGCCCAGTTGCTAGAAGAAGCCGCTGGCCTGCCCGTTGTAGTCGTCTCTTCGGCCGCTGCATCCTCAGCCGTCATGCTCGGCTCGGGTTACTTTACCCCGCTTACAGGCTTTATGGACGCGGCCGATGCCAAGAGCATAGCCGCCAACATGTACACGGCCGACGGCCTGCTGTGGCCCACCCCAGTCGTCAACATGGTCCCCGGCGATCAGATTCCGGCAGGCGTAGGCCCCGGTAGCCGCATCGCCCTGCTGGACCCGAATGTGGACGGCAATCCCGTTATTGCCATCCAGGAAGTGACCTCGGTCGAGTCGCTATCGGATGCGGAGTGCGCTGCCATCATTGCCCAAGTCTTTGGCACGAGCGACGACGCCCATCCCGGGGTAGCTGCGTTCAAGGCCGCGGGCGACACCCTTATTGCCGGACCAATTGAAGTACTCAACTTCTCGTACTTCCCCGGCGACTTCCCCCAGACCTTCCGCACCGCTGTCGAGCTGCGCGCCGAGATCGCCGAGCGCGGTTGGAACCGGGTCGTGGCCTTCCAGACCCGCAACCCCATGCACCGCGCCCACGAAGAGCTGTGCCGCATGGCGCAGCAGGCCGTCGAAGCCGATGGTATCCTCATCCACATGCTGCTGGGCAAGCTCAAGGCTGGCGACATCCCCGCCGACGTGCGCGACGCCTCCATCCGCAAGATGGTCGAGCTCTACTTCCCGGAAAACACGGTGATGATCGCCGGCTATGGCTTTGACATGCTCTATGCCGGTCCGCGCGAGGCCGTGCTGCACGCCATCTTCCGCCAAAACAGCGGCTGCACGCATCTGATCGTGGGCCGCGACCACGCGGGCGTTGGCGATTACTACGGAGCGTTTGACGCGCAGACTATTTTCGACGGCATTAGCGACGCCCTCGAAATCGAAATTTTCCGCGGCGATCACACCGTCTGGTGCAAGGAGTGCAACGAGGTGGCGATGATGCGCGACTGTCCGCACGACGGCGACGCGTACCTGTTCCTGTCGGGGACCCAGGTCCGCGAGAAGCTGGCCGCTGGCGAGCCGCTGCCGCCGGAGTTTGCGCGGCCGGAAGTAGCCGAGATTCTCGCGGAGTACTATCAGCGGGAGGCTGTTTAGATGCCTTGGCAAACAAAGGAATTCACCATTCTCGACTTGGCCGGAAACGGAACAAACTCAACCACGAGGAGAGCGCAATGGAATACCGCAGAATGGGCCGTACCGGCCTCAAAGTATCGGAAGTTTGCCTTGGCACCATGACCTTTGGCCACAGCACTGACGAACGGGAGGCCGAGCGGATCGTCGATCTGGCGTTTGATGCGGGCATCAATTTCTTCGACACAGCCGATTCCTATGGCGGTGGTGAGTCCGAGGTCATCACCGGCAAAGCACTCAAGGGCCGCCGCCGCGATGCAGTCATCGCCACCAAGTTCTTCAACCCCATGGGGCTTGGCCCCAACGACTCGGGGATGTCGCGGGTGCGCATTATGAACGCCGTTGAAGACAGCCTCCAGCGTTTGCAGACGGATCACATTGACCTCTATTACATTCATCACGTAGATACCCAGACCCCGTTGGAGGAGATGTTGCGCACCCTCGACGATTTGGTCCGCCAAGGCAAGGTGCGCTATATCGCCTGTTCCAACTTTCAGGCGTGGCGCTTGATGGAGGCGTTGTGGATTTCGGACGCGAACGGGTTGGCTCGCTTTGAGTGCTACCAACCGCAATACAGCTTGGTCGTCCGCGACATAGAGCAGGAGCTGATTCCCGTCTGTCAGCTCAAGGGGTTGGGCGTGGTCGTCTGGAGTCCGCTCGGCGGCGGCTTTCTCTCCGGCAAGTACCAGCCCGGCGAGCGCACCTTGGAAGGCACGCGTTCCGCCGATGCGTGGGCTTACCCGCAAAGCTATTTTGCCGCCAATGCCGACCAGACCTTAGAGACGCTCTTAGCGGTAGCCGACGAGATGGGCCGGTCGCCGGCGCAAGTCGCCCTGCGTTGGGTTTTGGAACAACCGGCCATCACCTCGGTCATCATTGGCGTACGCACCGTTGAGCAGGCCCGCGACAACATGCTTGCCGGCAGCTTTTGTCTCCCAGACGAGGCCCGCGCCCGACTCGCCGAAGTCTCCCATCTGCCGCATCGCTATCCAGAGGCCATGGAAGCGAACATGCACGAGCGCCGCGACGACGCGGTCGATATGCCGACTCTGGAGTAGGAGGCCGTCTTATTGTAATTCCTGTACGACCGGCAACGAATTTATTCGCGAGGTAAGAAGACTTGGCCGCAAAAACAGGGTGTGAAGTCGCATTCGTCGCCCGGCGTGGCAAGGGCAGCCATGGTACACTCTACTAAGGCACCTGCTTTACTACCGTCAGCAACTCCAAGGATGAGCTTAAAACAGGCACGTTACACGCCTTGTTAAGCCAACTCGGCCTTACCCGCGACGACTTATAGGACGCCTTATGCAAAACTTCATCTACTCGGCTACTTTGAATCCTGACGAAAAGGACGGCGGTTTTGTCGGCACTTTTCGCGACCTGCCCGAAGCCATCTCGCAAGGGGAGGCTGTTGAAGATGCGCTTAGAGAAGCCACTGACTGTTTGGAAGAAGCGATTGCCAACCGGATCGTCGTGGGGCTACCCATTCCTCAACCCACTACGACGAACCAACCTGAACATGCCATCTCCTTGGCAGCGCAGATGGCCGCCAAAGCTGCACTCTACTCAACCATCCGCGATAGCGACCGTACCCACTTTGAACTAGCCAAACGCCCACAGTGCGACATTAGGGAGCTCCGCCGCCTAGACCCGCGTCACGCCTCCGAACTGCCGAGTATTGAAGCCGCCTTGGCAGCGATGGGCCGGCAGCTAGTCGTAGCCCTACATAGTGCCGCTTAGCGACGGCCACCTCCCCCTCGAGGCGGCCAAAACCTGCGAGCTACACGTCCACATCGGCGGCAGCCTTTTTGCCGCTGATCTCCTCGACCTGGCTCGCGACCACTACGAAAAGATCGACTGGTCGCTCTTTGTCGATAGCTTCGAGCGCGTATATCACCGCCGGCCCGATCCGGTCGCACTGTTCCGCGAGGCACTCCATAGCCAACGCCTCGACCCGCTCAAGGCACACTGCGTGTACGGCGCGGAAGACCGGGGCGACTTTGCCCATTTCCAAGCCAAGTTCAACTTGGCGATATGCATCTATCGCCATTGGTGGAACGTCTTGGGCAAGCCAGAAGAAATTTTGCACCGCGTATTCGCCCACCACCGCCGCGAAGGGCTGCGCTACGTCGAATATCGCGCTATGGCCCCCTACGACCACACCCGGCCCGAAGCCTTTGTGCAGTTTCACGAGCTGACCGCTCGCGCCATCGCCCAAGCCTGCGCCGCGGATTTTACCGCCCGCTACCTCATCAGTCTGCCGCGCTGGGCACCGCTCGAATGCTACAAATTGGTTCAACGCCTGATCAACGAATACGAGGATTTGGTCCCCACGATCGTCGGCTTAGACTTCTGCCACTTTGAGGAGGGCTACCCGCCCGCGAGCACCCGCGCCTTCTTCCACCGCCTGCGCCGCGACAACGATCTACGCCCGGAGCGCACCCTCGACGTGGCCTATCACGTCGGCGAGGTGTACTTCGACAAATCGCTCGAAAGCGCGGTGCGCTGGTGCCACGAAGCAGCGGAGTTAGGGGCACTGCGCTTGGGGCACTGCACAGCGCTCGGCCTCGACCCGCAGGTTGCCGTGGCCCGCCAGCCCCAAGCCCACGAGAGGGAGACAGTCAGCGAACGCTTGGCCCAGATCGCCTACGATTTGCAACACCATACTGCATTGGAAGAATTCGGCGTTCCGGTCGATGACCAAGCCCTAATGAGGGAACGCGCTCGCCTCTCGTCCCAGCCCGGTGCGGCGCTCGTTCGCCGTGCATACGATCCCCCGCGCCTTGAAGCGGTGCGCCGACGGCAGGACTTTGCGCTCGGCCGCTTGGCCGCGCTCGGCACCATAGTAGAGACCTGCCCGACCTCCAACTTGCGCATCGGTGCCGTGCCCGACGCCAAAGATCACCCAGTGCATCGCTTCTTGGCCTCGGATGTCCGACTGGCCATTGGTGCCGACGATCCCGGACTTTTCGACTGCACGCTCGCCGACGAAGTCGACTGGGTCCAGCGCCATACTGGCATGGCACCGGACGCGCTGCAAGCCCGCCTCGGCGACCCGCGCAACTACCGATGCGGCGCGTCCCGCGCGCGCTAGGAACTCATGATTACCCCGCAAAAGATGTTCAAGGGATTTTTCTATACCTTGGGCACGGGCTACGCCGCACGGCTGTGCAGCGTGGGGCTGACGGTCTTGCTCAAAAGGCAGCTCGAACCGAGCGTTTTTGCCGATGTGTTTTTGGGCGTGACGGTCTTTACCATGTTGTCCAGCCTGCGCGAATTCGGCCTAGTACATGCGCTGTTGCACTTCCAAGATCGAGTCGAGGAATTCGTCGGTACGCACTTTGCGCTAAATGTGTGCATTACCCTGCTGTCGTGTTTGTTCACCAGCGGGGTCGTCTTGGCCTTGACGTTGCTTTTCCCAGCGGATTTTTCTTGGACCTTTGCCCAAGCCGCGTGGGTGCTGGCGGCACTGCACTTTGTGCGCCAACTGACCCTGACTTCAGAAGCTTTGCTGAGGATGGATTTTGAGTTTGGCAGGCTCTCCCTCTTGCACGGGGTGGGGACGCTGTTGGCCTTGAGCAGTGCGTTGCTGGCGGCCCACGCCGGGTGGGAAGAGTGGAGCCTGATATTGGGGGGATGGACCACGTACTCGGTGCTCAGCGTGGTGTACGTGCTGTTTTTTTCTACTGCTACTTGGTGCAGCCGACCCCTGAGTCTAGCCTCTTTGCGCTTCGACTGGATTTGGGCGCGCCGCTTATTGGGCTATGGAGTGTGGATCTGGATTGGTTGGGTATTGCAGATTTTTATTTGGTGGTACGACAAATTGGTTGTGCGCTTGGTCGTCGGCGATACGGCACTCGCGCTCTACGAGACGGCGTGGTGGCTAGTGCAGATTCCCACCGCGGTCATCGCGCATATCATCCTCAACTACAGCGGCGCCCTGTATTCGCGGTATCGGCACGAGCGCGAGCGGCTGGGCGAGTTGTTCTCCAAGATGATCAGCCTAGTGCTGAGAGTGTCGGCCCCGGTGTCGCTGATCTTGGTCTTCAATGCCAGCGAAGTAACCGCCCTCTTGGGTGTCCAATGGGCTGGGTCGGCGTCCATCGTGGTTTGGCTGGCGGCGTATGCGCTGTTGCGCCCGCTGCTCAGCGATGGCTTTAGCCTGCTGTGGGCCGTAGGGGCGACGCGACGGTCTGCGTGCATAGTGGGGATGCAGGGGGTAGTGGCCCTTTTTGCCGTCCCGGCGCTGGCCGTGTTGTTGGGCGCGGAGGGCGTGGCGTACAGCATGGGTGTGGTGGCTGGCACGGGTTTCCTTGGACTGTGCATTGGCCTGCGCGCCTATGTACACGTCAATTGGTTCAAGGTATTGGCCGCGCCGGCTGTGGGCTTGCTAACAGCCGCTGTCTGTGGATGGTCGTACGATCGTTGGGCCCTACATCATGCCGTGGGCGATTTTGTCTTGCGGAGTGGAATTATGGCGTTGGCCTATGGGATTGTTCTCGGGATACTAGAGCGCCGCATCATCGTCGAGGAGCTCGGGCACCTGCGCCGCATTATGCGCGGGGGCGCGGAAGAGGAATAGGAATTTCACCGGCTGCGATCCGCACGAGCGTCGCCGCATAGAGCCGGTGCTCCACCGCTAATACCCGCTTCTGTAACGTCTCGGGCGTGTCTTCTGCTTTGACCGGAACCTTTTCCTGCGCCAGCACTCGCCCGTGGTCGTATTCTTCATCTACTAGGTGGATCGTCGCCCCGCTCTCTCGCTCTCCAGCGGCTAACACGGCCTCGTGGACCCGCATCCCGTACATGCCCTGGCCGCCGAACTTGGGCAACAGGGCGGGATGGATGTTCAAAATCCGTCCTTCGTAGACCGCCAAAACCTCTGCCTCCAGCTTCTTCATATAGCCGGCCAGACAAATCACTTCGACCTCGTGCCACTGCATCGCCGCCAGAATCGCTCCGCCCAGCACCTCTCCGTGCGTCCGCTCGCTCAGGTGGTACGCCGCAATGTTCGCCTGCCGCGCTCGCGCCAGCGCACCCGACTGCGAGTTGTTGCTAATCACCACGCGCGGCTCGGCCGCTAGCGTCCCCGCCTGACAGGCGTCGATGATCGCCTGCATATTCGACCCGGTGTGCGAGGCGAGAAACCCCAGTTTTAGCATCTAGAGGATGTCCAAGACTCGCTCCGGCGGTCGCCCGAGACGCACTTGGCTCCCTTTGACTACGATGGGCCGCTCGATCAGGATGGGGTGTTCCACCATCGCCTGAATGAGCTGCGCCCGATCCGTCACTTCAGCCAACCCCAGCGCCTCGTATTCGTCCTCTTTGGTGCGCATCAGTTCCCGAGGTTCCAGCCCCAGCTTTTGCAAAAGCTCGTCTAGGGTTTTGGCGTCCGGCGGTGTCTGTAAGTATTCGACGACATTTACTTCCACGCCGTTCTCTGACAACAAAGCCAACGTCTGCCGACTTTTAGAGCATCGCGGGTTGTGGTATATCGTTACTTCGGCCATTTTCTTCCCCTGTTGAGTGTTTGATTGCCAGCGCAAAAATTAAGGTCTTGCCCTCATGCCTACAATAAGCCCATCCAGCGGCCCGGCGACGCCAGCCGACGCCGAGTTCTTTCAGCACAACGGCTACATCCGCTACGAGCACTTCTTCTCGCCAGCGGAGATCGCCCCGCTGCGCCAAGCCATTGACCACGCTATCGCCACGCATCGCGCCCGCATCAGAGGGGCCGAAAGGGATGGCCGCGGGTCGGAAGACTACGAGCGCGTCTTCAACCAGATGGTCAACCTCTGGACCGACTACCCAGCCGCCAAGGAAATCGCCTTCCATCCGCGCTTGGCCGAAACCGCCCGCCGCTTGAGCGGCTGCCGCCACGTGCGCATCTACCACGATCACGCGATGATCAAGCCTCCCGGCCAAACGAGCAAGGAAACAAACTGGCACCAGGACGCTCCCTATTGGCCGATGGACCCGGTCGGGGCGCTGTCGGCGTGGATTGCAGTGGACGACGTGACCGCAGACAACGGCTGCCTCCACTTTGTGCCCGGCTCCCACCAGTACGAGCGGCTCGAACCGATCAAGCTCGGCGTCGCTGGCGAGAGTATCGTCAATAAAATGAAGGAACGGGGCTACGATGTGCCCGATCCGGTGACCATGGACATGAAAGCCGGCGGCGTTACCTTCCACCACGGCTGCACCTTCCACTACGCCGGTCCCAACCAAACTGCTGCGCCGCGCCGTGCGTTCGCCATTATCTACATGCCCGACTACACAGCGTTTACCGGGACGCACGACGCGGCTGGCGCGGCCGACGAGATGGAAGCCGGCGGCCCCTGGGACCATCCGCTGCACCCCATTCTGGCGGGCGAGTGAGGCGGCGCAAAACGCGGTGAACCCACAGATCAAATGGGTTTCTTATGCGCTCTGGCTCTTGCTCCAAGTAGCCATGCCCCTGAGTGCCGAGGAGCAGGACACCCTGGCCGACCCACAGGTGTCCATTTCCCTCGCTGATGGCACCCACCTCAAAGGCATTATCATTGAAGAGACCAAAACCCACGTCTTCGTCCAGACACTGGCTGGTCTGGAAGTAAAAGTGCCGAGAGCGTCCATCGTTTCGATAAGAAAGCACCCTGCTGGTGCTTTCTTCCGTCCCGACCCCAACTACACCCGCCTGATGTTCGCACCTACTGGCAGGCCATTGCGCCGAGGAGATCGCTATTTCTTCAATTACTACGTATTCTTCCCCGGCATGGCCTACGGTTTCACCGACCACTTTGGCGTGGCAGGAGGCATGTCCATTATTCCGGGGTTAGGATTGAGAGAGCAAATCCTGTCAGTGGCCCCCAAGGTCGGCCTCTACGCTAGTGGCGATGTCGCCCTTTCCGCAGGCATGCTCTATATGAATGTCGCCGGCGAAGGGGCCGGAGGTATGGCCTTTGTGGTAGGGACGAAAGGCAGCCCCGACAAGAGCTTCACCTGTGGCATCGGCCTCGGCTACATCGCCGAGGAAGGCGAGGATGTGGATTTCGCCGAGCACCCAGTTCTCCTCCTCGGCGGCAATATCCGCCTCTCCGAGAGCATGGCCTTGGTCTCGGAAAACTGGCTCATTATCGGCGAAGAGCTCGGGCTCGACCAACAGCCACTGGGCCTCGCCCTTCGCTTTTTCGGCTCCAAGATAGCTGTTGATGCCGGTGCCATTATCATCGGCGAGGTCCTCAAAGAGGGATTTCCCATCCCTTGGCTCTCCTTCGTCTATAATTTCGGCGACTAAACCACGGCCCAAAGTCTTGGCAGCTCCTAGATTGGGAGAGGGATATTCGTGAACCGCACCAAGAGATGAGGAGTCCGGCGACTGGCCTGTTAAGTCGCCAACTCCGACTGCATTAGGCGAGTTCGAGGCCCGTCTGCGAGAAGTCGTTCCCCATGCAGAGGAGTGGCTCGCCAGCGAGTTGGACTGAAGGACTTGTTACGCCAATGAAAGTGAGAAAGATCGTCTATCTGATTCACTCAATGCTCTACAGCGACTTGGCCTCCACTGACCCGAAAACCCTGCGCAACACGAATGCCGGGATCTATCTCGAGCGCGAGTTGCTGTGCGAGCGGCGTTGGCGTGCGGCGATCCGTCAACTGGAGCCGGATGCGATTACCGTCTGCTAAGAAGGGGATGGGCACGAGCGGCCCGGTTCTTCTCCCAACTTGCGATGAACTCGGCGACGTCCATCGCTGGCATTTGGATCAAGGACTGATCTTGCCCAATCGGGGGACGCGCTCTAATTTGGCCCAAGCGCACGACAACCCTTTCCAATCGCCGCATCAGCCGCATCGGAGGAATCCCATGTTGACCGACCATCAGCTACAGCACTTCCGCACCTTCGGCTTCGTCCCCCTGCGCAAGCTGTTCACCCCGGAAGAGGTCGAGATTCTGCGCGAGGAGTACGAGTCCGAGCTCGATCACGTGTACGCCGAGCAGCCCTTCACGGGGGAGACGCGCTATTGGACGATGATGCTGCACCCGCGCACCCCCCTGTACGCCAGCCTGCTCGAGGACGAACGCTTCTGCGGCGTGGCCGAGCAGCTCTACGGAGACGACGTCATCGGCATCGGCACCGATGCCAACCGCTATGTCGGCGATACGAAATGGCATCCCGACCACAGGGCCGATCCATCCGCGGATTGCTTCGGCGTCAAGTTCGCCTTCTACCTCGACCCGGTCGATGCCGAAAGTGGCGCTCTGCGGCTCATCCCCGGTTCGCACCAGCGCGAGTTTCACGATCAGTTGCACGACACCTTGAACTCCCTCGAGCTCGACATGGCCGCCGTCCCCGCCTACGTCTGCCGGTCGGAGCCGGGCGATGTGGTGGCCTTCGACATGCGCTGCTGGCACGCCAGCAGTGGCGGCGCTGCGGGTCGCCGCATGTGTACCTGTGTGTACTACAACAACCCCAAGGGCGAAGCCGAAGAGGCCGCCACCCGGGATCGCGCCGTCCGCTCGAAGGAGACGCCCGCGCACTTCGGACGCACGGAACAGTCTATGTACCCGCTCGAATGGCTGCGGAATCCTTCCGGCAGCCCCAAGCGAGGACGCTGGCTGCGGCGCATGGCCGAGCTCGGGTACTTCAAACTGCCCACCGTCCCTTGAGCGCCCAGATTGCAGCAAAGCATTGAGGCGACAGCCAACATAGTCTATATTGGACTATAACGACGGCAACTTAGCTAGAGGAACTATGACCGCCCGACACTCAGCACCCCATCGCGTTTGGACCGTCGCCGAGGCCAAGGCGCGTTTGTCTGAAGTCCTGCGCCGCGCCGAAGAGGAAGGGCCTCAACACATCGGTACTCGGAAGTCCTTCGTCGTAGTTCCCGCCCACGTATGGGCCGAGAAAGAATCGCAGCGCCAACCCATGGGCCAGTGGCTGGTAGCCAACATGCCCCGTGGCGCGAACCTTGAGACCCCCAGAAATAGAGAGTCCCGGCGGGAAATCCCATTCGCGTCTGGAGACACCGGGTGAGCAGGTTTCTGCTAGACACCAATGTGGTCTCGGAGTTGACAAAGGACGCGCCCAATCCGCGGGTTGTCGCATTCCTGGCCGAACAAGACGACTTGTGGTTATCCTCGCTAGTGTTGCACGAGTTGGAGTTCGGCTTGCAACTGCTGCCGCCGGGACAACGTCGCGACGAGTTGCGGTCGGTGCTGTCAGAGTTCATTTCGGCGTATGAGGATCGCATCCTGCCCTTGGAGAAGACCGGGGCAGAGCGGGCGGCCCAATTCCGGGCGCAGGCGCATCGCTCTGGTCGCGTGCTGGACTTGGGGGATGCGCTGATCGCCGGGACCGCCAACGTTCACAGTCTCTCTGTTGCGACGCGGAACGTCGGGGACTTCGCAGACCTCGACGTCGACGTCATTAACCCTTGGGACGACGCCTTAACCACCCCCAACAAATCCACTGTCGAAGCGGACGAGGATAGGGCCGATCCACGCTAAAAGAAGGCTGAAAATAATGCAGGATGTGGCGAATAAACTAGACCAATTGGAGCGCCGCAATGTGAACTACGAGGGCATCTGGCACGTGTCGCGGCCTATGGGGATACAACGGCACCTTTCCGTTCGCCTGAGATACACTTCACACGGCTACCAACTCTGGGTAGTCCGGCCCCTGAACAATTTCGCCCACGCTCACAGTTTCGACATTGCCCATGCGTTTGTTCCAATTGTCGCCTAGGCGACGGGTATAGCCGGGCATGAGGTGCATGATATAGCTGCGCCGTGGATTGTCGGTTTTGTTGCCGTACGAGCCGTGGAAGGTGCGGCAGTGGTGGAAGTGGCAGTGTCCGGCCTCAACCTCGCAGGGCACGGGCGTCAGGTCGGCCCCGGCGGGGATCCCCTCCTGTTGTAACAGCCAGTGCGGGTCGTCAACCACGGCGTCTTCGCGGTTATAGCGCATCGTCCATAGATGGCTGCCCGGGATGACGTGCATGCAGCCGTTATTGACCGTGGCGTCGTCCAAGGCGATCCAGCAGGTGCCCATATCGGCTGGTCCGACGTGATTCCAAAAGGTGTAGTCCTGGTGCCAGGCCAAAGCGGTTTTCGCGTCGTAGGCTGGCTTGTAGATCATTTGGTCTTCCCATATACGCACCGGGCCGGACATGAGTTGGTGCGCCAAGGCGCTGATGGTCGAGTTGTCGATGAGGGCGGCAAAGATCGGGTCTCGGCGGAAGATATTGACCACCTTGACCGAGGGCAGTTGGCCCTTGGCGCGGGACTGCTCTACGGTTTCGCCCATCAGGTGTTTGGGGAAGGGGATGCGGCCGTGGAGCATGTCGTCGATGCGTTCCTTGAGCGCGCTGATCTGCTCGGCGGATAGGACGCGCGGGCCGGACAGATAGCCTTGGGTTTTGTAGTGTTCGATTTGGGCGTCGGTGAAAAGCATAGTAGGTTCTCCAGCTCAGGAGGGGCTGCCATCCAGCCTGAGCAGTCCGGCCACCGCATTGTGGCCACAAGGCTCTATATTGGGTAGGCGCTGCGAAAAATATGGGACGAATTTAACCGATGCACAATTTGAGTGCGGCAATGGAGACAAACTATGTCTAAATCGAATTCACAGGCGGTAGTGATTCGCCCGGGACTGCTCGCCGACGGCCTCGGCGGCAGCGCCAAGGCCGGGCAGGCGGTATTCGTACGAGATGGCGCAATCGCCGCGGTCGGACCATTGGCACAGGTGGAGCAGCAGACGCCTCCCGACACCCCGACCGTCGATTTGAACGGCTGCTGTCTCACCCCCGGCCTCATCGACGGCCACACCCACCTCAGCCTCCCGGGAGATGGCCAACACTACGGTCTGACCTTCCAAGAAAGCGATGAGACCATGGCGCTCATCGGGGCCATGAACATGCTCAAGCACCTGCGCGCCGGTATCACCACCCTGCGCGAGCACGGCGCTCGCAACAGGGTCGGGTTCATCCTCAAGCAAGGTCTGCAACGCGGATACATCTCCGGGCCGCGGACACTCGTCAGCGGGCGCCCGATCACCTGCACGGGTGGCCACTTCCACATGTGCAACGAGATCGCCGACGGAGTGGAAGAAATCCGCCGATCCGTGCGTCAGCTCGTCCACGAGGGGGCCGACTACATCAAGGTAATGGCCTCCGGTGGCGGGACGACCGGCACGATTCCGGGGTTGCCCACCTATTCGACGGAAGAACTACAGGCCCTCGTGGGCGAGGCGCGCCAATTTCACCGCATCACTGTCGCTCATTGCCGCTCCAAGCAGTCGATGGTGCGGGCCGTCGAGGCCGGCATCGATCTGATCGAGCACGTCGAGTTTCTCGAACCAGACCACGTGATGCGCTTCGACCCAAAAGTAGCCGAGATGTTGGCCGAATCCGGCATCTGGCTGAGCCCCACGCTACAGGCGTGGACCAACTACCCGCAGATGGTGCGCCTGCGCAAGCTGCGCGACGAGGGAGCTATGGGTGCCAAAGAGGCGGCAGCGCTCACCCATCTCGAACAACGAGCGGAGAAGCGGCTAGACGTGATGCGGAAGATGCTCGACTACTGCCTGAAGGAGCGCGTGGTGCCCGGCACGGACTCAGGAGTGGGCAGCCTCGAATTCGGCCACTTGGACTACGACCTGCAGCTACTGGTCGAATGCGGATTCACTCCGGCAGAAGCCCTCGTCGCGGCGACCCGGGTCTCGGCCGAGGCGGCCGGTATTGCCGATGAGGTGGGGACCATTGAGGTCGGCAAATCGGCAGACCTTGTCGCCTTTGGGGGCGATCCGACGGCAGATGTGGCCGCCTTCAGCGACGTCAGGGCGGTTTTCCAAGCTGGGGTGCGCGTTCAATAGTCAGCACAGAGAGGAATAGGCGAATGGATGTCGCTGAGATTCGAGAGCAGATCCCGGGTCTGCGGTTCGGCGTCTATCTCAATACCGGCGGGGTCGGCCAAGTACCCGCCAGCGTGAGTCAGGCGGTCACCGCTGGCTACCGGCTGATGGCCGATGGCAGGCTGAGTCCCATCGACTGGTATGAAGCGATGGTCAAGGCCGCCGCCGAGGTCCCTGCAAAGATCGCCGATTTCTTTGGAGCCGACTCGACAGAGATCGCCTTGACCATGAGTACCGGCGATGGCTTTGGCATGGTGTTGGGGGGGCTGCGTTGGGAATCAGGTGACGAGGTGTTGATCACCAGCGAGGAGCATCCAGTGCCGCTTCAGTCCGTTCAAGGGCTGGCCTCCCGGGAAGGGGCCGTCATCAAGGAGGTCGAGCTGGACCACGACAAGGACGTGATCCTAGAACGGGTGGAACGGGCCATCACGCCACGCACCCGGCTGATCTGCTTCAGTCACGTCACCACCGACTCGGGCACCCTGCTGCCGGCTGAGGAAATCTGCGCCCTCGCTCGGGCCCGCGGAATCCTCACGCTGTGGGACGGCTGTCAGGCGGTGGGTCAGCTACCGGTGGACCTCCATGGCATGGGCTGCGACTTCTACGCTACCAACTGCTACAAGTGGCTGCTGGCACCGATCGGCACTGGGTTTCTCTATGTCCGCGGAGAGGCGCAGCAGGCTCTCAAGCCGTTGCGGCGTCCGCACGATCCCTCCGCCTCAGCGCGACAGTACGAGATGGGGTCTCCGGCGAGCGTGCTCTACTTGGGAGTCGGCACCAGCCTCGACTTTATGACCCGCATTGGCGGACCTCGGGCTATCGCGGCGGAGGCGAGCCGTAAGGCGGAGGGGTTGTGGGCGCGTCTCGACGCCATTCCCGGTGTGCAGGTCGTCAGCTCACGCTGCCCCGAGACCCGGAGCGGCATCGTCACATTTGCCATCGCAGGGATGGAAGGCGACGAGGTCTCCACGGCCCTCAGGCAGCGTTGGCAGATCGTCCAACGGGGCACGTACATGACCGATCCGACCGGCGTACGGATCTCGGTGGCCTTCTACACCAGCGACGCGGAGCTGGACTTGCTGGTCGAAGCGGTGACGACGCTGGCCGGAGAGGCGAAGCGATAGATGCGAATCGACAGACTCGACATGTACTAAGTGGTGATGCCGCTCATCTATCCTTGGCGCACGGCGTATGGGGAAGACTCCGACATCCACTCAGTGCTCGTCAAGCTGACCAGCGGCGAGCACGAAGCCTGGGCGGAGAGCACCCCCTTCTTCGCGCCCACCTACCTCAGCGAGAGCGCCGGGTCTGCGTTCTATCACGTCTCCGAGGTGATGGGGCCTTGGGTCGTGGGGCGCGAGTACGACACGGCCGAGCTCGACCAGCGGCGAGTGATCACCCACAACTTGATGATTCTCCCAAATGCCTAAACCTTTTCAACAGAGCAAAAAGGCTTCTAAGAAAGCTGTGCGAGGGAGAGATTAGCGAGCGGGACGATAGTGATTGAAGGGCTGGTTGTTTGGGAGAGGATTATTTTCCAGATATTCTTCGAGTCGACGTATTATTCGGGGATTAGTGCCGCGTCGTCAGTAGCGGTTCATGCGCCAGTGTTTTCGCCAACTGCTCTACCGTATTTGCAGCGTCAGGGATCATTAACAGGTCTGTCATTAGCCGACGGTCCAACTCGCGGCGAACGGGATCGGAAGTTAGCTTGGCGAACCCGGCAAGGGGCTTGTCGGCTAAATCAGCAAAAATTTGCTCGCCTATCTGTAGTTGTCGGTCGGTCAACCGATTCGTGTCTATGACCCGCAGCGTTTGTGTTAGCTCATGCGGCAGCCTGCTTCTGCCGAGATAGGGCCGATTCGCATGAACGATTCGCAGTAACAAACCGAGAGTACTGTTGAGCCACAGGCATAGCACCTCTTCTGCGCCATCGCGTGGATTCTTCATCTTTAGACTGGTCCACGAGCTAACGCCGAGCATAGGCTCTTCCGTACAGACGGCTGCCAATCGCTGAGGGGCGTGACCCAGTTCACGTGCGATCTGCAAACGACTCGCTTGCTTCAGCATTTTGTCTTGTTCTGCTCTATTTTTTTCTTTTTTTCGTCGCAATTTTGCGTTCGCAGCCGCTTTTAATGTTTTCATCTTTTTTTCTGAATGATGCCACACTGCCGGTTCGCCCATGCTCGTTGGATCATCGGTTTCAACGATGGCAAATAGACCCTGCTTTGGATTCTTGATCTGCATTTCGTAGGGGCCTAAGTCGCAGATGGTTCCCAAGGTGGTTAGCGGAATCTGACCTGATCCGAATTTTTGCGAGTGTAGAAAATCCAAGGTGGTCGTCGTGAGTCGGCTTTGAATGAATGTCGTGTGTGCCCATGGACCAGCATCTAACATTTGCTGACGCACGGCGATGATCTCTCCCCACTCAATGCCAGCAATGTCGATTACCGAACATTCGACATTTTCTTGAGGTGTGTCGTCCGTGCGGGCGGCGAGTAGAGCCCGCGTAAGTCCCATAGCCGCAATAGGTTCATTCGGGATGCGGCGGAGGTTGACAAAGCGCGTCCACCCTTTGGCCTTTTCTAAGTCATTGCGGCGCGTGGCGATAATCAAGGTCTCGGCGATGCGGGTAGATTCCGAGAAGGCAACATACCTACGGCCGGGCAGGCCGGCACGGGCCGTGCGGTTGCGGTGGTCGTGGCTGACGATTACCCACTCGATATCGTAGCGGCTGAGCAATAGCTCGCGGATGGGCTGCCAGCGGCTGCCGGTCAAGACGGTAGCGGGCAAAACGAAAGCCAGTCGGCCACCGATCTTTAAGTGCTCATCGGCTAGGGTCACGAACGCGGAGCCAAGACCAGCGTACGAACTCGCCGGTGTGCCATCTAACGTTTTGCGTAGTGCGTCATTCATACGTTTTTGATCCTTGCTCGACAACACTGACCCAAACAGTGGATTCCAACTAGTGTTGTCTTTGCTTCCGGGACCGCCCGCACGGGTGTACGGTGGATTGGAGATGATGAGATCGCATTCGTATGACATTTCGGAGTCGTGCAACTGCTCGCCGGTCCCCGTGACACGAACAGCTTCTTGTTCTGGGTCGGGGAATAAACTCTCGGATTGGGCATTTTTGTAGTTTGGGGACTTGCGGAGAAAATCCAAGCTACCTAGCCGGGCGATCTCGTTATTTACGTCGTGTGGCATACGATAGATGGGGATGCCTTTCAACACTTGGCGGGTTTCAGCCATAGAAAGCGTTGTGGCGGTCAAATGCACGGCCCCGGGGACGACATCAAAGCCTATGAGGGAGTTTTCGAGCACAGCTTTCAACGATGCGTCCAACACCTGTTGTGTTCTCCGCAATCGCTTGAGTATCTCTTGGGTTGCGGCCATTAGTAGAGTACCGCTGCCACAAGCCGGATCGACGATCCGCAAAGATTTTCCCAAGCTCTTAGCGTCATCCCATTTCACAGTACGCCATAATGGGGAATCGTCGTCAAACGCGAGACCGGCCAATAGAACAGCCGCTGGTATAGTGGTATAGTTGGTCGCCAAGTACTTCCGGCTCTCCAACAAGCGATGAAATATCCGTCCCATGACATCATGGCGGCGAATGGCTTGGTTTTCGGCCATGACCTTAGCGCACGGCTTGAGGACGGCCAGCGCGTTCACGTCTAACGGCGACGGGATTTCTGCGAGCGTTTTGCGGGCCACATCGAAGATCGGATACCAGTTGATGGAGAGAATCAAGTCCCATTGTTGCAGTAAATCGGCGGATCCCTCATTGGCTTGCGGACGGGGTATGCGGCTGCCAGTGTGGGGAGGTGGGAGAGCCTCGGGCAGCAAGTCCTTAGCGAGAATCTCTTGAAAAAGGAGCGCGTTGAGCCATATCAGGGCGCAGGCAGCCGATGGGTCGCTGTCTTTCTCGATTTGCCGTAGGCTAGGTGCTCGCGCCAGCGTTTCGGCGGCAGTGGCGATGGCCTGCGAGGCCATGTCCACCACGTCTTGAATGTTCACGGCCGGGCTAGTGTGGACCCAAAAATTGTGCAGTGTCTCAGCCAAGTCCCGGACGCTGCCGGTTTGCACCTGCCCCCATTCGATAGCTTGGGTGCTATCGGAACGAATGCCTTGGGTAAAAGCAAGCTCGCGGGTATTGGCGAGCTCATCAGCAGCATCGCTTTCAGGGATGCGCTGCATGGATTCTGGATAGGCCACAGTGAATGCGCTTGTGACCGGCAGGCCGCGCCAGTATAGCGGGCTTAGTTGGAGGCGTTTGCTAGCATCATCGCGCACCGAACTCGCCGGTGCGAACTCGGCTTCTAAAGCGATGGCGTCATCGTCCAACTCTATGAAGACATCAATCTGATGGTGTTTGCCCGAGGCGTCGCGTACTCGTTGTTCGCTTTCTGCTTCGAGGCCCATGCGCCGCAAGAGGTGGGCAAGATGGGTATTGAGGGTCGGTTCAGTCGTGTTGCCGATCATGGTTTGGATTCCTTTCAAAGAAATTCAACCGGGGCATCTATCGGTGGCAATACTTCGAGGATAGCCATAATACTCATAATGACTCAAACGATTCGATTTGCGGATCGTCTTGTGCATACTATTCTGCGTCTGTCTGCGTTTATCTGTGGACCATCTTGCGAATAGATTGCTATAATTCCCCAAATTCTCCGTAGTCAATTCAATCTCAGACGGAATGGATATACGCCAAGGGTAGCACTCCTGTCTGTTAGAGACGAGGTAAGTAGGTCATCATTCCGGTTAGCCGGTTGCCCTAGGTAGCCAGCGGTGCGCCGCCGGGTATGGCAATAGAGATCGGCGATTTTGCGTACCGGGAGCGGCAGGCAGTGAAATCGGCGTTGCGGTACTCGCCTAGGTGAATGAATCCCGCAATGCGGTCTTCCGCCGCGCGGCCGGCAAATAGGAAGGGGATGGTATCGCCCGGGCGACTCACTTGGCTGCGCAACTTTACCTGATCGCCTTCGATGACGCCGGCGATTTGCTGCTGGGAAAAATCGCTTATATGGGTGCCGCCGATCCAATGCCCCTCCTGCTCGAGGAATAGCTGGTGCTGGCTGCTGCTGCTCGAATAGTTGATGGTGAGGTCCCAAGAACCGCTGACGTCGGTTGCTGGCGGGACTAGCTCGGTTGATTGAGGACTCCGTTGCGCCGATAAGATGCGGTGAATCCGGTCGGCGACCACTGAGTCGTTGCCCGGCTGCATCTGGTTGGGCGTGATGCCGATGGAGGTGCGGCCGTTGGCACCGCCGCTGGCCACGGCGATGCGGGGTTTGTTGCGAGCGAAATCCTCGGCGACCTCGGCACCGGTAATGTGCAAGGCCGCTGGGTCCCAACTGATGGTGAGGACCGGGGCGCGGTTGGACAAGCCGGTGGGTTCGTTGACCTCGGTCGATACGCTGTCGATGCCGCGCACCCGCTGGGCGATATGGTCGAGATAGGACAGCCAAGTCTGCCATTCGGCGGCGTGGTCGCGGCGCACCCACGCTTCCACGGCCGCCAGCATCCCCATGATCTCTTCCTTGCCGATTTTATCGTCGCGTCCCGGCCCGTGATGCGGCGAACTGAATTGCCACGCCGACTGGAGCAGGGCTTTGTCGCCCAGTACCAAGCCGGCGCACTGGGGGCCGCACAGAGCTTTGCCGCCGCTGTAGGCCACGACGGTGGCCCCCCTTTGCAAGTGGACATTGGGAATGGTGAGGTTTTCGGCCGCGGAGTCGGCGAGGATGGGGATTTTGTGTGGGCGGGCCACGTCGGCAATGACCTCTAGGGAAAGCGGCTGGGCGGTGGCGGAGCCAGCTCCCGTGGTTATGTAGATCATGGCGGTGCGGGGATTGATGGCTCGCTCCAATTCGGCTCGGGTCTCGACCATGACGATTTCGACGCCGATGCTGCGCACGGCGTGGTCGTAGGCGTTGCGTGCATACCGGGGGATGATGACTTGGGTTTTGTCCAAGCCGGTCAAATCCGGGATGCGGATCAGTTTTTCGGGATTGCCGCCGGTGACGCAAGCTGCGGTGATGTGCTTGAGGCCAGCGGCGCAACCCGCTGGAATCAGGCCCCAGTCCGCTCCGGTGATTTCAGCGAGTCTTTGGCCGACGGCTTCGGCCAGTTCGTCGTACTGGACGAAGTAGCCCGAGGCCGCTTCCATGGCCGCCACCACTTCGGGGAGTTCGACCGAGCCGCCGATGATGGTAAACGTGCCGCGGCAGTTGATGATGGGTTCGACGCCGATGGCTTGGTATATGTTTTGGTTGCTGGGGTCCAACGTCATGCGAGCCTCCCTTGTGGATTGTGTCTGAGCAAACTTGTAAAGGTCAGGTCCGGCCCCAGATGCGGGCGGCTGTACCGCCTAGCATCTGGTCTTTTTCGCGCTGGCTGAGAAAGTCGAAACCCTCCTGCACTAGGCGCAACTCTTCGGCCAAGGTCGGCCAGTTGTGCTTGGTGCGGTGGTGCCCCGGATAACCAGTGCCCCACAGCATCCGCTCGGCCCCAAAGGCGTGGTGCAGGCGCTGGATGAAGGGATGCACGTCGGCATAGGGGAAATTTTCTCGCGAGCGGCCGTGGACATCCGATATTTTCACCGCCACGTTGTCGAAATTAGCTAGCTCGACAATGGGCTGAAAAGCCTCGGCTCGCTCGTCGAGGTTGGGATAGCCCATGTGGTCCAATAGCAGGGGTAGCTGCGGATGGCGGCGAGCGATTTCAGCTACTTGATCGGCGCAAGCGGCGTTGAGGTGGAACTGGATGACAGCGCCCATGGCGTCGAGGGCTTCCCACAAGGGACGGTTCTGGGGCGTGGTCAGGACTTTTTCGTCCGGGTAGTACATGGGATGGAAGCGGAAACCGACCAAGCCGCGTTCCTCCAGCCAGTAGCGCGCCTGATCGGCGTTGTCTGGATTTTGCGGGTCGAGCATGCCGTGGCCGATGAAGCGGTCGGGGAAGCGGGCCTGCGAATCGGCGATATAGCCGTTGTCCCAAGTGGACCAGCTAGTCTGCACCAAGACGCTGCGATCAACGCCGTTTTGGTCCATGTCCTCTATAAGCTCGTCGGCGGTAGCCGGTTCGTCCGGCTTGGAGGTCCAGTCCGGGGCAGTGGGGCCGATGGGGTATTTCTCGGACATTTCCCAGATGTGTACGTGGGTATCGACGATCATGGACGGTTCCCTTTAAGATACCCCAGTGGTGCAGCAATTCCATAGCGGCATAGTAATGCGACTCGTCGTTGGTCCCGGCTAGATAGATGCGGTTGTTTTGGTGCTGGGCGATGATGGCGTCGCTGCGCAGGACGGGCCGGGGCTTTTGCAAGGCTTGCAGGCGCGGCCCTAAGGATGGTTCCGCTTTGAGGGCGGCTTGGCCCACCAAAATGAGCGGGGAGGCTTCGGTCAGGGCCTGCTCTTAGAGAGTCGGCCCGGTCAATGAGCGGTAGGCGGGGCCCGCTCATCTCCGCGATATAGCGCACCAAGTCGCGGGCGGCGCGGCGCTCCCACTCGCCGGCTTCGGGGTGGACGCCAATGCGGGCTCGGCTCTGTCCCTGCTCGACGATAGTGAGTCGGGCGGCGGCATGGGCTTGGCTGAGCAAGAGCAGGCACAAGGTTAGCGCAAGGTGCATGTTCTACTCCCAGCGGATTCAGACCAAAGCCTCTCAAACACCAAACATCCATCGTCGGCTTCTTTGAGTGCGAATACGTCTGGATTCGATAGAGATTCCCATCCATCGTAGCCGAAATTAGGGTCCAGTGAGTTCAGGATCAGACTCAAGAGGTTGCCATGGGCTACCGCAATTGGAAGCCGGTGGCCACCGTCGAATAGCTCGGTTATGGCAGCCCAGCCGCGGTCTAACACTTCGCGTGCCGACTCGCCGCCCGGCAGCCGCAAATCCAAGTCTCCGAATGAGTCGCGGACCACCGTGCGCCAGTTGTCAATCGGACTCCCCGAAAGCGTCCGTTCAACCAAGCGGCGATCCAAGTGAACGGGTAATCCCGCTATGGCGGCAAACGGCTCAATGCTTTGCTGGGCCCGCGTGTAGGGACTGGTGACGATCATGTCGATTGGATAGCTAGACAAGAAACCAGCGAGTGCTTCCGCCTGATGTAGCCCAATCTCTGTCAGGGCCGCATCCGGGTCTTGTTCTGAGGCCTGACAATGCCTGATCAGCAGCAATTGGCGCACCGTTTTCACTGATTGTTTAACGTGCAAAAGATAGAGATTCCTAGCGCCCAACCATAGCGACGAAATAGCGATGTAGGCTCAAATCGCCGGTCAGTTCAGGATGGAACGAGGCGACGAGCACTTGGCCTTGGTGCGCCACGACCACATCGTCGCCGCAGGTGGCCAGTGCCGCGACCCCATTGCCCAATCGCGCGATGCGGGGCGCACGGATAAAGATCATCGGCAAGGATCGCGGTGCCCCATCCGCCACCCAAACGCCCGTCCCCTCAAAGCTATTGGCTTGGCGGCCATAGCTGTTGCGCTCGACGTCGATATCGATCAGGCCGAGGGACTTCTGAGCTGGATTGGAGACGCCTTTGGCCAACAGGATCATCCCGGCGCAGGTGCCAAAAATGGGATTGCCGGCCGCGGCGAAATCCCTCAGCGGGGCCCAAAAATCCCAAGAATCCATGAGCTTAATGAGCGTCGTGCTCTCGCCGCCGGGAAAGATAAGGCCGTCAACTGCTGACAACTGCTCTGGCTTTTTGACCACGCGGGACTCGACCGCCAAGGCGTCGAGCATTTTGCCGTGGGCCGCGTAGTCGCCCTGCAATCCCAAAATTCCAATCATCGCTTATATCTTGTATCATAAAATTACCCCGTCCCTGACAGAGCAGAGACGGGGCATTTTCCGTTTGCATCTGTGCGGCGTCCTACCAGCCGCGAGTTTGTAGTTTGTCCTTCTCTTCGAGGGTGTCGATGTTGATGCCGACCATGGCCTCGCCGAGGTTTTCAGAGACGCGGATTAGGACCTCTGGGTCGTCGTAGTGGGTGGTGGCCTCGACGATGGCTTTGGCGCGGATGGCCGGGTCGCCGGACTTAAATATCCCGGAGCCGACGAAAATGGCCTCGGCCCCGAGTTGCATCATCAGCGAGGCATCGGCAGGTGTAGCGACGCCGCCAGCGGCAAAATTGGGCACTGGCAGCTTGCCGTGCTCGGCGATCCAGCAGACCAGTTCATAAGGTGCGCCTAGGTCTTTGGCCGCCGTCATTAGCTGCTCGGGACGCAACACGGTCAGCCGGCGGATCTCATCGGTAACTGAGCGCATGTGGCGCACGGCCTCGACGATGTTGCCCGAGCCAGCCTCGCCCTTGGTGCGGATCATGGCCGCGCCCTCGCCAATCCGCCGCAGGGCCTCGCCGAGGTTGCGGCAGCCGCAGACGAAAGGCACCTCAAAGGCGAACTTATCGACGTGATAGTGCTCGTCGGCCGGGGTCAGGACCTCGCTTTCGTCGACGTAGTCGATCCCGAGGGCTTGGAGCATCTGCGCTTCGGCAAAGTGGCCAATGCGGCATTTGGCCATGACCGGAATGGAAGTCGCCTCCATGATCTGGCGCAGCTTCTCAATGCTCGACATGCGCGACACGCCGCCTTCCGCACGGATGTCGGCGGGCACTCTTTCCAGTGCCATGACCGAGGCGGCCCCAGCGTCTTCGGCGATCTTAGCTTGGTCGGCGGTGACGACGTCCATGATGACCCCGCCCTTGAGCATTTCGGCGAGGCCGGTCTTGAGGCGCAGGGTGCCAGTCTGGCCATTTTGTCCATTGGTATGCATCTCGCTCATAGCGCAATCTCCTTTAGTTTCAATCCGCTCCCCGCCGAAACGAGGGGAGACTTATTCATTATCTGTTGCGCCGCTGCAGGATAACAGTGCCCTAAAAACATATTCCAAAACATCCCCCCACGCAATTTTTGCCGAGGGCAAAATCAGGCCCCGCGCAGGCTCTGCCAATAGGTGCGGCAGAGGTCGCGGGCGAAGAGGAAGAGGGCGGCTAAGGTCGCACCGACGCCGAGGACCGCACCGACTACGAGGACGGCGAGCGGGGACCAAGTCAACTGGGGGCGGGCCAACAGGAGAACGATGAAGACGCAGGCGACCACCAAACCGGGGCGGCTGAGCGCGGCGAGATAGGTTGCAAAAGGCAGGCCGATCAAGCGGTTGACGAGATACTGCGAAAGCAGCAAGAACAGCAAGGCAGCGGCAGCGATGACGCTGGCCACGCCTTCGATGCCACGCGGCAGGCCATAGAAGTACAGGGCCGGGATCAGCACCCCCATGCTAAAGAGCGACCAGTAGAAAGACCAGTTGGCCTTGCCTTTGGCCATAAAAATCGAGCCGACCAAAGTGCTGGCGACCTTCAAAAGCGTGGCGGCGGCTAACAGGCGCAGCACCATCCACATCGGCTCGGCGTTGACCAAGGCGGCAATCTCCGGCGCGAAGACGAATATCCCCGCGAGGACCGGACCCAGCGCGAGCACTAAGCCCTGCACTGAGGACAAATAGCCGCGGCGCAGAAGCGAGTCGTCGGCCACGATCGTCGAAAAGGTTGGGAAGGAGACGCGCTGGATGGTCGTGGCCAGCCGGGTCAAAGGCTGCAAGGTCAATCGTTCGGCCAAGCTGTAATAGGCTTGGGCCGTGGCCCCCAGCGGTACAAAGATGAATAAATAAGCGATCTTGGTATTGAGCAGGGCCACCACGCGCGCGCCCGTGAGATTTAGCGCAAAGCCAAGAATCTGGCGCAGTGCTTGGGGCCGAAAGCGCAGACGCGGAAGCCAGCGGGCCGAAAGCGCGAGGCTGCTGAAAAGACCTAGTTCGCGCACGACCGAGCCGATGACCGGGACCAAGACGCCGAGTTCGGGGCGCCAGAAAAGCAGCAGCGTCACTGCGAAGGCAAAGGTCAGGACCGAAACGAGCTCGGAGAGGGCCACGGCGCGAAAGTCGAGATCGCGCTGCAATCTGGCCCGCAACAGGCCCGCCAATGAGGCGCAGGGGATCGTCAGGCAGAGTGTGCGCAGGACTCGGCCGAAGGTGTGCGGGTCTTCGCCCCCTAAAAAAGGAGCGAGCCAAGAGGCGGCGGCAACGACTGCGGCGGTGAGCAGCAGTCCCCAGCTCAAACAAGTCCAAAAGGCCGTGTCGAAGTGCTCCTCGCCCGCGCCCGGTAGCTGGACCAGGGCCGCGCCCAGACCCAAGTCGCCGACCAGCGATAGGAGCATCACCAAGGCCAGGACCCACTCAAAATGGCCCAACTCGTCGAGTGGCAAGAGCTTGTAGAGTGCCAGCATGACGCCGAGCTGGATAACGGAGGCACTGCCATTCCAGAGAAAACCGCGCAGGGCGCGCGTGGCCAGGGAGAGCGAGGCGCTCACAGGCTAGGTAGCTTTACGACGCTTCGACGCACGCTTTGGCGATGCGGCCCTGCTTGCCGAAGATATTGACCGCCCGCGCTTCGAGCAGGTTTTCGCCCTCGGCGAGCGTCCACTCAAAGCGAGCCTCGCGCTCCTCGCGCCACGGGCCGCCGTCTTGGCGCACCAAGAAGTGCGAGAAGTTGGGCGCGGTGTGCTCTAGATCGACTTGCAGCGTACGCGCCTTTTCCGCCACTTGGAGGTAGAGCCGCGTCTGGTTGACCGACCAGTAGAAGTCTCCGGTGCGAGAGGTCTGCAAGGAGTATTCGGCGTAGCGGGGATCGACGTCGTCCGACCACCACAGATAGCCATCCCAGTGGTACTGCCCAGCGCCGTGGCGCAGCTCGGCCGGCTCGGCGAAGATCAAGTGCGTGTTGCGCAGCGGAATGCCGAAGCGGCAGAAGACGTCGATATAGCTGGACATGGGCTCGACGACCTTTTGCGGCAGCTTGTTGGCCATGATTTTTTCGCGCCGTTCGTCGGCCGCGGCCTCGTGCAGCTCTAGGGCGTTGATGGGTACGCCGTCGATTTCGTAGGTGGCGTCGAATTCGCGGGTCGGCCCGGCGTCTTCGAGGATCCACTTTTGCAACTGTTCGCACCAGACCTCGGCCAAGCAGTGGTGATCGACGATGACCGAGCGGGCCACCCACCCCAAAGACGAGGCGCAGCCGGCGAACACCGCCCCGTAGTGGGTACACATGCCGAAGCCCCAGTCGCCCTTGGTGGTGTCGAGGACTTCGAGGGGATTCCAAGAGGGGCAGTGGGGATATTTGTCGGATTGCCAGCCCAGCCATTGGCTGTGGACCCAGTCGCGCAAAAGGGCTAGCTGTTCGAGTTCGGTTTTGCCCGCGGCGATGACTTCGTCGAGGCGATACTGCTTGCGCAGCCGCTCTTGGTGCGGGTGCGGCCCCATGTAGGCGAAGGGGTACGAGCTGTACACGAGCTGGGGCTGGTCGAACTCTGCCCGCTGGAAGGGCGCGAGGCTTTGGGCGTCTTCCTCGATATCGGCTTCGAGCGTGACGGCTTGGAGGGTTGGGGTCTTGTTGGCCGCGCCGGTTTCGAGGATGGCGCGCCACTGCACGAAGCGCCCGGGCCACTGCAAGGCGGTGCATCGTTCCCAAGCCGTCCAAGTGCGCGGGTCAAAGGAAGGCGTCGGACCCGTGCGCAGCTCGAAGTGTATCTGGGTTTCCTGCGGCTGGCGCATCCGCGCCTTCAGGTGCAGGCGGCGAATGCCCATCCGCGGAGCAATGCGGCCATTGCCGTCTTCGTCGGCGAGGTCGATGACCGGCGAGCAGAGCGTCCCTTGGGGCGGATGTCCCTTGACGCGCAGCCTCACCAGATATTCGCCTTCAATGGCCCGGGCTTCGCCCAAGGTGCCTTGGTGCCAAGTCTTGCCGCCGTCAAAGCTACGGCTCGAACGGCTTGGGGGCGTGTCGGCTAGACCGCCTAGGAAGGGGTCAATGTGCAACACGCCGCTGTGCGAGAAGATGAATTCGTTGGTGCCTTCTTTGAGGTATTTGGCGGCGATTTTCTTGCGGTCCCAACCGCCAGTGAGCATGCGCTCGCGGTCTTGGCGGTGGGTGAGGACGTGGCCATTGACTTGGAGCCGCATGGGTTTGTCGGCGGTGGATTTGTCGGCGGTGGATTTGTCGGCGTTGACGTAAAAGAGCAGTTCGGCTCCTTTGGTCTTGGCCGAGGAGATGTCGAATTCGACCTTTGCGCAGAGAGCGGGAGAGAGTTCCTCGCAAATGTCGCCGTCAACGCCCATTTCGTTGGTGAGCATATAGGTGGGGGCGAGACGGGCGGCGGGAGTGGTTTGGGCGTCGATGAAGCGGTCGCGGCGATAGTCGCGGAAGTCGGCGGTGGTGATGCGTTTCATGGAAGGCTCCTGAGTGGGGGTCTAGGCGGGGAATGTAGGGGGTGAGTCGGGGTGGGGCAAACAAGACCTTATGAGGGTCAAGAAAGGCTCTATATTTGGCCCTTGTCAACGACCAAGCAGCCCTTCCTGTCGGTTTGCTTACGGGACTCTTCTCAGAACTTCCGTCTTTTTCGCATTAATCGGCCTCGTTTTCTCGTCGCTGGCGGTGGCCCAGGCGTCGCCCTCGCCCACCGCTATAGCAATCCTATCTCATTCGTGCGATGCGGCACCTCGCTGGGTGCGCGGGCGTCTCGCCCGCAGGCCAGCGGCCGGCCCCCCCAAGGACGCACACATGGACCACCAAGCACCGGCGGGGCCCAGGCGACGAGAGCACAATCCGGCAAGCGGCGCAAGTCAGGTAGGCTTGCTATAGCGGCCATCAGAAGCACTTTTACCGCGCCCATCGGGCGGCTTGGCGGGTCGGTCGCGTCGCCTAAGCGCGTGGCGTATTTCGAGGGCATCCTGCCCTCGATACCGGGGGGTTGCGCCGGGGACTCGACCGAACCAGGTGCGCTCCTGCGCGCCGCGCCCGTCGTGTCGGATTGCTTAGCGTACATTTCTGCTTGCCGTTCGATTACGAGCAGTGGCGGCGCGATAACCCCCTCCCTGCTGGCAAGCGGCTAGCCGATTGGAACTGGAACGCAGGCGAACCGCGCACGGTGCGGATGATCTACTTCCTGCCCAACGACCGGCCGTATAGCACCGATGAATTGGCAGCATGCCGCGGATTGAACGGCGAGAAAGAAGCAGTCGTCGAATTCGAGTATGACGTCTCGATTCCCCTTTTTCGTCGGGCTCCTGTACCTACAGTACATACCCTGTATGTCCGTGTAGTCGATTCGGATGGGGAGACGACCCAGGCGAGTCATACTATTCCCATCTCAATCGTCGCTGGCCAGTCGTTAAAAATGATGAACCACTATGATAGCATTAAGGAAGTCCGCACTATGCGCGAACAATTGGCGGCACAACACAGCTATAACGTTCGAGCCTTGTTTGCGGCAGCAAGAAAGCGAGCGGAAGGTCGTTAAATTGGTGCCTAAGCCAGTGGAAGCCGTTTTAACTCCCTTTAGCTTCGCTATGAAATGACCCGAGGCAGCGATAAGGTATTTGAGGATATCGGTTTTGAGCGGGAAGAAGCGGCGAGCCTAAAAGTCCGGGCTGATTTAATGCTCAACCTAAAAAAGTACATCGAAACTAGAGGATGGACCCAACTCAAGCCGCCGCAGGCCGGCTATCACCGGCTCCATTGGGAGGGTCGCGACGACGCAGATCGTCCCAGCGGTGCTTACCTATAAGGCTAGTGGCGGACGAGGTCGTCTTGACGCGCAGCTCACCCTGCTGCGGTAGCTTGACAAGTTCTAAAATCTAGAGGAACTGTTAGGAGAATAACTGAGGTTACGCATTTGGCCGAAGAGTGGTCAGTGGTTAGAGGCTGGAAGTAAGCCCCGGCCACATTCCCGTTTTTCTCGTCGCACGGCAGGGGAATGTAGCGACACACGGAAAGCGCACTATGTATCGAGCACTTGCCGAAAGGCTTCAAGGCTAGATGCTTGGAGCGCCGCACGAAGCAACTGCTTGAGACGCGACAAATCGTCGAGAGCGGCTATGCGATTCGCTAGAGGGTGCGCCGCGCTCAGACCAAAGCGAATCTCCAAGACTTTGAAAATAGCTTCGAGCGTACCTTTTCTTTCGCCTTGCTCTATGCCTCGCTCCAGGCCTTGCTCCAGGCCTTGCTCCAGGCCTTGCTCCAAGCCTTGCTCTATGATGTATTGGGCAAACGATGACTCGCGCATAATCGCGTCCATGAGACCCTCCTTGGATAGAATACCACTAATGGTGGCCGCCCCATACTCTAACCCACTCAAGATAGCCAAGCCCCCCAAAAGGTCAACCTTAGCCGCCTCGGCCAACGACACCGCCTCGGTCGCCTGAATGCACCGACGCAACCACTCTTCCGCACTTAATCCGGCCGGCCGCTTCATCAACGGCGCAAATGGCAGCAAGCCCGCACCGGCACCGGCCAGTATGACCTGCCCGTCGAGCTCACTCAAGCGAATCACTCGGTACTCTATGACCACCCGGTGGCCGGGCATGGCCTGCATGTAGTGTCCAGGATCGCGCCGACCTGCCGTGCGCCGCAGGTAGATCACACTCGAATAAATCGGCCGGCCGTACTGCTCAAGCATCCGACCGATATAGCTCACCATGCGCAACGGCATCGGCGGATGAGTGCTATCCGTGGTCTGAAATTCGTGATGCACCAACGCCTCTTCGCCCCCGATTCGGACGCTGATGAGGCTATCGGTCTGACGGGCTTCGACCGTGGTGTGCTCAGTATCGAGTAGGTCGACGACTTCGACGTCGTCGCGAGCGAGCGTCAAGCGGATGAAGTCGCGGGGATAGGTCTGGATCAGATGTTTGGAAATAGTGTCGTATTCGGCCATGGCAGGCCATTAGGAGTTACGAGTCGAGAATGGGGAATTAGCACTTGCCCAGCCATCCAAACCGAAGGGATGGCTGGGCCATTCGTAATTCCTAATGGCAATATCCATGCCAAGGCTGAAGAGTAGAGGGGCGGACCCAGGCCGCGCTAGGTGAGACTGTATCGGGAGCGACACATGGATGAGGCATTAGGGATCAGACTGACCCGGAAGTCAAAAAAATGCGAGCGTCGCCAAAGCGACCTCCGTTTTATGGCCCTATATGCGGCCTGTCGCCTAGAGGGCCTGCGGATCAAACATCGACTCAATCCTTGAAAGCAAACTGCGGGTAGGCCCTCGAAAAGGAGATGATCCGATAACGCCAAGGCCACGGGCCCGCTCACACCAAGCAAGCCAATGGGGGGTTTCAGACCGCTTCTAAGGGGTCAGGCGAGTCCGGGCTGATTTAATGCTCGACCTGAAAAAGTACAGCGAAACTAGGGGGTGGACCCAACGTCAAGCCGCGGCATTTTTTGGCGAGTCCCAACCACTCATTAGCAATTTAATGCAGGGGAGATTAGTCGTTTTAGTGTGGATAAACTGATTGACATGCTGACGCGAGCGGGGGTGCAAGTCGAAATTTACGTCAAGCCAAAAGCCTCTTAGGCAAAAGTTCAGAACAGGTTCTACGGGGTGGCGCACCCAAACTCAGGCGAGGAGGGCTTCGACGTATTGGCGCGCGGCAATAGCCGCCGACAGCGGCTCGTTCCAATCGACCTCCTCAAGCTCGACGACGAGGGGGCCGTCGTAACCGCTATCCACTAACAGTTTGAATAATTCCGCAAAAGGCAATTCGCCCTCCCCGAAGGGCACGGGCTTTTCGCCTTGCTGGTCGCGCAGGTGGACGAGACCAATGCGCCCGGCGAGCGCCTCGGCAAAGGGCATGATCGGCTCGCCGACCGACAGCAGATGGCCGGTGTCTAAAAGCACACGCGCCCGCTCGGGCAGTTCCGGCAGCACCGCTTGGTAGTCGGCTAGTCCTTGGAGGCGGTTGCCTTGGTGGTTGCCCAAGTTGAGGGCGATGTCGGGGATGTTGTCGAGGAGCGCGTTGACGCCTTCGATGAGGTCGGCGAGCGCCTCGTCTGTGCGGGCACCGCCCTTTGTGTTCAGGGTTTTGATGCCAAGGGCGCGGCCCAAGTGGATGTCCCATTCGAGCTGGCGCAGGTTGTAGGCGAGGTTGCGCTCGTCCGAGTCGGCCTTGCGGCCGGTGAGGTTGCGGATGTTGAAGCCAGAAAGCGCTAGACCGGCGTCCGCAATGGCGGTGCGGACCATGGGCACGGACCAATCGCGGTGAACGGGGGTGCTCTCGGTGTACGCGCGGAAGAGTTCGACGCGGGCGAAGCCGGCTGCTTTGGCGAGGTCGAGCACCTCGGGCAAGAGCAGGTCTGGGCAGAGGGTCGGGCTGAAGACGAGGTGCATCAGCTAATCCCCTCCCAATGCGCCCATTGGTCGGCGCAGGTCTCAAAGCGAATATCGTTGGTGTCTTTGCGCGAGAAGCGGCCGATGAGGGCCATGCGGATGTTGCGATTGACGTTCTTGGAGCCTGTGTGAAAGAGCTGGCCGTGCCAGAAGATGGCATCGCCGGCTTGGCCGACGAATTCACTTCCTTGGGGGAAGGTTCCCTCGGGAAATACGTCGCTGGAGACGCCGCCCTGCACCGACAGCAGCGAGTGCGTCTTGAAGTACTCGTACGCCACGTTGTGGCTGCCGGGCCAATAGGTGAAGCAGCCGCCCTGCGAGTCGATGTCCTCGACGTAGATCGTGACGTTGATGGTCATGTAGCCGACCGTGCCTTCGGGCACACCGTTGGTAGGGGTGTAGTAGCCGTCGAGATGGCCGCGCTCGGGCAGGGACCAAGTCTTGTCTTTGGCTGGGTACACCAGCGCGGGACCGGCGCTGCCGGGATTGAGCTGGCCTTCGCCAACCATCTCTTCCATCATCGCAAAGAGCGGCGACTCGTGGACGGCGGCGCGGATGGCCGGGTGATGGGCGGGCACAGGCATGCGCGGCCCGGCTTCGACATAGGTTGCAGGATCGCGGCGGTCGGCGTCAATGCCGGTCCAGAGGGCATCTTGAGCGGCTTGAATCTGCGCGGACGTGAGTGCGCCGCGGACGATGAGACAGCCGTTTTCCTTAAAGAAATGCTTGTCGGCGGCGGTGAGATGGGGCATGGCAGTACCTTTCCAATTGGGTTGAAAAGGCAAATATAGATCGGCTAAAAGGGGGTGTCCATTTGCCCGCGCCGGTCGCCTCTTCAGACAACGACCGCTTGGTCTAAGGCGCGGATGTAGCCGATAGTCCAAGCTAGCCCGGCGGCGTGGTCGCCGGCGATGGACGGGAAGTGCTCGGGGTAAATCTGGCCCTTGTAGTCGATCTCTTTGAGGGCGCGGATGGTGCCGACCATATCGACTTCCCCCGCACCGAACGGCACTTCGAGGTAGCCCAAGTCCGCCAGCCGCTGCTCGATTTCCGGGGTAGAAGTCCCTTGGGGCTTGGTGGCGATGTCGCGCACGTGGACCATAAAAACCTTGTCGCCGAAGTGACGGATGACCTCGGGCAGGCTGTCGCCGGCCATTTGCGACTTGCCTTGGCAGAAGGTCAGGCCATGGGCCGGCGAGTCGGTGGCGGCCATTAGGTTCGCAAAGGTCTCTCTGTTCCAGATCAGGCGGTCGGGCACGTGAAACGTGTGGGTGGAGATCCGCACGCCGGCATCTTCGCCGATTTGGCCGAGCTCTTGGTAGACCTCCACCAAGCCCTGCCAGTGCTGCTGCCGCTCGTCCGAGTCGGTGGGGGCCGCGTCAGCGCTGAGGTAGAAATGCACGAAAGGTATTTGCGCGTGCCCCATGTTTTCGATCAGGCGGCGCATGTACCCCACTTCGCGCGTGCGGGCCGCGCTGTCAACGCAGGCGTCGAGGCTGAGGCGCGGCGGGGTCAGCCCGGCCAGCGCGACTTCGGCGCTGGCGTATTGATCGGCTAGTGTCTTGAGCGCGTCGGCCGCGGGTGCGTCGTCTGAAGAGAGTTGGCCAGTGTTCAAGACGATGTGCCCAGCGCCGGCGTCGCGACAATAGGCGATGTTGCGATCGTGGTCGGCCCCAAAGGGGGCGAAGATGCCGATATCGAACATGAGTTCCTCCTCAGCGTAGCGTACATAAAAATGGTGCTCCCACGGAGACTCGAACTCCGGTTACAGGGTTGAAAACCCTGGGTCCTAACCGCTAGACGATGGGAGCACGTAGGGCAAAAAATATATACCCAGCCCCGTATATTGGCAAGCCGTCTCGTCGCACCTTGCCTTGCTAGGCGAAGGCGTCGAGGGCGGGCGTGGGGACGTTGTGGTCGGTGGCTTGCTCAAAGGCGCGGGCGAGGCGCAACAGCCGCGCCTCGTCGCGGGGGTGGCCGATGAGCTGCAAGCCGATGGGCAGGCCATCATGCGTGAACCCGCAGGGCAGGGAGACGGCGCACAGGTCGAGAAGATTGACGGCAATGGTGTTGCGCAGGCAGAGGCCATTGATGGGGAAATAGACGTCGGCGCGGTCAATCTCGTCGAGAATGGGGGCGGCAAAAGGGGCGGTTGGGGTGATGAGAAAATCGACGTTTTCGAGGGCCGTGCGGGCTTTGCGGCGGAGCTCGTCGCGTACCCTAAGCTGGCTGAGAAAGTCTGCGGCGAGGACGTCGCGGCCGTCGAGAATGCGCGCCGAGACAATGGGGTCGAACTGATCGAGATGCGCTTCGAGGTTGCGCCGATGATAGAGATAGGCTTCGACGGCCGTGGTGCTAGGCCCGCTGCGCCATTCGACTAGATCGTCGAGCACCTCGAGCGATATTTCATCGACGTACACGCCGAGGTCGGCGAAAACGCTCGCCGAGGTGCGCACCGCTGCTTCGACCTCGGCATCTACATCGTCCCAGAAATACTCGTGCGGAAAGCACAGCCGGAGGCCGGCGACCTCGCCTTCCAAGTGATCCACAAGCGAATCACCGGGCAGAGGGTCCGCCATGGCTTGGCACAACAGGGCGCAGTCTTGCGCCGTGCGGCACAAAGGCCCGATGCTGTCGAGGGTGGGGTCGAGAGGCAAGACGCCGGTGTTGGGGAGCAGGCCAAAGGTGGGCTTGAGGCCGGTGAGGCCGCAAAAGGCCGCGGGAATCCGCACCGAGCCGCCGGTATCCGAGCCGAGGGCGGCCGGTGCCAACCCAGCCGCCACCGCCACGCCCGAGCCAGAGGACGACCCGCCCGGCAGGCGATGGACTTCGAGATCCCAGGGGTTGACCGGGGTTCCGTAGTGATGGTTGACGCCGGTGCCGCCAAAAGCGAATTCCACGAGCTGCGTCTTGCCCAAGAGCACGGCACCCGCGGCAAAGAGGCGGCGGGCAATTGTGGCGTCGGCTGCGGCGATGTTGTCGCTCAGCAGGGTCGAGCCGCCGGTGGTCGGCAGGCCTGCGACATCCACGAGATCCTTAAAGGCGAGGGGAATGCCGTGCAAGGGGCCGAGGTAGGCACCGGCCGCGATTTGCGCTTCGGCCGCACGGGCTTGGGCGCGCGCCCGCTCGGACGTGACGGCGAGATAGGCGTTGAGCACCGGATCGTATCGCTCGATGCGCTCTAGATAAAACTCGGTGAGTTCGAGCGGGGAAAGTTCGCCGCGGCGGATCAGGGTAGCGAGTTCGGCGATGGGGGCAAACGCTAGGGTGTCATCCATGAAGCGGCCTCTGCTCAAGGTTAATCCAACAGGGAAAATCCGGTGTAGCCGCGGCGGTCTTCCGCGCCTTCTACGCCGCCTTGGGGAAAGTATTCTGACCAGCGCCGGCTGACCTTTTGCGCCGTTTCTTCGTCCGTTATCAGCTCGTCCGGGTAGCCGGGTTTCATGCGGCAATCCAAGACGACCGGCGGCGTATAGCAGGGGTGGTGGCGACGGAGCTGGACGGCAGCGGCATAGGTGTCGGCCGCCGGCTCAAAGCGGGTAAAGGTACTCCAAAGGAAGGTGACGTTCTTGGCGGCTGCACTAGCGTCGTCAACCAAAAATATCAGCGGCCAAGCTGCGACAGCCCGGTCTGCGGCGAGGTGTTGGGCGTAGCCCGGATCTTCCGAGTACGTCGGTCCTTGCACCGCGAGAGCACCAGGGCAATAGACCGCGGCGGCGCGGGCCCCGCCGGGCAGATCGCCGCTTATTTCTCCGGGCAATTCGCCGACCGGATCGCCCACGCCTATAAGAATCCCTTTGCTGCCTTGGTTCACGGCCGGCCCCGTGTAGTCGAGGGTATCCATGGCGAGGTTGGCAATGACGAAAAGGTCGGTTGCGAGCCGCGTACGCGCTAGGGCATACGCGAGCACCTGCCGGAAGTCGCCCAAGTCCAAAGGGCGATCTATTACGACCAAGAACTTGGTGAGGTTGAGCTGGCCGCCGTCCTCTCCCAAGATGCGAAAGGCAAACTTCATGGCCTCGCGTGGATAGCGCTCCTCGACGACGATGGCCGCCAGGGAGTGATAGCCGGTCTCGCCGTAGCTCCACATGGCCTTGATCGCGGGCATTACCAGCTTGCTCAAGGGCGTCATGAGTTGCTGGATGTAGGTGCCGAGGAACATGTCCTCCTGCGGCGGCTTGCCTACTACGGTGGCCGGGAAGATGGCGTCTTTGCGGTGGTAGAGGCGCTTGGCTTGGAGCACTGGGTAGTCGTGTTGCAGCGAGTAATAGCCGTAGTGATCGCCGAAAGGCCCTTCGGGCTTGCGCACGTGCGGCGGCACCACGCCCTCAATGGCGAATTCAGCTTCGGCGATCAGGGGCAGGCTAGTGCCCTGTACGCGACGCAGGCGCTCGCCCTGCAGCAGGGAAGCCAAGATTAGCTCGGGCAAGTCCTCGGGCAAAGGCGCGATCGCTGCGAGGATCAGTGCCGGCGGCCCGCCGACGAAGATGACCAGCGGCAGGTCTGCGCCCCGTTGCTCGGCGACGTGATAGTGAAAGCCGCCGCCTTTTTGGATTTGCCAGTGTACGCCGAGGGTCTGGGCATCGTGGCGCTGGATGCGGTACATGCCGAGGTTGTGATGGCCGGTGTCGGGGTGTTCGGTATAGACTAGCGGCAAGGTGATGAAGTGCCCGCCATCCTCGGGCCAGGTTTTGAGCAGGGGCAGGTGCGCAAGGTTGGGCGGCGACTGTACACACTCGCCGACGGGACCTTTGCCGACGGTCTTCAACCCGACCTTAAGCGCGGCCGGGATCAGGTTTTTGTGCGGCCAGAGCTTGCCCGGCGAGAGCGAAGGCAGGTCTTGGGCGAGTTGCACGAGCTGTTGGATAAACTGCTCCGGCCTAGGGCCAAAGGCCAGCTCGACGCGGCGGGCCGTGCCAAAGAGATTGGTGACGCAAGGAAAGTCTGCGCCTTCGACGTGGGTAAAGAGCAGGGCCGGACCAGCGGCCGCAAGGACGCGGCGGTGGATCTCGGCGATTTCGAGATCAGAGGAAACCGGAGCGTCCACAGTGACGAGCTCGCCTTCGCGGCGCAGGAGGTCGAGGAATTGGCGCAGGTTGTGCATGGGCGGCCGTCGAGTGGTTGTTGATGATTCTGAAATATATTAAACTCTACCCGCCCAACCAGCACCCCATTTTTGCTTTGCCTCCTCCCATGTCCAGACGAACCTGATAAGGAGGAGACCGTTCTAGGGAGCGCACGAGATACTCACTCGGACCTATTTTATCTGGGCGGAGTCTGAAAAATTACAAGGTCGAGACGACTCCGCACGGGACCTGTTGCACGATGCGCTCGCACTGGAAGCGGCCGACCCACGTCTCTATGTCGCCGTTGGTCACAGATACTACGAACTACAAAATTTTTTGTAAAATCAAGGAATTATGCGATTCAAGTGCCAAGCTAACAGCTACGCCGCGATAAGATGATTAGGGATGAGACGCTTCGACTCAAATGACAGTGAAGGAACGGATTAGAGAAGCACAGATGGAACTTAGAAAAAGGAAAATGACTGCACAATTCTGGCGATCTAAAGGACTTAGCGTTCGTGCATCCAATTGTCTGTCAATGGCAAACATTATAGACGAACAAAAGCTAATCGAGAAAATTACAACTCTTGATTGTCTGCTTGCTCTCAGAAATTGTGGCAGACAAACAGCCGAAGAGGTCTGGACATTTATCACAAACTTAAAGTCTGCCCCCGACTACGATCGGGGACCAGAAGTTACATCATCCGATCCGAGCGATGAATATTTTACAGAATTGCAATCGATCTTCATCCCTCTCCTAAACACAGAAATATCTGCCCATACATGGAAAGCTCTTCAAAAGATTCCGGTCAACAGTATCCGTTGGAGCGTTCGGACGCAAAATGTGATTAATTGGCAAAGGTTGCAATCACTTGCTGAGGTTGCCGAATTTTCACCGAGAAAATGGCTGAGTTTTAGAAATTTTGGAAGTACCTCTTTGACAGAACTCCAAGAGTGCGTGAGCGAAACAATTGAACAACTTCGATCTAATCCTGATATGCTTGATCCGGGTGATAGACATCTGGGACAAAAACCTAACCATTTTGTTAAAACGCAATCGGTCTTTATTCCCCTCCTAAACACAAGAGTATCTGCTCATACATGGAACACTCTTCAAAACAGTTCTATCCGTCAATTCACATGGAGTGTTCGGACACAAAATATTCTCCTTAAGCAAGGCTTCAAAACGCTTGCGGAGATTGCCGAACTCTCTCCCCAAAAATGGCTCATATTTAGGAATTTCGGACGCAAATCTCTGATTGAAATTCAGGAAACAGTAGATAAGGTCATAGCAAATCCTGATGTGCTTGATCCGAACAATGACCGTTCTAATGAATTACCGCAGATCCAGACACTTTCCGAACTCGGTCGCGTGGTTTTTCAACGTCTGCAATCCCGCCAACAGGAGATTGTTAAGTACTACTATGGTTACGAGGAAATTCCTAAAAATTTACAGCAAATCGGCGAATTACTTGGAGTTAGCCGTGAGCGAGTCAGGCAAATTAAGCAGACAATCAATAATAAAATTAATCAAGGAGAGGACAATCACTTAATTACAACCACGATCTTCTGTCTTTTGGGCAAATCTATCCACGATGTTCTAGCAAAGGATGGTGGGTTCTGTTCTGTCGAAAGCCTCCAAGAGATTATTCACCAGCAGTTGGGATTGGGAGATAACGAACAGTGGATTATCGACTGGTTTAATGAAGCATTCGGTGAGACGTGGATATACTTGGGGATAGACGAGTACAAAATTGTTGATGGTGTTTTTCTGCTAAAATCAGGAGACCCTGTTCAAAATTTTTTAGCACAACTTACTCTGAGACTCCAACGTTACGGTTATCGACCTTTGACATTGAAAGAATGTCAACACCTCATTCAGAAAATGGATGGATCGATGTACGACTGCGACAGCAGTTCAATAGCTTTTGATTCAGATCAGTTGATCAACGTGATTACAAGCTATCCTAGCTTAAAAGTCTATCAGTATGGAGAAACACTTATCGGGTCAAAGGCATGGACGTGGTTCAATCCTGAAAAGCCAACGACAGCGTCTCTCGTCGAATGGTATCTCCGAGTGGTCAATGAACCCGCCACGGCAAAAGCAATTGCCAATGGAATATGGAGAAAACTTGGTAATTTTAGGTTGATGCCTTTTGATATTGCTGAAATCTGCGAAAAACAACCGTACCTCTTTCAAGTTGATGATAATGGTGCTTACGGTTTGAGCCTTTGGAAGGAAGCCACAAAAAACCAGCAAGTCCTCACAGAGTTGCTGTCAGATAAACCGTTACCTATTGAGCAGATTGCAGAAGTGTTATCCCTCAAGAATCTAGAAGAGACGACGCTGATTGTCGCAACCTTGAATTTTTATACAGATTCGTTTGTGGAAGTGATGCCTTTCGAGTGGGCATTAAAGCCACAGATGGACAGAATCGAGATGGAAACAGATTTTGATTATACCAATCTCACTTTTGAAGACTTGATGCCTAAATTATGAAAGAGTTACATCGCATGATCTTGCCACAACACCAACAACCCATAACCGTTCGACTTGCGCGGAAAGAGGACATTGATGACGCGAAACGAATCGCAGACCAACATCGCTTGGAATTGGGGTTTGTCAGTATCGCTGTTTTACGGGCTGCACAAAGCAAAAGATGGCTACTTGTTGCTGCCGAATGGGAGGATAAGAGAAAATGTGATGTGGTCGTCGGATTTGCAAACTTTCGAATCAGACAGGACCGAAATGCAACTCTGTACGAAATCGCAGTAGCTGATACACATAGGTGCACAGGTGTCGGCACTCGCTTGCTGAGTGAATTAATTCGACGTGTTCACCTCGCCGGCGGGCAATATGTTCGCCTCAAATGCCCACAAGATCTGAGTGCCAATCAATTTTACCAAAAACGCGGATTTCGATATATAGAAACGGAGCAAGGCAAAAAGAGACGGCTCCAAGTATGGTCCTACCGCATACCCTCAATGCACGGGGCAGACGTAGCAACTCTCCCGATTACCTCGTCTAGCTCTGTGGTTAGTAAGCAGGGTTCGCGGCGACTCATCGGATGGGAGGGCGAATCCCTCACACCCGCGTATTTCTACGCCTCCCTGACTGTCAAACCAGATGAGATGAGGACATTGCACCGCCTCTGGCATAAACATGCACACGACTTTGATTGGAAGTTCGGTAAACCGAATCCATTTCAACGAGTACTCATCTCTCCTGTCGTCGCTCACAAGTACACCTTTGATTTCGTCCGCGAACTGAAACGGACAGGTGAGACGGAAGTGGTCATGTTTGATTCTGGTGGCTATTTCGTCCAGAAAGGAGATATCTCTTATTACGACCTGCATCGAAAACTCTATGACCGCTATCAGCAGGAGGATTGGGCGGATATCTACGTTCTTCCAGATAATCCACCACTTAGCAAAGATTCACTGAGTTCTGCGGAAGCAAAGATAAAACAAACTGTTGAAGGCAGTCTGCTACTTCACGGGGACCTTCCTTACGCAATTCAGCAGAAAGCGATGCCTGTCGTTCACGCAACGAGAAGTGAACATCTCGACTATTGCCTGCGACAATACACCAATTTTAAGAAAATCGGTTTCGGCTCATTTCCAACAAGCGGAAATTCAGACTCTATCAACCGATTGAACGTCGACGCACTGCTAATTTTACAACAACTGACTCTGATGCTAGATTCTGAGGGTGTTAAACTACATACCTTTGGTATTTCAACACCACCTGCAATTTATCTGCTATCATTAGCCGGTGTACATTCTTTTGACTCTAATGGTTGGATGCGGTCTGGTGGATATGGCAAGATATTTCTCCCATTTATGCGAGGTTATCTAGTTACTTTTAATTCTCGAAAAAATAAGAACTTGAATGAAGCAGAATTCAAATTATGGAAAGAAAATATAAAGCATGATTGTCCATTCTGCGGTTCTTTTGATCGGCTTTCAAATAATCGGTGGGATCGAATTATGCACAATCTGATAGTTATGTCAGAGTTAGAAACACATCAGAGGATACCCCAAACGGATATGTTACGAGAGCTATCAGAAACGTACTATCGTATGTCGCAAAGCATACATAATAGGATAGGTGAAAGTTTTAACGGAGGATCTATTCTATGGCACGCTCGCACATTCTAAAAGGGTTTTCGGATTTGGAGTCGGCGTTGTGGGTCCACAAATACCACCCTGGCCTTACAACAATCCGCCAAATGGTCAAAAAGGCTCTGGAAAATGGATACTCCGTAACTGATACAGCACGTTATGAAGCTGTTCAGCTATTAAGCGAATGGGGATTCGCAGATGGAAAAAGTAGGTCACTAACCCTCGAAGGCGAAGTATTTTACTACCTGTGGGAAACAAAACGAAGCACCGCGATTGATTTTCTGCACGCACGGCAATATAGTCTATGGGCACAAAGAGCCCCAGATCAAAACATTGCGTCGTGGGCGTACAAAAATATCTGTGACTACCTGTGGACACAGCAAACGCTTCCGGATAGAGATCAGGATCTAGTGGCTTACATCAATGACCTTCGAACTTCCGACAAAAATGTGATTCCGCCAGCAAATATAGGCAATGCGTTTTCCAATAAGTCGATCAATGACGCTTATGATTGGCTCCTGCCGCTGGAACCACCTGTTTTAGTGAACGGCGAGGTCGACGGTAAGGCACTTAAGGACGCTACATTTTCACAACGAGCATTTTGCTCAACACCGCTTTTTGTGATGGCACTCGGTTATATTGTGCGAGAATCTGACACAACATTTGGGGATTTAGTCAAAATTGACTACACGCGAAAACAAGCCGCTTGTCGCTTCTGTCTGATCAACGAAACTGGCTTCGATCTCATGCTCGACGAGGCGTTACGCCAAGTTTCGTACCTGTCAGTACAGAGAGATTGGGACGGAGTTTATATAGTGTTAAATCAAATACCGGAGATTAGGGATTTTATTAATTGAAAGGATTAAAATTGAATACACAGGTTTTGAGTGTATATGCGGATACGTCCGTTTTTGGTGGCGCATTCGATGAAGAGTTTCGTCAAGCCAGTCAGTCCTTTTTCGATATGGTTCGCCATGGACATTTTAACCTGTTGACATCAGTAGTGGTGCAAGAGGAGATCGAGTCTGCCCCTGCGGAAGTTGTAACACACTTTGAACAGATGCTCAACTTTGCAGAAATTGTAGAGATTTCTGAGAAGGTTTTACAACTCCAACAGGCTTACTTAAATGCGAAAATTGTGCCTGAAAAATGGGCAGCGGATGCTCTCCATGTTGCCTTAGCCACTGTAGGAGGCTGCTCGATGATTGTAAGTTGGAATTTCAAACATATCGTGCATTTTTCAAAAATTCCGCTATACAATGCGGTAAACACACTTTCTGGATACTCAAATATCGCGATCCATTCCCCTCAGGAGGCGATCAACTATGAAAACGAAGAAGACGTTTGATTGCGTTGAGATGAAACGTCGTGGCGCAGAACGAATCTACAATCAAATCGCAAGCATGACGCTCAGAGAACAACTAGCTTTCTGGGAAGAACGTACCGAGTTGCTGCGAAAGCATCAGAAAACGATAAAAGTGAGACGCAAAATATCTGTGAGTTGAACCCGATGCTCTGGCAATCTTATCATCGAAAACTTCTCGCGTTAGCCGAAACTAGTGAGACTTTGACGACCTCTCAGCAGGAGGTCTGTCAATTTTTGCGGCAGGAAATCGGAGACTATCAGCAACGTATCAACCTTTGGGGACTCCCGGGGGTTGGTAAAACATTTCTCGCTCACTATTTTCACCACTATGCAGATGGTCTCTATTTTTCATCTACGGAGAGTTCTCTAATCACAGAAGTTTCCCCAAAGTCAGTGGTTATCATTGATAACGCACCATCTGACCGGAGTTTGGCGCGGTCGATCTTCGGGGAGATGCTTTGGGCTAGTGCGTCGTCGGTAATTTTGGTGACGTGTCAACCAATTGATGATGCGGTTCAGAGGATTGAGTTAGATCTGACAGATAGAGATATGGCACAAGTTGAGGGCGTAATGCGTAAACTTTTCGCCTATTCGCCAGTTGATAAGGTGGACAATTTTGAACGCCACCGCTCGGGGATTTGGGGACAACTCAAAGCTATGGCAGAACACGCCATATAAGATAAGACATAATCAGGCTGCGGCTTGAGCAAAGAGAGGAGATAACACATGGCTTTGGACGAGATTATTCAGAAAAATGTTGTGGTTGACACGCCTAGTGCTTCAGACCTCGCGGCGAGACCAGATGAATGGGCCAATCGTTTTCAATTTCACGTCTCAACGCACGTCGCGATTGCCGATATGACCGATAAGTGGGATGCAATTCTCAAAAATATCCTGCGAGGGCGTTCAGCAACCGGTCTCATTCATGCCGATACAGGATACGGCAAGACCTCAACAGCAGCCTCATTCTGGCATTATGCGGAACAACGGAAAATTGTCACAGTTCCACCTTTCGCCTGGAATAGCATCGCCGACATGCTTATCGCAACTCATGGATGGGTCTGTCATCGTTTAAAGATGAAGAGGCCAGATCTAATTGCCGATCTAGAACAGCAGTATAAGACGCTAATTGAAAGAAGCGACGAAGACCGTGCCCGCAGAACCAGTCAAGAAGAAGATATTCCGCTCGATCATACCAGACGGGTTGTTCAGTCGCTCAAAGCGAAAGGTGATATAACTGATTCCATCTCCGCGAACCGCCTCATTGACTACCTACGGAAGGCAACAGCAACGCTTCTTGAGGCAGATTACAAAGGATTGCTTATTCTGCCGGATGAATTCGAGCTTTTTGCCAATACGAATCCAGACATCGCTAAGAACTTTGCTGAACTCAAGGATTTTATCTTCCCGATTTTTCAAGAAGCGAATCTTCCAATCGGCTGTGTTGTTCTGACCTATCGCCGAACTTTTTCGGAGATCCAACTCAGAGAACCTTACATATTTGCACGCTTCAACAAGCCTGAAGGAAGTTTGATTGATCTCGAGCAAGCGTATGGAAAAATTGAAAACGATAGGTCTTTTGCCCACGACCTTTGGGAAAAATTGTCCATTCAGTGCAATCTATCCACCGAGGAACAAAAGGCGATTGATCAGGATGTGCTATTTGCCCTCGGACAGTTTTTGGGACACCAACGCACAACACAACTCATTAGTGGCCCCCGATCGGTTGTTGCGACATTCCGGCGAGCTGCCATTCGCTACACTGAGACGCAACAGACGTATTCAATTTTCGATTTTTGCGAAGATTATATCTCTCAGGGAATTATCTGCTTCAATAACCAAGAAACCGATGCAGTCAAATCTCATACCTCAATCATGAGCCAACCTATTATCGGTGCTGACGAAGCAAAGCAGAAGTTGGTTAAGCTCCTGTGCGTCTGTCCAGATGGCGTACCAGAAGTACTTTTCAAGAAGAACGATATTTCCGATAAAGACCGCTTGGCAGTTGTGGAGGGATTATTAGGGACACATGTTATTACAAAAATTGTCGGACCAACATTGATCCACTATAAAGATGATTTACAATCAGGTGATGCACTCATTGAGCTTCTCAAAGTTCTTCGGAATCAGTACAATCCCGCAAGCGCAGAAACACATCGCGCTGCAGTCAGGTCATTTGCGAATTTCATTCTACCCGAAATCTTCTCACAGACTATTGGAGCATCCTTTACGGGTTGGGGAGGATTAAAAAAGATGGAAGGGGATATCGAACCGACCTATCAGGCCGCGCTGTCAGGGACATCGATCCGAGATTATCCAGATCGGACACTGACTGTACATGTTGGCACTGAGGATTTCCAAGAGATTAGCGGTCCCTATCGTGAAAGTCAGTTGTTCGCCTCTTTTATTTTTTTGACTCAGCCCGGTGATACCACAAATACATGTGATGTTGACAAAGATGGTCTCTATTTTCAACTCAACATATCCGAAGCGATCGACAGACAAGAAATTCCAAGAGATATTGGCAAACTCGGCGATCTCTTTCTGCCGGAATCTGTTACCCCTTCGCTACTCTTGTCGATGCTTGACTTCTTTGAGAAAGAAACGACTATCGACCAGATGAAGGAGTTAAAACAGGAAGCGCAAGTGCAACTCTTGAAATCCCGAATTTATGACCAATTGATCAGTTATTTCTTCTCCACTGAGGTCAAGGAGAGTGCCGTATCACAGCAGGCAGATTTAGCACAAGTCCCAGCGGGAAAAAGTTTTGCCGAACGGGCTTTAGGTGTACTGATGCGGAAAAAGTTTAAATCATATCGTGCCGTCGCAATCTCTCATCAGTGGCAAAAAAATTTGAGGCTCTACATACAGACCCTGAGAGACGCTGAAAGCCTCGGTGTGAAACGGGGCGAGGAACCTATCAAAATGATTGGCAGAGATGTGCCGGGGAGGTTCAATGTTGGTCAGCATACCACTTTCTCTAATACCTTCTATCCAGACGGTATTTTGCGTGACCTTTTGCTCGTTAATGAACTTGACGTCAATGGTAGAACTGTAGCAGAAAGTGTTGAAGTTAAAAACAATCAGGGTCCCGTTGCTGTCTATTTCAAACGCCACGACATGGAAGAGCGCATTTTGAAGACGCTTGAGGAAAGCACGGAAAGCATCGTTATTGATGGCAAGCATACCAAAGCAATGAAATGCCATGAAATTTTCCAGCAGGAAGCGAGTCTTGGCTATCTCAATGATGAAATTGAGGAGTTAATCAAAGTATTGAAAGCAAGGGGATTGGTTGATCAAAAACAGTACCAAGGGATTGATTATCTATATCGTGTTGAAACAGAAATCAATTTTGCCGAACTGCAACGCAAGATCGAACGACTTGAGGAACTGGAGGCACTGGCGAGTTCAAAAGGCTTTACTCCGGAAAGGGAAGAAGATAACTCGTTATCATCGGCTCAGGCAGATTTTCAGACAATCGGAATTGAGTCCGATGAAGTTCGCAAAGATTCATTACGGCAAAAACTCAATGCGATTGAGGACGCTTTCTCAACGCAGTGTGGGGGATGGCTGAACACCGAAATGAAACGAGCCGATCAAAAACGCTATGAAATTGAGCCGTTGCGCCTTGATGTTCCAACAGTACTTGATGAAATGACGGGACACCCATTGACAGAGTTTTCGACGCTCCTGTTTAATGATATTCGCAGTGAGGTCAAAAAGGCGTACACAATGCTCTCTGGTCAGGTTTCCGCTTTACAGAATGAAGTCAAGAATACACTGAACGAAAAGCTCCAGAGCTACAAGGCGGATAGCAGTCCTGAAAAAGCAATTGATGTTGCGGCACAACTGCGGGTCTTCTGCGATGTGATTGACACAAAAATCAATGGATTGCGAACTTCCGGGAAAGAAGCAGAGCAACTTTACACGTCTTTTGAAAAATGGCGAACGCTTACCAGACAGATCGAAAGCAATCGCTTGACGATGAGCGAAGCCCAAGCCAGTGACGCCCTCGACAATCTTATTGATCGATTAGACAATGAACAGCAACAGATCAAAAAACATCTCGCCAACCGAGCATTAAGACTGAGCCAAGTGCTTGAAAATCATGAACACTTCACCAAACGATTTACAGAAATCAAGGAGGAATACAACCAGATTACCGAAAATCGAAAAGATGAGTTTATTGAGTTCCAAGGGATGATTGAAACAGAACTCGTCAAATTGCTTGACACGCCGCATATCGGAGAACCCTACAATCCGTCAGACGAAGATGGTGCTTATCGCCGTGTCCGCGAGAAAGCAGTTGAAAAAATTCGTGAATCTTTTATCAAACGCGCAATTCAAAGAATTGCAGCAATGAAAAACGAGTTGATGAAACCAATAGAGGTTTTCGACGTCGAGCCCAATGTCAAAAACGATGCTATAGATTTGAAGAAAAAGGTCTCAGCATTAGAAATTCAAATTAGTCGAATCGATCAGGAACTACAACCGAAAGAGATTGAAGAACAATTGCCCGATTTTGTTCAGTCCTTACTTACAATGAGAGAAGAAAGCACAGAGTTGATGAATCAATGGGGAAGTATTCAAGGTCAGCTAAGACGTGACAAAAATGAGTTGAGTCATAGGGCGAGAGTACTGTTGGACTTGGTTGAAACAAACACAGACAAAGATTTCACAGAACTGATTATTGCTCTCAGGCAGCCTGAAAACAAAATGTTTAGTTCGACGACGGAGATTATTGAAAGCCTCGAAGAATTATACCAATATAATTGGCTGAACATCAAAGTCTCACGCACAACATCATAAATAAAGCGAGGCGTGAGTTGGATGGGTTAATTAAATCTCTAAAGAGATCCCCGTGTCTGATAACTTTGCCAAAGAAAACGCAGGGACTGTGGGATATATGCCTGTCTGGTATTTGGCAGCCTATTTCGTTATCAGAGTGGAGAGGTGTTATTGATGCGCCATGGGAAGTTCCTACACAAGCGACACTTTTTGTGAATCTTCCAGAGGCTGAAAGCAAAGAGTTAACAGAAATTTTCGGTTTCCCCACGATTGATCTCCCTGTGGTTCCCCCAATCGAATGGGTGAATCAGAAACTGCCCGATCATTTTAGTGCCTTATGCACAAGCGAATCAAAGCTCTTAAAACAGTCGCAACTCGTCCAGATCATTACAGACCGCGTATCATACATGCTTCCCGACATCGTGATTTTTCTGGTACTCGATGGTCTATCATTGTATGATGTCACAGACTGGATATTCCCGGAGTCTTGGCGCGTAGTGTGTGAGCCATGTCTTGTTGATGGACTAAGCATCACATCAAGCGGCATGCGTCGGTTAATCGGGTCACCACCCTTAACACATCGATTGTTTGCGTTAGGATATGTACAGCGACTTGGATTTTCGTATTGGGAACGCTCCCAAAATCAGCTTACCAATGTACTCTTTTCCGAATTTCCACCGAGTCAAATGTTTCGCTTCACAACCTTTGAAGAGATTTTAAATAGATTACAGAATACGGACTTACCCAACCGAACGTTCATCCAAATCGTCCGCACAGGACTCGACGGGGTCTGCCACAGTCATAGAGAAAAACCAAATATAGACGCGATGCTTAGTCAACTTAAATTGGATATTGAACAAATTTCTGAGACAGTTAGTTCATCTCAGAAAACCGTGCGAGTTTTTATAACTAGCGACCATGGAATTCTTTGGTTCACAGAACAAAAAGTGACGCCATTTAAATCGGGTAGTGCTTCCGCTCGTTATACTTATGCGAAATCTTCACCTGATGTGTCAAGAATCACTATTGCTGAATCTGGAGAGACGTTTACAGTTTTAATAGGTGATGAAATCATCGCTAGAAACCGGAAGGGGACGGAATGGGGATTTCACGGTGGAATTTCTGCACGAGAATCTTTCGTTCCGTTATTTGATATTACTCCTAAATGATAGGTGGTTCAAATGGCAGAGGTCAACTTGCGAATCGGCACGGAACACGAAAGCGGCGAATTGATCTATATGAATGCAACAGGATCACGTGCCGTCTTCATCTGCGGCAAGCGCGGTTCTGGCAAAAGCTATACGATGGGCGTCATCGTCGAAGAGCTATTCAACCAAGAACAAGACGAGGCAACAATTATCATCGCCGATCCAATGGGAATTTACCACACGATGGCTTTGCCGAACCAAACCCAAGCAGATGAAGTTCTTCATGCCGGATTCCTTACTAGCGGCTTTCCAGTTCGGCTCATTGTCCCTGGCAATCCTTTGATTCGGTACGGCGATGCGGTGGTACTTGCGAAGCTGCGAGAGAACGGTGTCGAAGTTGTTCCACTCCAAATTAACGCCGCAGATATCTCGCCCGAGGCGTGGTGTGAACTATTTGACATTGGCATGAACGAAGTGATGGGGATTGTTTTGGGGAGAGCAGTTGATACACTTCTCGAAAAAGACCAGCATTTTATTATTGATGACATCCTTGAGACAATCGATAGAGACCCAAGAGCGAAAGACACCTCTAAAGAAGCTCTGGAAAACCGTTTAATGGCGGCGAATAGGTGGGGTATCTTTGCAGAAGAACCCACCTCATTGAATAATGTGTTTCTCTTGAACCATATCAATGTTTTAGACCTAAGTGTGATTGATGCGGGTACAAAAGGACTGCGTAACATGGTACTTGACGTTGTCTCCCGCCGTCTTTTCTCTGAACGAACCCGAGAAAGACGTAGAGAAGAATTTGGTTTGTCAACGAAGCTACCGCGGGTTTGGCTGGCGATTGACGAAGCTCATCAATTTGTGCCGAAAGGACGAACCTCGCTCTGTAAGGAAATGCTCATTCGTTGGGTGAAAGAGGGACGTCAACCCGGTCTCAGCCTCGTCGTAGCGACGCAACAGCCGGCCGCGATTGATCCTGAACTGTTATCACAATGCGACGTCATTATTGCTCACAAAATTACGACTTGGGATGATATCAATGCACTTGACCGACTGAGTGCAACGTACATGGCGGGAAACTTAAAAGGATACATTCGCAACTTAAACCGCAGAGGTGAGGCTCTATTAGTTGATGATGAAACCGAGTCTGTTACGACAATTCGAGTCCGCCCGCGATTTAGTTCGCACGGCGGTGCCGAAATTCAAGAAAAGACTGTGCGAAAATTTTTATTTTAGCGTCTAACTCACGCCCCCATCCCCGAGAGGTTTTCCATGACTACTAACAACGACGAATTCGGTGCATGCACCCGGCTGCAGTGCAGCGGCGGCAGCGGCGTCTTATACCGCATTCAAACGCTAGAAGAACAGGGCGTCGCCGAAGTGAGTCGGCTGCCCTATTCGATCAAAATTTTGCTCGAAGCGGCACTCCGGCAGTGCGACGGGTTTGAGATTACCCGCGCAGACGTCGAGCGCATTGCGCGCTGGATCCCCGAGACCGCGGGCAAGGAAGAGATTCCCTTCAAGCCGGCGCGGGTGGTGATGCAGGATTTTACCGGCGTGCCAGCCGTGGTCGATTTGGCCGTGATGCGCGACGCGGTGGCCGATTTGGGCGGCGACCCGGAAAAGGTCAATCCCCTGATTCCGGTTGATTTGGTCATCGATCATTCGGTACAGGTCGATTACTACGGCATACGCGAGGCACTGGCCATGAACGCCGCACGCGAGTTCGAGCGCAACCGCGAGCGCTACGAGTTTTTGCGCTGGGGTCAGGAGTCGTTCGACAATTTTCGCGTGGTGCCGCCGGCCACCGGCATCGTGCATCAGGTCAACCTCGAATATCTGGCGCAGGTGGTGCAAGAGCAGGACGGCGAATTCTATCCCGACAGCCTAGTGGGCACCGACAGCCACACGACGATGATCAACGGCCTCGGCGTCCTCGGCTGGGGCGTGGGCGGCATCGAGGCCGAGGCCGTGATGTTGGGGCAGCCGATCTACATGCTTTTACCGCAAGTGGTCGGCGTCAAACTGACGGGTGCCTTGCCTACCGGGACGACGGCGACGGACTTGGTGCTGACGGTTGTACAGATGCTCCGGGCGCATGGCGTGGTTGGCAAATTCGTCGAGTTTTACGGCCCGGGCTTGCGCGAGCTGAGCTTGGCCGATCGGGCGACCCTCGCCAACATGGCCCCGGAATACGGGGCGACGATGGGCATTTTTCCGGTTGACGAGGAGACGCTGGCGTATTTGGCACTCACCGGGCGCAAGAAGGCGGTGGTCGAGCGGGTCCGCGCGTACATGGAAGCGCAGGGCATGTTCTACCACGCCGAAACCCCGGATCCCATCTTCAGCGAGCACTTGGTGTTAGACATGGCTACGGTCGAGCCGAGCTTGGCCGGCCCGACGCGACCGCAGGATCGGGTCGCGCTCAAGGACGTGCCGAGTGCCTTCGCCGATTCGCTAACGGACCGCTTTGAGGTGGAAGACGTTGGCAAAAAGGTCGCCGTCGATTTGGGCGAGCAGGGCGCGGTTGAGTTGGACCACGGTGCCGTGCTCATCGCCGCTATCACTTCTTGCACGAATACTAGCAACCCGAGCGCGATGGTGGGAGCGGGGCTGTTGGCGCGCAACGCGGCCGAGCGGGGCCTCTCAGTCCCGGCCTACGTCAAGACCAGCTTGGCACCGGGCAGCCGGGTCGTCTCCCGCTATCTCGACGCGGCCGGCCTCACCGAGAGCCTAGAGGCCCTCGGCTTCCACACGGTCGGGTACGGTTGCACGACCTGCATCGGCAACTCGGGTCCTTTGCCCGAAGAAATCTCCGCGGCCGTGGCCGACAACGATTTGGTGGTATGCAGTGTGCTTAGCGGCAACCGCAACTTTGAGGGCCGGGTACACGCGGTGACGAAGGCCAATTTCCTCGCCTCGCCGCCGTTGGTTGTGGCCTACGCGCTCGCGGGCCGGGCGACGATCGACTTTGAGCGCGAGCCGCTGGGTTGCGACCAAGCGGGCTGCGAGGTGTTTCTGCGCGACATCTGGCCTTCGCAAGACCAGATCCGCGACGCGATTGCCCGCTCGCTGACGCCGAAGATGTTCGAGGAAGAATACGGCAATGCGTTTCGTCAGAACGAGACTTGGAACGCCATTCCCGTGCCCGAGGGTAAGCGCTACGCTTGGGCCGCGGAGAGCACGTACATTCGCAAACCGCATTTCTTCGACGGCCTCACCAAACAGGTCCAGCCGATCCAGCCGATCCAAGGCGCACGCGTCTTGGCCAAGCTCGGCGACAGCGTGACGACCGACCACATCTCGCCGGCTGGCGCCATCGCCGCGGACAGCCCGGGGGGCGAGTACCTCGCCAGCCGCGGCGTCGATCGCAAGGATTGGAACAGCTATGGCTCTAGGCGCGGCAATCACGAGGTGATGATGCGGGGCACGTTTGCCAATATCCGCATCCGCAACGAGCTGGTGCCCGGCGTCGAGGGGGGCTATACGCGCCACCTGCCTTCGGGCGAACAGATGACCATGTACGAGGCGGCGATGCGCTACATAGAAGAAGGCGTGTCTTCGATCGTCATCGCGGGCAAGGAATACGGATCGGGTTCGAGCCGCGACTGGGCGGCCAAAGGCCCCTTCCTGCAAGGCGTCAAGGCCGCAATCGCCGAGAGCTACGAACGCATCCACCGCTCGAACTTGATCGGGATGGGCATTTTGCCGCTGCAATTTTCTCCCGGCGATGATCGCCACGCGCTGGGGCTGACCGGCGAGGAGCTATACGATATCGAGGGCCTCGACGACGACCTACAGCCGGGGCAGGTGTTGGAGGTGGTAGCCAAGAGTGCTGAGGGCGAGAAGCGCTTTGCGGTGCTATGCCGCATAGACACCCCCGTGGAGATCAACTACTACCGCAACGGGGGGATCCTACACTCAGTACTCAGGCGGATGGCCGAGTAGGCCGGCGAGGGGATGCGATGAGTTCTTGTGTTGTTAAAGATGTCGTGCGCACTGTGCTGCACGTGCCGTTCCACGAGCGTTGCGCCGACACCATGGAAATCTACGGGCCGGGTTGGTCCATCGTCGAATTGGTCGAAGTGGAGACCGAGGGTGGCGTTGTCGGCATTGGCGAGACGATTCAGGGATATACGTGGGGCCACTCGCGTGAAGCGGAGTTTGCTCGCGTGCGCGGGCGGAACGTGTTCGAGGTGCTGTGGGACGATTCGCTGGGCGCTGGCTTGCAGATGGCGCTTTTCGACGCGGCCGGCAAGCACTTAGGCGTACCCTGCCACCGGCTGATGGGGCCGCAGCACCGCGACGCCTGCCCGGTTTCTTGGTGGGCGCAAAGTATGCCGCCCGCAGCATGGGCGGCCGAGGCTCGCGCGGCCGAGGCGCATGGCTTTACCACCATGAAGGTCAAGGCGCGGCCTTGGTACGATATTGCGGCACAGTTGCAGGCCGTGGATGAGGCCACTTCCCAGCACTTCAAGCTGGACGCCGACTTCAACACCATGTTGCTGGGGGTTGACCAAGCCGCCCCGCTCATCGCACGCTTAGAGCGAGACAACGCCTGTCTCGCCATCGTCGAGTCGCCGATTCCGCAGGACGATGTGGAGGGCAACAAGCTCCTGCGGCACAAGATCCAAAGTCCAATCGCCATGCATATCGGCCAGCCGCCGCCCATGACGGCGATCCGCGCGGGCGTGTGCGACGGGTTTGTCATCGGCGGCGGAGTACGCCGCGTCTTGAGCGACGGCAACTTGGCGGAGCGGGCGCAAATGCCGTTCTGGTTGCAGATGGTGGGCACTGGCCTGACGGCGACCTTTGCGGCGCACTTGGGGGCGGTGCTAAAGGAAGCGCGCTGGCCGGCGATTCCCTGCGTCAACATCTATTCGCACGTTTTGGTGCAGGAGTTTGCCGCGGAGGGAGGGCATCTGCGGGTGCCGGAGGCTCCGGGCTTGGGGGTCGAGTTGGACCGGGATACTGTGGAGCGCCTGCGCGTCGAGCCGGACTTTGCAAAAGCGCCGGTGCGCCAAATACACGCCGTGCGCTGGCCCGATGGCCGGGTTTTGTGGGCTGCCGACGGCAGCTACCGCGGCGATTTCACCGCTGGTAAGCGAACGGGCTTTTTGCCGGGGATGCAGCTAGAGGTGCGGCTCGACGATGGCAGCGAAGAATTTGATCGAGAACATCGGGAGCGGTTTCCGGGGCGAGCTTAGGGTGCGCTAAGAAACGCTGAGACGATTCGACGAATGGACTGCGCTTTGAAGTGCCATCACGTAGAGTTGGCTAGGAGAAAAAGCGGCCCGTGTCGGAAGACATGAGCCGCTTTTTTGTGAGAGTATCGCGGTGTTGTTTTAGGGGAGGACGAGATATACGCTTGCTTTTTTAGTATCCTCCTACCCGCTTGCCTTTGAGTGGCCGCTTCCTCCCGCAGAGCAACAGGCCGGCAAAGGGGTATTACGGGTCGAGGTGGCGCGATGTGATCTCCATTAGAGCTAGGGACAGCCCGGCCAATGAGCGAATTCACTCCACTTCGATGAACTCAACTCGTGTATTGACGCAACCATGTTTTGACTGAACGGCTCGTTTCGGGCGAGCGGCTCAGTGCGCCTGTTATATGAGACAGATCGTTTGGGGAAAGGATGCCTGCTTTCTTGATCTGCCGGAGCACCATGCGGTTGACCAATTTTGGCACGGGTGCAATGCGGGCGTCGTGGACAAAATGGACGCGGTTCGTAGAAGGCAAATACGCCGGTTCTACAGTGACTATGTCCTCACTCTCATCGTCTTAATAGAGCGGATGCAACACCGCCACTAATACCTCCCGCTCAAGAGAAGGCTCGGTCAGAATTAGGAACAGCCGAAAGGGCTGTGTGGTCATGCGAAGGATCGTTCCAGCCTCCAACACTATGAAAGCCACTCGTCGAGTTGATTGCTCACCTTCACGCGCACCCCAACCTCCTGTATATAAGCGTCCTCTTTTCCCAAGGCCATGAGAATGTCCCCTAGAGGCAGCGGACAGCTAGCCGGCCCCACAGGGTCGGCACTGGGATCTTGCCATTCGGGAAGATGATCGTGGGTATATTGGACCAATTCTCGCCAATGCCAACTGCCAAAATGTGCCACCACCTCTCGAGCGATGCCGATCTCGTTTTCCGACATTGCCTCAATCGTCAGGGGCTCTTGTGCCAGTTCTATATGATAGGTTCCCTTTCGGCGGATATGGCTCTGCCAGACCGACTCACGCTCCGGCCACGGCGGCTCTCGAATAAGGTCGTAGGTTCGGCTTAAAACGGGGCCATGAGCCATCGACACATAGGCATCGGTAGAAATCGGCCACCCTTGCTCGTTCAGCGACGCACGGTCTGCCAAGTACATTAGCTTTATGAGCTTGATATACTCCATCGAACCGCCGGCCTCGCGCAACAACACAACGGCTAGTTCGGTGACCTTGCGGAGATTAAAGCGCAAATTTTCCATGGGGCATCTTTGGGAAGAAGGTGTGTCTGGTTAAGTACCAATAAACGAAAACCGTGTCAATTCTAAAAGACCTCATGCGGTCAGCCCATTGGGCCGATGCGGATCAGACCTAAGTAGGAACAACGCTGTTTCTCAGAGGTAACAACTCCCCTCACTTGACCAAGGCGGCAATTTGCTTGAACTCCTCCGTCCCCGCTTCCTGAAGCAACTCAAATAGACACATTTCCACCGCGGTGATTTGTGCGCCAGCGGATGCCATTCTTTGCAGCCCTAGCGCCTTGTTCTCGACTGTGCGCGAGGAGACCGCGTCGGTCACAACTTCGACTTGGTAGCTCGAGTCCAGCAAATCGCGGGCCGTCTGATAGACGCAGATGTGGCTTTCGATGCCGGCCAAGAGGATCTGGCGGCGACCGCTCTGGCGCAGTTGGGTTTGGAAAGTGCTGAGACCACAGGCGCTAAAGCAGGTCTTGGCCAGTGGCTCTTGGCCGGATAGCAGGTCGGCGACTTCGGGAATGGTGGGACCAAGCCCTTTGGGATATTGCTCCAGCCATAGAATGGGCAACCTTAGGACCTGTGCGCCCTTGACGAGAACCTGTAACTGGCGGTAGAGTGCCTCGCGCTCGTGCATCAGCGAGGCCAGCTTGCCCTGAATGTCGATGAGGACAAGTGCGGTGTGGTCGCGGCTGAGCATTAGATGTACCCGGTTGAGCCGTCGGGGCGTGTCGGGCTGGAGCGTTCCCAATGGATGTATTCGTTGTCGGCGATGGCTTCTTCGTTGACCTCGACGCCCAGCCCCGGCCGGTCCGGTCGCAGCTCCAAGTAGCCGTCTTTGGGCAAATAGGGTTCGTCAAGCCAGTCATTCCACTCGGATTCGGTCGGCAGGAGGTATTCGAGGATTTTGAAGTTGGGTGCCGAGGCGCAGAAGTGCAGGTTGACCGCAGTCGCCAACGGCCCCATGGGGTTGTGCGGAGCAATGCTGATGTAGTGGGCTTCGGCAATGGCGTTGATCTTGCGCATTTCGAGCAGGCCGCCGCAGACGCAGATGTCGGGCTGGATGATGTCGGCACCTTGGTTGGCGATTAGATCGAGAAACTCAAAGCGGGCGTAGAGGCTCTCGCCGGTAGCCAACGGCACCTGCATCTGCGACTTGAGGCTGGTCCACGCCGGAACGTGCTCAGGGCGCAGCGGCTCTTCGTAGAAGAAGGGGTCGTACGGCGCGAGGGCATTGGCTAGCTGCAAGGCACGAATCGGCTCGAATATCTTGGCGTGCGGGTCGAAGGCAAATTCCCAGGCGTCCGGGCAGCTAACGCGCAATTCTTCAAAATACTTGGTCGCCTCGGAGCAGACGCGGCCCCAGCGATGGGCGTCTGGGTCGAGCCGATAGGGGCTGGTTTTGAATGCCGTGAAGCCATACTCCTCATTCAGACGCCGGGCTTGGTCGGCGGCCTCTTGGCCGTCGCGGCCGCCGATGGAGCGATAGACGCGCACCCGGTCGCGAGCGTGGCCGCCCAAGAGCTGATAGACCGGGACGCCCGCAGCTTTGCCGGAGATGTCCCACAGCGCGTGGTCGATGCCAGAGATAGCCGACAGGCCGATGCCGCCTGGTGGGAAGCGGAACTGCTGGTGCAGCTTCATCATGATGAATTCGATCCGCCGCGGGTCGATGCCCTTGATCAGCTCAAAGCAATAATCGACGGTGGGGCCGACGGCTAGGTCAGGGCCGATGGAGTAGGTCTCGCCCCAGCCGGTGATGCCCTCGTCGGTCTCGACTTTGACCAAGACGCGCGGGCGGTTGCCGAAGCGGGCGATGATGGGGGTGATGGCAGTGATTTTCACAGTAGGTCTCGCTATTGGAAGAAGAGGGGGTAAGAGGCGTTTTCGGCTTCGCGTTTGATCAGGCTCATCAGTTCCATTGTGTGGTAGTCGCCCCACATGGCCGCCTCGCCGCAGGGAATTTTGCGGCCTTGAGGCACGTAGTCCCAGCCATTGGGACGATGGTAGATCGCGTGGAGGGTGATGCCTTGGTGTTGGGGATCAACGGCGAGATACGGTTCCTCTAAGAGGGCGCGGGCAATGGTGAAGGCCGCAGCGCGATAGCGCGTCCCCCTTGCTGCGTCCCCCTTGGACAAATAGTAGTTGCCCAAGCGCAAATAGCCTTGGCCGCAGATAGCCGCAGCCGAACTGTCGAGCGGCTCGACGTCGTTGTACGGGTCGGAGAGCTGGTCGGTTATCGCGCCAAAGGAGGCGACCCCAGGTGCGCCCGTGTCCCAGAACGGTACGCCGTCGGCAAAGCTGTTGGCGATGTGGAATTCAGCGGTGGCTAGGGCGGCTTTTTCCATGGTTTGCACGAGGTCGGCCTTGGTGCCAAAAGGCTCGACGTCGGCCTCGCTGAGTGTGGCGAAATACTCTAGCTGCTCGGCGTAGCCCGTAAGCACCCACGACAGACCGCGAGTCCAAGTCGAAAACGGAGTGTAGCCCTGCTGGGTGCTGGGGCAGCGGTACTGGCCGTCGCGGGTGTTGAAGATGGATTCGTGGACTACGCGGCCGGGTGTGTCAAACGCATCGCGGCCCTCGCCGTAGTACACGTTGAAACGGGCGTTGGTCTGGGCGTGTTCGATTAAGCGGCCGAGCAGACTGATGCGCTTGTCGCCCTCGCCCATCAGCGCGTGGCCTAGCTGGTGCGCGGTCCCCAAGATGCGCAGCGAGCGCATGGTGTCGGAAAAGAGCGAATGCGGGCCGTTGAAGGAGTGGATGAAGCCCGTGCCGTACGCGGTCTCGGTCCAGCGCGCGGCTTGCACGGCACCCGACAGCTTGATGGCCAATTCGTAGAAGTCCAGCTCGCGCTGATCGTGCGGAATGCGGCCTTCGAGCATCAGGCGGCGCAAATTGCCATAGGTGGAGAGGTTGTTGAAGCCGTGGTCGTGGACGCCGACGTGCGAGACGTGCGGCGCCATCTGCGCGATGGTACGGTCGCGGCCGAGCGCGAGGAAGCGCACGTCATCGGTCATGTCGTACTGCAGGATGGCGCAGCCGTATTGGAAGCCCTGAGTCCACTCGGTCCAGCCTCGGGTGGTGTAGCGCCCCTGCTGGGTGAAAACCGGGGTGCCGCGAGCCGGGTCCCAGGTGCTGTCGAGATCGAGGATTTTGGCACCGGTAAGAGTTAAAAAACGCTGGATTGCTGGAAGGAGTTGTTGGGCGTTCAGGTCTTGGTCTGGTTTCACGAGATGTTTCCTTTGGCTTGGGCAGCGAGAAGATAGGAGGGGCGTGGGGGTGGGTCAATGCGGGTTGGTGGGCGTTGGTCGCTTGCTTATTTTCCTTCGCCGCACAGACGAGACCAAGGAGAAGTCCCGTGAGCATACCCGACGAAGGCATTGTCTTAAAAGTAAAAGAGACCGAGGGCATTACCCGCCGAAAGTACCCCCTGACCAGGGGCGTCCCCCTGCCCCAAGGCACCGTGGCAGACGTGGAAAACTTGTCTTTACAAGACGCACAGGGCCGAGATGTCCCAGTGCAACTACGGGCCTTGGGCCGCTGGCCGGACGAGAGCGCGAAGTGGGTCTTGGTGGATTTTCAGGCCGATGTGGAAGCGGGACAAGAGGCCGTGTACACCTTGAAATACGCGGACCAAAAAGTTGCGGCGAACGTCCAAGGCGTAGAAATCGCCGAGCGGGAAGATCGCTTTGAGGTGTGTACCGGGCCGCTACGCTTTGGCATAGGAAAAAAGTCTTTCGCGCTTTTTGACGGGGTGGAGCTGGGGCAGCTAGAGGAAGGGTCGTTTGTCTCCGAGGTAGAAGTTGCACCTCGGGGCGGCGGCGACGCTTGGGCCAAAATTTCCGAGTCCGAGTTCGCCGGAGGAACGCAGCGGCGCATCTACGGGCTGGGGGGCACGTGTCTGGCCTCAGAGGGCGTGGAGGAATACGCCGTCGAGATCGAAGAGGCCGGTCCCTTGCGGGCGGTGATTTGCTGCCAAGGGGCCTACGAGTCCACCGCACCCATGCACCACTACGCTGGCTATGGCCCCCTGCGCTTTGCGACCCGGATCTACGCCTATGCCGGCAAGGCGCAGGTGCGAGTGGTCCACACGGTGATCGTCACCTGCAACCCGCGCGAGACCGAGGTGGAGGAATTGGGCTTGCGCGTCCCAATCTTGCCCGAAGGCAGCGGAACTTGGCGCGTCGGGGCCGGGCGGGTCATGGCCGGGCCTTGGGTGGCCGAGCGCTACGCATTGCTCTCCCAGCGGCTGGACAATCACTTCTATTGGGAAGAGTACGAGGGCGTTGAGCGCGCCGTGCGGGCCGAGGGCGAGCGAGCCGCTGGCTGGATTTGTGCTGAGAACGGCCGCGTCGGCGTCGGCGTTGCGCTGCGCTACATGGCCGAGGAATACCCCAAGGCCCTCGGCCTAGGGGCGCAAGGCATTGATGTCTTTTTTTGGCGCGACCCAGAAGGCCGGCGGCTCAGTTGCAAACGCTACGCCGAGGAGGTGGCTTGGCACGAGGGCGAAGGAGTCTATGCCGACGGCACGGGCACCGCGAAGAGCAGCGAGTTTTTCGTCGACTTTTTTCGCGCCGGCTCGGCCGCCGCCGAGCGGTTGCAGGGCCTTTTGCACCCGCCCCAAGTGAGCGTCGCGCCGGATTGGGTGGTGCAGAGCGGGGCGGCTGGCGGCTTGGCAACCGGCGCTGGCTTTCCGCGCTCCGACCGCATGTTGACGGGCTTTGTCGCTTGGATGGAAGGGCACATCGAGCGCTATCGCTGGAAGGGGTTTTTCGATTGGGGCGACGTGATGGCCACTTGGGAAGAGAGCGCAGGAGGCTGGCGCTTCAAGGGCCGCTGGGGTTGGTGCAACAGCGAATGGGATCCGCGCCACGCCGTGTGGTTGCAGTATTTGCGCACGGGCGCGGGGAGCTACTACGCGCTCGGCGAAGCCATGACCCGGCACTCGCTGGACGTAGACACCTGCCACTATCACCCGTTTCGGCCCTATATGGTCGGCGGCTGTTTCCGCCACAGCATGGACCACTTTGGCGACGAGCCGTGCGCTTCGCACACCTTCATCGACAACTGGGTGGATTACTACTATGTAAGCGGCGACGAGCGGGCGCGGGAGGTCTTGCGCGAGGCCGGGGAATTTTTCCTGCGCTACCGCTGGAGCGAGAACCCGCGCTATAGCTTCAGCTTGCGCTCCATCGCCAACGTGCTGCGGGGCTTGCTCTACCTGTACGAGCTGACCGGCGAAGCGCGCTTTATGCGCCGCGCCGACGAGGTGTACGACTCGGTAGCGCACGGCCAAAACGAAGACGGCAGTTGGCACAAGCGCTTCCAAGTATCCACGGAGGGCAAGCTGCCCGACCAAGGGCCGTATGGCATGGCCACGGAGGGCACGACCCTCGCGGTGGAAATGGGCACGGCGGGCCCGTTTAGCGACGAAGAATTTCTCGCGCTGCGGGGGAGCTTTACTGCATTAAAGCGGGTGTTGCCTTACGAGGAGCAAAAGGGCTATCAGACTCACTATTTGATGGTCGGGCTGGAGCGGCTACACAGGATGACCGAGCGTGCGGATGTAGCCGAGGTTTTCGTGCGGGCCGTCGATTGGTTTTGCGGCGGCCGAGGCGTCTTTGACGCCGAGTTTGCCCGCGCCCAAAGCTACCACGGCGTACTCTGCGGCTCGCTGGCGTACGCTTGGCGGCTGACCGGGGAGCGAGGCTATCTGGAGGTGGGGCGTACGGTACTGGCCGAGTTGATCGCGCAGCAGGACTGGAGCGACCGCCCGGATTACCGGGGTGCGGTGGCTATGCACCCGACTGCGTTGAGCTTGGTGTTCTTTGGCGTGCCGTCGCTACTGGGGGCGCTCGCAGAAGCAGGCTTGGAGGAATATAGCAATCCTGCATCACCTCATAGATGATCCGCAGAAAGACGCCGAATGGTAGGAGCGAGACGATCCGCCCAAGTCTTTCAGGGGCGCTAAGAAGCCGTCTGAAAACTAGGGGTTCGGCCTCGCCCGCGGCGCAAAGCACTTGGGATCGAGGGCGTCTCGCCCTCGAAAAACGCAGGTTGCCAAGACCGCTCAACAGCCTCGTCAACCAATCCAACGGGAATTTTCAGACCGCTTCTAAAGGAGAAAGTACCATGCTAGAACGACCCAATATCATTCTGATTATGACCGACCAACAGCACTTTGACACAATCGGTGCTTGGGGCTACGACTACGCGATTACGCCGGCGATGGACCGCTTGGCCGCCGAGGGGCTTTCCTTCCGCAATGCCTTTTGCCCAGGCGCGACCTGCATTGCCTCGCGGGCGGCGATCTTCACGGGTATGTACCCTCACAACACCGGCGTGTACAGCTTTGATCACTGGGCCAATCACCGCAATTGGGTGCAAGATCTCAACGACGCAGGTTATCACTGCGTCAACATCGGCAAGATGCACTTTGCGCCGCGCGATGTCGCCGGGGGTTTCCGCGAGCGGGTCGTGGTGGAGAATCCCACCAGCAAGAACCTCGACATGGGTGGGGCTGACGACGATTGGGGCCGCTATCTGCGGATTCATGGCTTAGTGCGGCCCAACCACCGCAACAAGACCGATCCGCATTGGCTGAGCAAATACCAAGGCGTCCCCTGGCACTTGGAGGAGCGCTTTCACTCGGATGTCTTTATTGGCGACTCAGCCCTTACTTGGATCCGCGATTACAAGGGCCAACAACCGTTTTTCTTGCAGGTAGGTTTTACCGGCCCGCACGAGCCGTGGGACCCGCTGCCGAGGCATCTGGAGCAGTACGCAGAGCGGCCAATGCCCCCCCGCGTACTGCGCGAGGGCGAGTTGGCAGACAAGCCGCCCCAGCACACGGCGCAGAGAAAGACACACGCTGAGACCGAGCACGAGTCCGCGATCGACATGTACTCGCCCAGCGAAGAGGACATCGCCCACATGCGGCGGCACTACTATGCCAAGATTACCACGGTGGATGAGAAGTTGGGCGAGGTCCTCGACGCGCTTCAGAGGCGGGGCTTTCTGGACCATAGCCTGCTGATCTTCTGCTCGGATCACGGCGAGCTGTTGGGCGATCACGGGCTGGCGTACAAATGGCTGATGTACGATCCGATAGTACACGTGCCGCTGATCGTGCGCGACAGTCGGCGGGCTCAGAAGGGCGATGCGGTCGGCGACTTAGTTTCGTTGATGGATTTGGGACCGACGCTCCTAGAGGCGGCGGGCGTGGAGGTCCCTAGTTATCTGGAGGGACGCTCGCTGCGGCCATACTTGGAGGGGGCTGCGGATTCCGCGCCGCGCGAGTGGGTATTCTGCGAGGACAACTATCAGGTGATGATGCGCGGCCAGCGGCACAAAATGGTCTATTACATCGGCCAAGAGCAGGGCGAGCTATACGACTTGGAGCAGGACCCTCACGAGTTGTGGAACCTCTGGGGCCGACCCGAGCAGCAGGAACTGCAAAACGAGCTTACAGCCCGTTTACTCGGCTGGCTCGCCGCAAGCACTTACTACAACGCGGGCTACCGCCGTCAGCGCAGCCGGCAGTACGCGATGCGCTGGCCGCGACCGGATGACGCGTTTTTACACGGAGCACGGGGGAAAGCAGTGCCCCGTTCATTTGATCTCTAGGATTCGGTTAAGAAGCTGGCGAGGAGATCGACGGCCGCGGTCTGGTCTATTTTGCCGGTGTTGATCGTCAGGTCGTAGAGCAGGGGGTCGTTCCAGTCGGCGTTGTGGAAGTTGCGCAGGTAGCTCTGACGCCACTGGTCGTGTTGCTCGATGAGTTTCTGCACTTGCTCGCGGCCCATGTCGCGGCTTTGCATCAATCGTTCAATCCGCGTTTCGAGCGGGGCGATGATTTTGACGTGACAGGCATTGGGGAAATCGGCGAGGACGACTTGGCTGGCCCGACCGACGACGACGGCCTTACCGCCTTGGCCAAAATCCTGCACGAGGGTCGTGATGAGTAGTTGGTACGTGCCGCGGTCGAGGTATGTCGCTTCGCTAACATCGTGCTCGCGCATGTGGGGAAACTCGAGCCCAAACTCGGGCGCATACGCGGCAGCCGATAGGGGAAAAGCCCCCGGAGCGACTTCGGGCACGAGCAATTTCTTGAGGAAGAACCTGAGCCGGCCCTCCCCTTTTTCGTCGTAGCGTTCAACCTCTTCGACCGAAGTATCGGTGATGCTGGCGATTTCTTCGACGAGGCGGCGGTCGATAAATTCGTAGCCCAGCTTGGCGGCCAACTGCTCGGCGATCCAGTCGCCAAAGCTGCCGAGCTGGCGGGCAACCGTGATGACATTCATGGCGAGTCTCTTAGGTTGGAAGTGCTCATGTCCCAGCTTGTACTCCTCTGTAAAGAGTATAAAAGGCGGATATTTGCCGTGTCAACGTTTTTTGGGCCGGCCCAACTGCGGCCCCAAGCGGATGGAATGGGTTTTGACGAGGCAGTAGATTGGGTCGCCGATGCCGAGCTGCATTTCCTCGATGGCTTCTGGGGTCGTCTTGGCGGCTAGCCGACGCCCGACATCCACGTAGATGAGCTGTTTCCCCCCCACATCGGCAATTGCGCTGATGGTCCCCTGCAAAGCATTGCGTACGCTCAGCCCCTCGGGGTGCTGGCGAGCGAGGACGATGTCGTCGGCGCGGATGCCGATAAAAAGGCGGCTGCCTACGGGTTGATCGCAGTAGGGGATTTTGAGCTGCTGACCGTGGCACAGGACCTCGCAGACGCCCCGTTCAGCGTCGGTCGCCGCGATTTCCACGTCGAGGACGTTTTCAAATCCGTGCTCTTCGACCAGTGGCAGGACTTGGGGGTGGGCGGCGATGGTGAAAAAGTCGCCGTGTGCGACGACTTGGCCGCGGTCGAGGACGACAACCTCGCTGGTGAGTTCGAGGATTTCGGCGACCGAATGGCTGACGTAGAGAATGGGAATCTGGAGGGTGTCGCGGACGTGGCACAAGTAGGGGATGATGCGGTTTTTGAGGCTCTGATCGAGCGAGGCCAGCGGCTCGTCCATCAGCAGCAGGCGCGGGGAGGCGAGCAGGGCGCGGCCCAAGGCGACGCGCTGGCGCTCGCCGCCGGACAGGTGCCTCGGCCGACGCTTGAGCAGAGAACCAATTTCGAGCAAATCGACGATTTGGTCCAAGGCAAAGCGGCGCGCTGCCGCTGGCAGTAGGTCGCGGCCATAGCACAGGTTTTCCTCGGTGCTCAGGTGCGGAAAGAGCAAGTCGTCTTGAAATACGTAGCCGATGCGGCGGTGCTCGGGCGGCCAATCGATGCGCTCAGTCGAAGAGAAAAGGGTTTGGCCGTCCAAGGATATTTCGCCAGCGTCCGGTCTCACCAGCCCGGCGACTACGTTGAGCAGCGAGGTCTTGCCTGCACCCGACGGCCCGTAGATGGCGGTGACGGCGTGGTGACACTCAATATCGATGTCGAGTGCGAAGGGGCCTAGTTGGCGTTGTGCGTGGAGGCCGAGCATTGCTAACTCGAACGCAGGCGACGAGCCGACCACTCGCTGGCCACGAGGGCCAACAGCGAAAGCGCGACCGAGACCACGATTAGTCCGACGACGCGGCTTTCTCCGTCCGGTTGGTTGAGATACGTGTAAATGGCCGAGGGGATGGTGCGGGTCTGCCCGGCGATGTTGGCCGCAAAGGTGATGGTCGCGCCAAATTCGCCCAAGGAGCGGGCAAAGCTCAACAGCGAGCCGACCAGCAGGCCGGGAGCGGCGAGGCGCAAGGTCACGGTCAGAAAGACGCGCACCGGACCCGCCCCGAGGGTGCGGGCGACGCGCTCTAGGCGCGGATCCACGCTTTCAATCCCGAGGCGCACGGAGCGCAGCATCAGGGGAAAGCCAACCACGGCCGAGGCCAGTACCGCGCCCTTCCAGTTGAAGGCCAACTGGAGATCGAGGGCTGTAAGTATTGGGCCGAAGAGACCGCGGCGGCCAAAAAGCAACAGGAGCAAATAGCCGGTGACTACTGGCGGCAGGACCAGCGGCAGGTGACAAAGGCCGTCGAGGGCAATCTTGAGCGGGAACTCCCGCCGGGCCAGCAGCCAGCCCAGCAACACGGCCGGCAGCAGGCTCAGCAGCACACAGCAAAAGGCCACGCGCAGCGAGAGTAAAAGGACCTGCACTGCCTCAGTGCTGAACACGTTGGTCGCCCAAAAAGATAAAGCCGTGTTTGCGGAAGATACTGGCGGCCGTATCCGAGCCGAAAAACGCCAGCAGATCGCGCACCTGTGCGCTGGCGCGGCCCTTGACGATGGCTGCCGGATAGACGATGGGGCGGTGCAGTGAGTCTGGCACTGTCGCTAGGGTTATTACGCGGTCGCTTTGGGCCGCATCGGTGGCGTACACCAAGCCGGCGGAGCACTCTCCGCGCTCTACGTACACCAAGGCAGCGCGGACGTCGGGCGCGGGTGCGATGCGGCTTTTGATCCCTGGCCACCAGCCCAATTTCTCTAGGGCTTGGCGGGCGTACTGGCCGGCCGGGACGTGATCGGGATCGCCGAGGGCCAAGCGGCCAGCGAAAGCGCCAGCAAAGGCGAAGTCCCTTGCCCAGCGGACAGCGAAAGGTTCTTCTCGCGGTACAATGACCACGAGGGCGTTGCCAAGGAGAGCGACGCGAGTATCTCGCTCGATGTACTGGCGCACTTGGAGATAGTCCATCCACTCGGCATTGGCGGAAAAGTAAATGTCCGCTGGCGCACCGGCGGCAATTTGTTTGGCTAAAGTCGAAGAGCTGGCGACGGACAGGCGCATCCCCTCGTAGCGGGTGGCCAGTTCTGAGAGTGCGGAACTTAGGCTAGCGGCGGCGAACACGCTTTGGGCCGCGGCCAGCGCGGGACAGAGCAAGAGCAGTACGATGCTAAGTGTGCGCAGGGTCATGGTGCCAAAACTTGGCCAGCGACTGGGCGATATGGGCGGGGTTGCGGACGGAATGCACTCGGCGCCAAGAGGCGGGAAAAAGCTGGCGATAGCGACTTTGAGCAAAGCGGCGATCGACGAGGAGGATCGCGCCGCGGTCGCTCGCGGTGCGGATTACGCGGCCTGCGGCCTGCAACACGCGGTTCATGCCCGGATAGACGTAAGCATACGCAAAGCCGGAAATATCGCGCTCGTCGAAATAGTGGCGGATCAGGTCGCGCTCCAAGCACAGTTGCGGCAGCCCAACGCCGACTACTACTGCACCCACTAGCCGCTCGCCGACTAAATCAATCCCCTCGCCGAAGACGCCGCCCATCACCGCGAAACCCACCGTGTGCTGGGCGGGCTGCAATGGCTCCGCGTCGAATGCGGATAGGAACGCCTCGCGCTGGCGGTCGGACATGCCGCTTTCTTGAACGAGGAGGTCAATGCTTGGGTACGCCTCGGCAAAGCGCGTCGCCACCTCCTCCATGTATTTGTACGAAGGGAAAAAGGCGAGGTAGTTGCCCGCACGCTGGCTGACGAGAGCGGCGATGGACTCGGCGATGTCGCTGTAGCTCTCGCCGCGCTTTTTGTACGTCGTTTCAATGTGGTCGGCCAGCAGCAGGTGCAGGTGTTCGGGCGGGAAGGGCGAACCAAGGCTCAACAAGGTATCCCCCTCCTCGCCGCCGAGCAGGTCGCGGAAATACGCCAGCGGCGAGAGCGTGGCCGAGAAGAATACGGCCGCACAGCCACGCCCTAGGGCCTGGCGGATATTTTGTGCTGGGTCGAGACAGAAGATGCGGAATTGAATATCCCGCCCCTGTTTTTCGCTGTACGTGGTGTAGTGCTCGTCGAACAGCTCGCCGATGCGCTCAAAGCCCAGCAACCGGAAGTAGCACTCGATCAATTCGTCCCAAAAGGGCAAGGCCGCGCCCTGCTCTAGTACCTTCTCGGCCGTGCGGAGGACATTGTGGACCAGCGCCATCAGGTCCGTCGATAGCTGTGGGCTGATCCAACACGCGCCGTCGCCTTCTTGCTCAACCTTCTTGCCGAGCTTGGCAAAGTAGCGGTTGAGGGCGTCGAGCTGTTTGCTCAAGTCGGGATGCGTCTTGCCGACTAAGCGCTTGAGCCCAGATATCTCGGACTTGCACAGATCGGCGGAAAACATCGCGCGCGCCCGGTCGACGAGATTGTGCGCCTCGTCAATGAGGAAGGCGTATTGCCCTCTGGTGTCTTGGAAGAAGCGCTTGAGGAAGGCGCGTGGATCGAAGACGTAGTTGTAATCGCAGATGATGACGTCGCACCACGGCGCGAGGTCGAGCGAGAACTCAAAGGGGCAGACGGTGTGCTTTTGCGCGCATTCCTCGATGAGGGGCCGGGTGAAGGCGTCGTGGGTAAAGATGTCTTCAAGCGCATCGTTGATGCGGTCGTAGTAGCCGCGGGCGAACTCGCATTCTTCGGGATCGCAGGTGCTGCCGCCGTTGGGTTTGAAGCAAATTTTGTCGCGGGCCGTCAGCGTCAGGCTCTTGATGCGTGCGCCTCCCCCGCGCAGGTCGTCAATGGCCTTTTCGGCAACCTTGCGCCCGCTGGTTTTGGCCGTCAGGTAGAAAATTTTTTCGGCATGGCCCAAGCCGAGGGCCTTGGCGGCCGGAAACAGAGTCGAAATGGTTTTGCCGATGCCGGTGGGCGCTTGGGCAAAAGCCCGACCGCGGCCGTCGATGGTGCGGTAGGTGGCCGCGGCCAGATCGCGCTGGCCGGGTCGGAACTCGGCGAAGGGAAATTTGAACTCCACAAGCGAAAGATCGCGCTCGGCGCACCACTGTTGGTAGATGCGCGCCCAATGCAGGTAGCGCTCAATGAGATCGGCGCAAAACGCCGCCAGTTCGCGGCACGCAAAGGTGCGGCGGTCCTCGTGGTGCTCATAGGTATCCAACTGAAGGTAGGTTAGCTGGACATCGATGGCGTCGAGGCCGCTTTGCTCGGCGACCATAAAGGCGTAGAGCTTGGCTTGCGCCCAATGCGTTGGGTTTTCAGGGACCTCGTCGAGATCGGCCTCGGTGGTCTTGATTTCCTCGACGAGCACGGCGGCGTCTTCGACGAGTAGGCCGTCGATGCGGCCGCTTATTTCGAGGGCGATTTCGTCGGTCTCGATTAGGTAGGAGATGGGTACTTCCGCTTGATAGTCGGCGGGGCGGGCGCGCTGGATCTTCTGGTGGCCGTGCGTTCCCTCGACTAGGCGGTCGGGACGGGAAAAGCCGCCGAAAATTAGATCGCCGGAGCGCAGTACGAAGCCAACAAGTTCGCGGACCGAGGTTTTGATCAGGCGCGGGGGCATGGCGTATAATATAGGGGCACTATCGGGCACTTGCATTCTCAAAGGAGACGATATGACGAGCCAATCCGTAGTCTTGGGCGTCATTGGCGGGTCGGGGTTGTACCATATAGAAGGGGTCGAAACGGTCGCCGAGCACCGGCTAGATACGCCTTTTGGCGCGCCCTCGGACGCCATTGTCGAGGCGCACATCGGCGGGCGCACAGTGCATTTTCTGCCGCGACATGGCCGAGGGCATCGGCTGCTGCCGAGCGAAGTGCCCTCGTGCGCCAATATCCACGCGCTCAAGCAACTCGGTGTGAACCACGTTTTGGCCATAAGTGCCTGCGGCATCATGCAGGAAGATATCCGGCCTGGGGACATGATCGTACCCGACCAGATTTTTGACCGCACGCGCGGACAACGCCCATCGACGTTTTTCGGCGCCGGGATCGTCGGACACGTTATGTTTGCCGACCCATTCTGCGAGACGTTGCGGGGCGAGGTCGTCGCGGCGACACAGGCGGCAGGTGCCAACGTCCACGAGGGCGGCACGTACCTCTGCATGGAGGGGCCGGCCTTTTCCACCCGCGCTGAGTCGCATTTCTACCGCAACGCCGTGGGCGCAGCCGTGATCGGCATGACCGCCCTGCCCGAGGCCAAGCTAGCGCACGAGGCGGAAATGTGCTACGCACTGCTGGCGACGGGCACGGACTACGACTGCTGGCACGAGGAAGAGGAAGACGTGACCGTCGAGCAAGTGTTAGCGGTGCTGCGAGCCAACAGTGCCTTAGCTAAGCAGATTGTCTCCGAGGTTGCCACGCGCCTGCCGACCGAATCCGCGTGCCCTTGTTTGCGCGCGGCCGAAAGCGCCATCGTCACCGACCCAGCGGTGATTCCCTTAGAGGCGAAGGAACGGCTCCGGGTGTTCTACGGGAAGTATTGGGATTAAGCGACAAAAGGACGAATGGCATGGGCACGATAAAAGTGAATTGGACGAGAAAAATCTACGGCGGCGGCCGCGGCTGGCACGTCGGCAGCTTGGTGCGCTGGAAGGGTGCGTACCACCTATGCTTCGTCGAGGGCAGCGGCCACGGCAGCGGCGATTCGCAAATCCGCGTCTGCTCATCCACAGATCTGGAGACTTGGACTAGCCAAATCGCGCTAGGCGCGAAGACTATCGACCCAAACCTGCTGCCCGTGGGCGACCGGCTTCTAGTGTACGGAGTGCGCCTCAGCCGCGAGGAAGCCGAAGGACAACCCGAGCCTGAGTACGGCTTCACCTCACAGCAAATAGTCGCCGCGACGACAGACGGAAAGACGTGGAGCCAGCCCCGGCGCTGCTTTGTGATGAACCACGATTTCTGGCATCCGGTGGAGCACGAGGGCCGCTATTGGGTCACCTGCGACACGGTCGGCCATACCCCCCACGCCAGCCACAATTCAGTCGATTTGCTCGTCTCCGACGACGGGGAACGCTGGCAGTGGGTCAGCGAGATCATCCACGGCACCACGCACCCTGAATACCGCGACTTGACCGGCCTCGAATTCGGTGTGCAAGCACCGAGCGAAACGTCCCTTTGCTTTGGGGAAGACCAGCGCCTGTTGGCCGTCACTCGCGCCCGCGGCTACTGCGCCCTGCTTTCTACCGCGCAGCCGCCCTACGACCAATGGGAGCGCACCTTGTCGCAGGAATCGCGCTGCTACGGCTCGGCCATAGCCCAAGTGGGCCGCCACGTACTCGTTACCGGCCGCAGCTTCAGCAACGAAGGGATTCGCGCCACAGCGGACCAATTCAACGAACCCTTCAGCCCGCACGACCAGACTCAGCTTCGCACCGGAGTTTTCCTCTACGAAGATGGCGACATTCGGTTGAAAGCCGTGCTGCCCAGCGGCGGCGACACGGGCTACGCCGGCATCTTGCCCATGGGCGACGACCACGCGCTCATCGCGTATTACTCGACCTACGAATCGCCCGATGGGGAGTCTTGCGTCTATTTGTCTTCCGTAACCATTGAGAAGTGACCATGGGGTAGAACGAACATTGGGCAGAGAGAAACCCTCTGCCCAATGTCCGACGATCGGTGTCAGAATGGAGAACAATCAGATGTAAAAGATACTCAGCGCAACTGATTGCTCAGATGATTTTTGATTCGGCCCCAGGAGGAGCTCTCCACTGCGGTTGCTCCTGATCCCCCGGCATTGGGGCAGTCTTCGCATTCCAGTAAAATCCAGTCGGGAAACCCATCTCCCTGTGTGTCATAGGTGAGCGGGTTTTCAGCTCCGGTAAATCTATCCTTCAGCAAGCCGACACGACGGGCGCGGCGCAAAAGGATTGCTATAGGAGGCACGGATTGTGACACGGCAGACAACGACACAAGCAGAGCTCGTCCTTCGAGCAAACCGATCCACTCCAGTTGCCTTTTCCCGAGGCGATCATCGATCCTCCATGGCTGGAAAGTCGCAGACAGGCTCAACTAGAGACCGAGTTCGATGTATTTTGCGACTTTGCCTTCTCCGACCAACTCGAAGACAGTGCTATCCGCTTTCGCAACAAGATCACTGCCGATTCGGGCAAGGACTACAGGCCGAATCACTACGACCACGGCAATGGGATAGCCATTGCCGACGTGGCCGGGGATGGCCTCTACGATATCTATTTCGTCACCGAGGTTGGCGACAACGAACTGTGGAGAAATCTGGGAGGCGGCAAATTTGAGGATATTACCCAGAGGGCGGGTGTAAGTCTCTATCCACTCTACTTCGGACTAGGCGATGCCGAAGTAGTCGATCAGATCACCGTGCGCTGGCCGTCCGGGAGGGAACAGATTGTCTCTGGCCCCATCGCAACCAACTCGCTGGTTGAAGTAAGAGAACTTTAGAAGATGTAGACTAACCTTAGGAGGAAGCATTATGAGACTCAAATTGGCCTGTGCCGACTTCACTTTTCCGCTTCTGCCCCACGATCACGTCCTCGACTTGATTGCGATGTTAAAGCTCAAGGGAGTGGATATCGGCCTTTTTGAAGATCGCTCTCACTTGCAGCCATCGCGCGAATTCGAGAATGTGCGGCGCTCGGCCCGCCGGCTGAGGAAAAAACTAGAAGCTAGAGGCCTAGTTGCTGCCGACGTGTTCATGCAGACAGCACTGGACTTCGAGTCCTACGCCATCAACAATCCCCAAAAGAGGCGTCGAAACAAAGCGTGCGATTGGTTTCTCAAAACCTTAGAGTACGCCCTCGAGTGCGGTTCCAAGCACGTTAGCGGGCTGCCTGGAGTACACTTCCGCGACGAAAAGCGCGGCGACTCTTGGGCCCGGGCAGTGGACGAGTTGAGCTGGCGGGTGGAACAGGCTCGCCAGCACCGCATCATCTACGGAATCGAACCCCACATTGGCTCGCTGGCTTCCCATCCTAAGTCGGCGGCTAGGTTGGTGCGGGACGTTCCGGGATTGACCTTGACCTTGGACTACAGCCATTTCATTCCGCGGGGCATCCCCGAATCCGCGGTGGAGGTCCTGATTCAGCACGCCAGTCACTTCCACGTCCGCGGGGCGTGCCGGGGCAACGGCCAAGCGAACTTTGAGCGCAATACCTTGGATTTCGGGCGCATATTGGAGGTCATGCACACGAGTGGTTATCGCGGCTGGCTCGAACTGGAGTACTGCTGGGGGGAGGGCTATGAAGGCTGCGACACGCTGGCGGAGACCATTCGCTTCCGCGACCATTTGCGGGCACTGGCGGCGTGAGAATGTTGCCCATGGCGGAACGTTTTAGAATAGCGGTCGTCGGCGTCGGTCGGATTGGTGCCTTTCACGCCCGCCACGTCCAAGAGCTGGCCAGCGAGCGAGGCGATTGCGCGTTGACAGCCATAGTAGATGGGTACGGCGACTTGGCCTCCGAGGTCGCGGCTCAGCTACAGGCCGGCCAAGAAACGGCGATTGGCGTTTTCAAAGATGTAGAGGAACTAGTCGCGGCTGATGCGGCCGACGGCGCGTTCATTGCCTCGCGCACTGAAAACCACTACCGCGATGCCCAGACCTTGATCGACGCGGGTTGGCGCGTGCTGATGGAAAAGCCGCTGACGCACTCTTTGGCCACTGCGCGGGAGTTCGCCGCCTATCTAGACGCCAGCGATTTTCGTCGCACGGCACTGATGCAGGCTTTTATGCGCCGCTTCGACGCACCGCTGTTGTGGGCCAAAGCCCTGTTGGATCAAGGCGCTATCGGCGCGCCGTTCAAGATCGTCTCGATCCTCGAAGATCCAGTGCCGCCGCCCGAGGGGTACAATAGCTCTGGCATACTCTCGGATATGGCGGTACACAACATCGACGAGATTCTCTGGCTCGGCGGGCAGCAGCCCGAGCGACTGGCGGGTTTTGGCAGCCTGCTTTACAACCAGCAGCACACGGACGTCAAAGAGGATTTCGACGATGCCCTCTTGCAGATGTACTTTCCCGAAAACCTAATCGGCCAAGTGACGGTGAGCCGCAACCACGTGGCTGGGTACCGCAATGAGACGTGGGTTTATGGGACGGAGGGGTTGGTGCATGTGGGGGCCTTTAATGCCGACCCGCTTATAGTGAAAACCGAGGCATTTGGGCGGCGGGGCTCAATTGAGCAGCGGGAATTCGCCCTGCGCGATTACGGCTCAGAAGTGCCGTTTTTTATCGAGCGTTTCGGACCGGCGTACAAGGCCGAGGTGGCCCACTATATCGACCAGTGCCGCGCTGGAGCGCCCTTTGCCGTTGATCACCGCGACGGGTTGAAGGCGTTGGAGATTGCGATGGTGGGAAGTGGGGCGTTGCAGGGACGCGAAGGAGGCGTAGCGGTGTGATGTTGCAGCGAGCTAATTTTCAGGAAGCTAAGCCATCCGACAGCATTCACAAGCCGATCCGCAGGCAGACACAGACAGACACAGACAGACGCAGAATCGTATTCACGAGACGATCTACATCTCGAATCGTTCAAATCATTCCGCATTGCTATAGGTAGGTGGAACGGACGTGAAAGTCGCGAAGGTTGAGACCCTGCGGGCCAGCCGCTTTATCTACGTGCGGGTCCATACCGACGAGGGCATATCGGGTGTCGGCGAGTTGCACCCCGCAAGCGGGACCAGCGGTACGCCGTTTGCGCCCATGGCGGCGGTGGATTACTGCGCCGAGTACCTAGTCGGCAAGGATCCTCTCCACATTGAGCGCAACTGGCAGCACATGTTCCGCCGCTGCGTGTTTCGCGGCGGCGCAGACGCCATGGCTGCGATTGGTGCAATCGACATCGCGCTGTGGGACATCAAGGGCAAGGTATCCGGGCTACCCGTTCATTCGCTGCTGGGCGGTCCCACTCGGGAGCGCGTACGCGTGTATTCCCATCTACAGGGCGACTCCCCTGCGGAGTTGGCCGAAGACGCCCGGCGCATGGTCGAGGCCGGTTACACAGCCCTGCGCCTCTATCCGTTTGGTGCCTTTGGGTCCGGCGAGGGCACAAGCCTAGAGCAACTGTCGTTCCGCGGCATGGCTAAGCACGCTGCGGCTACCCTACAGGCGGTGCGCGACGCCGTGGGAGACGAGATCGATCTCATGGTGGACGTGGTCAATCGACTCACCCCGCCGGAAGCCATCGAGGTAGCCAAGGCGCTTGAGCCCTATGGTTTGTTTTTTTTCGAGGATCCCATTGAGCCGGAGAACATGGATGCGTGGGGTCATGTTGCGGCCAATATGCCGGTGCCCGTAGCCATGGGCGAGCGGCTCTACACCACCTACCAGTTCCGAGAGTTGCTAGCCCACAAGGGGGCCTCGTACATCCGGCCGGACCTGTCGCTCGCCGGTGGAATCACGAATTGTAAAAAGATCGCGGTGCTTGCCGAAGCAAGCTACGTGGGAGTCGCTCCGCACAACCCGCTGAGTTGCGTTCTGACCGCGGCGTGTGTGCAACTCGACGCCGCCATCCACAACGTCGCCATCCAAGAGTACCCGCGGGACGAGTGGGACATCCCCAAACGGAATCTGGTCGAGATGCCACTGCGGCGCGAGGGCGGTTTCCTGATTGTTCCGCAGACTCCCGGCATTGGAATTGAACTGAACGACGAAGCGTTCCCGCACTACCCGCCTGAGCCTTATACCCGTTCGCCAGTGATTGGACCCGACGGCGCCCTGCGGGACTACTGATTAGAGCCCCTCTGAACGGACTCCTAGGCAGACAGTACTTTAAAGGATCAGACGAGGGCTGGGCTTGGATTGAGGAAGGTCAGGTAGCTTTGGTTATAGGCGTGTCGATGGATGCCAATAACGACCTGCTGGACTATGCCCGTGACAACACCCTCCAAATCGTAGTTGTGGCTCCAGAACGACCGGACTTCATGCATACACAGGACTGGTTTGTCGAGGGGCTTGCCGAGGATGTCTTGCCCGAACTGACAAAGCGGCTCACCCTCTGATTATGCACTTTCCTCGACTTGGCGCGCCATCTGCTCCATATAGGCGGCTTGACCCATGAGGTCTTTCTTGTAGTTCCAACGCATCTTTTCCGGGTACATCACTAGGGAGCGGTCCGCCAAGGGCAGGGGCACTTGGGTGCCGCCCTGCCGGTGCGATTGGCGCAGGGCCACGGCCAACTCCAAGGCATGGCGCAAATCGGCACCGCTGGTGATTGCCAAGTCTCCGCCTTCTTCGAGGACGCGGACGATATCCTCGACAATGGCCCGCATCACCGGCCCGGGCTCCTGCCAGCCCTCGTCGTCGTACCCCCTCTCCTCCTCGGTGTATTGCTCAAACACCCCTTCCACCTCGACCAGAGGGGCCCCTCGACCGCTGTGCTTGAACAGGCGCAAACCCAAGGCCGTATTGTTCCAATTGCAGATCAGTCCCTCACTGCCCACCACCTCGAGGCCGCGCCAAGTCGGGCCCGGGAAACTGCTGAAGCACTCTAGGCCATTGCCAAAGCGAATGTACCCGCCCACTCCGCCGAAACCAGCGGCTCCTTCCTCGTAGGGTTCTTCGTGGTCGCTGTGGGGATCGCCCCCGACCTGGCCGACGACCCACTCCGCCGGTGCCTTGGCGGCGAACTTGCGCGCCAAGTTCAAACCGTGGCAGCCACCTTGGCCGTTGCCGCCGTACAGACAGATTGATGCGCTGCACTTGGCCAATCGCCCCCTCCGCGGCCAACTCATAGGCCCGGCGGTAATCTGGATGGCTCGACACCATGACGCCCGAGGCCAGATACACGCCCCGCTGCTGGCAGTTCTCCACCATGCGGTCGGCAGCGGACAGCCGGGCCGTCAGCGGTTTTTCGCAAAAGATGGCCTTGACCCCGGCCGCGGCCGCGGCCACCACTGCTCCGGCGTTGGCTCTCACCGGCAGCACTGGCATGGCGATATCGATCGCCTCGCGTGCCAACATCTCCTCGTAGGTGGCGTAGCCGGGCACCCCGAAGCGGCGGCAACCCAACGCCAGATTTTCCGCATCCGTATCGGCAATGGCCACCACCTTGCACAAGGGATGCACATCAAAGGCCCGGGCTCGGCTGGTGCCGGCCCGTCCGCAGCCAATGACGCCGACCCGGTATTTGGCTTCTCGTTTTTCTCGCATGAGGATTCGTCCCAGTTATTGGATTACTTGGGAAAATAGGGGAGTTCGAGACCGGATTGGAGATGAGTCTCAGGACTTTAGAGCGTCATCACCCAATCCAGAGCCGGCGGTTAAACTCTCCCCGGATGTTCTTCGACGATCCCAAGCCCTTCCTCGACAATATGGATCAGCACCTCTCGCGGCTGGAAGAGATCGACTTTAAATAAAAGAGCCGTGGTTCACTCCATGAGTCAAAGGGCGATTTCGAGGAACAGGACCGCCGGGCCGCACACAACTTTGGCACCGGGGCGCTGATCCTTCAGGTCCTCATTTGATTAGGACCATCTTCTGCACCCGCGAGACTTGGTCAGCCCCTGTCAGCCTGCACAGGTAAACGCCCGAAGCCCGGTCCGAGGCATCCCACGTCGCGGAGTGACTCCCGCGGCTCTTGGGCTCGCTGAACAGCGTTTCCACTAGCTGCCCTGTGAGAGAGTGGATCGACAGCGTCACGTGCTGTGGTGCCGAGAGCGTGAAGTGGATCGCGGTGACCGGATTGAAGGGATTCGGGTAGATGCTATCGAGCCTCGTCTTCTGGGGTGCCACTTGGTCCGAAGCAGCGCTGGTTATCGCTGTCGCCACGTGGCCGGCGACCTCTATGGGCCAGCCCTCCAGCAACTCGTGCCAAGGTGCGACGGGCAGATTGCCGTCTTGGTCGCGGGCATACCCGAACATGCGCCACTTTCCCCCGCGGGCCTGATCCGACACCCTGAACCGCGCTGTGAGGTGAATGCGGTCGCGGCCATCGGTTCCCCAAGTCGTCTCTGTGCCGTCGACGTACAGGCTCTCGGTCCCCGTGAGGTCCGTCCAATCCGCTGAACCCTCTTCCTCCCTCGCGTACACGGACCCGCTAACACCACGAATGAAGTAGCTGTCGCCGGCTGAGAACTCCTCCAGAGCGATGCGGTCGCCGGTGGCGAGGTGCCCAGAGCTGATGAGCTGGACGCCGATCTCGGCGATGTCATTCGCTCCCTGAGGGTCGACGGCCAGCGCGTGCAGGTCGTACCAAGTGTTGGGCTCGAGGGTATCGACGCGCTCCTCTGCGCCGGGCAGGGTGACATAAATATGTCCGACGAAAGGACTGGGGCTCGAGTCCGGGAAGGGATGGCGGGGTGCCGAACTCAGGGCGCTGTTGTACTTGAAGAGCCGGCCATCGACGAACAGGTTGTAGGCCACAAACTTCGTCTCCCCCTCGTAGTCGTAGTCGTCCACCCACAGCAGCCGGCGCCACGGATCCGTGGCGTTCACGTTGTCCCCTATGTAGATGTTGTGGAGCACGGCTTCGGCGATGTAATTGCCGTTGTGCGTTGGACCGCCGAAGTCCAGCATCCGGGAGTACCCGCCGACCGAGTAGTCTCCGCAGCCGGGATCGAAGTGGTTCCCGGTAATCTCCAAGCTGCCGCTTTTGAAGGCCATGGGCCGGGTGCGCTCGAAGATGTTGTCGCGGACCACGGCTCGAATCGCGTACCCGCCTTGGGGATGGGTATCGACGCAGGCCTGCCACTGCTCTAGGTCGTTGTCGTGGAAGTAGTTGTTCTCCACGGTGAGCCGGGTCTGCGGGCTGTTGGAGGCAATGGAATGGCGGTTAAAGGTGAATTCGTTGCGCGATATGGCGACCTCGGAACCGCCGGTGGCCATGGTCGTTCCCGTAATGCTGATCCCATAGCCGAAGCCATTGCGGTAGTTCTCGTGCAGGTAGCTTCTGGTGACCACGCCCCCGCGGGAGTTCATGAAGTCGATGCCCTTGCGGAAGCGGGTGATCTCGCAGTTGTCGATTTCGAGCTGGTCGTGCCCGACAACGGCGATGCCGTCTCCGGTTCCCGCCTCGTGAGTAATGGCCCCCACGAGCTTGAGGCGCTCGAAGGTCACGGCGTCGCTCGCCACGTGGAACAGGTTGAGGTCGCTGTCTTCGGTGTAACACACGGCGGGAGGGGAATCCCAGTATGGCGGGTCATTCGGCTCTCCCGGCTCGACCTCGCCCACGTCCACGAGTTTGGCCGCGCCGAGAAGGGTGATGCTCCTGTCGATGACGACCGTCTCGGTGAACAGGTACTCTCCCTCTAAAAACACCAGTGTGTCCCCTGCGAAGGCGCTGGACACGGCCTCCTGAACCGCCGCGCTGGTGAAGCCCTCCACCTGCAGACCTTGGGAGGGAGCCGCGAGGGCTGGCACAAGGGCCACTAGCCACGCACGGACGGCAGCTATCTTTGCCCTAGTCTTCTCGTTTCTCGTCTCCATCGCTCGCCAGACCTTGCCTGAAAGCCCGTTGTAGGAATGTCGCCTATGATCCTTATTAGGCCAATGGGTTGTATGACTTCCTCGTCAATACCTCTGCAGTGGCCGGGGCCATCAAGTCGTCCTACCCGGATCGGGCGATAGCCATTTGGCAAGGAGCCAAGAGCAAGCGACGGTAAGGAGATTTTATGACGACGAAAATCAACCAAACGACCCTCGCGCTTGTGCGCGGAGATATTACAAGGGAACGAGTCGATGCGATTGCCAACGCTGCCAACGAGGGACTCATGGGTGGCGGTGGCGTTGATGGTGCCATTCACCGTGCTGGCGGACCGGCCATCTCAGCGGAATGCAGCGCAATCCGCGCCAAGCAGGGCGGTTGTCCCACGGGTCAAGCCGTAATCACGACGGGAGGCAACCTTCCCGCAAAGCACGTCATCCACACCGTGGGGCCGATCTGGCGGAGTGGAGACGCTGGTGAAGTCGAACTGCTCGCTAGCTGTTATCGGGAGAGTTTGGGACTCGCAGTGGAGCACGGCATTAAGACGATTGCATTTCCATCCATTAGCACCGGCGTGTATGGTTATCCAGTCGCGCAAGCCGCGGTCGTCGCTCTCAATGCGGTGAAGCAATTTCTCAAAGCACACGACGGTCTCGATGACGTGCGTTTCGTCCTCTTCGATGATGCGACATACGGGGCTTACGAGAATGCCCTTTTAGCTGTCTGACTAAAATTTTTATCGTAGGCGAGGTCATCGGCACTGAATCGCCTGGTTGTCGTGAACACCTCGTTCAGTTCCGTTGCCTGCCGTGAGCATTCACGTGCCCCATCTCATCGACGTGGAACATCGCTCACGTGCTCCGCCGTTATGCTCTGCAAGGAACGTTGAGCTCCACACGCGGAGCACTCGCACTCGACGTCGAACGATATTCGCATGAGCTATTCCTCGACCGAATCTGGCAGCTTCGCGATAACGTGAGCACCTACGACGCCGTGTCCGTCTCACTGGCGGAGGCGCTGGGGGCGGTGCTCGTGACCGGCGACAGCCGGCTGCTCGGTGCCCCGGGCCTGACTACCCGCATCGAGCGGGCATGATTCCCTTTAGCTTGAACGCCCTGCGTCCTCAGCAGAACAGCCACTCACTTACCCACTAAGCTAGCTCGTCGGGCGAACGCGGGGGCCGTTCAGCAATCGGCCCAGCCAAGTGTAGCGGACGAGGAATTGGTAGATCAGCAACAGAAAGCCAGTGCCTACGAGCAAAACCAAGAAGTACTTTATGCCGGAAGAAAGCGGCCAATCGCGCACGGCCAATTGAGCACCAATGACCAACGGTACGTGCGCCACGTATAGCCAGTACGACGAATCCGACAAGTAGCGAATGGTTTTGTTTTCGCGGGTGCAGAGTTTGCGAAACAAGCCCATGAACCCAAAGGTCATTATCCAAGCGTAGATCACCTGCAAAGCCACCGCTGAGGTTCGGGCCATGGCCGGGCCGAATATCTCTTGGCGAAATCCGAATACACCCACTGAAAATTCGAGCCCGAGCGGGAAGACGATAAACAGCCCCACGGGAAGCGCCAGCCACCACCATTTTCCGACTCGGCCGTCTGGGTCGTCGCAGTCGAAATACAGAGCACCAAAGAAGAAAAAGAGGACGTAGTAAAGTACTATGTGCGGCATGGGCAGAAGGCCCAAGGAGGTATCCGGGCCAAAACTCGGTATGACCAGTCCCATGAGCGACTGTGGGATCATGGTCAGAGGGATCAAATAGAGAAAGCGAACGGGTGAAAGAATGAGCCACTTGGGCGGTCCTTGCCATTGCAGCCAATCAGCGAGGCGGGCGTAGAGTGCAAAGGCGAGGACCAACCAGCAGAGGAACCACAAGAACCAGAGGTGGTGAAAAACCGGCACGGCAAAGATCGGCCATGCCATCGCTTTAATAAACCCGGTCGATTTCTCCTCTGTCTCGTCGATTTTTTCTTGTCCAGTGGAGGATTGTTCAAAAAGTCCGGCGATTTCAACGCGGCCGCCCTCAACTTGTCGCGCATCGAGTTCAATCTGCAACAGGCCCGCCAAATACCTAGTCAGTTCCCAATCCACTTCCAGAGCCATCCGAGGCGTATCGCCATTGTTGTTTTTTGCTTCGGGATCTGCTCCGTGCTGAAGCAGCAGCTTGGCGACTTGCACCCGTCCCAAGAAAGCGGCCGCGTGCAAGGGGGTGCCGCCATCTTTGGTGCGGCCATTGACCGCGGCTCCGTTTTGCAGCAGCCAATTGACGGCCTCAAGCTGGCCGACCAGCGCGGCCCATACTAGGGGCGTTTGCCCGGAGGCCAGATCAATACCATTGATATCGGCTTCGTCTTGCAGGTGTCGTTCAATAGCGGCGAGGTCCCCGTTCTTGGCTGCGTCCCAGATAGTGTCTTCTGCGGCTTTGGCCGCGTTGGCTTCAAATGCAGATGCAATAGCCCAGCCGCTGATCCAGTTCACCGCCGGAACGATGGTCACCAGCCCGAGCAGGAACGGCAGCAACACGCGGCGCAAGCGGTGGGAAAGCACTGGTTTTAAGCCGCGCCCGCGCCAAAGCATGGCCGTAAAAAAGCCGCTCAACACAAAGAACACCGGCATGCGGAAACCGTGGATTGCGGCGAATAACAGCCCGAAGAAATCGCTTTGCCGCTCATCCTGAACCGGCCAAGGAAACGGCGTGAAGGACAACCCCGCGTGCAATGCGATGCCGAGCAACATCGCCGCGGCGCGCAGGGCGTCGAGGTCGTAGCGGCGCGGGTAAGAGTTCCTATTCACGGCTTGTACTACTCCACCCTTCTCAACGTCCCTCCATCCCGGACGGCCTCGTAAATCTGGGCGAACTCGCGGCTGCCGTCGTCTTCGACCGGGAGGCATTCGGACCCGCTTTCGCAGATGGGCATGGCGTCGCGGGGGTACTCGTTGTGGAGGGCTTGCTTGGAGCAGCCATAGTAGGTGACTTCGCCGTTGGCGCGAGCGTAGCGATAGACGTGGCGAGGCGGATCGACCCAACTGTAGTCCACGCGATATTGCTCTAGGGCCTGAAGATCAATCTCGATGCCGAGGCCGGGCCGTTCTGGGACTCGGTAGTAGCCGCCGCGAAGCTCAATGGAATCGACCAACAGTTGGCTCTCCCAGATGTTCATGCAGGTAATGGCCGGCCACTTGCTCTGGGGGCAGACCGCACCTAAGTGGGCGGCCCACGTGGTGGTGATGCCCGTGCCGACGAGCTGGAGCCAGAAGGGTTTGTTGGCCACGTCCGCGACTGCGGATTGCTGGACGATGCCGTGGGCTCCAGCGCAGACGACAAAACCATCGGTGACATCTTCTTGCAGGGTGGTGAGAATCGGCGGCGAGCCGTAGTGCATGGCCAGAGGGCGGCGGATGTGGTTGCGGATTTGGGCGTTGCCGGCCACATCGGATTGGGGGATGGGCGTCTCAATCATGGCCACCTGCGGGTATTGCTCCAAGGCGGCTAAAAACTCGACCGCACTGGCGGCGTTGGCGAGCGTGCCGTTGAAGTCCAAGTCGAGCTTGAACTGCGGGGGAACAGCCTCAATAATGGCTTGGATGCAGGCGTGCAGGTCGTACCATGTTCGCGCCTTGAGCTTGGCGGTGGTATAGCCCTGCGCGACGGCGTCGGCGCACTGGCGCGCCCAGTCTGCGGCCGGCATGTCTATCGCCCACCACGACAGCGGGCACCAAGTGCGGACCTTGGTGCCCAACAGGCGATAAGCTGGGGCACCCAAGACCTTGCCCACTGCGTCGAAAAGCGCCTGCTGGACCCCGGCTCCCAGCACATCCTGCCACAGCAAATCGCCGACCGCACGGCCGACGATGCGGTCTTCGATGTCTTCGGGGACCTTGGCCCACGTGTAGTTGGGGATGGTCTCGCCCCAGCCAATGGTGCCATCGGCGAGGGTGATTTTGCAGAGCTGGACAATGCGCCAATGCGGCAGCCAGTACTGCATGTGCTGATTGGTGTGGGCGGTAAACGGAACGTCCAAGTGGATGAGCTCGACGGATTGAACCTGCATTAGGGGCTCCTTTTGGAAGGGGTGGGGTGGGCTAGATACGGCGGGGCAAGCCAAGTGTCAAGGCGGGGAATGCGTTATATTCGCGGCATGGAAATTCGCCAATTCGCCGAGCAAGTGCTTTTCGGCACGCGCTGGGAAGACAAGCTGGTCGTCCTCAACCGCTACGAGGACCGCGCGCCCGGTGCGGGGATTGCGACCCCCAGTGCGCCGGGCCGCCCGCCCGGTTTGGGGCTGGACGAGTGGCACCGCCGGGAAAAGCTCCGCTTCCGCGATGTGCGCCACTTCCACAGCGAAAAGGAGCGCGGGCTGGTCTTGCACTTTTTCGCCAACCATGAGTTGCTCGCCTTGGAGCTGATGGCCCTGGCCCTGCTCAAATTTCCGCAGGCTCCAGAGAAGTTTCGCCGCGGCCTGGTGCAGACGCTCAAAGACGAGCAAGAGCACGTGCGGCTCTACCAGCAGCGAATGCAGGAGATTGGCGTACAATTTGGCGAGATACCGGTCGGCGACTTTTTCTGGAAGGCCATCGGGCCGATGGAGACCCCGATGGATTTTGTGACGGGCTTGAGCCTGACCCTCGAACAAGCCAATCTCGACTACGCACGGCACTACGCCGAGGTCTATCGGCAGTTGGACGACCCGGAAACCGCAGCGATTCTGGAGCGGATCTACCGCGACGAAATTGGCCACGTCAAGCACGGATTGACGTGGTTTAGGCGCTGGCAGGAGGCCGGGCTGAGCGAATGGGACGCCTATCGCCGGGCGCTGCGCTTTCCGCTAGGGCCGGCGCGAGCCAAGGGCCTTGGCTTCAACCGCGTGGGTCGGCTCCAAGCGGGGCTTTCTGCGGATTATATCGACGAATTGGAGCTGTTCTCGCAGTCGCGGGGACGCTGCCCGGCCGTGTACTGGTTCAATGCCAACTGCGAGGAGCAGGTGGCCTTGGGGCGGCCGGGTCTTACGCCGCCGCAGCGGGTGGCTGAGTTGGAGGCCGACTTCCAAGCGCTGCCCATGCTGTTGTGCGTCCGCGACGATATGGTGCTGCTGCGCGAGAAGCCTTCGCCGGCCTTTTTGCGGCGGATGCAGGGGTTGGGCTTTGCGATACCGGAATTTGTCGAGCGTAGTGCAGATGGCTTAGCGGCACTTGCCGAGCGCAAGGTCAACGCGCTCAGGCCTTGGGGTTGGAGTCCAGACAGCGCCGAGTTGCTAGCGCCGTTGGTCGAGGGTTTGCCTCGCGGTGGGGAAGGGCCTTGCTGGAGCGCGGCGATTCGGTCGCTCTACGCCAAGTCGTGGAGCGCAGCGCGGCTGGGGGAGTTTCTCGCGGCGCAGGAGACCGACTATTTCTGCGGGACGGATGTAGTCGGCACGGCCTGCGCGACGACAGAACAATTAGTAGTGCAGATAGAGCACTTGGCGGAGGCGGGTTTTGACTCGGTGGTCGTCAAGGCCATCTACGGCTCTGCGGGCCGCGGCCAAATCCACTGCCGTGGAGGACAACTGCGCGCGGAGCAGCGCGGTCGCTTGGAGAACATCTTGCGACAGCAAGGCCAAGTCTTAGTAGAGCCGTGGCTCGACAAGGTGGTGGATCTGTCGCTGCACTTCGACGTGGGGGCCGGAGGTGCGGTGGCGGTGGTCGGCTGGACGCGGTTTTTCACCGATGGACGCGGCCAGTATCGCGGCTCGTTTGTCGGTGCGCTTACCGCTGGCCTCGACGAGGAGGTAAAGCGATTTCTCTACGGCGATGGGCGCGATGCACGCCGCTTGCCCCGCTTGGGCGAGCAACTTGCCGAATGGCTCGCTGATCCGTTGTACGCTGCTGGTTATCAGGGGCCAGTCGGCGTGGATGCCATGGTGTACCGCGACCGCGACCGGATGCGGCTAAAGCCGATTGTGGAGATCAATCCGCGCACGACGATGGGGCGAGTGGCACTCAAGTTGCAACAGGCGGTTAATTCGGCGCGCACGGCTCTGTGGCTGGTGATTAGCCGTCGCGAGGTGACGGTGGCTGGGTTTGCTGGCTTGGCCGAATGTGCCGCTGCGCTGGAGGCCGCACATCCGGCCCGGCTGATGCCCGATGGCAAGCAGTTGAGGGACGGGGTGCTTTTTACGACTGATCCGGCGCAGGCCCGTTCTTTTGCTACCGTGCTGCTGGTCGGCCAATCGCTGGCCGAGTGTGAGGGGTACTTGCGAGAAGTGGGACTGGCACTCAAGTAACTGACGTTACGCGGCTTCGTCTAGCAGGTGCCTAAAGGCTTCGAGGCTGGGCACCTGTATGGCCGCCCGGTGTAGCTGCTTGAGGCGCTGCCCATCGTCGATGGTCCCAATGCGAGCGACCAACGGACCCGACTCGGCCATCCCAAAGCGAATCTCCAGCACGTCGAGCAAATCTTCAATGGCGCGTTCTCGGCCTCCTTGCTCGATGCCTTTCCCGTGAAATACTGCACTACCGACGATTCGTATATGGTCGCCTCCGCGATGATGGTCATAATCGTTTCTAACTTTTTTACACTAATCCACCGAATCACTTGGTATTGCACCAAGACGCGGTAGCCAAGCCGCTCTTGGAGATAGTGCCCCGGATCGGTGCGACCAGCGTCGGGACGCAAATTATACGGCGTATTGCTTTTTACATGACTCGACAAGGAATCTGGATTGAATGGGAATCTGTAGGAGCAACCCTTGCGGTCGCCCTAATCCCGCTCGACCCAGTTGGCAACCACAATCCCCACAGCCACCAGCCCCATGCTGGCCAGCAGATAGGGCGATATGGCCTCGTCCAAGAGCGCGGCACTCAACAGCACACCCACCACCGGCGTGGCAAAACCGAAGCCCCCCAATCGCCCTGGCGAGTGGTGTTGGAGCAGAAAGACGAGGATGATAAAACACAGCCCAGCGACGACGATGCCTTGGTAGAGCACACCGGCGACGACCGGGCCGGTTAGGACGAATTCGGCTTCGGATTCTAAAAGCACGCTCCAAGCGGCAAACAGTGGCAGGCTCAGCACGGCCTGCCAAAATAGAACTTGATACGGGTTAAGCCCCTGCACCAACCGCTTGATCACCACCTGCCGCAAGCCCAACAACAAGCCGCTAGCGGCTACCATCGCGTCACCGAGCAGGTGCTGCGTCTCGGCCAGCGCTAGCGACTCCCAAAACAGCAGCACCACGCCGGCAAACGAAATGACTAAGCCAAACCACCGACTCCAGCCCAAGCGGTCGCCGACGAGCAAGTGCGCGAAGAGCGCTGTGAAGAAGGGATAGATATTGACCACCACCCCCGAGCGGCTGGCCGTGGTGTATTGAGTGCCGGCGTTCAAAAGCCATATTTGCAGCGCGAACAGCAGCGCCAAGCCGCCCAACCCCTTCCATTCGCTGAGGGGTGTGCGCAGCCGAATACCAGCAAAAAGTGCCCCGACCCATACGGTCAGAGCACCCAGTGCAAAGCGCAAGCCAGCCATCGCCGCCGGCGGCACTCCATCGAGACCCACCTTGATCGCCACCGGATTGCCGCCCCACAGCACCGCGGTTACAATGGCTAGAGTGCCGGCCTTTAGCCCGACGGCCTCATTGCGAATTTTGGCCGCCAATTTACTCGATAATCTCGGCCTTGACGATATAGTCTAAGTTGGGAAAATTTTCTTCGAGATAGGCATTGCCGTTCGTGGCGATCTTCCCTTGGGAAGGCTGCTGGCCGTACTCGGCGTTGATCGCATCGACCACCTCCATGCCTTCTACTACTTCCCCGAAGGGCGCAAAACCCATGCCGTCGAGGTTGAGGTTATCTCCCAAGTTGATAAAGAGCTGGGTCGTGCGCGTATTGGGCTGATTGGTTTTGGCAAAGGTGATCCGTCCTCGCGCATTGCTTTGCTTGACCGGGTCGTCGGAGATATGGGCCCGATGCCAGACCTGGTTCAGCGCTGGATTGCCGCTCAAACCCCACTGCACCACAAAGTTAGATACCACGCGGAAAAAGCGCTGCCCGTCGTAGAAACCATTGCGGACCAAGTTGTAGAAGCGGTCGGCACCGATCGGGGCCCAATCGCGCGTCACTTGGATGACCACCGGGCCGGCGCTGGTCTCCAAGCGCACGGAGAATTCGTCGGGTGCCTGCTCGTTTAGGGCCTCGCCTGTAGGATCCATTAATATCTCCTTGCTTGTTTCCCCACCTTGACCGCCGGTTCCACAGCCGAAAGCCCAAAGTGCGATGATTAGTAGTGCGCTCCGCTTCATAATTTTATGCCTTTATGCTTGGTGTGTTTATTGATCCAGCCTGCTCACGGCTGCGACGAGTGCCTCAGTCGTGATACCGAAGTGCGCCCACGTCTCTAGATGGCCCTCTGACGGGGCGGTCGTGGGGTCGGTAATGCCGATATGCGCCGCTGGAATGCCCAAGTCGCTAGCGACGCCTGCCACCAGCCCGGCGAAACCGCGTACGCCAGTATTGGCTGCGCCGATCAGGCCATCTTCTATAGTTACCACGCCCTTGGGATAGCGACCCACTAGTTCTTCTAAGGCAGCGGCCGGCAGCGGCAGCCCATTAATTATATGCACATCCACCGAGCCTTCGAGCTGCTCAGCCGCTTCACCGGCCAGAAAAGCCGGCGCACCAAAAGCCAAGATCGCCCGCTCGGCTCCAGAGTACGTGCGATAGGCCGTCAGCGGCTCCCAAGCGTCGCCCGGCTCCCACAGCGGCCCAGAGCCGTCTTGCTTTGCGAGGATGGGCAGGGAATCGCGCGGGATGCCGATGATGTGCCCTCCGTAGTGCGCCGCCATATCGCAGACCGCCAAAAACGCCGCCCGCGCATCGGCTGGCCCGTAGAAGCGGTGCAGATAGGGCAAATAGCTCAAGCCGACGTTGATCCACTCCAAGCCCCAACCCGAAAAGTGATCGCGCCCGGTGCAGGCTCCCACGTGCGAGACGTGGAAGGCGACGTTGAGGCCCTCGTTGACGCCGGTGAGGTTGCGCTGATAACGCCAGACGTCAAAGCCCTCGCGGGCAATGCCCTCGTAAAAGGCGGCAAACGTCGATACCACATTGAGCTGCGGACCCGGCCTGCTCATCGCCAATCCATCGGTGATCAAACAAGCGGCTTGCTCCTCAATGCTCATCTCGAATTGGTGATCCGCGGCCAAGAAACCGCGCGCCTTCGCCAGCTTGGTCGAGGGGTCGAGGTCGCAGCTAACGACGAAGACGTCGTCGGGGAAATGCGCGGCCACCGCTGCGTACGCAGCCTCGGACCCGGCGCGAGGGCTTTCGCTTATGCCCACTGTGGGCAAGCTAACCTTTTCCCGCGCATCTTGCGGCAGAACCAAATTGCTGCTGCCGGGAGCAGGTCTAGCTCGGGTTTCAACTTGGCGCTTCTCGCCTTGGCGCAGCGTCGCTAGGGCTTGGTCCGCAGCCGCTGTCTTTTGAAACATCGGATTGCTCAGCACTTGCGCGGCGTCGCGGCCCTTCATGTGGCCGTCGTGATGCCCTTCGCCGCCGGGGAGCTTGTTGACCAAGAAGAGGCACTCGAGCATCGGCACTACGTCTCGGTAGCTCATCAGCGAGCCGGGGACCCAGATGCGAGTGCTGAGATCGACGCCGTGCTCGGCGGCGAACGCTGCGACCTCGGAACCAATGCCCAAGCGATCGCCAAAGTCGCCGAGGAGTTCGTGCGTTCCCGTGGGATAGATCAACGTCGGTCGCCCTTGCTGCGCCAGTTTGTAGCTTTCGACATAGGTTTCGTAGAGTGCTGCATCGTCGTGCAGGGTCTCGATCTCGATAACTTCCACGCCCATCGCCGCAACGATCGGACGCGGGTCCTTGTCCATAATGCCCTCGGTCACGCCCGAAAGCTGGATGCCGTTGCGGTGCATGACGAAGGTAATCGGCGCTCCGTGGACGGCTGCGCCGTTGAAGCCGTTGAGCGCTTGACCCGAGATGTAGCCGGCGTCGCCACAGTGGCAGACGACCCAGCTACCCTCGCCGAGCTTGGCCCGCTTGCCGAGGGCTTGGCCCACGGCCACCGGGATCATCACCCCCAAGCGCCCGCCGTTGAGTTGGGTGCCACCCGGCAGCCAAGACACGTGCCCGGGAGCGTCGAGCCCGCGGCGGAAACCCTCGACGACAATCTCCTCATCGATAAAGCCCAGTGCCGCCAGTGCCGCGTAGTAGCCCACGGAGGTGTGGGCGTGTTCGATGGTGTACTCGATGCGTTCGTAGTCGGTGACAGCCAAGGTCAGCAAGAGCGGCGGAATCAGCTCTAGACCGCCGCCGAGGTGGTCCAGTTCGCCGATTTCGGCCAACGAGGCCAGCGAGCGGATTGCGATCGCGGCTGCTTCGATCTGCAAGCCTTCTAGGGCGGCGATTTGCGCTGGATGCAGTGCTTGTTGTTTGCCGATATCCACGGTGAGCGGCAAGACCTCGGAATGCACTTTCTCGCCTAGATAGCGCACTCCGCTCAACAGCTCTTTGTTGCGCTGCTGTTGGCCTACTTGCGCCGCTTCGATCCCCCGCATGTAGAACTCCCTAAGTGGGTATTTTCAGTTGAGTAAAGGACAGTAAAAGTATAAACCCAGCACCTTATGCGGGCAATTAACGCGGCTTGAACTGCACGGCCAATTTCTCGGCCCAAGCCTTGTTCGCGTCGATGGTGCGCCCGGCGTTGTGCGGCGTGTGTACCACGTTGTGCCGCCCCAATAGCGGATCGTCTAAAGGCAGCGGCTCTTGGTCCCACACGTCCGCCGCTAGGCTCAGCTCATCGGCCATCACCCGGCGCCGGATTGCGTCGGTATCGCAGATTTTGGCTCTGGTTACCAGCACCACCAGACAGCCCTTGGGCAGCGCGTCAATGTGCTCAGCCTCGACTAAGCCGCGCGTCGATTCCGTCAGCGGCACCATGGGCGCGAACACTTCGGCATCGGTGACTAGCTGCTCTAGATGGTACTCGCGGCGCGACCCGGCCCGGTGAAAGCACGGCTCCGTGGCAAACGGATCCCAAGCCGCCACCTCGGCTCCCAGCATCGCGGCGAAGCTGGCGTAGCGGCTGGCGATATTGCCGGCTCCTACGATCCGCACGCGCTTGCCGCACAGCGTACCGCTGGCAAAGGCCGGGTCGTCGCCAAACTGGTGCCCGCGTGCGCCGGGCCGGCCTTGGCCTCCGAGCGGCTCGTAGTCCCAAGGCGCTTGGCTTTGGATGATCTCTCGGTGCAACTGCGGAATCCGCCGCAGCCCGCACAGCGTCAAGGCCAAGCCAAATTCTGCCACAGTCTGCGACCAAAACCCCTCGCTCGGATGGTCGTAAACAACGACGCCGGCCTCGGCCAGATACTCGCTACAGCCCTCGCCCAACCGCCGGCCATAAGACCCCTGAAAGGTCGCTTCCTGCAAGGCACTGAAACTCTGTAGGCACGTCAGACTCGCTGGCACCCCCAGCGTAGCCAACCGCGTCACTTGGCTCGACTCTTCGACCACCTCGCCCAAGAGCCGCTCGTCTCCATGCGCTAGACGCACAAAGCCCGCTTGGGGCCACAGGGTGCGAAAGTGGTCGGCGGCAAAAGGCCAAACTCCGTCAAAATCTGGATGAACGACGATCAGATCGCCCATATCATTCGCCCTCCTCACAAAAAAACGGCTGCGTCCAAGCAAACGCCTCTCCGGCCCCCCAACACTCAAAGCGCACGTAGCCCGCCCGCTCCGGCACTTCCACCTCAATTTCCCGTCCATCGGCCACGGCTATCCGCCTCGCTCCGGCGCGTAAGGCCACGATCCGCGCCGCATTCTCCGTCTCGATCCAGATTTTGCTGCCCTCAACTTGGACCTCGGTGATCTCAACGCCCGTCGAAGCGTAAAAGCGACCAGCGCGCAGGGCCTCCACCACGCCGCTAGCCGTTTCCTCCTCCACGTAGGCCACATTCCACCCCAAGCCCACATCGCCTCTCGCCGCGTGGCTGTCGTCGTTGGCAAACCCCCACAGGCGTCTTCCCGCGCTCAGCAGCATGTCCCAGCGATTCGTCGCGTAGGGGCTGCCCTCCAAACGGCAAATCACGCCGTTGTATATCTCCAAGCCCACAAAGCCCTCGCAAGCCTGCAAAAGCTCCTGAGGACAGTGGTTGAAATTGCCGTGCCAGTTGGGGTGGTTAAAAAGGGCAAAACCACCACCCGATTCGTTGACCTCGTCAATTACCTGCTGCCGGTCCGCATGCGGCGCGACCCACGCTGCTCCCCCTACGTGCAAAACGTGCGGGCCATTCGCTGAAATCTCATTGCCTGGCACCAAAATCATCCCTTGGGCGCCGTATGGCTCGTAGTCTTCCAAGGACGTATAGATGTCGTGATCGGTGATCGCCAAGAAGCCGTAGCCGCGGCCCGCGTAGTCGTCGATTACCGCTTGGTGATCGCGCTCGCCGTCGCTGGCGGTCGTGTGCGTGTGCAGGTTGCCGACTAGCCAGCGGCCTCCGTTCAAATTCTGATAGGGATGTTTTATCATCGGGATTCTCCTCGTTGGGAAGCGGCCTCAAAATACGAGAGCACCCTGCGAGCGACAAGGGAGGCGGTGTTGACGCGAAAAGTACGTGGCCCTTTAATACAGACCCGTGCAGCAACAAATTTTAAGAACCCATACCCATAACTGAATGTTACGCATTGTAGGGGCAACCCTTGTGGTTGCCCTTTTTGAGAGCCCGCTGGCTGAATGCGCCGTGTGGTTGGCACCCACAAGGGACGCCTCGACATAGATGCGTAACGTCAGACCCATAATTAAAATCGCCACAGGAACCCGATGAAAATCACCGATATTCGCACACTTTCGCTCTCGCGCCCCCATGAACCCGAACGCCAGTGGTACAGCGCCACCTTCCACGTTCCCAAAGCCGACTGCTCGATCTGCATCATCGAGACCGACGAGGGCTTGCAGGGCATCGCCGAGCCTTGCGCTTATGGTGTGCCGCCTGCCATCGCCGCTCGCATCGACGAACTCAAGCCCAGTCTCATCGGCCGCGACCCCCGCGACGAAGGGCTGACGCCGCACAACGAAGCAGAGCGCGCCAACGACATTGCCAACGCCGGCCTCAACTGCGCGCTGTGGGATTTGCGCGGCAAAATCGCGGGGAAACCCACCGCCGACCTGCTCTGCGCGGTAGGACAGAAACCCCTGCGCCGCCTCCGCCTCTACGCTTCCTCGGGCGTACGCTACGACTGGGACGACCACCCCGAATCCGTCGTCGAAGAAGCCATCGGCTATGCCGGAGAGGGCTTCACCGCCTACAAGATGCGCTTGGGCACTCACTGGGCTTGGTCGGGCGTCACCGTCGATCGCTTCCTAAAAATCGCGCACCAAGTCCACGAGGCCGTAGGTGAGCGCATGGAATTAGCTCTCGACGGCAATTGCCGCCTCTCAATGGAGGAGGCGCTGCCCATCGCCGAAGCTCTTGACGAAATGGGTTGGGCTTGGTTTGAGGAGCCGGTCGAACGCGTTCCCGCAGACTACGCTCGGCTCAATGAGGCCGTCTCCATCCCCATCACCGGCGGCGAGCCGTTTACCACCTGGGCGCAGTTCGAGCCTTTTATGGAAGCGGGAGGCTTCGGCATCGTCCAGCCCGACGCTGGCGTCTGCGGCATTGACCTCTGCATGGAGGTCGGCCACAGAGCTTACGCAGACTACGGCGGCATACCCCTGATCCCGCACAACTGGCACAATGGCCTGATGACGATGGCCAATGCCCAGATGGTCGCGGCGCTGCCCGACCCGCGCTTAGTCGAGCTAAATATGAAGCAGGGGCCTCTACAGTGGGAGATTCTGCGCGAGAAGCCGCTGATCGAAGACGGCCACTTGGTTCTGCCCGACGCCCCGGGCTTCGGCGTCGAATTGGCCGACGACCTCGAAGCGCGCTTCCCGTATATCGAAGGCTCTTGGGGCGATCCCGTACAGCGCTGAGGACATAATGGTTACCGATCGCGAAAATTACCTCTTCGACCTGCGCGGCTACCTGCACTTAGAGGGAGCACTTACCGCCGATGAGGTCAAAGACCTCAACGATTGCCTCGACGCGATCCCGCCGCTAGAGCCGGGCGATTGGTATGGCCACGTCCACGCCCATACCTATGGCACGATTGACGGCCTCAACTTGCAGCAAATCTACGAGGCGGGCGAGCCTTTTGAGCGAATGATCGACCATCCCGCTTGGATTGAGAAAGTGAAGCATTTCGTCGGCGGCGAGGGCACCTTCGACTACGCACACGGGCCGCTCTTCATCGACGAAAACTTTGCCAACTTCCGCCAGCCCGGGGAGGCCATTGGCCTGCACTCCGGCGGCTACCCGCCCATCATGCGCAACCAATTTCGCTACCACGGCGGACGCTACATGTGCGGCCAAATCAACATCCTCGTCGCGCTCACGGACATCGGCCCGGGCGACGGCAGCACCATGCTGATCCCCGGCAGCCACAAATCCAACTTCACGCATCCCGACCTAGACCGACATCGCATGAAGCCCGAAGGCGCTACCGTTGAGGGCATCACCGGCGCGGTCGAGTGCCAGATGGCCAAGGGCGACGCCTTGCTTTTCGTCGATGGCCTCTCGCACGGCTCGGCCCGACGCCAAAACGAGGGCACTCGCCGAATCTTCGTCTATCGCTACGGCCCCTCTTGGGGCAACTTCCGCCACGGCTACCATCCCTCGGACGAGCTGTTGGCGCGCCTGACGCCCGAGCGGCGACAGATCGTCTGGCCGCAGCGGCCCCGTCCCCAAGGACCGCAAAAAAAGGCTACTGAGTAAATCCATGAAGGGCATCATCCTCGCCGGCGGCCAAGGCACACGCCTTTATCCCCTGACCGTATCGGTCTCCAAGCAGATCCTGCCGATCTTCGACAAGCCGATGATTTACTACCCGCTCTCGGTGCTCATGCTGGCCGATATCCGCGAGGTGCTCATCATCTCCAGTCCAGAGCACATCGGCCTCTATCGCCAGCTCTTCGGCGACGGCGAGCGGCTGGGGCTGCGTATTGAATACGCGGTCCAAGACCGGCCCGAGGGCGTGGCTCACGCCTTTGTCGTGGGGGCCGATTTCGCTGGCTGCGATCCCTGTGCCTTGATATTCGGCGACAACTTCCTCTACGGGCACGGCTTGACGGCGATTCTACAGTGCGCTAGCCAGCTACGGGAGGGGGGATTGGCTTTCGCGTACTATGTGAGCGATCCCACGCGCTACGGGGTCGTCGAATTCGACGCTGGAGGCAACGCCGTTAGCATTGAAGAGAAGCCGCAAACCCCCAAGTCCAACTACGCGGTCATCGGCCTTTATTTTTACGACGGCGAGGTCGTCGATATCGTCCGTGGCCTCAAGCACTCGGCTCGTGGCGAGCTGGAGATTACCGATGTCAACAACGAGTATCTGCGTCGACAGCAACTCAAAGTCGAGGTGTTGGGGCGAGGTTTTGCTTGGTTCGACACTGGGACGCACGAGAGCCTCCTAGAAGCCAACAACTTCGTCCAAACCATCGAGCACCGGCAGGGGCTCAAAGTGGGCTGCGTCGAGGAAATAGCGTACCGCAGGGGCTACATTGGCGCGGAGCAGCTTCTCCGCATTGCCAATTATTCCGAAGACAATGAATACTGCCTCTATCTCAAGCACCTCGTCGAACAGTCCGGGCCAACGTTCTGACGCCTTTTGCGTCGGTAGAGGGCAAATTGTGTCATGGCGGGCCAACTTGGTCAAGAGGCTTTCTGAGAGTAGCGGTTTATTGGTTATTTAGAATGCCTTATATTTTAGCACTGGTTGCCCTTGATCAAGGACGGCCTGAGCGGCTGTTTGGCACTCGTCATTCTCAAATAAGTGCATAGCACTCGCTGGCTATGAGACCCCTCGACGAATACGTAAGACAACAGCTCAACGATCATGCCGCTAGGATAGGTGAGGCTCTCGCTGCCGATGTGATGGCAGTCGCCAGTCCAATTCTCCCAGGCCTAGAGGTACGGGTTCGCCATGCAGTAGAACTGATTTCTCAACGTAGGGCTACTTTGGCAATTGTCCTCGAAACCAATGGCGGTATAGTTGAGGTCGTTGAGCGAATGGTTGACACTATTCGGAATTATTACGACGAGGTTGTCTTCATAGTTCCGAATAGAGCAATGTCTGCGGGGACGCTCTTTGTCATGTCGGGAGATCGAATCCTTATGGACTTTTTCTCTTGCCTTGGTCCTATTGATCCACAAATCGAAGAGGACGGCAAGCTCGTACCGGCACTGGCATATTTGAATCAATTCGAGCGGCTGAATGCAAAGGCTGAACAAGGAAACTTGACATCAGCAGAGTACGCACTTCTCAGCAAGTTGGACCTCGGCGAGCTATACCAGTTCGAGCAAGCAAGAGCACTTTCAATAGAGCTACTCGTAAAGTGGCTATCGAGATACAAGTTCAAAAACTGGACTCAAACCGAGGCGAGAAAGGATCCTGTCACTCCTAAGATGAGGGAGGACAGAGCCAGAGAAATTGCGGAGAGCTTGAGTAACAGCGAATACTGGCACTCGCATGGGAGAGGGATAAACATGAAAACTCTGACCGACGAGCTACGGCTCAAAATTGAGGATTACTCGGTGAACCCAACTCTAGGCCCCTTAATTAGGGAGTATTACGAATTGCTTCAAGATTACATGGGCCGCGAACAAATTATCTCCTTCGTGCATACCGTGCATACAGAGAAGTACTTCTAGATGTAGATGTCGGACCTTATCGGCCACCTCCCCTAGTCCCAAGCTATAAGGATAAAATGTCATGGCCAAACAAATTAGCCAACCTAGAAAAAAAGCTGAGATCCTTAAAATCAACCCGAAGGTTGATCCAGTCCTAGTAGAGCGGTACGAGAAGTTGGATTCTGAGTTGCGTCGGCTGGGGGTAAATACCAAGCCCACGTTCAATCTCAAGCCACCGCTAGGCGACGATCGCCTGCATCTCTTCAACGGATAGCCATGTCGATCTTCGCACTCCGTTTCAGTTACCAGAACATCGCCACCGGCCAGGGTTTCGACCTAGCCTTCGTGGGCATGAGCATCGTCTTCACCGCCTTGGTATTGGTCAGCGTCTTTATCGCTGTCCTGCCGAGGATCCTCGCCGCGATCCACCCCTACATTCCCCCGGCCCAACTGCACACGCAGAGTCATAGCAGAGAAACCGACGCACCCGCCATCGGCGCGGCCATCGGCCTCGCCCTGCACGCGCGCCGCCAAGACGACTAATCGGCCATGGATACTCTCCTCAAATTCCTCTCTACTACGGCCGTGGCCAACATGTCGGGCGGCAACCTGCTGATGATCGCTATCGGCGCTATCTTCATCTCGCTAGCCATCCGCAAAGACTACGAGCCGCTGCTGCTGTTGCCCATCGGCTTCGGCTGCATCGTCGGCAACCTTCCGTCTATCTCCAGCATGGCCATCGGCGTGTACGACCAAGGCAGTGTGCTCTACTACATCTACTTTGGAGTTAGTCAAGGGATCTTCCCGCCGCTGATTTTTCTCGGCATCGGCGCGATGACCGACTTCTCGACCATGCTCTCCAACCCCCGGTTGGTGCTGCTGGGCGCAGCCGCGCAGACGGGCATTTTCCTGACCCTGATCGGCGCACTCTATTTGGGTTTTACTCCGACCGAGGCCGGGGCCATCGGCATTATCGGCGGGGCCGACGGACCAACGGCGATCTTCCTCGCGGCCAAGCTAGCTCCTCACCTGCTCGGGGCTATCGCCATTGCCGCGTACTCCTACATGGCCCTCGTGCCGGTCATTCAGCCGCCGGTGATGAAACTTTTGACCACCCGCAAGGAGCGGCTTATTCGCATGAAGCCCCCGCGCGAGGTCTCGCAGCGCGAGAAGATCATCTTTCCCATCGCCGCTTTTCTGATATGTGCGCTCCTCGCCCCCGGTGCGATCGGGCTGCTCGGCATGCTGTTTTTCGGCAATCTGCTCAAGGAAAGCGGCGTCACCGAGCGCTTGGCCCAGACCGCCCGCACCTCAATGGTCGATATCGTCACCATCCTCCTCGGGTTCTCGGTCGGCTGCTCAACCCAAGCCCAGACCTTTCTCACGCAGCAGTCGGTACTCATCTTCAGCCTCGGTGCTTTGTCCTTTGCCATCGCCACGGCCAGCGGCGTACTCTTCGCCAAGTTTTTGAACCTCTTCACCAAAGACAAAATCAACCCCCTCGTCGGTGCTGCCGGGGTCTCGGCCGTGCCCGACTCGGCCCGCGTGGTGCAAATGATGGGCCAGCGCGAAGACCCCAATAACTACCTGCTGATGCACGCGATGGCTCCCAATGTCGCCGGGGTCATCGGCTCGGCGATAGGTGCCGGCGTCTTGTGGTCCGTGCTGGTGGGATAGACAACGAGGATGCGACCGTGAACAAGAAGAAAATTCGCTTCATGTGTACCGCCTTTCGCGACGGCTTCCAGTCGGTCTATGGAGCGCGCGTTTTCACGTCCGATTTTCTGCCGGCCGTCGCCGCGGCCAAGGAAGCTGGCATCGACTACTTTGAGGCCGGCGGCGGTGCCTGTTTCCAATCGTTCTACTTCTACTGCGGCGAAGACGCCTTTGCCGCGATGGACGCCTTTCGCGCCACGGTCGGCCCGGACGCCGACTTGCAGACCTTGGCGCGGGGGGTCAACGTGGTCGGCCTCGAATCGCAGCCGAGCGACATCATCAAGCTCCACGCCGAGCTTTTCAAAAAGCACGGTATCACCACCATCCGCAATTTCGACGCGCTCAACGACGTCGATAACCTTATCTACTCGGGGCAGTGCATCGTCGATGCCGGGCTCAAACACCAAGTCTGTGTCACGCTGATGGAACTGCCTCCGGGCTGCTCTGGTGCCCACGACGCGGCCTTCTACACCAGTACATTGCGCCAGATACTAGACGCCGGCATTCCCTACGATGCGGTCTGCTTCAAGGATGCCTCGGGCACGGCCGTCCCCGCCAAAATCTATGAAACCATCTCCGAGGCGCGTCTCATGCTGCCCGAGGGCACCTTCATCCACTTCCACACGCACGAAACAGCCGGCATTGGCGTCAGTGCCAACATGGCCGCCCTCGACGCCGGTGCCGACGCCATTGACCTGTCTATGGCTCCCTGCTCCGGCGGCACCTGCCAACCCGACATCATCGTCATGTGGCACGCGCTGCGCGGCTCCGACTACGATCTTGACATCGACGTCGACAAGGTCCGCGACGCCGAGGAGGTCTTCAAGGAGTGCATGGCCGACTATTTCCTGCCGCCCGAAGCGGTGGCCGTGGAGCCGATGATTCCCTGGAGCCCCATGCCCGGTGGCGCGCTGACGGCCAACACCCAGATGCTGCGCGACAACGGCATCATGGACAAGTACCCAGATATGATCAAGGCCATGCGCGAAGTAGTAGAAAAGGGCGGGTTTGGCACTTCAGTGACGCCGGTCTCGCAATTTTACTTTCAGCAGGCTTTCAACAACGTCATGTTCGGCCCATGGGAGCGAATCGCCGCGCCCTACGGCCAGATGGTCTTGGGCTACTTCGGCAAGACGCCGGTCGCGCCCGACCCCTCGGTCGTCGAGATCGCCGCCCAACAGCTCGGGCTAGATCCAACGACCCAAAAACCGCTCGAACGCAACGACGCCGACCCGAACAAGGGCGTCGAGCCGGCCCGCCAACAACTGCGGGAAGCTGGCCTTGAAGAGACAGACGAAAACGTTTTTATCGTCGCCGCCTGCCAAGACAAGGGACTCGCCTTCCTCAAGGGAGAAGGCGAAATCGGCGTACGCAAAGTAGAAAAAGAGCAAAAAGAAGCGGCCCCAACCGACGGTCCGGCGCACTATGCGATCACCGTTGATGGCCGCCGCTATGCCGTGGCTATTGACGGCGACACGGCCACCGTTGACGGCCGCCGCTTCCAAGTCAGCCTAGAACAGTCGACAGAATCGACCGATGTGGCGGCTCCCTCCTCGCCGGCACCCAAGGCCGGAGATGGCACGCCGGTCCAAGCCCAGATGCCCGGGAAAGTAATCCGCCACCTCGTCCAACCTGGCGATCACGTAGAAGCGGGCGACGGAATCCTCGTGCTCGAAGCCATGAAGATGGAAATGCCGGTAACGGCCCCCGTCGGAGGCACGGTAGCCGATATTTTGGTCCATGCCGGAGATCAGGTGGCTGACGGACAGGTGCTAGCGCACATAAGCTAAGCCATCTCCCCGCTCCACAACTCGCGTCGCGTCCCATCGTCCTCGCGCAGCAGCAATTGCCCGGCCGAGCCAAAGCCCAGCACCACGCCCGTGTACTCACCGACTGCGACGTACTGACCCAAGTTGACGCAGTGAGACTCCCAAGCCGCACTCAGCGCAGCAAATCCGCCTCTTTCCCAGCGCCCGATCCACTCCTGCAAATGCGGCAGTAACTCGTCCAATGCCCGCTCTACATCGCGCTCGGTGCCCGTCTCAATCCGCAGCGAGGTGGCGGGCTGGCCGATGGACGCGGCTTCGTCGGCATCCATGTTGACGTTGAGGCCGATTCCAAGGACGACCCCATTACAGCGCTCGGCCAAAATGCCGCAGATCTTGCGGCCATCCACTAGCACGTCGTTGGGCCACTTGGTCTGCGCCGCCAAGCCGTTTTTCTCCAAATAGGCCGCCACGCCCAAGGCAGCGGCCTGCGGTAGCGACAGGACCTGCAACGGCGACGCATCGCTCCGCAACAGCGCGGAAAAGGTCAGGTTGCGACCGGGCTGGGCAAGCCACTGCCGCTCGTAGCGGCCCCGGCCAGCGGTCTGAGAACGAGCGGCGAGCACGAAGCCGTCGGGCAGGTCCCGGCCCTCGCGCAACCACTCGACCAAGGTCGTATTGGTCGAGGGCAGTTCGTCGCGCCACTGGGGTTTTTGGAATTGCATCGTTTTAAATATATGGACGAAGGTTGTGCGCTGGGAAAGCTCGCATTTGACCATGAGATGTTCCTCTTGGTATTTTCGTACAAGCCCCCTTTGAGCCGATCTCATGCCTTTAGCTATAGGAGACAATCCCATGCCTGTTTCTAGACGCCAGTTCCTTAAAAGCGCGGCAGCCGTTTCCATCGGCTTTGCCGGCCTCCATCGCCACCTCGCGTGGGGTGCACCAGCACTCGAAAATAGCTTTGGGCCGCTCGTGCCTGACCCCGAAGGCATCCTCGACCTGCCCGAGGGCTTTAGCTATCGGATTCTCTCGCGCATCGGCCAAGCCATGGACGACGGCCTGCGATTGCCGGGCGCAGCCGACGGAATGGCCGCTTTCCCCGGGCCAGAGGGCCGCATCGTTTTGGTGCGCAACCACGAGCTGAGCAGCGGGGCGCGGGAGGCCGGTGCCTTCGGCGACGACAACGAGGAACTGGGCAAACTACCCAAAGAAGATCTGTACGATTGGGGCCACGGCGAGATGCCGGGCTTGGGCGGCACCACGACCCTCGTGTACAACGCGCAAACCGGCGCAGTGGAGCGGGAATTTCTCAGCTTGGCCGGCACTGCGGTCAACTGCGCCGGGGGGCCGACCCCGTGGCATAGCTGGATTAGCTGCGAAGAGACGACCCAGCGGGTTGAGGGGCAGATCGAGAAAGACCATGGCTACAACTTCGAGGTCCCCGCTACCACAGAAATCCGCCGCGCCGCGCCCGTGCCGCTCAAGGCCATGGGGCGCTTCAAGCACGAGGCCATCGCCGTCGATCCCCGCTCGGGCATCGTCTATCAAACCGAAGATACCAGCGACAGCTTGATCTACCGCTACATCCCCGATGCACCGGGCAAACTAATAGCTGGGCGGCTGCAAGCCTTGGCCGTAATTGACCATCCCGGCTTGGATACCCGCAACTGGGACAAAGCACTGGTGAGCCCGGGCGAACCGCTCGCCGTGCGCTGGGTCGATATAGAAAACGTCGAGTCGCCAGACGACGACTTGCGCTTCCAAGGGTTTGACGGCAAGGGCTGCGCCCGCTTTGCCCGCGGCGAGGGCATGTGGTACGGCCGCGAAGCGATTTACTTTGCCTGCACCAGCGGCGGCGAGAAAAAGAAAGGGCAGATTTTCCGCTACCAGCCTAGCCCGCACGAGGGCACGACCGATGAGAGCAAGGCTCCGGGGACGCTCGAACTCTTCGTCGAGCCGAACGACGGCGACTTAGTCGACAATGCCGACAACCTCACGGTCTCGCCCTTCGGCGACCTGATCGTCTGCGAGGACGGCAGCGGGGAAAACAACCTAGTCGGCATAACGCCCGCAGGCCAGATCTACCGCTTTGGGCACAATCGCATGAACAATTCCGAATTTGCCGGCGCGACCTTCTCGCCCGACGGCCAAGTGCTCTTCGTCAATATCCAGCATCCCGGCACCACGCTGGCCATCTACGGCCCTTGGGATCGGCGGCAGTCTGACGGTTAGCTAGAAGCGTCTGAAAGCTTGGCGTCCGGCGGTTTGCTACGTTCCCAGCGTACCGTCTGAGAGACTCAGCAGCTTCTGAGAATCTCTGGCTTGCCGCGCCCAAGTCCGGCGGGCGATACAGTGCTGTGTCGTATTCTGCGAAGCATTCTTAAAGCTCTCGTCGGACCGCTTTGCGGGGCGGCCGAGAGCCTTGGCGTCCAGCGGTTTTCGAGGGCGAGACGCCCTCGATCCCAGCGGCTGGGAACCGCGCGAGAGACCCAACCTGGAGTCTTAAGAAGGCTTCTAAGGGAGTTATATACTTGGCGATCCTGTTTAACGAATTAAAGCAATCCGCTCTTGAATGGCGCAAGAACGGATATGCCTGTGATGAATACCCACTTATAGGCGAAATCCTCGCGTTCCAGATTGAAACACAGGAAGGCACCGCAACGCTCAAGTTCCTGCGTGACCCTCAGTTTCTCGCCCTTGAGGTGTATTGGTATGTCCGTCTCAAACTGAACACCCCTCACATCATAGACCTCTACAAGCACTACTACGGGGACGATAAGAGAACTTTTTTTGAGACTCTCGGCGTTCCCATCTCGAGGGATGCGTTGGAATGGGCGACCACAGAGGCCGTTATCGAGAAGGTCAAAAGCGATCCCGATTTTGTCTCTAAAAAGAAAATTCAGGCATTGCACGAGGCGGCGATGTTGGACTATCCGAGTTACATCCTCGCCTTGGCAATGGGTGCCGGGAAAACCGTGCTGATCGGGACGATTATAGCCACCGAGTTTGCCATGTCCCTGCGCTACCATCCCAAGGGCCACTTCATGAAAAACGCCCTCGTATTTGCGCCCGGCACGACGATAATAGAATCCTTGCGCGAACTTAGCGATATGCCTTATGAGAACATTCTGCCGCCCGATCTCTATCGAGATTTTGCCGCCAATTTGAAAATTGAATACCCGAACAACGAAAAGGACATACAGGCTCAGACCAGCAGCAGCTATAACTTGATTATCACCAATACCGAAAAAATCAGTCTGCGAGCGCGGCGGAGAAGTAATCAGACCGAACTGGATTTCAAGGAAAAGGAACTACAAGCGAATTTGAGACTGCAAAAAATCGCCAGTCTGCCGGACCTCGGCATCTTCTCCGATGAAGCGCATCACACCTATGGAAATACCTTCAATCAGCTAAAGCGGGTGCGGGAAACCATCAACTACATCCATGAAAAAACCCCTATTGTCGCAGTCGTAAACACCACCGGAACGCCTTATTACAAGAGACAGTATCTGAAAGAGGTTATTGTCTGGTATGGACTTGGAGATGGCATCAAGGATAACATCCTCAAAGATCTCAACGACGGAATTCACCAATACGACATTAGCAAGCAGGCGGAGCAGAGCGTATTCAATGACATTATCCGGGAGTTTTTCAACCAATACGGCAAGGTCTCACTTCCGAACGGAGCAAAGGCGAAAATTGCTTTTTACTTTAAGACACAAGATCACTTGGACGATTCCCGTCCTTGGATTGAGCAGGCCATGACGGGAATGGGCGAAAACGTTTCTCAGATATTGGTTAATACCCAGCAATCAAGCCCGCCGGAAGTGGATGAATTTAAGCGCCTCAACAACCCGGCTAACCAGAAGCGCGTGATTCTTCTGATTGGCAAAGGCGTTGAAGGATGGAACTGCCCAAGCCTGTTTGCCTGTGCGCTCATCAAAGAGCAGACGGCGAGCAACAACTACGTTTTACAGGCGGCGACCCGGTGCCTGCGACAGGTGCCGGGAAACAGGCACTCGGCGAAGGTATTTGTCGATTACGGCAATGTGCGGACGCTAGACAAGGAACTAAAAGATAATTTTGGCACTGACCTCGACCTGCTCAGCGCGGCGTCGGGAGACAAGGAGACCGTAACACTGCGTATTGTAAAAACGGAACTGCCCAAACTGGAAATCACCCGCACGATCAAGCGGGTTGTCCGCACTGAAAAACCAAGCGGTCATATCGCCCTGAACAAACCGGAATCGCAAGAAGTTCCTGTAGTACTACGCAGTATCCTGACGCCGGATTTTAGCGGGCCACGGGAAATCCTGCTGCCGACTGGCGACACCAAGGAACTACCGGCCATAGCGGAGATGACGGGTTGCCATACTGCCGCTTGGAAGATCGCCTCGCGCTACCACCTGCCGGTAATGCCAATTTTGAAAAAACTCAATAGCCTGTATCCCGAAGGAGAAATGCCAAATAGCCATTTATATGGGCTGTTCGAGCAAGTCGAGAGACAGCAAGCGAACTACGAAACCGTAGAAGAAAAAGTCACTGAGGCGATGGCCTTGATTCGGGTTCAGGATGAGAATGGAAATGATATTTTTGAAAAGGATGAGGACGGCGTTTACGTCCACCATCTGCGCCTGCTTAGGCGGACTTACGACCGGATGAGAACCGGCGGCCTGTTTGCCGACCGCGAGGAATATGTAGACGAGCACGACCTGACTTTTCACTACACGCCGTACAATTTTGACAGCGAACCGGAGCGGTCCTTTTTCCGGCAAATTCTGTCCGCGCTCAATACAAACCCCGATGATGTGGAGGTGTTTCTGTTTACGGGCGGATTGACCGACCCAAAGAAGACTGACTTTCATTTTGAATACATGGGTGAGGACAAGCGATATCACCGCTATTTCCCCGACTTTGTCATTGTCAAGAAGACGGGCGAGTTTTACATTGTCGAGGTGAAAGATGAAAGCGAGCGTGGCGATAGAATAGTAGAGGCGAAGAAAAAGGCGGTAGAGAGATTGCAGAAGATGCAACCCGATAAGTTCAGGTATAATATCGTCTATACTTCGGCGACCGCAACGAGCGCGGCGCAAATCAAGCCAGTTGCTACTTGGATAAACTCACAGTGAGGAGGTAGGCATGAAAACTCATAACTTATTCTTGATCATATTCTGACGACTATCAAAAATTAAAGTCGCTACTGGAAACTCACAGTTGTTGAAACCTTCCTTTTGCAGGTAAAAATTAAATGAAAACTCCACTCAAAATCGCCCCGATCAAAGGTCGCCCAATGCTGCATTGGGTTGGCAAGAAACCACTAGACGTTGTGCGGCATTTTCCAGCGCAGTTGTGTGAGACGGTGGAAGTTGACAATCCGTCGGCCGAGCCGTCCTATAAGGAGTTTGTCAAGAGTAATTACAATCTGCTCTTTCACGGCGATAACAAGGAGATTCTCTCCTCGCTTTTGACTGCCGGATTTCGGAGCAAGATTGATCTAATCTATATTGATCCGCCCTTTGATTCTGGAGCGGATTATGTCCGCACAGTTCGGTTGCGCGGGCAGTCTGTAAAACTGGAAGGCAAGGAGCATTCTTCTATTGAACAGGCGCAGTACGAGGATATATGGGCAAACGATAATTATTTACAGTTCATGTATGAACGGCTGATTTTAATGCGGGAATTGCTGAGTGATAAGGGCAGCATTTATCTGCATTGTGACCCGAACAAGTCTCACTCTCTTAAACTGCTCATGGATGAGGTATTCGGTACAGAAAATTTCTTGAATGATATTTCATGGTGCTACAGCGAGCGAGAGGCAGATAAAAAGAAATACAATTGGAAACACGACTGCCTACTATTCTATAGCAAGGATTCAACAGCAAATAGGATTTTTAATTGGCGAGAAATTGCTATTGATTATGCGGAATCTAGCGTCAAAAAGTACAACCTGACAGACAATGCAGGTCGGCGGTTTCAAATTAGAGGGGGCGGTGGACACCTAACTGGAAAACAACAACTCAAACTTGAAGATGAACAGAAATATCCCGATTGGACTTACCGAGATTATTTGGATGAAAAAGAAGGTGTCCCGCCCCGCGATTATTTCACCGATATAGATTTTGAGAATCGCGCATCGAATCGCAGGACAGAATATCCCACCCAAAAACCCGAGGCCCTTTTAGAACGTATAATCAAGGCGTCAAGCAATGAAGGTTCCATCGTCTTGGACTGCTTCTGCGGCTCCGGCACTACCGCCGCTGTTGCGGAAAAGCTGGGCCGCCGCTGGATTATGGCGGACCTGAACAAGGGCGCGATTCAAACCACCATCAAGCGACTGCAAGGCATTATCCAAAAAAAGAACGGCGATCTTATAGACAATGGACGAGGGTTGATTCACTACCGGGTGAACAACTACGATTTTGCCAAAGAGAATGGACTTAAAAAAATTATCATCTCCAAATACGGTATTCAAACAGATCGCAAGGACTTATTCTTTGACGGGTTAGCCGGCGAACAGTTGGCGAAAATCATTGAATTGAACCGACCACTGACTCGCCTAGACATTCAGATTATCAAGGACGAAATCGCCAACAACCGGCCTGACGAAACGCGCGATATCGCGGTTTTCTGCAACGGATCGGAATTGGGGATCATCGAAGAACTCGCCCAGGAGAAAAGTCCGATCAATAAAATAATCGTCCGCGACATTCAACAAGACGGCATGATCACTAACCATCCACCAGAAGCAGACGTGAGAATTGCCAAAAAAGGCAAAGAAGTTAAGATCAAAATTACCGACTACATTAGCCCTTCCATCCTTGCGAGAATGGAAATAGACAGAACATTCTTCGAGGAGCAAATCGGCGACTTTCAGGCACAGATCGACTGCGTTCTAATTGACACCGACTACAACGGCGAAAATTTCAACATCGTAGAAAGCGACCTGCCGCAGAGGAAAACCGATTTCATCAAGGGTGAATACAAATTGACGCTTCCCCGCGCCGATGCGACAGTGGCGGTAAAAATAGTCGATATGCTGGGAGAGGAAGTGGTCGCGGTCGCACAACCGTAAACTTTCAAACAAGAAAGAGCAAAAGAAGTTTTCTAGGGTAGATTTATTTTTTATGAGCCAGCCCTGTATCAGCGACGCCCAATCCCTCGAGCCGCCCCCAGCCGTTCTCGACGCCGCGCTGGGCCGGCTCGGCTTTGAGCGCTTTCTGCCCGGCCAACGCGAGGCCATCGAAACCCTGCTCGCCACCGGTCGCCTGCTTTTGGTCGCCCCCACTGGCGGCGGCAAGAGTTTGACCTACCAGCTACCTGCGGCCCTCCTGCCAGGCACGGCCTTAGTGGTCTCGCCGCTCATCGCCCTGATGCACGATCAAGTGCAAGCATTAGAAAGGCGCGGCCTCGCCGCCACGTACCTATCCTCCACTCTCGATGGCGACGAGTTGCGCCGCCGCATGCGCGGGGTAGCCCAAGGCCAGTACAAGCTGGTCTATGCCGCGCCCGAACGGCTGACCTTCTCCGGCTTCCGCGCCCTCCTGAGCCAGATCAAGTGCTCGCTCATTGCCGTGGACGAAGCCCACTGCATCAGCGAGTGGGGCCACGACTTCCGGCCCGAGTACTTGCAGATCGGCGAGCTAGTAAGCGAGTTGCCCGATTGTCGAGTCCTCGCCTGCACCGCCACGGCCACGCCGGTGGTGCGCGACGAAATCCTCGAACGCCTCGGGCTGCCAAGCGGCACCCCACAGCTAGTGCGCGGCTTTGCGCGGCCCAACCTCTCGCTGCGAGTCGTCGAAATCAACAGGGCCGCCGAGCGGCGGCGGCGGGTTGATGCCTTGCTGGCCGAAGCACTCAAAGGCCCCAACCGCAAACCGGGCACCGCCATCGTCTATGCGCCTACCCGCAAGGGCACGGAGGAAGAAGCCGCCCGGCTGCAAGGGGATGGCTGGCGGGTGGCCGCTTATCACGCGGGCATGACGGGGCCAGACCGCGACGCCGTTCAGCGCGCCTTTATGCAAGATCAAATCCAAGTCGTGGTGGCTACCAATGCCTTTGGCATGGGTATTGACCGCGCCGATGTGCGCGCCATTGCCCATCTGGCCCCACCCAGCTCAATTGAAGCGTACTATCAGGAAGTGGGCCGCGCTGGGCGCGACGGCCAAGACGCCTACTGCCTGCTGCTGGTCTCGCCCGGCGACATGGCACTGCGCCGGCACCTAATACAAAGCGATGCCAACGGCCGCGCTCCCGACCAAGCGGTGGTCCAGCACAAGTGGAATCTCTTTTTAGAGCTGATGCGTTGGTGCGAGGGCGGCTCCTGTCGCCACGACGCGATTTTGCGCTACTTCGGCGACGAGGAAGAAACGCTCTCGGGCTGTGGTCGCTGCGACGTCTGTTGTAGTCTCTCTCATGCCGAGGCGGGCGATGCCACAGAGGTCGCCACCACCGTGCGCAAAGCCCTTTGCGCGGTCGCCCGCCTGCACGGACGCTACGGCATCCAAATGGCGGCCAAGCTCCTGCGCGGCACTCAAGACGTGCGTCTTGCACGCGACGGCCTAGATCGAACTCCGACCTTTGGCATCCTCAAGGAGTATCCTGAGCGCTGGCTTTTGCAGCTTTTGCGCCGGTTGGTCACGGCCGGTTGGATCGATTTTTCCGGCGGCGAGCGGCCGGTCGTGATCCTCACGGAAGAGGGACGCCAAGTCATTCACGCCGAGCGGCCCGCACGCCTACTGCTGCCGCCGAAGTCGGCCCCGCCCCCGGCAGCCCGCACCGCGCGCGTCCGTCCTTCGGCTGAGCTCAGGTCGAAGCCTCGCATTCCCGATCCTAGCGAGAGTTTTGACGAAAATGCCCAAGCCCTCTTCGATGCACTGCGCCATCACCGCATGACGCTGGCCCGCGACGAAAAGGTTCCGCCCTACGTCATCGCCAGCGACCGCACGCTCCGCGATATCGTCCTGCTGCGGCCTGCCAACCTCGAAGAGCTCAAACTGGCGCACGGCATTGGCCCGGCCAAGGCCGAAAAATACGGCGACGGTCTGCTGGCTATCGTCCAACAGGCTGCCTGAATGCTCATAAACCAAAGGGGGAAGTAACTAAAAGTTTGTTTCTTTTGAGGATATGTTACCCTCGGCAGCGGCTCGGCATCTGCGTCGCCGAAAATAATCGTGCCGACGGTCGAGCTAAGCGGTTGCTGGCGGCTCCGTTTTCTGGTCACCCAAACGACAGGAGGGCAATCTGATATACTGTCGGCCGCTGGCCTGCTCTTGCGCTTTGAGGTCCTCGACGATCAAATCTAAGTCGTAACCAAACCGCGCTGCATGTTCCTGTCTAATGCGCCGCACTTCGGCGACGATGGGATCATCTTTCATGGCGCATCCTCCAAAAGTTCCTCCGGCTTACAGATGATCGCCGGCTCATATCCTTTATCTCGACAGAATGCCTCAATTCGCACCCTTGCGCTTGCACCAGCTAAATGGCGATAGTTCCACGTCAACAGATATGTACAGCGGTTGACTACGGCGACCGCAACGTGCAAGGCATCCTCAAGAGAAGTCTTAGGAATTGCTGCATTCTCTACCAACGTATGAGCCAAAGCTGTCGCGTTTGGGGTAATTTTGAGTAACTCCACACCTTTCAGTATATCCAGTCTGCGCTGAGCTACCTGCACATCACCTCCACCTGCCTCTTGGAGCACCAGTTGCGAAGCAACAACTCTGAAGTCCTGTCTTCTATGCTCCCAACATTCTTGGGTCGATTGCTGATGTCCGGCTATGACTACATCGCGGCTTGGCTTGGCCGCGAGGCAACTCGCCACCGTCGTCTCCAAGTAAACGACGGGGAGACTAGCCAGCTTGCTATTCACGATGCGCTCCGCTGGCCTTGCGGCTCAAGGCCGATTCCAAGATGACGCCTAGCACGTCAACTGCACTTTCTTGACATGGGCTATGGACATAACTGACATAAGTATAGAAGAATTTCGCGGTTAGGAAAATTTTTGCTACTTTGAGGAGAGTCGCCGTCGGGTCGCGAATGGCTACGGCGACGGTCTGCTCGCCATCGTCCAACAGGCCGCCTAACTCGCTCGTCTGGAGAACGTTTCATGGCTACAATTCGCTGGGGCATCATTGGCTGCGGTGACGTCACCGAAGTAAAGAGCGGCCCCGCTCTTTATAAGACGCCCGATTCCGAACTGGTAGCGGTCATGCGCCGCAGCACTGACAAGGCCCGCGACTATGCCGCACGCCACGGCGTACCCAAGTGGTACGACCAAGCCGACGCACTCATCGGCGACCCGGACGTCAATGCGGTCTATATCGCGACGCCCCCCGACACCCACGCTCACTACGCGGCCCAAGTCGCCCGCGCCGGCAAACCTGTTTACGTCGAAAAGCCGATGGCGCGCAACTACGGAGAGTGCTTGGCAATGATCGACGCCTGCCGCCGGGCCGGGGTGCCGCTTTTCGTCGCGTACTACCGCCGCGCCCTGCCCGCTTTCCTCAAGGTCCAGTCGCTAGTTGAGGAAGGGGCTATCGGCGCGGTGCGCTTCGCTTCCATCGCGCTCTGCCAACCCGCGTCAGAGGAGCCCGACGACCTGCCTTGGCGCGTCGTCCCTGAGATTTCGGGCGGCGGCTATTTCTTCGACTTGGCCTCTCACCAGCTCGACTTCCTCGACTTTCTCCTCGGCCCCATCGCCCAAGCCTCGGGCCACGCGCTCAACCAAGCCGGGCTCTACCAAGCCGAAGACGCCGTTACCGCCAGCTTTGCCTTCGAGTCCGGCGCACTCGGCTTAGGAGTTTGGAACTTCGCCGCGGACCAGCACCGCGACCGGATCGAAATTGTCGGCGACAAGGGCCGAATCGCCTTTTCCACGTTTGCTTTCACCCCGGTCGAATTGATTGCCAACGCCGGCCCCCAAACCTTCGCCATTGACCCACCCCAACACGTCCAGCAACCCCTAGTCCAGACGGTAGTAGATGCCCTATTGGGTCGGGGCACATGCCCCAGCACCGGCGCAAGCGCCGCTCACACTAGCCGGGTCATGGACCAAATCGTTCACGGTCATGCCGCCTAAAAGCCACGTCCTCAAAGCATCGATGACCTTGCCCCTCGGGCGCGAGGAGGTCTTCGCCTTCTTCGCCGAGGCGCAAAACCTCGAGCGCATTACCCCACCCGAATTGAAATTCGGCATCGTCAGCCCGACTCCCATCACAATTGCCGCCGGCACCCTCATCGACTATCGCCTCAGCCTCTTTGGCCTGTCCTTCACTTGGTGTTCGCGGATTTCACACTGGGACCCACCCCACTACTTTGTAGACGAGCAACTCAAGGGGCCTTATAGCTTTTGGCACCACACCCATACCTTCACTGAAAGCAGCGAGGGGACTGTGATCGGCGACCGCGTTCTCTACCGTCTGCCGCTGTGGCCGTTGAGCGCAATCGGTTTGCCTCTCGTCAAACTCCAGCTCAAACGCATTTTTGCTTACCGGCAGCAGGCAATTCGCGAGCTATTGCTCCGCTAACGCCGCAGCGTTCGCTGCAAAATCACCTCCCTTTCCCGCCATTTTTGTCGCTCTAATCTGACAACTTTGCAATCAACGCTTGGGCAACGACCCAAATTTTCTTATTTATATAAACTTCCTCCTGCATGTATTCCATCTATCGCACCTAAAAGGGGGTTCGACATGCTGATTCGCGGAAAGTGGGGCCTCCTCGCCCTGCTAGCTTTTGTTTTTTTCGCAGTCCCCAATACTGCCTTCGCCCAAGACAAGCTCGACACCGGCGACACGGCTTGGATTCTGATTTCCACCGGCTTGGTTCTCTTTATGATGATCCCCGGCTTGGCCATGTTTTACGCCGGTTTGGTCCGCACCCGCAATGTGCTCTCGGTCTTTATGCACTGCTTTGGGATTGCAGCCCTGATCACGGTCTTGTGGACCATTTTCGGTTATAGCTTGGCCTTTACGGCCAGCAACCCCTTTATCGGCAACCTGTCCAAGTCTTTTCTCAGCGGCGTTACTGTAGATAGCCTTTCGGGCACCATCCCGGAATTGCTGTTCTTCGTCTTCCAGATGACGTTTGCCATCATCACCCCTGGGCTTTTTGTCGGTGCCTTTGCCGAGCGCATGAAGTTTTCGGCCGTGCTGTGGTTCAGTGGGCTGTGGTGCGTTTTGGTCTATCTGCCCATCACGCACATGGTCTGGGGAGAGGGCGGCTACTTGGGTGCAATGGGCGTCTTTGACTTTGCTGGCGGCATCGTCGTCCACATCACTGCCGGAGCAGCCGCGTTGGTCGCCGCGATCCTCGTCGGCAAGCGCACCGGCTATCCCGAGCAGCCCATGCCCCCGCACAACATGACCATGAATCTCGTCGGCACGGCCATGCTCTGGGTGGGGTGGTTCGGCTTCAATGGCGGCAGTGCCTTGGCGGCGAATGGGCAGGCGGCTATGGCGGTCGTAGTCACCCAGATCTCGCCCAGCGTCGCGGCACTGACGTGGATTTTTATCGAATGGATCAAAAACGGCAAACCAAGTGCGCTCGGTTTTGCCACTGGTGCCATCGCCGGGCTGGCAGCCATTACCCCGGCTTCCGGGACAGTGGGGCCGCTCGGCGCTTTTGCCATCGGCCTGTGCTCCGGTGTCGTCGCTTATTGGGCCGCCACTTGGCTCAAGCGCACCTGCGGGTACGACGACGCGCTCGACGTAGTAGGGGTTCACGGCTTCGGCGGCTTGGTCGGAGTTTTGCTGGTGTCCTTCTTCGCCTCGACCTCTTTGGGTGGCACCGTCGAGGGCCTCAACATGGGCAAGCAATTCGGCATCCAAGCCTTCGCCGCTGTCGTCACAGCCGTTTACACTCTGATCGTCTCGTTTATCATTCTCAAGGTCATCGACTCAGTCAGCGGCCTGCGGGTAGATGAAGAGACCGAGGCCGACGGACTCGATGTGGGCGAGCACGGCGAAGTGGGATACGACCTGTAGTTCGCGGCCCAATAGCTCGCCGCTTGGATGGGGCTCCTATGGATGCTTCTTGCTTGCAGTACGCGTTGACCGAGGCCGAACGCCTAGAGTTCTCCCAGCGCGGCTACGTTGTCTTCGACGAGATGCTGCCTCCCGACGTGGTTGACCCACTAGTGGAAGTCTCCGACCGGATTGACGCGGAGGAACGCCAAAAGCGCGGCGTCGGCCCCTACGACCGGCTGACCGTCCGCGACATGGTTTGGCGCGACGAACGCTACCTAGCCTTGGTCGATTGGCCCCGAGCACTGCCCAAGGTCTGGGGAACCCTCGGCTGGAATATCCAGATTTACCACACCGTCCTCGCCTACAGTCCGGCCGCCGAGCCTAACAACTGCCAAGTCAAGATGCAGGGCTGGCACCAAGACTCGGACCGCGTCAACCACGAGATCGAGTCCATCCCCCGGCCGCGGATTTCGGTCAAGATGGCCTATTTCCTCAGCGACTGTTCGGCAGCAGGCCGCGCCAATTTCTGGGTCGTGCCCGGCAGCCATGTGCTGGCCGAGTATGACATCCCCGACGACGGCTCTTTGCCCCGCAACGCCGTCCCCGTGTTGGTGCCGCAGGGCGGGGCTGTGCTCTTCGACCGTCGGATTTGGCACTCGGCCAGTTCCAATGTCTCCGCTGTTGCCCGCAAAGTGCTTTTCTACGGCTACTCCTATCGCTGGCTCCGCCCCCGCGACGACCAGACCGTCGAACACCTTTTTGAGCACTCTGACCCGATTCGCCGCCAGCTATTGGGGTATGCGCCTACCGGCGGCTACGGTTACACCTCGCCTACCGATGAGGACGTTCCACTGCGCGTCTTTCTGCGCCAACATCTCGGGGCCGAAGCCGCCTCCTGATGCGGGCGTTGGTAACTGGCGGCACCGGCTTTGTCGGAGGTGCCTTGGTCCGCGCCCTCGTCGCTAGCGGCGCACAAATCCGGGTGCTGGCGCGGCCCGCTAGTCAGACCGAGGCGCTGGAGACTTTGGGCGTCGAAATCGTCCGCGGCGACATCCTCGTTCGTGCGAGCATCGAAGCCGCGCTCGCAGGTTGCGATACCCTCTTCCACGCCGCAGCCCTCTACGACCTGTGGGGGTTGGACGAGGCCGAACTCTTGGCCACTGAAACCGAGGGGACCCGCAACGCCATGGCGGCGGCGTTGGCAGTCGGCGTCGCCAAGGTCGTCTATACCAGTACCGCTGTCTGTCTCGGCGAGGCCAAAGGCCACGTTGCCACCGAAACAACAGTCCATCGCGGCTACTTTCTCTCCAGTTATGAAAAGGCCAAACGCGCAGCCGAGCAGGTGGCGTTCTCGTATGCAGACAAAGGAGTGCCGCTCGTCTGCGTCCAGCCCGCTGCCATCTACGGTCCGGGCGACCGCAAACCCTCCGGGCGCTTTATCATTAACCTGCTCAACGGTCGGGTTCCCGCGCTCTTTCCCGGCTGGATGAGCTTGGTGTACATTGACGACGCAGCTCGGGGGCACGTGCTGGCGGCTAAAAATGGCCGCGTCGGGGAGCGCTACATACTCGCGGGCACTGTCGGCAAACTCACCGAACTCGGCCAGCAGGTCTGTCGCTTAGCCGGACGCTGGTCGCCGCCGACCATTCCCGCTCTGCTGGCGGCCCCCTACGCGCTCGGCGGCGAGGCCCTTTCGCGCCTGACCCGCAGACCGCCGGTTCTGTCGTGGGAAACCTACCGACTCGCCGCGCACGGTTTTCGCGCCGATGGAAGCCGTGTCACCGAGGAGTTGGGCCTAGTCTACACGGACCAAGAAGAAGGGTTGACGCGGACGATCAATTGGTACTGGGAGCAGGGCTTGCTTAGACGCCGTCCGGCTTGTTTTCGCACAAGGAACCCGCAAAACGCCGATCATCGGTAGGCAATGTCGTTGGGTGGGCTGCTAATTCTCTGCTCACAACGGAGCGCGACAAGTACCACTTTCAAAAGTGGGCCGTTGAACTTGCCGAGGGCTTTGTAACGGCGAAACGATCCGCAGATGGCGGTATTGATGGCCGGATTTACTTTGATGGTGATAATACCGAGGATTTGGAAAGCATGATCTTGGAAGTGAAGGGGGGTAGGACGGTATCACAAGCCGATCTGCGCGGGCTGCGCGGTGCGCGGGCCGATAGTAGCGCATTGTTGGGGGGGCTTATTGTCCTACATCCACTTGGGCAACGACAAGAAACGAATTTCAAGCGCTAGATGGCGCGGGCCGGTACGGTGTCGATTAGAGGCCGGAAGTATCCCAAGCTACAACTCAGGACCGTAGAGCAAATACTAGCCGGTGAGAACTTCGATACGCCGCCGGTACTAGGCCGTCAGCAGAAGGCGCAACAACAACTTGACCTTTAGGACAAAGCCCCTATCATTGCCATTAGTAATGGCGTCCGTCCAACAGGATGCGTCCCATCCATCACCGTAGGAGGAATCCCTATGTTCCGCATCATCGCCGCTTTTATCGCCTTCGTCTTGGTCGCCTGCGACCGCGACGCGCCAACGCAGCCCACAGGAGGAGCGGGCAAAGCCAACTGTCCGTTGTGCGAATACTTAGGAGATAGTAAATACACGATTCCCGACGGGGTAACCGTACCCGAAAACGAACCCGACAGCACCGCTACCGACCCCTCACAGGACGAATCTCCCGACACCGTTACCGACCCCTCACAAGATGAATCCCCAGAAAACATCGACCCCCCACAAATTGACCCCCCACAAAACTACGCTCTGAGTACACCTCCTCCGACTTGGGTATTTGCAGGAGATGTACCGAATTCCGAACGGATTGAGCTCCAAGAGGAGATGGAGGCCGCCCGCGCTTTCTTCGCCGAGCGGTACGGCGTCGAGGCAACCGACTTTACCGTGCTGGTCGCTACCGACAATGAAGCTCTCGCCCCGGTGTTCCGGGATGCAACCGGCATGGACCTTGGGTATGACTACCCAATCTGGTCGCGTCACAGCGGCGGAGAGGAACCGGCGGCACTTCCATTGCCTTTTGTTGAGATTGCCAATAACGGCAGGGGTGTCGTGGTGCTTACGTACGGGAAACACGCTTTCTCTACTCTCAAGGAAGCCATCGTCCATGAGTACTTCCACGTTTTACAGAACGATCTCGCTCCAAGCACCAAGTTCGACGCACCCTTCTGGATGGTGGAAGGCACGGCCATGTATGCCGAATACGTGTACAGCCAATCAGGGCCGGACCGACGGCCTTTTTTTGATATGTACTCCCCCTACAGAGACTTAGGGGAGGCGATTAATGAGTTTGAGATAATGACTCCGAGTGAATTGGAGAGATTAGACTCCGTGGAGGCTTTCCGCTCCGGCAAGCTCCACATCATTTACACCTATGCTATGGCCTTCGCTGGGTTGTATTTTTTGGTCGAGCAAGCGGAGGAGGACTCGTACCTGAGGTATTGGGAGTTACTCAATGACCGCCCGCCCAATCAGGCATTTGAGGACGCCTTCGGCATTGGCCTTGAAGACTTCTACGGGGCATTCGAGGAGTGGCTGCCCTCCCAGCTCCCCTCCCAAGTCCAGCTATCGGTGTTACTCCGCTGGCCAGGCAAGGAAGCCCCAGATCCGCGGGCCTCTGTCGCTCCTGTCTTCCCCAAAACAAATCCCGTAGACGTAAATATGGGTTGGATGTGGGGGGGTATGGATATGATAAATGGTAATGGTGTTCATACAATCATAGCTTCTGCTTCTGCCGAGGACTCTTTAGCAATTTATCTAGCACTCGAGAGGTGGTCGCTAGACGAATGCACGGTATATACCCTTGGTTGGTACAAGGATGGCGGATGGACGGATCAGTTTACAGAAGCGACGCTAGTTGAGTTCTCTGGCCCAACAAGCATTGAGTGGACACTCCCCGCACACCCGGACGAGCTTCCGCCACTGGCCGAGCAGCCGACGATGCTTTGCGCTCCTTAGTGTCCGCGTCCGAGATCGCTTAGTTTTTCTAGGGTCATTACTGCTCTTTGCCAGTGGTGACCATCTGGCCGCTCAGAGCCTCATTCTGAGCGGCCTTTTTTCTCCCAGCGGCGTGGTAGCGGCTAGCAACCGGACCTATCCGCTCAGTGCCGAGGGGCTGTCGCGGTGCCGCCCGTCAGGCACGTTCTCGTTTGACAATGCGGTAGCGAGACTCGTGTCCGCGTAGGCGGGGTCCTCTAGTGAGTAACGTGCCCAGTGCTCGAGTTCCGCGTGGGCATGGAGGACCTCGGGATGCTGAAGGGTCTCCGCATCGAGTGAATCCAGAAATGCCAGCCCCTCTTCCACGCTTTTGGACTTAAGCGCCTGTAGGTGCGTCGCAGCGAACTCTGGATGGGGCAGCAGCTTCCAAGCGCGCAGGCTGGGCACTGCCGCCTCCGAGTGCTTCCAGTTCGCCAAAAACGCCTGCGCCTGTGTATAGAGCCCCCATGGGTTATCCGGCTCCCGTTCCAAGATCGCGTCGGCTTGCTCTTGGATCTCTTTATGCCCGTGGATCTGCCCGTGCAACTGACGCGCGTAGAGCGCCCGTAGCTCAGCGTCCTCGGGCGCACGATCCAACCATTCCCGGGCGAGTATAGCTCCTGCTTCAAACGACCACAGCCGATTGTGCTCGCGCAGCTTCGCTTTGGCTGCTTCCAGCTCTTGGGGCGAGTAGCGCTGCTCGGTCCTGCAGCTAGCACAGACCGCGAGAACAACCAAGAAGCCGATGATCAAATGAATTGGAAATCGATACGGCATGAGGTCCCTCCGAGTGAGGTGTGCGAAATTACCGCGCCTCGGGCCAATCCAACCAGCCAATCGCCCGCTGGAAATACTCTAAATGGACGGCTCGTTCCATCTAGTATCTCACCAATTCGCGGTCTCCGTAGTGGGCATCGAATTGGTAGAGATGCCCAAGGCGCGTGAATGGCTGAACGACGAACTGAGCATTCGGCCCGCCGGCAACTCCCCAGTAGGACAGCTCAATGTCGATCTCGCGATAACTCTGCTGGGAGGCCAAGTCATCCCACGTGAAGAAACCGAACACTACGCGGGGATCGAAATCCTCGGCTTCCGCACGGAGCGCAATGCGATAGGTCCCATAGCCAAAGGTCCTGTCGGAGATGACCTCGGTCGCCTGCCAGCCTTCTTCGCGCTGCGCCAGAGTGAGGTGGAGACCCTCTCCATCGGACCAAAGTACCGTCCGGCTCAATGACGGTTGCCGGTTCGGCGAACGTCGGCTTGGTCCACCAGCCACCGCCGACGTGGATATAGACGGCCACCCGGTGGGCTGCGGGCTCGACCTCATGTACTCGCCCTTCGAGAAGGAGCTCCCTGTCTCCCCAAACCGGGATCTCCGTCACCGCAATCGCCTGCCCCTGCTGAACCCTAAGAGAAGGGTGCTCTGGAGGTGCTGACGCTGCGACGCGAGCCAAAGCCAGAACCAGAATGCCAACTCGAAAGACGGCAATACTCAACAAAAGGTTGTAAGCTGTTTTGAGCTTCTGCAAAGGACAAATCCTGAGAACGTAGGTGGACTTTTCACGTGGATCGTTTGTGGACTCAGACCCTTTTCACTGTGCAGAACCCGTTTGCAAAAACGCATTTAAGGTATCTAAGTCCATGCCCTCAATGCCCAGTTCGCGCACACTCCGCCCCGTGCCCCACCCATCAACCCCCATCACCACAGACCCGATATCCACCAACCCGCGCATCAAAGGCGCGTCCACGTCGTATTGCGCACCCACATCGTGCCAAGTTGAAAGACCGTATGGAATATCCTCGCTAAGCCAACGGCTCTCGAGCGACCGAGGCGCTTTGAGTTGCGTGAGCATTAGGCTGCCATTAATCGTTGCCCACAAATCCCCCCGAGGGCCAAAACCCGCACGGTAAAACGCTTCATCGGCCGATACGAGATCGTAACCCAAAGCTGTTGCGATGGCCCTCCGCTCTGCATCCACGGCCATGATCGTCTTTGCCACCGATGGGGATACCCCTTCTTCGTAGAAATAGAACTCACCGTGCGAATATTCGATTCGTCCTGCGTTCATCAACACACCCGCAGGATGCACGACCGGATTCATCGCGGCCAAACCACAGGCCATCGCGGTGGGATAGGTCTGAATGCCCGGGAACAGCGACGACAGACGAGCGCGCACGCGATCTGTTTCTGTCGCTGGCAACACCCCCAAACCCAAGCCCGTCACGGCTCCCCAAATCGTCGCGGTATCCGGCGCTGTTTTCCGACACACATAAGGCGCGGTATCCACCTCCGCAAGCGCGATCTCTGCTACTCCTTGGTCGCTCAATAGCGTCGCCCATTCCAACGTGCCCAATGTGCCCGGCATCAGCACGACTACATGTTCGGGTCTGAGATAGGGGGCGCAAGCAATGGCAAATGGTTTGTGGGCATACGCCGGCACGATTAGCAGGATTAAGTCAGACGCATTCAGAGCCGCTTCAATATCCGTGGTCATGCAGTGAATTTTTGCGGCTCCCGTCTCTTCGACCCCCACCAAGTGAATCACGCCTTGATCGCTCACCGGATCGAGCGTGTGCCCAAATTCTGGCAATTCGCAAAGCGTAATATCGAAACCTTTCAGGGTCAGATTTGCAGCCGTGGCAAATGCCGTATTGCCGCCGCCGAGAATGGTAATATGTTCGGACATGGAAGTATCCTTTTTTTGTCTTATACGACGTCTTCTGGCGACCGTCAGCGGGTTCCTGAGTCCATCGCCCTACTCATTAATTTAGCACGGCTTTTCGCCTGTGGTCGGATGCTCAGTAGAGGTCGTCTTTTGTCGTAATGGAGCACCAGCGCGAGTTGAAAAGTGAGCGAAGCAAAATATCCCGTGCGTCGGGCGTGTCAATTTGTTTTAACCCATAAGCGGCGTAAAATCGGTTGTAGCGGTTTTCGTCCTCGAGCATCTCGAGCAATGCCTCAAGCGCAATACAACCCGTTGCGCCGGACTTGGCCAAGGTTAGCGCGGCGTTGCGGCGCACTCGGTAGTCCCCATCGCCGAGTGCGTCTGTCAGGTCGGCAATCAGCTCATCAGAAAAAACGCCGATGGCACCCAAAGCCTCAATCGCATTGCGGCGCACCCACCAGTGGCGATCGCTCATCGCCTTTCTCAGGGCGGGTTTGGCCTCCACTGCGCTCGCGCCCAAGCGTCCCAACACATGGGCGGCGACCGCTCGCACCCACCAGTGCTCGTCGGACAACATCCCCACCAAAGCCCCTGCGGCCGGTTCGCCTATCAACGCCAATGCCAGTGCCGCACAACCACTCGTGGGATTGGTCCCGTGGGCATTGTCCGGCGTTTTGGCCTCGGTCTCTTCGATCGTGGCCAGTGCTTCCTCCCGCATGGCGGCGACGAGTTCGGGCACGGCCGGCGCACCAAACTCGGCTAGCCCATACGCCGCATCCAAGCGCTCGCACTCCGATCCGCGCTTTAAGACCGAGAGTAAATTCTTCAGATCGCCTTTTTGGGTCTGCTGCTTTTTTTCGGGCTTGCCGCACAACCAGTGCCAGACATCTCGCGATAGAGCCGGATGCCGATCCTCGATGCCGGGCGACCACGCACGACTTTGATGATCCCAAGTCGGTTTCTCTGGCTCCCGAGTACGAGCAAACTGAAACCTCAGCATATACCGATTTTTGGTACTGACATTCTCTGTTGCGCGATGCCAAGAATCAAAGTGAATAAGCGCCACCGTCCCCGCAGGACCACAAAATGCCCGCGCTTCTTCCTGCGTTTGCTCAGGATCAGCAGCACTAATGGTTTTGTACATCTGCATCCCGGGCAACACCCCCGACGGCCCCATATCCTCTGTAGTATCTTGCGGAAAGTAAAAAGCGAGCACCCAATAAAATCTCGGATGTCGCAAATTGTGATCGTACACATAACAATCCTTGTGCCATTGCTGTCCTCGTCGCCCGGGCGGATTCAAGTGGCAATGTCGATGGGGGTTCAAAATGTAATCTGGCCCCAATAAACTGGTCAGGGCACCCTGCACATTGGGGTGCTCAAACACGCGCCCGATTTGCGGAACCCGAGGCAAAATGTTATTTCCGGGATTGCCTTCTTTTGCAAAAACCACCTCAATCTGATCGCGAATACTGGCGTGAAATGAGGGGGGATAATCCGCCTGCACAGTAAGACATCCATCCACGATAAATCGCTGCACTTCTTCGTCGCTCAACAACTGAATTGAATCCGCCATAGGAAACTCCTCCGCTAAAAATTTCTACGATCGTCAATCGACCAAACCCCAGAGACGCTGCCGCGCCTCGGGCCAATCCGACCAGCCGGGGTGCAGATGCTTCAGCACCGCCAAGTCGCGCTTGCGGCCGCCGGGCGGGAAGTAGTTCCAGCCCATGGCGCGACGCGGACCGGCAGCCGTTTTCACTCCGGTGGCATGCCAGCACGAGGGCGTCCACACCAAAGTCCACCGTGGGTCGAGGACGACCTCAACTTCGTTAGGATGGCGAGCGAAGCAGTGCGTCGGCACCCCGTCGTGGGTGCCGGTGGCCAGTTCAAGTTGTAGTAGTTCGGCCTCCACTTCTTCGCGGGGACGGTGCTGGCTGCCGGGTAGCACCCTCAGTGGTGCATTGCTGGCGTCGTGCCGATCAAGAGCAGTGCGGAAGGAGACCTGCTTCACTTCCGGCCCGCCGTCCACGTGCCAGTGGACCTGCCGCTGCGGTCGGCCATCGGCGCTGACAATTTTCGCGGCATCGCCGATGCCGCAGGCACCCACGTGTACCTCTTCGGCGTCTAGGAGCCGCTGCGCCGCCGCGACCAACTCGGGCTGCTCCACCATCTGCAGCAGCGGCTCGCCGATCATCAGGAACTGGCAGGCCAGCCGATTGCAGCCCCCGGGGAACTCGGTGCGCTCCCACTCCGGCTCCGTCTCCTGCTGCCGAAAGTCGATCTGGCGCATGCCCGCGGCACCGAGGGGGTTGGGGATCAGGAAGAACCCGTTGCGCTCGAAGTGGGCGAGCTGTTCGTCGGTAATGTCGAGGGATTCGTCCATCAGGCATTACAGGTCTAAATAATCGATCAAATCGAAGAAGCAGCGCTGTTCGGGGGTCGTCATCGGCGGGCCTTTGCTCAGCGTATGGTGGACGTTAGATTGTGCCGGCGCAAGGTAGTGAATCCGCTCTTGCCTTTCAAGGAGGAAAACGCCATGGGATTTGAAGTGTACGATTGTCGCCGGGATATCCGCAATATTCTGGTGCGGCCGCAAATTCGCGCCCGCTTCTGCCGCTTAGAGCCAAACACAGGCTCGCTCGACGCTTGGCACACTCACGACTTGGGCGACGAAATCTTTATCATTTTGTCGGGTCGAGTGGAGTTCAAAATCAACGGCGAGGTGAAAGAAGTTGGGCCGGGGCAAATGTGCTACGCCCTAACCGACGAGCCGCACTCAGTGCGAGTCATCGGCGACGAGCCAGTCTACATGTACCTCTCGGTGACGCCGCACATCCAGCCGACGCATACGTTTTACGACGACAAGGGCGAGCGCCGGCGGCCCCACTTCAGGCCGTCGAGCGACTACGATACCACGACGGATTCGACCACGCCGGTCGCCGAGTTGATCGACGGTCACATCGATGCAGTGCATACCCTAGCGGCCCAAGCACAGGAGAGCGTGCGCATCCAAGAAGAGCGGGGCCGCGAACTCAAGCAGGCCCTAGCGGCTGGCGATATGGAAGCGGCCAGCCGCGTGCGCGAGGCCATGTGGGCACCGCTTTTGCAGCTCTTCAAGCAGACGAGCGCCGTGGCGGACGGCTGGAATGGCCTAGCTCCCCGGGCCGGGTCTGTCGATGCAGTATATTGAGCCGTCTCAACACCACCGCATGAGCAAACGCACCAATAACCTTGGACAGCCGATTAGCTTCGCTCTGCCCGATTGGACGCCACCACCCCACCCGCCGAGAGAATGTATGGAAGGTCGCCTCTGTCGGTTGGAACCACTGCAAGTCGATAGCCATCTTGACGATCTGTATCAGGACAATGCCTCTGATGCGGAAGGCAAGAGTTGGACCTACTTGGCATACGGCCCATTTCCCGACAAAGACAGCTACCGAGATTGGATGACCGAAACATGCCTAGGTGACGATCCGCTGTTCTTTGCCATTGTGGACAAGAGCGCTGGGACAGCATCTGGCGTCGCGAGCTATCTCAACATCGCACCTGCAAGCGGCGCTATTGAAGTGGGTCACATCCACTATTCCCCGCAGCTACAGCGAACGCCATTGGCCACCGAAGCCATGTACCTCATGATGAAGAAGGCGTTTGAATTAGGCTACCGACGCTATTGTTGGAAGTGCGACAGCCTGAACAAAGCATCTCGGGTAGCCGCCCAACGTCTGGGACTTTCGTTTGAGGGGATTTTTCGCCAAGCAAGTGTCTATAACGGGCGCAATCGGGATACCGCGTGGTACGCAGCCATTGATTCTGAGTGGCCGGAGCTAGAGCGAGCCTTCCTGACTTGGTTAGCTCCAGACAATTTTGACGACCAGGGCAGGCAGCGATTGCGCCTCTCAGATCTCACCCAACCTATACTCAAAAACCAAGGAAATACGCAATGAGCCAGATCATCCCCGAGCAATATACCTGCTACCGAGCCAAAAAAGCGCTCACCATCGACGGCCACCTCACTGAAGCGTCTTGGAAGCGCGCCCCGCGCACTCCCTTGTTCGTCGACATCGAAGGGGACAAAAAGCCCCTGCCTCGCTTTGCCACTCGGGTCGCCATGCTGTGGGACGACGACTATTTCTACTTTGGTGCCGATATGGAAGAGCCGCACGTATGGGGCACATTGACCAAGCGCGACTCGGTCATTTGCAATGACAACGATTTCGAGATCTTCATCGACCCAGACGACGATGGAGAGCACTATATGGAATTTGAGATCAACCCGCTCAATGTGGCTTGGGATCTCTATCTGCCCAAGCAATACAACCGAGGCGGCGAGGCCGACTGGGGCTTCGATTTTGAAGGCATCAAGCACGCCGTGCAGATCGACGGCACCCTCAATTGCTCGGACGATGTGGATCGGGGTTGGTCGGTGGAGGTGGCCATCCCTTGGAGCAGCATGGAAAAGTACGCCGGCACTGCCTGCCCTCCCAACCCCGGCGATCGCTGGCGGGTCAACTTTTCCCGCGTCGAATGGGAGTTCGACCGCTACAAGGGCGGTTATTTGAAGAAAGAGGGTGTGCCCTGCGACAATTGGGTGTGGTCACCGATGGGAGTAATCAATATGCACGAGCCTCAGATGTGGGGATACGTGCAGTTTTCTGCCATCACTGTGGGCGAAGGGGAAGACGCTTTTTCAGCGACTCCGGCGGCACGTCCAGCACCGGAAGCACCGTAACATCGCGGCCTTTGCCTGTCGGATGGGGAAGTGTCCTTTATACTCCAGACGCAGCCACTCGGCGCAGTGGGTCAGTCGTGAGTTATGATCTTCCACTTCTTCTTCTGCATCGGAATCACATACCCAGATCCTTCAGGTGCTTCCCTGTGTTCCCGAGCCTCGCGCGTGATCTCCGGCCACCAATGTAGGAAGTGCATAACTTGGGTCCAGATTTTCTTTTCTGGATATTGGCTAGCAAAAAAAAAGGCCGTCAAGCCCGACTCACGCCAAGCAGCCCTTTCGGCCCGATTCCGAGAAATCCGAATATCGCCCGAGATCACGATCCACTCCCCCTCACGGCCTAATGCTTCAAGCCAAGTGACATCCTCTGTCTGCTGATTAAAACGGACTCTAAGGTGCTCTACTGTCCAGTCTCCTCGTTCTACACGGTCATCTAGGGCAATCAACGCCTCAGCTAGACGATGAGAGATGTTGTTGTCGAGGAAAAACCTCACGCTGCTAATTGTGCCTCGTATGTGACAGCATCGCTTACTTCCTTAAGAGTGGCATCGTACCACCAAGCGACCCGGTCCATGTCTTGCTCGGCTCGATAGGTGCGACTCAGGAGACGAGTGCGGACACCGCTGGGATTGCATATCGGTGCTCCGAAACTACGAGTAGGTTCGATGATGACTGTGCTCTCCCGGCCCATAGGATGCCAACACACCGGGGCACCTGTTTCCGAAAAATCTAGCTCGTCGTCAGGCAGAACAGTCCTGACGAAGTCCTTAAAGTACTGTTCGTCGGTGACGATGTCGTGCAGTGCAGTCTCTTCCACTTGCTGGAGGATACGGCGGCCATCTGTGCGAAAGCTGCGCTGCGAAAATGGATGCGAATGGCCCGTGAGCTGAGCTGCTTTGTGCGAGGCAATGCGCAAGGTCGACCACGGTACCCCCTTCTCGCGAAAACTCCTCAAGGCTCGGACTTCGATAAGATCGACAAAGCGCAAGATAGGGGTTTCCCCGGCCTCCGTTGAAGCAAACACAGGCGGCAGCTTGTGACGAGATTCATTCCAGGTGTAGCTATAACCCCGCGTCCAACGCCGAATGGTGCTGACGGGAACACCCGTCAGCCGGGCCGCTTCCGCGACGCTATAGACGCCATGTCCAATATATAAGTAATCTGCCATTTTGTGCTCCTTTATAGAGCGATCTTTGTCGCCTTGAATCTACCTAACCGATTTCCGCAGGTCTTTTACCTTAAGATACATAGAGCTACCGCGTCAATGCCACGCTGGCTTGTACCTTTACCCCTCGTCCGCGTCCACTCGGCGCATGTATCGAGTGTACGCTCCTCGCAGCGCTACCCCCAGCAATAGCGCCACCAACCCCCCAACCAACGCCACGCTCCAACGCCCCACGTAAAACCCCGAAAAGCCGATAATGCCCCCTCCCACGGCCACCGCACCAAGCAGGGCGAGACCCAAGCCGTGTATAATCGGTGAGCCGCCAGTGGCCTCAACGCCCGCCTTTTGCGCGATCGGCCCCCACCATCCCATCGGTCGCGCCTCTTTGTAGAAAGCCAAGAGCTTTTCCTCTGGCTCTGGCTTGGTGTAAAGTGCCACCGCGACCCAGAGCAAGCACGTTGCGGCAATCGACGATAGAACTATCACATACGCCGTATCCTGCCCCGCATCGATCCAATGGGCAAAAACCACGTACTTGTTCAAGAGAAAGACCACCGGCCCGCCGAAAGAGGCGGCCAGTCGCGCCTTACCGTTAAAGCGCCACCACCACCACTGGCCCCAATTGGCCGTCAGTTCGGCCGAAGAAAGCCCGAGCATAAAGACCGCGATATCGATGACGTTCTCGGCCTGTAGTGCGACCGCCAGTGAAAGGCCCATGATCGCCAGCATCACCACTCTGCCGACGCCCATGTAGTGCCCCATCTCAGCGCCGCGTTTGATAAAGCGCCGATACACATCGTTGATAAAGACCTGGGCCCCGAAGTTCATGTTGGAATCCACCGTGGACATGATCGACGCGAACATCGCCACCAGCACCAGCCCCAGAAGACCCGAAGGCAGGTAGTGGCCCAGCAAGAGACCGTAGGCCAGTTCCTTCTCCATGCTGCCGTCGTGCAGGCCCGGCCATTTGACCATCGCCCCCAGAGCCGGCAGGGTCAGCACAGCCAGCATTAGGAAGAGCACAATCTCGGTCCAGACGTACATCCGCGTCGCCTCGCGGCTGTTGCGGCACGACAGCAGCCGTTGGCCCTCCATCGCTCCGGCCATCGGGGCCACGTCGCCTCCGTAGCCGATCGCGGTGCCCATCGTCCACGCGATAATCCCCACCACTCCCAAAAGCTCGTGACTCATCGGCGGATGCCAGCTAACGACCCCTTCCCCAAACTGCGTGACCAGTGCCTGATAGAGCCCTGTCGGCCCGCCGAAGTCGGCCCACACCAAGCCCATTAGCACGAGCGAGGACGCGATCATGATCGCGGTCTGGATCAAATCCGACATCACCACGCCCATGTAGCCGGAGAGCACCACATAGACCAAAATGATCGGAATGACCAGCAGAAAGGTCTCAAAGCGCGACCAGCCCAAGAGCGCCTCAGACACTTTCGTCAGCCCCAAGAGCCCGGCCCCGGTCCAAGCTACCACGGCGACAAAGGCGCTGCGCAGCGAGACCCAAGCGCGCATCGTCGGCGCAGCCGCACCGCCAAAGCGGAGTTCGTAAAATTCCGGCGAGGTGAAAATTTTCAACCGCCGCCAGCACGCGGCAAAGAGCAGCCCGCCGATCATCAGTGCCAGCCCGAAGCGGCTCAAATACCACCAGCAGATAAAGGTCCCGGTGATGACCGTCATGCCGCAATACGCGGGTGCCACATCGGCGTTCATGCAGGTGACCGCATAGCTGGTGCCGCTCATCCATCCCTTCATCTTGCGCCCACCCAAGAAGTAATTTTCCATACTATGTTGGGCGAATCTCCTGTAGTACAGTCCCATCCCTACCAAGAAGATCATGTAGAGCGCCATCAGCGCGTAATCCAGACCCGACACAATCCCTCCTTTGCTTGGGAAGTAGCCAGTTTTTGTGCCGCTCTCTATGCAGAATTAAAAACGCCGCGTCAAGTTGTGGCACGAGCTGACGTGGGGCAGCGCCGCTTGCAATCTGCATGGCCAATTATCGTTATTTTTGACTAGTGCATCGATCCTTCCCGACAGCAAAAAGGCCAGCCTTATGCCCGCACCTATCCTCCTGACCGACTCCCAAGTCCAAGCCTACCTAACCAATGGCTATATCACCGTGCAGACCGCTCATCCGCCCGCGGTCCACCAAAATATCCACCGCCAAATCGAAACCCTCTTCGCCATCGAAGGCAATCCCGGCAACGACATCCTCCCCAAAATCCCGGACCTGCACCAAATTCTCCGCGATCCCGCTGTCGCCGGTGCTCTCCAGAGCCTCCTCGGCCCCTCCTACCTCATCCACCCGCACCGCCACTGCCATCACAACCCCAGTGGGTCCCGAGGCCAAGGCATGCACCAAGATAGCTATGAAAACGACCAGAGCGTCCGCCATCACCGCACCCGCTGGACCATGGCCTTCTACTATCCACAGGACGTCAGCTTGGACATGGGGCCGACCGCGATTTTGCCGGCCACTCAGTACTACAATTCGTCTAAACAAGCTTATGAGCGGGAAGAACAGCCCCTCTGCGGCCGGGCCGGAACAGTGACCATCGTCCACTACGACCTCTGGCATCGCGCCATGCCCAACGCCAGTGACCGCGACCGCTTCATGGTCAAGTTCCTCTTCACCCGCATGGGCGAGCCGCAGACATCCTCGTGGGACCACCGCGACGGCACTTGGCAAGCCGCAGGCACTGATCCTCCCGCCGAGCTATGCCGTCGCGCCTGGGACTGGATGCGCGGCAGTGATGATACCACAGCTCCTACGGAGGTTTCGCTCGGCGAGTTGCGTCAGAGCCTAGAGGCTGAAGCCGAAACCGAGCGCCAATCGGCACTGGCCGATTTCGCGTGCCCTGCGCTGGGCGCAATTCGTCGGCATGGGTGGACGCACGTGTCGGGCCGTTTTATCCACGCGGCTGAAGGACTACCAGCAAGACGAGCCGTTCTGGGAGACAGTGATGCTCTTTTTTGCCAACCAACCCATGCTGGAACCCACCTACATCGGCCCGATTGTCGATTATATCCACTACCAGAAATTCGTGCCCCAGCGATTGCCCGGCCCCGACGGCCAGTTCATTGAAGGGCCGGCGGCGCAGCCCAACTTTTCGATGAAGGGCCGTAGCATCACCAAGCTGCTGAGCTTGGTTGACGAGTGGCACGGCGAACTCAACGCCGATGACTACGCCCTCAGCGAGGAAGATGCGTGGGAGGCGTCTGGTTTTCGCGGATTCGAGTGGGGAGGAAGAAGACAGTTTCTCGGGCGAGTACGTGGGGTGGTCGATACGCGAGTTATGCACCGCGCTCGACCTGCTGGCCGAAGGGCGCGTCATGCACCACTGCGCGGCCTCATATGCCCGGCGCTGCTCGGAGGGCGAGCGGTCGGTGTGGTCAATGCAGCTAACCTACCCGACCAAGCTGCCGCAGCGCATTCTGACCATTGCCCTCGACAACCACAAGAAGACCGTCGTCGATTATCGAGGGAAGTACAACATGCACCCCCAAGACAACAAGCGCACTGCCAAAAAGCACTGGCAGGACCGGCCCTACCTCTACTATCTGCGGCAATCGCCGCGCATCTTGCGCTTGTGGATGGAGCGCGAGGATCTGCGGCACGACTAGCGAGGCAATATGAAGGTCGAGAGCCGAGGGCGATCGTAGGAACTGGGAGAAGGGTGAGCTACAAAGACCCTTTGAACAGGATCGCGCCCATGGTGGACAACCAGCTAGCTAGTACGATGCCGATGGTCCAGCGGAAATAGACACCGAGCTTGCCGTGGAAGTCGCGTACGGTCGCGTCGTACTTATTGTGCAAATTGCGCTCTGACGTGTCGATCTTATCATTTAGCGTCTGAAACGACGCCTCTCGCTTCTCATCCGACATGTCAATCTTATCGTTCAGCGTCTGAAACGACGCCTCTCGCTTCTCATCCAGAACCTGAACCGATGCGTCAATCTTATCGTTCAGCGTCTGAAACGACGCTTCCCGCTTCCCATCCGACGTGTCGATCTTGTCATGCAGCGTCTGAACTGACGTGGCACTCTCCTCGCGCAGCGTCTGAACCGACATGTCGATCTTGTCATGCAGCGTCTGAACTGACGCGGCACTCTCCTCGCGCAGCGTCTGAACCGACATGTCAATCTTATCATGCAGCGTCTGAACCGACGCTTCCCGCTTCCCATCCGACATGTCAATCTTATCGTTCAGCGTCTGAAACGACGCTTCCTGCTTCCGATCCGACGTGTCGATCTTATCATGCAGCGTCTGAACCGACGCGGCACTCTCCTCGCGCAGCGTCTGAACCGACGTGTCAATCTTATCATGCAGCGTCTGAACCGACGCTTCCCGCTTCCCATCCGACATGTCAATCTTATCGTTCAGCGTCTGAAACGACGCTTCCTGCCTCCGATCCGACGTGTCGATCTTATCATGCAGCGTCTGAACCGACGTGGCACTCTCCTCGCGCAGCGTCTGAACCGACATGTCAATCTTATCATGCAGCGTCTGAACTGACGCTTCCCGCTTCCCATCCGACATGTCAATCTTATCGTTCAGCGTCTGAAACGACGTGTCGATCTTCTCGTGCAGACCTCGGTGTGACGCCGTGCTCTCCCCGCGCAGCTCCTGAACCGACACATCCAGCTTCTCACCGACCGCTCGCACGTCGCTTTCAATTAGCTCCAAGCGGCGGTTGATCTGCTGCAATACGTCGCGGGTGGTTATCTCAGATGTTTCAGTGGCCATCTCAGCATTGCTCCTGATTAGGGTTAAAAGTAGGCAACAGGAACAGACAAGCAAAATGCGAACCACCTTTTTTGTCTGGCAAGGTCTCCGTTGTGTAGCTGCTTTTCTGTATCTAATCGCAGACAGTGTGCCCCCTGCCCGATACAGCCGCCTCTCCCCTTGATAGCTGCCCATCAGGCCCTATCTTGTTTGTCGCCATGACTGCAACCTTTCGCATAGGCGTCACCCGCGACTTTCTCAAGGCCGACGGCACTCTCGGCTTCGGCGATATTGGCCTCGACCTGCTCGATGAATCCCCAACGGTCGAGTGGGAGTTTCTAGCGGAAAACACCACCGAGCTGCGCCCCGACCAAATTCGCGGCTACGACGGCCTGCTGGTCCTCGCCGCGATAGTTAGCGCCGAGACCTTGCAGGGAGCAGACAAGCTGGCAATCGTCGCCCGCTTCGGCGTCGGCTACGACAGCGTTGATGCCGCAGCTTGCAACGAGCAGGGCGTGCTCTTGACGATCACTCCCGACGGCGTGCGCCGGCCAGTCGCAGTCATGGCTTTGACGTACCTTTTGGCCCTCAGCCACAAGATGCTGGCCAAGGACCGCTTGGTGCGCGAGGGCCGCTGGCATGAGCGCCTCGGCTACATGGGCATGGGCGTCACGGGCCGTACGCTTGGGCTGGTCGGCCTGGGCAATATCGGCCGCGAGATTTGCACCTTAGCCAAGCCCTTCGGCATTCGCTGCATTGCCGCCGATCCTTTCGTCGATGCTGCACAGGCGCACACCGCTGGTGCCGAATTGGTCGAGCTCGACCAGTTGCTGCAACGCGCAGATTACGTCTGCATCTGCTGCGCACTCACTGAGGAGACCCATCACCTCATCAGCGAGCGCGAGCTCTCACTGATGAAGGAAAGCGCCTACCTCATCAACACGGCCCGCGGCCCCATCGTCGATCAGCAGGCCCTTACCCACGCCCTCCAACAGGGTCAAATCGCCGGGGCTGGCCTCGATGTCTTTGAAACAGAACCTGTTCCCCAGGATGAGCCTGTATTGGCACTCACCGACCAGACTATCGTCGCCCCGCACGGGCTATGCTGGACCGACGAGTGCTTCCGCCTCATCGGCCACAGTGCCTGCCGCAGTCTCATCGAAGTAGCCTCCGGGCACTTGCCCCAGCACCTCGTCAATCCCCAAGCGGCCGAGCACCCCCGTCTCCAAGAAAAACTGAACCGCTATCGAGCTATCGGATGAAACCCAACAAAGTCAAACGCACCCTCAAAGAGGGCGGCACTGTCATCGGCACCATGACCTTTGAATTTTGCACCCCGGGCATTGCCCGCCTCTCTGCCGAGGCTGGTGCCGAATTCATTATGTACGACATGGAGCACACCGGCTGGAGCGTCGAGACAGTGCGCGACCTGATCGCCACCACCAACTCCGACCACATCGAGCCTTTTGTGCGGGTGCCGGCGACCCAATACCACTTCATCGCCCGCGTCCTCGACGTTGGGGCCCGAGGCGTCATGGTGCCGATGGTTAGCGACGCGCAGCAGACCGAGGTCATCGTGCAGTCGGGCAAGTACCCGCCGATTGGCCAGCGCGGAGCAGCCTTTCAAATTGCCCACGACCACTTCGCCGAAGGCTCCATTGTCGGCAAAATTGACCACGCCAATACCGAGAGCCTGCTGATCGCTCAGATCGAAAACCGCCCCGGCCTCGAAAATGTCGATCGCATCGCCGCGGTAGATGGGATTGATATACTGTGGATTGGAGGTTTTGACCTGAGCAACTTCTTGGGGATTCCTGGGCAGTTTGACCATCCCGAATTTACCGCCGCCCTCGACCGCGTCGTCGATGCCTGCGAGCACCACGGCAAGGCCGCTGGCTACTTGGTCAATACCATCGAGGAAGGGACGGAGATGCTGAGCCGAGGCTTTCGCTGCATAGCTTACGGCGGCGACTTGTGGCTCTACCGCCGCGCCTTGGCCGAAGGCATCGAAGGGCTGCGGACGATCGTCTGGCGGCGGTGCCCGCAGAGACCCTATCCATTTGGGTTGAGCCAACTCACAACACAAATCAGGAAGTGAGAGTATGGACAACCGAATTACTATTGATCCTCAAGTGTATCACGGCCAAGCCTGCATTAAGGGGACGCGCCTTCCTGTGCATCAAATCCTCCGGATGCTCGCCAACGGGGATACCATCGAAGACCTACTTCAAGAATATCCTTCTATAACATGGGAAGATATCCTCGCTTGCTTCGACTATGCAGCCTCACTGGCTGAAGAGCAAATGGCCCCTCTTGAAGTTCTCTCGGGCGAGGTATGAAGATCTTAGTCGATGAGCACATCCCTCTCAGGACGGTCCAAGCCTTGCCTATGATGGGGCATGACGTCCGCGATATTCGTCTTGGCGTATGCCGGAGACTAGACGAACCGAGCGCGATACCGACGACTCAGGACAAAGCTAAGTGACAACGGAAGGAACCTTGGAGCCGAGAAATCGAGACCTTTGACCGGGCTGCATAGCGTCTGGCGGCGGTAACATAAAAGGTACGCCCGGGCAAGGGCAGGCACGGTACATAAGAAAGCTCAGGCCCTCCTTACAGGACCTGAGCTTTCTTATGGGCAGTTTGTATTTCGTATTAACTCGGCTTACGACGAGTGCATTTCCGAAATAAGTCCCCTAGTATCCTTTAACAAGCCATTGAGTTCTTGGAAGAGACCGCTGCGAGATTCCTGCATGTTTCTGAGTTCTTCGAGTTCCTCATCTATAGCCGCAATACGCCTGCCGATGGTTTGATCTATATAAGTGTCAGTAGCTTCATCGAAATGGAGTTCAACTGCGTGGGCGGCTTCATCAAATCCCGCCCGAATAGCTGCCCGGCCTTCGCGCAAGTCCTGTTCCCGTTTGTCTTCATCGGCATCTTCTTTTATTTGAAACACAATGTTCAAAACAGCCCCTGCTGCGGCCAAAACCCAACCAGCATTTGCGATTGTACGCGTCCACTTTACCGCCTCCCACGGCCTAAAGGATTTCCCAAAGACATGACCAATGGATTTAACCATGCCGTGAGTTGCTGTACCCGAATACTGGTTAAGTTTGAACAGACCGGAGAGGGTTGCGGTTGTGGAGGTAAACGACTTCTCTACTAGGAACCGCCCAAGTTGGCGGGTTACATCTCCACCTTGTTTAATTTTAGACGATGTGGCTGGATCAATACCGAGACCTTGGACTCTTTCTCTAAGCCTCGATAGCAACTCTTTGGCTAATTCGCTCTCCGCGATTTGCCCGACCCCCTCAGCGAGATCGCTGATACCCTCTTCCATTGCTTTTTGAACGAGACCTGACAGCTCATCCGTCTGTTTTTCAACGCGCTCTTGGGCCGCCGTTAATTCCCGATCAACAGCCTCAGTGTCAGCGTCTCCGCGAATTAGGTCAATTAGGTCAGCAGCCTTGCGTCCTTCCTCCCGAATTTTGTTTACCGTCTGCTGGACCCGGCTTTCCGCTGCCTGCGAAAGCCGCGCCTTACCACTCACTAATGCACGTCTTTGCTGAGTAACCAATTCTTGCAGAGCATCTACATCGACATCATCACTCGACTCGGCTGCGAGCGCCTCTTGAAGTACTTGTTCGAGCGTATAGAGCGATGTTGTATAACGTGAGGCCAATCCCTTCTCTTCCACAAACGCATTAAAATTATCGACGAAATCGTCGAAACCACTTCTGTTGTGGGAGATTGTGCGAAACTCTTCATCTTGTTCTGTACGAGCCTCAAGCGCGGCCTCAGCATCCACAAAAGACAGGCGAAGCTGTTCCGGAGTAAACGGTACGAGAACTTTTCGGAGATCTTCCCGGATCACACCCTGAGCCGCTAACGTATTACCTTCGGCATGTCGTTGCATCTTGTTTACGACCAACAGCATTTCGTGAGCTTTTTCCCGCTCAATAGCGAGTTTCCTGAAATGTTCTGCTATATGGGCGTCAAATAGTTCGTTGGTGACAACAAAGACCAAAAGGTCGGTTTTGCTGATCGCCTCATAAGTTATTTCGTCGTGGTCGGGTCGTATCTCCGTATGGACGCCAGGTGTATCTATCACTTTGATACCGTTCCATTCAAACTGTTGCACCTGTTGAGTCGTAATTCCAGCCCCGATTGCAATGTCTTCTCGTCCGATCATCACTTTGAGAATCGAAGATTTACCTGCACTGTATTGACCGGCAAAAACCACCTGCACAGCCTCGTCAGTTAGAGCAATTTCTCTCGGAACCCGGTGGGCAAGCTCTCGTACCTTGTCAAAAGGAGCATCTTTGAGAACCTTTTCTACCTTTTCAAGCAAAGCCTGCCCTCTTTTTGTCCAATGCTGAAGTTTTAAAGTTTTCATCGGTTACTTCCTCCTTATGACTTCATAACATGCAGTTCGGTTAATTGATGTGCGAGACGGATTCGGGAGACACCAACCGCATCAAGTTGCCCTACAGGAACATGTGCAACTTGAATTTTTGATTCGATACGGATTTTGCTTCTGTCACAGTCTCGCCCAATGGCTTGAGTCAACATCGAAAATTTGTTACCCTTGCCGATCACGAACCAGACCTTTTCGCCCAGCATCTTTTCCAGATCCTTACGCAGGTTCTTAGGGAATTTAGTTTTAGGCTCAATCAGTAGCATAATTGCCAGACCAGGAACTCGCGCTACATCCAACATGAGACTTCTATGGTCCTTATGCCCAAGCTGATCAAGTGCCTCGTCGAGCAGGGTGCGGTGCAATTCTTTCTGCTGCTTGTTGATTCTCCAAGCCAAATCCCTTTGTCTGTCTGCCAGTTGTAAGGTATTTGATACAACCGCCTGAAGTTCACGGATTAAGACATTGACTTGCTTTTTGAGAAGGTCTTGATGAAACCAATCTCTAAATTCTTTATGGAGATTATGTTCTATTTTTCTGACATCAGATTCGAGTCTCCTTGTAAGTTTGTTGCGTTGCTTTATCGCCTTTTCCTCTCGGTCCTCAAAGAACCCAGAAAGGAACCGCCCTAGCAATCCAATAGCTGCCGCCGCCCAGCCAAAGGGACCACTGGAAAAAATGAGAGCAGCAATACCAAGCCCACTAGAAATAATATCGGTCGTCCATTTCCAAGCCCGTTTTGCATTGAATATAGAATCCATGCTAATCCTGCGGTCGCCAGCAAATTTACCGACAAAATTCAGTTCAGACTTGAGTTGCCGTGCAGTTTCTGATAGTTCGTCTTTACATTCATTCTGGATTTGCTCGAAAAGTTTCTTTGCCTTTCGTTTTATACCTTGATTTTCGACTAAGCGGTCCCAGCACTTGCCAGCATCGTATGCCTCGTAGTTATCTTCCGCGAATCCCGGAATTTTAGCGCGTAGCGAGTTCATTTCTTTTTTAATGAATGTATCAATGCGTTCTTGCCCACTTTTGCGAAAGCCATCAGACCATGACTTGACTTGGCGGTGCTTGTCTATGAGAACTCTGCCACTGGACGAGTTCTGAGCACTGAAGTCTAGGAGTCTTTCGCTAAACTCAATCATTGGAACAACAGCACCATCAATGAAGCTCTTCCATCGTAAGAATGTTCCACGGCCGACTACCTCCGAAATAATTTGCTTTTCGATGTAGTTGAAGCGGCTCGTGTGTTCTAATTTGCACTGTTGAGACTTGTATTCGGGCTGTTGAGACAGGAACTTCGATTGCAAATGGGTGTAAACGAAGCGGATTCGGCTACCCGGACTGTACTTTTCCGCAAACTCGTGGAACTGTCGGACAATAGCATCGAGATCGCTCCGTTTGTGATCGAACCAGTTCCTTCGCAAAAAAAGGCGCATATCGTCCGCATTGTTAAGAGCGACTTTAACGTTGCAGATACCCAGAATCGGTTTTCCGAGTGCCCGAACACGTGCGAGGCACTCTGCTTCTTCGTTCTGCGGAGCATCGTCAGTGATCAAAAAAAGCACAAGGTCCGATTGAGCGGCGGCCTCAAACGCCTTTTCCTCGTCCTCACCGCCCTCAAACGCGGCTATACCGGGCACATCGGTAATTTTGAGCCCTTTCCAGTCGTAGCTACGCACGTCTCGGGTCGTGCGCTGGCCTCCCTTGCCGATGGACGCTCCGTCGCCGTTAGTCAAAATCTCCATCAATGTTGACTTTCCAGTCATCGTTCGACCAAAGAGGGCAATAGAGAATTTGTCCAACCGTGCATAGTTCTCTTTTGTTTGGCGCACCTGTTTTTCGTGCAACAAATAGAGTTCCGACACCACTTGTTGTAACTGCTCTTGGGTCTTTTTTTTAATATCGGAGGTTTGGACGTTTCCATCGTTCAGACTTGTCAGTTGTTGTTTCAAGTCCTCCGAAACCTCGTCTATAGCGACCTTGAATCCGTCGAGGTTGTTCTTTGCAATCCGGTATCCTTCGCGGGCTGACCTAGGGCATTTATTAAGGGCCTTTTGGAAGCTCGGTCTTTTTTTGAAGATTCTTGAGATTATTGCTTTAATCATTGTACTGTCCTTGTTTGAGTGGTGGTATTTGACCGGGGCGAAGGATGCGATTCACCTACTCGCCCTCCAACGACCGCCGCATCGCCTCTCCTTGATCGCGCCAGTACCCGTATAGCACCGCTATATCCGTGCCGACGCAGAAATGCCGCACCCCCATGTCGAGAAAGCGCTTGGCGTCGTCGGCTGTGTTGATTTCGGCGCGCGGATGGACGCCCATTTCCAAGGCCGTCTTAAAAACCTTTTCTTCGGCCGCGGCAATTTCCGGCACGCCGCGCTGGCCGGCCTTGCCGATGCTCATGGAGTAATCGGCCCCTCCCCATTGGACCATCTCGGCTCCTTCTACCGAGAGCATGGCCTCCAAATCGGCGACGGCACTTTCCTTTTCGATCATCAAAACCACGACCACGTCGCGCAGGGCTTGGACGTATTCTGGGGTGCCGCCATAGCTCATATAGGCGATGCGCCGCATAGCCACCCCATAGGTGCCTTCCTCTCCGGGCGCGTCGGCGCGTACGCAGCGCACACAGGCCCGCGCGTCGTCCGGGTCGCGCACATCGGCAAACAGTACGCTGCCGAAGCCCGACCCTATGGCCCGTTGGGCCACGTAAGCGCGGTTTTCGGCATCGACCTTGATCATCGATCCCAAGTCCCATAGCTCGGCGGCGCGGGCGAGGTTGTCCAAGTCGTGTAGGTCAAAGGGGCCGTACTCGGCGACAAACTCCACGTAGTCGTACGCGCCCGTATGTCCTAGGGCTTCGACGACCGAAGGCCAAGTGGTGTGGATGTGGGTGCCTAGCGTGGGCTCGCCGGCGTTGAGTTTTTCGCGCAGCTTGTTGGGTCTCATTGTTTTTCTCCTTTAAAACTGTTCCTCGTCGCGGTCGGTGGCTGGCGGCGGTGCGATCGAAAGTGCCGACACCTCGGCACGCATCTCGTCCGACATGGCAAAGTCGAGCGCGGCGAGCGATGGCTTTAGCTGGTCTAGGTCGCGTCCGCCGACGATCGGCGCGGTTACGTCTCGATGCCCCATGACCCACGCGACGGCCAAGGTCGCCGGATGTACGCCTTTGTCGCCGGCATAGCGCACGAAGTGCTCGGCGACTTCGTAGAACACGGGCTTGGCGTAGCGCCTGATGTAGTTGTCCTGCTGCAAGAGGCGACCCCGCTCGGGCCGCTTGTCAATCCCGTATTTGCCGGTCAGTAAGCCGCCGCCCAAGGGGCTATAAGTAATCACGCCCAAACCCTCTGAGCGGGCCAGCGGCAAAATTTCTACCTCCACTTGCCGCTTGGCCAAGCTGTACATGGGCTGAATGCACGCAAACTGTGCCAGCCCTTCGCGGGCGCAGTGGCCGAGGGCTTTGGCAATCTGCCAAGCGGCCCAGTTGCTCACGGCTGGGTAGAGGATTTTGCCGCCGCGCACCAAGTCGTCGAGCGCGGCGAGGGTCTCTTCCATCGGCGTATCTTCGTCGAAGTTATGGACGAAGTAGAGGTCGAGGCGGTCCGTCTGCAACCGCCTGAGACTGGCCTCTACGGCCTGCACAATATGCCGCCTCGACAGGCCCCGGTCGTTGGGGCCGTCGCCCATTGAGCCGCAGACTTTCGAGGTGATTACCAATTCGTCGCGCTCGCCTTGGATCAACCGGCCTAATATCTCCTCGGAACGCCCGTTGGAATAGACATTGGCCGTGTCGAAGAAATTGATCCCCAACTCGCGGCAGTGGCGATACATCTGCCCGGAGGTAGCCTCGTCCGCATCGCCGCCAAAGGCCATAGTACCGTAGCACAGGGAAGACACTCTGACGCCTGTGCGGCCTAGGGTATTGTACTGCACCTTAATATTTTCTCCTTTAGTAGAATTCCGTGCGGCAGGGCAAGCTAAGGAAGAGGGTAGCTATCATCAAGTGGCGTCATTGGCTACAAAGCACGGTCGTTCTATATTAAGCGCCGCGCTGTACATCCCGCATTACAGGAGTGATTCAACCCCAATGGACGCGCCCCGCCAACGCCTGCTCTACTTGCAGGCGCGCACCCCCAGCGTCATGTCCAACATCATCGGCCTAACGCTCATCGAGCCGGTCGCAGGCTTTGCTCCCGAGATTTGCGCTGAATCAGCACCCGACTGGCCCTACGCAACCGTACACGACGCCGTAGTTGACGGCTGGCAAATCGTCCAATTCCCCCATCTACAAGCGCCGTTCGACGATAGGGAGTTGGACGTGATTGGCTATGAGTTCATCCTACAGAAAATGGAGGTTATCGCCGATGAATGAGCATCTGCTCAGCGACTCCGAAGTGGCCCGTTTCCTCGTCACCGGCTACCACCTCGTCGAGCCGGAATTGCCCGCCGGGCTCAACGAGTCCATCGCCGCCCAGCTCGACGCGCTCGACTGCAACCCCGGCGACGCCATCACCGAAGCCGTGCCCGAGCTATGGCAAGTGCTCGATCGCCCGACCGTCAAAGGTGCGCTCGTCAGCCTGCTCGGCCCGGACTACGAGGTGCAGCCACATCGCCACTGGCACTGCAAGCAGCCGAATTCGCCGCACATGAACTGGCACCAAGACGGCCTCAACAACCGCGACGTGCTGCTCAACCGCTTCCTCGGGCTGTACTACCCGACCGACGTCACGCCCGACATGGGGCCGACGATCATCGTCCCCGGCACCCAATTCCGCAACGCGCCGACGGACCGCATGGCCACGTACACCAACATCCGCGGCCAAGTGCCGCTCGTGGTCAAGGCCGGGACCGTGGCCTTCACTCACTACGATCTCTGGCACGGCACGGCCGCCAATCGCTCGCCTCACAAGCGCCACATGATCAAGTTCCTCTTCCGCCGCACTCAGGACAACACAGCACCCACTTGGAACCACGATCCCAAGGCAGCCAATAAACCCGCCGACTGGAACGAGCGCGACCGGGCCGAGGACGTCACCAACATCCTCAACTTCACCAATCCGTTGGGCGTCTCCCAGAGCGACCACTACAAGGAGCGCGCCATCCGCCGCCAGAACTGGAACTACCTCATGGGCCTGTCGGCCTAATCCCAACTCCTAGCAAAGAAAGCATTCTATGACCGTTCAGATCGCCCGCGTTGAAGAGCGTTTCAAATGCCCCGGACCCCAGCCCAACGGCCTGCAAGCCGCGCCCGACGGCCTCTGGTGCATCGACCAAGTAGACCTCAAGATCTATAAATTCGACTACGAAAGCGGCGAAGTCCTCTTTGAAGCCCAGACCGACACTGCACACTCCAGCGGCATTACGCTTGGCGACGGATCGCTGTGGATCGCCTCGACCTTTGAGCTTAAGATCGCCCGCCTCGACCCGGCTACGGGCCAAACCATCGCCAAGCTAGATTCGCCCGGCAATGGCGTCGTCGCTTGGGTCGCCGACCAGCAGAATGGCCGCGTCACCGGGGCCCACGGCCTCGAGTGGAAGGACGGCAAGGTGTACGTGGCCTCGCCGCCTTCGCAATTCGTTCACGTAATGGATGCCAGCACTTGGGAAGAAGTCCATTCCTTTCGCGTCCCCGGCCTCCGGGTCCACGGCCTAGCTTGGGCTGACAACGGCACCCTCTGGGTCGCCGACACCTCGGCCGGCACCATCAACCGCCTCGATCCCGAAGACGGGCGCATCTGGGAGGTCATCCGCGTCGAAGCTCCCACCGAAGTCCACGGGATGACCATCCACGAGGGTGTGCTCTGGTACTGCGACGCTGCCACGCGCGCCATTGGCCAACTATACATATAGAAGAGAGGGGCTGCATTGAAGATTACAGAGGTCAAAACCGCTGAAGTGCGCGTAAACCACTATCTCTACCATTACGTCCGCATCCACACCGACGAGGGCATCTACGGCACTGGCGAGGCCAGCCACGTCGATGGCGGCTGGCGCGGCTCCACCCAGACCATGGCCGCCCAGCTTATCGGCAAGGACCCGCGCGATGTCGATGCGCTCTTTGAGGGCATTCGCCGCAGCTACATCTTCCGCGGCGGCATGTCGGGCTTGGCGATTTCGGCACTGACCGGCCTTGAGGTCGCGCTTTGGGATTTGGCTGGCAAGGCCCAAGGCGTACCCGTTTACCGGCTCTTGGGCGGCAAATTCCGCGATCGGGTGCGCCTCTACGTCGACAGTGCCCATTCGGACTACAAAGAGCGCGCCGAGGACGCGCGCGCAAAAGGCTTCACCGCGATTAAGTTCGATCTCGACGACGCGGGCCACCCGGAAAAGCTCGATCCTTGGAACTGGTCGGTGGCCCCTGCCGAGCTGGAGGATTTGGTCGATCAAGCGCATCAGATCCGCGAGGCCGTCGGCCCCCACATGGACTTGGCTATTGACCTGCACGGGCGCTACGATGCCACGGCCGGGATGAAGTTCGCCCACGCGCTCGAAGGTCTGAATCTGATGTGGCTCGAAGAGCCGGTGCCGCCCGAGAATATCGACGCCCTCAAGCGCATCACCGACTCGACCCGCACCCCGATCTGCGCTGGCGAAAACGCCTATCTGCGCTACGGTTTCCGCGACATGCTCGAACAGCAGGCGGTCGATATCATCATGCCCGACATTTCCAAGTGCGGCGGCCTCTCCGAGTGTCGCAAAATTGCCAACATGGCCGAGACCTACTACATCCCCTTTGCCCCGCACAACAATTCCAGCGCCTTGAGCACCGTGGCCGACGCCCACGTCTGCGCCAGCGTGCCCAATTTTCTCGCCTTGGAGTTCCACCGCTACGACGACCCGACTTGGAATGACGTAGTGCTCGCCGATGAGCCGGTGATTCAGGAAGGGCACGTGGTGTTGAGCGATAAGCGAGGGCTGGGAGCGGAACTGAACGAGGCGTTTTTGCAGAGTATGCTGGACGGGGTGCCGCTCTGGCAGTAGGTACTCGAAGGCATCCTTGAGTTTGTTGATCATGCCACGTCCAAAGAATGCTGTTGACATTATGGGCGTCGCCGCGAAAATGCTAGCTAGCAGTAGGAAAAGGCTCAAAGAAAGGACTTTGCCATGGGAGCAACGCACGTCACTGTAACGATTCGCAACCCGGCCGCGCCGGACCGCACTTGGGAAGGGCTTTTTCTGGTGGATACCGGGCGACCGATTGTCTCGTCCCGAGGCCGCACCTCGAATCCATCGGCCTCAAGTCGAAAGGCCAACGGACGTATGAACTGGCCAATGGGGCCGAACTAATACTCGACGTCACGAGCGCGGACATCGAATTTATGGGAGAATTCGTCGGCGGCACGATCATCTTCGGCGACGCGGACGCCGAGCCACTGCTCGGGCTGACGGCGATCGAATCGGTCGGCATTGAAGTCGATCCGCTGAATCAGCGGCTAAAAAGGCTACCAGCGGTTCGCCTCAAACGATTTGTAGAGTAGAGTAGAGCAGTGGCTCGATAAGAGAGCTAACGAATCACTCCCTTAATGATCTCAATGCTAATGGTGTGATGGTGCGGACGATGCGTCCGTTCGCATCAACCACGCGAATATTCCTCACGCCTAAGCTACAGTTGATTGTCAAGCTATGGTCCGCAACGGGCTTCGCACTTGGTCTTGGTCTTGGTCTTGGAAGGGAGTACGGATCGGCCTGATTGACATCAACTTGGTAGCCAAGATTGCCCGCCGACCAATAAAACGCACGTCCAAATCTGGGACGAAGGGGAGGGCACTGAAAACCTCATCCCATTTAAGACCCTGCATCAAATTTTTCTCATGCCAAACATCACCGGTAAAACCTAAAGCGTGCGCCATCTCGTGGAGAACAATTCGTTGAAGAAAATACGACGAACAACTAGATACCAGCCCAACACCGAACAGATCGCGGAACGTCATTCCAGCGATCATTCGGCTCTTGGTGAGTAAGGGATTTAGAGCTTAACTCCTGAGATGAATTTTGATCGGGGGGTGAAGTGGATTTCATCCACCGCTTGGTCGAACTCCAAACGCGCTCATATTAAGGAAACCTACCATGACCCAACGCAAAGCACACAACCTCGCCTGGCCTTGGACCGAAAATTTCCGCATCTCGCAGGCAGTGCAAGTCGGCGATACGATCTATGTCTCCGGCCAAGGGCCGCTCGACTCAGAGGGCCAACTCGTCGGCGAAGGCGACATGGCCGCGCAGTCGCGCCAAGTCTTTGCCAACATCCGCGCCGTACTCGTCGAGGCCGGCGCGACCATGGACGACGTGGTCAAGATCACCTCGTTTATCACCGATACCAGCCGCTATGCAGAATACTCGGCCGCCCGCGCCGAAACCTTTCCCAACCACATCCCCGCCAGTTCTACCGTGACGGTCGCCGACTTGGTGATACCCGGTATGCTCGTCGAGGTCGAAGCCATAGCCGTTGTGGGTAGCAGCTAACTACCTCGGCTCCCGATATACATCCGGCCCGGAGCCGCCGACCAAGATATCCAAATCAACGCCCTTGTCGGCTTGGAGCACGTCCCGCGTGGCGACCGCGCAAACTAGTCTATATCGTGCCCGATGAGTCACCGGGTAGAAGGCCCGTTATAGATTTTTCCCGTGGATCATGTGTCAGAGATAAACGTCTTGGGAAAAATCCTCGACCAAGTCTTTGGCCAAATAGGCTGTCAATTATCCTGTCAAATAAGAGCGAATTTTGCCCAGTTTCCTTGTTGATATAATATAAGTTCATTATTTATTGTATATTAAAAAAATTTACTATCTGTCAAATTAACTGTCATATAAGGGGACAAATATGGACTGGGAAAGGTTCTCCTTCGAGTACAATCTCAACGCTCAAGACTTCTTTTGCGACCTCGTCTCTATCGAGGCATACAAGGAAGCCTCTCTGAACCTAGCGTTCCCACAAGAGTGGCAGAACCAGCTCAACAGGCTGAACCGAGTGCGTGCGGTTCATGGAACGACTGCAATAGAGGGCAACCCTCTTTCCGAGGCCGAGGTTGCCCAGCAGATGGAACGACTCGAACAACAAAATCACCACGATGACAGGAAGACCGCGACAAAGGAACAAGTGCAGATCAGGAACGCCGGGGAGGCTCAGGCTTGGGTGAGGCAACGATTTCTTCCGAACAGCCCGCCTATTGGCTTGCAAGACATCCTCACAATGCACGAGATGATCACCCGGGATTCGGATACCGGCCATAATGTTCCTGGGGAATTCCGCCGCTTTTCCGTCACCGTGGGCACGGAAGATCTTGGAGGAGTCCATAGAGGTGCCCCGTACGAATGGCTGCCTCGCTTAATGGAGGAGTACATCGATTTCATCAACTCTCGCCGGCTCGACGACAATCATCCGGTTATACGCGCCCTGCTCGCCCACTTCTTCTTGGTGACCATTCACCCTTTTGGAGATGGCAACGGCAGGGTCTCCCGACTCGTTGAAGCAGGCGTCCTCTTTCAGCGTGGGTACAATGTCCATGGCTTTTACGGACTCTCCAATTACTTCTATCGCCACGAACAGGAATACAAATCAATCCTACAACAATGCCGCAGAAGCCAGCCTTTTGACGTGAGGCCGTTTATTCGCTTCGGCGTGGCCGGCTTTGCGAGTGAGCTCAAAGACATAAACAATTTCATCAAGACGAAGATCAATCGGCTGGTGTACCGGACCATGATCGTCCGTGCATTCAATAAAAGGATAGGTGCTAGACGGCGGCTCCTAAACCAAAGAGAATTCAGTCTCCTCGACTTTCTCCTGAGCGAGACCGAGCCGGTAGATCCCTTCTCAGATACCTCGTCCAGCAGAATCAGTCTGTCAGAGCTACTGGAGGCAAACTACATGCAGTCGGCATATCGGAATGTCACGAGACGAACTTTTCATAGGGAGTTGGTACGACTCAGTGAACTTGGGTTCATCAAGTTCACTAAAGAGGAGTCGATTCAGGACTGGGTCGTGGAGTTGGATTTTGGAGCCATACCAAAGTATTAAGTGATGCGCTAAGCACTGAACTACCTCGGCTCCCGATATACATCCGGCCCGGAGCCACCGACCAAGATATCCAAGTCAACGCCTTTGTCGGCTTGAAGCACGTGCTTGATATACAAGCCGGCATAACCCCGCGTGACGACCGGCGCGGGCGGCGTCCACGCTTGTCGCCTGCTTTGTAGCTCCTCGTCGGGCACCGCCATGTTCAACGACCGCTTCTCCACGTCTAACTCGATCAGGTCGCCGTCCTGCACCAAGGCCAGCGGGCCACCCACGGCGGCTTCGGGCGCGACGTGCAGAATCACCGTGCCGTAGGCCGTGCCGCTCATCCGTCCGTCCGAGATGCAAACCATGTCGCGCACGCCTTGCTGCAATAGCTTCTTGGGCAATCCGAACTTCCCGGCCTCGGGCATCCCGGGGAAACCTTTTGGGCCGATGCCCTTTAAGACCAACACGCTATCTTTGTCCACGTCGAGATTGGGATCGTCAATCCGCGCCCTGTAGTTTTCTATACTTTCAAACACCACGGCTCGTCCGCGGTGCTGCATCAGCTCGGGCGCGGCGGCCGACGGCTTGATAATCGCCCCATCCGGGCAGAGGTTGCCCCGCAGCACGGCGATCCCGGCCGCTTCCTTGAGCGGATTGTCGATCGCGGCGATGACCTCTCGGTTGTAGCATTGGGCACCCGAGGTGTTTTCGCCGAGCGTCTTGCCCGTCACCGTCAACGTATCCAGATGCAGATGCTCCTTCATCTCTTGGATCACGGCGGGCAAGCCCCCGGCGTAGAAGAAGTCCTCCATCAGATATTTGCCCGAAGGCATTAGGTTGACCAAGTGCGGCATGCGGCTGCCCAAGCGGTCGAAGTCGTCTAATTCCAACTCGACGCCGAGCCGTCCGGCGATGGCCAACAGATGCACCACGAAGTTGGTCGAACCGCCCAGCACTGCGTTGACCTTGATGGCGTTTTCTATGGCTGGCCGCGTCAAAATGCGCGACATGTACAAACCTTCTCTCACCATCTCGACGATGCGATTGCCCGCCAGATGCCCCAAGCGCTTGCGCCGCGCATCTGGCCCTGGAATGGCTGCACCGCTCGGCAGCGTCAGCCCGACAGTCTCGACCATGCAGGCCATCGTTGAGGCCGTGCCCATGGTCATGCAGTGGCCGTCCGAGCGCGAAATCCCGCCCTCGGCCTCCAGGTAATCTAAGCGCGAGATGCTCCCGGCTCGCAGCTCGGTCGTAAAGCGATAGACATCCGTGCCGGAGCCGATATCCTGATTGCGGAACTTGCCGTTGAGCATCGGCCCGCCCGTCACCGCAATGGTCGGCAAATCTACGCTCGCCGCGCCCATCAGGCTGGCTGGCGTCGTTTTGTCGCAGCTAGTTAGCAGCACCACCCCGTCGAGCGGATTGGCGCGGATGCTTTCCTCCACGTCCATGCTCGCCAAATTGCGGTAGAGCATGGTCGTTGGCTTCATCATTGTCTCGCCGAGCGAAGTGACTGGAAATTCGAGCGGAAAGCCCCCGGCCTCGTACACCCCGCGCTTGACCTGCTCGGCCAAGACCCGCAGATGGGCGTTGCAAGGATTCAAGTCCGACCACGTGTTGCAGATCCCGATCACGGGTCGGCCGTCGAACATCTGCTCGGGATGGCCTTGGTTTTTGGCCCAGCCGCGGGATACAAATCCTTGGTGCCACTCGTCGCCAAACCACCCCGCACTGCGGAGCTTCTTGTTGTCGCCTGTCATGGCATTATTCCAATGTACATTCGCATATCGTTGGAATTTGTCTCAGCGGAGGATTAGATCAATAGGTCTCTACCGAAACGCAGCACAAACGTGGCAAGGTCTTCGCCGATAAGCAAGCCAACCGGTTTTTCCGTTTCCTCCCGGAGTTGATCGAGGGCATTGTCAAGTTATGTGGTTATGGAGGATGCCGTGGATACAATCCTCGTTTAGTGCCTCTACAAGACGTTCAAACCCTCCCTCGGAGTTTCATCTTCGCAGATAAGGAACGCTGAACGATTGCATCGTTGCGATCAAAATCATATAGATGAGCCCTTTGCTCTCGTCATCTTCGGGAGCCTTCAGCGCGTAAATCATTAGTCTTTCTCCTATGGTTAGGGTCAAAAAGAGTAGCGTCCTTTGTACAATTTTCAGCAACGCTCTTATGCTACCTACGCCGGCATCTCTCGCCGCGTGTGCACTCGCCCCACCCGGGCCGTTTCTTCATTCCCCCCAGAAAAAACGCGCGCCCCAGCGTCAATTTTCTCCGCGACCGTTTCGGGTGCGGCCCCGTCCAAAAAGGCCACGCCGTTTTGCCGACACGCCGCCTTGACCCGCTCGTGCGTCTCCTGCATCTGCTCGGGCCACGGCTGCGGCATCGTCCGATACCCCAGCGAAATGCTCAAGTCGCCCGGGCCCATTTCGGCAAAGCCGATCCCCGGCACGGACAGGATTTCCTCGATGTGAGGCAGGGCGGCCACCGACTCGATCTTTAGCCCTAACAGCAACTCGCCTTCCGGGTTGAGCGGCCACGGATCGGCCTTGGCTAGATACTCGTCGCGGCTCGCGCCCCACACGCCGGCACACACCCCCTCTGAGCCAACGCCGCGCGTGCCCCGGCCCAAATCGGTGCCAACGCCGATGGTGTTGATCGGATAGCGGCACGACTCGACAAAAGCTCGGACGGCTCCGGCCGATTCGGCTTGGCAAAGCAGAATTCCGTGAGCACCTCGGCCCAAGATCTGCCGAAACTGCCAAGCGTTGTAGCGCACGATTTCTTCGGACCGGCCCTCGACCGGGGCCTCGACGATGATCGCCGGAGTCCGGTGCCCGCTGCGGGTCGGCCCACCGGCGATCAAGCCGCGCAAGTACTCGTCTAGCCCCGCCATGTCGAACGAACCGTGTTCCATGCCGACGTTGATGTAGTCGGCCCAAGTGCCGGCGTCCTCTTTGCCCTGCTCGTAGGTCAGCACGTGTCCGGCGTGGGCACCTGTGTAGTAGATTGGCTGATCCTCGGCGAGGAGTTCGACAGCGCGGTTGATTTTCTTACTCATTGAGTCGCTCCTTAAAAAGGAAGGTCTGTTTTAACTCCACGAATCCACTCCCAAGAGCTTCCGCCCCAGAGCGGTCAACTCGGCCGGCTGCTGATGCTGGTGTTCCCAATCCCGCGCATCGCCGGGCCAGCGGGACGTCGGTCGCCGCTCCTGCCAAGCCGCGATCCGCTTCTCGCGGGTGACTTCTCCGTTTGCGGGTACCGGCGACATGGTGATATACTGCGCCAAGCGCGGCCGAGCGGACCGATTGTGGCCGTTGCCGTGGGCCAACAACCGATGCCAGATCAGCAAGTCTCCGGCTTGGCCCGCAATCGACTGGACCGTTAGTCCTGTTAGATCGGGTCGGCGCGTATTGCGATCTGCCGGCTGGGACTTGACCCATTCGTCGAATATCCGGTGAAAGCCGGGCACGCACTGGAAGCCGCCTTGGTCCTCTGCTGTATCCGTCAGATACAGCACTCCTTGCACCCCAAAGGCCACCGGCTGCTGTGCCGTATCGACATCCCAGTGAATCATCCCCGTGTTGCACCATTCGGGCCGATCTTCGCGCGCCGGTGGTTTCATATTGGCCCGGTCTAGCGAAACCCACAGCTTTTCGTCGCCCCAAATCTCGGCAAAAGCCTGATGCACCTTGGGATATTGCCGATTGTCCCACAGGGCTTGATGCTGGTAGATTTCGACCATTCCCGACTCTGAGATCGGCGAGCACAGGTTGCCGCGGGTATAGGGCTGGTACTTGTACCAATCCTCTTCGCATTCTGGGTCCATCTCCAGGAATTCCCAGATCGCCGCCACCATCGCGTCTAAGTTCTCCTCGGGCACGGCGTTGTGGACTACCACATAGCCGTTCTCTTCCCAGAAGACCCGATCTTCTTTGCTCAATACTGGCATAGTCTCTCCTCCAAGTTAGATTATCCGTACACCATCTGGATCAAGGCCCGAATATACCCAATCGCATACGCCTTCCCGTACAACGGCCCGTACCCATGGGCAAAAGATGGCGTGTGGTCCATCATATACGGTCCATTGAATCCATTGTCGCGATACACCTCCATCGCTCGCCGCATATCCACCTCCCCCTCGTCCACGAACACCTCGGTGAATCGCGGCAACTGCCCGCGCACATTGCGGAAATGAACCCACGCGATTTTGCCCTGCGCAGCCATCTCGGCAATCGCATCGTAGATCTTCTCTGGCCCCAGCAGCTCGGTCATGCACCCCTGGCAAAAGAGCATGCAATTGCTGTCGCTCGGCGCGATCTCGAAGAAGATCTTGCGAAACTGCTCTAGGGTCGAACAAATCTGCGCCACGCCCCCTAGCGGCTCGGGAATTGGCGGGTCGTCCGGGTGCAGGGCCATCCGCACATCCGCCTTTTCGGCTGCCGGGATCGCCGCCGCTAAAAATCGCTCCATCCGCGCCCACATCTGCGCCTCATCTACCGGAGGCTCGTGCGGTTTGGGCCGGTTTTTAGCAAAAACTGCGTAGTCGAATGTACTGTATTGCACACCGCCCCTGCCCGTATCCGCAGGGGTGCGAAAGTTGCCCATGGGCTTGAAGTTCCAGCCCACGCAGGGAATGCCGGCTTGGCCCACGCTCTCCAGCATCTTGCACCAGTGGCCGATCTGCTCATCCAGGTCCTCCTCGGCCAAGGTGATCTCCTCCCAAGCAGGCATGAAGATATTGTTCAGCTTCATGCCGTGCGCCTCCACCTTTTCCCGCGCCTGCGCCAATGCGTCGGTGCAGTCCTTGCCGGCCTTTATATCCTGCGCCAGCGACGTATTCGCCGAGCCGGTACCGCCTCGACGCCCAGCGGTGGGCACTCCTCCGCGCAACTCCAGATGGATAGAATCCACCCCGATCGCGCGAAAGAAGCTCAGGTGCTCGTCGTCGAGTTCGCCGATGGAAACTTGGTCTTGGATGTACATCAGCCGCTTTCCTTTTTGACTGCCCACCCGCCGCGCCAATACCGCGCCCAACGCGAGTTTATCATCCGGCGACCGGCCGATCTCGCTGGTTTTGGCCGCCGTAGCGGAAGCCCGGCACGTTGTCGGCGCAGTACGTACCGCGAAAGAGGGTCTGTCGCATCGGGGGCATCTGCTCGACGAGTTCGGCCGGCGGCGACCATGAGCTCCAGCGCGAGCCAACGCTATTGTAGAGATTGAATATGCCCACCCGCTCGTTATCGGCATTGGTCCACGGCGAGGTGCTGTGCGCCAGCGCCTCGGTAAAGAACAACACGGACCCGGCCGGGCACTCGTATGTTTCCCACACCGCCGAATGAGGGTCCTGAATGGCCGCGGGCGAGGGGTATGCGGCCTTGTGGCTCCCCGTGGCTAAGAGCGTACCGCCTTGCCGCATTTTGACTGGAGCCAGTTCCCACACCACCCGCGTCAATCCGCTAAAGGACTTGCCGGGAATGCTCTGGTAGTGGTGTGAATCCACGGCGAAGCGGAAGAAGCCGCTGCCATTGTGCGGGTTGAAAACGCCCTCTCGCTCGGGGGTCGCCGCTGGGTTGCGCAAGTTGCTGCCCTCCATCCTAAACCCGTAGCACTCGGCGCTCGACAGCCCTGGGAACGCCAAGAACTCGCTGAGGAAACCCACTACAACCGGATGATCAGTCAGCTTCTCCAGCGGCCCGGCGACAAAAGAACGCTCGTGTTCCGGCAGCGACTCAGGGTGGTTCTGCACGCGCAAGGCGTACTCGCGCATGGCCTCAATCTCGTCGTCGGCCAATACCCCGGGCACTAAGAGCCAGCCGCGAACATCGAAGAGGTATTTCTGCTCGTCGGTAAGCGCGACGACCGGCTCGCCATCGGCATTTTTTTGCGGCAGATCGCCTTCCTCCAACAGCAACGGCTGCCCCAGATTCTTATCCACTACGTACGCTTCGCTCATCTTGTGCATCCCCTTTTGATTTTATAGCAATCCTGAAAGACTTGAACGATTCGAGATGCGGATCGTTTTGTGAATGTTATTCTGCGTCCCTCTGCGTCTATCTATCTGCGGATTATCTTACGAACAACGTTGACCGGCTCGCGGAAACGGCGAGTGCGGCGACTTGTTTTTTCCATCTACTCCGTATTCGTCCGGCGGAAAATTCTGGCACAACGCGCCTTTGCGCACCACCCAATGTAAATTGCCCCAAGTGCGCGGCGAGCGGTCGGCCAGCGTCGGCGTGGTATAGACGCCAGCGATGCCGATCCGGCTCTGTGGACTCTCATTGACCGGGCTGTAGTGCCACATGCTGCTGTGCCAGCAGACGACATCGCCTGGGGCTAGCTCAATGTGCTCGACGCCGCGCTCGGCCTTTAGGGCTGCGACCCGTTCCCTCGGCAATTCGCCGTGAATGCTGTCGGCGTAGAGCACGTGCTCGACGATCTCGGTTTTGTGGCTTCCCGGGATGAACTGTAGGCAGCCGTTGTCGCGCCGCGCTGGGTCGAGAGCCATCCAGACGTTGAACGGCTCGGTCTCGCCATCGCGCCACAGGCCGTTGTCTTGGTGCCACGGCGTGGCCGCCCCGGTCTTGGCAGGCTTGACGAAGACGCTGCTGAACTTGAGCAGGATGTCATCGCCCAAGTAATACCGAGCCAGCGGTGCCATCGCCCCAGCGTGCGCCGTGTGCCAGACCAGCGGCGCGGTGTGGCACCAGCGGTTGAATTTGCGGAAGCGCTGCGCCCGCGCTTCGGGCGTATCGCCCATGGGGTCCATAGGGTCGGCGTCCGTGCGCACGTTCTCGGGCTCAGGGGTGTACAGGACGTTCTTGATCACCCCGCGCATCTCTGCCGCTTGGTCGGCCGACACAACCCCAGATACCGTGAAAAAGCCCTTTTCCTCCCAAGATTGGGCTTGGGCTTGGGTAGGTTGCCAGCTTTTCATGCGTCCTCCATCTCAGTGCTCTTCAACCACCAGTGAGCCGAATTTCTCCTCGTCCCACTCTGCACCCCAACCCGGCCCATCCGGGGGTGCGATGTGCCCTTCTTCAATCAAGGGCGCGTTGAGCAAACCCCAGTGCGCCCCGGTCTGCCGCAGGCTGTCGGCCGTTGCCCCGAAAAACTCGTAGAAATCCGTGTTGTCGATACAGCAGCCCAAGTGTGCGTGGACCAGCCCATCCAACGCCCCACCGCCATTTAGTTCGATATTCGCGCCGTGCAGCTCGGCCAGATGCGCCAGCTTCAGCACCTGCGTCGTTCCGTGCCGGGCGTTGCCCCGCAGGCGATCGGTCGCCCCTTGGATCAACCATTGCGCCGTCAAGTCGATGTCGTGCATCAGCATTTCGGTCCCCATTATCGGAATGGTCAACGCTTGGCACAACTCCTGATATTGATTCATCTTCTGCTCGTGCATCGGCTCTTCTAACCACACAAAATCCAGCTCCTCCAGCACGCGCCCCACCTCAATGGCCTCGCGCAAGCTGTATGAACACACTGGATCGGTGATCAAATCGTACTCCGGCCCCACAGCATCCCGCACGGCCCTGTAAATGGGGATATCGGCCTTGCCGCCTTTATACGTGTGAAATTTGTAAGCCCCTATACCCATTTCCTTGCCGGTCTCTATAGCCTTGAGATACCCCTCTATATCCGCATCCCCGCCGGTCAGATACGCGGGCAGTCGCGGCCGCACGCGCCCCACCAACGCATAGACCGGCAGCCCCGCGGCCTTGCCCAAAATGTCCCACAGACAGTTGTCAAACGCCCCAAACCACCCCGGGGGCTGGTACACCCACCGGGTGCCCTTCCAAAACTGCTGAAACAGCCCCTCGCGCTCCCAAGGGCTCCGCCCCACCGCGTGATACCGCACGATGTCGGCTTGATAGGGAGTCATCGACGTATCGCTGCGCCCCACAATCCCCTCGTCCGTATGCACCTCCAAAAAGCTTTGTCGCACCGGGCGCAATTTCTGATCGGGCCTTCCCTTGTGAGTGTATTGTATCCTCCGCAGCCCCTCTACTCGTGAGATATTATGGCCGACGCTTCCCCTGCGACTTGGGTCTTCCAACACCAGTAATTTCACCTCGGTGATTTTCATCTGCGCTTCCTTTATCTGAAAATTTGAATACCCTATATTTCCGCACTTAGAAACCAACTGTCAATCTCAGGGCCTTGATATGAAAATCGCTGCCATCGAAACCTTCGACCTCACCTGCCCGCTTGAGTGCCCCTTTGGCTGGTCCCAAGGCTGGCTCGACCAGCGCAGCACCACGCTCGTCAAAATCACCGCGGACGACGGCCTCGGCGGCTGGGGCGAAGGCGCGGCTGCCGGTCTCATCGACGGCTTGCTCGCCCCGCTGCTCATCGGCCAAGACCCCATGGACCGCGCCGGGCTGTGGGAGCGCATGTTCCACGCTCTCTACAACGGCAACAACGCGGTCGGCCTAGCCGGCAGCGCCCTTTCCGCGCTCGACATGGCCCTCTGGGATCTCGCGGGCAAAGCCACCGGCCTCCCGGTCTGTGCGCTCCTCGGAGGCAAGGTGCGCGATAAAATCGCCGTCTATGCCACCGGCCTCTACTATACTGAAGGCGAGTTTCCCGACCGCCTGCTCAACGAGGCGCGAGGCTATGTGGCCGCCGGCTTCAAGGGGATGAAGACCAAGGTCGGAGGGCTGTCCATCGCCGAGGATGTCGCGCGCGTCACGGCGCTGCGCGATGCCATCGGCCCGGACATTCACCTCATGGTCGATGCCAACGAGGCCTACAACGCCACCACGGCGATTCGCATTGGCCAGAAGCTGGCCGAGCTGGACCTAATGTGGTTTGAAGAGCCGGTCAATGCCCAAGACCTAGACGCCTATCTGGAGGTCAAAGCCGCGCTGCCCATGGCCATTGCCGGCGGCGAAAACCTGCGCACCCGTTACGAATTCAAGCCCTACCTGACGCGCCGCGCCTACGATATTGTCCAGCCCGACATCATGCACTGCGGCGGCATCACCGAAATGCAGCGCATCTGCGCCATGGCCAACGCCTGCGGCATTCAGGTCAATCCCCACGTTTGGGGATCGCCCGTTATGATCGCCGCCACCTTGCACCTAGCCGCCACCTTGCCGCCCTGCCCGCCAGCGCACAACGCTCAACCCTATATGCAGGAGCCGGTGATGGAATTAGACCGCACGCCGAGTGCCATTCGCCAAGAGCTATGCGCGGTGCCGTTTGACCAAGAGGACAGCTTTGTGCGCGTGCCGACCGGGCCGGGATTGGGGATTGAGGTGGATGAAGAGGTGGTCGAGAGGTTAAGGCAAGGTTAGATTGAAAAACGTTGGCCACTCGGCAGACTAGAACCCTCAGACCTGGAGCCGCTCAAGGCAGCGTAACGATTCTAGCCTGGGGTTGGGAATGGCATCTTCAAGAGCATTTTGGCGGCTGTGAGCAACCAGATTGAGCGTCGATCACTAGGCCTAACCCTTGCCTTTACCACCCTGCTGTTGTGGGGTGCCCTGCCCGTGGTGCTCAAGCTGTTGTTGCAATCGCTGGACCCCTTTACGGTTACTTGGTCCCGCTTCTTGCTCGCGGGGGCCATGCTGGTCCCCGTCATCCACTTTCGCTACGGCCTTACCTCCCCTTTTCGGATACGCGGCGCAGCCTTGGTGCTAGCGGTGGTTTGCGTCCTCGGCCTTGGCGGCAACTACCTGACGTATCTGATGGGTCTGAGCCGTATCTCGCCTAGCTCGGCTCAGATCGTGATGCAGTTTTCGCCAATAATTGTGCTCTTGGGCGGGCTGATCTTCTTCAAAGAACCCTTTAGCCGTCTGCAGTGGCTCGGCCTCGGCGGGCTGATCGTGGGGATGGGGCTCTTTTTTAATCAGCGCTTCGCCGAACTGCTCTTCGTGTTGGAAAACTACGGCATCGGCGTTTGGCTCGTCTTTGCCTCGGCCATTCTCTGGGGGGTTTTCATGTTGGCGCAAAAACCCCTGCTGCGGCACCTGCCCTCAACCTCGATTATGGCCTTGGTCTATTGGTTTGGCATGCTGCTCTTCCTGCCCTTGGCCCAACCGAGCCACATATTCGACCTGCCGGCCATCCCCTCCTTGCTCTTGGCCTGCTCGGTCGTCTTCACCCTCGTCTCCTATCTCAGCTTCGCCGAATCGCTCAAGCGGATGGAGGCCTCGCGCATGGGCGCGCTGGTCTCGCTGACGCCTCTGGTCACGATGGCCGTGATGGGCCTACTCGCCCTGTTCGACCCCAACCTAGTCCCCATGGAACCCCTCAACAAACCCGCCATCGGCGGTACCTTACTGGTGGTCGTCGGATCGATGTGTAGCACCCTCGGCAAGAGCGCCTCTTAATGGCAAGGAACACCAATGGACTTTCGCATCGAAGAAGAAAGCCTCGACGGCCTGTCCGAATACGGCCAAGTGCCCATCGCCCTTGAGGTAAAAAGCCGCTTGCGCGTCGAACTCGTCACCAACGGCCTCGGGGGAATCCGACTGGTCGAAGAACCCGTCGATCCTCCCTACATCAAAAACTACGACCACTCCGGCGGCCCCGAACGCTGGACTCGGAGAACGTGGGACCTCTCGCGGTGGATTGTGCTCTCCGCATACAGGGAACAGGAGCGCATCGGCGGGGCTATTGTCGCCTTTCACGGCGAGGGCTTAGGCTACTGCGAAGGGCGCGAAGACCTCGCTGGCCTCTGGGATATCCGCGTGCGATCCGAATATCAAGGACGAGGCGTGGGCCAAGCGCTCTTCCAACGCGCCGAGACCTGCGCCAAGAAGCGGGGCTGCACTCAGTTCAAGATCGAAACCCAAAACATCAACGTCCCCGCCTGCCGTTTCTACGCCCGCATGGGTGCCAAACTCGGTCACGTCCATCTCTACGCCTACCGTACCGAGGGCCTAGACGAGGTGCAACTGACCTGGTACAAGGATCTGTAGCGGCCGCAGACGCTGACGGTCAAAAAGCGCGAGGCGATTTGCTTCCAGTCGCGTTGGGTCTTTTGCGGCAACCCAAGCCGCGGGCGAAGAATCATTTGAGTACAATTCAGGTTTTATACCGAGGAGAGCCAAGTATGACCGATCTTTTCGATAGAGTGCGCGAAGACTTCCCGCGAGCGCGGACCATGGCGTACTTCGACAACGCTTCGTCGCATCCGATCAGTGCACACTCGGCCGCGGCCCTGCACCGGTACGTCGATTGGGTCGCCCACGAGGTGGGGGAGCCGTGGTGGCCGGCTTGGGCACCGCCGCGAGACCAAGCCAAGGCCCTATTTGCCCGGCTCATCAACGCCGAGCCCGGAGAAATCGCCTTTGCACGCAGCACGGTGGAATCGGAGAGCAACATCCTCAACGGCTTGAGGGATCACCTAGCCGGCGGCAATGTGGTGATGTCTGATCTGAACTTCAGCCCCTGCATATCCAGCTACAAGTTTCGCGAGCAGCAAGGTCTTGATGTGCGGATCGTCAAGAGCAGTCTGTCGCCAGTATTGGCGACACATCGCAACTGGCAAATCGACATGACCGCCATGGAAGACGCAGTCGACAGCAATACCCGGCTGATTTCGGTGGCATTGGTGTCAAACGTCAACGGGTATGTCGCAGATGTCGCGGCGATAAGCAAGCTGGCTCACGACAACGGCGCGTATCTGTATGTCGATATCATGCAGGCCGCGGGCGGCGTTCCCATCGACGTCAAGGCGATGGGCATCGACTTTGCGGCTTGTTCGACGTTCAAGTGGCTGATGGGCGTCAAGGGGTTTGGGTTTCTGTACGTTCGCTCTGATCTGCAGATCGACGTGCTCAAACCGTCGCAGCCCACGGGTGGTGTGAGACTCAACTATCCCCCCTGGGTGGAAGAGCCCGATTCGGCCAGTGAGGAGATATCGTTTTCACCCCCCACCGGAGTCGGTGCCTACGAGGTCAGTTACCCCTCGTACGAAGGAGTCGTGTGCGCCCAAGAGAGCCTGCAGTACATCCTGCGCCTTGGAGTCGATAGAATCCGCAACCACGCGAGGGACCTGACCGATCGCTTGCAGGAGGAGCTGCCGAAGAGGGGGTACAAATCGATCACGCCGCAGGGGAACGAAAGCCCCATACTCTCCTTCGTAGCGCCACACCCCGAAGCTGTCTTGGCCAGTTGTAGGAGTGCCAATGTTCATGTGGCGATGCGTTTCGGCAACAAGATGCGCCTCTCGCCCTCGGTGTACAACAACCACGAAGATATCGATCGCCTCCTCGAAGCCCTGCCTTAGAAACTGTCGAGTTATTCGGAATACGCTGCGGAAAAGAGCTGATTTCAGCCGTATAAGCCTCACTTTGCAGGGCCGCCGGGGGGTGCAATCTCCTAAAGTCGCCTGAGATCGTACCGATATTCGTTTTAACTCAACAGCTTCTTAGAAGCTGCCTGCTTCACCGCGCCTTTCGGCACGACAAACCCCCGGCGGCCTCTTAGTCCCCTCACACCGAATCGGCCACCTCGGCGAGCCCTGAGTAGCCGTTGCTCGGCTTGGGTCTGCGGGAATGGTGTGAAGGCAGGAGTAGGGCTGCCTGCTGGGGAGCGGTGAGCTCGTCCCAGTAGGACGGCCGCCGGCCGCGCACTCCGCCGCCGCCCCATGCCATGTGACCGGTATTGTACTTGTAGAGGATGGCGCGGCGCTGGTGGTCGGCATTCCACGGGAGGGTGCCGTGGGTGCAGGCCTCGCTGAAGATGATGGCGTCGCCGGCTTTGGCGTTTATCTCGGTCACGTATTCCTGATAGTGTTCCCATCTGAGCATCTTGGCCGGGCAGGTCACGTTGGCCTTGTGGCTGCCGGCAATGACGCTGATGCCGCCGTCGCCGGGCCCTTCATCGGCGAGCAGGTATTCGATGACGCAGAGGCCGGTAAAGATCTTACCCTCGCGGTAGAAATAGGGTGCGTTGTCGAAGTTGCCGTGCAGCATGCCGCCGGAACATCCCTTGTCCATCGCGATCAAACCCGGACCGTGGTCGAGCCTCCAGCCTTCCCCGAGGATCGTGTTGAGATGGGGGGTGGTTTTGGGATGCGCCAGCATTTCTCTGAAAGGCTCGCAGAACGGCCGCGGCAATTCCAACAGGCCCTCGCTGTTGCCGAGGCGCGTCGAAGTGTTTTCGCCCTTCAAAGCAACGGAGTCGCCAAAGTACTCCGGGCTTGGTGTGAGCTCCATTGAATCGATGGCGTCGTTAGCCAGCTTCAAGTGTTCCTCGCTCAGCACGTCCCGCACGATCAAAAATCCGATCAGGTCGAAGAGGTACTTCTCATCGGCGGACATTTCCGCCGTTTCTGCGGTGATTGAGCGCGAGGTGTTGGCGTGTTCAATCATGGCTGTTCTCCCATAGGATGGAATGGTTGGAACATTGGTTACAGTAGCTTTTATCGACAAAATGCTCTGAGCATGTACGGTGTGCAAGGCCAATTTCCAACTTGGCGCGGGGCGCGGCGGTGTGTATGTTGAGCAAGCTGTGCCGCAACCCAAACCGAAGGCTGACTATGGCCAATATCACCTGCGCCCTTTTCATTGGCAACAACGTTACCGCCGGCGGCACGGGATAGCGCTATGCATCCTTGGACCTGCCTTTTGGTACTAGATTCGTCGCGCAAGATCGTCGCCGGCAGCCAAGACTCCTTAGTCCGTGCCATCCGCCGTGGCGCGGATCTGCGCATCTATACTGAATTTCGCCACAACGAGCACATCGACGTGCGTTCCCGCAGCGACGAGAAGGTGCGCGAGGTGGCCGAGTTTGCCGTGACGTATCTCGTCGAAGACCGCTGGGCCGCCGGCCTGATGAGCCTGCGCCAGCCCGTGTCCTTGCCCAGCGGATTTGGGCCGCGGCCTTCAATGTCGTTTTTCCTCTACAATCAAGACGGCAACCAAGCCCTCGGCCGGCCCTACCTCGACGGGCAAAAGACCGTGCCCACCCCCGAGGAGGGATCGCACCCCATGCCGAAGTACCACTTGCTCGACAGCCACGATCCAGCGACCAACGCCCCCAGCCACAACTTCATTTACGACTTTGACATTTATAAATTCTACGTCGCCGACACGTGGGAGGAAGTGTTGCACCACGACGCCCACGGCCGCGTTCTCGCCGGCTCTATCGACGCCCTCGCCACCACCTTTGGCGACGGCGCGTCCATCAAGGTCGGCATTGGCGGTTTGTGTGCGGACCTGCCCGGAGCGGGGGCGGACCTAGCCCACGAGGTATTCGTCGAGACCGGCTCGGGCTATTACTATGTCGAGCAGCAGCTCTTTATCGCCGGATCGCATCCGGTTATTCGCGTCCGGCCGAGTATCCCCATGCGCTATCAGCGCAGGGGCTGGGACTTTGGCTGGCTGGTGCTGCGCACCGACGGGACGGTCGTCTATCGGCAGTGCGACCCCTATTCGCTCGCCTTTGCCGATGGAACGCGACGCCACCCGATTCGCTGGTTCGCTCGCTAATCCGCTGGTTGGCTCCTCCCTTCAGTCGGAGGGTGAAGCGCTTCTTTGCACCAACCCTTCAACCGTCCGATTAAAGAGGCCATTCAAATCATCCCAATAAACGCCGATGAACACAGCAGACTACGAATTCTTTCGCCGCAATGGCTACATTGCTCTAGGCCAACTTTTCTCCGACCAAGACGCCGCCCGTCTGCGCCAGGGCTTTGACGCGGACCGCGCAACTTGGGGCCGCGCCTTTTGGCGGCCCTTGGAGAGCACTTATCAGACCGTCAACTGCGATCCTCTGATCACTTGGCCCGCAGTCGAAGAAATCATCCGCCACCCGCAAATCCTCGACTCAGTGGAAACGCTGCTCGGTGCCCCCATCTGTCTCTCTGAAGCCTGCCTGCGCCACATGGCACCCTACGAGGGCGAAGGCTGGCGACGCTGGCATCGCGACCGTCCGCACTGGCAGCAGCACCCCCTGCGCACCCAGTACATCCACGCCCTCGTCTATTTGGCCGATGTTGACGAGACCACCCACTGCTTCTCCCTCTCGCCCGAAGCGGCCGACGCGCCCATTTTGGGCCGTGAAGACCAACTCGCCCGCGGCGGTATCGTCGATCTTCACGGCCCGTCCGGCACCGTAGTGCTCTTCAACCTCTCGGTGCTACACGCGGCGACCATCCGACCGACCCAACGAGACCGCAAAACCGTCCAGCTCTACTACGGACGCCACGACCAACCCCATTTGAGTAACTACACGACCCTGCCCGCTCGGCTCTGGCGCGACCACCCCGACCCGGAGGTTCGCGCCTTCTACTCAGTGCTCAATCCCAAATCGCGAGCTTTTGCCGCGGCCTTCGGTGCTTCTGCACCGGAGTAACGACGCTAGGCTTCGTACATCACTGGGCAAATCTGGGGATCGTCCAAATGCGCGGTGTAGTAGCTCTGGTCGCCGGGCACCGGCACGGCCCGTTCGTCGCGCAAATGCACGGCCAAGCTCCAGCGCACCGCGTCCGAGACATTGGCGTTGGAGCCGTGGTAGGTCAGGCAGTGGTGGACGCTAAGCCCGCCCAAGGGCATCAGCGCCGACACTTCCTCCCAAGTCCCGCCCGCCGGCACCGCGATATCCTCGCGCAGCTTGTGCTGATCCTTGTCGAAGAAATTGCCTTGATCTAAAAAGCCCCAACGGTGCGACCCGCGCACAAAGCGCATCGGCCCCAACTCCTCCTCCACATCGCACAGCGCGATCCACGCTGTAAAAAGCCCTTCGTCTTGCTGCCACATGCGCCAGTACTGCCGGTCTTGGTGCCAGCCGACGTGCCCGGCGGCCGCCGACCCCGGCGGCTTGATCAGCAACTGGCTCGCCCACACCTGCACTCGCTGGGCACCCGTTATCTCGGCGACCTTGCGCCCCACTTGTGGACAGGTCACCAATCCATAGAGCCCCGTATCCGACCGATGCGGATTGTTGATCTTGCACAACACGCTTGGATCATACTGAGGATGCTCGGTCGGCGGCAGCCCCATATCGAACACGCCATCGCGCACCGCTACCATCCCCTGCAACGCCTTTTCCAACACATCGTCCGGCGCGACTTGCTCATTTGCGATACAATACCCGTCTCGCTCGTACTGCTCGACAGCTTGTCCCATCTGAAGTTCTCCAAGAGTAGATTGCATAAAATCGCCGAGGTCGAAGTCCTGAGTGCCGAACACGAGGCCATTGGGCTAGCAATTTGGCGCGAGGCGAAGCGGTGTTTATGTTGAGCAAGATACACCTCAACCCATATTGAGGACTGACTATGGCCAATATCACCCACGCCCTTTTCATTGGCAACAGCTTCACCGCACGCAACGATCTGCCCGGCCTCTTGGCCCGACTCGTCCACGCCGGCGGCAAGGGCGAGTTGGAATGCGAGCTCATCAGCGGTGGCGGGGCCTCGCTTAGGACCCACTTGAACAAGGGCGAGGCGCAAAAGCGCTTGCAGACATCCCGTTGGGATTACGTCGTATTGCAGGAGCAAAGCACTCTGCCGGTCAAAAACCCCAAGCGCACCGGCGAAAATATCCGCGAGTTCGACGCCATAATTAAGGCGGCACAGGCGCAGACGGTACTCTACATGACTTGGGCGCGGCAAAATGCTCCCGAGACCCAAGCCGCCTTGAGCGAGACCTACGCCGAAATAGGGCGCGAGATCGGCGCGACCGTCGTGCCCGTGGGCCTAGCTTGGCGCGATTGCTTAGCGGCGCATCCCGATATCGTCCTGCACGACAAGGACCAAAGCCATCCCAACCTCGCCGGGTCCTATCTGGCGGCTTGCACATTTTACGCGACGCTCTTTATCGGCCGGTCCGAGTCCATTCCCAACATCGACATTGACCTAGACGCCGAAACGATCAACGCCCTCCACCAAGCTGCGCTGGCAGCGGCGCGCACCTAGCGAGTCGCCGCGTAGAGGAGTTCGCCCTATGAGTGCATTTGCAAGCGAGTACTACCTGTGGCTCAAAGCCATCCACGTCATCTTCGTCATCGCTTGGATGGTCGGCATGTTCTATCTGCCGCGCCTCTATGTCTATCACTGCCAAGTTACCCCTAACTCCGAAGCCGACGAGACCTTCAAGGTCATGGAGCGCAAGTTGCTGCGGGTGATTATGAATCCGGCGATGATCGTTTCTTTTATCACTGGCATCTTGCTCATTCTCGCCACTGGGGCCGGCGCACCCGGCACGGGCTACTGGATGCACATCAAACTGGTGCTAGTACTCGCCATGGCGGCCCTCCACGGCATGCTCGCCTCCTACCGCAAGGCTTTTGCGCGTGGTGAGAACCAAAAGAGCGAGCGGTTTTTCCGCTGCCTCAACGAAGTGCCCACCGTGCTGGTGATCGTCATCGTGCTCTTGGTGGTAGTCAAGTTCGTCTGAGCTTATTTCCTTATACCATATACCATCGCGGTGCTTTTACGCTGCACCCCATTTACTAAGGAGGTATCCATGAAGTCGCTTACTTCGGCGATTCTTGTGCTCGCCTTGTCCCTGCCGTGCTTTTCCCAAACCCGCGAACAAGGACCTTGGTGGCCCTCGCAATGGGGAGCCGACGACCAAGCCGGCGCGTCCAACCGCATCACCGCCGAAACCATCCTCAAGGCCGTGCAGCTAGTCAAGACCGGCCAGATGTACGAGCTAGGCCAGATATACGAGCGCGGCATGCCGCTGTTTGGCGAGCGCACCTATGCGATGTTCATTCCCGGCTCGCCCACCGGTGGTCCCTTCGGCGAAAACAACATGCTCATGTACCACGACGAGTTCCTCTGCGCTGAGATCGGCCAAGTAGGCACTCAGTTCGACGGACTGTCCCACATTGGTACGCGCATGAGCATGGCCGATGGCTCGACCCAAGACGTGTTCTACAATGGCGTTACCGCCGATGAGATGGCCGGGGCTTATGGCGTCACCAAGCTGGGCATTGAACACGTGCGCTCCTTCGTCACCCGTGGCGTACTCATCGACATTGCCGGCTACAAGGGCGTTGAGCACCTCGACCATAGCTATGAGGTCACCGTCGCCGATATCCGCGGCGCACTCGCAAAGCAGGGGATCGCCGAAAGCAGCATTCAGGAGGGCGACGCCCTGCTTTTCAACTACGGTTGGTCCAAGCTGTGGAAGGATCCAGAGACCTATAACACCAACCCGCCCGGCATCGGCATGGAGGCGAGCGAGTGGATCATCTCCATGAAACCCTCGATGATCGGCTCGGACCAGTGGACCACCGAAGTTGTGCCCGGTCCCGATCCCAAGCAGGCTTTCCCGGTCCATCAGGAGCTCATCACCAAGAACGGCATCTTCAACTTGGAAAACATGGTCTTTGAAGAAGTGTTGGCCGACCAAGTGTACGAGTTCCTCTTTATATTTACGCCGACCCGCTTCAAAGGTGGCACTGGATCGCCGGGGCGGCCGCTCGCCATCCGCTGAACTGAAAATGAAGAACCCCGCGTCGAAAAGGCGCGGGGTTTTTAACTGCCCAAGGCCATCTATGAAAGCATCCCAAGCTCCCACTCCAGCTAGCCGCCTGCACGATCTATTGCGCCCCGAAGTCCTAGCCGCCTTCGACCGCGATTTTTTTGAACGGGAAGGTTACTGGATCTGGGAGGGCATCTTGACCGATGCTGGGCAACAGCACTGGACGGCCAGCCTGCAAAAGCTACAACGGATGAACGACGCCATTGTAGTAGGGACTGACTGGGCCGCCATTGACTACGCGGGCCGTGGGTTGCCCGAACCGACACCAGAGCAGACGACTCCTGAGTTCCTGTCCGCCTGTTGCGGTGGATCGGAGCAGATGCGCTTTATGTCGCCGGAACTCCGCGCCTATATGTACGAACACGGGCTTTTCGGACTTGGTTCCGCGCCGGTCGCGGCGGAATTTGAGTGGCAGGGGATGATGCCCGAATACTTTCCGCTTGCCTACGACGGCTTTATCCTCGACGTCACTACCAGCCATCCGCAGATGATGGAACTCTTCGGTCAGCTCCTCGGTGAGCGCTTCCTGATCGACCACTGCCTGATGCTCAACCGGCCGGCGGGATCAAGGGGGCGACGCTGGCATGCACACCCATATCGCCAAGGGCAGTACGAGGTCGAAAGCGAAATTGGCGACGGCCACGCGCTGACCGCTCAATTCCTAGCGCAGCAATGCGTCCGCACCCTGTGCTATCCCGAAGGGATGGGGATCGGCGATGGGGGCGGTGAGTTGGCCGTTATTCCCGGTTCCCACCTCTACCGCATTCCCTATCGGTGGAATTCCACGCGGACCGAATACGACGACGAAATGCAGATCGGCTGGATGACGAGCAAAATCCACGCCTTTACCGGCGAGCCGTTGCGGATTGAGCGCTTGTCGCTGCCGCCGGGCAGCATGGTCTCCTTCGTCCACCACATGCCGCATCACGTCGGCCACCGCGACTTGGACGCGCCCACTCGCTGGGGTCTGCTGATGGCCTACCGGACCCCCGACCCCAAAGCTAGCCCGGCCAAGTGGAACGAAGGGACACCCACCCACTGGGCCGAGCGCGTGGAAGGAGCGGGCAGGCTCACTCCCGCAATGCGCCGGATATTCGAAGGGGACGATCCTTTGGCTTAGCCTCTGGTTACAGACCGATGCTCTCCGGCCCCAACCTTGTTCGGCCCAACGTGATCGGGAGTATGTGAACGCAGCAATTCAAGGTGGGTTCAGGGAAAATCGCCGTTCCCGTGCTGCCCCATTAGTCTGGGTCGGCTAAGACTGGCGTTTAGTACCTATAAGGTCCTATACTATCGCCAATCGCATCCACAAGGAGATACGCCATGACTGGTTCCCTGCTCCTTGCCGTCGCCCTGTTTGCTTCACCGTTGCTGGCCGATTCCACCGGCGAGTGGCGTTCATACGGCGCGACGACAGCCAGCACCAAATACGCCCCTTTCGACCAAATCGACGCCACCAATTTCGCCCAGCTAGAAGTAGCTTGGACCTGGGCTTCGGCCGACCAGCCCATCCTTGACGCCCATCCAGAAATCTGGACCATGGTCTTTGAGGGCACACCGCTCCAAGTCGGCGACAGACTCTACGTCAGCACCTCGCTCAACCTAGTTGTCGCACTCGACGCTACGAGCGGTAAGACAATCTGGACCTACGACCCGGGCACCTGGAGGTCGGGTACGCCAGCCAACGTCGGCCTAGTCCATCGCGGCGTCTCCTACTGGGAGGACGGCGACGACCGGCGCATCCTCTTTGGCACCGGCGATGCCTATCTCATCGCCCTCAACGCCGATACCGGCCAACCTGTCCAGAGCTTTGGCGACGACGGCCGCGTCGATTTGACCAAGGGCTTGCGCCGGCCAATCGAACGCGAACTCTACGCCGTCACCTCGCCGCCGGTCATCTGCGGCGACATCGCCATTGTCGGCGCGGTGGTTCTCGACGCCTTTGCCGTTGGTCGTCCGCCCGACGAGACCATGCCCCCAGGCGATGTGCGCGGCTTTGACGTGCGCACTGGTGCCCAAAAGTGGGTCTTTGAGACCATCCCACAGGAGGGAGCCTTCGGCAACGAGACTTGGGAAGACGGTTCGTGGGAAAACACTGGCAATACCAATGTCTGGACCCTGATGAGTGCCGATCCCGAACTGGGCTACGTCTATTTGCCGGTGAGCACCCCGACCAACGACTACTATGGAGGGCACCGCCCCGGCGACAACCTCTTCGCCGAGAGCCTCGTCTGCCTCGACGCCGCTACGGGTGAGCGCGTCTGGCACTTCCAGATCACCCACCACGGGATGTGGGACTACGATCTGCCGGCAGCGCCCAACCTCGTCGATATCAGCGTCGGAGGCCGGGAAATCAAAGCCGTGGCCCAAGTTACCAAACAAGGCTTCTGCTTCGTCTTCGACCGCCAAACGGGCGAGCCAATCTGGCCCATCGAGGAAAAACCCGTACCGCAATCCGACATTCCCGGCGAAAAGTCTTCGCCCACCCAACCCATCCCCAGCAAGCCAGCTGCTTTCGAGCGCCAGGGCCTGACTGAGGACGACCTGATCGACTTTACGCCAACCCTGCGCCAGATGGCCAAGACCATCGCCGCCGACTATAGCTACGGCCCGCTCTACATGGCCCAGACAGTGGAGAGCATGAATAAGAAGGGGACGATCCTCGTTCCCGGCATTATCGGCGGAGCGAGCTGGGCCGGTGCTGCCGTCGATCCCCACAAAGGCATAATCTACGTTCCCTCCTATACGTTCCCGGCCGTGCTGACCCTGACCAAAGCCACCGACCCTAGCGCCCCCTTTCGCTATACCGGCGGGGTAGAGTTTGGTCCCGACGGGCCGCGCGGCTTGCCTTTGCTCAAGCCACCCTACGGACGGATCACCGCCATTGACCTCAACACCGGCGAGCACCGCTGGCAGGTCCCCGTGGGCGAGGGGCCGCGCGACCACCCCAGCCTTGCTCATCTCGACTTGCCGCCCTTGGGCTGGGCACAGCGCAACTTCCCCATCATCACCGAGAGCTTGCTCTTTGCCGCGACTCAGGCGCAGTGGGACGTGGTCAACAACTCGCCCCGCGGCAACGCCGTCGAGGTCAAAATCAATCCCAATGCGCCCTATCTCTGGGCCTTTGACCCGGACAACGGCGCGCAGATCGGCAAAGTCGAGCTGCCGCGCAACGCCTCGGGCCAGCCCGTCACCTATATGGCCGGCGGCAAGCAATACATCGCCATCCCCACAGGTGGGGCCGACCAGCCAGCCGAGTTGGTGGCGCTGAGTCTGCCTTGATAACGGAAGGAGCGTGCGCGTGAATTTCCGCTTCCGTCTCGATGCCTTCCGCTGACCGCCCTAGAATCCTTCCACCAAGACGGATTCGCCGCCATGCCCTGAGTATTCATTCGCCATCTCCGTCGCCGCTTAGTACCCCTCGCTCCCTTCCATGAACTTTTTCCGCGGCTTCTCGCTCAACACAACCTGCTCCTTTCTGGTCTTTTCTTTGGGCTTTGTGAACTCGGTCCTGCTAGCCGATAAGCTAGGGCCGGAGCACTATGGCACCCTAAAGCTATGGACTGCGCTCGTCATGCTGGGCATCCTATTCTTCGGCGAGTGGCTCAGCAAGGGGAACATGTACGTCGTGGGACGCGAGCGAGAGCGGGAGGCCGCGGTCAACCACACTTTGTTGTATTGCCTCGTCTTAGGTGTCCTCCTGTTGCTGACGGCCCCTTTTAGCTTGGCATTTGCAAAGGTCTTCGTGCCCAGTATTACCTTGTTCCAATGGGTGTTGGGCGTTTGCGTGATTGCGTTCACCGTGCTACAAAGGGCGGGTTTTTCCGTCTTGTTAGGCGAAGATCGGCTCAAGCCCTACGCATTGCTGCCCGTAGTCTTCATCACTATCTATCTCGGCGGCAATCTAGTCCTTTCCCACCTAGGGCAGCTCGAATTGGACCGGGTGATAGGAGTGTGGGTAGGGGCAGCAGGGATAACGGCCTTGGCAGCTTTTGCCCCATTCTTGTACCGGGAGTTCCGCTTTCGGTGGGGCGGGCGGCACGCGCTCGGGCAAATGCTGCGCATTGGTTCGCGTGGCGAGGTCTGCTTGGTGCTCATGTTTTTGCTGCTCAAGAGCGACCTCTTTTTGATAGAGCGCTTTTTGGGCGAGAAGGAGGTCGGCGTGTATGGGGTAGCGACGAACTTTACGGACATGATGCAGCGCGTCGCCAACATTGCCTCGGTCATCCTGCTCGCCAAAATAGTGCGCGGGCAAGACGATACGCGGCTCTCTTTGGGCGTGGGCCAAGGCATCTTTGTCTTTTCTCTGCTTTCGGCGGTTGTCTTGATCTTCGGCGGACGCCTGCTGCTGAGCGTTTTCTTTCCCTTGTATCCAGATGCCTACGAGCCGCTTGTTTGGCTGCTGCCCGGCATGTTGTTTTTGGGGTTCGGGGCCGTGTTCAACGCCAAGCTAATGGGCGAGGGCTACCCCTCCATGACCCTGTGGGCACCCAGTATCGCTTTGGCGGTCAATGTGGCCCTGAATCTGTTGTTGATCCCCAAGCTCGGGCTGCGGGGTGCCGCCTTATCTACTTCGCTCGCGTATGCGTTGTGGGGCGTGCTGACGGCCTCTTATTACTTGCGTCTAAACCGGCTGGGCTGGCAGGCCATTTTCGCGCCGCCCGCGTTTGGGCGAGCGGAAAAGACGACATCGAAGCAACCACCGTCCGCATGAAGGAGATACAGTACCTGCTTGAGGCCGTCGCGAGCATCCACGTCGGCGGCCGTGACCACCCCCTGTCTGAGTAAGCCCAACGTATCCACCAACAGAGGCCGTTTGCGGCCTTTGATCTTTTTGCCGGCGTCATAACCAAGGGGGTGGCCTTGGGTTGTGGTCTTAATCGTCTGACTGTCGACGAGGCCCGCCGACGGCATCGCAGCCCGTCCGTTCCGGCGGCGCGCCTGCTGGGTACGCGGAGCCAGCACCGGCGACCAGACCCCTTGCAGGCTCCAGCGACGAAAGTAATCATACACCGTTTGCCACGGCCCAAAACAACCCGGCAACCAAGCCCAAGGACACCCCGTCTTGTTCAAATACAAAAGGCCGTTGACGATTTGGCGGCGATCCCGCGGGGGCCGACCCGGACCGTCAAGACGCCAGCGCGGCACCGGCCGCACCGGTTCGATCCGCCGCCATTGGGCATCGGTTCGATCGGTGGCATATGGCATAGGCGGCGTACTCAGCATACAAGCCTTTCTGTTCAGATTGTGTGGTGAACACCTGAATAGGGCTCGATGAGTACGCCGGTTCAAATAGCGGCTACATTAAGGGTTTGCAGACGCCTTCTAAGGACCGCCATGAACTCACTATTTCGCCGCCAAGCCCCCTCCGCAGCCGACTTGGACTCCTTCCACCAAGACGGCTACATCTTCTACCCAGACGTACTTAAAGACGAGGCGAGGCGCAGCCTAACCAACGAAATTCTCGGCCTCGACTCGGTGCGCGGCTACCTCGACGCCTTGGGCGAAAAATCCGCCGCGCCCCAGTCTTACTTCGTCCGCCCTTGGAATGACCGCGGCCCGTGCGGCGACCGCCTCATCGACGATCCCTTCGTCTCCGCGCTGCTGCAAGCCACCATTGGCCCAAGCTACCACTTCTGCCACTCCGCTCTCAACCTCGCTCCGCGCGGCATAGGCCCCATTCCCTTTCACCAAGACCACCACCACTGGAAGCACGAAAACCCCGTCAACCTCGCCGAGCGCGACAAGTACTACATTCAAGTTCTCTACTATCCCAATGGCTTCACACTTGGCGACCGCAACCTCAAGGTCATTCCCGGCAGCCACCTCGTCGCCCCGACCACAGAGGCCACGCCTGAGCGCATGCTGGCCGGGGCATACGACGCAGAGGCTGGGCGCGAGCTAAAAGAGGTGCGGCTCGCAGTGCCTCCGGGCAGCATGGTCTATATCGACGCCCGGATTTTCCACGCCGTCGAAGCCAAACCAGCGGACTCTCCCCAGCCCTATCGCATCTTCAACATCGACATCTTTAAAGAAGCCGGGCCGCCGCATCGCTATACTCAGGAGATTCCGCCCGAGTGGATTGCGCACGCCAGTCCCCAACGCAAAAAACTCTTTCTCCGCGAGCCTTATACGGAGGGATGCTGGGCGGCCTGAGCGTTTTCGGCTAGGCATGGCGGCACTCGACTCGAGACCTTACAATACCACCGTCCACTGTCTGCGGCGCACAGAAGCAAGTGCCGTCTTTGTTAGAGGAGCTTTACCATGAGAGTAGCCGCCATCGCCACCATCTACTATCCCAAGTCCCATGCCGACGTCATTGCCACCAAGTTTATGAAGGGCATGTCCACGGACGAGGGTCTGATGCCTCCAGAAGTGGACCTAGTATCCTTGTACATCGACCACGTGCTGGAAAACGATATCGGCGTGGGCTTGGCCCAAGAGTACGGGGTACCCATCTATCCCAGCATCCGCCGCGCCCTGCACGCTGGTGCCGACCGGCTCAATGTAGATGCGGTGCTGCTCATCGGTGAGCACGGCGACTATCCTTGGAACGAGCGGGGCCGCCACATGTACCCGCGCCGCTACTTCTTTGAGCAAATCGCCGGCGTCTTTGCCGAGAGCGGCCGCTCGGTGCCCGTATTTTCAGATAAGCATTTCGCCTATGACTTTAGGGACGCTCAGTGGATGTGGGATCGGGCAGAAGAATTGGCTATCCCGCTGATGGCCGGGTCGTCGCTGCCCTTGGCTTGGCGCTCGCCTTGGCTGGAGCATCCCAAGGAGACGCCCATTGAGGAAGCGCTATCCATCGGCTACGGCGGCATCGAGGCATACGGGTACCACGCCTTAGAGACTTTGCAGTGCATGGTCGAGCGGCGCAGCGGCGGCGAGCAGGGGGTGGTGTGGGTGCAGTGCCTCGAAGGGGACGACGTGTGGGGTGCCCGCGACGAGGGGCTGTGGTCTGGAGAGTTGGCCGAGGCCGCTTGCGCTGCCATTGCCAAAAAGCCGGATGGGCCGATGGAGGAACATGCCAAAGAGCCGGCCGTTTTTCTCATCGAGCACGGCGACGGATTGCGCACGGCGACGTTGATGCTCAACGGCTATGTCAGCGACTTCGCCTATGCCGCCCGGATAGGAGGGCAGGTGCAGGCCACGGAGTTCTACCTGCAAAACGGAGGGCCGTTTGCCCATTTCGGCTATCTGTGCCGCAACATCCAGCAGTTTTTCAAAACGGGTCAGGCGCCGTATCCGCCCGAGCGTACCTTGCTGACGACCGGGGTTATCGACGCGGCGATGAACTCGCGCTACGAAGGGCACCGCCGCGTCGAGACGCCTTACTTAGACATCGCCTACCAGTCTTACGACCAGATGCCGCAGCGGCCACTGGGGCCACGCCCCAGCGGTGCCTGCATTGATCCGCAGTCGCCCGACATTCTGTGAGGCAAGCGGTTCAACTCTTTTTGTTCAAGAGAAGGGCATCCAGCGAGTAACGCCCGGCTCCGGCCAGAAACAACGTGGCAAAGGGAACGAAATACAACAGAGCGAACTCTTTTTTCGTCCAAGGGTCGGCTGCGTGGATGATAAAGGCGGCTACCAGCATGGTGACCATGAGCGGCACGGCGGCCCAGCGGGTGGCAAACCCAAAAATCACCGCTAGAGAGCACAGGAATTCGGCTCCCGTAGCCAAGGCCATGCTCAGCGGCGACCCAATGCCCAACGGGTCCGGGAAGGTGGCGGACTTATCAGCAAAGCTCGTCAACTTACCCCAGCCGTGACCGACCAACATCATGCCGCCGACAGCCACTCTCAACAGCAGCAACCCCAACGAGCAACCGACGCCCGTCTGAGAATGGCTGCACAACACTTTTAACAAGAACATGTGTTCTCCTTTGGTTTGAAGGTCTTAACCGAATGTTAGGCACGGATTCGTTAGAAGCGCTGCTAAGAAGCTGTCTTAAAATCCCGTCGGGTTGGCTTGCGCGGCTGTTAGGTGGCCTGATCCGCCGGCGTTTTTCGAGGGCGAGACGCCCTCGATCCCAAGCGCTTGCGCCGCGAGCGAGGGCGAAACCCTAGGTTTAAGAACGCTTCTAGGAGGCTCTAACAAAACCCGCTGGGCGATCCTCGGACGCGAGCGTCCCACCCGTCTAACTCATTCTCGCGCTTCACCCTGTCATCCATCTGGTCTCACTTCTTTAGCTCGACGATGATATTCCGCCACGGCCCCGCGCCAGCGTTAAACGCCTCGTGTACTGCCTCCCCTTCAATCTCGCTGAACCGCACCTCCCCATCCTTCATATCCCTAGCCTCCCCGCGGTTTCCCTCTGCATCGGCCGCCTGCAATCGGCCATCGCCAATAACTACGTATAGGTAGTCGTGCTCGTGCCGGTGCATGCCCGTGCCCTCGCCCGGTGCTAACCGCAGATCCCAAACCCGCACCCGCGCATTCTCAAAGAGCAATTGCGTTCCTACTTCTGGCGAAACGGTTTTGTTTGTTTCCATAATTCTCCTCCTTTTGCGCCCAAGATATATTTAGGGATCCCTGTTCACAACCCTACCTGCGTTTGCCGAGGTCACCACAACAAGGGAAGCGCGCTCTGTCGCATCGACAAAAGAAAACAGCATACACTTTGAAAACCATAGATTCAACATACAAGGGGGCTTTCAGTACATGCCGTCCCGCGCCATCTTCGTCAGAGATGTAGAAAAGGCGAGCGTCGAATCCTATCAGGCTGTCCGCATGAGAATAGTCATACCAGCAATTTTTGCGGTCCTCTTTTTGTCGGGTGCCGCCAGCCGTAACATCACACCCGACGCCGAGACTCGGGCTACGATCTGGAATTCCCACGAGGGAGAACTTGATTTCTTAGGGGACGGCAAGGTTCCCCAAGATGCCGATGCCCTGCCCTTCACTTGGGCGACCAAAGGGGTCTTGGTATTTGCCTGGGAGAAACCGCTACGGCTGGAAAAATTGCGAATCTACATCGGCACCATCGGCAACAACTACCAAGTTCGCACCTATCTAGGCGGGCGCTTAGACGAGACCGGCACTCTGCGTGAACCCGAAGGGGTGCAAACCGCCCTGATCGAAGAGAACGCGCGGGCCGTGGACCAGTGGATCGAGATTTATTTCCCCCCAAACACTAGAGCCGACAACCTCGAACTATGGACGCTCGGCCCTACCGTCTTCTACGAGGTGGAGATCTACGTGCATAGCCCAGACGCTACCGCAGTCAAGCGGTTGAACTGGGGAAAAATCAAGGCAGGCCAAGGATCCCTTTCAATACGGAGCCAAATACCGTAAATATAACCTTACGGCCACGCGGACATCCGCCGCTTGTACGTGCGCAGTGCCGACTCCAAATACGGGAGATTTGGTCATGCCCCAAATGACAAAACGCAAATTCGCAAATTTAGCCCTGCTTCTACTGATCGGCACTCTGATCGGCTGGGACATCTACGCCCACCAAGCGCAGACCTTTTTCGTTGGGACGGCAAGGTCGGCGCAGCAAGCCCAAGAGCCTTTGCAGGTAGAAGGCCTGCCCATTCTGCGCCCCGGCACCCTTACCTTGGGCGAGGGCAATCCGACCGTGGCGGTCGCCACTTCAAGCGACCCGGCGCTGGCTGCGTCGGCTGCCCTAAACGCCTCCTTGAGCTTCGCGCAAGTAGATGCTATCGTCCGCCGCTCCTTGGACCTAGACCAATCGGAGCACTCCATTCGCGCCATCGTCGATCCAAGTGATTGGGTCGTCGTCAAAGTCAACATCGTGACCAACAAAGGAAATCCCACCTCGGCATACTACCATAATGGCATTGAACATCCCGGCCAGATCACGGATTTGCGAGTGGTAAAGAGTGTGATTAACTACCTCATCGAGCAGGTGGGACCGCGGCGCATCACCATTGCCGAGGGTGGGGCCGAATCTCCCCGCAAAGGCGAGCCTGGCTTTCCCTCCAATGCAGAAGAAGACGGCTGGTCCGTACCCTATCCCGAATTCGGCGATCTCTCGTACATCAAGATGCTAAAAGAGTTCGCCTCCCTAGGGGTCTCCACTGTGGTGGATACCTCTGACCTCAACTACGCCCCCTTTCGTCGTGAGCCGGTTCCGGGTGGTGCCATTCAGCGCTTGGGGGTGACGCGCCTGAGCTATCCGGGTGCCCAGTTCGGCTTCCATGTGGAGGGCACTGGTAGCTTCCGCAAGGAAGGCTACTTCATGCCCGAACCGATCCTAGACGCCGACAAGGTAATTTCCATCGCCGCCATGAAGACCACTATCTACGGCACCACCCTAGGCATCAAAAACTACGTCGGCACCCTAGCTTCGGGAGCCTACGGCGATGGCACCTCCAAGCGCCAACACTATCAGAACAACCCCGAGCACGGCTACGTGGATCTGTTCTCCTACAACCCGGCGGCCTATACAGTCATCGAGGGATTCTGGGGCACCGAGGGCGACGGGCCGCAGTGGGGCCATAACGTCCAGCACAACGTGGTGGTGGCCGGCGGCGACCCCCTAGCCACTGAGGCCGTGGCCAACGTAGTCATGGGATTCAATCCGCTCGACTTGGAGCATCTCTACCTAGCAGCGGCCAAGGGCTTTGGCACTTTCGATCTAAACCGGATCCAAGTGGAAGGACGCGCCCCCGATAGTGCGCAGCGCACCTTCGTCAAATCCCGTGGCGGCAGTCGACAGGGCGCGTTCTACGGGCGCGGCATCCGGCGCTGGCTCGTCGCCGGGCCGTTTCCGAACAGCAGCGATATCGGCTCCGAGCCTCTGCCCAACGAAGCCCAGCTATATCCCCGAGAAGGCGAACCGGCTGGGGATGTGGTGTGGACGCAGGTGGAACACCTTGGTTACGCCGCTGAAGTTTTGCCGCTGGGCGACCTCAATGGAAAGGATCAGGACATCGCCAACTACGCCTTCACCTTGGTGCAGGCACCGCAGGCGCAGGAAGGTTTTCTGTGGCTCGGCTACGGCGACTACGCCAAGGTCTGGCTGAATGGCGATGTGGTCTATGAGAACATCGCCCGACGCAATTTTCGTTTGGCCGACCAGAAGGTGCCGATCCGTCTAGTACAAGGGGAAAACAGGCTGCTCTTCAAGGTCGGCAACTCAGCCGGGAACACCATGCTGGCCGCACACTTGGTGGACCAAGACGGGGACCGCCTGCCCGGTATCGAATTCCTGCTGCCGGGCGAGATTCCCACGGCTGTAGAAGAGTCGGCGGGAAGCCAGCCGCTACCGGAAGCACCGGTGCTGCTGGAAAACTATCCAAATCCATTCAATCCCATCACCCGCATCCGCTTCGCCCTCCCCCAAGCAGGACCTGCTAAGCTGGCTATCTACAATGCAGCGGGCCAGTGGATTTGCACCTTAGTGGAAGGAGCCGTCACCTCGGGCTATCACGAGGTGATGTGGGACGCACGCAATGCCTCGGGGTTCAATGTGGCCAGCGGAACGTACTTTGCCGTCCTCAAGGCCGGCGATCTCCACAAGGCCCGGCCCATGACCTTGGTTCGTTGAGTGTGGCGGGGATTCAAACCCTTTACCACGACCTGACGCATCTGCTCTGGCAGGCCGCTAGCATCGTAGAGCATTATCTGCGGAATACCTACACGCTGCGCGTCTTGGCAAGTTTCTGGGATTTGGCGGTCCAACTCTGGTACTTTGTGGTGCTCGGTGCCCTGCTCAGCACCCTAGCTTGGCGCTACTTGCCTAAGGCTCGGCTCCGCCGCACGCTCCAGCAACGAGTCAACGGCTCCATTGTGGCATCCACCCTGCTGGCCCTGATCTCGCCCCTATGCACCTTTGCCGCTATTCCCGTGGCGGGTCGCCTGATAAATATGGGCGTACCAGCCGCACCCTTGGTGGCCTTTGTCGTGGCTTCGCCGCTGATGAATCCCTCCCTGTTCGTGTACACCGCTGGCACCATAAGTATGGAAATGGCCATAGCCCGGCTGACAACGGCGGCCAGCGTCGGACTGTTGGCCGGTTTCGCAGCTCAGGCCGCTCTGCGTCGTCTAACTTTCGCCGTCCGCACAGCAGTCCCCACAGAGTCCTCTATAGCCAAGATGGACGGGCGGTCTGAAGCCAGAATACTGGCACAGCACTTCCACGCCGATCTGCTCTTCATCGCCAAATTTTTCGGCTTGGGAATCTTCATCGCCGCTTTGGTAAAGACCTTTCTCTCCCAAGAGCTAGTGCTGGCGTTGGTCGGCCCCGGTAGCGTCTGGGCCGTGCCCGTGGCGGTAGCGCTGGGGGTGCCGCTCTACGCCTGTGGCGGCGGCAGCATTCCCATCGTCGAAAGCATGATGCAGATGGGGATGAGTCCGGGGGCAGCACTGGGCTTTTTCATTGCCGGCCCGGCCACCAAGTTCTCCACTCTGACCATGCTGGGGGCGGTTTGGGGCCGCCGCATCTTGTTGTTCTACCTCGGTTTGATGTTGGTCGGGGCCCTGTTCTGGGGGTTTCTCTATCCCTTTGGCGGCGAAGACATCCAAGCCAAGGCAGGCGGGGTCTATGAGAAACTGCTGGGCCAATAAAGGCTACGGACAAACCTCGTCAAAGTCGGCAGCGAGTTCTTCTACGCCGACTAGCCTACCACCCTTGAGACAAGAAGCAAATTGCTTTTTATTTCCGAACCTGTCTATTAGGAGAATGACGCCATGACGAATCAAATTGACCACACTTTCAAGGCCGCGCCGACCCACGACGAACTGCGCGAAATGGACCGCGACTTGCGCTTCTACCCCAGCACCGTCGATGACCCCACCACCCTCGCTACCGAACAGATCGCTGCTTTCAACCGAGACGGCTACCTCAAGGGCTTTCGCATTTTCGACGAGGCTGAGATCGCCGGACACCGGGCCTTTTTTGACGGGCAACTGAGAAAGGTCTTGGCTGCCGGCTATGGCAGCTTCACCCTTAGCTCGGCGCATCTCAAGTTCGCCAAGGTCTATGACCTCATGCACCACCCCAAGATCCTCGCCTACATCCACGATCTCCTCGGCCCCGAACTAATCGGCCTAGCCTCGCACTACTTCTGCAAGATGCCCAAGGACGGCACGACCATCTCCTGGCACCAGGACGCCAGCTATTGGCCGCTGACGCCCTCCAAGACGGCGACCGTCTGGCTGGCTATTGACGACGCTGACATCGACAATGGTTGTATGCGCTTCGTCGCGGGCTCGCATCTCCACGGCCAACTCGAATTCCGCCCGAGCGACGCCTCGGAAAACAACGTCCTCAATCAGACGGTAGATGATGTTGAGCGCTACGGTGAGATCGTCGATGTCGAGCTCAAGGCCGGTGAGATATCGATCCACTCCGATCTGCTTTTGCACAGCTCACACTACAATGAATCGGATCGCCGTCGTTGCGGGCTAACGCTGCGCTACTGCACCCCCGACGTGCGCGCGATCCCCGGCTACGCTTGGGAAAAGGAAGGCGTGCTGATCAACGCCGCCGATCCTGCTGGCCACTGGGGCAACCCGAGTCGGCCCGAGCGCGACTACGAGGTGGCCTGAGCCGCATAGCGCGGATCTTTTGCTACGGCATGAGCAACAACGAATACTCCTTCTGTCCCTATCACTCGTCCGAGGACTGCCATCGGCAGACTTGGAAAGGATCACGATAATGACATTCGGCTAGTGTCCGACAAGCGGCTGCTACGCGCTTCTTAGCCACCTCTAAGGTATCGGATTCCCAAAAAACCTCGGGGCCATCCAGAAATTCGGGCGTCTGATTCAAATCCCAAAAGTCGGCGGGGCCAAAGACTACAGAGTCAAGTATGCGGGGGCAGGAGGAAGGGTTGTCCTCTTGAGCAGCACAAACGGGTACTGCCGCTTCGTACCACGCCGCGATAGCCTGTTCCCAATTGGCCTGTTGGTTTTGACACGGAACACTTGGGAGCGGACTTTTCGGGTCTGAGCAGGCCCCCCAAATACAACCGACTATTAAAAGAAAAAGGAAACGCATACTACCCCCTATGGCTGACTACACGATATGGGTATTTTTTCGTACTTACACACATTCTTTACTTCGTAGTACTTCTCGTACATGATACTGTTGATTTCATCCAAGTCCTCTACAGTTCTGCGAACGACCCACTTGGGTTTCATGTTCTCCATTCTATTTGAACAACCCTTTCCGCTGATGATTTTATTATACGTTATTTTTAAGGTACAAGTTCCATATGGTTCCGTTGCCGTCCGGTCCTTACACACTTCACCGTAGCGATCACAGCTTGAATCGTAAAAGCTATGCCCACTACCTATACAGCGGTGTTTGGCCTCTACGTGATAGTGATAGAGATAATCATCGTCTGGATAGTGAATTACAGGAAGGACTTGGGGGCTTTCTGGTCTCGGACGGTCATCCTTGGTTAGCGCAATGCGGTATAAGACATCTCGGGAGCCCGTCAGTCGAGTTGCCGAACCACACGACTCGGGGCAGCACCCTGTCGCCGCATTTCTTACCGGAGTGGTAGCTTGGTATCCGGGCGGGGCGTTATAGACGCGCGAGCCGTGCCCTTGGACAGGATGGGCCGCCCAAAGGATAATGGCCAAACATAACACCAGCCATTGATGCAAGGGTCGATTAATAGCTGTCATGGTACGTCTCCTTTAGAGAGAATGGTGAAAGAGTAGCGTCGATTAGAGCCGTACAGACCAAGGCCAATCCGGCACCAAACGAAGGGCGGATAGGCGACCAACGGCTCCCGCTCATCGGCAGCGCCTACGAGACTAGGACAGAATATACCGGCCGGAACCGCCATTTTGCTGATCGTTAGCAAAAAACAGTTCTGCCGTAATGCGCTTGTCATTGACGGCTCGTTTGACCAAGGGCCTTATCAAAGTTCAAATATGACGTAAGTCTACCAAAAAAAAAAACTTAGGTGTCAAGTACTTTTTGCAGTTTTTTTAAAAAAATGCGGACGAAAGAATCAGCCCTTCGTCCTCTTTGGGTTTAACCGTTGTTATCGGTAGTTCATTCTCTATACTTTTGCTAGTACAATAGTTAGCAATCATGCAGAGATACCGATACTGCGTACCCGGCCGCATTACGCTGCGCTACTGCACCCCCGACGTGCACGCAATCCCCGGCTACGCTTGGGAGAAGGAAGGCGTGCTGATCAACGCCGCCGACCCGGCTGGCCACTGGGGCAACCCGACCCGGCCCGAGCGCGACTACGAGGTGGCCTGAGCCGCGTAGCGCAGATCTACGAGTTTTAACGCGCCTTCAAGGCGTACAAATTAACGCGCAGGCTAGGCCCGCTACCCGCGCATCTGACGGGTCTGGTCTTTTCTACATAAGAGATGCCCATGGCAAACGACAGACCGCACGTTCTCCTGATTACCACCGACCATTGGTCTGCTTCCCTCTTGGGCGAAGCCAACCATTCCGCCATTCTCACCCCCACCCTCGACTCCTTAGCCCGCAACGGCACCCGCTTCTCCAACGCCTATAGCGAATGCCCGGTCTGCATTCCCGCTCGTCGCACCCTGATGACGGGGACTTCGCCGCGCACCCACGGAGACCGGGTCTTCAAAACGACCGCCCCCATGCCCGAGCTGCCGACCGTGGCGCAAACCTTCCGCGACGCAGGCTACCAAGCGTATGCCGTTGGCAAGCTCCACGTCTATCCCCAGCGCGACCGCATCGGTTTCGACGACGTGCTCCTCGACGAAGAGGGCCGGCCGCACTTGGGAGCGGTTGACGACTACGATCTCTTCTTGGCGGATAAAGGTCATGCGGGCATGGGGTTTGCCCACGGCATGAGCAACAACGAATACTCCTTTCGCCCTTGGCACTTGCCCGAGGACTGCCATCCCACCTGCTGGGCGGCTCACCAGATGAGCCGGATGATCAAGCGGCGCAACCCGGCCAAACCCGGCTTCTGGTATCTGTCCTTTCGCCACCCGCACCCACCGCTGGTCCCCTTGCAGAGCTATCTCGACCTCTACCGCGATATCGAGATCGACGCGCCGCACTGCGGTACTTGGTCGCACGACTTCGACCAATTGCCCTATGCGCTCAAAGTCATTCAGGGAGCCAACGTCCACCTCAAGGGGCCGGAGGTCCTGCGCATTCGCCGCGCTTTCTACGCGCTCTGCACCCAGATTGACCACCAGCTTCGCGTGGTCATCGGCACTTTGCGCGAGGAGGGGCTGCTCGACAATACCATTATTTGCTTCACGGCCGATCACGGCGATATGCTCGGCAACCACGGCTTCTGGGCCAAGCGCCTCTACTACGAGCAGTCGGCCAACGTGCCGATGATCTTGCTCGGAGGTGGGGACGGACGAGTGCCGCACCACACGGTCGATGACCGCCTCGTCGGCTGGCAGGATGTCATGCCGACTTTGCTCGACCTAGCGGGCATCGACATCCCCGACACGGTCGAGGGCCTATCCATGGTCGGCGAGGAACGGCGCAGTTATCTCTACGGCGAATGCGGCGAAGGGACGAATGCCACCCGCATGATCCACGCGGGGCGACACAAGCTGATCTACTATCCAGTCGGCAACCGCGTCCAGCTCTTCGACCTCGAAAGCGACCCCAGCGAGCTGAACGACCTAACTGGCTCACCCGACCACGCCGCAATCCAAGCCCAGCTTAGCGAGCGCCTCGTCGGCGAACTCTACGGCGGCGACAAAGCTTGGGTCAAAGACGATCAACTCGTCGGCTTACCCGACCGGCAATGGGCACCCCATCCCAACCGCAACCTCTCCGGTCAACGCGGCCTGCACTATCCCACGCTGCCCCAGATCGACGCAGACAAAGTCGTTGGAGCGTCGTGAACCCTCGTAATTTCCTCTTCATCTTGTCCGACCAGCACCACCGGCTCGCCAGCGGCTGCTACGGCCATCCGCTAGTGCAGACACCCCATCTCGACTCCTTAGCCGAGCGCGGCACCCGCTTCCAGAACGCCTATACCAACTGCCCGATCTGCGTCCCTGCTCGCGCGTCCCTTGCCACCGGCCGCTACGTGCATCAGATCGGCTACTGGGACAACGGGCATCCCTACGACGGGACGCCCGTCTCCTGGCATCAGCACCTGCGCGAACAGGGCTTCTGCTGCGACTCGATCGGCAAGTTGCACTTCAAGGGGCAAGGCGCAGACCACGGATTTAGCGAGGAAATCGAGCCGCTGCACGTAGTGGATGGCGTCGGCGATGTACTCGGCTGCATCCGCGATCGCCCGCCCTTGCGCGACAAGCACGGGGAGCTTGGGCGGGCAGGCGCGGGCGACTCGACTTATTTGCAGTACGACGCCCGCTGCACCGAACACGCCCTGCGCTGGCTCGCCGAGCACCGCGACGATGCCAAGCCTTGGGTGGTCTTCCTCAATTTCGTCTGCCCGCATCCACCCTATATCGCCCCGCCGGAAATCTACGCCCGCTATCCGCTCGCAGACGTGCCGCTGCCGCCGCAGTGGACGCCCGACACGTGGCCCGATCATCCGGCATGTAGACTACTTCCGCCGCTTCTTCCGCTTTGACCAAGGGCACCGCGAAGAAACGGTGCGGCGAGTTACAGCCGCGTACTATGGGACTACGACCTACCTCGACCAGCAGATCGGTCGCGTACTCAGTGCGCTCGACGAGCTGGCCCTGACGGACTCTACCCGTGTGCTCTATACCTCCGACCACGGAGAATGTTTGGGAGCCCGCGGCATCTTCGGCAAGTTTACGCTCTACGACGAAGCGGCGGCTGTGCCGATGATTATGGCTGGTCCTGACGTGCCGGAGGGAAAAGTGGTGCAGACGCCCGTTTCTTTGGTGGATTGTTTTCCAACCGCTCTCAAGTGCGTTGGGGCTAAACAGATCGACGAAGCCTTGCCCGGTCGGTCGCTGTGGCAGATCGCGCAAGAGGACGATCAAGAACGCACCGTCTTTAGCGAGTATCACGCGCTGGGCACTGAGCACGGCACCTATATGTTGCGCCGCAATCGCTACAAGTACAATTACTACGTCGGTGCGCCACCGCAGCTCTTTGACTTGGCAGAGGATCCCGACGAACTAGAACTAAACGACTTGTCGGGAATGCCAGAGTACCAAGACCTGTTGAGAGATTGCGAGAGAGAATTGCGCACCTTGCTCGACCCGGAAGCGGTTGACGAGCAGGCCCGTGCCAGCCAGCGGGCGACAGTCGAAGCGGCGGGCGGGACTGCTGCGGTAATTCAACGCGGAGCCTTCGACCACTCACCCACGCCCGGAGAAAAGGCCGCGTTTAGGCCGCACAAATGATGCTGAGCAGCACCCGTTTAGCATACTGACTGACGCTACGCAGTCCGCTTCCATAGCGTCGTGCCCTTCGACCGGCTCAGGGCACACCGCCGACCAGTGCGGGCTGAGCTTGTCGAAGCCCAAGTTTCTAACGCCACTGCATAACATCAGGTACTGATACACAAGGCTGTAGGCCCATTTGCCCGGACGTACTGTCGGTCTTTTCTTTTTTTATGCCCGACACCTCAAGCAACACGGCAAATCCCAAGCACAGACTTTCTCCCGCAGCTCGTCGCCGCAGCCAGTCGCGGCTGATCGGCGTCGCCGTTAGCGGATCAATCAGTAGTGCCCTCCTCACTTCCATCGTCCCCCTCTTTCTCCTCTCGCTCAATGCTTCGCCTTTTCTCATCGGCTTAGTCGCCACCAGCGAGTATTTACAGAGGATGGGGCGCGTCGTCGGGTTGCAGCTAATGCACCGCACCGGGAAGGCCGGGGTCTTCTTTTGGGGGCGGCTATGCTCGTTCCCGGCGGGGCTAGCACTGGCGCTGTTGGCGTTCTACGGCGCGGACGGGGCTTGGGCCGCTTGGATCGGCCTAGCCCTGTTTAGCGCGCGCGGTCTCGCATACCAAGCTGGCAACACTGCTTGGTGGCCCCTAGTCCAAGACAACACCGCTAGCAGCGGGGTCGGAGCCTTTCTCACGCGCATGCGCCTTCAGCAGCGCATGCTCGAACTCGTCTTGCCCATCCTGATCGGCTGGTACCTCGGCTCTCAGCCCGTGGCCGGCGACTTCGGTCCGCTCTTTGCCCTAGCGGTTTTCTCCACCTGCGGTGGCGCCTTCTTGGTACGCTCAGTAGCTGAGCAACCTCTGTCCCCGCCCGGGGAAGGTCTAATTGGCCGCTTGCGCCAAGCCTTAGCCACGCCCCCGATGCGCACGTACACCCTCTTCATTATGGCCCGCACGGCCGTGCTAGCGGCAACCTTCCCGCTGTGGGTCGTGGCACTCACGGATGGGGGACTGCCCGTTAGCTACTTCGTCTGGATGACGCCAGTACAAGCCCTCGGCTATGTGGCTGGGCTGCATGGCTGGGGACGGATGGTGGACCGACACGGCAGCCGGGGACCACTGACCATCACCCTGTTGCTGCAAGCGGCCATGGCACCCGCTTGGCTCTTTCTGCCTACGGGACTCCCGTGGATCGCACTTTGGGCGGGGGGTGTCTATTTGCTCTGGGGCGCACTGGATGGCGGCTATCAGATGGGGCAATCGCGGGCGATGCTCGACGCCGTTTCCAAAGAGTACCAAGCCGAAGGGTTCTCCCTTGCAATGTACGCTTCGGCGCTAGGCGGTTTTGTCGGCGGCATCGCGGGGGGGGCGTGTTTTCAATGGTCTGCTGCGTTGGCTGGTTCGCGGGGACCGCTTTTTTACTTGTGTGCAGTCCAGCTCGCATTTGCTGCGGCTTGGCTGCTCAGCACTCGGCTGGTTGGCTACCGGGAGCAAACTCCCGTGCGGCGCTTCTGGCGCTTGTCATCTTAAAGCCTTCGTCTTATGCTGCTAATTTCTGCATTGATTATGATTTCTTAAACGTTTGGTGTGAATAGTTTTTACCATTTCGCAGTTCGGCGAAAGCCATGGGGGGCTTCCGAGGTTTAGGTTGATACAGATACATATATTGTGGAGGGCGACCTTAGCCGCTAGTCGGGCTTGTATTCCAGTCAGGTCATGGGCGACCACTTCGCTGCGCGTCAAAATCGGATTTGCAAAAATCATCAACCCATACATATACTGTACTCATAAAGGTGTCTATGTCTAGCATCGTCCGTACTCCTTGGCGAAGGGGAACTTATACCACGATGAACAGAACATAGGCACCTTTGCTTATTCTACCATAATAATCCACACCAAACGTTTAAGATGCCCTCATACGCATGATCCATACCGCAGAAGCACTGGCTGAACTTGTCGAGCGCGCTCTAGACTGCGAGCGCGTTGCCCTAGACACGGAATTCGTTTGGAACCGCACCTATTATCCCAAGTTGGGGGTGATCCAACTGGCTCTCGCCAGCGACGATTGCTACCTGATCGACCCGGTGGCGATTGCGGATCTTTCGCCTCTTGGTGCCCTATTAGAGCACGCGGAGGTCGAACTGATTCTCCACGACGCCCAACAGGACTTGGCTATTTTGCGCCGGGCCACGGGAGCTTTTCCGCGCAATGTCTTCGACACCCGCTGCGCGGCCGGGCTTGCCAATATGAGCTCTACCTCTTCGCTGGCCGAACTCTTGGAGCAAACCCTCGGCGTGGTCCTCGACAAAACCGAGACGCTCACCAATTGGGTCCGCCGCCCGCTCTCGGAGGACCAGTTGGCGTACGCCATTGAGGATGTGCGCTATCTGCACGAGGTGCGCAAGATGTTGCAGGCTCGCGTCGAAGAAATTGGTCGCAGCACTTGGCTGATCGAGGAAATGGCCGCGTACGACGACCCGCGGCTATACGAGGAGCGAGACCCACGCGAGCAATTCACGCGGATTAAGGGCACGGGCGGCGCTTCCCGACGCGAGTTGGCCATCCTCCGCGAGTTGGCCGCTTGGCGCGAAGAGGAAGCCCAGCGACGCGACCGGCCGCGCAATCACGTGTTGCCGGACGAAGTCCTCGTGTTACTGGCCCGGCGCAAACCCCAATCGATGGAGGAACTAGGTCGGCTCCACGCACTCGGTAAGCGCCGCTCTGACCGCTACCTGCTCGAACCGATCCGCCGTGGCTTGGCCGTCCCCGACGAGGAGTGCCCTCCCCGACCACGACGACCACAGATCAAAAAAGAGGTCGTCGAATGCAAACTCGCCCGGTCCATGGATTGCTTGCGCCGCCAAAGCGATGCAGCGCAGATTGACGCACCTTTTGTTGCGGCCCGCGCCGAAGTGCGCAACCTAGTCCTCGACGCGGGTGCTGCCACGCCCGAAGATCATCGCCTCCTGCGCGGGTGGCGGCGCGATTTTATTGGCGAAGCCTTATACGGCATCGCTACCTGCCCCGAGTGAGCGGGCTGAGCCGCGCCAGATCAGGCAGAGCGGCACTACCAGCACCACCAGCACCGACGAAGATATTAGCCCTCCCGATGTACCCAAGGCCAAGGTGTACCAGATGTCGCCCCGGTCTCCTTGCAACAGCAACGGCAAAAAGCCGGCGATCGTCGTCAGCGTGGTAATGAAAATGGGGCGCAACCGCTGGAAAGCGGCGCGGATAACCGCGTCCTGCACAGACGCTGGCTATGTTCGTAACGCGCTAGAAATGTGATGTACCAGTAAGATGGAATTGTTCACGGAAATACCCATCAAAAGCAGTAGCGCAGCATATCCACCTTGGTCGAAAGAAGCACCCGACAAGTAAAACCCGGCACCCACCCCGATCAGGGCGAGCGGCAGGGGCGAGCAACACCATTAGCGGTCGGGTCCAAGACTCAAAGAGCGCCGCCGCGATCATCCAAACTAAGACGACCGAGAGTAGCACTATGAGGGCCAGTTCTCGTTCTTCCTCTTCACTGAAAACCGACATCATATAACCCCGCGACAGGCTGTATCCGTAGGGTATAGGTGTGTGGTCCATTATATCCTACACCACCATTTCGGCGTAGGAAAAATCGCCCAAGATCGTAAACTCGACCTCTTTGATGTAGCGTTGATTTTCCCGCTTGATCTCGGGCCGCACATAGTGCTTTTGCAAGCGGCTGACATCGCCGATGCGGGCACCCCCTTCCGCCCGTAAGGCTTGATTCAAGCGGCGCAGATCGGTACGGCGGGCCGTCGTATCAGCAACAGCGGCCATATACTCCCGACGGTCCACGTACAGCTTGGCGACCGGGGCTCCGCCGTCGAGCCGGGTTTGTATCTGATCGGCGACTGCGGCGTGGTCAAGGCCCAGCGGCGCGGTCTTGGCGTGGTCAATCTGGGCTAGCACCTCGTAACGAGGTGGCCCATAGGCGCGGTCGATGTGAATATCCTTGCTCCGCCGCGATCGGCGATCCTGCAATCGCTCGGCGATTCCGGTGGCGATTTGGCCTACCTGCCTAAAATTATAGCCCTTTACTTCCAGTCGCCTCGACGCACTCAAGCCACCTCCTAGTCCTCTCCCCTCTGGTTCTAGGTCCTGACTCCATATACGAAAACCGACGCCGCCGATGTTGTGCCCGTAAGCCGCTAAATTGTCGTATAGCACGTAGGGCACATTCGACTTTTTGTACTCCTCCTCCATCAACACCTGCACAAGTCCATACCGGCCATGCGTTTGGGTGATAATCCCCTTGATGTACGGGAAAAACAAGAGTACCTGCTTTTCAATGCCCTGCAACAGCCCGTCCAATCGGCTGATGTGCGCGTTGTGCGGCATCTCGAGGAAGACGATCAGGGAAAACCCCTCGGTTATTTCCCGCAAGAGGTGTCCATACGGAGACTCTTCTATGCGGTGGCCGACGTCGCGGAACAGAAAGTAGGTCGCACCACCAAACGCACTAAAAAGCACCGGTTTAATCACGCCTAATAGCGGGTTGCCCCACACCGCGTTGTAGAGCCGCGTCCCTCCATCGTAGAGCCGTTCCCAAGCGGAATCTGACCCCTCTTCCCTCTCAGAGATCAACACCCTACCGGCGAACGTACCCAGCGCCGCGATAGATCGTGAAAGACCAAAAGGTAACGATCTTCCAATAGCATCATGGCCGTTACCTGGCTTATACGCAATGCCCCCATATCCTCACGAGAACCGCAACCTATGTCACTATGGCTGTCTGGCAATGGGACGTAATTAGGCTGATGTCGATTATGGGAATAAATCACCTCCAATACTTCGCTATCAGGGTCAACACGATGCTCCTTAACCACAGGCTGAGGAACAAAAAGGCCAAATTGCCAGGCGACCTTTCCACTCTCTGCTTCAAGCTCTTTCACTTTATCGTCGTTTGGTCCCAAGTAATACAAATGGTTCAATGCAGAATTATAGCTTACTTGTGCAAAAAGAGACATTCGACATGTTAGAAAACCTTGCTTTTTTGTAGAAAGAGGGATTGTATATTGTACAGTCCAGCTATCGTCAATGATTCTCTTCTGTAGCTGAAATATATTATTTAGAATTACAAGGCCCTGCAGGACCTATCTTTCAAGATCGAATTAAACGAATGGGGACACATCACCATGACGCCGGCCTCAAATAAACGCGGCCATATCCAAGTCCTCATCGCCTTCACCCTGATGCAACAGAAAACAGCGGGGCGCGGCCTGACCGAGTGCTCAATCCAGACCAGCCAAGGCGTCAAAGTCGCCGATGTAGCTTGGGGTTCAGAGGCATTCTTCGCCCGCCACGAGATGGATACGCCCTATCTCCAAGCGCCGGAACTATGCGTCGAAATCCGCTCACCCTCCAATTCCATCGGCGAGATGCTGGCTAAGAAGGATTTGTACTTGGCTCGAGGTGCCCAAGAATTCTGGCTTGTCGACGAAGAAGGTCGCCTGAGCTTTTACTCCTATGGAGGTGAACAAGAGCAATCGACCCTGTTCGCCGACTTTCCTCCAGCCCTAGCGGTTCCAGAGTAACGCGACTCTCTCCCTCTTTCTCGCAGGCCAACAGATGCTCAACGTACTGCGTAGCCAATTTATCGAATGGGGCCTCGGCAGAGACCTCAGTGAAGACCTCGCCGCATTGGTCGCCTTGGCCGTGGTGGCCGTCGTCGCCTTGCTCGCCCACCGTCTGGCCAGAGGCCCACTACTCCGCGGCCTCGCCGCCATCATTCGCCGCACCGATATCCCTTGGGACGACTCCCTAATCGAGTGCCGGGGCCTGCACCGGCTGGCTCATCTAGTCCCCGGCTTCATCTTCTACTACCTAGCACCAATGGCCTTAGCAGGTCACCCCGTTTCCGTCAAAATCATCCAGACCGCGGCGCATATTTATCTGGTGCTCTCCGGCTTACTAGCCGTTGAGGCGTTGATAAATGCGGGCGTCCGCATCTACAACGGCACGAGGGACTCGCACGAAGTCTCTATCAAGGGGCTGGTGCAGTTTTTCAAGATCATCCTCTTTTTGCTCGGCAGCATCCTCGTCGTCTCGCTCCTAATCGGCCAATCGCCGCTCTACTTACTCGGCGGCCTGACGGCGATGACCGCGGTCTTGCTTTTAGTCTTCCGCGACTCGATCCTCGGGTTGGTCGCCGGCATCCAGATCTCGGTAAATCGCATGGTCGCCTATGGCGACTGGATTGAAATGCCCCAGTACGGAGCCGATGGCGACGTGATCGACATAACGCTGACGACGGTCAAGGTGCAAAATTGGGATAAGACCATCACGACCATTCCCACGTACGCGCTGATTGGCGAATCGTTCAAAAACTGGCGCGGGATGCAGGATTCGGGCGGGCGGCGGATCAAGCGGGCGATCTACCTCGACGTCAGCACCATCGCGTTTTGCGACGAGGAAATGCTCGCCCGTTTCGCCAAAATCCAGTACATCACCGCCCACATTGAGCGCAAGAAGCAAGAGCTAGCCGAATACAACAAGCTCAACCAAGTGGACCTTTCGCATCTGGTAAATGGGCGGCGCATGACCAATATCGGCACCTTCCGCGCATACATACAGGCGTATCTAAAGAACCATCCGCAGATCAACCAAGAGATGACCTTCCTCGTGCGCCAGCTAGCGCCGACCTCCAAGGGGCTACCCCTCGAAATCTACGTCTTTTGCAAGGATATCGTCTGGGCCAACTACGAGGCGATTCAGGCCGACATTTTCGACCACATCTTCGCCATTGTGCCCGCCTTTGATCTGCGAGTTTTCCAAGAGCCGACCGGGACGGATTTTCAGGCACTTCATACCTAAGAAGCCCGTGTGTAACGTCAAAAATTAAAAGATACCGCTATGTCCACTGAAAACTTGCTCTACACCACCGTGTCCAGTCCCATCGGCGAGTTGCTCCTAGCCGGCGACTCCACGGGCCTGCGGCACATCCATTTCAAAAGCCGCGACTTTACCCCGCCTCCGGATTGGCAGGCTGTGGCTGCTCTACCCTACCCGGTCGTCGACCAGCTCGATTCCTATTTCGCCGGTCATCTACACAGCTTCGACCTACCGCTCCATCCCCAAGGAACGGCGTTTCAGCGCAAAGTCTGGGCTGCGCTCGCGGAGATTCCCTACGGCGAGACGATCTCCTACTTGGAGCTAGCGCACCGCATCGGCAACCCGCGCTCGATCCGCGCCGTCGGTTTGGCCAACGGCAGGAATCCCCTGCCGATTGTCGTGCCTTGTCACCGCGTCGTTGGCAGCAACGGCTCACTAGTCGGCTACGCCGGAGGGCTGCCGATCAAAAGAGCGTTGCTCGCCCTCGAAGGCGCACTTGCGTCGCCAATGCTGGCGACGGGAAGCTCTCCTCAACTCGATCTCTTCTAAGGCTGGAGGTTTCATGTCCACGTATCGCATTGCTATCATTGGCACGGGGCGCGTCGGCTATCAGTTCAGTTTCTCCGACCTGCCCGACAACCACGCCGCCGCAGTCGCTCAACACCCTTCCTGCGAGTTGGTCGCCGGCGTCAACCGGGGACGCGAAAAGCTCGACGCCTTTGGCGAGCGCTTCGGCGTCGAGGCGCTCTACCACGACTATCGGCAAATGCTCGACGCGGTCCAGCCCGACATCTGCATCGTCGCCACCCACCCCGAGCTTCACGCCGAAATGGTCACTAGCTGCGCCCAAGCCGCCTCGACGCGAGCCATCATCTGCGAAAAGCCAATGGCCCTTTCGCTGGAGGAGTGCGACCAGATGATCGCGGCCTGCCAAGCCGAGGACGTGCTCTTGCAGATCAACCACAACCGCCGCTGGCATTCCGAGTGGGTTCTCGCCAAAACGCTCCTCGACGCAGGAGCTATCGGCGAGCTCAATCACATCTATTGCTATATGGACGGGGGCAAGCCGGCCCCCTCGTGGCGCAGCGAGAACGAAGGCCCCTTACTGCACGACTTTACCCACTATTTCGACCTGATGGATCTCTACGCCGGCGAGGTGGAGTGGCTGTGCGGCATGGCTGAGCAGCGCATGCGCCCGTGGGCTGTCGAGGATTTTTCAGCCGCTATGCTCAAGTTCAAAGGGGGGGGCACCGGGCTGATCTGCGGTGCCGAGCTAACGCAGTACAACGACAACGCCTTTGAACTGCGCGGCTCGACCGGCCTGATTCGCATGGACCTCGAGCAGGTCCGCCTCTTTCAGTCCAAGGTCGCGCTGTCTGAGCCCGACAGCGGCTTTGAGTGGAGCAGCCTCGAAGAAGTCGAAGTTGAACGGCCGGCCCCGGTCTCTACGTACGTCGCAGCACTTTCTGAGTTGATCGACGCTTTGGAAGGACGCGGCACCTTGCGCAGCGATGGCGCGGTGGGCCGCCGCTCGTTGGAAATGGTTATGGCCATCTATCAGTCGCAGCTAGAGGGCAACGGCCCCGTTCACTTCCCCATCTCGCTCGCCGAATCCGGCGTCGCGGCACTGCGTCGGGCGGGGAATTTTGAGGAGCGACCACAGCGCAATTAGGAACGGACATGGCCAAAGACAAAACGCGACCCAAAGACAAAAGTCGCACCCGCAAAAAACTCCGTGTCGCCTTCATCGGCGCTGGTGGTCGCGCCCTGATGGTCCACTACCCTTCACTGCGCGACATTCCCGAGGCCCAACTAGTCGCCGTCGCCGAACTCGACGAACAGCGCCTGCACAAAACCTGTGACCTCTACGACATCAAAGGCCGCTACAGCGCCTACCGCCAAATGCTCGAGTGCGAAAGACCCGACGCGGTTTACGCCATCATGCCACCGCACCACCTTTTCGACATCTGCGCCACCGTTATTGAACACGGCTGCCATCTCATCATCGAAAAACCCGCCGCCGTTACCACTGAGCAAATTCGCCAACTCGCCGCTTTAGCCCGCCGCCACAAAGTCCTGACCGGCGTCGCCTTTCAACGCCGTTTTGCCCCCGTCATTCGCCGCGGCAAAGCGCTGTGCGAAAAACGCGGTATTGTGCATACTGCCCACGCCAGCTTCTACAAAAACTGGGTCGGCGGCACTCCCTACTATCGCGGAGCTTTGGACATGCTTACCTGCGACGGCATCCACGCCGTCGACACCCTGCGCTACCTGTGCGGCGGTGAAGTCGAATCCGTCGCCAGCGACTCGCGTCGCCTCCACGCCGACCACTGGAATGTCCACCTAGCCCTAGTCCGTTTCAGCAGCGGGGCCACCGGACTCTTGCTCAACAACTTCATGGCTGGCCGACGGATATTCAGCGTCGAGGTCCATTCTCCCGGCATCTCCTTCTTCGGCGATCCTGAAGAAGGCGGCCAGCTCTACGCCGACAACAAAACCGAGCCCATAGACGAATTGGACCCTACCATCTTGGCCGGCAGCGCAGAGGACTATCGAGCCTTCGGCCCCTACGATATCAACCGCCACTTCGTGGACTGCATGTTAAAGGGAAAAGACCCTGAGACGAATTTCGACGACGCGACCAAGACCATGGAATTGGTCGACGCAGTCTACAATTCGCAAATTTGATCAGCACTGTCCGCGTTAATCAACGCTCTTAAAGGCAAGTCGTCACTCGGCGACGCATCGCCCATCCCTATACGCCAAAACCGGCTCGTTGGGCACTGAGCACTCCGAAATATACCCATAGCGCTCATTCATCTCAGCTTCAAAGGCGTTATACGCTGTTAGCTGCTCGGCTGGTGCTGTAGAATCGGTGGACGAGGCGGAGTAAATTACAAACTCCCAAGGACCGCCGCAGGGCTTGGAGCCCAAGCCCGAGTAGCGACAGTCCTCAATTGACGATCCCACAGCATCGCCGACGAGCGCGTCGATTTCCCGCCGCATCTCCGCTAGCTGTGCCCGGTCGCCTTCCTCGGTTTGCTGGCCGTCAGTGGCATCTCCTGCGACAGGACCCGAGCCGCCACAAGCAAGGAGGGAAACGGCGATCAATGCTGCCGCAACCAAGTATCGCATGGTCTTCCTCTCCGTTAAAACTGTGCAGGGCACCTAACTTGCGGAACGGTTCCCCCACCGCGTCGCGATAACTGCATCCATGAAAATCTGCCCTAGGTGAAACACAATACAAGGTATTGCTATCAATCCCTTCTGTTCGGGCGACACCACTGAATCCGGCAAAAATGCCAGCACGGTCATCGCCACCGGCAAGGTCTTCTGGCTCGCCATCAGCACGACGGCCTTGCGCCCCGCCGCTTCGAGCTGTAAAAGCGCGCAAGCACCGCCGTTGAGCAGCAGGTAGAGCGCGTGGATTGCCAATCCAGAAACCACCAGAATCAACAAGCTCGCAGGTTCTATCTGGGCTAGCCGCCCGGAAGACTCGCTGAATTTCATCCACGGAATCGAGATCAGCGCCGCGTTGCTGGCCAAAGTCAGCCGCGAGCGCTGGGCATCGATCCAATCGACGGCGAAGCGCCGCAGATACTTGCCGACGCCCAAGGGCAGCAAGATCGAAAGACAAAGTTTGGCGAACAGCTCGCTAGCCGAAAACTCGACTTGGCCTAGGGAACTCAGCAGATGCGCCAACACGAAGGGCACCGTGAAGATGCCGGCGATATTGGTCAGCACTGTCAAAAGCAGGGCGAGCGCTACGTTGCCTCGGGCCTGCGCCGTCAGTGCCACGCCCGAGGTCAGGGTCGTCGGCATGCAGCAGAACAGGGCCAGACCGAATTGGAAGGCGGGCTCCATCGGGAGTTGGAATGCAATCGCCGCACCGAGAAAAGGCGTGACGAAGAGAATCGAAACACATCCCCAAGACGTCGCCTTCCACGCGGCGAGGGCGGCGTGGACTTCGTCGGTCTTTAGCATCAGCCCCGAAAGAAAAAAAATAAAGCTGACGGCGATGTACTGAGTGGGCAACTCGGCCATGTACCTGCCCGGCGTCGGGAAGAAGGAGCCGACCACGGCCGCGATTACTAGACCGATGGGAAGGAATTGTCGCAGTAGGAAACCTAGCATGATTTTCGTTGTAAAAAAGGGCCGGACGATGTCGTCCGACCCAATCCGAGCAGCTTGGCGATCTGGCCCTTACTCACTTGCTGCTAGCGCAACTGTGGGGAAGCCGTAGATGTCCTCGCAGAAGTTTCACGCTTCCACGTCGCTATTGCTATACTCTAGGGCACCTTCGCGGAACATCTGGAGAAATCCGTTGGCCGCCGGTTCTTCCGAAAACAACACGCGCAAAAAACGCACCAACCGCATCCGCGCTTCCGTGCTGATTAGGTGCTCAACCTTACAGGCGTCGATCATTGCGTCGTCCTCGTCCATGCCGAGGGCGTCTCTGAGGAACCGCTGCACGACCAAGCGCGTTTCCTCAACCTCCTGCACTACTTTCAAGCCCTGTTCGGTAAGTTCGAGAAAGCGGTTGAGGTCCTCTTGCACATAGCCGCGTTCCTTGAGGTGCTTCATGGCCGTCGAGACGCTGCCTTTGGTGATGCTCAGGTGCTTGGCAATATCCGAGACGCGGGCGTAGCCATGCACCTCGCGCAACTCGTGGATCGCCATCAGGTGATGCGCGGCACTGTGGCTTAGTTCGTTTTCTTCGTAGGCTCTCCAGACCTCCTCAAACATGCGTTCCGCCTTTCTGCCTCCGCTTAAGTCGCAGGGCCTCGTATTGAGTCATTGGCCGAGCTTTTGTAGCAAATCCACACAGCGATTGGAGTAGCCCCATTCGTTGTCGTACCATCCGAGGATCTTGACCATATTTCCTCCGAGAACATTCGTCGATAGCGCGTCGAAAACACACGAGTGCGGGTTGCCTACGATGTCGGCCAAGACCAAAGGCTCCTCAGAGTACTCGAGGATGCCAGCCAGCGAGTTGGCAGCAGCAGCTTTGAACGCCGCGTTGATTTCTCCGGCATCCGCTTTGCTTTTGAGTTCAGCCGTAAGGTCGGTCAGCGAACCGTCGGGGGTTGGTACGCGGATGGCCAAGCCATCGAGCTTGCCGTCGAGCTCGGGTAGCACCTTACCTACCGCGGCCGCGGCTCCCGTAGTTGTGGGCACCATCGATGCCGCGGCCGAGCGCGCCCGCCGCATGTCGCTGTGCGGAGCATCGAGCAGGCGTTGGTCGCCGGTGTACGAGTGGATCGTATTCATCATGCCTTTGACGACGCCGAATTTTTCGTGTAGGACTTTGACCATGGGGGCTAAACAGTTGGTCGTACACGAAGCATTGGAAATGATCGCATGATCGGCTTGGATGGCGTCGTCGTTGACGCCCATTACCACGGTAACGTCTTCGCCTTTGGCCGGAGCAGAAATGACGACTTTGTTGGCCCCAGCGTCGATATGGGCACGAGCCTTGCTAGCCTCGGTGAAAAATCCCGTTGACTCCAGCACCACTTCGACCCCCAAATCGCCCCAAGAAAGGTTGGCCGGGGCGCGCTCGGCCAAGATGCGAATCGCTTGGCCATTGACGATCAAGTCGTCGCCAGCAACCTCTATCTCGCCGGCGAAGCGGCCATGGGTGGAATCGTATTTGAGCAGATGGGCAAGTGTGTGGGCGTCGGTTAGATCGTTGATGGCTTTGATCTCGATGCCACCTTGCTCGACAGCCGCCCTGAACACCAAGCGACCGATTCGACCAAAGCCATTAATAGCGACAGGTAATCCTCCCATTTTCCGGTGTATTCCTTCCTGTAAATAGCAGTAGATATGGGGATCTGAGAAAAGTCAACCGCTCATCCTTGCGGGCGATACGACTATCCATTAGCATCCGCCTGTAGCAATCCACAGAGTTTGCTACAGGCAGACACAACCTCTATCTTTCTGTTTGCATTGCGATTCAGATGGGATCAGGCAACAAGCACGGGATCAGCAGGACATCCTGCCTCCGCTTTAGCGGGACATGCTTTTGTTCTTCGGTAAGACCTTCGTAGTACCCCATCAGCGGTCCGTCGCCAGCATTGGCGACGCAAAGAGAGTGCCAAAGCGGAAGAAGCTGGTCTGAAAGTCCCATACCGGACGCTAAGCAATGCGATAATTAAGCAATAGATGTAGGGCAGTACATCTTCGGTGAAAGACCGTAAAAGCCCAAGTGAGTGGTTAAGAAGCCATTTGAAGCCCCAAGGCTTTAGGCTTGGGAGCTGTCACATTACACAGTTGCGGAAAGCGTGCAAGGCGGGCAAATCGGACTTGATTCTCAATTTTTGTTTTGCAGAAACCTAATGAATAAACTCAACCTCAGCAAGAGCACTACCGCTGTTCAAAAGGCGCGCTGGCGAGCTAGGCTGAAGGACGGGACGGACGATCAAAGAACAGAGAAGCGATGCGCGAGGAAGGCATAGCCTTGGAAAAAACGCTGCTGCACATCGATGAGCAGCAGCGGGCTTATATCGAACAACTGAAATCCTTTATTCGCATCCCCAGCGTCAGTGCGGGTGCCGATGATGACACAAACGATAGCCTCGCCCAAGCGGCCGATTTCCTCGTTGGCCAATTCGACCAAATGGGGTTTGAGGTCGAGAAGATCCAAGTAAGGGCCGCTACCAACCCCTTAGTCGTCGCCCGCAGCCCCGCGTTCTCGCCGCACCAACCCACCGTCTTGATCTATGGCCACTACGATGTACAAGGAGTGGACAATCCGCGTGCGGCTTGGGAGGTAGATCCCTTTGCCGCCGAGGAGCGGGACGGCTTCCTCATCGCCCGGGGGGCTAGCGACAATAAAGGCCCCTGCTTCGCGCATCTGAAGGCGGCCGAAGTCGTCTTAGCCAATGGGAATCAGCTTCCGTTCAATCTGGTCTTCCTGATCGAAGGCGAAGAGGAATGCGGCAGCACTGCGTTGAGCCAGTTTGTGGCCGAGGGCGGGCTTGACGAATTTGCCCCGGTGCTCTGTACGGTAATCTCCGATACCAGCATGTACGGGCCAAACCAGCCCTCGCTAACTGTGGGCCTGCGCGGCATTGTCTATACCGAGGTCGAGGTTTTTGGGCCGGCGCAGGATGTGCATTCCGGCCTTTTCGGCGGCATTGTCCACAATCCCAATCAACTTCTCGTCAACGCTTTGTCCGGCCTCATTGACGCCGAAGGGCGCATTGCTGTGCCCGGTTTCTACGACGAAGTGCAGCCGCTTTCGGCCCGCGAAAAGAGCCTCTACGCTGCCCTCGCGGTTGATGAGGAGGCCTATTGCCGCACCTTGGGCGTAACCTCGCTGACGGGAGAGCAGGAGTACCCCATTCTCGAAAGGCGCTGGACTCGTCCCACGCTCGACATCAACCTCCTCAGCGGCGGCAGTCCGCGCACCGTCATTCCGGCTGTAGCCCGAGCTGCTGTCTCTTGCCGACTAGTGCCCGACCAGACTCCCGAGCACATCCAAGCTGCCCTCGAAGGACACATTCGCGCTCGGCTGCCCGCAAGCACCCGCGTCGAGTTCAAAAACCAACATTGCTCACCGGCTTACTTCTTGGACTTAGACCACCCACTAGTCGAACCTGCACTCGAGGCGATACGCAAGGGATTCGGGGTCGAGCCGGTGTTTACCCGCGAGGGCGGCTCCATCCCCATCGTCGTCGATTTTGCCGCTGCGACAGGGGCACCGGTCCTGCTCATCGGCCTAGGGCAAATCACCGACAATTGGCACGGCCCCAACGAGCGCTTTTCCATGCGCGACTTTCACCGCGGCATCCGCACTTCGGCCGCCCTCTTCTGCGAGTTGGCTCGATCAGCTCAGCGCACAGCCTAGCCCCACCACTCTGCACAAGGCAAGGAGCCATCTGTGTCTCTCTCCCGCGCCCAAATAACCCACTTCAAAAACCACGGCTACACTGCGGTTCCCGATTTTTTTGACTCCCGCGAAGTCCGAGCCATACAAGCCGAAGTCGAGCGCTTCAAACGCGAGGGTTTGGTCCGCAATGTCGCCACCGAGGGCGACGGCGAGACCCCCTCCACCACCAAGGTCAACCTACAGCTGATTCCCCTGTACGACAAAAGCGATCTCATCCGCGCCCTGCCCTTTGACGAAAAAGTCACCGCCGCTGTCTCACAACTCATCGGCACGCCCTTCATCCTGCATCTCGATCAGATGTTTCTCAAGCCGGCTGGGCACGGCATTGGCACGGATTGGCACCAAGACAACGCCTATTTCAAAATAGGCGATCCCTTAAAAGGCACTGCCATGTGGGTTGCCGTTCACGACGCAACCATCGAAAATGGCACCATCCACGTCGTGCATGACTCCTTCAAGGAGGAATACCCGCACGACCGCGATCCTTACTCCGATCACCACATCCACTGCCAAGTACCCGAGGAGCGCACCGTGCCCATTGAGCTAAAGGCCGGTGGCGTCGCCTTCTTTTGCTACGGCACCGCCCACTCTACCAAGGAAAATACCACCAATCGCGAGCGCGCCGGACTTGCCTTCCACTTCCTGCACACCACCTGCGTCGATCGCGCTAATCTCATTGGCGAACGACGCGGCCAGCCCATCTTGGTGGGGCCGGAAGCCACGGGCGGCCAAGCCGAATACGGCGTACGCGTCGCTGGGACTTGGGAACGGGAAGTCGAACGAGCCCTCGAGGGAGCAACCAACTAATGCCGCACATCAAACCCGACGACCTGCGCCAGATCGGCTACCAGCTTTTCGAGACGGCCGGCTGCCCTCCCTCCAGCGCCCGCGCCGTGACCGACCACTTAGTCGAGTCCTCTCTCTACGGGCACGACTCGCACGGCAGCTTGCGCCTCTACGAATACATCCAACAGATCCAAGACGGCATCTTTGATCCCAAGGGCCAGCCTTCTATTGTCAGCGAAAAACCCTGCACCGTGGTCGTCGATGGCGGCGGGACCATGGGCCAGATCGGCGGGACGTTCGCTACCCAGCTAGCCATCGACAAGGCCGCCCAGTACGGGGTCGCTACCGCTACTCTGCGCAACTGCGGGCACGTTGGCCGGGTGGGAGCCTATCCGCTACAGGTCGCCCGCCAAGGGATGATTGGATTAGCCTTTTGCAACGCCGGGCACCTCGGGCGCCAGATCGCTCCTTACGGTGGGATTGACGGCAAGCTCAGCACCAACCCCATATCCTGCGCCGCGCCTCGGCGCAATGCCGACCCGCTCTTGGTGGATATGACCACCTCGGTCTGCGCCGAGGGCAAAGTCCGCGTCGCCTATAACCGCGGAGACCAACTACCCGAGGGCCGAATCATCGACCACGATGGCAACCCCTCCACCGACCCGCAGGCATTTGTCGGCGACCCGCCTGGCGCGATCCTGCCTTTCGGCGGCCCGGTGGCCTATAAGGGGTACTGCCTGAGTATGATAGTAGAGATCCTAGGCGGGGCCCTCAGCGGTCAGGGCTGTGCCAACGGCGAGACCGTCATGCAGAGCAATGGGCTACACCTGACAGTGTACAACATCGAGCACTTCGTCGAAATGGACTACTACTTCGACGAACTTGAAAGCCTCATCCGCCACGTATCCACCAGCCGCGTCGATCCGCACATCGGCGAGATACTGCTGCCCGGCGACCCCGAATACCGCACGGGACGCCAGCGCCAAGAAGAGGGCATTCCCATTGACGACACGACTTGGGGCCACATAGTCGAGGCCGCACACAGCCTCGGGCTAGACCCTCAGACTTGGCCGCAATGATGACGGCACCTCGGGAGGGGGACCGACAGCAGGCGCGGGACCTGCCGGGGATCCCTCTGCGGGGCATCCTCATCGGGGCGGTGCTGGCTCTGGTGCTCAACATCTGCGATACCTACGCGACCAATGCGATCCAAGGTTCCTACCTGACCCTCAACTTCAGCACCCCGGCCGCCCTCTTCTTATTTTTTTTCCTCGTCTTAGCCAGTGCTGCGGTCGGGCTCCTCCACCGATGGCTGGCGCTGACCCGGGCGGAACTGATCACCATCTACATCATGCTGGTGGTGGCCTGCTGCATCCCCGGCATGGGCTTCACCCAGTTTATGATCCCCTGCCTCCTTGGGTCGACTTACTACGCCACGCCCGAGAACAACTGGAATTCTCTCTACAATCAATACATCCCCCAGTGGATGATCCCGCGCGGCGATAATGTGGCCCGCTACTTCTTTGAGGGGCTGCCCGAAGGAATCTCGATCCCATGGGGTGCTTGGGTCGTGCCACTGAGCCTGTGGTTCGGCTTCTTTCTCGCCCTCGCCTTCGCGATGATCTGCGCGATGGTCATTATGCGCAAACAGTGGGTCGACAACGAGAAGCTCAGCTACGCGCTGGTGCAAGTGCCGATGGAGATGATGCGGCAGGAGGGCAGCGGCACCGTGGGCCGCTCGTTCTTCACCAACAAGACCATGTGGCTGGGCTTTGCCGTCTCCTTCCTGCTGTTGAGCGTCAACGGCATGCACTCCTACTTCCCAGAATTTCCCCGCTTCGAGCGCACCGTGGGTGTGCCCCTGTTCGGCAACACTTGGCTCAGCTTCTGGTTCAGCCCGCCTTGGACCGGGTTCTTCTATTTTGTCAACCTCGACATCTCGGCCTCGATATGGGTTTTCTACGTCCTCGTCAGGCTACAGCGGGGCATCTTCAACACGCTCGGCGTACAGAGCACGCAGCGGATCGACTTCTACTCCGAAGATCCCTTCCTAGCCCACCAAGGTCTCGGGGCGATGATCGCCTTCGTCGTCGTCGGGCTGTGGGTGGCGCGCCGACACCTGCGCGATGTGGTGGTGAAGGCCGTCGTCGGGCTGCGGGCGATCGATGACAACGGCGAGATCCTCTCCTACCGGCTGGCGTTTTTCGGGCTGCTCGCCGGCCTGCTAACCGTCGCCATCTGGCTGTCGACGATCGGCCTGACCTTCCCAGTGGCGCTGCTGTTCGTCTTTGGTGCCATGATCCTGTTCATGGCGCTGACGCGGGTGGTCGCCGAAGGCGGCATCCCGGCCATGCGTCCGCCCCTGATGACCTCGACCTTCGTAATCTCCGCGGTCGGCACCTCCTCCATCGGCACCCAAGGCTTGGTGGCGCTCGGCTTCTCCTATGGCTGGCACGCCGAGGTCCGCTCCTTTGTGATGGCCTCGGTCGCCAACGGGCTGAAGATGAGCGAAATGATCCGCGGCCAGAAGCGCCGGCTGTTCTGGGCTATTGTCTTGGCCATCTTGGTCAGCCTAGCGGGTTCCTCCTACGTTACCCTAGTCATGGCGTACGAGCACGGCGGCATCAACCTCAATCCCCTGTTCTTCTCCTGGCAGTCCACCCACTTCGGACCCATGGACATGACCCCGCGCATCGCCGCCGAACCCGAAGGCCCGCGCTGGGACGCCTATCAGTTCATGGGCATCGGGGCGGGCGTGATGGCAGCGCTCATGTGGGCGCGCCACCATTTTCTGTGGTGGCCCCTCAACCCGCTCGGGTTCACGATCGCCGCCAATTGGAAGACGGGCCACATCTTCTGCAGCGCCCTGCTGGCCTGGTTTCTGAAGCTGGTGATCCTGCGCTACGGTGGTGTGCGCCTCTACCGCAACCTGCGGCCCTTCTTCTTGGGCCTGATCCTAGGCGAAATCGTCGGGGCGGGGGTATTCTTGGTGATCGACTACGCCACCGGCACCACGGGCAGCTTCCTGACCCAGATATGAAGGGGTCGAGCCTCGGCCAAGCAGCGCAGGGCGACCAAGAACAGGACGATGGGAAGCGCCCCACGGCGTTTTGCCTGTGGGAGATATTGAGCTATGGTTGCCGCCGGCGCAGATGGTCGGCAGGGTGGCCCGCAATACAGAAAGGGAACTGAAGATGGCCAAGGAGAAGAGAGCGACGACGAAGAGAAAGACCGCTATCAGCGCCTCGGCAGGCGTCATCGAGCTGGGCGACAGGCGCGAACTGTTCGTCGACGACTACCTGATCGAGCGGCTGCGCGGCGTCGAGCTGCGCCTGAACAAGCCGGTGCCGCGGAACGTGGCGATCGACCACGACGCGCCGTGGGAGGGCAACACCAGCGCCTACCACACAGTGTTCAAGGACGGCAAGCTGTTCCGCGCTTACTACCGCGGCTCACACTACGACCCGTCAGGCAACCTCTACCGGCCGGTCGTGTGCTACGCCGAAAGCCGCGACGGTATCGAGTGGTACCGGCCGGAACTGGGCTTGGTCAACTACCAAGGCTCAACGCGCAACAACATCGTCTGGGACGGCATCGGCGCGCACAACTTCGCTCCCTTTCGCGACTTTAACCCCGACTGCCGGGAGGGGGAGGAGTACAAGGCTCTGGGCAGCGCACTCGCACGCACGGCTGACGAGCAGGCCCTCTACGCCTTCAAGTCTTCGGACGGCGTGCATTGGAGCCTGCTGGCGGAGAAGCCGGTGATCACCGTGGGTGCCTTCGACTCGCTCAACCTCGCCTTCTACGACCCGCGGCGCGGCTGCTACGTCGACTACCACCGCGACTCCATCTACCCCGGCGGGGAGCGCGTGCGCAACATCATGACCTGCACCTCGAAGGACTTCCGCCGCTGGACGAAGCCGCAGTGGCTCGACTTCGGCGACGCGCCCCTCGAGCACCTCTACACAAACGCGGTGACCTCCTACCACCGGGCCCCGCACATCTACATGGGCTTCCCCAAGCGCTTCGTGCCGGATCGCAGAATGCCCGGCAACACCGCCCGCGGCGTGTCGGACGCCGTGTACATGACCAGCCGCGACGGCCTGCACTTCAAGCGCTGGAGCGAGGCTTTCGTGCGACCCGGGCTGCAGCCGGAACGCTGGGAGAACCGCAACAACATGACGGCCTCGGGCATTCTGGAGACGGCCAACGACCTGCCGACGGCACCGAAGGAGTTGTCGATCTTCACCACCGAGGGTTACTACCGCGGCGAGGCCTGCCGACTGCGGCGCTTCACCCTGCGCTTGGACGGCTTCGTGTCCGCCAACGCGCCGCTGAAGGGGGGCGAGCTGATCACGCGGCCCTTCACCTTCGCCGGCGGTGCCCTGAGCCTGAATACGAGCACCTCCGCCGCTGGCTCAGTGCGCGTCGAGATCCAAGACGGCGACGGCAAGGCGCTGAAGGGGTACACCCTGCGCGACTGCGACGAGATCTACGGCGACTACCTAGACCGTATGGTCACCTGGAAGGGCCAAGCCGACGTCCGCGGACTGGCCGGCAAGCCAGTGCGCCTGCGCTTCGCCCTCAGCGACGCCGACCTGTACAGCCTGCAGTTCACGCCGCTGCCTGTCTGAGAGAGGGACAACCTAATGCCCCAACATGATGCCGTGGGCGTTCAGAACTCTCTAGCGGAAATTTTCTTTTAAATTCAAGGATAGTGATAACCTTCATTGTTGATATTAAATGGCCATATCTTCAACATAAGTCTGAGTCGAATAAGGGCACCTTTATCCAGTTCTCCTATATCTAGTTTCCTTTTTAACGATGGATCATCAAAATCCAATCTTTTACTCGCCGTCAAAAACCCTTCTTTAAAAATGATGTGGGTCAGGTGGCTTGCGATTAAATAATATCCTTCATTTGAAGGATGCAGGTGTTCAACAATCATTGGTTTGCCAATTACATTTTTGGGATCGTAATCTTGGAATGTAGTTTCAAGATCTGCTAATATGATGTCTGCTTCCTTGGCAACATTTTTTATGGTTTCGTTTACCTCTGACGGGGCTCTGATCGGTAAAATATCCAAGTCTCTTGCTCTTGTGAAGGATCGTTTGGCTTTATCTTGATATCCCCGAGCAAGGTAAACATGACCCAGATCAAAATGAGTTTGGGCGTGATCTGGGAAAAGTTCAATTGCTGTTTGGTAGATACGTTCCGCCTCTTCCAGATGATTTTGTTCAAATGCAGCCTTACCATTCTTTAATAACTGTTGCCATTGGGTAAGATCGAGGGAAGGAGGCGGTGGTTCTGAATCAAATGGGCGCCAATCTCGAAGATTGGAAACAATTGTCCCTAAAATCACAGGGATTTGATGGCGCTTTGCAGTAGAGATAATCTCGTGGAGATTTCCCCTGAAATTCTCAATAGCTTGCTCTCGTAGAATTTGTTCTCGCAGTTTGGCCTCGTCCTTCATCATCTGCTTGACCTTAGCTCTTGTGGGTTCGGTGCCATGGGCCATAGCATTGCGAAGCTCACGAAGGTTTTTGTATGAATTCGACATTCTCCCCTTCGCCTTCTCATATTCATCCTTTGCGTCTTGGCGATCCGCGTACCGTGCGGGATCTCCTCCACGCTGGGAGACGAGATAGGTCACAAAGGCTTCTTGTGCGTAAATCGTGGCTCGGAGATAGTCGCGCCTTTTTAGGTAATCCTCGGCGAGTTGGCTCTGCCGGCGCTGTGGAGTCTTTTTGTGACTCCAAGCCAATCGGTCTTGAAGAGTTAACTGAAACAGGCGAGCGACCCCAGTGAAGGGGTCAGATTTAAGGGCATCGTCGATACTCTTGATCTTTTCTTTGGCAAGAGATTCTTGAGAGGTTCGTTCAAAAAAGGCAGCCTTGTGCATGGGAGCCGCCAAACTAAGGTTCGCATTTGGCAGCAACTCCGTAAAAACTCCGTAGTCGCCGGTATGTTCAAACTGACTCAAGGATCGGACCCAGTCGAACAGGTGCAACAGTCCCTTCAGATCATACACCGTTCCGGTCTTGGTGTCTGGGTCGTAAAAGCCATACCAGAGTGCTTGCAACGTAATGTTCTGAACGGCTTGGAGATAAACTCCCGCCACCATCGCAATCATGGGCAAATGGCGAAAGGCGTGAGAAACGTCCAAGGAAAGCTCGGCGACGTCCTTGGTTGCCTTCGCCATAGTGTGCAGAACGTCGATTCCTAGGTTAACCACTTCTACCGTTTTATCCACGTTGGAACGTTTTAATAATTCGTGAAGCAGCTTGGGAAACGGCCCTCTTGTCGTCGATCCCCCAAGACAAAAGATGCGAAAATCCTTTTCGGATTTCTGCTGTTTCATGCTTATCTTGGGAATTAGATTTTTAAGCATTGGATTATTAATTGAATAATATTTTCGGTACAACTCCTGATTAAGTTGGTAAGAGGCTGACAGTCGGACGAACGGATGAGAGACTGATTGCAGGCAACGGGGAGAACACGACTAACTACGTGCTCTTCACCTTGGAACGGGACTATCCGGGTCTTGGCAGGCTGAAGATCTACGAGAACTTCAGAATCGCGAAAGACGACATTGAGAACGATCTTCGCCAGTGGAACGAGTTCGAGAGGCGTAACGTTCCAACCGTCGATCCCCTAGCGGCTCAGGACACGTGGATAAACTCTACGTTCATGAGCTTCAAGTACACCAAGATCGAGGATGTGAATTTCGTGAGTAAGTTCAAATACGATCGCTGGCACCAGAACGAACGACAGCCCGATCTGCGCGAGGACTATACCTTCTTCGGTCTCATCAACAAGGTGGACCTCGAGCGCAAGATCGCCTATGTCGATCTCATGCCGAGAGTAAAGAACGAGCTCAGGCTGGAGGCCCCGGCGCTCAAGTCTGATCCCAAGCGCAGGGAAGACACGCTGCAACTCTCCCTGCTGGCGCGATGGCCGCTGTTTTCTTCTTCCACCATGCAGGCCGGTGTGGAGTACACGATCTTCAACCAACTCCGCAAATCGGAGACCGCGGTCAAGGAGGGACTGCTCGACGATTTTACCGAGATCGTCGGAGCGATACAGTTCTCGAACGTCACCAACTACCTAGGTTACCGGCTGTTGACGAACATGGGTATGAGATTGACCAGAAGATCGCTAGATGACGAGACCGAGACGGGCAGTGTGTCCTTTGCCACGGTGTACGCCGGTCTAGATTAGGGCATAGACGCGAGCTTGAGCGGAGGTACGCGATGTACGCTTTTTTTCTTTTTTACGGAGCACCAGTGGCGAAAGCAGGCAGCCTAGCGCTCCTTTTAATTTGCACAGGCTGCGGACCGCAGGATGAAAATCCCACGGTCGCGGAGGTTGGAGAGCGAACGATCACTGTACAAGACGTGCGGGATTTCCTCGCCAAACTGCCCGAGCACACCAAGGACGAAGAAGCCGGGAAGGAGCCGTTGAGGTACCATCTACAGACCATGATCGACATGGAACTGCTGCTGATGGAAGCCCGAAGCGAGGGCCTCGAGAAGAGTTCCCCCTACCTGACTAGGGTGATCCAGATCAGGAAGGCGAAGCTCGTCAGTGAGTACGAGCGAAGGACGATCGACGCAACGGTAGAAGACGGTGAAGTAGAAGAGTACATAGACCGGGAGGGGCTCGACCGCGCGATCAGACTGGGCGACATCCTAGTCGCCGACCGCGAGACGGCAGAGAAGGCCGCGAGGGAGATCGAGGGAGGGGCGAGCTTTGCGGACGTCGCGAGGAAGCGGTCAATGCACAAAGAGACCGCGGCCCGGGGCGGGGACACAGGTCGGTTCACCACTAGGTACGAGATGATTCCCAGCCTCGCCGACAAGCTGTTCGGGCTCGCGGTAGGCTCGGTGTCGGAGCCAATTCAAATCGGCGGCCGATACGTCGTCTTCAAGATCCTCGATGAAACGACCGCTCAGTTCAATCCGCGGCAGCGGATGAAAATCGCGGAGGAACTCAAACGAAAGAAGCACGGAATCGCGAAGGCCGAGTTGGTGACGAAATTGAGGGACCAATACCGCCTCGAGCCGGTCCGAGATGGCATAGCCGCTGCCGTCGAGGCGCTGCGCCCCGGTGCGGCGAACGACGGCCACGACTCATCTGCGATTGTACTCTACCAGTACGACGGCGGAGAGATCACAGCTACCGACCTCATCGGCGCGGCCAAAATCCGCAAGGGCAATGTCTTGGAGACACTCCGCGACGCCGAGCAGGTGGTCTACTTCGTCGAGCAGTACATCATTCCGGACGTGATGATTCAGGAGGCGGCTGTGCGCCAAGGTATCGATCGCGAAGAGGCGGTGGCCCGATGGCTCGAAGAGCAGGGAAAGCAGCTATTGGTAAGGGTCCTCAGATCCAAAGTGTTAAAGGAGAGAGTGACTATCACGGAAGACGACCTGCGTCAGTACTACGAGGCCAACGCCGAGAGATTCCTGCATCCCGAACAGACTGAGGTCCAGGAGCTCCTCGTAAAAACAGAAATAGAAGCACTGCGGTTGAAAGGGATGATCGAGGACGGTGCCGCTTTGGGCTACTTGGCGAAGAGACATTCGCTTCGATCGCTCGAGGTGCGCGATGACGAGGGTCGATTCCACGTGCATCGTTACGAATCGCCCCAGTTCGGCGGTTTCGTGGAAGCTGCGGTTGAGGCCGAAATCGGCGAGCTCACGGGACCAGTCAAGGTGCAGGAGGGCTACTCCATCTTCAAGGTGCTCTCCCGGGAACGCAAGCGCGAGACCTTCGCCGAAGCTGAGATGAGGGTCCGATCGCAGTTCAGACGCCAGAGACACCGGGACACGTTCAACGAGTACATGGAGGAACTGTACAACCGCTACGAGTCAGAGGTGTCAATTCACGAGGACAGGCTTGCGGCGGCGTTTGCCGTGCGGTAGTGGTCCTGTGTCGTTACTGGCTCTGCGGAACGATTACGCTGCCCTCGCGAATTACTGTTTAGTTTGCCGCCGTAGCGGTGTTCTCGGTAGGTAGCATAGCCGCGGATGTTGAATGGGTTGAGTGGGACAGAGATGCCAGAAAACACCGTTCACCCTCTAGAATCCATCGAGGTCTAACTATGAGCATCGACACCTACACAGTGAACCATTGGAACGAGGCGACGCACGTTCACGAGCCATCGATCCTTACCATAGAGCAGGACTTCACCTTCGACGCGCTCGGGTTCGTCGTGCTGCCGCGACTCCTCAGCCAAGCCGAGCTGTCCGCGTACCGCGACAGCGGCGATGGGCCGGGCGATCTCTGTAGCGAGGCCGGCTCCGTTGGACGCTACGTGCGCGAGCTGTGCGGCGATGGCTTTCGCCAAGACGGCCCTGCAAGGTACGTCTCTGCCGCCTCAGGAGGGAACGACGAAGCCTCGCTGCCACTAAAAGGCGGGGTGCATACGCTGGACCGGGCGTACATCAACCTAGCGGGGTGGAATGGCTGCAACGCCGACGGAACTCAGCTCCAGCGGGCCGGCGGTGCTTGGGAAGAGGTCCGCATCCGGCAGTGCCAAGGGCTGGTAGTGGCCATCGCCCTCACGGACTCCACAGAAGGCAAGTGCCCGCTGGTGGTCGTGCCCTCCTCTCACAAGAGCGGGCTGCCTGCCCCACCGCTTCCATCCTCCAGCAGCTTCGCCGAGCGCCCGGCGCTGGCGGCGGGCGATGTGCTGCTGTGCGCCGCCAGTACGCTACACGGGGTCTGTCCGCAGGGTGATGGGGGCGAGCTACTCGTGGTAAATTTCATCTCGCGCACGGCTCGGCCACAACATCCACCTGACCAGCAGGACAAGCAGCCCCTACCCGCATGGGCGGAAGGGCTGGGCGAGGCCGAGCAAACCGTGCTGGCGGGCGGCGACTCTCGGTGCCTGCTCCTATCGGACGGTGCTACCACCTCGCTCATCTCCGCCGCCGATGCCGACGCGGCGCAGCGGGCCTCCTCTGCCCTCGAGTTTGAACGCAGAGATGATCATGCCGAGCGCTGGGCGTTTGACACCCAAGGCTTCCTGTTGGTCGAGGGCGTCATGGACGATGATTGGGTCGATGCGGCCGTGGCGGGCATCGAGGCCAACCTCGACCGCCTGGTGTACCGGGGCACAGGCGACAACAAGCTCGACGGGGACGTGACGCTTGCCGACATCCCTAAAGCACCGACGATTTCGGGCACAGGTCGGCCGGACCTGAAGGACTTGTTTCAGCTACCGGCGCCGCACAATGCGCCTTTCCTCAAAATGCTGGCGCATCCGGCCGTCATCCAGCGCCTGAACTGGATGATTGGACCAGGGTACAGGGTGACTCAGAACACGGCCCTGTGCCACGTCAAAGGCTCGAGCGGACAGATGCTGCACTCGGGGAACGCCAACCCGACCTGCATCGGCAAGCACTACGAGATGGTAAACGGGCGCGTACATACGAGGTCGGGCATCAACGTCGCTTGGCAGCTCACCGACGTCGGGCCCGACGATGGCGGATTTGTCGTAGTGCCGGGCAGTCACAAATCGTGCTACCCCTTGCCGCATTCGGTGCGGGTCTGCAACGAGCGCACGCCGATCCGCCACATTCCAATGCGTCGTGGGTCTGTTCTCTTCTTTTTGGGAGGGACGGTCTGTCACGGGGCGTACCGCTGGGAGGCTGAGGCACCGCGGCGGACAGCACTCTTCACGTACGGGCACGACGGCCGGCGTCCTTTTGCATGGCCCTCGAGCAAACTGTGACCTCCTCGCACCCAATGCCCGCGGCCTTGATGAAATCCAAACATCTGCGTGGTGCCGTGCTGGCACTCGCTGCGGCTGCGCCGCTCAATGCCGAGGAATTGCGCTTCGACAACGCCGCCCAGTGGCGCCGGTGGCCCCTACCCTTAGGGATAGTCGAACTGACGCCCCAAGGGGTCGTCCGCCCTTTGTCGGTTCGCAAAAACATCAATGCCGCACTCGATGCCCTAGACCATGGCGGGTCCATCCGCGGCGTCGGGTCCAACCGCGCCACCGCGGCCCTAATTTTCGACGGCGACCCCGCAACCGGCTGGCAGCCCGCCTCGGGAGACTTGGAAGAGACGGGCTGGATCGAGGTGGATCTGGGCCGCGGCGTCCCGGCCAGCCGCGTCTCCCTAATTTTCGACAGCGCGGCACCCCCTTTTGAGATTTTCAACCTGCTGCTGTCCACAGGGGAACAGTTCGTCGACCACGCCAGAATCCCGGTCCCCGGCACCCTGACCTACCGCATCGCCGAGCGCTTCGGCGCAAACAGCACCCACCGCGTCGACTTTGCCATTCCCGCCATACCCCCGACGCCGATCCAGTTCGCGCGTCTCGAAGCGCTCAAGGCCGCGCCCGATGCGCGGCTGGTCGAAATCGAAGTGGAAGCCCTAGGAGACAACCTGATCTCGGGCTTGCGCGAGCGAGGTGGGCCGTCGAGATCATCATCGGCACCAGCCGCACAGATTTTGAAGCCGCGACGCTGACCAATGCCCTGCGGCTGATCGACGGCCAAATCAACACCTACTGGCGCAACGGCCGAGTCCCGCGCGCCGAAGACGATGTCTGGGCCTGGATCATGCTGGAGCTAGGTGCCGTCTACTGGGTCGACGAGGTGCACCACATCGGCCATATCGATCGCGGGCGGCATTTCAATATGAACTTCCACGAGATGATGACCTCGGATGGCTCGCTGGCCGCGGACGGCTCGCTGCGCTGGACCAAGCACTTTTCCGGCGTCCTGCCGCCGACTATCCGCCGCCAAGGCATGGTTGCGCACCGTTTCGCTCCCATCCCCACGCGCTTCGGGCGCATCCTCTTCAAGACCTGGGACGCCCAGTGTACCACCGCATCCGGCACTGGCGCGCCCGGTTGCCACTCCAGTGGCCACACTGCGGAGATCATGGTCTTCAGCGAGGGTTTTCCGTGCGAGGTGCGCTTCGATTCCCCCATCCTCGATCTCGGAGGCCGGAAGAATGTCAACGCCCTCCGCTGGGCCGCCGATGTGCCTTCCGGCACCCGGCTCGAACTGCGCAGCCGCTCGGGCGACGAACTGGAGCAGAATTTTACCTTCTACGACAAGAATCTCAAAGAAGTCACCGAAAAGAGGTGGGATAAGCTCATTCCCTCTTTCCGCGGCTCCATCGATACTACCACTGCGCCCGGCGGCGACTGGAATCCCTGGAGCAATATCTACGCGGCCTCCGGCCAGACCTTCCACTCGCCCTCGCTCAGGTGCTTCGTCCAGCTCGACGTGCGTCTGGTGAGCTACTCTCCTCTGCGGGCACCCTCCCTAGACTGGGTGAGCCTCGACTTCGCCGATCCCATCGCCGAACGCGTCAGCGCCGAGGTCTATCCCTTCCAAGTCGAGCCGGGCACCATGGTGACCTTTTCCTACTGGCTGCGCGCCCCTGCTACTCGCGAAGGCTTTGACGGGCTGGCCCTAGAGGCATCCACGCCCCTGCGCTTTGTCGACATCAGCCTCAATGGCGCACCCATCAAGGTCCAAGCGCGAGAGGACAGCGCCGGCTTCCGTTTGCAGTTCCCCCGCCGGGTGCAGAGCGGCGAACTGGTGGAGATGCGATTTGAGGCCGCCGCTTTCCTGCAGGCCACGCGTTTTGACCTCTTTCTCGAAGACAGCCGGCTGGGCCCGGATGTGCGCCAGCGGGTCGAACCGGGGGACGCCAACCCACAGGTCGAAAGCAGTACCAATATCGTCGAGTTGACCTTGGATCGCGCCCTCTTCGCCCATCTCTCCGTGTACCCCAGAGTGCTCACACCCAATGGCGACGGCATAGGCGACCACCTCTTCATCAGCCTGAACCTGATCAACGTGCTGGAGCACAGACCGCTGAAACTGGAGCTTTTCGACCTAGCCGGCCAGCCGGGTGCGCCAGACCTCGGGACAAGCGCTGGCCGGTGCCCAGGAACTGGTCTGGGACGGGCGAGACCAATCGGGCGACCTAGTGCCGCCCGGCCACTACTTTCTACGGCTCAAAGTGGAAAGCGACGCCCGCAGCCAGAGCGTCAGCCGAATGGTGTCGATCGTCTATTGAAATCCCGGCGGGACGTTGGATCGTTGGATCGGTTTCGTTTCCATACGCGCCAGGCCGCCGTTACTGGCTCTGCTCAACTATTCCGCTTCCCTCGCGAATCACCAAGACCCTGTTGGGGGACAGAGCTGCAAAGCTCTCGACCCGACCGCTCGGCCAGAATACCTCTAGCTGATCTACAGTAGTGCATTCGCCCAAGCCGAAGTGGGCTCTCAAGTCGTTCTGGGATAGATAGCTCGAACCGCTCCGCACCTCATTGACCTGCATCACGTCCCCGCAGCGGAGTTTTACCCGAGCGCCGATGCCGTCCCTGTTGCTGTCGGTGCCTTCCGTCTGGACTATCAGATAGTTGTTTCGATCACCTCCGTCGTTGCGCAGCAGCGTCGGGAGAGCGTTGAGCTCCAAGACGAATATGTCGAGGTCACCATCGGAATCGTAATCCCCGAAAGAAGCGCCTCTGCTTACCTTCTCGATCTGCAGTCCCGCGCCCGAGGTAAGGGACACCTCGGCAAAGGTGCCATCCCCCCTATTCTCGAACAGTTGGTTTGTCTGGGCATAGCTGACTCCCAAGTTCGCCCTGTCGACCTGCGGATAGACATGGCCGTTGGCGACGAAAAGATCCTTGTCGCCGTCGTTGTCGTAGTCGAAAAACTCGGTGCCCCAAGCGAGGAACTGGAAGCTCTCCAACCCCACTCCCGCATCGAAAGTGAGGTCCGAGAAAAACCGCCCTTTGTCGTTGTGATACAGGGTGTTTGTCTCTTCCCAGAAGTTGGTGACCAGTATGTCCAGATACGCGTCGTTGTCGTAGTCCCCGAAGGCGATGCCCATGCATCCCTGTGGCTGGCCGCCCTCGCCGTATGCCGCGCCCTTCATCCAAGCCACGTCGGCAAAGGTCCCGTCGCCCCTGTTCTCGTAGAGATAGTTGGGGCCCGTATCGTTGGCCACGTAAATATCCGAATCGCCGTCATTGTCGTAGTCCCCCGCAACTACACCGAGTCCGTACAGCATATCGCGATCCACAAGACCGGCGGCGGCAGTCGCATCGGAAAAGACGCCCTCGCCCTCGTTGCGGTAGAATACGTCCGCCTCCCCCCGCATCCCTTGAGGTCCGAAATGGACCGTCAACTCCCGCCACTCGTGCCTCCTGTCGGGAGTGGTTTCCATGAAATGATCGAAATCGACGTAGTTCGCCACATACAGGTCGAGATCGCCATCGCGGTCGGAGTCGAAGAAAGCACATCCGGTGCTGAATGACTCATCGCCGAAGACTCCGGCGCGCTGCGCGACATCGGCAAAGGCCCCATCTCCCCGATTTTTGTACAGCGCGTTGCTGCCGTAGTTGGTCACATAGATGTCTGCATCCCCGTCGTTGTCGTAATCGGCCACGGCGCAGCCCATTCCCCAACCGGTGTCCCCGAGACCCGATTCTTCTGTGGCGTTCAAAAACGTCGTGCCCTCGTTGCGGTAGAGGGCATTGCGCGGACGATCCCGGCCGGGAAATCCCCCCACTCTCGACCCGTTCAGCACATACAGATCCAGATCCCCGTCCCGGTCGTAGTCGAAGAAGGCCGACCCCCCTATGAAGGCATCGACCACGTACTGCTGTTCGCCATCACCGGAGACGTTCATCAAGCTGACGCCGACCTCGGCCGCGACATCGACAAACTGCACGCGGGTGCCGAGCACGAGCCCGGCGGCGGCCTGCAAGGGGCTACAGAAGGAGATCGAGATGAGAAAATGGAGCCCGGAGGTATAGAGACGAGATCCGCGAGCCATCCGGTGTCAACTCATGGTCCGTTCTCGTCTGCCGGCTCTAGGCGGCGAGCGATCTCGAACTGCTCATCTGCTTCGTGATACCTGCCCGTTTTCAGGTAGGCGTCGCCGAGACGGCGATGGTATTCGGCATTGGCGGGGTCGAGAGCGATGGCGAGCTTGTACTCGTTGATGGCGCTGATGTCCCGTCCCTGTCTGGAATACTGCACGGCGAGGTCGAAGTGAAACTGCGGATTGTCGGGGACCAAGGCGACGCTGCGTTCGAGTTCGGCGATGTTGCCTTCGCGCTGCTGCCGGAATATCTGCATCTCCCTCTCGCCCTCTTCGCGATTCCCTTGCTTGAAATAGGCGTTGGCGAGACCGAAATGTGCTTCTGTGTTGAAGTAGTCGAGTCCGATGGCCTTCTCATACTCCGCGATCGCCTCTTCGGTCCTTCCGGTCTGGGCATACACAGCTCCTAGGGCGTAGTGGAAGAGCGCGTTGTCCGGCTCGCGCTCAATTGCCTGCCTGTACTGGTCGACAGCCTCCTCGTATTTCCGGTGTCTGGAGTAAATCATACCGAGGCGATAGCGCGTGTACGCAAGGTCGGGATCCACCGTCAGGGTCTTTCTGTACTGCGCCTCCGCTTCCTCGTAGTTGCGCTGTCGCTCATAGGCCATGCCGAGGTTGTGCTGGAACCAACCGTTGTCGGGAGCCAGCTCAATCGCCTTGTGGTGTTCCTGCACGGCGGCAGCAAGTTTGTCCTGGTCTGCCATGGCCGCTCCCAAGAGCACGTGTGACTGTTCGGTGTACACAAGCCCCAGCTTGTCGTGAACATCTGCACGACGAGGGTCGAGCCGCAGGGTTGCGGCCAATGCGTCGGCCGCTTCGCTCAGTCTGCCGATGGCCATGTACGCTTTCCCTAGGACATAGTGGACCGACGGTTCATTCTCGACCAGCTTTGCAGCCTGCTGCAGTTCTTCTATCGCTTTCGCGTATTGCTGTTTCTGAAGATAGATGGCTCCAAGGCGATAGCGAGAGGGGCCGTGGTCGGAGTTTAGCCGGAGCACAATCTTGAAGTGCTCCGCCGCCATCGGTTTTCCCTCCTGCGAGTAGATCATGCCGAGCCCGTGATGAGCGGGGAAGTACGTCGGATCGGATGCGATCACTCTTTCGTAGGCATCCTTTGCTTTTTCGTGATCTTGGCGGAGCAGGAAGATCTTTCCCAGCTTGTAGAGAGACGGCGCATAGTCGGGGTCGATCTCCAGTACTCTCTCGAATTCTGCCTCTGCCTCTTGGAATCTTTTCTGCAGAGCGTAGATGAAACCGAGGCCGTCGCGCGGGCGCACGTCAGTCGAATCGATCTCGATCGCTTTCCTGTATTCCCGCTCGGCGCTCTGGAAGTTACCCCTCTGCACATGGCGCAGCCCGAGTCTGTAGTGGTGTTCACTCTTGTCGAACTCCTCGCTGAGAAGCTTCTGGGGGCATACTAGGAAGCAGACGGCGAATGCCGCGCAGCCAACGAGCAGTCCAGCCCCAGTATTGGGGCCGCCACCGCGCGCGGTCCGTCGCCAGCATTGGCGACGCAAATCAGTGCTGGTCATGCTGAAAAAAAACGATTGTCAATAGGCCACCGCAACGATGCCGCTACTGGTCTCCTTCTCTGACTGCACGTCCACCACCAGCCGGTACAGATACAGCCCCGGCGACACCAGCTCATTCGAGTCGTCCCGGCCATCCCACACGTGGCTGTACTCACCCACTGGATTCTCCCCCTCATACACCCGCCTCACCAGCCGACCCGACAGATCGTAGATCTCGAGCGACACCGGCACTGCTGAGGTCAACCTCAGTAGCTTATAAGATATGTTCACCACCTCATTCACCCCATCGCCGTTCGGGGTGAACGGATTCGGCAAGACCCGCGGCGAAAACACCAGCGATTCGCTCAGAGCCGTTCTCACCGACAAACGATCGCCTTCGATCTCATTGGTAGCATTGCCCGGCACGACCCGCTGCCGCACCTCGTGCGGCCTAGTCGTGTCGAACACCCTGCCTGCAAACAGGGTGCCCACTTCTCTCAGTACCGGAGCGGTGAACACCACCTCTACCAGCGCACCGCTGTCCGTCGACTCCAGCCGGCGCGGGAGCAAAACCTCAAACCCCAGACCGTCTTCGTGGATAGTCCACGAGAAATCCGCCTGATCGATGCCGGCTATGCGCAGCGAATCGACCGACACCACCCCTGAAGGCGTCGCGATCTCCACCCCGTCAAAACTGCTGTCGATGGACCGGATCGTCGGACTGATGTAATACGTAAATTGCGTCGCATCGCCCACCTCGGTCTCGGTCGGGTGAATTTCCCCTACCAAGCGGCGAACCGACGGCGGGACCGACGCCTTGAACTCTATGTAGTCGATCTTGCCCCCCTCTTTGACGGTGGTAGAGGCAAAATCCACTCGGATCTGGACGAACTTCCGCGGACCGGGGGATGCAATAGGGACCCCGGGATGCCCGAACGCATACGGACTCGAATAGAAGCTCCAGTGCTCCGTGTCGGGACGCCTCCGGTCCTGCTCGTCTTCCGGTTTGAGGAAATCAGCCAGTTTGTCATACTGGTGCTTGTACTCCGTCAGACTCAGATCGCCGCCCCCTTGGAGAAACCTGACGATGTCCTGCTGCTCGGGGCGGGTCTCCCAGAAAATGACCGGGTGCGGATCGGTTCCTGCCCGGGTGCGGATCGCGACTTGGGCGTGGGGATCCTGCTGTCCCGACCAGCGGATCTCGCCTAGACTGGCGATGTCGTCCAGTTCGATGACGTCGGATTCATATGAGGCCTTCCTCACGTACCCCCCCCCGTACAACTCGAAAGCGGCCAGTCCGATCTCCTTGGGTGTTTGCCGAAGGATCCGCAACTGCACAAAGTTGGTCGTCACGGGTCGATCGAGCATCACGCTGACTTCGGGTTCAGTATTGCCCTCTACCTCCACAACAGTTGGGAGATTCGGGACGTGTCCAACTATACCGTATCTCTCGTCGCTGACACCAATGACGAATTGCTCTAGGAAGTGATCCGACCTGTCCGCCAGAGGCCTCAGTCTCACCTCCCTGATGAGGAATCGTCCGCCTAGATCGAAATGCACTCTCAACGATGCACCGGGGTCGTTACAACAGGCGGCGCGAAAGTCGAGGGTCGCTTGATCTATGGCCTTCCATGTGTGCGCCGTACTCGGGTCCTGATCAACCAGCAGGTTTCCGATCGCTTGGTCGAAGTTGCCCCTACCAGCTTCCCGCTGCACTGCCACCCAGCCGTCTCTGCTCAACAGCGTTGCGGCGATATCCTCGTCTTCTGCGAAGAAATTGGGCTGCAGTACGCCCACTTGTAGCGAGTCTGGATCGAGGGCGTCCTCTAGCTGCGAGGCCGACCAGTCGAGCTCCCTAAAATCGATGCCGATCCCCTCTAGGCTATCCCTTTCCACCTCGGAAAAGGGCGCACCGATGCGGTAGACGATCACGCCCGAAGCGTCGCGCACATTGAAAGCGAGGGCAATGAAGACAAGCAGGAACATTCCTGTCGTCATCTGGCAGAAAGATTGGGAGGGAACTGATACCATTGAGCGGTCCGACGCCAAAATTGGCGTCGCAATGTCAAGCACCCGTCGGACTGTGAATGTCCAAGCGCGGCTGGCTGAACTAGGCCCTGCAAGGATACAACAAAAACCCCGACCCTTCAAATTAAACTGGTCGGCCCACTAGTGCTCTGCAATTGACGGTAACGAGACCTGAGCATGCGGCTGTGATCCAAGCCCTTCACTTTACCATTACTTGGTTCACCTTGACGCGCCGGGCCTTTCCCTTGGGCCCCTCGACGTTCAGCGTAACCACGAACTCGCCCGGTTCCTCGTACTGGTGAATCGGGTGCTGTTCGGTCGACGACCTGCCATCGCCGAAGTCCCACGACCACGATGTGATCTCTCCACGGGATCGATCCGTGAAAGCGACCATCCGGCGATCCATGTCGATCACCGTAAAGGTGTATTCCGCCTCAAGCGGCTTGAGATATTCCGCCTCCAGCGGCATCAATCGGAATGCACACAGGTTCGAGGCGTCGCTGTCCATGCGGGTCTCGTGCGAAAGGTTCCAGAACCCCTCGTATTCCGCGTGGTCCTCGTCGAAATCGAGGACCGCCCAAGACAGAGCGATAAGGCTGCTCTCCTCTAGCTTCGACACAGCTGCCCGCTCCGGGCCATCGTACGGAGCATAGTCGAAAGGCGTGATCCAGAATTCCAGCACGAGCTTGCCGCTCTCCCCTTCCTCGAAATCGTACGAGTACGCGTGATTGGCGTACGGCAACCTGCCGATCCACGGCTGACACCCCCAGACGAACACCCAATCCCGTCCTTCCCCGGCAGGTGTGAAGATATGGTAGTTCTGGGCATGCACTCCCTTGAACAGGAAGTGGCTTTCCCACTCGTCGTCGATCTGGGGGTTGGCAATGTTCGGCCCGCCGGACCGGTCCGCGTCGATGGCGATTTCAAACAAGTCTCCGTATTTGTAGTACATATTCCAGTAGTCGTCGTACGCCTCGTAGAGGAAATAGAGCCGGTTCAGGCCCTTGACCCAACCGACGCGCACGGTGACGTCCAAGTCTTCGCGGTCGTGATTGGTGAAGTTCCCCATGACCGTGTCGGAAAGCTGGTCGGTTCCGTATGCGTAGCTGTCGGGGACCATCGTCCAGTCGTCGGTCTGGCCGTCGATGCGGGGAATCATGTTGGCGGGAAACTGGAAGATCTTGAATTCCGTGTCGGTTCGCTGTAGGGCCTGAGACGGTGAGATACCCAACAGTACGGCCGCTGCGATTCCACATGCCTGCTTGATCAAGTGTTCCCCCTTTCTAGGGCGATAGACGGAGCGCTATTGATCCTTGAAGATCCCGATGCGGTGATTGGCCGTTGACAGGAACCACTCCTCTCCCTCGTGGTACACCGGTAGATTGCTCGCTAGCTGATCGGGCATGTGGCATTGGGTACAGCGGTCGCCCGGCGCTAGCTTCCCGACCCCAGCATTGGAGGCGCATTCGGGCTCTCCAGCGTGGGATTGCTCGTAGACAGGCCAAGCACTTCCGCGAAAACATCGCGGTCTTGTCCGTCTCGCCTTCATGCACATTGTGGCAGGTGGAGCACGTCATGCTGCCCGACTCTTCAAAACAGCGACTTTCCTAAAGGAACGGAACCTGCCCCCCGTGGACCGACAGCTTCTTCTGCTCCGCCTTCGCGTATATGCGATCTCCCGATTACTGCCGAGCGACCGATGTCACTATTTCAGCGGCAGTAGTTTGCGCACGTCGACCTGCTTCCCAGCCTGCAGTCTGTAGATATACACGCCATTGGCCAGTTCACGTCCTTGTTTGTCCCGGCCGTCCCAAGTCCCGGCATCCAAGACCGTGCATAGCAACCTCCGGGCTTTCTGGCCGGCGAGATTGTAGATCGCCAGTTCGACATCGCCCCGCGTGGGAACCGAAAATTCGATCGTGGTGTTGGGGTTAAAGGGATTGGGATGGTTCTGGTCCAGCCGGAACTCGTGAGGCACAGTGCGGCGGCGTCAGCGGCGTCAACTGATCAGTGTTCAACCAGCGCCGTCAACGCGGCCAACACCTGAATTCGCGCCTCGTCCGCCAACGTGCGATCCACTTTCTCGTTCAGCCAGTGAAAGCCGCCCAAGGGCTGGTTGGAGTCGATCCCGCCTCCGTGGCCCGCCGCGTCACAGACACTCGCCGGCAGGCTCTCCAGCAACCGACGCGCCGCCGCCACCTCCGGCCCCGTCCTCCCCTGCACAGACGCGTTCTCGATCGCCCGGTCCAACATGGCGAAGTACTCGTAGTCCTGCACCCCTTCCCGAGCCGCCTCGAGGTGTTTCCCGGCCGTCACCGAGTCCTCGTCAATGAACAGTGGCGAGTACGCATCCTTGTAGGTGAGATACTCGTTCCACGATGACGCGCCACCCGTGTCGGTCAGCGACCACATGTAGATGGCCGTCGCTCCATAACGCCAGCTCGTCCACGCCATGAGGCGGCCGGCGTACGGATCGAAGACCCGGCCCGTCCACGCCGCGTAGAATTCCAACCCGATCCCCTGATCCCGCTTCTTCAGGTAGTAGTCGCGATAGTCTTGGCCCTGTCTCAGGAAGGTCGCGTAGTTCGGGCACAGGACGTGGCACGCATCGATCATCTCCTGATTCGCCCGGTCCATGTCTCGGTGGTTCGTATCCTCCCAGATGCGGACGCCCGTGCCTGCTTCGCGGATCGCCTTCGCCCACGCCAAGATGCGCTCGTCCATCCACGGCTCGTCAGGCTCATCCACCAGCAGCAGCGCAAACTGTTCCGGCTGCAATCCCCTCGCCACTATATGCTCCGCCCAGAACGTGATCCACGCCTTCACCGCGGTCGTGAATTCTGGCGTACCCATGGGCCAAGACTCGAAATGGTCGCCCACTTTCGCGAACACGAGGTACTGGGCTGCATCCGGCCACAATTCGATCCACGCATCGAAGTAGTCGGTGGCGGGCGGCACCGTCATCGCCCCCTGCGCATCGTGCGTACCCCGCGGCAGCGCCAGCTTGAGGGCCCACGGCGAGTCGACGAGGTGTTCCCTCAGGTGCTCGATGATCGCCGGCCGGTTCTGCTCCGTCAGAAAGCGGAAGTGACCGACGCGGTCCGTGTAGTCCCATCCTCCCAAGTGCAGCGACTGCTCTTTCGGGAAGTCGAGGGGATACAGGTGCATGCGCAACGGAAACCGCTTGCCCCCCTGCACGGATTCCACGACTACCTCGCCTTCGTGCGTACCCGGTGCCACGTCCACCGGATGGAAGGTCAGCCACACCTGCCGCGTCATGCCCGAGGGCACAGAGACCGAATACTGACTGTCCTCACCCGCAGCAACCTCCGGTAGGGCCGCCGCCACCGGCACTCCCCTCCGGGTGTCGGTCCAAGCCACCTCGTGAACGGTCACATATCCCGGGTTGTCGCCCCCGGGAAGCCCGCTTAGGCGGAAGGTCACCTCCGTCAGCTCATCACTGCTGTTGCTCACATTGAACGCCGCCGCACGGTATTCCCTGCGCATCAGATGCACCTCGAGGGCCAATTCCGCGGCCGTGTCCGGCGTACCAATGAGCGGCAGCGGATCCCACAGATTCGAGCACCAGAACGTAAGTGGCCCCAGCCCCTGGGCGCGCCAGAGCCACGCCTGCGTACGCAATACTCGTTCGTGCCACGGATTCAGCGGCAGCACGGCTTGGAAGTCATCCCCGAACGCGGTGGCCAGCCCTAACCCCCCTTCCACAGACGCCAACTCGCCCAGCACATCGCGCTGCGTCTCGACCGGGACACCCTCTTCTGCCGCCGCTTCTTTCAGGGCCTGAATGTCCCGCACAAGGCGCGTCCGAATCCCCTTCTGGATGGCGATCCGGCCCGCATACTCCTTCACGTCTGCAATGGCCGGCCCCGGCAGCGGCTCATCTACCCACTCCGGCTCTCCTGCGTAGACCTCAATCTCGTCCACGAACGTATACGGCTCGTTCCACACAACCAGACTGACATATCGCCCGTGTGTCCGCAACCGGTCCGTCCAGTAGCGATAGGTACCATATTTAGCGGCGCGTTCTTCGTCGAGATCTCGGAGGATCTGCTGACGCACTTCGGCGGTGAGCTCCGGTGGGTAGCGATCGCGGTGGAGGTCGTAATGATGATGTATCTCGGCTTCATTGAAACTCGCGCCGTCTTGGGCCCACATGGCATCACTCGCCTTCGTCGGTACGAGCGGACCGTGTTGTTCTGCGCTCAACTGCACTAGGTCTCCGATTTCATGGAATTCCCCGTCTTCACCCGCCACGAGGATGCGGATCGTCAGCGGCCACCTCACGTCCGCAAAACCTGCCGCCGTGTGGAACGACATCCCTCGTATCGGTTTCACCGCACCGAGATCCAGCGTCAGGACAGAGGGCGTCTTTTCCTGCCAGCCCACGGTCGACAACTGCGCCCAGAAATAGCCCTTCGTGTAAACCCCATCCGTTAGTTGCTCGGCGTCACCGGGGTCTGTGCAGAGCCCGTAGTTTGGCCCCGGCTCCAGCGTGTAGGTCGCCCCCAGCGCGATGTTCTCGCTCGGACGGTCCGTCGGAATTGTCTTGGGTGCATTTGGCACCGCCGCCGTGCCTTTGGCCCACGCCAGTGCCACTATCCACAACGCCGCGGCTGTCAAAGTCCATTTCATCGCCTGTCTCTCGCTATCTTTACACTTTGCTATTTAAAATCTGGCGGGAACGTGTGGGAATCGAACCCACCCAGCGCAACTCTCGCTACGCCGCAACGGATTTGAAGTCCGCGGCAGCCACCAGGCACGCATCCGCTCCCGCAAAGTTTTCGTTTAGGTACGCAAAAATGTAGAATGACAACCCAATAGCACTAACGAGACCTACGGTGCTACTTTGTCCGCGCTGCCTCGGCCCGCGCCTTGCGTTCGGCCCGCTCGGCCGCCTTGCGCTCGGCCACCTCGGCTTCTGTCGGCAAGTACCGTGCGGGCATTTCTGGATACTCAAGCGGCAGTTCCCAGCGCAGGGTTCGCAATGGGACGTCGCCCAGATTCTCGATCTGCAACTCGAGATATTCGTCGTCGAACCCGACAATAGGCGTCTTGACGTCGCTTTTGCGATTGGGGAAGAAGACTCGATAGTAGGTCTTGCCGTCGAGTAACTCTCCTTCGGGACGGTCGCTCTCGTATGGATAGGAATTAAACGTCCCGCTGGGCTGGAAGCGCACACCTTGCTGATTGACCAAGAACGTGCGCCCACCGATATCGGCAATATATGGCTTGAGCTGTGACTCTCCGCTCGACAGATAAACGGTAAAGACCAAGCGGCTGTAGAGCATCAAGCCCCAACGGTCGTCATACCGGTCGCGCAGAATGGGAAACTTGGGGTCGTAGATGGCATCAACGACTTGGCGGATGTATTGAGCCCTCCAGATATCGAAGGCGCGTTTTTGCAGGGGATTGCGCGCATCAAAGGACGGATTTACGTAGATGAGATACTGAAAGTAGAGGCTATTGATGTCCGTGCCGTCTTCGGCCGGGTAGGTGCCATCGACATAGGAGTAGAGTAGCTGCTTGATGCGAAATTCGAGCTGCTCCTGCCCCAAGTCCTCGCGCTCTGCACGCGCATAGGCGCGGGAGATCTCATAGGCGAAGGTGTGCAAGGTCGCCTGCACCAAGACTCCGTCGGCACCCCGATGGCTTCTGTTTACGGTGCGCCATACTTCCTGTCCGACGCGCGCAAAGGGGCCTTGCGAACGTTCCGGGCCGCAGCCGGCGGCCGCCGCGCACATCCAGCAAAGGAACAAGACCCTGCTTGGCATGAACTACCTCCGTTGAGGAGGGGAGTGCCGTAGCCTCGCGCTATTCCTTGACGACCCAGAGCTTGACCGCTGTTGCTACTTCCGGGTGGAGGCGCACTTCGACATTGTAAACACCCAATTCGCGGATGGGGTCTTCGAGATGGATGGCGCGGCGGTCTATCTCGTAGCCCTTTTCATCGAGCAATTCGGCGATATGCTGGGCGGTTACCGAACCGAAGAGGCGATCCTCCTCGCCGACCTTGACCTGCGCGGTGAGCGACTCCGCTTCCAGCTTTTTGGCGAGGACCTCGGCGGCGCGGCGGTCGCGCTCGGCCAAGGTCTCTTGCTGTTTGCGCCTAGACTCAAACTGAGCCATGTTGGCGGTGCTGGCGATCAAGGCCTCGTTGCGAGGGATCAGGAAGTTGCGACCATACCCGTTCTTTACCTCCACGACCTCGCCAGCCGCACCCAAGGATTCAATGTCCTTTAATAGAATTACTTTCACGACTTGTCCTCCACTTCATAGAAAACCGCGATGTTGTTTGGGCCTTACGCTTCTTCCTCTGTGGGGGCTGGGCGCAAACGCCGCCAATCGAACCATGTGTCCAAAAGCCCCAAGCCCGCCAAGAGCAGAAACGCCAAGCCCGCGATAAAGAAAAGCCCTACGTAAAACAACAACTCGACCAAAGGCGGCACCTGTTGGCGCTGGGCGAAAAAGCGCAAGACAGCCAATCCTTGCACTGCGTAGATAATCCCCATCAACACGATCAAATTGAGGCCCAAATCGGCCAACAATCCATCGCTCAAAAGACTTAGACCCAAGGCCGCTATCAATACCCAAATCAACTCTTCCCAAGGCCGCCACAAGGTCAGCGGCAGAGGAGCGGGCAGCAACAAACCCAGCCGCAAGGCCAAGCCCTCGCTCAACCGATACGCCACGACAAAAATCAAAAGCAGGGTCGCCATCTCGATGGCTGGCTGCACTCGCAGGACCGCATCAACCATCGCGCTTAGCGTCTGGCCGCTTCCCTCTACAGCTATCCCCAAGGCTTGGAACTGCTCCAAGATGGCGGCGGCTTGCTTCTGGCGATGTAGGCCATCGCGCGCCTGAATCAACTGCCAGAAACACAAGCCGGCCGGCGGCGCGCAGGCCAAGGCCATGACGCGACCATAGGTCTGCTGACGCTCTATTTGCAAAACGGCGAGCAACCCCATAATGGGCACTAGCCCCAACATGGCACCTAGCAGCATGACGGTGCCCAAGCAAAGCAGGCCGATCAAGGGCAGAGCACCACGCGAGCCGTAGCGCAAACTGGCCAAAAGCGAAGCGACCGCCAGCACTATGCCCAGCAGAATTACCATCGGCACACGCCGACCCTAAGAGTCGTCGGACTCTTGAACGACGGCCTCTTCTGGTGAATTCTCTGCCTCTACCCTCTCTGCCTCTTTATTAAGTACCTCGCGTCCAGACACACCACTGTGGGCCTCGTCGCGGACCCTCGGACCACGGGAGTCCCGATGTGGGCCACCTCGGGCCCTCGGACCGCGGGTCGGTCGGGCAAAGGCTTCTTCGAGGAAGTTGTCGGCGGCTAGCTGGGGCACGTGGATAAACTCGCCTTCGACCGCAGTGATGAGATAGCGCAGCACCGCTTCGTCGAGTTTGAGGGTTTGTTCTAGCCCTTCAATCGCCGTCGGCCCAGCGGAAAACTGATAGAGCACGTAGTAGCCTTGATGTCGATTCTTCAGGCTAGCCGAAGTATAGGCCAAACGCCGCAGGCCCCAATTGTCGATTCGGGCGACTTGCCCGCCGTTTTCTTCGAGATGCGCCTCGTATTTTTCGACGACTTGCTCATATTGGCCCTCGCCGACTTGGGGATCCAAGATACATACGAGTTCGTAGTTTCTCATTGTATTGCGCTTTCTTGGTTCTAGTCTGGGGCACATCCCTCAGACGAAAAGCGGTGCTAGGACAAGAGATATCACCGACATCAGCTTGATGAGTATGTTTAGAGAAGGCCCCGAAGTGTCCTTGAATGGGTCGCCGACCGTATCGCCGACGACAGCGGCTTTGTGGGGGTCAGAGCCTTTGCCCCCCAAGTGGCCCTCTTCGATCCACTTTTTGGCGTTGTCCCAAGCCCCGCCGCTGTTGGCCATCATCAGTGCCAGCAGGACGCCGCTGACCGTCGCACCGGCGAGCATTCCGCCTAAGGCAATGGGGCCGAGACCGAAACCAACAGCGACCGGAGCCAACACCGCCAACAGGCCCGGAAGAATCATTTCGCGCAGGGCCGCGGTCGTGCTAATCTCCACGCAGCGTCGCGTATCCGGCTTGGCTTTGCCTTCCATCAGGCCCTCGATCTCGCGGAACTGACGCCGAACTTCCTCGACCATCTTGAAGGCGGCCTTGCCGACCGAGGTCATGGTAATGGAGGCCGCAAGGTAGGGAATCATCGCGCCGATAAAAAGCCCGCCGACGACAACCGGCGTGGTCACGTCAATGACTATCGGCTTACCGGTTGCGGTCTCAATAGCGGAGGAGTAGGCCGAAAAAAGCGCCAATGCCGTCAACGCCGCCGAACCGATGGCAAATCCTTTGCCCATGGCCGCGGTCGTGTTGCCGAGAGAGTCGAGACCATCGGTGATCTTGCGCGTGTCTTCGCCCAAGCCCGCCATTTCGGTAATGCCGCCGGCGTTGTCGGCAATGGGACCATAGGCGTCAACCGACATGGTGATACCTACTGTGGCGAGCATGCCCACGGCGGCGATGCCAATCCCAAAAAGCCCGGCAAAGGAGAAGGCCAAGCCAATGGCGACGACGATCCCCAAGGTCGGCAGGACGACGCTCTCCATGCCTATGGCCAGACCGGAAATGATATTGGTCGCCACGCCGGTCTTGGAGGTTTCAGCGATGGTCCGGATGGGTTTTCCGCCGGTGTAGTACTCGGTAAAAAGGCCGATAGCGATCCCGGCCAAGCAGCCCGCGCACAATGCCCACACCGGCTGATTGGATAGGCCAATTGTCCCGGCGACCCACCAAGCACCTAAAATCATTAGTGCGGCTGCAACCCAAGTCGAGTAGCGCAATGCGGCACCCGGGTCGAAATTCTGCAGAATCCGCACCATCAACACGCCCAGCAGCGACGCGGCTATACCGATCGTGATGACGATTAGCGGGAAGCTCATCGCCGCAAGTTTCGCCTCGGTCGGATCGGAGATGCCGGGAGCGAGAGTAGCCAGCAGCGACGCGGACGCGGTGGCGGCGATGGCAATAGTAGCAATGACCGATCCAACGTACGATTCAAAGATATCGGCACCCATGCCAGCAACATCGCCGACATTGTCGCCGACGTTGTCGGCGATAACGGCCGGGTTGCGGGGATCGTCCTCGGGAATCCCCGCCTCTACTTTGCCCACCAAGTCGGCACCCACATCGGCGGTCTTGGTGAAGATGCCGCCGCCAACGCGTGCGAACAGGGCAATCGAAGAGGCCCCCATAGCGAAGCCACTGATCGTGGATGCTTGGCTTATATCGTCCCAGATACCAATGGCACTAGCCAGTGCGCCAATGCCGAAAAGCCCCAAGCCAGCCACGGCGAGTCCCATCACTGCGCCCCCTGAAAAAGCGATGTTCAGTGCCGGCCCTTGGCCGTGCTGGTTGGCTGCTTGGGCGGTGCGCACATTGGCGTGACAGGCCGCCTTCATGCCGGTATAACCGGCCAAAATGGAACAAACGGCCCCCGACAAAAAAGCGTACGCGGTATGGGAGCCCACGAAGGCAAAAAGGAGGGCGAAGACGATGACGATAAATCCGGCGAGAATGGTGTACTCGCGTTTGAGAAAGGCCATCGCTCCCTCGTGGATAGCCTCTGAGATTTCCACCATCTCTGGAGTACCAGCCGGAGACCTTTTGATGTAAAAGTACAGCAAAAGCGAGCAAAACAATCCGCCCAGACCCATGAATGGCGCTGCGCTTGTCCAGATTTCCATAATGCGTTTGTAACCCTCCCTCGGCTACTTTACTTTATTAACCGTTGAACTTGTTCATGGCCGCCTCGATGCCTTTGGCGTAGTACACTTCGAGCGCCGCATTCCCGCGCTCAATCAAATCTTCTACTTCGCCTGCTGGGGAAAACGGCTCTAGGACGTAGTCGATAATGTCCGCGCCTGGGGGTGGGATGCCGATTCCTAAACGCAGACGCGGCACAGCCTCTGTGCTGAGCGCTTCGAGTACTGAAGCCAAACCGTTGTGCCCGCCATCGCTGCCTCCACGGCGAAAGCGCAGACGCCCGAAGTCGAGGAGAAAATCGTCGGAGATGACCAGTAAGTCTTCGGGCGGCACCTCCCATTGGGCGCAAAGGGCCGCGGCGGTGCGGCCGCTGCGATTCATATAGGTCTGGGGCTTGGCCAAGAGCACTTCTTGACCGCCCAGCACCACTTGGCTCACTTGGCCGTGTAGGTCCGCTTGGTGCTGCCAGTCAGCACCACAGCGCGCCGCTAGGTAATCTACCACCATAAATCCTATGTTGTGCCGCGTTGACGCGTAGCGGGCACCGGGGTTTCCCAAACCCAAGGCTACTTGCAAACCTACTCTTCGCCACCTGCGTCGGCTTCGCCGGCCTCTTCTTCGCCTTCGGGCACTTCGGCCTCCTCGGCTTCTTCCTCGGCAGTGATCAGGCGCGGAGCCAAGATGTTGACAATCGTGCGAGCCGGGTCGGTGGTAATACGCGGCTCTTGTTCGATGAGATCGCGCACGTGCAGACTATCGCCAATGACCAGCGAAGAGATGTCAATCACCATCGCGGAGGGCATTTCCGAGACGACGCATTCCATTTCAATTGAAGTCAGCGTCTGCTGCAAGGCCCCGCCCTCGTTGCGGACGCCTTCGGGCACTCCCTCAGCGAGCAGCGGAACATTGGCGCGCAACGTCTCATTTGGATCGATGCGTAGAAGGTCTAAGTGCAGCACATCGCCGCGCACCTTGTGGTATTGGATGTCGCGAATCAGGGCCTGCTCAGGGTCCTTATCGAGCTCTTCGCGCTCAATCAAGATGATCGCGTTTTGCCCGCCCTTGCTCAGGATGCGTTCTAAGGTATGGGCATCCGTCTTGAAGGACTCTGCGGGCTGATTGTGGCCATAGATCACTCCGGGCAACTGGCCCTGTAGGCGACGCATCTGGCCCACCGGTCCCTTGCCTTGCTCTTGGCGGGCTTGGACTTTGAGCGCGACCTGCTCGCGCGCTTGGATCTGGAGTGGAACTTGCGGCATAGAACGTCTCCTCAAAAGACTCTATCAAATATCAATGGCATAATGGCAGCCCGGCGAGGACTCGAACCTCGATAAACGGAACCAAAATCCGTTGTCCTACCAATTGAACGACCGGGCTACCTATCTCTGTGCCTTGCACTACCTTGGAGTTAGACCGGCTGACATAAAAAAGACCGGCAACCTTGCCTTTGCAGTGCGTTGTGCGCCTGAGAGGCAGTTTTCCGGTCGTCGAAGATACCGTAAACAGTGGAGCCGCTACCCGACATTGACGTGGCGCGAGCACCCACTCGGTCCAGTTGAGAACGAAGTTCTGCGACGATGGGATAGGTGCGATCTATCGCAGGCGTGAAGTCGTTCTCCAGCACTTCAAATAGCCTGTCGTGGTCAACGCACCCGCCGCTCAGGGAAATGATAAAGCTAAAGTAGGGAGAATTTTCTGTCAAGATAGGGCCAAGTTGGTCATAAGCCCACGCCGTACTGATCTCGACCTTGGGGTACGCCAGCACGTAAAAGACTGAGCCTGCCCAGCTCAGCTTGTTGAGGATCTCGCCCCGACCCCTCATTAGAGCGGTGCCGCCTTCCACTAGAAAGGGAATGTCCGAGCCAAGGGTGGCCGCGACCTGGCAGAGGTCTGCGTTTGAGAATGGCTGGTCATAGAAGCGATTGAGTGCTCGCAGGGCCGCGGCCGCGTCGGCACTGCCCCCGCCTAGGCCTGCACCTATAGGTACATTCTTTTCTAGGTGGATGTGGAAAGACTGGGTCGGTCGGTCAAGCCGAGCGCGAAAGGCATCAACTGCGCGGCATACTAGGTTGTCCGGCCCGGTCGATAGACCATCGAGACTACAGGTCAATTGATCAGAGGAAGCTGATTCAAAGTGCAAGACGTCCGCTAAATCCACGCATTGAGCCACGCTGAGGATCTCGTGGTAGCCATCAAGGCGGCGACCGACAACCTTAAGCCCCAAATTTATTTTTGCGTACGCTTTTTCGACCAGCATACTCTCCATCGCTGCACACCTTGACCGCATTTTACTATATTTTACACTCTAGCTAATCAAGTGTCAGATTGGCATACCCTTGAGGATTGATATGTTTCCAAAGTTGATAGTGGTGCTTTTCTTCTTCCTAAGCACCCAGAGCTGGGCGCAAACGAGCGCAGAGGACGACTTCAAACTGGCCCGCAATCTCTTCCGGGATGCCGGCGACTATGCCACGGCTGCCGGGCTATTCGCCGAGTTTGTTCGCAATTATCCCGATAGTCCACAGCTAGCCGAGGCCCGACTGATGCTAGCACGTGCGTACCGCCAGAGCGGCCGTTGCGACCTAGCGGTGCCAGCCTACGAGACGTTTTATCTCGAATATCCCGATCGCTTTTTGAACGCCGCCAACGCACGGCGCGAGCGAGCGGCTTGTTTGGCCGAGCAAGGTCAATACCTGCTGGCTGCCCGATCATACGAAGAGTTGCAGCGTCGTTTCAGCACCAGCGAATTCGCCGCCAGTGCCTTGATTGAGGCAGCGGCTAATTATACCCGCGCCGAAAATTTGCGGCAAGCCGAAGCTGCTTATGGACGTTTGCTGGCCAATTACGCGAGGTCCGACCAAGCGCATTTGGCACGCTATCGGCTGGCCCAGTTGCACTTTGCCGCTGGTAGGGCCGCAGAAGCCCAACAGCTCCTCGGGCAAATCGCCGCCGCTAAACCATCACCTTCCCTCGCTCCTAGCGCCCTACTCCTCGGAGGGCGCATCGCTCTCTTTATGGGCAATAGGGAAACCGCGGAGAAGCAGTTCAAGGCACTGGAGCGGCGCTTTCCTAGGGCGGCGCAGACCGATAGTGCCTATCTAGATCGCGCAGACTATCTCTCTAACTCGCGCCTTTTTAGCCAAGCTGGGGACGCCTATCAGCGGGCCTTTAACAAAATCGACGACCGCTCTCTCAAAGAAAGCGCACTCCTAGGGCTGGCCGACGCTCGCCGCCAGAGTCATCAGACGCGCGAAGCCATCGCCCATTACGACAAGCTGAGCGCCATGCTCCAACCCGGGCACCCCGCTTACCTCAAGGCGCAGCTAGGCCGAGCCATCGTTCTGGGCCAAGCCGAACAATTCGCCCGCGCAGTAGGCTTACTTCAAGGATTGATCCAGACCGGCGACAGCCCCGAAGCCGTTAGTGCGCTGAGGGAACTAGGGACCCTCTACAAGCGGCGCGGCGACAGCTCCGATTCGCTGCGGTTATTGACTTTCGGAGAGGGGATCGCCGCTTTCCACAGCCGCGCGATAACTTGGTACCGCCGCTACCTACAGGAAGCCGATGGGGCCGCCGATGCCAACGCCGTGCGCTTTGAACTGGCCGCACTCTATGCCTCAATCAGCTACTACGAAGAAGCCATCTCCCTCTATCGCCAGCTAGCCTCGGGTCAGGACGAGGTGGCAACTAAAGCGCAATTCGCCCTCGCCCAAACCTTTGAGCAAAGTGGACAACCGCGTGCGGCACTGCGCGAGTACGTGGCCTTCCTCGAACTCTTTCCTGCCGACCGCCAGACCGAGGCGGTGCGCCAGCGAATCGAATATCTGCGCCAATTTACCGTCTTGGACCCGGCCGGCCTCAACCGGGCCTTGCAAAAAGCTTGGCTCGATGAGTTGAGCGGCAAGTCGCGTCAGCTAGTGCAGCTAGCGGTCGCCCGGGTGCTGTTCTCGCATCGCGATTTTGTCGCGGCCGCCCAATCTTTCAAACACTATGCCACGGCCTATCCAGACGACTCCTACAACGACGAGGCACAGTACTTTCTGGCTGAAAGTCTGCTCCAACTCGCCCGCCAACGCCAGCTAGAGGCACAGCCTGCCAGCGCGGATTCGCTGCGGGCTCTTGCTCTACGGGAATACCGCATCCTCACTGAGCAATCTCCTACCGACAGCACATGGGCCCAGCGCACACGACTTAGCCTCATTAAACTTGAAGCCGAGGACCGCCCCGACTCGCTGCGGTTATTAACGCTCGAAGAGAGGATTGCTGCTTTCGTCGCCGAGTATCCCGAGGGGCGAGGGGACCATCTAGACCAAGCCCTTTTGCAGCTAGGCGATGCCCGCCGCCAACTCGGGGCGACCGATACCACTTGGTTCGACGGGGCCATTGCGGCTTACGACCAGCTTCGTCGGCTCTCTTCCAACAGTCCACTCGTACCCCACGCCCTATACGGCAAGAGTCTTTGCCTAGTGCAAAAAGGTCAACACCGAACAGCGGCCGACTTGCTCGAGCGCGTTCTGCGAGACTATCCCAATAGTCCGCTGACGGCACCGGTGCTCTTTGAACTAGGCCATATCCGCCTAGCGCAGGAGCGGACCCAAGAAGCCATTGCCCGACTGCAAGAGTTGCGCTGGGGCTATCCGGCCTTTTCCCAGCGTCGCGCCGTTCAGAAACTGTTGGGCGACACCTATTTTCAGCTCGGCCAATACGCCGCCGCCATCGAGCTGTATCAACCGCTAGTCTCCAACTCGACAATATCCGACGACAGAGGGCCAATTCTTCGACGAATTGGCCGCGCTTACCACCATCTCAACCGCTATGGCGAGGCCATGGAGACCTATCGGCAAATACTTGCCGAAGAGCCAAACCCGGTTGGACTAGACAGCATCTACTTCGCCCAAGCAGTACTGCAACTGAGGTTAGGTGGCGAAGACGACGCCTTTCGGCTCTTCCGCAAGGTCGGCCGAGAATTTGCCTCCAGCGGATTGGCGACCGAAGCCTCGGCGCGGGCCGGCCACATCGCCTTTGCCCGCCAGCAATACAAACAAGCCTACCAACTCTATCAGCCCTTGCTGAAACAAAGCGAGGACTCCCTGATCCACGGACAAGCCGTCCTCTCCCTGTTCCGACTCAAACGCATAGAGGCGGGGAGCAAAGCAGCTAAGCGGTTTGCCAAGCGGTTCAAGGAGGAGACGGAGTGGCGTCAACACTTCCGGGTTGAAGAAGGGAGTTACTATTTACAGGCTGGCAACTACAAAAAGGCTTACGAGCTGTTTCAAGAGGTGGAAAAGCAAGGAGGCACGTGGGCCGACGATGGGGCCTATTGGATGGCCATAACGCTGTGGAAGCGAAACAAAGCGACGCCCAGCGAGGAAGGAGCGGCATTCGCGTTGGAGGCCATATCGCGCTTTGTACGCGAATATCCGACGAGTCCTCAGGTAGCCGACGCCTACTTGCGCCTTGGGGACTACCACTTTTCGCTGCACAACTTCCTTCAAGCGGCAGGGGCCTACAAACACGCCTTAAATGCGCCAGAAGTCAGTAGTGATCAGGCCCAAGATGCGCTGTGGAAACTGCTCAAGAGCTACCAAAGTGCCCACGAGTACGAGGCCGCTCACCAAGTGGCCGATCAGCTACTGAGCCAGTACCCCGAACACCCCAAGGCCATTGAGGTCCAGCTCGAACTAGGTATCATTCTCAAGAATAAGGGCCAATACGCCCAAGCCATTGAACAGCTAGACGAACTACTCTCCCAACAGTTACTCGATGGCAACAGTGCTTCGGAAGCCCGGTTTTACATCGGCGAATCCTATCAGAACATGGGCGAGTACCGCAAGGCCATCCAAGCCTATTACAAAGTCAGTTACCACGGTAGCCAAGGGCTCAGCATGTGGATCACCTCGGCGGATTTCCAGCGCGCCCGCTGCCATGAATCGCTGGGCGAACACGCCACGGCCATGACCATCTACGAGCGCATCACACGTCGCGAAGGGGGCCAGAGTCCACAGGGACAGCTAGCCCGCGAGCGGATCGATGCCCTGCGCCGCCAGCTAGAAACCCTCAACTGAACTGCCGCCAGCAGAGAGTATTATGGCCCCGACTCAACGTCGCATTCTGATCCTGACCCAGCGAGCAGAGCTGGAAGCGGAGTTCAAGTCCGCAGCCCACGACGTGCGGCTGCGCGTACTCAGCGCGGCTAACGGTGATGCGCTTAGGCGGCTACTGAGGCGTGGAGTGGATCTGGTCGCCTTTGATCTGGAACTCCCGCCCGCCGGCCTCGCAGAGGGCGTCGCCGCGCTCGACCAGTACCGCGATGTGCCCATGCTAGGCTTGGGCAACGCCGATGAAAATTGGGACCGACTTTTGTGGGGCTCGCCTCTCAAAGACCAAATTGCCGTGCCCTTTGAGGCCACAGTCCTGCGTCAGCATCTGGACCAGCTACTAGAGCGCGGGGACTTTTTGCACGGGACCGAACTGATAGGTCAGTCGCCCTTAATGCGCCAACTGCGCGAACGCATCTTAATCTTGGCACCAACGCCTGTTTCCTCTATTCTCCTGACGGGCGAAAGCGGCGCGGGCAAGGACTTAGTTGCCGAAGCTCTACATCGCTATAGCAGCCGACGCGAACGTCCTTTCCGCCCGCTCAACTGCGGAGCCATTCCAGAGAATCTGTTAGAGAACGAACTCTTCGGGCACGAGAAAGGGGCCTTCACTGACGCCCGCGCCCGGTATCAAGGCATCTTTGAACAAGCGAACGGCGGAACAGTCTTTCTAGACGAAATCGGCGAGATGTCGCTGGCGGCGCAAGTGCGCCTCTTGCGGGTCCTCGAGCAGCGCGAGGTGGTCCGCATCAGCGGCAGCGCACCTATATCAGTGGATATTCGCGTCATCGCCGCGACCAACCGCGATCTACAAAAGGCTGTTGACCAGCGCGAGTTCCGCCTCGACCTATACCACCGGCTCAAGGTCGTCGAGCTCGACATTCCGCCGCTGCGCCGCCGAGCCGAGGACATTCCCCTCTTGATCGAGCACTTCACCAGCGAGTTGACCCAAGACAATAAGAGCCGTCTAGAGGGGTTCTCGGCGGCGGCGCTGGACCTTTTGCAAGACTATGCTTGGCCTGGCAATGTGCGCGAGTTGCGCAACCTAATCGAGCACTTGGTGTTCCTCGCCCCGCGGGCCCTCGTCGAACCCGAAGACCTATTGCCCCATCTTGGGATCCAGCCCGCACACCATTTGCCCGTGCCAACCAACAAGACGCCGGACCAATCCGAGCGCGAGTTGATCTACTTTGCGCTCTTGGATCTCAAGCGCGAGGTCGCCGAGCTAAGAGCCGCAGTCGAGCGCAATGCCTCCGTGATGCCGTCCTCTACGCCTCCCGTAGCATCAAGGGCCGTTCGACCGGTCGAGCCCGAGGAACCTATCTATCCGGTTGAGGACACCCCTTACCATCCCGCAGACTCCCAGAAATCCGCGGCAATACGCCTCCCCGAAAACGCAGCTATTGAGCCTTTACCCACGCTCAAAGACCGCGAGCGAGAAGCCATCGAACAGGCCCTCGACCGCGTCGGTGGCAATCGTCGGAAGGCCGCCGCCATCCTCGGCATCAGCACTCGCACGCTCTACCGGAAGTTGAAGGAATACGACCTCGAATGAAGCGCCGTCACCGCGCCGTCAGGCGCGACAATCCCTCCACCCTGTTCAGCATTTGTCGCCCGTGGGTGAGCAGCACCCTTATTGCCGCGTTGCTCGCGGGTGCGCACCCGGCTGGGGCGCAAATGCCGGAGGAGAGCACTCAGTCTCTGGCGAATCTCAGCAGGGCTTTCCGTCACGCCTATGAACAAGTGCGTCCGGCTGTGGTTTTAATCGCGGCGACGACCCGATCGCGGCAAAAGCGCACATTGCCCCTCTTCCACCCAGAAATTCCCGAAGACTTTCGCGGCATAGGCTCCGGGACTATCGTCAGCGCCGACGGCTACATTCTGAGCAATTACCACGTCGTCGCCGGGGCCGACTCCATCCAAGTCACCCTCTCGGACCGCCGCACCTATCAGGCTAAGGTCATCGGCTTCGATTCGCTGATTGACATCGCCCTGCTCAAGGTTGAGGCGCAGGGGCTGCCTACCGTGCAGTTAGCCGATTCAGACCGCTTGCAAATCGGCGATTGGGTGCTGGCCATTGGCCATCCCTTGGGCATGGGGTCAACGCTGACGCACGGCATCGTCAGTGCCCTAGGGCGTCAAGCAGGCATTTTCAACCCCAGAAGCGACGAAGAAAATCGCTACGCCATCGAGAGTTTTATCCAGACCAATGCCGTGATTAATCCCGGCAATTCCGGCGGCCCTCTACTCGATATACAGGGCCGAGTAGTAGGGATCAACACGGCCATTTCAACGAGCACTGGTTACTACATCGGCTATGGGCTAGCTGTGCCGATCAACCTAGCGCACGAGGTGGTGGATGATCTGCTGGTCCACGGGCGGATCGTACGCGGCTACTTGGGCGTGTCCATGGAATCTGAGATGACCCCAGAGCTAATCCGCGAACACAACCTCGGCATGGAATGGCCACGGGGCGTTTGCCTCAGAGATGTGCAGCCCAACAGCCCGGCCGCGCGTGGTGGCCTGCGCGTCGGGGACGTCGTCCTGTCGCTCGATGGCATCGAGGTGAATCACTTCAACCACCTGCAGACGCTGATCTACAGCCGCGACCCAAGCGAGACGATCAACCTACAAATCATGCGCCAGAATCAAATCCACCCCATCGCCGTGGTGCTCGGCGAGCGCGAAGAGGACCGGCTCCTTTCCGAAGGATATCAGCGGCTAGCAAAGCTAGGGATTTCGGTCGAAACCTTGCCCGCTGAATTGGCCGTCGAGTTGGGCTTTATCGGTGAGTTGGCGGCTGAACTGGGTTTTGCACAAGGCGAGGAGCCGGTGGTGGTAGTTGAAGTAGATCCGGAGGGGCTGGCCGCAGACAAAGGGATTCAAGTGCGCGACGTGATTACCGAAGTGGATCAAGAACGCGTTACCTCGTTGGAGCAATTTGTGCGCTCTGTTTCCGAGCTGGAGGAGGGGCTGTTTGCGTTGTTCTGGTTTTGGCGGCCCGATACCGGAATCGAGGCCCGGGCACTGAGGATTCCGGAGTAAAACCATGACGCCCGACCTAAAAGGGGCCGATGCCCTGCTGATGATCGACAGCAGCGAACGCTGCGCCAATCTATTCTACGCCACCTGCTTTCGCGCCCCCGACCCCTTCGTCTTTCTGTGGACCCCCAACGAAAAGATCATGCTCGCCAACAGCCTTGAGATCAACCGCGCACGCGACCAAGCTAGCGTCGATCGGGTATTGTCTTATACCCAGTACGAGAGGCAGGCCAAGGAAAGGGGCCAAGAGCGGCCCAAGAGCAAAGCCGTCTTGTTGGAACTTTTGCGCGACCTCGGCTTGGCGAAGCTGCAAGTGCCTGCTGATTTTCCCCTTGGTACGGCCGATTTTCTGCGGGGGGAAGGCATCGAATTGGCCATTGCGGCCGAGCCGCTCTTTCCCCAGCGCAGAATCAAGGACGCCACAGAGATCGAGAATGTGCGCCGGGCGATGCGGGCCGCCGAAGCAGGCATGGAGATGGCGATTGAAGGGCTGCGCACAGCCGATGTGCGCGACGGTACGCTCTTTCTCAACGGCGACGTACTCACTTCAGAGCGATTGCGGCGTATGGTGCATCAGACACTCATGGACTGCGACAGCATTGGCGAACATACCATCATTGCCGGCGGCGACCAAGGCTGCGATCCGCACCAAGTGGGCTTTGGGCCTTTGTGCGCTGGCGAGACCATCATTATCGACATTTTTCCGCGCGATGAGACGAGCGGCTACTACGGAGACCTGACGCGGACCGTCTGTAAGGGACCGGCCTCCAAACCGATGCAACACCTGTACGAAACCGTGCTGGAGGCTCAACAATTGGGCTTAGACCACATCCATCCGGGTGCCGAAGGCCACCTTATTCACGAGGCAATCCAACGGTTTTTCAGCGATGCCGGCTACGAGACGGGAGAGAAAGACGGCTATATGCAGGGCTACATCCACAGCACGGGGCACGGGCTAGGCCTAGAGATCCACGAGGGGCCGAGGATCGGCCCGCACGGCGACATGCTTGAATCAGAGCACGTCGTGACGATGGAACCGGGGCTCTACTACCGAGGCTTGGGGGGCGTGCGGATCGAAGATACGGTCGTCGTTTGCGCCGGCGGCTACGAGAATTTATGCAGCCTGCCCAAGGTGCTCGAAGTGTGAATGCGGCCTCGTTGACAAAAAGGGGAGATTGAGCAGATTTATTTTTTTATGAGACGGCACAAATTCACCCTTGGCTCCCTAGTCATTGCCGCTGGCTTGATCTACCTTTTTGCTGCCGGCGTCCAACAGTCAACAGCGACCCATATGACGCTGCAAACTCTGATGGAGGGATTATGAGACGGCACAAATTCACCCTTGGCTCCCTAGTCATTGCCGCTGGCTTGATCTACCTTTTTGCTGCCGGCGTCCAACAGTCAACAGCGACCCATATGACGCTGCAAACTCTGATGGAGGGATTATGAGACGGCACAAATTCACCCTTGGCTCCCTAGTCATTGCCGCTGGCTTGATCTACCTTTTTGCTGCCGGCGTCCAACAGTCAACAGCGACCCATATGACGCTGCAAACTCTGATGGAGGGATTATGAGACGGCACAAATTCACCCTTGGCTCCCTAGTCATTGCCGCTGGCTTGATCTACCTTTTTGCTGCCGGCGTCCAACAGTCAACAGCGACCCATATGACGCTGCAAACTCTGATGGAGGGATTATGAGACGGCACAAATTCACCCTTGGCTCCCTAGTCATTGCCGCTGGCTTGATCTACCTTTTTGCTGCCGGCGTCCAACAGTCAACAGCGACCCATATGACGCTGCAAACTCTGATGGAGGGAGCGACAGACGACGGCCAGCGCATCCAGTTAGGCGGCGGCACGGTAGTGCCCGGTTCGATTGAGTGGGACCGGTATCGCTCGCGGCCCGAATTCGTGATTACCGACGGGCAACACACCCTGCGGGTGCGCTACGTCGGACACGCCGTGCTGCCCGATACCTTCAAAGACGAGGCACTGGTAGTTCTCGACGGCGAATACCATCCTGCCGACCAGATCTTTGCCGCCGATTTAGTCCATGCCAAATGCCCCTCCAAATACGAGGGACAAAGCTATGAAGGCCACGTGCAGGCGATGAATAGCCGGAACGGCTAGCCCGCAGCACCTTTTGGCTTTTCACGACACTTTATGGTTGATCTCGGCTATTTTGCCCTGTGCCTAGCACTCCTAGCCTCTGGCTATGGAGCTCTGGCGTCGGCTCTCGGGGCGAGGCGTGGCCACTTGGGGCTGGTGCGCTCGGGCGAAAACGGGGTCTTGGCGACCTGTGTCCTGCTGACGCTGGCGGTTCTCGCGCTGTGGCACGCGCTCCTCTCTCACGACTTCCAAGTCGAGTACGTGGCCGAAAACAGCAACCGCGCCATGCCTTTGTTCTATTTAATAACGGCGCTGTGGGGCGGGCAGAACGGGTCGCTGTTGTTTTGGGGCTGGATCCTATCCATCTACTCGGCGGGCTTGGCGGCACTCTACCGCCAGCGCTATCGCGCATTGATGCCTTACGCGATGGCAACCCTATCCCTTACCAGCTTCTTCTTTTGCATCGTGCATCTCTTTGCCGCGGACCCGTTCCAGCGCCTGCCTTTCACGCCAGAAGACGGCCGCGGGCTCAACCCGATTCTACAACATCCTGTCATGGCCATTCACCCGCCGATGCTCTATTTGGGAATGGTGGGCATGGTCGTACCCTTTGCCTTTGCCATCGCCGCGCTCTTGACCGGCAAGTTGGACGCTACTTGGCTCCGTGCGGCGCGGCGCTGGATGCTCATCCCTTGGACCTTTCTCGGCTTCGGTCTCCTGCTAGGCGGCAAGTGGGCCTATGTCGAACTGGGATGGGGTGGATATTGGGCGTGGGATCCGGTGGAGAATTCCTCGCTGATGCCTTGGCTGGTCGCCACCGCTTTTCTGCACTCGATTATGATTCAAGAGCGCAAGGGCATGCTCAAAGTGTGGAATGTGGCACTGGCGATCCTCACATACGCGCTGTGCCTGTTCGGCACCTTTATGACCCGCAGTGGCATTATCTCCTCGGTTCACGCCTTTGCCCAATCCAACATCGGCCCTTTTTTTGGCACGTTTCTAGTCCTGACGCTGATTTTTTCTTTTGGGCTTTTGTGGCTGCGGCTACCCTTGCTCAAGGCCGAAAACCGCTTGGAATCTTTTGCCTCGCGCGAGACGGCTTTCTTGCTCAACAACTGGGTTCTCTTGGGGATACTCTTCGCCGTGTTCTGGGGCACGGTCTTCCCACTGGTCTCCGAAGCCTTAACCGACGAGCAAATCACGGTCGGGCCTCCTTTTTTCAATCAAGTCACGATTCCCATCGGCCTAGTGCTCCTGTTGTTGACGGGTGCTGGTCCACTCTTCGCTTGGCGCCGCACCTCCCGCGAGAGTCTGCGCAAAAACTTCATTCGCCCAGTGACGGCAGGCGCACTTTCTTGCGGGGTCTTTTTTGTTGTTGGCATACGCGATCCCTATGTGGTGCTGTCATTCGGGCTATGCGTCTTCGTACTCGTCGCGCTCACTGCCGAATTCCACGCCGGGGCGCGGGCGCGGAGGCACAGTACGGGCGAGTCCTATCCGGTGGCATTGTATCGCCTCTGCGCCAAAAACCGACGGCGTTATGGCGGGTATTCGACCCATCTAGGGCTGGTATTGCTCTTTGCCGGCTTTACTGGCAAAGCCTTTACCCAAGAAGCCGAAGTCGTCCTCGACCAAGGGGCTTCGCGTCAAGTCGGCGAATACCGGCTTACCTTCGCGTCGCTGGCCTTCGCCGAAAACGCCAACCACAGCACTACCGCCGCGGCCTTGGCTCTGCACCGCGGCGATCAATTCCTCGGTACGCTGCTGCCGGAGCGACGCTACTATCCGGCTTTTGACCAAGGAACTACTGAAGTCTCCATTTACTCGACGTGGCGCGAGGACTTCTATGTAATTCTAGTGGGGGCCGCCGAAGACCAGAGCGCCAAATTCCAAATCTATATCAACCCGTTAATCAACTTCGTGTGGCTCGGTGCTGTCGTCCTAGTGCTCGGCGCACTGTGGGCGATGTGGCCCACGCCGCGAGACCGGCGGCTAGCGCGGATCGATCGCGAGACCGCAATGGACTCGGCCATCGCCCGGAGGCCTCGTATGTACGTGCCCGTGCTCGCTGCATTGGCACTGGGCTTCTCGCCAGTAGGGGCGGCAACAACGGCGGAAATCAAGGCTGTGGCTGCGGAATTGGTCTGTCTCTGCGGCAGTTGCCCTCGGGAATCCCTAGCCACTTGTCTTTGTTCTGACTTCGCGGTCCCCGAACGCGAGGCGATTGGCTCAGCCCTAGACCAAGGCCAGACTCGACAGCAGATCATCGACGGCTATGTAGCGCGTTTTGGCCCGATGGCCTTAGCCACTCCGCCGCACGAGGGCTTTAACTTGCTCGCTTGGGTAGCACCTTTTTTGGCTCTTTTGTTTGGCGTTGCCCTAGTACGCACCCTGCTAGTTCGCTGGAAAGACCAAGGCCAAGCGCCTCTACAGTCCAAGCACCAGTCGGCCAACCGCAGCCAAGACGCGGATCGCTTGAGACGCGAATTAGATCACTACGACGATGGCTAATTCGGCCGAACCGACGCGAGCCTGTTAGGGCCCAATAGTATTATAATGAACGCGATAGGACTCCTGCCCATATTGTGTTCAGTCGCTCTGCTGTTGGGGCTGTTGCTCTATCTGGCACTTCCCCTCCTAGCGAGCGAGCGGACGGGCGTAGCGAGTGGATCAACGAGACAGCTTTTTGAGCGCAAGGAGCAGCTTTTGGGCGAGATCGTCGAACTGGAGCTTGACCGCGAGCTTGGGAAAGTGTCTACAGAGGATTTTCAACGCCTCTTCGGCGAGTTGGAAGCCGAGACGCTGGCGGTTATCGGCGAGTTGGATCGGCTCAACGGCGCGAGCAGCTCTCAACTCGAACGACGCATTGAGGAAGAGGTTGCGGCTCTGCGCCAAAAGACCGCCGTTCCTCGTTGCAGCGGCTGCGGGGCCTTGCGGCGCGAGGGAGATCGGTTCTGTCCGCAATGCGGCACTTCGCTAGTGGAATCTGGCTGAGCCATGGTTCTGCGCTCGCTTTGTGTTGCAATCGTCCTTTGCGCTTCCGATCTGTGGGGCGCGGCGATCAATGGTTATGTACTCAACCCCTTCACCCAAACGCGAATTCCGGGCATTCCCGTGGCCTTCTACGTCCACCAAGACGGACAAATCCTCGAGATGCTGCGCAAGGAGACCGACGCCGAGGGGCGCTTCTCTTTTGCCGGCCCTTTTCTACAGAGCGGACTCCTCTTCGGGCTAGCGGCCTTCTACGACGACATCCCCTACTTTTCTTCGACTCTTAAGGCCGGGGCGCAACAACAGGTCATCCTCGAAGTGTACGAAAAAACCGATGACCCCTCCGGAATCCGCATCGGTACTCATCACCTCTTTTTCACGCTGCGCGAGAATGCGATTGAGTGCATCCAGCTCCTGCAAATTCACAACACCCGCGAGCGCACGTACGCAGGCCGTGGTGACGGACGCGAGCGGCAAGTGACCGAATTGGCCTTGCCAACGGGTATCTTCAATCTCCAAAGCCACTCGGGGTTGCTCCACCAAGCCGGAGAAGGTCGTTTCTTCGACAACCAGCCCCTGCCTCCGGGCCGGTCGCAACGGAGTTTTTCTCTTAATCTCGACGTACGCAAATTCGCCAGTCCCTATGTGCATCAGGTGATATATCCGACCGACCGCTTGGAGATTTTTCTCGACCCACCTTCCACGGAGATCAAACCGCCTTTTATCGATCTAGGTATCGTTGAACAGCACGGACGCCAGTACCGGAAAGTGGCCATGGAAAACCTACAGCCAAGTCAGCAGGTGGCAATCCCCTTGCCTCTCGCTCCCTCGCTGCGTTGGTCGCTCAAATGGGCTGCGCTGGCCGGCTCATTCCTCGCCGGTGGGGTCGCGCTGGCATTGAGCCGCCAATACCCAAACACTGATCGTATGAACGCAGAGGAACGGCGGCAGCATCTGATTGAGGAACTCGCTCGGCTCGACGACTCTCTTGCCGGTTTGCCCGAAGATCCGCATTACCTAGACCAGCGGGCGCACCTGATGCGCGCGGCTGTTGCCCTGACTCAAGCACTTGAAGTGTGATGAGTGGAGACGATGCAATCGTCCTAGCGGGCGTGGCCAAGCGCTTTGGTGACCACACAGCCCTGCATCCCATCGATCTAGTCATCCCGCACGGGCAAGCGGCGCTGCTCGTTGGTGCCAATGGCGCAGGCAAGAGTACTCTGCTGAGGCTAATGGCCGGCCTTTGCCGACCTTCGGCAGGGAGAGTGAAGATCAGCGGTCGCGATCCTCAACGCATCCCCGAGGCGCGGGCAGAAATCGGCCTGCTTTCGCATCAGACCTTGCTCTACGACGAACTGACGGCGCGGGAGAACTTGCGCTTCTTCGCCCAACTCTATGGACTAGACGACCCCGACCAACGGCTCGCTGCGGCCTTAGCGGCTGTTGGTCTGAACGAGCGGCCCGACCAGCGCGTAGGTTCGTTCTCCCGCGGTATGAAGCAGCGGCTGGCCATTGCCCGTGCCATCCTGCATGGTCCTTCTATTCTCTTGCTTGACGAACCGTTTACCGGCCTCGACACCAGTGCCAGCGCCGCTTTGCACCGCCTCGTGCGCCGCCTTCGGCAAGAGGGGCGCACCTGCATCTTGGTAACGCATCGCCTCAATGAGGCCGAGGGCCTAGTGGATCGTCTGCTGGTAATCGAACGCGGTCAATGGCGCTTGGACCAAGTCCTGACGGAAGATTCTAACCAACTGCGCAGGATCTGTGCGCCCTATCTCGACGTTGACTCATGAGCTTTTTAGGGCGTACGCTGGCGATACTGCGCAAAGATCTGAAGGCCGAGTGGCGCACTAAGGCACGTCTCAGTCCGATGGTCTTCTTTATACTGTTGATGTTGCTGGTGTTCAACTTTTCCTTCGATTTAGGCGGGGCCGCCCTACACGAGATTGGGCCTGGCACGCTCTGGTCGTCCTATGTCTTCGCCAGCCTGCTGAGTCTGAGCCGCTCTTTTACTGATGAACGCGACAACGACGCGCTCGACGCGCTGCTGTTAGCGCCGGGCGACCGCGGGGCCATCTACCTAGGTAAAATGCTGGGCAATTTTGTTTTTCTTTTGGCAATCGAACTCCTAAGTTTGCCCTTTTTTGCTCTCTTTTTTAACCTATCTCTAGGCTTTTTCTTGCTCCCTCTGCTGGCTGTCTTCGTCTTGGGATCAGCTTGCATGGCGTCGGCGGGTACGCTCTTTGCGGCATTGTCGAACAACATGCGTTTGCGCGAACTAATGCTGCCCCTTTTGCTTTTGCCCATGACCTTGCCGGCGTTGATTTCCTGCGTAGAGGCGACGGGGTTAGTGCTGGCCAATGACTGTTGCGAAAAGCTCTTCCCGCACCTGCAAATGCTGGGAGTGTACGCGGTAGTTTTCACAGTGCTCTCGCTAATGCTATTTGAATACGCGATCGAGGAATGATGCGTTCGGTCCCTTTCTCCTGTTTGATTTTCGTGGTCATGCTCGTCGCCTTGGGCGCGATTTTTTTTTGGGTCCCCACGGAAAAAGAAATGGGAATCGTCCAGCGAATCTTCTACTTTCACGTACCGGCTGCATTCTCTTCGTTTCTGGCCTTTTTTCTCGTATTCGTCGGCAGTGTACAGTATCTGCGCACTCGCGAGGACAAGTGGGATCGCCTAGCGCTATGCTCCGCCGAGTTGGGCGTGATCTTTGCGTTGATCGTGCTGATCACGGGGCCCTTGTGGGCCAAACCCGTCTGGGGGGTTTACTGGCGCTGGGAGCCGCGCCTGACCTCCATGCTGATTACTTTCACTATCTACGTGGCCTACCTAATGGTGCGGGGATATGGGGCCAACTCCACTCCGGTACAGCGCATCAGTGCTGTACTGGGTATTCTCGCCTTCGCCAACGTTCCTTTGGTGTACTATGCTGTCGATCTGTGGGCCGCTGACCAACAACTACACCCGCCGCGCAACGTAGAACTTGAGCCGACGATGCAATACACCAAGTGGATCTGCTACGCGGCTTTCTTCCTGCTGCTTTTTCGCCTCATAGCGCAACGCATGGAGCTAGCCCGCATTGAAAAAGCCGTGGCGCTCCTGCGGCAAAAACTAATTGACGAAACGTAAGGGACCATGGACAATCTCCACTATTTATTTGCTGCCTTCGCAGCCGTATGGATCGTGCTTTTTGCCTATTTGACGCACCTAAACCGGCGCACTGGGGAACTGGGTCGCCAGCTTGCAGAACTTGAGTTGAAGCTAAAAAACAAAGAGGGTGATTTGCCGGATGAGTAAGAGACGCGAGCCAGTTGACACCCGCTTTTACGTCGTATTATATTTCACACGTCTATTGGTAAACGCCTATTAAATTGTAGTGTACCGCTATGGTTCTGATGGAAGTCAAGGGAGTCTTAAGCAGCAAATCTCTATCTTTATACCCTGAAGTGGTACTCAAAGAAGTCGAAGGCAACTATTATCTGCACATTGTCATCGGCCGCTTTGAGGCGGCAGCCATTTCCGCAGCCCACAGCAATCGTCAACCTGCCCGCCCCATCAGCTACGATCTGGCCCATCAGATTCTCGCCCACGTTGACGCCCGGGTAGTCCGGGTCGAAATTACGGATTTTAACCCACACGAAGAAACGTACTACGCTGAGATTCACCTCGTCGACGACGAGGGCAAAATTCATACATTCGACGCACGTCCCAGCGATGCAATTGCCCTAGCCTTGCGCTTTGGCACACCGATCTACGCTGCCGTCAAGGTACTCAAAGAAGTAGGATGCGTTCGTTCTGACGACGATGAATGGGTTACGGCTGAAGTTAATGCCATCACCAAATCCGTAGCCACTCCGCGGGAAGAGCACCCTACCATCGCCACGTCAGCCGTCAATCAGCTAGAACAACTCAAAAGACGTATGGACCAAGCGGTTGCCGAAGAAATGTACGAGGAGGCGGCGCGGCTTCGCGACGAGATTAGTCGTCTCAATAGGGATGACTAATGAGTACTACCTCTTTGGTCGAGATGACCGTGGTCAAGGTTAGCCCCTACTTGCGCGAGGACAGGCCCTTGGTATGGTTGAGCGAGAAGAACGGTAAACTCCCGCGGCTCCTGCCCATTCCCATTGGCGAATTTGAAGCGGCTGCCATTCGGATGCGGTTGGAAAACGATGGACCTGCACGCCCAATCTCTTACGACTTGCTCACTTCTATGGTCAACTCCCTTGCGATACGCGTACGCCAAGTTGTCATCCACAACGCACGCCGATCTATTTACTACGCGAGAGTCGTTATTGAGAAGAATCACACGATAAAAGACATCGACGCACGTCCCAGCGATGCCATCGCTTTGGCCTTGCGCACAGGTTCGCCAATCTACATTGTTCCTGCGTTGCTCGACGAGGTGGGCTTGGAGCCTTTGGAAACCGACTTGGACGTTGAACACACCCTGAACCGCTTCTACGAGTTTGAAGCGCAGATTTCCACGTCGCTCAATGCAGAAGCTGATTCGGCCAAGGTTCGCTCACGGAATCGGAATGCCGAAGAGGCCGACGCGCAACGCTCGCCTAAGCAAGAGAAAGACGAGCTCAGCCTGCTTCAGCATCGGCTACAGCAGGCCGTTATCTGCGAAGAATACGAAGAAGCTGCTCGGCTACGCGACGCCATCGAATCGCTAGTTAAAAAAACCAAGCGTTGAATCCCAATCCGGGTAGACGCAGATGCAACACCTACCAAGTAACTGAAGTTGCCCAAGACACAATGGCCCTACAACTATTTGGTTGTCTCGCCCTGCTCCTCGGCTGCAATAGCGAAGACATAGACCAACGCTTCTCACACCCGGCCCAGACCTTCCAGACCTATAAGTATGCGCTAGAAAACAACAACTTTGACCTGCTTTGGGAGTGCTTCAGTTCTTCGCAAGTGGAGGGCGAAGATCGTCAGAGCTTTGTCGAACGGTGGCAGCAAAAGACGCCAGCCGAGATCAAGGCTCAACTAAGGCGAGAAATAGCCGAAGAGCGCATCATCAACGAACGCATTGGTTACTTACTCTTCGATTCCTCTACGCTAGGCGATCAGCGCACATCGCCATTCTTTTATTTTCTTCGCGATTCCAATGGTTGGAAAATCACTTCCCACCTAGACAGCACCTTCCACCAAGAGTTAGAGCAAGCCATTGAGCGCGGTGAGTACAAACTACCCGACTTCTAACTCCTTCCCATCAGACATTAACTCTTTCCTCAACTAGGCGGCTCTAAGTTCCAAGTCCCTATAATGCCCATTATCATATCCCACTGTTTGTCGTCCATCGCCTCTACCAGAGCGAGCAGGCGTAACACATCGCGCTCCTTCTGTTTCTTGCGCGCCCGAGCAACGACCTCTAACCACGGTTGATCCCCGAGTAGAGCCAAGATTTCTGGATTAGATAGTATCCCTAAGAGGGCTGGGTCCAAGGACTCTTGGCTAGACAGGAGCTTGTTGACTACTGGGTCCGACAGCGAGCGCATCATCTTGCCATAGAGCGCACGTCCTTCCTCCGAACTCGCCTTGGCCTCATAAGCAGCAATCAACACTCTGTTAGAGTCGAGTTCCAAAACCTCGGCCAACTTGAGACACACTTCGTCGGAAGGTACCTTCTCCCCTTTCTCAATTTGTCCTATATAGGTTGCCCATACGCCCTTGGGCCTTCGCGTCGTCACGAGTTGTTGGGCCAGTCTCTGCTGGCTCAGGTGGGCTTGTAACCGGGCCTCCTTGATCATTTCTGCAAACTGCATTTGCGATCCCTCTGAACTATTTTCAAATCATCTCTGTCAAAGATACGCACACACTTGTAAGTGTGCAAGACTCCCTTGTTATTTCTTTGGATCCATTTTTCCGCTTGACAACACAATCTAGCGTGTGTATTTTTGTTTCTAAATAGAGTGTGGCGGTCCGCTGAGCGTGGCCAAAGTCTTGATACGCGAAGCTCGGATTTCCCTTTTCGGGCCGTTGAGATCTTCAAAACTACCTCCCCACACCGCCTCGTTTGAGGATCTCACTTGCTCTTCAAGATCACACCATCTGGCCGCCATACTCTTTATTTTATAAGCAGCCCATTTTTAGATGGGCTGCTTTTTTATTTTTAGCCTTTACGCCGATTCTTTATACGCCATGCGTATCTGTATGGTCGCCTTCACCGACCTGAACTTCGACTACCGCATCTACCGAGAGGCTACTTCGCTGCGCCGCGCTGGTCACCAAGTCGTCATTGTCGCCTCCTCTTTCAACTCAGCCCCTCTCAAGGGATGGGACGATTTTGAAATCTATCCGATTCCGCTAGACCGGAGCCGCTCCCTGCGCCGCCTCTACCCTTTGTTTTGGCAACGGGCCTATCCCCTGCTCGTCGAGACCCAGCCGGATGCTTATCACGCCCACGACTTAGACTCGCTCTGGCCAGCAGTACGAGCGGCACAACGACTAGATCGGCCTATCATCTATGATGCACACGAATTTTGGACCGAGCAGTCCTCACTGGTCAACCGACCGCTGATGCGGTCCTGCTGGCGTTTGCTAGAGAGACGGCTGATAAGACGGGTAGATCGCGTCATAACCGTCAGCGGGTCTATCGCCCAATCGCTCAGGGAGCGTTACCGCCTTGACGAGGTCGTCGTTCTGCGCAATTTGCCACTGTTTCGCCACAAGGTCCAAAGCAACCTGATACGCGAAACGCTAAATTTGCCCGATGATCGCCCCGTTGCTCTCTACCAAGGAGGATTTCTCACCGAAAATGGCTTGCGCGAGCAAATTGAGGCCGCCGCGGGACTGGACGCCGCCCTAGTTCTAATTGGGGACGGGCCGAGTGAACAGGCCCTGAGGAACCAAGTTCGCGCTGCGAGCCTAGAGGACCGGGTCTATTTTATTCCTCGGGTGCCCTTTTACCAACTTCACAATTATACTTGCTCGGCCGACTTGGGGCTGTGTCTGATCAAAGGCACAGGCAAGAGCTTCTATTACTCGCTGCCCAACAAGCTTTTCGAGTATATGATGGCCGGATTACCCGTTCTAGCTAGCAACTTTCCTGAAATGGAGCGCATTGTCCGCAAAACGCGCACCGGAGCCACGGTCGATCCAACCAATATAGCCGCTATTCGAGATCAGATCGCCGCTTTTTTGGACAATGCAGCACAGCGAGAGACGTGCGTCAAGGCGAGTTTGCAGGCGGCACGGCACTATAACTGGGAACGAGAAGCCGCTCAACTTACCCAGCTTTACGAAACCTTAACATGAGTGCCCCGCTGACGCTTAGCGTCGTAATACCTACCTATGACGAGCCTGAGCGCCTCGAAGCAGCACTTAAGAGCCTGTCGCAGCAAGATTACCCTCGCGAAGCGACCCAAATCATCGTGGTGGACGATGCCTCCCCCCATTTGGACGCCGAGCGGCTGTATGCGGCGATCGCGCCGTTAGAGTTGCAGCTACTCCGCAACGAACAGAACCAGGGACGCGCTCGGGCGCGCAACGCTGCACTTCGGGTCGCCAGCGGCGATATCGTCGTCTTTCTCGACAGTGACATGACCGTCGGCACCAATTTTCTCCGCGCCCATGCCCAACGGCATCAAAACCACGCGGAAGCCGTTTTTGTCGGCAATATCCGCTTTGCCAGTGAAATTCCCGCTACCTCCCTGACTCGCTATCTCGAAGGGAGGGGGGTCCATAGGGTCAATGCGGATAAGACCATACCTTTCAAGTGCTTCGTCACCGGCAACTCCTCGGTTCGCCGGTCATCCCTGCTGCGCGTAGGATTTTTCGACGAGGACCTCACGGCTTATGGGGGCGAAGATCTAGAATTAGGGTATCGCCTCCATTTGGCGGGTATTCCGCTTTGCTATGCCCCTGAAGCCCTGTCGCACCACAATCACTTGCGTTCGTTGGAGCCGCTCTGCCGCCTGATGCAGACCTACGGCAGCAAGTCAATCCCGATCCTTTTAAAAAAGCATCCCGAGCTCGACGCCGTACTCCGGTTGGACTTTATCAGGGCCGCTGCTTTCTCCCCTCGGCGGCTCGCGCTCCAGCTAGTCCTGTTGTCGCCGATTCACTACCCAATTCGCTGGGTGACCCGCTGGCTTGTGAAAATCTATGTCCCGGATCTGTTTTTTAGTTATTTGTTCTGGTCCAGCCGTACGCGGGGTTACATGCGTCCTCTAAACAAATAAAGAATAACGACTTATATTATATAGCCTTATGGGTACGCACTATCCCCGTTTCTCCCAAGTTCTCCGCGTAGCTCTACCTGCGCTCCTGCTAGCCCAATTCGTAGTTTGGCCCATCGTCGGCCTTTTATCTCTACATGCTGGTATTGTTGCCGCCGAATGTACCCTTTTGTGGTTTGTTGCTCTTTATATTCGCCGTCATCGCCTAATTGCCGAAGACCTGCTTCTGTTCAACGCCACACCGGCTGCGACCCTGTTGCTGACAATCCCGGCGACTATTTGCTGTAGCCTCGTAATCGCCGAACTCGACTTGTATATGGCCTATCTTCTCGGCCTGATAGACCTGTCCATGCCGCTGTCTTTGAAGAAAAACCTGCTAGAGATTCAGATTGTCCGCGGACTAGCGGAGATCCCGAAGGGACTGCTAACACTAGTGCTAGTACCTGTGTTTTGCGAAGAGCCCCTCTTCCGAGGACTTGTGTTCACGAGCCTTTGCGCCCATTATGGGCCGCGCTGGGCGCTAGGCGGTTCAGCCCTGCTGTTTGCCATTTCTCACTTCAACCCTTGGCAAATGATCCCTCTCTTCCTCTTTGGGCTCTTCCTCGGCGCTTTAGTTTACTGGACTCACAGCATCTATCCTGCCATGCTCGCCCACGCGGTCAACAACTTGACTTCGATGACTGGGATCAACTTGCACACTTACTTAGGCATAGATGGCCTCGGTCCCTCCCAACATCTCCCCATGCCCTTGGCCTTGCTCGCCGGCTTACTCCTGCTTGCCGGCCTCCTGCTTATCAGCCGTCAACGTACCATTATGCCGCTGTTGACTAGGCGGGAATTCGCTCCGCCCGATTACAACTGAACTGTTTAGAGGAGAGGCAGTTACATAGAAAAACGTTCCCTGATTAAATCAGCTCAGTACCTTCGCTACTGTTTCCCCAATTTCCGCAGGACTCTCACAGATGTGAATGCCTGCTTCCCGCATCGCCGCCATCTTGTCCTCGGCCGTCCCCTTACCCCCTGAAATAATAGCTCCTGCATGTCCCATCCGCCGCCCCGGAGGTGCCGTGCGCCCCGCGATAAAGCCAACAACAGGCTTGTCGTAGCACTCTTTGATATAGGCAGCCGCTTCTTCTTCAGCCGTGCCCCCGATCTCGCCGATCATTACGACCGCATCGGTCTCGGGGTCGTCCTTAAAGAGTGCCAGCGCGTCCACAAAGCGCGTACCGATGATTGGGTCGCCGCCAATGCCGATAGCTGTGGACTGGCCTAGGCCCTGCTCAGTGAGCTGCCCCACGGCTTCATAGGTCAGCGTTCCACTGCGCGAGATAATGCCCACGCGACCGGGCTGGTGGATAAAGTGAGGCATAATGCCGATTTTGCACTTTCCCGGCGAGATTACGCCGGGGCAATTAGGCCCGATCAGTCGAGTGGAGCGCACCTGTACATAATGGTAGGCTTTAACCATGTCACTCACGGGGATGTTCTCGGTGATACAGATGACTAGCTCTATACCGGCATCGGCCGCTTCCATGATGGCGTCAGCGGCAAAGGGAGCTGGCACAAAGATGATTGAAGCATTGGCTCCCGAGGCCTCAACGCCTTCGGCGACCGTGTTAAACACCGGAACGCCTTCAAATTCTTGGCCGCCTTTGCGAGGTGTTGCTCCCCCGACCACTTTAGTGCCGTACTCCAGCATTTGTCGCGTGTGAAATGATCCCTCCGACCCCGTAATCGCCTGTACGAAGACCTTGGTGTTTTCGTCGATTAAAACGCTCATCCCTGTATTCCTTTTACCGAATAGCCGCCTTGACCATCGCCGCCGCGTCTTGCAGCCCGTGTCCAACGGCAAAGTCCATGTCGGAGTTTGCCAGCATCTCGGCGGCCACATCTGCGTTGGTACCAGCCAGCCGCACGACGATCGGCACATTGATTTCGATATTTTTGCGCGCCTCAATCACGCCAGCGGCCACGCGGTCGCAGCGCACAATGCCTCCGAAGATATTGATGAGTATGGCCTTTACATTCGGGTCGGAGAGTAAGATTCGGAAGCCATTTTCCACGGTCTCAGCGCTGGCCCCCCCGCCTACGTCCAGAAAATTGGCCGGCTCAGCACCGGACAGCTTGATAATGTCCATGGTGGCCATCGCCAGTCCGGCACCGTTGACCATACAGCCGATATTGCCGTCGAGTTTGATGTAGTTCAGATCGTATTTGGCCGCTTTGACCTCCAACTCCTCTTCTTCATCTAGATCGCGCATTTCCGCTAAATCAGAGTGGCGGAAGAGTGCGTTGTCGTCTAGGTCTATTTTGGCATCTAGCGCCAAAAGCTGCCCATCGGCGGTCGCCACCAAAGGATTGACCTCGACCAGTGAGCAGTCGGCATCGACATAAGCTCTGTAGAGACTGAGGATAAAACTGGCTGCTTGGCGAACCTGCTTGCCCTCGAAACCAAGCCCAAAGGCTAGGCGCATCGCTTGGAATGCCTGTAGCCCTACGCTAGGATCAACCGTTTCCTTGAGAATTTTTTCTGGGGTCGCCGCGGCGACCTCTTCGATCGCAACGCCGCCCTCTTGGCTGGCCATAATCACTGGCTTGCTCTGGGCCCGGTCGAGCGTGATGCCCAGATAAAACTCGCGTTCTATATCCGAGGCCTGCTCCACTAGGACTTGCTTGACCTTTTGGCCTTCCGGGCCGGTCTGGTGCGTAACGAGCTGCATGCCGAGAATCTCGCTGGCCGCTTGGAGAGCCTCTTCGGGATTAGCAGCCAGTTTGACGCCTCCGCCCTTGCCGCGACCTCCAGCGTGGATTTGGGCCTTAACTACGACCTTTCCACCCAATCCAGCGGCCACGCGTTCGGCTTGATCGGCTGTGGTGGCCACGTCGCCACTTGGTACGGCGACTTGGTACTGGTGCAAAATTTTTTTGGCTTGATATTCGTGAATTTTCATAAGCGTTATCTATTTAATTAGGTGAAAGGAACGCAAAAGAGTATAAAAACCTTCCCCCACCAGCAAGGCGATCTAGGAAGAACCAAACTAGGGCTGTTGATCGTTGGGAAAGTCCCGTAATATTCAGGCACATCCAAAGACCCCAAGGAGGTAACCCGTGAAGATTTTGTTAGTCGGCGGGGCTGGCCACGTCGGCACCTGCACTACTCCCTACCTTAGACGCCATCACGATCTGCGCGTGTTGGACCTAGCCAAGCCTCGGCATGAGGTAGAATACATTGAAGGCTCTATCGCCGACCCGGAGGCCCTCGCCTGCGCCCTAGATGGGGTGGATGCCTTCATCAACTTGACCATGAAGAGCGGCCAAGGCGGCCTCGACAACCACCAGACCGAGCCCCAGATCGTCGATAATTACACGGTCAACTGTATGGGGCTGCACCTGCTCCTGTACACTGCTTGGAGGCTAGGTATCAAAAGAGGCGTTCACACCTCCACCATGAGCACCCACTATCGCGCCCGTTCCTATTATCCGTCCGAGGAGGAAGTACCACTTGATAGCCCTAGTGTGTACGGCTTCACTAAGGGGCTCGCCGAGGGCATTTGTCACTACTTCGCCCGCCAATTTGACCTGAACTTGGCGGTCCTTCGCATTACTGGTCCGCGCACTCGAGAGCAATTCCTAGAACAAGCCAAAAATCCACCACACTACCCTCCCGGCGGTCTTTACTTTACCGACGAGGAAGATTTGGCCAACGCCTATCTAGCGGCTCTAGACTACGTTTACACTGGTCATGGCCGCTGCGACGCCTTCTTCATATCGGGCGACGCCGACCACCGCGAGATGAACATGTCCAAAGCACGATCTATTTTGGGCTGGGAGCCTAAATCGCACCTGATGCTGGAGGAGTGAGAATCCCACGCGGATAAGTATGTTCCTAATGACTGCAAACTCTGAACAAAATCTGCCGAAATCCCCAATCACCTAGGCACAAGTCAAAAAACAGGCCCAACCATTTGGTGGAGCCTGCTTCATTCACTGTTGGACTATTCGCGTTGTGATTTAGTAACGCATTTCTTAGGCGGCGTAAACGTTCACCCGCTTGCCCTTCCTGCCAAAAGATTCAAATTTCACCTGCCCGTCAATGGTGGCGAAGAGCGTGTCATCCCCGCCCTTCTTGACGTTGACGCCCGGATGAATGCGCGTCCCGCGTTGCCGGACGATAATTGAGCCCGAGCGGACTTTCTCGCCACCAAAGCGTTTGACACCCAGACGCTGGGCATTGCTATCGCGCCCGTTTTTAGAACTGCCGACACCTTTTTTATGAGCCATAATACCTAATCCTTTCGCACTCAGTTCGGGAGAACGATGTCCTCGACCCGAATCTCTGTGTAATCTTGGCGGTGGCCGGTGCGCCGCCGGTATTTCTTGCGCCGTTTCTTCTTGAAAACGACAATCTTGTCGCCGCGACCATGGCCGACGACCGTCGCCGAAACACTGGCCCCCTCGACCGTGGGACTGCCAACCCTAGTTTCGTCGTCGCCGGAAACCAGCAGGACGTCGGTAAATTCTTGGGTGCTACCTTCTTCGGCCTGAAGCCGAGGTACGCGCAGACACTGACCCTTGTCGACTTTGACCTGATGGCCGGCGATATTGACAACTGCATACATGAATTGCACTCCTACGCTAAGACTGCACTGCTTCACAATCAACCAAGAAACTTTTAAAGATATAGGTCGGAATTTTTTCTGTCAAACTCGAAACTCGGCCGTCACATCTAGGCTGCGCTTGGTCGAGAAGAACCGATAGTCTTGGGGCCCCAACGTGGAATCGGTTTCTATTTGGAGGCGAGCTTTGGTCGCCTTGCGCAATGACTTGAGCCGTTCTTCGCGGTTTTCTAGCATATAGGTGGCCACCTCGGGATGGACCTTTAACACGTAGCGCCTTTCGCGGGTGGCTGCATAGGAACGCTGAAGCCAGCGTTCAATCCAAGTAAGGGTGGTGTCTGGCCCCATAATTCGGCCCGTGCCGCTGCAAATGGGACAAGGTTCACTATGAGTGTACAAGAGGTTTGGCCGGACGCGCTGGCGCGTCATTTCGACCAAGCCAAACTCGCTTATGTGTGGGCTGATGGAGACCTTCGCCCGATCCCTTTTGAACTCCTCGACTAAGCAGTCAACGACCTTTTTGCGGTTGCGCTCCTCGTTCATATCGATAAAATCGATGACGATAATACCGCCAATGTCGCGGAGCTTGAGCTGGCGGGCAATCTCACGAGCTGCCCTCAGATTGGTATTGAGATTGTTTTCCTCCTGATCGTCGGAGCCGAGGTAACGGGCTGAATTCACGTCGATAAAAGTCCCCGCCTCAGCGTAGTCGATGACCAAGGCTCCGCCGCGGCGCAACCACACAGTGCGATTGGTCGCCTTCTCGATGTCTTCCTCAATGCTGAAGGCATCGAAAATGGGCCGACGATCCCGGTAAAGCTCCACCCTTTGGCGCAATTCAGGTGAAACTTGTCGCAAATAAGCCGTGATCTCTTTGTACAGCTCTTTGCTATCGACGACTAGTCGTTCCACATTGTCGGTGAACAAGTCGCGTATTATGCTGGAGGTCATGCCCATTTCCTTGTACACTAAGGCAGGTGCTTCGACCTTTCTGCTCGCCTTGGTCAGACGCTCGTGGTTTCTCACTAGCTGCTTCATATCGCGTTTGAACTCGCGATCACTCTGCCCCTGTCCTTCGGTGCGCACGATTACCGAGTAGCCATCGGGCTTGATCCTAAATACCAGATCTCTCAGTCTTTTGCGTTCGTTTCGACTGGTGATTTTGCGCGAGACACCAACCCAGTTGCCTCCCGGAACCAACACCATAAAACGCCCCGGAAGCGATAGCTGAGTCGTCACACGGGCACCTTTGGTGCCGATAGGCTCTTTGGTGATTTGCACCAACACCTGTTCGCCCTTCTTGATAAGGTTTTGAATACTAGGATAACCGCGATGGCGAGTGCGGTGCCCGTTGCGCGCCCCATCAGTCTCTCCTCTATCCGCTTCTACCATATCGCGCACTTGGAGGAACGCGGTGCGGTCGTGGCCTATCTCGACAAAAGCGGCCTGTAATCCAGGCAAAACGGCCGTTGCAATCCCTTTGTATATATCCCCTACCGTCCGTTCGTTTTCGGGTCTTTCGATCCAGACTTCAGCTAGACGCCCAGCTTCCAAGATGGCAATACGGGATTCGTGAATTCCTTGGTTGATAAAAATTTCTGTTTGCACGATCTGTCCTCACGCTTAGTAGTCATTATTAGTATCGGCGATTTCAAAGTCCTGATTATCGCCATTCACTTGGCTTCTTCCGCGGCCAATACCCCCAGATACTGGTCTTGGTCTGCGAGCACCTCTATGGCCTTCGCTAGCTGTACATCCTCTTGCAATTCTTCGAGAAGTTGGGCCTTTCTGCCCTTGAAGCGCAAAATTAGTTCTCGACGTAAAGCACTCTTTATATAAGGCTCCAATTCGCTGCTATACCGCTGCTCCCACTCCTTTTTCACTGCTGCTCTTAGCTGATGGATCGACTCTTGTGCAGCCACACCCCAATCCATTTCCTCGGCCAAGTCCTCAAGTTCTTCTATTTCATTCAATCCTTTTTGGCCTTGGTCTAGGCTTTTGTCTTGGACGAACTCCATAAAGCCCTCGACCATCTCATCGCTGACAGTCAGGTCTGGGTGTTCCTCGGCCCAAGACGAGTCGGTCGAGACATAATCTATGACAAAGTCGAAGAAGAGCCGGCGGCGCCCTAACTCTTGTACGTAGGGAGGAAATGGTTCCGACTCAACGCTAATATCGGGCTTAATCCCGCCGCCGAAGACCTTGCGACCGCGCTGGGTATAATACGTCCGGTTTGAAATAGTATCCGGCAAACCGGCCGCTCCCATCTTGGATTTACCCGCTAAATCGCCCAAACGGATCAGGAGAATGCTCTCTGCGGCCTCAGAATCCATATCAAAATGAGATTGGAGCGCAGAAAGGGCCTTAGTCCTATTCTCTGAACGCAAAATAAGGTCCATCACCAACTGATGCGGTAGTTCCTTGTCGCCAAACAGAACGCTATGTACGGGCTTGGCGATGTTCTGTTCGCGGTGAATACTGCGTCCACTGGGCGCGTAGTAGAGCGCCGTCGTCAGCTTTAAAGCACTAGCTTCCTCTTCACGTTCACGTAGGTCGAAAATGGTCTGTACCGAACCTTTGCCAAATGATGCCGCTCCGACAATTACACCTCGGTCGTTGTCTTGGATGGCTCCAGCAACGATTTCGGAGGCACTGGCGCTCCCCTCGTCAATTAGAACTACCAAGGGCACATTGTATGCAATAGAATGACGGCGGGAATACTTGACTTCTTCTCTCCGCCCGTCGCGTTCCCTAATCGAAACGATCGGCACCCCTTGGGGTAAAAACAAATCCGCAACTTGGGCGGCTTGACTAAACAATCCTCCAGGATTTCCTCGCAGGTCTAAAATTAGCCCTTCAACCCGAGGGAGGCTTTTTATTGCCTCTTCCACTTCACTGGAGGTATGCTCGGAAAAACGCGTCTGGCGCATACTTATATAACCGATTTTTTCCGGGAGTTCCTCTACCAACACAACGCTCTTGATCGTGATTATCTCCCGTTGAATTTCAACTTCGTGCGGCGTGGCTCCCAAGTGGGGTGCGACCGAGATTGCAACCTTTGTGCCAGGTTCTCCGCGCAGCGTATTGACCACAGATTCAAGCTGCATATCCAAGGTACTTTTGCCCTCCACGGCGACGATCAAGTCGCCCGGTCTCAGCCCCGCCCGAAAGGCAGGAGTACCTTCAATAGGGGAAATTACCACGGGAAAGCGATCTTTTATGCCAACCGTAATCCCCAATCCCTCGAACTTGCCCGTCGTGTCTTGGCGCAACTGGCGCAAACCCTCCTCGTCGTAATACTCGCTGTATGGATCCAATTGGCCGAGCATGCCTTTGATGGCTGCGCTCATAACTTCCCCTTGGTCCAGAGGGGCGTAATAGTTTTCCAAAATGCGCGAATACACGGCTCCGAAACGCTCCCAACTGGCATTTACCTCCGCATACTGATCTTCCGTAGGCGCAGCTTGGATTGCGTTCGCACTTGCAAATAAAAAAATCAATCCGACTAAGAGGTGTCGCATAACTACTTTTTCTCCTCGGGAAACCACGACCACTGCCGACGCAGCGCATCCTGAATCCTTTCGGCTAGTTGATCTATTTCGAGCTGCGCGTCAAAAACCAAGCCTGTTGGATCTTTTTGGGCTATCTGTTGGTAGCCTCGGGAAACCTTCTCTTGTAGTACCATTCCTGTTTGCTCCAACCGATCCGCAACATCCCGCTGTCTCAGGCGAGCCCAAGCCACTTCTACAGGCAAGAGCAGATATATTGTCGCGTCCGGTAAACACTCCCCCACAGCCAACCGATTGACTTGTTCGATCACTTTTAGGTCCAAACCGCGCCCATACCCTTGATACGCTAGTGACGATGCAATATAGCGGTCGCAAATAACCACAGCTCCCCGGTTGAGCGACGGTGCGATCACCTCTTCTAGGTGCTGTGAGCGACTGGCTGCATAGAGGAACAATTCCGCCGTCGGGGATACACTCTCTAGGCTTGGATCGAGAACAAGCTGGCGAATCTTCTCTGCGACCGGCGTCCCGCCTGGCTCTCTGGTCAGTGTAACCGGAAGACCTGCTTGCCTTAAATGCGAGGCTAGCAGGCGGGATTGGGTTGTAGTTCCACTGCCATCAACTCCTTCAAATGCGATAAAATAACCCCGGGACACGACGGCAAGGAGTAGCTTATTAGGACTGCTGGACAGAGGCGGGCGAATTGGGACCTGATTTCAGCCTGTTGCGAATATGAGCGAGGCGCTCAACAACCGTATAGTTGGTCGTAACGGCCAATAAAACCAGCACGAAAACCAAACCTTGATGACCTATCAGGCTCCCTACGGCCAAGGCCGTTAGACGTTCTGGGCGCTGCATGAAGCCCACCTTGCAATCCTCGCCCAGCCCCTCTGCACGAGCCCTCACATAACTAACCATTAGCGAACCAGTAATTGCAAAAAAGAGGATCCCCGAGGGAATCCACTCATCGCGGCCAATCAAATACGCACCGATTCCAAAATAAATAAATATCTCAGAGTAGCGATCTGTCGTCGAATCCAATAAGGCCCCAAACTTGGTCTCCTTGTGGCCCTCTCTTGCAACTTGTCCATCCAAGATGTCGCAGAGGCCCGCCACCATCATAATGAGAGCCCCCCATTGCAAGTAACCCTTGGCAAACGCCGCAGTTGCCCCCACGTTCATAACTAGCCCCATCAGCGTCAGCCAATCGGGCCTAAAGCCCAAGCGAATAAACAAATGCGCCAACGGCCTAAGGATGACCAGACACCACTCTTTCAGATACTTATCTAGCAAAAAAGGACCTATTTCGCAGACGATTGAGAACGACCATTGATAACCCTTGGCCTCGGAAACTACGTTAAAATATACTTGTTTTTTGCTTTTCTTCCAAAGGATTTACCGCAGAGTTTTCCACTTTCTTAAGAGCAAGTTTTCCACATCAAACCTCATCGTCTTTAACTTAGTACTTCGCTAAATTGTGGCCTATCTATTAGGAAAATTAGACATATACGTCCCTCAAAGGGCCTAAATTTCACAATTCTTTTAATTTTTGGGTGTGGATAAGTATGTGTAAAACTACACTCGGAACGCCCGACAATAGCAATTAGTAGAAAAGCCCCAATGCACTCTCCACCCGATCAGCCCTCCATGCCAACAACTCCGAATGAGCGGCATCTTTTTTAAGCGTCGAAAGAATCCAACCATGAGGAGATAAATGCCTTTGTACTAAAGCAAGCAGTTTATCCGGAGAAGCCACGGCTCTCGCCGTCACCAAATCCGCGCACATTGGACTCAAGCTCTCTATCCGCTCGTTTACAACCTCTATTCGTTCAAGCCCCACCGACCTTACAACTTCCTTGAGAAAGTGCGCCCGCTTCCTACTGCTTTCAACGAGAATAAAGTAGGCATTGGGAAGAGCTATTTTCAGAGGAATCGCCGGAAATCCAGCTCCTGATCCCAGATCCATAACCAGCCGATGCGGGAGACTTGCTACGACCGGAATCATAGTCAACGCCTGTCCCAAGTGCTTGGTTGCTACGACGGACCGGTCTCGCCGAGAGACAAGGCCGACTCTTCTCGACCACCGACTCAAAATATATAGATATGTTTCCAGCTTAGGCCAGATAGCTTCAAAAGAACCAGAGAGAACGCTTTCTCTTTTCAATCTCTCAAAATCCTCCTGAATATCAGAGGGCAATTGAACTACCATATCAAAAGATGTTTCACGTGGAACATTTAACTATACGGCTTGAAAGAGTTTTGTGGAGGAGCATCTGAAACGAGATTCAATGTTTCACGTGAAACATTACTTGCCGATGCAAAATTGGGAAAAAATGGAATCGAGAACTTCCTCTTCTACGGTCTCTCCCAGCATCTCACCCAAGGCATTCAATGCGTCCTGAAGTTCGGCAACGACGCACTCATCAGGCTGGCTGGACTTCAGAAGCTCCTCTGCGATAGTGCCAGATTTAGCTACTCGCAGCAGGCAGTCTTGGTGGCGCTGGCGAGTGATTCCTATCCCATCTACTTCCGTCCTATGGGGCAACTGGGCCGTCACTTCTCTCTTTAATTCCTCAATACCGAATTCCCTAAGTGCTGATATTTCAATAGATACCGAGATCCGTGCTTCGATCTTAGATCGGGTGCTCGCACCCGGCAAATCTATTTTGTTGAAGACACCAATTGACTTCTTATCCAACGGGATAAAATCTAATACAGCCATATCGTCCTCACGCGACTCAGCAGAACTGTCAAATATCGCTAAAACCACATCCGCTCCCCCAATCGCCTGCGACGCTCGTTCAATTCCCTCTTTTTCGATCAAGTTATGGCTTTGTCTAATCCCGGCCGTATCGACTAGCCGGATCGTCTCTCCTGCCCACGTAGTTCGACCTTCTACTAAGTCTCGCGTCGTTCCTGGTAGGGGAGTAACTATTGCCCGATCTTCGCCGAGCAACACGTTGAGCAACGTGGACTTACCTACGTTGGGACGCCCGATGAGTACGACTAAATATCCCTCTTGGCGACGCCTTGTTCCCTCGAATGTTTCGGCAAGCCGCAAAGAGGACTCAACCACCTCGCGCAGCGCGATCTTTATTTTTTGACGCCCAATACTATCGATGTCTTCGTCGGAAAAATCGAGCCCTATCTCAAGCAGGGACAGCATTTTAACTAACTTCCCCTTAAGCTCTTTTACCATCTTAGATAGACGGCCACAGGCCAAGCCATAGGCATTGTCGAGATGCGCTTTAGAGCTGGCTTGGATGAGGTCAATTACAGCCTCAGCTTCTAATAAGTCCAACCGACCATTGAGAAAAGCTCGACGAGTAAACTCTCCTGGTGCGGCAGCGACGGCCCCCAAGCGAAGCGCTTCCTCGACGACTGACTCTAATACGACCATACTGCCGTGGCAGCTAATCTCGACGGTATCTTCACCAGTATAAGAATGAGGAACAGCAAAGACCCAAGCGACGCCTGTGTCGATTGCTCGGCCATTAGCCCATATACGCCCGTATTCGACGTATCGGACTCGCTTACCGAGCGGAGGACGAGACCGAAAAATCTGCTGGCCTATCGCTAGGGCTTCTGGCCCGCTCAAACGCACGATCCCGATACCCCCCTCCCCCCGTGGCGTAGAGATAGCGACAACAGTGTCCGGCTGTATCAAGATTCGAGGTCCGGCTGAAATTTCAAGTGCTGGAAGGAGCGGCTTCCTTCTTAAAATGATTGACCAATAGCTGTTGGCCGATAGTCAGGACATTGAAAATAGTCCAATAGAGCACTAATCCCGACGACATGCTCCAAAAGATAAAGATCATCAGTACCGGCATCATGTAAACCAGAACGGCCTGCTTGGGATCCTTCATAGTCATCTTCTGTTGGATGAGCATGGAAATCGCCATTAACAATGGCAGAATATGAAGACCAAAACCGCCGATAAGCAACTCGTCAGGAAGGGAAAGATCTTGTATCCAGAGAATAAAGGGGGCTTGGCGCAACTCAATTGTCTTGCCAAAAAGATTGTAGAGTGCAATGAAAATGGGCATCTGCAACAAGAGAGGCAGACACCCGCTAAGAGGATTGACGCCTTCTTCCTTATAGAGCTTCATAGTCTCTCGGCTTAGGCGTTGGTTGTCGTTCTTGTACTTCTCGCGTAGCGCCGTAATTTTCGGCTGAAGTGCCTGCATTTTCGCCGCGGACTCATAGGTTTTGTGGGTAAGTGGATAGACGATAATTTTAATGACAACGGCGAAAACGACGATGATCCAACCATAGTTGGGGATGTATTGATGGGTGGCGATAAATAGAATGAGTAGAAAGCGGCTTATTTGACTTACGAGCGGCCACCCGAAATCAATAGCCTGCTCTAGTTCGGCCTCATAGCCGACAAGCTCGTCGTAGTTGAGTGGGCCTAGATAAATCGTGTTGTGCCAAGAGCCAGACCGTTCGAGCCGGCGACCTACCTGGAAAGAATAGTCGGGCAACAAATTCGCCCCTTGGTGGTTGCCCTGTAAGACGACGAGAGAACGCTGCTCTCTATCGGCAGGGACGCAGGAAATCAAGAAGTACTTGTTGCGGATACCCGCCCACTTTAGCAACCCTTTGTCCTCTAATTCGTCCGATTCTCCATCATCCACCTTGAGTTCGACCCGCTCTTCGTTGATATAGGCAAAAGCCCGCATTTCAGGTAGGTCAATTTCCGGCTCACGCTCGGTAAACGCGATACCGTTTTCCCAAGTGAGTATGGCTTCGGTATCGTCGTCAAACCCTTCGTAGCGCACCTGGAGATCGAATCCATAGCGGTCCCCATTAAAGGTCAAAATCTTTTCCAGTCTTCTACCGCCATCGAGTTGGGCTACCATGATTAGGGATTGCTCTTCCCCGGATCCAACCTGCAGACTCGATTGGTTGGCAACAAACTCGGCCGAGGAGATATCCTCCCTGTAGTTCGCTCTTTGTAGATGAACTCCCAAGCCGCGGCCGGTTGGAGGCAGCAGTTCGATAATACTTCCATCTACGTACCTGTATTTTAATAACTTACATGATATGATATTGCCGCCCTTTGTGGAGACAACAAAACTCTGAAGCGGCGTTTGTACTAGGATTTCTTCCGGGGTAAAGGACGGATATTTGTCCGATTCGACTCTTTCAATGGCCTGAGCCTGAACGGGTGTTGGCTCTTCCGAATGGAGCTGTTCTACAGATTCGGGATCTCGTACGCGCTCGGGCTCATATTGCTCTTCAGCAACAGGGTCTGTTTCAGGCTCCGGCTTTTGCGACACAGATTCCTGCGACTGAGGCTGAGGATTTAGCCCCAGCCATTCATTATAATAGGGAAGCAAGAGGAAAATCAGGCCGATAAATAGAAAGGCCAACAGGGTCCGCTTATCTTCCATAGGTTTTACTTACCCTTTTATAAACAACGTGTTATTAACATATTACTAGCGCAAAGGATCGTATCCATGCCCTCCCCAAGGATGGCATCGACTAATCCGCTTTAGCGCAAGCATTCCGCCCTTGAATGGTCCGTACTTATCTAGTGCTTCTTCGGCATATTGGGAACAAGTAGGTAGATAACGACAGGACGGGGGAAGATATGGAGACAGGAGAAAACGGTAGGCGCGGACGACGAAAATGGCGATTTGCTTCATTGTGGGGCAAAAAAAATAGGTAGTTTGGCCACCAAGGAGTCCAGCTCCCTTTCCAAGTTAGCAAAGGGAGCTCCGATGGCTGACGGTTGGCATAAAACGACTAGATCACAAGGAAAGTGCGGGCGATTACGGCAAATGCTGCGCAGGCGTCGCTTGAGCCGATTGCGCTTTACAGCATTGCCTAGTTTGCGTCGGACGACAAAAATTTGACCGCGACCTTCTCGACCGCAGCGGATCCAAAAACAGCGGCCTCTAACCCAATCCATCAAGCACTAGACGGCTAGCTGCTTGCGTCCTTTTCTTCGACGACGATTGATGATATTGCGACCAGCCGGCGTACTCATGCGCTTGCGAAAACCGTGCTTGTTGCGGCGGCGCCTGTTGCTAGGCTGAAATGTGCGTTTCAAAATAAAATTCTCTCTCGTTGGTTTATGTGCAGCATACGCATAAACGATTCAATTTAGTGGCTATTATAATAAGTGTCAATACTTTCAACTCTTTGAACGCTAGCGATTTCAATGAAACTTCGCGGTGGACTCTTGACTGACGTATGCCTTCTTCATAGGTTGAAAATCTCCCTTAAAAATAGCGAGCTTCGCTTCAATAAATGGCACTGGAAATACAAGATCCCCAAGAACTTTGGGCCCAATGTCTGCTCAATATCGAGCGTCAAGTTCGTCCCCAGAGTTTTACTAATTGGTTTAAGCAGCCTTCAGTAAGCCACTTCGACCAAGACTTATTGGTCATCCAAGTTCCCAGCGCATTTTCTGCCGCTTGGATAGAAGAGCACTACTTGCAGATGATCCAATCCGTAGTATGGGAAGAGACGGCACTGACTCCCAAGATCTCCTTTGTTGTTGCACAAGCCTCCCAATCTGCTGGCGATCAAGTGCTACCTGTTGAGCAGGAGGTACCTGCAAACGAAGGAGAACCGGCAGAAGATGAACCAGAAGAAATAGAAGCAGTTCCAGCCCGATCGCTAAACAAGCGCTATACATTTGAAGAATTCATCATTGGCGATAGCAATCAGATTGCCCATGCAACGGCCTTAGCCGTAGCCAAGGCCCCAGGTAAAACGGACTTTAATCCCTTGGTGATCTACGGAGGCGTAGGACTGGGTAAAACGCATCTGCTGCAAGCGATTGGGCATCACGCCTATAAGCACAACCTCGCCGAGAAGATCGTTTACGTTCCCTCGGAAAAGTTTATGAGGGATTTCATCCAATCGCTCCAAGACCGCAAGTCCATAGGTGAATTTCAGAGTTTCTATCGGAGCGCGGACATTCTCCTCGTCGACGACATCCAGTTTTTGATCCGCGGTGAACAGACCCAAAATGAGTTCTTTCACACTTTTAATGCCTTACACCAGTCCGAGAAGCAGATCGTCATGACCTGCGACAGTCCTCCCGGCCATCTAGATGGATTAGAAGAAAGACTGAAATCCCGCTTCATCTGGGGACTGACCACCGCCATAGATGCGCCCGAGCTCGAGACCCGGATTGCCATCCTGCACAGAAAGGCCGAGCGCAACGGCATACGGATTTCCGATGATGTGGCCACTCTGCTGGGCAATCACATCCGATCAAATGTCCGCGAACTCGAAGGCACCTTGATTAGCTTGATGGCCTACTGCTCAATCCATAAGAAGGAACTCGACCTAGAGGCGGCCCAGCATATTATACAGGAACAGGGGCCCAGCCCATCGGAAGTGAGCATTGAAGCAATCCAGCAGCAGGTCGCCGACCATTTTAACCTGACTCAAGAGCAACTTACTGGAAAAGGACGCACGCAAGACGTGGCAACGGCACGGCAGATTGCAATGTTCTTAATTAGGACTCTCATCGGCAGTCACTTCACTACCATCGGCTTACACTTTGGTAACCGCGATCACAGCACGGTCATCCACGCTGTAAACACTGTTGAGAAGAAGTATAAAAACGATCCCTCCTTTGCTAGACTAGTCGAGGATTTGTCGGAAACCGTCCGTCGGCAAAGCCGCTAGCCCCATCTCTTTAGTCCTCTCTGTCTGTATTTTTTACTACTATAGTGCCTATTTGTCAGTGGAAAACTATTAACATCTATCCCCGCATAGGTATTGATTGGGTGTGGATAAGTCTGGCGAAAAAAGAAAACCGTCGTTTTTGACCTCTTACGTGTGGAAAACTTTGGTTTTCCACTCCACAATCCACAGACAAGCTCCTGTTACCAAGTTATCAACTTTATCACGTAAGTATCTTATTAACAATATATTTTGTTGCTTGTAGATAACTTTTTAATACAGTTATCCACATATCCACAGTACAACTATAACTAAAAAAAGTAAAAGAACACGAAAAAGTGTAGTTCTATCAGAAGTATGGATGTGGATTGCGTTTTTTGGTTATACACACTTTTTATTCTTTTGCCACACACATACTCATATGTTCACCTCTATTAAAAAACGGGACACTATACTATAGAACTTGACGTAAGTAGGGATAAAAGCTAAATTTATATTGGTATTCAAAAGGCGATTTTATCCAGACATGATCCTACGAGAAGTGCTATGAAGTTAAAAGTAGATCGCAGTGAATTATGGCGGGGCATTGATACTGTATTAGAAGCTGTGTCTTCAAAACCCTCCCTACCGGTGTTGGCCAATATCCTGCTTGAGGCCGATGGGAAAATCCTATCCCTATCGGCGACGGATTTAGATTTGTCCATCCGGACTCAAGTCTCTGCTATAGTAGAGGAGAGTGGGAGGACGACTGTTTCGGCGCGCAAGCTGGCAGAAATCACCCGAGAATGGCCCGAGGCGGAAGTGAGTATTGAGGTGCAGGACGAGCGACTCAAGCTCTCAGGGCAGCTCGGGGACGCCGAAAGCAGCGAAGGAGCGTATAGCCTGTCGGGCATAGAGGCTAACGAGTTTCCCCCTATGCCGACAGCTCTCGACGGCGTAAGCCTGAGTCTGGGAGAGGACGATGGCGAGACCAATGTTCTGGTAGATATGATCAACAAGACGGTCTTTGCCGTCTCCGGCGATGATACGCGGCCCGTGTTCAATGGGGTGCTCTGGCGCATCGATGCACAGGGAATGGAGATGGTGGCTACCGACGGGTCGCGCCTAGCTTGTTACAGATTAGCCATAGATTTGCAGGATCAGGTACAGGGCGACCAAGAGACCGCGGTCATCGTCCCCCCCCAAGCGTTGAACCAGATCGTCAAATTTTTGGGCAGCCATAAAGGGCCAGTCAACGTCACGCTAGGCGAGACGCAGATCCTGTTTGACATAGGACATACGCATTTGCTGTCGCGTCTGATCGAGGGACCGTATGTCAACTATGCCCAAGTCATTCCGCAAAATAACACAAAAGAGCTAAGAATAGCTAGCGAAGATCTGCTGCCGTCCGTCCGTCGGGTATCCATCCTCTCCAGTTCTTATACGCGCCAAGTGCGTTTTAAGCTGGACAGTGGTCAAGTTGAGCTGTCGGCCGCCAGTCCCGAAATCGGTGGCGAAGCGAGGGAAATCGTACCGGCCCAGTACGCCTCTGAAGAGCTAGAAGTTGGCTACAATGCCCAATATCTGATGGATATCCTGCGCAGAATGGACGCGTCCGAAGTCTGTTTCCAGCTCAACGACCACGTCACCGCAGCCTTGTTGCGGCCGATGGAACAAAAGGAAGGTGAGGATTACTTCTGCTTGCTAATGCCCTTGCGGCCGACAGGATGAGGTAAGCGGGAATAGTGCGGATCTGTGAATTAACGCTGAGACCCTTCCGCAATTTTGCCGCGATTCACTTGGGCTTTGCCGCAGATCACGTGCTGATTTTTGGCCCAAATGGCCGCGGTAAAAGCAATATTCTAGAAGCGATTTCCTATTTATCTATCGGTAAGTCAGTGCGCGGGGCCAAGGATCAACACGTCGTGCCGCACGGCGAAGACTTCTTTGATATCCGAGCCTTGTGTAGTGATGGTCGCCACGACCAGCAAGTACGCGTCTTTTACAGTAAAAAGGAAGGTAAGAAGGCATTTGTCGATGCCACTTCCTTGCCTCGAGTCTCGGAACTGCTGGGTACCTTCCGCACCGTTCACTTCTCTCCTGAAGACGTATCGCTGGTGTTGCGCTTTCCGGCCCAGCGAAGGCGACTCCTCGACATACTTATCGTGCAGTCTAGCGCAGCGTACTTGCGATACATGCAGCGCTATTACCGCGTGTTAGCTCAGAGAAATCACTTGTTGCGTACCGCAAAAAAGTCGAAACACGGGCTTGTCGATGGTCAAGTAATGGAACCTTGGAATGCCCAGCTAGTGGATTTGGGTGCCCAACTTCGACTATATCGCCTAGAGGCACTGAATAGGTTGAGAGTGCCCTTTCTCCGCTATTACGGCCGTTTCGCCTTAGCTGGTGAAGAGGCAGCTATTGTCTATCAAGGTACCAAGAAACAGGATTTGGAAGACCTTCGAGCCGAGTTACGCGAGGCACTCAGTCGCCGCAGGGAACAGGAGACCCAAATAGGCTATACGCTGTGTGGGCCACACCGCGATGATTTGAAGTTCATATTGAACGGAGAACCGGCCGATCTCTATGCCTCTGAGGGCCAATTAAGAGCCGTACTCATATCGTGGAAGCTGGCCGAGGCCCGTTACATGGAGGAGCAAACGGGCCGGCAGCCCGTACTTCTCTTAGACGATGCTTTTTCAGAGTTGGATTCAGGCCGGATAGGAGAACTATTGGACATAGTGGGTGAGTTTGAACAGGTCGTAGCGACGACTCCCCAAGAGCCTAATACAAGGCAGGCAGCCTGTTTTGAATCGATCGATCTCCAAAAATAAGGGCCGTCCCGTTGGTCCCCCCACCGGTTTGCATGGGTTGCTCGAAGCCGCAGTCGAGGAGCTAGGGATCAACGAGAAGCTAGTGGAATGTCGGGCGCGGATGGTGTGGAAAGAAGCAGTGGGTCCCGCTTTGGCTCAGTACACCCGTCCATTGCGCCTGTCCAAAGGATTTTTGGAAGTAGCGGTGCCAGCTGCCGTATGGCGAACCCAACTAAACTTTATGCAGCGGGACATCACGACGCGGATCAACACTTTGCTGGGTGAGAAGGTCGTCAAGGGGCTAAAATTACTAAACCAGTCTGAAAGTGTAGAGAACAAAAGGAGGAGTAGATGACGGAACCGGCCAGAAATTTTCCTAGGGAAGAAGCAGAAGTAGAGCAGGAGGAGGAATATACAGCCGACGCCATACAGGTTCTCAAAGGGCTTGAAGGGGTGCGCAAGCGCCCGGCTATGTACATTGGCGATACGAGCGAAAACGGCCTACACGAACTGGTAAAAGAAATCGTCAACAACAGCATTGACGAGGCCATGGCCGGGCGCTGCTCGCGCATTGACGTAACAATCACCACCCAAGGTACTGCCCGCATCCAAGATAACGGGCGGGGTATTCCGACCGACTACCACGTCGAGGAAAATAAATCGGGAGTAGAGGTGGTAATGACTATGCTCCACGCCGGCGGCAAGTTCGACAAGAAGGCCTATCAGGTCTCTGGTGGACTACATGGCGTGGGAGCTTCGGTGGTCAACGCATTGTCCGAGTGGTGTACGGTCGAAGTTTGGCAAAAGGGCAAAGTACACTTGCAGCGCTACTCTCGCGGTGTACCGGAAACGGACTTGGGAGTCATCGGCGACACAGACCAGACCGGCACCATCATAGAATTCAAGCCAGACGCCGAGATATTTGAGACCGTGGAATTCAGCTTTGAGTTTATTGCCGTCCGACTGCGCGAACTGGCTTTTCTGACCAAGGGGGTGGAGATCAATGTGCGGGACGAGCGCAGCGGAAACGCCGACCGCCATTTCTACGAGGGCGGCGTACAAGAATTTGTGCGCTTCCTCAACGAGGGCCGCAGCGTGTTACACCCAGATCCGATCTACCTTCAGGGAGAGCGCGACGAAGTCGTCATAGAGGCGGCTCTGCAATATAACGACAGCTACCAAGAGACTCTTTTTACCTACGCGAACAACATAAAGACCGACGAGGGCGGAACTCATCTGGTGGGATTCCGCTCGGCGCTGACTCGGACGATCAACAACTACTCGAACCGCAATAATTTGCTCAAGAACGTCAAGTTCAACATCTCAGGTGAGGATACTCGCGAGGGCATCGCTGCCGTTGTCAGCGTCAAAGTGCCCGAGCCGCAGTTCGAGGGACAGACCAAGGGCAAGCTAGGCAACAGCGAAGTCAAAGGCATCGTCGATTCGTTTGTCTCCGAAGCATTGAGTACTTACCTCGAAGAGAACCCGGACATCGCCAAGCGGATCGTCGACAAGATCGTCGAGGCTGGTCGCGCTCGCGAGGCAGCGCGCAAGGCGCGCGAACTGACCCGGCGCAAGGGGGTTCTCGATGGAGGAGCGTTGCCCGGCAAGCTGGCCGACTGCTCCATCCGCGACCCGGCGCAGACCGAGATTTTCTTGGTCGAGGGCGACTCGGCCGGTGGATCGGCGGCTATGGCCCGCGACCAGAGCTTCCAAGCCGTGCTGCCGATGTTCGGCAAACCGCTCAACGTGGAAAAGGCGCGAATCGACCGCGTCTTGGGCAACGACAAGTTGTTGCCACTAATAACGGCGCTGGGCACCAACCTCGGCGAGGACTACAACTTTGAGAAACTGCGCTACGGCAAAATTATTATCATGGCTGATGCCGACGTCGATGGCAGCCACATTCGCACACTAATCATGACCTTTTTCTTTCGCTATATGCGCGACCTGATTGAGAAAGGCAAGCTCTATCTGGCCCAGCCGCCCCTTTTTCAAGTGAAGAAGGGCAAGCAGGAGCTATACGCCTTCGATCTGGCCGAACGAGATCGACACATAGCGGCACTTGGAGGCAATGGCCATGGCGACGGTCGAGGGATCGTCATCCAGCGCTACAAAGGGTTGGGCGAAATGAACCCCGAGCAGTTATGGGAGACGACGATGGATCCCGAGCGGCGCACACTGTTACAGGTGGCCATCGACTATGCCGTTGAGGCAGATCACCTTTTTACCCTACTCATGGGCGAGCAGGTGGGGCCACGCCGCGAATTTATCGAGAAGTACGCGCTAGAAGTAAAGAATCTGGACACCTTCTAAAACGACAAAGCTAGGATTTAATTAATGCTTGAGCAGCAAGAAAGCCGGGTCATTCGGGTCAAGATTGAGGAGGAGCTCAAAACCTCCTTCCTCGACTATTCCATGAGCTTCATACGGTCACGTGCGCTGCCCGATGTTCGCGATGGGCTCAAACCGTCCCAACGCCGCATCTTGGTAGCGATGAACGACCTAAGCCTTTTTCCCAACCGCGGCTACCGCAAATGCGCCAAAATAGCCGGTGACACTTCAGGCAACTACCACCCGCACGGCGAAGACATTGTCTATCCGACCTTGGTGCATATGGCGCAAAACTTTCGCTTTCGCTATCCGCTGGTCCAAGGCCAAGGCAACTTCGGTTCTATTGACGGCTACCCTCCGGCGGCCATGCGCTACACAGAGGCGAGGTTGAGCTGGCCGGCGATGGAGCTACTGGCGGACCTCGACAAGAACACTGTCGAATTTGCCAGCAATTACGACGAGACGCAGCAAGAGCCGCTGGTGTTGCCGTCTAGGTTTCCCAACCTAATATGCAACGGTTCCATGGGTATTGCTGTGGGCATGGCCACCAAGATCCCGCCGCACAACCTGCGAGAAGTCGCCAGTGGCCTCAAGGCGCTGATCGAGCATCCCGAGATTTCCATTGCCGAGTTGCTTGAGCACGTCAAAGCCCCTGACTTTCCCACCGGCGGGATCATCTACGGTATGAGCGGGGTACAGCAGGCATACGCAACCGGCCGGGGGCTGATCTATGTCAGAGCGTGCGCAGATATCGAGACCCTCAAGAACGGGCGCGAAAACATCGTCGTCACCGAAATTCCCTTCTTAGTAAACAAGGCTAGCCTGTTAGAGAAAATTGCCGATCTGGTGCGCGACAAAACCATCGACGGACTTACCAATATTCGCGACGAATCGGGCCGCAAGGGGCTGCGCATTGTCTTTGAGTGCAAGAGAGAAGCCCAAGCCGAGGTTGTGCTCAACCAACTCTATAGCCATAGCATGTTGCAGGCTACCTACGGGGTAATGATGTTGGCCATTGTCAATGGTCGCCCCGAGACGCTCAATCTCAAGCAGATGCTGCAGCACTATATTGATCACCGCCACGAAGTGATCGTGCGTCGTACCCGATTCGACTTGGAGAAGGCCGAAGCGCGGGCGCATATCCTAGAGGGCCTGCGCTTTGCCTTAGATCATATTGACCTAGTGATTGAGACCATCCGCCGCTCGTCGAGTCCGGCCGATGCCCAAGAGCGTCTGGCGGGCCTCCGCCCTGTGGCGACAAAAGCGCGTGATGATGTGCAATTCAAATTGAGCGAGCGGCAGATCCAAGCGATCCTAAGCATGCCGTTGCAGCGCTTGACCGGCTTGGAGCGCAACAAAATTGAAGCCGAGTACAAGGAATTGATAACGACGATTGAGGACCAAAGAGCCATTCTCGCCAGCCGCGAGCGGCAGATGCAGATCATCAAGGACGAGATTGATGATCTGGCCGAGCGCTTCGGCGACGAGCGCCGCAGTGAGATCGTCTATGCAGCCGAGGAATTCGACATTGAAGACTTGATTGCCGAAGAGGATATGGTCGTCACCATTTCGCGCAGTGGCTATATCAAGCGCCTACCCCCTAGGGCTTATAGATTACAGAATCGCGGCGGGCGCGGGGTAACGGGTATGAAGACCAAGGAAGAGGACTTTGTCGAACACCTCTTCGTGGCTTCGACCCATTCCTATATCATGTTCTTAACTGCCAAGGGTAAATGTTATCGGCTCAAAGTCTTTCGCATACCCGAAGGCGACCGCACGGCTCAGGGGCGGTCGATAGCCAACCTGTTGCCACTCGAACAAGACGACCAAATATGCGCCATTGTACCAGTCCAAGAGTTCTCCGACGATCGGTACTTGTTCACGGCTACGCGCAACGGCGTTGTCAAGAAAACTAGGCTTTCGGCCTACCAGAACATCCGCCGCGACGGGATCATCGCCTTGAGGATCCAAGACGACGACGACCTGATTGGGTCGGCCATCACCGACGGACAGCAGGATATTGCCCTATTGACGCGCAACGGCCAAGCCATGCGCTTTAGCGAAAGCGAAGTCCGCTCTGTGGGCCGGGTTTCTACTGGTGTTAAAGGCATTAACTTACGCCAAGGGGACGAGGTGGTGGACATGGTCGTAGTGCGCGAAAGCAGCAGTCTGCTTACCATCTGTGAAAACGGCTATGGCAAGCGCACTAGTCAGGCCGAGTATCCCTGCAAGCACCGCGCTGGCCAAGGTGTTATCGACATCAAGACCACCCCGCGTAACGGCCCCGTAGTGGCTTGTAGGGAGATCGAAGGCGAAGAGGAGGTCATGTTAGTAACCCAGAACGGCATTATGATCCGCATTTCCGTACAAGGGATATCCACCATTGGGCGCAATACTCAAGGAGTCCGGGTGATCAATCTGGACGAGGACGACCGGGTTATCGACATGGCCCCGCTACCCAGCAGCGAGGACGAGGACGAGGACGAGGACGAGGACGAGGACGAAGGAGGGACTGGCGTGGAAAACGGCAAAGCCGATGAGAAGGCTTTGGGTTGACTAAGATAGGGCCTCATGTATATTTTTTCCTCGGGGAAAAGGAGGGTTAGACCTAATTGGTAAGGCAGCGGTCTTGAAAACCGCCGGGCTCACGCCCTTGAGGGTTCGAGTCCCTCACCCTCCGCCATTTACCATATTTGATGCCGCCACAATCCCATCCCGTTTAGCGGTGGGAGCACGTCAAAAGTTTGTTTTGCAATGGTCGCGGAGAGGTGACCGAGTGGCCGAAGGTGGCAGCCTGCTAAGCTGTTGTGCGGGGCAACCCGTACCGAGGGTTCGAATCCCTCCCTCTCCGCCATTATTTTCGTTAGTTGCCCTCTAGCACAATTGGAAGTGCGCCTGACTCTGGATCAGGAGGTTCTAGGTTCGAGCCCTAGGGGGGCAGCCAATCTCGGCTCCTGAAGGGAACGCTTCAGGAGCCTTCTTCTTTTGGTCTAATCCTGCCGAGAATCGGGACGAGGCCACATTCTCCCCGCATTAAGATTCTCCCTCAGCATTATCTCACGCCGATGAGTGCCCGAAGCAGAGAACAACAGCTTGCCTGGGGCCTCCTCGCGCCGGCACTCGTCGTGCTGGGCGCGTTTGGAATCTTCCCTATTGGCTATGCCTTGTACGTCAGCTTGCACAAGTGGCGGATCAAGAAGGAAGCGGTGGTTGGACTCGACCACTATGTCCGCGCCTTGGGAGACCCGCAGTACCTGCTGCCCTTCGTCGCCGGGATCGTTCTCGTATGGGCGGCCTATCGCCTGCGTGCCACGTTAGCATCGCCAATACTGGCGACGGGAGGCTCCAAGCGCGGTCTTCGTCCTCGTTATGTCCGCATCGCATGGGGCGCGGTCGTGCTGCTGGGACTTTGGGTGGGATTGGCTCAGGGCTTGGGCGGCCTAGTTGAGACGGGCGATTCAGCACTGTACAACGGCTTCAAGGTCACGTTTTTCTACGCAGTCGGGACGATCCCGTTCCAATTGAGCTTGGCGACCGGACTGGCGTATTTGCTCTTCAAGATCACGCGGGCTAGAGGCGCGTTTCGTACGCTGTTTTTCCTGCCTTATATCACGCCGATCATCGCCTCAGCCGTGGTTTTTCGCACCATCTTTAGCCCTCACCCTTCCTCGCTGGCCAATCGCTTCTGGAGCTTTTGGGGGCTGGAGAATCAGCGCTGGCTCTACGAAAGCAAGTCCGTCGTAGCTTTGTTACTACAGGGTGCCGGTTTTGCTTCGTACCCCGCATGGGTGGACAGCATCTTCCCGAGCTTAGCCCTGACCTCGATTATCCTCTACAACATTTGGGTCTATGTCGGGTACGACACGGTGATTTTACTGGCCGGCCTCAGTGCGATCCCCAAGCAATACTACGAGGCCGCGGAGATGGACGGTGCTGGCGAGTGGCAAGTCTTCCGCCACATTACCCTGCCCTTGGTCTCACCAACCCTGTTCTTTTTGTCTATGGTGGCCGTCATTGGGACCTTCAAAGCCTTTAATCATGTTTATATCCTGCGGACGCCGGGGGCCCGCGACTCGGTCGATGTGCTCAGTATTGCCATTTTCGACCAAGTTTTTGAGTACCACAACGCCGGCTATGCCTCGGCGATGGCCTTTGTGCTCTTCGTCGCAATTTTGGCGTTGACGCTGCTACAAAACCGGGTGCTCGGCAGGCGGGTGTTTTATGGCGACTAGGGGCGGCAAAGATAGGCTGATTTACGGCGGCTTGAGCTTGGGGGGGCTGGCTGCTGGCTTTCCGTTCGCGTGGATGCTTTTGGCTTCTTTTATGAGCCGCGGCGAATCGCTGCGGCGGGCCTTGCTGCCCGAGCGCGTACAATGGGACAATTATATCGAAGCATGGCAAGAGGCGGATTTCGGTCTGTATTTTGAGAATTCGCTGATCATCGCCGTCCTCCAGGTCAGCGGGACCCTGCTTTTCTCAGTGATGGCGGCTTATCCGCTAGCGAGGATGCAGTTTCGCGGACGCGACGTGGTGTTTACCGGCGTATTGGCTACGCTGATGATCCCCGAGGCCGTGACCATCGTGCCGAATTTTCTCGTCGTGACTTGGTTGCACGGCAATACGCCGTTTGCTTGGCTCAATAGCTGGCCGGCCCTGACCATTCCCTTTATGGCCAGTGCTTTTAGCATCTTTCTCTTGCGCCAGTTTATGCGGGGCCTGCCCAACGAACTGTGGGATGCGGCCCGGATTGAGGGAGCCGGCCACGTGCGCTTTTTGTTTCAGATCGCGGTCCCCTTGTGCCGAGCACCCCTTTTGACGGTTGGTATGTTTACGTTTATTGGTTCATGGAACGCCTTGGCTTGGCCGCTACTGGTGACCAATACGCCGGATTGGCGTCCGATTGCCGTGGGTTTGCAGCAGTTTGCCAGTGAGGCCGGGACCGAAGTCCACCTGCAAATGGCCGGAGCGGTCATTGCAACGGCTCCCGTACTTTTGGCGTATTTTCTCATCCAGCGAGAATTCACCGAAGGCATTTCCATTTCTGGACTCAAAGGATAACGCCATGAAACCAAGAAGTGCGATGACGTTGGTTTGGTGTGCCTTTTTGTGGGCTTGTAGCGGCCAACAGGAGGCCGTACACGAGCAGCAGACCAATCTTGAAGCCCTCGATCCGCAGGGCCAAAAGATCGTCTTTTGGTACCAACACACCGGCCAGCGCGAAGATGCCATGCAAGAGCTGATTGCCGACTTTAACCAGACCAATCGCTATGGAATTGAGGTGCGCGGCGAGTATATGGGGCGCTACGGGGACATCTACAACAAGATGAACGTGGGTATCCAGAGCGGTTCGCTGGCCGCCAGCTTGGTAGTAGCCTACCAAAATCAAGCCCTCGCCTACTACCAGGCCGACGGCATAGTGGATATAGCACCCTATATGGATTCGCCCCAATGGGGCTTGTCGCCAGAGGAGCGGAGCGACTACGTCCAAGCGTTTCTGGCGCAGGACAATATCGGCGGAGTGCAGGTTGGTTTCCCACCGAATCGCTCGATGGAGCTGCTCTACTACAATGCTGATTGGTTGCACGAGCTGGGCTACGACAGCCCGCCGGCGACGTGGGACGATTTTGCCGCGATGTGCCGCCAGGCCAAAGAGCAACCCTTTAGCAAAAATGAAAACCCCGCCGGCAGTTTGGGTTTTTTGCTTGATTTTGACGCCAGCCGATTTGCCGCGATGGTCTTTAGCCGCGGCGGAGACCTAGTAGATGCAACCGGCACTGCCTATGCGCTAGACTCGCCCGAAGTTAAAGCGGTCCTAGCACTGTTGCAGGAACTAGCGCGGGACGACGCGCTGGACATCGCAGGAGAACAGGATGTCGAGGTAAACGAGTTCGTCACCGGTCAGATCCTCTTCTCGCAGGATTCTTCCTCTGGTTTGCCCTTTTACAAGAGTGGCATTGAAGACTCTGGGCTGGCCTTTGAGTGGGGAGTAACCCATCCGCCGCAGACGGGATCGCGGCCGGTTGTTGACGTGTACGGGGCCAGCGTATCGATCTGCGCTGGTAAGCCCGCAAAACAGCTAGCGGCGTGGCTTTTCCTCAAGTGGTTTACGGCCCCAGAGCAACAAGCGCGGTGGGTGCGGGCGAGCAACTACTTTCCGGTGCGCAAAAGTACGGCGCGGGAGTTGGAAAGCTATTTTGAGGAAAACCCGCACTATGGAGTGGCGTTTGGCATGTTGGACTACGGGAAGTCAGAGCCGACGATGGCAGGGTATGAACGGGTACGGCGATTGATTCAAGAGGCGATGATAGAGGTGATTGAAGGCGAGGACGTCGAACAAGTGGTGGAAGAATTGCAACGTGCAGCAAATCAGACACTTGAGCCGTAGGCGAAAAAGGAGAGCAAGTGCAAAATGGCTGGAGACAATAGACAACCAAACGTCATAGTCTTTTTTACGGATCAACAGCGCTGGGACACAACGGGGCTACACGGTAATCCGATGGGCCTTACGCCGCATCTCGATCGCTTAGCCCGCGAGTACACCCACGCGGCCCATTCCTTTACGTGCCAACCCGTCTGCGGCCCGGCGCGCTCCTGTCTGCAAACGGGTCTCTACGCCACGACCACAGGCTGTTACCGCAACGGCATTCCCCTGCCTGCCGACAGCCAAACCCTCGCCCACTACTTTGCTGAGGCAGGCTACGACACGGGATATATCGGCAAGTGGCATCTCCACGAGCGAGGGACCACCGGTCCAGTGCCAGCCGCGGACCGCTTTGGCTATCAGTACTGGTTGGCGTCGAATGTTCTCGAGTTTACTTCCGACGCCTACAGCACGGTCCTCTACGACAATGACGACCAACCTGTCCGCCTACCTGGTTATCGAGTGGATGCGGTCACGGATGCCGCAATTCGCTACGTGGATGCGCATCAAGATCGTCCCTTTTTTCTTTTTATCTCCTATATTGAACCTCATCACCAGAACCACTTGGACGACTATCCACCCCCCGACGGCTACCGGGAAGTCTATACCGGAGGCTGGATCCCGCCCGATCTAGCGGCACTGGCCGGCTCGGTTCACCAGCACTTAGGCGGCTATTACGGGATGGTCAAGCGGCTCGACGAAGCCTATGGCCGCCTGCACGATGCGCTCAAAAGCTTGGATCTAGCCGACGACACCATCGCGCTCTTTACCTCGGATCATGGCTGTCATTTCAAGACGCGCAACAACGAGTACAAACGCTCTTGTCACGAAAGTTCGATCCGCGTACCGACGGTCTTGACTGGCCCTGGTTTTCGCGGCGGCCAATTGCAAGAATTGGTTAGCTTAATCGACCTGCCGCCAACTCTTTTGGATGCGGCCGGTCTGGAAGTCCCCGAGCAGATGCAGGGCCACTCGCTCATGCCGCTTTTGCGCGGTGAAGAAGCCGATTGGCCCGCAGAGGTCTTCGTGCAGATCAGCGAAGCCCAAGTGGGGCGGGCCGTTCGCACTCATCGGTGGAAGTACGGGGTGGATGCTCCGGACGGGCAAGGAAGAGACGTGGCAGGAGCCGATCACTACGAAGAGCAATATCTCTACGATCTCCAAGCAGACCCCTACGAACTGAACAATCTAGTCGGTCTCGAGTCGCACCGGGAGGTGGCCGAGGTAATGCGGGAACGGCTCTTGAGACGCATGGAAGAAGCCGGAGAGGCTCGCCCTCACATCAAAGAGGCCGAGCAGCGCCGCTCTGGCCAGCGGAAGGTCAGCCCAGCGGAAGCGTATTCTTAGTAGAGTCCAGCTTTTCGTGCAGCGTTTGAAGTTCAAATAGCCGCTTGACGACCAAAGAGATAGACCGGGCGAACTCGTGCAAGATGGTCGGTAGCTGTTTGGTGGGCCTCGGTCCGTCCATAGGTAGCCCTAGCCCCAACATCCCTTGTGCAAAGGGCACATCGATCAGCAGTCCGGGGCGATATAGCGAGTCCGAGAAAATTTCTTGGGTCATCTGGCGAAAATCCTCGTCGGCCTCGCGCTCCCAGACCTTGTGGCCGTGGCGATGGCGATAGCAGTGCCAATGGCTCACCAACCCCTCTAGGGAGGCGAAGCGACCGAGCGATTCGTGGAGATTTACGACGTTCTGTAAGGGGCGGTAACCACGCGCTACGGAATAGGCGCGATAGCAAGCCAAGAGGTTTCTCTGTTCGTCAATGACCTGTAGGTCAACCGCCTCGAATTGGACGCCCATCGCCTCTAGCTCGGCACCTAGAATGCACACGACCGTGCTTAGATCGCGCATCTTGTCGGCGTCGCAACCAGCCTGCAAGACGCGGAAGGCCCCTTGCTGACAGCAGTGAGCGGTAATGTCTCGCATAATGGCTAAGCGCTCTTTTTCGCTGATATTGACGTTGGTGATCTCGACGGGAAGAAAGCTGCCGTCATTGCGCACCATGAGTGCATCATAGGCATTGGACGAGCCGCTGGCGACCATGTGTCGGGCTGTGGGACGAGACTGGGGAGCGAACAATAGTTCAATGCCATCCTTGGCTAGCAATTCTTCCCCGCGATAACCCAATAGGTCGGCCAAGGTCTGGCTGATGAAGCACAAGTGTCCGTTTTCGTGGATGACAAAGGCGTTGAGGGTCTCGGCGATTTGATGCAAACGATCTTTGTGGACTCGGGCCAAGCGTGCCTTATCGTCCATTAGAGAGTCTGCCGAAACGCCGAGGGCGTCAGCCAAATTTTTTAGAGCCGACGAGCCTGGCTGGCGCACTCGGCCGGTTTCAATGCGGGAGATGGTGGCTTGGGAGACACCGGAGCGATCTGAGAGGTCTTTCTGGTTAAGCGATTTTTTCTGTCGCAGCTCTTTCAGGTTTCGTCCTAAGGACATGGGCTGTTCCTATGAATGAGCTCTAAAATACAAGGTGTTTGATATGTAAATAATACTACACGGAGCGGATGATTACCAAAACGGAAGGCGATAAAAACAAAATGTACACAAGGGTTTACGCATGAAAATAACCGAAGTGCAATCAGTTTATCCCCGCTATCGCGTCGCGCCCGCGGCTTGGCGGCGGCACTTCTGGCAGATGGTCGTGCGCATCGATATGGATGTCGGCGTCAGCGGCTGGGGAGCAGGTGGCGGCGGGATTGCCGCCGTAGAGGTGATCAACCGCCACCTGCGCGAGTTGCTGGTGGGGTGCAGCATCGACAGCATTGAAGATATCGCCCGGCTCTGGGACGACCAGTACAAGGCCAGCCTGCCCTACGGCCGCAGTGGGGTCGCCGTCATGGCCATCAGCGGCGTGGATTTGGCACTGTGGGATGTCTTGGGCCGGGCAGAAGGGAAATCTGTCTGCGAGTTGCTGGGCGGTCGGCAGCGGGACGAGGTGCGGGCCTACGCCACAGGCCCAGATTGCGCTTGGTATCGCGACTTGGGCTTTAGTGCTCATAAGTCTTCACAGACGCGGCGAGGAAGCCAAGCCGCAGATGCGGTGCGCATACTTGAGTGGGCCCAAGAGGTGCGCCAGACCTTAGGCGAAGACGCGCTCTTGATGATCGACGCGTACATGTCGTGGTCGCCCGACTTTGCCGTGGCCCTAGCGCAGCAACTCGCGCCATTCAACATATACTGGTTTGAAGACGTGCTGTTGCCCGACGACCTAGCCGGCTTGGCGGCGTTGCGGCCGCAGATCCACCCTGTTTTGCTGGCTGGCGGCGAACACGAATTCACTGCGCGGGATTTCGGTCATATCGCTAGGATGCGGGCACTGGACTTGTGGCAACCGGACGTCACTTGGTGCGGTGGTTTGACGGCGGCGCTGCGCATTGCCAAGCTGGCCCAAGCCCACGGCATCCCCGTGGTGCTTCACCGCGGCGGCGAGATTTGGGGGCTGCACTTTTTGGCGGCTGGCTACGGCGACAATTTGGCCGAAATGGTCATGGGCCGGCGCAATGCGCAGCGCGACAAGCTGTGGTTGGGTGAGCCGCAACCGCAGGAAGGTCACTTAGTGCTGCCCGAAGGCCCGGGATTTGGCGTAGAGGTGAACGAGGAACTGCTATAGGTTTCTCTTAGAAGTCGTCTGAAACCTGTGGCAACGTATCCGCAAATGAACGCAGATGAACGCAGAGGCAGGATAACGGATACCTAGAGGCCCTCTCGATTTTATGAATCCCTACTCTTTAACCGCCAGTGATAATAGGTAGGTCCCCCGCTGTTTGATCTTTTTGTAGTTGCCGAATACTTCCCTGAAATTGCGCTTGATGTACTCCTTTAGCCCAGCAATGGTGACGACCCACAGGTGCCCGCCCGGCTTGAGGCGGGCGCAGGCGTCGTGCATGATGATTGTCAGGAGTTCGTTGCCTGTTTTCGCGGGCAAGTTGGAGGCAATAGTGTCAAAGCGCACGTGGGCGGGCACGTGGCTGAAGGCATTGCTCAAATAGGCGCGACAATTGGTCAGCCCGTTGCGTTCGGCGTTTTGCTCCGCGTACTCGACGGCGACGAAGTCCTTGTCGATCAGATGGACCTCGCCCTCGGGGCAGAGATCGCCCAACGCCAAGCCGATTGGACCATATCCGCACCCTAAGTCGAGGCAGCAATCGGCATGTCCGGGTTTGATGTGGTTGATGAGAAGCCGCGTACCCGGGTCAATGCGCTTGGGGCTGAAAAGGCCCCAAGTGGAGTGAAGGGTAAAAACGCGCCCTCTGAGGGTCTCTTGAAATACGATGTCTTCGCCCGAGCGGTATGTGTCTCTGGCAGGCATTGAAAGCGGCTAGACTAATAAGCCAAGCCCAGCGGCTGCTGGTAGCGGAAGGTTTTGAATTCCGACTTGAGGGCGACCTCCACCAGATACAGCCCCGGGACCAACAACTCACCGCCCGCGTCGCGTCCATCCCAATGCACGGTCTGCGGCCCGGCCCCCTGCTCTCCTAGTTCGAGACCGCCTACCCGGATGCCGCGCAAGTCGTAGATATTGAGGGCCACGGGCACCGGCCCGGGCAGGCGAAACAAGGTATAATTGATGGCTAGCACATCGTTGGCCCCGTCTCCGTTGGGGGTCAATATGTCGCTTGAAAAAGCAAGGTTTTCGATGAGTGCCCCGGCATCTTGTGCGCCACCCAACACCCGCAGGCTGTTGGTGTTGACTTCGTCGGTGGCGTTACCGGCCTCAATCTGCTGAGGCAGGCTCTCCTCGTTCGCGTCAAATACCTCGCCGGCGAACGTGTTGGCAAAGATAAAGACCTCTGTGCCGAAGACCAGCCGCACTGGTTCATTGCGGCTGCGCGTGATTGACTGGGGCAAGCGCACGACTAGCTCGTTGTATCTCTCTATCACCTCGGTCGGTTCTATGACTTGGAGTGGCTGGCCCATCTCTAGCCGTTTGAACTGGGGGCGGCTACCTGTGCGAATTCGGATGGTATCAAAGCCCGGCTGGCTCGCTGCGTCGAACTGGGTACTCACATCGTAGGTAAAATCCGTCATCTCACCTAAGTACACTTCGGTTAGGCCGCCGCCGGGCGTCGGCTCGTCGAGGCGGGCGACCTCGCCGATGACTTGCGAGGCCAACGGCGGTGCGGTCTCAATCCACAGCGAATCGAGCCGCACGAAGTCGAAGAAGGAACGGCTCTCGAAGGTGAGCCTCACTTGGATGTGGTTGCCGCGCTCCAGCGGGGCGGGCTGCCCGGACTCAGCAATGGGAAAAGACCAGAAGGTCCAGTTGTCTTGGTCGTAAATAATGGAGGCTCTGAGGCCGGGCTTGCCCTCTTGGATATAGCCTTCGGTGGTCTGATCTGGTTGCTTGAGTTCGTTCTCAAAGCGCGTCCGCGAGACCGTCCGCTCAGCACCGGTGTCGGTGAATTCGTGATAGACGTTGGGGTCGTCGTCGCGGCCAGAGCGCACGGAGATTGCAAGTCGGGCGTGGGCGTCGTCAACAGGAGTAGGGAGCCCTTTGACCATTCGCATGGGGGTGGCATCCCAGAATAGACGCCCGAAATTCACTGTGCGGCCGAGGGAAATAATTTTAGAGAGATAAAACACCCGCTTAGGCACCCCTTCGCCCTTTAGCTCAAACTCGCCGATGGTTCCCTGCTGGACATTGGCTTGGCCCGAGGCAAAGGCTTTGTCGTCGATGGAAGGGTTGCGTCGTAGGCGGATGAAACGCACGTACTGTTTGGGAAATTCGAGCTGGACATTAGCATCGAAATTGAGCGGCACATCGGCTATCAAGGTCTCCAAGCGGTGATAGTCGTTGTCGTTGTTTTCGAGGTTGAGGACCGGGTCGAACTCTCCGGCGATCGAGACTTCAAACGCCTTGAAGATATCGTCGCGCAGCAGCGTACCGTCGGCGCGAAAACCGTGCGGCGGCGTGTAGAATCCGACTACGTCGGCTGGCACTGGAACCCCCACGTCGAAAGTGTACCACTCCGAATTGATGCCGCGTGCTACCGGCGGGCTGTACGAAGAGCTGTCGCCATCGACCCACTCGGTCGTCAGGGTTCCGGCCGTGAACCAATAGAAGCCGTTGGCTGCGCGCCAAACTCGCGGAATGAGGCCGTCTTCGTAACCTAAGTCGGTGGGAAACTTAAAGGGCGACCAGAAAGGGAGCTTGGAAAGGATGTTTTCCTCGCCGTCGAAGTAAATCGGTGCTATTGAGCCGGGGAAGGTTTGGAAGTCGATAAAGACTTCGCTACTGTCATTCTGGCTCCAAGCCAAGCCTTGGCCGCCCATTTTCCACAGCGAAATCTGGGCGGCTGCCGGTGCTGTAGAAAGCGCGAGCGCGATGAGAATTGACCATTTGTGCATTGTTTTGCTCCTTGAGCCAATCGCCAAGGTTGCCAGCGACTCTTTTACGCAGTCCAAATTTTCGCTTAATCTATAAGGCTAGTATCTCAAGCTCAAGCGAACAGGCGATCCATGGCCGATAAAGTAACACGCGGGCCTCTGAGGTGGCTCCGCGGCGATATGCACAACCACTGCGAAGAGCACGCCTTGATCGCCGAGCATTTGGCTGGAGCAGGCGACGCACTCGATTTTATCGCACTGACCAATCACGCGCAAAAGCCCGTCTTTTTTGAGCAGCACCGCATGATTGAGCGCGTACGCTGCATCTTGCCGGAATTCCCCATCTTCTTCGGATTAGAGTGGAACGCGCCGATAGGAGGTCACGCCGGACTCGTCTTTCCGATCGGTGCGCACGAGGCCGAAAACGCCTATGCCTTCGCCGCAACCCACGACCGGCTAGGGGCGGCGACTCCCGGCAGCGTAGAAGCGGCTTTAGATCACTTGAACGCATTGCCGGCAGTGGAACGCCCCGTCCTCTTCTTCAACCACCCCGCTGCCGGTCAGTGGTCTGCAAATAGCATCAACCGCTATCTCGCCGCTGATCCGGCGGGCCTTGTCGTCGGCATCGAAGCCCTGCACGGACACCAAGCACACGCCAAAGTCGCGGCGCTGGACCCGTGTGCTTATCCGGGAGGAGCTGTCGGCGGCTTGGTCGATCAAGTGTACGCCTGCCAGCGGCCATTTTCCCTGCTGTTGAACTCCGACTTCCACGTCCACAAGCAGTCACAGCAGCCCGATTATCCGCTGGGCGTTTTCAATCACACTTGGGTCGGCGTGGAAGCGGGGCGTCCATCTACACCAGAAGCGATTTTCGCGGGCTTGCGCCGAGGGCGCACGTGTGCTTCTCAAGGGCACTGGCTCGACCTCGTCGATTTCTCGGTCGATGACCATTTTATCGGCGACACTTGGACGGGAGGGGCCGGTGCTTTGCGCGTTGCTTTTGCGGCGACCGAAGCGGTTGAAAAGGTTGAGTTGATTGGCCAGTGGCAGCCAAACGTCGCGCCCACCGTGCTGGAGTGCTTGGAGTCCCGGCCCGCTGGGCGTTGCGAATGGACGCTGGAGATCCCAGCCGATGCCCAAGGCTTTGTGCGCCTGCGCATAATCGCCGAGAGCTGGGTGCGCCCGGCCCCAGGGCCACCGGCCCCCAAGCACTTTCTCACTTCGGCGATCTTTTTGGACACCGGCCGCGATTACAAAGAATGACACCGGGCGGGCGAGACGCCCGCGCTCCCAGCGGAACCTCAAACCACCGGAGCTTTTCATGTATATCCAACTTGCCGTACTCGTCTATAGGAAAATTTCTATGCTCCCCTACCTACTCTGCATCCTTCTCTCGTCTGCCCTCCACGCCGAGTACTCCCCCGGTCAGATCCGCTTAACGCCCAAGATCGACCTTCACCTCGAACCGGTGCCGGTCGAAAGTCTGCCCGATCACGTCCTCAATGTTCCGCCCGGCTTTAAGGTCAAACTCTTTTCCGACCAAGTAGATAAGGCTCGCTTTATGGCGTGGGATGACCAAGGCGTCCTGCACGTGGCCAACATGAAGACTCGGGGGAGCAGTCAATGGAGTCCGGCCTCGGGCCGCCAAGGCACGGTGTTGGCCTTGCCCGACAAAAACGGCGACGGCCGAGCCGACACTGTGTTCAAGGCGGCCGATGACTTTCACTGGCCCCACAGCGTCGCCTTCTACCAAGGGGCACTCTTCGTTGCCGACGACCATGCGATCTTCCGCCTCGAAGACCGAGATGCGGACGGCTTTTACGAGGAGCGCGCTGTCTTCGCCGAGGTCCCCGGCTTTATGGGTCGCTCCTCTGAGCACGTGACGCACACGCTGGTTTTCGACGAGTCCAACGACAAGCTCTACTTCCACGCCGGTTCGAGTTGCGACCTGTGCCGCGAAGACGACCCGGAGCGGTCCACCGTCATACAGATGAACACCGACGGCACGGGTCGGCGGATTTATGCCTCTGGCCTGCGCAATGCCATCGGCCTCGATTTGCACCCGGTCACTGGCGAGCTGTGGGGTGCTGGCAATGGGCACGACCGCGAGGGCCGAGTGCTGCCGCCGGAGTGGATCACCCCCCTCCGCGATGGCCATTTCTACGGCTGGCCGTTGGCGTACGCCTATCAGGTCTGGACGGATTTCTCCATTGGCGCGTACCAACGGGCGATCTTCCCGCTGACCGCTGCCGACTCGCTGTTGGTTGCCAGCATGGAGCGTCCGGCGGCCCTCGTCCCCGCCCATTTGGCACCCATGGCACTGCATTTCTACAAGCACGACCAGTTCCCGCCCCAGTACAAACACGCCGCGTTTGTCGCCTTTCGTGCGGGCGTCTTGGGCAATGATCCGGGCTACAAGGTCATGGTGCTCTTTGCCGAGCCGGATGGGTCCAACGCCCGCATCGCCGACTTTCTCACCGGCTTCCGTCCTGACCCGAACAGCAATTCCTTCTGGGGGACGCCGGTCGGGCTGACCACCGATGAACAGGGCGTTCTCTATCTGACGAGCGACCGCTTCACGCAGGCCATCTTCCGCATCGAAGCCAGCCCCCTCCAAGGCACTTGGGAAAACCCCCCGCCCGACACCCTGCTCGCTGGCGCAGCACTGCCTTTGCGTTCGACGATTCGCCTCCAGCGGCAGGTAGAGGGCGCAGCACCAGCCCAGCTCACGGCTGATCTGAGTGCATTGGATGGTCCCAAGGCCCTGCCACTTCAAGGGATAGACGACCAGACCTATCGCCTTGAAGCCGACCTATCGGCTGGTGAGTACAATGGCCGCAAAAAACTGGTGGTGCATCTCGCGCAAGGCGACGAGGCGACCAAGCTAGTTCATTCTATCGTCGTGCTGCCCAGAGAGGATCAAGTCCTCTTTGCCGACGAGCTTGCATGGGAGCAAGGCGCACTCTACAGCGCACAACTCGACCCGACCCATGCCGATACCGCGTTCGCCGGCCAGCGGGCACTGCGAGTGGATGCCCGAGGTTTTACCATTGAATTCCTTCCCAGCGTGCCGGTCGCTAGCGTCGGCTACGCGGTGCTGCGCTTAGCCTTGCATCCCGGCACGGCTACCGGCGGTTTCCGGCCCTCCTTCGGCCTTGTCGTCAACGGTGACGCCGCCCGCCCGCTGAGCCTCATTGACCAAATTGATCTGGACTTGAATCAGTGGCAGACCGTCGAGATCGCCTTGGACGAACTGGCCCTCGACGGCCCCATCGAGTCGCTGCGCCTAATCGGCAGCCTGCGCGGAACCTTCTACCTCGACGAAATCCGCTTGGTCGCCGCCCAGTACTCTGGAGGTGTTACGGCTGTGCGGGAAGAGGACGCCCAAAGCGGTGCGCCGCGAGAATTTGCCCTAGACCCGAACTATCCCAATCCGTTCAATAGCTCCACCACCATCCACTATCGCATCGCAGAGCCGGGTCGGGTGCGCTTGGAAATTTTCGACATCCAGGGTCAGAAAGTGAAGATGCTCGCCGCCGGCGATGTAGGACCGGGCATTTACCAAGTTCAATGGGATGGGTTGGACGCCAGCGGAAAACCTGTGGCCACTGGCGTTTATTTAGTGCGTCTCCAGAAGGGCCGCGGCGCACTAGTCCACAAGATGCTGTTGCTCAAATAGCCATGCAGGGCCTCAACCTCCCGGCCGCAGCTTTTGACATCCGCCAAGTCGAAGGCAAGCGCGAAATACTCGACCCCTTGCGCCGCAAGTACGTGCGGTTGACGCCCGAGGAGTGGGTGCGGCAGCACTTGGTGCAATACCTAATATCGGACTTGGGCTACCCGCGCGGGTTGACCGCCATTGAGAAAAGCATTGACCTCCACGGCAAGCGATCTCGCGCCGATGTGATCGTCCATGACCGCGCAGGCCGTGCCGTGCTAATGGCCGAGTGCAAAGAGCCGGACGTTTCCATCAGTCAGGAGACCTTCGACCAAATTGCCGCATACAACCGCGTGGTTCAGGCCCGCTGTCTTTTGGTCGCCAATGGCTTGGTCCACTATTGCTATGTCGCTGGTCGCGGCTTCATTGACTGGGTGCCGCGGTACGACGAGCTGTAAGTGCTTCTTTAGCCCGCCTCCGCCCTCCAGAGGTCTATGCCGTTCTCCCAAAGCTAAGAATCCGGATCGGTCTTAAAGCGGCCTTGGTTGTCGATGCGCAAAGAGGCCCGCGTCTCACCCTCTTTGTCGTAGAAGTCCAGCTTCGGGTTGCCGCCGGTCGGTGCGCCTAACCCCACGCGGAAACGCTGCTCCTCGTCGAGAACTCCAAGCCAAGCGATTCCCTCTTCGAGGACCCCGACGATGGTACGCGTGTGGCCGTCTTGGTCGCGCATTTCGAGCAGGGTCATGCCATCGGCCTGTACGCTCAAGGTGGCGCGGACCTCGCCTTGGGCATCGAAGAGCTTGAGCGAGGGGGTTTCTCCGTCTTCGATGCCGCTTTGCAGCCGCATCCGTCCTTGGGCATCGAAGAAACTCAGCCGCATTGCGCCGGTGTGGCCGCTGCCTAAGCCGGCGCGAGGTCGCCCGGTTTCGTCGTAAAAGGCCAAACTGCCGGCCCCGTCCTCGCTCAGCGAAAGGCCCGCCCGCACTTCACCCCGCTCGTCGTAGAGCTCCAGCAGCGGGGCCTTATCGCTCTCCAGCCGCAAGTCGGCCCGCGCCCGTCCTGTTCGGTCGCACAACTTAAGTCCACTACCCAGCACCGCGGTGATTTCACCGTCGGCATCCCTCAACTCCAACTCGCCGCCATTCGGGCCTTGCACTAATTGAGCGATTGGTTGGCCCTCGTCGCCGCGCAAGACAAAGCTCCGCGCCTGCACCGTCCCCATCCGCCAACGTGCGACGAGCAGCCCCAGCGAGACCAGCAGTGCCACCCCACTGGCCAAACCCACGAAATAGACGTCGCGCTCCAACGCCTGCAAGTTCTCCCTCAACGCCTCCTCTTCTAGGGGCTGAGCTCCGCCAAACGAGCTGAGCAGGACCAGCAATTGCACCGCCCTCAGGCAATGGATCGACATGCCGCAGTGGCCTACGAAGTTCGCGCTGCGGCCCCAATGTTGAGGCCGGACCGCTCTTTGTTGACCGCTTGGATCATGGCGATGATATACCCGAACTGAAAGGCCCAAGCTTGGCGCACCCGGCCCGAAACACCCTCAGGTGCCTTGTCGTCGGGGTGGGATGGCGCGTGGTCGGGCATTAGCATGTACTGATAGCCTACGTCCCTCAGGGTGCGCGCCACCTCGTGCATGTCCACGTCGCCTTCGTCTGGCCAGACCTCTTGGAAATTGTGCAGCCCGCCCTTGATGTTGCGGTAGTGGATGTTGAAGAGTTTCCCTCGCTCGCCGAAGTAGCGCACGATGTCGCAGAGCTCCTCGGCCGGATTCTCCAAGCCCTCAGACGCTACGCCGCAGCAAAAGTTAAAGCCGTGATACGGGCTATCGACCAGCTCGGAAAAGCGCTTGAGCCCCTCCATTACCGGCCAGTTCCAGCGCTCGACGCCGCGCAGGACTGGAGCTGGCGGGTCGTTGAGATGGCAGGCCATCTGCACCTTGTTTTCCTCGGCTACTGGAATCACGCGCTCCAGCCAGTAGGCCGCCCGTTCAAACGCTTCTTCGCGGCTGACCTCGCCCGCTTCACTCAGCGTTTCGTTGTCGAATTTCGCTAGGTCAAATGAGCTGTACGTCACGCCCCCGCGCCCGGGCGTGGGGGCGGTGCGCTGGTGCGGCAGGATGCAGAAGTTGTAGAGCAATGCCCGCAGCCCGGCCTGGGCCGCGTTTTCGATCCAGCGGCAGACCTCGTCGAGGTCCCGGTCTCGCTGCGGGTCCTGCGCCAGCGTGATGCTTTTGGGTACGCCGATGTGGATCGACTCCATACTCACCCCGTACTCGGCCGCTTCCTCCTTGTGCCGCACCAAGGTTTCGGCCTCGTTGTCCTCAACACTGGCGTCCATGTGCGTCACTCCGTGCCGCACCAGAAACTCTAGCTCCACCTTTGAGGTCCCGATTCCCTGCACCCCGACGTGCATTTCGCTGCCACTCATTTCCGTTGCTCCTTTATAAGAAAATGGCAAAATGGGCCATCGCTAGGCCGATGCTCCCGAATAGTGCCGCACCCCCCACAGCCAAAACGCCCGCGCTCCCACCAGCATTCCCCCCGCCATCGCCAACGCGCCCCCCAACACCCCTGGCGACAGCCGACCCACCAAGGCTTCCGAAGGCACGGTCACCGCAAAGGCCACGGGCACCAGAAAGGTCATCGCCAGCTTGAGCCAGCGCGGATAGATGGCCACCGGATATTTGCCAGCGCTGTAAACGGCTTGGAAGATGACGAGGATGTTCTCCGCTTTGATAAACCAGAACGCAGTTGTTGCCAGCACCAGCCAAAAACTGTAGACGATTGCCGCGCCAGCCGCAAGCGTCAGGGCAAAGGCCGCCGCATGGGTAAGGCCGGCCCGCGTCCCGATCTCGACTAGAGCCACGGCAATCAGCACCACCCCCTGCACTACGTCCAAAAACTTCCAAATCCGCACCTCGCCGACGCTCACCAGCACTTGTGCGTCCTCCGGCTTGGTGAGGGTAAAGTCCAGTGTGCCGAGGCGCACATCCTCCATAAAGTGCTGCATTGACGGCTGGATCAGTGCGCCAATCAGGCCGCTCATCAGGAAGAACACCCCCAAGAGAGCCACCAGTTCGGCGGGCTGCCAGCCGCCTAGTTCTTCGGTGTGCGAAAAGATCACCGCCAAGCCCGCCAGCGCGACGCCCAGATTGAGCAAGCTCTGCACTAGCTGCACCCAGAAGTTGGCTTGGTATGCCAGCTCGTTCATTGCGCCGATGCGCAGGAAAACCCACAGTAGCCGCAAATAGTTCACGAGCCGACCGCCGAGTATCTGCGTACGCCGCACGACCAGACCGCGGTCAGAATCCCCCCACTCAGCCCCAGCCACACCACCTGCGCGGCCGCGCCCCAGAGCACTTCGGTGGGCGTGAGTCGGCCGAGTAGGAGCTCGGTGGGAAAGGCCAGCATCCAGCGGAAGGGCAAAATCGCGGCCAATGCTTGGAGCCACTCGGGCAAAAGCGACAGCGGTGCCATCTGGCCCGAAAAAAAGAGAAAGGCCGCGAAGTAGAGCTGGTTGGCCGCGGCCGTGCGCGTGGTCCACAAGGCCACCAAAGCCAGTGCCCACTCGACGAAAAAGCGCACCAGAAACGCCAGCAGGATGACCGGTATTGCGGCCCAAATGGCCCAAGCTGGCGGGTCAAAGACCGGATCGAAGAGCCAGATCATTAGCCCCATCGTCGGCAGCATGACCGCTAGGGTCAGGAACTTGTAGGAAATGTTCGTGGCGATGTCGCGGTGGATCGGATGCAGAGGCTGGAGCAGGAGCGGCGAGAAGGCCCCCGACCGCACCCGGTATTCAAACTCGTACATAAACCAAGTAAACGTCAGGTGCCCCATCATCATCAGGACAATGTAGTAGGCGGCAAAGTCCCCGCTGGCGAAGTCCCCCACCTGCCCCCCCTTGGAGCGGGCTACGGCGGTCCACACCGAAAGGAAGACCAGCGTATCAACGACGCGCCCGATCAGCCATATCACCATTGCCGCCCGGTACTGGAACTGCACGGCTAGATCGGTGCGAAAGAGCGTGGTGTAGATGTCTGCTAGCCCCCTCATGCGCGTTCAAAGACCTCTTCGATCACGTCCTCAATCGGTGGGTCCTCCACCGTCAGATCGAGGACGGGTTGCTCGCTAAGGAGCCGCCCGGTCACCTGCGCTGTCTCGGCCTTGGGCACTCGCAGCGATACGCGCCCCTCGCTACTGGCGACGACCTCTCCGTAGCCGCCGAGATCGCCATGCCCGTTTTCTAGCTCGACGACAATCGTCTTGTGCGGTGAGAAGCGCTGCACGAGCTGGGTGAGCTGGCCGTCAAACAGCAGCAGCCCGTGGTGGATGACCACCACTCGTTTACACAGTGCCTCGACGTCGGCCATGTAGTGACTGGTGAGGAGCACGGTGGCGCCGTAGCGCTGATTGTATTCGCTTAAAAAGGCTCGGATCCGACGCTGCATGGTCACGTCGAGGCCGATGGTCGGCTCGTCGAGGAAGAGGACTTGCGGCTTGTGCAAAAGTGCGGCGGCAATTTCGCACTTCATGCGCTCGCCCAAGGAAAGGTTGCGCACGGGCTTGTCGAGGAGTGCGTCTAAGCCGAGAAGCGCGGTCAATTCTTCGACCGTCTGCTGGTACGCGCTCCGCTCTAGGCGGTAGATGGCCCGGTTGCGTTCAAAAGAGTCGAGTACCGGAATGTCCCAGATAAGTTGGTTGCGGTTGCCCATTACTAAGGTGATCTGGCGGAGGAAGTCGCGCTGCCGTTTGAACGGCTCAAAACCGAGGACTCGACCTTGCCCGCCGGAGGGATACAGGAGGCCGGATAGCATCTTGAGACTCGTGGTTTTGCCCGCGCCATTCGGGCCTAAGAAGCCGACGATTTCGCCGGGAGCAACCGCAAAGCTGATGCTTCTGACGGCCTCGACTTGGCGCGTCTGGCGGCGTACTAGGCTCTTGAGGGCCGCGGCCAAGCCGCCTTGGCGCACGGGCACGGCATAGGTCTTGCTCAACTCGCGGACATCAATGGCGGATGCTGACCGGGACAAAGGCTGGGTATCTCTCGCAGGTTGGAGGGGTCTGCCTTGGCGCGGGCGGAGAGGGCGGTGCTAAGCGAGGGGTTGGACGCGGAGCCGAGCGCGGAGGGCGTCGAGGGGAAAGGCCGGGCCGGGGTCGACCTTGCGAGAGGGAGCAATTTCCTCGTGGCCGAGGATGTACTGGATGCCGTAGTGCTCGATAAGCGCGACGCAAATCGCCTCGACCTGCGCTAATTGTTCGTCGGTATAGCAGTGCCAATAGGAAGCCGTAGCCTGATTGCGATGTACACCGCGCACGACTTCGGCAGGCGGGTATGCCCGCCCGAACCACGACTCATAACGGCCCCCCCGTTCGCAAAGCTGGCCGGCGTTGTCAATCTCAATGCCGAGCGCATACTTGTTGAACCCGGAGCGCGTCCCCCACTCACTCGCGCCCGCGTGCCAGCCGATGATGTCGAAGGGCAATAACTGGGTCACTGAGCCGTCGCGGGCAACCACTAGATGGGCTGAGACTTTGTGTTTGCGCTCGCTGTCGCAGAGGGTGCGAATGGCCGATTCGGCACTGGCTGAAGCCGTGTAGTGAATGATGATGGTGTCGGGTGCGCCCGGGGCGAATGGGCCGCCTTGGTTGGGCGATGCGATATAACGGACATCTTTGAGGTGGTGGTTGTCTATGTACATCCCATAAGAATCACCGAGGGACTAATAGCCGAGTGCCGGTTACATCCCGCGTTTTTGAGGGCAAGATGCCCTCGGTCCCAGCGATTGGGAAGAATAAACGGCGTTCTCTATTTTGGGTCAAGGAGAGATTTTTACATTCACGGTTGTGCTATATATTTATAAAGACATGATACCTTCTGCGTACTTGGCGGGTTACGAAAAAGCTCGCGCTCAAGACCCGGAAACGGCTGCCAACTATATCGCGCACACTACCTTGGGGGATCCAGAGGCAGATGCCGCTGTCGAGGCACTCGCGTCTTTGAGTCAAAGAGAGAGTGCCCAGCTCATTCAGGCGTTGATGGATCAACAGCCGGGCATTCTGCGCGACGCGCCAGAGCCGCTGCGGGAGCTTTTTGAACGGCTGGAGACGCCCCCCGCGTGGTTTGACCCTGCGGCAGTCAACTTTGGCTGTCGCGCCTTCCAAGCCAACTCAGATCTCTTTATAGCGGCCTTCGTTGCAGCGGTCCTCGTAGAAGGCTTCACTACGCTGATCAGCAAATCGTTTTTTATTACGGGACGGCTGACTAGCCATGGGGTTCGGCGGCTGCAGCAAAACAATCGGCATCTCGTGGAAATTTTTCTGCCCGGCGGTCTCGAGCAACAGGGGGATGGTTGGAAGCTGTCCGTGCGCATCCGATTGGTTCACGCGCAGATTAGACGGCTGCTCAATCACTCGAGCGAGTGGGACGCTGAAGCCTGGGGTGTGCCGTTGAGCGCGGCGCACATTGCTTTGGCGGTGGCTAATTTTTCGGCGAAACTGCTGAAACGGGCTAGCCGCTTTGGCCTTGTTTTGAACAATGAGGAACGCCAGAGCTTCATGATGATCTGGCGCTACACTGGCTATTTATTGGGCGTACCCGAAACCATTCTCTTTCGCGACGAAGAAGAGGCGTACAATTTTTACCGGATCGCCGACCTGTGCGAACCACCGCCCAATGTTGAGTCGATCGTTTTGGCAAATGGGCTGATCAACTCGGCTCCTGTGGTGGCCGGCATTGCCGACCCAACAGAGCGGAGACAAGTAGTGAACCACATTTACGCCGTATCTCGGGCACTCATTGGCGATAGGCTTGCCGATCAACTTCACTTTCCCCAGCAACGGACGCGGGGCTTGCTTGCGTCTTTATACATGAAAAATCGCTTCTGGTACGCCGTGGGCGCGGTTTTTCCCCAACTTGCCCAAAACCGCAAAAAGGACAAGTTCTTGGGAGTGCTCAACATATCCGTGTACGACCAAGAGGGCATTGCATACAAAATGCCCGACAAAGTGGATGCAGAAAAATCGAGTGAATGGTAGTTAGTTGTAGATTGGTTTGCTGTGACAGAGTTCTCTAACCGTCGGCATGATTTAGACGCCTTGCGAGCGGCTGCTATGCTTTCGGGCATTGCTTATCACGCGGCGGGTGCTTTTATGGACGGGGGCCTTGGTTCGTTTTGAGCGGAGTTGCAGCGGAGGTCGCGTTCTTCTTCGGCAGAGTGGCACAGGTATATGTCATGTGGGGAGGGATCGGACCACTCCTGCTTTGGCGATACCTGCCGAGTGCCAAGAAGTCGAGGCAGGCCATGCTGGACACATACCAGAGCATTTGGGAGACGCAGGCCGCGAGCGACGCACCGGAGGATGTTTACTTTATCGAGCGAGTCAAGAGGTTTTATGCCGAACATCCCGAACTCATGACAAAGCAAGACGCCATCGCTGCAATCGATTCCTTCTTGAGTGGTGCCATAGTCGCCATGGAAATCCCCATCGCCTTTCTCATCTTCCAGATCGCGCAGAATGTAGAGTTGAAGCAGGCCATTGCCGAAGAAGCGGACACGGCCTTTGCCGATGGCCTGCCGACGTGCGATTCGCTGGGGCGAATGGACGAGCCGCGCCGCGCCGTCATGGAAGTACTGCGCCTGCATCCGCCGGTCCCGGTGGCGATCCGCTATGCTGCATCCAGCTTTGAGTTCCAAGGTTTCGGCATTCGAGCCGGTGAAAATTGCCTCGTTGCCAATGCGGTTACACACTTCCTGCCGGAGCTTTTTCCGCATCCGCATCGGTTCGAGATAGATCGCTACACTCCAGAACGCGACGAACACAAGCAGCCGTATGCCTACTCTCCCTATGGAATGGGGGTTCACAACTGCGTGGGTGAGCCTATGGCCTATGTGTTGTTTCTGCTTATAACTGCGGTCCTGTTTCACCACTTTGACATTGAGTTGCGGCCTGCGGATCAGACGTTGAATATCACCATCTTGTCTCGGCCCAGCCCTAATAACTGCTTTCGCGTTGCCATTGCTGGGGAACGCCATTCGTTGCGCCCATGATCGCGCAAACGGACGATCACGCCGCTGATCTCGCATGGCAGCGCACAATCCTGCAAGATGTCTCGCGCACGTTCGCGCTCACCATTCCGCAACTTCCGTCGGGCCTGCGCGATGTAGTAGGCAACGCGTATTTGCTTTGCCGCATCGCAGACACCATTGAAGACGAACCGGCCCTGTCGGCTGGCGGGAAGCGCGAGTTTTCCGAGCGATTCATCCGGGTCGTCGCCGGAGAGGAGCCGCCCGCTCCATTCGCCGAGCAGCTCGCGCCGCGCCTGTCCGATAGCATGCTGCTCGCCGAGCGTCAGCTTGTGGCCAACACCCCCCGGGTGCTTAGGCTTACCCAAAAATTTTCCGACCAGCAGCGCGCCGCACTGGTGCGCTGTGTGCGTATCATGTCGCATGGCATGGCCGAGTTTCAGCAAAGCCCGGGCCTCAAGGGCCTAGACGACCTCCCCCATCTCGACCGCTACTGCTACCACGTGGCCGGTGTAGTCGGCGAGATGCTCACCGAGCTGTTCTGCGACTATTCGGCGGAAATAGACCGGCAGCGCGAGAAGCTGATGCAGCTCGCGGTGTCGTTTGGCCAGGGTTTGCAGATGACCAACATCCTCAAGGACATTTGGGACGACCGGGCGCGCGGTGCGTGCTGGCTGCCGCGAGACGTGTTTGAGCAGGCCGGGTTCGACCTGCGCTCGCTCGAGGCCGACCGGACGAATCCCGCGTTCCGCCCGGCACTGAGCAAACTGATCGGCTTGGCCCGGATGCACCTCGGCCATGCGCTGGCGTTCACATTGCTCATCCCCGGGCGCGAAACCGGCATTCGCCGATTCTGTCTTTGGGCCTTGGGCATGGCCGTGCTGACGTTGCGCCGCATCCACACCCACGCGGATTTTACCAGCGGGCAGCAGGTCAAAATTTCGCGGCGCAGTGTGTGGGCAACCGTGATCGTGACCAGCCTTGCGGCGCACAGCGACGTTATGCTCAAAGCACTGTTTGCGCGGTTTACGCGCAGTCTGCCCTCACATGTAGAGGCGGCCTGACGTTGCGGCCCCAGTGCTGGGGTCGGACTGCTGGGCACTTAGCAGACGGCGGTGCTGTTTTTTATCTTTTAGCCGCCATCAAATTCTCGGAGAAATTTCACCATGCAGTTTGATCTCATACTCAAGGGCGGTCATCTGATCGACCCCCAAAACAGCATTGACGCGCCCAAGGACATCGGCATCACGGGAAAGGTGATCGCGGCCGTAGATGCGGACTTACCGACCGAAAGTGCCGGGCAGGTCATTGACGTGAGCGGACTCTACGTGACGCCGGGGCTGGTCGATATCCACATCCACGCCTATGCCACGGCCGGCCACCGCGACACTTGGGCCGGCGACAATAGCATCTTGCCCGACGGCTTTAGTTTCCGCACCGGAGTGACGACGCTGGTGGACACCGGCAGCGCAGGCTGGCGCAACTTTGCGGATTTTCGCTATCGGGTAATCGACCGCTGCCAGACGCGGCTTTTCGCGCTGGTCAATATCGCCGGCACCGGGATGACGTCAATTGACCACGAGCAGAATCCGTACGACATGGATCCCGACAAGACAGCGGGCGTGGCGCGAGAAAACGAAGACGTAGTCGTCGGTATCAAGACGGCTCACTACATAGGCCCCGAATGGATTTCGGTCGACCGCACGCTCGCGGCCGCGGAGAAAGCCGCGACGCGGGTGATGATCGACTTTGGCTACTTCAGAAAAGAGCGGCCCTACTACCAGCTCTTGGGCGAAAAACTGCGCCCGGGCGACATAAGCACCCACATCTTCCGCGGGCCGACGCCGTGGTTTGACGCCGAGGGCAAGGTGCTGCCCTACCTGTACGAGGCGCGGGCAAGAGGCATCGTCTTGGATGTGGGGCACGGTGGTGGCAGTTTTTGTTTCCGCAACGCGGTCCCAGCCATCGCCCAAGGCTTCTACCCAGACTCGATTTCGACCGACCTGCACGCCCTCTGCATGAATATGGGTATGCTCGATATGGCGACGACCATGTCGAAGTTTCTGGTGATGGGCATGCCGCTCGGCGAGGTCATCCGCACCTCAACCATCAACCCGGCGCGGGAGATTGGCCACCCCGAGTTAGGCCATCTGTCGGTGGGTGCCGTGGCCGATGTGGCGGCCTTGAAGCTGATGGAAGGAGAATTTGGCTACGCCGATTCTTTCGACGGCCGGTTGGCCGGCCATCAGCGGCTGTTTTGCGAGCTGACCGTCAAGGATGGCGAAGTGGTCTGGGATTGGAATGGCCGGGCGGGAATTGACTACCCCGAACTCGGCGACAGCTATGGGATCCGCGAGGGCGAGTACTTGATACTGCCGCCGGAGTAAGCATTCGTGAGCACCGCTGCCGAACGCGATTATTTGTTGAGGACCGACGACGAGGAACTGCGCCGCCTGCAAGCACAGCACGACACGTGGCACCCCGAGACCGCAGACTTGTGGGAGCGTGCCGATTTCAGGATCGGGCAGGCGATTCTCGATCTAGGTTGTGGACCGGGCTTTACCAGTCTAGAACTAGCCGAGCGCGTGGGGACCGAGGGGCGCGTTTTGGCGGTTGATGGATCGCCGAAGTTCGCGGATTTTCTCCGACACCGCGTTGCGTCAGCCGGCTTGCAGCAAGTCGAGGTCGCCGTAGCGGATGTCCGCTATCTCGACCTGCCAACCGCTTCTATGGACGCTGCGTTTGCCCGCTGGTTGTTCTGTTTCATAGAGGAGCCGCAAGGGGTGATAGAGCGGGTAGCGAGAGTGTTGCGAACGGGCGGCCGCTTAGTGGTTGTGGATTACTGCGCTTATGGGGCGTTTGTCGCCCGGATTGAGTATCCTCACTTGCGGCGAGTGTTGCAGGGAGTCCATGAGAGTTTTGGCGAGCGGTTGGATATAGGCGGGAAGCTGCCGGAGCTAATGGCGCGTGGCGGTTTGGAGGCCGTGGAGGTCGTCCCCATCGGCGGTATTGCCCGCCCCGGCAACCGCCTCTGGTGCTGGATAGAGCAGTTCCTGCGCGTGTATCTGCCCGAGCTTGTGGCGCGTGGCGTTTTGCGCGAGGAAGAGTGTGCAGCGCACTGGAAAGAGTGGCAGGCAAACGCCCGCGACCCGTACGCTAGCATTTCATCGCCGCCCATGGTTGGCGTGATAGGTGTCAAGGTCTGAGGGCCGCTGGCCGTATGTAAGGAAAACATCCGGTGAAAATTATCGTTACGTTTTTGTTGATCGCGGTATTTGGATGTGCAAAAGAGCATACCGGCGACCCCATCGTTGTGCGCGACGCTTGGATCCGCGAGCCACCCCCGCGCAGCCCGGCCGCTGGTTATTTGATTATTGAAAACCGGGGCGGCGAATCCGTCGCATTGGTCGCCGTGGCAACCGAAGCCGCCGAGCATACCGAGATACACATAATGGAATACAAAGACGACCGGATGACGATGCGCCAAGTCGCAGAGCTACAGATTCCAGCGGGCGAAGAGGTTGCCCTGAAGCCGGGCGGTGCCCACCTGATGCTGATGGAACTGCGCCAACCACTGCGGGATGGCGATGGGGTGGAGTTGGTGCTGCGCTTTGGCGACGGAACGGAACGGCGTGTGCTGGTGCCGGTGCAAAAGAAAGGTCTTTATGAGAACGAGTGACGCGCTGGTCTGTTGCGCGGTGTTTGCACTGCTCGCAGCTTGCGGTGCGCAGCCAGAGGCCCCAAAAGAATCCGCCCCGGTGGAGGTCCCCTCGTTGCAGGATTTCGGCGGCATTGGCGGCGACTTCGCGCTCGTGGATCAGCACGGTGCGCCCTTTGAGTTGCAAGGTTTGCGCGGTCAGGCCGCCATGCTCTTCTTCGGGTACACCTATTGCCCCGACATCTGCCCAGTGACCCTGTCGAAGATGGGCCGCGTCTATCAACTCTTAGACGAGCGCCAGCAGGAGTTGACGACCCTCTTCGTCACCGTTGATCCCCAGCGCGATACGCAGGATAAGCTGGCGGAATACCTCGACTACTTCGCCATTGATGCGATTGGTCTGCGCGGCGACAAGGAGGAAATTGACCAAGTGGTGCGTCAGTATGGTGCTCATTACTCCCTCGGAGAGGAGCAGGACGCTTACTTAGTCGATCATTCGACCTATACTTACCTGATTGATCAGCAGGGCAAGGTGCGGTTCCTGTTCCGCCAGAGCGACGGCCCAGAGCTGATGGCCGCGGTAGCCGAGCAACTCTTCGCCGAGGAAGAAAAGCCATGAAAAACGTCTTGTACAAAATAATCAAGGTCGTCCACGCCCTACTCTGGTTTCCGCTCAGTCCGCTCATCGGCCCGGATTTTCCGCAGTGCTTTCTGTTTAGAGGCCGGCGAAAGTCTGCGCGGGCCAAGCAGACGTCGACTCAGACCAAGCCGTAGCCGGCGTTCTAGTTTCATCCGCACAGCATCCCCAAGGAATCCACGCCAACCATGCAGCGACCGAATATCCTCATACTCTACACGGATCAGCAGCGGTGGGATGCCCTCGGCGTCAACGGCAACTCCGAAATCCACACGCCGCACTTGGACCGGCTCGCGGCTACCGGGGTAAACTTCGACCACTGCTTTGTGCAGAATCCGGTCTGCATGCCCAGCCGCGTGAGCTTTCTCACCGGACAGTATCCATCCACGCTAGGGATTTCGCACATGGGCGTACCCGTGCCCGCGGACGCGCCGACCTTGCCGCGCCTGCTGTGCAACTACGGCTATTGCAGCGGCCAGATTGGCAAGCTGCACTTTCTACCGCACGCCAACCGCGACCACCGCGAGCCCTATCCCGACTACGGCTTCGACCACTTGGAAATCTCGGACGAGCCGGGTTCCTACCACGACGCCTATCGCGCTTGGGTGGCGGCGCAAGCCCCCGAGCAACTCGACCACATCAGCCTCGGCGAGGCGCCCAGTTCAATTGAGTGGAAGCGGATTATGAACGTCCGCGACGGGATCGCGCATCCAGCAGAGCGCTTTGTCAAGTGCGCCTTGGCTAGCCGCTGCCGCAGCGACCTGACCCACACGGCGTTTGTCGCCGAGCAGACCATGGAGTTTTTGGTGCGCCACCGGGACGGCCCTTTTCTCTGCGTCGCCGGCTTCTATTCACCGCACGATCCGTGGGTGGCCCCCCGAGAGTTCCTCGATCTCTACGACCCAGCCGCTCTGACGCTGCCGCCCTTCCCTCCGGCTCTCGACGCCCGCCGAGGCCCACAGCACTTTTCCGACGACGAGTTGCGATCTGCTCGCCACGGCTATTACGCCATGGTGTCCGAGGTCGATCACCACGTCGGCCGCATCCTCGACCGGCTAGACGGGCTCGGCATTGCGGACAACACCATCGTCGTCTTCACGTCCGATCACGGCGAGTGGCTCGGCGAACATCTGCGCTACGGCAAGGGCTACCCCGGGCACGATGCGGTCACGCGAGTGCCCCTGCTGATGCGCTGGCCTGCCGGAGCAAGTGCTGGTGGACGTTGCTCTCGCATCGTCGAAGCATTAGACGTGGTGCCGACGCTGCTGGAAGCCGCCGCAATTCAGCGGCCAGCGGTATTGCAAGGCAGCTCTCTGCTGGCCGATCTGCGCGGTGAGGAGGGTGCTGGCCCCGGCTGCGCCATCACGGAAATGACCCAGCCCGAGCGACATTGGAAAACGCTGCGCGTGGAGGGGTTGCGCTACGTGGTGGATGCGGCCGGAGCCGAGGCCCTCTTCGACTTGGAGCGCGACCCACGGGCCTATCGGGACGTGGCGGGCGAGAGCGCATACGCCGATCGCTTGCAAGCGGTCCGCAAGCAGCTACTGGAGCGGCTGCTAGAGCGCGAACGGCCGCTGCCGAGGCAGTGGACGTACTAGACCTCGGCAATCGAATCAACGGCCGCAAAAGCGCGGGAATGAATCGCGGCGGTGGGGTGTCTAATTCGCCGTAGTGTCTCTCAAACTTTTACAAGGAGAACCGTGAGATGTGCATTCGCAAGGTAGTTCTATGGGTTGTCGCGCTTGGTTTGGCGAGCGTCGCGGTGCTCGAAGCCCAGCCGGGAGGTAGGCGGGGCGGCACGGGCGGCGGCATGGCACCGGAGCAGATTTTTAGCCTGCTGGCCTTTGATGAGAAGTTCAAGGTGACCGACAAGCAGCTAATCGCGTTGCGGCAGGAGCTTAAACCGCTATACGTTGAGCAACGGCAGATGTTGGCGGAAATGTTCAGCGGCGATGTCGATTTTCGAGCTATGCGCGAAAAAATGCGCGAGCAGCAGCCTAAGATGCGCTCCAAGATCATGGCCGCGCTTGCCACGGCGTTAGATGCCGAGCAGGTCGAAGCTCTAAAAGCGCATCTACAGGAGCAACAGCGCCAGCAGCAGCGCCAGCGCGGTGGGCCGCGAGGGGGTGGGGACGGTCCGCGTGGAGGCGGGTTTTAGAATATTCTCAACGCAACAACAACATTTTCCGCGTCTCCTCCTGTGCCCCAACCTGCAAGCGGTATAGGTACACGCCGCTGGCTAGGTTGCGGCCGTCCCAAGTGATCCGATGGCGTCCTGCGGCTCGGACGCCTCGGACTAAGGTCGCCACCTGCTGGCCGACGATCACCTCGGCGGCAGTCCGCGAGAAGGTGGAGTGGCCTGAGATGTGGCCAGCAAAGGGTGGGGTGACAAATGTGGGCTGTTGGTACGGCCATCAATTCTCGGCTAGGATCCAGCCGACGCCGGCCAAGTCCGTGTCCGGATCGGCGATGTAAGTCGGTCCGAGCCAAGCTTTTAACTTGATTTTGCCGATGTGTTCCCCGTTCTCTCCGGTTTTTGCGACTAAGCACCCTTTAGGGAAATAGCAAATTGGTACTGACGCTCACAGCTTCCTTACGATGTCTCCAACCCGTATCGCGCCCGGATGAACAACCTTGGCGTTGACGCCGCGCAGCCGAAGCTGTTTGCCCGCCCGAGAATTGACAAACTTCAGGGCGTCCAGCCCAAAGCGGGCGGCGTATTTTTTGCAACCAGTGTGGGGTGGCTCAGTGATTTGGATCACGGCTGCGCCTAGGGACAGACGAGTCCCGGGTGGCACGTTATCCACGCTTAGGTCGAAGTCGACGTATAGCTGATCCCCTGCTAGGGGCCAACGCTCCTTTTCTTGGGCCACTAGGGCCATCAAGCGGGCGTTGGTCAGTGTGAGCTGCATGTCTGGGTGCGCCGATCCATCTGCGGTTTGCGAACTGCCGCGCTGTTTCCAGTTGTCGCCCACCAGCCCTTCGGCTAGATCGAGTTCCCCCAATTCTAATACTTCCCGCACCTCGGTCTGCGGCCGCCGCACGATGAGTTCCAATACGCCCGTGGCTTTGGGCGACTGACGAATGGCGTCTAGCCCGGCGGTTAGTGTTTCTAGGGATAGGTGTTTCACTTCAGACAAGATTGACCTCCTGAATTTTATCGTGGTGCTTCATAGGACCCTTCAATCCCCCCAGACGAGAAGAGCACTTGCCAGAGTTGGTTTGACCGGGCGCGGAAGGAGCCAGCGCAAGTCAGCAAGTAGAACGTCCACATCCGGTAGAAGTGCTCGTCGTAGTGGGCCTTGAGTTCGCTCCAAGCCGCGTTGAAATTGGCGTACCAAGCCATCAGCGTCCGGTCATAATGCGGCCCCAAGGCATGCCAGTCCTCTAAGACGCGATGCACACGTCGGCCTCTTCGAGCAGTGCTTCTATGCGGCGATAGGCGGTCTGATTCATGGCGGCTCGTCTTTTGAGAATCGTTCTGAAAACCCCCGTCGGGCGGCTTTGTTGCATCCCGCGTTTTTCGAGGGCGAGACGCCCTCGGTCCCAGCGGTTGGAAAGACCCAACCCGGCATGTTCAGACCGCTTCTAAGAAAATGGCAGCGCATAGTATGCGTAACGAGTATGCGGCAAACAACCCTATATCGGAGATCACGCGCTTGACAGTTAGCCGCGTCTCGCTGCAATTTTCGGCACGGCGCGAGAGGCTTGAACCATCACTCTGTTAGCAAAAAGTAAGGCAAGGAGTTTATGGCCAAGGATCGCAGACCCAATTTCCTGTGGATTTCATTTGAGGATACCAACCCCCGGTACGGGTGCTACGGCGACCCGGTGGCGCGCACGCCCACGCTGGATCGGCTCGCCGCCGAGGGATGCCGCTGGACGCGCTGCTTCTCCACGGCTGGCGTCTGCGCCCCGGCCCGGTCGGCCATCATCACCGGCATGTACGCGATCTCGATCGGCACTCATCAGATGCGCACGACGCACGCCAATCGCGCTACGCCGGAAATGCCCACGCCGTATTCGGCTGTTTTGCCGCACTACGTAAAGTGCTTTACGGAGTATCTGCGAGCGGCTGGGTATTATTGCTCCAACAACGCCAAGACCGACTACCAGTTTACTCCCCCGCTGACGGCTTGGGACGCGCTTGGCCCGGACGCCCACTGGCGCGACCGTCCCGACCCCGACCAGCCGTTTTTCGCGGTATTCAACCCCACGCGCACCCACGAAAGCGGCATGTGGCCGGAGAAGTGCCCTGAGCCGGAGTTCGACCCGGACGCCATTCCGCTGCCGCCCCATTTCCCCGATACCCCGGTAGTGCGCCAAGCCATGGCGCGGATGTACACGCATATTGCACACAGCGACCAAGAGCTTGGCCAATTCCTGCAACAGCTCCGCGAAGACGGCTTGTCCGAGAATACGTACATCTTTCACTGGAGCGATCACGGCCCGCTGCCGCGCGGCAAGCGCTGGCCGTACGACGCAGGCATTCACGTGCCCCTGATCGTCCGCGGCCCGGGCATGGAAGCGGGGCAGGTCTGCGAGGACTTGGTAAGCACGGTCGATCTAGGCCCTACGATGCTCTCGCTTGCGGGTATCGATGTGCCCGCCCATATACAGGGCCGTGCGTTTTTGGGCCCCCAAGCCCAACCGCCTAGGGAGTACATATACGCGAGCAGGGACCGACACGACGAGGCGTACGACATGGTGCGGGCCGTGCGTGACCGCCGCTTTAAGTACATCCGCAACTACCGGCCCGACCTCCCCTACTTGGCGTGGATCCCCTATCGCAATCGGCACCCCATTGTGCAGGAAATGTGGCGCTTGCACTTGGCCGACGAGCTGGACGAGACGCAATCGGCCATGTTCCGCTACCCGAGGCCGGTCGAAGAGCTGTACGACACCGATGCCGATCCGCACGAGATAGACAACTTGGCGGCCAATCCCCAGTACCAGCCGGAGCGAGATCGCCTGCGCGGAGCCTTGGACGAATGGCTGCGCGAAGTGGGCGATATGGGCCGAATGGCAGAAAGCGAAATGGTGCGACGGTGGTATCCCGATGGCCAACAGCCGCAGACGGCCTCGCCGGTGTGCGTGCCCATCTGTGCCGACAGTCCCGGAACTGAGCCGACGCAAGGCGGTACATTCCAAGGGCCGCTGCTGGTGCAGCTCCACTGCGCCACGCAGGGGGCTTCTATGGCATACGCTGTGGACGATGATCCGCACTGGTGCCTCTACACCGAGCCGTTGCGCATGGAAGCTGGAACGACCACCTTGCGGACCAAGGCAATTCGCATTGGGTACGAGGAGAGCCAAGAGATACGTGCGACCTTTGTCGTAGAGTGAGAAGCGATAGGTTATCCGCAGATGGGCGCAGAGTAGAAGCAAGAAGCTCCGCATGTAGTGCAGATTGCCCAAGAAGCTGGCGTGGAGGTAGAGACGTGAACGAAGAATTGCAAGCCGCAGCCGAGCATATAGACGCCTATGGGTACTGCGTACTAAAGGACCGCATGCCCCGCGAAGCCGCCTTGGCGTTGGGCCGCCGCTGTCTGGTGCTACACCGCGACCCGCGCTGCCAAGACTATATCGTGGGCGACGAGTTCTATCAGACCTTGTTCGGCATGCTCAATCAAGACGACGAGGTTTGGAACTGCGCCTTCCACCCAGATACTGTGGCCCTTGCGCGGCACTTTTTGGGGCCGCGCTGCCGCGTCGTCGAAGCGTGCTCCAAGCCGACTTGGCCTGAGGCGCCCGCTCAGCATTTACACGTCGATTCTGCGGGATCGTTTGCCCAAGTGCCCGATGTGCCGTGGATGATCAACAGCATTTGGATGCTCACGGACTTTACCGCGGCCAACGGGGCCACTGGCGTCGTGCCCATGAGCCACCGGTCGCGGCGGTCCAGCCCACCGCCCGATATAGGTGCTGATAGCCCGTTGATCAAGCCCGTAGAAGGCCGCGCTGGCTCGGTGATGCTGTGGCACGGGGGAGTTTTTCACCAAGCCCGGGCCAATCAGAGCGAGGACGTGCGGATAGGGCTGAATATCGCGTATTATCCTCCTTGGTTTAACAATTGGATTGAAGGCGGGCACCAGCCCTTGTGGCCAGAGACGTACGAGCGCATGCCCGCAGACTTCCGCCGCCTGTGCCCGGGGCTGTTGGGTCGCCGCCGCGCTGACCGCTATGAGCCGCGGTGATTCACCGCGCCGTTAGGCGTGATGTGGGAATGACTATCCGCCGATGGACGCAGAGGCGATCCTTTAAGACTGACAAGGAGTTTCCCATGAAAACAGTAGTCTTCGGTGCCGCCGGTTGGCTCGGCCGCGCCGTCTTGCAAAACTTGGCTGGCAAACACGATATCCGCGCCTTTGACTACGGCCCCCAAGCTTGGGAAGCCGGGCGCGACATAGACGGCGATTGGACCGGCGGCGAAGTGATCCACGGCGATATAGCCGATTACAACGCGGTGGAGCAAGCCATCAGCGGCGTGGATTGCGTCATCCACACGGCGGTTTACTTCGTCGGCGACCCCAACGACGACAAGCCCTTCCTCATCAACCTCAAAGGTTTGTGGAATGTCCTACAAGTGGCCCAAGAGCAAGGCGTCCGCAAAGTAGTACACATCGGATCGTGCCAAACCGTGCATTCCGAAGGAGTTTTCTTCTCCTCGGAAGTGCGGCGGCCCGATGGTAGCCTGTATGCGGTATGCAAGCGGCTACAGGAGGAAATGTGCCGCCAGTTCCACGAAGCCTTTGGGCTGCCCATTGTGGTCTTGCGGCCCGACTATATTGTGGATTCGCGCTTGGGGATTGGCAAATATCGGGAACCATTGCAGGACATCCGCAACGGCTTGGTCTGCCGCCACGATTTGGCCGAAGCCTGTCGGCTGGCCTTGGAGCGAGACGAGGTGCAATTCGACGTGTTGCATGTGGTTGGCATGCCGGAAGCGGACGCTACTTGCAATACGGCACGGGGACGGGAGGTGTTGGGGTTGGAGTACAGGGGGGATTTGGATCAGTACCGATAACAGGCAACGCGAGGTTACTACAAACGATCCCGCTTCATGTTATCGAGGAATTGTTTGATTTGTTCTCGCAGTTTGGCCTCGTCCTTCATCATCTGCTTGACCTTAGCTCTTGTCGGTTCGGTGCCATGGGCCATAGCATTGCGAAGCTCACGAAGGTTTTTGTATGAATTCGACATTCTCGCCTTCTCATATTCATCCTTTGCGTCTTGGCGATCCGCGTACCGTGCGGGATCTCCTCCACGCCGGGAGACGAGATAGGTCACAAAGGCTTCTTGTGCGTAAATCGTGGCTCGGAGATAGTCGCGCCTTTTTAGGTAATCCTCGGCGAGTTGGCTCTGCCGGCGCTGTGGAGTCTTTTTGTGACTCCAAGCCAATCGGTCTTGAAGAGTTAACTGAAACAGGCGAGCGACCCCAGTGAAGGGGTCAGATTTAAGGGCATCGTCGATACTCTTGATCTTTTCTTTGGCAAGAGATTCTTGAGAGGTTCGTTCAAAAAAGGCAGCCTTGTGCATGGGAGCCGCCAAACTAAGGTTCGCATTTGGCAGCAACTCCGCAAAAACTCCGTAGTCGCCGGTATGTTCAAACTGACTCAAGGATCGGACCCAGTCGAACAGGTGCAACAGTCCCTTCAGATCATACACCGTTCCGGTCTTGGTGTCTGGGTCGTAAAAGCCATGCCAGAGTGCTTGCAACGTAATGTTCTGAACGGCTTGGAGATAAACTCCCGCCACCATCGCAATCATGGGCAAATGGCGAAAGGCGTGAGAAACGTCCAAGGAAAGCTCGGCGACGTCCTTGGTTGCCTTCGCCATAGTGTGCAGAACGTCGAGTTGTTCCGTTTCCGTGAGTCCCTTGGGTATGAGATGAAGCTGGGTCTTGACGCCGAGATGATCTTTAATCAAGGGTTCGATAGCTCGGAGGTAATTGTCTGAAACGGTTTGTTCTTCTACTGCGTCCATGAGCTCTTCCCAGACCTTTTCCAGATCTGGCCTATCCGCTATCCCGGCGGATAGGGCCAAAAAGTCCCACATGCTGCCGCTGGTGCCGAGAACGATCACGAGGTCGGGTTCCAAGTGCTCAGCCAAGTGCCACCCCAGTACTGCGGTCGTACTCTTGTGTCCATCGGGGAACTGATACGTGGTGGTTTTGTATCCATCGGTTTGGTCGTCACGGGGAGTTCGGCCCAGAAAGGTGATCAGAGCATGAGTCATGGGGAGTTCTCCGGTTCGATGCGGATGACGCGGTATTCTTCGAGGCGGGCACCAGCTTGATTCATCTGCTCGGCTGAAAGCTCTCGGCCTCGCAGTTCGGCGGGCAGGTCAAGGGAAAGATGCAAATAGCGGGCACCGCGTACTTGCAATTCGGCGGCCAAATGAATGGGGAGCGTTCCAATCACGATATCGCCGGGATTGACGGAAGAAATATCGAGATGGTTGACCCAAACGTCGACGCTAATCCCGTGGGCCTCCGCCCATTCTATCGCACCGCGATGGCGGGTGATGAAGCGGACGGTCATAGATTAGGCTCCTCTACGAATCATTACTGCGGATTTTAGCGATGGCTTCTCGCCGTTTTGCCTCTTGTCTCGTTCGTTGCTTCTTGTTCTTTCCGGAGTCAAACCAGCCGATTTCATCGTAACATGCTTCAAGCGCGGTTGCGGCGTCTTTTCTTTCGTCAGCGTCTGTCCACTCAAAATCGCCTTCAGTTAGCTTATTGGCCGCTGCCTTGACCTGTTCGCGGATTCCTTGTTTTTCTTTATCGCTTTTCGCCTCCTTAAACTTTTTGATCGTCTGCTGTATATCCTCAAGTCGCCTCCTTCCTTCTGACAACGCCTCTCGGCGTTGTTGTTCCGCCTCTTGTTCCCGTCGTTCCCCTTCTTCTCTTTTCAAACGAGCGGTCTCTTCCTGTTGTCTTGCGACTTCCCGTTCTTTTTGCTTTCGCCGGGCGGCGTCTTCCTCGAACAGACCGTACCCTGCACTCGTCTTGGCCCCAGCTCCCCGAGTACTCAGCGCATCAATCAGCATTTGCTCTGCTAGTTCTAACCAAGCAAGCGGCCCTTCAAGCACGAACAAAAAGGTACCCTGTACGGCGACTTGGGCATTTGGGACTGGGCTGTCGAAATCAGTGGCCGGCGTTGCACCGTCTTTGCCGTAGTAGTCTAGATGGTGAGAGGTGACAATTTCTTGTACCAACGGATATTTGGCTGAGTTAGGCACCCACCAAGCGTCGTGAAAGGTAATCAGCCCGGACAAGCCGGCTGGCCGCTCTTTGGTGCCCGGTGCACCAAACAGCTCCTCGCGGATGTCGTCTCCCTGTGTACCGAATCGTTCGCGTACGTGTGCATTGACGACGCCTTTGATGCTTGAACCGGGAATGTACGGCATGCCGTGGCTGTGACTGATGGCGCAGCCCGTCTCTAGCAGGCCACCACCACTCAGGCCGATGAACAGCCGGGTATTGAGCTTCAGAAATACGTGGCGAAAGCGGTTCGTATCCTTGGTGGCTTTTTTCCAACGTTTATAGGTACGCACGTAGAAGTCGCTGGCGGTGCGCTCGCACACGCGCTTTATGTATTTTGTTTTTGCCTCTTTGTCATTTTTATCATACTCAGGTAGGCCGCGTTGTAGCAGCAAGCCCGGATGGGCATCTTGCGCCACTTTGTACAGGCAGCGCAGACTATTGCGCATCAACTGCGTTGTCATCATCCATCCCCCTCTGACTCGGCGTCGCCGGTGGCGTTCACGCCCAAAACGCCCTGCACGTAGCGTTTGATCCAGCCGCTTGCCTCTAGGGATTGGCGCGTGAGATTCAAAGTCTGGCTGAGGTCGCTGGCGATAACTAGCTGGTGAAGGGCTGGACCGTCGTTCGCGGTGCTGGCTTTGGCAGCACCGACGACGGTATTCAAATCGTTGAGCAGGGCGCGATGCTCGGGTTCGCCTTTGGCAAGCAGGAAGCCAGTGGCTTGGGCAAGGCCGTTGTTGAGTATCATGCTTGGTAACTTATGTGCCAAAGCACCATACTTCTTCTTATTCTGGTCTTCGCTGCGATCGGCAACGCATTTGTAAGCCGCACGGGCGACCTTGTGGGTGCGGATATCCATACTTACGCCTCCTTGAGAAAGCGGACTAATCCGCTACCTACGCCGGCATTGCCGCCAAGCTGCAATGGCGCGTCGGGATTTGGTAAGGCCGCATTGAATGTGTCATCCGCCTTTTTGAATGTGTCATCCGCCTTTTGATTGTTGAATTCCGACAGCGCGAAAATTCCCCACAGCACGGCCTCGGCAGGTAGATTTTCCTCATTCCATAGTGCGCCTTTGCGGACGGTGCCAGTGTTGGGATCAATGGCGATACGGGTGCGAATCTCGGTGGCGGTTTCGGCGAGAAAGCTCATGACTTCATCGGGCAGCAACGCAAAGCGGCAGGTAAAATCTTTCCGGGCTTCGGCATCGTTATCGTCATCGTTGGGATGCACGATCCGTGCGATGCGTTTTGCCCACGGATCTAGTGACTCTTCCTTGTTTGCCTGCAAGTCGAGGTCTTCGAGCACCAGCTTTCCATCAATGAGATTGACAGAGGCCCCCGTCACGTTTGCCGTATCATTGGCGGGGCTGTCCGGCAACTTAGGTGGGGAAACGCCTGCCAACTTTAGATCGCGTTCATAGCGGGTCAGGATGAACGGCGAGGTGACGTAACTGACGATGCCAGCTAAGCAGCGCACCGGCAACACCAGCAGATGTGCGTCTCCAATGGCCAAGGCACCGGCAAAGGCGGCCTTATCGCTCTTGATCTTCTTGGGACCAAACAAGGTTTCTGCGATGTTTGGGTCGTAGTTGGTAGTGTGCTCGCGCAGTACGCCGCGTAGCGAAGAGCCTGGCACGATGGGGAGTTGGGTTGCCCGCGCACGGGCGATGGGCAGGTCCACCACGCCCGCGGACTGACCAGTTCCGCAGTGCAATGCGGAGAGGGCGTAGAGATGAAAGAGTTTTGCTTGCATAAAAATTGTCCTTTCAGAAACAGGCTATGCAACCTATCAGACGGGTTTCCACAGGCTAGGCAGGGTGAGTCCGAAACCATCGCGTCGGTCTTGGTCGTCATCGCTGACGCTGGTTAGCCATAGAGCCTTAAGCGCGTCGAGATCGGCTGCACCATCAACAATACGGAACCAGTAGGTCGCGCCGGCACCGACGAGCTTGCGGGTGGGGCGGGGTTGTTGATTGGCGAGGTCCCAGCCGGAGTGGGGCTGCCAACGGTCCACCGCTGCTGCACGTAATTGTAATTTCAGTTTCAGCGCGTTGGGCGGGCTGCCGGTCAGATTTGCATGGAGCCAACCCGGATGGTACCCGTTCGAGAAAATCCCCGGGGTCAGTAGCGTCAGACAGAGGCCGCCGCTATCGCAGATATTGTCTAGCCAATCCTTCGGCGGGTCGGGCCATATTGCCTCGGGCTCTGGCTGTAAGGCCGCCAAGCGTCGCTCGCCGCCCAAGTGAACTAGCGTTTCGTTCAATGCTTTCTCGCAGCGCACGAGGAGCCGCAGCCCGCCATGGGCACTGTCCGGCGCGTCGAAGTCTAGACCCTCAGTCTGGAATAGCTTCCCGGCCTCTGCGGCACCTCCCGGACCAATAGCGACATGAGTGCGGCGATCTCCCGGTGGCGGCGTCCAGCCGTTCTGGCAGAGTTGGGCGTGGGAAACGCTTCCGCCATTGCGGAATGTTATTAGATCGTTCCACGACCACCAAGCCGGCCCAGTGCCGGGTTTGCCTTTAGCAGACTCGGTCAGTTGAACGGGCAGCAGGCCATCGGGCAGATCCGCACCGCCAACATCAAACGGCCGCGGCTCGGTACGCACACAACGCGCCATGTCGCCATGACCAAAATACAGGGCGTCGCTGGGTTTTGGTACTAAAACCTGATTGTCGCGATTGAGCAGCAGGGGACCGGCGACCCACAGTTGTGCAAGGTCTGGGCCAAAAGGCATGCCTGTTGCTCGTGCCCAAGCCGTGCGCAGACATCCGGCCAAGGTTGAGGGCGGCGGAAAACGCGTCGGCTCGGCGACGGCATGGGCAAAGGGCCGTCCGGATCCAACGATGATGGGCGCGAGCGGATCTAAACTCGCGACGGAGCTCAATTGACCAGATGCTTTTAGGCTCTGTTGTTCGCGTTCCACGCTCGTATGCTTGCGATTTTTGGACAGCGCGTTCTTTTGCCTTCTCTTCTTTTTGTTTCGAGGACTCATGTGTGTTCTCCCAAGTCGCCTGCTGTGCGAGCCGAGAGCCAACGTGCGATAATCAAGGTATCCGCTAGTTCCTTTAGCGATTGTTCTTTCGCCCTCGCTAGGATCAGTTCTCGTAGATCATCGGGGATGTTTTTGCCACCCTCGCGGTGTGCTCGCTCAAGCATACGCTTTATTTCGGCAGCTCGCATGCCGTCTGCTATATCGCTGTTGTCTTGGCGAAGCCAAGCGAGGCGTAGGTCAATTCCGCGCAAATCGTAGGCGGCGCGGGTCGGCAACAAGGCGGCGCGGTATGCTTTGATAAACTGGGCAAGCGCGTCGTACGCTTTCGTGTTGCTCCACTGGGCTCGCCAGCTAATTTCCGCTCCAGAGCGAATGCCGAGTAGGATGGCAAGCGCGTTGCGCTGCGTACTTTCATCCGCTTCATCTCCCTTCGCCTGGTGTTCGGCTTTGTCGGCGCGGGCACGCAGCAATCCCAACGGGTCCATCAGATGGCCGATGCCAATGCCCACGGATAGAGTTGGACGCTCGTTTTCCGCAAGACCCATTTCCTCTGCGATTCCACTGAGCGCATTCTTGAAGGATTCGGCCAACGCACGCGAGCAGTCCAACGCATGCGCTAGCGGCACCAGCGCGAGGACATCGTCGCCACCGGCATAGATGGCATGGCCCCGATGCTCGCGAACGATTTGACGTACGTTCGATGCAAACCCATGCAGTTTGAGGGAGATCTTCCGGGAGTGTTCTGCACTGTCGGCCTTTGAAAACAGAACGCCCATGCGGTCGCCATCGGCCTTCAAGATGACGGCGTAGGGTACGGGAGGGCTTGCCTTACTTTCTTGGGAAATCTGCTTGATGCAGCTCTTGAGTTCTTTAAGTGCCCCAACTGACTTGGGATCATCCGCAATTTGGGCCAATTCGTTGTCCAAGCGGAATTCGTATAGCATCTGCGCGTCGTATGGCAGCGCGTCGTATATCCCTTTGTTGCCGCTGACCCGCGTGGCGAGATCCAAGCCAACCAGAGGTTGATCCAAGCCAACCAGAGGTTCGTACCTTTCGCTCAGCCGCCCCTGTTGCTCGCACGTGAGTTGCTCAATCCAAGAGTCCGCAGCAATGCGCGAGTACGCGGTGAACTGGTCCGAGTGGCCGGCCAAGCGTTTGATCACGCCGAGCGCGTCGAGCTGCTCGCCGGAGGACAAGCGGAGCTTGCGCCGCGCTCGATCTCCCTCTTTCCAGTCCGGCAATACGGTCTCGAGCGCACCGTCGAGGGATGACTTTGGCAATCCTTGGGTCTTCAGCTTCTCACAGGCGCGAAAGTCGCGCGTCGCCTTGCGGGCGGCCAGTACAGCACCGAGACGACAGCTAGCTTTTGCGTAGCCGTTGCTGTCCTCGGCGACTGGCACCCAAGCCGCGAATACTTCGAGGATGTCGTCGATCTGAGCGTCCCAAACGTCGTCCCGCATCGGTCTTTTCATCTTCTTCATCTCGCTCCGAACCTCTTCGCCGAGTTCCTTCAAACGCGAAATCGCTGCGTCCTTGGCCTTCGCGCAAAGAGCGCGAGCGGCTTTTGCGTCGCGTACCTCAATCTCTGCCCGCAGGACATTCACGATGTTGGCGGCATCTCCCGGGTCGTTCTGCGGCTTCAGGTCGGCGTCGGGATTGGATAGGCACGGAAAAATCAGGCAACCCGGCTGCTCGTTGTGCAAGGACCGAGCGGCGGCCCGCGCAGCCTCGGACAATAGCCAAGACCCGCACCACAAGTCGCGGGTGCGCCGGGCGGCTCCAATGAGGCTCTGCACTGGTCCCAGTGACAGCGTGATGAGAAAGCGTTCCATCAAGGTCCTCCGCTATTGGTTGAAGTAGTTCATGAATGCTGATAGGGCGTCGGTGCCTTGATTGGCTATTGGCGAGACCTGCTTTGCCAGTTCCGAGCGCTCAGTACCGTCCCTTGGCCATGCTGCTCCTTGTGAATTCTTGTCAAAACGCACGGATACGCTCACACGCTCTTCCCAGCCGGGCAGCAACAGCGCAAGGGGACGATACTGCGTTCCATCGAAATAGGGCCGCAAAATCAGCGGGCTGGCCATGCGGTCGCTGGCGGGGACATCGGGGACATCGGGTTCAAGGATATAGTCGGGCGGGTCTCCATGATCTTTGAAGTGGAACACGATGGGCAGCCCGAACGCGGCACGCGGAAATGCCTTTTCCACCGGATGTTTCGGGGATAATTTCTGTGCATGTTGTCTGGCTAGGCGTCGGATCGCGTCAGGCTCCGGCCAGAGGCTGCGTCCTACACTTTTTCCCTGACGGAAGTCTTTCAGCGCATCAACAGCGGCCCTCCACGCATTCGTCGCCGTATCTGCGGACGGCTTGAGAACCATCCGGCCACCCTTCGATTGGACCTCTTTGGCGTCCACGGGATTCAGCGCGAGATCGCTGCTAGTCGCCTCGACGGCTCCTAATCCGCGCCGCGTCCGCGCACCCACGCCGCCAAAGCTGGCCCACCAGCGCAAAGCCTCAACGACTTGGTCGTGTTGCGATTGATTTACCATCGAATTAAAACTCAGCACCAACTCGAACTCATATCCCGCGTCTAGAAGCATAGGATTTTCTCCCTGTTCCAGTATTAGCACATAGTCGAATTTCCTCCGAATGGGATTGCGACCAGCGGGATCGCGACTGCTGATCAAGTTGTTGGGAGTGCCCGGAACGGCCTTGACCTGTAACGTCACTTGGCTGGCTTTAGGCCCGGTGCTGGAAATGCCGCCCCATAGCTCACACTCAGTACTGAACAGTTCTTTTGAGGTGGGATGTTTGGCACCATTGAGCAAACGCCACCAGAAGCGTAGCTGGCCGCGCAGGGCACTGGCGCGTATGGGCATTTTGCGATCAACCTCGCCGGCCGTCACGCCGCCGCCATACATGGGCGTAATTAGCTCACAGCATACGGTTTTCTGTGTGGGCGTGGGCGCGGACCGTGACGTCTCATTCCACGCTGCTTGGGCCGCTGTCGGGCACAGTGTCGCGTGCGGCTTCCTCATGTCGGGACTCCTTGTTGGCTAGTGCTGGAACTCCTCGTCTAATGCAGTCTCAGGCTAGAATAGCCCCTGTTAGGACGGCTGTCAATGGGGTTCGTCGCACCCTTGTTGACACGGTTTAACGCCAACTTTTCCTTCGCTTGAGACCTTAACGAAGAGAGGAAGAAACATGAGCAGACGAGCTTGTGGGGCCTTGCTGGCGTTGTTGTCGTTCGCGTTTGCGGCGTTTGCCAGCGATGTCGATTGGCCGTATTACGCCGCCGACCAGGGCGGCACCCGCTACACCTCCGCCGATCAGATCAACCGCGACAATTTCGATCAGTTGCGCGTGATCTGGCGCTACCGGCCTCGCGACCAGCAGATCTACGAGACAGCGAGAGCTAACCGAAGTCGGGATCGGGGCCGAGGTCGGGGCGATCGGCGGCGCGGTGGCCTCAGCTTCGACAACAATCGCGGCACGCCGCTCGCCGTCAAGGGCGTGCTCTACTACGGATCGCCGTACAACATCCTCTCGGCTGTCGACGGCCAAAGCGGCGAGGAGTTGTGGGCGTTCGACCCGGAATCTTGGAAGGCCAGTTCCACGTTCGTGGGCAATTCGCGTGGGGTGAGCTATTGGACCGATGGCGAGGTTGAGCGGGTGTTTTTGGCGACATCAACCGCCTATCTGTACTCCATTGACGCCAAGACCGGCCTGCCCGACCCCAATTTTGGCGAGGATGGCCGCGTCGATTTGGGGGCCTTGCTGCGTCGGCCGCTGAGTGAAGAGGAGCGCAGGGGCTACGGAGTTACGGCTCCGCCCGTAGTCTGCCGCGACGTGGTCGCTGTTGGCTCGGCGATCATGGATGTGCGCTTCAGGCCGCCGCCCGAGTACATGCCTCCGGGCGACGTGCAGGCCTTCGACGTGCGCACCGGCGAAAAAGTGTGGGAATTCCACACGATTCCGCAGGAGGGCGAGTACGGCAACGAGACGTGGGAAAGCGATGCGTGGGAAAAGTACGGCGCGGCCAATGTGTGGGCGACGATGACGGCCGACGAGGAGTTGGGCTATCTCTACCTGCCGGTGAGCACGGCCAGCCACGACTACTATGGAGGCGAGCGTCCCGGCGACAACCTGTTCAGCGAGTCGGTCGTGTGTCTGAAGGCCGAGACTGGGGAGCGGGTGTGGCACTATCAGTTGGTTCACCACGGCCTGTGGGACTACGACCCACCGGCCGCTCCTCTTCTATTGGATGTGGTCGTTGATGGCCAACCGCGCAAGATCGTCGCCCAGCTAACCAAACAGGCCTTTTGCTTTGTCTTTGACCGCGTGACCGGCGAGCCGATCTGGCCGATCGAGGAAAAGCCGGTGCCGCAGTCGCAGGTAGCGTGGGAAAAAACCTCGCCGACGCAGCCTTTTCCAACCAAGCCAGCTCCTTTTGAGCGCCAGGGTATCAGCGAGGATGATCTCATTGATTTCACACCTGAGTTGCGCGAGGAAGCCAAAGCCCTTCTCGCCCGGTACGACTACGGCCCGCTCTACACGCCGCCGACCGAGAAGGGCGTCTTGTTGGTTCCCGGCCAGGCCGGCGGAGCCGACTGGGCTGGGGGCGCGGCGGATCCGCGCACGGGTGTGCTCTACGTGCCGTCGCACATGGCCATCACCAACGTGGAGCTGCGGCCGGTGCGCGACCTAGAGGCTTATTCGGCATTTTCTGCCCGCGCCGGCCAGCACATCCGCGGCCCTCGGGGCCTGCCGCTGGTCAAGCCCCCGTACGGCAGCATCACGGCCATTGACCTCAACAGCGGCGAGCATCTGTGGCAGAAAGCAGTGGGCAAGGGGCCGGTCGATCACCCGGCGCTCAAGGGCCTCGACGACTCGACTGAGCTCGCCAAAGACCTGCCAGATATGGGCTGGGACAACCGCACCTTCGTCTTGGCCACGCCGAACCTCCTGTTGGCTACTTCCGAGGACCCGCACGGCCTTGCCGACGCTGGCAGGGACTACTTCGTCGATCGCGACGCGTACCTGCGAGCCTACGATTTGGCGTCGGGCGAGGAGATCGGCCGCGTCGAGATGCCCAGCAATGCCTACGGTGCGCCGATGAGCTATGTGGCCGGTGGCCGCCAATACGTGGTCGTGCCGTTGGGCAACCGTCTAGGCCGGTCCGGGCGTCCGCCCGAGCTAGTGGCGCTGGCCATTCCGCACGAGGGAGAAGAACTGCCGCCCCAAGGACGCGACCGCAGCGACGCCGACCACAAAGCCTTTTACAAGGCTGTAGAGGCCATGGACGCTGGAGGCAGCGAGACGCTACAGAAGCTACTCACTGAGTACCCCAAGCTAGCGACGGCGCGCGGCTATTTCGACGAGTACTACGAATACCCCTATTTTCGCGGGGCCACGCTCTTGCACCATCTCGCTGGCGAGCCGCAACGAGTGCCGCTGCCCGAAAACGCGGTTGAGCTAGCCACTGCCCTGATCTCAGCCGGTGCCGACCCGAACGCCGCCACGTACGACTCGCTTAGCGTGCTGGATATGTTCATAGAAAGCGATCAGCTCGAATGGACTGAGAGCAAGCCCGAAATGATCCAACTCCTAGTGACCAACGGCGTGGATGTGAACCGCGACCGGGGGCAAATTTTATGGAACGCGCTTAGGGAGCGGGACTTGGAGCTGGCGCGCATGTTGGTCGCCGAGGGGGCGGCCGTAGATTTGCGCTTTGCCGCTGCGGTCAATCGCGTTGATCTGATGGCCGAATTCTTCGACGCTGATGGCCAGCTAAAAGAGGGGGTCGGTCATCTGTACCATCCCGACCCGGATACCGTGCTTACCGCCGAGCAGATTATGGTAGAAGCGCTCAATTTTGCGGCCTATAGTGGCTCATTGGAAGCAGCGGAGTTTTTGCTGGATCGCGGTGTGGATATCAACGGGGTTGCCAGTGGGTTTAGCCGGTTCGACCGCGGTAGCACACCCCTGCACAAAACCGTCCTGACCGACCAGCTTGAGATTGCCCAGTTGCTCTTGGCGCGGGGTGCCGATCCCCTGTTGGGGGACCGGCGTTTTGACGTCCCGCCTTATGGGTGGGCCAATTTTATGAATACCTCTGAGGCCCTTGAAGAGTTGCTCAGAGAGCACTATGAGGCCGCCTCCGGGGAGACAGACGCAGACTCCAGCGCCGCTCCTCCGTGGATGCGCCGGAGAAACCGCGGAGGAGCGCGATAAAGCATCATGGGCCAAAAGACAGAACCGTTCGATGAAAGGCTGCGCGAGTTGTTCGGCGCGGACGCCCGCAGCGAGGGGCCGCTGGCCGCCAGCGGTGCCGGGCGACGCTTCACGGGTATCGATCTGTGTCGCCCGCTCAATCCCGAGCAGGTCGCTTTTTTGCTGGCCGCCCTGAGCCAGTTTCGCATCGTCAGCATCGCCGGACAGGATTTGGAAGCCTTTTCTCTAGCCCACTTTGAGCGCTTCGCCAACCACTGGGGCGCGCCAGTGCCGCACCCCAACAACTTCATGCGCGGGGGTAAACCGGCCCAGCAAGATGGCGACAGCGACGGCCCTTTTGAATTGATTCCCTTTGAGCGTCGCACGGCCGCCGCGGTCAACGCCGCCTTCCCCGGCCAACTGCAATGCCTCCCTCACGAGTCGCCCGCGGTGCTGGTCGTGTCCAACTTTCGGGGAGAACGTAGTGCTGCACCTGTCGGAGTGACGCAGGGCGGCTCGTGGCACACGGACATTGAGTACGAGCCATGGCCGATCTACGTCTCGATGTTCCTCGCCCACAAGTCGCCGGTGGCGCGCGATGCCCCGGGCGGCAATTGGGTGCAGGCACCTGAGGATGGCAAGGCCCATCCGTACTACGAAGGATCGGACCGCGAACTCATGCAGCTACGCAAGCGCCTGCCGCTGAACGGCGAGACGGCCTTTGCCGACACGGCCGCGGCCTTCGCGGCGCTGCCGCCGACAGAGCAAGCGGCTCTGGAGCAAGTTCAGCTACGGCGGCGGTTGAACGAAGGCGACGCAGGCTGGCTCGCCCCGCTGGTGCGCACCAACCCGCGTTCTGGCATCAAGTCCCTGCACAGTCCAATTTGGGCGTCGCGGCCACAGGTGCGGCCGGTGGTTGAGGTGGAAGGGATGTCCGCGGAAGCATCGCGCGCGTTTCTCGACCGGCTCGAAGCACACGTGCTACAGCCGCAGTTCCGCTACGACCACCCGCACGCGCCGGGTGATGTGACGCTGTGGGACAACTACATGACCCTGCACAATTCGCCGCCGATCAAGTCGAATATCAACTCGCTCGACGATGCTCGGCTGCTGTACCGCTTGAGTTGCAAAGGGGCGCCAGCCCTGTCGCTGCCACGACGCGATGAGCCGGAGTGGCTCGCCGCTCACATCCCCGGTGGCTATGCTACGCCCCCGGAGATCATCGATCTCGCATAAGATTTTAACGCCGCTGGCCTAGGTTCAGTCTAGGTTGGCCTCGACGATTTCGGCATGAACTTGGAAGATATGGCTGTCGGCTGGATCGACGATCACCCGCAGATAGTGGATGTCGGGCGTACCAAAGGGTTCGATGCGCGTGAAGCGCGTCAAGCGCTGGCCCGTGGCCGCTTGGCGCAGCGGCTTGTCCACGCGGAAATAGTGGGAGTCGCCGTGGGCTAGGGCCACCGGCCGGCCAAAGCGGACGACTTCTCGCTCTAGGGCCTGCAAAAAAGCCGCGTACGGCCCTTCCGGCTTGTCCTCCCTTTCTTCAAAGCGCGGATTGGCGTGGATGATGAGGAAGACGGCGCGATGATCCTGTTCCGCAGCTTGGGCGAATGTTTCGCGCATCCAAGCAATGGCGGCGGCGGTGCGACGTTTGACTTCCTCGTCGTTGGCCCGCGTGCGGCCCTTAAACTTGGCGGTGGCATTGCGACTGCCGACGATGTGCAGCACGGCAAAGCTCGTCCGCCCGTGGGTCCAGCGCACGTGCTCGGGGAAGGTGCCCACTTGGGTGTCGACGCGCATGGGTTGCCGCCCCAGAGTCCAACCCGGACGCGAAAAAAAGAGTGCCCGTACGTGCGCCAGCCGGTCCAATGGCTGGTATCCGCTCCGGTGGCAGTCGGTCCAATCGTTATCGCCCGGAGCCAAAATAAAAGGGCGTTCAAATTGCTGGAACCACTCGAAGCGGCTCTGTAGCAGGCCATCGCTACAGGGGTTGCTGCCGCCCTTGATATCGCCCACGTGGATGACCCATTCCAAGCCCTCGGCCCGATTGATTTCCTCGACGAGCCGACCAAAGCGGACGCTGTCGGTCGGAGAGTACGGCATATCCCCGATCAGGGCGAAGGCGAAGGGGCCATCGGCGGGTGGGTTTTGGGCGCTGGCGACGTCTAGCAGCGCGACGATTAGGGATAGACTCAGAAGATACCGGGCCATACATTTCCTCCAGATAGTTGCAGCGAGCCGCTTGATGTTGGTTTTCTTAGGCGTAAGCGAACTAAAAAATAAAGGTAGTTTTGGTAACAATGTTAAGGAGCGGCTGTTCCACCTGATTAGCAAAATCGACCACTTTCAAGGAAAGACCGCAAAGCCATGAATACACTCGTAGATCCCTCCCTAGCCAAAGAATTGGCCGAGGGTACACCAACCCAGAAAGTCGATGCTTTGTTCGCGTACATGGAACGGCGGGGCCAGTCCTTTTACGACGAAGTCGTGACCCAGCTCGAACACGCCCTGCAATGCGCCCACCAAGCCCAACAGGCCGGGGCTGATTCGGTGCAAGTGGCAGCGGCCCTGCTGCACGACCTCGGTCATTTCCTAGTCGATGAGCACAGCGAAGAGGCCGATTTCCTCACCGAGGATTTACTGCACGAAAAAGTGGGAGCTGAGTACTTGGAGCCCTTTTTCATAGACGCAGTGACCGAGCCGGTTGGGCTGCACGTGCCGGCCAAGCGCTATATCTGCACCGTGGATAGGTCTTATTACCAGACCTTGTCTCGGGCGTCCAAGCGGAGTTTTGAGTTGCAGGGCGGCTTCATGTCGGCCGCAGAAAAGGCGGAGTTTGAACAGAATCCCCACTGGGAAAATGCCGTGCGGTTGCGCAAGTGGGACGACTTGGCCAAGGAGAAGGACCTAAAGATGCCGGGCTTGGAGAGCTATCGGGCGGCCGTGCAGGGGTGTTTGAAGTAATCGCAGATCATGCCCTAACTCATTTGATCAACGACACCTTGCGCTCCTGCACCATATCGCCCGTCTGCAAGCGCACAAGGTACACCCCGCTGGCGTTCTTGCCAGCGTCCCAGTGCATCCGGTAAGACCCTGGTTCCCGCCACGCCGCTACCAGCGTTTTCACCCGCTGTCCAGTCGGGCCGAAAACTTCCAGCCGCACCTTGCCGGCCTGCCCCACGCTAAAATTGATATGCACCCGGCTGTTGAATGGGTTGGGATAAGGCAGATGTAGCTCCGCTTTTTGCGGCGTACTCTCCCCAGCTTGTAAGGCAGTGGCTGCGTCCTTCCCCACAAACACCTTTACGTAGCCGTCCGTAGTCGTCACCACCACATCCAAAAAGCCGTCTCTATCCACGTCGGCTAGGGCGATATCGCTGCTGCGACCCTCCACCTCGAGGGTCCAAGCCCGGCGCAAGGTGCCTTCTTCCTGTTCCACGCAGATCAACTTGGTGCCGCTGCCAAACAGGAACTCGTCGCGCCCATCGCCGTCCACATCGCCGGAGACCACATCCGTATGGGCCCGCACTCCATCGTCGAATTCCAGCAAAACCGCGCCGTCCGTCGCTTGGAAAAGGCGCATGCCCTCGGCGGTGGAAGCTAGTAATTCGACGGTGCCATCGCCATTGCTGTCGCCCACTCCCATCAGCGATCGCACTTCCGTATTGTTGCGGTACGGAGTCTGCCAGATGCGCTCGCCATCGCCGTCCAGAACGGCGCTCAAATAGCTGCAGTGCCCCCAGAGGAGTTCCGGCTGGCTGTCGCCGAACAGATCGACCACCGCCGGAAACGCATAGCCGACAAAGGAATCGCTCTCAAACAGCGGATTGAGTCCGTTGGTGTATCCATAAGCCTGACGCACCACCTGCGCCGTGCCCGTGACCCCATCGACAATGTGCAGCCGGTCGGGCCACATCACCACGATTTCTTCTAGGCCGTCGCCATCCACATCCCCCGCCGCGCTGGGATGCCCCCCCAGACTGCGGCCGCTGCCGTCCTCGGGCAGGGTGAAACCATTGGATTCCCAAACGATTTCGCCGCTGCGCCCATCGAGCAAAAAGCCCACTTCGCTGCCCAACTTGCCGCGCCGCAAACTGGCGAATACATCCATGTACTCGTTGCTGCGGAAATACCCGACGCTCCAGTAGGACAGGCCGCTGAAGTTCCATATCGGCATACTGCCGTCAAAGCCGACGAACTCGGTTTGCCAACGGACGGAGCCATCGGCCGCGAGCGCGACTAAGCTGGCGTTGCCACTGGCCGCCTCACGCGCTGCGAGCACTTCTCGTTGGCCGTCGGCATCCACGTCGGCGGCAACGACTCCCCAGTGGTAGGGCGCGTTGTTGGTCTGGCCGTAGCCCGGCACCTGCCACCGCAATCGGGGCTCGCCCCCGCCCTCCCCCGCAAATTGCAGACACAGCACTTCCCGAGTCGCGGTCTGCACGATCACTTCCACCCGGCCATCCCCCTCCAGATCGGCCACTATCGGCGTACCGGCCGGGGTAAATGCTTGGCGGCTCCACTGGTGCAGCACGCCCGACGCCTGCTCCAGCATCAGTGCTTGATTAGGGAGCCCACTCCCCTTCAGATACAGCAAGGCCGCTCCATTGTCCGCTACCCTTGCCGTCTCCAAGGCCGTCCCGGCCGGACCGCGCACCGACCAGCGCGGTCCGATGCGTCCCGCGCTGTCGCTACCCAAAGCGACCAACACTTCGCCTGCCTCGTCCGGCGCGAGGGCAAAGAAATCGCGTCGTCCATCGCCATCCACATCGCCGGTCGAAACCGTGCGCAATCCGTCGGCAGCCCCGGTGCTCACCGTCAAGGGCAATTGATTTAGCAATACCGTGCTGAAGCGCCCCCGATCGTGGCTCCAGCGCACGGTTGCCGCCCCCGCCTCTAAGGACCAGACCGCCAGCGGCGCATAGGTCGGCAGGGCCTCGCCAGCCGTGGCCGAGACGAACAGCTCCAAGCGGCCATCGCCGTCCACATCGGCCATACCGTGCAAATGGTGCTGTGGGAAATCAAAGCTGGTCTCGCCGCTGAGCGCATCAACGCCGACGATGTGCCACTGGCCATCGCCTTGGTCGTTATAAATGCTATACACCAACTCGAAGCGGCCATCGCCATCCACATCGACTAGGGCCTGCGGTTTGGGCCGCACCACCTTGGTCGATTGCGCTGGATCGGGCTGAATGTCGCGCAGCCAGCGCAGCGTCAATTCCGTGCCGTCGTTGTCAATGACCTCGGCGTGCATGCTGAAATCGGCCACTACGCCGAATTCGGGATACGGATCGTCGTCGATATTGGCGGCCCCGAACCATCCATAGTTGCGATACCCGTGGTACTGCAACTGCATCTTGGTCTCCCCGGTGGCCCCGTCGAAAACGAGGATGCGGTAGTGGGTGGCTACGACGATATCGAGCTGGCCATCTACATCGACGTCAATCACGAGAACATTGGGGTCCCAAGTATTGGTAAAGGATTCGGTTTCCCACACGACCCGGGGTTCGCCGCTGTCGTATGCGAGCAGTTGGCCTTGCTTGGGCTCGGCCCCGCCGTCGCTGAACGAGTTTCCCATCTCAAAGCGCTGCAAGCCCTCTACCCCGGGCAGGATCTGGGCCACTTTGAAGACATTGTCCAGCGGCATGACCACCTCGACGCCGCCGAGGTCAAAAATCTGTGTCCCAATCCCCCAGGCCCGCCCTTGGGTGCCGATGTACTCGGGAGCTACCGGGGCGGCAAAAGGCAAGGCCCCCGAGGCGTGGCCCTCGTGCTGGGCCACTTCCACATAGCCCTCCCAGGCAGCGATGTCGTAGCGCCAGCGTTCTTGCGGCGGGCCGTGGTGCATTTGACCGGCCCCCGAGGCCCGGCCGCTCATGTGGCGGTCGCCGCGCAATTGCAGCCATTCGCTCGTTTGCCCGTGCGCCCCGCCCACCAGCATCAGCAATAGCAAGACCATGGCCGACGCATGCGCTCTACTGCCGTTGGAAAACCTGTCATTGGCCATAGCATTTCCTAGGTATAGCCATGAAACTGCAATCATAGAGACCAGAAACCATGCAAGTCAATCTGCAACGGCTGCGCCGCGATGGCGACTTAATTCTGAAATGCACTGGCCGCCTTTGATGCCTCGTGCAGCAGCCGGAGCGCCTGCGGTTATGCGGAGCCGAGATCAATCATCCTTCTCTTTGGTCATCTCGCTGCTTTGAGCCCTAGGAGCACCAGTAGCCACGTCTTGTGCCAGTAGGCACTGTTGATATAAGGGTTTTCTTCCGAAGGCCAGTTGGTCCAGTAGGTCTGGTTGTGGGGAATTCGATGGTACCACTGGACTAGAGGGATGGCGGGCAACTCGCGCAACCAGATGTCCATGGCGGCGCGAAACAGCTCCGCCAGTTTCGGATCATCTGGCGGTGTGCGTCCCATGCGGTCCACCAGTTGATCGAACTCGGCATTGCGCCAGCGCCAGTAGCGCTCGGAGTGGGTTCCGGTGGGTTGGACGTAGCGGCTGTGAAAAAAATTGAGCGTGAAGTAGGGATCGCGAATGGAACCGACGCTTCCCATCATAAAGGCCCTTGCAGTTCCCTGCGCCATGCGCGTTATGCTATCGGCTGTCATGCGCGAGCTTGCATCGAACCCGGCGCGCCTGAGTTGTGCCACTAGTACCGGTGCCAGATCTTGATGCACGGTGCCGATGTCAATGGGGATCTTGAAGCGAGCACCGCCCTGCGCCCAGAATCCGTTCTCATCCCGTCTCCATCCCTTGGCCCTCATTATAGCAGCCGTCCGAGCCGTGTCGTAAGTCGCCACGCCGTACTTTTCCACTAGCGGCGCGACCTCGTTGAGGTATGGTCGCAGCGCCGGGAAACTGGGAAAGGGCAGAAAATTCGCTTTCCCGGCTGCCTGCCAGCCAACTTCCACCAGCTCCTCGCGGTTGATGGCGTGATTGATGGCGTGGCGGATCTGCGCATCGCTGAAGGGCTCCTCTAGGTTGTTGAACCCGAGGTTGACCGGCCACCAATCGACATACCCATAGGGCAGCGCGTCACCTGTCCAGGAAACGATGTTGGCATTCTCATCGAGGGCCGTCTTGATATTGGGGGGGCGCAGGTCCAGAGAGATGTCGATGTCGTTGCTGATTAAGGCCTGAACTCGCTTGGCCTCGTCCATATAGGGGAGAAAGATGAGTTGCTCGACTTCGGGCAAGGCGCGGAAGCCGATCGCGGCCGCCCACCAGTCATCTCTCCGGGCGAGAATGCGCTGCTGCGGAACCGACAGACTGAGGCGATAGGGACCGCTGACTACCGGCTGTCCCGCGCCACAGCAATTCTCAAAGGTTTTGGGATCTTCGCCCTCCCAGACGTGCTTGGGAACAACCACGATCCCGTTGAAGAAGCAGTTTGTCAGATAGTTGAATACAAAGCGCGGGTTGGGCTGCTTGAGCACGAACCGCGCTGTCAGCTCGTCTTCTACCTCCACGCGCTCAACCGAGGTCTCCATGTCGGTGGACAGAAACAGTTCGGGGGCATTCTCCTTGAGGGTTGCGACCGTATAGGCCAAATCCGCGGCGGTCCACGGCGTGCCGTCGCTCCACGTTACACCCGGCCGGATGTGAACCGTGACCTGCGTGAAATCGTGGTTGTACTCGTGTCCGGTGGCGATCCATGGGATGAGCGCCCTCTCTCGTGGTCGGGGTCGAGTTTTAGGCTATGCTGCAACAATTCCTTGGCCTCCAGCGCCTTCCCCTGCTTTTCGTAGAGAAGCCAGCCGAGCCTGGCCAAGGGATCCGCTAGGGTTGGATCCAGCTCTGCTGCTCTGCGAAAGCGGCCCTCGGCCTCTGCAAAGCGGCTGAGCTCCACTAGGGCTGCGCCGAGCAAATTGTTGAGTTGGGCGTGATCAGGGGCGACCTCCAAGGCTTCTCTGAGGATTCGTTCCGCTTCCTCGGGCTGCCGCACATTGAGCAGATCATGCGCCTTGTCGATGGCCGCCGCTGCAGCAAGGGGGGCCGTTCCAACCTCCGCAGTCTGAGGGGCGGGCTGTTCTTCTTGGTGGCTGCAGCCAGCTAAAACGAGGATCATCTTGAATAACAGCAAGGTGCCTAGCGGTTGTCGTCGCCTCATTCTGGTCTCATCCTCTCCCCATCTCCTCGGGCTGTGAGTCCGTCTTGGTAGTGGATCAGATAGAGACGATCTGCGGTCAGGTTCTGATAGTGCTGCACCAGCCCGGAAGGCCAGCGCACCTCCAAGCGGTCCACAAGGCGCGCCGTTCCCAGCCCGATGAAGAGGCGCGGGTCGTTTTGCCCCATAAACCCGTCGCCGCTGAATACTTGGCGATGCTGCTCGCGGCCCCCCGAGCGCACTAGGACATGGGCACCAATCCCGCGGCGATTTCCAGGCGGACCGTGCAGGTCTAATCCGAGCCAGTGATGGATGCGGTCGCCGTCATTGCGCAGTAAGCTTGGTGGCGCGTCGAGATTGGCCACTACAATATCGGGATCGCCGTCGCCATCGAGGTCGCCATGGATTGCGCCGCGACTCACCTTCGCCAAGCCAAACCCAGAGCCAGCGCGCCCGCTGACTTCTGTAAATCTGCTGCCCCCGTCATTGCGGTATAACTGGTTTGTCTGCGCGTAGAGTAACCCGCTACCGGCGTGGTCAATGGCAGGCATGAGGTGGCCGTTGGCGACGAATAGATCTAGGTCGGTGTCTCCGTCGCTGTCAAAAAAGAAAGTGGCCCACCCCATGAAAGGGCGGCTGCTGCCGGCTAGCCCTGCTTGGCCACTGATGTCGGTGAAAAATCCGGTGCCTGTATTCTCGTAGTACGTGTTGTGATCTTGGGAGAAATTGGTGACGAAGATGTCGCACAAGCCATCGCCGTCGCCGTCGCCAAGAGCTACCCCCATCCCAGCTTGAGATCGGCCATCACCGCTGAAGGCCGCTCCCGACGACGTGCCGACTTCAGCGAATTGCTCGCGACCGTCGTTGCGCAAGAGGGAATTGGCGTGTCCATCGTTGGACACGTACGCGTCGATATCGCCATCCGCGTCGATATCGCCCCAGGCGACCTGCATGCCATAACGGGGTGGGTCGTCAATCCCCGCAGCCGCGCTCACGTCGCTAAAACGGCCGTTTCCGTCGTTGCGGAATAAGACATCTCTTTCTGCTTTGAAGCCGGCTGGACCGCAAGCGGCCTTTATTCCTCTGTGATTACACCACTTGTCGTAAAATGGGGGGCCATTCAGCTTGAACTTGATGTAGTTTGCGACGTAGAGATCGAGATCGCCGTCGAGGTCGTAGTCGGCGAATGCCGCGCCGATGCCCCAGCGATTGTCATCGACGTTGGCGAGCGCAGCGACATCGGTGAAGCGCCCCCCGCCCTCGTTGCGGAGCAAGGCGTTGCGACCCCAGCGCGTGACGTAGAGATCGTCGTCCCCGTCGAGGTCGTAATCGGCCGGCACGGCCCCCATGCTCCATCCCTGCAAGCCAGCACCGCTACCCGCTGTTGCGTTGGCGAACTGCCCGCCATCGTTGCGAAATAGGGCGTTTGCCGGCGCTCCCTCTCCTTCGAGGTGAGAACCAATGGTAAAGTACAAATCGGGATCGCCGTCGAGATCGTAGTCCCACGTACTTACTCCCGCGGCTTGGGTTTCAATTATGTACTTCTTCTCGGGAGAGCCAGAGACATTGGCAAAGTCAATACCCGACGGCACCTCGACGAATCGAGTCTCGGCTGCCGCTCTGGTGAGGATTGAGGCCAGCAGCAAAATCACCGCTACCGCATTTGCTCTACTGCCTTTGCAAAGCCTATCATTGGGCATCGCTTTTTCCTTGGTGTCGCCATAAAACAGCGATTATGGAGACTAAAAACCATCGCAAGTCAATCTGCAATGGCTGCCTCGTTTTTTGCAAACGGTGTGCATGGGGAAGATGATCCTCCTTGGATTCCCGCTTTCTCGGGAATGACAGAAGGGCTGGCCGTGCGTAATGTCAGTAATTCAGATGAAAAAGCCTTGGTTGTTCAACGTCGCCCGAAAGTGCATCGCTAGCTAGGGAGCATAGAAAACCAAATGGACCCGCAACCCCTCAAGGGAAAAAACGCCATTGTCACTGGTGCCGCACGCGGCATAGGCCGCGCCATTGCCCAGCGCCTCGCCGCTGAGGGCGGTCGGGTGGCCATTCTCGATATCGACGCCGACGGCGCGCAACAGACGGCTGCTGAAATAGGCGGTTCGACCATTGGCCTTGCCGTCAATGTGGCCCAAGCCGCTTCCGTCGCCCGGGCCTTTGCCCAAGTTGCCGACCAGTTGGGCGTCCTCGACATCTTGGTGAACAACGCCGGCATTGTCGGCACGGACACGCCGGTCAAAGACTTGGCCGAAGACGACTGGGACCGCGTCCTCGACATCAATCTCAAGGGAACCTTTCTCTGCTCGCGGGCGGCCCTGCGCCACATGTTGCCGCAACACAGCGGGGTCATCTGCTCTATGGCCTCTATCTCCGGCAAAGAGGGCAACGCCAATATGGCACCCTACTCTGTATCCAAGGCAGGCGTCATCTGCTTTACCAAGACGCTGGCCAAAGAGGTTTTGGACTGCGGCATCCGCGTCAATTGCGTAGCTCCGGCCCTGATTGACACGCCGATATTGCAGGGTATGGAGCAGGACCGCGTCGATTTCTTGACCGCCAAAATCCCCCTCGGCCGCTTGGGCCGCCCCGAAGAGGTGGCGGCGACCATTTTATTTTTAGTGTCCGACGAGTCGACATTTACCACGGGCCAGTGCTTTGACGTGAGCGGCGGCCGGGCGACCTATTGAATGGAGGAAGGATTGCCGTTGCTCAGTTCCAATCGAGTGCTAAACCCGTTGTTAGGCTAAAGTCGCTTCCAGCCACTCCCTTGAGCGGATCGCTGTCGTGCTGGAATGCCACGGACGTAGTCGACGATAGTGCTTTGGTGATCGACACTTTAAAGACCATGTCCCACAAAACTCGATAGTCGTCGAATTGCCGCACCGCGGGCTGCACATAGGCCGTTCCCGCTAGCTGGGCTACTTCACTGAGCTTAATATCCGCCGACAAGTAGTTGCTCCAGCGGAAAAGAGAGGTTTGAGCCGCATGGCTGTCTGCCGCGGTGAGTTCATTTTGTTCGTGCTCAAACATCAACGATGAGCCTAGCCAAAAAGACGATTCGCCCGGAGAGATGAGAGCCCAGCGGATGCCGCCGCCGACAAGGCCGCGAAAATCCAAGCGCCGGGATTGGTCGTAATTAATTTGTCCGAAGGCTTCTCCGTGCAGCCGCGAGCCCAAGGCTCGGACGTAGCGCAGATGCGCCAGCGCTTCATTGGAAAAACGCTCCTTACCCTCCCAGCCGAGGTCGCCTGAGCCGATAAAAATGAACGTGTCTTCGCCACGGCTGTAATTGAGGGAAAGCTCGGGACCGCATTCAAATAACTCGACATTGCCAGCCCGCAACGTCAGGTCAATCGCCACGGAACCGAAAAAACCCGCTTGATCGTCCTGGCGTAGGCTTTCGATATCGACTTGCGCCCACAGGGGATTCGCCAGCCAGACTAAAGCCGCTATCAAGAGGCAATAATGCTGGGTATTAAAGCGCACGCTATAAAGTGCCAGTTTGAGCAGACGCGATGGGGCGCTTGCGACCGGTGCGGCGATAGAATGCGGCGATAGAATGCGCAATTCTATCTCGCGATTGCGCGTCATCCGGCGGCTCCTCACGACAGCTCCCGCTCGGGATCGACGTCTGCCGAGTAGTCAATGCCCGCAAAGCCAAAACCGAAAAGCCCTAGAAACTCGGATCGATAATTATCGATGTCGGACAGGGCTTCAAGATTGTCAGTATGGACCTGCTCCCACAGCGCAGCGACTTCCCGTTGCACGTCTTCGCGCATTTCGCGGTCGTCGATGCGGATGCGACCCTCGGCGTCAGTAGAGGCATCTGCATAGAGGCAATCGGCATAGAGGCGGTGCATCTGCTCGATGCAGTTTTCGTGGCAGCCCTTTTCCTTCATCACCTTGTACAGCAGCGAGATGTAGAGCGGCACGACGGGAATGGCAGCGCTCGATTGGGTCACCATAGCCTTGTTGACAGAGATATGGGCACTGCCGCTTCTGGCTTGCAGATGTTCGTCGAGGACCTTGGCCGTCTTTTCTAGATGATCCTTGGCTTGGCCGATGGTCCCGTCTCGGTAGACCGGATGGGTAGTTTCAGGGCCGATGTAGGTATAAGCGATCGTGCGTACGCCGTCGGCGAGCACCCCCGCTTCGTCGAGGGCTTCGATCCATAGCTGCCAGTCTTCCCCGCCCATGACCGCGATGGTGTGGGCAATCTCTTCCTCGCTCGCCGGGTCGATGGCAATGTCGGAAACCTCGCCGGTTTGGACGTGGACGGTCTTGTTGGTATAGGTGCCGCCGATGGGCTTGAGGACGGAGCTGAAATTCTCGCCGGTGTGCGGATGCGTCCGCCGCGGCGATGCTAAGCTGTAAACGATTAAATCGACTTTTTGCAGGTCCTCGCCGATGGCGGCGATGGTCGAGGTCTTGATCTCGTCGGAGAAAGCATCGCCGTTGATGCTGCGGGCGTAATAGCCGGCGTTGCGCGCAGCCTCGTGAAAGGCCGCGCTATTGTACCACCCAGCCGATGCCGTGCGGTTGCCGGCTGCTGGCCGCTCGAAGAAGACCCCAAGCGTGGCCGCACCTGCGCCAAAGCAGGTGGCAATGCGCGACGCCAGCCCGTAGCCGGTCGAAGCGCCGACCACGAGGACTTTCTTGGGGCCGTCGAAGGGAGATTGGCGTTTGACCCAATCAATCTGGTCTTGGACGGCGCGGGCGCAGCCGTCGGGATGAGCCGTAGTGCAGATAAAGCCGCGAACTTTGGGTTGGATGATCATGGAATTCCTTTGGGTTAGGCTGGTTATTGACTGACGTTAGGCAGCCGCTCTGTAGGGGTGCGCCCTAGCGATTCAGAGGCATCCGACTGCGTAACGTTAGTTATTGAATAATGGCTCGCGCTGTGGTCGGGCGCAAATGATCCGTTTGGCTGCCCTGTTTCGGCGAAATCGTTATACTTGCAGGGCAGAAGCCATCTCACAAATGCCACCGGATTCCTAAGGCAGCCCTACGCTTATTAAACAACGGACGACCCCAAGGGTCGCCTACATAACGGGGACAACTGCCGCTGCCAAACTCAGCCATTGCAAAGAAGGCAAACATGAATATAGGGCGGCTCGGTCTTTTGCTCGTGCCACAGGTGCTTTGCGCGGCCCCAAGTGCGGGGCAAGACACAGTGCCTGCGGCGCAGGCGCTATTGGAACAATTCGATGAGCTATACCGCTCTACGGGCACTGCGGCGCGGATGGAGATTAAAATTGAGCGCCCGAACAAGGTGCGGACGATGCGGATGCGCTCTTGGAGCCAAGGCGAAGACAAAGTACTGGTGGTCATTGACGCGCCCGCCCGCGACGCCGGCACGGCCACGCTGCGGGTCGGCAGCAATCTGTGGAACTACCTGCCCAAGATCGCGCGCACGATCCGCGTACCCCCGGCGCTGATGATGGGTGCGTGGATGGGCAGCGACCTGACCAACGACGACTTGGTGCGCGAGGCGTCCTACGCCCACGACTACGAGATTACAGGGGGCGGCCCCAGCGAAGAGCCGCCCGGCTGGCAGGTAGGGCTCACGGCCAAGCCCGAGGTGCCGGGTTTGTGGGAGCGGGTGGAGGTCGTCTTTGGGCGTGCAGAACAGTTACCTGTACTCGTGCGCTACTACGACCGCAAGGGACGGCTCTCGCGCACGATGCAGCTCGAAGAGATCAAAAAGATGGGGGAGCGGCGAATCCCCACCCGGATTGTGATTGTGCCCGAGCGCGAGGAAGGTCGGCGCACGGTATTGACCTATTTACACGTGGAATTCGACGTCGAGCTGGACGAGAGCCTCTTTAGCTTGGCGCAGTTGGAGCGCAGGCGCTAGATGGCCGCCAACAGCACCTTGCGCCTAGCTTGGCGCGGCTTGGGCCGCAATCGCAAGCGCGCGGCCTTGGCGATAGCGGCGATTGGGCTGGGGCAGTTTGCCTTTTTGGCCACGGCCGGAATCATGCGAGGCTATGCCGATCACTACTTCGATTCGGTGACCGGCCCTTTGGTGGGGCACGTGCAGATCGTGGCGCCGGGTTGGCGCGAGGAGCGAGCCGTCGATCAGACGCTGGACAACGCTGAGGCCATGCTGGCGGCGATTCGCGGGCAGTCCCATGTGGCGCGGGCCGTGCCGAGGATTTACGCGCCGATATTGGCCGCGCTGGAAGAGGAAGGTTTTGTGGGGATGGTTGTAGGTGTCGATCCGGCACTAGAAGGGGTTGCGGACGGCCTGTTGGGCAGCGAAGAGCTGGCCGGCCTGTTGGGAGACGGCCGAGTGCTGGTGGGGAAAGGTTTGGCGCAGCAGCACGGCATTGAGGCCGGTGCCGAACTGGCCGTGGTAGGCCAAGACCTTGATGGCTCCATTGCCAGTGCGCTATACGAGGTAGCGGCGGTTGTCGAATCGCCGGTCGAGCTCGTCAACAGTACCGGCATCGTCGCTGAGCTACAAGACGTGCGGGCACTCCTGAGAATGGATGACGAAGCGCACGAGATTGCCGTCCGCTTGCACGAGGCCGAGCAGATAGATCAGGCCGCCGCCGCGCTCGGTGCGCAGCCAGCACTGCAAGGGGCAGAAATCAAGCGCTGGCACGAGGTCATACCGCAGCTAGCCGGGATCATCAAGATGATGGACATATATTCGCTCGTGGTTTTGGGGATCGTCTGCTTGGCGTCCATAGCCGGCATTGCCAATACCATGATGATGTCCACGTTTGAGCGCCGCCGCGAGTTGGGGATGTTGTTGGCACTGGGCGCGAATCCGGGCCGGCTCTTGAGGATGGTGGCGACCGAGGCCGTGCTGTTGGGTGCGTTGGGCGCGTTGCTGGGGACTGCGCTGGGCACATGTTTTGCGGAATTGACGGCTGGATCGGGCTTTGACCTCGCCGAGTTGGGCGGCGAGGAGTCCTTTGAAATGGGGTTCCAAGGCGTCCAGATAGCCTCGCGGGTCTATCCCGAGGTGCGTGTAGGTGATGTATTGGCCGGCGTGTCGGCCGTGCTGGTGACGGCCCTTGCCGCCTGCGTCTGGCCGCTTTTGCACGTTGCGCGGCTGGAGCCGGTGGAGGCGATGCGGACGTGACTTCGGCAAGCTCAGTCGAGTCGAGTGGGAGTCTAGTGCTCCAATACGCCTTGCGCTCGCTGGGGCGCAGTCGCCGCCGGACGGGCCTGTCCATCCTCGGAGTGGGGCTAGGGTGTGCCATTGCGCTCTTTGCCACGGCCTTTATGCGCGGCGGCCAAACCATGCGGGTGCAGGCCATTTCCCAGAGCGGGTACGGCCACCTGCGGATCGCGCCCGCAGGCTGGGAGCAGAGCCGACGCGACGAGCTGCGCTTGCAGGATTCAGCGGCCGCGCTCGAAGCTGTGCGCGGCCTCGAAGGCGTAGCCGTAGTGGCCGCCCATGTGCGAGTGCAGGGCCTGTTGGCTTTTGGTACGCGGGTGGCCGGCGTCCAGCTTTTGGGCGTGGACCCAGCCGCTGAGCCGCGGCTCAACAGATTGGTGCGCACCATCGACGAGGGGCGTTACCTGCAAGCAGGCGACGAGGGCGCAGTGGTCGTCGGCAAGGCCCTTGTCGAGCGTTTGGACGTAGAATTGGGAGATGATCTGCTGTTGACGCTGACGCGCGCCGACGGGGAGATGGAGTACGCGATGTTGCGGATCGTCGGAATCGTATCTACCGGCAGCCGCACGATCGACGAGACCATCTGCCACGCGATGCTCGCCGATGTCGAGAAGATGACGGGCCTGAAGGGTGTAGCCGAGGTGTCGGTAGCCTTCGCGGACCCGCAACAGGTGGCTGCGCTCTCAGCCGAGCTGGCGCAGCGAGTGCAAGGCGACGAAGTGCTCACGTGGCGCGAGGTGCTGCCGGCGATGGGCGGTGATGAGGCGGCCGACCAGGCCTTTTCCAACTTTTTTATTGTAATCGTGGCCGCGGTGGTAATTTTAGGCGTGGCGAGTGCCCAACTGACGGCCATGCTGGAAAGGAGGCGCGAGTTTGCGGTGCTGATGGCACTGGGACTCGGAGAATTCAAGCTCGTGAGCTTGGTACTTTTCGAGGCCGTATTCATGGGTGCGCTCGGTGCGCTCTTGGGCCTGTTGCTGGCGTTGCCGCTCGTTTGGCACACGGCGACTGCGGGGATTGATTTTTCCGCGGCGATGGGCGACGATATGACGGTCATGGGGGTCTTCTTCGACCCGGTAATCTACTCGGACATGGGGCTGTGGATGCTGCCCTACGCCTTCGGCTTGGGGCTTTGTGCGACGCTTTTGGCCGCACTGTATCCGGCTTGGTCTGCCACGCGCTTGGATCCAGCGGCGGCCCTGAGCCAGCGGGATGCGTGATATAGCAATCCTAGGTGAACGCAGATGGACGCTGAATAGTATGCACAAGACGGTCTACCGCTTGAATCGTTCAAATTATTCCGGATTGCTGGATTGCTATAGCCATCCTACCTCATTCGTGCGATGCGGCGCATCGCGGGGTGCGCGGGCGTCTCGCCCGCAGGCTGGCCCCCCAAGGACGTACGCATGGACCACCAAGCACCGGCCGGTGCCAAAACGACGAGAGCACAACCCGGCAAGCACCACAAGTCGTGTAGGATGGCTATATAGCGGCCATCAGAAGCACTTTTACCGCGCCCGGCGGGCGGCAGGGCGTCGCGTCGCTTGGGAGTGTGGCGTATTTCGAGGGCAGGATGCCCTCGATCCCGGGGGGGTTGCGCCGGGGGCTCGACCGAACCGGGTGCGCTCCGGTGCGCCGCGTCCGTCGTGTAGGATTGCTATATGAATGATGTAGGATGGCTATATATGGATAAAGTGCTAATAGCCGCTCAAGGCGTGAAGAAGGTCTTTCGGGCGGGCGATATTGCCGTAGAGGCCCTGCGCGGAATAGACCTCGAAATCGGCAGCGGGGAGTTCATGGCCATCGTCGGGCCGAGCGGCAGCGGCAAGACGACGCTACTCAACCTAATCGGTGCCCTCGACGTGCCCACCGGCGGGTGCATTGCGCTCCTTGGCCGCGACTTGGGGCTGCTGAGCCGTAGCGAGCGGGCCGAGCTGCGGCTCCGATCTTTGGGCTTTGTGTTCCAGGCCTACAACTTGGTGCCGGTGTTGACGGCGCGCGAAAACGTGGAGTTCGTGCTAGAGTTGCAGGGCATGGATCCAAAAAAGCGGCGTGTGCGAGCCGAGGAGACGCTAACTGAATTGGGGCTAGGCGAGCTCGCCCACCGGCGGCCCAGCCAGATGTCGGGTGGCCAGCAGCAACGGGTGGCTGTGGCGCGGGCCGTGGCCTCGCGGCCGGGCTTGGTGCTCGCCGACGAGCCGACGGCCAACCTCGACAGCGACAACGCGCAGGCTCTTTTGCAGATGATGCGGCGGCTCCGCGACGAGATGGGTATGACCTTTGTCTTTTCGACGCACGACCCTTTGGTGGTTTCGTATGCCTCGCGGGTGGTTACTTTGCGCGATGGCGAGGTGCTAAGCGACGAGCGCAAGAGTGCATGCGGCTGACGCTGGCAGTTCTCTTGGCGGCGCAGCCCGCGTTTGGCATCAGCCTGTGGTCGAGTGCTGACGGGAGTCGCTACTGGGCGCTGGATACCGCTCTGAAGTGGACCATGCTTTCGTCGCACGCCCCCGACGCGCCGCTGTTGTACCCCAAGCGCTGGAGCGCGGCCGCACTGGGGCGAGGGCGGCTGGCGCTGCGAGGCCAAGCCGCGACGGATTTGCACGTGCGCTTGGCCTACGAGCAACGGGTGCGGGCGGTTTCTACAGGTGCGGGTGCTGGCGGGGGCACAGGTATCTTGGTGCCGGAAAGCCGTGCGCCCTATCGGCTCAGACCGCTCGATGATGCGCTGGCTACGGGCGAGAATATCGCCTACCGGCACGAGCTAGACCGCGCATTTGTCGCTTGGCGCTTGGGGCGTGGCGAGCTGCAAATCGGCCGCCAAGCCATTGGGTGGGGGCGCGGTGTACTCTTTGGCGCAGTGGATATTTTCGCGCCGTTTAATCCCTTAGAAAGCGATCGCGAGTGGCGGCGCGGAGTCGATGCGCTGCGCGTTTCCGTGCCGCTTGCGGATCGCTTTTCGCTAGACGCGGTAGCGGCCTGCGGCGAGTCGGTTGCAGAATCGGCCTTTGTGGGGCGGCTCTACGGTCACAGTGGTGCGCTCGACGGCGAACTGCTGCTGGGGCGTCGCCGCGGCGATCGCTTTGTCGGCACAGCCGCATCCATGCGGGTCGGGGGCGCTGAGATGCACGGCGAATTGGCGTCGTTCAAAACGCCCGCCACAGAAGGGGGTGAGGTGGTGCTCAAGGCGCTTTTGGGCGGCTCGTACGCGTGGGACACCCAAGGCGGCCTGTTACTTGTGGGCGAATATCACTTTTCGGGCTTTGGCGTCAGCGACATGGCCGAGCTAGCTGCAGCTCCTTATCTAACGCGTCTGCTCCAAGGAGACGTGCAGATCTTGGGGCGGCACGCCGGTGCCTTGCAGCTATCGCAGGGAATCACCGGCACCCTGCCGAGGACGCTAAGTTGGCTCTTCTCGCCAATAGATGGCTCTGGGGTGCTAACGGGCGTGGTGACGTGGATTTTCTCCGACGCGCTGACGCTAGCGGCTAGCGCGTACTGGCCCTATGGGGAAAGGCCGAGTGGAACTGCCTTGCGGAGCGAGTACGGAGGAGGGGCGAAGAGTGGGTTATTGCAGATTAGTTTTTACTATTGATGGAGCCTCCGTAGTTATAGGCCGGTAACTCCTCCTGGTGCGCTAAGCGTCAGGCGCGGCTTTGCAAAAGCGCGGCGATTTCGGCGTGGCCCTGTTGCTCGGCCCAAGCCAGCGGGGCCGTCCATGGCGCACCCGCCAGCGGCTCGACCGAGGCTCCGTGCTCCAAGAGCAAAGCGGCGAGCTTGGCCAAGCCGTAGCGGCAGGCGTGGCCCAGAGGCGTGGACTGGAGTTCGTCGTCGCGGGTTTCCAAGTCGGCACCATAGTCTAGGAGCAATTCGGCGAACGGGAGCTTCTCTTCGTCGGCCCAGTGCGAAGTCTCGCCGGCCAAGCGATGTAGGAGCGTCATGTTCTTGGCGTCTGTGGCCTTGGGGTCGGCCCCTTGGGCGAGCATCAGGCGCAGGATTTCGACTTTGTCGGCGTGTTCGTCGCCTTGGCCGTTAGCATAGCGGCGCATGGCTTGTCCACGCCGGCCGCGCAACGGCTGATAAAGCGTCCTGAACGGATCCATGCCCGACATATCGTAGCGGTAACATAGCCGCACGAGGGCGACGTTGCCGCTGAGGGCCGCGCCCCAGAGGATTTCGCTGGCCAGCTCGGGCTTGAGGTGCATGACTTCGGCGGGCACGGCCATGCGTCCGCAGAGCGCAGCGGCGACGGCAAAGCTGTGGCCACCATAGCTGTAGATTAGGTCGAGAATCGCGTCGTTGTCGTTTTCCATAGCACGTTCGGCGGCTGGACCGCTGGCAAAGACATAGGCGTTGGGATCGGCCCCGGCGGCCAAGAGCCGCTGGCAGACCTCGTAGTGATTACCTTTGGCGGCTCGCCACAGCGGGATGCCGGCGTTGTTATAGATGCCTTCGTCGCCGAGGTCGAGATCTTCGGGGGCATCTGGGTCAGCCCCGTGGTCGAGGAGTAGAGCCACCATCTCGGCAAAGCCCTTTTCCGCGGCGACGGTGAGCGGATGAGACGGGTGGTCGGCGAGGGTTGGATCGGCGGCCAGCAGGGCGCGGGCTTGGTCGAGGTCGTTGGCCGCGGCAGCCGCAAAGAGCGCCGGCCCCGGCCCGACGGCCGGCTCGGCGGCTGGTTGCCGAGCGAGGAAATCCTCGATCAGGGCCACGATCTTGGGGTAGCCGCGGGCGCAGGCGTAGGCGAGGGCACTGGTGGCGCGGCGGTTGGGGTACACGCCGCGCCGGGGGTCGGCCCCGGCAGCTAAGAGCGCGGCAACTATCTCGGCGTACCCCTCGCGGGCGGCGAACTGGATCGCCAACTGGCCGTTTTGGGTGATGGGCTGGCGGGCGAGCAGAGCGTTTTGGTCAAGTATCTCCTCGACTTGGGCTAGATCGCCTGCTTGGGCGGCATCACACAACTGTTGCACGGTCGGCGTTTGCTCGGCCATGGTGCGTTCCTTTCTGTTAAAAGTTTCTGGCGATACTAGCCGGCCGATATAACCGCCGCAAGCGTTTTTTCCTCCCCTAAGCAGAGGTGTTGATGGCGATAATCACCGTCATTGGCTGCGCCCTCAGCAGGGCTTAGCTGTGGCCAAAGAGCGCATAGAGAGGCAAAAAAACGAGCTTTTGTTCGGGAAGGATCGATACATTGGCCGTTGAAAACACCAAGCCCGCATCAGTGCTTTCGCGTTCCTGTAGGAAGAGGCGCATACTCCGCAAGCGGCCCGCTGGCCCACTCTTGACTTCCAATGGCACTATTTTCCCTCTATCATCTACCAATAAGTAATCCACTTCTGCGCTGCGCCGCAGAGGTGTTGTGCCATACCGATGTCGAGAAAGAGGTGCTTGAACACTTGGCACCACAGAGTGCCCGATGCACCTCGGTCGCTGCGGCAACCGAGCGCGTCTCAGCGAAGGTACGCACCGCTTCGGGCATACCTCCGACCGCGAAGTACAGGCGCAGATAACCGAGCAATTTCTCGTGGATAGCCGTCGGCACGGGTGAGCGAGCGTCCATCGCGGGCAGATGTGCGCACAGAATCTCCTCGCCTTGCGCCGCGGGCGGTTTTTCCAAGTGCTGAGCTTGTTGTCGACTAGGCGGTTCAATGTATTATTACAAGGTAATTTATCCTGTTGTGCTGTTGTGCCCCTTGAGGCCAACAATCTATTCCCTAACTCTGAGGAACAGGTATGGCGATAATCACCGTCATTGGCCGCGGCCACTCGGGTACGCGAGCCATAGCACACACGCTCTATGCCAGCGGCGTTTTTATGGGCAACACGCTCAATCGCTCGGGCGACAAGGTGCCGCCCCACGCGCTCTACGCCGCCTGTCGGGTCATGGCCAAATACGTCAAGTGGAAGGGGGGCTTGGAGTGGGATTTTGACGATTTGCACAGCGCGAAAATCGACCCGGAGTTCGAGGACTTGATCGGCGAATACCTGCAAGACGTTGCGGCCGACCGCTCGGAGCACAAGGGTTGGAAGCTGCCCGAGACGACCCTGATTTACCCGTGGATTGTGCGGATGTTTCCCGACATCCACTACATTCACTGGATTCGCGACCCGCGCGACAGCATCATTGGCGCTCACAAGACCGACGACCTTGCGGATTTTGGCATAGAGTACGAGCGCACGGACGACATCCGGCGGCGGCGGGCCATTTCGTGGAAATACCAATACGAGCTGATGAAGGCCACGCCCAAACCAGAAAAGTGGATGTTGGTGCGATTCGAGGATTTCGTGCTGAAGCAGGAGGACGTGTTGCGGGAACTGGAGGACTTTTTGGGATTTGAGTTGGGTCGGATCGTGGTGCGGCCGGAGTCGCTTGGGAGGTGGAAAACGGACCGAGAGCAGCACACCTTTGACTTTTTTAGGGATGCCATGAACGAAAACGGATACGGAGAGATGCCATGAAAATCAGCTTTACGACGTTGGGGTGCCCAGACTGGGACTTGGACACCATTTGCCGCCGGGGCCGCGAATACGGCTACGACGGCGTCGATTTCCGCGGGTTGCAGGAGACGATGGACATTACCCAATTGCCGGCCTTCACCAGCGGAGCCGCCCAAACTCGACGCCAGCTAGCAGACGCCGGCATGGAGGTGTCGGGAATTAGCTCCAGCATCCGGGTCTGTGTGCCGGAGAAGTTAGAGGAGAACGTAGAGGAGGCGCGGCACTCGATTCCGGTGGCCAATGAGTTGGGCTGCGGCTCTATCCGAGTTTTTGGCGGCGGCGATTCCAAGACCTATTCCAAGGAGGAGCTGGCCGACATCGGGCGGGAGACGATGGAACAGATCCTCGCATTGGATGGTGCCTGCCAGCTCAAGTGGCTTTTTGAGACCCACGACGAGTGGATCAAGTCGGTGGAGTGCAAGCTGCTGCTCGACCGCATTCCCAACGAGGCATTCGGCGTACTCTGGGACATGGGTCATACGGCACGGGTGGGCGAGGAGTCGCCGGAGCAGACCTATCAGGCGGTGGGGCCGCGCATCGGTTATACCCACGTCAAAGACGCCGTCTATGATCCCGAGCACACCGAGGCGATGAAGGACGGTTGGCGCTACGTGCCGCCGGGCGCGGGCCAGTTGCCCTTAGAAGAGGCGCTAGCCCTGCTCAAAGGGCACGGGTACGACGGCTGGATCATGTTTGAGCACGAGAAGCGCTGGCACCCCGAACTAGCGGCTCCAGAGGAGATATTCCCAATTTTTCCGGCTTGGGTCAGACCGTTGCTCGGTTAGCCGGCCCATGCAGCTACACTATCCCGAGATCGCCCTGCACGTGTCGCCCTTGCTTTTGCCGAGGGCCGATATTCCCCTTGAAACGTGGTCGGTCATCGCCTGCGATCAGTACACCTCGCAGCCCGAATACTGGGAGGAAGTGCGGCGGATTGTTGGGGACGATCCTTCGACGCTACATCTAATTTTTCCCGAAGCCTACCTCGGGGAGACTTGCCGCGAACAGACCATCGCCGGCATTAACCATCGGATGCAGGTGTATCTCAAAAGCGGCGTACTGGCGGAACAGCGGCCCGGCCTTATGCTGGTGGAACGCGAGGTCGGGCGCGCTGTGCCGCGCAAGGGGCTGATCGTCGCCTTGGACTTGGAGCAGTACGACTACCGAGACGGAGCGCAGAAGCTAATCCGCACGACCGAGGGCACAGATCAGAATCGGCTGCCCCCGAGGATCCAAGTGCGGGAGAACGCGCCGCTGGAAACCCCACACATCATGGTGCTAATCGACGATCCGCAGCAGACGGTGATTGAGCCGCTTGGCGAAGAAGACCTGAGGCAAGCCTACGATTTTGAGCTGATGCTAGGCGGCGGCAGGCTTAGAGGCTGGCACATCGACGACGGGGCGTTGATCGCCGAAATCGCCGGGCGGCTCGCCGGCCTTGCGTGCGGCGAGCCGCCGCTGATCTACGCGCTGGGCGACGGCAACCACTCCTTCGCCACAGCGTGCGCCGTCTGGGAGCGGCTCAAGGCGCAAGCAGAGGACGAGCGCCAGATAATGAATCACCCGGCGCGCTACGCCTTGGCCGAACTAGTCAATGTCCACGACGAGGCCCTGGAGTTTGCACCCATCCATCGGGTAGTTTTTGGCGTAGATGCAGCCGATTTATTGCGGGCGATGGAGACGCACTGCACAGGGAGTGGATTTAGCCGTCGGCTCTTCTCGGATCGGGATGGATGGGAGGCTGCCTGTCGAGAAGCGGCCGTCGGCCCGGGGCACCACATTCCCTATCTAAGCGGAACCGAACGCGGCCTGTTGAGTATGGCCGAGCCTAGCTTCCAGCTCGCAGTAGCGTCGTTGCAGACCTTTTTGGACCGCCATCTCGACGCGCATCCCCGCGCCCGCCTCGACTATATCCACGGCGAGGATGTGCTAGAGCAACTGGCTGCGGAGCCGGACAGCATCGGCTTTTTTCTACCGGCCATGGACAAGCGCGACTTGTTCAAAACGATCGTCATCGACGGGACCACGCCGCGCAAGACGTTCTCGCTGGGCGAGGCTGTGGAGAAGCGGTACTACTTGGAGTGTCGGCGGCTAGCGCCGTGAGCGTTGCGGCCCCAATTCTGAGGCCGGACTGCGGGGCCTACCCGGAGTAATCGTATTTCCGATTGCGGCTAATGTAGTCGATCGGTCCATCGACAAATTCCGCTACTGTCTCCAACGCACTATCAGCAAACAATTCTTCCGTCCCCTTGGGAAACAACAGCGGCTTCTTCGTGTGCCACCAGTGCGCCCAGTGGATCATGGCGATCATCGGGCGGGGCTGGCCGGTGAGGTTGGGCATGCCGCGATGCCAGAGGCGCATGTCGCGGATCAGCACACTGCCGGCGGGTATGCTCGGCTGTAGGGGTTTGCACACGGCGCGGAGGCTCTCTTCGATTGCCGGCGGCAGCTTGATGTCGCCATCGTTGAGGGCGCGGGTGGTGTCTAGGTGGGTACCGGGCCAGAGTTCGGTGCTGCCGTTTGCGGGCGTGGCGTCGACAACGGGTACATTGACGACAAGGCCGTAGGCCGGCGTCGCCACCTCGAGATTGGGCCAGAGCTGACCCGCGTCGACGTGGAGGGGTTGTTGGGTGGTGTTGGGCAGGCAGGTGTTGCCGCTGTAGAAGGCGTTTTTGACGCCTTCGCCGAGCACTGAGTGAGTTACTTCGACGACGAGGGCGTTGACCAGCACGTCGCGGAAAAGGTAGGGCGGAAAGGGCGGCGGGTCCTGTTGCAGGTGCCCGTCGTTGAACTGATAGGGGACGTCGGCGAGGGCGAGGATTGCTTCGACGTCGGCGAGCATGCGCTCGCGCAGCATTTCGATATGCGCGGAATCAATGGCGCGGTGGAGGACGACGAAACCGTCGTCGCGCAGGGCGGCGACGGCCTGTTGCAAGTGCTGCGGTTTTAGCTTGCGTGCGCTGTGTTCGGCCGCGCTCAGTTCCAATTCGACCATAACATTCAGGCGCAGGCGGGGTCTTCAAATGGCCAGCGATTGAAGGAGGGCAAGTTTTTGTCGGACAGTTTTTCTCGTGCGTCGTACCACGATTGCGCCCAAGCCGCTGGGTCGCGCAGTTCGCATTGGGGATCTTTGCGGCTGCGGGCGACGAAGCCGGGGAAGAGCGGCCGGCCAGTGGGCTGGCCGGTGGGGTTGTAGCGGAGGTCAAAGCTGATCCGCACCTGTTCGCTGACGTTGGGCAGCGACGAATGGCAGGTCTGCCGGTGCATGAAGAGCACATCGCCGCGCTTGAGTTCGGCGGTGACGACGCGGTCGAGGGCTAGGTCTTGGTCGCGGATAAAGTGGCCGATGCCCTTGAACAAGCAGTGGCGCAACAGCCCGTCGCGATGGCTGCCGGCTACTACTTCGATGCAGCCGTGCTCGCGAAAGGCGTTGGTCAGCGGCACCCACACGGTGAGCATGTCGGTCTCGTCGGCCTCGGGCAGCACCACGCCATTGTCTTGGTGCCAAGGCGTGGCACCGACGGCGAAGCCAGCGATGCGGCCGTGATGGTCTTTGGGAACATCGGACAAGAACTGCTCGGGTGGTTTGATGCGGATGTGCTGGACGGGGTTGGAGTAGATTTCCGGGCCGATGAGGTCTTCGATGATGTCGAGGAGCTTTTTGTTGCGCAGCATCGCGAAGGTGGCCGGGCCAACGGCGATGGGCGAGTCCGGGCCGATGCCACCTTGGGGCAGCGAGATGTCGAAGTGCTGGGCGTGAACTTGGCCGGTTTCGTTGTATATCTGGCAGAGGCGCGCATCAAAGCCGAGATCGGCGTACGTGGAGGCTATTTGCCCGGCGGCGAAAAGCTCGTTGGCGAGCTCGTCGAGGATTTCGTCGTATTCGGCCAAGACGGGATCGATGTCGGCGGTGGGGTCGAGGAGGGCTTCGACGAGGACGAAGCCGTGTTCGCGATAGTGGTCGAGTTGGGTAGGGGTTAGTTTAGGCATGGGTTGGATTCCTGTGTGATGCGTCATCGTGCTCTCGGCGGATACGATTTTGCCGTGGCTTCGTCCAGACACGCAATTCTAAAGGTGAAGGTGCTTGGCCGCAAGAGTTTCGCTCTGCATATTACAGACCGGTGTATTGCTGAACGGCTGGAGACCGGGATCTGGCATCGAAATCAGCGTGACGGTCCGCCGCTAGACCGAGATACTCCTGACTAGAGCGTCCTGCGCCTGGGGGGGGAAACGTTGTAACGCCAGCCCAACAGAGATTATTTTTTAAGGTGGTAAGATTACCGTATTCGTTCAAGAGACATGATAGGAGATGTCTGAGGTCTGGCAATGGGAGATCGCGGACTAGCAAAGCCTGAAGGCCAAAGTCGAATGCTTTTTGGGGCGAGTGACCATATTCTAACAATCGCGTTACCTTAAGAGTTGAGGTGAATATAGTGAGCGGTGGCTGTAGTATTTGCGAATTAGATCTTTCGATCCTAAGGTCCACTACTCCCCCATCAGGTGACCCTTCTTGGCCGAAATTGAGAATCGCCGACCTATTTTCGGGTTGTGGCGGTCTATCGCTCGGTATACAGAGGGCCGTCCAAGAGTCGGGTTACTCCCTTGATGTTAGACTTGCAGTGGACTCAGACCAAATAGCACTGGACGTATATAGTACATCATTCCCGGCGGCAACAACAATTTGTAAGCCCATCGAACAAATATTGGACGGGGAGCTCGGTTCACCGCCCACCGTTGCTGAAGCTGAGTTGGCGCACCAAGTCGGGGAACTCGATATCTTACTAGGTGGACCCCCATGTCAGGGCCATTCAAATCTGAACAACCATTCAAGGCGCGATGACCCGAGAAACGGATTGTACCTCCACATGGCAAGGGCGGCTGAAGTCCTATATCCATCGGCAATCATCTCTGAGAATGTTCCAACCGTCACTTTCGACGTTCGCAACGTTGTCTACCAAACCATCGAGAGGCTCAAAGAGATTGGTTACGTTATCGGAGAGGGAGTGGTTGACCTGTCGAGTTTGGGTGTACCCCAAAAGCGTCACCGGCACGTAATAATTGCGGTGCTAGATTGCGATGTCGATCCCCAAGAACTAGTAAAAAGACTAGAATCGCCGATATGCGAACATGTTCCCAGAAGCATCCGATGGGCCATGGAAGACCTAGAGGATGTGGCCAGATCCAACCTGTTCGACTCACCTTCTCAACCATATCCAGCAAACCAATCTAGGATCGACTGGCTATTTGAGAACGACGAGATCAACTTGCCTAACGACTTGAGGCCTCCATGCCATAGATCGGACCATAGCTATACCGCAATGTACGGTAGGATGGTATGGGATCAGCCGGCGCAAACGGTCACTACGGGTTTCAATTGCATGGGTCAAGGCAGATATGTTCATCCTGCTTGCCGAAGAGTGATTACCCCTCACGAAGCTGCAAGGCTACAAATGCTTCCAGATTTTGTAGATTTTAGTTCTGTTACAGCGCGGAAACACCTAGCAAAGCTGATTGGAAATTCCGTGCCGCCGCCGCTGTCGTCTGCTATTGGCAGGATGGTAATTCCGTTTCTGAAAGACGTACCTCTGACTTGTTACGAATACGACATGTCAAGAAAAGGGGCAATTGACTACGGTGCCTGAGCTTGGCTTACAAAAAGTCCACTTCACCGTAGATTCAGAGCTACTTCGGGAGCTCGGTGAACGTCTAGTCGGCCGTCAGTACATTGCTCTTGCCGAGTTGGTGAAGAATAGCTACGATGCAGACGCCTCCAAAGTGGAGATCCGTATTCAGGACGACTGCATTGAAGTGTCCGACAACGGCCACGGCATGACTTATGAGGACTTTGAGGGCCGCTGGATGCGTGTAGGTTCGACTCATAAGGTTAAAGAAGAAACATCGCCGGAATTGCATCGACCACTGACCGGTTCAAAAGGAGTGGGGCGTCTGGCCGTCCAGTTTCTCGCTAGTGAGTTAGAGTTGACCTCTATCCCGAAGAAGACGCGAGTTCCAGAAGGTTCAATGCCCAGAGAGCTTTATGTGATGGTTGATTGGGACACGGCAGTTCAGGCGGGAGAGTTGACTCAAGCGACTGCCCTATACGACCTGAACAAACCTCAAGATACAGTTTTTCCTCTCGAAAGCCCACACGGCACTACAGTAACACTGAAGAAACTCAAGCATGAATGGAGCCCCAAGGAATTTGAAGATCTTGCTAGAGAGATTTGGTTCCTCCAACCACCATTCCGCTCGTTGACTGGTGCTGCCAACAGAGAAGCAAGCGGTTTTGAAGTAGATTTGTCCGCACCACCGGAGGCGGTCGCTCTGTTCAATACCCAGATGTCCCGCACATTAGAATTGTATACTTCCCGTCTCGTCGGGAGACTCTTACCCCGTAACGGTTCGGGGAAAAGATCCGATAAGCGAAAAGCGCAACTATCATTGGAACTGGAGGGCCAACACACTCCGGCTTACGAATTCCAAGTTCCTGTCCGCGGCGATGATCGATATTTAATTGACAGCCTTGATTTTGAAATTCGCATATTTACGTTGCAGAACCGGCAACCTTATGGAATACCAGTACAACAAGCACGAGATTATATGCACGAATGGGGAGGTGTCCATATTTATGATGCTGGATTCCGAATCCCTTATGCTGGGCCTGACTCGGACTGGTTAAGGCTTGAGATTGATCACTCACATCGCCTAACACAATCTCAGCTTTTACCGGACGAACTGAACGTCTCAATGGGATTAAACCACTTGCCAACAAATTCGCGTGTTCTTGGTGTCGTAAACATCGACACTACCCACGAGGCGAGGGTAGCAGGTCAAAACAAACCTCCATCGAATCAATACTTACAGATCCAGGTATCCCGCGATCGCCTAGTCAGCAACGACGCATTTCGCCAACTCCAAGACACCGTCAGATTCGCCTTGGATTACTATGCAACCCGTCTGGCAGTTCTGCGACTGAAAGAAAAGGTGACCATACAGAGTGTGGAAGTGCCTGAATCTCTTGTCGAAGGCGTATGGAATGTTCTGGAACAACATGAAGACGAGGTACCCAAGGCAGTAGCGAACCAACTTAGGACGGAGCTAGAAAAGACTATAGACTCTATCCGCGAACAGTCTGAATGGACTAAGAGCCAGTCAGGGTTGCTTGGTGCCATGGCAACAGTCGGGGCAACATCTGTCGCGTTTGATCATCAATTCACCCAACAACTTAGCGTTTTGGAACATCACGCTGCCGCTCTGGACGATGCTATTAAGATAGACCCAGATTTGAAGAAATCTATTGGTTCCGTTTCCAACAGTATCAAGAAATGGATTCGAGACGCACGCGAGACACGTATGATTTTCTCGCCAATCTCCGACGAACGAAATCGGACGACAGTTGCCCGTTTCAAGGCCAAACTCATAGTGGAAAGTATGGCCGGCAACCTGCGGGCCTTGCTACGTGGAGTGAAGGTAGAGGTTTCAGGTATCGATCGAGGCTTGTTGCTACCGGAGACTAGCTACCCGGTCTGGATGGCCATTTTCCACAACGTACTTATGAATGCTTCCAATGCAATGCTGGACAGTAATAGCAAGCGAATATCGGTGTCGTCCTTTGAGTCGGGCAAACGCCGAGGGATTCGAGTCCAAGACACGGGGGTGGGCATCGATCTGGATAAGGCGGAGGACCTATTTGAACCGCTCAAACGAGGCCTAGAGATTTCGCCGGAACGCCGGGCGTTGGGATATGGCGGTGCGGGACTGGGTTTAGCTATCGTTAGGATGTTAGCCACGGACTTGAAAGCGGACGTCCGCTTCATCGAACCAGTAGCACCATTCAACACATGCTTTGAGATGGCATGGAGCGAGGACTTATGAATTCACTTAAGGTATTGGTCTACGAAGATCAATCCACGATTGCCAAAACTTGGGTAGATGGCATACGGAGCACTTATAGAGAGGCGGACGTGGAGGCTGTCGATACAAAGGATTTTCAGCCGCTGCTAGAGTTGGTGAATCGCCGGAGGACCGCATGGAGAGAGGATCTGAACGAAGCTTTTGAGACCGGGTCACACGATATAGATGAGGCGGACATAATCGTCTTGGACTACGATCTTCTCCACTATTCGGATGCCGCAGACATCACAGGGAGCAGGTTGGCCTATCTTCTCCGCTGTTTCTCTAAATGCGGGTTCATTATCGTTCTCAACGAATTCGGGAGAAATGTTTTCGAGCTGAGTCTAGGTAGTCCGCCTGAAGGCTTCGCCGACATACATCTCGGCGGCGAACAGATAGGGAATCCCGGTCTTTGGCAAGCTCCGTTCGACGGCTACCGACCATGGTATTGGCCGGTCGTCCCCAATGCTAGGGAGAACTTTGAGCTATGCGTAAAAGATGTTCGTGAACACCCTGACACACCGGTCCTTGGCTTCTTAGGTCTGGACCGTGTCATAGACTGGATACCGCGGCGAGCACGGGACTTCTTGTTGGGTAAGCAAAAGATCGAAGAGGTCACATTCAAGAGCTTTGTCGAATCCGTCCACGGCGGTATTTCCGACAAAGACACGCTTATTCCAGAGCAGATGGCACGGGTCACTGCGGCGAGGATAGTAACTCTGCTCAATTCGATCATCCTCCCAGAGCAGAGTATCCTTGTGGATGCGCCACATCTAGTATCCCGGTTTCCCAGCATCACCTTGGATCGACATCGACATAATGACGTCGAAGTGTGGAATCAACTGTGCAATCCAGTCGATCTCGATATAGACAATTTATTGATCGAACGTTTGAAAAAGTACAAGTTCCAAAAACCGCATTGGCTCTGGAGACCAGCTTGGTATTGGCCCGAAATCAATAAAGATGAAAATATAGAAGAAGTGAAAGACCCATGGAAGGTCCCAGAAGTAGACTGGGTGTTTTGTGAAGACATTTCTCGGTTCGTACCCGTTGAAGTTGCTCAAGGCTTTAGAGCGCTCGTTTCGCCGCCGTTCATCAAGCGCTATGTGTTCAGAAGAGACTCACCGGACGCAAATGATCTCGTGAGCCAAATCGGGTCTAGAGGCCCACAGGATCCTTTCTCAGTCGAGTATGTCCCTCAAGCAATGTTTAGTTTGTAGAAAGCCCTATGCCATGCCCGTCGAACCGGCCGATAAGGCTACTCGGGATGTCATCTTGGACATCTTGTTGATATTTTTGAAAGATTATAATGACGGCTCTTTTGCCAAACTTCTCTGCGAGGTCTATGACAGATATCAATTGGGAGAGCTTGACGCCAATGGACTCAGATCGATGCTGAGTAAATGTCCAGACGTCGAAATGAGGGACCAGAATCAATTTCTACACCTCGAGCCTACGAAGAAGGGCATTCTACCCTTTGTAACTCTGCAAAGCTCAGACAAATGGGTCCATTTTAGGATTTACGCACTCCTCACGATCCTTGACGAAAATTGTAATCTTCAGTCCTTAGCGATCAGATTTGAGACCGACGAAGGAGATCTTAGTCTAGGAGATAGCCTTGGCTCACATGATTTCTGCCACGCCCAACTGTGCAATTGCATCAATAAACGTGTTAAGGGAGTAACGCCTCAGTGGGTTCCAGATTCGCAGCCTTCAATTCCGCTGGACGCCGACAATCAAGTAAGTCTCGTGCTTTGTATGCTGACGTCCCTCTACGGCGGTGCCGATGTGCGCAAAAAAATCAACGCAAGCGGTGCCGGGGAGATCCGGAAACACTTGGACAAGATTCGGGCATTGAAGGATCCCACGACCGACTAGATTTTGACAAAACGGCAAACGCGTGGCGTTCTTGGCATCTGATGATGCGAGTTCCATAAAATAGATCAATCAATACATGGACCGCTTGACCGCCAGCACCGGGGCTTGTACACAGGCAAATTCAAAGATGCAGATAGAACGCTTTTTTGCTGATGTGTTGGACGCATAGGATGTAGTGTGCATTATTGCCGAATCCGTTGGCGGACCAACAGAGGCAGCCATTGAGGCACTTGTCCAGCTTTGCACTACGTAACAGATTCCCGATGTTGCGAGTTTCCAGACGCGGGGGTACGCCGGTTGGCATCGTGCGTTTGGACTCATCCAGTCGAACGCGCTGCATCACCACGTACATCGCCATGCATCCCGACTGGAGAGGTCAGGACATTGGGCGAACACTGGTTGAATTTATTCGCAACGATCTGAGCGATGCTGTCGGCGTATACAAATCCTGTGGATTTGACGTAGAACTTCTCGGCGAGAAGTCACCGTACCCCCGGCTATGAGCCATATAGCTCTTCCGAGCAAAACGCTCCTTTACCCTGATTGGAGTCCGCTATGAAACTCAACCGCGACGAATTTCTGGAAACCGGCTACCTCATTGTCAAAGAAGCTGTGCCACGCGACAAACTTGAACGCGTCCGGCAGGCATACGAGACCCTCGTCAACCGCCAGCGCGAGACTTGGAAGGCCGAGTGCGCGGAAGGCGATCCACCCGGAGGCGTCTGGGAGACCGCACCGCAGCCTCGCCTGCAACTGTCAAGGGCGCCGCTCGTCAATCAGATCGACCCGGAGACCGCGCCGGCGGTTGAGGTCTGGCTCGAGGAGAACATCCACGGAGTCAGCACAGAACTCCTCGGCATAGCGGACGGGGCCGTCACAGAGATGATGATGATGTGCAATCCCGTCAGAGATCACGGCCCGGCCAAGTGGCACCGCGATCTCCATCCGATCGACACCGCGCCGCTCCAAGGCTATATCGACGACATCCGCGAAGGAGGCCCGCGCTACGTCCAGTGGAACATCCCGCTCTACGACGATAGCGTCCTTTGGGTGGTGCCGGGCAGCCATCTGCGGCTGAACACGCCCGCAGAGAACGCAGTGATGTTGGCAGATCCCCGCCGCCCGCTACCCAATGGTGTGCAGACCCATCTCGAAGCCGGCGACGGCGTCGTCTATATCCTCCCGATCCTCCACTGGGGCAGCAACTACAGCCCCAAGATGCGGCGAACCGTTCACGGCGGCTTCTCGACTTTTACGTCAATGGACGAGCTCTCGTTTACCGAACACATCTCCGCAGACGCGCAGGCGGCATTCACGCGCTGGAATGACCGCGGCGAAAAGATGAGGCAGCATACGGAATCGGCGCTGCGGGCCGTTCTCTCCGGAAATGGTGCCGCGTATCTGAGTGCCCTAGACGACCTCCATCCAGAGCGGGCCGAGAAAGGCAGGATTCTGTCAACGGTCTTTCTCTGCAAGGCCGCACTGGCGATCCGACTGCACAAGGAGCCACCGCTTCAGGGAATCGCCGAGGACCTCCAAAGTCGCGTCTTGGGGAAGCACCCCATTACGCTCAACTGGGGGCCGAGCTTCGCCGATCGATTCTCCGCGGATGAGGCGCACTTGCTTTGGGATCGCTTCAGTTCGCTCGAGGCCCTGCTGCAAGCAGACGTGGAACACTTTGTGCCGGGCTTTCAGGCCGCCCCGATGAAGCACTGTTTCAACGAGATGCCGGCGGACTACGGTACGGCGGACTTCATCGCTAGTTGGAAGGCCGCGTGATCTGATACAACCCGCGCTTGCGCGACTGGCAACATTGACCAGGAGAAAAACGAAGATGAGCCAACTCAGCATCGGCGTCGCCGGGCTTGGCCACGGCCGAACGCTACTTGGGGCCAACCAGCCGGAAAACAGCACCCTGCCGATCCGCGTCACCGCTCTGTGCGACGCACAGCAAGACAAACTCGAAGCGCTCGGCCGCGAATTCGGGATCGACGCCCTCACGTCTGATTTCGACGAACTAGTCGCACGAAGCGACCTCGACGTCATCGGTATCTACACGCCCGGCCCGCTCCACGCGCAGCAGATCCTGACCGCGCTCGACGCGGGCAAGCACGTGATGGTCACCAAGTCGATGGTGTACACGATGGAAGAGGTCGAACAGGTTGTGGAAGCCGTTGACCGATCCGGCAAGGTGCTGCTCGTCACGCAGAGTCTGCGCGGGAGGTATGACTTCATTGAGGCCAAGCGCGCCTGCGATGCCGGCGAGATCGGTGAACTCTTCATGGCCGAAGCCCACTACGTTCACGATCTCCGCCCGGTCTATGCCTACTCGCCGTGGCGAGTCGAGATGCCGCAGGACCTGATATTGGGCGGGGCCTGCCACCCGATTGATCTTCTGAGCTGGTTCATGGGCGACATAGACGAAGTCCATTGCTACGGGCTGCGCAGCGGCGTCGCACCGGACTATCCCCAAGAGGACAACTTCGTCGTCAACGTGAAGTTCACATCTGGAAAGATCGGACGCATTGCGAACTTTCTCGGCATCGTACACCCACACGACGTCCCGATGAACAGCCTTGCCGTTTACGGGACTCGCGGCACCATTCTCAACGGCGTAAAAAGCCTCGATCCCATCGGCGACCTGCCCTCGCGCAGGGTCGCCGCAGAATTCTCATCTATGCGGGGCCACGCCAGCGAGATGATCGTCATGCTGCGGCACATGGCTGATTGCGTCCTGAACGGTACAAAGCCTTGGGTCGGCGTCCGCGAGGGGGCTAGGGTGGTTGCCACAGGGCTTGCGTGTTGGGATTCGCTCAGATCGGGGATGCCAGAGAAGGTGCGGAACGATTTCTGACGACGTAGAGGGGAGCCCTTCGTGCCCGTTTGTATTCCCAAAGACGCCAAGCGCATTATGCCCGATCTGTTGCGGGACTTTACTACTGAAGTGTTGCGCAAAGTCCGTTTGCCCGACGGCGATGCTGCGTTGATTGCGCGCTATCTGGTGGATGTGGATTTGCGCGGGGTGGTTTCCCACGGTACGCGCCAGTTGCAACGGTATGTAGCTGAGTTTCGCGAGGGACGCATTAACTCACATCCCGAAATTGCCCAAGTCATGGATGCCCCTTCAATGGCGATTTTTGACGGCGACGGCGGTACAGGTTACTTGGTAGCAACGCATGCAACAGAGGCCGTCATTGAAAAGGCGAAAGCAAATGGCGTTGCCGTTGTGTGTACGCGCAATCACGGGCATGTGGGCAGCGTGGGGATTTATGCGCGGCTGGCATTGGCACGCGATTTGGCGACCTTTGCCGTGGCTGGGGGTATCGCTTGGGAAAAGCCGACGCACCCCGATGCAACGGTGTGGGATGCAATGCATGCACCGCCGATGTGTTTTGGCATTCCAACGGCAGCAGGCCCGCCGTTTGTGCTGGATATGAATGCGAACATGTTGAAAGACCGCAGCAGGCTCGCCGAGGCATTGCAGACATTTCCAGATTTTGTTTTCAAGAGTTTGGGAATGCGATTTACGTCGTGGTTCTTGGCGGGCATTTTAGCGGGCACGGCGACGCCTGAATCGCGCAATCCAAAATTCGCAAGTGCCACGCGGGCATTTATGCTGGTGGCGATTGATGTGGCGCGGTTGGGCGATTTGGAGGCTTATAAGGCAGAGCTTGCTCGCATTTTGCGCGCGAGCCGGTCGCTAAACCCCATGCCGGGCTTGGCAAGTGCCGAAGTGCCCGGCAGCTTGGAGTGGCAGCGCGAACAAGCGCGTGAGCAGAGCGGCATCCCACTGACCGAAGAACATTTCGACATGTTGCAGTGCATTGCTACGGAGATCAATGTCCCCGTTCCTTGGGAATTGTAGTGGACGATAATGCGGCGATGCGGCCCCGCAGCTACCCTTCAAAAGCAAGTACCCGCAGCGGAATGGCGTCGGTTTCGGCGGCCGGAAAGCAGATATGGCCCAAATCATTGCATCTACTAACAAAGGTTTTTTATGATAAATCCTTATGAGAAGCGTAACGCTCTGCGCGTCCACGATCCCCGCCGCGGGCGTCGGCTTGCGGCCTTGCTGGGGGCGTTCCCGCCGGGTTAGCGCGTCAAGGATGCGTTTCCAAACCCCGGGTTGACGCCACCGATGAAAGTAGCTATATACCGTCTGCCAAGGGCCGAAAGACGCCGGGAGCCATCGGCCAAGGACCCCCGTTTTAGCCCGATATAAAAGGCCATGGATAACGACCCGCACTTCCCGGGGCGGACGACCCCGCCCCCCGCGACACCAACGACACGAAGGAAGCAGGCGAGCAAGCACAGACTATTGCTCATCGGTCAAATCGGTTGCAGATGCCAGACCGGACGTACTCATGTAACCCGCCGTTCAGGCTTTGTCGTGAAACCTAAAGGTCGCTAATGGGTACGTCCTTTCAACATAAAAACAACTAAAAGGGAATTTTAAAGACGCTTTTGAGAATTTCGAGAGAGAAGTTAAAGGCTGAGGCGGATGCCTTGCGTAAGCGGGCCGAGCCGGTTTGGGCGGCCCTTGAAGACCTTGAAGGCCGCGACCAGTGCCAGCGAGCATTCGAGAGTTCGCTGTTGCACTTTGAACAACAACGCCTTTGCATCACAGTGATGGGGGAGTTCAATACGGGCAAATCTACCCTCCTCAACACTTTTATCGGAGAAGAACTGCTTGCGACCGACCAGTTGGAATGTACGGCCGTGCCAACTTGGATTCGGTGGGCAGACAGCGAAAGCTTCGATGAGGATCGACAGGCCACCGTGATTTATAAGAATGGCGATTCGGCTGCCATGCCCCGGTCTGAGGTCAGTGTCCATACTACTCTTGATCAGGACTCTTGGGAGGCCACTGAACGGGTCGAAATTGTCTTGCAACCTGAAGAAAAACAACCAACGGGCGTTGTGCTCGTCGATACGCCTGGACTCAACGGCAATCCAGAGTTGGAAGCGCGAAGCATTCATCAGCTTAGCATGTCTCACGTGACCATTGTCGTGGTTCCCGTCGATGGGATTGGGCGGGAGAGCGATGTCGAGTTGATCAAAAAGGCGCGGTCTATTGCGGCCCGCGTCATAGTCGTCATCAATAAGTGCGATCAATACGCAAAGATAGGGGATGGATTCGAGAAGTATAAAGAAGAACTCCACAGACGAGTTCCTGATCTTCCCCGCGAGGAGATTTATACGCTCTCTGCCAAACGCGCTTTTGAAGGCAATGTCTACCGCGATGGCGAAGAGGAACTAGAGAACGAATTTTACCGCTTCTGCAACGAGCTGCGGAAGAATGCAGAGGAAGAGGTCCAGACCTCTGCACTCCGAAAGCGTCCGTTATTACTTTTGCGCGAGATTTGTAAGACAGAGATCGCTCACATTGAAAAACGTGATGCAGAGTGCGATGCGAGCGTTTTGAAGGAGCGGAAAGCAGCGGAAGCACATCTTAAAGAGGCCACTAAGAATCTAGAACGCTCGCTAGACAAAATTCTCCGATTGGCGCGAAAGGCTCTGATGGAGGAGTTGAGGCGCCTCCAACACTTTCTGACCGAAGAACAGCCTCGCATTGAACGCGAGATGGCGAGGTTTGTCGATGATGGATTAGATGATAAGTTGCTAGAGCGAGATGATCTAAGAGTGGCGCAAAAGATGGTGTCTGAACGGCTAAACGAAAGCATGCAAAAATCTATTTTTGAGCGGCTCTCTCGGTTGTTGAGAGCGGTGACGAGTCGATTGATCTATGACCTTGAAAACCGGGGGAGGGTCTCTACGTTGGATTTGCCAAAGGTGGCTTCTATCAAACTAGACAAGGCCCCGTTAAAAGAGCAAGCCGACAAAGCGAGTGAGGCGCTGAGCCGCCGAGAAGACGAGCTCGATAGGCTGAAGCGGGAGGTCGCAAGGTGTGAGCGGGCTGTGCAAAGGCGAAAGGCAAAGGTCGAAACGCTTGAGAGACAGTCTGCTCAGTTAGAGAATTTAGAGAAGCAACGCAAAAAGGCTGTGAGGGATAGAACGCAACTCGGGCCGAAACCGGCTCCAAAAGTGGAACATTACACTGATTATGTGACGAGGGCCGTGGAGCGCGGCGGATTAGGATGGATTTTGGACATATTCCATACCAAGACCGAAGTGTTCCCGGTGACGCGGCAACGCAAAGATTATAGCCCCGTTAAAAAATGGGAACGCGAGTACGAGGCGGCGAATGAGAAGGTTTCCGATTTAGATAAGAAGATTAAGCCTCTCAAAGAGATGCGGACAGAGATGAGAAAGATCGAAGGCGAGATTCCAAAATTGCGACGAGAGGCTAACAATGCCAAAGCAAACTTGAGACGTGCAGAGGCGCGTCTGGCAGAGGAACGAGAGAGGTATCGTCAGTCGGGAATGAAAACCCGACAAGCACAGCTTAAGGCAGGTGCCCGAAGGGAGTTGGAAAGTCTCTTTGATTCGCTTCCCGATAGACTTGAACGGGAGGCCGAGCAAATGCTGGAGGGGATTTCACGAGGTTTCCGTACGCGCTTCAAACAGGCTGCGGACCAGCAGCGCAAGGTGCTCGCAGACAAGATGGCGCGGAAGAAGAAAGAGGCAGACGAAGCAGATGCAGATGATGAACGAGTGAAGCGCGAAGCTGTTCGTAAAACGCTTGCGGAGGCATTGGAGACTTTTCGCAGCGAAAACTGAAAACTAAGGAGTAAAGAACATGAGTGTCAAAAATCGGTTTGCGGAGTTGCGCGACGAGGTGGTTGACCTATTGAAGCGATCTGCCAAAGTCATGGAGAATGTCGTCCCGCACTTGGGCGATGAAAGCGCGAGTAGCCTTCCACAGACTTTCCAAGAACGGGCTAACACCGTTCAGAATGAGGAGTTCGTAGTCGTGGTCGTCGGCGAGATGAATCGCGGAAAATCCATGCTCCTCAACGCAATGATGCACAAGCAATTACTCACGATGGACGTGCTTGAGTGTACAGCAACAGTCAATTTTCTTCGGTATCCAAAGACGAAAGAAGGTCAGTCGTCCGACCATGTCGAGGTGCATTTTACCAATGGAAGTCCATCAGAAAAAGTGCCGGTTGATAAACTCGCAGATTATACCTCGCGGCTCTCTGCCCTCGGCAGCGAAAAAGTGGCGGATTTGGTGAATCATGTAGATGCCTTTGTTAAATCTCCCTTTCTTGAGGACAATGTACTGCTCGTAGATACTCCGGGGACGAATACAACTACTCACAACCACATTCGGATTACCAATGATCAGATTGATCGCAGTAATGCGGCCATTTTTCTTTTTGGTGCAGAAACGCAAGTGACCCAGTCTGATCGGCAGTTTCTCGAGGGTGTAGAAGAGGCTGTCGCCCGCCTATTTTTTGTGGTGAACAAAATTGACAGTGTTGACGAGAGTCAGATCAGCCGGGTTTTGGAGCGCGTGGAAAGTAGTATTCGGGATGTCGTGGATCAGTCCAAGATGCGCCGAGTCTTTGGCGTGTCTGGTGCGAAGGCACTGCTTGGGCGTGCTGGGTATGTGAAAACTCCGATTTTGGCAGAGAGTGAGCGGAGCAGGTTGGAGGATCGGCAGTTTCGCGAGACTTTGATCGAAGAGTCCGGGATCAGTGCCTTTGAGGCTGACCTCGAACGGTATCTTTTTCGTGGCGGCAAGGGTTATGATCTCTTACATAGCCCGCTCTCGTTCGTTCAAAGCGAGACCGCTAAGCTCATAGAGAAGTTGCATCGGCAGATTGAGGTTCTCGACGACACTTTTGATCTAGCCGATCTCGAATTGAAAGTAGAAAAGATGGAACGCGTTGTGGAAGATCGAAAACGCGAAATCGAAGGCATGAAGGGTGAACTTTCTGAGGAGTTTTCGCAGACATTATCGCAGGCAAAAGATGCCTTTGAGGAGCGATGCAAGTTGGCTGAAGAAGCTCTCAAGGACGAGATCAATGCCTACGACTCGCATGAAGCGCTTAAAGACAACTGGGGCGCGGGTGCCCAATTAGCCAATTTACCGGGCAGAAATTTCGCGGCACTCGGAAGGCAGGCGGGGAAGTTGTTGAATGACGCCGTAGGTAGTGTGCTACGCAAGCAGACGCGAGAGATTCGGAGGCAGGTTCGGGGCGAGCTGGGAGAGATCGCTTTGGAGCTTCCCGAAGTACCCGACATGGCGTTTCAGGTGCCGGAACCGAAGATCGATGAAGCTGAAGCAGAGAAAGTCAAAGAACTCGAAAGAGAAATTGAAGACCGTGATCGGCAGTTAGAAAAGTTGGATGAGGCACAGGCAGGATCGAATGAACGTCGCTACATGGACCTAAAGGAGGAAAAGAAGCGATTGAACGAGGAATATCTCGCAGAACTCCAAAGTCACGGCAGCCGTCCCGCGGTGAGAACTAGAACGGTTATAGAAGAAAAGGTTGAAGATGTCAGAGGAATTGGAGGGGTCTTCATGTTCCTTTTGAGGGGAAAAAAGCGGGTACAAGTACCAAGAGAAGTTGATGATGACCGAGCCCAAAAACATTACGACAAAAGCAAAGGGCGCATTGAGGACCAGTACCAAGAGAAGTTAGCTGAACTCAACCGCCGAACAAATGAAGCAGAGGTAAAGTACGACGCCGAGTTGTCGGAGAGGCGCAAAGCCGAGGTACTGGAAAAACTCAATCGAAATCGGAAACAGGCATTGGAACGGGCAGAAAGCCAGTATCGGGAAAATGTGGCGAAAGCTCGTCAACGCGCTGTGGAGTCAACCAAAGGACGATTGATTAGCACCTTTCAACGCGCTGTGGAAACTCTAGAAACCGCTGTGGAACATTGTGTCGGTCAGACCGAAAAGATGGCCACGGATTTCATTGAGAACGCAATAGCGGAGCTCGATGCCACTTTGAATGGCCACAATCAGGAGTTGGCAAAGCTCAAATCTTTGAAGGACACAAAAGAAAGCGAGCGGGATACCAAAAAGGAAGGAATTACGGAGGCACTAGAAGAACTGAAGACCTTGCAAGAGGGGGCGTCGAGCTTAGAGAAAGAGCACGAGGCTTTTGTTGCGGAATCTGGCGAGGAGGTAACAAATGAGTGAGTCGAGTGCTAGGGAACGCTGGAGAAAGATCGTCGAGACGCTGGATGCCGCTGGATTGGACCATTTGGCGGCTTATGTTCGCGACGAGTCTAATGCTGCACACGCCGCACCGTTGAGCATCCCCATCATCGGCGAAACCGGGTCGGGAAAGAGCGCGTTGGTTGCTCGCATTTTTGGGGTAGAGCCAGCGACTTTTCCTATAGACGTTCTCGAATCCACGGCTCGTCCGGTTGAAGTCAAGTACGCACGAACTAATTATCGCGCTGTGGTGCATGGTGATTCTGAGGAATGGGAAGAGTGTGAAGATGATGCACGTTGGGACGCGCTGGTACGGGGACAGGATCCACTCAGTAGCGGTTCGCGTCTTGAAGTCGGGTTGCAGCGCGAAGACTTGGCGACTTGGAATGCCAGCATTGTGGATACGCCCGGAATGAATACCAACACGCCGGAATTGGAGGGACGCGCTTGGGCTGCGGCCGCTACTGCGCCGGTGGTGATATTAGCCATCCCCGCGACGAGCACGGGCCGGAGGACTGACATTGACTACTTGGAGAGCTTGGGCGACAACTCGGCGAGTGTTGTAATCGCGCTTACAAAAGCAGATCAGCTACCACAAGATTCGGTAGATCGAGTTATCGACGATTTTCGCAATCGCCTCGCCGAGCGCGGTATCTCGCCGCTTGAGATATTGCCGACATCGAGTACCGAGGGAAAAGGTATTGAAAAGCTGCGGCAGGTTTTGACCGAGGTAACGGGAATGCGCCGCGATCAATTGATCGCGCACCATGTTGGTGGTCGCGTGGTTGCGAAGATTCAGAGTGAATTGTCGGCTCTCCGCCTCAAGCAGACGGCTCTCGAATCGGAGGCATTGACCATAAGGGAACGAGGCGAGATCGAAGAGCGCGATATTGACGAGGAAAGGGCCGACCAAGAGGCTGATCTTACAAACACCACCAACACATTGAAAGATCGCTGTAAGCGGCTGCGTCTCGAAGCGTTCAATCGCATGCACGAAATTGGTAAGGCGGTTCTCCAAACCATTTCCGAGGAGATCGCCCCATTACAAACCCGGGACCAAGTTCAGCATTTTGCCGATAGCTCTGTTCGCCGGTGCGTTTTACAGTGGCGGGAAAAGTGTATTGCCGTGGCTGAAGGTCGCTTGGAGGAGCTCGACCAAGCAGGTGTCCAAACGGCCAAGGAGATGGCATCTCAACACTTTGATCAGATCGGCCTGGCAACGGATTGGCTACAAGAACTGCCGGAAGGAACGGTGTCCCCTGCTTGGGACTCGGCAAGTGTCGATGATTTGCAGAATTTTCGAGCGGAGTTGGAGGGCGAAATTGAGGAATTGAAGAAACAGAAACACGCGCCAGCCGAGGAGTTGGAAGATATCCAACAGGCACTATCTGTTACACAAACGGAGCGCGACAAACTCGTATATGTGCCGCAGATGGATAAGGTTCGCCTCGACCAAGGAGCAGGAGAATTTCGAGAGGGTGGGCGTATATTGGGGAAGATCGCAGATGTGGCTTTGACTTTATCACCTATTCCCACAGGAGGAAAGGTCGGTGTGTTTTTGAAAAATCTGCCAAAGGGGGGGCAGATCATTAGTGGGATCAAGAAATACAATGGCCTCATTGCCGCACGCGACAAACGGTTGCTAAACGCTGTGTCCAGTACTACACATCTGTCCAAGCCTTTGCAGACAAAACTGCCGGCTACGCCCGGTAGAAGGATGACAACAGATGTAGCCCGAGGGTGGCTGATGAAAGCTATCGATAACTTGTCCCTTGAAACTTGGGGCGAACGCTTGGGCGGAGCAGTAGGCAATTGGATTAGTCCCGACAAAGTAGTAGAGATCGAGAATGAAGAGGTGCGTCAAGAGTTTCTCAAGCGAACGAAGCCCTTTGAGGATGAGATACACAAGCTCAGGTATGAACAAACGAAAATCAAGTCGAGGCAGAATGAGATTGACCGGAAGCTAGAAGAAAAAATCGTCGAATTAGAGCGCAGAAAGCAGCTCGAAAAAGAGAGCGAGGAGTTGACGACACGCCAGCAGCGTTTAGAGGCAGAGGAACAGGCCACCAAGGCCAAGACAGCCTTGATGGCGCAACTGACTCGTCAATTTCTCGCTCACGATGGGGATTCGCTCTGTGCGGATATCCGCAAGGCCGTGGGCGCGGGTTTTGCTTCCGCCGATGAAGCACTTGAGAATCACCTGCGGGAGCGCGTGAGTGCTATCAAGTCCGAGGTTCAGGCCGCGTTGAAGGAAGCGCGAGCCAAACACGCTGAGGGAGAAGCGGCGGTCAAAAAAGCACTTGAAGAGAACCAGAAGATGCGTTCGGCCCTTGAGTCTGCATTATCACAACAGGAGACATTATGAGTCAGGGCATAGTCGCTCTCTGGGAACGGGTTCTCGAAAGAGACCGGGCTTTGAAGAAAACCTTGTCCGACGCCAGTGTAGTCGAGTCGAGCGACGATCCACTTGACGATTTTGATACTAGTATCCCTGATGATGGGTCTGAACCAGAGACTGATGATCCATTCGCTGATCTTGATCTCGACATTGAGTTTGACGACGATGAGTCTGAGCCAGATGGGTCTGAACCAGATGGGTCTGAACCAGAGACTGATGATCCATTCGCTGATCTTGATCTCGACATTGAGTTTGACGACGATGAGTCTGAGCCAGATGAAGCAGAGAAGATCGTCGATGTACTCTTCGAGGAGTCGGCTGATCTCTGGTTGTCTCGGTCTCGTCTCGCGCTGGAACACGCGCTCCTGTCAATGGGACTCACGCGGGATGTTTTCCCCACAAAACGCCCGCTACTGATCTTCGGATCACATCGTTCAAGGATCATCGCGCCCGAGTATCACCGCGTGGAGGTCACGCGGGAAGGTTGGCCCTGTCGCCTACAATCCACCGAACTGCTGACAAGCACTGCTGCTGCAAAAATTCTGGCATCTTCCCATGAGGGCGAGACCGTTGCGGTTGAGGTTTCAAATCCGTTGCTCGCCCGCGACCGGTGGATTGTCTTGTGGCCAAAGTTGGAAGTGCTTCCCGAAGTGACGGAGCTGCATCAATGGCAGCAGGTGCGCCGGGTCGTGTGGTGCGTCAATCGGGAGCAAATTGGACCGCAGGATGTCATTGATTGGCTTGCCCGTTGGCAAAACACACCCATTCGCATAGCACTCTTTAGAGTGACATCTTTTCTGCATGGGGAACAGGATGAGGTAGCACAATCAAAGGTGTTGCCAAGAGTTCGTCGAACACTCAAAAAATTCGATGCGATTAAGAGCCAGCCTTGGACCGTGGTAGGGCCGCAGTGACGATGTGGGCAAAAAATAATTCCGAATTTCTCGGGTTCCTCACCGGCGTTGACGACCGCGATGCCTTCTCAAAAACCCAGCGTTTCTCTGTCGTTAGGTCCCCCAATGTAAGTGACACAGCCGAGATAGAAAAGCCGCCAGAGGCTCAAAACGACGTTCTGGCACTGGTGTATGAAATTTTGGGGGTTTTGAGGAAGGAAGGAACGGGAAAAAGACTATCTGCGAGAGACTTACTGAATGTTCTCCAAGTAGATAGCCTCTTCTCGAAGGCGACTCGGTCGATGGTCAAGGTCGCCAGGTCTGACTCGCCGTTGCAAGGAGCGGTTCAGGGGCTTGTTACAGAAGCCTATATCGAACGGATCCGAAATGAATTTGTCGGCGAATTGGCGCGTTCCCTCAAAGTGTTTCGAGAACGCCTCGCAAAAGACCGTGCAAAGGATGATTGGCGGGAGGAGTTGGATCGCGGCGTCGTACTTTACGATGTCTTTCGGCCGAATCTCTGGGAGCTTTATCAGGAACTTTGGGGCAAATGGCGGGATGATATGGCGCGTATCGACGCCTTGGCTACACACGTACAGCGCATTGACGAGACATTAAAGAGAGAGGAGAGAGACTCGTGAAGAAAACGGTGTTATTTGCATTCGGGGCTGTGTTCCCTTTGGTCGCCTTGGCTGTTTTAACCATCATCATGCCCTCTCTTGGGACGTGGGTTATCGTGATGGGGGTCTCTGTGATCGCAGGTGTATTTTTAGCACAGGCTAGACAGGAGTTGGGGAAGCTGCTCTTGAGTGTTCGCGAAGGGCTTGATGCAGGAACTCAGACGACACTAAAGGCATTGAGGGAGGAAAACAAAGAAAACAAAGCTACAAGAAGAGAGGCGAACAAAATTCTCGCTGAACGATTTGAACGTTTTTTCGAGGAGTACGGACAGCGGGACGCAGACTGGCGCACCAAGACGCTGGCCGAGTGGCAGTCCGTGACGCAGGCGTTGGCTTCGTCTTTTGAAAAGATGTTAGCGGATACGAGCTCTCGTCTCATAACGCTTGCCGAGCAAGAGCGAGTATTGCAAGAAGAAGCGGCAAAAGATAGGGCCGAGGCCATGCAGGCCGAAGCGAAACAAGTACGCAGTGAATTTGCCCAGCTCTGCGAGGCGACGAAAGAAGCGGTAGAACAACACGCAGCCGTAATTCAGGCGACGCAAAAGGTCATTGAGAACGTCGAGAATCATTTCGCCAAACAGCAGGCGAACACACTCACTGAGTGGCAGTCCGTGACGCAGGCGTTGGCTTCGTCTTTTGAGAAGAACCTCGCAACGCTTGCCGAGCGAGAGCGAGTATTACAAGAAAAAGCGGCGCAAGAGAGAACCGAGGCCATTGATGCTGGATTGGCGCAAATAAAAGAAATTTTTGCACTGGTTGAAGATGCACTCAACAAACTCAATGCAGAATTTGAAAAGGTGATTGGGGAGCTTCGCGCACTCGTTAAAGAAGAGACGCAAAGACAGCAGGAGCAGAAACGCGGTGACCGAGATCACCTCGAAAAAATGTTGGAAGTTCAACAAAAGGCCCATGACGAAGCTGCGGAACGCTCTGGGCAGTTGTGGGGCCGTTTGCTCGATCAACTGAAAAAGTAATGGCGGATCGTACCTTACATGAGAGGCTGCATTCGGAGCTTGCCACAACCGAGTTGAAGGCGGTACTGGCTGAAAATCCAAGGCTGTCAAGCCTCGTGGAGAATAGTATGCGCCGGGCGCGGGAGTTGGTTGAGCAAAGACGAGTGCTAGAGGCGCAGGTCTGGCTAGCGGGAATTACTGCGATCGTCGAACGCCGTCGCCGCGAGCGCGTTGCCGCCAAACAGCGTCAAGAAGAACGCATTGCAACTCTAGTGGAGATCCTCGGTAGCGATCCGCCGGCCAAAGGTCTCGGTGGATTACTCTCCCATGCGGCAACTCTTCAGCCCGACACTACCAGAAAACTCCTCGATGTGGTCGAAAATGCGCTGACGTGCGCTGAGCCGAGGACGGCCCCCTAGACGACGGACGCGCTGAGCGGCCCCGCAGCTACCCTTCAAAAGCAAGTACCCGCAGCGGAATGGCGTCGGTTTCGGCGGCCGGCAGCGGCTGGGCGAAAAGGTAAACGCGAGGTTGTCGCAGAGAGGCCAAGCGGTCCAAGCTCTCGATTAGGGGGATGCCGTGCGCGAAGAGCAGGTGGTGGTTGGGCAGGCTGCGGTCACCCGGAATATCTAGACCGGGGGTGTCGATGCCGAGCAGTTTAACGCCAGCTTCGACGAGCCAGCGCAGGGCTGCGGTCGTGGGGTAAGGCGGATAAGAACCAGCGGTAGCCCGTTGATCCCAATCAAAGCGAAAGAGGGCGATGTCTCCCGGGCGGACGCCTCCGCTTGGGGCGGCCCGTTGGAATTGTTCCGGCGAGAGCGGCTCGCCCAGCGGCGCATCGCTAAAGTCGAAGACAATGGCCTCGCCAAAAAAGCGCTCGACATCGAGATCGGCGATGGCCGGGCCGTCTTGGACGGCGTGTAAAGGCCCTTCGACATGAGTGCCGGCGTGACCGCCCATTTCGATGTTGGTGGTGATATACCAGCGGTCGGTCGGCGGATCATCGACGGGTACGCGCACCGTGCGGTAGTGGATGAGGCGGCCTTCCGACGGCGCAATAGTCCGCGAAAGGTCTACCATGCGGCTGTAGGCGAAGGAAGGAACCTTCACGCGATGACCTTTTTGAGGGCGATAGCGGTCTCGCCGTCGTCGGTGTATGCTGGCAGTGCGCCGCTCAAGGTTACGCGGCCATCGTAGCCGGATGCGCGTAAGGTGTGTAGAAAGAGCGCGTGGTCGGCCGGCGTGGTTTGCGGTCGGCCGCGCCCCGGCTCGGCGATGTGGGCGTGAATAAGGTGCGGCCCGGCTTGTTTGAGCGCGTCGAAGGACTCGCCGTTGAGCTTCATGTGAAAGAAGTCGGCCATTAGCTTGGCATGAGAACGGTCAACTTCCTGTATAAACTCGGTCGCTTCAGAAACGGTATTGAGCAGATTGGCGTCGTCGCGGTTGTAAGGTTCAAGCGCCACCTTGACGCCCCGCGGCTCGCCGAGGTCGGCGCACAGGTGCAAGAAGTCGGCGACTTGTTGGCGAGCTATGTTGCGGTCGAAACCGTCGGGCACCCAGCGCGAGCCGCCGCTGCCGTAGCCGATGACCTCAACGCCGGCCCGCTGCATCCGGTCGAAGACCTGCGTCACAAAAGTACGCAGCCGTTCCAAGCTCACGTCGGGGCCGACGACCATTAGCCCGCGCCTCTGCGGATCGCCAATAAAACCGCACATCGTCTTCATCTGGAGCGGGTGCTTTTCCAAAAGTGCCAAGAATTCGCGCTCGGCCTGTGGGGCGTCAGCATCGATGCCGAGCAGACCGGGGAAGCCTTCGAGATAGTCGAAATCCCAATCGGCAGACTCTTCAAGCTCCCGAAGATTGGTAACTAAGAGGCCGATCTGCATGACTATTTGCTCCGGATCCAGCTCATGCCCTCGCCGCGCACCAAAAAGGAGCGCTCGTCCCAATGGCCGGGCCGGGTGACGGGTATACGCCCCTCCTCGACGGCCACGTCGAGCGGGTTGTCGCGGGTTTGCAGCGGCAGAGCCACGCGCTCGTGCAGCCTAGCCGACTCATAGACGCCCATCATGATCTCGGTGGCGGCCTTGCCGTGCTCGGCCTTGCCGTAGTAGTCCTCGAAGTCGCCCTCGATCCAGCGGCAAATCCCGTAGGCCTGATCGACAAAGGCGTTGCCGTAGCCGCTGGCCTTGTCGGTGGGTTCAAAGTCTTGCCAGCCGCCGGAGGTAGCCGTCATGTAGCGCAGGCTGTTGTCGCTGACAACCATCATGCCGTCTTCGCCGTAAATGGTGGCACCCACCTGATATATATCGTTCATCTCGTTTTCGATCACGCCCTCGACCCCATTGGGATAGCCGATGATCCCCACACAGCGGTCTTCGACCCGGTGGCCGAAGACGAAGTGGTCGGTGTGGCGCTCGACCGAGCCCATGACCCACTCGGCCTGTGGATCGCCGAGGGCGTAGAGCTGGAAGTCGATGCAGTGAGTGCCAGTGTTCATCATCCCGGCCTTGACCGCCGACCACAACCGCTGCGGCTTGCCGATGGCTCCGTCGGCGATCATCCGCCGTGCCTCGCGCCAACAAGAGTAAAAACGGCGTTGGTGGCCGATGGCGAGCTTGACGTCGTTGCGCTCTGCGGCGATGACCATGGCCTCGGCCTCGCCCAAGGAGACGGCCATGGGCTTTTCGCAGAGCACGGCTTTGGGACGCCGAGCGCAGGCGGCGATGGACATTTCCGCATGCTGGGGATCCCAAGAGCAAACGCTGACGATGTCGAGGTTTTCCATGTTGAGCATTTCTCGGTAGTCGAGGTACTGCTTTTCGACGTGGAAATCCGCGGCGTAGCTGGCCAAGGCTTCGGGGTGGGAGTCGGCACAGGCGACGATTTCAGTGTGTTCGCACTCGGCCCAGCCGCGGCCGTGCTCGCGGGCAATGCGACCGGAGGCAATGACGCCGACGCGATACTTGGCAGGCATCGCTACTTGGCGTCGCCTAGGTGCATCAGCGGCAGTGGTGCAGGGCTGTCGCCATCGATGAAATAGACCTTGGCGGCCGGATCTTTGGAAATAGCTTCAAGGGACTTGAGCGCTTGGAGCTTGACGTAGTTGGGATTGCGGCCGATGGCGTCGTTGATCTTGGTAATTTCGTACGCTTGGGCGTCGGCGAGTAGGCGGCGCTTTTCGGCCTCGGCCTCGGCGGCGTTCTTTTCGGCCTCGGCGGCGGCAACTATCTGTTCCTGCTCGGTGGTGAAGCGCTCCAACTCGGCCTTTTGCTTTTCGACTTCCTGCTCGCGCTCTTTTTTGGCCTCAATAGCCTTGGTGATAAAGGGCGGCAGGGAGATGTCGCGGATCAACACGGCCTCTACGTCAACCCCTTTGGGAGCGAGATAATCCTTCAGCCCTTCGAGCAGAGCCGTTTGCAAAGTGGTCTGTGTCTCTTCCAAAAAGAAGTCCTCGGCGCGCTTGATGGTCTTGCCCTGCTCGCGGATGAGTGAGCGCAGCTTGGGCACGATGTGTACAGAGCGCACGTTTTCAAAACCGCCCGTCTCCTGTAAGATGCGCGGCGTGTCGGCCGATATGAGACGGTACTGAACGCTGACGTCGATCTTGGTCTGTAGCTGATCTTGGCTGGGGACACTGGAGGTTTCGGAGTGCGTCTTTTGGCGCACGTCGAAGAGGGACCATTCGTAGAGGGGGTTGACGGGGATGTGCAGGCCCTCGCCGAAGTGCTTGAACTGGACTTCGCCGAAGAGGGTGGCGACGGCCACATGGCCGGCCGGGACGCTTTGTAAGAAGCGCGGACTGACGAGGAATAGGACGAAGACAGCGGCGATGATGCCGAGGATGGACTTAGGGAGCTGGATCATGGGGGGCCTCCTTACGGGCTCGGACATTTTTACCTGCCTTTGATGGGGTTGGAGAAATTAATAGCCTAGAAGGTAAATCCTCCACCTGAAAATGTCCATAAAAGCACCCAAGACCAAATACTCGGCAGTAGGATGGCTAGGTAAAAATGCAAAGCCCCGCCGCGCCGCTCGGTGCGGTGAATGGTGAGATAGCCGGTCTGGAACAAGCGTGCTTCGGTGGCGATGGCGTCCACATCGAAGGTCGACAACAGATCGCTGCTGCCCACCATGTCATCTAGCGCTAGGGAGCTTACCCGCCGCTCAAACAGGGTTTCGACTAGGAACGCCGGTGTGCCGGTCTCGAACCAGTAGGCACCGAACTCGCGGTTGCGGAACAGCAGCAGCACGTCGAAGGGGTTGTACACCTTCTCCTCGCCGAGCGTTTCGGGCCTCGTCGAGCTCTGCCGAGACGCTGAGCTCAACGTCGAAGCCCAGTTGTAGCCGTTGTACTAGGTGCCGATCTCGTCCCGGTTGAGGCCCGGAAGCTCCGGGGCGAACACGCGTTTACCCAACTTTTTGAAAATGTACACCCCAAATCAGCGCAGAGCATTGACGGAAAAAATGACTAGCTACCAAATAACTCACTGATATAGTAATCCTACATCATTCACAAGATGAGCCGCAGATGGCCGCAGCATAGTATTCACGAGACGATCCATATCTCGAATCGTTCAAAGCATTCCGGGTTGCTATATAGCAAGCCTACATGACTTGCGGAGCTTGCCGGGTTGTGCTCTCATCGAGCTTGGCCCGGCCGGTGCTTGGTGGTTCGTGCGTCCTTGGGGGGCCGGCCAGCGGCGGCCTACGGGCGAGACGCCCGCGCACCCAGCCATGCGCCGCAGTTTGCTGAGGAAGCCATTGGTAGAAGGTGCTTCGACGCCGCGGCTCAGCGTTTATCTTGAGCGACGCCGAAAGGCTCAGCATGACAGGCGCATTATAATGCCGGGCGTAACGTCAGTAACTCAATTCGCTGTGACTAAAGTGCCTCGTCCGTCCATACCGGCAGCGGTCCTTTACCAGAGAGTTCTTCGTATACAACGGACGCGCCATTCGTAGTCGTTATAGGCATTGATTGTATCTCCACCGATGATTTACCCCAGAAAAGTAGCTTGCTGAGGACAATGCGTCAGCAGCCCCCGTTTCCATGAAATTCCGTCGAGATATATTGTATCGCTAGAACGCATCGCCGGGCAAAAGTACCGTCAATTATGCCGACCCAGCGCATCTTGCTCTGCGGGTTCAAACAATGGAACTGGGTTGACATGATATCCTTAGAAGTCGTTTCTACATTGAGCAATTCGACCGATGGCCCATGCTCCTGACGATCTCCACAACCCATCAGCCCGCCACGGACTTGGGCTACCTCCTGCACAAGCACCCAAGCCGCGCCCAAGCCCTCGATCTGCCCTTTGGGACGGCGCACATCTTCTATCCAGACGCCTCGTCTGAGCGATGCACGGCCGCGTTGCTCCTCGACATAGACTCAACCGCGCTCAAGCGGTGCTCGGCATCCCCGGACTTCGCGCTGGCGTCCTATGTCAACGACCGTCCGTACGCGGCCTCTTCTTTTACTAGCGTAGCCATTGCCCGAGTGTTTACCTCGGCCTTGAACGGACAGTGCCGAGAACGGGCCGAGCTAGTGGAAAAGGCCCTGCCGCTGCGAGTTGGCATTAGCGTGCTGCCCTGCCGGGGAGGCGAGGACTTGTTGCGCGATCTCTTTGAGCCGTTGGGGTATGCAGTAGAGGCGAGGGGCTTCTTGCTCGACGAGCATTTTCCAGAGTGGGGGAACAGCCCCTATTACGAGGTCGAGCTGGAGTGCGTGCGGCCGTTAAAAGAAGTGCTGGCGCATCTGTACGTGTTGATACCGGTGCTCGACGACGAGAAACACTACTATGTGGGGGAGGAAGAGATCGACAAGCTGATGAGGCGCGGCGGAAAATGGCTGGCAAGCCACCCGCTGCGCGACGTGGTCGTCGAGCGCTACCTAAAGCACCAGCGAGGTCTGAAGCAGGCCGCACTGTCGCGGCTTTTGGTAGAGGAAGCAGGGGAGGCCAAAAATCAAGCAGGCGAAGAGGCACTTGAAGCGGAGCTGAGCTTGAACCAACAGCGCTTGGCCGCCGTGTTCGAGGTGCTCAAGACGAGCGGTGCCCGGCGGGTGCTGGACCTCGGCTGTGGGGAGGGGCGGCTGCTCGCGCTGTTGGCGGCGGAAGTGCAGTTTACCCAAGTGGCGGGAATGGATGTGTCGCCGCAAGCCCTGTCGCGTGCTCGTCGGCGGTTAGAGAGGTTGCCGCGTGGCGAGCAGGTCGCAGTTTTTCAAGGGTCGCTGGCCTACCGCGACGTCCGGCTGAGCGGATACGACGCCGCGGTGCTGATGGAGGTCGTTGAGCATTTGGATCCGCCGCAGCTACGAGCCTGCGAGCAGGCCGTGTTTGAGTTCGCCCGCCCCGCTACGGTGGTGATAACCACCCCCAACGCCGAATACAACGCCCATTGGGACGCGCTGCCGGCCGGTGCTTTTCGCCATCCCGACCACCGCTTTGAGTGGCCGCGAGCGGAATTTGGGGCGTGGGCCGAGGAGGTGGGGACGCGCTATGGATATGCCGTGCGCATCGCGCCCGTCGGTCCAGAGGCCCCCAAGCTAGGGGCGCCGACGCAGATGGCGATTTTCTCTGCGGAGGGCGCAGGTGGCTGACGAGAAAATTCGCCTCTCGATACCCGACCTCTCGCTGGTAGTGCTAGTCGGCGTCTCTAGCGCGGGCAAATCGACCTTTGCCCGAGAGCATTTCCTCCCGACCGAAGTGCTGTCCGCCGACTTCTTTCGCGGAGTGGTCGCAGACGACGAAAACAGCCTAGAGGCCACGGACGATGCGTTCGCCGCTCTGTACTTTGTTGCTGCCCGCCGCTTGGCGCGGGGCCTTTTGACCGTGGTCGATGCGACCAACGTCCAGCCCGAGGCGCGCAAGCCGCTGGTGGAGCTGGCCAAGCGCTACCATGCCCAGCCGGTGGCCATTGTCTTCGACCTGCCCCGGGCACTCTGCGAGGAGCGTGCAGCCGGGCGCACCGACCGCGACTTGCCCCCCCACGTAATCCCCCGGCAACACCGCCAGCTACGCCGCGGCCTCAAGGGCCTCAAGCGCGAGGGCTTTCGCCGCTCCTTTGCGCTGCGCTCGCCCGCGGACGTGGCGCGGGTTGAAGTGGTGCGGGAGAAGCTGTGGCCGGACCGCCGCGAGGAGCGCGGTCCGTTTGACATCATCGGCGATGTACACGGATGTTGCGCCGAACTCGAAGCCCTGCTCGTCCAGCTAGGGTATCGCATCGCAGGAGAAAAGGTGAAGCTGCCGCCGGGGCGCAAGGCCGTCTTCGTCGGCGACTTAGTGGACCGCGGCCCCAATGCCCCCGGCGTCCTCGCGCTGGTCATGCGCATGGTGGAGTCGGGCGCGGCCCTGTGCGTACCGGGCAATCACGACGTGCGCTTGGTCCGAGCCTTGCAGGGCCGGAAGGTCCAACGCACACACGGCTTGGCAGAGACGCTAACCCAACTCGCCGGCGAGACCGCGGAGTTCAACAAAAAAGTCGAAACCTTCCTCGGTGGCCTAGTCAGCCACTATGTCCTCGACGGGGGTGCGCTGGTGGTAGCACACGCTGGCATGAAGGAGGAGATGGCCGGCCGCGCCTCCGGGGTTGTGCGGGCGTTTGCCCTGTACGGGGACGTGACGGGCGAGAAAGACGAGTTTGGCTTGCCGGTGCGCCGCGATTGGGCGGCCGAGTATCGGGGCCGCGCCCGCGTCGTCTATGGCCACACGCCGGTGGCGCAGCCCGAGTGGGTCAACAATGCGATCAACATCGACACTGGCTGCGTGTTTGGCGGTGCGCTGACGGCACTGCGCTATCCCGAGCTGGAACTCGTATCCGTCCCGGCCAAGGCCCAGTACGCCGATCCGGTCCGCCCCTTGGCGGTGCAACAGGTGCGCGCCGATGTGCTCGACTTGGCGGATGTGGCCGGGGGGCGGCGCGTGGAGACGCGGTTGATGGGCCGAGTTTTCATTCACGTGCGGAGCGGGCGGCCGCGGCCTTGGAGGTGATGAGTCGCTTTGCCGTTGATCCCCGGTGGTTGGTCTATCTGCCGCCGACCATGGCCCCGCCCCAAACCAGCACCCGCCCGGACCTGCTCGAACACCCGGACGAGGTCTTGGCGTACTATCGCCGCTGCGGTGTGCGCGAGTTGGTCTGCGAGGAAAAGCAGATGGGCTCGCGGGCCGTGCTCATCGTCTGCCGCAACCCGGAGACAGCGCAGCGGCACTTTGGAATAGAGGACGGCAGCACAGGGATTTGCTACACGCGCACGGGCCGCCGCTTCTTTGCGGATGCAGGTTTGGAAGCGGGGGTTTTGGATCACGTGCGCCGGGCCTTTGAGCGCAGCGAGCTGTGGAGTGCGCTGGCGACGGAGTGGGCGATACTCGACGCCGAGATCATGCCTTGGTCGGCCAAGGCACAGCAGCTACTTGAAGACCAGTACGCCGCGGTGGGTGCGGCCGCGCGGGTGTCGCTGGCAGCGTCCATGGATGCGCTGGAGCAGGCGGCCGCGCGGGGCGTGGCCGTAGGCGAGCTGTTGAGCCCGTTGCCGCGGCCGGGCCGAATCTGTGGTACGCTACTCAGCAGCTTATCGCCCCTATTGCTGGCCGGTGCTCTCGCTCAAGGAGCTCAAGGTGGCTCCCTTTCACCTCTTGGCCACGGAGGGGCAGGTTCACGTCAACCAGACCCACGCTTGGCACTTGGAGACCTTGGACCAGCTCTGCGCGGCTGGGCCGGAGTTGCTGTGTGCAATAGATCGCCGGCGGGTGGTTTTAGACGATAAACAGGGGTGCGCCGAGCTGGTCCGGTGGTGGGAGGAGTTGACCGCCAGCGGCGGCGAAGGCTTAGTCGCCAAGCCGTTGGACTTCGTCTGCACAGACGGACGCAGACTCATCCAGCCAGCACTCAAGTGCCGGGGGCGCGAGTACCTGCGGCTGATCTACGGGCCTGAGTACACAGAGTGCCTAGAGCTTTTGCGCGGCCGCAACCTCAAGGGCAAGCAGGCGTTGGCTCTGCGGGAGTTCGCGCTGGGGGTGGAGGGCTTGGAGCGGTTTGTCGCCAGACAGCCCTTGCACCGGGTACACGAATGCGTCTTCGGGGTCTTGGCGTTGGAAAGCGAGCCGGTTGACCCTCGGTTTTAGAAATAGGCTGCTTGCGCTGCCTCCCACTGTCTCGGTATTATCAAACATGTAGTACACCCAAACGGAGGACAGACATGATTACCATTACCGAAGCAGCAGAAAAGAAAATTGCCAACCTAGTCGCCGAGAGCAAAAAGCCCGTCAAGGGCCTGCGCATCGGGGCCCGCCTCGACCCCGCCAAGCAGGTTGACTACAAGCTGGCATTCATGTCCGACCAGCAGGTAGGCGGCGACGATCAGGTCGTCCGCTTTGAGGGTTTTGACGTGTACATGGATCCCGAAAGTGCCGATCTGTTGGCCGAAGCCAAGGTGGATTACGTCGATGGGCTTATGGGCTCGGGCTTCAAGATCGAGCGTCCGCGCAAGATGTCCGCACACCTGAGCGGCCCGGTGGCCGAGGCCGTCCACCGCGTCATCGAAACCCAAATCAACCCAGGCGTGGCCTCGCACGGTGGCGTGGTGACCCTAGTAGATATCAAAGGCAACACGGTCTTCGTGCAGATGGGCGGGGGCTGTCAGGGCTGTGGCCAAGCGGATGTGACGCTCAAACAGGGCATCATTCGCATGATCAAGGAAGCGGTGCCCGAGGTGGAAGAAGTGGTTGATGCGACGGATCACGCCGCAGGAGAAACCCCTTATTATTAGTGGCCAGTGATCTGTGGCCAGCCCCAACCCCACACCGCGGGGGACTGGCCACCGGCCACGAACCACTGCTGGAGGTTATATGACAACGGCGTTGCCGCTGGTAGCGCGGCCCGATTTAGCGGGCTATGTGCAGGCGATGAAGGAAGACGGGTACGCCTATTTTCCCGAGGTGCTCAACGAGCAGGAGATCGCTGAGTTGCGCCAAGCCATGGACGAGCTGATCGCGCTGGAGGAAAGCTACGATCGCCACTCCGACCCAGCCGCGCACGGCTTTCTCAACAAGAGCATCAACAACGCCTTCAACCGTGCGCCGATCTTCGCCCAATACTTGGACCGACCCGAAATCATCGACCTAGTCGAGGCGATACACGGCGACGATTGCCACTGCATCGGCATGACGGCTTGGATGACCGGCCCGGGCCGCCCGGATCAAACCCTGCACGCCGACTGGCAGCCGCTGACCCTGCCGGAAGAGGTCATGGACCACCCAGAGGTAGAGATTCCGATCTTTATCACCACGGCCCATTACTACCTCGACGCCCTGACCGAGGAGCTGGGGCCGACTCGCTTCGTGCCGGGCAGCCACCGCGCAGGTCGGCGGCCCCGCGCGGGCGAGACCCGCTTTAAGGGCGTTGAGGAGCAGAGCATCTTGTGCAAGGCCGGCGACTGCGTGCTGTTCCGCTGCGAGGTCTGGCACCGGGGCACGGCCAATAGGAGCGATCAGACGCGCTATTTGCTCCAAGTACACTACGCCCAGCGCATTATCACCCAGAAGTACCCACCCTATCTGAACAAATTCCAATTCGATGCGGCCCTGTTGGCGCAGGCCACGCCGCGGCAGCGGCGGCTTTTGGGCGACCACGTGCCGAGCAATTACGACTAAAAGCCATCTCATATACCCGGATTACGCTCCCATTGATGGATGAATAACGCGCTATGGCTAATTCCCCGATATCCGTCCTACTCTTTGAGGACAATCCCATTCACGCTCGCCTGTTGCAGAACTTGCTGAAACCGGAATTTGCCGTGGAAGCGGTCGATAACTTGGCGGCCGGCTTGGCGCGGTTAGAAGCCGGTGGCATCGACGCAATCCTCCTCGACCTCGTGCTGCCCGACAGCCAAGAGTTAGCCACCTTCGAGCGCGTCAAAGCAACCGTCCCGAATATCCCCGTGCTGGTCCTGACGGGCCTCGATGACGAAGTACTCGCCGCAGAGGCCGTAGCGGCCGGTGCCCGCGATTACCTAGTCAAAACGCAGATCGATGGCGAGCGCTTGGCCCGGTCTATCCGGGCGGCCGTAGCGGGTTAGCGATGGGGGGCGATCCCCGCTTCCTGCGCGGGACCGGCTGGCTGGCGCGCTTGGCCGCCACCACGACCGTGCTAACGGGCGCGCTGGTGCTGTGGGGCTGGCACACCAACGACGAATACCTCAAAAGCTTCATGCACGTCAATTGGGTGACGACGCACCCGCTCGTGGCGATGCAGTTTATCTTGGCTGGCGCGGCGCTGTTGTTGTTACAGATCGAGCCGCTGACCCATTGGCGGCGGTATGCGGGCGTGGTGCTGGGGTTGACCGTAGTGGTGATCGCCGTGCTCAAGTTAATCGGCTACCAGTACAACTGGGAGCGGGGCGTCGATACGTACCTCTTTTATTTTAAACTGGGCGTCTCTCGGATGTCGCCCAATGCAGCGTTTTCCTTCTTGCTGATAGGCTTGGCCTTGGTGCTGATGGATGTGCGAATGAGAGGCCACGCCTATCTGTCTCAGAGCTGCGTACTCGCGGCGGCGGTCATCGGCCTTTTGTCGATGAGCAGCTACTTCCACAACGTGCTGCTACTCTATGGAGTATCCGGGTTCGTCCCGTTCGTTCCCGACACGGCGACCGAATTCCTCATCCTCTGCTTTGGCCTGCTGTGCGCTCGTCCGCACCGCGAGCCAGTCGCGACCATCATCAGCACTACGGAGGGCGGTTCCGTGGCGCGCCGCCTCTTGCCGGCCGCCTTTGTCATTCCCCTCCTACTCGACTGGATGCGCATCGAGGTCGAGAGCCTCTATGGCTACGAGTTTGGCTTCTCACTTTTTACGCTGCTCAACATTTTGGCCTTTGCCCTGCTCATTTGGTGGAATGCCGCGTCGCTTTCGCGGGTTGATGCAGAAAGGCGGCGCTCGGAAGAGCAGCTACAAAAGCAATACCGCCTGACCGCGGAGAAAGCGCAGTCCGAGCACGAGGCCCTGTTGGCCCTTGAAGAGTCGCAGGAGGCCCTGCGCCACGCCAAAGAGCAAGCCGAGGCGGCCAACCAAGCCAAGAGTGCGTTTTTGGCCAATATGAGCCACGAGATCCGCACCCCAATGAACGGCATCATCGGCATGACCGAGCTGTTGGGGCGCACTCGGCTCGAAGCGCAGCAGCGTAGCTACTTGACCTTGGTGCAGCAGTCGGCGGAATCGCTGCTGTCTCTGCTCAACGACATCCTCGATTTCTCCAAAGTCGAAGCAGGCCGCTTGGCACTGGAGGAGATCGAGTTCGACCTACGCGACGAGGTGGGCAATGCCGTGCAGACGCTAGCCATGCACGCGGCGAGCAAAAACATAGAGCTTGTGTATCACATTCCCGCGGACGTGCCCGATCGCTTAATCGGCGACCCGCGTCGCTTGCGCCAAGTGGTGATCAACTTGGTGGGCAATGCCGTCAAGTTTACCGAGGACGGCGAGGTAGAAGTTGGCATCGCCGTGGAAGAGGCGTTGCCGGACGCGGTGTGCCTGCGCTTGCGGGTGCGCGACACTGGGATCGGCATCGCGCCGGAGAAACAGGCGCGGATATTCGACTCTTTCAGCCAAGTCGATAGCTCGACCTCGCGGCGCTTTGGCGGTAGCGGCTTGGGCTTGGCCATCTCTCAGCAGCTAGTCGAGCTGATGGGGGGACGCATCTGGGTTGAGAGCGCGGAGGGCCAAGGCAGCACCTTTTACTGCACGGTCCGCTTAGGGCGGGGGACGTCGGAGTCCAAGCGCACCGATCTGGTCTCGCTGCGGGGGCTAAAGGTCTTAGTTGTCGACGACCATGCGACCAATCGGCGGATCCTTGAAGAGATCCTGAAAAGCTGGGCGATGGAGGTCGAACTCGTGGAGAGCGGCTCGGCTGCCATCGCAGCTTTGGAAGCAGCGACGCAGCTCTTCGACTTGGTGCTGATGGATCTGATGATGCCGGAGATGGACGGCCTAGAAACGGTAGCGATAATCCGCGAGAACGCGGCGTTTGCCCAAGTGCCGGTGCTGCTGCTTTCCTCGGCGGACCGAGCCGGATACAGTGCGCAGTCGAGAGCCTTGGGCATTGCCCGCAGCCTGATAAAGCCGATCAAGCAGTCCGACCTGCTAGAGGCCATTGGCGCGGCTCTTGAAGCCGCCCCGCCGGTGGAGACGCATGGTCACGCCTCAAGGCGAGGAGAAGCACCTAGGGACGAGCCGGCGGCGGTCGAGAGCTGGGGCCGGACAGCTCGTCGCGTTCTCTTGGCCGAGGATGGGTTGATTAACCAGCAGGTAGCCGTGCGGCTACTGGAAGAGCGCGGCCATTCGGTAGTGGTCGTGAACAATGGCCGTGCGGCCGTAGAGCAGGTGGCCGCGCAGGATTCGGCGCGGCCAGCCGAGCCGCCCTTTGACGTGGTGCTGATGGACGTGCAGATGCCGGAGATGGACGGCTTAGAGGCCACGGCCGCCATTCGCCGCGCAGAGAAGCTGACCGGCGGGCATGTCCCAATCGTCGCCATGACGGCCCACGCCATGAAAGGCGACCGCGACCGCTTCTTGGCGGCGGGCATGGACGATTATGTGGCCAAGCCCGTGCGCCCTCACGAGCTGTACGCGGCTGTGGAGGGTTGCGGCCCCAATGCTGAGGCCGGACAGCTCGCGCCGGCCGATTTGCCTTTTGAATGGGATGCTGCGCTCGAGCGCGTTGGCGGCGACGAGGACTTGTTGCGCGAACTGGCGGAGATGTTTTTTGCCGAGTGTCCCAAGCTGATGCAGCAGATCCGCGAGCACCTCGCCGGCGCGGATGGCCCCGAATTGCGGCGGGCCGCGCATACGCTCAAGGGGTCGGCGGGGGTTTTCGGGGCTGAGGCCGCGGCCAAGGCGGCGCATCGGTTGGAGGAAATCGGACGCGAGGCAGCGTTTGCCGACTCTGAAGAGGCGCTGGCGTTGCTGGAGGGTGAAGTGGCGCGGCTGTTGCCGGCTTTGCGGGAGCGAGTTGCGGCCAGCGCGTAACGCCGAAGGAGAAGCAGGTACTCAATGGAACGAATTTACACCGCTCAGGACTTGGCCATGCTCAGTCACCTCAAAAACTCGTTGGCCGCGCAGGGCATTGAATGCGTTTTGCGCGGTCAGCACCTGCTCGGTGGAGTGGGCGAATTGCCCCCGATTGAGTGCTGGCCGGAGTTGTGGGTTTTGGACGACAGACAGGTCGCGGTCGCGAAGTCGCATATCGACACTCTGTTTGCAACGGCTGCGGAAGACAGAGTGCCGTGGACCTGCGCGGGCTGCGGCGAGGAGTGCCCGGGGGCGTTTACGGACTGTTGGAGCTGCGGGGCGGCTAGGGCCTAAGAGAGCGGAACTTCCTAAATATAGCAATCCTACATGACTTGCGGGGCTTGAAGGATTGCACACGCATCAACCCAGTTCAAAGCGTCTGGGATCGCGGGCGTCTCGCCCTCGAAAAACGCTGGCCCCCTAGCCTACGCGGCGAGACGCCCGCGCTCCCCATCTTAGGAATGATTTAGGACTGCTATATACACTCCACCGATGCCCTGCTGGCTGGGGGTGCTCTTTTGTCTCACTAGGTATTTGGACTTATTGACCCATACCGACCGTGCGGTCGGTGGAAGGATACGTATGTCGCGCTTTTTGCTCGCGCTCGCTTTCGTCTTTTTGCTCGCCGCTCCCGTCCGCGCACAAGCGTCGCCAATGCTGGCGACGGGAAGCTCCGCCGATAGCCTGCTCGTCAGCGGCAAACAGATGCTGCGAGCCGGTGCCCTCGACGCGATGTACGCGGCTAAGGCCACGTTCGAGCGCACCTTGGCCGACACGACTTTATCCGCGTGGGGCCATTACTACATCGCTTTGGCCGATTATCGCATCGCCGATTACCTGTTGGCCGCGGGCGAGGAAAACAAAGGCGCGGCTTCTGAACACCTTAAAGCCGCTGTCGAGTGTTTGCAAAAGGCTACCGAAATTGACCCGCAAGCGGCTGAAGCGTATGCCCTGCTGTCGAGCGCGTACGGACGACAAATAGGCCTCAATCCGATCAAGGGCATGGTCTTGGGGCGCAGAGCAGAGAAAGCTCTTAAAAGAGCAGTGCAGCTCGCCCCCGACAATCCGCGCGTCGTGCTAGTCGCGGCCATCCGCGACTTCAATACCCCGGAAATGTTTGGTGGCAGCAAGGAAAAGGGCCTGCAAGGATTCCAGCGCGCCGCCGAACTCTTCGCCCAAGAAGGACCAATCGCTCCCATTCATCCCGCATGGGGACACAGCCGTACCTACGCGTGGCTCGGCCTCGTGTACCAAGAGCGCGGCGAGCTAGCGCAGGCACAAGTAGCCTTTGCCAAGGCGCTTGCCATCAATCCAGATTTTAGTTGGGTCAAAAACGTGCTGCTACCCGAATTGGAAAAGGCCGTTGCGAAGCATGAACAAAACAGAAAATAGTGCCCCCAACATCGTCCTAATCGTCACTGACCAGCAGCGCTGGGACACGCTCGGCTGCTTGGGCTACGATCACGTCATCACTCCGCACATTGACCGGCTAGCCGCTCGCGGCGTGGCATTTAGTCGCGCCTTTGTGCAAGGAGCGGTCTGCGGCCCGTCGCGCAACAGTATCGTCTCGGGCCAGTACGTCCACACCCACGGCATTGACCGCAACGAAGCGTGGCTGACGCCCGACCAGCCCAATTGGATCGAGCAGCTTAGAGACGGCGGCTACCACACGGTCAACATCGGCAAGATGCACACTGCGCCCATTCGCCTGCCGTGCGGCTTCCGCCACCGCACGGTCGTCGAAAACAAAAACTATCGGCAGGGGCACCACGGCCCTGATCCAGACGACTACGACTTGTACCTGATGCAGTTCGGGCTTCGGCGACCGGCGCTGACCTACTACCAAGACGTGCCCAATTGGCCGGATTACTTGGGAGCAGCCGTGTGGCCGCACGTCGAAGAGTTGTTTATCGACAACTGCGTTGGGCGTTGGAGCGTGGAGGCCATTCGCAACCACGACTTTGCCAAGCCGCTCTTCCTGTGGAGCGGCTTCGCCGGTCCGCACGACCCCTTTGACGCGCCTGCGTCCGCGCTGGCTCGCTACGAGGGAGTAGAAATTCCCGACCCCGTGGGGCTCCCCAACGAACTGGACACCAAGCCGCCGCCACAGCGCCGCGCCATGGAGGGCATGGACGGCAAACACACGCCCGCGGCGATATGGTGGAGCCGAGCGACCCCGGAGCGCATTCGCCGCATGCGCCGGCACTACTACGCCAACATCACGGCCATTGACGATTGGGTCGGCGCGCTGGTCGCGGCCATGGACGAGCGAGGCGCGCTGGACAACACGGTTTTTGTGTTTACCTCAGATCACGGCGACTGCCTCGGCGACCACCACCAAGTCTATAAGTTCTCGTCCCACTACGACTCGGTGGCGCGGGTGCCGCTAATTTTTGCCGGTCCCGGAGTTGAGCGATTGGGGGTGAGCGATCCGCTGGTCGAGCTGATTGACCTAGGGCCGACCCTGTTGGAACTAGCGGGATTGGGGCCGTTGGCCGGGGCGGAGGGGCTTTCTTTGGGGTCGCTGTTGCGCGGAGAAGAGACCGTACTGCACGAGACCGTGTTTTCCGAATACGGCCCGCGCATCATGGCGCGAACCGAGGCGTGGAAATTGGTTTTTTATCCCGGAGAATCCTACGGGGAGTTGTATCATTTAACAGAGGATCCAGACGAACTGTACAATCTATACGACGATCCGACTCATGTGGGAGCGCGGGGAGCGATGGTGGAGCGGATGATGGATTGGTACGGAAAGACGCGGATGCAGCGGTGAGGAAGCACTCGGAGCGTTGTGCAATTACCTGGATGGGCGCGTATATTATATAATTATGAACGACTTGCGAAATGATTGACCTCGATCGAGTCGTCGGTTTTCAATGGGATATAGGTAACTCCCGCAAGAGTACTGACGGACACGGGATTAGTCAGGCTGAAGCAGAGCAAGTGTTTGCCAATGGACCGCTCCTGCTGGTCGAGGATGTAGCCCACAGTCAATTGGAGCCGCGGTTTCACGCCTTGGGTGTAACCTTCGACCAAGGCGATTTCCCTGAGACTGCCGGTCGATTTGCTAGAGAGGATCAAGTTCGCGGCCAATAAGCGGGATGTCCCCTACCAGCCGCTGATCAAGGTCTGGCTGGCCGAGAAGATAGACGCCGATTAGGGAAAGGACGCGATGGCGAGGTGAAAGACAGACGCTCAGAGAAAAACAATTCGCGCTAGCGAAAGGAGTACACTGTGAACATACACGTAGGTAATTTGGCGAAGACGGCTAAAAAGGACGCACTGATCCAGCTCTTTCAACCGTACGGAAAGGTCGTGGCGGCCACCATCGCCCGAAACAAGAAGAGCGGCGACTCGCGCGGCTTTGGCTACGTGGAGATGGCTACTCGGCACGAGGGCGAAGAGGCCATTGCCCATCTCAACGACAAGGAATTTGAGGGGCAGAAGCTGCATCTGAGCGAGGCGCACGAACGCAAGGATAAGGCCGGGCGCGGGTCGGGCAAGGGGGGCGACCGCTTTGACCAGCGCAGCAGTTTTCTTTCGCCCCGAGGCGGCCAGCACGGGGCGGGCAATATGCGGCGGAGTGGACGGCGGGGTTCCTAGTCTGGGCGATCATAAAGCAGCAACCGTGCGAGGATGGGGTCGTGGTCGCTGGCTTGGTTGGGGAATTCGGTGTTGACGTGGACATGGTCGAACTCGGGCCGGAGCGCGAACAGGGCCGAGCTGACCAGTAGGTAATCGAGTTGCAAGGCCAACACATCGGGGGCGCGTAGGTGATGGACGATTTGGTCGGCAATGGCCACGAATTGACCGTCCGCTAAGTCCGCACTTTTGTCGCGGTCATTGGGATCGATATAGCAATCCTACCTCACTTGTTTGCTATAGCGGCCCTCAGCAGCCCTCTTGACGCGCCCGGCGGGCGGCTGGGCGCGTCGGTCGCGCGGCGTTTTTCGAGGGCAGGATGCCCTCGATCCCGGGGGGCGCCGCGTGAAAGACCGAACCGTGTGCGAGGCTTCGCGCCGCGCCCGTCGTGTCGGTTTGCTATTGCAACAAAAGTTACACTCTGGGCATTTTAATTTGCCATGTTCACATCGCTTTGCTTTACCTAAAACTAAGGGGTTCTTACCACAAGCAGAGTCATCTTGTAACCGCCCACCACAATAGGCGATTAGTGTTGTCCATAAGCTCTTATTGAAATTAGACTTACCCCGTAAAATACTAAAACCTTCTAGCCTAAACGTACAGAATTTACGAATCAATGATTTTCAGCAGTGCGTCGCGTCTTATTTAACTCATCTCAGACAATAGCGCGAGCAGTTCGTCGTGGCTTTGGACGCGGAAATCGGCTTCGGCCGTCCAGAGGTCTTGGCTCTCGGCGTCGTAGTAGATGGTGGTGACCGCGGCGCGGCGGCCAGCTTCGAGGTCGTAGCGGAAGTCGCCGACCATCACGGTGGTTGCTGGCGCAGCATCCCAAGCGGCGATCAACTTGTGGATGCCATCGGGATCGGGCTTGGGGGCGGCTTCGTCGCGGCCTAAGACGTGGGCGGGATCGAAGAATTCGGCGAGACCGCAGACGGCGAGCGTCTGCAACGCATTGGCGTGGTTGTTGCGGGTGAGGATGCCGAGCCGGAAACCGCGTTTGACCAGTGAGTTCAGCAGCGCGTAGGCGCCGGGCAAGGGCTGGGCGCGAAGCGCGTACTCGCGTTCGAGCGCAGCAAGGCGCTGTCTGAGCGCGGCCGCTTCGGCAGCGGGGCGGGTGTCAATCTCTTCGAGCATACCCTTCCCCAAAGGCAGACCCAATTCCTCGCGAATAGCATTGAAATCAATGGCGCTATCGGCCAGAGTGTTATCGAGATCGAAAATCCAGTGGGTGAAGTTCATACTATGTCGCCGATGTTGCGCCCGGGCCTCTTGGGTATGAGATGCTTCGACTCCGCTGCGCTCAGCATGACGGTTTGAGCAGATTAAGCAACCCCCAGAACTTCTCGTGCGGCTTGCGTAGTCTCGCGGACTTGGCCTAGGGTGCCCATCCCAAACATCGAGGCCGAGACGTCTACCTCTTTGAAGACATATTCAAATGCCTTGGGGCCAAGGTAGCGACCGCCGGCCAGTGGCTTGATGGCGATGACGGGTTTACTGGCGTTTTTGATCGCGTCAATGGCCATATCGCGGGTGGGAAACATGAAGGTGCCCGGGGCATTGACGGTGGTCAGGTAGCCATCGACGGGAATATTTTCGGCTTCGAGGAGCGGTAGGGTGACACCCGCGTGGTGGACGCTGGTGATAACGGTGTCGAAGCGCTGGCGCAGAAAGCCCAAGTACTCGCGGATCAGGTCAAAGCGGCCGGTCATCGCCAGCAGGTCGATTTCGGCCCCAGGGTCGGCGATGAGGATATCGCAGCCGGCGAAAAAGCCCAAGTATTGTTCGAGGATGCCGTAGTCGATCTCAAAGCGGGCAGCATCTTCTGCTGTGTACGGTGGCACGGTCTCCGGAGTGACGATGCCGTCGAAGGTGTCGCCTAGGTTGTAGCGGATGATGTCGTCGCGGTGGAAGTGCTCGCGGAAGGCCGCGCCGCCGAGAGCTTCGTTGCAGGCGTAGAAGGTCGAGTGAGCGCGCTCGGAGTAGGAGACGATTTCGCCGTCCAAGGTCACCGGGATCAGGATGTAGGCCACCATGCCGATTTGGGTGTCGGTCTGTTGCTCGGTTTCCCAGATTGCTTGCAGGTGCAGGCGGTCGAGTTCGGGCAGCATGTGGTCCACTTGGACGGCGGTGATGCCGCCTTCTTCGACTGCGCAACGCAGCACGTCAGCGACGGATTGGACGCGACTAAAAGCGCGAAAATTTTCAGCGTCGCGCTCCTTATTTTGGTAGGAACAGCCATCGTAGGGATGGATACCCATAATCAGGCGGGGAATCTCGGCTTGGCCAATCTGCGTCGTCGGGACGCCACAACCTTCGAGATAGGTTCTCATCGCGTTGTTCCTATTGGTTAGACGTGGCGCTCGGCAAAAGGGGTCCAGCCGCGGCCGGGCTTGTGGACGGGGGTCTGTTCGTAGCGGGTGCGGATTTTCTTGAATTCGGCGATGTCGGTGACTTCGCGCGCTGGGTTTTGCGCGTCTTTGATGACAAAGTCCCCCTCCGTAGGCAAGCAGGCCATGGTGACAGGGTCGCGTTCTGGGTCGAAGTCTTTGGGGTCTTCGTCAATGTTGTTCGGAACTTTGGCATCTTGATAGCGGAGATCGACGCTCCAGCGGACGATGTCGGTGTTGTTCTCAAAAGAGGCGTGCGGGGTGAGATTGGTCATAAAGAGCACCGAACCAGCGCGCATTGGGCAGGCCACCGGCTCGGGGGCTGGCAGGTCTTCGCGGGCGATTTCGAGATACCCGCCTCGCCCGCCGGTGTAGTGGCGATAGACGCCGCTGCGGTGCGATTGGGGGAGGACGTACAGGCAGCCGTTTTCAATGGTGGCATCGACGAGGGGAATCCAGCAGGTCACGATCAGACTCCCGTCGCAGTGAGGCATGAAGTAGCCCGAGTCTTGGTGCCAAGGCACGGCACCACGCGAGTAGCCGGGGGCCTTGGGGCGGATGCGGTACACGGACGAGCCAATGATGTCGGGTCCGACGAGGCTTTCGATGCAGGAGACGAGCGGCGGGTGGCGCAAAAAGCTGAGAATGGCCTGTTCTTTGAAGCCGCCGCCGCCGTGCCCCATGATCGCTCGGGTCACGCGCTCGCCGACTTCGACATTGGCTTTGAAAAGGGCACCGAGCCGGGTTTCAAAGGGTTCGGCGGCAAAGGTTTCCGCGCCGAGTAGCCCTTCTTCTTGCAGAGTGGCACACGTCTGGTCAATGACGGCGGTGAGGCCGTCTTTGAGGAGTTGGAGATCGGCTTGGGAGTAGATGTCTTCTTTGACTACGTAGCCGAGGTCGTGGAATTGCTGGCGTTCGGCAGTGTTTAGGCCCATGAAGTGCTCCGGGTAAAAGGGTCATCAAAGGGTATTTCCTCTGTCCGCGCTAGTCAATGGCGTCTCGGAGCAGTATTTTCCTCGCGGCTTCATTCTCGGATGCGAACAGAAATGCTGCGGCGCTGTCGAGGTGTGTGGTCGCCCGCTCGTCCGCCGCTGCTTGCTGGCGAAGCTGGTATAACGCGATGGGCAGCCGCAGGTCTTCTCGGTTGTAGGGAAAGGTCTTACCGGCTTGCTTTTTGCGGTAGTTCTGCAACGCTTCAAGATAGCGATAGCCGAATTCTATCGTCGGCTCGATTATGGTGCCCTCGCCGTAATCGTTCCAAGTGATGATCTGGATCAGCGATGCGTGCGCTCCGGCGAGTTCTAACGTTTCCCCGAAAACTGCTCCCTCTTGGTCGTCGAGGTAGCCGTAGCTTGCGCGCACACCGGCTTCCTCGTAGATGTCGTGGAACTTGGGAAACGCCGTGCCAACGCCGCCTCGCTCGTAGAGCTGGCTTAGGTAGGTGCGCCAAGCGGCAGCAGGCACGACGCGACCGTCGTGTACTGGAGGCCAGCCGAATACTCCGTCGGCCTCTTCCTGTAGTGAGTTCAGGGTGTAGAAGTGCGGAGGTTGCGGCAAGCCCGAAAACAGCTCCTTCCACTGCGCTCCTTTGAAGTACTGAGGACCGAATACGAACAGCAGGGGCCGGCCGGCGATCTTGGCGTATTCGTCGGCGACAAACCAGTGCTCCTGCATCCAACGCAAGACGTTCTGGCCGTGGCTAAGGGCTTGGCTCTCGCGGAGAATCCCATCGTCGACGAGGTGCTTTGCCGATTGGTCTTCGTAACATATTGCGAAGCTCAATCCGGCCTTTTTGATGTATGTGATTAAGTGGTCTGTATTGCGATGGATCGCGGCGTAATCGTAGTGATCTTTAATGCCGTACCAGTCGATGATTGCGCCATCGATGCCCGCGAATTTCATAAGCAATACATGACATTCTAAGGCGTGTGGGTCGTTTGAATCGTATGGCCCGATCAGTGGGTAGTAATGAGAGGCTATGTCGCGGCGGCCATCGTCGGCGATGGTGTCGGGATCAAAGTGATTCATGGTCCAATGCCAGCCCCATTCGCCGCTGATCGGCTCCGACGCGTACCAAGGCATGTAGTGGACCATTATTCGGGGGCTTGCCGCAGACAGCGGCTGAATGTTCGGGTCAACGAGGCTTTTGCCGCAGGAATGCAGCGACACACAGCACAGGGCGATGAGTGGGAGGCGTTTCACTTAATTCAGGGTTTAGGATTTTGGGGGCTGGCCTCAATGCGGAAGATGGCTTGGGTGTTTTCGTCGCTAGTCAAGTAGAGGTGTCCGGCGTCGTCCGTAGTCAGCCCAACCGGCTTACCCCACACATTAGCGGCGTTAAAAGAGAAAAAACCGAATAACCCACCCAATCCGGTACCCCCGTTGTCCTCGCTGGAATCGAGCCGGAAGCCGGTGAGAAAATCGGCGACGCGGGCGTTGGACCCATCCGGCTCGGCAAAGAGCACCATGACCTTGTAGCCGGGATCGTTGCCCAAAGCTCCAGCGCGGCAGGCGACGAACGCGGCGTGTTTGTACTGAGGGGGAAACTGGTCGTGCGTGTAGAAATGCAGCGCCATGGGGGCCAAGTGGGCGGGAATGAGGACGGCTGGAGTATCCATGTTGGCAACCAACAGCGAATCGGCAGCGGTCAGCGGGAAGATAGACCTTCCGTAAGAGGAAAAATCGGTCCAGACTTTGTCCCCGTACGCCAACGGCCAGCCATAGAAGCCGCCGTCGCGGAGCGGGGTGATCCACTCCGGCGGCAGGTTTGGACCCTCGCGATCGTGCCCAGTGTTGGCAGCCCAGAGTTCGCCGGTGACGGGGTGCAGGTCGAGGCCGATGGCATTGCGCAGCCCTGAAGCAAAGATCCGCCGACCTGTGCCGTCGGTGTTCATCTGCATGACGGTGGACCGCTCCGGGTCATCTTCGCGGCAGATGTCGCAACCTGAGCCAATGTGGAAGTAGAGCTTGTCGTTGGACTCGTCGAAAACCAGCGTATGGGTTACGTGCTCAACGGCACGACCCATGAAACCGGGCACCTCGGCGAAGACGGCGCGCTCCTCGTAAAAGCCGTCCGAATCCCGGTCTTCGAGGCGGTAAATGGCATCGTCGTCTGCGACAAAGAGCGCCCCCTTGTAGAAGGCGATGCTGTGGGGCCAGTTGAGGTCATCAACCGCTTTGTACACAGTGTCGGCGCGGCCGTCGCCGTCTTTGTCGGGCAGGGCTAACACGGTGCCTTGGCGGCCGGGGACCGGGGTCCAAGTACCCCGAGGCTTCATATTGGCCACGTGTAAGACTCCTTGGTCGTCCCATGCCATGAAGCGGGCTTTATCTACTTGGTCGGAGAAGAGTTTGACCTTAAAGCCGGGGGGAAGATTGAGCGTGTGATCGGGGAGTCCCTCAACAGGGGTTGGTTCGAGGTGGAGATCGATCTTGGGCGTTAAGCGGATCTGACTGGGCGGGTCCTCGCCTTGGAGGGTGGCGAGATACTCGTCGAATCCTTCGCGCGAGCCGTGCCGGCGCTCGTACAGCGCGGCTAGGGCCGCTTGGCAGGGGTTGGGGCCCCAGCTTCGGATTTCGAGGCCAGCGAGATAGGCGTCCGCTGCCTTGTCGAGCCAAGTGTCGGCTGCCTCGGCCTCGGTCGCCAGATGCTCGAACACCTGGCCTAAGTGATAGTGGGCACGGGTGTTTCTTGCCCAGAACTCCAGCGCCCGCTCGAGCTCGTCGCGGCCTTCCTCGACGCGACCCGCTTTGTAGAGTGCCCACCCGAGGGCGTCGTGGACGAGGCCCAAGTAGTAGTCTGGCCGCTCCGCTTCGGCACTATCGAGCGTGGTCTGTATGAGACCCCGAGCGATTGCGGCCGTCTCCTCGGCGTACGGCGTGTGGTCGATCATCAAGATAAGGGCACTGTACGTTAGGTGCGGGATGATGGACTGCTCGTACTGGATCAATTCGCGCACCGCCTCGGCGAGTTCCTCGGCCGGAACCGGGTTCATGGCGCTTAGGGAACTAAAGAGCGCTCGGTACGGCCGCTCGCGGAAGCTATCGTCGTAGAGAGGTTTTTCGAGAAACCGATAGGCCGCGTCGCAGATGAGGCGAAGCTGATTTTGGTACTCCGGCGCGTCGCGACCGATGCGCTCCAACTCGGACTGCAATTGTCGGTGCTCCCGTTGGAACTTCTCTTGGTGGAGCCGCGACGCATGTCGGCCCGCAGGAGCCTGCGCCAGCAGCTTGGCCTCGAACGCCGCCGCCTGCTCTTCGTCCCCGAGTACGTTCCTATAAGCCGTGGTGAGCAGGGCGAGGCCGCGCACGGTCTCCGGAACGGCCTGCCGATACGCGGCGATGCTGGCCTCAATGGCGGTGCGTCGCTCGTCGGCCGGGAGCTGATCCGTCTCGTTGAGAATCTGCCAATGCAAGTAGCGCACATCCGCGGAGCTTGGGGAGAGGCACACGGCCTCTTCGATCAGTGGGTGCGCCTCCTGAGGCTTGTTGGACCGGTATAGCTGTTGCGCGGCACTAAAGTAGCCGCTGACGTGGTCGGGCCAACGCGCTCGAAGCATGGCTAAGGTAGCGAGGCTCGTATCCGCATAGGCGGGATCCTCTAGCTGGTACTGTGCCCAGTACTCGAATTCCGCACGGGCGTGGAGGACTTCGGGATGCTGGCGGGTCGCCGCGTCTAGTGAGTCCAGAAATGCCATCCCTGCTTCCGCGTTTCTGAACCGAAGCACCTGAAGATGTGCTGCGGCGAACTCGGGCTGGGGTAGCAACCTCCAAGCGCGCAGGCTGGACTCGGCCGCTTCGTCGGAATAGTGCCAGTCTGTCAAAAACGCGAGTGCTTGCGCGTAGAGCCCCCACGGGTTGTCCGGCTCTCGTTTCAAGACCGCGTCTGCTTGCTCTTGGATCTCTCGGCGTCCGTACAACTGCCCGTGTAGCTGACGTGCGTAGAGTGCCCGCAGCTCGGCGTCCTCTGGCGCGCGGCGCGTCCATTCACGGCCGAGTACGGCTCCCTCCTCAAACGTCCACAACCGATTGTGCTCGCGCAGTTCGGCTTTCGCCGCTTTTAGCTCTTGGGGCGAGTAGTGTTGCTCGGTTTCGTTTGCGGTGCAGACGCAGACGCTCAACATCAATCCGATGAGACTGCCGATCAAAGACTTCATAGGGCAAACACCTTTAGAAAGGGTTTTGAGAAGGCTCTTCCCGGAGGCGCTGCGTGAGTAGGCTGGACAGACATGGAAACTCCGGTGGTTTGAGGTGCTGCTATTCAAACATAAGGAATCGGGATTTTGACGTTCAAATTCAACTAACAGTAACGCGGCTAGGCTAATGGCGGGAGATCTACGCGGCCCTTGACAGAGAGTGATGGTATTTTTTTGCTATCAGTATGAAATCACTACATATCAGAGACGTAGATCCCAACACTCTGGCTGCCCTGAAACGGCTGGCTAAGAGCCACCGTCGCTCGCTCCAGGGAGAGCTGCATACAATACTGGAGCGGGCCGCTCGCACCGCACCGCCCGAGCAGCCAGATGCGATATCTTGGATTACGGTGGAGACCGGCCGAGCCACATCGACGTGGTCTCGAAGCGAGATTTACGATGACGACGGCAGGTGAGGTCCTGTTCGCCGACACCAACGTGTTCTTGGCGGCCACAGACCGTTCACGCAGGCACCACACCGAGGCTCGGGAACTATTGCAAGCGGCAGGAGAAGGCAAAGCGATTCTGGCCATCAGCGGTCAGATAATCCGCGAGTACCTAGTGGTCGCCACGCGTCCTGTCGAAGTCAATGGTCTCGGTTTGGCCGTGGAAGACGCGCTGAAGAACATTGACGTTTTCACTCGTCCGCCTTTCCTGTTCTGCGAGGAGTCAGAGAGAGTGGCCCACCGCCTGCGGGACCTCGTGCAGACGCATCGCCTGACGGGCAAGCGCGTCCACGACGGCAACATCGTGGCGACCATGATCGCGGAGGGGATTGATCGTTTGATCACCGAGAATCCGGGGGACTTTGCCTCTTTCAAAGAGATCGAAGCCATCGGGCTGACATTTACGAGGTAGCGTTTGGTCGTTTCAGCCCGTACTTGTGCAGGCGGTGCCGCAGCCTCTCTGGGCCGATGCCCAACAACCGAGCCGCCCCTCACGGGCCATAGATCCGCGAGTTGGTGACTTCGAGGGCCGCTAAAATGCGCTGCTTTTCGTCCTCATCTTTGGCATCCCCGGCGAAGCCTTGTTCAACAGGCAGGGCAAGTTCCGCCTCGGCAGCCTGAAACGCGGCACATCCACCACCTGAATGACGGCCCTGTCGCCCAACACGACCGCCTGCTGGACTTACGTGCTCCAACGAACGTGCCGAATAACAGCCGTCCGTAAGCAAATGGCCAGCCATAGAAGCCGCGTTGATCTTGTTAGATATCTTCCACCTGCATCCCGGCCAACCCGTCGAAAACCGTGTATTGCTGTCCGAGGATGTGATCAAATAGTTTTTCTTCCCTAATAGGGAATCAGTATTGAACGGGGCGCAGACGCGAGACCTACGAGGGCGTCGGCGCGTCTTCCCGCAACAGTCCTTCCGCCTTTAGCTCGGCCCACAGGTCCGTTGGTATTTCGTACTGAAACCACTGTGCGTTGGTTTCGATGTGGGCCGGCGTCTGTGCCCCCGGTATAATCGCTGCGACGAGAGGATTCCCGAGCGGGAACTGCATGGCGGCGGCGGGCAAGGGCACGTCGTGCCGCTGGCAGACAGCTTGGATGCGGCGGGTCTTTTCGAGGATTTCGGGCGAGGCAGTGTCATAGGCGTAGCGGGCACCTTCAACCGGGCCGGCGGCGAGGATGCCGGAAGCGAAAACCGCGCCGATGACGATGCGCACGTCGCGCTCCTCGCAGAGCGGGAACTCCTCGTCGAGGGAGTCTTGGTCCAAGAGCGTGTAGGGCATGGCGACGATGCAGAAGTCGAGGTCGGCCGCGTCGAGCAGGCGCGGCATGGCCCCCATGCGGTTGAGGCCCGCGCCGACGGCCTTGACTAGCCCTTGGGAACGGAGTTCGTCGAGCGCGCGCCAGCCGCTGGTGATTAGGTGGTTGACGTGGGCGGAGAAGCGCTGCTCGCTGTCGTGGAAGAAGCTGTCGAGGTCGTGGATTAGAAGCAGGTCAATGGCGTTGAGGCTCAGCCGCTGCAAGCTATCTTCCCACGAGCGCATAATGCCGTCGTACCCATAGTCGAAGCGGAAGTCGAAGGGCAGGCCGCCGATCCAGAAGCCCTTCTCGAAAGAATCGAGATCGCGGGTGGCCGTGAGCACTCGGCCGACCTTGGTCGAGAGCACGAAGTCGCCGCGCTCCTGCTGGCGGAGAAAGTAGCCGAGGCGGTGTTCGCTTTTGCCGTAGCCGTAGAACGGGGCCGTGTCGTAGTAGCGGATGCCGGCGTTCCAAGCCGCTTGCAGGGTGTCTTGAGCTTGGGGTTCGCTGACGGGATCGAAAAGCTCACCTAAAGGAGCGCCGCCAAAGCCGAGCGTGCTTAGCTCGACGCCGGTGCGCAAAGCGCGCGTGGGGATAGTGGACATAGGATGCTTCCTTTCGTTTGTAGGTTGCTACCGTTATATCTTTTTACTGACCGTGCGGCCGGAGGGAGAAGCGTTGTAGTGTCTGTTGGGCAACGATGAAACGGTTGGAGGATAAAGCATTGCAGAGGCTAGACAGACGATATTCCAGTTCAGTTTGCCGTAACCGAGGCACGTATGCGCTCGACTAAAAGGACATTGACTAAGGTTTCAACCGACGCGCCTTGTGCCTCGGCATTCTGCATGAGTTCTTCCGCTATTTCAGGAAGAATAGCAACGCGATTGCTCGTTTCTCACGGTTAGTCATACTCCGGGCAGTTATAGGCTCATAGACAGTGTCTTTGATATGCTCCAATACGACAAATAAGTACCGCCCGTCTGATGTCTGTCCATAGGGAAGATAGCGATTGCGTCCCTGACGGCGCGCTGAGTGAACTTCCCAGACTTCATCTGGCTCCACGCCGGGTCGAGCAATATGTTAAATGTGATAATCGTCCCAATCCAATCTGCTGATATACGTGTTCACCCGAACCAATTTTTATACTATCTGACTTCGCTGACTAGAAACGGCCGTGATGCGATTCGGCTGGCGCTCGGTACTCCACTTTGAGGTGGGGCGTTTTGAGCCGCTTGTAGCCCTTCACTTTGGAGGTCAGACAGCTTTCGAGTGCGCCGCTGACGATTAGGGTGCGCTCGGCGGGAAAGGGTGCTTGGCCGGTCTCGATCATTTCCCAGATCTTGGCCACCAGACAGGCCGAGTACGTGACGTTGGGCGTCGGCGGCAAGAAAAATTGGGTCGAGATGGGATCGTCTTCGCCAGCTATCTTGCAGGCGAAGCAGTAGTCGCGGATGGCACCGTTGAGCATCAGGAGGGTCGTCTTAAGGCCGTCGTTGTGCTCGATGAAGTACGCGGCCGGCTCTTTGACGAGTTGGGGCAATTCGCCGTTGCCGAGCAGGTCTTGGGTGCGGCCGTCCTCGTCGGTTTTGCCGCAAGGAGAGTCGCTGCGCGAGAGGGCGGATTCGAGCAGTTTTAGCGAATAGCGCCCTTCCTCACCCGCCTTCCACACATCGTCTCCCTCGATCAATTGCACGGATTTAACGCCGGTCTCGCCGCCTGAGCGCCGCTCAATCATGCACTGCATGGCTTCTAGCGCGTGGTAATCCATGGGGTCAGAGCCGCCGACGCCGACCATCAGCGCCTCTTCGATCTGGCAACCCAAGGGCAGCTCGACATCGGGCAGACGCCAAGTGACCGGTAGCGACGAACCGGCGAGAATCGGGAAGCCGAGCCGGTGGCCGTCGTCGACCATTTCTCGCGCCTTGTCAAAGCTGTAGGAGAGGTGCTTGTCGTTGTAGATGGGCGCGGTGCGGCCGTCTTGTTCAAAGACCTTGACGCATTCTTTGAAAAACTCGTAGCGCGGGTACAGAACCTGTCCTTTGTCGTTTCTGGGGTACTCGCCGTGCTCGCCGATGATCAGCACTGCGTCGCAAGCTAGTTCGTCGCCGCCGCAGCGCAGGGCCTCGGCGATGGTGGGGTACACGGCGAAGCCGAATTCGCGCGCCCGGTCTTGGCTTTGGTCGCCTTCGGGACGCTGATCGACGTAGAGCGAGACGATTTTGCAGTCGGGGCGGTGCCAGCGGCCGCCGTAGGGATAACCGACTAAAAAGCGGTCGGCAAAGTGCTGAGCGTGCGAGAGGTAGCGATAGATGGTAGCGATGACGGCGATGCGTTTGGGCTGAGAGGCTGCGCCCGGGCTTGGCAAGCCCCCGCTCCGGCCCAGATCTTCGACTTGGGTAGTGACGGGCGTCTGTGGTGGGTCTTGGGTGCGGACCGGCTGACTCTGCGTCTGGCGTTCGGGTTCGAGGGTTCCCGCGGTGGCCGATCCGAACAGAGAGTGGAACCGCTGTTTTCCGCGACGGGCCATTTTACGTCCTCCAGAAAGTGGATTCTTCAGTGGCTTGATAGGCGATGTTTAGATGGGGCGTTGCTATTTGGGCCTGATCTTGCTGAAGGCTATCGACGCCGGCGATGACCAAACCCGAAGTGAGCAGAGTGCGTTCGACCGGATAGGTGGCTTTGCCGGTTAGGAACATCTGCTCAATGTTGTTGACCAGCGGGCTGAAGAAGTTGGCCAGCGTGGTGCGGGCCGGGGGCATGGGCAAGTACATCTGGGTCGAGAGCGGCTCGTTCTGCCCCGTGAGCCGGGCGGCAAAGTTGAAATCCTGAACTAGTCCGTTCATCAGCATCATGGTCGAGCGGAGGCCGTCGGTGTGCTCGTACTGGTAGGCGACAGGGCTCTCGACTAGGTGCTTGAGCTCGTCGATGGTGGGGAAGGGGTTGTTGAACCCAGGTCTTGCCGGAGTGAGCGTGTGGCTGCGGCAGAGGCAGGCTTCAAAAAGCTCGCGTGACCACGCGCCCGCGGCGTACGCTTGCCAGAAGGCATCGTCGCGGTAGGCCCGGAGCCATTTGACGCCCGTTTCGCCGCCCTTTCTGCGCTCGACCATGCACTGCAAGGTCTCCAAGCCGTGGAAGTCGTAGCTATCGACGCCGCCATAGCAGACGCAGACCGCTTCTTCGACCTCGGCACCAAGGGGCATGTCGAGCGAGGGGGTGCGCCAAGTAACGGGCAACGAAGAGCCGGCCATAAAGGCGAAATCGAGCTCTTGCGAAACATCGTACATCTCTTGGCACCAGTCCCAGTTCCAAGAGAGATGCTTGTCGTTGAACACGGGTGCGCTCTTGCCGGTCGTGCGATAGACCGAGACGATCTGTTTGAACAGCTCGTAGCGCGGATAGAGGTGCTGGCCCTTTTCATTGTGCTCGTAGGTGCCGTGCTCACCAACGAGCAGGACGCCATCGACAGCCAAATCGGCCCCACCCAGCGTCAGGGCGTCGGCGACGGTGGGGTAGATCGCCATGTGGGGGGCAGTCCGTCCGCAGCCTTGCGGACGCAAGCGGGCCGCCCGGTCTTGGCTCAGGTCGCCTTCGGGACGCTGATCCACGTACAGCGAGACCAGATCCATGGGCGGGCGGTGGTGTCGGCTGTTCCAGCCGTAGCCTTCGAGGAAGCGGTCGCAGATGTGCTGGGCGTGGGAATACTTGCGGTACTCGGTGACGATGCCGGCGATTCTGGGGCGGTCGGCCATGATGGTGGTCTCTCGACAGGGGGCGGTATTAACGGGTTTGGAGAGGGAAGGTAGGAGAAGGGAGTGGGGGGAGCAAGCTCGACGCAATGCCTCCCAGCCGGCGGCAACCCGGGCGTATCGTATATCGTATATTGTCATGCACTCACTCAATACCGAGAGGCAACCATGCAGACGATCACTGTATCGCGCAACGACGAAATCTACGAGGCCTTCGCCGATGTGGCCCAAGCGGCCGACGGTACCCTAGTATGCACGTACCGCGAGAGCATGGGACACAGTTCGCGTCCCTTTTCTCGCATAATCGTGCGCCGCAGCTTCGACCGCGGCTTGACCTGGATCCCGCGCCAAGTGGTGGTGGCGCGCACCGAGGAGGAAACCGCCCAAGGGCTAGGAAGGCTCAACTGCTCGCGCATCGCCGCCGGCCGCGACGGAACTTTGCTACTCATCGTTGACTTGCTGCTCAAGGATACCTTTGAAGAATACCTAGAGCCGGGCACCTGCATGAACCTCCTGTTGCGCAGCCGCGACAACGGAGCCACCTGGGAGGGGCCGGAGGAGACCGGCATGACCGAGGGCATCGTCCCCTCCATCAAGGAACTGTCCAACGGCGACCTAATCGTCGGCCTCACCGAACAGTGGCCCGGCCAACGGGGAACCGAGGATTTCGTGGAAGTGCAGACATGCTATCTGTCCGCCGACCGAGCCCAGACTTGGGAAGGCCCTTTCAAGGTGCCCGACCCCGAAGGTTCGCCCTGCACCGGGGGGCCTTGGCGTTTGAACGAGGGGGATTTTGCCGAAATGGACGACGGCACTTTGGTGCTCTATATGCGCGAGGACGGCGAGGGACTGAGTGGCTGGAAGAGCTTTTCCGGCGACGGCGGTCGGACGTGGTCAACGCCGGTGCGCACTCAGATGATGCGCTGTCTGGGTCGCCCCTCGGTGGGTCGCCTGCGCTCAGGGGAGGTGGCTATTACCTATCGGGTCGCCTGCGGTCTTTCTACTTCCCTCGGACTCTATGTAGAGACCGCGGCGGAGGCTTTGCGCGGCTCCCCCATTCGGGCGGGTGCTCCAGCCGACCCCGAGCAATACCAAGGCGAAACCGAGGCTCGCTTCGCCTTTTTGGACAATGATCGTGCTCTGTCGGCCGACAGCGGCTATTCGGGCTGGGTGCAACTACCCGACGGGACGCTCTACATGGTCAATTACATCACCGATGACGCGCCCCGTGCCCACATTCGCGGCTATGTAGTGGGCCGCGATGACTGGTATCTCTTTCCCGAGGGGGCGATATGCGCCAACCATCCCTTGTCGAACAATCCCCACTACTACGACAAGGCCCAGCAAATGGCCCTTGAACAGCAACGCTGGGTTGACGAGCAAAATTGGTCGCGCCGCGTACCGACGCAGAAATAGACCCTATCCGGCCCGTTCGAGAGCGGTCAGATCAAACGGATTGGACCACGCCTTGTGGCCGCGCTCGTCGATGATCTCAAAGCGCACCCAGCGGACATTGGCCCTGAGCGCAAAGGTCGCGGTCTCAAAGAGGGCACCGTGCTGATGATACTCGGTGCCGAAAAGATCGGACACCGCGGCGATGCGCCGCGCCGGCGAGCAGGACACCGTGGCTTCGACTTGGGTGCGCTCGTCGCCCTCGCGGTCGGTGCGGCGGAGCTGGATGTCGTGGATTGTGGGGCCGGTGCTGCCGTACGATGCGCCTGCGACTAGAGCGGCGACGACTGCGTCGGCGGTGCGCTCTTTGACGCGAACCCAAGTCCATCCTTGGTACGTGTCGCGCTGGTCGGCTTCGAGGGCGTGCGAATCGTCGTTGGCCAGCGCCGGGTAGAGGCGATTCTCCAACTCCATCCAGTCGTCCCAATGTACGCTCGACTCGCCGCGTCCGGCGCAGCGGCAAGTGGTGTTGAAGACCTCGATGCCGGCGAACCCTGTGAGCGGTAGCGCGTCGCGCAGGATATTGACCGAACTCCAATGAGGGTGAGCTAGCCAGACAGCACCGCCTTGCCGTCGGACCTCGTCGATGACGTGCTGGGGGGGCATCTTCGCCGCGTCCATGTCCTCGTGGATATTGATACAGACGAAGTGGTGCCGCTGGCCGCCGAAGGGATTGTCCGGGTGCAGTTCGGCCCCTTGGATGAGCACGAAGTCGCTTGGAGCCTGCACGGTATGGGTAAAGGTGATTTTGTGGTGGTCGGACAGGCAGAGGAAGTCGTAGCCTTGGCCGACATAGCCGTCGAGCCGCTCTTGCGGCGCGGCCTTGCCGTCGGAATTGGTCGTGTGCGAGTGGAGGTTGCCCTTGAGCCAGATGTAGCCGTCGTCCTCGCTGAGGGAAAATGGGTTGGTCAGTGTGCCCTTGGGTGCGTTGTCCGACATTTTGGTCCTTTCTCTGGGAGGGGGTCGTGTGTCAGCGTTGAAGGCATAGTATAGAGCGGCTCTCTTAGGGGAGCAATGGTGCTTATGAGTTAGCGGCGAGGGCGGCGATTCGATGTGGAGAATTTGTAATCCTCTATGCTTTAGACCGCCCCAATCCCACCTGCGAGTGAAGAAGAAGGGGCCGACGTACTTCATGCCGGCGCGTTGGGCGACGAAGGCAAAGCTCCATATCAGGGCTATGAGCAGGAGGTCGGCGCGAACTTGGGCGGAGTGCGCCGTAGCAATGTTCATATAGCAACCCCAAATCATTCATGAAGTTATCCGCAGATAGACGCAGAATATCCATAGATATTTACGAGAGGATCAACAGCGCAAATCTGCTATATCAGCGCCTGACAGGCAGTGGTCGGCCTGCGTATTTTTGCGCCAGCGCGTAGATCAAAAGGTTGGTGCCGAACTGCAAGCTGCGGCTGCGGCCTTCGGCGTCGAGGTTGCCCCAGAACCAGCTAATGTTGAGGTCGCTGAAGATAACGGCGGTCCGTCCTTTGAGTTCTATAGCTTCCAAGGCGAAGACGTTGCCCCGGTTCGTGCCGCTTAGAGGCGGGCCATCGGGGAAGTCGAAATAGACCGAATACAGGGGGTCGCTCTTGGGTAATTTGCGCCAGCGTGCTCCGTCGTTGCCGAGGACTTGCGGGTCTTTGAGCAGGGCCTTGAACTGCCGGTCGAAGGGGGTGCCGGCTACGCCAGCCTCTCTGCGTAAATTCGCATCTAAGGGCAAAATATCCTCGGCAAAGAGCAGACCGCCGCTCTGTAGGTAGTGGGCGAGGTTTTTCTTTTCGGTGTCGCTTATCTGCATGACGCAGTCGAAGCCGGTCATGTAGAGCAGCAGCGCGTCCGCAATTTTCGGATCGTCGAGCGCGAGGGTGCGCGAGTGCAACGGCACTTTGAGTTGGGTCGATACGTGGGTGAACGTCACCAGTTCCTGCACGGCCAGCGAGAGGTAGTCGCGCTCCTTGACCGCGTTGTCGTAGTTCACTTGGACGATGGTCAAGGGGCCGCCCGGTGTCGGCATCACGCGCTGGCGTTCGGGTTGGGGAATTGATAGGGGCGGACGCTCGTCTTGGGTTAGGGCCGGGGCGGCGAGCAGTAATGTAAGAACGAGACTTGTGCTCAACCGGCGGGCGCAGTGGTGGATGGTGTTCATATCGCGCCGTGGCGACAGGTCACGCGCCGAGCTTGTTGACCACTTGGATGAGGGCCTGTATAAAGCCCACGCAATGGGCACGTCCCCGGTGCCCCCAAGGCGAGTCATCGACAATATGGGGCACGTGATCGGTTATCATAAAGCCGTCGAAACCAACCGCCTTGAGTGCCTTGACCACCTCAAAAGTATCGACTTGGCCGCAGTCGATAAAGGTCTCGTGGAAGTCCTCCACCGGCCCGATGACGTCGCGAAAGTGGATGTAGATGATTTTCTTTTGCCCGCCGAAGTGGCGGACGGCGCGGATAACGCTGTCGTGGCCGCCCATCTCCGACCAGCACCCCATGCAGAAATCGAGGCCGTGATGCGGGCTGTCGAAGGTGTCCATGTTGCGCTTGAAGTCGTCGAAAGAACTGCATATCCGCGCTATGCCGCCGAGAGTCGTGCCGGTGGGCGGGTCGTCTGGGTGTAGGGCTAGACGCACATTGGCTTCCTCGGCTATGGGCAAAATGCGCTCCAAATACCAGCAGTAGTTTTCCCACATCTCCTCGTGGGTGAAGACGCGGCCATGGGTCAGCTCATCGGGGTCGTGCTCGGCGAGGGCAAAGCGAGTGGCACGGGCCCCGCCGCGCAAGGTGGCTGGCTCGGGCGTGCGCCAGACGCTGTTGGGGATCCAGTGGTAGCCTAAGATCGGGATGCCGGCTTTGCCCATGTTGCACACGGTGGTGATCATGTGCTGGAGCTGTTCTTCGCGGCCGCTTTGGCCGAGCATGATCTGGTCGTAGAACGATGTAGGCACGTTTTCCAGTGCCATCAGCCGCAGTTCGGCGTCATCCGCCCGCTTTTTGATGGCGGCCAAGTCCTCGTATTCCCATTGCTTGTCGCCGGGGAGCTTGGGGGTGTTCATCAAAAAGTCGTCGCAGCCTATTTGCTTGATAAAGGCGAGCTTTTCGTCGGTGAGTTCGTTGAACTGACCCAGACCCACGCGCATTTGCAGGGACATAAGTAGCCTCCAGAGGTAAGGGTTTGCAGAGCGGGAAATTTGCCGAAGCCGCCGGAGCGGGTCAAGCGCGACGGCCGACGCCGGCTCCGGTGGGGACGTGTATCTCTAGGCCGGCCTCAGAGTCGGCGACTAGGTCGCTGTCAAAGGCAATCGCCCCCGGCTCGAAAAGCAGCACGACGGTTGAGCCGCCGAATTGGAAAAAGCCCTTTTCTTGGCCGCGCTCGCAAGGCCCTAACGAGTACGTCTGGACGATGCTGGCGACGTTGATAGCACCCACCTCAATGTAGGCTATCCTGCCGAAGATGGGCGTAGTCAGCTCGCAGACGGAGCGCCGGTTGCGGTGGAAAACGTCGGGTACGCGGGCGAGGGCGATGGGGTTGACCGAGTGGTAGGTGCCGTTGATCCACTCGGTTTGACCCGCTTGGCCGTCGGCTGGGAAGTGGAAGCGGTGATAGTCGTAGGGGGCGAGGCGCACGACGAGGGCACCGCCGCCGTGGTATGGGGTGGGGTCGATTGCTTCGGCTAGGAGTTCGCGGACCGAGAGCCGGCTGCTTTTGACCGGCAGCTCATCCTCGGCTGCGAGCTGCGGATAGACGAGCACTTTGCCATCGGCGGGGCAACAGAGACGCTCGGGGTCGAGGTCGCAGGGTCTAGCTCCGGGTTTGAGGCGGCGAATAAAGAAGTCGTTGAAGCTGGCATAGTGGCTGAGGGGGTATTCGATTTCGTCGAGGTCAATGCGGTATCGCTCGACAAATGGGCGGATTTGACGCCGAGTCCAAGGGCTTTGTTTCCACCAACCGTAGAGGCGGGAGCAAAGAGGCCTGTTGAAGACGGCGCGAAAAACGAGATGCCCGGTGTTTGTGCCGTAAAACCAGCGGAGGAGCCCCTGCCCCGGAACGTGTTCGACGACGATAGACCCGGTGTGGCGGTCGCGGTAGCGGGTTGGCGTGGGGGCTGTGGCTCGACGGAAGGGCATGTGTAAGAAAAAGAAAATGGGTGGAAAACGCGCAAGATGTGAAGTGAGAAGATGGGTAGCTACTGAGATAGACTGCTGAGACGGGACCGAGTTAAGCTAGCACCATCATTAGGACAAGTGCCGGGCGTGAGACTTGGTCAGGGCGTGGTCGCCTAGCTCTTTGATAATGTTGTTGAGTTCTCCTTCTGAAGCCAGCCAGCATAGTAGATGACAATGTTGCGCCTAGTAATCTCGGAAACTTCTTTGAGATAGCGACGGCGGATAACATCGTGCATGCCTTCGGCGGCCTTGATTTCGTCGAGGAGTTGGTTCCAGTTAGGCATCGCCAGCCTTTGCGGTGTTGTTTTGAGTGTCCGTTGGCTCGTGTCGGCGGGCCTCCTTCTCCAGGCTCTGGCCGATGGTCCCTAAGTCGGCTAGCCGTTGAAAGCGACTTCTTTCCTCCGCAGTCTCCAAACCAAGGTGCCGGAATACCTCGCATCTATCGTTCATTGTATGTCCTCCTTGTATCAGAGTAATTAGTCATTCGGCCACGCTCGGCAGCAAATTCTCCTCCACCTTCAAATACAAACCATCCATCCGTTTCTGAAGCATCAGCGTCAGCCCAACAGCCGTCGCCAGCCTGCAATAGGTGCGGATGTCGTCGAGTTCGAGATGTCGTTCTTTGCGGTCTTTCAACCACTTATCGCAGACTTGGTAGCCGCCGACCTGATATTCGTAGACTTCCGGGGGAACAGGACCGAAGTATTGCGTCTTGTTGATATACATACGCTGTTCCTCGGCGTCATAATGAAAGCCCTGCGCCTTCGTCCGTGCAACAATCGCGTCGCCTTGGCCCTCGAAGCGGCAGGCCGGCGGATCGAGGGCCGGAGACTTGAGAAGATGCAGGTCGGCCAATCGAGTGCCGAGAGCCGCGATGTTGGCAAATAGTTTCCGGCCTCCTGTAAACGGAATACGCGGGAAGTCGGTCCGCAGAAACTCGGCGTATTTCTCGCGGTAGGTCGGGGCATGAAGAATGGCGTAGATGTAGTGGAAAATTTCTTCGGGCGAGGGAGCTTGACCGTGCGCCTCGGTTAGAGCCGCGACCCACTCTGGATTCAAATTCGGTTGGCGTTCGGACGCCTCGTGGCGAGCGAAGAGGTCGGCGCGGTCGGCGGTGGGATAGAGGTAGAGGGGGAAGTTCGCGTTTCCGCCGCGATAGAACAGGTTGAGATCCTCTATTCTCTGCGAGCAGTAAATCAAATTCCATTCACCAGCACCGACAACATGCCCTTGGCGTCCAACACACAGTGCCAAATTATCCCCGGCCAGTATATGGCGCATAACCTCGGAGCGGGGCATACATAAGAATCCCCGCGACCATCCCGTATAATAAGTGTAACGTATGTCAAAAGGCCGATACAGAATTGGAACCACATTTTCTTTGGTAGGGCCGGAAGCCAGCAAATCTCTCTGTGCCATCGTTACCTTCCAATCTCGCGAATCTTCGCCGAGTTCATACGCCTGCCGGGCCAGTTCCGGCTCCATCCCCGAAAAAGTACGCACCGTATCCCACGCCTCTTGCTTTGACCAGCGAATCGCCAAGTGGTCGCGTGCGGTGACGATGCCGACGCTGTTGACCGGAAATACATCGGGAATGGAAGTGAACCGGCCATACTCGGCTTCGAGCACATCATCACGCGGCACGAATATATAGAACGGCGAGACCGGGTTTGTTGCCATTCAGTGCTATTCAAATCATGGTCGGCCAGCCAGTCGTACTTGCTCTCACGAGTTCCATATAATCCGGCGTGATGGACGCGAGCATCGCGCTCTTGTTTGTTGTCGCGCTTGACGAAAAAGGCGATGGCTACGCCTTGGCGAATGTCAAACACATTCTCGTCTTTGCTACCGTCCGGGGCGGTTTCCTTTTTTAGCGAATTGCCGTGCAGGTCTAAGATGTAGATGTCGTCAAAAGTGTGCATCAGGCTACGGCGCATCCCGCGAAAAGTGGGGTTGTCGAGATAGCTATGGTTGGTGATCATCCCGACGACGCCCCGCCCGGCTTGCTCAATTTTCCACTGGGCAAAACGAAGGAACTTGACGTAATCATCCTGAAGCCACTTAGGGTTCTTTTCGCCGAGTGGGTTGCCATCCACCCGCTTGTATTCGTCAATCAACCCCCGTATCCAATCACCCGTATTGCTCGAATGGCCCGAATAGGGCGGATTGCCCAAGATGAGCAGGATCGGCGTCTGTTTTTTGACCGCGCCGGCCAAGCGGGATTCCTCGGCCAAGGCAGAGAGGCCGGGCAAACGGCTCTGTTCCAATTCCTCCGTGTCGAGCGTATTGGTGAGATAGAAAGGGACACGCTCGTCGTCGGCGAGACGGTGGCCGAGCTCTTCGAGAAAAAAGCTCATCTTGAGATGGCCGACCGCGTAGGGTGCCATCATCAACTCAAGGGCATAGAAGTTTTGCAGAACATGCCGACGGATAAAATCCTCTTTTCCGCCGCTGCCATAGTTGGCCTCAAACTCGGCAACCGCTTCTTGAGCGGCGCGAGCGACAAAGGTCATGGTGCCGGCCGCCGGATCGAGCAATGTCACACCATCAGAGGCGAGGCCATCGCGCTTGTCGAACTCCGCCTTGAGCAATCTGTGCAGGGAGCGCACGATGTAGCCAACGACTGGTTCGGGCGTGTAATACACCCCCCGCCGCTCGCGCTCGTTGGGATCGTATTGCGCCAAGAAGGTCTCGTAGAAATGCACGATCGGGTCGCTGCCTTTGCCCTCGCGGTAGTAGCGGTCCAGAATGCCGGGCGCGTCGGCCACGGCCAAAACTTCGGCGAGGTCGTCTACACACCAAGCGAGCGGATCGGGCAGCTCGTCGAGCGAAATAAAGCGGAACAAATCGCGCAGGACGCCGATAGTATGCGGGATGTGGTCGAAAGCAGCGCGCCGGTTGAAGCCATTGCTGGCCCGAGTGCGGGCGGCGAACAGCCCGTAGGTAATGGTTTGGGCGAACAGATCGGCGAAATTTTCAGGCGTCAGCGAGCCGATCAGGTACGTCTGGAATGCCTCGAAAAAGCCGGAGAGCCTACCGGGATCCACCCGTTCTTGTTGGAACTGTTCGCCGATTACATCGCGGAGGAGGCGTGTGCGCTTGGCCAGTTCGACGGCGAGCGATTCGGCAGTAAACGTCTGGGGCAGCGCAAAGTCCAAGAAGCAGTCGAGCAAGGCGCAGAGTTCGTCTTGGTTTTCGAGCGGGGGCGTGGCGCGCACTGCGTTGAGTATTAGGGGCCGACCCGCCTGTACCACTTGGACGCGCTCGCCGTTTCGGTACAAGCGGAACTCGAGAAAGTTGGTGAGAATGAGGTTCGGAAACGTAGCGCGATAGCGTTTGAGTTGTTCGGAATTTTCAATACTCTCCAGCCGCTCTTCGGTCGGCTTCTTCGCCTCGACATAGCCGATAATCCGGTCCGTCCCGTTCCAGAGGCGGAAGTCCGGGTTGCCGCCCTCGGTGGGCCGGGGAAGCGTAGTGACGTGTACGTCCGTCTTCCCAGCGGCGATTTCTTTCAGCATGTCCGCCAGTGCCGGGTAGAAGCTCTCCTCCCGTGCGTCGCCTTGGCGGGCCACAGCGGCGAGATTTTTCAAATACGTTAAAAAGATGGTTTTTTGGTTCACGGGGTTCTCCCTGACTTCTTCCATGTCGGCGTACATTCTAAATGGCAAAACCCAATGGCCATCGGGAAATGAGGACGCTGGTCTAGTACCTTCTCACGCCCAATGCGATAACTTGACTATACTTTATCACTCTGACAACCAAACAATTTAGAGACGAGGACAAGTGGGACAAATAGACAAAGAGGCCGTCAAAGCGTATTTGCTCAGATTACAAAATGCGATTTGCGCGGCCTTGGAAGCAGAGGACGGAGGCACTTTCCGCGAAGATAGCTGGGAGCGGCCAGAAGGAGGTGGTGGGCGGACGTGCGTGCTGGAGGGGGCGGTGATTGAGCGGGCCGGTGTAAACTTTTCGCACGTGCGAGGCCATGCGCTGCCGCCGGCCGCTACAGCGCGCCGCCCCGAGCTGGCGGGCCGGGCCTTTGAGGCCATGGGCGTCTCGGCGATTGCACATCCGCACAACCCCTACGCCCCCACCTCGCACCTAAATGTGCGGTTCTTCACGGCCGAGAAAGCCGGGGAAAAACCTGTGTGGTGGTTTGGCGGTGGGTTCGACTTGACCCCGTATTATGGTTTTGAAGAGGACGCTGTGCATTGGCATCGGGCGGCCAAAGCCGCTTGCGCTCCTTATGGCGCGGGACTCTACCCCAAGTTCAAGCAGTGGTGCGATGAGTACTTTTTTCTGCCGCACCGCGACGAGCCGAGGGGAGTCGGCGGCCTGTTCTTCGACGACTTCAACAAAGGGGGCTTTGAGTATTGCTTTGCTTTGGCCCGCAGCGTCGGCGACGGCTATATGGCCGCGTACCGGCCCATTTTGCAGCGGCGCAAGGGATGGGAGTACGGCCGCAGGCAGCGGCAGTTCCAGCTCTATCGCCGGGGCCGCTATGTGGAGTTCAACTTGGTTTGCGACCGGGGTACGCTCTTCGGCCTGCAATCAAAAGGGCGCATTGAGTCGGTCTTGGTCTCGCTGCCGCCCTTAGTGCGCTGGGCGTACGATTGGCAGCCAGCGGCTGGATCGGAGGAGGCGCGGCTCTACGAGGTGTTTCTCAAGCCGCAGGATTGGGCCGCGAAAGCGGGCTAGGGCAGCAGGTCGGCGACGGAGATGGACGTGTCGGGACGGGCGAGTGGAGCGACCGCGGCGTTGCGGGTAAGTACTGTGCAGGACCGATAGGTTTCCCGTTTTTGATCTGGATCTCTATAGACCTCTAGGCGGTAATCTATCAGATTGAGGATCCAGTACTCGGGAGTACCGCTGGCGGCGTACAACCTTTGCTTGTGTTCCCGATCGTATCTCAGCGAGGAATCCGAGATTTCGACGACGAGCACAGCGACCGTGGGATGGCAAGCGAGGTAATCGCGTGGTCGGCCGCGGACTACGGCGACATCGGGTTCAGGCTCGGACGATTTTCCCAAGGCCATGGGGACTTGGACGCGCACGGTAAAGCCTTCAGCGTATACTGCGCTCAAGGCTTCATCCGCTAGGCAGACTGCTGGCGCGTGGGCCCTGCTTTGCGGTGTCATTTCGAGGATTTCTCCGTTGATCAGCTCCAGTCGGTCCTCTGGATGAAAAACGCCGGCCGATACCATTTTCTCGTATTCTTCCCGCGTCCATAGATGAGGCTGTAGGGACACTGCATCCATAGACCGCGACCTCCGTTTTTCCAATCTATAGCAAGCCTACAGTGCTTACAAGACGATCCGCAGATGGGCGCAGATAGTATGCACGAGACGATCCAATCATTCCGACTAGCCTTGCCAGTCGGGATTGGGTTGGGGGATTTGGGCTTCCACTTTTTCGCGCCACTCGCGCAACAGCCCGTGTAGCCGGTCGCGGATTTGCGGCATTTGCTCGGCTAGGTTGTGCTCCTCGCCGAGGTCGTCGCGCAGGTTGTACAGTTCCAGCCGCCCGTCTTCAAAAAATTCGATCAGCTTGTAGTCGCCGGAGCGCACGGACGAGCCGGGCGTGCCGCCCTGATTGCCGTAGTGCGGGTAGTGCCAAAAGATAGCTTCGCGCTCAATGGACTCGGCCCCGCGCATAAGCGGCGCGATGCTGGTGCCGTCGCAATGCTGGGCGGGGATGGGGTCCAAGCCGGCCAATTCGAGGATCGTCGGGTAGAAGTCCGGGCTAGTTACCGGGACGGGACAGGTGCTGCCAGCGGCGACTCGGCCGGGCCAGCGCACTAGCAAGGGTTCGCGGGTGCCGCCCTCGTACATCCAGCCCTTGCCCTCGGCTAGCGGCGCGTTGCAGGTCGGCGAGCTTTCGGAGGTGGCGAGGCCGCCGTTGTCGGAGGTGAAAAACACGACGGTATTGTCGGACTCGCCGAGCGCGTCGAGGAGGTTGAAGAGGCGGCCCAAGTTTTCGTCGAGGCTCTCAATCATGGCCGCATAGACCGGATCGGATTGGATGAGCCGCCGTTTGACGCGCTGATCTTGCTTGTGCTCGCAGGGGAAGTACTCCCCCTCGGCAAAGGCTTCGACTTGATCCAAGCCCAAGGCGCGGACTTTGGCTTCGTACTTGGCGATTTTTTCTCGTTTGGCTTGGATCGGCGTGTGGACTGTATAGTACCAGAGATTCAAAAAGAAGGGCCGCTCGTCCCGGTTGTTCACCAAGTCGAGTGCTTGGTCGGTCAGGTAGTCGGTTAGGTACGTGCCCTCTGGGACATCGGCATCGGCGAGCGGAGGGATGGTCCAAGGGCTGAAGTACCCACCCGGCCCCGGCGAGCCTTGGTACGCGCCGCCAATGTTGGCCTCAAAGCCGTGGTCTTCGGGCAGGTGCCCGTCGCCGCCCAAGTGCCACTTGCCTACGTGCCATGTCTGATAGCCGCCCTCGTTGAGGGCGCGGGCCAGCGAGTGTTCTTGAGTCGGAAGCTGCTTGAGATACGGCACATCAACGAGCTGGCCATGCGCCGGGTGGATGTGCCCATGCACGTCGATCCAGTCGGTGATGCCGACGGTGGCCGGGTACTTGCCGGTGAGGATGCTGGCGCGGGTCGGCGAGCAGACCGGGCAGGCCGCGTACGCGTCGGTAAAGCGCATGCCCTCGCGGGCGAGGCGGTCGATGTTGGGCGTTTCGTAGAAAGAACTGCCGTAGCAGACGAGGTCTTTCCAGCCCATATCGTCGATGAGGATGAAGACGATGTTGGGTCGCGTCACGCGAGGGCCTCTTCGATGGCGGCGACCACTGCCGGATCGTTAGGGGTAGTCCGGGGCGCGAAACGGGCCAGCGGTTGGCCGTCCTTGTCGATGAGGAATTTCTCAAAGTTCCAAGAGATGTCGCCGGGAAAGGCCGCACGCTCGCCCGCGAGATAGGCGTAGAGCGGGTGACGGTTGGGGCCGTTGACCGCGATCTTGCTAAAGAGCGGGAAACTCACGTCGTAGCGGGTCTGACAGAAGTCGAGGATCTGCTCTTCGCTGCCCGGCTCTTGCCCCCCGAATTGGTTGCAGGGAAAGCCGAGGACCACCAGGCCTTGGGCGGCGTATTGGCGATGCAGTGCCTCTAGGTCGGCGTATTGCGGGGTCAGGCCGCACTCGCTGGCCACGTTGACGACGAGAAGCGCCTTCCCGGCGTAGTCGGCGAGGTCGGCGTCTTGGCCGTGGATGGTTTGGGCTGTGAAGTCGTGGACGCTGCTCATGTTTTTCTCCCTGTAATTCAATGGTTCGGTTGAAGTTGGGTTAGACTCTAATATTGCCACTTATATAGCTTCGTTCAATGCCTGCTGCATATCAGGCTTCTCTTGCCTATCTTTTTACGCCCCTCTAACACAACAGCAGAGAAAGAGACTATGACCGACCGACCGGCTATCGAGATTTACTCAATCGGCACCGAGCTTCTAAACGGACAGATCCAAGACACCAACTCTTTCTGGATGGCGCAACAGATCGCAGCGCTCGGCGGCTATGTGCGTCGGATCGCGATCCTCGACGACGATATGGACGAGTTGACCGGCGTACTCAAAGATGCCTGCCAGCGCGGAACCCGGGTGGTGATCACGACCGGAGGGCTTGGGCCGACGCCCGACGACATGACGGTCGCGGCCATCGCCCAGATCATGGGGGTAGGTACAGAAGTCGATGAAACCTTGGTCAAACACTATATGGAAAGCCGCGGTATCGAAAAGCGTGCCGACGTCAGCGAGGGACTGGTCAAGATGGCGACCAAACCGGAAGGCGCTTGGGTCCATCCCAACCCAGCGGGTGTGGCTCCCTGCGTGGAGTCGCAGGTCGGCGAGACCACCATTTACAGCTTGCCCGGTCCGCCGCGTGAGGTCGAGGCGCTGTTCCGCCAGTCGGTAGAGGATGCCCTAGCCGGGATATATGACGATGTGCGCCTCTCGTTGCGGGTTGCCGTCAACCTACCCGAATCGCAGTGCGGTCCGATCCTGCACAGTGTGATGAGCCAATGCCCCAATACCTACCTCAAAGCCTTCGTCGCGTTGAGCGAGCGCACGGCCGATGGTCAGCGGCTGCCGGTGGATATCGTCGCTTGGGGCAAAAAGGCCGAGGAGGCGCAGGCTCTGCTCGACAAGGCGTTGGCGGAGTTTAAGGTCCAAGCGTTCGAGAAAGGGAGCGAGGTAGAGCTCCGCGATGAGCAATAAGTCCGCTAAGCAGAGAAATTAGAAGCGCCCGATGCCGACGAGACATCGGGCGCTTCTGTATTTGTGCGCTTGGGGCGTCTTAGGAGCGGCCCTCAGCTCGATGCCCGCCGCGCCGCGTCGAGCGCGTCGTAGCAAAATTGCGCCGTGCTCCAGGCGTCGTACCCACCTGCGTTCCATATCTGGCCGGTGACCTCTGGGCAGAGGTAGGTGTCCCAGCCGGCGTCTTGCAGGGCCTTGCAGTAGGCCTGCATGTCCAGCTTGCCGCTGCCAGGCAGGAGATAGCGGACCCGCCTCTCTTCGTCGAGATAGCCGTCCTTGATGTGGTTGTGGACTGAATACTGGAGATTCAGGTCAATTGAGTGCTGCAAGTCGATGCCCTCGACCCAGAAGTGGCTGTAGTCGAAATTGAGGCCGAGATGCGGATGATTGGTTTGCTGCATGAGCCAAGCGGCCTTTTCCGGTGTTTCAAAGTCGTCGCCCGCATGTGGCTCTATGGCGACGATGACGTCGTATTCGGCGGCCATATCGGCCACTTCGAGTACTAGCTCGACGATGCGCTCTTTGCCGGTCTCCCAGGCGGGTTTGGGATGGCCGAGGGTGGTGCTGACGATCATTGGGCGGTCGTCGAGCCGGAGCGTGCGGCTCAGTTCAAAGGTCGCCCTGAACTGAGCCAGTGCGGCGGCGCGTCCCTCGCCTTCGACGCAGGGCGAAAGCAGGGCCATTAGCGCCGGCGTGGGGAAGCCGAGCTGGCGGAAGAGGTCGGCGAGCCTTTTGCGTGCGGCCGCGTCCATGTTGGCCGGCTCGGTCGGCCAGCCGGGGGTAACGGCGATTTCCATGCCCTCGTAGCCCATGTCGGCGAGGCGCGGCAGGGCTTCAAAGACGTCGAGTTGCTTCATGCCATAGGTGCTGTAGTAGAGTTTCATGCGGGGACGGCCTCCTGTTGTACGCCCATGCGCTCGCGCTCGGCGATGAACAAGTTGAGCCAGTGTTTTATGTAGGGCCCGTGGTCGTGCCAAGTGCCGACGATGATGAGGACTTTGGCGGGCGGCAAATGAGCGTTCATGCTGCGCCGAACCATTCGTCGGCCTTCTGTTTGGCTTGCTCGACGATTTCCGGGGTGATATGCGCGGCGACCGTTGCGAATGCCGCGTACAATGCTCCGATATCGTCGGTATAGCCGGCAACTGGTATATAATCGGGTATGGCATCCAGGGGGAGGATGAAATAGGCCAATGCCCCATAGATATGAAGTTTCGCCTGTGAGGGCGTCTCAGGGGCTTGCGCCGCGTAGAATAGCTGAAGAGCTTTCTCGACGACCTCGCGCCCGGCGGCTTTTGCATACTTGGCGAGCTTGTCCCAAAAGCCTGCTTCCGAATAGGATCGATAATCCACGAGTTGGTCCTCCTTATCTTTGGAGTGATATAAAGGGATACATTTTTCGCGCCGGAGAGATTAACGCGCCATATTGGGTTCGTCAAGCTGTAAGCACATCGCAACGACGCAAGGAGGTTATCGTGGAATATCGCCGCTTTGGACAGACGGACATGGAGCTGAGCACCGTGGGCTTGGGCGGGCTGTTGGCCCGCTACGAGGGCGTCAACGGCCATCCGCCGCCCGAGGAGAAACGCCGGATTTACCTGCGGGCCGCCGAGCTGGGCGTCAATCTCTTCGACATGGGTTACGGCGACGAGGTCCACATCCCCGCCGAGCTGAAAGGCCCTCGGGACGACCGCTTCTTCTCGCTCAAGGTCGGGGCACCCGCAGCCGCTGAGGTGGAGGAAACTATCGACAAGCACCTCGCCAATGTGCGCCGCGAAGCCATCGATATTTTGCGGGTACACCACTATGCCTATTTGCAAAACGAGGGTTTGGCCGAGCGCATCGCCGAGTGCAAAGCCAAAGGCAAAGTGCGCGCCTTGTGCTTGATTCGGCACATGCTGGCCGATCAACAAGCCTATGCCGCGCGCGGCCCCGAACCCGAGGCGGACGCCGATTTGGTCATCTACAACTACGTCTGCCGCTGGCAGGCCCCGGGCATTGCGGCGTCGGCGCAGGCCGGGAAGGGCGTACTGATTATGAAGGCCTTGGGCGGCCAGTGGCTTAGCTGGGCCGACAAAACGCAGACCGACTGGTCGGCCGTGGACGAGTCAAAGGTCGAGGAGCTGTCGCCGAGGGGCGAAGGCATTCGCAGAGAGCTGCCGCTGGTCTATCCGATTGTTTCAGGCCCTTGGCACGAGTTGGCCGAGCCGGGCGAGTTGGTGCCGCGCACCGAACGGGCGATACAGTGGGTGCTGGCGACCGAGGGGGTGCATTGCACCTTAGTGGCCTTTGCCAGCGTCGAGGAATTGGAGGAAGGGTTGGGGGTGATGGAGATAAGCGCCTGAGATACCGATTCCGCATCTCAAATCGTGCAAGTCATGTAGGATGGCTATATGAGCTTGTCCTTGCGGTTGCGCTCAAGGCAAGCTTTGAGCGAAGCCGAAGGAATGCTCCGCTCCACATGACCAGATTGGTCGTGGCGGGCGTAGGACTAGCTTTCAGTAGGCCACGGAAACGATTCGGCTGACTTGGTCGGTGCGCGCGTCGCCGCTGACCTCGACGCGCAGGACGTAGTTTCCCGGGGCTACTAGACCGCCAGTGTGGTCACGTCCGTCCCATTCCAAGGCCACTCGTCCGGCCACTTGCTCCTCTTCGCTCAAAGGATGCACCCGCCGCCCGGTCAGGTCGAAAATGGCCACTCGCACGGTGCGCGGGTCTAGCACTTTGAGCAGATTGAATTCGAGTGCGAGTCGGTCGCCAACGCCGTCGCCGTTGGGAGTTAGCAACTGGGTTGAGATGATCAGGTTATCGAGCAGACCGGGGTCCGCGGGCAGAGCTACGGACACCGTCTCGCTCGCTACGGCCTCGCTGGCATCCCCCGCGTCAACCTGCTGCACCTGACCCTCCAGACTGCTGTTGAAGAGCAAAGCGTCAAAACGAGTCTGGTTGAGGTAGAGCGTACTCTCGAAGCCAATCTCCAAAAGCCCCGAGTGCCGCACGGCGTGGTCGAGGACGAGCAAGGTCCCGTCGTCCCGCTCCTCGACTTGGACAGCGGTTTCTTCCCCGTTGATGCGCAAGGTACTAAAGCGCACTGCCGCTGACGAACTCAGCAGGATTTGGTCGAATCCCCGGTTGGCCGAAGTTGCGGTTGCGCGGAGGAAATAGGTGAAATTTTGCGGTGCGCCCGGCTCGACCTCGGCCGGGTAGATTTCCGCCTGCGTCTGTTGCATCAGCGGCGGGTGGTGCGCGCCGAGACCACCCGGCCTAGATCGACCTCTATCCACCAGTCTTCCAGCGGAGCTTCTGCGGCAGGCGTCCAAGCTGTCTCTATGTCTCCGTCTATCAGCAGGGCAGCGCGATTCAAAGCGGTGCCCGCGGCGCGGATGCCGCCGCCAAAAGTCGCGGCGTTTTGCACCGCGTCGATATTCTGGCGCACGAACGCGGGTTTGAGCGCACCATCGGCGACATCGACCGCGTCGCCGGGCAGCGTCCACTCGCTCCAGCCGCCCGGGCCGCCGAGGCGCAGTTCCTCGGCTCTGGGGGCTTGGACAGCGAGCAGGAGCGTGCCCAGTGATAGGTACGTGCGGATTTTTGTCGCTAAACGATCGCACATCTCAGGAGATTCTTCGACTCCGCTGCGCTACGCTCAGAATGACAGAGCAATATCACAGAGCATAGCTTCACCGTTTATTTATTTTTAACGGCTATAGCGGCAGGCTAATTCGCGTACACGGCCTCGCGCAACCCCTTGATATAGCCGATGGCGAACAAGCGCCCGATTGACGAATAGCCCGGCTGGTCGTTTCGGTCGCCCTCCATCGTTGGCACGTGGTCGGGGCGCAGGACGCCTTCAAAGCCAATGTCGCGGTAGGCTTCCATGCAGGCGCGCATGTCGGTCTTGCCCTCGTCGTGGAAGGTCTCGACGAATTTTTCGGGTGTGCCGCGCACGTCGCGGAAGTGGACGAAGTAGATGCGGTCGCCAAAGTGGCGGATGACGCCGGGCAAGTCGTCGGTCATCAGGGTAAAGTTGCCTTGGCATAGGCAGATGCCGTTGGCCGGGCTGGGCACTAGGTCGATGAGCTTCTGGTAGTTTTCAACGCTGCGCATGATCCGCCCCATGCCTCGGAGGGGCGACAGCGGCGGGTCGTCGGGGTGCATGGCGAGTTTGACGCCGGCTTCCTCGGCGACCGGCACGACCTTTTCAAGGAAGTACTTCAGGTTGTCCCAAAGCTGCTCTTCGGCGACGACGCCGGCGTCGGTCAGAGGCGCGTTTTCCATCAGCTCGTTGTCAAAGCCGGTGACCATGGCGCCGCCGCGTCCGGGTGCCGCCATTGAGGTGCGGGTCCAGTTGAGCACGGGCATCCACTCGGGGCACCAGACCGGAATGCCGACCTTGCCCATGTTGCGAATCAGCTCGCAGGCGTATTCGATCTCTTCGTCGCGGTCGGAGAGGCCGAGCTTGGCCTTGTTGAGCGGCGGGCGGGCCTCGATTACGTCGAGGGAGAAGCCGCCGTCGTTAAACGCGGTCTTCATCCGCACGAGGTTGGTGAAGCTCCAGGGCCGTTGCTCGGGGTGGATGTCGGCGGGATCGCCGGGTGTGGAGAAGCCGCCGACTACGTGGTCAACGCCGCATTGCTTGACCATACGCCACAGCGGCGTGGGATGATCGGGCAGGACTTCGGCAATTTTGATCATGGAAAATCTCCTTTGGATACGCCGTCTTGCGTCGCCCATGCGGGCGACGGGAAGCGAGGCGGTAGAGGAAAAGGGAGCGGTCTGAGTGATGGGCGCGAAAGATTCCTGATTGAAGGCCATAAAGGGGTAGTGTATCAGTTTGAAAATTTCAGCCCTTTGATTAAAAGAAAAAACATCCAAGAAAATTCAAACTGATACACTACCTTACTTTCTTCTGTAGAGTCGTAGTAATATAGCACATGAGATGATGCTCTCACTTCAAATGGAAACCAGTCGCTGGGGCAGTGGAGCTCCCCTCTCGGTAGTGAGTCATTTCAGCGATTCTTCGTAACGAGGCAGTTTCAGTCAGTACTCAAGTCCGGCAATATTGCGAAAACGGTGTCGTCCCGTTTCGACAACGACAAATGCTTCTTTCAGTTCTGATTGGGAGTACGTTTCTAAAACACGTTTCAGCTCCTTGTGAACCGCAGATAGATTTGTGGTATTAAGCCGCAGATAGATGACCCCTGAGCCTGCATGGTAAACAAACACAAGACGACCAAAATCTCTATCTCGGGTTACAAGAAGCCTGCCATCGTCACGCGCAACGCGCAACAACTTACTATCGTCGGTTTGTCCATGTCCCGATGTACCAGCGGTGACGACATCATGCCCAAGGTCTTCGAGGAATCGAGCTGTAATCGCATAGACGTCGTGATCGAGAAATAACCTCATCGTACCTATGCAATATGAATATCTTCGACCTGCACCACGTCAATCGCATAATGGATACAGGCACGTATGTCGTCTTCTTGCAGGTCGGGGAAATAATCAGAGAGAATGGTCTTAAACGAGAGCTCCTCACGCACTAATTCGAGAACGTCAACTACGGGAATCCGAGTTCCTGCAACACAGGGCTTGCCAAAGTGAATTTGCGGATCAACAGCAATCCTGCTTCGATAATTTCCATTGTCCATATCACTTAGACTCCAACGTAACTTTGTCCCGTGTTTGCGGACGGGGCTCCGCCTGCTTTTCAGACTATCTTGATTCTTTCAGGCAAGATATCCTAAAGCTAAAACAGCGTCAACGAACTCTCAGAAGCGTTTTTGCTCTGTTGAAAGCCCCCGTTAATTTTTCGTATGGTTCCCTTGGCATTGACGTAGATAGGCACATAACGGAATAAGCGTCGAGGGGATTAACTCGACAAAACATCCATAGCGAACGAACCGAGGAAAAGCCCCGCTAAGGTGCCTACAGACATGATGCTAGTAGAAGGCTTTGAACGTGCGATACTGGGACTGGTGCTCCCCAACCAAATCAACAGCGTCATGATCTCACTCAAACACAGTTGACCACGACGACGATGCCGACCCCGGTCGTTATTTGATGGAGTATCTAGGGGCCTTCAAAGGCTTGGCAAAAGTCATCGACGTGGCAAAACAATGCGGCCCCAATGCTGGTGGGGCCGGACAGCACGACTAAATTCATCGCGGGGGCTTCTTGATGACTGAACGGTAGGGATGGCGTACCTAAGTTTAGCCAAAAAGGAGTCCCTCACCTTATCCCGAACTCACGTCACTGTTAGGCGAAGTGGGGTCAACATAGCTCAGCGAATAAACGGGTACACTAGGCCGGTCAGGGCGTCCGCGATGCGGATACGGTGCGAGAGCAAGGTCTGGGCGGGCAGGGCATCGGGAGCAACATAGCCGATGTTTGTGCTCTCCGAGGAAAGCTGCAATGCGCCGGCAATGGGTTCGCAGATAAAGACGTGGGTGACGTAGTGGACGATGGTGCCGTCGGGATAGCGCATAAACGGGTAGCTCTCCGGCTCGGAGTAAATCCCAATCAGCCGCTCGACGTGTACCTCCAAGCCCGTTTCCTCATAGACTTCGCGCACCACGGTCTGCTCGACGGATTCGCCGAGTTCGACATTGCCGCCGGGCAGGCCCCAAAAGCCGTTGTCCGCGCGCTGTTGCAGCAGGATTTTGCCGGTCTTGTCGCGGATAAAGCCATTGGCGGCCACGCCGAGCCGGTCTGGCATTTTCGCGAGCGGCGCGCCCGTGCTGTCGCACCATTGGGTATAGTCGAACTTCTCTGCATTCATGGCTATTGCGAAAGCGGCCCATAGGCGCTGATAGCCGAGTCGTGGAAGAGCGCCCGGCGCTCGTCGTTTGAAAAGCCGGTGCTCCACTCGAGGAACTTGGCGTAGAGGTAGCCGATGCTAATGCCCCGCAGCTTATCGACTGGATAGTTGCTGGCAAACATGCAGCGGTTACAGCCAAAGCGTTCGATCAGCTCTTGGACAACTGCGGCGATTTTGGCCTCTTTGGCCGCGTCCTCGTGGAAGGCGTCCCGTGCAAACCACGCCATCGATAGCTTCATATAGACGTTGGGCAATGCGGCTAACGCGGCCATGCCTTCGCGCCACAGCTCTTCGTGCGCCTGATCCTCGCCGTCGTGGAGGAAGCCGAGGTGGTTGGTGACGACGCAGAGGTTGGGGAAGTCGCGGAAAACCGCGACCGCGGCGGCCACTTGGTGGGGATTACAGGAAAGGTCGAAGGCGAGGTTGTGGCGTTCTAAGAGCGCTAAGCCCTCGCGAAAGCTACTACTCTGCAACACGCCGTCTTCTACTTGCGGCCAAGTCAAGTCGGGATTGTCGGGATGGTGGTTGAGGATCATGCGCACGCCGCACAGACGGCCCTTAGCGGCCGCTAGATGTTGTTCAATGGTGCGCTCGGCCGCGGCATTGTCGCGTCCCAGATGCACGTACGCGACAATGCCAAAGGGCTGTTCTGCCGCGCTCGGTTCGAGTTGGCCGCGCACCCAGCGGGTTTCTTCTAAGGTATCGACGGGGATGCCGTTAGGCACTTGGCCGACGACGGTTTCGACGTGGACGCCGCTGACCCGCCGTAACTCAGGGGGTAGTTCGCTCATGTCTTGGGCGTAGTCGTCGGCTCGGTACGCTGGCATGACGTCACCGAGGTTGGGATTGGGCCGCTCGGCTAGGTCCCAGAGGTGAAAGTGAGGGTCGCACAGGGGAATGGGAGTCTGCATGGGAAAAGCCTTTCGGTGATAAGTGGTTAGTTGACGTTCCTTCTGCCAATCCATATAGGGCCGTGCTAATCTGTAGTCAGGCCAGCCCTGTCATTTCCACGCAATGAGGTCGTTACAGAGGCCGGATGTCATTCCCGCGCAAGCGGGAATCGAAGGGGTAGGGCTGGCACTGCATGTTCTGACCTCTTCAAAGCCGGTGTGTAACATCAGTGGTTAAGCAAACTCCGCCTTCACGGATTTGGGCAGTGGACAATGGGCACCCGGGTGCTGCACCGCGCTGGCACCGGCGGCGCACGCTAAGTCTAGAGCCTGTTGCGGGGCCATGCCGAGCAGGGAGCTGGCGGCCAGAACCCCGCTAAAGGCGTCGCCAGCGCCGACCGCATCGACGACGGACACGGGCGCGGGCCGTGCGGCGCACGAAGCCCCCGGAATGTGGAGCTGAGCACCGTCGCCGCCAAAAGTAATCGCCAAGCAATCCAGCGCGTAGCGGGCGATTAAGTCGTCGGGTGCAGTGACTGCGGCGATGTGGCGCACGGCCTCCCATTCCTCGTCATTGAGCTTGACCATGGTCGCCGCTTCGAGGCCAAAGAGCACGGTCTGCGGCGTATAGCAGTCCTTGCGTAGGTTGACGTCGAAAAGCCGATGCCGGGGTTTAGCTGCCAGCAAATGCTCTAGCCCCGGACGATTGGCTAGGCTGCGCTGCGCGGCCGTGCCATAGTAGATCAGGTCGGGGGACTGGTCTAACGCCGGCTTAGTTTCGATGTAGTCCCAAGCCACGCCGGCGCGGATGGTGTAGGAGGGCTGACCATCGTCGAGCAATACATCGACCGTGCCCGTAGGCTCGGGCCGATCGGCGACCCATTGCTGATCGATGTCGGCGCGCCGGAGAAAGCCTCGCGCCTGCTGCCCCAGTTCGTCCCGCCCCACCGCGCTGACCATGGCCACGGGAAAGCCGAGCTGGCGCAGATTCCAAGCGAAATTCAGGGAAGCCCCCCCCAAGCAGGTGCGGTCGGGGAAGCAGTCGTAGAGGATCTCGCCGAAGACGATGGAAGTGAAGTTCGTTTTATCCATAGTGTAGTTACAACGGCGGAAAGAGCACATAGCCGACGGCGCTGCGCTCCAACCAGACTTTGCAGAATTCCGCTAGGTCGTACGCCCGTGCGACCTCGTCGTTCGCGGCTGGATCGTTGACCAGCACAGTATCCTCCGCGCAGCCTCGCACGACGAGCAAGTGCCCAGACGTCCGCGCAATGGCCGCCCGACTCAACTCGCCCACCTCGTAGCGCACGGAGGCAACAATGGGAAAGCCCGAGTTGAGCAGCGCACGCGCTGCCTCCCAAGAAGGAAAGTGCAATAGATAGCCCAAGAGGCCCCGGCGGGCGGCCGCGTGGATATTGGCCGGCCACACGCCGTATAGCCCACTGGGCTGGTGGCGCGCCTCCGCAATCACGTCGTAGATGTCCGCGCTACGACCGTAATAGGCGAGGAGCATGGCGACGCTGGTCGGCGAGCAGACATGGGAAGCTAGCTCGGGCCGCAGAACCATCTGGCTTTGCGGCGGCACAGCGAGGGCCGTATCTCGGCTAGTGAACGTCGGAGCGGGCACTGCGCCCTTGCGGCGCACCGAAACCGATAGCAAGGCCGGGGCCGTGGGAGAGACGCCTTGGACGCGCAGGTGTAGGGTGGCCGCTTGCAAGGGGCTGCGGATGTGCAGGAGGTCGATTTCTGCTGAGACCGCTTCGTTTGTCGCACTCACTTCGGCACCGACAAACGAGCCGATCGGGTCGAGGACGGCTCGGCTGCTATGGCCCGCTTTGGTTGTGCATTCTAGCGCGAACTGATAGCCCCACGCCCCGCGGTGGACGACCGAGAGGCACGGCAGGATTTCTAATGCGCCTTCTAGTGCTGCGGGTGGTAAGTCAAACGAGAACTCGCCGCCATGCGACTCGACTGAGCTCGCCGAAGTCCATGCCAACGGCCCGATCTGCTTTGGCCAGATGGACAGCGGAACGGCGCGTTGCAGCGCGGCCTCGTCCAGCCCTTGGGCAAACAATAGAAGTGCGTTGCTCATAGGTTCGTTGGGAAGAATCTACCTACACCAGACCAATAACTTGTCGTCAATGGGCGCTGAGTCCGGGGTCGCGGGCGTTCCGCCTTTGACGCGGGCAAGATGCCCTCGATTCTTGGAGGCTGGTGCGGTGTAGTTAGGGAAAGAATACACTCAATCGCTACTGCGTCCAGCAAGGTTTGCCAACGTGCGAGTCGCCTATCCCCAGAGTTGGGGATGGGGCGGATGGAGGAGGCTGTCTTCGTAACGCAGCCCGTGCTCCCGATCTTTTTTTAGAAGCAAAGGGCCGTCGAGATCGACGAAACGGGCTTGTTGCGCCAGCAGAACCGCCGGTGCCATAGCCAGCGAGGAGGCGATCATGCAGCCGACCATCAAGTCCAATCCGTACGAGTGCGCCGCGGCTGCCAAGCGCAGGCCCTCGCTGAAGCCACCGGTCTTGTCGAGCTTGAGATTGACGCATTCGTAGCGGGAGGCCAGTTCCGCGAGATCGGCGGCGGTGTGGCAGGATTCGTCGGCGCAAAAGGGGACTGGGTGTTCAAACTCGGCGAGCAGGGCGTCTTGGGTGGCGGGTAAAGGCTGTTCGATGAGCGCGACTCCCAAGCGAGCTAGTGCAGCCGAGAGCGGCTCAACTTGAGCGACGGACCAGCCTTCGTTGGCATCGACGATCAGGGTCGAAGCTGGGGCATTGGCACGGATTGCGGCGACGCGATCGAGATCGTCGCGACCGGCGAGTTTGACCTTGAGCAGGGGGCGACCGGCGTTCTGGGCGGCGGCCCGGCCCATGGCCTCTGGGTCGTTGAGCGAGAGGGTGTAGGCCGTCGATATTGGACGTGGTGCCGTTAATCCGGCTAGCTCGTAAACCGGACGGCCGCTGAGTTTGGCTTCTAAATCCCACAGGGCGCAGTCTAAGGCGTTGCGGGCAGCGCTGGGGGGCAGGGCGCGTTGCAATGCCGCTCGGTCGAGGCCGGCTTCTACTTGTGGGCGCAGCGATTCTAGCGCGTCTATGGTTCCGGCCACGCTTTCGTTGTAGCGGGGGTAAGGGACGCACTCGCCTCGTCCAACGCGGCCGTCGCGGCTCAGCTCGACGACGACGACATCGGCGGTGGTTTTGCCGCCGCGCGAGATGGTGAAGGTCTGGGCGAGAGGGAAGCTCTCACTGCGAATGGAGAAGCGAGTCACAGGGCATCGACCAAGCGCGCGGCTCCTTGGCGCAGCGGATCGACTGCGGGCAGGCCAGCTTGGCTTTCTATGGTTTTGAGGAGTTCGGAGGCGCAGTCTTGCGGCAAGTGCGAGGTATTGACTGCAATGCCAACGGTGCGGCAGGCTGGGTTGGTGAGCCGGCCGCACTGCTCGTTGAGGCGAATGCAGTCGAGCAGATCGGGCAGTTGGTATTCGGGCAGGCCGCGCATATGGGGGCGGTTGGGATCGTGGCAGAGGACGAGCGCGTCGGGCTGGGCACCGTGCATGAGGCCCAGCGACACGCCGGCATAGGAGGCGTGGAATAGCGAACCTTGACCCTCGACTAGGTCCCAGTGCTCGGGGTGGTTGGCTGGGGTCAGAACCTCGACGGAGCCAGCGAGGAAATCGGAAACCACGGCGTCAACGGCAACGCCCGTCCCAGCGATGAAGATGCCGGTTTGGCCGGTGGCGCGGAAGGTGCAGGCCATGCCTCGCGCCTGCATCTCGCGCTCAATGGCCAGCGCGGTAAACATCTTGCCGACCGAACAGTCGGTGCCGACGGTGAGTAGGCGTTTACCCGGGCGTTTGACGCCGGTTGCAATGGGAAAAGCGCGGTCGGAAAAGCGCGCATCTACGAGGCGAGTGCCCTTTGTGCGGGCGCGGTCGGCCAAGCCGGGGATGGTGCCAAGGCGCGTGTGCAGGCCACTGGCGAGATCGCAGCCGAGGTCGATGGCCTGCAAGAAGGTCTCGCGCCAGAGGTCGGAGATGGTGCCGCCGCGATTGGCGACGCCGATGATGAGGGTGCGGGCCCCGGCGGTACGCGCTTCGGCGAGGGTTTGGTCGGGCAGTCCGAGGTCGGCGTGGCAGTCGGGAAGACGGAGCTGACCAATGCAGCGTTCGGGCCGCCAGTGGGCGACGCCAACAGCCGTTTTGGCAGCTAGCTGGTCGGCGGCGTCGCCGAGGAACAATAGGTATGGGTGCGCGAGCTGGATCACGGCCAGCAAAGAGGCATGTCGAGGCGGCGACGGCGCTGCTGCCAGTGCCACTTGTCGCTGCCGGCAATGAGCGGCTTGAGGGGTTCGGGCGTTTGGGCGATGAATGCAGCGCTCGGCTCTTGGCCGTTCCAAGCTTGGAACATCGGCGGAGTATAGCCGCCGATGACGATGACGCGCTCGCGGTCGGAGCGGATCTGGCCGGTGGCGTGGATCAGGGCCTCGCCAAAGAGCAGGGTTGATCCGGCGGGCGCGACCACTTGGTGGATCAGCGTGGGGTTCTCGTAGGCCGCCGCGATGATGGTCTCGCGATCGCATTTGACCTTGTGGCTACCGGCGATGACCACGGTGCCGCCGTCGTCTGGGCCTAGCTCCGTGAGGTTGGTCAGGGTCTTGACAAAAGTGCAGTGGTAGAGGCCGTTTTCGACGTACGTGCCCACGTCAGGGGTGGTGCCGGTGTGGAAGCCGTAGTGAGGTGAGACATCTGGATCGCGTTCGTTGACGACGGCCTCGGATTCTTCGAGGCGCACGCTGCCACCAACGAGCTCCTCGGCCATGCCGACTAAGCGCGGATGAGTTAGGTATTTGAAGATCGCGGGATCGGCTTCAAGGATGTGGGCAAAGTGCAGATAGTGAGGCCGATAGGTGGAGAGGCGGCAGTGGCGGACGCGGGCCTTAGCCGGGTCTGTGGCAGACAGGAGATCGCGTTTGAGCCGGAGCATGGCTTCTAGCAGGCGGTCTGTCAGGTCTTGCTCGATCGCGTTTTCAACCACCACATAGCCATAGACTTCGAGGTGATAGCGCTGGGCGGGGGTGAGCGCGGGAAAGGGCCGGATGAATTCGCCGTCGGACATGCGCGGAAATATAAGCGCGGGAAAAGGGAATGCCAACGGGGAAGCAAATGCGCTATTATTGCAGCCAAAAAAGCGGCCCGAACCGCAGCAAATCGCCGTCGGCATCTCGGCGCGTCTGAGCGAAAATTTAGCGTTGCATTAAAGTACTCCTTTTTGCACCTTTAGATGTACATACAAGTACGTGTCTTTTTTTGATTTCGCAAAAATAGCGTATTATTAATAAGTTATCTGTCGGAAAATTCCACACTCCCGCGGATTCGCGAAAATATGCTACAATTATGAATTTTCCAGACCGCGCTAAACGTACTTAATTTAGTACCATATACAGTACAATATGAGGAAATATGCTTCAATCCATGCCCATCGCCGAAGTCCGCAAAGTCCTGAATCAATTGCCCGATCGCTTCGCCGCTGAACCCGAGGCGAGTGCCCTCGCCGTAACGCGCCGCGGTCATCCGGTGCTGGCGCTGATGCCGTGGTCGCTTTACCAAGGCATTGTCGAAACCTTGGAGGTGCTCGGCGACGAAGCTCAGTGCGTCGCGCTGCGCGAAGGCATCCGCCAGATTGAGGCAGGCGAGCGCGCCGTTTGGGAAGCGCAATGACTTTCCGCGTCGTTTTAGCGCCGTGCGCTTTAGAGTCGCTGCAAGGCGTGCTCAACCGCAGGATCGCCGAACAAGTGGACCAATACATCACAGGGCTAGCAATCGATCCAGAGGACCAAGGCTGGCCCTTGGTCGGCGAGTTAAAGGGCTACCGCTGCCTGCGTCCGCCGGGCGGCTGGTTCCGCATTGTCTATCGGGTGGTGCTCGGGGAGGTCGAGGTGGTGTTGGTGTCGGTAGGGCAGACCCATTTGGCTGGTGGGCGGGACGTGCGCACTCTAGCACGGACGCTGTTTAGCGAGCGACTGCTGAGCTAAGCAACCACCCCTAATAAGTTTCAAAAATTCGATTGAAGAGTGGAACGGGAATATGACCTCTGCTTACCTTATGAATTAGTGGTTAGTGGCCGGTGGTTAGGTCTCGCCTGCTGTCTGGCCTAAAGGCGCGGTAAAGCCCCACGCCGCTGGGCAGAGGGGGAACTGATCACTGGTCACAGATCACTGACCACTGTTTTACCTAATACGACATGTCGCGTCGCATCTCAAAGCCTATTTCCCCGTCTGGACTGCGGTCCTTCTTCCAACGTTTGGTATTTCCTGGGTTCACTTCACTGGGCATTGCCGACCGCGAAGTGGTCGAGTACGTAGTCGATCTGCTGACGAGCTTTGCGCGCGCCGATCAGCTCTACCGCATCCGCGATCTGCGCGGCCAGCCGCTCGAAACCATCGCCGAGATGCTGGTGGAACTCGGGCGGCAGCGGCAGCCAGAGCGGCGTTGGTCCTTCGACCGCGAGATGGATATCCGCCGGCACGTAGGCGACTACGCGCTTTTTACCAGCGGGCTTTTTCGCACGTGGGTCGAGCGGCAGGGGCTTGGCGGCTACTACTTAGAGCAGGGCAGAAGGGCTTATGGAGCGGCCGCCGAACTAGCGCAGCTCGGCTTTGTGTCGCAAGCTCGGCTCTTCGGGGCCCTAGAGGAGCAATTCGAGCATTTGTCCGGAGGGCTCGACTACGTGCGCAAGGTCTATATGCGGCCCGAACTACACGGTGGCTCGCACGGGGCGCTGATGCGCGAGCTAGGGATTTAATAGCTCAGGCCGATGCTGCGGACCAAGGTGCGGGTGGCGGAATCGCCCACGATCTGCAGGCGAAAGAGGTAGAGGCCGGGCCGGGCCATCGCGCCGGAGTCGCCGCGGCCGTCCCAAGTTAGCTGGTAGTGGCCGGCCACGCCAGCGGCGTCGCGCAGTGTGCGGACTAGCCTGCCGCGCAGGTCATAGACGCGGGCTTCGATGGGCCGGGCTTCGATGACCTTGAGCACGTCGAAAGAGATGGCGAGCGCGTCGTTGACGCCGTCGCCGTTGGGAGTAAAAATCCCCGCGCCCATGTCGAGGCGCGTGAATAAGCTGCCGTCCACGGGTAGCGAGACCGCGTCGCCCGCTCCCTCTAAATCGGGAATTGCATCGCCTGGATCGACCTGCTGACGCAGCGTGTCAAGCCCGCTTTCGCGCTCTAGAAAGGCGCGGAAGCGGGTATTGTTTTGGAATACAGTAGCGGCAAAATCCAGCTCGACGCGCTCGGCGGCTGCGATGCGCTCGGGCAAGTGCAAGCGGAGGCCCGCATCCGTCGTTTCCACCTCGGCGTTGATTGCCGTGCCGTCGATTTGCAGGGCGCGAAACGCGAGGGGCACCGAGGCTTCGAGGGCGATAGCTTCAAAGCCTTGGCTGTCGCGGGCGAATTCTGGGCGGAGAAAGTACGTGAAGTCGGTTTGTTCGCCCGGCGCAACGAGTGCGGGGTGAACCTCACCGACCGCGGTGCGAGCCAAAGGACGGGAGTAGATCAAGCTCAGCGCGTCGAGGGCAATGCCGGCCTGCGGGTCATCGGTGCGCAGCTCGGCTTCGAGTTGGACGTAGCGCCGGGGCGAAGGCGAGCGGAAACGGGTGCCCGTGCGGAGGTATTCCTCGCTCCACACGCTCCAGCCATCGCCGGGTTGGAGCGTGGTTTCGATGGGGCCGCGAAACGAGGCGATCAGCTTTTCGTAGCGCCTTTTGGTAACCTCTTTGCCGTTTTTGTCGAAGTAGCGCATCTCCTCGACGACGTGGTCGCCGGTGCGGCTGCGCAAGGAGAATAAGGCTCCGAATGGTGAGTCAATTTCCCACTCAATTGCCGTTATGTTCCAATTGGAGCCGAGGTCGATAACAGGCGAGCGCAGGATGACGCGGGCCGGGTACCCCTCGCCGTACACTTGGAACTCGCTGACTAGGCCCAGCCCGTCCAAGCGACCGGTGTTGGCGAGATCGCTGCCCGACAGGCCGCCGCCGATGATGTTGCCGCCTTGGCTAGTGGGATAGATCAAACGCAGGTAGCGGACGGCGATTAGGGGGACATCGTGGCGAAAATTGCGCACATTGAAGAGATTGCGGGGGGCAAGGGGAATAGAGGCCAACGCCTGCCAAGATAGTGAGCCGTCGGGTGCCAGCGAGCCGTCGGAGTACTGTATCTTATAGGAGAGGAAGTTGGCGTAGTAATGCCGCACCCGCGGCGGAATACCCAATGGCTCGCCCAAGAGCCAGACCGAATCGATCCAGTAGGTAGCTCCTAGATCAATGCGGTAATCGCCGAAGGTCTCGCTGTCGCCACTGGAGCCTTTGGCGAGGGGGTTGACGCGCCACATGGTCGAGAGATCGCCATCGAACATGACCGAAGGAACGCCGGCCACGGCGACGACGGCAGCCTCGACATCGACGGTGCCGCCTTTGGCAATCAGGTCAAAGGCGATATTGTCGCCAAATGCCATGATGTGGATTTCGGCGAGCGCGGACTCACCAGTCATTTCGCGGGTGGCCTCGATGCGGAGAACTTGGACGAGCTCGTCGTCGAGGTCAATCGTCACGTCGCGTTCCTCGTTGAAGGCAAAGCGCTCACTGTGGCTGTAGAGTAGGGTGCCTTCGACCACGACGTTGGTGCTGTTGATAAAGCGCTCGCCCTTGGAGAGTAAGAGGTTGAAAAAGGGCAAAGGGGGTGCGCTGTCGGCAAAGCGCAGGCGAATCTGTTGGACGGGGAACACCTGTCCCAAGTCAATCTCGAGCCACCAGTCCGCTGGGGAGGTGCCCGGCGGTGGACTCCAGCTAGTGGCGAGGTCGCCGTCAAAGGCGCGGGCAGCCGTAGATTGTGCCGCTCCGGCCCCGCGGACCGTAGCCTCAGAGAGCGGGTCAATGTCTTTGCCGACCCGCACCGGCCGCAACGAGCCGGCTTCGTCTAGGCGTAGGCTGCCGGGGGGATAGACCCAGTTTTCCCCTATATCCGCCGCAGTCATAACTAGGCGCTCGGCGCGAATGGAACTGCTACATGGCACCAGCAGGCACAGTGCTAAAGGCAAGAGGCGGAATGGCGGCACGGGCGATAGGTTGTTTTTTAAGGAGAAAAGCACGGCTCAAGCGTCGGATATAAGATATATTGGATTAAGGGCTGGTGCATCCTATAAGCGAAAATGGATCGGTACGAGATGTTTAAGCGCAGCAACATTACCTTTATCATCGTTCCAGAAAAGGGTCGCAAGACCTTTGAGTTCAAGACCTCCAGCGTACTCGTGTGGTTGCTGGGGTTGTGCGGCGTTGCTGTACTCGTGCTCTCGCCCTTAGGACTTAGTTCCTATCTCGACAAGTACGCGCTAGTAGCGAAAATAGCACAGCTCGAGCAGGACAATGCCCTGCTCAAAGAGCAAGTCGGTCAGATAGATCGGCTCGAAGAAATGCTGGTCCGGCTCACGCGCGGCAATGATCAGTTGCACGCGGTCTTGGGCACACCCGAGGCACTAGACGCGGCGGCGTATCCCCGCGAGGAGGATCCTTATATCTCCTCCATGCAGCGGCTGCGTTGGGGCCACGTGCAGACCGTCCCCACCTTGTGGCCATTGCGCGGGTCTGTGATCCGGCCCTTTAGCGAGGAGCATCCCGCGGTTGTTATTGCCGCGGCTGCGGGCAGCTTGGTACAGGCCAGTGCTGAGGGTCAGGTGCTGCGAGTGGGCTACGACGAGGACCTCGGCTATGTGGTAACTCTCGACCACGGCAACGGTCTGCTGACCCAATACGGATACAACGCGCGCCTGCTCGTCAATGTGGGGAACTACGTGCTCAAGGGGCAGTCTATTGCGCTGTTGGATGGGGGACGCGAATCTCGGAGGCCGGGGTTGCACTATGCCGTCCAAGAAGATGGGCAGTTCCGCGACCCCTCGCGCTACAGATTGTGGATGTAAAAAAGGCTCGCTGCCAAAGAAGCAGCGAGCCTTTTTTGTTTGCGATGCGACAGAGAGATGTTACATGCCCATTCCGCCGCCGTACATGTCGCCGCCAGGAGGGCCGGCCGGGGCCGGAGCAGATTTTTCGGGCAGCTCGGCGATCAGTGCTTCGGTGGTTAGCAGAAGCGACGCGATGCTAGCACCGTTTTCGAGCGCGGTGCGCGAGACCTTGGCCGGGTCCACGACACCGGCTTCGACCAGATCCTCGTATTCCTCGGTGCGGGCGTTAAAGCCAAAGGCTCCACTCTCATCGGCGACCTTGCGGACGACAATGGCCCCTTCGGTACCCGCGTTAGAGGAGATCATCCGCAGGGGCTCTTCGAGGGCGCGGCGAATGATGTTGACGCCCACGGCCTCGTCGCCTTCGGATTCGGTCTGGTCGAGTGCCGCTTGAGCTCGGAGGAAGACGACGCCTCCACCGGCGACCACGCCTTCTTCAACGGCGGCGCGGGTGGCGTGCAGCGCGTCTTCGACGCGGGCCTTCTTTTCCTTCATTTCGGTCTCGGTCGGCGCGCCGACATTGATCACGGCGACGCCGCCGGCGAGCTTGGCCAACCGCTCCTGCAACTTCTCGCGGTCGTAGTCTGAAGTCGTTTCTTCGATCTGGCGGCGGATTTGGGCGACGCGACCTTGGATGTCCGCAGCCTGACCCGCGCCTTCGACGATCGTGGTGTTGTCCTTGTCGAGGACGACGCGCTTGGCTTGGCCCAAGTCGTCGAGGGTGACGCCTTCGAGCTTGAGCCCTGCTTCTTCAGAGATGACCCGGCCGCCCGTGAGGGTGGCGATGTCTTCGAGCATGGCCGTACGGCGGTCGCCGAAGCCCGGGGCTTTGACCGCGGCGACCCGGATGGTGCCGCGAATTTTGTTGACGACCAGCGTCGCTAGGGCTTCGCCTTCGACATCCTCGGCGATAATCAGCAGGGGTTTGCTGAGTTGGGCGGTCTTTTCGAGGACCGGGACCAGATCGCGCATGGAGGAGACCTTTTTGTCGTGGATCAGGATGTAGCTGTCTTCGAGTTCGGCGGTCATTGACTCCTGATCGGTGACGAAGTAGGGCGAGAGGTAGCCGCGGTCGAACTGCATGCCCTCGACCACATCCAAGTTGGTGTCGGTGCCCTTGGCTTCTTCGACGGTAATGACGCCGTCCTTACCGACCTTTTCCATCGCGTCGGCGATTAGCTCGCCGATGGCCGAGTCGTTGTTGGCTGAGATGGTGCCGACTTGGGCGATTTCCTCGCGCGACTTGACTTCCTTGCTGGACTTGCGAATATCGTCCACAACGACTGCAACGGCTTTGTCGATGCCGCGCTTGAGGTCCATGGGGTTGGCACCGGCGGTTACGTTTTTGAGGCCCTCGTGGAAGATGGTCTGAGCAAAGACTGTGGCGGTAGTGGTGCCGTCGCCAGCGACATCGCTGGTTTTGGAAGCGACTTCCTTGACCATCTGTGCGCCCATGTTTTCATAGGCGTCTTTGAGCTCGATTTCCTTGGCGACGGTGACGCCGTCTTTGGTGACGGTCGGCGACCCGAACTTCTTGTCTAACACTACGTTGCGGCCTTTTGGCCCCAGCGTTACCTTGACGGCATCGGCCAACTTATCGACGCCTCGCTGCAGCGCATCGCGCGCCGCTCTATCAAATTCTAGCTGTTTGGCAGCCATAACACATGTCTCCTTGATAGTGGTGGTGGGTGGATGAAAAAGTTCGTTTTATAAAGCTTGGCACTCATAAAAAGAGAGTGCTAAAAAACAAAGCTGAACTGTTAAATATAGAAAATTCGTCGTTTTTATGCAAGAATAACCCTTTGTCTGGGCTGTGCATTCCGAATGTGCGCAGGGACAAGTTGCCGACTGTCGGGGTTCTACTCTGGAATGCTAATCAAGCAAGCTCTGAAGTTCGGGCGGCAAGCCTTGGCGCAATGAGGCGGGAAAGTTGTCGCGGTACTGGGTTCGACTCACTAGGTCTATTAGGCGGGCCGCTGAGGGGTGATAGAACGAGGTGAAATACACGTAGCGGGGCCGATCTGTCCGGTTGGGAGAACTGGCGTGGTAACACAGGGGATTGAAGACGATGAGGTCTCCATCGTTGGCGCAAATTTCAATGCCATCGTCGTCATTGGCGTCGGGGACTGAGGAGGTGTGATTCTGGATGGGCCCCCGTCCTTCCGCTCGCTCTGCTTTATCGCTGGCTTCGAGAGACAACTTGTGAGAGCCGGGCACGATCATAAACGCGGCTCCGCCGGTGGAAACTGTACTACAGCAATGCAGCATCTGGTAATAGACCTGTCGCGGCCTAGCTTCAAACTCTGCGCGGCAAAAGGCCGCGTCGATGTGCCATTGCGGAGCTTGGTATGGCGGTGGCGAGGGATCGCTGCGGATGAAAACTTGCTCGCGCATGCGAAGATCGCGTGCCCCAATCAATGTGGCAGCAAGTTCGAGCGTCGCCGGATTGTTCACTAAGCGGGGCATGAGCGCCCCTCGAATGGGATGCCGCAGGTCGTGTATGGCAGTACTGTGATCGCCGGACACAATGGGACCGACGAGGCGGTCGATATGAGTGCGCACTGCGGCTGTAGTGTCGCGGTCGAGGTACTCGGGGAATACGCTGTACCCTTGGCTCTCTAGTTCCTGCAATCGGATGCTGAGACCAGTCAACTCGGGATAGACGTCGTTTCCCATGGTCAGCTTCTCCATATCCCTTTTGAATATGTCGAATACCTCCTGTACATTTTTACTCAATCCGTCAAGACTCGTTCGATTTGTTCAAATTCAGCTTCAACGCTTTTTCTAAGCTCATACAGCGGAAGTCCTTCTTGGCGGATTTGGCGGGTCAACTTTGAGTTTTGCGAAAGATCAATGAGGTCAACGGGCTTAGAGACACTGAAGATCAGTTCGCCGTAGAACCGAAAAAAGTCCTGTGGGGTAGGCCTGCTACGGCCAAGTCAATGTCGCGGCCTTCGCGGGTGGGGTCAATGCTAGAGTCAGAGAGGAGTAGGCGCGTGATTGGATAGTGCTCGGCGAGGCGCGTGATGGCTTCTCGGTCTTGATTCAGAATCATTTGAGGGGTGAGTCTTTTTAGGCATTCCGCGATGGGGTACAAGGAGCGGTTCCTTTGCGAAAAAGGTACAAGGTACATTGTGAAAGGCGATTGGGGCAAGTGGTTTTACGCGGCCTCATAGGCATCTGGGCTGAGGCTCAGCACCGCCGATAGCTGCGGGTAAGTATCTCTGGACCAGCGGCGATATGGTGTGCCTGCGAGTCTAAGGTCTTTTTTAATTGTTGGGATCAGTCTAGGTATTACAGACGATGAATAAAACGCACGTTTGCCGAGTCGGGCGGATCGATTTTGCTCGGGCTTGGGCTTGGCAAGAGTCGCTGCGTCAATTGCGGCGCGCCGAGCAAATTCCAGACACGTTGATGTTGGTCGAACACCCGCCAACCTATACCGGCGGACGGGCGACGCTGCCCGAGCATCTCCTGACCCAAGGTCTGGATGTCGTCGAGATTGACCGCGGGGGCAGCGTGACATTTCACGGGCCGGGCCAGATCGTGGCCTATCCGATTGTCGATCTGCGTCAGCGCGGTCGAGATGTACACCAGTACTTGCGCGATTTGGAGGACGTGCTGATCCGCACGTTGGCTACCTATGGCTTGGAAGGAGAGGCGCGGTGCGGTTTGACCGGCGCTTGGGTCGGCTCGTCCAAGGTGGCGTCGATCGGCGTCAACGTGCGACACTGGATCACGACGCACGGTCTGGCCCTGAATGTGGCTACCGACTTGCGCTACTTTGCGGCGATCAAGCCCTGCGGCTTGGGCAGCGAGGAGATAACTACGATGGCCGCGCTATTGGGGCGTGCGTTGGATCGGAGCGAGGTCGAGGCCGAACTGCTGAGTGCATACTCCAACGTATTCACCTGCGAGCTAGTTGAGGTCGAGCGCAGTGCCTTGGCGGCTTGCATTGGCCGTCTCGAGCGAAAGTCTTAGATTCAAAAGCTGCGACAGACAGGCCCCAAACACCGCAGTCGAACCGGGCCGATTATTCCACAAAACAAAAGACGAGGAGTTTTGCACTATGGCCGATTGGCAGCCCAAGGCCCCCGCAAACGGCGAAAAAATAACCGTAGTGGATGGCGCGCTCAGCGTTCCAGACCAGCCCATCATTCCTTTCATCGAAGGCGACGGCACCGGACCGGATATCTGGGCGGCAGCCGTGCGCGTCTTTGACGCAGCCGTCGAGAAGGCGTATGGCGGTCAGCGGAAGATCGCTTGGATGGAGGTTTTGGCCGGAGAGAAGTCCTTTGAGCAGACCGCTAGCTGGTTGCCCGACCCCACAGTGGAGGCCTTCGGTACCTATCTGGTAGGCATCAAAGGCCCGCTGACGACGCCCGTTGGCGGTGGAATCCGCAGCCTCAACGTGGCTTTGCGCCAGATCCTTGACCTCTATGTGTGTTTGCGTCCCGTGCGCTACTTCAGCGGTGTGCCCTCGCCGGTGCGGCAACCCGAACTGGTGGATATGGTCATCTTCCGCGAAAACACCGAGGACATCTACGCCGGGATCGAGTTCGAGCAAGGCACGGACGACAACGTGCGCTTTAAGGACCTGCTCGCAGAGCACTTTGCCGACCGCTACAGCAAAATTCGCTTTCCAGATACCGCTGGCTTGGGAGTCAAGCCGGTCTCACAAGAGGGCACCGAGCGGCTGGTTCGCGCCGCCATTGACTACGCAGCCGCCCACGGCCGCGATAGCGTGACCTTGGTCCACAAAGGCAACATCATGAAGTTCACCGAAGGGGCCTTCCGCGACTGGGGCTACGAGGTGGCGCAAAAGGCTTATGGCGGCGAAGAAATCGACGGCGGCCCTTGGACTAGCATCGTCGTTGACGGCACCGAGATTACCGTCAAGGACGCGATCGCCGATGCCTTTTTACAGCAGATCCTCACGCGCCCGGCCGAGTACTCGGTCATCGCCACGATGAACCTCAACGGCGATTACATCAGCGACGCACTGGCCGCTTGCGTCGGCGGCATCGGCATCGCGCCAGGCGGCAACATCAACTACACCACGGGCCACGCTATCTTTGAGGCCACCCACGGCACCGCGCCCAAATACGCCGGCCAAGACAAGGTCAACCCTGGTTCGGTGATCCTGTCGGGCGACATGATGCTCCGCCACTTGGGCTGGAACGAGGCCGCCGCCCTGATCGTCAAGGGGCTGGAGCAGACGATCGCGAGCCGGGTCGTCACCTACGACTTTGCGCGGCTGATGGACGAGCCGACCGAGGTCAAGTGCTCGGAGTTCGGCACGGCAATTATCGAGAATATGTAGTGGCCGCCGAGCTGACTCACCTCGACGAGCAGGGCTGCCTAAAGATGGTCGATATAGGCGGCAAGGAGCCGACGGCGCGGCTGGCGCGGGTGTGCGGCGAGATCCGCATGGCTCGTGCGACGGCGCAGCTAATCGCCGAGAATAAAGTCGCCAAGGGCAACGTTTTGGAAGCGGCGCGGCTGGCCGGGATCATGGCCGCCAAGCGCACGGGCGAGTTAATCCCCTTGTGCCACCCGCTCAACCTCACGGCGGTCAGCATAGATTTGCACGTCGGCGAAGATCGGGTCGAAGCCGAGGCCGAGGCCAAAATTGACGACCGCACGGGTGTGGAGATGGAGGCCTTAGTGGCGGCGAGCACGGCGCTTTTGACGATCTACGACATGTGCAAGAGCGTCGATCGCGGGATGGTGATTTCCGAGTTGCGGCTAATGGAGAAGCAGGGAGGGCGGAGTGGGACGTGGGTGCGGGAAGAGGGATAAGACGGGCGCAATCACCGCGACATTGCTCGACTTAATAAGCCACGTGGACTGGAAAGAGCGTCTCTTCGGTTCCCGGTCCGCTGCGATCTTAATCCGGCACAGGTAGATGCCCGGCGGCACCAATTGCCCGTGCTCGTCGCGGCCATCCCAAGCGAAATTCCACTGACCGGCCCGCCCTAAGTTGCTTCCGGTGCGTCCGCGCAACGCCCCCGCCAAATCGTAGAAGGCGATGTCCAGCCGCCGATCTGCCAACATCCGCAACAGCACGAAACGGCCCTCGAGCAAGTCGTTGGCCCCGTCGCCGTTAGGGGTAAAAACGCGGGCTACCTGCACGTCGTTTATCAACCGGCGGCCGGCTGCTTGCAACGAGACGTGCGCCGTGCCACTGGCGACTAGCTCAGTGGCATCCTGCGCTTCCGCATCGACGCGCTGGAAAAAGCCCGTAGGATCCGTCGAAGAGCGGGCAAAGGCCGGGAAGAGGACCCCCTCGCGGAAGATCCGGTTGACGCCGCCGCCCGCCCCGGACTTGAAATAGTCGCCCGAGATGGGATCGGCCCGCTCGACACGTGGGCCAAATTCGCTGGGGATTTCCAAAAAGGGGTTGACCTACTTGCCGTCCGGCCCTACGCCGCCGAATTCCCCTTGCAGGTAGCGCTCGTTGAGCAGGATGGCTAGGTTGCGGCGCTCGTTGAGTTCGATAGGTCGCAGCCAAGTCGAGACCCCGCCGGTGTCGCGGAGCCGCCGCCCGTCCTCGTCGATGAGTCCATCGCCGTCGTCAGTGCCATTGTATGGGGCTTCGTTGGTGCGGCCGTCGTAATCGTCGTCCCCGTCGGTCATCAGCCCGTCTTCATTGAGCTTCCCGTCGCCGTCTGAGTCAAACTGTGGATCAGGCCCGTCCTCGTCGATGCGCCCGTCCAAGTCGCTGTCGAATGCCTCTATGGGGTCTTCGTCGATGAGTCCGTCGCCGTCGTCATCGGTCAGAATCTCGACGGCCCAGCCGCGTCCCCAAGTCAGGCGGCCAGAGACTGGGACGAGGTTCCAAGGATGGTCTTGGTCGCCCACTCGCCAACTCTTGATCTCAGCCGGGGTTTGGAAGGGAAAAAGCAGCAGCAGGAAGAGGACGAGCTTTGGACGCCACTCGCCGAGTGCTAGCATAGCTAAGCCCGCTAGGAAAATGCGATAGTAAGCACCGTCTATGACAAAACCCGATGCAAGACAAAGGCTTGTCCTAATTATAAACGGACGGTACGCACTCTGGCAATTAGTGCGTACCGTCCGTTGTACAAATGCCAATGTCAGAGGGAATGAGTGCTAGCATATCTCAGGCTAAGGCATTCGCCAACTTGAGCAACACGGCCTTCTGGCTGTGGAGGCGGTTTTCGGCTTGGGTGAAGATCAGCGAACGCTCGTCGTGCAAGAGCGCCCCTTCGATCTCATAGCCGTGATGGGCGGGAAGGCAGTGCAGGATTTTCAGGTCTAGATCGGCGAGCAATCCGCGGTTGAGCTGATAGGGCTGAAAGGTCTGGACCCGACGTTCCTTTTCGCGGGCGAACTTGGGATCAGTGAAAAACTCCATGTCGATCCAAGTGTCGGTGTACACGGCGTCAGACTTTGCCAGCGCCGGATGCAGGTCCTCCGTATGTTCGTAGAGCCCCAAGCGCTTGGCTTTGGCGTAGAGTTCGTCATCGCGTGCGGCAGCGTTGATTTCGGGACAGACGCAAGTGATGTGCAGGCCCACTTTGACGCCAGCGGCAATGAGCGAGTTGGCGACGTTGTTGAGCACCCCGACGTATGTCAGCCGCACCCCTTTGAGCCGCCCAAAAGCCTCCTGTAGGGTCATCAAGTCGGTCAATGCCTGTAAGGGATGGTAGCGGTTGCAGCAGCCGTTTATCAGCGGCACTTGCGAGGCGGCAGCAGCGCGGTTCACATCGGCGTGTTCGAGCAGGCGGGCGACGATGAAGTCGGAGTAGCCGGAGAGTACTCGGAATTCGTCGCCTAAGTCGGCTAGGCCGAAGTTAGTGTCCTGCCAGTTCAAGTAGAGGGCATGGCCGCCTAGCTGGGCGGTGCCGATCTCACCGGCGCAACGGGTTCGGGTCGAAGTCTTCTGGAAAAGCAGAACCACCGTGCGCCCAGAAAGAGCGTCGGCGTAGTGCTGCGGGGCGGTCTTGACGGCGAGGCCGAGATCGACAGCTTGCTGCACGTCGGCTGGAGACCAGTCCTTTAAGGTAATTAAATGCAATGGAACGCCTTCCTTTTTCATTTTTTGGCGAAATAAAGCAATATAATAAATAAAAATTTATAATCAAGAATAATTATTATTTCAAATAGCGGCCAATTTCGACCAATACGTTCTCAATAATATCTTCAGGCACACCCGTTAGCTCCAGTCCGGCGGCGCGGGCGTGGCCGCCGCCGCCAAAAGAGCTAGCGACTTGGCTGACATCGACCTTGTCGCGGGAGCGCAGGCTGACTCGGTAGCATCCGGGAGCGCGTTCCTTGAGCAGCACGGCCACTTCGACGCCTCGTATCATCATACCGTAGTTGACTGCTTCGTCCGGCTCGCCCGTGCTCATGGCCTCACAGTCGAGATGGAGCACCGCCACTCGGCCCCCGAGGCGCAACACCAAGCTCTCAATGGCTCGGCCGCGCTGTTTGACCGAGCCGAGGCTCTTGTTGCCGAAAACGCCCTCGGCGATGGCATCAAGACGCGCACCGCGTCTCACTAGATCGGCTGCCACTTCAAAGGTGGTGGCCGTCGTCAGCGAGAAGCGAAAGCCGCCAGTATCGAAGAGCATCCCCGCATAGAGCTGGGCGGCCGCGACGGCATTGACCTCATAGCCTAGGCCGATGGCGAGATGGTAGAGGAGTTCGCAGGTAGAGCTGATCTCCTCCACGATATTCACTGCGCCGAAGCACTCGTTGCCTCGGTGGTGGTCGATGTTGAGGAGGGGGATTTCGGGGCTGAGACACGGCCGCACCGGGCCGATGCGGTCGAGAGCGGGACAGTCGGCGATAATGGCGCAGCGATAGCGGGTCAAGTCGAGGTCGGCGAAGTGGCGCACGTCGTCCCAGCCGGCGAGAAAGGAGCATTGGCCGGCCGGTGGCTCGGGCAGGCCGATGTCAGCGCGTTTGCCGAGGCCCCTCAGCAGGTGGGCCCAAGCCATGCAGGCCCCTAACCCGTCGGCGTCGCTATTGACGTGGGTCGTCAGCAGGAAGTCGTCTGCTGCCTCGATGAATGTGCGCGTTGCTGTTAGCTGCAGGTCCAAAGTTATTTCTCCGCTGGCGGTGCGCGGAGGACGAAGTGAACGCGGTCCGATTCCTCAGTCTCCGCGTCAAATGTGAAACCGTCGAAGAGCGCGAGCAACTCCCAGGTACTCGCCTCGACGCGGGCGGCGATGGCGGCGACCGGATAGATGCGCTGGACATGGGTTTCCTCCAACGCGACATCGCTTCCGTCGCGGCGGATGCGGAAGTGATTGCTCTGTAGGCGCCGGTCTGTATCGTAGGTGCTGTGCCGCTCGTAGGAAAAACCCGACCCGCGCTCGCTGTGGCGCATGTTGCGGAAATAGCGCAGCGAATTGCGCTCGGTGCAGATGTCAAAGACGAAAAGCCCACCCGGCTGCACAATGCCCTGTGCGCCGCGCAGGGCCGCGTCGATGTCGGCTGGTGAGAGCAGATAGTTGATGCTGTCGTACAGGCAAGTGGCCGCGTCAAAAGGCCCTAGGCCCGCTAGCTGGCGCAGGTCTTGCTGGACGAATTCGACGCCGGTGCCAGCGGCCTTCTCGCGTGCGACCTGTAGCATGGCCTCGGAGCGGTCTACGCCCGTTACCTCATAGCCGAGGTGGTGGAGCGCAAAAGACACATTGCCGGTGCCGCAGGCCAAGTCCACGACGCGGGTGACGGCGGGAGCAAAGCGGGCGAAAAGCGCATGGATGTAAGCGGCCCATTCGCCGTAATCGACGTGGGCCATTACATAGTCGTAAATGGGGGCTAGCCCTTGATAGGGCGATTGCGCGGTGCTACCCACAGCTCACATCCTAAAAGCTCAAGTCTTCGTACGGGTCGCGATATTCCTCGCGGAGAATCCGATAAAAGCGGCGGCGGTCCCGACGGGCGGGTGGGCGCTCCGGGATGCCGAGTACCTTGATGTCGAGCAGGCGAGTGGGGGTCGCAATGTGTATCTGCTCGCCCACGACCACGGTGTGTGAAGCTTTGGCCTGCTGGCCGCCGATCTGGACTCGCCCGGCGTCGCAGGCCCGCTTGGCTTCACTGCGCTGCTTGATCAGCCCCGTGTTCTTCAGAAAGATATCCAGTCGCATTCTGTACTGGTCGGCGCAAGTTTTCCTCGTCGAGCCGAACCTCGACGTGGATTTGCTGCCGGTGTTCGTCGATTAATTGGCGCACGGCTTTTGCGGTGCGGCTTTCGCGGATCAGACCCTCGATTACGGCTTGGTCATCGTCAATTTTGATGATATGGCCGCCATCGTCAAAAAAGAAGGGTTCGCTGATGTCGCCCAGCTTGAGGTTGCGGAGGTAAGGCTGGAGGAATTCGGGGATCTGGTCTTTAGGGAAGGTGCCCCAGAGACCGCCCTGCATGGCCGTCTGCGGATTGGCCGAATACTGGCGGGCGAGTTGGGAAAACTCCTCGCCGTTCTGGGCGCGGTGGCGCAAATTTTCTAGCGTTTCCCGCGCTCGCTCTTGGTCGTTTTCCGAGGTTTGAGCCAAGACGAGGATGTGGCTGGCGCAGATGGAGTCTTCGCGCTTTTCGCGCACCTGTATCAAGTGGTAGCCGTACGGACTCAAGACCGGCTCGCTAGTCTGACCTGGTTTGAGGGCAAAGGCCACTTCCTCAAACTCGGGCACCAAAGTCCCCGGCGAGAAACAGCCCAGGTCGCCACCAAGAGAAGCACTACCGGGATCTTCCGAGTGGGTGCGGGCTATGGTAGAGAAATCGCCGCCAGCGTCTAGCAGGGCTTGGATTTCTTCGACCTGCGCTCGCTTTTCTTTTAGCACTTCATCGCTGGGCAGGACCTCGGTCAGAATGTGGCTGAGTGAGATTTGGGCAGGCAAGGTGTCTTGGTGGGCGATGAGGAACTTTTCTACGTCGCGGTGGCTGACATGTACCCGGTACGAGACAAAGGTGCGCATCTGGCGCGAGAGTAGGCGATGGCGAATTTCCTTGCGGTAGCGGGCCTTGAGCTGGCGCTCGCTTAAGCCCACGCGCTCTAGCATCTGCGCGAATTCTCCGTCGCTCATGCTGCTCTTGGCCATCTGGAACTGCTGGCCGAGCATTTCCTCGACTTCTGAGGGGTCGATCTGAATGCTGTCCTGTTGGGCCTTGAGAACCAGTACTTGCTCGTCGATCATGGCGTCGAGGATCTCGCGGCGGAGCGCCGTGATTTGCTCGGATTCGGCAAAGATTGACAGCCCGCGCTGCTCGGCCTCAAAGCGCAGTCGGTAGTTGAGTTCGGACCAAAGGATTGTGTGATTGTCAACGGTGGCGACGATGCGGTCGATGAGTTCGGGCGAGGCCCCTGCTCGCGGCGCGATACACAGCGCGAGACAGAGCACTAACAACAGGCGATTTGGCGAATGGAGTAGCATAATCAGGGGTTGGTGGGGGCTGCGATAGCCCAGTCTGTGGATTTTTTGAGTTTGTCGACGAGTTGGTCGAGCTGAGATTGGTGATGCTTGCGGACCAGCGCCTCGACGATCTGGGAGCGCACCTGTGTTAGGTCGCGGACCGTGCCAGCCTCGCAGTGCTCTAGGACCTGAATGAGGTGGTAGCCGTACTCGGTCGGCACTGGCTCGGAAATGATCTTGAGTGGTAGGCCTTGGCACGCGGCCCACAAGATGGGCTTTTCTACTTCGGAAAGATAGCCCAACTCGCCTCCTTCGTTGCGGGTGGCGGCATCGTGCGAGTACTTGCGAGCCACCTCGGCAAAACTCTCGCCGCGCTGTAGCAGAGTTTGACGCCGGGCGCTGGCCTCGCGCTGGCTAGTCAGGAGGATGTGCCGCGCCCTAATCTCGGGATGCTGCCGGCGAAAATCAGCTTGATTCTCGTCGTAGTAGCCGCGGATTGCGGCCTCGCTGAAGACGAGCTCTTGGTCTTGGAACTCCGCGTCGAGCAAGGCCGCCACCAGCAGGTCGCGCCGCATCTGCGCTAGGAGCGTTTTGAGCCGCTCCTGATGGTGGAGCCCACGGGCGAGCGCTTCTTGATAGAGCAATTCTTGGCGCACCCAGCCCTCGATTAGTTGCGCCCGCTCCTCTTTGGCTAGCTCGGCATCGAGGCCGAGCGCGAGTTGGCTGGCGAACTCGCGCTCTGTGAGCTCGGCGTCTCCGACGCGGGCGATGAGGTCACGGGTGCTCAACGATTCGCACCCCGGCAGTGCGCTGAGTGCGAGCGCGATGGCAAGCAGTGCGTTCAGAGGATTTCCTCCAGGGTATTGCGCGCCTTTTCCAAGCGCTCTATCTCGTCGCGGCCCGGCACCCGGACCTCGATCTTGAACTGCTCGCCCAAGTCGAAGTCTAGCTGGGCCGAACATTGCTCCACCATCTTCTCGATGTCGGCTGGCGAGACTGGCCTGTCTGGCGGAAAGGCGAGGCGCAAGCGACTCTGCTCCAACTGAACGCTTGTGAGGCCGAGCTGGCGGGCCATGATCTTGATTTCCATGATGTGCATTAGCGCGCGCGCTGGCTGGGGCAGGCGTCCAAAGCGATCCTGCATCTCTTCGCGGATATCCAAAAGTTCGACAATGCGGCCAGCGTCGGCTAAGCGCTGGTAGAATTCTACTTTTTGGTCCGAGTCGTGCAGGTACTCATCTGGAATATAAGCCGAGACTGCAATTTTTATCTCGGGCTCGGGGTTGTCGGGTGTGTACTCGCCCTTGATTTCGCGCATGGCCTCGTCGAGCAAGCGGCAGTAGAGGTCGAAGCCGACCGCGGCGATAAATCCGTGTTGCTGCGCTCCGACTAGGTTGCCGGCACCGCGAATCTCTAGATCGCGCATGGCGATGTTGAATCCAGACCCTAAATCGGCGAATTCCTCGATGGCGCGCAGGCGCATACGGCTCTTCTTGGTCAGCTTTTTGCCCTTGGGCACCAGCAAATAGGCGTAGGCGCGCTCGTTGGAGCGGCCGACCCGGCCCCTGATCTGGTAGAGCTGACTCAGGCCCAGCGCATCGGCGCGGTTGACGATAATGGTGTTGACCGAGGGGATGTCGATACCTGATTCAATGATCATGGTGCACACTAAACAGTCGTACTTTCGTTCCAAGAAATCGACCATGATCTTCTCTAGCTGCTTGGGTGGCATCTGCCCGTGGGCGACGCCGAAGCGCACCTGCGGCAGGAGATCTCGCAGGTATTCCGCGAGCCGCTGAATCGACTGCACTCGGTTGTGGACGACGTACACCTGACCGCCGCGCTCGACCTCTCGGTAGATGGCCTCGGCAATGCGGGCCTCGTCAAAAGCTAGAATCTCGGTGTGGATGGGCAGGCGATCCTGCGGCGGGGTGTTGATCACCGACATGTCCCGAGCGCCCATCATCGACATGTGCAGGGTGCGCGGGATCGGGGTCGCCGTCAGGGTCAGCACATCGACGAGCCGCTTTAGCTGCTTGAGCTGCTCCTTGTGGCGGACCCCAAAGCGCTGCTCCTCGTCGACGATCAAAAGCCCTAAGTCGCGGAAGCGGATGTCCTTGGAGAGGATGCGATGAGTGCCGATGAGCACATCGACTTGGCCGTTTTTGAGGTCTCGGAGGATCTGCTGCTGCTCCTTGGGGGAGCGGAAGCGACTAAGCACCTCGACGCGCGCTGGAGTGTGCCCCATGCGTTCCGCGAAGGTCTGGTAGTGCTGCTCGGCGAGAATGGTGGTGGGCACCAGTACGGCGGTCTGCTTGTGGTCGCAGACGGCCTTGAAGGCCGCACGCACGGCGACTTCGGTCTTGCCGTAGCCGACGTCGCCGCAGACTAGGCGATCCATTGGATGTGGCGCTTCCATGTCCTTTTTGACTTCTTCCATGGTGCGCAACTGGTCGGGCGTCTCTTGGAAGGGAAAGGCCGCCTCTAGCTCGCGGTGGAGCGGTCCATCGACCGAGAACACGAAGCCGGGCCTCGCCTTGCGCTCGGCGTAGAGATGTACCAGCTCGCTGGCCATTTTGAAAATCTCTTCGCGCGTACGCTCCTTGAGTTTTTCCCAAGCGGCACTACCCAGCTTGCTGAGGAGGGGCACCTCGCCTTCGGCGCTGGAATACTTGCGCAAGCGGTCGAGTTGTTCGACGGGCACGAAGACGCGGTCTTGGTCTTGATAGGCCACGACGAGGCAATCGTGTTCGCGTCCGCCGATCCGCAGGCGGCGGATGCCCGAGTAGCGGCCAATGCCGTGGTCGATGTGGACGACGAAATCTCCGCGCTGCAAGGCGCCGTAGTTGGAGATGGACTTGGCCGCGCGGAACCGGCGGTAGCGATAGCGGCGCTTCTGGCGGCTGAAGATCTCGTGGTCATTGATCAGAGCTAGCTGGGCTTGCGGAAAGGTGAAGCCTTGGTGCAGCGAGCCAAGCCCGAATTGGATCTCGGGGCAGTCGGCGAAAATTTCTTGTAGTCGGCTGGCCTGCCCCTTGGTCTCGCAGCGGATGTGGATGGCGTAGGATTCGGTTGCGAGCCGGTCGATTTCCTTTTGTAGGAGGGCGCGCTCGCCGGCAAAGATGCGCGGTTCCGCAGCCTCGAAGCGGATGGCGTTGTCGAGTTGGCCCAAGGGTGCTGGTTCGAGCCGGGTGCGACGGTCTAGCTGCGCTATGAGCCAATCCTCGTCGCGCAGGAGTGCCGACGGGGGCAGCCGCGATTCTTTGTGCCGCGACCGCTCGTACTCTTGGCGCGGCTTCGCTAGGGCCTTGTCGAGGGCTGCGGTGATTTCCTCGCGCTCCTCCAAAAAGAGCACTGGCTCTTTGAGGTACTCGAAAAGCCCGTCGTCGCGGCCGTAGAGCAGGGGGGTGTAGCTCTCAATGCCGTCGAGCGATTCGCCTAGCTCTAGCTGATCTTTCAGCGAAGCGAGGGCTTCTGCCGAGCCAGCGGCCTCAATCCGCTGGAGGTAATCTTCGTAAAAGAGGGAATCGAGCAACACCTCGCACGCCGGCAGCACCCAAGCCTCTTCGCAGGTGCTCAGCGAGCGCTGGGTGCTGACGTCAAAGTGGCGGATGGATTCGATTTCGTCGCCGAAGAACTCGCAGCGGTAGGGATGCTCAACGCCGAAAGGGTATATGTCGAGGATGCCGCCGCGCAGGCTGAACTGTCCGATGCCGTCAATGGCCGCCACGCGGTCAAAGCCACAGGCAACCCAGTGCGAGCAGAGCACATCGAGGTCGCGTTCCTCCCCTACCTTGAGGACCTCCGTACCCAATTCGAGGGCATGGGGTGGGATTAGTGGATCGAGCAGGGCTGCGGCCGGGGCGACGACTATGGCGGGGTCGCCGCGCATGAGCCGAGCGGCGGCACTCACGCGCAAGCTGGTAATTTCGAGGTCTGGGGACTGCCGGTCGTAGATCCCAACGTCCCAAGCGGGGAAGTAATGGACCATCTGCTCACCGGCGATTATTTGGAGGTCGTCGCGCCACTGCTCGGCGCGGTCCTCGTCGGCCGCGACGACGAGCACGGGGCGTTCGAGGGCTGTGCGGATATGGCTGGCGAGAAACGCGGCTAGGGCCGTAGGCAGCCCGTGGAACAGGATGTGTTGCTGTCCATTGGCAAGCCGGGCGACGACCTCTTTGAAACGGTCTGTCTGGGACGTCAGGCGAACGAGGTGGTCAAGTGAATGGGCTGAATCCATTGTGGTCTCAACGTGCTATTAGAGAATTTTGTGCGGCGAAAACAGCCGGAGGGGGCATGTTCACGGTCGGGATGTCCGAAAAAAAGGGTCTGCGACGGCATGTCGTAAACCCTTTATTACCTGACAGCTTATCATGGTGGAGCTGAGGGGAATCGAACCCCTGACCTCCTGAATGCCATTCAGGCGCTCTCCCAACTGAGCTACAGCCCCACAAGAGCAAAAAAGATAAGCAATCCCCCGCTACATCGTCAAGGAGTCGAGTTCAGCCGCCGTTGATCACAACGCCCATGTTGAGGTCGGTGGCTGTGTAGTAGTCGCGGTCGGAGAAACTGGGTCCTAGCGAAAAAAAGGCCACGCGCACTTGCACTTGCATTCCCGCGTCGAAGCCGTCGCCGGTCCTCAGCGTGAGCGTCCCTAGGATGTCATCGCCCTTTTTGGTTTCGGTGATGCTCGCGCCGCCGGTGCGCCACAGCCCTTCTTCCGTTAGCTCAATGCTGAGAGGCGGGGTGAGAAAGGGTGCCGTCGCGGCGAAAGAAGAGCCTTCAAAGGCCAAGGCATTGGCTGGCTCGATCTCTAAGCGCAGCTCAAACTGTTTGACGTTTACCATGCCTTGGGCCGCAAAGGTGAGGACGACTTCTTGACCGGGGCTGGTCGCCGTGAATTGGCCCTCCTCGATCCGAATGCTTTGCGCGTAGCGGCCGTCGAACTGGGCTGAGAGTGCTGGCGGATCGGCGTTGGGGCGTTGGGTCGAGTCCGTGCCACAGGAAGCGAACAACGCGGCGAGGAGGAGTAAGGTACAATGGCGAATTTTCATGGGATACCTCAAATCGGCGGTCTTCGTTTGACAGTGTGCTAAGGGCAGCACTTGCTTCAAAGAGGTTGTTTGGGGATGATTAAGCAAGCATTTTATTCCGATTAGAAGCGTTCTTAAACCCTCCGGACGAGTGCTTTGCGGCGCGGCTGACGCCTTGGGGTCCTGTGTTTTTCGCGGGCGAGACGCCCTCGTGAGAGGATGGAGACCCAACCCGGAATGTTGAGAACGCTTCTTAGAACGTAGAAAATGGGCTTGAGTCAACGGGCCGCGTGTTAGATGTTTAGGGGCGATGCCGAGAGCGATATGTTTTCTTACTTCGTATATCTGGTCTGCTGGATTTTTCTAATCTGCTTAGCCTATGCAGCCTGTGTGATCGTAGGGCGGCTGGTGGCTTTGCGCCGTCTGCGGCAGATCGCCTTCCGAGTACAGATGCTGGCCCACGGCCGCACCTTGCGGCTCGGCAGCCTGCTCAACGCCCACCCGCTGTTGTTGTTTTTCTCCGACCAACTCTCCGTCGAGCTCGATCGCGAGCTCGGTCACTTGGAGCGCCGCCACCGCATCCAAATTCCCTACCCCCAGTATCTGCCATTCGCGTCCGACCGGCTCAAGCTGCTGAGACGCCGCGTCGAGCGAATTGAGCACCGCCGCTAAGGCAAAGATGCTTTCAGTCTGAGCCACGCTTTGCCGCGCTGCATCTCCACTCGTATCGCGGCCCCGGCCCCAAAGTCCGCGAGGTGGGCATCGACATAGGCGTCGATGGCGGCTAAGGCGACCGAGAGCGCGAAGTAGAGCAGGCGACTGTTGCGGCGGGCGGTGCGGTCTTGGTGTTCCTCGGGCGTGGGCGCGGAGCGGATGCGGCGATGCTCGACCACAACCGAGGTAAGGGCCGCCGCGCTTGCCGCGCCGAAGAACAGCCCCTTGACGGGGCGGCCATTGTAGAACTGGCCCCAGCCGGGCAACACGGCCGAGCGCAGAAGCGCACCATGCACCGAAGGCAGGGTGGCGGCTTCAGCACTAAGGCCGGACCGTGCGGTGCGAGTCGAATCGGCCTCTGCTTCTGTGGCGTGGGCCGGTCGCCCCGCGAACAGGACGAGGAGCAGGCTAGCCCAGCCGCATGTCAGTCGCAATCGGGTAGCCCCGCACAAAGGCCGTTCCTTCCATGACAGCTTTGCCCGCTGGTTGTACTTGGGTCAGTTGTAGAGTGCCCTCGCCGCAGGCCACGGTTAAACCTCGACGGCCATCGGCGCAGAGTACGGTGCCGGGTGCGCCGCTGCCCTCAGCGTGCTGAGCCCGATGCACTTTAAGCGTTTTGCCCTGCCAGTGGGTATAGGCTCCGGGGACGGGATTCATGCTGCGGACGAGGTTGCGCACCCGCTCAGCCGGTTGGTGCCAGTCAATTTGGCCGTCCTTCTTGGTCAGCTTGGGGGCGCGACTGACGCCGTCCTTACCTTGGGGCCGTCCAGTGAGGCGGCCGTCTGCTAGTCCATCGACAGTCTCCACGACCATCTTGGCACCCTCCACGCACAAGCGGGTTTCCAGCTCACCGGCCGTCTCGTCATGGCCGACGGCAAAGCGGCGCTGGAGCAAGATGTGCCCGGCGTCGATGCGCGGGCTGAGTTGGAAAGTGGTGATGCCAGTTTCCAACTCGCCATTGGCCACTGCCCAGATAATGGGAGCCGCGCCGCGGTAGGCTGGCAAAAGCGAAGGATGTAGGTTGATTGAGCCTAGGCGAGGAATGGCGAGTAGGTGCCGGGGGAGAATTGAAAAGGCGACGACGACAAAAAGGTCGGGCGTGTGCGCAGCTAGCGTTGAGGCTAGCGCGGGGTCGTTGACCGCGGCCGGTTGCAGAACTTCTAATTCTAATCCGAGCTTTAAGGCTTGTTCTTTGACGGGTGGGCTAGCGAGCTGGCGGCCCCGCCCTTGGGGCCGGTCAGGATTGGTGACGACGGCGATGATCTGGTGGTGGCTCTGGGCGAGGGCGTTTAAGGAAGGAACCGCAAAGCGCGGAGTTCCCATAAAAACGAGCCTCACTACTTCCCCTTGTCGTCTTCTTTATTCTTTACCCGCGAAACAGCCGCCCGCGAGACTTCGATCTTGACGTTGTCGGCGATTTTGACCACGAGGATGTCGTCTTTGATGTTGAGAATGGTGCCGTGGATCCCGCCACTGGTGACGATTTCATCGTTTTTTTCGAGTTCGTCGATCATCCGCTGTTGGTTCCTCTGCTTCTTCATCTGCGGCCGCAAGATCAAGAGGTAGAGAACCAGAAACATCAGCGCAAAGGGTAGGAGCGAGACGATGGGGTTGGGCTGTTGGCCGCCGTCGGAGGGTGCGCCGCCGAGGGCGTAAGCTGTGGAAATGAGATCGAACACGGATCAGTTCCTTTCGGTAGAGTAAAAGCTCTAGAAAATTTAATAAAAATTCTCGTGCTGAGTAATACCGGCATAAGATAATCCGCAGATGGATGCAGAATCGTAGGGGCGAGCGGCCGGCCCTCGCCCTACTACTTTTTGACATTAAAGCACTTTTGCCATTAAGATGGTGATAACGAGATTGAGACAGGAGAATTGGACATGAGCAGAAAAGGGCGCAAGGCGCGGCACCAAGGACTGAACAAGTATCAGCGAGCGGCTTTCCGCCAAGGCGAACTGCGCGTGGGGCGCGAAGAGATTCAAGAGATGTTGCAGATGTCGCGCAGTGCCGATCCAGAAGATCGCCTACAGTCGGCGTCCTTTTTGTGCCCCTGCCACGTGCGGCGGAGCATCGACGAGGTTTGGAAGGCGCTCTATCGGATGCTCGAAGACCAAGATACGCGGGTGCGCCGCGCTGCTTGGCACACGCTCGAAGACGGCGGCAAACCCGACGACCCCATGCTCGACGCGATCATAGAACGAACCTTGGAGCGCGAGACTGACCGGCAAGTGCTCAATTTTGCGCGGCTGTTTTCCCAAGGGCGCGAAAAGCGCAAACAGGTCGAATTTGAGCTAGCGGCGGTTTCCGAATACGCCGAGCGCGGTAGATGCGATTTCTGCGGCGAGCAATCCGTGCCAGTCAAGAAGGATTTTGCAACCGAACTCGACGTGGGCGGCGTACGGCGATTCGCCCTAGTCTGTTCGCCTTGCGATCAAGCAGCCTGAGCCAAGCCTTCTAGTGGCTTTGGTAGCGGGCGAGAAATTCGGCCTGATAGGCCGCGAAGTGCCCACCAAGGATCGCGTCGCGCATCTCGCGCATTAGCTGCTGAAAGAAAAAGATGTTGTGGAAAGTGGCTAGACGCGGGCCGAGCACTTCGTTGGTCTGGAACAGGTGGCGCAGATAAGCCCGGGTGTAGTGGCGGCAAGTGGTACAAGCGCAATCCGCGTCGAGCGGTTGCGGGTCTTCGGCGTGGCAGGCGTTTTTGAGGCGCAGGCGTCCCCAGCGGGTAAAGGCCGTGGCGTTGCGCGCATTGCGGGTGGGAACCACGCAGTCGAACATATCGACGCCAGCCGCGACAGCCTCGACCAAGTCGTGCGGCAGGCCCACGCCCATCAGGTAGCGAGGTTTTTCCGTTGGCAGGTAGGTGGTGGTCTGGCGCACGACCGCGAACAGGTCCTCGCGCTGTTCGCCTACGGCTAGCCCGCCAATGGCATAGCCGGGCAGGTCGAGTTGCACCAGTGATCGGGCGCAATCGCGGCGCAAATCTGGATAGATGCTGCCTTGGACAATGCCAAAGAGCGCTTGAGGGGGGCGGTTGACGCGCTCAGCCGCTAATTCCCGGTGGCGGCTCAGGCAGCGCTCGGCCCAGCGCAATGTTCGCTGCATGGACTCTTGTGCGTAGTCGCGCCCACAGGGATAGGGCGCGCATTCGTCGAAAGCCATGATGATATCGGCGCCAAGACCGTGCTCAATTTCCATGACCTTTTCAGGGGTAAAGAAGTGATGCGAGCCGTCCAAGTGCGATTGGAAATGCACGCCGTCTGCGGCTACCTCGTTGCGGTCGCTGAGGCTGAAGACCTGAAAGCCGCCGCTGTCGGTGAGGATTGGCTTGGGCCAGTTCATAAAGGCGTGGAGTCCCCCCATCCGGTCGATGAGCTGGTGGCCGGGGCGCAAGTAGAGGTGATAGGCATTGCCGAGGATGATCTGCGCTTGGGCCGCGGCTAGGTCCTGTTGGTCGAGGGTCTTGACCGTGGCTTGGGTCCCGACGGGCATGAAGACTGGCGTCTCCACCGGGCCGTGCGGCGTGTGGAGGAGGCCGGCCCGCGCCCCGGTTGCCGTGTCTTGTGCGACGAGCTCAAAGCGGAAGGCGCTCATGGCAGTAGCCGGGAGACAGGGACGAAGCGAAAGCCGCGCCTTTCAAGCTGCGGTAACGCAGCTAATAGGGCGATGAGCGTCTCTCGGCGGTTGTGCCCCACGCCGATGGCTTGGCCCGACTGAGCCGCGATCGCGGCGAGTTCCCAGAGTTTTTCCCGAATGGTTTGGGTGTCGGCGATCTCGTCGATAAAGAGGTCGCGGTTAAAAGCCCTAAGATCCATATCTACAGCCATTTGATAGCCGACGGACGAGGCCGTGGTGCGGCTGTCGAGAAACAGCAGATTGCGGTCTTTTAGTTCAGAGAGCACTAGACGCATGACTCGCTCGTTGGCCGTGGCCTTGGAGCCCATGTGGTTGTTGACCCCGCGGGCGTGGGGCACGTTTTGCAAGGAGCGGCGCACTCGGCGGCGGATTTCCTCGTCGTTGAGGCCCACGAGTATGGCGTTCGCACCGAGAGAGGCCCCGCCCTGGGACTCCATCGGCAGGTGAACCAACACCTCGTGTCCGTTGGTGCGCACCCGCTCGGCGAGGGCGGTCACTTGAGTTGCCTTGGGCAAGATAGAGAACGTCAGGGGCTGCGGTATGGCGCAGAAGTGCGCGGCGATAGGGGCGTCGGCGAAGTCGTCGATAACAATAGCAATGTTGCCGGTGCGGCGGCGTTCAGCAACCGGAGATAGAATAAAAACGGTCGTCTGCACCTCGCCAAAGCCGCCGCGGATTTCGACTTGGCCCCGCCGCTCGCTGGCGCCGAGGATTTGGCCGCCGAGCCGCTGGACAAAGCGCGAGATGCCCAAGTTGGCCTCAGCTAGGGGCAGGTCGGCAGGTACGCCAACCTCAATGCGGTCGAAGTGCTCTTGGCGGTGCTTGGAATAGAGTGCCGACCAGATGCCCAAATCGGCCAAGGCACTGTCGGTGCCCGCGTAGAGGGCCTCGGCTAGCTGGTCGGCGTTGGCTGCTTGGTGGGGAACGGGCGAGACGTCTGGCGCGATGACGGGTAGATCGCTGATTGGTTCTTCTGCCGCGGGCCTGTAAAGTAATAAGATGGTCGCGCCAGTTAGCAACAAACCCGAAAGAGTCAAGTGCCAGCCGGGGTGGCGCTGGCGCTTGACCAAGCGTTTACTCACTGGCTCAAGGCGCGATTTGTTGCTTTAGTACCGCCCAGCTAAAGACGTTTGCCAAGGGCTTGCCGGCTCCACCGCAGTCGCCTGCCCCTGACAAGGCATCGTTTTCCCAGCGGATAATTTTCCACAGGTCGTCTTCTGGATCGAGGCGGAGCTTGTAATTCATAAACTGATCTACGCGAAAGCCGTCGCCATTCTCGTCGAGCAAGAGCATCTGGACCCGGCCACGGAAGACCTCCCAATCTTCGTCCGGGTGGCCGTTGGGGTCTCCAGGAAAATTTTCCGGGTAATCGGAGCCGAGTTCTTGAGAGCGGCGGGTAAGCTCAAAGTCGAAGTCGAAATCGCGATAAATGTCGAAAATACCCGGCTGTGAACCATCGCGACTGCCGGTCATGATATCTAGTTCTTCGTCTAGGCCGTAATGGTAATCCACTTCTCCTAGGCAATCCCATTCAGTAAACAAAAAATTTTTATCGAGCAAGCTCTCGTAGAGATCCTTGTCGCGGGTGCGCATGGCGCGAGCGAGGTTGTCCATGAGTTGCTCGGGAGTCGTAGCCGGGGGGGCGGGCGGGGCGGGCGGCTCTATTTCAGTGGGTCGCTGTGTATCGGGCGCAAAGGGGTTGCTGCAAGAACTCAGGGTAAAGAGGCCACAAAAAGCCAAGAGAGTGAACAATTTCACGATCGTACTCCACTTTTGTTACAAGGTTAGTTGTGCTACTTAAAATATAACCATTCTCCAGAAGTATAGGAGAATGGACTACCGATAACAAAGGTTAGACTTGAGTTTCGATACGGACTCTTGGAGGTGGTTATAAAAGAAACGGGCCGAGCGTTTATTGCGAAAAGTGCGCCCGTAGTTCTCCCCAAGAAAACTTCGCCGAAGCCCGATCGCGCTCGTCGATCCAAGCTGCGATTGACCACACCGGATTCTCCACCGTGGGCGTCACCAGTTCGATTGTGGCAAACCCACTAATGCCAATTGTGGTGAACTTCGTTTCCACCGAGTCTGCTCCAACCGCGCTAATTACCTCGACGAATTCGGCTTCGTAGGGAAATCTGAAGGTCTCGCGCAGATCGTCGTCGGCCGGGATGCGCTCGTCCGACGATTTGTACCAGCGCACAAAATGTGCGCTGTGGATTCGCTCCGAGGAGAGAATGAGGCGGGCAAAGTTGCGCTCCTCAGCCACCCCCCAGACGGTATCGCGGTCAACAGCATACACTTCTGGATATAGCTGCACATCCTCGGGGTCGGGGATGAAAACAAAGTCGTCGGCAAACTGATCCATGTACTGTTGAGGGCTGCGCTTTTCGTCGGCGCGAAAGATATCAGCGAGATTGGCCAGCACGGCTTCGGGGCGCGTGCGCTCGCGCAGGAAGAGTTGTGGCCCGCTGGGGCAGTCGGGGATCTGGGTTGATAGCGGGGTCTTAGGGTCGGGGCGCTCCTCGACCGCGTCAGCGCAATGGGGAAAGATCTCGATACTCGTGTCGGGCGCACAGCGACAATCCACTTGTTCGCTGTCGCCGATAGCGCAGCCAGCCAACAATGCCGCGAGTAGAAATGTTCGGAACGAGATCATGGCACGGCTCAGTGGGTGACAAAAGGCACGGGAGCGAAACAGACGACAAAGACCAGCAGACAGAGATAACCGACGAAGTACCGGCAGCGGTCCAGCGCGACAAAGGGATCGTAGGGGGCCGGGTGGTCCTTGCCAAAAAGCGCGAGGAAAAAGGCCAGTGCTAGCCACCCTGGCCATCCTTGGGGCCATTCCCATACTAGCGCTAGGACTCCATAAAGCCCCAAGGCCAGCAAAGCGACGTAGGCCGTGCGGGCGATCTGCCGATGCCGGGGGCCAAAGAGCGCGTACGCGATATGGCCCCCGTCGAGCTGGCCGATGGGGAAGAGATTAAAGGCTGTGATAAACAGCCCGACCCAACCGGCAAAAGCTACCGGGTCTAAGAGGACCATTTGGCCTGGCTCAATGGCGGGCAAGACGAGCGCGGCGATGCCGGAAAAGAGCAAAGGGGCCCCCAATTCAATGGGGGAGGAGTGAAAGTAATCGGCTGAGACTACGGCCGAGCGCGAAAGCCCGGCGAAGCAGGCCACGAGGGCGACGACAAAGCCCGCTAAGGGGCCGGCGGCCCCAATGTCGAGAAGGGCGCGCTTGTTGGGGATAGGGGAGCGAATTTTGATGACTGCGCCCAACGTGCCGAGGAAGGAAACATAGGGCAGGGGAAGAAAATAGGGCAGCGAGGCCCTGACTCCCCAGCGGCGCGCAGCAAAGTAATGGCCGAATTCGTGGACCGTGAGAATAAAGAGCAGAGTCGCGGCAAAAGGGAGGCCCTCGACGAGGTGGACCATGGCCGCGAGGCTGGTCAGCGGATCAATGCCTTGCTGCATGGCACCAGCGGTGGCAGTCGAAGCAATGGTACAGAAAAACAGCAGCAGGTGGACCCACAAGCGCGAGGAGTTGGTGCGCTGGACCGGGGGTGCGAGCGGAACTGGTGGGGCTGGCGGCACCACCGGCGACACTGTTTTGCGCCAGAAATTCAAGGGGTTGCGCTTTCCAACTGGAGACTGAGCCAGTGCGCGTCGCCCAAACCCGAGCCAAAAGGCACATAGGCGTAGTCGATGACCCACTGCTTGGCCGCGAGACCTACTCCGGCTGAGAGGCTGCGGTTTTCAGTGGTCTGGTAGCCGGCCCGTAGGCGCAGGTGCTCGCCGGCCCGGTACTCGCCGCCCAGATGCAACGTGAGGTCATCGCCGCGCACCTTTTGCGCTTCTACAGCCACGAGCACGTCTGCGCGACCGATGTAGGCAGCACCGAAACGAGCTTCTAAAGGCAGGTCTGTCTCCCGTTGATCGAGGCGGTTCATGCGGCCCAAGTTGCGCACCGTAGCCCCCAACCGCAGGCCGGCTGAGATGTCGCGCATCAAGCCGAGGTCGGCAGCTAAGCCGCTGGCGTTTTGGGTGAAAATGGACTGGTAGATGAATTTTAGCTGCAAGCCGAGGCGCGTCTGCTCCATCTGGCGGGCGTAGCCTAGGCCAACCGCTCCCTCGTACACTCCGAAGTGCCCCAGCGGCTCAGCCGAGGGGCCGGTGCGACGCTCTAAGCCATCGGTCTGCCAGAGTTGGGCGGAAAGCCCCCAAGTGCCGCGGCCGCGGGCCTGCGTTAGGTGCAAGTGGTTTTGGCGGATCTGCTGGATTGAGGCTTGGTGGTTAAAGGCGACGCTGCGTCCACGCGATTGCCGCGCTGCCGGGTTGAGGGCTTGGGCGGCAAACAGGGCAGTCGCCGCGCCAGCCAAGCCCGCAGCGCGGGCCCCGCCGCCTTGGCGCAGCGCGGGTAGGCCGACGGCGGCGAGGGCCGTGGGCAGCGTTAAAAGCGCAATCAATAAGAGAGCCGTCATTTGTCAGAACGCCAGCACCAGACCCACGGTTGTGCGGCCTCCAGCGCCGAGGGGATCGGATAAGTAAGCGTATTGAAACTGCACGGTTTCGCGCCGCGCCGGGCGCAAGGTTAACCCCGCCGAGAGTTGGCCACTGTCTGCGGCCCCGAGGCGGTGCAGGCCGCCGCGCACCTCAAGCAGCGTATTTGGCTGCCACTCGGCCCCCAGATTGACGCTCTGCTCCCCGTCGTCGCGCACTTCGGCAGCCAACAGCAGGGTATCCAAAAGCCGCTGTGACGCGCCAAAGGCAAAGGTGCGCGGCAGGGCATTCTCGGTGGTATTCGATCGCTGATCGGCGTGGCGCACCTTCCAAGCGAGGTTGGTGCTGAGATTGGATATGCCAGCCCCGAGCCAAGTATGCTCGGCCGTGCGGAACTGTACCCCCAAGTCGAAGCCGCTGCCGTTGGCCGTGGCCTTGGGAGTTGCGGGAACATCAATGCTCTGTCTGAGGACTTTAACGGCCAAACCAACCGCTAGGCGGGAGCCAAAGGAACGACCTATACCAAAGATAAAAGCATTGGCTCGGTCCTCGATTGGCCCAGTGTACTGGCCGCTAGCGGTGCGGCCCTTGATCCCGCCGACTGCGGCATGTGACCAAGCAAAGCCAAAGCCCATGTCGCCGCGCACGTTGAGCGCGACAGCGGCACTGCTTTGCCGTCGTCCCAGCGAGAGCGATTGAATGGAGGTCTCTAGGGTCTTGCCGTGCAAGCGGGCGAGGCCGGCTGGATTCCAGTAGGGGGACGACGCATCGTCGGCCGCGGCGACAAAGGCTCCCATTCCTAGGCCGCGGGCACCCAACCCTGTTCTGAGAAAGGCGGCCGCGAAATCAGCCCCGTGTGCGGCGGAGGCCGCGAGCAATAGCGCGAAGAGCGTTTTCAATCTCAATCGAGCACCACCACTCTGCCAAAGGCCTGTTGACCGGTGTTTAGGGCAATACGGTAAAAGTACGTGCCATTGGCTACGAGTTGGCCATCTCGGTCGAGACCATCCCAAAGGATGCGGTGATCGACGCCGCCGGTAAATGGCGCGTCCGTTGCAAGGTCGCGGACTAGGCCGCTGACAAAGTCGTAGATTGCCACGGAGACCTCTGAGTCGCGTGCCAGACTAAAGACGATGGTCGTGGTTTCGCGCGAGGGGGCGAAAGGATTGGGTGCTGCGTACGCGAGCGCCGTACTGTCGGGCACACCTCCGGTGCTGACGAAATTGCCTTCGTCAAGCGTGCGCGTGCGGACTAGGTCGCGGATGACGCGCCAAGTGCTCCCTTCGTCTTCGGAGCGCCCGAGGCCGTGCTCGGCCCCAGCCCAGAGCACATCGCCCACCCCTGCCAGCCCGACGAAGGTGCCGGTCAGGGGCTGTCCATCGACGACTTCTATGGTGTCCCAGACCCGTTCTGAATCAATCGGCAGGGTTGGGGCTGGGCTAGCCAGTAGCCCTTGGTCGGTACCGGCCCAAACAAAATTGGGGGTAAAAGCAAAATCCCAGGCAAAAGTCGGCCCAGTGTGGCCCCAAGTCTGGCCGAGGTCGCGGCTGACGCTGATGGCTTGGGTTTGGCCGGGCGATGTGGTGGTATTGGTTCCCGCCCAGATGGCCGTGGTGCCGTCGGGCAGTACTTGGCGTTCGAGAGCCACGACCCAGTTGCCAGCCGGATGGCTTGGGAGGGGAGTGCCCTCTGCGCTGAGGCGTACTTTGGCATTTTGCCAATGCTGGCCTCCGTCAAAGGTGAAGGCAACCCCGCTGGAAGTGCCGATCCACACCGTATCTCCGTAAGCAATAACCGCAAAAGTGCGGTGTAGGAATGCTTGGCTAGCCAAGCTGTCGGCCGCAGCGCGCAACGGGGCGATGTCGTCTGGATCGGCATCTTCGCTGGCGAGACTATCGGCCACAATCAGCAAGCTGTCGGCCGCCGTTTCCGCGGGGAAGAAGACGATCTCGTCTGCGCCGCCGGGCAAGAAGGGTTCCCAAGTGCGGCCTTGGTCGAGCGAACGCACGGTAGAGCCAGCAAAGAAGGCGGCGTACACAGCTTCTCCGTCAATGGAGATGTCGAAACAAGCATTGAGGATAGTCGTGCCGGGGCTGCGCTCAAAACCGGCCTTGGTGGGGTCGAAAATGAACTCGTTGGGAATGTGGTGCCAAGAGCCGCCGCCGTCGTGGGAGAAACTCAACCCAGTGCCCGCTTGGTTCACGCCCTGTCCGGCGATGACCGAATCGACCAAGGTGGCTACCCACACGGTATCGCCGACCGCGTCGAGGGCGCTGATCGCGCCGCGGCCGAGGCCGTTGAGTTCGGTAAAGGTGACCCAGTCCGCTGAGTTGAGGCCGTTGCTTTGCGCCGGATCGAGCCGAGCCACCCCACTTTCGGTGCCGACCCATAGATAGCGCCCGCTCCAGACAATGTCGCCTATGGACGTGCCGAAGAGCCCGCGGATAGGCTCGGATGCTTGGTGGAAGCGCTGGGGCCTGAGCGCATGGCCGGGCGATAGATGGGGCGCGAGGAAAAGTAGCGAAAAAGAGAAGAGGACGGCTTGGCAAAAAAAGGAATTGGTCATAAAGCGAGCATTTTTATTGGGCCACTCAAGCATAGGAAGCGGCCCGCTCGCGCATGGCCTCGATTACTTCGTAGCCGACTCCGTAGTCGCCGATGCGGGTGCCTTCGCTGTCGCCGTGGCTATCGGACCCTCCCGACTTGATTAGGCCGTAGCGGCCGGCGAATTGGTCGTAATATTCCATTTGCGCTGACTGGTGAGACGGATGGAAGACCTCAATGCCGTCGAGTCCGTAGGCGACTAACTGCTCTATAATGGACTCGGGGAGACTGATGCTGGGGTGGGCGAGTACAGCTACGCCCCCCGTGCGATGAATGAGGGCGATGAGGTCTTTGGCTGCGGCGTAGGGTTTGGGCCTAAAGGCCGGCCCGCGATCGCCAATGTAGCGGCTGAAGGCTTCATCCTTGTTGGCTACTAGGCCGTTTTCCACCATGGCCGCGGCGATATGCGGCCGCCCGAGAGGGCTGCCATTAGCTTGAAAGAGCACATCGTCGAGGCTGACGGTCAGCCCTATGCTGTTGAGTGCTTTGATGATGGCGATCCCTCGCTGGTGGCGGGCTTGAAAAGACTTGGCGAGGGTTGTACCGAGCTGATCGTCTCGGTAGTCAATGCAGTAGGCGAGAATGTGTACTTCGCGGTCCCGGATGTGGGCACTCAATTCGGTCCCGGGCACCACTTCCATGTGCATACGCTCGCCGGCCGCCGTGGCCTCGGGGACGCCTTGGACCGTATCGTGATCGGTCAAACTCATCGCTTGCAAGCCCGCTTCGCAGGCCTCTTGGACTGCTTCGGTCGGCGTCCGCAACCCGTCGGAGCACAGAGAATGTGTGTGGAGATCAGCTAAATTGTAAGACATAAGGTCTCATTATCCTGTGAAAATGCCATTCAAAAGTACACAAAAAAGAAAGCCTTTTGCCGTGCTCAATCAAGCCCTATGCCCGCGTCTTGCGCTTGCCTCGCACAGTGTGTGCGCGTCTTGCTACATGGGACTGTTGGAAAGCTCGAGCAGTAAATTGCCAGCGTGAATTCGCATTTTATCGAGCGCTTGGTCTCTAAGCTGGCGCACTCGCTCGCGTGTGAGACCCAATTGCCCGCCGATTTGCTCCAGCGTCTGGGGCTTTTGGTCGTCGAGGCCGAAATAGGCGCGGACGACTAGGCGCTCGCGTCGATCCAGCAGGTCGAGGCACGCATGCAAGGTATGAGAAAGGGCTGCGCGCTCATAGCAATCGGCCGGATCGGGCGTACGAGCCGCGAAAGTGGCTATTAGTGGCTCCCGTTCATCGGGCACGGTCGGCGTGTCCATCGAGACATCAGGTTGGGCCATGTAAAGGGCATTGTGCGTCCGCTCCAGCGATAATTCAGCACTGTTGGCGATTTCCTCAGGGGTGGGATCGCGACCCAGTTTTTGGGCGAGGATACCCGTCCACCGCTCGACTTTTTGCAGATCATTGACCCGGCTCAGTGGCGGGCGGGCAATTTTGCCGTGTTCGGCCAAGGCGCGGAGGATGGCTTGGCGAATCCACCACACCGCATAGGTGATGAATTTAAAACCGCGCGTCTCATCGAAGCGCTGGACCGCCTCCAGCAGACCGAGGTTGCCCTCGGAAATCAGCTCCATAAAGGAAAGCCCGCGCCCGTGGTACCCCCGCGCGATGCGGACGACAAAGCGCAAGTTGGCCTCGACCATCTGGTGCATGGCGCACTCGTCGCCAGCGCGCACTTTGTGTACCAGTTCGATCTCTCGTTGGCGGCTCAGCGGCTGAAAGTGCCGAATGTCGCGCCAGTAGGACTCGGCTAGACCTAGCGAATCGAGGCTGCTTTTTCCCATAAGTAGCCAAAGCGTCAAAGTAAGAAAATACAGGTTCTTAAGTAGGACGACTGAGGAAGAGCGCGGTTCCAGCCCGGGATCAGGCCGGGGGAAGTAGCGAGCGGAAGCGGTCGTAGGCCGCGTCCCAAGCAGCGGTTTGCTCTGGCTCGTACACAACGGGCGCGAAGGAGTGGCGCACGACTTGGCGGATTTCGGCCAGCGAGGCCATCTGGCCTAGGCCCATAAGCTGGAGCATTAGATTGCCGATGGCCGTTGCTTCGAGCGGCCCGGCGACGACCGGACGACCAGTAGCCGAAGCGGTAAACTGGCAGAGCAGGCGGTTTTGGATCCCACCGCCGACAATGTGTATGCACTCGAGGCGGCGGCCGAGAATGGTCTCTAGCGCGTCGAGGACGTAGCGGTACTTAAACGCTAGGCTTTCGAGGGCCACGCACGCGACTTGCCCCTCGTCGGCGGGAATGGCTTGTCCCGTCTCTTGGCAATAGGCGCGGATTCTGGCGGGCATGTCGCCCGGTGCTAGAAAGCACTCGGCGTCTGGATCGACGAAAGCGGTAAAGGATGCAGCGCTTTGGGCCATGGCCGTCAGTTCGTCGTAGGAAAAGGCGCGTCCCTCGCGCTGCCACGTGCGCCGGCACTCCTGTATCAGCCACAAGCCCATGATGTTTTTCAGGAAGCGGTAGGTTGGCCCGACGCCTCCTTCGTTGGTGAAATTGTACTGGAATGCCTGATCGCTGATGAGCGGTTGGTCGAGCTCGACGCCCATCAGCGACCAAGTTCCCGAGCTGATATAGGCGTAGTCGCGGACTTCAGCGGGCACCGCGGCCACGGCCGCGCCCGTATCGTGAGTAGCTGGAGCGATGACCGGAACCGAGCCAAGCCCTGTTTCAGCAGCAATAGAAGGCAGGAGCGAGCCTAGGCGGGTTCCGGGCTGGACAATCGGGGGAAGAAAATGGATCGGCAGCCCCAAGCCTTCTAGGAGCTCGACCGACCAAGTGCCTTGGCGCGGATCGTAAAATTGGGTGGTAGTGGCGTTGGAAAATTCGCAGGTCTTGGTGCCGGTAAGATAAAAATTGAACAGGTCGGCCATCATCAAGAAGGTCTGCGCCCATTCCAGCAAAGACGAGTCGCGCAGCGAAAGCAGTTGATATAAGGTGTTGACCTTCAAAAACTGTACGCCAGTGCGCGCAAAAATTTCCTCGCGCGGCACTCGTGCAAAGGCTTCCTCTAACATGCCGTCGGTGCGCGGGTCGCGGTAGTTGCGCGGATTGTCCAAGAGCACGTCCATAGGCCCGAGGAGGGCGAAATCGACGCCCCAAGTATCGACGCCGATCGCATTGAGTGCCTTGCCGTGTGTGCGGGCAAATAGGCCGAGGGCCTGTTTCATCTCGGCGAAGAGGCGCAAAGGGTCCCAGTAGAGACGGTCGAAGACTTGGACCGGACCATTTGCAAAACGGTGCAGCTCTTCTAACGCTAGGCGCTCGCCATCGAAATGCCCGACAATGGCGCGGCCACTTTCGGCCCCTAAGTCAAAGGCGAGCAGCTTGCTCATAGGTAGTTGAGGCCGAGTTCGGAGACCAACTCGCGTGTATCGTTGTCGAGGAGGGCGCAAATCAAGGCGATGCCCAACTCGCGCTCCATGCCCGCAGCATACGCGGTGTGTTCGTCGCGAAAATTGATCCGCTGGAAGCCGAGGACAGCCTTTTTGAACTCCTCGGGCCGCTCGTAGAGGACAACTTGGGCAATGGGCGCATTGGCGAGTGCCTCGGAGACAAAGGATACGCCAAAAATTTCCTCCAAGGCGTTTCTGAGCTGGCGATGCAGCATTAGAAGGGATAGACCTCGTCGAGCCGGCGCTTGAGCGCACTGCCGCGCTGCTCGCTGTCGTCTTCAATCACGTACTGGACGATGGGTGCGCGCCGCCAATAGCTCAACATGGCCTCAAAATTGAGGGTGGGCTGGTGAAACTCCAAGCGGAAGACCAAAAAGGCGCGGAGCAAGTTTTTGACCATAGCACTCTAATTAGGAATTAGGAGTGGCGAACTTCCTCTTCATAGGGCGCGGTAGGGAGGCGTAATTCCTAATTTAGTTGAGGTACTCCGCAATCCGCTCCTCAATGCGCTGCAAGACGGGCGTTGCGCCGAGTTCGGCGTCGAAGTCTGTGCCTGTAACCCGTTGAAAAAGGTCGATATAGCGCTCGGCAACTTGGACGCGGATATCGTCGTCGAGTGCGGGGGTATTGTCGTCGGAAATGCCCTTGTCGCGGAGCCAGAGGCGCAAAAATTCCTTGTCGAGGCTCTCGGGCTCCTCGCCGCGAACGTGGTGCTCCGCGTAGGTGTCGCTGATCCAGAAGCGCGACGAGTCGGGCGTGTGGATCTCGTCGGCGAGCGTGATGCGCCCGTCGGCGTCTAGCCCCATTTCGTATTTGGTATCCACGAGGATTAACCCTTGCTTGGCCGCTAGCTCTTCGCCGCGAGCAAAGAGCGCGAGGGCGATCTCCTCAACTTGGTTCCAGGTGTCTTCTGGCACTAGGCCTTGGGCCATGATTTCGTCGCGCGAAATTAGCTCGTCGTGGACTTCGTCCTTGGTCGTCGGCGTGATAATCGCCTCGTCGAAAGGCTGGTTTTTGACCATGCCGTCGGGCAACATGTGGCCGCAGTAGTGGCGCACACCTCTGTTGTAATGGGTCCATATAGCCGTGTCCGAACTGCCGGTCAGATACTTGCGGACCACCACCTCAACGGGCAGGATGTCCAGCTCGCGGGCGACGGTGACGTTGGCGTCGGGCACTGAGATGATTTGATTGGGGGCGATGTCTTGGGTCTGCTCAAACCAGTACTGGGCAATGCGGTTGAGCACTTGGCCCTTGAGGGGAATGGTGCCGAGCACGTGGTCGAACGCGCTTTGGCGATCCGTAGCGATCAGTACGCGATGGTTTTCGAGCAAGTACATATCGCGCACCTTGCCGCGCTTATAGAGCGACTCCCACTGAGGGAATTTGGCCTCCAGCAGACAGTTGGCGAGCTGGGATTGGATCTGTTGGCGAGTTATCATGGAATAGACGTCCTCAAGTAAGAGAGTTGGCTGCGAAAAAATTGATATTATGAGCGCACATAAGCCCCGTCAATAGGGTCCGGCGTAGAGAGTGCTTGATTTTCGCCTCTCTGCGGCGTATTTTGAAGCCGACGAAACAGACAATCTCACCCCTATAAGGGAGGTCTATTATGTCGAGAAAACTGGTTGTGTTGGCGTTGGCAGTGGGTCTGGTCGGGTGTGGGACCGAGGAGGAAGACAAGCAAATACTCATCGAGTATGTGACGAAGTTGAAGGTACTGGATGGCAAAAACCGACAGGTTGTCGATACTATTGAGCATCTGAGAAAGCCGCTCAGCGAGATCTCCGCAGAGGATCTAGCCAAGGCGCGTCAGCTCATCAACGATTACGTGGCAGAACTGCAGGCCTTTCCCCGAGATCTCACATACCGCGAACTGCGCGTGACCCACAACCTCTATGTCGACAAGGTTTCGCAAGCCATTGAGTTGTCCGGAGACAAGGGGCGCGAAATGCGGCGCGAGAAGAGCAACGTGGACATCGGTGTGCGCCACATCGAGAAATTCACCAAGCGGCACCACAATGGTATGAACGTCTTGTGGGATCGCCATAAATTGCCGGATTTTCCGCTGGAGTGGCCCCAGTAATCCAGACGGTATTCAAGCGAGCCAAGCCCCCAGCCCAAGCGGCCGGGGGCTTTTTGCGTTTTAGGACACCCGATGAAACCAACGCTGGCCGCTGGAGAGCAAACCGGTGTAGAGAAAGCCGGCGTGGAACAGCAGCAGAAAGGGCATCCCCAAGTAGAGGCCGGTCGCATAGGCGTGGTAGAGAGCGAAGACGAAGTAGAGCGCCATGCCCAGTTCGCCCAAAGACAGCAGCGGCCAGCGGCTTAGGTACTTGCGCTGCTGGCCTTGGTCACGGCGTCCGGTAAGCCCGTATTTGGGGGTGCGGAGGAAAGCGGTTTGGTACCCGACGAGGCCCTCGATCACCGCTCGGGTGTTGTTGATGCAGAGACTCATGCCAATGGCCATCAACATGGGCAAGTACTTGATCTGTCGTCGCCAATCTGGATAGAGCACGCGCTGGGAGGTAATGTAGAAGCCGGAAATGGCCATGGTGGCAAAAGAAAACAGCGGCAGGTCAATGATAAAGAACCGCTCCCAGCCGAGTTGCGAGCGAATGGAAAGCACCGGAACGGTCAATAGGGCCATCAAGAGCATCATAATGTAGCAGAGGTTGGCCGTCAGATGGAAGGTGGCCTCGATCTTGACCTTGGCTGGGAGCGCAGAACGCCAGATCCGCGGCAGCACCTTCTTGGCGGTCTGGACCGCGCCCTTGGTCCAGCGGTGCTGTTGCGACTTGAAGGCATTGATCTCAACGGGGATCTCGCCGGGCACTTCAATTTCGGGCAGATAGAGAAACTGCCAGCCAGCCAGTTGGGCGCGGTAGCTCAAATCGAGGTCTTCGGTGAGCGTGTCGTGCTGCCAGCCACCAGCGTCGTAGATGGCCTTTTTGCGCCATATTCCCGCGGTGCCATTGAAGTTGAAGAAGCGACCCGAGCGGTTGCGAGCCGTGTGTTCGACGACGAAGTGGCCGTCGAGAAAGATCGACTGGATGCGCGTCAGGAGCGAGTAGGAGCGGTTGAGGTGTCCCCAACGCATCTGCACCATGCCGATGGAATCGTCGGTAAAGTAGTGAATGGCTCGTTGTAGGATGTCGGGGGGGGGCACGAAATCGGCGTCGAGCACCAACACAAATTCGCCTTGGGTGCGCTCTAGCCCCTCAGCCAGTGCCCCGGCCTTAAAGCCGTGGCGGTTGGTGCGGCCGAGATACTCGATATCCAGCCCTTGGGCCGCCAGCCGTGCGACCCCTTCCCGCGCCTTGTCGCGAGTTTCGTCCTGCGAGTCGTCGAGGACTTGGATTTGCAGGCGGTCGCGGGGATAGTCGATCCGGCTCACGGCCTCTAGCAGGTGCTCGACCACGTGATATTCGTTGTAGATCGGTAACTGGATCGCGACCAAGGGCAACTCGGCAAAGCGGTCGGGTTGGGGAACTGGGGTTAGGTGATGCCGATAAAACAGGCGCAGTAACTGGTAGCGGTGGAGCCCGTAAACGCCGAGAACGGCGATGATGCTGCTGTACACCACCAAACAGAGTACTTCCCAGAAGCTCATATCGCTTTCCACGCTTAGTCATTGATACCGTGGCAGCGCTTGTACTTCTTGCCGCTGCCGCAGGGACAGGGGGCGTTGCGCCCGACCTTGGGCTGGGCACGGACGATCGGCTGGCGCACGGCTTGCCCCTCGCTGCTGCCGCCACCTGAGCCGCGCAGTTGCGTGGGCTGGCCGGGCACGTCTGTCGGGGTTGGCTCAGCGCCGCGAAAGCCCATGTTGGTGGCGTCTTGGTGAACCGCGTTGATGCGACTTGGCCGACGCGCTGGCTCCAAAGCCTCGGGCCTGATGTCGATGCGTAGCTGGCAGAGGTTGCGCAGCGTCTCTTGGGCAATGCGGCCGATTAGGCTCTCAAACATGTCGTAGGCCCCCTTCTTGTATTCTATGAGGGGGTTTTTCCCGCCGACGCCGACAAAGCCGATCCCGTCCCTGAGTTCGTCAATTTCGTGGAGGTGTTCCTGCCAGCAAGTGTCGATGGTGCGCAGGGAGATGCCCTTTTCGACTTCGCGGAAGATCTCTTCGCCGACAGCGGCGATGCGGCGCTGGTAGGCTTCGCGCACAGTGGCGAGTAGCTGCTCGCGCAGACTATCGACGCTGGCATAGGTGCGCTCGTCTTCGGGGACATTACAGCCCAAAAAGAAGGTGCTGCCAAACTCGGTTTGCAGGCCCTCCCAATCCCACTCATCGGCCGGGTTGTCTGCGTTGACGTATGAGGCCAAGATGCCATCGACGCTTTCTTCGATCATTTCCGTGGTTTGCTCGCGGGCACTTTCTTGCTCTAGCAGATCACGGCGGCGATTGTAGATGACTTGGCGCTGCTGGTTCATGACGTCGTCGTATTCGAGCACGTGCTTGCGCATCTCGAAGTTGCGGGCCTCGACCTTTTTTTGCGCCCGCTCGATCGACCGCGTGACCATGCCGGCCTCAATGACCTCGCCCTCTTCGGCCCCGAGCTTATCCATGACAGCGGCGATGCGCTCCGAGCCGAACAGCCGCATCAGGTCGTCTTCAAGCGACAGGTAGAAGCGCGAGGACCCGGGGTCGCCTTGGCGTCCCGCGCGGCCGCGTAGCTGGCGATCGATGCGCCGCGCTTCGTGGCGTTCGGTGCCGATGACCTGCAAGCCGCTGGGGTTTTCTTGCAGGTATTGGCGCAAGCCTTGGCCGACCGGCAGCTTGTCTTCGAGGGTGAGGTTGGACTCGACGATCTGGCGGTCGAGGTGGACGACCTTGGGCGCTAGCTTAATGTCCGTGCCGCGCCCGGCCATATTGGTGGCAATGGTGACTGCACCAGCTTGACCGGCTGCGGCGACGATTTGGGCCTCTTTGTCGTGGTGGCGGGCGTTGAGTAGCTGGTGCTTGATGCCGCGCCGGCTGAGCATTCGGCTGAGCAGCTCGGAGACCTCGACCGAAATGGTGCCTACTAGCACCGGCAGGCCGAGTTTGTGCAGGCGGTCGATTTCCTCAATGATCGCGTTGTATTTCTCGCGCTTGGTGCGGAATATCTGGTCCTCTTGGTCAAAGCGGCGAATCGGGCGGTTGGTGGGGATGACGGCCACGTCGAGCTTGTAGATCTCCCACAGTTCGCTGGCCTCGGTCTCGGCCGTGCCGGTCATGCCGGCCAGCTTGTGGTACATGCGGAAGAGATTCTGCACGGTTATGGAGGCTACGGTGCGGGTTTCTTTCTCCAGCTTCACTCCCTCTTTGGCCTCTAGCGCTTGGTGCAGGCCATCAGCAAAGCGCCGCCCGGGCTGTGGTCGGCCCGTAGCTTCATCGACGATGATCACCCGCCCGTCTTCGGAGACGAGGTACTGCACGTCCTTTTCAAAGAGGGTATAGGCTTTCATCAGTTGATTGATGTTGTGCACCGCTTGGCTTTTCTCGGCGTACGTGCGGTGCGCCTCCTCCTCCTTGCGGGCCTTGTCTTCGGCACTCAGGTCCGGGGCGTTGCGAATTGCATCGACTTCAATGCTGATGTCGGGCAATACGAAAAGGGCTTGCTCATTGGGCGAAAGCAGGTCGCGTCCCTTTTCGGTTAAGTCGATGGTATTGGCCTTCTCATCGACGACGAAGTAGAGATCTTCGTCAACCTCGTTGAGGCGCTTATCGCGCATGTAGTCGGCCTCGATCCGGTTGATCAGCCGCTTGACGCCTTCCTCCTGTAGAATTTTGGCCAGTCGGCGATTGGTAGGAGCGCCGCGAGTGGCCTTGAGTAATGCAATCCCCGTGTCGTAGTCGTAGTCGCCCGATTCCCTGCCCGCCTGCTCGGCCCCGGCGATGATTTTGTTGACCAAGTTGGTCTGGGCCCTCATCAGCCGCTCCACGAGCGGGCGCATCTCTTTGTATTGATTGGTGGAGTCGGGGACAGTGCCGGAGAGAATGAGCGGGGTGCGTGCCTCGTCGATGAGGATTGAGTCGGCCTCATCGACGATGGCGTAGTTGAACTCGCGCTGCATCAGGTCTGCGAATAGCACAGCCGTGTTGTCGCGGAGGTAATCAAAGCCAACTTGGCTGTGATTGGCGTACACAATATCGGCGTTGTACGCGGTCTCGTGGTCGGTCCGCTCCCAGCAGAATCCATCGGGTACGCCCTCGGGTGCTTGCAGCAGAAATGCCTCGGCACCAGTCTGAAACACGTCTTGGATGATGCCTACGGACATCCCCAAGAAATTGTAGATCGGCCCCATCCACATGGCGTCGCGCCGGGCGAGGTATTCGTTGTGGGTAACGAGGTGGACTCCGCGTTGGGGGATGGCGTTGAGGAAGAGGGGCATGGTCGCCACTAGGGTTTTGCCCTCACCGGTCGCCATTTCGGCGATTTTGCCTTGGTGCAGCGAGATGCCGCCGAAAATCTGCACGTCGTAGGGCACCATGTCCCACTCGACGGATTCGCCGGCGCGATCCCACTTACGGCCCAAGAGTCGGCGGCAGGTCTCGACGACCATGGCGAAGGCTTCGGGCATGATTTCGTCGAGAAAGGCCGCCTCCACGTCGCGGATGGCGTTGTCCAGTTCTCCGTACCGGTCGTTGAGCCGCTCGCGCTCTTCAGGTTCTAGATCGCCGCGCAGGTGCTCTTCGATGGCTTCGAGTTGCTGGCGGCTATCCGCGTTGCGCGCCTGTAGGTCTTGGCGGCAGGTCGCGGTCTTGGCTTGGAGCTGGGCGTCGCTCAAGGTTTGGTACGAAGCCGCTAGCTGATTGATCTGGCTCACTTGTGGCAGCTTGCGCTTGAATTGGCGCGTCGCCTGCGAGCCAAGGAATTTCTTTACGAGCGAGTTGAGCATACTAAATCCTCTTAACTAGTACCGAGTCTCGGGCCTCTATACATGTTCAATTCAGACGCTGGGTCCCTTCTGGCGCACGACGCCGTCGAGGACGCCATTGACGAACGCATAGGACTTCTCGGTGCTGTAGGACTTGGCTAGTTCGACAGCTTCAAAAATGGAGACCCGGACTGGAATTTCCTCAATAAAGAGCATTTCGGCCAAGGCCAAGCGCAAGATCAAGCGATCAATGCGGGCGATGCGCTCCCAGCTCCAGTGCTGGACCCGGGCCGCTGCCAGCGCGTCCAATTCGTCCGCATGCTCGGCTGCGCAATGCAGGAGTTCGGCCGCAAAGGACTGCACCTCTTGCGCTAGGCCAAAGCGTACACAGAGCTGATCCAATGCGACGAGTGAGTCGGTCTCCGCGCTCTGCTCCCAGTACAGGGCCTGTAAGGCCACTTGGCGAGCGCCGTGGCGGTTGTTGGGAGGTGCCTCGTCGGCCGAGGTCCCATCGCCAAAAAAATCGTCTGCGCCGCTCATCCTAACTCGGCCATCAAGCTGGCCATTTCAACCGCGTTGAGGGCGGCGTCCCAGCCGCGATTGCCGGCCTTGACACCCGCGCGCTGCACGGCCTGCTCGACCGTGTCAGCGGTGATGACGCCAAAGATCACCGGGATGCCGCTGTCGAGGCCGACGCGGGCAATGCCCTTGGCCGACTCGCCAGCCACGTAGTCGAAGTGGGGAGTGTCGCTGCGGACGATGGCCCCCAAGCAGATGACGACGTCAAAGCGACCCGTGCCCGCTAGCTTCTTGGCGGCAATAGGCAACTCAAAGGCTCCGGGGACCCAAGCAATTTCTATGTCGTTGCTGTCGCCGCCGTGTCGCTGGATGCAGTCCAACGCGCCGTCGAGGAGCCGAGTGGTCACCAAGTCGTTGAAGCGGCTGACCGCAATGCCGAACTTGCGGCCTCGGGCGTCGAGCTGTCCTTCATGCACTTTTGGCATGGTTTTCGTCCTCGGCGGCTGCGTGTTTGAGCAAGAGGGCGTGGCCCATCTTGTCGCGCTTGGTTGTTAGGTAGCGGATGTTGTGCGGGTTGGGAGCGGCCTCAATGGGCACTTGCTCGACGACGGTCAGGCCATAAGCCTCCAAACCGACCCGCTTCTTGGGATTGTTGGTCAAAAAGCGTACGCGGCGCAATCCTAGGTCGTAGAGCACTTGAGCGCCGATGCCGTAGTCGCGCGAGTCCATGGGGTGGCCGAGGGCGTGGTTGGCTTCGATGGTGTCGAGGCCCTGCTGTTGCAGTTCGTATGCCTTGAGCTTGTGCAAGATGCCGATGCCGCGCCCTTCGTGATGCTGAATATAGACGATGACGCCGCGTCCTTCTGCGGCAATGAGCTGCATGGATTGCGCTAGCTGTTCACCGCAGTCGCACAGCAGCGAGCCGAGCGCATCGCCGGTCAGGCAACCCGAATGCATGCGCACCAAGGTGTCGCGGCCGTCGGCGACCTCGCCGTACACGAGGGCGAGGTACGGGTTGTCGTCAACCAAGCTGCGGTACGCATAGGCCGTGAATTCGCCGCAGCGGGTTGGCATGGGCGACTGAGCCTCTAGATGGATCAGTTTCTCGGTGCGGCGGCGATGGGCAATCAGGTCGTGGATGGTGGTGAGCTTGAGGTCGTGTTCGCGTACGAAGTTGAGCAGGTAGGACGCGTCGGCCAGCGCACCCCCTTCATCGAGGATGGCGGCGATCAAGGCCACGGGCTGGCTGTCGGCCATCTGCGCCAAATCGACTGAGGCTTCGGTGTGGCCGGCGCGGCGCAACACCCCGCCCGGTTGGGCTTGGAGTGGCGTGACGTGCCCGGGCTGGACGAAGTCTTCGGGCGCACTGGCGGGATCGGCTAGTTTGCGGATAGTCGCGGCCCGATCCTGAGCCGAAACGCCGGTGCCCTCAATGGCGCGGGCATTGACCGAGACCATGATCGAGGCGTCTATCGGCTCGTGGGCCTTGGAAATATGCAGATGCAGTTCAAGAGCTTTGAGGTGGTCTTCGGTGGCAGCGACCACGGGCGGACTGCTGGCGCAGCGCGTCATAAAGTTGACCGAGGCGGCGGTGGCTCGGTCGGCGAGCATCACCAGTACGCCCTCGCCCACAGTTTCGCACTCGTCGACGAGCACGACCATGCGGCCGTTTTGCAGGTCTTCGACGACCTCTTCAATGGTGTTGAAATCGAGCATTGCTCAGTATCCCATATCGCGCAAGTCCTCGAAGCTGAGCTGGGGTTGCCCACCGAGCAAACGCTCGACATAGCGGGCGATCACATCGACTTCGAGGTTGACGGAATCACCGGTGAGCCGGTGGCTAAGCGTCGTCTTGTCAAATGTATGCGGAATGACCGCAATCGTAAAGGCATCGCCGCTGACCTCGGCCACCGTCAGGCTGATGCCATCGAGGGCCACCGAGCCTTTGGTGGCGATGTAGCGGGCGAGCGCGGGCGGCGGCTCGATCTCGAAGCGATGCTCCCCGTCGCGCTCCGTGCGCCGGCGAATGCGGGCGATGCCATCGACGTGCCCCAACACGAGATGGCCGCCGAGCCGCTGATCGGCGCGGAGGGCGCACTCTAGATTAACCGCTTGCCCGATAGCAAGGGTGCCCAAGGTCGTGCGGGAGAGCGTTTCGGCGACCGTCTCGACCGCAAAGCTGCTCTCTCCTATGGCCACCACAGTCTGGCAAACCCCGTCGATATTGACGCTGTCCCCCACCTGCAAGCCGGCGAGAACGCGCTCGGCTTCGATCTCCAACTGCTGGAAAGCGCCTCGGCGCACGCGGCCGCGTACGCTCCCGAGTTCCTCTATGAGTCCGGTGAACAAGGGTATTGTACCTCAGCCGTATAGAGCAGGTCAGGGCCTAGCCGCTGGATGCGGCTGGATGCAAGGCGAATGGCCTCGGCCGCACGTTCGACCCCCAAGTCGCCAATGGCAGCAACCCCCTCGCCCATCAGCCTCGGTGCGAGGTAGAGCTGAACTTGGTCAACGACGCGGTCGCCGAGTGCGGCCGCGGCCAACTGGCCACCGCCTTCGATGAGGACGCTGGTCATGCCCTCTCGCGCCATGCGCGCAAGGGGCAAGCGCAAGTTGATGCGCCCGGCAGACGCCGGAAAAGTCCAAATCTCAGCCCCTTTGGCCGCGTAGGCCCGGTGCTTGTCGGCGGGTGTATCCTCTGCCGTGACGAGTACGGCTCCGGGCCGCTGATAGACGCGAGCCGCGGGCGCGGTGTGCAAACGCCCGTCTATGACGATGGGCCGCGGGTCGCGCCCGGACACGTGGCGCACCGTCAGCAGGGGATCGTCGGCTTGCACGGTGCCTGCGCCTACGATCACGGCATCGACCCAAGAGCGCCAGCGATGAACGTGGCGTCGCGCTCGCTCGCCGGTGATCCAACGCGCATCGCCGCTGCTTGCCGCAATGCGGCCGTCGAGGGTCTGCGCCAGCTTGAGCAGGACCAAGGGCAGGTTTTGGGTGCGGTGTTTAACGTAAGCCACGTTGAGGCGGCGCGCCTCTTCAGCGCAAAGCCCAACGTCAATGGCGACACCCTTTTCCCGCAGCGCGGCGATCCCCCGCCCAGCCGTGCGCTCGTCGGGATCTTCCATCGCGCAGTAGAGCCTTTTAATGCCAGCGCGAAGCACAGCTTCAGTACAGGGCGGGGTACGGCCGTGGAAGGAGCAAGGCTCCAGCGTGACGTAGAGATCGGCCCCCCGCGCCGCGTCGCCGGCCCGGCACAGGGCGTGGACCTCGGCATGGAATCCGCCGACCTTCAGATGGGCCCCTTCGCCGACGATGCAGTCCCCGCGCACCACGACCGCGCCGACCATGGGATTGGGGCTGACCTTGCCGCGACCTCGCTGCGCTAACCGCAGGGCACGGCGCATGTATTGCTCGGGCTGGTTCACTTGATTTGGATGACGATTTGCCGCACGCCGATGTTGTCGAGGTCGTCGATGGCCCGCACGACAATGACGTGCTCGCCCGTCGCTAGCCCTTCGACCACAAAGCGCGCCTTTTCGCTGCGGCTGTCAAAGACGCCGTCCAGCGGCGCGATGGGGTGCTGTTGCTCGTCGTAGTCCATGGTGTAATAGGCCTTTTGCACCGCTGAGATGCGGTCGCTAATCGCCACTTCGACGACGGCACCATCGGCGCTGGTCTGCGCGTCGAGTGCAACGGTTGGCGGGCTGTTGTCAATGGCGAAGGGCGCACTTTCGCGCTCGTCGCGCAGGCGTTCGGCCGCTGGGTTGTCCATGTGATCCGAGGCCACCAGCTTGAGCTGGGTCTGGCCTTCGGGCATGGATTCGGTATCCCAGAGAACCGAAGTTTGCGCGATGTTCTCCTCAACCAACTTCCAAGCTCGTTGATCTTCGCCCTTGAGATAGAGGTCGTAAACCAGTTCGTCCTCGTTGGGGTCTTGGGCCTGCCAGCGCACTAGACGCAGGCTTTTCGCTTGGGGAGGCCGGTTGTTGCGCCGCCCTGGGCCAGCTTGAGGTGCGCCTTGTGATTGACCGCCGTTGCCGGATTGTTGCGGCCGGAAGGGGAAGGTTTGCAGGTCGGTGATGCGGGGTTTGAGGTTGACTTGGACGCCGCGGATTTCGATCGAGCTGAGCCGGGGCGTGGCCCCGTCGCGCGTGGATTCCATTTCGACCCGGTACTGGATAAAGCGAGCGGGGGGACTGGCGATGGTTTGGCCGCTCTCGGTCAGCGGCTCAGACCACGCGCTCCAAGTTTTGTCCGGCTCTTCGCTGTTGCCGGTGCGCGTCTGCACGGTTATGCGGGTGTCTGAGGGTTGGGTGCCGCGCCATTCGAGCACACCCCATCGTGCGTGGATGGCAAAGTCCTCGACTGCTGATTCAAAGTGCCCCTTGAGTCGGCCCTGCTCGGGCAGGATAGAGACAGCGGCGTTTTGCGACCCGCCCAAGTAAAGCGCCCCACCTGATCCGAATAAGAGGCGGCTGGGGACGAAGCTCTCGAATTGCACGACCAACGACCGGCGGCCATCGGTGCTGAGGCGCAAAAGCCGCGCTGGGTTGGAGGTGCTGAGCAGCAGGTGTTCACCGGCTGCAACGAGATTGACGAGTTGGGCTTCGGTATCCTCCCATATCGGATAGACCGCCCCCTCCGCGCCGGCTCGGTACACGGCCGCCGGGACCTTGTTGGAATTTTCGCCCCTGCTCGGCGCGGGAATCGCACTGGCGAAGATCGCCCCGTTGGTCCCTGCTACTAGGTTGCGAATTTCTTCCTGCTCGCATTCAAAGAGCAGCCGCCCGCGGCCCTCGCCGTCGATCTCGTAGATGCGGCCCTTGTCAGCCGTGCCGGCGTACAAGCGGTTGTTGTGGGCGAGCAGGGTTATGACGTGGCGATCTTCTGGCGCAAAGAAGACTTCGTGCGACCCATCTTTGGCGATTTTGAGCACTCGGCCGGGTTCACCTGTGGCTGCGTAGAGTTGGCCATCGACTAAGGAGAAGTCCCACACGTAGTGGCTACCGGTCTGGAGCAAGGTTTTCGCCTGCCCCTCGCTGTCGATCTGATAGATCAGGCCGTCGGGAGCCGAGCCAGCGTAGAGCCGACGATCAGGGCCGACGATCAGGGCGTGGAGGACGAGTTCGGGCGAGTCAAATAGCAACTCGGCTTGCCCCTCGTCATCGACGACAAAGAGCCGGCCCGAGTCGCCCGTGCCCACGTAGAGCCCCCCCTTGGGATTGGGTGTCATGGACCAGACGCGCTCGGCTTCTAATGACGCTAGCTCGACGAGCGTAGGTGCCAACTCCAACGCGCCGTCCGCGGCAATGGAGATGCCTTCGCTCTCGCCTTCGGCGAAGTCGTCGTACGCGTGCTGCTGCCAAGCCTTGGCGCGCCCCGCTTCGGTTGTGCTGACTGCCGGTAGTAGCAAGAAAAACGAAAACAGGACTCGGGTTGTAAGTATCATTAGATCAGGGCTTTCTCAAGGTCATGTCGAGGCTTTGCTCGCCTAAGAGCACGTAGTCGATGGTCAGGGTGTGGCGGAGGACGACCTCGCCGCGGACTAGCCCCAGATGCCCAGCCGAGCGATCCGCGTTCAACACGGCCAACGCCGAGGGCGGCAGCCCGGGCAACTCGCGCCCTTTCATCGTAAAGCCCGGCTCCACGCGAAAGACCTCGACGACCAGTTCGTCGGCCGCCCCCGTGCGCTCGAGCAATGCGAGCAAGTCGGCGGCATTGCGCGGCACAAACGCAGCGGGCTGGCGCGCCGCTTCCCAATCTGTGCTCGCCACACCACTGCCGACGCGCACGACGAAGGGACCGGGTTTGAGATGTGCGGGCAAACGTAGCTCTAGGTGCTCTGTTACCGGCTCGGCGCGATACGGTTGCAACGTCGCTTGCAGCGCAACCCGCTGCCCGGCCTTGGGTTCGGGCGGCGACAATCGCAGGCCCGTGATGCGGGCTTGGGCGAGGGTTTCGCTGATTTCCAACTCAAAGTGCAGCGAGTCTAAAGTCAGCCCGGCGAAGGGGTTGTTGAGCAACACGCCGACCGGCTGCACGGCGTCTATCACGGCTCTGAGTGGCGCGATTCCGCTGCTGTACACTTGGTCGCGCTCCACTGTGCGGCCATCGGCCAGCGCGATGTGGCTGCGCATTCGCAGCGTGGCGTCGCCAAAGAGTTTTTCAGTGGTTTCGAGGGAGTTGAACAAAACCGAGCGGACCAAGGACGCGCTTAGTTCGGGGTGGCGCAGCACCTCGCAGCGGAAGTTGTGACCGTCGGCCGCCGATCGCAAGGCGACTCGCACTGGCAGCATGTCCGGCGCTTCGCCCAGCGTCCCGGCGATCGCGGGAAGGCGGTCTTGGCGCACTGCCCCCATTGCGCCGGTCGGCGTCCCCAGCTTGAAGGAGAAGGTCTGGATGGGAATGACTTGGTGGATATAGGCACCAGTGGCGGGCAGGTTGGTGGCCCCCCAAAAAAACAGCGGATGCCCAAAGCCGACGAAACGCCCGTCGCCGACCCAAGTAAGAGTGCCTATTGCCGCGGCGCTGTAATCGCCGCGGATTAGCTGCACGGCCAGCGAGGCTCCAGGCGCAATGGACACCTCGTTTCGGCTGAGCTCTTGGTCGGACAGTTCCTGCCCTGTCGGGCTGTCCAAAAACTGGATGCCCGGCGCGTCGAGCGCGTCGCGCAACACTTTCCGCCCCCGCGGACTGAAGCCAGCAACGGCTATGGGCATCCCCAGCGGCGCTAGGGTGCTGGCTTCGACGTTGAGCTCAGCCGAAACGACGCCCTCGCCGCCGAGCAGACGGGTAGTCTCTTCATCTAGTAGTTCTAATTCTAAGACTTTTCCGTGCTGGCTTGGCGCGGGATATTCGCGCGTGGCGATGTCCAGCATGTGGGAGATGGGGGTGATGCCGCCGATGGGATCCTTGGAAAAGTACCAGCCATAAGCGATGGCACCGATGAGCCGTCCGTCGATGTACACCGGGCTGCCGCTCATGCCCCTTATTATGCCCGTGTGTGCCAACGGGCCGCCGGAGAGCCGTGCGAGGATCATGTCCATGCGCGGCCCCAAGGCCCCTTTTAGCACTCCCAAAATTTCGACTTGGAAGGTGTCGATCTCAGTGCCTTGAAAGGTTGTCAACCCAAAGCCGCTCATGCCGCGGCGCAACTCGCTTGGCTCCATGAAAGGTTGTGCGCGGAGTGCGGGAACAGCCAAGAGCAACGACGCTAGTGCAACTAGTATGCGAAATGAGGTCTGCACGACCTTTTGCTTGCCTTTCCCTCAGAGAAAAGAATGAAAAAACCTATACTTGGGCTAGGGAAAAGTCAAGGTAAGCCAAGCGATTATAGGCGTTGTAACATTTTGTTTGACAATAAGTTGCCTCTTTTGGAGATTTGCGGCAGTCCCTTGACAAACTTCGCGCTAGACGCCATTACTGTTGCTCTTGCAACCACCTACATGCCAATAGGAGAAGATCATGCTGAATATCGGTTTTATCGGCTGCGGCGGCATCGCCCGCCATCACGCTAGCTGCTTATCCCAAATCCGGGGTGCGCGCATTGTCGCGGCTGCGGATGTCGTGGCCGACGCGGCCGCGGCTTTCGCCCGCGACTTTGGAGCCGAACACCACTTCGCGGACTTTCGAGCGCTGCTCGACCTGCCCGAGATCGACGCGGTGTGGGTCTGCACCCCCACCTTCCAGCACCCCGCCCCGGTCATCGCCGCAGCCAAAGCTGGCAAGCACGTCTTCTGCGAGAAGCCTATGGCGCTGAAGGTGGCTGATGCGCGGCGCATGGCGAATGCTTGCCGCCAAGCCGACGTGCGGCTGACCATTGGTTTCGTGCGCCGCTTTGACGCTCAGTGGGGCAAACTCAAGGAGGTCGTCCAATCCGGTGCCGTCGGCTCGCCGGTCATCTGGCGCTTTGCTGCGGGGGGGCGTCCAGGCCGCCCGTGGTTCCGCGATGTGAACAAAGGCGGCGGCCCGCTGATGGACGGTGCCGTGCATAACTACGATTTCGCCTTGCAGATTTTCGGCCCGGCCGCTTCGGCCCAAGCCTCTTCTCTGCAATTCGATCCCACCAGCGTCGGTGCTGACACCGCCAGCGTTATCATCAACTTTGCCAGCGGCGACCAGCACTCCTTGATCTGGTCTTGGGGCGTGGCCGCTGGCGCACCCGTGGCGAGCCTCAACGATGTGATTGGCCCGGCCGGCACCCTGCAATTCGGCATGACCGCGCAAAAGGCCCCGGCGCGCTTCAACCCGCAAAAAAGTGGTGCCTTCACGCTCAAGCTGGGCGAAGGCCGCGAGCGGGTGTACACCTATCCGCTCAAGGACATGTTCGCCGAACAGGACAAACACGTGGTCAAGTGCTTTGCCAAGGGCGAACAGCCCTTAGTAACGGGGGAAGATGGGATCGCCGCCTTGGAGGTTGCGACGGCTGTGTTGCGGGCTGGGAGGGGGCAGCGGACGGTTAGGATCTGACGCGAGAGAACTTCCGCGCCGCTCGCTTCATAGGGCGTCCACAAGGGGACGCCCTATATCATTCCTTTCATAGAAACCAGCTTTAATTCTGCACGACTAAGGCAGCAACCTGTTCGGCCAGCCGGATCGCCTTCTTGTTTCTACATCGGGGTCTTCTGATCCCCCCATCGGATAGCGCACCGTCGTCCCATACTCGCCTAAAATTTCGGCAGCCGACATCAATTCTTCAAAGGCAGGTTCGTGTGTCGTGCATAACTGCGTAAGATAAACGAGATCATGTACAAAGCGGAAAGGCACTGATTGAGCGATCAGATAGCCCTTCAGATATTTCTCGGCGCATTGTTGGGCGTGATAGCAGACCATCTCCGGGAGGAGCTTTTTTGGCCCCAACGCCCGACGAGCCATCTCCAGATCTTGATCGGCCTTCTCGAACCATTTTCGTTCAGGCGACACGCCGCTCATACAGCACTTTCCCCTCTTTTAGCACCTTGTAGATCAAGGAATACGGGTCATTGCGCTGCTCGGCTAGGACTTCTGGAGAGCGGATAACCACATCGACGGGCAAGATGAAACGCTCGGCAATCGCCCGACGAATCGGATTGCCGTGCTGTGGTGGTCCTGCATCTGCACGAAACACGACCAGCAGATCTACATCGCTGTGCGCTCCAATCTCTCCGCGAGCATGGCTGCCGAAGAGAATGATTTGTTCAGGATCAAAGCGTTCAACAATTAGTTGTGTTATGGCTTGGATGGAGGTGCTGTCGATATGGGATTCAATGGCATTCATAAGCACCTCTTGCTTCGGAAATTCATCAAGACTGGCAGCCTCAATGTGTAAGCCCTCAATGTCGCTTTGGGCACAGAAAACCTGTGCCTTATTTTATGCACTTTCGCTTCCAAGCGATTTAACTCTTTGGCAGTCATACCCCAAGAAGAAGCTAACCTACCAGTCCACGACCGACCCGTCGTCGGGATCCAAGCGAGCTCGATAGGGACTCGGTTCGCCGACTTGGGCCATGAGCTTGTCTTCGTCGATGGTGATGCCGAGGCCGGGCTCTGTGGGCAGAGGCCGATGGCCGTTGGCGACCGGTGGCAAGGGTTTGGCCAGCAGGTCCGCGTATTCGTTGTCGCCGCGCTCTTGGATGAGAAAGTTGGGGATGGAAGCGGCGACCTGTAGACTCGCGGCAAGCGAACAGGGGCCTTGGGGGTTGTGCGGGGCCAGCGGCGAGTAGTAGGCCTCGGCCATGCCGGCGATGATCTTCAATTCGGTGATGCCACCGGCATAGCAAACGTCCGGTTGGAGGATGTGGGCGGCGCGTTTTTCGAGGATTTCCTTGAATCCCCACTTGGTAAAGATGCGTTCACCCGTGGCAATGGGGATGTGGGTTTTTGCGGCGATTTCGGCCATGACGTCGACGTTGAGGGCCTGGACGATTTCCTCGTAGAACCAAGGATGATACGGTTCGAGTGCCTTGACGAGCAGTAGGGCGGTAGGGGGCTGCACTGCGCCGTGAAAGTCAACGGCGATATCGACGCCGGAGCCGTGTTGTTCGCGCAGCGCCTTGAAACGCTCGACGATCTCATCGACGAATTTTTGGCCCTCGATGTATCTGAAGGGGGAACGCGACGTGCCCGGCCCCACCTTCATGGCGTTGACGCCGGTCTTCTCACTCACTTCGCCGTAAACCCGAACCCGCTCGCGCGTGGGGCCGCCGAGCAGTTTGTACACGGGCACACCATAGCATTTGCCGGCAATGTCCCAAAGGGCCATGTCAATGCCGGAGGAAATGGCGGTTTTGATCGGGCCGCCGCGATAGAAGGCACCGCGATGGATGGCCTGCCAGTGGTGAGTGACTGGGCGCGGATCCTTGCCCACTAGGTAGTCGGCGACTTCGAGCGCGCCGGCGGCACAGGCCCTGGCGTCGTCCTTGAGCATCTCGCCCCAACCAGTGATGCCTGCGTCCGTGGAGAGCTTGACGAAGACCCAGGAGTTTTTGAGAACGAATGTCTCGATCTTGGTGACTTTAATCGCATCGTTGGGACTGATGGGATCTGTAGTGCTCGACATGGCGGTAAACCTTTGGTTACAGGGTGATCGTTTGCTATAGCAATCCTACATCATTCACAAGATAATCCGCAGATGAACGCAGAATAGTAGAAACAAGACGATCGGCATCTTGAATCGTTCAAGTCATCTAGGATTGCTCTATATGGACGGTCCTTCACGGGCAGGATGAACGGAGTTATCAGCTCGCGGGTCAAGGGCTGTGGGGCGCAGTAGATGCAACCGAAGTTGCGCTGGCAATGCGCCAGCGTCCGTCGAGATCACAGGCTTCGTAGAACATGCGGAAGCGGCCGTCGGCGAGGTCAATCACACACGGCTCTGATGCCTTGGCGGCGTCCCATGGTCCCCCATTGTCAATGCAGATTCCCGGGTCCTTGACCCACTGCAGACCGTCCGCGGAAAATGCGCTGAATATTCTGCCGTGATACTTTGATCCACGGGGGACCTCCGGAGCCGACGTCCAGCCTGCGTAGTACATGCGGAAGCCGCCCTCGCCTAGGCGCAAAACCTCCGGGGCATAGACGGCATAGCTTTCGAGCGCTCGGTCTTGGGGTATGCAAACGCCGGGCTCCAACTCGAACGTTAGGCCATCTTCTGACACGGCGCTGACGATATTCTTGTTGTTGTAAGCAACATCTGGATAGGGATAGGCACTGGCGTAGAGACGAAAGCGGGAGCCGTCCTTTTCTGCGGCCGGGTCGAGGTGAAGGCATCGAGGTGCCAGATAGGAGACGCTTGCTCCGGCTAGGCGTAGGCCCGGCTCTCGTTCCCAGACCAGACCGTCGGCGGAAACAGAACTCACAATTGCGGCCTTGACTTGGCCATCCCCCTTCTCGGTCTTCCCCTCGTAATACATGCGGTAGCGGCCATCCGCTAGCGGAATGACGTCCGGGCTCCAGATGTAGTGCTCGGCACCATCCCCGCCCGCATCCATTCTGACACCCGGCTCCTTCTCCCAGTGCTCGGCATCGGTGGAGAAGGCACTCAGGATGTAACCCTTTGAAGCCGCGTTTGGACGCTCCGGCCCGAGGCCGTGATAGTACATGCGGTATCCGCCGTCCATTTTGACCACGTTCGGAGTGAGGGTTCGGGCCGAATCGAGCGGTCCGTCGGAATCGATGGCAACGTCAGCGTCCTTGATCCACTGAGTTCCGGGATCCGCGTCCTGATAGTGGACGGCTCTCAGCATGTTTGCAGATGTCATTGCGGTTGCTATTTGCGGCCCCCAACCCGATAGCTACTCGCCGTATAGGTCAAAGTCTGCCCAGGCTGCATTTCTACCACCTGCGTATTCGGCGAGAGGAATTGTACCGCTTCGCTCAATGCGCCGATGTCGGCCGGCTGATTCATAATCGGCCCGTAGTGGCAGGGAATGACGATGTCGGGGCGGATCAGGCTCGCCGCCCGCGCTGCCTCGCGGATCCCCATTGTGTACTGCCCGCCCACTGGCATAATCGCGATCTGTGGTCCGTACATCTGACCGATGAGCTGCATATCGCTGAACAGACAGGTATCAGAGGTGTCGTATATGGAGATGCCGTTTTTGTAGGCCACGACAAAGCCATTGACCGCGCTGTCGGGGTGGAAGAGCAATCCCGTCGGCAGCTCGCCGCCGATGACGTGCGGCGATAGCGACTGCGAGTGATGGCCCTGTACCATGGTGATCGTGGCGTCTTTGACCTTGACCTCGCCGCCGGGGTTCATCGACAGCGCCCGCGAGCCCATCTTGAGCCCATGCACTGCCTCGGCGACCGAGCAAAGCTCGTAGTTGCCGACGAACTTGGCCTTGGTGCGTTTGCAGATCTCGTAGGAATCGCCGATGTGATCGCTGTGGCCGTGGGTGGCGATGACGATATCGGCTTCTTTAACTTGGCTGAGCTTCATCTTGGCGGTGGGATTGTCGTCGAGCCAAGCGTCGAAGTAGGTTATCGAGCCTTTGTCGGACTCGAAGCGGAAAGAAGCGTGGCCGATAAAGGTGATCTTCACGGATGCCATTAAGATGGTCCTTTCTGTTAGCGGTGGCTTAGATCGTCGCCGAGGTCCGTTGAGTCGAACTGCCCCTTCTCGGCGCAGACGGCGACGACCAGCAATTCGAGGTTTTCTTGCGTGTGGTTATAGAGGCCGTGGCTGCCCCCCAGCCGGTTGGGAATCGCGTCCCACTGCGCGACCTCCTGAGTCTCCCCGTCCACTGTCATTCGCCCGCTTCCCTCGATGATGATATAGACCTCCTCGACGCCTTCGTGGCGATGGTAGCCAAGCGACGTGCGCGGCGGCAACAGACAGTGATCCAAACAGTAAAAATTGCTGCGGAAATCCTCCGGCCCCCAGATGCGCCGACCGCCGACTTCGCCCTTGCCGCCGTGCGCTTGGCCGTATTTCAGTGCAGCGCGGTCCAGCCGCCCCACCGGCAGGCGGTCGGTGGATTCCAGCTCCGCACCGACCCGGTCGTCGCCCAAGTCGGTCGATTGGGGGTTGCCTCCGGGAACCACGCAGTGAACGTTGAACCAGCGGGTCTCGCGGTCGGTGTGGTTGTAGATGGCGTGGATCTCGCCCGAGCGCAGAGGCACTGTGGCCCCGCCCTCGACTACGGCCGTGCGCCCGTTGTGGGTGAACTGCGAGGCGTTGTCAACGGCGATGAAAATCTCCTCGCTATCGTCGTGGCGGTGATAGCCAATCCCGCCGCCGGGTAGGAGGACCGCGCAGTGGACGAAGGCAAAGGGCGTCTCGAAATCGGCGCGCTCCCACAGGCGGTTGAAGAGGATCGTCCCGGCGCCGCCGTGGACGTTGCTCAGCTCTTTCATGGCCGCACGGTCGGCTCTGGCTACGCGCATGACGGCCTCATTTCTCGCGGTGAAAAAGCTGTAGGTTCAGTTGGTTCGGCCCCTCGAAGAACCCCAAGGTGATGCCGGTGCCCCCACCGACGGCAAAAGGCTCTTTGGTGATGGCAACCCCCTTGTCCTTCAACGCCTGTGCGCTGTCTTCTACGCTATCGACCTCAAAGGAGATGTGGTGGAAACCTGAGTCCTGCCCCATGCTCTTTTGCGGCATAAGTTCCAGCAGGATTCCGCCGGCGTCGAGGAAGACATAGTCCTCGTCGTCCTCGTTGGCAAAGCGTTCCACCACAGTAAGCCCCAGTTTCTGGGTGTAGAACTCTACCGCTCCTTCGATGTCGTCGGTTATAACCGCGATTTTGTGGATTTTGTGTACCATCGAATTCCTCCTCGTCGTTAGCTAACCTGTTCGTGGTCGAGGTGCTTGCGCAGCCGCCGCCCGACCACGCCGATCTGGTGTTTGAAGTCTTGAAAAGTATAGCTCTGGTGAGATTTCCAGTAGGAGTTCCACAGTGCGTCGTCCTTGTCCTTGACCTCGGCTAGCTGCGTTAGCGAGCGGCCCAGTTCGGTGCGGCGGAAGTTGCGGTAGGCCTGCTCGGTCAGGTAGTAGCCGTATTGGGGATTGGCCACCTCATAGCCGTATTTAATCATGGAGCGTGGCTTGGCCGACCAATGCGCGGCGCGGGCGTGGAGAATCGAGGGAAAAGTCACGGCGAGGGCACCGGCCTTGACGACCACTTTCTGCTGCCCGCGGATCCAGCCCAGCTTAGCGGTCTGCGGCGGCGTGTAGAGCCGCCGGTGGCTGCCGGGCAACAGCATGGTCGGCCCCATGTCTTCCTCCACGTCCTGCGGGTAGTACATGCACAAAATCTCGCTCAGCGGCCGGTCGGACATATAGGTATCGTCCACGTGCCAGCCGCCGCCGTCGCTTTGGCCGCCTTGCGTAAGGTGGTTCCAGAAGCGGAAGGGGCTGACGGCCACCGCGGGCGTCTCCAGCAGGAAGGCGATGAATTCGATGACCTTGGCGTGGCAGAGCAAGTCGCCGATGCTCTCGCACTCGAAGATGTCGATGGAGCCGTACTGGTGATTATCGGCGGCAGCCGTATCAACCACGGCACCCCCGGTCTCGCACTCGAAGATGTCGATGGAGCCGTACTGGTGAGCGTCTTGCTTGGTCCGTTCCACCAGCTCAGGCTCGATCCAGCCGTCGAGTATGACGTAGCCGGTATCGAAGAATTCTTTTTTGAGCTTTTTCCAGTTGGCTTCCATGGCCTCCTCCATTTATCGGCGCTGGCCGTGTGGCGTGAAATCCAACCCCTCGCCGGGCCGGAAGTAGTGCTCTAGGATAAACTCGAACCCGAGTTGGTTGTGGGCATTTTCCAGCGGGTACTCCACGGTCGGAAAAGATACCACCCGCCACCCATCGGCCATAGCCGCGGCCACGCTGGCATACGGACATTCGTTTTTGGGGTCGAAGCGGAACTCGCTAGCGAAGGGGCCGAAGTAGTTCCACGCGATGACGCCCGCGTCGATGCGGTCTTGATCGGCCCAGATTGTAGAGGAGGTGCTGCTGCTCGCCTTCTTGTAGGTCGCGCAGCGCGTCTAAGTCCTGCAAGGTGACGCCCGAGCCGCTTAAAATTTTCTCTTGCGACTGGCGTATCCAGCCGTCTATGGCAGTGGTCATATCGGCTCCGGTGGATTCAAAATTCGGCAGCAAATATAGAGCGGGCGAACAAATCGCCGCAAGCTCGACAGGGCTTGGCCGCTGGTATCCGTGCCCCTATGTTCTGAAGCCCAACAAAATCAGGAGGCTGTCATGTCCCATCCGCTCTTCGACCTATCCAATCGCGTCGCCTTGGTCTCTGGGGCGGCTAGCGGCCTCGGCAAAGCTATGGCCACCGGCTTTGCCGAAGCAGGGGCCCACCTCGTCTTGGCCGACATTAACGCCGACGGTTTGGCCACGGCAGCCCGCGAAATGGGTGCCTTGGGCCGCCGCGTCCTCCCGGTGACGTGCGACATGTCCCAACCCGATCAGATTCGCACCATGTTTGAATCAATAGATGCGGAATACGGTCGCATCGACATCGTGGGCAATGTGGCCGGCAATGCGCGGCGCAACACCCCGCTCGACCTGACGCCCGAGGAGGTCGAGTTTACCCTGCAAAACCTCGTCGTCGGCCGCTTGGTCTGTTGCCAAGAGGCCGGCCGGCGCATGATGGCCTCGGGCCACGGCGGCAGCATCATCAACCTCGTGTCGATCGCCGGCATCAATGCCCTCGGCCGCAGTCACCTCTCGTACAGCATGGGTATGGGTGCGGCCGCGCAGATGACCCGCGAGTTGAGCACAGAGTGGGCCGCCAAGGGCGTGCGCGTCAACGCCATTGTCTGCGCCCAGCTAATGAACGCGGACCTAAAGGAGCGCATCGCCGCGGATCCCGGGCTGGGCGCAACCTATTTGCACGGGCTCCCCATGGGCCGTCTCGGCAGCTCCAACGACATCAAGGGCGCGGCGATTTTCCTCGCTTCAGACGCCTCGGCTTGGATCACCGGCGCGATGCTGCCCCTAGACGGCGGCAACCTCTCCAAGAACGCCGGCGGCTCGCATCCGGGCATGCCCAACGCGCCCGCCGAACAGATTGGCCTCTAGGCCATGGATATTGGCATCTGGCAAACCATTCCCCAACCGGCAATTTCCCGCTACTTGGGGCTGATGGGCTGGGACTGGATCGTCCTCGACCTCCAGCACGGCCCGATGACTTGGGAAACCGCCTATGAGTGCATCTACGCCGCTCGCCCAACCGGTGCTCGCCCCTTGGTCCGCACCTCCATTGGCAACCCCGGCGAAGTGGAGAAAGCCCTCGATATAGGAGCGGGTGGAGTCGTCGTGCCCATGGTCAACTCGCTTGCTGCGGCCCAAGCCGTCGCTCGCGCCGCCAAGTACCCACCCACCGGAGTGCGCTCGCTGGGCGGCGACCACTATCTCCACTACGGCGACTCCTACTTTGAAAAGGCCAACGACGAGACCTTGCTCCTAGTGCAAATGGAACACATTGACGCTGTTGAGCAAGCCGAAGAAATCATGGCCCTGCCCGGCGTTGATGGCTGCTTTGTCGGGCCGGTTGACCTAGCGCTATCGCTGGGCCTGTCCCGCCATCGCGCCAGCTACGAACAGCACCCGGCCTATCAGACGGCGATGGAGCGGATTGTCGCCACAACCCTTGCCGCCGGCAAAAAGCCCTGCTGTAACACGTATGCCCCCGAGGACTTCGCGGCCAAAAAAGCCGCCGGCTTCCAAGCCCTCACATTCAAGTCGGACCTCGACCTGCTTATGGACCGAGGTGCTCAACTACTAAGCTGTCTCAGGGGAAGCACCGGAGACGCCGTGTAACACAAAGGCCAAACGGACGGAGATTGCCATGACCCTCACCTGCGCCGATGTAGATTTCGACCTCAAACTCGCCGAGTTCAAAATCAACGGCTACGCCGTCTTTGAGGACATGATCCCCAGCGAAAAGATCGACCGGATCCGCGAGGCATTCCTGCCGCTATTGGCACACATCCAAGAGCGCGAAACAGAAGTTTCGAGTGTCGAACTCGGCGACCCACGCATCGGCCAAGGGCGCTTGCAGACGACCAATCGCTACACCCTGACCATCCCGTGGATCGAACCTTTCGCCGACCCGGCCATTTACGAACACCCCGTCATCTTAGAATTCCTCGACCGCTTCTGGCGTCCCGACGGCTACGTCATCACCTGCTACCACTCCAATACCCCCTGCGCGGAAAGCGCCTTCCAACAGTGGCACCGCGACACCGGCATCGCCCGCGAGATCCCCCACGTCGGCCTCGAAACCGTCCCCGTAGTAGGCGTCAAGTTTCCCTTGGTCGAGACCTCGGAAGAAAACGGCAGCTTTGAGGTGCTTCCTTCGACTCAGTATATAGCCGACCCGGAATTTGAGGGGCGTTACGACGAAATCCTTCTCAAGGGCCACTTCCCCTCGGCCCATCGCCTCAACCTCAAAAAAGGCTCGATGTGGGTCCAAGACCCGCGCACCCTCCACCGCGGCACCCCCAACCGCACCCCAGACCCGCGCCCCGAGCTCGTCGTCTGCTACTGCCGCGACTGGTTCGCCATCGCGCAAAACGTCGAGATGCCACAGGCTTCCTACGAGTCGCTATCCGAAAAAGGTCAGCAGTTGCTAATGCGCTACCGGAAGGTCGAGTGGGATTGAGTGTTGGCTCCCTACGCTCCTATAGCCGTCCTACATGCGTTGCAAGCGTGGAACGTTCAGCGGCACCGTGCGGCACCGTCTTCGCGGCGTTGTCGGCCGTAGGCGAGCGGGCGAGACGCCAGCGCACCCAGCCATGCTGCAGCTGTCTAGGCATTATAGTCTCCTAAGTTTAACGCGAGCGGGCGAGACGCCAGCGCACCCAGCCATGCTGCAGCTGTCTAGGCATTATAGTCTCCTAAGTTTAACGCGAGCGGGCGAGACGCCAGCGCACCCAGCCATGCTGCGCATCGTATAGAAGGACGTAGGATTGCTATAACACTTCCCGGGCAACTCTGAGGATGTTGTCGCCGAGGATTTTGCGAATGTCGTCGTCGGCATAACCGCGTTGCACCATGCCGACCGTAAATAGGGGGAAATTGGTCCAAGCCGTACTCTGGAACATGCGCTCTTGACGCCACTCGGAGCGTTGCACGGGATCGTCGCTCTCCCATAGTGCCTCCCAGCGCGGGCGGCTGCCCGGTCGCGCTGGGACCTTGGCATTCTCTTCCTGGGCGCGGCAGCTAAGGTACGCTCGATCCGTGCCAATCGTCACGTGATCGACGCCGACGACCTGCACCGCGTGGTCTATGTGATCGAGCATGGCGTCGATGCAGCCGCTGCCGCCGACAAAGGCCGGCACATTGGTGATGCCCACCGTTCCGCCCTTGTTGGCGATCGCTCTCATCACCTCGTCTGGCTTGCAGCGATGGTGGGGGTTCAGGGCTGCGCAGGCCGAATGGCTGGAGACGATTGGCTTTTGCGACACTTCGGCTGCGTCTAGGCAGGTCTGCCAGCCCGAGTGGGCCACGTCGGCAATCACGCCGGCCTTGTTCATCTCGGCGATCACAGCCCGGCCAAAGTCACTCAAACTGGCGTTAGCCGGCTCGGCACAGCCATCGCCAATCGGATTGCGGCGGTTGTAGGTCAGGTGCATCATGCGGCAGCCAAGCTCGAAGAACTGGCTGATGAAACGCAACTCCTGCTCGACAGTGGCCTGTTCTCCTGGGAGGGGTACGCCGTTACACGTCTGGTAAATGCAGTGGCGTCCGGCGGCTTTTGCTGCGACGATGTCGTCGGGGAAGGCCGCACGCGCCACGTGATCGCGCATGCGATCCGTCAGATGCGTATAGTGCGCTAGTCGCCCCAACATGCGCATGGGGTTATTGCCCTCCTCGCCGGCATTTTGAAAGGCGCAAGTCACTCCAGACGCCTCCCAAGCTCCCAAATACTCGGCCTTTAGCTCGTCGTCGTAGGCCCAGCGCGTCATTCGCATCTGCTCCGACAGGTACTGCAGCTCGACTTCTGAGGCCCGCGCCTCCACGGCCTGCGCCATGACTTCGCCATCGATTGGCGCTAGCAGCCCGAGGCTGTACGACTCGCACACAATGGCGTCGCGGTGCAAGGCCAACCCGTGCTCCAACTGCGACGCGGATGGTTGCAGGATTTCGAGCGCCACAGCCCTCGCTTGTTGGATATTTTTTTCCCAAGTGGTCATGTATTCTTTCCTTTTCACGGGTCAATCAGGGATCAACTCAATGTTGAGGCGACATCCTACGGCCTCAGCGTATTTCCGCAGCGTCTCGACTTTGGGCGAGTGTTCACTGCTGGCAGACTCTAAGCGGGTGATCGCCGTCGCCTTCGTGCCCATCTTCTCAGCTACCTGCTCTTGAGTCAGGCCAGCCCGTTTTCGCGCTTCGAGCATCTTGCGCAGCAATTCAAGCTCGGGTGCTGCTGCATCAGACTTTTCTTTGTATTTAGGCTGCGACCGCATCTTTTCGATCAATTCTTTGTGCGTCATCATCTTAATTCTTCATTCCTCCTAATTTTGAGAATTCCTGAGTTCTGATAGCTACCTTCTGGCGGTTTCAAGCTCCTTATTTGGTGTCTTTTGAGACTTCTACACCACCACCCTCGTCTCCGTATCTCCCGCGGCCAGCGTTCATGTCGCGGGTGCGGTATGTTGCTTCATCTTCGCGGCGGACGATGAGGAAGGTGTCGAACACGTAGGCCGCGTCGTCCCGCGACAGGCCGTAGAGGTGGAAGTAGAGCGCGTCGAGACGGGCGCGCAGGTGGCGGCGTTCCTCCCGATTTCTGTGCAAGTGCATTCACCAAGTTGGGAAACACCCGCTCGAACACCACTCCCAAAAGGATCCTGCGCGACCTGTTCTTCCGTAGCGACGACCCTCAGCCAGCACCGCTTCGAGAAACGTAGTCGTAGCTCAAGCCGCCGAGCGGCGAAATCCCCAAAGTGCCCGTGTCCGTGCATCCCTTTTTCGACAAGCGGACTCCTTAGCCGCCGTCTTAAAATGCCCGTCGGGTTGGCTTGCCCGGAGTAGTCTTGGCCGCCGGGGTTTTTCGCGGGCGAGACGCCCTCGAACCAAGGCTCTTTGAGCCAGTTGAGGAGCCGAACTTGGAGTTTTCAGACGGCTTCTTAGTAGGTTTATGTGCCGCGGCCTTGGTTGGGCTCGGTGCGCTTTGCGTCCGCCCTACCGATCCGCCGTTTAACATGCCCCCCGCCTCATCTCTACACCGGATCCAACGCTGACGCGGATGCAGCAGGCGAGGAGTTTTGGAGGATAGTGGCGTAGTGATTTAACGCGCCGCCGTCAGCACCATCTGCCCAACCTCGTCGACACGCACTTGGTACTGAGGATGGACGACAGTGGTTGAATCGATCTCCTCGACGATGGCCGGCCCCTGCACTACCACACCAGCCCCCAGCGCATAGCGGTCGTACACCGGGCATTGGACAAAGCCGTCGCTTTCGGCAAAATACACTAGGCGATGCTCCTTAGCGGTCGCTGGTCCGGCGGCCTTGGCGATGGGGGCCAGCGCGGGTTTGGCAATCTGGCCGATGGCCGCAAGCCGCACACTGACTAGCTCGACAGGCTCGCCCGGCGCACTAAAGCCATAGGCGCGATCGTGGGTGCGGTGGAACTGTTCGAGTAGCTGCTCTAGCTGCGCTGGGCCCAAGGCTTTGTTTGCCAATGGCAGCGTCAGCTCGTGGCTCTGCCCAACGTAGCGCATATCCGCTTGCCGTCTGAAGGCCATCGCCGCTTCCGCCATCCCTTCGCGCCCCAGCGTTTCTCGCCCCTGCGCCTCTAACTCGCGGAAGGTCTGCTCCAAGGCTTGGGGAGCTACTTGGTCCAACCGCTGGATGAGGGTGGTCGCGTAATCGTGCTTTAGGTCCGTTACCAACAGGCCCAGTGCCGAGGCCGTGCCCGGACTTTGGGGAATGATCGCCACGGGAATCTCGGTCAGGGCGGCGAGGCGGTTGGCGTGGGCCGGCCCGGCGCCGCCAAAGGCTACCAGCGCGAAATCGCGCGGGTCGTAGCCGCGCTGTACGGAGACGAGCCGCAGTGCGTTGACCATGGCGGTGTTGGCGATCTCGACGATGCCATAGGCCGCCTCGACTAGGTTCATGCCCAGCGGCTGGGCGCAGTGTTGTTCGATGGCGCGTTGCGCGGCCGCCGGGTCGAGGGCGATTTCGCCGCCGAGAAAATAGCTCGGGTTGAGCCGGCCCAAGACGAGGTTGGCGTCGGTGACCGTGGGTTGCGTCCCACCTTGGCCGTAGCAGACCGGCCCGGGATCGGCCCCGGCGCTTTGGGGGCCGACCCGCAGGATACCGCCGGGATCTACCCAAGCGATGGACCCGCCACCCGCGCCGATTTCCACGAGGTCAATCACCGGGGTGCGAATCGGATACCCCGCACCGCGAGTCGCCCCAACGCCCGTTTGCGCCGTCGTCCCGACCTCGTAGTCCTTGGTCACGCTGGGCGCACCGTCTTGAATCAGCCCGGCTTTGGCGGTCGTCCCGCCCATATCGAAGGAAATCACTTGGCCGTAGCCCCGTGCCTGCCCCAAATGCGCTGCCGCAATCACCCCGGCGGCCGGACCGGACTCAACCATGTACACCGGCTTTTGCCGCGCCGCCGCAAAGGTGTACACTCCACCGCTACTCTGCATTACGAGCAACTCAGCGGCGATGCCGGCCTGTGCCAACCGATCTTCGATCCGCTGCAAATAGCGCGCGACCACCGGGCGGATGCAGCTATTAATCGCGGTCGTGCTGGCCCGCAAGTACTCGCGGAACTCAGGTGCAACTTCCGCGGATAGCGAGACGACGGCCTCGGGGAAGACTTCGGCGAGAATCTCTCCGGCTCGCTGCTCGTGGACGGGATTGGCGTAGGCGTGCAAAAAGCAGACGGCGATGGATTCCACGCCCTCGTCGCGTAGCTTGCCCGCTACTTGGCGCAGGGCGTCTTCGTCGAGCGGGATCAGCACGGACCCGCTGGCATTGAGGCGTTCGGGCACGCCAAAACAGCGGTGCCTCGGCACGAGTGGCCGGGGTTTTTCAAACTGCAAGTCGTAGAGGGTCGGGCGAATCTGGCGGGCGATTTCCAGCATATCGCGGAAGCCGTCCGTGGTGATAAAGCCGGTCGGCGCGACCTTGCCCTCGATGATGGCGTTGGTGGCGACTGTGGTGCCGTGGACGATGTAGGCCACGTCTTGGGCAGCAACCTGCTGCTTGGCGAGCAGCCGCTGCACGGCTTCCATAAACCCGCCGGATGGGTCTTGGGGAGTGGAAGAAACCTTGCCGGTATAGATTTGTCCGGTCTCTTCGTCAATGAGCGCAATATCGGTAAAGGTGCCGCCGATATCGACGCCGAGTCTATAGGCCATCGCCAGCCACCTCCCGGCGCTGGGCCTCGGTCGCCGCTTGATCGACTTGTCCGGTGGCACTGTCGATGACCACGCCATACGCGGCCCGCGCCCGCTCCGCGCTTACCTTGCCCTCGCGCACATCCTCGGCCACCGCTTGGGGATCGCGCTGATGGGGCGGTCCGTAGCCGCCGCCGCCGCAAGTGCGATAGCTGAAGATTGTATCGGCCGCGAGCGCAATCGTCGTTTTGGACCCCAGTTCGACGTGCTGGCCCTCGGGGTCGAGGATATAACGCGCTTTGCCTCCCGCTTGACCTCCAGCTAGCCCTTCCGGCCCCCAGCGATCCCGGTCCGACAAGACGGTAAAAGACACTTCGTGATCGATAAATCGGTAGTCGCGCCGCAGTCCCAAGCCACCGCGATGCTGTCCGGCTCCCTCTGAATCCTCTATCAGTTCATAGCGGTCAATTCGCAGCGGATAGTTGATTTCGATCTCTTCAATCGGCGCGTTCTCAGTGTTTTGACCGTGGCACTGCACGGCGTCTGGCCCATCCTTGGTACTGCGCCCTCCATAGCCGCCGGCCATTGTCTCGTAGTAGGAATAAAGCTGCCCAGTGCGCGGGTCGGTGCCGCCGAAGCCGACTTGGCACATCGTCCCCTTGGTCGCGGCCGGGATCTTGTCGGGCAGCGCCGGATGCAGTGCCTTGAGAATGGTATCGGAGAGCCGCACTTGGGTCTCCCAGCCCCCGACCACGGGCGAAGGTGCCGTGCAATTGACGACCGTTCCCTCGGGGGCCACGAGCCGCACTTGCTCGTAAAACCCGGCGTTGACCGGCACGTCTTGGTCGATTAGACACTTGAGCACGTAGGCGCAGGCCGCAAAAGTTTGGGAGTACGTGGAATTGACCGGTGCCCGGCGCTGCGGATCGCACCCTGTCAGGTCGAAGAGCACTCCCTCGTCGTCGATGGCGACGCGAGCTTGGAGCCGCACTGGTTCGTCGGTAAAGCCGTCGTTATCGACGACGCCTGTGGCCGTGAACTCCCCCTTGGGCAACTTGGCCAACTCGGCTAGCGTCCGCTCCTTGGTGTAGTCGATCAGCCGGTCCATGTAGAAAGACACCTGCGCCAATCCCACCTGATTGACGAGCCCGTTGAGCCGGCGAATCCCCGAATTATTGGCCGCCACTTGGGCGCGAAAGTCGCCGCGCGTCTCCCGCTTGGAGCGGATCTGGGCGATGACCAGTTCAAAGACATCGGCCGCAATCTCTCCGCCGCGCACCAGCTTTACCGGAGGGATGATGATGCCCTCCTGATATACCTGCTGGAAGGCCCCAATGCTGGCCGGCGCACCGCCGCCGACATCGACGTGATGGGCGAGATTGGCCACATAGCCGAAGAGTTCCTCGCCGCAATAGACGGGCGAAATCAGCGTGATGTCGTTGAGATGGACTCCGCCGCGATAGGGGTCGTTGACGAGGATCGCGTCGCCGGGTTGTAAGTTCTCAGATCCGTATTCGGCGACCGCACGAGGCGTGAGGATTGTCAGCGAGCCGAGGTGTACTGGCTGGGTAAAGGCTTGGGCGACGGGTCGCAACTGGCGGTCGAAAAAGGCGCAGGAGAAATCGGCGCGGGTTTTGATGTTGGTCGAATACGCGCTGCGCCGCAGGGCAATGGCCATCTCCTCGGTGGCTTCGAGCAGGGCGTTGCGAATGACCTCGAATTGGATGGGGTCGGTCTGGTCGGGCATGGTTTCTCACAGAGTATGATCAGGTATGTGTTGACATCTCAGTAGTACAATAAGTACATACGCCGCTAGGGACAAGACAGGGGTGACATCTATGGTTTTCTTGTAGGTTGACCGATCAAGAGTTGGTGTCGATCTTCTGATTTTCTCCATTTTTCGATACGTAGAGCCATCTAGCAAGTACGCAACTATCCATGATGAGGAATTCTAAAAATGAATAGATGGACTGAGTTGAGCATCGACTATGCAAATCAGAGGTCTTACTTGGATGATTTATTCCAAGTATATCCGACGATTCCGGAAGGAATAAGAGATATAGACAAAGAATCTTGGGCTAAAATTGAGCAGGCATTTTATTATGAAGATAACTACTCTCTAGTTCACGAACTATTAAAACTAGATTTATTTCCAATAAAAGATAGCTATATTGCTTATCTAAGAAAAGATAGACGAGCAATAGGGAGAAATCCTAGAACTATAAATAGAATCTGTGGTAGATTATATGAGATGGGCATTGATAGGATATTTGAGAAATGTACCGAACCGAAGGAAACCAACAGACAAATCGGTCCTATGTTTCGTTATTGGTTGAAAAGAAAATCACTAGGTATTCGTTCCTGTTAATTGGGAATTATTTGTTGCGGATAATAAAGATGCAATTTTGGATGGAAGTGATAAAGAAAACATGAATTTTGCAAGGCAATATTTGGGATATAACCATGAAAAAGGATTGGATTTTGTCGCAAGATTTAACAATAAATACGTTATAGGTGAAGCGAAGTTTCTTACGGATTTTGGAGGACATCAAAATGCCCAATTTAATGATGCAATTAGTACGTTGACAACAGAAGGTGCAGAGGCTATTATAATTGCGATACTGGATGGCGTTCTGTACATAAAAAGCAATAATAAGATGTATAAATCATTAAATGAAAAATACAAAGGTTATAACATTATGAGTGCATTGGTGTTACGAGAATTCTTATACCAAATATAAGAGAGGGATACATACTGATGAATCTACTAATTGAAGGCGACAATATCAAGGGCTTGAACTATCTCTTGGACACGAGAAGTCTCCAAGGAAAAATAGACTTAGTGTACATTGACCCTCCCTTCGCTACTGGCAGCGATTTTACTATTACCAAAGGGCGTGTTTCGACAGTGAGCCATTCGCGCAGTGGTTCTGTCGCTTATTCTGATCGACTGGTTGGGGCTGAGTTTGTCGATTTTTTGCGGAAAAGATTGGTTTTATTAAGAGAGCTTTTATCGACGAGAGGGTCTATTTATCTACATATTGACTACAAAATAGGACACTACGTCAAAGTTATGATGGACGAAGTATTTGGCATGAAAAATTTCCGTAACGACATCACGAGAATAAAATGCAATCCTAAGAACTTTAACAGAATTGGCTACGGAAACATAAAAGACTTGATCCTTTTTTACAGCAAAACATCGTTTCCTATATGGAATGAACCAAGAGAAAAGTACTCGGCAAAAGACATCGAAAGACTATTTCCAAAAATGAACCAACAGGGAAGACGCTATACTACTGTACCTATTCATGCCCCAGGGGAAACAGAGCAGGGCAACTCCAATCGACCGTTTAGAGGCATGATGCCTCCGAAGGGCCGTCATTGGCGAACCGATGTAGAGACACTGGAGCAATGGGATAGAGACGGTCTGATAGAATGGTCGGCAACGGGCAATCCGCGAAAAGTAGTATTTGCAGATGAAAGAGAAGGTAAGAGGGTACAAGACATTTGGGAGTACAAGGACCCCCAATACCCTGTGTATCCAACGGAAAAAAATAATAGATTACTAGATCTGATTATTCGCATCTCTTCTAATCCAGAGAGCATTGTGCTGGACTGTTTCTGCGGATCGGGAACGACGCTAAAATCTGCCCAGCAACTCAACAGAAACTGGATCGGCATTGATCAATCAGAACACGCTATCAGAGCAACGATCAGAAAACTTGAAAACGCCGAAGGGGATTTTTTTGTTAGCGATCCAGAGTACGAGTTTTTACAACTTGCCTCCGTAAATAGCGACAAGTAATAGCTGAATGGTCAGTTCTTCTCGTTCTAATATCGCTATTGACTGTATATTACGACGCGTACTCTGAGCGTCTGCCTAGACTGCGATTCTCGCCAGATAAATACTGGTTTTTCCTTCGTGCGACGAATAATAACTCATCCACAGCAAGCCCTCGTGCTCGACTAGGCCGGGGTAACTACAGTCGCCGCCGCTGGGTAGCCACAGCACCGGCTCGTAACTGGTTGGCGTCATCCGCGCCAAGACCGTGGCCGCGCCGCCATCGGGGTGCCGCCCGCGGGCACTGGCCCACAGGGCACCATCCGACCAGCGGATAAAATTAGGTCCTCCCATTGAGTAGCCGATCTGGGTCCACTGCCAGTCCGTGTACGGAGCTTGGCTGGTTCCGATCCAGTCGGGCCTCACTAGGGCAACCATGGTGCCGTCAGGCATAAAGCGCAGCGTGGTTTCGCTGGCCGTCCAAGTGTCGTTGGGCAGGAAGAACTCGGTGATCCACTGCCAGGCGAGGCCGTCGGTGCTGGAGTAGAGGAACCCCCGGCGCGGATGGGAGCCTTCGCCCAGCTTTGATACGCTGTAGGCGACCCCCTCGTGCCAAGTGACGCGCCACAGCCAGTGATCTTCCGCCAGCACTTTCTGCGGCGTAGTCCAGGTATAGCCATCGTCGGAGAAGGCAATGCGCGGTGCGCGGGTGCCGTACTCGGTGCCTGCGTACAGGCTGCCGCCGGCTACCAGCATCAGGCGTCCGTCGCTGGCGATCGACAGCTTGGGATCGCGCAGGTCTACTTCCTGTTCTGCTAGGACTGCTGCCGACTCATAGGCGTGGCCATCGTCTGAGCAAATGACGCGCACGGTGCCGATACTCGGCCCGTGGTCTTGGGCCTCGCGGAAGGTACACCACCACCGATCGGCGAAGCGCACCAGATCGGTAAAGGCGTTGTGGGGACCGCGGTCCCAGATCTTCTCAACCGAGAGGATTTGCGGCGTTGTAGAGTGCGTATTCATCGTTCATCTCCTCGTTAGATTTGTCGCGAAAGCTGTTGCACGCCCCCTGATAAGTCAAGTTTGATCCTCTATCCACGTTCTATATATGTTCCTTAAACATAATGTTTGAGAAGCATATATAGAGAAGCTGTGCCATGCGCCTCGAATTTTTGGACAGAACGCGGGAAGTTGATCGACTGACCAAGGCTCTCGCTGCCCAAAATCCCAGTTTTATCGTGGTCTTTGGTCGGCGTCGATGCGGTAAGTCAACTCTTTTGCAGCAGGTGATTCGCCCGGGCGATATCTACTGAAGCCATTGAACAGTACGCGGTTTGGGGTGGCGTACCGCGCTACTGGGAACTGGCCCGGGATTACACCGGCCTGCAAGCTGCCATCGAGGAACTGGTGCTCGATAAATACGGCGTCCTCCACAGCGAACCCGAGCGCTTGTTGCTCGACGATATGCGCAGCACCGTGCAGGCTAATTCCCTGCTGTCGCTTATCGCCAATGGCTGCCATCGACTCTCCGAAATCGGTGCGCGGCTGGGCAAACCCGCAGGTCATTTGACCCGCCCCCTTGCCCAGTTGATCGAACTGGGCTATATCCGGCGGGAAGTGCCCTTTGGCGAGACCACCAAATCGACTAGGCGCTCTCTATACAAACTGAACGATCCGTTTCTGATCTTCTGGTATCGCTATGTCCAGCCCAACCGGTCGCTGTTGGAACGCGATTTAATCGACGATGTAACCCGCGCTATTAGGACCACTTTTGCACAACATGTCGCCGATATATGGGAAGATCTAGCCCGCCTCTCCACTGCCGCCTTGCCCATTGGCAATATCCGGTGGAAACCAGCCCAGCGTTGGTGGGGGCGCGGCTTGGATGGGCAGCCAATGGAGATTGACTTGGTTGCTGAGTCCCTCGATGGTGAGGCCCTGTTGCTAGCTGAGGTCAAATGGCAGGAGCGGCCGAATCAGGGTGCTGTTTTCGACCGTTTGCGCTACTGCGCGGCAAACTTTCCCCAAGCCCGAGGAAGGGAGACGATCCTAGGGGCTTGGCTCAAGCAGGGGGTCGCTAAAACCCAACCAAGAGAATTCGTCGTCCATCCAGCAGGAACGCTGGCGGTTCTGCGCTGAGCCAGCAGACGACCAGCTATCTTTCGAGTCGCGGCATTTTCGCCGGAAGTCCATATTACGACAAAAAAGGATCAAACTATGACCCCAACAGATGCCATTCCCATCCTTATCGGCGAGCACTGGATAACGCCGGAGGTTGAGGACCACACGCCGGTGTACCGTCCCGCCACTGGGGAAGTGATCGGACGCACGCCGCAGTCCGACCGCGTCGAAGTCGATCTAGCGGTAAAGGCCGCGAGCCGGGCCTTTGCAGGCTGGTCGGCGACGCCAGCGCCGGAACGGGCGCGGGTTTTATTCCGATATCGCGAGCTACTGGAGGAGCAGTTCGAGCGTCTGGCCGAGATTCTCTGCGGCGAGAACGGCAAGACCCGCGAGGAAGCGCGGGGCGACGTGCGTCGTGGCATTGAGGTCGTCGAACTGGCCTGTGGTATCGGTCAGATGGCCAAAGGGGAGGTGTTGCCGGAGTTGGCCGCCGGCATTGACGGTGCCGCCACGCGCGAGCCGGTGGGGATATGCGCCGGCATCACGCCGTTCAACTTCCCGGCCATGGTGCCCATGTGGATGTACCCGCTGGCCATCGCCTGCGGCAACTGCTTCGTGCTGAAGCCGAGCGAGAAGGTGCCGTTTACGGCCAACCGCTTGGCAGAGTTGTTTCTCGATGCGGGACTGCCGCCGGGGGTGCTGAACGTCGTGCATGGCGGCCGGGATGTGGTCGAAGCCCTCTGTCGGCACCCCGGTATCGCGGCGATTTCCTTCGTCGGTTCGTCGCCAGTGGCGCGCCGAGTGTACGAGCTGACCGGGCAGACGGGTAAGCGCTGTCAGGCGGCGGGCGGAGCCAAAAACGTGCTCCTCGTCATGCCCGACGCGGTTGAGTCCGGCCTGTTCGGCGAGGCGGCGGCCGCAGACCCGACGCTGAACGCGGTTATGCACTCTGCCTTTGGCTGTGCTGGTCAGCGCTGCATGGCCGGTTCCCTGCTGATGGGTATCGGCGATGACAGCGACGGCCTGCGCGACCAACTGGTCTCTGCCATGGATACGATGACGGTGGGAGACACCCTGCGCGACGATGTTGACATGGGGCCAGTCATTGACGGTGCCGCCCGACAGCGCCTCGTCGGGCACATCGCCGATGCTACTTCGGCGGACCTGTCTGTGGTGCGCGACGGGCGCGAAGGTGTGCCAGAGACCGGCTTCTATGTCGGGCCGACTCTGCTCGACGGCGTGACCCCCGGCCATGGCTTATTCGCGGAGGAGCTGTTTGGCCCGGTCTTGGGGCTAATGAGGCCCGAGACATTGGAGCAAGCGATTGACTGGATCAACCGCATCCCGTACGGCAATGCGGCGACCATTTTTACCCGCGATGGCGGCGCGGCGCGCACCTTTACGCGCGGAGTGGAGTGCGGCATGATCGGCGTGAACGTGGGCGTACCGGCACCCATGGCTCTGTTCTCTTTTTCCGGCTGGGACCAGTCGTTCTTCGGCGACCTGCACGTGCAGGGAACCGAGGGAATTCTGTTCTACACGCGGCAGAAGACGGTGTTGTCGCGATGGCCTTGAGGTAGCAATGAAAAACAAAATCGAAGAAACAATCGTCGCCGAGGTCGAGGCGCGGTCCGAGGCTTGGGAAAATCTGCTCGTGCTGGCCGACGACATTGGCATGCGCGTAGCCGGCAGCAAGGGAGAGGTCCAAGCCCGGGACTTCCTGTTGCAGACCTTTCAGCACTATGGACTCGACCGCGTCCACTTAGAGTCTTTCGAGTACCTTGCTTGGCGGCCGCAGTGCGAGGAGTTGACCGTGGTGGCACCGGAGGCTGGACGCTCAATCCCCTGCCGGTGCGGAGGGCTGTCGCCTTCGACCCCGGAGCAAGGAGTAGAAGGCGAGGTCGTGTTCCTCGAGCGCTGCGACGCCGAGGAGCTAGAGCAGCGTGCCGACGAGGTGCGCGGCCGCATCGCAGTGGCTCCCTACTACCCCTTTGCCCGCCAGTTGAAGACGCCCTTGGCCGCGCGCTTCGGTGCCGTGGCACTGCTTGAGCACCGCAACTACGCCGGTGCCCTACAGCCGGCCCGCACCTGCTGCTTCCAGCGGGTCGGCGATTTGCCGGTGGCCTCGATCAGTCTCGAAGACGCCGAGTACCTCAAGCGTCTGCAACAGCGGCGTGGACCAGTGCGGCTACAGTTGGTCCTCGACAGCCGCATCGAGCCCAAGGAGTCGTGGAACGTGGTCGGCGAGTTGACCGGGGTTGAGCATCCGCAGCAAACCTTGGTTTGTGGTGCTCACTACGACACTTGGCACGTGGGGCCCGGTGCTATTGACAACGCCGCGGGCGTGGTCGCCGTGGTCGAGGCGGCGCGCTCGCTCGCCGTGCATCGCGAGCATCTGCGGCGCACGGTGCGGTTCGTGGCCTTTGGAGTCGAGGAGTCGGGGCTGGTCGGGTCTTGGGCGTACACACAGCAGCACGCCGGCGAACTCGACGACACTTGGCTGATGATCAACAACGATGTCGGCGGCCGGCCCTCGGGGCTGGGAATCGCCGGGGCCGAGGATCTGCTGCCGGTTTTGGCGGCGGTGGCGAGGCGCGTCCGCGTGGATGGGCTCGAAAAACCCTTCGGCGCGTCCTGCGGCACGACGAGTTGGGGTTCGGATCACTTCCCGTTCTTTGCCCACGGCGTGCCCACCGTGGGGCTGGGCACAGAATCGGTATGGCCCGAGGATCGCTTCTATGGCCACAGCCGAGCCGACACCGCGGACAAGGTCTATCCCCAGGGCCTGAGCGAGTGCGCGGCGATCAATGCGCGGGTGCTGTTCGAGGTGGCCAACTTAGACGAACGTCCGGCGCAGCGGCGCACACGGGAAGAGTTGGAAGCGTCCTTTGCCGGCACGTCGCTGGCGGAAGCTGTTGAGTTGCTCGACTTGTGGCCGCCGGAACGGGTGCTGGCGAGGTATTTCGAGAGGGGATGAAGCGGCTGCTCAGCCCAAGTCCAGATTGAAATTCGCAGGATCGAGACCACTGTCTTCGGCTAGCCCTCGCAGGCTTATCAAGACATCCTCGGGCATGACAATACCCTCGGCTAGCGCTTGCTCCCGCTGGTTCCACTCGATTTCGCCTGGTAGGAAGATGGTCCCGCCTTTGGCTGGAGAAGCGCTCTTGATCTCTTTGCATAAGGCGTCCATGCGGGCGTGGAATTCCTCCAGCGGCATCATCGCGCCGACGTCAATGGCGACAAAGGCGTGACCTTGGTTGGAGGGCGCGTCCGTGTCGGCCACCCAGCTCTGGACGCTGCTCATCATCGCCGCTCCGCTAAGGGTCGCTGTTAGCAACTCTACCAGCACAGCCAATCCGTACCCTTTGTGCCCGGCCATGGGCAATTGCGCCCCTTTTTCCGGAAACTCGGTGGGATCAGTCGTTGGGATGCCCTCTTCGTCCACCAGCCAAGTGTCGGGAATGCTGCGCCCTTCGTTTTTGGCCGCGAATATCTTGGTGGCCGCAACCGCGCTGGTGGCAATATCGAGCATGACGGTGCGGTCGGTGCCGGTGGGTGCGGCGTAGGCGATCGGGTTGGTCCCCAACACTCTGCTCTTGCCGCCCGGCACGGTCATGCAGGGTTCTACATTGCACATGGAAAGACCGATCATGTCGTTTTCGGCGATCATGTTGGCGTAAAATCCGGCGGCACCGTAGTGGCTGCTGCCTCGGATGCCGATGTAGCACATGCCGCTTTGGCGAGCTTTTTCAACAGCTAGCTCAACGGCGCGGCAGGAGATGGCGGGCGGCATGCCGTCGCAGGCGTCGATAATGGCCCAAGAGGGTCCCTCGGCGACGATTTTCTCTTTTGCGGTCGCGACTAGACGGCCGCGCCGCGCATTCTGCATCAGGCCGCGAATTTGCCGGGTACCGTGCGTAAAGGTGCCCCAAGTGTCGGTGGTGACGAAGACGTGGGCGCTTAGTGCGGCGTCTTCTTGGCTGAGGCCGGCTTTGACCATGGCGGCGGTGCAAAAAGCCTTCAGGTCGTCCGGTTGGATGCTTTGGCGGGTAGGTTCAGTCAATGGATTGGCTCCTTTTTAGTTGGTGCGTGGTTCGCGCCTATGGATAAAGAGATTTTTCGCGGCCTAGTCAAGGAAGGATGGCGTCTGTTGGCGCGGAGTGGTAACGGGGCCGCTCCTTGACTAGCGCCCGCAAGGGCCTTTTAATGCCATTACTTTCACCTACGTCAATGCGCTATGTTGATCGCCAGTTGGCCGTTGTTGCTCTTGGGCTATAAGCACCTTGCTCACCAGAAAGGGAGCTCCGAAACGGAAGCGAACACGCCATGCGTTTCTTCAACACAGCCGGCCCTATCATCGCGGCGGATCACTACCACATCCCGCCGTTGGAACGGCTCGACCTCGACGAGGTCCTACTGCTGATCGAGCAGAAACGGTACTTTGCGCTGCACGCACCGAGGCAGACGGGCAAGACATCCGCGTTGCTGGCGCTAAGGGATGAGCTCAACGGCAGCGGGCGGTATCGCTGCGTGTACGTAAATGTCGAGATCGGCCAGTCGGCGCGGGAGGATGTGGGGGCGGCCATGCGGGCCATTCTCGGTCAGATGGCTTTAGAGGCGGAGTTCGTTTTGAGCGATCTGACGCTAAGGGAGATAAGTCTCGACACTTTGGAGGCGTTTGGCCCGCACCAAGCGCTCCAAGGGACGTTGAGGCGCTGGTCGGCGGCGGATGCCAAACCGCTGGTGCTGCTGATTGACGAGATCGACGCGCTGATCGGCGATACGCTCTTAGCCGTGCTGCGGCAACTGCGTGCGGGGTATCCCGACCGGCCACAGCACTACCCGCAGACCGTCGTCCTGTGTGGTGTGCGCGATGTGCGCGACTACCGCATCCAATCCACCGCCGAGAACGCCATCATCGCCGGCGGCAGCGCGTTCAACATCCGCGCCGAATCCCTGCGCTTGGGCGATTTCTCACTGGCCGAAGTGCAGGCGCTGTTGGTGCAACACACCGAGACCATCGGGCAGGTGTTTGCCGAGGATGCGCAAAACGAGGTCTGGCGGCTAACCCAAGGCCAGCCGTGGCTGGTCAACGCCTTGGCGTACGAAGCGTGCTTTAGGAACAAGGCCGGACGGGATCGCAGTCGTCCCATCACGGCCGCGGCGATAAGCGATGCTCGCGAGCAGCTCATTTTGCGACGCGAGACCCACCTAGACCAACTCACTGACAAGCTGCAAGAGGAGCGCGTACGGCGCGTGGTTGAGCCGTTGCTGAGCGGTGCCGAATCCGACGAAGCCATTCCCCAAGACGATGTGGAATACGTCCATGATCTCGGCCTTGTGCGCTTAGTTCCCTTTGCCATTGCCAACCCGATCTATCAGGAAGTCATCCCCCGCGCTCTGACTTACACCACGCAGATCAGATTCCGACACGAGCCGACTTGGTACGTGGATGCGGACGGGCGGCTGCGCCTTGACGACTTGCTGACCGCATTCCAAGCGTTCTTCCGCGAACATTCGGAACATTGGGTCGAGCGATTCCAGTACAAGGAAGCCGGTCCTCAATTGCTCTTGCAGGCGTTCCTCCAGCGCATCGTCAACAGCGGTGGGCGGATTGAGCGCGAGTATGGCTTGGGTCGGATGCGCACGGACCTGCTGATCGCGTGGCCGATGCAGCGGGTGGTGATCGAATGCAAACTGCTGTACAAGAGCTTAGAGCAGACCATTGTTGCGGGTCTCGATCAGACTCGCGCCTACATGGATCGCTGCGCCGCGACCGAAGGGCATCTGGTGATCTTCGACCGCACGGCCGGGGTGTCGTGGGACGACAAGATATTCCGCCGCGAGGAGGGCCGGGACGCGGCGAAAGTCACTGTGTGGGGCATGTGAAGGTGTGGCGGATAGACCTAAAAATAGATGCTTTTGATGAACTATAGGAGGCATAGCTTATGAACAGTAGTACAGAGCTTGAACAGTACGTAACGATAGAAGAATACCTCAAGGGGCGGCGCTGCATTATCACCGGCTCTAGTGGGACGATTGGAAAACTCTTTGCGACCTTTATTGCCTCGCGCGGCGGGATCCCCATTCTGGTGGATGTTGTCTCGCAAGAAGAGACTGAGGAGGCCGTCGCGTCCTACGGTGGCGAGTACAGTGCTCATCGCGTTGATCTCAGCGATGTCGCGCAGATCAAATCCTTCTACGCTGAAATCGCCGAACAATACGACGGCCTCGACCTGATCATCAATAACGCCGGGCTGCTCAGCGAGGTAAAGCTACTCGACATGACCGAGGACAACTGGGACCGCGTTCTCAATGTAAATGCAAAAGGCGCGGCCTTTATGAGCCAAGGCGCGGTCGGCCTGATGCAGCATGGCAGCGGCGACCGACAAATCATCAACATTGTGTCGCTGGCCGCATTGGTGGGCGGGCTGTACGTGGGGGCACCCTATGTGTGCAGCAAGGCGGCCCTGCTCGGTCTCAGCCGCAACTATGCGGTGCAGGCGGGTAAGGAATTCGGGATTCGCGTCAATTCCATCAGCCCGGTCATTGTCAGCGGCCAGATGATTTCCAACACGCCGTGCGAAGCCATTGACGGAGTCAAAAACCTAATGAAGGTGTGGAATCAAGAAGTCCCCCCTATGCACCTGCTCTACGTTTTTGAAATGCTGTGCAGAACTCCGTCGATGACGGGTAAGAACATCGTCCTCGACGGCGGCATTCTGCTGGAGTAGGTATGGATTCCGATCGCGCGGCGATTTGGGCAGCGGCGATCTAACTGCTTGTGGCGGTGCGGCAAATGGCGTTACATTGGGATTAGGTGGTGTTACCCATGCACAGTTCAACACTCGGCGACAGCGATTTTGAGATACTTGTCAGCGACCGCCCGGTCGCGCTGGCAGAGTACTTTCGCGGCTTTACCAATACCAAGAGGCTGGGGGTGCTAGCGCCCAATCGCCTCGAGGGCGTCGGGGCCGTCAGTTTGATCATGGCCCACGTAACCGCCTTTTACAATACCTACCGTGCCACGGGTGAGGATTTTTTCGCGTATCCCGATAACTTTACCTTCCAATCGTGCGAGCCCAAGGCGGCCTACGGGATGTTCGACATCTGGCCGGAGCACAAAGACGTGCTGGTCGGCACGGATGCGATCGAGCGGCTCAACGCGATTACCGACCGCGGCGTCAACATCTTGCTCGTGCCCGACGGTCCTCCGGCCCTGTGCGAGTACCAGCGGCAGCAGCTAGCCGCGGCCGAGCGGCTCATCGAAACCTGCTATGCGTATTCAGCCACCGGCGAGGTCGCCGATCCCGACGTAGTAATCCGCTGCCCGGCAGATCCGCTCGCCGATTGGTGCCAAAGCGTCTGCGACTCCGTGCCCGACGGCGAAGGCGGGGAGGGCTGGCAGGGCCAAGGTTCCGTGCTCGAACAATCCTTCCGCCGCATCAGTCGGCAAGACGCGCTCGCTCGTCTCGCTTAAGACCAAAGGAATTTGCCATGACCGCTCTCCACGCCTCCGCGCTCAGTCCCGCCGAACTCGACCAGTTTCACGATCAAGGCTACGTGCGCCTCGGCCACGTCGCTTCCCGCGAGGAAATCGACGCCCTCTGCCAGCGCATCGACCAGATCATGCTCGGCGAAGTGCGCTACGACAATATGCTCATGCAGCTCTGCCCTTCGGCCGGCAATCCCGAGCTTTCGCGGCAGACCAAGGAGTTTAAGGGCTCTTCGCTGAAGTACCGCAAAATTCAGGACCTGGAGCAGGATCCGCTGTTCTTGGGCTATATGCAAAAGCCGCTCTTCCGCGACTTAACCGCCAAAATCGTCAGCGCGGAGGTCTCGATTTTTCGCGCCATGTTTTTCAACAAGCCCGCCGAGCAGGGCGTCCTGATCAACTGGCACCAAGACGGTGTTGGCGGCTGGCAACTGAGCATTCCCCCCAAAGTCACGGTGTGGACCGCGCTCGACGACACGTGCGTTGCCAACGGTTGCCTACAGATCATCCCCAGCTCGCACCACACCATGATCCCCGAGACGGGCGACCAGCTCTCGGCGGACGAGCGCGCGTTGCACGCCCCGGATGAGAAGCGGCTCTATTTGGAAATGGAAAAAGGCGAGGTGGTGCTTTTGCACAACTGGACGTTGCACCGCTCGGAGACGAATAGCACCAATCACCCGCGCCGTGCGTTCAGCGTTTGCTACATTGACGCAGCTACCCGCCAAAAGACCTCGGGCTGCGCCTTTCCCCGCGTCTTCCCGACCTACCAGCCTATTACAGATAATTGATAAAGGCGACCTTGTGCTCGGTGAAAAACTCGATCCCAGTGTCGCCCGACTCGGGGATTCCGTGCCCGGAAGCCTTGACCCCGCCGAATGAGAGTTGGGGCTCGCGGTAGGCCGTCATCATGTTCACATGCGTCAGCCCCACGTCGGTCTGTTCTAAAAACTGAAAAGCCCGCCCAATGTCCCGCGTGAAAATGGACGACGCCAGCCCAAACTCCACGCCATTGGCGATTTCTAGGGCCTCGGAGAAATCCTCCGCTACCATCAGGCACAACACCGGGCCGAAAATTTCTTCTTGAGCGATGCGCATCTGCGGCTGGACATTGGTAAAAACCGTCGGCGCAATAAAACACCCTTTGTCGAGACCGTTGTCGGTCAGGCGCTCGCCTCCATGTGCGATGCAGGCCCCTTCCGCTTTGCCGATCTCGATGTAGCCCTCAATGGTTTCGAGCTGGTCCGTGCCGCACACCGGCCCCATATCCACCCCGTCTTCTGTCCCATTTCCCACGCGAATTTGCTTGACGCGCTCTAGCACTTTGTCGGTGAAGGCTGCGGCGATCTCGTGCTCGGCAATGGCCCGGCTCGTCGAAGTACACCACTGCCCGGCGCAGGCGTAAGCTGCCTTGACGACCGCATCCGCGGCCATGTCGAGGTCGGCGTCGGCCAAGATAACCGCGGGATTTTTGCCGCCCATCTCCAGTTGCGTGCGGATGATCCCTTGGGCGGCGCGCTGCTGAATGCCCCGGCCCACTTGGGTCGATCCGGTGAAGGAAATCGACTGCACCAACGGATGCGTGATCATGGTTTCCCCGACTGTACTGCCCCCGCCGCAGACGAAGTTCAGCACGCCCGGGGGCAATTCCGCCTCGGCAAAAATATCGACGAAAGCCCGCCCGGCTCCAGGCGTCAGGCTCGCCGGTTTGAAGACGATGGTGTTGCCGCTGATCAGCGCTGGGGTACACTTGCGACCCGGCACGTTGAACGGAAAATTCCAAGGGCTGATGATCGACGCCACTCCGAGGGGCCGCCGCACGCTGTAGGCAAACACCCCAGCTTGCGCCGAGGGCGCGGTCTGGCCGCACATGGAGATTCCTTGGGCGATCTGGAACTCCATCTCGCGCACCGCCGATCCCACCTCGGTGCGCGCTTCGTCGAGCGTCTTGCCGTTTTCTGCGGTGAGGATGGCGGCGATTTCTTCGGCCCGCCCCTTTAGCACGGCGACCGCCCGCGACAAGTACTCCGCTCGCTGGTACACCCCCATGTCAGCCCACGCTGGAAACGCCGCGTGCGCCGCTTCGATGGCCTGCTCGGCGTCGGCGCTGGTGCCTTGGGGCCACTCCCCGGTTACTTGCTCTAGGTCGGCTGGATTGCGCTGGGCAAAGGTCTTTCCGTCCGAGGCCCCAACCCACTGACCGTCGATGTAGTTTTGAGATTGCATAGTAGCTCCAGTTAAAAGTGATGGCGACTCAAGACCACAGCGGCACCCCGGCCGGCAGCGCCGCGGCGATGGCTTCTTCGTCTAGATTGACGCCCAAGCCAGGGCCGTCGGGCACGGCGATGTAACCCTGTTGAATTGGGTTCTTGATGTCGAGCATGGTGCCCCACAGTGGGATGTTGCGCGAGTGGTGCTCTAGGGCGAGGAAATTGGGCAGGGTGGAACAGATATGCACCGCGGCCATGCCCGTAATCGCGCTCCGCATGTAGTGGGGGGCTACCGACATGTGGTACATCTCGGCCAGCTCGGCGATGCGGCGGATTTCAATGGCGCCGCCGCTGTGGGGGATGTCCGGTTCCAGTAGGTCGCAGGCCTGTTGTTCCATTAACTCGCGGAACATCTTGGCGCCGTAGAAAATCTCGCCGGTGCAGATCGGCGTCTCGGTCTGCTGACAGATTTTGGCCAGGGCGGCGACATTGCCCCACTCCCAGCGGATGGGGTCCTCCAACCAAAGCAGGTCGAGGTGCTCCACGTCTTTGCAGATGCGCAGGGCGTCGGCGAGGTTGAAGGAACCGTGCAAGTCGATAGATAAGTCGATGTAAGGGCCAATCGCGTGGCGCAGGCTTTCGATGGTGGTGACGATGTGGTGGTGCTGCCGGCGGCTGATGGAGCGGTCGTAGGTGTCGAGCTTCCAAGGGTTGGGCACGTCGAGATCGAACTTGATCGCGGTGTATCCTTCGGCTACCACCTCTTGGGCCATGGACACGTAGGCGCTGGTTTCGTACACCGGATCCAATTGCCCGCTGGCCCGCGTCTCCTGCCAGCGCCGCTCGTAGTCTTCCCGCGTCCAGTGTGCGCCCGAGTGGCAGTCGCAGTACACGCGGATGCGGTCGCGCAGTTTGCCGCCCAGCAGCTCGTGCATAGGTGCGTTTAGCTGCTTGCCGCGGATGTCCCACAGGGCGATTTCCACGCCGGCGCCGCGGCCCTGCATCTGCCACAGGTGATCGTAGTGAAGCTGATTGATGTTGGTCGGGTCGCGGCCGATGATCATTCGTTTGAGCTGCTCGATGGCCCCCCCAGCCCACTCGCCAAGGCCGACAATGCCTTCGTCCGTGAAAATTTTCAGCAAGGACCAGTGGCGATTTTCAGCGCCGAGGGAGGGCGTAACCTTAATGTCGGTGATCTTCATGGTCTCTCTTTCGCTGGCAAACATAAGAAAGCGCGACTTCGGATGTGCAGAAGTCGCGCTTAAAGATGGTGGAGGGCCTGCAGCCTTTCCAAAATCCGCGATCTCCTTATTCGTTCGTTGACTTACAGATCGCTACAAACATCAGCGGATGACTCTCCGAGGTGCCGATCACGGAAGTTTCCGCCTTCTTATGGTCAAAATAGGTTCCGCTGAGACATGGGGTCAAGGATGTCCTGCCAGTTGAGTACGCCCTCGTATTCGCGCACGACCGGTTCGATCTCCTCCTGCACATTGAGCAAGCCGCGGGCGAGGAGATAGCCCTCCTCCTGAAAATGTTCACGCGCATGGTTGATATCGCTGTTGTCGGTGCTGTAACACCTTTATTCGTCCACGACCTCCAGTATAGAGCCGTCGGGCTGAATCCGCCGCCTTTCCGCCTCGACCTCCTCAAACCACCCCTCCAACGCCCCGAGCATTCGGCTCGCACGCTCCGACTCATCCGTCGCCATGTTGTTCTGTTCAAGCGGGTCGTCGTCAATATTGTAGAGCTCCAAATCAGCCGGCGGCGGGACAATCAACTCGGGATCCGGCTCGCGCATCAGCTCCGTCACCTCGTCGGGGTGGTATTTGTATTGGATATCCACTTCCACGTAGCGCTCCATCACGCGCTTATCCGCATCGGTCTTGGGCTTTTGCGCCAACTGGGGACGGACCAGCTTCCACGGCCCCTCGCGCATCGCCGCGTTGATCCAGCCGACGGGCTGAAATTGGTTGAGCTGCCAAAATCGCGCCGGAGCGTCATCGCCGGTGCCGCGCAACACCGCCGCGGCGTCGCGCCCGTCTAGGGGCCGCCTGCCGGGCGGCTCGATACCGCACAACCCGGCTAATGTCGGCAACCAATCCATACCGTGCACCAACTCGTCGACCTGCCGCCTCCCCTCCAACCCGCCGCGCCAGCGCACGATCATCGGCACCCGGATGCCGCCCTCGTAAACCGACCCTTTCTGCCCGTTAAAGCCGCAATTGTAGCGCCGTAAATCCGTGCTCATCCCCTCGGGCACTTGGTCGGGTCGCGTTCCAAACGCCGGTCCGTTGTCGCTGGTGAACATCAGGATCGTATCGTCCGCCAGCCCCAGAGCATCCAAGGTTTCCGCGATCCGCCCGACGCCCCGATCCATGATCTCGTTCATCGCGTAGGTAATCGCCACACCCGGGCTCATCCCTGCGTCGAGATAGGGTTGTACCGCCTCGTCGGGGGCCTGCAACGGCGTATGCGGCGCATTGTACATCATGCAGAGCAGAAAGGGGTCCTGCCGGTGCCGCGTAATAAAATCCACCGCCTCGTCGGTGAACACATCGGTCAAATAGCGCCCGTCCGCGGTCTCGCGCCGCCCGTTGCGCTCGACCCACCAGTCAAAATAATCCATCCACCCGCCGCGAAAGCCCAAAAACTCATCGAAGCCGCGTGCGTTGGGATGATAGCGATCGTCAAGTGCTCCATTGTGCCACTTGCCGATCAGCCCCGTCGCATACCCCGCGTGTTTGTACGCATCGCCGATGGTCTCCTCGTCGAGCGCGATGCGGTCCATCCCGCGCACCTCCATCGGTGTCAACGCGCCGGTGCGGTGCGGGTAACGACCCGTAAGAAGCGCCGCCCGCGACGGCGAGCAGGCCGGCGAGCCGGCGTAGTGTTGGGTCAGACAGACCCCCTCGCCAACCAGTGCGTCGAGATGGGGTGTGCGGGCCGGGCCGTCGTTAAAAACGCCGAAATCGCCATAGCCCATGTCGTCGGCGACGATAAGAATCACATTGGGTCGTTTTGGCATTACGATTATCCTTAGTCGTAAAGAAATTTCAAGAGAGTCTCATGTGATCTCGCCCGCCGCGCTCCTCCACCCAGATGTTATGAATAACGTCGTTGAGAGTCAGCGTAATGTTTAATCCGCTGCCTAGCGCGTCTCCAAACCAGCTAAGACTTCGCGGAAGCTGTTGAGACTGAAATCGGTGGTGTGGGAGTGAAGTTATTAGATGAGGTTGCAAAAAGAGGGTGGGCTACTGCTATAACAGTGCCTTTCAAGACAAACGTCTCTCCGGAGAATCACCCCGAAGAGACGTTTGTGTGTGGAAGAATGGTGGAGGCGGCGGGAATCGAACCCGCGTCCGAGACCGGTTCTACCGAAATATGCTACGTGCGTAGTCGGCCTTAGTTATCTCGCCTGTTGCGCTGCCGGCCAACGGGCCACGCAACAGGCCAGCCCGAAAAATCTCGCCCCATTCCCTCGGGCGAAGGTTTGGGACCAGCCTGCTAAGAGATGGCATTGGGGCCTGCCGCGCAGGCTCAACAGACCCCAATGGGCTGCTCTAAATTTAGGCAGCCAGAGCGTACGTGTTATTTTCGTCGCTTAATTGTTTCCCGAGGATTTACGAGGTGTCGGGACCTCGGCACGCAATTTGGGCTTCTCCGACCCCGTCGAAGCCAAGTCGCCCCCTTGGAGCATAATAACCGAAAATCGAGCGCAATGTCAACGCTTAGTTCACCTTATTCTGTGGGTTAAGAACGACCAGTTCCGCCGGCTGCAGCCGGCTGTCCGGTGAGTAGAGGCAAACCCGGTAGATCTCGTTGTTCTCGATCAGGAACTCGTTGCCCCAGAATAGGATGGCGTTGTGCGGCGCGTCGTGGATCAGGTTGTGGGCCAAGCGCATGCCGACCCCGTCGGCCCCGATGCCGGCGACATAGCAGCGGGTCCAGCGCGCAAAGTGGTGGATATGGTTGTTGACGACGGCGTGGTTGCAGGGGGTCAGACTGGGGCGGTCGCCGCCGCTGACGCTGATTCTTGGCCCCACGGGTTGGACATCGGCTTGGTGAAGCCGGTGATTGCGGCGAACTGCCCGGCATTGGGCCACTGGGCCACGGTCATGGGCAGGTCACTGAAGAAGAGCTCCAGATGGGCCGGTGCCGTGTCGCGGCCGAACCCGCGCGAGACAAAAGCGCCAAGGTCTGTCATACCCTCGGCGGTCAGATCGATCTGCACGTCGTGCTCCTTCGCCGCCTCGGCCAGACGGGCCCGGCCGCGGGATCGATCACGGGCATCCACGCCGCCGGGTCGAGCTGCCGGCCGCCTAGGAGGCGCACCGTCTCGCCCTCGGCAGGGCAATACACGGTGGGGCTGCGGCCGTGCCCGAGTCCTCCGGGCCGAAGTGTACGCCGTGCGCCAGTGCGTGAACCCCACTGCGGACCCGGACCTTCAGGCCACCGGTGGGTAGGCCGGAGGTCGCCTTTAGTTCCCGGACTGCATCTCGGGCACCTTCGAGCGTGGCGAACGGCCTGCCGTCATTGAGCTCTGCCATGTCATTTTCCTCAACCAAGACGAAAACTAACCCAACAAGGAGACCAACATGTTGCCGTCATTAAGCTCTGCCATGTCCCTCTCCTCAACGCTCAGTTCACCACGTTGATCGGCGCACCGTCCATAAAAGCCCGCACGTTCTCCGCCGTCATTTGCATCAGTCGCTTGCGCGCCTCTAGCGTGGCCCAAGCCATGTGCGGCGTGATGAGCAGATTCGGTGCCTGCAAGAGCGGATTGCCGCTAGTGATTGGCTCGACGGAAGCCACGTCCGTTGCCGCCGCCCGGGGCTTGCCAGTGCGTAGGGCTTGCAAAAGGGCCTGCTCATCGACGAGTGCGCCGCGCGACGTGTTGATGAACAGCGCCCCTTCTTTCATGGTGGCTAACAACTCGGCGTTGACAAAACCGGTGTTGTCGGGCGTCTGCGGGCAGTGCAAGCTGACCACATCGGCTCCGGCGAAAATCTCCGCCGTGCTCTTGAGGGCAAACGGCGCGTACCCCGGCGGGTCCTTGGGCGACGGCGCATACGCCCAGACTTCCATGCCAAAAGCGTGGGCCAGCTCGCCGACGCGCTGGCCGATGCGCCCAAAGCCCACGAGGCCGATAATTTTTCCCGCCAACTCCATCAGCGGCGTCTCCCAAAAACACCAGTGGCCCGATTCAGCCCAGCCGCCGCGATGGACCGCCGCGTCGTGGCGACCGACGTGGTGGCATAGCTCCAGCAGTAGCGCCATGGTGTATTGGGCGACCGAGTCGGTGCCGTACACTGGAATGTTTGACACCGGGATGGCGTGGGTGCGCGCGGCTTCCACATCGACGACGTTGTACCCAGTGGCCGTAACCGACACGAAGCGCAGGTTGGGTAGCTGGGCAAATGTCTCGGCCGTCAGCGGCACCTTGTTGGTCAAAATCACGTCGGCGTCCGCAGCCCGCTCTAAGATCAGGTCGTCAGGTGTTTTGTCGTACACCGCAAATTCGCCCAACGCCGAGACCGGATCCCAAGGGTTGTCGCCGGGGTTTAGGGTGTGTCCGTCTAGTACGGTGATTTTCATGGGATTCCTTTTGTTTGCAGAGCTATTTCTGTAGCTGACCCACGTCCCGCACGGCTCCGTGCGCTGCGCTCGTCGTCAGCGCGGCATACGCCTGTAGCGATTGGGGGATGTGGCGTTGGCGGTTGCGGGGCCGATAGGCGTCTATTTTTTGCCGTCGTGCAGACAGCTCGGCGTCTGCGATTAGCACGTCGATTGTGCGATTGGGAATGTCGATACGAATCCGGTCGCCGGTTTCCACCAAGGCGAGTGCGCCGCCCTCAGCCGCTTCCGGCGAGACGTGGCCAATCGACAGCCCGGAGGTGCCGCCGGAAAAGCGGCCATCGGTCAACAGCGCACAGGTCTTGCCCAGCCCCATGGACTTGATGTACGACGTTGGATAGAGCATCTCCTGCATCCCTGGCCCGCCCTTGGGCCCCTCGTAGCGGATCACTACCAAGTCGCCATCGCGGACCTTGCCGCCTAAGATGCCCTCGCATGCTTCGTCTTGCGACTCAAAAATTTGGGCCGTGCCCTCAAAGACCCAGATCGACTCATCAACGCCAGCCGTCTTCACGATGCAGCCCTCCTCGGCGATGTTGCCGAAAAGCACGGCCAGCCCACCGTCCTGCGAATAAGCGTACGCGACCGAGCGGATGCAGCCCGTTTGAGCATCGGTGTCCGACTCGGCGTAAAAGTTGTTCTGGGAAAAGGCGGTTTTCGTCCGCACGTTGCCCGGGGCCGCCAATGCCCGCTGCACAGCCATCGCGTCGACCGGACCGGACCCGCGAATGTCGTTGGCGGCGATCAGGTCGCCCAGCGATGGCCCGGCCACGGTCTTTGGCTCGGGGTGGATTTTGCCGCCGCGCCACAGCTCGCCTAAAATGCTCATAATGCCGCCGGCGCGTGCGACGTCCTCTATGTGAAACTCCTGAGTGGCCGGTGCCACTTTGCAGATACAGGGGACTTGCCGCGAGAGCCGGTCGATGTCGGCCATGGTGAAGTTGACTTCGGCCTCGCGGGCCATGGCCAACAGGTGCAGGACCGTGTTGGTGGAGCCACCCATGGCGATGTCTAAGGTCATGGCGTTTTCAAAGGCCGCGAAGTTCGCAATGCTCCTCGGCAGTACCGACGTGTCGCCCTCTAAGTAAAATGCCTTGGCCATTTCGACGATCCGCTTGCCGGCCGCGGCAAAAAGCTCCCAGCGCAGCGCGTGCGTGGCGAGGATGGTGCCGTTGCCCGGCAGGGCTAGGCCGATGGCTTCGTTGAGGCAGTTCATGGAGTTGGCGGTGAACATGCCCGAGCACGAGCCGCAAGTCGGGCAGGCTTGTTCCTCCATCTTGGCCACGTCCTCGTCGCTCAGGTTGGGGTCGGCCGCAGCGACCATGGAGTCGACTAGATCGAGCTTGGCGCGGCCCGTTGATAGATCGGTCTTGCCGGCCTCCATCGGCCCGCCCGAGACGAAGATCGCCGGAATGTTGAGCCTGAGCGCGGCCAGCAACATGCCTGGGGTGATCTTGTCGCAATTGGAAATGCAGACGAGGGCATCGGCCTTGTGGGCTTGGACCATGTACTCGACGCTGTCGGCGATTAGCTCGCGGCTCGGCAGGGAGTAGAGCATGCCGTCGTGTCCCATGGCAATGCCGTCATCTACGGCAATGGTGTTGAACTCCACGCCGTAGCCGCCGTGCTGATCGATCACTTCCTTGACCTTTTGGCCGATGGGGTGCAAATGCACGTGCCCGGGCACGAACTGAGTAAAGGAGTTGGCGATGGCGACGATGGGCTTTTGGAAGTCCTCGGTCTTCATGCCGGTGGCGCGCCACAAGGCACGTGCGCCGGCCATGCGCCGCCCCTGAGTGGTGGTACTGCTGCGAAATGATTGCATAATAGCTCTTTCAAAAAGCTGCCGTCTAGCAGCGGGTTTCAGGTAGCAAAGTCAATTTCTAGCGCATCGCCCATAGGCACGTAGCCGATTTTCATATAGATGCTGTTGGAGGTTGGATTGGCTTGATCGGCAAATAGGCTGCAAAACGAGTAGCGCTCGGCGAGCAGTTGCTTGCTCAACGACGCGACGCATGAAGTGGCGTATCCCTTGTCGCGCTGCTCGGGCGGCGTGTACACCGCGGTGACGGTTACGCCGTTTCGCATTGGGCGCGTCGTTTTGGCAATTCGAGACAGGCACCTGAAAGCGCAATCAGTTCGCTGGCGTCGGCGTGATGTATTATTTCGACCATTCAGAAAGCCTGACCGATGGAAAAATAAAGGTGCCGCCGCTGATACAACCGCTTCCACCACTGTTTCTCGTCAGATGGGTTGTCGAGGGAGCCATCGCTGAAGGCTATGTCGAGCCGGAGGGGAAAGCCCAAAGCGTAGCGCAGCCCCCCCCCATAGCCATCGACCATGCTTCGCAAGGTCGCTTGGCTTGGCTGGCGCCAGACCTGCGCCCGATCCCAAAAGCCAACAAGGCCGAAGCTGTTGCGCTGGTAGCGCAATTCCCCGCGCATATTCAGGCCGAGACGTCCGCCGCCCGGCACGTGTATGACGTCGCGCTCAACGCCGCGCAGGGACCCCTCGCCCCCGTATGTCCACCAGTATTTCTGCGGTAACCGCCGTCCCTCGCGCAGTGAAGCCGCTCCTCCCCCTTGCAGGGCTAGGGCCAACACCAGCCGACGCGAGAGCGGTTGGTAATACGTGAATGCGGCCTCACCGTCGATCACATAAGTCTGACGCCGACCAAGAGTGAACGAGTAGGCATAGAGTCCGGTCAACCGCAAGAGCGCACCGCGCGTGGGAGCAAAGGGATCGTCGCGCGAGTCGCGCAAAAACTCGGTTTTCAAATTGACCGAGCGCTCGCGTTCGGTCAGAATTCGCAGCCAATCCGCCGTCGCTGGGATCTTGCCGTCGCTGTAGTCTATAACCTCGTCTTGGGCAGATAAATTGCCTTTGCTAGAGAAATCGAAGTCGTCGTCGCCAAACAGATCGTCCGCGTCGGTCGTCTCATCGCTGTCGGTTTCACCCTCGTCTCCGGGATCAAGAGGCTTGGGAGCGTAGTCGATGCGCTTGCTCGGATCGGGCCGGGTGCGCGAGTCTTCTCCGCTAATAGAGACTTGGGCTTGGTAGATCTCGCGCCAGCCCTTGGTGAGCGTTGCTTCCGCTTTCCACAAGTGCTCAACTGCGAGGTAGTTGAAGGTGGCTGTGTTTATATACTCTCGTATAACCGCTTCCCCCCCGAAGGGAAGGAACAAAAAGTCGTTGAGCACCGAATCGTTGGCCGTCAAAAGCGCGACTTGCCGCTGGTCGTCTGGGTTGCCCTGCTGCTTGGTCGGCTGCCATTTGTCGGTGACCCCTACCGACAACACCAAGTCAGCGCCCGTGCCTAGCAAGTTGCGCTCGGTAAAGGACGCGGTGACGCCCTGCTCTGGCTTCCCCCAACCGGCATTGAGGCTTAGTCGAGCGCCACGGCCCAGCCAGTTGTTGTGCTGCACGACCCCGCCTACGCGCGGCTCAATGTTGCTGAAGAAGGCACCGGCACTTAGGGAGATACGCTTTCTTTCTTTTAAGCGAACCACGACCGGCTGCAAGCTGTCACCCGTCTCGGGAGTGAGTAGAAAGACCGAGCGGAACAGGCCGGTCTTCGCCAGTTGCTCGCGGCTTTTGGCTAGCTGCTCGGGATTGTACAAGCCCCCCTGCTCAAAGTGTAGATAACGCTCGATTACCTCCTTGCGCGTGTATAGCTGGTCGAGGTTTTCGACCTCGACAGCACCGAAGTACATCTTGCGCCCGGGATTGATGTGAAAGACGACCTCTGTGCTGCGGCTAGCGCGGTCGTCCTCCACCCACTCATTGTGTACTGCGGCATGAGGGTAGCCGTGCTGATTGAGAAAGACCTGTAGTTGGCGCTCGCCTTTGAGCACCTTGCCGTAGTCGAGGGGTGCACCAGCGCGCAGACCGACCTGAGCACTCAGGGTGTCGGCCGCAAAGGGTGCGCCCCCTACGAGCGTTAGGGTGCGCACCGTCCACAGTGCGCCGCTGTTGATTTCAATGTGAATGTGGACTCGGTTTTTGGCGTCCAAGCGCAGGAGCTTGCGGACGATCTCGGCGTCGCGATAGCCCTTGCTGTAATAGAGATTGACTAGGCCGCTCAGGTCGTTTTTGAAGAAGCGGCGTTGGAAGCGCTTGCCCTCTTGGGTCAGCATGACCGAGCGCAAGGTCTCGCCTTTGATGCGCTTTGCGCCTCGGTGAACGAAGCGAATCTGAGCCACCTTGTGACCATCGGCTTCGCGAGCCGATATTTCGCGCAGATCCTCTTGGGCCAAGGCCGTCCCCGCGAGAGCCAGACAGAGGACGGCGGCGAGTACGCTCATCGAAATTCTCGCTTCAGGCCAATGCCTAGCCCATAGCTATCGTACTTGCTTTGCGCCGAGCCGACGATGGTCAGAAAGGATTTGATTTTGTGCTCGACTCGCACCTCGCCCCAAGCCATCTCTTTTAGTAGGGCCTCGTAGCGCACCCAGAGGGGCAGGGGCAACCAACCGAGGTATTTGCCCGCACGCAGGGCGACCCCAGGCTCGGCCCCGGCGATCTCACTCGACGGCAAGACCGTGAATTCATCAAGCCCCACCTCCTTCTCGACCTGCTTGCTCAAGAGTTGGCCGGCGGCCGTTACGGCCGCGTCGTAGTCGAGGTTAGCCACGTCGAGGTCAGCCATATTAAAGACCAGCAGGTTGACGATGCTCAAATAACCTTCTACCGGGTCCGCGTCCGGGTCTTCCGAGTCCGCCTCAAAATCCGGCACAATTTTCTGAGCCGACCCTTTTAGCGTCAGGGTCACGTCGTACTCATAGTCGCTCTTAATGTTGCGGATGTTCTCGACCTTAGCCTCTAAATCGAGTGTGGGATTCAGTTCAAGGGGGTCGTACATCACGTCGAGGATGGACTTAGTCGGTGCTAGGCGGTTGAAGACGACGCGCCCCTGTGTAATGTTGAACTCCTGATTGAGTACGAAGACTTGCCCTTCGTCTATTGTGATGTCGCCTTGGAAGAGCGGCTTGTAGAAGGTGCCGCCGATCTCGACCGCGCCCGATGCCTCGACCTCGGCTAGCTCGCTGTCGACGGCGAGGCCGCGGAGATCGACTTCGACGGCGAGGGCCATGTTCTCCAAAAAATCGTCGCGCAGTGCCGGCGGTGGCGGTGGCACGGGAAGCGCGAGGACCACGAGGCTTGCCTCGGATTTCGGCCGGTCGATGCGGACGCGCCCCGCCAACTTGGATGCGCTGAGCGAGCCGGCGAAAGATAGATCCATGTCGATGTCGTCCGCCCTAAAGGACTGCCCAACGTCTTCGTAGTAGGAGGTCATCCGCTCGGCTTGGAGCCGCAAGTCAAAGCTAGGGTCGTCGAGCCGCGCTAGGTCGAGCTGCCCGGTGAGCGACGCGCTGCGAAACCCCCGCTTAGGTTCTTTCTCGACGGAGAACCCTATCAGTTCGACCTGCCGGCCATTGAATTGCAACTGCCCGTCGGGTAGCGCGTAGATCGGCTCTAAGTCGAGCAGGGCAAATTCGAGACCTGCGACCCCTATTTGACCTTGTAATGAGAGCGTTGAGTCCAAGCCCTCGGCCCGGAGATCCGCGCTAATCCGTCCGTCGAGATGGTCCAGTTCGGCTATGAGGTCGCCGAGGAAGAGGAGGCCGATGCCGTCGGAACGCGCTTCGAGCCAGCTCTCGTCTAATGAGAGTTCACCGGCCTGTAAATCCCAAGGTACGCGACCGGTCACTATGAGGCTGTCGTCGGGCGAAGTCGTCCAGTTCAAATGCCAATCGCCGCCGTGGCGGTCGCCGCCGAGTTGGCCACGAAGCTTGCCTAAGTCCGCGGATTCCACGGCCAGATCAGCGGCAACTTGAGGAGCGGATACCGTGCCGCTGACTTCGGCGTCGAGTTGGACCAGCCCCGTGGGGCCGCCGAAGAAAGCCAAGTCCACGTCTTCGAGGGCCAGCTCAATTTTCGAGGGCTTGGTGTCCACTAGTTGGCCCGTCAACCGCAGAGTGCCAGCCGGCTGCAGGGCGAGACGGTCGCGGTCGTAGTGCTGCAAGCCAATCGCCACGGAGTCCAAGACCACGCGCCCCTCGCCGAAAGAGAAATGCCCTCCAGACAGGAGGTTCAGCCGCAGCGAGTCGGCTGAAGCTTGGCTCTCGATGGCCAAGCCTTGCAAGTCGATCTGCCCGGACAAGTCCGGCCAGCTCGGCATGGAATCCCCTAAAGCCACCTCTAAGTGCCCATCGAGGTCGAGCCATCCGTGTAGCGGGCGTCCCAAAGCATAACTGAGCAACGGCCCCAAGTCGGCTGCCTTCGCTTCGATTGCGAGTTGAGCGGGAGCTGCCCCCGGCCCGAAGAGCGGCGCGGCTGGGCAGGAAAGCGTGAGGCGTACGCCGGCATCGGCGCTGAACTCGGCCATGAGCGAGCGGTCTGTCGCCAGCCTTGGCGACACATCCGCCAATGAGAGACGCAGCCGAGCATTGCCGAGAGCGAGGGTGTCGAGGCGCATCTCCGTCAGCGTCACCACGCCCTGTGCCTCTGGTCTTGCTAGAGTACCGCCGACTCGCAGATGCCCGCCGCCCGTTGCGCTGAGGGCGGACACAAAGTTGGATAGTTCAAGGGCGGATAACTCCGCCGCAACGGAGAGCGAATCCCGCCCGACCCAACCCGAAAGGCCCACTAGGCCGAATGACGTTTGCAGATGTAGCGCCGTGAGGTCTAGGCGTTTGTCGTCATAGTTGGCTTGGAGGGAACCGCGATTTTGCAGCACCCATTCCCCCTGCCGCAGCCAGAGCGAGTCGAGGGAGAGGTTAGCTTGGACTGCGTCTAGGTTATCCAGCGGCCCCTCCCAGTGCAAAGTGCCGTCTAGTGAGGCCGCTGCGCCATCTACCCCTCGCAACAAGGTATCGGCAAAATCCGCTTGGGCCTTTAAGTGCCCGTCCGCGTCCAATTTCGCTAGTAAGCTCACACCCGGTCCCCCACCGGATACCCGCGCCGCACCTTGGTCCCAGTCCACGTCCAGCGCGAGTTCGCCGGTCTGCCATCCCGCGTACTCTAGCGGCATGGTCGCAACGCGCCCGGCCAACCGGAGCTCGTCGAGCGCCCGCCCGCCCGCCCCGCGCAAATCCGCGTCGAGCTGCCCGCTCAACCCGGGCATGACCCGCTCTACTGCCAGTCCGTTCACAGCCGCCACCAGCGTATCGACTTCGCTGCGCTCTAGGTCAATGTCTGCCCGCGCTACTAGGAGATCGCGTTCTAAGCGCAAATCCGCCGCGAGGTAGCGGTTGGCGTACAGGTATAGATCCGCGGTGAGCGGACCGAATTCCTCGCCCAATTCGCCGGGGAGATGGTTGGTCGTCAGCCGCAACGCTAGGGTATCGAGCTTAGCCTGCCCGGCGATGGCTATGGGCGCGGCACCGCGCAAAAAGGACGCCGCTTGCAACGCGCCCTTTAGCGCGAGGTCGTAGTCGCCCGCTAAGCTAGAAGAGCCGGTGGCCACCAACTCCAGCAAGGGCGATTGCAGGTTGATACGAGTCGCTCCATCGGGTCGATGCCAACCCGTTATCTCGGCGTCGAACCGCCGGTCGGGAATTAGGTCCACATCGCGCAGAAGGGCGGCAAAATCCGCTGCATAGCGCCGGTGCTGCAAATGTACTCCAGCCGCTAGCTCAAATTCCGCCCGCCCCGCAAAGGGAGCCGCGAGCGCAAGGTCAAATCCCTCGCCCCGCAGTTGGGTCTGCAAGCTGTCGCGGGTAAAGAAATAAGTCGCCTCGCCCGTCAGGGTGCCGTCGAATAAAGAGACGAGTAGAGAATCCAACACTAGGCGCGTGCCGTTGGTGCGCATATCCCCTCGCAGCTCCACAGCCGAGACCGCCGGCGCGCTTCCCTTGCCCCTGAGCGTCCCGTGTAGTTGCAACGGCGTCACCGCCCCAACGATCTCCGCTGCTAGGGAACCCCGCACGGAATCGGTCTCCACCGTCGCCGTGGCGTCCATTTGTAAAGGCCGCGGCAACTTCAGCCCCAAGGCAAACGAAGCCTGCAGTGCGGCCCTGAGACTGTCGCTAGCGCCCACGGCCCGGAGCTCTCCGCGGTCAATGCGGTGCGGACTGAGCGCGAGCTCCAGAGTTAGCGAGCGCAGCGGCACACCCTGTAAGTCGGACAAGGTCAGGTCTAAGTGTCCTGAGGTGTCTGCTGCTAAGCGATATGCGCCGCGCCAGTCCTGCGCTCCGATCCGCGTCGCGCCTAACTGCCAATCGAGTGTACCGGCTTGCACGTTGAGGTTGGGGAAGAAGGCGAGGGGCAGCTCTATGTCTATGGCTGCGGTAGTTGAATCGGCCCCGGTGCCTGACTCGATACGCACCTTGGGTGCCTGTATGTCGACTGCCCAAGACCACGGCCACACAGCGATGTGCTCGGCATTGATGGTCACCCCTAGGGCGGGGTTTTTGCAGTACACGTCGGAAAAGGAAAACGCGTAGAGCAAGCCTCCCCGGCGACTGCCGATGGAGACCTGCCATCCCCCAACTCCGCGCTCTAGCAGGTGCGCGAGTGCGGCAGGCCCTATGGGCGTGACCGCGACGAGGACGAGGACGGCACCCAAAACGGCCACCGCCCCGAGCAGTTTCCTCTTCATTCGGATTCGAGGCGAGTCAGAGCCTTAGACACGTGGAAAAGCGAGTCGGGCAACGGCGCGTACGCCATGGTCTTGATCTCGCGGTCTAAGCGGAATACTTGGCTGGACTTCTCTTTTTCCGGCAGCTTGACTGAGGCCGTCAAGGTCGAGCGCAGCGCAAAGCCTTTGAGTTCCTCGGCGTTCTCTAGCTCGTCACTTAGAGCTTCGTGGTCGTCTAGCCCTTCCAGACCTCCGCCGATTAGCGACGGATAGGACGTGCTAGCGTCCTGCAAGGCCATAAACGCTGTGATCTCCTGAAAGCCGGGGAAATCCTTGGCGATGCAGGCATCGTACGTGTAGCGGTTTTCGCGGCGGAGCTCTTGGGTGTTGGGGTCGAGGTAGCGGGCGCGCATTTGCGCGACGACCCGCTGGCAGGGAATGCCAGCGATGCGCTCTGTTTCTTCCGGCACCTTGACCGCAAGAGCTCTCTGTGGCCCGCCGGGAGTGGCTGCCGGCTTGGCCGCGGCCTTGCGCGCCGGAGGGGCTTTCTGCTGGACGAAGGTCTGTGCCGCGAGGTCGATTTCGTACACTTGCGCTTGGTCCAGCCGCAAGATAGTGCTGGTATTGAGGGACTGGCCCTGCCGTCGGAGGGCCTTGGCCGTTTTCGCGTCGGTCTCAATCTGCTGCTCGACCCGCTGGCTCTTGCCCTTAATGTAAATTTTGTGGGTCGTTTTGCGCGCTCCGGTTTTGTCTTTGCCAAATCCCCGATTGACTACCTCTTCCTCGAAGTACACATCGGCACCAGCGCTCGCGGCACTGACGAGCAATGCACATAAGAATAAAATCATGCTCGCACTCTCCTCGTGTATGGAAATGGAATAATAATATAGAAACGCAGTTGCTGGCTCATAAACAAAAGGCCCCTGCCCACAAGGGCGAGGGGCCTTGAAACTTCTTGTTGCGCCTGCTGTTATTCGTCTGAGCCGCGCATGAGCAAAAGACCCACTAGGTTTAGCACGGCGGTCGCGGCGGCGGCCACATAGGTCATGGCCGCGGCGTTGAGCACCCGCCGAGCCGAGCGCACCTCGTCGTTGGCTAGGTAGCCCTGCGAGAGAATGGCCATGGCCCGCGAGCTGGCGTTGAACTCCACCGGCAGGGTGACGATTTGGAACAAGACTGCGCCAGCGAAGAACATGATGCCGATATTCATCAGGCCGGCGGTCCCGAAGAACATCCCCGCTAGAATCAGGGGAAGGCCCAGCGTCGAGCCCAAGTTGGCGACGGGCAGGATCGCGTGCCGAAAGTTGAGCGGCGCGTAGCCGCGGGCGTGTTGGATCGCGTGGCCGACCTCGTGCGCCGCCACGGCCAAGCCGGCTAGATGGTGTCCGTGGAAGTTGTCCGAAGAGAGGCGCACGGCTTTGGCGCGGGGATCGTAGTGATCGGAAAGCATCCCGCCCGTTTCTTCGACCGACACGTCGTAAATGCGTTGCTGATGCAGGATGCGTCGTGCGGTCTCAGCACCCGAAAGCTGCGCGGCCGAAGCCACTTGGCTGTACTTGTTGAAGGCGCTGCGGACCCGCATCTGGGCCCAAGCGACCAAGATTATCGGCAGAATTAAAAACGGGTTCAAAAGAAACGAAAACATCTCCTCATCTCCTCAGTATGCGACGGGCTTCTATTGGAACACTAAATGAACGATCTAAGTTTCTAGCAGAATAACGAAAGCACCTGAAAATCGCAAGAAAAGGGTTTATACTTTCTCTTCAGCTTCAGCAAGGAGAGCAAGAGCCGGGGGCACGACGACGCCGGCCGAGACGATCATTTTCAGAGCTTCCTCAACGCCGAGGTCGGTGGGACGCAATTGTTCGGGCGGCACGATGAGCATAAAGCCGGTCGTGGGGTTAGGAGCTGTGGGCACGAAAATGCTGTGCGCCGGTGCTATTTCGTCCTCGCGGGGGACGTTGCCGGCCAAAAAGCCCAAGGTCCACATCCCGATGCGCGGATATTCGACGAGTACGACTTTCTCGAAGCCGGCCTTGCCCGGGGAGGTCAGCGACTCCATGAGCTGCTGTATGGGCGCGTAGATCGTGCGCACCAACGGCAGGCCCTCTAGCGCTTCGCGCGCGAATTGCCACAGGCTGCGGCCAACCACGTTGGTGGCGAGCGCACCGACGATCCACAGAATGATAAAGGTCAGCACAAAGCCCAAGCCGGGAATGTGGAAGTCGGGATCGTCGACGAACGGTCTAGCCATTTGGCTAATCAACGGCGCGGAGAAGCCGTCGGCCCAGTCGAACAGGAACTTGAGGACCCAGCCGGTAAGCCACAGGGGCACGATGATCGTCAGGCCGGCCATTATCGTGCGCCGAAGCCGCTGTAGCCGAGTGGGGCTTTTGCGCGGAGGTGTTTCATTCATGTCGTAAATTGCCTTATATACATACACATTGACATTTTTTGAATATCCAATTGGTCAAAAATACTGTCAATACAAAGGATGCGCCCGTGCACAGGCTTACGCTTTTTGCGCGGTAGCTTATTTTATTTCTGTATGACGGCTATTTTATTCAGCGGCGGCATGGACTCGACCATCTTGCTGTGGTGGCTAAAAGCGCGGCAACAAGGTCCCATCCACGCCATCAGCATTGACTACGGCCAGCGGCACCGCGTTGAGCTGGAATACGCCGCCCGCCTCGCTCGTCGCGCTGAGGTCGCGGTCCACGAGACGCTGTCGTTGGACTTGGCGGTTCTAGAGGGCAATCCGCTGACCGATCCCAAGCTGGACGTGCCCACCGCTGAGTCCAAACGCCAACGCGATACCGTGGTTCCCTTCCGCAACATGCTCTTTGCGACGCTCGCAGCGGCGTACTGCGCAACAAAGGGCATCACTGATTTGTATATGGCGCCGGTTAAAGACGACTACACGGCCTATCGCGACTGCCGTCGTCCTTTTTACGACAGCCTCTCACAGACCCTGCGCTTGGGGGCGGCCCACGACGCGCCTTGGACGATCCATACGCCCTTTGTCAAGCTGTGGAAGCGGGACATCGTGGCCCTCGGGATCAAACTCGGCGTTCCCTACGAAGAGACCCACACCTGCTATGAGGGCTTGCGGCCGGCCTGCGGCTTGTGCGACGCCTGCTGCGGGCGACTCGCAGCCTTTGCGGCAAACCGAGCCTGTGACACTCTGGCGTATGCCGCGGCTTCGACCAAAGCTCAGCCAACGGATGAGTAGAGGCCGTGACTGCTTATATGCCAGCCGAAAAGCGCACCGATTATCTGCCGGTGTGGAACGATTCGGGGCGCGTCCTACAGATCAACGAGATTTTCTACTCGATTGAAGGCGAGGGCCTGCGCGTCGGCGAGCCTACCACCTTTGTGCGCTTGGCGCGCTGCAATCTGCGCTGCCCGTTCTGCGACACCGAGTTTGACCGCTTCACGCCCATGGACATCGAGGACATTGCCGCGGAGGTAGCGCGCCACCCGGCCGAATGGGTGTGCTTGACTGGCGGCGAGCCTTTGGGCCAAAATCTCGCGGCGCTGGCTGGCCGGCTCAAAGAAGCGGGCTACAAGCTCCACATTGAGACCAACGGCACGATCGCGCCCGATCCGGTGCTATTCGAGCTGATTGACCACTGGACTGTGTCGCCGAAGTGCTACCCGGTCGTCGCTGGTTTTGCGCGCATTACCGAGCTCAAATACGTAGTCGGCCGGGCTTTTCGCGAGGAGCGTGTCGAGGAGCACTGCGCCGACTTCGTCTATTTGCAGCCCGAATCCTCCGAGCCGTGCTACATACAGAAGGCCCTTGAGATACTCAAGCGCCATCCGCGCTGGCGCCTCTCCACGCGCATTCACAAGACGCTCGGCCTGCCTTGAGCAAACGCGATCCGCAGATGGACGCAGAATACATAGCGCGAGTTTTTCAAGTCATTCACGATTGCTAAATGCTAAAAAGGAGATCCCATGCCCGAAGTAGCCGAAATTTACAAGTTCGACGAGCTTACTTGGCCGGAAGTCAACCAAGCCGTGGCCATGGGCAAAATTCCCATCATACCCACCGGCTCGGTTGAACAACACGGCCACCACCTCCCGCTCAAGGTGGATCACCTCTGCGCCAACGCAGTGGCGACGGAAGCCGCACGCCTAAAGCCCGAGATCGCCCTCGTCCTGCCGCCGGTGAGCTACGGCTATGTCCACCATGTGATGGACTTCCCGGGTTCGCTCAACATTCACTACGAGCACTTCATTCAATACGTGCTCGACATCACCAAGAGCTTGGCCTATCACGGCTTCAAGAAGATGATCCTCGTCAACGGCCACGGCTCCAACCACAACCTCGTGGACATGGTCGCTCGGCGCACGATCGTCGAGACCGACGCGAGTTGCACGTTTTGCTCGTGGTGGCACTTGCTCCGGGTCCATCCCGACTTCGACAAAGAGTGGCGCGAGAGCGTGTTCCCGGGCGGCTGCTCGCACGCGTGCGAGTTGGAGACTTCGATGCTGCTGTATCTCGCGCCGGAGAGCGTACGCCAGGACAAGATCAAGAGCGAGATCGCCAAGACGAACAAGCTCGGCTCCAAGTTCTTGTACACCGACCTATTTTCACACGGGCCGATGGGCTTGATCGAGTGGACGAGTCAGTATTCGGATACTGGGGTGATGGGCGAGGCGGAGAAGGCCACGGCCGAAAAGGGCAAGATCGTCTTTGAGGAGGCGAGCCGGAACTTGGCCGAATTTGTCGAGGAATACCACGCGATGAAGATCGAGCCGCGCACTCGTCATCAGGACCAAGCGCCGACGTTTCCGCTGTCGTTTCCGACGGATTAGAGTGCGGAAGGATTTGGCGATGAAAAATGATCTGGTGATCGATAGGATACGAAAAGTCCGCCATAGCATATCGACGGAATGCGGACACGATCCTGAGAAGCTAGTTGAGTACAGAACAGAATCTCAGGGAACATGGTATTACTTTTGAACGCGCTGCTACCGTTTTTCAGGATCCAAGAGCACTCTCCGGGTTCGACGAAGAACACAGTCAAGATGAGGACCGATGGATCACTCTTGGTCTAGATCGGACAGGTAGCCTACTGGTCGTTTGTCATACGTATCGAGAAGAGACTGCCTCAAGCGACCGGATACGGCTGATCTCGGTACGTAAAGCAAACACGAATGAAACAATGAAACAGGAATATGATTTTTCTAAGAAGCCGTCTGCAAACTATATTTTTTTCATTTGATGCGTTTGAGTAGCCAGTGGATCATGGCGATCTGAATCAAGGCTTCACTATGGTGGGTCAACACCTCATAATCTCTCGCATGCCGGCGAAAATGCGGCCGCCATACGGCGGCCGGACTGATCATCAACCCCGCCAAGGGGCGCTCGACGACCCACCGGCGTGGTAACACCTCAAAGCCGCCGCCTTGTTTGGTGACGACTTCCCAGTCTATTTTGTGCGTCTTTTTTTGATTGGCCACCCACGTTCGGATGGCTTCGCCTTGGTAGCCGCCATCCGCCCATAGCTTCCGTAAGCGGGCCACGCCAGCGGCTCCTCAGCGGGTCAGCCCCTGCTTGAGGCCGTCGCGAGCATCCACGTCGGCGGCCGTGACCACCCCCTGTCTGAGTAAGCCCAACGTATCCACCAACAGAGGCCGTTTGCGGCCTTTGATCTTTTTGCCGGCGTCATAACCAATGGCGTGGCCTTGGGTTGTGGTCTTAACCGTCTGACTGTCGACGAGGCCCGCCGACGGCCGCCCAGCCCGTCCGTTCCGGCGGCGCTCCTGCTGGGTACGCTGATCCAGCACCGGCGGCCAGACCCCTTGCAGGCTCCAACGACGAAAGTAATCATACACCGTTTGCCACGGCCCAAAACAACCAGGCAACAAAGCCCAAGGACACCCCGTCTTGTTCAAATACAAAAGGCCGTTGACGATTTGGCGGCGATCCCGCGGGGGCCGGCCCGGACCGTGAAGACGCCAGCGCGGCACCGGCCGCAACGGTGCGATCCGCCGCCATTGTGCATCGGTTCGATCGGTGGCATATGACATAGGCGGCGTACTCAGCATACAAGCCTTTCTGTTCAGATTGTGTGGTGAACACCTGAATAGGGCTCGATGAGTACGCCGGTTCAAATAGCGGCTACATTAAGGGTTTGCAGACGCCTTCTCAAGTGCGTACTGTTTAATTTCGATAGATATCCACATACCGGCATCAATGAGTTGCTCAAGCAAGGGGGCGATCTTTGGAATTAAGTTCTGTTCTTTAGCACGCATCAAGATGCCAATGGTGCCTATAACGTGTAGCCCTAGTGCTTCAGCGGCATAGCGTGCGTCCAGATCATCTAGATAATTTGGTCGGCCGATGTTTCTCTTGCCAATAGAATTGATGCACACTCACCAGCGCCCAAGGATTTTAACTCGAATGGAATGGAATGGCTATCAGGTTTTGCAATGGTGATCCAAGAATAGTCCGTTATGTTTGGAACTGAATACCCTGTTGATTTTCCCCGATTCAATTCTTGTTCAACAGCATCAGCGACTAGAACTTCATCAAAGAGTGTCTGGAGAATATCCAATTGGCCAATGCGAAAAAGATACTGTAGTGCAGATGTATCAACCACGCATCTTTCCGGCACTCTCGAAGTCCTTTTTCAACTCTTCACGGGTTAAATTCGCAACAGTAACTTTGTACGACTTCAAAATATCAAAAAAGCCACTCTGCCTAGGCCGGCGAGTTCTGCGGCTCGTCCCGAGGATAAGCGACCAATTTCATACAGCTTTGCTGCCAAAAGTATCCGTGCTTCCTGTGCAAACTCCTCAGGGGTTTCTTTTAGCGCATTTAGAATGTTGGCAGGGCATTCATTTGTATACTTATAGACGACATCTTGGGCCTCCGACGGGCGACGAGGGCGGCTATGCCTCAGGCTACGTAAAAAAATACAGGGGAGGGGTAAAGGCGTTGTCAACAGAGCAGCAAAGCGGGGATCGCGCACCTCAACTTAGCGGTCGCAACCGCCCTTCCCCTTCCTCGTAGCCTGCTCTACACCCCCCACAGACCAGATCATCCCCCAGCGTGATGCCACAGCGGCAGGCCCAGCCCGTCTGCCGCCCTGGCACGCCGGTTATCAGCGCATAGGCCGGCACATCGCGGGTTACGACCGCTCCGGCACCAATGAGGGCATACGCGCCGATTTCGACACCGCAGACGATGGTCGAATTGGCCCCCAGCGAAGCCCCCTTGCGCACCCGCGTCTCTTGGAACTCGTGTCTGCGGTCGACAAAGGCGCGGGGGTTGACGACGTTGGTAAATACCATTGACGGGCCGCAGAAGACCTCGTCTTCGAGGATAACTCCCTTGTAGATCGAGACGTTGTTCTGTATCTTGCAGCCGTCGCCGATCACCACGCCTCGATCAACATAGACGTTCTGGCCGATATTACAGCGTTGGCCGATTTCTGCGCCGGGCATCAGGTGGCAGAAATGCCATATATGGGTTCCCGCGCCAATGGAGACCGGCTCATCGACGCAAGTGCTGGGATGGATAAAGTATTCTCTGGGCATGACGATAGAATATAAATTGTCCCTATCTATTTACCAATGCACCGACCGATCTTTACTTGGCCGTCCGGCCACAGCCATGGTCGGTGCAGAAACCCTTTTCATACGGAGGAAATTGTGAAACTAGCCACGTACTTTGCTGCTGGCGAACAGCGCGTGGGCGCAGTCGTCGGCGACGACTCTGTGGTCGTCGATCTCAGGGCGGCCGACCGCGCCTTGGCCCGCCAAGAAAGGCGCAAAATACATCCCTTCTTTACAGATATGCTGGCCCTGCTCTCCGCTGGTGCCAAGGGCCTGCGCGCCGCCAAAAAGGTCGCCGCGTATGCCGAGGGGAAGGAACCCAACGGCGAGACCATCCACGCCCTCAATAAGGTCCGCCTCCGCGCGCCCGTGCCCAACCCGAGCAAGGTCTTCTGCTTGGCCGGCAACTACCAAGACCACATCGAAGAGGGCGGCGGCAAAATGGATGCCCAAGACAAGGAAACCCCGCGCGTCTTTATGAAGCCGCCGACCACTACGGTCATCGGCCCCGGCGACCGCATTCTCATTCCCCCGATCGCCAATAGCATCGACTGGGAAGGCGAGTTGGCCGTAGTCATCGGCCGCAAGGCCAAGGGCGTCAAAGCTAAGGACTCGCTCAGGTACGTGGCCGGTTATACTGTTATGAACGATGTATCCGAGCGCGACCTCAAGATCAAGGAGCGCACCGACAGCCGCCCGCGCGACGAGTGGTTCGACTGGCTCAACGGCAAATGGCTCGACACCTTTGCCCCGCAGGGGCCTTGGATCGTCACCGCAGACGAGATCAAGAATCCCCAAGTCCTCGACATCAGCACGTACGTCAACGGCGAGCGCAAGCAACACAACAACACCGGCCAGATGCTCTACCCGGTTGATAAGATCATTGAGTACATCTCGGCGATTATCACCCTAGAGCCAGGCGACCTGATCAGCACCGGCACCATATCAGGCGTCGGCGCGACTACCGGCACCTTTATGAAGCCCGACGACAAGGTCGAAATCGAAATCTCCGGGATTGGCGTACTCAAAAACTCGGTCGCTGCCAGCAAGAAATAACCCTTGCACTCAGCGTCTGCGATCACGGGCCAGGAGGGCGGGCTGCTCAGCCGCGCCTTCCTGGCTCTTTGTTTGATTTACTTTTTCGAGAGCTTCCTAGTCGCCCCCTTCCAAGCACTCTTTCCCGTCTATATCGAGGCCGATTTGGCGCGGCCTCCGTGGTTTACCGGCTATCTGCGCGGGATCATGCTGCTCCTTGGCGGCATATTTGCCGTGGTCGCTGGCCGCCTTTGCGACCGCTTTGGCCGCAAGACAACCCTGATGATCGGCCTCGTTGGCAGCGCATTCACCGGCTTAGTCTTTCGCACCGCAGACCCTTGGGGGTTGTCGTGCCTGCTTTTGGTGATGGGCGCGGCCAGCGGTCCTTGGTCCACGGCCGGGCAGAGCATCCTCATCACCGCGGTCACCCCGGCTCGACTCGGTTTGGGCGGTGCCCTCTACTTCCTCAGCAACACGCTCGGCAACGCGCTCGGCAGTCTTTGTACTGGCTTGGTCAAAACCGCCTATTCCTTCTCCCAGATCGGTGCTGTTATGAGCATCGGCATGGTCGCGGTAGTCGCCCTAGCACTAGCGTTGTTGCCCGGCGACGCGCCTAGCCCGACCACGGCGCAAACGGCGCGCCTCAATACGTGGACGGCCTATCGCCCGCTTTTGGGACGCGGCAATGTGCATCTCCTGCTCAGCCTGCGCCTGACCATCACCACCTTCTGGGGTATGGCGACGCTGGCCCTGCCCCTGTTGATCTATCGAGTTGGCCAGAGCCAATCCCTACCCGCGTATTTTGCCGCCGCTTCGCTGGTAGCTGCCGCCTGTTGCCAGCTCAGCGTCGGCTATCTCAACGACCGCCGCGGCCGCACCGCACCGCTCCTCGGCTCGGCGTCCGGCGTCTTCCTCAGCGTCTTGGGACTGGCCTTGTGGCACGATTCCCTTGTCGGCCTGTTTGCCTGCGGCACCGCTCTCACGGCTACGGCGTGGGCCGTCTCGACGCTGATCCCCCGGCTCATCAACGACGTCGCTGCCCCCGAAGAAAAAAACCGCCTCGTCGGCTTGGGACACTTCGCTTGGAGCGGCTCGATGGTGGTCGGCAGCCTGCTCGGCGGCTATCTGATCGAGATAAATGCCGCCCTGCCCTTCTACCTCGGCACGGCCCTCACGGCGCTCGGTGCATTGGGTGCCTTTGGCCTCTGCCGCCGTCTGGACGGCGTGGGGGTTACGGCTTAGACTAGGCGAATGCAAAAACTCCGCTTGTTCGTCATCACGATCTCTCATTTTTGCGTCGATAGCTACGCCACGATGTTGGCCCCGCTCTTGCCCCTGCTCAAGGTCAACTTGGGGCTGAGCTTGGCGCAAGTTGGGTTTTTGGGTTCCATCGTTTCTATATGCAATATCAGTCAGCCGCTCATGGGCTTGTGGGCCGACCGCATGGCTTGGCGCTGGCTGATCATCGGTGGCTTGGCCTTGACGACCATTTTCTCCCCGCTCATGGGGCTAGCACCCAATTACCTGACCCTCGTCGGCATCCTGACGTTGGGTGGGATTGGGGTCGCCGCCTTCCACCCCCAAGTCTTTTCGCTGGCCGGCGAACTCAGCAGTCCGCGCCGCTCCTTCGGCTTGGCGCTCTTTATCTTCGGCGGGACGCTGGGGCTGGGTCTAACGCCGCTGTGGGCACCCGCTTATACCAATTCCTTCGGACTGGCCGCCCTGCCCTACCTGTCCATTCCTGGCCTGTTGTTCCTGTTGCTCGTCTGGCGCACGGTGCCGCTCGGCAACCCCAACTTCTCCCACGGCAGAAGCACAGCCCAATGGCGCAGTCTCGGCGACCAAGCCGGTCCGCTCGTGCTAATCACCGCAATCGTCATTTTGCGCTCGGTATCGGGACTGGGCTTTGGCACGTTTTTGACGCTCATGGCCCAAGAGCGCGGCCTCGGTCTCGTCGCGGGCGGCATTCCCTTGGGGATCTACAATATCGCCGGGGTGGTCGGTGCGCTCGTCGTTGGCTATCTGGCTGACCGCGTCGATCCCAAACCGCTGGTCTGGGGATCGCTGCTGTGCTCGGCGCCGCCGCTCTACGCCTTCATCTATGCCGAGGGAACGCTGGCCAGCTACAGCCTGCTTTTTTTAGGCGGCGGCCTGTTGCTGTCTTCCAACTCGATTATGGTCGCCTTGGCCCAAGAGTTTTCGCCGGAAAATTCGGGCTTGGTCTCCAGCCTGCCGCTGGGCTTTAGCTGGGGAGTGGCCAGCCTCGCGCTGCCGCTGATCGGCTATCTCGGCGACCAGATCGGCGTGGCTGAGACCTTGAAATACCTAGCCTTGCTACCGATATTGACCGCTGGACTGGCCTTCTTCCTGCCCAACAGCCCAACCGCAAAGGACGCCGCGCCATGAGCTTGCTCATTTTAGACTCCGAGCAGAAGCAGTTTTTCGACGACAACGGCTATCTCCTGCTCAAAGGCTTCTATGGCCCGGCCGAGATGGAGCAGATGCGCGGCGAGTTTCATCGCTTGGTGACCGAGATCGAAAATCGGCCCAAGAACGTCAAGTACTCCTTCATGGACGCGCCGAAAGGCTACGCGCCCGACTCCTTCAACCCGCGCAATGTAGTCGGCATGATGGATCAGACCTTGGCTGGCGACTACTGGTTCGATCAGTTTACCGAGCCGCGCATTGTCTCGGTCATGGTTGATCTTTTGGGCCAAGACCTCGACTTCCACAACGGCAAGGTCCGCAATAAACCCCCCGGCTTTGTCTGCACCCAAAGCTGGCACCAAGACTGGCCTTACGAGCGCCACACCGAGCCAGACTTGGCCGCGGCCATTACGTACCTTGATCCGAGTGGATTTGAAGCCGGGGCTACCGAGGTCCTGCCCGGCAGCCACCTCAAGGGCGAATATCCCACGTTAGAAAACAGCCACACCATCCCAGACGAGTACGTTCCTGTTAGTGAGCAGGTCGTCTTGGAGGCCGAGCCGGGCGACGTGGCCATCATCCACGTCCTCGTCGTCCACCGCGCCGGCCACAACTACACCCCGCGCACCCGCCACGCCATTATTAATGAGTACAAAACCGCGGCCACCATCGACCAATGGGGCAACTCCTGCGCCTTTGCCGGCTTGCCGCTGGCCCGCAATGGCCAGCTCTTGATGCCGCGCGTTTATCAGGGATGATGCGGCTCCCAACGTACGCTCGCCTTCCCGCCTTGATTATTGTTATAAATCCCTGCTATTAAATATGGATCGCTTATTTCGTCCGCCGCCGGAGGCCCCATGAGCAAAGCATTCTACGTCACCACACCCATCTACTACGCCAACGCCGAGCCCCACATGGGCCACGCCTACACCACGGTGGTAGCCGATTTTCTGGCACGCTTCCACCGCCTCGATGGCTTCGACACATACTTTCTCTCTGGCACGGACGAGCATGGCGAGAAAATTTTCCAAGCCGCGAATCAAGCGGGCATGGATCCTCAGCAGTTTTGCAACCACATCAGCCAGCGCTTCCGCGACGCTTGGCAGGTGCTCGACATTTCCCTCGACGACTTTATTCGCACCACCGAGGAGCGGCACAAGGCGGTTGTGCGCCGGATATTAGAGGCCATTCACGCGGCCGGGGACATCTACTACGACGAGTACGAGGGGCTATACTGCGTCGGTTGCGAGCGCTTTTTAACCGACAAAGAACTGGTCAACGGCCAGTGCCCCGATCACTTGCGCGCACCAGAAAACCGCCGCGAAGGCAACTATTTCTTTCGCATGGAAAAGTACCGCGAATGGCTGCGCGACTACATCCGCGATCACCCGGATTTCATCCGCCCCGTCGGGTACAAAAACGAGGTGCTAGCCCTGCTCGGCGAGCCGATCGGCGACCTGTCGATTTCGCGGCCCAAAGGCCGGGTGCCTTGGGGCATTGAGCTGCCGTGGGATGCCGATCACGTGGCGTACGTGTGGGTCGATGCCCTGATCAACTACACTTCCGCGCTCGGCTTTCCCGACGACGTGCGCTACCGTGCGTATTGGCCGGTGGCCCAGCACCTGATCGGCAAGGACATTCTCAAGCCCCACGCGGTGTTTTGGCCGACCGTGCTCAAAGCGGCTGGGGTGCCGCTGTACCAACACCTCAATGTCGGCGGCTTCCTGATGGGGTACGACGGGCAGAAGATGAGCAAGAGCTTGGGCAATGTGCAGGTTGATCCCTTTGAAATGGCGAAAAAGTATGGTGCCGACGCGGTGCGCTACTACTTGCTCAAGGACGTGGTGTACGGCCAAGACTCTTCCATTGGGGAACGATTCTTAGTCGAGCGCTACAACGCGGATTTGGCCAACGACTTGGGCAACTTGCTCGCCCGCGTCCGCGCCTTGCTCGCCCGGCATACCGACAGCGTCTTGCCCGCGCCATCTCAGCAGGAAGCCGACGAGGCGTTGATTGCGGCGGGCACGGCACTGGTGGGGCAGGTGCGGTCTTTGGTGGACCGGTTGCGGATTTTCGCGGCGCTGGAGACGGTGATGCAATTCGTGCGGCAGCTCAATCGCTATTTCAACGACGAAGCCCCGTGGAAGCTGGCTAAAGCCGCCGATGGGCGCGAGCGGTTGGGAACGGTGCTCTACAACATCGCAGAGGGGCTGCGCATCGTATCGGTGCTTTTGGAGCCGGCCATGCCGACAAAAGCGCGGCAGGTGCGGACAGATCTGGGGCTGGGAGATTATGCGTTCGCCGACTTAGAGGCTTGGGGCCAAGCCGTGCCTGGAACGAAAATCCCGGCGAAAGCGGATATCCTTTTCCCCAAGTCGCAGACCGGAAAACCCAAACGACAGGCTTCACCAAAGAAAGAGAAAGAGGTCCCGCAAGTGGAACAGATTTCGCTCGAAGATTTTTCCAAGGTGCAATTGCGCGTAGCCGAGGTCAAAGCCGCCGAAAAGGTTGAAGGAGCCGACAAACTCCTTAAACTGACGCTCGACCTAGGCGACGAGACGCGCACGGTAGTCAGCGGCATCGCCCAGTGGTACCAGCCCGAGGACCTGCCGGGCCGGAAGCTAATTTTGGTCGCCAACCTCAAACCAACCAAGCTGCGGGGCGTTGTCTCGGAAGGGATGATCTTGGCAGCCGAAGACGGCGACGGGAACCTCGTGTTAGTCGGGCCGGAGCAGGACATCGCAACGGGAGCCGAGGTGTGCTAAATCACCGGCGACTTTTCAACCAAATAGAAAAGAGAGGAAGATGGACAAAATTCGCGTGGGATTTATCGGCTGTGGTGGAAACGCCAGCGGGCACCTAGGGAGAGTGCTTGACATCCCCGAGACCGAAGTGGTGGCGCTGTGCGATGTGGATCAGGCCAGCCTACAGCGAGCTAAAGAGCGCAACTCGCAGGCCGCAGCGTTGCCGGAGTTTACCCACTACCAAAAGATGCTGGAGCAAGTCGAACTGGACGCGGTAGAGATTTCCACGCCGCACACATTGCACTTTGAGCAGATTATGGCTGCGCTGGACAAAGGGCTGCACGTGCTGACCGAAAAGCCAATGGTCTGTACTGTCGATCACGCGCACCAAGTTATCGCCAAAGCCGAGAAGACCGGCAAGGTCCTGATGATCTCCTATCAGCGGCACTTGCAGGCGCAGTACCGCTATGTGCGCAATCAGATCGCGGCCGGGGAATTGGGGGATATCCAGTTTATATCGGCGCTCCAAGACCAGAAGTGGCATCAGGGGACGATTGGGCTGTGGCGGCAGCAGATGGCGCTGTCGGGCGGCGGACAGCTCAACGATTCGGGAAGCCATCTACTAGACATTGTGTTGTGGATGACCGGGCTGGAGGTGGCAGAGGTGCAGGCCTACATGGACTATTTAGACTCTGAGGTGGACATCAACTCGGCGCTGTCGCTGCGCTTTCGCAACGGCGCGCTGGGGACGATTGCGGTGGTGGGCAACTCGCCGACCGGCGGAATCTGGGAGGACATCACCATCTGGGGGACCAAGGCCGTGGTCTACATTCGCCGGGGAGAGGTCTTTTATAAGACGCAGCACAGCAATGAGGTGTACGAAGTAAACAACTTGCCCGGCTCGACGACGCCCGACCAGAATTTCATCGACGCGATTCTCGGCCGCGATCAGGTGCAGGTGCCCCCCGAATGCGGCCTGCGGGTCATTGAACTGACCGAGGCAGCTTGGGCCTCGGCCGCTAGCGGGCAGCCGGTGAAAGTAAAAAGCATTTGACATGGTTCTTCGGCGTTTGTCATATTAAACGCAAGACGGGTTCAGGTGCTATAGCTCCTGTTACCGCCACGCTGAGGCTCGAGGCTACGCGAGCGAGCCAGCCCGGCTTTGTAATTGGCCGCAACGACGCGCAGAGTTGGAGCATAGATTATGAGGCGCGCACAAGCGAAAGGAGGTGGTCCATTGAGTAGTAATTGTACCGCAGGGAGGTTGGTCACTTGATCAACTCCAGGTGATTGACTACCTGGTCAGAAGTTATGTCGCCGAGGCGACACCGCTTCTGAGAGTACAGCCGGGCGCACCCCACCTTAGCGGGTGCGCCCGGTTTTTTTTGCCCGCGCTGCACTAAGTTGATTTCCACGCGGTATTTTTGTCATATTGTCCGCAAGGAGGCCGTCTATGAAACGCATTGCCAAGCCCGCAGGGGCCTATAACATCGTGGTAGAAGAGGTCGAGATTCCGGCCATTGCCCCGACCGAGATTTTGATTCGCGCCGAATGTTCGCTTATCAGCCGCGGCTCGGAGATTTGGCGGCGCTACGTGCGCGAAGAAGCGATCGACCACCGCTCTATGGGCTACTCGCTGGTGGGCCGCGTCGAAAAGGTGGGCGCGGAGGTCGAAGAGTTCAGAACCGGTGAGCTGGTCGCGGCCCTCGCGCCGCATGCCGAGTACGTAGCGGTCGAAGTCGCAGCCAGCCGGCACAAGCCAGCGGCCGTGCGCCTGCCAGCGGGCCTGTCGCCCGAGGCGGGCACCTTCTGGCCGCTGGGAACTAGCTCGGTCCTGTGGATGTGGGAGACCGAGGCCGGCCCGGATGATGCCGTGGTCATTCAGGGGCAGGGCTTGGTCGGCAGCGGTTGTATGCAGGCGGCCAAGGCACAGGGCGCGGGGCGCGTCATCGGGGTTGATACCTTGCCCTTGCGCTGCGAACTAGCGCACGAGTTGGGGGCCGACGCGGTGATAGACGCCAGCGCCGGCGACCCTGTTGCACAGGTCTTAGAGCTGACGGACGGAGCGGGTGCCGACATCGTGGTTGAAGCCGTGGGCGGGCGGGCCGGGGCGCAGGCTTTTGCCGAGGCGCAAGACATGCTCAAGCGCGGCGGCCTCTTGCAGGTGCTGGGCCTATACGAAAACGAACCTCTGCCGCTCTATTCAGAAAAAATCATGGGCAAGCGCCTCATAGGCAGCTACCTCGACGCCAGTCGGCGGCCCGAAGGATCGGCACGTACGCTAGAATTGTTGGCTACGGACCAGATCCAATTCGCCAAGATGATCACCCACCGCTTCCCCTACACAGAAGCGGCCGCCGCTTTCGACTTGCTCTACAATCGGTTGGGCGCGACGATGGCCGTATTGTTGACGTGGGACAACTGACTCAGGAGACGACGTATGAGTAGGACCGTAGAGAAGCTCTTCCGCGCCCCTTACGGGGTGCCCAATGCGCTGCAAGTAGTAGAAGAAGGACTGTGGATTACCGACCAAATTACCGACCGGGTGGCGCTGATCGAAATCGCCGATCCGTCTGAATACGGCGTCACCCGCCTGATCCGCGATATCCCCAGCGAGTCGTCCAATACCAGCGGCATGGCTTGGGGCGGTGGTTCGCTGTGGTTGGCGGCCAACGGGGCGAGTACGCTCTGGCGGCCCTCACGGCCGACGGACGCTGAGGAGGGAGAAATTTTCGAGGTCAATCCGGCCACTGGCGCGACCCGCAACCGCTACCCGGTGCCCGGCGGGGGCGGGGTTCACGGGATGGAGTACGATCCGTTTGAAGATGGCTGCGTGTGGATCACCACCCTCAAGAGCCAGACGCTGAGCAAAGTCAAGATTGCCGGCTGGTCGGTCGAGCACGTGCTGGAGTTGCCTTACGGGCGGGCGCACGGCGTGGTGCGGGTCGCCGACGGCATCTGGGTGGTGCATACGTCCGACCGCGTGATCGTCAAGCTCGACGTGGAGAGCGGGGCCGAGTTGGATCGAGTTGTGGTGCCCGGCAGCGCCCCCGAGCCGCATGGCCTGTCGATTTTTGGCGAGGATTTGATCTATTGCGACGCCACGTCTGGATGGGTCACTAAAATCAGTCTGTGAGGCGAGGGATGAGAGTGCTTGAAGCGGAGCGAAAGGAAAGGCATGGCTGGACAGTACTGGCTCGTCAAGTGCGAACTCGACGAGTGCTCCTTTGACGAGCTGAAGCAGCGTCCGCAAAGCACGGGCTACTGGCGGGGTGTGCGCAACTACCAAGCGCGCAATTTAATCCGCGACAGCATGGACCAGGGCGATCTGGCGTTCTTTTATCACTCCAACTGCGACGAGCCGGGGATTGCTGGAATCGCGACGATTACAAGGGCAGGCTACCCCGATCCCAGCCAATTCGACGACCAGCACCGCTACTACGACGAAAAATCCACTGAGGACGAGCCGCGCTGGTTTTCCTTCGACGTGAAGTGGAAACGCAAATTCAAACGGTTTGTCCACCTCGCCGACCTCAAGGCCAACGACAAGCTCGCCGACATGCGGGTGGTGCAGCGGGGCCAGCGGCTCTCGATCCAGCCGGTCGCCGCTCAGGAGTGGAAGGAAGTCTGCAAGATGGGGGGCGTCAGTCCGGCGTGATGCGCTGCGAGCGCAAAGAGAAGCGTGTGAGAAGGTTTGAACACGGCAACCGCAGAACCATTTGCAATGATTCAGTCCTTCGCAAATCGAGATACTGAGCAACTATTCTATACCGAAAACAGCCGCCGTTTTGCGGCCATATCTCGCGTTGCGTTGAGAAAGCTAATACAGATGAATCAAGCCCGTACTCTCAGCGACCTTGCCATGCCGCCGGGTAATCGCCTAGAAGCTCTTAGAGGCGACTTATTTGGCTTTTACTCGATTCGGATTAACGACCAATGGCGCATTATCTTTCGATGGACCAATGACGGGCCGGAAAGGGTGGCCATTGTAGACTCCCATTGACAAGCCCCTTATAACGTCATAGGGTGTGAACATGGATAACCCAATTACACCTGGCGAGATCCTGCTAGAAGAATACCTCAAGCCCATGGGGATTTCGCAGAATGCCATGGCTCGCGCCATCGGCGTCCCCCCACGGGCAATCAACGAAATCGTCCACGCTAGACGTTCGATTACTCCTGCGATGTCCATCCGCTTTGGCGCGTTCTTCGACCAGTCCGACGAGTTTTGGCACGGGCTCCAAGTCGAGTGCGACTTTCGCAAACTGGCCCGAAAAAAGAAGAGGCTTACCGACGGCATTCGCCCGGCTTCGACGCTGAGCCAGACGCGCTGACTGCGTGACGGTACTACTCTGGAGGTCAATTGGTCGTTGAGCAGGGCTTCCAGTCTGCCTCGGCCACGCTACCTACCTGATTGAAGAATGGGCACGACGTTTTCTCGTCGAACTGTTCCGCAACTTCGCGGTATTCTTTGTCAGCAATAGACGCGATTATGAGCTATCTGGCGCGTACTTCTAGAGGATGGGGATGGCCAGTGTTTTACTTTGCCGTTGATAGGCAATCACATAGGTACATAAGCTAAGGAAAGGCGAAATGGCTAATAAGCCCCTCGTCGTCCTAATCGGCGACTCGATTCGCATGGGTTATCAGGACCAAGTCGTCAGCGAGTTGGCTGGTCGAGCCGAGGTTTGGGCACCCGAAGAAAACGGCGGTGACAGTCGCAATGTTCTCGCGCATCTGGAACAGTGGGTGCTCGTGCGCCAGCCGGACCTGATACACGTCAATTGTGGGTTGCACGATTTGAAGAGGGCCTTTGGCGCAGAATCCGCAGTGCCCTTGGCCGAATACGAGCGCAACGTGCGCCAGATATTGCAGAAGCTGCAACGCGAGTTGAACGGGGCCGTCGTCTGGGCCACCACCACGCCGGTGGACGAGACTTGGCACCACCAGAACAAGGGCTTCGACCGCTTGGAGGCCGATGTAGAAGCCTACAATGCGGCTGCTCGCGCCGTGGCGGTGGATCTAGGGGTGCCGATTGACGACCTCTTTGCCGTTGTCCAACAAGAGGGAAAAGCGCGGCTTTTGACCCAAGACGGGGTGCATTTTACTGCGGAGGGATCGCAGCTATTGGGGCGCGTGGTGGCCGAGTGCATCTGGGGGCATCTGCCGGACCGCTAACTTATGGAAGAAGTAGCACAGACTCGGCAGGAGCGAGCGCAGCAAATCGCCGCAACCGGAGCTATTGGGGTGCTGGGCCGCCGCATCGACACTACGGTATCTGAGGCGCTAGTCTTGGGGCTTTGGTTGCAAGGCGTGCGGACCTTCTTTTGCGTCTTCGGCCACGGCTCGACCGAGATCGGCGAGGTCTTGCGGATTTATCAAGAAGCCGGGCTAGTGAGCGTCTGTGGGGTACGCAGCGAAATCGAGGCGTCACACGCGGCCGCGGCCTTGCGCTGGGTGCGCGGCGAAAAGGCCGCGGTCGTCACTTCGATCGGCCCGGGTGCCCTGCAAGCGCTGGCGGCCTCCATTGTCCCGCGCTCGGACGGGTTGGGCATCTGGTATCTGCTCGGAGACGAGACGACCCAAGACGAAGGCCCGAACATGCAGCAGATCCCCGGGACCGAACAAAGCGCCTTCTTGCGGCTGTTTGGCACCATGAGCCGGGCGTACTCGCTGCACACGCCGCTGGCACTTGCCACCGCGTTGCGGCGCGGACTCAACGCGGTGGATCATCCGCATGGGGCCGCGCCGTTTTTCTTGCTCTTGCCGCTCAACGTGCAGCCTGCGGAGTTGGCGCAGTTCAATTTGGACGAGCTGCCCGTGGGCGCCCCGCCCCCGTTGGGTGCGGCCGCGGATGAGGGTCGCTACTCAGAGGCGGCCGCCGCCATTGCCGCGGCCGAGCGCGTCATCGTCAAGGTCGGCGGTGGTGCGCGTGGGGCCGGGGCGGAGTTGGCGGAGTTGTTAGAGCTAGCCGACGCAGTGGCCGTGACCAGTCCCTTAGTCTCTGGCGTCTTGCCGCACGACCATCCGCGCAACATGACCGTCGGCGGCAGCAAAGGATCGATCTGCGGCAACTATGCGATGGAGGGAGCCGATTTCTTGATCGCCGTTGGCTCGCGCTTTGTCTGTCAGTCCGATTCGTCGCGCACGGGCTATCCGCACGTGCAGGGAGTCGTCAATATCAACGCCGATCCAGAAACCGCCACCCACTACGGCAAGACCATGGCCTTCGTCGGCGATGCGGCCGGGACGCTACGGAAACTGAATTGCGCGCTCAGCGCCAGCCGCGTACAAAACGGCTCTCCTTCGGCTTGGTTGCAAGCCTGTAGCGACAAGAAGCGGGAATGGGCGGCGTTTAAGGCTGTGCGCTATCGGAAGTCGGTGCTGTACGACGAGATGTGGGACGCGGAGGTTATGACCCAACCGACGGCCATCAAGGTGGCCACGGATTGGGCCCGGGCCCGCGACGCCGTGTGTTTTTTCGACGCCGGCGACGTGCAGGCCAACGGCTTCCAAGTGGTGGAGGACGATCGCTTGGGCCGCACCTTTACAGAGACCGGCGCGAGCTACATGGGTTTTGCAGTCTCGGCGCTGTTGGCCACCGCGGTAGCAGCCGAGCCGTTCTACGGGTTGGCCATTAGCGGCGATGGCTCTTTCACCATGAATCCGCAGGTGCTCATCGACGGCGTAGAGCACAAAGCGACCGGGTGCATCCTGCTGTTGGACAACCGGCGGATGGGCGCGATATCGGGCCTGCAACTGGCCCAGTATGGTGCTGATTGTGGCACCTCGGACCGCGTGGCCGTTGACTACGTGGCTTGGGCGGGTGCCGTGGAGGGCGTGTTCGCGTTGAGCGGCGGGTATTCGCCCGAGGCGCTGGAGAGGGCGTTGGACCAGGCGCGGGCGCACGATGGCTTGTCGCTGATACATATCCCCGTTTATTTCGGGCCAGACGAGCGCGGGGGCTTGGGGGCCTTTGGCCGCTGGAACGTCGGCAACTGGTGCGCCGATACCGAGGCGCTGCGCCACGAGATTGGACTCTGAATCCGCAGATAGACGCAGATGAGCGCCGATGCGAATCGGCTTGTACATACTATCTGCGTCATATCTGCGTCCATCCGCGAATTATCTAATGGAGGAATCGCATGAAAATTGCCATGCTGCACGGTCCGCGCGACTTGCGGATTGAAGATCTGACGCTGGACACGGAGAGTTTGGCGGACGACCAAATTTGGGTGGAGACGGAGGTTACGGGATTTAAGATCGGCACCGACCGCGGCAACTACGAAGGGGCCGAACAGGTGCCTGGGGCCCCGGATTTTCCGCGCTGGGTGGGCGACAGCAACCTAGGCGTGGTGCGAGGTGTCGGCAGCAAGGTTGCCAAGTTTGCGGTGGGGGATCGGGTGGTATCGCGGCATCCCCATCAGTCGGCGTACGTGGCGCGGGACAGCGAGAGCATCATACCCGTGCCAGATGGGGTGGCGGCCGAAGACGCGGTGTTCGCCCATTTGTACGCCTTGAGCATGCATTGCTACACCAAGGCGTTTTTCGCGCCCGGCGAGACCGTGGCTGTGGTGGGGTTGGGCGTCTTAGGGCTGGGGGCCGTGGCACTAGGCCCGCTTTTTGGTGCGCGGGTCGTGGGATTGGGCAACAGCCCAGTGCGCTTGGATATGGCGCGTCAGATGGGGGCACACGAGGCCCTGTTGTCGGACGACCCCGAGCTAGCGGCCAAACTGGACGAATTCACCCACGGGCAGGGGATCGACTTGGTGATCCTGACGGCCAACCCCTGGCCGGCGTATCGCACGGCCTTGGAAGTAGTCCGAACCAACGGGCGGGTGTCCATCGTCAGCTTGCCCGGGCGGGGCGAAGAGCCGCTAAATTTTAACCCGTTGGACATGCGCTGGTTTTACTTCAAGGGCATTTCGCTCTGCGCCGTCAACGACCGGGCCGGGTCGCTTTTTCCGCCGCCGGAAGGAGATCGCTTTGACAACGACAGCCGCTGTGCCCACGTGCTCTCGCTGATGCAGGAGGGCAAGCTCCAGCCGAGCCGCTTGGTCACCCACCGGCTGCACTACTCGGACATGATCCAAGCCTACGAGATGGCGTATCACCGCGAGAAAAACATGCTCAACGTGGTATTCAACTGGAAGGACTGAAGCGCTTATGGAGCTTTTGCCGACGACCAATGCCGACGGGCGAGATGTCGTCCCGATGACCGAGGCCCAGCAGTACCTCTTCGACCTCAAGGGGTTTGTCCTCTTGCCCGCGCTGTTGAGCGAAGCAGAGCTGATGCTGATCCGCGCCCACCAGATGAAATTTCTCTACGAACGCGAGTCCCTGCCGCCGGACGAGCGCGACAATCACGGCGGCCCGGCGCAAATTTTGCTCGACCATCCGGCGGTAGTGGGCGTGCTCAACGAGGTGCTCTCTCATCAGGCGCTGGCCAGCGAAGCCTGCTATGGGTTTCGCTACGACCACACCTATACCAGTCATCGCCAAGCCGGGCACGACAACTTCGGCCCGCACGGCGGTGGCGGGTACTTCAACTTTCGCGGCAACTCGCACATCTACCAGATGCAGCCGGGCAAGGTGCATTCCGGCCTGACGCGGGTAGTGTGGGAGCTCAACGAAGTCGGCGAGGGCGACGGGGGCACGCTTTTTCTGCCGGGCAGCCACAAGGCCGCTTTCTCCCGGCCCGACGAGCTGAGCGAGCGCGATAGTGCGCTGTGGGAGAGCTATACCTGCCCGGCCGGTTCGGCCGTGATTTTCACCGAGGCCCTGTGCCATTCGGGTACGCGCTGGACCAACCAGCAGCGCGACCGGCTGAGCTTGTTCACCTGTTACGACACCGTCAATTCCAAGTGGGGCAAAGGCTGCCCGCCCGCCGAAGTGATCGCCTCGTTTCCAGAGAAGCGTCGCACGCTCTTCCGGGGCGTGTGGCACGGGATGAGCGATGTGCCCGGCATCAACAAATACTACGAAGTAGCTAACCAAGCCGTTTGAGCGCGACGCAAGAATTCTGCATGAGCGAAAAAGTTCTCTTCCTGCTCGATGGCATGGCGTTGGTCTATCGGGGCCATTTCGCCTTGATCCGCAATCCGCGTCTGACCTCAAAGGGCATGAACACGTCGGCCGTTTTTGCCTTTGCCAACACCTTGCTCTCCATCATCGAAAAGGGCGAGCCGACACATATCGCCGTCGTCTTCGACACACCTGAGCCCACGCACCGGCACCGCAAGTACGAAGAATACAAAGCCCAGCGCGAGGCGATGCCCGAGGACTTGAGCCAAGCACTGCCTTATGTATTCCGGCTCTGCGAGGCGTTTAACATTCCGGTCTTGCGCGAGCCGGGGTGGGAGGCCGACGACGTGATCGGCACGTTGACCAAAAAGGCCGAGGCCGAGGGGTTTGCGACGTACATGGTCACGCCCGACAAAGACTACGGCCAGCTCGTTTCCGAGCGGAGCTTTATGTACAAGCCGGGGCGCGGCGGCGACGAGGCCGAGGTTTTGGGGGTGCCGGAGATTCTCGCCCAATGGCAGGTCGAGCGGATCGACCAAGTGATCGATGTGTTGGGGCTGATGGGCGACTCTTCGGACAATGTGCCGGGCGTCCCTGGGATCGGCCCCAAGACAGCGCAAAAGCTCATCGCCCAGTACGGCAGCGTCGAAGAGTTGCTGGCGCATACCGACCAGCTCAAGGGCAAGCAGAAACAGAACGTAGAGGAACACCGGGAACAGGCCCTCCTTTCCAAGGAACTGGTCACCATCGAGTGCAATGTCCCGCTGGACGCGGGGCTGGCGGATTTGGTTAAGGCCGAATGGGACCGCCAGAAGCTAAAGGCCCTCTTCACTGAATTGGAATTCAATACGCTGGGCCGGCGGCTCCTCGGCGACGATTTTAGCACTGAAAAGGAGCAGGACCACGGCCCGCTCAAAGGGGTGGCGGATGTGGAGCACGACTATCAGCTCGCCGATGCGCCCGACAAGCGACGGGCGTTGATCGCGGCGCTATTGGAGCAGCCCGCGTTTTGCTTTGACTGCGAGACCAACGGCCTCGACGTCCGGCGATGCGACTTGATTGGCTTGGCCTTTTCGTGGGCACCGGGCACGGGCCACTACGTGCCGCTGCCTCGGGAGCGGGCCGAGGTGCTAGCCGTTTTGGAGGAATTCCGCCCGGTTTTTGCAAGTAGAGAGAGCGAAAAAATCGGCCACAACCTCAAGTACGATCTCAGCGTCCTCCGCTGGCACGGCATGCGGGTCGAAGGCCCGTTCTTCGACACCATGCTGGCGGCGACCTTGGCCGAGCCAGAGCTGAGACGCAGCATGGACGAGCTGGCCAAGAGCCTGCTCTCCTACTCACCCAAGCCCATATCCGAGCTGATCGGCGAGCGCGGCGGTGAGCAGCTAACGCTCTTGCAGGTGCCGGTGGAGCAAGTGGCCGAGTACGCCTGCGAGGACGCGGACATTACCTTCCAGCTCGCTGCGGCGCTGCGGCCGAAAATCGAAGCCATGGATCAGCAGCGCGTTTTTTACGAGATCGAGGCCCCGCTCCTGCCGGTGCTGGTCGATATGGAATACGAGGGCATCCGCATGGAAACGGCGGCCCTCTCCGCGCTCTCGCGGCAGTTTGAGGAGGCCATTGAGCAGGCTGCTGAGCGCGTCTTTGAGCTAGCCGGCGAGCGCTTCAACCTCAATTCGGGCCATCAGCTCGGGACTGTGCTGTTTGAGAAGTTGGGGCTGGACCCCAAGGCGCGGCGGACGCAGAAGACCGGCCAGTACCAGACGGGCGAGCAGATCTTGCGCCGCTTGTCCCATCGCCACGAAATCGTGCGGCAGGTGCTCGACTACCGATTGCACACCAAGCTCAAGTCGACGTATGTGGATCAGCTACCTAGCGCGGTCTTTAAGAACACTGGGCGCGTCCACACCAACTACGAGCAGCTGATGACCGCTACCGGGCGCATGAAATCCGACCGCCCGAACCTCCAGAACATCCCCATCCGCAGCGAGCAGGGGCGGGAAATCCGCCGTGCCTTTGTGCCGCGCAGCAGCGAATACCAGCTTTTCTCGGCCGACTATTCACAGATCGAGCTGCGGATCGCCGCTGCGCTTAGCAGTGACGAGGGGATGCTGGACACGTTTAGGAGCGGTGGCGACATCCATGTAGCGACCGCGACAAGGATCTACGGGGTTGCCGAGGAGCAGGTGACGGCGCAGATGCGGCGGCAGGCCAAGACGGTGAACTTCGGTATCATCTATGGGATTTCGGCGTTTGGACTGGCCGAGCGGCTCGACATTTCGCGCGGAGCGGCCAAAGATCAGATAGACGAGTACTTTGCTCAGTATCCCGGCGTGAAGTGTTACATCGACGAAACCGTGGAGTTCGCCCGCGACAAGGGCTACGTCGAGACGGTGACCGGGCGGCGGCGCTATCTGCGCGACATTAACTCGCGCAACGCCACCACCCGCAAAGGGGCCGAGCGCAACGCCATCAATACCCGCATTCAGGGCACGGCTGCTGACATGATTAAGCTGGCGATGAGCCGCATTCACCGGCTGCTGCTGAAGGAGAGGTTCCGTTCGGCCATGCTGTTGCAGGTCCACGACGAATTGGTCTTCGACCTGCACCGGGACGAGGTGGAGACTCTACCGCCGCTAGTCGCGCGCGAGATGCGCGAGGCCCTGCCGATGGAGGTGCCGGTGGACATTGAGGTGGGGATGGGTGAGAACTGGCTGGAGGCGCACTGAGGGGCCGAGCGGATGCTGGGAAGCTATGATTGTACGCAGGAAAATATGGCACGTGCGTCTGCGAGGGACGCAAAATGACCGAATACTCAGCGTCTAAAAAAGTCAAGCCGTCGTCCGGTGTTGTGAGCGACGGACGCCAGTTGACACTGGACGAACTAATTCGTCCGCGGCAAACGGAACACAGTCTCAGTATAGATCGCGCCTTTCCCGAGGAATTTGTCAACGACCTTTCCCGTCAGGAGGTGTTCAACAAACATCTCTTTCGTCCAAACACGTATCTGCATAAATGGTGGGCGCGACGATGCGGGTCCACGTTTCGCACCATACTCAAGCAGTTTGCGGCCAACCGCGAGTGTCGCGATTACTATGCGCCTGGCGGGCTGGAAGGCATAACTGTGCTCGACCCAATGATGGGAGGCGGCACGACTCTGCACGAGGCGATTCGCCTCGGCGCGAACGTCATCGGTGCGGATATAGACCCCATCCCGATTGTGCAGGCCCGAGCGTCACTTACTCAGGTCGAGTTGACGGGTTTGCGAGTAGTTTTTGATCGGTTCTTCGCTGATTTGCACGATAGCTTGGGGCCTTATTTCCAGACCGAATGTCCTACCTGTGAGCAGACTGTGGATAGCCAATACTTGCTACACGGGCTGCGTAAAAAATGCGCTTGTCGGAATGTCGTGCAGATTGACCAGTACGATTTGCGACACGAAGACGACGCAACAATCAGCATTTGTCCTGAGAGCGGGGAGATTTCTCGCAATCAAAATGGGCAGAAGACCGCCGTCGAAACGTTGTCTCCGGCGACCGGAATGGTCGGTGCAACCGCGAATCTGATTACCAAAGCTGAAAAAGAATGCCCTAGCTGCGGTCAGAAGTACGAGGAACTCCTTGACTTGCCATTTTATGCGCGCTATACGCCGCTTGCGATTGTTGCGACCTGCCCCGAGCACGGCAACTTTTTCCGCTCGCCTAGTGAAGAGGATTTGGCGCGAATCAAGCGGGCCGACCAGCGGCGTAGTGAACTAGATTTCGGGCCGTTGGAGGATTTTAGGGTACATTACGGCCCCAAGTCCGGCGACCTTCTAAAGCACAATGTCCACTCGTACCTCGACGTTTTTTCATCCCGTCAGCTACTGTACTTGCATCACGCGATTCGGCAACTGCGCGACTACGCGGGCATAGATAAGCTGACCCTCGGGATGCTTGTGTCCACGTCTTTAGAATTCAATGCCATGCTCTGCGGGTACAAGGGTTGGTACAAACGCCGTCCGGGCGCGATTCGGCACGTTTTCGCTTTGCATGCCTATTCGTTCCAATACACGGTGCTAGAGAACAACCCGGTCAATCCTCGCAGGTCGTCCGGCAACCTGCAATTGCTCTTTCGCGATCGGATCGAGCGGGGACGCAAGTGGTCGGTATTGCCTGTTGAACGGAAAATTGGGGAAGACGGCAAAAGAGAGTTAGTCAAGATACCGGGAGAAGCGGATGACGGCGTTGAAGTTTTCAATCAGGCTGATCTCATGCGTGATCGGAGCCGGTTTTGGCTCATTCAGGGCGATTCGCAGAGTTTGCCTCTCGACGACCATTCCGTAGATATGATAGTGACCGATCCTCCCTATTACGACAGTGTGCAATACAGCAATCTGGCGGCTTTTTTTCGGGTATGGCTGACGCGCCTGCTTCCCGACGAGGCCGAGTGGAGTTACGACGAATCCGACAGTGCTGTTGCGACAAAAGCGACCGCTGGTGTTAGCAATTTTATGAGGGTACTCGCGGGAATTTTCGCAGAGTGCGGGCGCGTCCTAAAGAACCAAACTGGGCGGATGGTATTTACTTTTCACCACTGGGATCCCAGCGCATGGGCCGAACTCACGTTGGCTCTCAAAAGCGCTGGGTTTAGGCTGATGAACGCTTACGTAGTGTACTCCGAACATCCCATCTCAGTACACATTCGCAACTTGAACTCAATCCGGCACGACAGCGTTTTGGTTTTCGCTCTCGAAGGCAACAGCCCGTCCGCTCCGTGGACACCTTTAGACACTATTGACACAAACGACAGCGGAACGTTTTGTCGGCAATGCAACGAAACGCTGGGCTGGTTGTTAGAGAGTGCATTCTCGCCTGCCGAAATTCGCGCCATTTGGAAAAATCTCATTAGAGAGGGAACGGATGGCTGAGAACTGGCTGGAGGCGCACTGAGGGGCGCAGTTTGAGGTAGTTATACGCTTAACATGCACTGCATACGTTTTGTCCCAATGTAAGGAGAGTATCCATGGGAAAGTGGGTTCAAATCAACCCGGCTTACGTCAACAGTAAAACCGATGGCCCAATCGTGACGCTTGGCAATCAATCCGTACGCTTCAGCCAAGGGGCGGCTCGCAAGATCGGCGGTGATCAGGTCACGCGAGCTAGCATACATATTGATTATGAAAACCGTCTAATCGGATTTAAATTCTTTGACAGGGATGAGCCGAACACCTACAAGCTCATGAAGGGCAAAGGTGGAAGTTTCGTCATCCGTATTAAGCAATTGACTAAACAACATCCTTGGATTGGTTCAGCTATGGAAACACCCATTGAGGAGCGACGGTTCGAGCTCAATACCGATGATAACATCTACTTCATTCAGCTAATGCCGTCCTTCGAGGAAAGCGTGTCCAGCGTAGAGTCCATACCGAACAATGCGAGAGGCATATACCGCTTACTAGACAGCTCTGAAACGATTGTGTATATCGGACAGGGGCGTATTGCCGACCGCATCAGGGAGCACATGGGTAAGGACTGGGGAGAGTCGGTACGTAAGATAGAGTACTCCAAAATTGACAACGAGAAAGACAGAATTCAGTGGGAAAAATACTGGCTGGCTAGGTTTAGCGGCGAGCATGGGGAGCTTCCTAGACACAACGCTATCGGCGGCATTCACAGGCACTGAGCAATAAGGAAATGCCGCCATCTCAAAGTGGTTGTCTATGTGGCCATAAATGGTGACGTATTCTGTCTTGTGAGTTATATAGTTCTTTAAAAGAAAGGCACTAGCAACAATGGGCGAGCGCATTCGCGGCTTTGGCAGCGACAATCACGCCGGGGTCCACCCCGAGGTCATGGCGGCCTTACAGCAAGTCAACGTGGGGCACGTGCATTCCTACGGGGACGATCCCCACACCGCCGAAGCCATCGCGCTTTTTCGCGAGGTGTTGGGGTCGGAGGTGGAGGTTTTCTTTGCGTTCAACGGCACTGGAGCCAATGTGACGGCCCTTACCGCACTCACGCGCTTTTGCGACGCGGTGATCTGCTCGGATACCGCTCATCTCCACATCGACGAATGCGGTGCCCCCGAACAAGTGGCCGGCGTCAAGCTCTTGCCCGCGCCCGCGCCCGATGGCAAAATTACCCCCGAGGGAGTCGCCGCCCATATCGCGGGTCGCGGCGATGAGCACCAAGTGCGTCCCCGCGTGGTGTCGCTTACACAGGCTACGGAACTGGGTACTGTTTATGCGCCGAGCGAGATTCGCGCTATCGCCGACTGCGCCCATGAACACGAGATGTATTTGCACGTCGATGGGGCGCGGATTGCCAACGCAGCCGTGGGTTTGGGGTTGGAACTGCGGGAGGTTACTGGGGATTGCGGAGTGGATGTGCTGTCGTTTGGCGGCACTAAGAACGGCCTGATGATAGGGGAAGCCGTGGTCTTTTTTAAGCCTGAGCTAGCCGAGGACTATCGCCGTGCGCGCAAGCAGGGGATGCAACTGGCCTCTAAGATGCGCTTTGTTGCCGCGCAGTTTACGGCCCTGCTGACCGACGACCTGTGGCGTCGGAGCGCCCAGCACGCCAATGCCATGGCGCAGGTGCTGGCCGAGCGAGTGCGGCCCATTCGCGGGGTGGAGGTGATCTACCCAGTGCAGGCTAACGCCGTCTTCGCCCGCTTGCCGGTAGATGTGATTCCCATTTTGCAGCAGGAGTTTTTCTTTTATCCCTGGAATGCCACGCGAGGCGAGGTGCGCTGGATGACCTCGTTCGACACCGAGGCAGAGGACATAGAGGCGTTTGCGACGCTGATTGAAGAAACTATGGCGGAAAGGAGCCTATCGTGATCATCGACACCCATACCCATTTCTACGATCCCACGCGGCCCGAAGGTGTGCCTTGGCCACCGGCTGACAACGCGCTGCTCTACCGCACGGTACTGCCCGAGCACCACCGCGCCCTCGCCGCGCCCGAAGAGGTGACCGGGACGGTGGTGGTGGAGGCTAGTGCGTGGTTGGCGGACAATCAGTGGATTTTGGATTTGGCCGCTGATGACCCTTGGATAGTCGGGCTGGTGGGCCATGTCGATCCCAACCGGGAGGCCTTCAAAGGCGACATCGACCGCTTGGCGGCAAACGCGCTCTTCCGCGGCATTCGCTGCGGCGGCGGGTATTTTGCCGACTTGGAGGCCGGGTCTTTTCTCGCCGACATGGAGCACCTCGTCGCACGGGACTTGGAACTCGACGCGCTGGTGGGGCCGGCGGACTTGGCCCAAGTGGTGGAACTGGCCCGGCGACTGCCCGAATTGCGCATCGTCATCAACCACTGCGGCGGGGTTGGGGCCGATGGCGGAGATCCCGATCCGGCATGGTTGGACGCCATAGCCCAAGCGGCCGAGCAGCCGCAGGTCTTTATGAAGGTCTCGGCGATCATGGAGCAAAGCAGGGTAGAGCCGGTGCCGGAAGATCTGGACTTTTATCGCCCGATCCTCGACGCCATGTGGGACGCCTTTGGCGCAGACCGCGTGGTCTACGGCAGCAATTGGCCCGTCAGCGACCGAGCGGGGAGTTTCAAGGCCGCCATCTCCATCGTCAAAGCGTACTTTGGCGAAAAGGGCGCGACCGAGAAGTACTTCTGGCAAAACAGCAAGGTCGCCTACAAGTGGCCAGATCGCTAAGGAGGCTCCCGTGAAATTTTGGGTTTTCACCCACAGCGACCAGCCTCTCGAACACTGGCTCGAAGGCTACCAGCAGCGCTTCGACGCTTGGGAAGAAGGCGGCGTCGAGGGTATTATCGTCGGCCGCATGCAGTTTAAGCAGGACGATGGTTCGATGATCTCTAGCTATCCGGTCGATACCAAACTCTACGCCGATCACGGCGTCGAGCCGCCGGAGGAGACGCCCCGCGACTTGGTAAAAGAAAAAAAGCTCCAAGCCATGATGGACGATGCCGCGGCGCGTGGCTGGCAGATTATGACCTTTGGCATGGGCCGCGGCGGGCTGGTCGGGCTGGAGGATTTGATCGCGTTCTACCCGCAGGTCCACGGCGTCATTATCGACGGCCCCGGCGAAAACCACTACGAGCTAGCGTTCCACCACGGCGGGGAGCTTTTGGAACTCCGGCCCGGCGAGGATCGGCTTTTTGCCGGTATGGGGGCCGATGTCGGGCGGATGCAGCGCGGCATTGACCATCTGCGGCAGGCCCTGTGTCGGCTGACGCCCCAGCGGGTGCGCTACCTCGCCCAAGGCGGCCTGTTTTCGGTGCTGAATTTGATTGACCTCGACGAGGATGGGCTGTATTGGTTGCGGATGCGGCAAGAGAAGTCGCGCCGCTCTTGGGAAGACGCCCGCACCATTGTCGATCAGGCCTCGCGCAAGATCGAGTTGGGCGGCATTCCGCGCACGGCTGTCTTTTCTGGGTTGACCGGGCAGGACTACGAGCGGATGGCCGGGTATTTCGATTATATACTGCCCAAGCACTACTACTGGCATCGCGGGTTTGACGGGCTTTATGGCACGGTGGCGCGCTGGGTGCAGACGATTGGGGAGTGGAATCCGGGGCTAACGGAAGAGGACGCTTTTGCCGTGGTCGGGGCGCTTTTTGGCATCAAACTGCCTCAGGTGCGGACGCTTTTTGACTTGGAGGCGGGCTTTCCCGACGAGTTTTTCAGCGAGGTCGTGTACGGCGAAACGCGCCGGGCCATAGAAGCGGCTGGTGTCGATAAGGTGATTTGCTGGGTTTCGACTGGTCGCACGCCGCACGCTGGCGATCCCATGCCCGCCCGCGATTTGCTCGGCATTTTGCGGGCGTCCGCGGCGGCTGGGCTCAAGCGTTTTGTCTTTCATCCAGAGGTTATGGGCGCGTCTGAGTGGCGGGTTTTGACAGAAATGTGCGGGACGCCGTGGCGCGAGGATCCGAGCGGGTATTGGCCTTCGGGTACTGAGAAGCCAGATGCTTTTAATGGGGGACGGAAGAAAGGGAATTAGCTGAACGCAAAATGGCAACAAGCTGTTGCCAAATTGAATCAGCAAGATCCGGTTCTCAGTTTTGCTAAAGCTTGTCGCAGAACTTCTGGAACAGGCTGCTCCAGACCTGAGATCGCGACAGTGTAGCAACAATTGACTGCCGAATTTGGATGAGGTTACAGCTATAGACTTGAACGATTTGAGATGCGGATGGCCTCGTGAATACTATTCTGCGTCTGCCTGTGTCCTTCTGCGGATCGTCTCTTAAATGATGTGCTATATTCTGCTCTCACTCGGATGATACATTTTGCCAAGGCCTTCCCCGAAGGCTGGTCGTATTTGTCTTTTGTCTGTTATCAATCTAGAGTAGGTTCCTAATCTCAGGAAATCGTCGCGCTCCGCGAGGCGATTGTGCGGCTACAAGAGAGGCTAGAAACGGACAAGTAGATGATCCGTTTTGCGACCATTTCCCCGACCCTGAGATAGTAGTATCGCTGGTACGACAATTAAGCTGGTTGCACTTAAGGGAATTAGGAGATTAAAAATGTACGACGAATGGAAGCCCATCTACTCGGCTTTAGTCACCGACATCATGGACCAACTCGGCTACCGCGATCAGGCCATGACTCCCGATATCCGGCCCAGCCGCCCCGACGCCTTCATCGCCGGCCCGGCGCTCACCATCGACGCGTACGCCGATGCTAGCCCCGACCCCGACCCCTACGGCCAAATTTTTGCCGCCTACGATCAAGCCAGCCCCGGCGACGTGTTCGTCATCGCCACCAATGGCGAAGAGCGCTCTGGCCTTTGGGGCGAACTTCTCTCCACGGCGGCCCAAGCTCGCGGCGTCGAATCCGTGCTCACCGACGGCTTGGTCCGCGATGTGCGCCAGATGAACGCCATGGGCTACCACTGCTTCTGCAAAGGCTATTCGCCGCTCGATTCGGCGGGCCGCATCCTCGCCAAAACGATCAACCAACCTATCACCTGCGGCGGTGTGCAGGTTCACCCCGGCGATTTTATTCTAGCTGACTACGATGGCGTGGCGGTGATTCCGGCGGCGATCCAAGGCGAAGTCTACGAAAAGGCCATGGAAAAGCTCGCCGGGGAAAACGTCGTGCGCGATGAATTGGCTGCGGGGAAATCGCCGCGGGAAGTCTTTGATCGCTACGGGATATTGTGATTGCTTCTAAATGAAGGAGAGACCTGCACCCATGAGTTTTACGGCCATAATAACTAGGAGCGAAGATTTGACTTTATTCGTCGCTCGTTGTCCCCAAGTAGGTACGGTTAGTCAAGGAAAGACTGAGGAGGAAGCACTGAAAAATCTCAAAGAGGCTACCGAGCTGTACTTGGAAGAAGTCACAAACAGTCTAAAGTAGGCTGCCTGTTCTGTTTGGGCTAGCGGCGTACTTTGGGATTTCGCCAATTTATTTTTGGATTGCCTCGTACAGGCTTTGCTTAAACTTGTTTTCGTCTTCACAGTTATAAAATGGTACGCCTATCAATCTATATTTTTGAGTCCTGCCCTGAGTCTTAAATTCCAGTATTTCCCCATCGAACTTGTCCGTTAATTGTTTTAGGAAGTCCTGTTTCCATTTGTCGTGTTCTTGCAGGTATTTTCCCTTGGGTTCAACAAATATCTGATGAGTAAGCATGTTTCCACTTTTTTCGCGCAGAAAGAGAACAAAGTCTGGCTCAAACGCCTGTCCATTGTCAAAGCTGTAGATTTTGAAGTGTCTTTCGTTGCGGACCAGATATATCTCGTCGTATTTTTCTTAAGAAGGCGTCTGCAAACCCTTAATGTAGCCGCTATTTGAACCGGCGTACTCATCGAGCCCTATTCAGGTGTTCACCACACAATCTGAACAGAAAGGCTTGTATGCTGAGTACGCCGCCTATGCCATATGCCACCGATCGAACCGATGCCCAATGGCGGCGGATCGCACCGTTGCGGCCGGTGCCGCGCTGGCGTCTTGACGGTCCGGGTCGGCCCCCGCGGGATCGCCGCCAAATCGTCAACGGCCTTTTGTATTTGAACAAGACGGGGTGTCCTTGGGCTTGGTTGCCGGGTTGTTTTGGGCCGTGGCAAACGGTGTATGATTACTTTCGTCGCTGGAGCCTGCAAGGGGTCTGGTCGCCGGTGCTGAATCAGCGTACCCAGCAGGAGCGTCGCCGGAACGGACGGGCTGGGCTGCCGTCGGCGGGCCTCGTCGACAGTCAGACGATTAAGACCACAACCCAAGGCCACACCCTTGGTTATGACGCCGGCAAAAAGATCAAGGGACGCAAACGGCCTCTGTTGGTGGATACGTTGGGCTTACTCAGACAGGGGGTGGTCACCGCCGCCGCCGTGGATGATCGCGACGGCCTCAAGCAGGGGCTGACCCGCTGAGGAGCCGCTGGCGTGGCCCGCTTACGGAAGCTATGGGCGGATGGCGGCTACCAAGGCGAAGCCATCCGAACGTGGGTGGCTAATCAAAAAAAGACGCACAAAATAGACTGGGAAGTCGTCACCAAACAAGGCGGCGGCTTTGAGGTGTTACCACGCCGGTGGGTCGTCGAGCGCCCCTTGGCGGGGTTGATGAGCAGTCCGGCCGCCGTATGGCGGCCGCATTTTCGCCGGCATGCGAGAGATTATGAGGTGTTGACCCACCATAGTGAAGCCTTGATTCAGATCGCCATGAGCCACTGGCTACTCAAACGCATCAAATGAAAAAAATATAGTTTGCAGACGGCCTCTTAGGAGATGGACAACAAACCATGATTGATGATTCCTACAGTTCGGGCGCAAAGCATTACGACGCGGCATACAGCGTCAAAGACAATCTGGTGGACCGGGACTTCTACCTCGACCTAGCCAATGAGTATGGTGGACCGGTTCTCGAGTTTGGCTGCGGCACTGGGAGAATCACCTTGCCGCTGGCGCGACGAGGAGTGGATGTCACAGGGATGGATGCTTCTCATTCCATGCTAGAGGTCTTGCACACCAAGCTCGCCAAAGAACCTGCAGGCGTACAACAGAGAATGCGAGTCGTAGAGGGAGATTTTCGCACCCATTATCTGGGCGATCAATTTTCCTTGGTAGTAATTCCATTCAGACCCATGCAGCATCTGTACACTACGGAAGATCAACTGGCGGTCCTGAAAAACGCCGGAAGACATTTGGCAGATGGTGGCGTCCTCGCGTTTGACGTGTTCAATCCCAATTTCGACAAAATTCTATCGGGCGTCGGAGAAGAATACTTGGACTTGGAGTGGCCGGCACAAGATGGGACGGCTCGGATGGTCCGACGGTACTTTGTAAAGGACGAGATTGATCTGATCAATCTGAACTTCTCGGGCAGGTTTATCTTTCGATTGTGTGAGGGCGATCAAGTTCTGTCTGAGGAAGTACAGCCATTGAAGATGAGTTTCTATACGTATCCTCACCTCAAAGTGCTTTTCTGCGCTGCGGGCCTTGAGAGTGTAGGAGAATTCGGATCATTTGATCGGAGACCGATAGGGCCCGAAGCACCTGAAATGATATTCCTACTGAAGCGTCGGCAATAACACATAGCTCGCGCTATTAAATCTCGCAACTGATCCTGCCGTGCGACGCTTGACCGACGACATGAAACGCGACTGGGCGGAAAAGGGCTATATCCTGCTCAAGGGTGCCCTTACCCGCGCCCAAGTCGCAGGCTATCTGGACGCTACCGACGAGATAATCGCCCAATACCGCGAGACCCATCCCGAGGCCCGCGAGCAGGACGCCCTCAACATCATCCAGACAGTCGAGCGGTCCCCGAATTTCGATTCGTTGATCGACCATCCTAGCACCTTCGGCGTCATCGTCGACCTGATAGGCCCCTATCTCCAGATCATGGGCACGGTGATTTACGTCCGCTATCCCAGTGGGGACATGCCCTTCGACTGGCACACCGACGGGGGTGCCTCGTTGCGCGAGTTCCGAGTCACACCGGACAGCCGCCCGCTCAACTTCAAGATTCAGTATTTCCTGACCGACATCCCCGCAGATAACCGAGCCAACTTCTGCTTCGTGCCCGGCAGCCATCGCCGAGATTTTCCCGAGGAGGGTTTTGCCAAGGGCGCATGGCCGGAGGGCGGGGTCCAGCTAGTCGCTGAAGCCGGCGACGCCGTCATCTTCACCTACGGCCTGTGGCACGGCGTGGCCCCAAATGAGGGCGAGGACGTCCGGCGCAGCGTTACCTTTCGCTATGGGCAGCTATGGTCGCGGCCGTGGGACTACGAGAAGGCACCGCCCGAAGTGCTGGCGCGTATGACGCCGCGCCAGCGACGCCTGATGGGCGACATCGGCTCTAATAGCGCGCCCGGCGCGTACTACGCGCCCGAAGACCAACTCGCCATCATCCTCGACGGCATCGAACAGCCGCCGACCTGATCTGATCGCATGATGCCCTAGCGTGTTATTCGGGGTTACTGAAACCAAAACGTCAGGCGCTCTCCAAGTCCACCATGGACAATCGCTGGAACTACATTGCCACCGCCGCCTACGGTCTCACCGATCTGTGGTTGGTTGAATCGCGAGCGCATTTCAGCAACCACTTCTTCATAGAATCATCCCAAGGACAATTCGTCCTATCCTGCTCTCCGTTCCAAGCAGACAGAATGGTAAAGAGCTATCAGTTCCGGCTAATGGAAGTCCTCAAGCACAACGGTTTTAGACAAGTTTTGCTGCCGGTGCAGACGCTAAATGGAAGGTACTGCTACTGGGAAGGGGGAAACTGGTGGGTGTTGAACCCCTACATGCCATCTGACGAGCGTCCTCCGTGGGATTCCCGTGATCTGATTGCTGAGGCAGCGCAGACGCTAGCGGCGCTGCATTCGGCAGGTCGCAACTACGAAGATGAACTCCGAGCCGAATCAGCAAGAAAGGACTTGGGTTGGTACTACGTACCTTCGACCAGATGGGCTGAATTGTCGGCAAAAATTGCCGATACTTTCCGGTGGAGCGAGCTAAGTGAGGATGACTCAGCATTCCTTCGATCTCAGCTCCTTTTCATACAATCCGCCGCCCCCCTATGCGATGAGCGGGAAATGCTATCGATCACGCATCAAGACTACCGCCCTGCCAACTTGCGGATATGGGAGTCAAAGATCGCCACAGTGTGGGATTTCGACATGGCCGTCATTGACTACTCGCTCTACGACGTAGCATTCGCGTCGCTCCAATTCGGAGGTCGGGAATGCCTCTTCCCCGAAGTATCGCTGGATCTCGCCAAGCAATTTGTCGAGGCGTATATAGCGGCAACAGACAAGCCCGAACCCTTTAAAAAAGACGGCGTCCTCCGGTGGTTTCTAACAGTGGCTGTGCTGCGACGACTGCTATTGAACTATCACATCCCAGAACGGATGGAGTTGCTGCGAAAAGTTGTGGGTTGGGTTGGCTGAATCGCACTTATAGTTCTATAGCTTGATACCTGCTATATTGCATCAAACTTTCCCGCAAACCGGAGCCGCCCATGACATCTAATACCGCTACCGTCCATCGACCACGCGAACACGCACGCTACGGGGCCGCCTCCCAGCAGGAGTTCGACGGACCGCTGCCCCAGCCCTTTCCCCGCGAGATCGGCCCGCGAGCCATGGAGTACCTAGCCGAGGTCGTCGATTCCGGCCTCACCTGCGACATGGTAGGCCGGTTCGAGCAAGCCTTCGCCGCAGCCCACGGCGTCGCGCACTGCATCGCCACGCCGGGATGCACGCCGGCCTTGGCCGTACTAGCCGCAGCCTTCGGCTTCGAGCCCGGCGACGAGATCGTAGTCAGCTCGGTCAGCGACTACGGCACCGTGCAGGGCCTGATTAGCGCTGGCTACATCCCGGTGTTCGCCGACGCCGCACCCGGCACGGTCAACGTCAATGCAGAGACCATTGAGGCGTGCATTTCCGAGCGCACGCGAGCGATTCTCGTCGTGCATCTGACCGGCCTGATCTGCGACATGGACGCCATCAACGAGGTCGCCGCACGCCACGGCCTAGCGGTCTATGAGGACGCCTGCCAAGCAGTCTTTGGCCGCTACAAGGGCCGCTACGCCGGCACCCTATCGACAGCGGGAGCCTTTTCCTTTGACGCGGAGAAAACCATGGGCTCCGACGTGGGCGGCTGCATCCTCACCAACGACGACGAGCTGGCCGAGCGGGTGCGCTTCGTCGGCCAGAGTCGCGGTGGAGAGATGGTCGAACACTTCGGGCGCGTACACACAGTCAACGGCTTCGCCCATCGCATGCCCCAGTCGACCGCGGCGATCTGCTTGGCTCAGCTAGAAATCATCCAGCCGCAGGTAGAGAAACGCGATCGCATGATCCGTCTGTTGAGCGCACTCCTCGATGAAATCCCGGGCGTCTCGGCATTGCCGATCCCACCGGAGACCGAGGTGTACTCCTGCTGGATGGCGGGGTTCACCATCGACCTCGAACAGTTCCGCTGCGACGCCGAGAAGTTCGGCGCACAGGTAGCAGCCGCTGGCATCCGAGGGGCAAGCCAAGCGCGCTACTATCTACTGCCAGCGGCCCTGCCCTACCTCACGGAAGCGGCCGAACGCCAGCGCTTCCCGTACTCGCAGCCGCCGGCGTCGCGCACCTACCGCTACGACGCAACGTGCTGTCCGAACGCTCACTCGCTGCTGGAGCGCTTCATCCGCTGGAGCACCTTCTGCGATAAGTACGATCCCCACCACTGTGAACAGGCGGCCGCAATCGTGCGCCGCGTCGCCGACGAGTACCGGCAATGACAGAGAACGCGCTACAGCTCGCCGCCCGTTACTACCGGGCCCTGCCGATTGACCGCCCAGGATACGAACAGGTCACCCTGTCGCTACCCGTGGACAAGACAGCCCTAGTGGGCATGCACTGCTGGAACATCGGCTGCCCCGATGGCCCGCCGGTGGACGTCAACTACTGCGTCGGCATGGGTTGGCCCCAGTCAACTCAGGAGGCCGGGCGCATCATGGCCGAGGTCATCCGCCCGGCCATGGACGCGGCCCGCGCAATTGGGATGCCGGTCTGCCACGTCGAGACGGACTGGATGGACCACCAGTATCCCCACATCGAGTCGCGGCGCTCGGGAGAGTCCGGCTCCATACACCCACACCAACAGGAGATGCTCGAACGAGCCCACGGCGTCGGCTACATGGAGTGCTCACCGCTAGCGCAGATGCAACGCGCCGAAATCGCGTCCCCGGTTGGAGATGAGCCTCTCTTTTTCTACTCCGACGTGCTGGACGAATACCTGTGCAACCGCGATGTGGATACGCTCATCTACATGGGGTTCGCAGCCGATATGTGCCTACTCGGCGCCGAAGGGGGAGCGCGGCCCATGCTGGCCCGCGGTTATCGCTGCGTGGTGATGCGCGATGCGACCGTTGGGGTGGAGACGCCAGCGTCGTTCCCGCAGCGGTTATCAACCAACTATGCCCTCCACATCTTCGAGTGGAGCCTCGGCTTCGGCTGCACCTTCGCGCAATTCCAACAGGCCATCGATCAGCTGAAAGGTGAGCAGCCATGAGCTTGAGCATCTGTCCGTGGAAGTACGGCAAGCGTTGGGTTTACTCCATCACCTACGACGAGGCCCTATCCGACCTGCACCGCTTTGCTATCCCCATGCACGAGGAATACGGCATCCCCGGCCACGTGGAACTGCTCGTCGGCCAGATGGGCGAGCTCCGGCAGGCCGGCAACTCCAGCTACAACGGCTACCGCCACATGAACGCGGCCGAGTTGCGCGATCTGCTCGCTCGCGGCTGGGGCGTGGGCAACCACTCGTGGACTCACGAAATCATCACGCCGGAAATGGTGGACCAGGAAATCGGCCACGCCAAGCAAGTGCTGGAGGAAGCCCTCGGCGAGCCGATAATCCTCTACTGCTCGCCCGGCAACAACACAAACATGGCCGACCACGTGCTCGAAGCCTGTCGCCGCTACGGCTACCTAGGTGCCATGAGCCTGACGGACGCGCTCAACTTGCCCGAGGACGAGCTGTTCTGGATCAACCGCACAGCGCTGCACGACCATTACTACGAGCCGTTCTACAGCGCCTACGACCCGTACCGCAACATCCGCCAAGCCCAAGCCGTGCAAGGCTGGCTCATCGACTACTGCCACTGTCCGCTGGAGACGGCCGTCCATCCCAACAAGGACTGCTCTGAAGCTCAGCTACGGCAGCGCTTTGAGACGGTGCTGTCCGAGGGGGGCGATGCGGTCTGGTGTGCAGTGCCCGAGGAGGCACTCAGCTATCATCTGATGCGGCGTCACGCCCAGATCGAGACCATAGGCGACGGGACCGAATCACAGCGCTTTCGCATCGGGCTTCCGGGGCTGCCCGGGCAGGTGCCGTATCGCAGTCTGACGCTAGAGGCCAGCGTGCCAGCGGCTTGGTGCCGCGACCCCCGAGTAGTCGTGGACGGACGAGAACTAGCGGCAGAGCTCGTGCGACCCGGCGTGCTGCGAGTGACGACACTGGTGAGCGACGGAACCGAGGCCGAGGTCCGGGCCACGCCGCGCCCTTGACCGATTTCTCTATTGCGGCTCTTGCCGCGTTGTGCTCTCACCGACTTGGCCCCGCCGGTGGCTGGTGGTCCGTACGTGCGTCCTTGGGAGGGCCGCCCGCGCACCGAGCCAGGTGCCGCATTTCACGAGTGATGTAGGATTGCTATATAAGAACCTGACCGCTCGTTGCGATTGCGACTATGCCACCAAGAAACGTACCTTCATTTCGTATAAATAACATCTAGTGGCCGCTATCCGAATTAATTATTCGGATATAAGCAGTTGACTGAAAGCAGCAAAAAAGAAAAGGACTCAGAATGAGTTATCCCGCAATGGACCAACCGGCCCCCGCGATCGAGGTCAGTGAATGGATTAGCGGGAAGCCAGAAAAGGAAAATGGACTTTCTGGAAACAATGTGATCCTTGAGTTCTGGGGCACTCATTGTGGCCCGTGTATTGCCGCCATTCCCCATCTCAATGAACTTGTCGCCACGTATGGCAGTAAGGACACCCTTTTTGTCTCGTTGACCCGTGAAGAGCCCCACACCATAGAACGCTTCTTGAAAAAAAGGCCGATAAAGGGCGGAGTCGCCACAGATCGAGAAGGTACAACGTTCAATGCCTATGGGATACAAAGTATCCCTCATACCTTTCTCATAGACTCACAAGGGCTACTTCGTTGGCGCGGCCATCCACATTTTTTTACTGCGGAATTGTTAGAGGAGTTTCTCCAGACGGACAACGTGCCCAAAATAGACGAATCAACCACCTCTTCAGAAACCGTGCCGACGGTCACTCCAGACACCCTGTTTTTTTTAAAAATTGATCGAAATGCGTCCGATCGCAGAGAGGCCAGTTTGATGGGCGACGAGCAATTCGAATCAGCTTACCGATTACCTTGAGAGTTCGATGAAGTGCATATTCTTTAACGAAACACACTTGGCAGGGAAATATGACTTTATATTGCCGGTTGAAACCTTTGATCAGACACGGCGAGCTTTAGAAGAAGAGTATGGTATCAAAGTCGAATCGGCGGTACGCGAAGTAGAAATAGTGATTCTGCGCATGACGGGTGCGCGGTGACTCGCCGTGCCTTACTTCATAACCGTTAGAACTCATGTCAATCGATTTTGATTTTGGCGGAGCCGTCCCCCCGTGGGGCCGTAGCGCAGCTGAATACGAGGCGTTCTTCGCGTTATCTGACGTCCCGCCATCTGCGCACATATTGGACTGCGGGGGTGGACCGTCATCATTCGCTGCGGAATGGAGTAGAAATGGACGATATGTCGTCGCCGCTGACCCCAGATATAGGTTTTCCGCCAAAAATTTTCTAGCCGACTTCGATCTCACAGCGGCACGGATGCTCGTGGGAATGCAGAAGGCGCAGGACAGGTTCAAGTGGGATTATTACGGCAGCCCGGAAGATGTCGTCCAACGCCGGCGCGACGTCCTCACAGCCTTCACTTCCGATTTTCAGGCCGCGACTCGGAGTGGTCGCTACGTATCTGCCTGCCTACCGGAATTGCCTTTTCTATCGGAATCCTTCGATCTCGTACTTTGTTCTCATCTGCTATTTCTCTACTCTGCCGAATTCGACACAGAAACCCACCTCTCCTTCCTGCGAGAAATGCTTCGCGTAGGTCGAGAGGTTCGCGTATTTCCATTGCTCGACATGGATGGTAAACCTTCCGAACATCTGGAGGACACCCTTCAGACACTGCGAATGTCAACACACCTTGAGGCCCTCAACGGGGTAGTGACTCATTTTGAAATTTGATGCTTCTTGTACGTCTTGGGGCGGTTCGGCTTAGGTCGGGCCGCCTGGATCTGTTCGGCCAACCATTCCATATCATAGCCAGTGTCGGCCAATCCTGCCGCTTGTGCCGGCGTTTTGCCTATCGAAGAGTGAACCCGCACGAAGTTGTAGTAAACGAAGTAGAGCGAAAGCATGTTCAAGTGACGTTCTATCCGCTTGCTAAACCCGTTGGTGCGCCGAGTGAAGCGTCGCATTCCCATTCGCATCGTTAGATTTTGCCGCTCGACGTGAGAGGTGGTAGGTCCTCCTTCTTCCCCTTTCGTCATCAATGCGTGTTCCACATCCTCACCGAAGACCTGCTCTACTGCCGAGAGATAGACGTTGTAGCGATCCGTTGTTAGATGTACTGGATTGGCCAAGCGTTCTTGTAGATTCTCCAAAAATTCAAGTCCGGTTTCCATAGAACGGTCCCCGACCTCGTAGGCCAAGATCAACTTGGTGTCTGAATCAATCGCTGTCCACGTCCATACATCGCCTGCCCCGTCAGGAGCATCCGGTGCTTGGTTGACCGTCTTTTGCTTGGCATAGCAGAACGACCAAATTTCGTCGCATTGAACTCGACGGACTACGACATTACGTACGTATTGGTCATGGTACGTCGCACAGAACTGGCCCGCATCGACCAGCATCTTATAGACAGTGTTTAGGGATACAGGAATTATCCGGCTGATGGACCGCATAGACGATCCTTCAACCAGCATAGAAAGGATAAGGATTCGCTTATTTAGGGCTAATCTGTTCACGCCCTAAATATAAGTAAAAACAGCTATTTACTCAATAGCGTTTTGTTTTGTTCAGTTTGAAAAAATGCCTCGACCATAAAAGGCCGAGGCATGTGTTTGTTGCACTTCTTTTTTCGTTACGAAGTTTTTTCTTTAAGGAATCGTCGCAATTTATTGTCAGTTTCGTTGGAGATTTTTTTCTGAGAGTAGTTCGGTTTTGGGTATAAAATGTTTATACCCTTTTTCCGTAACTTAGCTAAATCTATATCAGAATTCTTATTCATTTTTACGTTCTTCATGTTCAGGCTCCTTTTCAATGGGTTGTGTTTTTTCATTCTTGGGCTGAGTGTTTTCATTTTTGGGTTGCGTATCTTCTTCTTCGATTTCTGCGTCTTCTTCTTCGGGGAGAAGTGTTCCAATACACCGATAGTTTTCTGTTTGGGACAGTTGATCGAAGAATTCGTCGAGTAAAACCTGGGTTTTTTCATTGGCTATTGATACGTTTAAGCCTATTTGGCGAGCTTCGACTGCATCTATGAAAAAACCGTGATCGGGGTAGTCCCAAACGAGCTTTTGGGAGATCGAATCTTTATTGTCTTCATATGATGCGTTCAGGATTTTAGCACAGTATCGCTCCATTACCTCTAAGGCACGTCCGCTGTTGCCTAGCTCAAAGGGGCTAACATTCGAGTAAATACGACCAATGGTCGCCTCAACTAGTTCCTTAGCTTCCTGGACAGCATGTCTCGGTGAAATTCCTCTCTCCTTCAGAAAGTTGACGAATATGTCAAGGTATTCAGTAACTTCTTTCTGTGCGAACCGAAGAGCATGGAAGCTCTCCAGAGCGCTTTCGGGAGAACTGAAATAGTGTCGGTCTGAACTAGAGGTACTAGATGGGCTTGGTATCTGTGGATCAAGAGGACCTAATTCAGCCCATTGGCCCATTATTATCTTTGACGCCCCTAAAGCGAAAAGAGTTGCTCCACTTTTAGCAAACTTTGGAACAATGGCTACATAGTCAGGACAGTATGTTTGAAAAATATAAGGGGTCCTAAAAGACGCTTCCAGATCGCCTCCAGGACTATGAATAATAACGTCAATTTTTCCTATGTTTGGTATCACCCTTTTGAAAAGCTCAACCATCTTGACGGTTCTGAATGTGATTTCACTGCACAGAAAGAAAGGATGTCGGTCTCGAAGGGCGATCCAATTGTGCGTCCATTCGTCAAGAGGTCCTGTCTCAGTAAAGAGCAACTCATCGCTATATTTCATCAGATAGCCGTGTTTTATGTGTGAAATGTACAGTAATCTTCAAGAACTAGTTGGCTAGCTCTTGTCGGTCTTCTCCAGCTTGAAGTACGGGGCAGCCTTTTTGTAAAGACGTTTAAGCGTGGAGAGCGTTTTGGCTGGAGGATCTGTTTCCTCGCCAGTAGCGATTTTAGCCACTTGTACCGCGCAGCCTACTGCGTCGGCGGGACGACGCTGGCCTTGGGGGCCTTTAGGCATGAAGGTCCTACTTTTCGTTGTTTGTGTGTTGCCAACCACCCATAGCTGCTAATTTGTGCAGGTTCACGTAATTACTATAAATATAAGTATATAGTAGAAATACGCGAGTGCGCGCAAAAGCTGAACGGCAAAGGCGATATTGTCAAGGGCCTTTTTCCCAGAATCTTGTCTAAAGCGGCTATTTTTTCTTATTTTTCAGGCGATCCAACGTTTTTGCAGATCCCGCTTACCGGGTCATCTGCTGAATAGAATAGCCAGACCCGGCGAAGGGTAGCTCCCTTCTGCCTTGGCGAATAGGTAGAGCGTACGATGCAGATGGACACTCACTGCACCTACTGCAAAGACGTTGGACGGGCCCGGCCCCTTCGGGGGCCTTTCCTGTCCCTCCCGTCCAAGGAGATACGTCATGCCTCGTCTTGCAGTGCTTGCAGGAGGTCTGTTTTTTGTCCTCTCCTGTTCTCGTAGTCAAGCTCCACTAGCCCCCCAAGAAGTTTCGACTGATTCAGGACCAGCCATACGGTTGTCGTACGTGGCCAAGCCTATGACCAACGGTACGCGCTGCATGTACGACCGCCCCGGACTGCTCTATTGGTCTTCTCAAGGACTGACAGCGACCGTGCTGTCAAAAGGGCAATGGGTGTACCACACCTATACTTGGGATTACATCGGGATTGAGTCATCCGCAGGCGAAGTTCTCTACGGTATCAATAACGGTCGGCTGATTTTTCCTGGTGATCTCCGTGCCATTTGGACGCCTCAATAGGCAAGTGAAGGGTAGGTCGCCAGATGGAACGGACGTAGGTTGAAGGCGAGAGACGATAACCTGCGGCGCGACCTACCCTTCTAAAAGATTCCTTGCAAGCTCCGACTTAGTTAGGCTATTTATGCTTGGCTGAGTCGGAGCTTTTTGTTTTCCAAAATTTCAAAATGAGTCACTACCCTCAACGGGGGCGCAGGATGGTGCCGCCCCGCCGAGACACGTCGAAGGAAAGCTCCCGGTCGCCAGCACGCAGCCGGAACAAATCGCCCTCTTGAGCGACCCGGGCCTTGGCCGAGCGGCTGCAAAAGGCGAGGACGAGGACATCGTCGTTCGTACCCGCCACCAGCCGCGTCGCCTCAGCGGCACCCGGGAGAAAGCTGACGAGGCTACCGGCGGCCAGTCCAGAAGGCGCAAAGGGCACCTCTTCGGCCCGCAGTTGGAGGCCCTGGCCAAACACCGGCATTACCTCTACCACACGCCGTCCAGCACCAAGACGGGCGCGACTCCTGCTCAGACCTTGCAGGTCCACCGGATTCAGCTTGTAGGCCAGCTCACCACCACCCATCTCCGGTCCCAAGCCGCTAGCCGGATCCACGGTCAGCCGCCGACGGCCCGGACAGCGGAGGTCAATAAAGGCCAAATCGCAGTCCGCGGAGACGCCGGGCGTTTGCACGGCACCGCCAAAGGCGAGGGTAGAGTGGGGCCACACATAGAAGGTGCGCGGTTCCTGCCGCGAGGCGAGTCCCTGCGAGTCGTGGCCCACCTCGCCGAAGGTGGCCGGATCGTCGATACGTTTCGCCTCGCCATCGACAGCAATCTCCATCCACGGCCTACCCGCACGTCGGTTGAAGCCACCCCACCCAATCTCGACCTCGTGCCAAACTCCAGAATCCACCCCGCTCGGTGCCCGCACCGCTACCTCGTGGCCGTTCTGGCTCTGCACGCTGAAGCACAGCTTGCCGTCCGCTGCGGCGATGAGGGCGAAGGTGTTAACTCCTGTCCCACCGGCCCCGCCGACGCCGTTTCCCGTGTTGAACAACACCCGAGGACCGTCCTCGCACCCCCGCAAGCGGAAATGCAAGCGCAGGCGGCCGCCGTTGGCGCAGAACCAAGGCCGGGCCTCGTACTGCAAGGCGTCGCCTTCGCTCAGCCGGACGATGTCATCGACGAAGCGGAGGCCGCGCGGCCGACGCCGCAGCGCCACAAGTACAACCGGGTGCTCTCCGGTCAACAGCCAGTACTCGTGCTCGGTGCGCCGGGCGGAGACGCGCAGCCGCTGCCATTGCCTCGTGTGCTCCAGACCGCCTAACACGGCGACGATCTCGTTCTGGCCACCCACGCAAGGCAGGCTGCCGCAACTCACCGGCTGGGCCTCGGCCGCACTGATCGCACGCAGCACGGGATTCCCCGCCCACTGCACGTGCAAGTTCATAAAGCCGTGGGCCACATCGCCATCGTACCCGCTGACCGAGAGGATCGCCGCATCGGGTCCATGGCCGCTGCGCATCACGGCAGAGCGGCCGCCGCGCCCCGCAAAACGCCGCGCCAGCGGAGCCGGGTGGCGCTGCTTGGCCGCCCGGAAGTCGGGATCGTAAAAGCAGTAGGCGTAAGGCCCGTAGGAGATCATGCACTCCGCTGTTGAGCCTTTAACGCCGCCACCGAAGCGGTAGATCCGGCCTAGGCGCGGGTCGGCTATGGCGGCGTCGCGCAGCACCTCGTCGCCAGCCTCTTGGGCCAGCCTCAGGAGCGCGGGAGAGCAAGCGTTGAGTTGGGTGCCGAGCACGTTGGCGTTGGCGGGATAGTAGAGTTGGTCGGGAATTTTGCGCGGTGCGGCCCAATGGGCGCGGAACCAAGTCAGCGGCCGCCGCAGCCGGGCCGGAACCTCGCGGCCGAGATCAATGCCCGTGACATTGCGCAGCGCGTCGGCAAACTGCAGGAGCCAGAGGTTTTCCCAAGGCCAGAAGGAAGGGCCGTCCACCGGCTCGCCAGCGGGGCCGCAGCCGTGGGGAAGGATGGCGGCGCGGAAGCGCTCGAGGACCGCCTGTACCCATACCTCCGCCTTGGGGTGTTCGCCCAGCAGATGCAGAGCAGCCACTCCAAAGTGCCCGTTGTCCACGACGGCGTGGTGCCCACCTTCCTCCGAGTGGCGTTGCTCGTCCACATCCGGCCACCAGCGCTCCAACTGCCGCACGAGACAGGCGCGGGTCTGACGCTTCTCGTCAACTGGCAACTCTCCGTCCAACAGGTCGAGAGCCAAGGCAAAGGCCTGCATGTAGCGGTTGGCCGTGTAGAAGTGCTCCTCCACCCGGTCGTCGTGGTCCCAACCAGCGGCCGCCCGCAGCCAAGCGCGAGCCCGGTCGAGCCAGCACCGATCGCCGGTCAACCGCCAAGCAAAGGCGTAGTTCTCGATCAAGGCCGTAGCCTGCATGGCCGTGTAGAAGGTCAAATAAAGCTGGTGGTACGGGTGAGGGCTGTCCGGCCGTCGCGGAATTCGCGGCCACGGCCGCTGTCCGGCATACAGATCACAGTCGGCTAGGAGGTTGGCGAGGATGCGCCGACGCACGGAATCGGCTGGCGGATCAAAGCGGAAGTGGGGATCGTCGAAGGGCCTCAGCAGCCGGGGCCGCTCGCGGCGGATGACCCGGATCGATGCCTGTTTCGGCGAGTTGGACGAATGCACAGGCATTTAGAAGTGGTCGGGCTCCCAAAAGATGACCTCGCGGCGCGGGAACCACTCCTCAAGTTGGCGAGCTTCCCCAGCCTCCAGCGAGAGCCCACGAGCGCGGAGGACCGGTTCCAAGTCGCGGCCAGAAGACTCGCCAAACAAAAGCCGACACATCAGATCGACCGGCAGCCTACGTGCCAACGCCGCCGCTTCGGGTACGGCCTTGGCGATCAGCGAGCCGAGGTCGAAGGGCAGAGCCATCATCGAGCTATTTCCCAAGAGCCACAAATCGGCCTCAGCGTCAGCGACTAGGGCATCGACAAAAGGGTGGCTGTGGGGAATCCCGCCTTCGATCTGCGTCACCCCAGCCGCCGCGCACTCGTCGAGCAGGTACTGCACGAGGGCATCGAGGGCCGGGCCGCTCTCGTAGGCGACTTCATACACCTCGGCACCGTCGTCGTCGCTCTCCCAGTTGATATACCCGCTAAGCCCCGTCGAATCACGGACGACAGCGGTGGGCAGCACGCCCCGCACTCGGGAGGGGGCGTAATCCCAGTACGGACGCGGTCGCAACAGGCTGCCGCTGCGACCGGCGTTGTGGCGCTGATAGAGCGCTACCGTCTCCTCCAAGTCGCGGCGCTCGTCAAACGGCAGCACCTCAAGTGCGGACCGCCTCGGCTGCGGAGGACGGCTCAGCTTGGCGTGAAATCCCATGAGCGGCACGCAGCTCCAACCCAAGCGCCGGTAGAAGCGCGCCGGAATCATCGTAAACAGCAGACCCAGATCGTAGCCATCGTCGCGCATGTACTCGGCCGCATGTTCCATGAGCCGCGTCGCTATGCCACGACCCCGGTAGTCGGGATGTGTGGAGACGCCGCCGATGCCGCCCATGCGGACGGGTGTGGCACCGAGGTGGACCCAGCGGTCCCAGATGCGCAGCGTCGATACAATGCGGCCTTCGACGACGATGACCGGCGTCTGCGCCGGGCACCAAGTCGGATCGCCTTTCATGTAGCCTCGGTAGCGCTCGTGCCCTTCGGGGTTGTGCACAGCGCAGAGCAGGTCGATGAGTTCGTCGCGTTCCGACTCGCGGATGGGGCGAATGGTATCCATAGTATCCCTGAGAAAATAACCGATCAGTTCAGCCGCCGCAGCCGGATCATCCGCAACACCCAATAGGCTCCCAAGGCACCGAGCAGATGCTTGCAAGTATGACCGCTGATGACTCCTCCGGCCGCGTAGAGGGCTTGGTCAAACACCTCGGCGGCTTTCGCGAGCAGATAAAACAGACCGGCGATGTAGAAATCGGACCCGCGCGTGTACGGCGACGGCAGCAGGCGAACCATGAGAGGCACGAATAGAATCGGATAGGCTTGGGCGACGATGTAATAACGTAGATCGCCGGCCCCGGCCTGCTCGGTATAATGCCAGTACAACACGCTGAAAAGGCCGAAGGCAATCAGCGGCAGCAAGGTGATAATGCCAGCGCGCCGGTCCAGGCGCTCGGTGATCGCCGTAGCGAGAAACGCCATGAAGGCAATGCTCATCGGCAGGCGATCCCACAGGAGCGTTCCGTTGCTGGGGGCCAAGTGGTAGTAGGTGGAGCCGAGGCCAACCAGCGCCACCGCGAGGAAGAGGATCTGATAGGCCAGCGAATCAACTGGCCGCACAAACGCCTGCTGAGCGGGAGCCGTGACGAGTCGGAAAACAACACTGAATCCCCACAGACCCACCAACAGAAAGGGCAGGTTGGAGATAACGTTCAGGCAATGGGGAATGCCCAACAGGGTGCGCTGATCGGCGAACTGGTGATAGGCAGGGGCTTGCGGAATGGGTGCTTGCAGGAAAATGACCGCCCAGAAGGTGATCGTCAGATAGGCGAGAATCCGGAGTCGGTAGTTGCGTTTCATTTATATATCGCCTTGACAAAATTTCACGACATGTACGCTACAATTAAGTACATATCATAGGGCGAATCAAACGATTTTTACCTAGCGGGCTTTGGCCTGTCATCTTAAGGTGCATCCTGTGCCTGCGGTCTAGACTGCTTCTGCCAAGAGACAATCTAGACCCCATGCCTTGACCGACTCTCGGTAACGCCCTTTCTTATTTTGAAGACGACAGAATTCAGGTCCATTATTTTTATAACTGATTGTTATATAATGAATTACATAGATTATATTTTGCAAATTTTCTATGACTTTCATCGTGATAAAGTAAGGTCCTTAAACCGATTCCATTTAACAGGAGTGTATGGCGAATTATGAATGCTTGGAACAGGTTACAACGACGTGAGCAGCCTGATCCAATTGATCCGCTGGAGTAAAAGCTAATGGAGTCTCTACTTACAAAACATAGAGTGACTGATTTTGAAATTATTGGTCCTTATAGGTTGCGTGTCTTTTTTGAGGATGATACGTACCAAGAAATCAACTTTCGCCCGGTCTTGGTGGGATGGATGTATAGTCCATTGAAAAAGCTGTCCTTTTTCAACCAAGTCCTCCTAGCCACCCTCATCACCATCACCATCTCCATGACCTACTCCCGAGCCGATTCTGACCGCATCCAACCCTATTCTGCCAACCCGCGCTACTGGCAGTACAAAGGCCAACCCGTGCTCCTGCTCGGCGGCAGCATCAAAGACTGCCTCTTCCAAATACCCGATCTCGAAGCTTATCTCGATCTGCTGCAATCGGTCGGCGGCAACTACGTGCGCAACACCATGAGCGACCGCCGCTTCTACGGCTATGAGAGCAAAGCCTTCCACCAAGCAGCCGACGGCCTGTACGATCTCAACCGCTGGAATCCGACTTATTGGCAGCGCTTTGCCGATTTTTTGCGCTGGACCGCCGAGCGCGATATCATCGTCCAAATAGAAATGTGGGATCGCTTTGACCACAGCCAACAACACTGGCAAGAAGGCCCCTTCAATCCGGCCAACAATATCAATTATACCGTCGAAGAGTCGGGCCTCGAAACGGACTATCCCGTCCATCCCGGCGGCAACAGGCAGCCTTTCTTCTACACGGTCCCCACCTTGCGCAACAACCAAGTCGTGCTGCCCTACCAACAGGCCTTTGTCGATCAAGTCCTCGAGCATTCCCTCGCCTACGATCACGTGCTCTACTGCATGGACAACGAGACCAGCGGCGACCCAGCGTGGAGTGCCTATTGGAACGGCTATATCAAGGAGCGGGCGCAGCGGGCGGGCAAGACCATTGAAACCACTGAAATGTGGGACGAATGGGACGTGCGGGGGCAGACTCATCGCGCCACCTTCGACCACCCAGAGCACTATTCTTTCATCGACATCTCGCAGAATAGCTGGCAGCGCGAGCAGACCAATTGGGACCACGCCCAGTGGGTGTGGCAGTACATTGCCGCACAGCCCCGGCCGATCAATTCGACCAAAATCTACGGTGCCCAGACGCATCGGGACCAAAGCCTCGGCATCGACGACCGCCACGCCACCGAGTGCTTTTGGCGCAACCTCATCGGCGGCTTGGCCTCCAGCCGCTTTCACCGGCCGGATTCCGGCCTCGGGCTAAGCCCCCAAGCCCAAGCCCACATTCGCAGCGGCCGCCTGCTGGCCGAGGTTTTCGACTTTTTTAGCGCCGAGCCGGATTCCGACAGCGCCCTGCTGAGCGACCGCACGGCCAACGGGGCCTATCTCAGCCGCGTCCCCGGCCGCCAGTACGCGCTCTACTTTACCGATGGCGGCACTGTGGGTCTCGACCTGCCCGAGTCAGCAGGCACCTTCCAAGTCCAATGGCTCGACATTGCGGCCAGCACTTGGACTTCCTCCGCCGACTTGGACGGTGGCGGCGTAGTGCAACTGGCCCCTCCCCAAGACGGCCCTTGGGTCGCCTTGCTGACGAGACGTTAAACAATGAACCATAGCGACCGCGTCTTCTTCGGGCAGACCGATCTACAGGTCTCGCGCTTGTGCCAAGGCACTGCCTTCCGCCACCTGCCCCGCGCCGACAGCCCCCAGTCCCTCGCCGTGCTCCACCACTGCTTGGACCAAGGAGTCAACTTCTTCGACACGGCGCAGGCCTACGGCTGGGGTGGGGCCGAGGAAGTGCTGGGGCGGGCCATCGCGGGTCGACGCGACGAGGTCGTTATCTGCACCAAGGTTCCGGCTTCCCTGGCCCCCACAAGCGACGGTGAGCCCGGCGAGAGCGTCCGCTACACCCGCGCCCATCTCACCGACCGCCTCGAAGAAAGCCTCCGTCGCCTGCGCACCGACCGCGTTGACCTCTACCTTTTGCACCACCGCGACGCGGGCACACCGCCGGCAGCCATTGCCGAGGTCATGGAGGATTTGGTGCAGGCCGGCAAGACTCGCTATTGGGGCGTTTCCAACCATCGCGCCACCGAAGTCGAAGCCTTTCTCTCCCTAGCACCTATCGCTGGCGTCGAGGACTACTACAATATCGCCGGCAGCCACTGCGACGAAGCGGGGCGTTCGCGGGTGGATATTTACGACGAGGAAATGCTGCCCCTGCTGAGGCGCACCGGACTAGGCTGCCTAGCCTTCAGCCCAATGGACACCGGCCTGTTGGTCCGGCCCAACGACCCAGCCCTCGCCTCCTTAGTCGCCGCCATCGACCAAGTTGCCGCTGGCTTGGGCACCTCCCGCGCTGCCGTCTGCGTCGCTTGGGTTTTGCATCAGGGCCTTACCTGTGTGCTCGCTGGTGCCGAGAGCACCGCGCACGTCGACGCCAATCTCCAAGGTACCCGCCTCCAGCTTCCCGCGGATGTCCTTGCCGCCCTCGACCAAGCGCGCCGGACCTACCGCGCCAGCCAACAGGAGCAATGCACGTGAACATAGTCGATGCCCATATCCACGTTTGGTCCTCCGACTTCGCTCGGTATCCACTGGCCCCCGGCTTTACGCCTGCCGACCTGTGGTTGCCTTCTTTTACGCCTGCCGATCATTTTGCGTATAGCCGCAAGGTCGGCAAGGTCCGCCTCAACCTAGTACAAATGACCTGGTACGGCCTCGACCACCGCTACATCCTCGACCTGATCGCCGAGGACCCTAACACTTATACCGGCACCGGCATCGTCTCCGCAGTCTCGGACGTGTCGCTGGCCGACCCGGGCAAGACCATGCTCGCCCTAGCCGAGGGGGGCATTCGCGCTTTCCGCGTGCGCGGCGGCAAGACCGGTCGCCCAACCGCGTTTGGCCGTTCGGACCGCTGGCTCGACTATCCGGGCTACGAATCCATGTTCCGCACCGGGGCCGAGCACAATCTGGCCCTCAGCTTCCTCATGGGACTCGCAGACCTGCCCGGCCTAGTCCGCCTCTGTCGCCGCTTCCCCGCAACCCCCGTGATTCTCGACCATATCTGCGGAGTGCGCATCCGCGACGGCGTCTGGCCCGAAGGCGATATCCGTACCCTCTGCAACATGGCCCGCTACCCGCGCGTCATGGTCAAGCTCGGCCCGTTCCAAGCCCTCGGCAACGGCGAGGCCCCCTACCTCGACCTCCTGCCCCTCATCGAGCGTATCGTCGATGCCTTTGGCCCCGAACGCGTCATGTGGGAAAGCGACAGCGGCGGCCCCGTCCGCATGAAAAATCCCGCAACGGACTTTGCCGCGGCAATCGCCCTGATCCGCGACCACGCCGATTTCCTCAGCCAACGCGACAAGGAGCAAATCCTAGTCAAAACAGCCGAAGACTTCTTCTTCGACCGCTAGGGATCAGCCGTACGCTCCGCTTGATGGACCCTCTCCCATTCCGTACACTCCCTCGCAACTAGCCCACCCCACATCCCCAAAGGAGCCTCCATCGTGAAAATCGGCCTCTACGCTTCTATGTTCGGCAAAGACGATCCGCCCACTCTGCAGAGCATCGAGAGTTACATCGACCACGCCTACGATCTCCGTCTCGACTTGATCGACTTTCGCCGCGACCGCGGCTTTAGCTCCGAAGACGCCTCCTACCTCATCGAGACCAAACTCGCCTGCATCGAAAAGGGCCTTTCGATCGGCTATTTAGCTTCCGGGGGGCACTTCGTCGGCAGCGACGAGGACCTGCGCGACAAGGTCGCCACCGCCAAGGCCGACATGGACATCGCGCTGATTTTGGGCGCGCCCATGATCCGCCTGTTCTGCGGCCAGCCCCTCACCGACCCAGCGGAGCGCGCCCGCGAAATCCGCTGCTTCCAAGCGGTGGCCGACTACGGCCTTGAAACAGGCATCGCCATCGGCTTGCAAAATCATCCCTCCACCGGCGACGACGTCATACGTATCATCGAGGAGACCGACCGGCCCAACTTCAGCTTCCTGCTCGACACCGGCCAGTGGTGCGGCTCGCCCGCCCGCAACCGAGGCATTCCCGACCCGGACCACGACATCTACGCCTACATGCAGCAGACTGCCCATCTGGCCACCCACGTCCGCGCCAAGTTCTACAAGATCGACAGCGGCAAGGAGGAGTGGATCGACTACGAGCGCATCGTCCCCATTCTCGCCGAGGCCGGATACAATGGGCCGCTCTCCGTTGTCTTTGAAGGCCAAGACATCAACGATTGCGACGACAAGGAAGTCATGCGCTTGGCGGCCGCCCAACTGCGGGATTTGGCCTCTCGGCTCTAAGAAGCCCTAACAAAACCCGCTGGGCATTACAACACCTGAGCACGGAAATGGTGGCACCGCGATATCCTACTACTGTACACGTATGAGCAGAGAGGTTGAAGCCGCCGGAGGACACGGTGTGCACTGCCAAGACGATTGACGGCGTCAACGGCGACCACCTCCCATTGGCGCGGACCAAGTCGTGGCTGTAATGCAAGTGTCGATAGAAAGGTAAGACAGGATTTGGGAACTTGATCGCTTGCCGCGCACCGCTACGGGTGCAACCCCGTCGGCAAGGGGTGGTACTTCACCTCGACTTCTACATCTGTGACGCTCAGCGGACTCACCAAATCGTCCGGCCGCCCCACCAGCGCAATTTCCAAGCGGTTCGCCCCCTGCTGCGGCCGCACCTGCTGCAAGTCGAAAATCAGCCACATGCCCTGATACGGGACGACCTTATAGCCGTACTCGCGGCGGCATATCTCGCCTTGCAGCGACTGGCCGTTGAGCGCGATCTCCAAGCGGTCGTCTGAGACCAGATCGACGATTTTGATCCGCAAGAGCACCTGACTGACGCGGCCTTCTTGCGCGTCGTCGGCCAAGTAAAAGGGGATGGTATGCCGCGCTCGGTCACTGGCCGCGATCTCGACCGGCAGCGCCACTGGGTACTGGTTGTCCTCATCCGCTGCCCGCCGCGCCAGCACGTAGTGCTTGTCCTTCTCCTGCATCAGATCTCGCCTGCCCAATTCGCTCAGCGCACTGCGCTCCTGGTCTCCTAAGGGCCAGGGCATAAACCACGCGTACAGCCCGTCACAGCCCCGGTCCAACAGACTCACCGCCGCCGCCCGCAGTTGGGCCGGCGAGGGGCAAACCCGCTCGGCCCCAACCGACTCATCAGATACGTAGGGCTGCAAGGTGCCATAGACCGCTGCATCGGCCGCGTGCGCCGCCTCGACCAGCCAATCTATCGGCATGTCCCCATCGAGGATCATATAGCCGTAGCGCATGGGTACTAGGAAATCCACCAACCCGCGCTCTAGCCAAGTCCGCACGTCCAAACCCTGCGCCCGGTTCATCTCCTCGGTAGGCAAAACACGCGCTCCGACCACGCCCGACCGCTGCTCGCGCACCCGCTCGGCGAGCTGCGCTACGTAGTCGGTCAAAATGGGCGTCGTCGCCTCCACATCCTCGGCCCGCAAAATGCGCGGTGCCCCGCCCGGCAGGGCAAAGTCCAGCTCAATGCCATCGGTTTCGTAGTCAGTCGTCAGTTCCTCAACGACTTGCAATATGTGCGCCCGCACCTCTGCATGCGCTAACCCGCCACCGCCATCGGCCAGCCTGTGGGCCGGGTCCATATTCCCGTAGGAGGCCATCCGCAAGCTGGCCCAGAAATCCATGCTATGGTCGTGTGCCCGGTCGATGAGCACCGTCAGCGGGTCGAGCCCGCGTGCGATCAGACTCTGCATGTTGTGCCAAGTGCGCCAATAGGCCGCTTGCTCAAAGGGCTGAATATCCGCTCCGAACATCATCCCCACCCGCGACGGATAAAAAAGCCCATCGCCGCGCTCGACCCCGTAGGCAAACGTATCCACCCCCGTGCCTGCGACTTCGTCTATTGGCACCCAAGCGTCTTCGAGCACCATCGGCGGCTCAAAGGCAAAAAGGTAGTAGTGCCGGGCGTCGTTAAAGTAGATGGTGCGCTGCTGTCGCACGGCGTGTCCTCCTCATTTTAGGTGCTGCGGTATACCAAGACTACACGTTACCCGGCTGTTGGTGTCGTGTAGTTTGGGCGAAGGTGCGTTCCCATGCTTGTGCGGCCAATGGCACAGTATTACTCCCAGGGGCATCGAGGGCAATCCGCTGCGACAAAGACTGGATACTGAGGTGGATTGCCCGGCGGCCTCGATTGTATAGAGCCTGAACCAACAGGGCGCATAGCTTATACGCTACGTACAGTATCAGAATGGGAGCACCGGTTATAATGTGCCAAAATACCGATAGTATCATGCGTTTATAAATATCCTGCACGAACTCCCTGTATTCTTCGTTGTGCAAGACCGCCAATTGAGCGTCCAGATCATCAGAAAAAGGCCGTTCTTCTCGCGGGTATTTCTTTAATCCCCAATAGGCCGTCAACAATCCCCAAGTACTCACCCGATGACCGTGGCGCAATAACCCATTGAGGGTTTGACGCATCGTTACATACGAGGGAGTATCTAAGGGAATGCCCATACTGTGGGTTTTTATGAAAAGCGAATCTCGCAACACAAATAGCTTGTGTCGCAGTAGGTCAACCCGAAATTTGCGGTATCCCCAAAAGTAGATTATCCATCCAACTAGTACATAAATCACCAGCCTGATACCGGCGATCGTTTCCATTTCGGTAATCATGGCTTGTCCTCCGGGTGTGTGTCTCCTGTTGCCGTTAGATTACTAGATGTGCGGTTGGGATCTATGTGCTCTTCAAGTTCCTTTATATGTGCTGACCTATGCTTTGTGTTCTTTTTTCGCAGCTTGCGCTCTCTTATAGCCCAAAGAGTTGTACCACCTGTGAGCAAGTATAAGACGCCCCTGTCAAGTTTCAAGTCGGTAATAGCTTTGAGGGCTATGTCTGTAGCGGTAGTTTTGCCGGCTAGGCTATCTACTATTAGATACAAGCAGTAGAAACATGCAACGATACCTCCCCAACATATCAGCCTATTAAAAATCCCCCAGATAATGTCCCATTTTTTTTCGTACTTGGCCCATTCAAGTCCGACATTAAGTTGCGACCTTTCTGAAGAGTCTTCACCCTTGCGACGACGGCTCTTCGCCATATCTGCTCCTAACTAATAATGTCATTAGTAAACATAATAATATTGTCAGGAAACAACTCACTCCCCAACCAATCCTTCATGGGCGTAGTGCCAATCCTCCAAGTGATTGAGCAACACCCCTGAAGTCCACGTCGGGGGACGCTGCAAGGTAGCGTGGATTTCGGTCTGTTTGGCGGCGATGTGTTCGCGTTCAAGCAGGCGCTGGTTAAAGGCCGCCACAGCCTCTTCCTCGATAGCACCTTCCCGCCGCACCCAAGCCTCGAATGCGAGATAGGTCGGCATCTCTTCGCGGAGAAACGCCAAGGCCGCGTCCTGATCCACCTGTAGGGTCTGCAAGCAGCGCTGGTCGAGGCTGCCCTCGGCGCAGTCGGGATAGTCGAGATGCAGCAGGTTCTTGCCGCGCAGGCAGGTCTTGAGCCAAGTACGGGGAAGCTGGCAGATGCCCAACGGGCCTCGGTCAATGCTGCTGAGAGTAGGGGCCACCGGCCCGGACAGACCCGGAGCACCGGGAGCGAAGACGCGGCGGTGGAAAAGGTGCCAGTCCTGAAGGCAGTTGAGCAGCACGGCCGATACCTCGGTCGTCGCCTCCGGCGACCAGCCTATATCCCCATAGGTCTCGTCGACTTTGGCCGGGATATAGTGGGTGCGCTGCACCAGCGACTTGTTCCAGCGCGCGACGCGGGCGGACTCACAGGCACCTTCGGCGGTCACCCACTCCTCAAACTGTAGGTAACTAGGCCGCTGATCCCACAAAAAGCGCAGAGCGCGGTCTCGGTCGAGGCGCAGCACCTCCAGCACGTATTTGTCGAGACCGCCGCTGCAAAAGGGATAGTCTGCGTCGAGTTGACCGGCTTGGTGGAGGAGGTTTTTCCACCATAGACGCGGTAGCTGGGCCACGCCGAGCGGGCCTTGACAGAGAGTGCTGACCAATGGGATCACAATGTACTCCTTTCAGGTGGCCGCCAACTCAAACAGCGGTGCATTCCCCTCGGCACGAGCCCGCAAGCCCTCCACTTCAGCGGCCGTGAGCGGCGCGAGACGGTCGGCCATGTCCAAGGCCATTTCAAAGAGGGGGGCCTCACCGGGCGGCAGGGCGGCCGTGATGGGCTGCGATAGGGCGAAGCGCAGGGCTAGTTCGGCTAGTTCCGGCTCGTCAATGGGATCGTACCAGCATTTGGCGTAGCGTTTGGGTGCCCCTTGGGGTAGGCGCGAGCGGGCCATGGCTTTGAGGGCTAAGCAGGCGGTGCCGCGCTCTTGAGCCTTGGCCACGACTTGGGGGCCGAAATCGGCTTGGAAGTAATTGACCCAGTTGACGGGGAACAGCACCGAGTCAAAGGGGAAATAGTCCAGCAGTTGCAAGGCTACTTCAGCCGAGTGGGCTGAAAAACCTATGTAGCGCACCAAGCCTTGATCGCGGGCCTCCACAAACGCCGCCAGGGCTCCGTCGGGGGCAGTAGCCGCGGCAAAATCCTCATCCGTGGTCATGGCGTGTAACTGGTACAGATCGAAGTGGTCGGTGCGCATGGTTTTGAGCGATTGGCGCAACTCGGCGGCAGCTCCATCCCGCGTGCGTTGGGTCGTCTTGCAGGCCAAGAATACATCGCTGCGATAGGGTTTTAGGGCTGGTCCCAGACGCCCCTCGGCGTTGCCATAGCTCGGAGCCACGTCAAAGTAATTGACGCCCCGCTCAACGGCTCGCCCCACCAAGCGGTCGGCCTCGCCCGCTTCCACTTGGCTGACGACGATGCCGCCGAATCCGATTACAGAGAGGTGTTCGCTAGTGGCACCGTAGTGACGTCGCTGCATGGATATTCTCCTATTTTTCGGTGTAACAGATTTATAGTCGGGAGCTTACTCAAACACCGTTTCGCCGCGCTTGTGTCCTAGATTTTGGCATTTGATCCCAAGTTTTATTGTCCAGCGTCCGGCCCGTCTTTTTCTTGAATACACCGCCCCACTGTTTAAAAAAGAACGGCACATCACTCCGCAGACAGAGGTCGCGGATGGATCGCACCCAGTCGGCTTCTATCGGTCGGGCACCCGGCCCAGATTCACCGCCGACGATAACCCAGTCAATTTCCGTCAAGTCCATATCATACAAAGGGCCGAGCAGAGGTTCGAGAGACAGAAACTTCGTCTTTGCCCCGGTTTCCTTGAGCCGTGCCATCCGTCCCAACCATCTTGAAGATTCAATACTTGTGCCAAGCCAGATATTCGGCGTCCAGTTCAGCCTTCCATCGAGCTGTGCAACGCGGGCCGGACGTTTGGTAAGCACTTGGAACGTATGCTGAGACGCCTCGTTCATGGTTGCAAATACTGATTCTATAAAGGCTGAGGGAACGGACTTATGAAACAGATCGGACATGGAATTGACGAATACTAGGCTAGGCTTCTTCCAGCTAATCGGCTCGCGCAGGGCTTCTGGGTGAACCGTAACCACAAATCCGTGTTTGTATTTTTTAGCCCCCATCGCTTGCAGCCGTTGCGACATCCTTTCGGCATAGCAATGCTCGCACCCATGGCTGATCTTCGTGCAACCGGTCACCGGATTCCACGTAGTCTCGGTCCATTCGATTCTGGAGCGCGTGGACATATTTACAAGTTCTTTAGGATATGCTCCGCTATACGTCTTGCGGGGCCGATTCCCTTCGGATTCCCAACGCAGAACAAAAATTCAAACAACGCTGAATTCTTTGAATTCTTTAGCGTTCGGGATTTCTTGAGAAACCTGTCATCGAACAATTGGGTCAGTTTGTTCTTGTATATTTCAATAAGTCCATCGATACCTTCTGAACGCTGCTGTTCTTCATCTCCAAATAAGCTGAATTGAGGACTAATGCTGTACAGGTCTCTCCAACTTTCATCGCCGTAGATGAGATTCAAACGGTTGACCCACTTTGCAGAGATGCTATCTGGCTCTCTCTCCAGAGGCAACATCCGTGCGATTGCCAATGTGGGAAAAAGTATCCAAGTATCCAAGGCTTTGAATGAGGCTATTTTTTCGATTGTCTCCCACTCTACCTCAGTGGCAAATGGATCGAGAAATAGAACCCCTCGATAGCGTCGCCAATCTTTTTGCAAGTTCTGCAAAAAATCGTTGGCATCCTCGTTTTTTATTTGAATGTTTTTATTTTGATTGGCTTCTTTTAATGAGTTCAGTTGTATACAACGGTCTTGGTCCTTCTCGACAAAGATGCATTCGTCAAATGGCTTATCATCGACATCCACGGCTATTTTTGCAGAGCCTTCTATAAATTCTTTTCTATCCTCGTCAACCGAAGTTAATTCTACTTCCCCTGTACCCGCAAAAGCATCAATGTAAATAAGACGGAATGGCTGATTTTTCAGTACTGTGGTATAGGCATCTAGATATTTTTTAAGAATGGCTAATTTCTCTTCTGTCCATGGTCCTCCAAAGCTCGTATTGGCACTTTTCATAGGTTTTCTATCCCCACAATTTTCAGGTTCTCAGTTCCATAGTCATTCACGCCTTGACATCTGCTCGTCTGTACTTGCAAGCCCCGCTTTTAGCATGGTAGATTCCATGCCCTCTTTGGAGAATCAAATGTCAATTGAACCGAGTCAACCCTATTTTCTGAATAGGACTCCGCTATGCCAACGGTAAGACTTGAGCTAGGCGTTTACGCCGTCGGCAGTGCCGAGTAACGCGCAAAAGTCACCGAGTTTTCAGGCCGCCGCCGCATCTGATCCCAAAATCTCGGCGTTGACATAAGCACGAAAAGCTTCCGCCTCCGTGAAGCACCGATATCCGGCTGAGCTGGCCATTGACAGTATTTCAGCCGGTTCGTTCAGCAGAACCGCCACCGGAACGCTCAGCCCAGGTTGAAGACCGTCAGGCCAAGCGAGATCGAGCACAGCGAGTTGGGTGCCAGTGGTTTCATCGGACAAATCGAAACTGATCTGGCCTCGTGGTAGCCCTTCCCTTTCTATCCAGTCGTTGATGGCCTCAAGCTCTCTTTCTTCCGCTTCAGTGGCGATGTCGCCAAGCGGCACTTCGGTGGCGGCAACAGTGTCAGCCATAGTTGTCTCCGATGGAATATCTAGCCACTCAGTATTGTCGTGCAGAAGTTGCTCGAAGTGACGGTTTGCTTCTCTGGCCAAAAGCTCTCTTCGCACCGCAAGGAAATCGGAATAATTGTCGATTTTCCAGAGGTTTTGGTCGTCGGGAATCCACTGCGATGCCAATGCGCCCGGATGCCGTTCCTCGATCTCAGCGAAATACTCTTCGGGCAGGCGGTCGCTAATGGAGAGATTCGTGCCTTTCGTCAGAAAGCAGTAGTTGGCCAGTGCGTTGACCTGCGGTTTCCCGTGCCCACACTTGTACAGCCGGGCTTTGGGAAAGATGTGATGTACTTCAAGCCTATTCATCCTGCCGAGAAGATTCGTACGCAATGGGAGCCCATTGCCCCAGTCCAGAGACTCGCCCATACGAGTCAGCATGTAGAGCACAGGATAAAACCGCGCTCCGCGGCCCCAAGAATCGAAGTGCCCAGGCTCGATACGAAGCCCGCCATGCGATAACTGTAGTTCCCTCAACAGCGCGTCGAGGTTGCCCTTAGACTCTTCAAGTGCCGCCAGATCCCGGTCTATAACAGTCTCCGTCGATCCAGAGAAACGACCCCACATCCCCGCCTGAGCAAACCAGAACAACAGTTTGTCGCGCTCGTTATCGCTGAGTGTTCCGCATTTCTGGTCCAAGTAGCGCACCATGACCGGTACAGCGAAGCGACCAAAAAGGACCCGATCGTGATCGAGTCCAAGCCGCCCAGCAATCATATTCAAGCATTCATCGATAAATTTGTTGGCGCGTTGCAGGCCGTCTTGGATGTCTAGCGAGTCTCGATCATGCAGATAACTGAACTGCGCTTCTCCGGTGAGTACCGTGTTGACCGAACGCAGCAGCCAGTCGAGCGTGAACTCGTACCCGACTTCCTCCCAATCCCTCAGTTTGGCCTTCATAGTGTCGCGGGCGTCGGGCCATTCGGCACAAATTTTGGCGAGAGCCAGATCGCCCTTGGACAGTTTGGTCCCGCCGCTATTAACGCGATTGAAGATGTCCACGACGACATCCAAGGTTTTGTCCGTGCCAGTGACCTCGTCAATATGCAGATCAATCTCGTCAATACCGAGGAGCCTGGTTAGGCGACCGATGTAGGCACTCATTTTTTTTGCATCTTCGGGGATGAATCCAACAAGGCCGTCGTTACCCTCCTGCATTAGATTGGTCACGTCCACCCATAGTGGATCGGCCTTCATCTTCACTGGCTGGTAGAACTCGAAGATTTCTTCCTCCAAGTGAAACCGAAGTCCGGTAAATTTTGAATCATTGCCGTCAAAGAACTTCGGTGGATGACCACGCATCACGCCGTACAACGAGGTCACGCGCTGCTGGCCGTCAAGCAATAGCTTCACGATTCCAGCCGCTAGCGAACCTTCGCCCCGATGCGCCGCCCCCTTCGCTTCGGTTGCCCAGACCAGCAGACCGCCAACCGGATGTCGCCGGTAGAGCGAGTGAAAGAGTCCGCGCACCTGCTCACGGCTCCAGACATAGCCGCGCTGAAATTCGGGCAAGGCGATATGACCGGAGTCGATGTGGTCGAGAATAGTCGAGATTTTCATGTCAGCTCCTCAAATTATTCATGATGACGGTGGACCTCTCTCGGTTGAAGCGCTCGATTACGCGGCGAGGTTTTATAGGCAATGAACACGGCCCCGTCAATAGGCAACAGCCACAGTGCGCAGAACAGTCTTATCCTCAACTTGGGCTCCCGTCGTATTAGTACGGATGTGCAGGCGTACGCAGTACAGGCCCGGCGGCACTAGCTCTCCGCCCTCGTCCCGTCCATCCCAGCCAATCTTATATGAGCCGGCGCTCAGGGCCCGCTGTTCGCCGAGGACGCGCACTCGTCGGCCATCGAGATAGCAAACCGCAGCTTCCACCGGACTATCGTCTTCCACCCTCACTACTTTGAAAAAGAAAAAAGTCCGGTCGTTGATCCCGTCCCCATTGGGCGAAAACACCGCGGGGCGCACGGCCACCTCCGTGAGCAGAGCTTGGTGCTCAAAGGAACCAACCACAGTAGTGGTGTTGCCGGGGATACGCGCCAGCACATCGCTTGGGTCAACCCGCTGCCAAGTGCCCCCGTCGGCCGCATCGCTGTTGCGCAGGGCCGCCTGCAAGACGGCACCTGTGGCAAAGAGAGCGGTGGTAAAATCGAGCCGCAGAATCTCTATCGCGCTGTCGGGTCCGACTCTGGGGAAGCGCACTAGCAGCGAGTCCGGTGCTGTCGGCACCACTTCCACGTGTTCCAGCGCTGGCACCTGCTCAGCCGCCGCGTTGAACTCATCCGCCCGCCCGCCAAAAACCCCACCTAGGCTCAGCGCCATGTTGGCCGGGGCCGTGAGGAGCAACTCGTCAAAGCCGGGGTCTAGGCGCTCGAAGCGGGGCTGCACATAGAGCGAAAAGGTGCGCTCGACGCCGAGCTGGTCCACCTCGAAGGGCGCGATCTCCGCCCGCAAGCTCTGCGCCACCGGGTCGGCGAAGTGCAGCCGGATCGAGCGCAGTGTCGGCGTACGATCCGGGGCGGTCGACAGCAACGTTGCCCGAATTGTGAGGAATCCCCGCGGTGACGGCGAGGTAATAGGGCTACCCTCGGCTCGGACATAGGGCGCGCTCCAGTCGCCCCAGTCGCCCTTGGGCACTTCCTCGGCGACGATATCGCCCTTAAAGATCGACAGCAGCTTGCCGTACTGCTCCTCGGTCACTTCCGTGCCGTCGTTTTTGAAGTAGTGGAGTATTTGGCCCAACTCGTCGCCGGTGCGAGTCTGGATCAGGACGCGCGTACCCGGCGGCTCGTCGGCATCCCATTCGATAGAGTGCAGATTGCGGCTACCCCCCAGCCGGATCAGATCGGATTCTAGGCTCACTTCCGGTTGGAAACCCTCCCCGTATAGCTGCATCTCCGCCATGGTGGCGATTTGGGTCCCGATCCGCTCCATGTTCCACTGAATGCGAGCGAAGCGTGCTTTGATCGGCTCGAATTGGGTGCCTTCAAGGCGGGCGTTCGGTGCCCTGCCGTAAACGGTTTGACCCTGGTCCAAGGTGGCCCGGGTGATCCATTTGAGCTTGCCATCGGCGGCTAGGGAGCCGTCGGAAAAGTCGAGCCGATAGTTGCGAAAAGAGCCGAAACGCCCCCCCCCGAGGCCGCTATAAGCCAGCCGATAGGTATCGATCCAGTAAAAAGCCCCTAGATCAAAGACCAGTTCCTTTATGGGATCGGGGACCGCGGATTCGACGCCGAAGTAGATGCCGCTAAAACTGTCCAAGTCGCCATCGACCAAACTCTTAAGGGCTAAGGTCTGCGCGGCCGTAGTGGCAATGGTCCCGCCGCGGTCCAGTAGGCCGGCGACGAGCTCGTCCCCTTCGTTCCACACCTCTAATTCGGCTAGGCGGGGCTGCTCCCGGCGGAAGTAGCGGATGCGGCCCTGACGCTCCTCCTCGAGGAGCTCGTACACTCTTTGCGCGACGGGCATCTCGCGGCCGTCTAATTGCCGCTTGCGGTACTGGATGGCTCCTTGATCCCCGGTCAGTGCTTCGTACTCCGCCCGGGTGATTTCCGTGCCCAATGGTCCATCGGTACCCGTCACCAGAATCTGCACAAAGCGCACAGGAGCGGCTTCTATTGTGGGTTCCCATTTGGTCAAGTCAACTTCAAAGACCCGCTGGCTCTTATTTTTTTTCAAGGTGCGCAGCACAGTCTCAAAGGCTCGCGCTCCGCTCCCCTTTACGCGACTCGGTTCACGGCCGTTAGAGACTAGAACATCAAAGAGGAGAAAGGGGTCGCCTAGCCCCTCCTCGACAAAGCGCACGACAAGTTTCTTGGCGAAGACTAAGCGGCCCAAATCGACGATAAACCACCACTGCAAGGCCAGATCAACCTCATCGCTGGGGGGGGCAGGTTCCCAGTAGGTGGTCATATCGCCGTCGAAGACCTTAGCCACATCGGCGACATTAGAGCGACCTTCAATAGCGTCGGCCAAGGTGATTGTCTCGGGCTCCTTATCGCCTAGCGAAGGGGGAGGATTGAAGCGCAGGTAATCGACGATATCTAAGGCCGCATTGGTATTTTTTTCAATGCGCGGAGCCTGTACCGCTCCCTCGGGAGAAATGACCAAGGTTCCGGGGGGAAAGGTCCAGTTTTGCCAGTGGTTGCGACTGTTTATGACGACTTGATTGTCTCTGACCCGGTGGCCGGCGTTCTGGGCCCAAACCTCATGGGTATCGGTCAGTACTAGGACTAACAGGAGGCGGACAAATCCCGTCATGTGGATGCCTTTTGCTAAATGCTAGTAAACCAACGAAACGATCCGGCTGACGCGGTCCCTGCCTTTATCTGTCTCCACCTCTAAGCGCAGCAGGTAAACCCCCGGCGGCAACAGCAAGCCGCTGTCGTCGCGGCCGTCCCAAACCACCGCAAAGCGGCCACTCGCGTGAGCAACCCGGTCAATGGCCCACAGTTTTCGGCCGCTCAGATCGCACAAGTCAATATACACGAGCGCCGCGCCAGCTAAGTTGAGCAAGTCGTATTCGAGGCGCACCTCGTCGTTGACCCCGTCGCTGTTGGGCGTACAAATCGACGACACCAATTCCACCCGGCCGATGGCCTCGATGCCGACATTCGCTAGGACCACCTGCAACGTCGCGCTATCATTTTGCACATCCGCGTCCCCCACGACTACTGATTGGGCCACTTCGTGGGGCTGGGTACTGTCGGAAACCCGCCCCGAGAAAACGGTGCCGTACTGAAATACCTGAGCCTTGAAGTCGATCTCGATGAGATCTAGGGATCGCCGCACATCGATGTGGGGAATCTGCACGGCAAAGCCCGACTGATCCAGCCTAGCCACGGCAAAGGCTTCGTCGCGCCCGTCCATGCGCACGGCATCGATGCTCACGGCGCGCTTAGGCGTGTCGATTTCCACTTGGTCGAATCCCGCTTCATCGCCGGTGAAATGAGGCAGGATCTTGTAGGTGAAAGACACGGTTTGGCCGGGGCGGACCTGTGGCGGCTCGATCTCCGCAATAATATGCGCCGCCCGGGGCTGGGAAGCGGCGAATTGTAGGTAGTTTAGGCGACCGCCAGCCGCGGGCCGTGAGTGGAAATCGGCCCGCATCTGAGCAAAACGCCGCGGCCGGTCCCCGATTGGGCTCCCAGTTCCAGCAGCCAAGGTGATGGGGGCACTCCAATCGCTCCAGTTGCGGGTATCGTAGGTCGTGCCAGCGCGTTCCCCCGATTGCAGAGCGGCGTACGTCTCCTGAGTCAGGAGCTTGCCCTCGCGATCGAAAAGAGTCTTCTCGTCGCCGCGAAACGTGGTGCGCCAATACAAGTTGGGGTCGGGGTCGTCACCCAGTCGGGTCCGCACTTCAATGCTCGCTCCCAGAGGTTGGTCGCCGGCCCAAGCCAAGGGACCCAAGATGAAGGGCTGGCCTAGATCGATGATAGTGGATTCGTAGCGGGCAAAGGCGCTGAAGCCGGTTCCGTACATTTCGATTTCGGCGATCTCCCAGATACTGCGGATATTGCGGCGTACCGCAAACAAGACCTCGCGCACCGATTGTTGGGGGAATTCCAGTTCAACCACGGCATTTGTATTCTCGCGGACATTGTGAATCCGGTCGAAGTCCAATTCTTCGGTAACTTTGAGCTCCCGAGTCCCGTCCTTGGCGGGATCGCCGTCGCTGACGCCGACGATAAAACTTTCCGCAAAGCGCTCAAAGCGGAAGCGGTCCCTAGGATAGAATCGAATCTTCTGGATAGTGAAGCGTCCCCCCAGATCGAAAACCCAGTACTTAAAGTACCTGTGCGACCTATTTTCCCGGCGGTTGAAAATCCTCCCCCACGCGACCGACTTGTCCCCTTGATAGACAGTCTCAATATCGCCATCCCAAGCGGCCAGCTCGCTCTCGCCGGGCGCAATCAAGCCATCGTAGCCGCCAGTGGTGAGGATCGAACCGCCGTTTTCGACAAAGGACGGGAGGAGATTGACAGAGCCATCCAGTTGTTTAGGCTCGATATATTCCGCCTGTAATTGCAGGGATTGGGTCTGGGCGCCTGCGGTCGGGACAATTGCACTCCAAGGCACGTGCCTGAATTCATAAGGCACCTCCAGCTCAGGCGGCGGTTGATCGTCCCCACCAATGCGGTAAATGGTCAGCCCCTGCACGGGCAGGGGCGAGTAGAGACCGAGCAGGAGGAGCAGGGAATACGATCTCGCCATTTTCCCCTCATTCGGCAATTCTGATCGACGCGGCCAACGCCGGGAAGCGATTTATTAATACGGCGTATCTTTGGTGGTGATGGGGCACCAGCGGGCGGCGAACAAATAGTCGAACAAAAGCTCCGTCGCCTCCGGCGTCCCAATGCGCTCCAAGGTCTTGGCTGCCTTGGCGCTAACGTAGCGATTCGGATCGTCTAGGGCGGCCACCACGGCTAACTGCACAGCCTCGGCAGCCGGGCCCAGCCGCGCCAAGCCCAAGGCGGCATTGCGCCGCACCCATTCGTCGTCGTCGCGCAAAACGGCGGCCAATTCCTCCAGCACGGCCGAGGGCAATGTGCCCATCGCGCCCAAGGCTTCGGCCGCATGGCCCCGCACCTCGTCCGACGCATCGCCCAATGCCCGCTGCAATGCCGGCACGGCCGGGGCACCCTCCCGACCCATATCGCCCAAACTATCGACCGCAGCTAGCCGCACGGCCGGATCGTCGTCAGCGCAGGCTTGCGCTAGCGTCTCGACGGCGGCCGGGCCAGCCGCGGCCAAACCGTAGCCAGCGTTGCGCCGCACGTAGTCCGGCCCTTGGCGCAAGCAGTCCATGAGCGGCCCCACGGCTGGCTCCCCGGCGCGACCGAGGGCATAGGCCGCCGCTTGACTGGCCGCCTCGGAATCGCCCATCAGCGCCTGCAGCAACGCCGACTGCTCGCCGCTGCCAGCAAGGCCCTCGGACTGGCCGCCGTACCATTCCCACATACTGTGCCACATAGGTGCCGCGGCGTGACCGTTCCCGGCCCAAGGCTCCCCGCTCGCATCCCAGCTAGGCCCGTCGGGCTCTTCGAGGCGGACAAAGAGAAACTTGACCATATAGCGAGCCTGCTCGGTGCTGTTGGACGTGGCTCGGTGCCACAAGTCGTAGTGGACAATGGCGACCGTTCCGGCCTCCCCCGCGAGCGCGACTTGTCGCTCCTCATCCCCTTGGTCGAGGTGGTTGCGATAGTGGCTGCCGGGCACAATGCCCGTGGGGCCGCGCTCGACCGGCGTGTCCTGCGGATAGTAAAAGGCCATGGCCCAGCGCAGCCGGTGATGCCGCCGGCTCCAGCTATCCTTGTGCAGCCGCTGCCCCTCCGAACCCGGCTTGTTGAAATGGCAGAAGCGATGTGGATGCAAATAGTACCCCGGTCCCAAAATACTGGTCAGGGCTCCCGCCACCTCGGGTTGGTCGAACACCTGCTGCAAGTCGGGGATGCGGGGCAACAGGTTATTGCCCGGATTGCCCTCGGCAGCCAAGACCTCCTCTATTTGCCCATAAACGGATTGGTGAAAATCCGCGGGCAAATCCGTTTTGACCACTGTATAGCCGTCGGCGATGAAAGACTGCATACGGCTATCGTCTAACAAGATCGAGTCAGCACACATAGCAAAGCTCCTCGTTTAGTGCGTGAGCGCCGCGCCCGGCATCCGATTCCAAGGCACGGGTGCGCCGGCACCCTCATAGGTGGGCAAGAGATCGGCAACCCGTGCTCTATCTTCGTCGTCCCAGCCAACCCATTCGCGGGGGCGGGCGATGGCAGCGCGGAGGCCGTCGGAGAGCAGGTCGAAATAAGGGAAATACCACAGGGTAATGACGGTGCGGCGCTGGGCCGATTTGTTGGCGTAGGCCGCGTGCAACAGCCGCGAGTCGCCGATGACCACATCTCCCGCCGCCACGGGCACATCCACCTCTTCGGGAATCGACTGATAGGCCGGATGGTCGGGATCGGCCACGCGGCGCAGCTCGTCGGTGTGGGCGTTGGGCACCTCGTCGTGCATGTGGTGGCGCTTCAGGTGCGAGCCGCGCAACAGGCGCAGGCAGCCGTTGTGGGGCGTGGTATCGACTAGGTAGTACATCAGGAAAAGCTGCTGGGGCAGAGGCGTATAGCTCGAAGGATCGTCCCAACCCCACCAATCCTGATGCCAGAACAGCGCCGGGCTGTCGGGCGGTTTGCTGATGACGTAGCCGGACATCCACCGAGGGCGCAAAAAGCCGAGGGTTTCGAGCGCGGCGCGGGCCGGCGGATAGGCCACGAGTTCGGCGAAAATGGGGTGGATGCCGACATCGATCATGCTGCCGGTGGCGCGCTGTTGGACGCGGATTTCTTGGCTTTGAGCGTCGAGCAGTTGGTCGGTGACTTGGCGCAGACGCTGGAGGATGTCGGCGTCGAGGACGTCTTCTACCAAGCAATAGCCGTCGCGGATGAGTTGGTCGAAGTTTTCTTTAAAATCCTGTTGGGACATCGATGTTATTTCCTTTTTTATTTGTCGTTCAGACCCGAGCAACAGCGGCGGTAATATCCGACCGTTCCATCCTAGCTTGCCTAGCCTGACAGCGCGCCTTGGCAATCATGCGATCAAAATCGCGCATGGAGTTTGTTGCCCAAAATTTGATCGCGATTTTCTATCCCGCCACCATCTCCCCTTGGCGCGAGCGCTCCTGCAAGTCGTAGAGCGAGGAAATGGCGTCTTTGTACAGTGGTATAGGAAAGGAGCGCTCCTCAAAGCGCGCTACGTGTGGGATCCGGCCGCGCACTAAGCGCGCATTGGCCTCGGTCTTGTAGGTCATTTCGCCGGTGTAGATCGGGAACGCATCGGCGGCCCGGTAGCTGAGGATCAGGGTGCGGCGCGGCTTGTCGGAGACATTGGCGATGGAAGCGTGGGGGGTCATCGCATGCATGAAGATGACCGTGCCCGCTTCACCGGGGATCGGCACCGCGAGCGATTGCTCAACCTCTTCGGTAACTCGGCCTTGGAAAAACCCGTCGGTGCTGTGCGACAGCAGGTCGCTCTGATGGCGGCGGGGGATGACTTGCAGACAGCCGTTTTCAACGGTCGCGTCGTCGAGATAAAAGAGGATACTCACCGAGCCGCGATGGGTCAGCGGGTAGTAGGAAAGGTCTTGGTGCCACTCGACGGGCGAGCCAACGCCGGCCGGTTTCATGTTGATCTTGCTGTAGTGGAAGACCAAGTCCGGGCCGAGCAGGGCCTCGACCGCGTCGAGGAGACGCCCCGATGTGGAAAACTCCCGGAAGACCTCGTAGTAACTACAAGGCTCGTACAAGCGGCGGACCCGCGTACCGTCGGGAGGCTGGCTCGGCTCCATCTCCATCCGGGTGGCGTCGTGATTGGCGAGCGTATGGCCGGCGCTGACGGCGTCCATCTCGCGCAGGAAGGCTGCAATCTCCTCGGCACTGAGGAAGCTAGGCACAGCGACGTAGCCTTCGGTGTGGTAGTGTTCGACTTGCGCGGTGGTCAACATAGCTGGTTCCTCCTTACCATTTTTCGATAGCGCCCATCAGCATTTTCTGCTGGTCGGTCCCCGTTGCGCGGACTTTCTGTGCAAAGGGGCCGTCGAAGGGCTCGCGGGATTTCATCCAAGCGGTCTGGTAGCACATCAGACAGACGCGGCGGCGCACCGCCGAACGGTTGGCCGCGCCGCGGTGATAGAGACAGCCATCGAACATCACCGCCTGGCCCGGCCGGGCAAAAACCCACTTCTCCTCCGGGAAGCGCGGATGACCTTCGGGCGGGCGAAAGGGGGCGCGGTGGCTGCCGGGGACGATGACACTTGCGGAAGAAAGCCATGTCCTCGGCGATTTTGGGCGTCAGCTTGGGATTGAGGTGCTGGGGGTAGGGCGGTTGCGTCATGGTTTTGATCGTACTTTAGGGTGTGTGCGAAAAACTTGCCGCCGCTGAGGCGGGTTCTTATATAAACGTGGTTCGCATCATCCTGCAAGCGAGGAACAACCTCTTCTCAGCGAGATCGCATCCAAGCGATACAGGACGGGGGCCGTTATATCGCGCCCCTAAAAAAGGAGCAGTCCATGAGCTATCTAAATCCCCGCGCCATCGCCATCGCCACGCCGATGCCGCCGCCTGCTTGGGCGCTGCTGGAGTGGGAACTGATTCGGGCGCAAACGAGGGGATGCACAGAATTTTTCGCCAAGTACTTCGACGAGCGGGGCTATTTGGAGTGCCTTCCGCGCTGGGGCGGCAACGACGGTCCGGACGACGCCATCGAGAACTTGGTCCACTGGCCGGTGCTCTACGTGCTGGGCGGTGGAGCGCATCTGTACGATATGTGCCAGTTGGCTTGGGAGGGGCATCTCAAGCAATACACCGAGGCTAAGACCACGGAAGTGCCCTTTACTCGGGACGGCATGTACTACCGCGAATTTCCGGTGATGTTCGACTGGGTACACAACGGGGAAGGGCTGACGACGTTCAACCTGCACGGGTTGATGAATCCACGCGAGCGAGCCTTTGAGCAGCGGGTGCGGCGCTACGCTGGATTTTACATGGGCCGCGATCCCCAAGCTCCCAACTACGACCCCGAACGCAAAATTATCAGGAGTCTGTTCAACGGCAGCCGCGGGCCGCTGCTGCGCAAGGCCACGGCGCTCGACTGGGCCGGCGACCCGCTCGACGAGGTGCAGGAGCGCTTTATTCCCCTGCACGGGGAGCGCAACTTCGAGGAGATGCTGGCTCATTTCAAAGACTACACCGACGTCGTCGGCGACCATCCGCAGAACATGGTGGCAACGGCCTTGGGCCTGAACGCGTACGCGCTGACGGGCGAAGACCAGTACAAAAACTGGGTGCTCGAATACGTCGAAGCCTGGCGGCAGCGCACGCTCGCCAACGACGGGATCATCCCGACTAATATCGGACTCGATGGGACCATTGGCGGCGAGTGCGACGGCAAGTGGTACGGGGGGTGTTACGGCTGGGCCTTTACGGTCGAGGTGCCCCAGACCGGGGTGCTGGCCAGCCGCAACACGCACGGGCTGGGGATTTCGGGCTTTGGCAACGCGCTGTTGCTGTCGGGCGAGCAAAAATTCGTCGATGTGTGGCGGCAGATGATCGACAAAATCAACGCCAACGGAAAAGAGATCGACGAGCAGATGATGTACCCGCACATGTACGGAGACGAGGGCTGGTACGAGTTTCAGCCAAGCCGCTACGCCCAGGGAGCTCAGGAGGTGTACTACTGGTCGATGGACCGGGCCGATCTGAGTCGGCTAAACGCAGACAGCGGCTGGTTCGGCTTCTTGGAGGGACGCGACCCCACGTACCCGGAAGCGGCCCTACAGGCCGACTTTGCCCGCCTCCGCGAGCAGATGGAGAAGGTGCGCCGCGACCCAACGACGCCGGACACCCGGCTGTCGGACAATCCCAACCCATTCAATCCGGCCATTCCGGGCGGGCTAACCCAGCTCATGTTGGGCGGGCTGACGCCGCGGCACGGCTCGCCGCTGCACTGCCGAGTGCGCTACTTTGATCCGCAGGCTGGGCGGGCGGGGATGCCCGAGGGCGTGGGGGCGCTAGTGGAGCAGCTCGGCGCAGACTCCATGACGCTGAAGCTGGTGAACACAGACCCGGTGGCCGGGCGCGAAGTAATCGTGCAGGGCGGTGCCTACGCCGAGCACCAGTTTACGAGCCTCAGCGTGGGCGGTCAGGAGACCACGATAGACGCCTCAGCCTTTGCAGTGGAGCTAGCGCCGGGGGCCGGGGAGACCTTGGAGATTGGCATGAGCAGATATGCCAATAGGCCGACGTTTGCGTTCCCGTGGGATCGGTAGTGTTGCTTCAGTAAGCGACTACAACGGCTCGCTGGATGCTCTGCTGGCGTTGCCAGGATCAACGCGCTGGCGGATCTCGCCATCTTCGAGAAAGGCCACAAAGCGAGTCGCCTGTACGAAGACGGACGTGGCAAAACGCAATTCGACCAGTTGGCGGCGGCGGATTGGAGCGGAAAAAGCGAGCGCGAAACGGCCCTCAGTCGAGTCCACAGAAACAGCAGCAGACTCACCATCAACCAGTGCTTCGATAAAGCGCAACGCGCTGGGGGCTTCGAGGGCGATGCGGTCAAAGCCGTGCGGGGCAGAGCGGGCTTGGAGAAAGTAGCTAAACTCGTGCTCAACCCCTGGTTCTACTTGGGAGGGGAAGACCTCGCCGAATAGCCCTTCGGCCAGCGGCGGCGAAAACTCCAAGGCAATATAGTCGAGCGCCGCAGCGACGAGCGGGTCATCCGATCTCAAACGTAAGTCTAGCTCTAAGTAGCGGCGCGGCGAGGGCGAGAGAAAGGCGGTGCCCGGAGCGCTGTAGGTATTGCTCCACGGGCTCCAGTCTGCACCCGGGGAGAAGCTGGTCTAGCTCAAAGACCACGCGATGGCTGTCGTTTTCCTTAAAGCGATGTTGGGTGCGGAACACCAGCACATCGTTGAACGAGGTGTTGCTCTCGTCAATTTGCGGCTCGCCCGTAGAAAGCAGCAGGTCAACAAGCGAAAAGGGCGGGGCGTCAGCGGCAAAGTGGAGGACGATGTGGGTGGCGAAGACACCGCGGCCGAGATCCAGATCTAGGAACCAAGTGTCGGGCGGGTCTTGTGGGTTGGGAGCCCAGCCGGTCGTCAAGTCGCCGTCGACGACCAAGGCAGCTTGGGACGCCTTGGAACCAGCCTCGTGGATGCCACCGCCGAAAAGGGCGATGTTGGCGACCGCATCTATGTTGCGGCGGATGGCCACCGGCTGCAAGCGGCCGTCGGGCGTGGCTTCGACGAGGCCGTGCGGGAGGGACCAAGCAGCCCAAGCGCGCACCGAGTCAAAACGAATCTCGTCGGTAAAGGCGGGTTGGAAAAGTAACAGGCCCAACAGACTAGCGAAGTGGGATGCGCGGAAAATTTTGAGCATTTCGCTTGGCATAAATGCGCCGAACCCTACGCAGATTGGGCGGGGTTGTCAATGCGTCGTACTATCTATGAGGAAACGAACTAGGGAGCGATGTGATGGACTTAGAGTCCCTATCAAAACCCGAGTGTTCGCCGCCTCGGAACGCGAGCATCTCGCAGCCATTCGTGCCTTATGTGCTGCTCTTTTTGTTCTTGTTCGCGGTTGCGGACAGCTATGCCGCCTCGCTCTCCGAAAAGGAAAGCCATCAAAAAATGGTGGCCCTCCTAGAGGAGATTCGCGCACAAAATCTCGACGACAACCCCTATCAGGGCGAAGGTCCGCTACGCCAGTTAGAAGACCAGTTGCAGGCCCTGCCCGATGCGGCCCCCGTCCAAGACCGAATTCGCCTCCATTTTCGCTTGGGGCTAGCCGAACTTTTCTTGGGGCGGGAACGCCGCGCCATAGACCATCTCGCCGCGGCCGAAAAGATGCTCGCGGCCCAACACTCGGCCCCTGCTCAGGTCGTCAATGAGGTACACTTTCGCTTGGGGCTGGCGTGGCTGCGCTTGGGAGAAACCCAAAACTGCGTCCTCAACCCCAACGCCGACCACTGCATCCTGCCCATTCGCCCCGGCGGCGTCCATACCCTCCCCGAAGGGTCGCGCCAAGCCATCCCCCATTTCCAAGCCGTGCTCGATCACACCGCCGCAGAGGAGCGCCTACGCCTAAGTGCCCGCTGGCTGCTCAACATCGCCTATATGACCTTGGGGCAGTACCCCGAGGAGGTGCCGCCCGCTCACCGGATCCCCCCTCAAGCCTTTGCGTCCCAAGCAGCGTTCCCGCGCTGGGTCAATGTGGCCCCTGCGCTCGGACTGGACACCTTCAGCCTCTCTGGCGGAGCTGTGGCCGACGACTTCGACGGCGACGGGTATCTCGATTTCTTCGTCTCGACATCGGACTTGGCCGGACAACTGCGCTTTTTCCGCAATGGGGGGGACGGCACCTTTGCAGACCGCACCGAGGCGGCCAACCTCAACGGGCTATTGGGTGGGCTCAACTTGGTGCAAGCTGACTACGACAACGATGGCCAACTCGACCTGCTCGTTCTGCGCGGAGCTTGGTTCGGCGAGCATGGTCAGCACCCCAATTCGCTGCTGCGGAATGCGGGCGATGGCATCTTCCTCGACGCGACCTTTGCCGCCGGCTTAGGGCAAGATCACTACCCAACCCAAACCGCCGCCTGGGCCGACTACGACCTCGACGGCGACCTCGACCTCTACATCGGCAATGAAACGACCGACACCTTTGTAGCCCCCGGCCAGCTCTTTCAAAACCAAGGCGACGGCACCTTCGCCGATGTAGCCCCCGCCGCCGGCGTCGGCCAATACGCCCATGCCAAAGCCGTGGTCTGGGGCGACTACGACGGGGACCGCTGGCCCGATTTATACGTGTCTAACCTCGGACAGCCCAACCGACTCTATCGCAACCAAGGCGACGGCACCTTCCGGGATGTGGCCCCCACTGCCGGCGTCGTAGCCCCTCGGGCTAGCTTCCCGGCCTGGTTTTGGGACTTTGACAACGACGGCCAACTCGATTTGTTCGTCTCTGCCTACGCAGGCACGGTCGCCGACATCGCGGCCGCGTATATGGGCCACTCGGCGTCTGTGGAAAAGGCACGGCTGTATCGCGGCGATGGTCAGGGCGGCTTTGCAGACGTTTCCCAAGGCTGCCACCTCGCGCAGCCGACCAAACCCATGGGGGCTAATTTTGGCGATGTGGACGGCGATGGATTTTTGGATTTCTACTTGGGCACCGGCGACACCGACTACGCTGAGTTGATGCCCAATGTGCTGTATTGGAACCAAGCGGGGCGGCGCTTTGCCGATGTGACCTTTGCCAGCGGGTTGGGGCACCTGCAAAAGGGGCATGGGGTCGTATTGGCCGATTTAGACCACGATGGCGATCTAGACTTGTTCGAGCAGATGGGCGGGGCCTATCGCGGCGACGGGTTCGCCGATGCGCTATATGAGAACCCGGGGTTTGGGCACGGCTGGCTAGCGATTGAGTTAGTAGGCGTAGAGTCGAATCGGTCGGGAATCGGGGCGCGGCTACGGGTAGATGTGGTGGAGGAAGGCCAGCGGCGGTCGCTGTACCGGTGGGTCGGCAGCGGCGGCAGCTTTGGCGGCAATCCGCTGCGGCAGTACGTGGGGTTGGGTTCAGCGGAGCGGGTGGCGCAGCTAGTGGTTTTTTGGCCGCAAAGCGCCCGGGAGCAGGTGTTCGCTGAAGTGCCCGTGAACGCGATCATCCGGGTCACCGAGGGACGCGACCAACTAAAGGTTTTAGCGCTGCCCGCTTTTAGGTTTAATGTCGAACAGGGAGAACGGGCCGCGCACCATCTACATTAAATCCTCTGGGATCGAGGGCGTCGCACCCTCGAAAAATACAGACTGCTAAGACCACTACCACGCAACAGCCGCGCCAACCAACTCGACGGGAATTTTCAGACCGCTCTAAGGGCCGAGGCGACTGATAGCCTCCGCGAGCACCAACGCCGCCCCGCTGCCTACTCACTATGGAGAATCTGCAAGTCGGGCTAATGCCTCTTGAGCGGACTGGGTTAGGCGGGGATCGCCCCGCCACTGCGCGAGGAAATGCTTGTAAGCGCGGACGGCTTGGCGGGGTTGCGCCGCCTCTTGGTAGAGAACACCAAGTGCATAATGCGCTCTGGCGTAGGTAGAATCCGCACGCAGGGCAGCTTGGTACTGGCGCTCGGCCTCGGCGTGGGCCTTCTGTTGGGCATAGAGGTGGCCCAAGTTGTAATGGGCCTCGGCAAAGTCGGGCGCTACTTCAAGTGCCTGTTGGTAGGCTGTCGTCGCCTGTTGCAGATCGTTTTTTGCCAGGTAAACATTGCCCAGATTGTTGTAGGCTTGGGCGTGAGTAGGCTCTAGGGCCAACGTGCGCTCTAAGGCGGCCTCGGCCTCCTCGATACGGCCCTGTGCGTGGTAGAGATGACCGAGCGCAAAGTAGATTTTATAGAGGGCCGAGTCCGGGGGGCTGTGCGCTAGCGCCTCTTGGCACACCCGCAGTGCCCTAGCGAGGTTGCCACGCTGGGCGTAGAGGCCGCTTAGCTGGAGGCGCGCCGCCAAATGAGTGGGAGCCAACGAGAGCAGCAAGCGATACTGGGCTTCGGCCTTTTCCCACTGCCGGAGCGCGAGGTACGCACGTGCCAAGCGCAAGCGGGCTGCGACGTTGGCCGGGGTAGCGTCGAGCGTCTGCTGTAACTGGTCTATGTGGCTGTGGAGGCGCACGAGGCGTTCAAAGCGGTTTTGCAGGTGCTCGGCCTCGGTCGCTTGGCCGAGCGCGAGGAGAACGTTAGCTAAGTGGTAGAGTGCTTCCGAGTGCAAGGGATTGATTGCGAGCACTTGGCGCAGCATCTGGGCCGCTTCCTCGGGGCGATTCAAATCTCTGTAGAGCAGACCCAACTGACGCCAAGATTCGCCGTGCTGCGAATCCATTGCCACAGCTTCTTTTAAGATGGTTTCGGCCTTTTGGTACTGGGTTTGGCGGATGTAGTGGGCCCCCAGTTCGCTGCGGGCTTCCATCAAGTCGGGGTCAGCTTCAATGGCTTGCAGCAGTGCTCTTTCGGCTTTGTCGTACAAGCCTTGATTGGCGTATAGCCGCGACAAAAGCTGCAAGGCCGCCGTCTGGGTCGAGTCTAGTGAGACGGCTTTTTCGGCTAAAGCCACTGCTTCGGGGATGCGCTGCTCGCTGGCGTAGATGGCCCCCAACTTGTAGTGGGCTTCGGCGTTGGCCCGGTCCAACTCTATGGCACTTTCGTATTCGCGCACCGCTTCGGCCAATTTTTCAACGCGGGTATAGACATCGCCCAAGCGGACGTGGAGGTCGGCACTGGGCGCGATGCGGAGGGCCTCGCCGTAGGCGGTTATTGCGGCTTCAACGCGAAAATTTTCGGCGTACAGATGGCCCAAGGCCGCGTGGACTTCCCGCGCAAATGGGTCGCGGTCAACAGCCCGCGACAGGACAGCCTCCGCTTGGTCGAATGCGCGCAGATCGCGCAGGGCGCGAGCGAGATTGATGTAGAACGCGATGTCCTCTGGGGCTTGGCGCACGGCTGCTTGATACGCGGCGACGGCTTCTTCCAAGGCTCCATCCTCGTAGTGGATATTGCCCAGATTATTACTCGCCGCAGCCAAGGTGGAGTCGAGTTCAATAGCTCTTTGAAAATGGGCCGCGGCTTCGTCCAAGGCTCCGCGCCGCTGGGCCAAAAGCCCCAAGCCATCGTAGGCGAGGGCGTAGTTTGGATCGAGGTCGAGGGCTTTGGCGTAGTTTTGCTCGGCTTCGTCGTAGCGGCCGGCTTGCGTATAGGCTACGGCCAAGTTGTAGTACGCCGGGGGTGCAGTGGGGTTTTGGCGGGTGAGGCGGAGGTGCTTTTCTAGGTCGGAGCCGGGCGCGTCGCTAACTTGGGAACAGGCCGCCCCTAGCAATAGAACGGCGAACAGGGGAGCGGTCTTCTTCAGCTTGGAGGAGGGCATGGCAAAACGGCCTTTCTCGGGGTTTTCCATAAGTCCCTGGATTATCCGCAGATATAATCGATAGAGTACGTTCAAGTTATTCAGATATGGCTATGGCAAGTCGGGGTTAGGGGTCTGGTTGAACTACGCGCAGGACCTGATTGGCCGCCATCGCTTCCATCTTTTGCAAGGTGCCGTCGGGCCAGCGGATTTCGATTGTGGCCTCGGTGGCCTCTCCTAGGCCAAAGTGGAGACGGGGGTCGCTACTCGAGAGGTAACTACCGCCTGACTGGCATTCCTTGACCTGCCGCAGCCCATCGGCCGTCACGGCGACGCGGGCGTGCTGCGAGGTGCCCCCCAACTGAATCGTCAGCCAGTGCTGCTGGTTGCCCCCGTCGTTGCGCAGGAGGTTGGGAGCGGCGGCAACATTGGTCACTAGCAGGTCTAGGTCGCCATCGTTGTCGTAGTCGGCCGTGGCCGAAGCGCGGCTTACCGCCGCCACCGAGAGCGCGGAGCCTAGCCGAGCCGAGACATCGACAAAGCGGGTCCCCTGCTGGTTGCAGAGCATCTGATTGGGCTGCGGATAGGCATGGTCCGGGTGTACTTGGGTGATTTTGTCCATGACGTGGCCATTGGCGACAAAGAGGTCTAAGTCGCCGTCGTTGTCGTAGTCGAAAAAATTGGTGCCAAAGCCCAGCGGTTTGTAACTGCACTCAGCCAAGCCGGCGCGTTGGGTGATGTCGTAGAATTGCCCTTGCCCATCGTTGCCGTACAAAGTGTTGGTTTCTTGGGCGAAGTTGGTCACAAAAATATCTTGCAACCCGTCGTTGTCCCAATCCCCGAACTCCACCCCCATGCCAGCTTCGGCCAAGCCGTCTTCGTTGTAGCGTCCTCCGGCGTAGAGGCCAACCTCGGCAAAGCGGTTCCCTTGGTTTTGGTAGAGAAAGTTCATCGTGCCGTCGTTGGCCACATAAATGTCGGTGTCGCCGTCAAGGTCGTAATCCGCGAAGGCCACGCCCAAGCCGCGCCCCTTGTGGACGATCCCGGTCTCCAACGTCACATCGCGGAATTGGCCGTCTTCGTTGCGGTAGAGCACATCGCCTACCGGCTCGTAGAACTTCGGTTCGCAATAGGAGCGAATGCCGCCCTCGGCGCAGACGATATTGTTCTGCGGGTCAAACTCCACGTAATTGGTCGCGTAGAGATCCAAATCGCCGTCGAGATCGTAGTCTAGAAAGCCGCAACTAGTACCCCATCGGGCATCGGCCCCACCCACGGCGGCGGTCGCGTCGGCAAAGCGCCCATTGCCCTCGTTGCGCAACAAGAGGTTCGGGCCAACGTTGGTCACGTAGAGATCCACGTCCCCATCCGCATCGTAGTCAGCGGCCGCACAGCCCATGCCGTAGCCGGTGTGCCCGGCCTCCGAGACAGCCGTCACATCGGTGAAGCGGTCAGCCCCGGTGTTGTGGTACAGGCGATTGGTGGGAATTGGCTCGGGGCGCTCGCCGCTCAGGGGTGCGCCGTTGACCAGATAGAGATCGAGCCAGCCATCGCCGTCAACGTCGAGGAAGGCCGCCCCAGCCCCAAAGGTTTCGACATAATAGTATTCGCCCGAAAAGCCGTTGTAGTGCGCAAAATCGAGGCCGGCCGCTTGGGTTATATCGACCAATCGAATGGGGTTGCAGCTAAGGTCGGTGGTGTCCGGCGGTGGCACTGAGCGGGCTGCGGCTTTGGGTTTTAGATCTATCAGAGGAGCGGTCACATCTGCGAGGTCGGGAGCGGCACTAAAGTGGGCATTGGGGCGGAAAGGCTGGGCAAAGGTCGCGCCAGCAAAGGTGGCTTCCTGTTGGAAGCGACTGTCGCCAAAAAACGCGGACGCACGAAAATGAGCATTGACAAAACGGGCCGGACCGGCAAAGACGATGCGGCGGAAGGAGGCCGCAGTGGAGAAATCGGCGCGCTCGAAATGGGCTGCGCTACGGAAGTAGGCCGCAGTGAACATGGGGGCTCCCGCAAAGTGGCTTTGCGCGAACAGGGCGTCCTCGCCAAAACGAGCGCCGGCAAAGGAAACGGTCGCTTGCCACACCGCTTCTTTGAAAGAGGCCAGATCCGCAAAGGAAGCATCCTGAAAAGAGGTAGAGCGGGCGAACACAGTCTGGTCGAAGTAGGTCGCGTCCTCAAATTGAGTGCGCTCAAAGGTGGTTTCTCCGCCAAAGTTGGTCTGCTGAAAAAAGGCCGCACCGGAAAACAGGGTGGCTGAAAAATCTACTTTATCGGCAAGCACAGTCCGTTTGAAATTAGCCGTGTCCACCATGCGGCAGTCGCGGCAGGAAAATTCACTTTCGAGGCGGGTTTTGAGCAGGGAGATACCTTGTTGGAAGTGGGTGCGAACAAAGTGCATCGGTTGCAGAAAAACGGCGCGTTCTAAAACTACGGGATTGGCAAAACGCACATCCTCAAAGGCGAGTGCCGTGTGCAGGGTGTCGCCGGTTAATTCAAGCGGCCCCTGCACCACAATGCGGTTGTATTCGAGTGCGGTGTCGGCAGGGGCTCGCTCGATGGCTGCGACGAGGTCGCGGGCGAGGATGAGCTGGTAGGCTTTGCCTTCTATGGTCACTTCGTATTGGGCTATCGAGGGCAGGGGAACTATCAGAAATAGCAAGAAAAGACGATGGACGGATGAGCAGAAGACCATGATTTGCGACAGCTTGGGACTTTGGCTTTTTGAAGGGGTCCATAATATCCAATACAAGCGTGGGGCGGCAAGGCGCAACCGCTTGACATAGGGGTACATGCCTACTTTTTCAAGCGGAATAACAAGCTACTACACCCGCTCGGCTTGGGGTTCGGCCAGCCCGTGGGTGTGATCCCACAAATGCCCCCGTCGCTTCTGGCCCTCTAGAGTCGTTTCAAAGTACACTCCCCGAACCGGCTCATGCACTAACGTCATATCGTGATGATGCCCCATGCCCGTGGCAAGACAGTCGCCCGGCTTCATTTCGTATGTGTTCCAACTCACACCAATCGGGGTACTGATCCTCACTTTTGAACATCGGCATAACATTTCTCCTTTCTATCAGTTTTTGAAAAGTTTTAGAATGGCGCTTGACCGCCTCGCGAAGCAGCTCGGCATCCTGAACACATGAATGGAGACGATCAGCCAGTCGAAAATTGGACTTGTATGCGCGTCTTGGTAGGGCCATCCATTAGTGCGGCTAGTGCGGCGCAAGAACTCCTCCAGCAGCCGCGCCCGCCGAATCAGCGATTACATGTTCGTCAGCCAGCGCCCTTTTTCCGCAGTCAGCGCATAGATCGCGCCCCATACGCCCGAGACGGACACCTCGCCCAAAATCAACCCTAAAAAAAGCGGCTTGACGTTCTGGAACAGGCGGACGCCGCCAAAGCGCAGGATGACCAGCTTCAAAAACCAAGCAATCAGCGCCGAAAACCAGATCTGACTCGTTAGCCAGCCCACGGCGATAGCAAAGCCGATCGGATGAAAGGGCCACCAAAACCACCGGTGCTGCGCCCACATCAGAAAGCCCTCCACGGCCGCGCCGATCCCCTTGAAGAGCCAGCCGCGCATATCGGCCTCGGGCATATTGAGAATGGTCGGGCCGATGTACGGCCAGCCGTGGGCACCGGCCCAATTGATCAGCGACAGATTAACCGCTCCATAGGTGTAGGCCAAGTTCAAGGTCATGTAGGCTGCGGCCAAAAGGCTGCACACCAGTGCCAGCATCAGGCCCCAAAACAGCCGCGTCTTGGGGCCGGGGACCAGCTCGGCGAGCTTGAGACCGTTGGCGCAGGCGACCATCGGCGAGGTGCGCGATTCGCCCTGCCAAATGAAGGTGAAGTTGAGGGCGACCAAGCCCTTGGCACCGAGGACCGAGGTCCCCAAACCCGAAATGATGAAGTACGCCGGGACAATGGGGCTGCGGGCGGTGGCCACGCCGCCGGTAGCCACCACGCGTGCGACTAAAATAAAAAACAGCAAGCTGACGACGAGCAGGACCGGAAGCACCCCAATCGGCACCCCCGAACGCCAGAGCCACACGGCCACGAAGAGCAGGCTGCCCAAAAAGCCGATCAAGGCCGTGCGATAGCTGAGCAACTCCTCGCTGTCATCGACGCCGTGCGGGTCCCAGAGCTTGCGCCAGACCTCTTTGAGATGGGGCCGGGCCGTCCACAGTCCAAAGAGCACCAACACAATGACCGCGCCGGTGGCTTGATGGGTCAGGTCGGCCGGCTGTGAGTACTCGTATGCACTCAGGCGCTCAGTGCTGGCGATGCCGAGCGTCTTGAAGACCCCTTCCTCCACCTTGGAGAACACGTAGAAGAACCAAATGCTGAACGTGATCTCGAGATTGACCAAGTAGAAGAAGCCGACCCAGGCCAAGTTGAGTGCAACCGGCAGGTGCAAGGTATGGTTTAAGAAAGAAAACCGGCCCCTAGGGTTGTATTCGGGCGCGAACGGGAAGTAGTGGTTGAGGGCGTTGAGACTGAGCAGGACGAAGGGCACGGCAAACCCCAGCCACATCCGCTGGTCCTTAAAGAAAGGAGCCACGCACGCGTTGGCGTCCTTCTCAATCATATTCTGCGGTAGCTGGACCATGGGGTAGGTCAGCCGCTCGTGTACCGACCACTGGCGGTGGAGAATGGCGCTCATGCAGATCAGCATGAAGCTCATGGCCACGATCAACGCCAGCCAGTAGGCCATCGGCTCCATCCAGACGCCCCACGGGATGGATTCACCTTGCGGCAGACCTTCGTAGTAATTCTTGATGGCCTCAAAGTCCTGCGGCGCGATCCACTCAGGAATAAAGTCGTAGAACAGCTCGGCGTAGTTGTTTTCGGGGGTGGCGTAGTAGAAGGGAAAGACGATGGTGCCAATGAGGAAGAACATCAGGCCCCAAGTCGGCACAGTGACCGCCATCAGCAACATGCAGTAAATCAGGACGAGATCGGCTTTGGACAGGGCGAAATGGCGGCCGAGCAGGGCCACGAATCCATTGACGGCAAAGGTCAGGACAAAAAAGAGAAAGAGCGCACCCGGCGACGAGGGGTTGAAGCCGACCCAGTAGTAATTGAACACGACCCCATACGGCGCGAGCAGACCCACCGCTAGGGAAAGGGCTATACCGATTAGCAGCCCCTTGATGCTGAAAGGCGAGTTGGGCATCTACGAGTAGTTGCTGTGCCCTACCCGGCAGCCGAGGCGGCCAAAAGCCCCCCATCCACCGGCAGGGACGCCCCGGTGATGCAGCCGGCGGCCGGCGAGCAGAGGAAGACCACGGCCCGGCCAATGTCTTCGGGGGTTCCCGGACGGCGCAAGGGAACTATGTCGTGGAGTCGTTTCTCGATAATGCCCAAGGCCGGAGGCGGTTCGTTGAAGACGTGATCGGTGTCCATGTATCCGGGCATGATGGCGTTGCAGCGAATTCCGTATGCGCCCAAGTCGACGGCCATGCTTTCGGTCAGGCGCAAGACGCCGGCTTTGGCGGCCCCGTAGGCCGTGTCGTTTTTCCACGCCCGGCGTCCGTGTACCGAGGAGGTGCTGACGATGGCTCCGCCGCCGCCCTGCGCCACCATGGCGCGCGCCGCTTGCTGCGAGCACAGGAAAAAACCCTTGAGGCCCACGTCGAGGTTTTGGTCCCAATTCTCCTCGCTGAGCTCGAGGAAGGGCTCGCCCGTGCCGCCGTAGGGGTTGTTGACCAAGATGTCAATGCGGCCAAACCGTTCGAGAAAGGCCGCGAACATCGCCTCGACGTGGTCGCTAGCGGAAATGTCGCCAGCGAAGAATTCGGCCTCGCGGCCCATGGCGCGGATCAGGCCCAGCGTTTGGCCGACATCCTCGTCGTCGTGCAGATCGTTGATCCCCACGTCGCAGCCCGCTTCGGCTAAAGCCAAGACAATGCCGCGGCCAATGCGGCGCTTGCCGCCGGTGACGAAGGCTTTCTTTCCGCTTAGCAAGTATGCGGACATAGTGTGCTCCTTGAGTTAAGGGTGGCCAATGGCCACCGATCACCAACCACTAATCGATGATTTCGGGATGTTCGTGTATCGAGGGAGTGGCCATAATGCGCTTCTGTCGTTCGGTCAGCTCGCCGTACTCTTCGAGGTTGTAAAACTCCTTGGCCCACGTCGAGTAGCCGGGGCTGTACTTATAGAGCAATGTGCGGCGTTGGTGCTCGGCGCACCACGGCATGGTGCCGTGGATGAGAGCTTCGGTAAAGAACAGCGCATCTCCGGCCTTGGCCGTGGGTTGAACGACGTAGTGAGTGCTGCGCTCAAAGAGCCTGACGTCTTGGGGCAGGTTGCGAGGGTAGTTGGTCTTGTGGCTGCCCGGCACGCAGGCAAAGCCGCCGTCGCCCTCGTTGGCATCGGCGAGAAAAAAGGTCACCACACTCAGGCCATTGCGCATCTGGCCATCTCGGTAGCTGAACCAGTGGTCGGTATCTTGGCTGGGGCCGCCGTGAAGACCGCCGCGGCTGTCGCCTCGGTCCATGATAATGGCGTAGTCGTGGTCGATGCGGACCTTGGGGCCGATCAGCTCGACCAAGTAGGGCAAAATTTTGGGGTGGTCGATTAGGTTTTTGGTGGCTTGGCCCCAGCTACTGACCTTGTTCAGGTCGTTGCGAGGGTGGTTGTCCCAGCCGGCGAGGTGCCGGTCCACCAGCGCGTTGAGATCGTCCAGTTCCTGAGAGCTGAGGACGTCTTTGATGACCAGATAGCCCTCTAAGTCAAAGACGAATTTTTCTTCTTCGGTCATGGCCTACTCCCTTGCTATTCCGCGTAGATGTCCTGCATCTGATAGGCGTCGAGCGAGACCAGCTCAGCACTCTGACCCTGTGCCCGCAGCGAGACCCCGACGCTGTCGGCGCGGTCGGGATAGACCCGTGCAGCCACGCATTGCTGGCCGTTGGCAAAGACTTCGACGACGCTCTTATCGACGAAGACCCGCAGCTTGAGCGTCTCGCCCGGAGCGAGGATGACCGGGGCGGTCTCCGGGGCGCGGGAGAGGACGTCGGGCGCGATAGAAGCATACGAGGTGTCGAGCGAGATCAAGCTCTGATGGCAATCGCTGCCAAAGACGCGGTTGCTGAAGCCCCGGTTTTTGAAGAAGGCGATGCGCGTGTGTTCCTCCCGGCCGGGAGCGCGCAAGACATTGAGCTCGACCATGGGCGCGTCTTGGGGATAGATTTCGGCGACGATTTCCATGGCGTTGCCGCGAATTGAATCGAGGACGAGTTCTTCGTTGGCGGGGAGGGTAGTTTGGCCGATGTGCTGATGGTCCCGCCGCAGCGACTCTAGGTCGCCGGCCGGCTCCATGGCCAGCTCGTCGCCGACGACGGTCAGCCGGCGGGGCAGGGTCATAATCTGGTTCCAGCCCTCGGTTGGTTTGCCCGGGTTCATGTTGAAAATGGTCAAGACGCCGCCTTGGCCGTCGGGCGTGGCCGAAGGAGCGTGAACGCCCGACGGCGCGGCCGCGCCAAAGTTGAATTTGGCTCCGTAGGTCACCACGAACTTGTCGCGCTCCGTGTCGTAGTCGCCGAGCAGGTACTGGCCGCCGCTTCTATGGCTGAAAAAGAGAAGGATGTGGCGGTCGCCAATCGGCCAGAAATAGGGACAGGCCCCGTCGTCGCCGACCAAGGTGTAGCGGTCGTCCTCGACGAAGGGGTGCAGGTACTCCCAGTGTTCGAGATCGCTCGACCTGAAGAGGAAGTTGGCGCGCACGGGCTTGCCGGCCGGGCCTTCGGGCTTGGTGCCCGCCGACAGCGAGTAATAGGCGTCGCCCTGTTTCCAGATGCAGGGGTCGAAGACTCGGTAGGGCTGGTCGGCGCGGATGGGAATTACGGCTTTGTTGGCGACCTTTTCCCAGTTGAGCAATAGCGGGTCCGAAGAAGTGGCGACCATGTTGCCGACCTCGGTGCCGTGGTACATGGCGATGACGCGGTCTTCCTCGACCAGCGCAGCACCCGAAAAGCAGCAGCGCTCCGGGTTCGGATAAATGCAGTAGGGCAGGTCGCGCCAGTGGACGAGGTCGTCGCTGATGGCGTGGCCCCAATGCTGGCGCGTGTCTTCCGGGGGATAGGCTTGGTAGAAGAGATGGTAGCGGCCCTGCCAGAAGCAAAGCCCGTTGGGGTCGTTGAGATTGGCTTCGGGGTTGATGTAGTGGTAGATGGGACGGTGCGAGTCGCCGGCGTACGAGCGGCGCGCTGCGAGCAGGCGCTGCATCAGCGGATTGGTGGCCAGCGCCTCCTCTTGTTCGGCTAGGGTGTCGGGAAAGGTGTGGTAAGGAACCTTTGAAGTATAATCGGGCGCGGCAGTCATGGAATCCTCCGGTTCGATGAGTGATCGTTAGGGCAGCGCAAAGTATAGGTCTTGCGCGGGCGTCAATCCAGTCTTGGGCATAAGCCAACGCGCCGCTGCCGATCCAAGCGGTTTGACAGCCGCCGTGCGAATGCTCTCTATTCCCTTAGATCAACGCGTTGAGTCAGCTAAGTGTTCGTCATCAGCGGCTAATCGCGCCATTGCAAAAAGGAGCAAACTTTCTATGGTCAAACCCGAAGTACTAGCAGCCTTTAAGGAATTCGACTCGCCGACGATTTTCAACGCCATTGTGTTAAAATGCGGCCTGCCCAACGAAGAGTACACCGACCATCGGATCCGCTACCTGCTGCCGGAATTGGGGCCGGTCATCGGCTATGCAGTGACCGCGGAAGTAACGACCAACGACCCTGATTCCGTCGCAGTCCCTTGGGAAGGGTACTACGAGGCAATCGACGCCACGGAGGGACCGGTGGTCGCGGTGATGAAGGACGTGGACTCGCGTCCCGGGCGCGGAGCCAGTTTTGGCGACGGCATGGCGCGGCTGCACCAGCGGCTAGGCGCGGTGGGGGCCATTGTCGATGGAACGGTGCGCGACTTGGAGGGAATCCGCCACGTCGGGCTGCCCGTCTTCGCTTGGGGGACGGTGCCAGGGCACGGCGTATTTAACGCGACGCGGGTCAATGCGCCGATTACCGTAGGGTCGGTGCGGATTCGGCCGGGAGACCTGATCTTTGGCGATGGCGACGGCTGTGTGCGCATTCCACTGGAATACGCCGAGGAAGTGTTGGAATTGGCCTCAGCGGTGCGGGACAAGGAGGCCAAAATTTTTGCCCTGTACGATTCAGACGATTTTTCCATCGCCAAGTGGCGAGAATCGCGCAAGTAGGGCGTACCCTTATCGCCGCCCAAAGGAGGACAGCATGGAGACCACCACGGTAAAAATTGATCCCAAAGAAGAAATCGGCTTTATGAGGGTCGATGAGACCGATTTTGCCGCTTTCTCCCTGAGCCAGCAAATCCGCCATCTCGAAATGGAAGGCTATGTGCTCCTGCCGGATGTGCTCAACGCCGCGCACATTGCGGCACTGAAGGCCGAACTGAAAGACCTGCCGATGGGGCACAAGGACTACAGCGAGGCCCAAACCTTCCACCACGAGCCCCAATGCACGAGCCGGTTGGTAGCCGAACTGATCGGCCATCCGCCAATCGCGGAATTCCTCAAAGCGCTCATGGGGCCAGACATCGTATTCACGCACGGGCTTTTTACCCGCACCCTCTCCGGATCGCCGGGCATTTCAATGCACACCGACGGCCAGCCATTCGGCTCGTCGATTTTTGGCTTTGAAGGCTCTTCGCCGCGCCTTTTGCGGGTGCTCTACTACCTCGACGACCTGCCGGCCGCGCGCGCGCCCTTCCGGCTCATCCCGCGCTCTCATCTCTCGTTCCATGCCCAAGCCAACCCATACGTGCGCTATGTCTCGCACCCTCAGGAGATCACGCTCTGCGCTAAAGCCGGTTCGGTAGTAATGATACCCGCCCTCCTCTTCCACGGCACCCATCCCAACAAGGACTTGGTCCCTCGGGATCTGATCCAGTTCGGCTATCGGCCAGCTTGGGCGGGGCCGGTTCAGCCGATGGATGAGTGGGACCCGGAATGGGTGGAGAACGCCCCGGCCGCGGCCAAACCTTTTCTCCAAAGCCGCAACACGACCGGCAAGGAGTGGAAACAAGTCCACAAGCCCCAAGGCATGCAGCGCGACGCGCCGGGCATCAATCCAGACCGTTGGGAGAACTAAGACGTGAAACTAGCCGAACTCACTTGGCCCGACTTGGAGCAAGTCTCCAGAGACACGGTAGTAGTATATCCCATAGCGGCGTTTGAGCAGCACGGGCCACACCTGCCGTTTATAACGGACACGGCCGAGGTCGCCGCTATCGTCAATCGCCTCGACGCGGAGATTCCCGAGCAGGTCCTCTGCCTTCCGGCGCAGTGGCTCGGCTACTCTCCGCACCACCTGCGGTTCAAGGGCACGATAACCGCCCAATCGGAAACCCACATCAACATGATCGTCGATACCGTCAGCAGCATGGTCCACGCCGACTTCGACAAAATCGTCATCGTCAACGGCCACGGCGGGAATGTTCCCAATATGAACGTCGCCCTCCAGCGGCTGATGGAGCAGTGTCCCGACGCGAGAATCTATGGGACCTCTTGGTTTGCCTACGACGAGCTCGGCCAGATCAGGGAGGCGGGGCCTCACGGTTGGGGGCACGCGGGCGAGATGGAGACCTCGGTGATGATGGCCCTGCATCCCGAATGGGTCAAAGCAGACCGCTTGCAAAAGGACGGCCACCCCCCGCAGTCCGAGCGCACCGGCCAAGTCGCCCGCTATCGGTGGATCCACGAATCAACCGACCAAGGCACCTACGGCGACCCTACCTTCGGGTCCGCCGAAAAGGGAGAGCGCTTCATCCGCGCCGCAGTCGAAGTGCTGGTCCGCATCGTCGAGGATATAAAGGCAGGGCGCTTGTAGCGCCAGCTTGACTGGCTACGGAGGACCCGATATAGCAAGCCGACACGACGGACGCGGCGCGCAGGAGCACACCCGGTTCGGTCGAGCCCCGGCACAACCCTCCCGGGATCGAGGGCATCCTGCCCTCGAAATACGCCACACCCCCAGCCGCCAGCTACGCTTTCTTTCAAAGGAGGATATCCCATGGAAATGACAAAAAACCAGCGCAAAATAAATTGGTATCGCTGTCCCCTGCCGCGCGAGACCCTCGCTGCGCTCAACCAGCGCAGCGACTTTTGGGGGCTGCTGCAAACGCTGGGGCATCTGGGGCTGCTGGCGGCGACGGGGGCGGGGGCTTGGTACGCGGCCGAGCACTTGGCCCTGCCGTGGCTGCTGCTGATCCTCTTTTTCCACGGGACGTTCTACGCCTTTTTGCTCAACGGCTTCCACGAATTGTGTCATTCCACGGTTTTCAAGAGCAAGTTCCTCAACTACTTCTTCCTCCGCGTGTTCAGCTTTTTAGGCGCGTACAACCACATCCACTTCTGGACCAGTCACGCCGAGCACCACAAGTACACCTTGCACCCACCCGACGATCTCGAAGTGGTCCTGCCAGCTCAATTGCGATTCGTGGATTTTCTCAAGAGTGCCATTGTAAATCCGTGGGGCTTGTACGCCCGCTACAAGACGACTTGGCGGCGGGCACGCGGGAAATTAGAGGGCGAATGGGAGCTAGCGCTTTTCCCCGAATCGGAACCAGACAAGCGGCGACGTCTCATTCGCTGGGATCGCTTCTTGCTGGTGGGGCACGCCTTAATAGTAGTAGTGTCCTTGTACTTCGGCCTGTGGATGGTGCCAGTGATCATTACGCTAGCCCCGTTCTACGGCGGCTGGTTGCTGTTCTTGTGCAACAACACCCAGCACATCGGCTTGCAGGACGACGTGCCGGACTTTCGGCTCTGCACCCGCACAGTCATCTTGAATCCGTTCTTCCGCTTCCTCTACTGGCACATGAACTACCACATCGAACACCACATGTACGCCGCCGTGCCGTGCTACCGCCTCGGCAAGCTACACGCGGTAATCAAAAGCGACCTGCCGCACTGTCCGCAGGGGCTGTACGAAGCATGGACAGAGATCGCTGCCATTCTCGAACGGCAAAAGGCCGAGCCAGACTACGAATACGTACCGGAATTGCCTACGCCCGTCGCGGCTTAAGGCGATGCCTTTTGAGCAGACTCAGTATTGTTGCAGCCAACCCTACTCTTAGTGGCCTCGACTCTAGAGATGAATGCAGCCAATGGATATTGCCATATCTGTTGCAGGCGTACCTATCCGTCTGACACATGAGCGGTGGTTCCATATTGCCAAAAACCATGATGACATGGCAGGATACTACGAGGATGTACCCGACCTTGTCGAGAGTCCTGAAGCACCATTGAGCCGCTCGTCGAGGCATCCGCTCACCCTTGAACGAATTTCTTCACCACCGCTGTCCCAACGGCGTCAGTACCAGTTCATCGACATTGACCCCGCGCGGCTGCGCCAGCACAAAGCACACAGCGTCGGCAACTTCATCGCGGCTCAAGCGACAACGCCGGCCGGCCTCGTGCAACGGCACCGGATTCGGGCTAGCCACCGCGCCTAGGGTGATTAACCCGACGTGGACTCCTTGCTCGGCTGCCTCCCAGCGCAAACTCTCGCACAGCCCGCGCACCGCAGATTCAACCGTCGCATAGAGTACCGGCGGCCGCGCGCGGATCAGTCCCTGCAAGCCGTTGATATGTACTATCCGCCCGCCGCTTTGCATCAACTCCGGCAGGACAGCACGCGTGATCTGCAATGCGCCGTTTACATCCGTATCGACAAAGGCGCGCAGCTCCTCGTAGCGGACCTCGGCAAGCGGCTCCTCCACCCAAGTGCCGGCCGCATTGACCAACGCGTCGAGGCGCCCAAACGCTTCTACTGACTCCCGCACCGCAGCTTCGCAATCCGCCACAATCCCCACATCGCCCGGCACTGCTACCGCGCCGTCCAATTCAGCGGCGATAGCCTGCACCCTCTCCGTGCGTCGCGCCATCAGCGCAACTCGGTGCCCAGCCTCTGCCAGCCGCCGTGCGATAGTCTCGCCAATGCCAGAACTAGCACCCGTAATAAGCGCATTCACCGCGCGGTATCTCCTGACGTTCAGATAAATCTAGTCGTGATTTGCCCCACGAGCGCCTCGCCCCGTGCGTAGCGGTCGAGGTTGTCTGCGGCCAGACGCGCCCGCTTGCGCGAGGTGCCGTCGGTCGAACCAGCGGTGTGGGGCATGGCAAACACATTGGGCAATTGGAAAACCGGGGCCGTAGCGTCGGGTGGTTCTTGAGCGAAAACATCGAGTCCGGCCCCGCTCAAACGACCGTCCAAAAGCGCTCGGTACAGGGCGTCCTCATCGACCAGCGCCCCTCGGGCCACGTTGATGAGGCAAGCGGTTTCCTTCATCAGGCCGATGCGCCGTGCGTCGATGGTGTGCCGGGTTTCCGGCGTCAGGTGCAGATGCAGCGACAGGTAATCGCTTTCGGCCACCACGCGGTCGACGTCTTCGGGGCCGCCGAGGAGTTCAGGCTCGATTTCGGCGAGGATTTCCTCTTCAATAGGGCGGATGTCGATGGCCAAGATCCGCAGGCCAAAGGGCTTGGCCCGGCGCGCCAAGTCTTGGGCACTCGCGCCAAAACCGATCAGGCCGAGCGTCAGGCCCTCCAGTTCGATGCCCGTAGGCACGTACATCTTGCCAGCGTCAAAGTTCCGCCGCGCCTCTCCGTAGCGGTGGGCGTGCATGAGGATGAACATCATCGCACTCTGAGCCAACGCCACGCTGCTGAGCTGCCCGGGGCAATGGGCGAGCAGTAGCCCGGCGTTGAGAATCCCCTCGACATCGACGTGGTCGAGGCCGGTGGTCTGGACTTGGAGGAATTGGACGCCAGCGTCGGCCGCAGCAGCCAGCAGGTCCGAGCTGATGTTGCCCCCTAAATCGACGATGGCTTCAATGCCCGCCATTTGAGGTGCGGCAGGCCGGGTGCGGTCGAAGATGCGGAGATTGTGGCGGGCACGTACGGCCTCGATCACGTCGGTTGTCCAAGGCGAGGCGATCGCAGCAACCGGGTGGGGCAGAAAAAGAACCGCAAGTCGGCGCATACTAGTACCCCAAGTCGGCGCGGACGCGTGCCATCTGTTGGCAACCAGCCGCGAGGAACGGCTCGTCGCCGCCAGCGAGAATCAGCGAGAAGCCGTCGTCTATGGCGCGTTGGATTGACTGCGGGTCGCTAGCCGGGCGATAGACCCCGATGCCAGCGGGCTTGCCAGCGCGGCGGGCGGCATCGGCTAGCTGGGCTTGGGCATCCTGGAAGACGGACCCCTCGTAGTCAAAGGGCACCCCCAGCGAGATGGACAGATCGACCGGGCCGATGACGAACGTATCGACGCCCTCGACAGCGAGGATTTCGTCGATATTGGCGACCGCCTCGGCTGTTTCAATCAGCGCGATGAACAGCACTAAGTCGTTTATCTCCGCGAAGTACTCGTCAGTGCGCAACCCGTACTGGGCCGCCCGATGCGGCCCGAAACCGCGAATGCCAACCGGCGGATAGCGGCAGGCGCGAGCGCCTTCTGCGGCTTGGGCGGCAGTGTTGACGAACGGGGCGAGGATGCCCAGCGCACCCATGTCGAGGTAGAGGCGAATCTGCTCCTCGTCGATGCGCGGCAGGCGGACGATGGGCGTGGCCGGGGTATTGCCGATGGCCTGCAATTGCGCTTGGATGCCAGTGGGGGTTTGCGGGGCGTGTTCCGAGTCGATGACGAGAAAGTCAAAGCCCGAGTGGCCGCAGAGTTCGGCAATGGCCGGAGAGCCAAAGCGGAGTTGGGGTACCAAAAGCGGGCTTGCCCGCGGCGAATTGGTCTTTGATGCGATTGTGCATGTAGCCTCCTAACAGACGTTACGGTGCGCCAAGTGCGGTTTTCTCTTGTCATGCTGAGCGCAAGCGAAGCATCCCATACCTGTAGCATCAATTCCTAATTCCACGGCAGAGCATACGAAGGCTTATTGACGAAACGCTCCATCCCCAAGTCGAGCCGAATGGCCGCGCCAGCTTGGAGACAGACTGTGAAGTGTCGGCCCTGTACGGCGACCGTTCTGTCCTCTAGCTGCCCCTGAACAGTCTGCTGATATTGGGTGGCATGCGAGTGTCCCGCGCCGGCTTCTTCAGCCGAGATGGGCCGGCGCTGCTGATAGGCAACGCGGGTGAAGCTGTGCTCGCCAAAAGCGCCGGCCTGTAGCAAGCCCTCGCGCTCTTGTGTCGGGTGCAGGTTGACCAAGTGCAGGACGGCCCGCTCGTCTGCGAGCGATTCCACCAAGGCGGCCACGTCTGGCGGCAAGCCCGGCCGGCCGCGTTGCGGGTCAAAGTAGCGCAGGCGCGCCATGAGCAGGCCGCCGTTGTACATGAAGAGCGGGGCACCCATCGTCAGTTGCACCAAGCCCTCGACCGTGATGGGGTTGCGCACCTGCAAATACGCATCGCTGTAGGTGGCAGGGTCTTGCTGGTCGTCGCGCATAAAGGCCAAGCGCTGATATACTTGCGCGTGGTTGTGCCGCAGGATGTCCACCGGGTACTGCGGGTATTCGCCTTCGAGATACGCGGTCCAAGCGGCTTCGTGGCCGCCGCCGTGCTTGGAAGAGTGCGAGCGTACCTGCCGCCAATTGTCGCTGTCGTGGTTGCGCTGCTGTTGGAGCCGCGCCAAGTCCTCTCGCTGCATGCTCATGCACCAGAGGTGGGTCGTGGGATGGGCCTGCATTGGGCTGTACCCGTCCCAGCCTTTGTCGTGGTAGAAGTGCGGCGCGTACAGCGTTTGTCCCCGCATTTCCCCCTGCTGCATCAGCACGTCGATTTGCGAGCGCGGCAAGTCCATGTAGCGCAAGTCGCCGGAGAGCAAAACCGCGTTTTCCGCGGCCGCAATGCAGGCGTCGCTCAGGTGGTGCCAACCGTGCGGCCACGTCCAGCCGTAGTACCCGCCGTACCACTTGCCGTCCATGTATTCGCCGATCTGACCCGAAAGGCCGATGTTGTCGGGCAGGATGCCGTTGTTTTGCCGGGTGCGCTCGATCCACGCGTTGGTGTATTCCTCGACCCAAGCTCGGTACTTGTCGTCGCCGCTGCACAGGTAGGCGTTGGTCACCATGCTGGTAGCGGCGAGGTTGCAGGCCACATCGCCGCGGCTCATGCGCTCGACGAGGGTTTGGCCCATCTTCGCTTCCATGCCCGGCTTTTGCAAATCCTCAACCGTCTCAATGCCGGGAATGTCGTGAAAAGGCAAGGGCCAGGGTTTCCACTGGGCGTAGCGATAGACCGTGTAGTGCTTTTCAAAGTTGCGGTGCGCCGGTCCCATACTCCCATTGTGGGCGCAGCGGATGAGCTTGTTCTCCGCGTCGTAATTGGGGGCCTCGGGGTCTTCGTTGAGATAGAAGCCCGCATAGCGCTTGGCGCGCTCGACGTTCTTTTCGGTGGGATCAGCAAGACATAGCAAATAGAAAAACAAGTACCCCTCGCCTTGGTGCATCCAGTCGTAGCCTTGCTCGTATTCTTTGACGATCATGGGGTGGCCGTGGCCGCTGTCGTAGCGAGCGAACTGTCGGGTGATGCCTTCCCAAGTGCGATGGGAATATTCGAGCAGATGATCGCCGCCGCCCAGCAAGTAAAAGAGCGGCCAGTTGTGGAAGCTCTCGTACGCGTCGTCGAGGCCGTCGATGCTGCTGAAGTCCTCTGTGGGCGGCCACAGCACCGAGCCGTCCGGGCGCACATAGCGCTCCATGAGCGGATGGACGGACGCGTCCATCAGGTCGATTAGGCTGCGCTCGAGAACGGCCCATTCGGGCGGCTCGACAAACGGTATATTCGCTTCGACTCTTATCACTTTAGCCTCCTCATCTGTTGTACAAGCTGAGTACCTACCCCCTAGCTCCCCTTCCGCATTGGACAGGGGATAGGTACTTCGCTCAACCACGCCGGCTGTATCGGCACGGATGACCGCATTGGATTCCCCGTCACCTCGCCTGCTCAGGCGCGTTCCACGTCAAACGCCGCGACATTGCGCTCATCCTTGCTGAACTCGACGCCAATCAGGTGAATCGGCTGCCCCAAGCCGCGATACTTATCCGCATAGCACCGTTCCTTTAGCTGCGCCAGCGCCGCACCCGCTGACGCCATCTCGACCACCTTAAACTCGAACAGATAGACGTTGCCGTTGAACAAAACCGCCATGTCCAAACGACCGTGGCTGCTGCTGTCCTCGACCCGAATGTCCAGCCCCAACGCCGCGAAATACGAATAGAATACGCTGGCGTAGTAGCCCTCGTACCGGGCGATGTCGTTGTTGGTGTACCACTCGTAGGGAATGCTGGCAAAGAAAGCGTGGAACAGCGTCGCCAGCCCAGCGAAGTCGTTGGCTTCCAACAGCCGGTAGAGCCGGATGCTGTTGGCCATCTGCCGCGTCGCATCCCGCACCAAGTAGCGCAGCAAGCTCTCGTTGAGGCTTTGGCGCACCTCCCGGTTGGGATAGCCCAACTGATAGAGCCGCTTGCCGCCCAAGTCCTCTTCGTCGGAGATGGTCAGGTAGCCCGTCTGGAACAGCAGGGCCTCGGTGGCGATGTGATCGACGTCAAAGGTCGAGAGCAACTCGTCGCTGCCGATCATTGCACTGAGTTCCAAGGAACTGACGTGGCGCTTGCAAAGCGTTTCGATCAAGAACGTGGGTGTACCGGTCTCAAACCAATGCGCTTTGAACTCGCGACTGTCGAACAGCAGCAGGATGTCGAAAGGGTTGTACACCTTCTCGTCGCCCCGCCAACGGTAGCCGTTGTACCAATCTCGGATCTGACCCCGATCCAAGCCGGGCAACTCCGGTGCGAACACCGCGTCCAAGTCCGCCTCGGTGTAGCCGCACAGGGCCGAATAGCGCGGGTCCAAGGTGATGTCCTTGAGGTTGTTGAGGCCGGAAAATAGGCTGACCTTGGAGAATTTGCTCACGCCGGTGATAAACGTGAAGCGGATGTGCGCGTCGCAGTCCTTGATGACCGCATACAGGCCGCGCAGAAAGTCGCGGTTGGCGCGGGCGATGTCCGGCACCTCTAGGGCATCTAAAATCGGCTTGTCGTATTCGTCGATCAGCACGGCGACCGGATGCCCGGCGCGGTCATGCAGCGCCTCCAGCAGAGCGGCAAAACGCCCGGGGGCCGTGGCGTACTCAGAGACAACCTCTGACCGGCGTTCGGCCGCGGCGAGTTGCTCCATGAACGTGACTTCTACGTGGCCGGGTTCTTTGAAGTTGCCGCTGCCAAAGCTGAGCCGCAGCGCCGGATGGCGCACCGACCAATCCCAACAGTCGTGAATATCCAGCCCGGCAAACAGCGGCTCGTTGCCCTCGAACAGTTCCTTGAGCGTATCCAAGAACAGGCTCTTGCCGAAGCGCCGAGGACGCGACAGGAAGTAATGAGTACCTTCGTCGAGCAGCCGCCGGATGTAAGCGGTCTTATCGACATAGTAGCAGTCCTCTTGTCGAATTTTGCGGAAGGTCTGAATGCCGATAGGTAGTCTGCGTTTGCTCATGGGCGCACCTCCTTCATCTTGCTCCTCGCTATTGAGCTGTGGTGTCTGATAGTGCTGATGGTTTTGATGAAACATCTTCTTTGACGGCTTTTTCCTGCGGCCCTTCTCCGCTCGCCTGCCCTGAGTCTGGTTGCGCTGGAAGGGGCATCAGAGCGGGGTCGGCCTTGGGGCCGGGGGATTGTTCAGGCTCTGCCGTTCCCGCGCTACGGCCCTCTTCTCCACTCGCTTGGCCTGAGTCCGGTTGCGCTGGCGAGGGGCCGTCCTCGGGGGCGGACGGCTGACGGCGGCGATTGGAGATCCGCTTGCTCAGCCGATCCCTGCTGCGGTTCTGGGGCGGCTTCAACCGCCACATCTTCAGCCTGCATACCCGACAGGCGGCGCAACTTCCCCTTGCGGAATAACCACAACGGCGAATCGCCCACACTGATCCACTCGCGCCCGTCCGGCGAAATGACCGCCGCGACCACGGTCGAACCCATGCCCGATAAGCCGGGGTTTTCGGCTATGGCCGCGGCTAGGGCTTGATTGGCCGCATCCAGACAGGTGCGCAGACGATCCGGTACCGCCCCCTCGGTGTCGGAATAGCGCTTGGCGAAGGTTTGGACGATGGTCCAGCTAGCCGTGTCGCCGCTGACGTGCCCACCCATCCCATCGGCCAGCAACAGCACTTCGCTGCGGTCTTCATCGTGCAGATCAATCAGGCCGTAATCGTCTTCCTGATAAGGCCGCGCACCTTGAATTTGCCGGGCGGCGACGCGGCCATCCAATTGTTCGTCCAATAGGTTCATGGCCTACCTCTTTCTGTGTGCTGTGCGTAAGAATTACCGTGCATCCTCTAAAAGAGGAGCATTCGTCAGCACATGCCCCTCTTCATGGACAACAAAGCCGCTGCCTGCCGCGCTAACCTTGTCATTTTTGTAGCACGCACCCGCACGATGCTTTCAGATGCTACATCGCCATCGATTCCCGCAAAGACAGGACGGAAGCAAAGGAACAAAGACGCCGTAAAATTCATGTAAAAACGAAAACCTCACCTGCTGGTCTCCTCTGAAAATACCTCGACCATCTCAGAAACACCACTATCCGCCGCATCGTGCAGCGGCGTTATGCCAGCGTTGTCTTTGGCATTGACATCGGCTCCCTGCTTAAGCAACAACGCCGCCGTGGCACAAGCATCCTTAAACGCCGCCCGGCGCAGCGGTGTCCTACCATAGTCGGGCGAGTCTGATTCTCGCTCTTCTTGGATATGCAGAAAAAAACCAACAGAGCCGATTGCACCAAGGCCAGCAAGGTGGTGTAAAAGGCGACCCCTAGCCGCCCGGTGATCGCCGCCAACAGCGTGGGAGCTTAAGGATTTTCAATGCGCGCGGCGTAGTCCAGCGCAAAGGCGATCCCTACGACGGTGCCAAGAAAGCCCAAGGATACCGCCCTGCGGCCCCAGCAACAAATCCATCTGCGTACTCGGTATGTACACTAAGGGAAAGGTTGGGACTGATCAGTGCCCTGACCGCGCTTCTTATAGGTTGCGGACGAGGGCCTCTACCGGCGTACGGAGGACCTCAATTTGCGCCGCGTACTCGTGGCGCAATTGGATGATGAACTGCCCAAAGAGCCGCTCCTGCTTCTGGCGGCGCACCAACGCCCGAGCGCGGCGCTCGGCCTGCGCGAAGGGCCTCGGTGCGGCGTCGACCGTCGAAGCAAGCAAGCGGAAAATGGCGTAGTACGGGCCGCTGATCGGCTCGGAGCTTAGCACCTCAGCGGCGGCGACCTCCAAAGCGACCGGACCAATGAGTGCGCCGATTTTTTGCCCTTGGGCCGCCTCAAAGAGCGGGACGAACTGTTGCTTCTCCCAAGGATGCAGGTGGAACTCTCCTTGGTTGGCTCTGCCGCGCTGGCGCAGGGTGTGCTCGGCGGCCAGCGCACCCAAGTCGCCGCCGCGCTCCACTTCCTCGCGCAGCGCGAGCGCCTCCTCCTCGGTGCGGAGCAAAACTTCCTGCACGCCAATCGATTCGAGGGGGCGGAAAAGGTTGGGGTGGTGGTCGTAGAACGCACGGGCTTCTTCGCGGCTGGCAAAGACGCCATCGACCACGTCCCGGCGCATGGCCACCAGCAGGTTTGACAGCCACCGCTTTTGGAACCAAGCGACCACTTCTTCTTCGCGGTCAACGCCTGCTGTATAAGCACCGGCCAAGAGCAGCGCACGCGGCTCGACGATGTCTTGGACGAACCAGTCGAACCGCTCAGGCGCGTCCGCTGGAAAGCCGACGCCTAGCTCGCGGGCGAAATCGAGCAGATCGCCGATGGTAAATGTGCCGCTCTCGTGCTCGTAGATCGGCTGCTCGTGCTCCTCGGTAGAAAACGCCTTGGCGCCCTGCCCGATGCGACCGCGCACGCGCTCCAAGGCTTGGGCGCGAACCACAAAGTCGAGTTCCTGCCGCAAGCGGGCCGACAGCGCCTGCACGGCCGGCGGCAGCTTCTCCTTGAGCAGCTCGGCCTCGATGACCGACTGCACGACCGAGAGCTTGACCGGCACTTCGGCTGTTACCTCGTACACGCCGAACTGGTCGTTGAAGAGCACTGGCTCCGAAAATTGGCCCGGTGCCAGCGGAAAGACCTTCTCCTGCAAGAGGCGTGGGTACAGCTCGTCCTTGAGCAGGTAGCGGCCCTCCTCTAGCTGGGTCGCGGCGAGCAGGGTGCGGTTGGCATAGACGGCGAAATCGGCGCCGCCCTCCAAGGCCGCCTTGATTGCTCTCGCCTCTGGCATTGTGGCAACGACGATGCGCCGCACCTGTACGGCGCGGTCACGGCCCGTCTTTTGTTGGTGGGCCAGCATTTCCTCTTGCGTGTGGACGATCTTGTCGTACACCGCTAGCTGCAAAAAGCGGCGCAAAACGCGGTCGCTATACAGCTTGTCCATCTTACGGCGGAAATCGGCGCGCTGGTCGAGGCCCCGTTTCTTGGCCTCTAGGACCATGAGCTCTTTGTCGATCATGGTCTGCAAGTAGTCGAAATAGGCGTCAGCACCCGTCTTTTTGCTCCGCAGATCGGGGTGTAGCCTTTCTTCAAATTCCAGCAATTGGGGGACGTCGATTTCCACCTCGCCGACTCGGGCCACTACCAAGTCCTCGGTGGGAGGGGTGCCGCAGCTCCAGCAAACGAGGAGCCACAGCCAATATACCGCGTGCTTTGCTCTAATCACTAAGTCCTGCTTGTACTGTGACAAAAGTCAAACCGCTGGTTTCGGTGCGGGCCTTCTGCGCCGCACGCTCTATCTGTCGCTTGTCGATGCGCAGCCCCACTTGGGACATGAGCTTATAGCCCAAGTACGATGTCGTATTGGACAATTGCACGGCGAAGGACGTCTCGTCGTAGTCTCCGGTGGGATCACCTGCGTTGCCGGTGTCCTCGTCCACGACCATGTCGCGGAAGCGCAGGTACTCCGTGCCGAACTGTACGACCGAGCGTTTCATAAAGGGTACCTTTACCAATACCGAGACCAGCGTGCTCCAGTCGCGCCGCTCGGCCGTCGGGGTGCCTAGCTGCCGCTCGATGTTGAACGGGGTATCGTCCATGAACAGCTCGTGCTTGAGGCGCGGCAGCGCGGTTATGCGGCCCAGATGCAGCGGGTACTCGACCTTGTTGATCAGTCCCAAGCGCCGCGCATGGCGTTGCAAAGAGCGGCCATCGCGGTCAACGGCATCCTCTCGCCGCTGCTGTATGAGTTCATACAGCAGCTTGTTCTCGCTCTGGAGGCCATCGCGGCCGCGGCGCTCAGCACCTATCCACAGCTTGTTGACCAAAGCATCGCTCATGCTCAGCGGATCGCGGATGGCGGTCATGCCGCCGGGGGAATTGCTCGGGCGACCGAGCACAGGGCGCAATTGAATCCACTGCACCAGGTCTTCGGCGATCGCGTCGGCGACCCACTTGAACGAATTATACGCCGTCAGCGTACCCAATCCGGCCAAGCTCTGTTCGTACGCCAGCAAGGCATAGTACGTGCGGTTGCGCGCACCCGTAGTTGGCTTGCGCTCCCACACCTGTCCAGTCGTCAGCTTGAGTTCGGGGGCCAGTTCCGCGCTTAGATAGGCGTTGTACCCGCGCCGGTCGCGCTTGTAGGGGTAGTCGGGCTCTTCGTCGTTTTCAAAGCGGTCGCCCCAGCCATTGTTGTTCAAGTCGAGGGCAAAGAGATACTCGGGCCGATCGACATTGTAGCGGAGAAAAGGCTCTTCGTAGTCGGGCAAGAAATTGGGACGCTCGCGCAGGTCGTTCTGATTGAAGTCGGAAATGAAGTCGTTGTTCTCGTCGAGGCCGGGAAAGACCGCGTCGTCGGCAAAGCCCTCAAAGGTGCGCGCACGGACGCCGCGCTGGTCGGCGGTGCGGCCATCGTCAAAGCGGCGCTTTTGGTCGTTGATGCGGTCGTTGTCGTCGTTGTCATCAACAAAATCGTACACGTGCCGCGCCCGCGCGTCGTCGTCGTTAGACCAATCCACCCGGCCGCTGCTATCGACAAAGCGCGGGCTCGTGTCGTACTCGGCGTCTAGGCCGAAAGCCTCGCCAAAAAAGAAAAACGGCGCGAAACGACGCGAGACATTGAGCATCCAGCCTAAGGCCGCGCGATCCCCGCCAATGCCCGAGGACGCCTTGTGAGTATCCCGCGTCCGCGTCGGGTACTGGGTGAACTGGTGGTTGACGTTGAATTCGCCGTACACGCGGAAGCCAGCCCAGTCGTCAGCTTGGAGCGTCAGCCCGGCCACCTGCGTCGCCGTCGGCAGCCCGTAGTCGAAGACGACCGTGCGCTGGTTGGAGTTGTCCCAGACGTTGCCCTCGGCCCGGGCGACCGTGCGAAACTGCGGCTGCTCGCCGCTGGGACTATTGTCGGTCTGGCGATTGGAGGTGACCTCTACTTTGTAATCGTTGCCCAACACCAAGCGGAAGCGCACCCGGCTGATTTGGTTGACCAAGTCCGCGCTCGGCACTACGGCCTCTAGGTCCCTGACTGCTGGATCGTCGTCGGAGAATACGTATTCGAGCAAAATTTGGCTCGCCTCACCCCGGCCCTCGGCCGTCAGAAAGCCGCCCCGCTCGATTCCACCGACAATGCGCGGCGCAAAGCCAATCTCGCTGCCAATCAGCAGCGTGTCGCGCTCGCCGAGCCGCGTCTCAATCTCAATGTCGCTGCTGAAAAGCACGGCACCGCCGCCCTCGTCTTCAGGCGAATCGTCGGTCAGCCGCACCACGATGCGGTCGATGCGTCCGTCTAGCTGGCCGCTCGTCAGCTTGCCCTTGAGCGGGTGGCCCTCAAAGCGGTCGGAAGCCGTCCGGCCATTGTGCGCGTTGAGAAAGGTGCCGCCGAGCCGCGTCGTATTGCCCAAGTCCCAGACCACGCGCCCGCCGATGAGGTTGGTGAAATTGTCTTCTGTCACTGGAAAGGGGTCCGTGCGGAAGAGCGGCAGGTTGATCCGCGACATGAGCACCGTGGCCGTCAGGCGGTCGGCCGCGTAGTTGAACATAACCCCGTTGTACGCGGTCTTGCGAAAGGTCATGGGCGTCAGCATGGCGAAAATTTCGTCGCCGATGAGCACCGAGAAGTAGTGCTGGCCCTTGGTGTCGCCGGCAATGACCAAGTTGTTGAACCACGAGCCGTATTGGCTGGCCTGCAAAATGCCCGAGCCGCCCGAGCCGGTCGGCTGGACCTGACGCCAGTCGTAGATCAACCAGCCCTTGTTCAAGAAGCGCCCGTAGAGGTCGTAGAAGTACCCGCCCTCCAACCCCGGATCGAGGTAGCGACGGTATGGGTCCCGCGCGTAGTTGGTGTAGGCCCACTGCCGACGGTACTCACCGGCGATTTCCTGTGGCAGATACCACTTCTGCACAGAGGGATAGACAGCCTCCATGCGCAGCCCCGTGCCGGCCGAATAGTAGATCGGCTGGCCCGTTTCGATGCGGCCCAAGCGGCTGCCGTAATCCTCGCGCTGGGCGTTGAGCGGCGCAGCCCCAAGCAGCGCGACCCAGCAGAGCGCACCGACGTGGCGCAAGCTGGCGTTCATGCCGCTACTCCAGCCCCGCGTACACGGTTATGAAGCTAGTGCTAAAGGCGCTGATTTCATTCGTCCGCTCCAAGCCTTCGCTACCGATAATCACCCGCTCCTCCCACAGGCGCGTATAGCTAAAACCAAACTGCGTCGTCAGCCGGTAGCCCAAGTAGGAACCGGCACTGGACCATTGCAGGGCTAGCACCAAATTGCGGAAGTCGCCCGTAGGCCCGGCCGGGCCGTTGGCGAGTTGCTCGTCCTCGTCGAGGACCAAGTCTCGGAACAAGGAAAATTCAACGCCCCCTTCCACTAGCGACTGGCTCAACAGTGGGTGGCTCAGCAGCACGATGCCCGTGCCGACCCATTCCTTGCGGTCCTCAGCGCGTGCTTCGAGCGCAGTCTGGTTGAGATATTCGCTCTTGACCTTGGGCTGCAACTTAAAGCCAGCCAAGCCGAAGGTGTAATCCGCTTTGTTGATCAGCCCAATCAAGTGGCTGCCTTGATTGAGCGCCGGGCCTTTGACGCGGCTTTTGAACGCGTTGCCCTGCTGCCAAAAGCGCTCGTACTTGAACTTGTTGATCGCGTTTAGGTTGTCGAGCGGCTGGTAGTCGAGCTGCAAATAGGTCGTGTTGATCCACGTATCCCGCGCCGGCAGCATGTCGCGCACCAGCGCGAGCGAGTTGACTTCAAGGTGTGGCGTCATCTCGCGCCGGTCGTCGGCAATATCGTCTTCCACGCGCCGCAGCATCTCAAAGGCCCGCAACCGGCCCCACGTGAAGTCGCGGTCGTAGGTCAAAAGGCCATACGCGGCGCGGTTGCGCCCGTCGGAGGCCATGCTCTTTTCATTCAGCCTGCCCAACGTCAGCCGCGTGTGCGGGTCGAGAAACATGCCGGCGTACAGGTTGTAGCCCCGGCGATCGGTTTTGTAGGGATAGTCGGGCAAGTCGTCGTTTTCAAAGCGGTCGATCCACCCGTTGTTGTTCAGGTCAATGCCGAACAAAAACTCCGGGCGATCGGCCGCATAGCGGAAGAAAGGCTCTTCGTAATCCGGGATGCGGTTGTTGAGGATGCGATTGTCGTTTTGGTTGAAGTCGGAGACAAAGTCGTTGTTCTCGTCCCACCCCGGGAAGACGGCCACATCGCCGCCGCCCTGCGAGAAGCGGAACCAATCGGCCGAGCGGTCTTGGTCGTCGTTGTCGTCAACCAATTCGTACAGAGACATGCGCGGATTGTCGTAGGTAATGTCCCCGCCGTCATCCACGATAAATGAACTCGTCGAGTAATCCGGGGCTATGCTGTACGCCTCGCCGAAAAAGTAAAACGGCGCAGCCACCTTGGAGGCGTTGATCATCCAGGCCTCGGCGTCGCGGGCATGTGTGGACAGCGAGCGATCGGCTGCTTGACGCGCCGGGTTGGGATACTGGCTGTACGCCCGGCTGACGTCGAATTCGGCGTATAGATCCACGCCCTTGATATCCGTGGCTTCCACTGTGAAGCCGTAGAGCAAACGGGACGACGGCAATCCATAGTCGAAGACGACTCGCTGCTGGTTGGAATTGTCCTGCACATTGCCCTCGGCACTGAGGATGTCGAACAACGCCGGGGATTGATCCTCAACTTCTTGGCCCGTCAGCGGCAAGACCGGCAGAGCGCGGCTACCCGTCTGCCGGTCGGACCAAACCTGTACCTTGTAGTCATTGGCCAAGACTAAGTCGAATTGCACGGCGACCAGATCCGAGGGACGCGGGCCGGTATAGGCGATATCCGCGAAGTCGTAGTTGATGACGATCTTCTCTTCGCCATCGGCAGCCAAGGCCCCTTCCTTGGGGGCCCCGCCCGACACTACGGGCCACCGCGCCGGATCGGCGACCACGTCGCGGAGCCTAAATTGCTCGCGCTCCCCCGTCTCTGGGTCCTCGCTCGTCAAGACGAGATCGTGCGAAAACAGGGTGGCCCCGCCCCGACCGTCCTCGGGCGAGTCGTCGCTGAGGACTAGGGCAATGCCCGAGACCGGCAGACTGCCCCGATTGGCAGCAAGGGTGCCGACGAAGGGGTTGCGCTCAAACGCATCGGCCACGGTGGTGGAGTTGCGCGCATTGACTAAATTGGCCCCCACGGCTACGAAATCGCCAATTTGCACCACGGCGCGGCCAGCCATCAGGTTGGTGGCATTGGACACGACACTGGGGTCGTTGGGTGTACTGCCGATGACTGGGCGGCTCACCCGCGAAAAGAGCAGGGTGCCCTCGTACTTGTCCGCGGCAAAGTCCATCTGTACGCCGCTGAAGGCCGGCTTGGAGAAGGTGAGCGGGGTCAGGGTCGTGCGGATTCGATCGCCCACTGTGATCGCATAGTAGAACTGCCCCTGCGAGTCTGAGCTAATAGTGACCGCATTAAACCAGTTGTTAAAGCGCGGATCCTTGAAGATGGACGAACCAAACTGCACGGGCTGGTTCTGGCTCCAGTCGTAGATGAGCCAGCCGCGCGTCAAGTAGTTGCCGTACAGGTCGTAAAACGGAGAGCCTTCAATCGTGGTGCTGACGTAGCGCTCGTACGCGTCGCGTGCGTAGTTGGTGTACTGCCACTGCTGCCAACCGTAGTCGGCAAACAGCTCCTGCGGTACATACCAGCGTTTGATCGTTGGATCCAAGGCGTCGAAGAGTACGCCCGGCCCGCGCGGTTCATAGGTAATGTCCGCGCCCCAGCGCCGGCCTTGGGCATGGGCACTTATCGCCGCGACGAGCAAGGCGGCGAGTATCCACCGTAGGTCCCTCATTAGACCCTCCCTAATCAGTACACTATTTCGACAGCTCTAACCGCGCTTTCGCCGCCCGCATCGCTGGCCAGCGTTACGCTCACTAGGTAAATGCCCGGCGGCAGCACGGCCCGGTTCGCATCCGCGCCGTCCCAAGGCATGGCGTATGAGCCGCCGCCCTGGAGGCCGGAAAACAGCCGCCGCACCCGGCGGCCAGCCAAATCGACGATTTCCACATCAACCGCTGCCGGGCTGACCAAACGGCTCAGATCGTAGGACACCTGTGTTGCGTCGTTGATTCCATCGCCGTTGGGGCTGAAGGGCCGGGGGTCGGTACGCACGTTGATCAGCAGGGCGCTGCCACTGGCTAGCGGCACATCCACCGAAAGGCCCCGGTTCGTCTCCGTGCCAACAGCCACAAGATCGTCGTCGCCGGGCGCCAACGCGGCCACGTTGCCAGCGACGACCTCCTGCCCCACGTCCCCCTCGTCGCTGTTGAATGCAAAACCGGCGAACTTGGTGCCGTAGCGCAACACGCGGCTGCGAAAGCGAATTTTGAGCTGGGCTGTCCGCCCGGTCGCCAGCTCGCTTTCGGCAATGAGGGGGAAGCGCACGCGAAAGCGGCGCGCATCAACCGACTCGATGGCAAAGCGCCCGGTCTCGTCGGTAGCCGGCAGTGCGGCAAGATCGGCCATTGAAAAGTCTGCGGCCTCAACCTGCCCATCGGCATCGACGACCTCAATGGACTCAATGACCTCTACTCGCACTGGCGTAGCGATCTCAAAACCGTCAAAGCCCGTATCTACGCCGGGCCGAATGGAAGTCGGCATCACCGCATAGACGAAATCCACCGGCTTGCCCAAATCGACCTGACGCGGAAAGATCTCGCCGAGAATCTGCGCGGCTGGCGGCGGCGTGGCCACCGTGAAGGCCAGCGGGCCGATGCCTGTGGCCGCCTCCAAGTCCTCGCTGAGAAAGTCGATGCGGAACTGTATGTACCGCCGCGGCCCGGGCGAGACAATCGGCACGCCCAATTGGCTGTCCTCGATCTCTGCTTCGGTCAACAGGGTCCCCAATTCGTAGGGCGAGGACCACGGGCTCCAAGCGTCTAGGTCGGCGACCACATTGCCGCGCTCGGCACCCAAGCCCTTGTAGTCGTCCAGCGACAGCGAGATGGCGTTGCGCTCCGCTAGCGGCAGTGCGCCAAAGAGCGCACGCGCCCTCTCCAGATCGGCTTGGTCGAGATTGACCTCGCCGTCCTCAGCATCAACCGTGGCATTCTTTTGCCAAGGCACCTCGACTTGAACCCCCTCAAAGAAGAAGCGCCGGGTATAGACTAAGGGGGTGTCGTCCAAGCCGGTGCGGGTGCGCACACGCGCGTTGGCGAAACCAGCCGGGCCGACGCTTTCCTCCGCCCAGCGAATGGTCCCCCACAAGCCCAAATCTGGGCCGAGGTCGAATATGTTGGATATGTATTCGGCCGTGGGCACGAAGCCCGTGCCAAAGACTCGGAACTCGGCGATCTCAAAACCGTTGCTGGTGCGCGACTGCAAGCGGATGAAGCGCACAAATTGCGGGGGAATGCCCAGATCGACCAGCGCGTCTTGGTTGGCAGCATTCAACCGAAACGAGCGCCATTCCGGGCCGCCCGCGCCTTGGGTCTCCTCGCTGCCGTCGTTGAAAAACAGCTCGTAGCCGCGGATGAAGTCCTCTTGGAAAGGTGCTGCCGGAAAATCTGGGTGGCCATTGCGCGGGAAGAACTGGACGCGATTGACCCCAAAGCGAGCACCTAGGTCGAAGTCCATGGCCATGCCGCGGATGACGGCCACGTTTTTGCGCTCCAATGCCGTTTCGCCGTCGCCGTCGATCATCGTCTCTAGCTGCGACTCAATGCCCGCTTCGAGCACCGTCGGCGAGGTGACCGAGCCGCCCCGCCCGAGTATGCCGAGCGCTAGATTGGTGCCCTCGACGACGTTCTGCGGAAAAATCCAACCCACCCGACCCTCGGGATCGAAATCGATCACGCCACCCGGGGTGTTGCCGCTCTCGACCGCTCTGGCCCCGGTCGGGAAAATCGCCTGTATCTGGCCTCCGCCGTCTTGCCAAGACGATCCGCTCGCGCCACCGATGGCAATGCTCCGCGTCTCGGCCGTGCCTTGCAGTGCCGCTAACAACAGCAGCGCGATCGGCAACCAGTACATCGCAACCTCCCTCAATACACCACGTGAACGAGGCGGTGCCGCACGGTGCGCTCCACGCGCGAGTCGTCGTTGGGCACCACTTCTACCGCTAGCAGATACAGTCCGGGGGCGACCAGTGCGCCGGCTTGATCTTCGCACGACCAGCGCAGGGCGTATTCGCCGCTGACCAAGGGCCGCGTCTCCTGCCAGTGCCGCACCAGCCGGCCGACTAGGTCGTAGATCCGAACGTGGAGCGGCTGGGTGCCGGTCAGTTTGGTGACCGCGAACGAAAAAGCCAACTCGTCGTTGACTCCATCTCCATTCGGCGTCGCGACCCCACTGCCAATGCTCAGGTCGCCCAGCACGTGGCGGCCGCCTTCTGGACCTACCAACAGCATCCCCTGCCCGGTCGCCAACTCCGTTGCATCCGCTGGATCAACCCGCTGCCAAGAGCTCTCAAGGGCCGAATGTCCCAACGACGCCTTGAACACGGCACCGGGTAAGTAGAGGGCGGTGGCGAATTGCACCTCAATCAGATCGGCTGAGGACGGGCCGACGACCTCGCTTAGCCGCACCCACAAAGAGTCTGGGGCCGTCGCCACCACTTCTGCTGAGGCCACCAGTTCCGCGCTGTCCCATTGGGCTTCGCGCCCCAGCCGCAGTCCGCGGAACTCCAGTGCCATGTTGTCCGGTGCCCTTATCTGCACCTCGTCAAACCCCACGCTCTGAGCAGCGAAACTCGGTTTGATGAAAAGCGAAAGCTCCTGCTTTGTGCCCAACGCGCCCACGACGCTGGGTTCGATCTCGCCCCAAAGCTGGTTGGCCAGCGGCTCGACGAAGTTGAGCTGAATGGAGCGCAGCTCGGCCGCGCGGTGTGGGTCGTCCGAGAGCAAGCGAGCCTTGAGCTGTAGAAATTGGCGCGGACTCGGAGAAGTGATCGCCGCGCCCGACACCTCGTAGGGCAGGCTCCACGCGCTCCAGTCGCCCCCGGGGACTTCCGTCGTATCGATCCGCCCCTTGCTGAAAAAGCCCAAGCCGGCGTATGCCTCAGCCGAAACCTCGGCACCGCCGCTGTTGAAGTAGCTATACTCTTCGACCAACTCGCTGCCCGTGCGCGTCTGGATTTCGATAAAGGTCCTCAAGCCGGCGTCGCCATCCCATTCAATCGAGACCAAGTTCTTCGTGCTGCCCAAGCGGATGAGCGGCGAAACCAACTCGACTTCCGGCTGGAAACCCTCTCCGTAGAACTGCACCTCACGCGGCTTGAACTGACCGCCTCCCCAGAACAAAATCCGCGCAAAGCGCGTCCGCGTCGGCGCGAACGTATCCACGTCGTACACGTCTCCTGTAAAGTGGCCAGAAGTGGCGCGATTGCGCCGCGAGGCCTGCGTCGTCCACACCAACGAGCCGTCCGCAGCGAGTGAGCCGTCCGAAATCTGCAAGTCGTAATTGGGGAAGCGGCTGCGCTGGCGGTCGTAGTAAATCTGGTGCCGGTCGATCCAGAAGGAAGAGCCTAAATCAAAGAATAACTCCCGTATCTCGTCGGTGCTGGTAAAGGCCAAGGAGGTCTCGAAGATGCCGTCGAAGAAGGCCGTCGCCGGCGCGTTGTCCAAGAAGGTGAGTAGCGCGACGCCTTTGCGCTCCACCAAGCCCAGCGAGATGTTTTCCCCGAGCGTCTGGACCTCCAACTCGGCCAGCCGCGGGCGCTCGCGGCGGTAGCGGCGGATATCACCGCGCAACGCGGAGTCAACCGCTTCGTACGTGGCTTCGCTCACCTGCACTTGGCCCGCGCCGGCCTTTTTGTAAAAATCCACTGCGCCTTGATCCGCCGCCGCTAGCTGGTCGTATTGTTCAGCCGACACCTCGGCGGCTCGCGTACTATCCTTGTCGGTGATCGTCACGCGCACGAAGCGGATGTAGTCGCTCACCATGCGCCCCTCTCGGTCAAAGCGCGTGGGCTCCAGCTCCACTTCAAATGCTCGCTGGTCCTTGTTCGACTTCAAGGTGCGAAAGACTTGGTTGAACCTGCGTTGACCTTTTGTGACCTCGGCTCCGTCCGAGGTCAAGACCACGAATTGCAGGAAGGGGTCGCCTAGCTCCTCGCCGACGAATTTGAGCCGGATGTGGGTGGCCGCCACCAGCCGTCCCAAATCGACCTCAAACCACCATTGGCGCAACGGGCTGGCCGGATCGGGTTCCCAATAGGTGCTCAAGTCCCCGTCGAGAAGGTGGACCAGATCCGCCGCCCGAGTGCCCGCACTAAGGGCGTCGCGCAGGGTCGCGCCCTTCGAGTCTTTGCCGCGCTTGATAAACGCCGCGATGTCTGCGGTGGCCAGTGTGTTCTTGGACGCGAAGTGGGGCCGCACGGCCCCGGTTTCGCCGATGTCGAGCGTACCGCCGGGAAAAGTCCACTGCTGCCAGTGCGCTTGCCGCTCAACGACGACCTTGTTCCCGGCGATGGTATGGCCCTGTCCCCAAGCGGCGACAACGCCCAAGACACTCAGCAACAACGCAGCATTCAACATGGCCCCTGCTCCTCAATAGGCGACGGCAACGGGCCGGATATGCACTTGGCGCTGCCCGCCACTCTCGACCTCGACTTGGCAGATGTACAGACCGGGGGCCACCTGCTGGCCGGCCTCGTCTCGCCCGTCCCATTGACGCGGATGCCGACCCGCGCCATCGGCGTCTGCGTACACGCGCCGCACCAAGCGGCCGCTCAAGTCTCTCACCAGCACCTCCACCGGCACCGGCTCGGTCACTTTGAGCAGTTCGTAGGCGATCTCCACTTGATCGTTGATCTGGTCGCCGTTGGGCGTAAACGCCTCGGTGTTCAACGACACGGCTCCTAAAACCTTATCGTCAAGGGTCATCGCCTGTACCAAAAGTTGGTTGCCATCCACCAGTTCGGTGGCCTCGCCAGCGGCCACGAGTTGCCCGATCTCTCCCGGCGCGGTGCTGTCGATCACCCGGCCCGAAAAAATCGCGCCAAAGCGGAAAATTTCCGCACGCACATCCACTTCGAGCAGCTCGCCGCTGCGCTCGACATCCAGCCGTGGGAAACCCAAGACTACGCCGGCCTCTTCGGCCACGGCGCTGAAATCCGCCACGGGCGCACCGCTGAGGCGCACGGCCTCCACGCCGACGATCCGCCCGCCGACCAAGCGCAGGTCCAAACCGTCAAACCCTTGGTCGCCGGGTTCAATCGTCGGGCGCACTGCATAGGTGAACGTGCGTTCCTCAGCCACGGCCGCTTGCCAAGGATCGATTTCGCCGACTAGGCCGGTCACCAAGCGCGGGGAAACGGCGAATTCGAGATAGTCGAGCTGGCCGCCGGCTTGGCCGAAGGATTTGAATGCTATCCCGAACTGCACGTAGCGGTGGGAGCGCGTCGCCCGCAGGGCCACGCCCACGCTGTCAGCGAATTCATACGGCGACGACCACAGCTCCCATTGGGCGGTGTCGTCGGTGATGGCCCCGCGCACGATCGGCCCCAAACGGCCATAGGTTTTGCGGGTCAGCAGCTTGCCGTCCTCGCCAAAGGGCACCTGCTCGTCGCCGCGGAAGGTCTTGCGCCAGTACACGAGCGGCGTCTCGTCACCGCCGGCGCGGGAGCGGATTTCCACTTGGGCCCCTTCGTCCTGCCGCCCTCTCCAGCGCACCCAGCCCAAATTAGCGAATTCGCCTAAGTCGAGAACATTGGACTGATAGGAAGCCGAGCCTTGGAAACCGCCGCCGTACACCTCCAACTCAGCTAGATCCCATATCTCATTTTGGGGCATCACGTGAATCATCAAATAGCGGATCGGCGTTCCATCGAGCTCGATATCGAGCTGCGGATTTTTGTTTTCCCGAATCTCCTCAACCACCTGCAGCTTAATGCCCTTCTTTTGGTCGGCCTCTCTCAGCGACCGACTGAGCGCACTCGCTCCAACGAATTCAATCTGATCAACGCCGCCCCCAGCATCGGTCTGCGCGGCGACGATGACGTGGGCGACCGAGCGCTCGCTGCCCATCTGCGGAACGAAGCGGACCAACCGCGTCGCAAAGTCGCCGCCGAGATCAAAGAAAAAAGCCGTGCCGCGGAAGGTATGGGCGTGTTCCCTCGGACGAGTTTCCAAGAAAAACGTCGTCGGGTCCCCATCGATCACCAACCGCAACTCGTCGCCGACATCTTCAAAGCCATTGTACGCGCCGTGCTGAAAATTGCCGCTGACCCCGCTCAAGGTCGTCGCCATATTATCGCTCTCGTTGTAGAAGAACGGCGATATCTGCTCAGTGAGCGCGAGCCCAAAGCTCTCACCGCCTAAATTCTTGTCTAAGTCGGCCCAGCTCAATTGGCGGAACTCGGCACCGGCCTCCACCTCGGCCGGAGGCAGCAAGCTCTCGCCGCCGATGCGATAGACGACCAAGGCCGCGCTGGGATGGACGCCGAGCAAAGCCAACAGGGCCGCGATGAGCCACATCGTGCGCTGCTTTTTTTTCACAATGGCACCTCCAAGAAGAAAGGGGGATGGCACTAGCCCATCCCCCCTTGTCCTTGCATCCGTAAGACGCTGCCTGCTTACTGAACGTAGGCAGACTTGATGCGACCCCAGCTATTCTCTTCGACCGAGGTCTCGATCGCGCTGAAATCGACGCGCGGATCAACGGGTGCCAATAGGAAATCCGTGGCCGAAGCCGTGGTTTTCCACACGTCGCTGGCGCCCGAAAGAGACCACTGGCCGGAGTGCTCGGCATCCTGGCCAACGCCGCCGTCGGCACCGGCTACATCGCTGTCGAAGACCGCCCAGCCCAAGCCGGTGATGTCGCCCTCGTTGTAGTCGTGGATGACGCTGCCTTCCGGGTCGTTGAAGAGAAAGTCGTCCCAAGCTTGACGCCGCACCTCGATAAAGGCCGTGGCCTCGCCGCCGCCGATTTGGCCGTCCAAGCGGAAGCCGTGGTCGGCGTAGGGCAGCTCGTCGTGCCACTGCGCTTGGGTCATCCAAAACCACGACCAGCTCTCTTGTCCGTCGGGGCCGAGGTTCGGGAAGCGGGTGTGGTAGGACTGCGCCCAGCGGCCTTGGGCCAAGGTGCGCTCTTCCTCATCCTCTATGTCGGAGCTGCCGAAGCGCATCTGCTCGCCGCCGTGGTCGCCATCGACGTGCATTTCCCAGCTATCGTCGCCGCCGGCCACGCCGCCCATGGCGTCGCGATCGTAGAAGTCGTCAAAGCGCTCCATCATAAAATAGAGGCTATTGGTCGATTCACTCCAGCCGACGATAGTGCGGAAGTTCAAGTCGCCGAAATCGGCCGGCTTTTCTCCATTGAACGCGGTGTGATCGGCAAAGGAAATCAAGTAGTCCTCGGGCACGATCGACCATTCGGACAGATCGCCGTCCAGCGTGGGCTCAAGGCCCGCCGGCCACTGGAAAGCCGTGCGGACAGCACCCTCGGGCACATGCGCCGTAGCCGGAGCAACGACGCCCACGCACAGGGCCAGTGCGAGCAAAACAGTGATTTTCTGCAAAATCATCCTCCTTGGTTTTAGGTATAACGCCCTCTGTAGTGGGACGTATCTTGTATAAAAAAATTAAAAAGTGAAAACAAATTTTTGTTTCACTGCACTTCGGCGAGGACCTCCTTTCTCTTGCAGCGGTTGCCATCTACTGAGGCATTTGCAAATACGCAATGCGGCTCTGAGCCGCCGCCAGCGCCTGCTCGTCGCCGCGCCAGTGCCGGACAAAAGCTCCGTAGGCGAGGCGCGCGGCCGCGGCCTCGCCCTGTTTTTCGTAGGCTTGGCCCAGCGCGTAGTGGGAGCGCGCATGCGTGGAATCGCGCCGCACGACCTCCTCAAACTGGGCAATGGCCTCTGTCAAGGACTCGCGCCGGGCCAAGGCCATGCCCAATCCGTAGTACGCGTCGCGCAATTCAGCGTCGCAGGCGAGAGCGGCCCGATAAGCACTGATGGCTTTTTCCAAGTCGCCCCGCAGAGCATGCACGTTGCCCAAGGCATTGTGCGCCTTGGCGTAGCAGGCGTCGATGTCCAAGGCGCGGGAAAACGCGGCCTCAGCCTCGGCCCAGCGCTGCTTTTGCGCGTGGGCAAAGCCCATGGTAAAATGCGCTTCGGGCGTACGCCGGCCTTGCGGCTCGTGCGCGGCGATTTTACCGGCCAAGTGCGCGGCGCGCTCGACATCGCCCTGCCGCAGATGGAGCTGGACCACCGCGGCCAGCGCGTCAACGTGCTCGGGCTCGCGGCTGAGCACCTCCTTGTACGTGCTCAGCGCGTCTGCGTAGCGCCCCAAGCGCGTCTGCGCTCGACCCAGTGCCAAGCGCGCCTCCACATTGTCGGGCTCTCTCTCCAGCACCTTTTCCAAGGTCTCTTCCCGATCAGACAAGTCGAGCAGGCCCTCTAGGCGCACGAGCATGGCTTCGGCTTCGTCGTAACGGCCCTGGGCCGAGTACAAATTCGCCAAGTCGTGGTACGCCTCGCCGTAGTTGGCGTCGAGCGCCACGGCCCGGTTGAGCACCTGCGCGGCCTCATCGTACCGCTTCTCGTTCAGGTAGAGCCGTCCCAAGTCCCGCCAGATTTCTTTGCGTTTTGGTGCCAACTCAGCCGCCTCCAGCAAAACCTCTTCCGCCCGCGCATGGCGTCCCTGCTGGCCGTAGAGCAGCGCTAGGGCCTGCCGCACGTCCACATCTTTTGGCGCGATATACAGAGCCTTCAGCAGGGCCTCTTCGGCGCGCTCGTATTGCCCCTGCTCCTTGTGCAAGAAGGCCAACAAGCGATATGAGCTAGGCGATTGAGGATCGAAGCGCAGCGCGGTTTCCGCCGCCTCTACGGCCTGCGGGTAGCGACCTGCTTCGAGGTGGGCGATGGCCAAGTTGTGGTAGGAGGGAATATACGTCGAATCCAGCTCAATGGCCCGTGCAAAGTGCGCGGCCGCCGCCGTGCTCTTGCGCTGCAAATGCGCCAAGCCCAAGTAGAAGTGCGCGTCGCGGGACAGCGGATCGCGGCGCACAGCCTCTTGGTACACGACTGCAGCTTGGTCGTACTGCCCCTGATCCAAATAGGCCCTTCCCACTGCGAGCAGTGGATCGTCCGCTGGCGGCTCTTGCCGCGCTTCGCCACATCCTCCGATTGAGAGCGAGAAAAAGGCGAGTATGGCGATGCGATCTACGGACGAGAAGGACATGTCGCAGATTCTCGGCGGCTAAAAACATTGCAAGTGCTTGTTGTTAAAGTAATGGTGGTCAGGTTGTTGCAGTCAAGCAGTTTACTGCCCGGTGGCATCGTCAGGTTGAATGCATTACCTTCGCTGCGGATGGTGCCCTAATCGTTGCCGATGAAGGAGCAGGAGGGAAAGCAAGACTGACCCTTTATCCGGTCTCGGGTAGTCCGCAATAGCAACAACTCTACCGCTGCCAGCTTCCTTGCGGCGGGCCCTGCACTACTCCCCATCTAATTTTGAGAAGGCTTTAGACGTGCAAATACAATCCATCCGCGTAGTTGACCTCCAGATTCCGCTCAACCCGCCCAAAACCGCGCCGCGCCGCCCCTCTTGGAACCAGAGTGCGCCGCGTTCGTTGCCGATCAACAAGTATCCAGAATTCTCGCGTCTCCCCGGCCAGATGCCGGGCATGGGCGGTGGTCCGATCTGGGTCCAGATCACCGCCGAAGACGGCACTTGGGGTTTGGGCGGCTGCTCCTTTGGCGCACCGGTTGCCGCCACCGTCGAGCAGGTTTTCGCGCCCCTGCTGACGGGCCGCGATTGTCTGGCCACGGAATTCCTCAACGACCTGATGTGGCGCACCGCTCAGCGCCTCGGTCATGCTGGGACCGCAGCCGTTGCCCAAAGCGGGATCGATCTGGCACTCTGGGACCTCAAGGGTAAGCTACTGGGGCTGCCAGTGTACCGCCTGCTCGGCGGCCCCTGCCGCGACCATATCGAACTCTACGCCACGGGCGACGACCTCGACTGGGGCCTCGAACTGGGGTTTAGCGCCTTTAAGGTTACTAATCCGGTTCACTACCGCGAGGGCCAGGAAGGACTCAACCGCCTCGAAGACAAAATCACCCAAGCGCGCGAGACCATTGGCCCGGACTGCGAATTGATGCTCAACGCGGTCATGTCGTACAACGTCGAATACGCCATCCAAGTCGCCGAGCGGCTCAGGCCCTATCAGATGCGCTGGATTGAGGAGCCGCTGATTCCCACGGATCTCGAAGGCCACATCGCGCTCAAACGAGCCGCTCCGTACGTGCCCATTGCCACCGGCGAGGACCACCACGGCCGTCAGGCCTTCCGCCAGCTAGTTGAACACCGCTGCGTCGATGTGCTGCAACCGGATCTCAAGTGGTGCGGCGGTTTCTCCGAGGCGGTCAAGATCTATTACATCGCCGAAGCCGCCGGTCTTGTCACCATTCCCCACGGCGGTGCCAACACGGCCTACGGACAACACTTCGCCTTTGCCTTTCCCGAGTCGCCGATGGCCGAGTACTGGCTCGGCTCGCCCCCGGGCATTCCCCTAAACGAAGTCCCCGTCATACCGGGCACAGCCGTGCCCCAAAATGGGCGCATGGTCCCTTCGGACGCGCCGGGTTTTGGCATGGAAATAGCAGACGAGTGGATAGTACCGCGCTGAGGCATGGCTGAGCAGTTCGATTTATCCACCAGCCCCGGCTCTGGCCAGCGCCTAGTTTTTGCCCTGTTGGGCATTGGCCAGTTGGTGTTGAGCACCATTGCCTTCCAGCGCGGCGGCTTCGCGTATGGACTCGTGGTAATCGGCGGCGGAATCGCGGCGTTTTGCGCGGCGGTTTTCTTCGTCCACCGCCTCCATCGGCGCTTGGTCTGGCTGGGACCGGAGGGCGTTATGGTCGAGGAGGGTCTGTTTGGCCGGCAGACGCTGGCGTGGGCCGAGGTCAAAAAGGTGAGCCTGTCGCCGGCTGCGACCGTGTTCCACGCGGAGACGGGCGAGGATATAGTCCTCCATAATCCGGCCAATCAACCGCGAGACATCGCTCCGTTTTTAAGGCGGTTGCGCACCTTGGTAGATGAGCGCGAACTGAATAGCTGATGTTACGCACAGGTATAGGTATGGGGTGTGGGATGCTTCGACTCCGCTTTGCTCCGCTAAGCATGACCGGCATGGGAACGAGCCGATGGCCGGAGCCGGCCCCTAGCCAACGGGCCGAGGGGTTGGGTTGGATTCCCGCTCCGTGTCGGGGCACGGGGTGACGTTCTTGCGCGGGAATGACAAAGGGGAAGCGGCAGGAAGCGTCACAGGCTATTACGAAGACTGCGTAACGTCAGTAGCAAAGTAAAGCCGCCACCGGGTCGCATTCCGGTGGCGGCGTTTTGTTGCGCCGCGATCTGGTCCCGATTGCAGCTAATCGGTTACTTGTTCGGCGGCCGCGAGGTGGGTTTTGATTTTGCCGACGATCTCAGCCGCGGCGTTTTGCTTGGTCACCGTTTCCAGCAGGGTGTGGTCTTGGGCGTTGATGAGCAAGACGAGGCCGGTTTTGTTGTTGGCCTTGAAGTGCTCTTCTAAGTCGAGGGCCGCGGCGAGCAGGCGGGCTTGGGATGTCAACGTTGAGTCGGTGACGTCCAATTGGACGAAGAGGACGGGCTGATCGGCCACTCCGGCTTGGACTTCTTCGAGAATTGGCACGAGGGCCGTGCAGGCTCCGCACCAATCGGCGTGGACTTTGACCACGTACAAAGCGGGGTCGCCTTCGCCTTCTATCGGAACGGTGCCGGCGAGAGTGGGGGCTGGGGCTAGCAAAAAGGCCAAGGCGGTGAGCGCGAGGACGAATTTCAGCATGATTTGCTCCTTTAGAAGCGGTCTGAAAATTGCGGAACGGCCGAGTGCAGCGGTTTTCGCGGGCGAGACGCCTCGATCCCAGCGAATGTTCAGACCGCTTCTTAGAAAAGTGATGGTGTGGTCGGGCAAAGTGAGTTCGTTGAAAGACGTTCTGACTTGCCAAGGGGTTCCGCGATCTTGAACTGTTGGTCAAGGCGCGTACACATTGCGCGACCGGTACTGAAAAAAGATCATCCGCCGATTCTGTTCCCCCGTCCACGGATAGGCTCCGTGCGCCTGCGCCGACCCGAGGAACAGCAGCACGTCGCCCGCCTTCATAGCCACGTGTTTAACTAGGCCCATCTCGTTCTCACAGGTGCGAATGCCGTCGGGCATGGGATAGGCGGTTTTGTGCGAGCCGGGCACGCAGACAAAGCCTCCGTCGGCCGGCGTTACATCGCGCAATTGCCAAGCCACGTTGAGGTATTCGGCGTACACGCGGCCATTCTGCTGGCGGTAGTGGTTGCTCACTTTGGCTGGCGTGGCGGCCGAGTGTAGAAAGTGCCCAGACGACCCTTTCCCGGAGAAGAAGCCGTTGCACATCATGCACTCGAAACCGCTGCCCATGATCCAGTTCAGGTGCTGGACGAGCGCTGGATTGGCGATCATGCGCTGGAACGGCTCGCCATAAGGCGCGGGCAATGCCCACGGGTTGCCCATGGACGAGCGGCCGACCCCGGTGCCAGCCAGCGGCTTTGAATCGCCGGCAGCCGATCCGCCGTGGCTTATGCGGTCGGGATTTTTGTCGATGGCTTCGTTGGCCGCGGCCAGCCATTCCTCGTCCATCACCCCCCGCAAAACGAGGTGGCCGCACAGATCCCAGTGGAAAAATTCCTTCTCGTCAATCGCGGAATCTGGGGCGCGGATATAGATCGAGGGATGGAAAACCCCTCGCTCCTCTGCCAGCCAAACCTTTTCGCCGTCCGAATGCACGACCGGCGGCGGGTACGGGCGGTTGGGATTGTGCAAGACGGTGCGCTCGATCTCGGTCAGCTCGTCGGCCCACTCGGGTAGCGGGCTGTCCTCGCCGTGGATTTCGGACGCTGCCCCCGGCCGCACACCCGTGCTGATGTACCCGCATTCGAGCAGGCGTTGCAGGCCCGCGCCCTGCCAAGGCCGCACCCCCCGCATCAGCGAGTCGGCGCAGAGCAGGAGGTCGCCCGCCTGCAAGACCGGCTGCTCGACGAGTCCCATCGGGTCGGTTCCGTCCACTAGGTCTTGCGGGGCTGGCACTGTGCTGTTGTGGCTGGCCGGTACTACGACCAAACCTCCGTCCCCTGCGCCCACGTCTGATAGTGCCCAGAAGGCTCGCACTCCTTGGCAGAAGCGATGTCCGTTGTACTGGCGGTACGCCCGCGACCAATCCACCCACTCGTCGCCCCCCGACAAATCTGTCTCCTTAGTGCATGATTCGACGAGTCGCGGCGATTCGTCGAGCCGGACCCCTTCGCCGCAAATCTGCTCCAGATACTGCATTAGCACTGGATGCTCGCGCAGGGCGCGCAAGGGATTGTGCATGGGCGACGTCCAGCGCAGCGGCTCGTTGTCAGACGCTAGCTGGTCCAAGGCTTGATTACAGGCGTTCAGTTCGGCTGCCGTCAGGACGCCGGGGACGATCATATACCCAGCCACGTCGAAGCGGTAGTTTTCTTCGTTGGTCATCGTCTTGTCGTCCATGAGGTCCTCCTCGCCGTTCGCCTTGTGTGGACACCGATCCCTTTGTGCTTACCCGGCAATTTGGTATCATAGTAGCCCGTAAAAAAATGACGCGCAACTAATGACTTATAGCAGAGGAAGCCCACCGTGAAAATCACCCAAGTAGAACTGTACGAAGTCGAAATCCCGCCGATCCCGGCCATCGCCCGTTACTATCCCAAGATCTACGACATCACCCTCTGTCGCGTGCAAACGGACGAGGGCTGGGAGGGCTGGGGCGAGTTCATCGACAAAAAGTCTGTCGGTCAGGAGCAAGCCGATGTGCTGGTGGGCCAAGACCCGCTGGCTTTGGACCCGTACGACCGTCCCGATGCCTTCACCTGTGCGCTGCTCGACATTGCGGGCCAAGCCTACGGCATTCCGCTGCACCGTTTCTTCGGGGCGCAGGTGCGCGACAAGGTGCCGGTGTCGTACTGGTCTTGCCCGATGACGCCAGAAGAGACTGCAGCCGAAGCGGCAATAGGGGCCGAGCAGGGCTTTAGCAACCACAAGCTCAAGGCGCGCTCGTGGAATATCGTCGAGACGGTGCGGCTGATGAAAGAAGTGGCGGGGGCCGACTACACGGTTGGCATTGATCCCAATACTGAATTTTCCCTGCTGCCCACTGGTGCGCGTTTGGCGAGCGAATTGGAGCCTTTTGGCACGGTGTCGGTCTTTGAAGATCCCATCCTCAAAAACAACCTCGAATGGTACCGCATCCTGCGCGAGAAGACCCACATCCCCATTGCCCTGCACTTGGGGTCGCCGTCCGGCGTACTGGCGGCGCTCAAGGCCGAGTGCATCGACTACGTGAACTTGAGCGGCTCGGCGCTGCAAGTGCGGCAGGCGGCGGCGCTGGCGGAAGCTGCGGATGTACCCTGCTGGGTCCAGATGGGCGGATTGTGTACCGGGGTGCTGGCGGCCTACTCGGTGCATTTGCAGGCGACGCTGCCCAACGCCACACTGCCCTGCGACGAGCTGCCCTTTACGCGAGAGGCCGATGTTGTGGCCGAGGGGTTGGCACTGGAGAAGGGGCACTTTGCCGTGCCCACAGGGCCGGGGTTGGGGATCAAGGTCGATATGGAGGTAGTGGAGCGCTATCGAGTCGCTTAGAAGCGTTCTTAAAAGGGTTTTGGCCTCGCCCCCGAAAAACCCAATAAGCGGCGTATTTCGGGGGCAAGATGCCTTCGGGCCCGGGGGAGTTGCGCCGTGTGCCATTCTTCAAGCCCCGCAACTTAGGTAGGATTGCTATATGAAGCTGTTGACTAGGGACTCATTCAAAAAAGCAAGGACTTTCGTAATGGAGCAGGGCCGGGAATTAGAAAGACGGCTTCTATCCTATTATTTCAATGATGGAACTCCAGCCGCGGTCCTCGACGAACTTGCTAGCTATCAGAATCAGGATGGCGGTTTCGGCAATGGCCTTGAACCCGATCTCCAATTGCCCAATTCATCTGTTATCACGACGACTATTGCGCTGCGCATTCTCAGAGAGGTCACAGCGCCGAGTAATGATGAGATGGTCCGCAAGGCAATCCAGTATTTGCTGGCTGAATACGATTCGACCCAGAGCAGATGGCCTATCGTCCCGCAAGCGGTGGATGAATATCCCCATGCGCCATGGTGGAATTTTGAGAATACGGCGGATACTTTTGGTAATTTCCTAGCCAATCCTCGGGCGGAGGTCGTGGGCTATCTACATGAATATCACGGGTTGGTCCCTACAGACCTGACTAAACAGCTCACGGTAGATGTCATAGAGCATATAAACACATTACCAGATGCAATGAACATGTACGATTTTATCTGCTGTGTTCATCTGGTTGAGACGGCTGCCCTGCCCCAATCCTCAAAAGATATGCTGGCGGAAATACTGATTCAGAGAGCGCACCACATCGTCGTTCATACGCCGGAAGAATTGATGCAACCCTCTGCCAGACCGCTCTGGTTAGCTCCTACGCCCGCCTCGTTGCTAGCAGAGACATTGAAGAGCGAAGTAGATATGAATTTGGATTTTGATATTGAGCATCAAAATTCAGATGGCTCTTGGTCTCCTACTTGGACTTGGTATGGCCAGTATTCAGAAGCTTGGGAGCAAGCCGAACAGCATTGGAAGAGTTGTTTGACCGTTGAGATACTAAAAGCGTTAAAAGAATTTGGGAGGATTGAAGGTCTTTAGAGACGATACTATCAATCTCATTCAGACCGTCTTATGAAACGAGAAGACTACTTTCGCTGGGCTGAGCGAGCTGCTCGGTGGGGAGCCGAGTACCTAACCACTCTTGATGAGCGGCCCGTTCGGGCGCAGACCGAGCTAGGTGCGATCGCTGCGATGCTGCCGTTAGCACCGCCGGAAGAGCCGGTAGATATGGAGACGATCTTCGCCGACTTTGAGCGCATCGTACCCTACGGCATGACGCACTGGCAACACCGGCGTTTCTTTGCGTACTTCAGCGCCAACGCCGCGCCGGTTTCGATGATCGCCGAAAATTTGACGGCGGTCATGGCGGCCCAGTGCATGCTCTGGCAGACCTCACCTGCCGCTACGGAGATTGAGACCCGGATGGTCGATTGGATGCGGCAAGCCCTTGGGCTGCCGGAAGGGTTTCAGGGGGTTATCCAAGGCTCGGCAACGTCGGCAAATGTTTGCGCCGTATTAACGATGCGCGAGCGTGCGCTAGGCTGGCGAGGGATCGATTCTGGAATGGTGGGGGAGAAACAGCTCCGGGTCTATGCCTCACCGGAGACCCACTCGTCGATTGACAAGGCGATCCGAATCGCCGGTATCGGCCAACAGCATCTCGTCAAAGTCCCGACCGATGGTTCTTGGGCGCTCGATCCAGAGGCGCTCCGCCGGGCGATCGAGGCTGACCGCACGGCGGGTTTTCTCCCGGCTGGCGCCGTCCTTTGCGTTGGGGGTACGTCGATCGGCGCGTCCGACCGCATGCACCAGACCATTGAAGTGGCACGGGAGCACGATCTCTACGTCCACGTCGATGCCGCGTGGGCCGGTTCTGCCATGATCTGTCCTGAGCTACGGGCATTGTGGGAGGGCGTCGAGGGAGCCGACAGCATCGCCTTCAATCCCCACAAGTGGCTCGGTGCACAATTCGACTGCTCGGTCCAGTTTCTCGCGGACCCAGAACCGCAGATTCGCACCCTTGGCGTCCGTCCAGATTACCTGCAAACCCTCGGCCAAACCGAGGTCACCAATTACAGCGAGTGGACGATCCCCTTGGGACGCCGATTCCGTGCGCTCAAGCTCTGGTTCCTCCTCCGTGCGCACGGTCTTGAAGACCTTCGCCAGCGCATTCGGAACCACATTGCTTGGGCTGAGGAGGCCGCCGCGGCGATCGCATTGCTGGACGGCTTTCGCCTGACGACGGCCTGCCACCTTTCGCTCTTCACGTTCCAGTACGCCCCCGACGGCGAGGACGCCAACGATGCCACCGAGCGCCTGCTCCGTGCGGTCAACGACGACGGCCGGATCTATCTGACGCAGACAATCCACGAGGGCCAGTTCGTCATCCGCTTCCAGGTCGGGCAGTTCGACTGTAGAAGGGAAGACGTGCTCTTGGCGGTCGATGTGCTGCGGGAACTGGCTCACGTGACAGAGCGAGATTAAAGCGATTTAGTAAATCTACCCCTCTAACCGAGGAGAATAAACACGAGGAAGCCAACCTCAATGGAAAAGCGGACTGAACGCCTGCGCCTGAGGGAGTTCACCAAACAAGACGTGGACGCCGTCGCCGATTTTAGGAGGTAGAGGCGAATTTGTGGATCGCATATTGCCCGAGCGGTATGTATTTCTCTTGAATCGGGACAAATGGCTCCACAGTGTATAAGGAACATGGAATGAGTCAGCATTTAGCTCGGAGACAAAACTGTGAGCATACACCTCATCACTTCGATGGTTCCGATAACCAATTTGGATCGAGCTATAACCTTCTACTCACAAGGGCTAGGTCTGCAAGTCATCCACCGCAGAGACGAGTGGGGCCATGCCGTGCTGGAAGGTGAACGCGGCTGCCAAGTGATGATAGACCGATCAATACGCACGGAATCGAACGCCGCAACCGTCGTTTACTACCATACGTCCGATATTGCAACGGTGCGAGACCGCTTGGTTGCCGCTGGTTTTGACCCCAATCCCATCGGTGTAACGTTCTACGACATGACAGAATTTCGAGTTCGCGATCCCGATGGCAATGAGGTCTGGGTCGGTGCAAGCGAGGCTCCCGCTGACTAACAAAGCGCTATCCCCGGTGCAGGACCTGCCCGCCCCGCGCCCCGGTCCACGCCCCGTCTTCGAGCGTGGGCACACCGTTGACCAGCACGTGGACCATGCCCTCGGCAGTGAGATTGGGAGCGGCGATTGTGCCCCGTTCGCGGAAGGTCTGACCGTCAAACACGGCTAGGTCGGCCCAAGCGCCTAGGCGGATCGTCCCCCGGTCTTTCGAGGGTCACCCCTTGGGCAATCGAACTCATGGCCCGAGGGTCGGCCAGCAGAGTAAAATCGGAATGACTGTGGATGTCGATAAAACCCGGCGCGACCCACAGACCCGCCGCCTCCAGCACCCGGTCTGCGGTCCCGGGCCAGCGAGGTTCCACGTGTGCAATGCGGCCGTCTTTGATCGCCACATCCGCGCTCAGGGGCGCTTTGTCCGTGCCGTCGATTACGGTGCCGCCCCTGATGAGCAGATCCGCTGGCGCTGGGCTCTTGGCGGCTCAGCCGCCCTCCGCCGTGCAAAAAGAAGCGGGTGTACTGGGTCCTCTCTAGGGGCCACGCCTCTTCGCCCCGCCAAACATTTTCCCCCATGACGAACAACTGCACAGGTGCCTCCCGGTCAATGCCGCTGTCTAGGCCCTTGAGTCGCTGATCGTACCAGCGCAAATGCGCCTGCGGCATATCCACCCGGGCCGCGGGTCCAAAGTCCACATCGCCAAAGGGATCGTCGCTGCCGATCAGCGTATGGGTCCACGGCCCCACCATGAGGCGCGATTGCTCGCGGGCTCCCCGCCCCCTAGCCTGTTGCCGCCAGCCCTTGAAGCACTTGAAACCTTCGTGCAGCAAATTGTCGTACCAGCCCGTGATGAAATAGGCCGGCCCGACTCGTACCGGCCCCGGCTGTCCTGCATGAGCACGGCGTACCCTTCTGCCACAAAGCGCCGGGGCCACTCCACGTAGCGGGGATGCTGGGTGCTGTAGGGTGAGCGGATCAGTAGCACGGGGAAGCGCTCTCCCGCGGCCGGCCGGTACAGGGCTCCGTAGAGCCGCACTCCGTCGCGCATGGGTATCGAAATATCGAGTTGAATGCGCATCCTCTCAGTACCTCTTGTCTTTGCCGAGGGGCTCGCCAGCGAGAAAGTGACGCAGATGGCCACCACATTGGTCTGGCCTTTACGGCGATTTAAGGTAGTTTAGCAGAAAAGTTGAGACAAGACAGTCCAATGGCCACCACTCGCCCCGCCAACTGGAATCGCATGAATCGCCACTTAGTATCAGCAACAGCAATGAAGAGAAGAGGATTTTGTCGAAATGATGTTCAGGATTCGAAGATATCAGGTCGTCCCCGGCAAGACGGAAGCGTTCAACAACTTCTTCCTAACGAGACTGTTTCCCGTCCAGAAGAGATACGGAGCCCGTCTCGTCGGTCGTTTTCAAACAGACGCTGGGCTTCAGATCGTCGCGGTATGGGTTTATCAGAGCTTTGACCACTACAAAGAAGTGCAGGGCTTGGTCGCCGAGGATGCCGACTCGATTGCGGCTCAAGAGTATCGACGACAGGAGTTGGATCCGCTTTTTACAGAGACGGATGAGTACTTTATGACCTCGACTGTACCAATGGCATTGACGGAACTTTCTCATTTGGAAGCATGAGTGCGAGAACGGGTATTCGATTTTTCTTCGCCGTAGATCAAAACACAAAAAGAAAATGGTAGTCCTAGAGCCGTTTAGCGAAGCAGACTGCGACAGGTTGACAGATTGGATTCCATCCAGTGACTTTCTTTTGCAATGGGCGGGGCCGGACTTTGAGTATCTTGAGGCATGAATGGGAAAGCAGTAGAGACGAACTAAGGACGGAACAGAAGTGATGTGGAGGTCTACCCAGAGATGACCCACCCCCTCGTCCAAGCGGTCCTCACTCCCGAGGATCAAGCACTTTTTGAACAGCAGGGCTATCTCCTCGTCGAAGATGCCCTGCCTCCCGATGTGCTTGCTGAACTCAACGAGGCCACTGATGCGCTCTACGTGCGCGACGCCGACGCTGGCCGGCTCGAAAAGGGCGGCAAGCTCAACATGCGCAACTGCATCGTCGAGCACCCCGCCTTTCTCCAACTCCTCGACTGGCCCAGCACAGTCCCGCTGGCTTGGCAGCTCCTCGGCTGGAACATCCAGATGCTCACCTCGCACTTGATCGTCCTGCCTTCGGGCGACGAGCCGGCTGAAGACGAAAAAAACAAGCTTGGCTGGCATCGCGATGGCGGCACCTCGCCCCGCGAGATGAGCGAGCCGCACCCGCGAATTCTGCTCAAGATCGCCTATGCCCTCAGCGACCAGACCTCCCCAGCCTCGGGGGCCACTTGGATCGTGCCCGGCTCCAACCGCCTGCTCGGACGCCCGGCCACAGACCCCAAGACTGGTCTGCCATACGGCGCACAGGCGATGAATATCCGCGCTGGCTCGGCCTTCCTGTTTGAGCAGCGCACCTATCACTCTATCGGCCACAACTGGGCAGGCTTCCCGCGCAAGACCGCGTTCTTTGGCTATGGTTATCGCTGGATCAAACCCATGGACTATATCGCCATGCCCGACGAACTCGTCGCCCGCTGCAATCCGATCCAAAAGCAGCTCATTGGCATCGTCGGAGATCCCTTGAGCTACTACTTGCCTCAGGACGAAGATGTGCCGCTCAAGGCACTCGTCGAAACGGAAGCGGATCAATAGAGGAGTACAAATGGATAGCGTACGCGCATTGGACGCCTTGGGCGTCCGCGACGACCTGCTGACCGAGCAGAACAGAAACGACCTCGACGAGAAGGGCTACACGGTACTCCCGGATATCATCGGCGACGAATGGCTTGCAGGACTGCGCACCCGCTTTGAGGATCTGTGCGAGAAAGAAGGAGTCCACGCCGGTATTGAAGTCCATCAGGAGCAGGGCACTCGCCGCCTCTCCGACCTCTGCAACAAGGGGCCGGTCTTCGACCGCGTCTATACTCACCCCAAGGTGCTGGCCGCTATCCACCACGTCATCGGCCGTCCCTTCAAGCTCTCCTCGCTCAACGCCCGCGACGCCCTGCCCGGCGAGGGGTTACAGGGGCTGCACGCCGACTGGGGAGCAGACTACGACGGCCAGTTTCACGTCTGCAACTCGATCTGGCTGCTCGACGACTTCAGCGCGGAAAACGGCTGTACTCGGCTAGTGCCCGGCTCGCACAAGGGCCTGCACCCACGCAATGTTTTGGCAGACGCGCAGGCCCCCCACCCCGACGAAGATCTGCTCATCGCCCCGGCCGGCACGGTCGTCGTCTTCAACAGCCACACCTGGCACGGCGGCACCCGCAACCACAGCAAGGACCGGCCGCGCCGCGCCATGCACTGCTACTTCACCGCCCGCGAGCACGGCCAGCAGCTCAACCAGCGCGAATACCTGCGCTACGAAACTTGGAAGCGCATCTCGCCAGCGGCGCGCTATATCCTCGATGTGGATTAGTGTGCGGCGGCCGGCCGCTCTGTAGCGGCGCCCCGGCTGGCTGGCCCTTTTTTTTCTCCGGATTGCTAAAGCGCCAATGGGCATCCTCGACCGCTTCTCCCTCCTCGGCCGTAAGGCACTGGTCACCGGCGGCGGCTCTGGCATTGGGCAGGCTCTTGCCGTCGCCCTCGCCGAGGCCGGTGCGGATGTGGCCATCGCCGACATTGACTCCGCTGGTGCCGCTGATACTTGTGCTCGGATTGAAAATCTCGGTCGCCAGGCTCTAGCCATCGCTACAGATGTCACCGCCAAGGACCAAGTCGAAAACATGATCCATACCGTCCTCGCCGCTTGGGACCAGGTGCTCGACATCGACCTCAAAGCCGTTTTCCTCTGTTGTCAGGCCGAGGGTCGCGCCATGCTCCAGCGTGGCTCCGGCTCGATCATCAACGTCGTCTCGGTCTCGTCCCACATCGTCAACCGCCCCCAACTGCACGGCCACTACAACGCGGCCAAGGCAGGGGCCTACCAGCTAACTAGAGTGTGCGCCGCTGAATGGGCCGCCCGCGGCGTCCGCGTCAATTCGCTCTGGTAAGGGGCTAGTCGTAGTATTTTCTTTCACCCCTAATTTGAGAAACCACGACCTGCGTAAATTTAATTTGTGTAGGTAATGTTACCTTACTAATATGTGCCTATGGCAAATCCAACACCCTCTGGAAGAATAGTGATCGAGATCGATCCAGAACAGAAGCGAGAGCTATATTCGGCTCTCGCGTTATCTGGCAGTACTCTCAAGGATTGGTTCATCAGGTCAGCAGCGGAATACTGTGCAGAAAGGCGCCAACTCTCTCTCTGCAACTACAATAGTCGTGATGCAGGTGCACCGTACGAAACCGCACCTGATCTAGGGGTAGTTCCTCATGACCGTTCTAGACGCGGCTCTCATCTTCTCGACCGCGTGCCTCAGCTTGGTCTGAAGAAATCTCTCACTGTAGTATCCATGTTCTCAGGTTGCGGAGGCATGGATCTTGGTTTCACTGGTGGCTTTGAGTTCATGGGCCAAAGCTACCCGCAGCTTCCATTTTCGATAATCTGGTCCAACGACAACAACAAAGCCGCCTGCAAGACCTACACACACAATTTGGGGCACGACATCGCGTGTGGCGATGTATGGGATTTTATTGATGAACTACCGGGTAAAGCAGATGTGCTGATTGGTGGCTTTCCCTGCCAAGATATTTCCATTAACGGCAACAGGGCTGGCATTAACGGTCCCCGGACGGGTCTTTACCGGGCAATGGTGGAGGGAGTGAAACGAATCAGGCCAAAGGTCTTCGTCGCGGAGAACGTCAAGGGTCTCCTCATAGGGGACAATCGAGAAGCCTTAGCCCAAATACTCTCTGACTTCGGCAGTCTGGGCTACGCGGTCGGCTACAAGTTGTACCGGGTGGCCGACTATGGTGTACCTCAGATGCGCGAAAGAGTCATCATTGTAGGTACTTCCAGCGAGGTGAACCCTTTCACGCCGCCAGAACCTGAACGAAGTTCCTCCGAGTGGATAACTGCTGAGAAAGCAATTGGCGATCTGGAAACCGTCCAAGAGAATCGCGACTTGAACCATATATGGAGCCGGGCAAACCCTAGCCCAGAGCAGGGAAACCGCAGGCTTGCCGCCGACAGACCAGGCCACACGATTCGCGCTGAGTGTCACGGGAATATTCAGTTCCATTATTCGCTGCCGAGACGTATTTCCATGAGGGAAGCTGCGCGGATACAATCGTTCCCCGACAGCTTTGTCTTTAAGTCGGGCCTCAGGGAAACCGAGCGACAGGTGGGCAATGCAGTGCCTCCTGTATTCGCTTGGTATGTCGCATGTAGTGTGCTCAGGTGTTTCCAGTATAGCCCTAGCAAGCATGTCGCCTAAACAGATCAGGCCTCGAATAATTCTTTCGATGGAATCCAACCCTGAGCATAGTCATCGGCTAGCGCTAGCCATTTGCAAATTCTCTGCTCTGGCGCAACGACACATCCCCAGTACTCTTTGAACAAAGCCGGTTCGAGACGAGCGGCCGCAGTCCGTATCTCGCCTTCAATATCTTTTAGGGCACGCAGCAAGTAATTGCCGCCTCGCTCGGAGTCACTCCTAAGAGCGACGCTACCTGCCGAGAACAGGTCTCTTGTCTGTGAGCACAGTACACCGTGATAGGTCAGCAAATAGAGTGCTGCATCATTATACTTGTTCTTGGAACGTGGCGGTTTCACGATCTGTGGACATAGAAGCGCTGCCTCAGCCCTCAGTTGTCTCTTCTCGTCTTGAGCCAGATCCATGTATAGACGGACTTGGATGGGCAAGGAGTGTGTTGAATCAGGTCGATCTTCTAGCCACCATAGCCGCTCGCCAGGACGCAGCCGACTTCGCGCATACTTGCGAATTTGAATCATCCGGTCTTCAGTCGAAAGCGCACGGAACTCGGCATACGAGATCCCCATTTTCGCGGACACAGAGCGGTCGCTACCTATTTCGATCTCGAAACGCGGTACGTGAGATGTGCGGACATGGATGACGCAATCATCGTACTTTTCCCACTTCACCTCTGGTTGGCCGCCGAGCTTCCCGTACACTACATAAATGTTCGTCACCAAGGAATCAAGAGTGCTTTCAAAGACACTGTTGGCAACGCTTCGCCAGCTATCGCCTTTCGTAAACTTCACTTCTATGCCGTACGCACCGAGTGTAATGTCCGGGAATTGGTGAGGATGGGGAGAGAAGTCTACTGACTCAGTCTCTAGTTGGGGCATTGAAACAAGTTCACGTCGTACTCTCTCCTCAAAGTCGCTTGCTCCCGCATAAGTCGCGCCTTGTTGCGCCTCGAATGTTAGGTGCTGACATAGTTCTGATAGCATTTCCTCAAATACGAGCGCATCCATAGTCAACTCGCTTATTGTAGCAGCCGAAGTATAGCGATGACTCGACCGAGATCGATATTAGACGAAATGAAAACAGAAACCAGGTTGAACTGATAAAGTGCCGGCGTCTGCTTTATCTTGGGAAGAGCCTTTATCTCATAATTCTGGGCCTTCATGAGCGAGGTATGTCGCGCCAAAGATGGCCCGATCATTCTGGGGCTTCCCTGTGGATCTGTTCATCTCCTGAAAAGCAAAAAGATTCACCTCCGCATTCATAAGTTTCGAGTAAATTCCAATTTCCTCTAGCGTTTCTAGGTAATCCCGCTTCCAATCTCTGGATAGCATGAAAGACAAGACCTTGTTGTTGCTCCAGACCTGCAATGGATCCCAATTCATGTTGGGATCGTCGTTGTCTCGGTTCTTGATAAGCAGTGCCCATACGTTCTGTTCGTTCTTCTTGCAGCACTCCCCCAAGCAGTACTCGCCTATTACCTATCTTATCGCCCAAGCACCTAGTCGTAGTACTCTTGCCCCAAGTGGGTAATTAGATCTTCGCCCTGCAAGAAGCGCAGCGTGTTCTTGAGCTTCATTAGCTGAATAAAGAGGTCGTGCTCGGGATAGAGGTCGGGCGCGGTCATCGGGCTTTTGAAGTAAAACGAGAGCCACTCTTGGACCCCTGCCATCTGCGATCGCTGCGCCAAATCGGCAAACAGCACCAAGTCCAAGACCAGCGGCGCGGCGAGAATCGAATCGCGGCAGAGGAAATCGACCTTGATCTGCATGGGCATGCCCAGCCAGCCGAAGATGTCGATGTTGTCCCAACCCTCTTTCTCGTCGCCGCGCGGGGGATAGTAGTTGATCCGCACCTTGTGGTAAATATCGCCGTAGAGTTGGGGGTAGAGATTGGGCTGCAAGATGAACTCCAGCACGTCGAGCTTGCTGACTTCCTTGGTCTTGAACGAGTCGGGGTCGTCGAGCACCTCGCCGTCGCGGTTGCCCAAGATGTTGGTCGAAAACCAGCCCTGTACGCCGAGCATCCGCGCCTTGAGACCCGGGGCTAGCAGGGTCTTCATCAGGGTCTGGCCAGTCTTGAAGTCCTTGCCGCCGATGGGTACGCCCTTTTGCCGCGCTAGTTCGACCATGGCCGGAACATCTACGGTCAAGTTCGGCGCACCGTTTAGAAAGGGAATGCCTTCTTGGAGCGCGGCGTAGGCGTAGATCATGCTCGGGGGTATGGCCGGGTGGTTTTCCCGTATGGCTTTTTCGAGGCTCTCGATCTCGTTGTGTACTTCGTGGTGCTGCATGAAAATCTCCGTGCTGCCACACCAGATCATCACCAGCCGCTCAATGCAGTTGTCGGCCTTGAAGCGCTGGATGTCTTCGCGCACTTCCAGCACGGCATCCCACTTGCTCTTGGCGCTTTTGACGTTAGAGCCTTCGAGGCGGCGCACGTAGTTGCGGTCGAACACCGCGGGCATCGGTTTGACGGCTTTGAGCGGGTCCTTGATCTGATCGAGCAGCCTCTGGTCCAAGACGCCGGCGTGGATAGCCGAGTCATAGGCGTCCTCCGGGAAGACGTCCCAGCCACCGAATACTAAGCTGTCGATGCCGGCCAGCGGCACGAAGTCCTTAATCAGCGGCGAGCGTCCTTCGGTGCGCTTGCCCAAGCGGATGGTGCCCATCTGGGTCAGCGAGCCGATGGGTTGGCCGATGCCGGCTTTGATGGCTTCGACGCCGGCGATAACTGTGGTGGCCACCGCGCCCATGCCGGGAATGAGGACGCCGAGTTTGCCCGTGGCCGGAGCGATGGATTCAGATTGGTTCACAAGAGTCTCCTTTTGCATGGAAGAGTTATGTCATTCGCCGCAAGATAAAGTATAAAGTAGAGCGTTCTATTCATTGAGCAAATTAATTATTACTATGTAATTAATAGAAAATATTTATGAATCGTACCCAGTTAAAACGGGACGGGAGCGGAAATTGCAGAAAAATGGGAATCAGGCGGCGAGGCGTTCTGGATCGGTGTCGCGCAGTTCCGCGAGGCGATCCAACAAGGGGCTTAGCTCCTTGTAGCTAGCGAGTTCGGCTCTGAGCCGCGCCGCGCCGCGCAGACCGCGAAAGTACCCGGCGTAGTGGCGTCTCATGCCGATCAGTGCCCCTTGCGGGCCGTCGTGCTCAACCGCCAGTCGCAGGTGCTTGAGGCACAGTTCGATGCGCTCCTGCCAGCTTGGTTCGGGCAAGAATGCACCTGTCTTTAGGTAGTGCTGGGATTCGCGGAAAATCCACGGGTGGCGGATGGCACCGCGGCCGATCATCACCCCGTCGCACCCCGTGCTGTCGAAGGCAGCTTTGACCATCTGCGGCGAGGTCACGTCGCCGTTGAGAATGATCGGTATGGAGACTGCCGCCTTGACCTTGGGGATCCATTCGTAGTCCACCGCGCCCTTGTGGCCTTGTGCGCGGGTGCGGCAGTGGATAGCCAGTGCCTGTACGCCCAGATCTTCCAGCATCTGGGCAACCTCGACGATGCGGATGCTGTGCTGGTCCCAGCCGAGGCGCGTCTTCACGGTCACCGGCAGGTGCGTCGCGCCGATGACGCGCGAGACGACCTCCTTCATTTGCGGCAAGTCGCGCAGCAGCCCGGCCCCGGCCCCGCGTAACGCCACATTGCTCACCCAGCAGCCGCAGTTGATGTCGATGAAGTCAGGATGTTGTGCACTGGCGATCTCAGCGGCTTTCTCCATGGACAGCGAGGCCGCGCCGTAGAGCTGGATCACCAAGGGCCGCTCGGCCTCTGTAAAGCGCAGCTTGCGAAAAGCGCGGCGCGGCCCGTTGGGGTCTTCGCGCAGCAGCCCCTCGGCATTGACGAACTCTGTATAGACGATGTCGGCTCCCAGTTCCCTGCAAATCAGGCGGAACGGTAGCTCGGATACATCCTCCATGGGCGCGAGCAGGATGCCGGGATCAGCGGTTATCGGACCGATGCGGAACATTGTTTCATTTTAGGGTCGAATAGGGCAATGCTTTCATCACCCGCACCTCGCGCCGGCGGATTAGCGGCCGGATCTGATCGACGATCTTGGCCCATTCCGGGCTGCCGTAATAGGCTTCAATCGCCTTGTCGCGGGCCTTGGCGTTGGGGAAGGCGCGAATCCAGATGAACTCGTCGTTGCGGTCGGGATTTTCCCACGCGGCGACAAACGTCACGCCGTACTTAGACATAAAGCGGCGCGCCTTGGTAAAGCCGGCGAGGAATTTCTTCTTGTTGTCGGCTCCCTTGTGGAAGCGGTAGATGCGCAACTCGTAGATCATATAGATTCTCCTTGATAGATGGTGGTTTCGGCGACGACCATGTCCACGGGCACATCGTGCAGTTCGCCGGGAATGCAGTCGAGGACTAGCGAGTCGTAGCACAGCCCTATTTTGACGCCTTGGACTTGCGCGAGAAAGCGGTCGTAGTAGCCGCCGCCCCAGCCGATGCGCTGCCCGCGCCGGTCAAAGGCAAGGCCCGGCACTACGACCAAGTCGATGCGAGCTACTGAGGGCAGCCAAGTGGCCGCGGCCGGATCGGGTTGCGCTAGCCCCCAAGGACCGACGACGAGTTGGTCTAGGTCGTTGATTAGCGCGTGGGCCAGCGTCTTTGTGCCCGGCATTACCACCGGCACGGCCACGCGCTTGCCGTGCGCAAAGCAAGTGCCGATCAACGCACGGGTATCGACCTCGTTTTCCTTGGAGACATAGGTGTGGACGAGGTTGGCCCGGCGATACGCCTCCAAGCCCAAGACCTTCTCTAATATGGCCTGTCCGCTGACTTCCGCTTGGCCGCGATCCAAACCCATGCGTGCAGCTATAACGCGCTTTCTGAGCCGTTCTTTGCACGTGCGCGTCGCCTCCTTCTTCATAAGTGCCATAATACTGGCACCTAGAATGGGCGTCAAGCGCGTGTGGCACCTAGGGTTTCTTGACGAATATGAGCCTTTCCCCTAGATTGACTAGGATGGGCGCGGCCTTGTTTTTTCAAGGCAGGACGCGCCCAAATCTATGACAGGGGCCGTGGATGGCCGCCACAGAAACCCACCAAATCATCCTTACTATGAGTCCTCAGGCGCTGCCGCTCGAAATTTCTCCCCGCGAATACCACCCGGTAAAACCCCTCCATCCCGAAGAGGACTTCCGCATCCAGCAGCGCCTCAAGGACGAAGGAAACCTGCCGCAACACATCGCCATTATCATGGACGGTGACAGGCGCTGGGCTGTCGAGCGCAATCTGCCCAAAACCGAAGGGCATCGCTTTGGCCGCGAGTCGGTGCGCGACATTGTCCGCGCCTGCGGCCAACTGCAAATCGAGGCGCTGACCCTGTACACCTTCTCGACCGAGAACTGGTCTCGGCCCGAATCAGAAGTAGAAGAGCTGATGCAGTGGCTGCACGAGTCGCTGCGCGACGAAGTGTCGGAACTCCACGAAAACAACGTATCGCTCAACGCCATAGGCCGCACCGGCGCATTGTCGCCAACCGTCCAATTGGCCTTAGAGCACGCCCTCGCGCAGACCAGAGACAACACCGGCCTCAAGCTCAACTTGGCGCTCAACTACGGAGGCCGCAGCGAACTGGTCGATGCCTTCCGCAAGCTGGCCGCCGAAATAGCGGCGGGTCGGCTCTCCCCAGAAGACATCGACGAGGAACAAATCAGCGATGCCCTCTATACAGCCGACTTGCCCGATCCGGATTTGTTGATCCGCACTAGCGGCGAAATGCGGCTGAGTAACTTCCTTCCTTGGCAGATGGTCTATACTGAAATTTGCTTTGTCGGCGACGTGCATTGGCCGGATTTTCGCCGCCAGCATCTCTACGAAGCCATTGCCGCCTATCAACAGCGACAGAGGCGCTTTGGTGGCTGACACTGCGGCAGCGGCCTCCGGACTGCGGCAGCGCGTCCTCGCGGCGGTCGTATTCGTGCCGGTGATTCTACTGCTGGTCGAAGGGGCTAGCTGGGCTCTTTTCCTCTTGGTGTTGGCCGTGGCCATGCGCTGCTCGTGGGAATATCATCACATCCTAGCGGAAGCTGGCTATCGCACCATCCGCCTGCCGGGCAGCTTGTTGGTCTTAGGGCTGTGCAGCTACTTCTGGCTACAGGGCGCAAGCGACGACCTCGTTGTGTTGCTGATGGCGGCCATCTTGCTGGTCGTGGTATGGACCTTGTTCCAAGGCACGGAGCGCTATGCGGCCAATGCCTTTTTGACGTTGGGCGGCGTGCTCTTCTTTGGCGTCTTGGGCAGTGCGCCGCTGCTGCTTTTTCAGGCGGCCGGCAGGGGCGAGGAGGCTCACCACTTGGTGGCCGTGCTCTTTCTCTGCATCTGGCTCGCGGATTCCGGGGCGTACTTCAGCGGTCGATTTTTGGGCCGGGCCAAGCTGGCACCGGCAATCAGCCCCAATAAGACGCGGGTCGGGTGCATCGGCGGCGTAGTCGGCGGCGCCCTGCCCATACCCTTGGGCTTTTTGCTGCCCTCCTTTTCTACGGAGTCGCTGCTGGGGCTTTTGCTCGTCGCGGGCATCGGTGCGCAGGTAGGCGATTTGGTGGAATCGGCCTTTAAGCGCGACATGGGTATCAAGGACGCGCCGATGCTGATCCCAGGCCACGGCGGCCTACTCGACCGCTTTGACTCCTATTTTTTGGCCTTTCCGCTGGCGTATCTCTATGTCGATGTGCTGGCCGTTTTTTCTTGAGATGGATTAGAGTATGCTCGATACCCTCACTACTATTGCCTCGTTTCTCATCGCCTTAGGTGTCTTGGTCTTCGTCCACGAGTTGGGCCACTTTCTGGTCGCCAAATGGGCGGGCATCCGCGTCGAGCGCTTCTCCTTGGGCTACCCACCCAAGATGATCGGCTTTACCCGCGGCGAAACCGAGTACTGCATCTCTTGGATCCCCTTTGGTGGCTACGTCAAGGTAGCTGGCATGGCCGATGTGGGTACCGAGGAAACCACTGGCGCACACTGGGAATTCCCCTCTAGATCGGTGGGGATCCGCATGGCGGTCATCGCCGCTGGCCCAGCGATGAACTTCCTCTTCGCCTTCGCGGCCCTGATATTCCTCTTTCGCGTTTATGGAATCGACTCCTTCGATAGCACTCGCGTCGCTCCCCAAGAGAATTCCCTCGCCGCCGAGGTCGGTCTGGTGCGCGGCGATCGCGTGCGCACTGTCGGCGGTACGCCCGTCGACAATGCCTACGAGCTGGCCAGTGCCTTGGAAGAGATCGCAAGCCGCGGTGCCATGCTCGAAGTTGAACGCGACGGCATCCCCTTGACCTTCGACCTGCCACCCGCGGGCGACGAGGGCTATGGAGTGCAGTTGATGCGCCCCACCACGGTGGGGTACGTTGAGCCCGGGATGCCAGCCGACAGCCTCGGCCTGCAAGTGGGCGACATCATTCTCGCCATCGGCCAAGCTCCGGTTATGAGCTGGGCCGAGATGAGCGAGGAAATCCGCCGCTATCCGGGCGAGACGATTCCGTTGGTTTGGGAGCGCGACAGCCAGCGCATGGAGCAGCTCATTACCCCGGCAGCCCACCGCGAGGGAGAAGCGTTTGTGGGTCGCATTGGCATCGGCCCGCAGGCCTCGCGCCACACCGTTGGGTTGGGACGAGCCGTGGTGCTGGGTGGCTTGGGCGTGTACAATTCCTCTTGGCTGATCCTCGACTTTTTGGGCGAGCTTTTCCAAGGCGACCGTTCGACCGACGAATTGGGCGGCCCGTTGCGCATTGCTCAGCTAGCCGGACAGACCGCCGAGCAGGGCTTGCACTCCTTCATCGACTTCCTCGCCATACTCAGCGTCAACTTGGCGATTATCAACCTCCTGCCCATTCCCGTGCTCGATGGCGGCCACTTGACCTTCCTCACGCTAGAGGGCATCATGCGCCGACCACTCTCGTTGCGCCAGCGCGAGATCTCTCAGCAGATCGGCTTGGCCATCATGCTGGTCATCATGGTGCTGGTCACGTTCAACGACCTCAATCAGATGGTCTTCCGCCACATCGCGGAGATGTTCTAATAGCTGCTTGCGCGGCCCGGCATGTCGCTGACCGAACAAATTCGCCACAAGGCCCGCGCCTTGGGCTTTACCTCGGTCGGTTTTGCTCCGGCCGACCCGTTAAAAGGGGCCGAGTTTTACGCCCGCTGGGTGGCCTTGGGCTACGCCGGCCAGATGGATTACCTCAAACGCTACCTCGACAAGCGCGAGGATCCACGCCGGATGGTCCCCGGTGCCCAGACCGCCATTTGCCTCAGCATGAGTTACTATCAGCCCACGCCGGCGGCATCCGACCCTCTGCGCGGTCGGATCGCTTGTTACGCGCGCGGCGACGACTACCACGACGTTGTCAAAAAACGCTTGGCAGCACTGTGGGAATTCATCTTAGCCGAGGCCGGGGCGCAGACCAAAGGCCGCTATTTTGTGGATACGGCCCCGGTCCTAGAGCGCGAGCTCGCCCAGCGGGCGGGCTTGGGTTGGTGGGGTAAGAACACCTGCCTGATCGATAAGCACCGCGGCTCCTATTGCTTTTTGGCCGAGATCATCACCGACCTCGAACTCGACTACGACGAACCCGCCCCAGACCACTGTGGCACCTGTACGCGCTGCCTAGACGCCTGCCCCACCGACGCCTTCCCCGAGCCGTATGTGCTCGATGCCCAGCGCTGCATCTCCTATCTCAACATCGAACTCAAGGGGTCGATTCCCCGCGACCTGCGCCAAGGCATGGGCCAATGGATATTTGGCTGCGATGTCTGTCAGGAGGTGTGCCCGTGGAACCGCAAGGCCGAGCCGGCTCCAGAACCGGCTTACAAGAGCCGGGCCGGCCTCGACAACCCGGCGCTCCTCGACCTGATCCAACTCGACCGCGAAGCCTTCAACTCACTATTTCGCCGCAACCCGGTCAAGCGTCCCAAGCGCCGCGGCTTTTTGCGCAACGTCGCCGTGGCCTTGGGCAATTCAGGCATGCAGGCCGCCGCGCCAGCCCTGATAAAAGCACTCGACGACGAAGAGCCGCTAGTGCGCGGCCACGTAGCTTGGGCACTCGGTCAACTCGGGGGCGATGAGGCAAAAAGGGCGCTCAAACGGCGCTTGGAAATAGAAGAAGATGCGGAAGTGCGCGGGGAACTAAAAGACGCGCTGGCCGTGCTGTAATACCGATTTGCTTTTTTAGTGTCATCCTACCCGCTTGCCTTCAAGGGGCCGCTTCCTCCCCCTCCCGCAGAGGACGGGACGAACAAGAGGCCATCAGGACAGCAAATAGGTATAAGCCCTCACTCGGAGAACAAGGCTCGGGCGAATGCCGCCGCGTCAAACGGCTGCAAGTCGTCCACCCCCTCGCCCACCCCAATCAACTTCACCGGTAGGTCCATTTGCCGCCGCAGCGCGACGACGATCCCGCCCTTAGCCGTTCCGTCCAGCTTGGTCAGCACCAATCCGGTCAACTCGGTAGCTTGATTGAAGGCTTGCGCCTGCGACAGCGCGTTTTGGCCGTTGGTCCCGTCGAGGACTAGCAGGGTTTCGTGCGGGGCGGCCGGGTCTTGCTTGGCCAGTGAACGGCGGATCTTCTTGAGCTCCTCCATCAAGTTGATCTTGTTGTGCAGGCGGCCGGCCGTATCTACTAGCAGCACATCGGCCCCGCGCGACTTGGCCGCAGCGAGCGCATCGAAGGCTACGGCCGCCGGGTCGGCCCCGCGCTGCGTGCGTATCAGATCGGCCCCGGCCCGCTCCGCCCATATCGCCAGTTGTGGGATAGCCGCAGCCCGAAACGTGTCGCCGGCCGCGAGCACTACCTTCTTGCCGGCATCGGCGTAGCACTTGGCCAGCTTGCCGGCGGTCGTCGTTTTGCCGGTGCCGTTGACGCCGACGATCAGCACGACAAATGGCTTGCCCGGTAGCTCGCCCGACAGGGGCAAGGCCGCGCCATTGCCGAGGGCCATCATCGCGGCTACTTGCTCCTCCAGCACCTGCATCACCCCGGCTGGCCCGTCCGCTAGCTGCCCGCGCCTGAGCCGCTCGCGCAACTGGTCAATGAGTTCGGTAGCTGTCTCCAGCCCCATGTCAGCACCAATCAGCGCGGCTTCGATATCGTCGATGGCGTCGTCGTCCAAGCGGGGGTTGCCGGCGATCACCTCAGTCATCGCCTGCCGCGTCCGCGCCAACCCCTGTTTTACTTTGTCGAGAAACTTACCGAGCATGAATCCTCGTCTTTCGGTTACGCCACCTAAGATGCAAAGAGGAATGACAAAAATGGAACTTAGTGTATCGGAATTTCCTACTTTAAGGTCTTTTAGTTCTTGACTTCTTTGCCTGTTTTTGGTATCTTCTATGTAGTTAATGATAGGAGAAGATGCCATGAACATCTTAGAAGTTTTCGAGCAGTTCCCTACTCAAGAATCCTGCATCAAGTATCTCGAAAAAGTGCGTTGGGGCGATACGGTTGTTTGCCCCTATTGCCAGAGCGAGCGCACGGCCCCCGCAGAACATCGCCACCGTTGCTACAACTGTAAAACCTCGTTTAGTGTAACGGTCGGCACCATCTTTCACCATACTCATTTACCCCTACAAAAGTGGTTCTTGGCAATTATGCTGATGATTAATGCCAAGAAGGGAATCTCTGCGCTCCAACTTTCCCGCGATCTAAAAGTGAACAAGAACACGGCTTGGCGAATGAACATGCAAATTCGTAAAGCGATGAACCAAGTCGAGCATCGCAACATCTTGCAAGGTATCGTCGAGATGGATGAAACCTATATCGGAGGTAAGCCCCGCAAAGGCACTAAGGGCGATGGGAAAGATGGCAAGCATAAGCCCGGTCGCGGCACAAAGAAAGCCCCTGTCATTGGAGCCGTTGAGCGTGAAGGCTCGGTCGCGGCCAAAGCCGTCGATAAGAAGAACATGAAGGGTCGCAATATGCGGGCTTTCGTCCGCCAGCACGTCAACACCGAGGAATCGAGCCTCTACACCGACGAGTACAAAGCCTACATGGGTATGTCTAAGGTGCTCCCTCATTCGGTGATCCGCCATTCTGATTGGTACGTGGACGGCGATGTTCACACCAACACCATCGAGAGTTTTTGGGCACTGCTCAAGCGTGGCATGTTCGGCCAGTTCCACAGTGTATCGAGGCGACACCTACAACGCTACGTCGATGAGTTTTGCTATCGCTACAACCTCCGCAGAGCAACGCCTGAGTTCGCTTTTAACCTCACGATCAATCGAGCATTGGGAGTGTAAAGATGAGCAAACAGGAACCGCTGAAAGTAATCGCCGGAGCACCAGATCGACCTTTGGTAATCGGCGAAGTTGAAATACCTTGCTATGTGCTGGAAGATGAAACGCGCGTTCTTACTCAAGCAGGATTTTCAGAGGCACTAGGGCGTTCTCCCAAGCCTACAGGCCCCGGAGCAGAGCAGCAAGTCGCAGACTTGCCCGCTTTTTTGCGCTCTGAACGCCTTAAACCATTCATTTCCAATACTTTAAGCAAGTCGCTAACTCCGGTTAGATTTAGACTCCCAACAGGAGGAAGAATTGCGCTTGGATATGATGCGATTCTACTGCCCCAAGTTTGTGAAGTGTATCTCAAAGCCCGCGATGCTAATATGCTGCTACCTAATCAAGCTCATGTCGCAGTTCAGGCCGAGATACTTATGCGTAGCCTTGCCACAGTGGGCGTAATTGCCCTTGTGGACGAGGCGACGGGCTACCAGCGCATACGCGAAGAACGCGCCCTTGCAACCATTCTTGAGAAGTTCATCGCCAAAGAGTTTCAACCTTGGACCAAGACATTTCCCTACGAGTTCTACAATCAGATATTTCGCCTCAAGGGCTGGCCCGGCCCCAATGGTGTTGCGCGGCCGTCCGTAATAGGCCATTACACCAATGACATTGTGTACAGTCGCCTAGCGCCGGGCGTCCTCGACGAGCTGCGGCGTGTCAATCCTACGCTCCCCAGCGGCAAGGGTCGCCGCAACACGCACCACCAGTGGTTCACACCCGATCTGGGCCACCCCAAGCTCAAAGAGCATCTGGCCGCCGTTGCTGCCTTGATGAAGGCATCGTCTAACTGGAACATCTTTATGCGTAATCTGAATCGAGCACTTCCAAAGGGCGAGCAGCAACTTGAGTTATTGTTAGAGGATTGAGTAACGAGAAGATTCGCTGTCTAAAATGGATTCAAAGGCGTCTAATAAAGGATGATCTTTTTGCATCAATGCTATATCACAGCGCGGGCAATATAGGGCATCTTCAAAGTTTGATGTTCTATTTCCACATCTCTTTCCGTTTTCCCTGATGTTTCCGCATTGTCTGCGGCTCCTATTTCGCCTGTCTCTACTTTTCATGGTGGCAATGAATGGTCTAAAATAGCCTTGCAATATCGTCTGATTTCATCGGAGGGAGATAATCTATTGGATAGATGTTCAAAGAGTTGGTGAATGGCATTACGATGTCCAGTGACTAAGTGATAGAAGCTCGCGCCTTCCATCTCAATAACTCTGTGTGCGATGGTTGTTTGGTATCGTATGGGCGTTTTGGGAATGATTAAGACAAGGGCGGCTGTCCAGTCAGTCGGTTCTCTGCTAATTGAGCTAGACAGTTTTCGTATAGTGCCTTTTTTGTCGTTATCATTCAAGGTGTTGTGCTTATTCTTTAGCTCAACAATCATCTTTTGTTTTTCAGACCTCAAATCATAGCCACGATTATAGTTTTCCCACCCTGCTACGGACCCTAGTATCCCTTGGTGAAAGTGGCCTATTGCATTGCTCGATCCTCGCGTGGCAGATTCAGTGTCTTGTGAGAAGCTCAATTCTTCGGCTGTCGTCATTCCGAATGTTTCTGCAATCATAAGACTTGAAAACGGATCAACGACATTCCTTTTTCTTCTCTCCTCCGCCTTATTGAGTGCGTCTTTGTAGCTTGTTTTCAGCCGTTCAAGTTCTCGCTCAAAGTCAGCCTCAGAAACCCAAGGGAGCATATGCAGTATCCTTTACGTTTTCGGCTTCTAGCTCAATGCCGACAGGGGTGCGATTGAGCTTCAGGGCAACTCTAAAAGTTGTTCCTGATCCAAGAAAGGGATCTAGGACAACATCACCGGGATCCGTGAATAGTTCGATAAAAAAGGTTGGTAGCCATTCGGGAAAGGCCGCAGAATGACCGGTATTATGGCAGACGGGTGCTTTGTGTAGGACGTTGCTAGGATACACCTTTTCTCGACCAGACCAAGCGGAGATGTTGCGACCAATCCCTGATTTGGTCGCAGAATTATTACGTGTGTAATCTCTTTCACCCATGTTCTTTAGTCGAGCTTTTGTCCATTCTCCGGCTGGCACCATGACGTTTTCTTGGTTCATTTTGAACTCGTTGGTCTTGGAAAAATGCAAAAGTCTTTCCCATCCATCTCGAAACCGATACTTCCACTTGCCGGGTGCCGATGTCGTCTTGTGCCAGATATACTCCTCGACCCACCTGAAACCGACTTCTCTTTTGAGCGCACTTATCAGGTCTAAGACGTAGAGGTGTCTTTCTCCATTGGCGGCCCTTTCTTTGATGTTCAGCACAAAGGAACCCGATGGCTTTAGCACTCGTAGCATCTGCTCTCCTATCGGAAGAAACCATTCGACATAGAGATCGGGGTGGACGCCTCCATAGGTGTGTTTTCTCGCGTCGGCATAGGGCGGAGAAGTTACGATAAGATCAATGCTTTCGTCTGGGAAATCCTGCATAACATCAAGGCAGTTTCCGATATGAACGTCATTCATCCAGTCGGACTTCATTATTTTCCTTTCGTTTAGCCGTAGCGGATAGCCCGTAAAATAGGGGTTGCAAAATGGAAAGTCAAGACCTTAAATTAGGAAATTCCGATAAGGAATTGACCTGTTAGCCCCTATTACAGATACTAATATGTTTAAAATTTAAGATAAATAAATCTCTCGCCATTATTTCTTCATCCCTCAAGGAAGAGAAACTCCAATGAAAGAGTGCTCATGTGTTTGGAAGCCCTTTGTCTTTGGCTTGGCGGTCTTGTTTTCGCTGGGCCTTATAGCAACGGCGGCTGCCCAAGACGCCATGGAAGCGAAAGAGACCGCGGTAGAAGAGAAGGCCTCCGCCGAAGAGGAAATGCTCGAAGGGGTGGTGGAGGTTGAAGAGCAAGTGGTGACCGGTGCGCGCCAACCGCGTTCAGTAACGGATTCGGCCGTACCGGTTGACGTAGTCCGCGGCGACGAGGATCCAGTGGAACCCGACGTTTACTTGGGATATCAGTGCCCAAAATACAACTTCAGCCTTTAGAAGCACCTGCTGAGTAGAAGTTCATACGGAAAGGCCGAGTATTCAATGGTGCTCGGCCTTTCTTATATTCCCTTGTGGTGCGAATTATTTGTTGAACTTGACCTAAAAGACTTGCTTTCTAATAGAAAGCCGTTTTAACTTTATCGTAATGTTACTCATTGAACTGGGCGCAGCCCTCTAACCCCTAACCCGCTCAGTGGACTGGGTGCTTATGCACTCGGCCACTCGGCTCATCAGTAGGAGGCTTTTCATGAATAGACGCTCATATTTGGAGTTGAAGCCCTTTGCCTTTGGCCTGTCGATCTTGTTTTCGCTGGTCCTTATAGCAACGGCGGCTGCCCAAGACGCCAAGGAAGGGGATGAAGAAGAGGACATGATCCTCGAAGAGGTGGTGGAGGTCGAAGAACTGGTAGTGACAGGTTCGCGTGCTCACTCTCGCACCGTAACCGACTCACCGGTGCCCATTGACGTCATTGGCAGCGACGAATTTGCCAATCAAGGTGGGGTGGATCTAGCCGACCTTATGCGGAATGTCGTACCCTCGTACAACGTCAATACTCAGCCGATCAGCGATGCGGGCACGGTCGTCCGGCCGCCCAATATGCGGGGGCTGGCCCCGGACCACGCCTTGGTCCTAATCAACGGCAAGCGCCGTCATCGCGCTGCGGTGATTCACTGGCTGGGCAATGGCGTCGCCGATGGCGCACAGGGTCCTGATCTTGCACCCATCCCGGCCATCGCTCTCAATCGAGTGGAAGTCCTGCGCGATGGTGCGTCGGCCCAGTACGGCTCGGACGCCATTGCTGGCGTGTTGAACTTTCGCCTCAAAAACCGTTCCGACGGGCTGTCAATCGAGACCAAAGTCGGCAGCTTCCAAGACGGCGAAGGCATCCTCGGCGATGGCGAGTTGTTTTCTATCGCTGGCAATATCGGCTTGGGCAACGAAAATGCGTGGGCCAACCTCAGCTTGGAATACGGCAACTCGGGCGAAACCATCCGCTCGGTGCAGCGCAATGATGCTGCGGGCCTGATCGCCGCGGGCAATACGAATGTGGCCAATCCCGCCCAGCTCTGGGGACAGCCCTTCATCAGAGACGATCTGAAGTTCTTCGCCAACTACGGGGCGACCCTGAGCGAGAACCTCGACTTCTATGGTCACGCCAACTACGCCAGCAAGGAAACGGAAGGCGGGTTCTATTTCCGCAATCCCCACACTCGCAGTGGCGTGTTTAAGGGGCCGCAGCTCGAAGACGGGACTCCGTCCCTGCTAGTGGGCGATTTGGACGGCGTGGGGCAAGGCAGTGAATGCGCCCCGGTCCCCATAATCGACAACAAGCTGGATCAGGAGGCTTGGCTACAGATTCGCGACGATCCCAATTGCTTCTCGTTCCTAAAAATGTTTCCCGGTGGTTTTACGCCTCGCTTCGGCGGCTTCACCACGGATGAATCCATCCTTCTGGGCCTAAAGGGTTTTGCGGCCGAGACGTTGGGTTGGAGCCTGAGCGCATCCTATGGCCGTCACCACGCAGACTACTTCATCTTCAATACCGTGAATGCTTCAATGGGGCCTGATACGCCGACATCGTTCAATCCTGGAGATTACATCCAGACGGATGTCAACTTAAACTTCGACATCACGTACCCGGTCAGCGACCAGTTGTTCTTGGCCACGGGAGTCGAACGTCGCAACGAAGCATTTGAGATCGTGGAAGGACAGATCGAGTCCTACCTGATTGGTCAGCCGTTGGCCAGCCAAGGTTTTCAGCCTGCTACCAATGGTTTCTCGGGCTTTAGCAAGGTGGCCGCTGGCCGCTGGGATCGAACCAACACGGCCTTGTACGTGGAGGCGGATTTTGAGCCGATTGATCCGCTGGTGCTTTCCGTGGCTCTGCGCTCGGAGGATTTCTCCGACTTTGGCAGCACTACCAACTACAAGGGAGCCGCCAATTTCGCCCTTACGGATGATCTGAAGCTGCGCGGTAGTTACAGCACCGGATTCCGGGCACCGACGCCCGGTCAGCAAAATGCCTTCAACATAACGACCGAGTTCAACTTCGAGAAGAACGACTTGGTCAACAACGGCACCGTGCCTTCTACCAGCCGGGCTGTTGGGCTGGTCCTTGGTTTAGAAGGCGGCGGGCCGGCGCTCAAACCTGAAAACTCGATCAACCTCTCCGGGGGCGTCGTCGTCAATATGGGGGTAGTTAGCGCGACGATCGACTACTTCAACATCAAGGTGGAGGATCGCCTGACGGTCTCGCAAGATTTCGCGCTGAACGATGAGCAGAAACAGCAGCTAATCGACGAGGGCCTAACCAGCGCGGCTGGCCTGCAGGAGTTCCGCTTTTTCACCAATGACTTCCACACGGCAACTAACGGGATCGACCTCGTCGTCTCGTCGCCGGTGGGTTCGGGCCAGATGAGTTTGGCTTACAACTATACGACCACTGAAGTCACCGACCACAACCCGGATATTCTCGACGCGCTCCGGCTCCGGGAATTGGAGGAGAATCTGCCTAAGCAGCGCGGGAATTTGACGCTGACCCAAGCCCTGAGCGAGCGTTGGAGTGGTCTAGGCCGCGCCAGCTACTACGGCGAATGGTACGACTCTGAAGACGATCAGACCTATAGTGGCAAGGTGCTGTTTGACCTTGAAACCAGCATCTCGTTTGACGAGGCCCAATCCGCCATCGCCATAGGCGTGCAGAACATTCTCAACACCTATCCCGACGAACATGAACTAGCCAAAGAGCGGACCGGCAACAAGTACAGCCAATTCAGCCCCTTTGGCTTTGGTGGCGCGTTTTGGTACGTGAAATACAGCTACAGCCGCTAGGATAGGAACGCCGAACGGCAATCCTACGTTATGCAAAAGGCCGGGTACCTGTTTTGGTACTCGGCCTTTTGTATCTAATCCCTTTAACTACATTGGACGCAAGACATGGTCCTATCATACCGCGACGCTCTAGAACACATCCGCCGCGCCTTCCCCCAACCAGTATCCGACCCCATTCACGATTCGTATTTCGTGCATTCCATCATGCGTGCCCTAGACCAAGTCGATGACCTGAAAATGCAGTTGCCGACGCTTGGTCCAGTAGTTGCCGGCGACTTTGCTGAAGCGCAAAACGCCGAGCTGCCCGCTGAGATGTCTTCGGTCGAGGCGGTTACCTCAGACCTCGTCAGCTATCTGCGCGGCATAACCATCTCCACCCATCCTCACACCCAACAAAACGTCATCGCGCCCCCGACCATCCCCAGCCTCATCGGCGTCCTACTCGCCTCGTTGCACAACCCCAACATCGCTTGGGATGAATACAGCCGCCTCGTCGCCTTGGCCGAAGTCGAAGCGGTCGGCATCACCGCACGGATGGTTGGCTACGACCCACAACAGGCCAGCGGCACGTTTACCTTTGGCGGGACTGGAACCACGCTCTATGGGGTAAAAATCGGCTTGGAAAAGGCCTGCCCGCAGGCCATGCAAAAGGGCGTCTCCGACGATGTGGTAGTACTCGTTTCCGACGCCGGGCACTATTGCGCCCACAACATCGTCGGCTGGCTCGGCATGGGCACCGATCAGTTGATCGTCATTCCGACAATAGCCGACAACGAGATTGACCTCGCGCAGCTAGCGGATGCAGCGCGGGCGGCTTTGGACAGCGGAAAAAAGATCGCCGCCATTATTGCGACTCTGGGGACTACGGATGCGTTCGGGTTGGACGATTTGCCGGCGATTGCGGCCTTGCGCGACTCGCTCGTCGATGAATTCCAGCTATCCTACCGCCCGCACATCCACGCCGACTCGGTCATTGGCTGGGCGTGGTCGGTGTTCAACGACTACGATTTTCAGGACAACCCCTTGGGGTTTCGGCCGCGGACCCTGCGCGCCCTTGCCGGCGCGTGCCGCCGCATCCGCCATCTGGTGCTGGCCGATTCCATGGGCATCGACTTCCACAAGACCGGCTTTGCCCCGTATATCTCTAGCCTCGTCCTCGTCAAAGACCGGGCGGATTTGCAGCTCCTGATGCGCGACCCGCAACAGATGCCGTACCTCTATCACTTTGGCGACCACCGCCCCGGCATGTTTACCCTCGAAACGTCTAGAGCCGGGACCGGCCCGCTAACTGCGCTGGCCAATTTTCGCTTTTTCGGCGAGCAGGGATTGCGCGTCGCACTCGGGCACATCGTCGAGATGACCCAGCTTTTGCGCGAGCACCTCGAAGGACACGAAGCCATCACCGTGCTCAACCGCGACAACTTTGGCACAGTAACACTCTTCCGGGTATATCCACCCGACGTGGATACTTTTGCGATCAAGCGCCAAGAATTTGAAGACCCGGCCTATCGGGAAACGCTGCTAGCCCACAACGACTACAACCGAAAAATTTTCGATTACGTACATGCGGAGGCCATGGCCGGACGCGGAGTCGTCATTTCCTCAACCGACTGCTACCGGCGCACCCAATACGAGGAACCGATTGTCGCGCTGAAGTCCTTTATTGTGTCGCCGTTTGTGGATGAAAAGGATGTCGAAATTGTAGTGGCAAAAGTCTTGGAAGCTAGAGAAAAGTTCGTCTGAAGCCGCTATTTCTCATGCGACGTCAAGGCGTCCCGGATTTCGCGGATGGTCCCTTCCAGCCGGTCTAGACGCTCGTTGGTGTCTTTTATCTCTTCTTGAATTTTCGTTACGATCCCGACCTGTTCTTCTAGCTCCTCGATCTTCAAGGAATCCTCATCGCTTACGAGGATGCTCGTCAGCGTAGCCGTAAAGACACCCACCAGAACCATCCCCGTAATCACTAGAAAAACGGTGAGGATTTTGCCCGAAGCCGTCTCGGGATTGTGGATGTCGGCATACCCGCCGGTGACCAGCGTCGTAAAGCTCCACCAAAGACTCGCCCCAAATCCCGAACCAGACTCCATGCGCTCCAAGCTCATAAAAATAAAGGCCCCAAACACGAGCGATAACAAGCCGTACAGCAGGGACCGCTTGAGCAGCCGCACGTCCAACGTGGTGCTCAAGTGATCCATGCCGCGCCAGAAAAACAGCGCGATGCGGAACAATCGCAACGCCCGTAAAATTCGCACAGCCCTGAGCAAACGCCCCAAGCGAACGATACCTAGGTCGCCGACCTGTGATGCAGCGATGACCTGTACCGGGGGCAGCGGAATGGACGTTATGAAGTCGATCCAGTTGTTTTTCCAATACCACTTTTTGGAAGCGGCAAGCCGGTGTTCAAAAAAGAAGTTGGCCATGAAAATGGTGCAGCATATCAAGTCTAAAATCCAGAATATCCACAACGTGCCAACGGAAAAATGAGGTTCTATTTCCACAACGGGATTTGTATAGTGCTCCCCGAGGTTGATGACGTCCGCTTGTGTTAGTTTGCCCTCAACTACCTGTCCGGAAACAAGCGCACCAGACCCAACCGCATCCGCTATGTGAATGTTCACCCGCTCATATCCTTGCCCCCCGTTCAAAACGTTTATTCGATGTATCCTGCCTTCTACTACTTCGGCTTTCGCAATGGCACCGGTCCCTGTGGCCCCTATGCCGAGCAAGTCGACGACCAAAATTGCGATCAAAAAAAGTATCAGAAAAAAGATGAACAGATCTTTGGCCCGCACCCGTGCGACGCTGCCCAGTACTCTGGCCTGCTCATCCATCAGATGCTTCTTTTGCCGCGCCTGCTCAATGAGCCGGACCTTGTCCAGCAATTTCTCTTTTTCGTCGTTCAACCTAGCGATCTGCGATTCAGCCTTATCCAGACTCAGTTCGTATTGGCCGTGCCGTTTGCTCAAACTGACCGTTTCGACCGTTTCGATCATTTCGTCGAGTTCTTTTTCTGCCTCGACTAGCTGGCGGTCAATCCTATCGATCTCCTGCATTACCACATCTTTCATCTTGGTAATGCGTTCGAGAGAGCACGATTCAAGTCGCCTTGATAATGACATGGTGAGTCGTCCTATATAGTTTGCGGGTTGTCGATCTCTTTTAGAATAGCCCCTTGATCTGTCCTGCTTCGTCGAGATCAATCGACTCGGCCGAGGGCTTCTTCGGCAGGCCGGGCATCGTCATAATATCGCCCGTCAGCACCACTACAAAACCAGCCCCGGCCGAGACCTTGACGTCGCGGACCGGCACGTCAAAGCCGCGTGGCCGCCCCCTGAGCCCGGGATCAGTCGATAGCGAGTACTGGGTCTTGGCGATGCAGACGGGCAGGTTGCCGTAGCCTCCGTCCTCTAGCCGCCTGAACTTGCTCCTCAGCATCTTGTCCCCCATGATGTCGTCGGCACCGTAGATCGCTTGGGCGACAGTGCGGACCTTGTCCCAAAGCCGCATGTCGTCGGAATAGAGCAACCTGAAGTCGCTCTGCGTATTTTCGGCCGTCTGCACCACGGTGCGAGCGAGGTCTTCGGCACCTGCACCACCGCGGGCGTGGTGATACGCAGGGACGACCTCAACGCCGAGGTGAGCGCACTTGTCGCGGATGCACTGGACCTCGGCATCGGTGTCCGTGGCGAAAGCGTTGACCGAGACGACGACGGGCAAGCCGAAGAGGCGGATGTTTTCGATGTGCTTCTTGAGGTTTTCGACGCCCCGTTCAACCGCTCCGACATTGGGTTTGGCGATGCTTTTGAGCGAAGTACCGCCGTGAAATTTGAGTGCGCGCACCGTGGCCACCAACACCACGAGGTCGGGCGTCAGGCCACTCTGGCGGCACTTGATGTTGGCGAATTTTTCCGCGCCCAAGTCCGCGCCAAAGCCAGCCTCGGTGATGGTGTATTCAGAGAGGCGCGTACTCAGGCGGGTGGCGGCGATGGAGTTGCAGCCGTGGGCGATATTGGCAAAAGGGCCGCCGTGGACTAAAGCCGGGTTGCCCTCTAGGGTCTGCACCAGGTTGGGTTGGCAGGCGTCCTTGAGCAGCACCGCCATGGCACCGTGGACCGCTAGGTCGGTAGCGCGAACGGTTTCGCGGGAGCGGGTTTGGGCGACGACGATCCGGCCGAGCCGCTCTTTGAGCTCGGCCCGCGATTCGGACAGGCAGAGGATGGCCATGACCTCCGAGGCGACGGCGATGTCGAACCCCGATTGGCGTGGAAAGGAGTTGGCGGTCCCCCCTAGCCCGACGACGATGTCGCGCAGGGCCCGGTCATTTATGTCGAGGACGCGGTTCCAGACGATGCGGCGGTGATCAATGCGGCGCACATTGCCGTGGTGGATGTAGTTGTCGAGGGCCGCGGCGAGTAGGTTGTGGGCGGCGGAGACCGCGTGGATGTCCCCGGTGAAGTGCAGGTTGATGTCTTCCATCGGCGCTACCTGAGCGTAGCCGCCGCCGGCTCCCCCGCCCTTCATGCCGAAACAAGGCCCCAGCGAAGGCTCTCGCAGGCAGACGGTGGCGCGTTTGCCAATGCGGTTGAGCGCGTCTCCTAGGCCGATGGTGGTCGTGGTCTTACCCTCGCCGGCCGGAGTCGGGTTGATGGCCGAGACGAGGATCAGCTTGCCGGTAGTAGGCGCGTTTTCGAGCTGCTGGCAGAAATCCTGCGAAACTTTGGCCTTGACGCGGCCGTAGTGTTCGAGGTGTTCGGAGCCGATCCCGAGCTGGGCGGCGACATCGTCGATGGGGCGGAGTGGAGTTTGGCGGGCGATTTCGATATCCGGTAGCAAAGTGAACTCCTAACGTGAATAGGTCTATACGCCGCAAAATGCGGAAAAGCCGCCATCGATAGGCACGATGGCACCGGTGACAAACGCGGCTGCGTCCGAAAAGAGCCACAGGGCCGCGCCGACGACTTCGCGCGGATCGCCAAAGCGGGCCATGGGGACGTTTTTGAGGATGGTCTGGCCGCGGTCGGTCAGCTCGCCGCTTGCTTCGTCGAGGAGCAAGAAGCGGTTTTGCGCGGTAATCATAAAGCCCGGGGCCACGGCATTGACGCGGATTTTGGCCGCGTAGGTCGTAGCCATATGCACGGCTAGCCAGCGGGTGAAACTATCGGCCGCCGCCTTGCCGTTGGAATACGCCAAGGCCCGCGACAGCGGCAGCCCGCCGCCGATGGAGGTGATATTGACGACGGTCCCTTCGCCTTTCGCGGCGAAGACGCGGCCCACGACCTGCGAGGGCAGGACGGCGCTTAGATAGTTGAGGTCCATCACCATCTGGACCGCTTCTGGATCGATATCAAAGAATTCAAGCTCGGGGGAGGTGGTAGTGTCCTTGTGACTGCCGCCGGCCCCGTTGAGCAGAAAATCAACCGTGCCAAAGTGCTCTATGGTCTCCGCGAGTGCGGCCTCAACGCTATCTTTGCTGATGACGTTGCACTCGACGGGGAGTACCTTGCCGGGGAAGTCCTGATTGATCTCGTCGGCTTTGGCGCGGGCCGCCTCTGGAGCAATGTCCCAGATCGCTACCTCAGCACCGGCTTGGGCAAGGCCGCGGGCGATCTCGCCGCCAATGGCACCGCCAGCGCCGGTCGCCACGGCCTTTTTGCCGTGAAAGTCAAAAGTAGTCAAGGTGATGCCTCTCCTTCTATTAAAATTCAGTCTCTGAGTTGTAGCACCGGATCAGTGCGGGATACGGGCCGGGGGCCGTCAATTCGGGCAAGGTCGCAGAGGGGTGGAAATACTCATCGTCGCCGCGCTGGAGAGCGGACCCTGCTCATCGCCGATGCCAACGCCGCGTAGCCGACCGCGCAGGATTCGTCGAAATCCATGGTGACAAACGTCTCTATCGCTAGGGCTCCGGCAAAGCCGATGTCCCAGAGCCCCTGCACGATGCGCGGATAATCGAGGCTGCCTTGGCCGGGGATTTTGTGGTCCCAGTCGGGATAGGTGCCGACGTGGTCCTTGAGGTGGGCGTGCGCGATGCGCCCCTGCCACTGGTGGGCGACCGCGACCGGATCTAAGCCGAGGAGCGTCAGATAGCAAGGGTCGAAATTGACGCCAAAGGACGCGCTGCCGATCTCGTCGTGCAACTCCAAGAAGCGCTCGGGGGTGTCGGTGAGCCAGCCGGCCCACACGCCATCAACTGCCAACTGCACGTTGCGAGGCTCCGCGTAGGCAAGCGCGTCTTGGAGATAGGCGACCACTCGCCGCCACGCTGCGGCTCGCTGGGCAGCATCGCCTTGAGGACCGCCCATGTGGAAGACGACGAGCGGTGCGCCAACGTCCACAGCCAAATCGACCGATCCCTTGAGATTGAGCGGTTCATCAGTAAAAAGCGAGTCGGCGAGATTGGCGTGAGTGATGACCGCTTCGATGGTCAGACCCCGCCGCTCGGCAATACTCCGCGTCTGCACACGCAACTCGGGCGTCACCGAGCGCGGGTCCGCCGACGGCCCGTGGGTCCCGGAAATGTCGATGCCGTCGTAGCCAGTAGCGGCGATCTTTTTCAGTGCCGGCTCGAGCGGCATTTCAAGCCGGTCGGTGTAGCTATAGGTGTAAAAGGCGAGGCGCATGGCTCAAATTAAATTGCGGGATGCCGATGTGCATGGGAGACTTCTTCCTTGGTAGGAGGAAGCAAAGCGCACATCTTATTCTATTTAATCGGCCCCTTTTTTGCAATTTCACGTGGAGGAGATACAACATGGCACAACCGTTGGGCAAAGCCTACAAACAGATCGCGGCGACGCAGCCGTGCGGAACGTATCGCGGCGCAGTGGTCGGCTGCGGCCGGATGGGCAGCACCATCGACGACGAGCACATCGGGATGCCGCACTATCCGTGGCCGTGGGCACACGCCCCGGCCATGATCGAAGCGCGAGGCATTGAGCTGATCGGCGCGGCTGACGTGGACCGAGCCAAGTTGAACGACTTCGCCCAGCACTGGGGAGTAGAAGCCCTGTACGAAGACTATCGAGAGTTGGTCGCCCAAGAGCGGCCCGACGTAGTGGCCGTGACGACGCGGCCCGACGAGCGAGCCGAGGTGGTGATCGGCCTAGCCGAAGCCGGAGTGCGGGCGATTTTTGCCACTAAGCCGATGTGCCGCACCTTGGCCGATGCCGATGCCATGATCGCGGCGTGCAGGGCAAGCGGCACGATTCTGTCCATCGCCTGCCATCTCAACTGGTATAATTGGTACACCAATGCGCGGCAGGCCATAGTCGAAGGGGCGATTGGTCGGTTGCGCTCCATGATCTGTCACAGCCCGCACAGCCTGTCGAATCTGCAAAGCCATACGCTGGCCCTGTTTCGGCTGTTTGCCGGAGCACCGGCCGAGTGGGTGATGGGCGAGATGGACGACGATGCGCAGGCCGCGGCCGACCGGGATTTATCCGGTTCGGGCTACATTGCCTACGCCAATGGAGTGCGCGGCTTTTTGAACTCCCGCGCCGACCGCTCGGGGCATGGGTGGACTTTGGAGTTTATCGGCGAGCGCGGGATGATCGTCACGCGCAACGCCCACGCGCAATTCGAGCTGTGGGGAGCGCATCCAGAGACTGGCGAGCCGATCCAGCGGCAGTTTCCCAACCCGTGGCACCCGCGGTCGTCCATGGTCGATGCTATTGAGGGCGTCTGTCGGGCGATTGAAGAGGGGGAAGAGCGGATTTGCCCGGGGGAATTTGGGCGCGAAGCGCTGGAAATCGCCATTGGTCTGCGCGAGTCGCATCGGCAGGGCAATGGGCGGGTGGATTTGCCGCTGGCGGATCGGACGTTGCGGATGGGCTAGCGGGCGTCGTCAACAAGTCTGTGCAAAAAATAAGGGCCTTTGCCGGTTTTTGAGTTGTTATTCACTAGATATTATTTCTTATTGCTAATTCCTTGGATTACCTCGGTCTCACCTCGGCCAAAGTCCGTGCTCAATCCCAGAATTTGTGGAGACCGAATGGCTCGGATTTTGATCTATTTATAACTGTCTATCGCTGGCACATCTTCACCTTTTCTGCGCCCTGCTTCTAACTCTACTGCAACTGCTTTTGGAACAATTATCTCCTGGTAGAGTTTTTGCAGCAGATCAAGGAGGCGAAGTCGATGCAGATAAAAGATCGGCGATGTATTGCTGATTACGACCTCAGGCATTTTGGCGGTCCTGTTCTAATTCCTCATGGGTCATATCAAAGATAGGCACACCGTAGTGACCCATATTTTGGAGGAATTGGATGCGCGACATGCCAGCGCATTCAGCCGTACGCCCGGAAGACATCTTACCCATTTCATAGAGCTTGGCGGCGGCAGCCATGCGGACCTCTCGGGTAAATTCTTCGGGCGTCTCTTCTAAGGACAGAAAATCTCTTCGGACACTTCAATCTGAATCGTCTGCATTGTTATTCCTTTGGTATCAGCGATCTAATGGGACGGTGGGACGCGACGCCTGTTCAGCGCATGAGATCGGCGATGCGCTCGCCAATGGCCATTGAGGTAATGTTGGTGTTGGCGCGTACGCAGTCGGGCATGATGGCTGCGTCGGCGACGCGCAGGTTTTCGAGGCCGTGTACCCGACCATGCTGATCGACGACGGCCATTGCGTCGCTCGCTGGTCCCATCTTGCAGGTCGAGGAGACGTGGTGGCTGGTGCCCACTTCGCGCCGCATCCACTCGTCGAGCGCGGCGGCGGTGTCGAGTTCGGCGTCGGTGGGGCCGATGCGCTCGACCACGAGCTCGTTGAGCGCATCGTGGTTGAGCAGGTCGATGATGATGCGGATGGATTCGCGCAGGCGGCGGCAGTCTGAAGGCTCGGCCAAGTAGTTGTAGTCGAGCACGGGCTGCACGTGCGGGTCGGTGGAAGCCAGTTTGAGTTCGCCCTGCCCCTCCGCCAAGTAGATGCAGCCGACCAAGTAAAAGCCCAAGGGTTTGGAATGCGACGAGACGTAGTAGCCCTCGGTCGTGGCAAAGGAGGCCGGGATAATGAACATGTCGTTGCGCCAGTCCGAACCGGCGGCCGTGTAGCGCAGGCCGATTTGCAGCCGAGGCTCCGTGCCGTCGCCGAGGTACTCGTCCTTGGCCCGCAGCGTCACGCTCACCTGCGGATGGTCGCGCAAATTCTGGCCGACGCCGGGCAGATCGCACACCACGTCAACGCCCATCGCCTCCAAGTGCGCGGCCGGCCCGACGCCCGACAGCAAGAGCAGGTGCGGCGAGCCAATGGCCCCACCGCAGAGCACGATTTCTCCGCCGTGGACCGCGGATAGAGCACCGTCGCGCTCGACGAGCAAGCCGGTGGCGCACTGGCCGTCAAAGAGCACACGGTGGACGTGAGTGTTGGCTTGAATGGTGAGGTTGGGACGACCGCGAGCCGGGTTGAGGTAGCCGATGTTGGTGCTCCAGCGGATGCTCTCGGCGTTGTTTAAGGCCAAGGGACCGACGCCGGTGGAAGCAGGGTCGTTGTGATCGGGGCAGTCGGGGTAGCCCGCGGCGAGCGCGGCCTCGTAGAAGGCGCGGTGCTCGGGGTTGAGCTCGTGATCTTTGAATCGCCGTGCGCGGATGGGGCCGTCGGCACCGTGGTAGGGGGCATCGCCGTAGTCGGGGTCGGATTCGAGGCGGCACAAAAAGGGCAACAGGGAGTCGTGGCTCCAAAGGTCGTTGCCGGCCACCGCCCACGAGTCGTAATCTTCGGGTACGCCGCGCAGAAAAATCTGTGCATTGACCGCACTCGACCCGCCGACGATTTTGCCGCGCGGCACAAACATATCGGGGCGCAGGCCCGTGGCCCGGGCGCGGTACTCCCAGCCAAATCGGGTGCCCAAGCCAAAGGCGCGATCCCAGATATTGCGATCGCGCCCGTAGGCATAGCGAATCTCTTCGGGGAGGTCTTCAACCGCAGCAAAATCCGGCCCGGCCTCCAGCAGCAAGACCGACCGACTCCGATCCTCGCTGAGCCGCGCCGCAAGCACTGCTCCCGCCGCTCCCGCCCCGGCAATGACGACATCGTAAGACGCAGACATAACGACTCCCTTTGATTTGTATTTAGTGCCCTTAATACACGACAATACCGTTACGCATGGGCATCGAGGTATTAGATGCTTCGACTCCGCTTTGCTCCTCTCAGCATGACAGGTGCTGACGCCCATATTGTCATGCTGAGCGAAGCGAAGCATCCCATACCACTCTACTGTCGTATACTTAGGTGCCCTCTAAATATAGTACACCCACGAGGGACATTCCTACCTCAACTGTTCCGCCAATTCCTCGGCCGGATAAGTAATAATCTCCGCCAAGGTCGGATGATAATGGGGAATCCTCGCCAAATCCTGCACTGTGCCGCGAAAGTACATCACCGCGATCAACTCGTGAATTAACTCGCCGGCCTCCGGGCCGACGATGTGGCCGCCGAGCACTTCGCCCGAGCGCGGATCGCAGAGAATTTTTACGTGGCCGCAGGTCTCGCCCATGGTCAGCGACTTGCCGTGGTCGTCAAAAGGGTAGCTGGCGACCAAATAGGGCCGGTCCGCAGTGCGGCAGTCCCGCTCGCTGAGGCCGACGCTGGCCACCTGCGGGTCGGTAAATACGACTAGCGCATTGAGGCGGTCGTCGAAGCGGTGCTCGGGGCGGTCGGGATGCGTGGCATTGTACGCGGCGATTTCGCCTTGCTCAATGGCGATGTGGACGACCTCGTGCTCGCCGTTGACGTCGCCGACCGCGTAGATGTGGGGTTGGCTGGTGCGCATGGCCGCATCGACGACAATGCGCCCGCCGGCGACCTCGACGCCAGCTTGATCCAAGCCCAATCCGTCGATAAGCGGGCGGCGACCGAGAGCTTGCAGGACGAGGTCCGCCGAGGCTGTTTTTTCTGCGCCGCCATGGGAAAAATGCGCCGTCTTGCGCCCGTTTTCCTCGGTGAATTGGCGTAGCTGAGTGCCGGTGTACACCTCCATGCCCTCCTCGCGGAAGTGCGCCTCAACCGGCCGCGCCAAATCCTCGTCTCCAGCGGAGAGAATATGATCGCTGCGCTGGACGAGCGTTACCTGTGTGCCAATGCGCTGAAAGAATTGGGCCAGCTCGACGGCGATGGGGCCGCCGCCGAGGACGAGGAGGCTCGCTGGCTGTTGGCACAGGTCGAGGGCCTCGTCGCTGATGAGGTAGCCAACTTGGTCCAGACCCGGGAGCGGGACGCGGTGGGGCGTAGAGCCGGTGGCAATGATAAACTGCCCGGCCTCAATGACGTCGGAACCGGCTTGGAGCGTCTGCGGCGAGAGAAAACGTGCGCGCGCTTCGTAGAGCGCGAAGCGGCCATCGCTCAGTTGCTCGCGGCGATAGGCGGCAAAGTCGGCGACCAGCCGCGCTTTGCGCTCGACAATGGCGGCTAAGTCAGCGCGGACTTCCACCGGTGTTAGGCCGAACTCGGCGGCGCGTCCCAGATGCGAAGCTATTTCGGCTGAGCGCAGGATCGCCTTGCTGGGCATACAGCCACGCAGAATGCACAGCCCTCCCCAAGGCCCTTGATCGATAACCGCGACATTCGCGCCGGCCGTGTGGGCCTTGCGCGCCGCGGCGTACCCGGCCGAGCCGCCGCCGATGACCGCGATGTCGCATTGCACAGTTGCCATAATTCGTTTTTGTCCTACTCTTGAGCGGCTTGGTTTTTATTTTTCTGTTGAGCGATGAGGTATGTTCGTTGAACGCACTGCACCCCATAGGCGCGGTTTTGCTTTGCTGCGCGCTGGCCCTGCCCGCTTGGAGCGAGGGTGCCTATACGATGCGCGGCTTTGATGCGCGCATCCAGCGGGGTATAGACCTGATCTACAATCTGCGCTTTGAAGAAGCCGAGCGCCACTTTCAGGCCATTGTCGCGGCCGAGCCAGACAACCCGCTCGGCTACTTCTTTCGCGCCATGGTGTCTTGGTGGCGGATCCTCATCGATTTGGCCGACAAAACCCACGACGCGGAGTTCCACACCCGGCTCAAGCACTGCATTGAGGTCTGCGACCGGCGGCTAAAAAAAGACCCGATGGACTTCGACGCGATACTCTTCAAGGGCGGTGCCCTTGGTTTCCGCGGCCGCCTACACGGCGACAGAGAGCAGTACCTAAGGGCAGCGCGCGACGGATTGCGCGGCCTGCCCCTCCTGAAGAAGAGCCGTCAGCTCGAGCCGACCAACAAGGACATCCTCTTTGGCCAAGGCCTGTATCACTACTTCGCCGAGGTCATGCCCCAACGCCACCGAATTCTCCGTCCGATCATGGCCTTTTTGCCCGACGGCGATCGCTTGCTGGGCCTCCAGCAGCTCAAGGAAGTCGCCCGCGAGGGAGCCTACGCCCGCACCGAGGCCGCCTATTTCCTCGGCCAGATTTACCGAATTTTTGAAAAGGACAACCGCAAAGCTCTGCCCTATTTTGAGGAACTCTACAAGCGCTACCCCGGCAATGCCGTCTTCCACCGCTACGCGGCGCGGCTTATGATCGAACTCGGCCGCTGGCGCTCAGGTGTGGCTTTGTACGAAGAATACGTGCGGCGCAGCTTGGCCGGCCAGACCGGCTATCACCGCCACGGCCGCTTGGAGGCTCATTACTACGCAGGCAAATACGCTTTTTTCGAGCGGCGTTTGCCCGAAGCCGCCGACCACTTGGCGGCAACCGATAGCCTCGCCGCCAATTCCGAACGCAAACGGGACCTAGCGTTTGCCGTGCTGGCCAACCTGCTGCTCGGCCAAGTACACGACCTAGCCGGCCGCCGCGAGGACGCGGTGCGCCGCTATCAGCGGGCGCGGCACTTGCCCGACCACGCGGACAGCCACCAACAAGTCCAGCACTATCTGCACACGCCCTACCGAGAGGGTGCAAGTAAGGAAGTCAATCCTGTCCCTCCAACCGAATGACTTCCTCGTGGTACACTCTCATCAGATCTGAGTGCATCAAGTAGCCCCAAAACTCGCTTTTCCCCTCGTCTGTGGTGTGCATCACGGGCAGCTTGTCGTAGCCAGAATCCAGCAGCTTTTGCAGGGCTTCGTGTAGATTGTCCTCCGCGTCTATGGGCCGGACATCATCGACGACCATGTCTTCAATGAGGACCAAATTACGCATCATCTCGTCTTCGGGCAGGTCGAGGTCTTCGAGACTGATCATGCCGCGCAAGCCGTTGTTGTCATCGGTGACGACAAAGTGCAGATGGCCCAGCTTTTTGCTCAAGCTACTCAGGGAAAAGTAGGAAAGTCGATTGCTGACGATGGCCTCGGAGGTGTTTTTGAGGCGGGGAAATACTTCGCGGACTTGGAGATTGTGCAGCACATCAACGGTTAGATCTTTGATATGGGCTGGAGAGTAGAACTTGTTTTGGACTTGGTTTTGGTAGATGGAAAAGTTGCGCGCGAAGATCAGCGCGAGGGCGCTGACGACCATCAGCGGCGGCAGCAGGTGGTAGGAGCCGCTCATTTCGATGACGAGAATCAGGGCCGCTAGCGGCGTATTGGCCACTGCGCCGAAAAACGAAGCCATGCCCACCACAATATAAGCGGCTGGTTGGTGGACGATGTCGGGAAAGTACTGTTGGGCCAGCAGGCCCACGGCACCGCCGAGCATCCCGCCGATAAAGAGCGAGGGGCCGAAGACGCCGCCCGAGCCGCCGCTGGAGATCGTGCAGCTAGAGGCGAGGATTTTGAGTAGGGCGAGGGCTAGAAAAGCGCGGATTGCAAGCTCGCCGTCGAGCCCTCGTTGGATGACGCCGAACCCATCGCCCAGCACTCGGGGGTCTATAAAGGCTACCAACCCCACCAGCAAGCCCCCGCAGCAGACGATCCAATAGCGGGGCAGCGCCAAGCGATCGAATAGGGTGCGCGCAAGGCGCAGAGTCTTGACGTAAAAAATGCCTACCAAGGCGCAGAAAAACCCCAGCACCAAGTAGAAAACCAACTCGCGCACATCGGTGAACAGCAAGTCGGGTAAGGCGAAAATGTGCGAGAAGCCAAAGACGGCTATGTAGAGAGCGTAGGCCACAAAGGAGCTGATGACGCAGGGGATGAGCGCGTCGCTTTCAAAGTCTTCGCGGTAGAGCACTTCCACGCTGGCAATCGCTGCACCTAGCGGCGCACGGAAAATTGCGCCCAGCCCTCCGGCCGTGCCCGCCAGCAACAAAATCCGCCGCTGGGCCACCGAGAGCTTGAATTTGTCGCCGACCCAAGAGCCTAAGCCCGCGCCGATATGCACCAAAGGACCTTGTTGACCAGCGGCACCACCGGAGGCGAGCGTGATAATGGTCGCCAGCGCCTTGACCGGAGCGACGATGGGGCGGATGTGGCCGCGTTGGTTGTGGAAAGCGTCGATCATGGCATCGGTGCCCGCGCCTTGAGCTTCGGGCGCGAAGCGGTGAGTCAGGTAGCCGCTGAGCAGGCCACCCAGCGCCGGCAGCAGCAGCAACAGCCACAAAAACTCTCCGTAGGTGGGTGCGTCGAAGAAGGAGAAGTCGAATAGCGCCCTGTTGTAGGGATGGATCTGGCGGTATCCAGCCAGTTTCTCGACTAGCAGGAACTTGGCCAGCTCGAAGCCGTAGGTGAATAACACGGCACCCAAGCCGGAAATCAGGCCAATGAGCGCGCTGTAGAGGTAGATGCGGGAGACGAACTCAAAGCCGAGCCAGTCGCGGAGCAAGCGGGCGGCTAGCCCCCGAGTCTTCGGGGCGGCTTCAGGCATGAGCAGTGGGCTGGCAGGTAGGGCTGACGACCTGCCATTGGCGCAGGACCTCAAAGACGAGGACGGCGCTGGCCGCGGCGACATTGAGGCTGTTTTTGTAGCCGTACATGGGAATCTCGACCAGTTCGTCGCAGCGTTCGAGTGCGTCGCAACTCACGCCGAGGGCTTCATTGCCCACGATGAGGGCCAAGGGACGCGGATACTCCAGCTTGGTATAGCAGCGGCTCTGCGAGGTCGTCTCCAGCGCCCACACCGGCACTTCGTGCGCACGCAAGTGCTCAATGGCCTGTAGCGTGGTGGCAAAGTGGTGGGTCTCGATGTACGAGAGGGTGCCTAACGCCGTCTTGTCGAGCTTGGGATGGGGCGGATGGGCCGTGTAACCGCAGGTGTAGATGCCTCTGAGACGGCCTGCGTCGGCCGTGCGAAAAATCGAGCCGACGTTGAAGGCACTGCGCAAATTGTCGAGTACCAGATAGAGCGGATGCTTGGGCAGGCAGGCGTATTCATCAAGGGGCATCTCCGCGTCAAATGTGCGGACCTCAAAGCTAGTCTCCTTGCCGTAATTGCCCGGCCGCAATTTCACCCGATTTCCTCCGGGGCCACGGGCCGCTGCTCGGCGGCAGAAAGCCGGGCGGCTTCAATGGCGACCATGGTCTGCCGTACGCTCTGAGCGGTGACGGCCAGAGCCTCGCGGCGGGCTAGCGCATCGGCGATGTTTTCGTAGTAGGAGCACCAGCGGCCGGGTGCCGTCTCAATGATGGTTTCCTCCGCGGCTCTATAGAGACGGGCATAGTGCTCGGGCGCTTCTTCGGCCGCGTCGATGTCGCCGGCGATCATGGCCTTTTCCTGCGGGTCAACGCCCTCTTTGACCAGCGCGCCTTCGGTGCCCAGCACATACCAGCGCGGTTTGGCTTTGCCCGCCAGTGACGAGGTCTCCACGCGCGCTTCGACGCCGTTGGCAAAGTGAAGCACGGCCAGCGCGTGGGACTCGACGTCAATGCTGAGTGGATCGCCAGAGTGAAAGGAGGCGTAAACCTTTGTCAGCGGCGAGTCGATAAGCTGGAGGGCCTGATCGACTAGATGTGCGCCTAAATCGAAGAATTTGCCGCCGCCGTGCCGTGCGATGCTGCGCCAACCGCGCGGGGGGCCGTATTGGCCCCAAAACATCTCCAGCAAAAAGGGCTCGCCGAGCAGCCCTTGGGCCAGCGCATCTTTGACGGCGAGGAAATCGCCGTCCCAGCGGCGGTTCTGAAAGACGCTGAGCAAGCGGTCGTGCGCTTGGCTGGCGGCGATCATCTGGTCGGCTTCGGCAATGCTCAAGCACATAGGCTTGTCGGTGACGACGTGTTTGCCAGCCGCTAGTGCTTGGATTGCGTGCGGGGCGTGGAGGTCGTTGGGCGTGGCGAGGACGACTAGATCGACGGCTGGGTCGGCCAGTACTTCGTCGAGGTGGCGGAAGGTCTTTATCCCCAAGTCGCGCTGAATCTGGTCGCGGGCTTCCGGCCGGCTGGTGGCGATGCCGTAGAGGTTCAGGCCGCTAGCCAGCCCCACTAGATAGGCGTGGAAGCAGCGGCCGGCAAAGCCGTATCCGATGACGACGACGTTAGGTTTTTCCATGATTTCACCTGTGTGGCGGGCGTTTTTGCGGTCGATGAATTGGCACTTATATTAAGAAAACTCAAAGGCTTGGGCAAATTTTCACGAGGAGTGCAATGCGGATTCGGATTAGCTGGGATGACGGCGCGGTCGAGGCGGTTTTGGATGCTACGCCGACGGCACAAAAGGTCTGGGCAGCCCTGCCCTGCACCTCGATAGCGAGTACTTGAGGCGAGGAGGTGTACTTTGAGGTCCCCGTGCAGGCCGAGCTAGAACCCGATGCTCGGCAAGTAGTAGAAAAAGGCGCGGTGTGCTTTTGAGTCGAGGGGCAATCGCCAGCCCTGCCCTACGGCCCGACCCCGCTCTCCGCAGGCGACGAGTGTCGGCTGGTAAGCAAGGTCAATGTCCTCGGGCAAATCGAAGGCGAGCCGCGGACGTTAGCCGCGGTGCGTACTGGCGCGCTGATTTGGGTCGAACGAATCGAATAAGAGGGGATACTTTTTTTCGCTTAGGTGTTATATATGACACGCGGTCAATCGGGTCGACCCAACGTGGAGTCTTTATCCATGTCGCCGGTGCGAGGACAATGGACGGAATCACTTATGCCGGGAAGCAGCCGAGCGGTCATCGGTCTTAGCGTCGTCCTGCTGCTCTTGTTGAGCGGTTGTGGGGCCGCCTATTCGGGCTATGTGTCCCATTCGCTCCGACAGCTAGAAAAGGGCAATTACGAAGCGGCACTCGGCAAGCTCGAAAAGCCCTCCGGCAAGACCAACAAGCTGCTCTACCACTTGGAAAAAGGATTGATTTTGCACTATCAGGGCCAGTACGAGGCGTCCAACGTGGAGTTTGAACGGGCCGAGCGGCTAAGCGATCAGCTCTATACCCGCTCGGTCTCGCGCGAAATCGCGGCCCTGCTGTCCAATGATTCGGTTGTTGCCTACCGAGGCGAGGAGTTTGAGCTAGCCCTGATCCACTACTACCGAGCCATGAACTACGCCCGGCTGGGCGACCGGCAGGCGGCGTTAGTTGAGTGCCGCAAAGCCAACCTGAAGCTCGAAAACTACGCCCAACAGGCCGAGTACGAGCTCAGCTATAAAAACGACGCCTTTTTGCAGTACATGACCGGTCTCTTTTTTGAGGCTGAGGGCGAGTGGAACGACGCGTACATCGCCTACAAAGATGCCTTAAAGGGCTATCGTGCGTACGAAGCGGCCTTCGGTCTGCAAGCGCCGCGGATGCTGATAATTGACCTAGCGAGGCTGGCCAAGCGGCTGGGATACGAAGACGAGGTCGCGGAATACACCGAGCACTACCGGATCGAGCCAGAGGAGATGCGGCCGGCCTCTGGTGGTGAGTTGGTGGTTTTTGTCGAGAGCGGCTTTGTGCCCCGCAAGCACCAGGTCGAGTTCAGCGTACCGATTCTGGAGGACGAAGGGAAGTGGGAGGTATGGACGGTGTCGGAGCGGGCTGTCCATCGCTATCATCATCCGCACGTCTATAGGCGCAGGCACGTGGATTACTGGCTTAAAGTGGCGCTGCCCGAATACCGGGAGGTGCCCTCGCAGGTGGCCGGGGCGCGATTGCGCACTGGCGACCAGAGTGCGCTGGCGGCCACAGCCGAGGACTTGGATGCGATTGCCCAGCAGACCTTTACACAGAAATTCGATACCATCCTGCTGCGCACCGTCGCCCGCAACTTGGCCAAGTACTTGGCATCCAAGAGCATTGAAAAAGCCTTTGAGGAGGACGACGACGCTGATGATGATGATAGCTCGGCCAAGGGGTTGGCCAAGGAGGGTTTGGGCAAAGCGCTGGGGGGCTTGGTCAACCTCTTCGGCGTAGCGACCGAGGCCGCCGATACGCGCGGCTGGCTGGCGCTACCACACGCCATCCGCATCGCCCGGCTGGCAGTGGCCCCAGGCACCGCCGCTCCAACCCTAGAGTTGCTCGACGCCGAGGGACGGGTCTTATCCGTAGAGACGCTGCCTGAAGTGGCGGTGGCGGCCGGAGAAAAGGTTTTCCTAAACTTTCGTACTTTTCGCTGAGGAGCAAACAGTTATGTACGTCAAATTATGGATGGCCGCGCTGGCGTTGGTCCTGCCAGCCGCGGTGCAGCAGAGCACCTTGGCTGCTGACCGGGTCACGGACCCGTTGGCGGAAGGGGCGATTATCAATATCGTCGATTGGGACGGCGGCCAGCTCCCCAAACGCTACTATGAGCGCTCAGATCAACTACCAATGAGCCTCGACGATGTGCGCAAGCTGAGCGCGAACAAGTTCAGCACCGATGCGATCATCAAGATGCTCGAAGAGCGGCGCTGCGTCTGCGACGCCTCGGTAGATGCCTTGGTGGAGTTGAAAGAAGCCGGCGTCGCCGAGCAGGTAATCCAAGCGGTATCGCTCCACGCGCTGCCGCCCAACCGCTCATTCGGGCTGACGATCGCCCTCGACTTCGAGGGCTTAGGCGGCGAGGCAACAGTATCGACGCAGGCGCGCAAGGGCTATCTCTATTTGATCGTGCCCGACGGCGACAAGGAGCGGGTCTTTATCGGCAACTTGCAGGCGATCCTCGCCGGCCGTTGGCAGCGCGATGCACTGATCGACAACACCGATCTGCTGCTGCCCAAAAAGGTGCGGCGCGTGACCTTTGCCTCCGAGGTCCCGCTCAAGACCTACGGCCGCAAGAAGGCCCTAGTTTTTACCTCGACCAACCCGGATATCTACACTTCAGCCGATATTCCCGAGGCCGACCGGGCAGGAGTGCAGGAGTTTGAGTTCGAGTATCCAGCCACGTCGCTGGAGCGCCAATGCAGCCTCCAGGTGCTCTACCGGCAGGACGCGATGCTGGCCAACCGCTGGCACTTAGTGCGCACCCATTTCCAATGCGAATGGGATTGAAAGGAGCTTATCCAATGAGACTCTACGTTTTCGCGGCAGTCACCTTGGCCTTGGGGCTTGCGGCCTGTGGCGGCCCGCGGGCCTTTACCAAGGGCCAATACGGAGATCCAGAAGCGATCTCCATGCTCGACGACAAGTGGAACCAGAACGACATGCAGCTAGTCGCCAAGAAGATGATCAACTCAATGGAGGTCTGGACGGATGCCCGGGCGCTGGCTGAAAAGCCGGTCGTCATCCTAGAGATGCCGCGCAATAAGACCACCGAGCACATCGACATGCAGTCGCTGTACGACCATGTCAAGACCGCGCTCATCCAGAGTGGGCAGTTTACGTTCCTCGACAAGGCAGCGCGGCTAGAGATCGCCCAAGAGTACGAATACCAAGACTCGGGCTACGTGCGTCCAGACGAGGCTCAGGGGCCGGGCAACCAGCGCGGTGCGCGCTTCTTGCTCGGCGGGGTCATCACTTCGACCGTGCAGCAGGTGGGCAACAACAAGGTCGTCTACTACAAGGCGACCTTTGAACTGACCGACATCTCGACCACCGAGATCGTCTGGACCGACCACAAGGAAATCACCAAGCACTTCGAGAAAAAGAGCATCGGCTTCTAGAGAAAGGAGCACGGAGCATGAGACACATTGCACTGATCACCCTGCTGGCACTGGCCGTTGGAGCGCAAGCCGCGACGCGGGGGCGCACGGACGGCCCCGAAGGCAGCGAATACGGCAAGGGCGGCTACCACTACAAGGCCCAGTACGGCCGTTTCTACACCGAGGGCTTTTTGGGGGCGGCGATGGTGGAGAGCGAAGCCCCGGACACAGAGACCAACCTCATTACGGGGCTTAATGCGGGCTACATGGTCGAGGAATGGCTGGCCTTTCAGGTGGGATTCGCCCACATCTTGGACCAAAACATCAACCTCTATGCCGGTGGAGTGCGCTCGGCCTACGTTACTCGGCCGTTCAACTACTACTTTTCGCTCGACGCCGAGTTGTACTCGCCCGAGATCGGCGGCACGCACTTCGGAATCGTCCCGGGCGTTGGGGTCGAGGTGATGCTCAGCGACCACTTGCGGGCGGGCTTGCGCTTCCAGCGCGACTTTATCTTTGCCGACGACATGATCCACATCAACCGCTTTACGGCGAAAATGCAGGTGGATTTTTAGAGCACATCGCGTTGGTATTGCAAAAGGGCTGGCTTCCGCTGTGAAGCCGGCCCTTTTGCATCGTATATCACGCCAGATGCTCCATCCGCAGTTGCCGCGACCAGTCGAAGTACTCCTCTAGCCTCACTAGCTCGAATTCATCGACGATATCGGCTGCGGTGCGCTCCGCCGTCTCGCTGTAGATCACCGAAGTGCCCACCTGCCCGGTCGTGACAATGCGCACGGCCTCGCCGTACTGCCGATGGATATCGTCGAACTTGGCCTGATTTTTGTCGAGATGCACCACTTCGTAGTCCAAGTTGATACGCGCCGTGGCCCAACTCTGGTAGTTATTGCTCTGGGCTAGGGTGGTGCCCTGCGGATCTATAATGGCGCAGGGCGTCCCCTTGTACACCGAGCCGACGAAAAAGGCCTGCACATCCAAAGCCCAAAAGTTCTGCACCAGCCCGCCGTGATACATGGAGCTGAAGAGCAGCAGTTTCGGCTTGAGCTTTTTGTACTGGGCGCGCAACTCCCCGAAGTTCAGGTCAAAACAGATCACCCCGCCCACTGGCCCGAATTCGGTCTGGATCAGGGATGCGCCTGGGCCCGGACGAGTGCCGTGGTCGAACTCTGGGTACACCGGAATGTACTTGCGGTAAATACCGGCTAGTTCCCCCTGCCGGCCGAGCAGTCCAAGGACGTTGAAAACCGCCCCACTCTTGCGCTCCTTTTGATGCACCGGCACGGTGAAGCACAAAACGCGAATAATTATTTCGAGCGATTCTCTTTGAGCCAACCGACCGCGAAGTCCACGACGTCTCGTTGTGGCACGAGCTGGCAATCTGCAAGACCAACCCGGCCACGGCGAACGACATGGCCTGCGTCTGATCGCAGAAAGTCTTCGCCGATGCGATCAAAATCTGAACTGTCGATGTCAACATCTTCAAAGGTAGCCCATCTCCGCGAATCCGACGTAGAGATTGGCGCGCCCTGCTGGATGACGCGTTTGGTTGGAAAAGTCGCCCGATGTTCTGCGAGGTGCATAGACGTATTATTTCCGTGATCCACACCGAGAAGAAGGACAAAACCGTGCAGGTCGTAGATTCTCGCAAGCGGCGAATGCTCGCCGAGCCCAAAGGCCAATGCGTGATTATCAGTGATGCGCGACGCTTGGGGGCCTTGGGGGCCACAGGCACAAAACGAGACCTGCGGATGTGCGCTGCGGAGGACGCCTCTTTGCTTGCGGAACGTCTCCGCGATAATGCCGATAGAACGAGTGGGGGTAAGCACGGGATCGAAGGCCGGCATGTTCTCGCGTATTACCGGCCACCACGACTCGGGGACGGGTGGACTTTCCCAACCGCTCGGTTCAGTTAGGTCGGGCGAGTGGGCGGGCATCACAAGTGTTCCAGCGGATCCTAATGCTTTCTGAAGGGCAACGATGACCGCCACAGTGCCTCCACACACCCATCCCATTGCACTCAAGGAAGAATGCACCAATACGACCATCCCCGGTTTGACACCGAGCGCACGGAAGTCAGCTTGTAACGATTCGATTGTGGCGGGAACTTCTGTTTTTTGAACGATCTTTTTTTCACTCATTTCTCAGTTCCTTCAAAGCATCTATCAGTCGATCTACATGGTCAAAGCCGTTGCAGATGTGGGTGGAAACGCGCATCCAGTGTCCATCGTCGCTTTTTGCCGTCGGCGCAGTGATCCGGTGTCGCTTATAAAGATCTATATTGTCGAATCCAGAAAGGTGGAAGGCTGAGATGGAACCGGATAGGGCGGGTGCGGAGGGCGTGAGCTGTTTTGCCCAGCCAGTTGCAGCCAAGCGACCCCGCAGATAGGCCGCTAACTGGCGACCCCGTTGGCGAATCCGATCTTTGCCAATCGCCTCTTGAAATTCAACCGCTGTGCCGACGGCTGCAAAACAGGCTTGGTCCCGGGTACCCCAGTTTTCAAGACCCCACATAAATGGGCGGTCATTGATCCGCAGAATGCCATCTGCTCCCCTTTTCGCGCCTTCTCGGCTGTATCCCCAACTTACAACAACGTGATTGAGTTGCTCTTGTCCCGAAGGCGAAGCGTAAAGAAATCCAGTGCCTTTGGGCGCACACAGCCATTTGTGACAGTTGCCGCCGTAAAAGTCGCAGCCAAGATCCAGCAAGTCCAGCGGGATCATGCCCGGAGCGTGTGCGCCATCTGCTACAACCAGCGCTCCGCGGTCGTGTGCAAGTCGGGCGAGGGCTTTGATTGGAGTAATCAGGCCCGTACCAGTGGTGATATGGCTGCACAAGACCAGCTTGGTGCGGTCTGTAAACTCGCGGTCAAAAGCGTCTAGGATATCTTCAGGGCGCTCGGGAGAGACGGAAATTTGGGCGCGTTTGACCACCACACCGCGTCGGCGTTCGGCCAGATGCAGACAGTTGTCAATAGCGCCGTACTCTTGGTTTGACGCTAGGATTTCGTCGCCCGGGTGCCAATCCAGTCCGTGTACTGCCATATTAATGGCTATAGTAACATTGGAAGCAAAAGCAATATCCTCTGCTGGCGCGTTGATAAAAGCACCCAGACGAGCGCGAGCGTCATCTACAACACTGGAATATTTTCCTCGATGCCGGGTGGGGCTGCGTTCAACATCCTCCAAGATTTCCATCATTTTCTCGAATACGGGTTTGGGCTGTGAGCCAAAAGAGCCGGTATTGAGATAGATTTCATCCGGCGCGATCATGTACTGGTTGCGAATCGACTGCCAGTAGGCTTCCTCTTTTGCCGAAGTCGGCCAGGCAGCGCAGAGATGGGTCAAGGGTTCCATTTTCCTCTATCAAGCGTCAAATGACAGCGATAATCCGTCAAATGCTATTCTGTAGCCATGTGCTGCGGCATACTCTTCCAGTTCGTCGTGCTCCAAGCATCCCTCATGTGAGATGTGAGTCGCGTAAGCCTTTGCGTTGTCCTTGAGAAGGCCGCTGCGCCGAAAGCGAACGACGTGGCCTATGACGTCAACGGATGCCAGATGATCCGGTGGGCTAACATCAAAGCCGATGCCGTACGTGTGATCGAGGACGAGCAAATCGAACTGCGTGCCTGCAAGCAGAAGATGCTCCCATACCTGCTCCGATAGAACCGAGGTATCAGTACCGTAAAATATGGCGTGCTGGCCTTGCTCGATTGCGTAAAGTAGGCATCCCTTTTCGGTCCCGTGGTTCGCGGGATACCCTGTGAAGCGATAATCACCGACAACTTGAGTCTTGAACGGCTCGACGGTGAGCAGATTGATCTTTAGGGCGCGCTGTGTGTCTTGATTGAAAATACTTCCGTATTCGCATCTGCTGCCCAAAACCTCATCAATAGACCTCAGCGCATCGCTTGAACCTGCGATAAGCATTTCTTGGGCGACGACCGTTGCGTATTCCTCGTGTCTCGACATGAGGAACTCGGGGTCAAAGTGGTCTGCGTGGGCGTGTGTCAATAGGCAGATACTAATGCCAGTTAGAGAAACGTCGTGGGCGAATGACGCTGTCGCTATGTCTGGACCAATATCCACAAGCAGGTCATCGTTGATTGCGATGGACGACCGTCTGCGGAGGTTCTTGCCAGCGGCCCGCCTCGCGTCTGAGCACGCCTGACATACGCAGAAAGGCATAGGCATCGACGGCGCGGCTGATGTTCCGAGAAACGTCACTTGCAAAGCTTAGCCGGTCCCCGTCGTGGTGCAGAAGCAAAGCTGATGTCTAGAGTCCGGCCCAAAGGAGTCCCGGTCCCAGTTCCCGAACTTCTCCCTGACCTTCATCCCATTGTACTTTAGCAGGGCATCCAGTTCCTGTGGGAAATACATCCGGAGATTCAGACCGCCAACGACCTCATCAGAGTCCTCTCTGTAATGCACCATGCGTGCGATCTGGGTATCTGCTTCATACCTATATGACTGTGTCACTTGTATTTCTTGTCTAGTGTCATCGTCTGTGTAGCGAGAGAATGGATACCGTCTGCTTGGGTCGCGATTGAGGATCGCCAGCTTAGGGACAAAGACGTCCAAAATGAAGTAACCACCCGGCGCGATATGACGCTTCACGCAGCGAATGCACCCCTCGAAATCCGCTAGGTCGTGCAGATGCCATAGTGCGTTAAATAGTAGTAAGACCGACCCGTATTGCCTACCGGCGTCAAAGCGGCGTATATCGTCACAGAGCCAGTTGACCTTCACCTGTTTGCTTTCGGCCTTTGATCTGGCAAGGCTAAGCATCGGCTCTGAATGGTCGATCCCAGTGACCTCAAGGCCATACTCCGCCAAGGGGATCGCTATCCGGCCCGTTCCACAAGCAAGCTCAAGGACCCTTTCGCGGGAGGCGAGCTCAGCCAGAAACCAATCTGGAAGTGTAGCATACGTGCCGTAGTATTGATCGTATTTCTCTGGGGCCAGATAGTCTGCGTCGATTGATTCTTCTTTTTTCATTTCAGATATGGTTGTGCCAGTTTGCGAACCTATCCGTTCGGACGCGACTAACCTATTAGATTTTTTCCAATAGCTCTCGGATCTTTTGGTTACAGGTTACTTCGACGGATCGTTGTCCTTGATTATTTTTCGCATTTGGATCAGCTCCTTGCGCTAGCAGAAGTTTCACGCCCTTAAAATCCCCCTTTTCCGCAGCTCCATGCAGTGCAGTGTTATTTTTAGAGCTTCCGCGTTGATCAACTATAGGGCTATTAACATCGGCTCCATAATCGAGAAGCAGAGCAAGCATACTTGGACACTTGCGGTTAAAGGAGGTTGCGTGTTTGAGAGCATCCCAAGACACGGTTTGCGTTTCGCTCGGACCACTGCCAGCGATCAGTGCGCCGTTCTCCAATAAGAATTTCATACTATCTAGGGAACTACCTTCGATAGCAAATATCAACGGCGGACCGTAGTCTTGAGTGACTCGATTCACGTCCGCGCCATGTTGAACGAGTAGCTCCATAGCAGCAACACAGCCACCGCGCGTTGCTGCTCGACAAAGGGGGAAGTTGTGGTTTTCCATAACGTCGCCCCCTTTGGCGATTAGATAAGCGAGGACCTCTGCATGACCGCTCACGGCGGCTTGTGTCATCAGATAGCCGCTACGCCCCGCGCGAGGAAGGAGGGGCTCATGGAGAAGGTTAGGTTCTGTCTCGCCGATTTGTTTGACTGTGGACAAGTCGCCATTTTCAATCGCGTCTCTGAGTTTATCTCTGCTTTCGGTCATCGATATTCCTCTGTTACTCGATATGTGCAAAAAGGTGAAAGATTCCGAAAGCAAGAAGGACGACAGAACCATGTCAAGCAAATCGCCGTCCATCAGAGAAATTTATCCGTGCGGTAGGCAGGTCAAGCCGGAAGCAGATTTGTCGCCCTTCATCTCGGACGCCACCATCGCGGATCCATCCCATGGCCTCGTAGAAAACGATCCCACGCTCATAGCCTTCTACGGTCCACAGTATCGCCTCAGCGTAGCCGTCCGCAACCAGATAACGCAAAGCGACAGACATCAGGGCCTTGCCAATGCCTGTGCGCCAGTACGATGGATCAACCGCGATCGTATCAAGTTCGCCGAGGTGTGCATCCACCGGATCCCGGCTGGGTCCAATGCCGGCGAACCCTACAATTGAACCCATACGCTCAGCTATCCACCAGCGATGTGGGACTGGCTGAGCAAGATCATGACGCCAGCGTTCAATAAGGGCTGGCGTCACAGTTCTATCGGCCTGTGATAGCAGTGCGCCAAATCCAGAGTTCCACGAATCGATGTAAATCCTCACTACAGTCTCGGCGTCAGCGGAGGTAGCGGATCGGAGCGTTGGTGATAATTCTCGTGTCCTGTCTGGTTTCATCTATGTGCCGCAGCCCCCGGGAGCGGCCAATCCGTGCTAAATCCAGTCTGCGTTAGTATTTCGATCCCTCTCTCGATATGTAATCCAACTCCTGCAACCCCATGTGAATCGTCTCCCGGGACGCAAGGGACGCCAAGGTCCAGTGCCATTTCCAAGATAGATTTAGATACGTAAGGTTCAGATCCACCCTTTGCAAAGGCCCTGAGGTTGAAATCGAGAATCGCTCCAAGGTCCTTGATCTTCTCGAGGTTCCTCTGGATTCTCTCTTTGATCTTGGAGGTCTCTAAGCGCTGGCGATAGTCCTTGTCATGTATTCGAATGAGGTCAAAGTGTCCAACTACTTCGGGCTCTAGTTCCTCTACAAGCTCGTATTGTTGGTCGAAATATTCACAGAATAGCGCATCGATTCCTCCGGCCTCTTCTACGGCTTGGGCATACCATTCTGGCGGACCATCGATACATATATCCCTCACATGATGGACCGAGCCAACGATGTAGTCAGGTTGAAATCGATTCCGCAGACTGTTGACGTGCGCTACGTAGCCAGTGTAACTCTCTGTTTCAAATCCGACTAATATCTGAATAGAATCTCGGTATTCCCTCTGGAGCCTGCGGGCGACCGAAAAGTATTCTGCGAATCGTCCCAGCCTCGACTCAAGTGTCTGACCCTCTTCAATCTCATAGGGAAATAGGAAGTCGGCTGAAGCTGGCGGGATATGCTCGGTAATGCCCACCCATTTGAAGCCTTTGTCAACGTAGGCACGCACGACTTCCTCAAGCGTGGAATCATTTGCATCGCCGAATTCTCTACTGTGTCCACCGTGGATGGACACGCGTACTGCCGAAGTGGTGTTTGGGGCCGTCACATCAGGATAGTCTTATTTGCGAGCGACGGGATTCTCCGACTCAACTGTTTTTTTCGGCTGGGGCATTCGATTTGGTTCACCTCTGTGTTGAGCATTCAATAGTCGAATTTGCTTCACAATGTCATCTATGCTGGGTGAGTATTGTCCCTCTGTTGAAACATGAATTGTGGGCACGTTGAAATCTGGAGCTATGTAGTCGTCAGGAGGCGACATCTCTCCTGTTTCCCGGTAGAGTTCAACGCGCTTATCGCCGTGGTAGAACTCCCGATTCGGATCATCCAGACCCCGCTGGAGATGGCGCTTAGCCGCCACTATCCCGTCAACTGAGCATACAACAATGAAAGGAATGGACAATTCAAGGATCGTGGGCATCCTTGGTTGCCAAACCCTGTGCTGAAAGGCCGCCTCAATAACGACAGAAATCTTACCGGCTAGATACTGATTCACTATCTCAAAGAAAAAGTTGGAGACTACGCCATTGGTGTTTGGCGGAAGTTGATCGTGCTTGACGCCATGGGTATTGACATAGCCCTCCTTGATCGCGTCGCGACTGATGACCGGCATCCACAACCGCTCAGCGAGCCGCTTGGATAAACTCGTCTTCCCCGATCCCGGCCGGCCTGTGACGATAATGCATTTGGGTTTACTGCTCATCTCGGCTGAGGCACACTCGTTGTCGAGTGGCGATTTCCTTTCCATGGGTATAGTGCGCTGATTCGACCAACTCGAGCGTTTCGGGAGCCAGCCGCTCTTTGACCGCCTCTGGAATGGGGCCGGCTTGGCGGTGGTGTGGCCGGTAGCGCAGCGTAAGCACCCGGCGCTGGCGGTCGAGGGCTCGCCAAGGCAGGACCCCGTGGGTTACGCATTCGGGCATGACCACCACATCCCCGGCCGCGGGCGTGATATTGACGACTCCCGGCGGAATCTCCTCTTCGATGCGACCCTGATCAAATAGCTGCGGCGGCCGGTTGAACTCGCTTTTGTGCGATCCCGGCACCACTAGTAGCCCGCCATCACCGGGAAGCACATCGTCTAGGTAGGGAAACACCACAAAGTCGTCGCAGTAGATGCGGCCTTGGCGTACCTCGTAACGGGCGCTCTCAAAGCCGTAGTCGTCGCGGGCGCAGTGGAGTTGCACCGCCTCGGTGTGTCCGTCGGGAGAGTCGAGCATCAGGGTACCGCTGGCGAGCATGGGCTTGCCGTTGGTCAGCTCCAGCACGATGGGCCATACCGCCGGTAGAAAGACCAGCTTTTCCAGCGCTCGGTCGAAGGCGAAGCCGTGGGCAAAGCCCTTGAGATTTTCTGATCGTCCGAAATGCGGCGGCAGGTCTTCTGGTGCGCTATTGATGTAGCGCGTGGCAGCATCTGAAGCCGCATCCAGTTCCTCCGGGGTCAGGACGTTCTTCAGGTGCAGAAAACCGCATAGATCAAAAAGATAGCGTTGTTCTTCGGTCATCATTGTCAGCCTTGCCTTTCGTAGGAATAACGAACTGGATCACCATTAGAATCAAAGAGTTTGCGTGGACAATCGCAACCAATCTCGCGAAGCTGGATAATCCTACGTAACTTCTTGTAATAAATTGAGATATAACGATTATTCTGAGATTTGACGCGCCTAGTGCCGCCGCGCAAATTTCGCATCGGCTCAACAATACTTATTATGCTAATTAGTTGATAAATCGCTAAACGCATCCCTACGCACAGAGAGAAATATGAGCACCGCAAACGTTGAGACACTACAGTTGCCTTCGTACTTAGGCGGACAAGCAATCGGTTCGGCGGATACTTTGACCATCCACTATCCCTACGACGGTTCGATTGCCGGTGCGGTTAGCAAGGTCAACGGCGATCACCTCGACCTCGCCATCAACCGCACACTGTCTTTTGACGGACAACCGTCGCGCTTTGATCGGTCTCAAGTGCTGACCAGAGCTCGCGAACTTCTGCTCGATCGCGCAGACGAGTTTGCCAACCTGATCCGCATGGAGTCCGGGCTGTGCATGCGGGAGACTAAGTACGAGGTGGGGCGCGCCTGTGACGTTTTTCAATTCGCCGCGGCCGAGGCATTAAAGGACGACGGCGAAATATTCTCCGGCGATGTGTCGCCTAAAGGTGAGCAGCGGAAGATCTTTACGGTTCGCGAACCGGTGCGATTGGCCCTTGCCATTACACCCTTCAATCACCCACTGAATCAAGTTGCTCATAAGGTTGCACCGGCAATCGCGGCGGGTGTGCCCTTGCTCGTCAAGCCATCGGAAAAAACCCCGCTGACCGCCATTCGGCTTTGCGAGTTACTCTATGATGCCGGCCTGCCCGAGCAGATGCTCAGCGTCTTCATCGGGGACATCGACACAGTGGTCGAGCCATTAATCGCAGATGAGCGGATTGAATTGGTCACGTTTACCGGCGGAACTGTCGTCGGTAAACGCATTGCTCAGTTGGCGGGTTACAAGAAATTATGCTTGGAGTTGGGTGGTAATAGTCCATTGATCATTTTGGACGATGCAGACCTCGATCTGGCGGCGACGCTCGCGGCAGAAGGATGTTTTCGCAATTCGGGCCAACGTTGCACGGCAGTGAAGCGATTGCTCGTCCATCGTAGAATTAAGAATGTATTTATGGATAAGTTCCTCGAGCGAGCGGCCACTTATCGGGCTGGTGATCCGGCGGATCCGGCTACCATCGTGGGTACGGTGATTGACGACGCGGCGGCAAAACTGCTCGAGCAGCGCGTCCACAAAGCCGTGCATCAGGGTGCGAAAGTGCTGTTGGGTGGAGGACGCCGTGGTGCGCTAGTAGAACCAACGGTAATCGACAACGTCCCTCGCGACGCGGAAATGATTCGGGAGGAATCGTTCGGTCCGCTGGCCCCCATCATCGAGATTTCCGACATCGACGACGCCATCGCGGTCGCCAACGACTCCAAGTTCGGACTCTCCTCGGGCGTAGTAACCAATCACCTGCCAAGCGCACTGGAATGCGTCCGTCGCATTAGAACGGGGACGGTCAACATCAATCAAGTTCCTGGGTATCGCATTGAATGCTCCCCGTTTAGTGGAGTAAAAGACTCTGGCTTAGGGATTAAGGAAGGCGTGATCGAGGCCATGAAGTTCATGACCAACGTAAAGACGTTCTCGCTGCCGTGGTAATCGCCAGCCAAGCTGCTTGCAGCATCAATCACATGGGCCAACCTAAAAAGAAAAGGATAGTACAATGAAAAGACTTTTTATTCTCACTGTTATAGCGTTGTCGAGCTTATTCTCTTGTTCAGAAAGTGATGACACGCCACTTGATACACCCACTACAAATATAACAGGTTTATTTACACAAACACTTTCCCATGACGGTATAACAAGAGAATATATTATATATGTGCCTGACTCTTATGATGGCACTTCCGAAGTTCCTCTAATGCTTAACTTTCACGGATATGGTGGGATTGCAAGCCAATACTTAAAATACGCCGATATGCGGCCTTTGGCAGATACAGAAAATTTTATTCTGGTTTACCCTCAAGGGACCTTGCTGGATGGAGACCCACACTGGAATTCTGGTTTAGAATCAGATAAAAATAAAAGTGATGCGGATGATTTTGGCTTTGTGGAAGCATTAATTAATGAGGTTTCTTCCAATTATAACATTGATTTAGCAAGAGTCTATTCCTGTGGTTACTCAAACGGCGCTTTCTTTACGTATGCACTTGCTTGCTACCATAGTGATAAAATAGCGGCTATTGGTTCTGTTGCTGGAACAATGATGGAGGAAACATATAACAACTGTAGTCCATCACATCCTACGCCTATGATTAACATTCATGGTACATCAGACAAGTATGTCCCTTATGACGGGGGCTCTGAGGGATTATCATCAATTGATGAGGTGCTTGCTTATTGGACAAATTTTAATAATACCAGTACTACTCCGATAGTAAATAGTATGGATGATAGTGGAACGACAATAGAACATTATTCCTATACAGACGGAGACAACAATACTTCTGTAGAACATTATAGAATTATTGACGGAGGGCATGTCTGGTTTGATATCAGCTACGACGACTCTAATACCAGCCATCTAATCTGGGATTTTGTGTCGAGATATGATATTGGAGGATTGCGATGAGTAACGGATGGAAGGATATGCGCGGTTATTATCCCGGAGATTGGGTCAGGCCCAGGCAGAACGCGGGGCATTGGCGTCCATTGGTCGATTGGACGGAGGTTTTTCCGGGCCATCGCTCCGTCGATCGCACTGGCGAGTTCGAGCTCTACGACGCTCCTATAGGCATCCGCTTGGCGATCGAGGAGGCGGACAAATCGGCTCCGCTCGAGTTCGATGGCGAAGCGGATGGTGACGTCGATGGCGTAGGCAACTCCGTGCGGGTGTGGCAGGCGGATGACCGATACCACCTGCTCTACTACGAGGGGAGACGCGTCGCTTATGCAGTAAGTGAAGACGCGTACCGTTGGACTCGTCCAGCCTTGGGCATCATCGAGCAGAACGGCTCAAAGGAAAACAACCTAGTTACCGATGTGGGGGGCGACCTGCTCAAAGCGGTATTTGAAGATCCAAGCGCGCCACCTGCAGAGCGATTTAAGGGCATGGGTTGTGAGGGAGCTATGATCAATTCAGAGACCGAAGAGATCGCCAACGCGGGTGAGGAGGTCGACGAGGAATACATACAAAAGTGGTGGGCCGATCAGGAATACTTGGGTCCAGCCTACAAGGGGCCCAGACTGATTCTCAAGGGCCGGGTAATGGGGTGGGTCTCCCCCGACCGCATTCACTGGAAGCGGACCGACAAGATTCTCGCCGATTTTCCTATGGACGGAGGCCTCTCCGCCAGGTACGACGAGAAATCCGGTTACTACTACGCCTACTGTCGCATCCAGGGCGTCCCCCAGGAACAGTTCGACCTGATCGGCAGCGGCGTTCCAGAGGATGGCATCTTCCACCGGGCGATCGGGCTGACCCGGACCAAGGACTTCAACCACTGGCCCGCTCCCAAGCTCCTCCTCTTTCCAGATGGTCAGGACGAGCCCGACCTCTCGTTCTACGGCGGCGATTACTTTCCCTATCCGGGTAGAGACGATCTGCACTGCATGTTGGTACAGGCCTACCATCACGCCACCGACCACGTGGACAGCCAGCTCGCCATCAGTCGCGATGGTTTGATTTGGCAGCGGCCGGAGCGCAAGCCAATTATTCCGGTGGGCGGTCCGGGTGCGCCCGACGCGGCCATGGTCTATTCCTGGGGCAGCGGCATCGCGGAATTACCGGACGGCAATTGGGGGTCTCTCTACGGAGGGCACACGTCGCTACACAACGCACCGCAGAGAGGAGAGGTGGTGTTACAGTGGGCCCGGTGGCGGCCCCACAGATTCTGCGGCATCGAAACGGATGTGGAGGGTCGGTTTACCTTGCCGACCATAGTGAGGACCGCCAGTCAGCTAAGGCTCAACTACCGCTGTCGTCCGGGTGGCTGGATCAAGGTCGAGATTCTGCGCAACATTCCCTCGCGGATTCACCCCGACGTCGATCCGGTCGCCGGCTTGACCTTCAAAGAAAGCGATCTGCTGCAAGGAGAGTCGCTCGACCAGGCGGTCGCTTGGAACGGCAACAGCGACTTGTCCGAAGTGGGTGAGATGTTGGCGATTCGGATCCGGATGTTTCAGGCAAAGGTCTTCGCGTACCGCGTTTAAAAAGTATGAGAATTGGGTTGCTAGGAGGTCGATCGCATGACAGGTAATCAGACGGGGGCATCGGGCGCAACTGTCGCCGACGCGAGCTCATCATCAAAACTAAAAATCACAAGAATCCCAAAGATTACTGGACTCCGTAAAGGCAATGTACAATGATCCTTAGAGGACTTGAACTCCGAATAGAAGACCTGAAAATCGGTATCAGAGGGGCAGAACAAGCGTTTGTTGAAAAGTTCCCTGCAGACAGCCGTCTGTTAGACATCGGATGCGCGACAGGACGGTTGTGCTTTGCACTGTCATAGTGACAACGACCCGCAACCCAGAGATTCTCTACGCCCTGCGGCAGCAACGTTCGGTACGAAATATCGTACGGTGGTACGATCGGCTGATCGTGATACCCGGCTGCGTCCTCAGGATGCCGGTCTATCCTCCACGCTCCAAGCACTACCACGTCATCCTGTCGTTTCGCAGTTCTTATATCGTCGCCGGTCAGCATGTAATCGCCGACAATTCTTCTGGATTCTCGCGATCCAGCAGTCGGACCACTGATGAAAAAGTATGCATCTTTGAACTCGGGTAGTGCTTCTTTCCAGAGCTCGAACATGGTCCACGCATCGCGTCGGCCTTGGATTTCTGCGTTCGTCCAGTCTTGCGGATTCGTTGCGTTGCCGGGAGTGCGAATCACGTTGAAATAGGTGTCTCGACCTGAGAAAGTTGCTGGCCACGGACCACCATACAGGCCGATCTTGCCTTCGGCGTGTGCCTTCTCCAAAACGGCCGCACACTTGCGACGCAGCTCAAATGTGAGTTCAACAAAGCCGATTCGGAAGTGCAAGCTCATCGGCTGAAGCGACTCGGCGACCTCGTATGGACATCCTGCCCAAGCGGCGACATCGGCATCACCCCACCGTTCACGTTGTATGAGAGATGTGGAGCCTGCCCGGGCTCAACCACACCCATTCGTTCGAGCATCTCAAAGACAAGTCCACCCACAACGGGCCTACCAGTCTCTTCGTAGACGAATCCATCGAACGCCGAGCCGATGATATTCGTAAAGAACCCACCGGCAAATCCCATGCGGTCGACTGCCATCACAGAAGCACCGTTCCGTGCCGCGCCAACAGCCGCACCAATACCCGCCAGCCCCGTTCCACAAACGAGAACGTCTGGTTCAGCAACTACAGGAAATGATTTTGTGTACTGGATTATCGACATGATTTGCTACTCGACCAGCCCCAAGCCCCGCCCTCACTTCTCAGTGCTTACACGCCACATGTCGATCTTCGTATATTCCCTTTAGAAACTTTTCTGGATTGAGTTCTTCGGGCAAATAATGCCATGCCGTACTATAGCGAGTGCGATTGCTGTGGTTATCATAAGCACCGTGCAGGAGATTGGCGGAAAACAGAACAACCGTGCCAGCGGGAATGACCAGATCCACAGCCCGCGATTCATCGACCTCTGTCCAACTGCCATGCCTACTTGGATTTCTGCGGTGCTCGACAATCTCGCCCATCCGGTGGCTGCCGGGCACCACCCGCAAACACCCATTCTCCACATCTGAATCTTCCAGATAAATCCCGCAACTGATAATGCGCTCCGTATCGGTGCCAAAATAAAAATTGTCCTGATGCCAGCCCGTTGACGTGCCGCCATTGGGCAACTTGGGAAAAAACTTGGTGCCAAATACATCGATGTTTTCACCAATCAATACTGCCACGCGGTCTAAAATCGCTGGCTCGCGCGCCAGTTCCAACACGCGGGCATCGACCACGCAAACGCCCTGAATTTTGTGCAACAAACCCGCCTGGGGCGCACCGCACTCGTCCAACTCGAGCGTCCAGTGCGGTCCCTCCTCGGTCAATTTGCGCCCCTCTGCGACCAGTTCATCAAACACCTGCTTGTAATAGACCAATCGCTCGCCTTGTATCAGGGCTTCAAAAACGAGATAGCCATCTTCTCGAAATTGCCGCATCTGTTCGTCAGTCAACATTAAAACCTCGTATTCTACGACATAATGAACAGGCAATATGCAGTTCGCTGAAAACGCGCACAAGGGTTCAGCAGAATCGCTTGGCGTCGCCCAGAATTGTTCGCGTTGCTGCGGAAGGTGGACGCCCAAAACTGCGCCATTACCCGAGCCAGATTCCCTTTGCTTGGGGACGAGGGAAGTCCTTTATTATTTTTAAATTTCGCAGGCTTGCAACGATTATAGAAGGTTGCGCCATACTCAGAACATCTTTCACAGGAGGACAAAATGACTTCCAACCAAGACTGGTGGCCAGATCAGTTGAACCTGAAGGGGCTCCGCCAGAATTCTCCCCTGTCCGATCCGATGGACGAGGATTTCGACTACGCTGAGGCAGTTAAGACCCTCGACGTCGATGCGCTAAAGCAGGACATCGAAGAGGTGATGACGACCTCGCAAGACTGGTGGCCAGCCGACTACGGCCACTATGGGCCGCTCTTCATCCGCATGACGTGGCACGCCGCCGGCACGTACCGCATCAGCGACGGCCGCGGCGGTGGAGGCTCCGGTCACCAACGCTTTGCGCCCCTCAATAGCTGGCCCGACAACGCGAGCTTGGACAAGGCGCGCCGCTTGCTCTGGCCGGTCAAGCAGAAGTACGGCCGGAACCTCTCGTGGGCCGACCTGCTCATCTTTGCCGGCAACTGCGCCCTAGAGTCGATGGGGTTCAAGACCTTTGGTTTCGCCTTTGGACGCCCGGACGTCTGGGAGGCGGACGAGACGGATTGGGGGCCTGAGACGACGTGGCTCGACGATCAACGCCACGATGCCGACGGAGACCTCCAAGGCCCCGTTGGTGCCGACCACATGGGCCTAATTTACGTGAACCCAGAGGGGCCAAACGGCAACCCGGACCCGGTCGCTGCAGCACAGTACATTCGCCAGACGTTCAAGCGCATGGCGATGAACGACGAGGAGACGGTTGCGCTTATTGCCGGCGGCCACACGTTCGGCAAAGCACATGGTGCTGCCGCTGAGGATCATGTCGGGCCCGAACCAGAGGGCGCTAGCATGGAGGAGCAAGGCTTTGGCTGGAAGAATAGCTACGGCAGTGGCAAAGGCAGCGATACGGTCACCAGCGGCTTGGAAGGCGCTTGGACTAATAACCCAGTGAAGTGGGACAACAACTTCATGGAGAACCTGCACGGCCACGAGTGGGAACTGACGAAGAGTCCCGCTGGTAAATCGCAATATGCTCCCAAGAATGCCGCTGAAGTAGCCACCGTGCCGGACGCGTCCGATCCGTCGAAGAAGCACGCCCCCATGATGCTCACTACGGACCTCTCACTGAGGATGGACCCGGACTATGCGCCGATTGCAAAGCGCTTCCTCGAGAATCCCGCGGACCTCGAAGACGCCTTTGCCAAGGCGTGGTTCAAGCTGCTCCACCGCGACATGGGACCCCTTAGTCGGTATATCGGTCCCTTGGTTCCCGCAGAGCCGCAGCTGTGGCAAGATCCGGTCCCCGACGTGGATCACGAATTGGTCGGGGAGCAGGATGTCGCCGACCTCAAGGCCAAGGTCCTCGCATCCGGCCTGTCCGTTTCCCAATTGGTCTCGACCGCTTGGGCGGCGGCAGCATCGTACCGCGGCACCGACAAACGCGGCGGCGCGAACGGAGCGCGCATCCGCCTCGCGCCGCAAAAGGACTGGGAGGTAAACGACCCAGCCGCGCTCAACGGGGTGCTGCAGACTCTGGAGCAGATACAGGCTGATTTCAACAGCTCGCAGAGCGGCGGGAAGAAGGTTTCTCTCGCGGATCTGATCGTTTTGGCCGGGTGTGCAGGCGTCGAGCAGGCGGCCCAAAACGCCGGTCACGACGTGCAGGTTCCCTTTGCACCGGGGCGCACGGACGCATCTCAGGAGTGGACCGACGAGGAGTCGTTTGCCGTGCTCAAACCCACTGCAGACGGATTCCGCAACTACCTTCAGGCAGGGCAGGAAGGTAAGCCCGAAGACCTGCTGGTGGAGCAGGCATACAGGCTGACGCTCACCGCTCCCGAGATGACGGCGCTCCTCGGCGGCATGCGCGTCTTGAATGCGAACACCGGGCAGTCTGAGCACGGCGTTTTCACCGAGCGGCCGGGGACGTTGACCAATGACTTCTTCGTGAATCTGCTCGACGTGAACACCGCGTGGAACGCGACCTCCACATCTCAGGAAGTGTTCGAGGGACGCGATCGCCAGACCGGTGCGCGCAAGTGGACCGGCACTAGGGTGGACCTCGTCTTCGGTTCAAACTCCGAGCTCCGAGCCTACGCGGAAGTTTACGGATGCGATGATGCTCAGGAGGTGTTCGTGCGCGACTTCGTGGCCGCGTGGAACAAGGTGATGAATCTCGATCGCTTCGACCTAGCGTAATCTCAGCGGGTGCTCGTAACGGAGGAGTATCTCTTTGAGTACTAGCACGGGTGAAGTACCGGATTATTCTCGGCGTTTATTGAGATGCTGACACAAATCGATTATGCCGTAATTGCGGTCTACGCGGCGTTGATGACTTGGATCGGAATTATAGCTAAGCGGAAGTCCAGCAATGTGGACCAGTATTTCGCGGCCGGGCACGGGTTACCCTGGTGGATGGCGGCCATCTCGCACCACGTGTCCGGGTACAGCGCGGTCGTGTTTGTGGGTTTTGCCGGTCGTGCAGCGGTCACGGGATTCAGCATGTGGACCTTGTTTTCGCTTGGGGTGTTCGTAGCCCTGGTGCTTGGATGCCTCATCTGGGCACCGAGATGGTCTAGGTTGAAAGTTCTGACGCCAGTGGAATATCTGGAAGTGCGCTACGGCAATTCCGTGCGGGGTCTCATTGCGGTTTCCGGTATCCTCATCAAGTTCATCGATCTCGGCATCAAGCTGTTCGCGATCTCCATTGTCGTCCACGTGGTTACCGGCTGGGAGGTGGTGCCTATTATCGTTGTTTCGGGTCTGATCACCATCGCCTACGTATTCATTGGCGGGCTGTGGGCTACCGTACTTACGGACTTGGTGCAGTTCGTGGTACAGCTCGTCATGAGTCTGGCCGTGCTGTTCATCGCGCTCGATATGGTGGGGGGCTGGAACGCGATGTGGGACAGCTTGCCACAGGAGCGCGCCGGCTTTTTCAACGCGGCCGAGGGGATCAGCGCGAGCTTCTGGCTGGTCTATGTGGTTGTGATCATTCTCAGCTACAACGGGGGCACTTGGGGACTGGCGCAGCGATTCGTGTCGGTGGAAAAGCCGCGGGATGCCCAGAAGGCGGCGCTCTTGTCGGCGATTCTCTACTTGTTCTATCCCATCGTCATTTTCCTTCCCGCTTGGGCCGCGCCGCTGCTGATGCCCGAACACTTCGATCCGGTCACATTTCAACCCAGCGTCGGCTTCGATCTGGATCAGACATACATCCTTGTAACGCAAAAAATACTGTCGACTCTGGCGCCAGGGCTGATCGGACTGCTGGTATGCTCCATGTTTGCCGCGACCATGTCCATGATCGACAGCGATATAAATGCCCTTGCTGCGGTGTTCACCAAGGATTTCTACCAGCGCAACTTCAAGCGCGAGATCGACGACAAGGCGTTGTTCAAGGCGGGAATGATCACGACGGCGATTTTCGGTATCGCGGTTCTGGTGACCGCAATTGTGATCTCCCAGAGTCAGGGCATGAACAAGGTGTTTTCTTTGACCGTGAAACTGTTCGGCGGCCTCCTGTCGCCCATCGCGATTCCATTGATGCTCGGGATGATATGGAAACGCCCGACCGCGCGGGGCGCAATTTTGTCGTTTACCGGCGGCGTGATCACCTATTTCATCATGATTCAGTACACCGACAGGTTTGAGATTTACACCGGGGTGGAAATCCTAGTCGTGCTGGCCATCTACTTTGGCGAGGGGTATATGGGCAAGCGCAGCCTTGAGAAGGAGGCGGAGGTAACGGCGTTGTTCGATAAAATTCGGACCTGATATAGCAACCCGACATGATTTGAACGATTCGAGCGGTGGCTAGTCTTGTGCCTCCTATTCTGCGTACGTCTATCTGCGTCCATCTGCGGATTATCTGGGAAATGATGGGGGCATGACCCTGAGAAAGAAGGAGCAATATGGCTTGGGCTTCGCCCGCATCCATCGCCACGGGCTTCTCGCACAGGACATGCTATCCCGCCTTTAGGCACATCACCGCGAGGTTGCGATGGCTCGAGGGCAGCGTGGCGATGCTCACGACATCGGGCTTGGTCTTTTCGAGCATCTCTTCCGCGTCTTGAAATCCGGCGACTGCAAACTGCTTGCCGGCCCGCGACACCCGTTCCGGCTCCAGATCGCATACGCCCACGAGCGAGCAGCCCCCGGCATCTGCTGCCTCCCGGTAGGCCGGCAGATGTTGTGAGGTGGCGATCTGGCCGCATCCGATTACGGCGACTTTCGTCGGACTCATGCGCTCCTTCCTCCGATCACGCCAGTTCAATGCGCTTGATCACGCGTTGCAAAACCCACTCGCCCATGATCGTATCTTTTTGCGCGAGATACATGGTCTGAACAGGCGGAATCAACGCATCCCAATTGGGTTCAAAAGGGCCATAACAAACCGGGTTATCCAGCGCAGCTTGCAAAGCGGGGATCAACGCCTTTAGCTGCGCTAGGATCTCTCGGCGATAAAAAGACAAATTTGCACCCGCGCGAAACCGCGCCCAGAGCAGATCACTTTGCAACGCACGTTCCAATGCAGGCATCCCTTCTGTACGGTTGTTTTGGCAAAGCAAGTCAGCCGCCGCTAGACTCACACTGATCGATTCATCCTGAACAAGCGAACCGATCTTTTGCAGAACTGTATCCTCCGCCTCATACGACATCAACCCGGTAATCGCCCAATAGCGCACAGCACTATCGGAATCATCAAGTCGGTCAATTAACTTAGCTTTGCCAGCTTCACCTAATCGAGAGAAATCGGCTGTCTCCAGAACATGTGCATAGTTTTCGCAATGTGCGCCCACTTCGTAATTCACACCATCATACTCAGTCGCTCGCACGATCATCTCAGTTTCATCAATCAGCCCCAGATCCCGCGTCTCAATCATCCACTCAAACAACTCCGTTCGTAACTGATCTTTGAGACCGCTGTATTTAGGATCGCCAGCCAGATTGGCAATTTCTTCCGGGTCGTTCTCAACATCATACAGTTCTTCAAATGGCTTCTTTGCCTGCCAGACCAAATATGCAGAATACGCCTCGGGAATCGGCAGCAAAAACACACCATCGGGATCGTGTACTTTCAACTCTCCGGGCAAACACGACGTATCCCAGAAATCATGCTCAGGCGTCCCTTCTTTCGGGGGTGTCTCAAAGAAACCACCATCTGGCCAAAACGAAGCATAGGGGCGATGAGGCAAAAAGTTGCGAATGTAGCGGTATTTCTCACTCCGAATCGTGCGAATCATCTCATTGCAATTGTCCAAGCGATCTCGCGCCCCACAGACAAAATCGCGATACGGTTCCTTTTGCTTACCCAGAAAGGCTCGTCCTTGAAAATGTTGGGGAATCTGCACATCCATCATGCTCAAAACAGACGCGCCCATATCCATCGTCATCACCAGATCGTCCACCACCGTTCCCGGCGGTCCTATTGCCAGATGTTGGTATTTGTCGGGAAAGCGAATAATCAACGGCACCCGCAAACCATCTTCGTAAACGTGCGTCTTGCCCCTCGGATAACCTGTACCGTGATCAGACCAAAAGAAAACAATCGTATTATCCAGCACACCTGCGGACCCCAATTTTTCTATCACTTCACCCACGTGCCGATCAACCTGCATCAAGCCATCGTAAAAAAGAGCGGTGCGCTCTCTGGCGAGTGGTGTATCAGGCATAAAAATGGGAAGTGGTGCCTCGTCAGGATCGTGCAATTCTTCATCCGTTAACAAACTCGATCGCTGGTCTCGTGCTTGCTCTGGTGTTAGCTTAAATACACTAGCGTGGGACTCACCAAAACTATACACTGCAAAAAAAGGCTTCTCATCTGCTTGTTCCAAAAGCACATCATTGCTCTGATACGCCGCCCATTCGTCAGGGTCGATGTCTGTGTTCAAATCAGTATTGATCGCCGAGCAATTATACCCTTCTGCCATCAGATAGTGCGTCAACATTTGCACAAAGTCAGGACGTCTGGCAAAACTTCGATGATGATGCGTACCCACAGTAGTCTGATGCATTCCGGTAAAAATACTTGTGCGTGCAGGTGAACAAATAGGCCCACAGGCAAAAGCGTTCGCATAGCGAATGCCTTCTTCAGATAGCGTATCGAGATGAGGAGTTGTGGCATAATCATCGCCATAACACCCCACATTCCTCGCACTCACATCGTGTGTATTTATCCAGACAAAATTCGGTCGTTTCGCCAAATTAATTCCTCGCTAACCTCTTTTAGGAAATCCACACTGTTTTATGTTCAAAAAAAGGCTCCAGACCCATCTCGCCGTAGCGCCGGCCAATGCCGCTCTGTAGCGCCTGTGGTGCTTCTTGGTCGGGCGCTTTAAGCACGGCCGATAAAAAAGTGGCCAGCATCGGCCCATTGAAGGGGACAAAGATCGCAACGACGCCCAGCTTTCGTTGACGCACTGGAGAATCAATCATAGCCCTACCAGCAGGCATCGCCTAAGTCCGGCTGTCGGCTATAGGATATTCTAGTATACTATGGCCCTGCAACGCGGGCAATCAGCAGACCGCTGTTCCTCGTGACCTCTTCCCCCAACGCAGAGACCAAACATGCAGTTCATAATCGACGTGCATCTGCACTCGCGTTTTGCGCGAGCGACGAGCCGCGACCTCAACCCTTCCAACTTGCACAAGTGGTCGGCGCTCAAGGGCGTTGACGTAGTTGGAACGGGCGACTACACGCATCCCGAGTGGTTCGCCGAACTATCTGAGCAACTCGAACCAGCCGAAGAGGGGCTGTACCAGCTCGAAACCAGTCGCTGCGCCGCCGTGGAACAAGAGCTGCCCGAACGCTGCCGCCGCGCCGTGCGCTTCATGCTTTCGGTAGAAATCAGCACCATCTACAAGAAGGGCGACAAAACCCGCAAGGTCCACCACGTCGTCATCCTGCCCACCCTCGAATCCGCGGATCGACTCAACCGTCGCCTCGGTGCCATTGGCAACTTGCACTCCGACGGCCGGCCCATCTTGGGGCTGGACAGCCGCGACCTTTTAGAGATTTGTCTCGAAGCCGACGAGAATGTGCTCTTCATCCCGGCCCATATATGGACGCCGCACTTCGCCGCGTTGGGTGCCTCGTCGGGCTTTGACTCTCTGGAGGAATGCTACGAGGATTTGCTGCCGCACATCTTCGCAGTAGAGACCGGCCTATCCTCGGACCCGCCGATGAACTGGCGGCTGTCGGCCCTCGATCGCTATGCGATTATATCCAATTCCGACGCCCATTCCCCGCAAAAGCTGGCCCGCGAGGCCACGTGTTTTGACACGGAGTGCTCGTATCCGGGCATCTATTCTGCGCTCAAAGATCGCGACCCAGCGCGCTTTTTGGGCACCTTGGAGTTCTATCCCGAAGAAGGCAAGTATCACTACGACGGCCACCGCAAGTGCGCGGTGTGCTACAAGCCAGCGCAAACACTGGCCGCCGAGGGAATCTGTCCGGTGTGCGGACGCAAGCTGACGGTGGGGGTTTTACACCGGGTGGAAAAGCTAGCCGACCGCCCGGAGGGATTTCGCCCGGAGGTGGCCCCGCCCTACGAGTACCTGATCCCACTCGACGAAGTGATCGGCGCGGCGGTTGGCGTTGGCCCGAAGTCCAAGAAAGTCCGCGCTGTGTACGATCAACTCTTGGCCGAGAGCGGCCCGGAACTCGAAGTATTGCGCCGCGCTGGACTTGAAGCGATTGAAAGCTGCGCCGGGCCGTTGGTGGCCGAGAGCGTGCGCCGGATGCGCTGCGGCGAGGTGGACATCTACCCGGGCCACGATGGGGAGTACGGCGTAATCAGCGTGTTTAGCGAGGAGGAGCGGGCACGCTTGAAAGGGCAAGGTGCGCTGTTCGACTTGGGACCGGCGATCGCGAAGACGGCTGAGGAAGTCCACGTTCCAGCGGTACAGTCGTCAAGGCCCGCTAGCACCACACAAGCGGAGCGGGATGTGGACTCGCCCGACGCCGCACAGCAGCAAGTCGAAGAGGCCGAAGGAGGGCCTTTAGTGGTCGTGGCCGGACCGGGGTCGGGTAAGACCCGGGTGCTGACGCGGCGCATTGCGCGGCTGGTCGCAAGCGGCGTGGACCCGGGGCAGATCATGGCCATTACCTTCACCCGGCGGGCGGCTGGACAGATGCGGCAGCGGCTGAGCGCATTGTTGGACGGTGGGCTGGGCGCGATGCAGGTGGGGACCTTCCACCGCTTGGCGTTGTCGCTCTTGCGGGAGTTGGGCTGCGAGCCAAAGCTAGTGCTCGACGAGGTGGAAGCGCGCCGGTTGCTGGAAGGGGCGCTGGTAGATGCCGGTTTGTCGGGGTCAGTTACCGCCGCCAGCCAAGCCATCTCGCTGGCCAAGGCCGCCGCGCGAGGGCCGGATGAAATCGCCGAGGAGTGGCGGCCGCATTACGATGCCTATCAGGCGGCCCTACGGGCGTCTGGGGCCTGCGACTACGACGACATTCTCTTGGATTTGCTGCGCCTCTTAGAAGCGGATGCAGCCGTGCGGGAACAGGTGCGAGCGCGTTTCCCCTATCTACTGATAGACGAGTTCCAAGACCTCAACGCCGCGCAGTATAGGTTGGTCCTGCAGTTGGCGGGTGCGGGCGCGGGCCTGATGGCCATCGGCGACCCTGATCAAGCGATCTACAGCTTTCGCGGCGCTTCGCCCGACCATTTCGTTCACTTGCGCGAGCTTTTCTCGGATACGCTACTCTTTCATCTAGGCGCGAATTACCGCTCTCAGGCGCATATTGTCGAGGCCGCCACTGCCGTCGTCGGCCACAATCCGGAGCGCGAGGCCATTGAACTCGCAGCCATGCGTCCGGGTAAGGAAAGAATCCGCCTAATCGAGGTGCAGAGCGAGACGGCCGAGGGCATTGCGGTGGTGCGGGAGATTGCCCGCATGGTCGGTGGCACCGATATGGTGCAGACCGATGCCGGCTCAGAAGGCACGCGCAGTTTCGCCGACTTTGCCGTGCTCTTCCGCACTGGCCGACAGGGCCAAGTGCTGGAGGAGTGCTTCCGCAAGGAGGGCCTGCCCTACCGGCTCGTCGGCCAGAAGGGCTTTCTGCAAGCACCGGCTGTGCGGGCCGCGTTGGCGTTTGCCCGCTACACCTCAATCTCGCAAGAGGATGTGCGCCGCTGGCAGGCACTAGAGGCGATGGGCGCGGAGCCGCACATTTTGCGCCAAGTGCGGCGAGGGGAGCTGTCGGCGTCGGCGCAGGCCTGGGTCGAGGCGCTAGAGGCGCGGATAGCAGAGTACAGGCAATGGGCTGCTCAGGAGGGGGCGGGTGCTTGGGTGCGCCGCTGGCAGGCTGAGTTCGGCGACCCGGAGGACGAGGACTTGGAGCACTTGGCCCGAGTAGCGGATGCGGCCGAAACGCTAGCGCAGCTACTGGAGACCGTGCTCTTAGGCGCGGAGGCCGACTACGAGGAGCGGGGCGGCCCTCAAGGCCCGGAGGCCGTCGCGCTGATGACCTTGCACGCGGCCAAGGGCTTGGAATTTCCAGTGGTATTTATCTGCGGGGTGGAGGACGGACTTATCCCCTTCCGCGAGCGAGACGCCGACCTCGCCGAGGAGCGGCGGCTCTTTTATGTGGGTATGACGCGAGCCGAGGAGGAGTTGGTGTTGCTGCGGGCGTGCAGCCGCCAGCGCTATGGCGAGCGGGTGCAGTGTGCGCTATCGCCGTTTGTAGAAGAGATCCCCGCTCGGTTGCTCGTGCGCGAGGATGTGGCCATGCCGCGTCGGCGCGGGGCTGAGCAGCTATCGCTTTTTTAGGCTACGCTGGTTCTGGATTGAAAAGCCGTGCGATATGCACGGCTTGGAAGAGCGTCGCTGGCTCTAGCTGCGTGCGCAGGGCGCGCTTGCGCGGCAGGAGCGTGGTTTCGCCGAGCATCGGCGGGCAAATCACCACTTCGACCCGTCCGCTGCCGATGTTGAGATTGCCGCGGGGACATTTGGGCCACAGCGAGTGCAGGCCGCGAAAAGCTAGCGGCACGATGATCACGTCGGGCGGCAGATAAGCAAAGAGCGCGTGCTGCATGGGCAAGCACTGATGCTCAAAGGCGGCGGTGGTGCCCTCGCCATAGACGATGCCCGGCCGCTCGGCGAGGAGCTCGGCAAAGCGGCGCGTGGGATTTTTCGCGTCGGCCGAGCGGGTCATAATGACGTGCCCATCAACGTTCTCCATGATCTGATCGACTTCCTCGGTAGTAAAGCCAATCAGCGAAAAAGAGCGCCCGCCAATACGCAGGGATGCAGGTTCGGTGAGGCGAGCGCGGGCGAGGCTCACCGGCGTGGGGAGTTCGCGCCAGCCCATCAGTTCGAGGAAGCGGGGGTCGTGGATCAGGGTACTCATTACCGGATGATCGAAGAGGCTGCGGTGCGTGGGCAGGAAAAGGACCTTCTCCTGTTTGTTGGCTAAATCGAGGTCGCGGGCGGTAGCGGCGAAGAGCGGGTCGGCGCTTACGGTCAATTCAATGCCGAAAATGTCCAGCGATTTTCTTCCCCATTCGCTGCTTTGGGCGCTGGCGGCTTTGAGGCGCTCCGTTTCTGGGAGTTGAGCCGCTAGCAGGCTCATTTTTTTCTTTCCGGTGCGGTAGTAGAGGAAAGCCCACTGAAAGAGACGCGCCCGCCGGCTCCATGGGCCGAGGCTCTGGCGTCGCCCGACGTGCTGGTATTCGAGAAAGCGGCCCTTGGCCTTGCCGTCGAGCAGTGGGGGCAGGACCACCAAATCAACTTCCCCGCGCACCCGGCCCGCTAGCCGGTTGACGTAGCCGACTAAGCGGCGCGTCAGGTCGATCATGTCGCGGGTCAGGTAGCTGTACTCTTGGCCGTACCAAAATTCCTTCGGCTTGATTTGGGCGGGGTCTTCGGAGTGGGCTTGGAGGAACTTGAGTAGCATGCCCTTACCGAGCAGGACCAACTTGCACAGCTTTTGGTGCCATTGGGTGCGCACCCGTCCCTCAATGCGGGCCAAGAGCACGTCGGCGTCCGTGATGGCCTTCCACACCGAGATGCCGAGATAGATGAAGTTGCTATAGGTGTTGAAGCGGATGGCGAAGTGCTCGCCAGCGGCGAGATAATCGACGACGCGCTCGGCCACCTCGCTGAGCAGGTCGCCGAGCGTCCCGGCGTGGCGCACTCCGTCGATTTCGCAGGCGTAGTGCTCGGCCAAGCGCGGATCGTCGGTCAAGTCAGTCGCGGGCTCTTTTTGCGCCGTACCGGCTTGCAGCTTCTCGGCGACCGCGTGGGCGTGGGACAGGGGCACGCGGGCGACCCGCAGCTTGACGAGGGCGGCTTCGCCTTCGTCGAGGGTGTAGGGGTTGTCGCGGCCTAGGGCGTGTAGATAGACCGATTGGTAGAGCGCGTGGAAATCGAGCGCATCGCCGCGCCCGCGTTCGACAAAGAGCCGACGAGTTGCCAAGTAGAGGCGGTTCGCTTGGTGGTAGGCCGGGCCGACGCGCTCGTAGCGGTCATAAGCCTCGTACAGGCGCTGGTCGCGGAGCGGGGGGATGCCCTCGTGAATGGTGCCGATCAGTTCGGCGCGTCGCGTGAGCGCGTCGAGGTCGCTGCCCACCGGCCAGGTGATTTCGCTTGGGTCGCAGTCGGCGAAATGGCCGTCGCTGATGGCGACTTGCATCAGCTCTTCAGCCGCCTCGTCGTAGAGGCGCAGCATTTCGTCTAGATCCATGTCGCTCAGCAGTTTGTCTAGGTCCATGTTGCCCCTGTCTTTCGGTATTACAGGTTATTCTTCCCAATTAATATGACTGTTTATGCCGTGTGTCTCATAAGCCTTGAGAACATCGAAACAAAAATTCGCCAACTCTCGATTGTCTTCTTTTTTTGCCAACTCGTACCAGCGAATGAACATTTTCTTTCCCGTTTCTGTCTGGTTGAGAGACTTCTTTATATAGTTGTGCTGGGCGCACAAAGTCAAAATAATCTTTGATCAAGTCTGTGATGGATATCTTTTTTTGTTACATGATTATAGGAAATTCCTCTGGTTTATGTTGGCTTCGCTTAACAGGCGATTGATAGCGATGTCACAGTAGCCTTTATCTATTTCTACGCCATTCCCTTTCCGGTTATTTTTGTACGCGGCAATTAGGGTTGAGCCGCTGCCCATAAATGGGTCGAGAACGGTGTCGCCAACAAAGCTGAAAAGCTTTATGCACCTACGTGGCAGTTCTAGTGGAAAAGGGGCTGGGTGGCCGCCCGCTCCTTTTTTGCTTTGTCCCGAAAAAGTCCACATCCCATTCGTCCATTCCATGAACTCTTGTTTGGTAATATCATTTATTTTGCTGCCACTCATTTTCTTCCAGCGTTTTTTGTACAGAACCACAATGACTTCCACAGGCGCGGTGACGTAGGGAGCAGAGGCGGATAGCCAGGAGCCCCAAGCTGTGCGCCTCGATATATTCCCCTCGTTCCAAATGATGGTCGACTGGTACAGCCAGCCTACTTTTTTGGCGATACTAGTAATATCGGCGCAAACGGCCTGTTGTCCCCCTTTGTTTTTGTCCAGAGGAATGTTTAGGCAGAAGCGACCATCGTCTTTTGCCAGTCGGTAGCATTTCTCCAGCCAGAGCTCTGTGAATTTCAAGTATTCTCGATAGGATGTGTCATCTTGATGCGAGTTGTAACGAATGTCAACGTTATAGGGCGGCGAGGTCACTATGAGATCGATGGAGGCGTCTGCGATCGCACAGGTGTGCAAGATATCTTCGTTATAAATAAGAACATTTTCAGCCGCAAAATAGGGCTTGCCAGATGTTTTTAGTACTGCTGTCATTGCAGTTTGTCTCTCCTTTTTTGAAAGACTACGTGAATCAGCGAGGCAACTCTAACACTCCAGTGGCTATTCCCCGCGGTGCGCGACCACGCCGCGAGGATTCTCAAAGGCGTCGATCCACAAGCGGCACCATGCCTCGTAGTCGGTCAGCTCGCTGAGCGGGTTGCGGCGGGAGCGTGCGACAAAGTCGGGGTGGCCGGTGCGACCGGTGTGCTGGCCGCTGGGCTGGTAGCGCAGGTCGAGCGACCAACGGCATTGGCCGGAGTAATTGGGGGTGGAGCGATGGGGCGTAAAGCGGCTCATCAGCACCACGTCGCCGCGCTGGCACTCCAAGGGAAAGGGTTCGACTCGGGGCATAGCCTCGGGGGCGATGGTGGTGCCGCCGGCCGCCAAATGCCGGAGATAACCGGTTTCGACGAGGCCGGGCAAGACCTCCATGCAGCCGGTTTCTACCGTGGCTGCGGCCAAAGGCAACCAGCAGGTGACGACGTCAGAGCCTTCGGCTTCCGGCATCATCACGCCAGCGTCTTGGTGCCAAGGCGCGTTGTGGAAAGAAGGGCCTTCGCGGTTTTCGTACGCTTGCGGCGGCTTGGAACGCAGGTGCTGGATGGGATTGCAGGTCAGTTCGGGACCCAGCAGCGATTCGAGCAGGTCGAGCAGATTTTCGTTGCGGAGGAATGCGAACATTGCCCGGCCCCGATAGTGCATGATGTCCATGCCGCGCCCGATCTCAGGGCACTGTTTGAACAGCAAGCCGTAGCGCGTGGCAAACGGAGCGTCCTCGTGCAGGTCTGCGATTTCGCCTTCGTCGTGCAGCGTCCGTGCGCGCTCATCAATCCACGCCGATAGCTCGTCGATGACTGGCTGCAAGTCGCTGTGAGTGAGTGCCTCGCGGGCGATTATGACGCCGCGAGTGTTGAATTCTGTGATCTGTTCCGGCGCGAGTTTCATCGCGTTTCTCTCCCAATTCGTTGTTCGGGCAAATTAAAGAAATCCCCGTTGAACTGTAAATTTTTCGGCATCTTCCGCAAAGCACACTCCGACACTTCTCAGCCCAAATTCTCGGCGTGTTCTTCAATGTAGCGCTCGATCTCGGCGGCACTCATCGCACCCGTAAAGGTTCCGCCGGGCGGCATGTAGTAGAACGCCTCGGCGTAGTCCAAGCCATAAGGTGCGCCGATGCGCTGGTATTCTTGTAGGCCAAAGAGGCGGATGTACTGGCGGTCGGCTTCCTCATCGTCATTGCCCAAGGCGGGCAGGTACTTGCCTTGGCGCGCTAGTCGTTCCTTGAGGCGGCGGCCGTGGGCACCCGCTGGCCCTTGGGCCTTGTTGGCACTCATGGCGGCGACCTTGGCGTCGAGATAAGGTGCTATATCGACGACAGTGTTGTAGGGCTGGCCGGGACGGCAGGTCCAGTAGTAAAGGTCTTTGACCGAGTGAGGCTGTAGGCCGCAGGCTAGTTGTTCGGGATAATCCTTGTTCATGCCGGCCATCCAGCGCGCCGCTTCGACAGCTTGGCCGGTGATGTAGTGATCCGGGTTTTCCTCCCAATGACCCCAAGGGCTAAAAGTGGTGATGGTGTCGATTTTGAGGGCGCGAATTAGAAACACCAGCCGCGCCCGCAGCTCGGTGGGGGCGGCTTCGTCGAGGAAGTGATTGCGGTAGCCGAGGTGGATGACCTGCTTGAAGCCCAACGCCCCGGCCAGCACTTCGACTTCGCGCTCGTTCTGGAGGATGGTCTCGCCCATCGTGCCCGGCCCGCACTTCTCGTCGTTGGTGGTCTGGATCAAATAGGCCGTGTAGCCTGCGGCGACCAGCTTGGCGACGAGGCCGGCGCAGAAGAGGGGAATATCGTCGGCATGGGCTTGGACAGCGGCCAGCACCTTGCCCGATTTGTCCGAGGTGTGCTTTTCGACGGTTACTTGGCCGACGGGGGTGTACCAAGGAATGCGCGGGTCGGGACTAGAGGCCATGGTCGTTTCCTTTTTGGAGTGGGACGGCTGTTTCCCCGGACACCGTCGGCTCGGCGGCGATGCGCTCGCGCCAATCGGCCATGGTGCGGCCGTTCATACGCAAGACGCGGGCAGCAGCTTGGTCGAGAACAGCGCGTACAGGGCACTCGGCCATCTGCGGCCACGGCAACAGCGTTTGCGAGCGCGTCTGCTCAAAGGCATCGGCGAGCGGCGACACATCAACCTCGTGCCAATCTGGAATGAGCAGGGAACGGAGCGCGGCAAGTGTGTATAGTGGGTAGTCAAGGGCTTTGGCGCGGCAATGCAGCAGCGTGAGAATGCCGGGCGTAGAATTCCACCAAGCGCATAACGCCTGCTCAAAGGTGGGATTCGGCACTATGGGCCGCACGGGACACCACGCGGAACCGAGCAGAGGTTCGGCCGCATAACATGCCGCGGTGCGTACCGTGTTCGTTCTCAACCGATTGGCGACGAGCAGCCGACTCGCCTTTCCCGTCAGAGAGCGAGCATAGGTTTCTTTGTTGGGCTTGGGCGTACCGACAACATCCGCTTTAGCGTCCATGCAAACGCAAATGTCGGTCGAATGATCCCAAAGAATGGGCGCAGTCCACGGCGCATTCGGCGATGGGGTGCGCAGGAAGGCATCGCGGACTCTTCGTCCTTCCGGTTCGATATAGCAAAGTTCGCCCGCCGGCCGGAGCCTCGTGCCCGCGAGTGCTGCGAGGTCGTAGATCGCATCGGCTAGCGCACCGTCGTAAAACTGCGCCGCACTCCAATCGCCTTCGCGGATGCGCGGCCACGGCCACGCATGTTCCGTGCCCCAATCGTCGAGCGGCTTGCCTTCGTTGATTAAGTCCGACAGCAAAATGGCTTCGTGAGCGTCTCGCGACATCCGGGCTAGCGAAATGAACCGCGTTGGCTTGCGCTCTTCACCGGGGCGACGGGCGATCAGCAGGGATTCGTGAATACTCGTGTTCTCCGAGAAGTTGATGCGCCTAGGGTCGTGGCTGGTGACGATGGTTTCGATTTGGAAACGGTCGGCGAGGAACTTCCGTTCATGTATGCCTGACGCATTAATCAGGGCAGTCGTCGGTGCAACTTTTGCTAGGATGCCCCGGTCTTGCTTCAACAGTACATCCGCTAGAGGCGAAAAGAACGTGCTGATACTAGTCTGATCAATCGCCCTAAAAGCCAGTTCGTCGCCGCGTATTTTGACGAATTGGGCCACCTGAATTTCGCGTTCTTGGACCGCCCGGCGGTCGCGGCTATCGTACTGGCGATTGCGGATGTCGTTGCGCGTGAACGGCGGATTCATAATGACCAGATCGAACGACCCCACCAGCGAGCCGTTGCGGATGATCCGGACGCAGAGTGGTATGGACAAGCTAAGTACACGACATTTGGCTTGAGTGGGCATTTTTTGGTATCGCCCTAAGAGCGCGGGCGTCTCGCCCGCAGGCGGGCAGGATGCCCGCGCTCCCAGAAAAGACCCTACGGTCGGGTACTTAGTGGGCAACACAAGCCGCTCATTGAAGTACAAAGACGCAATGCGCTCGTTCCCAAGCTAAAGAAGGCCGCTGCGATCAAGGGCCCGGTATTGTATGGCCTCCGCCAAGTGCTGCGGCCGGATGGGGGCGTCGGCCAAGTCGGCTATGGTGCGGGCGACTTTGAGGATGCGGTCGTAGGCTCGGGCCGAGAGGCCGAGGCGGGCCATAGCTTTTTCGAGCAGGGCCTGCCCGGCGTCATCGAGCGAACAGTGGCGGCGGATGTGCCGCGTACTCATCTGGGCGTTGCAGAATAGCTCGCCGGCAAAGCGATCGAGTTGCCGCTGGCGGGCGGTGTTGACGCGCTGAAGGATGTGCGCCGAGTCTTCGCCGCCTTGCTTGTTGGCCAAGTCGTCGTAGGCGAGGGCCGGCACTTCAATGTGGATGTCGATGCGGTCGAGGAGCGGCCCAGAAACGCGCGCACGATAGCGGCGGATTGCAGCCGGAGAGCAGGTGCAGGTGTGGCGGGCGTCCGCAAGGTAGCCGCAAGGGCAGGGATTCATCGCTGCGACCAAGGTAAAATCCGCTGGATAGGCGATAGCGACCTGTGCCCGCGTGATGGTGACGGCGTGGTCTTCGAGCGGCTGGCGCAGCGCCTCGACGACGTTGCGGCGAAATTCGGGCAGCTCGTCTAGGAAGAGTACGCCGTGGTGGGAGAGCGACACCTCGCCCGGGCGGGGGTACGCGCCGCCGCCGATGAGGCCCGCGTCCGAGATGGTGTGGTGCGGGGCGCGGAAGGGCCGGGTGGCGACTAGGGCTTGGCCTTGGGAAAGGATGCCGGCGACCGAATGGATCTTGGTGGTGGCGAGCGCTTCTTGCAGGGTTGGTGCCGGGAGGATCGTGGGCAGGCGACGGGCGAGCATGGTCTTGCCCGACCCAGGCGGCCCAACCATGAGCAAGTTGTGCCCTCCGCTGGCGGCGACTTCAAGGGCGCGCTTGGCGTGCTCTTGGCCGCGCACTTCCGCAAAGTCAACCCCGTAGTCGGCGTTGCTGCGAAATACCTCCTCCACGTTCAATTCGTAGGGCCGTTGCTGCGCGTCGCCGGTCAAGATGGCCAGCGCTTCGCTCAGCGAACTGACTCCATAGACGAGCGGCCCGTTGGCAATGGCGGCCTCGCGGGCGTTTTGCGTCGGCACGATCATCCCGTAGAGACCTTGCTGGTGCAGGGAGGTGGCCATAGAAAGCATGCCGTGGACCGGACGCACACTGCCGTTGAGTGAGAGTTCGCCCAAGAGCGCGAACTCGGCGAGGCACACGGGCTTGATCTGGCGGGAGGCCACCAAGACGCCGACGGCTATGGGCAGGTCGAAAGCCGAGCCTTCCTTCTTGCGGTCGGCCGGCGCGAGATTGATGGTGATCTTGCGCCGCGGCCACTGATAGCCGGCGTTTTTGATGGCCGCTAGGACGCGCTCCTTGCTTTCGCGAACTGCGGAGTCAGGCAGACCGACGACCGTGAAGGCTGGCAAGCTGCGGTCGGTATCGGCTTCGACGTGGACGGGGTACGCGTCAATCCCAAGCGTAGCGGCCGAGAGGACGGTGCAGGGCATGCGGTTCCTTTCCGTTGAGACATGAGTACGCGACATCGGCGTTTTGCGGCGGAGCTATCCCCTAGCCTCCTTCCGACTCGGAAGGAAGCCGGGGGTAGGTTGCGCTGAAACGGAAACCGCCGCTGACCGCGTGCGGTAGGTGGCTGTCGCGCAGCGTAGTAAGGTCGTGTGCTAAGAAAGGAAACAAGAACCGTGCCAGCGGGGATGTGCTCTGAGGCCGCTAGGGATGTTGACATTCAGAATGGGAGCTAAGCGATACGGCGCTGACACCTATAGGCTACAGCAGGCCGAACCTCATAGAAGCGCTGGCTTACTGGCCACTGATACCAGCTATTTCGGGAGGGATGGTCCTTGGTTCGCACCGCATCCTTGCCACCTCGCCTGCTGCCAAGCCGCGTAAAATTCCTCCACAGATCAGTAGCGCACCGTGCGCTCTTGGCGACAGGCGCACCGCACGACCATGGCGTCGGGGGGCAGGCGGCGAAAGCGCTGATGCGCCGATTGCGGATCGGCGCGTCCGCCGTATAGGCACTCGCCGTCAACCCAGTCGTACACAAGTGCCGGACCGTGCGCGGTTTCGACGATGCTATGCAGTGCTGGCAAGGCCGGATGATCGCAGCTACGTCTGAGCCGGGCCGCATTGTACAGGAGTGCCCCACGGGCCGCGTGGTCGCAGAATACCTCGGCCTCGGGATCGGTGGTTTTGACGAAGAAGCGCTCGCCGCCAACCTGCACTCCATAGGAGATATTACCCGAGTCTTGGGTGGCCGCGCCAAAGGTGGCAAATACGGTGCCGATTGCTGCGAGATACGGGCCGGGCGGCCCGTCGATGCGCTCGATGTCGCGCAGCGGATGGGCAGGCTCGCTCAATTCTCGTCCATCACCGCTTGAATCATCGCTTGGATATAGCCGAACTCGTAAGCCCAAGCTTGGCGCATACTGTGGGGATCCTGGTGCCCAGGCGCGTGATCCGGGACGCACATGTGCTGGTAGCCCACTTCTTTGAGCGCCTGCATATTGCGGTGCATGTTCATCACCCCTTCGTCCGGCCAGACCTCTTGGAACTTGTTGCGCTTGCCGACGATGTTGCGAAAGTGGCAGAGAAAAATTTTGTTGCGCGAGCCTAGGTAGCGGATGATCTCGGGCACCTCGTTGAGCGGATCTTCGACGCTCTCGGCCATACAGCCCAAGCAGAGATTGACGCCGTGATAGGGGCTGGGGCAGATCTCTATAAACTGCTTGAAGCCGTCAAAGCCGCCCATCACGCGATCGACGCCCCTATAGCCGGGCGGCAGCCAAGGGTCGCAGGGATGGCAGGCCATGCGAACCTTGCACTCGGTGGCGACCGGGATGACCCTTTCCAAGAAGTACGTGATGCGACGCCAGTTTTCCTCGGCGGTAACTGGTTTGTCGTAGCGCGGCGTATCGGCGTCGGCCTTTTCGAGGTCCCAAGTGCTGTAGATGGAGCCGCCGCGGCCGGGGGGCGTGCTTTCGGTGCGCTGGTTTTCGAGGGCGCAGAGATAGTATTTGATGGCTGGGATGCCGGCTTCGGCTGCCTGCCGCACCATGTTGATGACCAACTCGATTTCCTTATCCCCCTCTTCGTAGTTGCCCATCATGAAGTTGGGCACGGCCTCGCCGTTGACGTTGAACTGGGCCATGGGCAGGGCGACCATTTCCATGTTGATGCCGAAGCGAGCGCACTTCTCTTTCTTGGCGACCAACTCTTCGACGTCCCAGCCGCGTTCGCGGTGGAACGCGATGAAGTTTTCGTTCTTGTTGAAGACTCCGTGACGAGCCAGATATTCGAGGTCTTCGTCCTCTGTAGTGAACTGCTGGGTGCCGACGTGCATGAAGGGCTCCTTGGTGGGGTGAAGGGGCTGGGTCGGAACAGTACGCAAGCCGCGCTAGTTTGACAATCCTTCAGGCCGCTGGATACAGGAATCCGAGGGCGCAAGGCGCTGCCTGCGTGGATTGGCGATCGGGCGCTGCATTGGGCGCACTGCTGAGCATGGGAACGCGCCTATCCCGCGCTGAGAATCTGACTGCGGCGGAAGCAGTCGAGTACGTGGTCGTTGACCATGCCGGTGGCCTGCATGTGGGCGTAGATAACGATCGCGCCGATGAATTTGAAGCCGCGGCTTTTGAGGTCTTTGCTCAAGGCGTCGGATTCGCGACTGGTGGCTGGTAAATCGGCGCGGGTGCGAAACTCGTTGACTATAGGCTCGCCACCGACAAAGCGCCAGACATAGGCGCTGAAGCTGCCGAATTCGTCCTGCACGGCGAGGAAGTGCCGAGCGTTTTCTACGGCCGCGCCAATTTTGCGGCGATTGCGAATCAGCCCGGGGTCTTGGAGCATCTGTTCAACCTTGGCTGCGCTGAAACGAGCGACTTTGGCAGGGTCGAATTCGGCGAAGGCTTGGCGGTAGTTGGCACGCTTGCGGAGGACGGTGTACCAACTGAGGCCAGCTTGGGCGGATTCGAGGGTGAGAAACTCGAAGTGCTTGCGGTCGTCGTGGACTGGGACTCCCCACTCGCGGTCGTGGTACGCGACGTAATCGGGTTTGTCGAGGTCGAGCCACGGGCAGCGTTGGAGGGCCATATCAGCGTACATCGGCGGGAAAATCAAACGCGGCCTTGCACTCTGACCCGAGCTTCAATCGCGCGTCGAATTTGCCGCCCTTTTTGCTCTTAAAGCCCTTGATTACCCCGGTTTTGCCTTTGGCGATCAAGGTGTGGATTTGCTTTTCGGTCAGCTTCTTGCCCGCCATTTCCTTCCACACCACAAAGCCGCACCCTTCGCGATAGCGATTGCAGCCAAAGCCGCGCTGGCCCTCGATAATTTGGCCCTGCTGGCACTTGGGACAGGTGAGGATGGCGGCGGATCGGGCGGTCTTTTCTGGCGTCCCCTTGTTAGCGGAGCCATTCTGCGGCCGCTCATCAAACTCAAAGACGACCTTGAACTCATCGTCGAATTTGAGCCGCGCCGCAAACTTCTTGCCGGTCTTGGCAACAAAGCCCTGCATCTTTTCGGTGCGGCCGTTGGCCATCAATAACTGCGCCTGCTTTTCGGTCAGCTTCTTGCGCGCCACTGTCTTCCAGATAGTCAAGTTGCATCCCTCTCGGTAGCGGCTGCATCCGTACGCCTTGGCGTTTTCTACTACTTGCCCCTCTTTGCACTTGGGACAAGGGCCCAACACCTTGCCGTGGCCCTTACCCCGGCCCCTCTTCTTGCCTTGTGCCTGCGCCGCTTGTTCGGGGGATAGCGCTGGCCCTTGCTGGACCTCGGGCACCAGCGTCTTCACCAAGTCGGCGATCCCTTCGTAGAAACTCGCTACCGGCCGCTGCCCCTCCTCGATTTCCTTGAGTTGTTGCTCCCACTCGGCCGTCAACTCCGGGCTGCGCAGCGGTTCGGCCACCAAGCCCACGAGTGCTTTGCCCTTCTCAGTCGAGGTGATCGCCTTGCGGTCGCGGACTACATAGCCGGTGCGAATCAGCTTTTCGATGGTCTCGGCTCGCGTGGCTGGCGTGCCCAGCCCCGATTCCTTCATGGCCGCAGCCAACTCGTCGTCTTCGATTTCGCGGCCGGCGTTCTTCATGGCCGTTAGGAGCGTGGCGTCTGTGTAGGGTCGCGGCGGCTGGGTTTCCTTTTCGACCACATCCATGCTCGTTACGCGAACTTGCTGACCTTGTTGCAGCGGCGGGAGCGCCTGTCGCTGGTCATCGTCCTTCTCTTGGCTCTTTGCAGCGTTTGGAGGTCGCATGGCGACGACCGTCCAGCCCGCCTCTAAGACGACAGACCCTTTGGCCACAAAGTCGGCCCCGCCGATGTCGAGCAAGACGGTCGTCTCTTCGACCTGCTGGTCGGGCAGGAAGACGCCGACAAAGCGCGCCACTATTAGGTCGTACACCTTCTGTAGGTCTGGTGCGAGATTGGGGGCGGGCTGTTGCCCGGTGGGAATAATGGCGTGGTGATCGGTGAGCTTGGTGCGATCGACATACGCTCTGCTGAGCCGGTGCCCGCCGCGCAGGCGCGCCAGCGCCACCGCGGCCTGTGGGTGCGCTAGCTTTTCCAAGATGCCGGGCAACTTGGGCACCATGTCTTCGGAGATGTGGCGGCTCTCGGTGCGCGGGTACGTGATGAGCTTGTGGGTTTCGTACAGAGATTGGGCGCGTTCGAGGGTTTGCGCCGCAGTGAAGCCAAAGTAGCGGTTGGCGTCGCGCTGGAGATTGTTGAGGTCGTAGAGGGGGGGAGGCCGGTTTCTTTTGACTTTCTGCTCAATTTTGCGGACGGTGCCGACCTTGTTGGGGCTGAGCTGGCGATGCAGGTGCTCGGCCTCCTCCTTCTTGTCGATGCGCGTCTGGCCGTCCTTGCAGTACTTGGCGGCAAAGCCCTCTGCTAGCTGTGCCACCAACTCGTAGAAGTACGCCTTTACAAAGCTGGCAATCGCCGCATCGCGCTTGACGATCATCGCCAAGGTTGGCGTCTGCACGCGGCCGATGGTGCAAAGCGCCTTGTTGTGGACAGTGTAGGCGCGGGTCAGGTTCATGCCCATCAGCCAGTCGGCTTGGCCGCGCACCCGCGCAGCTGCCGCGAGGTGATCGAAGGCCGCTCCTTCCTGCAGGGCGCGGAAGCCGCTCTGAATCGCCTCGTCGGTCAGGCTCGAAACCCACAGCCTGCTAACCGGCTTTTTGCCGCGGGCGTGCTCGTAGATCAGGCGAAAGATGTGTTCGCCCTCGCGCCCGGCATCTGTGGCGCAGATAACGCGCTCTGTCTGGGCGCTGTTGAGCAGTTTTTTGACGATTTGGTACTGGTCGGAGGTCGAGCGCGCTGTCTTGAGCTTCCACTGCTCGGGGATCATCGGTAGCTGGGCAAAGGACCAGCGGCTGTTCCAAGGTGGGCCGTAATCGTCTGGCTCGGCAAATTGCACGAGATGCCCTAGTGCCCAAGTGACGATATAGCCGTTGCCCTCGACGTAGCCTTGGCCGCGTTTGTTGGCCCCTAAGACGCGGGCAATGTCGCGCGCCACACTGGGCTTTTCGGTGAGGACGACGGTGGCCATGAATGTATGCTACTAATCGACTAGCTCCGGCGCAATTCCGCGTAGCTTTTTTCCATCCCGTCGCCCGGCCCGGACGAGAGGCTGTTGTAGAAAGGTGCCGCGTAGATCGCCTCGACCGCGAGTTGGTCGGGCGAGAGCAGCGCCTGGACCACTGCGAACTGATCGTCGATCTCGTTGTACGTATCGGTGTCGAGCACCATCCGCACCTTTTCTGTCGGCGGCGTTAAGCGCTTTAGGCGCGGGGCTTCGTCGAGTTTGGGAAAATCCATAATAACCATTGCGACGCTCCTCCTTTCAGCTATTGGCAAGCGGACCATATTGCTATATTCAAGCGCAAATTGAATTCTTCAACCACGGAGGAAATCATAATGCCATGCTTGACAGACGAACAACGCGCACACTTTGACGAAGAAGGCTACCTACTAGTGAGGGGGGTGCTCGATGTGAACGAGGTCATCCAGCCCATTATCGACGAATACCACGGCGTCCTCGACAAGCTCGCTCGCGAACTCTACCAAGCCGGCCAGCTCCCATCCACATACGACGACTTACCCTTTGGCAAGCGCCTGACGCAAATCGTCGTCGAGAGCGGCCAGATTCACGCCCAGTACTTCGACTTCTCCCTGCCCCAGACGGGCATCGCAGCCGACACCCCCTTCTGGGCCGGGCCAGCCGTCTTTCGCTGCATTACCAACCCCGATCTCCTCGACGCGGTCGAGTCCATCGTCGGCCCCGAGATCTGGTCCAACCCCGTCCAGCACGTGCGCCTCAAGCCGCCCGAGCGCCTAGTACCCAAAAACCACAACGGCCAAGCGCTAGTCAGCGCCACCAACTGGCACCAAGACAACGGCGTGGTTCTGCCCGAAGCCGACGACTCGGAGGTCCTGACGGTGTGGTTTCCGCTCAATGAGGCGACGCTCGAAAACGGCTGTCTGCAAATTATGCCCCGCAGCCATCGGCGAGGGCTACAAACGCACTGTCCGGGCGGGCCGGGGGGGCTGTGGATACCTGAGCTGTTTATGGACATGGACGCGGCGCTGCCGGTGCCCATGCAGCCCGGCGATGTGCTCTTCCTCACTCAACACACCATCCACGGTTCGCTGACCAACGCCAGCGACGACGTACGCTGGAGCTTTGACTTGCGCTACAATCCGATCGGCCAGCCCACGGGCCGCGACCTCTTCCCCGGCTTTGTCGCCCGCAGCAGAGCTAACCGAGAAAGCGTCCTGCGCGATCCAGTGGCGTGGGAAAAGCTCTGGCGCGACACCCGCGACCGGCTAGCGCAAGAGGCGCACACTCCCTTCAACCGCTGGAGTGCCGACGCGGCCGTCTGTGCCTAAAAGTTGGCGAGGAGGCAATGCTCGGGATCGAACTTCCAGAATCTCAACCACTGTTTTTGGGGACGTAGAGTCTGGCTTTTGATTCAGGGACGAATAAACCGATTGCTTCGCGAAACATGTATTACTCCCTTGTTTTATCCGACCAACTCGGCCGACGTGCAATGGCAATTCCCCCGTCGGCGGATCGCCCGATTCGGGAAGAGTCAAGGCCCTCGAATTCGTCGGATCCACAGGCGAATTTGCGCCGGGGTGGGCCAGCGAACATGCTCGGGAAGCGCGGTGAGTCGCTCCTCTACTTGTGCGGCGGATAAGGTGGCCAAATCCGCCAGCGAACGAATGCCGGCTTTGGTCAGCAAATTGCCGTATTCCACCCCAATGCCTTGGTGCAGGTATAGTTCGATGAGATCACGGGTGGCTCGCGTACGTTCGCGGCCCAATCCCCCTTCCATTTGCCGCCAAATTTCCGCCGACCTTCCAGCTTCCAAATCTGTCAGATAGACGATGCCCTCGTCCTGCAAAAAAGAGCGGGCAGCCGAATCCAGACTATCAACTTTGGTCAAGCGCGGCTTCACCGAGCCAACGTTCAAGTAGATGTAGTGGTTGACCGTCAGGGCGAAAGCCGTGGCCAAAAGGACGATGACGAACGCATTCCAGACCTTGGTCGGCGCGGGCCGCTGGTCCCGGTGTGCTCCCAATGGCGGCGCCAACCTGTACCAGACCAACAGACGATAGACCAGAGCGCATTCTACGGCAAAGGGAGGGAAGCCCAAAAAGCCGGCCAGCGGCATTTCAAAGAGTTTCAATTCTTCAAAAAAGGGCACTGTGTAGATCCACTTAACTTGGGCCCAGTAGTTGAAGAATTCCCACAGGCCACCGGCGATGAATCCGGCCAGCAACTGGCGGGTCAGCAGAGCGTAGTCGCCGCGTGCCAATTGATGCAGCAAGCTGTCGGGCAGGCGGCGGTATTCGACAGGGGCTAGGAGCAGGATAAAGGCGAGCCAAGTGAGCGGGAAAAAGAAGCGCGGCCACACAAGGACTAGTGCTAGCCCAATCAGGCCGGCTATTTGCAGGAGGGTTAGACGACGGGGAGTTAGGGGCCAACGACGGCCCTGCCAACCGGCAGCCACGCCGCGCAGACCCAAGTAGTACTCCAACCACAGCAGGCCGGGGAAAACAGTGGCAAAGGAGAAGACGGCGTTTAGCGTCTGCCAGACAGGGTGGTCGAGGACGAAGATATAATACCAGTTTTGCAAGCGGAAATTGATCAACTCAAAGGCGTACCACCCCACCGCGGACCAAAAAAGAATCAGCAAAGAAGCCGGGCCGCAGCGGGCGATAAGCGAGCGTCCTTCTCGCCACTCAATGAGTCGGTCTAGGGTCCAAATGATGCCGTACCAAGCGCAGAGATAAAACAAGGTGGTCACAGGTTCTACCCGGCGCAGCATAAGGACGAAGGAAATCCCTATAGATAGGGGCCCTAATAGAAGCAGTAGCGCGGACTGGAAACGGCGCGGGTCCAGCGGCGCGGAACAGATGGTCATTGAGAAGGGTCGAGTTCCAAGACCGCGGCCAAGCTGTCGCCTTGGTGGACGCGGTTGAAGACCCGCAGACACAGGATCAAGCCCGCTTGGGTCGATACCACTTCCTCTCGTCGCTGCCCCAGATGATCGACCACCGTGCCGATTACATCGCCCGGTTGCACGGGTGCTTTCAATGTTACTTGAGGCTCAAAATAACCGGCAAAGGGCGCTGGGTAATTGAGCTGTACGTGCCCGGAGTTGTCGCGGTCGTCTTCTACTGTGTACTCGATGCTCAGGGGCGGCAGGGTGCGGTCGATCATGTCCAGTTCGGCCAATACGTTCAAACAGCCCTCGAAATAAGCCTCCGCGCCTTGGGGGTCGCACGTGCCGCCGCCCATCCACTCGGCGTAGATGGCTGGTACGTTGGCGTCGCGGGCCACCGAGAGCATGCGTCCGTCGAGCCGGGCCGAAGTGCCCCAGATGATGGGCATATTCAGTGCGCGGGCCATGCGCCGTTGCACGTTGAGGACGGCTTTATCGGGATGCAGAGTGTACCCCACGGTAGGGTAGAATTCCATGACTATCCCGCCGCTGTGCAGGTCGATCAGATAGTCGGCCCGGCGGATTTCCTCACTGACGGCGTGGGCCGTGCGCTCGGTGATCGAGCCGTCGGGCCGGCCCGGGCAGGTGCGGGCCAAGTCCAGTTCGTCTTCGGCCGTGCGCTGGCCGCGCCAATAAGCGGCTTCGTTGACTACCGGGATGGCGGTGAGGCGGCCGCGCAAAGCCGCTGGATCGAGGTGGTCCAGCAGGCGGCGGATGGCCGCCATAGATTCAAACTCGTCGCCGTGGACGCCGCCTAGGATCAGGAGGTTGGGACCTTTTTGGGTGCCTTCTATTACTTGTCGTGGCAGGGTGATTGTCGGAGCCATAGGGCAATCCTACATCATGTACAAGTTGATCCGCAGATGGACGCAGATAGACTCAGAATAGTATTCACAGGACGATCCGCCGCTCGAATCGTTCAAATCATTCCGCACTGCTATAGTTGGCTGTCTCTCAACTGTCATCTCGGTCGGTAGGGGCTAGTATCAATGCCGGGTAGGGTATGCTCCAAAAGGTCTAGGGTTTGGCTCGTGAAGTACGGGTGTCCGGGTTCGGGCCAGCCGAATAGGCCGCGCACTCGGGGTGTGGTGGCCGTGAAAAACGGCAGCATGTGTTCGCGTTCTCCGTAGATGAAGGGATTGGCGAACCGGGTCCAGCGATCGTTGTCGCGGCGGCATAAAGACAAAGTCCAAAAGGCGCGTTGCGTGCGCTTGTTGGCGAAGGGTTGCGCCGCGTGGACTAGGTACGACGAGTAGAAGAGGGCCGCGCCACGCCGGCCAGTGGAGGGGAGCGGAGCGGCTAGTTCGGTGGCTTGGCGCAGGTCTTTGAAGGACCCACCCGCGGCGTTGTCTTGGGCAAGCGCTCGCACAAAAGCGGGACCAGCTACTTTGTGCGAGCCGGGGATGACCAGCATGGGGGCACCGTCGTTCTCGACATCGTGCAGATACACCCCCGAATTGACGTAGTCGAAACGGCCTGTTTGGTCGTAGGGCGGCAGTAGGCAATTGGTGTAGTGGTCAATATGGTAGCCCTCCCAAGGGTTGTCGGGATGACGCCTGTCGGTAGGCCCCGAGCGCATAAAGAGGTGGGCATTGCAGTAGCTGGCTTTTGCCCCCAAGCATTGTTCAAAAATGTCGAGGTAGGTCTCGTTTTCTATCAGCCGATCCAGAGCTTTTGCGCCCACTGGAAATTGCGAGCGGCCCTCGGAGTGATCGTGCGTGGTGGTGAAGCCGTCCGAGACCCCAGAGGCGTCGCCGCGGTCGCAATCGGCCAGCCATTGCTCGAAGGATTGGCCGTAGAAAATCCGTTCCATCGCTGCTAGGGCGGCATCCATCTCATCGGCAGTGAACAGGTCGGGGACGATGATATAGCCGTCGCGGTGGAATTGGTCGAGTTGGGCTGGTGTTAGGCTCATAAGGTCTCGATATAGTATAGGTTGAGGTTGGTTTTCAGGCGGTTGGTGGTAAGATACCGCACTCGACTAGCGAGTCAACTAAAGGAGGAAGCGAGCTTTTCCCCTTCGCCTTTGAACCTGTATTTTCCGGGCGGCGTCTTTATTTGCAGAGAGCCTCAATGCAAATACCAGACCCACAACTCATAGCGCAAATAAAAAACCGCGATGCACGTGCGTTCCAACAGTTGTTTGAGCGCTATCGGGAGCAGGTCCACCAACTGATGGAACTAGATTTTGATGGCGATCAAATCGAGGTATTTTTGCCCCTCACTGAGGAAGCCCAGACCGAAGCCGAGACCGCGCTGTCGGTGGGCGGACACATACAGCGCGATGCGGATATATGGCACTACGTGGCCGACAACTACCACGGCATGATATGGGGCTTGGCGCAGTTGTGCCGCACGGAGGAAGGCCGCGCCGAAGTGGAGCGGCTGACCGGAGTGGCTGTGGATGGCAGCCGGCTGTTTGCCAAGCACGACCTCAACCGCTTGCTAGCTCAGGTGTTGCAACGCGAGGGTTTGCAGCGAGCGCTGGAGGTGCTCGACCAGCTAACGCGGCGCGGCTTTGAGGTCTGCAAGCAGTCGGGGGCCTCCTTCAATCCCTTTCTCGGTTCGAGCAAGGAGTGGCCTGAGCAACCCGAGGAGGCCGATTGGGACGAGTGGCAAATGTACAGCGACGAGTTAGTGGCAGCTTTCTACCATCAGGCCGATTTCGACGACAACGACTTGGGCCCCTTGGCCCTGTTGTCGCTGTCGGGCGCACGGGGGAACCAACAGCAGTTGATCCAATACGTGGGCGGCGGTCTGCTCTATCGGGAAGATGGCAGTCTATTCGCCCAGCGCGGTTGTCGGCGCGATGGCCTGTCGGTGGAAGAGATCAAAGTGCGGGCACCGGGTGCCTTATGGGGGCTAGCCGCCAATCAGCATTGGACCGAGGCGCGGGAAGCGGCCCAACAGCCCGTCCGTGCCGATTATCACGTTTTGGGCCGGGCAGTGCGGGCGGCCCAGCGCGGCGTGGTCTTTGCCCGGGCGGCCCAGCGCGGCGAGGTCGAGCCTTTGACCAGCCTGTTCAGCCGGCTCTTTGCAGGGCTGCCGGCGGACTAGGCCTCGATCAATTTTACTGCACCACCGCTTCTTCACCCAGATGCTCGCAAATCCACGCTCTCAGCGGCACGTCTTCTTCTTGCGGCGAAGTGTAGCCGTGCCCGCCGCTCGGGCCGGCACCTAATAGCTGCCGCCGGATTGGGTCGCAGCGGTCCAGCAGGTGCTCCACCGTCATGTCGTCGCGTGGCCGCAACCAGCGGTAGCTATAGCCGTAAAACAGCACCCTGCGCGCATCGGGCGAAAAGTTGTGGCCGGCTGCATGCCAGAGCCGCCGGTCAAAAAACACCGCGTCGCCCGCCGCCACTTGAATCGGCACTGCGCCTGCTGGGTCTAAGTCCTCGTCCGCTGGCATCTCGATCTTGTTTTTCAGGTGCGAGCCGGGTACCGCATGGAAGTTGCCGCGGTGGGTCTCGGTGCAGTCCGTGAGAAAATACGCCACCTTGAGCGAGACCCTCGGCCGGGGCTCAGTCTCCATGTCGATGTTGAGTCGCCCGCTGTCTTGGTGCCAGCCCAGCCGCTTGCGTTTGGGCACGACGCCGTCTAAAGGCGGAGTAACGATCAAGTGCGAGTGGTAGAGCTGAATGTGCCAGCCCAGAATCCCGAAGACTTTGGCGAATGTCTTTGGCCAGTCGAGCAGCTCCAGAAAGAGGTCGTCTTTGCCGATGAAGTCGAAAAAGTTGTGCATCTGGTGCTTTTCCAGCCCCTTTTGCCGCCGGTGTTCGGCGTCGAGGCGATCGACGATGGGGATGAGCTGTGCTACCAAATTTTGCGGCAACACATCGCGGACGATGAGAAAGCCGTCCTCTGCAAATTGGCGGCGCTCCTCCTCGGTCAACATATATTGCAGGCAAGTTGCATCCATAGAAAACCTCCAAGCGGCTTGCCATCGCGCCCCCAATACTGAGGGCGGACTGCAAGTCGGCAAAGTTGTAGGCGGCTTAATGGCCGGGCAATCGCCGCACCGCCCCCGGCACCACCGGCTCGCCGCGGTGGGCGCTGGCTACGGCAGCAAAACACAGTGCCAAGCTCGCCAGATTGGCGCGGGCGCTGTTGCTAGGCTCGCGGTCCTCCTCGACAGCGCACAGCAACGCGGCCATGGTCCCGTGAAATCCCTGCTCAAACCACGTCCCCACAAGCAGCGGCCGGGCCACGCCCGCTGCGGTGTACAAGACGACTTCTTGCTCGGTCAGATCTACGCCACTGGCCCCTATTGCACCCTCTGTGCCGACCAGATACGTGCGGTCCTGTTGTCCTTGGCGAGTGTTGCCGTTAAAGAAAATCGTCGCTTGGGCGCCCGCACACTCAATCGCCGCTTGGGCCAAAAGCGGCGGTTTGGCGTCCTGACCGGCTGCGGGCCGGGCCGAGGCGTGGACCCGTTGCGGCGTCTCGCTGCCTAAGAGCACCACCGCCATATCAAACCAGTGCATCCCAAAGTCGTACAGCACCAGATCTTCCACCGCGTCAAAAGCAGAGCCGGCGATCCAGTTGTGGTCCCAATGCACGGCGAACTCAACGCTCTGCACTTGGCCGACCAAGCCAGCGGCTACGGAGTGGCGCATGTAGCTAAAATGCGGTGCCCACCGGCCATTCTGATTGACGGCCAGTTGCACACCGCATCGCTCGGCCCGGGCGATGAGCGCCTCGCCCACATCCAAGTCGAGCACGAAAGGCTTCTGGCTCAGAACGTGTTTGCCGGCGTCAATGGCCGCTTTGAGGATCGGCAGCCGCTCTTTGGGGTGAGGGGTGATGTCCACCACTTCGATATCGTCGCGGGCGAGCAACTCTCGATAATCTCGGTAGGTGTCGGCCGCTGGGTAGAACGCCCGCTGCCGCTGCTCAACGCGCCCCCGATCGCGGCTGCATAGGGCCGCGACCTCATAGCCGGCCTTTTTGTAGGCCCGCAAGTGCATCTCGGAGATGCCGCCACAGCCGATTAGGCCGATCTTCGGGCGATAGGTCGCTGGATCGCGCGGCTGGTAGGGCAAATCTGGAGCTACTACTTCAGCTTCTGATCCGGTTTTGCCGCGGCCGTAGCCGCTGTCTTGGCCTTCCGCCATAAGCTATTGAATCAGCGGTAAGGTGCGCTTCTGCGCGGCACTCTGGTAGGCGGTATCGACGATCTGCTGGCCGACGCGGCACAGCGCCGGCGAGAGCGGCCCCTCGATGGGTTGGTCCTCTTCGATGCAGTGAATCACGTACTGGACGGGATTCTGGAACGGCGGTTTGAGCACATCTACCGGCCGTTCCTCGGCTGCTGGTTGCGCCCGCGTCTGTACGCGGATTACCTCCTCGTAGTCGTAGGAGCTAATTGTGCCCTCGCTGCCGACGATGACGAAGCCGCACTTGGGCTGGGGTTGCAGGGTCCAAGGGTCGGTAAAGGTGCCCCAGCGCGTCTCGAATTTCGACAGGCCCCGCTCGTAGCGCGCCACTGCAATGCAGTGCTCATCTACTTCAAGCCCTTGGGGCTGATCTACGGTGGCCGTCACCTCAATTGGTGCCCGCCCGTCCATGTACCAGGTGCCCAACGTGGTGCCGTAGCCTAGGTAGTCCAGCAGGGAGCCGCCGCCCGCCGCCTTTTTGTAAAACCAACTCGTGGGCTTTTCGCGCTCGACAGCGGCGGCGGTGCGCTCCACTTTGTCGGCGAGGTGCCACAGCGGCCCTCGGTTGCCATCATAGTAGTGGACCTCGCTTACCTCGCCGATCTCGCCTTCGGCGATGAGCCGCCGCGCCGTGCGGTGCGGCGGATACCAAGCCAGCGGCCAGTTGATCGCCAACAGCTTGTCCGTCCCCGCCATGGCCCGCTGCATCCGGTCCGCTTCGGAGAGGGTGGCGGCAAAGGGTTTTTCCATGATGATATGTACGCCAAAAGGCGCGACCTTTTCGGTCCACGCGCCATGTTCAGCGGTGGCCGGGCACAAAAGGACGATGTCCGGCTGGGTCTTTTCCAGACACTCCCGATAGTCGCTGAAAACCCGCTCGGCTGAAATGGCGAAATCCGCGCACACCTGCCTCATGCGCTCGGGCTGCTCGTCGCAGATGCCGACGATCTCGACGCTTGCGTGCTCAAAGGCCATGCGCAGATTGTCGCCCATGTGCAGATGGTCGAAGTTGATCCCGGCGATTTTCCACTTGCCCATTGTTTAGCTCGCAAGCTGTGCCCAAGCGGTTACATGGGGCACTAAGCGAATCGGGCGTTTCGCCGTCACCACTTCTTGCCGAACCCGCTCGGCTAGGGTATCCACGTCAAGCTCTTCCTCTGTAGTGATTCCGTACTGTTCGAGGAGCGGGAGTACGCTGCGCAAGCTGTTGGCCGCGTATTGGTATCCAGCCCAGCCGTCCGGCCCGCCGACCGGATACTCGCAGTGCATGTATGGCTCGGGCAGGCCCGCCTCGACGAAAGCGCGATACAGGCCAAAGCCCATGTCGATATGCGCCCCAGAACGCTCGAACACTTTGAGGACCCAACCGATCATTTCGTTTGCCAAGGGCGTATCTGGAGAATGAGGCATCTGCTGATAGGGGGTGAAATCAGCCTCCTGAAAAGCCACGATCCCCCCGCGGCGCAAGCGGGTTGCGAGCTGTTTCAGAGCGTCGGCGGGATCGGCCATGTACATGAGCACAAGCCGGCCGGTCACGACGTCGAAGTCGTTTCCCAAGTCCAGCGTGCGAGCGTCCCCCGCGGCGAATTCGACGTTGGTAAATCCGGCGGCCTGTGCCCGTGCCTGTGCCGTTTCGAGAATCGTCGGATTTACATCCACCCCCACGACAGCCCCTTCTGGACCGACCAACTCGGCGGCTGTCATGGCCACATCCCCGGCGCCGCTGCCAATGTCGAGCACCTTCATTCCGCTGCTGATACCCGCCTCTCTAAAAAAGCGCCGCGTCACGGCGTCGTACAGTTGCGACTGCTGAATCAGACGCTCCTCTTCCTCCGCGGTGCGTCCCATCGTATATGTTGCATCGCTCTTCGATTCGCTCATGGGATTCAATCCTCCTTTTAGTTGTCTTTGGGGCTCGATAGCCCCTGGATGAGGCTACCCAGCGCAAGGGCAGTTTGTCCGCAGAGGACATCAGTGCGCTGAGAGCAATGCGGTATTCAAGATATTTTCGCGCAGAAAGTCAAACGCCGCGCCGCGCTAAGCTGCCCACTCCACCCGGCTTGTCCCCGGCGGCCAACCGCCCAATATTAGGCCCAATTCCAACAGAGGGTACAACTAGGCCCTTGGGCGTGGATGTCTATTGAGGGGTCGGCCCACTTTTTTGCAACAAAAAGGATCGCGCCATGAACCAACCCAAGATCGTGTACTACCACGACGGCCGGCATCCCCACATCTACCGCTACGAGCCGCCCATGGCCCCCGAGGAATACATCGCCTTGGTCGATGAATTGGCCGGCACCACGGTCGAAGCCATCGCCTTCTGCCTCGGCGAGGGCCGCACCATGCTGCACAACACCCGGGCCAGCGAGTTGATGGGGCACAACGTCGAGGTTTGGGATCACTACGTCTTTCGCCGCGCTTGGCAAAACGCTCAGTCCCTCATTGACGCCGGCCACGACCCCTTGCGCTTGGTTTGCGACCGGGCCCACGAGCTGGGCATCCAAGTCTATCCCACCTTAATCGTGCAGCGCGGCGGCGTTGACCACGCCTCGACGCGCTGCTCCAATTTCCGCATTGAGAACCAGCACCTCGAAATTGGCGCGGCCGGCGATCTCGACCCGGACTACCCCGGCTTTGACGGCCTCGACTTCAAGCACCCGGAGGTGCGCGACGAACGCTTTGCCCTTGTCGAAGAAGTGATGGGCGAGTATCCGGCCGACGGCTTTGAACTACAACTCAACCAAATGCCCTATTTCTTCCACCCCGACGAAATCGACGCTGGGCGCGTCCTGATGACCGACTGGATCGGCCGGATCCACGAAGCGGTCAAACACAGCGGCCCCGACAAAGAGCTGGTGGTACACATTCCCGACCGCCTAGACGATTGCGCCCGCGCCGGGCTTGACTTAGAGGAATGGGTCAAACGGGGCTTGGTCGATGTTATCGTCGCGGAAAACTTAGGCGAGAATTACCGCCTGAAAATGCAGGCCGACTACGCCGAATTTGTCGGCCTCACCCGAGGAACGCCCTGCCGCCTATTGGCCCCCCTGAACAGCATGGTCTTTTCCGACCGCCTGCTCGACGCGCCCCTATCCATGCTGCGGGCTGCGGCCTGCAACTTTTGGGCTCAAGGCGTTGACGGCCTCTATGTCTCCGAGTGGTTCCACTTGTGGCCGTATGAGGCGTCCTTTTACGAAAAGCTCAGGGAACTCCCCTACCCCAGCATTATGGCGGCCAAGGACAAATACTACTTCCTGCTCACCGACACCGCAGACGGCCCCGCGGTCAGCCGACCCAACCCGCTACCCAGCCGATTGAATCTGGCCCAGCCCGTCGAGCTGGCATTGACTATTGCCGACGACCTACAAAAGTGGGGGGAAGTTGGCCGCGTCCACGAAGTGTTGTTGCGCTTCCGCATCCACGGCAATGTCGAGACCGATCGCATCCAATTTGCGCTCAACGGCCAAGTTCTGCCCGACGCTCTGCGGCGCAAGATCAATTCGCTCTACACCATGGACGGTCCGCGCTACCGGGTGATGGGCGGGTACTGGCACATTTTCAAATTGGACGCGGCGCACTGGCCCGTGCGGGGGAAAAACCGCCTTGAAGTGACACTGCTGGAACGCGACGCGGATTTGGCCGATCCCTTCTGCACCCTGACCGACGTCGAACTGGAAACCAAGTACCTCAAGGGCCGGAGCTTCCACCGCGCCTATGTCGACCCCGACCTAGGGCCCTACCAACACCGGTCCTGACAACCGCTCATCTCTCCAGTACCGTCCCCTCGTCTAGCAGCCGCGCCATCATCTGGGCAAATTCGGGCGTACCGTCGTCGTCCCAGTACTCGGTCTCAATAGGCGCGGCGTAGCTGTGAGGCATCCCGCCCCGGGTCCAGTCGGGCCGGATCAGAAAATGGCGCGTCGTCAGGGGGTCGTATCTATGGTACATCCGCGTCCCATTGGCGAATTGCGATTTGACGATCCACGGCTTGATCGGCGGCAATTCCCGGTTCGCTAGCCGTTCCAACTCGTCGCGGTTCAAGGTCAAACCTAGGCCCGGCTTTTCCGGCACTCGAATAAGTCCGTTGACAGGCTCTAGGCGCTCGCTCACTACCTCGTCCTTGAGGATTTCGCTGCTGTCGATAAAGTGAAAGGTGGCGGAGGGAAAGGTCGCCATCATGTGGCAAACCATCGCCCGAGTGATCGTGCCGCCCACATTTTGCAACATGAACGGTATATTGCCAGCGGCGAACAGCCCGGCGGTGCGAATCGCAGCACCAATTTTCTGGTGGCCGCGCATGTACACGTCTCCCGCCCCCATCAGCACCTCGTACGTGGCGTCCAGCGGTGCTTGATGGCGCACGATGGGCAGGGAAATGCGCCGGCGCAAGTCAATTGACGCCAAGGTGTCGCCGGCGTTGAGCGAGTCTTCAAAGCAGCCGGCAATGGGATATTGGGCCAACCTAGCCAGCAGATCCGGCATGTAGTCATCGGTGCCGCCGCCGGTGAAATCGTAGTGGATCTTGAACCCGGGCGGGGCCACGGCCTGCATGGCCTCGGTCTGGTCGAAGACGTTCTCAAAGGGCGACAGGTGGAACTTGAGCCAAGTGTATCCCTCGGCGGCGTAGCACTCCACGGCCTCGGCCATATGGCTGGGGGCACTCGACACGGTCCAACTGCCTACCGGCACCCACGAGCGGTACTTCTGCCCGAAGAGCTTGTACACCGGTACGCCCGCGGCTTGGCCCATCAAATCGTACATGGCCGTGCCCAGCCCGAGGGAAACTTCGTCGCCCATCCACTCAAAGGGATTGCTGCCCAAGTACTGGTCGATCACTTCCTGCGGCTCGGGGCGGCCGCTCTCGCCTAGGCCGATCAGACCGGTATCGGTGTGGGCCACGTACACCGTGCGCCGGGTCACTCCTTGGTAGTGGCTGACCGGATAGGCGATCCAGTCTTGGTACTCTAGGCTGATTTCGCGTACCTCTATATCTGTGACTTTCACGACGCCTCCTAATTTGTCTGGTCGCCTGCGGCCCGTCAGATTGTCTGCAAGGCCCGCTAGCGATGGTGGTAGGGCAGGACAACGCGCACCTCAGCGAAGGCGCGTTAAAATCCCTAGGTCAATTTTTGACCGCAAAGAGAATTTTGTAGAGCACCGGCACGAACAGCAAGGTGATCACGGTGGCGAAAAGCAAGCCCACCATGATGGCCACCGCCATCGGCTCCCACATCAGCCCGCCGCCAAAGTAGAGAGGAATAAGCCCCAGCGTCGTCGTGCAGGTGGTCAGTAAGATAGGGCGAAAACGCTGCTGAGCCGCGGCGACGATCGCCTCAATAGGTGTCCGCCCGGGCCGGTCCAGTTCGATTTGTATGCGGTCTAGGAGCACGATAGCGTTGTTGATGACGATACCGGCCAGCGAGATCAATCCGAGAAAGGCGAAGAAACCAAAGAACGAGCGGAAGACAAGTAATCCGGCGATGACCCCAATCAGGCCGAGCGGAATGGTGCTCAGCACGATAAAGGTCTTGCGGAAGGAGTTGAACTGGACAATCAACAGTGCCAGAATGACAAAGCCGGACAGAGGCAGCTTGGCGACAACTGCGCTCATGGCCTCGCTGCTCTGCTCCGACTCGCCGCCCAATTCGTAGCGGTAGCCCGGTTGCCAAAATTTGCTGTCTTCTTCGAGCCAAGGGATGAGCGCGTCGGTAATATGCTGCGCCGTAAAGCCGCTTTTGGCGTCGCAGGTCACAGTCAAGGTGCGGTACAGGTCGCGCCGTTTGATCTTGGCAAATTGCCACTGGGGCACAATCTGCGCCACTTGTCCCAGCGGCACGTTTTTGCCCGAACCTTGGGCGTAGATGTTGATGCTCTCTAGCTGTCGCACATCCACGTCCTGACTGCTTTCGTTGCGCAGGACAATGGGAATACTTTGGTCGCCCTCGCGGAAATCACCCGTGTTAAACCCCGTGAGCGCGGTCTGCAACGAAAGGGCGATATCTTGGTTGGTCAGGTCGGCGTTCCGGGTCTTGGACTGGTCGATGTCAACGACGACCTTTTTGATCTTGGGGCCCCAATCGTCGCCGATGTTCTGAGCACTGGACATTTCGTTGAGTTTTTGCTTGATGCGCTCGGCGAGGCCGAACAGCTCGTTGGGCTCCGGCCCTGTTATCCGCACGGCCACGTCTCTACCGCCGCCGCCGCCCGCCAACCTCGAAACCTGCACCTCGGCATCGGGAAAGGAGCGGAAACAAAAGTCGTTTAGGCGATCAATTACCCACTGGTTATCGTCGCCTGAACTGGTATTGAGCAACATATGGGCGTATCCCGAGTTGGCTTCGCCCGCCTGATAACCTAGGTCGTAGGAGGGCGGCCCCTCGCCGACAAAGGTCGCCCAATCCGCTACCCCGCGCTGTCGGTTTTTGCTCACCAAAAGGCTATCCGCGATATACGACTCGAGCCGTTCCACCCGGGTGGTCGTCGTCTCGATCTTGGTGCCCAAGGGCAAATTCAGATTTACCGTCAACAGGTTGCGCTCGCTGTCAGGGAAGAAGACGAATGGCAAAAAACCAAAGCCGAAAAGCGACAACACAAACAAACCGGCGATGATCCCCATAAATGAATAGGGGCGCGCAAGGGCCTTGAGGAGCAACCCTTTGTAATGGCCGTTGATGCGCTCGATACCGGTGATTTTCCCGGACTGAGATGCTTGCCGTTTCACCCGGATGAAAAACACCGCCAACAAACTGACCATGGTCAGCGAGAGCAACCATGAAGAGAGCAAGGCTATGGAAATCACACTGAAAAGCGGCCCCATCATCTCACCCATGATGGACGCAGCTAGAAAAAAGGACAAGAACGCGGCTGAAGTGGTCAGCGAAGAGACGAGGAGCGGTACGGCTAGATCCCGAGCGGATTCAATGGCCGCCTCTTGGGCGTCGGTGCCTCTTTCCATCTTGACCACAATCGCTTCGGACACCACGATGGCATTGTCCACCAACATGCCCAGTGCCATGATCAACGCCGCCAGCGACACCTGATTGAGACCGATATCGAGCACCCCCATGACAAAAAGGGTCGCGATAATGGTCATGGGAATGAGGCTGGCCACCACCAGACCGGTGCGCAGACCCAAAAAGATCAGCATGGACAACAGCACGATAACGACGCTTTGCAAGAGATTGTCGGTAAAGTTGGCGACCGAATTCTCTACCTCAAAATCTTGGGAAGCCACTCTGTTGAAGGTTATCCCCAGCGGTAGCCGCGCTTGGTGGAGGGCGACTAATTGGTCGATTTCCTTACCCAACTTGATGATATTGGCCCCTTCGCTGAGGGCCACCGAGAGCGACAGACCCGGCTGACCGTTGATTTTGACTAGACGCTGCCGGGGCGTTTCATAGGCCCGCACGATGCGGGTTATATCGCCGAGGTACACGCTCCCGCCCTTGCCCACCGCTATCAACGTCCTCCCCAGAGCTTCCAGATCGGCGTAATTGCCGGTCGGTTCGAGCACCAAGCGTTCATCCTCTAGGCTGACCTCGCCGCCGGAAAAAACGATGTTGGTACTGGCGATGCTGTTCTTGATCTTTTGGGCCGAAAGGCCCAATTCGGCCAGCCGGGCGTCGTTGAATTGTAGGTATATCCGCTCCTCTTGGATGCCACTTATTTTTACTTCGGCGGCGTCGGGTAGCTTGATCAGGTCGTCTCGCAAGTTTTGGGCGTAGGTCTCAAGTTCGGCAAAGGTGAAACCCTCCCCTATCAGGCCGATCACAATGCCGTACACCACCCCGATCCCATCGTCCTTGACCTCCGGGCCATGGATGTCCGCGGGCAAATCCGAGCGGATGGTCTCGACCTTACGGCGCAATCGGTCCCATACGGCCTGGAGTTTGTCCGCGGGCACTTCCTGTTTGAGCTCTACCGAAACCATCGACAGGCCGGTCCGCGACTCACTCGTAACGGTTTTCAGTTCGGGCAACTCTTGCGCGACTTCTTCGAGCTTGCTGGTGATCAGGGCTTCGATCCGCTCGGGACCAGCACCGGGAAAGCGGGTCACCACCGAGGCGACGCGAACCGTGTAGGGGGGCATACTGTCGCGTGGCATCGTCTGATAGCCGGCCAAGCCCAGCAGCACAACGACGAGCAGGACCACGATGGTGACGCGGTTGTTTTTGAGGGCGATTTGGGTGAGGCTCATAGTATAATTCTGTTTAGGCCGGGTGCCTTATTCTTCAAAAAGGCGCACCTGCATCCCGTTCAAGAGCGATCTGAGGCCCGCTGTCGCGACTAACTCCCGGTCGGCGAGCCCTTCTTCCACGACAAAACCGTCTGCCAGCAGGCGGCCGATGCGAATCGGCCGACGGTGGACCGTCCCCAAGCCCTTGTCGATCCCGTCTATGACAAAGACATATTGGCCTTGGGCGTCTTCCCCTACTGATTTGACGGGCACCACGAGCGGGTCCGATGGCCCGCCGCTGCCAAAGCGAAACTCCACTTCGCCGGCCATACCGGGCCGGATGGCGGGGGCCGGGGCGTCGAGTCGCACAATGACGGGATACGTGCTGGAGGCGTCGAGCGCGTAGGCTATCTCGCGCACTTGGGCCGCAAAATCTAGTCCGGGCAGGGCTGAAAAACGCACGCGCACCGGCTCGCCGGTCTGGATTTGGGCGATATAGCCCTCGGGTATCCCCACCTCCATCTCGATATCCTCGCCCGCGCTCAACTCCACTAAGGGCGCACCAGCTTGGATCACTTCGTTGACCTCGTTGTGGATCGCGGTGACTATGCCGGTGACAGGGGCGTATATCTCATTGTATCCTAGCTGGCGTTCTTGCAAATCCAGACTCTTCTGGGCCGATTCGTAACTCGACGTGGCCGAGGCAAAGCCGTTTTTGGCCTGTTCGTACTCGGCGAGGGAGACATTGTTGGCTTGGTAGAGCTGCCGTACGCGAATGAGCCTCGATTGGGCATTGGCCTTTTGCACATGGGCGTTTTCTAGCGCGGCCTTGGCCCGTTGATGCGCGAGGACTGCATCCCGGTTGTCGAGCGTGGCCATGCGCTGACCCGCTTCGACGGGGTCGCCTACCTTTACGTCGATCGATTCGATGAGCCCACCCGTTCTAAAGCTGAGTCTGGCTTCGATGCCGGCTTTGGCGGTGCCGGCAAAACGCTGGCTCTGGACGGCGCTGGCGGGACGGACCTCAGCGTATTTTACCGGGCGAATGGAAGGTTGGGCGACCTCCGATTCGCCGCCGCAGCCAACCCATAGAGCCAGTGCCAATAGAAGGACCCCGATAGCTGCGAAATTCCGTTTTGGCATAATACCTCGCTTCATGGTGCATTTTTTCTTTTAGAGAAGAAGGCCGTCAAGCGCCCGACAAAGGCCTCCTGCTCCTCTGTTGTCATGAACATGGTATAGGCCCCGATGCTGTTTTCTAGCTGCATATAGCTGACCAAGTATTCATAAACGGCCCCGGCCTCGGCCTGACGGGCGGAAAGGGCGGCTCGTTGGGCATCCACCAGTTGGGCGATTTCCAGTTGGCCTTTTTGGTAGGCGTCCTGTACCAGTTCAAAGTTCTTTTGCGCGCTTGCAGCGGCTACCCCGGCAAAGTGTATGTTGGTGCGCTTGGACACTAGGTTCGTCATCCGCACCCGGACCGCTTGGGAGAGCTGCTGGCGCAAACTCTCTTCCTGCAAGCGGAGTTGCTGCTGCTGAATCGCGGTCTGGTCGATGGCGATCTTGCGCTGATTGCCCTGAAAGAGGGGATAGGTGAAGTGGAGGGCCAAGTTCCAAGTGCCGTCGAGGGGGTCTGAGGAAGCCGGCGGCATCCCCTTGCCAGCGCGCCAGAAGGTGTAGTCGGCCTGCCCGCGCAAGGCCACCGTAGGCAGGTAGTACAGCCGGCGGTTCATCTGCTGCTGGCGTTCAGCTACTTTCATATTGGCCGCTAGCTGTTTGAGCGAAGGCATGTTTTGCAGGGCCTCTTCAACGAGAAAGTCGGTCATAATCTCCACATCGCCGGCGCGGTCGATCCGGCGTCCGATGCGGGTCGGGTCGAAGCGGCCAAAAAGTTCGTCGGAAAGCCGGGCATCCATCACCTCGAACTCCTCGCCGATATCCGCGCGAGCAAGCAAGCGGTTGAGTTGCACTTTGGCTAGATAGAGGGCGTTGAAAGCCTCAATCGATGCTTGGGTGGCCCGGGCCACTTCGCTCTCCCAGCGGAATACGTCGGCAACGCCGGCATAGCCGACGGCATTGCGGGTGCGGGCGATCTTCAGATTGCTGCGCGAGGCATCGAGGTTCTCCTCTTGGATGCGCCCCCCGGTCTTGGCCAGCAGGATATTGAAATAGGCCGTCGCTAGGTTCAACACCACGTCGAGCGCGACCAGATCGGCTCGATGGCGGGCGGCCTCGGTTAGGTATTGCTGGATTTTGATGTTGGCTAAGACCGGCTCGGAAAACAGTACCTGCTGTACGGTGGCCGTACCCGCGCCGGTGCGCTCAGGCTGCTGGCCCTTGGCTCGCTCAGCGACGGCTGGGTCCACCTGCAACAGAGTGGTCGAGGTCTCTACGGTGGGCCGGAGAGACGACTTGGCGCGGCGCATATCTTGGCTGGCCAAATCGACGTTGCGCCTTTCGATACGCAGGTCGAGGTTGCTCTGCAAGCCCTCGGCGATGATCGCCTGTAAGCTCAAACGTCGCTCGCTAGCCGGTTCGTCGGCTTTGAGGAAGCGGGCGGAAAACAGCGTTTCAAAAGAAAGATCGAGGCCGATCCGTCGGACTGTTGCGGCATTCAGCACCCATTGCTCGCCGAAATTGCGCTGCACAGGCATCGCCGCCAAGTCTTCCCCCAGCGCGACCCCTTCAACGATCAGGGCCAGCTTGCGGAAAGTCTGGTCTCGGCCACTCTCGTCGCCGATACAGGCCATCATTCCCGCATCCACGTAAGACCGGCTCATGGCAAAGGAAGGCAGCTTGCGCTCGGCGAGGGCCTCAGCCAGCAGGGCGACTTCCTCGGGCGAGCGCTCGAAGATCATCGCCAGATAGACCGCGTCCACTGCGTCGCTCAGTGCCGGGAGGGACGCTTCCGTTTCCCAAAAGACCAACTCCACTTGGGACTCGTAGGGTGCTGCAAGGCGTTTGAAGAAACCCTCGAAATCCAGCGTCCCTTTCAGGTTTTCACTGATGATAACGGCCAAGTGCGAAAAGGGATGGATGCGGTGGAAAGCCGCTAGGTCCTTTTGGATTGAGTGGGTACTGAGGACGTAGGTAAAATTGCGCACTCCAGAGACGCCGGGCTCGACGAGGGGCATCTGCTGTAATTCCACGTCTAGTATCCCCACGGCGATCGTCGGTTTGGGCAAGGCTCCTTGGGCGGCCAGCATCGCGGCACTCACCGGCCCGGCGGCAATGATCAGATCAACGGCCGGGTCGTTGGCGAGGAACAGATAGTCTGCAGGCCCGGCCGTAAAACGCAGATGCTCGGGGAGGAAATGGACCGCCTTATCGACCCCTAGCACCTTGTGGATTTCCTCCTGTAGGAAGGCCAATTCACGCTCGGCATTGGTTGTCTCGGTCCCAAGATCGAGCAATAGACCGATGTAGAGGTCGCTCTTTTCAATTTGGGCCTGCGTCGGCAGTACTAGGGCCATGACCAAAACGGCGGATATAGCTATTCCCAGCATCGAGTGGTCCACTCCAATGGTTTCGTTCGATAGCCGTTGTGCAGCCTATGACGTGACGGATATGGCCTGTTTTTTCCAAGCTTCATCGTCCACCTGCCCAACCAGAAAGTCCGCGAGGTCAGCGCGGCTGATGCGATCAACGCGACCCCGTAAAAGGCTGCGAGGCGCTGTTCCAGTATTGTTGACGGTGTAATATCCCGAGGCCGGTTCGTCTTTCAGGATGGCAGCGCGAACAATCGTCCAGTCGAGTGCGCTTGCCCTGACGACCGCTTCCTGCGCCTCGTGGTCCGCGTAGATGTTTCGCAGCAGCGTCCTGAACAGCAGGCGTGCGAGCCACGAGATCTGCCCCCAGCTTTCCCCCACCCCTGCGGCGGATACCACAACGAGACGCCCGACGCGGTGTTGGGTCATGCCATCCACGACGTTCCGCGTCCCATCAGTAAGGGTGGCCTTGTCTCGCAAGCCGTTGCTGCCCAAGGCAACAATCGCTGCGTCGTGCCCGGCGACCGCTGAGGCGACCGACTCGGCGTCGGCGACGTCGCCCTGAACGATGCGTATGCTGGAATCGCCGCGGTCAATTTTGTCCACCGAGCGTACGAAGGCCGTGACGTCGTGTCCCTGTTCGAGCGCCTGCCGCCAGACGTGCTGCCCCGTTTTCCCCGTCGCGCCGAAGACGATGAGCTTCACGGCGATTCTCCTTGCCCTGCCAGTGCTTTCAGAGTCCGTAGTTTCTCTTTTTTATTTATGTCTGCCATCATCCTTCTTCCCTTCCGCTTGGGGCCAACTTTTCTCACCCGTAAGCTCTGCAAATCGTACTCCGAATGAAGTTCGTCGTCCATCTCAGTCTCAGCCTTCTTCATAATCATCATCTTCCCTTTTGGTTACTTCTCTACCGGCGGTACTGCAAATAGATTTCCACCTGCTCGACCCGCAAGGGTACCCGCAGCCGCGCATCCCGCTCTAACAGACGCAGCCGGACTTGGTGGATGCCGCGCCCCACTTGTGCCGCGCTCAAATTCCAGCAAAGCCAAGCGTTTTCCGACACATCGCTCGGGTCGGATTCATCTTCAGCCGCGGCATCGCGCACCTCTGGCGCTGGCAGCGTGATCCCGTCCAACATCACTTCGATCTGATCGGCGGGCGACCAGTGGGCCATTTCGATTTGCAATTCGGCGGTAGCTAACTCACCCTCGGCCTCCACCTCGTCGACGACGCGGACTTGGAAGATCGGCCCACTGTCCGTTAGCGTGGGATACAGCGTTACCGGCACCTCGCCGTAGAGGCGGTCGTCGCGCTCGGCATCCGCTCGGTTTCCGGTCTTGGGGCCGATGCTGCGATGCAGAGCGGTGTACACTTTGTCTAGGCCGGTTAGTGTTTCTGCCGACCCCAGAGTAGTGAGCAATGGTCGGTGCGTCTGGGCGTGGCCGTGCCAGTTGAATACGTACACGCCGTCCGCCCCGCGCCCTAGCTGGTCTTGGGCCAAGCCGCGGAACCAATCCTCCCGCCACGCCCCGTGGGGCCGCAGCCGTCGCGCCTGTTGTCGCCCGTCCGAATCAAAGCCAGCGTAGAAGCGCACGCCGTGGGGACGACACAGCTCGACAAAACGCTCGACCTCGGCTCCCGGATCGGTCCCCGAATTGCCGCCGCTGATAACCGCATCGCACAAGCCGTCCCGCACCCAAGTCTCGACATCGTAGCCAATGCGGCGGCAGGCTTCAAAGGTCGTGGCCACCCGCACGGCCACTTGAAAGGGCCGCCCTCGCTCCTCGGCGATCTGGTCGGTCTGCGCTCGCACGGCCCGTATGAGATCGGTCAAAACGTAGCGCAAGCGGTACGCATCGTCGGCTGGCAGGTGAAAGGCGTGCCGCTGCCAATCCAATTCGACGCCGTCCCAATCGGCCAAGCGGCAGGCTTCGACGACGCGCTGCAAGATGTGCGCCCGCACATCGGGGATGGCCATATTCCACGAAGTCGAAGCCCAACCCGGCGCTTGCTCCTCGCCTAAGAGCCACTCGGGGTGCTCCTGCCGCAGCGGCGTCAGATCGGCCCGTTGCAAGCTGCCCAGATCGCCCGGGCGCAAATCCCAGAAGTGGTTGTCGTTCATGCGCAGCGACGGCAGCACCGCAATGCCCAGCTCGCGCCCGCGCTGCACTAGCGCCCCGTACAAATCGTCTCCCCGCTCGAAAAAGGCGCGGATATTCTCGGTGTGGCGCATAGTCTGCACGGAATCGTAGCACCGCCCGGTTGATGCTCCCACCATATCCAATTGCTGCGAGGGCCAAGGCACTTCGTGGACGCCCACGCACCAGCACAGGGCCCCCACCTGAGTATCCGCTAAGGGCGCGTACACCTTATCGAGGAACTGCGCCAGCGATTGGGGATACTCGCTGTAGCCGTGGGGCGCACCGTCCCAGTTGTACATAATGCCGTAGTTGGGCACGGCCGTTCGCTCTGCCATAGTTTCCTCCAGCGGGTTAAGTTGGTCCGCCAAGCTGCGCTGCATAGTTTATCAGGACAATTCGCTGGAAACCTAACGAAGAGAGGACTATCACACCATGAACTATTACCTCTACGCACCGATCTCGACGGATAACCAATTGCTAGTCTTTTCCATGGATGCCGAATCAGGCCAACTCGAACGCAAACACCAAATCACCCTGAGCAAAAGCGGCTTCGCCGTTGCCAGCGACCCCAAGCGCCAATACCTATACGTCGGCTTGCGAGACGGCGACGACCACGCCATTGGCAGCTACGCTATCGATCCATCCACCGGGGCTTTAACGCCCATCGGCGAAGTAGCAGTCGCGGCCATGCCCTGTTATTTGGCTACCGACCGCACGGGGCGCTTCCTGTTGGCCGCTTATTACGTCGGCGGCATGGCCACGGTCCACGCCATCGGCAGCGACGGCGCTTTGCAGGACCCGGCTGTCGATACCTACAAGACCGAGCGCTTCGCCCACTACATTGCCACCGACCCTTCCAACCGCTACGCCTTTGTGCCCCACGTCGAATCGGCCAATTCGATCTACCAATTCCTCTTTGACGCCACTACCGGCAAACTAAGCCCCAACCCGGCCGCACCCATTCTGGCCTGCGGACCGGGCGAAGGGCCGCGCCACCTCGCATTTCACCCCACCCTCGACGTGGTGTACGCCGATAACGAGCAAGGCTCCAGCGTTACTGTGTACCGCTTCGACACCAGCCAAGGTACGCTGCAAGCGGTGCAGACCGTATCGACCCTGCCCGACGAAAATTTTCCCGGCCGCGAAGCCAACAGCAACGCCCAGCTCCACATCCACCCATCCGGCAAGTCGATCTACGCCTCCAACCGAGGCCACGACAGCATCGCGATGTTCGCCATTGATCCAGCCACCGGCCTAATCCGCTCCCTAGGACAACAGCCCGGCGAGGCCACCCCGCGCCCCTTTGCCATCGAACCCGGAGGCAAGTTCATGTACGGCGGCGGCGATGGCTCCACGCGGCTGGTCTCCTACCGCATCGATGAGATCGGTCGCCTCGAACCCTTTGGCACCCCCTACGAGTTGGGAGGCAGCACCTGCTGGGTGTATCCGCTGCAAGTGGGTTAAAGGATTAGCCCGGAAAGAACGGAGGCCATAGTGCTATTCTACGACAACCTCGAAGAATTCATCGCCCAACAAAGCGCCCAACTGCAAAGCCTGAAACGAGCCAATATCCCCGAAGTCGGCGTCGTCCTCGAGGTCTTGGGACCCAACCGCGACCAAGACCGCAAAAGCAACCCGGGCGGCCACTCAGTCACCCAATCGGTAGAGCGCTTGGCCGTCGACTGCCAAGGCATTGAAGGCGACCGCCATCGCAGCCTCACCCGGGCCGCCACCGGCCGCGAAGCTCCGCTCTACAAAAGGAGCCGCGCCACCATCGTCAATCGGCGTCAGCTATTCGCCGTCTCACCACATGAGTGCGCCCTCCTCAGCCAGCGCCTAGGCGTCGAAGTCACGCCGCAATTGCTCGGTGCCAATATCGTCATTGGCCGCGAAGACGGCGCCCCTTTCTGCCTTTCGAGCACCCCGGTCAATACCTATTTCGTCCTAGCTCCGGCCACCGCAACTCAACCACCGACGCCGCCCTTGGCTACACTGATCCACTACGTCCAGCAAAAGGGTTGCAGCCTCACTGGCAAAGCTCTGGCCAAAGCCTATGGCGATCCCTCGCTGACTAAGCAGTTCGTCGCCCACGCCGAGCACCATCGTGGTATTCTCTGCAGCGTCGAATATCCGGTCAAAAGGCCGATCTTTCTCGAACGCGGTCAAAAGGTCTTTTTCCGCTTTCCCATGGGCTGCTGTTATTGACCCGAGCCAGTCTCGCGTTCGACCCGGGCGATAAAATCGCGGCACGCCCGAGCCACGGCCCGGGGGCATTCAAGCTGCAAATAAAGCCCCTAGGATCAAGGGCGTCTCGCCCTCCGCGCAAAGCCCCTAGGATCGAGGGCGTCTCGCCCTCGAAAAACAAACGCCGGTGGCTAAGACCACTCAACAGCCACGCCAGCCAACCCGACGGGCATTGTAAGACGGCTTCTAAAGGCGCGGAATGCCTGCGTAACATCAGTTTATGTTCTGCAACCAAATGTGAGTCGTGCTTGATTGCAGCGGTGGATTGGGGTATCTTGAGCACCGATTTGTCGGCTGATCTCCTCAACCTCCACTCTGGGGGCCGCGATGAGTTCTTCCCGCTTTAATTCTCCCGCTTCCGGTTTCGATCTCGCCGAATTAGTCCGTCGCCTGCGCTGCGGCCTTCTCCTGTCCTTGACGCTAGCCGTCGGCCTCATGTTAGTGTTCGTTGCTCTCAACCCCTTCCAACAAGTCGAGACCAAAGCCCCTCGGCCGCTCAGCACCAAATTCATCAAGCGCGAACCCCGCCTGACCAAGCCCCTAGAACTGCGCAAGATCCCCAAGCCCAAGCGCCAACTAGCTCGCCGCCAAGTCCACTTGGCCGCCGCCCGCCTAGATCAAGTACAGGCCACGACCAACTTCAATGTCCGCTCGTTGATTTCCAGCCATGTCGGCAACTCGGGCATTAGCTTGTTCAAGCCAATTACCGATAACGCGGCCAACAGCTTTGCACTCGAGCCCAAGCTCGTCTCCACCTCGGTGACCAGTACGCGGATGCCGGAGCACAAAATCGACATGGCCTTGGAGATGCTCGATGTCAACAGCATGGATACCGGCCGCTACCGGGCCATGGTCATCCAGAACCCCGGCGATCCCCAAGCGATCAAGGGCTTCATCAAAATAGCCCATGTAATTTCGGCTCGCGGCGTTACCGATCAAATACAGGGCTACAGCAATTTGAATCTGCGCTCAATCGAGGCCTTGTGCGACGTCATCAATGAATACACCGGGCTCGAAGCCAAGTTTATCGGCACGATCACCTACGACGATAGACGCCTACTTGAACTGCCCATTCTCATCCCCCAAGGGTCCCTCAACGAGGGCGAAATGGAAAACTATGCCCGCTATATGCTGTCCGGGGGCTTCATCATGGGAGGCTACCATCCCGAAGCCTTGGTAAAGTACGGAGGCCTAGTAAAAGGGTATGATTTCTGGTCCGAACGCCTACTCCCAGATCATCCCATTTTCAATGCCTTTTTCTCTCTGAAAGGTGGCACTGGAGGCCATGTTGACTGGCGAGACATCGTCAACGGGTACTTCATCCGCGGCCGGATGGTCGGTATTGGCAACGTAGGCTGGGGCAGTAACCCGCGCTACAATCAGATGGCGGTCAACGTGGTCGTCTATGCCCTGACCCAAGAAGGCTCCATCACCCAACGCCTCATGCAGGGGGTCAACTGAGGCCGGCGGTCGTCGGCTTCACAAGTAACATCCCGCCAGAAAAACATTTTCCCGAGAGATTTCCCATGGCCATGACCAAAGAAGAACGCTTCCGCTTTGATCTCACCGGCTTTTTGGTGCGCCCCGCCATCCTGAAGCCCGCCGAAGTCGCCGCCATTGTCGATCAGATCGACCGCATCAAACACGACCCCGAATCGCTGCCGCCCGAACACCGCGACATGCCCGGCGGCCCGGCCAGTGTGCTAATCGACCATCCCCAAGTGGTCGATGTAATTCGGGAGGTAATTGGTCCTGATATAAGATTGGAAGGTTGTAGCTGTGTCTGGCGCAAAAAGGGCGAGAAGCACGGCGGGCTACACGGAGGCGGCCCCGGTCAAGCCGATCCCATTTTTGGCTACCGGGTGAAAAACGGGCGCATCCACGCCGGTATGGTGCGGGTTATTTTTGAATTGACCGATATCGCGCTAGAAGATCAGAGCACTCATTTCTTAATCGGCAGTCACAAGTCGGAATTCCCCATCCACGAAGACCACCTGTCGCTGGAAGAGGGCAAGCGCAGTCCCTTCCTCACCACGTATGCATGCCCGGCCGGCAGCGCGGTCTTTTTTACCGAAAACTTGTGCCACGCCGGGCCGGTGTGGCGCCGCGACACCCCGCGCGTCACCGTACTAAACGCCTATTCGCATTTGGCCACCCACTGGCACCGGCTGAAGATCCCCCCAGTGGTGCTGCACAGCCTGCCGCGCGAAAAGCAGGCCTATTTCCGCCAGCCTTGGATTGCCGATTTCCGCACCAGTCCGGCGACCCACAACACCGCCGAGCGCTTCCTAGACAACGACGAAGCACCCGTCGACACGGATCACAAGCCCTAGGCGTGTCCGAGCCGCTCAAAGCTGGCAGACGCAATCGAAGGTCAGGAATTTCTAGCTAGAACCGCGCTGCTGAGAGCGGCCCGGGGTCGCGTCCGTCTAGAGCCAACTCCACCATGCGCTCGGCGGCCAGCAGGCCGATGGAGTTGCCGTAGCCGCTAAAACCGAGGGCAAAGACCGCGTCGGGCAGGTCCGGGAGCGCGCCGACAGCGGCCCGGCGATCCGGGGTGAAGCCGTGGATGCCGGCCCATTGGCGCTCGACTTCAAAGGAGATACCCGGGAACCAGTGGCGCACATAGGACTCGAGGTGCTGTATCAGGTTTGGGGTGACGGCGTCCTCGGCGGTGTACTCCTGCTCCTCAAAAAAAGCCCGGGCACCACCTATCATCAAACGCCCATCTTCAAGCTGGCGGAAGTAATCGTAATCAGTGATGCCGGCGACTTGAATCAGCGGTTCCACCGGGGTAGTGATGAGGATCTGGCCGCGCACCGGGCGCACGATGCGGCGCAAGTGCGGGTGCATATCGCAGCCGTACCCATTGGTCGCGATGTACACCTTGCGGCAGCGGATATGGGCGCGACGTCCGCGCACGATCAAGCCCTGGCCCTCTGGTTCGATGCGATAGACCTCGTTGCGGTCGTAAAAGGTGGCCCCAGAGGCGGCGGCAATGGCCTCGGTGAGGCGCGCTGGCTGCACCATGAAATCGCCCTCCACCTGTAGAGATGCCGCGTACCCAGCACCATAGGGATCGCCCTCGGCAAACTCGACCTCAACGCCCTCGGCGGCTACGGCGCGGGCCCACTCTTCCAGCTCACGGGCGTCGGCTTGGGTTTCGGCGAGGTGGATGGCACCCTCTTCCGAGGGCACTTCGTACTGCTTGGCCAAGGCGCGCATGCGGGCGACATTGTCGCGCACTATGTCGAGAATTTGGCGGGCGGCCGGACGACCCACTTGGGCGATGAGGGTGGGGTACGTCTCGCGCTGCGAGGTCAGCACAAAGCCGGCGTTGCGGCCCGAGGCACCGGAGGCCACAAAACGGGCGTCGACTAGGGAGACGTCGCGGCCCCGCTGGTGCAGCAAGGTGGCCGCGTACGAGCCGACAATACCGGCACCAATCACCACATCGTCGTGTTCGGCCTGCAGCGGCTCGGATACTTCTTGCCATTTGGATACGGTCATAGGGCCTCCAAGGTAAGGTGTTGTTGGCTACTCCTGAATCGCCATCCCCATCCTAATCAGTTGCGCGGATCCACCGATGGGTTGCTCTCACCCCTCCCGCTTCTCCATATCGCCCCCGCTCGCCACCATGCGCTCGGGAGCACCATTCGCGTCAATCGCCGACGCCGCGCACGGCGTACCGAACTCGGGGCGGGCAAAGGGCAGATGGGTCCGCCCGCGCGCCAGAATGTGCTTGTAATTGGCCGCCGGCCCCTCATAGGGCATCCCGTGGTTCCACGGCACCCAAGAGCGGGCATTGCAATAGTGGCTGACAAATGCCCGACGCCAGCGATCGGGAGACCGATTGGGATGAGAGCGGTGCAGAAGGTGCGGATGGAAGAACACCACATCGCCGGCCTCCACCACCACTGGCTCTGCTTCTCCATAGCGCCGCGCCACCCCAGACAGCGTATTGACCTCGTCGTCGAGATGGCTAATGCCCTCTACAGTCTCAATCTCGTCAAAGGCTCCCTCGGCGTGGACTAGGTGCCCTCGGCCTTCATCGGGATAAATGGGCTCGTGGTTCGATCCGGGCGCAACCCACAGACAGCCGTTCTCCGCGTCGGCCCGCTCCAAGGCCAACCAAGCGCCGATGAGGGTATCCGGGTACGTGGTGATATAATAGGAATCTTGGTGCCAACCCTGTCCACCCATGCCCGGCGCGTTGAAAAACTGCATGGTCTGCAAGGCCAGCACATCCGGCCCGATGAGCGCCTCCAAAACGTCCAAGATGCGCGGGTGCAGCAAAAAGCGCTCGCAGGTGGCGTCCCAGCGGTGCAGTTGATGCACCCGCGTGAAACGCTGCACTAGCTCTTCTTCCGTCGCCTCCGGGGACGGAGGCTCCTGGCCGGGAACGTCGATTCGGCCCTTGAGCATGGCCATGACGTGCGCTTTGAGTTCTTCCACTTCGTCCAGATCGACCAAGTGCTCGACGACTAGGAACCCCTGTTTCTGATACTGAGCGTATTCGGCCGTGGAGACTTTGTAGCGATCGGGCCGCTGGTCGGCCACTGGTTTGTAGCTCATTGCTTCCTCCGCGTTGACAATCCTCATAGTCAATACTGTAAATATGTCCACCTCAACCCGCAGGGGCGGTCGTCGTGCTCGGTATCTGCGCCACTATGGCGCATACCCCAGCTTCTCCCGTACGGCCCTCACCCCAGCCACCATGTTCTCCAGCTTCTGCTTTGCCGCCCAGCGCGCCGTTTGGCTCAGCCCGCAATCGGGCGCAAAGGAGAGCTTGTCGGCCGGGGCATGTTCCAAGCACGCCTCGACCCGCGCCGCGATGTCCTCTGCGGTTTCAATATAGTAGCTCTTCACATCGACGATTCCCACCGCCACGTCCATCTTCGCGGCGATCAGGCCGATGATCTCCAGTTCGGCGAACTCGCGGCTGGCCATCTCGACGTGCATCTCATCGACCTGCATGTCCAAGAACGCCGGAAACATGGGTGCGTAGCGGCGCAGCCCCACGGCGCGGCCCTTGTAGTTGCCAAAGCACAGGTGAGTCGAGAGCCGGCACTTGCCTACGACGGATTCGACCGTGCGGTTGAAGATATCGACGAAACGCGCTGGATTCTCGCGGTGGGCATAGCAACTCATCGACGGCTCATCAACGGTCAGCTCCGTGCAGCCCGCCGCACAGAGCGCCTCTAACTCGCTCCGCACAATCGGCAGCAGCGCCTCGGTCACGGCCCAGCGATCTGGGTACTGGTCGTTGGGCACGAGCCGTCCGCTCAACGTGTAGGGACCCGGCACACTGGCCTTGAGCGTCGGCCCTGCTGGCGCCAACCGCTTGAGCCGCGCAAACTCCTCCACCGCACCCAAGCCGTGCGGTGCTTGCAGCGGTCCAGTGATCTCATGGCGACCACGCTGGTCGTGGGCGGGCGGGCCGAAGCGCCTGGGCGGTGCGGATTCTAGGTCAATGCCTTCGAGATAGCCGTAAAAGGAAAGGTTGAAATCAAAGCGGGCCTGCTCGCCGTCGGTGACGACGTCCAACCCGGCGCGCACTTGGTCGCCGAGCGCGGCAACGACCGCGTCGTCCTGCATCTCGGCAATATCGTCCGGCCCGAAGGCGTCGAGATGCTCAGCCGCGTATTCGAGCCAACTCGGGAAGGGGTAGGAGCCGATAACGGTGGTGCGCAAGGGACGCTCTTTCACGGCTGGCCTCCATCGACCTTTTCCCAAGCAATTGCCGCTGTTCCCAAGACGCCAGCATGGTCGCGCAGCTTGGACAGCACAATCGGCACGCCTGCGCCCGCTGGATGCCGGAATAAGTGTTCGTTCACTTGCGTTTGTAGCGGTTCGAGAAAGTGCTCGGCCGCATTGGTCGCTCCGCCGCTGAGGATGATCCGCTGGGGAGCATACACGTGTACCGCACTCACCAGCAGCCAGCCTAAGTTGCGAGTCCAGTGCTCCAGCTCGTCGACGCAGAGCCGGTCTTGACGCTTCACGCCGCGGATTATGGCCTTGAAATCGATGGCGTTGGGGTCTTTGAAGTACTGGTCGCTCAAGACCGAGGGAATGCCGCGCGCCAGCCCGTCCCGCACCTGCTGTGTCAGGGCCGTGGCCGAGCACATCATCTCAGCTGTGCCCCGCGCATTGGTCAGGCACAGCCGCCCGCCGAGGGCCTGCATGACGATATGGCTCATCTGCGTTCCGAACTGCAAGTGCGGATCGCGCAAAATTTTGCCGTCGAGCAAGACCCCGGAGCCGACGCCGGTACCAAGGGTAATAGTCACCGCCCAGTCCAAGTCCCGCGCTAGGCCGTAGTGTCGCTCGGCGTAGATGGAGATGCGGCCGTCGTTGTCGGCGACGACCGGAACTCCCGTGGCTTTAGCCAGCCGTTCGACAATGGGATAGCCTTCCAGCCCCTTGATCTTCCCCGGCATGTACACCACGCCGATTTCGGGGTCCACGGCCCCGGGAAAGCCCAAGCCAACAGCCTGCGGCTTGCCGCCTAGCTTCTCGGAAATCCGTGCGACTTCATCCTTGAGCGTCTTGAGCAAATTGCCCATGCCCAGCGCAAAACCCGACGGATTGATGCCCGGTGCCAGCATCCGCCCGCGCCGCGTCACCGCGCCGCTTTTGACCCGGGTGCCGCCCACGTCAAAGCCAATAACGTATTCCTTCATGCGCCCTCCTTGCGTCAACTTACGCACCAACCTGCATCCACGGTCACCACCGTTCCGGTAATCGCCCGCGCTCGCTCCCCCAGCAAAAAAACCGCCATCCCCGCCACATCCGCCGCGCTCATCATCGCTCCGAGCGGCTGTTTGTCGCGCATAAACGCCATGATCTCTGCGTTTTCTCCAGCCCGCTTGCTCATAGGGGTCTCCACCAGCGCCGGCGCAATGGCATTGACCCGAATCCCGTGCGGCGCGTAGTAGCTGGCCATGGCCTTGCTCAGCGACACAATCGCCCCCTTGCTGGCCGCGTAGGCATGCGAGGCAAAAAACTTCCGCTCCGGCGCAAAGGCCAGCACACTGGCCATGTTGAGAATCGCCCCCCGCACTCCGTCTTCGCGCGGTTCTTGGGTCAACATCTGTTGCAGCACGGCGCGGCACACCAAAAACATGCTCTTGGCGTTGGCGTCCAGCGTTGCGTCCCACCCCTCCTCTGTACACTCGTGCAGCGGCCCATCGCCAAAGCGTCGGCCGCTGATCCCTGCCACGTTGAACAACCCGTCAATCCGCCCCCAGTGCTTCACACAGGTCCGCACGGTGTCGGCGACCTGTTCCCGCTGCGTCAGATCGGCTGCTCGGTACGCCCCCTGCTTTCCCAGCTTCTCAGCCAAGGCCCGACAGTTTGCTTCCGTCCGCGAGATGACGAATACCTTGGCCCCTTCCTCGGCTGCGTGCAGGGCCGTGGCCTCGGCAATGCCGGTAGAGCCGGTAATTAGACAGACTTTGTTGTCGAGAGTGCCCACAGTGTGGTTAGTGGATTGGAATCGGCTCCATAGGGACCGCGGGACGTCCCTACAAGGGTTTGCGAGTTTTGAGCCTTCTTGCCGCTGTCTAAGAAGCCTTCTATCGCGTCGAGCAAGCGGTAGAGACCGTCGCCAGCGGGCGTCACCGTGACATCCAGCCGGTATCGTCTGCACACAAGGGACAGCCGCCAGAGCTTTCAGGCCGCTTGCTAAACAACGGGCGACCAACAAGGGCCGCTTCTACTACTCGTACAAATGCTTGAGGCTCTTGCGGTAGCCCTCGTAAAACCTCTCTAGCTGCTCTTCTGCGCTTACATTGCCCACAAACTGATGGCTCGGCAATAGCTCCGGCTTGATCCCCCGCGCCAGCAACCGCTCGGCCACCTCGCAGCGCAGCATATTCATCATCATCGCGCCGGTCACCGTCGATACCGGCCCAGTCCGCCACTCCAACCCCTCTAGCTCGAGTACGCAGTCCCCCGGCGGACACTGGTTGTCGAGGACGACGTCGGCCACGTCCATCAGCTTCTGGCCCGACGAGTGCGCGGGTGGCGACTGGTCGCCGTGCGGCTTTGACAGCATGGCGACCACGGGCAAGCCCCGCGCCTTAGCGCCCATGGCCATTTCGACGATCAGGGGCCGGATGCCACTCGTCGAAATCAAGATAAAGGCGTCGTGCGGCCCGAACTCGAACCCTTGGAGAATCTCCTCGGCGTAGCCTTCGTACTTCTCCAAAAAGAGCGGCCCGCGCAACCCGTTGGTGCCGACGATTGACGCATGATTCGATACCGCGAGCTCGACCAGCGCAAAAAAGCCCACGAAACATCCTTGGCGCGGCGTCATTTCCTCGCACATCATCCGCGAGTGCCCAGCACCAAAGAGAAAGACCAACCCGCCATTGGCAATGCTCTCGGTGCAGATTGCGGCAGCTTGGTCTATAGCGTCCATTTGCGTATCGCGCAGACGTTGCAACAGCTTCGTCGTTTGCGCGTAGTACTCTTCAGCAGCGCTCATGCGCGTAGTTTCTCCTGTTCAAAGCGCCGCGGCCCTAAATGCGGCGATGGTTTCATCCGCGACGGTGGCCATGGCAGCCGCGACGTTCCGCTCTAGCTGCTCAATGTTCAGCGAGCCGATGGGGTTGCCGTGAATGCGTCCCTCGCGCAGGCAGAATTGCAACGTCAGATTTAGCATGTCGATGCCCTGCTCGTTGCACCACAAGCGCATGGCCTCGGCCCGGTGCTGGTCTGGGCCCCACTTGTCGCGTGGGATAAAGCGCTCTACGGGCACGCCCGTCAGCCAGCCGCGCATGATCGACCAGCCGTTGAGAACTCCGAGGTCGGCGGCCGCGGCCGCTGGCAGGATGGCATCGGTTGCGCTCTGCCGGAGCAAGTTGTAGTCGCTGAAGCACAGCATCGCGTCGGTGCGACCCGAAGCAATGTGCGCGAGGTGAAAGTCGTGGGGCCTCATGCCATAGCCGATGAAATCCACGGCACCTTGTTGGCGCACCTGTTCCAGCCCTTCGAGTGCGCCGCCTACCTCAAGGGTCGGTTCGATCTCGGGCGGATCGTGGAGAAAGAGCGCGTCGAATTTCTCGATTCCCAGAATTTCTAGCTGGTCTTCGGCATCGGCCAAGACCCGCGCAGCCGAGTAATCGGGCCGCCCTTCGCCGTAGCCGCCCCACGCCGCGGCACTGTGGCAGCAGACGCGGCCGCTGATGATGATCTCGCTGCGGGCGATGACGCCTTCCTTGATCGCACGACCCAGCTTGCGCAGCGAGTCGCCGTAGCAACGGGCGCAGTCGAAGTGGTTGACGCCCAAATCGACGGCTCGGCGCATCAGGGCCATGGCCTCTTCGTCGGCGACCGGCCCGAAGTGGCCGCCAAAGCCTTGCGTTCCGAATGGGATTACTGGTATGGAAAGCTCGGTCTTGCCCCAGCGGCGGCGGGGACAGCAGTTTTTTTGTAGGCCCATAGAAAATCACCGTGGAACTGACGGCTTCAGCCGTTCAGGGGGATCAGTGCGCGTTTCTTGACGAGCGGGCAACTCACTAGGTTACGCACCGGATGACGGAGGAATTCGCGCTGACCGCCATCGAAGACGTATCGCCTCGTTTTATGCTCTCTAATCGCCATCTCGCGCTTAGTGTTTCCGACGCAAGCTGCGTACCTGTTCCACTCGATGCTTGACTACAAGGCTGCAAGGGCTGGTAGTATCGTGAGCCTGCTCGGGTTGCTGTATGGTAAAGAAGAAGCGGTTGTCTGATCGGTGGCATTTCTAAAGCCTCCGGTTTAGCGCGGTGCTCGCGTTAGGGGGGCTAGAAAAGGCAGGGACAAGCGGGTGGCGTTAGCCATCAGTGGCTGACTCGCGCTATGCCAGAGGGTGAAAGTACTGTGCGCCGAATCCGCCAAGCAGGCGGCCCCGTCCCCAGCCTCCTCCCAGTCAGCAAGTTACGCGACCGACAGTGCGACGGCTATGTGTTGGCTTGTTCGTTGGAGACGGCAGCGAAGGCTGGCTGGTAGATGGGCTGTCGCTAGCGGCTAGCGATTCAGACCTCGTCTAAGTCCGCACCCTCTTCCGGCGAGAGGACGATGCGCCCCTCGGCAAAATCCAGCATGGCACTGGCCGATGAATTGGGCTGCTCTTCCTCAGCAGTTTCGCTGTCAGCTTCTCTCAGTTTGCGCTCTATATTAATGTCTCGTGCGCGTTGCGACAGGCTGCGGCAGGCTTGAAAGGCGTTGATTTCGCCTTCCAGCTTGATGGCGACTTCCCGAGAAAACATCGACTTGGCCATTGTAGCTCCCGAGGTGAAAGGTGGATGAGGGCAGACATTGTTACAAAATCATACAAATTATGCAATTTTGCTGAAACGGGCAATTTTCACAGGTGGCCGAGCGGCTCGACAGCAGGGCGTTCTAGATCGCCCAATACTTCCACAGATCCTCCGGTACTTCATAGCGCATGGCTTCGCGCTCGGCGTAGTGCCAGCGGGAGAAAAGCCCCAGCCTCGGATTGGAGCGGATGTTGGCCGAGCCGGTGTGGCACAGAAAGCAGTGCCAGAAAATCACGTCCCCGGCTCGCGCCACAAATTGCTCTGGCCCGTGGGGCGAGCGGTCTGAAAACAGCCCCCATTGGCGCGGTTCCCAATCCTCGCGCTCGCGGAAACTGCCGTCGATGTGGGCGGGATGCTCGCGGAAGTACGCGTGGGTCGGCAGATGGCTCTGCGGCCAGTAAACAAAGGCCCCGCCGTTTGCTTCCACATCGTCTAAGTAAGCAGTCGCCCCCAGCATAAAACCGCCGCTCCAGCCCCCCGGTCCGTAGCCGTCGATATGCCCTTGGCCCGGCCAGTCCCACGCTTCCCCCAAGCGCGGCCACTGCACCAGCATGGACCCACCGCCGCCGCCAAACTGCCCCCCGCCCATCATCCCAACCACCGCCAGCATCTGCGGAAGCTGCCCAAAGGCCGGTTCAACCGCAAACCCGTCAATCACATAGCTATCGGGCCAACTCGCCGGGTCTTGTGGATCGGCCCCTACGTGATCCCAGAACTGCCCGCGCCAAGCGGCTATCTGCTCCGGCGCGATGAAGTTTTCCAGAATCAAATACCCCTGCTGCTTAAAAAACGCGATCTGTTGCTTGCTCAGTGTCATGCCATACCTCTCATAGCGATTTTCATCGCGCTTCTCCTTGCGCTTTCTGCACGGTTAGTTTCACCTTCTCTGGCTTGATGCTGGTAATCTTCAACCCTGTTACATGGCGCACGGACCGGGCGGACACCTCAAAGGTCCTCCGCTGCAACCTGACGAGATCGGCGTCAATGACAACCTCAAAATCCTCATTACTCGCCAAAAACATGTCCCGTCGCGGTCCGGCCACCGCGATCTCTACCTCTTGGGGGCTGACGTCCGTTAGCGCATATCCTTCGGGCACGTTCTCCACGGCTACGGGTACTTGGAGGACTGCTTCCTCGACTGTCGCGCCCGGCACGAATACCAGCCACGCACCCAAGGCCATGGCAAAGGACAAAAGACCTTCCACTAGACGCCGGCCCAACCGACGCCACTCGACCCGGTGCGCGTTCACTTGGGTCCCCGTATGTTGCAAGTAGCTTCTGATCCTGTTCGACAATTTGCCCGCGTCTGTACCTCTCAGAATCTCAAGTTGCCCCCGCTCGGCAATCCCAATGGTGCCACGCTCCTCTGATACTACCAGACACAGGGCATCGCTGCGTTCGGCCAAGCCCAGTGCGGCCGCGTGCCGCGTACCACCTCCCTTCAGTTCATCCCTATTCTCGGAAAGTGGTAAATGCACGCCAAACTCCTTGATCCTATTGTTCTGCATCACCAGTGCGCCGTCGTGCCCAGCCGAGCCGGGATCGAAAAGGCTGTCGAGAAGTGCTTCGCTGATTTCCGCGTCCAAAGGGACCCCACTCTGCAAAAAATGTCGCTCTAGCGGCTCGCGCCCCGGCAGGACCATCAAGGCTCCGCGCTTTTTCTCGGCCAACAGAACCAACCCCCTACTCAGCGTTCCTATGCTGGTCCCGTCCAGCTTCGGAGCCTTGCGGCGCAGACCGAGCGTGGCGATCTGCTCAAAGAGCCGGCGCAAATCATCTTGGAACACCACCACTAGCACCAGCACTAATCCCGCAAAAAAGCCTTGGAATATCCAAGTTGTTAGCTGCAACTTGAATTGCTGCGCTATCAGGTGGTAGAAGACGCCCAAAAAAGCCAGACCGAGCAGGGCCATTCGCGCTCGGCGGGTCCAAACCACTAGACCCCAAAGCAGCAACGCGACGACTGCAATATCTACCAGATCAGTGGGTGCGATATCCAACAGGGGTGTGTGCAAAATAACCTATCTTGGCATCTCCCCGAGGAATGGGTCAAGCTCCGGGGAATGCCGCCAAATACACCTTGGTGCGCTCGTTCAAAATCCCGTAAAAAGCCCGCGTCTCTGCATCCTTGCTGTCCCGCCAAAACGCCGCCGGCATAGTCGAATCGTTCGCTAGCGGTGCCCGGTTGCGATGCCCGTAGTAAATCTGCACAGTCCGCCGCTCTGCCTGCGTGGGCCGCGTCGTCGCCGTGTGCAGTACGGCTACGTTAAACAGTGCGCAGGTCCCGGCCGGACCGTGCAAGTTATATTCACCACCTCGCTTGAGCTGCTCTTCCTTATCTTCGAGCACCGGCTGGCTTACTGCTTCTGGAGACAGCGAAAAACAATGGGTTCCCTCATTGACATCGGACAGATAGACCATGAGTTGGATGTAGTCCATGCGGAACGGATGCTCGCCCCAATGCGGCCGGTCGCGGTGCCAACCTTGGTGCAACGGGCCGTCGTAGGCTCGCATCATCCGCAGCCCGATCTCGCCAAAGCAGAGCGGCCCGCCCATCAGGGCCTCGATCGTCGGATATATCTTTGGGTGGCGGATCAGTTCGTCGAACTCCGGCGAGGTGATCAACGCCTCGTAGTTGGTGTGCTGGTGGTGGCCGTAGGAGTGCCAGAAATAGGGGTACTTTTCCATATCGCCATCGAACATGGCGCGGAAGTACTGCACGTCGTCGTTGTCGAGCACCTGACCTAGGTTGAGATAGCCGTTTGCGGCAAAGAAATCGCGGTCCGCTTGGTCCATTGCCTTGTCTCCTGATTAGAAGGTGGGCAACCACAAGGGTTGCCCCTACAATCGAAAAATGGCCGACGCCAGAGACGCCGGTCTAATCCTATCGGTAGGGAATCCCGTCGCCGTGCCAAGGCAGGCGAAAGCTGGGCTGCTGGCTGTAACGCCGCATGGCGAGCGACAATTCGATTTGACTGGCCGGTGCCAGTTCAACTTGGAAATACGTGCCATCCACGTCGAGGGCCTCGTCGCCAGCTCGCACCCGGCCAAAGCAGTGCTCGCCAAAGCTACCAGCGCCGACGACCACCTGTCGGGTGCGGCTCGTGCTCAAGTTGACCAGCGTCAGCTCCGCACTGTCAGCGCTGAGGCCGGTCACTAGGGCGGCAACGTCTTGGGGCAAACCCGGTCGCTGCTGCTCGCCGTCGAAATAGCGCACCCGCCCTTGCGCCAACCCACCCCAGTAAATGGTCTGCGGCGCGCCGGTCGTTAGCTGCACCAAGGCTTCGGTTACCACCGGGTTGACCTGCTGCCACCAGTGAACGTCGAGTTGAGTCAGGTCCTGTTCGTCGTCGATAACCTTGGCGATGCGGTCGCAGACCTCTCGGTAGTTGGCCTGCAAGATGCGTTCGGGGTACTCTGGGGACTCGCCGGCGAGAAAGCGGGTCCAAGCGCGGTCGTCAAGCGAACGCGGTCCGCGCTGCCCCACCTGCTTCCACTCATTTTCGGCTCCCTCGCGCAAGGTCTCCAGCCGCTGCCTGTCGCACTCCTCCATGGACGCGGCCCACAAGTGGATCGGCGCATCGGAATTGATGGGGTTGAAGTCGGTCCAACCTTCGTCCGTGTACTTGTAGGGCACGAGCAGTCGCCCCCCTTCCTCGCGGCCGTGCTCGACTAGCGCATCCATGTGCATGCGGAGCAAGTCCAAGTAGCGGGTCTCGCCCGTGACCAGCAGCGCGGCTTCTACCGCCGCGGTGATTGAGTGAGCCATCATGCCGTGGCCATAGCGCCCGGTCCAGCCGTACAGCCCGCCCCACCACTGCCCTTGGCGCATCTCGCCGACAATACCGTTGGGGCCGATGTTGTCTGGGACGATGCCGCCGTTGGCCTCGGTTCGCTCTATCCAAGCACCCACGTATTCCTCGATCCACTCCCGGTAGCGCGTCTCCCCGGTGTGGAGAAAGGCCGTTGCCACCAGTGCCACGACTCCTAGGTTGACGGTCACATCGCCCTGCATGACTACTTGGTCGAATTGCTCCTCAACGCGGCGTTTAGTCTCGGGGTCCTCCCACCAGTTAGCGGGCAAATCAGAGCCAGGCCCCAGCGTGGCGTGACCGTGGGTGAGGTCGTAGTGGATTTCGCCGCGTCGCATCTGGAAGAGCGGCCCCTTGCTGCCGCTACAGGGCGAGCGCACGATGCGGTGCTCGGGGTCGTAGTTGGGCACGGCCGGGTCGTCGTTTAAGTACAATCCGGCAAAGCGCTGTGCCCGGCGGCGCGTCTCGGCGTTGGTCGGATCGGCCATCCCCAAGTGATAGAAGTAGATGTAGTTTTCCGCGTTGTGGAACCAGTCGTCGTCGTTGATAAACTCTCGAGTGACGCGACCGTAGTCGTGCTCTAGCTGCCGAGTAATGGCGTTCCACTCCTCTAGGGCTTTGACGCCCGTGTACTCGCTGCCGCCTAGGGCGTAGTAGTGAGGCCAATTGAAAAATGCCTCGTACAGGTCGTCGGCCCAGACCCCATCCCCGGGGTATTCTTCCATCCATATCAGGCTGCCGCCGGGACGGGTGTACTTTTCGAGAAAAATCGGTGCCGCCTCGTCGATAGCGTCGATCAGTCGCCGCTGCAAGACTGCCCATAGCGGCGGCGCAGTGCGGGTTTGGCCTTTTAGCGTTTTCACGGATTCATCCTCTCGCAAAGGGCTCCGATACAATAGATACGCACTCAGCCGCACCGATGGCAAGTTTGACAATGTGGGCGCATTTTATAGGACAGACGTCGCCACTCAAAGAAAGCGAGCCATGCCATGACCACTGCCAAGACAGCCCCTTTAGTCGAAACGGCGCAGATTCTTGGGGTACGCCATAGGCTGCACAATGGCTTCGACCTAATTGAAATGAGCAATCGAGGCATTGCGCGGTCGGAGTTGATAAAACTAGCGGAATACCTCGCTATATCGCCGGGACAACTCATTCGCCTGCTGCCCATTAGCGAACGCACGGTGCAGCGACACGGCGACGCCAAACCATTCGGTCGGACCGATTAGTTCTCTGCGGGTTTATCTTCCAACTAGTGGGAACCTTGTGCGGCGGTTTCCGATGATGTGTCAGCAGAGGCTCGAGGAGATGTTGCCAAACAACTGGCGGCAACATCCGGCCCCTGTCGAGCTAGAGGATATCGGCACCTGTTGGGCGGCGGAAAGGCGGTCTTTGCTGCCGTGCGTACCCTCGGCAGCAGTCAAGGGCGACTACAATGTGCTAATCAATCCAGCGCATTCAGATATGAAAGGAGTGGAAGTCTCGGCAGGTGAACCGTACTTGCTTGACGAGCGGCTAGTGAGATAGCCAGAAGTCTAAGGGGAGTTAATCAGTGTGCGATTTTAGGCGGCAGCAGATGTAAGCCGTCGGAATTGCAATCAGCAGAATGAGTCCTAGGCGGCAGAAGATGTACGCCGGCACTACAATCAGCAGAACGAGTACGGAAACGATGTCGAGGAGTCGCCTAACCTCTGGAGATGTCACGGCGGGTTACCTCTTTTTAGCTTGCAACGGTTAGTAAAAATGGTGCCGGAGGTGGGACTCGAACCCACACACCCTTGCGGATACAGGATTTTGAATCCAGCGCGTCTACCAATTCCGCCACTCCGGCTAGACCATTTACCTCTCCTCTCGTTCGCTCTTCGGCTTGCCGAGGATTTCCATATAGACGATCGCGTCGCGCGCCGTCTGAGGGTTGAGAAACCAACGGTTCCCAGTGCGACGAGACCGATGTTTCTTGCCTGTATCCTCGGGCTTGGTCTCCGTCAGCCGCTCCATAGCCTGTTTCTCGGCCGCCACGGTGCGCCGTTTGGCCTCTAGAGCCTGCCGCTCGGCTTCTAGTGCCTCCCGCTCAGCCTCGGCCGGATCGACTTCGGCGAGCACTGGCTCCTCAAAGGGATCGCCGTCAAAAGGCCACCCAAAGGTCGGCTTTTCTTCCTTCTTCTCCTCGACGACAACGGGCGCAGCCGGATTGACCTCGGCGTACTGTTCTTCGATCTCGGTGTGCTGCTGTTGGGCCTCTTCAACCTCTTTGCGGCGCCGGCGCCGCTCCATCAGCGCCGAAAATATGCTGAACAGGATGGCGAGGAGAAATATTAGGAGTTCCATGGACTAGTTGTCGCGGTTGTCGCGGTTGTCGCGGTTGTCGCGATCCTCGCCGCTTTCGGAAATCGAGTCGCGCATATCCGTGTCAGCTTGGATATTGCGCATGCGGTAGTAGTCCATAATGCCCAGATTGCCCTCGCGGAAGGCCTCGGCCATTGCGCGCGGCACCTCGGCTTCGGCTTCCTTGACTCGCGATTCCATCTCCACAACTTGGGCGGTCATCTCCTGCTCGCGCGCTTGGGCCATGGCCCGGCGTTCCTCGGCCTTAGCTTGGGCGATTTTGAGATCGGCATCCGCCTGATCGGTCTGCAACTTAGCGCCGATATTCTCGCCCACATCGACATCGGCGATGTCAATCGAGAGAATCTCAAAGGCCGTCTCCGAGTCGAGGCCCTTTTCCAACACGCGCCGGGAAATCAAATCGGGATTTTCGAGCACCTCTTTGTGCGTCGTAGCCGAACCGATGGTGGTGACGATCCCTTCGCCAACCCGGGCGATGATCGTCTCCTCGCCAGCACCGCCGACCAAGCGGTCGATATTGGCGCGCACGGTTACTAGGCAGGTGGCCTTGACCTGAATGCCGTCTTTGGCAATCGCCGCAATCAGAGGCGTGTTAATCACCTTGGGATTGACGCTGACTTTGACTGCATCGAGCACATCGCGGCCAGCCAAGTCGATGCTGGCAGCACGCTCAAAGCTCAGGTCGATGTTGGCCTTGTCGGCCGAAATCAGCGCCAAAATCACGGCGTTGACGTTGCCGCCGGCCAAGTAGTGAGCTTCCATGCTCTCCAAGCCGACGTCCAACCCCGCTTTAGTGGCGCTGATTTTGGGATCGACGATCTGTCGCGGCGGCACCTTGCGCAGTCGCATACCCACCAAGTCCTTGAAGATCCCCACTCGGACTCCGGCGAAATAGGCCGAAATCCACAGCCCCACCGGAATGAAATAGGTGAAGAGCGACAAAAAGACGATGATGCCAAAAAGCGCCAAGACCAAAAACAGGACTTCCATTTATTAGCTCCTTGAAGGGAGTGAACTAAGGTTCGGACTGGACTGACTGAACCACGACTCTGTTGCCAGCCACGTTCAATACCTCGACCTGCTCGCCACGTTCAATATAGCCACCCTCACTGACTACGTCGACTACCCGTTCGCCAAATTGCGCCCGCCCCGCTGGCCGCAGCGTCGTAACCGCCTCGCCCGTCTGCCCGAGCAATGACTCGCGGCCCGGCTTGACCGAATCGTAGCCGGCCTTGCGCGTCATGCCATCGCTGAGTACCAAGCGGTTCCAAGCGCGGACCTTGAGCATTACCCGCACCAAAATGGCGGTCCCCAAAAGCCCCAAGCCCGCCACGACTCCAGCCGCCAAGCCGCCCATATTCACATAGGCATAGGCAATGCCGGCGACCGCGGCCAGGAAACCAACGATGCCGAAGATGTTGATCCCTGGAATGACGAAAATTTCCAACAGCACCAGCACAAAGCCGAGCACTAGCAAGGCCAGCGAATAAACCCATTCCAACATCTCTCCCCCTAAAAAGCTCATAGCGCCTTCACCACCACTCGACTGCCGCGCGCTTCTACTACTTTAATGGGCCGCTGCGCCTCGATGAATTCGCCCTCGGCGATCACGGTGAGCCGCTTGCCCTCAAACAGGGCGATACCTGCGGGCCGCAGGTAGCTGACCGTGACCCCCTCCTTGCCCAACAGCTCCTCGTCGGTCTTGCGCGAAGAGGAAGTGTACCCATCGGCGGTCTTAATCTCGTTGTGGAGTACTAGGCGATTGAAGGCGGCGAACTTGGGCAGGGAGCGCAAAACGATGAGCGAGAATATAAACGCGCCGATCATCGATCCAGCGAGACGCCCTATCACCGAGACGATTTCCTCGAAACTCCACAATTGAAAATCGCCCAATTGGGTAATCACCACGCTGGCAATCATCGCGCCGATACCCAACACGCCCACAATGCCAAAGCCCGGAATGGCCACCAACTCGACGACCAACAGCGTCGCGCCGACGGCAAAGAGAGCTAGCTCTTGCCATTCGGCTAAGTGGACTATCAGGTGGCTACCGAAGAAAAGCCCCAGTGCCACTAATGCGAGCGTACCGCCCAAGCCCCAACCGGGCGTGCGCACCTCGGCGATCAAGCCGAACATGGCCACCGCCAGCAAAATCGAAGTGACGACCGGGTGGGTCAACATGCGCAAGACGTGCTCGGTCCAGTTGAGTTCAACCTCGACGATTTCGGCCTCGCCTAGATCGTAGATGCGCAACAGCTCGATCAGCGTCTCGGCTGTCTCGTCGGCCATCTGGTAGTTGAGCGCCTGCTCGGTGGTCAGGGTGGCCGGCCGGCCCGCTTCGGCGCTCAGGCCCGGCACATCGACGCGCTCGTCCACCATGGCCTCGGCGATCTTGATGTTTCGGCCGGTGCGCTCGGCCGTAGCGCGCATCTCGGCGCGCATATAGGAGGTCACCTTGTCGCTGGCTTTGTCGCCCGTGGCATCGACTGGGGTGGTCGCGCCCATGGTTGAGGCTTGCGTCATGACGATCTTGTCGCAGGCCAGCGAGATGAGTGCCCCGGCCGAAATTGCCCGCTTATTGATAAAGGCAATGGTCAGGGTTTCGGCATCGAGAATGGCGTCGCGGATCACAGCGGCCGCATCGACGCGCCCGCCAAAGGTGTCGATCTCGAAAACGATCGCGTCGGCTTCGGTCTCGTCGGCCTCGACGATCACGCGCTCGACAAAGGCCGCTACGCCCGGGTCGATCATGCCCTCTAGCTTGAGGTGGACGCGATAGACGGTCTGAGCGTGGGCGCTGCCGGCCGACAAAAGTAAGAGTGTGTAGATAAGGCGTCGCATTTAACTATTGAATATATGAGGCAATAGATTGTAATCCAAGCATCTGATCATTGTCAACAACCTCATTTGACCCTCCTTTTGCCCCAGCCTACTTTTTGATTTTCGCTGATAATAACCCAAACGAAAAAACCATGCCCCGCAAGCTCGAAATAGTGCTCAAAGGCGGCCACGTAATCGACCCTGCCAACGGTATCGACGGCGTCGCCGATGTCGGCGTTCTCGACGGCCGCATCGCCCGCGTCGAAGAGGACATTTCCCCGGCGGACGCCCATCGCGTCATTGACGTGGGCAACCTCGTCGTCGTGCCGGGCCTGCTCGACATCCACGTCCATTCGTACCATACCCGCGCCCGCCAATCCGGCGGGTTAGTCGGCAGCCTCAATGCCGACGCCCACTTCCTCAAAGAGGGTGTAACCACCTGCGTTGATACAGGCACGGCCGGTGCCGAGGAGTTTGAACATTTCCGCGAGACGGTGATCGATCACTCCAAGATCCGCATGTTCGCATATATCAATATTGCCGCCCCAGGCATGGGACCTCCCGAACAGGTCGTCGCCAACCTCGATCCTCAGCGGGCGGCCGAGATGGCTGCGGCCCACGACGATGTGTGCGTCGGCATCAAGACCGCCCACTATTGGACCACCAAGCCCTTTGACGACGAGCATCCGCCTTGGGCCTCGGTTGATGCGGCCGGCGAGGCCGGCGAGTGCTGTAAAATGCCGGTGATGGTTGACTTTTGGCCGCGCCCACCCGAGCGCTCCTATCCCGATCTCCTCCTCAAGCACCTACGCCCCGGCGACATCCACACCCACGTCTTTGCCCGCCAGTTCCCCGTCATTGATGAAAACGGCGCGGTGTACGACTATATGCGCGAAGCGCGCGAGCGGGGCATTCACTTCGACCTTGGCCACGGGGCGGCCAGCTTCTGGTACCGCGCCGCCATGCCGGCCATTGCCGACGGCTTCCCGCCCGATTCCATTAGCACCGACCTGCACATGGGCAATATCAACGGCCACGTCCACTCGATGCTCGACACCATGTCCAAGTGCTTGGCCATGGACATGTCCTTACAGGAAGTGATCTACCGCTCCACCGTCACGCCCGCCAGTGCCATCCGCCGGCCCGAGTTGGGGACTTTGACGCCCGGCTCTGAAGCCGACATTTCCGTGCTGGGCGTCCTCGAGGGCAATTTCTACTTTCGCGACTGCGGTTGGGCCTGTATCGAAGCCCGGCACCGCCTCGAATGCGCTCTGACCTTGCGGGCGGGCGAAGTAGTGTGGGACCGCCACGGCATGACCTGCCCGCACTTGCAGGAAATCCCGCCCGAAGAACCCTACTGGCACCTGCCCGAGCACCAAGCCACCAGCCCTATCCCGCGCCTGTGGCGCACTGATGCCTGAATGGCCGGCAAGTAATTTTTGAGCGAAACACCTACCAAACTTCACCCGATCACGGCACTTAAAACCCTTCTGCCTCAGTGTATGCTCCAGGATCGGGTGCGTATCGAACGGCGTCTGAATCGCCGCCGCCTCAACTCCGAAGAAATCGAACGCCTCTTGGGCCAAGCTCGCAGTTCGGCTCGTCTGCACAAACGGCGGCGCACAAACCGCCCGATCCCCACCTACCCCCCGGCCCTGCCCATCAGCGACCGCCGGGACGAAATCCTCGCGGCGATCAAGGCGCACCCCGTCGTCATCGTCGCTGGCGAGACCGGCTCGGGCAAGAGTACGCAATTGCCCAAAATCTGCCTAGAGGCTGGCCGCGGCGAGGCCGCCCGCATCGCCGTCACGCAGCCGCGCCGCGTCGCCGCTCTCTCCATCGCCCGCCGCATCGCCGAGGAACTGCGCGTTTCCTATGGCCGCGATGTGGGCTGCAAAATCCGCTTCCGCGACCAGACTGCGCCCGAGAGCTACATCAAGGTCATGACCGACGGCATGCTGCTGGCCGAGACTCAAACCGACCCGGATTTGCTCGAATACGACACCATTATCGTGGACGAGGCCCATGAGCGCAGCCTCAACATCGACTTCCTGCTCGGCTATCTGCGGCTTCTCCGTCGCAAGCGGCCCGATCTCAAGATCGTCATCACCTCGGCCACCATCGACACCGAAACCTTCTCTAAAGCGTTCGATGACGCCCCGGTCATCGAGGTCTCGGGCCGAATGTTCGCAGTCGAGGTCCGCTACTGGCCACTCGACGAGATCCTGCAGGACCGCGGCGACTATACGTATTTGGATGCGGCTGCCAGCGCAGTGGACGAAATTTTGCGCACGTCGCGAGAGGGCGACCTGTTGGTCTTTCTGCCGTCCGAGCGCGACATCCGCGAAACCCGCGAGCGGCTCGAAGGGCGCAAGCTGCGCGGCGTCGAGGTCTTGCCGCTGTTTGGCCGCCTGACCGCCGGGGAGCAGCAGCGCGTATTCGCCCCGCGGGAGCGTCGCCGCGTAGTGTTGGCCACCAATATCGCCGAAACTTCGCTGACCATTCCCCGCATCCGCTACGTCGTCGATACCGGCTTGGCGCGCCTGTCGCGCTACAACCCCCGTACGCACACCCAGCGCCTGCCCATCGAGCCGATCTCGCAGAGCAGCGCCCGCCAACGGGAGGGGCGCTGTGGGCGGGTTGCGGACGGGGTGTGCATTCGCCTCTACTCTGAGCAGGATTTTCTCTCGCGGCCCGAATACACTCAGCCCGAGATCCAGCGCGCCAATCTCGCCGAGGTCATCCTGCGGATGATCAACCTCAAGCTGGGCGACGTCGAGGCGTTTCCCTTTATCGACCCCCCGGCAAAAGCCGCCATCGCCGGCGGGTTCCAGCTCCTGAGCCAGCTCAACGCCCTCGACGAAAATCGCGCACTCACTCCCACTGGCCGCGCCATGGCCCGCCTGCCCATCGACCCCACGGTCTCGCGGATGCTGCTCCAAGCCCGCGAGGAGCAAGCCCTTTCCGAGGTACTCGTCATTGCCGCGGCCATCAGCATTCAAGATCCGCGCGAGCGGCCTCTCGAGGAGCAGGATGCGGCCGACCAAATGCACCGCCAGTTCCACGACAAAAATTCCGATTTCCTAGGCTATCTCAACATCTGGAACGCCTATCACAAACAAGTGGAACGCGCCTCTCAGAACCAGTTGCGCAAATTCTGCAAGGCGCACTACCTCTCCTACATGCGGATGCGCGAATGGCGCGATATCCACGCGCAGCTCCGCGAGGCACTAAACGAAATAAGAGGCTTTCGCTTCAATAGCACCCCCGCCGAATACGACGCGATCCACCGCTCAGTACTCACCGGCCTGCTTTCGAGTGTGGCGCGCCAAGAAGAGGGCAATGTCTATCAGGCAACGCGCAACCGCGAGGCGATGATTTTCCCCGGCTCGGGACTCTTCCGCCCCAACAAGGGCCAGAAGCCGGGCGAGGGCGGGCCACCCGACTGGCTGGTCGCGGCCGAGATCGTCGAGACCTCGCGCCTGTTCGCCCGCACCGTTGCCCGCGTCCAGCCCGAATGGCTCGCCGAGCTAGGCAGCCACCTGTGCCGAGTTTCCTACGACCAGCCCTACTTCAACCCGCGCTCGGGGCGAGTGCTGGTGCGCGAAAAGCGGACCCTCTACGGCCTCGAAGTACTCAGCCGCCGCATCCCTTACAGCCGCATCAACGCCCGCGAGGCCACCGACATATTCATCCGCGAGGCATTGGTGCCCGGGGCGGTGCATACTCCACACAAGTTTCTCGCGCACAACATTCGCCTGTGTCAGAAGATCGAAACTTGGCAGACCCGCGCCCGCGGCTGGGCCGATGTCCACGTCGAAGAGGCCGCGGCCCGCTTTTACGCCCAGCACCTCGACGATGTTTCCTCCCTGCCCGACCTCAACCGGTTCCTCAAAGACAAAGCCGACGACTTCCTACTGATGCAGGAGGAAGACCTGCTCGGCACCACCCGCGCCGATTTCGACCAGCAAGCCTTCCCAGACGCGCTCGACCTCGACGGCAAAAAATTAGCCCTCAGCTACGCCTATCGCCCGGGGCAAGACGAGGACGGCATCACCGTCAAAGTGCCCTACAAACTAGCCCACGCCGTCGATCCAGAAGTACTCGAATGGCTGGTGCCGGGCCTGCGCGAAGAAAAAATTACCGTCCTGCTGCGCTCGTTGCCCAAGTCCATCCGCAAGCAACTGGTGCCGATTCCCGCCAAGGCCCAGCGCATTGCGGCCGTGCTCAAGCCGACGCATCCCACCTTTTTGGAGTCGCTGCAAGATCACATCCGCCAGCACTACCATATCCAAATCCAAGCGTCGGACTGGAACGCCGACGCCCTGCCCGACCACCTCAAAATGCGCGTCGATATCCAAGGCACCAACGAGCAATCCGTTGCGGCCGGCCGCGATTTGCAGCAACTGACCCAACACCTCGAACAGCGCGACACTCCTGTCGAACTCGACGCTTGGAAAAAGGCAGCCCAACAGTGGGAACGGGAAGGGATCACTACGTGGGATTTCGGCGACTTGCCCGAACGAATAGAAGTGACCCAAGCGGGCGGGGTGCCGCTCTATGGCTGGCCCGGCCTCCGCCGCGACGAAGGCGGCGTGTCGCTGCGGCTCTACAAGAGTCGCGCCGAAGCCGAAGCCCGCTCGCGGGAGGGGTTCTTGGGCCTTTGTGCTCTCGCGCTCCGCGACGAGCTAGCGTGGCTCCGGCGCGAGCTCCAAGAGCTGGCGCAATTCAAGACGCGCTATCAAGGCAGTTCCCTAGAACTGCGCACCCAAGCATTTGAACATCTCGAGCGCTATCTCTTCCACCGCGAGCAAATTCTACCCCTGCGCCAAGAGGATTTCGACGCCGTGCTAGTGCAGGCCAAGCAGCGGATGCGCGGCTTGGCCCCGCGCTTCATTTCTTTGGTCGACAGCTTGCTCGAAGCCCGCCGCGAAATTCGCCTCTCAGGCCGGTCCTATCGCGGGCTGGACGCGGACTTGGAGCGACTGCTGCCAGACGACTTCCTCGCTCGCGTCCCCTTCCACCGTCTCAGCCACTTAATCCGCTACCTAAAAGCCGTTGAGGTGCGCACCGAACGCGCCGCGACCGATCCGCGCAAGGACGCGCAGAAGGCCGGGTTGATCGAGGTATACCAAAGCGAGTTGGAAAAGCTCGCTAGGGAAACCAATTCGCCCGAGCGGGAGGCCCAAATCGAGGAATTGCGCTGGATGCTGGAGGAATATCGCGTCTCGGTCTTCGCCCAAGAGCTGGGCACCGCCCACCCGATTTCCCCCAAGCGGCTCGACAAGAAGGTTGAGCAGATTCGTCAAATCCGGTGATCCGCGCCCTGATCTTCGATCTTTGCTTCGGCATAGTAAAGTTGGAAGGAATCCAGCGTGTACCAACGCCGACAGACCGCTGACATACGAACCGCTCACCAGTCAATTGGCCACGAGGAAGGGATGGGGTGCGGTGTGGCGGTGTGGCGGTGTGGCGGTGCCAGCGCGTACAGCCCGCGCCGGAGCTTGGGTGCGCGGGCGTCGCGCCCGCTGCGCAACGCGGTCGGCCGGGCACTTGCAGACGGCTGCGGCCAAGAGCAGGCCAGTTTCAAACACCGGCTCATCGGCCACGATGGCGAGCAATTGATCGAATTTCACCGCAATAAATTGCCTTTTGAGCCTGTCGCCGGAGCTTGGGTGCGCGGGCGTCGCGCCCGCTGCACAACGCGGTCGGCCGGGCACTTGCAGACGGCTGCGGCAAGAACCGATCCGCTCCATGGGAGCCGACCGCTATAGCGGGTTCAAACACTGCGTTGTCTCCGCCCGGTCGCCTATCTCCTGCCAATCCCACAACTGCGGTATAAATTCCACATCGGCCCAAAGCCGGGCTTGGTCGGCGTAGTGCGGGCTAGCCGGGTGGCCAGAGGCCCCCAGCGGCGCGATCCAGCGCGACCGGGTCCAGTCAGACGGGTCGAAGATATAGCGGTTGACCGAAAGGCCCGTAACTGTGAAGTCGTCGAAGGCATAGCTGCCGGCCAGAGGCGTGTCGCCATCGCCGTGGACGGGAAGCGACGGGGGGTCGAACAAGGAAGCGGCTGCGGGGAAAACCGCCGAGAGCGGATGCTGAGGCTGGATGCGGTGCAAGCGGCCCCAACGCCATTGGCCCATGTCCTTGCCGAGAGCTTCTTTGAGCGCGGCGAGCGCGCCAGTCAGGGCCTCAGTCAGGGCTTGGGACCACGTTTGGCCGGGCGGCAGCAGCGCCGTGTCGCCGCGCTCGATAGCGAGGGTTGCTTCGAGGTGTATAAGACGCCAGTGGGCGTCGCCGCCAGCCTCTGCGAGCAAGGTCAAGGCGTCGCCGCCGAACAGGTTTTGCGCAATGTGGTAGCCAAGCAGGGCGCGAGTTTGGGCATAGATCGCCGGCTGGACTTGGTCGCGGTCCATCCGGCAGTCCCATTGGCTCAGCAGGTTGAGGGCTTGGGCGCAGTCGGCGTCGGGTGGCTCGATGGCGAGCAAGGCCCGCGTAAAAACCTCGGCCGGCAGCGAGACGCGTTCGGCGTGGATGCGGCCCATAGCCTCGGGCGTGGCCGTGCCCTTTGCTAGTTCGCGGATGCGGGTCTGGATGCGGCGGGCTCGGTAGTCCGGGCTAAAGACAAGCCCGACATAGTAGGGATAATCCGTGCCGGTCACGCGCTGGTTGCAGGTGATGGCATAGCCTGTTGCCGGGTCTATGGCTTTGGGCAACTCGGCGTGGGGGATGTAGCCCTGCCATTCGTGCTCGCCGCTCCAGCCGGGGACGGCGCACCAGCCGTTGGCGGCCTCGCGCACCGGGATCCGGCCCGCGTGTAGATAGCCGAAGCAGCCGTGGACATCGGCGACAGCGTAGTTGTTGACGCGGTCGGTCCAGCGGGCGAAGGCTTGGTGCAAGTCCGCGACCGAGCGGGCGCGCATGGCATCGCGGGCCGCATCGGCCCAAGGGGTTCCCTCGATGAGGCCGGGGTCGCTGATAGCGATGGCTTGGCCCTTGCGCGGGTCGCCAGCAATGATAGGCCCGTGGTGGGTAATGACGACCTCGGAGGTGACGGATGCCGCGCCGCGGACGTGAATTTCTTCCCGCAGGATTTCCGCGGGTCGCCACGCGCCGCTGAATTCGTACTCCAAGCCGTCGGCCGTTTCGCGGAAGCGCTCGACGAACAAATCTTGAGTATCGGCACTGCCGTAGGTCATGCCCCAAGCCACGTATTCGTTGTGGCAAAAGTGCAAGGTGCCGGGGAGCCGGGGACCGAATAGCCGCTGACGGCGAAGTCGGGGCAGGCGAGGTGGACTTGGTAATAGACGGAAGGAGTGTCGAGGGCGCGATGCGAGTCGCCGGCCACCAGCGGCAAGCCCGAATCCGTGTACGCACCCGCGATGGACCACGCATTGGAGCCGGGGTCGGTTTCGCGGCAGAGAGCGGCGAGGCCATCGAGAGGTTCTCCTTGGTACTCGGTGCCGGGGGGCACGGTGAGCAGGTGGCCTTGGGGATAGCCTTTGATGAGCCGAGCGAGGTTTGCGGCCACAATACTGTGGCCGGACTGCTCAGGGCCGACGGCTTGGGCCAGACGGGTGCGCCAGAGCTTGGATTCAAAGGTGCCGAGCAGGCTATTGCGCATCTTGTACACGGCGAGGCAGTGCCAGCTTTCCCACGGCTCGGGCTGCTGGCCGAGGAGTTGGTATTCGACGGGTAGGGCCGTTGTCGTCGCCAAAAAGGCGTTGACGCCCGCGGCGTATGCGTCGAACATGGCGCGGGCTTGGGGGCTGGACGCTTCGTAGTCCAACTTAGCAGTGCGGCCCATGCCGGCGGCGCGCAGGAGGCGGTCGCGGCCCAGCCCGGCGGGGCCGGCCCATTCGGCCCAGCGGCCTAGGGCTTGGTGGCGATCGAAGTCCATCTGCCACAGGCGGTCTTGGGCGGTGGCGAAGCCTTGGGCGAAAAACAGGTCGGCTTCCGATTCAGCTTGGATATGGGGGATTCCCCAAGGGTCGCGGTGGATGGTGACGGTTTTTTCAAGGCCCGCGCAATACTGGGTGCTTTCGAGATCGGGGAGGGCCGCTTGGAGGTCTTTGGCAGTGATAGGCATGGCGTTCCTCGTGTGGGTTGGTTCAGGGTATTCTGCAAGGCAAATGCGTTTGCCGCAAGGCACATCCGTAGCTTTGTCTCCGAGCCTAAGTACCCGACAGTAGGGCCGTCTCTGGGTGCGCGGGCGTCTCGCCCGCATGGCCGGGCCGAGGTCCGCACTCATAGAGGGGATACATGCACAGGAAGTGTCGCGTACTTAGCTCCGAGCCCCCGACTCTTATATGCGTTCATCATCTTGACAAAATCCAAAAAATTGGGGTTTGTCTGATACGGCTCCTTAACGTGCTGGAGGGCTACATGACCAAGACATAGCAGGCGATCGGCCCCGTAGCCACCGCGGCCAACGACTGCGCTGCAGCAGACTTGCGACTTATTTTTACCGAATCCCGCCACAGTATGCCTCTGTATTCGTCTCTATCGGTCTGAAAAACGGCTAGAGGGCTGTTGCGAGCCGGGCTTTAGCTTGAGCGGTCTCGCTCAGGTGCTGTGGTCGCCCGACAAACGGCTTCCGGTGCTGGAGGGTAATTGGCTATGAAATCGAGAGACATCGGCTATGAAGCGTTTTTGGTCCACTTACGAGTTCACTCTCCGTCAGGAACGGCGGCGGCGAAAATTCGACCAGCGACGGCGCCATGTACAGGAACGGCAAACGGCGTTGCGGAAGCGACCTCCGAGACTCCGATCAACACGCTCTCGTCAACAAGAATCATCGCTGCCAGCACCCGAAGCACTCAGTCTTTTCGACGAACCTGACAAGACTCTCGAGTACTGCAACACATTACGGGGGCATCTTAACCAACGGGGCACCAAGATCTTTCTTGACCTTGGCGATGTCCAACATTTCACCAGTGATGCGCTCCTTCTGATTCGAGCAATTATAGCCTCCAGTGTCCATCACAATCAGGTCAGCGGAAATTTACCACGGGATCCAGCTATAGCCTCCGAATTCAAAGCATCTGGTTTCTTCGCCGGCTTTGCCAAGCCACCGGCTAACCTTCCTCCTGCAAAAGGACTGATATTAAAAAAATCAAGCGACAAGGTGCTAGCGGAAATGGCTGCGGAATTAGTCGACTTCGTAAAGAAACACGTACCCATCACCAAGGAATGCGCTAATGCCTGTTCCCAGACTCTTGTCGAGGTCATGACAAACACTCACAATCACGCGGGAGGCATGAAACCTGTAGGACGTCAGAAGCGACGTTTTCCCCAAAAATGGTTCGTCAGCGTCTATTGCCGAGATCAGACTGCTTACTTCAGCTTTATAGATCTTGGTATTGGTATTCTAGAGAGCGCACCAGCAAGAAACATACTGCAAAGAGCTGGGGCTTCGCTTTCCTCGTATGGACGAATCAGTTTACTAGAAGACGCCTTCAAGGGGCGCATCGGATCTGCTACAGGTAAACCCGGCAGGGGACTCGGACTGCCTAGGATGAAACAGGATGCGGAGAGCGGCATGTTATCGGACCTTCAAGTATTGACATCTGACATCGTCGGATCTGTTGCTTCTCTTGACTTCAGAACAGTCGCCCATTCTTTGCGCGGCACAATGTTTCGTTGGCGCGCCCTTCACAAGGAGTCGAGCAATGATTGAAATCAATATCGCCAAAGACTTCACGACACTACCAGGTCCACGATACAAGGAACAGGGGCCTGGATCCGGCCAGCAATTCCTAGAAAAACATCTAAGGCCTGCGTTCCTGAGGGCGAAAGAGACCAAAGAGCAGGTGACCATTCAACTCGATGGCGTCAAATACGGTTATCCCACGTCGTTTCTTGAAGAAGCGTTCGGCGGACTCGCCAGAGAGTTCGGGATAGAGGAGGTTCAGAGTTTTCTACGCTTCGAATCGGCAGCTGAACCGATGCTCGATTTCGAGATTCGCCACTACATCAAGCATGCCAACGACACGCCAGGGACAAGCCCACGACCAGCGACATGAGTAGCTTCAATATCCCCGCGATCATACTCAGTGCCCTCCTCGGCGCACTCGCCATGTCATTAGTGCGTGAACCCCAACTTCCGATTTCCGGCTTGATCAGCGCGACGGCAACCTTTGCCATCGGTTGGTGGATTCACAGGGCCGTGCGGCGCAGAGGAGAGCTTGACCGAATCCCGATCGATTACTTGTCGGATCTTAATCGCCGGATCAACGAGTTGATTTCGGCATGTCTGGGCCCTGCAAATGCAGAAGGCGAATCCAAACGCTTAGTGAATCTTACGCTGCTCTCCAATGAGATTCATTGGCTCCGCATCATTGCCAATAGGGTGCAACCCAAGCTGAGAGTGCAACCTAGGCTGAATCAGTTGGGAGACGAACTTGCCTCGCATTACGTGGACTTCAAGAGGCATCTGACCGAGAGCGATTCGGTCGATCTGGTAGCGGCCTCGAACGCCAGCCACGAGATACGGATGACCGCTCTGATGGTCCAATGGCGCATCTGCCGGCATATCCTCGATCGAAAAACAGACATCGACATCTTCACATCCCTTTGATGCTGAAACGCTAGCACTCGTGTGGGTTGCGTTATTCTAGCGTCGCGGGCTAGAAAAAGGAGTGCTTTCGAGATCGGGGAGGGCCGCTTGGAGGTCTTTGGCAGTGATGGGCATGGCGTTCCTCGTGTGGGTTGGTTCAGGGTATTCTGCAAGGCAAATGCGTTTGCCGCAGGCATACCTATTGAACTATTCTTTAGTTCAATATAGTTCACTTTATAGTTCGGAGTTTATAACATGAAATCAATTACCATTCACGGAATGGACGATGAAATGGACCGGCAAATTAGGGAGAAAGCCGCAGCCGAGGGCAAGAGCCTGAACAAGACCATTAAAGGGTTGCTCAAACAGGCACTGGGAGGGCGGCGTTCGCGGCGAGAAGAATTTGTCGATCTCTTTGGTTGTTGGTCGGCAGCGGATCTGGCCGAGTTTGAACAAGCGACAAAAGACCTTCGCCAGATTGATCCCGGCGACTGGAAATGAAGCGCATACTTCTCGACACCAATGCCTATACCGCATTTCTAACTGGAGACGAGCGCGTACTGAATGCGCTAACTGAGGCAGAAACAGCGTTTTTATCCGCCATTGTCATTGGAGAATTGTACGCTGGCTTTTGCGGCGGCAATCGGCTCAAGGAAAACAAGGCTCTGCTAGCGCGTTTTTTGCAAAAGTTTAATGTGCGCGTCCTTGACGTCACCGCTGAAACCGGGGAAGTCTTCGGCCAAATCAAAAACGCGCTACAAGAGGCCGGAACGCCGATCCCGCTAAATGATGTATGGCTGGCGGCACAGGCCATGGAAACCGGCTCGGTTATCGTCTCCTTCGATGCGCACTTCGATCAAGTCAGCGGACTTAGACGCTGGACGCATTAGGCCGATCGTGGATCGGCCCGGGGTGGTCGCGGAGCGAGCCTCCCTGGCGGCCGGTGAGCGCGGCTTGGATTTCGCCGAGAATGGACAGAGCGATTTCCTCGGCTGCTTCCGCGCCGATGTCGAGGCCGACGGGGCTAAAGAGGCGTGCGGTCTGCTCATCGCTGGGCGCGATGTTTTCTTTTTTTAGATCGGCGAGCAGGCGCTGGGTGCGCTGATGCGGGCCGAGGACTCCCAAGTAGGCGAGAGGCGCGCCGAGTAAGTCCCGCAACAGAGCTTGATCCTGTAGATAGTTGTGGCTCATGATGACGGCACACGAGCGGTTGTCGAACTGAAGATCCGCGGGCAGATGACCGGGCTGGGCGAGGAGGACTTGCCTAGCCCAAGGGAAGCGCTCGGCGCGAGCGTAAGCTGGCCGGTGGTCGGCGACGGTGACGCGCCAGCCGAGTTCGCTGGCTAGCTGGGCGAGAGGCACGGCGTCGTAGCCAGCGCCAAAGAGATAGAGGGCGATGGGGGGCAGCAGGGGTTCTATGAGGACGGCAGCCTTGCCGTGCGTCAGCTCGTAGTGGCGAGTATAGCCCGGGGCAATGGGAAGTCGGGTGGCATCGAGGGCCGCGAGGCTTTCGCTAGCGGCGTTGAGCGCAATCTCGCGCAGCTCCAAGTCGGCGATGTCGTCGCGGGCCTTTTCCCGCTCGTCGAGGATCAGATGCTGGCCCGGCGCAGCATGGGTTGCGCCCTCGGTAGCAAAGACCGTGACGAGGACGCCGTGCTGATCCTCCAAGGCGCAGCCGTGCAAGAAGGTTGGATAGTGGAAAGGGCCGTCTTGGGGCAGGCACTCTAAGAGCACGTCCACCGTGCCGCTACAGCCCAGACCAGTGCCCCAGAGGATGTCGTCTTCCGAGGTGGCGTCGTAGTGGAGGAGACGGGGTTGGCCATCGGCGAAGACGGCTTGCGCGTTTTCGCGCACATCGCCTTCGAGGCAGCCGCCGCTGATGGTGCCCAAGCTCTGGAGATCGGCTTCGATGAGCATGCGGGTACCTGGGCCGCGATAGACCGAGCCAGAGGTTTGGACGACCGTGGCCAAGACATAGGGCGCACCCGCCTCGTCGAGCACCCGGGCGCGGCCGAGGATCGTCTGCAAGTCTTTCACGGCTCAACTCCAAAGCGCCGATACCAGTCGTCCCTTCGGCTGAGCTCAGGTCGAAGCCTCGGCGCGGCGGGCGGCGCAGAGCGTCGGCGCCGGTACTGCGCAGCCGTCGCACCGCGCCGCGTCATTAGGTATCCGACGAGTGCCTTGAGGCTGTCGATATTGTGGGCGGGGGCAAAGAGGTCGATGTACGGCAAGGCGGCCTGCATGCCGCGCGTGGCGGGCCGGTAGTCCGGGCTGCCCAACAGGGGGTTGAGCCAGATTAGGCAGCGGCTGCGGCGCTGCAACGCACGCATACTTTCTTCGAGGATCTCAATGTCGCCGGTGTCCCAGCCGTCGCTGACGATGACCAGCGCGGTCTGGTGATCAACGAGATCGGCGTGTTTGCTGCGGAAGGTCTCCAGCGCAGTGCCGATGCGCGTACCGCCCGACCAGTCTGGCACCTGTGCGGCAATCGAGTCCAACCCCGCGCTTAGGTCGTTGCCCCTCAGCAGGGGCGCGACGTGGTGTAGCGAGGTCGCAAACACAAACGTCTCGATGCGGCGATAGGCGTTTTGGAAAGCGTACATGAACTGGATCAAGAAGCGGCTGTACAGGTCCATGGACTTACTGACATCGCACAGCAAGACCAGCTTGGGCTTCTGGCGGGTGCGGCGGCAATAAGAAAGGTCCAACAGCTCGCCGCCGCGGCGCAGGCTGGCGCGAAGGGTGCGCCGCAAGTCGAGGCGGCCCGGCGGGCGGGTGGGCCGATAGCGGCGGCTAAAGCGCGTGGCGAGCGTGCGGGCAATGGCTTGCAGCAATCGCCCGATCTCCTCCAGCTCTTCGGCGTTAAAGTCCTTAAAGTCGCGCTTTGTATGCACCTCGATGGGGCTGTACCCGGCGGCCTCGCGCTCCTCTTCGGTCGGCTCGCCCTGTTTGAGCCAATCGCGGACGCTCGTCAGGCCGTTCTTACCGGGTCGGCGGGCACTGGCTTTTCCAGAGGCAGAGGGCTCGGGCTGGGGCTGACCCAATTCGCCAGCGCGATCCCATACGGACCAATAGACATCGAAAAGCGCGTCGAAGAGCTGCTGCTCGGCCGGCGTCTTGGCCAAAATCGTCCGCAAGCTTAGCCGAAAGTCCTCCGGGTCTGACAGGTCAATGGCCGCGAGGGCGCGCAGCGCGTCTTGCTCCTCGCCCAAAGCCACGCCGGCACACTGGGTGCGCAACAGGCGGCAGAAGCCGACCACATTCGCGCTCAACGCGCCGTGCAATGCGATGTCGTCGATCTTGTGATTCATCGTTCTGGAGCCAGCTTGGCGCGGACCCCCAATCCTGCCAAGAACTCGGCCAGCGATTGCTTAACCTGCGCCACGTCGCGTTGGTCCTTGAACACAATGCCCAAGGTATCCGCCACGACTTCGAGGTCGAGGTGGTGCTGGTGCAGGGCGACGAGGGCCTTGGCCCAGTCGAGGGTTTCGGCGACGCCGGGGACCTTTTCGAGGCGCTGCAGGCGGATCTTTTCCATGAAGCGACATATCTGCTCGGCGAGCTGGCCGTCGATCCCAGCGACCTTGCCGCGCACGATCTCCACTTCCTTGGCAAATTCCGGGTAGTCGATCCACAAATAGAAGCAGCGGCGGCGCACGGCGTCGGAAAGCTCGCGGGTGCGATTGCTAGTCAAGATCACGTGCGGCCGCGCCGCTGCGCAGATGGTGCCGATTTCCGGGATGGTGATCTGCCAGTCGGACAGCACTTCAAGGAGAAAGCTCTCAAATTCCTCGTCGGCCCGGTCGAGTTCGTCAATCAGCAGCACCGGCGGGACGGGCTGGGTAATGGCTTGCAGCAAGGGGCGCTTGAGCAGGAAGTCCTCGGAGAAAAGGTCGGCCTCGCGCTCGGCTAGGGGGCGTTGGCTGTTCTCGTCGAGCTTGAGGTGCAATAGCTGACGTTGGTAGTTCCACTCGTACAGGGCGGCGTGGGCATCTAGCCCTTCGTAGCACTGCAAGCGGATCAGCTCGGCGTCGAGGGCGCGGGCTACCACCTTGGCAACCTCGGTTTTGCCGACGCCAGCCGGCCCCTCGATGAGCAAGGGACGCTCCAAGGTCTGAGCGAGGTACACGGACATAACAACTTGGCGATCGGCGACGTACCCATGCTCGGCGAGCATCTCTTGGATCTCAGCAGTGGCACTCATCAGGCCCCTCTCGTTGCGCGGTATAATGTCCTATTCGCCGCCTGCACGGTCGGAGTCGCAGGCGGTGCAAGTTACCTAACTGATTTACGCACAGGAGGCTTCTTGGGTAGGAGATGCTTCGCTTCGCTCAGCATGCCAGCGTCGGCGTTCTTTCTTGTCATGCTGAGCGGAGCGAAGCGGAGTCGAAGCATCCAATACCTAGGTGTCCGTGCGTAACGTCAGTGCCCTAATATCACGTGCCGACTTCCGTACAGCAAGAACGTGCCGACGCCGCCTGACGTTGCCCACTATTAGGGATTCTCTATATTTTCAAGTCTCTTTTACTCCGTCTGTGGACGCCTTTGTATGGCCCTTGAAACACCCGCCAAAACCGAGTTAGTGCGCGACCTTTTGGGCCGCCCGCTGGCCTCTTTGCGCGTGTCGGTAATCGACCGTTGCGATCTGCGCTGCCAGTACTGCATGCCCGAAGAGCACTACTCTTGGCTGCCGAGTGCAGACATCCTCAACGTCTCCGAGCTTGAGCGCGTGGTCGATGCCTTTTGCCAAGTTGGCGTTCGCAGCGTGCGCCTGACCGGCGGCGAGCCGCTATTGCGCACCGACCTGCTCGAACTCGTCGCCCGCCTCACACGGTTACCACTGGTCGAGGACCTAGCGCTGACGACCAATGCGAGGCGACTGGCGAGCCAAGCTGAACCGCTACGAGAAGCCGGGCTGCGGCGTATCACCGTCAGCTTGGACTCGTTGCAGCCGGCGCGCTTTGAGGCCCTGACGCGGCGAGCCGCGCACGCCAAGGTCCTCGGGGGAATCCGCGCCGCCGCCGCAACTGGCTTTGACGCGCTCAAGATCAATTCGGTCGTGATGCGCGGCTTCAACGACGACGAACTGGTGGATCTGCTCGAATTCGGACGGGAGGTGGGCGCGGAGGTCCGCTTCATCGAATACATGGACGTCGGCGGGGCCACGAACTGGTCGCTCGGAGAGGTGGTGTCTCAGCAGGAGATGCTAGCGAAGCTAGAAGCGCACTACGGGCCTATCGAGCGCGAGGCGGGGCGGGGCTCTGCGCCCGCAGAGCGCTTCCGCCTGCGCGACGGGACGAGCTTTGGCATCGTCGCGTCGGTCACCGAGCCGTTCTGCGGGGCCTGCGATCGCAGCCGCCTAACAGCCGACGGCCTGTGGTACTTGTGCCTCTATGCTCAGCAGGGCACCGACCTGAAGCCTTTGCTGCGCAACGGAGCGGACCGCGAGCGATTAGTGCGACGCATTTGCGCCGGGTGGGCGGGACGAACGGACCGCAGCGCCGAAGAGCGGCGCGATGATCCGCACCGCGGCGTGCTCTATCAAGTCGCGGAATTGCAAGCCGATCCGCACCGCGAGATGCACACCCGCGGCGGCTGAGCCGCACCTTCCCCCACTACATGGATTACGCTCGCGCCAAACGCTATTTGGACGCCTTGCCCGATTGGGAGGTTGGCCGTCCAGCAGTCGGGCCTCTCGCGGATTACCTGCCGAGAATGTGCGCCCTGCTGGACCGCCTCGGCGACCCGCAGACGCACTTCCGCTCAATCATTGTCGGCGGCACCAACGGCAAGGGAACAGTCGCTAGCTTGCTCGCCGCCATCCTCAAGGCACACGGGCACAAGGCCGGGCTGTACACCTCGCCGCACCTGCACACCCAGCGCGAGCGGATCCGCATGGACGGCGATATGCTCAGCAAGGAACAATGGGCCGACGCCGTGTCGCACCTCGACGATTGCACCCGCGACTTTGGCCGAGAGGCGTTGGGCTCGTTTAGCAAGTTTGAGGCCCTAACCGGCCTCGCGGCCCATCTCTTCGCGCAGCAGAAGGTAGAGTTCGGGATTTTTGAGGTAGGGCTAGGGGGGCGTTATGACGCGACCAACGCTTGGGACTCGGAGCTGGCCGTTCTGACGGCTATTGGCCTAGACCACGTGGACCTGCTGGGCAATACCTTGGAGGAAATCGCCGCTGACAAGCTGCACATCGCCCGGTCGGGTCGTGCGCTCATTACTACGGCGGCGCAGTCCCCCGAGGTTATGGACCTAATCCGGCAGACCTGTGCAAAAAAAGAAGTGAAGTTGCAAATCGCCGGAACGGAATGGCCCCTAAGTCACCTAACGGGCTGTCCAGCGACCTACGCGGAAAATGCGCGGCTAGCCCTTGAAGCGGCGCAGGGACTCGTCCAATGCCTAGACGACGAGATAATGCACCAAGTCGTGGCCGCCCATCACTGGCCGGGTCGCTTTGAAGTGGCGCACGAGAGGCCGTTGGTCTTGCTCGACGGTGCGCATAATCCAGCGGCTGCTGAGGCGTTGGCCGGGGAGTTACAGCGGCTGAGCGGCGAGCGTCCCGGCGCCAATACTGACGACTCATGGGTACTGGTCGTCGGCGCGGGAACAGGGCACGATGCGGCGGGGATTTTGCACTCCCTAGCACCGGTGGCGCAGCGGGTCTTGCTGACTTCATCGGACCATCCACGGGCGCAGGCACCAGCGGTACTAGCAGACCTAGCACCGGACGGTCTAGCCGTCGAGCAGGTCCCTACAAGCAGCCAAGCTCTCAAGCGCGCGCTGGCACTGGCGGGCCGTAAAGGTCGAGTCTGCGTGGCCGGGTCGCTGCACTTGGTGGCGCGGGCGCGGGAGTTTTTCAACCTGCCCGGCGAGCGCGACAGCATCACCGAAGACATGGCGCTGGAGAATCTGGAGTGCGTCGCCGAAGCGGGCCGGCGACAGGGACTCATCTGTGAGTGGATTTCGGACGACGGCACGCGGCTCAAGCTGTCGGGCGGACGGCGGCCCCTGCGCTTCTGGCGCAACAAGCATCCCTTCAACGACTACGTCGAAGCCCGGCTCGCCGAAGACAAGGCGTACCAATACGAGGATTTCACCGCGGCCGGATTGCCAGTCCCCGATACGCTCAAGCTCTTCAACCCGCTGGCCGACGCGCGCTTCGATCGCTACAAGAGCCACGCCACAGTCGCGGAGATCGTCGAGGAGGTCGTGGCGCGGTTCGCGTTCCCCCTATTGGTCAAGAAGTGCCACAGCTCACTGGCGCAGGGCGTGTTCTTGGAGCGCAACTCAACAGACCTCGGTACGCGGCTCGAAGCCCTCTTTGCCAACAGCGCCTTTTTGGACAACATCGCACTGGTGCAGCAATACGTGGCCGGGCCAGAGTATCGGATCGTCGCTAGCCGCGACGAACTGTTGCTGGCCTATCGCAAGGAGAGCGAGGCCGTAGGCGCAGACGGGGACCTCAATCCGCTGCATCAAGCCACAGGGCGCGCCGTGCGCTTAGAAGACGCGGCCCTGCTAGCGCAAATGCAACAGCTAACCTCGCAAGTGGCCGGCGTGTTCTCGCTCGGTTTTTACGCCATCGACCTCATCCACGGCGCGGACGGTTTCTCCATTATCGAGATCAATCCCAACCCCATGTGCTACGCTTACAACCGCGACAACGGCCGCCGGGACTTCATTCGGCTATACGAGCGGCTGCTCACCCAATTTGCCCTGTAAACCCGTTAGGAAACCTCAATGGATATTCAGACCCGACTCGTCCATACTGGCGAGGAGCGCATCAAAGGTGCCGTGGTGACACCGATCTTCCAGAGCTCGACTTTTGTCTCGCAAGACGAGCAGGACTACGACGCCATCCGCTATCTCCGCCTCAACAACACGCCCAACCACCGCGCCCTGCATGCCAAACTGGCCGCTATCTGCGGCGGCGAGGACGCCTTGGTCGCCGGCTCGGGAATGGCGGCGATCACCACCGCATTGATAACCGTGCTCAACAGCGGCGATCACCTGCTGATCCAAGACTGCCTCTACGGGGGGACGCACAGCTTTGTGACGCAGGATGCGCCGGGCTTGGGGCTGCGCTACGACTTTATCGCCGGCAACGCGCCTGAGACGTGGGCGGCCAAGCTGCGGCCCGAGACGCGGGCGATCTACGTGGAGACCATGACCAACCCACTGATGGAGGTAGCGGATTTAGAGTCGGTCGTGGCGTTTGCTCGCGAGCACGGGCTAGTGTCCCTGATCGACAATACCTTTGCCTCGCCGTGCAACTTCCGCCCGCTGGAAATCGGGTTTGACATAGAGCTGCACAGCGCGACCAAATACCTCAACGGCCATTCGGACCTCGTTGCGGGCGCGGTCGTCGGCTCGGCGGCATACATCAAGGCCATTCGGCACAAGCTGAATCACTTGGGCGGCTCGCTGGATGTCCACGCCTGCTTTCTGCTGCAACGGGGCTTGAAGACCCTGTCGCTGAGGATGCGGCAACACGACGAAAATGGGTTGCGGCTGGCACGCTTTTTGGCCGAGCAGGCGCAGGTAGCGCGAGTGAACTACCCAGGACTAAAAGGCCATACGCAATACGAGCGGGCGCAGCGGCTGTTTGCCGGGGCGGGCGGCGTGTTGAGCTTTGAGCTGCACGGGGGCGTGGAGGCGGCCGAGCGGTTGCTGTCCAAGCTGGTTCTGCCAGCGTCAGCCCCCAGTCTCGGCGGGGTCGAAACCCTCATCACTCGGCCCGTCACCACGTCGCACAGCGGCTTGAGCCGAGAGGAGCTAGCGGCCATGGGCCTAGCCGACGGCTTGGTGCGAGTGGCGTGCGGCATTGAGGCCGCCGAGGATTTGTGCGCGGACTTTGCGCAGGCGCTGGCTGGATAGTTCTGTTACGGAACCTCTGATCAAGTTAAATTTTTAAAAACCGGAAGATTTGGTTGAATTTTAGTTCTGTATCGACGAGCTAATAGTTTTCTTTCGGGGTGTATTGGTACCCTTTTTTTGTTCTAATCTGGGCTGTAGACGGATTGCGCCCTACGTCGCCGCTAATGCTCTACGTGCTAGGTATACATTGGCCAACGCAAACAAGGTGAACCCCTGGGCGGCGTTCTTGGCCAAGCCGCGATAGCGCACCTTGCTATAGCCCCATAGGTGCTTGATGATGCCAAAGGAATGTTCGACCCGGGCGCGTGTGCGGTTACTCTTTCGGTTAAACGAGCGGTCCGCACCGGTGAGTTTCCTACCGCGCGTGGCCTTGCGCAGGACGCGCCATGCAATTCCCTCAGCTTGGGCGTCCTGCTGGCGTTGGGCATCCACATAGGCTTTGTCGCCATAAATGGCCTCTTCGGCGCCATGCAAACACTCGTCCATCCTCTGCCAATCATGCACCGACGCCGAGGTCACTACGACGGGATGTACCCGTCCCTGAAGATCACTACCCACGTGCGCTTTGAGACCCAAATGCCACGTCGTTCCCTTCTTGGTCGAACCCATCTGCGGAGCCCGGGCCTGATCCCGGTTCTGGGTCGAAGTCGGCGCCGTGAGCATGGTCGCGTCCACAATGGTACCTTCGCGCAGGAGCAAACCTCGATCCGACAAATACTGACCGATGCATTCAAACAAGCACTCCGTCAACTGATGCCGTTCCAAAAAATGGCGAAATTTGCCGATCGTCGTCTCATCTGGAATGGCATCCAACGCCGCCCCCGCAAAGCGGCGCATCGACGCTATGTCATACAGACTATCCTCCATCGCCGGGCCGGAAAGCCCATACCATTGTGGCATGAAATAGAGGCGCAACATCGTTTCCGCAGCAAGCGGACGACGACCCCGACCCGGCTTGGGATAATGCCGAAGAATCGGTGGCAGAAGGGCATCCCACGGCAACAATTCATTCATCTCGCCGAGAAAGCGCTCTTGGCGCGTTGTTTTCTTTGGCAATTAGTATTTAAGGGCTTGACTGTCCCTTGATTCTCTAGTACTTTTCTCTGTATGAACAGAGTTAGACTTGGCGATATTTGTACCGTCCGCAAGGGGGCTGCTCCGACCGCCTTTGATGGAGATATACCCTATCTGACGATGGAGTACCTTCGCGGGGAAAAAAACGAACCGCCGCTAGTCAAACCCGATTCTAATAGCCTTCTGGCGTCCGATGGAGACATCCTACTGCTATGGGATGGGGCAAACGCTGGGGACTTTATACGAGCCAAGAGAGGCGTAGTATCTTCGACGGTTGCCCTGCTTAATCCCAATACTCAAATCGTTGATCTTGACTTTTTCTACGCAGCCTGTAAGAGAAAAAGCAACAAGAACGGGTACTACGATCCCCCACGTACATGGGAAATCTCTTGCAACTATCCTCTTCGATCTACCCCCCCTCTCCGAACAACAAGTTATAGCGGAACTATTGGGGAAAGCCCGTCAAAGCGTTGAATTAGCCCAGCAGCTAACCGAAAAATACCGACTACAAGAAAAAGCACTAAGGAAACGTTTGATACCATGAGAAAGCCCGTAGAAGGTGCGAACTTCTACGGGCTAAGTACTACCCCTAACCAACAGAAAGGACGACGATGGCGATTGTGCCAATTACGGGGAAAAATCTCTTGCATGTACTAGCCGAGATGGGGATAGAAAAACAATTTCAAATCTATAAGGCAGGAGAGATTCGCGTTTTGCCTGTTGAGCCGGACCCTGCTTCTCACTTTTTGCTGTCTTTCGATGAATGCCACTATTTGATTCCTCGAAATGAGGCTCTTGTACTGGCTGATTTTTTTGCAAATTACCACCAGAACCACCCTGCTGAGGAGCAGTCATTTGATTGACTCCGTATGGCTACGCAAAGCAGGCCCGCAAGAAACCGTTGAAGGCGTCGGCGTCTTTGCGGTGGTTGTATTTCCAGACCGCTTCTGCTACGAACAAGGGCGACCAACCTTTCGTGTACTTATGATGCGAGCCGTACCAAGCGCGTTTGAGCAACGACCAAAAGCCTTCAATGGTATTGGTGTGTAGGGTCTTGTTGCTGGCGTCAACGTATTCCTCGGTGCGGTGGTTGACGGTGCGGTGCGGCATCAGCTTGTGAGCGTTGAAATAAACCGTGTACTCGTCCGTAATCAACGACGATTCTTCTACCTCGACAGACTGCGCGATAAAGTCCAAGACGGTCGCGGCCTTAGTGTCGTCTGGTACAGCGGCTTTGACGCGCCCCCCGCGCTGGACGGCTCCAACGACGGGCGTTTTGCCAGTACCGCGCCCGCGCTTGTTGTTGTCGTTCTTGTAGCGAGGCTTACCGCCTACATACGTTTCGTCGGCCTCGATGATGCCGCGCAGTAGGGCCTTTTCGTCCGATGCCATAGCGGCGCGAATCCGCTGTTGCATGAACCACGCGCTTTTCTGGTTGAGTTCCAGATCGCGGGCTAGCTGGCAACTCGACAAGCTCTTTTTGGCGTTGGCCATTAGCGAGATGGCCAAGAACCACTTTTGCAGCGGGATTTTGGTCCCCTGAAAAATGGTTTGGGACAAGACATTAAAACTAGAATGGCAGCCGTGGCAGTTCCAGCGGCCTACACGCTCATTCTCCGCTTTGCGGGCAACATCACAATCGCCGCACAGCGGGCAATAGGGGTCATTATTCCAGCGGATTTGCTCTAGATGAGCGATGCAAGCGGCTTGGTCGGGGTACTGATTGAAGATGCTTATTAGGTTCATTTTCGTACCTCCTTTAACTACTATAAAGATAGGAAAATAAAGAAAATATGGCAAGCCCTTAAATACTAATTGCCATATCTCTTTTATCTAACCAAACGTGGGTCAACACCTCATAATCTCTCGCATGCCGGCGAAAATGCGGCCGCCATACGGCGGCCGGACTGCTCATCAACCCCGCCAAGGGGCGCTCGACGCCCCACCGGCGTGGTAACACCTCAAAGCCGCCGCCTTGTTTGGCGACGACTTCCCAGTCTATTTTGTGCGTCTTTTTTTGGTTGGCCCCCACGTTGGGATGGCCGCGCCTTGGTAGCCGCCATCCGCCCATAGCTTCCGTAAGCGGGCCACGCCAGCGGCTCCTAAGCAGGTCAACACCTGCTTGAGGCCGTCGCGATCATCCACGGCGGCGGCCGTGACCACCCCCTGTCGAAGCAAGCCCAACGTATCCACCAACAGAGGCCGTTTGCGTCCCTTGATCTTTTTACCGGCTTCATACCCGGTTGTTCTACCATGCGTTGCGGTCTTAATCGTCTGCCTATCGACGATGCCAGCCGACGGCAGCCCAGCCCGTCCGTTCCGGCGACGCTCCCTTTGGGTACGCTGATCCAGCACCGGCGGCCAGACCCCTTGCAGGCTCCAACGACGAAAGTAATCATACACCGTTTGCCACGGCCCAAAACAACCAGGCAACAAAGCCCAAGGACACCCCGTCTTGTTCAAATACAAAAGGCCGTTGACGATTTGGCGGCGATCCCGCGGGGGCCGGCCCGGACCGTGAAGACGCCAGCGCGGCACCGGCCGCAACGGTGCGATCCGCCGCCATTGGGCATCGGTTCGATCGGTGGCATATGGCATAGGCGGCGTACTCATCACACAAGCCTTTCTGTTCAGATTTTGTGGTGAACACCTGAATAGGGCTCGATGAGTACGCCGGTTCAAATAGCGACTACATTAAGGGTTTGCAGACGCCTTCTGAAGGTTTTTGCATTGGCCACATGCCTCCTCCCGTCTGGTGTTTCTTAAACTCGGCACTTGCACAACGCGCTTGTTGACGTTAACGCTTCTGTGGTATAATCCTAAGCACACGACAGTAGAGCGGTATGCGAAGCGGAGTCGAAGCATCTCAAATCGCCCATGCCTAACGTCCATTGGAGTACTGGCGTGTACTTAGGTATAATCATCATAATTACTCGCAATGCAAAAGGAATCTTAAAAATATGAGTGAAACCCGTCCCGTAATCGTGTACGACGGCGAATGCCGCTTCTGCCTGTGGAGCGTCGGCCGCATTCGTCGCTTTGACCGCAATGGCCGCTTTGAGTATCTGCCGCGCCAAACGGCCGGCATTGAAGAGCGGTTTCCCATCCTCTCCAGTTCTGACTTTAACACCGGCCTGCGCCTCATTCACGCCGGCGGACAGGTCGATGTTGGGGCGGATGCTGTGTACCAGATTTACCGCCGGCTTCCCCCTTGGAATCTGTTCACCGGGGTGTACCACATTCCGGGGCTGAAGCAGATCTTTCGCGCTGGCTATGGTCTCGTCGCGCGCAATCGGCACCGGTTTGGCAGGGTCGAATGCGCCGATGAAGCGTGCGAAATCCCGTACGGCGAGCGGCACAAGGGTGCCTCCGCTGATTCCGCCACAAAGGCCCTATGACCGCCCAGCGCAACGTCCTATTCCTCATCGCCGACGACTGGAGCCGCATCGCCGACTGCTACGGCAATAGCGTCGTCCGCACGCCCCGCATTGACGCGTTCGCCCGCGAGAGCACGGTCTTCGCCCAAGCCTTCTGCACCAGTCCTTCGTGTGCAGTCAGCCGCGCCTGCATCCTCACGGGATACCACAGCCACACCCACGGCCAGTACGGCCACTGCCACGGCATCCACGGTTTCTCGACTCACCCCCATATTACCTCGACGCCCTCTAGCCTCAAGGAACATGGCTACGCCACGGCTTGCATCGGCAAAAAGCACGTAGAACCGCCCAGCGTGTACCCGTTCGACTTTGAGCCTGAAGTCAATGCCAGAAACGGCGTTGAATTGGCCCGCGCCGCTCGCGACTTTTGGGGTGCTTACCCCGACCAGCCGTTTTATATGCACGTGGGGTTTACCGACCCTCACCGCGCGGGTCGGGGTTTTGGCAATGAGCGTCCTTATTCCAACGTGCCGGAAACTCAGTACAGCCCCGACGACTTGGTAGTGCCGCCCTATCTGCCCGATGTGCCGGATGTGCGCGCCGACCTCGCTGAGTACTATCAGGCGGTCTCCCGCTTCGACTTTGGCGTGGGCTGTCTGCTCGACGCGCTGGAAGAATCGGGCCGGGCCGACGAAACCTTGGTCATCGTCACAACCGACCACGCCATGCCCTTCCCTGGGGCCAAGGCATCCTTCTTCGACAGCGGCCACCACTGCCCCTTTATCCTGCGGGCACCGGGCATCACCGCGCCTAGCACTCGCAGTCAATCCCTCATCAATTGGACTGATATTCGCCCGACCCTGCACGACTGGTGCGGAGTGCCCGCCCCAGAGGATTTGCCCGGTCGTTCCCTCCTGCCGGGCTTGGCCGATCCGTCCGTTCCCGACTGGGATCACACGTTCTTTTCGCACTGCTTTCACGAGGTGGTTGATTACAATCCCTACCGGGTGCTGCGCGGACGGCGCTACAAATTTGTGCGGAACTTGGCCGCTGGTCTCACCACTATGCTGCCTACGGACCTGTTCCGCTCGACTACGTGGACGGCAGTGCGGCGCGACGCGATTCCCACCATGGGCGAGCGTCCGACTCGCCACGTGATCACGCGGGAGCCCGAGGAGTTATACGATCTGGAGGCCGATCCCACCGAAAGCGTCAATCGGATCGACGACCCCTACTTGCAGGAGGTGGCCGCCCAGATGCGCGCCCAACTCTACCAGTTCCGTTGCGACACGGCCGACCCTTGGCTGGAGGTGGACTTTCAGGAAGGGCGCATTGATCGCCTCGGCCCCAGATGATCCTAACGGTATAGGTGGCCGGTCAAATCGCCCTATTCAAACTGCTGTCGGCTCTGGCTGACCGCCTTGCCCTTGCCCCGAATTAGATCCGCTCTGTGCCAAGTCGAGACGGCGCGGCAGATGGTGTGCGACTCGCCGAGCATGTTCAGGAGCTGGTCTTGCGTGAACCAGTTTCCATCGCCGAGTGAGCCGCGGTCCACTTCGGCGTCTGCATACCCGTAGAGCCGTGAGACTCCGCCATCGGCTGCGCCGTCTTCGATGTAGGATGCCCAGGGGATATCGACGCTCAACTGACTCTTGACGAGCGACTGCAAGGAGCCGATCCGAGCGCCGACGTCCCAGCCGACCTTTTCTTCTTCCCAACCTGCGCCGCCGGGCAGTTCCCAGCTTCCATTGCTGTCCGCGCTGGTAAGGAGATACCGCGACTCTGAACCGGATGTCGATTCGATGAGCAGGCGGGTGTCGGCGATTGGTTGGTCGAAGTGGATGGGTATTAGCCGCTTGCCAGCGTCGCTCAACGCATCGTAGGCGGTGCGGTCGTATGAATAATAGCCGGCGGCGGGCGGTGCTTTGACAGCGCAGTACTTGTTGAAGATCCCAACGCGGTCATCAGAAGTGGTGCCTCCCGGTGCCTTGTGCCAAGTATGTGCATCCAGTAGCAGCAGATCGCCGGCTTTTAGTTCGGGATCGACAAAGTCGGGCAGTTGCTCGGGATCGGGGCGCGTGAGATCCAAGATGTGCGCATCTGGGGCGATGACTTGCGCGAGTTTGTGCGATCCGGGCGAGACCAGTAGCGGGCCGTATTCGCGGTTGAAGTCGTTCAACGGAATGATGGCAAAGAGCCAACGCATTGAAGACCCCACCGGACGCCAGCGCTTGTAGTCGCAGTGAACGCCGCCGCCTTTGTCGCCTGGGGAGCGCAGATAGGCGACGTACGCGGTTAGATGAGCGGGTTGCCCAAGGAGGGTTTCGACCGCATCGACGACCGCAGGATGCTCGGCAATGGGAGCCAATCCGGGCTCGGCGATTCGGTTGCCGCTGATGGTGTACTTGCCGGGCGTGGGGTACTTCAGAGAGGATGGGTACGCTCCTGCACGGGCCATTTGCTGGACGATGCTTCTCAGTTCGGAGGTCTCCTGCGAGGAGACGACGTCGCGGATGATGAGGTAGCCGTTTGTGCGGTAATCGGCAATTTGTTGATTGGTCAGGGTGCTGGTCATAATGGCCTCGCCATGTGGTAGCAGCGCGAAGTTATCACTGGGTCAATAGAATGAAAAAGCTCATCTTATGCAATTACCGTCGAGATTGACCGCCTTTGGGCAGGTATCTATTATTGCAACTTCTTGAGTATTGAAACGACAGAAGATGTACTCTGCAAACGAAGAAAGCTGGTCCCCATGCTGCTTGATTCCATTTCACTCCGATTCCTCTATCGAATAGGTTGCCTCATGGTCATTTCCGCCGGACTTGCCGCGGCTGATACCTTGCCCGACGGGCCGGGCCTTCTCCTCGAAGATCGCGACGGACGCGTCTATGTCGCTGTCCTTGGCTCCGAAGGAATTGTCGCTCGCAACGCCTCTGATGACGCCGACACTTGGGATGTCGTCGCCGAGGGGCGCGTTGAAGGTCTGCAGATTGCTCCCGACGGGGATTTGTGGATGGCCCGCGACGACGAGGTCTTGCGCTACCCGCGCCAGGGGGGCGAGCCGGTTTCTCGGACGCCTTCCTTCCTTCTTCAAGGGTCGCCGGGCCCGTTGTTGGCGACGCGCTGGGGCGACGTCTGGTGCGCCGGGTGCGGCGCCGTGCGTCGGGGCGACGCCATGTTCGAGGCCGCGCCTGCCTCCCCAACCGGGTGGGAGATCGCGCCGGTGTGCGACGATCCCTTCGGCAATGTGTGGGCTATTGCTGACGATGGCCAGCGGCGGGATATCGCCGTCCTGACGGACCAACGTCCCCACGGCTGGCAGCGCCTCGACCTGCCGGCCGATCAACTCGCTGGCTCTTGGCAGGGTGCTGTCGCCGACGATGCCGGCTTCGTCTGGGTGGCTTTAGAGGCCGCCGTCTTGCGCGTCGATCCCCGCTCGTCCGGGCCTCACCGCTCCTTTGCCAATCCCGTCGATGCCCGCATCACTGCGATTGCGCGCGGCGGCGATCAGATCGTAGTCGGCTTTGCCGATGGCAGCTTGCGCGAGCTGACTGTGAATGCCGACGGTCCGCCGGCTTGGCGGGCGATTCAGACGGGTGGCGATGGTCCGGTGCAGGCGCTGCTGCACGCCCGGTCTGGTAGTCTTTGGGTGTTGAGGGCCGGGAAAGTTCAGCGTCTCGCCGATCTTGAGCAGTCTTGGCACGAGCACTGGGACGAGCAGCCGCGAATGCCAGCGGGCAACCACGACCACATTTTTGCTCGCATCGGCGACCGCCTGTACACCGCCGGGGGCAAGACCTTTTTCGGCTGGCCCGCATCGGAGTGGGTAAATCTCGACCACGTGTGGTCCTATCACATCCCCTCGGGCACGTGGCGCGTGGAGCCGCCCTTGCTGGAGCCGGGCAAGGCCTATTCCGGTATCGCCGCTCTCGACGACGAACTCTGGCTTTTAGGGGGTCTCTTCCGCGCCGGCAGCGGGACGCAGGCGACGGCGACCGTCGAGATCTTCGATCCCCGCACGCGGCGTTATCGCCTCGGCCCGCCGCTACCGCGCAAAGCAGGCCAAGTGGTGGCCCTCACCGTCAATGACCGGTTGTACGCCGTGGGCGGTGCCGATGACGAAGGCCCGACGGCAGAGGTCTTGAGCATCGGAGCCGGGGAGACGAGTTGGCGGATCGACGCTCCTGCGCCCGGCCCAGTGTTGCAGGCCAGCGGCTGCGTTCTGGATGGCAAGATCTACATTGCCGCGGGCCCTTCGTCCCAGTGCCCGGGTCTGTTCGTCTATGACCCCGAGCGGGATAGCTGGAGCCAGATTGAGCACCCGTCGCGGCCTCCGAGTGCTCCTCTCTGCACGGCCTTCAACGGCAGCGTCTGGGTCATGGGAGGACGGGGAGCCGATAGCGGCCAGACAGCGACCTTTGCCTACGCGCCGGATACCGGCCAGTGGCGTCGCGGCCCCGACCTGCCCCTGCCGGTTAGCTGGGCTGCGGCTGCTGTTGTCAACGGCCGCCTGCTGATCGCCGGTGGTGCCTACCGCGACGAGCGGGTCGGCGACTTCTTCAACAGCGATAGCGTGTTCCTGCTGCGCGAGGCTAAGTGATTTTTCAATGTTCCACTAAGCGTCGGGTACAGGCTAGGACGTACTCGATATCGTCTGCCTTGATGTGGCGGTGAAAAACCAAGCGCACCCGGTGCGGCGGACGGGGATGGCTCAGGATGCCGCAAGCCTTCCAGCGGTCCACCAATTCTTGGCCGCTCCAGCCCAGACGGCTGCAATCTACGGTCGCGAAATTGGTCGGGTGCGGCGGTTGAATGGATTCGAGTCCATCAATGTTGGCCAGCCCCTCGTGCAGCAATTGGGCGTGGGCTTGGTCCTCGGCTAGGCGCTCGACCATGGTCTCCAAGGCCACGATGGCCGCGGCCGCGACAATCCCGGCCTGTCGCATGGCACCGCCTAGGCGCGAGCGCACCTGCCGGGCCCGCTCGATAAACTCGCGCTGCCCGCACAACAGCGAGCCCACGGGTGCGCTGAGGCCCTTGGAGGCGCAGAACATTACTGAATCGGCGTGCTTGGTATAGGCGCGCACATCCACGCTCACGGCTATGGCCGCGTTGAAGATGCGCGCTCCGTCAATGTGCAAATTGAGCCCGCGTTTGTGGGCGGCTGCGGCCACGGCTTCCACTTGGGCAGGCAACCAAGCCGAGCCGCCGCTCAAATTGTGAGGATTCTCAATCCACACCAGCGAGGGACGGGCGCGGTTGGGGTTGGCTTGGTCTGCGATCTCGTCCACTTGCTCGGGCCGCATGACGCCGAATTCCAGCGGCACTGCGCGCGCGGCTAGACAGGCTTCGGCCGCGGATTGGGCCCGGTAGCCGCCAAAGACGTGTGCCCCGGCCGCGTACACCACCTCGTCGCCCGGCCGCGTGTGCGCCACTAAGGCACAGCGGTTGCCCATGGAGCCAGAGGGCACGTACAGCCCCGCCTCCATGCCCACTTTGGCGGCCGCCAGTTCCTCCAGCCGATTGACCGTGGGGTCTTCGCCGTACGCGTCGTCGCCCACGGGTGCCGCCATCATGGCTGCCCGCATCGCCTCGGTCGGCCGGGTCACTGTATCGCTGCGCAAATCCACTCTTCGCTCTGTCATGGAATGCTCCTTTCTGTCGTGATAATTTGGGAGTTGGGGTCAAATTTCTCGCTTGAGAACTTTCTGTTCGAGTACGAACAATTAAACGCCGGCGAAACAATAGAAAAGATATAATCAATGCCTACAATGACGGTGAATGGCGCGTCCATTGTATATGAAATTTTTGGCAAGGGACCGCTGCTGGTATGGACGGAAGGAGGGCGCTTTGGTCGCAACGAATTGAGCTATTTGGTGGCTGGCCATTTTTCTCGTCAATACTCAGTGCTGGTTTGGGATCGGCGCAATGGGATCGGCGCGTCTGATGTTGCACTGGCGGATAGTCCGAGCTATATGACTACAGACGTAGCGGATCTTCATGCACTCCTGAGGAACTTAGCGCTAGGTCCCGCTTGTTTCGCTGGCGCGTCAGCCGGTAGCAGTTTATCGCTTTGGATGGCGCATCGATACCCAGAAGATGTGAAGTCGCTCATTCTGTTTTCTGCACCTACTGACGATGTAGCATTGTTTAGAATAGGTGTTTACAAGCATTGTTTTAGCCTTGCAGAGATAGCGGAACGCGGAGGTATGCAAGCCGCGATTGATGCGTCAACAGAGTCGTGGTTCTGCGAACTCGAGGGCCAATCCTCCGAACGGGGCACTTGGTTGGCGCAAACGATCTATCGGAATCCGAGCAATCGAGCGCGCGTTTTGGCGATAGAGCCGCAGTTGTTTGCCGCAACAATGCGTCGCTGGGGCAAATTCTTCTTATCAATGAGCTGGCCCGCAGGACTGACCGAAGCGGATCTACGCTCGATTTCTTTTTCCGTTATGATTGTGCCGGGGGACGATGAAATACACCCTCGACGAAGCGCCGAGCGACTCCTAGCTCTGCTAGCGCAAGCGGAAATGATAGAGTTCCCCGCTACAGTCCCTGCGGAAGCTGCGGCGATGGAGAAGTTTTATTCCGTCTTTCCAGCGATGGATGAATTTCTGACGCGGACATTACTTGATTGAGCGATGATAAACCTTGCATCGAGACGTGTAAACGAGCTAACGTGAAGTCGCATAAATTCATTGACTATACATATCTGGAGATCAAGTCGCTTATTGACGGTGGGTGTTTGGCGATTGTACCCACTGGATGTACAGAGCAGCAGGGGCCACATTTGCCGGTGGATTTCGATACTTGGTTTGCGGAAGCGGTCGCCCTAGAAGCTGCACAGCACGCGGCACGCTATCACACTGTGCGTGCTTTGGTTTTGCCGACCATGCCTTTTGGACCCACGCCCGAACATCGGGGCTTTGGCTCGGGATATGTCAATATCCCACACGCTGTGCATGAACAGTACGTCTATTTCGTCCTTGAATCACTTGCAGAGCAGGGTTTTGATACTATCGTTGTCTGGCGCGGCTGCGGCGAGCATCGACTAGAGGAGGCATTGAACAGGTTTAACGCAAAATTCCGCCCTTCATGCGTGGCCTACCTTCCCTCTCTGCCTTACCATGACATTTGGTGCCGTGTAGCTGATCCAAGCGTCTTAGGGGGACACGCCGACAGTTTCACGACTTCAATCGCCCTGCATCGGCGTCCAGACACGGTCCGACTCGACAGGATCCCGTCAACTAGCTCAAGGGAGGTGGATTGGAACGATCCGCAGCTCGATTTCACGAACTATTCAGACACTGGTGTCATAGGCGACGCGACTCAAGCGAGTGCCGAGTTGGGACACAGGCTTTGGCAAGAGGTCATATTGACCGCGGCAGCGATATTCAGAGATTGCCAAGATCAATCAATCAGCGGCCTGTAGTGATCGCCTGAGAACTACCGGCCAAGTATTCTATAACTTTCATCGGCAGACACCCGACGAGGGAAGAGTCCGCGAAGCCATTGAACAACTGGGTGAAAATCAGGCGGGTATATTGGTGCTGCACCACGCCATCCTCGCGTTTCCGCAGTGGCAATCGTGGTCGGACCTGTGCGGCATTCAAGAGCGCAGTTTCTATTTCAAGGTTGACCAAAACCTGCATGTTGACGTCGTGAATCCGCAGCATCCCATCCTCCAAGGATTGGCGACATCAATGCCGACCGTCTGGAGATTGCCGAGCAGATTGGCGCGGCTGAAATCGTTGTGAATGTTGCAGGGATTGGTCACCCCGGTCGCCCAACCCACTACGCCTCCGTGCGAACTCCCTCCCGTGAGAAAATCCGTCACCTCTTCCCACTTGCCGTACCAATGCCCGCCCAACAACGCGGTGGAGGCGGGAAACACATCGCTGCCAAAGACCTTATCGCGGCCCCCAGCCTTCTGCACGGCGGCGCGAAATTCTCCCATGCGCTCGGCTAGTATATGGGCGCGGAACTGCACCCAATCGAGCACGGCCCCATCTTGAGCCAACAACCCCAGAAAATCCATCAAGCCCGGACGGCCCGCAGCCAAAGCCCGCACGTCGCCCAAAGTCAATTGCTGTAAGCTCTGGCGCAGGGCCAGCACGCCGCGCCGCATAGCCGCAAAATCGTAGCCCAAGCGCACGGCTTCGTCCTCGCAGTTGGCACAGCCGCAGGCCATCAGGCTGTGCACGTTGGCCGGGGCTGGATAGCGGGCGTGATCCACGTCAAAGCCGTCGATAGCGTGGCGCTGCACCGCTTCCACCAAGCAGTCGCGCGTCCACTCGTTGATCGCCTTGTGGCTCGGACACAGGCCAATGCCCCACTCCTGATAGCGCCGATCCAATAGCCGCCCCTCCAGATCGCGCAGGGCGAATTCGGGATAGACCTCGCCGCCGTAGCTCCACAAGCCGATGTGTCCCCACACCTCAATCCCCGTGCTTTTACACGCTTCGATGACGCGCTGCAAGGGCGCATCGTCAAAGCCGCTGATAATCCCGGCCACCGGCGGATAGATACCCTCTGCGCCGCGTGGCCAGGCATCGAGACGCTGACGCCAGTCTTCAAAGGGGCCCCGCTGGGCCAACTCCGCGGAGGCGCTGAAGCCCGAGGTATGGCACACCGGACTTTCGGGCATAATCGTCGTCAGGCCGACCGCGTCCTTGAGCTTTTGCAGGGATTCGGGATGCCGGGCCACGTATTCTGTCTGGCAAAACCAGATGCGGCGAGATTTATGCGTGGACGTCATACGTTGTCTGGCTCCATCCAAGCGACCAACTGGCGCACGATGCGAAAGGTTAGCCCCCACAACAGCGGCCGGCCCGGCCCCAACAGGTCAAGCGCCGGAAATGTCTGCTCTGCGCCGCGGCGTTGCAGTCGGTACTGAGTCCGCTTACCGGGATCGCGCAATGGGTCGGCCCCCACCCAAAAGACCGACTCGATCTCGTGATTGAGGACCAAGGCCGCTGGCGTCTCCAGGCAATAGACGAAGCCAGATACCACCACTGGCAACATGTGTCCGGTCAAGTCATCGACTCGGCCCCAATACTCGGCATTGGACAGATCGAGCCCGACCTCCTCCAAGGTCTCGCGCTCGGCCGCCGCTCGCGGCGACGGATCGTCTGCCTCAATGCGCCCGCCGGGAAAGGCGATATGCCCGGACCAAGGATCGTCCGGGTGCTGGGCGCGTTCGATAAAGAGCAACTGCAAGCCCTCCGGCGTCGGCCCCAAGACCACGGACACCGCGGCTCGCGTCTTGTCCGTAGCGCCGACGAGGTAGGGTTGGTGCTGAGCGAGCCTCACCTGCACCGCAGCCCAAGCGCCTAGATCCACGATCGCTTCCAATCGCTAAATGTCGTCGAAGGGATAGAGTTTGCGACCCAGCCGCTTAAAGGCCAGTTTGGCATCGGCCGGAGCGTGTACCGACGGTTCGGAGATCACTTGGATTTGGCCGGCCCACGGCTCAAAACCAGCGCGGAAATGGGCTGCGGACTTGACGCCGACATAGCGCATCTGCTTTGGGTCCAAGCCCAAAGTGCGGGAAAACGCCGTGCAAAACGGTTGCTCGCGCTTGTTCACCAACAGCACGTGTACGCCGCCTTGGCGGATGTGGGCTGAGGGCCCCATGGTGCCATCTAAGCCGGCGTACATCGGTCCGTCGTAGCGGAAGGCTCCGTCGCTCAAGGCCACTACTTCGGCCCGCATGGCGCAAGGCTCGCCTTGTAAGGAAGACGCCTTGCCGCCCACCTCTAAATCGATCACCGCACCGACGCCCGCTTGGTGGCAAGCGGCCACGGCTTCGGGGTCGACGATGTACAGTACGCAGGCGTCTTGTAGATCGGCTGCTAAAAAAGTCCGCAATAGCCCGGTGCTGTCGCCGGGCGAACCGCCGCCGGTATTGTCGTTGCGATCGGCCAAGATCACGGGGTAGCGATCCGTCTTGTCGGCTGCTTGCAGTGCTTCTGTGGTAGAGGGCATGGCCGCCTGCCAATCGGCCCGACGCTCCCAGAGCCAAGCGGCCAACTCGTCGGCGCAGGATTGGGCTAGGGCGGGGTCGTTGTCGGTGGCTACGTACACCGATGCACCCATATCGGGGATGTCGGCTAGGGGGAAACAGGTGGCTATGGAGCCGCAGATCACGCCGGGCCGCGCCTCAATCCGCTGCAGGTATTCGATGGCTTGGCGCATGGGTGGATGGGCCGTCACTTGGTTCATGCCCCAGACTAGGGGCAGTTGGTGCAAGGCCATGGTCGGCCGCACGCCTTCCCGCACCATGCTCACCAGCACATCGGCGCACTCGCGGCCTCTCGGTGCCATATCGACCTCTGGATAGGTCTCCCGCCCAATCAGGACATCGGCAGTCTCGATCATGGCGTGGGAGACATTGGAGTGGATGTCCAGTTGCCCGACAACGGGCATATCTGGGCCGACTAAACGGCGCACCGCAGCCAAGATGTGCCCTTCGGCGTCGTCAATGCCCTCGGCTACCATGGCCCCGTGCAATTCCAGTAAAACCCCGTCGATAGCACCCGCCGCTTCGATGCCGTCGAGCAGTTCGTCCACTAGCCGGTCGAAAATGGGGCGAGGTGTCGGGGCGCTGGGGAAAGCCTCGGCTAACATCGTTGGCACTGCTTCAAAGCCGTGCGCCTCGGCCCCTTCGATGAAACCGCCTATAGGCGTATTGACCCCGGTAAAGCGCTCGACGATTGCCGCACCGTGGAGATAGCTGCGCTCCCGGAAACTGTCCAAGGTGGTGGCTACGTTCGTGAAGGTACTGCTCTCGTGGGAAATGCCTCCGATTGCTACGCGCATCTGCTGCTCCTTTCGGTTTTTTGCCCTAAAAACTTGGCCTGCGGTCATGTCCTCAATGCAAAGCCGCTTGAACTGATATATATTTTTTGAACTGATGTTACGTAGTTTTCATATAGCCTGTGCCGCTTCCTGCCGCTCCCCGTTGTCATTCCCGCGCAAGAACGTCACCCCGTGCCCCGACACGGGGCAGGAATCCAGCTCAACCCCTCGGCCTGTTGTCTATGGGCAGGCTCCGGCCGGCGGCTTTGCGGCGCGTTCTAGATGCCTGCTTGCGGAGCGCAGGCAGGACCGGCGGGGATACAGGGATACCATCCTGCCCGGGCAGTGCCCAAGCGGGCTGAAAGATGCGTAACATCGGTTGCAAATATAAGGCTCTAATACTTCCATTCCCAAAGGAGCAATAATTTATGCACAAGGTGGTCTATATGTCGATCTTGGCGACCTTGTTGGTCGTCTGCCCGCTAGCAGCCCAGACGGAGGCCAGCCTAAGTGGCGCAGTAACCGACGAGACTACTGGCGAGCCGCTGTTCGGGGCCACTATTCGCCTCGTGGGGACCTTGCTGGGGACCTCTACGAATATGAACGGTCAGTTTACATTGCCTATCGTGCCTCCGGGTGCCTATCAAGTGGAAATCAGTCTCATCGGTTATTCTACCTTCACCGATACCGTGCGGGTAGCCCCTAAAGAGAAGGCCCGCTTGGTCGTCGCCCTGACCCCCAGCCCCTTGCACATGGGCGAAATGCTGATTCATGGCGAACGGGCCTTCTCGGCGGCTTCCTCGCGGGCCGTGCGCCAATTCGACCTGCACATCCGGCCCAATCGCACGGCCCATCAGATGTTGCAACTCATGCCAGGGCTCATCATTGCCCAGCACGCTGGCGGCGGTAAAGCCGAACAGATCTTTCTACGCGGCTTTGACGCCGACCACGGCACCGATGTGGCCATTTCGGTGGATGGGGTGCCCGTGAATATGGTCTCCCACGGCCACGGGCAAGGCTACGCCGACCTGCACTTCCTCATTCCCCAAGTAGTCGAGAGTTTGGACGTCAAGAAAGGGCCGTACTTCGCCAAATTTGGCAATCTGGCTACGGCCGGGGCCATCGCCTATCACACCCGCGACCATCTCGACAACAATGCCATTCATCTCGAAGGAGGAGGTTTCAATACGGCCCAGTACACCATGCTCTATCAGATTCCGCTGGCCGGTCCCGAGCAAAGTGCCTATTTCGCCGGCAAGTACTATCGCACCGACGGCCCGGTCGAGCAGCCTCAGGGCCTACAGCGACTCAACATCTTCGGCAAGTACCATACTCGTCTTTCCGATCAAGCCATCCTCACCCTGACCACCAGCGGGTTCAGTTCGGCTTGGAACGCCTCTGGGCAGGTCCCCCAACGGGCAATAGACGAGGGCCTCATCAACCGCTGGGGGGCTATTGACGATTTGGAAGGTGGCATCACCGGCCGCCAAGATGTCCAAGTCAACTTCCACGTCCAAGGGACGGACCACAGTGACTTCAACCTACAGGCGTACTGGGTCAACTATCAGTTCAAACTGTTCTCCAATTTCACCTTCTTCCTCGATGATCCCGAGCGCGGCGACACCATCGAACAGACCGATGCCCGCCGGGTCGCCGGGATCAACAGCGACTATACCTTCCACCACGACTGGGGGCCCCTAGCCCATACCACCATAGGGGGCGGCCTGCGCACCGATAATGCAGCCGTGGGTTTGTGGAAAAGCCCCGATCGCCAACGCCTCGCCCCTCTGGTCGAGGCCGATGTTGTGGAGCGCAACCTGTTTTTGTGGGCCCAAGAGGAGATTGTCCTCACCCCGCGCCTGCAACTGGTGCTGGGCCTACGCGGCGATTATTTCACCTTCAATGTCGACGACCATCTCGAAGGGCACTCCACCGACTTGCCTCACGCTTCGGGCTTTGCCCAAGCCTCCATACTCAGCCCGAAAGCGTCCCTAGTGTATAGCCCTATCCACGCCCTAGACCTTTTTGCCAATTTTGGCACCGGGTTTCACTCCAACGACGCCCGCAACAACGTCATCGACGCCCGCGCCTCGCAGATTCGTCGGGCCATACAGCGCGATGGGCGCAGCGAGGCCGATGTTGCCGCCGAGTTAGCAGAGTGGAACATCGATCCGGGACACCTCGAAGAAGGGACCTTACCTCGGGCTGTGGGGGCCGAAACCGGCCTTCGGACCCGCTTGTTCGACCGGTTGACTTTGGGGGCGGCTCTGTGGTGGATGGACTTGGAGAGCGAATTCGTATTTGTCGGCGATGCCGGCACCACCGAAGCCAGCGGAAAAACTCGGCGGTCGGGGCTGGATCTAGAAGCCCGTCTCCAACTGTGCTCTTGGCTGTGGGTTGATACCGACCTCAATTTTTCCCGAGGTAAGGCGGTGGACGAACCCGATGGTGCCGATAAAATTCCGCTGGCTCCCAACGGAACCTCTACTGGCGGCTTGACTTGGCACCACCCCAATGGCTTGGAAGGCAGCTTGCGCTACCGCCATATCGACGATCGGCCCGCCAACGAGGATGGCAGTGTCACGGCTACGGGCTACACTGTAGTCGATTTCAGCGGTGCCTATCAGCGAGGGGTTTGGCGGTTTAATTTGGGCGTAGAGAACGTGCTCAACACGACGTGGAACGAAGCGCAATTCGACACCGAATCGCGCCTGCGGGACGAAAAGGAACCTGTTTCCGAGATCCACTTCACCCCGGGAAACCCTATCAATATGCGGCTGGGGGTGAGTTTGCTGTTTTAAGAAGCGGTCTGAACGGGGCTCTCCAACATCAAAGTGCTTTAGTATCGTCTTTATCGCTTCAATGCTGTTATCTACACCTATCCAGTTGCGTTGCATTTCGTCTGCAACAGCAAGGGTTGTCCCAGAACCAGCAAAACAGTCAAGCACCATATCACCAGGATTAGAAGAAGCAGCAATAATTCTTCTAACTAATCCTGGATTCTTTTCAGTTGGGTAGCCAGTAATTTTTATATTCTGGTTATGTGCATCGCCGAACTCCAACCATATATCCTGAACACCAACGCCCGGGTGTTTGTCGAGATAAACCTTTCTTCTTGGATTTCCGTTCTTCGACCAGCATATTTCTCCTCTCGCGTCCATTTCATCCAGCATTTCAGGCGTGTACTGCCAGTGTTTGCCTGGGGGAGGCATTTTATTCCTCCATGGCTTACCAGTTTTTCCCTTGCGCGTTCCCGGAGCATGAACAGGGACTTTCATATACTTCCGCCCAGTGCCCTCTTCGAAGTACTGGTATTCTTTTTTGCTGTCTACAGATAACGGAACAGTTTGTTTATTCCAGATATAATTATCTGTTTTGGTATAGAAGAGTACGAAATCTGCGATGTTGCCGTATGTTTTTCGCGTATAGTTTTTAGGATTACATTTCTTCCGAACAATTATATTTCTGTAGTTTTCTGATCCAAATACTTCATCCATGATGAGTTTCATTTCAAAAATCATTTTTTCATCTAAGGGCATTGTCTTTTTTGGGGATACCGATTGCCATATCTAATACCCTTTAGGAGTGTAACCAGTCCATAGTGATACGCTCAGAGAACATTCTGAGTGTTACGACTTTCACTCTCCCAAGCCATGAATCTTCAATATAGGCGTAATCGCTTCACATTGAACCAAGAAGTAAACCTGGGCCATCGTTTAAGAATATCACTTTCACGTCTATGCCTTTTGATTCAGCATACCCGAGGATTTCACTTGCACAATCTCGATACTGACCTGTTCTATCGTCTTCTTGTGTTCCACCTCGATCAGAATCATAACGGGCCAAACCTATGGCGATTGGGTTGCCGTCGCTGAGCAATACAAAATCGACTGGACGTCCGGTTTGGGATAGTTTTCAAAAATTTCGCCAAGGGGCACGTCTTTTCCGGCACACTCTGGCCCAATAATATCAAGTTCAGAATATCCCTCTCGGATTATTGCGAATAAACGTTCTGTCAGGTCATACCCCTTCTCGCCGCGAACCTTATATTCCCAAAGAATAGCGCATAATGCCTCATCGGGCATGGGACGCGATTGGAATGCCGACTGCACTTCGTTAATTGCACGAAAGCCTTTGCCAAACTGGTCGCATATATTTTGAGCCGCAGATTTCTTCTTCAGCATTTCTACTGGAGTTTTCGGGCTTACATATTTCCTAAATACTCGGCATAACTGTAACTTGCGAAACGGCTCGCACCGAGGCTGCTCCCAAGCCAACATGCCGCCTAAATCCTTGCACCGCAAGGTGCCTTGCATCGCCTGCGAATCGTCGGCCGGCGAGCGAGCGATCTCGCCCATAAGGTCGCGGTGGCGGTCGATACTAGCGTTGAATTGGGCTACCTCCTCGGCAGTCAGCACATCTTTGAGAACCGAATAGCCCGTCAGGTCAAAGAGGTACTTGCCGCCTGCGTTCATGGCGGCTCCTTTGGAGTAAGTTACGCTGAGAAGATGGCAAACTATCGCGCAGCAGAGTAGCCCATTGTCGCTGATTTTCCGTAATTATTGCTTATGATTACCCTATCCAATGTCGGCAAGTTCTACGGCGACCAGACCCTCTTCTCCCATGTCTCGCTCCAGCTCAACGCCGGCGAGTGCTACGGCTTGGTGGGAGCCAACGGCTCGGGCAAGACCACGCTCCTCAATATGCTCTCCGGCGACCTCGAACCCAGCGAGGGCGCGATCTCAGTGCCGCAGCGCCTGCGCTTAGGGATCTTACAACAGGATCAGTTCCTCTACGAGGACGAGCCGATCCTCAATGTCGCGCTGATGGGCAACGCCGCGCTGTGGGAGGCGACGGTCGCCAAAGAGCGGCTCCTCGCCGCACCCGCTGAGGAATTCGACACCGACAAGTTCGCCCAGCTCGAAGAGACCTTTCTCCACTGCGATGGGTACACAGCGCAAGCCCGCGCCGGCACAATTTTGGAGGGCCTCGGGCTGCCGGCCCACATTCACGACGACCCGCTTTCAACGCTTTCCGGCGGCTTCAAGCTGCGGGTCTTGCTCGCGCAGGTGTTGGCCAGTGCCCCGGACGTGTTGCTGCTCGACGAGCCGACCAATCACCTCGACATCCTCTCGATCCGCTGGCTAGAAACCTTCCTGTGCGATTTTGCCGGGCCGGTGGTGATCATCTCGCACGACCATCGCTTCCTAGATAACATTAGCACCTGTATCCTCGACATTGACTACGAGACGGTCCAGCTCTATCGGGGCGACTACACGGCCTTCCTAGAGGCTAAGCAGGCCGAGCGCACGCGGCGAGAAAAGGAAATTGCCAGCCGCGAACGCGAAATCGCCCATCACCAGCAGTTCGTGGATCGCTTCCGCGCCAAGGCGACTAAGGCCCGTCAGGCCCAGAGCAAGCTGCGGCTGATCGAGAAGCGGGAAGAGGAAATGGTCGAGCTGCCGCGCAGTTCGCGCCGCTATCCGGTTTTTCGCTTTGAGCAGCGGCGCGCTAGCGGGCGCGATGTGCTAACACTCAAAGGCGTCAAAAAGGCGTTCGACGACAACGAAGTGCTGCACGGAGTCGATCTCCTCGTGCAGAAGGGGGACCGCTTGGCGATTATGGGGCCGAATGGCATCGGCAAGTCAACGCTGCTCAAAATAGCGATGGACGAGTTGGCCGCCGATGCCGGGGAAGCCGAGTGGGGGTACGAGGCGCATCCCGGGTACTTTGCCCAAGACCACCGCGAACAGCTCAGCCCTGCCAACCAAACGGCTGAGGATTGGGTGTGGGCGTGTTGTCAGGACCAGGGCCTCGGCTTCGTGCGCGGGCAGATGGGGCGGATGCTCTTTTCCGGCGACGACGGCAAGAAGCGCTTGGGTGCGCTTTCGGGTGGCGAGGCGGCGCGGCTCGTCTTCTGCCGGCTGGCCATTGCCCAATCCAACGTGCTGGTCCTCGACGAGCCGACCAACCACCTCGACCTCGAATCGATTGAGGCATTGGTCGATGGCCTTAAGGACTATCCGGGGACGCTGCTCATCGTCTCGCACGACCGCTGGTTCATCAGCCAGCTAGCCACGCGCATCGTCGAGATCAAACCTAAAGAGATTCTCGACTTCCGCGGCACGTACGAGGAGTACGTCCACTTCTGCGGCGACGATCATCTCGACGCGGATCAAGTCATTCTCAAGGCCAGACAGGCGAAAAGGAAAAAAGAGGCACCGACCCGCGAACCGCGATCCAATCGCAAGGGAAAAAACAAGCAACGCCGCACTGCGGCTCAGCAAGAAAAACGCATGGCGCGCATAGAGAAAGCAGAAGCCCGGCTGGCGGAAATCGACGCCTTGCGCTGCGAGCCAGCGTATTACGCAAAGACCCCGCCCGACCAGATCAAGGCCCTCGAATGCGAACACGCGGATATCGAGCGCACGCTGGCGACCCTGTTGGAGGAGTGGGCAGCGGTCGAGGAAACCATGAATAAAGGAGACTCATGAAACGCAGAAACATACCGACTAGCAGCCCGTTTGGCGCAGAATTCGGTTATTCGCGCGCCGTGCGCGTGGATCGTCACGTCCACGTCGCTGGCACCTGCGCCCAGCCCCCGCACGACCAAGGCGATGCCTACGAGCAGGCCAAGGGCGCGTTGGGGATCATCGCCAAGGCGCTTGAGGAGACCGGAGCTAGCCTCGGCGATGTGGTGCGGACGGTCGTGTACATCACCGATGAAGCCCATGCCGCTGGCGTCACCCGCGCTCACCGCGAGGTGTTTGGCGCGATTTTGCCGGCCTCGACCTTGGTCGTAATAGCCGCGCTGCTAAAGCCGCACTTGGTCGTCGAGATCGAAGCGTACGCCATTTTGCCCAGCGCGTGAACAAAGATAGTCAGGTCCTGTCCATCGGCGTGTTGGGCTGCGGCCCCATCGCCCAATTCGCCCACTTTGAGTCGTGCATTAAGGGGCGCAATACGCGCCTGTACGCGCTGTGCGACCAAGCGCCGGATTTAGTCGAGCGCATGGCGGCCGTTCACCAGCCGGAGAAAACCTACGCCGACTTTGCCGACATGCTCGCGGACCCGCAGGTGGAAGCGGTCATCATCGCCACGGCCGATCCGTTCCACGTTCCGCTCAGCTTGCAGGCGCTGGCGGCTGGCAAACACGTCTTGGTGGAAAAGCCGCTGGGCACCAGCGTGGAGGAGTGCGAGGACTTGCGCCGGGCCATCGCCGACTCGGGCTGTACGCTCCAAGTAGGGCACATGAAGCGCTTTGATCCCGGCATTGCTTTTGCCCGGCAGTTCATCCGCGAGGAGATGGGGTCGCTGTTGGCCCTGAAGGCTTGGTACTGCGATTCGACCTATCGCTACACCATGACCGACAACCTCCAGCCCCTGCCGCTGCACAGCGCGGCGGCGCGCAAGCCAGCGGGCGATCCCAAGGCTGACAAGCGGTGCTACTTCATGCTGACGCACGGCTCGCATCTCATCGACCTAGCTCGCTTTTTGGGCGGCCCGCTCGCGGCCGTGCGCGGCCGATGCAAGGAGATGTTCGGGGCGTATTCTTGGTTTGTCGAAGTGGAGTTCGCCAGCGGCGGCCAAGGGCATCTCGACCTGACGGTCGCCGTGCGCATGGACTACCACGAGGGCTTTCACATTTATGGAGAGCACGGCAGTGTGGTCGGCAAGACCTACCTGCCGTGGTTTTTGAAATCCAGCGATGTCGAGTGCTTCTCCACGCGCGATGGCCAGTATCGCCGGCCGCTAGGGGCCGACGCGCATTTCTACCGCCTCCAACTCGAAGGTTTTGCCGACGTCGTCCTGCACGGTGCGCCCCAAATGGGGGCCGATGTGGAGGATGGAACCCAAACGATGCGGGCCATGGCCGCCATTGCCCGCTCGGTAGCCAGCGGCGATTGGGTCCGCTTGGCGACCGTCACCGGCGGCGTATAATACCTATGTCCTCAGCCAACCCTCGCTTATGGCCCCTCTACCTGCTCGGCGGCGTTGTCGTCCTAGCGCTCCTGTGGGTCTGGTTGCCCGAAGCCCCTCATCGACAGCGACAGATGATGAGCACGATGGCCGTCTTCATGCTGGCCGTTTTCTTCGCTTTGCTCTGGTTGCTCTTTGCGTCGCGGCTAGCTTGGGGCCGGCGCCTGCGCTATTTTGGCGGCATCGTCTTTGCCATTGCGCTTGGCATTGGGCTTTTTCGCATCAAGGGTATGAGCGGCGACTTCGCCCCGATTCTCGAATGGCGTTGGAGTACTGAGGGCGATGCCACCGCGGTCGAAGGAGGAGACGCAACCGCGCTCGACGCCCGCGATTGGCCGCAATTTCTCGGCCCCGAGCGCAACAACCGCCTGCGCGGCGTCCGCCTTGAGCGCGACTGGACCAAGCACTCGCCGCGCGAAATCTGGCGTCGCCCCGTTGGCGCAGCGTGGTCTTCCTTTGCCATTGTCGGCGGCCGGGCCGTAACGCAGGAGCAACACGGCCCCGAGGAGCAGGTCGTCTGCTACGACTTGGCCACGGGCCGCAAGCTCTGGCAACACGCCGATTCGACTCGCTACGAGACCGCCATAGCCGGCATTGGTCCGCGCGCTACGCCCACCATCGCCGGAGACCGGGTTTTCACGCTGGGTGCTACTGGGATCCTCAATTGTTTAGATCTGGCCAGCGGGGCGCTGATTTGGTCGCGGGATATTCTCACCGGCAACCAGGCGAAGGCCCATATGTGGGGCATTAGCTGTTCGCCGTTGGTTCTCGACAGCTTGGTTGTGGTCAGTGCTGGAGGCCCGGATGAGCGCTCGCTAGTGGCCTATCACCGCCAAACCGGCGCGTTTGTCTGGGGCGGGGGCGCAGACAAGGCCGGCTTCAGCTCGCCGCGTCTGGTCACTTTGGCTGGACGCGAGCAGATCTTGATCTTCAACAGCTACAGCGTCGTTGCACACGATCCGCAGAGCGGCGTTCCCCTCTGGCGTCAGCCCTGGGATCAGGTCGAATGCGTCGCCAATCCCCTGCCTTTGCCCGGCGATCGGGTTTTGGTCTCCACCGGCTATGGCATTGGCGCCAAGCTGTACCAAGTAAACGCCGCGCCCGACGGCCGCTTGACGAGCGATGTCGTCTGGAAAAGCCCCCGGCTCAAGGCCAAGTTTGCCAACATGGTCTATCGCGCTGGTTTTGTCTATGGTCTCGACGATGGGGTGCTCGTCTGCCTCGACCCGCAAGACGGCAAGCGCCGCTGGAAGCGCGGGCGCTACGGCCACGGCCAGCTCATCCTGATAGACGATATCCTGCTAATAATGAGCGAATCGGGCGACGTGGTACTGGTCGAGGCCCGCCCGGACCGCCACGTTGAACTGGCGCGCATGACGGCCTTCGCGGGCAAAACTTGGAATGCCCCGGCCCTTGCCACACCCTATCTGTTGGTGCGCACCGACAGCGAGGCCGCCTGCTACGAGCTGGCACTGGCAGATGGTGCCTAGGCGCAACGCTTCTAACAGGGAGGCCGTGGGTCAGCTCGGCGTCCTCGGGCTCGGTCAAAGCCCACTCCCTAGGACCATCCACGCTTCTTTTATCTCGCTTTTCGCTCCCCGATGCCGACGCAACCGGGCGGATTTGCCCGCTGCTCTGCCAATCGCCTTAATAGAGGGCCAAGCACTCGTAAGGAGGAAAGTCATGGAAGACTATTCGCACATTCAGAAGCCAGACTTGGGCTATCGCTATGAGTTTGCCACCGACGAGCTCGACGCGATGGACAAATGCTTGGAGGCGCATGGCTTCGCGATAATTAAAGACGTACTGCCGCCGGAGATCGTCGCCCGGCTCAAGCAGGCGGTGTGGGACGGCACGGACCCAGAGCGCACGTTGCAGCCGGGCGAAAGCCGCACGCGGCACGCTTGGATCGAGTCCGGCCCGGGTGCTTGGGAGGTGCTCGACTACGCGCCCTTCATGGACATTCACCGGCACCTGATCGGCACCGACGAGTTGACGATTCACCGCTCGGCTGCCATCATCCGCCTGACCGGTTCCGCTCCGGTAGGGTGGCATACTGATTGGTGCGGCTATTCGACTGAGATCAAGCACTCGGGCGATGTGCTCAATCGCGGGTTGTGGCCGTCGGGTAAATGGTTTTACCTGACCGGTTCGCGGCCCGAGCACGGCGGCCTGTGCGTCATTGAGGATTCTCACGTTGAAAATTGGGAGGGGCCGGAGGGATTTTGCCTGACGGCCGACCGGCGCTCCTTCTACCCAGAAGGCACGGAGGAACGCAGCTACAACGGCTTCGACATCCCCGGCCTCGTCCCCCTTTTCACCAATGGCGGCGACATGATCGTCTTCGCCCATCGCACGTATCACGGCGCGTTCCCCAACCGCACCGAAGAGACACGCCTCTCCTGCGGCATCGGCTTCCGCGCCCGCAGTCACCGCATCGACATCCCCTGGGAAATCCCCGAGGAAGGCCAGCGGTTTTTGGCCAACCTACCCGATCACTTGCGCCGCTATACGGATGGGTACACGAGCATCAATTTGGCGTGGCAGGGGTAGGGACAATTCCATAAGCAAACCAAAGACAGCAAGCGAAGGCCCCGGTAGTATTTCTACTATCGGGGCTTTTTTAATTTTCGTCTAGCTGTGTCTCACCCATGTTGGGAGTTGTTGAGACGGAGAAATTTTTAATTGACAAGGGAGAAATATCCCTTTTATTATTTTTTGTCTCCATTAAGCGTAGTGCCCGCTCTGTCGGGTCACTTGCTGAATAAAATAGCCTTTCTTCGGCACAGGGGTGGCTCCCTGGCGCCCGGCAAATAGGCAGGACTTCTCACTTCACTACGCGAGATGGAGACATGGCCTGGCACCCTGCGAGGTCAGTGGCTCCTTATACCCTATTCTTGTGGAGGGAAGTATGGAAGTTCTGACCAAAAGTTATCTCCCATATAATATCTCTCAAGTGGGTCAGAGCATCTGGAAACGAGGGTATCTCTTCGTCAAAAAATGCTTGACGCCAAAGGGCCAACGGGGTTTTACACAACGCTTCTTACGGGGGGTGACATGAGATGGTTTTTCATCTTTATCGGTACGTCCTTTATCGTGGTATTAATCGGTTTTCTTTATAGTAAAATTGCCTCACGTCTCCTTAATAAGAAGTACAAAAAAAATGAATAGAAGGTCAATTCCCAGTTTCATCTATAACCTCTTATCCTTTTGTATCATGTGGTAAGCCCGCACTCACCATTTCTCTAGGAGTAATCCCATGGCTAAAAATAAGGCTTCGGATGATTTGCAATTTGAACCTGATCTTGGAGGTTACGAAAAAGCGTTCGAGGAATCTTTTACAAGAGAAAACGAGAAGTTTGAGGAAATCAAGAGGCAAAAATTAATTATATCAATGTACGGTAGTGTGAATAGTGGAAAATCTACCACTATCAATGCTCTTACTGGCCGCAAACTGGCCGATGTAAAGGCTGTAGCAGGTTGGACTAAAGAGATTCGGTTGTATGAATTCAGCCGAAATGTCTATATCACCGATACACCTGGACTAGATGATGTCAACGAGGAGAATAGTGCCCGAGCACAAGAATTTGTCGAAAAGGATACAGATATCATCCTTTTCTTTTTTAACGCCAGTGTCGGTGCTTCAAAGTCCACAGTTGATGCTTATAAAGAATTACAGAAACTCGGGAAACCAATCATTCCCGTGCTGAACAAGATTGATTCACTCACCTTTGATGAACGGGAGGAAGTGGCGGAAGATATAAAAAACAGGACGGGTGCTCGGGTTGTGTCTATCTCCGCTCGCGACAATAGCGGCATTGACGTTTTAAACCGAAAAATAGTGGAAATGCTGGAGTCTGTGGGAAAGGAATTACTCTACCTAAAAATCTCAAAATATAAAGACGAACAAGTAGATATATGGATAATGGGCGCAGCAACCACTGCTGCAGGCCTTGGTGCAATTCCCGTACCGGGTGCAGATATACTCCCATTAACTACGCTGCAAGTTGGTCTTGCACTAAAGATAGCGCATGTATATGAATGCGAAGTGACTAAAAAGGATGTGATGCAATTGGTCGCCGCTACAGTAACGGGAGGGCTTGGGCGACAAGTTTATCGTTGGGGCATTCAAGGCTTGAAAGGGTTGGGGTGGCTTGGAGGACCTATTGGTGGAGGAGCTGTTATGGCTTTAGCCGCCAGCGTTGCGGCATCGGTCACTTATGGCTTTGGCCAGACGTGTAAGGCATATTACAAAAGCGGAATGGCGTTTGATTTAGATGAAGCTGGTGAGATGTTCAAAAAATATGCCGCCGTTGCCCTTTCAACTCTCCGCCTCGACGAGGGGTTAGCGGCGGCCCTACGCGCACTTTTGTCGCTTAAAAATAAATCCTAAGCGTTGAAGTGCATTTTGGGCTTTCTGCGACGAGATGCCAGAGGGAATTTTAGGATTAGGCAAGGTGCAACTCTCTCTGATGGCTTTCTGTAACTTCTTCTAAGTAGAGAGATACGGCTTCTTTGAGATTGTTAAAAGCCTCTTCCTCATCCTTGCCTTGGCTGGCTATTCCGATCTGAGGACAATGAGATACGTACAGTCCTTTTTTCTCTTTATAGATTTCAGCCGTTAGGATTGTTCCTTGTTTCGACATAAGCAACTCCTTTCTTTGGGATAAGTAATTAGAACAGACTTCACCCGGCGACTCCATAGGGAGGGTGGGGTTGGGCGAATTTAGAAGGTGCTCTTTTCCTTAGCAAGTTGGGCCATTTTTCCCTTGGCAAAACCCGTGCCAAAAGCGCGGTTTTTTCGTACTAGCCCACTACCCGAGTTTTGCGTTGCGTGGGATGGATGTAGCCTGCGTAATAAGCTGACCAGAGCTAATCCTCGCGGCGCGGCCGGACCACAGTTTCACCGTCCGGTTCGATGAGGGGATGGTGGTAGATGTAAGGCGGCTCGAGTACCGCCTGTTGCGCCTCGGTCAATTCCGCCACCCATGCTGGCTGCGCGACCTCGTACGTACCGCCGTCGTAGTGCAGGTACTTTGGCGTGTACCGATAGAGCAGGGCGCGGCGGTCGTGGTCCGCCTGCCACGGCAGGGTGCCGTGCAAGGTGTTCTCGCTAAAGATGACCATGTCGCCGGCCTTCAGGGGCACTTGGTAAACGACCTCTTGGTGCTCTTCCCAAGTGGTGATTTTTGGAGGGCAGGAAAAGTTCGCCTTATGGCTGCCCGGAATGACGCAGAGGCCGCCGTCACCGGGGTTTTGGTCGTGCAGCGTGTACTGGACGACGAGCAGGCCACAGCGCATCTGGCCGTTGGAGTACGCGTAGAAGCGGGAGCCATTGAAGAGGACGTTGGTGGTGCCGTGGATGCGCAGGCCCTCGATCCCCTTGGAACCGGTGATCATAAACGGCTCGTGGTCGAGCTTCCAGCCGCGTCCGTGTAGGGTGTCGAGGTAAGGCAGGAGTTTGCGGTGTGCAAGCAGGTCGCGGAAGGGCTGGCAATGGGGCTGCTCCCAAGTGAGCATGCCGGTGAAAATGCTGCGCTTGTTCAGCCCGGCCATGTTGCCGCTGGGATCGCCGATTGGGTCTTCGCGGCACTGGTCCCGGTTGGCGTCGAAAGCGTCGTTGAGTGCTTTGACTTCGCCCGGCGAGAGAAACCCGCGGACGACGATGAAGCCCTGCAAGTCGAAGAGAAATTTTTCAGTGTCGTTCACGTCGATTCTGACCTCCTATCAGTTGTTGAATCACCCACTCCGCCCCAAGCGCACGTCCTCGGCCGCCAGCCACTCGGAGTAGGGGCGCGGCATAGGATCAGGGGCGGGCAGGCCGTTTTCGCGCCGCCAGCGCAAGAGGGGATGGGTGCGGTCCTGCTGGGGCAAACCTACTCGTTTGCCGTACGCGGCGGACTCGAAGATGCCCATCATAATTTCTACGATGTGATGGCCGGCTTGGCCGCTGCATTCGTGTTCGCGGCCTTCGTCGAGTGCCGCGACGTATTCCTCTACATAGGCGTAGTCGTCTGGGTGGGCCGAACTCTGCGGATCGTAGCTCTCGCAGTAGATAGGCGAAAGCACTTCCCACGGTTCTCTTGCGTTGTTGAGGGCGTAGTGCGGCTGCGGCAGCAGGAACGCGCCGAGGTCCCTTTTCCAGACGAGCTGGGAGAGCACTAAGCGGCCTTCGCTGCCGCAGAATTCTATCACCGGATTGACCGAGGTGGGAAAGCGGTGTTGCAGGAGGGTTGCGGTGACGCCGTCGGCAAAGCTGAGCGTCGCCGTGATGTGCTCGCCAGCGATGGTGCCCATGCCCTGCGGCGAGGGCACCACATCCGTCGGGGTGATGGGGCGACCAGCGGTGGTGGCCGTGGCCACGACGCTGTGGCACGGGCCGGCGACCTTGAGCATGTTGTTGATCATGTGTGTACCAATGTTCATCAGATTGTAGCCGCCGTAGTAGTTCTTGCCGTGGCCGTGGATGTGGCGCAACTGGCCGATGCGCCCTTCGGCAAGGGCTTTGGCCACGGCTTTCATATAGACGCCGACGCGCCCTTGATGATGCACGGCGATGCGTGCGTTTTTTTTCTGGCCCTTGGCTAGCACTTCGTCGGCCTGCTGGCAATCGACGCACAGGGGTTTTTCAATGTCGATGTGGACGCCGTATTCGAGTGTGCGTAGTGCCAGCGGGTGGTGGAATTCCGTGCCAGTGGGAATGGCGATGATGTCGGGTTGGTGCTGGCCGATCATCGCGTCTAGATCGGTGTAGCGGGCTGCGACCCCGAGTTCGTCGCCTAGGGTGTTGAGCCGGTCTTGCACGAGGTCGCAGAGAGCGACGATTTCCGTGCGGGGGTGGGCGTGGTACGCGCGTGCTGCGGCCGTGCCGCGGCCCCGGCAACCCAGTATGGCCACGCGATAGGTTTTCATAGAAATCTCCTAGTCTGAGTGTTGGAAGTCGAGAAGTCGACGCCTATATTGAGCGTGGTTCGCCTCGGCGCCAAAGGGTGCTGAGGTATTATAACAAAATGTGGTACTAAGGAGAAAAATATGGGACAGTTCCACGGCGTGGTGCCGGCGATTATCAGTCCAAAAAACGAGGATGGCACCTTAAACGAAGCGGCCTTCCGCGCCACAATGGAGTTCAATATACAAGCCGGCGTACACGGATTTTGGGTCGCCGGCGGCACTGGCGAGAGCGTCCTGCTCGACGACGAGGAAAACCAGCGCATCGCCGAAATCGCCGCCGACCAGAACGCGGGACGCACCCAAGTCATCATGCACGTGGGGGCCAACACTACGGCACGGGCCGAAAAACTGGCGGCCCACGCAGCCCAAACCGGCGTGGAAGCCGTCTGTGCGGTGCCGCCCTTTTTCTACCAAGGCGACGATGATGGCGTGGTAGCATACTATCGGGCCGTGGGGGCTGCGGCCGACCGGCCGTTGTTCATCTACAATTTGCCTGGCTGCACCGGTCTCGATGTCGGCCCGGCCCTAATGCAGCGTCTAGTCGAGGAAGTAACCCAAACTGTCGGTTTGAAACACTCGTCGCCGATATTCGCCAATCTGCTCGAATTCGTCGGCATGGGGCTAGCCGCCTTTATCGGCAGCGGCAAGCTAATGTTGCCGGCCATGACCGTCGGGGCTGTCGGGTCGGTTGATGGTCCTTTGTGCGCGGCCCCAGAACTGTGGATGGCCATTTGGAATGCCTACCAAGCGGGCGATTTGGCCGCCGCAAAACAAGCTCAGGAACGGGCTAATGCTTTTCACCGCACGGTGACGCAATTCGGCTATTTCGGCAGCGTCTTGGCCGTGGTCAGTCAGCGCATCGGGATGGAGTGCGGCGACCCCCGGCGTCCGTTGCGATCTGTGCGCCCCGATGAGCGCGAGACGCTGTTGGCGCAGGCGGAGGCTCTTGGGCTTAGCCGTTGAGTTCGCGGGCGACGAAAAGATTAGAAAAAATAAAAAGGGGATGAGGTGTGTTGAACCTCGTCCCCTTTTTTGCTGCCTTGCCGGTATGCAGAGCGCTAGTGGCCGATGTGGTTTTTGATGCGGCCCCAAGTGGTGTATTCTATGGCGGTTCCTGTGTCGGCAAAGGAGTCTGGGTAGTTTTCGATGTCCGTGGTCAGCAGGCACAGGGCGTCGGCAGCTTGGCCTGCATCTCCCAATCGTCTTCCATGCCGTCGATGTTGATGGCGAGCGGGTCGGGAACGGTGGGCAGGAAATTGGTTAGGCCATTGTGGCCGAAGGCAGTGCCGGTAAAGGCGACTGCGAGGATGAGCAACAGCCTTGCGCGTTTCATCCGATCGCCTTTGCAGAGTGAACGATATGGGGTGCCCACAGAAGGACATCCATATTGTTAAGGGCAGGCTATGGAAACGATAGGGGATAGAGGGGTTTTTTGTCGAGTTTTAGCGGTTTTTCCCCGACAAAAGGAGGGGAAGCAGGTGGTCTTGTATGCTATTTTGGAAGGAGAGAAATCCAAACCTATATTGAATCTGATCCGCCTCGGCGCGCCGTTGCCGAGCAAACGTTTTAACCGATAGAAAGGAACGCCAATGTTTAAGACGAGGATGGTTGCGCTTGCCAGCGCACTGCTGGCACTGAATGCGCCGTTAGCCGAGGCCAAAACCTTTTATTGGATTTCGCACGGCTCGCCCGCCGACCCGGTGTGGACCTACTTTCTGGCTGGCGCACGTCAGTGGCAACAAGATACCGGACACGAGGTCAACACGTCCTTCCACAACGGCGACGTGGCTTCCCATCAGGAGGCTGTGCGCGCTGCTATTGCCGCTGGGGCCGACGGCATTGTCACCAGCAGCCCCGACCCGGGCAGTTTGGTGCGAGTGGCCAACGAAGCCAACGAAGCCAACATACCCATCATCAACATGAACACGCCCGACCCCACCGCCAGTTTTGACGCTTATGTTGGGGGCGACCTAGTAGCGGTCGGTCGGCAGTGGGCGCAGTACTTGGTTGACAAGGGCTTGGTCGAATCCGGCGACTTCGTGTGGTTGCCGGTGGAAGTTCTTGGCGCGACCTATGGAGTCCAAGAGGAACAAGGCGTCGCCAGCGTCTTTGAGCCGTTGGGCATCACGTGGGAAGTCACCGACGCTACCCTCGACCAAGCCGAAGTCATCGCTCGCATGGTCGATTACATGACCGCCAACTACGACAAAATCGACGCGATCATCGGCCTCGGCGACTTGGTGACCGGCAGCATCAAGCGCGTGTTCGACCAGTGCGGTATCGCGCCCGGGGAGATTCCGGTCGTCGGCTGGGGCAATTCCCTCGACACGACCCAAGAGGTGCTAGCCGGATACGTGAATGCCGCCCAGTGGCAAGACCCGCATGCGACTAGCTACGTGGCCCTGTCGTTGGCGGCCATGGCAGCGAGCGGCATCCCCCCGGGCTTTGACGTGATCACCGGCATGCTCTACGAGGCCGATAAGGCCCAGCTATACGACGACATCCTGTCGGGCAAATAGATGAACGCGGCCGTACAGCGCATTCTGTCGCGCCCCGAATGCGGGCCGTTGGTCCTGCTGGTTGCCATGATCTTCGTCTTTTGGCAGCTCAATCCGGCGTTTCTATCGCCGCGCAACATCGGCAACATGCTGGCCTTCACGGTGGAGCTGGGGCTGATCGCGCTGGCCATGACCTTGCTGATGACGGCCGGCGAATTCGACCTTTCGGTCGGCTCGCTGTTCGGGTTCTGCCCGGTGCTCATGTGGACCCTGTACAACACGGGGACTGCGTCCATTGAGGTCGGCTTTATCCTCGCCTTGGGTGCGGCCGCGGCTCTCGGCCTGTGCAGCGGCCTGTTCGTCACGCGCCTGCGGATTCCCTCGTTCTTAGTGACGCTCGGCATGTTGTTGGTTGTGCGAGGCAGCGCGCTGGTGGTGACGAGCGGGTTTCCGCAGCGGACTTGGGACGCTGCCGATCTCTTGCTCGCCAAGGTGCTGGTCGGGGATTTCAACATGGCCGGCCTGCGCGTGTACATGTCGCTGTTTTGGTTTGTGGCGGCTGCGCTGTTGCTCGGCTATTTGCTGACGCAGACCAAGATGGGGAACTGGCTCCAAGCTGCGGGCGGCAATGCCGAAGCCGCGCGCGCCCGCGGGGTGGCCGTAGAGCGCACCAAGGTCAAGCTGTTTGTCCTCTCGGCCGTCATGGCGGGTTTCGCTGGCATCATCAGTTCCATTCGCACGGCCGCGGCTAACCCCAACAGCGGCACGGGCTACGAGCTGGAGGTCATCGCCATGGTGGTGATTGGCGGGACGGCCCTGACGGGCGGGCGCGGCACGATCATCGGCACGGTGCTCGGCGTGTTCATCTTGCGTCTGATGCGCAACGGCATTGTGCTCATCGGCGTACCTGGATTGGCGTACAACATTTTCATCGGCGCGATCATCTTGGCTATGATGGCTCTGCATTCGTGGGTTGATCGTCGGCGACAGGAAAGGTACTAGGCGATGACTACGGCACTGGTATGATTCGATTTATTCATTTTTCTGGATTAGAGATAAGCAAAAGATCGGGCACTGCTGCTCGGGTCGCATAGGGGTTTTGGGTACTCGTTTAATGACCCTCCGAATAAGCCATTTTCGTTGACGATGGGAGTTTTTCTCGTTAGAGTACTAATTAACAAATGGCAGGTTTCGGGATGTCGGATTGTCTCTTGGCAAATTCCCGCCGTGCTCATCTGATCTTGGATTGTTGGAAGGCACAGGAGAAACGTATGAAGTCAATAGACTCCTTCAAAATAGATAAGAGCGTCCTTTCAATTGTATCCCTTTCTGAAGCATCAGACGAAAGGGAATACTGGCACTCGAAAACGCCGCATGAACGCCTGGAATCCATTGAATTGATGCGGCAAATTAACTATGGCTATGATCCAACTACCACCCGACTTCAAAGAGTTCTTGAAGTTGCTCAACTCACATCGAGTTGAGTATCTGCTCTTTTGACGACAATATCAGGTGTTGGTTTTGACGCTTGTTATTCAGAACGAATTGTTGATGTGATTGATAATGTCGAAGTTCACATTATCAATCTGAAACATTTGAAGCAGAACAAGCAAGCGAGTGGCAGGCATAAAGATTTGGATGACTTACAGTACCTTTGAAGCGTTCTAACATTCCTGGTTGGGTCTCCATCCGCTGGGAACGAGGGCGTCTCGCCCGCGAAAAACGCTGAACGCCAAGGCTTCTTTGAGAGCTTATATACCGATGACAGCGGCGCTAGTCCAAATGAAAAACATCAGCAAGTCCTATGGCCAAGTGCGCGCCCTCGAAAACGTCCACCTGACGGTCGGCGAGCGCGAGATCGTCGGCTTGCTCGGCGACAATGGAGCAGGTAAATCCACCCTGATCAAAATTCTTTCCGGGGCCGTCCCCGCCAGCAGCGGCGACATCTTCATCCGCGGCGAAAAAGCCGACATCAAGAACACAGCCGACGCCATTGGCTACGGCATTGAAACCATCTATCAGGACTCCGCCCTCGTAGCGGAATTGTCCATTGCGCGGAATTTTTTCTTGGGACGCGAGCCCCTGAAAGGCCCGGCGTTTTTAGGGCGCATGGACCAAGAGGCCATGGCGAATGTGGCCCGCACCTTGCTCAAGCAGGTGGGTATTGAAAAGGACATTCCCCCGACGACGCCCATCGGTGCGCTGTCAGGCGGCGAGCGTCAATCCGTAGCCATTGCGCGGGCCATGTACTTCGATAGCGAGCTAATCATTCTCGACGAACCGACCAACAATTTGGGCGTGGCCGAGACGCAGGGCGTCTTGCGCTTCGTCCGCAGTGCCCGCGACTCGGGCCACTCCTGCATTTTCATCGCCCACAACATCCACCACGTCTTTGAGGTCGTGGACCGGATCGTGGTGCTGCGCCAAGGCCGCGTCGTCGCCGACGACATCGACCCCAAGGAGACGACCGTTGCCGAGGTGGAGCAGGTTATTACGGGGATGGCTAGGGGCGAACCTCGCGGTTAATCCGCGTTGTTGGCGATGGACACCTCGCCCGCCGCGGCTCGCTCCGCCAATTCGGTCGCTTCGCTCGTAGGTAAGTTGCCGTTTTCAACGATGAGTACGTTGCCGCCAATGCCGACGAGATTGGCTAGTCCCGGTGAGGCTGGTCAATTTTTCGTTGTTGTAGATGTTGAGGTCTTGGGCGATCTGTGCAAGGCTTTCCAATCCCGCCAACGTGGTGAGTTTTTCGTTGTTGTAGATGTTGAGATTGCCGCCGACGCGGCTGAGACTGGCCAACCCGATGATGCTCGTCAGTTGCGGATTGCTGTAAATGCTCAGATCTTGGCCGACGTCCGTTAGGCTAGATACGTCTTCAACCATGTCCAACGCGGCATTTCGCCCGATGCGCAAGCTGCCGCCAATCTCCTTTAGAGACGATACATCTTCTAGCGCAGTGAGAGACAAGTTGTCTTCGATGACGAAATCGCCGCCTACGCTGCTGAGATTCGAGAGGTCCTCTATGAGTTCAAGAGACGGGTTGAATGCGATGGTGAAGCTGCCGCTGACCGCGGTGAGGCCGAACAGGCCGTCGATATTGGCCAATTGGTTGTTGTTGTCGATGTGTGCATTGCCGCCGACCGCTTTGAGTTTGGTTAGGCCATCTACGGAGGTCAACTTGTCGTTGTGGGAGACTCTGAAGTGCCCGCCGATTGCGCTGAGGAAGGACAATCCCTCGATATCGGCGAGGTCGTCGTTGTCGCGGATGGTGACGTCTCCGCCCACGGAGGCGAGGTCGTTCAGCCCGTCAAAGCTTTTGAGGTTTTTGTTATCGTGGATGGTGAGGTTGCCGTCCACGGCGCTGAGTTGGTTCAAGCCCTCAAAAAGGGCGAGGTCTAGGCGCGTAATTTCGAGGTCGCCAGCAATGGTGTATTGGCACTTCCCTTCCTTTTCCAGCGCATCCGCGTCTTCGCGCGAGCGCACGATGCGGTCGCCCGGCAGAATGTTACCTGCACAGTCGCCGTTTGAGGTGCTATCCACGCCCGCGTCCTCGCCGCACCCGGCCAAGACGAGCAACAAGACGAATAGGTTGGCCGCGGCGATCAATCTAGGTACCCGAGGGCGCGCAGGCGTTCTTTGAGAATATCGGCCTCGCCGGCTGACGCATCTTGACCCTGCATCTGTTGGTAGGCGGAGCGATCTCGCAAGGCGCGATATTGCGTGCGGTAGTGGGATGGGTCAGCGCAAACTAAATCGTCGCCGTGGCGCAGGTCGCGCAGGACGTATGCGCCCGTCTGTTCATTCTCGCGGTAGAAGTGCCGCCCATCGCACAAGCACCACTCGCGGATGCCTTCGGCATAGCGCGCTATTTCCTCGCCGTCGATAGCCGTAGGCGACGTGACGCGCTCGGCGGGCAGGCGCAGATTGTCGGGGCTGAGAAAACCGATGCCGTACAGGCTGTCTAGCTCGGATAATACCCAACGATTGGCCAACGTTGCGCTCGGCTCCAGCCAGTTTCGTCCGAACCCTTGGTAGTCAACGGGTAGGCCAGCCAAGGCCGCGATTGTCGGAAAGAGGTCTATGGCAGAAAACACCCCGTCGTGCGGAAAGGAAAATCCGCCCGGTACGTGCGCCAGCATGGGCACGTGGACCACGTTGGGATGCAATCGGTCGCCATGCGCCATAACCTCCCCACAAAACCCCTCGCCGTGATCGCCGCAGATAAAGACCGCCCACTCGTTGAGGTCGATTCGCTTGAGCAGCTCGACGAGGGAAAACTCCAGCACGTGGGTCACGGCCGCTTCGTAGTAACGCAGTGCTTCGTCCACCTGCCCGCCCGCCACCAAGTGCCCCAAATCGGGCCGATGGGGTATGTCGCCCAAGCCGTAGCCGCCATGCGTGTACCAAAAGTGGAGGAACTTAAACTGCGGTCCGCTCGGCTCGATCAGCTCGGCGCACAGGCGTTCGAGCGATCCTAAGTGCTGCTCGGTGGCCGCTGGATCAACGGGCCCGATAAAAGGCGCGAAGTCGAGGAAACGGAATACGTCCGGCCGCTCGGAAAACCCCCGGACGCTGTACCCGGCCGCGGCAAAAACGTCGAACAGGTTGGCCACGCCGGCGAACATCTTCAGGTAGGTCTGCCCCAAAAGCCCGTGCTCAAAAGGATACAGCCCAGTGAACAGTGAGGCGTGCGAAGGGCGGGTCGCCGGCGCGGTGACAAAGTAGCGCTCGGCAAAGGCGTAATCCCGAGTCAGCAGATCGAATTTGGGCGTGTTCATCCTCGGGTTCGTCCGGCTCAGCGCATCGCGGCGCCAGCAGTCGATGGAGACAATTAGGAATTTGGACATGGATTTATGGGATGGGGTAGGGGAACAGGATTTATGGGATTTTCATGTTGAATCAGCTCGTCAATCGAGCAGCCGTGCGTTGTACTGGCGCGGCGTATGTCGATAGCCGCCAAACCGCCCTTCTTCGAGCGGCGCGGGCGTATAGACATACACGGCATCGCCATAAGGATCGTAGAGCACTACTTCCTCGCGCCCGTCGCCGCAAACATCGGCCGGGAAGCAGTGGTACCACCCCATCTTGCCGCCGGTCGGCGCTGGCAGTTCCGGGAAGGTTGCGACCTTGTGGCCGTGGCCGTCGAAGAGGGCCGCTGGGCTGTAGAGCAAGTCCGCCTGTCCGTGGCCATTCCAGCGCACGATTTCCATGCCTGTGTTGTTGGGCGACTCATCTACTTGGAAGCGACTGAGCACCGCGCCGTCTTGCGCGACGATCATCACGTCTGCATGGTGCCCATTGTAGCGGATAGCTAATTCGCGCCCCGGTAGCTCGGGCCGCAAGTTGCCACAGCGCACCTCTTGCCCGTGCGGCACTACATCCGCCCCCAAGTGCAGCAGGCGGCGGCCGCGGCCGTCGAGCACTTGGCCGCCGCCCGAGACTATGGCGGCTGGTTCCGTTCCCCACCGATCTACCAACACGCTGTCTGCATGGTCGCCCAGAAAGGTTTCCCACAAGACGCTTCCGTCGTGGTCGAGGCCGAAGTGCCCGCCGTTGACCTCGTCGCACCCATCGCCGTCCAAGTCGCCGACGGCCGGAATGTACGCCGCGTGTGCTGGATAGCGATGCCACTTGCTGCGATAGTGCCACAGCACTTCGAGCCGGTCGTTGAACGCGAGGACATCGCTGCCGAGCTTGACGACAAAATCGCGTGGCTGGTCGTGCCCGGCGAAGTTGGCGATCAGCAGCCGCTGATGCACGTAGTTGGGGATGTGCATTGCCCCATCTGCGTAGGCATTGCAGCGCGCCAGTTCCGCGGGCGCGGCGCAGTGTTTGACCGCGCCCGTGCGCCCGTCGAGGATGGCGATGTGCATGTCTACGAGGTTCCATTTGCTGGTGAGTTTTACCTCGGGATCGACGAGCAAGCAGAGGACCTCTTGCCGCCCGTCTTGGTCTATGTCGCAGATGGCCACCGGCCCCGGGCGGTCGGGAGAAATGGTCGTGAGGCGGCCCGGCCCATCCGCGTCGAGAGCGGTGAAATCCCGATCCCCCACCGCCCACAGCGGCTCGCCGGCGAGCGAAAAGGCCCCTAGAAAGCAGGGCTTGATGCCCCCGAGGGCATTGTACACGAGGAAATCGACCTGCCCGTCTCCAGTCAGGTCGCCGATGCGCACGTCGCCGCCCACGCGCCGGCCGTTTTCGTCGGCACGGACGAATTCTGCGGGCAAGGCGCCCTTTTTGTAGAGCAGGGCCTCTGCTGCACGTATTGGGTTTTTCACCGGATGGAATCCTCTTTGACTCGCCGCGACCTTTTTCAGTCGGCGTCGGCCAATTCTTCGAGGAAGTTGATGAAGATCGCCAGCTCGCCCTTGACCCGGGCCAAGTCGCCTGCCAGCGCTTCGACCAGCGGCCTTATCCGCTGCGGATCGAACTCAAAGGCGTAAACGTTGCGGACCACGTGGCGGAAGCGCAGATATGCGTCCAAGCGCTTTATCGTCCCCTCAGAAAACACGGGGGGCCGGATTCGCGGTAACTGGGTGGCCATTTGCCGCAGCAGCTCTTGATGCCAGTCGCTGCCTTCGGGTAGGTGTCCATCTACTTGGGCGGCTATATGGCGCAGAATGCGCTCTAGCCCCGTGTAGAAATCGTGCAAATTGAGCGCGATCGCGTCCCAATAGAGGTCGCTATCTACCGGGTCTCCTGAGGTGGCCTCCACTGCTCTGCGGACCCGCGTCGCGACCCGCTCGAGATCCTCTAATTCGCGGCGGATGCGCTCGGCGCTGACTATGTGGCGGGCGATCACAGTTCGACTCCCTCGCGCTCGATAACCGCTCTTAGAGCGGGACGGCAACAGCCCATATCGACCAAGTTCACTTCGATATATAGGTCGAGGTCCATGACCGCGCCGAGTGCCCGCCAAGTGTCCTCGGGCCGAAGGCCCCAAGCGGCGATGTCCACATCGGACCAAGGGTTGAATCGGTCCTCGTGCGCCAGCGAGCCGAAAAGCACTACCCGCTTGGCGTTAAAGCGTTCCTTTAGGAGACGGGTGGCCTGTCGCGCCAGCTCCCGAGCACGCTGACGGCGTTCTCGCAAATGCACCTTTTCGGCGAGGTGGCGTTGGCGGGCCGTTTCTCGGTAGGTGTCTAGCTCAGCGGGTGTTATTTGGGAACAGATGGGCATGGCCAAAGCCGTTGGCTGAGGAGCTACTAAGTCTAGCGAGAAATATACGCACGATGCCAACAAAAGTGAATTTGCGGCTCGATTGTCGCTTCGGGTGCCTTGCGATATATTCCGCCGACACCCAACCATGCGCCAGCGAAAGGAATGCCATGTCTTTCAAGTTCGTCTTTCTGTCACCCGCCAGCGAGTTGGCCGCTGCCATGTCCGAGGCTGTCCCCACGATGGAGATCGTCCAATGCGAAACCCGCGCCGACTCCCTGGCTGCCCTTCCCACGGCGCAAGCCTGTTTCGGCACCTTGGATCCAGAGCTGTTGGCCGCAGCCGTCCAGCTCAAGTGGTTGGCCGCGCCAGCCGCCGGCCCGCCCAAGGGGTATTACTTCCCGGAACTCATCGCCAGCGACGTGGTTGTGACCAATTTTCGCGGCATCTTCAACGACCACATCTCGGCCCATATCATGGCCTTTGTGCTCGCGCTCTCGCGCGGCATGCACCGCTACTTTCGCGCCCAGTTCGCCGGCCAATGGCGCAGCGGCGGGGAATCGAGCCCCTCGACCTATCTGCCCGAAGCCACGGTGCTGATCGTCGGCGTCGGCGGGATTGGCGCAGAGACTGCGCGCCAGTGCAAGGGTTGGGGCATGACGACTGTTGGCATTGATCCTCGCGTTGATTCGCCGCCTCAGGGCGTTGATGAATTATATCGCCCGGACGAGCTCGACCAGCATCTGCCGAGAGCGGATTTCGTCATTCTCACCGTGCCGCAGACGCCGCAGACCGAGGGCTTTTTCACCAGTGCCCGGTTCGAGCAGATGAAAACCAGCGGGTACTTCATCAACATTGGTCGCGGCGCGAACGTCAAGTTGGCCGACCTCGACCAAGCCCTGCGCGAGGGCCAGATCGCCGGTGCGGCCTTAGATGTGTTTGAGCAGGAGCCGCTGCCGCCGGAGCATCCGCTATGGACGGCCCCGAATTTCCTAATGACCCCGCACGTGGCTGGGGCTGGCCCTCATCTGAAAGAGCGCCGGCGCGACCTGATGGTGGATAATTGCCAGCGCTTTGCCCGCGGCGCGGCCCTGGTGAATGTGGTGGATAAGGAGAACTGGTTTTAGGGCAACGTGCCCGTGATAAGCAGGTAGGCGTCGGCTTTGACCTCGCCGTTGATTTCCCACTCTTTGAGTTCGCCGCCGAGCTTCCCAATGACCTTCTCGCTCAGCTCGTGAAAAGGCGGTCGGCCCGGATCGGCGATGATGATCTGCCCGACCTCGACCGCGACGGCCTTTTTGATCAGCTTGTAGAGCGGCGAGACCATTTCGTCCCAGAAGCAAATATCGGCCCCGATGATCAGGTTGGTTTGTCGCAGGTGTTTCTTTTTGACCTTTTCAAATTTGCAGCGCCAAGTTTCTATCTCGACTCCGTTGATCTCGGCGTGTAGCTGCAAGTAGGGAAAAACCGCCGCGTCCGCGTCCATTCCCGTGACATTGGCCGCGTGGTTTTTGGCGCAGTATATCCCGGCGAGGCCCCAACCGCAGCCGATATCCAAAACCCGCTTCTTTGGCGGCAGACCTTGGTGCGAGAGGAAGTCCATCACGCACCAACTCGAATTCCAGAATTTGTTGCCGTGGATGCAGGGTTCGTGCTTCTTTTTTTGGGCACGCACTTGAGGGTGAGCGGCTTTGAGTACTGTGATGCCATACGCTTGGCGCGAGGTTTTCTTTTTTTCTTTGGCCATTTCGCTCTGCTAGTGCCCAACGGAAAGTTAGATTTTCTCGAAGTACCCCAATCCTTAAAATCCCCACACGCGCGCCGCAGTCTTTCCCATGACCCACTCGATAGCATCGCCATCGGCAAAGGCCGGGTGTTTGAGGACACCGCGTAGCGCATTGGCGTAGCCCTCTCTGCCAGCGCTGGGCGGGAAGTCGCTGCCCCACATCAGGCGTTGGACGCCAAAGGCGTCCTTGGCCATCTCGAACAGTGGTGGTACGTGGTCGAATTTGAGCGCGGGCAGCAGGCGCGGCGGGCGGGCGCAGATTTCGCCCAAACCGGGGACTTTGATGCTGGTGTTGCCGCGCTCGCCGAGTCGCAGCGCTTCAACGTAATCGGCATAGGGCGGCTCGGCAATACCCACTCCTGCGAGATGTTCGAGGATGACGTGCGTGTCGGGGCACGCATCGAGTACGTGCGAGAAGTCGCCAGCCGCGAACTGGGATGCACTGCCGATGCTTGTGACTACGAGGCCGAGCTCGCCGGCTCTGCGCCACATGTCGTAAGGCCCAGCGTTGGCGAACTGGCCACCCGGGGCAATGCGAATGCCGGCGGCCCCTTGCTCTGCGAGCTGTGTAAGATCGCCGAGTGGATCGCGCGACTCGGGATCGACGAGAACTGCAACTTTGAACCGGCTTGGTCGCTTGGTGGCTTCTTGGAGGAGGTAGGTGTTGTCGTAGGTGCCGCCGTGTTGGATGAGGACGGCCTTGTCAACGCCGTTGCGATCCATCGCGAATTCGAGCGTCTCGATAGGCTCGAACCAGTTGTTCCCGGCGTGGCAATGCGTGTCGATTATCAGCATAATAGATCACTCCGCGAATGATTGTTCGCCCTTTTCTTTTTGTTTCCACTTTATCTCTGCGATTTCTTCGGCTGTCAGACGTTCTTCGTCCGTTACGATAGTCTGTTCGATGAGTTTTAGCTTCAGTTCCCGGTTAGTCAGCCACTCCCAGCGATCGGTATTTGCCGGGTGGGGATGGGGATACACATCGTCGGGACCGATGTCATCGGAAACCACATAGAGATAACCAGACGTGACGCCATTGTGTCTAATCTTGAGCTTGTGAGATAGAGCCGCCCCTTCGTCAGACATAGAAACAAGTGAAGGTCTATGAGAGAACGCTTTAGCTACATTTCTGTTCTGTGTGATCGAACTTCCGATTCGCAGTTTCGTCAGCTCTTGCTGAGAGCCGTGATACCACGTAAGACTGTAGTCGCAATCTGGCATACGCTTAACAGAATCCGATTTACCAGTTTGATCTATACGGAAAAGCCGTTCACAGCCCATTCCGCTCTGACGAGGTGAGCATACCGTTCTTACTTGAATATCTAAGCAGTTGAAAATGACAGGTAGGCATCATAGAAAAGCATCAGAGCCGGAACGATTCTGATGCTTAGAGCGCACTCACTGATTTTTCAATAACGCTATTTTCTGCGGAGGACGCAAGATGGCCATGCGTCTTTTGACACATCGTCGCAATCCGCAACAATTCGGGCGTAATTATAGCAATTCTAAATGATTTGCGGAGCCCGTCGTGTAGGCTTGCTATGGCGGGATGAGAAGCGTTTCTAACACGCCCTTCGGTCGGCATTGCGGATCGGTTGAGTGGCTTGGGTGTGCGGCGTATTTCGAGGGTAGGTGCCCTCGATCCCGGGGGCGTTGCGCCGCGTAAGGGCAGGGGCACCAGTCCTGTAGGATGGCTATATGACTGTCGGTGCTGAGGCTGTTGCTGACGACTGAAATCCTTAGCTGCATCCTCTAACGGGTGTCGGGGTGCGAACTTCCCCCTCGGGGGAATTTGTGCAGGCCGTCAGGGATTTTAGACCACGGGACTGCCATTTCGGTCCAGATCTCTCGGGTGGGTCGCAGAGCTTCGGAATGGTCTAGGGTGCCCGCCTTGATAAACACCGTGTCGGGGTAACGTGTGAACAATTGCGAACCACATTCTGGGCAGAATTCGCGAATCTTTGTATGACCTTCGTCGTTCGTAGATTCGTATCCCTTGGTTTTACCGCTCAGTTGAAATGTGGACGCTGGTACGCCAACTCCAACGTTGAAAGCGCTGCCCGTAACTCTACGGCAGTCGTCACAGTGGCAATAGGTCACGTATTGGGGCTCCGCGTCGCTTGTATAGCTGACCGCCCCGCAAAGACACCGACCTATTAGCGGCATTGGTAATCTACCTTTCCAGATGAACGAGGCCCGCCTACGAGCCCCCTCTTTTGACGGCGAAGAAAAATGGGTGAACCTCCTCAGGCGCGTCAACACTTCCGAACCCTCCTCCTAAGATACCTTCCTGTTCAAGCTGAAACCCGGTCTCAGTGAGAAACTTCTTGTAGGTCGAGGGGCCAAAGTTGCTCCAGTACATGGTCTCGCCGAAGAAGTCATCTTCAGTATATCCAGGGCCGTCGTCTTTCTTGGCAATTGTAAACAGAAGGAGGCCACCGGGCCGAAGCCACTGTGCAAATCGACGAAAGAGGTTCAGATGCTCCTGTCTTGGAATGTGGAAGATGGCGTAAAAGCTGACAATTGCATCGAAGCTACAGGCGGGGAAGTCGGTCTCCATTACGTCGGCGATGAGGAATTTGGCTGTGGGGACGTTTTTCTTCGCTAGAGCTATCATGTTTGAGGAGATGTCGATCCCGGTGAGGCTAAACATCCCTGCGAGATGTCGGGCGACTGGGATACCAGCACCACATCCAACGTCGAGAACCTTTGAATTAGGGGCCAGATGCTCAGTTATCAAGTTCAGCTCCGCTCTAGGTGTGGTACATCTTTGCCTCGCGTAATTCATCGCACACCGGTTATAGGCGGTTCTTACCAATTCCCGATAATCGGTCTGCGGATCGGCGGCGATCTTAAATGGCATTGGTCTCTTTCCTAATCTGGATTATGCGTTCCTCTAACTTTTGCCGATGAACGTCCTTGCATCTACGAACTCGCCCGCCATGGTTGTTTACCCTAACACTCATGCGCCTACGGAAATAGGCTTATCTGGCGGCCCGTTCTTGGATATGCTCTCAAGCAGGCAATGAAGATTGCGAGGAGCGAATTTCTCTTCAGAGCTGGCGATGGCGGCGATTGACCACGAACGGTTGGTTTGGGTAATGGCCGTTATCCGACGCGAAGGTACTTAATCGTGTGAATAGTCGCAATCGGTCCCACGAAGCTAAAATATTCTACGTTTGTCCATTCAGCGGCGAGGGTAGAAAGACGCATCTGATTGCCCTGTGGCCCGTCGCAAAACGGTCTGGCGCATGGGTTCCTTTTTTCTTTTCTTGCCCATTTCGCTCCGCTAGGTAAAGGCTGCTAAACAAAGGATGCACTCATGCTCGCAAATGATCGCCCGGTGCGCGTCGGCATCTATGGCACTGGCCGTTTCGCCAACCAAACGCACCTGCCCAACCTGAGCAAGCTCGATGGCGTCGAGTTAGTCGCCGCGAGTGATCCCAACCCGGACAATCTCGCCGCCACCGCGCAAAAGTTCTCCATCGCCCGCACCTATGAGGACCCGCAGCAGATGCTCGCGCAAGAGCAGATCGATGCACTCTATTCGATCGTGCCGGCCTTTGCGCGCACGGATGTGGAAGCTGTGGCCGCCGCGCAGGGAATCCACCTCTTCAGCGAGAAACCGCAATCACCGAGCATGGCCGTTGCGCGGCGCATCGCCGCTGCGGTCGCCGAGGGCAGCGCGATCTCAACGGTTTGTTTTCGCGAGCGCTACCGCCCGCTCTTTCAGGAGGCCCGCCGCCTGCTCGCGGATAAGGCCGTCACCCACATCCGCTTCCAGAGCACAGCCGGTCTGCCCTTGCTCGAAGCCGAGGTTCCCGACCCGGACAGTTGGCACTATCAGATGGACAAGAGCGGCGGCTCGGCCTTCGACTGGGGGGTACACGCCGTTGACTACGCGCGCTTTATGAGCGGCCTTGATATTATCCAAGCGCAAGCGTTTTACCACCATCCCGCTCGGTACAACACGCCGCTGTCGTGTTCGTTTAACTTTTTGTTGGCAAACGGAGCGACTATGACCTCGACGTTCCTCGCGACCACGCCCGCCGCTCCGAGCGACGAGCCGCGCTTCACCGTTTTTTACGAGGGAGGATACTTGGCGCTGTGGATGTACGACCGAATCGAGGTCAACGGCGAGGTGGTGTACGCGCCGGATGAATTCGACCCGTGGTTTGAGCAAGATCGCGTCTTCATCGAGGCCGTGCGCACCGGCAACCGCGCCCTGCTCCTCAACGACTATGCCGACGGCCTTTATTCGCTGGCCCCGGTACTGGCGGGGTGGGAGTCGGCGCGGCGCGGCGGGGAGTTGATTGCGGTGGCCGAATTTATGGCGAGCTAAGCGTGGGTCGTATCGCGCGGCGGTGGGGGGCCGCAGGCGGGTACCGAGAGTTTTTAGGGCTTGCCCTGCCGTTGATTCTGAGCACGGCTAGCTGGAGCATCCAGCACTTTGTCGATCGGGTCTTTCTCTCTTGGTATTCCACCGAGGCGTTGGCGGCCGCGCTACCGGCGGGCCTGGCCAACTTCACCTTCATCAGCCTCTTCATGGGCACGGCCCAATACGCCAACACGTTTGTCGCCCAATACATGGGAGCGCGGCGGCTGACGCGGGTGGGGCCGGCCGTGTGGCAAGGGGCGTACGTGGCCCTGTTCAGCGGGATCTTGGCCTTGCTGCCAGCCGCCTTTGCCGGCGAGCTCTTCGCGTTCATCGGCCACGCCCCGGACATCCGCGCCGCTGAAGCCCAATACTTCCGCATCCTTTGCTACGGCACCGGGCCGCAGGTCTTGTCCACGGCCTTCTCGTGCTTTTTTAGTGGGCGGGGGCAGACGTGGGTGGTGCTGGCGGTCAACGTCGTGGCTATCAGCGTCAACATCATCTGCGACTACGGCTTGATATTCGGGCACTGGGGATTGCCTGAGTTGGGGATTGTCGGGGCGGCGTGGGCCACCAATATCGGCTTGGTGGTCTCGGCTCTGTGTTTCGCGGTGCTGTTTTTGAGGCCGCGGTATCGCAGCGAGTACGCCACCTTGCGCGGCTGGAAACCCGACCTCAAGCTGCTGTTGCGCCTGTTGCGCTTCGGCGGCCCCAACGGCGTCAGCTTCATGCTCGACATCATGGCCTTTACGTTCTTTTTGTTTAGGCAATTAGTATTTAAGGGCTTGACTGTCCCTTGATTCTCTAGTACTTTTCTCTGTATGAACAGAGTTAGACTTGGCGATATTTGTACCGTCCGCAAGGGGGCTGCTCCGACCGCCTTTGATGGAGATATACCCTATCTGACGATGGAGTACCTTCGCGGGGAAAAAAACGAACCGCCGCTAGTCAAACCCGATTCTAATAGCCTTCTGGCGTCCGATGGAGACATCCTACTGCTATGGGATGGGGCAAACGCTGGGGACTTTATACGAGCCAAGAGAGGCGTAGTATCTTCGACGGTTGCCCTGCTTAATCCCAATACTCAAATCGTTGATCTTGACTTTTTCTACGCAGCCTGTAAGAGAAAAAGCAACAAGAACGGGTACTACGATCCCCCACGTACATGGGAAATCTCTTGCAACTATCCTCTTCGATCTACCCCCCCTCTCCGAACAACAAGTTATAGCGGAACTATTGGGGAAAGCCCGTCAAAGCGTTGAATTAGCCCAGCAGCTAACCGAAAAATACCGACTACAAGAAAAAGCACTAAGGAAACGTTTGATACCATGAGAAAGCCCGTAGAAGGTGCGAACTTCTACGGGCTAAGTACTACCCCTAACCAACAGAAAGGACGACGATGGCGATTGTGCCAATTACGGGGAAAAATCTCTTGCATGTACTAGCCGAGATGGGGATAGAAAAACAATTTCAAATCTATAAGGCAGGAGAGATTCGCGTTTTGCCTGTTGAGCCGGACCCTGCTTCTCACTTTTTGCTGTCTTTCGATGAATGCCACTATTTGATTCCTCGAAATGAGGCTCTTGTACTGGCTGATTTTTTTGCAAATTACCACCAGAACCACCCTGCTGAGGAGCAGTCATTTGATTGACTCCGTATGGCTACGCAAAGCAGGCCCGCAAGAAACCGTTGAAGGCGTCGGCGTCTTTGCGGTGGTTGTATTTCCAGACCGCTTCTGCTACGAACAAGGGCGACCAACCTTTCGTGTACTTATGATGCGAGCCGTACCAAGCGCGTTTGAGCAACGACCAAAAGCCTTCAATGGTATTGGTGTGTAGGGTCTTGTTGCTGGCGTCAACGTATTCCTCGGTGCGGTGGTTGACGGTGCGGTGCGGCATCAGCTTGTGAGCGTTGAAATAAACCGTGTACTCGTCCGTAATCAACGACGATTCTTCTACCTCGACAGACTGCGCGATAAAGTCCAAGACGGTCGCGGCCTTAGTGTCGTCTGGTACAGCGGCTTTGACGCGCCCCCCGCGCTGGACGGCTCCAACGACGGGCGTTTTGCCAGTACCGCGCCCGCGCTTGTTGTTGTCGTTCTTGTAGCGAGGCTTACCGCCTACATACGTTTCGTCGGCCTCGATGATGCCGCGCAGTAGGGCCTTTTCGTCCGATGCCATAGCGGCGCGAATCCGCTGTTGCATGAACCACGCGCTTTTCTGGTTGAGTTCCAGATCGCGGGCTAGCTGGCAACTCGACAAGCTCTTTTTGGCGTTGGCCATTAGCGAGATGGCCAAGAACCACTTTTGCAGCGGGATTTTGGTCCCCTGAAAAATGGTTTGGGACAAGACATTAAAACTAGAATGGCAGCCGTGGCAGTTCCAGCGGCCTACACGCTCATTCTCCGCTTTGCGGGCAACGTCACAATCGCCGCACAACGGGCAATAGGGGGCATTATTCCAGCGGATTTGCTCTAGATGAGCGATGCAAGCGGCTTGGTCGGGGTACTGATTGAAGATGCTTATTAGGTTCATTTTCGTACCTCCTTTAACTACTATAAAGATAGGAAAATAAAGAAGATATGGCAAGCCCTTAAATACTAATTGCCTTTGTTTATCGTGGGCCGCTTGGGGCCGATCCCACTGGCGGCGACGAACTTGGCCTTTCACATCAACAGCCTCGCCTTTATGCCGCTCATTGGTTGCGGCATTGCCGTCTCGACGATGGTCGGCCAGTGCTTGGGGCGCGAGCAGCCCGAAGCGGCCGAGTACTGCACGTGGTCGGGCTTGCACTTGGCTATGCTGTACATGGGGACGATGTCCGTGGGCTACGTGTTGGTGCCGGAGTTTTTCCTCGCGCCTTTTGGCGAGGAAAAAGACGCCAACTTTGCGGTCGCGCATCAGATCGCCGTGGTCTTGCTGCGCTTCGTGGCTCTGTATTGCGTCTTCGACGCCGCCTATATAGTCTTCGCGGCGGCCCTGAAGGGCGCGGGCGACACCCGTTTCGTCATGTGGCTCTCGATCTCGCTGGCTTGGGCGATCATGGTCGTGCCGTCTTTCGTCGCCCTAACTTATTTCGACGGGGGGCTATACCTGATATGGATCTTTTGCTGCGCGTATATATGCGTCTTGGGCGTGGCTCTCTATTTGCGCTTTCGCACGGGCCGTTGGCAGAGTATGCGGGTTATTGAACGGGCGGATGAGCGTGGGTGAACCCTACAGCGGCTTGGCTACGGCTAAGCCCGTTCCCACTTCTGACACGCGATTCCACCCCGATCCTCTGAGACCGGCATAGATCATGTAATAGGTCCCATTGATCGCAAACACCTGTGGGGTCAGGAGGCCGTCTCGATCCCAAGCATCGGCATCGGTCGCAGGCGTGAAGATTGGGTTGTGTGGGTTGGGTTCAAAGGTGCGGAAGTCGCGCGTACGGACGTGCCCAATGGTCCAGACCTTGCCGTCGTAGCCGCCGTAGAACAGATGGAAGTAGCGCGGCCCCTTGAGGATTTCGGCTTCGCGCACACCATAGCGGTCCCACGCCTGTCCCGAGCCGCAGAACACGGGGTTGGCGGGATTTTTGGTGACTTTCGCTGGGTTGCTGGTCGGTGCGGTGGCGTGACAAATGGTCGGCACGTTGTAGAGGATATCGCGCCGTGCCGGTGGCGCTGGCGACTCGCCGGTATAGACCATGTGAATGACGTTGCCCGCCACGGCCACGGAGGGATGGGAAGAGCCGTGTTGCTCGTGCGCTCCGCCGACTGCAACTACCGGTTCATTGCCAATCCGCGTCCACGCTCCAAAATCGCCGGCGCTGACTAGCAGGCCGGTCTGTTTGCGGCGGGGCTTGTCCTTGCCTTGGGTGCCGAGATAATAGGCATAGTAGCGCTGGTCGGCGGGATTCCAGAACGGAAATGGGTATTCCACGCCGTGATTGTCGAATCCGTCTGCGGAAGGCAGGAGTATGGGATTGCGCTGGTCGTGCGTCACCTCCGTAGGGTCGGAGACTGGCGCAGAGCTGTGCATGTGTACCCAGCTACCATCTCCTCCCTTTTTGGCCCATAGATAATGCACGGTGTCGGACACGACGATGGCGTGACTGGCAGCCGCCCACGCGGGTGGTGCGCAGTATAGCAGCGGCTTCTCGGCGGTGAGCCGCTCGAAGCGGGCGAATGCTGCAAATGGGATTGGGTCGTTGGTGTTCATAGCGGCTACTAGGTGATTACTATCTCGCCATCAAGCTACCTATTCGGCACCTTCTCATGCAACTGCTCATATGCCTCATATACGTCCTCTGGATCGGGAACAACCGGCATTGTGCGAATCCGACCGTGTGCATACCAATTCCGAAACCCGAAGTATCCCTTGGTCGCCGAGCAAACCCTCCGAAACTCCTCGTCGATGCCGCTGAATCCACCGTCGTACAGGTTTCTCGTATCTGCGCTCTCGCCTCGCAAATTCCCACTCGTCATTTTCTATATGCAGCAGCATTACGAGAAGGGGACCGCCCGAGACCACAGAGCACCTATAATAAAACGCCCGACTGGTCTAAAGGTGAGAATCTGGCTGTCTAAAAAGATAAGTCGTAGAAATCGGGCTTCGTAATCCCCAAGCTGGTCTTCCCGGATCGGGATATTCCCTGACTGAATCTCCAGCCAGTTTTTGTCTTCAAGAGGCTGCAACCACTCAGTTATCCTCGACATCAGCTTTTCGCAGTTGGCTATCCATTCCTGACGAACTTCTACATGTTTAGTCGCCGCCCTGCACCACTTCCGCTGCATCCGCACGGCTACTCACAAGTACATCCAGAATTACAACGACTGCGACGAACTCTACGACCTCGGGCAAGACCCCGACGAGTTGCACAACATCGCCACCGCTGCTCCTGATGTGGTGGCCGATCTTACGCGCCGCTTGCGCCGCCGTTTGGGCTGAGGCGGCACCGGGGGCGCGAGCGTCTTGCCCGCTCAGCGAGCCAAAGGCGGCCCCTACGGTTGGTTTGCTTTCCAGACTTGGTATTCGGCCAAGGTCTGCTCGTCGGGGGGATAGGTGCCGACGATACTGGCTCCGGCGCGGATTTTCTCGGTGATGAAGCGCTCCTTTTTCTCCATCTCCTCGGCCTCGACAGCGACTTCTGAAGCCAGATGCGCGGGTAGGACCACAACCCCTTCTCCGTCGCCGACGAGGATGTCGCCGGGGAAGACCGCCACGCCGCCGCAGGCGATGGGCACTTGGATTTCGCTGGGGTGGTGGATGGTTTTGTTGGTATGGGCGTTCATGGCCGCCGCGTAGGCCGGCAACCCCGAGGCGGCGATGGTCGGCGAGTCGCGGTAGGCTCCATCGGTGACGATCCCCGCGCAGCCCCGCACTTGCAGGCGCGCCGCTAGGATGGATCCCATTGTCCCGGCGCGGGTGTCGCCGCGGGCATCAATGACGAACACGTCGCCTGCGGTTATCTGCTCAATGCCGATCCGCTGCACGTCTTTCAAGTTGTCCAAAGGAACCTCGTCGAGGTCTTCGCGTGCGGGGATGTAGCGCAGGGTAAAGGCCCGGCCGACCATCTGCATGTCGGGCGCGAGGGGCGCGACTTGGTGCATAAACGTGTTGTGTAGTCCCTTGTTGCGGAGCACGGACGTCAGGGTCGCCGTGCTAGCCACTTTTAGTTTTGCGCTCAGTGCGGCAAAATCCACAATTCGCTCCTTTCAGCGTATTTGCCCGCGGGCGTCAACCGGCCAGACGGCTTCCACGCGGCCGCCGCGCACGGCAAAAATCTGGTCGTGTTCGTTAAAACAGGGGCAGGGATGAACCGGCAAGACCTGCACCTGTTCGCCGATTTGGGGCTTGTCGTCGCAGGCTGATAGATCGACCTGTCCGTGTTCCTCCGAGGCCCCGCAGAAGATGGCTTGGGGGTACTCGACGATGTAGCCCATGACGGACGAGCCGTCCTCCTCGCGATAGACTGCTGCGCTGAGCGACTTGCTGCCCCCGTCGAGGATGGCGCGGTCCGTGGCTGGTCGGCTGACCACGGTCATCAGCACCCGGCCAGCGCACTGGCCGACGCTGTGGGTCCCTCTGCGGAGATGGCCGACGCCGCCGACTGGGTACTCGCCGGCCCGGTACTCGGTCAGCTCGGGAATCTCGTGCGCCATAAACGCGCCCGGGGTGCTGCCGCCGCTGACGATGGGATGCGGCAGGCCCTGGCGGTCGAAATGCGCGAGCGTCTCTTGGATTAGCGGCCGCATGTCTGGAGTCGCCGGCATGGACATGATGCCGCGGAGTTCGATGTTGGGGGCTTGAGCGATTTTTTCGCCTAGGGCCGCCGCGGCCGCGGGCGATCCTACGCCCGTGCGTCCGCGGTCGAGTTCGACGACCACGCCCACGGTGACGTCCGCTTCCGCCGCGGCCGCGGCCAGCCCTTGCACGGTGTATTCAGAATCGGCCGCCACGGTCAGCCGGGTGTCTCGCGCCAGCGCAGCCAGCCGCGCCAGCTTTTGCGCCCCGATGATGTTGTAGGGAATCAGGATGTCGCGACCGACCCCGCCTTCCGCCATGACCTCGGCTTCCCCGAGCTTCTGGCAGGTGATGCCGATTGCCCCGCGCCGCATTTGCATATGGGCGATGGCTACGCACTTGTGGGTTTTGATGTGGGGCCGCAGGCCAATGCCGTGCTCGTCAAAGTAGCGTTGGTAGCGGTCGAGGTTGTCCTCCAAGCCGTCGAGATCGACGACGAGGGCGGGCGTGTCGAGGTCTTCTAAGCGCATAGTGGCCTTTCCTGCATGAAGGTGGAAATCGCCGCGATAAAATAGCAAACCAATCCCGCCGCAGAAATTGACGCGCTTAGGTCCCTTGCCTTTTGTTGCAAGATGCCCATCGATCTCCAACCCTCCACGCCCGTCTCATTAGTCTGCGCAGTATTGGCCGATTCCGCAGAGACGCTCGCCGCCGCCAAAGAACGCCTCGCCGAATACTTCGGTCCTCTGCGTACAGCAAGTGCGACCTACGACTTTGATTTCACCGCGTACTACGAAGCGGAAATGGGTGCGGGGCTGTGCAAACAGCTCGTGTGCTTTGCCGAGCGGATTGACCCCGCCGAGCTGGCGGGCGTCAAGGCGCAGACCATGGCACTGGAGCGGGCGATGAGCCAAGGGCGGTGCCGCCGCGCCAATATCGACCCAGGACTGCTCTCAATCGAGAGCTTAGTGTTGGCTACGACCAAGTGCGCTGGCCACCGGGTGTGCATTGCCCCGCAGCTCTACGCCGAGGTGACCCTACTCTATCAACGGGGGCGTTACCGGCCTCTCGAATGGACGTATCCCGACTATCGGGGGGACGCGGTGCAGCGGTTCTTGCTCGAAGTGCGGCCTTGGTTGCTGGCAGTGCGCGACTGAGGTCAGCCCCGCTCGCTGAGCGCGACAAACGCGCGGTGTTCCGGCCCGGTGTAGATGTGGTTGGGGCGGATGAGCCGGTTGGCGTCGTGCTGTTCGACTACGTGCGCCGCCCAGCCCACCACGCGGCTGGCCACGAAGATGGGGGTGTAGAGCGGGATCGGGATACCCATCATGTAGTAGGTGTACGCGCACGAGAAATCGACGTTGGGGAAGATACCTTTTTCGCTCATCATCGTCGCTTCGATCACGTCGGCTAGGTCGGGCCACTTGGTGTCGCCGATGGCGGCGGCGATCTGCCGGCCAACCTTCTTCATCGTCGGGACCCGCGAGTCGCCGCTTTTGTATTCCCGATGTCCAAAGCCCATGATCTTCTTCTTTTGCGCCAGCGCGTCCAGAACCCACTGCTCGGCTGCTGCGGGCGAATCTACTTCTAGGAGCATCTGCATGGCCGCCTCGTTGGCCCCGCCGTGCAAGGGGCCGTGCAGGGCACCGATGGCCGCGGTTATAGCGGCGTATAGGTCGGCGAGCGTCGAGGCCACGACCCGTGCGGTAAACGTGGAGGCATTGTACCCGTGCTCGGCGTAGAGGATCAGCGAAGTATTCATGGCCTCTACTTCGTACGCGAGCGGTTTTGCGCCGCGCAGCATGTAGAGCAGATTGGCCGCGTGGTCTAGCTCGGCGTCGGGGGCTACCGGCTCTAGGCCCTGTGAGAAGCGATAGCCGTAGGCGAGTGCGGTGGGAATTTTGGCCAGCAAGCGCACGGCCTTGCGCACGTTGGCATCGTGGCTGTTGTCGGGGGTCTCGGCATCGAAAAACGCCAAAGACGATACCGCAGTACGCAACAGGTCCATGGGGTGGGCGTCCGCCGGAGCGGAACGCAACAGGGCGACCACCGGGCCGGGCAGGTCGCGCTGGGAGCGCAGTTGTTGGTTGAATACCGCCAATTCGGCGACCGTCGGCAGCTCGCCGTAGAGTAGCAAGTAGGCGACCTCTTCGTAGGAGGCGTTTTCGGTCAGTTCGACTAGGTCGTAGCCGTGTAAGATCAGGCGGTTGATATCGATATCGATGCGCGAAAGGGCGGACTCGCCGGCGATGACGCCTTCGAGGCCGGGACTATAGGATTTGTCGGTCATGCTGTAGGTCTCTCTATGGAAAGTGTTGGTCGTGGGCGAATTTGAGGCTAATAATTCAGCGGTTCCCTCCGTTCGCTGGAAAGCGGTCGGCCAATGCGGCGTCGAGCCGGGTGTACTCGTCGTAGCCGAGTAGTTCGTAAAGTTCCGCTCGCGTCTGCATCTGCCCGAGGGATCCTTCTAAAGTGCCCTTTTCCTTCAGTTCGCGGAACAGCCCTTCGACGGCCTTCATCATGGTGCGGAACGCGCTCATAGGGAAAATCACGAGACGGTATCCCATGGCGGCGAACTCCGCGACCGATAGGTACGGCGATTTGCCGAATTCGGTCATGTTGGCCAGCAGCGGGCCTTTGACCTGCTCGGCGTAGCGGGCGAATTCCTCGGTGCTCTGCATGGCCTCGGGAAAGACGGCGTCCGCACCGGCTGCCAAGTAGCGCAGGCCGCGCTCGACGCTCTGCTCAAAGCCCTCGATGGCGCGGGCGTCGCAGCGGGCGATGATCACAAAGTCTGGGTCTTGCCGCGCCGCGCAGGCCGCTGCGATCTTGCGCTCCATTTCTTCGACCCCGATCAGGGCCTTACCGTCGAGGTGGCCGCAGCGCTTGGGCATGACTTGGTCTTCTAAGTGCAACCCGGCCAAGCCCTCGCGCTCGTAAGCACGCACCGTGCGCATCACCTGCCAGACCTCACCAAACCCGGTGTCTGCATCGCAAATGCAGGGCACTTGCACCGCGTTGGCAATGTAGCCGGCTTGGCGCGCCATTTCGTCCATGCCCAACAAGCCGACATCTGGATAGCCGGCCGTGCCGTTGGCCAGCCCAGCCCCAGAAATGTACACGGCCTCAAACCCGGTGCGCTCGGCCAGCATGGCCACGGGCGCGTTAAAGGCCCCGGGCAAGGTCAGGGGCTTCTCGGCCATCAGGCGGCGCAAGGCGTGCGGCTTGGACTCGGCGGGTGCGGGGTTGAGTAGCATGGCTCAGGCGAGAGGGATGGTGGCTTCGCGCTCCGGCCCTACGGAAATCAGGGAGACCGGCGCACGGCTCAGTTCGGCGACCCGCTTCACGTAAGCCTGCGCTCGCGGCGGCAGATCGTCGAAACAGCGGGCGGCGGTAGTCGGAGCGCACCAACCGGCCATTTCTTCATAGATCGGCTCGCATTGGTCGAGAACCTGCGGGTCGGCGGGGAATTCATCCAGCACTTGGTCGCCGCAGCGGTAGCCAATGCCCAGCTTGAGGTGCTCGCATTGGTCGAGTACGTCGAGTCGGGTCAGGGCGATGCTGGTCAGGCCGTTGATGCGGGCCGCAACCCGCAAAATGGCGGCGTCGAACCAGCCACAGCGCCGCGGCCGGCCCGTGGTGGCTCCGTACTCGCGGCCCAAGGCGCGCAAACGCTCGCCTTCTTCTCCCAGCAATTCGGTGGGAAAAGGCCCGTTGCCCACCCGCGTGGTGTACGCTTTGGCCACGCCGATGACCCCGGTGATCCGCGTGGGACCGATGCCCGCGCCGGTGCAGGCTCCACCCGCCGTGGTGTTCGAGGAGGTGACGTAGGGATAGGTCCCGTGGTCGATGTCGAGCAAGGTCCCTTGTGCCCCTTCGCAGAGGACCGTTTTGCCTTGGTCGAGGGCTTGGTTGAGCAAGACCGAGGTGTCGGCGACATAAGGGGCGAGCCGCTCGCCGTAGCTGATGTACGCGTCGATGATGGGGCTGGCCTCTAGCGGCTCTTGGCCGAATACCTTGGTCAGGATTTCGTTTTTGGCGCGGATGCTGGCCCGCAGCTTGTCGCGCAACCGCGCCGGGTCGCACAAATCCATGACGCGCACCCCGTGGCTGCGCTCGACTTTGTCGCGGTACGCCGGACCGATGCCGCGGCCGGTCGTGCCGATGGCGACGCTGTTTTCGCTCTCTTCTGCGGCCTTTTCCAAGACCTTGTGATAGGGCATGACGACGTGGGCGACTTGGCTGAGAAAGAAGCGGCCGGCCACTGAAAAGCCCTTGGCCTCCAGCTCGGCGATCTCATTGAGCATGGTGGCTGGATCGACGACTACCCCGTTGCCCACCACGCAGGTTTTACCCTCGTGCATGATGCCCGAGGGAATGGCGTGGAAGATGAACTTCGTGTCGCCAGTGACAACCGTGTGTCCGGCGTTGGCCCCTCCTTGATAGCGCACCACCAAGTCGGCTGCGGACGTGAGGTAATCGACGACTTTGGCCTTGCCCTCGTCGCCCCACTGCGCTCCTAGTACTATGTTTGCGGGCATTGTGTACTCCCGTGCTTAAAGACTGACTTGTTTGGCCCAGGAGATGTACTCCCTGGAGAGAATATCGTCAACTACGTCGGGGGTAATCGGCTCATCGACGTTGAGGATGGTCAAGGCTTGGCCACCCATTTGGCGGCGTCCGCACGACATTTGGGCGATGTTGACGTTGTGGCTGCCCATGACCGTGCCGATTTGGCCGATGATGCCCGGGACATCGTCGTTGATGTAAAAGAGCATGTGCCCCTCTGGAACGGCGTCGAAAATGTACTCGTCGAGATGCACGAGACGCGGGTCGCTCTTGCCGAAGATCGTGCCCGCGAGCAGGCGCTGTCCCTTGTTGGTGTGATAGACCACGGTGATAAGGCTGGCGTAGTCCTCGTGCTCGCTGCTGATCCGCTCATCGACTTGCACGCCGCGCTCTTGCGCGAAAAGAAGCGCATTAACCACGTTGACTGCCGCATCCGAGATGGTCTCCATAATGCCCTTGAGTACGGCCGAGGTCAGCGGCGAGGTCGGGTAGGCGGTGATGTCGCCTTGGTATTCGATGGTGATGCGCTCTAGCTGTCCCGCGCCGAGCTGGGCTTGTAGGCGACCTAGCCGCTCGGCCAGCACGAGGTAGGGCTGTAGTTTGCCGTGGATTTCGGGATCGACCGAGGGCGCGTTGACCGCGTTGCGAACGACGCGCCCCATCAGCACGTCGCCGACCTGCTCGGCCACCTGCAAGGCGACGTTGGCTTGGGCTTCCTTGGTGGAGGCCGCCAAGTGCGGTGTGCAGATTACGCGGTCGTCAACCAAAAGGTCCACGAGGGCCGGCGGCTCCTCCTCGAAGACGTCTAGGGCGGCACCAGCGACCTTGCCCGAGTTCAAGCCGCGCAGGAGGGCGGCTTCGTCAATGATGCCGCCGCGGGCGCAGTTGATTAGATAAACCCCGTCTTTGCACTGCGCGATCTGGTCGTCGGAAATCAGGTGCCGGGTCTGGTCGCTAAGATGGGTGTGGACCGTGATGAAATGTGCGGCAGCGTAGATTTCGTCGAGGGACGCCAGATGTGCGCCGTAGGAAAGGGCCATCTCTTGACCGATGTAGGGATCGTAGCCGAGGACCTTCATGCGAAAGGCCGCGGCGCGCGCGGCCACCTCCCTCCCCACTCGGCCCAAGCCGATTACGGCGAGGGTCTTGCCGGCTAGCTCGACGCCGACGAATTGGCCTCGCTCCCACAGCCCCTTTTTAAGCGAGGACGTGGCCTGCGGGACGTGCCGCGCAAGGGAGGCTATGAGCGCGAAGGTGTGCTCGGCGGTCGAGAGGGAATTGCCGCCCGGAGTGTTCATGACGATGACGCCGTGGCGCGTTGCTGCCTCTACGTCGATGTTGTCGAAGCCCGTGCCAGCGCGGCCAATGACCCGGAGGCGTGTCGCAGCGGCGAGGACTTCGGTCGTCACCTTGGTTGCGCTGCGCACGACGAGTCCTTCGTAGTCGCCGATGCAGTCTAGGAGTGTGCGCGGCGACAATCCACTGCACACATCTACTGAGATCCCGTCGTTGGCTTCGAGAATCTCGACGCAGCGGGGGTCCATCTTGTCGCTGATCAGTACTTTCATAGCCCTCTTTAGGTTGCGTTGCCAGCGAGTGCCTCGGCGATCCACCCTGTAATGTCGTCCTGCCCGCGGCCATTGACTGCCGAGAACGGCGCGAAGGAAAGGCCAGCGAGCGATCCTTGGTCATCGAGCTGGTTGAATAGGTGTTGCAGCTTGTTGCGCGACAGTTTATCCGCTTTGGTAAAGACCAGCAGAAAAGGCTTATCAAGGGTGCACAAATGGTCAATCATCTGCCGGTCCAAATCGGTGGGGCCGTGCCGGGCATCGATGAGCTGCAACACCGCGCATAATGCTGCGCGATTGGCCATGTAGCTACGGATGAGCTGGCCGAGCTGCAAGCGCAAGCCCACGCCGCCGCGCACGTACCCGTAGCCAGGCAGATCGACCAAGTAGAACTGCTCGTTGGCTAGGTAGTAGTTCAACTGTTGGGTCTTACCGGGTGTAGTGCTGGTGCGCGCCAGCTTCTTGCGCTGCACCAACCTGTTGATCAGGGAGGACTTGCCGACGTTGGAGCGACCCACTAAGGCGATTTCAGGCAAGCCATCCTTGGGCAGATCGGCCGTGCGGACAGCGCCAATTTTGAATTCGACCGAGGAAAAGCGCATCGCCGGGGCTTGAGAATTAGGCGCGTTTGCGCCGCATCTCTTCGTCTTCGCTGCTGTACTGCTCGATCCCTCTATCGATCATCTCGCCCGTAACTTGCAGGCGCGTCACGCCCTCCTGAGAGGGAATGTCGAACATGATGTCCATCATGGCCTGCTCCAAGACGGAGCGCAGGCCGCGGGCCCCAGTGCCCTTGTGAACGGTCAAGGCCACTATTTTGCGCAGGGCGTCCTCGGTGAACTTGACCTCGACCCCGTCCATGGCGAAGAGCCGCTGCGACTGCTTGATGATGGCGTCGTGCGGCTCGGTGAGGATGCGAAACAAGTCGTCCTCGGCGAGCTCGTCCATGGTGGTGATTACTGGTATGCGGCCGACAAATTCGGGGATCATGCCGTAGGCGAGCAGATCTTCGGGCTGTACCAGCGGCAATACGTCTGGGGTGTCAGAGTCGTGCTCGTCATCGCTGTCGGCTCCAAAGCCCATGGTGCGCTTGCCGACCCGTTGGCTGATGACCTTGTCCAGCCCCTCGAAGGCTCCGCCGCAGACGAAGAGGATGTTGCGGGTGTTCATCTGAATCATCGGCTGCTCAGGGTGCTTCCGGCCTCCCTTGGGCGGGATGTTGGCAGTGGTGCCCTCTAAAATTTTGAGCAGTGCTTGCTGCACACCCTCGCCTGACACGTCGCGGCCGACCGAAGGCGTGGCACTCTTGCGGGCAATTTTGTCAACCTCGTCGAGATAGAGGATGCCCTTTTCAGCGCGGGGCACGTCGTAATCGGCCGCTTGCAAAAGGCTCACGAGGATATTTTCCACGTCCTCGCCCACGTAGCCAGCTTCGGTGAGAATGGTCGCGTCGGCAATGGAGAAGGGGACTTGCAGAAACTTTGCCAGCGTTTTGGCCAGCTCGGTCTTGCCAGTGCCGGTGGGGCCGATGAGCATTACGTTGCTTTTTTCGAGCTCCACCTCGTCTAAGTCAACTTTGGTGCGAATGCGCTTGTAGTGGTTGTACACGGCGACCGCGAGGATTTTCTTGGCCCGCTCTTGGGCGATCACGTATTCGTCGAGAAAATCCTTGATTTGGCCCGGCTTGGGCATCTCTGCGGTCTCCCAGGGGAGGGTCTTTTGCCGCTCCTCGGCGAGGACGTCGTTGCACAGCTTGACGCACTCGTTGCAGATGTGGACCTGGGGGCCGGTTATGATCTTGTCAACTTGGTTGTGGCTGCGCCCGCAGAACGAGCAGCGCGGATCGCTTTGGGGGGGCCGACGGCGCAAAACAAGCTCCTAGATTGGGGAAGGGGCTACCTCGACGCGCGATGGAGCGATGATCTCGTCGATGATGCCGTATTCGACGGCTTCTGCTGCCGACATGAAAAAATCGCGCTCGGTGTCGCGCTCAATGCGCTCCAGCGGCTGCCCAGTACACTCGACTAATACCTCGTTGATCTGCTGGCGCATGGCAATGATCTCGCGGGCATGGATTTCCATGTCGGCCGCTTGGCCGCCAATTCCGCCCATGGGCTGGTGCAGCAAGACGCGGGCGTTGGGCAGGGCTTGGCGCTTGCCTTTGGTGCCGCCGGCCAACAGTATAGCCCCCATGCTGGATGCTTGGCCGATACAGATCGTGGATATGTCGGCGGCCACGTACTGCATGGTGTCGTAGATGGCCATGCCTGCCGAAATCAGCCCGCCAGGGGTATTGAGATAGAGCGCGATGTCCTTTTTGGGATCTTCAGAAGCAAGAAAAAGTATCTGGGCGATGATGAGATTGGCGATCGCATCGTTGATCGGAGTGCCGGCGAAGATGATGCGGTCCTTGAGCAGTCGCGAGTAGATGTCGTATGAGCGCTCGCCTCGGCCGGTCTGTTCGATGACCATTGGAATCAGCGACATGATTTATACCTTTTCCTCTTGGATTTCGGCTTTGGCAATGAGCAAGTCAAAGACCTTTTGGTCTTCCAACTCTCGCCGCAATTCTTCCGAGTCTTGCGAGTTGGCAGGTTGGACGCTAGCGCGAGCGGCGGCGAATTGGGCAAGTTCTTCGTCGGTTACTTCGACCCCGGCTTGTTGGCGTACGCTTTCGAGCAGCAGATAGCTCTTGAGCTGGCGCGTGGCTTGGGTGCGCTCTTCGTCGCTGTGGCTGTGGTCGTGGTCGTGATCGTGATCAGCGTGCTCTCGTTCGAGCGAGTCGAGGTAGTTATCGACCATGCTGTCGGGCAGTTCAAAGTCGTTTTTTAGGATGAGCTGGCTGATCAACTCGCTGCGCAGGCGCTGCTGGGCCATGTATTCCCAGCGCTGTTGGATCTGCCCGCTGAGGTGCTCCTGCAAGTCGTCGAGGGTCTGGAACTGTTCGCCGAGGTCCTTGGCGAACTCGTCGTCGAGCTCAGGCAGGGTGCGCTCGCGCACCTCGTGGGCTGCTACTGAGAAATGCGTGGTCTGGCCGGCGAGCTGTTCGTTGGGTAGATCTTCTCGGTAGGCGAAGCGGACCTTGCGCTCTTCGCCAGCGCTCATGCCAACGAGGGCCTCTTCAAACTCGGGGCTGAGGGCGTTTTCGTCGCCGATGAGGATATGGCGCTTCTCGTACTTGTCGCCAATGAAGGGCAAGCCGCTGTCGTCGAGGCGCTGCAAATCCGCGACGAGCACGTCGCCCTTGGCCAACGGCCGCTCGACGACGCGCTCAGTGGCGTGGCGGCGGCGCAACTCTTCTAGATGCTCGCCGATTTCCTCGTCCGCCACCTCGTGTACCATGCGGGTGGCGGCGAGCTTTTCGTAGTGCTCGGCTTCGATCTCGGGCCAGATGTCGAAAGCCGCGGTGAACGTTAGGCTGCCTCCCGGCTCGTGGTCGAGTTGGGAGATTTTGGGTGGTGCGGCCGGTCGCAGGCCGGCCTCGCGCGTGGCTTCTTCTAGTAGCGAGGGGAGGAGATCGCCGAGGACTTCGCCGCGGATGGAACTGCCCAAGCGCGCCGCGACGATTCTGAGCGGCACTTTGCCCTTGCGGAAGCCTGGGAGCTCCAGCCGCTTTTGGTAGCGTCGCAGGGCCTTATTGACGGCGTCGTCGATGCGCACGGCCTCGACTTCAACGGCTAGCTCGCGTGCCCACTGGCCCTTTTCTGTGACTTGAGTCTTCACGAAACGCAACCTTTACAAGGCTAGGGCGCACCGCCAAATCGCAGGCAGTGCGCTCGTTTATTCATGGTGCGAAAGGGGGGACTCGAACCCCCAAGCCCTTGCGGGCACTAGATCCTAAATCTAGCGCGTCTGCCAGTTCCGCCACTTTCGCTATACCGGATACAGCATCGCAATGCGAAAATTTGCGCCAAGGAGGGTTATAGCCCAAGCGCGAAGGATAATATCAGGATTTATACTACCGGGTCAAGGGATTTGCCAAGCGTCCATGCGGCTCTCAAGGTGGGCGCGCAGCTCGGCTGTGGGCACCCGCTCTTGGGCCATGGTGTCGCGAGCGCGCACGGTGACGGTCTGGTCCGCTAGGGTATCCGAATCGACCGTTAGGCAGAACGGCGTTCCCACCTCGTCCATGCGCCGGTAGCGGCGGCCGATCGCGCCGCCTTCGTCGTAAAAAACCCGCATGTAAGGCCGGAGGTCCTCGGCGATTTGCCGGGCGACAGCGGGCATGCCATCGCGTTTGACGAGGGGCAATACCGCCGCTTTGAGCGGCGCAATGCGCGGGTGAAAGCGCATTACCACCCGGGTCTCGCCCCGGACCTCTTCCTCGTGGTATGCCTCGACTAAGCAAGCCATTAGTGTGCGGCTGGCCCCTATTGAGGTTTCTACTACGTAGGGCACGAACTTGGTGCGTTGTTCCTCATCGAAGTACTTGAGCTGTTTGCCCGAGAATTTTTCGTGCTGCGACAGGTCGTAGTCGCCGCGATTGTGGATGCCCTCGATCTCACCCGGGCCAAAGGGAAACTCGTACTGGATGTCGAAGGCGGCGCGGGCATAGTGGGCTAGTTCGTCGCCTTGGTGTTCGTGCCAGCTCAGCTTGCGTTCGGGCAGGCCGATGTGCGCGAACCACTTCCAGCGCTCCTCGCGCCAATAGTCAAACCACTCGTCTTGGGTGCCCGGCGCGACGAAGTACTGCATCTCCATCTGCTCGAACTCCCGAGTGCGGAAGAGGAAGTTCTTGGTGTTGATCTCGTTGCGGAATGCCTTGCCAATCTGGGCGATCCCAAAGGGCAGCTTCTGGCGAGTCGCCGCCTGCACGTTGAGGTAGTTGACGAAGATGCCCTGCGCCGTCTCCGGGCGGAGAAAGACCCGCGCACTGTCGTCTTCAAGCGGGCCAACGAAGGTCTTGAACATCAAGTTGAATTGCCGCGGGTCGCTCAGCTCGTTGCCCTTGGGGCTTTTGATGTTGCGCTCGCGGAGTAGCGCACCCATCTCCTCGGCGCTCAGCCCCGCTACGTCTATGCCGTTTTCTTCGAGGAGCTGGTCGAGCCGAAAGCGCTCGTTGGTCTTGCGATCTTCGACCATGGGGTCGGTAAAGCTCTCGACGTGGCCCGATGCCTCCCACACCCGCTGATTCATGAGGATGCTGGCGTCGATGCCCTCCACATCCTCTCGGTAGGTCATGGCCTTCCACCAGACCTCTTTGATGTTGCGCAACAGCTCGACGCCCAAAGGACCGTAATCCCAGCAGCCGTTGAGGCCGCCGTAGATTTCCGAGCTTTGGTAGATGAAGCCTTTGCGCTTGCACAGGGATACTAGTTTTTCCATTGCGTCGTCGGACATGAAAATCTCCAGTGAGTTAGACGGGTAAAGCGGCCTTGTTGAGGCCATCGAGAAAGTCGAGCGATTTGAGTCGGCTGTGCTCGCCCCCGTGGTGTTCGAGAAAGCCGCGCAAAGCCATGCGGATCTCGCCGCGCTGGGAAGGGGCTTGGGGGAGAGCCGCCTTGCTGTAGGTTCTAAGCCCTTGGAGGACGGTGAGAAAGCGCAAGCTGCGCTGAGCTAAGCGCACTCCATTCCCGGGTCCGCAGGCCGTGCACAGGCCGCCGCCAAGGGCCGCGCTGAACCACGACGAGGGGCCGACTAGATTGCGTCGACAGGTAATGCACTGGCGCAGCTCTGGGCGGTAGCCGAGGGCTGCGGCCGCACGTAGCTGGAAGTACCAGAATAGCGATTCGACCTGCTCTGGCTCCACTTCGGCAAGCCCGTGCAACACCCCGGCTAGGCATTGATAGAGCCGGGAGTTGCCCTCGCCTTCGATCGTCAGGCGATCCACTAGCTCGCAGGCGGCGCTGCCAAAGGAAAGTCGCTCTAGGCTTTGCGATAAGTCGGGCGCTGGTTTGAGCAGAGTGCATTCGCTCAGGGTTTGCAGGTCGCGGGTCTCTTTGACGTAGCAGACGGCTTGGACTTCACTCATCAAGCCGAGCGCGGCTCCGAAACGGCTCTTGGGCTTGCGAGCACCTCGGGCCATGGCCTTGAGCTTGCCATACTCCTGAGCATACAGCGTCACTAGGCTACTGGTCTCGCCCATGCGCATAGTGCGCAGTACGATGGCGCGCGTTTTGACGATAGTGCGCGGCACAGCGTCACTCGCCTTCTTTTGTAGGCAGGGGGATGACCACCTCGCCCGGCTTGACCAAGCCGAGGTCTTCACGTGCGACTCTTTCGATGAAATCGATGTCGCTTTCGAGCAGTTTTAGCACTTGGCGCAAGCTGTCTGTTTCAGCTTCTAGTTGTTGCACCTGCGCTTCCAACTCCGTTAGGGTCTTCTCTTCCTGCCACACCTTGTAGAACAGCCCATTGCCAAAGGCCACGTAAGCCACCAGAGCGAAGAAGGCGATCAGCAAGAGCTTAGCTGTCTTAGTCATGTCGATTTTAGAATAAGACGAGGTCGTCGCGGTGGATGACTTCGCGGGCGGGGCGGCCCAATGCACTGGCGACTTCGGGCGAGCTCATGCCCAATATGCGGCGCAGCTCAGAGGACGAGTAGCGGCACAAGCCCCTCCCCAGCTTCTCGCCGCGCTCGCCAATCACCTGTACCACATCGCCCGCGTCAAACTCGCCCTCGCAGGAGACGACCCCTACTGGAAGCAGGCTCTTGTCCTGCTCGGCAATGGCGCGTTGGGCCCCGCGGTCAATCACCGCATTGCCGCGACACTGGCTGGCAAAACCGATCCAGCGATGCCGGCTGTTGAGCTTGCGGCCAGTCGGCAGAAAGAGCGTCCCTTGCTCGCGGCCGGCGAGGATGTGGTGCAAGCGGTGTTTGCGCCCGTGCGCGATGACCACCATTTCGCCGCAGGCCATCAAAAGCCGAGCGGCTCGCAGCTTAGTCGCCATACCGCCACTGCCGCGCCCGTCGAGCGAGCGACCAATCATCCCCTCTAGGTCGAGGCTGTCTTGGCTTACTTGGTTTACTAGCTTGCCTTCGGGGCCGTGCGGACCGAAGGCGTGGTACAGCCCCTCGACATCCGAAAACATGACCAACATATCCGCCCGAATCAGGTTCGTCACATAAGCAGCAAGCATATCGTTTTCTCCGAGCTGACGGCGGAGTTCGGCAACGGCGACGCTGTCGTTTTCGTTGATTAGGGGCACGGCCCCATAGGCAAAGAGGTTGCGAAAGGTGTTTTCGAGATTTACGTAGCGATGGCGGTCGCCGAGGATGTCCTCGGCGGTTAAGAGCACTTGGCCGATGGGTACTCCGCAGCGGTGAAATTTGTCCTTGTAGATATCCATCAACAGGACTTGGCCGATGGCCGCGAGGGCTTGTAGTTGGGCGATGTTGTCTGGGCGTCTGTCCAATTCCATCCGCCCCATGCCCGCGGCCACCGCTCCCGAGGTGATGATCGCTACCTCCAATCCCTGTGAGCGCAATTCGGCTACGTCTTCGACGAGTTGGGTGACGACCTCGTCGTCGAGCTTGTGGCACCGAGTGGTCAGGGAGCTACTGCCGATCTTGACTACCAGCCGCTGCACTTCGCTCATCAGTGCCGGCCGCGACACTTCGGTTGCCTCGGTCACTGGCGCACCGTGACTCCGCGCTCGCGCAGAAAGCTCTTAACTTCGGGGATAGAGTAATGCTGGAAGTGGAAGATGGAGGCCGCCAGCGCGGCGCTGGCCTCGCCTTCGGTCAGCACCTTGTGGATGTGGTCGAGGTTGCCGGCGCCGCCCGAGGCGACGATGGGCACATCCACGTGGCGCGCCACTGCTTGGTTTAGCGCGAGGTCGTACCCAGCGCGCGTCCCGTCGGCGTCGATGCTGTTGAGCACCAACTCGCCCGCTCCGCGATCGACGAGAGCTTCTACCCACTCTAAGGCGTCGATGCCGGTAGCTTTGCGGCCGCCGTTGATGTACAGCTCCCACGATGGCGGCTCGCCGGGCGCGGTTGGACGCCTGAGCGCGTCGATAGCCGCGACAATGCACTGCGAGCCGAAGCTCTCCGCGCTTTGGTTGATGATTTCCGGCGAATACACATGGGCCGAGTTGATCGAGACCTTATCGGCACCGGTCTTGAGAATGTGGCGCACATCCGCAAAGGTGCGAATGCCGCCGCCGACCATTAGAGGAATGAATACTCGCTCGGAGACTTGGCGCACGAGATCCATGACGATGGCGCGGCCATCGGCCGAAGCAGTGATGTCGTAGAAGACGAGCTCGTCTGCACCCTCGGCGTCGTAGCGTGCAGCTAGCTCGACGGGATCGCCGGCGTCGCGGTCGGCCGAAAAGCGTACTCCGCGCACGTTGCGGCCATTTTTGACATCTAGACAGGGAATGATTCGCTTGGCGAGCATAATCTCTTCAGCTCAGGCGTGCGAAGTTGTCGAGAAGGCGCAAGCCGTGGACTTGGCTCTTTTCTGGATGAAATTGTACTCCAAAGACGCGGCCGTTCCCGGCGACTGAAGTGTAGTCAATCCCGTAGTCGGTCGTGGCGACGCAATCGTCTTTGTTTTTGTTGACCACGTAATAAGAATGCACAAAATAGAAAAAACTTCCTTCGGGTACGCCCCCTAAAAGCGAGACCTTGCGCTTGATGGCGATTTGGTTCCAGCCGATCTGTGGCACTCGCTCGGTAGGCGGGAAACGCACGCATTTGCCCGGCAGGATTCCGAGGCCGCGATGCCTCCCCATTTCCTCGCTTTCCTCGAACATGAGCTGCAATCCCACGCAGATTCCCAAGAAGGGTTTGTCAGCCGCGATGCCCTCGGCGATGGCTGCATCCCAACCGGCGGTCTGCAAGTTGTGCATGGCATCGCCAAAGGCCGCGTCGCCGGGCAGTACGAGATGCGTGGCCGCGCTTAGGCGCTCGGGGGCTTCGACGATCTCGGCTTCATAGCCAAGGAATTCAAAGGCTTTCTGTACGCTGCGCAGATTGCCCATGCCGTAGTCGATGACTGCAATCACGACTGCCCCAGCTCAGCGGAGCGCTCGGCTGCGGCCAACACGGTGCTGATCAGAGCGTCGCGCAGGCCCTTTTCTTCTAGCTTGTGCAGCCCGGCAGCCGTAGTGCCGCCCGGCGAAGTAACTTGGTCCCTGAGCACGGCCGGATGCTCACCGCTTTCGAGCACGAGGTGCGCGGCACCGAGCAGAGTTTGTGCGGCGAGTGTCAATGCGGTTTTGCGCGGTAGGCCGGCGCGTACGCCGCCGTCGGCGAGAGCCTCGATGACGGTGTAAGCCCAAGCCGGGCCGCTGCCGGAAAGTCCGGTAACGGCGTCCATGAGACTTTCGGCGACCTCGACTGTAGTACCGACTAAGTCGAAGAGAGACCGCACTTGCGCCACCTGCTCTGCGCTGGCAGCGCGACCCGTGCAGAGAGCGCAAGCCGCACCCCTGATCCTCACCAGCGTCTGCGGCATGACGCGCACCACGGGGATTTGTGCAGGCAGTAGCTCTTCGAGTCGGGCAGTCGATACGCCGGCCATGAGCGAGACGACAATCTGCTGGGTGCTAAAATGCGTGGCTAGCGCCTTCAATACGGGATCGGCCACTTGCGGCTTGAGCACCAAAATCACCAAGTCCTGACCGCGAACCGCATCTGCTGAGTCCGCGCTGGTGTGGACGCCCAACGCCGACAAGCCTTCGAGGGCTTCCGGCCTGATGTCGGCCGCGGTTATCTGACCCACAGGAAGTTGACCAACCAAACCCTCGATCAGCGCCCGCCCCATGTTGCCGGTACCCACAAACCCCAATTTGCTCTTTTCGATCATTAATTTTTAGACCTCAAAATACGACAAATTCCAAGCGCAAAAATTAAAATGCCCGTTTTCGCAAATTATGTCAAACGCCTCTAGGGAGGGCATTTTCCCCTATGAAGAAGCTACATTTTTGCTTGACTTATACTGCCCTCGTACTATATTGAAAAGACTAATGTTGTAGCTGCACAAAACGGGTAGAATCGGCCTTAAATTTCACGAGGCGAAAGAGGCCGAGAAACCAAATTCTTAAACAACCCCCTTTCGTGGGTTTTACCCCTACAGCCAAAGGAGAACTTTTTATGGCGAAGAAGAAACCTGTTGCCAAGAAGAAGGCCGCTGGCAAGAAGAAGGCTGCTCCTGAGAAGGCCGCTGGCAAGAAGAAGGCTGCTCCTGAGAAGGCCGCCGCCAAGAAGAAGGCTGCTCCTGAGAAGGCGAAACGCAAGCCCAATCCCGCTTTCATGAGGCCCTTGCAGCCCGACGCCGCCCTAGGGGCTATAGTCGGTAACAAGCCCTTGCCGCGTACTCAGATTACCAAGAAAATCTGGGCGTACATCAAGAAGAATGGTCTGCAAGACCAGAAAAACAAGCGCATGATTAATGCCGACGACAAGCTCAAAGCCATCTTCGGCGGTGCGAAGAAAGTGAGCATGTTTGACTTGCCCAAACGAGTTAATGAGCATGTGGAATAGTTACTCCTGAGCAAGACATCATAGTCTAGTGCCATTGGAGAGGGATCCCCAGCGGGGAGTCCCTCTCTTTGTTACATTACCCTCGCGTCTATGACCCCTGAATTTGTTGAGCTAGTTCTAGCCGTTAGCGTCGTCCTCGTCGTATCCTGTGTTTGTTCGCTCTTGGAAGCTGCGCTCTATTCGCTGCCGGCCAGTCAGATCGAAATGCTGGCCGACCAAGGGCGCACTTCGGGCAAGATCCTCAAGAGCTTGCACGCGGATATCCAGCGCCCCATCTCGGCCATCCTCACGCTGAATACCTTGGCCCATACTGGCGGAGCTGCCATTGCCGGTGCCGCCTTTGTCGGAGTATTTCCGCGGACTTGGGAGACGTACTTTATCATCGCCTTCTCGCTGGCGGTACTCATCTTTACAGAGATTCTTCCCAAGACGGTAGGCGTGGTGCATGCCCGCGTTCTCGCTCGGTTTATAGCTCGCCCGATCCAATGGCTGGTATGGCTGTTTGCGCCCTTTATTTGGCTCAACAAATTCATCGTTCGGCTCATAACCGCTGGGGCGCCCGATGTGCCGGAGGTCGTGCCGGAAGAGATTGAGATTATCGCACGGATGAGCCGCCGATCCGGTGCCATTTCCCACGACCAAGAGCGCGTCATCCAAAACATCCTCAAGCTCGACGAATTGCGCGCCCGCGATATTATGACCCCGCGCACAGTAGTCCACTGTCTAGACCGCGACTTGACCTTGGCCGAGGCCCGCCAGCAGTCCGGTAGCTGGTCTCACAGCCGGGTGCCCCTCTATCAGGAAGAGCGGGAAAACATCGTCGGCTTGGTGCTGCGGCGCGATGCGTTCAGTGCCTTGGCCGATGGCCGCGACCAAGCCAAGCTATATGAGGTTGGCCGTTCCATCCATGCGGTGCCCGAGTCGGCGCGGGCCAGCCGCCTACTCGAAGAATTCATCCAGCGGCGCGAGCACCTTTTTGCCGTCGTCGATGAATACGGTGGATTCGCTGGCATCGTTACCTTGGAGGACGTGATTGAAGAAATCGTCGGTCAGGAGATTGTCGGCGAATTCGATCCGGCCGTCGATATGCAGGAGCGTGCGCGGCAGGAGCGCCAAGACCTGACCGACTCAGCACCAGAATGAGGTCGCCTGTTCAGCGCGTCTTTTTTTGCCTAAGTTTTTACTCGCTGTCTAAGTACCCGACCGTAGCGTGGTCTGGGATGCTTCGCTTTGCTCAGCATGACAACCGGGGTGTCGGCACCGGTCCTGTGGAGCGGAGTCGAAGTATCTTAATAGATCCGCAGATGGACGCAGAATCTATTGTGTAACGTCCGTTGAAGTACTGTCGGGTACTTAGCTCGCTGTTAAACCCTCTCAAAAGGAGTATTTACGGACGATGAAAGCGCTCGTCGCGCTCGCGGACGGCACTGTCTTTGAGGGCCGTGCCCTGGGCCGCGGGGGTGAGTGCCTCGGCGAAATGGTCTTCAATACTAGCATGACCGGCTATCAGGAGATTCTCACAGACCCCTCCTATGCCGGCCAGATTGTCACCATGACGTACCCACTCATAGGCAACTACGGGATCGCGCCCGAAGACGATGAATCAGCGCGGCCCCAAGTTAGCGGCTTCCTGATGAAAGAGTGCTCTCGTCTGCCGAGTAGCTGGCGGGCGCGCCAGAGTCTGCCCGAATACCTCGAAGAGCACGGCGTTTTGGGCATCGAGGGCATCGATACCCGCGAATTGACCCGGCGAGTGCGCATCAAGGGCGTGATGGACGCCGCCATTTCCACCACAGACCTCGACCCGGACAGCTTAGTCGAAAAGGCGTGTGCTTGGCCGGGGTTGGTCGGTGTGGACATGGTAGCCGCCGTTAGCTGCTCTGCGCCTTACGTCGAAAGCCCCCAAGCCCCGCGCTTCCACGTCGTTGCCCTAGACTACGGAATTAAGCGCAATATCGTCCGCTGCTTGGTTGCCGCAGGATGTAAGGTGACGGTCGTACCGGCCAAAACCACGGCCGACGAGGTCTTGGCCTTGGCGCCGGACGGCGTCTTTCTCTCCAACGGCCCGGGCGATCCCCGCCCCCTCGACTACGCAATTGCGACTTGTAAGGGCCTCATCGGCAAGAAGCCGATCTTCGGCATCTGCTTGGGCCACGAGATTCTCGGCTTGGCCTTTGGCGCGGAAATTTACCGCCTCAAGTTCGGGCACCGAGGGGCCAACCAGCCGATCAAGGAACGCGCCAGCGACCGAATTCTGATCACCTCTGAAAACCACGGCTGGGGCATTGCTGCCGACTCGCTGCCCGATTGCCTCGAAATCACGCGCCTCAACCTCAATGACCATTGCGTCGAGGGCCTGCACCACCGCGAATTGCCCATTTTTTCTATCCAGTGCCACCCGGAGGCCTCGCCAGGCCCGCACGACAGCTTCCACTTATTCAGCTACTTTGCCGAGCTGATGGAAGCGCACTCTTAAACCCTGATTCCTTGAACAAGGAGGAATAGATATGGCCGTACCTATTACCAATTTAGTACAAGCACTTCCCTTCATAAAAAGGGCAGTATGGCTGCCATTGCTGAACTTGGTGGGAGAAAAAAACGAGTTTCGGATTATAATAACATCCTCAGACTATGTTGAAATCAGAGTGTTATGGGGACTTTTCAGTTTTGAACGTGGGGAAAAGAGAGAATTCGTTGTGCAAGGGACAGAAGCTTATGTTACGTCGATAATTTCATCGCTGTCATCAAGAGGACTAGATGTCAGTGGATATATAGAACGATAGAAGGAGCCCCTTCATGCCCGTAGTCCAACACAACGTCCTCAAAGACCTCTGCTACCGCATTTTTGCCGCTACGGGTATTCCCGCAGAGGACGCCCGCATCGTCGCCGACCACGTCGTCGAAAGCCACCTGCACGGTCACGACTCGCACGGCACTTGGCTAGTCTCCGGCTATGCCCGCGGTATGCGAGATAACTACATCCGCTGGGAAGAGACCGAAGTCGTGCGCGACACCCCGGTGCTCAGGGTCATCAACGGCAAAGGGGCCAACGGCATTGTCGCCGTCAATCGCGCCCTCGACATTGCCGTCAAAAAAGCCCAAAACTCCACCTTCGGCTTTGTCGGCCTCAACCACCTCACCCATATCTGTCGCCTCGGCGACTATCCGCCGCGGATCGCCGAAAGGGGCATGATCGGCATGGTTTGGCTCAACGGCGGCGGCCTCTTCCTCGCGCCCTTCGGCTCGGCCGACCGCCGCCTGCGTCCTGAGCCTATCGCCTTTTCCGCCCCGCGCCAGAATGGTCCGCCGTTCATGCTCGATATGACCATGACCGTCGTGGCCGGTGGTAAAATCGTCCAGAAGAACATCCGCCAAGAGCCGATGCCCGAGGGTTGGGTTATAGATCGGGAAGGCCAGCCCGTCACCGACGCCCAGCGCTATTTAGACGACGCCGAAGGCACCGGCGTCTTACCGTTGGGTGGCCTACAGTTTGGACACAAGGGCAGCGGACTGGCGATGATGGTGGAAATGTTGGTGGGACCGCTCTCTCATGCGGGTTGCACCAAAGAAGGCGGCAACGGTGGTAACGGAATCATGGTTCTGGCGATCAATATCGAGGACTTTATCGATTTGGATTCGTACGAGCGCGAAGTCGAAGAGATGGCCAAGTGGGTGTGCTCGGCTCGTCCGTTGCCCGGGTTTGAGCAAGTCTATGCGCCCGGCGAAATCGAACAGAAGACGAGGGCGCGGCTGCTAGCCGAAGGCATTGATTTGCCCCAACCCACTTGGGATGAAATCGGCAAGGTGGCGGCGGAGTTGGGCGTGGAGATGCCCGCTCTGTGAGCGTTAGAACAGTTTAAAATTTTCCGCATCCATGCAGTGCGCTTGGTGCATGAGCACGGCGTTCAGCAGTTCTATGGCCAGCCGCGACTCTAAGGTTGCGCCGGCGCGTACTCCCACGCAGGGATCGTGGCGTCCCTTGGCGAGTTGGAACTCGATTTCTTCGAGGTCTTTGCGCACGGAATTTTGGGGCCGGGCAATGGTGGCCGTGGGCTTGAAGCTCAAGCGGCAGACGAGCGGCATACCCGTGGTCACGCCGCCGAGCAGGCCGCCGTGGCTGTTGCTCTGGTAGCCGTCTTTGCGGATGGGATCGTTGTGCTCGCTGCCACGGCGCAGAGACGAAGCGCGGCCCGTGCCTATTTCGCAGGCTTGCACCGCGTGTAGGCCGCCGAGGCTACCCATCAGGCGCAACTTCAGGCTCTGGTATAGCGGCTCGCCGATGAGGGGAGGCACGTTGACGGCCACTACTTCGAGTGCCGCGCCGATCGAGTCCTGCTCCTTGCGAGTCTTGGCAATCAGCTCGGCGGCTTGGCGAGCGAAATCCCCATCCACCGCACGGAGTGGTCCGCATTCCAATTCGCTTTCGAGGGCGGTACACGTCGCAGGAGACAGGAGCTGCCCGTCGGCTTCGGCTAGTTCGGCGACTCGGGTCGCTAGGGAGATGCCCGTCTCCAGCGGCCCGACTTGGCAGATCGAAGAGAAAATGGCCGTGCCAAAGTGCTCGGCCAGATAGAGGCGGGCAATGGTGCCGCCGATGACGTCGGAGATGGTTGAGCGATAGCTGGAACGCCCGCCGCCGCGCACATCGACAAAGCCCCGCGATTTGTAGTGCTTGACTAAATCGGTATGCCCGGGTCGGACGTGTCCCGACGGCCCGGTGAACTGCTTGTAGTCGTCCGAGCGCTTGGCGGCCGAGAGCACAGCCGCGGCGATTGGCTCGCCCGTAGTGAAGCCAGCTTCATAGGTGCGCACCGGCGTATCGTCCTCGCTTAGGTGTAAATGCAGAGCCGGGCCGGATAGGAGCTGGTCGTGATCTTCCGAGTAGAGGCCGGACAGCAGGGCGACTTGGTCGTCCTCTCGCCGGGGGGTGCCTAGCTTGTTGCTGCCGGGGCGGCGGCGGTCGAGATAGTGCTGGATCTGGGTGCGCTCCACCCACAGGCCGGAGGGACAGCCGAAGACCGTGGTGACAATCGCCGGCCCGTGTGATTCGCCTGCTCCGGCAACGCCAAAAAGCGGCCCGCCGAGTACTTCCATGCCAAAGGCTCCTTTGCCAAGGGATGCAAAAATTTACGGTTTTGCTTGGTGGGCGGCAATCGGTGCGTTGCCAGTTGTGGACTAGGGATACAGAAGCGTGGAAGCGGTTTTTTTGTTATTTTTTGAGCAACGCAAAGAGGTGATCAATGGCAACCCACGAGAAGAAGCGCGGCGTTCCGAACGGCCGATACAAGAAGATCGAATCCGAGCTGCGCACGGAACTGATCGCGGCTCAAGAACGGTTGCAGCAAGCACGATTTCCAACGCTCATCCTCTTGGGTGGTTTCGCTGGCGCAGGTACGAGCGCGGCGAGCAACGCGCTCAGGCAGTGGATGGACTCGCACGGCATTGCGGTGTGCGCCTTTGAGCCACCGTCCTCAGAAGAGCGCGAGCGCCCGGAGTACTGGCGCTATTGGCTTTCCCTGCCGCCGAAGGGAACCATCGGCATCTACTTGAACGGCTGGTACGACCGTCCGCTGTGCGACCTAGCTCATGGGCGCAGCGATGAGGAGGCTTTTGACCGCGCCGCCGATCGTATCGCGGCCTTTGAAAACGCGCTCGTCGTCGATGGTGCGCTGCTGATCAAGTTGTGGATCCACTTGGACAAAGACGCGCGGCAGCAACGCATTGCGGATTTGGATCAAAACCCGCTGACCCGCTGGCGGGTGAACGCGAGCGCAAGGGAGGGCTTGCAGTACTACGAAGAGTTCAAACGAGCCGCCGACCGCTTACTGCACAAGACCAACATCAGCGGCACTCGTTGGCAGGTCGTCGAAGGCAGCGACTCTCGCTACACATTGGCGGTGGGCCGCGCCGTGCGCGACGCCATTCGCCAGCACCTAGGGGAAAAAAAGAGCCGTCCTAAACTCGTTAGCTCAGACTGGCCGCCCGCGTCCAGCGTACTAGCTCAGTTGGACCTAGAAAAGCGGGTGCCCAAGAAGGAGTACCAAGCCCTGCTTGAGCGATACCAAGGCCGGCTCTATCGCTTGACTCAGCAGGCGCGCCGCAAAGGCGTTTCGACCGTCTTGGTTTTTGAAGGAGCCGATGCAGCGGGCAAGGGTGGGGTCATCCAGCGCCTGACCGACGCCCTCGACGCCAGTGTCTATAAGATCATCCAAGTCGCCGCCCCCACGGATGAGGAACACGCCCAACACTACCTCTGGCGCTTTTGGTGCCACCTGCCGCCCGCAGGCCGAATGGTGATTTTCGACCGCAGTTGGTATGGCCGGGTGCTAGTCGAGCGCGTCGAGGGCTTTGCCGACGGAGCAGCTTGGCAGCGAGCATACGGCGAAATCAACGATTTTGAGGAGCAGCTAACAGATCACGGTATGGTGGTGGCCAAGTACTGGATTCACATAGACAAAGACGAGCAACTCCGACGCTTCAAGGCACGTCAGGTGACTCCGCACAAGCGCTGGAAGATCACCGAGGAAGACTGGCGCAACCGAGAGAAATGGGACGAGTACGAGGCCGCTGTTGACGACATGGTAGCCCGCACCCACACGACTACTGCTCCTTGGACCTTGGTGGAGGGCAACGACAAACGCTTCGCCCGCCTCAAGGTCATCGAGACGTTTTGCCAGCAGCTAGAGCAGGCGCTGGCTAGAGGATGAGCAGTACGGACATTTCCGCTCCGGTGCGTGGGAGTTAAAAATTTGCGCGTTCAATCGAACTATTGCCAGAGCGCGTCCGCAACGATCGCTGCGGCGTTCCATGCGAGGTCTGGGAAGTACCGCTATCTAGGGCAAATTCTCGAAGTTCCCAAGGATCAGTACGAAGCCTGTGTGCAGCAGATGCGCGACCGCATCGCCCGCGGCCAAATTCCGGGCGTTGCGGATCCCGAGGCCGCGGCGGCCCTGATCAAGCAGGGCGCGGTGACCTATGTGCAGGCGCGGAACATAGCTCGGGCAGGGAATGTTGATTCCTTGGTCTTTGACGCAAAAACGCAACAAGTGACCGCAATGGATGCATCGGCGGTCTCGTCTGTTATCACGTATGCCCAAGATCGCCACGGCGGCACGAGTAGTCCAGATGCGCTCAGAGCAGCGTTCCGGGCCGCCCTCGACTCTGGCAGCAATACACTTATAGCAAGCCTCGTCAGTGCCCAGTGGCTGCGGCCTCTCGTTGGCATCCAGTTGTTGCGTCCCAAGACGGCTGCCATTGGAGCAGCAGCGATGCGCAATGGAGTAAGAGCCTTATGGCGCACCTTAAACGCTGAGGGTGGGCGCGAGGTCGTCCAGCGCATCGCTGTCGTCTTCAAGGCCAACAGCATCGCCACCTCTGGTGCGGGCGCATTCAGGCACGTCTCCAGACTCCTCCGTTCCAATGCTATAACTGCGGTAGTAACAACCGTAGTGACAAGTATTCCAGACTTCTACCGCGCCGCTTTCGTTGGTTGCATTTCTTGGCAGCAGTTCGCCAAGAACACCACAGTGAATGCCGCCGCCGTTGTCGGGGGCATTGGCGGCTGGATGGGTGGCACGGCCTTAGGAGTCGCCGCTGGCAACGCAGTGCCTTTTATCAGCACGTCCGTAGGCAGCATTATCGGCGGCATCGCAGGTGGGTTGGCCGGGGGCACCGGGGCGCAATTTGCGACCAAGGCTCTTGCCGATAAGGTGGTTAAAGACGACTCAAAGGACCTGATTGCAGCGATGGAAGACGAGGTACAATTGCTTGCAATTGAGTATATGCTTACGGAAAGCGAAGTGGAACAAATCGCGGCGGAAGTTGGCAAGACCGTAAATCCGAAGTGGCTTCAAAGCATGTACAAGGAGACGAACAAATCCGCTGACGACCATGCCCGTCGCAGATTTGTCCGCACCGAGTTTGAACCAAAATTTGCCGCAATCATTCAAAAGCGGCCCAAAATTATGTCTCCTTCGGTTGAAGAATCAGCTTAGAGCGTCTCTATATTCACCGGCTCCAAGCAACGTCCCTACTTCTCCTGTATCCGCACTGGCGATGCGGCTAGTCCGTCGGTTTTTATCACCTCTCCGCTTTTGTCGACCTGACCAAATTCCAGCACGCCCGTTGGGCAAGACTGCACACACGCGCTACAGCGTACGCACTCCGGGTCGGCCATGGGCAGCCCCTTGTTGGCAAAGTTCATAATGTCGATGCCTTGGTGGCACACCGAGGTGCAGACATTGCAGGAGATGCACTTTTTTTTGTCGGCGAGGATGCGGAAGCGGCTAAAGCGTGCGTAGATGTGCATCAAGGCCGCCAGCGGACAGGCGAAGCGACACCACATCCGGCCGCTGAAATGCCAGTATAGTCCAACGCCTAAGATGCCGGCCAGCAGCAGATCGACCGACCACACGTAGTTGAGAAAAGTCAGCGGGAAGGGCAGGTTGCCCCAGTTGGTGCCCTTGCCCATAAATAGCCCCATGTAGGCCCCGTTGATCCAGTGATCGTGCGGCAAAGCCCAGCCGACTAGGCGCAAGATGAGCAGTACGCTGGCTAGCACCAGTACGACCTGTCCCACTATGTTTACCTTGTTCCACACCATGCCGTGCGGCATCTTGTGCCGGTGCGCGTCGCCCATGGTTTCGGCTAAGGCACCGCACGAGCAGATCCAGCCGCAGTAAGCCCCTTTGCCCCAGAAGTAGATGATCAACGGGATGATGACGAAGGTCTGCACGAGGCTAATCGCCAGCCACCACCACAGCGGCTCACTGGTGAAGACGTTCCAAAAGAACAGCGGCCAAGCGAGGATCAGCCCCAGCGAGCGCCAGTACTCGCGCCCGTGTTCGGCCCATTGCGACTCGGGGAACAAGGCATCGGCCATCGGCTTGAGCCAAGCACCCTCGTCGAACCAGCCATTGTACCCGGCCCAAGGCAAAACCAAGTACGGCAGCAGAAAGAGCGGAATGCACTGAACCGCCATCAGCGTCAGCGTCTGCACCTTGATGTACGGCGTACGCCGTCGCTTTATGCGCTGCAAGCCGAATAGAACGACGCACAGGCAATAGGCCAGCGAGTAGTAGAAACTCGGCTGGGTCATCGACACTTGCACCGTGTCCCACAGGGTATGGGCAGCCGTCGGTGCCGCCAAGTTGAAGGGGAAGAGATCGGCTTGGTCGAACCACTTCTTGACCGGAATGCCCGCATCGGTTTTCCAGTGGTAGATGAAAACCGCCGCCAGCAGGATGAGCCCCAAAGACAGCCAACGCCGCGGTCGCCATTCGCCGTTGATTTCCACGCCGCTGCGTCTGAAAAAGTCGAGCGGGGCCTCGCGGCCAATCATGGAAAACACCGCGTCGTTGGGCTGGCTCAGTTCCTCGCCCTCGGCGTCTTTGAGCGCGACTGCGTCTTCTTCGATGCTCAGCACTTGGCTGGCCATCAGCAGGCGGATCGAACCCGCTTGACGGCCCTTTTCCATAAAGGCGCCGCTGCTGGTCGTCACCCGCTCGGAAGAAGGAGTATCGACGGCCACGTCGGCCATGGGATCAGCCGCGAGCATGTTCAGCTTTTCGACGTTTTCGGGCTTGGGGCGAGAAAATTCGGGCTTGCGGTAGGAGACGGTCACGCGCCCGCCGCATTGGGCGATGGCAATGGCCGCCTCTAAGGCACTGTCGCCGCCGCCAACGACCAGCACGTCTTTGTCGCAGAAGTCAACGGGATCGTGCAAGCGGTTGAAGACCTTGTCCAATTGTTCGCCCGGCACCCCTAGCTTGCGAAAATTGCCCGAGCGCCCGATCCCTACGATCACGCGGCGAGCTTTGATATTCTCTTGGCGCGGGATCTCCAATTCAAAGAGGTCTCCCCGCCTTTTTACCTGCTCGACCCGCGCTATCGTCGGCTCGATGCCTTGGGCGAGCGTCTGCTCGTGCAGTTCCTCGATCAGCGGCTCCTTGACCTCGGATTTAAAGCGGATCTGCCCGGCTGGCTCCATTTCGGTGGGGTAGGTGTAAATGGGTTTGCCCTTGGGGAAATTGACCAGCGTAGAAAACGGCTCGGTCGCCTCCAAAAGCACAAATGACAGCCCGGCCTCCCGCGCCTCCAAGGCCGCGGACATGCCGGAAACGCCCGCGCCGACGATCGCCAAATCCAAGACACCCTCCTGCCCCTTGCTGCGCTGGAATGCCTCGTCGGCTATGATGTGCTGCACGGCTCGTGCGCCCGTATCGGCTGAAAACTTCAACAGTGGGATTCCGGTCAAGTCGCCGACGATGTACAGCCCGGGGACATTGCTCTGCCCGTGCTCATCCACCCGCGGCAACTTCTCCACCACGCCGGCTGGCCACCGCAGGTGCAACCAGTGTAGATAGCGACTGAGAAAATTGCTCATGTAATCTCTCCTAGGTTTCGCTGTGTATTGATCAGCGCACTAAAGCCATGCCCCGCGCTTGGACAAATCCGGCCGCTGGTGCTTCGAGTCGGTATAGGTACGCGCCGCTGGCTACTGGCTGACCGGCGTCGTCGCGCCCGTCCCAAGGCTGCAAGTATAGCCCGGCTACTTGGTGTCCGTCCACCAGCAAGCGCACTCGCTGCCCGGCCGCGTTGAACACGCTGAGCCGCACCGGCCCGGTTGCTGGCAGCTCGTACTGGATCAGCGTCTGCGCGTTGAACGGGTTGGGAAAATTTTGCCGCAGGGCAAAGCTCGTAGGCACGGCGTCAAAGGTTTTGACGACGGTCGCGGCTTGCTCGATGTCCTCCGCGCTGAGAATTCCCTCGCCCGGCTGCCAGACCTCAGTATCGGGCCAGTAGGCAGTCCAGGCGAACCACATGGCATTGTACGCCGGGACTTGCGCCAATCGCTGCCCGGCGAGCGGCCCGGCGACGGCTTCTCCGAGCATGTTCCAGCGCGAGCCCGTCTCTGCATCCATAAATTCCACCGGCAGCGACCCCTCGGAATCTACTCCGTAAAAGCTCAACGGCCTGTCGTCGAGCTGGCTGAAATAGGCCAAGGCCGTATGCGACGCAGCGTCGAATAGGACGACTACGGGATCGCTGCCGACGAGATCGTTGATCACCACTCCGTCGGGCATTAGCGCAAAGGGGTACGCTTTGGTCTGGTCATTGCGGCACAACCCCAGCACTAGGTCCTTGGTCTCAAAGCGATGGTCGAATGCGCCACCGTTGGTCGTGGGTGGGAAGATCAGGTACTCGTGGCTGGTGCGGTAATCGCCGTAAGGGTAGAAGGTGTATTGTCCTTCATTGTAGGCTGGTCGCGAGTTATAGTACTCCCAGCCCGTAGTGGCTTGTACCACGGTGGTGCTTGGGTACATCCGCTGCCACAGCGCCCACGTCGTCTCGACCACCGGCATCAGTTCCAAGCGGTCGCCGACTTGGGGGCCGTTGATGGCCGTGTAAATCATCTGCGGGTAGAGCGTTTCGTCGTCGCGCCGGTCGTACATGACCAAGTTGCTGTTGATCAGCAGCCCCGAGACCCCGAATTCGATTTGCGAGCCATCGCTGTCGGTGGCATTGAAGACTTGGCCGGTGCCCGTAAGCGGACACAGGGACACTACGACCGACTGATCGCCAACGCGGTCGTTGATGACCTCGTTCCACCAGCCGATGTTGTGTGGATAGGCCCGTGGTTCGCCGTTGATGACGATCCCCATGACCACGTTGTCTTCCTGTACGTAGTTTACTTCGTTCGGTGCCACGAAGGTGGGGTTGGTTAGAGCGGGGATGCCGTCTTTGGGCACTCCACCAGAGACGAGGTGGCTGGTGAGAAAGCTCGGATCGTTGTAGCGGCCAGCTTCAGCCGGATAGATCGCCACTAGCAATAGCAAAGCAGACAGATAAACATGTCGCATCGGATGCTCCTTTCGCTCCGGTTCTAAGCTCGACTTTATCCAAATTAACCATTTTGTCGTCGTTTCTCCTATTTTACTCCGCGTTTGGTCGCAGGCTCAGACTCTGTAGGTTAGTCCTGTCTCGTGCCGGATACAGTTTAGCCCCGCGCTGCCCCGTCCTTCCCTCTGCTTTTCAGCCTTGGCACGGATATTGCGATTGCTAACGGCGAATGGCCCAACCGTCCCTTTAGTTCGGGCGGCTTGGGAAACTCTACTTCCTAATCTCCGATAGAGCGCCATGGCCGAGTTGGATGCCGTTTCCAAACATCTGATCCAAACCTATCCCGCCGACTTCGTCCACTTCGCCCTCCAGCGCGCTGACGTCGAAATCCTCGGAGTACTCGACACCGAACAACCCACTGTCGAAGCCCGCCGCACCGACAGTCTCATCCGCGTGCGCATTGACGGCGAGGGTGCCCTAGTCCACTACGAATTTCAAACAGTGCCCGTGAGGAAGGCATGAAGAAAGGGATCGAACAAGGGATCAAGCAGGGCATTGAGCAAGGGCTCCGACAAAGTATCCAAGAAGTGTTGGCGCTGCGCTTTGATCTCGGCGCTGTTCAATCTTTCGCCGCGGGCTTGGGGGCATCAACGATGTGCAGCGCCTCAAGCAGTTGCATCGGGCAGCCATACAGGTGCCTAGCCTTGAAGTCTTTCGCAGCCTGTTAGACGACTTCGCGTGATATCAATTGGGAAAGTGGATAAGGTCGAGCTAGGGCCAGTGCGTCGCTATTTGCGCGGTTTCCTTCCATACCGCTCCCGCAAGACTCGCCGCATCACCTTGTTCGACGCAGTCCGCGGCAGCGATTCCACTACTAACACCTCGTGAATTTTGAACAGCGGATTGAGTTCCCGGCGGATCGTCTGCTGCATTGCGGCCCTTCGATCTTGCTCAGGACAGGCTTGCAAGCGATCGCCGGCGTTTTCCAGCACCGCGAAGATCACCAGCAGGCTCGGCCCACCCCCCGGCGGCGGTGCTGCAATCGCTGCGGTCTCGACCACGCCCGGCATCGCATTTAAGACTCGCTCAATCTCGGCTGAACTCACCTTAATTCCGCCTAGATTCATGGCGTCGTCGGTTCGGCCGTGGACTCGATAGATGCCCGGGGCCAGCCGCTCGACTTGGTCGCCGTGGCGGCGCAGTGGCACTCCGTCTCGTTTGGGTACGCCCTCGTAGTACACTTCGCGGTGGTCGCGGTTGAGTACCCGAGTTGACATGCCAATGGCGGGCGGCACTAAAAAGACCTCGCCGCTTGCACACTCCCGTCCGTTTTCGTCCAAAATAGCCAAATCCGTCCCCAGCGTCGCCGAATTGAAGGTCGCGGGTGCGACCGGTTCGACTAGCGTGCTGAGCAAGTAGCCGCCCGCTAGCTCGGTGCCGCCGCAGTATTCGAGTATCGGCCGATACCCCGCCAGCGCCATCAGATAGTGCATGTCCTCGGCATTGGAGCACTCTCCGGTGGTACTAAAAGCCCGAATCGCCGAAAAGTCGATCCCCTCCATGCAGCCCGTGCTGCGCCAGGTGCGCACCATGCTCGGGATAATGCCGAGCATGGTAATGCCAGCCGCCTGCACAAACTCCCCAAAGCCCCGCTCGGTCGGCGTACCATAGTAAAGCGCCATGGTCGCCCGGTTCAAAAAGGCGGCGTAGATCAGCCACGGCCCCATCATCCAGCCTAGATTGGTCGGCCAAGCGACCACATCGCCCGGATGGACATCGTGGTGATAATGCGCGTCGGCACCGCACTTGATCGGGTTGACATGGGTCCAAGGCAGGGCCTTGGGGTCGCCGGTCGTGCCCGACGAAAACAGGACATTGGTCGTCGCGTCGGGGTTGTTGGCCACGGCCGCCGGTGCCTCGTCGGCTTGTAGGAATTCGTCCCAGCGCAGATCCCCAAGACGCAGCGTTTCCGTCAATCCCTTTCCGCGCCCCGACAGTACAATCGCCAACGGGGCCTCCGCAGCGACCAAGCGCGGATACAGCGGCAACTCGCGCCCCCCGCGCAAAATCACGTCTTGGGTAAAAACGGCCTTGGCCTCCCCAATCCGCAGTCGGGCGGCGATCTGGGGGGCGGCGAAGCTGTCGGCAATGGCCACTACCGAGCAACCGGCCTTGATGATTCCTAGATAGATTGCCACCGACTCGACCGTCATCGGCATGGCCACGGCAATCCGGTCGCCGGGTCCAAATCCCAAGGCGCACAACCCGCCGGAGATCCGGTCGCACAGGGCTTCTAAGTCCCCGAAACTCATTCGCTCAAGCTGACCACCCTCGCGCTGGAAGACGATGGCCGTCTGATCGGCGGGTGCTTGGAAGCAACTCTCGGCGATATTCATCTCGGCCCCGACAAACCACTGGGGTGCTTCGACGCCTTGGGATAGATCGAGAAGCCGCGTGTACGGCTTGCGGAAGCGGATTCCCAAGCGAGCGATTGTCCGCTCCCAAAATGCCTCTCGCTCTGCAACCGACCACGCAAAGAGCGCGGCGTGCGAATTTAGGCCAAGCTCGCGGCGCAGTGCCGTCATATGCGCGTGCTCAATGTCTGCTGGTTCGGGGAAAAACACCGGGCCGCCCGCGCTGCCGTAGATTGCCCGATAGAGCAACTGGTGCAGCGCAAAGGGATGATCCGGTCTCAGAATGGATCGGGCCGCCCGCTGCCAGCGCGTTTCCGGCGAGCCGGAGAGGGCTTCGATTTGAGCTAAGAGCTGGGCGGCCTCTGGTTCGCCGACCCCGCAGCCGATGATGTCTGCGCGTTGGATCATGGTGCCACGACCACCCGTATGCTCTGGCTCAATTCCGTCGGTGGGAGGCAACGGACCTCGTCACAGGCCTGATACTGGACCAAGAAGCGCAAATAGCCCGAGGTCCCAGCCGCTGCTGGGGGCAGCGACAAATCCGCCCACAGGGCGACCTGATCCTCGTACACCGCGAGCGTCTCGGCTAGGGCCGGAAAGGCCTGCGAGCGGCCGGTGGGATAGCGCACGTGGGCAAAAGCCAGCGGCCAGTCTGCATTGAGCGTCAGCGAGGTGGGAATGAGTAAGTCGCCCGAGGGCGGGTTGGCGTTGATGTGCCAGCCCGGGCGGATGTCTAGATGCACGGCCACGGCAAAAGCCTCGCCTGCCACGGGCTGTTGCGCGGGTAGTTCGACCCGCATGGAGACCAACGAATCCGCTTGCGCGTTCGCTAATGCGGCTGCGGACAGCGACGCTTGCAGATGGCGCTCGACTGCGGCGGTCAAATGCACCGAGGCCGCAGGCTGCGCCCACATGGCTCCGCCAAAAGCGGATAGGATTTGCGCTACCCGGCTGCGATAGGCTTCGGCAAGCTCAGCCGAGCCGTGCGCTTGGCCCGTCAGTTCGGCCAAGTCTAACAGCACGTGGGTGGCCACTGCATTGCCCGAAGGCAGGGCCGAGTCTTGGGCGAATTTGCTGCGCACGATAAGGGCGTTACTAGCTTCCGTAAAGAAAAACCCCCCGACCTCTTCGTCCCAAAACCGCGCCACCATCTCGTCGCTCAGCTCGTGCGCAGCCTGTAACCAGCGCGCCTCGCCAGTGGCCCGGTACAATGCCGTCAGCCCGCGCGTCAAAAACGCATAGTCGTCTAGATACGCTTCCTGCCGCGAGATCCCCAGCCGATGGACCCGCCACAGCCCCCCATCCTCGCGCCGCAGGTGCTCCAGAGCGAAATCAGCCGCCCGCTCGGCTGCTTGGCGATATTCAGGATCGCCCAAAACCGCGAAACCCCGCGCGTACGCTTCGATCATCATCCCGTTCCAAGCGGCTAGCACCTTGTCGTCGAGGAGGGGATAGGGCCGCTCGGCCCGCGCCGCAAGGACGCGCTGCCGCAAGGGTGCCATCCGATCCCGCAACTCGGCAGGCGGCGTTTTCACGTAGAGGACGCCCCCCTCGCCTTCGGGCATGGGGGCCAACCCATAGGCGCCCCAGAACAATTCCGCCTCGTGCCCCAACACGTTCTCTATATCCTCCGCAGTCCACAGGTAGTACTTGCCCTCTTCGGCCTCGGTCTCGGCGTCCAATGCCGAGTAAAAAGCTCCTTCCGGGCCGGTCATCTCCCGTGCGACAAAGCGAAAAATATCCTCTGCCACCCACCGCCAGCGGTCGTCTCCCGTCAGTTCGTACGCGCACAAGTATAGCCGCGACAAATGAGCTTGGTTGTAGAGCATCTTCTCGAAGTGCGGCACTCGCCACTCGGCGTCCGTGGCGTAGCGGTGAAAGCCGCCGCCGATTTGGTCGTAGATGCCGCCGGCCGCCATCCGCTCCAGCGAGTGCAAAACGATGCGCTGTACTTGGGGATCGGCAAAGCGCTCGGCCGTGGCCGTCAGCATCTCCAAGCGCAAGCTCGGGGGGAATTTGGGTGCGCCCCCGAAGCCGCCGTTAATCGCGTCGTAGCGCGCCTGAATAGCGGCTAGCACTCGCGCTACTAGCAAAGAATCTGCTGGCACGGCTGTCATCTGCTGCCCGGATTCCAAGTCGCGGATGGCCGCGGTCAAGCGGCCCGCGATTTGGAGCACTTGCTCGCGCTTATTCTGCCAGCGCTGGTGCGTGAAGTCCAAGACTTGGGGAAAGGAAGGCCGCCCGGGCAAGGGCTTGGGCGGAAAGTACGTGCCGGCGAAAAACGGCTCTTGGTCTGGCGTCAAAAACACCGAATTGGGCCAGCCACCGTGCTGAGTAGTTAGCTGGGTCGCCAGCATGTAAATGCGGTCGATGTCGGGCCGCTCCTCGCGATCGACCTTGATGTTGATAAAGCTAACGTTCATCTGCGCCGCGATTTCGGGATCGGAAAAGACCAGCCGCTCCATGACGTGGCACCAATAACAGGTTGAGTAGCCGACCGACAAAAAGATCGGCTTGTCCTCGGCCTTGGCCCTCGCTAGTGCCTCCTCCCCCCAGGGGTACCACTCGACCGGATTGTGCGCGTGTAGCAATAAATAGGGGCTCGTCTCCCCCACTAGATGATTGCTGTACTTCCAAGATCCATCCGCGTTCTTCAGCTCATTCCCTACGGCAACTCCCGCACCCAAAGCCGCGGCGAAGAGGCCGAGCCAAAAGCACCGGGATATGGACCAAAGACGCGCCAAGTAGGCCCCCTACCCGATCATTTCTCGGGTCGCCTCCACTACGTACTGGACGTCCTCTGGCCCCACGTGCCGATTCGCCACCAGCCGCGCCCCGTGCGGCGGACGCGGATTGCACAACACCCCCCGCGCCTTCCACTTGGCCACCAGATCGGCCGCCGACCACCCCAAGGCCGCAAAATCCACCTTGAGTATGTTGGTCGGTCGCGGCGGAAAAGTCACCTCGACGCCCTCGATTGCGCCCAACCCCACGGCCAGTTCCCGCGCCACTACGTGGTCTTCAGCCAGCCGATCTACCATCTCCTCTAAGGCTACGATCCCGGCCGCGGCCACTACACCGGCTTGGCGCATGGCACCGCCGAGCCGCTTGCGCATCCGATAGGCCCGGTCGACAAAGTCCCTGCTGCCGCACAGTAGCGAGCCGACCGGTGCGCTCAGCCCCTTGGAGATGCAGAACATCACGGAGTCAACGTGCTGAGTGTATTCTGGGACCGTCGTCCCGGTGGCTATGGCGGCGTTAAAAATGCGCGCCCCGTCCACGTGCAGTTTCAGCCCGTGTTCGCGGCATGCGGCACTCACCGCAGCCACCTCGGCGACGGACCAAGCGTGGCCAGCGTGGTTGTTGTGGGTGTTCTCGATGCAGACGACCTTGAGCGGGGCGAAGTGCGGGTTGTCGGCGCGGACCGTGTCGCGTACCTGGTCGGCGGTGATGACGCCGTGCTCGCCCGCAGCGATGCGCGCGGACAGCCCGGCGAGCGAGGCGTAGGTTCCGGCCTCCCAGTAGTACATGTGAGCCTGTTCCTCAAAGAGCACCTCGTCTCCCCAATTGGTGTGGGTCATCAAGGCGCAGGCATTGCCCATCGTACCCGAAGCCACGTAGAGCGCGGCTTCGAGGCCCACCTTTTCGGCCGCCAATTCTTGCAGATGGTTGACCGTTGGGTCTTCGCCGTACACATCGTCGCCCAATGGCGCACAGGCCATGGCTTCCCGCATGGCCTCGGTCGGCAGGGTAATCGTGTCGCTGCGCAGGTCTATTGTTTTGTCGCTCATAATGGGTAGGCTCCTCAATTGACGCTGTAATTTGCTCGCCCTATTTTAGGCGGTCGCAAAATTTACAAATCACAAGGAGTTGCGTCCAATGGCCTTTTCTGCCAAAGGCACCACCCACCGCAGCACCGCCACGGGCCGCCGCGGCATGATCGCCGCGGCGCATCCTCTCGCCGCGCTCGCCGGTATGCGCGTCCTGATGGAGGGCGGCAATGCCATTGACGCGGCCATTGCCACGGCCGCCGCGCTCAACGTGGTTGAGCCGTATATGTCGGGCATTGGCGGCGTTGGCTATCTGCACATCTACAGCACCCGCGAAAAAGAGCACAAGATCGTCGATTACGTCGGCCTCACCCCGCGGGCGGCCACGCTGAATCTGTACGACAGCAACGACAAACAGGGGCTCGGCCCCCTTTCGCCGGTGGTCCCTGGTGCTTGCGGCGGCTGGCTGGCCGCGCTGGAGCGCTACGGCTCGATGGACGCCGCCCGCGTCTTCGCTCCGGCCATTGAGTACGCCGAGCAGGGCTACGCCCTCACGGTCAAGAATGCCTATTTCTATGCGGGCGCGGCCTCAAGCCTGCGCCGCTTCAAGACCGGTGCCGACACCTATCTGCTCAATGGCGCGGCCCCTGAGCCTGGGGAAGTGGTGGTGCAAAAGGCCCTTGCCGAGACCTTCCGCCAAGTCGCAGCCGAGGGCGCGGATGTCTTTTACAAGGGCGCGATTGCCGACCGCATCGCCCGCTATATGGAGGAGACCGGCGGCCTGATTACAAAAGAAGACCTCGCCGATTTCGCTCCGGCATTCATTGACCCGATCTCTATCAACTATCGCGGCTATGAGGTCTTTGCGCCGCCGCCGCCCTGCCAAGCTGTCCAGTACTTGGAGACGCTGGCCATCATGGAGGGCTTTGACGTGGCCGGCCTCGGCCACAACACCGCCCCGACCTTGCACCGCTTTATCGAGACTACCAAGCTGGCCATGGCCGACCGCATTGCCTACGCGGCCATCGACAACCCACCGACCGCAGGCCTGCTGTCGAAGGAATACGCAGCCGAGCGGCGTACGCTCATCGGCGACAAGGCCCAGTTTACCGCGGGCGAGCACCTCGTACCCGGCGGCCCGGTCGGGGAGGTCAAAGCGGGTGACCCGCGCGTGTGGATGAGCGAATGCACGACCCATTTCGACACCATCGACGCCGATGGCAACGCCGTCGCTTGTACCCAGAGCTTGGGCGGTGCTTTTGGTTCGTCCATGGTGGTGCCGGAGACCGGCATTGCGCTCAACGACTTCATGCGCTGGTTCGACCGCGAGCCTACTAGCCCCAACGTCATTGGTCCGGCCAAGAAAAACGAGATGTGCGTCTCACCGGCCCAAGTTTGGGACGCCGATGGCCTGCGCCTGCTCATCGGCACCCCAGGGAGCTATGGCATCCTCCAGACTACCCCGCAGATGATCATGAACATCCTCGATCACCAGATGAACGTCCAAGCCGCCATTGAGGCCCCGCGCGTCAAGACCGGAAGCTCCGGCTTTGTCGTCGATGCTGAAAATCGCATTGACCGCGAGGTCTTCGCCGAGCTGGAGCGCCGCGGCCACCAGTTCAATTTCCTCGGCGACTGGTCGCCCGGAGTCGGCGGTGGCCAAGGCATCATGGTCGATGCCGACACGGGTTCCTTTATGGGCGGGGCCGACCCGCGCCGCGACGGCTATGCCCTCGGTTGGTGAGTGGTGAGCACAGGCGATAATTACACCAGCCCCCCCCACGTCGAATTCTCCGGCGTCAGCAAAAGCTACGATGGCCGCAACTGGGTTGTGCGGGACCTCGACCTCGTCGTACACAAGGGCGAATTCCTCACCATGCTCGGGCCGTCTGGCTCCGGCAAGACGACTTGCTTGATGATGCTCGCCGGATTTGAGACGCCCGCTTCTGGGACCATCCACATCAATGGCGTACCGGTTGGCGATTTGCCTCCCCACAAGCGCGACATTGGCGTCGTATTTCAAAACTACGCGCTCTTTCCGCACATGACAGTCGGCGGCAACTTGGCGTTTCCACTAAAAGTGCGCGGCATGGACCCAAGCGAGCAGCGAGAGCGAGTGGACCGCACCTTGCGCCTCGTGCGCCTTGAAGGCTTGGCGGAGCGCCGCCCAGGGCAGCTATCCGGTGGCCAGCAACAGCGCGTTGCCATCGCCCGCGCCTTGGTCTTCGACCCGGAGCTTGTGTTGATGGACGAGCCACTCGGTGCGCTCGACCGACGCCTGCGCGAGGAGATGCAATACGAAATCCGCCGCATTCAGCGCACCTTGGGCATAACCGTCGTCTATGTCACGCACGATCAGCAGGAGGCCATGGTCATGTCGGATCGAGTCGCCGTCTTTCGCGGCGGCGCGATCGAACAGATCGCATCCCCAGAGGTGCTCTACGAAGAGCCGGAGCGCGCTTTTGTAGCCCATTTCATCGGCGAGAACAACCGCCTAAACGGCGTGGTGCGCACGGTTGGCGATGGCGTGTGCGAAGTAGAGGTCGGCGATGCGCTCGTCGAGGCTGTGAGCTTGGGGCAATGCCCGCCGGGCGCTGCTGCGACGGTCGTCGTGCGTCCGGAGCGGGTGACTATCTCGCTGGGTGAGGGCGGGTACTCGTACGCCAACGAGTTTGATGCTGATGTCGAGGATATAGCATTTCTCGGCGATCACATACGTCTGCGCCTAAAGCTGTGTGAGCACTCGGGTTTCATCGTCAAGATTCCCAACATCGTGGGCCACGGAGCGGTGTTGGAAGGAGATCGGATCCGAGTCGGCTGGCCCGCGCTGGACTGCCGTGCGCTGAAACCCGATGCTGCGGACGGCGCAGAGGATCCATCTACAAGTGGTTGACCAAGTAACAGCGGAGACGGGTTTAGACACATCCAAGCAGCAGGCGCGGCAGCGGAGGCGAGCGGCCGGGCTAGCTCTGCCGCTGATCGCCTTTGTCTTGGCGACCTTTGTCGCGCCACTTGGCACATTGCTGGTGCGCAGCGCGTACGATCCCCTAGTCGCGGATGCGTTGCCGGAAACGCTTGCCCTATTGCGGACATGGGACGGGGCTAGTGCCTTGGAGGAGCCTGTGTACGCAACGGCCGCACGCGAGTTGCTGCAGGCGCGTGAGGAGCGCACCCTCGGGCAAATTGCCACTCGCGTCAACCGCATCAAGAGCGGCTTGCGCAGCGTCGTCACGCGCAGTGCGCGCCAGTTGCGCAACGCCAGCGGCGACTCTTGGCGCGAGACCATGATCGGCATCGACGATGCTTGGGGTAGGCCGGATGTGTGGCTGGCGATTCGCAGTGCTGGGGAGCGGTTCACGTTCCGCCACTATATCAATGCGCTCGATCTCATGCGCCAACCCGATGGTAGCATCGCCCGGCAGCCCGAGGAACGGCGCATCTACCGGCCGCTTTTGTGGCGCACACTAGCGATTAGCTTGGGCATTTCCGCGCTGTGCTTGGCCATTGGCTACCCGATTGCCCACCTGATCGCCGCCGCGCCGCCGCGCCGCGCCAACCTGCTGTTGTTGCTGGTGTTGGTGCCGTTTTGGACATCCCTGCTGGTGAGGACGACGGCTTGGATCGTGTTGCTCCAAACCCAAGGCGTAATCAACAATTTGCTGGTGGCGAGCGGACTGGTCGCGGACGACGGCCGCATCGCCATGATATACAACATGACCGGTACATTCGTGGCGATGACCCATGTGCTGCTGCCCTTCATGGTCCTGCCGCTGTATTCGGTGATGCGTTCGATTCCGCCTTCACACGTACAGGCCGCGGCCTCCCTCGGTGCGACTCCCTTTCAGGCGTTCTGGCGCGTCTATTGGCCGCAGACCTTGCCCGGCGTTGGTGCTGGACTGCTAATGGTGTTCATCCTCGCCATTGGCTACTACATCACGCCGGCGCTGGTCGGCGGAAGCAAGGGTCAGCTCATCTCCAACATGATCGCCTACCACATGCAGACCTCGCTCAACTGGGGACTCGCGGCCGCGCTCGCCGTCATCCTGCTCGTGGGTATCATCGCGCTGTACGTGTTCTACGACCGCGTGGTGGGTATCGACCGCATGAGGCTGGGCTGATGTTGGGGCGGTGGGTCTATCTCGCGTTCTGCACGGCGGCGTTTGTCTTCTTGGTCGCGCCGATCTTGGTGATCGTGCCGCTCAGCTTTAATGCGGAGCCGTATTTTACGTTTACCGAGGGCATGTTGCGCCTCGACCCGGAGGCGTATTCGCTGCGTTGGTACCGCAGCATCTTTGAAGACGGCGTATGGCTCCGCGCCTTGGTCAACAGCGTGGTCATCGGCGTCTCGGCGACGCTACTGGCGACCTCGTTTGGCACACTTGCGGCCCTTGGGCTGGCGAATTCGGCCATGCCCGCTCGGCGGGCTGTGATGGGGCTGTTGATCTCGCCGATGATCACGCCGGTCATTATCGCTGCGGTGGGGATGTTCTTTTTTTACTCCAGCCTTGGCTTGGCTCAGACTCACCTTGGCATAATCCTCGCCCATGCCGTGCTCGGGGTGCCGTTTGTAGTGATTACCGTAACCGCCACGTTGTCGGGCTTCGACCAGAACTTGATGCGGGCCGCCGCCAGCCTCGGCGCGGGTCCGCTGTACAGCTTCTGGCGAGTACAGTTGCCGCTCATCGCACCCGGAGTTGCGTCTGGCGGGTTGTTCGCCTTTGCCGCTTCCTTCGACGAGGTCGTGGTGGTGCTGTTCATGGGTGGCTTGGAGCAGCGAACCATCCCGCGGCAGATGTGGGCGGGCATTCGCGAGCAAATCAGCCCCACCATCCTAGCGGTGGCGACCTTTCTCATCGCTTTTGCGGTCTTGGTTTTGTTTACAGTAGAATGGCTGCGCCGTCGCGGGAGTGGAACCGGCTCCCGCGCAGGATGAATGCGCTAGCCTAGCGACTAAGCCCGAACCAAAAAGACCTTGAGATACCCCTGAATTATCCGTATTACTTTGGGGCGATCAATGAAGCATCCGTAAACACTGGGCCTGAAAGGAAAGGTATGCTGAGATTCACCGAAGAAATTATGCTTCTTTTGCTCGACGACGAAGATGGGAGCTTCGCCCGAGTGCCTGACCGATTGGTGCGGTATGCCTTGAGCGGTGGAGTCCTGATGGAACTGGCGCTGGAAGACCGGATCGACACCGACTTGGACAAGCTGACCTTGGTCGATAGCACCCCCTTGCAAGATAGCCTGATCGACCCGATACTGAGCGACATTGCGGCGGCGACCGAAACGCACGATACCCGTTACTGGCTGGAGCGCACTGCCATCGGTGCCGATGACATCCGCGAGGGTGCGCTTCGCGGGCTGGTGCAGAGGGGCATTCTCGCACGCGAGGAGGGGCGCTTCCTGTGGGTGTTTCGCTCGCGGCGCTATCCGGCCATCGATGGCAAGGCCGAGCAAGAGGTCAAGCTGCGCATCATGGAGGTGCTGTTCAGCGATAAGATCCCCGACCCCCGCGACGTGGTTATTATCTGCTTGGCGGATGCCTGCGGAATTTTTGAAAGGCTCTTGTCCAGCCGCGAGCTAGCCCGAGCGAGCGGGCGCATCGAACAGGTGCGCAAGCTGGACTTAATTGGCCAAGAAGTGACCAAGGCCATCTGGGACATTGAAGCGTCGCTCGCCCTCGCCGTGCAGCCGCACATGTATTAAACGCTGGGTTGTTGTAGCCGAAAAAAAGGCGCGAAGAGCACACTATCTGTGCTTCTCGCGCCTTTTTTGTGCCGCAAGATAAGTTAATCCTCGTAGGAAATCCCAAAGAGAATCATCATCTCGTCTGTTGACAACAAACCAAAGTTGACCTCTTGGTCGGTCCAGTTGTCATAGGTTGTCTCTAACCTGAAGCCCTCGCCTTGCTCTAGGACGAGAGGGGGGTCAAGCCTCAGGATCGGCGGATGATCCCAGTCGTAAGCGGCGTAAATAAGCTCGCCATCGTGCGCTCCCCCGATCATTTCGACCCGGAATTCTACCATGAGTTGATGAGCGTGCGAGAGCAGCTGCACAATGTGGGTTCGCTCGGAGAAGATAAAATCCTTCTCTAAGGTGGTCACCTCCCCAGCCGGCAGGGAGATCGAAAAGTTATTCAAAGAAAAAAAACGCGCCTCGTGCTCGACTTCAGATGGGTCGGCAAAGTGCAAGTTGGAATAGACCTCACCGGTAATGGGCTGACTGGTGCTATTGACATAGTGCGAGTTGAGGTCGAGCAGTACGTTTTTGGGCAGTCGTATCGCCACGCCCGGCGGCAGGGAGAAATCGAAGAACGGCCATTGACTGCCGGCGATCGGCAGGTGGTAAAATTGCGTTAGTACGGTTGAGAGGACGTACTGGCCGGTGCCATCGTGCAACTCGCGATACTCATAGGGTTCTGGCATGCGTGCGGGGGGTATGTCGTCTTGGAACGTATAGAGCAGGAAGTGGTGCGAGCCGGACTTCATGGAGATCTGGACGCGCTCTAGGAATACATCGTCTTCGTTGTTCAGCGGATGCACGACAAATATCTCGCGCTCGGTGTTAGGCTGTATCTCGAAAGGCGGCAAGTGTAGTTGGACGCCGTTTTCCGGCTCGGCTAGCGGCTTGAACTCCGGCACCTCGTAGCGCGACTTGTCCTGCAAGAGATCGGGGTCGGCCACGTGGCCTGTCTCCGGTGCACCAGCCTCGATCCAAGCGCGGATAAAAGCCAACTCGCCGTTGGTCAGCGGCTTGTCCCCAAGGGGCATTATCGCCCCGTAGTAGGGGTGGTCGCCGTAGAAATGCTGCTGGTCGGGAGCATTGATCTTCTCCCACAGATAGCTCTTGAGAAGGCCGGGCATGCCCTGCCCGAGGTCGCTGACCCGCAGCAGCCCGTCGGCCCGCGCCACCTCATTCGTCGGAGCGGCACCCACGAGCTGTTCGTAAGCCACGTCCGGGGTGAGCACGAGGCCCGCTTGACGTCCAAGCGAGGCCCCGGCCGCATGGCAGCTAACGCATTGGCCGGCGAAAATTTCCGTTTGGATAATATCCCAAGTCGAATCTGCCCCGTGCTCGGTCATTTGGACTGGCCCCGGGCCGTCGGAACTACAGCCGACGAAAAGCAAGCTTATGAGCAAGCAGCGGCGGATTGTGGGGCCTGTGAGTTCGATATATTCGGGTATTAGCATAAGAGCCTATGAGGTGGGTGGCGGGCCGAGTTCAAGTGCCGGCTTGGTCGAGCAGGCCGGCCAAGTTTTGGCCCAATATCAGGTGCTTGTGCTCGTCTGGTATGAACGTGCAGTGGGTGCGGAATGCTTCGAGCGCGTGCTGGTAGGTCATGTTGAAGCGCACCACCGGATAGTCCGAGCCCCAGCACAGCCGCTGGGGGCCGAAGTGTTCGTAGAGCTGGCGTACGATATGGTGCGTATCTGAGTAGGGATAATCCCACGAGACGTGCGAAGCGTAGTGAAAGCCCGAGAGCTTGATGTAGATGTTGGGCACCTCGGCCGAGCGCAGAACCTCCTGTAGGTTGGGGTGCGGTGCTTCCTCGCGTGCGTTGGCTCCGGCCAGGTGGTGGCAGAGAAAGGTCACCGACGGAAAGCGTTGCGCCAACTCGCGCAGCGCCGGCTGCCACGGCGGACCCAAGGCTAGGCTGGCGATCAGGTTTAGATCGGCTGTGGCGCTGAAAAACGCGAGCCCTTCCTCGGACGCGAACCACTCGGTGTCGCCTTTTACGTAGTGAGTATAGCCCTTGAGCTGGTACTTTGCCGCGGCCGCTTTGAGCCGCTCGGCCGCGCCCGGGGTGTGGTATTCTTCCGACCACGAGCAATCCACGTCGGCGAATTGCACCAACCGGTTTGGATAGGTGCGGACTTGTTCGGCGACGTAGTCGTTGTTGTGGGGATTGTGCTCGATGCGAGCGCAGACCAGCACGGCCTTATCGACGCCGTTGCGGTCCATTTCCCACAGCAGTTGCTCGACCCGGCCGCGGCTGTTGTGATCGGGCACGGGCGGCTCGTAGGGCCAGTATGCCCAAGCGTGGGTATGTGAGTCGATTATCATAGAAAAACTCCTTTGGTGCCTGCTGCAATCAGGACAAACGCAATCCTCGGTTTTGTTCTGCGGATGAGAGCCGGCTAAGACAGCCTCTTAGTTGCGTTGCGCGAGCTAAACAATGCGACGATTTTGGAAAGATACCCAGCGAGCACACCTTTAACAAGCGCACGTCTGCACCATGCTCGAACACACCTTTTGTCACATTCCCGGCATCGGCTCCCGCACCGAATGCTTCCTTTGGTCCGCTGGCTGGCACACTTGGACAGATGTTACTCGCCGGCCAGACCTGCCGATCTCCCGTGAGAAACGAGCCGCGCTCCAATTCCACATCCGCGAATCCACGGCTCAGCTCCGGGCCGGCAATGCCGAGTACTTCTACGGGCTTCTGCCCACCGACCAGTACTGGCGGCTGTTTCCCGCCTTCCGCGATCAAGTGGCGTATTTCGACATTGAAACTACGGGCTTGGGCGGCCCGGACGACTACATCACCACCATTGCCCTCTACGACGGCCGCGAACTACGGACTTACGTGCAGGGTCGTAACTTGGGTGATTTTGTACGCGACATTGCTGCATATCGCTTACTGGTCACCTACAACGGCAAGGCCTTTGACGCGCCCTTTGTGCGCCGCTATTTGGGCATTCCTCTCGACCAACCCCACATCGACCTGCGCTACGTCTTGGAGAAGCTGGGCTATCGCGGAGGGCTTAAAAGTTGCGAGCGGCAGTTAGGGCTATCGCGGCAAGGTCTCGAAGAAGTCGATGGTTTTTTTGCCGTGCTGCTCTGGCGCGATTACCTGCGCGGCAATGCCAACGCGCTCAGCACCTTGCTGGCGTACAATGCTCTCGACGCGATCAACCTCGAAACCTTGATGGTCGTGGCGTACAATTTGCAGATAGCCAAGCTACCCCTCGAGCGGATCAGCGGCCTGCCCCTACCCACCCCGCAGGCCCTGCCCTTTGCCGTCGATCAGCTCACCGTGCGCCGGCTCAAGGCCGCGCTCGGCAAGGGCTGGCTTGGCCGGGGTTGACCACTTTTGCAGCCCTTTGCCAGCCGGTATGTTTTGCGTACAGCGGTGCGGATTTGCGCTGGTGAATGGGGCGGGTGAGGTTGATGCCAAAGGTGCGTGATTGCATCTAAAATTTGAAGAACAGCGTCCCCATCATCGACAGCCAAGTGGTGATCGCGGGTGGTCAGCTCGGCAGCGGGTTGGGGGGTGGATATAGTGAGCGTCCTTTGGTTAGTAGGGAGCAAAGATAAGCGGCGGGATGGCTCATGCAAAATGCGGGCCAATCGCTTCAAGCCGCTTGCACTCTGAACGATGGCGCGTTGCAAGGCGACGCAGTGTAGCTTAGGAGAAACAGTCGTGTTGCAATGGCGCGACGGCTTGTGAGCTATCGCAAGCGGACGCCATCGGCGTCGAAATGCCCCAGCATGAGTGGGTTGTATTTCCCCGTGCTTGACTACGGCCATGGTGCCAGCGCACTGCCGGCGTTTTGTTTTTCACCGTTGAGGTTAGCTCTGACGAGCGCATAAAAAAACGCGGAGCAGACAGGCTGCTCCGCGTCGTAAAGGAAAATGGGAATTGGTGATTACCGCTTGCCACGCCCGCGTTTGCCGCCGTAAAACGCCTCGTCCTTCATTTCTTTGAGCTTTTCGCGCTGCTCATCGGTCAAGACGTTTTCCAAGGCCGTGCGGTGCTTTTGACGCGTTTCGCGTATTTCTGTGCGGTGCTCCTTGCGCAATCCTTTGAGCTGTTCCTTTTGCTCGTCGGTCAGGTACAGCCTTGAGAACGCACCCTCGCCGCCGCGCCGCATGTCGGACCGATCCTTGTCCCCCCAGCCGCGCCGGCCAAAAAATTTGCCGCGCTTGGCGCGCATTTCTTTGAGGGTCTCCTGCTGATCGTCGGTCAAAATGTTCATTACGGCCTCGCGCTGCTCCTTGCCTAGGGCGGCCATGGCCTCGCGCTGCTCGCGCAGGGCTTCGCGCTGCTTTTCGCGCAACGCCTGCAAGTGCTCCTTTTGCTCGTCGGTCAGGTCGAGATGCTCCAGCATCCTCAGCATGGGCTGCCTGTGCTCCCGCATCTTTTCCCCGTGCTCGGCTATGGCCACGGTGGCAAGCGCGCCGAGGGACAGGGCGATACCGGCTGAGATGATCCATTTCTTTTTCATAGTACTTTCTCCGCGTTAGGCGTTAGTAGTTGGGTTTGCCGCCCTTAGTCGACGGCTCGTGAGAAACGGCCATTTCTCTTCTCTACGCCCTATTAGACCACTGATTGCTGCTATTTATTCCTAGGCGTTTTCGTTTTTTTGTGCCGCGGCCGCTCGCGCCAAGGTCCCATTAGCTCCCCGAAGCGCCGCTGCCGCCGATCCAGCCGCCGCAGTTGCGCCTCAGACAACAGGGGGGCCAGCTCGGCCCGCGTCGCATCTAGCTGTTCCTTTAGTGCCTCTCGGTGCTTGGTATTGAGTTCGCGGAGCGCGGTGGCATAGTGCCGCAGCACGGCCCGCACGGCTTGGCGCTGCTCTTCGTTCTGCGGAGCAATCAACCGCTCGGTGCTGCGGACGAAGTGCCGGGGATGCGGAATGGGCCGCAGGCGGTCGCGGACGAACCACCCGGAGAGCAGGGCCCCGATCAGCACGCCGATGAGCAGGGTGCTAAAGAGAATGAGTGCGCCTTTGGTTTTCCCTCGCATGTCACATGTCCAAGTCCAGTACGTACGCCGCTTCGGGCGTGGCGGGTACGGCGGCGAAAATCGCGGCGAGGAACGAGGCGTCGTCGCCGAGGAGCTCGCGCTCGTTCCAGTTGCTCAGTGCCAAGAAGGCGACCACTGCTATAGCGACCGGGGCGAGGGGGCGAAAGAGCCACACGAGGGCGTCGGTTAGGCTTTCTTCGCGTACGCTTTTGATGCGCTGCGCGACGCGTGCGGCAAAAAACGGGCGGAACGAGTGGGCGCGGCTTGCCTGCAAAAGGCCGCTGACTTTTTGCAGGTGCTCCCATTCGGTGCGCAGCGCGTCGTTAGTAGCTAGGGTGCGCTCGAATGCCGCACGCTCGCTCGCGCTCAATTCGCCGCTCAGTGCCCTTAGCATTGTGCTGCGATAGCTGTCAGTCATACAGGTCCTCGGCTTTGAGAATGGTCGCTAGTTGTTTCATGCCGCGCGCGAGCCGCGAGAGCACTGTGCCCTCGGCGATCTCCAACAGCGCCGCCGTCTCCTTCGTCGAATAGCCCTCAATCATTCGCAGTACCACCACCGCCCGGAAAGCTGGCTTGAGCTGGTTGAGGGCCGCTTGTACCGCTTGTTCGCGGACGTGTGCGGCCTGTTCGTCGCGGCCATCGACGCTCGGCTCGGGTGGGGCCTGTTCGTGGTCGCGGCTCCAGAAGCGCCAGCGCTGCTGCTTGCGGCGCTCTAGCGCGTTGAGCGAAAGGTTGATGGCAATGCGCGTCAAATAGGTGCCCAGCGCTGCGTCGCCGCGGAACTTGTCCAGCGATTGATAGAAGCGGACAAAGGTCTCCTGCCCCACATCGTCGGCTTCGTCGCCCGGCCCCAACATGCCCACGACTGTGGCCGCTACTTGAGACTCATAGCGCTCGATTAGGGTGCGCAAGGCCGCTTCGTCGCCCGTACGCGCTTGGTCGATCAGGGCGCGGTCTGTGCCCACTTGCTCCGACATATTGTTAGACAATGTAGGGGCCAAAGTCATTCCCGGTCTAATAAAAGGGACCTATCCCCCCGGCCCCCCTTCCGACCGGGGAATAGGGAGTAGATTTTTTTGACCAGATATATCTTGCACCTTAAATCGCAGGGAGGGTTAAGATGAAACAGTATGGGAGCACCGCAACAAATATAGCAATCCTATGTCATACGATAGAGCGGGCGGTCGTCTTGCCCGCTGGTGGGTCTAGAACGCACACACCAAGGAGGTGCCGGGGTGGATGCGTGTGCCATCCTTCACACCCGGCTAGTCCTGTAGGATGGCTATGGCGGATATGAGAAGGGGTCTTAACACGCCCGTCGGTCGGCTTGGCGGGTCGGTCGGGTAGCCTAAGTGTGCGGCGTATTTCGAGGGCAGGATGCCTTTGGGCCCGGGGGTTTTGCGCCGGGCGAGCGACCGAAATAATTCACACCAAACGTTTAAGCCTGTGGCGCGTCAAACCTCGCTCCATGATTGGGGTGGGGGTCAGCCTAATCGCGTCGGGTTCTACATAGCCTTACGCAAGATGGCAAGAGCAACACAAAGATCGTTTCTCCATCGCTGACGGTCATTCAAATCTATCGACCGGCCGAATTGGCCCCGTTGTCTTACCAGAGGGCATCTGCAAGAATTCAGCGCGTAACAAAAGATGCCGCAACTAAAAGCAGAGAGTGGAATGCTGAGGGAGAAATAGGGATAGGCCTTATTTGGAGGCCGCCCAAAAAGAATATCAGCCTATCCCTGCAACGAGGGGCCTATTTCCGGTATAGGAAAATTCTTCAAGTCTGAGGTTCCCAGAACCACCACACGAAGAAAGGGAGAGCAGTTTTTGGGCATCACAAGTCGTCAAGCTAACCCGCCTACTGGTCTCCTTCAGCTTTTGAGGGCCCATCTCATAGCCTTCGGGCGTGGCCCAGGTGGGTAGCGTCGGTTGCGGTCCAACTCTATCCACTGCGTGGACAGCCAATAGAGATATAGCAATCCGACACGAGGGGCGCATACGGTTCGGTCGAGCCCCCGGCGCAACCCGGCCGGGATCGAGGGCATCCTGCCCTCGAAATACGCCGCACGTTCAGGCTACTCGACCGCCCAGCGGCCCGACGGGCGCGTTAAGAGTGCTTCTGATAGCCGCTATAGCACATCCGACACTACGGGCGCGGCGTACAGGAGCGCACACGCATCCACACGGTTCCGCCTGTGCATGGTCGTGCGACGGAAAGTGCGTAATCGTACAGCGAGCGGGCAACAAGGTGCGCTTCTCTGTTGGGAAGGAGGGCGCATGATGCAATACTCAACAGGTGTTCAGTTCGATCAGCAGCGGCTCGTCGAGTCGTGCGACAAGTTGGAAGCCGACCGCGATGGCGACAAGGCGAGAGCCAATTGTCCGATCTGTGGCGGCAAGAGCAAGACGAAGCTGGCCCTTGAGATACGAAACGGCAAGGGGCTGGTCCCATCACCGGCACTTCGGCGCATCGCAACGGCAAACCGCCGCGGCAAAAGCGCAAGCCACACAAGATCAACGAGCTGGTCGTTGAGTATCGCCATCATTTGGACTCAGAAGTATTTCGCCGGACGCACAGGCTGGATTTTTCCGACGGTACTAAGCGCGTGTGGTCATCGCCCAAAGGCGTCAAGACCAAAGGATTGCTGCCTTTGTACTGGCGAGGGGGACAACCATCGCCGGAGCCGCCGGCGGACAGTGTGCTGCGAATCATGTGCGAGGGCGAGAAGGCCGCTCAAGCCATCAGCCGACATTATCCGAGGGCCGTAGGCGTGTCGTATGCCGGGGCAGCAAGGCCGCCAGCGCGTGGCATATCCAGAAGGAAGCGTGGTCGAGGGCCAAGGCCATCGTATGGGCAGACCGCGACCGCGAAGGCGCGAACGCAGCATGGGAGATTGTAGAGCGGCTGGAAGCGATAGGCTGCGAGGTCACCTACGTGCCGGCCGGCGCGGACAGGAACGATGCAGTGGACTTGTCCGAGCGTCAGGCGCAGCAGACGGTCAAGGCCATCCTTAAGCGCGATCCGCAGCCGTTTGGTAAGACCGCGCTCGAAGGCGAGTATAGCCAGAAGCTCAAGGATGCGATCAAGGCGATGCACAGCGAGGAACTGAGGAAGAACGGCAGGACGCACGAGTACGAGGTATTGCGCGGCCAAAAGTGGCAAGAACCCGAGCCCGAGTGGATGGCCGTACGCATCGAGGAGATGGGAAGCCGGTTCGCATACTGGGGGAAGCGGTCGCACACGGACAAGAAAGAGCGGTGGTTGTCGTTCCGGCCGCACACAGAGCGATTTGAAATGGCCCTGCAGGCTGCCGTGATGACGTGTTGACATGGATGCAATCGCTTGTATGGGACGGAACAAAGCGCATAGAATCGGTCCTCTCTGATTTCTTCGGGTTCGAGGGCGCGGACGAGGAACTGTCCAACGCCGCGGCGATGCTGGCCGAGCGCAAGGCAACCGGGACGCTGATTGAGCTGGGCGCAATCGCCCAACAGGTCGAGTATGGAGAGAATCAGTTCCGCGGTGGCCAGTCCGAGCGCATACGGTTCGCCGCCGCGCTACAACGCGAGGGGTTCGCCAAGAAGAAAATCCAGACAGACGAAGGCCGTCGGTGGGTCTGGAAACGAAGGTAAGTGCCCAATGTTTTATTAGCAGAAAGAGAGAGGAGAACACGAGTTGAATTCTTCTCTCTTTCTACTGCCCTAGAAGATTGGACGAGATTGGACACATTGGACAGGAGAGGCGGTTTTGAGTGCTCGAAATGCATTATAGAGAGGATTTTCGCTCAATCTCGCCTCTATACGCATTTCATGGCATATTAGCAGAGATCAGTGACCGCGTGTCCAAGCTAGAAGGCGCATACAAGCACTTAGCTACAAAAGCCGATATTGCCAACCTCAAAGGCGAGATTGCAAGCCAAGCCAACAAGACCATTATCTTTATTGTCACTGCGATAGGTGCGGCTGCGGCAGCCTTAAAGCACCTACCCGGATAGACCGGATCGGGCGTCCTTGGTGTGCGCAGGGGTGAGTTTTCGCATCTTGGGAAGGTGTGCCGGTTGGCTGCTCGGATACCAACGATAATGTTCGTTACGACTCATTCGGATGTGCTTGTTGACGCACTGACCGACAAGCCGGAGAGCATTGTGGTCTGCGAAAAGCACACTGGACAGACCTCGATGCGACGGCTCGACAAGGACGAGTTGGCAAAATGGCTGGAAGAATACAGTCTCGGCGATCTTTGGACTTCGGGCCGATTGGGCGGCAATCGATGGTAACTGCCGAGCTTTATATCGAGGGCGGTGGCGACACTCGAAGGCTCTTCGCGTGCGTTTCCGTCAGGGCTGGTACGCATTTTTCAAGTCCGCTGGACTCGGTGGATTGTACCAAGTGGTGGACGCCAACAGACCTTCAAGTGCTTTGCTATCGCTGTCTCAGAGGCCAGTCCCGGCATCATACCGCCCCTCCTCGTGGACAGCGAGGCTCCCGTTGCAGCGGGGCAATCGATCTGGCAGCAGACGACCAAGCTTTTCTGATGGTGCAGATCAGGAAGACATCCCCAAGGAGACGGTCCTCAACGCGCTCGAACGAGCCACTGCCAATTGCGCTAAACGCCGCTATGCCAAGGGCAAGGTTTCGTTTGAGTTGGTGGCGCAGGTTGACCCCACCCTCATCGAAGCCGCCTGTCCGCACGCCAAGGCGCTTCTACAGCGATTGAGGACGCTAATGAGTTGATTGTGGTCGCGCACCCGCCCGTCAGAAAGCCGTCGGCCGGCCCTGCGCCCCATCCACCGGGATCATCGCTCCATTGATCCAGTTGGCGCGCTCAGACACCAAAAACGCCACCACATCCGCCACCTCTTCTGGGGTCCCCAAGCGGCCGGCGGGAAACTCCCGTTCCACAAACTGGGTAAAGTGCTCGGGCTGCTCCTCCTGAAAACGCGCCCACCCACCGCCGGGGAAAAATATCGACCCCGGCGCGACCGCATTGACCCGCACCCCGCATTCTGCTAACTCCAACGCCAGCGCACCGGCGAGAAAAATCTCCGCGGCCTTCGCGCTTCCGTATTGAGACTTAGGCCCAGGCTTCCACCCTGAGATCGACGCGACGATCACCACCGCGCCGCCACCGCGTTGCCGCATGTAGGGCAGCGCCGCCCGCGTCGTGCGCACGGCATGAAACACGTTTAGGTCAAAGGTTTCCTCCCAGTCCTCGTCATCGGTTTCAAGCAGGCTCTGTTCGCCAGCCGCTCCGCCCACGTTGTTGACCAAGATGTCGACGCCGCCCCACTCGGCTGCACAGCGTGCGACAACCGCTTCCACCGCCGACCGCGAGCGCACATCGGCGACTTCGGCAATGGCTTCGGCCCCAGTGGCCCGCACCTGCTGTAATGCGCGTTCGAGCGGCTCTGGGTCGCGGGCGCAAATCGCCACCTTGCACCCTTCGTTGGCCAGCGCCAACGCAATCGCCCGGCCAATCCCCCGGCTTCCTCCAGTTATCAGCGCAATTTTGTCTTTCAGTCCTAGATCCATATTACGGACCTCCTTTGTCAAAACGGGAAAGGCGCAGGAATTCGATGGGATGTTTGGTATCGCCTTCCAGTGCCAATTCAGCCAAAATTTCGCCCACTACCGGAGCAAATTTGAAGCCGTGGCCGGAAAAACCCGCCCCGAGCACCACGGCCGGGCATTCGGGATGGATGTCCAAGACAAAGTGCTTATCCGGCGTCAGCGAATACATACAGGCAGCGTGTTTGCTCAGCTCGGGTTGCAGTGCGGGAAAAAATCGCGCTAGAAAATCGAGGACGAGGGGCTGATCGCCGGCGGTCAATGCGCGGTCGAGTTGGAGCGGGTCGGCTACCGGGGCGTGCGACACATTGTGCTCGGCTAACTTGAGACCCCACGGCTCTTCCGCGGGAAAACCATAGAAATACTGTTCGCCGTCAGCGATGAAGAAGCAGGGAAACGCGCCGCGTGTGTACTGCTCCACGCCGCGCCCTTGGTACCACAACTGCACCTTGCGCACTACGCGGGCTGCCACGCCCAGCCGGCATAGCTCCGGCACCGCCCAAGCTCCAGTCGCCAGCACCAGCCGCGTGGCGAGCAAGCACCGTCGCTCGGTCTCCACTACCACACCTCCACCCTCGCGCCGCCACGACCGCATGGCCTCCCCAGCGTAGAGCTTTGCGCCGTGCTTCTGAGCCAATGCAACGTGCTGACGGACGCAGTCCTCGACTCGGAGAAAACCGCCTAGGGGATCGTAAAAGCCACTCCATTCCGCCGGCAAGGCCAAGCTAGGGTAGCGGGCGGCAATGGCTGCCGCAGCGAGCTGTTCGTGCGGCAGGTCGTGCGCCTGATAACAAGCTGCTTGTCCCTGCATCGCCTCCGCGTTGGGATCGCCCGCCACCAGCAGCCCAACGCGGGCAAAAAGTTCCCCGGCCTCTTCGGCCTCTAGCTCCTCCCATAGCGCGTAGGCCCGGTGCAACAGGGGCACGTAGTCGGGATGTTCCATATAGGCTTTGCGAATGATGCGGGTATCTCCGTGCGAAGAGCCCCGGTCGTGGGCTATGCCAAAGCGCTCTACGGCGCAGGTACGCACGCCACGGCGCGCTAAGTGGTACAGCGCGGCACTGCCCATGCCGCCGGCCCCGGCGACGACGACATCGTATTGTTCTGTGATCATTAGCGATTTATACCTCCTATCGAATCCGGGCCTTGATGTAAACTTCAAACTTCAAACTTCCCCCATCGCCCGCAACCCACAACTTGACGCTGCTAGTTCCAACCGCGATACTTTTTGGCTAAAATCAACTCCAACTCAAGGCCTAGCCGTGCGCATTGTCACTGGCACCTATCGCGGTCGGCAGATTCCCTCCGGGCGACGCCTGCGCCAGACCCGCCTCACTTCCACGCGCCTCAAAGAAGCCGTATTCTCCATGCTCGGCCCCAACCTGAAGGGCCGCACCTTCCTCGACTTGTGTGCTGGTTCGGGCCAGATGGGGCTTGAAGCGCTGAGCCGCGGCGCGAGCGTCGAGCTCAACGAGCCAGATCACCGGCGGCGGCGGCAGATCCGCTCGCTGCTCTACCAATGGAGGGCTGGCGTCGCCGGCCTGCACTCGGTCAAAGCCCAACACCTCATCCCCCAATTGGCGGCGGCCGGCCGCCGCTTCGACATCGTGTACGCCGATCCCCCGTACCACGCCTGCTACTGCGGCGCCCCGCTCCTGCTCGGCCTCATCGAAGCCTTCGGGGAATCTCCGCTCCTTAACGACGAGGGCCTGCTGTTCGTGCAGCACCAAATCGACCTAGATGTGCCCGAGCAGAGCGGCCACCTCGTACGCACTCAGCAGCGAGCCTACGGCAACACCACCCTCAGCATCTATCGCCTCAGCTAATCCCATGAAAATCACCCACGTTGAAGCCATACCCGTGCGCGTACCCCGACCGCAGCCGTTCCAAAGCAGCCTCGGCACGCACCAAGCCTCTGAAAACGCCGTCGTCTTGATCCACACCGACGTCGGCCTCACCGGCCTCGGCGAAGCCTCCAGTATCTGGGACCGCCGCGGACGCGGGGAAAGCGAAGCCATCAACGGGTTGCTCGCCGATATGCTCTGCGGCCTAGATCCGCGCCGCATCCGCGAGATCGCCGACCGCATGAGTCAAGCCTTGCACCGCTCCTTCCCGGCCAAGGCCGGCATTGAAATGGCCCTCTACGACTTGGTCGGCAAAGCCTGCGACGTGCCCGTTTACCAACTGCTGGGTGGCCTAGTCCGCGACCGCGTGCTGCTGAGTCATTCGCTGTCCATGGGCGACCCCGCAGCCATCGCCGCCCAAGCCCAGAGCCTAGTGGCGCAAGGATACAAGACCCTCAAGGCCAAGATCGGGCGGGATCTTCGCGCCGACCTAGCCGTGCTTGCAGCCGTGCGCAGCGCGGTCGGTAGCGAGATTGTACTGCGCGTAGATGCCAACATGGGCTGGTCCTCCGCCAAGGAAGCCGTGCGCTGTATCGAGGCCATCGCGGATTTTGACTTGGAACTGGTCGAGCAACCCTTAGCAGCCGACGACTTAGAGGGATTGCGCTTTGTCCGCGAGCGCGTCTCGCTGCCCATCATGGCCGACGAGAGCGTTTGGACGCCGGCCGACGCCCTCAATTGCGTCCGCCACCAAGCCGTCGATGTCTTCAACGTGTACGTGTCGGAAGCCGGCGGCTTGGGGGCGGCCGCACGTATCTTCGCCATTGCCGAAGCGGCGCGCCTGCCCTGTATCATCGGCAGTATGCCCGAGTTGGGGATCGGCACGGCGGCCCAAGCCCACCTCGCGTTTGCCATGCCCAACTTGGGCTATGCCAGCGACGTGAACGGCTGCGTCTATCACAGCGGCGACGTCATCCGCGAAAAGCTGCCTATCGCCGACGGGTACATTCTCCCGCCAGCCGGCCCGGGCCTCGGCGTCAGCCTCGACGAGGCCGCACTCGCAGAGTACCGCTGCGATCGCTGATGCGCTTCCGGCCCTGTATCGACCTGCACGAGGGGCACGTCAAGCAGATCGTCGGCACCAGCCTACGCGACGGCAGCACCCCCCAAACCCACTTTATCGCCCCCCATCCACCTGATTACTTTGCGGTGCGCTATGGCCGCGACCAGCTCTTCGGCGGCCACGTCATCATGCTCGGCCCGGGCAACGAGGACGCGGCCGCACAGGCGTTGGCCGCTTTTCCCGGGGGCTTGCAAATAGGCGGCGGCATCCGCCCAAACAACGCGGCGGCTTGGCTCAATCGCGGTGCCGCGCAGGTTATTGTCACTTCCTATGTCTTTAGCGACGGCCAACTCCACCACAACCGACTGGCACAAATGGTTGCTACGGTGGGACGCGAGCGGCTGGTCTTGGACCTTAGTTGCAGCAACCGCGATGGGCGCTACGTGGTGATGACCGACCGCTGGCAAAAGGCCACGGACTTTGCAATCAGCGCGGACAACTTGGCACTCCTCGCCGAGTCTTGCCGCGAATTCCTCATTCACGCCACCGGGGTCGAGGGCAAACAACAGGGAGTCGATGCCGAACTCGTCGCGCTCTTGGGCGAGATCGCGCCCATCCCGACGACGTATGCCGGTGGCGTGTGCAGCACCGAGGACATCGAGATTCTCCGCAAGCTCGGCCAAGGGAAATTGGATTTTACGGTGGGAGCAGCGCTGGATATTTTCGGCGGTACGGGATTGCGCTACGAAGATATGGTACTGATTAGCGGTTAGTGCCCCGACAGCTTAAACAGATTGACCGCCGTAAAGTTGATGATGGCCCAGATCGTAAATAGCAGGGATATCTCGGTCTTCAGCGCCATCCGCTCGTCTTTGGGCACCCGCATGGCCAAGTGCAGCACGGCATAGGCCATGGGGATGAGCAACAGATTGTTGGCATTGGCCCCTTTGAGCACAAAGTCGAGGGTGCGCGGGTCGAACAATATGAACAGCAGCCACCCAAACGGGAAAGCGATTTGGAAAATGCGGATCCAGCGGCGGTATCCCTCTTCTTCGGCCAGCGCGCTCACCCTTAGTTGCCGCAAAAAGTCAGCGCCGATCCGCCCCGAAGAAGCGGCAAATACCAGCAGCGTGGAAAAGAGCGTACAAAATCCCCCGAACATGAAGATGTAGTAAGCCCAGCCGCCGATGCTCTCGGTGAAAATCAACGAGACCTGTTCGACGACCTTCATGCCTTCGGGCAAGACTTGTAGCTGATTGAGCACCGACGCACCCAGCAGGTAATACGCACACGTGACCACCAGCGCGATGCCCGTACACACGCCCGCATCGGTGATCAAGACCCGCATCCAGCCCCGGTATCGCGCCTGCCATTCCGGGCTATCGTCTTTTGGCCCGACGAAATCCGGGTAGCCTTTTTCCACGATCCAATAGGGATACATGAAAAGCTCGACTGCGGTCGCGCCGACCGATCCCATCACCGCCAAAGCTACAAACGCGCCTTCGCTTGGCATGGCAAAGCGGAAGCCCGAGGCGATTTGCGCGCTGCTGATTGCGTAGCTCGTGCCTTGCAATGCGAGCACCGAGCCGATTACTACTAGGCTGAAGGTCGCCACCAGCGCGGCGACCATTTTCTCCAAGTCGCCGTATAGCCCCCGCCACAGCAAAACCGACATGGCGAGGAACAGGACTACCGCCCACACCTGTTCGGACGCAAAGGGAAAAACCGTGCCCATCAGCCCAGCCACCGATCCCAAGATGCCGATGACGGCCACCGTCACCGAGAAGTAGCCCACCACGCAGAGCCACGCGATCCACGAGGTGCCGCGCCAGCGCACGCCCGGCACTTGGTCGAGGATTTGCACGGTACTGCTCTTGCGCAACAGGCACTGCCGACCCAATTCGAGCTGAATCACAAACTTGACCAAACAGGCCAAGATCACGCCCCAGAGAAAGACAAAGCCGACCTCGGCTCCCATCCGCGTCGTCACCAACAACTCGCCTGAGCCGACCACCGACCCCGAGACAACGACGCCGGGGCCGATATTGCGTAAGAGGCCGCCGAGATGGGTGGGGGCCTCGCGGATGTTGCTTTGTGCGCTGTTCATACATGCACTCCATTTTGTCGTCTGGGGACGCAGTCAAGCGGCTTTAAGATAGGAACTCAGGCCGAAGATGCGAAAGGTCCCGCGGCTCCGATTGATGTAGGGTAGATGCGCAACATCTATTAATGATCTTCGCATGGCCTCGCGCTATGGCTATCTATTGAGGCGCATTTACCAAAAGCAACTGCGAATTATCCCCTTTCATTCATTAAAAGAGAGGAGAGGTCGCCATCTCCTTGGAGAAAAAGTTTCAGTATTACCTTGACCGTCAAGCGGAGCTAGCCGAACAACACGAGGGCAAGAGCCTCGTAATCAAGGGCGAGCAAGTGATTGGGGCGTATGACGATGAGGATGTGGCTGTCAAGACGACGAGCGAAGAGTATGAACTGGGCACTTTTTTGGTTCGGGAATGAGCCGTTTGAGGAGCCGAACTTGGCGTTTTCAGACGGCTTCTTAAGCCCATCTGTGTAGTGCAAGTGCAAGGTCCTTATGAGACCAAACTTGCAAGGGTATATCCTCTACATGTTACATTGCCCAATGATATAGGACTTAAATTGAGAGTAATAGAAGCCAACAACTTAGGCCCCGATGGCGATGTTCTGATCGGCATGGATGTAATCACGTTAGGCGATTTTGCAGTCAGTACTTATGAATAGAAAACAGCTTTCACATTTCGGATGCCTTCACAGAGAAAAATAGACTTCTTGCCTCCAGAGCAACGCCATCTTGCCCAAGCACCCATTGGCGACTCACTCACGCATACAGCAGCATCCATGCGATAAAACCCGTTTTCAGCAACAAAAAGCACAGAATACATAAATCTCAAAGCTCCGATTCTTCAATATCGGCATCTCTCATTATCGCTCGTTGAAGCCCAAAGTTCATCGTCTTGTTTCCGTGAACGGGAACAGAAATGTTATTATATCCTGTTTTTGCAAAGATATAATGACTTCCTGAGACTCTTTTCAAACTCCAACCTGTACGTCTGAGCACCTCGCACATTTTCTTACCGGATATCGACTTCACGCACGGGGCTTCCTTCGATTTTGTCGGGAAGGCACTCGTCTTCTTCGAGAACTTCTAGGTAGAGTTCTGCAACCTCGTACATATTTTTTATCAACTCATCAATCGTATCACCCTCCGTGCGACAGCCAGGCATTTCGAGAATTTGCGCCCAGTAACTTCCATACTCAGCGTGAATCTGAACAGTGAACTCTCGATCTTTGATACGAATCGTTTTTTTCATCGCGACCTCCCTACCTTATGAAGCGAATGAGTACGGCCTTTCGAGAATATGCAACGGTTTTAACCGATATACAATGACAGCCGCTCTATCGCCTGCTGCCGGGTCGCCTCTACCGGGCCAAAACGGGCTGTTCGCGGCAAGACGCCCTTCAAAAACCAGCCACAATCCCCCGCAGCCCCTCGGCATATTGCCCCAGCACCGCATCGGCCCGATCCCCGCTGCCGCGCTTATGGATCACTTCCACCGAGCAATACCCAGCAAATCCAGCCTTCGCGAGTAGGCGCAGCGGCTCGGCGTGATCGAAGACGCCCGCGCCCAGCACATCGCTGACCTGCACCCTGCCATCGACGATTGTCCCGTCGTGGGCGTGGATGTGGCGCGTATGCGCACCCAGCATCTCGAAGCTCTCGGCCGGCCCTTCCAGCACCCGCTGCGTGTGCATAAAATCCCACAGCACTTGCAAATTCGGATGCCCGGCCCGCTCGACAACCGCGCGCACCGGAGCCGAGCAGCACCAATCGTCGTGCGTTTCCAGCAGCACCGTCACGCCGCGTCCAGCCGCCGTAGGCAACACCTGCGCAAAGCCCTCCACCACGTAATCGACGACCGCAGTCCACTCGCGGCTCCGGTCGCGCTGGCCGCCGAAAACCCGCACCAAGCCACAGCCCAAATCAGCCGCTAGGTCAATGTACTTTTTCACATCCTCCACGTGCCCAGCCCGCTCCGCCGCGTCGGGCGCGGCCATCCGCGCACCCGTAGCAATGCAGCAGATAGCTAGCCCCTCGTCCTCCATCCGTCGGCGAATGTCTCGCCGCTCTTTGGCCGCCAGCGCAGCCTCAATGCCGCAGGCGTGATCCCACTCGACTCGCGGCTCAAACCCCTGATAGCCGTGCCGCTTCATGCCGGCTACTACTTCGTCCAAGGTCCAGTCTGGACACGCGCTGCTCATAGTCGCCAATTTGATCATAATTCCTCTACTGTGATTAGTGTGATTGGTGTGATTGGTGTGATTGGTGTGATGGACAGGATAGATGGGATTGTATTGTTTTACAACATCCCACGTCAAACGCCCTCAATTGAGGCTCTCATGCAAATCGGCACCACCCTCACTCGCTTCATCATTGAAGAAGAGCGGCAGCACCCCGAGGCTACCGGCGAATTCACCGGCCTGCTCACCGATCTGACCAGCGCGGCCAAAATCATCTCCCGCGACGTGAATAAGGCCGGCCTCGCCGAAGTAATGGGCATCACCGGCCGCACCAACGTCCACGGCGAAGAGGTGCAAAAGCTCGATGAGTTCGCCAACTTAGTCGTCATCCGCACCACCGACCACACCGGGCGGTTGGCCGGTATGGCTTCCGAAGAGATGGACGACATTTACCCCATCCCGGAAAGACGCCCGCGCGGCAACTACATCCTCGTCTTCGATCCGGTTGATGGCTCGTCCAATATAGACGTGAACGTCTCCATCGGCACCATCTTCTCCATCTATCGCAAGAAAAGCACTGACAGCGTAACCCTCACAGATTTCCTCCGCTGCGGCCATGAGCAAGTCTGCGCCGGTTACATCATCTACGGCTCCAGCACCATGCTGGTCTATACCACCGGCAGCGGTAGCCACGGCTTTACCCTCGACCCAAGCCTCGGCGAATTCCTGCTCTCCCACGAGCACATCCAGATCCCAGCGCGCGGCCAGTACTACAGCGCCAATGAGGGCAACTACCTCAAATGGGACGCACCGGTGCGCCGCTTTGTCGATCAGCTCAAGAAAGGTCCACAATCCTACTCGGCGCGCTACATCGGCTCGCTCGTGGCCGACTTTCACCGCAACCTGCTCAAGGGCGGCATCTTCTTCTACCCCGGCGACAGCAAGGTGCCTAGCGGCAAGCTGCGGCTCTTGTATGAAGCTGCTCCCCTCGCCTTTGTCGTCGATCAAGCCGGCGGCAGAGCCTCCAACGGAACCCAGCCGATCATGGACTTGCAAGCGACCGAGCTACACCAACGGACGCCGCTGTTCATCGGCAGCCGAGACGATGTAGCTACGCTGGAGGAATTCGTGCGCGGCGAGCGGGCGTGAGCAGGCGATGCTGGGCGAAAAGCGAAAGCCGAGGGCGTAAGGCGACCAACGGATCAGCCGCTCTCCAATACTAGCAAGGCGTACAGCCGCTCTCGTTTTGCAGCTTGGTGCTGCGCGGTTCGCAGTCGATCACCTCACCGCGGCAATCGAGCGCAACGGCACAGCAACTCAGTATCGCCTGCTTCAGCTTGGAACGACCGCGTTGTACGCGGGATTTCATACCGGAAGTGGAAAGACCGAGGCGAGCCGCCGCTTCTGTTTGCTTGAGACCTGCGATGTCTGTGAGCAGCAACGCTTCCGCATAAGGTTGCGGCAGGTTGCGGATAACAGGCGTCATACACGCGGCGATTTCCCTCGCATTGCCGGACGCACCACCGTTCTGCTCAATTTCCGCAGCATATTGTGCCAACGCCCGTGCCTCCGCAGCGCGGCGACGATGGTGATCAGCGATCGCGTTGGCAGCAACGCGGAACACCCAAGCGACCGGCTCATCAGCAACGGCGAGCTGGTCCCGACGGCGGGTGAGCAGCAGCAGGTCGCCTACAACGTCGTCCACTGCGCTCGCTTCGACGCGACGCCCCACATAAGCGCACAAACTCGTCTGGAAATCCCGCCAATTGTCTTGGCCGAGGTACTCATGCACAGCAGCTATCTTTTTCATCAGAATCGCACGGGGAGCAGGCACTTTGTGCTGGCTTGTCATCAAGGATGCGATACCACTCCCAACACAAGCCTTGGGGATCGCTCGACCAGACCTTGTTCTGAGTCGCGTGGCAACAAGTTTCGTTCCGTTGCACTTGGGTCAAAATGCCCGCATGCCGCAGTCGTTGCTCGGCATCGCTCACCTCGGCTTCTGTAAACGCTTCGACGCCTAGATGGTTGAGGCGTTCTGCCGCCTCTGGATTCTCAAATAGCACCAACTTCAACGGCGGTTGATCGAGGGCAAAGTTGGCATAACCGGGATGCCGTTTGTGAGGCTTGGCGTTGAAAAGTTCACCGTAATAAGCGACAGCTTCATCCAAATCGCGGACGTTCAGGGCCAATTGCAAACGCATGACTTGCTCCTTTCATATAGCTAATCCTACATCATTACATAAGACAATCCGCATAAGGACGCAGCATAGTAGAAACAAGACACGAACTACCAACCACTGACCACGCTTCAGACCAAGTGCGGAACGTCAGCTAGCAAGACGCAAGCGGCCAGAAAAGGACGCAAAAAATTGCGGTAGCTCACTCCCACGACAGGAACTTGCCACATAGAACCATATCCGTTACCTATTGCGGGAATATAGCAATCCGACACGCCGGACGCGGCGCGCAGGAGCGCACCCGGTTCGGTCGAGCCCCCGGCGCAACCCCCCCGGGATCGAGGGCATCCTGCCCTCGAAATACGCCACACGCTTAGGCGACGCGACCGACCCGAAAAGCCGACCGACGGGCGCGGTAGAAGTGCTTCTGATGGCGGCTATAGCAAGCCTACCTGACTTGCGGTGCTTGCCGGGTTGTGCGCTCGTCGCCTTGGCCCCGCCGTGCTTGGTGGTCCATGCGTACGTCCTTGGGGGCCGGCCGCTGGCCGGCCAGCGGGCGAGACGCCCGCGCACCCCGCGATGCGACGTGTGGGGTGGGGCGATAAGGGGCGCAGGCTTGAGCCAGCGGGCGAGACGCCCGCGCACCCCGCGATGCGACGTATCGTGCGAATGAGGTAGGATTGCTATATAAGGGCGGGCGGTTCAAAAGTGCATGTTCAGTCCCAACGACAACTTTCCACCTCAACGTACTCAAAACTCGTGAAAATCACAGCCATCAAACTCTCGGTTTTTGAGCTTCCAGCCACTACCCCGCTCTTCGATCTAGAGCAAGTTCCCTACGGCCATCGCACCCGCTGGCAGGCCGGCGGTCACCGCCGCGCCGAAGCCCCCATCCACGTGCTACACGTGCTGACTGACGAAGGCTTGGAGGGCATCTGCACGGTCGGCGACGCCCGCTACCAGACCATGCGCCGCGAGGAATTGGAGGCCCTGCGCATCATGGCCGTCGGCCAAGACCCACTCGACCGCGAGCGGCTCGACGACAAGCTGCGTTGGGCTACCCGCTCGCTGTTTTCGCGCCCGGGCTGGCACGGGGCTTTCGACAATTGCCTGTGGGACATCGCCGGGCAAGCGGCCGACCTCCCAGTCTGCGTTCTAATTGGCCGGACTCGCCCGCGCTGCCGGGCCTATTACAACTTCCCTTCCGGCAGTCTCGACGCCGCTATAGAAGGAGCAGACCAAGCACTCGCAGCAGGCTTTGTGGCGCTCAAGGACCATTGGTCTGGCCCCCCCGACACCAACATCGCGTGGTCGCGTGCCATCCGCGATCACGTCGGCTCGGACATCGATTTGTTGCACGACGCGGCCGGCAGCCCCTACACCCTGCGCGAAGCCCTGCGCGTTGGCCGTGCGCTGGAGGAACTCAACTACGGCTGGTTTGAAGAGGCCATATCCGACCGCGATCTCCAGGGATTGCAAATGCTGTGCGCCGAACTCGACATCCCCGTCATGGCCCTTGAGACCCTGATGCACGACTGCGAACTCTGCACCGCTTGGGTTCGCGCCGCGGCCACGGACCTCGTCCGCGCCAACGCCCGCCACGGCACCACAGCCACCCTCAAACTCGCGGCAATGGCCGCCGCCCATCGCACCACCATCGAACTCAACGGCCCGGGCGGCCTTTTTGGCCTAGTCCACGCCCACCTAGTCTGCGCCCTGCAAAACACCACGTACTACGAGTATTTCCCCGGCGGCAGCCGCGACGAAATTGGCCGCGAGATCGGCCTGCTCAATCCTCCACTGCCCGTCGATGGGTACATCGCGCCGCCGACCAGCCCAGGCTGGGGAGCCGAGTGGGATCGGGCCTATTTCGCCAAAAAGCGCGTGGCTGAATGGTAGGACCGCGCTTTACCCAACTTCGGCGATGGTTTCGTCCTGCACCCCGTGCCGACGCAAACTCTCGATGAAGGACGCTAACCAAGCGCACCAAATCTCGCCGCAGCCGTTTCTTCAAGTCCCTGGTCTTCATAGGATCGTCTCTCTACTCAAGCGGTGGAAGGGCCGAAATGATGCGAAAAATATCGCCTTGGCGTTCGGTATAAACGACATAGAGAACATTCCATTCAAGAGTCATGCCGATAAGGGTTTCTCGATGCTCACCAGCACTTTGCTCTTCACCTACGCGATAGACAAACGGATCAAAGAACACTTCGCAGGCCGTTTCAAAAGAGACCTGATGCTTTTTTAGGTTAGCCGCGGCTTTGGCTGCGTCCCACTCTCAAACAGGACGCCATGCAGAGCATAGCGAATATCCATAGAACTAAGATTGTATATACAACGTCAATACACGTGCGATAGGATAATTCCATCGCCAGCAGTGGGTCGAGCGAGCCTCATCCCGCTTGAAGCACATGACCGCATTCGCTAAGTTACGGGATAAAGTAGCATCACTCAGGAAGTAACCCACCGTGAACCTCAACGCCGCCCAAGTCCAATCCTACCGCGCCCAAGGCTACCTCGTCGTGCCGGAGGTATTCGCGCCCGCACAAGCCGAGGCCATGATCGGCCACTACATGAAACTCCGCGCCCAAGGCCCTCATCCGGGCGACAGCGGCGGAACCGACGACCAGCCCGACGACCCCAACCACGCCTATCCGCGCATGATCAACATGCACGACTGGGATCCCGCCAGCGCCACTTGGGCAACCCGTTCCGATCTGCTCGCCGCGGTTGAACAGCTCATCGGCGACGAGCCGGTCCTGCGCCAGACCATGCTCTACTTCAAGCCGCCCGGCGGCCGCGGCCAAGGCCTGCACCAAGACGAACAGTACATCACCACCGACCCCCTAATCGGCCTGTGGATCGCCCTCGACCCGTCCGACGCTGCCGTGGGCCAGATGGTCGTCGTTCCCGGCTCACACGATCAGCTCCAGCCCGTTGAAAAGGCCGACACCCGCGTCTCTTTCACCCGTGCTCAGAGCCAGCTACCGCCCGGAGCCGCAATCGTCGCCCTCGACATGGCTCCGGGCGACGGCCTCTTCTTCGACGGCAAAACCATCCACGGCTCCTATCCCAACCAGACCACCGACCGCTGGCGGCGCAGTTTTATCTGCCACTATATCGGCAAACGCGCCGAACACTTCGAGCCGCCCCAAGGCTTTCACGTGGGGCACGTGTGAGACAACGCCGTGGCCTTTGCTTTTTCCGACCACCACATCGATGAGTACCGCACTCAGGGCTATACAGTCTTTCGCCAAATCCTGCCTCCTTCCCTCGTCGCCGATCTACGCCGCGTATGCGACGAGGCGCGAGGCTTGGCCCGCCAACAGCGTGGCCCCCAAGCCCAGCGCTTGCAGCCGATGGCCGACTTCCCGCTCGATCAACAGCCTTTTATCGACTACGCCGAACTCCCCGCGCTCAACGACGCACTCCACTGCTTGCTCTCGCCGGATTTTCGCGTCGGCCGGCCGCAGGTCATGGGCGTGCTCTTTGAACCAGCCGAGTCGCCGTGGTGTACCCACTGGCACCGCGACTGGCGCGACAATATGCCCGGCTTGGAGCTGGCGCGCTGGGACCAACACTTTGCCGACGACCGCTACTTCAACCAAGTCAACTGCGCCCTGTACGCCGATTCATGCACGTGGGTCGTCCCCGGCAGTCATCTGCGCCGCGACCTGCCGGGCGAAGCAGCACGCTTCCCCGAGCGGCCCATTGCCACGCCCGATCTCGTAGGACAATCCGCTACCGAGCGCGAGTCTAGCTGCCGCGAATACGCCCAGAGTATGCCCGGTGCCCGGCAGCTCTTCCTCGACGCCGGCGACTTCTGCCTCTATCGCAACACCCTATGGCACATCGGCAACTACGTGCCCTACGCCAAGAGGGCGACCCTGCACGACTCCGTAGATACCGATGAGTTTGCAGCGTGGCGCGACGAAACCTTGGGCATAGTCCAAGAGCGGCGGGCGGCGGGACACGGCATGGAGAATCCCAATCATGGCTAAAAACAGCCGCCTCGTGTATTCTTCTGATCTTGGCCGCGTACAGCAGCCGAAAAAGCAAGCTGCCGTCCCCACTGGCGACGGCATTGCCCGCGTGCGCCGCGAAAAGAAGGGCCGTGGCGGCAAAACCGTCACCACGGTGTCGGGCTTGCGGCTATCCGCAGCCGAACTGAAAACCCTCGCCTCTGAACTCAAGCGCAAATGCGGCAGCGGCGGATCGGTCGTCGATCGGGTAATAGAAATTCAAGGGGACAAAGTGGATGTCGTGCTCGCCGAACTGGCCAAGCGCGGCTATCAGGCCAAGCGGGCTGGCGGCTGATCACTCCAGCTCAAATACAAATGGCAGGTTGACCCACACCGGAACAGCACGATCGTTCTGCACGGCCGGCGAAAACTCCCAAGTCTTGGCGGCCTGCGCCACCGTGCGCTGGAAGGCCTGCGGCCCCTCGATGCGGTCGATGTGCTCGACCCGCCCCGTGCGACCCACCAACACCCGCGCAAAGACCTTGCCCTCCACCAGTGCCTTCCGCGCACTGTCGGGATAGGCCGGCAGAATCCTCTTAAGCACTTTCGGCGGCTGTTCCACCATCCACAATTCCGCGGCCTCTATTTCCGCTTCTAAAGGGAACTCGGTCACCACTACGGGCAGCGGCAATTTCTGCTCGCGCACGGGCGGCGCGTACGCCACCGGCTCGATGCGCCGGACCGGTGGCGGCAAGGGCAGCCGCATCTCGGTCTCAGGAACCAGTTCCAGTTCGATAGTCACAGGCTGCTGCACGAGCCTTCTCGCATCGAACGCAATCTGCGGGTCAATCGCCACCACCGCGGCGAGCAACAAGACCACAAACCCCACCGAAGCCCACAGGTCCCGCTCATAGGTTCGCTTGAGATCTGCATCTTTGCTCTTCAGCCGGATCACGCTGGCCTCGGTATCAATTAGAGGGCGGAATTTGCTTGCCTTGCGGGTCCTGCTCGTCGCTGATTTGCGCCCCTAACTCGGCTGCCAACTCGCCGCCGATAAAGTGCTCAATCGCGTCGGCAGGGTCGTGTACGTGATCTGCGGGCAGGCCCAGATGGCTCATATAGGTCTCCCAAAGCCGGTGATAGCGCAACAGGCGTAGCGCGGCTTGTTGGCCCTTGGCAGACAAGCCGACCACGCCATTGGCCTGCACCAGCAGTTGCCGCCGCCGCAGACGGCCAAACGCCAGCTGCGCCAGCGGACTCCAAACGGCCGCGGTCGCTACCAAATCGGCGGGCCGCAGCCCAGCCCGCTCGACCTCCTGCTCTTTGCGCCGCACCAATGCCAGCAGCATGTGATCCTGCGCCACTTGCAGCGACAGCCGCACGCGCTGAAAAATTCGCGCCAGTACGCCTTGATTAGGCGAAAAAAGCAGGGAAAAAAGAAATATCCCACCAATGACCACCACCATAGCACCGGCGATGGAGCTATTCCAGAAGCTGGCCAAAAAGTAACCCGCCACGGCCGAGACGATCCCAAAGAACACGGCTAATCCCAGCACCGCGATGAGCCGATCGCTCCACAAGTACGCGGCTGCCCCGGGCACAATCAGCATGGCTACGACCAAGATCGCGCCCACGGACTCAAACGACGCCACTGTCGTCAATGCGACCAAACCCATCAAGAGATAGTGCATCAGCGTGGCGTTGATCCCCACCGATATGGCGAGGGCCGGATCAAACGCGGAAATTTTGAATTCCTTGTACAAGAGCGCGATCACCGTCAGATTAATCACCAGCATCGCGCCCAATATCCACACCGGCCGCGGCCCCAGCGATTGGTCGCCCCACAGCAGCAGATCCCAAGGGGTATAGGCGATTTCGCCATAGAGCACGCACTCCTGATCGAGATCTACTTGACCGGCGTACGCAGTAATGATCACCACACCCAGCGCGAAAAGGGCGGTAAACACAATGCCGATGGCCGCGTCTTCTTGTACGCGCCACCGCCGGTGAAATGCCTCTACCAACAGCGCGGTCACCAAGCCGAAGACGGCCGCGCCCAAAAACATCGGCAGCACCGCACGGCTGCTCGACAGCAGAAAGGCCACGGCGATCCCCGGCAGCACGGCGTGGCTCAAAGCGTCGCCCAACAGCGACATCTTGCGCAGCACCAAGAAGGTGCCCAACAGGGCGCAGGACGCGGTGACCAACACGCCGGTGAGTACGATCCAAAAAGCACCTTCGATCATTCGCGGCCTCCCCGGCGGTAGTGGCTGCCGGTGCCGTGGATATTGACGATCCGGGCCGGGTCCAGCCCTTGCTCGCGCTGGAGGATGTCCTCTAGCTCGGCGATGATTTCCGGCGTCAGCAAGTGCTCTACTTCGTCGGCGGGCCGATCCACGTGATCGGCGTCGAGAATGGCTCGATAGTACAAATAGTGCTCCCACAAGCGGTGCGATTTAACCACGAAAAGCCCTTCCTCTGCGCCTAGGGACGTCAGGGCGAAACGCCCGTCCTGACTGGAGACGAGTCCCTTTTCGGCCAGCCGCCGCCCGAGGCGTTTGACCCGATCCGGCGACAAGCCCATCTCAATGGCCAGCTCCTCCACGGTCAAGGGGCGCTCCGCCTCCAGCTTCTCTTGTAGCTCGACGCAGGCGCGCAAAAAGTGCTGCTGGCTCTCGCGGTGGATGTTGTGCCGCTGCCTGCGCCACCGCGCCAACACCCCTCGCTGGGGTGCAAAAAGCGCCGACACCACAAAGCACAAGGTGGCGATGAGCACCATCACCGGGCCAGTGGGAATCCGCGGCACCAAGGAACTGATGAAGGTGCCGACGACCCCAGACAAGCCCCCGAAAAAAGCGGCGAGTAGCACCATCTTGTGCAGGTGCTCGGTCCAAAAGCGCGCCGCCACAGCCGGCGTGATGAGCATGGCCGCAATCAGCACCACGCCTACGGCCTGCAAGCCCACGATCACGGTCAGCGCGATCAGCCCCATCAACAAGGCGTCGATCCAGCGGGCCGAGTAGCCGAGCGTCTGCAAAAAGTCCGCATCGAAAATCAGGGCCTTGAATTCCTTAAAAAACAGGGCCACCGCGAGGATGATAAGGCCCGCCAGCACGCTCATGACGCGCAGGTCGTCATCCACCAGCGAGGCCGCCTGGCCAAAGAGGAACTTGTCCAAACCGCTCTGATTGCCCGTGCCGACCCGCTGGACGTGGGTCAACAGCACGATCCCCACGCCAAAAAATACCGACAGGACAATGCCGATGGCCGAATCCGCTTTGACGCGGGTAAAGCTGATGATGAACTGCATCACCAATACGCCGAGCACCCCGGAAATCGCCGCGCCTGTCAGCAGCACCGGCAGGGCCTTGCTCCCAGTCCACAAATAAGCCAACGCCACCCCGGGCAGGGCCGCGTGCGCCAGCGCGTCGCCGACGAGGCTCCGCCGCCGCAACACCGCAAACGACCCCAGCAACCCGCCGGTCGCGCCGATCAGCAGGGAGCCTAAGAGCACAAAGCGCACGTTGGCGTCGGCCAAGCTCAAGAAGCGCAGGGCGTTTTCGGCTAGCATCGTCAGCCCTCGCGCCGCTGCTCGGCCATGGCTTGGGCGGCCTGCGAGAGCACGGTCAGCCGGCCCCCGTAGGTCTTTTGTAGGTTGCCGTCGGTAAAGACCTCGCGGGTTGGGCCAGACGCCACGACCCGCATGTTGAGCATGATGACCCAATCGAAATATTCGGTTACGGTCTGCAAATCGTGATGCACGACCAAGATGGTTTTGCCCTGCTGGCGCAGGGCTACCAAGCTGTCGATAATTGCGCGCTCGGTCGCCGCATCCACGCCGGCAAACGGCTCGTCCATGATGTAGATGCGGGCCTCTTGGGCCAAGGCGCGAGCGAGAAAGACCCGCTGCTGCTGGCCGCCCGATAGCTGGCTGATCTGCCGCTCAGCAAAGGGGGTCATGCCCACTTCGTCGAGGGCCGCCCAAGCCAAGCGGCGATCTTCCTTGCTCGGCCGCCGCATCCATCCCACATGGCCGTAGCGGCCCATCAGCACCACGTCGAGCGCACTGACTGGGAAGTCCCAATCCACGGATTCGCGTTGCGGCACATAGCCGATGATCTTGCGCATCTGGCGGTAGTCCTCTCCGTAGATCTTGACCCATCCCGACGCCTTGGGCACGAGGTCCATAATGGCCTTAATCATGGTGCTTTTGCCCGAGCCGTTGGGACCGATGATGCCCACGAGCTGTCCTTCGGGCACATCTAGGTCCACGTCCCACAGCACCGGCTTCTTGTGGTAGGCAATGGTCATATCGTGGATCTGGATGGGATGGGGGGCACTCACCGCAAGGCTCCCACAATGGTGTTGACATTGCTTTCGACCATGCCCACATAGGTGTCGGCCCCGCTACCAGCGGCCCCCATCGCATCCGAGTATAGAGTGCCGCCTATTTCCACTTGGAAGCCGCGGTCTAAGCACCCTTCGCGCACGGCCTCAATTGAGCGCACGGGTACGCTGCTCTCGACGAAGATGGCCTTGACCTGGCGCTCCACGATCAGATCGACTAGCTGGGTGACGTCGTTGACCCCGTAGTCGGCCACCGTGGAAATGCCTTGCAGGCCGACGACCTCCACTCCGTAGGCCCGGCCAAAATAGCCAAAGGCGTCGTGGGCCGTAATCAGCACGCGGCTGGCCTCCGGCAGCAGCTCGACCTGCTCGACGACCCATTGGTTCAGCGCGTCGAGGCGCTCCCGGTAGCGCGTACCGTTCTGGCGATAGACCGACGCCCCGTCCGGGTCTAGCGCGCTCAGACGAGCCACGACCGGCTCAATCGCCTGCGCCCACAGCGATACATCGAACCATATATGGGGATCGAAGTTGCCCTCGAATTCCGGGGGGCGCAGCAAGCGCTCTTCTGGTATTTGCGCGGCCACGGCCAACACCTGCTTGCTGCGGGCCATTTTGGCGAAGATGTCTTCCATCTTGCCTTCGAGAAAAAGGCCGTTGAAGAGAATCAGATCCGCAGCCGTCAGCTTGGCCAAATCGCCTTGCGATGCCTTGTAGTAATGAGGATCAACGCCCGGCCCCATCATCCCGACCACCGCGATGCGATCGCCGCCGATATTCCGGGCGAGGTCGGCCACCATCCCGGTGGTACACACCACCTCGATCCGCCCGTCTTTGCGTTCGGGAGCATCGCAACCGAGCGCATACAACAAAATGAAAATCCAGAGCATGTTCCTTGGCTTATCCAATTTTAGTTAAAATTCAAACTAAAAATTTAGTTATGGCTAAAAATATGTCAAGGTCATTGCTAAATCTGCTTTTGGCCCTATCTTAAAGAGCGAGGCAAGGCCCATAATTTTGGAGGTAAGGGGTGCTAACGCAGGCTATTGAGGATTATCTCAAGGCGATTTACAAATTGCAGCACAGCGACGAGCACGGCGGGCGCGTCACCACCTCGGTGATTGCCAGCCGCATGGAAGTGGCCGCAGCCTCGGCGACGAACATGATCAAGAAGCTCGCCGAGCTGAATCTGCTCATGTACGCGCCATACCACGGAGTCGAGCTAACGGCCAGCGGTGAGAAGATCGCCTTGGAGACCATCCGCCATCACCGCTTGATCGAGCTGTATCTCAGCCAAGCGTTGGGCTATTCTTGGGATCAGATAGATGCCGAGGCCGACCGCCTAGAGCACGCTATTTCCGAAGAGTTTGAAGACCGCATCGACGAGGCCCTAGGCTATCCGACCGTCGGTGCCCACGGCGAGCCGATCCCCACCAAGCAAGGTCAGATCGACCACCCGAATTACCGCCGTCTCTCCGAGCTAAAAGACGGCCAATCCGCCATCATCCGCCGCGTCAGCGACCGCAATCCCCAGATGCTGCGCTATATGGAAAATTTGCAATTGCTCTTGGGCACCTGGGTCGAAGTTACCGCCAAGGCGCCCTTTAACGGCCCGCTGCAATTGAAGATCGGTGCTGCCAAAGAGAAAGAAGTGTCGCTGGGGTTGGAAGTGGCCGGTAGTATCTTCGTCGAAGCCGATTAGGAGCCTTCTCTATGGCTTCCGGTGTGCCCATTGGCGGACGCCAAGCGATGGAGCTTGCCCTCCGCCTCCAGCAGGGGGATTATTTGCTCAAAGTACTCGCAGAGCGCGTGTAGGCGGCCATTTTCGGTCGTCATTTCCAGCAGTTGTTGCCTAATTTTTAAGTCGAGGCCCGTCATTTGGGCGATCTGAAAGGCGTTTTGCAGAGACCCTACTTCAGCACCCATACCAGTCACTTCCTCAAGCTGCTCCACCAGCTTCTCTAGTGCCGCCACGGCCTTAGCCAAAAGCACTGGGTCCGTCGGTTCCTCAGCGTCATCTACGTACTCTACCCACGCCTCTAAATAGGGCTTGTCCTCGGCGATATGCGCGATGCGAAAGCGCCGCCCGCCGCGGACGATGACGTTGAGTCGGCCATCGTCAAACTCGTTGAGCACTTTGGCCAACAACATCGCGCAACCCACCTCGCCCTGCACCTCGCGGTCTTCCCCCAGAATCATGCCAATGGGCAAGATCTCACCGCGCTCGTCGGCCGTCCGCACATCGGCGAGCATCTGCTTGTAGCGCGGCTCAAATATGTGCAGGGGCACGATTTGGTCGGGGAAAACGACTATCGGCAGAGGAAAGAGTGGGATCGGATTGCAATCTAGCATGGGCGCGTCGTGTTGGGTTGGTTGATAAGAGCAAATTAAACCGCCGATACCAGCGAGGGCAAGCGGCGCGGTGGCCCCTGCTAGGCGTCTTCGATCTGCTGAGACGCAGTGGCGCGGTTGACATTGCCCTAGCGGCGCGACTCATTAAGGAATATCCTCAAGACCGGGACTTGGCTATGGCGCGCCGCAAGAAAAACGTCCGCAGCGAGATAGAGCGAGCCGCAAACCGCAAAAACCTCCGCAGCCACATCCGCGCCCTCGGTCTCCAATCCGAGGACGAGTACCGAGCTTGGTGTCGCAAGCGCGGTTTGGGCGACGGCCTCCACAAGAGCAATCGCCATATCCAAAAGGAGCGCCAGCTCGCACTGCGCCAGCAAGGCGAGGCCGTGCTCGCCCGCACCCGCCAGCGCACGCGCAGCCCGGCCAACACCATCCGCCAGCTCTACGATCGCACGCTCCCCAAGGGGCGGCTCGGTGCCGACTACCTCTACAAGGTTCGCGGTCTCTTCAACGCCTTTCCCAGCGGCCCGGTGCGCCGCGCCTTGCTCGATCTTCTGCTCCAAGCCGTGCGCCGCGCCGACCTGTTGCGCCTCGACCCCGTCATCCCCGATTTTGGTGCCCATCCGCACAACAACTTCATCGACGGCCTAGCCGCCTTGGCCCGCCATTCAGAAGACTGGGTGCGCCCCGTGGCCGAGTGGGTGCCGCCGAGCCACAACCCTCGCAAGCAGTTTCACCACCTCGCCTGCCACCTGCTAGCCCGCTATGACGTGCCCGCTTTTATGGACGCGGCCTTTTTCACCACGCAGATGCCAGAGGCCGATTTGCACCAGGCGTGGTTCAAACACATCGGCTCGGGGCAAAACATCCGCACCGCCGACCTGCCCGTCGCCTTGAGCAAGAAGTCGGCCCACTGCTTCCTCGCCGCCCCCAACGACCTCTCCATCGCCCACGCCCTGCGCTGGGGCCAAGTCTTAGGGCAAGGCGGCAGTCCGACGTTGGCGCGAGCGGTGATTGGCACCCGGCTGGGCCAGTCGTTTGAAAACGAGGACTTTTGGTCCACCGCGATCCTGTTTTTTGCCAACAATCCCATGCTCGACCCAGCCCACATCGGCCCCATCGTCGATTTTATTTACAATCAGAAATACGTGCCGCAGCAAATCGTCCTGCCCGGCGGTCGCGTCGAGCAAGGGCCGCAGCCACAGCCAAACTTCTCGCTGAAGAGCCGCAGCGTTCCCAAGCTGTTGCGCCAAGTTGACGAGTGGCACGAAGCGCTGGCCCGCGAGGTGCTGCTACCCGATGCAGAGGCCGAGTTGGGCAGAGCTGGTGGCAAAAAGGGGCGCGTCCGGCACATGTCTTGGGGCGCTTCGAGTATCGGCGAGTTCGAGCAAAAGCAGGAGGACAAGCAACTCGGCGAGACCCTCACTTGGAGCGTAAAGGAGCTGCTCTCCAATCACGAACTGGGAGCCGAGGGCCGCGAAATGGGCCACTGCGTCTATACCTACGCCAGGAGTTGCCGCAACGGCAGTACCTCGATCTGGTCCCTCGGCTTAGAGGACGGCAAAGGCCACCGCCACCGCGTCCTCACCATCGCCGTCGATCCGCGCAGCCGCACCATCACCCAAATCCGCGGCCGCTACAACGTGCTGCCCAACGCCAAAAACAAAAAGAACTTAGAGCGAGCCTATCAGAAACTGCTGCTCCGTTCTCAGAAGGTGCTCGGGCAGTGGATGAGCCGCGAATTTATCAGCAAGCGCTGCTGATTCAATCCCGCAAGACGGCCAACGCCTCGGCGACCTCCTGCCCTTTGGCTTCGATAATGTCCATTAGCTCTTCGGGTGTGCGCGTATCCACGACCGGCTTTTTATGAGGATTGACGGCCTTGAGGTCGTACACCGCATCTTCGATCCGCTTGGCGTCGTTGGCCAGTGCCCTTGCTTCAGCTTTCAACGTCTTGACCTTCGCTTCCGCCTCCTCAATAGCCTGCTCGTCGCGCGGCTTGGCTTTCTTGAGTTCCCTAAACTGCGCCTTCCACTGAGCCTCCACTTACTCTCCTTGCCGCCAAACGGGGGATTGGTCAGGATCACGTCAAAAGCCGGTGGCGCATTGTCGAACAAGCCTCCGTAAATTTCCTGCCCGGTCAAGGTATTGCCGTGCCACAGGCTGGGATCGTCGATGCCATGCAATACCAGATTGGCCAAAGCGATGGGATAGATGAGGTTTTCCTTTTCCCGGCCATAGAATGTCCGCTGCTTGAGGATGGTCAATTGCTCAGCGGTAGCGTCGTCCCCCATCCGCTCCCCAATGTGCTCAAAACTCTGGGGCAGAAAGCCGCCGGTGCCGCAGCCGGGGTCGTACACGGTCTCGCCAACGCACGGGTCTATCACCTGTACCATCGCTTTGATTACTTGGCGCGGCGTGAAGAACTGCCCGCCGTCGTTGCCCTTCTCGCCCATCTTGAGCAGCAATCCTTCGTAGACCTGCGAGAGCGCGAAGACATGCGTCGGATCGACTGCCTCGTTAGAGAACTGATGCACTTTATCGAGTACGTCGAGGAAGTTGCGCTCGGTGTCGATTCGGACCCGCTCGACACCGGTCATAATCTCACTGATGACCTTTTGCCGCGGGGTGGCGTCGGGCACTTCCTTGAGCGCCTTCAGATGCGGCAGTAAGATTCCGTTGATGAGTGCCAGAGGAGATCTTTCGGCGTAAGGAGAAATTTGCAAAATGAACGGTATTACCGCACACTTAGGACAGTTGGACGGATTCATCACCGATGCTCCTCGTGGCTGGCGCGTCCATCGGCTTTCAGGTGATCGGCAGGGCGAATGGAGCGTTTCGGTATCCGGCAATTGGCGGATCACGTTTGCAGAAGAGAACGGCTATATCGATCACGTAAACCTGGAGGACTATCACTAATGGCTACCGACCCCATCAAGATAAACATGACCCCTTCGCATCCGGGCGACTTCATTCGCACGGAGGTCATCGAGGAGTTGAGTCTGAGTGTGACAAGGGCAGCCGAGATTTTGGGAGTTCGGCGGGCAACGCTTTCGGACCTGCTGAACGGCAACGCCGCGCTATCGCCGGAGATGGCACTGCGCATTGAGAAAGCATTCGGCGTGGGAATGGACATGCTGCTGAGGATGCAGGCTTGGTATGATGCCTCGCAGATGCGCACCCGTGCAAGCGAGATCAGCATCCGGCGCTATGAACCTGTCTGACCAATGTGGGCAACAAATTAAAAAAGGGGCAGATATGCCAAGACTCAAGACGTATGATCTATTTCTGAGCCATGTATGGCGTAGTGCCGAAAATTCCGAATACTACCGCCTTGAGAATCTTCTCTACGAAGCACCGTACTTCTATTGGCGCAATTACTCAGTTCCAGAGCACGATCCACTGGGAACAAAGACAGATAATGAACTACGTCAAGCACTTGACCGACAAATTGCCCCAGTAAACTGCTTTCTTGTGGTTTCTGGCATGTACGTGAATCATAGAAAGTGGATTCAGGAAGAGATCAACATCGCCATAGACTACGATAAACCGATTGTTGGCGTTAAGCCTTGGGGTCAAGAACGTGTACCGATTGAGGTGCAAAATGCTGTAAAGGAAATGGTTGGTTGGCAAACGAGTAGCATCGTAGATGCTATTCGGAGATGGTCTTTGTAGCTAAAAACTTGAAAAACCTACGACAGCCCTTGCTACATCATAAGTCGAAAAGGCGGGAAAGAGATGAGCAAAGACAACCTGAATTTGCTGCGCCAGAGTAAAGATGACTACGGCACTGAATTTGAGAATCACCTTTTTGACCAGTATAAGCTATATGTCGAAATGGCTGATCGAATCAGTGCACGGCGAATGCTCGCAAACTCGTTTTTCGTCGGTGTGCATACGACCCTGACTATCGCCTTTACTGTGCTGCTCAAAGAGAAGGTGCTACAGCCTCCCTCGCTTATCTTTGTGCCTTTTGTCTCCTCGATACTTCTCTGTTATGTGTGGTGGCGCGTCGTGTGTTCGTATCGGCAGCTAAACACGGGTAAGTACAAGGTAGTCCTAGCACTTGAGCAAATGCTACCTGTTGCTCCGTATGATGCCGAATGGATAGCCTTTGGCGAAGGGAAGGATAGAAAGCTATACCGGCCGCTTACAGATGTAGAAAAGTGGGTGCCGGCATGCTTTGGTTTGTTGTATGTCTTGTTGGCCGGTATGTTTTACTTCAAGGGATAGCAAGATGTCGCCAACGGACGGCTGTGAACCTACACTGCTCGCAGCAGACACGAAAGGATAGCTGGATTATGAAAGTTTTTATCAGCCATGCCTATACAGATGAGCCGCTTGTCAAGAAAATTGTGGCTAGCCTAGAGGAAGTTGGTCTCGAAGTATGGGATGCCACCCGCGACGTCCTCCATGAGGCCAATTGGGCCGACGAAGTGGCGCGGGCGTTGGAAGAGTCAAAAGCCATGGTGGTCCTCCTGACCGCCGACGCTCTACGTTCAAGTTGGGTACGTCGGGAGATCGAGTATGCTCTTGGCGAACAAAACTATCGCGAACGTCTGATTCCCGTCCTTGCAAGCGACCTAGGGGAGCTGAAGAAAGAAGATATTCCATGGATTCTTCGGCGCTTACATATAATTGATATGGGTGAATACGCCAAGGAAGAAGAAGGAATTAGTCAGATTGCACAGACACTTCTAGAAAATGATGTCACAAGCTCTCCGCCTCCATCTGCATCAATTGCTTGAATTATGTTGCCAAAGGAAATTTTTCTTTCACATTCTGACCAAGATCGGCAATTTGTGGAAAGGTTGGTCTCCGTAATGAGGCGGCATGGACTTCCCATCTGGTACAGTCGAACTGATGTACTTGGAGGACAACAATGGCATGACGAAATTGGGGAGGCACTTCGGCGCTGCGATTGGTTTGTGCTTGTCTTATCGCCGAGTTCCTTGGAATCCATGTGGGTAAAAAGAGAGATATACTTTGCTCTTAACCAGAACCGCTTTGAAAACAAGATTGTTCCTCTTTTGTACCAACACTGTGCCTACGAGCGACTTTCTTGGACGCTGCACTCCTTTCAGATGATTGATTTTACACAATCTTTTGAACAGGGGTGTCGCGCCCTCCTACGTGTGTGGGGTTTGGGATACCAAGCAGCGTAATCTCCCAGTTTGATGAGAACTTATTCATCACACCTTCCCCGCAAAAGCCTCCCGCAACAGAGCCGACGGCATAGCGTCAATAGCGTCCAACTTTTCTTCCGCTGCCGCTCGCGCCTTCTCCACTGCTGCCATCTGCTTTTTGAGAATTGCCGCAATTCGCCGCTGCTCTGCAAGCGGCGGGAGAGGAATTTTGCGTTTGAAGAGGTATTCTTGAGGTAACCTTTGTTGTCCTACTGAACCAGTGAAATGTTCTGTTGCTTCTAGAAGAACGCTGGGTTGCCGAACGAAGAAGTGTATCCATTCGGCGATTATGTGCTCGCTTGGGCGGAGAACATGAAACTCCGTCGTGCCAAATCCAATACCATCTAATAAGTCTCGCGCTATCGCGTGTTTTCCGTTCTGCATACAAGGGGTAATTTTTGCGAAAAGAACATCCCCTTCAACGAAATACGTGTATCCTCTTTTGATCTCACCAAACGGGCGTATGTGTAACTTCGCAGCTCCCAACGGTGATATACACGTCGAAGCCCTCGACGCGAATGATGGTAGGCCCATCGCCGCCTTCGCCGCTGCTGGTGCGCGTTGGACGGCTGGTAAAGTCCTCGCTGAACAGGCGGGTGGCGTCGGTGTAGTCATAAACGCGGAACATCAGCTTATTGGTCGGTTCATCTATGCGTGTCCCTCGACCTGCTCGCGAGGTATGGGCAAGCCTGTGATAGCATCTATCGGGTTGCGCTTCATAATGTCGTCTATGGTAAGGCCGGTGTCGTCGAGGTTGACGCGCCCCTTTTGGATTTCGCAGGCGGCCAGATAGCCGTCCTCAATGCCTTGAACGCTCCATGACGGCGCGAATGGCGGCGTCCTGATAGTAGCGGCGGGTGCCTTCGCCGCCTGAGTAGGGCTGCAATAGAGGGCGAGCGGCGGGTGATTCGAGGGCAAAACCGATGCCTTGTTCGTACCGGGTACGTAACTCAATCTGGCCGCGCTTGCGACGACCACTGACAGGCTCAACGGCCCCAGCAGTCTCCTCGCGTCGGATGTGGTCTTCTGTCCAGCCGCGCTTGTGAATGGCCGGATCGATGAGCTTGGCTCTGGTATCGGCTTCGCTGAAGTTCATTTGTGCCGCGTCCATTCTGCGCTATCTTGCTCTCGCATGGAAAACACATACTTCGTCCCGACCGACGCCGAGCACATCGCTCGCGAGAAGAACAAGGCCAAAATGCTGCGCCGCTCCGAGTGGTGGAAGCGCAGACGGGCCGCTGGCCAGTGCCACTACTGCCAGCAGTCGTTTGCCTCCGAGGAACTGACCATGGATCACGTGGTGCCCCTCATCCGCGGCGGCCGCACCACCAAATCCAACGTGGTCCCTTGCTGCAAGCACTGCAACAGCCAAAAGCAGCACCGGCTCCCCATCGAATGGGCGGCCTATCTAGCGCGGCTGCGCGACGAAAGCTAAAAGCTAGTGATAGTCCACAATGTCAGCTATAGCCGCGGCCACTTCCGCGGCCACTTCCGCCGGCACTCGCGGATTGAACGGGCCACCCTCGCCGCCATCCACATCGCTGAACCCCCCCAAGTGCATGGTCTCGACCACGGCTGAATAGTTGTACATGCGGCCATCGCGGAAGCGAATTCCCTCTAGAGCCGCAAGCTTGTCTTCAATCTGCTGCGACGTCGCAAAATCGCCCCGGCGCTGGGCGTTGTTGAGCTCGTCTGAGGCGCGAGCAAAGGCCACGTTAATTCCCGACGTATGCCCTTTGGTGCCGCGCTCGGCCGGCCCAGTCGAACGATCTCCCACACCCCAAATCACCAGCGCAGCCCCTTCTTCCACACCCGCGACAATCGGCTCAACATCCTCGACCGTGGTGCCGATCTTAAGCCCGACGAAGTGCTCGGACTCGTTCATCAGCCGCACGGCTATGTCGCGCTCGGCTTGGTTGCGCAGGTAGTAGAGCAACTTGGCTCCGCATGAACGCCCCAGCCGCTCGGCGAGGTCGAGGTGATAGGCAAAAATGCCCTCTGGACTGGCCACGCCGGTAAGCGGCATGACGAGATAGACATCCGGGGGATATTCGAGCGCGGCCTCTCGCTCGATCAACCGCTCGGCATCCCCCACCGGATTGGGGGCAATCCCGGCCATCAGCACCCCGCGCCGCCCCATCTGCTCGCCGGTAAAGCCCAACAGCCGCACTTGCTCGTCCGCGCTAATGTGGTGGATCAAGCTGGTCCCGGCGATGCCAATCACCCGGGGCCGGCCGCCCTCTAGGTGATTTTTTTCCATCAAGTAGTTGATGTTCTTGGCGTGGGCGTCGTAGTCGATTTGTCCGCCGCGAAAAGGGACCACCGGGATGGAGGTAACCGAGTTTAGTGCGGCGAGTAGGTCTTCTTTTTGCAATGGCATATTTAACCTCAACTGTGTTAGGTGGTGATGAATTCAACGCTCGGGCGCGAAGCGGCGCATGTCGCGCCCCGGAGTTCCCGCGGCGATCCAGCGGGCGATGATTTGGCCGGTGATCGGGCCTAGCAAGACGCCGTTTTTGTAGTGCCCAGAGGCCACGAAAACCCGCGGCGCATCCGTCAGCGGGCCGATGAGCGGACGCCCACCTCGGGGCTTGGGCCGCAGACCGGCCTGCTGGCGCGACAGCGGCAAAGATATTCCCAGCGCGGAGCGCACCTCCGTGGCGAACTCCGCCGCGGCCGCACGGGTTGTTTCCAGCCGAAAGCCGACCTCCTCCACCGTCGATCCCACGATCATTTCACCGCCGTCTGGAATGAAGTGGCGTCCGTTTATCCTCACTAGGTGGCGCAGCGGAGCACCGACAAAACGGGCTTGTTGGCCCCGCACCGGGCGCAGCGCAATTGGGGCACCGAGCTGCGCTGCCAAGCCGCCAGTCCACGCGCCAGACGCCAAGACCGCAAAGTCGGCGCGGTGGGTCCCGCGAGTAGTCGCGATCTCCACGGCCTCGCCCTCTTGGGCAATGCGCCAGACGCGCTCGCCCCAAGCGGCGGATGCGCCCTGCCGTACGGCCGCCGCCCAAAGTGCCGCGCCCAACTTGAAGGGGTCCACCCGGTGATCGTCGGCAAAATACAGCCCCTCGCCGCCGTCCAACCCCGGCTCCGCATTGCGCAAGGCCCGCTCGTCGAGCCGCTCGACCCGACAGCCGCGCTCGCGGTTGAAGCACCATACCTCCTCTAGCTGGGATGCGTCGGCAAAAAGTTCGATGCCGCCAAGGGGACGCCAGCCCACGTCTGCTCCTAGGTCTTCGGCTAGGTCGCGGGCCAGCCGAGTGTGCAAAGCGTGGCCGTCGCGGAAAAGCTGGGCGTAGGGATTGTCGCCGCCGTTGCAGTGAGTGAGGACGCCCAAAGAGGCCCGGCTCGTAGGCGAGCCTGCGGGGATGCCCTCGTCGAGCAGGACGACCTTTGCGCCTTGCCGGGCGAGGAAATAGGCGGTCGAGCGGCCAATGATACCGGCCCCGACCACCAACACGCACGCGCCCGTCAGGGCCATCTAGCGACCGACGATCGGCGGCAGGTTGGTCGCCGGGCAGGCGCGGGGGCCTTGGACTGGATAGCCCATATCCGCGAGGACGCAGTTGATTTGGGCCTCTAGCTTGATCAGGTACTCCTGTTCGTACGCGCTGCTCGACGCACGCGCTGGGCCTACGTCAAAGCCGCGAGCCGCCACGCCGGTCTTAAAGCCCTCTGGGAAGTTGACCCCGAGGAGCATCAAGTTGATGAGATCGAGGATGCGGTATTGCAGTTCGCGGGCCCGCTCGATGTCGCCGCTTTTGGCCTTTTCATACAGCTCGACGATCACCTCCGGGACGATGCCCGAGGTGGCGATGGTCCCCCCACTGGCACCCATGAGCACCGCGGGAAATACGATCTCCTCGCAACCGGTCAGCACCACGTAGTCGGGGCGCTGTTGGCGCAGGCGGTTCATGGTGTTGAGCAGTCGCGGCAGGTCGCGGCTGGAGTCCTTGGTCCCGCAGAGCCGCTCGTAGGGCAAGAGCCGCTCCAGCAAATCTATCGACAGCTCTTGGGTAAATCGCGGAATATTACACAGCAGGATGTCCAGCGGCGATTCTTCGGCGATTTCAGCGAAGTACTCGAAGAGGCTCTCGGTGGAAATCTCGTAGTAATAGGGGGGCATCAGCGCAATGGCATCCACGCCGAGTGAGGCATAGTATTCGGCCATCTTGAGCACGTCGCGCAAGTTGGCCTCGCCGGCTCCGGCCAGTACGGGTACACGGCCCTTGTTAACCTCGCAGACCAGTCGCACCACGTCTTGGCGCTCCTCCGGCGACAGGCGTGCGAACTCGCCCGTGCTGCCGTTGGGGTACAGCCCATGGATCCCGACCTCGATCAGCCAGTTGATGTAGCGCTCCATCTCGGCGTGGTTGATCTCGTTCTGGCGGTCGAAAAGGACGACATTGGGGCAGAAGATGCCAGCAAATGCCTGGCGGCCGGCGGCGCGAGGCACTGCTGGTGCCGGTGCTGGCGTTGGGGTGGCTTGGCGGTCAGCCTCCCGGCGGACGATCTCAACGCCTTGGACGCGCAAAAAATCCTGCGCCGAGGGCGTCAGCTTGGACCCCGGGCCGATTTCGACCTCCCGTGCGCCAGACAGGCGACCCTCCAAGGTCTGAGCGGTAATTACAGCGTCGTCAATCCGAACCATTTTTCGAGTCCTCGCTAAACGTGCGGCAGGCGGCCTTCGAGGCCGCTGTAGGGCTGCGGAATGGCGTAGGCCGAGGCCAGCTCTCCGTGGGCGATGGCCTCCTGCCGGCCCGCCTCTATGGCGACCTGCACGGCACCGACATCGCCGCGCACGACGGCGGCCGTCAAGTAGTACCCCACCTTGTAGGCCCCTTCGTATTCGACGGCCGCGGCCTTGAGCATTCGATCCACGGCCCGCACCAAGGCCACGGTGCTGCGCGTCTCAATCAGCCCCATCGCCTGCCGCGCACCCGAGCCCAAGCCCTCGGCCGCGGTGGCAAAGCGGGCGACTAACGAGGAATCGGGCCTAGAGACTACGGCCGAGGCGTCGAGCTCGCCCAAGGCCGTGGCGGCCGCAACACCAGCGCGTACCGCAGCCTGCACATCGTCGAGCTGACCGGTAGCCAGCGCGGCAATTCGCCCGCCGCTGCCAATGCTCAAGCGCTCGATTTGGACATCCGCAGCCTTGAGCATGGCGTCCGCACTGCCTACGACCGCCGCGTAACCAATGGTCTCTATGAGGCCCAAGGCACCGGTAGAGCGCGGCGCAGCCGCTGGCGCGGGCGGCAACAGAGGGCCTAGCCCCTCGCTGGGCTGAGGCAAAACGAGGGTCGCGTACACGGTGCCGATCCGCTCGGCTGCTTGTCGGCCGACTTCTAGCGCCGTCTGCACGGCCGCCACATCGCCAAAAACGGGCGCGTGACACAGGGCACCGCCGATGAAGGCCCAACCCCCTAGCTCCACTTGCGCGGCCTTGAGCATGGCGTCGGCACCGGCCACCAGAGGCGTCAGGCCCTGCGTCTCCAACAGACCAATCGCCCGCGGCTGGACCTGCTCGGCACCGAGGCCGGTCGCATGGGGCATGGCATCCACGGCGCGCGCATCCGGCCGCGGCACCACTTGTGCGCCAATCAGTTCACCGGTGCGGTTCGCCTCTACCTCGCCAACGCGAATGGCCGCCTCTACATCAGCCACTTGGCCGGCGATTACTGCGGTGAGCCAACCCGAGCCAATCCCGTGCCGGCCGCAAAGTCGCACCTCAGCGGCCTTGAGCATGGCATCGGTAGAAGCCATCAGCGACGCCATGCCGCGCGTCTCCAGTACACCGATTGCCCCGCTAGACACCGCCCCCTCCCATCGGCATGGCGTATGCGGCCAAGACCTCGGGCCGCGGCTGTGGGATCAGGGCCGTGCCCAGCAAGCGCTCGCAGCCCGCGAGCAACTTTTGCGCGACAGCTATGGCTTCGGTGACGGCCCCTATGTCTCCCAAGACCAGCGAACACACCACGCGGTCGTGGACCGTCAGCACATTGATTACCTCGACGGCAGCCGTCTTGACCATCTGATCGTTCGTGTAAATGTGGGCCCCGTAGCCGCGCGTCTCGACCAACCCTAGGGCACCAGCGGGAAAGTCGCTGTCGGAGCGGAGCGGAAAATCGACGAAATGACTGCAGGCGGCGGCAGGTTGATGGAGAGGCACGGCCACTACGTGTTCTACCACGCTGCGGGCCGCTTCTTCACCGCTTTGCAGCGCGGCCGCCACATCGCTGATTGACCCGGTGAAAAAAGCCGTGGTATAGCCGCCGATTGACGCCCAACCCGCGAGCTTTATGTCCGCGGCCTTGCAGGCCGCATCCGCACCCACAATGGCCGCGGCCACGCCCGCCACCTCGATCATGCCGACTGCCGGGTCGCCCGCCATAGCTCAGTCTGCCAGCCGGTGAACGACTAGCTCGGTGATCTGCTCAATTAAGGCTTCTGGATCGGTGGCTCGGCCCTGCTCGATTTGTTGCAAAAGCGTCTTGTAGCGGTTGCAACCCTCGCAACTCGCCTCCGGGTCGCCCGCCTGCTTGCGCTCGTGGACGGCGCAATCGCCACAGTGCGCCGGCTCGACGTACCCCGAGCCAAATTCCTCGTGCTGGCAGCCACAGGCGCGGTCGGGATGCTCGCACCGGCCCGCGTCCGCAACGGCCTCGCCGCGACTTAGCTGCAAGCGGTGCTGGCGGATGTAATCCCAAGCCGTTGGCGTCAAGATGGCGCTGGGGGCTACGCTGAGCATCCGCTCGCCCTTGTGCTCGCGCCCGAGCAAATCGCCAGTGACGACCGGGGCACCAATGTGCAAAGCCTCAGCCAATATGGTCTGTCAACCCCTCAACCGGGCGGGGAATCACGTGGACGCTGCGCAGCTCGCCGATGCGCTGGGCGGCTTGCGCTCCTGCATCTACGGCCGCTTTGACAGCCGCTACGTCGCCTTCGACCAGCACGGCGATTAGGCCACTGCCCACGCGCTTTTGGCCCGCATAGCTCACGTCGGCGGTCTTCAACATGGCGTCGAGGGCTTCGACGACGCAGACCAGACCGCGGGTTTCGACCATGCCCAATGCTTTCATTATTTATCTCCTCTACCTACAAGTACAGCGCGATGAGATCGTCGTGGGGGCGGGGAATCACGTGCTGCGACACGAGCTCGCCCACGCGCTCAGCCGACTCAGCGCCGGCACTGACTGCAGCCTGCACCGAGCCGACGTCGCCGCTGACCATGGCGGTGATGTACCCGCCGCCGATGTCTTGGAGCTTGACGACCTCCACATCGGCGGCCTTGCTCATGGCGTCGGCTGCTTCGATCACGCCGATGGATCCCTTCGTCTCAATGAAGCCCAAGGCGCGAGTGCGGCCATCGCGGTCGCCGCGGTCACCGCACTCGGGCACGACGGCCGTCAACTCGCTGTGCGGGCGGGGAATCACGTGGACCGAATGCACCTCTCCGACCTTGGCCGCCGCGGTCGAACCAGCATCCACGGCCGACTTGACGGCCGCCACATCGCCCGAGCAAAACACGGTCACCAAGCCGGAGCCAACTCTATCCCAGCCCAAAAGCTGTACGCTGGCGGCCTTGGCCATGGCGTCGCCGGCCTCGACGACCCCGACCAGCCCCACAGTTTCTACCATACCTATTGCATCCGACATCCCTTACCTCCTGAAGTAATTGTGCGGATTTTTGCGTTCAACGCTCCAAATATACCTTGCGGGCGTGTACCAAATCAATCGCATTGCCCTCGTCCGTGTCGATGTGAACTTCTAGACGCTCGCGGTCGCTGACTCGGCAGATTAGGCCTTCCAGCACCCCGCCCTGATCGCCTTCTACTACCAGCCGCAGCAAGTCCCCCGGGCCGACCCCGTAGTACGCAGCCTCGGCCGGGTTTAGATGCACGTGGCGGGCGGCCCGAATCACCCCGCGATCCAATTCCAGCCCTCCGGCCGGCCCCACCAAGTAGCAGCCCGGCGTCCCCTCGACGTTGCCGCTGAGCCGCACCGGTGCGTCAATGCCCAAAAAGCGGGCCTCCGTAAAGGCCAGCTCCACTTGGTTGTAAGCGCGCAATGGGCCGAGGATGCGGACATTGGGAATCACCTGCTTGCGCGGGCCGAAAACCGCCACCGTCTGCTCGGCGGCAAAAGCCCCTTCTTGGTACAGGGCCTTCTGCACGGTTAGCTTGGCACCCGCGCCGAAGAGCGCGTCGAGGGCCTCTTGGTTGAGGTGGACGTGGCGGGCGGACATATTGACGACCAGCCTCGGGGCCGGGGGTGCCTGCTCTAGCTGAGCGTCGGGCAAATGATCGTACACCACCCGGCGCACCAACGCCTCAATCTGCTGGCGGTCCAATCTAGCCGCTTCCATTGCCTACCTCTCGCGGCTCAGTTGCCGACAGTCGAAGTCCTTGCCCATAGCCTGTAGCGAATCGACGATCCCGACGATTACCGCGTCGGTTGGCACATCACCCAAGTTCGGGGCGATCCGCGACGAGCTGCCCTGCACCAAAATCACCAACTCGCCCTTGCCAGCTTGCACCGCGTCGATGCAGACCATATCCCGCCCGGTCAGCACCAGACCATGCTCGCGCACCGACGCGATTTCGACCACTAAGAGTTTCTTGCCGTGCAGGCTCGGGACCTTGGCCGTGGAAACCAGATGCCCTTTGACTTGGCCCAAGAGCATCAGGTGATGCGGAAGTAGTCCACGAGGGCGCAGCGGCGCTGGCGGGTAAAGGTGCGCGGCGACGTCAGCCCCTCGCCCGTAGGCCCGGCGATGGAGTACGTCCCAAAGCCCTCGCCGCCCAAGCCAACCCCGGCGTAGGAAGGACCGTTCTTGACGAAAATGGTGGTATCCACGGCGCGGGCCATGTTGTGCATGTTTTCGATGTTGCGCGAATGGATCACGGCCGTGTGCCCGTAGCCGTGCTCGGAGATGACGGCCTCGCGGATGGCTTGGTCAATGCTGGGCACACGCACAATCGGCAGAAAGGGCATCATCTGCTCCTCGCGCACGAAGACATGGTTGGCGTCCGTCTCGCCAACGAGCATGCGCAGCGACGAGTCGAGCCGCAGGCCGATGCGCTCGCCCAGCACGGCAGCGTCGCGCCCCACCAACTCGCGGTTCGCTGCGAGATGCCCGTCTGGCCCTGTGCCAAAGGCCACCTGCGCGAGGGCCTCGATCTGCCGCGCATCGAGCTCGTACGCGTTGTATTGGACCATCTGCCGCTTGAGCTCGTCGGCAATGGAAGCGACGGCAAAGACTTGCTTCTCGCCGATGCAGAGGATGTTGTTGTCGAAGGCCCCCCCGTCGATGATGTCGCGTGCGGCCTTGGCCAAATCGGCCGTTTCATCGACGACCACGGGCGGATTGCCCGGCCCGGCGATGATGGCCTTTTTGGGGCTGCCCAGCGCGGCCTTGGCCACGCCCGGCCCGCCGGTGACCAGCAGGAGGCAGATGCCCGGGTGGTTGAACAGTTCGTTGGCCGTCTCAATGGTCGGCGTTTCGACCGCGGTTACTAAGTTGGCCGGCCCGCCAGCCGCGCCGATGGCTTGATTGATCAAGCCCACCGCGAACATGGAGACCTTTCTACCCGCCGGATGTACGTTGAAGACGACTGAGTTGCCGGCGGCGACAATGCAAATGGCGTTGTTGACCATCGTCGGCACGGGATGCGTCGATGGAGTAACCGCGCCGATGACCCCGTAGGGAGCCATTTCGACTACGGTCAGCCCGTGATCGCCGGTCCACGAAATCGCCTCTAGGTCTTCGACGCCGGGCGTGGTGTCGGCCGCGACTTGGTGCTTGATGATCTTGTCGTCCAATCGCCCCATGCCCGTCTCGGCCAAGGCTCGCCGCGAAAACTCCTCGGCGTGGGCGTACGCTGTCTGCCGCAGGGCCTCGACGATCTTTTTGCGCTCCTCCAGCGACAAGGCGACCAACTGCTGCTGGGCGCGGGTCGCGCCTTGAACGGCCGCGTCAATCGTCGCGAAGACCCCAGTGTCCCCGCCCTCGCTGCCACCGCTGACGACGCGCTGCACCACTTCTTCGACTATTTTGCGTACGTGTTCTTCGCTGACATTTTGGGACACGCTTTTTTCCTCGCGTTGGATCTAAATATTTTAAGAATGGGGAAAATAGGCGGCCCCACTCTGAGCGTCAAGGTCATTTGACGGGCTGCTAGGCCTGCCTTAAGGTTTGTGCAAGTGCTGGAAAAACAAAGGAGAAAGACATGCGCATCATCCGCTTTATCGACGCTGACGACGCCGTCCGGTGGGGCCTCAAAGCCGAGGGCGGCCAAGCCTCCGTTCTCGCCGGCGATATCTTCGCCGAACTAGTGCCGACCGGCGAACAAGTGTCCGTCAAAAGACTGCTCGCTCCGCTGGCCCCGACCAACATTTTCTGCATTGGGCTAAACTACCGAGAGCACGCGGCCGAATCCGGCCTCGAACCGCCCGAGCAGCCCGTCGTCTTTGCCAAGCCCACGAGCGCGGTCTGCGGCCCGGGCGACCCGATTTTGCTGCCAGCCTGCTGCCGCCGCGGCCCGGAAGTTGACTACGAGTGCGAGCTCGCGGTGGTAATCGGCAAGGCCGCCCGCAATGTGGCGCGGGCCGACGCCCTCAGCTACGTGCTCGGATATACGTGCGCCAACGACGTCTCGGCCCGCAAGTGGCAGCTCCACGGCGGCGGCGGCCAGTGGATCCGCGGCAAGGGCTTTGACACCTTTTGCCCTTTGGGACCGGTGCTGGTCACAGCCGACGAAATCCCCGACCCGCAAACCCTCGGCATCCGCACGATCCTCAACGGCGCGACCATGCAGGACCACACCACCGGCGACATGATCTTCACGGTCGCCGAACTGATCGAATTCCTCAGCCAAGATACGACCTTGCTGCCGGGCACGGTCATCCTCACCGGCACTCCGCAGGGCGTGGGTTTTGCGCGCAAACCTCCCGTGTGGCTCGCAGCCGGCGACGAGGTCATCGTCGAAATAGATCAGATCGGCCAATTGCAAAACCCGGTGGAAGCGGCCTAGCGCTCACGCTTCCTTGAACATTCCGAAGGCAAAGGCTTCGGGTAGCTCCTCAAAGATAATCTCCCCCTCGTCGTCGGTCTCCAACAACTGGGCCATGTAGTCGTACCATTTTTCTAGGATGGGAACTTGGCGGCTCTTGAGCCAGTGTTCCTCGGTCGGGGCGACCGCGTGGATGACGAGGTGTTCGCCCAAGCGGTAGATAGCCATGCTGACCTCGTTGTCGGTCATGCTGTCGGCGATTTCGGGCCACAGGTCGTCGTGGGCCTGTTTGTACTCGGCGTACGCATTGGGGCGCAGCCGCATGGCCAAGCCAATTGAATACATGATGGTCTCCTTAATCGTTAGGGAATTGATAAATATGCGAATTAATTAAGAGATATTCAGAAAATGACGTAAAGTTCTTTTTTTCTATCTCTTAGCCATTTTTTCCTTGACAATATATCACCTTGAAAGTGAAACTAAAAGGCAGTCAAAAACCGTGCAAAGTAAATTGCACATCACCAAGGAGAGGAGGGCCTCATACAATGATTCTCTTCACACGTCAATCCTCGTGTAGTCTCAGGAGCCAGTTCCCCGATGGGAGCGGCCATAAGGTCCCAAACATGCGGGCTACGAACAGCATCCGACCGTTGCGCGTTCGTCCCAATCCCTAGGATACACGCACGACTCTTCAGGTTGTGTGCATCGGCTGGCTAAAACGCACAGCCGAATCGGGAACTCACCTCGCACTCGCATCGTCTTAGGCGATTGATTGCGTGTGCAAGGGCTTTCCCACAGGGTTTTCGGGACAGTGCTTTCGAGAAGGAGGGCACTTTTGCGTCCCGGAAACCGGCGATACATCGAATCGATTTCGATACAGCCGCTTTCCAGCGGCTTTTTTGATGGCCGTGGCGCAAAAATGCTGCGGCTTTTTTCGTTGAATTTCGTCGAACTTCGCACCAATTGAAGATCTGGAGAGAAACAACTCATGCGCAAAATCGAGCCAGAACGCATCAAGCGCGCGGCGCGCATCTACGCGAGCAACCAAGAAGCCAGCCGTGCGCTGGGTATCGCCCCGGGCAGTTTCAGCCGGCTCTGCCGGCTCTACAACATCGAAACCCCTTATGCGCGCAAGCGGCGGCGGCGCGAGGAGTTCGGTCGCCAGCGCGACAGCGATCTCTTAGAAGACATCGACATCGACATGCAAGATATCGAGATGCTAGAGGAAGTTCTCGACCTCAACTAATAGGCATCACACACTGCGCTCGGCCAGCGGGGAGTTGGTGGACGTTTTCGTCCGCTAGCTCCCCGCTTTTTTTAACAAGCGGTGCGCGACGAGTATTGTAAGGGCAGTTGAAGGGAAAGGGGTGGTGCGAATCTATGTTGAGGTGGTTCATTTTTGTATATTTTTTGCTGAAAGGAAATTCGCATATCGCGCAATCAAACGACAAGAGAAGAGGGTTGCCATGCTCAGCCCTACGCCGGCAGTCAAGTTCACCTATCTATGAGGATTATCAGCACACCCCGGATGACCGGCGCTACGAGTTATTGGCTGGATGGAGGTACTCTTGAGGTGGTGCCTGTACGGCGAAAGACTGACGATGGTCTCGCCGTTGAATCTAAACGAGATTTTTGGGGTGTGAGGAGGCATTCAAAAGAGTGCCGCCATGCACAGCATATAGTGATCACCCTACAAAGGAGGAAATCATGCCTAGCCCAAAATCATTACAACAGATCTGCCGCAATACTTTGCCGCTGATGTTGCAGCAGGCAAATGGGCAGGAAATGATGGCGGCGGTGCGAGATGTGGCACAAACCGATCGCTGGAATTCGTTTGACCGCTTCGGCGAAACGACCGCCACGCTAACTAGCCGCTACGAGGCCACTGGCGCACGCGTGGAGGTCGAATCCATCCAGACCGGAGGGCGGCTGGGGTCGGGCCGGTGGATCATCCGCGAGGCCGCCGATGTCGCGGGTGCGACCGTGGATGTGGTACATCCGCTCGCCGAGCGGGTGCTGGATTGGCAGGAGAATCCCTGGCACGTCATTCAGTGGAGCGCGGCGACCCCGGCGAGCGGCTTGCGGCTGCGGCTCGTGATTCTCGACCAAATCGAAGACATCCAACGCCAGCCAACCGACGGACTCACCAGTGCGATTGTGCTGACCAAGCTAGATCCGCGTGCCCACCTAGGTCTTTTGGCCGCCAAGGGGGCCGCCGCCGTCATCACCGACCGTTTGGTTCCCAATCTGCCCAAGGCAGTGGCGTGGACCAAATTCGGATGGGGTGCCATTCCCCTCGAACATGCGGCGGCGCGGTTGGTGGGTTTTGTGATCTCTGAGCAACAAGGGAAGCGGTTGCGCCGGCTAGCGCAGCAGCGCGGCCCCCTAACCCTGCACGTAAGAGCCGACATCCGCAAATACGTCGGCAGTCACGACGTGGTCAGCGGCATCATCGAGGGAGCAGGCGATCCGCAGGACGAAGTGTGGGCCATCGCGCACAGCGCCGAGCCGGGGGCCATAGACAACGCTTCGGGCGTGGCCACCACCTTGGAGATCGCCCGCGTGATCGAAGGGCTTATCCGGGCGGGCAAACTCGTGCGCCCCAAGCGCACCATTCGCCTGCTCAATGCCTATGAGTGCTACGGGTTCTTCGCCTATCTAGAGAGGGTGCGGCGCTTGCAGACCCCTTTGGCCGGCGTGTGTATCGACACAGTCGGCTCCCAGCCCGCCATCTGCGATGGCCGGCTGGAGTGGCACGCGACCATCCCCATGTCGTCAGGTTTTGTCGATCGAGTCGGTGCGGCTATCTTACGGGCCGGAGTGCGGCAACACAAGCCTCGCTATCGAGTGCATCTAGAGCGATTCATGTCGACGGCTGACACCTTGATCGGCGATCCCCAGTACGGATTTCCCTGCCCTTGGATCACCACGCATCACCTCAAGAGCGGGCGCGGCTTCGACGCCTACCACTCCTCGGCCGATGTGGAAGCACTGCTCAGTCCGCGGGGGCTGGAGACCTGCGCGGCCTCAATGGCAGCCTATCTGTACTACTTGGCCGACATGGGCAGCCGCGAAGTGGGGGAGTTGGTCCGCACTGAGACCCAGCATTTTCTCTCCGTATTACAACAGAAAAAGCGACCCCGAGCCGAGGCCGAGTACGTGCGCGAGGCACACAGCCGCAGCGTGCGACGATTGGTGCGCTGGCTCTGGGGAGGCAGTCGGCGCGAGGTCTTGGAGGCCATGGACGAAAGCGAGCGGCAAGTGGCGACCGCCGCAGCCGAAACCGCGCTACCGGACAAGCGAGCGCGGCGCACGGCCCAAGCGCGGCTAGTGCCACGGCGCACGGCCGTGCTCTCACCGACCAGCGAAAACACGCCAGCCGCGGTCAATGCGCGCATCTCGGCTGCACAGCTACCGCCGTGGGCGCTGTTTTGGGCCGATGGACGCCGGAATTTAGGCGAAATCGCCGAGTGCATTGCCTGCGAGGAAGCCGACTATCCGGCCGGGCCGCGGACGGAAGGGCCCGTCGCTGTTGATCGGGTTCACAAGTACTTTGCAGCACACGCTGAATTGGGCTATGCCGAGTTGACCGACCCGGCTAACATGCTCGGCCGCAGGGAACTAGTGAAGGATTTGCGCCGCTTGGGCGTCACCCCAGGCATGGATCTGATGGTCCACAGTTCCCTGTCGGCCATCGGCTCTGTCGAGGGCGGCGCTGAGACCGTCGTCGATGCGCTCTTGCAGGCGGTTGGCAAGCGCGGGACCCTGCTGGCACCTTCGTTCAATCACCGCACGGCGAAAGTCTTCAACCGGCTGACCACGCCCACCACCAACGGCACCATCCCGGACGCGCTGTGGCGGCGCACCAAAGCCGAGCGCAGCATGCATCCCACTCACGCGGTAGCGGCGATTGGTCCGCGGGCCAGCGATTATTGCCGAGGGCACCTCGAAGCCGGCATCTGGGCTCCAGATAGCCCGATCGGCAAATTGGTACACAGCGGCGGCTACATTCTCGCGCTGGGCACGACGCACGATACGAGCACGGCCTACCACGTGGCCGAGATGTCCGTGCCCTGCGGCTGCATTGAATCCTTTGCAATTCCAGACCGCATCGTGCGCGACGACGGGACCGTGGACGAGGTCTTGGGGCTGGCCTTTCGCAGCGGCCCCTGCCCGGTTCCAACCCACAAGCTAGACTCCACCCTCGACCGGAGGAAGTTGCAGCGGCGGGGCAAGGTCGGGCAGGCCGAATGCGAATTGGTAAAGGCCCACGACCTGTGGCAGGTGCGGCGCGAACATCTGCGGCGCGTCTGTCCCACTTGCGCCGTCAAGCCCCAGACCGCACGGTGAACAGATCGCTCCCCTCTCCCTATGGCCGGCACCTCCAAGGTAGCCAAGACGACAAACTCACCGATGCCGCAGGCCGTTCGCATCTGACGCTGCGCGGCTTTTGGGTCGGCGCGTTCCTCAGCTTTTTTCTGTCCATTGGCGCGCCCTACGCCAACATGGCGATGCGGGCGACCAATATGGCCTTCGATTTCAATACTCCGGGGGCCATTTTTCTATTTTTGGTGCTGGTCGGCTTGCTCAATACGCTCTTCAAGCTCGCCGCCCGCGACTTCCGCCTAGCGGTGGGGCTGGCCCTGCTCGCCACGGGCGGCTTCTGCGGCTATTGGACCAGCCGCGGCATGGTCGATTGGTACTCGCCTGGCTTTTGGTTTGGGGCCTTCCTCGCCCTCTTTTCACTGTGGAACGTACCGGTGGTACAGCGCGGCGGTACGCTCGCGCTCAACCGCGCCGAACTCGTGCTGGTGTACGCGATGTTGCTGGTCGTCTCCGCCCTCTGCACCATGGGGCTGACCCAGCAACTTTTGCCAGCTCTCACCGGCATTTTCTACTACGCCTCTCCAGCCAACCAATGGGCCGAAAAGCTCTTTCCGCTCTTTCCCTCGCGGCGCATCCTCGTCGATGATGGCACCGGCAACCGCGGCTTTTACGAGGGCGGCGCGCTCGCCGACATTCCCTACGCCACTTGGGTCGAGCCCCTGTGCTGGTGGGCACTGCTACTCCTCTCGCTGTACGTGGCTATGGTATCGACGGCCGTGATCTTGCGCCGACAGTGGGTCGAGCACGAGCGGCTGGCCTATCCGCTGACCCAGCTCGGGGTGGCCATCGTGCAAGGCGAACGCGGCACCGGGCTGTTCAACGGCTTTCTCAAGCACGGTATCCTGTGGTGGGGCGCAGCCTTGCCGCTCGCGTACGGCAGCCTCAAGGCTCTGCACCAATACTACCCGTCCTTGCCCGGCTTCGGCCTGATTTGGTTTCTGCCGTTTATCGGCCAGCAAAACCTGCAAATCTGGATCAGCTTCGCGCTCGTCGGCTTTTCCTATCTCATTAGCACTCAAATAGCGGCCGGCATCTGGATCTTCTATCTGCTCTCCAAAGTAGAAGCCGAATTCCTCGCCCTATCTGGCCTCAAATCCACTAGCAAATTCGTCTATGGGGTCTCGTACGAGCCGCTCTTGGCCTATCAGGGCGGCGGCGCGCTCATCGCCATGGTGCTCTTGGGGCTGTGGACGGGGCGCGTCCACTTGGGGAACGTATGGCGCAAGGCCCTCGACCGCCATGCTAACATCGACGACAGCGATGAAATCACGTCCTATCGAGCGGCCGTGATCGGAGTACTCTTCGGCACCGGAGGCATCGTCGGCTGGCTGTGGCTGATGGGCACCCCGCTTTGGGTCGGCGCACTCTTTGCGGTGGTGGCCCTGTTGGTGTTTATCGGCATCTCGCGGGTCGTGTGCGAGGCGGGCCTAGCAGCCATCCGCTCGCCCATGATCGCCCCAGACCTCATCGTGCAGGGCATTGGCTCACAGACGATCGGTGCCGCTGGCGTTTTCAACCTCTCCTTTGCCTATATCTGGTCGGCCGACATTCGCATCTTCCTGCTGGCCATGGTCGCCAATGGCTTGAAGCTGATCCAAAACATGGACCGCCGCAGTCGGCGAGTCGTCTTCTGGGCGCTGGTGGCGGCCATCTTCATCGGCGTGACGGGCTCCTGCTGGATGGTCTTCCACCTCGCCTACAAGTACGGGGGCATCAACCTCGATGGCTGGCGTTTTCACGGCGGCCCATCGACCATCTACAACGCGGCGCGACGCGCACTAGAACCAGCCGGAGCCGACTGGTTGGGCTTGGGGTTTTTCGCTGGTGGAGCCGTGGTCATGGTCCTTTTGACTTGGGCGCGGCATCACGTCTTGTGGTGGCCCTTCCATCCAATCGGATTCCCGATTGGCGCAAACTTCATGCTCGACAAAATCTGGGCTTGCGTACTCTTGGCTTGGGTACTGAAGAAGCTGATCTTGCGTTTTGGCGGAGCGGCGCACTATCGGACGAGCCAGCATTTCTTCATGGGTATGATTATGGGCGAGGCCCTGTGCAACGGGCTGTGGCTGGTCATCGACTACTTCACCGGCAGGGTCGGCAACGCCGTCTTCATTCTGGGGTAATCCCATATTCCTTGACAGCCCTGTGCTAGTGGAACTACCAGCGCCAGTTCTGCGATTGACCCCGCATTCCTTGACATCGCGGGAGGGTGGGCCTATCTCTTTTGCGCTATGAATCGACTTATCTTTTGTCTTGCCGCAGCGCTCGTCGCCTGCGTTGGTCCCTTCGCCGGCAAGAAGGTTCCGCCTTGGCTTGCGCCTCCTCCCGTGCTCAAAGCGACTTTCTCCAGCGAGGAGGCCGCCGCGCATCTGGTATGGCCCCCAGTGTCTTCAGCGAGCTTTCTCTACGGCGAAATCCAGCGCACCCTAGGAGGCGAGTTCGCGACCATAGCGCGTGTGGAATCCGCAACCGACACCACCTTTACAGACGTCGGCTTGTTGGCCAACAAGCAGTATAGCTACCGAGTCGTCAGCTTATTCGGCGCAGACGAAACCGCACACGAGTTGGTCAGCACGACGGTCGCGGGCGGGTTCCATCACCGCATCGCAAGCTGGTCCTTAGACAAGGGCACGGCCCCTACGCGACTGGCCATCAGCCGCAACGGCACGGTCTTTGTCGCCGGCGCGGGCACGGGGCGCATCGACCGTTTTGACCGCACGGGCCACGCTTTGGACTCATGGGTCTATGCCACGGAGCCGCTGGCCCGTATGGAAACGAGTGCGCTGGACGGGCCGGCCCTCGCCCTCGACAGCGAAGATCATCTCTACGTGGTGTACAACCTGCATCGCCCGGGCCAGAAGCCAGAGGCCTTTTGGGCGAAATTCGCCCCAGACGGTCGGCTGTTGTGGACGCGCCCACTCGCCGGGCTGTTCGCCCGCCACATCGTCATCGACGGCGATGCCATCTACATCGAAAGCATCAGCCAATTGCAGCTATTCGACCACGCCGGCGAACAGCAAATTCAGTACGCCATCCCGGCCTTGTTGGTGGCTAGTCTGCGGCTTTGGCAAGGGCGCTTTGCCGCGCTGATCGAGCCGTTAGCCCTGCGCACCGACGACTGGCAGGCACCTCGGCTAGTCGTGTACGACGACCCACAGCGCGCCGCGGCCAGTCGCGTCATCGGCCGCGATCCCAAATCGCATCAGGACCGCGGCAACGGGCTTTTGCTGCGGCCCACTGACTTTGCCGTCGATGAAGCGGCCGACCGGGCTTTCGTGGTCAATGCCGGCCACAGCCGCATCGAGGTATTCCAGCGAGGGCACTACCTGACGCACTGGGGAGAAAAGGGCGAAGAGGACGATCAGTTCCGCTTCACAGGCCGCCTCCAAGTTGTCGTCGATATAGCTACTGGCGAGGCGGCCGAGCGCGAAGTGGTGGCCGGCGGCATCGCCCGCGACGCCGAAGGGTTCATTTACGTGGCCGATACCTTCAACGATCGAATTAAGAAGTTCCAACCATGAAGGCCGTGCTCGCGTTTCTATTGCTGGCCTTGCCGTGTAGCGAGGTCCAAGCCCAGCGCCAAGACAAGCGGGCGTACAACCTCTGGGCTAAGGAGAAGATCCGCTATCTCAACTCCAAGGTCACCCTCAACCCTTACAACCCGCAACTGCGCGTCCTCCTCGCCAACGCATATTTTGACGACGGGCAAAAGTACGAAGCCAAAAGGCTGTTGCTTGGGGCATTGGAGCTCGACCCCGACTACGCCGAGGCGCATTGCAATCTCGCAGTCATGCTCCACGGCCAAGGATACGACCGCGAGGCCAAGCACCACTACGAAGAAGCCCTGCGGCTGGATTCGCTGATGGTCGAAGCCATGGCCGGACTAGGGACCTTGCTCTGCCGCACCGAGCGCCAAGCCGAGGGCTTTGAATACCTCGAAAAAGTCATCGCGGTCCAGCCCGATCACGTCAACGCTCGCTTCAACATGGCCGTGGCGTATCACAAGGTCGGCGACTTTAAAAAATCCATCGAACACCTAGAGACCTTGCTGAGGGTCGATTTCAATTATCGCGGTGCGCGCCGCGCGCTGGCCCGCGCTTATTACAGCCTCGGAATTTTGCGACTGCAAGCCCAACAGTCCGAGTTGGCACTCCCCGTGCTGACCAAGGCCGTCGAGTACGAGCAAGACAACGAAAGCATGTTCTTTGCCAAGGGCCTCGCCCACCTCAACAGCGGCGACTTCGCCGGAGCCGAAGCGGCCTTCAAGCAGGTCATCGCATTGTCCGGCGATCACATCCCCGCCCTGCACAACCTCGGCGTGATCTGCGAAAAAACCGAGCGATATGCAGAAGCCGTCCAATACTACGGCAAAGTCCAGCAGCTAGCCCCGCATCTGGCGACGATCGATGCGGTTAAACACGCCTCGTACGACGTGAATTACCTGACCGAATGAGTTTGACTTTTGTTTAGCTAACGCGTACTATTTGAACTTTTTGCGAGTCGCTTTAGCGGCTGTTTTTTTTCGTGTGTGGCGCGAAAAACCACACCACCATCCCCTCTCCTTTAGGCGAGAGCAATGGCCAAAGAAGAAGCAATCGAAGTCCAAGCAGTGGTCAAAGAGGCCCTGCCCAACGGCTACTTCAAGTGCGAAATGGAAAATAGCCACGAGATTATGGCCCATGTCTCCGGCAAGATGCGCAAATACTACATTCGCGTACTGCCGGGCGACCAAGTCACTGTGGCCCTTTCGCCCTATGATTTGAGCCGCGGACGCATCACGTTCCGCAACCGCTGAGACGCCGCACGATCACCCAAGCGCCGTCTCGACGAGCCTCACACCCGACGAAGGTCACATGGAGAGGAACCAGACCAGTACGCATCGGGCTTGGCCCTTCCAAGAGGCGGCACAGATCGTCAAGCAGCGCCAGCCCAGCGGAGATCGCCCGGTACTATTCGAGACCGGCTTTGGCCCCAGCGGGTTTCCCCATCTAGGCCACTTTTCAGAAGGCATCCGCACCTCTTGGGTGCGCAACGCCTGCGAATACCTCTACGGATTAAAGACCCGCCTACTCTGTTTCAGCGACGACATGGACGCCCTGCGCAAGGTGCCTAGCAACTTTCCGCAGCCCGACATGCTCGCCGCCCACCTCGGCAAACCCGTACACGCCATCCCCGATCCTTTTGGTTGCTGGACGAGTTTTGGCGACCACATGAACGCCAAGCTGTGCGAGTTTTTCGACGCGTCCGGCTTCGACTACGAGTTTCAAAGCTCACGCGAAGCCTACGTGCGCGGCGACTTCGACGAAGGGCTGTCGATTCTCCTAGCCAAAGCCGAGGAGGTCCGCCAGATTATCGTGCCGACGCTGCGGGAACAAAATCGCCAGCACTGGTCGCCCTTCTTTCCGATTTGTCCCAACTGTGGCTCGATCATGGCCACGCGCGTCACCGCCTATCACCCCAGCCGGGGCACCGTGAGCTTCACTTGCGACCTCGACCCCGGCCACTACGCTGGGTGTGGCGCAAGCGGCGAACAGTCGGTGCTCGGCGGCAACGCCAAAGTGGGCTGGAAAGTCGATTGGGCACTGCGCTGGTACACCTACGAGGTCGATTACGAAATGTATGGCAAAGACCTCGTCGACTCCGTGCGCCAGTCCTCTCGCATCGTGCGCCTGATGGGCAAGCAGCCGCCGGTCGGCTTGTGCTACGAGTTTTTTCTCGACGAGGAAGGGCGCAAGGTGGCAAGCAGCACCGGCCGCATGGGAGTGACAGTAGATGCGTGGAAGAAGTACGCACCGATAGAATCTCTGCTCTTTTTCCTGTTCCAAAATCCTAAGCGGGCCAAGCGGCTGCACTGGGATATAGTGCCCAAGTGCGTTGATGACTATCTCGATGCGCTGCGGTGCTATCCCGAGGTAGCAGAAGCAGAGCGCCCCGAACAGGCCCTGTGGCACATTGGCGACCGCGGTAAAGACGTGCCCGAGTACGCATCTCGGGTCAACTTCTCGACGGTAAATAACCTGATCGCAGCCCTAGGCGTGGATTCGGTCGAAGTGTTGAAGGAATATCTGGCGCGCTACGACGCCCAAGCTGCTACTTATCCGCAGGTGACGCAGGCGTTGGTGGAAAAGGGGCTCAACTACTACCGAGACGTGGTGCTGCCGAACAAGCAATTTCGCCCGCCTACGGACGAGGAACGGGCGCTTCTAGGCCAGTTGGCCGAGCGGCTTAGCGCGGCCAATGGGGCCACCGAAGAGGAGTTGCAGGCCATTCCATTCGACTTGGCCCGCGAGGCCGAAATCCTCCCCAAGGAGTTGTTTCGGATGTTTTACGAAGTGGTGCTCGGGCAGGAGCGAGGGCCGCGATTTGGGTCGCTTGTGCAGTTAGTGGGAAAGGAACAGGTGGTGAACATGATGAGGGAAAAGGCATAGCGCATACAGAATTTTTGCCGATAATTGCGAGGGTGCGGCAGGTCCGCGCCCTCTTTTTTATGGAGTAAATCGTGGCAGAACAACAAGACCTTTTTTCAGAAATCATGCCGCCGCCCCAGCCTCGGCACGTCGAGCGGATGCAGCAGGTGCAGGAGGGGCTACCCGCGCAGCTTTTTTTGGGGACGACGAGTTGGTCGAATGAGGATTGGGAAGGGCTAATCTATCCAGAGGGCTGCGCCGCGGCCGACTACATTGAGCACTATGCCAAGGTCTTCAGGAGTGTGGAGATCGACTCGACTTGGTACCGAGTGCCAACGCCAAAAACAATAGAAGGATGGCGGCGGCGGACGCCTCTGCACTTTCGCTTTACCGCCAAAATTCCCCGAGTGATCAGCCACGAAAAAATGCTCGTGGACTGCATGGGGGAAATGGAGGAATTCCTCGACGCGATGGCCCCACTCGGCGAGCGGTTGGGACCGCTGCTGATGCAGTTTCCATACATTGCGCGGGGACAGGACGCGCACGAAAACGAGTACGGCAGCGCGTTCACCGAGCGCCTAGCGGAGTTTTTGCCGCAGCTACCTACGGGCGAGTTCCACTTTGCGGTAGAGGTGCGCAACGGGAGTTGGCTGCGGGCGGAACTGTTAGACCTGCTGCGCGCCCACGGAGTGGCGCTGGCGCTGAACAACTACTACACCATGCCCAGCTTAGCGGAGACCCTCAACCGCGCCAATCCTGTAACGGCCGACTTCCTCTATGTCCGCTTTTTAGGCGACCGCAAAAAGATGGACGCCTATGTCGAAGAGCGGATTCGCCGCGGCGAGCAGGAGCGGCATTGGGACCGCCTCGTCTGGGACCGCGCCGCCGAGACCCAGCAGTGGGCGCAGCAGGTGCGAGAGCTAGCGGAGGCCGCGCCGGAACAGCCCGCGTACGTGTTTTTCAACAATCACTACGCTGGGTACGCGCCCGGTTCACTAGGCCTTTTTGCTCAGGCGTGGAGGGGGTGACATGTCCTGTTCACTTGATTGACCTAGACGCCCTGCACGAATGAATTATAGTACTTGAAGCTTGTGTCTGAAATAAGAGGAGAAACTCAAACCAATCAACGCAAAGGACGATAGACATGCGTTATGCTTGCTATGCCGTACTACTTTTTTCTCTTCTGTCCTGTCAAGTAATACCAGGAATCGTACCAGCCCCTATAGGGAACTACGACTTGAATGCCCTTGAAGTCATAGTCGAGCCTGAAAAGATCGAAGTGGGTGACACGGTGATCCTTACGGCTTTCTTCGACAACAGAGGGCGTACTGCTATTCCGAAGAAATCATTTCGTGCTGAACTGCTCATCAACGGAGAGAGAGAATTTATTGATTACGAACCGGGTCCTGTTAAGGTTAAGGTTTACCAAGCGGATCCTGCCAAGGTTTACCAAGAGCCCCCTTCTCCCGAGATGCTTCATTATAAGAACATGGATTCTACTTTGTGGTATGAAATAGGTTTCACGCCTCCCGAACCGGGTACCTATCGCTACGAGTTCGTTCTCGATCGGGCTGACGATCTTCGTGAGACCAATGAGACGAACAATGTGGTGGAAAGTACGTTCGTCGTGGTTGCCAGCGGCGATGGGAGCAACTGAGAAGTCCTCGAAAAATCGCCTCAGCAACAATTTATTATTTACGGTAAGTTCAGTACGACTTTCTAAATGGATGGTGTAAGCCATCGCATCTATCAAAGTTTCCCTTCTCTTTTTATTTCTGCCCGTATTTCAGTGTATTCCCGAAAATCGGTTGCCGATCCAACTCTAAGGCATCTTCTAAATCCTGAAGTCGTTGCATTAGAGAGCGATAATCTTCCATTGCTGTTTCTCGCCCTTTTTTATTTACGACATATCTCGGCTTGATATTGAGCATAGTCGTCTTTCTGTTGCGAGATTTTACGACTCAACGAAAGTCTGCACCTCTATTCGGGCAGCGCGATTTGGGGGTCGTCGGGGTCGGGGCGGTAGAGGAGCAGCGTGTGGCCCAAGACCTGCACTAGGTGTGACTCGGTAGCAGCGGCAAGCTGCTCGCCGGCTTCGCGGCGGTCGAGGGGGCTGTTGCGCTCGCAGCGCACCTTAACCAACTCGCTGTTGGCATAGGCTTCGTTGAGCGAGCGGATAACGGCAGCGGAAAGTCCCTCTTTGCCCAAATACACGGTCGGGCGCAGCGCGTTGCCTAGGCCACGCAAGTAGCGGCGGTCTTTGCCGCGCAGCATAGATGGGAAGTCTGTCATGATTTATAAGGCTCCATACTCATAGATAGGCGACGGCTTGCTCACGTGATACCGTGGGAAAATCTTCAAGGAATTTGTCGAGCAAATCCCCTGCGACAATATGCTAAATCAAAATTTCAACGGGAACGCGGTTTTCGGCAAAAACTAAGACACCATTCATAACCGCCGGATTACGAGAGACAATTGCCTTCTTCATAGGTTGAACCTCCGTTTCCTAAGGCTGAAGTGCAAATTGCGATAGCCTTAGCCTAGGTATTGAATATAGACGTGCCGTCCTGTCGAGTTGGAACGCTTTTTGCCGTTAGACTTGGTATGTCTGCGAGCAAAAAGACGCTTCGGCGGCCCGCGCTGTGGACGGCCCTCGGATTCGGAATCGGCATTTTCTTAGGGCGGACTGTGGAAATGGGCTTGGTTGCATCGGCAGCCCTGAGCAAGTTGGCACTTGTCGGCGCGGCCACAGGCTTCTATCGCAAGGCGCGTTGGACGGGGTGGATGCTGTGGGTGGTCGTCGTCCTGTTAGGCGTTATGCGTTACCACATCGACACAGCTCTGTCCCCTTTGCCGCACTTAGTCGCGCTCGAGGTCTTTGGCCAGCGCGGCGTGGTCACCGGGCGCATCGTCCAAGAGCCAGAGCGCAGCGACGAGCGAATGCGCTTTGTCTTAGAATTGGAACAGGTGGTCGCCGACAGCGCCATCTACCACTTGAGTGGGCGGGTGCTAGTCGCGGTAAAAGACGTGTACTTGCCGGCCGATTACGGCGACCGCGTATCCCTGCGCGGAAGGCTGCAACAGCCCCGTGCAATGCGAAATCCTGGTACATTCGACTACCGAGCCTTTTTGGCCCAGCAAGACATCTACGGTACGCTCTTCGTCGGCAAACCCGAGCAAGTCGTATCCGTAGAGCGCTTGCCCGGGCACTGGCTGTACGAAGACGTGGTGTTGCCCCTTAGACGCTCGGTGCGCCAGAGCATTGAACGCAACCTCTCAGGAGCACCGGCCGGACTGTTGCTGGGCGTTCTCTTGGGAGAGAAGCAACGGATTCCCGAACAGGTGCGCACTGCGTTTCGCAGCACCGGGCTGGCCCACGCGCTCGTAGTCAGTGGCCTCCACGTCGGGATGGTAGGCGGGTTCTTCTTCTTCGGCTTCCGGCTCCTGCGGCTCGCCGACCGACCGAGCTCCGCAGCCACCATCGCCGCACTGGTGCTCTATGCCCTCGCAACCGGGGCACAGGTGCCAGTGGTGAGAGCGGTACTGATGGGAGCGGTGGTGCTGTTGGGACGGGTGCTCCGGCGGCAGGGCGACATCTATAACACCCTTGGGCTGGCGGCGCTAGCGATCTTGGTGATATGGCCGGAGAGTCCGTGGAGCCTGAGCTTTCAACTATCCTTTGGCGCGACGTGGGCCATCGTCGCCTTGCACGGGCCGCTCGCCTCGCTTTTCCCCGCAGCCTTTCAACGCGCTGATAGCCGGGTCGGCCGCTGGGTCATAAGCCCCCTGTGCGCCTCGCTAGCGGCCCAGCTCGGCACGGGGCCTTTGATCGCCTATTCCTTTCAGCAGCTAGCACTCGGGGCCGTGGTGGTCAATATAGTGGTAGTGCCGATTTTGGCGCTCGCCGTAGGCTTGGGCCTGCTAGCCGCGTTGACGGGGTGGATTTTGCCCTCGATCGCCACCGCGTTCAACGCCGCCAATTACTTGGTCCTCGTGGGGCTGATCGAACTGGTCTCGTGGTGGGCCGCGCTACCCTTTGCATCTGTGGCCGTGCCGCGGCCGGGGGTGCTCTTTATCGCCGTGGCGGCCGCACTCTGCCTGCTCGGCCCGCTTCTGCTCCATAGGCCATGGGCGCGTAAAGCCGCCATTTTCGCGGCGCTCATCTATCTCAATGTCTCAGTATGGACCTACGCGCTCCGCTCCCGCGACTTGGAGATCGTCTTTTTAGACGTGGGCCAAGGCGACGCGGCGTTTGTGCGCTTCCCCAACGGCAAAACCATGGTCGTCGATGGCGGCGAGCGCAGCGAATACTTCGACTGCGGAGAACAGGTGCTGTTGCCTTTCTTGCGCTACATGGGCGTCTGGCGGGTCGATGTCGTCCTGGCCTCGCATCCGCACAACGACCACATCGGCGGGCTGGTAGCCCTGTTGGAGCAAATGGAAGTCGGCCACTTTCTCGACAGCGGACAGGTCTATGACTCGTGGACGGCGCGGCGGCTGCGGGAACTCATTGCCGAGCGGAATGTACGCTACCACCGGGTCGCAGCGGGCGACAGCTTGGCGGGTTTGGGCGGAGTCGCGGGACTGGTCCTGCATCCGACTGCGGACTTTGTCGATGCAGACGGCAACACTCCTTTGGGCCTCAACAACGGTTCAGTGGTCTTTAGCTTACAGCACGGAGCCGTGCGAGTGCTCTTTACCGGCGATGTAGAGCAAGAGACCGATCCGGCGATCCTCGCTTGGGGGGCGCGGCTACAGGCGCACTTGCTCAAGGTGGCTCACCACGGCTCGCACACCTCGTCGCAGCCGCTTTTTGTCTCAGCGGTTGCGCCGGCAGTGGCGGTGATGTCGCTGGGAGAGGGCAACAAGTTCAAGCACCCGGCCCCAGAAGTCGTCGCACGCTACGCAGCGCACGGGGCGCGGGTGCTGCGCACCGACCGCAGCGGTGCGGTGCAAGTGAGGATTGACGGCGCGAACACGGCCGTGCAGACGCTGCTGGAGTGAGAGCTATTTTGCCCCCTCTTAAAGTTTGGCACGGCGAGAGGCCCACCAGTAATCTTGGTAACTCAGGAGCACGACGCATGAAGCTTTTGGCAGGAGGAGACAAATGGTAAAGGTTGCTACTATTCGGCGTCCATCGGCGGATTATCTTATGAATGTATGAATGATGTAGGGTTGCTATAGCAATCCTACATGACTTGCGGTGCTTGCCGGGTTGTGCTCTCAGCGAACTTAGCCCGGCCGGTGCCTAATGTGTGTGCGTACCGGCTGTTGCCGGCCGGCGGGCGAGACGCCCGCGCACCCAGACACCCGCGCACCCAGACGCCCGCGCACCCAGACGCCCGCGCACCCAGCGAGTAGAACGAATCAAAAACGACCCGTAACTGAAGTCCCCTACTCTCCCAACCCCAATTCGGGCCGCTCAATCAAGGCCCGCAGGCGGTCGAGGAAGCGGGCCGCCGCGCCGTTTTCGAGTAGCCGACTCTCAACCGTCAGACTCAAAGCGATCAACGCCCGCGGCACCACGCGGCCCTCGCGCACGGCCGGGCGCTCGACAATGCGCCCTAGTCCCAAAGCAGCGCGGTGGGGAGGGCGGAGGATCGGGGTAAAGGCATCGATGCCGTACATGCCGAGGTTGGCGATGGCAAAGGTGCCGCCCTGCACGACCTCCGGCTCCAAGGTGCGTCGCCGCGCCTGAAGCGCTAGGGAGCGGGCCGCGGCCGCGAGTTCGGCCCAGCTTTTGGTATGCGCGTCGCGGATGACCGGAGTCGTCAAGCCATCGCCCGTATCTACGGCGAGGCTGAGATGGACGGCCTCTGTCTCTGCGGCATTCAACTGAGGATGCTCGGCCAAGGCCACGACCGCTAGCTTGGCAATCAGGTGGTGATACGCAGGGGCCGGCGCGTCTTCTGCTTTGAGCTGCGACCACAACGTCACCAGCTCGGTAGCATCTGCTTCGGTCGTCAGGATCGCCGGGAGCGTTTGGCCGCTGCGGGCGGCGACCGCACGAACGTCGCGCTCGACGATCCGGCCCGTGCGTCCACTGCCGGTGAGTACGCGCCATTCCACCCCGAGTGCCGAGGCCACGCGCCGGGCGCGAGGGCTGATGGTCGGTCCTGCGGAGCGAGCTGGCGCAGACGTTGGGGCTGGCTCTGGCTTTGCTACGGACGCCGGTTCTGCAGGCGTTGGAACCGGTTCTGCGGCGGGAGTTGGAGCCGGCGCAGTCGGCATTTCCTCGCCGGGCTGCAACAGATAGCCCAACAGGGTGCCCACCGGCACGGTATCGCCGGGTTGGGGCGCGTCCGGGGGGATGCGCAGGATACCGCCGGAAAAGGTCTCGATCTCGTTGAGGGCCTTGTCGCTTTCTACCGTAAAGAGGATTTCGCCAGCCTCAACCGCGTCGCCATCGGCTTTGAGCCACTCGACGAGCGTACCCTCCTCCATGGTCCACCCCAAGCGGGGCATTGCGATTGCCTCGGCCATGCGCTTGATCCTACTCGGCCATCAGGTCGCGGATGGCCCGTTCTAGGTCCTTCCTGTTGGGCGCGACCGCGGCCTCTAAGGACGCGCTGTACGGCGTGGGTACATGCGCGCCGTTGAGGCGGCGCACCGGCGCGTCGAGGTCGTCGAAGGCCCGGTCAACCACTTCGGCGGCGATTTCCGCACCCATGCCACAGGGAGCAAAGGTCTCATCGGCGATCAGCAGGCGGCCCGTCCGGTGTACGGATTCGAGTACCGTATCAATGTCGAGGGGAGACGTAGTGCGGGGGTCGATGACTTCGACCGAGATGCCCTCGCCGGATAGGGCCTCGGCGACTTGGAGCGTCTCGGGCACCATGGTCGTCAGGGCCACGACGGTCAGGTGCTCGCCGCGGCGGCACACGGCCGCTTGGCCAAAGGGAATAGAGTACGCCTCTGCTGGGACTTCGCCTCGGGTGTTGAGCAAGGACTTGTGTTCGAGGAAGAGCACCGGGTCGTCGCCGCGCAGGGCTGTCTTGAGCAGGCCCTTGGCGTCGTACGGGTTGGACGGCACCGCGACCTTAAAGCCGGGCAGATGCGTAAAGATCGGATAGTAATTGCCCGAGTGATGGGTAGCGGCCGCGCCGCCGACGCCAATGCAGCCGCGCAGGACGATGGGCATTTTCAGGCGGCCGCTGCTCATGTATTGCATCTTGGCGATCTGGTTGACCAGTTCACCGAACGCATCGAGGATGAAGTCCAAGAACATGAAATCCACTACGGGCCGCGTACCGGTCATGGCTGCGCCGGCGCACAAACCGACGAAGCCGCGCTCGCATATCGGGGTGTCGCGCAGACGCTGCGGGCCGTACAGATCGAAGAGGCCGGTGGTGGTGTTGAAGTTGCCGCCGCGCGGACCAATGCCTTCGCCGACGACGAAAATGGTCTCGTCACGCGCCATCTCCTCGGCCAGGGCTTGGTGCGCCGCTTCTACATACGTGAGTTCGGGCATTACGCGCCGCCCCTTTGGCTAAAGACGTGGTCGGCCACGGTGGCCGGGTCGGGCCACGGGCTGTCGTGGGCAAATTGCAGGGCCTCGGCGATCAGCGCGGAGACGTCCGCTGTGATCGCGTCGAGTTCTTCTTGGCGGGCGTGGCCTGCATCTAGCAGCCGCTGGGCAAAGGCCGGGATGGGATCGCGCTTTTTCCACGCGTCGATTTCCTCGGTGGAGCGATAGCCCCCGTCGCGCATTCCCTCGGCGTGGGGCCGGGTGCGGTAGGTCTTGCACTCCATGAGAGTTGGGCCGCCGCCTTGGCGGGCGCGCGTTATCGCTTCGCCAGCCGTCGCGTACACCTCCGCTAAGTCGTTGCCGTCGACGGCGATGCCGGGCAGTCCGTAGGCTGCGGCGCGGTTGGCCACCCGTGGATTGCGAGTGGTATCGACAAAAGCCACTTCCGTGGCGTAGAGGTTGTTTTCGCAGACGAAGAGCACCGGCAACTGCCAGTTGGTCGCTAGGTTGATGCCTTCGTGGAAGGCACCGTTGGCTACCGCTCCGTCGCCAAAGAACGCCACGCCGACCTTGGGGACCCCCAAGAGCTTAAAGGAGTAGCCAGCCCCGGCGGCTTGGAGGATGCAGGGGCCGACGATGCCGCTGGTGCCCATCATCCCCACTTGCGGCGAGAAAAGGTGCATGGAGCCGCCGCGCCCCTGCGAGCAGCCGGTGGCTTTGCCAAAAAGCTCGGCGATCAGCTCCTTGGGCGGTACGCCTTTGGCGAGGGCGTGGCCGTGGCCGCGATGTGTGCTAAAGACCGCGTCGTCGTCGTTGAGGTGGGCGCAAACGCCGGTGGCAATGGCTTCCTCGCCGACATACGTGTGGCAGGCACCGGGAATCAAGCCGGCTTGGTAGGACCGGGCGAGTTGCTCTTCGCAGCGGCGGATGACCAGCATCTGGCGATAGAGTGCCAGACAGGTATCCTTATCGGGCAGAACTGCTTCGGTTGAGGTAGGCATGGCGGCGAATATAGCGATTTTTTTGTCTTTGAAAAACTACCCGCGTGGCTCGCGGCCATTGTCGTCTTCTCCCCCGGATTCTGTCAAGGAAAGCTAGCGGTTCAACGGTCTCAATTCCGCGTTCAAAATGGGGCTTGTCTGCGGGGGTCATCTAAGAAGTCTTTATCATACGACACCAAGAATGGAGGAAATGTTATTGACGTAGGATCGGATGTCGCGTCTCAATCCGAGGAATTGAGCGTTATCGAATTGGCCACCGCCCCACCAATTACGGCCCAATCACAGATCGATCCAGTAGCGCAATTTCTCAATGCACTGCGCGGGTTTGCGGCCCTCGGCGCGAAATGTTTGGCTGGGCATGGGCATCGCGCTCTCGAATTGGCCGCCGTTGTGCTCGATGATCTTGCGCGAGCCAATGTTGTCTGAGTCGCAGGTGACCAGCACGCGGCGCAGTCCGATTTCCCGCGATACCACCAGCGTCAGGGCGAGGATGGCCTTGCCGTAACCGCGGCACCGCCGCGAGGGTCGGATGCTGTAGCCAATGTGCCCTCCGTAGGTGAGCAAATACGGAGTGCAGAGCTCGGGCCTTATGGAAGTTTGGCCGATGTACTCGCCGTCGTGTACGAGCCAGAGTACTTGGTCTGGGTACCGCGTCCGCGAGCGCGTCGCGTCGGCGAGGGCCTTGAGGTCGCGCACAAATTGCGGGAACTGGTCGGCGAGGGAATCGCTCTCGTAGCCGAGGAATCGGGCGTACGTCGAATCGAAACGGCCTTCGGCTGAGAACTCGGCCGCGCCCTCTAGGAAGCTATCCCGGTACAGGAGGGAGGGAGGGACGAGGCATTGCATGAGTTAGATATAACATGGTAGGCAGAATTGTGCAGATGAGGGGCAAGGATAGGGTGTGGCGGCTAGACCGTCAACTTGGCGAGGCGCACTTGCCCATTCGCAGGCACGGGTCTTAATTGCCTACATAGTATGGAGCGGCCCACTGGCCAACTCGCCGAGCTGTTCAAGGCGAATTTCGCCGCTTTTGCAGACGAGGCTCCAACGACCGTAAAGCAAGCCGGACCGGCGTGAAGAATTTGCCACCTAACAAAAGCACTCATCACCTACCAAGGAGAACTCAATGGAAATCGCGGCGCAAAAGACCGCTGACCTAGACTACAAGGTCGCCGACCTCGCGCTGGCCGAATGGGGCCGGCAGGAAATCATTCTCGCCGAGCAAGAGATGCCCGGGCTGATGGCTCTGCGCGAAGAGTATGAGGCGACCCAACCGCTCGCGGGTGCGCGGATCGCCGGCTCCTTGCATGCGACAATTCAGACCGCCGTACTCGTCGAGACGCTTACCGCACTCGGGGCGCAAGTGCGCTGGTGCTCGTGCAACATCTTCTCGACCCAAGATCACGCGGCCGCGGCCCTCGCTGCCACCGGCATCCCGATCTTCGCTTGGAAGGGCGAGACCGAAGACGAGTACTGGTGGTGTACCGAGCAAACCCTGCGCTGGCCCGACGGCGCTGGCCCCAACCTTATCCTCGACGACGGCGGCGACCTGACCAAGTGGATCCACGAAAAGCACCCAGAGCTTTTGCCGGGCCTGCGCGGCATCTCCGAGGAGACGACTACTGGCGTCCATCACCTCTACCAGATGCTCGAAGCCGGGACGCTCGCCGTGCCGGCGATCAATGTCAACGACAGCGTCACCAAGTCGAAGTTCGACAACCTCTACGGCTGCCGCGAGTCCCTCGCCGACGGCATCAAGCGCGCTACCGACATAATGATCGCCGGCAAGGTCGTAGTGGTCGCTGGCTATGGCGATGTTGGCAAGGGATGCGCCGACGCCATGCGAGGCTTGGGGGCGCGGGTGATCGTCACCGAGATCGATCCGATCTGCGCGTTGCAAGCGGCCATGGAAGGATACGAGGTCAAGAAGATGGACGACGCCATCGCCGAAGGCGATATCTTCGTCACGGCCACCGGGTGCCGCGACATCATTCGCATCGACCATATCGAGCGGATGAAAGACGGAGCCATCATCTGCAACATCGGCCACTTTGACGTCGAAATCCAAGTGGCCGAACTAGTGGGCTATCTCGGGATCGAGCGCGTTGAGATCAAACCGCAAGTCGATAAGTTCACCTTTCCCGATGGACGCAGCGTCATCCTGTTGGCCGAGGGCCGCTTGGTCAATTTAGGCTGCGCCACCGGGCACCCCTCTTTTGTCATGTCCAATTCGTTTACCAACCAAGTCTTGGCACAGATTGAGTTGCACATCCGCCACGAACAATACCCGGTCGGCGTGTACATGTTGCCCAAGCACCTCGACGAGAAGGTGGCGCGGCTCCATCTGCAAAAGCTAGGAGTCGAAATCGACTCACTAGACGACGACCAAGCCGCGTATTTGGGAATCCCGGTGGAAGGCCCGTACAAGCCGGAGCACTATCGCTACTAGCAACTAGCATCCCATGAACGTCGCCGTCCTGCTATCCGGCGGGGTCGATAGCTCGTTGGGCCTCGCGCTACTCCAGCGCGAAAAGCGGTTCACCCTCAAAGCCTACTACCTCAAAATCTGGCTAGAGGACGAGCTGTTCTCGCTCGGCGACTGCCCGTGGGAAACGGATTTGACCTACGCCAGCGCCACCTGCGAACAGCTCGGGGTGCCGCTCGAAGTCGTGCCGCTGCAAAGCGAGTATCGGCAGCGGATCGTCGAGTACGCGTTGGCCGAGCTGCGCTTGGGGCGCACGCCCAGCCCGGACATCTGGTGCAACCAGCGCGTCAAATTCGGAGCCTTTTATCAGCGGGTGGCTGGCGAGTGCGAGCAAATTGCCTCCGGGCACTACGCCCGCGTCGAGCAGGTCGCGGGCAGCTATCGGCTCCGGCGCGCGGCCGATCCGGTCAAAGACCAGACCTATTTCCTCTCCAGCCTGAGTCAAGCGCAACTCGCTCGGCTCTGCTTGCCCATCGGCCACCTGCACAAGCACCAAGTGCGCGCACTCGCCGCAGAATTCGACCTGCCAGCCAAGGATCGCCCCGACAGCCAGGGTATATGCTTCTTGGGCAAGATCAACTACCGGGATTTCGTCCGCTTTCACTTGGGAGAGGTCCAAGGCGACATCGTCGAGCAAGCGAGCGGAAAAAAGAAGGGCCAGCACCCCGGCTATTGGTTCTATACCATTGGCCAGCGGCACGGCCTGCAACTCGGCGGCGGTCCCTGGTATGTGGTTGACAAAGACATCGCCAACAACATCGTGTACATCGCCCACGGCAGCGCGCCGACGCGAGCCGGACGTCGCGAGCTGATCGCCGAACAAATCCATTGGATCGCCGGCGCACCGGAGCACGGTGCGCTCCACGTCAAGCTCCGGCACGGGCCAGCCCTAGTGCCCTGTCAGGTGCAAATGCTCGCGCCGGATCGCGCCCACGTCGCTTTGGCCACGCCCGACCCCGGCATTGCTCCGGGCCAGCACGCCGTGTTCTACGACGGTGAAGTTTGCCTTGGCGGCGGCGTCATCGCCTAGGGCTAGCTCTAGCTCGACATCGCAGCCGACGATCATCCACATCCCTCGCCACCTCAACCATCACCTTAAGCGCCTCGTGCTCATCGGGCTTCTGTTTCAATCCCCACGATGAACCCATGATCTTGTCGCAAAAGGCACCCGCAAACATCCGCTCCTCGTTTTCCCCCAGCACATCGCTAAAAATCGCTACCGCCTCAAGCAGGAGCTCCCGCTTCTCCGCCGCGGTCTCGCCAAATCCCATCGCGTTGTTGATAAACCGGCCAACGTCCAGACACGAGGCCCCGATAACGCCCTTCGGATCAATCGCCATCCAGCCGCGGTCTGCGTCGGACAGAATGTTCCAGTGATGAAGGTCGCCGTGCAGCAGTATCTGGGGTTCATCCGGTTCCATCAGGATTCCCATCATGGACTCCACGCGCGGAATCTGCTCGATATAGCCCTGCGCTCGCGCGAAATTTTTGCAGCTTCTAGCGTCCGCAAATGCACTGTGCATCCAATCCATAAAGTGCGGCAGTGCGTGATTCGACGGCGGCGGGGTCGCGTGTAAATCCCGAAGGATACGCGCCGCAATCTCGCTTTGCTCGTGCGCGTCCTCAACAGAATCTAGCATCCTGCCCGGACGCAGTCGTTCGAGCAGCACGGCGTTGAGCACTTTGTCGCAGTCGATGAGCCGATTGATCCCACGGCCCTCGTAGATTGCCAACGCTTCCATCTCCGCGCTGAAATCGCCGTGTGGGACGCCCACCTTGAGCACGGCCTCTGCTCCATTTTCCATCTCGACGTAGGCGATATAGTTGACCTTAATCTCCTCAGTCGGTCGGCCGAGTGTCAGGCCCCACTTGTCGCAGCACCGCACGAGAATGGACGGCAATTCCCCAAGCCATGCTTCGCCTTCTCTGCCAAATTCTCGGGTCGCGTATCGCAGGAATCGCTCGGGAAACTGCGGAGCATCGATCGGCATCTATCGCGTTTCTTTACAAAGCAATCAACGCGCTACCTGAGAAACATCTCGCCGGTGAAGGGCAAAGGCTTGTTTGGACGCTCGTAGTGAATCTGTTTAGGCGTCTTTTCGAGCGCGGCGGCCCATTGGTCGCGCCAGTCTTCATAGACGGTCTCCGAGGCGGGCTCGCGCCGGCTGCGGGCGATGAGACTAGGCCACTCTGGCCGTGGAGAAGGCTCGCCCGTTTTCTGGTAGCGCAGATCCATGCTCCAACGCACGACGTTGGTGTTGTTCGGCCCTGAGCCGTGGGGCGTCAGTTTGTGGACGAACAGAACGTCTCCCTTCTGCATGGGTAGGCTAACCCGCTCGGTCTGGGGCAAGTCCTGTCCGTACCTCCAATAGACCATGCGCCGCTGGTGGACCCGAGGCTGGACCTGCAAGCAGCCATTTTCTTCGGTTGACTCGACTAGGGGAATCCAAACGGTCACCTGTAGAATACCCTGTGCTTGTTGGGTGGTAAACACGGCATCCTGATGAAAAACTACATCTGTTGACGGCATCTTGGGCCGGACGTGCGACACAGCATTGCAGGTAATCTCTGGGCCGACAAACGGCTCAATCAGATCGACGAGGTTCTGATTGCGCAAAAACTCAAAGGTGCCGCGGCGGCGGGTTTCCCCTATATCGGGACAGCCATCAACCTCGTCGCACTCTTCGGCGAGGCAGGCTAAGCGGCGCGCAAAAGGCTCGGCTTCGTAGAGATTGGCGACCTTGCCTTGGCCGTGTAGATCGCGGGCGATTTCATCGACGATGATAATGTGATCCTCGATGAGCGGCGCGAGATCGGCGTCGGTAAGCCCTCCTTTGATAATGACATACCCTTCTTCCTCAAAAAAGTCGAGCTCTTTCACGGTTGACCTCCTGTTGTCCAAATTTCCCTTGTTATAACGACCTGACTGCCGAGAAACAAGGCCCGGCGGCCGGCGCACCTCGACTTGTAAAGGTCTTGGATTGCCGCTAGAATAAAAGCCACACTTCCTCTCTAACAAAGACCACGGCATGTTTGCGCTGATTTTTTTATTCCTGCTCGGCTCGGTCTACGGCTATTCGGGCTGGCGGCTCATCCCCCATCTCCCTCCACCCGCACAGGTCGGTGCCTCACTGGCGTTGGTGCTCCTACTGTTGACGCCCTTATTGCTCTTTCGCCTGCGCTCCCATCCGCATCTCGCTTGGCTGACGGATCCCCTCGCTTGGGTCGCTTATCTCGGCATGGGCTTTTTCACCGTTTGCTCGACGCTGCTGGTCCTGCGCGATATCGGAGGACTGCTCCTGGGCCTAGTCTATCCCATCGGCGCGACGCTCAACGCCCGCATCGACTTGGCAACCTTCGCCCTCGCCTTGGTCGCGGCGAGCTACGGCTACTACCAAGCACACCGCACGCCAGCGGTCTGCCGAGTCGAGGTCCCTATTGCGAACCTTCCGCCCTCGCTAGTCGGACTGCGCATCGTCCAGCTCAGCGATCTCCACATCGGCCCGACCATCAAGGCCCCTTTTGTGGAGCGCGTTGTCGCCCGCGTCAACGAACTGCAACCCGACCTAATCGCCTTCACCGGCGACCTCGCCGACGGGCCGGTTGAACGACTCGCCCCCCATACAGCCGCCCTAGCCGAACTCACCGCGCCGCTCGGAGTTTATTTTTGCACTGGCAACCACGAATACTATTCGGGCGTGGAAAGCTGGACCGAGCAGGCGCGCCGCCTCGGCTTCGACGTCTTGCTCAACGAGGTGCGCCAAATCAACCGCGGAGGTGGGCGAATAGCCTTAGCCGGCGCGACCGACTTCAGCGCCGGCGAGCTAGTCCCCGACCACGCATCGGACCCGGCCAAAGCTCTTGCCGACAGCGACGGAGCCGATGTGCGCATCCTGCTCGCGCACCAGCCGCGCAGCATCGAGGCTGCCAGCCAAGCCGACTGCCACCTGCAACTGTCGGGCCACACCCACGGCGGCCAGTTCGTGCCGTGGAAGTACGCCATTCCCCTGCAACAGCCCTATGTCGCGGGCCTACACAAATTTCGCGACACTTGGATCTACGTCCACCGAGGCACCGGCTATTGGGGGCCGCCGCTGCGGCTCGGTGCCCCTTCCGAAATCGCGCTCCTCACCCTGAGCCGGGCCGCGTCGGCATGAAACCGCTAATTTTCTGCCGACAATCATCCCCTTGACACACTACAGATGCCACTTTTTATCCACCCTATCCGTCCGCGTCCATCCTTGGAGATGATCCATGACTGCCAATGCCCAAGCTGTCTCGGCCGCAAACGGCCGCACGACCACCCCATTGCGCCTCATCGACTGCGACGACATCACACGCTGCCCAACGACAAAGCCCTCTTTCCCTATTTGCCGCGTCACTATGTCGAGCGCATTGAGGACTTCGGCCTGCCATTGAGCATCCACTTTGGGGGTGAAGGGTCCGGCATTGCCGCGCCGCCCACGGCCGCGGGATACCCCTCGCACTATCTGGAGATGCGCATGGCCCGGCCGCAGATCGCCATGGCGCATACGGTCAGCTTCATCTGCGAGGGCGTCTTTGAAAAATTCCCCGATTTTCGCGTCCTCTTCATCGAGCACGATGTGTTCTGGGTCCCGGGGTTGATGTGGCACATGGATTCCGACTGGAAGGGCCTGCGCGATTATACGCCATGGGTCAAGCGCCTGCCCAGCGAGTATTTGCGGCAGCACATCCGCTTTGGCACCCAGCCCATGATCCAGCCGCCCACGCGCGACGACATGAAGCGCTTTTTGGAGTGGCTGCACGCCGATGAGGTCCTAATTTTCGCCAGCGATTATCCGCACTGGGACTGGGACGAGCCAACGGGTTTTCTCGCCGATTTTGACGCGGCCTATCGCCACCGCATCATGGCGCAAAACGCCGCGGAACTCTATGGCTTCTAAACGCTATGTGGTCGCCCGGGCCGAGGACCTGCCCGCTGGAGCACGCAAGATCGTCAGCGTAGGCAATAGAGAGATCGGCGTCTTTAATATCGAGGGCCGCTACTACGCCCTGCGCAACAGCTGTCCGCACAAAAGCGGTCCCTTGTGCCAAGGCCGGTTGCGGCCCTTGGTCGTGTCGCTGGGCGTGTACCAAATCGACTATCAGCAAGAGAGCCTAGTGCTCAAGTGCCCTTGGCACCAGTGGGAATTCGACTTGGCCACCGGGCAGGCGCTGTACGACGAGACCATGCGGGTGAAGACGTACGAGGTAGGGCGCGAGGGGGAGGAAGTGGTCGTGTACGTGGGGTAACGCCGGGGATTGGGCTCGGATGAGGGCGGCCTATTAGCCGGTTGTGAGCCGTCGCCGCCCTTGTTAATTTGCACGCCTCAAACAGGAGGACACAGATGACCACAGCCCCACCCGCTACCCAACTCCACAAAGCACTGGACCAAGAACAGATCGACCAATTCCGCCGGCGCGGCTTCATCGTCATCGGCAAGCTGCTAGACGACCCTCTCATCGCCTTGCTACGCGATGAATACGACCGCCTCTTTGCCGCGGCGCGCCAGAACGGGCGCTTCCGCAACCTGTCCATCAGCGACACCGACGACCTCCGCGAAAAGAACAACGCCGACGAGCAGATGTTGCAGATCATGCAGATGTGCGAGCGCAGCATTCTATTCCGGCAACTGCTCTACGACACCCGCATCCTCGACATTGCCGAAGACCTCATCGGCCCGAATATCCAGCTCTTCCACGACCAAGCCCTCTACAAACCCGCCCATCACGGCGGCCCCGTCTTTTGGCACCAAGACAACGCCTACTGGAAATGTATGCCAGCCAACTTGGTTAGCTGCTGGATGACGCTCGACGACGTCGATGCGACCAACGGTGCCATGCACTTGTTGCCCGGCTCGCACCTGACGCCCGTCGGGCACGACCGCTCGGAGCAGACCAGTGCCTTGCTCGACTACGGCGACCAAGCCGATGCAGCTCAAGCCGCCGTCATAGACCTGCCCGCGGGCGGCGCACTCTTCCACCACTGCCAAACCCTCCACTACACTCCGCCGAACCAAACCGCTCGCCAGCGCCGCGCCTTTGTCATCCACTTCATGCCCCCTGGCACGCGCTCGGCGCACACCGGGCAATTTCTCGAAGTGTCTTTTGGGCGCCCCATGCTGAGGATGCGGGTCTGATCGTTTGACGGAAGCGAGGCCGCACGGTTTCGTTGACTAGATCATAGACGATTCCGAAATTTAAGAACGTACACGACGAGGGTATAAGCGGGCCATCCAGCATCCGCTATCACGCTTTGGAGACCACGATGACGCTCATCCACACCACCGACGACCTGATCCGCCTGCTGAACGAAAACGACGAGTTCCGTCAGGCCGTCCGCCGCCACGTCCTGAGCGATGAGCTGATTCAGCTACCCGAGCGGCTTGCCAAGTTTGAAACTCGCGTCGAGAGCTTTATTGACGAGCAGCAGCAGTTCAATAAAGAGCAGCGGCAGTTTAACCAGCGAATGGAGAGTTCCATCGGCGAATTGCGCGATACCGTAGCCCAACATACAGACACCATCGGCGAACTGCGCGATACCGTAGCCCAACATACAGACGCCATCGGCGAACTGCGCGATACCGTAGCCCAACATACAGACACCATCGGCGAACTGCGCGATACCGTAGCCCAGCAAGGAAAAGCCATCAACCGGCAGACAGACGCCATCGGCGAACTGCGTGGCAAAGTAGCCCGGCAGGTGGTTGGTGTGCATTTCCTAGAGATCGCCGACGGTATGGGCTTCCTGTTTAAGGGGTTTTTGTCAAGGCTGGACCTCGGCCAATTGATTTTCCAACGCGAGACCGACATTCCCCAAAACGACCGGCGCAGCTTCTTTCGCGCCGATCTGGTCATAGAGGTCACGGACTCTGATGACGCTATCCACTACATCGCTGTCGAGGCTTCCTATACGGCCGACGAACGCGATACGAGCCGGGCCCAACGCAACGCCACCATACTCACTCAGCTCACTGGGCACCCAGCCCACGCCGCTATTGCCAGCGTCCGCAACGTCCACGAAATCCAGGTGCTGATCGACGACGGCACCGTGTACTGGTACGCACTCGAACCCAACGATTTCACACCTGAGTAGCGGTCTAAACATTCCGGGTTGGGTCTCTCCAACCGCTGGGATCGAAGGCGTCTCGTCCGCGAAAAACGCGGGATGCTAAGGCCCTCGGCCGCGCCGCAAAGCAGCCCAACGAGGGTCTTCAGGCCGCTTCTGAGTAGGGCTATTCCCACCGCTAGACAGCGGCAGCGTCAGGCCAAATAGCGCTCGGGGCTTGCCACGACCTCAGCCAGCAGGGTATCGACGTAGGCGTCTATGGCAAAAAGCCGGCACGGAGACGCGCCGACGAGGCCCCGTGTCAGCGGACCAGTAGCGTCCCAAAATTTTCCCAGACGCGGTCGGTCCAAGGCGGGATAAGCGGCTTGGGAATCGGTTCGGCGCAGGTGATGCCAGTAGAGCACTTCGACCAGATGGACGTAGGTAGAAGTCTGGTAATCAACGCCCAGCATGAGGATTTTGCCACCGCGTCGATAGGCTCGGAACATGGGCGAATGGGTGCCATAGGTCCGTCCCCAAGGAGCCAGATCCCAAGACGACGTATGGCCTTCTTGGCGCAAGTGATCCGCGACAAAATCCGCCGCGCCGCGCCCTCGGGCCGCCACCGAGTGAGAGTAGTGATCCGAACGATAGGTATCGGGCAAGCGGCGAAAGAACTCGGTCAGCCAGCCCACGGTCGAAGGAGTAGTAGCCCAGTCCCAGCGGTGCGCTCGTTCGCTCCGCTCTATCAGGTGAAACGAGGGCATCAGGATAAGCCCGTCGGGACCGACCGCCGCTTGCAGGGCATCAATCACAGTCTGCGCTCCGCCGGCGACAGGTCCCAAGCTTTTGAACGAGGAATGGACAAAGAGCATATTCCCGGCTTCGACGCCGAGGGCCTCTAAGTGATTCTGTAAGTCGGCTTGGGTATAGGCGTCCATCGCAGTGCGCGGTTAGGCTTTGTCCAGACGTAGTCGAGGATAGCCGTTGCGGGTCACGAGCGGTCTTCTTCTAGGACGAATTGGCGGTCGCCTTCCGAGTAGGCCACGATCATATCCGCGTCTTCGGGACCGAGGCTAATTCCGTTGTGGAAGACGCCGGCTGGGATGGCGAGGGTATCGCCAGCTTTTAGCGTAAAAAACTCGTCGCCCAAGGTGTGCTCTACGCGGCCGGCGAGCACATAGAGCACTTCTTCGCAATTGGGGTGGGCGTGGCGCGGATTGGCTTGACCGGCCTTGAGGACGACGCGGCCCAAGGTGAGGCCCTCGACATTGCCCTGCGGACGGCCCGCCAACCAAGTTAGATGTCCCCACGATTCGTCGATGCGATTCTGGCGGCTCTCGGCGGCGCTGAGAAGGGGGTTCGACATTTTGTTTAGGCTCCGGTTAGAGATGGGAAACGATAATGCGAAAAAGGCACCGAGCCGTCCAGAAGCAACCGCTGATCGGGAGCTATTCCTCGGCCCTATAATCGGCGTACCGTACTCACCTGAGTATCAATAATCGCCTTCTTTGACGGCCCTCCAGCCGTTGGGCATATTACCGCTCCATGAAACCCATAGACCCCCAAGCTCTGTCGGCACTGACCGCTCTCCTCGGCCCGCGTCTGAATGCGACATCTGAGGTGCGCCACGCCCACGCCGCCGACGCCTCCTACCACGCCCCGCAACCGCCGCAAGCCGTAGCCTTTCCCACAAGCGTGGAAGAAGTAGCCCAAATCGCCCGGATCTGCACCGCGCACCAAGTGCCGATCGTGCCCTTTGGCACTGGCACGGCCGTCGAAGGCGGTATTGTCGCAGTGCGCGGCGGCTTGTGCGTCAACCTCTCGCGCATGAACCACATCCTCCGCGTCAGCACCGCCGACATGGACGCCACCGTTGAAGCCGGCGTCACCCGCCAGCAACTCAACGAACACCTCCGAGCACAAGATACCGGCCTGCACTTCCCAGTCGATCCCGGTGCCGACGCTTCCTTAGGCGGCATGGCCGCCACCCGCGCCTCGGGCAGCTCGGCAGTGGGCTATGGCACCATGCGCGACAACGTCTTGGGCCTCAAGGCCGTCTTTGCCGACGGCGCGATTGTCGAAGTGGGCGGACGAGCGCGCAAATCCTCGGCGGGCTACGACCTAACCGCCCTGCTCGTCGGCACCGAAGGCACCCTAGTCCTTATCACCGAAGTAACCCTGCGCCTAGCCAAGCTGCCAGCGGCCATCTCCGCAGCTGTCTGCCCTTTCGCCGACCTCGACACCGCCGTCGCCGCAGCCATCGACGTCCTGAGCGCGGGGCTCCCGGTCGCACGGCTCGAATTGCTCGACGAAGTGCAAATGCAGGCCTGCAACCAATACGCAGGTCTTGATTACGAAGTGGCACCAACGCTCTTTTTTGAATTTCACGGCACGGAAAAGGGAGTCGTCGAACAAGCGGAAACCGCTGGCGAGTACGTAGCCCGGCGCGGCGGCGGTCCATTCCGCTGGGCCACGGCCGAGGGCGAGCGCGACCGCTTGTGGCAGGCGCGCTACGATGCCTACTACGCCTCGCGTGCGCTCCGCCCCGGCTCAGTCGGCTATGTAACCGATGTCTGCGTACCGATCACAGCCCTCGCCCGCTGCATCCACCAGACGAGAGCCGCGCTGGCCGACCTCGACTTTCCCGCGCCGCTCTTCGGCCACGTCGGCGACGGCAACTTCCACGTCGTCTGCCTCATCGAACCGGGCAACGCCTCAGAACTCGCGCAGGTTCAACGGCTAGGCGAGCAAATCGTCGAATGGGCGCTCCAAGCCGGAGGAACCTGCACCGGCGAACACGGCATCGGCCTGGGCAAAATCGACGCGCTCGAAGCCGAGTGCGGTCCAGGCGTTGAGATCATGCGCCGCATCAAAAAAGCACTCGACCCGGACAACTTGATGAACCCAAGCAAGGTTCTGAATGGCTTGTAGCCGCCAAACATGAGAGTTTATCTAGATACTTGCAGCCTTCAGCACCCACTTGACGACAAATCGCCACTGCGCAATCGTCTTGAGGCCGAAGCAGTTTTGAGCATTCTCGACCTTGTTAGAGCCGGTCACGTTGAAATTATGTCGTCTGATGTGCTCACTTTTGAAATTGTGCACAATCCGCACCCAGTGCGTCGGGCATTTGCCTTGGAAACTATTTTGGCTGCATCAATCTGTGTTCAACACTCGAAAACTGTAACAAGGCGCACTAAAGAGCTATGCCAAACAGGGATTGAGGCTTTGGATAGTCTGCATCTTGTATCGGCTGAAGCTGGTGAGGCAGACTTTTCTGCACCTGCGACGATTCGCTTCTGCGGAAAGCAAAGTAAGCGGTCAAAGGTAAAATCAGAACTTGCGGAGGAAATAGAAAAATGGCAGTCCCAGCTAGGCCATTAAGCGAAATTAACGAGCAGGCTATTAGGCTCTTAGTGCGGGAAATGGGGCCAGCAGATGCCGTGCGCTTCTGCGGCCAATTCACAACGGGCTACGGCGACTACACTAAAGAGCGCAAGAGACAATTAAGAAAGATGCAATAATTTGCCGCTTTTCTTTTGTTAGATGGATCTAACAAAAAACAACCCATTCGGCATGACGACAAGGCAAGCGGTCAATCTCAGGAAGTCCAAGCTAAAAGTGGTGTTGCCGATGGGGTAAGGCTTGGGTGTGGCATGTTTATTGTCTTGTCCTTGATTATACTTGGACCTATAAGCTACTAGTGATAGTGAAAGGACTTGCAAAATGAAAATCACCAACGTCGAATTCTTCCACCTCAATCCGCGTCTCTGCGACCGCTATCAAGGTCACGAGGTCCGCTTGTCCGGCATCGATACCCAGACCGTCTTCCGCGTAACCCTCGACAACGGCGTCGTCGGCTACGGCGACGAACGCTGCCACACCTCGCTGTCCGAGGGACAGATCGCGGGCATGATCGACCAATCGCCGTTCAACTACGTCGCCGGTGCGCTCAGCACTGGCCTGATAGGCGCGCTGTACGATGCTATGGGCAAAGCCATCGAAGAGCCAGCGTACAAACTGATGGGCCAAAAGGTCCGCGACCGCGTACCCGTGGCGGCATGGACCCGACCCGCGGCCCCCGAGGACTTTGCCAGCGAAATCCAGCGCGCCGCCCAAGAGGGCTACACCATCTTCAAGATGCACTCGGCCGCACAGCACGACGTGATCGAACAGACGTGCGCCGCCCAGGAAGTCGCGCCGGATGGCTTTAAGGTCCACTGGGACTTCAACCACAATCGGCCCGCTACAGCCGTGCTGCGCCTCGTCGATGAGCTGGAAAAATTTCCGGTCGTCGGCTTCTTGGAAGACCCGCTCTATCCCTACGACATCGAGGGCTGGCGCCTGTTGCGCTCCAAGACGAGCCTGCCGCTCTTGATGCACGTGCCGCAGCTCGGGGGCGGCCCGGAGATTCAGCGGGATGTGGCCGATCTCTACATGATCGGCGAAATGGGCCTTGGCCACTCCATCCGCCGGGGCTTGGCAGCAGCGGCCGCCGGTCTTTCGACCGTGGTCCAGCTCACCGGCGGCACCCTGTGCAAGGCTATGGCTATGCACTTGGGCGCGGTCATTCCCAATGTCTCGCACTCGACCAACCTCGACGACCAATACGCCGAGGATGTGACCGGCGGCCGCCTCGAAGTCAGCGAGGGCAGCACGCCGGTGCCCGAAGGCCCGGGGCTGGGCGTGGAGGTCGATGAACAGATATTGGCAGAGCTAGCCGCACGGCCCAAGAGCGAACTGCCGCGCCACGTCGGTGTCTTGCACCTGCCCGGCGGCACTACGTACTACACCCCGAGCATCCCGGCGGTCGAGCGGCTGACCGGATTTGTCGAGGGCAATGTGCGCGGCGTGCGGAGCGAAGTCTGGAACGACGACGGGTCCGAGGAGTTCGCCCGGCTCTACGAACAAGTGCAAAAAGAAGGCCAAGCCAAGGCTTAGAAAGGATCACCTCATGCTCGACCGACTCGCCTACATCCGCGACGCCCAGACCGGGCGCGCCTCGTCTTGGGACGAAACCGGCCGCAATAGCGACGCTTGGTGGATCGAACCCGGCGAGCGTGCAGTCCTCGCCGACATCAAAGGCCCCGGCCGCATCACTCACCTGTGGCTGACCCAATCCAACCACTACCGAGAGTGCTTGCTCAAGATCACTTGGGACGACGCAGACCACCCCAGCGTGGTGTGCCCTTTGGGTGATTTCTTCGGCCTCGGCCACGGCATCGTCAACTCCTACCAGTCCCTGCTCTTTTCCGCTTCGACGCGCAGCAACAATTGCTTTAACACCGGCTGTGCCCTCAATGCCTACGCGCAAATGCCCTTCCGCCAGCGAGCGGTCGTCGAGTTGGTCAACGAGAGCAGCGAACGGCACCGCCAGTACTTCTATGTGGATTACGAGGCCGGCGACGTACCGAGCGAGGCCGGGTATTTCCACGCAGAATTTCGCCGCGAAAACCCCTTTGGCGGCTGGGGCCACGAGATCCGCGTCAACTCGCCGGAGGCCAACATCGTCAACAAGGAACAAACGGCTTGGGCCAACAACTACGTCGTCTTGGAAACCCAAGGCCGCGGTCACTACATCGGCTGCAACATCAGCGTCACCAACTTCCAAGGCACTTGGTGGGGCGAGGGCGACGACATGATCTGGGTCGATGGCTACAAGTGGCCGCCCGAGCTGCACGGCACCGGCAGCGAAGATTATCTCAACCAAGCATGGGGCATGCAGGACAACGCCTTTTTGCGCAACGGCTCCTCCATCCACGAAAACAACACCAACGGCTACCAAACTTCGTACGTCCACCACCTAGAAAACCCCGTCCATTTCCAGCGGGAAATCAAGGCCACCATCGAACACGGCCATGGCAATCACCTCTGCAACGAGATGAGCAGCGTTGCCTACTGGTACGCAGCCGAACCCACCCGCGTAGCCGCCCCCCCCGCCGTCGCCCAGCGCATGCCCGTCCTCCGCGACGACCAAGGCCAGTGGTTGGGCGATCCAGAGAATCAAATCACCAGTCGGAAAATCCGTCCCAACGCAGAAATGGAGCAGATGAAAACGCAATGGGCGGCCAGAAACCAGTAAGTGCCACCCTAACAACCACGGCCAAAGTTCAGATCGTCCTCGACGTACTCCAGCGGCTCTATCCCAATCCCTCGGTGCCGCTCAAACGTCGAGACCCGTACACGCATCTGATTGCCGTGTTGCTCTCGGCGCAGTGTACGGATGTGCGCGTCAACCAAGTAACGCCCGCGCTCTTTGCCCGCGCCGCCCAGCCCGAGCGCATGGTCGAACTGGACGTGGACGAGATCGAGCAGATCATTCGCCCTTGCGGGCTAGCCCCGCGCAAGTCCAAGGCCATCTGGGAACTGTCGCACATTCTGCTCGCCGAACACGGCGGCCAAGTCCCGCCCGATCTGGCCGCACTCGAACGCCTGCCCGGAGTGGGGCACAAAACCGCGCAAGTCGTGCTCGCTCAGAACTTCGGTGTGCCGACCTTTCCCGTGGACACCCACATCCATCGGCTGATCTACCGTTGGGGGCTGTCCAACGGCAAGAGCGTCGAGCAAACGGAACGGGACTGCAAGCGCCTCTTTCCCCAAGAGTGCTGGAACGACCTACACCTGCAAATCATCTATTTTGGCCGCGAGCACTGCCCAGCGCGTGGGCATCAACCGACCGAGTGCCTGCTGTGCAGCAGGATAGGCCGCAAAAGCCTGTTCAAGTGAGGAAGTCATAGACCGGAGAAATTATCTATGCCTGAATCGAAGCGGGCAATGCCCAGCCTTTCCGCCAGCCTTGGAACCCCAAAAGCTACCGCGGCAACGTCATTCACCGAGTGCCAATCGTGGTCTCAGCGTCAATGCAGACCAAACGCGAAAGGAACCAAACATGAGCGATAATCTGCGGCTGTTGTCCATCGGCGCACATCCAGCCGATATTTTTGATCAATCGGGCGGCACCATGGCCCATCACGTTGCCCGCGGCGACTGGGTCGGCTGCGTGGTGCTGACCCACGGAGCGAGGGTCCACGACAAGGTTATTAGCGACGAGATGTTCCACCGGGCAGAAGTCCCGCAAGCCGACCAACTAACGGCACTGATGGCCGAGCGCGCCGACGTCAAGGCCGACGAGGTGCGGCGAGCCTGTGCCCTGCTCGGCGTCGAGGAAATCCACTTTTTGGGGGCCGACGATGCGGTGTTGCGAGTTACCGAGGAGGCCGTGCGCCGCTTGGCGCGGCTAGTGCGCCAATTGCGGCCGGATGTGGTGCTGACGCACTTTCCCAAGGAGGGCGACGGGCTGACCAACGCCCATGCTATATGCGGTCAAATCGTCCTTTACGCGCTCGCGCTGGCCAATGGGGTGGATCCCGGCGACAGCCGCCCGCCGCATCGAGTCGCCCAAGTTTTCTATTTTGGCACGGGGGCTGCGGCGGTTCCGCGTAGTGTGTGGGATTCGGAGGGCGGCTACTACAACGATGTCTTTATCGACATTACCGACGTGGTCACCAAGAAGCTGGCGGCGCTGGATTGCCTAGCAAGCCAAGGCTACGGCGGGGCGTATGCGCGCAAGCGGATCGAGACCAGCGACGGGGCCTTTGGCGCCGCCGCCGGGTGCGCTTATGCCGAGGGCTTTATCAAAACCAACGCCGAGACCCATTACTACCTGCCGCTGACCGAGCACGCGATAAAGAAAGCGCGGACATCAGATCACGAGCACATCGCCGAACAGTCGTTCAAGGTCCAAATCGATTGATCTCCGTGGACATATTCCGAAAACGCGTCGATTTTTCGGTCTTTTTTAGACGTGTCCGCCGAATATGTCCACGTCGTGGATACGTTGCCCACTCCGTAGGGGCTTCCTTGTGGGTGCCTTACTGCATCTCGGCTAGTCGCTCCGCCAAGGCCTCCTGCGTCGTCCCAATGTCGAGGGAACCAATATCCCGTCCATCCAAGCTGCTGGCTAATCCACTCGGATCGGTGGGCGTCGGCTTAGCCACTACACCCACATCGTCAAGCACCTCGTGAATTTTGTCGGCGCGAATGCCGAATCCGAGGGCCGCTTGTGAGATGCGCGCAGGTACGCCGCCTATGCTGAGAACCAGATTTTCAATACCCGCGTTGTTGATGGCCACCACCTGACCCGAAGCGTCGAAAATGGGGCTGCCGCTGGTGCCGCCGGACAGGTCGAGATTGTGCTGAACGATGTAGGTGTTGGCCACGGAGTACGGCTCATTTTGGAAGGACGGACGCAAGGCACTGATCGTGCCATTCTTAAAGGTGGCAATCGGGAAAAGGGCGGACAGTTCGCCGCCTTGGAGTTCGCCGGGAAATCCCAACGTCGCTATCGGCGCACCGACTCTCAATCGACGAGCCTCTCTGCTCGTCGCCAAACGGGCGCGACGCCCAATGAAGCCTTCGGAGATGTGCAGCGTACCCACGTCGGGCGAACTCAGATCCTCGGGGTCCCATTGCGGATGCGACCAATAACCACCAATAAAGAAATAATTTCCTTGGTATGAGAGGCTGGTCGTCAGGTTTCTCACTACTATCCAATCGCTCGATAGATCGGTTCCATACCTGTTGTTAAATGCCGCTACTTGGCCGTCCAATTCAATCAGTCCATCTATGATATGTCCATTGGTAACAAGCGTACCGCTTGCCACGGCAAAGCTCGTGCCGATGAATGTAATAGTCCAATCCTCTATGTTTTCGTTGTACACGCCGTGGAGCACGGCGTAAACGGAGTACTGCCGAGAATGGACAATCCCGCTCCAATCCCCAATTTGACCTTCCAACTCCTCCACGCGCTCTTGAAGGTCCTCAAATTCCGACCGCGTAATACCCGTCTGGTTCAGCTTGGCGCGCACTTGGCCGATCTCCTCGGCGTTGGCGGACGTCACCGCGAGGGCGTCGAGCCGCGCCAGCAGGCGCATCCTATCCTCCTCTCGCTCGGCTTCAACTTCGTCGAGCCGCTGCTCTAATTCGTCTACTCGCTCCGCGAGCGGATTATCCGCGCAGGCGAAAAAGGCCGCGCTTAGCAGGACGAACAGAAACAGATGCATGAAAAGCTCCTTTCGGGATTGGCGCATTGCTTGCGAACGTGCTTAAACGTAGTTTGGTCAACCGAATGTGCCGTGCAATAATGACCAATTCTATACCATGCGGACAAATCAACTCCTCCCCATTAGCAATGCGTACCTGACGTTATGCGGCCGGCCCTCATGGAATCACTCGGTCCTTTCAGCAGCGGTTTGCCAATCTCCGGCCGCGTTGCGTTGCGGGCGAGACGGCCGCGCACCCTAGCACCAAGGCCCTATACCCCTCTATGCACTCCGCTCTTTCACCCCCAATTCGCCATTCCCAATGCCCTTAGCCTTTTCGCTCCTCCTCGCCCTTTCCTCCTGCAGCCCTGAGCCGCGCCAAGACGCGACCGTCACCCTCGAATTCTGGACCATTGCCCTCGGCGATGCCTTCGCCGACTACATCTTAGGCATGATCGCCGAGTACGAGCAGGCGCATCCCGGCGTACAAGTCAAATGGGTCGATGTCAGCGGCGGCGAGGTGGCCGAGAAGTTCCTCGCCGCCTTGGTCGGCGACGCGCCGCCAGACTTGGCCAATATCTATGATCTGCCCCGCTTTTTACAATACGACATCCTCGTCAACATGGACGAAGCGGTCGCCCCCGCCGAAAAGGCCAAACGGCTCGAAAATTTTTGGCGCGGCGTCGGTTACTTCCAAGGCAGCAACTACGCCATCCCTTGGTACGTCGGCGTCACCATGCTCTGGTACAACAAGGACCTTTTCGCCCGAGCCGGCCTCGACCCGGAGCGGCCGCCCGCCACCGTCGACGAGATGCTCGCCATGGGCCGCCAAATCCGCGAGCGCACCGGCAAATACGGCATCTCTTGGCGGCTGCATCCCTCACTGGTGGCTCCCCCTTGGGCCCTGTTGCGCCTAGACGGATTCTGGCCGCTCTTCGTCCCCAACGCCCGCCGCACCCGCATCAATCACCCCGAAGCCAAGGCCATCTTGCAGCAGTGGATTGACGCCTATCAGCAAGGGATCGTGCCGCCCGAGGCCCTCGCCGCCTCCCACCGCGACGAGGTCAATTGGTTCATCGAGGGGCGCGCCGCCATGCTGCCCTTTTCCGGCGGGTGGATCACCCGCTACTTCGACGACTCCTTTGCCAAAAAGGCGGTCCCAGCGCCCATGCCGCGCGGCCGCCTCGGCCAAGTGCCAGCCACCAGCCAAGTCTTGGTCGTGCCCAAAGCCTCGCCCCACGTAGAGCAAGCCGTTGACTTCGGGCTGTTTGTCACCAACGACGCCAACCAACTCGAATTCTGCCGCCGCGTCGCTATCTTGCCCTCGACTGTGGAAGCCGCCGCCGATCCCTACTTCCGCCGCCCACCCGCCACGCTGGCCGCCGCCGCCAACCAGCTTTCCGCGGCCGACATCGCTCACTCCTTTGTCATGGCCCCGCCCGACGTCAAGGGCTGGAGCCGGATGGAGGACATCCTCCACGAGGAATTCGCCAAGGCCCTAGCCGGCCAGCAGAGCGCGGACGCGGCCCTCAGCCGCATCGAATCCAAGTGGAACCACCTAGCGCGCTTCCGTTGAGACCCAATCATGCACTTATTACCGAGGCGCCCAACCAATCCAATTCCTAATTCCTAATTCGCAATTGACCATGTACGGACGCTACACTCCTTACTTTTTTGTCGCTCCCGGACTGTTACTCCTAGTCGTGTTCTTCGCCTATCCCTTGCTCGACACGCTCTATCTCAGCCTGCACCGCTACAACATCTTCTCGCCGCCCACCTTTGTCGGCTTCGACAATTTTCGCCGCGCTTGGGGCGACGAGCTGTTTTGGCGCGTCTTGGCCAACACCCTGCTCTACGCGATCATCGTGGTGCCCGCGCTCGTCGTACTCTCGTTTTTCATGGCGCTCCTGCTCGACAACTCCCTGCGGCTGATCAAAGTGTTTCGCACCCTGTACTACATTCCGGTCGTCACCTCCATCGTCGTCGCCGGCATCGTCTGGAAGTGGCTGTACAATGCCGATGGCCTGCTCAACGCCTTTCTCAAGGGGCTGGGCGTCAGCGGCCCGTCGTGGCTGGCCGATGTGCGCGGCGTCCCCGAGGCGTTCTTGGGCCTGCTCGGCGTGGAGACTCAAGCCGCGTGGTTGACCGAGCCGGCGATTGCCCTGTTTGCCGTGGCCATGGTAACCGTGTGGAAGGCAGCGCCTTACTACATGATCATCTATCTGGCCGGCTTGCAGGGCATCCCGGCCCAGCTCAAAGAAGCGGCCCGCGTCGATGGAGCCGGTTGGTGGCAGGTCGTGCGCCACGTCATCGTCCCGACGATCAAGCCCTACACGCTCGTGGTCTCCATCATCGCCACCATCGCCGCCTTGCGCACCTTTGGCGAAGTGTACGTGATGACCGGCGGCGGTCCTTTCCACCGCACCAACCTGTTGGCTTACTACATCTACACGCTCGGGTTCAAATACCTCGAAGTAGGGTACGCCGCGGCTGTTTCGCTCTGCTTGCTGGTCGTCATACTGATCTTTGCCCTGCTCAACTTTCGCCTCGCCGGCCGAGGAGACTGAGATGGTCAAGCGCATTCTACTCTACGCAGTCCTGTGCGCGGTCGGCGCGGTCTTGCTCGTTCCTTTCGCCTGGCTGCTATCCACCGCGCTCAAGGCCGAGTCGGCCGATCTGTTCGCCCATCCTCCGCAGTGGATTCCCGATCCCATCGTCTGGAGCAACTTCGCCAAGGCTTGGAACATCCTCCCGTTTATGCGCTACCTCTTCAATACCTTCTACATTGCCATCGCCACCGTCCTGCTCAACTTGGCGTGCTGCTCGCTGGCCGGCTACGCCCTCGCCCGCATGCGCTTTCGCGGCCGCCAAGCCATCTTCTACTGCATATTGGCCACGACCATGGTGCCGTTCCAAGTCCTCTTAATCCCGCTCTTCATCGTCACCTTGAAGCTCGGCCTCGTGGATTCGTACGCCGGTGTCATCCTGCCGGTGGCCGTCAATGCCTTCGGCATCTTCCTCCTGCGCCAAGCCTTCGCCACCATTCCCACCGACTTAGAAGACGCCGCGCACATCGACGGCTGCGGCCCGTGGACCATCTATGCGCGCATTATGATGCCCCTCGTCAAACCGGCCCTCGCCGCGCAGGCCGCGTTCACGTTCGTGGCCCAGTGGAACGACTTCCTGTGGCCGCTGGTGGTGCTCAAAAGCCGCGAGCTGTACACCCTGCAATTGGGACTGGCCAGCCTCCAAGGCGTCTTTGGCGTCAACTGGCGCTACATCTCGGCGGCCTCAATCATCGCCTTGGTGCCGACGGTGCTGTTCTTTCTCTTCACCCAGCGATTCTTCACTCAGGGGCTGACGGCTGGCGCGGTGAAGGAATAGCGGGAGGTATGTCGCCTGTTAGCTCGGCCGATCTGCCCAGCGATTATTCCTAGCGAATCAAGAGCATGCGAGACACCCAAGGGCCCAAGGGCTAAGGCACAGGTTGCCCGACAGCCGGCAGGCCCCTCGCTAGCAAGGAGTCGCAACATGACGACAACGACCATGCGTTTTTTCAACACCGCCGGTCCCATCAAGACGGATATTCACTATCAAGTCCCGCTCCTGTCGCGGCTCGATATCGAGGACCTCCTCCTGCTTATCCGGCAGGAAAAGTACTTCGTCCTGCACGCACCGCGCCAGACGGGCAAAACATCGGTGTTGTTCGCCTTGCGGGACCAACTGAACGCCAGCGGCGAGTTCCGCTGTGTGTATGTCAACGTCGAGGTCGGCCAGTCGGCGCGGGAGGATGTGGCCGCGGCCATGCGGGCAATTCTCAGCGCATTGGCTCGTGCGGCGCGCCACACGCTCGACGATCTGTTCGTCGCGGACATTTGGCCCGGCATTCTCGACGACGCGGGGCCCAATGACGCGCTGGGGGAGACCCTATCCCGTTGGTCGCAAGCCGACGCCAAACCGCTGGTGCTGATCGTCGACGAGATTGACGCCCTGATCGGCGACACCCTACTGGCCGTGCTGCGGCAACTGCGTGCGGGCTACCCAGACCGCCCACGCCGGTTTCCTCAGAGCGCGATCCTCTGCGGGGTGCGCGATGTGCGCGACTACCGCATCCGCTCGTCCGCCGAAAACGCCATCATCGCCGGGGGCAGTGCGTTCAACATCCGCGCCGAATCCCTGCGCTTGGACGACTTCTCGTCCGCCGAGGTTGAATCCCTGCTGTTACAGCACACCGAGGAGACCGGCCAAGCGTTCGCCGAGGAAGCGCGGGGGGCGATATGGGAATTGACGCAGGGCCAGCCGTGGCTAGTCAACGCCTTGGCCTACGAAGCCTGCTTCAAGAACAAGGCCGGCCGCGACCGCAGCCGAGCCATCACCGCCGACGCCATCCAAGACGCCCGCGAGCAGTTGATCCTCCGCCGCGAGACGCACTTGGACCAGCTCACCGACAAGCTGCAAGAGGAGCGGGTGCGCCGCGTAGTCGAACCGCTGCTGAGCAGTGCTGACGCCGTGGAATCATTCGCCGACGATGATCTGCAGTACGTGCGCGACTTGGGCTTGGTGGCGCAGGGCAGCCCGGTTGCCATCGCCAACCCGATCTACCGAGAGGTAATCCCGCGCGCCCTCACCTATACCACTCAGGAGATGTCGATCCACCACGACCCCGCTTGGTACGTCAATGCGGACGGCACCTTGGAGATGGGCAAGCTGCTGGCCGCGTTCCAAGCATTCTTCCGCGAGCTGTCTGAACATTGGGTGGAGCGATTCCAGTACAAGGAAGCGGGGCCGCAGTTGCTACTCCAAGCGTTCTTGCAGCGGGTCGTCAACAGCGGCGGGCGGATCGAGCGCGAGTATGGTTTGGGTCGGGGGCGCACGGACTTGCTGTTGACATGGCCAGTGGGCGGGGATCGCGGCAAGATGCAGAAGGTCGTCATCGAATGCAAGGTGCTGCATCGGGGGCTGGAGCGGACGCTGCGCGAAGGGCTGGAGCAGACGCGGGCCTACATGGACCGCTGCGCGGCGGCGGAAGGGCATCTCGTGCTCTTCGACCGCACCGAGGGCACGTTGTGGGACGACAAGGTGTATCGCCGCGAGGAAACCGAAGAGGGTGCGCCCGTCGCGGTATGGGGCATGTAAGATGTCGCTTGCGCCCTGCGGGAAAGACGATTGCATATAGCGAGTTGCAAGCACGGAACGTTCAGCGGCACCTTCTTCGCCGTGTTCCCTGCCCGCAGGCCAGCGGGCCAAACGCCCGCGCATCCAGCTATCATGAATGACTTAGGATTGCTATAACAAGGAGACCACGCCCATGCGAGCGACCATATACACGTACCCCTGGGACTTGACGGACGAGGGCATTGACTCGGCCCTAGAGACCATCGCCCACACAGCCGGCCTCAACAGCGTCAGCCTAGCCCAGAGCTACCATGTATCGACGTATTTTTTGCCGCACAATCCCCGGCGGCCCCTCTACTGGGGAGAAGAAGGCGCACTCTATTTCCAGCCATCCGCCACCTTTTACGACGAAAGCCCCATCGCGCCCCTGATCAGCAACATTGTCGATGGCCCGGATTACATGCGCCGGATCGCGGATAAAATCAGGGCGCGCGGCCTCGACTTGACGAGTTGGCTGGTCTTCAACTACAACCACTACCTGCCCCAGCGCTATCCAGACGCAGCCAAGCACGATCCCTTTGGGCACATCAACTTCGCCCAGCTATGCCCGGCCAGCCCCTTGGTGCGCGGCTATGCTCGTGCGCTCTGCCGCGATATCGCCGCGCAGTTTCAGCCCGACGAGTTCCACCTCGAATCGCTGGGCTACCTGCACTTCAGCTACGGGTTCCGCAATCCCAAAGTCGGCGTACAGATCACACCATTCTGCGAGCTGCTGATGGGGTTGTGCTACTGCCGGCACTGCTTGCAGCGGGCCGGTGAAGGCGAGTGCTTCCGCGCAGAGGTCGCCGCATTCCTCGCCAGCGAACTCGCTGCTGAGCCTGCCCCGGAAGACATGCAGCCCCCGAGTGCCGAATGCCTCGCCGCCGCCTTTTCCGGCCGCTTGCAGACCTTTCTCGCTGCCCGCGTCGAAACGGCAACTTCGCTGGTGGAGGAAGCCATTGCCATCGCCAACCAAGCCGGGGCACGCGCCTCGTTTTTCGGGGGCCGCGACCAGACAGTCAATGGGCTTGACTCGGATCGCGTCCTCCGCAACGTGTACATGGTCAACGCCGGCATGGGCGGCGAGCGCGTCCGCGCCCTGCGCGGCGAACTCCCGGCGGGTACCGGCCTAAGTGCCATCGTCAACCCTGGGGAATTCGCCGACCGCGACGCGCTCGGGGCGCACCTGATCGCGCTGCGCCAAGCGGGCGTTGATGGCTATGCTTTCTACAACTACGGACTCATCCGCCGCGCCCATCTCGAATGGATTGGCGCACACCGCCACTTGTGGCAGTAGGGTGCTGTCTAACCAAAGGAGCTAACTACATGGACGTCCAAGCAATCCAACGCGCCATCGACGCGCTGCCCCGCCACCACCTGACGCATTTGCCAACGCCCTTACAGCCCTGTCCGCGGCTGTCGGACGCGCTCGGGGGGCCGCAGATATGGATCAAGCGCGACGATCTGACCGGTCTGGCCTTGGGCGGCAACAAGTCCCGCTACCTCGAATTCACCCTCGCCGAGGCCACGGCCCAAGGGTGCGATGCGGCCGTGCTGAGCGCCGTCGTCCAGTCCAATCACTGCCGCCAGTTCGCCGCCGCCTGCGCCCAGCTCGGCCTCAAGGGCGTCGTCGTCCTGCGCGAGAACGATTCCATCATGGGGCGCAAGTCGCCAGCCCAAGGCAACTACCTTTTAGATCAGCTATGTGGCGCACACATCCGCTTTGCTCCACCCGAGAGCGTCGGCGCAACCATAGCCGAAGAAGTGGAGCGGCTCAAAGAAGAGGGGTACAAACCTTTCACCGGCCTGTCCGGCCTGTTGTCGCGCGTTGCCTACATCCAATGTGCGTTGGAAATCGAAACCCAACTGTGCGCCGCCGGTATCCAAGCCGACGACTTGGTAATCGGGTCCGGGGGGACCAGCTTGGCTGGGCTAGTGGCCGGCTTTGCCCTCTTAGGGCGTTCGGCCCGCTTCCTCGGCACGCCCCAGAGCAAGCTGAGCCAGCGCGAAGGAGTGTCTGAGCGCATCGCGCAATCTGCTGCGGAAGCCGCGGCCCACCTCGGCCTCGAATGCGCACCCAACCCAGAGCGCATCGCCGTGACCGATGAGTACGTCGGCCCGGGCTTCGGCCATTTGGACCGCGCCACGCTCGACAGCATCCGCCTCCTCGCCCAAAGCGAGGGCATCTTCGTCGATCCCACCTATTCGGGCAAGGGATTATCCTGCCTAATTGATCAGGTGCGCCAAGGGCGTTTCCGCGACAGCGAAAATGTCGTCTTTGTCCACACCGGCGGAACGCCGCTGCTATTTGCCTACGGGGAAGAATTGGTAGGACTAGGTACAACCGAAAACGCTTGAATCTGCTTTAGATGTTTGGCGAATATCGGCGAATTTTTTTCTTTGAGGGTGCAAAACCGACTCATTCTCATTTTCAAAGAGGATCCCATCATGTGGCCCATGATTGCCGAACCCGGCCTGCGCTGCACAGAATGCCGACACACCATTTTGCTGCCGCCTACAGCGTCGATGGAACCCACAAGTGCCTTGTATTTAACCAAGCTGGACAATTTTACGTCGAGGACCAGCCAACCGAAATCATACCTAGCAAGGAATACTTATTCTACTTTGAAACCGACGGAGAATGGAATATAAACTTCACGGAAGGGTACTAATCAAGCATTCCCTCATTATGACATGCTGTGGATTGGCCATGTCTCTTTTTTTATTTTCCAGAACATTCCTCAATACCCAAGGCCCCGACGACTTCCTTGATTCGAGCGAGCCGGGCTGAAGCATAGTCCGTGGCCTCGTACCGCTGAATCTGTTGCTCCTTCAGTCCGAGTCGTTCCGCCAGCTCTTTTTGGCTCAGTCCTTGGGCGATTCGCGCTTTGATTAGAAGGGTCGGCAGCTCGGCGACGGTCTTGAGCTGATCAAATTGAAACAGGCCGACCTTTAGAGATTCATATTCGCGCAACTCCTCTTTCAGGTCGGCGATCTGACTGCTCAAGGCATCGCGCTGGGCTTTGACAATAAGCGGATGCACTCCGTCGGCCTCGCCGAGGCTCTGCAAGGCCTGCGAGAACCGATTCGCTTGCGCTTTGGTGAGTCGGTATTGCCTTTCGTTTTTGATCATGGAAAACCTCTCAAGTCTATGGCAACAATTCCTTGTGGAAGAGTTCCGACTGTATTGAACCGAGGGGACCACAACACAATTTTATCGTTGTGTTGGCGCGTTGTCAAGGGGGTACGCCGGGCGCCAACCCCAACGGCCCCACTAGCTCGTCCAGCGCATCAGATAGCGGCTGCGGGTCCGCGAGGTCGGCGATGACAGCCGCCAAGAAAGCCACGCCGCCGCGACGAGCAAAATCCGCAATCTGCGCGTAGCTCAGCTTGGGCAGGTCGGCTAGCTGCTCGCCGACTAAGTGCGCGAGCCGCTGCTCTAAAATCGGCGGTCGCTCGGCGTACGGCATGTTCTTCAACAGCAGGATTAAGTCGTTGCGCGCTAGCACGCGCTCGCGGACTCCGTAGCCCAAGCGGCGGCAATAGCCGGCAAAATCGTCTAAGGCATCCTCGCGGCCTCCCGCTAAACCCAACGCATCCTCCCGCGCAAACAGGGTCGTCATTATGGTCTGCGCGATCAGATAGTGGCCCCGCACCGTGGGGTGCAGATACTCGGTGATGAGCGCGTCGCCGACCAAACCAGCCGGTGCTTGGGCGGCAAACGCCTGCTCCACATCGATCAAAATCGCCCCCGACTCAGCGGCCAAGGCGCGAAGGGCGAGGTTGAAGGGCGAACAGGCCCGCAGGTGAATGCCGTCTAAATCGCGGGCGCGCACAAACGCGGCTAGCGCCTGCGCTGAGTCCCCAGCCGCCTGGTGAGCCAAGCCCGCCTCAAAGTGCCAGGCCGCATGCTGCGGATGATCCGCCAGCGCAGCGTCCGGCGGCGGGACTGGCCCTTGCGAGCGCAGAGGATAAAATCCGGCCAAATTGGAAACCAGCGTACAGAGCGCGACCGGCACCTCGCGGGCGCGCAGCACTTTGAGCATCGCGGCCATATTGCGCTGATAATGGGCCTCGGTCTGGCGGTGCGCCTCGTCCTCCAAGTAAATCGCGCGCTGCACCAAGTGTACGCCAAAAGACTCAACGGGTGCGGCCGGCCGCAGCGCGGCCGCAGCGTAGTGCAGCAGGCTGTCGAGCAAGTAGTAGGTCTTTGTCCTCTGTAGGAACATCTGCAACTGGATGAAGTACCAGTTGCCGCTCAGACGCGCAAACGGGGTCGCGGCCCCGTACGGCCCTACGAACTCGTTGTGGCCAGCGTAGATGAGCACCAAATCCGGCTCGTGCGCGACCACTTCCTCGACAAATTCTCGCATGACAAAGGAATTGATGGCCGTGACGCCGCAGTTGACGACCTCGATCTGGCGCGCTGGATACGCATCGGCGAGCATCTGTTGCAAGAAGTTGGGAAACGAGGTATAGGCGGGGTTGGGGAAGCCGAGCAGGGTCGAAGCTCCCAGCGCGAACACGCGGAACGTACGTGCGTCTTTGTCGCGGGCAAAGCGATCTTGCCCTGGGGCCAAGCGCACGTACTGGCGGGGGAAGAAGCGCCGCGCAGCTTGTGGGTTGATGCGGTAGGACGAGTCGCTGGCCGCAAAAAGGGCGTCGTCCGGCCCGACGCCCACCAGCCACAAGGCGGCCTCAAAGAGCGCGACCAACGACAAACCAATTAGGAAGGCTACGGCCCGACCTTTTGCTCTATTGGCCCTTTTTGCTTTGTTTGTCGCCTTCATTAATCGTTAAAAAACATGGCTGAAATCGATTCTTCTCACAATGCGCCGGCCGCCGCCATTACGGGCCGGAGCATCCTCGTTGGCGCGGCACTGAGCTTGGTCATTGCCATCGGCGTTCCCTACGGCAGCATGGTCGTGCAAGGCTCGCGCCTTGGGCTGAGTTCGGCTACGCCAGCCGCGTTCTTTTTGCTGTTCGTCCTGCTGCTGACTGTCCAAGTCGCCTTGGGACGCTGGGGTTTTCGGCGCGGCGAGCTGGTCGTCATCTTCGCCATGATGGCCGTCGCCACGGCCATCCCCACGCGCGGCGTGGTGGGGATGCTGCTGCCCATGATCACCGGCACCTTCTACTACGCCACGCCTGAAAACCAATGGGCCGACTTAGTCCACCCGTTTCTCTCCGATTGGATGGTGGTGTACGATCCGGCTGCGGTAAAGGCATTTTACGAGGGCACCAAAGGCTCGGCCATTCCCTACGAAGTCTGGCTCAAGCCGCTCGGGCGCTGGTTTGCGTTCTACGCGGCGTTTTACGCAACCATTATCGCGGCCATAAGCATCTTGCGCCGCCAGTGGGTTGACAACGAGCGGCTCGTTTTTCCGCTGGCCCAAGTTCCGCTCGCCATGATCCAAGACGACGACGGCGAGCAAAAAAGCCTCAAACCCTTTTTTCGCAACCCCATCATGTGGTGCGGCTTGCTGCTGCCCTTCTTGTTCAACAGCACCAACGCCCTGCATAACTACTTCAACTTCGTCCCCTCCCTCGCCCTCCAAACCAGCGTCGAGCTGTTCAGCCGCACGACCTCGCTCAACATCCGCATCAATTTCCTGATGTTCGGCTTTGCCTACTTTATCAACTCCAATATCGCCTTCAGCCTGTGGTTTTTCTACCTGCTGCACGTGATACAAGAAAGCATCTTCCGCTACATCGGCATCTTCAGCCCCGAGGAATTGGGGCCTTGGACCGGGTCGGGGCCAGTGGGCGCGATCATGGGGCATCAGATGATGGGTGCGCTCATCGTGTTGGTATTCTATGGGCTGTGGACGGCGCGGCCCCACCTCAAAAACGTCCTGCGCAAGGCCCTGTGGGGCGACGAGCGGATCGACGACTCTGCGGAGATTCTCTCCTATCGGGCCGCGTTTTGGCTCTTCGTCGGCGGCACCTGCGCGATGGGCTTCTGGCTGTGGAAGAGCGGGATACCGGCTTGGATCGTACCCTTTTTCCTGTTCTCGTCGCTGGTCATATTCATCGGCCTAGCGCGCGTCATCGCCGAGGCGGGGATGCCCACCGTAACCCCGGAAATGGTCCCGGCCGGCTTTGTCGTCTCCGGCGTTGGGGTCCCGGCTCTCGGCGCACCGGGCATGGTCGCCACGGGCTACTCCTTCGTCTGGGCGGGCGACCTGCTGGTCTTTATGACCGCGCCCCTCGCCAACAGCCTGCGCTTGGGCAGCGCGATCAGCGGCACCCGGCGGCTTTTTTGGGCTATTGTCGCGGCCATACTCATCAGCCTCGTAGTCTCCTGCTGGTTCATGCTCTACCTCGCCTATCGCGACGGCGCACTCAACCTGCATCCCCAGTACTTCACGGGCTTTGCCAGATACCCTTCGGACTTTGCCGCGCAAAAGCTCGCCAATCCCACGGAGCCGAGCCTCGTCGGGTGGCTGTGGACGGGTTTTGGTGCCCTGATCATGGGCGGTTTGATGACCGCCCGCCACTTCTTCGTGTGGTGGCCCTTTCACCCGCTCGGCTTTGCGGTGAGCGCCGGCTGGGTAATGAACAGCATCTGGTTTTCGATCTTTCTCGCCTGGCTCATCAAGATCACCGTCCTCAAATACGGCGGGCCCCGCACGTACCTCCTCACCCGCCCCTTTTTCGTCGGGGTCGTGCTCGGCCAGTTCGTCGCCGCCGGCCTGTGGCTAGTGGTGGACGGCTTCACCGGTATGGTTGGCAACCGAACACCTGTATATTAGAAGGAAAAATCTATGCGCTCTCTGTACCCCCTCGCTATCACTATCGCCCTCGTGGCCTGCTCGCAGGAAAAAAATGCGCCCGTAGCGCGAGTCGATGAAGTGCCTATCTCAGGAGAGAGCCTGCGCTCTTTTGTCGAAAAGATGCCCGTAGGTTTGCGCCACCCCGAAGGCGGCGACGCGGCCCGGCGTCAGTACGTGCAATCGCTCATCGATCGCCAGCTAATCCTCAAAGAGGCCATAGCCCACGGGCTGGACACGCTGCGCTCGGTAAAACGCGCCGTTGATGAGGCTGTGGATGCGCGCGTCATCGCCCTGTACCGGGCACGCAACATAACCTCTCAGGTGCAAGTACCCGAAGAGGATGTGCGCCGCGTCTTTACCGAGGAAGGCTACCACCGCGAGCGCAAGCTCAACGCAATTTTGGTCCACACCCGCGCTGAAATCGAAGCGGCTGTGGCCGCGCTCGACGCCGGTCAACCCTTTACCGAGGTGGCCCGCTCCCACTCGCTCGACAAACGCTCGGCTGAACAGGGCGGCGAGTTGGGCTTTATTGGCCGCGAGGCCGCGCCCAGCCTGCATATCCCGGCCGAGGTCTTCAACACGCTGCCCTTGGCGGAAATATCTGCTCCTTTGCGCGCTGGCCGCAGTTGGCACATCGTCCGCTTCACCGAAGACCGCGACACGCCCTACGAGCGCTACCGGCCCCTCATCGAGGAGCAGCTATTCAGAGAGCGTCTAGCCCAAGTTGAAGCCGAGCACTTTGAATCGCTCCGTGCGGCCGCCGAGGCAGCCCTCGACCGCGATGGACTGCAACTCATGCTCAGCGCGGCCCAGCGAGAAGACGGCGCACTGCTCGACACCTGTACTGCGCCGCTCTACACCTTTGCTGAGGGGCAAGCCACAGTCGCCGCGGCTTACAAGGCCCTGCGGCGGCTCAATGCCCAGCGCAGCCTCAAAGACAGTGCGCGTGCGAGCACCTCGCTAGACCGGCTGGTATTGCGGCCCCTCCTCCAGCGGCGCGCCGCCCGCGAACAGGACCTATACGACGACCTGGATGTCCAACGGCTGGCCAAGAGGGCCTACCAAGACGCGCTGCTCAACGCCGTGCGCAAGCGCTTCGCAGCCATCGAAATGCTCTCCGACGCCGAGGTATGGTCCTACTACGACAGCCATCCCGACATGTTTTATCACGAAGAATCCGTCGAGGTCGAAGAGCTGCTCGCGTCCAGCCCGGCCGAGGCCCAAGGGCTGAGCGATCAACTTGCTGCTGGCGCGAGTTTTGCCGATCTCGCCGACCGCAGTGTGCGCGCCCAAGCCGTCCAATCGCAAGCGCGCTTCCACTTCCATCCGCGCGACGAAAAGCTCTATCCGCGCCTAGTCCCGGCCATCTATGAGGCGGAACCCGGCCAGCTCGTCGGGCCGATTCGGGTGCGCGACGGGTACTCTATTTTCCGCGTCCAAGGACGCAATCCCGGCCGGGTCGAACCGTACGAGCAGGTCCAGCGCCGCGCCCGCGCTCTGCTGAGACGCGAGCGGGAAAACGCGGCCTTCACCAGCTTCGTCCAAGACTTGCGCCAGCGCTATCAGAGCCGAGTCGAGATCGACGAGCGCGCCCTCAAGGCCGCCCTGCCGGATTCGCTGGTCCAAGGCACCTGAGTGATGACCGCCCGCCTGCTTCGACTTGAGCTCAGCCGAAAATTGCTGATTCTGGGCGCAATCGCCTGCGCCGACCAACCTTCGGCTGAGCTCAGGTCGAAGCCCGACCCGCAAGACGCGGCGCGCCCCGAAGAAGCCCGCCGCTTGCTCCAGCGCGGTACGCTCTTCTTACAACAAGATCGGCCTGAACGCGCCTTAGCGGCACTTGAGCAAGCCGTAGCGCTCGATTCCGCGTCGAGCACCGCCCATTTTCAGAAGGGGCTAGCCCACGTGCGGCTCGACCAGCCCGCACTCGCCATTGCGGTTTTTGAACGCGCTTTGGCCCTGACGCCCGACGACTCGACTGAGCTCGCCGAAGTCCGGCCCCGCGCTCACTTTGCCCTTGCCGCGGTGCTGCGCGACCAGCACCGCTACCTAGAGGCCGCAAGCCATCTAGAGCAGGCCATCGCCCTCGCGCCCGAGCGCGCCAAATACCACTTCTATCTAGGCGAGGTGCGCCGCGCCACGGGTGATTTTGCGGGCGCGCTCGCGGCCTTCAACCGCACCATCGAACTCGCACCCGACGGCTCGACTGAGCTCGCCGAAGTCCACCTTGAAGCCCGCTACTACCACAGCGACCTGCTCGTGCGCAATCAGCAATTGTCCCAAGCGCGCACGGGTTTTGCCGACCTGCTCGCCCGCGACCCCAACCACATTCAAGGCGGCTTAGGTCTAGGCGGCTTACTCATCCGCCTCGGCGAACCCACAGCAGCCATTCCCGTGCTCCAGCGCGTCGCCGCGACCGACCCTCACAACCCCGCTCCCCACTACCTGCTGGCCCAAGCCTACGCCGAGTGCGACCGACCCGCCGATGCCCGCGATGCACAGGGCCGCTTCCAGCAGTTGAGCGCAGCCGAACGCCACCTCAATCAGGGCAACATCTACATTCGCCAACGCGCGTGGGACAAGGCGATCGACTCCCTGAAGCGCGCCCTCTCCAGCGACTCTACTTCGGTGGAAATTCGCCTGCGCCTCGCCACCGTGTACGCACAGCAAAAGCGCTTCGCCGACGCCCGCGCCATGCTGGAGCAAGTCCTCGCCCGCAACCCCGACGGCTCGACTGAGCTCGCCGAAGTCCACCGCGACGCCTACATCATGCTGGGCGACCTGTACTTGTACGAGGGTGTGCTCAAAGAAGCCAACGCGCACTTCGTCCGCGCCGTGGCGATTGATCCCGACTCCTTTGCCGCCGCCTATGGCTTGGGCCGCACGAACTTCAAAAGCGGTGACTTTGCCGGAGCCGTTGCCGCGTTGCGCCAAGCCCTCGCCCGCAATCCCGACCACCGCGACGCCCACTACGTCCTCGGGCTGGCCTATGTCCGCCGAGCTAACTACCGAGATGCCCACACCCATTTCGCCCGTAGCATTGCCCTCGACCCAGACCACGCGGAATCGCACTACGGGCTGGCGCTGATCCTCCTGCAGCAAGGACAACGGGAAAAAGCGCGGCAAGCCCTGCAAAAGGTGCTTGCCCTCGCCCCGGATCACCAACGCGCCCGGGCCAAGCTAGGCGAGCTGGACCAAGCACCGTGAGCCGCCGCTTCCGCGTCCTGTACTTGGCCAGCCTTTGCATCGGCTGCCAAGCCCCGCCCGAAGCCGAAAGCGATCGCGTCTATGCCAAGGCCCTGAGCCTGCTGCACCAAGGGCAGTTCTCAGATTCCGAGGCCCTCTTCCGGCGCGTCGTCAGCTTGGCACCCGACAGCACGATTGCCCAGATCCGCCTTGGCGAAGCCCTGCTCCGCCAAGGCCGGCGGCAGCGTGCGGCCCGCCTCCTCGACGAGCTGCCCGCGCCAGCGCACCAGCGGCCAGAAGCCCGCCTCCTCGAAGCGCGGCTCCTCGCCTTTGGCGGTTTTGCCCGCGAGGCCGAACTCGCCGTCAATGAAATCCTCGACCAACACCCCAACTCGCTCGATGGCCGCCTGCTGCTGGCTGAATTGTATTTGCAGGCCGCTGCCACCATGAACCTCGAGCGCGCCACGGCCCTGTGCAGCGAAGCACTATCCGCCCAACCCCAGCGCCGCGACGCACATTACCTGTTGCTCCAAGCCACGCTGCGCCTCGGCCGCTTTCCCGCAGCCTTGGAACGCAGCCGCTCGTTACTCGACGCCTATCCAAACGATGGCCATGCCTATCTCTTGGCCGGTACCGCGGCCTTCTGGGCAGGAGACGACCGCGCCCGGCCTTGGCTCGAAGAAGCGGTCGATCTGTTGGAGTCAATAGATCGCCTAGAGGCCCTGTGGCTGCTCAAGCTGACCCACGAGCGGCAGGGCGAAGATGCACCGGCATTGCTGCCGCGCTATCGCTTTCCCCGGCGCGCCTCAGTGCCTGCAACAACCGACTTGCGCTTTGTCGATGTGGCCACGCACGTCGGCGTGGCCAAGAAAGATCGCGGCCGCGGCAGTGCTTGGCTCGACTTTGACGGCGATGGCGACTTCGATCTCTTCAGCGTGGGCATCCAAGCCGAACATTCGCTCTACCGCAACGATGGCGGCCAATTTCGCGATGTCGCCCAAGCAACCGGGCTAGCCGACGCGCGCGGCGGTTGGGCGGCGGCGAGCGCGGACTTTGACAACGACGGGGACGACGACCTGTTTGTCAGCCGCGACGCCTGGGAGGGCCGGGCACCCAACTCACTGTACCGCAACGACTCGGGTGCCTTCATCGACAGCGGGCGCGCGGGCGGCGTGGCCGACTCCAGCGACAGCTTTACGGCGGCTTGGCTCGACTTCGACGCCGACGGGTACCTCGATTTGTATGTGGCCAACGGCGTCACCGGTACGGGCGCGGCAAACGCCCTTCTGCACAACCAGCAAAACGGCGCGTTCCGCAACGTGGCGGCGGCCGCTGCGGTCGCCGACTCAGGCCAGACCATTGGCACGGCCGCTGGCGACTTCGACGGCGATGGCCGCACCGACCTGTACGCGGTCAACATCGGCCAGCGCAACCGCCTCTTTCGCAACCTCGGCGACGGCACCTTTGCCGATGTGGCCGAGCGCGCCGGCGTCCTTTTCCCGGTGGAAGGCGGGTATGTGGCGTTCTTCTTCGACCTTGACAACGACGGGCATCTCGACCTATTTGCTTCAACTATGAGTGCCTTTCCCGATGTCCTCAACAGCATGGTCACCGGTGAGGCTATTGAGCCCAACCGGCCCTTTCTCTATCTCAACATGGGCGACGGCACGTTTGCCGACATCGCGGTCGCTGCGGGACTCAAGCGTTCTTTCGGCAGCATGGGCGCGGGTCTCGGCGACATAGACAACGACGGTTTCATCGATATCTACCTCGCCAACGGCGGCCCGCAAATGGCCCGGCTCGAACCCAACGCGCTCTTCCGCAACATGGGCGACGGCACGTTTGCCGACATTACGGCCACCGCGGGCACCGGCAGCCTTGGCAAGGGCCACGGGGCCACCTTCGCCGACTTCGACCAAGACGGCGACTTGGATCTTTACGCTGGTTTGGGCGGCCACTACGACGCCGACACTTGGGACAACGCGCTCTATCGCAACGACGGCCCGGTGCAGCACTACCTGTCCATTGATCTTGTGGGCACACAGGCCAACCGCAGCGGGCTGGGTGCGCACGTTGCAGCCTTTGCCGCCGGCCGCGCCATCCGCGCCCAGCGCCAGAGCGGCTTTGGGTTCGGCAGCAGCAACGAGCCGCTCCTGCACCTCGGGTTGGGGTCGGCCACCCGCGTCGATAGCCTGCACGTACTCTGGCCCGGCCAGCCCCCACAACGCTTCTTTGACCTGCCCGTCGATTGCCGCATCCGCATCGCACAAAGCGCGGCGCACTACCAGATTCTCAGGAGGGCACCATGAGGCTCTTAGCGTTTCTCGTCATCTGCTTGGCACCCTTGGCCGCAGCCCACGCTCAAAAGGGCCATCGCGTCACCAGTCGCTCCGTAGTGGTCAATAGGGCCGCGCACTGGCACAATTGGCAGCTACCTATCCACGCGGTGAAGGTGTCGCCGGACGGCGTGGTCGAGCCGCACTTTTTCCGCGCACACTTCAACTTGCTCGACGACTTGCAGACCTTCACCCGCCCCATCCCCGAGCTGCGTCGCCGCCGCAACCAGACCGCCATCCTCAACATCGACAGCACCCAGACCCGCGACGTGAAAGGCGAGATCATCGCCGACCGCAAGGGCAATCCCATCTACTCCTATTTCTTTCGCCCGGGCATTAGCCGCGTCGGCTCGAATGCAGCCGCGGCCGCCAACATCCTCGACGCCGACCCAACCACCTTCTGGGAGCCCGACCCGCAGGCACCGATCGACGACTGGTGGATCGAAATAGACTTGGGCCGCGTCGTGGCGGTTGATTCCCTCGTCATCCACTTCGTCGAGGAAGAGTTGGGCGACCCCTTCTTCCAGTTCCGCGTCCTCGCCGCACCCGACCAAGAGCCGGTGCAGGAAAACGCCGACAAAATCACCTTTGAACGCATCGCCCACACCAAGGCCCCTAATCGCGACCAGCGCACCTTCCGCATTGGCCTCGAACAGCTCAATGCCGACTCCGACTGGCAGGGCAAGATGGTGCAGACCATCCGCATCGTGGCCAGCGATACGCGCGGCGAGCACGGCGAGCGCATCGGCGAAGCGGAATGGCAGGCTTTGCCAGCCGACGAGCGCGGCGCAATCGTTCATTTCATCCGCGACGAACAGGGTTTTGAAGAGCCGGTGGAGCGCGCAGTCTATGAAAGCCTCGACCCCCAGCGCCAAGGCCGTTTGGATTACTACCGGCGCGAGCGGCCGCGCCTAGCCGGGATTGAGGTGTACGGGTTTGGCGACAACATCAGCAGCGGCTTGGTGGCCGGCGGCGGCCATCTCGACTTAACCGGCGATGGCTTTCTGCCGGGGCCGGCTTTTGACGCGGATTTCAACACCAGCTTCCTGCACCTCGTTTGGTCGCCAACCATTGACCGCGGCGTACTCACCGTCGACATGGGCGCGTCGTTTTGGCTCGACGCCATGCGCATTTCCTCGGCCCGGCCCCAGCCCTTTATCGACGGCTACTTGATCCGCGGATCCGATGGCTCGCGCGACACCCGCGGCAAGATCAAGTGGGTGCGCCTCAGCCCCCGCGCCCGCGAGGACAATAGCTCGGACCGCTTTGAACATATCGTCGATACCTATGCGCCTAGCCCCAAGCTCCGCTTTCTCGAAATGAGCATCATCTCGTCGGACCCGCGCCGCCGAGGCGGGTACAACACCGGGCCGACCATTGCCGAGTACCAGCTTTTTTCCACCGGCTATCCAGCGCAAGTGGAGCTGACTTCCGATCTGATCGCGCTGCCTGGAGTGCGCAACTTCGGGGCCATCACCTATGAGGCCGAGACCCCCCCGGGCACGACCGTCGCAATTCGCACCCGCACCGGCGACTTGCTGGGCAAGGCCATTCGCTACTTCGACAAAACGGGCAACGAAATCACTTATGACGCTTGGAAAAACCTGTTGGGCAGCTTCAAGGGGCCAGCCGACACCACCTTCGTGCCCACCAGCGGCTGGAGTCCTTGGAGCCGCGCCTACCAGCAACCCGGCGACATCGTCACCTCCCCCGGCCTGCGCAAATTCATGCAGTTCCAAGTCGAGATGATTACCACCGACCGCGAGGCCGCGGCCTCGATCCGCTCGCTCGCAGTTGAGTTGCTCAATCCCGTGGCCGAGCGCATCGCGGCCGAGCTGTGGCCGGCCTCGGTGGAGGTCGCCGGTGAGCGGGAGACCTTTGATGTCTTTGCTCAGCCCTACTTTATCGAGTCGCCTGCGGCCTCGCGCAGTGCTGGCTTCAACGAAATCCTGCTGACCATGCCGGCCTCGGAAGCCCTCGAGCTTTTGGAATTTGGCCTCGGTAGCCCAGACGGCGAAAAGGTCTTTCGCCCCGGGGCCGAGCGCGGCGTGTTCACGGCCAGCGACCAGACGCAGGCCGCGCTTTTGGCCAACGGCGGCGACTCGATCTGGGTGCGCCTAGACGATGCGCTCAACATCCTGCCCGCGGCCAGCCGCACGTACAATCGCATTACCCTTGAGGGCGAAGAGGTCCCCGTGACTCAAGACGGTTTGCCGCTTACGGCCGCGGCGTACGGCACCCTCGACGAAGACGAACGAGGAGCCATCCGCTACTTCCGCCGCAACGGCGAGCAAATCAGCGAGATCGACCAAACTAGCTACCGCGACCTGCCCGGCGAGGAGCAAGGCCCCGTCCGCTACTTCCGCATTCTGCGCGGCGACGGAGCGCAGTTTCCTTTTGACGCGCACGGCGACTCGCTCGACTCGCGTACGTACAATCGCCTCTCGGCGAGCTTGCGCGGCATTGTCACCGGGCCGGGCCAGCGCTTCCGCTTGCGCCTTTCTGCGCCGGTCTTTCTCAACGGCACGACCTTGCGCCTGTTCGTGCGCCACGCCGCAAGCGCCGACGCCGAGGTGGCGTGGCAGGCTGTTGAAGAAGGCAACGCCGATGAGGGCGTCGCCAGCAACACGCTGTCGGTCAACGTCCCCATCGACGGCGACCTCCTCCATGGTCTCGCAGTCGGCCCCAATCCTTTTACCCCCAACGGCGACGGGATCAACGACGCGGCGGAAATCTCGCTGGATATCTTCAAGCTCACTTCCAGCCGTCGCCTCCAAGTGCGAATTTACACGCTCGATGGGCGACGGGTTTGGCAGCGCGAGGAAATGGTGCTGAGCGGCCGCACCACCGTGCGCTGGGACGGCGTTGATGACCGCGATCGCCGAGTGCCGCCCGGGCTGTATCTGTGCCAAGTCCAACTCGACGCCGACGCCGCACAACAGGCGACAACCCAAGCGCGGATTATCGCTGTGGCCTACTAGTTATTGCTGGAACACCTAGGGCCGATTACCATTGAGCATTAGGAATTAGAGTTTGCCAATCAGCATGAATTAGGAGACGGTTGGGTACATTCGTAATTCCTAATTGAAGGAGGGATTGCAGTGAACCGGAAATGGATGTTCTGGACGGCAATAGCCGTTTTGTGGCTCGGCAGTGCTGCTGCCGAAGCCCAAGAATACGGAGCGCGCATCGGCACCGTCAAAAAGGGCGGGGTGGTTTCCTTTGAGCCGCAGGGGCCGGGCGTCCTGTTCGGTGCCCTCGACCCGGCCAAGCGCCGGTGGTACGTGCCGCAGGAGCTTTTTAACGAATACCAGTGGCGTCAGTGGGAATACTCCAACTATGCCCGCGATCACTACCAGCGCTACGTCAGCGCCATCCGCGAAGGCGATTACTACTACGACCTCTACGGCAACCTCATCACCCGAGGCTGGCTGGTTTTCAACAACTCACAGACCCAACCCCGGCAGTTTGGCTCTTCGGTGCTGAAGTCCAGCAATTTCGATCGCTGGTTTAGCGGCGTGGTCATCTCGGCCGACTCCAAGGGCCAGCACCACTACGCCCTGACGGCCGGCACCAAGATTCGCTCGACCCTGACGCCGATGACCTTTTCCAAGCCGCGCTGGGACGGCATTCAATTCGACTACGCGGCCGACAAATACCAAGGCACCCTGATCTACTCGCGCATCAGCCGCCCCGGCGGCACGTCGACCAACGATCAAGAGAGCTTGGTCACCAACGCCACATCCATGTTCGGCAGCCGCGCCACCGCGCAGGTGGGCGATTTCGCCACCGTGGGGCTGACCATGGTCAACGCCCACCAGTCCAACACCCTCATTGACGGCTTTACCGGCAACCCCTTCACCGGCGAGCTATCGGTCGATCAAAACCAGACCGTCTCGATCATCGAAGTCGTCTTGCGCGACGACAGCCCCGAGGACGGCGTCGGCGGCGCGGCCTTCTTCAGCGCCGGTTCGGACATCATCATCACTTATCTCGACGGCACGCAAGACAACGGCAAGGCCATTCGCTTTGAGCCGATCGTCGAGGGCGGCCTCGTGGGAGAAGGCTTCCTTTCGGCCGATGGCGTCGAGGAGATTCGCCTGCGCTACGACTTTGACAGCCCGGCCTTTGTCAACCGCGCTTCGGGCACCAAAGAAGAAATCAAAAAGGTCGAGTTTCGCCTCGTGCTGGGCAACGACTATCAGGTTTGGGTCACCTCCGACAGCCAGCTCAACGCCGGTGGCGAGTCCGTGCTCTTGCTCGTTGCCCAAGCCGAGGGCAATGTCCGAGACAACACCAATTTGCAGATCGTCAGTTTCGACTACGGCCTGCCGACTTCCACCCAGATCTGGGGAGCAACCCTAGAGCTGCAACAGGTCCTCGGCTTCGACTTCTACGGCGAGTACGACCTGAACTACAACTACACCAAGTACCCCAATGTAGTCGCCAAAACCCACACCACCTTCTCGGGCATCCGCGGCGACCGCGCCGCGGCCGCGTGGATGATGAACCTCTCGCGGGTCGCGTTTCCCTTCTTCTTCTTTGGCGAGGCATACAGCATGGACCCTCGCTATTCCACCCGCACGTTCACCGCGCAAGGCGATGGCTTTATCGACTACGAGGACGAACGCATCCACGTCGTCGAACTGGTCGAGGACAACGACGACCAAGACGAATTTCCCGATACCGTGCGCAAGGACTGGCAGACCGGCGATCCGAGCGTCTTCCCCGGCTGGGACGAGAACAACGACTTCATCTCGGATTTCAACCAGAACGACAACCGCTTCTTGAGCAACCTCATCCCAGACTACGAGGAGCCATTCCTGCGCCACAACGTCGATCGGCCCGAATTCCTCTTCGGCATCGACCTGAACAACAACCTGTGGGTCGATCGCTTTGAAAACGACGAACTGCCCGACTATCCCTACAAGAGGGATCACCAAGGGTACAACGTTTACGGCGGCTTCCACTTCACCCCCGAGCTGCGGCTGATGGTCGGCGTCTTGCGCGAGGATCTCATTTCTTCCAACCAAAAAAACCACGCCAATTACGTCCTACTGACCCTCGACCGCGACACCCCTGATTGGGGTCGCTTCCGCGTCTTTGAGATGCTCAAATCCACTACCGACGACATTCCCGACGACCTCTTGCAGTGGCTGCCCAACGCCAATATCCGCACCGGTGAACCAACCAAAGTCGAGGATCCTCTCATCGCGCGCGACGCTTGGATCAACAGCCTGTGGGTCGGCCACGACTACAAGCTGGGCGGCCTGCTGACGGCCAATTACCTCAAATACGACTTGTATCACCAGCGGCTCAGCGCCAATGAGCGCGCGCTGTTGGGCCTGCGCGAGCGCGATTTTTTCTTTGGCCTAATCAACAAAATCAGCTACCGCTTCGACTTTGGGCACCTGTGGCTGGAGCCGCGCTGGAAAAGCGAGTACCGCCGCCAGAGCCGCGACCTGATTTCGGCTGATGAACGCACCGAACTGGCCGAGATAGGCGGCTTCGTCCTCGGTTTTCCCCTGCTCAGCCACACGACCCTGCTGAGCGGGCTAGAGATGACCTTCCTCAACGACATGAAGCGCGACTCCAACGACTTCAACGGCCTAGTCTGGGCCTTGCAGTTGTCCAATATCTCCGATTATCTCGGCTACAAAGTCACGACCCACGCGGGCATGAAAATCGACCGCCGCCAGCCCCGAGGCGAGGACGCCGTGATTATCAATCAGATCTTTATTTCCATCTACGCGGGCTTGCAATAAGCGTACAGCACCAATGGCTAGACGCTGGATGTTTATGGGGGTGGTGGCCGTTTTCGCGCTCGCCTTCTCTGTGCGCCTGTACTACCTCCACGAAATACGCGTCAGCCCGCTTTTCACCGCGCCCGTCGTCGATGCCCGCACCTATACCGAGGAGGCTCGCTACCTCAGCGAAATCTCCTTTGCGGGTCGGCCCGCACCCTTTTGGCAACCGCCGCTCTACCCAGTTCTGCTCGGCGTCCTCTTTGCCTTCGCCGGAGACGACCTCTACCTGCCGCGACTCATCCAAGCCGTCATTGGCGCACTCGTCTGCGTCCTCATCTGCCTGTTGGGATACCGGGGCTTTGGCGCGGGGGTCGGGCTCGGGGCGGGTTTTGCCGCAGCGTTATACGGTCCCCTCATCTACTTTGGCGGCGAGTTGCTGCCAACCCTGCTGGCCTGTTGCCTCAACTTGCTCGTGCTGCTGCTCGCAGTCGGCACGGGCGGTTGGGCGCGCTGGCTAGCAGCCGGCGTGCTGCTGGGCCTGTCCGCGCTCGCCGTGGCCAACGTGCTGCTCTGTGCGCCGGTGCTGTTGGGCTATCTCTACTGGCGGCAGCGACAGCTTCGCCCGCCCGCTTTTCTGCTTTTGGGCTGCGCGCTGGTCATCGCGCCGGTCGCGTATCGCAACTGGGCGGTCGGCGGCGATAGCGTGCTCATCTCGCACAACGCGGGCATCAACTTTTACATCGGCAACAACGCCGACTACGAACAAACGACCCGCATCCGCCCGGGACGGGATTGGGTCGAGCTGGTGGAAATGCCCGAGCGCCGCGCCGGCATTGAGCAGCCTTCGGCCAAGTCGCGCTATTTTTTTGCCCAATCTTGGCAATACATAACCTCCGAGCCGCTCGATTTCTTGGGCTTGCTGGCTTACAAGGGATATCTGTTCCTGCGCGGCGACGAAATCCCGCGCAATCGCGACCTCTACTTCGCCCGCAACGACTCCTCGCTTTTGTCGATCCTGCTGTGGAAAAAGGGGCTGGCGTTTCCCTTCGGCTTGGTCGCGCCGCTGGCTCTTTTGGGACTTTTTGTTTTTCTCCGTTCCCCCGAGCCTCCCGAGGGGCGCTTGCTGGTGCTCTTTGTGGTTTGCTATGCACTTTCCGTGGTTCTGTTTTTCGTCACCGCACGCTATCGCCTGCCAGCCGTGCCGGTGCTGTTGCTGTTTGCAGCTTATGGGGTACGCTTCCTGTGGCACCGGACTTCGGTGAGCTCAGTCGAGTCGTCGAAGCCTTGGCCCGCGTTCGCCGCGGTTGCCGCGCTCTTGATCTTTTGCAATGTGGCCACGGGCGCGATGGACCGAGAGGGCAATGCCCACGAGCACTACTATCTCGGCTATGCCTACGAGCAACGGGACATGCCGGCCCACGCTGCCCGCCACTACCGCCGCGCCATTGACCGCGACCCTACCTTCGCCGAACCACTCCTTGCACTCGCGGCACTCCACGGCGAGGCCGAGCGCTACGGCAAGGCCATCGACCTCTATCGGTGCTATCTTAAAACGCAGCCCCACGACGCGGACGTGCGCTTTCTCCTCGGCCACACCGCACTGCTCGCTCGGCGCTACGACGAGGCTGCGGCCGCGTACGACGAGGTCGCAGCAGCGCGGCCCAATTGGGCGGCCGCGCACGGCGGCCTCGGCTACGCCCTCCTGATGGCAGACCAACCCCAACGCGCCGCCCGAGCTTATAGCCGTACGCTCGAACTAAACCCAGACTCGACGCTCGTGCGCTATCAACTGGCCCGCCTGTACGCGGAGCAGGGACAAAACCGCGCGGCCATCGCCGAGTTTGAGCAACTCGTGCAGCGCGAGCCGCACGTATCCGAATATCCAACCCGCCTCGCCGACTTGCTCATCCAACTCGAACAAGGGACGGGCATGGCCCTCGGGCAGACCGCCCGACTAGCGGAAGCCGAAAAACTCTTGCGCCGCGCCATCGCGCTCGGCTCTAAGGCCGCGCATCCCCATTGGAGCTTGGGTATGCTCTACGCCTGCCAAGGGCGCTATGCAGAGGCCGTGCCCCTGTTTGAGCACTTGCTCCAGATCGCTCCGCGCGACTTTCAAGCCCATCTATTCCTCGGGCACCTCTACCAACGCAGCGGACGCCAAGCCGATGCGGACGCTCAATTCGCGGCCTTTAGCCGCAGCCAGCGCGCCTACCGCATGGAAAAAGTGGCACGTCGGGAAATGGAAGCCCAGATCGAACAAATTTTCGGCGGTTGATCCGCAGAAAGCGATTTCTCGATGCACAACGCGAGCCGCTGGGCCGTTTTCGGGCTGTTCTTTTTTTTGGAGCCTGCGCCTTCATCTATCAAATCACTTGGATGCGGCTCTTGATGCAGCAGCAAGTGACCGAGTGCGCCAAGCCCTCGCCGCTGATTCCACGGACGGACGCGTGTGGAACAACCTCGGCACGGCCTTTCTCAAGCAGCGGCAGTTCGCCGAGTAGATGCCGGATCAACCGCCGCCGTCCTTCTGGGGTCAGGATCTCGGCCATGTCGCAGTCTAGTCTTACGCCGACGAATCCGACGAGTCCCTTGCTCAGTACGGCTTTGCTCCTCTTGGAGTGTTTCACCGCGTCTCCCAATAAACCCTTCCTAATGCTACGACTCACATCCTTAGAAGGGCCCCCCGCAACAAAAGCCACTTCGTTGATGGAAAGTTCGCGTTCTCCCAATGGTGTGATCTTCGCGTCATTCATATTGCCCCCCTCTCGATCTCCAGCCGTTTTACCTTAGCTTGCGCTCTTCCTTTTCAATAATTTCCAGTTGCGCCTCTATTGCGGCGTAGTACTCGGTCAGCGGTTCCACGTTCATCAGCACATCAACACCTTGCTGCTGGCAGTTGGTGAATATAATCATACCACCTTCCGCCGGTTCCTCCACGTCCTGCACTGCTTCATCAAGGTCCGCATAGAAGGAGCGATAGTCTTTGCGCTCGGTCTTCAGTTTCCTAGACGCCATTCTGTAAAATGTGGTCTTTGCACTTGGAAATACCATTCGCTTGAAGAAGCCCTCCTCGGCGATACCCTCGGCCGCAACTGCTAGGTGCTGCTCAAAAAACGAGTCCATAGCACCTACGACATCATGGTATAGCTCTACAAATGCATCTCGAAACTCGGTAGCCAGATACTGAATATCCTCAATAGCTCGCCGAAGGTGGCGTTCCTTGAACCACCCGCTGATCCCCTTGCCAGTAAAGATGCCGACCAAACTACCTAGTACTGGTAGGACAACGGTTGATAGGCCACCGGGCACGGGTGCCAACGCTAGCCCCCAACCAAGACCAGCCGTGCTGCCGAGCCAACCACCCACACCGCTGGCAGCCGTGTCGAGCGCGGTATGTTCGGCCGCGGTCTTCATGTCTATATCGCCTTTGTGCAATTTATGGATATTCTTACCTGCGTTGATGACCAACGAAATGAAGGGGATGCTATCGATTCCATCTCCGAGGTCGGTAATCCCCTCAAAGGTATCTTCTGTGTAGTCAAACACTTCCTGAGACGAGAGTTCGGGAAGGACTACGACACGAGGATTATCGGGGAAGGCATCTGCCATTTCTCGATTTGTGATTACGTCAATATCTGGATGTTTGTCGAGGTGTTCTTGGATGTAGTAAGAGTTGTCTGTGATCTTAACATTATATGGTTTTCCTTCTACCATAAGGTCCAGTCCCTCGGCGGTGCCCGACTCTTGAATCTCGACGTTATAGCCGTACTCGCGAAGGTGCTCAGCCACCTTCGCCTCGCCGGTGTAGCCCTTGTATTTGTCAATCATCTGTCGCCAAGCTTTTTCCCCCGACTCGGACTTGATGATAAAACGTTTCATGAAGGCCATGAGATCGCCAAGATCGTCGAAGTCTTGTGCGTGGTGCAGATGGGCCATCCCCTTCAGAGCACTGGGATCCATTCGCATCGTGTTGTAGAGCACATCGAACGTGCTTACACCTGTCACGAAAGCTCCGTCCACTCCTACATTCCCTTGCGACACGCTCCCGTAGCGAACCGTCAACTTGGAGCGTCTTGGTAAGAAAGGCCCGCTGGTGCCACCGACGAATGTATGAGACGACGCCCACAACACCAGCTATCGAGATGAGTATGATTTCCACAATAGCTTCTCTTTCGTTTTTTGCTTCACAACGCGGATTCGTTCAGCCGGTCGGCAAAATTTTGCACCGCCTTTGCGATGCGCGTCCGGCACTTCATGGCCGCGGCAAAGGCCCTCTTCTCTCGCTCGGAAGGGGTTCCGTCTTTCTCGTGGACAGCCTCGCGCAAATCGTTGAGCATCCGCACGGCCGCGACGCGGCCACTCGTCGCAAGTTGCCCGACCTGGGCCCGTTTGATTTCATCCGCCCACAACGCCAACGTTTGCACGAGGCACTGCCCAGCACGGACGCATTCGGCTGCCGAGACTGGCACCTCTGGATAGTCGCTTCTGTGATCGCGCCTCGTGTCGCCGTTCAACGCGCGCAGACGACCGGCCAAACGCTGGAGGTACTCTCGGCCCTGCTCGCTGGTCTGCTGGTTTTCAATCTGCTGCGCCAGCAGGATCATATCATGGGTTCTGTGCGGATGGATTCCCTGCCGGGCGAGTACGCCCTTGCCAACCCGCTCGGCAGCGTCTGCGGTCGCCGCGCCGAAACTATCGCAAGCCGTGCTTGTCAGCACCCAATCGCTTGTACTCGCGGCCACTTGTAGCTGCATGACGGCCTCCACCGCATGTCCCAGCGCCCCGGCCATCCACTTTTTGTAATCTTCCTCGGTCATCACTAGACTTCCTTCGATCAGCGGCCTCTCCCAATGGCCTGCGAGCAAGGTTCCGTCACGGACGATTTCGCATTCGACCGCCCCGAGCGCGTTCGCACGCCGCCGAATGCGCTCGGCTGTCAGCACCGGAATATCGGCGTAGGCTAGGTCGAACAGCGGTAGGCCGTCCGGGCGCGGCCCGCTGCGGGCCGTGATAATCGCGATATCCCAGTCGCTGTCCGGGCGGTGTTCGCCGCGGGCGCGAGAACCGAACAGCACGGCGGCCTGCGCGGCCGGCCACTGGCGCAGCGTTTCCTCGGCCGCACGGCGGACGCGCGCTCGTTGCTGGGCTTCTGCGCTATCCATGATTTCTCAATATGCCACTCCGACGACGCGGCTCTGCTCGGCGTCACCCGAATCCCCGGAGACAAAGACGCGGGCCACGTACAGGCCCGGAGGAACCGGCTGGCCTTGGTCGTCGCGGCCGTCCCACGCTTTGTCTGTGTAGCGGCCATTGGCCTCTTCGCCGGCAAAGAGAACGCGCACGCGCTGGCCGCTCAAGTCGTAGAGCGCGACCTCAACTGGTCGCGGGGTGCTCAGTGCCAGCAGGCTATAGTGGATGATCGCCTCGTCGTTGATGCCGTCGCCATTGGGGGTAAAGGGATTGGGCGCGGCCTGCACTTGGCCCAATAGCTGCCCTTCGGCCAACACGGACGGGCTGAGCACCGTGGTACCGGAAAAGGCGTCCTCGTCGCCAGTGCCCAAAAAGGCCACATTGCCCGGGTCGATGACTTGGGCGGCGCCCGGCTCGGTCGTCAGTCGCACCGCAGCCGTGAAGTTGGTGCTGTACGTCAGCACGTTGGTCTGGAAGCGGATATGCACCTGAGTCTGGTCGTCGGTCACCACGGGGAAGCGCACGGCAAAGCGGTCGTCGGCAACCTCGGCAATGGCGAACTCCTCGCTGGCCGCGTCGAGGCTGTCGAATTGGTGCTCAGCCACAACCGCGCCAGCACCATCCATAATCTGCACTGCGTCGATGCTCGACACCCGCGCTGGCGTGTCGATCTCAATGGTGTCGAAGCCGCGCAGGCTGTCTGCACCCATAGCGGCGCGCGTGGCAAAGGTAAAGGGCACTTCCTCAGACACCTGTACCTCGCGTGGAAAGACCTCGCCGACCAAAGCGTCGGCAAACGGCGGCGTCAGCAAGTCGAAGCTCAGCGACTTGATCGCCCGCGCGGCCTCTAGGTCGCTGCTGTTAAAAACCACCTCAAACTGCATGTAGCGACGCGGGCTGGGCGAGACAATGGGCAGGCCCGGGCCGTTGGCCGCGTCAGCCGGATACGGCGTACTGAAGGGACTCCAATTGATCAGGTCGTCGGTCACGGCCCCGGCCATCCACTCGCGGCCGGCCGCGTCGGTAATGGGCGTCTGACCGGCCTTTTGGGGAAATTTTCGATACTCGGCTAGGCCCATCTCCTCCCCGGGGTTTTCCAGCGAAAACGGGATGTCCTCGGCGTCTTGCTTGCCGCGCAGCCGGCGGGTGTACACAAAGGGCGAGGTGTCTGTGCCGGTGCGCGTGCGGATCTGCGCGCTGGAGAAGCGCGGATCGCCCAACACCTCTTCCCCCCAGCGCAAAGTGCCCCACACGGCGGGTTGCCCGGCGTCGAAGATGTCCGACACGTACAGGGCCCGCGACAGAAAACCCTTGCCGAAAACCTCGATCTCGTCGATCTCAAAATCTACCGGCGAAGTAGCCCGCAAGCGCAGATGCTGGACATAGCGCGGTGGGTCGAGCGGCACGTCGATAACCGCGACTTGGTTGTCGGTTTCGGCAATGAGCGACCTCCAGATAGGCGTGTTTTCGCTGGTCAGGTTCAGGCCGTCGTTGGTAAATAGCTCATACGCCCGCAGGTAGTCGTTTTGGAAGGGGGTTGAAGGCGAAGACACGACCGTATTGCGCGGATAGATGCGGATGCGCTCCACCCCAAAGCGCGCTCCTAAATTGAGCAGCACTAGGATGCCGAGAGAATTCTGATTCTTGCGCTCAAAGGCCAACAGCTCTCCGCCCGGCTCGTCCGAGAGCAGTTCCTTTAACATCATCTCCAAGTCGAGCGGCTTGAACGTGCCGCTAAAGTCGAAGACATTGGGCGAATCGATGTTGCCGCCGCGCTCAATGGTGCCGACGGCCACGTTGTCCCCTTCGGCAATGCGCAGGGGTAGGATGCTGTGGGGAAAGTCGTCGCGGGCGAATTCGATTAAGTCGCCGGGTGCGTTGCCCACTAACAGGTTGTTGGGGTCTAAGGGCGAGCGATGCTCGGCGTCAATGGTGGTGACGACAGCCTCGCCTTCGCCCTGCCAGTCCAAATCGCCGCCCTCCCCAATCGAGACCGCGTCGAGAGCCAAACTTCCCCGCGGCAGCCACAGCAATAAGACGAGGCCGACCGCGGCACAATGCGCTTTCATAAAAACCTCCGTGCCATTTGCCGCATAAAACAACCAAAGTACAGGTATAAATCAAGTTCATCCGAACTTGCTAAACCGCCCACTTCTTTTTTTATATAGCAACCCGGAATGCTTCTTGTGCGTCCATCTGCGGATTATCTTGTATGTAAATAAGGAAGAGACCCCATGCAGCGCATTATTGCTTCGTGTTTCCTGCTCGTCCTGTCTATCGCGCCGGCGCACAGCCGCGGCGAGTTTCGCGTCGGGGGAGACGACGGCAACCCTTGGCCCAGCCTGCTGTCTGAAGAAGGATCTGGCGAGTACTGGCTCTTTGATCCCGAAGGGCAGCGCGTGAGCTCCGCACCTGTGGGCGGCACGCCGCACGGCGCGGCCGCCGACACCCTCATCGACTTTGCCGACAACGCCATCGGGCCGCGCTTCATTGACCCAGCGGTCAACCTAACCTTGATCGACCCCAATGCCTCGGACATCAACACTCTGCTGCCGTACACTGGAGGACAGATTCAGACGACCGACGGCTGCTCGGCCCGCGACGACCAAATCCGCGCCGTGAAAAAGCAATTCGACGGCGATTTCACCACAGCCCACTTCCGCCGCTTCACTCCAGGCCAAGGCATCTTCAGCGGCGGCACATTCATCGCCGGAGTCACCGGCGAAGGCTGGAAAAACTCCGTGGTCATAGACTTTCGCGCCGCTGTGCCGGTCAACCGCATCCGCTTTCTTCCCCGCCTCGGCCAAGAGGACGACCTATTGCTCATTGAGGAGCTCACGGCACCCCAGCCTCCGCTGGAGGCCTTTGGCGAAGACAGCTTCGCCGCCAATTTCCTCGCCTGGTACGAGTTGCGCAAAGGCGACAACACCGTGCGCTTTGCCAACAGCCCCTGCGACCGAGTCAGCCTCGTCACTAAGGGCCTGCGCTGGGTCCGCAACCAAGACCCCGCGCTTATCGTAATCGAATCCAACCGCGAAAATCTCGATCCCGTAGTAGAACTGCGCTTCCCCACCGAGTCGATCCGCTACATCACTGCCCAAGCCTTTCCCCTGCGCGACTGGGAGGTCGCCGAATTTGAGGTGTACGGCGAGGGCTTTGTCGAAGAGACCGTCCTCGTCACCCAGATCCTCGACTTTGGCCAGTCGATTAACTGGGGCAAAATTCGCTGGGACGCCGACGTGCCCGCAGGCACCCGCATTGAGGTCCGCACCCGCACTGGCAACTCGCCCGATCCCAGCCTCTACTTCGACGAAAATATCAACGGCGACATCCGCCCCATCACCTTGGCTGCCTACGAAAAACTCGATCCGTCCGGCCGCTTGCCCACCGTGTACGACACTGACAACTGGAGTTTCTGGTCGCCGCCCTACGACTTTGCCGCGGGCTTGCGCGACAGCGACGCGCCGGCCGAGGCGTGGCGCGACGGCACACCGCTTTTGTCGCCCGGGCCGAGCCGCTACATCCAGCTCGCCTTTCGCCTGTTTTCTACCTTTACCACTGCGCCCCGCATCCGCTCATTCACGCTCCAATTCGGCAATGCACCGGCTGCCCGCGAAATCCTCGGCGAAGTGTGGCCCATTGCCGTCGATTCCTTCGCGCCCACGGAATTTACGTACGTCGTCCGGCCGGAATTCAGCGTCGACGACACCGGCTTCGACCGGTTAGAAATCCTCACCCACGCCCACGCCCGCGCCGTCGCTGCGGTCAAGCGCGACGGCACCGAACTCGACTTGACCGACTTCGTCCCCGATATCCAAGCCGACCGCCTCGTGGTCTCCTTCCCCCGTCTGCAAGGCGAGGACGATAGCTTCAAACAGCTCGAAGTAAGTTTTGTGGTGCCGGTCTTGCGCTTTGGCACCGAGTTTTCGGGTTGGGTCTTCGACAGCAACGATCCCGACCAGATCAAACAGCAAGTTCGCCCGGGCAACGCCACCTTTCGCTTTTCGGGCGATGCCCTCGCCATCAATACGCCTGTCGGCGGCCGGCTCCTCGTCGATATTGCGGTGACGTCCAACCCACTTACGCCGAATGGCGACGGGCTGAACGAGACCGTGGAAATTGCCTACAAGCTGCGCGAAGTTACGGCTAGTCGCCCGGTGCGCCTGGCGATCTACAACCTCGCCGGCCAGCTCGTGGTCGAATTGCCGCCCATCACCGCTCGCAGCGGCGAATTCGCCCATCGCTGGGACGGCCGCAACGCGGCTCGGCAACTCGTGCCTCCGGGCACCTATATCTGGCGACTGCAACTAGAAGAGAAAGAGGAACGCGCCGGCATCCTCGCGGTCGCGTATTGACAAATGCTGTGGGTGCGCCACGATTTAGCAGGGGTAGTGCGCTGACAGAAAAGCAGGAACCCATACGCTTTATTGGTTGTAGATTAGCAAACGTCGTGTTGGCGGACGAAGAGGGCAATGCTCATCTCTATGTCCGCGATATTAGTGAGTACCTGCGCCCGTATCTTTCCCAGATTCAAGTTGAGCTGTGGGGTCCTCCCCTTCCTGATCTACCCCAGCAAGGTAAATCTGAATTCGGCATTCTAACCACAAGCTCTCCCGCTTGGCAACCTGTCGTCCCTTCTACTACTGCCACGAGCGTCGAGTCCCAGTCGTGGGGACGGATCAAATCGCTGCTTTCCCATTAATCGCGTCTCGTCTGTAAACCTACAGGCACCAGCGTAGCAGAAGCCCCCAGCCCTACATCAGGGCGGGGGCTTCTGTTTGCCGATCTGGGCACTCAGGTATATAACTACCATTTTTTTTGTAGAAACGCGAGGAATCACTTGACACCTAAGTGTTTTTTTTTTTAGACTTACGCCATCTTTGAGCTTGGGCATAGACCCTTTATTTACACCGCATTTCTCACTTCTTCCTTAGGAGGATTTTCTCTATGAAAGAGCGGAGCAAATTCGTCTTAGCAGCAGCTTTGGTCATGGGCTTTTGCGGCACGTCCTTTGGCCATGCGCCTCCCGGCGAGCTCTATTTCGCCGTGCAGTTCCCCGACAATCTCGTCCCCACCATGGACGGCGATCTGTCGGATTGGGACGTCGTGCCGATCGATCCGTACACCATTCGCAACGACCGCCTCTATTCGCCGGTGGCCGACATCCAGCCCGTGGGCCGTGGCGAAATCGATGTCAGCGATATCAACATCCGCCACCTCATCGGCTGGAACGACAACGCGAATAAGCTCTACTACATGACCGAGGTCTTCGACAATGTCCACAACTTGGACCGCGAAAATCCCTCGGCCTTCTGGCAGGACGACGCCTGGGAAGTAGAGGTCAACCCGGACCACACGCCGACCGAAGAGCACAACCAAGAAGGCGAGCCGGCCAACAACTTTAGCTACAAGTGGGCCGTGCCTCCGGTGGAAGGTGCCTATCAGTTCTACCGCCCGGTGCGGGCACTGGAGTGGTTCGTGGATGGCAGCGACTTCATCACTTTCGGCTGGGGCTACGACGGCGAGCAGTTCGGCGAGAGCACCTATTACTACGAATTGGCCATCACGCCGATCACCTCAATGCCCAACGACGAATCGGCCACCCCAGAGCAAGCTGTGATCTTCGACCTCGCGGAAAACGAGATCATCCACACGTCTGTAACTGTGGGCGACTTCGACGAGGCGTGCACCGAGTGTGTGCTCGAAAGCTATCAGGGTTTCTGGACCATGTCGCCGGAAAGCTGCTGCACAGCGACCAACGACGTGGTGCTGGCCGAGATGGAGCCCTCGCTGGCGTCCATGACCGCCGTTGAGGACGTGAGCTGGGGCCAGATCAAGGCCGCTTACTAACAGCTACGACAGCGTCTTCAGGGTATGCGAAACGCCCTGCTTCCTTCGGGGAGCAGGGCGTTTGTGTTGAGAGCAATCTGTAGCTACGGAAGGGCGTACTTGAGAATGATCTGAACGGCCACTTAAGCGCCGAGCATCTCCTTCATCTTAGCGGCCACCCAATCAATGGCCACATCGGCCATCACCCGCCCCTTTTTGGGCGTGGCCAAGTCGCGGCCCGCCTCAAAGTAAACCGGGTCGCGCGGCGCGTAGCTCTCGCTCTGGATCTGGAGATTGGCCCCCTCGTAATCGACCCCCTTCCACTGCACGTTTTCGGGAAATGCCGCCATGGCAAACGACGTCTCAAACTCGGCCGCATGCGCCGGGCAGTCCCCGGACTCCAACACCTCGGCGACCAACTCCTCCGAATACGCCGCCCAATACGAATAAAACTGCACGTCCATGTCCAGCCGCTTGCTGAACTCCTCGACTTGGCCGCCCAAAGGGCCGTTGCCGGCGTGGCCATTGCATATTAGGACGTGCTCAATCCCGTGCCGCTTGAGCGATTCGCACACGTCGTAGGCCACGGCAAAAAAGGTCTCTGGCCGCAGGCTCAAGGTGCCGGGGAACTCCATCCAGTGCTCGGATATGCCGATGGATAGAGGCGTGGCCACCACCACTTGCGGATAGAGCTGTAAGGCCGCTTGGTGCGCCACATGCGCCGCACTCGCAGTATCGTGCTCCATCGCCAAGTGCTCGTTGTGCTGCTCGGTGCTACCAGTCGGCAAAATCGCCCCTTTGATCAGGCCCTGTTCCAGCCGCTCGCGCACGTGGCGGCGCGTCAATTTCCACAGCCGTACTTCTTCGACGATCATTGGTTTTCTCCTTTGTCGCGTTGACGGGTATATTCGGAGGCCCTATCATGCACAATTAATTGGCCGCCGACAACTCTTTGTCCGTCTCCTATTCTTAAAAGCAGAGGAATCCCATGCACATCGCTTGCTGTTTTTTGCTCTTAGCCGCCCTGCCACTAGCCGCCCAAACCGACCAGTACGAAGGCTTTACTGGTTTTTGGCTCAAAAACGACCGCGCCGAAGCCTTTGCCATCGCCACGCCTTATCCGCGAGTCCTCGCCTTTCGCCTCAAAGGCGGCGAAAACCCCCTCCATGTCTCCCGCGAATACGAATACATCGGTGTGCGATCGTGGTTTTTTGAGCCGACCCAGATTCCCGAATCCGGGCTACCGGCCCTGCAACCGGCCACCGCTGAGAAGACCGGCGCACGCTCCGTGCGCCTCACCGCCGCCCCAGACGACAGCTCGGGTTTGCGCTTGACTATGGAGGTTGCACTTGACGCCGAACGACCAATGCTCCACATCCGCCACGGTTTCAAAAACATGCGCGACAAACCGCGCCGCATCGCCTGCTGGGCCCTCAACGTCATCCGCCCCGATGCAGGAGTAGGCGTCACCCCGTGGCGCACAGAGGCCCGCCGCAGTCTGCTATTCTGGCCGAACACCGACCCGGACGAGGACGGCATCTACTTAGGGCCTAGAGCACTGGCGTTGGATTATCGAATAAAGCCGCAAAACGGCTGGCAAAAGGTCGGCACCAACAGCGACGCTGGCTGGGTCGCTTTCGTCTGGAACGAGACCGCGCTCAAATCCACCGTCGCCCACGTTGCCGAGGCCGAATACCCGGAAGACGGCGGCACGGTGACCATGTTCAATTCCACGCCTGAAGTGTTCGACGGCAAGCCGCGCTTTGGTGAAATCGAAAACGTCGGCCCGTTAAGCGAGTTGATGCCGGGGGACACTTTGTGGATGGAACAAGAGCTGGAGTTGGTTACCGGAATTGAGGGCGACGACCCGGAAAGCTGGGTCGAAGTGTTAGGGGGCCCATAGCGGCCTAACCCGAGAAAATCAGGCCGTACGGCTTAGAGACGCGGACCAATGTTGGGTGGAGATGCTAGCGGAAGAACAATAGAGTTAGGCCCTTACTACGCGACCCCCTCTGGCCCGCCTGCCTGCTTGAGATGCGCCCATGCCTTCACGCCCGCCACAAGTCGAGCTGCGGCCGGTCGGCGATTTGCATTAGCGACCCATCCGCCGCAAAAGGCATCCGCCCGCCAATGCAGTAGGTACACAAGTCCTGCTCGCGCAGACCGGCGCGGGCAAAAGCTTTGTGCATGCCCTCCCGCGACAAGTACACCACCGGCATCTCTATAAGCTCGGCGAGCTCCTCCGGCGTGCGACCGCGCGCGATAAACTCCTCGCCCGACGGCGGATTCGGCGGCATATCCACCCCAAAGACGCATCCCCTCGGCACGCCATCATCGCCAACGATGCCAATCGGCGGCGTGTAACTGACCAAATAGGCCCGTTTGACCCCGGCCTCCTTGTACAGCAAGTCGCGGGTGCGCTTGGAGTTGTTGCCGCGCACAATGCTGTCGTCAATAAGGATCACGGTTTTGCCCTTGAGCTTTTGCGTCATGCCCGGCAAAAGATGCAGATTCTGGCCGATGGACGCCCTGCGCTCTTCTGCGGTAGAACCCTGAAATGAGCGCTCGCCGCGCATCTTGTACAACACTCGTTCAAAGGGCAACCCCGCCTGCTTGGCGTACGCACGTGCCGCCACTTCTGGACAGCGCGGCAGGTACGTCACCAAATCGGCATCGGCCGGGCAAAATTCCTCGCTCAGCACTTCCCCGAGGGACTCGCGGATGCGGCGTACGCTAACGCCGTTGATGATCGAGTCGAGGTCGGTGATGTAGTTCCACTCAAAGAAGCAATAGGCCAAATCCGGCTCGACGATGATGTCCTTGCTGTAGTCGCCTTCGGGCGTGAGATAGTAAATCGCCCCGGGCTCCATATCCTCGACGTATTCGCCGCCGTTTTTGCGAAACGCGATGTCCTCGGAGGCGATCCCGTACTTGCCGTCCTTCCACCCTAAGACGCCGGGCTTGATGCCCGTGTGGTCGCGCATGGCGATCACGGTGCGCTCGCGCTTGTCGGCGATGGCAATGGTGTAGGCCCCGGGGACCTCCTTGAGGAAATTGTGTCGGCCTTGTGCGCGGTATAGGTGCAGCAGGCCCACGGTGTCGCAGTTCAAATGCAGAGGAAGAGGAATCGCGTCTTGAAAGAAGACCGGATCGACTTGGCCATTGTGGACCGCCGCTATATCGCAGTCCCAGACCAAGATGTGATTCTCGCGGTTTTCGACCGTGCCTCCGAGAACGTGCGGGTGAGCCTCCTCGAGAATTTTGTCCTTGGAGCCGCGGGTGGCATAGCGCACATGGGCCATGTACGTGTGGTAGTTGGGGCTGTGAAAAATTTTGTGCAAATCGGTTACGTCGAAGCGCGAGACCCCTCCCTTCCACTTGATCACGTCGATGCGGCCATCGCCTACTGCGGCGATGCCGGCGGCCTCTCGCCCTCGATGTTGCAGCGAGTGGATGAAGCGATAGGCGTCGTGCAAGGTGTGGGCTACGGTCAAACCGCAGTTGTGGCGAACGACTTCGGCCATAGACGTATCTCACGGAAAAACGTAAAGGGAATGCAACGGAAAAAGTACGGGCGACCGCGCCACACGGCAAGGCCGCGACACTACATCGCCAGAATCAGCTCTTGTGCCAACAGCAACTCAACCGTCTGGGCAAACGCCGTGGTCGCCTCTTCGACATCTTGAGCCGTGTGCGCCGACGAGAGTACGCCGCCGGTGGAGCTCATGTTATCGACCCCATAAAAGCGCAGACTGCGCTGGTACTCTTCGAGCAGCTTCCCCGGCATCCCCTTGAGCCGCTCGGCCTCGGTCGTGTGCAAGCCCGCCCGGCCGTGGGCCTTTTGTACGCGCTGGGGATCGGTTTCAAAATAGACGTGGAAGGTCGAACACACCCCGTACACGTATCCAGCGATACCTCGGCACTCCAGTACTTCGTCCCAAGCGGTGCGCAGCTCAGCGGCGCGGGCATTGGCTTGGTCTATCGGCTCGCCCGTGGCTATGCGCTCGAGCACGGAGATCCCGGCCGCGGCCGAAAGCGGTGCCCCGTTAAAAGTCCCTTGGTGCGCCACGCGCGGGCGGGCATCGTCCGTCACGTCGAAGAGCTCCATAATGTCCGCCCGTCCCACCACAGCCCCGCCGGGCATGCCACCGGCGACCACCTTGGCAAAACAAGACAGGTCCGGCCGCAGCCCGTAGAGCACTTGCGCACCGCCCGGACTGAAGCGGAAGCCGGTGACGACCTCGTCGAAAATCAGCACTACCCCGCGCTCTCTGGTCATCGTTTGCAGATCGCGCAAAAACTCCGCTGCCAAAGGTACTCGGCCCCACGACCCTCCCGATGGCTCGATAATCGCCGCCGCAATATCGCCCTCTGCGTCGAGAACATCGGCTACGTGGTCCGCATCTCCCGCCGGTACGCAGACCACGTGCTCGCGCACCTGCGGCGGGATGCCCAACGAACCGTCCGCGTCAAAGGGCGGCTGCACGCCGCGCATCACGTCGTCGTGCCACCCGTGGAAGTGGCCGGCAAAGCGCAGTATTTTGCGGCGGCCGGTAAACGCCCGCGCCAAGCGCAGCGCCAGCAGGGTCGCCTCCGTCCCCGAATTGACCAAGCGCACGCGCTCGGCCGAAGGGACCAGTGCCTGTATGCGCTCGGCCCACTCGATGTGCAGTGGATGGTCGTTGCCAAAGTGCGTCCCGCACCCCACCGCCTCGGCGATGGCTGCTACGACTTCGGCGGGCGCGTGCCCCAAAAGCAGAGCACCATTGCCGAGCAGGAAGTCGATGTACTCGTTGCCATCGACATCCCACTTGCGGCCGCCAGCCCCCCGCTCGATGTAGAGCGGCACTGGCGTTGCATAGCGCAGGTCGTGTCCCACCTTGCCGCCGAGCACCTTGCAGGCGCGGTCAAAGTACTCCTGAGACCGAGGGCGCGCCGCTTTGTAGGCCGCGTATATTTCGCTGTGCATCGCCATAGCCTTTCTATCTACGACCGGCCGCCGCAGGCGGTAATTGTCTGTCCGGTGACAAAACTGGACTCTTCGGACAACAAAAAGCGCACCACCGACGCCATCTCGGCCGGATCGGCCATCCGTCCCAGCGGAGTGCTGGCGATGAGCTCGGCGACTTGGCCGGGGTTGGCCGAGCGCGCCAGCTCGGTATCCGTCAGCCCCGGCGCTAGGCAGTTGATCCGCACGTTGTGCTCGGCAAATGCTTGAGCGCATTGCCGGGTGAAGGCGATAACGGCTGCCTTCGTGGTGGCGTAGTGGATCATGTTCGGCTTGAGCAGCCAAGCGGCCAGCGAGGAGATATTGACGATCCGCCCAAAGCGGCGCGCGATCATCTCGTCCTTGACGGCCCAAGTAGTCAAAAACGGCCCGTGGACATTGACCGCAAACATCCTTTCCCACTCGGCAAAGCCGAACTCGCCGTGTTCTTGGGTATAGGCGATCCCGGCGTTGTTGACCAGCAATTCGACCGGCCCGAATGCCACGCGCACTTGAGCGACCATCCGCTCGACTTCTACCGGCTGCGACACGTCGGCTTGGACGGCCATGCCCTCGGTGCCGCACGCCTCGACCTCCGCCAAGCTCTCCTGCGCGGCCTCGGCGTTGTGTTGGTAGTTGATGGCGACCTTGGCTCCGTGTTCAGCCAGCATCTGGACGATGGCGCGGCCGATGCCGCGACTGCCGCCCGTTACCAAGGCGGTGCGCCCGGCAAAAATCGCGGTGGTCATGTGTGTTGGCTTTCGTTGTTGGGAGAAATTTTGATGATAGCGCAAAAAGGGGCCGGGAGCAATCCCGACCCCTCTTCTCGAACTTAGGCTAGTCTGGTGCTTTGGTGCTCTCCGCGATTTTGGCGACGATCTCTTGAGTATCGTGCAATACGCTCAGCCGTTCCGCGATCTGCCCCTGTGCATGTATTAAAAAAAGCGGCCACACCCTTTATGGATGCAGCCGCTTTGGAAGAGCTTCTGTGGCCGGCTCTAAATAGCCGCGTCGCCGGTTTCGCCGGTGCGGATTCGCACTACCTCATCCACCGACAGCATGAAAATTTTGCCGTCGCCAATACGGCCCGTCCGCGCCGCCTCGCGCACTGCACCCAAGCACTGCTCGGCAAGATCGTCCCGCACCACCACCTCGACCTTGAGTTTGGGAGTAAAATCGACGACATACTCGGCACCGCGATATATCTCCTTATGACCTTTTTGGCGGCCAAAACCCTTGACTTCGCTAACCGTTATGCCTTGGACACCCAAGCCGCTCAACGCCTCCTTGATAGCGTCTAGCGCGTTGGGCCTCACTACGCACATTAGCATTTTCATATCGCCATCTCCTCGCGTGTTGATGCCTAAGAAAAGTAGGTCGCCGCGCTCTCTGGCGCAATGGTCGGAATCGCTTTAGACTTTCTTACTTTTTGATTATTAGCCGCCCCAAGCGGCGCACCTGTTTCTACGTGGTATAATTTTGATGAATGGAGTTCAGGCCGGATGCCTGCTAGTGCTCGTGGCCCTAGTGGGATGCGGCCGAGAAAGTCAAGCGGCACCCCCAGCGGCCGAGGGCGATATCCCGCGCACCGCGTGGCCCGAAAGCTGGTTCCACCCCCCGCGCACGGCCTCGGAAGTCGGCTTGACGACCTTCCATCAGTCGCCCATGCTCGACGAACTCGTGGCCACCGGCGAGTTGCCACCGGTGGAGGAGCGGCTCCCCGACGACCCGATTGTCGTCGAGCCAATCGACGGGATTGGGACCTATGGGGGCACCGCACGGCTGTTCCTCGCCGGCGAACAGCTCCTCAACGTGCCCGAAGGAACCCTGCGCCCGGGCCCGCAACTCCAGCTAACCCTGCCCAACTTTGCCGAGCGGGTCGAGTACCACAACGACGCGCAGACCCTGACGGTGGCCCTCCGACCCGGGCACAAGTGGTCCGACGGCCACCAAGTGACGGCCGACGACTTTGTCTTTTGGTTCGATCGCGTCCAGATGAACAAAAGCCTCACCCCCGTGGTGTCGCCCCGCTTTAAGGGGGCCCACATAGAAAAGCACGGCCCCCACCTTTTTAGCTATCACTTTCCCCAGCCGATGCCGCTCTTTGTCAAGCACCTCGCCCACAACAGCTCGCATCTGTCGGCACCAGCGCACTTTATGCGCCGCTATCATCCCGATTTTACCGACGCGGAGCAGCTAGAGCGCGAAGCAGCCGAGCTCGGCCTGCAAGACTGGCGCACCTATTTTCAAGCCGTTGTCAGCACGCGCGACCTAATGGTCTTTCACAAGCCGGTACAGACCGCTTACGTGGTGGTCAGCAAGACTTCGACGCGCGTCCGCTATCGCCGCAACCCCTATTACCCCAAGGTAGACCCTGCTGGCAATCAACTGCCCTATATAGATTACCTCGAAGTCCAGCGGGTTGACAGCCCCGAGATCATGGCAGCTAAGGCCGCCACCGGGCAGGTCGATTTTGCCGGGCGGCAGTTTAAGACCGCTGACATCCCACTGTTTAAGCGCTTTGAGCAAGACAACGACTACGAGACGTACCTCTGGCCTCGTCCATACGGCTCGGACGTCACCTTCATGCTCAATATGACTCACCCGGACGAGCGGCTCAGGCAGATTTTTCAGGACGTGCGCTTTCGCCGCGCCCTCTCGCTGGCCATCAACCGCGCAGAGATCAACGACATCGCCTATTACGGGCAGGGGGTCCCACGCCAGTTGACGGTCGTATCTTCGAGCCGCTACTTTGAGCCTTCCTTTGCCGCGGCTTGGGCCGAGCACGATCCGCAACGCGCGCGCGCCTTGCTCGACGAGATGGGGCTGGTTGACCGCAACGGCGACGGCCGGCGCGAGCATCCCGATGGCCGCCCCCTCGAAATCACTCTGGAGTACACGATCGGGGAGACGCCAAAGCAAGTCACTGTGGACTTGGCAACCGCCCACTGGCGCGAAGTGGGGCTGCACATCAACCGCAAGCAAATAAGCGGCGCGCTGCAAGGCATTCGCACTCGCGGCGGGGTCATGGACATGAGCATCTGGCACGCCGATCGCAACGCCGATATCCTCTTTCCCATCGAGCCTTTTTGGTATGTGCCCATGCACGTGGGGCAGGAGGTGACCCAGTGGCCGGAGTGGTCGCGGTGGTATCGGTCAGACGGAGCGCGCGGCTGGATGCCGCCCGACAAGGTCCGGGACCTAATCGCTTGGTGGGAGGTGCTCCGCCGCACATCAGACCTGCAAGAGCGCATCGCCATGGGCAAGAAAATTCTCCACAGCCAAGCCGAAAACCTGTGGGCGCTCGGCGTCATCGGCCTAGGGCCACATCCCGTCATCGTTAACAACCGGCTGCGCAATGTCCCTCGTCAGGGCTATTGGGGGTGGGATTCGCGCTGGTCTTGGCCCTACTATCCAGAGACTTGGTATTTGCAAAAAGACTGAGCCATGATCAACTACATCATCCGCCGCGTCCTGATTATGATCCCCACCCTGCTAGCCGTTTCGGTGCTGGTCTTCGTCGTCATCCAGTTGCCGCCCGGGGACATCATCACGTCGCGCCTGCAAGAGCTACAGGCCGAGGGCCAAGACATCTCCGAGGAACAGATCGCCGCTCTGCGCGCCCGCTACCACCTCGACGACCCGATGTTTATCCAATACTTCAAGTGGATGGGTGGCTTCCTCCAAGGCGACATGGGCTATTCAGTGATGTACGGCCAGTCGGTCAACAACCTGATCTGGGAGCGGCTTGGCTACACCTTGCTGATCACCTCGACCGCGACCTTGTTGACTTGGCTGGTGGCCTTCCCGGTGGGCATCTACTCGGCCCTGCGCCAGTACTCGGTGCTCGACTACACGGCAACCCTCGCGGCCTTCGTCGGCTTGGCGACGCCCAACTTCCTGCTCGCGCTGGTTTTGATGTACCTCGGCTACGAGTGGTTTGGGATCGCCGTAGGCGGGTTGTTTTCCCCCGAGTACGCGAGTGCGCCGTGGAGCTTGGCCAAGCTCGGCGATTTACTTGGGCATCTGTGGATCCCGGCCGTGGTCGTCGGCACGGCCGGCATGGCCGGGCTAATGAGGATTATGCGCGCCAATCTCCTCGACGAGCTGGGCAAGCCCTACGTAACCACGGCGCTGGCCAAGGGCCTTGGTCCGGTCCGCTTGGTGATTAAGTACCCGTTGCGCATTGCCATCAATCCCTTTATCAGCACGGTCGGCTGGATGCTGCCGCACCTGATCTCCGGCTCGGCCATCACCAGCGTGGTGTTGAGCTTGCCGACGACCGGCCCCCTGCTGCTCGACTCCCTCCGCAATCAAGACATGTACTTGGCGGGCAGTTTCCTGCTCATGCTCAGCGTCCTGACGGTGATCGGCACCCTGCTGTCGGACATTCTCTTGGCCATTGCCGACCCGCGCATCCGCTATGAGTGAAGATCGCCCCACAACCCAACTAGCCGACGCCTCGCAGTGGCGGCTGATGTGGATGCGCTTCCGCCGCCATCGGTTGGCCTTAGCCGGCAGCGCAGTGCTGATTGCGCTCTACGGCCTCGCGGCCCTGTGCGAATTTGTCTCGCCCTACCAGCCCGACCAGCGCCACGCTCAATACGTCCTCTGTCCGCCGCAGGAGATCCGCTTTTTCGACGGCGAGGGGCGCTTTCACTGGCGTCCCTTTGTCCACGGCGTGCGGCAAGACACGGCCGCTGGCCCGTGGCAGCGCGAATATCTCGTCGATACCAAGACCGTGTATCCGATCCGCTTTTTCGCACGCGGCCCGGCCTACGAGTTTTGGGGGCTTTTCAACGCGGACTTGCACTTGTTCAGCGCGGGCAGCGGGCCGTTGTTCCTCTTTGGCACCGACGATCTGGGCCGCGATCTGTTCAGCCGAATTATACATGGGGCGCGCATCTCGCTCACCATTGGGCTAATCGGCGTGGCCCTGACCTTCCTCATCGGCATTCTGCTGGGGGGATTGGCTGGTTATTACAGCGGTTGGGTCGATGTGGTGGTGCAGCGGATGATCGAGGTCCTGATGGCCGTGCCGCAGTTACCGCTGTGGATGGCGTTGAGCGCGGCGCTGCCAGCGCACTGGCCGCCGCTGCATATTTACTTCGGCGTCACCATCATCCTCTCGCTGATGGGCTGGACTGGGTTGGCGCGGGTGGTGCGCGGCCGCTTTCTGTCGCTGCGCGACGAGGATTTCGTGGTCGCCGCTCGCCTGTCGGGCACCAGCGAGTTGAAAATCATTTTCAAACACCTGCTGCCGTCGTTCCTCAGCCACGTGATCACGTCGGCTACCCTAGCGGTGCCGGGCATGATCCTCGGCGAGACCGCGCTGAGTTTTTTGGGGATCGGGCTGCGGGCACCCGTGGTTAGCTGGGGGGTGCTGCTGCAAAAGGCGCAGAATTTTCAGGCCGTGGCCATGGCACCGTGGCTCTTGCTGCCCGGGCTTTTCGTGGTCATCGCGGTCTTGGCCTTCAACGTGGTCGGCGATGGGATGCGCGACGCGGCCGATCCGTATGCGAGCCGGTGACACGCTTTTGGGCCGCACAAAGTACTGTTTAACGGGAGCGGCGGCGTATGAAAAAACGCCGGGGTTTCTTTATATTCTGATGGTAGAATTTCACTTGGTATGTCCCTACGTTTGAACCCAATTCAGTTAGGTATGCCATGTTTACTGTAAGCGATTTTCGAGATTTGGTCCAACTCTTAGACGAGCATCCTGATTGGCGAGAGGAGATGCGACGCTTGGTCTTGACGGACGAAGTGTTGTCGCTTCCCAGTGCAGTCCGTGAACTGGTTGAAGCGCAGCATCGGACCGAGGCCCGCATGGATCAGCTAACCGAGCGCATGGATCAGCTAACCGAGCGCGTGGATCAGCTAACCGAGCGCATGGATCAGCTAACCGAGCGCGTGAATCAGCTAAGCTAACCGAGCGCATGGATCAGCTAACCGAGCGCATGGATCAGCTAACCGAGGCCCTGACGAAGGTCTCCAGTGACGTCGATTGGCTCAAAGGCGACCAACTCGAGCGGAGATACCGGGAACGAGGACCGGCCTACTTCGCTCCTCTGATTCGTCATGCCCATGTACTGTCATCGGACGAATGGGTCTCCTTGGTCGAAGGTGCGCTGGATCAGGAACAAATCTCGGAGCAAGAAGCGGATGACCTTTTGCAAACAGATGCAATCGTGCGCGGCCGGCGGCGGGAAGATGGCGCAGAGGTTTATCTGGTGGTGGAAGTGTCTTGGGGGGTCGGTATTTCCGATGTCCAACGAGCCTCGGAGCGCGCCGCCATGCTGGCGAGAATCGGCAAAACCACCCTTCCGGTAGTCGCGGGTTCTTGGGTGACCCCCGATGCACAAGAACCCGCTCGCATCATGGGGGTCTGGCAGGTTACCAATGGCCGGGTAACGGACCCGAAAGCCGCTTGAAGCCGGCACTACCGACGCAAGCTGGACGAGCGCGGGATCGGCCTCGCCGCGCTTTAGGCTGCCCGCAGTCTAGCCTAAACCGGATCCTGTGAGCGATTACAGTGCCGCGCATTTTCGACAACATTAAACAAAAGCTCCAGCCAGCCCTGGCGGAAACCATGAAGGTCGCCGACCGGGCCGACTTCTGCGTGGGCTACTTCAACCTCTACGGCTGGCAAGCCATCGACAAATACGTCGAACAGTGGGCTGGTGGCGACGGTCATTGCTGCCGTCTGCTGGTCGGCATGCAGCGGCTGCCCCATGAAGAGCTTCGCATTGCGCGAAGTTTTTCGGCCAGTGAAGAACAGCTAGACAACCAGACCGCGTTGCGGCTGAAACGCAGGCTGGCAGAAGAGTTTCGCGAGCAATTGACGATCGGCACCCCCAGCAACGCGGACGAGGCGGGCCTTCGCCGACTAGCGCGACAACTCGACGCAAAGAAGGTGGTGGTCAAGCTGTTTCTCCGGCACCCGCTTCACGCCAAGCTCTATCTGTTATTCCGCCCAGATCCGATCAATCCAATCGTCGGCTATTTGGGCAGCAGCAATCTCACTCAAGCGGGGTTATCTGGTCAGGGTGAACTCAACGTAGATGTGCTGGAACTCGACGCCTGTCAGAAACTGGCCCAATGGTTTGCAGAGCGGTGGAATGACCGTTGGTGCATCGATATATCGCAGGAACTGCTCGAAATTATTAATGAGAGTTGGGCGCGAGAAAAACCAATTCCGCCGTACCATATCTACGTTAAGATGGCCTACCACCTATCACAGGAAGCACGAGCCGGCCTGAACGAGTTTCGGATCCCCGCAGACTTCGGCAACAAACTGCTCGACTTCCAGATAGCTGCGGTAAAAATTGCAGCCCATCTCCTGAACAAACGCGGCGGCGTCATCATCGGCGATGTGGTCGGGCTGGGCAAAACGCTCATGGCAACCGCTTTGGCGCGGATATTTGAAGATGATCTCGGCCTTGAGACCTTAATCATCTGCCCGAAGAATCTCGTCCCAATGTGGGAGGATTATCGCCAGCAGTACCGCCTGCGCGCCCGCGTCCTGTCGATCAGCCGCGTGATCGACCAATTGCCCAACATGCGCCGGTACCGACTGGTACTCATCGACGAGAGCCACAATCTGAGAAATCGCGAGGGTAAGAGATACCGTGCCATCCAAGAATACATCACGGAAAACGACAGCAAATGCATCCTGCTGTCGGCGACCCCATACAACAAGACCTACCTAGATTTATCTAGCCAACTTCGCCTCTTTGTAGCCGATGATGCCGATCTCGGCATTCGCCCGGAACGCTTGCTTAAAGAGATAGGTGAAACCGAATTCGTGCGCCGGCACCAAGCTCCGGTTCGATCGCTAGCGGCATTTGAAAAATCTGAATATGCCGACGACTGGCGGGAGCTGATGCGCCTGTATCTCGTGCGTCGAACTCGCAGCTTCATCCAACGCAACTATGCTGCCACCGACCAAGCCAATGGGCGAAAATTTTTGACCTTTGAAAACGGTACGCGCTCCTACTTCCCAGCCCGAGTCCCCAAGACGCTTAGGTTTGATATAGACGAACAATACGCCCGGCTATTTGCAGACCACGTCGTTGAAGCCATAAATGGCTTGGAACTCCCGCGCTACGGGCTGGGCAATTATGTCAAGTCATCATCGCCCACGCCCCCTACCGATACGGAAACAAAAATTCTAGACGACTTGTCGCGGGCCGGTAAGCGCCTGATGGGCTTTTGTCGCACCAACCTGTTTAAGCGTCTGGAGAGCAGCGGCCATGCCTTTTTGCTGTCGGTTGAACGACACGTGCTCAGAAACTTCATTTTTCTCCACGCCATTGATAATGATCTGCCGCTTCCCATCGGAACGACCGATGCCGGGCTCTTGGATACGCAATCCTTCGACCGCGATGCTGATGAGGGGGTCGGGGACTTTTTCGATACGGGAGATGAAGACGATGGCGAAGGGTCCAACGGAGCGACCTCACTGAGAACGGAGGCCGATTTCCGCCAGCGAGCCGCCGAGGTCTATGCGCTCTATGCTAATCGCTACAAGAGGCGCTTCCGCTGGCTGTCGCCACGCCACTTCGTCGCGGATCTCGGCAGTGCCTTAAAGGCGGACGCCAAAGCACTTCTCAACCTCCTAGCCCAATTCGGCGAGTGGCAAGCGGCCAAAGACGCCAAGCTGAATGCACTGGAAGAACTGCTGAGGAGCAACCATGCGGACCGCAAAGTTCTGGTCTTTACCCAATTTGCCGACACGGTGCATTATCTAGAAAAAGAGTTGCGGGCGCGCGGAGTGTCGAACATGGCCGCCGCGACTGGAGACACGCCGGACGTGACGCAACTTGCTTGGCACTTTAGCCCGAGGAGCAATGAAAAAGACAACCTAGGCCAAGAACTGCGGATCCTGATTGCGACCGACGTGCTCAGCGAAGGGCAGAACCTGCAAGACTGCGCCGTCGTAGTGAATTACGACCTGCCGTGGGCCATTACCCGCTTGATTCAACGGGCCGGTCGCGTTGACCGCATCGGCCAGCAGGCGCATGACATCCTGTGCTATTCCTTTCTCCCAGCCGATGGAATCGAACGCCTTATTCGGCTGCGGGAGCGCGTCCGAGCACGCCTCGACCAAAACGCCGAAGTGGTAGGGACCGACGAGGCATTCTTTGAGAATGAGGACCAACAGGCCGTGCTCGATCTCTACAACGAGAAGGCCGGCATTCTCGATGGCGACGACGATACCGAAGTTGATCTCTCATCCTACGCCTACCAAATCTGGAAAAACGCAACCGAGGCCGACCCACCGCTCAGAAAGAAAATTGAGGACTTGCCGTCTGTGGTATATTCCGCGAAAGCCTACTGTGAACGACCAGCGCAACCGGAAGGGGCACTCGTTTATATGCGTACCGCACAAGGAAACGATGCCTTGGTTTGGATCGACCGCGATGGCAACAGCGTTACCGAGAGTCAATTTGAGATCCTGCGGACTGCCGAATGCTCGCCCAACGCGCCAGCCGTACCGCGTCATGGCACCCATCACGATCTAGTGAGCAAGGCCGTAGAGTACATTGCCCGTGAGGAAAAACAGGTCGGCGGCCAGCTTGGGAGGCCGTCTGGTGCGCGGTTTCGCACCTACGAGCGGCTCAAGAATCACGCCGAACGGATCGAGGGGACCCTGTTCGATACTGAGCCTTTGCGCCGGGCCATTGACGACATCTATCGCTATCCCTTGCGCCAAGCTGCGCTGGATACCCTGAACCGGCAGTTGCACAGCGGGATTTCCGCTGAGGCACTTGCCGAGTTGGTCGTCACGCTCCGGGAGGAAGATCGGCTCTGCGTCGTCCACGAAGAAGATGAACGCCAAGAACCGAGCATTGTCTGTTCGTTGGGTCTAATTAAACAGGGCGGGGACTGAATCTCGTTATACTATATATTATTGCAAATGCGATACATTACCCGCCTTTAAGATGCTAATAACGAACAGCTAATCCGGGATATTCCCAATGCCAACACACCTCAATCGCACGAAAATCAGAGAATATCTAGCGGACTTCGACCTCGAATCCCTGTTCATTGAGGAGCTTGGCTGGGATCGGGGCGGCACAAACATAGAAGTTCCCCTCGACAACGCGACATACGATCTCCAAGCCGTCGCCCACAAGCGCGGCATGGTTGTTTATCAGTATGTAGCAAATGACGACGCCTTCCCGAACTATCCCACTCGCCAGAAGATCGAGAGGGATGTTGCCAAGACCGTCCGCGAACACATCATCGTTTACGCCTCAGCGGACAAGAGCACGTACTATTGGCAATGGGTGAAGCGCGAACCCGGCCAGCCCGACCGCTCGCGCTCGCATATCTACCGAAGAGGACAAGCGGGCGAAGCATTGATTCAGAAGTTGGAGCAGATCGTCTTCGCGCTAGACGAGGAAGCCGACCTGACCATTGTCGATGTATCGGGGCGGGTGCGTGCAGCCTTTGATGTCGAGAAGGTCACAAAGGAATTCTACGACCGCTTCAAGAGAGAACATCTAGCCTTTCTCGCTTTCATCGAAGGCATTGAGAACGTAGCCGACCGCGAATGGTACGCCTCGCTGATGCTCAACCGGATGATGTTCATCTACTTCATTCAGAAGCGCGGCTTTCTCGACGGCGATACGAATTATCTGCAAAATCGCTTGCGGAAAGTACGCGAGCAGCGGGGCAACGGAAACTTTCTCGGCTTCTACCGCCTGTTTCTTCTGCGGCTGTTTCACGAAGGGCTGGGGCAACCAGAGGCCGACCGCGACCCTGAACTGGCGGCGTTGATCGGCAAGGTTCCGTATCTCAACGGAGGCTTGTTTGAAGTCCACGATCTAGAGCGGGACAACGAAGATCTCCACATCCCGGACGAGGCATTTCAGCAGATATTCGACTTTTTCGACGCCTACCAGTGGCATCTCGACGACCGGCCGCTTCGCAATGACAACGAGATCAACCCCGACGTCCTCGGCTATATCTTCGAGAAGTACATCAACCAGAAGCAGATGGGGGCCTACTATACCAAGGAGGACATTACTGGCTACATCAGCCGCAACACCATTATTCCCTTTCTGTTTGACCAAGCAAAGAAGGAGTGCGCCATCGCCTTCAAGCCCGACGGCGGGGTGTGGGAGCTATTAGCCGACGATCCAGATCGGTATTTCTACGAGGCTGTTCGGCACGGCATTACCTACGACATCCATAAAGGGGAAACTCTCACGGCAAAGCGCGAGCTGCCGCCTGAGATAGCGGTTGGCCTGCAAGACGTGTCCAAGCGCGGCGACTGGAACAAGGCGGCCCCGCCGGCCTATGCCCTGCCGACCGAGACTTGGCGCGAGCATATCGCCCGTCGCCAACGCTACGAAGAGGTCCGGGCCAAGCTCGCTGCCGGCGAGGTCGCGTCGATTAACGAGCTGATCACGTACAATCTGGACATTGAGAAATTCGCCAAAGACGTGATTGCTGGTAGCGAGGGTTCCGAACTCATTCGCGCCTTCTGGCAGGCGATTACTCAGGTCTCCATTCTCGATCCCACCTGCGGTTCGGGTGCCTTCTTGTTTGCCGCGCTCAACATCTTGGAGCCGATATACACGGCCTGCTTAGAGGCCATGCAGGGGTTTCTAGACGATCTGGAAAGTTCGCGACGTAAGCATCGTCCAGAGAAACTGAAGAACTTCCGCGAGGTGCTGGGTAAGGTCGCCAGCCACGCCAGTGAGCGGTACTTCACGCTCAAGTCCATCATCGTCAACAACCTCTATGGCGTGGACATCATGGAAGAAGCGGTGGAAATCTGCAAACTACGACTCTTCCTGAAGTTGGTCGCGCAGTTGGAGCGTTACGAGCAGATCGAGCCGTTGCCCGACGTTGACTTCAATGTCCGCGCCGGTAATACGCTCGTGGGGTTTACGACGCTCGCGGAAATACAGGAGGCGTTTGTCTCCACCCCGGATGGCCAGCGAAGAATGATCTATGCCGAAGACGAAGCTAAGCTGAAGCGGATTGAAGAGGACGCCGAGGTCGCCGACCGGGCCTTTCGTCAGTTTCGCAAGATGCAGACCGAGCACGAGATGGATGCGGGTGCGTTCGCCAGTGCCAAGACGGAATTGCGAAAGCGACTCAATGATTTGCGCGCCGAATTGGATCAGTATTTGGCTGGTGATTATGGCGTCGAGAGTGAGGATGAACGAGCGTACCGGAAATGGCGTGAAAGCCACCAGCCATTTCACTGGTTCGTCGAGTTTTATGGGATTATGAGAAGCGGCGGGTTTGACGTGATTGTCGGGAATCCGCCGTATGTTTCAACTATAAAAATACGAAAATTCTATGATGTAAGGCACTTGAGCTGTAATAGATGTCCTGACATTTACGCATGGGTATTAGAACGCAGTCAGGTCTTGCTTCGTATGAATGGTAGATGCGGCGTGATTGTGCCTCTAAGCCTCGGGTTCAGTTCCGCTTTTGATTCGTGTCGCCGCCTTTTATTCTCTGGATACAGCCAAAATTGGTTCTCGTCGTTTGGCCGTATCCCGTCAGCCTTGTTCAGCTTTGATGTTCGAGTCAGGAATATCATTCACCTTGCACTTAAGTCGAAAGGGCTAAAAAGCACCCAAACTACCCGACTGCACCGCTGGTCTGCTGATGCACGTCCGACATTACTAGAAATACTGGAATACGTATCATTTAACCCCATTCTTTGGAAAAATAGAATACCAAAGCCGAATAGCCGATCACTCGCAAATTCTTTTGAGAGACTTCTTTCCTTCGAGAATCGAAAAGTTGAAGGGATACTCGCACGTCGCCCGACTCGACATGTATTACATTTTAAGAAAACGTCCTACAACTGGCTGAACTTCTGTAGTGAGATGCCAGCATGTTATAATGAGAAAGGGCAAACTATTCCACATACACAGTTTGGCCATCTATACTTCAAAGACTCTATAACGTACCAGCTTGCTATGTTATTAGCAAATGGAAAGCTCATGCTGACTTTTTGGCTCATGATTGGCGACGATTTCCACGTGACTCAATGGAACTTTACCGACTTTCCAACTAATTTTGAATGTCTATCAGAACAACAAACCGCTGATCTTCTCAGAATTTTTCCACGTTTGAAATTCGCCATGAAAGAGAATACTCAATTTAAGTTAAACGCAGGTAAAAAAGTTGGTAACTACAATGTAGCTAAGTGTCGTCTTATTACGGATATAAGCGATAAAATTTTTTGCGAATCAATTGGACTCTGCGACGTATGGGAGGATATTGAACTCTACTATGCTCAAGCTGTACGGACAGATTTCAGTTTGAACGAAGAGGACAACTGATGAATACCAATTCTACAACTCTACCGACGAATAGTTCAGACTGCATAGATTACGCCGTCAAGTGTCGCATGGGACGAAAAACCTCTTACGAAGCAAATACTAACGACCTTTTCAAGCTAGCAGCAAAGGTCTATGAGGGCATCTCCGATACTGACCTGAACGACATGGAAGAAATTATTCATGATCGTCGCAATTTTTTTGGAGATAAAAACCAATAATGGCTCTACAAGGAAGGTATTTAAACTGCTATGATACACCCTCCTATACATTGGGATATGCACCATCAAGAAACGAATGACACTCTTGGAGATGTAACCCATAGATGAAAGACAAGACTAAGCAAAACCTAGAAGATATTGTCTCACGTCTTCTAACCGTTGATCCCTATAGAATCGTACTTTTTGGATCCCTTGCTACAGGCATGGATAGAGAAGACAGCGATATAGAACGTTCAGGAAGGACACTGCATGAGAAGCCAAACTAAAGCGTGGCTAGATTTGGCTGGAAGCTCGCCTGAGTTCACGTTTAAGGGCAACCTCGGCATACTCGACAGCATCCTAATTGGCTTCTTCTGCTCTGTGCGTTGCCCGGGCGACGCAATCCTCAAGACCTACGATCTGGCACGAATACTACGAGACACCGACGCGGCGATTGTCGGCGGTTTTCAGTCGCCTATGGAAAAGGAGTGCCTAGACTTGCTGTTGCGCGGCTCGGCGTCGATCGTAGTTTGTCCGGCGCGCGGGCTTAGCCAAATGCGGATTCCGAAAAGCTGGAAGGAGCCGTTGGCCGAAGATCGTTTGCTGATCTTGTCCTTTTTCGCCGACCGCATTCGCCGCCCCACCACAGCAATTGCCGCCCAGCGCAATGCCCACATCGCCGCGCTCGCCGACCGCATTCTTATTGCCCATGCCGAAAAGGGCGGCAAAACTGAGGCATTGTGCAAGAAAGTGCTCACTCAAGGAAAACCAGTGTTTGCCATAGAATCCCCATATAACGAGCATCTGGTGGCTCTAGGCATTGTGCCGGTCCAAGTGGAAGATTTTGCACTTTTGGTTATGGATAAGTGAGTGCCATGCCTGCCGAATGGGTAGAACTGGAATGTACCAAACACGCAGTTCATGCGATGGCCGAGCGAATGATCCCTATGGAGTGGGTCAAACTAGCAGTAGCCGAACCAGCGTTGCGTATGCCCGATCCAAACGACCCCGAAGTAGAGCGTTTTTTTTGTGCTATCCCAGAACGGGGCAACCGAATATTGCGCGTCGCTGTCAACACTCGCGTTGCATCTTGGCGAGTAGTAAGCGTATTTTTTGACCGAAACATGAAAGGAAAATTATGAAACTGCATGTCGATAAAAAAGCCGATGCGCTCTATCTGCGCCTCGATGATTCTACCATCGTCGAGTCCGAAGAGGTCTCGCCGGGAGTGGTGCTCGACTACAACGAATCGAACGAAGTAGTGGGCGTGGAAATGCTATATCTGTCGAAACGCTCATCCGATCTAAATCTCTCCGCCTTGCAATTTGAAACCGCTTAGCTACTTATGAACCCTCCCCTCCTCGACGTCCACGACCTAAGCGTGCGCATCACCCGCGACGAGGGCGTGGTGCGGCCGCTCAACGGCGTCAGCTTCCGCATCAACACCGGCCAAGCCGTGGGCATCGTCGGCGAAAGCGGCTGCGGCAAGACCATGACCTCCAACGCCTTGCTGCAGATTTTGCCGCCGGCAGCCGAGATTACCAGCGGCCACATCCGCTACCGCCGCAAGCTGGACGAGCAAGAGATCGACCTCGCCGCGCTCGACGCACACAGCGACGAGATGCATCAGATCCGGGGCGGCGACATCTCCATGATCTTCCAAGAGCCAATGACCGCGTTCTCGCCGGTGCATACCATCGGCAACCAAATCGCCGAGATGATCCAGCTCCACGACTCGCTATCCTCAGAAGCAACGCGACAGCGGGTCGCCGAGCTGCTGCACTTAGTCGGCATCCCCGATCCGCAGGACCGCGCCGACGACTACCCCTTCCAGCTTTCGGGCGGCATGCGCCAGCGGGCGATGATTGCCATGGCCCTAGCGAGCAATCCGCGGCTCTTGATCGCCGACGAGCCAACCACGGCACTCGACGTGACCGTGCAAGCGCGGGTGCTCAAGCTGATCCAGCGACTCCAGCGCGAGTTGGGACTGGCGCTCATGCTAATCACCCACGATCTAGGCGTGATCGCGCACACGGTCGAATACGTCTATGTGATGTATATGGGGCGAATCGTCGAAGAGGGGCCGGTGGCCGCAATTTTCGACAGCCCGGCGCATCCCTATACCGCGGCCCTGTTGCAATCCATCCCCAGCTTGACGGGCAAACGCCGGCACATCGATCCAATTGAGGGCAGCGTCCCCAGCGCGTACGCCCTGCCCGAAGGGTGCCCCTTCCACACCCGCTGTACGCCAAAGGTCGGCCCCATTTGCGAGCAGCAAATGCCCGCGTCGGCAGAAGTGGGGCCACATCACCACACCCGTTGTTTCATCCACACCGAAGCAGGAGGGGACTAGCCCAATGTCCACAGGGGCCACAGACGTCCTCCTCCAAGTGCGAGGGTTAAAAAAGCACTTTCCCGTACACCGGGGGCTTTTACAGCGACAGACGGGTTGGGTGAAGGCCGTAGATGGTGTGAGCTTTGCGCTTGCCCAAGGCAAAATTTTGGGGCTGGTCGGCGAGAGCGGCTGCGGCAAGACCACTACCGGGCGGATGATTCTCCGCGCCCTAGACCCGACCGCCGGGGAGATCCTCTTTCGCCAACAGGACGGGCAGGTCGTCGATATGGCCCAGCTCGGCCGGCGCGAAGTCGTCCAAGCCCGCCGGCAGATGCAGATGATCTTCCAAGACCCGTACTCGTCCCTAAATCCGCGAATGCCCGTGCGCGACCTAATCGCCGAGCCGCTCCGGTCTTATGGCTGGCCAGCGCGCGACAGTCACGAGCGCGTGGGCGAGCTGATGGAGCGCGTAGGGCTCGACCCCAGATATGCGCGCCGCTATCCGCACGCCTTCTCGGGCGGCCAGCGGCAGCGCATCGGCATTGCCCGCGCCTTGGCCTTGAGCCCGTCGCTCATCGTCGCCGACGAGCCAGTCTCCGCGCTCGACGTCAGCGTACAAGCGCAAATTCTCAACTTGCTCCGCCAATTGCAGACCGACCTCGACCTCACCTTGCTGTTTATCGCCCACGACCTGAGCGTGGTGCGCTATCTCTGCGATGAAGTGGCCGTCATGTACCAAGGCCGAATCGTCGAACAGGCTGCAACAGAAACCCTCTTTACCCAACCGCAGCACCCCTATACGGCCATGCTGCTAGAGGCCGCGCCCGCGCCCGATCCCCACGCCTCGTGGATGGAGGCCGACGAAGACGCCAGCGAGGTGGGTGAGCCGACATCGGCCGACGGCCAAGGGTGCGCGTTCGCACCGCGCTGCCGCTACCAAAGCGACCTGTGCAGCCAGCAGATGCCCGCGCTGGAGGGCGAGTCGCATCTGGCCGCCTGCCACCACAAAGACGAGTTAGAACTGCAGGGAGTGTAGCTACATCCACCCTCATGGAGGAGAACGTCTGCATGGTCCAGTTTGGGGATCACCTGCGGCAAACTCGCCTCGAAAGCGGATTGACCCAAGCCGATGTGGCGAACCGCCTTGGGGTCTCGAAAGGGTACATCTCCCGCCTCGAAAGTGGCAAGGCTCGACCCGCCGAAGCGACAGTCCGACGCCTAGCCCAAATCTGTGAGATCGATCCGGATCCGCTCCTCATCTTGGCCGATTACCTGCCCTCCGACCTTCGAGAAATTCTATCGCAGCATCCTGCCGAAGCGTCGGCGATCCTGCGCGGCACCTTTGGGCGTACCGACCATCCGCAAGATGCACCTCCTACTGTCGCCGAGTCCCAAGCGCTCTACCAGACCGACGAAGCTTCATATCAACTCATTCAAGAAGATTGCTTCGCATGGATGGAGCACCGCCCCCCCAACAGCGTCCACGCCATCGTCACCGACCCGCCCTACGGCCTGAAAGAGTACACCACTCAGGAAAAGGACAAACTCCGGCGCGGACGGGGTGGCGTTTGGCGCATCCCCCCAGCTTTGGACGGCTGCGTCCGCCAGCCCCTGCCTCGATTCACTGTCCTCAGTAACGGCGACAAGCAGCAGCTTGCCGCATTCTTTGGGCAATGGGGCGAACGGGCATTGCAAGTGCTTGTGCCGGGGGGGCATGTTTTCATCGCCGCCAACCCCCTGCTGTCGCACTTGGTCTATGCGGCCCTCGTCGAAAGCGGCTTTGAGAAGCGCGGCGAAATCATCCGCCTAGTGCAGACGCTGCGGGGCGGCGATCGTCCTAAGAATGCACACGACGAATTTGCGGACGTCACCGTTATGCCTCGCTCCGGTTGGGAGCCTTGGGGCCTATTTCGCAAGCCGTGCGAGGGGCGTGTACAGGACAACCTGCGCGTGTGGAAGACGGGCGGACTGAGGCGGATCAGTGCCGAGCGTCCTTTCGGCGACGTCATTCGCAGTGCGCCCACTCGGCCAGCGGAACGCGACATCGCGCCGCATCCTTCCCTTAAGCCGCAGAGCTTTATGCGCCAAATCGTGCGCGCAGCGCTGCCGTTGGGTGAGGGAGTAGTTCTTGACCCCTTCATGGGCGGAGGTTCGACCATCGCTGCCGCGTGTGCAGTGGGTTATGAGAGTATTGGCATTGAAAGCGACCCAGCGTTTTTCGAGATCGCCAAAGCCGCAATTCCGCAATTGGCCGCGCTGGAGGTCAACGGAGAAAGCAAGCTGGTTCCGAAAGCCGAGCGGCAGCCGAACCTATTTGGCTAAAGACGCTTACGGCTCGGCGAGGATGGCTCGATGGCGACCAACGCCGACGTTGGGCAGCCGGTAGAGGAAATTGTTCCGTAGCTTCTCGACACCAGCAGCCGTTATGGACGCCGTGGGCGTCCGGCGCGAATCACCGGTGCGGCCTGAGAATGACCAATCCGCTTCGTCGAGCTTGGCGCAGAGAATTTCGAGGAATGTCAGCGGAGTAGAAGCCCCTTCTTCCTGAGTGCCAATCGCATAGCGAAATACCATTAGCCAGCAGTCCTCCGGGTTATGCCCCTGCCAGCCACCGCGCCGGATAGACGACTTAATTTCAATACCCTCGTCTCCTTTTAACACTAGATTCGATGCGTAATGGCCTTTCGGCAGCAGGTCGGGATGCCCTCCCACCTTCGCATTCGCCGCCAGCGTTTCAGCAGCGCGGGCGATATTTTTTACGAGAAACTCAGAGAGCATACCAGATAACGAGTTGCCCAGCAGCAATTCCTCCAATGGACAAAAGCCGCTGCTTGCGAGGAAGTCGTTCAATCCGTGCAACAGTCGGTACGTCTCCGCCACCGCCTGTTCTATGTCTTCTACTTTGAGTCCGTAGGGAGGACGACACGGCGATTCACGTAGCGGGCGTTAAGCGTTCCCGCATCGTCGTTTTTCGCCGTGCGATAGGGGGCAGGATCAAATCCCGGATACCGCGTCGCCATCCCCGCGATAAATTCTTCCGTCCACAGCGGGTCGCCCGGCGGCGGGAAGCCCAGCAGTTCGCGCTGGCGCGGCGTGGCTTCAGCCATGAAGCGATTCACGGCGGCACCTTGGGCACCACTCTTATACGTGAAGGTGCGACCGCCGTCCCAAGGGCGGTCCTTGCGGGTAAAGCCCACCCACATGACCGGGCGGTGGCCCGCTGGCGCAATGAAATCGGAGGCGGCGTGGCGGGTGAAGACGCTGTAGAGGCACACCGAGCCGCCGGGGACGATCATCGGCACGGCTTCCGCGTCGGAGTGGCCCTTGGGCACCATGCGGATCGGTGCCATACCTTCCTCGACGTCGTCGAAGCAGTAGAAACAGACCAAGTTCATAAAGTCGTCGGGCTCGATGATCGGCCCCAGCGTGTTGTTGCCGTAGTCGATGTGGAAATTGGTGCCGTATTCCTCGCCGGCGTATTTCATGCCCAAGTGCCCCTCGCAGAGCCGAATCTCGCGTGTGCCCAAGACGCGCTCGGCCGCGTCGATCAGATCGGGATGGACGGTGACGTGATTGAGGCCGGAGTGGTCCCAAGGGAAGACTCTTTGCTGGGGGGTGTCGTTGCGGCAGTCGTTGGCTAGGTATTGGTCGTAGGACGGCGCAAAATGAGTGAAGAAGCCGTCGAGCGCGGCCTGCTGCTCGTCTTTGGTAAGGAAGTTCTCGACGATCAGGAAGCCCTGTTCTTTGTACGTAGCGAGTTGGGCGTCGGTGATGTGCATTTGCTATCACTTGTCGGCGTAGATCCCCACAATGCGCTGCAATAGGTCTAGGGCCTGCCCGCGCTCTCGCTGGAAGGCGTTGCGACCGATGATGGAGCCAAAGCCGCCGCCATCGCGGATGCCGGTGATCTCTTCGATAATTTCTTCTTCGCCCTTGGCCGGGCCGCCAGAAAAGATCACCACGCGCCGCCTGTTGAACGCCGATTGCACCACGTGGCTCACGCACTCGGCCAAGTTGTTAGCTGGCACATCTGCATACGCCTTGCGCGCCTCGTCTTGCTCAATGTGAGCCGTAGGCGGTTTGACCTTGATGATATGGGCCCCTAGCTGGGCGGCGATCTGGGCGGCGTACGCGGTGACATCGAGCGCAGTCTCTCCGTCCTTGCTCAAGTCCGTGCCGCGCGGATAAGACCAAACCACCACCACCAAACCGTGCCGCTTGGCCTCTTCGGCTAGGGCTTGCAGCTTCTCGTACATCTCCTGCCGCAGAGCCGAACCCGGATAGACCGTGTAGCCGATGCCAACGCAACCCAAGCGCAGAGCGGCAGCGATGGAGCCGGTGAGCGACTGGGTGGGGTCTGCGTCGGAGTGGAGGTTTTCGCGGTTGTTGAGCTTGAGAATCAGCGGCAAATCGCCGGCGTAGTCGCGCGCGCCGGCTTCGAGGAACCCGAGTGGGGCGGCGTATGCAGTGAGGCCAGCGTCAATGGCCAACTCAAAGTGATAGCGCGGATCGTAGGCCGGCGGGTTGGGAGCGAAGCTGCGCCCGGGGCCGTGCTCGACTCCCTGGTCTACGGGCAGAATGACCAGCTTACCGGTGCCGCCGAGTGCGCCGTGGTTGAGCAAGTGCGCCAAGTTGGTCAAAGTACCGGGATTGTCGCTGCCATACCAACTTAGAATTTCGCGGATGCGCTCTTGCATTTTGTACCTTTCTCGCATGTAATGAGTAGGAATTGACAAAAAGAAAAGCTCCTCTAGCGCGCAAAGCGCGCTAGAGGAGCTTGACAAAATGGCGGGGACGACGAGACTCGAACTCGCGACCTTCGGCGTGACAGGCCGACGTTCTAACCAACTGAACTACGCCCCCATTGCTTGAAGTGAAAGGTAAGAGCCAGACTAGATAATGTCAATGGACGACCGATGCTTTGGCCTGTGCAGCGCTCTCTTTTTTTAACCGCTTGAGCGCCCCGCGCATGAGCTGGCGCTTGAGCGGACTGAGGTGGTCGATGAAGAGCTTGCCGTCGAGGTGGTCGATTTCGTGCTGGAGGGCGCGGGCGTAAAAGCCCTCGCCCGAGGTCTTGAACGGCTGGCCATTGAGGCCAATGGCCTCGACTTCGACCCAAGCGTAGCGCTTGACATCGCCGTACAGGTCGGGAAAGCTCAGACAACCCTCCTCGCCGATTTGCTCGCCCTCGTGGCCCGTGATCTTGGGGTTGATTAAGGCCACCGGCTGGTAGTTGGGCTGATGGGCGGTCACATCGATGACGCAGACCCGTTTGAGGACGCCAATCTGCGGGGCGGCAAGTCCGACCCCCTCTGCGGCGCGCATGGAGTCGAAGAGGTCGGCGACGAGGGCGCGGATGGCGTCGTCCGCCACGGCAACTGGAGCACACATCTGGCGGAGGCACTGCGCTCCGAACAGCGCGATTTCGCGTTTCATGCGTCCAAGGGCTCTAATTCGAGGGCAATATAGCGCAGGCCCAGTTCTGCGAGCGCAGCCACTAAAGCCGAGCGCAACCGGATTTCAGCGAGGCGGGCGATGGCTGCTGCGGGCAAGCGCAGCACGAGCATCTGGTCGCGCTGCTCGTATGCAGCCGGCAGCAGCGAATGCGCTGCGAGCAGCGGATTGACCCGCGCAAAGAGCGGCTCGTCGGCACCGGAATCGGCGATGGTGATCAGCGCCTCGTTCATGCTGCCGGAGCGAAAGCCGCACAGATCAACGGCAGCTTGCAAATAGCCAATTTCCCGCAAGTGATCCAGCAAAGACCGACGCGCATCCGAGTCGCCCAGCAGGCGCGTCAAGTCCTCAGCGGGCAACTCAATGCGCGACAGCGTCTCGTGGTGGCGGGCGCGAACCTGACCAAAGCCACAGACCTCGCGTAGATAGGACTCGGCGCGGTCAATTTGGCGCAGGCCCTCGGCGGTAACGGGTGTGCCGTAGGGGAAGCGCGACGAGAGGCAAGCCATGGCCGGGCGGTCCCATACCACCAGTCCCCAGCGTTTGGCTAGGGCACGCACATCGTCCTTGGTCAGGCCCGCTTCGGCTAAGGGCGCGTGTACGCCGCGCTCGCGGGCGGCCGCAGCCCCGGGGCGGAAATCGCCGATGTCGTCGGCGTTTTGGCCGTAGAGGATGTAAGCGATATTGAGCCTGCGCGCTAGCTGCTCCATCTGGGTGAACAGCTCTTGCTTGCAGTAGTAGCAGCGGTTGGGCGCGTTTTTGGCGTAGTCGGGGTTGTCCAACTCGCGGGTCTTGACCACCTCGTGGCGGATGCCGAACTCGCGGGTGATCTCGGCAGCCTTCTCCAACTCGCCGGTGGCATAGCTCTCAGAGTCCGCGGTGACGCAGATAGCCCCCTCGCCCAACACCCGCTGGGCTACCACTGCCAGCGTGGCGCTATCGACCCCGCCCGAATAGCCGACCAGCACCTGTCCCATCGGGCGCAGAATTTCTTCGAGATGCGCTAGTTTTTCGTCGAGGGAAAGCACGGCGCTCAGAAAGGGGATTTTTCCGTGGACACAGCGCAGGGCATGATCGCAGCGTCGACCATGCCGTGCAGGATCTTTTTGTCGGCCGGGAACACTAGGGCTTGGATGCCGCACAGACGCGGCGCATCGCCGACGATGTAGTAATAAGGACGCAGCATCACCCGGCCCCGCATGGGCACGACCTCGTCGCGGTCAAAGTCGTAGTAGCGCACAGTGCGACGGGCAGCCTTGTGGAATTCCTGCAAGATATAGGGCTGATGCGCAAAACGATCGAGGGCCTCTTGCACGCGCTCGGCCCATTCGGCTTCGGACAGATCGTGGCCGATGGACACGCCCTTGCTCTCATACGCTATGTTGGAAAAACCCGAGGGCTTGAGCACCAGTTCGCGCTGCTTTTTGGTTAGGTGCTTCAACTGCTGCCAGTCGTTGACGGGCTGGCCGCCAATGTCGAGGCCGGGAATGATGGCGTGGGGGGGCAGCGGCCGCGCATCGACAATCCACGAGCGCGGGATCAGACTGTCCAAGGCGGCAAAAGGCTCCTTGCCCAAGGCGCGGCGCCAATAGGATTTGAGCGCGGGGTGGTGGTAGAACGCCAGCCAGAGTTTTTCTTCTAGGTACGCCTTCGGCGGCGGGGTCAAGCACAGGGCGTTTTTCTTGGTGAAATAGGTAAAAAGCTCGGCCTTGGGGATGTTTTTGAGATCGAACAGTTCAAAGAAGCGATAGGCCGCGTCAATGCGCCAAGGGGCCGGCTCGTCAGCACCTTGGAGGAAGAGGCCATTTTCGTCAAAGCGGGCCTCGCGCGGGTGAGCACTGCGGGCCGGTTTGCCAGCCGCCTGCAAGCACTCGACCAGCCATTCCATTTCTCGGCGATAGGCTTCGGATTCGTCCGAGACAAAGAGGGCGAAACGCGGCTCATCTACCTTGGCAACAGCGGCAATGGCTTCGTAGAATGGGTCGATCAGGCCGCGGGCACCGCCGATGATGGCGTGGCCAAGATCGGCATAAACCTCCGATACTTGGGCGGTGAAGCCCATGCCGCCGGGGATGGCGTCTAGTTCGACTAGCTTGAAGCCGTCCTCGGTAAGCAGGAGATCCGGACGGATGACCAAGGGCAACTGGGACTTGATGCGATTCCAGAGGCCCATTTCGCGCACGGCACTCGGTTTGCCCAAATCCAAGTACTCGCGAATCCAAGGCGGCTCGACGCCTTTGGCGCTCTGGTGGTAAAGCTGATTGGAGGCTCTGTAAAACTGATGGAGGACGCCGCCGAGTTGGTCTAGGTAGCGGTGTTGCGCCGGCGAAAGCCAGAACGGCTCCGGGGCAATGCGCCACGGCAGATTACTGTCCGGGTGTAAATGGGTGCGGTCGCCTTCAAAAAGGCCGCCGGCAGGACAGTGGGCGTTGATGTGGAGGCAGAGCGCTTTGAGATCGGATGCGGTGCTGGGCAGGGACATCGAATAGGCTCTCTAATGTGATGTATGCACACCAATTTAGGATAAATGGTACGCTAGGTCAACGACGGGCCTGTTGACCTTTGGCAAGATCGAGCCCGCACCGCATATTTGCTCAAGCGACGAAGGAGCGCGATATGGAGCTAATAGGCAGGCGTTGCCTAGTAACCGGCGGTGGGCGCGGCATTGGCCGGGCCATTGCCTTGGCCTTGGCGCGGGAAGGGGCGCACGTGGCAATTTTAGCCCGCACCGGATCAGAGCTAGACGAGACAGCCGCGCTTTTGGCAGACCAAGGCCAAAAAACAGCGTTGAAACTACCGGCGGATGTGGGGCGGCGCGAGGAAGTAGATGCGGCCATTGAGCGCGTACTCGCAGCTTGGGGTGGGGTCGATGTACTGGTCAACAACGCGGGAATTCAGGGGCCTATCGGTAGGGTGGAAGAGGTCGATCCAGAGGCTTGGATGCAGGTAGTGCAGGTCAACCTCGGCGGCTGTTTCTACTGCACCCGCAAGGTCTTGCCGGCCATGATCGCCCAGCACTACGGCAAGATCATCAACCTCTCGGGCGGCGGCGCGGTGGGGCCGCGGCCCTTCTTTAGTGCGTATAGTGCCTCCAAAGCCGCAGTCGTGCGCTTTAGCGAAAACTTGGCCGGAGAAGTGGCCGAACACGGCATTGACGTCAACGCCATGGCCCCTGGAGCGGTCAACACGCGGATGCTCGACCAACGACTAGCGGCCGGCGCGTCCGTAAGCGCAGAGGAACGGGAGCGAGATCAGCACCTGTTGCGCGAGGGCCACGCTACGGGCGAGCGAGCAGCCGCGCTGGCAGTCTATCTGGCCTCGGCGCGCTCAGACGGGCTGACGGGGCGGCTGCTATCCGCAGTTTGGGATCCGTGGGAAACCCTCGATGTCGAGGCGATTGTGGCCACAGAGACCTTTGCCGTGCGGCGCGTACCGCGGCAGGAGGACTGAGTGTACAAGGTCGGGATCGTCGGAGCGGGTCGCATGGGGCGGCGGCGAGCGGCCACGGCTAACGCCCATCCTGAGTCCGCAGTAACCCTGATCTACGACGAGTACGCGCCAGCCGCGGCCGAATTGGCCGCCGAATGCGGGGCCGCAGTCGCCGCTTCGCAGGAGGAGCTAATCACAGCCGATCTCGACATTGCGGTGGTCGCGACGACGCACGACGCCTTGGCTCCCATCAGCACCGCCGCCCTCTTGGCCGACAAACACGTCTTGTGCGAAAAGCCGCTGGGACGCAACCCCCAAGAAGCCCGGCAGGCCGTCGCCGCGGCCGAGCAAAGCGGGCGCGTACTCAAGGTCGGCTACAACCACCGCTATCACCCTGCCATCCAAAAGCTACACGAAGTCTGCACGGCGGGCGGGATCGGTCCGCTGCTGAGCATCCGGGCGCACTATGGCCACGGCGGGCGGCCCGGCTACGACCGCGAGTGGCGGACCGATCCCGAAAAGGCGGGCGGCGGCGAGCTTTTAGACCAAGGGGCGCATCTAATCGACTTGGCCAAGTGGCTCTTGGGGGACTTTGCCGAAGTCACAGGCTATGCCGAGACCCACTTCTGGGACGCGCCCGTGGAGGACAACGCCTACGGTCTCTTTCGCACGGCCACCGGGCAGATCGCCTCGCTACACGCGAGCTGGACGCAGTGGAAAAACCTCTTCAGTTTCGAGGTTTTCGGACGCGACGGCTATGTCTCCGCCGCGGGCTTGGGGGGATTCTACGGGCCGGAACGCGCCATCGTGGGGCGGCGCAATCCCCAAGGCGGCGCACCCGACAGCGAGCATTTTGACTACCCGGATGAGGATCGCTCGTGGGAGCTGGAATGGGCCGATTTTTTGCGCGGTCTAGCCGGCGCGGGCACCCCTTATTCGCTTGGACGGGAGGCTTTGGAGACTATCGAGTGGATTGACCGACTCTACCGGGCTGCTGCCGAGAGGCGCTCCGTACGGCGGGAAGAATCGCTAACCATATAGAAAAAAACGAGTTGCGAACAGTGTAGTCGCCGCGCCACTAGGTGTGGCGATTATTTTTTTTCGCACATGTCATTTTTTTAAAATTTTTGTGCAAAAATTTCTTACCATATAGATAGCTAGACGATAAACACTACTCTTTTGTCTATAGAAAGGAAGGGAAACCCTTTTAGACGAAGTGAAGAACCCTAAACCCATTATTCCGCATCTCAGATACCCTTAACCCCGCAGGAAGTGCTATGAGAACAGATCAGGATACTGCCCAAGTGGAACGCATTGCGATGGCTTATAGACGCCTTGCTAACGCTATGATTCTCAGTACTTTACGCGAAATATCCAAGATGGATGAGGTCGTGATAACCCCAGATGGCACCCCGGAGATGGCCTTTGTCGAAAGCTCTAGGATCGATCCTTGGTGCGAACTGGCTGGCCTCGAACCCGAAGTCGTGCGCAAGGCCGCTAAACGGCTGATAGAGGAACGAGCTTTTTAGCATCGCACAGCACAAACCAACAAAAAAGCTCCGGGACGAACACTCCCGGAGCTTTTTGTTTTTAGTAGCCAGCGCGAAGCGTGGCGCTCGCGGCGTGGTCGAGGAGGCCGCGCACCACTTTTTCAGCATCGCGGTGACGTAGGTCCTCAAAGCGCAAGGCCCAGACGTGATCCCGGTACGCCATGTTGCGCAGTTCAATGAGGACTTTGACGTCAGCGGGGTTGTTGCGCAAGACCCCCAGCCCTTGCCCGCGGACGCGGGCACCAGCCCCTAAGGCCGGGAGCAGGGAGCGAGCGAACTGGCGCGAGACGCGATCTACGCGCCCACTCCTGCTGCTTTTGTAGTATAGAACCAGTGGCACCTCTGGAGCCTTGGGGGAGCTATCGGCGTGGAGAGAAAGAAAGATGCGCCGGCCCCGTGGCGCATTGGCAAAGGCCTGACGGGCAATGCGCACACGAGTCGAAAGATTGCTGCCGCGCGGCCAAGCACTGAGCTTGTTGGTCTGGTTGTAAGCGGCTAGGTTGTACACTTCGTTTTTTTCGTTGACAAAAGTCTGGGTCGGCGGATCGTTTTGGCGGATTAGGTGGTTGGGGCTGAGTAGGGTCATGGTGACTTGGGCCCCGTGCAAGCGCGCTAAAACATAGACCCGTAGCGCGATGTCGAAGACGTACTCGTCCTCTACTACATAGAGCCTGTTGCCATTGCCGTCGCGGGTGCGAACCACTGCGCCCGGGTCCAGCCCGCCGTGCCCTGGATCGAGGACGATGTGCCATCCTTCCAACCGAGAGCTCAAGTGCCCCATGAGTCCAACCTTGATTTCAAATTCTCGCCACAGGCGCACTGCTTGGCGATACGTCTGACGCGGCGAGCTTGGATGGCCCTCGTAATAGGTCTTGCTCTTCTGGCGCGCATTGCGGGGCCGAGAAAAGTAGTAAGGGCCATTGTCGGATGCGATTTTTGGCGTGTCAGCGCGGCGGATCTGTAGGTCGTCCCAATTGATCTCAGACAATTCTACCCAGCGCATTGGCCGCACCTTGAGCCGGTCGCCTGGATGGATGACGGCGTTTCTCTTCAATTTGTTGATGCGGGTGATTTCGGCCACGCTCATCTGGTGCAGCCGGGCGATCTGCGCGAGGTAATCGCCCCGTTTCACCACGTACGTGGCCAGCCGCGGGCCGCTCGCGGGCGCAGCACTCGGTTCGAGTTTCCAGTCGGAGTAGAGCTTGAGCTCTTGGCCTGGGTAGATGCGGTTTGACCGGAGACCGTTGAGTACCTTGAGGCGATAGACGCTGATGCCGTATGCGCGGGCAATCTCCCACAGCGCGTCCCCGCGCTCCACGATGTGTACCGTGCTCGCCGCGTCTTTGAGTCGCAGCTTCTGGCCGATGAGAATCCGGTCGCCATCAAGCGCGTTGAGGCGCTGCAATTGGCTGACCGAGACTCGATAGCGCCGGGCAATCTCAGTCAGGTTTTCGCCTTCTTGCACCACATGGACGGCTTCCTCTAACCGCGAAGCGCGCAGGCGGAGCTTTTGCCCGGGCCGAATGAGGTCGCTTTTGAGCTTGTTGAGCTGGCGCAGGAAACTCAAGCCCACGTCAAATCGCAGGGCGATTTTCGACAGGGTATCGCCCGGGCGAACCGTGTATTCGCGCAGCTCTTCATCTGGGTCGTCAATCGAGGCACTCCGAACGGGCGTGGCCGTTTGCAAGTAGAGCTTCTGCCCGACGTGGATGACGTTCCTATTGAGGCGGTTGAGTGCCTTGAGCTTATAGACCGGGACGGCGAACTGCCGAGCTATTTTCGAGAGCGTGTCGCCGCGCCGGACGCGATACCAATCGCCGCTTTTTACTGGCGGACCAACTTTGAGACTCTGGCCAGCGTATATCCTATTGCTGCGGAGCTTGTTCCAGCGCTTGATTTGCCTCTGCGAGGTTCGGTAGCGCGCAGCAATCTCAGAGAGCGTATCCCCTCGTTTGACCGCGTGGACGATTGGACTCCTGCGCTCGGCGGCGTCCAGTGCAAAAGCACACAAGAGCAGCGCCACCAAGATGTAAATCGGGCGCGACATGGACTAACTATTAATTGGAAAACAAGGGAAGGGGTTTTGCAGGGGTTTTGCAAGTATAAGGTCATTAAGGCTATTGCGCAAAGACTACTTGTTGGCCACAGAGGAGCAACCTATACTTCGCCTCCATGAATGAAGCTAAGCTGCCTTCGGTAGATCAGATGCTCAAGCAGGTCGCCGACCTCTCGCAAGAGTACGATCGCGCCTATGTCGTCGAGCAGGTGCGCCGCTGTATTGCGGATGTGCGTTGCCAAGTGCGAGCGGGCACTGTAGATGAGGAGCGGGCGGCCTTGGATGTGCGGATCGAGCGGGCCGTACGCCACTGTATCGAGCGAGATGCTGCGCCCCGGCTGCACCGCATTGTCAATGCTACCGGCGTGGTGCTGCACACCGGATTGGGCCGGGCGCCGCTGCCCCAAGCGGCCCAAGAGGCCGTCGCACGGGTGGCCACTGGCTATTGCAACCTCGAATTTGAGCTGGAGTCGGGCAAACGCGGCGAGCGCGTTGCACACGTCGAAACTCTTATATGCTCGGCGACCGCTGCGGAAGCTGCTGCCGTGGTCAACAACAACGCCGCCGCCGTGCTCCTGCTGCTCGACACCTTGGCGCGGGGCCGAGAAGTGGTGGTCTCGCGGGGGCAACAAGTCGAGATCGGCGGCTCATTCCGCCTGCCCGAGATCATCGCGGCCAGCGGGGCCAAACTGCGCGAGGTCGGCACGACGAACCGCACGCACTTGCGCGACTACGAGCGCGCCGTCGGCCCGGAAACCGGTGCTATTTTAGTGGTGCATCCGAGCAATTACAGGGTGCAGGGCTTTACCGCCGAGGTGGACCTAAAGGACTTGGCCGCTCTGAGTCAGCGTGCGGAAGTGCCGCTGGTCCACGACTTAGGGAGTGGTGCCTTGGTCGATCTGGAGCAGTGGGGGCTGCCACCCGAGCCGGTGGTTTCCTCCAGTCTCAAGGCCGGAGCGGCCGTGGTCAGCTTTAGCGGCGATAAAGTGCTGGGCGGGCCGCAAGCCGGTATCATCGCCGGCCAGCGTCCCTATGTAGAGCAGGTGCGCCAAAATCCGCTCATGCGCGCCCTGCGCTGCGACAAGCTGATTTACGCTGCACTCGAAGCGGTATTATCGCTCTATCGCCTACCGCCGGATAAGCTAACACAGGCCCTGCCAACACTGGCCATGCTGCGGGCAACGGTTGAGACGCTGGAAGAGCGCGCTCAGAGGCTGGTGTCCCTTTTGCCCGAGGAAGTCTGCCGCGCCCTGCGCCCCGAAGTGGTCGAATCGCTAGCGCAAGCCGGCAGCGGGTCCTTGCCCCTAGCCGAGATTACCAGCCGGGCCGTGGCCCTCCAGCCAAGCGCGGTCCGGGTCGAGCCGCTAGGTCGCCAACTCAGGCGACAGGGCGTAGTCGGTCGCATCGCCCGCGAGCGGCTCCTGCTCGACATGCGCACCGTGCATGACGACGAGGTGGAATGGATCGCCCAAGCATTGTTGCACGTTGCTGCGCAGCAAAAACTGCGCTGTTGCTAGCCGCTTGGCTGCTCAGCGGCTGCGGCGGCAAAGACCCCACCGCACCGCTTGCACCTGCGCCCTCCGAACCGGCCGGCCGGGCCGGTACCATCGCGGTCGCCAACCACACCGCTTACGATCTCGAAGTGGCGTATCTCAACGAGACTGATGAGGACGCGCCGCGGATCGTGCGCACCCACGTACCGGCCGGCCAGCGCACGGAGGTTTCGGGCGGGGTGCTGCCAGCAGATCTAGAGGTGGAATTCGACTTGGTACTCGTTCCAAGCACGGCAGACGGGATTCGGGTGCGGCGCAAGATTCGGGTCGCGATTGACGGCGATTGGATCTTAAATGTGCGCTTGGCGGACGAATCCGATCCCTTCAGCCTAGAAGTTACCAGCGCACCTCCATAGGCTTCATAGAGCGCGCAATATTTTCGCTTGCTTTATCGCGGGGTGGGTTTTACGTTTGATAACCCCACGATGAATTTCAGCACTTTCCCCTTGCATAATTTCACAAGAGTAGCTCCTGATAGTCTATAGTTGTGCTGCTCGTTTTGGCACAGCTATGAGGATCAAAAACCTATGGTGTTGGACATCCGCGATTTGCGCCAACAGGTTGCGCCAGTCGCCGAAACATCGCTAGACCAATTGCTCCACGGCGAACAGGCCCAAGTGCTCAGCGCGGACGATTTGGAGCAACTCTTGACCATCGCCGAGGACTCGGGCGACAGCCGACGGCTAACGGCCATCGACATCTTGAATCAGCACCGCTCTTGGCTGTCTTCGCTACGCCTGCTGCGCCGAATCGTGCGGTTGGCGCATAAGGAACTCGATTCCCGACCAGCCGCGACCTTGGTGCAAGCACTGCGCCAATGCGACGAAGTCGCCCAATTTCTAACCAGCAAAGAGCGTGCGGTCGCTCGCGAAGCAGCACGAGGTGTGCCGATCAGCCGTCAGACCCTCGCCCCGATCACTGAGGCACTAGCGGCGGGCCTTCCAGCCGACATCACGACCTTATTACTCGACAAAATTCGCCGCACTCATCCATCTATGGTGCCCTATGCAGTCGATTGCCTCCTCAAGTGCGACCCCAATGAGAGCCTCTTGCGTGCGTTCTTGGCGCACTTACCGCAGATACCGCTCTTCGCGCTCTTTGTCGAGGCCGGGCTGCCTCAGACCACCCGCGTCTGGCAACGGGCAGCGCGGATAGCCGCTGAAATTCTCCAAGAGGCCCCATCGGCCAAGCTGCTGCGCCACCTGCTCAGCAAGTGCGGCGAGGACGCAGCTTTCGCCCGCAACCACACCCGCTTCCTGCACCGAATCGCCCAACGCGCCGACACGTCGTCGGACGCCGATTTAATCGGCCACTTTGAGCGGCTCACTTCCGGTGCCTCCGAAGACAAGGTCGCTCGCCTAGCACAACTATTAGTCGGGTTAAGTGGGAGACTCGACGGCCAAGCAGGGCAGCAAGCGGCAGCTCTGCTAGAAAATTGGAAATCTCGCTCGGCTTCGCTCAAACTCAAGATCTATCACTTAGAGCAAGGCATCCGCTGAGCACTTATTCCAATCCGAGTCTCCCCAAGGGCCGTTCGTCGACGGGCGAACGGCCTTTTTATTTGTGTACGCGCCACAGCAACACCAAGGCCAAGACGGCGAACAACAGGTTGGCTATCCACGCGCCTAGCCAAGGCGAGAGGATTTGATTCCAACCGAGGGCTTGGCCGGCCTTGACGCAACTGTAATAAACAAAGCAGATCAGGACCCCCAAGCCGAAGCTGTTGGCCAGACCGGCGCGGCGGGCGTTGGCACCGAGAATTGCGCCGAGGGCAATGATGATGAAGCTGGTCAGGGGAAAGGATATTTTCAGGTGCAAATCGACGCGCTGGCGCGCGGCGTCCTCTCCGTTGAGCGTGGCGCGGGCGATGTAGTCGGCCAGCTCGGCGTAGCTCATTTCCTCGGGGTCCTTCTGCTGGCGAGCAAAGTCGCTGGGAAGCAACGACAAGCTCGGCAAGGATAGGGTATCAAAGGAAGAAGTCGCCACGGCTTCGTCCGCGGCAAAGTGAAAGCGGCGGCCTTCAAAGAGCACCCACGTGCCCTCCCGCCACTCCATGCGCCGAGCCACCGTGCGCTCCAGCGGCGCGTTGTCGTGCAGCCGCTCCCAAGACACTTCGTCGGCGCGTTGCCGCCCCGCATCGTAGCTGCGGGCGTACAAGAACTGGTTGCCCGCATCTTGGAGCAGGACTTGGCGGCGAGACCCATCGCTGCGATGGTAGGACTTAATCTCATCGCTGATTTGATTGTACCGATAGGTCGCAGACGGCACCACCCAATCGGTAAAGAAAAAGGCCGCGACCGCAACGGCGAGCGCACACGCCAAGACCGGGGCCAGTAGGCGATACAGACTAATGCCAGTAGCCTTCATGGCGGTGATTTCGTTTTGGCGCGCCAAGCTAGTAAAAGAAAAAAGCGCGGCGAGCAGCGCGGCGATGGGCAGGGTCAAGATGAGCCAGTACGGGAGCCGATAGACATAGTAGAGTAAGATCTGCTTGGGACGAGCTTTAAAGTCGATAAACGTGTCGATGTTTTCGGTGAGGTCGATAATCACCGCAATGAGCAGCAGACTGACCACGGCCATCCCCAGACACAACAGAAAGCGGCGCGTCAGATAGAGGTCGAGGGTGCGCATCTCAGGCTTCTTTCGTCCCTCGGCGGCCAGCGCGGTCGTACGCGACCACCCGCAACAGCCCCCATCCGACGAGAGCCAAAACCCCATTGGGTGCCCACATCGCCAACGGCGGTGGAATATAGCCGCGGTCGGCCAACTCCTCGCCGCCGATGAGGAACATCCAGTAGATCCAAAAGAAGAACAGGCTGATGCCGACAGAGACGGCCGCGCCGCGCCGGCGAATCAGCGCACCCAATGGGGCACCGACCAGCGCGAAGACCAAGCAAGCGGCCGGGATGGATAGCTTCTTGTGAATCTCGACCAAGTACTCGTTTATCCGCCCCGCGCGGCGGTCTATATGCCGCCACTGTCGGCGCAGGGACTCGACCACCTGTTCCCCTTCTCTCTCTAGCTCGCTGGCCGTAGAGTCGGCAAACTGGCTTTGGTGTAGTTCGAGGTAGCGTGCGGCAATCGAATCGAGGCGGCCGTAGGCGCGCTCTTGCTCGCGCCGCCGCTTTAGCACCAAGCGGTGCATGGACGCAATGTCTAGCTCGCGATCGCTGCGGTAGGACGAGGGGCGGTGTTCGTAGCGGCGGTGCTCATCCTTGATGTGCAGCACTTGACGGGCAAAAGTGCCGAAGAAAAAGCGTTCCTCTTGGCCGGCTTCGACGCGCTGGACATGGCCCTCCTCCAGTTCCAAGCGGATGTAAGCCCCATCGCCCAACAGCGCGAGGCGGCCCCTAGGGGCGTGGACAATCACCGGCGGCCCGGGGCGCGAGGCGTCGTAGAGTGTGATGCCGGCCAGTTCGTTAGTCTCCGGGTCAATCTGGCGGATCAGTACGTGATAATCGCCCAAGTCGGGTATGAAGACCCCTTCCTTTTCCCGCAGCACCAAGGCCGCTTTGGTCCGTTGCAAGCTCGATGACAGAACGCGGGCTTGGTGGTTCCAGTCCGGGAGAATCTGGTCGTTAAAAAGGACCATCAACAAGGTCAGCAAAAAAGCGGCTACCAGCACCGGCCGCAGGAGCAGCCAAAAGCTCACCCCGCAGGCTTTGGCCGCGATGATTTCCCCGTCGGCAGCGAGGCGGGCAAAGGCCATGATCACGGCGATGAGTACGGCCATGGGCACGGCTAGCGCCACGATCCAAGCCAAGTTGAAGAGCAAAAGTTGGAGTGCCGCCAAGAGAGTTAGTCCCTTGCTCAACACTTGGTCCATCGTCTGCAATACGACGTCGATTAGCAAGATGAAGAGGATCAGCACAAAGCCGAGCGCAAAGGGCCAACCGTGCTCTTTGAGCACATAGCGGGACAGGGTCGTCATGGGTCGAAAGGGTTACGGGGCTGTGGCGCTCAGCACTCAAGGCACCTTGTTGCAAGCGGCGCGCACTCGGACGAGCACGGGCCTAGTTCCCTCAAATATAACGACTTAGGCCGCCGTCTAAAAAATCACCCCCCACGCTGTGCAATAGGAATGATTTTTGCAAGAGCTTCCTTGAAATAATTGCAGCCACGTGCTATGTTTTCAGGTAGTTGCCCGCTTCGTCTGGGCAGCGTCCCCCTGTTTTTGGGTTTGGAGACCGCCTATCGCGTTTGGTTAATACAGAAGCCGCTCGGCGCATTGCTTTGGCTGTGGCCGAATCATCAGTGAAGGCTTCTGAGTCGTTTCCGCTAAACCTCAATTGAAATTGAAAGACTGCTCTTTAATTGAGACTGACGAGCAGCACGCCGAGCGCATTCGGCTATAGCTCGCTATTTGACGCCGCCAGCTCCTGCCCTTTAGGGGCTTGCGAGCACGTCAAACGATAGGCGTCGATAGGTGTGAATTTAGAGGTGTTTCTCCGCTTTTCCCGCCAAGCGTTTTCCTCGTGGCTGTGTGTTTGCTTGCTCTCGGTAGTGTCGTACGCCGAGCCTAGTCTGCACTTCGAGCCGCTATATGGCCTGCTTTCCCAGCGCTTTGCAGTCCCTAGCCAAACTGCCTTTGGGGCTGGCCAACCGCTCTTGCCCGCCCCCGACCGTGCGCCGATCTCATACCAAGCCGCAGTGGACTCCATGGGAGTGGCCCACTACGGCCGCCGCGTCAGTGGATTCCCCGAGGGACCAACGGTCGCCGTGGCTCTAGACGACTATCTCCGCATAGAATACCAAGCTAAGCACCGACAACTTTGGCGCCAGCAAATCCGCCGCGACTTTCGCAGCACAGCTTCCAAGCAGCGCCAGCGCAGGGGCAGCCGCTTTGAGTGGACTGTGCCCTTTTCCGCGCCCAAGCCCCTGCGGCGCTTTATCGGCGACGAAGGCCCCAGCCTCGCACTCAATGGTTCGCGCACCATCATCATTTCTGGCAAGAGCGAGTGGACCGACGGCGAGGTACAGACCTCGTTTGGACGCAGTTCCAAGTTCCCCTCGCTGGGCATCGAACAGGAATCCGATTTCACGGTAGAAGGCAAAGTCGGCGAGCTGATCAACATACGCATCGACCAAGACACCCAAAACTTCGGCTCGGCCGTTGGCTCCAATTTGGGCGATCAGCTATCCAACCAGATCAAGCTCGATTACGAAGGCGAGGAAGATTCCATATTCCAAGAGGTGCAGGCCGGCAACACCACCCTAGAGCTGCCCAATACGCGCTTCGTCGGCTTCCGGCAGAAAAACAAGGGGCTCTTTGGCATCCGCGCTAAAGGACACGTCGGGCCGCTGACCTTTACGACCGTAGCCAGCCACGAAAAGAGCAAATCCAACCGCCAGACCTTCAAGGGCGGAGCGGCCATCGACACCCTCCAACTCAAAGACTACCAATACATCCGCAACACGTATTTCTTCTTGCACGAGTTCTACCGAGCCCACCTCCCCGACTTCCGCCGGCTGTTGAACGGAGCGCAGTTTGGCCCGGAAAACTTTGTCGATATCAGCCGCCTCGAAGTCTATATCAACGACTTCAATACGCGAAATGACGCCGAACTGTTCGCCAAGCCCGGTGTTGCGTGGGTCGATCCGTCCGATTCCCTCTCCACCATCGAATGCTTTGACGCGGCGGGCAATCTTCTGCGCAACAGCGGCTGCTTTGAGGAGGGGACCTGGCACCGGCTCGACCCGGACGACGACTACTCGGTCGTGGCCGAGGCGGGTTATATCATCCTCAACAGGCCCGTATCCGATCCCTATGCCATGGCCGTGCATTTCAAAACCAATGCGCCGGACTTCGACGGTACGCTCCAACAAGAGACGACGCGGCTCAAAGCCGGCGCAGAATCCGACTCCTTGTACCTGAAGCTGATCAAAGCCCGCAATCCCCGCCCGGGTTTTCCCACTTGGGATCTAGAGTGGAAAAACGTGTACCGCATTGCCTCTGGGTTTTCCACTGGCCGCCGCTTCGATCCCAAGACTTTGCAGATCGATATCGCCAAGGAAGTGCCCGGCCAAGAGGACCAACTTTCTCAGCAGGGTCGCTCCTATTTGCAGATTTTGGGTTTGGACGAGCGCGGCAAAGACCCCGGTAGCGCGTCCGACCGCGTCATCGACGCCGACTACATAGGGCTGGACGACATCCGCGGGCACTTGATTTTCCCCGACCAGCGGCCCTTTGATCCGCGCTCCAACAAATATCGCGGCCTACTCGACGAACCCGTCTCCGCCATCTACGACGAGCAGCAGCAGCGCGCCCAGATCGAGGCCAGCCGCTACAAAATCCTCGTCCGCGCCGCCTCCTCGGAGCAGCGCATCCGGCTGGGTGGTATCTTCGGCGGCGTCCGGCCCGAGACCGTCGAGGTCCAGCTAAACGGCCGATCCTTGACGCGAGACACCGACTACCGAGTTGATTACACGGGCGGCGTGACGTTTATCGGCTCGGTCGCTCAGGAAGTGGCCGACCCCGGCGCGGACTTGGAAATCTCCTTTGAATCCGAGGACGTCTTCAATATCGGCAGTCAGCAAAAGACCCTGTTGGGCCTGCGCACCGAGTACGAGTTCTGGGGTGGCGACGGGCGCATGGGCAGCACCATGATCTACAACAACGAGCGTTCGAGCGACCGGCGGGTGCGGGTGGGCAATGAGCCGACGCGCACGGTGATCTGGAACCTCGACTTGCGCGCCCGGCGCGAAGTGCCAATCCTCACCCGCGTCGTCGATATGCTACCGCTGGTCAAGACGGCCGTTCCCTCGGAAGTCACCCTTGACGCCGAAATCGCGCAAAGCCGCCCCAATCTCAATACCAAGGGACGCGGCTACATCGACGATTTTGAAGACAGCGAGCGGCCCATTTCCCTAGTTGTCAACCGCACGCGCTGGGCACCTGCTAGCGCACCGGCTGGTGCGCGCTTCGGCGCGGAAAATCGCGCACATTTCATCTGGTACAATCCCTACAACGGGGTGCTGCGCACCGACATCTGGCCCAACCAAGAAGAGCAAATCGAAGCCCAAAACCGGCGCACCGACATCCTAGCCCTAGAGCTACTGCCGCGCCTCGAAGCCGCCGAGTCTTGGGGCGGAGTCTCCCTCGCCTTTTCGACTGTCAACGACTTGTCCGAGTCCAAGTTCCTAGAGGTATGGGTCCGCGGCCAAGAGGGCACTTTGCACGTGAACTTGGGCGACCAAATAAACGAGGACTACATCGCCAATGGCCGCCTCGACACCGAAGACGAGCCTTTCCCCGGGCAAGCCGCAGGGGATGGGTTGGTGTCGCGCGAGGAAGACGTGGGCATCGACGGCCGCAACGACGAAGCCGAGTTGAACCTCTACTTGCGGCTGCAAGACGCTGCGTTCGACACCACCCGCTCCCTAGCCGAGCGGAAGCAAGCCTTTGCCGCGCTCTACCCAGACCCCGATCCCCTGCGCCCCAACCGCTCGCCCGACGACCCCGAAGGAGACAACTGGAAATACGACGCTCAGCACAAGAACGATTACAGCCACATCAACGGAACCGAGAACAACAAAAAAGATGTCGAAAGCGGCGATCGCCCGGACACCGAAGATCTCAACAACAATGGCGTACTCGACCGACGCAACAACTACTACCACTACGAAATCGACCTGTCGTCGAGCCATTACGAGATTGCCGGGACCCAAAACAAGGGCTGGCGGCAGCTCCGCGTGCCCCTGTTCGGCCCCCACGTCGAGCGCGTGGGCTTGCCCGACTCCACCCGCATCGAATACGCGCGCCTGATGCTTTCAAGCGAGCCACGGGCGGACTCAGCAGACACCGTGCGAACCGAGATCGCGCTCGTGGAAATCGTGGGCAACAAGTGGCAGGAAGACGAAGTAGTGCAGCTCGATGATCGCTTCCCGCTCGGCGACCGCGAGGCTCTCGACGTCACGGTCATCGGCACCGACAAAAGCCAGAGCTACCGGCCGCCACCCGGCGTGAAGATCCGCCGCAACGTGCAGTCGCGCACCCGCGAACGCGAGCAGTCCCTCGTGCTGGCCTACGAAAACCTAGAGCCTGGTCACCAGATGTCGGCAACTCGAATCCTGACCCGCTCTGCCAATTACACCAACTACGAGCGGCTGCGCATGTACGTCTATGGCGATTCGAGCGGGACCATTGAATACGCCCACGGCGATTCGAGCGACTTGGTGCTCTTCGTGCGCTTTGGCGTGGATTCGACCAACTACTACGAGACCATCAGCCCCATTTTTCCGGGTTGGACAGGGGGGCGCAAGGGCTGGAAGGGCAATCAAGTAGATGTGGATCTGCCGGTCATCTCCCAACTCAAGGCCCTGCTGCAATCCGGGCAGGCCGATACCACCACGGGCGAGTTCTATTACACCTATCGGGTAATTGACTCGCGCGGGGCACCGCTAGACGGCAAGAGCTTGATCTCTCAACGCGAGTTGGATGTGCTGCACACGGCGGGCTACGACCCCCAAGTCGAGCGCTTTTCCCTAGACCAAGTCTTTGCGCGGTCGGGCCTGCGCAGCGGCGAGCAAGCCATTTATCGGGTGCGCGGCAACCCGTCAATGCAGTCGATCAAGCAACTGAGCATTGGCCTGCGCAACCGCGCCGCAAACCGTGCGTACAGCGGCCGCATCTTCCTCAATGAGTTGCGCCTCGACGAGGCGCGCAACGATCCCGGGCTGGCCGCGTACGCCCAGATCAACACCAAGCTAGCCGACTTTGCCAACCTCGGCGGCAACGTGCTCTGGCGGCAGGAAAACTTCCGCAGCTTTACCGGCCAAGGCGGCAACAGTACAGACCGCGAAGCCGCGCTGTCGGTATCCACCAACGCGCAAAAGCTCCTGCCGAGTAGCTGGGGATTTTTGATCCCGACCAAGGTAAATATCAGTCGCTCGACCAGCTTGCCGCGCTTCGGCCCCGGCTCGGACGTGGAACTGACCGCCGAAGAGAAGCTAGAGCAACAAGCCGTTCACTCCAAAGAATTCTACGACGTGTCCATCAGCCGGCGGCAGGGCAAAAACTTCTTCCTGCGCTGGACCCTCGACCAGATGAATCTACGGCTGTCTCATTCGCGCGAACACAGTTCGGACCCGGTGCGCCCGATCAACGAGCGCGAGGCCCAGACGATGAACTTCAACTACAGCATGCCCCTGCCCAAACCAGAACTGCGGATCATGAACTGGCTGCCGACGTTCATGCCCAAGGGCTGGACGCGGATGAAGTTCCGCCCGCTGCCGACGAGCCTGACCTACGCGGTCAACGGCAGCCGACGCACCTCGCGGCTGCTGCGCCGCGGCGACGACCAGCCGACCGCACAGGAGGACTTTACGCTCGTCGAAACCTATGCTTCTAAGCTCAATCCGCTCTCCGGTCTATCGGCCAACTACAACCTCAAAATCGACCGAGACTTGCGCAAAAAATTCGTCCCCGACAAGCGCAGCTTTGGGCGCGAGGTCGGGCGCAGACAAACAGCCGACTTGGGCTTTTCGCTGCGCTTAGTCTCGTGGCTGGACCAAAACTACACCTTCAAGGCCAATTACGAAGAGCAAAATGATCCAGCGCAGCGGCGCGGAGCAGCCCCGATCGATTCGATCAGCGGCCTGCCGTTCAATACCCTTGAAATTCGCAACCAGAACGACCTGTCCGTACGCCTCAATTTCAAAATCCCAACCCTGCTCAAGACCTTGGGCCAGTCCCCGGCACAAAGCCGCAAGGCGCAACAGCGCGACGACCGAGACCGCAATCGAAACCGAAACATGCCAACCGCGAAGGAAGGCCAAGACGAACAGAAGCAAAGCAAAGACGACAACAAGAAAAACCAAGACGAAGAAGAGCAAAGCAAAGCAAAGCCGCCGCAAGGCCCCAATATCCTCCTCCGCCTCGCTGGATGGACTGGCCGCCTCGTCGAGCCGGTCAACGCGAGTTGGCGGCGCAACACCAACTCGCGCCACTTCAATTTGCTGCACCGGCCCTCGCTTTCCTATCAACTCGGCCTTGAAGACACACTGCGGGTGCGGCAAGTGTCCCAAGGGCTGACCCACCAAGACAATTGGGCCCACACGTCCTCGTTTGAGACTGGCTCGGGGATGAGGTTGCCCTTTGGCATTAGCATCAAAGTCAACTCTAAGGAGCAGACCACACAGCGCAGCGGTGCTTCGCAGCAACGGCTGCGCTTGCGCAACGAGCGGACCTACCCGCGCGTGAGTCTTAGCTGGGGACGAGCCGACCGGATTCCGTTGATAAAGCGAGCGATCAACAGCGCACAGGTAAACGCGAGTTTTGAAACTTCGGAGGCCAGCGAGGGCGCGGGCAGCCTCGAGCCCGGACGCCTGCTCTCCGAGGAGACCAAGACCGAGTTTAGGGCGTCGTGGAATGGCCGTTGGCGCTGGGGACCGACCACGACCATCGAGCGCGTGCTCTCCACCTCGGAGAGCCGCGATTTTGAACCAACTACTGGGGGAAGCGGCGGCGAGCAGCCCCTGCGCGGCACCCGCGACCGAGAGCAGGTGACCACCACCTTCAAGATCACCCATAACCTCAAGTCGCGGCGACTGCCCCTAATAGGCCGGCTCAAAAGCGACGTCACCCTCAATTTAGAACAGAAGTTTGAAGGAGAAACGCGCTCCATCGCCACCGGCAACGAAGAACGCTTCACCAATGGCAAAGAGAACCGCTGGCGCACTCAGTTGTCCATGACCTACAATTTCAGCACGAATTTCCGCGGCGAGGGGCGGATTCGCATCGAAAACAACAAGGACCACCTCAGAGACAAGACGCGAAAAATCCGCGAAGTGCGGCTTTCGGGCACATTTTTCCTCCGCTAAATCATATTGCCCGGCGCGGCTGTGGGAGGTATTATTTGTTTAATCAACGCGAGCAACGCGCACTCATTGGCCTGACAGCGGCTTTGCTCATCGGGATGCTCGTCGCCATCGGCGATTGGTATCGTCCCTCGCAGTCAGAGGAATTCAGCGTCGTGCCACGCGCAGTCGCTCCGCCGCCACCGCGCCAAGTGGCAGCCGCCGAGCAGGGGCCGCTATCGCTCAATTCGGCTACGGTAGAAGAATTAGTCGCACTGCCGGCAATCGGCCCCAAGATCGCCGAGCGGATCGTCGCCTTCCGCCGCGAGCGCGGTCCTTTTACACGGCTAGAGCAACTAACCGAAGTCAATGGCATCGGTGCAAAGACGCTAGAAAAGCTCCGTCCTTTGATCACAGTGGAGTAGAGACCACTTTGTAGAAGAAGGGATTGAGATTGTTTGGATTTGGCAGGACAAAGGCCACTGGGATTCACATCAGCGGCCAGACCATGCGCATCGCCGCCCTAGACGCTGACCGCACTGGCGTCCGGCCGCTAGTCTTGACAGCCGAGGAGTTGGAGCGCCCCTTCGACCCGGTGGCTCTGAGCGACGAGCAGCAGCGACAAGAGCTAGCCACCAAGTTAGCCGCGCTCGCGGCGACCTATAACTTCGACTATAGCACGGCCTGTTTCTCGCTAGACCGGCGCTTGGGTCTCATTCAGCGTCGGCCCCTCGTGTCGGGGACTGAGCGCGAAAACCGCCAACAACTCCTGTGGGAAGCCGAGCAGCTTTTGACCGAAGACGCGAAGGCGTTTAGCTGTGATTTTGTGCTGACCTCCGAGTGGGGCTTTGTGGTGGCGGCGCGCCACCGCGCACTCAATGGCTACCGAGTCCTAGGCAAGGCCACAGCAGCCGGTCGGCTCGACGTGGATCTAGTGCCTTTTGCCCTGTACAACGCCAGCGAATGCGCCAATCTGCTCGCCAAAGATACATTCTCGCTCCTGCTCTACGCGGATGTGAGCGAGGCTTGGCTCCTGCTAATAGCGGAGGGCGAGCTGTATGCACTGACCAGTTGCTGCTGGGAGCAAGAGGATGACGCGCCCGCAGCCTTAGAAGGCGCAGCGCGCAAACTGCTAAGTGCGGGCGGCAACAGCCCCCAACGCCTGTGGGGCGCCGGCTTCGTGTATTGGAGCGAGGGCTTAGCCGCGCATTTAGGGATGCCACATTCAATCCTCGACCCACTCGCCGCCGTCAAACCCAAGCTGCTCGGCAGCACTCCGCCCGCACAGCGATCCGAGTATGCCATTGCCGTCGGGCTAGCTCAGCGGGGGTTGGTGCGGTGATCCGCGTCGAGCTTCTCGGTCGCCAACGCCAAGGGCGGTCGCCTTGGTCCAAAGCCTTGCTTTCGCTCCTAGTCGTCTGTGGCGGACTATACGGCACCCACCACTTCTTTCCCGCGCTGCCCGGGTCGTTTTTTAGCGCGAGTTCTGCCCTTATTGCCGCGGCGCAGCAAGAGATCGCACCTCCGCAAGAGACCATCCCAAGCTCCGAAGAGGTGATCTCTAGACCGGTGGAAGAAACCGCCTCCAAGCCTGCGGCGCAGCCAGAGACCGCCCACAGCTCTACGGCAGAAGCGACTCCGAGTCCTGAGCAAGAGACCGCATCAAGCCCCGTGGTCCAGCAAGAAGCAACACCCCGTCCCAACCCAACGCCGTCCCAGCGCAGCACGGCCTGCCACCAAGTTATGTGGGTTGACGAACAGGTTCCCACCGGAATTCGCGTGGCTTCGCTGAATTGCAACTCAATCGGGGAATACTGGCTGGAGGGGACCAGCTCCTCGTACAAAACACTGCGCGAGTTTAGGCTGCGCTTGCAGGCATTGCCATCGCGGGTATCGTTTTCAATTTGGCGGGAGGAGCACACGCTGCGCTTTTCATTTCAAGGCCGCTTTCCCGAGCGAGATACCCCTCCACTCGCGGTCCTCTCGTCCAACCAAGCAGAGCAATTTTTGGGCAAAGTGGCCCGCTGGGCCGGCGCCAGTGGCCTAGACAGCCTGTCGTTCGAAGAGCCCATCCATAAGTCCTTGTCGCCGCTGCGTACGCACCAGCGGCAAAAATTGCGCGGCATTGGCTCCCCTCAGCAGATCGACTCCTTCTTGCAGCAGTTGCAACAAGCCGAGGCGGCCGCGACTCTCGGCGAGGTTTTGCTCGTGCCCGTCAAAAGCGACGAGCGCGGCTGGGTCAAAGCACGGCTCTATGCGGCCGTGGACATTATTGTGGACACCCCCCGATGAACGCCTTGGCAGATACAGCCATCTACCCCGGCAGCTTCGACCCCATCACCTTTGGCCACCTGAACATTCTGGAGCGGGCCTTGGACATCTTCTCCCAAGTCACCCTACTGGTGGCGATCAATCCCAACAAAGAGCCGCTCTTTTCGCTGGAGGAGAGCCGGGCGATGATCTCCGAGGCCATTAGCCACTGGCCCCAAGCCAAGGTCGATTTCCACGACGGCCTGACCGTTGACTATGCTCAGCAGCACAACATCCGCACGGCCGTGCGGGGCCTGCGGGCGGTGACCGACTTCGAGCACGAGTTTGCCATGGCCCTGACCAACCGCTCGCTGTGGCCAGAGTTCGACACAGTTTTTCTAATGACCAAGGCCGAGTATATGTACCTCAGTTCGTCGGTCGTGCGCCAAGTGGCGCAAATGGGCGGGCAGTTGAACCAGTTCGTGCCGCCTTGTATCGAGTGCTGCCTGCGGGAGAAATTCCACAATGCCTGAGTCCCGCCGCGAAGTGCAGGCACTGCTCGCGCTGAGCCAAGCGGAGCGGCCCAAGCGCGTACGGTACTTGCTCGCCCATTTTGGCTCGGCGCAAGAAGCGCTCGCGGCCGCAGACTGGACCGCAGCCGTAGGGGCCAGGGCGCCCGAACAGCGGCCCACGCAGGCCGACTTTGCTTGGGCTGCCGAGCAATGGCAACGGCTCTGCGCAGCCGGCGGTCGTTGTCTAGTCATAGGAGAGGCGGGCTATCCCCAACTGCTGGGCCAAATCGCCGCGCCGCCACCCGTGCTGTTTGCGCTGGGGCCAGACGACTTGGTCCCTCCCTCTGTAGCTATCGTCGGCTCGCGCAAGGCATCGGATAGTGGCAAGCTAATCGCCGCCGAACTAGCCCGCGGGCTAGTGGCCCAAGGCATCTGCATCGTCAGCGGCTTGGCTTTCGGCATTGACGCGGCCGCCCACCAAGCCGCGCTAGCAGCCGGCGGGCGCACCATTGCCGTGTTGGGCTGCGGGGCCGACGTGCCCTATCCCCGCACTCACACCCCACTCTACCGCCAAATCCGCGAGCGCGGGGCCATCGTCTCCGAGTTTGCTTGGGGAGCGCAGCCGGAGCGGGGGGCCTTCCCGCGCCGCAACCGCATCATCAGCGGGCTGAGCTTGGGGGTGATCATTGTCGAGGCCCCGCAAAAGAGCGGGGCATTGATTACGGGCCAACACGCGCTGGAGCAAAACCGCGAGGTCTTTGCCGTGCCCGGGGACGTGCGCTCGGGCCGCAGCAGAGGCTGCCATCAGCTCATCAAAGATGGGGCCAAGCTAGTGGAGGATGTGGAGGACGTGCTAGAGGAATTGACCATGTGGGCGTCGCCGGGGCTGCAACACGCACCCACACCCGCGCTTCCCCCGGATGAAGAAAGCGTCTATGCCCTGCTCTCGCGCCAACCCCGGCACATCGACGAACTCTCCCAACACAGCACCCTGCCGCCCGCGACCCTGCTCGACGTGCTGCTGAGGTTGGAGCTCGACGGGCTAGTGGATCAGCTCGCGGGCAAGCGATTTTTGCGGCGAGCGGGGTAATCCAACACAATCGCCAACCGCTATATCACCGCGGCGAGTCGTCCAAGTCCCCTATCTGCAAAGGTTCATCTCGGCGGGATTTGTCGCGAAAAAAAGGCCGCATCAAACGCCACAGCACGTATGCTGCGGCGATCACCGCAATGGCGACGGCCACTGGCGTTTGCCAGTCCATCTCAAAAACCCAGCGCAGTGCCGGCCTGGTAGGTCGCCAGCGCGCCGAGATATGCGAGGGTCGTCATATAGCCAAAGCTGAATAGGGACCAGCCATAGGAGCCGGTCTCTTTTTTTATGACGACTAGGGTCGAGAGGCACTGGGCGCAGAGGGCGAAAAATACCATGATCGACAGGGCCACCGGCAGAGTATAAATCGGGCGGCCATCCGGCCACGTAGCGGCAGCGAGGGTCGTGCGCAAGCTCTCGGAGCCTTCGTCTTCGCCCGCGCCGAGGCTGTAGATGGTGCCCAAGGCCGAGATGATGACTTCGCGCGCCGGGAAAGAGGCCAAGACCGCCATGCCAATGCGCCAGTCCCATCCCAAAGGACGCACCGCCGGCGCGACCCAATGCCCGGCTTGGCCGAGATAGCTGTTTTCTACCAGCTCAGCCGCTTGGTGCTTTTCCAAGGCCTCGAGGGCTTCGGGAGCGACCGCTTGGCGCTCGGCTTGGTCGCGCTCGACTACGGCTTCCGAGCGCGGGAAATATGCCAGTGCCCACATCGCAATCGTCGTCGCCAAGATGAGGCTGCCAGCGCGGACGACAAAAGCCCGGCTGCTGTGGTACACGCGCAGCAGCACCGTGTGCAGGTCGGGCGTCTTGTAGGAAGGCAGCTCCAGCAGAAAGGGCGGAGGATCGCCCTTGAGCAAGGTCCGCTTGAGCAACCAAGCCACCGGGATGGCGACGAGTGCGCCGAGGCAATAGAAGGCGAACAGGGTCAGCGTCTGCAAGCCGATGATCCCACCCCACAGCGAGCGGTCTGGGACAAAGGTCCCGATAAAGAGCACGTACACCGGCAGGCGCGCCGAGCAGCTCATCAGCGGCGCGATCAAGATGGTGGCAAAACGGTCGCGCCGGTCTTCAATGGTGCGGGCGGCCATGATGCCCGGGACGGCGCAGGCAAAGCTGGACAGCAGAGGAATGAAGGCCGTGCCAGACAGCCCCACGCGGGTGAGCAGCCGATCCATCAACAGCGCGGCGCGAGCCATGTAGCCGCTGTCTTCGAGTAGGGCGATAAAAAAGAACAAGATGGCGATCTGCGGCAGGAAGATGAGTACGCCGCCGACACCGGCGATGAGGCCATCGACGACGAGACTTTGTAGGGCCCCCGGGGGAATGAGCGCGGCCGCGCGGTCGCCGCAGGCGGCGAAGAGCGCGTCAATCCCATCCATCAGTGGCCCCGACCACGTGTAAATGGCTTCAAACACCAAGAGGTTGACCAGCACAAAAATCGCCACGCCGAAGAGGCGGTGCGCGAGAACGCGGTCGGCCCGATCCGAGCGCCGGCCTTCTAGGCGACTGGGCTGGTCAATAGCCTGCGCGAGCAGACCGTCGATCCAAGCATAGCGGGCGTTGCTTTCTAGCTCGGACAGATCATCCTCACCGGCCCTGCGCAGGCCGTGCAAGCGGTCCGCGACCCCATCACCTGCGGACGCCAACAAGCGGTGCTCGGCATAGCCGTCTTCATCAACTAGCGCACGCAGGGCTTCTACCGGAGAGAGCGGCCCGGGGACTGCGGCTTGCAACTCGGCAGTGGCGCGCTGGAGCTGGTCGGGCAAGGCCACCCGCTGCGGCCGCGTGGACGCAGAATCCGCGCTCAAGGCCACCAACGTGCGTCGCAACTGGTCCAATCCCTGCCGCCGGTGGGCGCAGATGGGTACCACTGGCGCACCGAGCGCCTCAGACAAGGCACGGGCGTCGATGCGAATGCCCCGCCGGATGGCTATGTCCCCCATGTTGAGAGCCACGACCAAGGGCAACCCTATTTCCGCAAGTTGAGAAACCAAGTAAAAATTGCGCCGCAGGTTGCTGGCATCGACGACCGCCAAGATGCCATCTATGGGCGGAGCGTCTTGCTGTTGGCCCAAGAGCACATCAATGGCCAGCATCTCGTCGGGAGAATGCGCAGCGAGGCTATAAGCACCGGGTAGGTCAATCAGCTCTAGCGGGGCTTCCCCATCCAGCGTCAGGGTCCCCACTTTGTATTCCACCGTGACGCCCGGGTAGTTGCCAGAGTGCTGAGCAAGGCCGGTCAGCGCGTTAAAAAGCGTGGTTTTGCCCGTATTGGGGTTGCCAATAAGTGCGAGGGTCCGCACGGAGAGTATGCTGAGCAGGAAAAACTAGGGGACGAGGCGGATGGCGGCAGCATCCCGGCGCCGGAGCGCAAGGCGGGTCTGTCCTATTTGGACGATGATCGCGGTCCCGGAGCGCAAAACGCGCAAGTGCTCGCCGGGCAAAAAGCCCAATTCGCGCAGGCGGGCGGCCAAGCGCGCCGGGGCCAAAATTTCGGCGACGACAGCTTCGGCGTGCCGAGGCAGTTGCGACAAGTCGAGCGGGGAGTCTGAGGTGCAGGGGGTTTTGCTAAGTTCCACGAGATAGCTCCGGCTAGATAAGGCGACAATCAGATTGGCTACGGGAATAAATGTTTAATCTACCAACAAGCTGTTCTATATACCAAACTTCTGTAAAGATAGTCAACCGAGGAGCAATACGTCAATGCGTTTTTTATGCAATTAAAAAAATATCAACCGCTAAGTAACGGATTCGACAAGCGATGAGACCTTATCCATTTTAAGTTCCGAATCTACAAAAACGCGATTTTGCCAAAAGAAAGCAGGGCATCTATGACAAAGTGGATTCTGGGGGTGCTGTTGCTCGGCGCGGCTCATCTGGGCGCGGTGGATTTTTACGCGCACTGGGCCGACGGGAAGGCCGAGGTCTCTAGCTACGAAGTGGTTCAGCCGCGCTACGGCGAGCTGCGGCAGGGATACGGGGTGATGATTTTCGTGACCGAGAGCCTGCACCGGCAGACCTTTATCAAGGCCGATCCGCCGACGCCGGAGGCCGATCAATTCTACGCGCTCAAGCTCAACCATATCCTCGACTTTACGACCGGGATCTACGACTATTCGGTAATGATTTCGGTTTTCAGCCAAGTGGCGGGCGAGCGACATCCTTTTGAGCTGCGGCGCATTTCGTTCAGCGCACAAGAGTGGTGCGGGCAGGTCTTTGACGAGGCCCTGTTCCGCAACGGACAGATCAACGGGCACATCAGCAGCTATTTTGCCAGCGAAGGCCGCGGTCCCTACCAGCTAAAGCAGCCCGAGCACTTTGCCAGCGAGGACCATCTGCTGATCCGCATCCGGGAGCTGCAAGGGACGTTTATGTCCCTAGGCGAGAGACGGGAAGTGGAAATACTGCCGAGCTTTTGGCAGCTTCGGCAGGCGCATCAGCCCCATGCGACCGTGGCCGGGCGGATCCACAAAGCCGCCGAGGAGCAGATCGAGACGGCAGCCGGCGCGTTAGCCAGCCTGCGGTGGGAACTACACATTGGCCAGCGGCAGCGGACGCTGTGGACGGAAACAGCCTATCCGCATCGGATTGTGCGCTGGGAGGACAGCGATGGAGGGCGCGGCGAGTTGATGCGGACGATGCGGGTGCCCTACTGGCAGTTGCAGGCCCACGCAGACGAGGTGTACCGGCAGGAGTTGGGCATTCCTTAAGAGGCGGTTGGCGACCGCTCCGCCACTTGATGTCGGTAAAGCGAATGCCTGAATTGGGCGGAGGAGTGGGTGCGTCGGGGTAGATTTTGCGCATCACTTTGGCAAAGCTGCCACCAGCGATTGTCGGGCCGTACTCCTGCCATGTACGGATAGCCGGTTCGGCCGCGTCTCGGCGCAAAATTCGGATGGTGCCGAATGTTTTTTCTACCGAGTAGCCGGGGACGGAAGCGGCTGGGTCTGCCGACACAATGTGACTGACCGAAGTTACAATCGCTTCCAACTCTGTCTTTTCTTGGGCCGCGAATATGAGACGCCCGGTATTGGCGTCGTAGAACGGAATCTCGCGGTGTAGGTAGTAATAACCGGGAAGGTTGATGATGTGACTCCCGCGCTGAGAGTGAACGCGGAAGCCGAATTTTGTTAGGATACGGACGACTTGATCCCCAGAGAGCCGTCTTAGCCTAGGCAATCGCCGGTTCCAATTCCATGGTGCCTAAGATCGTCGGGTCCGGCACTAGGCAAAAGTCGAGAGGTCTTCGCCTTCTATATGCAAGGCGACCGCCTCGCGGAGGTTGGCCAAGGTTTCGTCCAAAGTGATGCCTTGCGTTACAACGGCCAACTCGACGCACTCGGCAATATAGTGAGTCTCGCCCGCCCTGATGAACGCTTTGATCGTATGTTGCAGGTTCATTTGACCCCTTTCGAGGAACAATACATTAGAAAAAAGCCGGTCAATGCCCCTCCTCCCGAAACGTCCAGTACGAGTTGAGGAAGTAGTTGACCAACGTCCCCGGCGCGATCCCGCATCCTTGCAGCCACACCGGCGCGACTTGCGGCACCAGCACCGACAGCACGAGAAACGTCGAATAGCTCACCCCAAGGGCCAGCAGCGACACAATGTGAAACCGCAAACCCCGGATCCGCTTGCGGCTGCTCAGGTCGCGGTCGGCAAAGGTCCAATAGTTGTTGAGGAAGAAGTTTGAAAAGACCGAGATTTCAATCGCAATAGGCGAGGCCAGATACTTGTGGACGCCGACTTCGAGCAGCAGATGGAACGAACCTAAATTGACCACCACCCCGCTGAGGCCGGTCAGGGAGAATTTCACAAAGGTGCGGGGAGTGCCCAGCGCCGCGACCATTTCATTTACGCCGCGTCGGATTCGGCCATCAAGCCGCGCAAGTAGCGCACGGCCTTGGGTATGGCCGTTGCCTCTTTTTCCACGTCCTGCCCTTCGTACACCACCGACAGCCAGCCATTGTAGTGGACGCCTTTCAAAATCTCGAAAATGCGCGGATAGTTGAGCCACTCCTCAACGCCGCTTTGGATGCGATAGATCTTGCAGCGGACGTGGACGGCCAACGGCGCGGTTTCCTCAATGCTGCCGTAAAAATTGAGGGTCGGATCCTCGTGCCCGCGCTGGCCCGAAGCCCCGGGCGAGCCGACGTACTGACCCGTGTCGAGGATGTGCGAGAAATAGGGATTATTGACACCCTCAATGATGCGGCGCACATCTTTGCCCGTGCGCGTGACGCAGCCGTGGTTGTGGTTGTGCAAGCCGACCACCACCCCCTTTTCCTCGCCGTGGGCGGCCACTTCCTCCAAGCAAGGCATCATCCGCGCCCACACGCCCTCCTCGCGCTCTCCTTCGGGAATCCACGCGGCAAAGACCCGCACCAGCGGAATGCCCATAAACGCGGCCACGTCAATCCACTCCTTGGTAGTGGCCACTTCGGCGGCGAGCTCGTCTTGGGGCTTGCCGTAATTGGAGCTGACGCCGATATAGGAAAGTGCGAGTCCACGCCGAAAGGCCTGCATGCGAATGCGGCGCAGATAGGCCGGGTCGAGCGAAGCAAAGGCGCGCGTGTGGATGTCGATGCCGTCGAGACCGAGCTGGTAGGCGCGTTCAATAAACTGCTCCAAGTCGAGCTTGTTCGCGGCGAATTCGTCTTTGTAGCTGAGGGACATGCAGCCAAGTTTGAGCATTCGAGTTCTCCTTTGGATTAGAGAGGATATTGAGCTTAATTCACAATCGGCAAAATAAGAAAATGCAGCGAGGTGACCAAGAAAGGGGCCGTCCTTCAGTTTTGGGTAGCTTCCAGTGCCTTCAGTACGGCTTCGCGGTTGGCCTGTGCGGTTTCTAGGGTCGGGTCGATCAAAAGCGCTTGGTCGAAGTGTTGTAGGGCCTCGTCGCTTTTGCCCAAGTAGAAGAGGGCGATGCCCATGGCATCTAGACCCTTTGCATGGCCGGGCTCGATGCCGATGAGGTGCTGCAAGAGTTCCAGCGACTCATTGTAGCGCTGCTGCTCAATCCGTAGGGTGGCCAGCGCATAGAGGGCTCCCTTAGTATGGTTTGAACTGAGCGCGATGGCGCGACGCAGGTGCTGCTCCGCCTCTTCGAAGCGTCCCAATTCCTTGAGAATCAAGCCGAGATTGTGATGTGCCGTATCGTAGTTTGGGTGTTGCGCTAGCGCGACGCGAGTTGCCTCAAGGGCTGGATCATAGCGTCCCTGTCTGTATAGAGCGACACCTAAGTTGAGATGGGCATTCTGTTCTTGCGGGTTGAGTGCGATGGCGCGGCGTAGATGTGTTTCTGCCTCCTTGGAGCGTCCCAGCTTATTGAGAGCCTCGCCAAGAGTGGCATAGGCCTTAGAAGAATCAGGACGTTTTGCTATTGCGACGCGGGCTACCTCAAGGGCCTCTTCATATCGCGCCTGCTCGTACAGGGCCTTGCTCAAGTTGATATGGGCACTCCGCGCCTGTGGATTGAGCGAGATGATGTGGCGATTGAGGGTCTCATTATCCCGATAGATGCTTGTCTGACGCCAGGTCAGCAACCCTAGCACAACCAAGGCCACCGCCACAACAACCACACACACCCTTTTGCCACAAGTCTGACCGACGCCATAAGTGGCCGCACCGATAGCGACGGCCATAATCCCAATACCAGCGAGATACTGAAAGCGGTCAGCGACAAACGAAAACTGCATGTAGCCGTAATCGACAAAACCCAAAACCGGCGACAACGTGACCGCATAAAACAACGCCCCGGCCAGCGGTCCACGCCCAAGCTGCGGCCGGAAGTGCCAGAGTGCCACCGCCAGCACGACAGCGGCAATCAGATACCCCCAAGCCAGCGGATCGGAGACGCGGATGTCCCAAAGTGGGTAGATGACGGCCAACTCAGATGGCCACAGTAGCTTCCCCGCATAAAACCACAGAGCACGGGCAGCAATGAGCGTCCGTTCAATGAATGAGTAATCGAGGGACAGCGGTTCCACAGACTGGTAAAACGACAAGTCGCCGACCGTGATGACTATCCCTACCACACTAAATGGCACCAACCGCAACAAGTCGATCGAGGTCACGCGCCCCTGTTTCCACCAATGCCAGATCAAAAGTGCCACCGGCAGCGTAACCACGATGGACTTGCTCAGCATACCCGCCGAATACAACGCTAGCGAACACACATACCATCCTCGGCGCGGCTTTTCCACAAAGCGCAGCCACGCCAGCACCGCCGCAAGGTAGAACAAGCCCGAAAGCACATCCTTGCGCTCAATGACCCATGCCACCGACTCCACGTGCAACGGATGCACAGCAAACACCGCGGCCGCCATCCACGCGCCGGGCACCGCCAACCGACGCAGGAGGTGCCAAATTAGCAGCACATTCGCCAAGTGCAGCAACACGTTGACGACGTGATATCCCGTCGGATCAAACTCCCATAACTTGTGCTTCAACCAGAAGGTCGTATAAACCAGCGGCCAGTAGTGGGCCTCTTCTGCAATAGCACTGGGGGAGAACCAGATTTGCCACAGACCCGATACTTCCCGAATCGGCTCGGCGTCGGTGAGTATCCTGTCGTCCCAGACAAAGCCACCCCACAGCATCGCTGGCAAGTAGCTGACGAGTACCAGCAGACCGAGCGCGAAGCTGGACAAGATGTTCTGCCGCGTGAACCTGTTCATCGATGGAGGGACGGGCACCTCCCGGTGCTTGGAGGCGTCCTGTTGCGCCTGCCTCCGCTCTCGCCGCGAGGCCCTTTTGTCAGGCATTCTTGTCGTCTGCTTTCTTTTTGCCATTTGGATTTAAGAAATTAACGCACCAAAACGCGGCGGCCAATTTGTCCGCAGCCGGGGCTTGTGCTATCTTCCGCGCTCCACCTCCAACGGAAAGCAACGCTGTGATCGAAGTAGGAGAATACAAAGTCGCCGAGCCGGACAGCATCGAAACGCCAGCCATGCTGGTCTTTGCCGACCAACTCGACCACAACATAAAAACAGTCGGCGAACTAGCCGGCGGCAGCGAGCATCTGTTCGTCCACGTCAAGACCCACAAGTCCATCGACATAACGCGCAAACAGCTCGCGTCTGGAGTCGCCGGGTTCAAATGCGCCACGCTCAAGGAACTGGAAATGGCCCTCGACGCCGGCGCACAGGAAGCCATTCTGTCCTATCCGCTGGTGCAAAAAAGCAAAGTGCAGCGCTTCGCCGCGTTGGCGCAAAGAGAGGCGACCGTCAGCGCGATTGCCAGCGCCCCCGCGCACGTGCAGGTCTTGGGCGACGTGGCGCAAGAGCGGCAGCAAACGCTGCGGGTGATGATCGACCTCAACGTAGGCATGTTCCGCACCGGCGTCCCCTTGGACGCGGCCATCGACCTCTACCGCCAAGTCGCCCAACATCCCCATCTGTCGCCGAGCGGGCTGCACCTGTACGACGGGCACGATAACCTCTCCGAGCCTAAGTCGCGCCAAGCAGCGGCCGAGCGGCACATCCGCGATGCCCAACGCCTGAAAGCAGCCCTCGAAGCCGAGGGCTTGGCCGTGCCCCGGGTCGTCGGGGGCGGCTCCTTTTCCTCTTTGTACTACGCCCGCACCGAGGGGATGCACGGCTCCCCAGGCACCTGCGTGTACTGGGACGCTGGGTACGGCAGCAAAATGGCCGAGCTACCCTTCAAATGGGCGGCCCTGGTCCTGACGCAAGTGATCGATCGCTATCCCGAGCACCAGACAATCACCACGGACTTGGGCACCAAGGCCATCAGCGACGATGGCCCCCTGCCGACCCGGGCCAAGCTCTTGCAGAACCCAAAGGCCGAGCTGACTAGGCAAAACGAGGAACACGGCATCTTCTCTTGGTCGGGTCCTCAACCCGAAGTCGGTGCCTATCTCCTCGCCGTGCCTTGGCACGTGTGTCCGACGACAATTCGCTACCCAGGTGCCCACATCATCGACGGCCACGGGCAGGTCGACTCCTACTACCTGCACTCGGCCCGCGACCGCGCCTAACATGCACCGGCTGGCAGAGCTAGCCGCCAAAAAGCGGCGGCGGGTCGTGGGACTAATGTCCGGCACCTCGGCCGACGGGATTGACGCCGTGCTGGTCGATCTATGGGGCTATGGCGACTCCATGCGCTACGAAATTTTGGCCTTTAACACCACGCCGCTGCCCAGCGATTTGCGGCGCGAGGTGTTCGCCCTCTTTGCCGCGGATGCGTCGCTCGACGCGCTGTGCCGGGTCAACTTTGCCCTCGGCGAGGCGTTTGCCACAGCGGCTCTAGCCGCAGCCGAGCAGGCCAAGCTCAGCCCCGAATCCATCGACCTGATCGGCTCGCACGGGCAGACCGTGCGCCACTTGCCGGCCAGCGGGGCCACCTTGCAGATTGGCGAACCAGCCGTCATTGCCGTGCGCACGGGCGCGGTGACCATTGCGGATTTTCGCGCGGCCGACATGGCCGTCGGCGGCGAGGGCGCACCGCTGGTGCCCCTCGTAGATCACCTGCTCTTTGCCCACCGGCACGAAGGGCGTCTGCTGCTCAATATCGGCGGCATCGCCAACATCACGGCCCTGCCGCCCAACGCCGACGCCAGCGCAGTACGGGCCTTTGACCTCGGGCCGGGCAACATGCTCATCGACGCGGCTGTGGCGCACTGCACCGGCGGCCGCGAGCCCTTCGACCGGGAGGGCGTTCGAGCGGCGCGAGGGCGCGTGGATGAAGCCCTGTTGGCCGAGCTGATGCGCGTTGATTTCCTCCAGCGTGAGCCGCCCAAATCCACGGGGCGCGAGGAATTTGGCGAGCCTTTCCTCGCGGAGATTCTCCGGCGCGGCCCTTGGAACGACGATGACCTGATCGCCACGCTGACCGCCTTTACAGTGCAATCCATTGCCGAGGGCATTCGCCGCTTCTGCCTTTCGGCGGAGCTCAAGTCGGAGCCCGGGGAGTTCGCCAAGCTCTGGGTCGGCGGCGGCGGCGTCCACAATCCGCGCATTATGGCCGGACTGCGCCACGCGCTGCCGGAGCTGGCAGTGCAGTCGCTGGCCGACTTGGGCGTCGATCCAGACGCGCGCGAGGCGCTCGCTTTCGCAGTGCTTGCCAACGAGACGCTGATGGGCCGCACCGGCAATATCCCGGCCGCCACCCGCGCCCAGCGCCCGGTCGTCCTCGGCAAAATCGCCCTGCCGTGAACGCAGAGCCATTTTCCTTGATAAGAATCCGCCCCGCGAATATGTTTGCCCGCTAGCTTTTTCGATACCACAAAGGAGACCCAATGGATCGCCGCGATTTTGAACTCCTGCGCGACGAAGAGATTCCCGAGCTCAATACCCAAGCCTTGCTCTACCGGCACCGCACCGGCTGCGAGATCATCTCGCTGCTCAACGACGACGAAAACAAGGTCTTTGGCATCAATTTCCGCACCCCGCCGACCGACTCGACCGGCATTGCCCACATCCTCGAACACTCGGTGCTGTGCGGCTCGCGCAAGTACCCGGTCAAGGAGCCGTTTGTCGAGCTGATCAAAGGCTCGCTCAACACCTTCCTCAACGCCTTCACCTATCCAGACAAAACCTGCTATCCGGTCGCCAGCACCAACTTGCAGGATTTCTACAACCTGATTGACGTGTATCTCGACGCCGTGTTCTACCCGCGGCTGACGCCGGAAGTGCTGCAACAGGAAGGCTGGCACTACGAGCTAGCAGACCCCGGCGCCCCGCTGCGCTACAAAGGCGTGGTCTTCAACGAAATGAAAGGCGCGTATTCCGATCCCGAGCGCATCCTAGCCGAGCGCACCCAGCAATCCATCTTCCCCGACACCACCTACGGAGTGGATTCCGGCGGCGACCCGCGCCACATCCCGGCCCTCACCTTTGACCAGTTCAAGCGCTTCCACGACGACTTTTACCACCCGTCCAACGCCCGCATCTACTTCTACGGAGACGACGACCCCCAGCAGCGTCTCGCGCTTTTGCACGACTACCTAAGCAGCTACGAGGCGCATCCGGTCGACTCTACTATCGGGAGCCAGCCGCGCTTTGCCGCGCCCAAGCGGCAGCAATTTCCCTATGCGGTTGATCCAGCCGCGGTCGAAGAGCCGAAGTGCTTTGTCGTGCTTACTTGGCTGTTGCAAGACGCGATTGACGCCGATGAGCGCCGCGCCCTCCAAGTACTCGAACACGCATTGCTCGGGACCCCGGGGTCCCCGCTGCGCAAGGCCCTGATTGACTCCGGGCTGGGCGAGGATTTGACCGGCAGCGGGCTGGAGACCGAGTTGGCGCAAATGTTTTTCAGCGTGGGTCTCAAGGGTGTGCAACAGGGGGATGTGGACGCGGTCGAGGCCCTGATCTTGCAACGCCTCGGCGACTTGGCAGACGGCGGAGTCGACCAAGGGATGGTCGCGGCCGCGCTGCACACTGCGGAGTTCCGGTTTCGGGAAAACAACACCGGGTCTTTTCCGCGCGGCTTGGGACTGATGCTGCGGCTGTTGACCGACTGGCTCTACGACCGCGACCCCTTCACCCCCTTGCGCTTTGCCGACTCCTTCGCCGCGCTCAAGGCCAAGCTGGCGGCGGACGACCGCTATCTCGAGGGGCTGATCCAACGCCACCTCTTAGACAACACGCACCGCACGACCGTGGCCCTTCAGCCTGACGCCGAGCTGGGGACGCGGCTGGAAGAGGAAGAAACCGCGCGCCTAGCAGAGGCCCGGGCGCGCATGAGCCACGCGGATTTAGAGGAGCTGGTCGCTTCCACCGCAAAGCTCAAGCACCTACAAGAGCAACCCGACGCGCCCGAGGATTTGGCCAAGCTGCCCCGTCTGCAATTGAGCGACCTCGACCCAGCGGTCAAGAGTGTGCCTCGGCAAGAGGACGAAATCGCCGGCGTGCCGGTGCTCCACCACGACCTTTTCACCAATGGCATCGCCTATCTCGACGTGGGTTGCGATCTGCGGGTGTTGCCTCAGGAGCTTGTGCCCTATATCCCGCTCTTTGGGCGCGCCCTGCTGGAGATGGGCACCAAACGCATGAGCTTTGTCGAGCTGCACCAGCGGATCGGCAGCCAGACCGGTGGTCTAAGTGCCCATTCGCTGGTGGGGACGCGCCGCGACGGCGGGCCGGCCGCGGCGTACCTGTTTTTGCGCGGCAAGGTCATGGCTGAACGGGTCGCCGACCTGACGGCGATTGTGCGCGACGTGCTGTTAGAGGGCCGCCTCGACGATCGCGAGCGCTTCTTGCAAATGGCCTTAGAAGAGCGAGCCAGTGCAGAGGCCGGGCTGGTGCCGGGTGGGCATCGGGTGGTATCCACGCGGCTGCGTGCGCAGTTCGACGAGACTGGTTGGCTCGCAGAGCAGATGCGCGGCTTGAGCTATCTGTTTTTTTTGCGGCAGCTCATCGAAGACATCCGCCGCGACTGGCCGGCCGTGCAGGCGCGGCTTGAGCAGATGCGCACCCTGCTGGTCAACCGGGCGGGTATGCTGTGCAACGCGACCGGGGCCAGCGGCGACCGCGCTGTGTGCGACCAGAGCCTAGCGGCACTGCTAAACGAGTTGCCGCAAGAGGCATCCGCGCCGGCGACTTGGACGCCGCAGCTAACGGCAGCCGACGAGGGCCTGACCGTCCCGGCCCAAGTCAACTACGTGGGCAAGGCGGCCAACATCTTCGCGCTCGGCTACGAATTGGACGGGTCGGCGGCCGTCATCACTCGCTACTTGGCCACGACTTGGCTGTGGGATCGGGTGCGAGTCCAAGGCGGGGCCTACGGGGCCTTTTGCTCCTTTGACCCGTTTGCCGGAGTGCTGGCGTTCGCGTCGTACCGCGACCCCAACTTGCTGGAGACGCTACAAGCGTACGACCAGAGCGGGGCTTTCTTGCGCGACTATCCGATCAGCAGCGACGAGCTGACCAAGGCCATCATCGGCACCATCGGCGACATCGACGCCTACCAGCTACCCGACGCCAAGGGCTACGCCTCGCTTGTGCGCTACCTGACCGGCATTGACGACGCCTATCGCCAGCAAATGCGCGACCAAGTCTTGGGCACCAAGGCCGAGCACTTTGCGGATTTTGCCGCCGTGTTAGATCAAGTCGGCTCAGCAGGCCGGGTCGCGGTGCTGGGGTCGGCCGACGCGATTGCCGCGGCGGATTGGCTGACGCCGGTCAAGGTGCTGTGAGAATCGCATAGCCGCGATAACGGTTGCAAAATCCCACGCCACCGGGTGCGGAGGGCTGATCACCACGGCACAACGGAGCGATGTCTCGGACTATCTAGGCTACCTGTTGACTACGACCTATGGCTTCGCGGGGCGGCGGAGCGAATTGACAGCGCGGAGTTTTAGCGCGATTTACTCGGGGGGCGAGCAGTAGGAGACATGCCGCAAAAATCATGGGCTCTGTTCCGAACATCCTCTTTCTCCTGACCGACAACCAGCGCAACGATTTGCTCGGCTGCGCCGGCCATCCAATCGTCCAAACCCCAAACATCGACCGGCTTGCCGCAAGTGGCCTCCGCTTCGCAAATGCCTTCTGCACTAGTCCAATCTGCGCCGCCAGCCGGGCGAGCTATCTCACCGGCGTCTATGAAAGCCGCCACCGCTTCACCTTCCTCACACCACCCCTCCAACGCACGTTCACCGACAGCTCTTACCCGGCGGCTCTCAAAAGGGCCGGCTACCGCACGGGACTGATCGGCAAGTTCGGCCTAGCCGCAAAAGGGATTGCCCCTTCCCTTGCAGACGAGGGCGCGATAGGAAAGATGTTTGACGTGTTCGACAACTACGAACACTGGACTAAAGACGGGTATGAAATCAGGCAGCCGGACGGCCGCGTACGCCACCTGACCGACATTACCGGCGACAAAGCAATCGACTTCCTACGCACCCACCGGTCAGCCCACCCTAGCCAGCCGTTTTGCCTCTCCGTCAGTTTCAATGCGCCGCACGCGCAAGACAACGACCCGCGCCACTACATCTGGCCGGCTGCTGAAGATTCGCTCTATGCAGATGCGAAGATACCAGAGCCCCTTAACGCCCATCCCGACTTCTTCAGGCGGCTGCCGAAATTCCTGCGCGATACGGAAAGTCGCGTGCGATGGCAGGCCCGCTATGCGACATCTGCGGACTACCAGAGGAACATGCGCGGACTGTACAGAATGGTCAGCGGCGTCGACCGCACCATCGGCAGGATTCTCACGGCGTTGGAGCAGCTATCGTTAGCCGCCAACACAGTCGTGATCTTCGCCTCGGACCACGGAATGTACTACGGAGATCGCGGGCTTAGCGACTGCTGGCAGTTGAACGAACAGGCGATCCGCATTCCCTTGATCATCTTTGAGCCACGAGCTGACGAGAACAATCGAGGGGGCGTCCGCGAAGAAATGGTCCTCAACATCGATGTAGCACCGACCATCCTCGAACTAGCCGGTGTGGACGCTGTGGACGGAATGCAGGGGAAATCCCTCGTCCCATTGTTGCACGGCAAAGAAGTCGCGTGGCGCAAAGCGTTTTTTGGCGAGCACCGATTCGATCGCGCCGACATACCCAAGAGCGAAGGCGTCCGCACACAACGCTGGAAGTACATTCGCTACTACCAGCAACAGCCCGTCTATGAGGAGCTGTACGATCTCCTCGCCGATCCTCACGAGTCCTGCAACCTCGCAGAAGATCCCAAGTTCTCCGATCAGCGCACGCGGCTGAGACGACGATGCGATGCAATGTGCGTTGAATGCGCTTAGTAACGGTTCACGTGCGCTCGTCTGTCAGGCGTTTGGCGTATTCGCCGCGCGGGATGCGGAAGTAGCCCTGAAAGCAAAGTACGCCCGCAGCCGTAATCACGGCACTGCTCAAAAACAACGCCCGATAGCCCAGCGCGTCGATTAGCCAGCCGCCGCCGAGCGAAACGCCGGCACTGCTGATGCCGTAGGCCATGGTCAGGGCCGAACTCATGGTCACCCGCCAGTGCTCGGGGACCAGTTCCTGCTGAAAGACAATATAGACCGAGCGGCGAATCGCGCTGAGGGCGACCAAGGCCATACAGGCGGCTCCGGCCACCGCCCAATGGGCAACCAAGGCCAGCGGTATGAGGCACAGCACCATCGCCCCAGCCCCTCCGGTGATCACCGGCACCCGGCCGAAACGCCGGCTAAGCGCCGGGGCGGCCAGCGCAGTACAGGCGGCCAAGAGCTGGCCCCCGGCGGTCAGGCTGCCGATCAGCGCCGTGGAGGCCCCGAGACCGTCGTCCATGTACACATTGAAGAAGATGCGGAGACTGTTTTCCGCAGCCATCTGTAGGAAGGTGACCAAGCCCAAGGCGAGGACGATAGCCAAGGGGAAAGGCGTTGCTTCGCCGCGTTCCCTAGCAGGCGGTTTGTGTGGATGGGAGCGGGTTGCAGCGATAGCACCGGCGCTGATGAATAGCACGCCGGCGGCCAGCAGCAGCGGATAGCGGTAGGGCGCCGGGTGGTCTGCGGGCAGGCTGAGGAGCGCGGAGAACAGGCCGGGCAGCAGGCCGCCGCACAGGCTGCCGGCAAAACCCGCCAGCGGCCACAGTGCCACCTGAGTCGAGAACACGTGATTGCGCAGGTGCGGCGGGCAGATCAGGGTCAGAAAGGGAATCGAGCAGACGAGGAAGAGGGTATTGCCAACGACGCCGAGGGCATACGCCCCCATGATCCAAGTTAGTTGCGCTGAGGTAGGAGCGAACTCGCCGAGGGGCAACAGACCGAACCCGAAAGCAGCGACCACCATACCGACGATCATGCTCCGGCGCGCACCCCAGCGGTTGGCCAACAGGCCCGCGGGCATACTCAAGAGGGCAAACGACAGCGCGCCAACGGCATTGACTTGACCGATCAATTGAGGGCCGTAGCCCAAGCGCAAGAGATAGAGGTTGAGCAGGACAGTATAGACGCCGCCGAAAATCGTAAAGCCGATCAGGGCTTGGCTGAAGAGCACTAGGCGCACGTCGCGGTTAAAAAGCGCCAGTGCCTCGCGATGAGTGGAGACCAATTTCTTTTTGCTGAAACGGGGGATGGCAATTATGTATGTAGGAAAGTAAATCAACAGCTCGCAACGAAAAAGGCCGGGGAACGGAGGCGGAATGGTGCGCAGCAGCCTGTTCTGGTGCTTTTTGCTCTGGGCACCGGGTGTCTTAGCCCAAGAGATAGTCCAAGTGCAGACGTCAGCCGGCACAACCCACGAGTTGGCCCGCGTCGCCGCTGGTTATTTTGCGATGGGATCGGCTGCGGGACGAGCGGACGAGCAGCCGGTCCATCAGGTCTATCTCGACGAATTCTACATCGACCGTTTTGAAGTGCGCAACGACCAGTACGCGGCCTTTTTGAACGACAGCGGCCGCAACGCGGATGGGGCGGGGCATCTGCTGTTCGATCTGCGCGACCTCGACGCGCAGATCCGCTACTCCGACGCGGGATACACAGCCGTTCCCGGCACCGAGCAACGGCCAGTCGCCGAGGTCTCGTGGTACGGTGCTCATGCGTATTGCACTTGGGCCGGCATGCAGTTGCCGACCGAGGCCATGTGGGAAAAGGCTGCCCGCGGCACCGACGGCCGCATCTATCCTTGGGGCCATTCCATCGACCGCGGCCGGGCCAACTACGGCCGCGAGGGCTGCTGCCGCGGCGACGACAGCGACGGCTTTTTCGACTCGGCCCCGGTAGGCTCTTATCAGCGCGGGGTTTCTCCGTACGGGGCCTACGATATGGGGGGCAATGTCTGGGAGTGGGTGGTGGATTGGTACGGCGCGGAGTACTACGCGCAAAGCCCCGCGCACGACCCACAGGGGCCGGACGCCGGGATCAGCCGGGTGCTGCGCGGCGGGTCGATGAGCAGCGACCCGTATCGCCTGCGCACCACCGACCGCGGCGGACTGCCGCCTTCGGCAACCTACATCATCGTCGGGTTTCGCTGCGCGGCGCGCGAACTCCCCGCCACGGCGGTGCAGCCCGCAAGCTGGGGACAAATCAAGCGCAAGGCCGCGGAAGGCGAGGCGCGATGAACCTACACCCTACACAAATGCAGACAGCCCCTCAGCTTGCACAAGCTAAGGGGCTGTTTATAATAGTGGTGGCTCCTCGCGGAATCGAACCGCGGACACAGAGATTTTCAGTCTCCTGCTCTACCAACTGAGCTAAAGAGCCACCAAAAGAAAGAGTAAAATTAAAGCCCCCTCATTTGCATTGTCAAGGATTCGCCATGCCCGTCTCGATCATCCCGTTTAACATGCCCGAACCTGCTGAAATTCCTCCGCATATCGCCACAGCACTCAAAGCCATGTCTCCAGACGAAGCCGTGGTCCAAGGCATGGATTTGCTGCTGGGCATTGAAGCGGCAGATACCATCGTATATGAGCGCGTCGGCCAAGGGGTAGTCCACACGGCCGGCGCAGGGGCCGAGGTCCTGCAGCGAGCTCTGCAGCAGGGCGGCGCATGCTCCTTTGCCGAGCAGGACCGGGGCGGCCCCTCCGCGTTGTTGCTGGTGGGACAGGCCCGTGCCGACGAAGAAAGCCCCCTGCCAGCAGGCGTGGTGCGCTTCCTGCTGGAGGGGGCTGAATGCGGGTCTATCGGCTTTAGCTACGTGTTGCCTTTACAGGCCAGCGACGGCCAGCTATGGGGCGCGTTGACGCTGATTCGCCGAGCGGCGAGCGGGCCGCTCAACCACGATCAGCCCAACCTGTGCGAGGGCATGCGCCGCTTGTTGAGCCGGATGTGCGATTAGGCCGAGCCCGGCTCGACGACTCCGTTTGCAAGCATCCAAGCCTCGACCTCGTCGCCATCGACGTCGGCCAACATCTGGCCGTTGATCTCGACACAGGGCGAGAGAGGCTGGCCGCTTTTCTGCACCATCTCAGCGTAAATATCGGGATTGTTGATAATGTCTTTGTCTTCGTATGCCAAGCCGTATTTGGCGAAGGTAGTGCGTACGCTAGCGCTCCAGCCGCAAACCGGCTTCAGATAGGCGACGATGTGAGGGGCTTCAGCCATGATTGGGATTCCTTTCTGGCGTGATAGGGCGATTTTGCACTTGGTGGAATATAGAGCCGCACACCGCTCTGTCAAGCGGCGCATTATGTAATTGACGAACTGAATACCCGGCATTACATTTGAGCTACCCCGCTCCCCCCTTTGCGTACCCGCTTGCTCTCTTAACTTCAGGATTGACAATGAGTTCTACAGAAGTCCTTTCCGTGCGCGGTGGACGTCCACTCCAAGGGGAAGTCGAGGTCCAAGGATCCAAAAATGCCGCTTTGCCCATGTTGGCCGCCTCGTTGCTGGCCACCGAAGGGCAAACCGTTCTGCACCGAGTACCCCCCGTCAAAGACGTATTGGTCGCCCTAGAAGTGTTGCGTCGGCTCGGCGCACGCGTCGATTACGATGCAACCGAAGAAGTAGCCGTCCTAGACACCCGAGATGTCAAAGAGACCCGGCTGCCGGCGGACTTGACCAAGCACTTTCGCGGCTCGCTGCTTTTCGTTGGTCCGCTGTTGGCCCGCTTTGGTCGCGCTTGGATCCAAGAGGTCGGCGGTTGCACGATTGGCTCGCGACCCACCGACTATCACTATCGAGGCTTTGCCCGGCTCGGGGCTGAGGTCCAAAGCGTGGCCGGCGGCGGCATCGACGTAGTAGCCAAGCGGCTTTCTGGTGCCTTTATGTACTGCGATTTGCCCAGCCATACTGGGGTGGAAAACCTCGTTATGGCGGCCTGTTTAGCAGAGGGCGAGTCCGTGATCGAAAACGCGGCCTCCGACCCGGAGATCGTCGATTTCGCGGCGCTCCTGCAAAAGATGGGTGCCCAAGTCGAAGGGGTTGGTACGCGGCGCGTCCATATCAAGGGAGTCCATGAGTTGGTAGGTGCTGAGCACTCGATCATGTACGACCGCATCGACGCCGGCCTCCTGATGATGGCGGGTGCCGTTACCGGCGGCGACCTCGCCCTCAAGGGCGTGGTGCGCGATCACCTGTACGTCTTTGAATCCAAGCTACTACAGATGGGCGTCGAGATGATAGAGGAAGGGGCTTGGATGCGGGTGCGCGGGCCGGAAATTTTGTCGCCAATCAATGTGGTGACCACCTTTTACCCCGGCTTTCCAACGGACCTGCAGCCCGGGATGACGGCCTTGGCGTGCGTGGCCAAAGGCGACAGCTACATCCGCGAGACCGTATTCGAAGATCGCCTCGGGCACGTCAAGGCCCTGCGCTCTTTCGGTGCTCGCATCGCGCCGGAAAAGGACCGCTTGGTGTTGGCACACGGACCGGCTCAGCTCAAAGGAGCCAAGGTCAAGGCCATGGACATTCGCGCCGGGGCTGCCTGCGTACTGGCCGGCCTAGCGGCAGAGGGCTGTACCGAGATCAGCAACCTCTACCAACTCGACCGAGGGCACGCCCATATTGAGCGTCGCCTGCGGGCCTTGGGGGCCGACATCGAAAGGCACTGAGGCGCATTGCACACCCAACGCGAATAAGCGGTCGGGAGCTTGCGGCTCTCGGCCGCTTTTGCTTGTCTATCACTCTAATAGGAGAGCACCATGCTCGTACACTCCGACGCAGTGTATTTAGCGCACTCGCCCATCAACCGCGCCGAAGCTCCTTTTGCGACCTACCAAAAGTTGGCCCATCGCACCCTCTCCGCCCTCCAAGTGCCGCTACCGGCCGCCGGCACCATCTTGCTCAAGCCCAACGCCACCGTGCTCTATCCACCGGAAAAGCGCGTCATCACCCACCCCGGTTTTGTCGGCGGCCTACTCGACGCCCTGCGCGACCGTGGCGTACCCGCCGAGCGCATGGTGGTTGCCGATGGCCAGTCTGGGGAAAACGCCGCGGCCGGGCACACTTGGGAACTATGCGGCTATCGCGCCATGGCCGCGGCGCGGGGCGTACGGCTCGAAGAAATGAACACCGACGAGGATTCTCGCATCGTCGAGGTCGCCGACGGCGTAGTGTACGAGCACTATCCCCTGTACCGGGAAGTGACCGATTGCGCCTTCTTTTTTAACGTCCCCCTCGCCAAGTGCCACAACTTGGGCTGCACGACCTTGGCGATTAAAAACCTGATGGGCATCATCGCCAAGCCCGAGCGGCACCTGTGCGCGATTCAGGCGGTGGATGAGCCTTGCGCTGAGGAGCTGTGGCGGCTGACCGAGAGCGGCCTCAGCTTCTTTGAAGATCGCTTCTATCACAAGCTCTGCGATCTATTGGTCGCGCTGCGCGGCTTGGGGATGCCGCGGCTTTCAGTGGTAGATGGCTTGGTCGGCCGCGACGGTACCGCGTTCAACGAAGGGGCCAACTACCCTCTCGGTTGGGCTGTGGCCGGTGTCAACGAGGTACACGTAGATGCGATAGCCACCTACCTAATGGGCCTCGATCCGCAGGCCACCCCCTATCTGCAATTTGCCCACGCCCGCGGCCTCGGGAGCATTGACCCCGAGGCAATCGAGGTCGTCGATCTCGCGAGCGGCACGGCGCTCACTGGCGCGGCCCTAGCCGAGCTGCGGCCTGCCGAGCCGCTGATGCCCATCGCCCGCCTCAACCAAGGCGGCTACTACAAGCGCTTTCGCGCCGATGGATCGGCCGTGCCTTGGCGCTTGAGCGATGTCAATGACCAACGCCAGCAGGACGGCTTGGCACCCGTTACCTATGAGCCAGCCCGCGCCTGAGCACACCCTCCGCGCCTGCCAACGGGCGGTGGACGAGTGGATCGCCGAGATCGGTGTGCGCTACTTCTCCGAGCTGACCAATACGGCCGTGCTGATGGAAGAAGTCGGCGAGCTGGCGCGAATCATGGCCCGCACCTTTGGGGAGCAGAGTTTTAAGGAGGGCGAAGAAGCCGACCTCGGCATGGAGCTGGCCGACGTGCTCTTCGTTCTCATATGCCTCGCCAATCAGACCGGGGTCGACTTGGAGGAATCCTTCCAGCGCGCGCTGGCCAAGAAGACCCGACGCGACCGCCGGCGTCACGCGGAAAACCCCAAACTCCAGTCTTGATTCAGCAAACAGCCGGCAAGTTGTGCTGCACACCGTGGCGCAACTTGCCGTATCCTCATTTTGCGAAAGGGCTGTCCATGAGTTCTCGCAACGGTTTTATCGAAACGCATATTTACGACTACATCCTCGCCAACTCGCTGCGCGACCGAGACGATCTCAAGCGGTTGCGACAGGAAACCCAGGCCATGCCCATGGGCGGCATGCAGGTCTCGCCCGATCAGGGGCAGTTCATGGGGCTGCTCGTCGAGCTGATCGACGCCAAGCGGATCGTCGAGGTGGGGACTTTTACTGGCTACAGCAGCATCGCGATGGCGTTGGCCCTGCCAGCGGACGGGCGTCTAATCGCCTGCGACGTCAGCGACGAATTTACCAGCATCGCCCAGCGCTATTGGCAAGAGGCCGGCGTGGCCGACAAGATCGAATTGCGGTTGGGGCCAGCAGTAGCAACTCTCGACGGAATGCTCACAGCCGGGGAAGCGGGTTGCTTCGACATGGCCTTTATCGACGCGGACAAGGAAAATTACGACGCCTATTACGAGCGCTGTTTGCAACTGCTGCGCCCGGGCGGATTGATCCTAATCGACAACGTGCTGTGGGGCGGACGGCCCGCCGATGCCAACGAGCAGTCCGAGAGCACCGTAGCGATCCGAGCACTCAACGCCAAAATCCACGCCGACGAACGCGTGACCGCGTCCCTGCTGTCGATTGGCGACGGGTTGACGCTGGCGCGGAAGCGGTGACGGAGTGTCTCATTCGTTTTATTGGCGAAGAAGGCATGTGGAAGATCATCCGCTGGATTGACGATCCGCTCGGCGGCTTCTGTGGCTTTGGAAAAATCTGGCTGGACGGCTGTTATAGATGACGCTACCGCTAGGGCATGTGCCCGGTCATTAGGTGTACCCGTTATCGGAACGTTGGGGGTTGTGTTACGTGCGAAAAGACGAGGGCTAGTCGCGTTTGCCGCCAAGATTATCCGCGAGTTGCGCCATGCAGGTTTGTCCGATCAGTACTTAAGCAGGTCGTCGGAGAGGATTTCACTCACCCACCGGCCACTCTCCCGACTCAAGTCGAAACCCCTAACAAACCCCGCGTCAGTTGAAAATCGACGTTGCGCTGCTGCAAAGCACTGGGGATATGACTGCCGCGCGCCACTTGGGCCAACAAACCAGCCAATTGCTCGGCCCAATCGTCGGCCACACCCGTCAAGGCCAAATCAATATCATCGCCGTAGAGCGCTGCCACCGTCGGATTCGCGCTCACCTGCACCACCGGCATCAGGGGATGCCCCTGTAAAGGATGCTCGCCGGTATGGGCCAAGATCAGGTCCACGCCCGTCGCACCCAGCCCGGTAGCCGTCTCCACCCAGTGGTCGGTGGGCGTCTCCATGATGTAAAAACCCGGCTCTACCGCCGCCTCGCCATAGGGCAACGTCGCCGCATCCGACGGCTCGACTAACGCGGATTCCAGATACGCCGGTTCCCGCAGCAGGGTCGCGTTGTGCGGCACGACCACCGTGCCGCCGGCGGTCACCACCCAGCGCGTCAACTGGGCAAAAGATTGCGCCGCGTCCGCCCCCAGCTCACCGGTCGCCTGCATCCCCAAGCGCAAGGCGCCCAAGCCGCGTTCTACGGCAACGGGTGCTTCCGTCTCAGCCAGTGCTTGGCAAAACCACGCCTCGACCTTGTCCATGGCCTTGACAATGCCGCCGTCCAACTGCACAGAAGCCCAGCCGAAAACAGCCGGGTCCAACCCCCATTCCTCAAAGCCGTTGCGCATGTAGTCGTTGTGCGTCTTTTCGCAGCCGTGCTCCAGCAGCAAAACGCGCTGGGCCAGCGGATGGGCTGCGTAGCCCATCATGGTGCGCAAGTGCATTTGCTCGGTGGCACCGCTCGACGACAGCCCACAGCCCTCGGTATGGACCAAGGCGACAAAGCGCGACAAGCCCTGCTGGCGGCCCACTTGCCGGGCGTTGAGCCGCTCGGCGCACATGCGGGCGATCTGGCCAGCGCACAGGCTGGTGGGCAATACCAACCCCACCTGATCGATAGCCGACCCGCGCACTCCGTCCAGCATGGGGAACGACACCGCTGGCCCGACTGCGGGCCGTACCGGCGCGGGCCGTACCGCAAGCGCGGGAGCGGCCAACAGTTCCTCTAACCGGCTGGTATCGGTCTGTTGCCAGTTGCGCCAGATGGACACTTGGGCGTGGCCGGCCCGCTCGCCCAGCGAGCGCTCGCCCGAGGCCACCCGCAAGGTGCGCTCGAACAACGCCTCGCCCAACTCGTCCATCGGCGAGCCATCCAAGTAGGCCCCGGCGTTGACATCGAGATCCGCGGCCAGCAACTGGTAGCGCTCCGAGGTGGTGACGATCTTGATCGTCGGCACAAAGGGGAAATTGGTGATGGAACCGTTGCCCGTGACAAAGAAAATGGCATTGCAGCCGCTGGCCACCTGCCCGGCAATGCTCTCCAAGTCGTTGCCCGGACTGTCCATAAAGTAGAAACCAGCCCCTTTGAGCGGCTCGCTGTACTCAATGGCGTAGTCCAAGCGCACGTCCGGGTCGCGCTTGCGCGCCGCGCCAATGGACTTGAGCGCGATATTGTAGAGGCCGCGAAATTTGTTGCCCCCGGAGGGATTGCCCTCGGCGGAGGCCCCGTGCCACGACACCCGCTCCTTGAAGCGCTCGACCATGTGCAAAAAGGTGCGCGCGGTCTCCACATCCTTGACGTTTTGCAACACGTACGGTTCGGCGCCGATCAGCTCGTCGGTCTCGGCGAGGTTGGCTGCGCCGCCGTAGCGGATCAGTTCGCGCGCCACCCAAGCGGCCAGCGGGTTGCCCGAAATGCCCGAAAAGGCGTCCGATCCGCCGCACTGTAAGGCGATCTTGAGATGGCTTAGGTCGTGCTCTCCTCGCTCCTCGCCCGCCATTTCCGCAGCCCAAGCTGCTACTTGCCGGTCTCCCTCTGCCAAACGCGCCTCAAAGGCACCGTCCAAGCGCATAAAGCAATGCCGGACGTGGTCGAGGGCATAGCCGTGCGCCGCCATGTACTCCCGCAGCATTTCGTTGGTCACGGCTTCGCTGCCGTAGTCCACCGCCAGCACGGCGCCGACGTTGGGATGGACGACAAAGCCGGCCAGCGTGCGCAATAAGAGTTCGCGGTTGTTGGGAGCGGACTCGCCGCCGCCCTCGGTGTGGGCAATCGGCACCACGCCATCGCCAGCCGGGCGGCTGCTCCAGCGCTCGGCCAACAGCCGGGCATAACTAGCCGTGCGCGAGGAGGTGCCCAAAACGACGATATAATTGCGCGTGCCCACGCCCCGTCCTCCAGAGCGACCGTAGCCGAGAAAGGTCCGCCGCTCCTCATGCTGGCTGAGCGCAACCCCAGGCTGAAAACTCGTTGGGTCCAGTTGATACGGCTCCATGCGATCGACAAAATTGGCCTGCTCGGGCAGGTCGAAGTCCAACTGCCGGATGCCCAAGGCGTCGAGCATACTCTGGTTGCAGGCGTAGTCGCCCGGCTTCAGGGTGCGCTCGGCCACGCCAAAGGGCAGTTGCCACGACAGCAGGAACTGGCCGGGTTCAATCGGCTCGACGGCAAAGCGATGGCCTTCCATCACCGTGTGGGACAAAGTGAACGACCGTCCCTCGTAGTCGATGTCCGAGCCCGCTTCCAAGCGCCGGGTGGCAATGGCCACATTGTCCCCGGGCATGGGCAGCCGGGCTACTTCGCTAAAGGAAAAAACCGCGTTCATCGCTAGCTCCTCAATAATTCGTGGACGACGAAGTAACAGCGCACCAGCGGGCCGGTTCCAGTGCTGCAAGTAAGGCGCGGCGAGCTTGGGCCGTCCCGATTTTGTGCAAAGCGGTGCTGGCATAGTAGCGCGTATAGCGATTTGGATCGGCCAGAGCGCGGGCTACCGGCGGTATCAGCTCGTCGTCGGGGGGGGCCATCTTGCTGAGGGCAAAGGCGGCGTTGCGCCGCACCAACTCCACCTCGTCGCCCATAGCGCGGGCGAGGTCTGGAGCCGCCGACCCGGCCGCCGGACCAATGGTCCCTAAAGCCTCGGCTGCATTGCGCCGCACCCACCTAGCGCCATCGCTCAAGGCCGCCTGCAACACCGGCACGGCCGCCGCCGCCGCCTCGCCCATAGTCGCCAAGGCACCGAGTGCCGCCGCCCGACCGGGCCAAGGCCCCTCCTGAGCTGCGGTCAACAGCTCGTCCAAAGCCTCCACACCCAAAGCGGCCAAGGCGTGTACCGGCCCCACTTCGCCCGGATTGCCCCCTTGGGGATTGGTCGGCGAATGGGCCATATTGGTCTCGGCTTGGGCTTGGGCTTGGCTCTGCATGTCCTCGATCAGCCCTTTTACTTGGTCTCCGCCCAAGTTGTAGGCCGCTTGCAGGCGAGCCGTTTCCGCATCCGCGCCCCAATTTTCCCAGCGCGCGCTGCCGCTGCTCGCGGCCGGCCGACCGCACAACCAGTCCCACACATGCCGCGACAATTCTGGGTGTGGATCGTTGTCGAGTGGCTGCCAGTCGGACACCTCATTATTCCACGTCGGGGCCTCTGGCTCTGCCATGCGGGTGAACTGGTATTTGAGCATGTAGCGCCTTTTGTCCGAGCGATTGGCCGTGGCTCGGTGCCAGCTATCGAAGTTGACGATGGACACCGTGCCGGCCGGGCCGCACAAGCCCAGTTCGGTCTCGGTGGCCTGCTCTGGATCGGTACTGGAGATGCCGTTGTACCACTGCCGCCCCGGCATCACGCCGGTGGGACCCATGTCCGGGGTGACGTCTTGGGGATAGTAAAAGGCCATGACCCAACGGCAGCGGTGATAGCGGATATTCTGGTCGAAGATATAATCGTCCTTGTGCCAAGTCTGGCCGTCGCTGCGAGGGGGGTTGAGGTGGCAGTAGCGGTGCGGGTGCATCAGATAGCCCGCGCCTAGCATACTGGTCAAGGCACCGCGCACCGCGGGGTGGGCAAAGACTTGGGCGATGGCGGGGATGCGCGGCGCGATATTGTTGCCGGGGTTGCCTTCGGCTTCCAACACGGCGTCGATTTGGCGGCATACTGCGGCGTGAAAGTCGCCCGGAAAATCCGCCTGCACCTGAACATAGCCCTCGGCGATGAACTGCTGCATCTCAGCGTCGCTGAGCAAGTGTTTTTCTGCTTCCATGCTCTTCGCCTCCTAAAAGCGTCGGTCCAACGCCCATTCGGCCCAAGACCGCACGTATTCGTTGCCCTGCTGGCGCGCCCGTTGCAAGGCGGTTCCTGCCCGCCATTTGGCCAGCGTCATAGCTGCGTTTTCGCGCAGCGGCGCGTCGGACAGAGACCAAGGCGTCATCGCACGGCTATCGTCTAGGGCCTGTGTCAAAGCCGGCACCGCCGCCGGCACCCGGCCCATATTGCCCAAGGCGTCGGCGGCATTGCGGCAGACCCATTCGCTGTCGTCCTGCAATGCGGCGGCAAGGGCCGTGGCCGCTTCCTCAGCCTCGGCCCCCATGCAGCCCAAGGCCGTGGCCGCCCCGGCGCGCAGCCACCAATCCCCATCCTGCAACGCCTCGATGAGCGCGGGCACCGCGACAGCACCAGCCGCCGCCAGCCCGTAGGGGCTCTCCAACTGGCTGGGATTGGTAAAATCGCCGCGCTCGAGATTGGTTTGCCAACGCCGGGCGGACTCGTCTTTTAGCGCCGCCATTAACACCGGCACCCCTTCGGCTCCCAGTGCCCCCAAGTCGTAATAGGCATCCAACCGCACTCGTTCATCGGAATCCTGCAAAGCCGCCTGCCAGGCTTCCACCGATCTATGCGGCCTCAAGGCAGGAGCCTGCCCCCCATACCAGCGCCACAGTGTGCGGTACAGTGCCGCGTGGCGTCCCGTGGGCACCCACCGACTGCGCTGTTCTGGCGCACTCTCCTCGGTGCGGGCAAAGAGGAATTTCAGCATGTAGCGCGTCTGGGTCGAGCGATTGGCCGTGGCCCGATGCCACAATTCGTAGTGGGTGATAACCACGGTGCCCGCCGCGCAAGTAAGGGCCAGCCCTTCGACCTCAGCTTCGGGGTCATCCATATAGTACTGAGTCCCGGGCACCAGCGCCGTAGGACCCATATCCGGTGTTACCTCGTGCGGATAGTACAGCAGCAGGGCATAGCGCGGGCGGTGGTAGCGCATATTGCCGCCAAAGGGATAATCCTTGTGCCAATTCTGGGCTTGGTTGCCCGGTGCGAGATCGTGGCAGTGACAATGGCGGCAGAGAGCGTACCTAGGCCCCAGAATGCCGGTCAAGGTCGCATCTACTGCCGGATCGGCGAACAACTGGTGCAATAGGGGAATGCGATCTATCAGGCCGTTGCCCGGATTGCCCGCGGCGAGCACGCGTTCGACTTGGCGGTGCAGTTCGCGGTGCAGATCCGCACTCGCGGTCGGTTGCACCACGCGGTATCCCCCGATGATAAAATCCTGCAGGTCTGCATCGCTTAGATGGGTCATCCGCTTATCCTCACTTCCCGGCCCTCGGCGGCCGAGCGGTATAGGCCATCGAGAGCGGCTATGACGTTGAGCACTTCCTCTTTTGTGACCAGCAACTCGGCCCGTCCTGCGAGCACTTCGACAAAGTGGGCCGCCGCTTTCCAGTGGCCCGAGAAGGGCACCGAGGGGTCGGGCGGCACGTTGAGCTGGGTGTCGGCCTGATAGCGGCCCAAGGTGCCGATAAAGGTGAGCGGATTGAAGGTGAGGCCGCCCTTGGTGCCCATGATGAGGGTGCCGCCGGTGCCATCGGGCACGTTGGCCGCCCAACTGGCCCTAATGCTGATGGTGGCGTCGTTTTCCAAGCGCAAAAAGCCAGCGGCCATATCCTCGACATCGTACTCGCCCATGTCGTAGTCTCGGGGCGCAAACACGCCCTCTGGTGCGCCGCTGTCGGCCAGCGACGTGACCACGTCTTCGCGCTGGTCGGCCAGCTTGGTATAAGTCGCGCCCGAAGCGGCCACCACTTGGGGGTTGCCCATGATCCACAGCAGGGCGTCGAGCGCGTGGACGCCAATGTCGTAGAGGGGGCCGCCGCCCGAGGCTTCTTTCAGGTGGAAGCGGCCCCAAGTGGGTACGCCGCGGCGGCGGAAGGCCGAGGTTTCGGCGTAGTACATCTCGCCTAGATGACCGCTGGCGGCCAGTTGCTTGGCAGCCGTATTCGCGCCCGAGAAGCGGCCCGTCTGGGTTACAAATAGATGGCGGCCAGCGGCCTCGGCCGCCGCGTACATGGCTACGGCATCGGCGTGGCTGGCGGCGACGGGTTTTTCGCACAAGACGTGGGCACCGGCTTGGAGGGCGGCTTCGGTGTAGGCGCGGTGTGAGACGTTGGGGGTGCAGACGGAGACGATATCCGGGCGCAGCTCGTCCAGCATGCGCCCACAGTCGTCGTAGGCGTGGGGGATGCCGTGGCGGTCGGCGGTCTGTTGGGACTTGGCCAAGGTGTGATTGAACGCGCCGACCACTTGTACGGCCGGGGCCAACGCCAGCCAAGCGGGGATGTGCCCGACGTTGGCAATCATGCCCGTGCCGACGATGGCTACTTTGTATGGGGCCATGTTTTTTTATCCTTTTGCGGCGGTGCGATGCGAACGACGTACCAGGGTCACAGGCGGAGGAATTGGCGCGGTGAATAGGCCGTTTGAGGAAAGTCCCGAATAATCTGTTTGTCGGCAGTCACCAAAGGGCTATCCAGCACTTGTGCCAAAGCCACGAACTCGCAGTCGTAGGCCGAAAGCGAAGAAGCCGCGACCAAACTCAATACCTGGACAGAAGGTACCTCGAATTCGTTTTCTTGCAGGAAATCCTCGGCCTCTTGTTGGATGGCTAACGCCTTTTCTATACTGATGATCTTTTTTTTGAGATAGAGAGCCAGTACACTTCTGAATTCACTCCTCCACAACAGCGGTGCGGCCCAATGGCTGTCTTTTCGCAGCACCTGCTCGACGAGGACTGTCTGCTTGGTGGACAGATACAGATAGCTGATGATGTTCGTATCTACGACAATCACGGTCTGCCGGTGGCAATGGCCCGTTCGATTTCCTCGGCTTGCATCGGGCTCGCTCCTATTTGAACCCGCAGGGCCCGGGCACGAATCAGGCGCTCTTCAGGCGCAACGCGCCGGGCGAGAAAGGCGTGCTCCAAGCAGGCGATGATTTCACTGTTGAGGCTGCGGCGGTGCGTTTGGGCGGCTGTTTTCAACTCTGCATAGAGCTTGGGTGGGATATTCTTTACGGTAATTGCTGGCATGAGTACGCTCTTTCCTGAAGATTGTATTTTGGTATCAAAATGGTTTACTCTTGTCTAGTGGTCAAGAGGCTACGAAAAAAATCGTTTTTTTTGACCCAACGGACATTCCCTGTCCGCTTGGAGAACATCTTTAATTCCGTGGAGAACCAAGCTATGCCCATAACCGATGCGATTCACAAGACGGATCGACTTGAAGAAATCAAAATACTGTTCCTGCGACGGCCCGAAGGGGTAGGGACTAGAGAAATCGCCCAGCTTTTGCGCGTGAGCCAACGGACGGCCCGGCGCTATGTACTGGAATTGTCGGAGAAGGGGCGGCTGCCGGTGTACCAGGAGGGCCGGGTCTGGAAGCTAGTGGAGGGCTGACAAATCGATCTGCGTCGTATCCAGTTAAACCTATCGCACGCGGGTAAGAAAACGCCTTGCAATGCCTTGCATAGTGAACAAAGTTGCACTATAATTTGAGTATGATAACAGCAAAACCAACTCAGAAGGAGAACTGACGTGGGCGCGACCTATCGGACTCAAACCGAGGGGCCGCCGCGAATACGTGCTTTCGGACGGAAAACCCATCGCCGAGATTGAGTTCGAGGGAGAAACGGAGAACTGAAGCGGTTGCCGGCGGTTTTGTTGAAGGCTTACCAATAAGTCTGGAGAAGAACATGAAATCCTATACAGTCCAATTTGAAATCGCTGGCCCAACAGCCATGTGGACCCGGCCCGATACTGGTGATGCACCAGTTAGCTATCTAGTGCCGACGTTTTCAGCGGTCAAGGGGATGTTTGAATCTATCTGCTGGCTCAAGTCAGCTAACGTTAAGCCCGTAAAAGTCGAAATATGCGCACCACTTATCTTTCACACGTACTCGACAAACTATGGAGGACCTTTGCGCAAGAGCAAGATAATGAAGAAGGGAAGCAGCTACCAACTGCTATCGACGGTGTTGATCAATGTCAACTATCGACTGTATGCGGAAGTGGAAACCGTAGATTCCAGAATGCGGCAACTATCAGAACGTGCGGAGCGATCTCCTACTCTTTCTAGAAACGGGGCGCACGCATATCGGGATATGTTTGAACGTCGTCTGACACGCGGCCAATGGCATTCCGTTCCTTGCCTAGGCTGGAAAGAGTTTACGCCAAGCTACGTAGGCCCGTTTCGCGACGAGACTAAGATCTGCAAAAAAATTAACACAGTCATTCCAAGCATGCTACACTCCGTCTTTTCCGAACCCAAATTTGGTACTTATCAGCCAACATTTCGACAAAATGTCGTGATCGAAAATGGAGTCCTAATCTATGATAAATGAGCTCTTTCTTCTCTCCGAAAGTCTGAAACAGGCTAAAGTTAAATCTCAACCTTGGCACCGGCACTTAAAAGGTCTTCCGAGTGGGAAAGCATTCTACGTCGAACTCGACCGTCAAGGACATGTTGCCAAAGTTTCACCTATTATCGACCCGCAAATTCGAGCAGAATTGCGGAAATACGAAAAAGCTGCTGGTTACTCATTTCCATCATTCAACGTGCCGCCGTTGCTACAGTTCGTAAACGATGAGGAAAAGGAACGCGCAGCCATATTAAAAAAAAGGCTTGGATCGAAGAAGCCGCCAGAGGCAACGGATCGTGACGAAGAACTCAAATATCTGCTCTCAGTGAGCACATCGGGCTGGGATCAGCCTAACAAGGGTGTGCGTGGCAAAGACGAAATGGACAAAGTGAATGATTGTCTATCTTCAGTAGCTCAAAATCTGGCTACGATGATGGGTGATTGCACAGATGAATCACAATCGTTTTTTGAATTGCTGCGCCGAGCCCAACTAACAAAAGGGCACACCTTTCATAAACAGTTGGAAGAGAGAGCGGTGCAAGGGATAAAGTCCGAACCACCCGAAGCTACTGAATGGATGGATATTTTGTTCTTTCATTCGGGGAAGACACCAAAGAAGATCGCGATCGTCTTAGAACTCGTTGATCAATCGCAATTTGAGTATCCGGCGAACCATCCTGAGGTCCAAGCTTGGGTAAACAAGCACCTCCTGAGAACGGAAACCGTTGGGGAAGCAAAGCAGAAGAACGCGGACACACCGGATGCCTTTGCGATGAAAGGCGGCGGTACGAATGACAGCTTTCCAGAAGTCAAAATCCCGAAGCTGGGAAAGGTCAAGCTGCGCGCGATGTCTAAAGAACAGCCGTGTCAGCGGCGGTATGGTTCGGCCGACGCCCAATCGTTCCGAGTCTCGCAGTCAGTACGTCAAACCATGAAGAACGCTCTGGAGTGGATCACAGAGGACGAACGACGCGGAAAAACATGGTGCGACGTATCTTCGCTAGGCGGCACGTCTGCAATATTGATTGCCTATCCCTCCGAACTGCCTCCAGAAGCACCAGAGCTCGCGGGGTTGTTCGGTGGTGAAAGAAACCAACCTGACCCTGATGGTTCACGCTTCGAGGTCTGTGCGAGTCGTGTTACTGAGACTCTTAAGGGACAAACAGCGTCGTCACAAAATGCTGACGTGCGCGTTTTTGTTCTGACCAAGCCCGATGGCTTTCGGACCAAGGTGCTGCACAGCAGTCGCTATACTGTTCAACACTTGCTCGACAGCGCTGACGAATGGCAAGAGCTTTGTCGCAACTCGCCACCAGTAATGATTCGTCAATTTGGTCCAAAGAAAGGTGACAAACCCGTTTGGCAGCGTCCTCGCACGCCCTACCCGGCTGAGGTGGTGTGGTGCCTAAACACGGTTTGGCAGCAAATGGGAACGCATCCCAAGACTACTTTCGATTTCCAGATTTCGGATGGCCTGTCTTTACTACTGTCAGACGGTCCGGTGTTGCAAACGGTTACGAGGAGGGCAGTTCGGGCTATCACCAGTAATTCGTTATCGCTGCTGCTAGCGATCGGCCAAGCTGGCCATCAGGAAAAGGTTCACTCGATGAGTAAGGTTTATGGCAAACAAGCCTTGTTGCTTCCCCAGATTCTCGGATTGCTACTTGGAAAACTCGACTATAAGAAAGGAATTTATATGAAAAATGCACCTTATCTGATTGGTCGTCTCCTGAGTTTGGCCGACCAGTTACACATGCAGTATTGCCGTGAAGTACGCAAGGGCCAAGTGCCACCTCAATTAGTAGGTAATGCCCTCATGACAAGTGCGATGGAAACACCCGAAAAGGCACTCGCCTTATTTTGGCAGCGCATCAAGCCCTACTACGCTTGGGCACAAACTGTCCAAGGTGGCGAGGAAGTACGTCTCACCAAGTACTTCCTCGGCGAGATAGGGCGCATCTGCGAATCCCTTTCCGAGCCGGAGCTACCAAGCCGATGCTCGGATACCGATAAGGTCGCTATGCTGCTTGGGTACCTCGCCCGTTCTGAAAAGGAAAAATCCGACGATTCGTCGAAAACTTCAAACGAAGGAGAGCAGGAATGACAGCTACTATTGCCAACGGCGTGAAACGATTCACGGGACTTCTGGTCATCGAAGTCATCAACTCCAATCCCAACGGTGACCCAGACCGCGAGAGCGACCCACGGCAGCGCCCTGATGAGCGCGGAGAAATTTCTCCTGTTTCGTTCAAACGCAAAGTGCGCGATTTGATCGAATCGAAGGATGGGGCTGTCTGGCAAGAAATGCGGACGGAAATGGACCTGAGCGACGAGCGATTTATGATCCTCGAGTCGCGTGGACGAGATCGCAAGCAGATTGATCAGGAATTAAAAAATGGATCGTTTCAAGGGAAATACTGGGACGGTCGGGTATTCGGAAACACCTTCTTGGAAGAAGGAGCCGCTGATACGATTAAGACAGGCGTAGCCCAGTTTGGTCTTGGGCTAAGCGTGGCCCCGATCGAAATCAGTCGCCATACCAACACAAACAAAGCCGGGGTGCAAGAAGGCAAAGATCGTGGTATGGCCCCGATGGGCTATCGCTTTGTGCCACATGGAGTCTATTGCATGCCATTCTTTATAAATCCCTCTATGGCTCATAAATCGGGTTGTACGCAACAAGATATCAACTTGTTGTTCAAAGTTATACCATACGCCTACGCACATACTCGGTCTCACGCCCGACCACTTGTCGATCTACGTCATGCTTGGGTGGTCGAGCATAAATCAGTGCTGGGGTCGTGCTCCGATTTCGAGATTATCGAGGCATTGACACCAAGCAAGGATGGTGATCCCAACTCACCCTCAAACGCATGGTCCGATTACACTGTGCCGACGCAGTTATCGGACGCATTGGTTGCTCGTGTCGCGAAAGTTCGGGATTTGGTGGCAGAATGATGTTGCTTGCGCACAGTCCGCAACCAGAGAACGAGATTCCCGCTCAACCATATGCCGAACACATTGAGAACGTCATCGTGTCAGCAGTTCGGCATGCCAATGATCTGACTGCTACCGCTACTGATAGTCAATTGTTCAAGTTCGCTGTTCAGTTGGCAGCCGAATTTCACGATCTCGGCAAACTTGACCCGGAGAACCAAGCTGTCCTTTCAGTCGGTGGCAGTGGACATCTGCCGGTGAATCACGTCGATGCGGGTGTCGCACATCTGTTAAAGCCCTCTTCTCAACCGGCCGCACAACTGGCTGCAATTCTCGTCTTCTCGCACCACCGTGGCCTGCCGGCTATCGCCGAACACCGAACTCTAAAGTCCGGATCGCCGTTCCGCGATCTGGAGCCGGATGAATCTGGACGCAAAACGAAAGACCACACGGATAGACACCTAGAAGAATACCTGCGGTTACACCTCTCAACCGTCGCTCGCGCGGTACAATCAACGTGCTCGAACGAGCAACGTCAGAGCGACATGTCTGTATTGCTTCGTTTGGCGTTGTCCTGCCTCGTTGATGCCGATCATTTTGATACAGCGCGGAATTATGGACAGGCTTTTTTTTCAAGTCCGAAACTTGAGCCAGCCGTGCGGCTTGAACTTCTAGATCGATATGTCGCTGGGTTGGCAGAGAACAAAAAAGACGAGCGGACACGGCTTAGGCAGGACGTTTATCGCGATTGCCGCAATGCCGATCCGTCAAGTGAATCAGTGTTAGCCTGCGATTCTCCCGTTGGGTCTGGGAAGACAACGGCAATTATGGCACACCTGCTGAACGTAGCGGCTGAGCGTAAACTACGACGAGTCTTTGTCGTCTTGCCTTACACCAATATCATTGACCAATCGGTACAAACTTATCGTAAGGCACTTGTCAAAGCGGACGAAGACCCAGAAGGCGTCGTCGCAGCTCACCATCATCGAGCGGAATTCGACAGTCTCGCGGCTCGACATCTGACTTACTCGTGGAACAGCCCCATAGTTATTACGACTGCGGTCCAGTTCTTTGAAACTCTCGCTGCCTGTCGAACTGGGGCACTGCGAAAGCTCCATCAAGTCGCTGGCTCCGCGATCTTTATCGATGAGGCCCACGCCGCGTTGCCAGCACACTTGTGGCCAATCGCATGGAAGTGGCTCCAAGAACTGAAGACCAATTGGGGCTGTTACTTCGTTATGGGGTCGGGATCGTTGAGTCGCTTCTGGGAACTGCCTGAGTTCGTCGATTCACCCCCGAAGGTGCCTAATCTAGTGAACGTGCGGGACCTTGAGTCAACGCGCGTCACCTATCAATCTCATTCGGAGCCCATGGGTCTGGCGACGCTGGAATCATGGCTGCTCCAATTGCCGGGTCCGCGGCTGCTCATTGTGAACACCGTGCAATCGGCGGCTGTCATCGCACGGCATCTTGCCTATTGGAAGAGCCGAGACAACTGGCAATCGGATCATCCTCAAGTCGAGCACCTTTCAACTGCACTCACCCCGACTGACCGGGCGAGTACTCTAAATCGAGTCATTAAACGTCTCACAAACAAAGATGATCGAGATTGGACACTCGTGGCAACCTCCTGCGTTGAGGCTGGCGTTGATTTTTCATTTCGGACGGGCATCCGCGAACGCGCTTGCTTGAACAGCCTCTTGCAAATAGCTGGCCGGGTGAACCGTGGAAACGAGTACGAGTCTGCCGACGTTTGGGACATTCAATTGGTCCATGACTCATGGCTTCGGCCACACCCAACGTTTGAGCATTCATCCGTCGTATTGGGAGAGCTGTTCAACGAAAGGCGAGTTGATGTGAGTTCCTGCACCGAGGCTCTACGACGTGAGATTCGTCGCTCGCGACCGAAGCGACTGAAGGATGAGTTAGTCAAGGCCGAATGCGCACTGAATTTTCCGAAGGTTGCTGAATTATTTCGCGTCATCGACTCGCCGACACTGACAGCCGTGGTTAATGAGACCCTAAAAGAAAAGATCAAATCAGGCCAACATTTTCCAAGCCAAGAGCTCCAGAATGGAAGCGTACAGATATACGGATCACGCGCCAGTGAGTGGGCACTACGCGAGTTTGAGCACAGGCCAGGGCTATTCGCGTGGGAATTAGATTACGATCCCTTCTTAGGATTCATGGAGGGCGTACTTCCACTCGTAGATGGCGGCGCAAAGGGGTACATAGTATGAACAGATATCAGCCTGCGTTATGAATCTGCCCGACCCCATGCCCCTCTCGCTTCTCAACGACTTTCTCTATTGCCAACGCCGGGCGGTGCTAAAGGCGATTGAAGGATGGCGCGGGACCAACGAGCACACCGTGATCGGCGATGGTGTCCACGAGCAAGCGGACGTCTCCGGCTACGAAACCATCAAGGGCGTGACTTTGCTGCGTACTCTGCCCGTCTGGTCGGAACGGCTCCGGCTCAGCGGCAAGTGCGACATCGTCGAGCGCCATTCCGATGGATCGTTGGTCCCGGTCGAATACAAAAAGGGCCGACGCCGCAAGTTCGACAACGACGACGCCCAGCTTTGCGCACAAGCGTTGTGCCTCGAAGAAATGTTCGGGCAGGACATTCCCCAGGGTGCCATCTTCCACGCCAAGAGCAAGTGCCGCCGAGAGGTGGAATTTACCGAGGATTTGCGCCGCCTCACCGAACAGGCCATTGAAGCCATGCACCGGCTAATTAAAGAGGAAACGGTCCCAAACGCCGTGCATAAACCCCAGTGTTCTGAGTGTTCGCTTTTTGACCATTGCCTTCCCGAGATTACTAGCGTTCCGCCCGTGCTGGCGCGGGCCTATCGGGCCGTGTTCGATATCACCGACTAGAGATTTCTAGGCTTTCTTCTTGCTTCGGCACGGGACCGGACTGAAAATGGCCATTACTCAAAATACCCTCTACTTGACGACACCCGGCACCGTAGTGCTCAGGGATCACTTGACGCTGCGGGTCGAGATCGAAAAGCAAACTCGCTTGACCGTGCCGATTCACCACTTGGAAAGCGTCTGTGTGTTTGGGCAGGTCGTGGTTACGCCGCCGGCTATGGCCTTGTGCTGGGACCATCAGGTGGCAGTCCATTACCATACGGAGAGCGGCTACTTGCTGGCGCAAGTCTTGGGAAGCGGCGACACCCGCTACTTGCTGCGCCGTGCTCAGTATGCGACGGCGGACAGCCCACAGGAGGCATCGCGCATTGCCCGGCAGTTTGTCGCTGGAAAGCTGCAAAACGCACGTTCCAATCTCTTGCGTTCTGCCCGGGAAGCCGATGACGATGCCGACCAAGGAAAACTGGCGGATACCGCAGCCGAACTGGCCCGGCTGATCCGCCGGCTCGGCGATGCTCCGCCCATTGCTCCAAGTTGCGAGCTCCGGGATGCGCTCGACCCAATCAGGGGCTTAGAGGGCTTGGGCACCAAAGCGTATTTCTCAGCGTTCCTACACATGCTCAAACAACAGCGAGAAGACTTCAGATTTGTAACCCGCACCCGGCGTCCGCCCCGGGATCGAATGAACTGCCTGCTTTCCTTCGTCTACGCCTTGGTTCGCCACGACTGCTTGGCCGCGTTGACGACCGCTGGGCTGGACCCTTATGTCGGCTGGCTTCATGCAACGCGGGCGGGAAGGCCGGCTTGTGCCTTGGACCTAATGGAAGAGTTTCGCCCCTGTTTGGCAGAACGGCTGGCATTGACTTTGATCAACCGTCGGCAGATCGAGCCCAAGCATTTTCGCGAACGCGAGGGCGGTGCTGTGGAGTTTACTGAACGGGGGCGGAAAGAGGTCATTCAGGCTTGGCAACGGCGCAAGCAAACAGAAGTAAAGCACTCCTTGTTCAAGCAGAATATCCGCCTAGGGCAAGTGTTCAGTATTCAAGCCAAATTGTTGGCCCGAAAGCTCCGCGGCGATATTCCCGACTATATCTCGTTTATCTCAAAATAACGCAGTCTTCTGCCGGTAGGGATTGAAATATGTTTGTTCTAGTCGCATACGACGTTTCCACAACTGACCGGGCTGGGCAAAAGCGACTGCGCCGAGTGGCAAGAGCCTGTAAAGATTACGGCGTTCGAGCGCAAAAATCGCTTTTTGAATGTCAGGTGAGAAAGACGGAATGGGCTGCCCTCAGGAATCGTCTGCTAAAGGAAATCGATCCTAAACAGGATTCCCTCAGAATATATCACCTAGACGAAAACTCCAAAGACAAGACGGAGCATCACGGGCTCAACGAACCTGTGGACCTCAATGAGCCACTCGTCTTATAGTGTACGCGAATGCAAAGTAACGGCGTTTTGCGCTTACTTTCGCACAGTTGGCAACTCTATGACTAACAACAAGTTACAGCGAGGCATCAGCCTGCGCTTTGTCAGCAGGATGCGGATGAAAGGAGGTTCGCGCATCCGCCTGTGTAATCTTTTGGTATTCCGCTGGTTACAATAACACGCGTCTCCCCTCGTTTCGGCGGGGGGAGCGGATTGAAACGAATACAAGCTCTCGCGGGCGCGTGTTCGGCGCCAGTCTCCCCTCGTTTCGGCGGGGGGAGCGGATTGAAACGAAAGCGGCTTCCCTACTTCGTACGTGATCCCCATGTCTCCCCTCGTTTCGGCGGGGGGAGCGGATTGAAACCAACGTCCACAACGGCCGTATGGCCCCTTACAGCGTCTCCCCTCGTTTCGGCGGGGGGAGCGGATTGAAACTTAGGGATGTACCGGGTCCGTAGTGGGTACTACATGTCTCCCCTCGTTTCGGCGGGGGGAGCGGATTGAAACACATAGCGCGCAACTATACGGATGAGAACAAGCGGTCTCCCCTCGTTTCGGCGGGGGGAGCGGATTGAAACTACGTGGACGCCCGTCGGGTCATGGACCGACTTGAGTCTCCCCTCGTTTCGGCGGGGGGAGCGGATTGAAACAGCCACAACCCGAGAGGATAGGAGATTGATATGCCGTCTCCCCTCGTTTCGGCGGGGGGAGCGGATTGAAACTACATCGAGCAGGGGATTAAAGAGCACCAACCTAGTCTCCCCTCGTTTCGGCGGGGGGAGCGGATTGAAACAGACAGCACTTGCCCGATTTAAAACGGCTAACGCGTCTCCCCTCGTTTCGGCGGGGGGAGCGGATTGAAACAAGTACGGCTACCACCCATAGGAAGGAGATTGAAGTCTCCCCTCGTTTCGGCGGGGGGAGCGGATTGAAACACCTCGGCGGTAGCCGCCCAGCGCATAGCCGAGGCGTCTCCCCTCGTTTCGGCGGGGGGAGCGGATTGAAACGAGGATGCTAACTACATCATCCGTTGCCCGATCACGTCTCCCCTCGTTTCGGCGGGGGGAGCGGATTGAAACATACGTCAGCCCCGACGCCTTCAACTCCTTGAAGGTCTCCCCTCGTTTCGGCGGGGGGAGCGGATTGAAACTATCAGCGGTCGATTGTCCACCTGCTGGATATCGGTCTCCCCTCGTTTCGGCGGGGGGAGCGGATTGAAACTCCCTAGTATCCAACTAGCTGTACTCTCGTGCCCATGTCTCCCCTCGTTTCGGCGGGGGGAGCGGATTGAAACCTATGTCCTACTACTCCCTACCTCCCATTATTAGGTCTCCCCTCGTTTCGGCGGGGGGAGCGGATTGAAACGTAGCGTGGTGGGCCTCATCGACGACGATCAGCCGTCTCCCCTCGTTTCGGCGGGGGGAGCGGATTGAAACCCTAGCTCCCATTCATTAGGCCGCGCCGACAGCGCGTCTCCCCTCGTTTCGGCGGGGGGAGCGGATTGAAACCGCACACGCGCATACATGCACGTGCACACGCACAGTCTCCCCTCGTTTCGGCGGGGGGAGCGGATTGAAACCGTTGGAGCAGGCCGAGCGTGCGGCGTATGCCGCGTCTCCCCTCGTTTCGGCGGGGGGAGCGGATTGAAACGCATACGAGCGGATGGCTAGCAACCGAGACCCTAAGTCTCCCCTCGTTTCGGCGGGGGGAGCGGATTGAAACGCATACGAGCGGATGGCTAGCAACCGAGACCCTAAGTCTCCCCTCGTTTCGGCGGGGGGAGCGGATTGAAACGCATACGCCGCGGCCGTTGACGCTATGTCGACCATGTCTCCCCTCGTTTCGGCGGGGGGAGCGGATTGAAACCATGCGCTCGGCGATCTCCAAAGCCTCGGCGCAATGGTCTCCCCTCGTTTCGGCGGGGGGAGCGGATTGAAACTATGGCGGACCTTGCCGGCGGCGATGTGCGCGCGGGTCTCCCCTCGTTTCGGCGGGGGGAGCGGATTGAAACATCGTGTCGCGGAAGCTCTCGCCTACGCCCTGCCTGTCTCCCCTCGTTTCGGCGGGGGGAGCGGATTGAAACTATCAGGGGGTGCTTTCGGATGCGGCCCAAGCACTGGTCTCCCCTCGTTTCGGAGGAGGCAGTGTACGAAACGAAACCTAAGTGAGGTTTAGCCAATTTTGCAAAGATAAAATCAGTGTCGGTTGATCTTTCTGCGTGAGGTGCCCCACTTTCTTGAGGATCAAGTTCTGATGGATAGTATAGATCCCTCGTTTAACAGCCGACGCGACATTGAGCCCTGATTGTTCCCAATTCTCAAGCACAAACTCACTTGGCAGCAGGTTCGTTATTTTACTGGTGAGAGGAACGATAAAAACATCTTGAGAAATATGCGGCGCACTTACAATAATAGCCGGACGTACTTTGAATGCACTCAAATCAGAAAAGGGATAACGAACAAGCACAACATCATTCGTCGAGTAATCGGGCATACACATCGCCCTCTTTATTGTCCCAAATCTGTTTCAGAGTTTCCTCGCTAGCTTCCTGCCAGAAAGTATCATCGTCGGGCAACATAGTTATCAGCACCTTTTTTCCCTCGGGTAACTCAATGTGCTCTAAAGTTTCGATTTTGCCGTTTTTAACAATGGCCAAAGCAGTATTGAGCATAGCAGCTCCTTCTCTGTGTCCAAACTACTGTTAGTATTAAAATGGTTTCCTGTCGTTTGGTAGTCAAAGAGGGGCCCTCCAAGGTCTCCCCTCGTTTTCTCGCCTAAAGGCGAGGTAAAGCGACAAGGAATCGGATTGAAACTATACCTTCCGATCCTCTTCCTGTTGCAACGCGTACAAAGACGTATAGCCCCCCGACCAATCCGGCGGGATGAGACAAGGCCGCGGGTCGTGATAGGCCCAACGCGCCGCTTTGCCCCGCACAATAGCCCCCGAATACTGCGGGCTGTTCAAAGGGTTGACCGTATAGGGAAAAGCGTCGGCTGCCGAGTAGATGTTGAGCAACAAGGGACGCCCCTTGGGCGATAAATTCTTCTTAGACCCATGCACGGTGCGGCAATTGTGGATGGTGATGGAGCCAGCCGGCCCGGCCATGTACTCGACGCGGTCGAGATCAACTTGGGGCATATCCTGCCCGGCGATACAGCCGACCCATTGCCCAGCGGCATTGTACTGATCGAACAAAGGCCCGTTGTGGCTGCCGGCGATCCCGGCCAAAGGCCCTTGATCGTCGCCGACGTCATAGAGGTACGTGCCGATGGTCAAGGGGCTATAATTGGTATGCGGCCAATACGTTATATCCTGGTGCCACTTGACCTCTTCGCCGCCTTCGGACCACTTGAAATTCAATTTGGAATGGTGGTACTTGACGTCCGGGCCGACCAGATCGGCGGCCACGTCAGCCACAACCGACTGAGCGGCAAATTCCCAATAGACCGGATGTTGGTCCACCGGGCTGGTAAGGCGTCGCAGGCGGGGCTTGTCGGCCGTGTGGTCGGGCTCCAGATCGAAGACCGCGTCCGATTGGCTCAGGCCGCGACTGCGCTCGACCATTTCGTCGGTGACGGCCAACAAGCGATCAATCCACTCCGGCCCGATGAGATTTTCGACCAACAGAAAGCCCTTGTCGAAGTAGGATTGCCGCTGCTTTTGGGTGAGGATCTTGGGAGGGTGCTCCAGAATTTGTTCGGGCGTCATGGTCCTGTCTCCTCTGCGTTGTAACAACTCAATGGGTTCGGCGAGCACGTAATGCTAGCGAATTCGCACACACGGCTCAAGCAAAGAATCCTACCCAATACGCAATTCGGTAGGGCCTAATGGCGGTTTCGCTGCGGAAGCGCTAGTTTTTAATTGGAACTTCTGAATACGTCATTTAAGTAGGGTCACCCGTTGGATTGAAACATGAACTCAGAACACCACACCGTCATCGTCGTCGGCGGCGGCCCCGCGGGCCTGCCTTTAGCGGTCGTCTTGGGCGGCTGGCATCCTTTCTTCCGCAACAGCCGCATGTTTGCCACACGCTACGCGCCCCTAGCCGGATACTTGCAGCAGTTCGACCGCACCCTGTTGGGGCTAGACATGCAGTATCTCGTGCAGAGCGGCATCAAGCCCGTCGATCTGTTTCGCACCTTGCACCACCCGCGCCAGCTCTTTGAGGAACTGGACCAAGTCGCCATGGACTTTCGGCGCGGCGAGCCGCTTGATGTGCTGCTCATCAGCCGCGAGCCGGTCGGCGGCTTGTGGAACCGAGCGCCGCAAAACCTGCTGACCTTGTCGCCGGGCCAGTGGATGGAGTTTGCCTTTTATCCGCTGGCGCAACACGCCGCAGAAGTCGGGCGCACCTTAGACGTCAACGCCCTAATCCTCAAGACCGATCTGATTGACTACTATCACCGTGTGCCTGAGCGCTTTGGGGTGGCAGAGCGCATTCGCACCTTTGAGGAGGTCGAGCGGATTGAACCGCACGAAAGGGGCTTTCAGCTTGCCAGTCGGCACGTGCAAACGGGCGTTGAGCAGCACTACACTTGTAAGTACCTCGTCTTAGCAACCGGCCAGCGCGGTCGGTTGCGCTCCCTCGGCGTGGAGGGCGAGGACTGGCCTTTTGTCACCGCGCACTACGACAAGCCCGCAGACTTCCCCGGCGAGCGGGTGTTGGTCGTCGGCGGCGGGCGCTCGGGCGATTGGGCCGCGACCGAATTGCACGACGCCGGCAAGCAAGTGTACTACGCCATGCGCCAAGGGCCAGCGGTCCATTGGCAGCTCATCAACGACAGCCGCCACGGGCTGCCCTATTACCAGCGCATCGCCGCAATCCTCGAAAGCCGCTCGCCCCGGCTCAAAACCTTGTATCACACCCATCTGACGCAGATTGCAGAGGACGGACGGGTCGGGCTGAAAAGTCCCGAGGGAAGCCAAGTGGTGGAGGTCGATCACGTAATCAAGGAAATCGGCGGCACGGCCGACTATTCGATCTTGCAGGGCTTGGCACCGCTGACCCTGACGCCCATGCGCGACAACTACCGATTCCAAGTCGAGCAAGCCCAGACCCACGCCCACAGCTACGAGTCGATTGACGTTCCCAATCTCTATCTCGGCGGCTATCTCGCGGCCGGGATCGGACTCGTCGTCATCGCCATGCACGGGACGACTTATGCGATTGCCGGGGATATTCTCCAAAAAGAGGGGCGGTGCTTGTAACTTTTCCCCGCCGCTGTCACTGCCCGAAGCGGGTGGTGCAGGTGCGCGAACCAGACCAGCGAGTGCAGTTTTAAGGGCGCACCGAAATTGTTGACGCGCAAAAATTGGGAGATGCAAAGGTTCATAGCTTTCACTTTGCGGATGTTTGATAGGGCAATGGTTTTGGATCGAGCCATTCTACAATTCGATCTTTTATCGCCCAAGCAAAGAAGAAATTCCCGCGCGGCGTGTGATGCCCGATATAATACGGTGCCAAAAACGTCTGTACATCCCCTCGATATGTCGCGTATTCTTCCCGAAAAGCATCGCGCAAATCGATCATTGGTACGTCCTTTGTCGCCAACCAATCCAAAAACGTCTGATCAAAAAGCGGCTCGCCCTTCAGGGCATTCGCTACATTGTGCGAACCAAATGACAAAATTACCAGCAGCTTTTTTCCATTGGCCTTTGTAAACGCCTCGGCCTTTTCAATCACAAACCGCGTTGCAAACAGAGCCGCTTCGGTATGCAGGCTATAAACCTCGGCATCTGATCCCGCATTCTCCAGCTCTCCCCCCATACTTTGCGCCATTGCCGACGCATCTTCCACACTGCCCTTGCGCGCCATGACCGCGTGCAAAATCGGATCGTCGCCAAAAGTCTCCCACACCCAATCCGCATCGCATAACCGATAAAGTTCTTCGGGAGTCTTACACAAATTCTCGCGCTCTTCCACAGTTCCGCTTTCCAGATTCACGCACAAATGCGGCAGCGTAAACCGCCCCTGTCGTCCCATGCGAATGGACCGCCACGCATCCAAATTGCGAAAGTGATCGTCGTCCCACACGTTCAAAATTACGTATTCGGCCGGATATTCCCTCTCCACAATTAACATTCGCCGATACGCCTGATACACACTGTGCCCGCCAATGCCGTAATTGCGAACGGGCTCCAGCAAATGCGCGGCCAAATACTCCTGCCATGTCTCCCCATTGCTAACCTGATCGCAATGCGTAAAGCTATTTCCATACGTATGGATGCGACACGGACGATCCGCGTAATTGACCGCTTGCCGCGCACCGTCTTTCTCGTACGCGTAAAACCCGCGCGAATCATCTACACCTCCACCGCGAAACCCATCACAAACCACCCATCCGATCTCGGGATCAAACGCCGACTGTGCATTATTACACATAATCCTCGCCAACCCTGCCGGCACATCGGTCTTCTCAGGCGTCACAAAATGATCCACCATCTGGCGAGTTGGCATAATCGATTCCAAATATTCGCGTCTTGGCATCGCGAGCTCCTTTTCCCTATTCCGGTTGCGGTTTGGTTCCCGCCAAAACCGCTGCCGGAGTCGTGCCAACAACGGTGTCATATTATTGTCTAGCGACTTGAGAGAGGACCCAAATGGTGCCTAATTTTTCCCATCCATTTGCTTTATTGCTGCCCGGAACTCGAAAGGAGATCCTCACTTCCATGAATAATCTCAGGTATTCTCTCGCAGTCTTCTGCACACTTGCCCTGTTGCCCGCCCGCGGCTCCGCCGACGAAGAGAGTGTACGGTCTGCCGTGATGGATCATTATCGAGCTTTTGCCGCCAAAAATCACGAAATACTGGGGCGCAGTTTTGCGCCGGGCTATACCATTTTCTCCTCATCTGGCGGTCTGCTCCGCGAAGGGTTCGATGGGGACCGCATGAAGTCCGGGTTCAAGGCCGGACTCACGTTCAACCTCAAACCCCGGCATATCGAGGTGCAACTCTTCGAGAATACCGCTGTGGTGACAGGGTATCTGGATGCCAGAATCTCTAAGAAAAAAGAACGCAGTCGAATGCATACACTTCGTCTCTCCAGCGTGTGGGTCAAGCAGGCAGGAGGATGGCACCTTGCCCACGAGCACTTGTCGAGGTTGGTGCTGCGTTCCACATCTCCACCTGCTCGGCAGTCAGAAACAGTGGTTCAGGAGGATAAGCAAGGTATTGACTTTGAGACTTGGCTACTGACGTTTGCTGATATTCTGTTCTGATGCAGCACCCAATGGGCTACGTGCCAGTCAATATGAGAACGGCATCCGCAGCGGCGCCGTCCTTGCCGCCCTGTCGTACCACCCCTGAGCTGCGTAGTCGCTCATGTGGAGGTAGCACTTGATGTTGACCTCCACCGTCCCTTCCGAAAACGTCAACAACCGGCTCATCGAAACATTCCTGTGGCCGTGCTCGAAATGGCCGCCACATTGACGAATTGGCACGAGCCAGATCCGTACCCACGTGTGCATCCCCACCCGCCCACAGCTTGAACGTTTTCATCCTCACACCTGCGGCCGCAAGTTCAGCAGCACCAACAGCCAAGTGCGGCTCCAGTAAGCGCTGTTGATATAGGGGTTTTCCGCGCTGGGCCAGTTGGTCCAATAGGTCTCGTTGTGCGGGATGCGGTGCGGCCATTGGACGAGGGGGATGGAGGGCAACTCGGCCAGCCAAAGGTCCATGGCTTGGCGGTAGAGCTCGTCCATCTGTGGGGCGTCGGTTGGGGTCTGGCCCATCTGATCGAGCAGCGCGTCGTAGGCCGGGTTTTGCCAGCGCCAAGGCATGTCGGCTGGTTCGCCGGTGGGCTGGACAAAGCGGCTGTGGTACTGGCGCAGCACAAAATAGGGGTCGCGCATGGAGCTGAAGTTGCCGATTAGGTACGCCCGGGCCGTACCCTGGCGCAGGCGCGTGGTAAAGTCCGAGGTCATGCGGAAGGAGGCGTCAATGCCGGCCTTTTTGAGCTGGGCGATGAGCACCGGCGTCAAATCCTGAAAGTGAGAGAAAATGTCGATGACCATGCGTAGAGGCTGCCCGTCCTTTTCCCAGAAGACCCCGTTGTGTTCGTAGCCTTTGCGGGCGAGAATCTCCGCGCTCTTTTCCAAATCAAAGACGCCCACTTGGTGCTTGGCGACCAAGTCATCGGCGAGGGTAAAATACCGACGCATCTGCGGGAGATCGGGCAAGGGCAGCAGGGTCCATGCACCAGAGTTTTGCCAGCCTATGGCTACGAGCTGTTCGCGGTTGATGGCATAGTTGACCGCACGGCGCATCTCCGGGTCGGACCAAGGGGGCTCCAGCCCATTGAACCCCAGCGATATGGGCCACCAAGTGATGTAGCTGTATGGAGGCTCGCGGCCGGTCCAAGTCGTGATGTTGCGATTGCGCTCCAAGAGAGAGACTATGTTGGCCGGACGCAGCTCCAAGCAGGTGTCGATGTTGTTGGCGATCAGGTTTTGTACGCGCTTGTGTTCCTCCATATAGGTCAGGTAGATCAGCCGCTCGACCTCGGGTAGATCCTGAAAGCCGAGCTTCTCAGCCCACCAGCCCTCGCGCAGATCCCAGATTCGTTGGGCCGGCTCCGAGCGCACAATCTGGTAGGGGCCGGTCAGTACCGGCCAGCCTTTTTGCAAGTCGAAGTTGGAAAAAGTCAGCGGGTCTTGGCCTTCCCAGATGTGCTTGGGCACAATGGGGACTCCTTGGTCGCCGCTGTGGACGAAGTAGCTGAAAAGGAAGCGCGGGTTGGACTTCTTGAGCGCGACGCGCGCCGTCAAGCTGTCGAGGGCGACCGCCTCTTGGACCCAAGTCGCCATATCCGTCGAGTACACGAGCTGGGGGGCGTGCTCCACCAGCATGTTGATGGTAAAGGCAAAGTCGTGCGCCGACCAAGGATGCCCGTCGCTCCACTCGACGCCCGGACGAATTTTGACCACGAGTTCGGTGTAATCCTCGTTGAAATGGTGGCTCTCGGCGATCCAAGGTATGAGCTCGGAATTTTCCTCGTAGGCGTTGAAGAAGTAGAGCGGCTCATAGAGAAAGTTATATCCTATGCGCGAAATGCTGCCCGGGATGAAGGGGTTGAAGGAGTTGTAATCTTGGATCTGGCCAGAGCAGGTATTGGCCTCGGCGCAATCCATGATCAAGGTCCGGTTGCGCGGCACCTTTTTGAGAGCATATCCGCCCTCCCCGCCACTACAGGCGATAAAGGGTACGGTCGCTAAAAGCAGGATATAAATAGGCATCGACTACTCTTTATTTGGTCGCTTGCAGGGCACAAGCGCGGCTTTGGGTTAAGGCGGCCACAGGGTCGGGAAGCTGGGGGCTAAGCTCAATGCTCGCTGGGCCGGCGTATGGGCTTAGGGCGAGAGCGGCGAACGTCGCAGCGAGCGACTCCTCGGTCAGCACTCCTTCCAGCAAGGACCAGTGCAAATCGGCCTCCCCGTCGTTGTCATCTAAATGCACGTATCCGAGCCGGTCTCCGGCGGCAGCTATGACCGCGGCCGGGTCTTCCTTGGACATCTGTAGGTGGCCGGTGTCGAGGAGCAAGTAGAGGTTGGGGTGATTTAGGCGAGACAGGAACTCCAAGGTCCCGGCCGCGGTCGGCAGTGCCTTGCCGGGGAAGTGCTCAACCCCTACGCGGATCGCGCACGCGGCCGCGAAGTCCGCCACTTGCCCCAGGGCCTCCCCAAACTGGGGCAGAGCGGCTAGGTCAATCCCCGGGACTACGTACGCAGTGCCAGCACCGCGGTCGGCAGCGTGGTCCAGGGCCTCCCGGCAGTGGTCGAGGGCTGCTTGTTGCGCGGTGGCCGCGCCGTCGAGGGCCGCGCCGTCTTCCATGTTAAAGCACAGCGCGAGGCAGGACACCGACAGGCCGAGGTCGTCGATGCGCGCTCGCGACGCCGGGCTAACAAAGGTCTTCGCCTGCACGTCAATGGAGCGAAAGCCAATAGCGGCTAGCGCAGTAAGGGCGTCTTCTTCCGAGCCAGTCAAGGACCAAGCACAACAGGATAGCTCCACGATTCGTTCCTTCCGGTAAGCGGATAAAACGTCTCTACCAAGCCGGTAGCGCGCCGTAGCACACGCGGCGGCTCTCCTCGACTTTGGCGAAACCGAGGCGAGCAAGGGCGTGGCCGGGCCGGCGGTCCTTCATCACCACGCGGCGGCGGGCGACGCGACGGGCCTCGCCCAAATCCGCAGGCGATGGGCTGCCCCCCGGGCCAAGTAGCGGACCAGCTCTAAGCCCTGAGCGTCGGCAATAGTTTCGCTAAACATGGGGTCAAAGTAAACCACGTCCCAAGCGTCGTCGGCTTCGCGGCGCAGATAGTCAGCATAGTCGGCGTTTAGGACTTCGACGCGGCGCATGGCAGGGGCGAGGGTGGGTGGGGCGTCAATCACATAACCGGCCATGCCGCGCTCGACCAGCAGGGCCAACAGCGGCGAGGCTTCGAGGGTGCGAACGCGACCGGTTGCGCCAACTTTACAAGCGGCCACGATGGCGTCCGCACCCAGACCGCAGGTACAGTCGAGGACGCGGTCGCCTAATTTGAGCTGTAAGGCGTCAACCAAAATGTCGTGCTTGCCTTGTTCTAAAGCGAGGATCCGCAACTTGGCCATGTTGGGATGGTAGCGGAGGCACCGTCCGGCGATCCAAAGGGCGAGATTACCGCGCTCGACGACGATCAGGCCCGCGAGCCCCTCGTCTGCAGCCATTCCAGCGAGCGAGCGGTGGGCTCGAGGCACATAGCGATAGCCGGTTTCGCCGGCAAGGCAATGCACACTTGCAAGCTCCCGAGGGCTGGGACGCGAAGAGGTGGTTACGGCGAAGGCAAGCTGTGGTTCCGGTTTGCGGTTAGTCTGCATACGACGCTCTATCCGGCGCAACGGCCTTCAATCGTCGATAGTAGGACTGAGCCGTTGGGACTTAGGCGGGGACAAAGCGCTCTAGTCGCCAGCGCTTGGCCCAAGTCTTTTCCAAGCGCACACACAGGCAGACGTCGTTGCCCCTATAAGTCTCTGTGAGGACCTGACCCTGCTGGTGCAAATAGGCCAAGAGCCGGCCTTCGGCTTGGGGAACCTGCAACTCCAAGGTGATGTCGCCAGCGACGCTGTATGTGCGGATTTTGTCGCGCAGTGCGTCGAGGTTGATGGCTCGGCGGGCCGAGACGGCGATGGCGTCTTCGCGGGCTGCGTACGCGGCCACGATCCGCTCTTCTTCGCCAGGGGCTGCTTGGTCGATTTTGTTGTACACCAGCAGGGTGGGGCTATCTGCAAGCCCGAGGCTGTGGAGAACTTCCTCGACCGTGGCGATCTGCGACTCGTAGTACGGAAAACTCAAGTCGATCACGTGGAGCAGCAAGTCGGCCTCTACGGCCTCTTCGAGGGTAGCGCGGAAAGAGGCAAACAGGTGGTGGGGCAGGCGGTTGATGAAGCCGACCGTGTCGGTGAGCAGAATCTTGTGGTTGCGGTCGAGGTCAACGGCGCGAGTGGTCGAGTCCAAGGTGGCAAAGAGCTGATCCTCAACTAGCACCTCTGCGCCGGAGAGCATCCTCATCAGGGTGGATTTGCCGGCGTTGGTATAGCCTACGAGAGCTACCTTAAAAACATCCGCGCGATTTTTGCGGTTGGTCGCCATCTGCACGCCGATTTTGTCGAGCTTGGCCTCTAGGGAGTTGATCTGACGGCGAATCAGGCGGCGGTCGATTTCCAATTGGGTTTCGCCTGGGCCGCGGACGCCGGCTGCTCCCATGCCGCGGATGGCTCCGCCGCCGGCTTGGCGCGACAGGTGGGTCCAGTAGCGAGTCAGGCGCGGCAAGAGGTAGTTGAGCTGGGCCAGCTCGACTTGGAGCTGAGCCGTGTGGGTGCGAGCGTGGCGCGCGAAGATGTCCAAAATCACGGCGCTGCGGTCGAGAATGCGTCGCTTGGTGATGTGCTCCAAGTTGCGCATCTGGGCTGGCGAGAGGTCGTTGTCAAAGACGATCACATCGGCTTGGCACTGGGCTGCAAGCTGCTTGAGAGCGGCGGCCTTGCCCTTGCCGACGTAGTGGGCCGGATCGATGTGGTCGCGCCGTTGGATCTGGCGCTCGGCCTCGACGAGGCCAGCGGTGGCGGCTAAGCGGCCGAGCTCGTCGAGGGAATGTTCGGCTTCCCAAGCCGGCATCGTGGGCAGGGCGACGCCGACGAGGATGGCGCGTTCTTGGCTCAGCGTGTGATTTACTTCCATGCGGGCTTCTTTGGTGATGGTACAGCGCATCAAACACAAACAGAACGCATCACTTTGTCAACACTGCCAAGGCGTTTCTGCGACTCCAATACACGGAATGAACTGTTGAGATAAAATAGTCGCCTTTGGAGTAACCATCGCCAATTTTGTCGTCCCTGTGGGCAAACGAGGTGCAGCGGTGTGTTTCTAACTCGTCGTTTAACATTGACTTTTTAAAAAGTTAAACTTATGGTAGTAGCCTTGTTTTGCAAACGATTGCTTTCTATCGAAATACGGGCCACCTCCCAACGCCTGCTCTGCCTTTACACCTAGTCTATTCGCATTCCCAATAACATAGCCTACCCATTTAGCCCCGTGGACTTGCCGATGAGTCTGCGGGTCGCAATCATCTCTACGTCTTGGGGAAGCGGTGATGATGATGGCCCAAATTTTTATTGCCGTCTGTCAGAGGCAAAAGAGGACTGACCATGGGCAAACACCGCGGCGGAAATGCTAATGAGGACCTGTTGCGAGACTTGCGGCTCGCGGTTTGGCGGCACAAAAAACCAGAGGGCGAATTCATAATCCTGGCTCAGATTCGTCAGACTTTGGACCGCGCCGGAGTCGCTTACGACGATTGCCGGTTGTACCGAGTGCAAGCTGACAGCGGCGAATGCGCGATGCGCGTCCATCCCTTGACAGCCGATGGGCATTGGTCCTCGCTAACCCAAGGACAGCAGTGGGTGCTGGGAGCGTGGAAATCAGCCGCGACCTGCTATCGAGCGCCGAGCCGCCACGGCGAATGCGCTTGGCTAGCCCAGCAGATGCGTTGCAATGTCAAAGCCATCCTCGAAACGACCTTTGATCAAGGCGTCCTAGCCGTTTATCGCAAAGAAGCTATCGCCTGTAGCAACGCGGACATCAACTTGTTCAAGGGCTTAGGCGAAGTCCTCAGCGGGCTATACTACCGACAAGAAGCCCTAGCGCAGTTGCAGACCAAAGAAGCCCAGCTACGCCAAGCGCAGAAATTGCAGGTGATGGGACAATTGACGACCGAGTTCGCCGGCGAAATCAACCAACACTTAGAGGTGATCATCGGCGAGACCAGCCTGCTGCGCAAAGGCGACTTAGCACCCGCTGTCGGCGATGGCGTACAAGCCGTGTACGAGGCCGGCCTCCAAGCGCACAGTACCAGCGAGCGGCTGTTGACGTGTACGCGCCAGCAGAAGCCCCGGAAAGAGTGGATCAACTTCACCGGCCTCGTACAGGAGACAGTCCGGCTGCTGCGCCGCACGCTCCTGCAAGACCAAATCAAAATCGCCGAGGACCTAGCCCCGAACTTGCCCCATATCAAGGCTCACGCCGGCCAGCTCCAACAGGTCGTCCTCAATCTCATCCAAAACAGCCGCGACGCCATCAAGCAGACGCACGGCACCGGGCGGATCGCGCTGCGGCTATCGACCCGCCAAGGGTGGCTCTTGTTGAAGGTCGAGGACAATGGGTCGGGCATTCCCGAGGGAATCCGGGCCGATATTTTTGCGCCGTTCTTCACGACCAAGGCGTCGAGCCAGCACAGCGGATTGGGACTGAGCGTATGCGCGGGCATTGCCCGCGAACACCGCGGCCACCTATTCGTCGAAAACCGCACTCAAGGCGCCTGTGTAGTCTTGGAACTGCCCATCAATCCGCGCACCGCCTTAGTAAACGACTGACCTTGTTGCAACGGACCCACTCCTATATGTTCAGGCCCGCAGCGCATAACTCGGGAGATGAAGCGCATGGTCATCGTACTAATGGGCGTAACGGGCAGTGGTAAGACGACGGTGGGCGAACAGCTCGCCCAACAGCTCGGATGGGCTTATTACGACGCCGACGACTTCCACCCGGCAGCCAACGTACGCAAAATGGCCAGCGGCACGCCGCTTACCGACGAAGACCGCTGGCCTTGGCTGGAGACCCTCTCTGCGGCCATCAGTCAATGGCTCCAAGCCGAGCAAGGCGCGATACTCGGCTGCTCGGCGCTCAAGCAGAGATACCGCGATATCTTGGTTAGCGGGCGGCTCGGCGTGCAGATCGTCCATCTCAAAGGCCCCAAGGCACTCATCGCCCAACGGCTTAAAACGCGCCAGCACCGCTACATGCCGTCCAGCCTGCTCGACAGCCAGTTTGCAACCCTCGAAGAACCGCACGACGCGCTGAGCGTGGACATCGGCCCTTCGCCCGCAGCCATTGCCGCGACCATCCGCACGGCCTTAAAGCTCTGATTAAGAAGCAGCGTCACCCCAAGTACACAAACAAGTACACCGCCAAGAAAATCGTCACCAACAACACGCTGCTACTGATAGGCCACGCCCGCGCAAAAACGCCCGTTGGGTCGTGGTAGTGGCGCACCTGATCTATTAGAGCGAAGACCTGTCGCTTGCCCCAAGCGATCAATCCATCCCACAGCGGCGCACCCACCTGCACACACAACCGCGCTGCGCCAGGCAGCAGCTTGCGGTAGGTCCAGTCCACGTCGATGTTGGCCGAGCGCAGTTCCGGCGGATAGCTGCCCGTCAGCTTGAGCGCGACAAAGGCCAGCGCCGAAAAGAACAACAACTGGAGCTGTAGGACGATGTGGGTCGCATCGTACGGCTCGTAGGCAACCGGATAGGGCAGGAGCTGGTACAGATAGTGCGGGAACGAGCCGATGCCAATGCACAGCGCGGCCCCAATCCCCATTGCCAAGAGCATGTTGCGCGGTGCTTCGCGGCAGCGGATCCCCGCGTCGTGAGCGAAGAAGGCAAAGAAGGGGATTTTGATGCCGGCGTGGTGGAAGACGCCAGCCGAAGCAAACAGCAACAGCAGCCAGACCGCGAGGTGTCCCTCGTTGGCCGCAGCCTGCATGACCATCGACTTGCTGACAAAGCCGCTAAAGAGCGGGAAGGCCGAAATCGACGCGGCCCCGACCATGCAGAAGCCGCAAGTCCACGGCATGGATTTGTACAGTCCCCCGAGATCCGAGCCGTTGATCCGGCCGGTGCGGTAGAGCACGGCCCCCATCGACATAAAGAGCAGGCCCTTGAAGAGCACATCGTTGAAGGCGTGGGCCACTGCGCCATTGACGCCCATGCCTGGCCCCAAGCCGACGCCGACGACCATAAAGCCTATTTGGTTGATCATGCTGTAGCCCAACACGCGGCGCAGGTCGTTTTCAATAACCGCATAGAAGATGGGGAACATCGCCATGGCCGCGCCGATGTAGAGCAGGCATTCGGTGCCGGCAAAACTGCGCGCCAACACATAGACCGCGGTCTTGGTGGTAAAGGAGCTTAAAAAAACCGCGCCGGTGGGGGTGGACTCTGGGTAGGCATCCACTAGCCACGAGTGCAAGAGGGGGAAGGCACATTTAATGCCAACGCCGAAAAAGATCAGCCGCGTGGCCCAGCTATCAATGCCCAGATGCCCCAGCGCCAAAGAGCCGGTCTGCTGGTAGTGCCACGCTGTGCCGACCAAGAGCAGCAATCCAGAGCTGATGTGGATCAGCAGGTAGCGCGTGCCAGCGGCAATGGCCCTGTCGCTTTGGTTGGCCCAGATTTGGAAGACCGAGGTAATCGCCAATAGCTCCCAGAAGACGAAGAGCACAATGAGATCGCCGGCAAAGACTGCGCCCACGGCCGCGCCCGCGTACAGGAAGCCGGTCGCCTGTTGCAGCCGGTCGCGCAGGTGCAGCGAGAAGAGCGCGGCGAGGAAGGCGGCCAAGTGGAAGAGATAGCCAAAAAGCAGGCTGAGTTGGTCGACGCGCACCCAGTGCAGCTCGTAGCCGGCTAGCGAGCCGACCTGGCCGGCACCTAACTGGTAGCCGAGGAGATTGTAGAATCCAGCCAACGGCAAAAGGAGCAACGCCACTCGCCGCACGGCCAGCGGCAAAAGAGGCAGCAACAGCCCGCCTAACAACAGGAAGGCCGCTGGGTGCAGGCTAGTCATAGTAATCCTCGCGGCGCATCAGCACCTTGCGCAGCTCGGTAGCCGCCAAAACCAAAAGTACGCAAGCGACAAATCCGTATATCGCGTAAAAGCCGAACCAGCCCTCAACCGGGAAGACGCCTTCGGCAAAGCTCAAGTGCCGATGGAAGAGCAAGTCCACGCTCAAGAGCAAGGCACAGAGGGCGAAGAAGATCCATATCAGTCGGAGGACGTTCCGCGGCTGGTCGAACAGGTGTTTTTTTTCTGGAGACATGGCCTTATCCTCCGATCTGGCGGCAGAGGTCGAGAAGCGGGTCGGGATAGAGGAAGAGCACCAGCCCGCCCAGTGCCGTGCAAAGCAGCGGCAGGACGCAAGCGAGCGGGGCTTCCACGCGGCTTTCCCCGTCGGGCGCGGCGTAGAAAAAGGCGTTGACGGCCACTGGTAACAGGTAGGCAATGTTGAGCAGCGAGCTTACCAAGAGGACGCCAATGGCCACGTACTGTCCTGCCTCTAGCCCGGCGAGGATGAGATACCACTTGCTCCAAGCCCCTCCCAGCGGCGGCAAGCCGATGATGCTGAGCGAGCCGATGAGAAAGGCCCCCATCGTCCACGGCATTTGCCGGCCAATTCCCTTCATCTCGCTGATCTCGGTCTTGTGCAGGGCCACCGCGATGGCCCCAGCGCAGAAGAAGAGGGTGATCTTGCCGAAGGCGTGCATGGCGATGTGCAGGCTGCCGCCGAGGATGCCCCAGCTATTGGCTAAGGCCGCGCCGAGCACGATGTAGGAAAGCTGACTGACGGTGGAATACGCCAAGCGCGCCTTGAGGTTGTCCTGAGTCATGGCGACCAGCGAGCCAATGAGAATCGTGGCGCAAGCGGCGTAGGCCAGATACGTGCCCAAGCCCGTGTCGGCGAGCAGGTCAATGCCGAAGATATAGACGACCACCTTGAGGATGGTGAAGACGCCGGCCTTGACCACGGCCACCGCGTGTAGCAGGGCGCTAACCGGCGCCGGGGCCACCATGGCCGCGGGGAGCCAGCGGTGGAAGGGCATCAGCGCGGCCTTGCCCGTGCCGAAGGCGTAGAGAAAGAGCAAGACGCCGAGGATCCACGTTGAAGCCTTGCCGACGAGGATGCCCCCCGGGACGAAGTCCAGAGTGCCGGCGAGGTGATAGGTGGCGATCACGCCGGTGAGCAGGAAACCAATCGAGGTTGCAATCAGGATGCCCAAATAGATGCGGCCTCCAGCTTGGGCCTCCGCACTGCGGTGGTGCGTGACCAGCGGATAGGTCGACAGCGTCAGCGCCTCGTAAAAGAAGAACAGCGTCAGCATGTTGCCGGCGAATGCCGCGCCCAAGGCAGCGGCGATCGCCAAGGCGAAGAAGGCGAAAAAGCGGGTCTGGTTTTCCTCGTGGTGCCCCCGCATGTAGCCGATGGAGTACACGGAGGTCGCCATCCACAGTCCAGAGGCGATCAGCGCAAAAAGTGCGCCGAGCGGCTCGACCTCAAAGGCTAGGGACAGACCCGGGAAAACCTCTACTATATGCACGGCCGGCCGGGCTCCTGCGGAGACCTTGGGCACCAAGGTACAGACCGTGGCAAAGGTGCCGAGCGCGGCGAGCAGGGTTGCGGTCTCGCGCAGGTTGGGGCGGCGGCCCAAAAGGGCGATCAACGGCGCAGCACTCAGCGGCAGCAGCACAGCCGCGATAAGGGCGGTGGGGCCGCTCATGGCGCAACTCCGAGCAGCCAGTGCGCGGCCTGGCGGGCGACCCCAGCCGTCAGCGAGGTCTGCACCCCCAAGCCAACGGTAAGGGCGATGAGCAGCCATACGGGGATCTGCATGGAGCGGGGAGCTTCGGCAACGGGCGCGGCCTCTTCGGGCACCGGGCGGAAATAGGCGATCTCGACAAAGCGCCAGATATAGACCAGTGCCATGAGCGAACTGACCACCACCAGCGCGGCCACCGGCCACCACCCGCGTTCCAGCGCACCCAAGATCAAGTACCACTTGCTGATAAAGCCCACGGTAAACGGCATGCCGACCAGCCCCAAGCCGGCGAGGACAAAGGCGCACGAAGTCAGCGGCAGGCGCTTGCCTAGCCCGCTGAGGTCGGCCAGTTGCAGGGAGTTGATGCGGAGGAAGATGCAACCAGCGGCCAAGAAGAGCGCCGCCTTCATCAGCGCGTGATTGAACAGGTGGACGATGCCGGCCGTCAGCCCAGTGGCCGAGCCTAAGCTAACGCCGAGCATCACATAGCCGATCTGCGCCACGCTCGAATAGGCCAAAAGCCGCTTGAGATCGGTTTGGTAAATGGCCACGGACGAGGCGACGAAAATGCCCAAGAGCACCAACGGCAAGAGCAGAACATCGAGGTGCATGGTCCCAAAGGCGAAATCCGCGCCAAAGATCGCGAAGACGAAGCGCAGGAAGGCGTACACTGCGATCTTGGTCGCGGTCGCCGCGATAAAGGCGGTAACGGCTGAAGGAGCATAGGTGTAGGCGTTGGGCAACCAGATATGCAGCGGGAAAAGCGCCATTTTGAGGGTGAAACCAACGCTTATAAAGGCAAAGGCCGCGTGGATGGTGCGGGTGTGGGCAACGGCTTTGAGCCGTGCGGCGAGATCGGCCATGTTGAGTGTGCCGGTCATGGCGTACATCAGGCCGATGCCGATCAAGACAAAGGTCGCGCCGATAGTGCCCAAGATCAGGTAGTTATAGGTCGCCATAAGGGCGCGGCGATCCCGGCCGAGGCTGATCAGCCCATACGCCGAAAGCGACGCGATCTCCATAAACACGAAGACGTTAAAGGCGTCGCCGGTGATGGCAATGCCCAGCAAGCCCGCTAGACAAAGCAGGAAGAGCGCGCAGAAATGCGGGCGGCGGGCGGCGGCGACTTCGCGCGCGGCACTCGCTGGCGCGTAGGTCAGGACCACGGCGCCAATCAGTGCCACCAGCAGGAGCAAATACGCATTGAGGACATCTACTCGGAACTCGATACCCCAAGGTGCGCTCCAGCCTCCCAAGGCATAGGAGATGGGGCCGGAGGAGAGGATGTGACTCAATAGCAGCGCGGCCAGCACCAGCGTACCCCAGCCGACAGCCACGACGAACGGCCATAGCAAGCGCTGCGGACGCAGCAATAGGCAAAGAGGCGCAGCGACCAGCGGCAAGACGATCTGTAGGGCGGGTAGATGAGCGGCGATCACGACTCATCTTCCCGGCGTTGGATTTCGTCTTCTTCGATGGTTCCGTAGGCCGCGCGAATGCGCACCACCAGTGCCAATCCCACGGCGGTAGTGGCGATGCCGACGACGATGGCGGTGAGGATAAGGACGTGGGGTAGTGGGTTGGAGTACGTCGTCGCGCCTTCGGCGAGGATGGGCGCGGTCCCCCCCTTGACCTTGCCTAGGCTAATGTAGAGCAAAAAGACCGAGGTCTGGAAGATATTGAGGCCGACCAGCTTCCTGAGTAGATTGCCGCGGGCGATGACGTTGTAGAAACCGGCCATCATCAGGAAAATGACGATCCAGTAGTTGTACAGACCGAGGAACGAACTCATGGTCGCCCCCGACCGGCGAAGTGGCAGAAGATGCTGATTACCACAGCGGCGACGGTAATGCCAACCCCTAGCTCAATCAGCAAGATGCCGTAGTGCTCGCCGCTAGTAGGCTCGCTGGCCAGCACCTTGTATTCGAGGAAATTGCCCCCGGCCAACAGGCAGGCCAAGCCCGTGCCGATGTAGAGCAGCAGCCCCAAGGCGAAAAAGACTTGGACGCGACCAGTAGGGGCCACCCGGCGCGCCTGCTCGACCCCGTAGATCAGGGCGTAGAGGATAAAGGCCGCGGCAAAGATCACGCCCGCTTGAAAACCGCCACCCGGACCGAAGTCGCCGTGGAACTGCACGTAGAGGGCAAAGAGCAGAATCAGCGGGATGAAGAGCTTGGAGACGACGCGGAGGATCATCGCGTGGCGCATAGACTCGCTGTCGTCGGCTGCCGGCGCGGAACGGCTGCCGGACAAAAGCAAGAGCACCGCCAACCCGGCTGTGAAGATCACCGTCACCTCGCCCAAGGTGTCGTAGCCCCGGTAGCTAGCCAGTACGGAGGTGACCATGTTGGGTACGCCGATTTCCGCGGGAGACTCATTGATATAGCGGGGAGCTACGTGCTGGTGGATTGGGGCCGCCGGGTCGCCAAAGCGCGGCAGGTCCAAGGTGCCATAGACGAGCGCACCGCCGGTCAGGAGACAGACGCAGAGGCCGCTCCAGCTCAGTCGAGTCGCATGCTTGGAGCGGATTTTTTCCACCGGCCCGGTTGAGGAGAGCGCGGCCAGAAAGAGCACCGTTGCCAAGCCGGCACCCACCGCCGCTTCGGTAAAAGCCACATCGACCGCGTCGAGGGTGGTAAAGATACAGGCCGAGAGCAGGCTGAAGATGCCGGTGAGCACCACCGCGGCAAAAAGGTCTCGCACTTGGATGATGGCCACGGCGATGATGGCGAGGAACGTCAGCAGCGCGATGTTTACTAGTTCGATAGTCACTGTTTTTCCGCCGTGCCTTGAGGCACGAGCCCACTGTGCCGCGCCGCCCGGGCAATGGCGTGGGTGGCGACGGGGCTGGCCAGCAGCAGGAAGAGCGCGATCATCACCAGCTTGATGGTCGCCAGCGACAAGCCGCTCTGGAACATAAGCCCCAAGAGGACTAGACTGGCGCCCAGCGTATCGGTGACACCGCCGCCGTGTAGGCGGCTGTAGAAGTCGGGCAGCCTCAGGAGGCCCAAGCCGCCGACGAAGCAAAAGCCGGCCCCCAACAGCAGACAGGCCCAGCTAGCATAGTAGAGCAGTGCTTCCATCAGGCTTGGGCTTCCTCCTCACCGACAGTCGATACGTATTTGAGGATGGCGATGGTGCCGATGAAATTGATTAGCGCATAGACCAGCCCCAAATCGAGGAAATCGGGCCGGCCAGTCAAAAAGCCGATGACCGACAAAAGCAACACGGTCTTGGTGCCAAACATGTTGACGGCGAGCACGCGGTCGTACACGGTGGGTCCCTTCAGGGCGCGGACCAAGGCCAGCAACATAGTGGCTAACACCCCTACCATCGCAGCGGCGAACACTAGTGCTCCCCCTCCAAGTCGGTTACGCGGCCATCCATGTCCCCAGAGCGCACGTCCTCGGCAGTTTCGCGGGTCAAGGCGTGGACATCAATGATGCCTTCGTCGGTCTCAACGGCGACCGTGCCCGGCGTCAGGGTGATGGAGTTGGCGTAGATGACTTGTCCCAAGTGGGTCTTTTGGCTCGCCTCAACTCGGATTACGCGGGGCGACATCGGCAGCCGAGGATGCAATATCCGCCGGGCGACATCGATATTGGCTTTGGTTATCGCCCAGAGGAGCCAAGGTATATAGCGCATCATGCCGAGAGCCAGATGGATGGGATGCCCTTCGGGATCGACTATCTGCATGCGGCGGCAGACGGCGACGACCCCAAGGCAAGAGAGCACGCCCAAGCCCAAGAGCAGAGCCGTGTAAATGCCCGACAAAAGCAGCCAGATCAAAAACAGCAGGACGAAAAGACTAAGCGTTCTACGCAGCGTGTTCGGCAAAATAGGCCTCAATTCTTCTTGCAACGAGCGGACATAATTTCTGCATTTGCAGGTTTGGATGCAAGCTGTTGGGCGGCGCACCAGTAACCAATTTCAGAGGCGTTTATCATCTTGATACGCTCAGCGATCGACGACCCAGTACGTCGCTCCGATCTCTTTTGCACCTGCGTACGGCTGGCCGTCGTGGGTGCCAAAAAGCTGCCAGCGGCTAAATCCTGCTAGGCGCAGCAATAGCTGAAACTCTTCTTTGTAGATCCACCGCGCCGTCATGGACTCTACCGCTGTTTCTCCGTCGTAGGCAAAAAACCACTGATAGTGCTCAGTCTGCTCGCCCAGATCGACGGTCTTTTTGAACCGGACGCTGATTTGGCGACCTGTTTGGGGATGGGGAAATTCGCCGAAGGCCTCCAGCGACGGGGACGGCCTGACGTGAACCAGCAGATCATCGGCGAGCGACGGGATGTAGAAGTTCATCAGTAGCCGCCCGTTAGGCACCAGATGGGCGCGGATGCGTTCGAGACAAGTGATTTGGGCTGCTTGGCTGGGCAAGAGCATGAACGAGCTGGCCGGAATTAGGATAGCCGCAAAGGATTGATCGTAGCAGAAATCAATTAGGTCCTGACAGCAGACGCGGCGGTCAATATCGTCCAGCCCCAGAGTCGCTGCCTTGCGCCGCAAAACGGCCAGCATCCCTGCGGCGCAGTCGAAACCCCTGATGTCAACGCCTTGGCGCAAAAGGCGGAGCAGAATCGAACCAGTACCACAAGCTGCTTCGAGGACCGGGCCCGCCTCTCCGGCGAGCTGCATGCTGTAGAATTGGAACTCGCGCTCGTGCGTCTGCTGCCTGTCGCCCCGCTCGTTCCACTGGTCGTATATCAGCGGCCACCAGGGATTGTCGTAATTGGCGTCAGTCACAAGTGCAGGGCCTCCATTGGGTCGCGGCGCGGTCGGCTGCTTGCCCCATCGCCCGGCAAGGGACAATTTCTTGTTTCATGCGCTAACCGCTAGCGCCCATTCAATAAAGGGATGATGATAGGCACTAATCGCGAAAAAGTGCAACACCAGCAAAGGGAAAACGCCGTGGACGCTCAACAACAGTACCTCTTCGACCTACAGGGCTACATCGTACTCAAGGGCGTCGTGCCCTCAGCAGTGGTCGCCGCCTGCAATCAGGTTCTGGACCGCTTCGAGACCATGGACGAGGCCGATTATCCACCGCCGCTGTGTTTGGGCGACCAGCGCACACAGCAGAACCTCTATATTTCAAACATTCTCGAAGGCGACGAAGTCTTCCGCGCGTTGATTGATATCCCCGCCGTCTTAGACGTCGTCGCCACCGTCACCGGGGGGCCATACCGACTCAACCACACCTATGCGATCTATCGCTGGGGCGGCTACACTGGCCTGCACATGCACGGTACGCCCATCATTCCCAAGTGTCAGTATCACTGCCGCAACGGGCAGATGGTTTCGACCCTAACCAAGGCGGTCTTTCCCCTGCTCGATTGCGCCGAGCAAGACGGCTGTTTCGCCGTGATCCCCGGGGCTCACAAAAGCAACTTTCCTAGGCCCTGGGGCCATCATCCAGACGAAAATCCGGCGCTGCAAGCCGTGCCAGCCGCCGCCGGGGACGCTATCATCTTTACCGAGGCGTTGACCCACGGCTCGCTGGTCAATACTTCCGATCGCCCTCGCCGGACCCTATATTATTGCTACAGCACGGGATATATGCCCGACTGGGGCGGACAGCACCTGCGCTTCAGCAACGAAATCTACGAGGCATTGCCCGAGCAACAGCGCGAAATACTCAGGCTAAAATGACGGAGAAATGGTCATGCTGACTCAGGAACAAATCGCCAGCTACCAAGAAAAGGGCTACCTCGGCGTTGAGGGGGTACTAGACTCAGGGGAGGTCGAGGCGCTGCGGCAGGTCACCGACGAGTTCGTGGCCCAGTCGCGGGCCGCGATCGCAAGCGATGCCGTATTCGACTTGGAGCCGGGGCACGCGCCCGACAGCCCCAAGCTGCGGCGGCTCAAAAGCCCGGTCGCCCAGCACGAGATTTACCGCAGTATGCTGCGCCACGAGCGGATTGTGGCCATTGTCGCCCAGTTGATCGGCCCGCGCATCCGCACCAACGGCGACAAGCTCAACATGAAATCCGGCGAGTTCGGCAGTCCGGTGGAGTGGCACCAAGACTGGGCCTTTTATCCGCACACCAACGACGACCTGCTCGCCGTGGGCGTGTGCATCGACGATATGAACGAGACAAACGGCTGCTTACTCGTCATCCCTCGGTCGCACAAAGGACCGATCTACAACCACCACCTCGACGGTCATTTCGCCGGCGCAGTGACCGCGACGGATTTCGACGACTCCGCGGCCGAAAAGGTCGAACTAAAAGCTGGCGGCATCTCCATCCACCACGTCCGCGCCCTGCACGCCTCCCTGCCCAACATCTCGCCCCATCCGCGCCGGCTGCTGCTCTTGCAGTATTGCGCTGGCGACTCTTGGCCCTTGGTGCCGGCGACCGATTGGGAGGGCTATTGCCGAAGCTTTGTGCGCGGCGAGCCGAGCCGCCACATCCGCGTTGCCGACGTGCCCGTGAGTATGCCGATGCCCGCAGCCAAGGTCGGCGGCTCCATCTACGCCACCCAGACCGTATTGCGCCAATCGACCTTCGGATCGGCGAAAGCCGCGCAGCCCACCTAACACTACGCACGGCGCGTTGCGCCCATGAACCTGCAACACCTGCGCTACTTTCTCGCCGTGGTGCGCACGGGCAGCTTTACCCAAGCGGCGCGCCAGATGAACGTGACCCAGCCGACGATTTCCAGCGCCGTTTTGGAGCTGGAGAAGAGCATGGGGGTCCAGCTTTTCAACCGCGACAATCGGCACGTGGCCCTGACGACCGAGGGCCGTCTGCTGCTGAGCTATGCCGTCCAAGTCGAGGACTTGCTGGAGGAGGCGAGCGAGCGGCTACAGAGGAGCGACCTAGAGCCGGGAGGAGGCTTTCAGTTCGGGGCGGTAGATGCGGCTGTCATCTATCTCCTGCCGGAAATTCTCAAAGAGTACATGCGCCGCTATCCGGGCGTGGTGCTCAAGACCCAAGTCGCCCCCTCGCGTTACCTCATTGACGACCTGCTGATGCAGCGCTCTGAATTCGCGCTGGTTCACCTGCCCTATACCCATCCCAAAATCGACGCCGTGTCGATTTACCGCGACGACATGCCCTTGGTCGTAGGGCCAGCCCATCGCTTTGCCCGGTGCGGGGCCGTCGCCCTCGCCGAAGTGGTGGAAGAGCCTCTGATCCTCTTTCACGCCGACTCAATCTCGCGCAAGGTGATTGACGAGCAACTCGCCGAAGCCGGCCTAGTGCCGGGCGCGGTAATGGAGCTGCACAGCCCAGAGGCCATGCGCAAGTTGGTGGAGACCGGCGTGGGCATCTCGTTTTTGCCGCGGCTGACCATCCGCGCGTCGCTGGCGAGCGGCGCGCTCAAAACAGTGGATGTGCGCGGCGTGGCCTTTGAGCGCGAAATCGGCGTAGCTTGGCGTCGGGGCCGCTACTTTGGCCAAGCCGTGCGGCTCTTGCTCGATGCCGTATTCGCCTCCTACGGCGGGCGGGACGAGTGGCTGGTGAAGAGCGCCGCCAAGGGGTAGTTGTATGTCGGCATGGTCCGCTTGTATTTGCTTTCTAGCAGCCCTTGCTGCGGCCTTTTCCCATCTTGCTATAATCCACCTCAGCGGCGTTTTTATTTTTGAACAGAAGCCGTCTGAAAACCCTTAATGAGCCCTGAGTTCGAGCGAAAAGGCGACAGCTAGGCGAAGGCCGCTAGGAATTTCCAGACAGCTTCTTATCCACTGTTTTACTCACTGGAGAATAACGATTATGATCGACCCCAAGACCGTGCGCGCCCATCCCGATGCCATGCGCGAGGCGATAGAAGCGCGGAAAGTTGACCCGGCCAAAGCCAATGTGGATGACTGGTTGGCCCTTGACGGGAAGCGGCAAAAGCTGCAACGGAAGATTGACGCGCTCAACAGCGAGAAAAAGCAACTAGCGCAACTCGGCCGTACCAACCCGGACGCAGCGCGGGAAAAGGGGCGGGAGTTGCGCAAGCGCGGGCGGGATCTGGAGCAATATTTGGGAACCGTCGTCGCCGAGTGGCAGCAAATCATGGATTGGTTCCCCAACTGGCCGCATCCCGACATGCCCGCCGGTGAGGACGAGGCAGACAACGTCGAGGAGAAAGCCTGGATTCCGGGGCAAGGCTACCTAGCAGGCGATAAACTGGGGCGCGGAAACACCAGCGCCCAGTACATGCCCACGCGACCCCTGCACGCCCCAGACGATGACTTTGCTCCCCTCCATCACGCGGACCTCGGCGTCAAATTAGGCGGCATCAACACCTTGCAGGGCGGCCAAGTTTCCGGCTCGCGCTTTGCCTATTTGCGCGGCGATGTCGCGCGGATGCAATATGCCCTGAGCCAACTCCTCATCGACGAGCTTTTAGCGCGTGGGTACGAGATGTTCGTGCCGCCGCTCCTCGTGCGGGAGCGCTCGCTGTACGGCACCTCGCACTTTCCCGAAGGCCGCGACCAAGTCTATGCCATCAAGACCGACAACGTGGAAGAAAGAGCCGAGCTTTTCTTGGTGGGGTCGTCCGAGCCGGCCAATTTCAGCTACTTCATGGACCAGACCTTGGACTCAGCCGAGCTGCCCGTCAAGATCTTTGCCTATACGGCTTGCTTTCGCTCGGAAGCCGGGTCTTGGGGCCAAGACGTCAAGGGCATCAAGCGCATGCACCAATTCGACAAAATCGAAATGAACGCCGTGTGCCTGCCCGATCAGTCTGAAGCCCTGTACGAGGAATTCGGCCAAATCAACGAATGGCTCCTGCAAAAGCTGGCCCTGCCCTACCGGGTCGTCGATAAGTGCCACGGCGACGCCGGCTATCTGGCCAGCCATCGGCAGCGGGACGTGGAAGTGTGGATGTCTGGGACGGGCGAGTTCATGGAGGTGATGACCGACACCAACGCCACCGACTATCAGGCCCGGCGCTTGAACATCCGCTACAAGGGCGCAGCCGGGCGGGGATTTTGCCACCTCGTCAACGACACGGGGTGCGCGATGGGGCGGCTGCTGATCGCCATTTTGGACAACTATCAACAGCCCGACGGCGCTGTGCAGGTCCCCGAAGCCTTGCAACGGGTCGTGCAGAAGAGCACCCTGCAACCGAAAGGCGCGTGATGGGCGAGCGACTCGATGGCCGGGCGATTGCGGCTCAAGTGCGAGAAGAGCTGCGGGCGGACATCACGCGCCTGAAGCAGGAGCACGGTTTGGTGCCGGGCTTGGCGGTTGTGCTGGTAGGGGACAACCCAGCCTCGCAGTCTTATGTGCGCGCCAAGGGCCGCGCCTGTACAGCCCTCGGCATTCACTCCGTGCAAGTAGATTTGCCGGCCAACGCTACCACCGAAGACTTGCTAGCCACCGCCGAGCGGCTCAACGCCGACGACGCGATCCACGGCATCTTGATACAGCTACCGCTGCCGGGCCAAGACGAGCAGCAAGTCCTCAACGCCATTGACCCGAATAAGGATGTCGATGGCTTGCATCCGGTCAATTTGGGCCGCCTCGTGCGGCAGGAGGAGTGCTTTTGGCCCTGTACGCCGCACGGGGCCGTGCAGATTCTCAGTCGCAGCGGGATCGAGGTAGCAGGCCAGCACGTAGTCGTGGTCGGCCGCAGTACACTCGTGGGTCGGCCCGTAGCCATTTTGCTGGGGCACAAGGCGGCCGGGGCCAATGCCACGGTGACCCTGTGCCACACCGGCACCCGCGACCTCGGGCACTTTACGCGCCAAGCGGACATCTTAGTGGTGGCGGCTGGGGTTCCGCGGGGGATCACCGCGGATATGGTCAAAGAAGGGGCCGTGGTAATCGACGTGGGCATCAACCAAATCGACGATCCTTCGCGCGAACGCGGCTGGCGGCTCGTCGGCGACGTGGACTACAAACAAGTGCGCCCGAAGGTCCGTGCGATTACGCCCGTGCCCAACGGGGTTGGGCCGATGACGATCGCGCTGTTGCTCTACAACACCGTGTGGGCGGCCCAGCGGCAGGTGGGGCTGAAAGGGGGGCTTACTTAGAATGACGACAGAAAAAGCTCTTAGAAGCCGTCTGAAAACGCCAAGTTCGGCTCCTCAAACGGCGCATCGCACGCATGAGGTAGGATTGCTATAGCACCAGTCAAGGGGGAATTCAGGTTCACTATCTTCTGAAACCAGAATCGTCTTCGCTGCCGCAGTACGAGTAAACAGGTAATCCTTTGCATATCAGAAGCAAGCGCAAGTGCGGGATGTCCTGATTGGTCCGTCCCTTATCCTTTCGCCCAATGAACCAAGCCCATCTCCAAGGGATTTTGCAGGTCGGGATGCGAGGGCACCACGCGCAGGGTGTAGCCATGCGACCCAGCCGCCGCGCACGTGAAGGTGCCGACGAAGTGGTAGGTGCCGTCGCCGTTGTGGCCGGCCAATTCCAGCGGGTACACCTCGGTCTGCACAAACTCGCGCTGGGCGTTGAGGCGGCCGGCGTAGATTTCGACGCGGACATCTTCGGGCGTTAGCTCGCCCAAAGTCACTGCGGTGCGCAACGGCACCTGCATCCCCACCTTGAGCAGCCGCGGAAATTCAGCATCCACCGCGCCGATTTGGACCTGCGCCCACTTGGAGCGCACGTGCGACTTCCAATGCGTCAGCCGCTGCACCCGCTCGCGGTCGGCCGCCAATTCCTCAAAGCGGGCTTGCCCGGGCAAGTAAAACCGCTCGACGTACTCGCGCACCATGCGGTGCGTGTTGTACTGCGGCACAAGCTGGGCAATGGTCTCCTTCATGCGGGCGATCCAACCGCCGGGCAATCCGTCCGCATCGCGCTGGTAGAACAGCGGGATCACCTCGGTCTCTAGCAGGTCGTAGAGCGCGTTGGACTCGACGGCGTCTTGGTACTGTTCGTCGTCGTAATCCTCGCCGCGACCAATGGTCCAACCGGCATGGTTGTCGCAGGCTTCGTCCCACCAGCCATCGAATACGCTGACGTTGAGCACCCCGTTGATCGCAGCCTTCATGCCCGACGTGCCCGACGCCTCCAAGGGGCGGCGGGGGTTGTTGAGCCAGACATCGCACCCCTGCACCAAGTAGCGGGCGAGGTTCATGTCGTAGTCTTGCAAAAAGAAAACCCGGCCATTAAAGGGCGCTTGCCGGGCGAGGTGGACGATTTGGCGGATCAACTCCTTGCCAGCGTCGTCGTGGGGGTGGGCCTTGCCGGCGAAGAGGATCTGCAAGGGCCGCTGCGAGTCGGCAAACAGGGCCTTGAGCCGCTCGATATTGCGGAAAATCAGGTTGCCGCGCTTATAGGTGGCAAAGCGGCGTGCAAAGCCAATGGTCAGCACCTCGGGGTCGAGCCGCGCTAAGGTCTGTTCAATTTTGGCCTTCGGCGCACCCTGGCTCCGCATCTGCTGGCGCAGGTGCTGGCGGGTTACGGCAATCAGCCGCTTGCGCCGCTGCTGGTGAGTATCCCACAGCTCGCGGTCGGGGATGCGATAAACCGGGTCCCAGTCCCGCTCGTCAACCGATACCAACCGCCAAGTGTCGCCGAGATGGCGGTCCAACAACTCGGCCATTTCCAGCGAAGCCCACGTGTGGAGATGAACGCCGTTGGTGACGTGGCCGATGGGGATTTCGCGTTCTGAAAAGTCGGGCCACAAGCCCTGCCACATGCGGCGGCTAACCGCGCCGTGTAGGCGACTGACGCCATTGGCCCGGCCCGAGAGCCTGAGGGCCAAGACCGTCATGCAGAAGTCGGCTTGGGGGTCGCGAGGGTCAACTCGGCCCAAGCCGATAAATTCCTCGTGCGATAGGCCGAGCCACTCGCGGAAATAGCCCAAGTGCGCCTCGACCAAGTGCGCGGGGAACCAGTCGTTGCCCGCCGCGACCGGGGTGTGCGTGGTAAACACATTGCCCACGATGCTGGCTTCGAGGGCCGTGGCAAACGAATAGCCGTGCTCGGCCATGAGCCGGCGAATCCTCTCTAGAGCCAAAAAAGCCGAGTGCCCTTCGTTAATATGGCAGACAGTGGGTTCAATGCCCACGGCTTGGAGGGCGCGCAAACCGCCGATGCCGAGAAGGATCTCCTGCCGGATGCGCATGGCCGCGTCGCCGCCGTAGAGGCGAGCGGTAATATCGCGGTCCGCCGGGGCGTTTTCGTCGAGGTTGGTATCGAGCAAATAGAGCCGCACCCGGCCCACCTGCACCTGCCAGAGCCGCGCTTGCACCATGCCGTGGGCAAAGGGAACCTCAATGCTCAGGTGCTCTCCGTTGCGGCCGTGGACCGGCTGCACGGGCATCTGGTAGAAGTCGTTTTCCGGGTTTTGCTCTATCTGCCAGCCATCGGCGTTGAGGGCTTGGTGGAAATAGCCCTCTCGGTAGAGCAAGCCAACCCCGACGAGGGGGACGCCTAGATCGCTGGCCGCCTTGAGATGGTCGCCAGCGAGTACGCCCAAACCGCCAGAATAGATGCGCAGGCTCTCGGTCAGGCCGAATTCCGCCGAGAAGTACGCAACCTGTAACTGGCTCTCGCCGTGCGTCTGGCCAAACCACGTCGGCTGCGACAAATAGCCCTCGAATTGCTCGACGACGCGCTCGATGCGACCCCGCAGTTGCTCGTCGGCGATTAGGGCATCGAGCTGGTCCGGCCGCAGGAAAGCCCAAAAGCGCAGGGGATTGCGCTGGCTCTCGATCCACGTTTCCGGGTCAATCTGGTAGAGAGTGCGGATGGTTTCCTTGCTCCAACTCCACCAGAGGTTGTACCCCAACTCCCACAGCGGCGTCAGTTGCTCGGGCAGGCACGGAATGATATTGAGACGATGTAGCGGTTTCATGCTTAGTCTCTTCTAAGGGGTTGGGTTGTAAGGAGCCCTAAGACTGCGGTGAAGGTGATTTTTGTCAATGTTTGTCCAAGCTCTATACTTAGGAGAATTGCGCCCACAACAAGTGTGGCCAGAAAACTCAAGGAAATCTCATGCGCGAAACACCCAAGGTGATCATCAGCGGTTTTGCCGACGAGGGGCCGACGGACAAAAAGGCCGAAGCTCAGCTAGCCATGCTCGCGACGCTGGGCATGTCGCACTACAGCTTGCGCTTTGTGGACGTGGGGCAGGGCGTCAAAAATGTGATGCAGCTAACGCAGCCCGAGACAGCGCGGCTGCGCCAGTTGCACGGCGAATTTGGGATTGCAGTGGCCTCGATCGGCTCGCCGATTGGCAAAGTCAAGCTGCTCAATGTGGAAGATGGCTCGGCCAATGCCTATATCCCGTTTGACCAGTACTTACAACAAGACGTGCAGCGGGCCGTGGATCTGGCCGGCGAGTTTGAGACGCGGCTGATTCGCGGGTTCTCGTTTTACCATCCCCAAGGCGAGGACCCAGCCGCTTACTTAGAGCCGGCGGCCGAGCGGTTGGCGCAAATCGCCGAGGTTTGCAGCCGGGGCGATGTCCTTTTCGGCCTAGAGGTTGAGGCCAATCTCGTCGGCCAGAACGGGCGGCTCCTGCAAGAGCTATTCGAGATGGTGGGCCACCCCAACCTGTACCTGATTTTCGACGGCGGCAATCTGTCGAGCCAAAACTTTACCCCGGTCGAGACCCTAGCCGAGTATCGCGCGATGCGCGAGGGGATTGGCTGGATGCACATCAAGGACTACAAGATCGACCCGGCTCTCCAATGGGAGGGCGTCGTAGATGAGGAGCGGCTCAAAAACTTTGTGCCCGCCGATCGCGGCGACTCCGCGCACGAGGCCATATTGCGCGACTTCCGCACCCGCATCCCAGCTCTGGAACGCAAGCTGAAGCAGCAGGGAGTCCCCGGCGTGTTCCTCGACTTGGAGCCGCACCTAAAGGGCGGCGGGCAGTTCGGCGGCTTCAGCGGCGTCGATGGGTTTGGGGTCGCGCTGCGGGCGCTGCTCAACCTGCTCGACTACGTGGGCATCGGCTACGCGCTAACGGACTACGAGGCCATCGCCCGGCAGCAGGACTAACGCCCTTGCGCCAACAGAGCCTCGTGTCGCTTTTGGAAGGCCGCGCTGTGGTCGTCTTCAATCACCTCCAAATCGACGCCTTGCTCAAAGCCGGGGATGTTGCCAGCGTAGAAGGCCTGCTGATAGTGGGTTTCAGCTGTAAACTCCCACTCCCGCTCTTGGCCGTCCCCCGGCCAGTACACGCGGAGAATGCGCTTTTGGGCCAAGTAGCGGTGCTTGGGAGTCGGCTCGGCAGGATCCACCCGGTACTTTGCAATCGCCTCTTCATCCACCGAGACTCCCAAGCCGGGCGCGTCTGGAACCGGCATATAGCCGTCGCGGACTTCGATAGGCTCTTGCAGCAGATCGTCCTCCCACAGCTCGTGGCAGGTGATATAGGGCAGTTGGGCGTGCGAGAGCACCGAGCCGAGGTGGGCCGCATAAGTAGTGGTTAAGCCAGCACCGACGAGCTGGAGCCAAAAGGGCTTGTTTTGGGCCGCCGCGAGGGTTGCCGCCCGCCGGGTATCGGTCACGCCGCCGCCGATGACGAACCCATCGCAGCAGTTGTTGCGCAGATATTGGTCTTGGTAGTGCTCGACGATGGGTTTGCGCACCCGCTCGCGCAAAATCCGCGCCCCATCTACGTCCGAGTGCAGGTAAAACGGGCTTTCGTACATGCCGACGTTGGGGTTTTCGTCGAGCTGTTGCAGGATGATCTCGGCCTTGGCTTGGTTGAGCAAGAAGCCGTTGAAGTCGACGTCGAACTTGTAGTCGGCCGGGACGACTTGGGCGACCGCATCGGTTTGGGCGATGATGTCGCGCCACGGGCGGGCCTTCATCTTAAAGGTGGTGTATCCGCGCTTTAGCGATTCCTCGGCCTCGGCGACCCAGTCCTCGGGCGGCATATCTATATCCCACCAAGAGATGGGGCAGCGGTCGCGGAGCTTGACGCCGAGCAGCTCGTGTACGGGTACGCCGTTGTCTTGGCCCACTAGGTCGAGGCAGGCGACTTGCGGGCCAAAGCCAATATCGTCGCGGTTTATCAGGCTGGCCGGGTTTTGCCCGACGAGGCCATCGACCGATGGTTGGCCGTGGTTGTCGGCCCAGCCCACGAGGCCGTTGTCCGTCTCCAAGCGCACGACCCACACGCGCTCGTCGTGGGTAGAGGCGCGCTGCATGGCGCGAGTGACGTGCTCGGCGTAGAAGGGGATGTTGAGGGCAATGGATTCAGCGTGGGTGATCTTCATGGGGTCCTCCGCAGATAAGGGGTCACAGGGAATGGATAGAAGACACGCAAAAATTAGTCGGCGAGCAACCGTTAATTCAACCTCTTACCTCACGCCACCAAGATCTCCGCCGGGTGCGCGGACGGCTCGCCCGCAGAGCGAGTTAGAAGCCCGCCACCGCTCAACGTTATTTGGGTTTAACCTACCACAACGAAAGGCAACGCCATGAGCAATACGTATGAAACCTTTGTAGAACGCCTCCGCGAGCTATCCGACATAAACCATGCTCAGGGGCTGATGAGCTGGGATCAAGAGACCTACATGCCGCCGCGCGGCGCGGCCATGCGGGCCAGAGCGATGGGGACCTTGGCCGGTCTGCACCACGAGCGGCTCACCTCACCAGAGTTGGTCGCGCTCGTAGCCGACCTCAAGGACGCCGAGCTAACAGGCGACGCGACCGTCAACGTCCGCGAAATCGACCGCCAGCAGAGCCGGTCGCTCAAGCTACCCAAGGAGCTAGTCGTCGAGCTGAGCCAGACCGAGTCCTTGGGACACGAGGCTTGGATCGAGGCGCGAAAAAAATCGGACTTTGCGCTCTTCCAGCCTTGGCTAGAAAAAATTGTTTCGCTCAAAAAGGAGGTCGCCGAGCGGGTCGGCTACGAAGGCGCGATGTACAACGCGCTGCTCGACGAGTACGAGCCTTATGCACGGGCCGAGGAAATCGCCCCGGTCTTTGCCCAACTCAAAGCGCAGCTCGTGCCGCTAGTCGAGCAAATCGCCGCCACCGGGAAGTACCCGGCGCGGGGCGTACTCGACCAAGAATACCCCATCGAGCAACAGGAGCTTTTGGGCCAACAGGTGTTGGCGGACATAGGCTTTGACATGGAGGCCGGGCGGCTCGACTTGGCGGTGCATCCGTTTTGCGCGGGCACGTCCCGCGACGATGTGCGGCTGACGACTCGCTACAGTGCCGATTGGCTGCCCGGCTCGCTCTTTGGCACCATCCACGAGGCCGGGCACGGGCTGTACGAACAGGGCCTGCCCGCCGACGCCAGCGGCACCCCGGCCGGCGCGAGCATTTCGCTAGGGATCCACGAGTCGCAATCGCGGTTGTGGGAAAACATGGTCGGCCGCAGCAAAGCCTTCTGGACTCATTACCTGCCCAAGCTACGAGTGCTTTTTCCCCAGCAGCTCAGCACGGTCGATCTAGACGCCTTTTACGCGGCGGTCAATCAAGTGGAGCCATCGCTGATCCGGGTCGAGGCCGACGAGGTGACGTACAACCTCCACATCCTGCTGCGTTTTGAGCTGGAATGCGATCTGCTTGAAGGGCGGGTTGCCGTGGCCGAATTGCCCGCGGCGTGGAACGAGCGGATGGAGCAATACTTGGGCATCCGTCCTCCCGACGACGCCTGCGGTGTGCTGCAAGACACGCACTGGTCTTGTGGTCTGCTGGGCTATTTTCCGACCTATGCGCTGGGCAACCTGTACGCAGCCCAGTTTTTTCACCAAGCCCACCAAGACTTACCCGGTCTTGAAGCGCAGATCGGGCAGGGCGAGCTCAGGCCGCTCAAGACTTGGCTCAACGAAAAAATCCACGCCCGCGGCGCACGGGTGACGGCTGGCGAATTGGTCGAAGAGGTGACGGGTGCGCAGCTAAGTGCCGATTACTTCATCGACTATTTGCAGGAGAAGTTCGGGGCGCTCTACGGCCTCAGCCGATGACCTGTTGCAGGAACCGCAGTTGGTTTGCGCCGATAATTTTGCGGACATCGGCTTCGGCATAGCCGCGTTTGGCCAAGCCCACCGCAATGTCCGGGAGGCAGGTCGCGTCTTCTAAGAGCAAGCCGCCGCCGTCAAAATCCGACCCCAAGCCGACGTGGTCGATGCCGGCGACCGCGACCGCGTGTTCAATATGGTCGAGCAGGCCGTCGAAGGTGGGGTTGTGCGCGTCGATAAAGTCTGGGACAAAGGTGATGGCCACGACCCCGCCCTTTTCGGCGAGGGCGCACAACTGCTCGTCGCGGAGGTTGCGCGGGTGGTCGCAGAGGGCGCGGCAGCAGCTATGGGTGGCCATAAAGGGAGCTTGGGCCGCGTGGGCCACGTCCCAAAAGCCCGGCTCGTTGAGATGGGAGACGTCGACGACCACGCCTAGTTCGTTCATCTGCGCTAGGAGCTGGCGGCCAAAGCCGGTCAGGCCGCCTCCCCCTGCCACCTCGCAGCCATCTCCGGCCCAAGAGCGGGTGCTATGGGTGAGGGTCAGGGCGCGGACGCCCAACTGGTAGAGCAGCGGCAGGATGTGAGGGCTTTTTTCCAGCGCATCGCTGTTTTCCACTGCCAGTATGGCCGCCAAGCGGCCCTCGGCGCGGGCGCGCTCAATGTCGGCCGCGCAGTGCGCCACGGCCATGCCCTCGCTGTGATCTGCCACTTCTTGCAAAAAATGACCCAAGGCGTCCATGCAGTAGAGCAAGTGGTTGCCCCAAGGGCGGGTGCAATCAACGGCGAAAAAGGCCGCGTCTAGCCCGCCCTCGCGCGCCTTGGGCAAGTCGAGCTGAACGCCGCCATCCGGCGACTGGTATTGGCGCAAATAAGCGACAGCCCCGTCGCGTTGATGGAAGTCAGGGCGCTGGGTGCCGTCGATGGACATACCCCGGCGGATCAGGGCGACGATGCTGTCGTTGTGCGAATCGATGACCAAGGAGTCTTGGTGCAGGCGGCGGGCGGTTTGTTCGTTCATTGGCGTGTCATTCCTTATTCAGCGTTTCCAGTTTATGAAGCCATTCGCCGAAATGTGTACACTTCAGGCGCAACGTAGGCAATCCGATCTTCTCCGCAACAATGGGAGCCGCGGATGGTTTCATTTTCTCGTATTCCGGTATTTCGCCGATAATTCGCTTTGATGGAGCGGTAGTGTTTCCGTCATTGATGAGTTCCGGTGAATCAAAACTGGCGACCATATCGACAAGTTGCCGTATTCCAGTGCTGTTATCAAACTGCGAATCGAGTTTCTGAGGATCGGACAGCAATAATGCCTCAAACTCGTGAAGTTGAAAATGCGGGATAAATCGCCAATCAGAAATGTCTTCCTCCAGAGCGTCCTCCAGCATTTTGATCCGTCCGTAGGGGTCGGAGATCTGCTTCGCGTCTCTGTAACCGGGAAAATCCGTCGGCAGACCGTACACGTCAAACATAGTTGTGAAACGCACGTCCGAATTCCGATCTTCCTTTATCCAAGCGTTGATATCATTCCTAGCCTGCCCATAACTCTCAATACCTCCACGATGCTTAATGTTGTTCTTCCAACTCGTCAGGACACAACGAACCTCTTCACATAGACTTCCAAATTCGCTAGGTGCGGGTTTAGAAGCCGCTTCACGAACGCTTCTTCGGTCTGCCCTTCAACAATGAAATTCAGTCTGATAGCCACTACGGTCGCCCTCCGAGCACGTTCTTTTCCCATAACTCGGAAAGCGAATAATCTTCGAGCCATTCTTCGAGAGCCTCGGCGTTTAGCTGTCTGAAAGTAGAACTACGGCCTTCGCGCTCGACGACGACAATATCCGCTGGCTCAAAGCAATCGACCAATGCCGTGGATTGTGTAGCGACGATGACCTGTACCTTGGTTGATGCGGCACTTATCAAACCGCCGACGATATTAATGGCGTAGGGGTGCAATCCAAGTTCTGGCTCGTCGAGAATCAAAACGTCCGGCAAATCCCGTTCTGGCTGAAGGAGAAGGGTAACAAGCGATAAGACCCGCAACATACCATCTGACGCCTGCGACACACTGAATACCTGATCGCTATTTCGCTCGCGCCAGCTCAGGAGAAGACGGTTATAGTTTGGCTCCAACACGAAATCAGAGAAGAAGGGCAGGATTAACCGAATGGTATCTACGATCCGCTGATAGCACCTGTTATCATCTTCCTTCAAGCGAAACAGAACGGGCGCGACATTGGCAGCGTCCTCCTTCAACCATCGGTTATCATACATATTCCACATCCCGCGTATGCGAGCAGTGTCCGACGTATTATGGAATTGATACACGACGATTTTTTGCAGGAGCTCTCGAATGACGCGAGCAGTCGCGTCTTGGCTAGCCTTAACAAGAAGTTGCGGAAAGAGATGTCCAGCCCCTGTTTCGCGCCATCGCGCAAGAGTAGAGTAATTCTTGTTAGAGAATCGGTATCGCTCGTCCGCGAAAATCAACGTATCTCCTGCCGCATAAAACAGCCGAAACGCATATTGATTTTCGCCAGCATCGGTCTTAATCGTCAGTTCTGTCTCGATCTCTCGGGTTTTAGCTGGGCCATCGTGCAACAAGGTGCTGGCACCACCCTGTTGACTCACGTAAAGCTGAAGATGGTCTGGGTCTGATAATCCCCAACTTATCATACGAAAAAAAGAGATGAAATTGGATTTTCCAGCGCCGTTAGGTCCAATCAGCACTGTCAAGGGACGAGGCTTGAAATCCTTCAGCTCTCGAATAGTCTTGAACCCTTTGAGAGTTATTGCATCAAGCCTATTTCTCATGTTCTATTCCCTCGATATTTGTCGAGCGCATCCTCGTAGGCTTGAAATCGGACAGCTCCCATTTGAACCGGAAAATCGTCGAGCGCGAGTTTGTGATTTTAGCGGCGGTCGAAAGTTTCGCGGTAGAGAATGATGTCGGTCAGCGTTAGGTCGGCTGGGCCGTCGTAATCAAATAAACAATAGACATCTTGGGGCTGGGTCAAAACAAAACGCAACGCGCTGGACCGATCAGCGGCAAAGGGGATCGACAGCCACCATGGCGGATGGCAGGAAAACCGAAACCAAGCTCCCACTTCGAGTGTAAACCATTAATAGCGGTGGTAGCGGCATAGAGGCCAATGGAGCGATAGCCACACGCCGGTCGCGCAAGCGGGCGAGGGCCAACAAGCCGAACAGAGCAAAGCAACAGATAGACGAACTGTTGAGGATGCCTTTGTCCACATGCAACCAATGGCCGGGCAAGGAGATATGGGCCAAATGGCCATATTGAGAGCACCTTCGGCCCAAGCACCACTACCCGGACGGAGTGGCCCCATCGAGTCGTCGCTAAAGGCGTAGTGGAAGGCAATGAGGGTGTACAGGCCGGCGGTGATGACCAAGCCAACGATGGGGAGGGCAAGATGCCGTCGCGGGCTGTACCAAGCTTGCAGCAGTACGCCGGCTCCTCAGAGGAGCCCCAAAGGGATATCGCGAGGGTGGAGGAAAGGCAGACCCCACAGCAGCAGGGTCAGGACCCCGAGCAGCGGCACCTCCCATCGCTCCAAGTCGAGGAGAAACGAGCGGGCGGAAGGTCGCACGATGCTGTAGAGGAAGATCAAAAGAATCGCATGACGAAGCTCAGTGGGACTCCATGTACTCGTCAAAGTCGATCACAACGCCTTGCTCCGACGAGGCCCCCAAAGCGTTGATCAGGCCCACCGTGGCTAGGTTGCGCGGGCCAGAGAAAGGCGGCTCCACGTCGTTGAGCACGTAGTCGCGGAAGCCGTCCAAGAGGACTTCTTCGGGATGGGGGTTTTCATCCATCGGTATGATCTCGTCTGCTTCGGCCCCGGGCCGCCGAATCGCCAAGCCGCCGGAGACCTCTTCGACCGTGCCCTTCTCGCAGTCCAGTCGCCAGCTTGAGCCGCCTTTGTGGGTGGCAAAGGTGCATTGGAAGTTGAACGTGGTGCCGTTGTGAAACTCGATCCAGCCGTCGATGGCCGCGCCGCCGCTATACGGACTCCAAGGCGGGTTGAAGCTGTTGCAAAAGAGCCGCTTGGGCTCGGTGCTGAGCAGGTGGCGCAATTGGTCGAAGTCGTGGATGCCGCGCTCCCACAAGTAGGCGTGTTGGTCCGCGCCCGAATGATGCACCCGCGGACGCCATCCATATTTGGTCATCAAGCCAAAGGAAGGCTGTCCCAAGTCGCCGCTTTGCAGCAGGCGACGGATGGTTAAGACCGGCGGATAGTAACGGGCGTTCTGGGTAACAGCGACCTTGAGACCGCGCTCGCTCGCCTCGGCGACGATCTGACGCGCTTGGCCGAGGTCTTTGGTGAAAGGCTTTTCCACCAGTACATGCTTGCCAGCGCGGACGGCCTCCAAGCACTGGGCGGCGTGCAGGTCGGGCGGCGTAATGACCACCACGGCGTCGGCATCAACGGCTTGCAAGGCATCGGCGGGCGTAGAAAAACACGCTGCCTCGCCTAGGCCGGTAGTCTCCCGCGCCGTGGCGAGGTTCTCCTCGCTAACATCAACTAGGGCGACGGCCTCGAAGTCGGTGCGGTCGCGGAAGCGGTTTAGGGGCCAGCGGCCGCGGCCACCAGCCCCTATGTGGATCGTGCGAATAGTCATGCTGAGCTCCAATCGAGGGCAAGTTGGGTCAATAGGCGTACGCCGATGCCGACGCCGCCTCGTGGCACATAAGGTTTGGTCTTTTCGCACCAAGCGGTGCCGGCAATATCGAGGTGCGCCCAAGAGTAGTCGGCGAACTCGGCCAACAGCGCCGCAGCCGTGCTGGCGCCCGCTGGCCGACCGCCTGAGTTTTTCATGTCGGCGATGTCGCTGTCGATCTGGTCGCGGAACTCGGGCCACAGCGGCAAGCGCCAGAGCCGCTCGCCGGTTTGCTCTCCGGCGGCGAGCAGCCGATCCGCCAAATCATCGTCGTTGGCAAACAGGCCCGAAGCGTAGTGCCCCAGGGCAGTTACGCAAGCACCGGTGAGGGTGGCCAGATCGACGACTGCGGCCGGCTCGTAGCGGGTGGCGTAGGCGAGGGCGTCGGCCAAGACGAGGCGTCCTTCGGCGTCCGTGCTGACGATCTCGATGGTCTTACCCGCGAGGGTGCGCAGCACGTCATCGGGGCGAAAAGCCGTGCTGGAGGGCATGTTCTCGGCCGCGGCGATCAGGCCGACGACCCGCTGCTTGAGGCCGAGCGCGGCCACCGCCTGCATCGCGCCCAAGACCGCAGCAGCGCCGGACATGTCGGTCTTCATCGTGCGGATGCCATCAACGGTCTTGAGCGAGAGGCCGCCGCTGTCGAAGGTGATGCCCTTGCCGACAAACACCAGCGGCTCCCCCTCGCGAGGGCCGTGTTCAAGGACGATAAAACGCGGCTTATTGGCACTGCCCTGGCCAACGGCCACTAGGGCACCCATGCCTAGCTCGGCTAAGCCCTTTGTACTGAAGACCCGGCAGCGCAGATCGTGGGTTTTGGCTAGGCGACGAGCCGTGTGGGCCAAGTAGGCCGGCGTCACTTCGCCGCCGGGGTGATTGACCAAGTCGCGGGCGAGGTAGGTGGCCTCGGCGAGGGCGCGGCCCCGACGAACTCCGCGCCGCACCGCTGTGAGCTTAGTCGAGTCGAACTCTACGACGTGCAGCGTGGCCAACGACGGCACTTGGGGATGCGAGCGGTATTCGTCAAAGCGATAGGCCGCCAACAGCGAGGCTTCGGCCACAGCTTGCGCGGCTGGCTCGACGGGCAGGTTGCCCGCGCCCGTGCCGTGCAGGATAGTGGCCGCGCTCTTAGCTCCCAAGCCGCCGAGGGTGCCGATGGCCGTGCCAGCGGCGCGGCGCGCTCTTTCGAGGTCAAAGCCCTCTTGCTCGCCCAAGCCGACGACGAGGACGCGCGGTGCTGGGAGCTGGCCGTGCGAGTACAGCAGCAAGGTCTGGCCGGCCTTGCCCTCGAAGTCTCCCAAGTCAATCGCCGCCGAGATTTGGCCGCCGAGGGCTTGGTCAACCGCACCCGTAGCGCCGCCCGGGCGCGCTCCAGCAAAGAGGTTGACCACGAGGACGTCCGCGTCCTGTTTTTGAATGGCTCCTTGAATTACTTTAATATCCATAACATTGGTGGTTCGGTAGTAGGTGGTTATTAACCACTAACCACTATCCATATTACTGTCAAGAATGTCATGGGCCTATTTCTGATTCGCCACGGCGAGTCCACCAACAACGCGCTGACCGATAACATATTACTTTCGAGGATACTATGGACCTATTTCTGATTCGCCACGGCGAGTCCACTAACAACGCGCTGACCGATGTTAGCCAGCGCGTCGCCGATCCCGAATTGACCGCTAACGGCCGGGCACAGGCCGAGCAAGTGGCCGCGTATCTAGCAGAAGGGTTGCACCTTGCGCCAGCCGAACGCACAGCGGATCGGCCCTTTTTTGATCGGCTTTATTGCAGTCCAATGATCCGCACCCTGCACACCGCGCAAGCGATCGGACAGGCCATGGAATCGGAGTCGGCGATCTGGGTAGCTATTCACGAGATGGGCGGCATTTACCTCGACCACGGCGGCGAGCGGGGAATCGTTGGCTATCCCGGCCTGACGCGGGCGGAAATTGCCGCGCGTTTTCTCACTAGCGTCGCGTCAGCGGAAGTCGGCGAAGACGGATGGTGGGACGCGGGCAAGGAAACGAATCAGCAGGCCCAGCGCCGCGCTATCGGCGTAGCTGCAGACTTGCGAGCGCGGGCGGGAGAAGAGACGCGCATCGGCTTGGTGACGCACGGCGGCTTTATGAGCCTGTTGCTCTCGGCCTTGGGCAACCAAGCAATGGACGACGGCTCCTATTACGAGCACAACAACACGGCGATTACTCGCATCGCGCTCGCGCCCGGCGGTACCACGGTCGTCAAGTATGTCAACCGCACCGAGCACCTGTCCGACGAGTTGCAACGACTGCGTCCAGGCCTGCGATGGATCGCGCCGCCCTGATACGCGATCTCGGCACCTTCCTACGTCCAGACCAACTGTTGACCTCGGCTGAGGATTGCAGCGTCTATGCCTTCGACGGGACCGCCCTGCTGCACCAGCGACCCGCTTGCGTGGCCTTGCCGGAAAGTAGGGAAGAGGTCGCCCAGCTCTTGGCTCTGTGCAACCAGCGCGGGGTGCCCGTGGTGCCGCGTGGCTCGGGCACCGGGTTGGCTGGGGGGTCCGTACCCTCGCAAGGGGGGGTCGCGCTCTGCTTGGTCCGGTTCAATCAAATCCTAGAGCTAGACGCGGCCAACCTAGTCATGGTCGTCCAGCCGGGCGTTCTCACTCAGCAGATCGCCGACGCAGCCCAAGCCGCTGGCCTATTTTATCCCCCGGATCCCGGCTCGATCAAGATCTCGACTATCGGCGGCAATGTGGCCAACAATTCCGGGGGGCTGCGCGGATTAAAATACGGCGTGACGCGCGACTACGTGATGGGGTTGGAGGTCGTCTTGGCCGACGGCCAGGTTTTGGAGACCGGCAACAAATGCGTCAAAGACGTGGCCGGCTTCACGCTCAAAGACCTCTTTATCGGCTCCGAGGGAATGCTCGGCGTCATTACCAAGATCGCGCTGAAGCTGGTCCCAGCACCCGCGAGCAAAAAGACCTTGCTTGGCCTATACGACGAGATGACGCAGGCGGCGGCCACGGTCTCGGCGATTATCGCGCACAAAATCATCCCCTGCACCCTCGAATTCCTCGACCGCACTACCATCGAATGCGTGGAGGCCCACGCCGACATTGGCCTGCCGACGGACTGCGAGGCCGTGCTGCTGATGGAAGTAGATGGGCACCCAGTGCAGGTTGCCGAGCAGGCCGCCCAGATCGAGGCCATTGCCCGCGAGGGCGGCGCTCGCTCGGTGCGACTGGCTGCCTCAGATGCAGAGGCCCAGCAACTCGCCGCAGCCCGGCGCACAGCCTTTAGCGCGCTGGCGCGACTAGCACCGACGGTCGTGCTAGAGGACGTCACCGTGCCGCGCAGCGAGCTAGCGGCCATGGTCGCCTACGTGCAGGAGGTCGGTCAGCGGCACCAAGTGCGGGTGGGGACCTTCGGCCACTTCGGCGACGGCAACCTGCACCCCACCTTCCTGTGCGACGAGCGCGACGCTGCGGAAATGGCCCGCGTCGAAAAGGCCATGGCCGAGGTTTTTGCCCACGCCGTAGAATTGGGCGGGACCATCACCGGCGAGCACGGAGTCGGCTTGGCCAAAAAGCCCTACTTGCCCGGGCAGCTCGGGCCGGTGGGGCTGGAAATTCTCAAGCGGGTCAAGACCGCCTTCGACCCAAAGGGTATCTTAAACCGAGGGAACATGTTCGATTGAGCGACGGCCTGAACTTACTCCGAGACTTGGATTACTCGATCCTCCAGCAGTGCATGCACTGCGGCCTCTGCCTGCCGACCTGCCCGACGTACGACGCGACTCTGCGCGAGCGTTCTTCGCCGCGGGGGCGGATCGCCATGATGCGAGCCATCGCCGATGGCGAGCTAGAGGCGAGTACGATCTTTGCCGAAGAGATGTACTTCTGCCTCGGCTGCCTCGCCTGTCAGACCGCGTGTCCGGCCGGAGTGGATTACGCCGCGCTATTTGAAAACGCCCGCGCCGAAGTGGAGCGGCAGGGCTTGCTCAATGGCACAGTGCGGAATTTTGTGCGCCGTTGGGTCCTCGGCTGGCTCTTCGCCAAACAGACGCGGTTGCAGGCTATCGCCCGCACGGTGCGCTTCTTGCAGCGCAGCGGTCTGCAAACCCTAACGCGCCGCAGCGGTCTCCTCAGGCTGCTGCCTTTTGGCTTGGGCGAACTGGAGCCGCTGGCACCGCAGATTTCTCCGCGCTTTACCGACCAGTTGTATCGCCGGGATTTGCAGCAGGCGAATCCGTCCGCACCGCGCTACCGGGTCGCGCTGTTGGCCGGCTGCGTCCAAGACATATCCTTTGCCGAGGTAAACGCCGATACGATATGCGTCTTGCAGCACAACGGCTGCCACGTGCTGCTGCCGGAGGGCCAAGCGTGTTGCGGCTCGCTGCACGCGCACAACGGCGCGGTCGAACAGGCGCAGCAACAGGCACGGCTCAACATTGACGCCTTTGACGCCAAAAACCTAGACGCAATCGTCGTCAACGCTGGTGGCTGCGGATTGCACTGCAAGCACTACGACCGCTTGCTGGCCGACGACCCCACCTATGCGGAGCGGGCCGCTGTGTGGAGCTCAAAAGTAAAGGATGTCCACGAGTGGCTCGCCGAAATCGGCTTGCGCCGGCCCCGCGCTGCAATGCCCTCACAACAAGTCGCCTACCACGAGTCGTGCCACCTCAAACACGGACAGCGGGTTTCCACTGCCCCACACGAGGTGCTGCAAGCCGTGCCCAATTTGGAGCTCGTGCCGCTGGTAGAGGCCGACTGGTGCTGCGGCAGTGCCGGCATCTACAACATCACCCAGCCCGAGCTGTCCATGCAGCTACTCGACCGCAAAATGGCACACGTGTGTGCGACCGGCGCGACCGCAGTGGCCACGGGCAACACCGGCTGCGCCATCCAACTCCAGTATGGAGTCCGTCGCGCAAACGCCGCCGTGGACATCGTCCACCCGGTGTCGCTTTTGGCCGCAGCCTATCGCGCTGAAAATCAAGGAGGAACGCAATGCAGCACTTTGGCCTAACCATTGAGTTGAAGGACGATCCCGAACTGATCGCCCAGTACAAGGCATACCACGCCGACCCTTGGCCCGAGCCGCTTCAGGGCCTAGGCGAAGTCGGCATCACCGACATGAAAATTTTTCTCTTGGGCCAGCGGATGTTCATGTACATGACCGCTACCGACGAGTTCGATCCGGCCCGCGACTTCCCGCGCTACGTCGAGCAAAACCCCAAGGCGAAGGAGTGGGACGAGCTGATGCGAACCTTTCAGCAGCAGGTGCCCGAAGCCAAAGAGGGAGAGTGGTGGGCCAATATGGAGCTCGTGTTTGACCTGCAATTGCACGTGTGAGAAGCTATGAGGCCAAATAAGACTCACTCTTGGATCACCTTCCAAATCGATCGGCACGAGGCCCATATTCGGGCTAGATGAAACTGGAAAAATTCAAAGAGACGAGGGAATAATGAGCAACAGTGGCTCAACGATCATTGAAGAAATTGATCGGCTGAAAGGAGAACTGGACAAATTGCGTCCATTGCCTGCTGACGTCGTGGGGCGGATAGAGCAAACTTCTGACACAGGAGATCAACTATGAACAAAGGTCGAATCGCCGGTAAAGCGGCCATTGTAACGGGTGCAGCTTCGGGAATCGGGGAAGTCACCGCGCAAGTTCTGGCGCGCGAAGGCGCGTCCGTCTGCGTGGCAGATGTCAACGCCGCCGGCGGCCAGCGGGTCGTCGATAAAATCAAGGCTGATGGCGGCGAAGCCATTTTCGTCCGCACCGATGTGGGCGAATCCGCCCAAGTCATCGAGATGTTTGAGCTCACCGAAGCAGCCTTTAGCCGCGTGGACATCGTCCACAACAACGCAATATGGTATCGCCACGGCCCGGCGACCGAACTCGAGGAAAAGGATTGGGACGGGACGCTGAACATCGGCCTAAAGGCGATTTTCCTCGCCGCCAAATACGGCATCCCGGTCATGCGCAAAACTGGGGGCGGAGTGATTATCAACACCGGTTCGGTGCATTCCCTGGTCAGCTTTGCCACAGCCACGGCTTACGACGCGGCCAAGGCCGGAGTTTTGGGCCTGACGCGGACCCTCGCCATTGATTACGGGCCAGACATCCGCGTCTGTGCTGTACTCCCCGGAGCGATTCTGACGCCCTTGTGGGAGGGAGTACCCGAGCGGGAACAGCGGCGCTACGCCAAAATGGTCCCGGCTCAGCGCTTGGGCACGAGCGAAGACATCGCCAACGCCGTGCTGTTTTTGGCCTCGGACGAAGCGTCCTTCATCACCGGAACTTCGTTGACAGTGGATGGCGGGATGCTGGCACGGACCGAATAGATGACCAAGCCAGCAGTTAAACCGCAAAATCCCTGCTTTTCCTCCGGCCCCTGCGCCAAGCGGCCGGGATGGAATTTTGCGGCCCTAAAAGACTCGGCCGTAGGGCGCTCTCACCGCGCCACAGTCGGGCGGGCCAAGCTGCAAGAAGTCATCGAGCGGTCGCGTGCGCTGCTGGGAGTACCGACTGATTACCGCATGGCCGTAGTGCCGGGTTCGGATACGGGTGCTGTAGAGATGTGCCTGTGGTCCATGCTCGGTACGCGCGGCGTCGATGTGCTGTCTTGGGAGAGCTTCAGCAAGGGCTGGGTGACGGACATCACCCAACACTTGCGGCTAGAGGATATACGCGTCTTCGACGCGGATTTCGGAGAGTTGCCCGACTTGTCCCAAGTTGATTGCAACCGCGACGTAGTCTTCGCGTGGAACGGCACGACCTCCGGGGTGAAGGTGCCCAACAGCGAGTGGATCGCCGCCGACCGCGAGGGCCTGACCATCTGCGACGCGACGTCTGCGGTCTTCGCCGCGGAGCTGCCTTGGAAAAAGCTCGACGTAGTAACCTACTCTTGGCAAAAGGTCATGGGCGGCGAGGCCGCACACGGAATGCTCATCCTCAGCCCACAGGCAGTCGAGCGGCTCGTCAGCTTCACGCCACCTTGGCCCGTGCCCAAACTTTTCCGCATGACTCAAGGCGGCCAACTCAACGAGGCCCTGTTCAAGGGCGACACCATCAACACGCCCTCCCTGCTGTGCGTGGAAGACGCGCTCGACGGGCTGCGCTGGGCCGAAAGCATCGGCGGCTTGCCCGAACTCGTGCGGCGCACACAGGCCAACCTCGCGGCGTTAGAACAGTGGGAAGCCGCAAGCGAGTGGATCGCGTTTTTGCCCGTACGCCGCGCGATTCGCTCTAGCACGTCGATTTGCCTGCGGATCGCCGATGAGTGGTTTACCGGCTTAACCGAGGACGACCAGCGGGCAAAAGTCAAAGCACTCGTCGCTAAGCTGGAGGACGAGGGCGTCGCCTACGACATCAACGGCTACCGCGCCGCGCCCCCCGGCCTGCGGATCTGGGGCGGGGCGACGGTGGAAACCAGCGACATCGAGGCGCTAGTCCCGTGGCTGGATTGGGCGTGGACGGAAGGGGTGTAACGTCAACCTAACAAATCAGCGGCGGCCAATGCGAGTTGAGGGATCGTCGGCGAGGCGAGGGTGGCGTCGGCTGTGACTTCGACGCGCTGTTGATACGCACCCCCTTGGGGCCGGGCGTACACTTCGATGCAGCCTTTTTGCAGGTCAATCAGCCACACTTCGGGCAGGCCGGCTTGCGCATAGAGCGGCACCTTGACCTGGCGGTCGTAGTCGGCCGACGTATCGGCAACTTCGACGGCCAGTAGCACATCGGCTGCCGACGGATGGGCCGCCGCGTAGAAATCGGCGCGGGGACTGAGTAGCACCAAGTCAGGCTCCGGCTCGGAGTGCGCGTCGAGGGCGATGGGGTCTTGGACGCCGATCAGCAGAGAATCCCCGACCATTTTTCCCATCAACAAATTGAGGCGTTTTACACAAGCGGCGTGGCGGCTGCCGATGGGGCTCATGGCGACGATCTGCCCGGCGATAAGCTCAACTCGGTCCTCTTCGGTAAGGATGGCGGCCTCGGCCATGCGGTAGTATTCGCCGACTGTGAAGGCGCGGTTTTGCGGCTGAGTGGTCATAGCTATGCCCCCAATACATCAGCAACTGCCAGTTCTAGACGGGCCACCGTCGGCGAGGCGAGGGTGGCGTCGGCTGTGACTTCGACGCGCTGTTGATACGCACCCCCTTGGGGCCGGGCGTACACTTCGATGCAGCCTTTTTGCAGGTCAATCAGCCACACTTCGGGCAGGCCGGCTTGCGCATAGAGCGGCACCTTGACCTGGCGGTCGTAGTCGGCCGACGTATCGGCAACTTCGACGGCCAGTAGCACATCGGCTGCCGACGGATGGGCCGCCGCGTAGAAATCGGCGCGGGGACGGAGTAGCACCAAGTCGGGCTCCGGCTCGGAGTACGCGTCGAGGGCGATGGGGCTTTGGACGCGGACGATACCGGCTGGCCTCGGCTGGCGATGCAATAGACTGTTCAGACGATCTACGCAAGCGGCGTGGCGGCTGCCGATGGGGCTCATGGCGACGATCTGCCCGGCGATAAGCTCAACTCGGTCCTCCTCGGTAAGGATGGCGGCCTCGGCCATGCGGTAGTATTCGCCGACTGTGAAGGCGCGGTTTTGCGGCTGTGTAGTCATAGTAACTCTCCTATATAAGTTGCGCCCACTCCTAGACGATATGGGACTGGGCGCAACCTGCACAAAAACGCATGACGCTGCTACTATTTCTTTTTATTACCCGCCTGCAATCGGTCTGCCGCACCCACCGAACCAATGTGCAGCGTATCGTACGCCTGTTGCGCAGTCTCGAACGGCCCCTCGTGCGTCTTTGAGCCATGCCATTGCAAATTGGTGTACATCGGGTTGGTCGCGTCCGTTTCGCGCTCGCGCTTGGCGCCCCACGCCTCCATTCGCTCCTTCAGCATAGCAACGATCCCCGGTTCTTTTTGGGCCAAGTTTTCCAACTCCAGCGGATCGTTGACCAAGTTGTACAGCTCAATCTCGGGCTTGAAGTGAAAGTCCGGCTCCAGCGCGACGATCAGCTTCCACTCCGGGGTGCGCCAGCCGTGCTTGCGCATCCAAGTACATTCGGTGATGTAGAAGTCCGAGTAGTTGGAGGCTTTCTCACCTGCGACCAGCGGCAGTAGCGACTGGCCGTCAAAGGCGATGTCCGTGCGGATGCCGAGGAGTTCGAGGATGGTCGGCACCAAGTCTTGGTGCAAGGTGATACCAGAGACGCGTTCGCCAGCCGGCAGCGCGCCGGGTAGGCGGACAATCAGCGGCACGTAGAGGGTGTTTTCGTACGTGCCGTGATGGTCGTACCAGCACTCGTGCTCGTACAGGGTCTCGCCGTGGTCGCCGTTGATGACGATCAGGGTATTGTCGCTCAAGCCCAACTCTTCAACGCGAGTGAGGATGCGCTGAATGCAGGCGTCCATATAGGCGACAGCACCGTCGTACTGGGCATCGACATAGTGGCGGTCGCGCACTCCGGGCGGCATCCAGTCGGCGAAAAAGTCGCAGAAGGGCTTGAAGCTAAACACCGGATCCATGCTCTCGTTTGTTGGGTCGAATTCGTCGCCGCTGTAAAACATCCGCTCAAAGGGAGCCGGCGGCAGATACGGGGCGTGCGGATCCATGTGGCGCAAGAAGAGAAAGAAGGGCTGCTCGGCCTGCGCTAGCCGTTCCAGTTCGGGAATGGCAACCTCGTTGAGGTTTTCGGCCTTGGGGCTGCGGCCTTCGACAAACGAACCCCAACTGGCATAGCTGAAATAGCGGTCGAAGCCGCGCGAACTGGGATTGCCGCTAAAGCCTACGCACGAGGTATCGTAGCCGTTCTGGCGCAGGATTTCGGGGAGGGTGCGGATGCGCTCGGGCAAGCCACCTTGGTGGCGTAGGGCAACGACGCTGGTGCCGAAGCAGTCGAGGCCGGTGAGCATGGAGGCGTAGGCCGAAGTGGTGGGTATGTGGGCCGAGTAGTTGCGCTCAAAGAGCACGGCGCTTTCGGCAAAGCGGTCAATGTGGGGCGTGGTCTGGCGGTGGTAGCCATAACAGCTCATATGATCGGCGCGCAGGCTGTCGATGCCGAAGAGAATGACGTTGGGCTTTTTAGCTGGCATTAGATCCTCTCGATTAGGGGTAGGTATTGGCGTGTCATCGGGTTATTTGAGGACCGCACCGGGCCATTGGCTGTCGCTGGCCGTCACATCTACGGTAATGCCGTCGGGGTCTTCGACCTTGAAGGCTCCTTCTTGGATATTGTGGACATCAATCGGCTCTTTGCCTCCCAAGCCGTCGGAAAAAATCTCGTAACCCATGTCCAACAGGCGGCGACCGGTCTCTTCGAGGTCGGGCACCCGCACACCGATATGCAGATAGTCGAGCATTCCGCTGACGTGGGGCGGGCGGGCCGGGCCGTTGTGCTGGAAGACCCGGAAATTGTGGTGGCCGTCGCTGAGGTCGTAGCAGCTTCCGTGGGTCGAGACCACGGGCAGACCGAGGCCGTCGCGCCAAAAGCGAATGGTCTTTTCGAGGTCTGTGGCCCGGACGCCAATGTGGACGAGTACTGTACTCATGGCATTTCTCCTTTCTCGTAGGCTCATAGCCGTTGTGCCATTAGTACCCATAATCTAATAAACAAAGCACCGCACGGCACTACCGAGTTTGCAGGCCGGGATACTCTTCGTTTCATTGCATCTTAATGGAAATTTATTAAACTGAAAAAGTTTTTTTATATCAATAAGTTATTGTTTTTTGGTTAGATGGAAAATCCCCCGTAAAACGAGGCAAAAAAAGGGGGCAAATTTCTTGACTTATATACAAATGTTTACTATCTTTTTGTGCAGGTAATCGGAGTAAAAAGGGCCTTTTTTTCGGTGGAAATCAAGCACTCAAGACCTCATCGCAAGGAGCAAAATCACAGGCGACGCGAGATCATCAATCAGGGCCTGATGTACGCCCTCGTCAGCCTCTTCGTACTCGCGGTAAAACCGCTTCTCAACTCATAGTCGCTAGCCCTAGGAGAGCCGATCCATGAACCCTATTTTTGCGTTTCACGCCTTGCGCGAAGTGAGCAAAAACAAACGCACCCAGCGCCAAGTAAGCCGGCTAGGGCCGATGTGTACAGGAGCGATTTTCGTCGTCTGGAGCTTTCCCGTTTTCCGCTATCTCACCTAACCTTCGGCTGAGCTCAGCCGAGCTGTCGAAGCCTAGCCCAAAAGGAGAAACTCATGCCGCCTATCGCCAAAGATCGCATCGAACGCGCCGCACGAATCTATGCCAGCAACCACGACGCCGGCTCGGCCTTGGGCATTGCCCCGGGCAGCTTTAGCCGCCTCTGCCGCCGCTACGGCATCGAGACGCCTCAAGCGCGCAAGCGCCGTCAGCGCAGCGAGTGGACGCAGGATCACTTCAGCCTGCACAACCGAGAGGAGCAGTAACATGTCAAGTCTCAACAAGGTTTTACTCATCGGCAACTTAGGGTCCGATCCCGAGACGCGCTTTACCCCCAGCGGCGCTCAGGTGGCCAACTTCAGCATGGCCACCAGCGAATCGTGGAACGACAAGAACGGGCAGCGCCAAGAGCGCACCGAATGGCACCGCATCGTCTTGTGGCAGCGCCTCGCCGAAATCGCTGGTCAGTACCTAAAAAAGGGCAGCAAGGTCTACATCGAGGGCAAGCTGCAAACGCGCTCGTGGGAAGATCAGCAGGGCCAGAAGCGCCAGACCATCGAGATCGTCGCCAACACCATGAAAATGCTCGGCGCCGAGCGAGCCGCCGAGGTCAACGGCAACGGCCATGCACTCGCCGCTGTTCCCGCGGCCGGTCCCGATCGCGACGATCTGCCCTTTTAGCCCTTCCACCCTTCCGCCGGGTTGACGCTCGGACGAGATGTATTAGCTTGGTCGCGGTCCGCAAAGGATGCGCGGCCATTTTTTTATTCTTTTCTAAGGAGCGATCATGGCGTTTGAACTCAACGCGCCGAGCAAAATAAAGAACATAACGAGCGCGTATTCAGGCCCGCGCTTTCGCGACGGGCGGCCCAAAGTTGACGACGATGTCGTCGAACGGATGAAGCGGGTGACCATTGAGGAAGCCTGGGGTGTGCTGATGGGCAAGGGGCATTCGTTTCAGTTCGACGGCGACTGGATCAACCTGCATCCAAACCGCGTGCTAGTCGGCCGTGCGGTAACGGCCCGCTATATCCCACATCGGCCCGACTTCAACGACGTCGTGCAGGCCGAGGGCGAGCGGCACGGGCGGATCGGCGGCCAGAATAGCTGGGTCATCGACACCTTAGTCGCCAACGACTTATTGGTCGTCGATTTGTTCGGCAAGGTGCTGCGCGGGACCTTTATCGGAGACAACCTCGGCACGGCGATCGCGACCAACACTGGCGGTACGGGCCTAATCGTCGATGGCGGTATCCGCGACGACCACCGCGTGCGCAAGCTGCCGATCAACGTGCTCTGTAGGGGGCTGCATCCCTCGGCAATCGGCGAGGTGACCATGGCCGAGATCAACGGCCCGGTGCGGGTGGGTGAGGCAACCTGTATGCCCGGCGATATCGTGCTGGCAACCCCCACGGGCGCAATTTTCGTGCCGCCGCAATACGCCCGCGAGGTCGTGGAGTCATCCGAAAACACCCGCCTGCGCGACTATTGGGGCAAAAAGAGCATTGCCGACGGCCGCTACACGCCCGGAGAAGTGGATCGCAAGTGGTCGCCAAAGATGGACAAAGAATTCGCCAAGTGGAAGGAAACGGCGGACATAGAGGCTATTTTCGCCGAATTATAAAAAACAGGCGTTGAGCCTGTCGAAACGCCACCGGCGACGAAATAGGGTAGCTGCACTCGTCTCCTTTCACCGCGCCAGCCAAGCACTGAAGCGCTCGTTCATTTCGTCCATGTTGTCGCTCCACCAGCGCCAGTCGCTGCGCAGTGCGCCCGCCGCGTTGGCTGGATATGTAGGCATGTGCGGAGCCATTGTCTCACCGGTCTCGGCATGCGCATGCACCAAGTCCATGCCCGAACGACGCGCTGGCGCATAGGCGATATGGCAGCCCACACCGGCCATGGACGACGGCCGCGCCGCAAAGGCGAGGAACTTGCGCGCGGCCTCCAAATTTGGCGCACCCGCCGCGATGACTAACTGGCCCGTGTCCAGCACTTGGCCGTCCCAGACGATGGTAAACGTCTGCTTCTCCAAGACCTGCGCGTTGAAGATGCGCCCGTTGTACGCCGTGGTCATCACCACTTCGCCATCGGCGAGCATCTGCGGCGGCTGCGCGCCGGTCTCCCACCAAACCACCTGATCCTTGATGGTGTCGAGCTTGCGGAATGCGCGATTGACTCCTTCGGGCGTGGCGAGGGTGGCGTACACCTCGTCCCGGGGCACTCCGTCGGCCATCAGGGCAAACTCCAAGTTGACGGCTGGCACGCGCCGCATCCCGCGCCGCCCCGGGAACGTTTCAAGGTCGAAAAAGTCGGCGATGGTCTCTGGTTTGCGCTCCTTAAAATGCTCCGCGTGGTACGCATAAACAGTCGAGTAGAACAACGTGCCGATGCCGCACTCGCCCATCGTTTCCGGGTAGAAGTCGTCCTCGGGCGCTTCGCCGTTTGCCCCAAGAGGCATCTCTAAGTCCAGCACTTCGAGGAGACCCTCGTCGCAGCCGGTCATGGCATCGGCGAGTTCCATATCTATCACGTCCCAATACACGGCCCCCGCATCCACTTGGGCGCGCAATTGGGCGAGGCCGCCGTTGTAGTCCTCCAAGCGGACTTCTATGCCCGTCTCTTCCGTGAACGCCTCGTGATAGCCTTTCGCGCAGGCGCGCGCATACGAACCACCCCAAGACACCACAGTCAGGGATTCCGCGTTGGCCGCCGCACACCACGTCAGCGCGGCCAACGCCCCCGTCCAAACTAGCCTAGTTAAATTCATAATCGCTTACTTTCTTGGCTGCGGGGTAACGCGCAAGTAGGGCTTAACTGCCGTAAAGCCCTCGGGGAATTTCTCAGTGGCTTCCTCGTCCGAGAGGGCCGGGACCACGATGCAGTCGTCGCCATCTTGCCAATTGGCCGGGGTAGCGACCGAGTAATTCGCCGTCAGTTGCAGCGAGTCGATCACGCGCAAAATTTCGTCGAAGTTGCGGCCGGTCGAGGCCGGGTACGTCAGCGTCAACTTGACCTTTTTGTCCGGGCCGATGACAAAAACCGAGCGCACGGTCATATTGTCGAGCGCGTTGGGGTGGATCATGTCGTAGAGCCCGGAGACCTTGCGGTCGGGATCGGCGATCATCGGAAAATTGACATGGGCGTTTTGGGTCTCGTTGATGTCGTCGATCCAGCCCTCGTGATCGTCAACCGAGTTAACGCTCAAGGCGATGACCTTGACGCCGCGCTTTTTGAACTCCTCTTCGATATTGGCCACTACACCTAACTCTGTGGTGCAGACCGGGGTGAAGTCGGCGGGGTGGGAAAAGAGCACTCCCCAAGAGCCGCCGAGCCATTCGTGAAAGTTGATGGGGCCTGCGGTGGTTTCCGCACTGAAATTCGGGGCTTCGTCGCCGAGTCGGATTGCCATGATGGTTCTCCTTACTTCCTGCGTGTGAGAGGGTTAAAAACGAGTGCTTAAATATCAAAGTACACCTAGCGGTCGTCAATTAGTCGCCAACAGCCGCTTGAGATAGCGAGCGCTTGCGCGGACCGCGGCTTCTGTGCCCAGTTCGGCCGAGGCCTGATGGACTGTTACATAGCCCTCGTAGCCGACCGCACGCAGCGCGTCAATCAGCGGCGCAAAGCTAATCCCTCCTTCCTCCCACAAGGGAATCTGGCGGAACCGCACCTCGCCGCGGCACCACGTATTGAGCGCGTCTGGACCATCGGCGGTCAAGACGTGATTTTGCAGATACACATTGAATAGGTGCGGCGCAAAGCGGCGGATGGTATCGAGCCTATAAGGCTGGCCGCATAGCTCTAGATTGGCTGGTTCGTAGATCAGGCCGAAATTGGCGCGGCCAATGCTCGCCAAAACTTGCAGCGAGCGGTCGATTTCCTCGAAGAGGCTGCGGGTGTGGCACTGGTGCGCGAGGCGCAGACCGCGCTCGGCGGCTTCGTCCGCGGCCCGGCGTGCCCAAGCGATATCTTCGTCTTTTTTCAAGCAGACGCGCAGCAGCGGAGCGCCGAGCTGTTCGGCCAAGTTGAGATAGGGCGTTATATTGCGGAGGGCATCCGGCCCTTGATCGGAGTTTTCCGGGATGGGAAAGTCGCCGGTGAGCATGGAGACGGCCAGCGGGTAGCGGTCGAGCAGGGCGCGCACAGCGGCGACCGTCTCTGGCGGGCTGTGGACGCCCACTTGCGAAGCGCGCATACACAGCCCGCTGTACCCGTGGTCGGTGGCGAGGGCTGCCAATTGCTCGAGCGTCATATTGGCTTCGCGCTTGGCGTGGAATTTTTCGGCCACGCGGACCGAGAGCGAAAGTTTCATGGAGTTCCTCGCGGTTGGGGTTGTTGGCGGCTTCGGGTAATCTGCACAAAGAAAGGATAGCAAACCAATGGGAACAATCCGCGCAATACGGCTTGCAGTGGTCGCTGGCTTGGTGGCCGTTCCAGCCGAGGCTTGGTGGGGGGATGGACACGGGATTCTGACCGAGGGGGCCGTGCTGGCTCTGCCGGAGGACATGCCGGCTTTCTTTCGCCAAGGTGGCACCATTGCCAGCCACGTGGTCTTCGATCCAGACCTGTTTAAGAATCGCCGCGCTCCCTTGCTGAGCCACGCCGAGCACGGAGAGCACTATTTCGATCTGGAGTACCTTGGCGGGCGAGCGATTCCGGCGAAGCGCTATGACTTTATAGCCTTGTGCTTTGAGCTACAACTCGATCCGACCAAGGTCGGAATGGCTCCCTACGCCATTGCCGAGTGGACCGAGCGGCTAACTGTGGCCTTTGCCGAGCATCGCCAGTGGCCGGAGAACGAGGCGATTCAACAGAAGTGCCTCGTCTATGCGGGCATTCTCGCTCACTATGCCGAAGACATCTGCCAGCCCCTGCACGCGACTTGGGACTACAACGGCAAAAAGCAAGCAGACGGCACGATTATCGGCAAGGGCATCCACGAACAGGTGGATTCATCGGTGGAACGGCTCGGGTTTGCGCCCGAGGATTTGGCGGCCGAGCAGGACATTGTAGTCTTTAATTCGCTGATGAAGGCCATCACCGACCGGATCAGAGCAAGCAACTGGCGAGTGGAAGAAGTGTACGCGCTGTGGGGCCACTGGGAAGACGAGAACGACGCCCAAGTGCGCGCCTTGACCTTAGATTTGGCCCGCACCTCCGTGCGCTTTACGGCCTCACTTTACCTGACAGCTTGGCACCAGTCTGCTGAAATTCGCTTGCCGAGGTGGTTGGAGAGGTGAGCGGACAGTTGTTTGTATGGCAAAATTCAGGTGTATTGATTTGACTAGGTACTATTAAAGGGCGTGATTTTTCAAGATTGATCTCGCTCGTTTTCGCGTTCTGCATTACCCTCAACCCACAGGTCATCTCCATGAACGCTTCGACGTCATCCATTGTCCCTAGTGTCACCGACAAGCTCAACCGGCTGAAGGCCCTGCTGCGCGATATGTTCCAACTCGACCGCGGAGACCTCGACTTCGGCCTGTATCGCATCATGAACATGAAGGCTGGCGAAATCTCGGCGTTTCTCGACAATGATCTACTGCCGCAGGTGAAAGAGGCCTTGGAGGGGCTCACTGGCAATCAAGTCACCGAAATAGAAGGGAAACTGAACGAGACCATCGAAACCTTGCAGGGCCTGAGAGTCAATCCGGACGAGAACGAAGTCGTCCAAGAGCTCCGTGCACGACTCGCCGAAGCAAGGCGCGACGCAGATGCTGAGGCCGACGTGTACAATCATCTCGCCAACTTTTTTTTTCGTTACTATGCCGAGGGCGACTTCATCTCGCAGCGTCGTTACTCAAGCGGTGGGCGTACGGCTTACCTTATCCCTTACGATGGTGAGGAGGTCAAGTTACACTGGGCTAATGCGGACCAGTACTACGTCAAGACGACAGAGAACTACGCCTCTTATATTTTCATAGTTGGCACAGGTGAAGCGGAGAGGCGCGTACGTTTTGAAATCGCCGCAGCCAATAACGAGAGAGACAACATCAAGGAAGCCGACAGCAAGCAACGTCGTTTCGTACTCGAGAGTGGCAATGATGCCATTGCGGTTGAAGATGACGCGCTCATTGTGCGCTTTGAACACCGTCCGCTGACCGATAGCGAAAAGCAGATGTGGACGGGCAATGGTGTTAGACAACAGGGTAAGATCAACGAGGCGGTGGTCAAGCGGATTCTCAAGGAGGTAACCCCAGACTGGCTGGCTCTACTAGATGTGTCGGTACCTACGGATGCCAATAGTGATCGGACGTTGCTTGAGAAGCACGTCGAGCGATACACGGCTAAGAACAGTTTTGATTACTTTATCCACAAGGACCTCGGCGGCTTTTTGTGCCGCGAGTTGGACCTGTACCTGAACACGGAAGTGCTGAACTTGGACGATCTGGAGCAGGGCGACACCTCTCGGCTGGACCGGGCACTGGCGCGTGTGCGTGCGACCCGTCATATCGGCGGGAAGATCATCGACTTTCTAGCGCAACTGGAGGACTTTCAGAAGCAACTCTGGCTAAAGAAAAAATTTGTGCTCGAAACCGACTGGTGCGTCACTCTGGACCGCGTCCCTGAAGTTCTATATTCCGAAATCGCCGCCAACGCAGCACAATGCGAGGAATGGGTTGATCTATTTGCCGTTGACGAGATCCCGGGCGATCTGATAAATGGAGGCGAGACCTATAACAACCCGCCGAGTGTCGATTTTCTCAAAGCCAATCCCTACTTGGTGCTGGACACGCGGCACTTTGAACACGACTTCACCGACCGGCTGCTGGCGGCACTTTCCGAGGACGGACCGCTAGATGAGCAGATGGACGGGCTGTTGGTACACGGAGAGAATTTTCAGGCGTTGAATCTGCTGCAAGCACGGTATCATGGGCAAGTGCAGTGTATTTATATTGATCCTCCGTACAACGCCAAGTCATCGGAAATTATCTACAAGAACACTTACCGGAATTCCAGTTGGATCTCCCTTATCGAGAATAGGCTAGCAGAGGTACGCAACCTTGAATCCGCCCAAGCAGTGGTGGTAATAGCTATTGACGAAGTTGAGCAGGAATACCTTGGATGTCTCCTAAATGTAGTGTTTGCAGACAAGGCGAAGACCTGTGTCACTGTCGTTCACAACGCGACAGGCCAACAGGGCAATAACTTCTCGTCAACGCACGAATACGCCTACTTTTTATATCCCATCAATGGTCAAAGTATTGGACTCCAAGAACGCGCAGATAATCCAGACATCCGGCCTCTCAGGGATGTCAGTAAGGGTGAACATCTACGGACAGATGCAGCTAACTGCTTCTATCCAATCCTTGTACTTGATGGTGAGATCATCGGCTTTGGTGAGGTGTGCTCTGATGACTTCCACCCTGGAGGAATCAACGTGGTTCGGGAGAATGGAATGGTTGAGGTTTATCCGATTGACCCTTCTGGGACAGAGCGTAAATGGGTATTTGCCCGGCAGAGTGTCGAGGACATAAGAGCCGAACTCTTTGCAGAACAGGATGCTGAGACAGGTGAGTGGGACATTATCCGAAAAAAGAGCCACTTCAACTATAAGACTGCGTGGACCGAAAAGCGATATTCCGCTAATTCGTGGGGGAGTAGGGTACTCAATAACATCTTGAAGGATAATGAGTTTTCCTATCCTAAGTCGGTACACACTGTTCGGGATTGTATTGACGCGGCCCTCAATAACGAATCGTCCGGTACAGTACTCGACTACTTCGCTGGCTCCGGTACCACCGGCCATGCGGTTATCAACCTCAACCGAGAGGATGACGGACAGCGTAAATATACTTTGGTAGAAATAGGCGACCACTTCGACACGGTTCTATTGCCGCGTATGAAGAAGGTCGTCTACTCGCCGGACTGGAAGGATGGCAAGCCATTTTCGCGCAATGGCGTCACACAGTTGTTCAAGTACATCCGACTGGAATCGTATGAAGATACGATGGACAGTCTTGAAGTGACGCCGCCCTCGGAGGCACAGCAGGATTTATTGGCCAAGAACCCCGCGTTGGCCGAGGATTATCGGCTACGCTACGCGCTCGGCGTGGAAACGGCTGGTAGCGCGTGTCTGTTGGGCAAGGCATTCATCGATCCCTTCGCCTACACGCTCTCCGTCGTGCGCGATGGTGTGCGCCGAGAGGTTCAGGTTGACCTACCCGAGACTTTCAACTATTTGATAGGTTTACGCGTAACATCCCACCAGCGGATTGACGATGTGCTCGCTATCACAGGCATGGACCCCGAAGGGCGCAACTGTCTGATCCTCTGGCGCAATCTCGACGAGATGGACTACGCCGCGCTAGACGCTTGGTTTGATCGCAACCGCGAGCAGTTCGCTGAATCGCTGGATGTTATTTACACCAACGGCGATCACACCCTAAACGCCATGCAGCAGCCCGGCGAAAATTGGACCGCTAAGACCATTGAGCCAATTTTTCGTGAATTGATATTTGGAGGATATAATGATGTTATCTAACGAACTTGAGTGCATTGTGGAGCGCCTAGATCAAATGATTGTGTGTGGATTCTCTCGGGCTATTGTCCTTTTGGAAGATGGTTGTGAAGAGTTTAGTAACTGACGTTACGCAGTGTTACAATCTCTTGGTCTCAGAAAAATGCTTTGAACGATTCGAGCGGTGGATCGTCTTGTGCCTCCTATTCTGCGTCTATCTGCGTCCATCTGCGTCCATCTGCGGATTATCTGGTAAATGATGTAGGGTTGCTATAGGATTTGCAAAAGGTAATATCAGGGGGTATTTCAGGATATCCGAGAGGTTCTTGAGCGCGAAGGACTGCTGCCGGTTAATTCGTAGATCATTTGTTAATCCGATATGTACCATCCGATATAAATTGTACAACGTGAACTAAACAGGACATCCATTGTAATGCCACAACGCCGTCGTCAGACAGGGAACGCACGCCTACAAAACCGCCTTGCCCTCCATCGCTTCGTCTGCCGTGAGTTTGGCTACGATGACATGGACGCTATGCTCGAGCGGTTGCACTATGCCCGGGGCGAAATCACCTCGGAAGGCGAGCTCGACTATGCCCAATCGCTACACCCCCATCCTACACACGCCCGCGTTACCGCCGACCAGTTTACCGAATACGACGCCAACATCACGGCACACAGCCGCCGGCTGCGTATGACAGAGGAGCACGGTCGGACATGGAAACCCCACCAATACCTCGCCCTATTATTTACCGAACATTACTTATACCGCTATTTCGACAATCCCGAAGCCCTGTGTGCTGATCTCAATCATGAGAAAGCCAGCCATCGTCCGACCTCGTTCTTGCCGGACTATAAGATGGACGACTTGCACACGCTCGCTTTCCAGAGTGCGACGGGTTCTGGCAAAACGCTCCTTATGCACACCCATATTCTGCAAGGCAATTAGTATTTAAGGGCTTGCCATATCTTCTTTATTTTCCTATCTTTATAGTAGTTAAAGGAGGTACGAAAATGAACCTAATAAGCATCTTCAATCAGTACCCCGACCAAGCCGCTTGCATCGCTCATCTAGAGCAAATCCGCTGGAATAATGCCCCCTATTGCCCGTTGTGCGGCGATTGTGACGTTGCCCGCAAAGCGGAGAATGAGCGTGTAGGCCGCTGGAACTGCCACGGCTGCCATTCTAGTTTTAATGTCTTGTCCCAAACCATTTTTCAGGGGACCAAAATCCCGCTGCAAAAGTGGTTCTTGGCCATCTCGCTAATGGCCAACGCCAAAAAGAGCTTGTCGAGTTGCCAGCTAGCCCGCGATCTGGAACTCAACCAGAAAAGCGCGTGGTTCATGCAACAGCGGATTCGCGCCGCTATGGCATCGGACGAAAAGGCCCTACTGCGCGGCATCATCGAGGCCGACGAAACGTATGTAGGCGGTAAGCCTCGCTACAAGAACGACAACAACAAGCGCGGGCGCGGTACTGGCAAAACGCCCGTCGTTGGAGCCGTCCAGCGCGGGGGGCGCGTCAAAGCCGCTGTACCAGACGACACTAAGGCCGCGACCGTCTTGGACTTTATCGCGCAGTCTGTCGAGGTAGAAGAATCGTCGTTGATTACGGACGAGTACACGGTTTATTTCAACGCTCACAAGCTGATGCCGCACCGCACCGTCAACCACCGCACCGAGGAATACGTTGACGCCAGCAACAAGACCCTACACACCAATACCATTGAAGGCTTTTGGTCGTTGCTCAAACGCGCTTGGTACGGCTCGCATCATAAGTACACGAAAGGTTGGTCGCCCTTGTTCGTAGCAGAAGCGGTCTGGAAATACAACCACCGCAAAGACGCCGACGCCTTCAACGGTTTCTTGCGGGCCTGCTTTGCGTAGCCATACGGAGTCAATCAAATGACTGCTCCTCAGCAGGGTGGTTCTGGTGGTAATTTGCAAAAAAATCAGCCAGTACAAGAGCCTCATTTCGAGGAATCAAATAGTGGCATTCATCGAAAGACAGCAAAAAGTGAGAAGCAGGGTCCGGCTCAACAGGCAAAACGCGAATCTCTCCTGCCTTATAGATTTGAAATTGTTTTTCTATCCCCATCTCGGCTAGTACATGCAAGAGATTTTTCCCCGTAATTGGCACAATCGCCATCGTCGTCCTTTCTGTTGGTTAGGGGTAGTACTTAGCCCGTAGAAGTTCGCACCTTCTACGGGCTTTCTCATGGTATCAAACGTTTCCTTAGTGCTTTTTCTTGTAGTCGGTATTTTTCGGTTAGCTGCTGGGCTAATTCAACGCTTTGACGGGCTTTCCCCAATAGTTCCGCTATAACTTGTTGTTCGGAGAGGGGGGGTAGATCGAAGAGGATAGTTGCAAGAGATTTCCCATGTACGTGGGGGATCGTAGTACCCGTTCTTGTTGCTTTTTCTCTTACAGGCTGCGTAGAAAAAGTCAAGATCAACGATTTGAGTATTGGGATTAAGCAGGGCAACCGTCGAAGATACTACGCCTCTCTTGGCTCGTATAAAGTCCCCAGCGTTTGCCCCATCCCATAGCAGTAGGATGTCTCCATCGGACGCCAGAAGGCTATTAGAATCGGGTTTGACTAGCGGCGGTTCGTTTTTTTCCCCGCGAAGGTACTCCATCGTCAGATAGGGTATATCTCCATCAAAGGCGGTCGGAGCAGCCCCCTTGCGGACGGTACAAATATCGCCAAGTCTAACTCTGTTCATACAGAGAAAAGTACTAGAGAATCAAGGGACAGTCAAGCCCTTAAATACTAATTGCCAAATGCAAACTGCCATATTCTCTTGGCACCGATCATTTGAATCGGCAACTTACGCTTTTCTAATATCCCACAAAGAGGAAACTCCATGACTGCATTCGACTTAGTAGTCATCGGCGCAGGGCCGGGCGGCTATGTGGCCGCAAGTAAGGCGGCGCAACTCGGCATGAAGGTGGCCTGTATCGACAAAAGCTACCTCGGCGGCACCTGCCTCAATGTCGGCTGTATCCCCAGCAAGGCCCTGCTGGAGTCGAGTGATTTGTTCTACCGGGCGAAGAAGGGGTTGGGGCATCACGGGATTGGTCAGGGCGAAGTGGGCTTGGACTTGCAGGCCATGATGGCGCGGAAAGAGAAGATCGTGCAGACCATGACCAAGGGCATTGAAGGGCTGTTTAAGGGCCAGGGGGTGACGCATTTCGTCGGCGCGGGACAAGTCCGCGCCCCGGGTAGCGTGTCGGTGCAAGGTGCTGGCGGCGAGCAGATCCTGTCTGCCAAGCACATCCTATTGGCCACCGGGAGCGTACCCATAGAGCTGCCGAACCTGCCTTTTGACGGCGAGCACATAATCAGTTCCACCGAAGCCCTAACGCTAAAAAAGGTGCCTGAGCGGCTCGTCGTCATTGGCGGCGGTGCCATTGGGTTGGAACTGGGGTCCGTGTGGGCGCGGCTAGGTGCCCAAGTGCTCGTAGTGGAAGCCATGGATCAGATTTTGCCGGAGATGGATCAAGAGATGGCTAAGCAGCTAGAGCGGCTGCTCAAGCGACAAGGGCTAAAGTTTCTGCTCGGAGCCAAGGCCCAAGAAGCCGCGATCGAAAAAGGTCAAGTCGCGCTGACCATAGCAGCCGGCGCTCAAGAGCACGTCGAGACGTGCGATCTGGTATTAGTGGCCGTGGGGCGCAAACCATGCAGCGCAGGATTGGGGCTGGAAGACGTGGGTGTGGCGCTCAACGAGCGCGGACAGGTCCTAGTTGACGCGCAGGGGCGCACCAATGTCGAGGGCATCTGGGCTATCGGCGACCTCGTGCCCGGACCGATGCTGGCCCACAAGGCCGAGGCCGAAGGCGTCGCAGTCGCCGAGCGGATGGCCGGACGCGCCGGGCAGGTCAACTACGATGCCATACCCTCGGTCGTGTACACCCACCCAGAACTAGCCTCTGTGGGCGCGAGCGAGGAAGCAGCCACAGCAGCCGGCCACGAGGTCGCCATCGGCAAACACCAATTTCGCAGCAATGCCCGCGCCCACTGCATGGACGACATCAACGGCCTAGTCCAGGTTGTCGCCGATGCACACACCGACCAGCTCTTGGGGATGCACATCCTCGGCCCGCAGGCTTCGCACCTGATCGCCGAGGGCGTCTTGGCCTTAGAGTTCGGCGCGAGTGCCGAGGATGTCGCCCGCACCGTTCACGCGCATCCGGCGCTGTCAGAAGTCATAGGCGAAGCAGCGCGAGCCGTAGCCTCGTGAAGCTCGCCGACAAAGTAGTACTCATCACCGGCGCGGGCGCGGGCATCGGCCGCCAAACCGCGCTGCACTGCGCCCGTGAGGGCGCGCACATTGCGGCCGTTGACATCAACGCAGCCACAGCCGAGGAAACGGCCGCCACCATCGCCGCTGACAACGGGCAAGCCATCGCCATCGCGGCCGACGTGTCCCGCGCCGCCGACTGCGAGCGCATGGTGCAGCAGACCGAAGCCGCTTATGGCCGCCTCGGTGTGCTGTTCAACAACGCCGGTATCTCACACCACGCCGACGCCGACGCCATCGACACCGAAGAAGCGGTGTGGGACTTGACCATGGCCGTCAATCTCAAGGGCGTCTTTTTGGGCTGCAAATACGGCATTCCAGCCCTGCGCCGCGCCGGCGGTGGCGCGATCGTCAACACCGCCTCTTTTGTCGCCTTGCTCGGAGCAGCCACGCCGCAACTGGCCTATACCGCCAGCAAGGGCGGCGTCCTCGCCCTGACGCGCGAGCTAGCCGTTGTCCACGCCCGCGAAAACATCCGCGTCAACGCGCTCTGCCCTGGCCCCCTACGCACCGAGCTACTGATGAAATACCTCGACAGCGAGGCCAAGCGTCAGCGTCGCTTGGTCCACATCCCCATGGGCCGCTTCGGCGAGGCCGAGGAGATCGCCCGCACGGTCGTCTTCTTGGCCTCGGACGACGCCTCCTTCATCACGGGCGCTACCTTTGTCGTCGATGGCGGCATCACCGCGGCCTACGTCACTCCAGAGTGAGGCCGCCATGCGCTTTGCGGCCACAGTTTTCGACCTCGACGGCACCCTGCTCGACACGCTCGCAGACTTGGCGGATTCGACCAACGCCGCACTCGCCGCAGCCGGGCACCCACCCCATCCCACCGACGCGTACCGCTACTTCATCGGCAACGGCATTGAAAACTTGGTGCGCTGCGCCCTGCCAGCCACGGCCCGCGACGACGCTTCTGTCGCCTGTGCCAAGGCCGCAATGGAAGCCGAGTACAGTCGGCGCTGGCAGGACAAAACCCAGCCCTACGCGGGCGTACCCGAGCTACTCGACGCATTGAGTACCCGCCAGATGCCCATGGCCATCCTCTCCAACAAACCCCAAGCCTTTGCGCGCCTCGCCGTTGATGCACTGCTGCCGCGCTGGTCCTTCCACCCGGTCTGCGGGGCGCAGCCCGATGTCCCGCGCAAGCCCGAGCCGGCGGCGGCCCTGCACATCGCCGCCACCCTCGGCCTCAGCCCGGCGGCCTGCCTTTACTTGGGCGACACGGACACGGATATGCAGACCGCCACGCGGGCTGGCATGTACGCCTTGGGGGCCACGTGGGGCTTTCGCTCCGCGGACGAACTCCGCCAAAGTGGTGCCCGCGCCTTGCTCGCCAAACCGCTGGACCTGTTGAATTTTCTGTAACCCACCGCCTAACTCAGAAAGGGCAAACCATGAGCGAATTTTTTCAGGGCATCAAAAAAATTGCCTACGAAGGCCCGGATTCTAAGAACCCCCTATCCTTCAAGCACTACGACGCCGAGGGCACAATCGGCGGCAAGACCATGGCCGAGCACCTGCGCTTCTCCGTGGCCTTTTGGCACAGCTTTAAGGGCGGGGGTATCGATCCTTTCGGCCCGACTCCGGTGTACGACCGGCCTTGGGACCGCGCGGCCTTTGAGTTCATCACCAAGCTCGGCGCACCCTTCTACTGCTGGCACGACCGCGACATCGCGCCCGAAGGCGAGACCCTCAAAGAGAGCAACGACCGCCTCGACCACATCGTAGGGCTGGCCGAGCAATTACAGGCCGATACGGGCGTTCGCTTGCTCTGGGGCACGTCCAATTGCTTCTCGCACGCGCGCTTTACCCACGGGGCCGCCACCAACCCGGACGCCCACGTCTTCGCGTGGGCCGCGGCTCAGATCAAGAAGGCCATGGAATGCACTCATCGGCTCGGGGGGGCCAACTACGTGTTTTGGGGTGGGCGCGAGGGGTACTCCAGCCTGCTCAACACCCAGATGGCCCACGAGCAGGACCAACTCGCGCGCTTCTTGCAGATGGCCGTTGAGCACAAAAAGGCACTCGGCTTTACCGGCACCCTGCTCGTGGAGCCCAAGCCCAAAGAGCCGACCAAGCACCAGTACGACTACGACGCGGCCACCGTCTTGAGCTTTCTCCGCAAATACGACCTGTTGGACGAGTTCAAGCTCAACATCGAAGCCAATCACGCCACCTTGGCTGGCCACACCTTTGAGCACGATCTCCAGCTCGCCTCAGCCGAGGGCAAACTAGGCAGCATTGACGCCAATCGCGGCGACTACCTGCTCGGCTGGGACACCGACCAGTTCCCCACGGACCTCTACTCCTCCACCTATGCCATGTTGGCGATTCTCAAACAAGACGGCATCGCGCCCGGCGGCATCAACTTCGACGCCAAGGTGCGGCGCGGCTCTTGCGATTTGGAAGATCTCTTCCACGCCCACATCGGCGGCATGGACTCGTTTGCCCGCGGGCTAACGCTAGCCCAGCGCATCATCGACGACGGCGCACTCGACGCCTTTGTCGAGGCGCGCTATGCCTCGTACCGCAGCGGCATTGGCGAGAAAATCATGCGCGGCGATACCAACTTCGCCGAGCTAGAGGCCTACGTCCACCAGCACGGCGAACCGGAACGGCGCAGCGGCCGCGAGGAAATGCTAGAGAATATCGTCAATAGTTATTTATAGCGGGTTAAAGGGAGCGGGCTATACGGAAATCAGATACACTTCCACTTATCGTACATGATGGAGTATTATGATGCTGCTCGACGATTTGGTCGGCGCGATTGACATCCTCAAAGAACGCATCCGCACCCACGTTCCAGATTTGCAAGCCAACGAAACACGCACACGGATGGCACTTATTGACCCACTGCTACAAGTGCTGGAGTGGGATCCGGCCGATCCAGCGTTGGTGATTCCGGAATACGCCTCTGACTCTGGTCCGGTTGACTATTCCCGGCGAGAGCAGGAATGAGAATAAGATCCAAGAGTGGAAGGATATTTTAGTGAATACGGCAGAGTGGCTTTATTCAAAAGGCTTGCTCACGAATAACATCCCTGTGTTTAGCGCAAAAGAAAAGCATTATATCGTCCATAAAGAGAAAAAACATCCAAGTGGATCGCCTTTCAAAAGACCACAACGTCTCAAAGAGGGATTATGGGTGGAAGCGAGAGGTGGCCAACATGCAATAAGAAATGCACGTCGCCTGTTGAGAGCCTGTGGCCAGAATCCAGCAGAGGTTTGGGTACTCATTATCAAAAAATCGAATTCGGCATGAACGAAGAGTACTTGGACAAAATCACACGCGGCGACTGCCGAGATCACATTTCGCGCTTGGCCGACAACAGCATTGAACTTTTCCTGTCGGATATTCCCTATGGAATTAGCCTAGACGACTGGGATGTCTTACACGACAATACAAACTCAGCACTGTTGGGACAGTCGCCCGCCCAAGCTGGGAAATCGGCCTTTAAGAGGCGCGGCAAGCCCATCAATGGCTGGTCGCAGGCTGATAGGAACATTGGACGCGAGTATCAGCAGTGGTGTCAAAGCTGGACTGAACAGCTTTTGCCAAAAATGAAGCGCGGCGCATCGCTTTTTGTTTTCGGCGCACGCCGCACCATACACCGCGTCGTCAACGCTTTTGAAGACAGTGGCTTTCTGCTCAAGGACATGCTCGCTTGGCAGAAAGAGTCGGCGCATCATCGAGCGCAAAGGGTGAGCATTGTCTTTGCGAGGCGTGGGTTAGAAGCCGAGGCCAAAGCGTGGCGCGGCTGGCGTTTGGGGAACCTCGCACCCGTATATGAGCCGATTGCTTGGTTCGTAAAACCCTACAAGATTGGCGGAACCATTGCTGACAACATCCTCGAGCAAGGCGTAGGGGCCATGAATATAGAAGCATGTCAGATCCATGGCGCGACCCCAACCAATCTCTTGGCGTTTGGTTTCCAAAAGGACGAACAAAAAATTCACGAGGCCCAGAAGCCGCTGCAGCTCATCGAGTTCCTGATCAAGCTCACAACACAAGAGGGCCAAGTGGTCTTGGATCCGTTCATGGGCAGCGGCACTACGGCCGTTGCCGCACGGCGACTCAACAGGCACTTCATAGGCTTTGAGATCGCTCCCGAATTTCATCGGGCCGCACTTCAGAGGTTGGATTTAGAATGCGGGATGAGAGATGCAAAAGACGCCCAATCGCTTCAGCAAATGCTCTTTGAAAAAGCGCGAGATGAATGCAGGGGATAATTTTATCGGCAATAAGTACTTCTAACGCATCCCCCACAGCCTTGTTCTGTCGGCTGTTAGCTGCGAAAGAAATTCAGGAACACTGTTGACATAGCAATCCGAAATGAGTTGCGGGGCTTGAAGGATTGCACATGCATCAGCGTGGTGGTCGGTGCAGGCGTCCTTGGCCCGCGCGCGCTGCGCATCTTAGCGGCGGTCTGCAAGTTCTCATTGGGTGGGGCGACGAGGCGGGTGCGTGGTCTTAGCCGCCGGCGTTTTTCGAGGGCGAGACGCCCTCGATCCCAGATCCTTGGAGCCCAATGGGGGTTTTCAGACCGGTTTTAAGGTCGGCTTGAGCAGCGCGGCGAGCTCCTCAAACCAAGCGGCGTAGGCTCCTTTTTCTTTTTCTCAAAATAAGTGCCCGTTATAATTTTTCGTAAGGTTGTAGGGAGGATCGAGAATGAGGAGATCGGCGAAGCAGGTGGGCAGTAAGGGAAGGACGCGAAAGGCGTCCCCGTAAATAATTCTATTGGCGGTTTGATCGAGTGCCGCTGGCTCGGTCAGCACTAGCAAGTCGCGTGCAAGACTCTCGAACTCTTCGGCGTCACAAGTGAGCGTTCTGTTCCTCAGGGCTCTTTTCTTTATGCCACAAAAAACTCAGTGGTCCCGCGGCACCGCCATCATCCACTCCAACGCCCGCCGCGCCCCGGCAACCCCTCGCTCAAGTTTGAATTTGTTTTTTCTCTTTTGTACCGCAATACTGGGAGAGCCTTTTTTCTACTCCATCTCCAAATTCTTCCAAACAGGATTTTAAGTGTTCTCGAACCTTCTGTATCGCTTCTTGCAACGTCTCTATACGCCGCCGAATATGTGGGTGAGGCTCCAAGGCGTACAGTTGTTTAGATACTTCTACATCCAATTCAAGCCGACCTATCGCATTATAAAAATACGAAATTTTCTTCCTATACTTTTCTACATCACCGTCCACCACCTCATTAATCTCATCCCAATCAAAAATAATCGGCTGAGAGTCTTCAAGGGAAACCTCCTTGAATCCCATTTTCCATTCCCTTGCTAGCTTTCGCAGTGCAGGCAATCGTTCCGGCCAATTATAAAGAATATCTGGCGAAAATTCTGCTCCATTGGGCCACGTCAGCAGATCATCCTCTATGCTAACTTGGTTAAACAAGGAAAGATCTTTTAGGGGGCTAAAGATCCGACCTGCCAAAACCGGACGAAAGTCTATATCTTGGTGCGCATCGTCCTCGAAAAAGACACGCAGCCTGTACGGCCCTAGGACCTTAAAGCTCATCACACTATGAAGGATAGATTCCATCTGTATTACTCCAGCGGCTCAATTGGACCAGGAGATAGGCCTTGTTGTAACAGATCCCAAGCGGTCTCAAGCTCTATTCTATGCTCCGTCGCCCATTTCATTACTTGTCGATGCTTATTTCTAGGTAGTGAACCCTCAAGCTTCTCTATCTTACCCTGAGCAATCGCATAAACAGCCTGATGACCTGAGTACCTCGCATGAAAATGCGACCGATGGTGAGGGCTACCTACTTCTGGAAACATTCGGATAATAATTCCATAAAATTCTGCGAGTTTCGCCATACACTCCTGTTAGACAGAATCAGTTTAGTGGATTTGCAACGTTTCATCTGTATAACTCGTTACCAAAAAAATGAACTCTGTCGTTTTCGAGTACTAATGCTCCAAAAAACTCAATTGTCCCGCGGCACCGCCATCATCCGCTCCAACGCCCGCCGCGCCCCCACAATCACCTCGTCGTCCAGTGTAATTTCGTAGCGCTCGTAGAGCAGCGAAAAGTACACGTCTTGCAGGTCGGTGATTTTCATGTAGGGGCAGTGTAGCCGGCAGCCAATGCAGCCATCGGCCGCGACGAACTCTTGGTGCGGGAAGCGCTGCCGGAGCTGATGCAACATGCCGTTTTCCGTGGCGATGATGAAGCTCTTGGCCTCGGGATACTTTTCGACGGCCTTGAGCATCCCGGTGGTCGAGCACACTTCGTGCGCGATTTCGACCACATCTTGGCGGCATTCCGGGTGCGCGATGATGACGGCCTCGGGAAACTCGCTACGAGTGCGCTCGACGCTAGCGGCGCGCAGCACGTCGTGCGTCGGGCAAGCACCGTCGTACACGACGACCTCTTTCTCCGGCACCTGCTCGGCCACCCAACGGCCTAAGTTGCGGTCCGGCGTAAAGAGAATCTTGTCGCTGTCGAGGCTGCGCACCACCGAGACGGCGTTGGCCGAGGTGCAGCAGATGTCGGACTCGGCCTTCACCTCGGCCGTGGAGTTGACATACGTCACCACCGCGTGATCGGGATAGTCCGCTTTCCAATCGTCGAGGCTTTCCGGGGTGATGGAGTCGGCCAGCGAACAGCCCGCGCCCAAATGAGGCAAGAACACTTGCTTGTCGGGGCTGAGGATTTTGGCCGACTCGGCCATGAAATGCACACCGCAAAAAACGATGCGCTCGGCATCCGCCTTGGCAGCTTCCACCGACAGCCCGAGCGAATCGCCCGTGAAGTCGGCCAAGTCCTGGATCGGCGGAATCTGGTAGTTGTGCGCGAGGATGACCGCGTTTTTCTCGCGGCGCAAGTGGTTGATCTGGGTAATGAGCTCCTCGGCGGGCAGGTCGCTGTGGTACTGCGCTGCGGCTGGGGCGATCGTCTCTGAGTAGGTCATGGCTTGACTTGCGCTCCTTCGTCGGGGGGAATGGTCTCGGTGCCGTTGGGGAAAACGCGCCAAAACTCCTTGCGAATGAGGCCGGTGATCATGGCACTCTTGCTGCTGCCGTGATAGCGGGCAATCGCGTCGAGCATCTCGTGATCCCGGTCGGGCGCCGAAAAGGTCCTCACCTTGGCCCGGCGACTGTGGTCTTTGGGTGGCATTATATCTTTCTTATATAAAATTTGATTAAATTATGTATGTAATCTAACGAATCGCTGGCGGCGAGTCAATATAGATGCTAAATACACGACACCTACTCTGCGTACGCGTCTTCTCCGCAATCCTTAATCGCGCCCACGCGAGCGAGACGCCCGCGCTCCCAGCTAAGACCGTAGTGTCGTGTACGTAAGATATAGATGTAACCATTTTTAACGGAATTTTCGCAAACGAGCCGCAACGATAGGAAGGATAGACCCGGCCCTAGAGTTGGCTAATCCGCGCCATGGCCTCTTCGATCCGGTCGCGGTGGTTAAAGGCCGACAGGCGCAAGTACCCCTCCCCAGCCGCGCCAAAACCCGCCCCCGGCGTCCCGACGATGTGAGCCTTGTCGAGCAAGTAGTCGAAGTAAGCCCAACTGTCCTGCCCGTCGGGCGTGGCCACCCACAAATAGGGAGCGTGCTCGCCCCCGTACACGGTAAGCCCGGCCGCCCCCAACTGCTGGCGCATGATCGCGGCGTTTTCCATGTAGAACGCAATGCGCTCGGCAATGCCCTGCTGGCCAGCCGGCGAATACGCGGCCTCCGCAGCGCGCTGCACCGGATACGCCACACCGTTGAACTTGGTCGAGTGCCGCCGCGCCCACAGCCGATGCAAATCCACTTCCTCGCCCGAGGCAGCGCGGCCGGCAAGCTCCTTCGGCACCACGATGTACCCACAGCGCAGGCCGGTAAAGCCGGCGTTCTTGGAAAAACTGCGAAATTCTATCGCCACCTCGCGGGCGCCTTCGACCTCGTAGATAGAGCGCGGGAGCACCGGATCGGCAATGTAGCTTTCATAGGCCGCGTCAAATAGAATGACGGCCTGCTCGCGACGGGCGTATTCGACCCAGCGGGCCAAGGCACTGCGGGTCATGGCCGCGCCCGTGGGATTGTTGGGCGAGCACAAGTAGATCAGATCGACGTGACCGGCGGGCAGGTCTGGGATGAAGTCATTGGCGGCCGTACATGGCATGTAGATCAAGCCGGCGTACGAACCATTCGCGTCGGCTGGGCCCGTGCGGCCGGCCATGACGTTGGAATCGCAGTACACCGGATAGACCGGATCGGTCAGCGCGACCACGCAATCGCTGGCAAAAATTTCCTGCACCGCGCCCGAGTCGCACTTGGACCCGTCGGAGACAAAAATCTCGTCGCTGTGAACGCGTACGCCGCGCGCGCTAAAGTCGTGCTCGACAATGGCCTCGCGCAAAAAATCCTGGCCCTGGTCGGGCGGATAGCCCTGCAAGGTGTCGTCGTGCGCCATTTCCTCGACGGCCTCTTTCATCGCATCGACCATCGGCCGCGGGATGCCCTTGACCACATCGCCGATCCCCAAGCGGATCACGTCGGCTTGGGGATGAGCAGCGGCAAACGCATCGACCCGGCGGGCGATTTCGGGAAAGAGGTACCCGGCTTTGAGCTTGAGATAGTGATCGTTGATATGCACCATGGTATTTGCTTTCTTGGAAGGTATTGGAAATTGGGAAGTAGGAATTATCAATCATTAGTTCCTAGTTCGCAATTCCCAACTGATGTTACGCATTGTAGGGGCAACCTTCTTGGAGCCGGCCGGCTGAATGCGTCGTGCGGCGGGACGCCCCCACACCTACCGATTCGGCGGCAATTCCCTAATTCATTCAAAAGGAGACTCGCTCGTGGATATAAGCTTTATGACCAGTGCCGGCGGCCCCCACCATTGGACCCTCGACGAATGCGCCCGCTGGGCGCGAGAGCACGATTTCGACTGCGTACGCCTAAACGACTCCGGCGCCCTCGACTCGGACCACATTCTAGCGGTCGGGCCAGACTCGGTGCTAGCGACCTTGCGCCAGCACGGCCTGTACCTCGCCGCCCTCACCGCGCACTACAACTTGCTCGACGACGACCGCGAGCAGGCCCGCGCCGCCCAAGCCAAGCTGCTCAAGGCCATTGCGTCGGCCCGCGCCCTCGGCTGCCCAGTCATCGTCACCAGCAGCGGCGCGCCCGTGCGCAACGGCCAGTTCTACGGCATGTTCTCCTCCGAACCCGGCAATCCCAGCGACCGCTCCGACGAACTAGTAAGCCGCTTCCAAGCCATGTTTGAACCCGTGGTACAAGCGGCCGAAGACAGCGGCGTCCGGCTCGCGCTCGACGTGGCCGTGCGCATGGGCCAAATAGGCTGCAACCCAGAGATGTGGGAAAAAATCCTCGACGCCGTGCCCTCCGATCACCTCGGCTTATCCTGCGACCCCTCGCACTGGCTGTGGATGCACATCCTGCCGGTCGAAGACGTCATCCGCGACTTTGCCGGCCATTGGTACTACGCCGATGTCAAGGACTGCGAGATTAGCCAGCGGATGCTCTACCGCCAAGGCATCATCGGCAATTGGTGGTGGCAATACCGCGTCCCCGGCCGCGGCCAGCTCAACTGGAGCACCATCATCGGCGCACTGTGGGAATCCGGCTACGACTACGTGCTGTGCGTCGAAAACGAGGACCGCGGCTTCCCCGGCCTAGAGGGCTTTGCCTTTGGCGGCCAACACCTGCGCAGCTTGCTGCCGCCCAAGGAGGCAGGCTTTAAGCGGCAAGGGGGGCATTGGCAGACGAGCGGGTGGGAGCGCAAGTAAGGAGCAACTTGCCGTTAGGACCATTTGCCCTTCTATTATTTTAATTGCTGCGTTGCCAACAGCCACAGAGGATCCATGAGCACAGACAAAAACCGCGACTTCATCCGCGAAGCCATCGACACCGACCTCAAAAACGGCCGCTACGACCGCGTCATCACCCGCTTCCCGCCAGAGCCTAACGCGCATCTGCACATCGGCCACGCCAAGGCGATCTGCATCAATTTCGGCATTGCCGCCTCCTATGGTGGCCAGTGCAATCTCCGCTACGACGACACCAATCCCACCCGCGAAGAGCAGGAATACGTGGACTCCATGCAGGAAGACATCCGCTGGCTCGGCTTCGACTGGGGGCCGCAGCCGTACTATGCTTCCGACTATTTCGGCCAACTCTACGAATGGGCCGTCGCACTCGTCAAAAAGGGCTTGGCGTACGTGGATGACCAAACCGCGGACGAGATCCGGGAAAATCGCGGCACGCTTACCGAACCGGGCAAAAACAGCCCGTACCGCGACCGCTCCATCGCGGAAAACCTCGACCTATTCGCGCAGATGAAAGACGGCTCATTCCCCGATGGCTCGCGTGTGTTGCGCGCCAAAATTGACATGGCCGCACCCAACATCAACCTGCGCGACCCCGTCATGTACCGCATCATGCACACCACCCATCACCGCACCGGCAACGCTTGGTGCATTTATCCCATGTACGACTGGGCCCACGGCCAGAGCGACGCCATCGAGGGCGTTACGCATTCGCTGTGCTCAGACGAATTTACCAACAACCGACCGCTCTACGACTGGTTCATCGAAAAACTCGGCATCTTCCCCTCGCGCCAAATCGAGTATGCCCGCGGCAACATCACCTACACACTCCTCTCCAAGCGATACCTGCTGTCGCTCATCGAGCAAAATCTCGTCTCCGGTTGGGACGATCCCCGGCTCTACACCCTGCGCGGCCTGCGCCGCTTGGGCTACCCACCGGCGGCCATCCGCCGCTTCTGGACCGAAGCCGGCATTGCCAAACGCGGCAACAACATCGACATCGCCCTCCTCGAATACTGCATCCGCGACCAGCTCAACCAGACCGCGCCTAGGCGCATGGCCGTGCTCAATCCGCTCAAGGTCGTCATTGAAAACTACCCAGAAGACCAAAGCGAGATACTAACGGCCATCAACAACCCGGAAGACGACAGCGCCGGCACCCGCACTATCCCCTTTTCGCGGCACCTCTACATCGAGCGTGAGGACTTTATGGAAGACCCGCCGCGCAAGTTCTTTCGCCTCGCCCCGGGCCGCGAGGTCCGCTTGCGCTACGCCTACTTCATCACCTGTACCGAGGTCGTCAAAGACGCCAGCGGCGAAATCGTCGAGTTGCGCTGCACGTACGACCCGGCCACCCGCGGCGGCAACGCGCCCGATGGCCGCAAGGTCAAGGCCACCCTGCACTGGGTCTCGGTCCCCCACGCGGTCCCCGCCGAGGTGCGGCTCTACGACCGGCTCTTCAAGGTCGAAAAACCGCTCGAAGCACCACCCGGGGGCACCTGGTTGGACAACCTCAACCCAGACTCGCTCAAAGTCCTCAGCCCTTGCTATCTAGAGCCGTCCCTCGCCGACATGGCCCCGGGGGACTCCTGCCAGTTTGAGCGGCTCGGCTACTTCTGCGCCGACCGCGAGGACCACGCGCCAGACGCGCCCGTCTTCAACCGCACCGTCACCTTGCGCGACACTTGGGCGCGGATGCAGAAGGGCTAGCCACACCCACCGCCGCACATGCGGATTTCGCGTCTCCTATTGGCCCTGCTACTCTCGGCACCCGTCGCCGCCGAAGAGGTCGTCGTGCCAGCCGGTCACTTCACCATGGGCATCGACCACCCGCGAGCCACCGACGAAAAGCCCAGCCGCCAAATCTATCTGAGCGCCTTTTCCATCGACCGCTACGAAGTCACCAACGCCCACTTCGCCGCCTTTGTCGCGGCCACCGGCTATCAGACGAAGGCGGAAAAACGCGGGGCTGAAAAGGCCGACGGCATTAGCTGGCGGCAGCCCCACGGCCCCGGTTCGGCAGCCGAGCCAACCCATCCGGTCGTCTATGTCAACTGGCAGGATGCCCACGCGTATTGCGCTTGGCGCGGCGGACGGCTGCCCACCGAAGCCGAGTGGGAAAAAAGTGCGCGCGGCAGCGACGGTCGCCTCTGGCCCTGGGGCACAAAGTTTGCGGCAGGACGCGCCAATCTCTGGGGCGCGGAAGACAGATACGAACAACTGGCACCAGTCGGCTCTTTTCCAGCAGGGGCCAGCCCATACGGCGCGCTCGACATGGCCGGCAACGTATGGGAGTGGTGCGCCGACTGGTACGACGCCAACTACTATGCCACCGGCCCGACCAAAGACCCGCAAGGGCCAGAGACGGGCCGCTTCAAGGTCTTGCGCGGCGGCTCGTGGATCAACCCAGCACCGGTCCTGCGCAGCATCAATCGCTTCGAGGTTTTGCCCGTAGAGCGCAGCCCCTATATCGGTTTCCGCTGCGCCCGCTCTCCATGACCCTGCTTACCGCACTCTGCGTCGCGCTTCTGGCCGCGTGCGACGCGCCCCCACCAAACCTCACCTCCGTCCGCTTCACCGACGTTACCGCAGCGTGCGGCTTGGATTTCCGCATGTACTCGGGCAGCCGAGTCAAAAACTACATCATTGAGGCCAAGGGCGGCGGTGGTGCCTTCCTCGACTACGACGGCGATGGCTGGCTCGACATCTACTTGGTCAACGGCTCGCGCCTCGAAGGCTATCCCAACCCGACCGCGGCCCCGACCAACGCCCTCTACCGCAACATGGGCGACGGCACCTTCACGAACCATACCCGCACAGCCGGGGTCGGCGATGCAGGTTGGGGCATGGGCTGCGCAGCGGCCGACTACGACGGGGATGGAGACCTCGATCTCTACGTGACCAATTACGGCCCCAACATCCTCTATCGGAACGAAGGCAACGGCCGATTCCGCGACGTCGGCCCGGCCGCAGGCGTCGCCCTAGCAGGATGGAGCACGGGTGCCAGCTTCGGCGACTACGATGGCGATGGCGATCCAGACCTCTACGTGGCCCAGTACTTGCACTTTGCGCCCGAGCGCGTTCCGCCTCGCGGCGGGATGTGGAAGGGCGTTCTCGTGTTCGCCGGCCCGCTCGGCCTCCTTGGGGCGCAGGATGTCCTCTACCGCAACGAAGGCGATGGCACCTTTCGCAATGTCACCCGCCAAGCTCACCTCGAGCAAGCAGAGCCGACCTACGGACTCGGTGCCCTTTTTTGCGACTACGACCAAGACGGCGACCCAGACCTCTACGTGGCCAATGACTCGGCACCCAATTTTCTCTACCGCAACGAAGGCAACGGCCAATTCCGCGACGTCGGCGTGGAAGCCGGAGCCGCCCTCAGCGCCGAGGGAGGCGCACAGGCTGGCATGGGCATCGCCTATGGGGATTACGACCGCGACGGGTTTGGAGATTTTCTGGTGACTCATTTTGAGGACGATTACAACACCCTCTATCGCAATCGCAGCGATGGGACCTTTGCCGTGGCTAGCGCCACCGTTGGCCTCGCCGAGCCGAGCCTGCCGCACTTATCCTTCGGCACGTTCTTTTTCGATTACGACAACGATCAAGACCAAGACCTGTTTGTGGCCAACGGCCACGTCTATCCCCAGATCAGGCACCTTGCGCCCGATGGCTACGCCGAACCCAACCAACTCTTCGCCAATCAGGGCCCAACCGGCGCCTACCGCTTCTCAGAAGTCGCAGCCGGAGATGTGAGCCGCCCCGCCGTCAGCCGCGGTGCCGCCAAAGGGGACTACGACAACGATGGGGACGTAGATGTTTTGGTCTTCAACCTCGACGGTCCGCCGCAACTTTTGCGCAACGACGGCGGCAATCAGCGCAACTGGCTGAGCCTGCGCTTGGTCGGCGGTGGTCTAGGGGCGAAAGTCGCCAGCGCCAGCGGCGGGGTCGAGCAGGTCGCGGAGATCGTCAGCGGCGGCAGCTTCCTCTCGCACAGCGACGGGCGCGTCCACTTTGGTCTGGGCTCCAATCAGGCAGCCGATTGGCTCGAGATTCGCTGGCCCTCGGGTCGCGTCCAGCGCTTCGAGAACGTGGCCGCGAATCAGTTTTTAGTGGTGGAAGAGCCGAGGCGCTAGCGGTCTCATCGATCTCGCTCCAATCGCGCCAACTGTTGTCGTGCCTCGGCGTGATCGGGGTCGTGTTGCAAGGCGCTGGCAAAAGCGCCCCGAGCCTCGTCCGCTGAACCATGGCGCACCAACAGCAAGCCCTGCCTATAAAGAGCTTCCACGTCGCTGGGATCTAGCTCAACACACGCCTGCAAGCTGCGCCAAGCTGGGCGCGGCTGCCCCAATTGCAGATACGCCAGGCCGAGCAAATAGTAGCTGTCGCGGTGATCGGGGTCGCTGGCCAAGGCGCGCTGGCTGGCAATCACCGCGGCCTGCGGATCGCCAGCTTGGTACGCTACCTTGGCTAGGCCGTGATGCGCTCGCACGGAAGTAGAATCCGCGCCAAGCGCTTGGGCAAAGAAATGGCGCGCAGAGTCTGGCTGGCCGCTGGCTGCGTACGCCTCGCCTAATAGACAGTGAATCTCCAGATGACCTGGAGCCAGCGTGCGCGCGCGTTTGAGGACCGAGACGCCTTGGGAGAGTGCATCTTGATACAGATAGACCATGCCCAAGCGAATGTGCGCCAGTACGTGAGAGGAGTCAGCCGCCACCGCTTGGGCCAGCAGAGTAGCTGCGCGATCCCAAGAGCCGCGATTGGCATTGCGCAGCCCCTCTTTGTAGTGGCGATCGGCCGCACTTAGCCGCTGGAACTCGGCCGCGGCTGCCGCAGCTTGATCCGGCTGGCCCACCTGCGCGTATGCCAAGCTCAATAGATAACAGATGCTGTGATCGGCCGGATTTAACTGAAGAGCACGTTCCAAGGCAACGACTGCTTCGGGATGACGCTGCTCCTTGGTATAGACGCCGGCCAAATCGACGAGGGCCGCTGCGTTCTTCGGCTCCAAGGCCAAGACCCTTTTAAGCCCGGTCTCAGCCGCAGCCAAATCGCCGCTGCGGGCGAGCAAGTCGCTACGCCGGTACAAGGCTTTGGCATGGTCGGGTTGTAGTGTGAGCACCGCACCGTACGCGGTCAAAGCCCCCTCAAAGTCCGCCAAAGATCGACGTACCTCTCCGAGGCGAAAGTGGTAGTGGGGCTGGTCCGCACTCCGTTCAATGGCCCGCTGAAAACAAACTGCCGCGCCCTCGTACTGGTGCTGCATCTGCAAGGCGGTGCCTAATGAGTAGTGAAAGTCGGCCTTTTCCGGCGCTAGGGCTACGGCCCGTTCAAACGCGGATGCGGCCCGTTCGTTTTCATCCAAGCGGGCATGGGCCAACCCCATATAGAAGTGCGTCTGTGCGAGGTCTGGAGCATGCGCGGCCGCTCGTTCCAGCACGGCGAGGGCCTTGCGGTGGCGGCCTTGCTTGAGCAACGCTCCCCCGCGCTGACTCAACAGGCCCCCCCACTGCTGGCCCTTGTGCACCAGCAATGAATCTGGCAACGCCCGTTCCAGCGGATCGGGATAGACGCGCACCTCGTGGCCGCGCCGTTCTCGCAAGCTCGCCAACAAAGCCCCGCGCTCGCCCTTCATTAGGGCGGCTGGGTACTGATTTTGGTAATAAGCGCGGATCTCTTCTGTGGCTAGCTCGGTGCTGTCCAAGCCCTGAGCACGGGCCTCCGCCAGCAATAAATAGCGATCTATGATGAGCTGGAGGTATTGGCGTCTAACCGCTGCCGCATCTTGGGCTCGGACTGCATCCAATAGGCTGAGGGCTTCGGCTGGAAGCTGTGCAACGTAAGTGCGCAACGCGTCGGCCTCAATCCGGTGCGGACCAAGCTCGGCGACGACGGGTGCGTCGGCCGGCTTACACGCTGGCAGCAGGCCGGCCCAAACGACCCACCACAGCGCACCCCTTCCCCAGTGCATCTGAATCAATAGACGAGCGAGATAGTGCCGACCCGGCTCGCGGTCTCTGCGTCCGTATCCAGTGAGATGCGGTAGATATAGTGGCCCGGAGGCACCGGCTGACCCGCATCGTCGCGGCCATCCCACACGGGCACGGCTGCACCGCGGTCGAACAAGCCTCGAATCGCGCTTAGGTGCTTTAGCCGGCGCACCGGACGGCCAGCCAGATCGTAGATGCCAACAATCAGATCGCGCTGCACCGACACATCGTGTAACTGAAAACGAAATTCGGCCGCGTCGTTGAGGCCATCGCCGTTGGGGGTAAATGGATTGGGCGCGACGCGAACTTGCGCGAGTGGATTCGCGCCCAATTCGTCGGTGCGCACCCCAAGGGAATTGCCCGGAAAGTCGATGTTTGCGTCCCCGGGGGCAATGAGTTGTTTGACGCCGTCGCTCTCGCTGTCGAAGACCCAGCCTTGGAATTGGGTTCCATAGCGCACCACGTGGGTAGCGAACTCTACCTCAATGAGCTTGAACGTGTCGCTCGTGCCCGCCAGCTTGGGCAGGGCCACGACGATGCGGTCGTCGAGAATTTCGACCGGAAAGTCGCTGCCCAAGGCGACGCCATCAACGCGCACGGCATGCACGGCCTCGGCGCGGGTCAGCGTGAAAATTTCCAGCCGATCAAAGCCCGTGTCGCTCGGATCAAAGGTTGGGCGCACGCTATAAGTGAAGTCCGTGCTCTCGCTGCGCGAGACGTCCTGAGGCCAGATCTCCCCGACGACCTCTAAAGCGGCTGGCGGTGCGAACTGAATCTCCAACTCGCGCAGCGCACCGGCTTGGTACAGGCTCGATAAGAAGATGACCTGAATTTGCAAATAGCGCTCGGGGCCGGGCGAGAGAATGGGAGTGCCGTCCACCCACGCTGACACCTCTGCGGTAGAATCGCGCTGACCGGCCGTCAGCGCGTAGGGAGCCGACCAGAAACTCCAGTTTTCTTCGTCGAGGGTCGTAAAGCGCACGGACAAATCGGCGCGTTCAAACTCCTTGCGGATTAGCTGCGTCGGCTCGCCTTCTATGTTGCTCGGCACCCAGTACAAATTGGGGTCTGGATCGCGGCCCGAGCGAGTGCGAATAATCACACTAGACCCCTCCTCAAACGCGCCGTCCCAGCGGATCTTGCCCCACGCCATGGGCGTACCAAAGTCGAGCACGGCCGTGGTGTACACGGCGCGTTCGACAAAGCCCTCGCCGAAGATCTCGAGTTCGGCGATTTCCCAGTTTTCAATCGGGTTGAGCGGGCGCACAGCCACCCACTGGAATTGCTGGGTTGGGAAGCGGACATCGACGATTGGGTCCAAATTTTCGGTTTCCCTGCTCAGCGTAATCAGCCGCGGGTCGTTGGGCGGGTCCACGCGACGGCTGCTTATCCGGGTGAACCAGCGGTTCGAGGGAGTGCTCAGATAGCAGTGAGAAGCAAAGTTGTTGAAGCTGTTGGCCGCCGAGACCTCGTACCACGGCAGAAAGTTCTCGGTAAAATCCTCCTCGGCCAAGTTTTCCTTGGCCAAGCGCGGCTCTCCCATCACCTCGAGCAGTTCGTCGATTTTGGGGTTGGCAGTGCCCAGCCGCGGGTAGAAGCGGATCCGATTGATAGGATAGTTGACGCCTAGTTCGACAATCGAATTCTGGACGTACAACCGACTCTGGATCCCGCTGCTTTCGCTGGTGCTGACGTTGAAAAACGCCGCCGTGTTGGGATCGCCATCGAACATGGGCGCAACCTGCACCAATTGGGTGGAGATGTCGCTGCAGCTCCCGCTGGTGGTGATGTTGTTGGAAATGCCGCGGGCAATGCGCGTGCGGACATCGGGATGCGCTAAGTTCAAGTCTGGCGGCACGAAAAACGGGCGCATCCACTGCCCATTGTCCGCATCGACGATCTCGTTGAGCGTGTCTTCCCAAGTGGCGTACTCGATATTAGAAGCCACCGGTCGCATCTCGAGCGGCAGGCCCGCAGAATCGAGCACTGCGTAGTGGCCCGGCTCAAAAGACAGAGCCGTCGTCCAAGCATTACCGTCCTCGCCGCCGAGTTTGTACGCGTTGAAAGCAAGGGCCGGCGGGACAACCAGTGCGCCGAGCAAAAGACCAACAAAGAGCATATCCCGACCTCGACAACTTTTAAGGGGTGGGGGGCGTGAGTGCAACATACTAAAAAAAAACTCGCTATGCACTCTTTTGGCTAGGGTCTATATTAGCATGTCCATCTCTAATAGTCAGGTTTTTATGCCTTATCGGCTCGTGGTGGGCATTCTCTGGGGCCTCCTAGCGCTCGGGACCGACCTGCTGGCACTCGATACCCTACGCGTGGGCAACAACGGCAACGTTTCTTGGGCCGGGCAAACCTTCGGCTCAGCCGTGCAGCCGCTCTCCGCCGAATACAAGGTCAGTCGGTTCTTCACCGAGGTCGGCAATGTACCGGGCAACGTCATCGACTTGTCCAACCTAGCGGTGGTAAGCCCCCAAGTGCTGGTCAAGACCCTCATCCAAGCACCGCCCGAATTGCTTTCCGGGGAAGTGGCCCTAGCAGAGGAAAAGCTGCTAGACGCAGTCTCGGCCCTGCCGGGAGTGACGGCGATTACGCCTTCTCAGCGCGAGGGGCTCTCCCTGATTCGCATTGATCTTGCGGACGACATCCTTCTCGACGAGGCCGTGGCACAGGTTGCCGCCGCACTAGCGCCGGTGCGTTCGACCGGCGTTGATCCGCTCATTCTGCCGGTCTTGTTAAGCCCGGATCACGTCGTCCGCGGTGAAAACGTGGCCCTGCGCGCCCTCGGATGGGGCGGCGGCATTACGGCACCGGCCATCAAGGACGTGCCCGCATCTACTCTGGAGGAGACTCTGCTGGAGCTAATCGAGCCGGGCGGAGCCGAAGACGCGTTCGCCCGCAAGGGGGCTTTTGGGGCCTTGGGCACCTTTATCGTCCTCGATCTCGGCAGTCCCATTGGCATCAACCGAATCCGCTTCTATCCGCGCAACACCGTGCAGAACGCACCCCAATACCCCTTTCAGACGGATTTTATCCGCCAGTTCGAGTTGCTCGCCCACGACGGGCAAGAGCTCGTCTTAGACGGCACCGGACGCCTCGTGCCCCAGCTCGACGACTTCGAGATGCTGCTGAAGACCTCGGCCAACGAAGAGTCGGTAGTAGAAGTGGTGATTGACCCCGCCGAAACCGCACGCTTTGTGCGGCTCAAATCCACGTCCTCCTTCCCCTATGAAATCGACGAGTTTGAGGTTTTCGGCGAGGGCTTTATCGGCACCAGCCGCTACATCTCCCACGTGTACGACTTGGGTGCGCCGGCTACTTGGGGGAATATAAGTTGGCGCGAAAAAATCGTGGATTTGCGCGTCCGCAGCGATCTAACCGGACCCGCTCCCCAAGCCAGCGCCTGCCGCATCGAATCCGCGGTGTTCATCAAGCCCGACGACATCCCAAGCGACTACGGCGACTGCGCCCCAACGTCGCGTTTTACCGATGATCAAGGCTACACCAACGTGTACGAGTGCTTCCAGACCCACTGCGGCGAGGCCGTGCTGCCGGGCCGCCAGCAAAGTGCTGAGCCAACAACCAACGAACCCGCGCACCCGTTGGGGCGCACCAACGACGTCTCCGAGATCATCGTCCGCACTCGCACGGGGACCGATCCGACCCCGGTGCTCTACAAGCGCGGCAACGTGCAGCGCGTGTCAGACGACCAACTCGGCACCTCCATCGACTCCCCGGGCGAACAGCTCGCACGCGACGAATATCTCGATCTCGAGCCTGATCTCGAAGCCGTACCTCCGCAGGTTTGGGGCAAGGGAGCAATCGAAGAGGACCTGCAAAACTGGAGTCCCTGGTCGTCGCCCCATCAAGGGGGGGAACGAGAGGGCGGCACACCGGTTTTATCGCCAGGGCCGCGTCGCTACATCCAGTTTTCAGTCGATTTCCGCAACAGCGAAATCAACGCCACTAAGGCACTGGAACAGCTAGCCATTGAATACTTGCTGCCGCCGATAGCCGAGGAACTCGTCGCCGAGATTTTCCCACGGGAAGTGGAGGTCTTTGAATCGGTGGATTTCACCTATGCCGTGCGTGCTAAAATGGAGTTTGAGGGTGTCAAGGGGTTCGACACCTTTGAACTATTGACCTCTAACCGAGTGCTGGGCATCGACAAAATCGAAATCTGGGAACTCCCCGACCGACTAGTGACAGAGCAGGCCCTGAACGCCGACATCGTGACGGCTCCCAATGGTCAAGCGGCGGTCCAAACATCCGATGGCACCCAACACGCCCTGCCCTACACGGTAGAATCCGCCGATGGCGGCTCCTTTGTCATCCAAGCGGTAACCGAGCGCAACGCGATCGTGCGCTTTCCCCAAATCACCCGGCCAGCCGATGGCGGCCAGATGCTGCTAAAAATCAAGTTCCGCGGGCGCGTACTGCTGTACAGCACCTTGTTTCGCGGGCAGGCCGTGCTCTCGTCGCAGGCCGGCAGCATCCAGCGCATCTCCGCCGGCAACGCCGACTTCTTAGGGGAAGGCGACCTGCCCACGGCCTCTGGAATCACCGTGCTGAGCCCAGACATCACCAAGGGCGACCTGTTCGGCTCCTTTGCCATCGAACCGAGCGTGTTCACCCCCAATGGCGACGCCATAAACGACGCCGCGACCATCGGCTACGACATCCTCGCGGTGACCCGACCAACCTCCGTAGAAGTACAGGTCTTTGACCTGTCTGGCCGCCTCGTAAAGTCGCTCTACTCAGGAGCTGAGCTGAGCGGGCACTACGACCACCTGTCTTGGGATGGACGCGACGCCGACGGCAACCGGGTGCCGCCGGGGCTGTACTTGGTATCGCTTTCCGTAGATGGCGACGCACGTCAGACGCGCAGGGTGCGCACGGTAGGCGTGGCGTATTGAGGGAACCGGCGAATGGGATAGAATATGCCTACGGTCCCCCATCGCTTTCACTTTCTATCAAGTGATCGAACCGAACCACCGCACGTTCATGTGAAGCGAGATAATGGATTTGCCAAGTTCTGGCTGAACCCTGTACAATTGCAAAAAAGCGACAACTTTACCGCAAGGGAACGTCGCATCATTCACAGGATGGTTGAACAAAATCAAGCAGCATTTCTGGAGGCTTAGTGTGACTACTTCGATGATTGAATTAGAAGTGCCCGATGCAAAGAGCATTGCGGTTACAGAAGCTAAACTCACCGTCGAGCTTGCAGACGGTCGCATGATCTCCGTTCCGCTAGCTTGGTACCCGCGGCTCGTCCACGCGACACCAGCCGAACGCAACAATTGGGAGTTGATCGCTGCGAACCGCCACATCCACTCGGAAGATTTGGACGAGGACATTAGCGTGGAAGGGCTGCTGGCGGGCCGTCGCTCCGGGGAGAGCGAGGCTTCGTTCAAACGCTGGCTCGAAGCGAACGGGACGGGGCGTCGCGCTCTACGAACTCGGACGTGCCAAACGCTAGCGCCCACTTCCCCTCAACTGCCCTTCCCACTGCTCTCTAAGCTGCTCAAAAATCTCCGCCGAGCGTCCCTCTCGGTAGTACTCTGTAAACTGCTCTAAGTGCTGCACTCCTTTGAGCGTATCTCCCAAAACCATGTACAAATGGCCGGCCAAGCGGTTGCCCTGATAGTGCTCTGGCTGAACGGCCAAAATAGCCTGCACCTGTTCCATCGCGGCCGCAGCGCGGTGCTCGACGATATACTGGGTGGCCAATAGCAAGCGGGCATCGACCGCGTCCGAGTTGCGGGCAATCACTTGCTGCAAATGGAGCTTGGCTTCCTCGGCTTGGTTGGCAAAAAAGAGCAAGCGAGCCAAGCGGTAGCGCGCCGCAGCGTCCAGCGAATCCGCCGCTAGGATCTGCCGGTATTCGGCGCGTGCTGCATCCAAGCGTTCCAACTGCTCGTATAGCTCGCCCAATTGCAGGCGCGCCTGTAGTGAATCCGGCTTAGCAGCTACGAGCTCCTCATACGCGACCGCAGCTTGCCCCAACTGCCCCAACTGAGCGTGGGCATAACCGAGCCGCCCGTAGAGATCCGCCGCGTCCGCATCTTCGGCACTCAACAGGCCCTCGTATGCAGTGATCGCTTCGGCATAGCGACCGGTTCGCAAATAGACGTTTCCCAGCGCCAGCCGCGCCCGCGACACTTCGGGAAAGCGGCCGATGAATTCGCCGTATGCAGCAGTGGCCCGGTTGTACTCGCCGCTCCGGGCATACAGAGAGGCCAAGTTGAAACGCGCCCACTTGATATCCGGGTCGAGAGCCAGCGCTTGCTCATAAGCGGCCACAGCATTGATGGGCAGACCCTTTTTCTCGTACACATAGCCCAGTCGATAATGCGTCTGGGCATCGCCCTCCACATTCATCCCTCCCACGCGAAAATTGCACGCGACCGCCAACAGAGATGCGACACCGCAACCAATGAGTAGGTCTCGGTACGCTCCCCGTCGCCCCAGCAGGTAGAGCTCCCGACCACCATACGCGGCAAATATCAGTAGGATGGGGACCACAGGCAGGCGATAGCGTGCGCTAATAAAAAAAGCCACCACCGTCAGCATGTACGCACCGGCGAACAAGGCGAGCAACAGGGGTTCGGGGCGGCGCAGCAAGCCGCTCCGATAGCTCAAGCCCAACCCCAGCAGCGCGAGCGGTGCCAGCAGCCCAAAGGGGAAGGCCACGCCGTACTTCCAAAGCAAGACTTGCAGCAACGGCGCGTACTGGCGGGCAAAGTACAGGTCCTGATTGCGGCCAATCTCGTCGCCATGCCAAAACAGATACAGCTTGTACAGCAGCAGCTTCAGGTAGGCAAAAGGCTGATGAAAAATAAAATCCCAAGCCTCGGCAAAGAAAAAGCGGGATTGGGCCGAAGGCTGGGTCGCGTCGGCTTCCACGCGCGGCCGCGCAGTCAATTCCAGCCACGCCGGCCCCGGCTGGATCGCCACGGTCTCGTCGTACTGGGCGTTGTTGCCAATGTAAAAATTAAGACCCGCGTTGGAAGAAATAAGCACCCAATCGCCGCCCACATAGTAGTTGCGCAAGGTGACCGGCGCGATGGCCAAAGCGGTCCCCAACAACAGCACACACACCCCCACTAGCCGGCCGCGACGCGCCCATACCAACCACAGCGCAGCCACCGGCACAAACGCCAGCACATTAGCCACACATAGCGCGGAAAGGCCGAAGATAAACCCGGGCAGCAGAAGCCGCTGCGGCCGCCCCTGGGCCGCCCATAGCAGTGCCCATAGCGCGAGCAGGTTTAGAACCAGCGCAAGGACCGGCGGCAGCAACTCGGCCTCAAAGAAGATGAAAGGCCCATAGCAAGCGGCTAGTCCGGCCGCTAGATAGCCTACGGCGGGAGAAAAGACGCACCCCAAGCGAAAAATCAGCAGGCACAGCGTGGCCCCCAGCGCGGCTTGGACTAACCGCGGCAGGGTAAAACTCGGCTCAAAAAGCGCGTAGAGCGCACCGAGAAAATGCGGGTAGAGCGGAGGTTGCCAAAAGGGCTGATCGCCGAAGTGGCCGAGGGCCATAGCGGCAGCCGCTTGGGTATAGGTCTTGGCATCAACGAGGGGAAAATCGTAGAACGGGCTGCGCTGGCTCTGGATGATGTACAATAGCCGCAGCGCAAAGGCCGCGCCCCAGATGAGCGCGAGTTTTCCCACCTCGCTAGATGCCCAAGCCGGCGTACACCGTTATAAAACCCTCGGTCACCGTGCGGGTTTTGATGTCTGGGTCTTCAAAGTCGCGGGCGTCGAACTTCAGGCCGACCTGCGTGGTCAGCACGTAGCCCTGATATTCGGCCACATTGGTGACTTGAGCGGCCGTGATGAAAGACTGGAAGTTATTGATCTCGGCCACCAGATCCCGAAGCAGCACGTATTCGACGCCGGTGGCTATGGTGGTGCGACGCATCACGGGCAGTTCTACTACCACGCCGAATATCTCGGTCAGCTCCTCGCGGGCGTCCTTGGTAAACAGGTCGTAGGTCTGGCGGCGGTATTCGCTTTTCCATCTCGGCAGCACCCGTAGGCGCGACAACTCGACGAGATAGTCGGCCTTGTTGATGACGCCAAAGAAAAACTCGTCCTCGCCCAAGCCGAACTGGGTGCGCGCTGTTTGGCCGAGGCGCTGGTGCCACAGGTCGTATTTGAGCGAATTTTTAATTGTCAAATCTTCCAGCGGTTCGTACGTATGGCCGATGTACAGCGAATTGTTGAGCGCGTCGCGCGCCAACAGCGGGTCCAGCACTTCCACATTGCGGGAGTCGCGCAAGGTGTTGCGGTTGTCCCACTGGATTAGGTTGTCAGGAATGTCGTCCTTCACGCTTTTGAGCACTTCCATGACCTTGAGCCGCCCCCAATTCGGATGGTTCACATCGACGGTCATCACGCCATATATGGCGCGGTTGCGCTGGTCTGAGGTGATCCGCTCCTCGCGCAAATGCCCGACGGTCGCGCGGATTTCTGGGGTGATATTGACGCCAGCGTACACGTTGAAGCCACTGCGGTCGCGCTTGTAGGGGAAGTCCGGCTCGTTGTCGTTTTCAAAGCGATCTACCCAGCCGTTGTTGTTGGCGTCAATGCCGTAGAGAAATTCGGGCCGATCTACGTGTTGGCGGAGGAAAGGCTCCTCGTAGTCTGGAATCAGATTGATAACGCGGCCATTGTCGTTTTGGTTGAAATCGGGGATGAAGTCGTTGTTTTCGTCCCAACCCGGAAAGACCGCACGATCTACCGACAGGGCGTCGTTGCGGCCCCAATCCGGGGTGCGGTCTTGATCGTCGTTGTCCTCGACGAATTCCACCAAGAACCGCTCGTTGCTACCCGGGTTGTGGTCGGCAAAATAACCAGAGTTGTAATCGATAAAGCCGTCCTGCTCGCTGATGTACGTCGAAGTGGCATAATCCGGGTCCATATGAAATACCTCGGCAAAAAAGAAATACGGAGAAGCGCGCTTCCAAAGATTGAGCATAAAAGCGTCCGCCGAGGGATTCTCGGACGTACCCGCCGAGGTACTGTGATCGGTATTGCCTTGGTCGGCACTCGGATAGGGATACTTGCGATACGTGCGGCTGTTGTCCCACTCGCCATACAAGTGTAAGCCCTTGACATCTTCCAATGCGAGCGTGAACCCAAATATCTGCGTTGCAGTGGGCAGGCCGTACTCAAACGACACGACCCGCAAATTGGTGTTGTCCTTGACGTTGCCTGTGGCCCGCACGACCAGTAGGAATATGGGGTCGTTGCTGCGGCCGGTTTGGCGGTTGGACGTAGCCTGCACCTTGTAGTCGTTGCCCAGCACCAAGTCGAACTGGACCTTGCGAATCTGCGACTTGTCCTGAGACGCGACTAGCAAAAAATCCGTGCTGTTGAAATCGTAGCGCAGGCGGATTTGCTCATTGCCGTCGGCCGAGATAAACCCTTCCTGCGGGAAACCGCCTTCGACGACCGGTTCAAACCCAATTTCCTTGCCGCGGTCCACGCTGCCGTCCAAATAGGTGATGATGATATCCGAGCCGGCACTAAAAAACGCCGCGCCACCCTCGCCATCGGCCGGCGAGTCGTCGCTGAGCAAAATTTCAATCCAAGAGATGGCTTCGTTCTTTTGGTCCACGGTCAATTCGCCCGTGAGGGGATTGCCGCCAAAGCCGTCGGTGAGCGTATTCGACTGGTGTGCGTTGACGAAGTTGAACCCCAACGTGGTAAAATCTCCCACTTGAACGGTGGTGCGCCCCCCCATCAGCGAGGTGTTGTTGGTGCGGTTGATGCCCTCGACATTCGTGCCTGAGCCACCCGATTCGCTCAGCCGCGAATACAGAAAGGTGAGCAAGTATTTGTCCGTAGCTAAGTCGAACTGGACCCCGTCAAAATCGGGCTTGGAAAAAGTCATGGGCGTCAGGGTCGTGCGGATGCCGTTGCCAATGGTGAGGGCGTAGTGGTATTCGCCGATGGAGTCCGAAGCGATCAGCAGGCTGTTAAACCAAGTGCCAAAACGGGCGTCCTTGAACAGCTCGTTGCCGCGCTGCAAGGGCTGGCTCTGGCTATTGTTGTAAATGAGCCAACCGCGATTGACGAAATTGCCGAAGAAGTCGTAGAAGTAGCTGCCTTCCAACGCCACATCGACGTAGCGCTGGTACTGCGTCCGTGCGTAATTGGAATACTCCCACTGCCGCCAGCGGTACTCGTTGAAGAGCTCCTGCGGGATGTACCACTTTTTTACGGCCGGGTCTATCGCATCGAAGAGAACGCCCGACCCCTGTGGCTCGAACGTGGTCCTGCCGCCGCGCTGAACGCCCAGCCGATTGCCGTAGTCCTGGGCACTGGCCGCGGCGGCGAGGAGGCATAACAAAGACGCAAGAAAAAAAGGTGATCTCATACTAGGCTCCTTGTCTGCGAATCTGTAGGCTGAGGAGTTTGGGAGAAGTCAACAACCTTAAACCCGTGCTCCTGCTCTCTCTGTCGCAACGCTATCGCCAAGCGATCAAGATCATATTCAAATTGCCGAGCCAGTGCGTCTTTTGCTTTCCATACGTCTTCGATTATTTCATCTTTCATCTAACCGTCTCCCATGAGTTCTTGCGAAGTGCAGATCTCTGGATAGTAATGACTATACAGCATACAAAGTTCACGGATACTTGGTTTGAAGTTCCAAGTCATAAGATAATCGCTCCGATGAACAGCAGAGCGCGCAATATGAAGCGCATCATCTATTGCTTTTTCCGCTAAAGGGCCTTCGTTTATCATTCTGCGAGCTAACCCAACCGCAGAATCTGTTGTTGCGAGTATAGGTATTCCCTCAAGGAAGTTTCGTCGCCGAATCTAATCCTTTGCTTTAATTCAGCGGCCGCTGAAGGTAGACAGCATCTGGACCATCACGAAACGCGGGATTTTAAGAGGCTTTCATAAAAATAAGGCGATGGGCTTGACTAGCCCATCGCCTGTAAATCTAAACCGAATGCCGGGTCGAGCCAGCAGGACCTAGCGATTAAACTCGGTCTTGATGCGGCCCCAAGTGCTGGATTCAACGGCTGTGGAAGAAGCGGCTCCCCAGTCAATGGCGTCGTCGAGCTCGCTCATGACCATGTCGTTGTCCGCGCGGCAGCATTTGTTGGGCGAAGTTGACCAAAAACCTTGGTAGTCTTCAAGTACAGAGCCGCCTTCAATGTCGAAGTCGCCGAAGGTCCAGCTAATGGCGATGATCTGGCCTTCTTCGAGGTCGGTCTCCTCAGCAGCGTCCCGGTCGCCATCGTCGGGAATGAAGTCAAAGGGCCGGATCCAAGCCTCGTATAAATACGTGCTCTCGCCGAACTCTTCCCCTTCAAACGTGTACGCGAATTTCCAAGCATCGTTGTTGTCTGGATCGAGGACCCAATCAAACGGGGGATTGTAACCGCCCCACGCGCCAGCCGTCGGCGGCATGGACCAGTTGTATCCCACCTTGAGGATGCCGCCTTCTTGGCCGGGGGCATAGCCACCGCCGCCCTCAACCTCGGGGTGGGTCGGCGACACATAGACTTCCCAAGCGTCGTCGGACCACCAAGCATTCGGCTCTTCAGCGTCGCGGGTGTGGACGTTATCGAACACTTCGGCCATGAAATAGAGCAAGTTGGTGTTGTCGTTCCAGCCGACAATCTGCCGTACGCTCAGGTCGCTTACGTCGATCTCACCGCGCGCCTTGCTGTACACCGAATCCGAGTACTTGTCGTTGCCGACTTCGTAGGGAATCTGAGGCACAGCAGCCCAATCGGCGTGATTACCGTCAATGACCGGTATGTTTTCATCTGGGAACTGCACGGCGAACAGGAGTTCGCCAGGCGGAAAGTGAGCCAGAGCCGGTAGCGCAACCACCGCGGCGAGTAAGGCACTTACTAACATTTGGCGCATCTCTATCTCCTTGTGAAAGAGGGCATAAGAAAACGAGCTCTTGGGCATAGCAAGGCTCAAGATACTTCCAACAACATTGAAAGTCAATATCCTTGCGCCGTTGGGGGCCGCGATTCCTACCGCTGTCCCAGCATCTGACGAATGCGCTCGGCCTCGCGGTGCGCTGGGTCGAGACGCAGCAAGGTCGTCCAAGCAGCCGCCATTTCCTCGCGGCGTTGCTGGCGGCGGTATAGCTCGCCCAAGCGGTAATACGCCTTGGTCGCTTCGGGATTCAACGCCACGAGCGCTGTGTATTGCCGGATGGCGTCTTCTGTGCGGCCGACGCGCTCGTAGGCACGGCCTAAGTTGTAGTAAGCTCTCAGATGGTTCGGCACCAAATTCAGTACCTTACCATAGTGTCCTATAGCCTCCTCGTAGCACCCAGTTTTCTGATAGGTTAGGCCGAGGTTGAAGTGCGTTTCAACGTGGGTGGGATTCAGGGCCAGTGAGGTTTTGAAGGACGCGATAGCCTCCTCGTAGCGCCGCGCCGCACTGTGCAGGATGCCGAGATTGAAATGTGCTCGCAGCCGAGTCGGCTGGATGGCCACGGCCCGCTGATAGTGGCGGAAAGCGCGGGCGTATTGCTTCTGCTGATAGTACGCAAACGCGAGATTGTCGTGGGCGCGGGCGTTGTCTGGATAATGAGTCAAAACCGCGGCAAACAAGCGGGCGTCGCTGTGCCAATCTCGGTTGCGGACGATGGTACGCGCACCACACAGCACAACCGCGACCAGCACGACCGCCCAAATCAGGCGTCGCTGTCCCGGACTTCTCCGCAGATAGCACTGCCCAGCCCACCCCCAAGTCAAGGCCACCGGAATCATGGCCAAGTGCAGATAGCGCTCGGCCATGCCGCTGGGCGCGAGAAAAAGCAAATTGGCCACCGGCAGCAGGCACGCGCCAAAGAACGCGATGGCAAAGGTGAGAAAACGCGAGCGCCCCACCCAAGGCAGCGCGACCAACGCGGCCATACATACCAAGCCAGCGATAAACCACCAATCCCAAGGCGACATCACTGGGAGAATCGACGCATAGGAGTAATCAGCCGACAAATGCAGCGGCGCGGCGATCAGCAGCAAATAGCGCGGCAGAATGGCCACTGCCGTGCCGAGCCGCTGCCACAGACCAAGGTCGGCCAAAAAATTGGTAGAGACCGGCCCGGCCGGGGCGTCGGCCAATGCCAGCCAACGCAACGCCAAGACGCCGAGCAGAGCCAAAGCATACCCCCAGTGTCGTTTACACCAAGCCACTACCCCTTCCCGTGAGTCGGCCAAGAACAGCGCGACCGGCAAAACCATCGCCGTCTCCTTCGCCAAGCACGCCCCTGCGTACAGCAAATAGGCTAGTACGCGCCGCCGCCGATGCGCTAGCAACGCACTCAGCGACAATAGGCTAGCCAGCAAGTCGCCCCGCGCCGAGACCCAAGCCACCACTTCGGTCTGGAGGGGATGACTCGCGTACAACAAAGCAGCCCACAGCGCAGCGCGATCTTCGCCGAGCAGGTCTCGGGCCAAGGCGTACAGGAGCAGGCTATTGACCGCGTGCAACAGGACGTTGGTCAAATGATAGCCCCACGGGGCTTCTCCGAAGAGCTGGAAATCGAGGCCGAGCGAGAGCAAGGTGAGCGGCCGGTATAGCTCCAACCCCATCCAATTGGAACAAAAGATGTCGCTGATCGCCAACTTCCGCACTGCGTCGCTAGCGAGGTACGCGGAGTCGTCGAACACAAAGCCGTTGCCCAAGGTGTTGGCGTAACACGCCAAGGCCAACGCTGCTATACAAATGGTGTGTGAAGCTGAAAACCGGATGCTAAAGCGCATGACGGCATTTCCTTAAACAAATGTTTCTTTGTATAATGCAAAGTAATTATGAACATTCTAAGCAGAAATTTTTTGCGGCGCAGATGCGCCTCGGCGTGGGCGGTGCTGGCCCTGTCGGTCGCGTGCAGCCAGCAAAACGAGCCGCCAGTAGCCCTAGTCGGCGATGTGCCCATCACGGGCGCTGAGTTGCGCCAATTTGCATTAAACGTGCTGCCGGGGCTGCGTCCGGCCCAACAGGGACCAGCCGCGCGGCAGGACTATTTGCAAACCTTGATTGACCGTCAGCTCATGCTGCGTCAAGCGCACGAAATGGGGCTAGACCGCGAACCAGCCGTGTGGGTCGAGCAGCTACTTCAGCGGCGCACCTATCTGGCGAACCTGTACCGCAAGCGCGACCTGCATCCCCAAGCGCAAGTTACAGACGCGGACATTGACCGCTTTTTCGCCGAACACGATCTCGGGCGCGAGCGTCTCCTGACGGCCATTCTGGTCCAGACCAAGGCCGAAGCACAAGCGATCCAGCGTCAACTCGCAGCCGGTGCTTCCTTTGAAGAACTGTCTGCCCAGCACACGCTCGACCCGCGTGCGGCCGCTCAGCGCGGTCGGATCGGTTTTATCAATCGCTCCATGGCCAGCCACCTTGGGGTGCCAGAAGTCGTATTCGATCACCAACCGACCGGCGTCGTATCCGAGCCGTTGCCCTTGGGCCGGCGATTTCACTTGGTGCGCTTTATAGAGGATCGCCAAGTAGAGGTCGATAGCCAGCGAGACTTGCTCGCCCGCGAGCTAGCCAAAGCCAAGAGGCGGGAGGTGGAAAAAAAGCAGGTCGAGCTCCTCGCCTATGAATTGGGCTGGCATTTGACCCCACAGGGCCTAGCCGCCCTGCCATCGCGCGCCAATGCACCCCTGTTCTCATACGCCAGAGGACAAGTCTCCACCGAAGAATATCTAGAAGTTATTAAGAGGCATCGGGTAACGCGCCCAGAGGCGCTGCAAGACAGCGCGACCATTGCGGCCTTTGCGCGCCGCACCATCCTGCCAGAGCTCGTTTTAGCCGACGCGGCCGAAAAGGCGGGCTATCACCAAGAGTTAGAGGCCGCAGCACATTTAGCCCAAGCCGCCGAAGAGTTGCTGCTCAAAGCCGCGTATCAACGCCAAGTAAGCGACTCTGTCACTGTAGCCACAGCCGATGTAGAGCGCTATATCACAGCGCATCCCGAGCAATTCACCATCCCGGAGTCCATCTGTTTTGACGAGTTGATCGCGCCCAGCCTACAAGAGGCCCGCCAGCTCAAAGACACCTTGACCGGCCAAGAGGATTTGGCCGCCCTAGCCAAGGCTCGCGGCTTCCCGCTGCGGCCGCGCCGCGCCGATGGCCTCGTCTGCATGCACCGCTACAACAGCGTCCCGTACCCCCAACTCTGGCCTGCCTTGCAACAGGCCGAGATCGGCGTCCTAAACGGCCCAGTGCGAACTCGCGAGGGATTTGCCTTATTCGTGGTGATCCGCATTGAGCCCGCTCACCCAGAGTCGCCACAGCAGTCCGAGCAACGGGCGCGGGCGGCCCTCGTGCAGCAAGCTGAACAAGTGCGCTTTGACCAATGGATTGCGTTGCTGCGAAAAAAATACCGCGACGAAATCGACATATCCGCCGAGCAACTCGCCGTTGCCCTGCCCGATTCGCTGTTGGCTAGCCTAATACAGCGCGAGTAAAACCTTGGAGCAAATTCAAATGACCATCCAACGCATACCCCTAAGCTGGGGCCTGCCGTTGCTCCTTTTCTTGAGCCATGCGGGAGCACAAGAGGGGTTTGAGCTAACCGCCGATGGCGTGACCATAAATCGCGCCGCGCAATGGGAACACTGGACGCAGCCCAAACACGCCGTACACATCGACCTCCAAACCCACGCCCTCACTCCGCGCCGCATCGACCAAGCGACCAATGCCATCCTAGACATCGAGCACTTCCAGACCCTGATCGGCGACCAGAAGGCATACGACAAGATAGTCAAGGAATTAAACCGCGCCGACCGCCCCGTACCACTCAACATCCGCACGGCGCCAGCCACGGTGGCCGGAGTGCCGATCGTCTATCTAAAGGCCAACACAAAAAAGAACATTGAGGTCGGCGATCCGATCATCTGGTACTACTATCACGGTGGCATCCGCCACGCTGGCACCAGCGTCGAAACCGCCGCCGCCATTCTCGACGCTGATCCCACGACCTATTGGGAACCCAGCACCTTGGTCTCCCGCGCCGAGTACGACGATCTCGCGCCGGCCGCTAAAGGGCCTATCTACTATGTTGTCAAAGGCGACGATGGCCTAGAGCAGCGGGTAGATGAGGCCACCTATGACGCCGCCCCGGGCGATCGCCGCGTCGAATACCACAACCACTCGCTCGAAAATTGGACTGTTGATATCGACCTCGGCCGGCTGGTCCCCGTCGCCAAGGTGGTGCTGCGCTTCCTAGATCCCAGCGAAGGCGAGCCTTTCCGCCAAGTGCGCTTGCTCGGAACGCCTTCGGATGCGCGGAATGCGGCTTTGTCGCTCATAGACCGCACTATTGCTCCCGTCGAAAACGAAACCGCGGTGGAGTTCAACCTCGACCCGGACGACGCGGGTATTTACCAGCAACTCCACATCCTCCGCATCGCAGTCACAGACAGCAAGCTAGACAAGTTCGCGGTCGTGCCGGAAGCCGAGTTTGCGGCCCTGCCGCTCAACGAACAGGGCGGCATTGACTACTACATAGTCAACGCGGCCGGGACCGAGACCAAGGTCGCCCGCAGCATATACGAGGACGTCGCTCCCGAGCGCCGCGGTCGCCTCGTTCACTACCGCCGCGAGCGGCCCCGCCTAGCGGCTGTAGAAGTGTGGAGCCAAGGCGACAACATCGCCCTCGACATTATCAATGGCGGCGGTAGCGTCGAGCTGACCGGCACCTTCGGCGGCCTGCCCGGGTTCGACGGCCGCTACGAGAGTAACTTCCTCCAATTCGTCTGGTCGCCCGACCCTCGCTTTGAAGACCGCGGTATTATGATCCTCGACCTTGGGGCGCGCTTCTGGCTCAATTACTTCCGCATGGTCGGCAGCATCAGCGGAGTCGATGAAATGGTCGTCCGCATCTCCGACGGCACCCGGGATTCCAACGGCAGCCTAAAGTGGAGCGAGATGCACCGCCAAAACGGCGGCACCGTGGAGAGCGAGTTTGAACAGCTAGAGCAAGTGCGCTATCTCACCAGCCAGATATACACCAGCCAAGCGGGTCGCGCTGGCGGATACAACGCCGGCGACCGCATCCGCGAGGTGCAGCTATTCGGCGCGGGCTATCCCTCTGAGGTCACGCTCACCTCGCCGATGATTGAGCTGCCCGGCTCAATCATTCTCGGCCGCATTGAGTGGGAGGCCGATCTGCCGGATTCAGCCCTAGTCGATGTACAAATCCGAACGCGCACCGGCGACCGCCTCGTGGAAACCGTCGAGTACTTCGGCAACGGCGGCGATCCCAAAACTGAAACCGACTACAACAACCTGCCGACTAGTTTTAAGGGGCCGGTCGTGAATCGACTACAGCCCGGCGGCGGCTGGAGCAGTTGGAGCCAGCGCTATACGCGCCCGGGCCAGCTTGTGACCTCCCCCAGCCCGCGCCGCTTCTTGCAACTCCAAGCGCGGCTGCTCTCCACCTCGCCCGAGGTGGCGGCGAGCCTGCGCTCCATTGCCGTGGAATTCCTGCCTCCAATAGCCCAGCGGACTGTCGCCGAAATTTGGCCCAATACAGTCGAGCCGCGGGCAATGGGCGAGTTCGCGCTTTACCTCAAACCCACCTTTGTGGAGCACCAGCCCGAAGGACCGCCCAGCCGGCGCTTTGACGAGATTTGGCTGGACGCCGCGCCGATAGAGACGCTTTCCATCGTCGACGTAGCACTCGGCCGGGAGGAGGATTTTGCTCGAGGCCAACCCCGCCATCTCTTTTCCGCCTCTGACGCAGACGTGCTGATCAATGCGGCCACGGGCGATTCCCTGAAGGTCTTCCCGGCGGACACCGGCTCCGGCCTGCGGTTGCTCCTCCCCGAAAAGGTGGCCTTGCAGGCCGCCGGCGACGACACCCGCACCTATTATCGGGTCGTAACAGAGGAGGGCGAGCAGGTGCCCGTAGATGGCGATGGCCGCATACTCAACGAGCTAACCTATCTCGGTCTGCCGCCCGAGGCGCAGGGCGACCTCCTCTACTTCGCCCTGCGCGGCCACGACGCGGATGGCAACCCCATTACCGAAACCGTAGAGGAGTTCGCATACCGGAGCTTGGCCGATTCGCTCCAAGGCGAGATTCGCTACTTTCGTCGGTTGATAGGTAAAGGCGGGGAATTCCCTTTTGACCAACAGGGGAACCCATTGACCCAAGCCGCGTACAACGCCCTGCCCCGGAGCCAGCGGGGCTCCATCGCCGCAGCCGGCGAACTGGTAAGGGTGCGCTTTCACGCCTCGGTGCTGCTCAACGGCACCACAATAGATGCCGCAATCCGCGATTCGGCTTTTCCCGCTATCTACCAGCAAGTCGATCCAGGCGACGCCACGCCCCTGACACCCGGCACCGCCCTGAGCATCTCCGTGCCCTTGTCCAACCGCGTCGTACAGGGCGTCGCCATTGTGCCGAATCCTTTTACCCCAAATGGAGACGGCACCAACGATCAAGCCCACATACGCTTTGCACTCGGCAATCTCAATGCCGAGCGCACCATCGAGGTGCGCATCTTCGACTTGGCTGGACATCCCGTGTGGAGCGGGCATCGGCAGAGCTTTGGTGAGCAGGTATTCACTTGGGACGGACGTGGCAACGACGGGCAACTCGTGCCGCCGGGGACGTATCTCTGCAAGATAGACGCCGACGTAGATGCAGCTTCTGCGTCCCATACGAGTGAGACGCATTTGATCGGGGTGGCGTACTGATAGCACCACTCCCATTCATTATAGATGTCTTCATGAAGCCATCCCCCGACCTTCACCCCATCCCTTGAGCGCGATTTCACCAACGGCACAGCGGCCCGGCCTCCGTGCCCTCCTCGTCGGCGCAGCCGGTGCTGGGGCTATTGGTGCCGGCGTTCCGTATTGCAACATGGTGCTCCACGGCTCCCGGATCGCCTCGTACTTCAATACGCCGGCCGCCATTATCCTCTTCTTCCTGCTCGTCTTTGTCGTCAACACCCTGTTGGGCTTGGCTCGCCGCTCGTGGATGTTCAATCGAGCCGAACTGGCCCTGATCTACATCATGTGGATCGTCGCCACTGCCATCCCCGAATGGGGTCTGACCGCCTTCTTGCTACCCGATATCACCAGCCTGATCTACTATGCCACCCCCGAGAACAACTGGAACGAACTAGTCCTGCCTTATGTGCCGGACTGGATAATTCCGCACCACGATTTCACCCGCATCCAACACTTCTACGAAGGGGCTCCCCAAGGCCAAGCTATACCTTGGAATTTGTGGCTCCGGCCGCTGGCCTACTGGTTGCCCTTTATTTTGGCGCTCTATCTGGCCATGATCACCTCCATGGTCATTCTGCGCCGTCAATGGGTTGAGCGCGAGCGCCTGATTTTCCCTTTGGTGCAGGTGCCGCTGTCCATGCTCCAAGGGGATGAAGACAGCCGCTCGCTGCTCAAGCCCTTCTTCCGCAATCCACTCATGTGGGTCGGCTTTGCCCTGCCGGCCATCCTGCAAAGCCTCAACGGTCTCAACCACTATTTCCCCTTTGTACCCACAATCAGTCTCGACGCCTCGGTATCCCTTTTCCGCGACACCATCCACATTCCGTTGCGCATTAGTTTCCAAATGATCGGATTCTCCTATTTCGTCAACCCCGATATCGCCTTTGGCCTGTGTTTCTTCTATCTGCTCAATACCGTGCAGCAGGGCCTTTTCAACGTCTTGGGCTTCCAGACCATAGACCCTGTCCTCGGCGTGTACAGCGCCTATACCGGCTCCATTGTCGTGCATCAAGGCTTTGGTGCCATTCTAGTGCTGGTGCTCTTTGGTCTGTGGACTGCCCGGGGGCACTTGAAGGCCGTCGTCGGCAAAGCCTTGGGCCTCAACCCCAAAGTCGACGACGGAGATGAGATTCTCTCCTACCGGACCGCCTTCTTCCTGTTGTTGGGCAGCCTTGCATTCATGGGCGTCTGGCTGTGGAAATCGGGGCTACCGGCCTGGATCACGCCGATCTACCTGCTCTTGGTTTTCTTACTATTCATCGGCATCACCCGGGTGGTCGCCGAAGGGGGGCTCGCCTTTATCTTCGCGCCCATGATCGCCTCGGATTTCGTCGCGGCCGGTTTTGGCACCCGCGCCTTAGGCCCCACTGGCACCGTCGCCTTGGCCTTCACCTATGTCTGGGCCTCGGACATTCTCACCTTTGTCATGGCCTCTTGCGCCAACGGCCTCAGGCTGGTCGAAGAGACCATCTCCAAAGGCCGTCGGCTGGTCTTTTGGGCCATGCTAGTGGCTATTGTCGCGACCCTGGGGGCGTCGATCTGGGCTATCATCGACTTGGCCTACCGCTACGGCGGCATCAATACCGACCAGTTCTTTTTTGGCGGAGCCGCCCGCTATCCCTTTGACAATGCGGCCGCCCGCATTGCCGCTCCCACGGGTCCCAATTGGGCCAACTGGGGCTACACGGGAATTGGTGCCGGGTTTATGGGGTTACTCATGCTGGCGCGGCAGCGATTTTTATGGTGGCCTTTCCATCCCTTGGGCTTTCCCATCAGCGCTGTTTTCGGCACCATGTTCTTCAGCGTCTTTTTGGCTTGGTTGCTCAAGACCGTAGTGATGAAATACGGCGGGCCCCGGCTCTATCTAAAGACCAAGCCCTTCTTTCTCGGTCTGATCCTCGGCCAATTCGTCACCGCCGGCCTCTGGTACGCCATCGACCACTTGGCCGGCGAGAGCGGCAACGCGGTTATGATTTGGTAGGGCGGCACTGCTGGCGGCGGTTGCCGCCGTATTTTAATTTCAACTAACGCAGATGACCACTCCACCCCTCCAATCCATACTCGCGCCGCTAACTGTCCTGCGCCGCCGCGCCCTCGCCTTCGCCCTCGGTTCTGGAGTAGCCCTGTGCCTAGCTGCCGGTCTGAGCCTCGGCTTGCTGTGGGTCCTGCTTGAAGCCCTGTTTTTTTTCTCGCCGCCTTGGCGCACGGGCCTCGGCCTTACTGCATTCGGAGGAACTTGTGGGGTGCTGGCATTTGCTCTCAGGCGGCACTTGCCCGTTCTCCTCTCGCAGCACCGCTTCGCCCTCTTCGTCGAAAGGCGCTGTACCCCGCTCCAACAGCAGCTAATTAGTGCCTTGGAGCTATCCGATGCAGACTCAGCTCAGCACTCGCCGGCGTTGCTTGCGGCTGCAAGCGAGCGGGCCGCCGCGCTCTTGCGCGCTACCAACCCTTCCCAAATCCTCGACCGTCGGCCGCTCTATGCCTACCTGCGCCTGCTTGGCGGCTCAGCAGCCGTCGCGCTCCTCTGCGGTGCGCTGTTGGGCGACGACCTCACCCAAGCGGTCTATCGCTGCGCCCATCCCCTCACCGCGTACGAGCGGCCGCCGCGTACCCTGATCACCGTCCAGCCCGGCGACCTCGAAGTCATCAAGGGCGACGACGCCACCCTGCAAGTGCATTTTGCCGGCGACAAGCCGCGCCGCGCCCGCATCGTGCGCCGTGCGAGCGCAGAAGCACCCTACCAGAGCGAAGAACTCGTAATCGATCGCGCCGACTCAGTCGCTTATACCTTCCCCCAAGTCCAGCGCTCCTTCCGCTACGCCATCGCGGCTGGCGACGACCGCTCGCCCGAGTACGAGGTACTCGTCATCGACCCTCCGGCCGTCAAGCACTTGCGCTTGCACTACCAGTATCCGGCGTATAGCCAACTACCCGCCCGCATCGATTTGGAAGGCGGCGACATAGAGGGCTTGCCCGGCACCCACGTCGCCCTCGAAATCGCGGCCAACAAACCCCTGTCCAAGGCCACCTTGGTCCTCGACGACACCCTAGCGACCTCCGCCCAACTCGACGGAGCGAGTGCCCGCGTCGCCTTCCAAATCGAGCGCCCGGGCGCGTACCACATCGCCCTCGTCGATCGCAAGGGCGCGACAAACCGCGACCCCATCCGCTACGCCATCCAAGTGCGCGAAGACCAAAAGCCAGTGGTCACCATCGTCGATCCCGGCCGCGACAGCGACCTGCCCGAATCCCTCAAGGTGCTGCTCAAGGCCGAGGCCAGCGATGACTTTTCCGTCGAGGAAATAGCCTTAGTCTATCGAGTCAACAGCGGCCCCGAACAGCACCGAGCTTTACCCATCAACCCTCAGCGCGAGGTGCTCGTCAGCCACATCTGGGACCTCTCGGCCACCAACCTTCAGCTGAGCTCAGGTCGAAGCCTCTTGCCCGAAGACCGCATCTACTACCACCTAGAGGCCCTCGACAACAATCAAGTAGCCGGTCCGCAAAAGGGTCAGAGCCGCCAGTACGTATTGCGCTTCCCCTCCCTGCACGAACTCTACTCAGAGGCCGACCAAGCCCAAGAGGAACAACTATCCTCCTTGGAAGAGCTAGCGGCCGAAGGACAGGCTCATCAGGAGTACATAGAACGGGTGCGCCGCGAGTTGCTCAAAAGCGAGGAGCTGAGTTGGGAGCAAAAAAAGGAACTCGAAGCGACGCTCGCGGCCGAAGCCGAGCGCGCCCGCGCCGTAGAGGAGTTGGCGGCTGAGTTGGAAAAATCCATCGATTCCATGCAGGCCGAGGACACGGGTGCCGAAGAGCTGCTCGACAAGCTCAACCACATCCGCGAGCTCATGGGCGACATCGCCACCCCCGAAATGCAGCAGGCCCTCGCCGACCTGCAAAAAGCCGCCAGCAACCCAGACCCCCAAGCCCTCGCCGACGCCCTCAAGCGCTTTAACGAAGACCAGCAAGCCTTCCAGCAACGGCTCGACCGCACCATTGCCCTGCTTGAACAGGTGCGGACCGAGCAGCAGCTTCGCGCCATCGTCGAGCAAGCCGCAGAGCTAGCCCGACGCCAGAGCCAGATAAACCGCGAGCTTGCGGACGGCCAGAGCGGCCTGCGCCAGCAACTACAGGAAGGCAGTTTGCAGCGCGATACCGAGCGGCTCGCCGAGCAGCTCCAAGACCTGAGCGAATCCACAGCCGAGCAAAACCCCGCGCTCTCCGAACAGCTAGCCCACCGCGCCGAGGACATAGAGCGCAAGGCACTCGCCGAGCGGATGCGTCAGATGGTGAACCAGATTCGGGCCAAATCCCCAAGTGCGGCCCAGCAGAGCGGACAGGCCCTAGCCGCCGATCTCGACTCGCTAGCCGAGGGCTTGCAGCAACTGCAAGACGAATACCTCTCTGAAGAAAAAGACCAACTCAGCCGCGAACTGCGCCGCGCCATGCGCGATCTCATCCAACTATCTCAACGCCAAGAGAGCCTATTCGCCGACACCCGAGCCCAAGACCAATTCGCGCTTATGCAAGGCACCAGTCAGGTCGTGGAGCGCATCGCCACCGTGGGCCGGCGCACCCTAGCCCTCGCCCCCGATTTGAGCGCAACCGTCGGCTACGCCCTGCGCGATATGCAACACGCAGCCCAGCGCCTCGGCCAGCGCGACGTGCAAGGGGCGCACCATTTCCAGCGCAAGGCCATGCGCTATCTCAATGAGACCGTGCTCCTCTTGCGCGAGAGCCTCGACAACCTCGCCAAGGCGCAGACCCCTTCGGCCTTTGCCGAGGCCATGCAGCAGCTACTCGGCCTCTCCGAGCAGCAAAACCAACTAAACCAAGCCTCCGAGCAGGTCATGGGCCAAACGCCAAGCCCTGCGCTCCAAGGGCAAATCGCGCGCCTCAGCTCCCAACAGCAGGGCCTCATGCAAACGCTCGACGAGATCGCCCGCTCGCTGCGCGGGCACCGAGGAGCGCAACAGCGAGTGCAGGCCATCGAGGACGAGGTGCGGGACGTGCTCGCCGACTTACAGCGCGGTCGGCTCACCCGGCGCACGCGGCAAAATCAAGAGCGCATCTATCAGCGCATGCTCGACGCCAGCCGCTCCATCCACAGCCGCGGCTTTGACGAAAAGCGGCGCAGCATCGCGGCTACCGACCAGCCCTACGCCGGCCCAACCGCCCTACCCACCGGTCGCGGGCAGACGCCCGACCTGTGGCGCGAGGCCCTGCGCCAAGCGCTCGCTGGTCCTTATCCCGAAGAGTACCGCGCCTTGCTCCGGCACTACTACGACCAAATCTACCAAGACCTACAAGCGCACGAAGCCCCATGAAAATACCCGCCCTCATCTGCGCCCTCGGCCTGTGGAGCACGGCTGCCGCAGCCGCCGACCTGCCAGCTCAGACTTCGGCAAGCTCAGTCGAGCAGTCGAGCAAGCGAGCAGTCGAGCAAGCGCACCTATTGCTAGAGCACGATGCCCGAGGCGCTTGCACCGCCCTGCAAGCGGTGATCAAAGCCCCGCAGCACGGGCCGTGGACCGAGCCGGCCCAACTGCTGTTCGCCGAGTGCAGCCTGCGCCTCGGCGACCTAGACCGCGCCGATAGCTTGTGGGCCCACTTGGAACAGCGCGGCGGTCCGGCTGTATACGCGGCTCGCTATCACCGCGCCGAACTGCTTTACTTCCGCGGCGACTTTGCCGCAGCTATAGTCGCCTTGGCCACGCTGGCCACAGCCGACGACGCGGGCCATGACTTTGCCAACGATGTCCTCGCCCTACTCGCCATCTGCGAAGAGTACGCCGCGGCCGATGGCCTCGCCGATCTCAGCCGCGCTCAGCTCTTAGAGCGGCAAGGACAGAGCGCAGCGGCCGACGCGCACTGGGCTACCCTCGAAGACGGTGCCGACCCGGGCCTTGCCGAGTGGAGCTTGCTCCTCCGCGCCGAATTGTGCGCTCAACAAGATCGTCTCGACGAGGCCGGCGCCCTATATCAGCGCCAAATCGCCCGCTTCCCCCAAGGCGAGCACATCGTCGCCGCCCACCTCGGCCTAGCCGCGATCTACGAGCGCCAAGGCGCGATTGAGCAAGCCCTCAAAACCTACGAGACCGCGCTCCTCCAGCACCCACACGATGCCCGCGCCCCAGAGGCGCGCCTACACATTGAGCGGCTCCGTCACCTGCGCGAAAGCGGCTGATCTCATGCCCATTTTCATTGCCCTAGCCCTTGGCACCCTCGCCCTCCTCCCGGCCCGCGCCGAGCAGATCCTCGTGCCCATGGACACCTCTCAGCGCGACCACCTGCGGGCCTACGGCCTCGCTTTTTGGACCTTGGAACGCGGCATTCCGGTTGCGTGGCTGCTCAACTACCGCGGCGGCGCATTCCTCGTCGAAGCACACGCCCTCATCGCCAGCGAAGCCATCCTGCGCGGCATCAGCACCGAGCACATCTCCGAGGCCCAAGCCGCCCAGATCTACGCGGAGATCGATGCGTCCAACATGGAAGTCGTGCGCTTGGAAAAGGTGCCGAAGATCGCCGTGTACACGCCGCCGAACAAACAGCCTTGGGACGACGCGGTGACCCTTGCGCTGGAATACGCCCAAATCGACTACGAAAAAATCTGGGACGACGAAGTGCTCCAAGGTGCGCTCGACAACTACGATTGGCTGCACCTGCACCACGAGGACTTCACCGGCCAGTACGGCAAGTTCTACGGCTCCTACAGCAATCAGGCTTGGTACCGCGAACAGCAGACCGCGTACGAGCAGATGGCGCACCGCCTCGGCTATGCCAAGGTCTCCGCGCAAAAGAAGGCCGTGGTCGTCAAGATCTACGAATATATGGCAGCGGGTGGCTTCCTCTTCGCCATGTGCTCGGCCACCGATACCTTTGACATCGCCCTCGCCGCGCTCTCCGTGGATATATGCCACGCGGTTTTTGACGGCGACGCGGCCGACCCCAACGCCCAAGCCCAACTCGACTTCAGCCGCACCGTGGCCTTTGAGAACTTCGTGCTCGAAACCAACCCGCTCGTGTACGAATTCTCAAACATCGACACCACGCCAGACGACATGCGCCGGGTCCGCACGGCTGAGGCCGAGTATTTCACGCTGTTTGAGTTTTCCGCCAAATACGACCCGGTGCCGACGATGCTCACCCAGTGTCACACCAACATCGTCGATGGCTTCCTCGGCCAGACCACGGCCTTCCGCCGGTCGCTGATCAAGGACTCGGTCATCCTCCTCGGCCAAGAAGAGGGCACCGACAGCGTCAAGTACATCCACGGCCGCGTCGGCAAGGGCACCTTTACCTTCTACGCCGGTCACGACCCAGAAGACCACAGGCACCACGTCTATGATCCGCCGACCAACCTCACCCTGCATCCCAACTCGCCCGGCTACCGGCTCATTTTGAACAACGTGCTCTTCCCGGCGGCCAAGAAAAAGGAGCGCAAGACCTGAGCGAGGAAAGGGAACTGCTATGAAGCCGTTTTCTCATAGGAGGGATTGACTATGCCCATGATAGCTGTGCCCGCCCATTTTGATGGGAAGCGCATTTGCTTGGATGAACCATTTGACTTAGCACCGAATGCAAAACTGATCGTCACCATTCTACCAAATCAGGAGTCCGATAGTGAGCATTCAGCTTGGTCGCGTTTATCCGGTCAAAGACTAAAAGACGCCTATGGGGAAAACGAGCCTGAGTATTCATCGGATTTGCTCAAAGAGGTGAATCCCGACTATGAAGGAAGGTGACGTCGTTATTACACCAGTACCTCAGGCTGATGGAGAACTAAAGGACCGACCTGCCATTTTTCTACGGGAAATGCCATTCTATCGCGATCTGCTTGTTTGCGGTGTAAGCACTCAGTTCCATCAGTATGTCGAGGAATTTGATGAAGTCATTTCCCTTGCCGACGCGGATTTCAAGTCGAGTGGTCTGCGCTCAAAATCTCTGATTCGACTAGGCTTTCTCGCTGTGTTACCGCGTCATCGCGTACTTGGCTCTATAGGGTCTATTTCGCCTGAACGGCACAGACGTCTATTGAGCAAGCTGAGTGATTACCTTCTCAAGGCCGCAAGAGGAATCGGCTGATCTTGGACAACGTGCTCTTCCCGGCGGCCAAGAAAAAGGAGCGCAAGACCTGAGTAGGCATGCCGTCCTAAATGAGTTGAAAGCATGGAACGTTCAGCGGCTCCGTCTTCGCTGCGTTCCCGGCCATAGACCAGCGGACGAGACGCCCGCGCATCCAGCCATACTTCGCATCTTATGAATGACGGAGGATTGCTATAGGCCCAGACCACTCAAAACGGTCTGGGCTGTTGTTGCGTGAGGCGGGGGTGAAAATCGCCGACTCCGAGGCGCAGCTATTGGTAGGCTCTGTTGCGGAGTTCCTTTGGACTCCTTTAGAACAAGAACATATAGAGGCTGGGCCTACTCATAAGGCCCAGCCTCTATATGCTATGCTGCGACCAGCTACTTGGCCACCGTGCGCGACGTGACAGCCGGCACGAAAATCGCAATGATCACATCGACGAAATTGGCTTCCGTCTCAATGGTATAGTCGGTGGCCTCCCCGGGCATGGCTTTTGTATCCACCTCGTTGATCGGTGCCAAGTCGAGGATGTACCACCTGGCTGTGATTGCCCGAGAACATTGAGGCCGCAGAACGGGCACGAATGGCTTGCAAACTGGCCAAGCAGCACCTTCTCCCATATCTTCTGCCAATTCACTTACCCGTTGCATTGAAAGGAAGTACATGTCGGATGTCGAGGCCGTAGCCCAACTCGGCCAAATCAGGGACCGCATCTACGGCGAGATCGGCCAAGTAATTATCGGCCAGAAGCAGATTGTCGAAGAGCTGCTCATAGCCTTGCTCGCCGGCGGCCACTGCCTGCTCGTAGGTGTACCTGGCCTAGCCAAAACTACGCTCATCCAAACCCTCGCCCGCACGCTCGACCTCTCCTTTGGCCGCATCCAATTCACTCCGGATCTGATGCCCTCGGACATCACCGGCACCGAGGTACTCGAAGAGGACATCGACACCGGCCGCAAGGCATTTCGCTTCATCCGCGGGCCCCTGTTTGCCAACGTCATCCTCGCCGACGAAATCAACCGCACGCCGCCCAAGACCCAAGCGGCCCTGCTCCAAGCCATGCAGGAACACGCGGTCACCGCGGCTGGTGAGACCATGCAGCTCAGCGAGCCATTCTTCGTGCTCGCCACCCAAAACCCCATTGAGCAGGAAGGGACCTACCCCCTGCCCGAAGCCCAGCTCGACCGCTTTATCTTCGAGCTATGGATCGACTATCCCAGCGACCGCGAGGAAGAGGACATCGTCCGCGCCACCACCAGCGTCGCCCAAGCAACTGTCCGCCAAGTCGTCGATGCCGAGCAGATCGTCGAGCTGCAACAACTCGTGCGCCGGGTGCCCGTGGCCGATCACTGCGTCCGCTACGCCGTCTCGCTGGTGCGCTCCTCCCGGCCCGGGGACGCCCAAGCACCGGACTACATCCGCGAAATGGTCAGTTGGGGTGCCGGGCCGCGAGCCTCCCAGTACTTGGTCTTAGCGGCCAAGGCGCGGGCCATCCTCGCCGGGCGGCACTCGGTCGCCATCGAGGACATCCTCGCCGTGGCGCTGCCGGTGATGCGCCACCGCATGGTCGTCAACTTCCACGCCGAAGCGCAAAACATCAGCGCGGTTGGCCTGATTCAACGCCTGCTCGCCGACGTGGAGCCAGAGTCCTGACGTGAGCGAAGCCGTCTCCTATCTCCACCCGGAAACCATCTCGCGCCTCGCGCGCCTCGACCTGATTGCGCGGCTCGTGGTCGAAGGCTTTATCACCGGCCTGCACCGCAGCCCGTATCACGGCTTCTCGGTCGAATTCTCCGAGCACCGCCCCTACCTGCCGGGTGACCCTCTGCGCGACCTCGATTGGAAGGCATACGCCAAGTCTGGCCGCCTGTACGTCAAACAGTACGAAGAGGAAACCAACCTCAAAGCCTATCTGCTGCTCGACGTGTCCGGCTCCATGGACTTTGCGGCCGGCGCGCCGCTGAGCAAGTTTCGCTACGCGGCCTCTTTGGCGGCCGCCCTGTCTTACCTCATGCTCAAGCAGCGCGACGCGGTCGGCTTGTTGCTCTACCATCACCAGACCTCAGCATACGTGCCGCCGCGCTCGGTGCAAAGCCACCTCCAAGTGCTCCTCAAGACCATTGACCAAGCAAGGCCACACAGCGAGACGAGCATGGCCCCGGCCTTCCACGACCTCGCCGAGCGCATCCGCCGTCGCGGCCTCGTCATCGTGCTGTCCGACCTGCTCGACGCGCCCGACCAAGTCCTCGAAGGGCTGCGCCACTTCCGCCACCTGCGGCACGAAGTGATCGTCTTCCACCTGCTCGACCCCCGCGAGCGCGACCTCGCCTTCCGCGACCAGACTCGCTTCTACGCCCTCGAAGCCCCAGACCAAACCCTCACCACCCAGCCTTGGCACATCCAGCACGAATACCGCGCGCTGATGGACGAGCTGATCCAAACCTATCGGCTCGGGTGCGCCGAGGCCGGCATCGACTACGCCCTGCTCGACACGGCGACTCCCTTTGACGTGGCCCTATCGCGCTACTTAGCGCAGCGCAAAAAAATGGGTTAGCCGTCCTTCGACAAGCTTAGGGGCGCCGCCCTTGGGCTGAGCCGGTCGAAGCCCGCCCTGAAACTTGACTTTTTTGTACAGATTTCTAAGTTCTTGAGACTGCGCATACATACAAGGAGCCACCATGAGCGAAAGCACCCAAACCCTAGAGCAATTTGCCAACCGCGACTACGAGTGGGGATTCGTCACCGACGTGGAGGCTGACTCGGCCCCGCCCGGCCTCAACGAAGAGATCATCCGCTTCATCTCCGCCAAAAAGGACGAGCCTGAGTTCATGCTCGAGTGGCGGCTCAAAGCCTATCGCCGCTGGCTTGCCATGGATGATCCAACGCGCCGCAAAGAGAGCCAGCGCTGGGCCATGGTCCACTATCCCAACATCAACTACCAAGACATCGTTTACTACTCGGCCCCCAAGAAGAAACAGCTCGACAGCCTCGACGAGGTTGATCCTGAAATTTTGGCCACCTACCAGAAGCTCGGTATCCCGCTTGAAGAGCAGAAAATGCTCTCCGGCGTGGCCGTGGACGCCGTCTTCGACAGCGTCTCGGTGGCCACCACGTTCAAGGACAAGCTAGCCGAGTTAGGCATCGTCTTCTGCTCCATGTCCGAAGCCATCCACAATCACCCCGCGCTCGTGCAAAAGTACCTCGGCTCGGTCGTGCCCTATTCCGACAATTTCTTCGCCACCCTCAATTCCGCGGTCTTTACCGACGGCTCCTTCGTGTACGTACCTCCGGGCGTGCGCTGCCCCATGGAGCTATCGACGTACTTCCGCATCAACGCGGCGAACACCGGCCAATTCGAGCGCACCTTGGTCATCGCCGACGAAGGGGCGTATGTGTCGTATTTAGAGGGCTGTACGGCGCCCATGCGCGACGAAAACCAGCTCCACGCGGCCGTCGTCGAGCTCGTAGCCCTCGGCGATGCGCAGATCAAGTACTCCACCGTGCAGAACTGGTACCCCGGCGATGAAAACGGCAAAGGCGGGATCTACAACTTCGTCACCAAGCGCGGTGCCTGTCGCGGCGACCGCTCCAAGATTTCGTGGACCCAAGTCGAGACCGGCTCGGCCATCACCTGGAAGTACCCAAGCTGCATCCTCCAAGGCGACGACTCGATCGGCGAATTTTACTCGGTGGCCGTCACGTCCAAGCGGCAGCAGGCCGACACCGGTACCAAGATGCACCACATCGGCAAAAACACCCGCAGCACCATCGTCTCCAAGGGCATTTCGGCCCAGCGCGGCCAAAACACCTATCGCGGCAAGGTCCAAGTGCTCAAAAACGCGACCGGTGCCCGCAACTTCACCCAGTGCGATTCCATGCTCATCGGCGACCAATGCGGCGCGCATACCTTTCCCTACATCGAGGTGCGCAATCCCACCGCCCACGTCGAGCACGAGGCTTCTACCTCCAAGATCGGCGAGGACCAAATTTTCTACTGCAACCAGCGCGGAATTTCCACGGAAGACGCCATCTCCATGATCGTCAACGGCTTCTGCAAGGAAGTCCTCGCTGAGCTGCCGATGGAATTCGCCGTCGAAGCGCAAAAGCTGCTCGGCATTAGCCTCGAAGGCAGCGTTGGGTAGATAAGTCAGAACGAACTCACCTAGTTCGTCGCAGATATCCCTTGACCAAAACAGTACGAGGTTGAACCATGTCTAGCACCATCCCGTACCAAGAGCACACCACCGAATCAGTCGATCTAGCAGAGGCAGGGGTGCCCACCATTATGTTGCCCAATGGCGAGCGGTTGGAGTTTCCCGGCTGCCGCGCCTACAAGATGTCCCTATCCGAACTGGAAGAGTACGAGGGCCGATACGAGTATTGGTATGGTCCCACCGAAACCCTCATCGTCGTGGCCGAGGAACCCAGAGTTAGCGGGGACCACGAACTGCCCGCGTCCTATCTGATGCAACTAGTTCAACAAATTGCCGACGAGTGCGGGGCGCACTTTGTCCCCTTTGGCACGGTCAGCATCTGGGATGCAAATGCCGAAGGCGTCCCCCGGGTCGTCCTGCGTCCCGATCAATGCCTTTACTTGCGTCCCGAGTCGGCGCGATTGCCCGCAAAGGACGGGTTGAAGTTGGGCTTTCACACCTTGCCCGATGTGGTGTTGGAAGTCGATCACACGACCGACATTCGGCGGGGGAAGCTGCATCAGTACGCGTTGTGGGGCTTTCCCGAAGTGTGGGTCGAAGTCCCCGAGGCGTACACGCCTAGCCGACGGGCCGGCAAGCCTCGACTGACGATCTATGTATTGGAAGGCAGGCAATATCGCGAGGTCGCGGCGAGCCGGGCGTTGGCGGGTTGGACGGCGAAAGAAATACACCGGGCACTCAACGAGCGGTTGAGGTGGTCGTCGGAGACGACAGCGGCACTGTTGAGGGTGGCGCGGGCGCTAACGGCGCGTTTGGGCACGGCTGGGCCTGAAGGTACGCCGCGCTTGCGAATGCACCGTGAAGAAGGCCGTGAAGAAGGCCGTGAAGAAGGCCGTGAAGAAGGTAAGCGGGCTTTGTGCTATCAAGCAGCACTGCGGTTTGGCGAGGATGTGGCCAAGGATTTGGCGTCATTGCTCGCAGGCGTGTCGGGTGAAAACCTGACGCATGTGGGCGGCTGGATCGTAACATCCCACAGTGGCGATGAACTACTCAGCCGAGTGCGAGAGAATAGGGCCTAGCTTGGCATTGATTTTGAATAAATGCTGTGAAATGGAGACACCCCGTGAACACGACCATTGACCGCCCCAATAGAGACGCGCTCAACAAGGCGTTGGACATCTACCGCGACGCCATGCGGCCCTTCATCATCCGCACCCTAAAGAGAGTTCGGGGCCAGCAGGTCGAAGATGCGATACGCCGCATCCTAAACGACCGACAGGCCGAGCAGTTCAGCCAGAATCTGAATAAGAATGGGCACAATGCAGAAGCCTCAATAGATATTGGCGACTTTCCCCACCTGATCAATAGAAAATGGAAAGAGGTCTTCCAACAGCCGTTCAGAGACGAGAGGGGCGTCCAAAGTGCGCTATGGCTGATAAAGGAAGCACGAGATAAAGCGGCTCATCCTAGCCCACAGGACATCGATACAGAGTTCGCTAGAACCCACCTGTTTCACATCGCCGATGTGCTCGGCAAAATCAATGCGCCGGAGCAGAAGCAGGCCGTGGAAGCGATTCGGGATCAACTCGCCAGCCCTACTAGCCAACCCGATACCCCCTCACCAGCACCTGCCAAGAGCCAACCCAAAACGCCGTCATCCCGTCTCGCCCCTTGGCGGACGGTCATCCGTCCCAACCCTGATGTAGCCCTAGGCAACTTCCAAGAGGCCGAGTTTGCCGCTGACCTTCAACAGGTCCACGACGGACGCGCCGACGCGACTCAATACTGCAATCCGGTCAGCTTCTTCAATCATACGTACATCACTCCGGGCATCCGCACTCTGCTAGTGAACACGTTGAAGCGGCTCAGTGGCAACGGGGGCGATCCGGTTATCCAGACCAAAACGGGCTTTGGCGGCGGCAAGACGCACAGCCTCATCGCGCTCTATCACCTAGTGAATAGCACCGACGCCTTGACCAATCCGAGCGGAAATAGCCAATCCGAGCAAACCCACAACGAGATACACAACATTATAGAAGAGGCCGGGCTGGAGCCAAGCACTGGCGTTCAGGCCCACATCTCCGTGCTCGACGGCACGTTTCTTTCGCCCACCGATGCAGCCAAAACCCCAAACGGCGATCCGCTTAATACCCTGTGGGGCGTGATGGCGTACCAACTCGGTCGCCAAGACGCCTACGACCTAGTCGGCCAAGCAGCGCGGCAAGGGACCGCGCCCGGCGGCGCTCAGCTCGACCAGCTATTCGCACACGTCGGGCCGTGCGTCATCCTCATCGACGAGCTTGTGGCATATATCCGCAACGCCGGAAGCGCACAGGATAGCATCTTAACTTTCGTTCAGGCCCTCACCCAAGCAGTCCGTAGAAACAGCAACACGGCTCTTGTAGTAACCCTGCCCGAAAGCAATGTCGAGGCGGGAAGCGAGGCCGGTATGGCGGCCCTCAATCGGCTTGAGCACCTGTTGGGGCGTATTGAGGCTGTGTGGGAACCCCTTGAGACTAACGAAGCATTTGAGGTGGTGCGCCGCAGATTGTTCGGGAATGACATCGACGAGGCCGCCAGGGATCGCACCTGTGAAGCCTTCGCCGCTATGTACAGTAGGGCAAGAAACGAGTACCCCCGCGAGGTCGGCGAGCAGCACTACCTCGAGCGGCTGCGAGCCTGCTACCCCATCCACCCAGAGATTTTCGACCGCCTCTATTTGGATTGGTCTTCTATTACCCAGTTCCAGCGCACGCGCGGGGTCCTGCGGATGATGGCCAACTGCGTCAGCCGTCTGTTTTTGGACAATGATCCTTCCCCGCTGATCATGCCAGCCAATCTGACCTTGAGCGATACGGCATTGGCCAACGAGTTTGTCCGGCTGCTTGGTAGCCAATGGGGCCCCGTCCTGTCAGAAATAGATAGCAACAACTCCAAGACCGACAACATCGACCGCACATCCCAGCGATTCGGCGAGGTCGGCGGGGCCGCCCGGCGCATAGCGCGCACAATTTTCCTCGGCAGCTCTGGCAGCGGGGCCGTCAAAGGCATTGATGACCGTCAGATCCGCCTCGGGGTGGTCCAGCCTAAACACGGCGTCTCGGTGTACAATGATGCTCTCAGCAAAATTAGCGGCGGTCTCTACTACCTTTATAGTAGTGAGGGGCGGTACTACTTTCACGCTGAAGAAAACCTCAACAAGGTCGCCACCGATCGCGCCGCGGCCCTGAGCGGAAGAGCCATTAACGATCACATAGTCGCGCAGTTGCAAGAGGCAGTCGGACGACGATCAGACGTTATTGTCTGCCCAGCTAACTCCGGGGATGTACCCGACGCGGATGCAGTACGCCTCGTACTTTTGCTCCCTGATATGTCCCTGCCGAGTCGAGCCAGCGAGAAAGACGACGCCGAGCTAGAAGTGCAGCAGATACTACAGTACTGCGGTGACAACCCCCGAGTTCGCCGGAATACCTTGCTCTTTCTAGCGGCGAGAAAAGACGAGGTTCGCGATCTGAACAACAGGGTTAAGACGTTCCTCGCGTGGCATTCCATCGTCAACGGTGAGCGCCGAATCGAAAACCTCTCAGGCGACCGTCTTAAACAGGCTCAGAGCAGTCTCTCGACGGTAGAAACAGAAGTGCGATCTGCCTTAGTCAGAGCCTATCGCTGGGCCATCGCCCCGGTCCAAGACGACCCCCAGCAGGCTGAATACCGCTTGGTTGTCTCTCAAATTGACGCCACAGATGGTGAGATCATCAACAATGCCTTCGACAAGTTCATTGGAGACGAGGCTCTCGTAGAGAACATAAGCCCTTCGGCACTAGCTACCATGTTGAAGCAGTACGTATGGAACAATCCCAACCATCGAGACCACATTAGCATAGATATCTTGTGGGATATAATGACCCGCTATATGTACATGCACCGTCTGCGGAGCAGAAAGGTCCTCCAACATTGTATCGACCAAGGTGTGCCCGACGGGGCTTTCGGCTACGCCGAGTCCTACGCTGACGATCAGTACAAGGGGATGCGCTTCCGCGAGCCGATAAACGGCTCGGCATCTACTGCGAGCGAGCGCAGCACCACGCTTTTGGTCAATCCCGAGATGGCAGCACTTGTAAAGGAGGAAGGAGCAACGCCAGAGAGGCAGTCAGCGCAAGGGCTACCGCCGGATGATATGCCTACCGAGCAATCGTCCGCAGCCGCAGACGAGTCAGCACCGCATAGCCCCACACGCATCGTCGCCAGCAAGATAGCCGCAGACGACGTGTCGCTGGACGACTTCAACCTGTTGCGCGAGGAAATTATCCGCACCTTGCGCGACGGTGGCGGCACAGTGACCGTTACCATCACCATCGCGGCGGACAACACCGATAGCTTTTCCGCAAGCACGGTCCGCGCCGTGTGCGAAAACGGCCATCAGTTGGGCGTCAGCGTTCAAACGGGGGATCAAGCAGTTGCTGCACACCACCATACCACCTAGGCACAGCTCAACGCACCAAGAGCGAACAAACTCGTTGGGGCGCAATGGGACGATATGAGATCTGGCAAGATCATTCCGCCGCAATCGCCGACTGCTGTAGAGGGCCCAACCTGTCATGGCCGATATTGACACCATTTCCAAGCGTCTGATCCAAGCCTACCCGGCTGACTTCGTCCGCTTCAGCCTCAAGCGAGACGATGTTGAATTCGTCGAAGTCCTCGACACCGAGCTGCCCACGGTCGAAGCCCGCCGCGCCGACAGCCTCATTCTGGTCCGCAGCCACGGCGAGAAGGTCTTAGTCCACACCGAGTTTCAGACCACCGACCACACCAACCCACCTATGCCCCGCCGCATGGCCGGCTACATCGGCCGGATTATTGAGCACTACGGTCTGCCGGTATGGGCCCACGTTATCTACCTGCGTCCCGAGGCTGGTCGGCGCGACCCGGGGCACTACATACAGGAGCACACTAGCTACCAAGTGACCGTGCGCTACCAAGTGATTCGGCTCGTTGAGTTGGAAGGCCAAAGCGTCTTCGCCGCGTCGGCGTGGGGTCTGCTTCCGTTTGCGCCGCTGATGCAGCCGCCGGCCGGGCTGACGGCGGAGGCGTGGTTGCAGCAGTGCGTTCAAGCAGCCCACGCACTGCCGATGGGCCGGTCCGACAAAGCCGACTTTCTCGCGGGTCTGACGCTTTTAGGCGGACTGGCGTACGAACCGCAGACCATTAGAACTATCATTTCCAAGGAGAACCTCATGGACCTCATCCGCGAATCTTCCTTTGCCCAATATCTCACTCAACAGGGCATCGAACAGGGCATCGAACAGGGCGAAAGAAAGCGGGCTGTCAAAGACATTCTCGACGTGTTGGTCCTTCGATTCCAGCCAGCCGCCGCAGAGACCGCGGCCAACCGTTTAGTCGCCATCGACGATTTGCAGCAGCTCGAGCAGTTGCTATCCGCCGCCATACAAGCGAACAGCATAGACGAATTCTGCGAGCGGTTAGAAGCCTGCGGATAAAAGGCTTTCTTCGCGTCTTCGCCCCCTTGCTCAAACAAAAAGGCCATGAACTACCGCCGCAAACTCATCGAGATTGACCTGCCGCTCGACGCCATCAACGCCGAGTCGGCCCGCGAGAAGTCCATTCGGCACGGCCATCCTTCGACTTTGCACTTGTGGTGGGCGCGGCGTCCGTTGGCGGCTTGCCGTGCCGTTATTTTTGCCAGCATGGTGGACGACCCGGCCGATTGCCCCGAGTTCGCCACTGATGCGGAGAAACGCGCCGAGCGCGGGCGGCTCCACGACATCATTCGGCGACTTGTCCGATGGGAGAACACGGACGAAAGTAAAACCGCAGGCAGGGAACTCTGGGCGGAAGCGCGATACGAAATTGCTCGCTCCGTGGCGCGTACACGCGGCGAAACCGCGCCCACCGATCCGGCGGAAGTGCTGCGCTATCTCAACGACAATGTCCGACCAATCTACGACCCCTTCGCTGGCGGCGGCTCCATACCCCTAGAAGCGCAACGGCTTGGGCTGCGGGCGGTCGCCTCTGACCTTAACCCGGTCGCCGTGCTCATCAACAAGGCCCTTCTCGAATTGCCGCCCAAATTCAAGGGCCGCCCGCCCGTCAACCCCGATGCGGACCCCATGGCAATGACCGTCGGTAAGGGCAAGCAGCAACAGCGTCTCCCTTGGCGCGGCGCAGCGGGACTAGCCGACGACATCCGCTACTACGGGCGTTGGCTGCGCGAGGCGGCGTTTGAGCGGATCGGCCATCTTTATCCGCAGGTGAAACTGCCCGATGGTAGCGACGCTACCGTAATTGCGTGGCTTTGGGCGCGAACCGTTCCCTGTCCGAATCCGGCGTGTGGCATCGCCATGCCGCTAATGGCCACGTTCCAACTGTCAAAAAAGAAAGGCAACGAACACTGGATCAAACCCGTCATTGACCGCGAAAAAAGCAGCATCTCTTTTGTGGTACAGAACCACACTGACGGTGTCCCCGAAAGCGGCACAGTAAACAGAAACGGCGCGACCTGTCTCGGCTGCGGCAACACGGTAAAACTGCCCTACGTGCGTGAGCAAGGACGAGCAGGTAACATAGGCGAGCAAATGACGGCGATTGTCGCCGAGGGAAACCGCAAGCGGCTGTTCCTGTCGCCTACCGACGAACATATCCAAGCCGCTCAGGAAGCTACCCCCGCTTGGCGGCCTAGCGGAAGTCTGCCTGAGCGGGCATTGAGCATTCGTGCACAGATTTACGGGTTCACGGAATGGTACAAACTTTTCACTGAACGTCAGCTAACCGCGCTGACCACGTTCAGCGATTTGCTGCCAGAAGTTCGTAGATTGATTCTGGAACACGGAGCGTCTGTGGAATATGCCGATGCGATTTGCACGTATCTTGGACTTGCTGTTGGCAGGACTGCCGCAAGTGGTTGCAGCTTTGCTAGATGGGGTAGTTCCCGTGATATTGTCGCCGGGGTTTTCGGAAGACAAGGAATTGGGATGATTTGGGATTTCGCCGAAGCTAATATCTTCTCTACTTCAACACAGAACTGGCTGGGCCAGATTGAATGGGTCGCTGAGGCTGTCGAACATCTGCCCTCCGACGTAAACGGTGGCGAGGCGCATCAGGCCGACGCATCCACCACCATTCACGCGCATAACGGCCCGGTCATCGTCACCGATCCACCCTATTACGACAACATACACTATGCTGATTCATCAGACTTTTTCTATGTCTGGCTGCGCCCCTTGCTCCGAGACACCTACCCCGACTTGTTTGCTGGCATACTGACCCCCAAGAACGAGGAAATGGTTGCCAACCGATTCCGTTTTGAAAATTACAGTCAACAATTTGAGGACCAGCTAAGCAAGACGCTGCGGTTGATACGGGAACGCTGCTCGGCTGAGTTCCCATCGTCCATTTTCTACGCCTACAAGCAACAGGAGGAAGAGCGTACAGGCAGAGCCTCCACCGGCTGGGAAACCATGTTGAGCGCCATCGTCTCGACAGGCTTTCAGATAGTCGGTACTTGGCCGACGCGTACCGAATTAGGCAATCGCCCAAATTCAATGGGTACAAACGCCCTCGCCACCTCCGTCGTCCTCGTCTGCCGTCCGCGCCCCAAGGATGCGCCCGTTGCCACGCGCCGCCAATTTATCGACGCACTCAATCGAGAACTGCCCGCGGCCCTCAATCAACTCACCCGCGAAGGCCACATTGCCCCAACCGATTTAGCGCAAGCTGCCATCGGGCCGGGAATGCAGATTTACTCCCGCTACAGCCGCGTGGAGACCATAAGCGGCGAGCCGGTGCCGGTACGCGAGGCCTTGGCGGCCATCAACCGCGCCATTGCCGATTACGACGAGCAACAAGAGGGCGATCTGGATTCCGAGAGCCGCTTCTGCCTCGATTGGCTCAAACAGCACGGCTATTCGGAGGGTGCCTACGGCGACGCCGAGACCTTGTCCCGCGCCAAGAACGTCGCCATCGGCAAGCTAGCTGACTTCGACCGCCTGCTCACCGCTGAAAGCGGACGTGTAAGACTGCTGCCTCTTGATGAGTTTGGCGACAGTCGCCCCTCAACCCTCGACGGCATGACCGCGTGGGAAGGCTGCTTCCGCATGGCGTACCACCTCAACCACGAGCATGGCGGCGGCATCGAAGGCGCGGCGTATGTCGCTCAGGCAATGGGCGGCAACGTCGAATCCGTCGAGCGGCTAGCGCGCATTCTCTACAACCACTATGACCGCAAAGCCGATTCACCAAACGCGGCCGTCTTCAACAAGCTCGTCTCCGCGTGGCAAGACATCCTTTCTGCCCTCTCAAGGACGAAAGAAGATGAACAGGGTCAGCTGTTCCAATAATTTGTTCGCCAAAAAGTATCAACTAGAACGTACCTTGCGCCCATTCAATCGGGAGGAGGTACAAAGGCTGCCCAAGGGCCGCTGTGGCCTATATGCCCTGTGGCTGCCCACAGCCGATGCCCCCGACAGACTCTACATCGGTATGTCCAAAACCTGCGTCCGCCGCCGCCTGCTCGAACATCTCGCCAACGAAGCTAATCCCGCACTTTGCCGCCAACTTAGCCTGTTCGCCGACCTAGTAGCGTTTTCGGTAACATTCACCGAAAATGAGCGAGAAACCCGCGAGTTAGAGGCCGCCCTCATCCGAGCTTGGCAACCTGAAACCAACCGCAAGCTGCTGTCATAACTCCCTTACAACCCCAACCGAAAGCACACCATGCTCCACATCGAAAATCTCCACGTCGCCGTTGAAGACACTCCCATCCTGCGCGGCGTTAGTCTAGCAGTAAAACCCGGCGAAATCCACGCCATTATGGGTCCCAACGGCTCGGGCAAAAGCACCCTCGCCCAAGTCTTAGCCGGGCGCGAGGGCTACGACATCACCGAAGGGTCGGCCACGTACTGCGGCCAAGACCTGCTCGAACTCGCGCCGGAAGAACGGGCGTGTGCCGGGCTCTTCCTCGCCTTTCAGTATCCAGTGGAAATCCCCGGCGTCAACTCCACGTACTTCCTCCGCCAAAGCTACAACGAACTCTGCAAACAACGCGGCGAAGAAGAACTCGACGCCATCGACTTCCTCGGCCTGATCCGCGAAAAGCTGGCCTTAGTGGAAATGGACGAGAGCTTCCTCAAGCGGTCGGTCAACGAAGGCTTTTCCGGCGGCGAGAAAAAGCGCCACGAAATTTTGCAGATGGCCGTGTTGGAACCCAAGCTATCGATCCTCGACGAGACCGACTCGGGCCTCGACATCGACGCGCTGCGGATCGTCGCCCAAGGCGTCAATCAGCTCCACGCCCCAGACAAAGCTGTCGTCGTCGTCACGCACTACCAGCGCCTGCTCAACTACATAGTCCCGGACTTCGTCCACGTGCTCTACGAGGGGCGCATCGTCCAGTCGGGCGGCAAAGAACTCGCGCTGACGCTAGAAGAAAAAGGCTACGATTGGGTCAAGGAGCCGGTCCAATGAACGGCGTTGCCCATTACCAGTCCTGCTTTAACGACCTCGCCGACACGGGCGCGTTGCTGTCGCGGCGGCAAAAGGCCATTGAGCACTTTGCCGCCGCTGGATTTCCCACGACCAAAGACGAGGAATGGGCTTTTACCAACATCGGCCCGCTGACTCGGATCAAATTCAAACTAGCCGCGTCCGCGCTCGCACCGGTCGCTTTCGACGACTACCGCTACGGGCTCGAAGGGCTGGTCTTTGTTGATGGCCACTTTGCCGCCGCCCCCGAACTCAACGGCCTGCCCGCTGGGGTGCGCGTCGAGAGCTTGAGCGAAAACGGCGTAGTCGCGGACTTCTTGGGCCGAGCCGCCACCACCGAGGACGCGGCCTTCACCGCGCTCAATACCGCCTTTTTGCAAGACGGTGCGGTCGTCTATCTGCCTCGGGGTGCGGTCGTCGAGCAGCCCATTCACTTGCTGTTTGTCTCCACTGGCCAACGCGCCAACGTCGTCTCCCATCCGCGCGTCCTCGTAGTCGCCGAAGCCAACGCCCAAGCGACGATAATAGAAAGCTACGTCGGCTTGGATTCGGAACCGTATCTGACCAACAGCGTCAGCGAATTCTTCGTCGGCCCCAATGCCGCGCTCGATCACTACCGAATCCAGCGCGAGTCCGCCGCCGCCTTTCACATCGCAGCGACCCACGTCCGCGAGGAACGCGCCGCCCAATTCCGCTCGACCGCCATCACCTTGGGCGGACGCCTGACCCGTCACCACATCCACACCGCGCTAGAAGGCGAAGGCGTCGACTCCACGCTCAACGGCCTCTACATCGAAGACGGAGCGCAACACGTCGATAACCACACGCTCATCGAACACGCCCAGCCGCACTGCCAGAGCCACGAGTTCTACAAGGGCATCCTCGGCGGCCGAGCCACCGGCGTCTTCCGCGGCAAAATCCACGTTCACCAAGCCGCGCAAAAAACCGACGCCTATCAGGCCAACCAAAACCTCCTGCTGTCGGAAACGGCCCAAATCAACACCAAGCCCCAGCTCGAAATCTACGCCGACGACGTCAAGTGTTCGCACGGAGCCACCATCGGCCAACTCGACGAAGACGCGCTCTTTTACCTGCGCTCCCGCGGCATCGGCCACCAAGAAGCTGTCCGGGTGCTGACGCGGGCCTTTGCCGGCGAAGTCCTCGACCGCGTACGCGTCCCGGTCCTCAAAAACCAACTCGACCAGCTAGTAAATCATCGGCTGGACCAAGCCGCCGCCGGAGTTGCCCGATGACCGCTTCCTTTGACATCGACAAGATTCGTTGCGACTTCCCCGTACTCGACGAGAAAATCCGCGGCAAAGATCTCGTCTATTTCGACAACGGCGCAACCACCCAAAAGCCGCTGACGGTCCTCTACGCGCTCCAGCGCTACTACGCCCGCGAAAACGCCAACATCCACCGCGGCGTCCACTTCCTCAGCCAACAGGCGACCTTTGCCTACGAGCGGGCGCGCGGCCGGGTCGGCCAGTTCATCAACGCCGGCGAGAGCAACGAAGTCGTCTTCGTGCGCGGCACCACCGAGGCGCTCAATCTCGTCGCCCACAGCTACGGCCGGCCGCAGCTCGGCCCGGACGACGAGATCATCGTCTCCCAGCTAGAGCACCATTCCAACATCGTACCGTGGCAAATGCTGTGCGAGGAAAAGGGGGCGCGCCTGCGGGTAGTGCCCATCAGCGATACAGGCGAGTTCCGCTTCGACGAGTACGAGCGTCTGCTGTCCGAGCGCACCCGCATCGTGGCCGTCGCCCACGCTTCCAACGCCCTCGGCACGATCCTGCCGGTGCAGGAAATCGCCGCCTTGGCCCATCAGCACGGCGCAGTTGTCGTCGTCGATGGGGCGCAAGGAGTGCCCCACTTGCCGGTGGACGTGCAGGAACTCGACTGCGACTTCTACGCCTTTTCCGGGCACAAGCTCTTCGGCCCCACCGGCATCGGCGTACTCTACGGCAAGCAGGCCCTTTTACACGCCATGCCGCCATACCAAGGCGGCGGCTCCATGATCGAGAAGGTGAGCTTTGCCGGCACCACGTATGCTCCCCCGCCGATGCGCTTTGAGGCCGGCACGCCGCACATCGCCGGCGTCATTGGCTTGGAGACCGCCATTGATTACGTCAACTCGGTGGGCCGCGAGCAAATCGCGGCGTACGAGGCCGACTTGCTCGCGTACGCAGACGCAGCCCTTGCCAGCATTCCGGGACTGCGCCTGATCGGCACGGCCCGCGAGCGCGTGGCCGTGATCTCCTTCGCGCTCGACGACATCCACCCGCACGACATCGGCACCATTCTCGACGCCGAGGGCATTGCCGTGCGCGCTGGCCACCACTGCGCCCAGCCGACCATGCAGTTTTACCAAGTGCCCGCTACAGTGCGCGCCTCGTTGGCTTTTTACAACACGCACGCGGAAATCGACGCCCTAGTCGCGGCGTTACACAAGGTCAAGAAGGTGTTTGGGGCGTGAGGAATAGATAGTGATTTACACAACATCCACAAGGTTTTTTAACCATGACTGAGCTTCGCGAGCTGTACCAGCAGATCATCCTCGACCACAACAAAAATCCGCGCAACTTCGGCAAGCTGCCCGCGGCCAATCGCAGGCAAGAAGGCTACAATCCCCTGTGCGGCGATCACTTGCACATCTATCTCCATGTGGCCGACGAGCGCATTGCCGACATCAGCTTTGACGGGTCGGGTTGCGCCATTTCCAAAGCCTCGGCTTCCCTGATGACCGCCGCGCTCAAAGGCAAGCGTCCCGACGAGGCGGTCGAGCTGTTCGAGCAGTTCCAGCAGATGGTGACTGCGGAGCCGGACGCGCCCGTTGATCACCAAGCCTTGGGCAAGATGGCCGTCTTCGCTGGGGTGCGCGAATTCCCCATGCGCGTCAAGTGCGCGACCCTCGCTTGGCACGCCGCCAAAGCAGCCATAGAACAAGACCCGTCGCCTGCATCCACCGAATAGCAAAGCACCATTTAAAAAGGAGTCCTCCATGGAACTGTTGCACGAAAAAACCTTCCCCCCCGACTCTACCGAGGCCAAAGTCGTAGCCGTGCTCAAGACCTGCTACGACCCCGAGATTCCGGTCGATATCTTTGCCCTCGGCCTAATCTACGACATCGAGGTCAGCGACTCGCAGGACGTCCACGTGACCATGACCTTGACCTCGCCAGCCTGTCCGGTCGCTGGTACGCTACCGCCAGAAATTGAGCACAAAATCAAGGACCATGTCCCGGGCATCGCCACGGCCTTGGTCGAGGTCGTGTGGGATCCGCCGTGGACGATCGACATGATGACCGAGGGGGCCAAACTCGAACTAGGCATGATGTAGAAAGGCAGTGGTTAGTGATCAGTGGCCGGTAATCAGTCCGGGGCCACTGGCTACTGACCTCTGCTCAGTGGAGAGATTGTTATGAAACTCAACTCGAGCGAAGAATACGGCTTGCGTTGCCTCTTGCAACTAGCGCGCCAAGCCCCCGGCAGCCTGACCATCCCGGAAATCAGCCAAGCCGAGGGCATCACCCATCACAACGTCGCCAAGCTCTTGCGCATTCTCCGGCAGGGCGGCTTTGTGGCAAGCGCCCGCGGCCAGCAAGGCGGCTACGCCCTCGCCAAGCCCCCCCACCAAATCCCCGTAGCTGACGCGCTCGCCACGCTGGGTGGTCGCCTCTTCGACGACGATTTCTGCGATCACTTTGCCGGCAGCGCGGATTGCTGTACACACTCGCTCACCGCGTGCTCGGTGCGCGCCCTGTGGGGGCAAGTGCAGCAGGCCGTCGATCAAATTTTATCGCGCACAACCCTCGCCGACCTGCTGGAGGCCGACGAAGAGGCCCTGCTCGATATATCGGCTTAGAGATAGTACGCTAAGATGAAAAAAGTTTTGCTGTGCTGGATTGGCACTACAGATTTGTGTGCCTCACAAGGCGATGATGTTGGCCAGGGTCCTATTGCACAGGCCGTGGAGCAGCGCGGGTTTGACGAGGTATTTTTGATCTCAAACTACTTGGAGCGAGAGGACCAGTATCCGTGTAGCCGCGTACGTCGAATGGGCAAAGAAACGGAGCTCGACGCCACACCAATTATATGAGGAGAAGCTATCAGGCCCGACCCATTTCGGCGAAATCTACAAAGCGGCGAGGCGCGTTTGCGAAAAGGCTTTGGGCGGACAGCACGATCAAGTGGAATTGACGTTTCACCTGAGTCCTGGGACGCCGGCCATGGCCGCGGTGTGGATCATCTTAGCGAAAACGCGCTTTCCCGCTGAATTGATTGAGTCTTCAAGAGAATACGGCGTTCAAACAGCGTCTGTTCCCTTCGATATTTCGGCCGAATTCTTGCCCGATCTCTTACGCAAACCCGACGCCCAACTCCGCTCGGCCAGCGCAGAGAAACCCACAGAATCGGCAAGTTTTGCCAACATACTCTACCGCAGTCCGATCATGGCGCGTTTGGTCAAAAAAGCGCAGCGAGTCGCAGTGCGGAACGTTCCCGTTTTGCTCGAAGGCGAATCCGGCACCGGGAAAGAGCTTTTTGCCCGCGCCATTCACAAAGACAGTCTGCGAAAGAATAAACCGTTTATCGCGGTAAACTGCGGTGCAATTCCGCCAAGTCTCGTAGAATCCGAACTGTTTGGACATGAAAAAGGCGCGTTTACCGGCGCAAATGCGCCGGCGCAAAGGTCATTTTGAAGCGGCCAATAGTGGGACGCTCTTTTTGGATGAAATCGGCGAGTTGCCCAAAGACATGCAGGTCAAATTGTTGCGCGTCCTCCAAGAGGGCGAGGTCGTCCGCCTCGGTGCATCCGAACCTATTTCCGTAAATGTACGCATTGTGGTGGCAACTAACCGGAATCTCGTGGAGGAAGTGCGCGAAGGACGATTTCGCGAGGACTTGTTTTATCGGATTGCCGTGGCCTATCTCAAAGTGCCGCCCTTGCGGGACCGCGAGGGAGATGTGGGGCGGCTGATTGACCATTTGGTTGAACAGATCAACCAAGAAAACGAAAAACAGTCCGGACAGCCCGGCTATAAACGTAAAGAAATTTCCGCTGGAGCAAGAAATCTTCTTCTAAATCACTCTTGGCCGGGCAATATACGCGAATTGCAAAACACACTGAGACGCGCCATGGTGTGGGCCGACGGCGAAATGCTCGACAAACAAGATATTGAAGAGGCACTCTTGCCCCCTTACGACAAGGGCGGCGATATACTGAACCGCCCATTAGGTGGGGGATTTAGTCTAGAAGAGCTCCTTGGCGAAGTGGCCAGACACTATCTTCAGCGTGCCAACCAAGCGGCTGCGACGAAAAAGAAAGCGGCTGAACTAGTGGGAGCAACGAGTCCGCAGACATTTACCAACTGGCTGGCGAAGTACAAGGTGGAATGGACGTGAGGTTTGGGGCAGGCCCTAGTTGTGCCGGCTTTACTCGCAACGGTGAGTATCGAGTGATACTCACCATTTTTTTGTCTGATAAGTAACCTCACCTAGGTGCGCGAGCGTTCTGCCCCCTGTGCAAGCCTCTGGCTCGCGCACCCAAGGGCAGGAGAAAAGACCGGCATGTAGAGCAGGCGTCGTGTACTTAGGTCTGGAAAACTAATTTGATAGACCGAAATCATCTAAAAAATTACGCTGACGCAAAAAAATTTACGTTCAATCACCGCCTCGATCTGAATTAGCGAAGAGGCCAGCGCGTTTCGGGCGTGAAGATTGGCACAAAACAAGGAAAAGTTGCCAAAGATCGAAAAAAATCAGGTTCAACTCGAATTGGCACGGTATTTGCGAGTAAATAGCGCGTAAACCAACTCCTAACTCTCAAATAGAAAGGAGGTAATCAATTATGTGGCCAGCCATATTCCTCACATTGTTTATATATGCCGGCGAACGCATCATCGACAAGATCCTTGATTAGCGGCTTTATAGCGTAGAGCTCAACATCTCGCAGGGCAGCACCAACTCGTTGCCCTGCGATGATTCATCCCTTTAAGCCTCAATAGAAAGGAGCCGATAATGGCGCGAAGAATTCGCAGCGACGCACGAATAAGAACCGTCGAGAAGAAGCTGGGCATCGGGAACAGCCTTACGAACCCCAACGGACGAAATGCTCGTTCCGATAAAAAACTTGGGAACCTGCGTAAGAGTTGGGAGAAATCTGGTAGGAAGAAATGAGGTATCGCAAATACTATAATGAAAGGAGGTGATTCTATGAAAAAATGGCTACCACTTGCTATCCAGATAGCTATTGCCCTGCTAGACAATTGGCCGTCGAAGCGGCACTCGTAGCGTGGGCACTTATCGGGGGCGGGGATTCATGCCCGCCCCCGGGTACAGTTTCTTGACAAAGCGGCTAGTTGATTATAGACTAGCATTCTTTCCCCTGAACTTGAGAGAACATCATGGCTCTTACATCTATTACCATAGAAAACTTTAAGTGCATCGGCGACGCCGTGACCATTCCCATCCGCCCGATCACCTTGCTGTTTGGCAAAAACAGCTCGGGGAAATCGACGGTGTTGCAAGCCCTGTTATATATGCGAGAACGATTTATACCTTTCCATCAAGGCGAGACATTTGGCGTGGCAATCGCTCCGAGGGATTTGAAACCTATGAAAAACATACCTATTACGCTGGGAGACTTCCCTTCCTTAGTACATCGCCATGATATGAATCGAAAGATCCGTATCTGTCTTGAATTTGACTTAAAGGGAAAAAAATATGATTCTGTGGAGATAGAATTAGTAGTGGGTTGGGATGAAACAAAACAGATTGATTCTGTTGAGTCATATACATACACTTTGAATGGTGAAAAATCATTTCATGCTTTGAAAAAATCCCATCCGCTAGCTAAAGATCAGCAACTGAATGAGATAGAGGGTCGTCATTATTCTATATCTGACGACAAACACGATGAGGAAGGATATGTATTTTTTTCAAATGGGGATTCTTCAATTATAAAAAAAACAGAAGAGTCCCCCTCAAAGACGCCTGAATCATACAAGTATAGACCTCGATTGGATTTAAGAGAGTGTCTTAATGACATTATAAAAGAATTAAACGACACTCGGCATATAGGCCCAACCCGAGAAGTGCCTCCTCGTCATTATATTGCACTCCAAAGGTCTGATGAGTCTCGGTGGGGAACCGGACTGGCAGCTTGGGATGCAATAGCACAAGATGCAGAATTGGCCAAAAAAGTAAATAGCTATGCTAAAAAGTTAAAACTTGGATACAGTTTCTTGCAGTCAACTAGAGTTTATCTTGATTTGAACGGCGAAATTATAGCATATCTAAAGGAAATCTGCTCCTCTGATAAAGATATTAAAGTTAGTAACCTAAAAGAGCACGTTCTCGATCCTCTTGAGTCGCTATCTCGCCAGTATCCGGTTCTACTTCAGGATGAAAACAGCAGTATAGAAGTACATCCCTTAGATGTTGGTTCTGGCATTTCTCAAGTCTTTCCGGTTCTCGTAGGTGCGCTAGACCATAGTTCTAAAATATTTGCGGTTGAACAGCCGGAGCTTCATATTCATCCTGCTGTTCAAGTGGCATTAGGCGATATGTTTATTGATGGCATACGAAATAGCAATCGCCCTATGCTCATCGAAACGCATTCTGAGCACTTGCTGTTGCGACTACTGCGGCGCGTACGTGAGACTAACATTCAAAACGAGAAAAAGTACGAATGGAGACAAAGTGAAATGACCCCGCTGGTACGGGAGATGTCAGAGGACGCTATTCGGGACGCAGAAAACCAAAACTCGAAGGCTCACCAATTGACGCCAGAGGAGTTATCTGTGGTTTATGTTCGACCAACGCCAGAAGGAGTTAAATTCATCCCAATCAGCGTAACGCATGACGGAGACTTCTATGCCCCTTGGCCAGAAGGCTTCTTCGACGAACGCGTGAAGGAGCTTTTCTAATAATGATCTGTGAATACGCCTTGGAGCCAGAACTTGTCGCAACGTGGTACGACGATCTACATTACCACTACTTTATCACACGTTTCGGTTTTGATCCTCAGGATGGTCGCGCAACGGGCCGTGTAGTAACTCAATATCCCAGCAGGAGTTGGAAGAAAAAAGTCTGGAATGCGTTTAATGCAAACTCTGGACAATCTAACTCCCGAATTGAACGGGGACGGATTACAGAGCTACTGAAACAGTTGGGGACACCAAGTACCAGTCGTTCCGCCAACACTTGGAAAGATCATCAATCTTGGCTTGAAAATGCTGAACAAGAGAATAAACGTCATCCATTTCATGCGATTTTGGCCCTTGACAACCCACGAAACAATCCCCAAGTCGTGCGTGGGAACGATATGATCGAGAAGCCCCCGCCTCCAATTTGGCAGGTGCCTGGTGAAACCCCGATACAGAGTTCTGCTATTTCAATGGCAACACGCCTCGAGCCAATGCTGCGCTGTGCAACGCGAATACTCTTTATTGATCCATATTTTAGGGCGTCAGAATCGAGATGGCAGGACCCTTTACAAGAGTTCCTAAAGATCATCTGTGACGGTAGCCGTGAGGTTACACTCGAATACCACGCTTCAGCCAGCTACAAAGGGGCACCGAGTTGGAAACATTTTTCTAGGGAATGCCGATGTCGTCTTAGCCCTCTCATCCCCCAGGGTTTCACGCTCACTGTCCATCGTTGGGAGAATAGGAATAACGGACAACAGTTACATAATCGCTATATCCTTACTGACATCGGCGGCGTACTGTTCGGCGCCGGGCTCGCCGAAAGCGCTCCATATGATAAAGATGATATCCACCGCTTATCCTATGAAGCCTGGCAGCAACGGTTAAATGATTACGGCAATTCTAATCCTGCATTTGATCCGGATCCGGATGGAGATCCAATAGTTATCAGAGGCACTAAACCATGAGAAAAGAAACAAGAGGCGGGCACATCCATTAAGACTTGTCACGCACAACGGGCTATAAGCGTTAACCCCCCTCACCCCCTAAACCCATCCTCCTCCCCCTCGGCCCGATGCCTGTACAGCAGCTTGACCGCCTCCGGCAGAGCCTCGTAGGCCGCCCGCGGCACAATCGCATTGTTGCGCCCGCCAAATTCCACGCTCAACCACCACGGACAATAGCGCGTGATAATAGCCACCCTCGGCTCCGGGCTGGGGTTCGCCGCGGTCGAATGCCAAATTCGGCTGTCCATCACCAGCGCACTGCCCGCCGGGCCGACGACCTGGATCTCCCCGCGAATCGGCTTGAACTGATCGATCCGCTCTTTTAGCCCTTCGGGCGTCTGGTGCATCCGCGGATTGAGCGGGTCGCGGTGGCTGCGCGGCACCACCCACGTCCCGCCCGTCTGCGGGCCAAACGGCGACAACATCCACAACACCGATAGCTGCATGGTCGCGTCCGGGAAGGGCTGCGCCACCCGGCCGGCAAAGTCCCGGTCGGTCAGGTCGTGTGGCCAATCCGAGTGAAAGCCGCGCCAGTCCAAGTCTTCGCGGTCGGGCACTTGCGTCTTAAACTCGGTCTGCGCGATCCGCACGTGCCCGCCAAAGACCGCCTGAGCCACCCCCAACAAACGCTCGTCGCCCAAATACGGAGCAAACGCCGGCAAATACGCGATCAAGCAAACGCCCGGCTCGCCGTTGGGGCCGGTCTGCCGCCCGATGTGCCCGCCCATAGCCTCGTAGTCCTGCTGCGCCTTTGCGTGCGCTTCTTGCACGTGCGCCCGCACACGGTCTATGGCGTCCTCTGGAATAATTCGCTCCAAGACGCACCAACCCTCGCGGCGCAATTGATCCACTTTCTCCTTTATCTCAGCGTCCATAAGACCTCTCATTTCCCGGTTGCCGAAGCAGTCACGTACTGCTATACTAGCCACATAGCGAATGTATCCCATCCTTTCCCCGGCCCTCCTAATGCACATCACCGACATCGAAGTCCACGCCATCTGCCCGCCGTATTGCGACTTCAACGCCCTACAGTTGGCCCGCTACCACGGCGCACGCATCCAACGCCGCGCCATCCTCGTCGTCCACACCGACAACGGCCTAGAGGGCCTCGGCGAGACCATCGGCGACGCACCCGACAGCGACGCCTTGCGCGCCAAATACATCGGAACCTCGCCCTTTGACTGGATCAACGCCGAGCAGGACCTCGCCATGAACATGGCTTGCTACGACCTAATGGGCAAGCACCTCGGCATCCCTGTGTGGAAACTGATCGGCCCCAAGGTCCGCTCGTGGATTCCGATCGCCGCTTGGACCGTGGCCCAAGCCCCAGACGCCATGGCCGAAGAAGTGCGCCAAGCTGCCGCTCGCGGCTATCACTGGATCAAATACCACGTCGATGAAATGCAGGACGTCATCGCCCAAACCGAGGCCATGCAGGAGGCCGCCCCACCCTATTTCAAGGTCCACTACGACTTCAACGCCAACAGCAACTACTACACCATGCGCACCATTCTCGCCGAGTTGGTCAAATTCCGCGTCGCCGGGCGCTTTGAAGACGTAGTCCAAGGCACGGACGAAGATGCCTACCGCATGTTGCGCGAGCAGTGCCCGCTGCCCATCATCGGCCATCACGTCCCGGCCGAAGCCATGACCAAGCGCTACGTCGATGGAACCATGGCCGGGCACGCTCCCATCGGCAGTGCCGTCAAGCAAGCCGCCATTGCCGAGCGGCTCAACATGCCCCTCATGTACCAACAGACCGGCGGCACCATCAACCAAGCCTTCTTGGCCCACGAAGTCGCGGTTTTCAAAATGGCCACCATCGACCACGTCAATTGCTGCCACCTGTGGCAGGAGGACGTGGTCAAAGACCCCATGCCTGTAGTCGACGGCAGCGTCGCCGTGCCCGCCGGACCGGGTTTGGGGGTCGAACTCGATCGCGCACAATTGAAAAAATTGGCCAGCGCGGCTCCGATCGCTAAAGGCCGCTTCTTGATCCGCATCCACTCCGCAGGCGGTCTCACCGCGTATGTGCGCCACGACCCCGAGCCGAGCGGCTCTACCGACAATCTGCGCTTCCACGACCGCCTGCACCGCCAAGGTATCCCCGGCCGACCGCCTTCGTACGCCAACCCGCTCACCACTGAATTCTGGGACGCGGACAAAGACCCCGAGCACTTTGAGGAGCTCTGGCAGGCTACGGCCGACGGCCCTTTATGGAAAGAGGAAGGTTAGAGATGAACGAAGACGAAAAGTATTTCTTCGACCTCAACGGCTACATCGTCGTGCGCAACGTCTTGTCAGCCGAGGACATCGTGCTGGCCAACGAAGCCATTGACCGTCATGCTGATCAGATCCACGAGCGCACGGGTGAGTTGTCGCTATCGGCCGGTTCCAAGGCGCTCGAAGGCGTCACCGGCCGCGGCGACCTCGGCGGCGCACTCGCATGGCCCGACCCGCATGGCCGCCCCTTCCGCGACATGCTGGTCAACCCCAAGGTCGTGCCCTATTTGCACGAGATTTTGGGCACCGGCTTCCGCCTCGACCACAACCTCGGCATCATCACCATGCGCAAAGGGGCCGAGGGCCACCTCCTGCACGGATCGTCTGGCCCCGGCTTTGACCGCCACCAGTATTACATCTTCAAAGACGGCAAAATGCACAACGGCCTGACCGTAGCCGCCTATCAGCTCGCGGACGTGCGCGAGGGCGACGGGGGCTTGTGCTTGATCCCCGGCAGCCACAAGGGCAACTATCCCTGCCCGCTGGCGCTCCGGCGCGGCGAGGCGTACCGCGAGTTCATCAAGCAGATTACCTGCAACGCCGGCGACTGCGTCCTATTCACCGAGGCCACCACCCACGGCACCCTGCCTTGGACCGCCGACCACGACCGCCGCACCGCCCTCTTCCGCTTCTCACCGGGCAACCTCGCCTACGTAGCTCATAACTGGCCCGAAGACATGCTCGCCCTAATGACCGACGAGCAGCGCAAGGTTCTCGAACCACCCTATCACGCACGGCTGGATCGTCCTGTCTTGGGAGTGTAGCTATGTCCTATTGACGAAGCAATCGTGCCCCTCGCTTAACCCAAACCTTCAACAAAACTCACAGCTAAGGAAGCCTTCATGTCTAAACGCAAAATCGTCATCACCGGTGCCGCCGGATATGTCGCCGGCCGCATGTTGCCGGCGCTACAGGCATGCTACGAAACCGTTCTCTTAGATGTGAAAACAACCAATCGCCAAGGCGAAGAGGTCTCAGGAGTCCACATCGCCGATCTGATAGAGAAAGACCGCGATTCCTACCGCGAACACTTCCGAGGTGCCGATGCGGTAGTCCACTGCGGCTTTGTCCGAACCGGGCAGGGCCAACAGCGCTTCTGGAACGAGGCCGACAATATCACCATGGCCCACAATGTGTACCGGGTCTGCCAAGACGAGGGCGTGCGGCGGGCCGTGATCGTCAGCTCCAATCACGCAGCCGATTACTACGAAAATTTGATCTGGTCGGGACACATGGACTTCGTCGCGCCCGACATGCTGCCGTTATCGGACAATTTCTACGGCTGGGCCAAGGCTACGTATGAGCTGCTGGGATTCATGTTCGCCTGCGGCAAGGAAGGGCCAGCCCTCGAAAATGTGCAATTGCGCATCGGCGGTCCCCGCGAGACCGACATCGACGGTTGCGGCAACGACTTAGAGAAAATGCACCGAGGCTTGGGGGCCTATCTCAGCGTACGCGACCAAGTGCAATTGGTCACCAAGAGCATTGAGACCGAAGACATCTGCGACGCCAACGGCATCCCTTTCCAGATTTTCTACGGCATCAGCGGCAACGCGCACAACTTCTGGAGCTTGGCCAACGCTCGGCGCACAATCGGCTACGCACCCCAAGACGACAGCCAAGTGCGCTTTGCCGACAAAATCGCGGCGATTACACAGGCCGCGCAAAAAAGGTAGGATGAGCAAGTTGGACGACGAAATTCGCGTTGATTCAGCAGAACTACTGGAACTAGTCGTCGCCGTTTTCGAGCGGTGCGGCATGTCGCAAGCAGACGCCGCTTGGTTGGCCGATTTGACAGTGATCATTGGAAAAAGTGCCTGACCTAGCATTTGCATTAATATCTTTCGCGGAGGGCAATATGGCCAATAAGGTAACGATCTTTGGCGCGGGTAGCGTGGTGTTTTCGCTCGGCTTGGTCAAGGATTTGTGTCTGACCAAGGCACTCAACGGCAGCCACGTTTGTTTTATGGATATCAACGAGGAAGTGCTCGATGTCATTTATGCGCTCGGGCGGCGCTATGCCGAGGACTTGGGCGCGGATATGACGTTTGAGAAAACCACGAATCGGGAAACTGCGTTAAAAGACGCCAGTTTTGTAATCAATACGGCAACAATAACGCACAATGAGTACTTCATGCAGCGCCGGCGCAACACGACGGCCAAGCTCGGCTATTTTTACGACAGAACCGGCCTGCCCGAATATCACAATTTGCAACTGATGCTAAATGTGGCAAAGGACATGGAGAAGTTGTGTCCCGATGCGTGGATTTTGTTGGCGGGCAATCCGGTCTTTGACGGGGCGACATTGATGACGCGGGAGACGGGAATTAAAGTGTGCGGTTTGTGTCACGGGCATTACGGCTATGCGGGCGTGGCGCACACATTGGGGCTAGACCCCAATAAGGTAACATGGCAGGCACCAGGGTTGAACCACAACATCTGGTTGACGGATTTCATCTATGAAAACGAAGACATGTATCCTAAGCTAGATCAATGGATTGCCAAAGAAAGCGAGACGTATTGGGAGCAGATGACCCGAGAAGGCCGAGCGATTCCCACGCAAATGTCGTGCGCGGCGATCCATCAATACAAGATGTATGGCCTGATGCCCATTGGCGATACGCCTCGGCGGGGCGGCTGGTGGTATCACACGGATTTGGCGACGCGGAAATACTGGTATGATCCCAATGGCGGCAAAGACACGCCGGCCGGGCGCGATGCGGTGCTGGCCGGCAAGGCAAAAAAATACGAGCAGATGAAGGCCGCGGCCTACGACGAGAACATTCGGCCCGTTGATCTGTTTGGCGATCAGATGACACACGAGCAGCACATTCCCATTATGAATGGACTAGTCAACAACGTGGAAGGTCAGTTTCAGGTCAATGTGCCCAACTGCGGCGCGCTGCCGGGCATTCCCGACGACGTGGCGGTGGAAGTCCCCGCGATTGTCAATAAGAAAGGCATTCAGCCTTTGCGGGTGCCGCCATTGCCAAAGAAAATCATGCTGGAGTGCATCTATCCCGATTGGCTTGAGATGGAACGCACCCTCGAAGCGGTCTTGTCGGGCGATAAATCGATGATGCTATTTGGCGTGCTCGAAAGCAAAGAGACGAAATCGTACGAGCACGGGTTGGAGACGCTGGACGCGCTGTTTAATATTGAACCCAATGAACCGATGAAATACGTGGAAGATATCAACGCGCATTTTTCTTGGCCGAAAAACTGGTCACAAAGCAAGGTTGAATAGCGATGGGAGACACAGGTGGCACAGTGGCAGTGACCGGCGCTGCGGGCTTCCTCGGCAGCCATATATGCCGCGCCTTGTTGCACTGCGGATATGTCGTGTGCGCTGTTACGCGCGAGGGCAGCAATCGCAAACTTCCCACTGACCTGAGCGAACAGGTAGAATGGCGGCCGGCCGATGTCCGCGATCCTGAGTCGTTAGATCAAGCATTCCAAAATGCGCACATCGTCGTCCACAGTGCCGAGATTGTGACAATTGACGCTGATCCCAAAGGGTTGGCCGACGAGATCAACCTGACGGGCACCCGCAATGTGATTCAAGCATGTATTGGCAGCGGCGTCCGCCGACTGGTACACATCAGTTCCATACACGCATTCAGCCCACTGCGCGGAACGACGCTAAGTGTCAGTTCAAAACTGGGTCAGAACTCCAAGATCCCCTACACGGCCACCAAAGCCGAAGCGCATATAAGCGTACTCGACGCGGCGAGAAGCGGTTGGCTCAATGCATCTATCGTCTGTCCTTCAAATCTCATAGGTCCCGGCAACAACGAGCCGACCCGCGTAGGCAGCATGTTGCTCGCCATGGCTCGTAGGCAAATCCCGTGTCTCATCAACGGGGAATTTTGGTGGAGCGACGTGCGCGACACGGCGAATGCCATAGCCAACGCGGTAGAAGCGAGGGGATACGGCGGCGAGGTTTATTTCACTGCGGGGCAATACACAAAGACCAGACAACTGGCACGTCTATGTTCCCAAGTTCTGGGGCGTAAAGTAACGCGTCCCGTCGTACCCTATTTTATGGCTCGGGCAGCCTTGCCTCTGATTAGATCACGTGCTGCGAAGCATAGCCTATCGTCTCTTTACTCCCGCAATTCGCTCAAACTCTTGCGCGACTGTCCGGCGTCCGTTGATGAATCCTTAGCGATAAGTCAATTGGGATACGAGTCTCGGCCACTTGAAGAGTCGATTCGCGACGCCCTCAATTGGTTCGCAGAGCAGGGAATGCGTGTGTAACCTTTGCGTTTCACGGCTCGTTTAGCGCTCAATAATGGGTAAAACCACCTGCGACGGGTGTTCGGGATCGTGATAAATCGCCTGCTCGGCAATCTCAAACCGCCGCTCAATGCCCAAATTGCCGCCCGTGTTCGGATTCACGTCAAAGCGCGGCCAGTTGCTACTGGAAATGTCTAAGCGAATCCGATGTCCCTTCTTGAAGACATTAGACGTTGGATATAGCTGAAAGACAAACTCGTACACCTTCCCCGGTTCCAACAACTCTGGCGCATCCCAACTGTTCCGGTAGCGGGCGCGGATGATGGAATCTGTCAGGTTGATCGCAAGCCCATCGGGATAGTCATCGCTCAACGGACAAACGTCGATCAGCTTAGCTGTAAAGTCCGTATCGCGGGCCGATGACGAGGCATGCAGTTTAACCACAATGGGCCCCGTGACTTCCACATCCTTCTCTAACGGATCGGTCTGAAAAGTCAGCACATCGCTGCGGGCGTTGAGGGGGAGGGTGTCTTTGCAGCCAAAGAACTTGGCGTCCCCGCGCTGGTCAAACGCGCCAGCACTCATGATGGGGTCCGCCGCAGAGATGCCGCCACCGATGGTTGGAACGGGATCGCGCGGATCAAAGCTAAAGCGGCTTGGTGCATGGCCAGCGGTAGGTAGCGCGGTGGATAGCTCGCCGTCGGCGTGCAGATAGTACGGCGCGAACTGGGTGTCGGGCAGGGGAAAGTCCTGCTCGTCGCGCCAATAGCCGCCGTGATGGAGGCGTCCCTGATAGTTGGCTGTTCCCTCGCCCGTGCCCATTGCGAAAATTTTGACCGGCGACCAGTCGGCAACTTCTGTGTGCAGCCCCTTGAGGAAGTGGTCAAACCACGCCAGCCGCAGGTCGTTGTAATTAATAAAGGAGTGATTGCCGAAATCGACGTCGCCGGCATTAGATACACTCCAGCCGCCGTGCGTCCACGGCCCCATCAACAGCACCTGCCGCGACTTTTTCATTTTGCTCAATGCGGTAAAATTTTCGCAGGTCGCCCGCGCATACGAGTCATACCACCCGCCTAGATAGAGCGTCGGCACATCGGCGTGCTCTTCGTAATACTGGGAGATGGCATACCCGCGTTGCTTCCAGTAATCGTCGTATTCCCCGTGCGTAAACAGATCGAGCACCCATTGTTCGTAATTAGGTAGCATCCGCAGTGGCGAGGTGCCTTTCTTGAGCGGAGCGGACAATACCCATTCGCCCACATTGGCAAACGCTTTGTCAACTGCGGCTTTGAGGTTGATGTTGGCAAGCGCTTCCTTGCTGGTGGTCGCCATGCGTAAGGCATAGATCATGAACCGTTGTTCGAGCGCACCGTTTTGCCGCATCGAACAGTGATAGTAATTCGACGCGCCAACAGCGACGATCATCGTCGTCAGGTGTGGCGGGTTGAGCGTTGCCAGCGCCGACTGGTCACTGCCACAATACGAGCCGCCCATCGTGCCAACCTTCCCATCACTCCACTCTTGTGCGCCGAGCCATTCCACCGTGTCGTAGCCATCGGGAGCTTCTTTGGCGAAGGGATACCACTCGCCTTCGCTGGCAAAGCGGCCGCGCACATCCTGAATCGCGCAGACGTAGCCGCGCCGAGCGAAGTACGCACCGTTCGTCACATTGCCCGCTGCCGCCTTATCGTAGGGGGTACGCTCCAAAATTACCGGGAATTTTCCCGCCGCCGGTTGACCTCTCAGCGCAGGAAAGTAAATGTCAGTGGCCAAGCAGACGCCATCCCGCGTCGGAATCATCACGTTGGATTGGCAGAGCGCGTCGTACTGCTGATGAGAACCTCGATATGATTCGGTCATGAATTTTCCTCTTAAAGCACTTTGGGCTTCAGGCAACTGCTCAATCCGGTAGCGGCTCTTCCCCCGCGTAGGGCTGGTCGCCCACTTTTTCCTGTAGGCGGCGCAATTCCCCGCGCAATTGGCGCACTACATCGGCGTAGGCCGGGTCGCGGTACACGTTGACCAACTCGCACGGGTCTTTTGCCAGATCGAACAACTCCCACTCCGGCTCTTTGGGCTCGTCTATGGCCCCAGGCTGGTCTAAGGAGTCGGCATAGTAGTAGATGAGCTTGTAGCGCAAAGTGCGGACTCCGTAGTGGGCGTACACGTGGTGGTGCGCCAAGTGCATCCAGTAGCGGTAGTACATCGCCGTCTGCCAGTCGTCCGGGGTTCGTCCCTCCAGCACGGGGCGCATGGAGCGTCTTTGGAAGGAATCGGGCATATCGACGCCGGCGTAGTCGAGGAACGTGGGGGCAAAGTCGACGTTGAGAATCATGTCGGCGCTGACGCTGCTGGCGGCAATGGCGCGCGGATAGCGAATGAGGAAGGGCATGCGCAGCGATTCCTCGTACATGAAGCGCTTGTCGTACCAGCCGTGATCGCCGAGAAAAAAGCCCTGATCCGAGGTATAGACGACCATGGTGTCGTCGGCAATGCCCTCGGCGTCGAGATAGTCGAGCACACGACCAACGTTGTCATCGACTGCGGCGACGCAGCGCAGATAGTCCTTTATGTAGCGCTGGTACTTCCACTTTTTCTCCTCTTCCGGCGTCAGCCCTTCGGGTACGGGCCGCTTGAGATCGGTGGCATTGAGGTCGCGGTCAACTCGCATTTTGGCGGCTCCGGCGGCTGCCGCTCGATTCTGGTAGTCGTCGTCAAAGGTCTCTGGCTCGGGGATATCTTCGTCTTCGTACAGATGGGCGTGTTTTTCGTCCGGCTCCCAAGGGCGGTGCGGAGCCTTGTGGTGATACATCAGGCAAAAGGGCCGCTCCTTGTCGCGCGCCTCGAGCCAGTCGAGCGACAGGTCGGTGATAATATCGGTCGTGTAGCCCTCGTATTGGACCTTGTCGCCGTTGTACACCATTTCCGGGTCGAAGTAAGGGCCTTGGCCTTGGAGGATGTTGTAGTAGTCAAAGCCGGTAGGCCAGTGAGCTGGCCCTTGGCCTAGATGCCATTTGCCGACGATGGCGGTCTGGTAGCCAACGCCCTGCAAGAGCTTGGCGAAGTTGAGCTGGCGATTGTCGTGGCGCGAGTCCAAGGTGGTCATGCCGTTGGCGTGATTGTACGTGCCGGTGAGGATCGTGGCGCGGGAAGGGCCGCAAATGGAATTGGTGCAAAAGCAGTTGTTAAAGCGCATGCCGCCCTCGGCAATGCGGTCGAGGTTGGGCGTGGTGTTGATGCGGCTGCCGTAGCAACTCATGGCGTGGGCCGCGTGATCGTCGGTCATAATAAAGAGGATATTGGGACGAGACATAGAACTCCTTGCTCAAGGGTTAGTAAATGACAGCGACGGGACGCATAGCCACGCTCTCACCGGCGGCGGCACCGAGATCAATGTGGCAGAGGTACAGCCCCGGAGGCACCAGCGCCCCTTGGGCATCGCGCCCAGACCACGTATAGGAGCCGATATCCTCGCCGGCGACCAACTCGACCACCAAGCGGCCCGCCAAGTCGAATACCCGCACCCGCGGCGTCGCTGTCTCTACCTTGAAGACCACGAAGCGGATATGCACTTGATCGTTGACCCCGTCGCCATTGGGCGTAAGGGTGGCCGGAGCCAGTTCTAGATCGCCGATGAGTTGGTCGCTGCCGGTCAGAGCCGGCAGAAGCACCACATTGGCGCGCCGAGCAGCGGCCTCCACGGACTGCCACAGGCCCGGCCGGTCTCCATGACCAAGCTCCGCACTGAAGACCGTGGCATTACGCCACAGACGCGCAGTGAAATGAACCTCTAGCGAATCGCCGCCAACGCGCTGACCCAAGTCCACGAATAAGGAATCGCCCCGCTGCGCGACCTCCTCCACGGCGATAGGCTCGCCGGCAAGGATTATTTCCACCGCTCCAGCCCCCAGCCAGCCGCCGGGAGCGACGAGCCGCAGCCGGTCAAAGCCGCTGTCGTCTTCGGCAACCGTCGGCCACAGCTTATAAGTAAAGCGCGTGTCCTCGTTGGGCTGAGCCTCGCGCGGCCAGACCTGTCCCTTGACCTCGGTCACCAAGGCGTCCTCAAACTCGATCGACAGCGAGCGCAACACGGGCGCAACCCGCGGGTCTTCGGTCGAGAGCAGGGCCTCTAGCTGGATGAAGCGGCGCGGGCTATCCGACTGGAAGGCTTCGCCCGAGTGCTGATAGACATTGCTCCACGCGCCCCAATCTTCGCCTACGACCAGCGCGGTATCCACCCGGCCGCGCAGCACCTTGGGCGAGCTGAGCCACTTTTCTTCGGTTACTACTTCGCCGATCTTGTTGTGATATGTGTACTCCTCGCTGAGCCTTACGCCCGAGCGGGAGCGCAATTGCATCCGCGTTCCCACTGGCAAATCCGCATCCCACGACAAGTGCTTGATGGCCTTGGCCCGGCCATCGCCAACGATCTCGCCCAAGTCGATAAAGCCCGAGCGCAGCACCACTTGCGCCGGGTAACCGGGCGAAAACAGCATCAGTTCGGCCGCACGTGCGTGCCACTCATGCGAAGTCAGGAAGCCGTGCCAGAACAGATAGCGCACTTTGCGCGGCTTGAACAGGTAGCGATAGTGCCGCTCAGGACCGGCGAAGGGATTTTGCTCGTTGCCGTGGCCCACCAAGCGATCGTAGTCGACCTCGCCCGAGGTAGTGCGCCGACCGTCCGAGACCAAGAAGGCGAATCCCGTGCCTCCGTTGCGCACCGAAGAGCCGGAAGCGCCCTCGCCCTGATTGTTGAAATAGAGGAATATCTCGTCAATCCAGAACTGGGCCCCTAGATCCAGTTCCCACCACAGCCCTTCGTTGCGCCAGCCAGAGGTGGCTCGATAGGTAGTGAACTTGTTGGCATAGGTATTCATGTCGCCGTCGACCAAACCCACCACGTCGCGGACGACTAGGCCGGTTTTAAAGGACCCACCGCGCTCTAGGACGCCGAGGCTGAAATTGTCACCGACAGCACTCACCTCAACCTCGGCGAGAGCCGCGTCTGCGCTCTGCTCATCAGCACCAATGCGAATGTATTGGATAACCCGGAAACGCGCCGCGTCCTCAAACACCACATCTAGGCCGGGGTCTAGGACCCGCGTGATGTCGTTGCGCCCGCTCAGCCCGATGCGGATCTCGGTCTCTTCGTTGGGCAAGGTCGTCTGATACACCGATTCAAAGCGGAAGACATCCTTGCGGGGATCAATCGTCGCTCCAGTGGCCACATAAACCGTAAACTGCCGCAAGGGACGCGCGCCCTCTTGGTCGGGAAAGCGCAAGCGCAATTCTTGAGCCAACACCGCTCGGCCGAGATCAATCTCGACTTCCCATTTGGCCAGCGGATCGGCCGGGTCGGGCTGCCAGAAGGTGTTGTAATCACCGTCGATGATATTGGCGGCGTCGCTTGAGTTGGACCCAGCCCGGAAGATGCCGCCCGGCACGGCTTTCTGCTCCATTGTATCGTGGAAAAACCGGCTCGCATTGCGCACGGGGTCAATGTCTTTGCGGAACTTGGCCAGATCTAGATGCCCGGACGGCCTGAGCTGCACCAGCCCTTGCGGCAGTTGCCAAGTCTGCCACTTCTCGGCGCTGTCAAAGGTAAACACCTCGGCCGCGAGGGGGTGGGCGAACAGGCTTAGAGCGGCACACCAGAAAAAGATCGCCATGCGTTGCTTCCTCAATAAGCCAAGCCAACGGGCAGGAACGCCCGCCCGCGTTGGGCCTCGGTCACCAGCGCCAGCTCCAATAAGTACAAGCCCGGCGGCAAAAGTGCGCCCTGCTCGTCGCGGCCATCCCAAAAGGCCCGTTGCGGGCCAGTGCCCTGCATGCCGACCTTTAGGTGGGCGCGGCGGTTGCCCGCCAAGTCGTACACATCGAGCACCACCGGCACGGGCGCGGGCAGCAGGAAGAGCGCGTACTCTAGAGCTAAGCGGTCGTTGACCCCGTCGCCGTTGGGCGTGACCACTCCGCTCGACAAGCGCACGCGCTGGACGATCTCCGAGGCGGTGTCTGCAGCCCCGATCACCCGCAGGCTATTGGTGGAGACAGCGGCACTGGCATCGCCCGGCTCAATCGGCTGCGGCAGGCGGTTCTCGTCCTCGGTCAACACCTCGCCGGTAAAGGTCGTCGCACGCGCAAAGACCTCTGAGGCAAAGACCACCCGCAGCGGATCGTTGGACTCGGCAGTCACTTTGCGCGGCAGGAGTACCTCCAAGCTCGCGTCGCCTTCGACCACGGCCAGCGGCTCAACGGCCGCGAGCGGATCGCCCATTTCCAAGCGCACGAACTCGGGCGCAATGCCCGTCTGGAGCCGCACCCGGTCAAAGCCCCCCTCGGCGGTGCTGGCAAACGAGGCGCGCACATCGTACACAAACGTCTCCCGCGCCCCCAACTCGACTTGAACAAAACCCGGAGCAGGCTGCATGTCGCCTGCGTGCGCGACTTCGCCCACGATCTGCGCGGCTAGCGGCGGCGAGGTTTCAATCCACAGCGAATCGAGCTCCACCCAATCGTCAAAAGCCCGGCTTTGCAGAGTGATTTGGATCTGTAAATGCGAGCCGTTGCGCAAGTCGAGCCAAGTGCCGGATTCTGTGATGGGACTGGACCAAAAAGACCAATTATCGCTGTCGTAGCCAATGGACGCGCGGATGCCGGGCTGGCGGTCAATTTGCAAAATCCCTTCGGTCTCGGGCAGGCGCAATTCGCCTTCGTAGCGCTCTCGCGTCACCACAAACTCCCGGCCAGAGTCCGTGTACTCGTGGTATATGTTGGGGTCGCCGTCGCGGCCGGCCCGCACCTCCACCTCCACCCACGCCTCGGCATCTGACACGACCACGGCCTCTTCGCCGACCATCCGCATGGTGTGCGCTGCCCACGCCAACCGGCCAAAGTTCGCTTTGTCCCCCAAGTCGAGGATTTTGCTGCGGTAGATAGCGCGTTTGGGTACGCCGCGGCCGGTGAGCACAAATTCGGCAATGGTGCCGCGCACCGTATTGCTGTCAGTAGTGCGCTGCTCGTCGAGCACGGATGCTTTGCGCTGGTAGCGCACAAAGCGCACGTATTGCTGGGGGAAATCGAGCTCGACCTCCGGTTCAAAGTTGACCGGCACGTCGGCGATGAGGGTGTTCAAGCGGTGATAGCCCCTTTGGGCGAAGATGTCGCCCGCCTCGGCGGCAATGCTCACCTCAAAGGCCGGCACCGGGTCTTGGTTGAGCGGCACACCGTCGGAGCGGACCCCCTCGGTCGGCGTGACAAACCCAAAGCGCCTAGCCGGCACGGGCACGCCGATGTCGATGGTCCACCAGCCGTCCCGGGCGGTGTTGTAGGTGCTTCGCAGCCCATCCACGTAGAGCGGGCTGTCGTAGTAGGAAGTTTGGTTGACATTGGTCCCGTCGGTGTACCACAGCCGCGGCTGATGCCCGTCGATATACCCTAGCTCGCGCGGGACGATCAGCTCGGACCAACCCGCTACCGACAGGAACATGTTGTCGTCGTCGGCAAAATACACGGGCCGGATGCGCTCGGCGTTGATGTCCATGATGATCCGCGTGGTGTCGCTTCCATCCCACGCCAGCCCGGCCCCGCCGATTTGCCACAGCGCTATTTGCGCTTCCGCCGAGGAGCACAGCGCAAGCGCGAGCAGTGCGATTCTGTACATCGATGCGCGTACCATCGCGCCCTCCTGTTAAACGGCTTTCAATATAATGCAATGCACAACGGCAAGCTATTGACGCGAGCGCGTCCTGCTCCCTTTATATGCCAACCTATCCAACCCCAAACAAGGAGCTTTTCAACATGGGCAAATCAGGGTACGACGATACCCCTATGCTACCCAACTCTCCCTATTGCGTCCACGATCACCGGCGGCCCGCCCCAGCGGTCGTAACGCCCGGCCGCGACAACAGCCCCCCCTCCGACGCGGTCGTCCTCTTCGACGGCACCAGCCTCGACGGCTGGCAGAGCACCACCGGCGGCGACGCCCCTTGGCAAGTGGCCGACGGCTACATGGAGGTCGCGCCTCGTTCCGGCGACATCGTCAGCACAGCGCACTTTGGCGACGCCCAGTACCATCTCGAATTTGCCTGCCCCAGCGAGGTCAAAGGCGAGAGCCAAGGGCGCGGCAACAGCGGCGTTTTTCTCATGAGCCTGTACGAGATTCAAGTCCTCGACGGGTACGACAACCCCACTTATGCCGACGGCACCACGGCCGCGGTCTATGGCGAGTACCCGCCGCTGGTCAACGCCTGTCGCCCGCCCGGCGAATGGCAGACCTACGACATCTTCTGGACGGCCCCGCGCTTCGACGCTGCCGAGTTGGTCAGCCCAGCTTATCTCACCCTCATCCACAACGGCGTCTTGGTCCACCACCACGTCGAGGTCTTAGGCCCCACAGGCCACCGCGGCGTCTATCGCTACGAGGCGCATCCCCCCACCGGCCCACTCCGCTTGCAAGACCACGGCGACTTAGTGCGCTATCGCAATATCTGGGCGCGGCCCGTAAGGGGATACGACGAAGGCTGAGAGAGTCTATACCCAGTAAATGGAATTGCCGGTCATGCCCGTAAAGTAGTCGATAACCAGCCACATTCCGGCCACGGAAAACTGGCCCAGAATCAATCCCAAAAAGAAAGGACAAGCCAGCCGAAAATAGGCCGGGCCTCCGTACTTGAGAATGATGGCTTTGATGAGCCAAGCCAAAAAGACACTAAAAGAAATGTAGTTGGTCAGGTAGGTACTGGCGCTGACAACATACCCGAGCGGGTGCAGGGGCCACCAGAACAGGTGGTGACGTGCGATCATCAGCAGAGCCATGACCCCACCGCCGACCAAGGTCGAGATCCAGCCCACCAGATCGGGGCCATCGAGCGTATGGAGTTCGCGCGCTACAAATTTGAAGGGCACTTGAGGGCCGCTGATAAAAAACCAAGGCTCTAGATTAACCCCTCCGTAGGCATAGCTCAGATAGAGTACGACCCAGATCGAAGCCCCCAAGCTAATACAGATGGCCAGTATGATGGCGGCAAAAAGTCCCCGTTTGCTCCCGCTCAAATACTCTTCGGCCAATTTGAGGCCATTGGCACAAGACGCTAGGACAAAGGTGCGGATGTCAGCAGCCCAAACATACGTGAAACTCAGCGCGGTGAGGGTCTGGCCGCCGAGCACTGCTGAGCCCAGACCCGAAGTGACAAAATCCGCGGCGATCAGCGGTGCTCGGGTGGCGGCAATACCGCCTTCGGCCACAACCCGAGTAATGCCGACAAACAGCGTGAACATGGCGAATAAATAGATGGGCACCACCCACCACGCCAGCCCCGCCAGTGCCAACCAGACCCCGATAAAGAGGCTGGTGGCCATAAGGCCGAACACAGCGGTCCGGTAGGAGAGAACCTCGTCCGAATCATCGACATCCGAGAGCCCCCTAAACGCCTTGCGGAAAACCCTCACCAGATGCCTACGGGCCATCCACAGACTGAAAAACACCAGCACGATCATGGCACCCATGCCCTGGTGGGCGAAGATGGGAAAGGTGGCGAAATTGAGCTTTTCTGTGCTCGCCACCCCCAGAATGCCAAGGGTGCCTTCCTGGACGCGGCCGACTAGGTTAAAAAACCAGACGCTAAAAGCGATATCGAGATTGACCAGAAAGGCAAAACCCACCATGGGGAAGCTCAGGGCTATCTGCAGGTTGGTGGTATTGCGGAAAAGCGGGATGCTGGTGACCAGAACGATATCCGGGACAAAGTCATAGTAGTTGTGCAGGGCGCGGATGGAGCCGATGACGAAGGGAATTGCAAAGCCTGCCCACATAATCGGATTCTTAAAAAAGGGACTAAGTCTATCCGTTGGCTTGCCCTCGGCAATCATGGCGATGGGCACCTGAATGAGCGGAAAATTCAGGCGTTCGTCTTGGATCCAAGGGCGCCGCAAGATGACCGCAATGCAAATCATGGCCACGTACACGCACAGAATGAGAGGTATCCAAGCCAACAGGGGCACTAACCAAGCAGACCACGGTATGGGCATCCCCTGAGGTAGCCCCTCGTAGAAATACCGGGCTGCATCGTAGTCTTGCGGTACGAGCCAAGGGCGAACAAAAGGATGAATCAGCTCGGCCCACTCGTTTTCTGGAGTGGCATAGTAGAGCACACCGCTAATGATGGGCAGGAGATATTCGGTGAGCCCCATACTGGGGATGGCGCAGCCCACGATGGCCATGATATAGACGACCACCAATTCCTCGCGTCGCAGGCTCAAGCCGGGATGCAGGGCCTTGAGCCCGGTTTGAATAAAAAACACAAAGAGAAAAAACAAAAAAATAGCGCCGGCCGTACTGAAATCGAGGGCAAAGTTCGAGCCGCGCAGGATCATATTGCTGTAGGGCGCTATGGTGCTGATACCCAAGGTCATCAAAGACCCCACCAGCAGGGAGCGCACCGTAACACCCGCTGCGGAAGCCGCGCCCTGATTTTTCTTTTTTATACCTTGCATCCGATAACTCTGATACTTGCGCCAAGGATGGAGCGGAGGCGCAATCTACGCAAAAGATGAAAACCTCTTGTGCTCTCAGGCCATATATACTATAAAATCGTTTCCTGCTTTTGCCAGTAAGCCCATTGACGGAAGGAAGTGCAATGACTGTCTCTGCTGACCTCAAAGCTATTTTTACGAAAGCCGAGGAGATCTACGCTAGCGCCGCCAAGACGACGGATCTATGGATGGGTCGGCAGGACGAGGGCATTCGCCTGTTTCGCGGCCAAGTGGTCGAGAACGACGCGCCCGGCTCGGGCCGTTCAGACCAAGAAGGCATCGAGCCTTTTGTCGAACTGCACGGCCAGACGGTGTTCCGCAAAAACCTGCATTTGGACAATCCGGCTGTATTGGGAACCCAATTGGCGTTTATCGCCAAGGAATGCCAAGACAACCAGGCCACCCTCCAGTTTACAATAAACGGGCACCCGGTCCTGCGCTCCCCCTCGCGTCAAGCCGCACCCCGTGCCAACCAGTATTGGGAATTGATGGTCGGGGGATGGAGTTGGAGCCGCTGGTACTACGTGGATATTCCTCTGGAGACGCTACAGCTAGGCGACAACGCGATTGAAGTGGCCGCCGAAGATGGCTTGGCAGGCTGGCAGCTAATGGTGGCGGACTATCGCGATTTTTACAAAGGCATGGACGATCCTGTAACGCTTCCCTACGCCAGCCTCTATAGTACCGATGGCGGCCAAACTTGGGAAGCAGAACGCGGGGAATACGTGTTGCGCCTAGTCCTCGACCGCTTTCGCAGCAACGGCGAGTTGGTCTCTAAGGTGATCGACGCAGCAGGCGAGTCGGACGACGCGGTTAAAAACAAGCGCAGCCTACAGCACATAACCCTAGACTGGGAAGCGGATATCCCCGAGGGCACCCGGCTCGATTGGGCTTTGCGAACCGGCTCTCGTCCCGTCTGGGATGCAGACCATTGGAGCACCTGGCAGGGCTATGACGGACAACCGGCAGCAGTCAGAGGCCGTTATATCCAGTGGAAAGTCAATTTTTCAACCGCGGACGGGTTGCAATCCCCTGTGCTCAAAAGCGTCCAAGTCAACGCCGACTTCGAGCAAGGAGAGCGGTTTGCAGGCCGCTTAGTCAGAGCTAAGAACGCCCAAATTCTACGGCCATCTATTCCCATGCCCTATGAAGACTATCGAGCCCAGATACTGCGGGATTTGCGCGAGCAATGCGAACTGGAAGCGGTGGTGGCTGGGGCACAGACCGAATTCGATACAATCGCACGGCTGCACCGCTGGGCGTATCACATCCCCCTGAGCGACTGCCGCCATTTTCCGTGGGATCCGCTCGCTTGGGTTCGCCTTGAACGGGACGAGAACGGCACCATTCGGATGAACCAGTACAAACAGCGGCGGCGCGACCACATGTGCCTTTATCCTAATGTGGTACTGGTAGCGGCCTGTCTGAGCATGGGCATTCCCGCCCGCCACCTCAATTTCCACAGCGAAGGAATGACCGGCCATGAAATCGCCGAGGTCTGGTCCAATGACTACGGCAAGTGGATGCACCTAGACGCTACCCGCGATTATTACTGGTACAATCCCAAGACTCTGGTGCCGCTAGACACCCAAGAAATCCACCAAGTGCTGGCCGAGCGGCTAGCGCGTCCCGAACGCTGGGATCGCCCTTATCTTTTTCATCAAGACTTGGAGGCGGTGGTAAAAAACCTGCCCATCTCCTTCTACGATGGAGACTACGAGCATTCCACCGAGGAGGGTTCACTCTTTTTGTTCCGCTCATTTTGCCACTTCCGCATCGTGCCGCGCTTCGACGTGTTCAGCCGGTCCCGCCCCCTGCCGGTGAGCCAAGGTACCGAAGTGTGGTCGTGGAACGGCTACCTCAACTGGGCCGACGACCAAGTCCCGCCACTACCCCACTTTACCCAGCACACAAACCGGCGGGCGGATTTCTATCCGACGCTCAATCAAACGAAATATGTCGCCGAGGCCGTTGACGAACGCCAGCTACGCATTTATCTGGAGACGGAAACTCCCAGTTTTGCGACCTTCCAAGTGCGGACCGATGGACAGCCATGGCAGGAGTGTCCGGCCCAGATCAACTGGCCGCTACACGAAGGACTGAACGTGCTAGAAATGCGCGCCTTGAATAGCATGGGCGTGCCGGGCGTAGTCAGCGCATTGAACGTCGAAATGTGAAATCCGCGAGCGGTCTCCGAGTGTTCTTGCTCGAGTTCTTCAGTCCAAGGAGGATAAGCACAAATGACCGCAGAAAATTATTGATAAAGAGAAAAAATCAACTTATCATAAACAACCCAACCAACCGAAATCAATCCAGCTTTAGGAAAGGAGGCTTAAGGCATTGAATTTCGCTTTCTTTTTAACAAAAAATCACGCTTGACTAAACAAAGGAGAAGCAATGCGATTCTTGAAAAGTATTATTGTCGGAGCGGCATCCCTGCTGCTTACGGCAGGAACGGCCAGTGCCCAGTTCGTCCATGCTGGTAACCCCGATGTCACTAGCCTCGCCGATATGACCAGTGGCGGCAGTCCTACGGTTCTAGAGATCGAAGGCTTGTCGGATATATCCAGCTACGCTTTTGATGGTTCAGATCTAGAAATCCCTTTTACCCTTTCAGGTAGCGGTGCCAAGGTCTGGCTGATCATCTACCATGCCGACGCGCATTCTCCTCTGACCATTACCGGCGAAGGGCCGGCACCCTATAACGATCCCGAGCATCCCGATCCGGGCTGGCACGTGTACGAAGGGGTCAATCCCTTGGTGTTCAAGTCCAACGGCGAGCGCTTTGAAGAAGGCGACAACGCCATCGTTTGGAACGGCCACGACAATGACGGCAATGTGGTGTCCGCAGGAAGCTACAAGCTATTCCTAGCCGCCTTTGACGACGAAGCCTCTCCTCATCTGGTGGCCGGTGCCGTCTTCCGCAAACTGGGGACTCCGGGTCGCTTCATCATCGACACGGCCAACAACCGCGTCTTCGACCATACTCGCAACAACAATATGAACAACGACTGGATCGAGAACTTCGAGGGATTCGATATGATCGACCAAACCGCCATCATTGATGCGGGAGGTGGCGTACCACTATCCGGTGTGCCGCTCAACAGCGATATGACTGAGTTCATCGGTATCGGCCAGTCCAACCGCCTCATGCGCTGGACCGTGGACTGGGATTCCAATCGCCTAGCCCCGGAGGAGGACTGGGGCATTGACAACGGCGCCGAGGACGGCATCATCAACATTGAGGAACTGCCCGGCAGCCCAGGACAACGCACCCTCATCACCAATCCCGACAAGACCGTCGCCTATGTCACCGCCGGCGTGACCGGCACGGTGGCTCAGATCGTCTCCTACGACGTCGAGACCGGTGCCAAGCTAGACACTTGGGACGTGACCGACCTGTTTATCTACGATAATGCAGGCTCCGACCGCGTCGGTGGGCCGATGGAAACGGCCGCCTTTTACAATGGCGAGCCCCCTCCCGAAGGCATCACCACTACCTCCCACCACACTTCGTGCATCGTGCGCCACAGCTACGCTGGCGATCTGATGTGGATGAACCGCAACGGCGACGGCTTTGGCGATACCCGCGCCTTCAATTCGGAAGACGGCACGTTTGGCGACCTGCTCTACGGCCATACCGAAGCACCCAACTTCAAGTACTCGATTTTCGCCAATAAATGGGGCTGGGTCTCGGTTTGTGAAAACGGCTTAGACAACACCAGTTTTGGTGCCATGCTAGGTGAAGATGGTTCCGGCCTGTTTAAGTTCGAGCCCAAGCAGGCACCGCTGACTTGGTCGCAGCATGTGGCCGTGGTAGACGAGGGCGACGACTGGGACGGCGTGTACATGATTGTCGGCGGTTTCGGCGATGCCTTGGCTTCCAACGAATGGGTGCCCGAGGATGTCGGCGTAGTGCCGCCCACCCATCCGGTGGCCCAGTTCCCCTATGATCAGAAACAGGTTCTTTTGGGCTCGGCTAGCAGCACTGCGATCGAAGAGTTAGCCGGGGCCGCTACGCCCAACACGCCTGCTCTGGGCGATGCGTACCCCAATCCCTTCAATCCCGAGACCACGATTCGCTTCGACCTGCCCTGGCAAGCGCCGATCCAAATCAAGGTCTACAACCAGGCCGGCCAGTTGGTGCGCGTGTTGGCCGATCAGGCTATGGGGCCGGGTCAATTTTCTGTCACGTGGGACGGCAGGGATGACAGTGGTGCAGAAGTATCCACTGGAGTGTACCTCTACCGGATTGAAGCACCCAATCTACAGTTGAGTAAAAAGGTCACATTCCTCAAATAAAGTGCCTGACTTAGTAAGTGCTGCCGGCTGGTAGGCCGGTAGCACTTACTTTATGCAGGTAAACAACGGTGCGAATCGACACATTCTTTCGCCTGCCAGCGATCCTGATGGTCTTGGCGCTGCTGTGCAGCAGTAGCCTTTCTGCCCAAGGCCTCTCGCGTGCCACTATTTCTAGTTGGCCTACGACTACGTACTATCTCGGCTTTTTTGAATTCACAAGCAAAACGGACGGCCAGATCCAGATTGTCGCCGGGGGCCACTATACTCTCTATCTCAATGGCGATATAGTAGGTAGCGATCAGGGGCCTGACGCGGCACAATCCTACGAAGTTTCCTTTAAACGCCGGGTGAATCACGTAGCCGTAATCGTCCAACACGATGGTAGGCAGAGTCCGTACGGACTGTTCTGTGTGCTAGATGGAGGGGAAGAGCATTTTGTCAGTTCGCCCACGGATCGAGCCAATTCCTGGTTCTGGACCGGCACCCCCCTTCCCAACGAGGAAGATGCGGATTGGATGACCATCCGCCAGAGGGATTTAGGGGATTACGAAGAAAATGGCGAAGCCGTGCGCTGGCAGCCCGTTCAGGCCGGCAGCCTCGATCTAGGTATCTATGCCGAATTTGCGGATTTGAATCTGACCAGAAATTGGAGTATGGCAGGGTTTGCCGGTGGTCTAGCCGGCCATCAAGGAGGATTGCAACTGCGCGACTTGGCCGGCCAGAATATGGCCTTCAATACGCTGTCGACCGAGCCCAATATGGTGGATGGCAACCTCAGCACTTCGGTAAATTTTCGCAAGGGAGCCGGTGCGCTTTTACAGAGTGTTGAAACCGATCTGGGCCGCCTCTTCTCCATTGAGCGGGTGCGAGTAATCACCCAGCCCCCTTCGAGTAGAACCAGTTACGAAGATCTGTCACTGCGCGGGTATAGCATTCTAGTGAGCAAGGACGGAGTCGGATTTCTAGAAGTCGGATCGCAGAATCAGATTACTACGTTCCAAGAGAGCGAAGTGGTCTTTCCGCCTATGCCCGCCCGGCACGTGCGCCTGACTATCACCGAGTTTTCCAATCGCAATGCTGCGCCGCGGATGGGCGAGTTGGAAGTCTACGTTCAAGGGCTGGACCAGCAGGGCACATACCGGTCTCCCCCACTGAATCTGGGCACCAATGACCTGAAGAATTTTGAACGGGTCCAATGGTTCGGCCAAGTGCCGTCCAACGCGGAAATGAGTCTGCGCTTTCGCAGCGGCGACGATGGCCAAGTCTGGAGCACCTGGTCGGACTGGTCGCCGCACCTCGACAGACTGCTGGATGTTCCCGAGCCGCGCCATTTCCTGCAATTTGAATCCCGCCTTGCGACCCAAGCATTGATGGAGGGGCCAGTGCTAGACAGCTTAGTTGTCTTCTACGATAGCGGTCCCAGCCCAGCCACTCGGGCAGCGGCCTCAATTCTACCGCTGCACACTTCGATTGGTGTGGATACGCTTTTTACCTATACGCTTGAGTTGGACATCGGGGTGGATGATACCGGGATTGGACGTTTGGCGATTGTAACCCCGTGGCCAGCCAGTTTGGACAGAGCCGCTGTCCAAGGCCTAGGTAGTGCTGGCATTGCCGATGTGGTGGCCAGTAATGATTCCCTATTGTTGGTTTTCGACCCGCCTATTACCTCTGAAACTGGTACTACGGAACTGGTTGTACCCTTTACTACCCGGCTGCTAGCGGCTAGCCACGCCTTCCAAGGATTGCTCTTTCCGCCGGATGCGACTTCCTCGCTACGGGTCCAAGAGCGCGAGGGCACTGATCCAAATACTGGCTTGGCGTATTCTATCACCGCCTCGACAATCGATTTCGATATCGCTATCCTCGACGATGTGCAGGCCCATCCTGCAGCCTTCACGCCTAATGGCGACACCATCAACGACGAAGCCATTTTGGGCTTTGTTTTGGGGCGAGTGAACGATGCCCAGGTCCATTTTGAAATCTACGATCTGGGGGGCCGCTTGGTCCGCACTCTCCCCGCACGTGAACTCAATGCCGGTAACTATGTGCCTAGAGACGGGCTCGACGCGAATCTGCCCGGTCGCTGGGACGGACGCGGAGATGACGGCGAAGTACTGCCGCCCGGCTTGTACGTGTTTCGTGTTGTCGTAGACCTGAAACCCGACAAAAAAGTGGGAACGGGCGTTATCGGACTGGCTTACTGAAGCACGTAAGGTCAACGTGTTTGCGGTCGTTTGCTGTTCACCCGAAATATCTCGGGTAATTATTTTTCCGCCTCGTGTCCCGCATAAGACTCGAGCCTTGGGCTATTGTAATTCACGTTATGAAACGTGTACTTATGCACCATACTCTCAGCTATGCCCCTATCATTCTTTGCCTGCTGCTAGCGGTTGGCGTTGATCTAGTCGAGGCCCAATTTCTATCGCGGGACTACCGACGCTTGTGGACCAACGAATTATTTGAAAACTACGGTGCATCGGGCTATCGCGACTATGACCTAGAAGATGAGAATCGCCGCTTCGACCTGTTTGGTGACCTGCTGATTGATGGCGTCGATGTGGTTGAGTACAGCGAAATTCGCCGCGACTCGCCCGGTATTAGGGGCAGTTTTGAATCCCGCAATGCGCGCTACGATCGCTTCTTCCAGAAGCTGATCATCGCCAACGAGGGCTTCGGGTCTTGGTCCACTCGCCTGATAATTGGAGACCACATCCGCACCTTCTTCACCCCGATGACTTTGAATCTGCCTAGCTATAGCGGCATTCGCTGGGACGGTTCTTCTCGCAAAAGCCGTTTTAGCATTATTGGCACGCATCTTACCGATCCGGTACTCGCGTCGGGTTTAGGATCCCTCGAACAAAACGCAACCCAACGCCGGATATTTGGTACGAGCCTGTTCGGTGGACACTGGGAGAGCCAGATTGGCGATATCCTTACGATAGGCTCCACTTATGTCAACGTGCATCGCTTTGACGCCGAAGCCAATGCCAAAACCAACAGCTTGAGAGGCACCGTGCCTCAGGTGATGCAGGACGGCTTGCGCAAGGTATTCGTTTTTATTAGCGACGATGCACCGTACAGAGGTTCTGGTGCCGAAGTGCATCAACTGGATATGTTCGTAAACGACATCCCTATACTGCCTATGCGGGTGGGCCGGATCAACAATCTGCTCAAACACATCCCTGTGACTACAGATCTGAGTAGCACGATCTTGTTGCAGCCACACGAAATCGGCTATTTACGCCGCAACCGCGACTGGCTGCACTCAGTGGTTGATGCCAGTAATACACCTTTTTTTCGCTCTTTGTTGGCCGGTATTACCCAAGACATAGCCCCTGCAACTCAAGCTGCTCCTCTTAGCACCCACGACACGGACGTTATCTATTATGAATATGTCGTGCCTGATACGGTGAGCCGGATCGATTTCAGTGCCGTCGTGGCCAATGACTACAGCGTAGATGTGGTCGGAGCTGTACAGGTGCCGCTATTGGCACCAGGCGCTGACGATTTTTACTACGATTGGCACAATGCGGCACGCGCCACCGGCCAAGCCGACCAGCGCAGCAATTTGCGCCAAATCCGATTCAACTACGGTTTTCCCACTGGCCTCTCGCTACTAGGTCTTAATTTTGCAGCCACCTTTATGGGCTTTCAACTACAGGGGGAACTCGCCCGTAGCACGACCTTTTTCAAGGTGCCCGAAGCCAAGGGCAAGCGCTACAAGCGCGAAAGTTCCATGTATTACTTCAATATGCTACGTCCTGTATACGACCGAGCAGAGGTAGGCTTTGAGTTGTTCGACGTGCCGCACGACTACACTACAGATTTCTCTTTGTTTTTTGCTTCAAAGGTAGGACCCACCGTCGGCGGCCGACTCTACGATTCGTTCTCATTAGTCGAGGATAACGACGACCTAGACGACTGGCCCGACCGAGTAGAACGCAACGATCCATTGGCACCGTATTTGAGTGCCAGCGGCCAAGGTCACGGCGTGTATCCAGGCTTCGATCCCAATGGCGACGGCGTCCTCGATTTCAACCTAGACTTGGATCGCGGATCCGATGCTACGCAGCCCTTTATAAGCTACTACTCTGAACTGCCCAGCTTGGTTTTCGGCGATGATTTCGACAACAACGGCATCGTCGATTTTCGCGAAAACGACAATCTACCCGATTACCTATATCCAGTGGACCACCGCGGCTTTCACGGCTTTGTCTCGCTGCAACCTACTGACCGCACCCAGTTGCGGCTGGGCCTGTACCGGGTGCGGCAACCAGCCCTAGGTACGCGCAATTACTCCCGTTATCTAGAAACCCAGTACCAACGCGACTGGCAAGATTGGGGCTATGCGCGCCTTGGTTACCGCATTAAGCGGGCGCAAGACAACATCCAGAATACGACCTTTTTCCCTACCTCCGATACCACTCTAAACCCAGATCGGCTGGAAAACAGAAACAGCCTCAACAATCAGATCTTTTTTGAGTGGGGCCTAACGACCCTGCCGGCGTTGAACATGCGCAATATCATCTCTTTTACTCACATCGATCTGGAGGGACAGATCCTAGCTGATCCCGTAGCAGCCAAACCAGGCACGATGACCCGTTTTGCCATGGTGAACAAGGCCGACTATACCATAAACCGGGGACGTTTCAGCATTCTTCCCCAGTTCAAGCATATCTACCAACGGCACAAGTCCCCCGAACTCCAGATCCCGGATACCCAGAGCCGCTGGCTCATGCCCATTCTGCGCGTGGACTATCGGTTGACGGTCAAGACCGTGCTCAAAACAGGAATCCAAGGCTTGCCCTTCTGGCGTGAGCGCTTTCTCGATGCGGCCCGTCCAGAGAGCGAGTTTACGCGTCTGACCTACACGGCTTTTTTGCAGAACAAAAGCAATTACCGCGGCTACGACCTGACCATACTGTTGGGTACCTATCATACGACGAAGAAATTCACCGGCTCGACCCGGCCTAAAGACGGTTTTCTGGAATATTTCTTTAGGGTCTACATTGGCTAATATGGGCGGAATTATATGAGATTGTCTGCTACATTGGTCCTAGTAGGAGTGATATGGTCTGCCGCTGCCGAAGCACAGCTACTATTCAGACCCGGCGAGCCCTATATCAACTATGCGTACGAAAGTTACCGCAGCTACGAAAACCTCATCTTCGGCCGGGACCGCACCCCCCAATTCGACCCCTTGGGACAGTTCGTGCTGAACGGAGCTACCGTGTTTCAGCTACAGGAGTTCCGCACCATCCGCCCGGCCGCCGGCAGCATCATTGCCAAACCTAGGCTCTACGAAGCCTATCTCAATCGGCTAGTGATCGCCAACGATTCGTATAAAGGTGCCAATTCACAGTTGATTGTTGGCGATCGGATTCGCACCAAGTACACCTCGCTGACTCTAGACCTAGCGGCGATGAACGGGATCCGTTTGGACACTCATTTCAAGGGTGGTTCGGTGGTGCTGGCCACCTCCAGAGTGGACAAACCTATTTTTGAATCCGTACTCAACGCCGACCACAGGATTCACGGCACGGAAGGCTCTGAATTCCGGCCGCGTTGGAGTACATATCTGATGTCAGGGGATGTGCGCACTCAATTGCCTGGCCTAGACATGGGCTTGAGCTGGGTCAACCAATATCGCACGGACAGTTTTAAAAATCTTAGCGAAAACAGCTTCAAAGGGACCCTGCCCACAACGGGCAGACCGCCGGAGTGGATTGTGGTGCGCGTATCGGATCAAGTGCCCGAAGACAATGCCGGCGTACGGGTGGTGCCGCCGGTACTAACGCTCAACGGACGCCAGATTACCCACGTGTTGGGTCCTTACAACAAGCTAGACGCCGAAACGCTGACGCTGACGGTTACAGCGCACGAAGATCGGACCATCATTCCGGCCATAACGCGCGACACTAGTAACGATCTTATCATCGCTCACCCCCATGTCGAACCGACACCGCAGGGCTTTTACGAAACCCGGGGCCGAGGCAGTTTGTTGTTCTGGTTCAAGGTGCCGGCTTTTTTTGCGGACAACGGAGACACGGTCATCGTCACCAATACATACGCCAGCCTAGACGTGGCCGGCGACTATGTGATCGAGCTATCCGAGGTTTTTGACGGCCTCTCAAGGAATCCGGCGACCTATTTCTATACTGTAGCCCAGTCGCACGGCCGGCCGGCTAATCTCAACGACTTCAAACGGGTGCGGGTACATTATGGCCGCCAGACAGGCCGTACTCTTGCCAGTGCCCATCTAAATTGGAACATTCGCGGCTTCTCACTGAATACCGAATACGTGCGCAATTTCTCGTACCGGGCCTATCCATCTCTAGTGAGCACCAAGAACCGCCATATGTCAGACCAAAGCCAAGCGTGGTTTGCCGTTTTACGCCGGGATTGGGATAGGTTCAGTATCGGCGGCGAGGTATTTAATGTAGATGGTGAATACTCTACTGTCTTGACGGTACAGGACGATGATTTTAGGAGTTATTCTGGTTTTCTCACTAGCCCCTTTCAGTTCCCCAATAACTATCACGAACCGCGCCTGCCCACATTTATTGGCCCGAACATAGCGGATCAGACCTATACACTTGAATTCAATACCGTAGATGATAACGATGATAAGGATCAGTTCCCCGACTCGTATTTTCTCCGTCGGACGACAAATCTAGCAACCGGAGGACGCTTTATCGAAGATCCCGATGGGGTATTCCCGGGCCTCGATGCCGATTTGAATGGCCGTCCAGACATCAACGAGAACAACAACCAGATCCCCGACTACTTTGAGCCTTTCTTGCTCTACGATGTCAACCCCGACGCCTTTGAATGGGGGGACGACACTAACAACAACGGCAAGATCGACGAGCGCGAGAATGACGAAAAGCCAGACTATCCCTACGATGCGGACCGCCGCGGCTTCCACGGTTTTACAACCCTTCTTCTGACCAGAGCCATGTCTGTGACGCTGGGCCATCACAATACTTGGGCACCTTTGGGGGGTGGTCAGGCAACATCTACCTATGGCAAGGTTGAGTATCGTCGTCGCATCCCTTTTCTGGTAGATCTGTACGCAGTGGAACGGATCAAACGCGTACAAGACGACATTGCCGACGACGTGTTTGGTCTCAGGCGCAGCCCTATCTATTTCGAGCCCGACGTGATCCCCATAGTAGCACTGACGGACGAGGAGATTTTCAACCCGCTGGGCAAGGCCGAATTGCTACAGGATCCGTTGCTAATGCAAGATAGCTGGGTGAATACGTTTTTTACGAGGGCCCGTTTGATTCGCGTCCCCAACCTGAGTGTAGAACTGACACTCAAATACGATAATAACTTTCAGCAAAGCACTTCCCTGCAAGCGGACAACAGGATATCCGATCTAGCCACGGTCTTCAAAGCCGACTACCAGTGGAATCCGTGGCGCGAACTACGGGTAATCCCGCAGTTCAAATGGCTGCGGCAACGCTTACAAGATGACGAAAACGCGCTCTTGCCGATCCACGAGGATTTTCTCTATCCCATTTTGCGGTTGGAATATCCGCTTTCCTCTCGCACGACGATAAAATTGGGTGCCCAAGGCTTTTCGTTTTTCACCAGCAAGTACCGCAATGAATTGACACCGGACGCGGATTTCGATTCCGAGGTGTATCTGCTACTGTTGAGCAACAATTCTACCTACGTCGGTTATCAGCTCAACCTCAATCTGGGATACGAGAAACGCACGCGAACATTCCTAGATCAGAAGCGCAGTACCCAGGATATCGATTTCTCGCGCCTGTTCCTGCGCTTGATTGTCGGGCTGCGGCCTTTGTATTGAGATGTTCAAAATGGTGTTTAGGGTGCTTAGAAATATCTCAAATGCGACAAAAATACTCCGGCTAGGTGCCTGCGGACTGGCACTGCTGTTATTCTTGTGTACCGGCACTTTTGCCCAAGAGCTTGAGGACTCGCCCGAACATCCCCGCTTGGGTCCGCCGCGCCTACTTTTGGACCAGCCCTATATAGGACAATTCGGGCAGGAGTACTATCAGAACTACGGGTTTGAAGATTACTCCAGACAACCTCCTACTACCAGCAATCTGCGCAACTTTTACAATTCATTAGGGGATCCTCTCCTGTATGGGACCGAGTCCATCCGCTGGGTGGAACGCCACGGGTTGGGAGTACGGCGCGGCTTCAGTTCCCAATCAGAGGGTTTCTCTCATGGACAAGCTCCCGGGTCCAGTTATGGCAGTCTTTTTAATTATGTCATTGTCGGTACCGACGGCACCGACGCTTGGCAGGCGCGAGCCATCTATGCCAACGAACTGCGCTCAAAGTTCACGCCTCTCACATTTAAAATGGCCAATGTCGATGGCCTGAGAATCGATGTAGGTACGGAGCAGGACAAGTTCTCGGCCATAGCCTCCAACTTGGTGCCCAACAACACCTTTATTGTCAATACCATGATGCTGGGCACGCACTACGAACGCAAGTTGGGCTTCCTCAATTTTGGCACCACCTTTCTCAACGCACACCAGTTCGAACCCCGTATGGAGAGCGGGCATCGGACACTTAAAGGCGTGGTAGGCGCAGTGCAACGCTCGACCGCCCTAGTGGCCATCCGCATTTCGGATGGTTCGCCGCAGGACGGCCGCGGCGGTCCAGTGCTGCATGGGGTCAAGGTATTCGTCAATGGCGTTCACAGGCCCGAAGCGAAACCCTTCGTCATCCGTTTGCGAAGGCGCGGCGCTGAACGTCAAAGTTATATGGCCGGTCTGCTGCGCAGCGGAGATCGTCGGCCTTTGCCAGAGTTGGACAACGACTACCAAGCCATCAATCGGGGAGCGGTATGGAACACTTACGATCCGTACATCAACTATGCTTCTTTTGACACCGATGTATTCTATCGGGGGTACGAGTTCCCTTTCTGGATTGATCATCTCTTCTACCGGGATTTCAAGCTCTACGGTGCCGATCATGTACTCAACGCCGACGAGGAAATCAGCGTCAACTCCGAATTCGCCCACGAACTGAGCGAATTCGATCCCACGACCAACCCAGAAGGCCAGTTTTTCGGACTGCATTCTCTGGCGGATCTGCCGCAGACGTTCGACGGTGAAGAGTACGGCATCCTCTATGTCGATCTGGAACCGTTCCAAGAACAGATCACTTCGGTAAATATCGAACTGGAACTGGCCAATGACTACCATGTCGAGGTGTCTGAGATCGACCTATCAGGAGAAGCTGGAGATACGCCCAATCCCAACTACAGGGACCGCTACAATTATGCGACCTTTTTCCGCACTGTAGCCACAACACCGGGCAACCCGCAAGACGGCCGGGTCCGAACTGTGCGCGTCAAGGTGGGTGCCCCTACTGGCTTGAGCATCTATAGCACCAATGTATACGGCGTTTTAAAAGGGTTTGAAATAAATGGTGAGTTCAGCCGCAGCAACAGCTTCTACCAATATGCCAGCGGCATGCCCGCCCCGCGCGTACCCTCCGAAGCACTCAGCGTCAATGCCCTTAATCGCGAACAGTTTCCTGGGACTCGGTCCACCATCGCCGACAATGCCTATTACTTGACGATTAAACGCGATTTCGACCGTTTGGGCTTGGGTGCTGAGTTGTTTTCTATGGGGGCTCTCTACAACACGGAGTTGCGTACCTATATAGGCCGCAGTGAAAACAATTTCGGCAGCTTGGTCGCCTACAATAATGTGTATCTACACCGCCTAGTCGAGGACAACGACGACAACGACCGCTATCCAGACAGTTGGTACACCAATAGGCCGACCATATTCCAAGGACAATCCGACATCGACGGCATCTTTCCCGGGCTTGATGAGGACCGGGACGGCATACCCGACACCAACAGAAATTTCAATGGCACTCCAGATTACCTCGAACCGTTCCTCATGTACGATTCCGATCCCCAGATCTACGACTACGGCCTCGATCTCAACCACAATGACTTCATCGACGTACGAGAAAACGACATCCAGCCTGATCTTCCCTACGATCCTGGGTTGCGAGGCCGCCACCTGTACGGGACTTTCGAGCCCATCCACAGGGCGCGTATAACATTGGGAGTCATGGACGCAGAGCAAATCGCGGCCAATGACCCCAGCGATTTTTACTACGGCAATCTGGGATACGAGCGGCAGATACCTGCCCTAGGTCAATTCTTTGGCGTGCTGTCGGTAGAACGGGTGGAAGATGGTGTAGCCGATCCCCTTAGCATTTACAGCGATGAGGTGCTCACCCCGGCCCAGCAACTTGAGCGCGAATTCGCCGGCTTACAGCGCAATATACAGCTCTCTCCTTTCCTAGAGGAACCGCGAGACGATCCACTGCTGTTCAAGAACAGTACCTACACTCGGATGTTCGTCGACGCCCGCTGGAAGGCCGTGCCAAACCTGAAGATCCACAACAAAGTCAAGTACGAGATCAATTCGCAACACGAAGGCGAACTCTACGACGGCACCTTCCAAGAAGGCAATCGCTTGTCGCGTCTGACCATGGTCCACAAGGCGGATTACTTGTGGCAGATAAGGTCTCGGCTCAGTCTGTTTTCCGGTCTTAAGTTTCGCTATCTAAAAGAGTGGCAAAAAACGAACGATCTAGCCATGGCACAGGAACGCCATATCATCCCGCTGCTGAAACTGCAGTACGAACTGACGCTAAGGACGCGTTTCCAACTCGGTATTCAAGGACTCGGCATGGCTTTGCCTTATTCGGTGACCAATGAAATACAGCCGATAAACAATTTTGAACAGTACGACGTGATGTTAATGATAACGAACAATTCTCAATACTTCGGTTACATCATTTCTACTAACGCGGGCATCGGTCGCCGTGTCAAGAAATTCGACGACCCAACTCGAGGCGAGATAAAAGACGAAGATTTCACCTCCGCTTTTATTAATGTAATCCTAGGATTCGTAGATGAAACCTGATCGGCAATTTGGGAGATAACGCGCTATGAATCTGACCCTAATCGTAGGCCTGCTCACTATAGCCGGAGCATATTTTGCTGCCCGTACGCCGAGCGAAGAAGAACTGGTGGCCTCATTTCAAGAAGCCCAGCGGTTCTATGCCGAAGGTGCCTATGACCAAGCCATTGCAGAGTACACAGCCGTCACCCGGGTGCAGAGCAAGGTCCTAGCTGTACAGAATATAGAGGTAATAGTAGGTGAGGAGCGTTTCTCCCTCAGAGATGCTGCGTTCTATCAAATCGGTAACGCCCATTCAAAGCTCTATCAGGACTACACTCGCTTTGCCGAAGAGAGCCCTAATGTCGAAAAAAGGGCCGAGTACCAAGTCCTGTCAGACAGTACTTTTGCCCGGGCTGTGGCCGAGTTCCGCCACGTGATCGAAACAGCTACCAGTCAGGTGCTCCGGATTCGAGCCCACAGCCGACTCATTGATCTTTTCTTTACGGCTAAAGCCTATCCCAAAGTGATCGCTACATCTCAGGAGATGATCGCCAATTATCCCAACAGTTCTCAAATCGTAAATGCCTACTACAATACGGGATGGGCCTACTACGAGACCAAAAATTATGATCGCGCCGTCCAATCTTTTGAGGCCCTGCTGTTGCGCTTTTCTACCGGCTACCAGTCCGATCGCAGCCTTTTTCAAATTGGCGAGTGTCATCGGGAGCGGGGAGACTGTCTGCAGGCTATCGACTACTACCGCCGCTTAGTGGAGCGTCAGCGCATCGAAGCGCTCACTGAAGATGAGCTGTTGCAGATGAAGCGGGAAAAAATGGCCGGTCTGGTGGATGAGACAGCCTTGGAATTGGCGGCCAAGGCCATGATTCGCGTTGGCACCTGTTACGCCCAGCTAGGCAGTTTCGAGGAAGGGCTCCAAGCCTATCACCGCGTCATTGACTTGTTCAGCACCGAGCGCAGTCTGGTAGAAGAAGCCTATTTGCGCATGGCCGACCTGTATCGGGAACAGGGGAATCTAGACGCCGCGCTACAGACCTATCGCGAGGCCATCGATCAGTCGCAAGATCGCACTCTAAAAGCGCGCATCCAGTATGCTCTTGCTGAACGCCTGTTTAGTCAGGGGCTTTACGAGCAGGCGATTCAAGAATACCGGATTTATCTCCAAGGCTACGGCGATATCGCGCAGGTGGTAGGTTTTAGCCAAGATCGCGTACGCTACCGAATTGGCAGCAGCCATCAACAGTTGGGTCAACAGTATCTGGAGGCGGGCAATAGACCAGCGGCCACTGGGCAGTTAGGGTACGCTATTGCCCAGTACGACACCTTGTACGACGCTGCTAGTTCTTACGTCCTAGACTCCCAGTTCAACCGCGCCCTAGCCCATCAAGCATTAGCCACCACTTCATCGGTGGCGCACGCCCGCACCGCGTACGAAACGATTATCCAAGAGGACGAAGAAGCAAGATATACTCAACGAGCACTAGTGCAACTAGCCGAACTGCTGTTTGAGCAGGGCCAGTACGCCGCCGCCGCCGAACGGGCTGAGCAGTTATTGCGCACTTATGTAAACAGTGAATTCACCAACGAAGCCCTGATGCGCTTGGCTCTTTCCCGTCAAGCCGAAGGGGATCTGGATCGAGCTGGCGTCGCCTTCCTGCGAGTCGCTTCGGAGTCGCCTTATTTCGTCCAAGCGCGTATCGGTGGCGGGCATGTCTTTTTGACACAGGGCAAGTACTCTGAGGCCATAGCTGCCCTCGAACCGGCTTTTGACCAAGTGGAGGATGAGAAACAGCTTGGCAGCTACCACTATTTGCTGGGACAGGCTTATAGCGGACAGGAGGAAGATCGTCGGGCGATCACTCATTTTACCGAGGCTTTGGGACTATCGCTAGACAGCAAACTGGTAGAGGCCCTCCACTTGAGTCGCAGCAATACCGCCTTTGCCTTGGAGGACTACCAACAAGGCGAGCAAGATCTGAACTGGATCATTGAGAACGTAGAGGATGAGGAAAAAGTTCGCTTCGCCCGCAATGCGCTAGCGTTTTCTTATATCAAACAGAACCGAGGTGGAGATGCGGTCCAAGTGTTGGATGAAATGGTCGCCCAAGCCGATGGCCCAAAGGAAAAGGCGGACCTGCTCAATCGCATGATGGATCTCCACTACGACCAAGACAACTACCCGCAGACAGTGCGCACAGCCCGGCAACTGCTGGCTCTGGACTTTGCCGACGAAAGTGCCTCCGGCCCGAACGGCATTAAGGAGAAAGCCTATTTCATTTTAGGGGACGCATTGTTGCGTTTGGGCCAGAACGCAGAGGCTATTGACGTTTTTAATCAAGCACTGAACGCATATCCGAATTCTCGCTTTGCCCAGGATATGCAGTTGGCTCTCGGTACGCACTATTTTTCTCAGGGAGAGCTCGACCGAGCCGTAGAGATATTTACCCAGTTGAAGGGCATAGAACAGACTTCGGAGAAAGCCCTGTTGGTTTCTTTTTATTTAGCCAACGCCCATTATAGCCTACGTGAATTCGCCCAAGCGCAGGTGCTTTTCCAGCAGCTATTAGCAGATTACCCCAATGTACGCGAACTGCCCGATATTCTTTTCGGCCTAGCAGAGAGTTTGTACCAACAAGGTCAATACGCAGAGGCCATAGTCTATTACCAGCGCCTCCTCGGCAACTTCCCGGACGAGCCTTCCGCCGACGACGCCCAGTACAATATGGCTTGGTGTCTTATCGAGCTTAAGCGAGAAGATCAGGCCATGCAGGCATTTCGCACGCTGCTAGCGCGTTATCCCCAGAGCGAGTTCTCCGCTTCAGTCCAGTTCACCTTCGGGGATTACGCGTATAATCGCGGCGACTACCAAGAGGCAATGCGGTTATATTTACTCGTCCAAGAACGTTTTCCCACTGCTGAGGTGGCATCTCAGGTGCCCCGCTTGGTAGCCGAACTCAGGGAGGCAATCGCGTATGAACGCTACGAACAGGGCATCGCCCTGATGGACTCGGCCGAAGTGACCAAGGAGACTCAGTACTATCAGCAGGCCGTGGAGATTTTCCAAGATGTGATCGACAACTATCCCAGCACCGAGAGCGAGGTCGGCGCGCTGAGCAATATGGGCGTATGCTTGGAAGGGTTGGGGAAATGGCAGCAGGCCGTAGAAGTGTACGACCGCGTAATTCAATTATTCGAGGATAAACGCGCCACTAGGGATGCCTTTCTATTTGCCCAATCCCACCGGGATTGGATCATCTCCACCCGGCTCTGAGTAGGAAGGTCGCATAACAATGGAAATGCGTTTCAAACAGCGCTGGCACTTGGTTATTCTAAGTAGCGTCTTGATGCTGGCCTCCAGCCAGCGTCTCCATGCCCAAGTAGGGACGGATAACCAGCCCAAGGCGGCCTCAAGCGATATATCCCATCCTCGGGTCGTCGCTCTTTCGGTCGCCTTTCCAGGTTTGGGACAACTGGCTGCAGGGCATCGAGTCAAGGGTACGGCCCTAGTGGCAACCGGTATCGCAACCATAGTGGGGTGGCTCACCTCGCACGCCGATTACAATACGCAGGCCAATCAGTTCGCCTTAGAAAAAGAACGCTATCTTTCGCTGCAAAACGGGGGCTCCTTTGACGCGGCGGAAAAAAGCTGGCGACGACTCGATAATTTAAAATCCGATCTGGACGGTTCCCATATCCAGCGCCGCTTATTCGGCGTCCTAGCCGTGGGTATTTACGGCTACAATTTGCTCGATGTCCTACTGTTAGATGGAGCGTCTCCTGCTGCGAAGCGGCGAATGCGCGTCGCGCCGTTGCCACAGACCGGAACATCAGGCGTCTTACTGGTTGCCCAGTTTTAGCATCTGGCCTAGGGAGAAACTGGATATGGAAACCCGATTTTATCTTTTACTCGGTCTGCTGATCTGGGGATGTAGCAACGATACTGAGCTACCTATACAGTACCACCGAGGACATCTTGCTCAGCCTACCATTGTGGAAGCGGTAGCCGAAGAAGGCAAGATCGTAGTTTCATGGGATTTGGATTCAGCAGCTAATGTGTCCGGTTTTGTTATTAGCTTCACCGATTCGATTGGAGTCGTGCAAACGCGCTCGTTGGAAGATGCAGAGGCAAGGTCCTATGAGGAGACAGACCTAGATCTGAGCCCAAGAGTCTGGTATCTGATCCAAGTGTGGGCGGTAGATTCCCGCCTGTTTTTCGGACCGCGTTCGGCAGTAGATACGTTGGCGGTTTTTTAGGCAGCTTCTTCCGAGCATGAACTTAGCAGGAGTGGCGTAGTATGGTCTCAGCTCTAGGCCGTTTTCAAGCGCCAAGTGATCAGTTAAACTTTAACCGCTTCCTGCGGGAAACCTTCAAATACACCGTCTGGGGGTTACTCATCGGTGCGGGACTGATCGCCGGGGCCTTCGTCTATTGGGTATTGAGTGTCGAGGAACGCGACGCACCGGAACCGGCGTTGACCCGACTCATCATTCGCAAACCTAGGGCGACCAAGACTTTTGCGCTCAAACGTCAACGGCTCAGGCCACGGGCACTCACCAAGCAGGTCACGGCACTCAAGCCACGGCTGTCCGCGGCGGCGGCTCCACGCCTCAAAGGCTCCAGTGTTTTCGGCAATGTACAGACGTTTGAATACGCCCTGCAGACAGACGTGCCAATCAACCTGAAGACCAGCTCTATCGAATTGTCCGCCGCCAAAATCACCGGCACCAAAGATCCGGAAAAGCGCATTGCCATGCGCGAGGAATTGATCGATCTGAACGCGCTGGATACAGGCAAATACAAGGGGCTTATCATCCAAGATCCGACTGACCGCCGCAAAGTCAAGGGGTTCGTCTATTTGGGTACGGCTTGGGCCAACGACCTGAAGCCAACTTTTGACAGCGCTGCCAAGGCGATCCCCAATCTAGTCGACGCCCTCAACGAACAGACGGGCATCTCGGCCAGAGTAGACGCGCATTTATTTCTCGATTCCCAAGAACTGTTTCGCACGCCTTTTGTGTACATCACCACCACTGAGGCTTTTGAGCTGACGGAACGCGAACTAGAGAATCTGGGAGAATATTTGCGGCGGGGCGGGTTCATCTTCGTCGACAATGCCAACCCCACCACAGAATTCAGTCAGGGGGAGGCGTCTTTGCGACGCATCTTTCGCGGGGCTTTAGGGGCACAAGGCCAACTGCGGCCCATTTCCAATAACCATCCGATCTACCATACCTTTTACGATTTTGACGGCCCGCCGGTCGGCTCTGAACTAGAGATTCCCAGCTTCTCCGAACAGCGTAGCCTTGATCACTTAGTCATCGCCGAGCAATCGTATTACCTAGAGGGTGTCTTCCTAGAAGATCGCCTAGTAGCCATGTACTCCGACAAGGGATACGTCCACACTTGGGCGCGCAATTACGGTAATGAACCACAGCTTCGATTTGGCATCAACGCCGTTATTTTTGCCCTGACGCAGGAAGGCTCCATCGCCCAGCAGCAGATTGATTTCTTCAGTCAGCGGGGCCAATAAGAGAGGTAATGGCCATGCCTTTGAGAATTATTCTAATGTTATTCGCGTCCGGCTGTAGCTTTTTTATTCCGCCGACCATTCTGTACAAAAACGAGTTGACACCCCGTTCTTCCCAAGGCGCGGAGAAGCAGTATATCGTGGGTGAAGACGGATCGGTCGCGTATGCCATAGAGGGGCTGCGCGTCAAGGTGGAATCGATGACGGACGACCAATTGAATGCACTGTTGCCCGAGGATTCAAGCAAAGGGAAATTCTCGACAAATCCCTACACCTACGGCAATTGGATTGCTCCACTATTGGGTTACCGGCCCAAACGTTTTACGGTTTTTCGCGTTACGGTTATCAACGATATCTATGCCAAAGTTCTGCTCGATCCGATCAAAGCGTTGCTCTATACCGATCAGGGCGAAGTTCTGCACTCCTATGGTCTGCCGTCTTTTTCGCCGCACAAAAGTTTTGAGCGCTACTACCGGGCCATTCGCGGTCAGAGCGGTAACGAATTCTATCGCTTTGACTTGCGCATGGGCAATGCGCGTAGCACGGCCTATATAGAAAACCAAAAGGTGTTCAAAGGAGAAAAATATTCGGGACTCATCGCCTTCGATCCACTGAACGAGGAAGTCCGCCAGGTGCGCCTAGTGCTCAAAAATTTTGTCCTGAAATTCGACGCCTCTGGACAGCCGCTGGAAACCGTGGATATCGCCCTCGAGTTCGATCAAAAAATTGCAACCGAGAAAGTCCGGCAAGCTGAGACAACAGGCAGGTAGTTCCATTGCGTTCGCTAATCATTTTATTCTTTTGCACTTGGGTAGGTGCGCTCGATACGGCAGTCGCTGCCGAGAGGCCGCTTTCGGCTCTGCGCCTTGCCCTGCTCGATTTTGAGGACCGAGCCGGTTTTCAGGCGGAATGGCATTTATCTAAGGATGTGCCCGATTTGCTAGGTCGCTATCTGGATGCAGACGATGCGGTCTTTGTCATTCCACCAAAAGAAGTCGAGGCCGTGCAACAGAACAAACAGTTTAAAAAATACTACGGCATTGACCGAGCCGTGCGGCTAGGGCAATTCTTAGACGCCGACGTGGTCATTACCGGCGTCGTGGAGAAAATGGGCATGCGCCGCGTTTCCGTAGGAAACCCCAATCTGGCTGGCTACAAATCCTACAATTCAGTGATCCACCTCAGCCAAATGCAGCTAATCAGAGTAGCGACCGGAGAAATTGTCGAGACCTTTAAAACACTCAGGGACTCCACGGAAAAATCGTACGGCCTAGATCTGTTCGGCCGACCGCGCAAACAGGATCGGGCATTCCGCGAACTCTTCACGGTTGACTTCGGTTCCGAGCGTTTTTTTGAATTGGCCTTTGGCAAGCTCGTCGATGTCGCCTTCAGAGACCTCAGCAGCCAGATGATTACGAGTCTGACGGAGCGCCCCCCCATCGACCTTTCCGGCGCACAGGCCCAAGTCCTAGCGGTTGAGGCCGACGAGGTGTATCTAGGCATCGGCATCTTGGATCGCGTCGAGTACGGCGATGTCCTACCGCTGTACGACAAAGAGGTCCGAATCGCTCTAGTCAGGGTGCATCAGCTTATCGGGCCGCACTTGTGCAAGGCCGAGGTCTTGGAGAAATTTGGCGTCATAGATGCCGGTTTGCGCATAGGACAGCGCTTATCTAGAAACGCCAAAGAAGACAACTAGAACTCTTCTCTTGCCAACAAGGAGCAGTAGCAATGTGGGAAATAATTCAAAGTGGCGGTCCGATGATGGTTCCCCTCATCGCCTGTGCTATTCTGGCCATTGCCTATTCGATTGAACGCCTGTGGATTTTCAGTCAATTGCCCACGCCGGAAGAAGCCCAAAGTGAGCTCGACCGGCTCGAGACCGCGCTGCGCAACGGCGGGGAACAGGCCGTCGTGGAAGAGTGCAACCAAGGCAAAGGGCTGCTCAATTACGTCTTTGCTTCTCTGCTGAAACGATACGATACGCTGGTGATCGAACAGCGGGAATTCAAAGAGACCAACGAGGAGATCATCCGTCTGGCCGACGCCGGCGGCGGTGGGCAGGTGAGCCGGTTTATGGTGATGCAGCGGGAACTGGCCGATCTCAAAGACGAGTTGGTCATTCAGACCGAGGCCGCCGCCCGGGCCTATTTGGGTAAAAATCTGGCGATCCTGAATACCATCGGCAATATAAGCCCTTTGCTGGGCTTGCTCGGCACCATTATGGGGATGATCATCGCCTTTGAGTCTATCGCCACCGCCGGTGCCGGCGACCCGAAAGTCGTGGCCGGCGGTATTTCCCAAGCCTTGGTCACGACCGCATCGGGGCTGATCGTCGCCATCCCAACGATTGTATTGTACCGCTATCTGGCGCGCAAAGCAGACAATTTACTTGAAGATGCCGAGATGTATGGGCATGCCTTTGCCAATGCTCTGATTACTGCAGGCCAGCGCCAACAATACGAAACGACAGATTAGCTCCTGCGGGAGGAGTGCATCCCATGGCCAGACACCGCAAAGATCGGCCCGAGAGCTTTCTGGCCGAAGGCGGGCCGGATATGACGCCGCTGATCGACTGCGTCTTTTTGCTGCTGATCTTCTTTATGGTAACCACAGTGTTTCTCCACACCAAAGGGTTGGAAGTGGACATGCCGGCCCAAAGCGAGGCCACAGAAGAAAAGAAGAAAGATATCAACGTCTTGCTAGACCGCGACGGCAAAATTCAAATCAAGGGCGAGGACGTGCTGCCAGCGACCTTGGCGGCTCGGCTGGTCACGGCCATGGAAGAGGCCAATAACGAGAATATCATCATTCAGGCCGACGGCGAGTGCGCTCAGAAACACGTAGTGTTTGTGGTGGATAAAGCCAAAGAGGTCGGGGTTGAGGGCATCGCTTTTGTGCGGGAACGGGAGGAATGAGTCCGATGCCTAGGCGCAAAGCCCTATACGAAGAGCAAGAACTTAATATGACGCCGCTGATCGACTGCGTCTTTTTGCTGCTGATCTTCTTTATGGTAACCACAGTGTTTAAGCAACCCTATAGCCTTCAAGTCGTATTGCCCGAAGCGCAACAGGCTCAGATTGTCGAAGAGAAGAAACTAGTGGCGACGATCACCCAAGACGGCCGCATGGAGATCAACCGCCATCTGGTGACCTTGGACAATTTGGAGCAGATCCTTTTGCGGGAAAAAGAAGGCACCCGGAGTTTGACGCTAGTAGTGAGGACCGATCAGGAAACCCCACATAAGTACCTATTGGATCTCTTTGAGGTGGCCAAGCGCGTAGGCATTGAAAAAATACCGCTGGCGACAGAAGACTTGCAAAAAAAATAGTTTGGCAGCGAACCGCCACGGCGAATAGATCCCCGGCAAACGCCCACAGCAGCCATCCCACCCCATCTGAATAAGTGTAGCCTTTGCCCTAGCGTTGTACTGCTAGCCGCTGACGCGCCCGGCGTATCCCTTGAGCCGCGCCAGCGTGATCGGGTACCAAGCGCAATACGACTTCCCACTGGGCTATTGCTTGCGACCAATTTTTCTGGGCCGCATAGACTTGTGCCAGCGCATCCCTTGTATCCGGGACCTTAGGGTCAAGCTCAATACTGAGCTTAAACGATGCAGTCGCTGCGTTTAAATTTCCCTGCATGGCATAGGCCATACCCAGATTGCTGTGGACCAACGCCAGATCCGGTTTAATCTCCAAGGCGCGCCGGTATGCAACTACGGCCCGATCATAGCGACCGCTCTGGTGGTAGGCTTGGCCTAGATCATTGAAGGCATCGTAGAGCTGCGGGTCCAGTTGGCAAGCCCGTTCGTAGGCGCGGATGGCCGGTGCTATTTGGTTGCGTTGGTACAATACCCGCCCCTTACCATGAAAGGCCGGGGCATAGGAAGGATCTAGTGCAAGGGCGCGTTCAAAAAACTGCAGTCCCAGCGCAAAGCGGTCCTGTTCGACGTAGGTCAATCCCAACAGGTAATGGGCTCGGGTATTCTCTGGATGGTCAGAGACCTTTTTCTCATAGAGTTCCACCCGATTCTGCACTAGACTTAAACGCTCAAACAGCACCTGCTCTTTGGCCGCCTGTTCATGCTGTCCCTTGTTCGCGTATAGCTGGGCCAGATGCAAATGCGGTTTAGGATCCCACGGCGCAAGCCGGACCGCGTTTCTAAAGGCGGTGGCAGCGGCCACTAGGCTATCAGCCCGCAGGTAGGCCAGCCCCAACCAGTGGGCGTACTCCCAGGCTTGTGGTTTCAGCCGGGTCGCCTGTCCAAGTGCCTTGATTGCCTCGGGTAGTCGCTGCTGCTGCAAATAGACCTTGCCTAGCAAGTGGTAAGCGTCGGCCCGCGTCGGTTTTATCTGCACGGCCTGTTCCAACACCTTGTGAGCCGCATCCAACTCGCCCAAGCCGGAGAAGAGCACCAAACCCAAGTTGATGTAGGCCGGGATGTACTCCGGATCCAGTTCCAAGGCATTTTGCAGCATATCCCGTGCTTCGAGATAGCGGCCCTGTTTGAAGAGAGCCTCGCTGGAGCGGCGATAATCTGCCGGTCCCCAATCCGGGGCCCCTGTGACCTGCGGTACGAACTCGGATGCGCTGACTGGAGAAGCCGATGCTCTCACGGCCGGCATCACAGCTATCACTTCATTCCCGGCCACGATCTGGTCGCTACCTTCGCGGACGATCAGATAGCGACGCAGTAGAGGATTGCGGATCACCTGTTTCAGGCCCGAAGGCCAGTGAATCTCCACCTGATCCACACTCATCGCCCGGCCCAGCCCAAACAGCAGGCGCTCATCGTGCTGACTCTGAAAACCGTACCCGCGCTGCACTTCCTTGGTTTGCACCAGACCTCCTGCCCGCACGCGTACGCGTGTGCCGATGGCATCCTTGTTGCTTTGCACACCCACCAGTTTCAAGCCCAGCCAGTTGTGAGCATTCCCTCCGTCGTTGCGCAACAATGCCGGCCGGCCGTTGAGATTGGTCACCAGCAAATCTGGATCGCCATCATTGTCGTAGTCGCCTACGGCCCCGCCTCGACTTACCTGTTCGAGTTGCCACCCCGGACCGGCTTGTTCCCCCACTTCGACAAAACGGCCCTGTCTATTTTGATAGAGCAGATTGCGCTGTGCATAGCGCAGGCCGGTCGCGTATTGACTTAGCTGGGGATAGACGTGCCCGTTGACCACAAATACATCCTGCCAGCCGTCGTTGTCGTAGTCGAAAAAACCCGCGCTCCAACCTAGATAGGGTAGTACTGCACCGCCTAGCCCCACTTCATAGGTGGCATCTACAAATGCGCCGTTGCCCCGATTCCGGTACAGCGTATTAACATCGTCCGAAAAATTGGTCACGTACAGATCCAGATCGCCGTCGTTGTCGTAGTCGCCACCGTGGACGCCCATGCCGGCTTGAGCCCGACCGCCTTCGCTAAAGCCTACCCCCAGCGGAATGGCGGTGTCGACTAGGTTCCAGTTCCCGTCGTTCCGATAGAGAACGTTGACTTCCGAGTCATTGGCCACATAGATATCGGCGTCACCATCGTTGTCGTAATCCACAAAAACAACACCCAGTCCCGGCAGCGGCCGATCAGGCCCTAAAGCCTGGGTCCTATCCTCAAAGCGATCCCCGCCTAGGTTGCGGTACATGCGATCTGATTCCGCTGTCATTCCTTGGGGTCCACAAAAGCTCTCAAGCCCTTTGTAGAGGCACTTTTTCCATCCAACTGGTGGATTTTCCAGATCAAACGCCAGATAATTGACCACGTAGAGATCCAGCAGGCCGTCCTCGTCTAGGTCTCCGAACACAGCGCTAGTGCCCCAGCCCTCGTCGTCCACACCCACTACCTCGGCGATCTGGTTAAAGTGGCCATCCCCTTCGTTGCGGTAGAGTCTGTTGGGCCCCCAGTACGTAGCGTAAAGGTCCACGTCGCCATCGTTGTCGTAGTCGCCCACCGCGCAGCCCATACCCCAACCCCTGTAATCGACGCCAGCCTGCTGACTTACCTCCGCGAAGATGCGCTCACCCGTTGCCGCCTCGGTGCTGCGATAGAGCCGGCTGTGGTTGCCGACCGTCTCGTCTTCTAGGCGCGTGCCATTGGCAAAAAAAATGTCCAGATAACCGTCGCCGTCGCTATCGAAAAAAGCCACACCCGCCGATATGGTCTCCAGTATGTAGCCCTGCTCGGGACCACCCGACACATTCTCAAAGTCCAGACCCAAGGTCTGCCCCACATCCTCGAAATACACGGCCATAGTTTCCACCTTGGCCGCCTGCGAAACGGGTTGAGGTTCCGGCAGTTCAGTGCGATCTGTGGACTCGGGCTCAGTGGCGCATCCCAAGCCTAGCGATAACAAGAAAACAGTGCCGTATGCACAAATTTTGCGGCACCTGTCAAATGCGATGCAGGGTATCAAGCGTTCTCCATTTCACGATGCAGTCCAGTACGGCACACAGACACAATATCTCCTATCATATATCGCCGATGCGGCCCTAGTGCAAAGCGGTGCCTCACATCACAACGGCCTTATCACTCCGCTTTGGCCATCGACTTCGATCAACTGACCGGTCTTGATCTTCTTGGTCCCGATCAAGGTTCCCACCACCGCTGGCAACCCGTATTCTCGGGCGACGACCGCCCCATGACACAACGCTCCGCCCCTATCGCTCACTAATCCCGCCCCAACGGCAAAAAGCGGCGTCCAATGGGTATTGGTCGTACTACAAACCAATATCTCCCCCGGCTGTAGTTCCAATGCTTTATCCAGACTCAAGGCCACGCACGCACGCCCCCTGACAACCCCCGGCGAAGCCCCTACTCCGCGCACCGCTCCCGTTGGTGCCTCGAGTGGAGTTGAGGGGCCCCAATACAGGTAATCATCCGCTCCGGCCGGCGGCTCTTCACAAGCACCAAGAAAATCCGGCGGCGATAGTTGCAATCGCCGATCAAATTCCCGTTGGCGTTCGACGACCCGCGTACGCAACGGCTGCCGCACGCCGAATCCCCAGAGGATGATTTCGTTCAGTTCTAGGTATTTGATCTCGCTCCGCTTCTTCTTGAGGATACCGCCTTTGATCATTCGGCGGCCCAGTTCGTCGAATAGCGGAAATATGTAATGCGCGGCGATCCCATCGACCCAGTAGTTGTGGTCCTCAGTAAGTGGATAATTGGCCAGAGCTACCTGCAAAAGCTCCTCGAAAACCTCGCGTTCCTGTTTTTTCAGCAGCGAACGCACCTGTGAGGTGAATTGCTCTCGCTCGGCTGCCAACTGGCGCAATTTCACGTGCGGGTCTTCCACGCCCTGCTCGGCGTATTTGAGAACCAAGGAAGCGAGAAATTCCGGCGAGTCTTTCCAATAGTTTTCTAAATACTGGTCGAAAATCTCTTTGAAGGTCCCCTCAAGCCCGTCCCATCTCCCCTGCTTTTTGCGCGACCGCAAAGCAGCCCTTAGAAGCTCTTTGTTGGCGGGAGTAAGGTGCTGTTGCAAATGCCATAAAAGATGCCCCTTCTCAACGCTCAAATTTGACTGCCCCTGTACCAAGCGGTAGGGTTCGCTTTCTGCGGCATCGGGGAACCGTTTGCGATACCACTCCACCAAGTGCCCAACGGCCTCGACCGCTGTCCCGCCTAGATGCGCGTGCATCCTCGCGCATTCGCAATACCAAGGCAGTGCTTCGACCAGTACGCTGGCTAACTCGTCGTTGGACAGCACCGACAGATTCAGACTGCGGAAATAAGCCCGCTTCTGCTTGAGCCCGGGCAACCATTCACTTTTCCAGAGTTCCGGTATCTCGCGTTCCGTTTTTTTGCGGGCACTTTCTTGCTCTTTGCGGTTGCCAACCCTGAAGGGTTTTGCCGCTTCGTATGCGTAGCCGTTCACATAGATTCGCATAGGTAACGTGCCGCTGCCCGTTTCTCGCCGCGCTTTCGCCCAACCTTGCATCCAATACCATTCAAACGACTGATCGAGCGGCGTTTCCAGATTGCCCTTGCGCCAAGTCAGTTCAGCATCTTTGGGATCGTCCCAGTCCACCGACCAATCTCGTCCATCTTGCGCGAGGGTCGTCACTGGGCGGCACTGCAGCAAATACAGCTTTCCATCCTTAAAAGCGCATTCCAAGTCAACGGGCCGCCCCATCCGAGTCTCCAAGTCAACCGCGCTACGGCAGACCTCGCTGACCTGTTCGTCGGTTAGGGTTGACCGCGACTGATTATCCGCAGGCACATCTATTGTGATCGTGCCAGCAGATCCGGCAACGCACATCCGCTCTTTCTTGGCCACGCTCCGCGTCTTGATCCGCAATTCCCGTTTGTCCGCGGTGTACGTGTCGGGAACCGAACTGCCATCGACCAGCCCTTCTCCCAACCCCCAATAGGCGTTGATGACGATCTCGCTTGCGTCGTTGGTGACCGGATTGGCGGTAAACGCGACCGCCGAAGAATCCGCGGCGACGAACTCCTGCACGAGAATGCCCAGATTGACCTCGTCTGCGCGCGCTCCTGACCGCTTGCGGTAAGCGACTGCATGGGGCCGGTAGGCCGCTTCCACACACTCAACTACCGCCGCAGCCACGGCAGCCACGCCCACGACATTCAACAGGGTCTGATATTGGCCGGCAAAGGAATTAACCGCACCGTCCTCCGCCACCGCCGAGGATCGAATCGCCACCGCCGGCTTGGGAGTTCCGCAGCGAGTGCCCAGTTCCGCGTACGCGGCTTCAATCTCCGCACGAAGGTCGGGAGGCAGCGATGCACTCCGCACCAACACCACTCTCGCCGTGGCACTAGCGGTAATGCAAAAACCAAGCGGCACTTGTCCGCCGCTATGTAGCTGGTTGAGGTTAGCCGCTTTACCGCCTACCAGTTCCCTTTTGCCGCTTGCAGGGTCGTCTAACCAAATAACATTCAAAGCTACTTTTTCCTTACCAAATGAGAGCGTTTCACGTAGCTAATTCCGCAGACTCGGCGTCGATTCCAGCGCAACGCATACCGGGCCGCAGAATCAGCCCACCAAAACCCGGACATCGCCCCGCCTTGCCGTCAATCCTTCGGCGTCGAAGTGCCCTAAAAGCGCCATCGCGCATTTGCGGTTGCTGCCAATCAGCGTGCGGAATTCGGCTACTGTAATCTCGCTGTCGCGCTCGAGAGAATCGCTCAGCAGCGTCCGCGCACGGGCGAGGGCCTCGCCATGGATCAGCAAGCCCCCCTCCAACGCGACCACCTCTCCCAGAGCTTGTAGCGCCTGGACTATGTCCGTTACCTGCGGCAAGGGAGCGTCGAGGGATTGAGCTAGCTCAGCCATTGTCGGCAAGTCGGCGAAATCCTCGGTGTTGAGCCGCGCTTCCATAGCTGTCTTTAGCACCTCTTGCTCCGGGGTGAAGTAAATGCCGTGCGACGCAGCTCTTACTACGGCTCCATCGAGCGCGATCCGCCCCGCTTCCTCCAAGTAGCGCAACACGCAGTCGAACAGTTCGGGCTGGATGTAGCGCGCACTCAAATTGCGCAGCTCCTCGCGCGGCAATCCCAACTTGAGCGGCTGGGCGCGATGAAAGCTCGCCAGCGCGGCCTCGATCTGCGCGCCCCAGTGCTCGCACACGTCCAAATGCAAAACGTGCGGTTGCCCCTCCGACACCACGCGCACGGCGCGGCCATCCGCTACCAGCGCATCCGTCAAACCCGCCAACCGCTCCACGCCAATGCCCATCTCGCCGGCTAGCACCTGCTGGCTCTTGAGCCGGTCATCCGCGTGGCGGAGCCAGCACTCGACGACTTCGGGCAGGTCGGCATGGGCCAACGCCTGCAAATACTCCAGCAGCACTGGCTCAAAGCGCCGGTGCTTGACCGGGTGCGGGTTGAGCACGCGGCCGCCGCCAATGGTTAGCGCCGGCGAGTATCGGCGCAGCACAAAGCGGTCGTCCCAAGCCGCAACCACGGGAGCCTCTAGGCGAAGCTGGGCAAAACCCTCCTGCCCAGGCCTCAAAGGTTCGCCACCGGGCAGCACGACCCGCGCCATAATCTCTCGCGTGCCCAAGTGCAGACGCACTCGGGTGCGCGATGCCATGGTCATGGGGCTTGAAGCGAGGAGCTGCACCTCGGCGTCCAGCATCTGCGTGGGGCGGAAAAATCCGCGCGCGACCAGCGAGTGCCCGCGTTCGATTTGGCCCTGCTCCACGCCAGCTAAGTTGATCGCGGCTCGGTCCCCGGCCCGCACCTCTTGTACCGTTGCGCCGTGCTGTTGCAAGCGGCGCACGCGAGCCGACCGATTCTCAGGCGCGATCTCCACGCGGTCGCCCTCGGCCAAGACCCCGGCCTGCACCGTGCCCGTACAGACCAGACCAAATCCCTTGACCCCAAAGGCCCGATCTACGGGCAGGCGGAACGGCGCGTCGGTGCGCTTAGCTGCGGTGTCCTCGACCATAGCCAACAGCCGCTGCCTCAGCGGGTCAATGCCCGCGCCGCTGAGCGCAGAGACGCGAAAGACCTCGGCCTGGGCCAAGAAACTCCCCTGCACAAACTCCCGCACCTCTTCCTCCACCAAGTCCAACCACTCTTCTTCCACCAAGTCGGCCTTGTTGATCACCACCACCCCGCGCTCGACCCCCAACAGCCGCAGCACGTCGAGATGCTCCCGCGACTGCGGCATCACGCCGTCGTCCGCGGCAATAACCAGCATGGCCACGTCAATGGTGCTGACACCGGCCACCATGGTCTTGACGAAGCGCTCGTGCCCAGGCACATCGATGATCGTGGCCTGAGCGCCCAAAAAGGCAAAGCCGAGTTCAATGGTAATCCCCCGCGCCCGCTCTTCCGGGGCCAGATCGGTATCCATGCCGGTCAGCGCCTTGACCAACAAGGTCTTGCCGTGGTCGATGTGCCCGGCCGTGCCAATAACAGTGTGCGCCATCTGCTCAATATCCTATAATGTCCTATATTGACGTGAAATCCCGCGCCCACAACAAGGAACGTCTCCATGTACCTCAAGCACCTGCGTCATCCAAAACAGCTACACGGCCGGGCCATGATCGCGGCCGTCGTCGAGGCGTGGGTCGCCAAAATCGATCAGGAGCGCTAGCATGACCCAAGTACTGACCGTGCATCCCGACCGCCTCAAGGGCCGCCACATCCAGCGCGCCGCCGAAGTGCTGCGCCAAAGCGGCGTCATCGTCTATCCCACCGACACCATCTACGGCCTCGGCTGCGACATTACCAACAAGCAGGCGATTGAGCGCGTACAGCGCATCAAGGGCCGCGACAAAAAGAAACCCATGTCCTTTGTGTGCGCTGACCTGACCCACATCAGCGACTACGCCCGCGTCTCCAACTTTGCCTACCGCATCCTCAAGCAGTGCCTGCCGGGGGCGTACACCTTTGTGTTGCCGGCCACCCGCCAGACGCCGCGTATCCTGCAAACCAAACAGAAAACCGTCGGCCTGCGGATCCCCGATCACCCGGTGCCGCTGGCCTTGGTCCGCGCCCTCGGCCAACCCATCCTGAGCACCAGCGCCAACTACACCGATCAAGAGGTGATAACCGAGCCGTGGGCCTTGGAAGAAGAATTAGGACCGCAGGTGGATTTGATCTTGGAGTGCGGGCCGCTGCCGGTGGAGGCTTCGAGCGTGGTGTCGCTGGTGGGGGATCAGGCCGAGGTGTTGCGAGAGGGCAAAGGGGATTTGCGTTTGTTTGCCGAGGAAGCGTAAGAGGCGTTAAAATTAGCAGGAGATCTACTAAAATATACTTGTTTAGCGATATAATAGAGTATAGATGAGTATAAATAGATAGAAATAGGTATAAATAAATAGAATATCGTTTATGGACCCCATAAAAAACCCTTTTTCACCCGGTGCTGGAGCACCCCCTCCCGAACTCGTTGGCAGGGACGATGTGCTTGATCAGGCTCGCATTCTACTAGGCCGAATCAAGCAACGCCGGGCTGAAAAGAGCATCCTACTGACGGGATTGCGCGGCGTGGGCAAAACCGTCTTGCTCAACGAAATGGAACGAACCGCCCAAGCGGACGGATATCGCACGCTTCTCGTCGAAGCCCACGAACAGAAGCCGTTAGGTGCACTGCTGGCCGCTCCTTTGCGTCAACTGCTCTATAAACTGGACCGGCTGGCAGGCGCGGGGCACAAGGCGCGTCAAGCCTTGGCAGTTCTCAAAGGCTTTTTCGGGACGATCAGTGTCAAGATGGAAGGGATAGAATTAGGGCTGGACATCGATGCGGAGAAGGGGACCGCAGACAGCGGTGACCTCGAAATTGACTTGCCTGATCTGTTCACGGCGGTGGCAGAAGCAGCCGCGGAACAGGGGACGTGTATAGCTGTCATGATCGACGAGATACAGTATCTCAATAAAAAGGAACTCGGCGCACTCATCATGTCCATGCACAGGATGCAGCAGCGCCAACTGCCATTGGTGTTGCTGGGTGCTGGCCTCCCCATCCTGCCAGGTTTAGCGGGCGAGTCCAAATCGTATGCTGAGCGGTTATTCAGTTTTCCCGATGTTGGCGCACTTTCCGAGTCCGACACCAGCAGAGCCTTGCAAGCCCCCGTCAAACAATACAGAGTCGAGTTCGACGAAGCCGCCGTCCGGGAAATATACCGTCTCACTCAAGGCTATCCCTACTTTCTCCAAGAATGGGGTTATCAAGCCTGGAATCGGGCCGAAGTCTCGCCGATCAGCTTGGTGGTCGTGCAAGACGCTTTCGCGACCGTAACCAAGCGCCTTGACGAGAATTTTTTCCGTGTTCGCTTTAATCGCCTGACTCCGAGGGAGAAGCGGTTTCTCCGCGTCATGGCGGAACTTGGCCCAAGAGCGCAGCGCGGCAGTGAGGTCGCAGAGTGCTTGTCAGTAAAAATCAACAGCATCGGGCCAACCCGGGCGAAACTCATCAACAAGGGCATGATCTACAGTCCGGCGCACGGCTACTTGGCGTTTACTGTTCCCTTGTTTGATGATTTTATGCGGCGCACCATGCCTGAATTTGCAGAGAGGGGCTAAGCATCAAAGACGGATGGATTGGCTCTAAACTCAATCGTTACCTCGCCAAAGAAATAGCTGACGCAAAGAACCTCAGGAAGAAAGGTAGCACGGTTTCTACATTGCCTACGCGCTTGTTCCAATTCCTCTGCTGCCTCCTCGCCGCAAACGCCGCAAACGCTCAATCGCCGTCCTACGCCGAGCGCACCGCCTTGGCCCTCGCCCCTTCTGGCGCACTCGACATCGGCCTCTACGGATACGCCAATCCCGCGCTGCTCAGCTATGTCGAGGGCTTGGAGCAGGGAGTCGCTTGGTCGGACAGCAGCTCCGTCCATGCGTGGGGTCTTTTTACGGCCATGCCCCGTTTGGGATTTGGAATGATAAACGGCCGCCGCGACCGCGAGTACCGGGCTGGACTCAGCAGCGGCGATCGCAACTTCAGCCTCGGAGTGAGCATGGGGTGGGGGAGCGTACGGCACGGAGTGCTCGGGGGGATTTGGCGGCCCGGGCCGCGTCTCTCAGTCGGAGGCACCTGGACCGCGACCTTGGCGGACGCGGGCCGCGAAGGGGCTGTCGATCTGTCCCTGCGTCCCTGGGGCGACGAGCGGCTCACCTTGTACGCGGATTACGCACACACCGACGAGGCGGAGTTCTGGAGCGCCGGAGCCATTGTCGGGCTGGGACAGGGGCTGGCCCTGACCGGGCGCTTCTTCTCAGACCGCACCCTGAGCGTTGGCTTGCGCCTCGGGCTGGGGGCCGCCGATTTCCAAGCGCAAGCGCGGGGGCGAACCTTCCAAACGTATGCGGCGCGCTTGGGCGCACAGCGCGGGAACCTATTCCGGCCGCGATCTCACTACCTATCGCTAGAATTATCCGGTCCGGTGCAACACCGAGGCTTTGCTTTCTTCGACGACTCGCAGAGCCTGCTCGAGCTCATCGCCTTATTGGAGCGCGTCCGCCGCGACCCAGCCATCAAGGGCCTCGCCATCAATGCTTCGGGTCTGCGAATTAGCCCGGCGCTCGGCTGGGAACTGCGGGAAAAGTTGCGCCAGCTCCGCACCGGAGGACAACGGGTCGTGGTGTACATCGACCGCGTGGATATCTCCGGCTATCACTGGGTTTCGGCGGCCGATCACTTGGTGCTCGATCCGGCCGGCGCAATCGGCTTGCAGGGCTACGTAGCAGGGCACACGTATTTCAAAGATGCGCTGGACAAGCTCGGAATTGGCTTTGACGAGTGGCGGCTTTTCCCCTACAAGTCCGCGACCGAAGTGTATGTCCGCCGCGACATATCCGCGGGCGAGCGCGAGCAGCTAACAGCCCTGCTCGACGACTGGTACGCCCTCGCCCGCCGCGACATCAGCGCCGCTCGCGAGCTGGCGCCCGAGCACTTCGACCGCCTCGTAGAAGACACCGCGTTCTTCCTGCCGCAAGAGGCCCTCAACGCCGGTTTAGTGGACCGCCTCGGCCGCTGGAGCGAAATTGACCGCACGGTCCAAGACCACCCCGTCGTCACAGCCAATTCGTACACCTCGCCGGCCGATCGGCGTTGGGGACAGCGCAAGCGCATTGCCATCGTCTATGCGCTCGGCGTCTGTGCCATGGACACCGGCATTGGTGCACGGCGGCTCGTCGGCGAGATTGCGTCGGCTTGTGCAGCGGCGGACGCCCTAGTGCTGCGCGTCGATTCTCCGGGCGGCGACATCCTGCCCTCGGCCCTTGTGGCCGACGCCGTGCTGCAATGCCGCGAGCGCAAGCCCGTCATCGTCTCGCAGGGCTACCTCGCGGCTTCGGGCGGCTACATGATCTCGCTGCCCGGCGATGCAATAGTCACCGCGCCCAACACCGTCACTGGCTCGATTGGGGTCATTGCTGGCTGGGCGTACAACACAGGACTAAAGGAAAAGCTCGGCTTGAGTACGAGCCGCGTACAGGTGGGCCGCCACGCGGATTTGCCTTTTGGCATGACCCTGCCCCTGCTCGGCCTGCGCCTGCCAGACCGCACGCTCACTGAAGACGAGAGTGCGCGCATGGAACACACCATCCGCTCGCTGTACGCGGACTTCGTCGCCAAGGTGGCCAGCAGCCGCCACATCGCGCCGGACTCGGTCGAAGTCGTGGCCCAAGGCCGCGTCTGGAGCGGCCAGCGCGCCGTACAGCTCGGGCTCGCCGACCAGATCGGCGGTCTCGAAGTGGCCATCGGGCTAGCCAAGGAAAAGATCGGGCTGTCGGCGGACGAGACCGTCGAGCTGATGGAGCGGCCTAAGCCCAAGTTGTTTTCGCCGGCGCTTTTTCGCCCGCGCCTGTTGGGCCGCGCCGCGCAGCCCACCCCCGAACTCGACTACCTACAATTTCGCCTCCAGCACAATGGCTTGCCCTTGTTGCTGGTTCCCGCTAACCACGTACCGAGCCCTGTGGGGCTGTCTGGAGAGAAAACCTATGAGTAAGGAAGCCCGCGCCCTGTACGCGGATATGGGGGCGACACCCGTGATTAACGCCCTCGGCCCGCGCACCCTTTTAGGGGGATCGTCCCCCCACCCGGACATCATCGCCGCCATGGAACTAGCCGGCCGCTACTATGTTGACATGGACGCCTTCTTGGCGAGCACGGGGCGGATCGTCGCCGACCTGCTCGGGGCCGAGGCCGCGCTGATCACCCCGGGCTGTGCAGCCGCGTTGGTCCTCGGCACAGCTGCCTGCGTTACCGGCACAGACCCGGAGAAAATGGCCCGTCTGCCCGATTCAACCGGCATGCCCAACCAAGTGGTCATTCAAAAGGCCCAGCACTACAAGTACGACCGCGTGGTGCGCCTGCCTGGCGTCACCCTCGTGGAGGCGGGCACCGAGCAAGGCACCACAGCCGACGAACTCGCCGCAGCCATCGGCCCGCAAACGGCCGCGGTGCTCTATCCGGCCATTGACAACCCAGCCGCTATCGTCCCGCTGGCCGAGGCCATTGACATCGCCCACGCCCACGACGTCCCGATATTCGTGGACGCGGCCTTCCGCGTCTATCCCCTAGAGGGCTTAACCCAGTACATCGCGGCCGGGGCCGACTTAGTCGGCTATGGTGCCAAGTACGTGGGTGCGCCCAATTCTTCGGGCATCCTCTGCGGCCGCACCGACTTAATTGCGGCGGCCCACTTGCACAGCTTTGCCTGCTTTGAAACCCGCGACCTAGACGGGGTGGGCCGCCCACTCAAGATAGACCGCCAAGAGGTCGTCGGCGTGGTGGTGGCCCTGCGCCGCTGGCTAACCATGGACCACGACGCCCGCAACCAAGGCGACGCCCGCCGCGCCGAGAATGTGCGTCAGCACTTGGGCGAACTGGCCCACGTGCAAAGCTCGGTCGACGGTCCGTCCTTGACCTTGACCTTGGACGAACAAGCCCTCGGCCGCACCGCTGCCGACATAGAAGAGGCTCTGTGCAACGGCAATCCTTCGGTCTGGCTCTCAGCGGCCCCGGGCCAGCTTCATTTGGCGATGCCCACAGTGGCCGACGGCGACGAGGAACTCCTAGCAGGGCAATTAAAAAAGGCGTTGAGTGGTTCTTGAACCCTCCCTCTTGGCAGTGCTAATCCCATCAGAAGATGTCTTTACCCACGAGCACAGCACAGCAACAAGCCGAGGCCCTAGCGGCCGGGCTATACGCCCATCAGGTCGAGGGCATCGCCTTTTTGTTGGGTCGTCAGCGGGCGATCCTCGCCGACGACATGGGGCTGGGCAAGACGCGGCAGTCCGTGCTGGCCATGCGCCAAGCCCAGCCCGAGGGGCCGTATCTAGTCGTCTGCCCGGCTGCGGTCAAGACGAACTGGGCGCGCGAGATTGAGTTGGTGCTGCCGACAGCAGAAATCGCCGTCGTCGGCCCCGCACCCGCGCCTGAGCCCGGCTATGCCGGCTGGGTCGTCATCAACTACGACATCCTCGCCAAGCACCCGCTGGCAGCACACGCCTGGAGTGGCCTAGTCTTTGACGAAGCCCACTATCTCAAAAACTACCGCAGCCAACGGCACCGCCTGTCGCTGGACTTGGTCAAGGCCGTGGGCGACGAGGCCGTGGTCCACCTTTTGACCGGTACGCCGTTGACGAGCCGGCCGCGCGATCTCTTCCCCTTGTTGCAGTTGGCGCGTCACGCGCTCGGGCGTTCGTTCGTCTCGTTTGCCAAGCGCTACTGCGACGCCTACAAAGGCGAGTACGGCTGGGTCGCCGACGGGGCCTCCAATATCGAAGAGTTGACCGTGCAATTGCACGGCATCATGCTGCGTCGCACCAAGGCCGAAGTCCTCGACCTGCCGCCCAAGCTTCGCAGTTGGCTCGACGTGGAGGTCGCCAGCCGAGTGGCGCGTGCGATGAGCGAAGCGGTGACCGAGCTGTTGCACACCATTTCGCGCCGGGGCCAAGCCGAGCTTGCCGACGAGACCGAGGCCGAGCGCCGCTCGCGTCAGGGCTGGATCATGGGTCAGCTAACCACCGCGCGTAACCGCTTGGCCATCGCCAAGGTCCGCAGCACGATTCCCTTCGTCGAAAACGCGCTCGAACAGGGCGAAAAGGTGCTGGTCTTCTCGTGTTTTCTCGCCCCCGTCAACACGCTGCGCAAGCACTTCGGCCAAAAGGCCGTAGCCATCACCGGCGAAGTGCCAGCGAGTGAGCGGCAGCAACGGGCCGACCGCTTTCAGGAGGACGATTCGGTGCGGGTGCTGGCCGCGCAGATTACTGCCGGGGGCGTCGGGCTCAACCTCACCGCCGCGCGGCAGGTGGTCTTCAACGATCTCGACTGGGTGCCGGTCAATCACTGGCAGGCCGAGGACCGGGCCTACCGCATCGGGCAACAGCAAGCTGTCAACGTCACCTATATGGTCGGCCGCGGCACGATCGACGAATTCGTCAAAACCGTCCTCGAGGCCAAGTCGGTGCTGATTGACCAACTCGTCGACGGCAGCGCTTTGCCCGAAGATTTCCAGCGCGACGTGATGGACGAGTTGCGGCGGGTAATGGAGGTGCTGCCCGCGCCGCCCACCGGTGCGCTGGACGAGCAGCAAGTGGTGGAATTGTTGCGCGAGGCCGGGGCGGCTTTTGTCGCCGAACAGCCTGCCGTCGAGGCCGAGGCCAAGTCGCGCTTGCCGTCGGCCGAGGCCGTGCGCGTGTTGGCGCGGGTGTTGGCCGGGCCAAAGCGAGCACTGTACCGGGTGGATAGCTCGTCGAAGCCGGGGGCGTTCTACGAGTTGGAGGTGGAGGGAAACGACATAAGTTGCAGTTGTAAGGGGTTTTCTTATCGGGGGATTTGCCAACATGCGCGCACGTTGAAGGAGGCGTTGGTCAAGGAAGATGGGCTGCCGGAGGGATTCGTCGAAGTTTGACAGGTCGCAGACGAACTGTTCAGAACCGATGAGTAGCTCTCTGTATAGACGTTTTTAGGGACGCAGGACTTGGGTATATTGGAACATGGCTGGGTGCGCGGGCGTCGGGTGCGCTGACGGCTGGGTGCGCGGGCGTCTCGCCCGCTCAACACCGCGAAGACGGTGCCGCTGACGTTCCACGCTTGCAACTCATGTAGGACTGCTATATGAGGAATCTGAGGCCACGGCGTTGCAAATAGACGTTTGAGTTCGCTACAAAGCTACCATGCCCTACGATATATCACGAGAAAAAAGAGACTGGTACCGGGAAATCTCTGTGCGCTCTAGGCAGAGAAAAAAAGCGGCGATCCGCGGTGAGTTCCAACGCGATCCAAGCGGAATTAATAAGCCAGTTTTGGACCCAAGTAAACTAATGCCCCAACAGCGACAACACGGCTTGAGGGCGATGTCCCTGTTTTCAGGGGGTGGCGGTCTAGACCTCGGTTTTGAGCGTGCCGGTTTTGAGCATATTGCCAGTTTCGACACGTTGGATATTTGCGGTGTTACGCTACGGCGCAACCGATCCCAATGGAAGGTTTTTTCTGGTCAATATGGCGATGTAACAAAGGTCCATTGGGCAGCCTATAAAGGCACCGTCGATCTCATTCACGGCGGCCCTCCATGCCAGCCCTTCTCGGTTGCTGGGAGACAGAATGGGAGTGAGGATACGAGGGACATGTGGCCGGCGTTTATTGACGCTGTGCTGGCTGTCAAACCCGATGCGTTCGTCGCCGAAAACGTTCCGGGATTGCTCGATCCTAAATTCAGTGAGTACGTAAACAAGGCGATCTTAGCACCGTTAGAACCAAGCTATCACATCGCCAAGTTCAAAGCAGTTGCCGCCGATTTTGGTGTCCCCCAAGTGCGGAAGCGGGTCATTTTCGTCGGGTTTAGATCATCTAAAGCGGCTAATAGGTACGAGATTCCGCAGGCAACGCACTTTCCCAACGATAATCTATTTTCATCGGGCAAATGTGTGCTGGGCACTAGGACGGCTCTGGGGCTAGGCGACATTGGATTCGACTGCTTTGCACCGACTCTCCGCTCTGGTTTTACTGGTCCGAGAAAGACGACCAGCGTTCTAAACAGCAAGGCGAGTCAAAAGGTTGGGGAGAGGCTACAGATTTGGCCAAACGGTGTACAAAAGTCGAGAGAGGAAGCCGTGATGTTCCCCCCCAGAAAACGGACATTTCAGGCTTTCTGTCCAAGGCTGTGCTCTTCTGCAAGGATTTCCAGCAGATTGGCTCTTTGAAGGTGCTGTGTACCAAATCCTTGGCCAAATCGGCAATTCCGTTTGTCCGCCGGTGAGTTATGCTATCGCAAAATCTGTAGCGAGTGCATTGAGGGCCTAAATGTTTCAATTCAGACTCACGAGCCGCTGCCCACCAAACATTACGCGACATAACGCTTGCTAACGAAACGTTGCAGCTAACTCGATAATTCATTCTCACCACCTGTCAATTTCCGCAAAGGAGCCTGTTCATGGCCTTTGAAGTTTTCGACTTTCGCCAAGAGGAACACATCAAAAACCTCCTCGTCACGCCGCACATCCGCTCTCGCTTTCTGCGTATGCAGCCGGGCGCAGTGGCTGGCCTGCACAGCCACGACCTCGGCCACGAGATTTTCCTCATCTTGCAAGGCCGCTGCGTCTTCCACATCGCCGGCAGCGAACAGGAGCTATGCGCGGGCCAGCTCTGCGTTGCCCTCGCCGATGAGATACATCAGGTGCGGGTCGTCGGCGACGAGCCCATGGTCATGTACCTGTCAGTAACGCCCCACATCCAGCCGACCCACACCGGCCGCGACCCCGACGGCACCCGCCACCCGACCCGCTTCCAGCCCTCCAGCTCGTACGACGTGGAGACGGATACCGACACGCCCATCGACGAACTCATCGACAAATTCACGGCCACGGCGGACGACTTGGCCCGCGCCGCCAGCGACCAAGCGGCTGCCCAAGCAGCACGGAGCAACCAACTCAAGGCGGCTCTCGCGGCCGGCGACGAAGCGCAGGCCACCGAGCTGCGCGAAGCCATGTGGCAAGACGTGTATCAGAGCTTAAAGCGAGCCTACGCAATGGCCGATGTGTGGAACGACTTGACGCCCCGCGTCGGAAAGGTGGGTTGACATGGCCCCTATCCGCATCGGCATCGTCGGCTGCGGTGCCGTCGCCCAAGTCCAGCACCTGCCCAACCTCACCGCGCTCAAGGACCTGTTTTCCGTAGAGATGGTCTGCGACCTCTCGCCGAGCTTGGCGCAGACCGTGGCACAGGAGTTTCACGTCCCGCACTACACTAGCGACTGGTGTGCGCTGCTCGCCGCCGACCTCGACGCCGTACTCCTGTGCCACACCGACCCCAAGACCGAGATCGCCGTGGCCGCCTTTGAGGCCGGCAAACACGTCTTCGTCGAAAAGCCGATCTGCTTCTCGCTGCAAGAGGCCGACCGGATCATCGCCGCCCGGCAGGCGGCCGGCACCGTTGGCTTGGCTGGTTATATGAAAGTGTACGACCCGGCCTTTGAGGCGGCTGCCCGCGCTGCCGCTGACATGACCGCGATCCGCTTCGTCCAGATCCACCACCTGCACACCAACAACTCGCATCATCTGGCGCACTTCCGCTTGCATCGCACCAGCGATATACCCGCTGATGCCATCGCGCAGACGAGCGCGGCCCGCGCGGCGGCCGTGCGCGAGGCCATCGGCGAGGTCCCCGCCGCTGTGCAAGCTGCCTTTGGTCACCTCGCCGGCAGCATGATCCACGACATCTACGGCCTGCGCGCCATCATGGGCGCACCTGAAAGAGTCTCCAGCACCGAAATCTGGTACGACGGCTGGGGCGTCAGCACCATGATCGCATACCCAAACGGCGCGCGCTGTGCAGCAACTTGGGTCGAGTTAAAGGACGTGCGCGACTTCAAGGAAACCCTCGAAGTCTGCGGCGACGACCACCGCGTGTTGCTTTCTTATCCGACCGGCTTTTCGCGGGGGATCCTCTCCACCTTGGAGATTCAGACTCTCGACGCGGCCGGCGAGGCCATCACCCTCCGCCCGGCCATCGCGTGGGAAGGCCCTTTCGTCCGCGAGCTGAAGCACTTCCACGCCTGCATTACCGAGGGTGCGAAGCCGCGTACTCCTTTGGAAGAGGCCCGCTGCGACATCGCCCTGATCATCGACATCATCAAAGCCTATATGGCCCATTAGGGCGGGTTTGGGGACCGCTTCTTGCTATATTCCCATGTAGGGGCAATCCTCGTGGTTGCCCACCCGCGTATCTAACAAAAAAACTGAGGAATCATGTCCCCCAAACGTCCCGCACCACCCATCATCTTTACCGACGACGGCTGGATTTTCACGGCTGAAGAAAACGTCTCGGTCGCCGACCTCAAGGAAAAAATCGTCGATGGCTATGCTGGCACCGGCGGTGCGCTCTGGTGGAGCACGGGCGATCACGAGGTGTATCAGTTCGAGACGGAGATTGGCGAGAAATTCGGCGACGAAAGCAGCGACCTCGACGCCACAGCCCCTTCCTTCGTCCACTCGGCCACCCCCGGCGTGGAGGCGCGAATCGCCGCCAATCTACACGGCCTGATCGCCGAGTGCGGCGGGCCATTGACCGCGCTTGCGCGACTGTGCCGGGAGGCGGATATCCCCTTTTTCCCGCGTGTGCGCATGAACAGTCACTACGTGATCGACCCGTCCCATCCCGGCTACGGTCGCTTCCGCCGCCAGCAGCCCCACCTGCTCATTGGTCGCCCCGGCGAGGAGTTCCCCGACAAGTCGGTCGAATGGGGCATCCGCACCGGCCTCGACTACGCCCACGCCGAGGTGCGCGAGCACATGCGGCGCATCGCCTGCGAGGTCTTGGAGCGCTTTGACGTCGATGGCATCGAGCTGGACTTCATGCGCCATTCGGCCTTCTTCCGCATGGCCGAAGCCACGGCCAACAGCTACCTGATGACCGAGCTGGTACAAAAGGTCAAGGCGCGGCTCGACGAGGTCAGTGCCCAACGGGGCAAAACCCTACAACTGGCCGTTCGCGTCCCTCCGACCTTGGCCGACTCGCGGCGCATTGGCCTCGACGTTGACGAATGGATCGAGACCGGCCTCGTGGATATCGTCGTCGTTGGCGGCGGCTTTATCTCCTTTGAGACCCCGGTCGATGAGTTCGTCCGCGCTGCGGCCTCTACCCCTTGCCTCGTCTATGGCTGCATTGAAGCCACCCGCCACAGCGACCAGCACTTCCTCCGCGCCTTGGCCCTGCGCTGGCTCACCGACGGAGCCGACGGCATTTACCTATACAACTTCTACACCATGTCGCCCGAGTGGAACCGCCAAACCGCCGCTGAATTCTCCGACCTCGCAACCCTGAAAAAACTCGACAAGTGCTACGAAATCAGCGGTACCATGTCCTTCAGCCCCACGGAAGGCCACAGCGCCGCTTTCCGCTTGGCCCATCCCTCAACGCCGCTTCCCGTACCGTTACCCACCGACCGCCCAAGTTTGGGGCCGGCGCTTCGCATCCGCGTCGCCGATGATGTGGCCGACGTCACCGGCGGCTTGGCCTTGCGTTTGGATCACTTGCCGCCGGAGGACCGCCTCGAAGTCGAACTCAACGGCCGCGCCCTCCCTTGGGACCAAGCCCAAGTCTCCGGCGATGGCTGGTCGCGCCAGCAGGCAGCACCGCTGTTTTGGGCCAGCTATCCCACCCGTCCGGTCGAGCAAAAAATGGAAGGGGTCAGCGTGGAATTTGCAGTGGATGGTTCTTTTTTGCGGCAGGGTACTAACGAGATCGTCGTGCGGCTAGTGGCGGGGCAAGAAGATCGTCGAGAGCAGGTGATACTGACGGGTGTCGAATTGGCTATTTCTCACTGATTAACTACCGTGCCGTTGAAGCATCTTGTTGAGTTTTATATTGCTCCTTCTTTTCGAGTAATGTCATTTGTGTAGGTTCTTTTGGTTTATCTGGGTAAAGAGCCTCAACGGACCTTTCAAAATCACTAAGAGCGTTCTCATGGCCGCGCAGGAACCAATGTTTATGTTTTTCGAGATACGCTTTTCTAATAGACTCATTACGCAAATCAAGAGGGACACGTTCCATTCTTGGATCGATACTATCGAATCCTATAAACTCTTTTTGCAAACGTTCTTTTGACATTTTCACGTAGTCGGGGTTCAATTCAATTCCGACACCGACTCGATTGAGTTGTTGACATACCCTGAGTGTCGTTCCACTACCCAAGAAAGGATCGAGAACTAGCGATCCTTCACTGCTTGAAGCTAATATCATCCTCTCTATTAATCCTTCCGGTTTTTGAGTTGGATGATTCTGTCTATTGTAATTGCAGTAGTGAACGTGCGAAAATTCCCAAACATCTCCAGGATTTGCCCCTCGCATGTTATTACGCTCACGGTAATATTTTTGAGGAACGCGAATATCATCTAAGTTAAAAGTAAAATCTTTTGTTTTTGTAAACATTAGAATATCGTCGTGCCGAGGGGAAAAGCCTCTCTTTTTTCCTATTCCTTGCGTATAGTGCCACACTATCCAGCTATTGAAAAACATTCCAAAATCTCTATCTAGGAGATCATACAGAAAAGAAATAAACCGGAATCCCATAAAAACATAAATCGTTCCATCGGCCTTTAGGATCCTATGAGCTTCTTTGATCCAATCTTTTGAGAATGCTAAATATTCTTCAAAGTCTTTAGTATCACGATTATTACCATAGTCCTTTCCCAAATTATAAGGAGGATCGGCAATGATAAGATCAAAGGTCCCGGAGTTGATCTTCTGCATCCCAGAGACGGCGTCTCCCAAGATTATTTTTTGTTCAATCATCGGATTTTATCCATTCATTTTTATTAGCTAGTTCAAGCCATTGCTCAAATGATCGTCGATCAGACTGAAGGTATTTCTGATCAAGTAGCTGGCAAAACTCCCACGTGGTTCTTGCTTCAAGTTCAACGTAGTGAATATCCCGTATTTGGATCTGTCCTGTTCCAAGCGCAGGATTATAGTTTATATCCCTTGAAGACAGATAGTCGTGACGAAATGCGAGCATTCCGAGTAATCATCGGACTGATGAGGAATTTTGAAGTTTTGTGTTTCGTATGTCATCGTTGTTCCTTTGCAACCAAACCGTCATCTTGCGTCCGTATTTCCCAGCAGACAAGACATTGCGGCTAGTGCGAACCCGGTCTAAGGAGGAACACAATAGGTCGATCATGTCTAACGTCTCGCATCGCCCGCACTCTGTCACGCGTCGCTGTCATCAATCTACACCGCCACCACCGCTTCCGCATCCCCCGCTGCCAACGCATTCATATACGCTAGCGTCATATCGCGGGTGCGGTATGTGCCAAAGGCGGCTTCGTCTTCGCGGCGGACGATGGGGAAGGTGTCGAGGATGTAGGCCGCGTCTTTTCTATCCAGGCCGTAGAGGTGGAAGTAGAGCGCGTCGAGGCGGGCGCGGAGGTGGCGGCGTTTTTCTTCGTTCCATACAAAGGGCGGGCCATCGTAGCCTAAATCGCGGGCGAAGGGAGCCATGTCGTGAGATGTGTACGTGAGACGCAAAACGTGGTCGCGGACGAGATCGCGGGCGGTTATTTGGCCGAATTTTTTGTTGTAAGCGTCAGGGGCGATGACCGGGAGTTGTTCGACGATGTACCATGTAAGATGAGTGGCCTGAACCTTCTGACGCGCAACGTAATCACAACCGAAGCTGTTGAGATTGGCCAGCAGGCAGGCCGCGCTCTCGCTGTCGAAGTCGCGCTCGGCCGGAACGAGGACTGGCAATGTGTGTCCGCATCCAACTTGCGGAACGATGGACGCTACCATTGTCCGCTCGTTAGTTGGGTTCGTAATATCTCGGAACCCCAGCATCCAGCCGTGAGACTGCGGAATGACCGACTCCACATTCGCCGCCGGCACCCAATACTGTGTTTGGGGCAGAAAACCCGGGTCTGCGTGTTGTGCTTCAGTTACTTCTTCGCTTAGATACGGATTGTGCGTACTCTTGGGGTTGACTCGAACCGAGTTGGCGCGGTGATCAAAATGCCAGATCATCCGACCCTGATACAGCGGCAAATAAAGCTCCTCACCCTTCTTCCAACGGTTGCCCTCTACCGGATAAAAGCCTTCCGCATCGAGTTGTTTAGCTGTCCTGAAGAGATGCGAATCATTCGCCATGTCGAACATGCGCGCGTATTTCACCGGCCACACGCGCTTCTCCTCGCCTTCTGAACGATCCACCAACACCGGATGGCACTCGTAGATGCGGCGCGTAATCTCAGCGTCCCTCCGACTGCGAAAAACAGGTGCCGTCCCGGTGTTCGGATTCACGCGGGCGAAGTCGTCCGGCGTCAAGGGAAAGCAGCGATTTTCGTCGTGGATTGTTTTCGTATCGTGCAGAAAAAAGGCGCACTTGGTCTGGTCGAATTGTCGCTTTTCACCGCCCAAAATGAGGGCACAGAATTTGAAGCGGGAGTCCACATCCTTGAAGAAAATTTTCTTGTTCTCAAAATCGAACAGGCCGCCCACCCGTCCGCTAGTCGAAACCGACTGGAAGAAACGGGCTGCCGTTTTGTCGGCATAAATGCCCGACGGCGTCAGCAAGCCGACAAAACCATTCGGCTTAATCAGACGCATGGACCGCTCGACAAACAACGAATACAAGTTGATGTCGCCGCCGCCGAGCAACGGATAATCGCCACCGCCGCGAATGATCGCACTCAGGCTCTCGGCCTGCGCCTTGGCCGCGTCGAATTCAGCCGCAAGCGGTGCGCCCCGATCGCGCAACCGCTGAATGCCTTTGCGCCGCTCAGCCGCTGTCGCTGCCCGTGCGAGTTCGGGGGCGCGCGTGGCAAACCACTCAACCTCTTGCAACTTGATGCGATCCCACGGCGGATTGCCAATGACCGCATCAAAGCCGCCGTGCGGACGAGCGTCTTGCCACTGCCGCCACACCCCCGGAAAAGCCACCTCCCAATGCAGAAAGCGCTCCCGGTTGGCAGTGGTTCGCGCCTCGCGCCACAACTCGGCAAACTCCGTGTCGTCAGCCACGCCCACTTCCTCCGGCCCGCGTGCCAGCAGTTCATAAGCCTTTGCCGTATGCTGGCCGAGCGTTGTAACCAAGGGGCCCTCAAATTCATCGCGTTTTTTCTTTTTCATGCCCGCGGTCCGCCAGTGCCAGCCGCAGAGAAAATCGAGCAGGCCACGCAGGTCAGCGGTCGTCTCCTCCACCCCGTCGAACAGTGCCGCCGATTCTCGCACCTCGGCAACGGCGGCGTCCGGCATCTCCTCAATGCACTGCATCCCCTCGGTGGCTGCCTCCGCCCCGGAAATGGCACTACCGGCAAACATCCCGCCGAGCCGGTGCAACTCATCGGTGGCATCCCGCACCCGCAGACCGGCCAGCGAGTCGCCGCAGCGCAAATGGTGATCGAGAAACGACAGGGGCGCACCCACCGTAAAACTGTGCAGCCACAGCGACACCTTGGCCAACTCAACCGTCAGCCGATTCTTATCGACGCCGTAAATGCAGCGCTTGAGCACCATGCGGCGGATGATGGCTTGGTCCGTAAGCTGCGCCTCGTCCAACACCCAATTCGATTCGGCGGCCCGTTTGCAAATGTCGTCCCGAATCGCCGCCACGCGCTCCACCAACGGCGACGCGTACTCACCGTCCAGCCACTCTGGAACCGCAGGAACGTATTCGATTAGCTCGGCGATGTAGTCCGACAGAAAATCCACGGCCGTGACGAGGAAATGGCCGCTACCCATGGACGGGTCCAAGACTTTGAGGTCTAACACCGCCACGGCCGGATCGATCCGCTCAAGTTCAGTCTGCCGTTCCTTCTTGGATCGACGGTCGCTTTTGAGCGCGGCCGCTTGGTCCTCAAAAGCACCGAGCCGCTCTTCGGCCAGCGGCTTCAAGGTCCGCTCGACAATCAGATCGACGAGTTCCTGCGAAGTATAGAAACTGCCGCTGTCCTTGCGGGCATACGGATTGGGGCGAATGGAAATGTTGCCGTCGTCGCCGCGCACCGGCGTACGCTCCAGCAGCCGCTCGTAGAGCGAGCCAAGCTGCTGCACCGACATGTCTCGGTAGTTGACAAAGCGGCGCCCGCCCTGCGAATCCTCGGCGTGGCTCAGGTCGTAGATGATGGGTGCGATGTCTGCGTCAGCTAAGCGGACCGCTTCCAGCAAAGGAGCGGCTGTCGCCGCAAACAATCCGCCGTTGTAGGGCGGCAGGCCGATAGACTCGTCGCCTTCGTCGATGAGCTTGAACAACGTCGTTAGGTGGTCGTAGTAGTTGGTGGCAATGGCCGAGAACGTGTCCCCGTCCACCATTCTGCGCGCAATATCGTCGCGGACGGGCTGGCGCAAACCATAGGCGTCGTACCGTGCGTCGTTGACCGGCAGCAGCCCTCGGTCCTCGGCATAGAGCACAAACAGCAAGCGATAGAGAAAGATCAACGCCGCATCCCGGCTCGCGGCGAGGCTTTCTTCCGATTGCTTGGCAAGCGTATTGACGAGGCCGGGAAACACCCGCTCGAACACCACCCCCGAAAGGTCCTGCGCCACCTGTTCCTCATAGCGACGGCCCTCAGCCAGCGCCGCTTCGAGAAACGTAGTCGTGGCTCCGTCCCGGCGCGTGAAGGAGTCGCGGCAAAACAGCAGATGAAAAACGCGCAGATCGTCTTCGTTGCCGGGCTTGAGTACGTCGGTGAGGTTGGCTTCAAAGTAGCCGCTCGCCCGCGGCCGAGCTCGATAGTCGTACAGCCGCCAGACGCTGCCATTGGTGAGAATACCCCAGCGAATGCGTCCCTCCGACTCGATCTCAGCCGTCTCCAAGTAGCGGAGAATCTGACCGTGCGGCGTCCCGCTCCGGTCCCGGCTGTCGAGCGCAAGCCCAAAGCGTTTGCTCTCTTCCACTACGGTCGCATACTGGAAGGGATTGCCAGACCGCGCCTTGGATTCGGCGTCGGCGAAAAGCAAGTGATCGGGAATGTCCTCATGGCCGGCGGCACTTGGCTGAGGCACGTACTCAGTCCATCCCAATAGCGCCAAAACCGGACGAATCAGCTCTTCCTCAGTGCGAGCTTCGTTGGGATTTCGGGAACGGCTGAGCGCGTCGTAATGTCGAGCAACGCCGTCCCTAAACGCAGCAAACGCCTCCGACTGAGACGCTTGCCACTCAGCCGTGGCCTTTATGCCGTCGGTGAGGAAGTAATGAGTGAATAATTGGCCGGACATATCAGGTCTTCTGGGCTAAAAGCTGGCTCATTCCTCAACCTCAGCCCACGCCCCCTTAGCCATCAGCCCGCCATCGACGCAGACATTCTCGCCAGTCATAAACGATGCCTTGTCGCTAGCCAAGAACAACATGGCGTTGGCGATGTCTTCCGGCTGCCCGTAGCGACCGAGCGGATGCAGCTTGGCGTAATCCTTGAAGAACTGCTCGCGCTCGTGGCCGAATGCCTCGATCACCTCATCGACTAACGGCGTCTGAATGCCCCCTGGATTGACCGCCAAGACCCGAATCCCATACTTGGCGTAGTCGAGCGCAAGCTGCCGCGTCAGGGAGATAATCCCGCCCTTGCTGGCGGCATAAGCCGAAACCATCGAAGCCGACTGCAAGCCCTGGACACTCGCCGTGTTGATGATGACCCCCTTGCCCTGCTCCATCATCTGCGGCAGGCAGTGCCGAGCCATGAGGAAGAAGCTCTTCAGATTGACGTCAATGATCCGGTCCCACATCTCTACCGGCAGCTCGTGGGCCGGCAAATAGCTGGGCACGGGCTGGATGCCGACGTTGTTGCACAACACGTCGATGCGGCCCCAATCCTCGATGATCTGTCCCACGGTCTGAGCACAGACCTCGTCGCTGGCCACGTCGGCCGCAAAGAAGCGGATCTGGCCCTCTTCGTTTCGGCTGAGCTCAATGTCGAAGCCCTCGGCCAAGGCCGCGCCAGCCTCCGCGTCTATATCCAACGCGGCGACCTGCGCTCCGGCGCCCGCGAACGCCCGCGAAATCCCCGAGCCAATGCCCTTGGCACCGCCAGTTACGATAACTACTTGACCCGTAAAATCAGCCATGACAATCTCCTTTATGATTTAATGAAATGCTCATTCGCCAATCTAAGAGGCGGTCTGCCCCCCATGCTTGCTTGGTGTGGGCTAGTCCGTAGCCTTGGCGTTAAGCGTTTTCCGAGGGCGAGACGCCCTCGAACCAAGGCTCTTTGCGCCATCTGAGGAGCCGAACTTGGAGTGTTCAGACGGCTTCTAAGGCTCAGCGAGCTTTTTCAATTTACAACAAAACGCCTGCTGCCCCAGCACCTCAACCGGGTACACGCGCTCCATGTACAAATCCGGCCATGCGCTGAATGATTCGGCTAGCAAAGTGCGCTCGCTGGTCAAACACACGGCCACTCCACCGGCCTTTAGCACCCTTGCCACCTCGCGGGCAAAGCCCTCGTAGAGCGGGCGCAGCGCTTGCGGCGCGCCGATCTTTTTGCCAAAGGGCAAGTTGCACACCACCCGATCGACGCTGCCGTCGTCCAAGGGCAAATCCCGCGCATCCCATCGGCGAATGTCAATCGGCTTGTAACGCGGGCCAACGTTTGTGCGGGTGGCAGCCACGGCTTCCGGGCGAATGTCGCCACCCAAAAGCTGGGCATAGCGGCCGTGCAGCCCTCGCTCGATGAGAATGGTCCCAGCCCCGCACATGGGGTCGAGAAAGACGTCGCTGTCCGCTGGATCGGATAGCATCACCAAGGCCCGCGCCACGGTCGGCCGCAGCGAAGCCTCCACTTGCGCGACCTTGTAGGTGCGGTGGCGCATGGTCTCGTCGGAAAGGCGCACCCCGCCGATCAGCTCGCCGGCGACCTCCAAGCCCCACACCTCCAACAGTGCTTGCTCAGCCACGTGCTTCCAGCGCGGGAAACGCCACGCTACGGCCTGCTGCAAGGCGCGGCGCATGGCTTGGCGCACATAGCGCTGTTGCCCGCTGCGGCGCTGAGCCACAATTCGGTAGGTGATGCGCTTGATCCGCTTGGGGCGAGCGCGGCGATGCGCGCCGACCGCGTCCGCAAAAAGCGGCGACTCCGCGACGAGTGCGCCAGCCTGTGCCAAGCCCTCGCGCGTCGCAGCCACCGGGCCACGTGCCACCAGCGCAAACACATCCTCGGTCGTCCCCAATCCGAGCAAGGCTTGCGGCGGAGCGTCCGTTGCAAAGAACACCACGCCGCGCTGCTGGCCCTGCGGCTTGGCCCCCAAGCGCACCGCGATTTCTCGTTGGGCGATCTCCTCTAGCCCGGGGGAGACGAACGCGTAGAACTGCACGGTTATTCGTAGAGGTCGTCTAGGTCGGCGGCGGCCAGCTCGACCAAAAACTCGGCGAGTTGCGCGGCCACTTGCTCCAAGCAGCGGCGGCCCTTTTCCGGGGTGGCTTGGCGCGGGTCGCCAATGCCCGTGTCGTCGGTCGCCTGCGTCCAGTCGCGCTGGGTCCAGACCCAGCCTTCCCGCAGCGCGGCGAGCTTAAACTTGTGTTCGCAGCCGCTGCCCGCCGCCGACAGGGGCAACACCCAATCCGGCCGCAAGTACTGCATGAGGCTGGTTTCCATTTCGTTGGCGTGGTCGCCGCCCGCCGCGAAAAGCCCGGTATCGGCGATGCGGTACCAATCCATGCAGCAAATAAACATCGCATAGCGCGGCAACAGCTCCCGCACCATCTGCTTGAAGTCGTTGCCGCCGTGGCCGTTTACAATGAGCAGTTTGGGGATACCCTGATGGGCAAGGGCCGCGGCCAAGTCTTGCAGGACGGCGAACTGGGTCGAAGGATTGAGGTTGAGGTCTAACTTGATGTCGAGCTGGCCGGTGTTGACGCCAAAGGGCACAGTCGGCAAGACGATGACCTTGGCGTCCTGCCCCCAAGCGATGTGGGCCGCGGCCGCGACGATTTCGTCGCACTGTACCACGTCGGTCGAATAGGGCAGGTGGTAATTGTGTGCTTCCGTCGCCCCCCACGGGAGGATCGCCACCTCGTAAGGGGTGTGCTCTACGGTCTGCCAATTGGTCTCGGCGAGGATGTAAGGTCGGCCGGGCATGGAGGCTCCTTTACGATGTAAGCACCGCTCGGTGCAAAGTCCAATACTCGGCCCCGGTCGGCTTGAGCATACTTTCGATCAATTCTACCGCCTTCACCGGAACCTGCAACCGCGGCAACTCACCGCTCCACTTGCTGCTTGGTGGGCGCACTTCCGCCCGCACCCGACCCAGCGTCACGTGCGGACGAAAGTCCCGTTCCTCTGGCTCCCAACCAGCGGCGCACACCACTTCTTCAACATCCCGTTGCAACGCACCCAACCGTCCGTCCGCATCCGCCACACCAGCCCAAATAACCTTCGGTCGGCGGCGATTGGGAAAGCAGCCGCTTTGCTCTACAGGCTCGGTAAACGCTTCATGCCGTGCGGCAACCGCCGTCAATCCTTCCCGCAGCGCGGCGATTTGCGCGTCCTCAGCCGCGCCGAGAAAGCGCAGCGTCAAATGGAGATTCTCCGGCCGCACCCAACGCACACCCTGCGCCGGCCACAACGGCCGCATCGCGTCGCTCAGCTTTCCCAATGCCGCCGGCACCCGGATGGCGACGAAGGCGCGACTAACGGGCACCGCAAGCCCGCAAGCAGGCGTTCAAATACCCCCGGCTCTCCGCCGCAATCGTCGCCACCTGCCCCAAGTCGTATTCCTTGGCACCAATCACTTCCAAGTTGGCCGCCACGTCTAGTCCCGATTCGTGCAGCACCTTGACGTACCCAAACAAATCGATGTGGCCCCGCCCACACGCCTGTAACTCCGGCGCCCCCGGCCCGCCTTCTGCCACAGCGCAATCCCGGATATGCACGTGCTTGACCCGCGAGATAACCGCCGCCAACGCCTCTACCGTATTCTCCCCCGCCCGATGGATGTGGCTCGGATCCATATCCACCCCAAACCCCGGCGAGTCGATCCGCTCCATCGCCCGCAACGTGGTCGGCGTATCGTAAATGCACTGCCCCACGTGCGCCTTAGCGCACAGCGTCACGCCGTATTCGTGCGCCCTGTCGGCCATCTTGCCCAGCAGCGCAACCTGCCGGTCGAAATCTTCCTCCACATCGCTCTTGCCCCCCGGGCCGACGTTGACGACGGGAATGCCGATCTCAGCACCAGCCGCAAACGCCAGCATTAGCCGCTCTTCGTCGAGCGCGGCTTCTTCCATCGCCAGTAATTTCAACTCGTATTTTTCCGCTAGCTCTTTGATTTGGTTGGCCTGCGCCTGCCAGTTGTCCAACTCCAAGTGCTCGCACATGCCCTTGATCGCCGCCAGTTCGACGCCGTCGTAGCCAGCGAGGTGGATATGGCGCATCGCCGTTTCCAGATCGAATCCTGCAAAGAGCACCGAATTGGCTCCTAAACGAATCATTTTCGCAACTCCTCTTGGGTGATAAGCAATTGATTTTACTGAATTACCGAGCGGTCATTATACGCAGATAAAAAGGGGGCGTCAATCGGCAGCGTGATTGGCTGGACCTCGTCCTGCCGCCTATATTACGACGCGAAAAGTTCGTACAGGACAGGGAAGCACGGCACTGCCCGAACCGCCCGTTTTGCTGCGGATATATGTCGCCTCAAACGGCACGGACATGGCGGAGGTGCCGGGACAGAATGGTTCCTCACTCATCTGAAGTTCCTCGACTCAACCGCCGAACTCCTCGGCCTCAAGACTCACTTCCCAGCGGCCATCGAAGTCGGCTAGACGCTGTTGGTCTAGGTATACCGCTGCGCATTTACATCCTCGATATCGCGCACCTTACGTGTAGTTACTTTGAAATCATGCCCCAAAACACCGAGGAGATTGAAAAGTACATCGAAGCTAACTTTTTCGATCTTGGTTCTATTTTCAATCTGGGCAATGCGCGGTTGGAAGACGCCGACCATCTCGGCCAGTTGGCCTTGCGTCAAGCCAAGCTTGCTCGCTGCACATCCGTATAGTATACTCTCTGATTCCGTTCTCCGCCCCTCGCGCCCTACACGAAGTCATGGAAACACAAGATATCGTCGTCCGCGGTGCTCGCGTTCACAACCTCAAAAACGTCCACCTCACCCTCCCCAAAAACAAACTAATCTGCTTCACCGGCGTCTCCGGCTCGGGCAAGTCCTCGCTGGCCTTCGACACCTTGTATGCTGAAGGACAGCGCCGCTACGTCACCTCGCTGTCGGCGTATGCGCGCCAGTTTTTGGGCCAAATGGAAAAGCCCGACGTCGATCAAATCACCGGCCTGTCCCCCACCATCTCCATCGCCCAGAAAACCGCCGGCCAAAGCCCCCGCTCCACCGTCGGCACCATCACGGAAATCTACGACTACTTGCGAGTGCTCTTCGCCCGCGTCGGCACCCCGCACTGCACAGAGTGCGGCGAGCCTATCGGCGCACAGACCCGGGCGCAGATCGCCGCCCGCATCCGCGCCCTGCCAGTCAACTCGCGCCTGCACATCCTCGCCCCAGTCGTCCAAGAGCGCAAAGGCGAATACCACGAGCTTTTTGCCGACCTGCAAAAGGCCGGCTACATCCGCGTGCGCGTCGATGGCCAAATTTTCACCCTCGACCAAGCCCCCGAGCTCGACCGCTACAGCCGCCACAACATCGAAGTCGTGGTCGATCGCTTGATCCTCCGCGAGCGCGAAGACCGCCGCTTGGAAGAAGCCATTGACAACGCCCTGCGCCTCGGGCAAGGGACCTTTATCGTGGCCCGCGAAGGAGCCGACGACTTCCTGCTCAGCGACCGCTTCGACTGCACGGCCTGCGGCATCTCCTACCAAGAGCCAACGCCGCAGATGTTTTCCTTCAACAACCCCCAAGGCATGTGCCCAGACTGTAACGGCCTCGGTACGCAAGTGCTGATGAGCGAGCGCCTGATGGTGCCCGACCCGGCCAAGACCCTGCGCGCCGGCGCACTCGCGCCGCTCGGTGAGCTAGGCAGCAATCGCTGGCGTTTGCATTTATACGAAGGCGCGGCCGAGCACCTCGGCTTTGATCTCGACACGCCGTGGGGCACACTCGCAGCCGAGCAGCAGCACAGCTTCCTCTACGGCCTCGGCGACCAAAAAATCACCTTTACATACACCAACCTCCGTGGCTCAAGTTGGTCGCACAACGACAAATACGAAGGCGTCATCCCGTTTCTCGAAGAAAAATTTCGCAGCACCAACGACAAACAGCGCCGCGAATTAGAGCAATACATGGGTGTGCAGTGCTGTGCGCGGTGCGCCGGCGGTCGCCTGCGGCCCGAGTCCCTCGCCGTCAAAATCGACGGGCGCAACATCCCGCAACTAGCCGCCATCCCCATTGAAGAAGCGCACAGCTTCTTTCGCGCCGTTGCCTTTGAAGACACCAAAGCCCTCATCGCCGAAGAAGCACTCAAAGAAATCCGCGGCCGCTTGCAACTCATGTGCGACATGGGCTTGGGCTATCTAACCCTCGACCGCGGCGCACACACCCTGTCCGGCGGCGAGGCCCAGCGCATCCGCCTCGCCTCCCAGATCGGCTCCGGTTTAGTCGGTGTGCTCTACATCCTCGACGAGCCTTCCATTGGCCTGCACCACCGCGACAACCAGCGGCTGTTGGCCACCCTCAAACGCCTGCGCGACATCGGCAACACGGTCATCGTCGTCGAGCACGACGAAGAGACCATGCGCGAGGCCGATGTGGTCGTGGACTTTGGCCCCGGAGCGGGCGAGCGCGGCGGCCAGCTAGTCGCCTGCGGCCCTCCCAGCCACGTAGAGCACAGCCCCCAATCCCTCACGGGCCGCTATCTCGCCGGCGAGGAAGCCATCGCGGTTCCCAGCCAGCGCCGCTGCGGCAACGGCAAGTGGCTAATCGTCGAAGGGGCGCACCAGCACAACCTCAAAGACATCGAGGTGCGCATCCCCCTCGGCCTGTTCACCTGCGTCACTGGCGTCTCCGGCTCGGGCAAAAGCTCGCTCGTCAACGACATCGTCTTCAAACAGCTCGATTGCGTCCTCCACCGCGCCCTGCACGTGCCGGGCGCACACGCGGCGATCCAAGGCGTGGAGCACCTCGACAAGGTCATCCGCATCGACCAGAAGCCCATCGGCCGCACACCCCGTTCCAACCCAGCCACGTACACCGATGCGTTCACGCCCATCCGCCAGCTTTTTGCCAAGCTGCCCGAGGCCCGCCTGCGCGGCTATAAGCCGGGCCGCTTTTCCTTTAACGTCAAAGGCGGGCGCTGCGAAGCCTGCGCCGGCAATGGCGCCAACTTGGTGGAGATGGAGTTCCTCGCCGATATCTGGGTCACCTGCGAAGTCTGCGCGGGTCGCCGCTTCAATCGCCAGACCCAGACCATCAAATACAAGGGCCATTCAATCGCCGACGTGCTGGACATGGAGGTCGAGGAAGCGCTCGACCTCTTTGCGAACGTGGCCCCCGTGCGCCGCGTGCTCCAGACCCTGTACGACGTGGGCCTCGGCTACATCAAGCTCGGCCAGCCCGCTCCCACGCTGTCCGGCGGCGAGGCCCAGCGCATCAAACTGGCCAAAGAACTCTGCCGCCGTAGCACGGGCCGCACCCTCTACATCCTCGACGAGCCGACCACCGGCCTGCACTTTGCCGACGTGGACAAGCTGCTGCGCATCCTCCACACCTTTGCCGACCAAGGCAACAGCGTCGTCGTCGTCGAGCACAACATGGAGGTCATCAAGACCGCGGATTATATCCTCGACTTAGGCCCCGAAGGGGGCGAAGATGGCGGTTGGATCATTGCGGCCGGGCCGCCAGAAGCCGTGGCTCAAAACGAGCAATCGCACACCGGCCACGCGCTCAAAGAGGTGCTCAAACCGCAGCGGGCCGCGCTGCCAGCGGCGGCGACCAACGGCCACCGCCAGGGCAACGGCTGGATCCGCGAAATCGAAATCCTCGGTGCGCGCCAGCACAACTTGCGCAACATCGACGTCAAAATCCCCCGCGACCAGCTAACGGTCATCTCGGGCGTCTCCGGCTCGGGCAAGTCTTCGCTGGCCTTCGACACCCTGTACGCCGAAGGCCAGCGCCGCTACGTGGAGTCCCTGTCAGCGTATGCGCGGCAGTTTCTCGAACAGATGCAAAAGCCCAAGGTCGAGCGCGTCTCCGGGCTGTCGCCAGCCATTGCCATTGAGCAGAAAGCTCCCAGCCGCAACCCCCGCTCCACGGTCGGCACAATCACTGAAGTGTACGACTACATCCGCGCCCTATACGCGGCCTTGGGGACCCAGTACTGCCCGCGCTGTCAAGTGCCAGCCGGTACGCAGACCGCGCAGGAAATGGTCGAGCGCATCGCACAGATGCCCACCGGCCGCCGCATCCTCATCCTCGCACCCATAGAGCCGCGCCACAACGAAGGCTACGAAACCCTGTTGGCGCGCGCCCGCAGCGATGGCTTCCTCCGCGCCCGCATCGACGGCACAGTCCACGACCTGCGCGAAGAAATCCAGCTAGAGCGCCGCCATCGCCACCGCATTGAGCTGGTGGTCGATCGCCTCGCCGTCCGCGCCAACAACCGAGGTCGCCTCACCGAATCCGTCGAGCGCGCCCTAGAGTTGGGTAGTGGCGAGCTAACCGTAGCCGCGCCCGCCCACGAGACCGAGGAACGCTTCAGCCGCCGCTACTCCTGCCCGGAGTGTGGTCGAGCCTTTTCGCCGCTATCGCCGCAGTGTTTCTCCTTCAACCACCAGCAGGGCATGTGCCCAGTTTGCGAGGGACTAGGACTAGGGGAGGGCGTCGATCGCGAGCGAATCGTAGTACCGCATCTCAGCGTACGCGAGGGAGCCATCCGCGCTTGGGGGCCGGTGCAAGACCCGGCGTTTGATCGCCTGCTCTCCGTCGCGGGGGAGGCCTTGGGCTTCAGCTTGGACGTGCCCTATGCCGCGCTCGCGCCCGAGGCCCGGCGCGCCTTGCTCTACGGCGCACCCGAGCAGCAATTAACAGTAGAAAACCTCGGCTTACGCTACGCTGGCGTCTTGCCGCCCCTCGACGAGTACGCCAGCACCAGTCGGCGGCACCGGCACCTCTTGAGCCAAGTTCCGTGCTCGGCCTGCGAAGGCACCCGTCTTAAGACCGACAGCCGCGCCGTGTACCTGCGCGACAAAAGCATCGTCCAAGCCGCCCGCCTGCCCATCGCCGAGAGCTTGTCTTTCTTCCGCGACATGCACCTGCACGAGCGCGAGCGCGACATCGCCGGCGAACTGTTGCAGGAAATCCGCACACGCCTCGTCTTTTTAGAGCGCGTCGGCCTCGGTTACATCGACTTGCAGCGCCGCGCCGCGACTCTGTCCGGCGGCGAGGCCCAGCGCATCCGCCTCGCCTCCCAGATCGGCTCAGGTCTCACCGGCGTACTCTACCTGCTCGACGAGCCGACCATTGGCCTGCATCCACGCGACAACGCTCGGCTGTTGGACGCTCTCAACTCCCTGAAGGGCTTGGGCAATACCATCGTATTAGTCGAGCACGACCGCGATACCCTCGAAGGAGCCGACCACGTCGTCGATCTCGGACCAGGCGCGGGCAGCGAGGGGGGCAACCTCGTCGCGGCCGGGATGCCCAGCCAACTCGGCAATGGCCGACAGTCGCTCACCAGCGCGTACCTGCGCGGCGAATTGCACATCCCAGTCCCAGCCAGCCGCCGCAAACGCGGCCGCGGGCAACTCGTGGTGCGCGGCGCACGCCAGCACAACCTCAAAAACATCGACGTACCCATCCCACTCGGCCGCCTCGTGTGCGTCACCGGTGTCTCGGGGTCGGGCAAGTCCTCACTCGTGGAAAGCGTGCTCTTCAACGCGCTCGCCAACGAGCTGCACAAGGCCAACCGCCCAGTCGGCGAGCACGACCAAATCGACGGGGTTGAGCACATCGACAAGGTCATCCACATCGACCAAACCCCCATCGGCCACTCCCCGCGCTCCACGCCGGCCACGGTCATGGGCATCTTCGACCTGATGCGCCAGCTCTTTGCGGACCTGCCGGCCGCCAAGGTCGCCGGCTTTGCGGCCGGACGCTTCAGTTTTAACAAGCCCGGGGGCCGCTGCGAGACCTGCGAAGGGCTAGGGCAGCGCTGCATTGAGATGCACTTCTTGCCCGATGTGTGGGTCGAATGCGACCACTGTCGCGGCCAGCGCTACACGCCCGAAGTGCTGAGGGTGCAGTTCAAGGGGCATTCGATTGCCGATGTGCTGCAGATGCGGGTGCGCGACGCACTCGTCCTCTGCGAAAACATCCCCCGCATTCGCAAGCGCCTGCAAATCATGGAGGACGTCGGCTTGGGCTACATGTCTTTGGGGCAGTCCTCGACCACCCTGTCCGGCGGCGAAGCCCAGCGCCTCAAACTAGCCGCCGAATTGTGCCGCCCCGACACCGGGCAGACCCTCTACATCCTCGACGAGCCAACCACCGGCCTGCACTTGGCCGACATTGAGTGCCTGCTCGCCGTGCTCCACCGCCTCGTCGATGCCGGCAACACCATGGTCGTCATCGAGCACAACATGGATGTCATCAAGACTGCGGATCACCTCATCGACTTAGGGCCAGAGGGGGGCGATCAAGGGGGGATGCTCGTCGCCGCAGGTGCGCCAGAAAAAGTCTCCCAGAGCCGGCAATCGCACACTGGACTCATTCTCGCCGACGTGCTGCGGCGCGACAAAAAGGCGCAGCGAACATGAGCGAATTGTACCTGCCCCAGCGCGCCTTTTTCGAGTTCTCCTTTCGCTGTCCGCGGCGGCAGCAACATCCTAAGATCGACGGCAACTTGCGCGATTGGGACGACGCCGAGCGCATACCCGACCTGATGGCTGTCGATGGCCAGCAGCCCTTTGCCTCGGTCTATATGGCCTACGACGACAGCGGCCTGTACTTTGCCTGCGAGGTCAAAAAAAAGACGACCTACAAGCTCAATCCGCTCCAACCCGCGGCCGGCGACAGCCTCGAACTCTTCATCGACACCCGCGACGTCAAGGAGCATCGCGCCAACCGCTTCTGCCACCGATTTTACGTCTTGCCCGGCGGCAGCGGCAAGGACGGCAAGCAACCCATAGCCCGCCAGACTTCCATCGAGGATGCCCGCGAACAGGCACCTCCTTGCCCGGAAGACGCGATTGAAACCGGCTTGCGCCGGCTCAAGCGGAGCTATCAGCTAGAGATCAAATTGCCGACCGCGGGTCTCAATGGGTTTGCGCCGCGGGAATTCAGCCGGGTGGGGTTTGCGTACCTGTTGCACGACGCGCAGTACGGCACCCAGTCTTGGTCGTCGATTTCGGATATGGGCGTGGAACGCGATCCGAGCACTTGGGGCACGGCTGAGTTGGTGGGCTAGGGGGTGCATTTTTGGATTGATTTGTTTTTAAGCCTATCTTTTCTCAACGCTAGATTCGGTTCACAGGAGATGAGATGCACGATACTCTAGCGACGCTATTCAGAGTCGCCGTAGCGCACGACAAGCGCGAGGCCATTCTCACGCGGGAATCCGGGATATACTCCCCGATTTCTTCCAAGGAGCTCGAGCGGCGCGTCGTCAACTTGCACTTAGCCTTGCGCCGGGCGGGCCTAGGACGCGGCAGCAAGTGCGCCCTGCTGTCGGAAAATCGCTGGGAGTGGGCCGTTGCGGACTTTGCCATGATGACAGCAGGCATTGTCAGCGTTCCGATCTATCCCAATCTGCCCGCTGGGCAAGTCCAGTACCTGCTCGACCATTCCGAGGCTCAAGCCGTCGTTTGCTCAAATCGCCTACAACTGAATAAAGTCCTAGCGATTCGCCGAGAACTACCGCACCTAGATACCGTTATCACTTTCGATCCTATCGCGGAAGAGAACGCGACCCAACTCGACTCCTTGATAGGGACCTCCGATCCATCGCCAGAGGCCAAGAAGGCTTTCGACGAGGCCATCGATTCCGTCCAGCCTCACGACCTAGCGAGTATCATTTACACATCCGGGACGACTGGGACGCCCAAAGGAGCGATGCTCTCCCACGGCAATATCACCACCAATATCCGCGACTCCCAACTCGTCATCCGAAGGGACGATGTGGCACTATCGTTTTTGCCGTTAAGTCACATCGCCGAGCGGATGGCCGATTACGTTTGCTTTAAGATGGGCACGACGATTGCATACGCAGAATCGCTCGAATCGGTTTCTATAAACATTCAGGAAGTTCGCCCGACCGCTGCGGTGGGCGTACCGCGGTTTTTTGAAAAGATCCATGAGCGAATCGAGGAAGGGGTCGAAAGCGCACCGGTATGGCGCCGCAAGCTGTTCAATTGGGCGGTAGATGTAGGCAAGGCCGCAGTCCCTTACCGCTTGGCCGACGAACCGTTGCCCTGGTCGCTCAAGCCCAAGCATTGGATCGCGGATAAGCTGGTTTTCGATAAGCTGCAACGGGCACTCGGCGGGCGGATTCGCTACTTCGTCTGCGGTGCTGCGCCGCTAGGGCGCAAGCTGGCCGAATTCTTCCACGTCTTTGGCCTGCCGATCTACGAAGGATACGGTTTGACCGAAGCCTCGCCGCTGGTGTCCATCAGTACGCCGAGCAATATCAAGTTTGGAAGCGTCGGCCAGATCATTCCCAACGTCGAGGTGCGCATTGCCGCAGACGGCGAGATCCTAGTGCGCGGGCCGAATGTGATGCAAGGGTACTACAAGATGGAGAGCCTAACAGCAGAAGTCATTGTCGACAGCTGGCTCTACACCGGGGATGTCGGCCGGCTCGACGACGAAGGCTTCCTGTGGATCACCGATCGCAAGAAGGACTTGATCAAGACTTCGGCTGGTAAGTACATCGTGCCCTCGCTCATCGAAAATCGCTTGCGTAGCAGTCCGCTCATCGACACAGCCATAGTCGTGGGCGAGCGCAGGAATTATCCGTGTGCTTTGATCGTGCCAAATTTTGAAAAGTTGCGGGCTTGGACGCAGTCAGCCGGGATTGAATGCACCAGCGACGAAGAAATTTGCGGCCAGCCCGAGGTGCAAGACCGCATCATGGCTGAGGTAATTATCCGGTGTGCAGAGTTGGCGCGATTCGAGAAAGTCAAGAAAATCGCCTTGATCGAAAGACCGTTTTCCATCGAGGAAGGCGACCTCACGCCGACCATGAAGGTGAAGCGGCGCGAGGTCATCGCTAAATACGCCCACAAAATCGACGCCATGTACGCCTAGGGATTTAGACTGCACGGAGAAACATGACTAAACATTCTACACATATCCATCGCTTTGTCGGCCTCTTCATTTTCGTCTTGACCTTGGGCGTATATGTCAAGACCCTCGCGCCAACTGTGTCGTTTTGGGACTGCGGTGAGTTCATCGCCACGTCCTATATCCTCGGCGTACCCCATCCTCCGGGCGCTCCGTTGTACGTGCTGTTGGGACGAGTATTTACCTTGTTTCCCTTCGGCGACGTCGCCATCCGCGTCAACTTCATGTCCGCGCTGACGTCCGCGCTGGCGATTTGGTGCGTCTATCTATCGACCGTCGCGCTTGGGCGGCGGGCGTTGGGCGGCCAGCCCCTGCAACCGCTGGGCGACGCCCGCGACATCGGCGTCCTCGCCGGTGGGGCCGTGGCCGCGCTGACGTTGGCGTTTTCCTACACCCAGTGGTACAACGCCTCCGAAGCCGAGGTGTACGGCTACTCCATCTTGTTTACGTGTCTGGGGCTGTGGCTGATTTTCTATTGGGAAGGCAGCGGCGCCGGGGCGGCCAACGACCGCTGGCTGTTGGTGCTGGCCTATTTGTTCGGCCTCGGCGGCGGCGTACACCTGTTGTGCTTATTGACGATTCCATCGCTTATGCTGCTGGCGTGGTTTGCCGACCGCGAGCTGCGGCGGTTCATCGTGGTACTGATCGTATGGGGCGCACTTGCGCTCCTGACGATAGCAGGGATGGGGCCGGGCGTAGGGTCAAATGTAGCGATAGTGATAGAAGGGCTGGCGCTGCTCTATTTCCTGCGGCAGAGCGACCCTCATAAGCAGCGGCTGTTTTTCCTGCTGCTAGGCGTCCTCGTGCTGTTCGCGCTGGGCTATTCCACCTATGGCGCACTGTACATTCGCTCTGGCCTGAACCCAGCTATCGACGAAAACGATCCAGAGACCTGGTTGGCCTTCCTCAAGTTCCTCAACCGCGAGCAATACGGCACCGAGAGCATGCTTACTACCATGCTGACGGCGCGGGCGAGCCGCACCTATCAGTTCTGGGATCAGCAGATGAAATACTTCTTTCAGCAGTTTCCCTTTCCGCTTTTGGAGCGGGTCGAGGTGTTCCGCAAGGCCACCATAAATATGCCGGATCCAGTGTCCATTTCGCTAGTGCCGTACGGGCTGGGGCTGTGGGGGCTGTTTTGGCACGGGCGGCGGGACTGGCCGCGGTTTGGGGGCGTGTTGCTGCTGTTTTTGATTATGGGGTTTGGGCTGTCGCTATACCTGAACATGCCCGACCCGCAGCCGCGCGAGCGACACTACGTGTTCGGCGGGATGTACTTGGCGTTCGCGCTGTGGATCGGGTTGGGCTGGCTGGGCATAGTCGAGTCAGTGCGGCAGCAGTGGGGAAAGCACCGGGCGGTCGTGCTAACCGTGGCCGCGGCGGGGTTGTTGCTGCCGGCCGGAGTGGCCGCACGGCTCTATCACGTGCAAGACCGCACCGGCGACTTTATCGCCTATGATTACGCGTACAATATGCTGGCTAGTTGCGACGAAGGCTCCATCCTATTCACCAACGGGGACAACGACACCTTTCCGCTGTGGTTCTTGCAAGAAGTAGAAGGATTGCGGCGCGATGTGCGGGTAGTCAACTTGAGCTTGTTGAACACCAACTGGTACATCAAGCAACTGCGCGACCGCGAGCCGCGCATCGACATCCGCTACACCGACGACTTCATCGACTCAGTGCTCACCGACACGCAGATGGTTGATTTCTACAAGCGGTACTGGCCCGAACCCAAAGTGCCGCCGGAGCTAAAGAAACTGGGAATCGACGTGGAAGTGAGCGCACCTCCTGAGTACCCAATTCTCCGCGTCCAAGACGTCATGGTCATCAAAATTCTGGCTTGGAACGAGTGGAAAAAACCCATCCATTTTGCCATCACCGTTCCCACCAGCAACCTGCTCAACCTCGACCCCTATTTGACCATGGTCGGCATGAGCGTAAAAGTCTCGCCCGAACCTACAGACGGCGTCGATGACGCGGCCCTAGAGCGCAATCTGCTCAAAAACTATCGCTTCCGCGGCCTCACCGATCCGTCTTTATACAAGGACGAAAACTCCGAGCGCCTCTTGGGCAACTACTGGGCTTGCGTCTTGCAATTGGCCCGCAGCTACGAGGATCAGGAGCGCAGCGCCGAGGTGCCGCAGCTCATGCAGTGGGCGCGGGACAACATCTACATGAGTTGGGAAAACCACTATGCGGCGGCCGATTACTTCAGCGAACTCGGCCAGCACGCCATCTCAATCGAGCACATCCACGACGCCGTGCAGTTCCTCATCGAGCGCGTCGATGTTGAGCCAGCCGCCACCTACGACAATATCATCGCCCTGACCGGCGTGCTGATCCAAGAACCCTACTCGGCCTACGACCGCGCCGTGGGCCTCTATCACCAAGCCATCGCCCTCGCACCGAAACGCTGGGAGGGCTACTACGAGTTGGCTGCCGCCCTCCAAGCCAAGGGCGATGTTGCCGGGGCACTCGCTGTTCTCCAGCAATACAAAGAGCAGCACGGCGAGCGGCCAGAGTTGGTCGAGGCCGAGGGTATCCTCCGCCAATCCACCACTCCATGACCGAGGCCGTAACCGTCGTCATCCCGCACTACCGAGCAGACGTGCTCTACGACTGCGTGGCCTCGATCTATGCACACAGCAATTGTCCCGTCCGTGTGCTCGTCGTTGACGATGGCGGTAACGCGCCTAGCTTGCAGCGGACCAAAGCCGCCTTTCCCGCGCTAGAGGTCTTGCCCAACGAGCGCAATCTCGGGTTTGCCGCAGCCTGCAACCGCGGCTTGGCGGCCGCCCACACCCGCTACGCTGTGCTGCTCAACGACGACACCCGCGTCGAGCCAAACTGGCTCGCCCCTCTCGTCGCCATGGCCGACAGCAACCCCCAGATCGCTGCCTGCCAGCCCAAGCTGCGCTCGGCCAGCGCGCCCGACCTCTTCGACTACGGAGGCGGGGCCGGCGGCTATATCGACGCCTTGGGCTACGCCTTTTGCCGGGGGCGGCTCTTCGACCGCTGCGAGCGCGACGAGGGTCAATACGATGCGTCCGTCCCGCTCTTTTGGGCCTGCGGTGCCGCCCTTTTCCTCCGCGTTGCTGCGGCCCGCCAAGTCGGGTTTTTCGACCCCGAGTACTTCATGCACTTTGAAGAAATCGACTTGTGCTGGCGTCTCCAGCTCGCTGGCTACCAGATCCGCGCCGTGCCGCAATCCGTAGTTTTTCACCACTCGGGCCTTTCCCAGCCTCCGGCCACCTTCCGCAAGACGTACTTCAACCACCGCAACAGCCTCATCACCCTGTGCAAAAACGAAGGGCTACGCCGCTTGCTGTGGCTGCTGCCCTTGCGCCTGTGGTTGGAGGTGATGGCCGTGCTCTACTACCTTCGCCGCGGCCAGTGGTCCAGCGCCTTGGCCCCTTGTGTGGCCTTGCTTTGGTGCCTTGTACATCCGCGCAACATCTATTGCCGCCGCCGCCAAAGCCAAGCCATCCGCGGCGCAGCCGTCGCACGCGACGGCGTCTATGCGGGCAGCATCCTTTACCAGTACTTTGCTCGCCGCGTCCAGTGCACCTCCGCGCTCGTGCCCGAGCCATGAGTCGCGTCGCCCTCGGCTGCGAACGCCTGCTCGCGCAAGCCGACCTGATCCGCAATCGGCGCGTCGGCCTGATTACTAATCACTCGGGCGTCGATGCACGTCTGCAATCCACCGCCGACCGCCTGCACCAATCCGATCTCTGTACGCTCGTCGCCTTGTACGGGCCGGAGCACGGAATTCGCGGCATCGCGCAGGATGGCGAACACATCGCCCATTCTACCGATGAGCGCACCGGCGTGCCAACCTATAGCCTCTATGGGCAAGCGCGAGCACCGGACGAGGCCATGCTCGCTGGCGTCGAACTGATGCTCTTTGACATCCAAGACGTCGGCGCACGCTTTTACACCTATCTCTACACCATGAGCCTGAGCATGGCCGCCTGCGCCCAAGCGGGCATTCCCTTCCTCGTCCTCGACCGCCCCAATCCCATTGGCGGCCAAGCCATCGCCGGAAATTGTCTCGACCCGGCGTTTGCCTCTTTCGTCGGGCAGTACCCAATTCCGGTGCGCTACGGCCTGACCATCGGCGAACTCGCCCGGCTCTTCAACGAGGAATACGGAATCGGCGCGGACCTGCACGTCGTTGCCATGGAGGGCTGGCAACGCTCCTTGTACTGGGAGGACACCGGCCTGCCGTGGGTGCCGCCGTCGCCCAACATGCCCAGCCCAGAGACCGCGGTGATCTATCCGGGAACCTGCTTCTTTGAGGGGACCAACGTGTCTGAAGGACGGGGGACGGCCAAGCCTTTTGAGCAGTTTGGCGCGCCGTTTATCAACGGGGCGCGCCTAGCCGATGCGCTCAATAGCCGAGCGCTGCCCGGGGTGGGCTTCCGCCCGGTGTTTTTCCAGCCGACAGCCAGCAAGTACGCGGGCGAAATTTGCGAGGGCGTCCAAGTCCACGTCCTCGATCGCACGGCCTTTGAGCCTGTCGGCGTTGGCTTTGAGGCACTCGCGGCCGTGCGTCGGCTCTATTCGCACGAATTCGCTTGGCGTGTGCCGGCCGGTGGCGTCCACAACTTCGACCGCCTCGCTGGCACCGACCAAATCCGCTATGCACTCGACGCGGGCGCAGAAGTTGCCGAGTTGCTGGCCGTTTGGGACGAGGCGTGCCAAGCCTTTGACGCTATTCGCCGCCGCCACTTGGTGTATCCTTAGGCAAGGTTGTCTCGCCGCGTGATCTTTGTTATCGTTCACCGCGGCACTCGCTACCCCTGATACCTGTCATGCCCGCACCGCTCCAAATCGGCACCCTGTTGGTGGCTACGCCCACACTCGAATCGGTCGCCTTTGACCGTGCGGTCGTGCTCATTACCCACTACAGCGAAACAGATACCACTATGGGCTTGGTGATCAACCAGCCCCTCGGCCAGCGGATCCGGCGCTATGCGGCTGAATCCCTGCAACAGCTCGCAGGAGGCGAAGATGTATGTGCGGAGTTAGGGCGGATATTCTATCAGGGGGGGCCGGTACATCAGCACTATCTTTTCTTTTTGCACCGACTCGACGGCTTGGTCGAAGGGGGGACGAAAATCCTCGACGGCCTCTATTTGGGCGGCAATCTCGATACCACGTACGCTGAGGCTGAGGTACTCCGGCCCGATGCGCCGCGGCTGCGGTTCTACTTGGGCTATGCCGGCTGGGAGCCGGGCCAACTCGAATCCGAGATTAGTGCTGGCACTTGGTTTTTGGCCCCAGGCGAGCCCGAGATAGTCCTCGCGTCCACGCCCGAAACCATCTGGCAAACCGCGGTGTATTCCTTGGGGGGCAAATATCGCCCCATCTCGGTATTTCCCGAAGACCCTTCCGTCAATTAATCAACACACCATGCCCCGCTTGGCGCGGATGCCGTGCGCGGGCGGATCGTCGCCGATCCAGCGGTCATCTATTGGCTCGTGGGAACGCTGGTAGCGCGTATCAGAAGACAGGCGAATGCAGTCCGTTTGGTTGTCTGAGCTGGCGTGCAACAGGTACATGCAGAAGACCAGCAAATCCCCCATCTGGTACTCGGCTGTCAGCCAGCGGCCCTGTAGCTCTTCGCGCACGGCAATCGCGTCGTGCGAGTAGGCCCCGGACGAGTTCCAGCGAATTTGCGTGCGTTCTTCTGGTGTCAGTTCGCGGGCCTGCTGCTGGGCAGCCGCGACGATTTGGCGTGCGGTAGGGCCGTCGTTTTCGCAAAACGCATCCACATCGGTCTGGCCGTAGCCTTGTTTCAGGGCTTCGTTCTTGTGCGACCCCTCTAACACCATTAGCCCCCCCATCTCGTAGGGCACATCGCTGAAGGGCGTCCACGACGTATAGAGCACTTTGGTGCCGCGGCCCATGTAGACGATGTCGCAATGCGGGGTCGTGGCCGTGTGCGTACCCGGCTGCTTAGCGCGGAACCAAGTGTAGTCGTAGTGCCTAACCGGGCCGCCTAAGAAGAATTCGTAAAAGTCCATCATCGGGCCATCGTAGAGGACCTGGTCCAGCGGCGGGTTGTTGTGCGCTAAAACGGGCATAAACGGGCCCGTGGCCGCCGGATTAATTTTCTTGCCCGTGGCCACGACGCCTTCCATGGGCGGTCGCGTTGGGTCTAGCACCCCGGACTTGCAGAGGCGATCGCACAATTCGGCCCGCGCCGCCAACACCTCGCGCCGATCCAAATACCCCGGCAAAAACAAATATCCCTCTTCTTCCATCCGCTCCCAAAGCGCGTCTCGATCGTCGATTATATCATCCGAGCGGCGGAGCTGGCCCACTTGATCCATCGCGATCGGCTTGCCGCTGTATGTGAGTTGAGGTATAGCTGCCGTAGTCATAGGTCGTCCTTTCTATATCTAAAATTACGCTACTACCCCTCGTAAGGAAACACCCGTTGACCGAAAGAAAGGGCGGAGTAACCTCCCCCTTTGCTCGAATGGGAAATGCAACATCTTGATTGACCTAACGTGCCTTAACTATTACATTTAGACCCATCCCCCACAATCCCTATTGGCTTTTTGAGCGAGAGAAATAATGTACATTCGTTCGCTATGTGTTGCTGTATGTTTGTCTTGGGTACCGCTTCAAGCTGCCGACTTTGACCCCGGCCCGAAGCCACCGTATGCCACCGCCATTTTGCTCGAGGCCGAAAGCGGTACCGTCCTTTTTGCCCATCACCCAGATAGACAACGCTCGCCGGCCAGCACCCAAAAGCTGGTGCTCGAACTCGTGGTCTTGGAATTGGTCAAGGCTGGCAAGATTTCGCTAGAGGACTCGGTCTGGGTCTCTCGTCGCGCTGCGCGCACCGGCGGCTCTCAGGTTTTCTTGAGGAAGGGCGAGGTCTTTACGCTGGGGAAACTGATGGAGGCGGTGGCCATTTCTTCAGCCAACGATGCCTGCGTTGCCATTGCCGAGCACATCAGCGGCTCGACTGCTGGCTTTGTCGAACTTATGAACGATCGCGCCCAAAGCCTCGGGATGCACGACACGCGTGTTGTCAATGTTCACGGCCTCGACAACACTCCACGCGGCAAGGGCAACCTAAGCACGGCCCGCGACCTCTCCAAAATCGCCCGCGAGCTCATCTTCGCCCACCCGGAGGCCCTGCAATGGTCATCCACCCGCCGCAAGCCCTTCCGCAACGGCAAGTTTACGCTTCGCGCCACCAACAAGCTGCTGGGGCGGTTCCAAGGGCTTGACGGGCTAAAAACCGGCTATACGCGGCGCGCCGGCTCCTGTCTCGTTTCCACGGCCATGCGCCACGACATGCGCCTAATCTCTGTGATCTTGGGGGCCTCCTCTACGAACATCCGCAACCGGGAGACTCGCCGCCTGCTAACTTGGGGCTTTGATAACTTCTCGCGCGTACCCATCGTCGAAACCGGCGAGCTGATGGGTAAAATCGTGCTCGACTGGGGAATAGAGCCAGAGGTGCGCGTCTTGGCCCAAGACACCGTAGTTGCCGTGCTCACCTCCGAACAGAAGGAGCAAATCGTCCGCCACTTAGAGCTACCCGAGGAACTTCCAGCACCAGTCGCTGCCGGCACTGAACTGGGCAAGCTGCGGGTCTCGCTGGGCGACAGCCTACTGGCCGTGGTGCCCATCCACGCCGAAAAGAGCATCGGCCGCATGGGGCTGTGGGACAAGCTGATGACGTATTTTTAAGCGCGGCTATTTGTGGTACCGCCCGCCGCTTAAAATGTCAAAGGACCGATACAAGGCTTCCAACAACAGCAGACGCGCTAGCTGATGAGAAAAAGTCAGCGGCGACAGCGACCACTGCTCTCGTATTTGAGATTCTACCCCCGCCGGCATTCCCTCAGCCTCTCCTATTGCCAGCACTAGATGTGAGCTTTGGTTCATCAGCCGCTGGAGCCGTTGCGCCAACTGCTCAGAAGTAAACGGCTCTCCTTCCACGTACAGCCCGACGACATAGGTCCCTTTCAACAGCCGGTCCGCCAAGCCGCCCCGCGCCTTGCCTCGGCAGAGCGCGACCCGTGCCTGCCGCGAGAGCCGCTTGATATACTCCTGCTCGGCGGCTTCTAGTACTGGGTTGCGGTGTTTCTCGTAGGAGACAATGCTGATCTGCATCGGCACTAGTAGTGATCTGGCGCAATCGACAAGGCCCGGTTCTCCAGCGGCAAGGCCACTCGCGCCCCACCCTGCCGATGCGACTCGACAATCGCGAAAATTAGCTCTTGGCTGCGACAGGCGAGGGGCAGATTGCCTTGGGTTTCGCCGTCCTCGTCGAGTGCCCGGACGATGTCCTCCATCCCGCGCAGGGTGCCGCTCTCAACGATAGCCTCGGGCGCACCCACCGGGCGCAATTCCCCGTGTTCGTCTTTCTTGCGCAGGCTATAGCCCATCCCATTGCTCAGGGTGCGTAGCGTACCCTCGGTGCCGCTAATTTCCAATTCCCAGCCGGGCGCGCCCACCAAATAGGCGTGGACCTCGTTTTTGAACTTTACGTATCCATTGCTGATCCTCGGATCTATAGTCAACCGGTCTCCCTCCCAATCCGCAGCCTCTGCCTGTACCGTCCCCTGCGCGAATTCCGCCTCCGAGTCCAGCGCGAAAAAGAGCATCATGTCGGCCGCGTGTGTGTGCCCCCATTGCGCCACGCTGATCCCGCAGTTTGCCACAACCGCCTGCACCTCGCCGATGTCACCGCGCTCGATCATGGCGCGTGCATCGCGGTAGAGCGCGGCATAACGCCGCTGCGTACCGTAGTTGAATTTGACGCCTCGCGGCATGCAGGCTTGCAGCATGGCGTCCATCTCGTGTACGGCGTTGCACAGCGACTTCTCGCAATAGATGCCTTTGACGCCAGCTTCGGCAGCGAAAATCACCTGCTCGGCGTGCGGCCCCGGCCGGGTGGCAATGCTAACTACGTCGAGGTTTTCGCGCTCGATCATTTCCCTGTAGTCGGCGTACGCTCGTTGGGCACCGTAGCGGTCGCGGATGCGTTCGGCCTTCTCCTCAATCGGGTCGCAGACGGCGACCAGTTCCATCCGCTCGCAGGAGACGATTGCCGCGGCGTGCGAATACGGCAGAAAGAGCTGGGCATTGGGGCCGCCTTTGACTTCGTCGTCAATGGTGGCACCCATGCGCCCGCAGCCGATCAGTCCAACTCGATAGATAGTGGGCATTTTGCTCTCCTCTTTGCGCCATGTTGACGCAGTTGGTATGCTGGAATATATTATTGACCCGTCTGTAATTAGACAACACGAGGGCGATTAGCTCAGCTGGCTAGAGCGCCTGCTTGACATGCAGGAGGTCACTAGTTCAAGTCTAGTATCGCCCACCATCTTCTAAGCCCCTGATTTTTCAGGGGCTTTCTTTTTATTCCCTATCAGAGCGTAGATTTGGCGATCAGCAAGCAAGCATTTATAGAAGCCTCCAAGGCAAAGCCGACCTTTACTGCTGAGCAGGGAGCAGTGGCTGGATGACTTGGAAAGTGGATTAAAAAGCCTTGTGGATTCCTGAGGTTCGGGGGCGCATAAACGTGGAACTCCGTCCCAAACTGACTTCTAAGAGTCAAATGTCATTCTTCGCGTAACAAGCAGTTACAACTGCGCCACATACGCGGCTTGTCCCTGCGGGCAACCTGCTTCGCAGGTTCAGTAACTGCAAGACAATGTCTGATGAAGCAGAAACAACATGAGCCTAAGAAAGTGGCGATTTTGGCCTTCGCCGTGCTGTGTGGGATTGCAGGGTTTTGCAGCCATGGGGCGGCCCAAGAAAATTGGTGGCGGCTCGGAGGAGAGAGCAGCGTTTCTTGGACGGAAGTAGCGGATTTCAGCCTGATGACGGACGACTCGACCGCCGCCGGGGCACTCCAGCCTTTAGAACTCAAGCCGGGACAGCGAGGATCCGTGAACATCTACGGACTTGATTCTCTTGATTCTCTACATCTGCTAACAACCTGTCGCCGCTGCGCCGCCTACGGCAACCTAGCTGGTGTTAGGTCCGGCAACAGGCAAAACGTTAAAAGACAGCAAGAATGAGCAACTCCATCGCCGAGTGTTCAGTGGCCTATTCCGACGAATCCTCAACCTATTGACTGAGATATCGGGAGAGCCCAAAGCAAGCGATCAGACTATGGATGTCTGCTGAGCACCCACGGTTCTGGCCATTCGGCCTCCACACAATCTACCTGCGGCAGGTTCGTGGGTGCCGGAAACGATATATGAAATGAAAAAAAATAATCGCCCCTCGCTGGCCAAGCGGCCCTGTCGCTTTTGCCGGTGCAAAAACAGCATACTCCACTTCCATAAAATCTCAATAGCACTCATTCTGAGCTTTCCCCTACTGGGGGAATCGACGACGAAGTTGAGCAAAGGAGCGATCATGTTCGAGCGGATCGGCAAAGGTATCAACGTGGATGTCTCCCATCTTGAAGGTGGTCCACCCGAAAAGGTGTTGTACGATCCTGCCCAGTATGATGCCGTCAAGGCAGCGGGATTCCAAAGCATCCGCTTCTTCGTTGTCGCTGGAGAAGATCCTGCTCTCTACAAAACTAGGATACAGGACGCGCTTAACCGAGGTCTTGCTGTCGTGATCTGCTTGTGGGGGAGTGGTCAATGGGTATCGAAGCCGAAAGAGGGGATCGAGGAGTTTGTCGCAATTTGGGATAGAATTGCTCAGTACTACAAGGACTACCCCGGCAGCCTTGTCTTTGAACTTTGGAACGAACCGGCGGGGCTGATAGTGAAACCGGAAGGGATTCAGGGGATAAGGGACGGCAAAACCGTCATGGAATACCTCAACTCGGCGATCCCCACCATCAGGAAGACCAACCCAGACCGCATTCTCGGAATCGGCGGACCGGGCTTTAACGGGGGTCGTGAACTCGCAGAATTCGTCACACCGGAATATCTGACGTACAGGCTAAAAGACAGCTCGGGGTTTGCCGACGACGCCAATATCATCGGCATCTTCCACCTGTATCAACCTCACAAGTTCACGCATGGAACCTCGGGGCTAGACGAAGTTCCGGGATGGAAGGATGAAGTGAGAGAGCAGCTATCGCACCCGGTGGCATGGTCGAAGAAATGGAGGAAACCTCTGCTTCTAAGCGAATGGGGCGCTTGGGTGCCGCCCTGCCACACGGTTGAAGACTTCAAGGCCTATATTGGGTTTGTGACCGACGAATGCAAGAAACACAATATCGGCTGGATGTATTATTGTGCAGGGTTCAACAACCAATGGGCCTTCAACATTCTCAATACCGAGGATGGTTGGAACCAAGACGCACTTGATATTCTTACGGAAGTAACGGCCCCTCCGCCCCCGCCTATGTCGCCACTGATCAATTCGGAGTTCAGCCGCGGGACCGATCACTGGACCAGCAAAGGGTCCGTGCAGATGTCCGTGGTGAGGAGCGCAGGCCTGAGCGGCCTAGCCGCACTCAAAGTAGAAATCGAAAAATCGGACCGTGCCGAAATCTATCAAGAAACCCCCAAGAGAGAGTGGAGTCCTCCGGGTAGGTCCCTGATCTCCTTGAGAAAGGGGAGGCTCTATAAGCTATCCTTCTTGGCCAAGTCCGTGGGTGGGATGGGAACTCTCAAGGTGCGATTGGCCGACGTCTCCGGTCCGAGCGATGGATTTTGGACATCCAAGCCGGTGACAATCTCGAACGCAAAAAGGGAATATACGATTCAGTACAAGCATACTGGCAGGAATGTAAGAGATGTTCGGGTGGCGTTCCTGTTTGGCGACAGAGACCAAGTTCTCCTGCTAGATCGAATTGCACTGCACGGCTATCGGGAATAGGTAGCAGCTTCACTTGATGCTGCCTTATCATCAGGGCTTGACGAGTCTGAAGGACGCGAAAAATCGCTCGATATCCGAGGGGTCGTCAAACGCGGACGGCACTCCGACCGCCATCAAGCTGTAGAGCCGCTGGCCCACCTGTAGGCTCTGCATTCGCAACAGGCTTTCGTCGGTAGCTTGTATCTGCGTCTGCCAAGCGGGATGACCGTCCATCTCAATAGCGGCCTCCAACAGGATCGTCCCTTGCACCTTCTGCAAGATCGCATCTCGGCGCGCGGCAATCGCGCTATCGGCTTGGATGGCCTCGGGCACATCCCCGTAGGCAATGGCGTATTGCACGTCGGCGCGCTCGAACATCAGGTATTGGAACTCTACCTCGCCAAAGGCCAACGGCTCGCGCAGCTTGCGCAGATTGGGCCGGCCAGCCGTCTGCACTGCGAAAGCCCCCGGCTCATAGAGCTGCTCCTCCCATTCCGGCTCGCCGCGCACCCAATTGACGACATTGTAGGCGACAATGGCCCCTAGGACGACGAAGAAGAGCTTGACGGACAATAGGTCCGTTTTGGTCTTAGGCTCTCGTCCCATTTTGGCTCAGGCCAGCCCTAGCTTGCTCTTCGGCGCTGTCTGCGGGAATATAGCCCAAGACTTGGCGCGAATGGTCGATATCGACCCAGCGCCAGCGGTTGTTGGACACTCCGTAAAAAATATCAAAGCGCAAGTCCGCAGGCGCTTCGATGGCGCGCTGCACGAGTTGTACCACGTCGCGCTGGCTGCACCAGATGGCCCCGCCCCGCTCGTCGCGCGGGTGGTCTTCGGCATTGACCCAGCCGATGCGCAGACAAGGCACCGACACATTGTGTACGTCGGCGTAGTAGCGCGCCAGGGCTTCGCCCCAGATCTTGGTCGCCGGATAGAGGCCAGTGGGCCGATGCGGCCATTCGTGGGTCACGACCTGTAGCTGACCAACATCGACCGCGTCGAAGCGCCCTTCGGAGATGGCCTTGTACGGGTCCTCCTGCTGGTAGCCCCAAGACACCATGATCGAACTGGCGAGGACCACGCGCCTGACGCCAGCACGACACGCAGCCTCCAGCACATTGCGCGGCCCAACGATATTGCTGCCGAGCAGACTCTCCCAACTAGCGTCTGGCCGCGGATCGGCTGCCAGTTGCACGACCACGTCCATGCCCGCGACGGCTTTGGCTATCGCGCTGTAATCGGTCAGGTCTGCGAGGATGAATTTCTCCTCGGGAATTCCCATATCTGCGTCCCTAGGTGCCCGCTCCGAGAGCTGGGATCGCCTCGCCAAGCCATAGAGGTCATAGCGGTCGGGTTGGGTGCTCAAATGCCGATACACGGCCCCGGCGATCAATCCGCAGACGCCGGTAATTAAGACTTTTCTGGGGGCCATTGCTCTGGTTCTCCTCTGGCGTGTTCAATTACAGCAATGTGGCGCAGGGCGCGGTAACGCTGGGCGCAGTCCATGCCGTAGCCGACGACGAACGCGTCTTCAATTTCAAAACCACAGTAATCTAGCGGCACTGGAAACTCCCTGCGGGCGCGTTTGTCCAGCAGCGCACATACTCTGAGTGAAAGGGGTTGCTGCGACTTTAGCTTGGCCAGCACAAAATCTAGGGATCGGCCCGTATCAACCATGCCATCGACGATTAGTACGTCCCGTCCGGCCGCTGCGACAACGAGGTCTTTGGTCAACTTGATCTGCCCGGTACTCTCCGTGCCCTGATAGCTCGAAACACCGATGAAGTCGTAGTCCAACCGCTCCGACAGCTCCTCGGGCAAGTGGTCTATCAGGGCCATCATAAACTGCACTGCTCCGTTGAGGAGGCCGACAAATAAGGGAGACGACCCAACGTAGTCGGCGGCCAGTTCTTGGGCCAACTCGCCGATGCGCCGTTCTACTTGCTGGCGCTTGATCAGCACCTTTAAGACGGGAGTTTCCAACGGACTGCGAGGCATGTCTTTGATTATACGGCATGGACTGCTTTTTGCAAACAAAAGGCACCGGAGCAAAAACTCCGATGCCCATGTTGGCCCGCTCTAAAAGCGGGTTGTGTGGCGGCTTGAGCTCAGCCGAAGGTCAGGCAGCTTGACGGGTGTTGTGCGGCACTTCCGGTTCCTGACCTAAGAGCGCCTCAGCGGGGATGCTCGGTTGCTCGGGCACCTTCAGGGAGGTAGCTGCAACCAAGGCACTCAGTTTATCGGCACTGGACATATCGAGCTCGCCGCGCTGATAGGCAGCGTCGATGTGTTCGCACAACAACTCCAAGTCGGCCCAAGAGCGGGCTTGCCCAATGCGCGCCTGCAAGGGGATGGCCGCGGGGCTTAGTCTGGCAGTCTGCATGATTTCACCTCCTTGGGGGAGTTAAGGAGTACGCGCGGGTGCGAGGTGCTGTGGCCGCTTTGGCGTGGGGCCACCAGAGCAAACCTTGGCACCTCGACCCGCGAGAGCGCAGAGGCTAGGCCAGTTCGGCCTCTGCTTCTTCGTGTTCAGGCACTTCTGCGACCTTCATGTTGAGGGCTTGTCGCACTTCAGTCTCTAGGCGCGTGCGGACCTCGTGATTGTCGCGGAGGAAGATGCGTGCGTTCTCGCGCCCTTGGCCCAGCCGCTCGTCCCCGTAGGAAAACCAAGTGCCGCTTTTGGCGACAAAACCGCTGTTGACTCCCAAGTCGAGCAGATCAGCCTCGCGCGATATGCCTACATCGTCGCCGCGGAACATGATGTCGAATTCGGCCTCGCGGAAGGGCGGGGCGACCTTGTTCTTGACGACCTTGACGCGAGTGCGGCGGCCGATGATCGCATCGCTGTCCTTGATCGAGCCAATGCCGCGGATGTCGAGGCGGACCGAGGAATAGAAGTTTAGGGCACGACCGCCGGTGGTGGTCTCGGGGCTGCCGAACATCACGCCGATCTTCATCCGCAACTGATTGATAAAAATCACCGTGGTCCCGGACTTCTGCGACGACCCGGTGAGCTTGCGCAGGGCTTGGGACATCAGCCGCGCTTGCAATCCTACGTGGGAGTCGCCCATATCGCCTTCGAGTTCGGCCTTGGGCACGAGCGCTGCTACCGAATCGATCACGACCAAGTCGAGGGCACCACTGCGCACCAGCGTATCCGTGATCTCTAGGGCCTCTTCGCCCGAATCCGGCTGCGAGACGAGCAAATTGTCGATATCAACGCCCAGCCGACGGGCAAAATTCACGTCGAGCGCGTGCTCGGCGTCGATGAAAGCCGCTGTGCCGGTCTTTTGCGCCTGAGAGACGATGTGTAGCGCTAGCATGGTCTTACCGGCGGCTTCAGGCCCGAAAAGCTCAATGACTCGACCTCTGGGCACCCCGCCGACCCCGAGGGCCGCGTCTAGCGAAATGGCACCCGTGGAAATGACGTCGACGTCCATTGCCACTGACTCGCCTAACCGCATGATGGCCCCTTTGCCAAACTGCCGTTCGATCTGGGCGAGCGCCAAGCCGATGGCCTTGTCCTTGTCTCCGCCTAAGGGTTTGCCGTTGGCACTGATCCTGCCTTTGCTCGCTACCATGATTTCCTCCTCGCGTGTTCTATAAATAAGACGTTCATTAACACCGCCACCTGAACAAAAAAATAGTGAATCAATGTTCAGGTGTCAAGTGTTTTTTAATTGAAGCAGATTAAACTGCTCTAGCTGCTTACAACAAATGCCGTGCCAAGCGGCAAGAATATGTGCAATTTATTGTTTAATAATATGTTAGAAGAGCGAGAGGAATGCTGCAAAAAGCAAAAATTGGTAACTGCGCGAAACAGCACTGTAAAGAAAAGGGGCTAGCCTGAGCCAAAGGCGAGCGCTTCGGCTGCCTCCATCCCCCCTACTCCGATCACCTCCATCCCCGCCGGCCGCTTCCACCCCTGCAGGTTGCTTCGCGCTACCAAACACCGCTCAAACCCCAAACTTCGCGCCTCGGCCACCCGCCGGTCAATCTGGTTCACCGGCCGGATCTCTCCCCCCAACCCGATCTCGCCAATGGCCACGGTCTGCGCGTCAATGGGCTTGTTGCGAAAGCTCGATACAATCGCCAGCCCCACTCCCATATCCACCGCTGGCTCGTCGAGGCGAATGCCCCCTACGACATTGACGAAAATGTCCTCGCTCGACAGATCGTGGCCGCAGCGCTTTTCAAGCACCGCGATAATAATCGAGAGCCGCTTGGCGTCGATGCCGGTGGCAACCCGTTGCGGATAACCAAAACTAGAGCGCGAGACGAGGGCCTGAATTTCGATCAAGAGCGGCCGCGTGCCCTCCATGCTACAGACGATGGCCGAACCCGACACGCCCTCGGCGCGCTCGGCCAGCAGAATTTTGGAGGGATTGGCGACCTCGATTAGCCCTTGGTCCCGCATCTCAAAAATCCCGATCTCGTTGGTCGAACCAAAGCGATTTTTGGCGGCGCGCAGGATGCGGAAGTGGTGGTGCCGCTCGCCCTCTAAATAGAGCACGGTATCGACTAAGTGCTCCAGTACGCGCGGCCCGGCAACCGTGCCCTCTTTGGTCACGTGCCCCACTAAAAACGTGGGAATGCCGCTCTCTTTGGCCAAATAGACGAGCCGCGCAGCGCACTCGCGCACTTGAGTCACGCTGCCGGGTGCGCTCTCTAGCTCGGGCATGTAAATGGTCTGGATCGAGTCGATGATGATAGCCAGCGGGCTGGCGGATTGCAACTGGTCGAGAATAGCTGTGAGGCTGGTCTCGGCCATCACGTGCAGGCTTTCGCACAACGCTCCCAAGCGCCCGGCGCGCAGGCGGATCTGCGCGGCCGACTCCTCGGCGGAAATGTACGCGATGCGAAAATCTGAGGCCGCTAGCTGTCCGGCCATCTGTAACAAGAGCGTCGATTTGCCAATGCCGGGATCGCCGCCAACTAAGACGACCGAACCAGGCATGATGCCTCCGCCCAAGACCCGGTCGAACTCGGAGACGCCGATTTGCAGCCGCTCGTGGTCTTGGTCGTCGACTTGCGTAATGGGCTGCAATTGGGAGCGGGGCGATACCGCTAGATGTTCGCGTCGGCTGTCGGGTGCTTGGGGCCGCTCTTCAACGCAGGTGTTCCACTCGCCACAGGCCACACAGCGGCCAAACCAGCGCACGGCACTGTGGCCACAAGACTGGCAGACATAAGCAGAACGGTTCTTTTTGGCCATGCCTCAACTCGTCTGAGCAGCCGCACGTGCGATAACGACTCGGGGGCTCTGGTTTAAGTCCGGTCTGATCTGAACCTCTATCAAGCGTTCAGACCGCGCAAGTAGGTCCTCCACGGCCGCGCTTTGGCCGTCTCCTACCTCTAGCAGTAGATGGCCTCCGGGGCGAATAAAGTCCGCGGCCTCCTGCGCGATGCGCCGATAGTACGCCAAGCCGTCCTCGCCCCCGTCTAGCGCGAGATGCGGCTCGTAGTCGCGCACTTCCGGTGCTAGTCCCGCCAAATCGCTGCGGCGCACATACGGTGGATTAGCCGCGACGAGGTCAAAAGGCTCAGTGCCGCGAAGAGGTGAGAACAAATCGCCACAGTGCCACTCGACGCGCTCGGCTAGCCCGCAGCGCTGGCCGTTGGCCTTCGCCACTTCTAAAACAGCAGCCGATACGTCAGTCGCCACCACCGCGGCCGCGGCCGCTTCTTGGGCCAGGGACAGAGCGACCGCGCCTGAGCCGCAACACAGGTCGAGAAACCGACCGCCCTCGGGCAAAAGCTCCAAGGCCACATCAACGAGCACTTCGGTTTCGGGACGCGGGATCAACACCGTGGGCGTCACGGTCAACTCTAGATGGCGAAAGGCGGCCACGCCCGTGATGTACTGCACGGGCACGCGCCGCAACCGCTGCCGCACGTATTCCCGGTAGCGATCCACTTCACTGCGGTGCAAGAGGCGTTCAAACTGTAGGTAGAGATCGAGGCGGTTGACACCGAGCACTGCGGCCAGCAGCAGCTCGGCTTGTAGACGGGCGTTTTCCAACCCCTTTGACGCAAAAAAACGGCTCGTGTTTTCGAGGATGTCGAGCAGCCGCCAAGGGTGCTCGCTCATCGGTCTGCCGCCAGCGCGTCCTGCTGGGATGCGAGGGCCAATTGCTCGACGAATTTTTCAAAATCGCCGTCGAGAATTTCCTCTAGGCGATAAAGGGACAAGCTAATGCGGTGATCGGTAACCCGGCCCTGCGGGAAGTTGTAGGTGCGAATTTTCGCGCTGCGATCGCCGGAACCGATCTGGCCGGCGCGGGCGGCGTCGCGCTCGGCCTTTTGCTCGGCCTGCAATTTGTCGTAGAGCCGGGCGCGGAGGACCTTCAATGCCTTGTTCTTGTTTTTTAGCTGCGACTTCTCGTCTTGGCAGGAGACGACAATACCCGTTGGGATATGGGTGATTTTCACGGCCGAATCCGTGGTGTTGACGCTCTGGCCGCCCGGCCCACTGGAGCGATACACTTCGATTTTCAAATCGTCGAGAGCGACCTCCACCTCCACCTCCTCGGCTTCGGGTAGAACCGCCACCGAGGCCGCCGATGTGTGAATCCGGCCCGAGGCCTCGGTTTTGGGAACCCGCTGCACGCGGTGTACCCCGCTCTCGAACTTGAGCTGGCCGAAGGCGTCCGCACCCGAGACCGCGAATACCACCTCTTTAAAGCCGCCGGCTGGATTGTGACTGGACGAAAGCTCCTCGGTTTTCAAACCCTTTCGCTCGGCAAAGCGGTGGTACATGCGGTACAGATCGCTGGCGAAAAGCCCAGCTTCGTCGCCGCCGGTGCCGGCGCGAATCTCGACGATGGCATTGCGGCTGTCGTTGGGGTCCTTGGGAATCAGCAGCACTTTGAGTGTTTCTTCTAGCTGCGCCACTTTTCCTTGTAGTTGGTCGCGTTCGGCTGCGGCCAATTCGACTAGCTCTGCATCGCTGCCATCGGCGATGATCTCCTCGGCCTCTGCAAGCTGTTCCAGCGCGGCGCGGTACTGGCCTGCTAAATCCACCACTTCCTGCAAGTCGCCCATCTCCCGCGCCAGCTTCTGGTACTGAGTCGGGTTTTGGCTGGTGGCCTGATCGGCCATAAGCGCGCTTAGCTCCTCGTAGCGCAGTTCGTATTCGTTCAGTTTATCTAACACGATGGATTGGCCTCGACTTCTTCATTTAGGGCGCGGCGCAGCGCGTATAGGGCGACTTCTAACTGGTCGTCGTCCGGCTCGCGGGTCGTAATGCGCTGTAACCATAGCCCTGGGGCGCTCAGCAACCGGACCAGCGGGGCATTGCGCTTCTTGCCCGAGAACTTGAGCAACTCAAAGCTCATCCCCGCGATAAAGGGCAGCACCGCAAAATGGGTGGCAAAGCGCTCAAAAAGGCTCTGCGCGTGCCCAAAGACGAGCGGGAACAGCGAATCCACGCAGGCGAAGATCAAGATCGCAAAGAGCACTACGATCAGCATGAAGCTGGTTCCACAGCGCGGATGCAGCCGACCGAAGCCCCGCGCCGCGACCACCGTCAGTTCGGCACCGGCCTCTAAGGTGAAGATGCTTTTGTGCTCGGCACCGTGGTATTGAAAGACTCGCTGGATTTCGCGCCACTGGCTTATCGCCCAAAGATAGAGAATCAAAAGCGTCGCCCGCACCGCACCGGCCACTAGGTTGAATTCAAAGGCGCTCTCCTGTAAGCCCAAGAGCTGGGCAGCTAGCAGTGGCAGAAAGAAAAAGAGGCCCACGCCCAGCGCCACGGAAAAAATCATCGTCGCCCACAAGGCCAATTGCTCCCGCCAGCTCTCCTCCCGCCGCTCGACCTGCCCCTCTCCTTGGCTGGCGACATCGGCCGAGAAATTGAGAGCCTTTAGCCCAATGAACATCATTTCAAAAAAAGATAGGGCCCCGCGCAATACGGGCAGACCCAACAGGCGATAGCGCTGCGCTAGGGAATCGTAGGCTTCCTCGCGCACCACGATCTGGTGATCAGCCGCCCGCACTGCGGTGACGATTTTGCCGGGTACGCGCATCATCACCCCTTCGATGACGGCTTGGCCGCCGACGGGTAGATCTTGCGTGAGTTGTTCTCTGTCCATGGACTCGCGTACACGAAAAAGGCGATACGAGCACCCTCGGAAGGGCGTCCTACCACCTTTTCGCATGGAATGGGTTGCTAGGCTTGCGCGCTTTTGCCGTAGCGGCGATTGAACTGTTCGATGCGCCCGCCGCGATCCATAATCTGCTGGCGCTTGCCTGTGTAGAAAGGATGCGACGCCGAGCTGATTTCGACCCGGATTACCGGATAGGAATTCCCGTCTTCCCACTCCATCGTCTCTTCGGACTTCATCGTCGAACGCGACAGTATCTTGTAGTCACTGCTAGTATCGAGAAAGATAACCGTTTGATACTCGGGATGTATGTCTTTTTGCACCTTTACACTCCTCTGCTTTCTGGGGATTGAAACTCAGCTATCGAGTCCATAAAAATAGAGGCTTGAAACTCAAAAAACAAGGCGATTAGTCATTCATGGCCTTGAGGAATTCCTCGTTGGATTCTGTACCCTGCATGCGCTCTTGGAGGAACTCCATGCCCTCAATGACTCCCATCTGATTGAGTATGCGGCGCAGGACCCACGAGCGGTTCAATTCAAACTCTGTGAGCAGCAGCTCTTCTTTGCGGGTGCTCGTCGCCGTCACGTCAACGGCCGGATAGACGCGGCGGTTGCTCAGTCGGCGATCTAGCTGCACCTGCATATTACCCGTGCCTTTGAACTCTTCAAAGATCACTTCGTCCATGCGACTCCCGGTCTCTACCAAGGCCGTGGCGATAATCGTCAGGCTACCGCCTTCTTCGAGATTGCGGGCGGCGGCGAAAAAGCGGCGCGGCCACTGCAAAGCCGTCGAGTCAACGCCGCCGGTGAGGATCCGCCCCGAGTGCGGCGTCACTGTATTGTAGGCCCGTGCCAAGCGCGTGATGCTATCGAGTAAGATGACCACATCCCGCTTGTGCTCGACTAGACGCCGAGCCTTTTCGATCACCATATCCGCCACCTGCACGTGCCGCGTAGCCGACTCGTCAAAGGTCGAACTGACGACTTCGCCCTGCACCGAACGCAGCATATCGGTGACTTCCTCGGGGCGCTCGTCAATGAGCAAGACTATGAGAACCGCTTCGGGATGATTGGTTGTGATGGCGTTGGCGACCTTTTGCAGCAGCATGGTTTTACCCGTGAAGGGCGGCGCGACGATTAGGCCGCGCTGCCCTTTGCCGATGGGCGAAAGCAAGTCGAGAATCCGCGTCGTCATGTCCTTGGGATTGTGCTCTAACTTGAAGCGATCCGTGGGATGCAAGGCTGTCAGATTTTCGAAGATCGTCTTGTTCTTGGTGACTTCTGGGTCGTCGAAGTTGATTGCCTCGACTCGCAGTAGCGCAAAGTATTTCTCGTCGTTTTTCGGCGGGCGGATCTGACCGGAGATCGTATCGCCCGTGCGCAGGCTAAACCGCTTAATCTGCGAATGAGAAACGTAAATGTCGTCGGGGCCAGGTAAGTAGTTATAGCTCGGCGAGCGGAGAAAGCCGAACCCCTCGTCCAGCACCTCCAAAGTACCTTGAGCAAAGATCAGCCCACTGCGCTCGGTCTGGTGCTTGAGGATGGAGAAGATCAACTCCTGCTTGCGCAAAGAGGTGCAATCTACAACTTCCAGTTTCTTGGCCAGCTCTTGGAGATCCAAGATGTTCATGCGCTGGAGTTCAACAATATTCATTTTCTGCGTTCTATTGAGAGGCGGCATCTCTTCCTTGCAACCTTTCTTGCGGTTAGAGTGCAGGAACACAAAGGGAATACTCGAGTGCGCTACGGCACTGTAAGCACCTAGAGCTATTACGAGGATTGGAGTACATGGGGTAGGACTACTAAAAAACTAAAAACCTACCTAAGGTATACCGTACCTTGGCAAAATTATTTAATAGCTACAGGAGGTCTATAGCGAAGAATATCTAAAAGGAGAGAGTGGAATTTCAAGCGGAATAAACCGCTGAGGTATTTAATTTTGAAAAGGAGAAATGCGAAAGAGATTAAAGGATACAGATAATATCTTTGTTTGTCAAGCGTACTACCGTAAAAAACAGGACGCCCGCTCGACGAACGGGCGTCCTATCTCTGCAACTTGCAACTTCTCGTGCCCTTATTGATCGACACCAACAGCCATCGCTGTCCGAGCTAAATCTTCATTGGAAGCAAAAGGTGCGACGACGCCAGTTTCGTTGTCGCCGTCAAAGGCTCGCACGTCATAGATATAGGAGGCTCCACTGGCGACGTCGTTATCGACGAATTCGGAGACACCGGGCCCCACCGTGGCAACCAACCTTTCGCTGCCCTGTTCCTGAGTTACGGCCTTGCCGAAATCATCGGCGAAGCGAAGAAAATCATCGACATCAATTTGGCCATTGGGCACTATGTCGAAGAACAACTCAAAATCCCCATCGGCTTCAGAAGAGCCGAAGCGATCAGCTAAGAGGAAGAAGTCGTCAAAGTCAACCTTATCCCCCTCGCGCGTGAACCAGCCGAGTACTATCTCGCCGCTACCGTCCACGGGAGGAAAATAATCCGTGCGGTACACGCGATAGCCGTGTACGTCGCCAGTAGGCACCACTTGGCCCCCAAAGGTCGTAAACGAACGAGCATCATTTCCCGATAGCGTCCAAGAAAGCGACACGGATGGATCATCACTGGCTGTGGCTTGTAGGTTAGTCACAGGTACAGGAGGAATATTATCGACGGAAGCTACGGGCTCAGAGGTAGTCAACTGAGCGGCCGCGGGAGCAGCGCAAAAAGCAGCCAGCGCGACGATGCGAATATATCCTTTCATCGAACTATACTCCTTGTGAAAAGATGAGATACACAGCCATATTGCGGCCGGGACCTACTCGTACAAATCGGTGCCGAGGTTATCGGCCCAAAGGAAAAAGTCCTCGAGATCAACCATGCCGTTGCCGTCCATATCTGTGGCTGGCTTGAATTCGGCTTGGCCGAAGTTGGCTTGCAAAATGCCGTAGTCTAAAAGGTCCACATCGCCGTCGTAGTCAAAGTCGCCAAGGAGCAACATGTTCTTGACTTCGGCAGACTCGATAGGAGCGCTCTCATTGCCGCTTTCATCGACGACCGAGACCATGTAGAAGTACCGCCTGCTCCCCGCGCTCACGTTGATCGAGGCATCAACTAAGGACGTCACGCCGGAACCGACGCTGCCGACTATTGCCAAGCTGCCGGAGCCATCGGCGAGACGACGCCATATATTGTAACCAGCCACATCGTTGACGTTGACAAAGGTGCCACCCGTCGTAAAGTCACTGCTCGTCGGGACCCGGCGCACAGTATCGTCATCGGATAAGGGCCAAGAAACGGTAATGCTCCTTCCACCTTCGTTGAACTCAGCCTGTACTTCGCCAACTGGGACAGGCGCAAGGTCGTCAGTATCCGCTGCCGACTCAGAGACCGTCACCTGTGCTGCCGCCGGCCTCGCACACAGCAAAACGCCGAGTCCCAATAAGGCCAAACTCCCGATAGCTCCCTTTATGCCTTTCGACATATCTGATATCCTCCTCTGAATGCTCAATGGATCAAGTTCTGATTTGGCCTCAGCATAGGCCATGAATAAGCGTTTAACGTATCAATAATATCAACAGTTCGCTGTAAACTCAAGGAATTAACGCAAATTAGCGTCATTAATTGATTTTCTTGACCCGATTAATGGGCCCCCATATTTTGCTCAATGGTGCTGTTAATATAGAAAAAAAGCCCCCCGCTAGCAATGCCACGCAACCATGAAGCTGAAGCCATTCGCGACCGCATCCGCGACGCTACCGACATCGTCGATTTGGTCTCCGAACACGTCCAACTCACTAGGAGGGGCCGCAATTTTTTAGGTCTCTGCCCGTTTCACGAAGAGAAAACCCCTTCCTTCAGCGTCAACCCCGACCGCCAATTCTACCACTGCTTCGGCTGTGGCGTCGGCGGCGATATCTTCAAATTCATCCAAGAGATCGACCGCGTCACTTTTGTCGAAGCGGTCAAATTCCTCGCCGAGCGCACCGGTATCGCTCTGCCCGAGCGTTCGGGGCCATCGCACGAGGAAGCCGAAGCCGCCGATGAACTCTACCGAGCCAACGACCTAGCGCAAAAGTACTTTCGTCATCTGTTGCTTAACGACGAGGTCGGTGCCAGCGCCCGTGAGTATCTACAGACCCGCCGCCTCACAGACGAAACCATTGAGCGCTTCGGCTTGGGCTACGCGCCGCCGGAGTGGGACGCCTTACTGAAAGTAGCCGGTCGACGAGGTTTGAGTCCCCAAGTCTTGGAACGGGCCGGGTTGGCTCTACCGCGCTCCACAGGCAGCGGTCACTACGACCGCTTCCGCGACCGGATCGCCTTCCCCATCGCCAATCTCTCCAATCGGACTATCGCCTTCGGAGCACGCGCACTCCAGCCCGACCAAGAGCCTAAATACCTCAACTCGCCTGAAACGCCCATCTATCACAAGGGCCGGGTGCTCTATGGGCTATCCATCACACGCGACGCCATTCGCCGCCAAGATGCTGTATTAGTCGTCGAGGGCTACATGGACCTCATCAGCCTAGCACAGGCCGGCATCGAACACGCAGCGGCTACCTCTGGCACGGCCCTGACCGAAGACCACTGCCGCACGCTCGCACGCTATGCCCGCCAAGTCGTGCTGCTGTTCGATGGCGACGCAGCCGGTTCCACAGCCGCCATGCGTGCCCTCGAAGTTCTCCTAGGCACTGGGTTGGACGCCCGCGTCGTCTCGCTGTCCTCCGAGCACGATCCTGATACCTTCGTCCAAGCGCACGGACCGGACGCACTGCTCAAACGAGCCCAAAATGCCCAGTCAGTTCTCGATTTCTACCTCGAACAGCTCGCCCAGCAGCACGATCTCTCCAGCGTCGAAGGCAAAGCGCGCACTGTCGAAAGGCTCAAACCGCTTCTGGCCAAGCCCCGCGATGCAGTCCGCCGCGACTTGCTGCTGCGCGAAGTCGCTGAGCGCCTCTCGGTTGACGAGCAATCCCTGCGCCACGACCTGCAAGCCTCCATGCGCCGTCCCCAACAACCGCGCAAGGCAGTTGCCGAGCCATCCCCAATGGATGTGCCCGACCCGCCGCGTCACGAGCTCGAATTCATGGGGCTGTTGTTCAACTTTCCGCAGCTCATACCCGAAACTGTCCGCGAATTCTCCCCCGATTCGCTAAGCGACGCCCGCACTCAGGTCCTGTGTCGCACGCTCTTCGACCACCATGCCCACGGCAAAGCCATCGACCTCGGCACGATCATCAGCGAGCTACAAGACGATGCACTCGCACGCCAAGCCGCCCAATGCGCGGCCCAAGGTTTCGACGAGGAGCAGGTCGAACGGCAATGGCGCGACTATTTGCTTTACTTTCAGAAAAGTGCGCTGCAAAAGCGCATCGACAACGCACGTCAAGCCCTCGCAACGGCATCCGACGACGGCGAAGTTGCACGCATCAGCGCCGAACTCGTCGCGCTCAACCAAGAGCGCCAAGCGGTCACGGCCCAACAAAGCTCTTGACCTACTTGGGAAAAATGCTAGGTTTTTAACAACTTTACGGGGCCTATAGCTCAGTTGGTTAGAGCAGCGGACTCATAATCCGTCGGTCGTAGGTTCGAGTCCTACTGGGCCCACCATTATTTTTTCCACAGGCGCGGCTGCGAGGATTGGGACACCAATTTTTGTAGCCGTTTTTTATTTCTCATGCAGAGCGTTATAGCCATCCTGCTATGGGCCACAGCCGTCTGGGGGCAGATGGACGCCGGCGTCAATCGCGGGGATTCGCGTTTTATGGCGACGGTGCTGGCGCGCCTCGCCCAGCGGGCCGATCCTATTGCCAACATCTATCTGAACAAAGCCCGCGTCGAGGGCCTTAGTTCCCTGCTGGGGCAACCGATGAGCGTGGGCAAGCGGCTGAACATGCGCCTGCGCATTGCCCAAGAGCAGGTGCGGGCCGGGGATTTGCGCATGGGCATCGAAGAGATGCAAAGCGTACTGGCAGCCGTAGAGGCCGGGCAGATGCCGGCGACCGAGGGTTTCGTCTATATGCTGCACGACCTGCTCGCCATCGCCTATTTGCGCCTCGGAGAGCAAGAAAACTGCCTGCACAACCACACCACGAATTCCTGCTTGCTGCCGATCCGCGGCGACGGCATCCACCGCTTGCAGGAAGGCTCCCGCCGCGCTATCGAACACTACACCATAAACTTGAACAAACGCCCAAGCGATCTGGGAACGCGCTGGCTGTTGAATTTGGCGTACATGACCTTGGGCGAATACCCGCAAGGGGTGCCAGAAAACTGGCGCATTCCCCCGCACGTATTCGACGGCCACAGCGGCGGGATCCAACGCTTCCGCGACGTGGCACCGGCGGCTGGAGTTGCGGCTATAGGGCTAGCGGGCGGCAGCGCAGTCGAGGACTTCGATGGAGACGGTCTGCTAGACATTGCGGTTTCTTCGTGGGGGCTGCGCGATCCACTGCGCTATTTCCACAACGAGGGCGATGGCACCTTTACCGAGGCCACGACAACGGCCGGGCTGGCCGGGCAAATCGGGGGGCTCAACCTCGAACAGGCTGACTACGACAACGACGGCGATGTCGATCTGCTCATTTTGCGCGGTGCCTGGATGGGGGAAGAGGGCCGCATGCCCAACTCTCTGTTGCGCAACAACGGCGACGGCACCTTTGTGGACGTGACGCGGCGCGCCGGCTTGTTCTCCTTGCACCCGACCCACTCAGCAGCCTTTGCCGACTACGACAACGACGGCTGGTTGGATCTGTTCGTCGGCAATGAGTCCGGCAAGCGGCCCCACCCATGCCAGTTGTTTCGCAACCAAGAGGACGGCACGTTTGTCGATGTGGCTCCCGCAGTCGGCATCGATCACGTGGGCTTTGTGAAGGGCGTTGCTTGGGGCGATATAGACAACGACGGTTTGATCGACCTATACGTATCTCAGTTCTATCGAGAAAATGTCCTCTATCGCAACCTCGGCGACACACCAGCGGGCTGGCGCTTTGCCGAGGCGGTCGTCGCGCCGGGGCCGAACGAGAGCTTTCCCACTTGGTTTTGGGACTACGACAACGACGGCTGGCTCGACTTGTTTACCGGCGGCTACAATATGAACGACCTCGGCGACATGGCGCGTGCGTACCTCGGCGAAGAATTTGCCGCCGATCACGCCCACGTGTATCGCAACAACGGCGACGGCACCTTCACCGAGGTCACCGAAGCGCTGGGGAGCTTTGGCCAAGTCATCCTAGCTATGGGTGCCAACTACGGAGACTTGGACAACGATGGGTTCCCCGACTGCTATGTCGGCACTGGGATTCCCGATCTGCGCTCGCTCACGCCCAACCGCATGTTGCGCAACGACGGTGGGGCGCGGTTTTTGGACGTCACCACCACAGGCGGCTTCGGCAACGTGCAGAAAGGGCACGGCGTGTCCTTTGCCGACTTCGACAACGATGGAGACCAAGACGTCTTCGAGGTCATGGGCGGAGCCTTTGAAGGCGACCTCTACCAGAACGTGCTCTACGAAAATCCCGGGCACGGCAATCGCTGGCTGCGGCTGTTTCCCCAAGGCGTGCAGTCGAACCGAGGGGCTATTGGCGGCCGCGTGCGCGTACGCGTGCGGCAACCAGACGGCAGTACCCGCGACATTCACCACCTCATCGGTTCGGGCGGCAGCTTTGGGGCCAACCCGCTCGCGCCGCACCTCGGTCTGGGGGACGCCACGGAATTGGTCTTCGTGGAAATCACCTGGCCAGCGACCCATCAGGCGCAGCACTGGCAGGGGCTGACGCTCGATCGAGCGTACCGCCTGCGCGAAGGCCACCCATCGGCGACTGAAGTAGCCCTGCCGAAATTCCACTTTGCCGCCGGGCACAACGGACATTGACTCAGTAGCCGTTGGAGACTAATTTAAAAACGCTTTTGGGCGATTAGCTCAGTTGGTTAGAGCGCCGGTCTCACATACCGGAGGTCCGCAGTTCAAATCTGCGATTGCCCACCATTGTTAAAGGCCGTGCGAAGCGTATCTCAGCTTCCACGGCCTTTTTTTAGCGATAAAAAGGCACCTACCCGCAAGTAGGTGCCTTTTGTTCTGCAATCCGCGCTATGGATATAGATGCTCTTTTACTAAAGCCCAAGGCGTCGGTAAAATGCTCGTTCCCATGACGGGTTCGGGCGCTTCGCTCCCATCCGGGAGCAGGTACGCGGGGATGGATCCCGGCGTGCCCAACTCGCTGGCACCCGCATCCCAGCCGCTTTGCTCGGTCGCCGTCGCCCAGCTTTCGGGCTGGTCGCCGGGCTGGTCAAAGGCGATGCGCACCATGGCACTTTTGCTGGCTGAGTCACCGGCGAAAGGGGCCCCGCGGCCATCGTCGGCCAAGTCGACGAGCTGGCCTCCAGCTTGCGGGTCGCCGTCGTACAGATGTAAGAGCAACTTGGTGTTGGGCAGCGAAACCGCGGCGTCAACGCGCTGAGGATCGACAGCGAGGAGGGAGTTTTTGTGATCGGCAGCGTAGTTAGCGATGAGAAAGGTCTGTCCGGCGGGGATCGTAGCGGCCTCAAGGACGAACATCACCTTGTCCTCGTCGCCGCTGCGATAGGTCAAAGTCCAGCCGGCTATATCAACCGTTGCGTCGCTGGGATTGTAGAGTTCGATCCACTCATCGGCAGTAGATGCCGTACTACCCGACCACATCAACTCGGATATGACGACTGGGCCGGGTTGGGCTGAGAGAGATGCGGCGAGAGCACAAAAGATAAAGGCAATGAAAGGACGCATGGCAGCCTCCAAGTTAGGGTGAGATGGCAATTGCCATGCGCTTAATGCAATATGCGTACCTAGGGTTTTCTATTTTTATAACATATTGTAAAATATAAAAATATAAAATTCACACTGCGCGTATTACCCGTGCTCAGTGCGTCTATTCGGCAACAGTTCTGACACCTAGTCGATACAGGGTGCGCGGGCTGTGAGTGCCGCGCATAGCTTCTGTTGCAAGCCGCCGAAACCGCCATTGCTCATAAAGACCACCAAGTCGCCCGGGTGGGCTTCTGCCGCTAAAAAAGCGGCCATCGATTCGGCGTCGGACAGATAGCGGGCTGTCTTGCCGGTGGCGCAGAGACGCTCCACTAAGCGCTCGGGCGAAAACGGTTCGTCGTCCCGGGCGCGTTTGGGATAGGGGACCGCGGTTGCGACGAACGCGTCGGCCAAGGCAAATGCCTCGACATAGCGATCCTCAAAGATAGCGCGGGCATTGGTCGCGCTGGCCGGCTCGAAAACTGCGAGGAGCCTGCGTTCGGGATGGGCTTGGCGCAGCCCCTCTAGAGTGTGGGCGACCGCAGTGGGATGGTGGGCGAAGTCGTCGATGAGGAGAATGTCGTCAATGAGGCCAATCTGCTCCTGCCGACGCTTGACGCCGGCAAAGCCGGCCAAGGCCGTGCGCAGGTCGTCGGCAGTTAGGCCAGCGCGGAAACCAGCGGCCAAGCTGGCGAGCGCATTGCAGACGTTGTAATCGCCGCTCAGCGGCAAGTCGAAAACTCCCACCTCGTGCCCCGCCCGGCACAAGGTGAAGCGCGTGCCCTCGGCACGAGCTTGGAGGTTGGTAGCGCGCCAAAACGCGCCCTCCTCAAGGCCAAAGGTCTCCACCGGTGCCAGCGCGGCGGGCAGGAGTTCGGCGATATTGGGGTCGCTGCCGTTGGCTAGAATCAGACCGTTTTCCGGCACTATGTTGATGAGTTGGCGGAAGGCTTTGACGATTTCGGCAAGGTCTTGGTAGATGTCGGCGTGGTCGAATTCAATGTTGTTGACGATTAGCACATCGGGTAGGTAGTAGAAAAATTTCGCCCACTTGGCAAAGAAGGCACTGTCGTATTCGTCGCCTTCGACGATGAAGTCTGCGCCTTGGCCGAGCCGGTAGGAGCGGTCGAAGTTTTGCGGCACCCCAGCGACCAGAAAGGAAGGGTCCAAGTCGCAAGCGGTGAAGAGGTGGGCGACGAGCGCCGTAGTGGTGGTTTTGCCGTGGGTTCCAGTTACCACGACCGAGCACTTGCCGCGGAGGAAGAAATCGCGCAGCACTTCTGGGAGCGACATATACGGGATCCGGCGCGAGAGTACGGCCTCGGCCTCTGGGTTGCCACGCGAGACGGCGTTGCCAATGACGACCAAATCCGGCGCTGGCACTAGGTGATCCGCCGAGAAGCCGGCCCGCACGTCGATCCCCAAATCCTCGAGCATGGTGCTCATCGGCGGATAGACGTGGCTGTCCGACCCGGTGACGCGATACCCCTGCTCGCGCAGCATGCCGGCCAAAGACCCCATGGCCGTGCCGCAAGCGGCAATCAGATGAATGTGGGAATCCAAGGGAAGCTGCATGTCCGTATATACCGTTGGGGAAATATAGATGTCAAGGGAAGCGGGCCAGTTTGTGCGCGGCAATCGGCGATTGTTTTATTGTGGAGCACTTGCTTGCAAGAGAGGAAACCATGGGCCAAGAGAAAAAAGAAAAAGAAGAGATTTTTCTGTCCCTCGTCATTCCCGTTTTTAACGAAGAGGAAAGCCTGCCTCATCTATGGGACCAGATCGATAGGGCTTTGGCGACGGTGGAATGGTCTTGGGAGGCCATTTTCGTGGACGACGGGAGCACGGACGGCTCGTTTGCGGTCTTGGGCGAGTTGGCCAAACAGCATCCGCAGGTGTGCGCCTTGCGCTTCCGCCGCAACTACCGCAAGGCCGCGGCCCTCGCCGCCGGCTTCAAGCAGGCGCACGGCCAAATCATCGTCACCATGGACGCCGACCTGCAAGACGACCCCCGCGAAATCCCCCGGCTGCTGGCCGAGCTAAACCGCGATTACGACTTGGTCTCGGGCTGGAAGGCCAAGCGCCACGACCCTCTGAGCAAAACCCTCCCCTCCCGCTTGTTCAACTGGATCACCTCGCTGGTCTCCGGGGTTCGCCTGCGCGATTTCAACTGCGGGCTCAAGGCGTATCGGCGCGAGGTGACCGAAGATGCGCTGCCTTATCTCTACGGAGAATTGTATCGGTTCTTGCCCGCCGTGGCCCACTGGATGGGCTATCGAGTCGGCGAGATCCCGGTGCAACACCATCCCCGCCGCTTCGGCCATTCCAAATTCGGGGCCAAGCGGTTGCTAAACGGGTTTTTGGACCTGCTGACCGTGACCTTCGTCGTGCGCTTTATGACCATGCCCATGCACGTCTTCGGCAGCTTGGGGCTCGGCTCCACGCTTTGCGGCTCGGTCATTTGCGCCTATGTGGCCTTGCTGCGCTACGAGCACGGCAACATCCAAAACCGCCATCCCCTGCTCATGCTGGGCATCCTGCTAATCATCGTCGGCATTCAGTGCTTCTCCATCGGCTTTTTAGGAGACATGATCGCCAGCATGCACCAGCGCGGCGGGCGCACCCCGCGCATTGCCGAGTGCCTAAACGGGCGATAGCTCTTTCAGGGCCGCCAGCAACGCGGCGATCTCTGCGTCCGTGCCCACCGAGATGCGCAGGCAATCGGCCAAGCGCGGCGGCGTGGCAAAGTAGCGCACCAAGATCCGGCGCTCCTTGAGCTGCGCGTATAGTTCGGCAGCGGCGCAGTTGGTCCAGTGCTCGCCGAGCTTGGCGAGCACAAAATTCGCCTGCGAATCCCACACGTAAAAATCCAACGCCCGCAGCCCCGCACATAGGCGCCCGCGCGTCGCGCAGACGCGGGCGGCGTTTGCACACATCGCATCGATATCTTCTAAGGCAGCCGCGGCGGCCACCAAGCTCAGCCGATTGAGATTGTAGTGGTCCTTGACCTTCCACATCCCCTCGATCAGCGCGACCGGGGCAAAGGCAAAACCAATGCGCATACCAGCGAGGGAAAAGGACTTGGACATGGTGCGCACGACAATGGCGTTGGGGTGTTGCTCGATGAGCTGAATGCAGCCCCCCTGGGAAAAATCGACATACGCTTCATCCACGACCAAGACGCCGTCAATCCGCGCACAGAGCGCGGCGACTTCGTCATAGGACACAAGGGTACCCGAAGGAGCATTGGGATTGGCGAGAAAGGTGATGCGGGCCCCGGGCACGGCTAAACCCTCGGGCAGGGAAAAATTTTCGTCGAACTCGACCGGGACCGACTCAGCTCCCTGGATGTCGATCAGCGGCTTGTAGTAGCCGTACGTGGGATGGGGATAGGCGATTTTGTCGCCCTCGCCGGCAAAGCTGCGAATGATGACGTGGAGCAGCTCGTCCGAGCCATTGCCGACCATAATCTGTTGGGGATCAATGGCGAACACCTCTCCCAATTTGCGGCGCAGGGCCCAAGCGTCTGGGTCGGGATAGAGGCGCAGATTAGCTGAGCAGGCATCGCGCAACCGCGCTAGCACTAAGGGCGAAGGCGGGTAGGGGTTTTCGTTGGTATTGAGCTTGATGTAGCCCTTTTCGCGGGGCTGTTCCCCAGGGACGTACCCGCGCATACGAGCGATATTGGGGCGGAACAGGTCCGACACGGCTAACGGCTTGCAGACTCATCCACGCGCAGCACTTCCAAAACGCCTTCGATGTGCTCGATTTGGTCTATAGCCTGGCGCAGTTGCTCGTTGTCGGCGACATCAATCCAGAAGTCCTGTTCGGCGATGTGGCTATCGGTGCGGGTAGTAGATTCGCGGATGTTGCAACCGACGGTGCTGATCGCCCCCGAGATGTCCGCGAGCAAGGACTTGCGATCCCAACTGCGGGTGCGTAGCTGAACAGTAAAGGCTGGTTCGTCCGTCTGCTCCCACTCGACCGCGAGCAGGCGGTCTGGTTCAGCGGAAATCCGGCCGATGTTGTAACAGTTGGTGCGGTGGACCGTGACGCCGCGGCCTCGGGTAACTAGGCCGACAATCTCGTCGCCCGGGATGGGACCACAGCACTTACCAAATTGGATCATCAGGTTTTTCATGCCTTGGATACAGATGTCTCTGCGGTCTTGGGGCCGGATCGTGCGCCGCTCGGGCTTGGGGGATGCGATTTTGCCGATGACCTTGCCGATTGACAGGTCTCCGTTGCCGAGGGCCGCGTAGAGATGCTCGGCGTCGCTGAACCCGAATTCCTCCGCCACGGCATCGAGGTTGGGTGGGTCGGCATCCTGACCGGGCCTCAATCCCCTGTCGAGCGCCTCCTTACCATGGCGCACGTTGTGATCGTATTGCTCCTCCCGCAGCCAGCGGCGAATGGCTTGGCGGGCCTTGGCGGTCTTGACTTGGTCCAGCCAAGCGAGGTTGGGCTTTTGCTGTGGCACCGTGACGATTTCCACGGTTTGGCCGCTGCTCAAAGCCGCGCTTAGCGGCACGACGAGGTCGTTTACTTTGGCCGTCGCGCAGTGCAGCCCGATGTCGGTGTGGATGGCAAAGGCAAAATCAATCGGCGTGGCCCCCTTGGGCAACTGGTGTAGGTGGCCTTTGGGGGTGAAAACAAAGATCTCGTCTTGGGACGCGAGCTCGGTCTTCAGGTTTTCCATGAACTCGACCGGGTCTGTGGCTTCCTGTTGCCAGTCGAGGACTTGGTGCAGCCAACTCATGTGTTGGTTTAAATCGCCGGGAGCCTTGTCATTGGATTTGTAGCGCCAGTGAGCGGCGATGCCGATTTCAGCCGTGTGGTGCATCTGCGCGGTGCGGATTTGCACTTCGACGTATTGACCTTTGAGACCGATCACCGAAGTGTGCAGCGACTGGTACATGTTGCTCTTAGGAGTCGATATATAGTCTTTGATGCGTCCGGGGATAGGGGTGTAAATGTGGTGGACCCAGCCGAGGATTTGATAGCATTCGCGCGTGGTGTCGGTGATGATGCGTATGGCCAGCAGGTCGTAGATTTCTTCGAAGGGCTTACCGCGCGCCTGCATCTTATTGTAGATACTGTAGAAGTTCTTGGCTCGGCTCGTAAATTCGGCTTTAATGCCATTGGCGTGTAGGCACTCCTCAATTGGGACCTTGAATTCCTTTATATAGTCTTCGCGCTCTTGGCGCGTCATGGCCACGCTTTCGCGCAGATCTTGGTACGTTTTGGGTTCGAGGAACTTGAGGCTTTGGTCTTCGAGTTGCCAGCGGATCCGCGCCAACCCAAAGCGATGAGCGAGCGGCGCGTACACTTCGAGCGTTTCCCTTGCCGTGCGCTCGCGGGATTGGGAGCTTAGGTATTGGAGCGTGCGCATGTTGTGCAGCCGGTCGGCCAGCTTGATGAGAATGACGCGGATGTCCTTGACCGTGGAGATCAGCATCTTGCGGTAGGTCTCAGCTTGGCGCACCTCGCGGCTTTCGTATGTTATCTGATCGATTTTGGTAACCCCGGCGATCAGTTCGGCGATCTCTTCGCCAAATTGCTTGGCAACCTCCTCATGCGTAGCTGGCGTATCCTCAACTACATCGTGCAACAGTCCGGCTGCAACTGTGGTGTGATCCAAGCCCAACTGGGCGAGGAGCCGAGCCACTTCGACGCAATGGGCTAAGAACGGCTCGCCGGACTTGCGGATCTGTCCCTTGTGATGCTCTTTGGCGAAGTAATAGGCGCGGTTGAGCAGCTCAAAATCGGCCTGGTCGTTGCAGGAGGAGACCTCAATCAGCAGCATTGACAGCCGCAGTTCGTCGCTCCCCTGCTTAACGAGTTCGTCCAAGTAGGTATTAGGAAGGGCCGCAAGAGGTATGGGAGTGGTTTCGGTCATGTGATCTTTCGCTATCTACTTGCCCGTCAATATAAACAAGCATATAAAAAGAAAACAAGTACATACAAGCAGAGTTTGCACGCGTTGTAGGAGCGACGTTAAAATTAAAAGGACGCAGGATGCGGTGGCTAAATACCGAAAACGCACCGGCGCTGACGCGAGCGGATAAAATCCTCGCGCTCGTCGTGGGCTTGAGTGCGATCGGGCTGGTACTTTACGGCCGCTATACAGCCGAAGCCGGCGGCCTGCTCATCGTCGAGTTGGCCGAGGCCGCGCCCGCCACTCATGCCCTCTCAAATTACGGGGTCTTGCCGGTTGTAGGACCTTTGGGAGTGAGCGATATCGAGATCGGGCCCAAAGGCGTGCGCGTACTTTCCGCACCCTGCGTCTACAAGATCTGCATGCGGCAGGGCTGGATGCAGCGAGCAGGCGATGTGGCTGTGTGCATACCCAATGGCCTAGTGCTGAGGATCGCTGGTGCCGCGCCCATAGACGCGATGATTCGCTGATGTTTGCGCACCCTAGAGACGTGGCCCGTTTGGGGCTTATGGCCAGTGCGGCAATCGTGCTCTTCGCCTTTGAATCGCTAGTGCCCAAACCCTTGCCTTGGATGAAGTTGGGACTCGGCAATTTGCCGGTTGTGGTCGCGCTAGTGAGCTTTGGCGGCGGTCCGGCGTTGGCCGTTAGTACCATCAAGCTCGTAGTCGGCGGCTTGCTCAGCGGGGGGTTTGCAAGTCCGGCCTTTGTCATTGGCGGCGGGGCTGGCTTGGCGAGTTGGCTGGTCATGGTTGCGGTCCGCCGCATGGGAGCGCGGCTTTTCAGCGTCGTGGGCCTGAGCATCTGGGGCGCGTTGGCTCACCAGCTCAGCCAGCTCGCTCTCGCCGCTGGTTATATAGGCCACAGCGGTCTGTTCGCGCTTTTGCCGCTGGCCTTGTTCAGCGCTCTGGTGAGCGGAGGGGCGATTGGCCTGTTGGCTTGGTGGACCTTGGAACAATTGGAGAAAATAGGCTGGTTGGACCAAGGTCAGTTATAGTTATAAATGTATAGACTTTAGGTCGTTTCAATGGACTTGCCCCAAAAGCCTACCTTGCAAACCGAGCCGGTCTTCAGCGCCAAAGCGCTGATGGCGGGCACCCTAGGGTCGCTGTGCATCGCCGTGGGAGCACCGTACGGCAACATGGTCATCCGCGGCTCCTACATGTCGATTGATTTCAGCGCCGCGGGTGCCCTGTTCCTTTTCTTCTTATTAACGGGCCTGTTCAACGCCTTGCTGGCGCGCTTCGTCGCCCCTATAGCCCTCGGTCGCTGCGAGCTCATCGTCGCGTACATTATGATGCTCACGGCCTCGGCCATCCCCACGATGGGCCTCAGCGAGTACTGGCTGACGATCATCACCGGTGCCCAGTACTACGCCACCCCGGAAAACGAGTGGGCCTTGCTCATCCTGCCGCACCTTCCCGAGTGGATCGCACCACAGGACCCCGAGGCGATCAAGTGGTTTTACGAAGGAGCACCGCGCACCGCTGGGGTGCCTTGGGCCGCTTGGAGCGGCCCGCTGTGCTATTGGGCCATTCTCATCGTAGCCCTGTACTTGGTGATGATCTCGTCTATGGTCATTCTGCGCCGCCAGTGGGTGGAGCGGGAGCGGCTAGTTTATCCGCTGGTACAAGTGCCCCTAGCCATGGTGCAGAGCGGAGGTCGCGGAGAAACCCTAGGCCCTTTCTTCAAAAATCCTATCATGTGGATCGGCTTTGCCCTGCCCGTGCTCGTCAGTAGCCTCAACGCCCTACACGCGTACTTCAACTTCATCCCCGCCATCCAGCTCGTCTCCTCGGTGCCGATCCTGCGCAACACCGTCAGCCTAATTTTCCGCCTGAGCTTTCCCATGGTCGGGTTCGCCTATCTAATCAACCTCGACATCGCCTTCAGCCTGTGGTTTTTCAACACCATCGCCAAGCTGATCCGCGGGGGGCTGGGCGTTTTAGGGGTTGGCAGCACCGAAAAGCTGGGCATCTACGGCGCTCCTAGCGAGCCAATTCTCGCCCACCAAGGGCAGGGAGCGATGATCGTCTTAGTGTTCTTCGGTCTGTGGATCGGCCGCGAGCACCTGCGCGACGTGCTGCGCAAGGCATTCCGGGGCGACAACTGCATCGATGACAGCGGCGAGATGCTATCCTATCGGGCAGCGGTCTTAACTTGGCTCGCCGGAGTCGCGGTGATGACCATCTGGCTGTGGCAGTCCGGCCTGTCGCTGTGGGTGGCCTTTTTGACCCTGATGCTGGCCATCCTTATTTTCGTCGGCCTAACTCGAGTGGTAGTAGAGGGAGGCGTGGCAGCGGCGGTCGGGCCGATGATTTCTTCGTCGGCTTTGGTCTCGGCTGTAGGCTCTTCGGCGATCGGGCCGGCGGGCATGGTGGGCCTCGCGTACACTTATGTGTGGGCGGCGGATATCCGCACGTTTGTCATGGCTTCCTGCGCGCACGGTCTCAAGCTAGGCGAGGAGTTGGGGCCGCGGCTACGCCCGCTTTTTTGGTATATGCTGCTGGCGATTGTTGTCAGCATTGTCGGCTCGGTCGCAGCAATTTTGTACCTCGCCTACGAATACGGCGGCATCAACCTCAACGCGTGGTTTTTTGGTGGTGGAACTCGCGCCCCTTTTGATTATATTACCACCAAGTTAAGCGCACCCACCGAGCCGAATATTGATGGCTGGATTCACACTTTTATCGGCGGGGGCATTATGGCCCTGCTCATGTGGGCGCGCCAGCAGCTCTTGTGGTGGCCTCTGCATCCCATTGGATACCCCATTGGTGCCGTATGGCTGATGGACCAGTTGTGGTTTAGCATTGCCCTCGCTTGGCTCTTAAAGTTGTTGGCGATGAAATACGGCGGTCCCAGTCTTTTTCGCCGGGCGCGTCCTTTCTTCTTGGGCCTAATCATAGGCCAGTTTTTCATCGCCGGGCTCTGGTTGATTATCGACTTTTTTACGGGCATGACCGACAATGTGGTCTTCTGGATCTGAGAAAGGCGTTACAATTATGCCTAAGTTCGCGATGCGGTGGATGGTCTTCGGCTGGATTTTGGTCGGCGCAGCACTGGCCCCCGCGGACGCCGGGGTCGATTTTGCCGAGCTGGCGCACACGGCCCCGGTCGAGCGCGTACAGCAAACGATGGACACCTTTGCCGGCTTGGGATCTAGAGTCGCCGGCTATCGAGGCGCCGAGCAAGCGGCCCAGATCGTACAGGAGCGCTTCCGCGCCATCGGCCTCGACGACGTCACAGTACACGAATACGATGTCTCTATTCCGGTCGATAAGGGCGGATTTCTGCAAGTAGTTGGCAGCGACGAACAAGTGCCAATCCACGGCCTGTGGCCCAACCTCGTCAAAACCTCGACGCTGCCCGAAGGCGGGATGCCCCGGCGCTTGATAGACGCTGGCGCGGGTGAGTACGCGGACATGGACGGCAAGCAAGTAGAAGGGTCTGTGGCCCTGATGGACTTCAATTCGGGCGACGCTTGGCTCAATGCCGCTTACCTCGGGGCGCAGGCCATCGTCTTTATCGAGCCGGATTCCACCGTGTACTTGGAGGGAGAAAAGAAGTTCCTCACCATGCCGCTCGACCTGCCGAGGTTCTGGGTCAATCGCCAAACCGGTCAGCACTTGCGTCACCAGTTGGCGACCGAGGGCGAGCAGACGCTCCACCTACAGTACCGCATGGATTGGGAGCGGCGTCCCGCTTGGAATATCCTCGGCACGATTCCCGGATACGATCCCTTACTGAAAGAAGACGTGATCGTGCTAGAGGCGTACTACGACGCCATGTCAGTAGTGCCGGCCCTCGCCCCAGGTGCCGAGCAAGCCTCTGGCATTACTGCGTTGTTGGAACTGGCGCGCTATTTCCGTGCGAACCCGCCGGCGCGCACAGTCGTATTCCTCGCCACTTCGGCCCACCACTTGGGCTTGCGCGGGGTCGATGATTTCATCCAGCGCTACTTGCGCAAAGAGGACCCCTTTATCGAGCACATGCTGGTGAGGCGGGTCGTCGATGCTGCACTCGCACGGAACATGATCGCCCAAGACGGCATTCACTACTCCATCGGCGAGGAGGAATTCACCGGTAAGGAATCCCTCGTGCGGGGCGTTGCCGAAGGGCGCACCAACTTGGCCGCGCACGTTGCCGACGCCGCGCTCGCCGAAGGGCTGCTGAGCCAAGAAGGAGGCGCATTACACGTCGCCGACGAGCAATTCAAAGATCGCGACGAACTGGTCGATGAGTTGCATTCGGACGACGACTTGCGCCTCGCGCTCTACAAAACTTGGGTCGATCCCAAAGTCGATTCGCTCGCGGTCAAGCTCTTTATCAGCCTCGACCTTTCGTCGCAGACCGACGAGCTCGGAGTCTGGAACAGCAATACCAGTTTTTACTACAAGCGCTACTTCGCGCCCTTCGGCAAAAACTTCATGGGTTATGCGCGCAAGATCAGCCGCGAGTTGGATTACCAGCGGCGCGACGTGCTAGTCAATGGCATCAGCCCCGAAGGCGGGATGAGTTGGCAAACCTTTGTACCAGGCGAAATATCGGTCAACAGCGAATTGGTGTTGGCGACAGGTACGCCGGCGTTGGCCTTTGTCACTGTCAACGACGCACGTTTCCTCGTCGATACGCCCTTAGACCGGGCCGAGCACGTCAACTACGCCAATCTCGCCAAACAGATCCGGGTGCTCGCCGGCATGTTTGAGATGGCCTTTGAAGACCCAGAGCTTTTCCCGGACTTCAAGATGCGCTTGCGCGACACGCTGCGCTCGCTGCGCGGCCGGACTATGGTCTTTCCGCGCCGCAGTATCATCCCCGACTTGCCGCGTGCAGACGCCGTAGCCGTGGTGCGCAACGGCAAGAAAAAGTCGTATAAAGGCGTGCGCGGCGAGTACTACGAAGTCGTCGATGATAAAGGGGCCTTTTACGTAAATCGGGTGCGGGTCAATAACGTGCAGATCGAGGGCTACTACATGGACCCGATCACCGGCCGCATCACCTACGCCCCCGACCGCGGCGTACAAGGCGACGAAAGCTACCCGATGCGGGTCTCCATGGATTGGCGCGACAAGCAATGGATGGTCATTCTCTTCCCCTGCGTACCCTACAACTTTTTCGATATCGTCGATCCACGCTATCTGACCAAGCTGTCCAACGTGCAGGTCTTCGACGAGACCAACAGCGCACCCGTGGAGTACGGTTATACCATCGGCGAAGGCCCTTCGGCCCAAAACGAGCCGGTCGGGGTGCTCTTCGCACGGCCTGGTTCGCACATCAAGATGGGGTTCGGTGCTGGCTTGCTGGGATTCCGCTCGCTCCTGCTCAACGCCACCAGCGTAACCGACAAGGAAAAGGCCGAGGGCGAGGGCTTTGAGATCCGCCCTGGTACTTCCTTTGCCCGCACGACCTTTCAAGCTGCCCAAGATATGTGGAATCTCGACGAGTCGCGAATGCGCGAGCTGCGGAGCTTTGCCATTGAAAACCAGCGCCTCAACGACCTCCACTATCGCGCCGAAGCCGAGCTAACCCAAGCCGCCGAGGCTGAGACTGAGCAGCGCTGGGGCGATTTCGTGCGCCACACGCGCGCGGCCTTCGGGCTGGAGTCGCGCGCCTATCCAGACGTCAAATCCACCCAAAACGACGTCATTCAGGGCATTATCTTCTTTATGGCCCTCGTCATTCCCTGCGCCTTTTTTACTGAGCGGCTCATTTTTACGGCGGCCACGATCCGCAATCAGATCATCGGCTTTGTCGGGGTTTTCCTAGCGATCTGGATCGTGCTGTGGCTGGTGCATCCGGCCTTTCAGCTATCCAATCCCTTCGTCATTCTGCTGGCCTTTATCATCATCGCCTTGGCAGTACTGGTGATGTCGATCATCTCCGGCCGCTTTAACGAGCAGATGAAGAAGCTGCGCACCGAGGTAGCCGTGATCCACGACACGGACGTCAGCCGCTCTTCGGCCTCGCTGACGGCCTTCCAGCTCGGGATTTCCAACATGAAGCGGCGCAAGACGCGCACGGTCCTCACCTTTACCACGCTCTTGCTGCTGACCTTTACGGTGCTCTCCTTCACCTCCATCCGCACGGGCTTGCGGTTCAATCAAATCAGCCGCGACAACGAGGGGCTCTACGAGGGCATCCTCATCCGCAGCAAGGCGTGGAATCCAATGGAGGATTCAGTCCTCGAATACGCCCGCAGCAATTTCGGCGATCGGGCCGCGGTCGCGCCGCGCAGTTGGTACAGCAATAAAGCCAAAGCGCACATCAAAATAAAACACGGGGAAAAGGCCCATAACGCGCTCGGCGTCCTAGGTTTAGCGCCCGAGGAGACTCAAGTCACTCGGCTCAACCAAGCCCTAGTCGCCGGCCGCTGGTTTGAACCGGGCGAGGACAAGGCCTGCATCCTGCCCATCGACATGGTCAAGGAGGCCCATCTCAATGTCGATTTGGCCGACGTTGGCCAAGCGCAAGTCCGGGTCTTCGGCGACTTGTTCACGGTGGTGGGCGTCATCGACTCTAAGCGCATGAAGGACCTCAAAGACCTCGACGACGAAATCTTGACACCGGCCGACTTCGCCGTCACTGGCGGTCAGGCGGTGCAGGAAATAGCCGAGGAAGAACAGCGCGAGAAACAAGGTCTGGAGGACGCCAAGGTCGTCATCAAACCCTTCGTCCACATAGAGCCAGCCAACACCCTAATTATTCCCTACCACACGCTGCGCAACGTCGGCAGCGGCAACCCGCTACAGTCGGTAGCCGTGCGCTTCCCCGAGGGCAGCGATGTGCGCGGCGAGGTCGAGGATTTCCTCTCGCGCCTCGCGGTAACGCTGTTCGCCGGAGTCAAGGAGGCCGGCGATGAATACATCAAAGTGTCGATCTATTCATCGCTGGGCATGACCTCCTTTTCCGGAATGAGCAATTTGTTCATCCCCATGCTGATCGCCTCGCTTATTGTGCTCAACACCATGATGGGTAGCGTGTACGAGCGCTTCCGCGAAATAGGCATCTATTCCTCGGTGGGCCTAGCCCCCGGCCACATCTCTTGGCTCTTTATCGCCGAAAGTTGCGTCTATTCGGTGCTGGGCGTGGTCGCCGGTTATCTCAGCGGCCAAGTAATCGCCAAAGTGCTCATCGAATTCGACCTTTTGGGTGGCTTCACGCTCAACTACTCCTCAGTGGCTGCGGTGCTCTCCTGTATGCTGGTGATGGCCGTGGTCATGCTCTCGACGATCTATCCAGCGCGCAAGGCTTCGCAAATGGCCGTACCAGACGTGACCCGCAAGTGGAAGCTGCCGCCGCCCGACGGCGACCAGTGGGATTTCGAGTTCCCCTTTACGGTCAGCGGCCACGAGGTCTTGGGCTTGAGCGTATTCCTCATCGGCTACTTCGACTCCTACAGCGAGGAATCCATCGGCACCTTCTACACCGACGGTGCCCAGCTAAACCGCGAAGAAACGCCCAACGGCGAAGGATACATTATCGACATGAATATATGGCTGGCTCCTTTCGACTTGGGCGTCAGCCAACACGTCACCGTGCAGGCCATGCCAGAGGCCGAACACAACATCTACTCAGTCGGCCTGCAAATCAAGCGACTCAGCGGCGAGGATGCCTCGTGGCGGCGGGTCAACCAGCGCTTTATGAACGTCATTCGCAAACAGTTCCTCATCTGGCGCACAGTGGATGCCGAGGCCAAAGAAGGCTACCGCCAACAGGGCGCGGAAATTCTGCAAGGGCTGCGCAGCGAAGTGTCGGCGTAAGGGAGGATAGCGAGTGCTCGGAAGAAAAAACAGAAACCCGAACCAAGAGATCGAAGAATATCGGGATCTAATGCAGGTCCCGGACCACTTCGAGGACGGCTTCACGATCAAGGCCGTCCTCGGCGTGCTCTTCGTCGCTTTCATCATGGTGCCGGGCAATATGTACTTAAGCCTTATGATCGGAGGCTCTTTGGGGGCGGCGGCCGAGTGGGTGACCATCATCCTCTTCGCCGAAATCACCAAGCGCTCCTTCTCCTCCCTCCGGCGCCAAGAAGTCTATGTGCTGTTCTACGTGGCTTCCTCGCTGATTGCCGCTGAGACCGGCGCCTTTGAGGGCTTGCTCTACAACCAGTACTTGGTGCAATCGCCGGCGGCCAAGCAGTTCGGCATCACCAAGCTGATCCCCACTTGGGTGGCACCGCCGGCCGACTCTCTCGCCATCATTGAGCGCACCTTCCTGCACTCGGATTGGGCGATGCCGATCGTCCTCCTAGTCTTGGGGATGATCATCTCGCGCATCAACTGGTTCACTATGTCGTACGCGCTCTTCCGGCTCAGCTCCGACTACGAGCGCCTGCCCTTTCCCTTCGCGCCCGTAAACGCCCAAGGCGCTACGGCACTAGCTGAGACCACCCAAGGGGTTGAGACGTGGCGCTGGCGAGTATTTTCGGCCGGGGCGATGATCGGCTTGGTCTTTGGCACGATCTACGTAGCCTTGCCGGCCATTACGGGTGCGCTGCTGACCGAGCCGATTCAACTCATACCCATTCCCTTTGTTGACTTCACGCAAGTCACCGGCAACTTCATCCCGGCCACTCCGCTGGGGTTTTCCGCGCACTTGGGGCCGATCTTCACCGGGCTAGTGGTCCCGTTCTGGGGAGTAGTCGGCACCTTTATCGGCGTGGTCGTCGCCTCAATCGCCAATCCGCTGCTCTATACTTGGACGCCTCCGTGGCGCGAGGACGAGGGGCCTTACCTGAACTTGTGGCAGCAAGGCATGGGCACGGTCGAGACCTTCTTCGTCAACAACGTCGATTTCTGGATGAGTTTCGGCATCGGCACCACCATCGCCATCGCCGTCATCGGCATCTATCAGGTATTTCAAAGCGTGCGCAGTGCTAGGGCCAACACCGATGAAGGCGAGCTCAAGCGCAGCTTCGCCACGCCCGCGGGCCGTGGCGATTTCCCTATCTGGCTGGCGCTGGCACTATACGCCGTGGCCACGGCTGGCCTGATCGGCATCGCCGCTTGGCTACTGCCGGGCATTTCCCAATTCATCTGGTTCTTCCTCTTTTTTGGTTTTGTATTCACGCCCTTTCAGTCCTTCGTCAACGCCCGCCTAGTCGGGATGGTGGGGCAGACGGTGGATATCCCCTTCGTGCGCGAGGCCACGATTATCTTCTCTGGGTACCGCGGCGTCGACATCTGGTTCATTCCGTTTCCCTTGGGTAACTACGGTGCCCAGACCATGAAATTCCGCGAGATCGAACTGACCGGCACCCAGTTTACCAGCATCATCCGCGCCGAAATTTTCATGGTGCCCATCGTGCTCTTCACCAGTTTTCTCTACGGCTCCTATATCTGGAAACTGGCACCAATCCCCTCGGCCTCCTACCCCTATGCCCAGCTAATCTGGCGGCTGCGCGCCTACCAGCAATGCCTCTTTATCACCGGCACCATGCGCAGCGAACTGGCCATAGACCAAGATCGGGCGGGGTGGACCCCTGCTAACCTGATTGAAAACGAGTGGTGGTACTGGCGGGTGCGGCTGGTGGATCAGGAGTGGCTGGACTCCAACGGCAAGCGCGGCCAAATCGGGCCGTGGATGCCGACCCAAGTTTTCTACTCGTACTTCGAGCAAGGGACACCCGATATCGTTGTCGAGCGCTATCTGCGCGACGCGCAGCTAGCCGAAGAGGAAATTGTCGAGGGCCTGCCAGCGATTGCGCCACTGGAGCCGGCTATGGACGCCGTCATCCGCGCTCCCCGTCCGACCCTCGAAGTGCAAGTCGAGCGGGCCGTGCCAGCGGGATGGTCTTTCTACTTTGAAGTTGATACCGATCCGCTCTTTACCAGCTCTTGGATCCAGCGCTCCACCGATGAGCCTTGGCTCTTTAAGGCCCTAAAAGAAGAGGTCATCGCCTTTGGGGCCATCTTCGGGCTGGTGAGCTTCATTCTGCTGTCCATTCTCGGACTGCCGATCCTGCTGATCTTTGGCTTCGTGCGCTCGCTGACGACCCTGCCGCATTTCGTGGTGACTGAGATCATCGGTGCGCTCTTAGCTCGCTACTACTTTTGGAACAAGTACGGGCGGCAGGAATGGCGGCAGTTTGCCCCTATTCTGGCAGTGGGCTTTTCCTGCGGCATGGCACTGATGGGTATGGCGTCGGTGGGGATCGCCCTGATCCAGAAATCGGTCTCGGTGCTGATCTTCTAGCATGAGCGACTGGGTAGATTTCGCTTGGCAAGGGCTGCGGCTGTCCGTGCCCGACGACTGGAACCTCGGCCGAGTTGACGGGGACTTTGAAAAGGGCTATGCCCGCCTCGACGACGCCGAAATCGTGCGCGCCGAAATCGAATGGCGGCGTCTCAAAGGCCGCGGCGAGGCCCTGCGCCTGACCGAACTGGTAGATCGCTACTTGGCCAACCTGCAAAAGAAGGCCCAAAAGGTCGATGCCCCCTTTGAGGTTCAGCGCCGCGCTCGATTCCTCAAAAACAAGAAATTCCTCGAAGGCCGCGAATACGAGGTCTTCATCTGGGAGGCTGACTTCCGCGCGTACAACCTAGCGCTCGCCTTGGAGTCCGGCCGGGTTGTGCTCCTGAGAGTGCTGGCCAAGCTAGACGAGTTTTTGCCCGAGCAAGCCGAGGCTGTGTTTAGCTCGCTCGTCGATCAAGAAGCCAAGGCCGCTCATTTGTGGAGCGTGTACGGCTTGCGGTTTTTTGCGCCCAGCGACCTTAAGCTACAAAGCCATTCCCTCAAGTCGGGCCATATTGAGCTAGAGTTCTCTCTCGGCAAACAGGTTCTAAAAGTGCATCGATTGAGCATGGCCCGGATCATGCTCAAAGACGCGCACATCCAAGACTGGTATCCGGTCTTTTTTAAGAAACAACTGCGCGACTTCGTGGTGGACATTATTCCAGAAGCCGTGCAGGAACACGAGGGCATTCGCATCGAAGGGCGGCCGCGCAGCCGCTGGCGTCAGCTACTGAGGCCCCTACCCTTTATGAATCCGAGGCCGCGCCTATACATGCGGGGGCGCGTCTGGCGCGATACCAGCATCGACAAAATCGCCATCATCGAGCACCTCTACCGCAAGAAAGACGCAAAAGACGACGAGCTAGTCGCCAAGGTAGTAGATGGGCATTTTATCAAAAAACAAGGGACCCAAGCTGAGCCGGGCCGCCATGCTGGCGTCGCGGCCAACGCGCAATGAGTCCCTGCGCTGGGAAGACAACGACAACGGCGAGACCCAAGTATTCATAACGCGCCAGAACACCTGGAAGGTGCGGCTGTTGTCCAAGTTTTTCTATATCCCCAAGCAGCGCAAAATCACCCTCGACGAAGTCGGCAGCGAGGTCTGGCGGATGTGCAACGGCCGCAACTCGGTTGGCGATATGATCGCAGAGCTCAGCGACAAGTACCAGCTCAACCGCAAAGAGGCCGAGGTCTCCCTGCTCCAGTATTTGAAGACCCTTGGGCAAAAGCGCTTTATCGGCTTCGTACTAGAGGGCGACAAGAGGCCGCCTGATCGCGGCGCGGCCAGCGGAAAAAAATGGCAAAACAAATCGAGCGGGGCGAGCAATTAGCTCGTCCCTTTTTTCGTCTGCATCCGCACCGAGTCGCACACTTCCTCTCCCACTTGCTCAATCCCGCACTGCTGGCATTCTTGGTCTTCGGCGTCCAAGCGCATGTGCTGGGCGACTGGTTCGCCGGTTCGGTGGCCATTGGAACCTTCTCTGTGGTGCCCGGATTGCTACTCTGGCACTTGGTGCGGGCGGGCTATCTCGACAAAGCCTATACAGACGACCGCAACAAGCGCGCTACCCTGCTCTTGCTGGGCGCTCTTTGCTACACCTTGGGGGCGGCGGCTCTCTACGGGGTCGGAGCTCCGCCCCTGATGCTGGTCACGGCCGCGTCCTGTGCCGTTAGTACGCTCTTGGTTTGGTGGATCAATCGCTCCTACAAGATCAGCATCCACGCGGCTGGTGTCGGGGGGGCGACCTGCGTATTGTTGGTCAGCGTCGGCAGCGTAGCGTGGCCCTTCTTACTCAGTTGGCCCGCTGTCGCTTGGGCGCGGCTTTACTTGCGGGCGCATACTCCCATGCAGGTCGTCGCGGGCGGCGCGCTGGGCGCGGGGAGTACGGCCATGCTGTACAGTGCTTTCATATTGTGAGCGCGGCAGATGAACCAATCGTATAAAGGCTTTATAGATCGCCTGACCTACCACAACCCGGAAAACGGCTATACCATTGCGCGCTTAGTCGTTGAGGGCCAGCGGGAGCGGATCGCAATCGTGGGGGCGATTGCCTCCATCCAAGAGGGCGAGAGCGTCGAAGTCGAAGGCGTGTGGACCCAGCATCCCAAATACGGCAAACAGCTCAAGGTGGAGCGCTATAAGGCCGTTTATCCCTCGACTCTCGAAGGCATGCAAAAGTACCTCGGGTCTGGTTTGATCAAAGGCGTCGGGCCGAAGTCGGCCAAGCGCATCGTCGATCACTTTGGCGCGGAAACGCTCGACATCATCGACGCAGATGCCCGCCGGCTAGAGGAAGTGCCCAAGCTGGGCAAAAAGCGGGTCGAGCTGATTGCCGCGGCTTGGGACGAGCAGCGGCAAATCAAGGACGTGATGGTCTTTTTGCAGTCGCACGGGATTACCACCGGCTACGCGGTAAAAATTTTTAAGACCTACGGCCAAGAGGCCATCCAAAAGGTCCGCAGCGATCCCTATCGCCTAGAGCGCGATGTGGATGGGATCGGCTTCCGCATCGCCGACCGCATTGCCCAGTGCTTGGGCCTCGGCCGCGACGCCCCCGAGCGCGTACAGGCCGGCATCCGCTACCTGCTCTCCGAAGCGGCCGACGAAGGCCACGTGTACCTGCCGGCCGTCGAAATGATGGAGCGGGCCATCGAAATTTTGGACATCAACGCCGAACTGCTGCCGCCGGCATTGGAGGCCCTGCGCACTGACGACGGCGTAGTCACCGAAGACATGCACTACTATCTGCCGCCGCTCCACCGCGCCGAAGTGGGTGCCGCATCGTCGCTAAAGCGGCTTTTGCGAGCACCAGCCGAAGAATTGGCCGTGCCCTCAGAAGCTGAAGACGAGCTGGAATTGGCTCCGGCGCAAAGACAGGCTGTGGAACTGGTCGCCACGAGCAAGGTGCTGGTGCTAACCGGCGGGCCGGGCACCGGCAAGACTACGGTCACGCGGCGCATTTTGCACCTGTTGGAGGAAGGCGGCCTCAAGGTCGCGCTGTGCTCGCCTACGGGCCGCGCTGCCAAGCGGTTGAGCGAGGCCAGCGGGCGCGAGGCCAAGACCATTCATCGGCTGCTCGGATTTCAGCCGGGCGAGCGGCAGTTCAAAAAGGGCTACGACGACCGCCTGGAGCTCGACGCGCTGATCGTCGATGAGGCTTCCATGATCGACGTGGTGCTGTTGAACGCACTCCTGCGCGCCCTGCCCGACCGCGCTCGGCTGATATTAGTCGGCGACATCGACCAGTTGCCTTCGGTGGGGCCGGGCAACGTGCTCCGCGACATCATCGACTCCGCAGAAGTGCCGGTGGTGCGCCTGACGCAAATTTTTCGCCAAGCTCAAAAAAGCCACATCATCCGCAACGCGCACCGCATCAACAGCGGCGAAATGCCCGTTATCGACAACCATGCGGCAGCGGATTTCTACTTCGTCCGCGAGGGCGACCCGAAAAAAGTGGTCGAGCTGGTGGAGGAGTTGTGCGCCACGCGGCTGCCCAGCTATCGGGGGTGGGATCGGCGCAGCGACATCCAAGTGCTGTCGCCCATGTACCGCGGCGAGACTGGCGCACTCAACCTCAACCAGCGGCTGCAACAGTGCCTCAATCCGCACGGCCAAGCGCACCGCCATCGCGGGGCCGAGTTCCGGGTGGGTGACAAGGTCATGCAGGTCAAGAACAACTACGACAAGGGCGTTTTTAACGGCGACATCGGCACGGTCGAGCGGCTCGATGCCGAAAAGCAGGTACTCTACGTGCGCTTTGACTACACCCTCGAATACGATCAAGTCGATCTCGACCAGCTTACCCTCGCCTACGCCATCAGCATCCACCGCTCTCAGGGGTCGGAATTTCCCGTGGTGGTGCTGCCGCTGACGACTCAGCACTACATTATGCTACAGCGCAACCTGCTCTACACGGCCATTACCCGCGCCAAGCAAATGATCGTCATCGTCGGCACCCCCAAGGCCCTCAAGCTAGCCATTGCCAACGACAAGGTCGCCCAGCGTTACACCACGCTCAAGGAGTGGCTGCGCGGCGAGGTCGGCACGGTGCTGGAAGCGGGTTGAGTTGAGAGTCAGAATTGTTCGCTGGTGAACTTATTGACTGACGTTGCGCTGCTTGTGCCGCGAGCGTGTCCAGTGATTCGCCGGGGCCACTTCCTACACCCAAATGCACAACATGACTTATTGAAGGGGTATATTCGATGAATGAGTACCATGCTGCCAATAGGAAACGCTGGAATCTAGCCGCGCCTCAATACGCGGAAAAGCACGACCAAAATGGCACTTGGCGGATTGCCCATCAGCGACCAGAAGTCGTCTTCCGCGAGCGAGAATTGGAGCTGATGGGCACGGTCCGCTGCCGAGACGTTTGCGTTCTCGGCAGCGGCGATAACATCGCCGTATTCGCCTTGGCGGGAATGGGTGCCCATGTAACCTCGGTTGACATTTCTAGCGAGCAACTAAAGGTGGCGCGGCAACGATCAACGGAACTCGGATTGACCGTTCAGTACGTCGAAGCAGATGTTGTGGACCTTAGCGGTCTAGAGAGTACAGCATTCGATCTCGTTTACACCGGCGGTCACGTCGGCGTCTGGGTCTCCGATCTCCGAGCGTACTACCGAGAGGCCATTCGCATTCTTCGCTCAGGAGGCCTGCTCCTGATCAACGAATATCATCCCTTCAGGAGGATCTGGAAGGACCAAGAAACGGCGTTAGAGGTTGGGTTCAGCTACTTTGACAATGGACCACATAAGTACGGCCCTTCAGCAGAGCTGCTAGAACGGTCATCTGGAAATGTAGTGCAGTACGAATTTCACTGGACGGTTTCCCAGTATCTCAATGCCGTTATCGAGCAAGGAGTAGAGCTGGTCAAGTTTGAAGAAATGGGCGACGACGCCGAAGGCTGGGAGTACGCTCCCCTTGAAGGATTGCCCCAAATGCTGGTGATCGCTGGCCGGAAGATGCCCGCTTCGGCTTCTTAAAAGTTCGTTCGGAGATGGCCTTAACCGCGCGCCTGATCCAGCGTCAAAAAATGGCGTGTAGAGCACGTCTTCTTTTGCCAGTAGGCGCGTCGGCAGCCACTTTGCGCGGAAGGTACTCACGCGACGGAAACCTTGTCGTCCTCAACCGTTACCGCGCCGTCCTGCACCAGCTTTTTCAGCACAGATCCTACCTTGCGATTCGCTTTGGCCGTTAGGTGGCGAAAGCCCATCAGCGACAGGGCCGCAGAAATGGCCTCTTCTTCCGCCAAGCTAAAGGCCGCACGGATTACCGCGAGCAAGGCCGCGCCAATTTCCTCGTCGGGCACCAACTCGATTTTCTTGGCGGCGGGTGGCAGGTCCGAGCGGTCGCGCACCCTCACCGGCTCGTCGCTATCGGCAAACAGGAAGTCGCCTTTGAGGTGGAGGAAGCCGTTCCTTTGACCGTATGCAGCGGCCCGTTTTATATGCTCTAGCATTCGCGAACCCACGCGGGCAAAACCGGCCGAGTCAGCGAGCCGCCGCGCCGCCTCTGTCAGGTGAACCGGGCCTTCAATGCCGATCACCTCGCGCATGGCTTGGGCGACATCCTCTAGGGCCAACTCGTGGAGCTCGTCGAATTCGTCAATGCCCAAATCGCCCGTGGCCAACACATAAGCGGCGGCCTGCAAGTTGTTTTCCGTCGGCTCACCGCGCTCGATGCGCTTGGGTTGCGCTGCGGAGCGGGGCTGTTCGGCGTGTGTTTCTTTCGCCTCGTAAAAGCGCAGTGCTTGCTCAATGGAATCCTTGAGGCGGACGCTTTCTCCATGGGTATTGCGGAACCAGTCAGTACTCCAAATGCGATGGAAGCGCCAACCCAAGCCCTCCAGCACACTCTGGCGCAAACGGTCGCGGTCGCGGGCCGTTGCCGAGCTGTGGTAAGTCGCGCCATCGCACTCTACCCAGCGCGGCTGACGATCCACGCCATCGGCCACTTCTTTTAAGTACCTATCAATGTCTAGCTCTTCCCCGAACTCCGGCAACGCTATCTCGAACTCGCTTTTTAGTTTGTTGGCAAGCGTCAGATTCGCACCGAGAAAGGCCTGCGTGTACGCCACCTTGTAACGCGCTCTCGCACTGCCGCGCTCCAAGGCGACCGGCACTAATACGAGCGGTGCTTTGCGGGGCGTGGAGGAGTTTTCGTCTTCATACCAAATCAAGAAGCCCAAGGCCAGATACAAAAGATCGACGCCCTGCTCTTGGTAGTAGCCCTCGGCCTCTGCGCTGATCTTGATCAGTCTTTTATCCAGCGCGTCCTCGGCGAGTTTGGTTTGCAGGCGGTTATCGGTATGGCGGCGGTCTCCGTATTGGTCTTCCAAAATTTTGGGCAGTGCCTGCGGGTCGCTTTCGTCCTCCAGCGACGCGGGCAGCGGGATAAAAGCCATGGGCTTTTGCTCGGCGACCAATATCTGAAATACCTCCCGCGCCCGCTCGTCGATCACTTCGAGCGTTTTCGCGCCGGAACGAAAATTGAGCAGCGTGTTGCCACGCAGGCCCATATCCAACAATTCCGCCCGGCTGACTTCCAGTTTCTCTGCTAAAAGTTGCATGTTAGTGGTAACTCAGGAGTGAGGCGTGGCTTTTGAGGCGTTGCGAAAATGGCATATAGAATGCGCCTTTCTTGGTCCGCTAGGCGCGGAAGATGGCGGCGGGCACTTTGTCCGGCGCGGCGACCCCCAAAACCCGTCGAGCCCTATAGCGGTCCTAAATCACTTGCGGCGTTTGCCGGGTTGTGCTCTCATCGACTTGGCCCGGCCGGTGCCTAATGGTCCGTCCGTGCGTCCTTGGGGAGGACCCCGCGATGCGCCGCATCGCACGAATGAGGTAGGCTTGCTATATCATCGTTAGCGACCGGGGCCCTCTACAAGGTGTCGCGCAACAGCCAGCGCACGGCGTTTTGCTGCAACTTCTCGTAGGCCGGGTTCCACAGCGCGGGGATGGTGTGTCCCGGTGATAGATAGCACACGCGGCCCGCGCCGTACTCGTAAGCCCAAGCCGCCTCGCACGTGGTGCCCAAGTCCTGCCAAGTATGCCCATCGTCGTTGACGCTGACGGCCAAGACCTCGGCTGGGTCCTTGTCGTAGTGCATGAAGTGCTGCTCGTCCTCGACGACAAAGTCCTCCACGCCGTGCATTATGGGGTGATCTGGGCGCGTGATGTGAACTCGGTAGGGACGCACCGGTGGATGCCCTTGCGTAGTGGCCCCTAGCACGTGGCGGAAGTCGCTACTGCCCGGGGCGATGTACGTGGAATTGTGGTAGAAAAGAGCCGCTCCACCCGTCTCCACAAAGCTCCGCACGGCGCGGCCTTGGGACTCGGTAATCCACTGTACGGGACGGGATTCCTCAGCCTCGACGGGCGGCTCGCTGACAGACGCAGCCTCTAGGCCATAGCCATTGGGCCAGATCATGCCGTCGCGGAAGACGATCAGCAGCCGGTAGCTCGACAGATGTCGGGCGTTGAGTAGGGTGAGCTCGTCGGTAAAGTCAACGGACAATCCTATGCCTTGGACCAAGGTGCGGCCCAAAGCCGTGCGGATGTAATCAGACGTGTGATAGCGGTCGCCCACTAGGGCAAAGGCCGTAGCCATGAATCGCCTCCTCCTTAGAACCGTTCCAACTCCGGGAACTTTTCCTCGCCTCTATGCACGTGCATGGCCCCACCCTCGGCGCACCGCCGCAAGGTGGGAAACACCTTGCCCGGATTCAACACCTGCTGAGGGTCAAACTCGGCCTTGACTCTCTCCTGGGCGTCCAAATCCGCGTCCTTGAACATGCACGGCATTAAATCCCGCTTCTCAATGCCAACCCCGTGCTCCCCACTCAACACGCCCCCCACCTCGACGCAGAGCTTCAGGATCTCGGCTCCTAGCGACTCGGCCTTCGCCAGATCGCCCTCGACATTGCTGTCGTACAGCACGAGTGGGTGCAGGTTGCCATCGCCCGCGTGGAAGACGTTGGCCACCCGCAGGCCATACGCGGCCGATAGCTCGCCGATTCTCTGTAGCACCTGCGGCAGCGCACCCCGCGGGATGGTCCCGTCCATGCAGTAGTAGTCGGGGCTAATCCGACCCATGGCCGGAAAGGCCGCTTTGCGGCCGGCCCACAGCTTTTGCCGCTCGGCCTCGGTTGTGGCGCGGGAAAGCGCGGTCGCGCCGGTCTGCCGCAAGAGCGATTCCAGCGTGCGGCTTTGGCACTCGACCTCGCTTTGCGGCCCGTCCAATTCGACCAGCAAGAGCGCCGCGACCCCGAGTGGATAGCCCGCGCCGACAAAACCCTCAACCGCTTCCACAGATAGCTGATCCATGATTTCCATGCCAGCTGGCACCATGCCTGCGGCGATGATCTCGGCCACGGCCTGGCCGGCCGCGGCGACCGAATCGTACACGGCCATCACGGCTTGCGCCACTTCTGGCTTGGGCAAGATCCGCAGCGTGGCCTCGGTGGTAATGGCCAACAGCCCTTCCGAACCCGTCAGCAATCCGAGCAAGTCGTAGCCCGCTTGGTCCATACCCTTGCCGCCGACCCGCACGACCTCGCCATCGGCCAACACCACCTCCAAGCCGAGGAGGTTGTTGGTCGTCGTGCCGTACTTGAGGCAGTGTACCCCGCCTGAATTTTCGGCTATATTGCCGCCGATCGAGCAGGCTATTTGGCTCGAAGGATCGGGCGCATAGTAGAAGCCGCTTCGCTCCACCGCTTCGGTCACGCCTCGGTTGGTCACGCCCGGCTGCACGGTCACCGTGCGGTTTTGCAAGTCGATGTCGAGGATCGCTCGCATCCGCGCCGTGCTCAACACCACCCCATCTTCCCTCGGCAGGGCACCCCCCGAAAGCCCGGTGCCGGCACCCCAAGGGACGATGGGAATGTCGAGTTGGGAGCACGACCGGAGTACGGCCGCGACCTGCTCGGTGTTATCTGGCAAAGCGACCAGCATGGGCCGCTGGCGATACGCCGACAGGCCGTCGCATTCATAGGCGACTACGTCCTCGCGACGGTGAATGATCTGATCGGCGCGCAAGTGTTCGCGCAGGCGGCCAATGAGGGCTTCGCGGCGCTTGAAGCGGGTGGGATCGGGGGGGGGAAGTTGCATTGGTTAGTAGCCCAAGTCTTTGGCGTACGCAAAAAGCGCGGGGGTGCCGCCGGTATGAAGAAAGATAAGGCTCTGCTCAGGACGCCACCAACCAGCACGCACGTGCGCCAAAAGCCCGGCCATGGCTTTGCTGGTGTAGGACGGATCGAGCAACAGTCCTTCTTGCTGCGCCAACAGGTGCAGAGCTTCATGGCTCTCTGGCGTGACCATGCCGTAGTCCGGGCCGACAAAGGCGGCGTAGCTTTCAAAATCCTCCGCTTTCAGCAAGAGGTCTAGCCCTAAGACTTCGGCGCATTCCCGCCCCAGCGCAGCATGTCCCTCTGCCGCTTGCTGGTCGTCGCGCGGCGAGGGACTGATGCCCACCACCCGCATATCGATGCCCAGCGCCTTGAACGCCACCACCAATCCCACGTGGGTATGAGCACCCGAACACAAATAGATCGCCGCTGGCTCAACGCCCTGTTCTTCGCATTGGGCCAAAAGTTCCAATGCCCCATCGACGTACGCTACACTGCGGAAGATGCGTGCGTCCGAGCTAGTGTGGAAGGGACGGTGGCCGGCCGCGGTCAGTGCGGCCATTTTCTCGGCCACGGCCTGCGCCTGCTCATCGGGTGCAGGCAAGTCCACCTCCGCGCCAAAGAGGCGGGTCAACAGCAGGTTCCCCTGCGTCTGGGCGTGGGCGTCGTCGCGGCCGACGACCACCGCAGACAGCCCCAATTTTGCGGCCACTGCAGCCGTCTGCCGCGATTGATTCGACTGGGCGGCGGCCGAGTGTACCAGCACGTCGCAGCCCTGCTCTACGGCTTGGGCGATCTGGTATTCAAACTCGCGGATCTTGTTGCCGCCGAAGGCTAAGCCGGTCAAGTCGTCGCGCTTGACCCAGATTTGCGGGCCGGTTAGGTGGGTGCTGAGGCGTTTTAGTTCCTCCAAGGGCGTGGGCAAGGACGCTAGTTGCAACCGCGGCAAGGCGGCCAACCGCTCTTTCAGTTCCTCTCGGCTAATAGTCATAGCTTCCTCTTTTTGTTTGTTTTGCCGTGTGGTTTCAATACAACGATTAAACAACCACCGGGCAAACTCATCATTTACTTCGGCTTGCCACATTTGCCCTTTTGCTAAAAACCCTTAATTTCTAAACAGTGAGGCCCACATAACCTTCTACCCCTTTCTACCCCTCACTCTTCCCCAGTACAAATCGCTGTTCAAACATTCCCCAGTACAAATCACTGTTCAAACAAGATATAGGCCCGTTTTGGATCTAGTCGAACCAATACCCGAACGCCTATTGCCCCACATCCGCGGCGAATTGCAACCCGGCGAGCTACTCATCGTCCTTCTAGCCGCCGACATTCGCCCTGACGGGCAATACGGCGATTCTTGGTTTGCTCTCACCGACGAGCGGATGCTCGTCTTTCATCCCAATGGCACAGACAAGCCCGAGACCGTGCGCCTCGGTTTGGACGAAGTGCAAGGCATCCAGACCCGCAACTACGTGGGTAGTGGCGCACTCGTCGTCGAGCTGGAGGACGAAACTGTCGAGCTGTTGCGCTTTTCGCAGAGTGCGTACTACAAATTCTCCGGCGTACCCCAAGCCATCGAGGGCGCCGGCCTAGTCGAGGAAGAAGACGCAGACGAGGACGGGGTGCTGCATGTCGATCCCGTCAGAGTAGTAGAGCACTGCCCCACCTGCGGCCGCGCCCTCCGCTCCGGCTCCAAAGTCTGCCCCAACTGCCTGCGCCAGACCGAGACCTTCTGGCGGTTGTTTTCCTATATCAAGCCCTATAAAAGCCAAGCCCTGCTCGGGTTCACGCTGACGATTGTGCTGACGGCCATTGGCCTGCTGCCGCCCCAGCTCAACCGCATCCTCATCGACGATGTCATCGTCCCGGTCCTCGTCCAATACGAAGCCGCAGGTATCGCCGCGGGCGAGACGACTACGCCCCCCGCCGCGAGCGTCCCACTTCTGCTGTCGGTCGTGCTCGGCCTACTCGGCGTCTATCTCGGCCGCGGCATCATCAGCGGCGTGCGAATGTACGCCTTGGGGTGGCTCGGCCAGCGCGTTGTATACGATTTGCAAATGCAAATTTTCCAACACTTGCAATTGCTGTCGCTGACGTTTTACAACACGCTCAGCACCGGTCGGATCATGACTCGCGTCACCAGCGATACCGAGCGCATGCGCAGATTTATCACTTCGGGATTCCAAGACATCGTCATCGACGGGCTGACCATCGTCGGCATCTGCGTGATGCTATTTGTAATGAATTGGGAATTGGCACTTTTGTCGCTGATCCCAATCCCCTTCATGATCATCGGCACCATCATCTACCGCAGTCGCATCCACTGGATTTTCCACCGGATATGGCGTCGAATTTCCACCCTCAACGCCATGCTCGCCGACACTATTCCCGGCGTCAAGGTCGTCAAAGCCTTTGCCCAAGAAAACCGCGAGCTCGAGCGCTTCAACGAGCGCAACATCGACCTGCGCGACTCGCAGATGACCTCGTTCAAGATGCGGTCCTATTACATTCCGACGATCTCCTTTACCACCTCGGTCGGCTCGATCATCCTGTGGTGGTTCGGCGGCAATCGGGTACTCGCCAACACCCTGACCCTCGGCGACCTCCAAGCATTTATCGCCTATATGATGATGTTCTACGCGCCGGTGCGCTCGCTGTGCAACCTCACCGAACAGCTAGAGACCGCAGCAACAACGGCCGAGCGCGTCTTTGAGATCATCGATACTGAGCCCGAAGTCCAAGACGACCCCGACGCCATCGACCCTGGCCCGATTACTGGCGCGGTAGAATTTCGCAACGTCAGCTTCACGTACGACGGCTCAGCGCGCATTCTCGACCACATCCACTTTAAGGCCGAGCCCGGCGAGATGATCGGCATCGTTGGCCCCAGCGGCGCGGGCAAGTCAACCTTGGTCAACCTCATCTCGCGGTTCTACGATGCCACCGACGGCCAAGTCCGCATCGACGGCCAGCCCATTACCCGACTCAAGCAGCAGGCACTGCGCAGCCAAATCGGCGTGGTCTTGCAAGAGCCGCTGCTCTTCCAAGGTTCCATCGCCAGCAATATCGCCTACGGCCACCCCAACGCGACGCGCCAAGAAGTCATCGAGGCAGCCCGTGCGGCCAACGCCCACAAGTTCATCATGAATTTTCCCGATGGCTACGACACCCAAGTCGGCGAGCGCGGCGGTCGGCTCTCCGGCGGCGAGCGCCAGCGCATTTCCATTGCCCGCGCCCTGATCGGCAACCCGCGCATCCTGATCCTCGACGAGGCCACGGCCTCGGTCGATACCCAGACCGAATTTGAGATCCAAGAGGCACTCGAGCGGCTAGTAGCTGGCCGCACCACCTTTGCCATCGCTCACCGACTCTCGACGCTCAAAAACGCCGACCGCCTGCTGGTGTTGCAAAGAGGGCGCGTCGCCGAGGTCGGCACCCACGAAGAGTTGCTCAATATGGAAGACGGCGTCTATCGCCGGCTGGTCGATATGCAAACCGAAATGGCGAAAGTACGGGCGTTATGAGCGAGACACGCGGTTATTCGTACGGGGATTTTCTGCTCGACCCGCAAAAGATGCACTTCAGCCGCTCCGAGCGCGGCAGCTTGATCCTCAAGCTCGACAGCGAGGAATACACCGACCTTAAGATCCGCCGCGCCTTCCCGTTAGAAGAGTCCGACCGCTATATCGGCGTCTTTGCCGCCGAAGACCAAGAACTCGGCATAATCGAAGACCCGCAACAACTCGACGACCAAAGCCGCCAAGCACTTCTAGACGAACTCGACAAGATCTACTTTCAACCGCAGGTCCTCGCTTTCAATAGCCTCGACGAGGAGTTCGGAGTGCTGCGCGGCCAGATCGAAACCACCAGCGGCCCCCGCCAGCTCGAAATCCGCGGCTATCGCACCAATGTGCGCATGCTCTCCGGCAGCCGGGCCATCATCGAGGATGTCGATGGCAACCGCTATCTGATCGCCAACTGGCGGGCGCTGCCACAGAAGACGCGCGAGATTCTGGGGCTTTAATGGGGAGGGGCGGAGTTATCCGCCCAATGATGCACGCGCTGCTTGAAAATGGCCTTGTCGGTGGTCGTTGTGCTCATTGGATCGCCTATCTCTTATTCAACCGCGTGAACAGCGCATCTACGATTGGGGTGACTCGGTCGAAGTCGTCTATTTCTGCTAAAACTGCGAACGTAATTTCTTGACGCAGTTCGCGCCGTTCCGTTTGGCTCTCCTGCCAGTTCGGATGGGCAGCGAAAGCCGCCGCGACCTTCTTGCCGATAGCTTTGGCATTACCGACCTTGGCATCGCGCAGGCTCGCATAGACAAAATAGGTCCTGTCGTCGAAACCTAACGCCGCCTGCTCGCTTTTCTGTTGCTCGTTTCTCTGCTGCTCAACCACTAGTGCGTTTAGAGTCTCTTGGGTGTTGAGCTGACCTTCCTCATAGCGTTCTTGGATGGCTCTTGCCCGTTCGGCCAAGTCCAAGAGTAGCAGAGCGTCGCTACTATCTTCGGCTGCCTGCTCCATGCTCTTGACCAAGTTGATGATCTTCGTCCCCTCGCCGCCCGACTTCTCGGCGATTTGCTCCATCGTTTTTGCGTCGATCTTTACAGTTTCGAAGACCGGCTGGATGTAGCTCGTTCCAACGTGCTTCTGCACCGATTCGTTGGTCTTTTTCTGCAAGGCGCGATCTACATACACCCCTTGCTGATATGCTTTGCGGACTGTGTCGTAGATGGCTGAGAGCGTGGCATAGTTATCGATGAACGGGCCCAAGAAGGCATCCGGCGAGAGGATCTCATAGAGTATTTCGATCTCTTTATATTCCTTAAAAAATTCCTCGCGTCGTTCTTTGTCATGGAAGTGCTCAATTAGGGCGTTGACGTCGCGGTCATTGAATCTGTCGCTGATCTTTGTTCAACTCTTCAACGTCCGTCACCCCTTCTGCCTCGGGCAATGCCCAAAACTCTTTTTCCATCAACTCTGCATTTACCTGCATCTCGTTAGGGGCCAAGTTGTAGAACAGCGGCAGAGTCGTCTGATCGGCAATACTCTCGGCGATGGAGTATTTGTGCAGATACCCCTTGTCATCCTCACAGCCAAAGGTTCTGAACGTACCCTCGCCATACGTCGTTTTGTCGATTGGCGTCCCAGTAAAGCCGATGTAGGTGGCATTGGGCAGGCCGGCCATCAGAAAGCTGCCTAAGTCGCCGCCAGTGGTGCGGTGCGCCTCATCAATCAGCACGAACACGTTGGACCGCTCGTTGACCTTGGCTGGCATGTCGCGGAATTTGTGGATGGTGGTAACAATGATGCCCCGATAGTCGTTATTGAGCAGATTGACCAGTGTGCTGATTCGGTTGGCATGTTTTACATTGCTCAGCCCCAGTGACGCCAAATTCTTGCACATCTGGTCTTCTAGTTCATTGCGGTCCGCCATCAGCAAGATGGAGGGCTTTTCGCTTGCAGGTGCCTTGAACAGCCGTTCTGCGGCCTTGATCATAGTGAAGGTTTTACCGCTGCCCTGAGTATGCCAGACCAAGCCACGTGTGCGTTCGGGATCCAAGCAACGGTTGACCACTCGCTCCACGGCTCCTGTTTGGTGTTGGGCCAAGATGTACTTGTTGAGTTCTTCGTCTTTCTCAGCGAAGACGATAAAGTGCTGGAGCAGGTCAAGGATATGCCGACGGTCACAGAAGCTCTTGACTTTGGCCTCCAGTAGTCCAGCCTTTTCCTGTTTCCAGTTGAAGATGTTGCGGCGCACAGTGTTCCACGTCACACCGTAGGAGAAGCCGATGGCGTCTGTTGCGGCGAAAATCATCTCTGGCACGAACAGTTCGGGGGTTTCGTTGTGATAGCGGCGGATCTGATCTACACCGAGGGCGATGGCCTCATTCTTAGTGGAGTTCTTGCATTTCGGCCACAACTTTATGAATCCAAAGTCCGCTAGGGGCAACATCACTGACACGAAGTACTTCCCAACTCTCCGGCACAGGTCCAATTTCCGTCTGTTTTTGCGGTTCGCCTCGTGTACCTTCGGTAAAGAGCTTGTGCATGAGAGCTTTCTTCAATTCGGCTGTGGTCTGAATAATCCGCTCTTGGGCTCCAATTGCCCGCTGTACCGTCGAAAGAACGTGCGTGATCTTCTTTTGTTCGGAGAGTGGAGGCACGGCAATCGGCAACTCGGCCAGCTTGGAGCGGGAAAGATTTGGAATCGTCGTGACGTTGCCGCGGCCGAAGTAGAGCTTCCCAACGTCAAAGGCATACCAGAACCAGTACACCACAAATTGGGGATCGACACGACCATTCAGCGACCGAAGCCGGTGAAGATGGTTTTGGTAGTAACAACTCCCGGCCTCGCCTCGCCAGAGGGCCGTGCGGCCGATGGAGCCACCTTCGCAGACAAGGAGGTCATCTGGTAGCAGCGCGAGTCGAGATTCCTCCATTTCAGTGAAGTTCATCTGATCGAGTTTTACAAGATCGAGCCTGTTCCAGACCTCCTTTTTGCCAGCGCAGAGAATGAGGCCAAGCGGCGATTCTTCGCCAGCCTGCTGCTCGTGCTTGGCAAGCCAGCGGAGGTAAAGTTCCATCTGACCTTTGTACTCGGCCTTGAAATCGCCGAGCTTGAGATCTATGGCGATGAGGCGGCGCAGACGGCGATGGTAAAACAGAAGGTCGAGGTAAAAGTCGTCGAAATCAATCTGAATGCGCTTCTGACGGCCGAGGAAGGCAAAGCCATCGCCGAGTTCGAGTAGAAAGGTCTCGATTTCGCGCAAGATGGCATCCTCAAGATCGCGTTCAAGATAGCGATCATTGAGGCCAAGAAAATCGAGCACATAAGGGTCTTTGAAAACAAGGGTAGGCGTGAACCGGTCGTCCTCTCGCAATTGAGTCAGTTCAGCACGAGCGACTTCTTCAGGCTTCCGGGAAATAGCGGTGCGCTCGTAGAGCATGGAGCCAATCTTGTCGCGCAAGGTGCGAACGCTCCAGCGTTCGACGCGGCACATCTCGGCGTAAAACTCACGCTGGAGGGGTTCCTTGAGAGGAATCAGAGCCAGAATGTGTGTCCAGCTTAATTGTCGTATCAGCGATACGACAATCTCAGGATCAGGAAAAACCTCGGCAAACTGCATCATGCGTCGTAGATTTTTTCCGAGAAGCTGGTCCCGTAGGCGAGCGATAATTGTCTCCCCAGCGTAGAGACAATCTTTTTTCCGTAGTCGGCTCGTTGTCCCTGAAGAATCTCGCTCTGAATCCGCTTGCCAATTCTCCAATAGAGGCTCGTCATCCCCGCATTGACGGTCTGAGCAACTCCCGCACGGGTCTGCTCAATCATGCTCTGCACATCGGCAAGCAAGCCGTCCGAAGTGTCGATAATGTCGAGATATTCGTCGCTCATACCCGATTATCCTGAGAATCTACTGGTGAAGTGCCTAGATTCAGTCCCATGCTTCCCCTTCAACCTTCTTTGCATCACCGAGTCACCCCCAGTTGCTCAAGCATCTTCTTCAATTCCCTGTCCGTCTCCCGCGCCTCCGCTTCCACATCTTCCAACTCATCGAGAATCTCTCCAATGGGCCGATAGATCGCACAGTCGCTTAGCAAATACCAACGGCAAAATGAAATCCTTGTACTTAGCGGCGTCCTGCGCCCCACGAATGCTACACGCCGCATCCCACAGCCACGATTCGAGCGACTTATCGCTCACATTATTTTCTGCCATTAATCCCTTCCTTTGAGCGCAAAAAACGTCCACTCAAGCGGCAAAATACGCCCGCATCTTCTCCAAACCGATCCGGGCGACATCCTCCGGCTCCGGCTCCCACAGCCCCGGATTAAACAGCTCCAGCGACACAAACCCCTCGTATCCTTGCGCTCTCGCCAGCCGCTCGATCTCGCGCAACGGCCCGACTCCATCGCCCGGCATCACTCGGTCGGCGTCGCTTTGTTCGGCAAAAGGCTTGTCGCCGGGAGCATCGTTCCAGTGCCAGACCGCGACCTTGTCGCCGGGCACCTTGGCGATGCTCGCAACCGGGCCGCCGCCGCGTAGAATGTGGAACGGGTCCATGATCAGACTTGCATCTGGATGGTCGGCATCCTCGGCGATCTGCCACGCCTGATCGATGGTGTACACGCTTTGCACAAAGCCCAAGTACTCCATCGCCGGGCGCACGCCGATTTCTTTGCCGATCTCCAGTAACTCGCGATAATCAGCCCCGCCTCGACTCAGGTCGCAGGCATCCAGCGGCGGGCTGGCGACTATAAACTCGGCTCCTACCGCTACTGCCTGCGCCATCCGCCGCCGAACCTCCTCCAATGCCTGCTCCCGCGCCGCGCCCTCAGCCCCCAACCAACCGTGGAGTGCAATGACGGTCGGCACCGCTAACCCGTAGTCGGTCAGTGCCTGCCGCACGTCCGCGAGCACGCCGCCTTGCTGCTCGTGCGCGGTCAAGTCATCGTTCCACAGCTCAATGCCCTCGTAGCCAGTCTGCCCGGCGATGCGGATTTTCTCCATCAGCGATGCCGGGCGAATTGTCGATGTGTTGAGTGCGTATTGCACCGTCATGTTGCTTCCTTTCTCGTTCTTGTTAAGCCACACATAAAAAATCTCTTCCCTCTACCAATTCCAAGCCAGCCAACGCCTCTCGAATCAGTGCCCGCGCCCCCCGCGACGCCACAGCCGCCAATAGAATCGGCCGCTCGTAGCGCGTCCACCACGCCAGCAAGTCATCCGGCCCGATCACGGGCTTGCGCCGCAAGGTGCCGCCGATTTTCTTGGGCGCGATATCGACAAATACATCGGGAGCGCGTCCTTTGCGCTCCAAGTGCTTGGCGAGCCGGCGGCCGGTCTTGCCCGCGCCCCAGACGGCCAGCCCGTCCCGCCCTTGCAGCGGCCCAGCGCAAAGATAATGCGCTTTGGCGCGGAGGAAATTCTCCACCGAGTAGCGGCCCTGCACGTGTGTAGCCCGCCGCGGATGCTCGCGCCAGTAGTGCAAAACCTCCGGCACCTTGGCAAAGCGCTTGCCCGTCGCTCGATAGCGCAACCACAGATCGTAGTCTTCCGGCCATCCCCGGTCTTGGTAGCCCCCTAAGTCCACCAATTCCTCGCGGCGCATCATGGCCGACGGATTGGCGATGGGACTTTCAATAAAAAACTCTCGTTCAATCGCCGTGCTATCCACCAAGCCGTTTAACCAAGCCTCGTACACCAACATCCCCTCCCCGGTCTCTTGGCGCGGAAATATCTCCACCAAGCAACTCACTACGCTCAAGTTGGAATCCCCTTCCAACCACGCGAGTTGTTTTTCCAAACGCTCGGGATGCATCCGGTCGTCGGCGTCCATCCGCGCCACGTACGCGCCCCGACACAAGGCCAAGCCCCGGTTAGGAGCTTCGACAATACCTTGGTGGTCGGATAGCACCGCCCTAAAGCGGGAGTCGCGGCGACTCCATTCCAACAGCATGTCGCCGCTCTCGTCCTCCGAGCCGTCGTCTATGGCCACGACCTCAAAATTTTCGCAACTCTGGGCTCGGATGCTCTCTAGCGTTTCCACTAGCGTGGCGGCTGCGTTGAACACCGGCAGTAGTACCGATATGCGGGGTGTTTTCACGATTGCGAGTGTGCAAGAGCTTGACATTTTTCCGCTCAATGCCCGATTTTTAATCCCTATGATACATCTCAAATCAGCCTTGGAAATCGACCGCATCCGAGCCAGTTGCCGCATCGCCGCCGAAGCCATGCTCCGCGTCGAAGAGGCCCTCGCGCCCGGAGTCACAACCCTCCACCTCGATCAAATAGCCGATCGCTACATCCGCAGCCAAGGGGCCGTCGCCAGCGCCTTGGGCTACCGCGGCTTTCCCCGCAGCATCTGCGTCTCGGTCAACGACGAAGTCGTCCACGGCATCCCCGGGGACCGCGTCCTGCAAGCGGGAGACATCCTCGCCGTTGACATTGCCGTTAAAAAGGATGGCTTTCACGGCGACATGAACGTCACCATGAAAGCCGGCTGCGTCGCCCCCAAAGCCCAGCGCCTGCTCGACGCCACGCGCCAGAGCTTGGAGGAGGGGTTGGCTGCCTGCACACCTGGACGACGCCTCGGCGATATTGGCCACGCCATCCAAAGCTATGTCGAAGCGCACGGCTTTTCCATCGTGCGCACGTATTGCGGCCACGGCATTGGCCGCAACTTCCACGAGGAGCCCCAATTGCTCCACTACGGCAAGGCTGGTACGGGCCGCCGCCTGCAAAACGGCATGGTATTTACCATTGAGCCAATGGTCAACGAGGGCGCACACGATACGCACGTGCTCGATGACGACTGGACGGCCGTCACTGCCGACGGCAAGCTCTCGGCCCAATACGAACACACCGTGGCCGTCACCCACGACGGGCCGGACGTGCTGTCGCGCTTTGCCGATCTGCCGTACTGATCTTGCTCAGCGGTGACATTTTCTTATTTTTTTAAGTTCATCTCACAAGGAGAACAGCATGGCAAGGCCGAGAAAAGTCCAATCTAACAGCGACGATGACAACGCTGACTTTCCGTTTGATCCCGGTACGCAGATCGAGTTGGAAATGGAAGACACCTGCTGCGTCACTGGCGAGCCAGTTGATTTCAGCTTTTGTCGCTTTCCCGACTACAAAAATGGCACGATGATGGTCATGTCCAAGAGCGAGATGCTCACACACCTGTGCGCTGGCGACTCCATCACCAAATTCAAAGAAGTGCTAGTCGAGCGCCACGGCGAGGAAGTCTTAGCGGAGCACTACTCCAACTACTAAAACAACGCCCTATCACCTATATGCAAAAGAAGGGATGGTTCCATGCGGACCATCCCTTCTTTTGCTATATGCCGATGTCCTATGAGCGAGCCAACAAGGTCTCTATATCCTCGCTGAATACTCCACGGGGATTGAGTTGGCCTCTCTTGTCGCGCGGCACGCCTATGTGCCTCTTGTACACGCGGCCTTGGCGATCAAAAATAAAGGTGAGCGGCACGCCTACCCGCGCCAAGTTTCCTTTGTAGAAGGCGCGGAGTAACTCGTGTTGGCCATCGTGAACCACCGGGTAGTTAATGGCCAAGCGCTCGACAAACTCGCCTATTAGGGGTAGGACGCGTTCGGGGGGACCTTGATCTAGGGAAATGCCAATAATCGCCACCTGTTCGGGGTCGTACTCATTGCCCATCTCGACTAAGGCTGGGATCTCGAAGCGACACGGGCCGCACCACGTCGCCCAGAAGTTGACCAGGACTACCTTGCCCTCGTAATCGCGCAAATCCAAACTCTGGCCCTGATAGTCGCTCCACTTAGCAGCCTGCGGAGGAAAGAGCTTGGCTTCTTCCGGCTCGGACTCGGAGGAGCCACAGCCCAACGCTAGAAGTGCCAACCCGATTGCAAGCCCTTTGATCGCCATTGCGCGCATAGTTACGTCCTGTACTTAACTGGAGTAGCCTGAGGGAGCCACGGATACTTGCCTTTTGGGATTCAGCCAGGTGGAGCGAGGGCCGATCAATTCCTCAATGCCGAGCAGCAAATCGTCGCAGGGATTGACGCGAATGGTCCTTGAGCGCACCATTTTGTCCTGCTCGCCGCCGTTTTGGAGCCGGAGCCACAACTCGCAATCGCCCGTGTAGCGCTCGCACAGTTGGCGCAACCGCCTGAGCAGGGGGTCGCCCACTTTCTGGTAGGGCAGCGACAACGTGACCGACTCGGTGAGTTCCGCTCGCGCCGATTTGAGGGGCAGCGCACGGTCGGCCTGTAAACTCAGGCGTCCATTGCGCTCGCAAACGCGGCCCTCTACGAGGATGGTTTCGCCTTCCACGAGTAGCTGTTGGTGGTTGGCGAAGGCTTCGGAGAAAAACGCGATATCGCCCGTGCCATTGAGGTCTTTGAGCGTGACAAAGGCAAAGGGATTGCCTCGGCGGTCAAAGAGCTTGCGCACCTCCTCGACTAGGCCACCGACTCGCAGCGACGCGCCGTTGAGCTGCCCATCTATCTCGTTTAGAGGTCGCACGAAGTTTTTGAGATCGCGGGTGTAGGGCTTGAGTGGATGGCTGGAGATATAAAGGCCCAATAAGTCGCGTTCCTTGGCCAGCTTTTCGCGCTCGGACCACTCCTCGACCTCGGGCAAGTCCTGTACTATCAGTTCGGACGAACCACCGCCGTCAAAAAGGCTGATCTGCCCCTTTTCTCGGTCTTCTTGGGCCTTACCCGCAGCCTTTAACGCCAGATCTAGCGCCTCCATTTTCTGCGCACGATGGCCTTCAAGGCTGTCTAATGCGCCAGCAGCAATCAGACTCTCAACCACGCGCCGGTTGACCGCGCGCGAATCAATGCGCTCGCAGAACTCGAAGAGAGTGGCAAACGGCCCGTCTGCAATCCGCGTACCGACCATGTTCTGCACTGCGCCTTCGCCGACGTTCTTGATCGCCGCTAGGCCGTAGCGAATGCCTTCGTCTGTCGGCGTGAAGTTGAGCGCACTCTGGTTGACATCGGGCGGCAGGACCGGGATGCCCATGCGACGGCATTCGTCGAGCAATACAGTCAGCCGGTCGGTGCTGGAGCGCTCAATGGTCAGGCTAGCGGCCATGTACTCTTGGGAATAGTTGGCCTTGAGGTACGCGTCTTTGTACGCACCTTCGGCATAGCAGACCGAGTGCGACTTGTTGAAAGCGTAGCCGGCAAAAATCTCGATCTCGCTAAAGAGCTTGTTGGCCAACGACTTTTCCACCCCGTTTGCAACGCAGCCGCCGACGAAGTCCTTTTTGACCTTGGCCATTTCCTCGGGCTTTTTCTTGCCCATCGCCTTGCGCAAAATATCGGCTTGGCCGAGGGTGAAACCGGCCAGCTCTTGGGCGATGCGCATGACCTGCTCCTGATAGACCATAATCCCATAGGTCGGCTCCAAAATCGACTTCAACTTGGGGTGATCGTAGGAGACGGCCTCTTCGCCGCGCTTGCGGGCGATAAAGGTCGGTATATTGTCCATTGGCCCCGGGCGATAGAGGGCATTCATAGCGATAATGTCTTCTATGGTGTCCGGCTTGAGCTTGCTCAGGTATTCGCGCATCCCCGCAGACTCAAACTGGAAAACGCCGATCGTCTCGCCGCGTCCGAACAGGTCGAACGTGGCCCGGTCGTCCCACGGAATGGTTTCCAAATCAAAGTTCGGCTCCTTGAGTTGAATCAGGCGCACGGCCTCATCGACCAGCGACAGCGCGGTCAAGCCCAAGATGTCCATCTTCAGCAAGCCGAGGTCCATGCAGGTCTCGCCGACGAACTGGGTGGTTATAGTCCCGTCTTTGGGGGCGCGATACAGCGGCACGTAGTCGGTCAGCTCGCCGGGAGCGATGATGACCGCGCAGGCGTGGACCGAAGCGTGGCGCGCCATGCCCTCCAGCTTGCGGGCGTATTCAACCAACTTGCCCTCGTTGCCGGGCGCTTGGGCCACCTGCTGTAGCTCGGGCACCCGCTCAATGGCTTTGTCGAGGGTAATTTTCAGTTCGGTCGGTACCTGCTTGGCAATGCGATCAACCTCGTCAAAGGGCATGCCCAAGACCCGCCCGACATCGCGCACCACCGCTTTAGCCCCCATAGTCCCAAATGTGATGACCCGCGAGACGTTGCCCTCGCCGTACTTATCCACCACATAGCGCAGCACCTCGTCGCGCCGGGTGTCGTCAAAGTCAATGTCGATATCGGGTGGCTCAATGCGCTCGGGATTGAGGAAGCGCTCAAAGATCAGGTCGTATTTGATGGGATCTACATTGGTAATGCCGAGGCAATACGAGGCCAAGCAGCCAGCGGCCGAGCCGCGTCCCGGCCCCACGGAAATGCCCTGACTACGGGCGTAGTTGACAAGGTCCCAGACGATGAGAAAATAACCGGAAAAATCCTGACTGGTGATGACATTTAGCTCGTAGTCAAGCCGATCCTGCACGGCCGGATCGACGGTGCCGTAACGCCGCTCCAAGCCCTCCTGCGCCAGTTGCGTCAGATAGTCGTCGCTGGAATTGTAGCCAGCCGGGATCGAAAAATCCGGCATATAGGTCTTCCCGAACTCCAGCTCGACGTTGCACTTATCGGCAATCTCGAGAGTCCGCTCCAGCGCGTCGGGCAAATCCGCAAACAGCGTTCGCATCTCTTCGGGACTCTTCATGTATAGTCCGTCGGGATAACACAGGCGATTTTTCTCGTCAACCGTCTTGTTCATCTGAATGCAGATCAGGGCGTCGTGGGCGTCGTGGTCGGTGGCGCGCAGGAAGTGGAAGTCGTTGGTGGCCACCAGCGGCACTCCGAGCTTGCGATGCAGCTTGAGCAGGCCGTCGTTCACCTTGGCTTCAGGGTCGATGTCATGGCGCTGGATCTCCAAGTAGTAGTCGTCGCCGAAGATGTCCATAAACTCGCGGGCGACCTTTTCGGCTGCGGCGAGCCCCTCGCGCTGGATCAGGTGCGGAATCTCGCCGCCAATGCAGGCCGACATGCAAATCAGGCCCTCGGCGTGTTCGCGCAAAAGCTCCTTGTCTATGCGGGGATTGTAGTAGTAGCCTTCGAGATAGCCCTTGGAGACGAGCTTGGTCAGATTGCGGTAGCCAGTGGCGTCTTTGGCCAGCAAAATTAGGTGATTAGAGGCGTGAGTTAGACCTCGGGCGGCCTGGCGCAAGTGGCGGCTATCAATCGCCACATAGACCTCGCAGCCGATGATGGGCTTAATGCCAGCGTCTTGGCAGGTCTTGTAGTGTTCGATGACGCCGAAGAGGTTGCCGTGATCTGTAAGGGCCAAGGCGGGCATGCCCTGCTCGGCCGCCAACTCGGCCATCTCACCTACCCGGCACCCTCCATCAAGCAGACTGTATTCGCTGTGACCGTGTAAATGGACGAAACCAGCCGAAGCCATGACCACCTCCGCTACCTGTATGCGCTAGAAAGAACTTCTGGACTTAGAGAACACGACCGAACAACGGACCGAACTGCCTAGGGAAGGGCGTCGCCTTGGGTGAAGCATAGCCAATTCAAAAGGGGATGTCAATGGCTCACAGAGGAGATTATTTTTTATAAAATGTTATTATTATTTTATTTACGAAAAGAGAAATTTGTTGTATCCTGCTGACAAAACAGACTGTACCCACCTGCGCTGCGAACTTGTCGCAGGACACAGACCGGTCTATCTTTAGATTCTTTACCGAGGAGATATATCTGATGATCGACAAAGAACTGTTGGCGATTCTCGCCTGCCCCGAGACTAAAGAGCCAGTCGCGCTCGCCGAGGAAGAACTTATCGCCGCGCTCAACAGCCGCATTGCACGCGGGGAAGTCAAAAATCGGGCCGGTAAGCATGTAGCAGGCAAGATCGACGGCGGCCTAGTGCGCGCAGATGGCGCGTACCTCTATCCGATCCAAGACGAAATCCCCATCCTGCTTCTCGACGAGGCCATTCCACTCGGCTAGTGCCCCGCACAAAAAAGGGACTGTGCGCTTATACAGTCCCTTTGTCAACTTACATGTATGGTGCCGAAGCGGGGATTCGAACCCCGACGCCGTAAGGCACTGCCCCCTCAAGACAGCGTGTCTACCAATTTCACCACTTCGGCAAAAACTAGTTTGGCCTGCTACTGAGCCTCAGCCGGTGGCTCCTCAGTGGTCGAGGTCTCAGCCGACTCTTCCTGCTCACCCAGCAAGTGCTCTGCTTCCGGGATGGCGGGCACCGCCGGCACCTGTTCCTCGGCCATCGTCCGTTGCGTCGCCGTCGTCGGAGTGGTCTCGGCCGTTTGAAAGGCCACGGACTGCACCAAACAGCTAAGCATAAAAGCCGTGGCCAAAACGGTCGTGGCCTTGGTCAGAAACGTAGCTGCGGTGCGGCCACCCAACACCGAGGAAGAGGCTAAGCCACCGCCGATTGATCCGGCCAAGCCGCCCCCCTTGCCCGCCTGCAAGAGCACGGTCACGACTAGGAGTACGCAAATCAGCACGTGAAAAATAGTAAATAGAATCTCAAACATGATCTTATGATGGTTTCCAAGTTTTGGTAATTTTAAGAATTACCTCCACCTCAATTCGTAATTCCTAATTGAGATAAATTTAAGGCTAAAGAGCGGCCTTCACAATAGCGGCAAACTGCCCGGCGTCCAGCGCAGCACCGCCGATCAAGCCCCCGTCGATGTTGTCTTGGGCAAAAAGCTCGGCTGCGTTTTCGGGTTTGACGCTGCCGCCGTACTGGATGCGCACCTCGTCAGCGGCTGATTTGCCCAAGCGCCCAGCGAGGAAATGGCGGATCATCGCATGCACCTCTTCGGCTTGCACAGCCGTCGCCGTCACACCGGTCCCAATCGCCCAAACCGGCTCGTACGCCCACAGTACCCCCCTAGCTGCTCTCGCCTCAATCCCGGCTATAGCACTACCTACTTGGCCGAGGACGACCTCTTCAATTCGGCCAGCTTCGCGCCCTTGCAGGGTCTCTCCGACGCAGACGATTGGACACAGACCGGCTTGGAGGGCGCAGGCTAGCTTGCGGTTGACTAGCGAGTCGTCCTCGCCGCAAAACTGTCTTCGCTCGGAGTGCCCCAACAACACGTAAGAGCAACCAGCCGCCAAGAGCATGTCGGAGGATATTTCTCCGGTGAAAGCTCCCTGCCGCTCCGAGTGCATGTTCTGACCCCCCAGCCCAATGGCGCTGTCGGCAAGGGCGGTGCGCACGGTTTCCAAGCAGGTAAACGGCGGACAGACTACTACTTCTACGTCGAGCCCCGCGACGAGCGGCTTGATCCCTTCGACCAGTTCGACGGCCTCAGCAGCAGTCTTGTGCATCTTCCAGTTGCCAGCGACAATGGGCCGGCGCATCTCAGTTTTCCTCATCGTCCAAAGCCGCTACCCCAGGCAAGACCCGCCCGCTCATGCACTCCAGCGAAGCCCCGCCTCCAGTGGAAATATGAGTCATCGCTTGGGCTAAGCCGGCCTGGGTTATAGCCGCGGCCGTGTCCCCACCGCCAATAATGCTCACAGCACCCTCGCGGGTGGCTGCCGCTAGGGCTTGGGCGATCTGTTGGGTCCCTTGGGCAAAGGGCACCATCTCGCACACTCCGAGAGGGCCGTTCCACACTATGGTGCCCCCTCGGGCGATCTGGTCGGCATAGCACTGCCGGGTCTGGAGACCGATGTCCATGCCCTGCCAACCGCGTGGTATGGCGTCGCGCTCAACCACTTGCGCGTGAGCGTCAACGGCAAAGCGGTCGGCGACCACGCAATCTGCGGGAAGCTGGAGATCCAATCCCTCCTTTTCGACTCGGGTCAATAGTTGCCGGGCCGTATCTAGGCACTCTTCTTCGAGCAGCGAATCCCCAATTTCCAGCCCCATGGCTTTAAAAAAGGTATAGGCCATGCCGCCGCCGATGAGCAGGGTATCCACTCGGTTGAGCAAGTGCTCAATCAGCGCGATCTTACCCGAAATTTTGGCCCCGCCCAAAACGGCGATAAAGGGCCGCTGCGGGCAACGCAGGGCCTCGTCGAGATAGGAAATTTCCCGCTCCATCAACAGGCCGCTAACCCCCACGCCCATACAGCGCGGCACCCCCTCAGTCGAGGCGTGGGCCCGGTGCGCCGCCCCAAAGGCGTCGTTGATATACGCATCGCCTAGCCCGGCCAACTGCTGGGCAAAAGTCCACTCGTTCTGCTCCTCTTCCGAGTGAAAGCGCACGTTCTCTAAGAGCAGGACCTGCCCCGGCTGCAAGGCAGCGGCTTGGGCTGCGACCTCGGCACCCACGCAGTCTGGAGCCATGCCCACCGCACGGCCCAGCAACTGGCTCAGGCGCTCGGCTACCGGAGCTAGCGATAACGCGGGTATTCGCTGGCCGCGGGGGCGACCCAAGTGCGACATCAGAAGGACGGACGCACCCTGCGCCAACAAATGCTCGATCGTTGGTAGAGCGGCGCGAATCCGCGTGTCGTCAATGATTCGGCCGTTCTCGTCGTCGAGCGGCACGTTGAAATCCACTCGCACAAGGATCCGCTTGCCAGCGACATCGAGGTTTCTGATGGTGCGCTTAGCCATGCTATCAACCGAAAAATACCGTAGCTAGGTCGTATAGCTCTTGGTCAACTACCTTGAGCTGATTGACCGCATCGGCGAGTGGGATCGCCACGATTTCATTGCCTTGCAGACTCACCATCTTGCCAAAGTCGCCTTTATGCACCAAGTCGATGGCGGCAATGCCAAAGCGCGTCCCCAAGACGCGGTCGAAGGCCGTGGGCGTCCCCCCGCGCTGCAAATGCCCGAGCACTGTAACCCGCGTCTCGTAGCTGGTTGCCTCCTCGACCGCGTTGGCGACGAGTTGGCCGACGCCACCCAGCTTGACGTGGCCGAATTCGTCGAGCCCCCCTTCGGAGACCACGTATTCTTTCTCCCCGCCCTCCTCGGAAATCAATTGCGCTCCCTCGGCCACCACCACAATTGAAAAGTCCTTGCCGCGTTCGTGTCGCTTGCGGATGGTGCTGACGATTTCCTCGATGGTGTATTTCTGCTCGGGGATGAGGATCATATCCGCGCCACCGGCCAAGCCAGCGTGAAGGGCGATCCAACCGCTGTGCCTCCCCATGACCTCGATGACCATCACTCGGTTGTGCGATTCGGCTGTGGTGTGAATTCGGTCGATGGCCTCGGTGACGATATTGACCGCCGTGTCAAAACCAAACGTGTAGTCCGTGCCATTCAGATCGTTGTCAATGGTCTTGGGCACGCCCACGACTGGCACACCCATGTCCGTTAGCTTGTTAGCTACCCCTAGCGTGTCCTCGCCCCCGATGGCCACGAGCGCGTCTAACTTTATCCGCCGCATGTTATCGACGACGATTTCGCCGCCATCTTCCTCTTTGAACGGGTTAGTGCGCGACGTGCCGAGGATGGTGCCGCCCTTGGGCAAGATACCGGAAATCTCTTCCAGTCCCAACGGCTCCCAGTCGCACTCTAACATCCCTTTCCAGCCCTTGAGAATGCCGCGAAAGCGATATCGATATGCCGTAATGCCCTTGCGCACTACAGCGCGAATGACGGCATTGAGCCCCGGACAGTCGCCTCCTCCGGTCAATATGCCGATCGTTTTTTCGGCCATAATTCGGATTCCTTGGCTCTCGGCCAACTTTGGTCCAGCTTGGAGTATGGGGGATTTCAAAAGTGTCTGAATGTAGGAGTTTGTTAGAATTAGGTCAACAGATCAGACTCGTCCGCGCCCGAGCGCGCTAAGACAACGGCCCACAGGCGGTCGCCCCCCACGGCTTGGGCACAGGCGGTCATGGTCTCCCCAGTCGTCCACACGTCATTTACGATCCCGATTCGAGCATCTGCAGGCGGCGCGGCGCCTAAGGCAAACGCCCCGGCGAGATTGGCGCGGCGTTCTTCTGCCGACAACAGGGCCTGTTGCCGCGTGTTTTTCTGCCGCCGCACGATCCGGGAGCACACCGGCACCCCGAGCACGGCCCCCAACCCAGCGGCTATTTCCGCGCTCTGATTGAACCCGCGCTCCCGCAGCCGAGCCGGGTGCAAAGGCACGGGCAACAAGCAGTCCAACGGGGCGAGTTGCTCGGCCAAGCACTGCCCCATGCGCTCGCCCAACGCCCTTCCTAGCCGCACTTGGTTGCGAAACTTAAGCGCGTAAATGGCCTGTTGCAGCGCACCGGTGAAAGGCCCCAAAGAGACGACCTTTTCAAACGCACCTCCTCCGTCCTTGGTCTGAGGATGCGAGCAGGGCGACACAATCTCGGCCCAGCACGACTCGCACAGCAGTTCGGCGGCCTCAATGTTCGCTTCGCAAACCGCACAGTGCGGCGGATAGGCAAAGTCCAACAGGGCACGGCCCCACGTCTGTAGTGTTTCCATTTTGCCCATTTTGTCCCTCCAAGGTCGCATTGTAGGGGCTCCGCAGTGCGTTGTATGCCATACAGAAAAAAACGTGCCAATCTAGTGATCAGGCTTGAAGATGTTGACAGCCGCCAAGGTAGAGCGGTTTTTAGAAGCGGATACTTCCAAGGCTTAGAAAGCGAAGTGGCCATTCTGGTTATCCCCGTAACTGAAGAGCACACTAGGATAGGAGGAAGCGTCATCCTACCTCGCCAGCAACTTCTGAACAAAATGCTCTATACCGGCATGAGCCGGGCCAAGGCAATGCTCATAATCGTTGCCGATGAGAGCTACGAAAGAACCTTGGAGAGGCAGCAGACAATAGGACACCCACCATCCCACAGCTAATTCAGGTTTTCAAGATGCTTCGCGAGCTTTGTCCCGTCGGCCCCATCGTCATAATCTTTATGCTTTGCCCACTCGAAACACCGCTGGGCGAGGACAGTCCTGTCGTTCAAGAATAGTGATTGTACTCCGAGGTAGTAGAAGTAGGTAGCACTTTCAGGATGATTGCTATCTTTCATCCTGTTGACAACCTCTTTATCGTCAACCGTGTCTTTGACTCTGACCCAAATGCCCGCCATGCCCGCCGCGGCCCCAATTCTGCCATCCACTAGTTCGATAGCTCTTTCAACCGCGCCTTGGCCTCCCTATGCGAATTTACGATCCATGAAGTCGGCCTCATAATCAGGACAGAGCCTGACGGTGCTGTCATAGTTCTCGATCGCTTGTGCCTCATCACCTAAATCGTTGTAGAGGCCGCCCATGTTGAGATAACTTATAGCATGGCTAGGGCTGAGCCGCAGCACTTCCGTGCAGCTACAGTTCATCATTTTCCGTTCAATAATATAGAGTGAGCCTAATACACTCCCTAACCCCTTAAAACGAGGATCAATTATGCCCCTCCTATACGCGCTCTTCTTTCTCGCCTTGGCCGAGGCCCTACCCGCCGAGTACAAACTACTCCACGGCCCAGACCCCAAAGACCCCATGGCGGCCCACATCTACCAGTTGGACAACGGCCTGACAGTCTATTTAACCCAGAACACAGAAGAGCCGCGCTTCTACGCCGAAATCGCCGTCCGCGCCGGTTCCAAACACGACCCCCAAGACGCCACCGGCATCGCCCATTACCTAGAGCACATGCTCTTCAAGGGCAGCAAGAAAATCGGCACTCTCGACTACGAAAAGGAGCGGGTCCACCTCGACCGCATTGAGGTGCTCTACGAGCAGCACTTTGGCGAGACCGACCCGGAAAAAAGGGCCGCCATCTACGCCCAGATCAACGCCGAAAACCAACTCGCCGCCCAATACGCCATTCCCAACGAACTCGACCGCCTCTACACCGCAATGGGCGAGCGCGGCCTCAACGCCCATACTTGGGTTGAGGAAACCGTCTATAAAGTGGAACTGCCGGCCAATCGTCTGGCCCAATGGGCCAAGGTCGAGGCCGAGCGCTTTCACGAGCCGGTCTTCCGCCTCTTCCAAACCGAGTTGGAAACCGTCTATGAGGAAAAAAACCGCTCCCTCGACAACAAGCGCCGCGTCATCTACAAGGCCGTGCAGGAGCATTTCTACAAGGTCCATCCCTACCGTATCACCACGCTAGGCACCGTAGAGCACCTGAAAAACCCCTCGCTAGAGCGCATGTACGAGTTTTACAACATGTATTACGTGCCCAACAACATGGCGATCTTTATCTCCGGCGACATTGACATTGACGAGACCATCCAGCTCATCGACCGCGAATTTTCGCTCTGGCAGCGCAGGGAACTGCCCCCATTTCCCGAGTACAAAGAGCCTGAGATCGACGGAGCAGAACGGGTCGCGGTCAATTATCCCGGCGAGGAATACGTGCTGTTGGCCTTTCGCACGGCCGAGCGGTCGCACGAGGACGCCGAGACCTTGCAAATCCTCGATATGATCCTCGACAACGCCACGGCCGGGCTGATCAACCTCAATCTCAATCAGCAGCAGAAGGTGCGCGAAGCTGGCTCGTACCCTTATCTACTCAACGACTACGGCGCCCAGTACTTGTGGGGCATTCCCAAACAGGACCAGACCCTCGAAGAAGTCGAGGCCCTGCTCTTGGAGCAGATCGACCTGATTAAGGAGGGGCAATTTGAGAACTGGATCATTCCGGCCATTGTCACCGATTTCAAGAAGAGCGTAAAGCAGGGGCAGGAAAACAACAGTTCTCGCGTCAGTTCCATGCGCGAGGCGTATCTCGGGTTTGAGGAATGGAGCCACGCGGTACGCGCCCTCGACCGCATGGCCGAGATCGACAAGCAAGACGTCGTCGAAGCCGCCAATAAGTACTTCAACGGTGCATACATTGCCGGCTACCGCCGCGACGGCGAACAGGACATCCCCGAAATCGACAAGCCGCCCATCGACAAAATCGACATCGACGCCTCGCGCCAATCGGCCTTTTTCGCCGAGGTCATGGCCATGCCCTTTGCCGAGGTCGAGCCAGCCTACCTCGTGCCTGAGCGCGACTTCACCACCCGCGAATTGGCGAGCGGTAGCAATCTCTACTACGCCCGCAACCCGCTCAACGACCTCTTCGACTTTTCTATCGCGATCGACATCGGCTCCCTAACCGAAAAACGCCTGCCCGTCGCCCGCGAACTGCTCGACAAGTCGGGCACCCCGCGCTTTACTTCCGAAGACCTGAAAAAGGAGTGGTACAAACTGGGCACCGACTTTAGGATGAGCGTCGGCGACCAAGAGACCACGATTTCCATATCGGGCCTCGACGAAAACTTCGCCGCGTCGCTCGCCTTGTTGTCCGAACTGATGCACGGCCCGACCACCGACGACGCCACGCTCGCCGAGCTTCAGTCCATCATCATCGCTCGGCGCGATGACGCCCTCAAGGATCATCGCACCATCCACGAAGCACTCTACCGCTACCATCGCTTAGGCGACATGGCGTACTACCGCCGGGTGTTGTCCAACGAGGAAGTTCGCGCCCTAGGGCGCGAGGAGTTGCTCGACTTGTTGAGCGGCTTGCTCTCCTATAGCCAGACCCTCAGCTACACCGGGTCGCAAACCATTGAGGACTTACAAGCCAGCCTCGCCCAGCACTACCCGCTGCCTGAGTCTCCAGTCGAGCCGCCGCCCTATCAGGTCCTAGAGTTTACCCAGCCCGAAAAAACTCAGCTCTACTTCTTCGACAAGGAAATGGCCCAAGCCTTAGTGAGGATCGAATACGTAGATGTGCCCTACCAAGAGGCACTCGAGCCAGCCGTCGAGCTGTTCAACGACTACTTCTACGGCGGTATGGCCGGCATCGTATTCCAAGAAATCCGCGAAGCACGGGCCTTGGCCTACTCGGTGGGTGCCCTCTACTTCAACGGCCGCGACAAAGCCGACTACAACTACATGGTCGGCGGCATGGGCACTCAAGCCGACAAGACGCCCGAAGCGGTTGCGGCCTTCGTCGGCCTGCTCGACGACATTCCCTCCTCGCCCGAGCGCTTTGCCGCCGCCCAACTCTCAGTACTCAACAAATACCGCACCGAGCGCCTCGGGTTCCGCTCGGTGTTGGGGGCCGTGCGCGGCTGGGAGCGCAAGGGGCTGACCGGCGACCCGCGCTCCTGGCGCTTTGAGCAAATTCAAGCCAGCGGCCTCGACGAAGTACTCGAATTCTACCGCCAACACGTCCAAGGACGCCCCAAGCTGATTTCGATCACAGGCGACAAGAGCAAAATGGACCTAGAGGCTCTAGCAGAGCAGGGCGAGCTCGTCGAACTGGGCTTGAAAGATCTGTTCGCTTTCTGAGTCCTATTGACAAAGCCCCCCCCACCGTCTAGCTTTTAAACAAGTTTTTGGCGGCGTAGCTCAGTTGGTTAGAGCAGTGGAATCATAATCCATAGGTCGGGGGTTCGAGTCCCTTCGCCGCTACCACATTTTCCGTCGCTAATTTTGGCGGTTTGTCGTTTAACACAAGCCCCCGGGGATCACCTCCTCGGGGGCTTGTCGCATGGGCCACCTAGATGATGCGGGCGAGTTGCAGCCTCAGCCCGTTATCTCCAACAGTTCAACCTGTCGCCGTTCCTTCCTCGCCAGATCCGCCGCCGCCAGAATCTGAACGCATTCCCTGCCGTCATACATCGTGATCGGCATCTCTTCCCCGTTGGCCAAGGCGTCGAAGAATTTGCAGAACGCGCTGTATCCCGGTGGGACGAAGCTGCGGTGAAATTCTGACAAGGGTTGCCAGGCTTCTGTTTCCCTTGTGTAGAGCATCAGCGTGGCCGGGTCGCCGAAATCCAGCTTGGTGGAAGGATGGTCGCCCCTGACTTGGACCAACGCGCCTTTGTGACCATAGATCTCGGTGGCTAGGGGAGCCCGAGTTTCCGTCTCGCTCGTATGGAGAGTTACGATTGGACCATTGGCGTAGCGGAAGACAGCGGCATTGTTGTCCTCAACCGGGAGTCCTTTGTTGGCCGAGCACTTCCGCTTTTTGCACATTGCTCTGGCTGCCTGGCGCGTCACGGGCGAGGCGCGCTACCGCGACTGGGTGCTGCGCTATGGGCACAAGCGGGCCGAGCGGTTGCTCGCGGCGGACGAACGGATGCCCGTGTGGTGGGATATGGACGGGCGTGGATTGCAGCCGGAGGATTTGCAGACCCGCGCAGAGCGGGGGATGGCCGGCAACAACCACCACATCGCCGGCGACCCGCTCGCTGGCATCGAAAATCTGCTGACGTCGGGTGCGGTCTACGCGCTGGGCGATCTCTTTTTGCTGGAGGGCGACGAAATCTTTCGCCGCACGGCCAAGAGAATCGTCGAGCCGCTAATCGGCCAATTGCTCGATCCCTACGCCGACCCGGCCGCGGCCGCGCTCTCCTACTATCGCCGGACCTTCGCCGATTCCTCGCTAGACGACGCGATGTGCGCGGTGCTGGCGCGACAACCTGCCGAGTCGGAAGCACCGTGGGCGATGGTCTTTCCCCAAGAGCAGAAGCGTCGCGAGCCGGGGGTGGGCAAACGCAACGACATGATCTACTGGGGCCATCGGGCGGAAGATGGCTCGGTGCAGCTCTCGCACGAACCAAGCACGGCGGCATTGACGCTAGGGTATCAATTGACGGGCGAATGGACCATGGCCCGGCGGGCGCTGGGAGCGGCGGCGGCCAAATTCGCCATGGCCCGGCGGGTGTTGCGCGGCGGGCGCGAACACGCCGATATGGGCGGGGCGATTTGCTCGGTGGCCGCAGGGCATGGGCGCAATTGGGGCTGTGGGGCGCGGTGACGGGTTGCTACGGGCCGTTGTTGATGGGCACGTGCGAAGTACAAGGCGCGGTGGTACCGCTGGTCGAGTGGGCCGAAGGCCATTTACCCGAACAAATCTTGACGCTTTTACAACCGCCGGTCAGTGGACCGGGAACAGCGCTGTTTTACAATGGGGGAGAGGAGCGGCAGGTGCTGGGGTGGCACTTGGCAGGAGCGGCCGATTGGCAGCGCGTTGAGCTGGTCTCGGGCGAGGCGCGAGAATACCCACTGGAGGAGTAATCATGCGCCTGTACACCTACCTGCTAAAGCTCCAACTGCTCAACGCGCGGGCCCACCGCTTCGAGTCGGCCCGCTACCCTGTGCGCGATGTGGCCGTCCAAGAGCCCGATTCACACGGCTACGGACGCGACGTGGGGGGCTAGATCAACTACTCGTGCGGAGGCGATTGAGGGCGCGTGATAGCGCCACTTGAGCGCGCCCTACGTCAATCTCCTCTTGTCCGGCGCGCGCTTGGGTGAGGCGTTCCTCAGCGCGCTGGCGCGCAGACTCGGCCCGCTCAACGTCGATTTCCTCGACGCGCTCAGCCGTCTCAGCTAGCACCGCAACCTGCTCGTGCCCTACCTCGACAAAACCACCGCTGATGGCCATTTGGACCTCGTTGCCATCCTCCTCGACAAAACGCAACCCCCCTATCTGTAACGAGGTTAAAAGCGGTACGTGTCCGGCGAGGACGCCGAAACTCCCTTCGCTACCGGGCGCTTGCAGGCTGGCTACCTGACCCGAGTAAGCCACCCGCTCTGGCGTGACGACTTCTAAGGAGAAGGCGGGCATGGATTAAAGGTCTTTGGCGGCTTCGAGGGCCTGTTCGATGTTGCCGACGAGGAAGAAGGCGAGTTCGGGCACATCGTCGTATTCTCCATCAACCAGCCCCTTGAAGCCGCGAATCGTGTCTTCGATTTTGACGTATTCGCCCGGCTTGCCGGTGAATGCCTCGGCCACGTGCATGGGCTGCGTGAGGAAGAACTGAATTTTGCGCGCTCTCGACACGATCAGCTTGTCCTCGTCCGACAGTTCGTCAATGCCTAAAATGGCGATGATCTCGCGCAGGTCCCGGTAGCGCTGTAAGACCTCTTGGACGCGCTGGGCGACCTGATAGTGCTCTTCGCCGACGGCGCGCGGATCGAGGAGGCGCGACGAGGAGGCGAGGGGATCAACCGCTGGGTATAGCCCTTGATCGGCCAAGGAGCGCTCCAGCACGATGCGGCCGTCGAGGTGAGCGAAGGCCGAGACCACGCCCGGATCTGTATAGTCGTCGGCTGGCACGTAAATGGCTTGCACCGACGTGATCGAACCGTTCTTGGTGGTGGTAATCCGCTCCTGCAGGGCACCCATCTCGGTCGCCAGCGTCGGCTGATACCCTACGGCCGAGGGCATGCGGCCTAGGAGAGCCGAGACCTCGGCACCGGCGAGGATGAAGCGAAAGATATTATCGACAAAGAACAGCACGTCTTGGCCGGCCTCGTCGCGGAAGTGTTCGGCAATGGTCAGTCCGGTGAGGGCGATGCGCTGGCGCGCACCGGGCGGCTCGTTCATCTGCCCAAAGACCATGGCCGTCTTGTCAATGACGCCCGACTCTTCCAATTCGCCCAGCAAGTCATTGCCCTCGCGTGTACGCTCGCCTACGCCAGCGAAAACCGAATAACCGCCGTGCCCGGAGGCTACATTGTTGATCAACTCCGTGAGAATGACCGTCTTGCCGACCCCAGCACCCCCGAAAAGTCCCAGTTTGCCGCCGCGGGCAAACGGGCAGATCAAATCGAGGACCTTTAAGCCGGTCTCCAGCATTTCGTCTGCGGTGACTTGGTCTTCGTGGGCCGGGGCTTGACGGTGCAAGGGCATCCGGGACACGTCTCCGCTGAGTGCACCCTTGCCGTCGATTGGCTCGCCGATGACGTTGAAGAGGCGGCCGAGCACTTCCTCACCCACTGGAACTTGGATCGGACCGCCGCTATCAACTACCCGCGCACCGCGCCGCAGGCCGTCGGTAGAATCCATCGCTACACAGCGCACCGAGTGCTCGCCCAAGTGCTGCTGTACTTCGAGGACTAGGCGCTCGTGGCTTGGGCGGTCTCCTGCGACCACCTCTAGGGCGTTGTAGATGGGCGGCAGTTCCTGCCCGGCGAAATCGACATCAATGACGACACCGATAATTTCTTTGATCGTTCCTTCTTTCATTTTTACCTCGCGTAGTAAACAAGCACTATTGAGCCACAGCCTCGGCACCGCCGATAATGTCCATCAATTCGAGGGTTATCGAGGCCTGCCGCTCCTTGTTCATTTCGCGGGTCAGATCCTCGATCATGTCTCTGGCGTTCTTAGTGGCGTTGTCCATCGCCATCATCTGGGCGGCGAAAAAGCCCACATTCGACTCCAGCAGAGCGCGCCATACCTGGAAGTTGATCTGACGCTCAACCAAAGTGCTTAACAGAACCTCGGGCGATGGCTCGAAGGCGTACTTAGCACTTTCACCTGCTTCCTCTTCGGGCGCGATGGGCAGGAGCTGGCGGACGGTGGGGACTTGGGAAGTAACAGAGGAGTATTCGCTATAGCAGAGCAACACCCGGTCGGTCTGGCCAGAGACAAAGCGACTCGTTAGATCCTGAGCTATATCCGCGGCGCGAACTAACTCGAGCCGGTTGAACACATCGGCGTGATGGCAGGAGATTGAGTAGCCGCGATGGCTGAAGAAGTCCCAGCCCTTGTTCCCAATGGTGATCAACTCAGGTTGGGCGTCCACATACTCGTCCAACTCGTCCTGGACCCGGCGGCACAGGTTGGTGTTAAAGGCACCGCAGAGGCCGCGATCAGAGGTTATGACCACCATCACAACGCGCTGGACTGGGCGAACCGCAAAGAGCGGTTGCTCGTAGGCATCGACGCTCTGGTGCAGCGCTTTCAGTACTTGGTCCAGTCGCTGAGCATACGGCCGAGCGGCTACAATTGCTGCCTGAGCGCGGCGCATCTTGGCCGCTGCCACCATCTGCATGGCGTTGGTGACGCGCTGGATATTGGTGATGCTGGCGACGCGCGTCCTGAGTTCGCGAAGGGTAGCCACCGCTTAGTCAGCTCCCGCAGAGGGACGGAAGCCACCCTTGAATTCTTCGATCGCCGCGTCGAGCTTTTCCCTAGTTTCGTCACTCAAATCGCGACTCTCGTAGATCTCCCTCATAAGCTCGGACTGGCGATCCCGCATGTAGGCCAGCAACTCGGCCTCAAAGCGGCCTATGTCGGTCGTGGGCAGATCGAGTACGTGGTCGATGATCGACAGCGAGACCGTTAGTTCGGCCAGCGACTGCGGAGAGTACTGATCCTGCTTGAGGATTTCCATCAGCTTCTCGCCGCGATTGAGCAGATTGCGCGTGGATTGGTCCAAGCCCGAAGTGCCGAACTGAGCAAACGCCTTGACTTCGTTGTAGCGCGAAATATCGCCCTTGATGGTCTTGGCCACTGCTTTCACCGCCTTGGTCTGGGCATCGCTGCCCACGCGCGACACCGAGGCTCCCACGTCCATGGCCGGCCTGTTCCCCGAGTAGAACAACTCGGGTTTGAGCAGGATCTGGCCATCGGTAATCGAGATGACGTTGGTGGGTATAAAAGTGGATACGTCGCCTTCGAGAATCTCGATAATCGGCAGGGCAGTCAGCGATCCGCCGCCCTTCTCATCGCTCATCTTGGCGGCGCGCTCCAATAGGCGCGAGTGCAAGTAGAACACGTCGCCCGGATAGGCTTCGCGGCCCGGGGGGCGGCGCAAGATCAGCGACATCTCGCGGTAGGCCCAAGCCTGTTTGGACAGATCGTCGTAGATGATCAGGGCGTGCTGACCATTGTCGCGGAAGTACTCGCCCATCGAAGCACCGGCATAGGGTGCCAAAAACTGCAAAGGTGCCGGATCGGATGCCGTGGCCGAGACCACGATAGTGTATTCCATGGCACCATTGGCCTCCAGTTCGGCCACCAATTTGGCCACGGTTGAGGCCTTCTGGCCGATGGCCACGTAGATGCACTTGACGTCTTGGTCGCGCTGATTGATGATGGTGTCAACGGCAATGGCCGTCTTGCCAGTCTGGCGGTCGCCGATGATCAACTCGCGCTGACCGCGACCAATGGGAACGGTCGAGTCGATGATTTTAATGCCCGTCTGCAGGGCCTCGCTAACCGGCTGGCGGTCGATGACGCCCGGAGCTTTGCGCTCGACCGGCACACTCTCGTCAGCTTGGATGTCGCCCTTGCCGTCAATGGGCATGCCCAAGGGATTGACGACCCGGCCTAGGAGGGCCTCGCCCACTGGCACTTCGACGATGCGGTCGGTGCGCTTTACTTGGTCGCCTTCGTTGATCAGGGTGTCCTCGCCGAAGAGCACACAGCCGACGTTGTCTTCTTCGAGGTTGAGGGCCATGCCCATAATGCCGTGGGGGAATTCCACCAATTCGGTGGCCCGCACATTGCTCAGACCGTGGACGCGGGCCGTGCCATCGCCGACATAAAGCACGGTACCTGCCTCGAATACGTCTATTTCTTTTTCAAAGCCCAGTAGCTGTTGCTTGAGAATTTGGGAAATCTCATCGGGCTGAACCATCGTTTCGGTGGCCATAGATCCTCCTGTGCCTAACCGGCCAGACGCGCTTGTAGGCGCTCTAGATAGGTATTCACGCTGCCGTCGAATACGGTGTCGCCGACGCGAACGATCGCGCCGCCCCGCAAACTGGCATCGACTTGGACATCCAAGCGCACTGTGCGGCCGCTGCGGTGTCCTAAGCGCTCCCGCAGGCGCTGGCACTGCTCCTCACTCAACGCCACGGCCGAGCGCACCTCAGCACTGATTATGCCCTCGCGCTCGGCGGCCTGATCGAGAAAATTTTCGAGTGCCGCTCCGATAATAGAAGCGCGGCCCCTGACAGCCATGAGCCGGAGAAAATTCAGGGTCAGCACCTCGACCTTGCCGCTGAAGAGCTCCCGCAGGACATTGGCTTGCGCTTGGCTGTCGGCTAGAGGATTGACCAAAAACTCGGCCAACTCGCCGGATTGGCGCACGGTCTCCAAAAGCCGCTCGACGTCGCGCTGCACCGCTGCGGTCGCGCCCGTTTCATCGGCGGCCTCCAGCAGCGTAGCCGCGTAGCGTCGCACTACTTCGGGTGCGTTCATTGTCCTACTCGCGCGATGGCGTTCAATTGGATTCGGGAATTCTGGCTATAAAGTCGTCGACGAGGCCGCGGTTCTTCTCATCGTCCAAATTGGCGTCGATCAGCGCACCAGCGGCTTGAACCGCGAGATTGGCCGTCTCGCGGCGCAGCTCGGCAATGGCAGCGCGCTTCTCGCTTTCGATACTGGTCCGCGCTTGGTCGAGCATCCGCTCGGCCTCTTCCCGCGCTTGGGAGACGATTGTCTGCCGCACGTTTGCCCCAGCCTCGCGGGCCTCGGCGACGACCTGCCGCGCCTCTTCATCGGCCGCGGCGAGCTTCTGCTGGTGCTGACTCAGAAGCTCTTCGGCCTCTTGGCGCGCCTGATCGGCCGCGGCGAGCGCGTCGCTGATGCGTTTCTCTCGCTCGTCGAGAGCCGCCAAAAGCTGGGGCCAAGCGAATTTTTTGAGGACGAACAGCACCACCAAGAAGGTGATGATCGTCCATATTATGAGCCCCGCATGGGGATCAAGTAACATGGCGCTTGTACTATTTGGTTAGCACGATCAGGAGGCAAAACACCTCGCCGATCAGGGCCACGCCCTCGACCAAAGCGGCCGTCAGGATCATATTGGTGCGGATATCGCCTACGGCTTCGGGCTGGCGGGCGACGCCCTCCAATGCTTTACCGGCCAAAAGGCCGATGCCCAAACCTGCGCCAACGGCGCAAAGACCCATGCCAATTCCGGCACCCATGTACGCAAATTCCATAGCCAAATACTCCCTCTTGTGAACGGTGTGAACCCCTGCTAATGGTCTGGATGAGCAGCCATGCTAATAAAGACCGTCGATAGCAGGGTAAAGACAAAAGCTTGGACGAATCCCACGAAAATTTCGAGCATGTAAATCGCCACGGCAAAGGGCACAGAGCCAATGGCGATCCACTCACTTTGCAGAATGGAGATCAAGCCTAAGAAAACTAGAATCGCCACGTGGCCGCCGGTCATATTGGCGAAAAGACGCACGCATAAAGCGAAGGGCTTGACCAGTAAACCTATCAATTCTACGGGAATCAGAATGATGAGCAGCACCGGCGGCACCCCAGAAGGGATCAGGCTCTTGAAGTAGCCGAATAATCCGTTGTTGGCGATGCCGGCTCCTAGCATGACTAAAAAAGAGCATAGAGCCAGACCGGCCGTGACGCTGATGTTACCAGTGGCTGTAGCACTGTAGGGAACTAGCCCTAGCAGGTTGCAAAACAGGATAAAAAAGAAGAGCGTCAGCAAAAAAGGCAGATACTTTTTGCCGTCCTCGCCCATGATGGGCAATACGACTTCGTCGCGCAGGAAGAGGACAATAGCTTCAAAGAAGTTGGCCAGACCCGAAGGCACGGTGCGCGGCTTGCGGAAGGCCCTGAGCATGAGCACTATGAGCAGGATACTCGCCACCCACATAATCACTACGTGCCGGGTGATGGAGAGATCGATGCCGAAAAGCTCTAGCGAAGGAAGAAAAACTTTGTCTGCGAGCGGGTGATGAAAATTGACAAAGGGCAATTCGATATAGGAACTATCTAAAATGTGCCCTATGATGTCCACTTGCGCATTTGCGGCATCTGCCGCCTGCGTTTCGCCAGCCATGTACTGCCTTGTGAAATATCCAAAAATAGGAGGGAATCTGTCGCAGTAACCAACCGATTAAATTAATTAGACCGTAAATTCCTGTCAACACCTCACGGGCACTTCTAGCGCTTTGAACGGCCTTGTAACTTGAGTACGTAAAAAATTTCAACCGCGAGAAAAAGCAAGTACGCAGCCACTAGCGCGACGAAGTAACTTTCGGCATGGATCTCAGCCCATCTGAGCACCACTACCGACAGGACAGCCACCGCGATCAACCTCGCGATCATCCCCCCGAAAAAGGCGATCATAAAGGTTTGCATGCCCTTGCCCCATCCCCAGCGAATCGCCGCCAGCGCGAGCGCACCGTTGACTCCGGCGACCACCAATCCAGCGGCGATGCTGTCCCAATTCACGGTCCGTCCTCCCGCTTGCGCCGCTCATCTAAGTCCATCAGCGTCCGATAGAGTTTGTAAAACCCACCCCCCGCGCCGAGCAGGGTCCCCAACACGAGAAAGAGCGGCGTAGTTGCAAATTTGCCGTCGAGCCACCAGCCAAGAAACACAAAGATCAGGATCGTCGCCGCGAATTGAATCCCCAGACTGACGTAAGGGCCAATATCGGCATACGCCCTAGTCTTTTTTTGGGCAACCATATTTTCTACGAGCAAATAAAAACGGCGGACCACCGTCCGCCGCTATATCAAAGCTGCCGATAGTGCTCAGTTCGTCTTCGACTCGGCATCCCCGCACGAACCGGGAGCCTGACCGCACTCGCACATAGGCTCGCCCAACGCATCGCGCATAGTGCCCAGCCCGCCGCACGAGCCTTGGAGGCGGCGATTGCTGAAGATCACGCCGACAGCCATGGCGGCCATGATTAGCCCAAAAACAGCGAAAGTGGCGATAAGCATGCTCGCAGTCATCTTGTATTCCTCCCGACTTAAAACTCGTCGAAGCGGATCATTTCCTCTTCAATGCCTAGATCATCGAGCATCCCGAGCGCGGATTGGAGCATCAGCGGCGGGCCGCACAGGTAATATTCGACGTCTTCAGGGGCGGGGTGATCCTTGAGATAATGGTCGTACACCACCTGGTGAATAAAGCCTACATAACCGTCCCAATGGTCCTCTGGCCGCGGCTCGGACATGGCAATGTGGAAGGTGAAGTTGGGAAACGCCTCTTCGATCTTGCGGAAGTGGTCCTCGTAGAAGACCTCGTTGGGATTGCGCGCCCCGTACCAATAGGACACCTTGCGCCCGGTCTTGAGCGTGTGGAAGAGGTGGTATAGATGCGAGCGCAAAGGCGCCATGCCCGCGCCACCGCCGATATAGACCATTTCGCGGTCGGTCTCCTGAATGAAAAATTCGCCGAAAGGACCCGAGACGGTCACCTTGTCGCCCGGCTTGCGGCTGAACACGTAAGAAGAGGCGATGCCCGGCGGCATGTCTGCCCAGCCACCCTTTTCGCGGTCGGGCGGCGGGGTGGCGATGCGGATGTTGAGCATGATGATGTCGCCCTCGGCCGGATGATTGGCCATTGAATAGGCGCGGAAGACGGGCTCGGTATTGACGAGTTTGAAATCCCAGACGTTGAAGCGATCCCAATCGGGGTGGAAGCGCTCGTCAATCCCCTCAAAATCCTTGAAGTCGCACTCGAAGGGCGGCACTTCGATCTGGATAAAACCGCCGGGCTGGAAATCGAGCGTTTCGCCCTCGGGGAGCTTGACGACAAATTCCTTGATAAAGGTAGCCACATTGTCGTTGGAGACGACTTCGCATTCCCACTTTTTGACCGAGAACACTTCGGGCGGCACTTCGATCTTCATGTCCTGCTTGACGTTGACTTGGCAGGAAAGCCGCACGCCCTCGCGCGCCTCGCGCTTGGTAATGTGGCTGGTCTCGGTCTGCAAAATATCGCCACCACCCTCGTAGATGTTGACCTTGCACTGGGCGCAGGTACCACCGCCGCCGCAGGCCGAAGACACGAAGACCTTGTTGTCGGCCAGCACGTTGAGCAGCTTGCCTCCTGCTGGAACGGAGAGGGCCTTGCTTTCGTCGTCGTTGATGAGGATTCGCACGTTGCCGCTAGGCACCAGCTTGGAACGGGCCACCAAGATGATAGCTACCAAAGCCAATACTACGCCGGTGAACATGCCGACGCCGGAAATAACTTCAGTCATAAGACGCTTTTCCCTTTTAGAGCTGAATACCGGAAAAGGACATAAAGGCCAAAGACATCAGGCCCACCGTAATGAAGGTGATCCCGAGGCCGCGTAGCCCGGGAGGCACATCGCTGTACTTCATCTTCTCGCGGATGCCCGCCAGCGCGACGATGGCCAGTGCCCAGCCGAAGCCCGAGCCAAAGCCAAAGATCGCGCTCTCGCCGAAGTTATAGTCGCGCTCGACCATGAACAACGAACCGCCCAAAATCGCGCAATTGACGGTAATCAAGGGCAAGAAAATGCCCAGCGCATTGTAGAGGGCCGGCACGAACTTGTCGAGAAACATCTCGAGGATCTGCACCATGGCGGCGATGATGCCGATGTAGCTAATCAGCCCCACAAAGGTCAGATCTACCCCACTCAAGCCCGCCCACGCCAGAGCATCTTCCTTGAGCAGGTACTGGTAGATTAGGTTGTTGGCTGGAACGGTAACCGTCTGCACCACGATTACGGCGATCCCAAGCCCGAACGCCGTCTGCACCTCCTTGGAGACGGCCAGAAAAGTACACATCCCCAAAAAGAAGGCCAGCGCCATGTTCTCGACGAACACGGACTTCATAAATATGCTCAGATAGGCTTCGACCATGTTCGGTTACTCCTTCCCGACCTGCTCGGGCTTCCAAGTCCTGAGCGCCCATATAAACAAGCCAATGATGAAAAACGCGCTCGGCGGCAAGAGCATCAGGCCGTTGGGCGCGTACCAACCTCCCTCGGCTGCCAAGGCGAACATTGGTACTCCAAAGAGCGAACCCGATCCGAATAGCTCGCGCAATATGCCGACGACCAGCAGAATGACGCTGTAGCCCAAGGCATTGCCCAAGCCGTCGAGAAAGCTCAGCCCAAGACCGTTCTGCGAGGCGAAAGCCTCGGCCCGCCCCATGATAATGCAGTTGGTGATAATCAGGCCGACGAAGACCGAGAGCTGTTTGCTGATATCAAAGGCATAGGCGCGCAGGAATTGATCAACGATAATCACCAGCGAGGCGATGATCGTCATCTGCACGATAATGCGGATATTGGCCGGGATGAAGTTGCGAATCAAGCTGACGGCCATGTTGGAACAACAGAGTACGAAAATGACCGCCAAGCACATGGTAACGGTGGTCTCCAACTTGGTCGTCACCGCCAGTGCCGAGCATATACCAAGGCTCAGCAAGGCAATGGGATTGTAGTCAAAGAGCGGCCTGAAGAGGACGTCTCTTGGTTTGTCAGCCATTTAACTAACTCCTCGTTCTTTGAGCTTGGCCAGATACGGCCCAAAAGCTTCCGCACCCAGCCAGTAGCGCAGCATGTCCCGGACGCCGCGCGAGGTAATGGTGGCACCCGACAGCCCATCGACCTGATACTGGGTTTCGGGCCGCCCCAAGACGACCTTGCCCCTGATCACCTCGATGCGCACAGCACCGCTTTCGTCGAAGGCCTTTTTGCCGTCCCAGAGTGCCTTCCAGCTCGGGTTGTCAACCTCACCTCCCAAACCCGGAGTCTCGGCGTGCTCGTAGTACACCAGCCCGCGAATGGTATTGAGGTCCCTAGAATCGAGGGCCACAAATCCATAGAGCGTGGACCATAGCCCTAAGCCGTGAACGGGCAGGATGACCTTTTTGATCTTGCCCTTTTGCGAGACCAAGTACACCGAGGCATGGAGCGCGCGGCGCTTGACGTTGGCGATGTCCACATCGGCCGGAACCAACTCGCTCCGCGCCGGATCCTTGGCCGCCCGCCGCTGGTCGTACTCAATCGGGTCCACGCCATCGACGTATTCTCCGGTCGCCAGATCGACGACGCGGGTATTTATACTTTGGTACAACTCCTCAATGCGCTCGCCACTGGCGACCTCGCCGGATTTTAGCAGGCCCGCGGCCATCAGAATATTGCGCTTCTTGTCGAGCGTCTTGTTGATTGCTTGGGTCGGCCGCAGCGACACCGCCGCCGCCGATACCAGCACCGAGCAGACGAGGCAAACGCCGAGTGCCACGCCGAATGTTCTACCTACTGAATCTCTAGCCACTTTGTCTATCTCTCCTAAGAGCTGACAGCAGTGCGGGCCAGCCTGCGCTTAATGTTGGCTTGTATTACCACGTGATCGATTGCGGGCGCGAAGACATTGCCAAAGAGAATGGCCAGCATTACGCCCTCGGGGAAGGCCGGATTGACCACGCGAATCAGCACGGTCATAAAGCCTATGAGTGCCCCGTACGCCCAACGGCCGGCCGGGGTCATGGAGGCCGACACTGGGTCCGTCGCCATATAAACGCAGCCAAAGGCATATCCGCCCAGCACCAAATGCCAAGCCGCGTTCATCTCGAACATCGGGTTGGTATTGCTGCCAATCGCGTACAGCAACTCGGCGCAGACGACCGTGGCCGCCGTCATGCTGACGATAATTTGCCAAGAGCCGACCCTAGTCGCGATGAGGATGGCTGCGCCGATCAGACAAGCTAGAGTCGATGTTTCGCCCATGGACCCGGGGATCGTGCCCAAGAAAGCCTGCGTCCAAGTCACCGAGCTGGTAAAGGCCGCCATGCCATCGGCCGCAGCAGCCCCTAGCGGGGTAGCGGACGTAAAGCCGTCGACCGCGACCCAAACCGCATCGCCGGTGATCTCGACGGGATACGCAAAATAGAGAAAAGCCCGCCCGGTCAGCGCTGGATTGAGGAAATTTTTACCGGTGCCGCCGAAGACCTCTTTGCCCAGTACTACACCGAAACTAATGCCAATGGCCACCTGCCACAGTGGAATCGTCGGCGGTAGGGTCAAGGGAAAGAGCATGCCCGTGACCAAGAAGCCCTCGTTGATCTCGTGCTTGCGAACCATCGCGAAAAGCCCCTCCCACAAGCCGCCCACCATATTGCACACCAAAAAGACCGGAAAGAAATAGAGGAAGCCGTGGAATACATTGGCCAACGGGTTATGGGGATTGTAGCCGATGCCGAGGATGTCGATGATGATCCCGCGCCATTCGCCCGTCGTGGCGGCCCCCATCTGCTGCATGGCCAGATTGGCCTGATAGCCAGTGTTCCACATGGCCATGAAGATGCAGGGCAAGAGCGCGACGACGACCGTAATCATGGTGCGCTTGAGGTCAATGCTGTCGCGCACGTGCGTCGGCCCCTCAGTGACGCGACCGGGCGTATATAAAAATGTATCGGCTGCCTCGTATAGAGCGTAGAATTTTTCCAGCCGTCCTCCCTTGTGGAAGAGAGGCTCGGCTTGGTCGAGCAGATCTCGCAACACCTTCATTGAATGCGTCTATCCTTCTCTTTCAATTCTGTCCAAATTTCGTCGCAGCATGGGGCCATATTCGTACTTGCCGGGACACGCAAAAGTACAAAGCCCTAAGTCTTCCTCGTCTAGCTCCAGACAGCCGAGAGCTTGGGCGCGGTCCGTATCCTCGACGATAATGGCGCGAAGGAGAAAAGTCGCGAGGATGTCCAGCGGCATCACCTGCTCGTACGAGCCGATTGGCACCATGGCCCGGTCGCTGCCCTCGATCGAAGTAGTAAAATCGAAAAGTCGGTTGGGCAGCAGCTTGGAGGCAAAGACATTCTTGATGGAAAACTTATCGACGCCCGGTTTCTGCCACCCTAAGAACTCGCGCTCGCGGCCCTCGGCGAGCACCGAAACCTGCGCGTGGTAGCGGCCGAGAAAGTCCAAGGGGCCGGACGCTACCCGACCCGCTAGCACCGACCCGGCAATGATCCGATTCTCGCCCGGCTTGAGCTGGCCCGCCGTCAGCTCGCTCAGGCAGGCCCCTTGGCGGGTGCGCACCAAGCGCGGCTGTTCCACTTGGGGACCGCCCAAGGCCACGATGCGCTCGGTCCACAACGAGCCGGTGGCAAAGAGCTTACCGCAGGCCACCACGTCTTGGTAGCCAATGTACCAGACCGTTTTGGCTGCGCCGACCGGATCGAGAAAGTGGATGTGGGTGCCGGGCAATCCCGCGGGATGCGGGCCGGCAAATTCGACGACTTGGGCACCGTTGGCCGCGATGCTCGCATCGGGTGCCGTGCACACATAGACCGGCCCATCGGTGAGCTTACCCAGTATGGTCAAACCCCGAGCAAAGTCGTCTTCGTACTCGCGGAGCACGACTTGGGGATCGGCCGCGAGGGGATTGGTGTCCATCGCGGTGACGAAAATCGAGTGCGGCGCGCTGTCGGGCACGGGCACTTTGCTGTAGGGCCGCGTGCGCAGCGTGGTCCAAAGGCCAGACGCCACCAAGGTTTTGCGCACCTGCTCGCGGCTTAGCTGATCGGGTGCCGTGCGCGCGTACTGCTCAAAGCGCTCTTCCTCGTCTCCTGCGACCTCAATGACGACCGATAGCAAAGCGCGTTTGGTCCCGCGGTGGACACCGATCACTTTGCCGCTCGCCGGCGACGTATAGCGCACGCCCGGGAGACTCTTGTTTTCGAAGAGCAACTGCCCTTTTTTAACCGAATCGCCCTCGTTTACGGCCATCGTCGGCCGCAGGTCGATAGCGTCCGGTCCCAAGACGGCCACCTGCCCAATCGCTGGGCCGTCTTCGATCACTTGCTCCGGCGCACCAGCAATGGGCAGGTCTAATCCTTTTTTTATTACAATTTTGCTACTGGCCATTATGAGTGCCGCGCAATCCCCTTTCAAAAGTTAAATATCACTAAACTGGCCGGTTTAAGCCAGCCAGTCCCATCCGTCAAAAAAACAGGATATTAATTCGTCGTTAAAGAGTCTTTATGTCTCATAATCGGCCAGATATTCAAAGCGCGGGCGCGCCTTCCAGCCCGTTTCCCTCCGCAAACAGCCTAAAAATAAAAGCCAAGAAGCGCGATGGAGCAAGCCATTTGCGCGACAGATGCGCTCCTACCGAACTTGCCAAACTGGGTGAAACCTCGGATTTTAGACGCTCATCCACCAAACTGATCAGAGGATTTATGAGCCTGAATACGCCCACAACGCGCGAGGAAATCGTCGCCCTCTACAAAAGTCCCATACTCGACCTCGTGTACCGCGCCGCCACCGTTCATCGCAAACACCACGATCCGCGGCAAGTACAAGTCTGCACCCTGCTGTCGATCAAGACCGGCGGCTGTCCTGAAAATTGCAGCTATTGCTCTCAGTCGGCCCACTTTGATACGGGCCTCGAACGCCAAGACCTGCTGTCGCTAGACGCCGTCCGCGCAGCCGCCGAGCGCGCCGCAGCCGCCGGAAGCACGCGCTTCTGCATGGGCGCGGCCTGGCGCCAAGTCCGCGATGGCGCGGAATTCGACCGCGTGTTGGACATGGTGCGCACGGTCGCTGCCACCGGCATGGAAGTCTGCTGCACGTTGGGCATGCTCACCGCCAACCAAGCCCGCCAGTTGCGAGAAGCTGGACTCCACGCGTACAACCACAACTTGGACACCGGGGAAAACTACTACCCCGAAATCGTCTCCACCCGCACCTATCGCGACCGCCTCAAAACCCTAGGCCACGTCGGTCGCGCCGGGCTATCGGTCTGCTGCGGCGGCATCTTGGGCATGGGCGAAAGCGACGAAGACCGCATCGACCTGCTCTGCGCGCTCTTGCAGCTACCAACGCCGCCGGAATCCATACCGGTCAACTCCCTAGTACCCATCGCCGGTACGCCGCTGGGCGGCCGCGAAACGGTGACCGCATGGGAGCTCGTCCGCATGATCGCCTGCGCTCGCATCCTCTTTCCCTCGGCTATGGTGCGCCTCTCGGCCGGCCGCGATCAGCTCTCGACAGCCGAACAAGCTCTGTGCTTTTTGGCCGGAGCTAATTCCATCTTCTCGGGCGACCGCCTGTTGACTACTCCCCACCCTGGCACCGACGCCGACCAAGCCCTCTTCGACTTGCTCGACCTAGAAGCGCGGCCGCCGCAGGGGGCTTCAGAGCGCGTCGAGCAGCTCGCAGAAGCAGTCGTAGATCGAAGCTAACTGCTGCCGCTCAATGCAGTAGGGCGGCAGCACGTACACGCTGTTGCCTAGGGGCCGCAGCAGGAATCCCCGCGCCAAAAATCGCTCCTTCAGCAGCGGTCCCACCCCTTCCTCACCTTCGACAATCACGTCCGCCGCCACAATCGTACCGCACACCCGCACCCGCTTGAGCCGCTGGTGGCCGCGCAGGCGCACCCCTTCCTCGCGCTGCCAAGCTGCTAGGCGGCGGAAAGGCTCGCTAGCGAGCAGATCCAGCGAGGCCAGCGCAGCCGCGCACCCCAAGGGATTGGCCGTATAGGAATGCCCGTGATAGAAGGTTTTAGCAGGGTCGTCGCTATAGAAGGCTGAGAAAACCCGCTCGCTGCAAACGGTGGCTGCCATAGGCAGAAAGCCGCCGGTCAGCCCCTTGGCCAAGCAGATGATGTCCGGTTGGGTCGCGGCTTTCTCACAGGCAAAGAGCACCCCGGTGCGGCCAAATCCGGTCAGCACCTCGTCGTAGATGGCCAACACGTCGCGTTGGCGCAAAAGCGCCTGCACGGCCGCGAGAAAATGCGGGCGGCACATCCGCATACCCCCAGCACCCTGCACCAGCGGCTCGAGTATCATGGCCGCGTACTGGCTAGGCCGGTATGCCAACAGCTCCTCCAACCGCACAAGTGCCTGCGCTTCTTTAGCCTCTACCTCCCCATCGCCTTCCCAAGTGGCCGGAAAGGGCACGGCGTCCGTCGGAAAGAGCAAGTCGGCAAAAGGGCGCGTAAAAAGCGAGCGTTCCCCCACCGACATCGCCCCAAGTGTGTCGCCGTGATAGGCACCCTCAAAACGCAGAAAGCGCCTGCGATCTCGCTCGCCTTGGTTGCGCCAAAACTGATAGGCCAGCTTGAGCGCGACCTCCACGGCCGTCGAGCCATCGTCCGAGTAGAAGACCCACTTTAGTGGCGCCGGCAAGGCATCCACCAGCCGCCGGGCCAACTCTTCGGCCGGGCGATGGGTAAATCCAGCCGCTATTACCTGTTCCAACTCTTTGGCCTGCTCGGCCACCGCGGCGGCGATTTCGGGCTGACCGTGGCCGTGCAAGGTCACCCACCAGCTCGAAATGCAGTCGAGGAGCTGCCGACCATCCTCCAACTCTAGCACGGCCCCGCGACCAGTCCGCACTTGCTGCACCGGCAGCGCCGCCTTCATCTGGGTGAAAGGCGACCACACGTGGGAAGTACGCTCAGTCATGGCGACCAAAATAGCGAACAAAAAGCGCCCGGACCTTGGCGGGAGACAGCTCCATCCGACGGTCAATTGCAGCCAGCACAGGTACCTCTCCGTAGTGCGCGATAGCTTGGCAGTTGGCTGGATTGGAAGGACCGTTGACCACCACGCCCAAGAGCGGGCAACCTCGGCGGCGCAATTGGTCTAGAGTCAATAGCGTATGATTGATGGTGCCCAATTCGCTACGCGCTACTACCAGCACCGGCAGTCCCAGATCGACCATCAAATCGACCATCAGGTGCCGGTCGTCGAGCGGCACCATAACCCCGCCAGCCCCTTCGACGATCAAGCGCTTCTGCTTGGGCAGTGCAAAGCAACTCATATCGATCCGCACGCCCTCGCGCCGGGCCGCCTCGTGCGGCGACAGAGGAGCGTGCAAGCGATAAGTCTCCGGCAGAACGCGCTCGGCTGGTAGGCCAGTGACGCGCCGTACCCAATCGGCGTCCGCATCGGCTCCGCTTTGCACGGGCTTCCAATAGGCGGCCTCCAACCCCACGGCCAGCAAAGCCGCGACATAGGACTTGCCAACGCCCGTATCCGTGCCGGTGACGAACAAGCGCGTGGGCAGTTCAGCCGCCACAGCCCCTCGTTTTCTCTACGGATAAATAATGAATAACGCACGTGATCTCCACGCCGTTGGGGCAGTCGCTATCCCAGCCGCGCAAGAGCTGGCGCAATTGCGCTGGATCAAGGGCACTCAGCCGCATCGGCGTGTGGGCACCCGTGCGCTTGAGGTGGCGCAAAAAGGCGCACGCGGTTGGAAAGCGCAGCACGATCACTTGCTGCCATTGGCGCACTGCGACCGGCTCGGCCGCGAATGCGCGGGCGACAGAGGCTAAGTCGGGCAAGTCATTGGCACTACAGGGGACGCCTTGGCGCACACATTGGCGGTGCCATTCGGCGTATGAACCTGCCCCCGGATAGGAGCAGAGCAATCGCCCGCCGGGTTTGAGCGCGGCCAATAGCTGATGCAGCCCAGCTCGCAAATCGGCAAACCAGTGGACCACAAAGCTGGCGCAGATCAAGGCGTAGCGTCCCTCGCTTCCTAGCTGCTCCCCATCCAAGACTCGGTAGCAGATGTCTGGATGGGCGGCCTCGGCGGCCATTTTTTGCCGACAATACGCGACCATGGTTGGCGCAAGGTCGGTCAACTCCAAGCGACGCCCGGGGAAGAGCGCGGCCAGGGGTGCGCTCAAAAATCCCGTGCCGCATCCAATTTCGAGCACTGGGCCTTCCACTAGATCTTCGGCGCACTCGGCAGCACATTTGGCCAAAGTAGCAGCCCCAGCGCGCTGCTCCTCGGCGTGGCAGTCGTACGTCGAGGCGCTGCGAGAGAAATTCTCCACGACGCGCGCTTTGAAACTCGCTTCCGTCATACAGGATGTATCCCGCGCCAAGCCCGTTCAACTCGTTCCCAACACGCACAGGGATGCGTCAGGGGCAGCGCGTGACCCGCCTCCGCGACGATCTCAAGTGCGCTGTTGGGCAGTAGCTCGCGCAACTCCTCGGCCCGCTCCACAGGCACCACGCGGTCGCGACTGCCGTGCAAAATGAGCACCTGTGCTGCAGCCGGTATCGCGGCTAGTTCAAGCACGCTCTCCTGCAACAGTTGCAAATCGCGGCGCAAACCGTCGGCATCAATAGCCCCAGTCCAGTGCCTATCTGCTGGTGCGCCACAACGGGCGTAAAAATCGGCCAACAAGGCCGCTGGCTCGCGCTCCAAGCGCGCCAGCATCTGCTCCACTGTGCGGCGCGAGCGCCGGGCTTGGCGGGCACACGACGAGTGAAAGCTGCCAAAGCCGCTGATGACCACGATCAACTCCGCCGCACCCATCTGCGGCAACAACAGGTGCAAGCCGAGGGAGTGCGCCAAAACGATGCGCGGCTGGGCCGCAACCGCCACGGCTGAGCCAAAGTACCCTCGGTCCGGGCAGTGCAGCGCAAAGTTAGCAGGTAAGACATCCCGCCAGCGATCCCAGCACCAAGCGCCAAAGCCCCACCCGTGTTGGGCCACCACGTCAACGACGGCCATTGCGCCACCTCTGTAGCAATTCAATTAGCATATCGAGGTCGCTCCGCTGGTGCAGAACACTGAGCGCCAAGCGAATCCTCGCCCGGCCCGGCTCGACCGTCGGAGGACGAACGGCTACCGCTAGGACGCCGTTTTCTTCTAGATAGACATTCAGAGCCAGCGCCTCGCCCTCCGCACCCACCATCAGCGGCACGATCTGCGCGGTCGCCGCGCCCGTGTCCCAGCCTTGCGCCCTGAGCGCGTCGCGCAAATAGTCGGCATGGGCGAGCAATGTTCGGCGCGCTGCATCCATCTGCGGCACCAACTCTAGCGCTGCATCCACCGCGCCCAAGACAGCGGGTGGCAGCGCGGTCGTGTAGATAAACCCCGGGCAGCAGTTGACCAAGTACTCCCACAGCTTCTCGCCGCAAGCCACGTACGCCCCAAAAGACCCAAGCGCCTTGCCAAACGTGCCAACGCATACGTCCACGTCCTTGCCGCACGTCAGCCCCATTCCCCGCTCGCCCAAAACGCCCGTGGCGTGCGCTTCGTCGATGACCAGCAGCGCGTCGAATTCCCCAGCCAACTCGACGAGCGCGTCGATGTCGCTGACGTCGCCGTCCATGCTAAACACCGATTCGGTGACAATCACCCGGCGCGAGTGCGCCGCTCCCGCGCTTTCTGCCAGCAGGGTGCGCAGGTGCTCCAAGTCGCCGTGGTGGTAGCGCCGCGTCCGACAGCGCCCCAAGACCGCTCCTTGCACCAAGCTATTGTGGCAGAGCCGGTCGAGCAGGATGAGCGCGCGCCGGTCGACCAGCGTCGGCAGCAGCGAAACGTTGGCCTGATATCCAGAATTGAGCACCAGCGCCCGCTCGGTCTGCTTGAGTTTGGCCAAGGTCTGCTCCACCTGTGCAAAGCCCGGCTGAGAGCCACAAATCAAGCGCGCGGCCGTGGCACCGGCCCCGTAGCGCTCGGCGCACTCAATGGCCCGCGCCTGCAACAGCGGGTGCGACGCCAAGCCGAGATAGTCGTTGGAACTAAAATTGACCAACTCGCGGCCATGGGCGCGAACGCGCACACCGCCGCACGGCTCCCAAGTTCGCAACGACCGCATCTGCCCGGCTTGTTGTCGCCGCGCCAATTCGGCGTGAATAAAATCGAATTTCGCCTGCATAAGGGTGAAGCTGTGCCAAATGGTCCGCCTAGGCAAGCTGCCTATAGACTTGCCGCACAAGGTCCGCCGCTCTATACTATCGCCTGTAAACTTGCTCCTTGGCTGCCATGGCGACGACCAATAAAATTACCATTTCTTCGCTCCAGTCCAAAAAGGAGCGGGGCCAGAAGATCTGCATGTTGACGGCCTACGACTACCCCACGGCCGCGCTGCAAGACGAAGCCGGCCTCGACGTGATCTTGGTCGGCGACTCTGTGGGCACCAACGTCTTGGGCTATCGCGGCCCGCAACAGGTGACCATGGACGACATCCTACATCACCTGCGGGCGGTGCGCCGGGCAGTGCGCCGGGCCTTTCTCCTCGCCGATCTACCCTTCATGTCCTTTCAGCCGTCGGTCGAGACCGCGGTCAAAAACGCCGGGTGCTTGGTGCAAGAGGGCGGGGCCGAAGGCGTCAAATTAGAGGGCGGCCTGCCGGTCTTGCCCCAGCTAAAAGCCATCGTTGACGCCGGCATTCCGGTCGTCGGCCACCTCGGATTTACCCCGCAGTCCCAAGCCCGCGAATTCTACCTGTTCAGCGACCGGCGCGGCACGGTCCCCAAGTTTCACGGCAAGGGGCCAAAGGGGGCCAAAGCCCTCGTCGAGCAGGCCCTGCATTTGGAGGACGCCGGCGTGTTCTCCTTGGTTTTGGAGATGGTTACTGAAGAGGCCGCCCAAGCCGTCGCCGAGCGGCTCAAAATTCCGGTCATCGGCATCGGCGCTGGCCGCTATTGCGACGGCCAAGTGCTTATTGTCCACGACCTCGTCGGCCTCAACAAAGAAGCCCTAATCCTGACCAAAGCCTACGGCCAAACGCGCCAAGATTGGCTCGAAATGTTCAAAACGTACTGCCGAGAAGTCGCCGAAGGCCGCTTCCCAACGGCCGAAAACACAGCGCACATGGCCCCGGAAAAACGCGCTCAACTAGACCCATTGCTCAGCGATAACGGATAGGATCGCTAATCCTTCGAGAGGAAAATTTCCCATGCGCTTACTCTACGCTGCCGCTCTGATTTTGTTGACCACCGCCCCCACTCTAGCCCAAGATGCCGAACAAAACTGGATTCAAACAATAGACGGTCTTTTCGCCGATACCGTGTCTCTGATGGGAGGCGTTCTCTTCGCCGACCTAGGCACAAAAATTCCCCTCATCATCTGGGTGCTCGTCCTAGGCGGTATCTACTATTCGTTCTATTTCGGCTGGATCTCCCTGCGCGGGTTCCGCCACTCCATCGATGTCATCCGCGGCCGCTACGACGACCCCAACGATCCGGGCGAAATTTCCCATTTCCAAGCCCTCACCAGCGCCCTGTCGGCTACCATCGGCCTCGGTAACATCGCCGGCGTCGCCATTGCTGTCAGCTTGGGCGGGCCGGGTGCGGTCTTCTGGATGCTCCTGACCGCCTTGTTCGGCATGTCATCCAAGCTCGCTTCCTGTACCCTAGCCGTCATGTACCGCAAAATTCACCCCGACGGCCGCATCGCCGGCGGGCCGATGTACTACCTAGAGAACGGGCTTGCTAGCAAAGGACTCAAGTCGTTGGGCCGCGTCTTCGCCATTTTGTTCGCCATTTTTGCCATCGGTGGCGCCCTCGGCGGCGGCAACATGTTCCAAGTCAACCAGACGATCGAGATCCTCTCCACCGTATCCCCGGCTGTAGGAGACTACAACTGGGCCTTCGGCATCCTCTTCGCCTTGCTGGTTTCCTTGGTCATCATCGGCGGCATCAAACGGATCGGCCGCGTCACCTCGCGGATCGTGCCCTTCATGTGCTTGCTCTACGTGGCCTTCTCGCTTCTCATCATCCTGTCGAACATCACCCAAGTGCCCGCCATGATCGCGACTATTTTCCGCGAAGCATTCTCGCCGCAAGCTATGTACGGAGGCTTTTTGGGCGTCCTTATCATGGGCGTCAGGCGAGCAGCCTTCTCCAATGAGGCCGGCCTTGGCTCTGCGGCCTTTGCCCACGCTGCGGCCCGCACCAACGAGCCGGCCCGCGAGGGTATGGTCGCCATGATCGGCCCGTTCATAGACACGATCGTGATATGCTTGATGACCGCTTTGGTCTGCATGATCACCGGGGTGTATACCGACCCCCAGTTCCAATCAAGCGATAGTATCGTGGGGGCCAAAATGACCGCTGCGGCCTTTGATTCATTCCTGCCTGGTGCCCGCTACGTCCTCGCCATTGGCGTCATGCTCTTTGCGTACTCGACCATGATATCGTGGTCGTACTATGGGGAGCGGGCGTGGGAGTACCTCTTTGGCAACCGCGTCGTCCTCATCTACCGGATCATCTTCGTCGGCTTCGTCTTCCTAGGCTCAATTATCACGCTTAGGAACGTACTCAACTTTACCGATATGCTCATTTTGAGCATGGCCTTTCCCAACATCATCGGCGGCATCATCCTCAGCCCGCAGATCAAGGCGTGCCTGCAAGAGTACTGGGGCCGGCTGAAAAGCGGCCAGATGAAGCGCTACAAGTAGAGTTCAGGGAGCGTCTCCACCTTCCAACCACTCGCGGTCTGCGGCCAAGTAAATCTCCTCGACCTCCAAGTCGGCAAAGGCCGCAGACCAGCGCTGCCAATCCGCCCGCTCCTCCTGTTCCTGCACCCGCAGCCGAGCCACAAAGGCAAAGCGATTGAGCGCGAACGTCAGGGTGGTGACCTTGCCCCCCCTCAGATCGACCTCCACCTGTTGGGTCTGCCCGCCATAGCTCAACTCGACCCAGTGCCGACCAGACGGCAGATTGTGGAAAAGCAATCCCTGATAGCCGCGCTTGAGCAATTCGAGCGAGTAGCGGCCGTCCAAGCGCACGGTGATATCCTCTGTGATCTCGTTGCCGATGGGGGCCAACACCAAGGCCAACCAAGCGTCTAGATCGTCGAATAGCAACTCGTCGGCGGCGGCGGTGGTGATGGCCAGCGGAGCCTCTTGCACCATGGCCACGGGCCTTTGGCCCGGCATCCAAGCCGGCGGTGGCAATTGGGGTGTGATGCCGCTTTTGCGCGTCAGCGCATAGACCAAGATATTGGTCCCCGCCATCAGTGCGTAGGTCGTCGGCTGCGTGCTTTCTCCTTCTGTGTTGAAGCTGGCCTGCCAATAATTCCCCAACCATAAGTCGCTCAGCACAGCCACCAATTCGCCGTCCAACTCGACTCCCCACAGTCCTTCTGGCGGTGGCAACCCTTCACCCACAGCACTGGGCCCGGAGCCGGTGGCCGCTTGTGCTTCCTGCAAGGCCAAAGTCTCATAGCGATTGTTGACTGGATAAGACCAAGAGGGATTGTCTCCGGCGTCCTCAATGCGCGATTTGTCCTCTCCGGGAAAGCCGCCGCCGAACTCGTAAAAGGAGTGATATATCGGATGTGAGGTCGGAATGGGTGCCAAGCGCGCCTCAGGCCCCAAAATTTCGCGCATCTGGTCCTTCATTTCGCGCAAATAGAGGTTGGTCCGGCGGCTGGTACCCTCGATAAACAGGAACCCTCCCCCGCGCAGATAGCGGCCCAAAAGCGCCTTTTCCTCCGGGCTGAACTTGGTCAGGACATTCTCGTCGTACGCAGACAAGGAGTCTTCAAAGAAGAAGTGGATGGGATCCTTGAGCAGTTGCTCCGACAGGAAGTACTCGTAGGTCTTGTCCCTCACCTGCGCCAGTAAGTGGGTATGGTCGCGCACGTAGCGGCTCAGGGCGTCCAGCACCCCCCGACCCGAACCAGCCCCATAGACTCGTAACTGGGTAAAGTTCACGTAGCCAGACAAGTCGCGCCGAGTCGCCCGACTGGGGATGATGGCGGCGTGATCTTTGTTGGCCCGTGCCATGTCCTCTATCCGCAACAGATCCATCGAGGCAACGCCCATGCTATCGGCCAAACCCAACGACGAAGGCGAGATCATCTTTTCGCGCTCCAAAATTGGTTCATCTTCCTTCGCACCGATGGCCGTCTCGCCCAACGCCAAAGGGGCCATCGGTGTATCTATCTCGGGCGGAGTCGTCTCGCTTTCTAGATTGGGGTCGCGGACAGCCACGGGCGGCTGGTCGGCCCGCAGATACTCCATCTCCACTTTCAACGCCTCTACGTCCAAGCGAGGCAGGGGAGTCAGGCGGCGGGGCTTAAACTGCGGCGGGATGCGGGCGAGGCGCACGCGAAAGGCCTCTGCGTCCAATTCGTCGCGCCACAGGTGATCTCCTAGGTAAAGCGCGGTGAGATGCAGCAGCAGCGACGCTAGCAAACAAATATAGGCGGTTCTATGTCTATGCACTGAGAGCCTCTCTTTCTGCGCCAATCAGTGCGTACGAGTGGCAGTATGGCAGTATTATAATATAACTGATTGTAACAAAACGGTTTTTTGCCAAGAAAACACGTGCTTGTTATCTTTTTCGACTTGAAACGGGTGGCTTAGGATTGTCAGTACTCCCTCCGCGGCGGCCTCCCCTTGCTACTGCAAGAGGAGCGGATTGACAACTACGCAAAGGAATTGTTTCAGCCATGAGCAACGCCCAAGAAATACAAGCCGAAATAAGCGAGTGGCTCGAATCCCTCGATTACGTGTTAGCCCATAGGGCGCCTGCGCAGGTCCTCAAGCTCCTGCAACAGCTCCAAGCCCACGCCGCAGAAGCCGGCGTCGGCACGCCTTTCAGCGTCAATACGCCCTACATCAACACCATTTCCCGCGATCAGCAACCCCCCTATCCGGGTAGCCGCGAGATCGAGCGGCGGATCAAAAGCATCGTGCGCTGGAACGCCATGGCCATGGTCGTGCGCGCCAATCGCGACCACTCCAACCTCGGCGGCCACATCTCGACCTACGCCTCTTCAGCCACCCTCTACGAGGTCGGCTACAACCACTTTTTCCGCGCCCCCAGCAACGGCCATTCCGGCGACCAAATATACTTTCAAGGGCACGCTGCTCCCGGCATGTACGCCCGCGCCTTTCTCGAAGGGCGTCTCAACGAACACCAGCTCGAAAACTTCCGCCGCGAGTTGCAAGAAGGCGGTGGTCTCGCCTCCTATCCGCATCCTTGGCTGATGCCGGACTTTTGGCAGTTCCCAACCGTGTCTATGGGCCTAGGGCCAATCCTTTCGATCTATCAGGCGCGCTTCAACCGCTATCTCGAAAACCGAGGCCTCAAGCCCGTTGACGACAGCAAAGTGTGGGCCTTTTTAGGCGATGGCGAGTGCGACGAGCCTGAGAGCTTGGGGGCGCTCACCCTTGCTGCACGCGAACAGCTCAACAACCTCATCTGGGTCGTCAACTGCAACCTACAGCGCCTCGACGGCCCGGTGCGCGGCAATGGCAAGATAATACAAGAACTCGAAGCGGTCTTCCGCGGCGCTGGCTGGAACGTCATCAAGGTGATCTGGGGCGACGACTGGGATCCGCTCTTGGAACAGGACACCGACGGCAGCTTGGCCCAGCGCATGAACGAGGTCGTCGATGGCCAGTACCAGAAATACTCGGTCTCCGACGGCAGCTACATCCGCCACGACTTCTTCGGCACCGACCCAAAACTAGCTGCCATGGTCGAGGCCTACTCGGACGAACAACTCCAGAAAATGCGGCGCGGCGGCCACGATCCAGAAAAGGTCTATGCCGCCTACCAGCAAGCCATCGCCGACAAAAGCGCACCCACCGTCATCCTCGCCAAGACCATCAAGGGCTACGGCATGGGCGAAGCCGGCGAGGGCAAGAACATCACCCATCAGCAAAAAAAGCTCAACGAGGACGAGATCCGCCTTTTCCGCACCCGCTTCGGCATCCCCATCTCGGACGACGAGGTCGCGGAGACGCCGTTTTACCGCCCCCCAGACGACAGCCCAGAAATCCAGTACATCCGTCAGCGGCGAGAAAGCCTCGGCGGTTACGTACCCCAGCGGCAGATCACGGCCCCGCCACTGACCATGCCGCCGGAAACGCTGTGGGACGAATTCAAAAAGAGCTCGGTCAAGCGCGCGTTTGCCACGACCATGGCCTTTGTCGCGGTCATGCGCAAACTCATGCAAGACAAGCAAATCGGCAAATTAGTCGTCCCTATCGTCCCCGACGAATCGCGCACCTTCGGCATGGAGCCGCTCTTCCGCCAGTTCGGAATCTATTCGAGCCTAGGCCAGCTATACGAGCCGGTTGACAAAGACGTCATCACCTACTACAAAGAGGCCAAAGACGGCCAGATACTCGAAGAGGGCATCACCGAGGCCGGCTCTATGTCCTCCTTTATCGCGGCCGGCTCGGCCTATGCTACCCACGGCATCAACACCATCCCCTTCTTCATCTACTACTCAATGTTCGGGATGCAGCGGATCGGCGATTTGGTTTGGCTAGCCGGCGACATGCGGGTCAAGGGCTTCATGGTCGGCGGCACGGCCGGGCGCACCACGCTCAACGGCGAGGGGCTGCAACACGAGGACGGGCACAGCCACCTCTTGGCCTATCCCGTACCCAATCTCGAAGCCTACGATCCGGCCTTCGGCTACGAAATCGCCGTCATCATCCGCGAGGGTATCCGCCGCATGTATGTCGAGCAGGAGGACGTGTTCTACTACCTGACGGTCGAAAACGACATCTATCCCATGCCGGAGATGCCCGACGGCGTCGAAGAAGGCATTCTCAAGGGCCTGTACAAGTTCAAGCCCTCGGCCAAGAAACGCACCCGTCTCAAGGCCCACCTCTTCGGCAGCGGCGCGATCATCAATAGCGCCCTCAAAGCTCAGGCCCTCCTCGAAGAAAAATACCGAGTCAGCGCGGATGTCTGGAGCATCACTAGCTACAAGGCCCTGCACCGCGACGCCCTCGACGCCGAGCGTTGGAACCGTATGCACCCCGGCGAAAAGCCCCGTCTCAGCTACATCGAACAATGCCTCGCCAAGGAGCGCGGCGTATACATCATGGCCTCGGATTACGTCAAGGCCCTCCCGGAATCCATTGCCCGCTGGTTTCCCAACCCGCCCGTCTCCCTCGGCACCGATGGCTTCGGCCGTAGCGAAACCCGCGAGGCCCTGCGCGATCACTTTGAGGTTGATTATCGCTTTATCGCCCTAGGTGCCTTGAGCGCGCTGGCGCGCGAGGGGCAGATCGAATGCGACGTAGTCGTCCAAGCCATGCAAGACCTAAAGATCGATCCAGCAAGACCCAATCCCATTTACCTGTGAGTTTAGAGCACCCCATGCCCTTACAATTTGCTTTGCCCGACTTGGGAGAAAACATCGAAAGTGGCGATGTAATCCGCATCCTCGTCGCCGTCGGCGACCACCTCGCCGAAGACCAGACCGTCATCGAGCTTGAAACCGATAAGGCCGTCATTGAGGTGCCCTCCTCCATAGACGGCACCGTTACCGAAATTCTCGTCCAACAAGGCGACACTATCGCTGTCGGACAGCCCATCCTCGAAGTCGAGGCGGCCGCAGCCGAGGCTCTAACTGTCGAGGAGACATCCCCCGCGCCTGAACCGGCGACAGCGGAACCGGCCTCTACCCCGCCCCCACAAGAACAAGCGATCGCCCCGGTTGTCGAAGAAGATCCTCCCGCGCCTACGCCTACTTCTCCAGACGGCCCCGTCCCAGCCGCGCCATCGACCCGCCGCCTAGCCCGCGAGATCGGTGTCGATATCGCGCAGGTCCAAGGCACGGGGCCGGGCGGCAGGATCTCAATCGACGACGTCAAGGCGCACTCAAAAAAGCTGCACGCAACGCGAGCGGCTACCCCAGCCGCAGCCGCCTCGCTGCCCGACTTCAGCCAGTGGGGTGCTGTCGAGCGCCAGCCCATGACCAAAGTGCGCGAGATAACCGCCGAGCGCCTTGCGCAGGCTTGGGCCACCATCCCGCAGGTCACCCAGTTCGATAAAGCCGACATCACCAGCTTGGAAAAGTGGCGCGCAGCATACGGCAAGAAAGCCGAGGCAGCCGGCGGCAAGCTGACGCCAACCGCGATCCTCATCAAAGTACTCGGCATCGCCCTCAAGGTCTTCCCGCAGTTTAACGCCAGCATCGACGTGGCCCAGCGGGAAGTCGTGTACAAACGCTACTTCCACATCGGCATTGCCGTCGATACCCCTCACGGCCTGCTCGTGCCGGTGGTGCGCGACGTGGATCAAAAGAACATCATCGATCTAGCGGTAGAGCTGAGCGAACTGGCGCAAAAGACGCGCGAGCGCAAGATCGGGCCGGCCGACATGCAGGGCGGCTCCATGACCATCAGCAATGTCGGCACCATGGGCGGCACGGCCTTCACGCCCATCGTCAATCCGCCCGAAGTGGCCATCCTCGGCGTGGCGCGCTCGCAAGTCGAACCCACGTATATCGACGGCCAGCTTGAGCCGCGCACCCACCTCCCCCTGTCGCTGTCCTACGATCACCGCCTGATCGACGGGGCCGATGGCGCGCGCTTCCTCCGCTGGGTCTGCACAGCATTGGAAGATCCCTTTATCGCGCTCTTGGAAGGCTGAGGCAGCTATGGACAAGGCCCAGCTAGCGGTCATCGGCGGTGGCCCGGGCGGCTACGTCGCTGCCTTTAAGGCTGCGGACTCGGGGTTGGATGTCGCATTAATCGACCCAGAAGCCCATCCCGGCGGCGTTTGCCTCTACCGAGGCTGCATCCCCTCCAAGGCTCTCCTGCACATTTCCAAGCTGCTCTACGAAGCCAAGGAAGCCGAGCATTGGGGCATCCAATTCGCCGCGCCCGAGATCGACCTCGACAAGTTGCGCAGTTGGAAGGATGAGGTCGTCGCCAAGATGACTCAGGGCTTGGGTCAACTCGTCAGGGCGCGCAAGCTGACCTACGTGCAGGGACGCGCCCGCTTTGTCGACTCCCACACGCTGCAAATCGACAAAGCCGACGGCAGTCAAGGCACCTTGCAGTTTGAGCACACCATCCTCGCCACTGGGTCGCGCCCAGCCGTGCCGGCGCTCTTCGACCAGCCAAACGACCGCGTCATGGATTCGACCGCCGCTGTCGCACTCTCCGATATACCCGCCTCCATGCTCGTCGTCGGCGGCGGCATCATCGGCATGGAACTAGGGCAGGTGTACTCAGCCCTGGGGACCCAAGTTTCGGTCGTCGAAATGCTTCCCGGGCTGATCCCCCCGGCCGACCGCGACTTGGTCAAACCGCTGCACAACAAGGCCGCCGAGCACTTCTACGAGATCATGCTCAGCACCCAAGTGACTGCGCTCGCCGAGAGCGACGATGGCTTAGAGGTACAATTGCAGAACAGCGACGGCCAGTGCTTTTCCAAGACCTACGCCAAAATCCTGCTCGCCGTGGGCCGGGTTCCCAATAGCCGAGACTTGGGTTTGGAACACACCGCCGTCGGCCTCGACGAGCGCGGCTATGTCCAAGTCGATGACCAGCTACGCACGGCTGAGCCGTCGATTTTCGCCATTGGCGACCTCATAGGTGCGGCCCTCGCCCACACGGCCGCTCATCAAGGAAGCCTAGCCGCCGAAGTCGCAGCTGGCCACGAAAAACAGGTCTTCGCGCCCCACGCCATCCCAAACGTCGTCTATACCGACCCGGAAATCGCTTGGTGCGGACTCACCGAGGAAGAGGCCAAACAGCAGGGCCGCTCGGTCGCGGTCACGCGCTTTCCTTGGTCGGCTTCCGGCCGCGCCGCGACCCAAGGCGCAAATGACGGCCTCACCAAGCTGCTCATCGATCCCCAGACCGACCGAATCCTAGGCGTGGGCATTGCCGGCAGCGGCGCAGGTGAACTGATCGCCGAGGGCGTCCTAGCCGTGGAAATGGCCGCGCTCGCAGCGGATGTCCAGCATTCGATCCACCCCCATCCCACGCTCTCCGAGACCCTCATGGAAGCGGCCGAAAGCCACTACGGCCAGAGCGCACACCTCTACGCGCCCAAACGCCGCTGAAGCACGACCTCCAGAGCCCTAAGATGCGCCTCCGCTCGCACCGCTAGTGGCCATTCGCTGGGCGTCTCGCTGATCAGCGCATGTTCGGTGTGGTGTGCATACAAGTAGGGCGCCAACCCGGCTTCGCCCCATTCTGGGTCGATGAGGAAGACGCCTTCAGAAAGCACTTTGTCGTTTTCGCCGGCCTCGCCGTCAATGGGCATCACCGCGCGCACTTGCTCGACAATGGCTGGCCCGAGCCACTGTTCGTCGCGTTTGGCCTCATAGCAGTAAAACCCCGCCGCTTCCCAGTCCTCGTGCAAGTCCAACGCGCAATCAAAGCGCCGACCGCTTAGAAACGCCTTGACCTGCGCCACGAGCGGGACCGCAGCACCGCCAAACTCCCGATTGCAATCCAAGCCGGATTCGTTCTCGCGGGTATTGTGGACATAGCCGTGCGGATTGAGACAGGGCAAGATCAGGAACTGACAACGCTGGGCGAGGCGTAGACTCAGCCCCTCGGCAAAGCGCAGCGCAGCTTCTGGCCCAGCCGGCTCGTCCCCGTGCAACCCGGCCGTCAGCAGGATTCGCGCCTCAGTACCGCTCCCTAGCTCTAGGGCGTAAATTGGATACCCACCGCGTTCAGCCACTAGCTGTGCTGGCCCCACCGCCTGCAGGCGGTGCAACAAACTCGTATAATCGCGTTTCTTCATTTTACATGGCCCTCCTTGGCCCTGTTCGATTTTCCACTTGGCCCCCTGCGATACTATTGTATTTTTAAAGGAAGGATGCGTGGCTAACGCGCTCGAATAACTACCCACCTCAAACCTTACATAAGACTAATGACTGACAAAGCCAAATGGGCTTGGACAACACTATTCTTGAGCCTACTGGTCCTACTGCCAGCAGTCTATTTCTATTTTTCGGAATCCCCCGCACCTTCCCCCGAGGCCCCCGTACCTCCCCCCAAGGCCCCCACGCCCGAGCCGCCTAGCCCAATTGGCGTACTAATCGCCGAGGACCGCTGCGACCTAGCCTATCCCCAACTCACTGCGCCAGACACGAGCCAACATCACGAGCTGGCCGACCAAGCGCACCTCGAGTTCCAGCGGGCGTTTTGCGAGCGCATGCTCAAAAAGCCAACTCGCGCCTATAATCGCTTGCGCGAGCTCGACCTACCGGCCTTAGACGACTACCGCCGCTTCTGGATAGCCCGCTCCTTAGAGGACATGGGCCAGACGAACGACGCCATCGCCGAGTACGAAAACTTTCTGGCAACCCCGGCCAATCCGATCCTCCTCAACCCAGCCCGCCTGCGCTTGGCCTCCCTCTACCGGACCACCGGCCAACCGGCCAAAGCCCTTGCCCTGTACAAGGAGCAACTCTCGAAGGGCACTGATCCTGCGCGGGTCCTCTACTTGCTCGCAACCACCAGCCAAAAGCACGATCCTGCGCGGGCGCAAAAGTGGCGTTTAGAGCTTTTGGAAAATCACCCTAGTTCTAAGCACGCCCGCAATAGCCTGTCGCACTTGCCCAAGAAGCTCGACGCCCGCACGGCTTATGCCAAGGCCCGCATCTATTACAGCCACAAGCGGTACAACCAAGCGATCAAGAGCTTTCGGAACTTCATCCGCGAACACAGCGGCGACCAGCGCATTGCCCAAGCTCACTACCTACTCGGCCGGGCCTACCAGTCTGCGGGGCACTACACCAAGGCCGATCAGGTTTTTCGCACCGCTCACGAGCGCTACGGCAGCCCAGCGGCCCTGTATCACATCGCTAGTCTCTCGGTCCGCAGAAACCGCGAAGACAAGGCCATTGCAGCCTATGCGAGCTTTGCCAAGCGCTACCCCCAGCACGACTTGGCCGACGATGCCCTGTGGCAAGCCGCCAAAGCCGCCGAGCGCAAAAGCAAATTCGCCCGCGCCGCAACGCTCTATGGCCGCCTAGCTGAGAACTACCCGCAAACCGATTACGGCGATGAAGCGCGTTGGAGCGTCGGCTTTGCGCTCTACTGCCAAGAGCAATACTCAGAAGCCCTCGCCGCTTTTGAGCGCGCCAGTCAGCAAGCGCACCAGCCCCACATCATCGACCAATCCCTGTACTGGGCTGGAAAAATCGCAGATCGGCTGGGCCAGACAAAAGAGGCCACCGCGTTCTACCGCCGCGCTGCCGCCGGATTTCCCCGCTCTTACTACTCAACCCGCGCCGTCGAATTGGGCCATAAAGAACAGGTTAAGCTCAAAGGACGATCCGCCGACAGCCTCCGCCAAGAAGTCCCCCTGCTGACGCACAGGGCACACCTCGAGCGCGCTGGTTTGCTGAACCAATTGGGACTGAGGGACTGGTCGATAGCCGAGATGAAGCAAGCCGTCCGCGACTACAAGGGCCACAAGACGGCGCTAAAGGCCATCCGCGACTACTACGAGGCCCTCGGCTATCGCGACCAAGCCATGCGGCTGTCGATGCGGCTGTTCGACGGGCAAGACCCGGGGGAATTGTCGCGCATCTACCCGACCTACTACTGGGAGGAGATTGCGGCAGCCGCGGCCGAGGCCCAAATCGACCCCTATCTGGTCCTATCGGTAATTCGCCAAGAGAGCACGTTTAACGAAAAAGCGGTATCGCGGGCGGGTGCTAGAGGCCTGATGCAAATCATGCCCCACACCGGCCTCAATCTCGCACGGAGGTTGAAGGTGAAACCCTTTGAGTTGGACGCACTCTTCGACCCGGCCGTCTCCATCCGCTTCGGCAGTTACTTTCTCAGCAACCAAATGCGCCAATTCACGACCGATGCGGGCGCGGACTTGGGCTTTGAACTGAGCTTGGCCGCGTACAACGCCGGTCCGCACAACGCCCGCCGATGGCTCAAGACCTTTCCCTTCGAGGACCCGGACGCCTTCGTCGAGCGCATCCCCTTCAAGGAGACCCGCCTCTACGTCAAGCTAGTCCTCAGAAACTACGCCATTTACAAGGCCCTATCCGATGACGCCTGAACCAGAAGAGCCACGGGAAAAAAGGCACAAGCTAATCGAAGATATTTTCATCTTGCTCTGCATCGTCAGCCTCTGGCCCGTGGTGCTAGGTTGGACCGAGCCGATTTATCAGTATTTGCTCTATGTAGCACTGGCGGGTCTGATCTTCATTTTCGTGCGGCGCATCCGCCGCTTCCACGACGCTCGCAACGCCCTCCGCGATGACGAGACCGGCCCTCAGATAGGCCCCGCTCCCAAGCACACCGATACTGATCATTCGCCAAATTGAGCTTGGGACGACCTCTCGCTAGAAAACAGCAGAGGCGACACGCTTGCTGGGGTAAAAAGACAGATTGATGCTTTCGACCTCACATCGCTGATGGGCACATGAACGGAAACGACCTTCCCAATGATGCCCATGTCGTCCGCCATTCATCCGGCGATAATTGATGACTAGACACAAGAATTTCACCGCCTTCTGCCCAGCCGCTCCAACGCCAAGACCAGCACAACGCCCGCCGCAATCAGCCCCAAGCTCAGCCAAGCCTCGCCGTTGAATTCCTGCGGCCACGCGCATTCGTAGCGCCCATCCTCCAGCGCGTTGCGGAACGGCCACACCTTGCGCAGGGAACCCAACATCAACCCCACCAAAAAGGCCATGGTGCCGGCGCGAAAGCGGGTCAGCAGGTGCTTGAGCAGCCGCGAGAAGCCCAGCAGACCAATGACCGCTCCAACGCCGAAGAGGGCCAAGATCGCCCAATCGAACTCGTGTACCGCGGTCAAGACCTGCTGGTATTTGCCCATGACCACTAACAGGAACGAGCCGCTAATTCCCGGCAGGATCATCGCGCAGATGGCCACCATGCCGGCCAGCGCGAACTTGTAGCCCTCAACCCCGGTCTCTACCGGCACCAACGTGGTGACGGCATAACCAACCACTGCGCCGAGAGCTGTCAGCCCCCACTGCGCCGTCTCCCATCCGGCGACCTGCCGAGCAATCACGAGCGCACTGGCCAAGATCAACCCGGTGAAAAAGCCCCACACGGGCTGGGGGTGCGTTGCCAGCAGCCAAGTTATGAACTTGGCCAGCGAGGCAATAGCCAAGCCCACGCCGCACAACAGCGGCACCAGAAAGGGAGCATTGACGCGGTGCAGTACCTCGATCCAGTGCCCCCGCACCAAGGCACTCACGACCCGTCGATCAATCGCGGCAATAGTCCCGACCAGCTCGTCGTAAATGCCCGTGACCAAGGCGATGGTCCCCCCAGAAACCCCGGGAATCACATCGGCCGCGCCCATGCACAGCCCGCGCAAGACCAGCTTAGGGGCGCGGCGGCCTTCGGCCAGCAACTCACTTGCTTTCACCAAACAGCTCCATCTGCTGAGTGTGCTCGCGCATGAACTCCACGATTAGGCGATCGGCCCGCGGCAAGGCGAAGTCGTCCAAAGCCTCCGGCCTAATCCAGCGCCAAGCAGCGCAACCCAGCGCCTCGGGGGTGCCGCACACATAGCGGGCGGCAAACGCGTGTAAGGTGATACTAAAATGCGAATAGGCGTGATCCACGCTCGTCAGACGCGCACCCACCTCGATCTCAACGCCCAATTCCTCGCGGATCTCGCGCACCAAGCATTCGGGCAGGGATTCGCCGGGCTCCTGCTTGCCCCCGGGAAACTCCCACAGGCCACCGAGCATCCCCTCGGCCGGTCGCTGGGCAATTAACAACTCGTCGCCTTTGCGAATCAGGCCAGCCGCCACGTGATAATGCGGCCTCTGTTTCCTAGGGGCCTTACGCGGCAGGGAGGCTGGATCGTCCAGCTCGGCCTTGGCCCGGCACCAGTCGCCGACCGGACACGTCGGGCAAGGAGGGCTTTGCGGCGTGCAGACCCGCGACCCTAACTCCATCATCGCCTGATTGAAGTCGCCGGCCTCACCCCGGGCCAGCAGGCTCTCTCCAGCGGCGATGAGCTGCGCCTTGACTCGGGCGCGGGCCGGCTCTTCCTCAATCAGCAACAAGCGACACAACACGCGGGTCACATTGCCGTCGAGCACCGGGTGATCGCGGTCAAAGGCAATGCTGCTGACGGCCGCGGCCGTGTATTGGCCAACCCCAGGCAGCTTGATCAGCTCTTGGTACGTATCCGGTATGCGGCCTCCCAAATCAAAGGCCATGCGCTTGGCCGCCTTGTGCATGTTGCGCGCCCGCGCATAGTAGCCCAAGCCCTCCCAGACCTTGAGCACTTGATCCTCGGAAGCAGCGGCCAGCGCTTGAAGCGTGGGAAATGCGCGGATAAAACGCTCGAAATAAGGGGCCATCTGATCCACCCGGGTCTGTTGCAACATGACCTCGGATATCCAGACGTGATAGGGATTGCCGCTGTCGCGCCAACTCGTCTGCCGCTTGTTCTGGCGATACCAAGCCAAGAGCCGAGCGCGGAAGGTGCTGAGCGCGTCCTGATCATCGAGCAAGCTGCGGCTCAACCGTCCCCCTCTTCCAGCCAGCCAGTTTGCGGCATGGCCTTGATCTCCCCGACGGTCTCGGCGGCCAAGAGGGCATTGACGACCGCAGCCTCGGCGGCCGCAGCTCCAGCGGCAAAGAGCGAATAGAGCTTTTCTGCGCCCACCATCCTCACCGATGCGGCCGCCTGTTGGGCCAAGCCCGTGGTGGAAAAGGCGAGGACGAGGCCCTCGCGCGTGTATGGGTTCCACAAGCCCGTCCGCGCCAACCCCAGCGCGGCGCGACCAGCCAACCTCTCTAGCTGACGCGGGATCAGGGGCGCGTCCGTAGCCACAACCGCGGCAAAGGTCTGCGGCCCCTCAGTCCGCTCGCCCACTGGCAGGACCCGTCCAGCCCAACGCAACTCGCGCCCTCCATTGACCGCAGCCAGCACGCCCAGCGCGTATTCGCCAACCTGGCGCGAGGCCGTACCGATGCCGCCCTTGTAGCCAAAGGCCTGCAACCCGCCGCCGACTCCGGCATTACCCGTGGGGACCGCGCTGCCAGCACTGACCAACGCCTCGTCTGTGTGGGCGTGTGTCAGGACCTTGCGGACGAGCGCGGGGTCGTTGACAGCCGCGTCGTCGATCCCCACCACCACCGGCGGCCAGCCGGCTACGGTCGATAGCCCGGGGTCGCGGCCCAAGCTGTGGCGAATTAGGGATTCGTACACCCGGCCGACAACCGGCGTCGGGGCAAGGACAATGGGCGAGGAAAAGGTGCCGAAGTCTTCGGCGACCCCAAGGCCGCTCATGGCGTCGCCGCCGTCTATGGAGAAGCGACCGATAAACAGCTTGCGCTCTTCTACCGAGGCTGGATACGGAACGATAGCCGTGAGGCCGGTGTGCAGATCGGGCGTACGGATATCCGCGTGGCCCACGCTGACGCCGACCACATCGACAATAGCGTTGTGCGGCCCGGCCGCATCGCCTGCTGGGCGCGAGCGATTCATTTGAGCCGGCCGTGGGCGCGCATGATTTCGAGCAAGCGGTCCAGCGGCAGGGCGTGGATGGTATTGCCGGCGCGGCCAGTCATGGTATAGGCCGTAGTCAGCGCGTTGAGAATGGCTTCCTCCGTGGCCTCGACCACCCCTTGGAACAGGCCCGAAATCCAGCGGTCGGCCAGCATGGCCAGCGCGTCCGGCGGCTCGGGGGAGGCCGTAGAAAAGGCCAGTACCAAGTCGCCGCTGCCGTGCGTGGAGATTGCGCCCGTGCGCGCCATGCCCAAAGCCACCCGCTTGCACACGCGCTGGAGCTGGATTGGGATCAGCGGCGCGTCCGTGGCCACCGCCGCGAGCATGGACTTGCTCTTGCCGCCGCGCACAGGCATCAGGTCGGTGAGCTCCCGGCCCACCGGGACGCCGTCGACGCGCAGTTGGGGCCGTCGGCCAAAATTCGCCTGCACCAGTACGCCCACCGTGTAGAGCTGATCACCGCTGGGGATTTTGCGCGATGCCGTGCCAATGCCGGCCTTAAAGCTATAGGCCCGCATCCCGGTGCCGCCGCCGACGCAGCCTTCGGCCACCGGCCCGCTGTGCGCCGCGTCGAGGGCCGCTGCCGCGTGTGCGGGCTGCACGTGTCGCCCAGCCTCGTCGTGGAGGAACGCAGCCCACGTCTCGCCGACTAGGGGCGCGGGCTGCAAATCGCTTCTGAACAGGTCGGGATCGCGCGCCAGCATCCACTCCACGGCCCCATCGTACACCGCGCCGACGCTGGACGTGTTGGTAAACAGGACGGGGCCAGCCAACAGGCCCGTGCGGCGCATAGAGCCTACCCCCATCAGCTCGCCGTTGCCGTTGAGCGTAAAGTCGGCGGCAAATGCGGGTGTGCGCGGCACAATCGCCGTCACGCCGGTGCGCACGACTCGACTGCGCTCGCCGAAGTCCGGCCCCCCATCCTCAATCAGCGTCAGATGGCCGACCCGGACGCCCTCGACATCGGTGATGGCGTTGTGGGGGCCGGTCGCCAACTCGCCAATGACAATGCCCAACTCGCGCAGGCGCACCCGCTCCGGCTGCGCGGGCGCGGCCCGGCCCAATGCCGGCCACGCAGCCGCACCTAGGCTCAAGCCGAGAAAGGCCCGGCGATCCATGTCAGAGTGCTTGGACAATCCGCTCCCCTAGCTCGCGGCAACTCAACCCACCCCCTAAATCGGGCGTCCCCACGCCCGGCTCGCCGATTACAGCACGCACCGCTTCCTCGATTCGGTCCGCCCCGCTTGTGGCCTCCAAGTCGCCGCGCCGCTGGCCCAACCAACGCAGCATCAAGGCCGCCGACAAGATCATTGCCACCGGATTGGCCTTTCCCTGCCCGGCAATGTCGGGCGCAGTACCGTGCGAGGGTTGGAAAACAGCCGCCTCCTCGCCGAGGTCCCCCGAAGGGGCCAGCCCCAAACCGCCGACCAAGCCGGCGGCCAAGTCCGAGATAATGTCTCCGTACATATTCTCGGTGACCAGCACATCGTATCCTGTCGGTTGCTGCACCAAGTACATGCTCAGGGCGTCGATATACGCGTAGTCGCGCTCGACCTCTGGGTAGTCGGCGGCCACCTCGTCGTACACGCGGCGAAAAAAGGCCATCGAGCGGAAGACGTTGGCCTTGTCAACGCACGTTACCTTCATCGGCGTCCGACCGCGCTGCCGCGCCAGCTCAAAGGCGTAGCGCACCACGCGCTCCGTGCCCGTGCGCGTAATGACCATAGAGTCCACGGCCACTTCGCCGCGCAACTGAATGCCGCCGTTCATGGAGGCAAAAAGCCCCTCGACGTTCTCGCGCAAGATGACGAAGTCAATATCGCCCGCCTCTAAGCCTTTGAGCGGGGTATGCGCGGCCGCATAGAGGTAGATCGGCCGCACCCCTGCGTATAGGTCCAGTTGGAACCGCAAGTCCACTTGTGGCCGCATCTCCGTCCCGTCCGGCCAGCGGACGTGCGGCAACCCCATCGCTCCCAACAGCACCGCATCCGCTTGGCGACACCCTTCCACCGTCGCCTCCGGCAGCGGATCCCCTTGCTCCAAGTAGCACCCCGCGCCACAGGGGTACTCGGCGAAGGCAAGGCAAGGAGCCTCCAATGCCTTGAGCACCTTCAGGGCCTCGTCCATGACCTCCGGTCCGATGCCGTCGCCTTTGAGGACGGCGATGTCGTAGGCCATTTTTAGCTCCACAAGCGGTCGTGGGGCCGCTCGTCGTTCCACTCCTCGGTGGGGCCGAACAGCTCCGGCTGCTCTGGCTCGGCAAACGACCTCAGCACTTCTTCGTTGAGGCCGCTAAAGCCCAGCCCCGGCCCCTCCGGCACTGCAATATGCCCGTCTTCAATCAGGGGCACCGGCAAGCCCTCGACCAAGCTGCTCCACTGCTCTAGCTGATCGACCGAGTGGTTTTCGAGCACCATGAAGTTTTCGGTCGCGGCGGCGCAATGCACCGAAGCTAGTGCCGCCACTGGCGACATGGCCATGTGCAGCGCGAGGGCAATACCGTGCTCCTGCGCTAGATCGCCGATCTTTTTGGTCTCGAGAATCCCGCCGGAAGAGGCCAAGTCCGGGTGGGCGACGGCAATGGCGCGCCGTTCAAAGAGGGGCCGGAAGTTTTCCTTGAGATAGATGTCCTCGCCCGTGCATACGGGCGTATCCACGGCCTCGGCGAGCCGCTGCCACTGGTCGGCCAACTGCCAGGGGATCATGTCCTCGTACCAAGCTAGGCTGAACTGATCTAGGGCCTTGCCCAAGCGGATGCAGGACTCGACGCCAAGGTGGCCAAAGTGATCGACGGCGAGGGGGATTTCATAGCCGATCACCTCGCGCACTTGCGCCACGTATTTGCAGAGGATATCAATGCCCTTGTTGGTAATCTGGATCCCCGTAAATGGGTGCATAATGTCGCGGCTTTCCAACATACCCGGCGGGGCGACCAGCGCGTCTGCGACCCCCCCCAGCAACCCAATGCCGACGTCCATTTTGAGGAATTTGAAACCCTGCTCCATCCGCTCCTTGAGCAACTGCCCCATCTCGCGGCCGTCGCGCCGCGTGGGGGTATCGCAGTAACAGAGAATGCGGTCGCGGAACTTGCCGCCGGCCAGTTGGTAGGCCGGCACATTATAGGCTTTGCCTGCTAGGTCCATCAGTGCCATCTCGACGCCGCAGACGCCGCCGGCTTGGCGCGCGTGGTGGCCAAATTGTTTGATCTTGCGGAAGAGCTTATCGACGTTGCAGGGGTTTTCGCCGAGCAAGCGGCTTTTGAGCATTAGCGCGTAGGTCGGGCTGCCGCCATCGCGCACCTCGCCGTAGCCAGAAAGGCCCTGATTGGTGTCGATGCGGATAATCGTCGCCCGGAACGGCGCACCGCGCACATTGGCGACGCGCATATCCGTGATCTTCAGTTCCGCAGGTCGGGAGTGCGTATTCACGTTTTCTTCCATTCTTGTCTCCGTTTTCGTTGGATGTATTTTAGGAGCTTTCAATGATATCCCGCCCGCATTTTTCCGTCAACTTAGGAGACCGATATGAAGCTGAAGGACAGAGTGGCCCTCATCACCGGTGGCAGCAGCGGCATTGGCCGGGCTGCGGCCGTGGCCATGGCCCGCGAAGGAGCCAACATCGCGCTGACGGCCCGCCGCTCCGAGCGCTGCGAGGAAGCTGTCGCCGAAATCGAAGGACTAGGCGGCCAAGCGCTGGCTCTGCCCGGCGATGTGGCTAACGCCGAGCACGTCGCCGGGCTGGTGGCCGCCACCGTTGAGCGTTGGGGCCGCCTCGACATCGCGGTGCCCAACGCCGGCATCAACGGAGTTTTCGCCCCCATCGAGGACATCACGCCCGAGGAATGGGACCAGACCCACAACATCAACGTGCGCGGCACCTTCCTCACCGTTAAATACGCCATCCCCCACCTGCGCGCGGCCGGCCGCGGCAGCATAGTCATCGTCTCCTCGGTCAACGGCAACCGCATCTTCTCCAACTTTGGCTTCACCTCGTATTCCTGCTCCAAGGCCGCTCAAGTTACCTTCGCCAAAATGGCCGCGGTCGAACTGGCGCAGTGGGACATCCGCATCAACGTCGTCTGCCCTGGCGCCACCCGAACCAGCATCGGCGAGAACACTTTTCCGCGCAACATCGCCCAGATTCGCATCCCCCGCGAGTTCCCCCAAGGCATGATCCCCCTACAACAACGCGCCGCCAGTGCCGAGGAGGTGGCCAACGCCATCGTCTTTTTGGCGTCGGACGAGGCTAGCTACATCACGGGAACTGAGATGTACGTAGATGGGGCGCTGTCGCTGTTTCAAGGGTGAGGGCGGCCACTGCACAGAACCGGAACACAACTTAGGGATCGACTAAATGTGCAACACAAACGTTGGCATCTTGGCGACCCTACTCGTGCTATCAAGTGCCTGTCTGGCCGCAGCAAGAGTCGCGCCCCGCACAGACGAGAGCCCAGCTTCGCACCCTCCGCTTTGCAGTAGAGCCGCAATCACGCCGCCTTGGATTTCCCAACCGCTGGAACAGAATTTACCAAGACGCGGTTTTGTCCTTCAACGAAGAAACGGTCCGCGCACAGAGTCGCCGCGTCGAAAGCCTTTGCTGCCAGCGACCATTTTTATGACTTCAACGACGAGGCTGCGCACATCTTGGACGACTGGTTCACAGTCGCCGACCAAGATGGGATACGCCAGCATCACTTGGTAGAAGTTAAACGCGTTCTGTCGGGATTAACGCCCGAACGGGCGGCCAGCTATGCCCAGTTGAGGGCCTATAACCGCGTCTTCTTCCTCATCTTTCGCGGTATCGTGAACCGCGATCAGGGCTTTATGGACGCCCTCGGTCGGGACCCGGACATCGTCGACATCCTGTTGCAAGCTACTGGCTACGATTTTCTCTATCCAGACAATGAGTACCTGCTGGAAAACGCCATCCGAGAGCTCGGGAGGTTGGCCACAGTAGATGCTCTCGAAGACGCCGTCATCGCCGCTCTGCTCTCTATACTCCCCAAGCACGAGCGTCTCAGTGGGCCCTTCATGATTGTGGTAGAAAACCTAGAAAATCGGATCAATTGCGAGACTTGGAACATCTGTCGGGACGTGCTGGAAAGTGAAATCATCGCCCGGGCCTTCCCTCATACATACGTACCGTTTCGACGATGGGGCCGTAGTGTTTGAAACGTCCCTCGGCTTGGAGACGGTGCAACCCTTGTACTACGCGGCTAAGGAGGTCAAGGCGCAGTTTCACCGATTGTTGGAAACATACAAATATGCATATTTTAGCGTCCGTTGCGAAATGTCTTGGGGCCGCTTCTGCGGTCTGGCGGTTCCATGCGATTCGCCCGGCCTCTGCGGTGTGTTTGCTTTTGACGGGGTTGCAAGTGCCCTCGCCGTGAGATGTTCGTCTTGAGCGCGTCAGCCCTGGCGTCATTATAGCCCACTCCAGCAGATCGCGTCTAGTGGGCTGCGCCGACCAGCGGTGATTGCTCCGTATGATCTTGGCCCGGTCCTCGCTGCGGCTGCGCGGCCACTCCCCCCGCTTGCCTGTCCCGCAGGAGACGCCGGGACCTCTGCTGAGGACGGAAGAGGCCGCCCGTGTAGCGGGAGTGCCACCAAAAACAATCAGATTGCTATAACGGCCACATGCCCCAACCGACGGCAGCCCGTTTCAGGGCTTCGGAGGTGCCGCCCTTCTCGCCTTCCACATACGGTGTCTCCTGCTCCATCCGCACACCATACTCAGCCGTCTGCGGTGCGTATCTCGACGCGGCAGATGATGCGGCTAAAAATGCGAAAACCGGCAGTCTTGCCGTCGGTGCCCAATATCCGTTTTCTTTTTTTATGATCTTAACTATCCTCGCGTCCCTGCTGTTGACGGGCTGCCGCGCCGATCCCCCCCAAGCCCTCGATTTGGCTGGCAATCCAGTTGATCCCTTTGTCAACCGCGCTCCCGTTGCGGTTTTGCTCTTCGTCCAGACCGATTGCCCCATCTCCAACCGCTACGCCCCGACCATAGCGCGTCTCCACGCCCGCTTCGAGCCGCAAGGCGTTGCATTCTACTTGGTGTATCCCGACCGCCGCGAAGATGTGGACGCCATCCGCCGCCACGGTCGGGAATACGGCTTACCGGGCCAAGCCCTACGGGACGTGCAGCACACCCTCGTCAAAAGAGTCGGCGCGACCGCAACCCCAGAAGCCGTGGTGTTAGGTGAGCGCGGCAACATCGTCTATCGGGGCCGCATTGACGACCGCTACACGGCCTTGGACCAAGTGCGCCCGCAGCCGACCCGCAGCGACCTCGCAAACGCCTTGGAGGCCGCCCTCGCTGGTCGCCCTCCAGACCCGAGCGCCACCGAGGCGATTGGCTGCTTTATCGCCGATCTGCAATGACTCGCTGTTGGATATTCTTGGTCGCGGCCTGCTTTGGATGCAGTGGAGGAGAAGTTCCGACCTTCAACCGCGACATTGCGCCAATCGTCTTTCACAACTGCGCCCCCTGCCACCGGCCCGCCGGCCCGGCCCCTTTTGACTTGCTCAGCTATGCGGATGTGAGGGCGCGCGCCGAACAAATCGCCTTTGTTACGGAGACCCGCTACATGCCGCCGTGGAAGCCCAAGCGCGGCTACGGTAGCTTTGCCGGCGAGCGCGGATTGAGCGCGGCACAGGTCGCCGCGATCCGCCGCTGGGTTGACCACGGCAAACAGGAGGGCCATTCCGCCGACCGGCCTCCGTTGCCCCAGTGGAGGGGCGAGTGGGAGCTGGGCCAGCCCGATTTAATCGCCTCCATGACATCGCCCTACACCCTGCGGGCTGACGGCCCCGATGTCTTCCGCAACTTCGCCATCCCGCTGCCCGTTGATTCAACGCGCTACATCAAGGCTCTAGAGTTCAGGCCGGGCAACGCGCGCATCGTCCACCACGCCACCATGATGATCGACCGCAGCGGCGCGGCGCGGCAGCGCGATGGACGCGACGGGGCCCCAGGCTTTGAGGGCATGAGCTTTGGCGAGGCCGAGGACGCCGATGGGCACTTTCTCGGCTGGACCCAAGGCAAGACCCCATACCCCGGCAACGACAGCTTGGCTTGGCGGCTCAATCCGGGCACGGACTTGCTGCTGCAGTTGCATCTGTTGCCGACCGGCAAAGAGGAATCCATTGAGGCCCGCGTCGGCCTGTTCTTTGCCGATGCGCCGCCTAAAAGACGCCCGGCCATGCTGCGCTTGGGTCGCAAGGACCTAGACATACCGGCTGGGGCGAGCGACTATTGGATCCGCGATACGTATCTGCTGCCTGTGGATGTCGAAATCCTGACCATCTACCCACACGCGCATTACCTCGGCCGGGAAATTCGGGCGTACGCCGAGTTGCCCAACCAAGAGCGGGAGTGGCTTATATGGATTGAGGACTGGGATTTTAGCTGGCAGGACGACTACCGATTCGCCTCGCCCGTTTTCTTGCCGGCTGGCTCGACGCTGGTCATGGAATACGCGTACGACAATTCCGCGCAAAACCCGCGCAACCCCCACGACCCACCCGTGCGGGTGCGCTATGGGCTGCACTCGACCGACGAGATGGGCGATCTGACGCTACAGATTTTGCCGCGCCGCCCCGAGGACTTAGCGCGACTCCGCCGCGACTTTTACCGCAAGTGGCTGGGGCAGGAAATCGACGGGTACAAGAAGCTGCTCGAAGCCGACCTTCGAGACTGGGACACCCACCACACCTTGGCCATGTTCTACATGCGCTCCGGCCAGCGTCCGTTGGCGCTGGAGCACTTTGAGTTGGCACTGGAATACAACCCGGACTACCCGGAGGCTCATGTGAACTTTGGGATTGCCCTAGCCCAAGGCCGCCAATGGGAGCGGGCCGTCGCCCATTTTGAACGGGCCTTGCAGCGCAGCCCCGATTTTGCCGCGGCCCATTTCAACCTAGGATTGGTATTGGAGATGATGGGCCGCTCGGCCGAGGCCAAACCCCACTTCGACGCCGTCATCCGCCAGCGGCCCGACGTGGCTGCGGCCATCCAACAGCGCTTGGCCAAGCTGCGTCGCTAGCCCCCGTCTTTTCCCAACGTCGTTGCGAATCCCAAGACGAGCTGCCGCCCGGCCGGAAAATTGCGCCCGTTGAGCGAGACGCGCACGGCCGCCTCAACCGTTGTGCGCTGGCCGATGGCGTAGAGCAGGGCTGGCGTCAGGTAGGTGATGCGTTTGATCTCGGCCTCAATACCGCCAAAGACGATCGCCGGACGGCTGCGGAGCACCTCGCATTTGCCCAGCAGCACGAGCTGGCGCACGAGCCGGTAGCCTATCTCGGCGTTGAGGAACCACTCGTCGCCGGGGTCGCGGTCGATCTGTTCGTTGCGGGTGCGGACGCGATAGCCGAGGTCGATGTTGCCGTACAGGGGCCGCGGCCAAAAGGAGCGCCCGACCTGCCCGACGAAGTCGAAATCCCACTGCCCCTCGCCCACCGGAATCAGCCCATCTTCGTTTTTGAACTCTCCGGTTGGCACCTTAACGCCGGCCTTGAGCGCGAGGACCAAGGGCTGGGCCAAGAGGCGCAATTTGGCCAAGGCGCGGATGTCGCTCAGGCCGGTGTCCGTGCGGGGTTCGGCAAACGCGACGTTGGCAAAAGACTGGTCGAAATAGGGAACCTGCAAGCCAAGGTCTAGGCGGTCGGTGACGCCGTATAGGCCCTCGAAAAAGACGGCCCGCGATTCGTATTGCCCGTCAAAGTCGTAGCGGGCGCGGGTGCCGGGCGCACCAAAGCGACCCTTGCCGACGTACCACTCTTGGGTGCGCTGCTGGAAATAGGTGAGCTTGCTCCAGACTTGGCCTCGCGGCAAAGTCCAAGCGCCGGCACCCACATCGGCTGCCGCACCTAGGAGTATCAAGCCGACCAACAGGTATTTGACCATAGCCGCATTCCTTTCGCGTGTTAGGTTCGCGGTTTCCTCAGAAGCGGTCTAAATGGTTGGTGCCCTCTGCCGAGGGGCGCGGTAAAGCCCGATTGCGCGGTTTACCGGAAGGCCGCGAATAGCTATTTTCAAGTGGAGTGCAACGTTCCTTTTCACGTCGCTAGACGACAATACCTTGGGAGAGATTTTCTATGAATACCGTTCCTTTTGAAAAGCTAGGGCCGGGGCAATCGGGGCGGCTGGCCTATCAGGTGATGGGCCAAGACGGGCCGATTTTCAACCCGCAGAACATTCGCTATCTGTCGCCAGAGGCTGCCGGTATGCAGGTTGGCTCTACGGCAGGGACCGCGGGCTTACAGACGGGCTTGGCCGGGGCTAACCTCGTGTGTTCCGTGCTGAATCTAGCCGTTTCTGCGTACATCGCACGTCGAGTGAATGCCTTACACAAAAAGATGGACGTGATGCAAGAAACCCTGGATCGCATTGAAAGTAAGGTTGATTACATCGTACAGAAGGTGGACCGAATAGACATACAAGTGGCCGAAAACAACTTGCGACACGCTTTAGAATATACACTTCAACAGGCAGTATATGGCGAAGAGGTGGACTTGACCATTCTCGCAGGGCTATGCGGTGATTTCCGTAAGTTTAAAGCCTCATTGCCCGCGGAATGGCTCTTACTCAACTTTGGTCTTTACCTTTCTAGCGACATCCGGGACCGGCTCCGACAAATCTACGACCTCGCTTATGGGCTTCGGAAAGTGGTTGCTCAGCGGTACAATGCTGCTGTTGATGGTGATCCAGAACGCATTGTCATCGTGGATCCGCCTAGGGATTACCTTTGTTGTCTTGGTCCCGGGCCGCATAGCGGTCTTGCTAACGGTACCAAAATGGCAATGCATCTTGTTACTTCCTCTCGAGTCCCTCGTAAGCGATCCGAAGAGATACAAGAGTTTCTTACGTCCGATGGATTGAGCTTTCTTTATTCTCAGCGTTATCTTCCGGCGCAGCCTTTTATGATATTCGGGAATGTAGAAGAAGATATAGCAGAAGGACTGTACGACCTCTGTCGTGCTTGGCTCTATCGCTCCGACGCGGGACTGCTCTGGCGGACGTGGTCGGAGTTGGGTGCAATGAAGGACGGCTATCATTCGTGGTGCTGGCCCCAATTGCAAGAAGCTGATCTATGCGGCTTCGACCAGATCGACGTTACCTGCGACCTCGCGCTCATTGAAAATGCCTGAGCGCGTCAATACGTGCATATCCTCACTTTAGGCATCAACCACCGCACCGCGCCGGTGGAAATCCGCGAGCGGCTGGCCTTCCCCGAAAGCGACCAGCCCTCGGCCCTAGCCCGGCTCGTCGGCGACTATGGGCTGCACGAAGCGGCCATTCTCTCCACCTGCAACCGGTCCGAGCTGTACTTAGCGGCCGATGGCGACAGCGGATTGGCCCAAGTGCGCCGCTTTCTCGCCGAATGCCAAGGCGTAGATGTCGCAACGCTCGAATCCCACTTCTACCAGCTCAACGACTCAGACGCGGCCGTTCATCTTTTTCGCGTGGCCAGCGGCATTGACTCCCTCGTCGTCGGCGAGTCCCAGATCCTCGGGCAGGTGCGCCGCGCATTGGAATTGGCCCAGCAAAACGGCTCGGCGCGCCTGTTGCTCAACGAGCTTTTCCAACGCTCACTGCGCGTGGGCAAGCGCGCGCGCGCCGAAACGGATATTGGCCGCGGCCGGCTGTCGATTGGCACGGCTGCGGTCGAGCTGGCCGGCCAAGTCTTTGAAAATCTGACGGGCTGCGGCGTGCTCTTGGTCGGTGCTGGCGAGATGGGTGCGCTCACGGCCCAGTACTTGATTGACTCCGGCGTCGAGCGGCTGTTGGTAAGCAGCCGCACCTTTGCCCGCTCCCAGTCGCTGGCCAGCCAGTTGGGCGGCGAGGCCGTGCCCTTTGAGGAACTAGCCGCTCAGCTTGCCACTGTTGACATCGTCATCTCGGCGACTGCGGCCGCGGATTACGTCATCCGCCCCGCTGATTTGCGCCGGGCTATGGAGCAACGCCGAGGACGCCCGCTGTTCCTCATCGACATTGCCGTGCCGCGCGACATTGACCCGGCCGTACGCGACATCGACAACGTATTCCTGTTCGACATGGACAATCTCGAACAAGTGGTTGCTGCCAACCGCCAAGAGCGCGAGGGAGAGATCCGCTGCGTACAAGCCATTATTGACCACGAGCTAAAGGAGTTTTTGCACTGGTTCAATGCCTTGGGCACTGGTCCGTTAATCCGCTCTTTGCGCGCGCGCGCCGCTCGTCTCCAAGAACAAGAGCTCGCGCGCTGGGCCGCCCAACTCGGTCCGCTCTCCGCGGCTGAGCGTCAGCTCGTCGAGGGCATCTTGCGCGGTTACGCCAACAAGCTCCTGCACGATCCGCTCGTGCAGATCCGCGAATTCGCCAACGACGACGAAGGCTATGTCCGCCTCGATACGGTGCGTCGCCTCTTCCGGCTCGACGACGAGGCCGGGGAGAAAGAATCGTGACGACGTTCTGCATTGTCTCTCTCGCCATCGCCTTGGCGTTCTACTTGGCTGCCGCGCTGCTGTTTCAAGGGCACTTCCTCTGGCACAAAAGCGGCTGGGACGCGCTGGGGCGCAAGAGCCTAAAGTTGGGTCTGGCCGTACACGCGATCAGCATAGTGCTGCACTTCGCGCTTTCCGGCCAAGCCCTCTTCGCCAATATGTTGGTGGTCATCGCCTCGCTGGTCATGGCCTTGGTGGTTGCGGGCCTGCTCGGCGAGCGCTATGTGCGCATTCGCCACCTCGGCCTGCTGACCGCGCCCCTCGCCTTTCTCGGCCTGCTCTATCCGCTGCTGATGCCCATCCGCTTTGAGGAGGCCGAGTCGATCCTCGTGGAATATCCCTTCCTCGGCATCCACGTGGTCCTAACGCTGCTCGGGCACGTGGGTTTTGCCTTGGCGTTCTGCTCGGCGGTCGGCTACCTCGTCCAACACCAAGCCCTAAAAAAGGGCCGGCTCAACAGCTATCTGCCCGCACTCGACACGGCTGCCGCGGCGACCTTTCGCTTTGCTGGCGGCGGCTTTTCGCTCTTTACCTTGGGTTTGGGCATGGGCGCGATTTGGTTCTTTGGCGCGCCGGGCGAACACCTCGCGGGCGGAGATACCAAAATCTGGCTGGCCCTGCCGACGTGGTTCGTTTTTGGCATCTATCTCTATTTGCGCGGCATTGGCCGGCGGCACGGCCGCCGTCTCAAGTGGTTGGTGATTGCGGGGTTTGTGCTGGGGCTGATCAACCTGCTGTGGGTGCGCCACGATTTCGTCAATTTTGTGTAGGTGCGCTGCCGAAAAAGCCGGAACCGATACGCTCTATTTGGTTGTAGGTTTGCAATTTATGTTTTTTTCTTCTATAAGTACACCGAACAACCCCTTACTCTATTTTACTTTGATAAAGGAGCTACGTTATGAGCTATCGATTCCTATTGCTCGCCTGCTTGGCAACGCTGGGGTTAGCCGCCGCTGGCTGGGGGCAGGCCGACGGTAAAATAGCGTTTACCTCCCTCCGCGAAGGGTACTTTGACGTGTGGATTATGAATGCGGACGGGAGCGACCCTGTAAACCTGACTCAAGGACGGCATTGCGCTAGCCCGGCTTGGTCCCCGGATGGCACGAAGATCGCCTATATCGGCGACATTTTTTACTACGATCAGGAGACTGGGGAGGTTCAGTTCGATGGGGAGATTTGGTTGATGGATGCCGATGGCGGCAATCCACAGCAGCTAACAGACGATTCCGTCAATAAAACATCGCTCTGGTGGTCTGAAGACGGGCGTAGCATTTACTACACAGTGCCGGATAGAGACGATCAGTGGATTAGCTATGATGTGTTCGTTATGGCACTGGACGGCAGCGACTCCTCGCCCGTGGACTGGAGAGAGCCACTCCTCGACCAAGTCTTCACTCGTTCCCCAGACGGAACTAAATTAGCAAACGTCGTGTTGGCGGACGAAGAGGGCAATGCTCATCTCTATGTCCGCGATACTAGTGAGTACCAGCGCCTGTATCTTTCCCAGATTCAAGTTGATCTGTGGGGTACTCCCCTTCCTGATCTACCCCAGCAAGGTAAATCTGAATTCGGCATTATGACAACAAGCCATCTTACTTGGTCGCCCGACAGCATGAGAATAGCCTTCGAAGCCTTTACTGGTCCGATTGTTGACGACCGACATAGTGAGATTTGGGTCGTTGATATAGACGGGAGTAGCTTGGTTAATTTGACTAACGGCTTGGGTGGATATTCTCCCGCTTGGCAACCTGTCTCCCCTGCTGCTACTGCCACGAGCGTCGAGTCCCAGTCGTGGGGCCAGATCAAATCGCTGCTTTCTCATTAATCGCGCCTCGTGTTTAGGGGCGGTGCGGAGCGCAAGCCCTCTATGCACCATTAATCCCCGCCTTTTAAAGCTTCAGTGTCTCGTCAATGGGGGATTTTGGTGGAGCGACGTGCGCGACGTGGCGAATGCCATAGCGAATGCGGTGGGGGCGAACGAGTACGGAGACGAGGTTCATTTTACTGCGGGGCGATACGCCAAAGTCATTGGGCTAGCGAGTCTGTGTTCCGAGGTCTTGGGGCATAGCGTGACGCGCCCTGTCATACCCTATTTTCTGGCTCGGGTAGGTTTGCCCTTGATTAAATTACACGCCGCACGGCACAACCAACCGCTGCTTTACTCCCGAAATTCGGCAACATAGTGGTCGCCATGTGGATTGCGCACTACGTCCATCGCACACTTATATGGCCGTGGATTGTTCCAAGACGCGATAGTGCGATGTGTATGATGCTGTGTGTGTCCGGCATATTTTTTAACGTACTCAATGGCGTTTTATGGGGATGGTTCATGGGATACATCGCCGATTATGCCAGCGATTGGGCGACCGATTCGCGATTTGAAAGCGCGATTCTATATCGTCTCGTTTGTCGCTCGACAATGGGTAGAGCAGATTCAACTCGCCGCCCGTGTTCGGATTCGCGTCAAAGCGCGGCGAGTTGCTGCTGGAAACTTGACGTAGCGAACCATTGTAGCTCTGGTCGTTTCGGCGACAACCAATAAACCTGACGAGGAGCTACACGGCAAAGTAGAAGTGGTGTCGTCCACATAAATCAAGGAGTCATAGATACCCGGTATGCCCCGCGACCAGATGCTCACCCCGGAAGAAGCCCGCGCCATCGTCCTTGAGCGCGTGAAAGTCCTCGGACCCGAACGCGTCTCTCTGCTCGATGCTGCCGGCCGCGTACTCGCCCAAGATGTGTTGGCGCGGCGCGACAACCCGCCCTGCGACAATTCGGCCATGGACGGCTATGCCGTGCGCCATGCGGATGTAGCCGCAACGAGCGACGATGCGCCCGTAGCTTTGGAGATCATTGAAGACATACCGGCCGGCAAGGTGCCGCAAAAAGCGGTTGGCCCCGGTCAAGCCAGTCGCATTATGACGGGCGCGGCCGTGCCCGCCGGCGCCGACACCATCGCCCCGGTAGAGGACACCCGCCCCGCCGCTCAGAGAGTCGAAATCCTCGCTGTTGAAGAGTGCGGCGCACACATTCGCCGACGCGGCGAGGACATGCGCTACGGCGAGCCGATCATCAAGGCCGGTACAGAGTGTGGCCCGGGCGAACTGGCCGTGCTCGCCGCCGTGCAGCAGAGCTTTGTCTCGGTGTATCGCCGACCGCGCGTAGCCATCCTCTCCACTGGCGACGAGCTAGTCGAGATCGAGGAGACGCCCGGAGAAGGTCAGATCGTCAACAGCAATACGTGCGCCCTAGCTGCCTTTTGCCGCGCCCACGGAGCCGAGCCGGTGATGCTGCCCACAGTAGCGGACGACGAAGCCGCGATCCGCGCCACCATTGAGGCCGCCATCCGCGCTGATTTCGCCGTCTCCTCGGGCGGCGTCTCGGTCGGCGAATACGACTTCGTCAAAAAGGTCCTCGACGACTTGGGGGCCGAGACGATCTTCTGGCGCGTGGCCATGAAACCAGGTAAGCCGCTGGTCTTTTGCACGGTCGGCGGCGTGCCCTACTTCGGCCTGCCCGGCAACCCGGTATCGAGCATGATGTCCTTTCTCCAGTTCGTGCGCCCGGCCATCCGCAAGGCCGCAGGCTATCCGCAATCGGCGTGGTTTTTGCCCGAGGCACACGCTCGGGTAGAAAGCCCCTGCGACAACGACGGCGACCGCCGCCAGTACATGCGCGCCACCTTGCGCTACCAAGATGGCCAGTTCTGGGTGCGCCCCGCCCGCAGTCAAGGCTCGCACATCATCAGCTCCATGCTCAACGCCAATAGCTTCGTCGTCTTAGAACCTCGCCAGCGCGCTGAGATCGGCGACCAAGTACTGGTGCAACTTGTTGGAGAACCGGAAGTTATCTCACAACTCTGAATGCGTCATTTCACGTAGGGACGCCCCGTTGTTTGGGGATTGGTGGCATGTATGAGGTAGCGGCAAAAAATCGCGACCCTTAGTGCCACCCGGTCGCTTCACCCTTAGGATCCGTTATGGCCTCCAAAATACTCGACAATCGCACCCTAAAGCCACTGCAACCGGCGACCTCGCTGTGGAAACAGTACAACCCGGCGGCCGCGTCCCGCGCCTTTAAAGCCGAAAATCCAGCTCAAGCGCACCGCTGGCAAAAGACGACGCGACGCGCCCTCGCCAAGCATCTGAACCTAGCCGCCGGCAACGAGACGGACTTGTCCCCGCGCAAAGTAGAAGAAATCGACAAAGGCGATTATACGCGGCAAAAAATAATCCTGCGCACCGGCCCCCACGCGCAGATGCCGGTGTACATTCTGCTGCCCAAAGGTGCCACCGGCCCCCTACCTACGGTAGTGGCTTTCCACGGCCACGGGTACGGCGTCAAGGACATCGTCGGTTTGTGGGAAGATGGCGGCGAGCGCGACGAGCCCGACGGGTACCACAAGGACTTCGGCGTGGCCCTGTGCCGCGCTGGCTTTGCCGTAGCCGCTCCAGAAATTTCGGGCTTTGGCGAGCGCCAGACCGATTTCTCCTATCTGGAACGCGGCCAAGGAGCGCCTTCGACCTGTACCCATATGGCCATGCTCGCCTTCCACTTGGGCTCCTCAGTGGTCGGCATCCGCGTACGCGATGGCCTGCGCTTGGTCGATTACTTGGAAACTCGCGCCGAGTTCGACACCAGTCGCCTCGGTGCCATGGGCATTTCGGGCGGTGGCATGCACACCTTCTTCTCCACCTGCATGGACGAGCGCATCCGCGCCTGCGTGATCAGCGGCTACTACTCGACCTTCCAACACAGCATCCTCGCCATGTCGCACTGCCCCTGCAATTACGTGCCGGGCTTGGCCGAATTCGGCGAAATGTACGATCTAGTCGGCCTCATCGCCCCGCGCCCATTGCTGGTGGAAGCCGGCACTCACGACCCCATCTTCCCCATTGCCGCCGTGCGCTCCAGCCTGACCAAGGCGCGTCGGGTATATGGTGTTTTCTCAGCGCGCCGACGAGTGGAAGCCGACATCTTTTCGGGCCGCCACCAGATCAGCGGTGCCCGCGCCTACGATTTTTTGTCGGAGGCCCTTGGGTAAGAAGTGTCATTCCGCTTTTGTAGTCTTTCACAAAGTCCACCGGAGCCCCCGGGAGTGGTGCAGGGTCTGGCCCTTACAAAGCACCAAGCGGCACGGCATCTACCGACGACGTCAGGGGAAAGCGCTCGCGGCAAAGGCACACCAGAAGGCCGTGCGCTGCACGGGTGCCAAAAAGGGCTTGGAAGCGCTCGATTGCTTGGGCGTGTGCCGGCTTGGGCGTGGCGGTGAGCGAGCGGACGCTCGGTGTACGGAAGTTCCACCATAATAGGCCGTAAGTGCAAGCAAATTTGGAGTCCAATTCCAAATTTGCACATTAAATAGAACCGCTCAACTTCCATCGCTTGCGGATTAACTAGCTATCGCTTGACAAAAGGATTATTAGCGTACTCCGTACACGACACTGCGGTCTTAGCTGGGAGCACGGGCATCTCGCCCGCGGAGAAAACGCGTACGCAGAGTACTGGTCAGCGTATAATAACGTAGCCTCGAATGTTCTGGTATCAATTGACACCAGATGTGCCCTAACCCCAAGGAACCCTTATGAACCGTCCCCCCGCAGAATTCAAACGCGTACCCGTCGCCCTGCTACGTTCCTTTACAGCCGACTGCCTCAAGGCCGCCGGGCTGCGCTCCGACCACGCCGATCAGCTAGCCGAGTTGTTGTCCAACTCCGACCTGCGCGGCGTGCGCTCGCACGGCACTCGCGCTATGGTTGGCTATTGCGGCAGCCTCCGCGACGGCACCGTCAACCCCAACCCCGACTTGCGAGTACTCCAAGATACCGAGACCACGGTCCTCATCGACGGCGATGGCGGCTTGGGCTACGCGCCGATGATGCTGGCGACCGAAAAGGCCATTGAGAAAGCCAAGCAATACAAGGTGGCCCTCGGCGCGGCCTGCCACCTCGGGCACTACGGCTCGGCCGGGCACTATGTGCGCCGCGCCATGCAGGAGAGTTGCTGTGCCTTTTCGGTGCAGGGGCACCATCCCAACTACTTCGGCGAGGGCGGCGGCAACAAGGGCCAGCAATCGGCCTACTGGGGCAATCCGCCGATCTGCTTTGGCTTCCCGTCAGAAGAAGAGCCGCCGTTGGTCCTCGACGCAGCCACCTGCATCTTGGCCGACTATCATCGCGGCCCGGAATACGACGCCTTACAGGAGTTGATTCCGCCGGCTTTCTTCAAATCGATGGGCTATACCGGCTCGGCGCTGACGCTGGGCGGAGCTTTCGTCGGCCAAAACAGCGACCGCGCCCGGGTCGTTACCCAGCGGTGGCCCCGCGCGGGCAATGGCGGCCTAATCATCGTCATGGATATTGGCGCGTTTGCCCCACCCGACTCCTTCCGCGCTGGCGTTGACAATCTCGTGCGCGGCGTCCGCGAGACCATGGAACCCATGCGCGGCTACGACGAGACGACCCTGCCGGGGACCATTGAGCACCGCAAGAGCGAGGAATACGCCCGCGAAGGGGTGCCGATGGGATTGGACGATTTGGAAAGGCTAGCGGCGTGTGGGCGCGCGTTGGGGGTTGAGGCGGGGTGGGATTAAATATGCGCTGAGCGTTTTATCGGATTTGGCGTAAAATTTTAAGCCTCACTGCAAAATGTGCGCCATTCTTACTCGATCCGCACTTCCCGCCCCTGCTCTGCCGACTCGTATATCCCGTCGATCATCTTCTGCACCATCAGCCCGTGCTCGCCGGGCGCTAGGGTTTCCGCGTCGTAGAGTACGTGATCGACGAAGTTGCGCATCTTCTGGCCGAAGGCGTCGGCTGCCGGGCCGCTGGGCAGCCAGTCGGGCCGGGCGTTGACCATGTAGTCGTTGGCGTCGTGGAAAAAACCCGGCGGATCCCAGCTAGCCCCGCCCTTCTCGCCCATCAGCGTGAAGTTCCCCTCACCCTTCTCGATATGGGCGGCGAAGCTGGTCTCGATACTAAGCATCGCGCCGTTGGCAAAGCGGATATGCCCCACCGCTAGGTCTTCGACCGTATAGGTCTTGTAGTCCCAGTTGGGCCAGTGCGAGACCACGTTGGACGGCTTGTCGCCGATGTACGTATAGGTGCTGCCGCTAGCGGCCACCGGTTTGGGCGCACCCATTGCATAGTGCGTGGTCTCTATCATGTGGACGCCGATGTCAATCAGCGGTCCGCCGCCTTGTAGGTCCTTGCGGCCAAAGACTCCCCAGTTGGGAATGCCGCGCCGTCGCAGGGCCTGCACCCGGGCGTACAGGACTGTGCCCAGTTCGCCATCGTCAACGAGCTTTTTGATAAACTGCGTCTTTGGCTCATAGCGGTTCTGGAAGCCAATAATCAGCCTTTTGTCGTTTTCCGCCGCGGCGTCGAGCATCTTTTGGCCCTCGCGTACGTTCATGGCCAAAGGCTTCTCGACGAGGACGTGGGCCCCCGCTTCGAGCGCGGCTATGGAGCAGGGAGCGTGTAGGCCGTTGGGCGTACAGACGCTTACCGCGTCGGGTGCGACCTGCCGGAGCATCTCCTCGTAGTCGGCGTAGGCCGCGGGGATTTCGTATTCCTCGCAGTTTTTTTGCGCTCTTTCGATTACCACGTCCGCCGCGGCCACCATCTCCACATCGTCCATGTCTTGGTAATAGCGCATGTGCGCCCCAGCGATCCCACCAGCGCCGATCAGGGCGACGCGCAGCTTGTCTTGCTTGCTCTTAGTCATGGCTCTCCGCCTGTTTGAGATTGTGGCAAGGCATAAAAAAACCGGCCCGCAGACCGGTTTTTCCTCCTACAGATACCATCCTAGCCCGCTTGGAACTGCTCGATAAGCCGGCGCACGTCTGGATGTCCGTCAACGCTACGGTCGGGGTGGATGATCAGCCGGTAGCGGAAGACGGCCTTGTCGCCGCCGGGGATGGTCAGGCTCGCGTCTAGACTTGCGTCGCCCTTAAAATCGTGTACCCCAAAGGGATTGGCGGTAAACAGCCCGTAGCCTCGCACGTGCCAGTAGGTCGGGTGGCGGGGATTGTCGCGGTGATCGACGACGGTGTGCCCCCACTCCGCGCCATCGGCGACCGGCCCGGAATAATCCACCCAAGCCGCCTGCTGGCCCCAAGTGGCCTCCTCGCCTTGGCCATTTTCAAAGACTTGGCCGGCCGAGTTTTCAATCCGCCCCGCGCCCTTGGCATCCATAGAGGTCGGCACCCGGATCGCAAACAGCCCGCCCTCTTTGGTGTCGCCGAAGGTCACGTCTCCGTAGCGGGCGCGGAACTCGCTGCGTTGGTCCAAGATGCGCAACGAACCTTCGGCGCGGATGGCGATGGTGCGCCGCTCCTCTAACAGCTTCTCACCCTCCGGTCCGAACCAATCGACGATCCCGTCGATCTGGGCTGCGCCGTCGGCTGCGCCGACTACTGGCTCGCCTCGCTGGAGCATGGCCCCGTGGCCCGTGCCTTCGTCCCAGAGGTTGTGGCCGTTGACGAGGCCGTGGGCCGTGTAGATGCCGCGATGGTGGTAGTGGTCCTGCGTTTCGCCCGCGACATCTTCCATCGGATAGGCGCGCGTGAGCCCGGTGCCGTTGGGCGTCAGCACTGGATAGAGGTACGGTCGGCACACGTAGTGGCCGTAGCGGTATTCGGTAAAAAGCTGGCCGTCGATAGTGACGACGGCCTTGCAGTCTGCGGGAATTAGCTCGATAGCGATCATTGCTTCCTTTCCGTTATGCGGCTCGGCCACAGCAGCGCTTGTACTTCTTGCCGCTGCCACAGGAGCACGGGTCGTTGCGCCCGGGGGACTTTTGGTGCAGGGCCGCCTTGACTGCGTCCCGTTTGCGAGCCCATTCCATCACGCCGGTAGCCGGTCGGCCATGCCGCAGCTCGTTGGCCATAAAGCGCATGTAGGGATCGGCGTGCCCAAAGTACATCTTGTACCCCTTGCACAGGTAGTTGAGGCCGTCTTCGCCGCGTGGGGTTTTGGTAAAGCGGTGCTTGGGGCAGCCGCCGTTGCAGGCGAAGCGGTATTCGCATTCAATGCAGTACTGGGGCAGCGTGTCCTTTTTGTCCTGCCCGAACTTGGTCTGCTGAGGGCTGGCGACCATGTCGCGGATGCTCTCCGTGTGGACGTTGCCGAGGCGATAATCCGAATAGACAAAGTGGTCGCAAGAATACAGGTCACCGTTGTGCTCGATGATCAGGGCCTTGCCGCAGGTCTCGGCGAAGATGCACAGGCTCGCATCTTGGCCCAGCCACGAGCCGAGCGTCACGTCAAAGAGCTGTACGAAGACTTGGCCGACGTCGTTGCGTACCCATTCGTCAAAGATCGCGCAGAGGAACTTGCCGTACTGCCCTGGGCCTACCGACCATTTGGAGACCGGCGCACGGCCCTCGTATTCGGGATCGACTAACTCCAGTCCGTCCTCGTCTGGCTGGTGTGCGATGCGCTCGACGATGGGAATAAACTGCATAAACCCCGAGCCCTCTTCGCGCAGGAAGCGGTAGATTTCGAGCGGATGATCGGCGTTGTGGTTTTGCAGCACGGTCAGGGTATTGAATTCCACCGCGTGCTTTTTGAGCATTTGCAGGCCGGTGTACACTCGGTCGTAGGTCGGCTTCTGGCCCTTGTCAACCCGATAGCGGTCGTGGTAGGGTCGCGGCCCGTCGATCGACAGCCCGATTAGGAATTTGTTTTCCGCGAGGAACTCGCCCCACTCGTCGTCGAGGAGGATGCCGTTGGTCTGGAAGGCGTTGGTGACGAGCTTGCCGTCGGCGTATTGTTGCTGTAGCTCGACTGCGCGGCGAAAGAAGTCCACGCCCATCAGGGTCGGCTCGCCGCCCTGCCAGGCAAAGTCCACCTGCGGCACGTCTTGGGCCTCAATGTACTGCTTGACGTATAGTTCGAGCGTCTCGTCGGACATGCGCCAGTTTTTGCGCGCGTCCGGGTAGAGCTTCTCCTTTTCGAGGTAGAAGCAGTACTTGCAGTCGATGTTGCAGACCGAGCCCGAGGGCTTGGCCATTATGTGGCTAGACGCCGGAGCAGGGTTGAGTGTGGTCGCAGTTTCCATCAGGGCCTATCTTGAGGTGGTGAGTATGATAGGGTTTGCCCTTTCGCAATGCAAATATAGGACACTCTAATGAGTACCATTTTCGTCGGCGATGTCCACGGCTGCGCCGCTGAGTTCGCAGCCTTCCTCGCAAAAGCAGACTACGACCCTGCCCAAGATCGCCTGTTGCTGACCGGCGATGCTTTTTCTCGCGGCCCGGACCCGCTGGCGGTGTGGCAGTTGATTTGCGATACCGACGCCGAGATGGTCTTGGGCAATCACGACGCCCGCCTCTTGAAGCAGCTAACCGCGCTGGCGAAAGGCCGCAAGCCCAAAATAAAGTTCCCCGACCAGCGCTATACCCTCGCCCAGCTTCATCCCGCCCACGACGAAATCCTCGCTTGGCTCCGGCAGTGCCCGCTCTACATCGCCGAAGACGCTTTCCTCCTAGTCCACGCCGGCATCCACCCGAAAAAGGGCCTACAAGGCACCCGCCGCAGAGAATTCCTAAAGATCCGCACTTGGCCGCCCACCGACGATCTCGCCAGTCCGCGCTGGCACGATTTCTACAAGCCGGAGCATCCCCTGCTCATCTTTGGCCACGACGCGCCCGGCGGTTTGGTGGTCAAAAAGCGCGCTGGCCGCCCCTATCTTCTCGGCCTCGACTCGGGCTGCATCTATGGCGGCGAGCTCAGTGGTTATGTGCTTGAAGAGGCGCGGCTCTTGCAGGTGGAGAGTCAGCAAGTAGCGGATGTGTGGAAGCGGCAGGCTTAGGCTTAGGCGAGGTCGCCGCTCCAGAGCATTTGGATGAAGGTGGCTGCGGGCAGGATGTCGATACCGTCGTCCGTGCGTCGGTCGAGCAACCGCACGGGACGGGCGTTGTCGTACATTCGGGGCAGGTAGCCGTGGTTGAGGAGGCGAGTGAGGTCAAAGTCTGCGCCGAGTTCCTGCGCCGTCAGCCCATGCAGTTGGTAGCGCACGGCCCGTCCGCCGAGCAGGTTGGCTCCTCCGCGCCGCACCTTGCGGGCACTGGAGCCGCAAAGGGCGAAACTCAACCCTCGGTTTTCGAGCAGCCAATGTACCTCGTCGAGCAGCGCAGGCACCTTCTGAATCTCATCAATGACGATCTGTTGATTGGGATCAAACCCTGTCGCCTCGATTTCTTGACGCAAAAACTCTGGGTTGGCCACGTACCGCCTGAACTCGTCTGCCTTTAGGAGATCAATCCACAGGCCGTCGGCGTACCGGTGTTTTAGCAGGGTGCTTTTGCCCGCCTGTCGCGGCGCCCAGAGGAAAAACGTCTCGGTGCCGGGCGCGGGTAGGTCCAGATTTCGTTTGTACATGGACTTAAAATTAACGTGTAAATTTGAAGTAGTGGTTCAAAATTACAGCAAGAACTTCCCTCAGATGCCTTCAGGAAGTCGCCTCAAACGGGTTGCGGCTCGTAGCGCTCGACCTCAATCTCATCCTCGCACGCTTGCGCCTGAGCGACGGCGTAGGCCGCTTGCAGCCGTATCCAAGTCTCCGTTGTAGAGCCGCTTTTGCGAGGCGGATGGCCATGTCGGCCGAAATGCGAGCGCGACAATTCACCAGATTCGCGAGGGCTTGGCGACTGACGCCGAGTGTCAATTGACACTTGTCAAGAACGAGAACAAATGATCGAAAGCCTGCGGCGGCGTCCTTTCTGAGCGCTGGTTATCAATAGAGAGGAGTGAACACTAGGGAGCGAGCCAGACATTGATCTTGACCTGTTTATGGTCTATATTTGGTCCGAAAAGGAGATGCCCATGAAACTGTCCAGTCAGATTAAGCCGATCAGTTACCTCAAGGCCCACGCCGCTGAGATCGTGCGCACACTTGGAGATCAACCGGAACCCTTGATCATCACCCAGAATGGCGAAGCCAAGGCGGTCATGCAGGATATCGACAGCTACGAGCAGATGCAGGAAACGGTTGCGCTGCTCAAGATTCTCGCGTTGGGTAGCCGTCAGATCGAAGCAGATCAGGTGCAATCCGCTGCCGATGTCGTCGCACAGCTTCGGGAGCGGCGACGGGATCGCTGATGGCTTTCTTGGTTCAGTTGACCGATGACGCGACGCACGACTTGGAGGAAATTTGCGATTACATCGATCGGCATGATGGGCCGGGTCGGGCGGATTGTGTGCTGGAGCAGATTGAGAAGGCTTTCAGCAGCCTCTCCGAGTACCCCGAGCGCGGGAACTACCCGGCGGAACTGCTGGACATTGGGATTCGGGAATATCGCGAGATTTTCTCTAGGCCCTACCGCATCATCTATCGGGTGATGGGAAATAACGTCTATGTGCTCTTGATCGCCGATGGGCGGAGGGATATGCAGACGTTGCTACAGCGGCACTTGCTGCGGGCATAGTCGTATCAACAGTAATGTCTTGTGCCATGATCTGATTCTCCTCTTTGAACTTTCGTTGGATATATTCCAGTAAGTCCTTCAGGAACCAGCGTACCCGTTCGGCTTCGCATTCCCTCCAACACTGCTCAATCCAACTTTCGAGGGAACTCCTAGTGTCGTTCTTTCGATAGGACACCGTCCAACAGAAGTCCTTTAATTCGGTTGGTAAGGTCTTCGGATCGCTGCCGTTGCCGCTCAAATATAGTATCCTCGCGGTTCTGCTCCTCTTTACCCTGCTTTGCAGGTACTCCAGATATGCCTTGACCTGATCTTTCTGCTCCGCCGCCCATGGCTTGTTCTCGATCCCGATCCAGCGGTTGCCGGGCATCTCCAGAACGATATCGATCTTTCGCTCTTCGTGCGTCGCATATTTAGTATGGACCTTCGTTGCACTTGTGAAGGTTCGAGGAGACCGGCGAATATGCACGACATATTGGTTTCCCATACGCGGAAGTAATCGAAAAGTTGGCGAAAATGCTCCCTGTCGAATACACGATGATACCACCTTTGTCCAGCCACTTGCGGACCGGCACAGAATCCTCGTTTGGTGGATCGGCGAGAAACGAACCGAGCTTGTTAGCATCTACGATGATGCACATGGGTCCAGTTCAATCCGCGAAACCAATCAGTCGGTCGGTTTCCTTGGAGAAAAAGTCCCGGTATCCTGCTGGCGCGTCCTGTAGGTTGCCGTGTTCGTCCAAGGTCATGTTGTGAATCGCAACGGCGTTTCCTTTCGGCGTCGGCTCGAAGTACAGGATGGACACGTCCTCATGCTTCAAAATCCGTTTTCTGACGGAGATGCGAACGCGATCGACAATGTAGTCGCTGTGGGTCTCGATTAAGAATCGGTTACCGCGTTTTTTGAACGACTCAACTAGCAGACTGGCTAGTTCTGCCTGCCCCCGAGGGTGAAGGTGGACCTCTGGTTGCTGAAGCAAAAACGTCCGCTCCGAAGGGCGGCCTCGGCCTGCGGCCAGCACGTCGACCAAAATTGGCAGGCTCTGGCTGACACCGTAGCCCACGTCCATGATGTTCGCCTGCGGTCCTGATCGAACTTTTACCTGCAACTGGAACGGGTCGCTCATCTGTTTGCCATGACGCTTTACTTTGATGTCGGCGAACAAGCCGGACTCACGGCCAAATTGTAGGAGGCTATCGCGCAGCGAGTTCCAGTGGTTCTTGTCGGTGCGGTCGAGCCTCATCATCAACATGGGAACGTGTTCGCCTTCCGGCGAGGCGGCCTCGCGTACCGGATCGTAGGTGCGCTTGGGTTTGGAGCGAAGCGGCGCGATTGGAATTACACCCATGGTGAACAGAAACCCCAAACCATAATCGTGCCACCTCGTGCGTCCGCGCTTACTAGTTTTGCGGTTGGGGAACAATGTTTCGAGGTACTCGACGATTGGTCGCACGTTCGGAAACCGGTGAAAATATCGTTCTGAATGTCCAGAGGTCAGCATATCGAGTATGGGCGTCGCCATCCCAAATGGGAAGTCGATCTCCACCTCCTGATGCGGGGTGGAAAGAACGATTTTGTCGGAGTCGCCTCGTCGCAAAGCCAGAAAGGACTCGGCATTGAACTGATAGCGCAAGGACGCGACAACAGGTTGAGAACCTTTTTCCGAGAAGGCGACCGATATTTCGTACGGCGGCACACGGTTGCGAGGCTCAACCGTGAAACCGAGTTTGAACTCGTCGATACGGCCGCTTGGACCGCGCCGCGACCGAACGATGTCGTGGAACGAGCCCATCGAAAAAGGCTCCTCGTTGAAGTCCAACCATTCGTCGGTGTTGACATCCTGTCTGGAAAGCACTTGATGCAATACCCTGTAACAACCGAGGAAGGTAGTCTTTCCCGTACTGTTTTCGCCCACGAGCAGCGTAATGGGCCGCAAGCAACCGCGCTGTGTGCCTTGAAAACAGCGTACGTCCTCCAGAATCAATTCCCTTATTTCGTCCATCGCAACGTTCTCCCTCGATTCGTTCGGCTGTCAAACGAATTCGGCCTGAAATTACGATAGCACTTCACTAAGTGCCAGTTCAGAAGTCCTTCTCAACCTTCACATCCGGCCTGATTCTACGCTCAAAAGCCCATCTTGTGAGAGTGATTCGGCTTGGCCTCGCACTCGGCGCACAGCAATTCGGCGAGTGCCTTCGCGTCTTGCAGGTGGCCGAGGATTTCGGCTTTGCGGCGAACTACGGCGAAATCGCCGGGGGTCAGGGTGGTGAGTCGACTTGGGTCCAATAGGCACTCGGCTAGCCGAAGTTCTTGAAGCCGCTCGTGCCGTTTGGGATCGCGGCCGTCGTCGTCCTCTTCGCCGACACTGTAGAGGTTCGCCCCGAGCTGGGCGGCCAGCGTCTTGCAAAACTCGGTCTTGCCGGTCCCCGGCGGTCCGTACACCAAGATATTCACGCCCGGTGCGCCGGTGGACAGTGCGCCCTTGACCAACTTTTCGATGTAGTCGCGTTCCTCGGCCACGTGGTCGAAGTCCGACCACTCCAACTCGCCCGGGGTCGCCGCGTAGAGCAGCGACTCAATGATTGGCTGTGTGCGTTCTCGCAGCATGATCTCTAGGATCGCGACGTCTTCCTGTGCGAGGTCCATCTCTCGTCCGAGAGACCGGAGCCGCCGTGCCGTGCGATCTTCCCGCCCCCCTTCGGAGGCCGCTGAGTGCTGGTATGCAAGGAGCTCCTGTACGTGCTGCCATTCCCAGGCGGACATCTTACTTTCATTTCTGGTGCGTTTGCTCGCCCAGCCCTCCTCCCATTTCAACTTGGGCCCTTTGCCCGGCTTTTCACTTTCGTCCCTGAGCTCCAGCAGGTCGAGGTTTTGGTCAAACCAATCAGCTAGGGCTCTTGCTTCCAAGCGGCCATGGTGCAGGCGATCGGCGGCGTTGGAGAGGTAAAAGAGAATAAGCTGTCGTTCGTAGGCGTTGAGGTAGGCTTTGAGCATGGTTTCCTCCTTGAAATGACGCGGCACTTACTCCGCCACCAAAATCGCCAGACCGACATCCACTCCATCAAAAAACGACTCTATCGCAGCAGCTAGGAGATCCCTGTTAGAGTCTATGATTAGGAGAAAACCCTCGGCGACGACGAGGACCGGCGTCTCCAACTCGTTCTCTTCGGGTATGATCGATACCGCAGATACTATGAGATAGTCTAGCGGCACGTATGCTACTGCATCGGGTCCGAGGTTGGGGAATGCTGCCTTGAGATAAAGGGCTTGGAAGGTTGTTGGGGTTATCTGGTCATCCTCTATGAAGATGTTGCCGTCCTCGTCATAGAGGGAACGGGACAGTCGCTGCTCGATGATGATTCCTTCTCTGGGCGGTCCGACTTCGCCTTGTGGCCCCATCGGTCCGGCCGGACCTTCGCATGCGACAAGGCCGAAGGCCAACATAGCTACGAAAAAAGAAAAGCGAGTACGCATTGCACACCTCCTTCTGGTTGTGGGAAAAGGGAACTTATTTAGGAGGTGCGACAGATCGCGTCGCAGGCAGAATTTTTTTATAAAAAGATCAATTTTCGTCAAAATCGTTCGTCTGATCGCGCTGGCGACGCGGCCGAGGGCTACCGGAAGCTCGATGAAACATCAAACGAGCGAAATTGGGGTTAGGTGAATGTATGAGTTAATATGGCCCCGAGACAGAGGGGATCACATTGCACTACACAGCATCACTCCCAATGAAGTCGAAGAAGTCTGCTTCGGTAGGCCCTATGTTCAACGTGCGAAATCTCAAGGAGAAAATCCCGTTTACTATATCTTGGGGCAAACAAACGCAGTACGTTATCTATTCTGTGTAGTGATCCAATTTCCCGATGGCAGAGGCTACCCCGTCACAGCTAGAGCAATGACCGATAGGGAAAAACGAAGATATAGACAAAGGAGGAACCCATGAAGCGGACGAACATTCCACAAACCGATTCGATTCAAGAGCTTGCTCACTTCTGGGACACTCATGACTTAACGGATTTTGAGAATGAACTCGAGGAAGTGGGGGAACCTGTTTTTGAACGGCAAATCGTAATCCCTGTTCGCTTAGGGCCTGAAGAATCTGAGTTTGTCAACGAGCTTGCCAAGTCACGTGGCATCTCTGATGTGAAGCTGATTCAGGAGTGGATCACTGAACGCATTGAGGCTTCGTCGGGATCGGTGTCTTAACGTTTGAGTGATCCAGAGCATATGTTTTGGTGGGGAAGAGACACCTTCGGTTTCAGATGCTTTAAGCCAAGCGAGAGACTGGACCTTGGTGTTAAGAACGTTTCTCAGAAGCGGTCTGAAACCCCCCATTGGCTTGCTTGGTGTGAGCGGGCCCGTGGCCTTGGCGTTAAGCGTTTTGCGAAGGCGAGACGCCCTCGAGCCGAGGGTCTTTGAGCCGTTTGAGGAGCCGAACTTGGCGTTTGCAGACGGCTTCTCAGACGCTCCCTTGAAACTGTGAATATAGGACTGGATACAATCATCGTGCATTTGAATAAGCTTCCCTTGCACCTTCTCCCGAGGAGCGTCGAGTTCCAGATTCAGACGTCCTCGTGCTAGCTGCCAACGCTTAGCGATGTAACTCGGATGATACAGACGTGCCGGCAAGCAATTTGGTATGGCTAGGTTTAGAAAAGTCTTCTCTGCGTCCTCACCAAAGCAGAATGCCATTTGTGGACCGAAGATTTCGACTTCCTTGATCAAGAAGTGCTTTACGCAATGCTCAACGATTAGTTCTTCGCCTCCTCCATTATTGAATCTGCACTTTACCAGATTGGTAATATAGACATTCCGCAGTTGATGACGCCGCATTAGATATGCGAAGTAGGGGCCATAGAAGTTCCCCTCAAACTGAGCTATCTGACACGGCAAATCGGGCCAACTCTGACAACTAGGGGTCCAGTAATAATGATTCACAGGTGGCTTTTTCTTAAAACCATTGAAGGGTATAGACTCACCATTGCCATCGTCATCCAGCCCCAGCACCGCCCGCAACTCCTCCGGCTCCAACACCTCAGCCGCCGCTCCGAAACTCAACACCCAACTCTTGATCTCGTAAACCCCCCAGCCCGCAGCCGCAGCACCACCCGCTCGTCCTCCAGTTCTTCCAGTTTCTGGCTCAGGTGAATCCAGTCTGCGTCGCGTAGCCGACCGGTGCGGAGCTTATGCAAATCGACCTTTGTCTCGATGCTGAGCAGGTGCTGGACCACCTGTATCTTGGACATTTTCGGGCTGAAAATTAACACTCCAGCTCCGGCATCCACGGCTGCGTTATGCGCCAAGGTCAGCGGCCGTCTTGCCCACGTTCGGGCACGCCGCCAGCACGATCAGGTCGCCCCTCTGAAGGCCGGAGGTACACTCGTTGAGATCGACAAATCCGGTATCGACCCCAGAGGTCGTGCTGGCCTTATTGTGGACACGCTTACTCTGTTCGAGTACGTCGCCTATGAGCGATTCCAGCGACTCAATTCCGCCGCTGATCCAATTTTCGCCAATGCTAAAAAACTGCGGCTCGGCTCGGTTGATTAGCTCTAGTACATCCCCGCTGACTTTGTAGGCTTGCTCGGTGATGTCGCTGGCGGATGAGTGCCTTTTCCAAGATGATCCGTGCGTGGGCGTCGATATTGGCAGCAGTGGCAACCTTGGCGGCTAGCTCGGCCAGATAGACGGCTCCACCGACGTCATCGAGCTGGTCGCGGCGCTTGAGCTCTTCGGCCAAGATGAACTGATCGACGACCATGCCGCGATCATAGAGGCTGATCATGGCCTCGAAGAGCCGGCTGTGCGAATAGTTGTAAAAGCAGCTTGGGTCGAGGATTTCGATGGCATGGCCAACGGCGCACTGTTCGAGCATCATCGCCCCAACACAGATGGTGCGGATCACGGTGTCCTCCTGTGGGTTGAGATGAGTTGTTTTACTCAACATTAGCCCACAGGTGCGACAGATCGCGTCGCAGGCGGAACATTTTTTACGAAGGAATCAATTTCGCCGAAATCGATCACATGAAAACGGATATTGTCGAAATCTGTAATATGCTGTGAATCGTTCTCAAACGTTTTGGTGATGGCGACCTTTGTATTTCTTTGCCCCTATTCCGCTCGCGTCACTAAGTGCTCAAACAGCTTCGACCAAATCGTCCTAGGCATCCGCTCCGGGTGAAACTGTACGCCGATCAAGCGGCCATCCGCGCTCTCAACCGCCTCCACGATGCCATCGCCGCTGCGCCCGCTGATATCCAACCCCGCTCCGGGCCGGTCAATGGCCTGCATGTGATTGGAATTGACTCGCGAAGGGCCAGCAAGGCCGAGCGCAGCCAGCACCGTGCCCGACTCTACTTGGAGATCGTGCTCGATCCAATTGTCCGCAGTCCGCTGTCGCGCATGCGGCTCAACGCCGAGTTGGGCTTCCACGTCCGCCCAGATCGTGCCGCCCAACTCAGCGCTGATAAACTGCATTCCGTAGCAGATGCCCAAAACCGGCAACTGGCGCTCCTGCGCGGCCTCAAAGCTCCAGCGGTCGGCTTGGTCGCGCTTGGCCGCCACCGGCGGTAGGTCGCTGGGCAGGGTGCCGATCAGGCCGCGCTCAATGCCCGGGCCGCCGGTGAGCAACAGACCGTCGATACGCTCAAGTACCGCTTGCAGTGGAGCGCGATCTGTGGTCATAGGCAGCACGAGCGGGGCACCACCCGCCTGCACGACCGCGTCCACGTATTGATACTCGAGGACTTGATGGCCGTCGGCGTTTAGGCTGCTGGTGATGCCGATGAGCGGGCGGGACATCAGACGCCGGCCTTGAGCCTTGCGAAGGAGACCTTGTCGTCGAGCAGGGTCAGGGCCGCAAAGCTCTCGATGTCGGTACGCGAGGGGTCGATCCGGGAGACGGCATTGAGCAAAAAGCTCTGCTGCCGGTCGTTGCGCGGGCTGGCGGTCAGGAGACGTTGGTTAAACTCCGCTTTGTCTTCCTCGCTCTTGTTGGCTAGCCGCTCGCCCAGCCACGCCGCCATCGCCGCGTCGGTTTCATTGGCCGCAATTGCCTCGGCGAAGGCTTCTTGGTCGGTGCCGAGAAAGTCCAGTACCGCGCGGTCGAAACCCGAATCCTCGCCGCACCAGTACTCGCCAAGGCAATTGCAGTGCGCTGCGCGGAATTTGTCGATCATCCGCGCTAGGCAGGCGAGGCCGCCGACGCTCAGATCAAACGGGCTGCGCGGCGGGTGCCGGCGCAAGTCCGTCAGCCCAAAGCTCAACTCGTCGTCGAGGTCTTGCAGGTCGAAGAAGCTCTGGACATCTACGCGCTCGGGCGCGATTTCGGCGCGGCGCGAGGCGAGCCGTTCGCGCATCTGGTCGTAGTCGCCGGTACTGGCGCGTGCGGCGTCGAATATATCCGGGTGATGTGAATGATGGAGCGGATGGGCGGGGTGGCGGCCGACATTAGCGCGGCAGACGCTGAAGGCGTTTTTGTCCGCGGCTGACTTCTGGCAGCGCTCGGCGATCCACTCGGTCAGCTCGTCGTCGTTGGGATTTTCGTACGCCGCTTGGCGAAAGGCGTCCTCTGCAATGCCCAAGAATTCGAGGATGGCCGCGTCTTGGCTGGAGTCGGCACCGAAGCGGTACTCACCCAACTTGCCGCAGGTGACCGCCCGCGCCTTGTCGGCCATGCGCGCCGTACCTGCCACACCGAAGACGCTGCGGATATATGGGCTGCGCGGCGGTTGAGAGGTTAGGTCTAGGTCCCTGAATGCGCCCCAATCGTCTAGCTCAATGGAAGCGAAGACCGTCTTGATGTCCGTGCGATCCGGGGCGTACTTGGCTATCCGTTCGACGAGCAGCCGCTCGTGTAGCTCGTCTTGCGGCTCGCGGGTGAGGTGTTCCTCGTTGAAGGCGTCGATCTCCGATTGGCCTTTCTGCGCTCTTTCCAGCGCCATGACGCCTAAGGTCTCGTCGTCTAGCTCAGCGACAGCCTCGGCGAACTCAGCGGCGTCCATATTGATGAATTCGAGCACTTCGACGTCGAGGCCGGAGTCGTCTCCATACTTGAACTCGCCAATGGTCCCGGTATTGTGGCCGCGCGCCTTGTCGATCATGCGCGCCAGCCCGACGATGCCGGCGACTTGGGCGTTGGAGGATCGGCGAGGCGGTTGTCTCGTTAGGTCCATGAGTGTAGCTCCTGTGTTTTGGGTGAGGGTTTTCAATATACCAACCTTAGAAGGGGCGGCAATGTTTGACGCCTCTAAGGGCGGCTTCTATACTCTGCCCATGCCCGAGCTACCCGAGGTAGAAACCGTCCGCAGCGCGATGGAGTGCCACCTGCTAGGCCGGCCAATCGCCTGTGTCCGCGTCAGTGCAAAACGCCTGCGCGAACCGTTGCCGAGGGCCGCGCTGCGCTCTTTGGTCGGGGGCTGCTTTGTGGCCGCTCGCCGCCGCGCCAAGTTCCTCCTCCTCGATCTGCAATCGGGCCGGACGCTCCTGGTCCATCTCGGCATGAGCGGCAACCTGCTCTTGCGTGCGTGGGGAGCCAAGCACGACCACGTGGGCCTTGAGTTGGCCGACGGGGGTGCTGTAGTGTTCAACGACCCGCGGCGCTTTGGCCTAGTGCTGGTGCTCGACGAGGGCGAGGAGCACACGTGCCGGTACTTGCAAAACCTCGGTCCCGAGCCGCTCTCCCGCGCCTTTAACGCCCGCTATCTCCAAGCCCAATGCCAGCGGCGCAAAAGCCCGATCAAGAACCTCATTATGGACAGCCGCACGGTAGTAGGCGTGGGCAATATCTACGCCAGCGAGGCCCTCTTCCGGGCGCGCATTCACCCGGCGACCCCGGCCGCGGCCATTGAGCCGCCGCGCTTAGCTCTGCTCGCCCAAGAGATCAAAAAGGTGCTGCGCGTTGCCATTGACCAAGGCGGCACGACCATCAGCGACTATCAGGGGTCGGGTGCGGGCGGGCGCTTTCAGCAGCGGCTCCACGTTTACGGCCGCCAAGGCGAGGACTGCCGAGTCTGCGACGCGCCCATCGAGAGCTTTTACTTGGGAGGCCGCAACACCTTCTATTGCCCAAGTTGCCAATAAAAACGCCGGCCCCATTTGGGACCGGCGCGGCAAGCAATAAACGAAGGGATGGCGCTACTTTTGGGCGTACCCGTTGGGTGAGGGTGCCGTGGTGGTGATGATGTCGTCGAGCAGGCCGTATCCTTTGGCTTCTTCGGCCGACATGAAAAAGTCGCGGTCCGTGTCTTTGGAGATCTTTTCGACCGGTTGGCCGGTGTGCTTGGCGTAGAGCGCGTTTAGCTCTTCGCGCAGGCGGATCGTCTCCTTGGCGCGGATGTCGAGGTCGATCGCCGTGCCAGTGACTGTGTGGAGGATGCTCGGCTGATGGATCATAATCCGGGCGTGCGGCCAAGCGAAGCGACGCCCTGGCTCGCCAGCCGACAGTAGGAATGAGCCCATGCTCATGGCCATGCCCATGCACACCGTGGAAACGGGTGCCTGAATCGCCAGCATGGCGTCGTAGATAGCCATGCCATCGTGAACCGAGCCGCCGGGACTGTTGATATAGAGGACGATTTCCTTGGTTGGATCCTCGACATCCAGCGAGAGCAGGCGAGTGACCACGGCCTTGGCCGACTCGTCATTGACGTCGGACCAGAGAAATATTTTGCGCGCTTTGTACAGGCTCTCCTCCAAGTTTTTTTCTTGGAGGGTTTTGAGTAGATTTTCTTCTTTTTCAGCCATTAAAATATCTCCATAACTCTGAAATTGTTCTACTGTGTTCGGGTTTCTCAATATACGCGGCGGCCCCAACAGCGTCAATCTGCTGTGCCTCGTTCTGCTGGGGCTCAAGCTCTGGCTGGTCGCCGATGTGGAACTGGGTAAGGACGAGGCTGTTTACTGGTATTGGGGACAGCACCTCGACGCCTCCTACGCGCTCTTGCCGCTGGCCGTCTTCAAGCTCGCCCACGCGCTCTATCCGCACCAAGAGTGGTTTCTGCGGCTGCCCTCTGCTTTGTTGGGAGCACTTGCCACCGCGTTCGTCTATTGGCTTTGCAGGATGCAGGGTCTCGCCAAGCAACTGGCGCTGTGGGCCGCCGCCGCTTTCGCGCTCAGCCATTGGACTTGGCACACCAGTTCCTACCTGCATCCCGATGGATTCTTAGTCCCGTGTTGGCTGCTGGCCTTGTGCATGGCTCGTCAGGCCGCAGTAACCAACGCGCTGCGGCTCTATATATACATGGGTTTAGCGGCGGGCTTGGCCGTCCTCTGCAAGTACTCGGGGGCCTTTCTCGTCGGCGGGCTTGGCCTGTGGATCGCGCTCGATAAACAAGGGAGAGCGCGCTGGCACCTGCTCGCGGCATTCCTCCTGCCCGCTTTCGCCGTGGCCGCGCCGCTCACCTACACTCAGTTCAGTACCGGCTTCTATCTGCCGCAGACGCTGAGTACTCTTTCGCGCATTGACTACCTCGGCCATCCTCTCTCTCGCTTACTCTTCTTTGCGGCCAGTCCGCTCTTTTTTTTATCGCCGTTTTTGCTGTTCCTGCTGTATGCCGGCTTGGTGCGGGCAGCCAAACAGCGCGACCTCCTCGCCCTGCTCCCCGCGCTCTGCACCATCGGTGCTTTTTTGTTTTTCGCGCTCGGCCGCGGTCAAATCAAAGGCAACTGGTTCCTGCCGGGCCTGCTGAGCCTGTGGCCTGTGGCGTTTGCGGCACAGCCTAGACGCTGGCTGCTCGTCGCGGTGGTCGCCACCGGGTTGCTGCAATCGCTCGCCATTGGGCTGGGATTGAAATACCCCGGTATCTACAGCGATCTGGCTGCACGCAGCGGGCTGGACAAAAGCTATGTTGGTTTGGTGTCGGAGGAAGACCGGGGCCGCGAGCCAGCCTACTCGTGGAGCGAGCGTCTTTGCGAGTACAGCGGCTGGAGGCACTTCGCGGCCGACGTGGAGGAGGTTGTTCCACCGCTGCCATTGCTGAGCACGCAGTACAGCATACCGTTTGCGCTGGCGTATTACGGGCGGGCCGAGCGGGGATACTACACGGTTGATGATCCTCGGTTCCGGGACCTGACGGATTTTTACGGACAGCGCAAGAGGTCCTATCCAGCAGAAGTGCTCTTCGCCGTGCGAACGGGCGGAAAGGTTCCCGAATCGCTACACGCTACGTATCCACGGCGGGAGTTGCTCGCGGCAATAGAGCGTCGCCGTGCGGGCTGTCCCTCCGTGTCTTACCAGCTCTTCCGCTTAGGACGGTGAGCCGTTTGCCTCTTCCTTGCGTCCAAACGCCGACGTCATAATCCGCTGCATCGCCGTGCGGAAATCGTCGAAAAAGGTGTAAAACAGCGGCACCAACAAAAGCGTCAGCACCATGGAAGCCAGCAGGCCGCCGATCATCGTCCGGCCCAGCGGCGCGTAGGCCATGCCTACCATCTTGGAATTGCCCGCGGCCATTGGAATCAGCCCGAAAGCGGTAGTGAAGGTCGTCATCAGGATCGGCCGGAAGCGGTGCCGGCCGGCCTCCAGCAGCGCGTCGTAGCGCGACTTGCCCTCGGCCCGGAGCCGGTTGGCTAAGTCGATCAACACGATGGCGTTGTTTACTACCACGCCGATTAGGATCACCGAGCCGATCATCGACATGATTTCAAAGGGCGTGTCGGTCAGATATAGAACCCAGTAAACTCCAAGGAAAGAGAATGGGATGGACACGATCACCGACAGCGGCAGCACGAACGACTCGAAGAGCACCCCCATCAGCAAAAAGACGAAGGTCACGGACATGATCAGGGCGAACTTCTGAGACTGGTCCTGCCCCGCTAGTTCCGCAAATCGGCTGCCCTTGTCCCAGCGGTAGCCACGCGGCATCTCAAAGCCCTGCATCACCTGATCGACTTGGGCGAAAAGATGTTGCGCCCGGTCCTTGGTGGCGCGGGCGCTGACATTGAGCATGGTCTGGCGGTTCTCGCGTCGGATGTTGCCCAGCGTGCGCTCGACGTAGATGTCCGCCAGCGACTCGAGGGACACTTCGCGGCCATCGGCGGTGGGGAAGTTTTGGGTGCGCAAATCGTCTAGGCTCTGGCTGTCGTAGTTGGCTAGCTGCACGTGGATATCGACCTCGCGGCCGTCGTCGGTGTGGAACTTGTTGATATCCGTGCCGCGCAGTGCATAGGCAATGCCGCCCGAAATCATCTGGGGATCCACGCCGAAGCGCTGAATTTGGTCGCGGTCGAGGCGCACTTGTAGCTCGGTGCCGCCGCGGTCCATGTCGGTGTTGACCGACAGCAAGCCGGGGATGCTCTCCAGCCGCCGTTCGACCTCGGCGGCTAGCTCGATCAGCACCTTGGTGTCCTCGCCATATAGGCTGACATTGACTCGGGAATCCTGCTCGGAATTTTCCCAGTTGACCCGCAAGGTGATGCCCGGCGGCAAGTAGAGCCGCGCGCGGAGATCCTTTTCGACTTCCTTGTAGGTGAGGTACTCCTGTTCCTTCAGACCCAGCGCGATGTTCAGATTGTCCCAAGCCACCTCATACCACTCCACGTCCTCCTCTTCGGCGAAAAACAGCGTCACCCGGCCCCAACCACGGCGGAAGTAGGTGCGCAGCATTTCGACGTTGTATTCCGCCTTGCGGGCCATTACCGTGTCCTCGACGGCACTCATAAACTGCTCGGCCCGGTCCAGCGACTGACCCGAAGGCATCTCAAAGGCCAAGTCCATCCGCACCTCGTTGCGCTCCTGACTGTCGGTGCGCTCCATGCTGTCCATTGGGACCTTGATGCTGGCAAACAGGACCAAGGCGATGACGAAGGCGTCGAGGCGATTGTTCAGCACCCAACTCAGCGAGCGCACATAGTACCTGCGGGGCCAAGCGATCACGTGCGGCTCGCTTTTTTCCTTGCTCGTCGCCAGCTTGAGCGCGGCGAGGGGGATAAAGATCAGGGCGATGATCAGCGAAGCCACCAGCCCTGCGATGACCGGCAGGCCGATTCTGAGCATCCAAAACGAGAACATCTCCTCGTCGCTCATCAGAATCAGGGGCAAGAAGACCACCACCGTCGTCAGAGTCGCCATGGTCACCGCCAGCCCCACTTCGCCAGCCCCTTCAACCGAAGCCGTGCGCGGGGCGATACCTGCTTGGCGCTTGCGGTAGATGTTTTCGACGATGACGATGGCGTTGTCAACCACCAGTCCTAAGCTCAGCATCAGACCCATCATCGTCGCCATATTCAACGACCAGCCTATGAAGTACAAGGCGGTAATCGTCGCCAGAATCGACAGTGGAATCGCCAAGGTGATGATCAGGGTGATGCGCACGGCGCGCAAAAAGAAAAAGAGCACGATGGCCGCAAACAGCCCGCCCCACAGACCGGAATTTTTGAGATTGTCAACCGAGTTGATCACTTGGTCGCCTTGGTTCCAGACCAGCTTGAAATCCAAGCCTTCGAGCTTGGGATGATCCCTTAGTTTCTCGAGGGCTTCCTTCACGCCATCGGCGACCTCGACGACATTGGCACCCGAAGCCTTAGTGACGCCGAAGGCCAGTGCCTCCTTGCGATCAATGCGGTTGACCCAATCTTGGTTTCGCCGCTTATAGGAAACCTCGGCGATGTCGCCCAACCGCAGCTGGTGCTCGGGATCAACCACGGTGTTGGCGATCTCTTCAATGTTTTGGAAGCGGCCCACGGAGCGAACGTAAATTTTCTTGCCGCCCTCGATCACCCATCCCCCAGGCACGGTGAGGTTTTGGGCGCGCAGGCTGTTGAGGGTCTCAAAAATGTTGATCTGGTGGCCGTGTACCTTGCCTTGGTCCAACTCGACTATGACCTGTTTGCTGGGCGAGCCCCAAAGCTCAATGTTGCCGACCCCATCGACGCGGCGCAGCGCCGGCTCCACATAGGTATCGATAAGCTGGCGCGGGTCGGCGTATTGGTTTCCAAAGGTGATGACGATCTCCATTATCGGGATGTCGTTTTGATCCCAGCGCCGGACCCACAGTTGCTCAATCTCGTCGGGTAGCTCGGGCATCACTCGGTCGAGGCGATCCTTCATCTCGGCGAAAGCCAATTGCAGATCGGTGCCCTTCTGGAACTCGACCTGGACATTGCCGCCGCTGTTGTGGGCTTCGGAGCGAATTCGCTTGACCCGACTGACTTGGGCGACGGCCTCTTCAAGGTGGCGGACCACCTTTTGCTCGACCTCGACTGCTCCGGCGTTGGGATAGTAAGCCCAAGCGAAGAGCCGGGGATAGTCGAACCCTTCGGGGAAAAGCGTCAGCGGGATCCGCGTGTAGGCGATGTAGCCCACCACCAGCAGCGCGACCAGCGACATCACCACGGTCACCGGCCGATTGACCGAAAAGCGCGGCAGGGGGTACTGGTTTTGCTTTTCCATCGGTTCCTCCTAGGCCCGGCGATCGACCACTGAATACACGGTCGGGATCACTACGAGGGTGAGGAAGGTGGAAGAGATGAGGCCGGCGATCACGGTCAGGGCCATCGGCGTGCGAATCTCGGCCCCTTCGCCTAGCCCCAAGGCCATCGGCAGCAGCCCTAAGACCGTCGTCGCCGTGGTCATGGCGATCGGGCGCAACCGCACGGCACCGGCTTGAATGATGGCCTCGGTCTTTTTCATGCCGGTGCGGCGCAAGGTGTTGATATAGTCAACGAGCACGATAGCGTTGTTGACGACGATGCCGGCCAGCATGATCAGGCCGATAAAAACCACCACGCTCAGAGCCACCTGCGCCAGATAGAGCGCCACCACCACGCCGATCAGCGCCAGGGGCACCGTGAACATGATGATAAAGGGATGCACCAGCGATTCAAACTGGCTGGCCATCACCACATAGACGAGGAAAATAGCCAGCACCAAGGCGAAGTAGAGGCTCTGCAACGAGGTCTCCATCTCCTCGTTCTGGCCGCTGATCATAAAGTCGAAGCCCATCGGGAAGTCCATCTTCCCCAGTTCGTCGTGGATCAGGCCCGAGGCCGTGCCCAGATCGATACCTTGGATATTGGCCGTGATCAATGCGGCGCGCTGCTGGTCAATGCGGCGGATCTCGCTTGGCCCCTCGTTGACCTGGATATCGGCCACTGCGGAAAGCGGAATCGGAATCGGCGCATTGGGATTGATCACCAGCCGCCGCAGCTCGTCGAGCCCTAGGCGGTCCTCCGCGCGCAGCCTCACCAGTACGTCGATCTGGCGCTCGTCTTGGCGAAAGTCAGTGGCGACCTTGCCCTGCACTTTGTGGCGCACTAGCTCGGCGACATTGCGCAGCGACAGGCCGTAGGCTGCGAGTTGGTCGCGCTTGTAGCTGATCTGTAGCTCGGGGTTGCCCGCCTGTAGCGACGATTTGACGTCGACTAGCCCGGGCAAACCAGCCATCCGCGACTCGGCTTCCAAACTCAACTGGCGCAACTGGCGCAGGTTGTAGCCGCGGATCTCGACCTCGATGGGCGTCTTGAAGCTGAACAGCGCCGGGTGCGAGACTTCGACCTCGATTTCGGGTATATCGTCAACCGCGTCGCGCAGGTGCCGGATCAACGCGGTCTCTTGCGCGGCGTTGGACCCCTCGGTCATGCGGATTGTTACTTGGGCGGTGTGCTCGCCTTCTTCGGCTGAGGAACTCGCCGACCGATCGGTGCCCACGGTCGTCGCCACCCGGGCGACTAGGGGCTGTTCGCCGGCGAGCCCCTCTATCTGGCGCACGATCTCGGCAGTCTCTTCAAGCGGTGTGCCCACCGGTAGTCTGAGGTCGAGGTTGAATTCGGCTTGGTGGACTTGGGGAATCAGCTCGGTGCCCAAATCGGGCAGGAGCTTGTACCAGCAGACCAACAGGGCGGCTAGGGCACCGCCGATAATCAGCAAGTGCTTCCTGAGTGCCCAGCCCAACAGGGCCGGATAGGTCTGCTGCACCAGCCCGAAGCCGCGTTCAAACACAAAGAGCAGCGGCAAAAAGACCGGCATCAGCAGGATGCCTAGCAGAAACAACACCAGCACCAGCCCTAGCCCGACGAGCATCAGCACCACTTGCAGGACGATGCTCACCAGCCTGAGCACCGTGCCAAAGACGAAGCGCACAGCCACCAGATAGAACAGCACCAGCGGTAGCGACAAGACTTTGAGTGTCTTCCACGCTAGGTGCTTGGGCCTGTTCACCCAGTGCCAGTAGCGCTGCGCGGCCTCGCCGAGGCTGCGCGGCGATTCAAAGCTGAGGATGCCCGGCCAGACGCGCTCGAAGAAAGTCCACTTGCCAATGCGGCTTTCGGCAGCCCAAGCACTGACCCAATGCTGGAAGGTCCGCTCGCGCTTGAGCCAGAAGTATTCGACGGGTTTGATCAGCCACCACAACATCTCGGAAACGAGGAGAAAGGCTCCTTTGAGCACCGCCGCTACGAGGGTTGCTGCGGCCAGCCCCACCCGCAACAACACCTCGCCGACTAGGTAAGGCAGCGAGAGGGCCACCTGCGCCGCCTTGTGCCACCGGCTCCCCGGCTCGCTGAATATCGCACGGGCCCGGCTCATCGCCTGTAAGCGCAGAAAGTCGCTGCGACCGATCTGCTCGGCTAGCCCACTCTGGCGGTCGATTTGGCGCGAGGCCAGCATGGGAATGAAAAACAGCGCAACCCCCAACGAGGCCAACAGCGAGAACACGACCGTCAGCGCCATATCACCGAAGATCTGCCCGGCTATGCCCTCGACGAAGACGATGGGAAAAAACACCGTGATCGTCGTCAGCGTTGAGGCCAACACGGCGGTACCGACCTCGCTGGTGCCGCGGACGGTGGCTTGGACCAGATCGTCGCCTTCTTCCCGACAGCGGAAGATGCTTTCTAGCACCACGATCGAGTTGTCGACCAGCATCCCGATTCCGAGGGCCAACCCGCCGAGCGACATGATGTTGAGCGACACATCGAACATGTACATCGGCGCGAAGGTCGCCATGATCGACACCGGAATCGTCAGGCCGACGATCAGTGTGTGGACCACGTTGCGCAAGAATACAAAGAGCACTAGCACGGCCATCGTCCCGCCGATGATCGCGTTGATTTGGACCTCGGAGATCGAATTCTTGATAAAACCCGACTGGTCGGACAAAAGCTCCAGCTTGGCCCCCGGGGGCAGGCGATGGCTGATGAAGTCGGTCATCCGCAAATGCTCCATCGCCTTGCGAGCCTCCTCCTGCTTTTTCTTTTCCAGCTCCTTTTGTTGCTCTTCCTCGTTCTTTTGCGCCGTAGCTCCTTCAGCCTCTTGCTTTTTTTGTTCCTCTCTTCGCTCGGCCATTTCTTGGGCTTCGCGGGCCTTCTGCTCCACGTACTCGCGCTGCTGTGGCAAGCCGAATAGGGCGTTGCGAACCCTAGCGGCGATGGCGACGATGTTGGCGTCGGCTTCCTTGTAGATCTCGATCTCGACGCTCTCGCGGCCGTTGACCCGGGTGATGATCTCGCGGTCCTTGTGAGAGCGAAAAACCTCGGCAATGTCGCGCAGGTACACATCGGCGTTGCCCTGCCGCGCTACGATCAACTCGGCGATCTCATCGACGGTGGCGAACTCGTTGAGTGTGCGGATCAGGTATTCGACTTGGCCCTCGCGCAAGTTGCCGCCGGGCAAATTGACGTTGTTTTGCGCTAGGCGGTTGTTTATCTGGTTGATGTCCAAGCCCATCACCGCGATCTGGCGCTCGTTAAGCGCGACGTGGATTTCCTCCTCCAAGCCGCCCTTGATCTTGACTGCCGCCACGCCAGCTAGCGCCTCCAACTCGCGCTTGATGTCGTGCTCGGCGAGGTAGCGCAGCTCGTAGAGGCTCTGCGGCCCATGCAAGCCGATGCGCATGATCGGGTCGAGGGAAGGGTCGTAGCGCAGCAGTAGGGGTTTCTCGGCGTCTTGCGGCAACCAGACGCGATCGGCCTTCTCGCGGATTTCTTGGGACATCGCGTTCATGTCGGCGTCCCATTCAAATTCGAGGATGATGTCTGACTGCCCGGCCTTGGAGATGGAGCTGATGTTGACGAGGTGAGGCACAATGCCCAGTTCCTGCTCCAAAGGGCGGGAGAGCAGGGTCTCGACTTCCTCCGGTGCCGTGCCCGGATATTCGGTGCGCACCGTCAGGGTCGGGTAAGAAATGTCGGGCATTAGGTTCAGCGAGAGCCGCTGATAGGAGACCCAGCCGAAAACGCAGACGGCCAGCACCACCATGAAAATGGCGACGGGCCGCCGGGTTGCAATGGCGAAGCGCGATGTGCTAACGGGCTGCTGCACGGGCCTAGCCTTGGCCCGCGTCGTCTGCTGAGTTGACTATGCGCACTCGCGTGCGGTCTTTGAGGCCGTTTTGCCCGACGACGATGATCGGGGTGCCGGAGTCGATGCCGGCGAGTGATTCAATAAAGTCGGTGTCCTCGAACCCAGGCTGCAACTTGATCCGCGCGGCCGTGGTGTCCTCGACGGCGAACACGAACCGGTCGCCGCCGTCGTACACGATCGCCTGCTTGGGTATCAACACGGCGTCGGTGTGCGTGGCGGTGACGATGCGCACGTTGACCAAGAGGCCGGGCCGCAAGTACTCCCAGCGGTCGCGCAAGCCCACCGTGACCTTGAAGGTGCCGCTCCTCGGGTCAACCACGGGACTGATGCGCTTGACCCAGCCGTGGAACCGCTTGTCGGGCAAAAACTCCGAGGAGATGAGGGCCTGTTGGCCGCTGCCGATGGTGGTGAGGTATTGGCCGGGCGCAAAGACGCGGGCGATTAGGTCGTCGAGCTTGATGAGGTCGTAGAGCTTGCTACTCGGCCCCACCCGCGCGCCGACCTGCACGTGGCGCTCGGTGATCACGCCGGAAAACGGCGCGGTGACTTCTGCGTATTCTAGCTCTAGGCGGGCGCGCTCTAGGCGGAGGCGGGATTGTTCAAAGTTGTATTTGCTGGTCTCGAACTCTTGGTCGCTGATGAGGCTGCGCTCAAACATGGCCTCGGTGCGCTTGAAGCCAGTCTGCTGATAGTGGTAGTTGGCTTGGGCCTCCTCAACGGCGATGCGCAACTGCTTGTCCTCGATGCTGAGGAGGGTGTCGCCTGCTTCGACGCGGTCGCCTTCCTCGACGTTGAGCTGTTTGACAAGGCCGCTGATTTGGGGGTACATCTCGACGGCCGCCTCGGTTTCGATGGTCGAGTTGAAGAGCAGATGCGCGGAAATCTCGCCCGTGTGTGCGAGGGCGACTTCGACGGGTATTGCTTCTATGGGCTTGGAGAGGCTATCGGCGGCCGTGCTGTCGGCTTGGGCCGCTGGGTCTGCGTCGTCGCCTTCGTCTTGTCCGCCCACTTGCACACTGCAAGCCCCCAAAGTTGCCGCCAACAATAGTACGCCTGCTCTGTGCCATGCGTTCAAAATGAGCTTTCTCCGGGTTTTGTGGGCTTGTAGGGGACGAAAGTAGTGCATTACCTTAACAGTTATTCAACTCTGCAAGGTGCACATTGTCAAATAAAGGGAGGCACCGTGAGCTATCAAAACGTCAGTCCCACCGAGGCGAAGGAACTGCTCGAAGGAGACGCGGGCGCGGTCTATATCGATGTCCGCTCCATCCCCGAGTACGAGAGCGGCCATCCGGCCGGCGCGTTCAACATCCCCATCATGCACCGCCACGCCGTGGGCATGGTTCCCAACCCCGATTTCGTCCGGGTCGTTCAAGCCCATTTTGCTGCCGACGCCAAGCTGCTCGTCGGCTGTCAATCGGGTGCGCGCTCCATGCACGCTTGCGAAGCCCTCGTCGCCGCTAACTTTACGGATGTGGCCAATGTCACCGCTGGCTTTGGTGGGTCGCGCACCGAGCGCGGCTGGCTGGACCTTGGCTTTGCGGTCGAATCCGGCAGCAGCGACGACAAAGGCTACGCGGCCTTGAGCGGCGATTCGAGCACGTGAGCGAGTTGCTCAATCCCTATTTCCAAGTGGGGCTCGACGTGATGGAGCAGCCCTGTTTGGTCATCGGCGGAGGGCGCGAGGCCGAGGAAAAAGCGGGCCGCCTGCTCGCGGCCGGTGCGCGGTTGATGGTGGTTAGCCCAAGCGTCACGCCCGCGCTCGTCGAATGGGCTGCGGCCGGCCGCCTTACCCACCACCCGCGCCACTTTGCCGAGCGCGACCTCGACGGCGTGTTCTTGGTGCTCAACACCGTCCGCGACGACGCGCTGACAGCGCGGGTACACGAACTAGCCTTACAGCGCAAGATATTGATCAACTCCTACGACAACCCGACCTATTCCAACGTGGGCATGGTGGCCTTGGTGCATCCGGGCCACTTGCGGCTGAGCATTTCCACCTCCAACGCCAGCCCGGCGCTATCCAGCCGCTTGCGGCAAGACCTTGAAGAAATTTTCGCTGGGGAATTTGCTGCGTACCTCGACGGTTTGGCCGAGGTGCGCCAGCGGGTGCGCACCAAAGTCGCCGACCGCGAGACGCGCTTTGCCCTGCTACGCTCTTTGGTCCGCGGCTTCCGCTTGGAAGGGACGCTGCGCTATCCCGCCGACTGGAAGCGGCACATAGATGCGTTGCTGAAGTGTGAGTTGGAATTTTGTGGGACGGAGGAGCGGTGTGCGGATTGTCCGTTGGGAAGTTGACTGGCGGTTAGGCGTCAAAAGCCCCGCAGGCTACGACCTCCGCGGGGCTTTTTATATTGCGTCCAGTTCAGATACTCATGCACCCAGCGTTGACCGGGGCACATAGTGCGATTTGGTAGGGGTGTCCTGATTGCTCAGCGCAACCGCTCCACTTCGTCCACCACCTCTCGCACCGAGCCTAGCACTCTATACGCCGGCGAAAAATCGCCGTGTTGCGACAACGCATTCGGCAGGACCAGTACGCGCAACCCGGCCTTTGCGGCGGCGGCGCATCCCCGCTCAGAATCCTCCACGGCAACAGAGGTCGCAGGGTCTAACCCATGCAGCCGCATGGCCGTCAAGTACGCATCGGGATGGGGCTTTGCTTCTTTGTAGTCTTCCCGCGTGACCACAAACTCGAAAAACTGGAGCAAATTCGTCTGGGCGTGAATAATGTCAAAGTGATCTTTCCGCGACCCGGTCACCACTCCCATAAGCACACGCCCGTGTAATATCCTGAGCGTCTCCACCACCCCATCCAAAACCCGCACATTTTCACTCAGCAACGCGCTGTAGCGCACATTGCGCTGCAAGCGCAACCGATCAATTAATTCAGCATCTTGAGCGGGCAATAAGTCAAACACACTTTGTCCCTTTTGCAACGACTGCTCAACAAAATCCTCCTGAGTCAGCTCGATGCCTTGCGTTGCCATGACCTCCCGTCCCGCCTGAAAGTACAGCCCCTCGGTATCCACCAACACGCCGTCGTTGTCCCACAAAATCGCACGAATCACGAGTTCCTCTTCAGCACTTCCACCGCCAAATCGGGAGCACCTTCCCAGAAGCTATCGGGTACGCCCGTAGCGGGGATGCGCTCGTTTAGTACGAGGGCGACATCGGCAGTGCGCACCGTATCGGGATTGGTCGTCAGTTTGAATCCGGTTTCTGCGGCAAACACCAGCCCAATGCCCTGCTGCTCCGCCCAATTGCCCAGCAACCGCCCTATGCGATGGGCAACGACGCCGTGTTTGCCTCCTGTCGGACTCATCCTTATCCCCTCCCCGCGAATCAGTTCACAGCGATAGCCATCGCCTTGCTCGTCCACGAGACGAGCGGCTGTCACAAGATGGTTGATGGTCTCCATGGCAAGCCTTCTTTTGAGTCACCGCACGACCGCGATTTTGTCCTTCATCAGCAGAGTGCCTTCGGGGGAGTGGATCGTATAGATATAGACGCCGTTGCCGACTAGGGTATTGGCGTGGTTGACCCCGTACCATAGCACCTCATGGGCCCAAGCCCCTAAGCGCCGTTGCGCGTCGTCGTCCTCAATGGCTTCCCACACTAGATCGCCCGCAGGCCCAAAGACCCGCACCGCGGATTTGAGGGGTACGCCACTGAAGCGGAGTGCGCTACCGCTGCCAATGGGGAAAGGGTTGGGAAAGACCGCTATCTTCGACTGCGGCACGAGATACACGCGCTGGAAGACGCGGTTGTCCGCCTCGCTGACCTCGCTGATTTGCCCTTCTGCATCGACCTCGATCAAAAAGACCATATCGCCAAATCGCTGCCAGGGAATGTGCAATTCCGCGCTCGCGCCCGAGGCCAATCCCTCTAGGGCCTGCGTCCGGTGGACGACCTCACACCGGCTGGAGTCCAGCGCACATTGCGAAACCTGCACCGAGAAGCTGCTGGCGACCGCGCCCAGCCCAATGTTGCTGACGCGGACCCGGAGAGCGTCCGTGCGGTCGCCGCGTAGGTCGCCGGTGAAGACCGCTAAGTTCGGTGTGCCTTCTCCCAACCCGTACTCGGCTAACGTCGCCACGGCTAGCTGAGTGGTGCGGCTCACTAGCTCCCAGTTGATACTGTCGGGCAAATCGACGACTGAGTGGTATTGCGAGTTGATGCGGTATCGGCCCTCGCGGACTCCGTACGTCGTCGAGTCGGTGGGCAGGTAATTTTCAATGCCGAGGATGGCGTCGTAGCCCCGCACCCAGAACGGCGCGTGATCGCTGAGACGCGCTCCGCCGTCTTCGAGCAAGTCGATGTTGAGGCCGATGGCATAGCGCTCGGCTACGGATGCCATCTGATCGGCCAGCCAGTGCGAGCCTGGATTTGTCACCAGCTCTAGTCGCTGTTGCAAGTCGTTGAAGCCGATCATGTCGAAGTTGAGGACGCCGAGAATCAGGTCTTCGCGGTCAGCGGCTAAGGAGACATACGCTTGGCTGCCCAACAGCCCCAGTTCCTCGCCCGACCAAGCAATAAATAAGATGGACCAGGGGAAGCGCTGCCCGGCTAGCAGCTTCGCGCTCTCTATGACTAAGGCCACGCCGCTGGCATTGTCGTCGGCTCCAGGCGCGGGGTCGCGTTGCCAGTCCCAACCCCCGGCCGAGCGCGCACCCGTGGCGTCGTAGTGGGCGCAGACTATGTAGTACCCGGCCTCCGGGTCGGTGCCCGCCAGTGTGCCGATGACGTTGTAGGCGGTGGTGTCGTTGGGTGCATGTCCTCGGTTGCCCCGACGCGAGGTGTGGGAGGTGACGCGCCGTGAGTCAATGGGGAAGGAATGCAACTCGACCGCTCCGTCGCCGAGGACTGCGGCCAATTGCGAGCGGATGTACTCGGTTGATTCGAGCATCTCTGGATGCACGGCAAAGCGGCTGCGGCTGTTGCCGGGGACGCTGCCTAACGCCGGGTCTTTCAGCGCGAGGGCTTCAACGTGGGTTTGCAAGCGCTCGGCTGCGACTTCCTCGATGAGGGCGACTACCGCTGGCGAGGCCGTTTGCAGGGCCTTGGGCGCGCGCCTCGGCGCACCTAACCACCCGTCTAGACTGTAGTTATTGGGCAGCGGCCAGAGGAAGTGGGGCCCCTCGTGCAAGGGGGCGTTTGGCCCTACCCGCAAGAGCACCCATTCGCCTCCCCCAGCGAAGACCAACTCGACGTCTTGGGGCAGGGGAAGATCGAGGTGATCGGCGACAAAATAGCGGTCGCCCGCCCGCGGTCGGTCGAGGCAGAGGATGGTAAACCCCCGCTTGGTGAACTCCGCAACCACACTTTCGCTGGCCTCGACGAAAGCCACGCCCCGCGCCACGTAGCGCACCTGCTCGCTCAGCGCGGCGATTGCAGTTAGATCGCTCGGTGCCTTCCAAGACACGCCGACCAAGGGTGGATTGGCGAAGGCCGCGCTAACAAAAAAAAGAGAGGCGTACAACGCCCCTTTAGCTGTGTTCATGGCTAGCTTACTTGTTGAGAAACAAAACGTTAGGGAACCTACTTTGCGCGTCAGGCCCTGTCAAGAACAAATTTGTCCGCGTGCTTTGGCCACCAAAAACCGCTTGGCGGTGAATCTCTTGAGTTGCTTTTATATGAACTTTTACTCTTACACAAACGGAAACTCTTGGCACAGCTCAGCGCCTTTGTTCTCCTGCCCCGGCCACTCAACGGCCTGATTACAGCTCTGTCGGTCGGCATTGGCGCTTTGACCGCAGATCAGGCCCCGGCTTGGTCTGCCATTTTGCTCGCCGCTCTTTCCGCCGCGTTAATCAATGGTGCTGGCAATGCCTTCAACGATTTGATGGACATTGACGTTGACCGCATCAACCGCCCGCTGCGTCCTTTGCCTGCCGGTCGCCTCAGCCCAAATGCGGCTCGAATAGAAAGTCTGCTTCTCTCCCTAGCCGGCTGCGTGCTCGCATTTTGGCTCAGCCTTTGGCACGGGTTGATCTCCCTAGTTGTTGTGGTCTTACTCGCCATCTATAGCATCTCCTTAAAACATAGCCTACTGTGGGGCAATGTGCTCGTCGCCTTTGTCGGGGCTATCGCCTTTCCCTATGGTGCCTTGGCCGCTGGCTATATTGGCCGCTCGTGGATTCCGGCGCTTTTTGCTTTCCTCTTTCACTTGGGGCGGGAAGTCGTCAAGGACATCGAGGACGTGGCTGGGGATCAGCTCCGCGGCGCACGCACCTTGCCTCTGTGGTGGGGACGGCCCCAAGCTGGGGTGCTGGCGGGTATTGTTTATGTGGTCTTGGTCGGGTTTACTTGGATGCCGTTTTTCACGGGCATCTACGGTGCGTTCTATGCGCTCGCGTTGTTGCCGGTCCATGCCTTGGTCGGCTACGTCTGCTGGCAATTGTATCGCCAACGCGCAGTGTTGACCGACGACCGCCTCGGCCGCTTGCTCAAAGTCGGCATGTTCTTGGGGCTTGTTGCCATTGTCGTCGGGGAGGCCGTCTTTGCTTTGGGCTAGTCGCTGCCGATATTATGGAGCTACCGAAAGGAGCTAAATATGAGAATCACCGACGTCAAAACCTTTCCCATCTGCCACGGATCGCGCAACTACCTCTTCGTCAAAGTCGAAACCGACGCGGGCTTGTACGGCGTCGGCGAGTTTGGCATTACTTGGAAGGAGCAGGCCGGCGTGGGCGCTATCGAGCACATGAAGCGCCACATCATCGGCTTGGATCCGCTTAACACCGAGTACATTTGGCAACTGTTGTTCCGCGTCGATTTCTTCCCCGGTGGTCGGATCAACGCGGCCGCTATGTCGGCCATTGACATCGCGTTGTGGGACATCAAGGGCAAGGCACTCGGGCAGCCCGTGTACATGCTCTTGGGCGGCAAGATGCGCGAGCGCGTCTTCTGCTACACCGGTATCGGCGGCAAGACGCCCGCAGACACAGCCCGCGCGGCCCGAGAACGGGTTGCCGAGGGCTGGAAGTACCTGCGGATGTCGGTCTTTGACCGCGACGGCATCCTCGAACCGCGCACGGCTGTCCGCGATTCAATCGCCCATTTCGCCGCTGCACGCGAGGCCGTCGGCCCGGAAATCGAAATTTGCATTGACGTCCACACCCGCCTCGATCCGCCCGACACCATCCGCCTCGGCCGCCAGCTCGAGGAATACGATCCCTTCTTCATCGAAGATCCGCTGCGCTGCGAAAACCCCCAGACCTATCGCCAGGTGCGCCATCACGTTAGCTGTCCGCTGGCTGTCGGCGAGCACTACGCGACCAAGTGGGAGTTTCGGCAGATGATCGAAGAGGAGCTGATGGACTATGCGCGGATTGATCTGTGCATAGTCGGCGGGCTGACTGAGGCGCGCAAAGTAGCCAACTGGTGCGAGACCCACTACATCAAGATCGTCCCGCACAATCCCCTCGGCCCGGTCTCGGCCGCAGCCTGTGCCCACCTCGACATTGCCTGCGACAATTTCGCCGTGCAGGAAGGCGGCCTCGTTGGCCACACCGTGATGGAGGATGTCTTTCCGGTGCAACTGCCCTATGAGTCCGGCTGTCTGTTGCCGCCGGAGCTACCCGGTTTGGGAATAGAATTCAACGATGAAGCTGCCGAGCACTACGAGTTCAAATGGCTCGGCGGCCCGATCTTGCGCCGTGAAGACGGCTCATTCACTAATTGGTAGCATCTATGTCCAACAGAAGAGACCTGATCCCGCCGCGGACCCTCAAGGGCTTCCGCGACTTTCCCCCGGCCTTAGCCATGCCGCGCGAGGAACTGATCGACAAGGCCCGCGCGGTTTTCCGCTCCTACGGCTTCGCTCCTATCGACACGCCCGCGCTTGAATACAGCGAGATACTCACTGGCAAAGGCGGCGACGAGAGCGACAAGCAGATGTATCGCTTTGCAGATCACGGCGGCCGCGACGTGGCGCTGCGCTTTGACCTGACTGTGCCCTTTGCCCGCTTCGCCGCCCAGTATATCGGCCAACTCGGCACCCCCTTCAAGCGCTATCACATTGGCCCGGTCTGGCGCGGCGAGAACACTCAGCACGGCCGCTACCGAGAGTTCTACCAGTGCGACTTCGACACCATCGGCACCGATGCCAACGCTGCGGATATCGAAACGGTGCTCGTCATCCACGACCTGCTGGCGGCCTTGGGCTTTGAGCGCTTCGCCATCCACGTCAACAATCGCCTAATCCTCAACGGCCTACTCGAATCGCTCGGCTTGGCCGAGGCGTCGGCAGCTATCCTCCGCGCTCTCGACAAGTTGCAGAAAATTGGCGCGGAAAAGGTCGCCGCTGAGATGAGCGAGACGGCGTCGGTTTCCGTTGAACAGGCCGAGCACATCTTGGCTACGGTGCAGACTGCAGGCGCGAATGCCGAGATTCTCGACCAGACCGAGCGTTCCTTCGGCGACCATGATCGCGTCGCCGAGGGGATTGCCAACCTGCGCCAACTCGTGGCCGCTTTTGAGGGTGCCGGTTTTCCCCAAGATCGTTTGGCGATTGACCTGTCCATTGCGCGTGGTCTCGATTACTACACTGGCACCGTCTATGAGACCTTGCTCGGCGATCGGCCGGCGATCGGCTCGGTCTGTAGCGGCGGGCGCTACGACGATTTGGCCGGCCTCTACACCAAGCAGCACCTGCCCGGCGTTGGAGCTTCTCTGGGGTTAGATCGGCTGATGGCCGCGATGGAAGCGCTGGGGCTTTTGCCGGACACCGCCACATCCGCCGACGTCTTCATCGTCCAGTTCTCCGCCGAAGCCCTCCCATCCTACATCGCCCTTGCGCACCGCCTGCGGCAAGCTGGCTTCCGCACTGAACTGTATCCAGAGGCCAAAGGCATGGGCCGGCAGCTCAAATACGCCGACCGCAAGGGTTTTCCCATCGCCCTGATTGGCGGCCCGGACGAATTGGAGAAGGGCGTCTGGCAGGTGAAGGATATGCGCGATGGATCGAGCACTGACGTGCAAGACGACGAACTGGTGTCCTACTTGCAGGCGAAGCGGTAAGCTACACCCAATCAAAAGAGGAATGCTGTGAACATCGGACTCTGCGCTTGGAGCTTCACCGGCGCTCACAAAGAAGCTAACCGCGCCATTGACCCTCACACCCCCGCGGGCCTGACGTGCCTAGCCCGCGACAACGGCCTCCACAGCGTCGAATTCGCGTCCCAATGGCTGGGCGACTGCTCGCCCGAGGAGCGGGCAGTTTTTGCCGAGACGCGCACCGGTCTCGACCTATTCTTGGACACCGGCGGAGACAACTACTCTGTAGATATTGCGCCGTTGCGCCAAGCCATTGAAACGGCGCACCAAGCCGGTGCCCGCGCCGTGCGCACCACCGTCAGCCGCCTCCTCGAAGGCAACCGCACCGAGTATGGTCTCGAGGGGATGCGGGACTACATTGCAGCCTTGGTCCAGCCCTTCAAAGAAGTCATGCCGCTCGCTGAGGAATACGGCATCCCAGTGGGCATTGAAAACCACCAAGATTTGTGTTCGTGGGAATTGTTGTCGCTATGCGAAAAGGTCAGCAGTCCGCAACTCGGCGTCACCATGGACGTAGGCAATGCCCTTGCCGTCGGTGAGCATCCCCTAGCGTTTGCCGAGCGCATCTTGCCGATCCTCAAGCACATCCACATCAAGGACTACACGGTCCACCCCACCCCCTCGGGCTATCGCCTCAAGCGCTGCGCCATCGGCGACGGGGTTGTCGATTGGCCGGAGATCATTGCGCTATTCGACCGCGAGGTGCCACACATCCAAGGCTGTATTGAACTCGGCGCGAGCGTCGCCCGCCACATTCGCCTGTTGGAAGAGGACTGGTGGGTGACCTTTCCCGAGCGACCTTTCCACGAAGCGATACGTGCCATACGCACCCTGCATCAGGCGGCTGGCGACCCAGACGATTGGCAGACGCCGCACGAGCGCGGGGAGAATGTGGACGTTCGGGTCGCTTATGAACTGGAGCAGTTTGAACGCTCGGTCGCCTACGTAAAGGAATCCCTGTAAACCGTTCTTTCCCTTTCAACCGAAAGCTAAAACCATGCCCGACCGCCCCAATATCCTCTTCATCATCTCCGACCAACTCATTGCCGCCCTGACCGCTGCCTACGGCCATCCAGTCGTCCAGACGCCGCACTTGAATCGCCTCGCGGCCGAAGGCGTCCGCTTTGACTCGGCCTATACGCCTTTTCCCTTGTGTGCTCCGGGCCGCGCCTGCATCACCAGCGGACGCCACGCCTCCGAAATCGGTGCTTGGGACAACGGCGCGCTTTTGGCCGCGGATGTGCCGTCGTACGCCCACTACCTCAGCAACGCAGGCTACGACACCGTGCTTTCAGGCAAGATGCACTTCGTCGGCCCGGACCAGCTGCACGGCTTCCACCGCCGGCTGACGACCGACATCTATCCGCCCGACTTCTCGTGGGTCAAGGAAGAGTGGATCCGCATCAAGGAGACCAAGGGGGAGGACTACGAAGAGGTCATGGGCAGCCGCCCCACGTACAACGCCGGTGGCTACACCGGCCAAGCCGTGCGCGTCAACTTCTGGCACAACGCCCTCAGCTACGACGAAGAGACGCACTTCCGCGCCGTCGAATACCTCCGCGCCCAACGCGGCGACTCCCCCTTCTTGCTCTGCGCCTCCTTCCACCACCCGCACGAGCCGTTCCACCCGCCGCAGGCGTACTGGGACCGCTACGCCGACGCCGAGATTGCCATCCCGGAATTCCCGGCCCACCTCGATGAGACCTACTCGGCGCTGGATCGCTGGCTCAACGCCTACCACGGCACTCGCCGCTTCAACTTGCGCGCCCCGGCGAGTCTGCGCCGCCTGCGCCGTGCGTACTACGGCTTGGTGACGTACCTCGACGACAAGGTCGGTGGCCTGCTTGCGACGCTGGAGGAAACCGGCTTGCTCGACAATACGGTCGTGGTCTTTACCTCCGACCACGGCGACATGCTGTGCGAAAAGGAGATGGTGCAGAAGCGCTGTTTTTACGAGTGGTCCTGCCGCGTCCCCCTCATCGTCCGCTTCCCCGACCAGTGGCAGGCCGGCACCACCGTCGAAACACCGACCTCGCTCCTCGACCTGCTGCCGACCTTTTGCGAGTTGGCCGGTGCCGAGGCGAGCTTGCCCCACGATGGCAGCAGCCTCTTGCCGATTATTGAGGGCCGCAGCGCCGACCGGCACATCTTCGCCCAAGCCCACGAAGCGGTCGGCGCACCTTGCATCATGGTCCGCGAGGGCCGGTTCAAATACAATTACATCCACGGCCACCAGCCGCAGCTTTTTGACTTGGAGAGCGATCCCGGCGAGTGGAACAACCTCGCCGGCACAGCCGAACACGCCGCAACTGAAACGCGCCTGCGCGGGCTGATCCTCGACCGCTTTGACCCCGACAAAATGGCCGCCGACAACCTCGCCAGCCTCTATCGCCGCCGCCTAATCCGCGACGCGATGTACAAGCACGACGACTCGTGGAACTACACTACTACCTTTGATCCGAGGCGCGGGGCACTCGACCAGTATCGCCTTATGGCTGGAGAGAAGTAAGGACCATCCAATACAAAAGCTAGATTCAGAGCCTTATTGCAGAGGAGCGATAAGGCTATAAGGCAGCATAGAACGGATAAAGGGGCGAACACATAGGTTCGCCCCTACAGAAGACATAAATCATTCACACGGAAACGACGGCATACGAAATCGGCGACATACGAGACCGACGACATACGAGACCGACGACATACGAGACCGACGACATGCGAGATTCGGCGGCATACGAAATCGGCGACATACGAGACCGGACAAATGCGAGACCGACGACATACGAGACCGACGACATACGAAATCGGACAAATACGAAATCGTAGGGACAGACCTATGTGTCTGTCCCAAAACTTCGGATACATCTTTAGCTGCATTTATCGCCGTAACTAATCGACGGCTTATCAGCATCGTGGAATTATCCCACCATCTTCGTCAATCCTCCATACGGCAGAGACCGCAAGCGAGGCACCACGATTCGAGATTGGCTGCGAAAATGTAGCGAGGCTCACGCGCAACATGGCGTTGAGGTACTCTCCCTTGTGCCTGTCGCCACGAATACTCGCCACTGGAAACAATACGTGTTTGGCGCGGCTACGGCGGTCGCATTTCTCTACGACACCCGGCTGCGCTTCCTCGTAAACGGGACGGACGGCGGCAAGGGTGCGCCCATGTCCTGCGCGATGGTCTATTGGGGGCCGCAGTACGAGCGCTTTGAAGAGATATTCATCCGCTTCGGGGCGGTGGTTGACGTGCGGCATCTACACGGGAAGCTCGTTGGCACGGGCGAGCACCTCAATCTATTCCACGACGCAGAAAACTAATCGCCGCTAGCCTCCCAACCCCTGTAGCTGGGTTGGCTCTGCCAGCGGCACCACGGGGTTTTCCAAAACCCCGATCCCACCGGAAAACTCCAACTGCATCACGTCTCCGTCCAAAAGCCCGGTCGGCAAATCCGCCTCGGCAAAGACGATGGGCGTCCCCCAATAAAACGCCAGCAGGGTGCGCGGGGCTAGGGGCAGCCGCCGGAAAAGGTGCCGCTCTAAGTGCAGGAGTCGCCCGGGCATGTTCAGGTTGTTCTGGCCGGTCGCGCCCTGCTTGTAGGCGATGGATTGTCCGCCGCGCAAGATGCGGCACGAGACCTCAACCTCAGCGTCGTCGTACTCGTCGGCCGTAACCAGCACCGGCCCTAGGGAAGCGCATCCGCCAGCCCAGTTTTTGGCTTGGGGCAAGTTGAGGGGATTGGCGGCCTCAATCCCGTTGTCGGTAGCGTCGTTGCCGCCGGTATAGCCCAGCCTCTCTAAGCGGCCTTGGCGCGTCAGGCCATAGACCGACACGAGCTCAGTCTCAGGCACCAAGCGCTGGGTGTCGCCGGGCCGGGTGATGGGCTGGCCGTGCCCGACGACGGCGTCCGGCTCGCCTTTGGCGAACAGCTCGGGCCGCCCGCCGCCGGATACTTCGCGGTATTTTTGGTCGTACACGTTGATGGCCTCGCCAGTGGCCTGCTGCGCTTCGATCTCACGCAACTTGGCACTGACTTCGTGGGTGACGCCAGCCAACCACACGCGCAGGGCGTGGGGCTGGCCGGCCGGGCCGCTGACCGGCTTGGTAAGGTACGGGTCGCGGGTGCTGCGGTTGGCCAACAGCGCGTCTAGCGATAAGCGGCGCACAGCTCGTTTTTGCAGGTTCTGAGCGGCGGCTACCAGCCCAATCTCGTCGCCGCCGCCGTCGTAGTAGAGCTGATGCACGGTGCGCGGCCCTTGCTCTGCGCCCGTCAGGTCTAAAACCTCGTCGCCGGCGACTAGCCCTAAGCGCAGGCCGTCGTCCGGCTCAATGAATTGCACTAGTTTCACAAAAAATCTCCTTTGGAAGCCCCTGTTTGCGTTGCCTGAGCAGTGGTTAGTGCTCAGGTTGTGCCCTCTCCACCGAGGGCGAGGGTAGAGAGCGGACCTATGGCAATCCTACATCATTCATCAGATAATCTGCATCAAGGACGCAGCATAGTAGAAACAAGACGATCCGCCTCTCGAATCGTGCAAGCATTCCGGGTCGCTATAAGTATCCCCATCGGCAGTCGTTTAAGAGATAAAGAGCGGCGCAGCGGACTTGGGCGCGATGCCGGCCCGCTCGGCCCGCTCAATCAGGTCGAATATGGCGGCCTCGCCGTCGGCTCCGTAGTCGAGCGTGTGCTGGCTGACATACAGGTCGATGTGCGCCTGCATGACGCTTTCGTCCATCTCTTGGGCGTGCTGGCGGATGTAGCCCCGCACGGTGTTCGGGTGAGTGTATGCGTACTCCACGCTCTGCACGAGCGCGCGGTCGATCCGGCCGATGAGTTCGGCCCCGAGGCTGCGCCGCGCGAGGATGCCGCCGAGGGGGATCGGATGCCCGGTGCTTTCCTCCCACCACTGGCCTAGGTCGATGATCGCCGCTAGCCCGTGTTGGATGTATGTGAAGCGGCTCTCGTGGATGATGACGCCCGCATCGACTACACCCTGCGAGGTCGCGTCCACGATCTGGTCGAAAGGCATGACCGCTAGCTGCTCAATGCTGGGGTCAAAAAGCCTCAGCAGCAGGGCCGCAGTGGTCAGGTGCCCGGGAATGGCGATTCGCTTGTGCTTGAGGTCTTTTAGCGCTAGCTGCTCCCGAGCTACCAGTAGTGGCCCGCATCCCCTCCCCAAGGCACCACCTGAGTGCAGAAGGCAGTACTCCTCCCGCAAATGCGCCAGTGCGTGGAAGGATATTTTGGTCGCGTCGAGTTGCCCTTTCAGCGCCATCTCATTGAGCGTCTCGATGTCCGCCAGCACCTCCTCGCATACCGGCGCGTCGGCGATCTGCCCGTGGACTAGGCCGTAGAAGATGAAGGTGTCGTTGGGACAGGGGGAATAGCCCAAGGTTAGGCGCATAGTTCGTGCTCCAGTAGTTCCAGTGCGGCAGATTGCGCTTTGGCGGCGGCCTGTGGCAGGTGCCAGCGAGCGGGATCGCGCCGCTCGACGATGTTGCTGATCGCCCGCAATTCCACAAAGGGGACTTCGTAGAGGGCACACAGGTGGGCGGCGGCCGCTCCCTCCATGTTCTCGCATAGGGCTGAAAAGCGTCGTCCTCGTTCAATTCCCAACTCGTCGGTTCCCGTGCATTCTTGTAAGGTGACGAACGGACCGACGTGGGCTTTGGACAAAATGTTGGCTGCTTGCTGTAACCATGCTTGGGCGATGGGGAAGGTATTGTAGTAGGCGCGGTCTTTTTCTACTACTGGAATGCCGATTAGGTCGGCACCCTGCCAGCCATCTGGCGTCCGCACGCCCAAATCCCCGTAGTGTTCCTCGCTGGCTAAGGCGAGGTCGCCGATCGTCGCTCCGCTTTCTGGGTAAGCCCCGCCTACGCCTACTTGCAAGACCCATAAGGGCCGCTGCGCCTGCAAGTAACAGGTGAGCGCGTACGCTGTGTTCACCGCGCCGATCCCGGTCGCCACCAACGTCAGCGGCTGCGCGCCAATTTTCCCACTCACCCATTCGCGCGCGGCGACTTTGCGCTGTACGCGCTCGGCCACGGCCTCCCTTAGAGCACGCTGCTCAAAGGCCGTCGCGCTCAGCACGAGGATCTCTTCCGTGGCCGTCATTGGGCACTCCTGTTATAGCAACTCTGAATGACTTGAAAAATTCGAGAGGCAGCTCGTCTTGTCTCTACTATGCTGCGTCTGTCTGCGTCCGTCTGCGGATTAATGCCGAATAATATACGGTTGACTGCACAGAGGGCCAGCCGTACAATCCGACCAGTCACCCTTCTCCAGATCGCCCTTATGCACATTTGCCACCTGCACATTTACTCGGTCGCCGTCCCCCGCGTGTACCACACCCGCGTAGCTCCCACGGGCGGCCACAGCAAGAATGCCTCGCGCTACTACCTGCTGGAGCTCGCAACCAATACCGGCCTGCGCGGCCTCGGCGAAATCTCGGATCTAGAGGATGCGTGGCAAGCGCCGTCGCCAGAGACCCTCTGTGAGACCCTGATGCCCCGGCTCGCCGGTGCTGATCCGCGCAAACGCCTCCCCGCTTGGGAGCGCGTGGCCGAGGCACTGCCCACCAGCTACCACCCGGAATTTCGTCGGCTCGTCTGCGCAGCCGTGGAAATGGCTTTGCTTGACCTCGCGGGCAAGTACTATAACGCCCCGGCTCACGCGCTCTTAGGCGGCCAGTACCGGGACGCGCTACCCATCTCTTGGGTCGCGTACATCCGCAGTGCGGACGAGCTGGCAGAGGAAATTCAAGAAAAGGTCGCCGCGGGCTTTACGGCCTTTAAGCTCAAGGTAGGAGCCGACTTTGAGCTCGACTGCGAGCGCGTCCGCGTCTGCCGCCGGATCGTCGGCCCGGATGCGTACCTCAAGGCCGATGCCTCGGGCGCGTGGGAAGAAGAAGAGGCCATTGAGCGAATCCGCGAGTTGGCCGCGCTGGGCGTAGATGCGGTTGAGACGCCGCTCCAATGCGTCGCCCGCAAAGTGGCCAAGGACCATCCCGAACAGGTCAATGACGACCCAGACTCTGCCGCCTTGGCCTTGGCGAGGGTGCGCACGGCCGTGCCCACGGCCCTCATCGAACACGTCGCCGACTTTGACGACTCGTTTGCCCTCGCGCTCTTGCACCACCGGGCCGTCGATGCTTTCAACGTCGCGCCCGTCCAAGCTGGCAGCCTGCACCGCGCCCAGCGGCTGAGCCAGCTCGCCGCGGCCGCTGGCGTACCCGTTCTGCTCGGCAGCACGGTTGAGCTCGGCATTGGCACGGCCGCGGCCGTGCATCTTGGCGTGGCCACTAAAGCCGTTTGCTCGCCCTCGGATTTGGTCGGCCCGGGCCTGTTGGCGAGCGATGTCGTCGCGCCGCGCTTGGCCTATCAGCAAGGCTGCCTGCACGCTCCGCCTGGGATAGGGTTGGGCGTCGAGTTGATCCCCGAGTTGATGGAACCGAAAGGAAGCCCATGAGCCAACGCCTCTCCTATGCCAGCACGGGCGTCGATATAGATCAGACCGATGCGGCCAAGCGCACCATGGCCGCGAGCATGGAAACCGCAGACCCGCGTGTGCTCAACCGGATTGGCGCGTTTGCCACCCTGCTCGACGCCCGCTTCCCCGGCTACGCCCATCCGGTGCTGGTCCACAAGAGCGAGGAGCCGGGGTCGAAGCAGAAGTTGGCTTTTGCCCACGGCCGCCATCGCGGGGTCTGTTACGACATGGTCAACCACCTCATCAACGACATTATCGTCATGGGGGCCGAGCCGATTTCGCTCCAAGACGTCATCGTATGCGGGACAATGGATGGAGCCATCGTCAACGACCTTGTGGACGCCTTGGCCGACGCCTGTCGCCAACAGGGCTGCACCCTGACCGGCGGCGAGACCTCGGTGCAGCCCGGCGTGGTCCCCGACGGCCTCTACGTGCTGACTGCCAGCGTCATTGGTGTCGTCGATAAGGACAACATCATCGACGGTCGCGCCATTGAGGTGGGCGACCAAGTTGTAGCACTTGCTTCCAATGGCTTGCACACCAACGGCTACACGCTGGTACGCGCCCTCTTAGACCGGCAACCCGATCTGCTCACCACAAACGTGGCGGGCGAATCCTTCCTCGAAGCGGTACTCAAGCCCCATACCTGTTACTTGCAGGCCGTGCGCGGACTTTTCACCGACTCCGGCCTCCACGGCATGGCCCACATCACCGGCGGCGGCCTCCGCGACAACCTCCGCCGCATCTTGCCGCCGGGCATCAGTGCTCAGCTCGATTTAGCGGCTCTACAGAGCCCACCAGTCTTCCGCACCTTGCGCTTAGCAGGCGACTTAGAGGAAGCGGACATGCTGCACACGTTTAATATGGGCGTGGGCATGGCACTGGTGGTCGCGCCCGAAGCCGTGGAACCGGTGCTGGTCCACTTAGAAGCCCAAGACTGTCGGGCCTATCGGCTCGGGAAAATCGTGGATGGCGAGCAAGAGGTCGCCTTGCAGGGGGCGCTCGCCTCGTAGAATTGGGCCTGTGCGCCCCGTCTAGTCTGGGCGCAGCTCGGTTTCTACCTGTGTCGCCGCGCTGCCACTGATCTGCATCCCCGCCTACCTGTGCATGCCTGTCCCTGCTATGAGCAGATACATCATTTGGCGGAGCTTCATAGCGCGCTCCTCAGCGGCTGGCCCACAGCATCCCGCGCCGCTGGATCTCACGCGCTTCGGGCACGTCGAAATCTCTCGCCACGTGGCCTAGCGACGAGTAGAACACCCGGCCCGCTCCCCACGCCCGCTTCCACACCACCGGCATGACCGTGCCGTTGACCCAAGGCGCACTTTGACGGCCTTCTAGGGTCGTGGTGGCGAGCACCTCATTGCCCGGATCGGTGTGCATGTAGTACTGCTCGGAGTGCATCTGAAAGTCGTCTAGGCCAGCGACGATCGGGTCGTCTGGGGCCGCGATGTTCACTGTGTAGTCGATAATGCCGTCTGGGTGGGCGACAAACTGGCCGCCGACCATGAACTGATAGGTGGTATTGTTGCGGAACGAATCGGCCATGCAGCCGTGCCAGCCCGCTATGCCGGCCCCGCGCTCAACGGCCGCGAGCAGCCCTTGTTCCTGCTCTCCTTCGATCTGGCCCATCGTCCACGCCGGCACCACCAAATCCTGCTCGGCCATTAGGTCGCGATCTTTGTACGCGTCGAGGGTGTCCGAAATGGTTACCACGAACCCTTTTTCTTCTAGAACAGGGGCAAAAATATCGACGCACTGTTTGGGCTCATGCCCCTCCCAGCCGCCCCAAACCATGATTGCTTTTTTGGCCATGACGCTCCTTTTGCGTTATCTGGCGCCACGCGCCAGCTCGCTACCAACGAGATATTGATAGCTTTTTTCTACGGCTTCCATCATGTCGGTCGCACAGCGGTCCAACTCGACGATCAGCCAGTCGCAGGTGCCGTGGCTGGCCTCGATAATGGGCGGGAAATCCATGGCCCCTTCGCCGACGGCGAGCATGTCCTGCGCGGGGTCGCATGGGCCGTCCTTGATGTGCAAAAGCGGCGCTCGCTCGCCCAGCTCCTCGACTATCTGCACAGAGTCGCCGCCGCCGGTATTGACCCAGTAGGTATCGACCTGAAAGAAGATGGACTCGTCCAACTCGTCGATTAGGTGCTCAAAACCCGGACGCCCTTTCACTTCTTGGAATTCCCACCAGTGGTTGTGCAGGCCCAACTCCAACCCGTTCTCGGCGGCGATCTCGGCGGCTTGGTTCCAGCGGTCGCAGAGCGCCTTGAGCGCGTCCTCGTTCGCGAAGGCATCGCGCGGTGTGGAGCTTACCACGCGGGTGGCCTCCAACTCGTGGGCTAGTTCGATGACTTGATTTTTTTGCTTGCCCAAGGGTAGCTGCGTATGCACGCTGCATACGTCTAACCCTAGATCGGCAAATAGGTTGCTGGCTTCATCTACTGAGATGCCGGGAAATCCGGCCGTCTCGACGCCCACGTACCCTATTTCGGCAATCCGGGTGACCACGGACTTGAAGTTTTGCGCGAGGGCGTCGCGGACCGTGTAGAGTTGAAGTGCTATGGGGGCAGCCATTTCTTCATTCCTTGTGGGTGAGAGATTTGATAGGGATATGAAAGTTAAAGCGATAGCTAAGGCGGTGTGCGAATGGTCCGGCGTCGATAGTCGATAAAGGACTCGTGTGTAAGTCCGATAATTAAAGGAAAAAAATAAGCCGGTAGGCAAATTAATTTGCAATGACTCTGTACTTGCTGCACCGCTGGCTCACTCCTACATTAGCCGCTCCAACCAAGGAGCAATTGCCAATGAGCACTCAAGACAAAGTGCGCCTCGGGTTTGTCGGCGCTGGTTGGTGGGGCACCAGCAACCACATGCCCGTTTTTGCCGCCCGCGACGACGTCGAACTGACGGCCGTGTGCCGCTTGGGCCAAGCCGAGCTAGAGCAGGTGCGGGACCACTTCGGATTCGCGTTTGCCACCGAGGACTACCGAGAGTTACTGACCCACTGCGAACTCGACGGGGTCGTGGTGGCCTCGCCGCACCCCCTGCACTACGAACACGCCCGCGCGGCCTTGGAGGCGGGCCTGCACGTGATGTGCGAAAAACCCCTGACCACCCGCGCTGCCCACGCGCGCGAGTTGGTGCGCCTCGCCGCGGAGCGAGATTGCCATCTGCTCGTGCCCTACGGCTGGCACCACAAGCGGTTTATCCAGCGGGCCAAGGCGCTGATGGACGAGCAAGCCATCGGCGATGTCGAATTCGCGCTCTGCCACATGGCCTCGCCGATCCGCGCCCTGCTGTCGGGTGAGGAGGTGGATGTGTCCGATATTTCCGGGCAGGACAGTGCCAGCCTCTTTGGCCCCACGCCCTCGACGTGGGCCGATCCCGCCATTGCCGAGGGCGGCTACGCTCACGCGCAAATATCGCACTCCTCGGGGCTGCTGTTTTGGCTGTCCGGGCTGCGCGCCGAGCGCGTCTTTGCCGCCATGAGCGCGCCCGGCTCCGAGGTTGAGCTGTACGACGCGCTAACCGTGCGCTTTACTTCGGGGGCCATCGGCACGGTCAGCGGTGCGGGCAATGTGCCCACAGACCAGACCTTTCAGGTCGATGTGCGCCTGTTCGGCTCGGAGGGCATGCTGCTGGTCGATTGCGAGCGCGCCCGCATGCACCTGCGTCGCCACGATGGCCAACACGTCGTCGAGGAAGTCGCCGAAGACGCGGGGGCCTACGAGTGCGATGGTCCGCCCAACAACTTTGCCGACTTGCTCTTGGGCAAAACCGACGTGAACTGGACCCCAGGCGAAGCGGCCATGCGCGGGGTGGAGATGCTCGACGCAGCGTACCGCTCGGCCGCTTCGGGCCGAGAAGAGCAGGTGTAACATCGGCCCTTCTCGCCGGCGGTAATGGCCTTTCTGCTCGACGTCATTGCCCCGCTTTTCCTGCTCATCGGCTGTGGCTATCTGTTGGGGCGGCGGCACTCTGTTGACCCCGCCCCCTTGGCCGATGTGGCCATATACATCTGCCTGCCCTTTTTGATGTTTGCGGCGCTGGTGCGCCACCCGGTTACCGGCGCGGCGGCGGCCCAAGCCTTCGCTTGGCAAGCTGGGATGTACGTGGTCAGCATGCCCGTCATCGCGCTCGTTGCGCATCTCGCCGGCTGGGACAAACCCACTCGCAGCGCGGTCACTCTTTCCCTGCCCACGGTCAACATCGCCTCGTATGGCGTCCCTGTAGTGCTGTTCGCGTTTGGCGACGAGGCCCTGGCGATAGTCATGCTGCTCTTTGTGTACGGCAATGTTATGGCCGCGTCGCTGGGCACCTACATCGCCGCTGGCGGGCGGCAAAGTCCGCGGCAAGCGTTCAAGAGCATTTTCAGGCTGCCGCTTATTTACGCTGCGGCATTAGCCTTGGCCGTCAATGCCCTCGCCGTGCCGATCCCGGTTTCCATCCTCGACGCGGCCGATCTGATCGGCAAAGCCGGCCCGATCCTCGCCATCCTCCTCCTCGGAGTCCAAGTCTCGCACATCCCCATCCGCGGTCCCAGCTCGGCGGTTTTGTACGGAGGCATTGGCGCCAAGGTTCTGTTGGGACCGGCGATTGGCATCGGCCTGACGCTGCTCATCGGCGCACAGGGCGCGGTGCGCGACGTGCTGCTGTTGTGCTCCTGCCTGCCTACGGCCATCAATGCCCTCATCCTCACCGTGCGCTTTGACGCGCGCCCCGATCTGCTCGGCGGCATTCTCATTGGCTCGACTTTGTGGAGCCCGCTCGGGCTGTCGATTCTGCTCTATTGGATCGGCCCCTAGCGCTAGCCTGATTTGGTCTTATTTCGCGTTTTCTAAAAGTTTTTTGCATCCCCTTGACACTGTTTTACGCCCCCTCGTAACTAATTTATAGGGCAACGATAAACTCTCGCGGCCGCGTCGCCCTGTGCCCCTGTGAGGGGCGTGTATTGAAACGAGGAGAATGAAAATGATAGGCGTACATCGCTTCGACATGTGCGGCGTCCCGCGCATAGACGCTGGGAGCAATCTATATGGTGAGTGCGCCTGTCTAGCCGTCGATATGCAACTCAAAAAGACCCTATTCGCGCCGAGAGGACGGGGCTGTGTCCCCGGCTGAGCTCGCCTTTGCGAGAAGCTCAACGTGGCAAGAGGCCGTGGCGCGAAAAGATAACGCGCTGCGGCCTCTTTTTTTGTGCGCAGGCTTGACACTGTTATTTCGCGTTCATTATAGTATATAAGTATTGATGAACATTTGTGCAGTAAAATGGATGCCAAAAAATGAAAACCAACGAGAAAACTCAGTACCTCAACACCGCCTCTGGCGGTGCCAAGATGCGCGTTGTGCTTAGGGCCGGCCGGGTCATCGACGCGCGCCAGCGCTTCGCCGCTTTGCGGCGCGGCCTAGACAGCGGGACGCTGCCGCCCACACCGGGCGGACGGCAGCGGGTCTGCGCGACATTCACCAAGCCAACCAAGGACCTCATCGCAAGGAGCAAGACCACTATGCGACGCGAGATCATCAACCAAGGACTGATGTACGTACTCATCAGCCTCTTTGTATTCGCGATGATGCCGCTCCTGCGCTTCCTCAGCTAATGGCTCTTTGACGCGCAGCGGCATTGCAAAACCGGCCTAGGGCAGCGGCCGCGACCGCTGTCTTAGGCCCCATTAACCCCTCAACTTTAGGACGCAGAAAAAACATGCAAAACTGCAAGACAAACGCTTGCTTTAGGCTTATCAACTGGTTGTGTTGCTTAGGCTCGGTGGCCTGTGCAGTCCTCGGCCCCCGCGTTCTGCACGCCCACCAAGCGCCGGACCGTGCGCTCGACGCCGTGCGCCTAGAAGGTGCTCGTCCGCAGATCGACGGCGTGCTCGACGATCCGGTGTGGCAGCAAGCCCCAATTTTTACGGGTTTTGTCCAGCGCGAGCCCGAAGAAGGGCAGCCGGCGAGCGAAAAGACCACCGTACAGTTGGCCTACGACGACGAGGCCCTCTACGTGGGGGTCATGGCCTACGATTCGGCACCCGAGCAGATCGTCTCGCGCTTGGTGCGCCGCGACCAGTGGCCCGAAGCCGATTGGATCCAAATTAGCTTAGACACGCATCACGATCACCAGACGGGCTACGCCTTTACAGTGTATGCCGGCGGGTCGATCTACGACGCTGTAATCCGGGATTACGGTTGGGACAACGACACTTGGAACGGCGTGTGGGAATCCGCGCATAGCATCGGCGCACAGGGGTGGAGCGTGGAGTTTGCCATTCCGCTCCACAACCTCCGCTTTAGCAGCGGCGGGGACTGGGGCATCAACATCGCCCGCTACATCAGCCGCAAGAAGGAACAAGCCTTCTGGGTTATGGTTCCGCGCAAAGAAAGCGGCTGGGTCTCGCGCTTTGCCCACTTGGAGGGCTTGGCGGACATCGAATCTAAGCGCACACTGGAGCTTTTGCCCTACTCGGTGGGCCGCTCCACCTTTGCCGGGGCGCGCAAATCATTCGGCAATGTCGGCGCAGACTTGCGCTATGGGCTGTCGTCGAATATGTCGCTCAACGCCACGATCAACCCGGATTTCGGCCAAGTGGAAGCCGACCCGGCCGAGCTCAACTTGTCGGTCTTTGAGACGTTCCAAGAAGAGCACCGCCCTTTCTTCGTGGAGGACAGCGAGGCGTTCAACACCCCAATCGACCTGTTCTACTCGCGGCGCATTGGCCGCCAGCCCGGCTATCACGCGCTGCCCGACGGGCACTCTGCCCTCGACGAGAGCGAGTCCACCACCATTCTCGGTGCGGCCAAGCTGACGGGCAAGACCGCGTCTAAGACCACCTTCGGCCTGCTGACAGCCCTTACCGCCAAGGAGTACGCACGCATTGCAACGACCGTGGTGCGCGAGGTATCCGGCGAGCAATCTCAAGGGCACCGCGCCTTCCTCGTCGAGCCGCGCACCCACTTTCTCGTCGGCCGCGTCAAGCAGGATCTATTTGCTGGCAACTCGCACATCGGCCTCTTGGGCACGGCCGTGCAGCGCGCCCGCGCCCGCGACGCCTATACCGGCGGCGTGGATTGGACCCTCAAGTGGCGCGACAACGGCTACACCTTTTGGGGCCAGCTCGCCGGCAGCCGCGCCACAGTGGATGACCAACGTCGCAGTGGTTTGGGCAATATGGCGGTCTTGAGCAAGAACAGCGGCTGGTTGCGCGGCGAGCTTTGGTGGGAGGCCTATTCGCGGCATTTCGAGATCAGCGACCTAGGCTTCCAATGGCGCAGCGACTTCTACAACCCTTGGCTCTGGGTCCAGCTACGCAAGGAAGAAGACTGGGCCATCTTCCGCCGCAGTTTCTACAATTTCAACCGCTGGGGCACTTGGAACTTCGACCGCACCAACCTGCAAAACGGCTTTGACTTCAACACTCACCACCAGCTCAAAAACTACTGGTGGGTCCACTTCGACTACTACCATCTGTGGCGGTCCTTCGACGATCTCGACACGCGCGGCGGCCCCCTAATCGCGAGGCCGGCAAACGACGGCTTTGCGATTGAGCTGGAAAGCGACGACCGCTTCATGGTCAGCGGCTGGGTCGAGTTTGAATGGGAGAACAACTCGGTCGGCAGCACCCGCCGCGAAGTTTCCGGCAGCATCCGCATCCGGCCGACCTCGCGGTTTGAAGTCAGCCTGCGGCCGCGCTATAACTGGGCTTTCAACGATGCCCAGTGGGTCGAAAACTTCGATGCGGACGCCGACGGCGAAGACGATCAATTCACGTATGGGGAGCTAGACAGCCAAACCCTCGATCTGACGACGCGGGCCAACATCCTCTTCAGCCGCGACTTGAGCTTGGAGCTCTATGTGCAGCCTTTTATTAGCGCGGGCCAGTACGCCAACTTCAAGGAATTGGCACAGCCGCGTTCCTACTCGTTTGTCGCGCATCCCGGCCCAGCGAAAAGCCCTGATTTTCGCAACCGCTCCCTGCACAGCAACGCCGTCCTGCGCTGGGAGTACAAACCGGGTAGCACCCTTTTCGTCGTGTGGTCGCAGTTCCGCGACTCCGACTCCGACATGGGCGCATTTCGCCCCGGGTACAACCTGCGGCGCAGCTTTGTCGATGAGGGGACCAATATCTTCTTGGTGAAGCTCAACTATTGGCTGCACATCTAGCACTTGGCCCCTGCCGCGCAAGTTTGCGGTAGGGGCTTTTTTTTATTCGTGGGATCGGGGAGCCTCTAAAAAGCGCCACAGCGCGTCGAAGCGCACCCCATCAATCGGCTCTCGCAGCACCGAGTTGACGCCTTTTTCCGCCATGTAATGCGGCGCAAACGCCAGCCCCTTGTGCAGGGCCGTGCGCTCCAGCCCCATTTGCCTAGGCCGCCAGCGCACCCGACAACGGTCCAGCCGCTTGGCCAACCCCGCCGTATCCCCCGCGCAGCACCAAGTGATGATCATCGCCCCCAAGGCCACGAGTTCGCCGTGGACCCAAGTGCGTTGGTTGGCCGTCTCCAGCGCGATCCAGAACGGATGGTCGCCGCTTTCTGTGGGGGCTTGCAACTGCTGGCTATCGCGCTCCTTAATCTGCTGAGCGATGTGGGCCGCGCTCGCTGCCGTCATGCGCCCGTTGGCATCGAGTGTTGCGGCAAAAGAACGGGCGATTGACTCGTGATGGGCTACCTGCTGAGCCGCCAGTGCCGGGTCGAACGCCGCCCCTTGCCCCCGTGCCGCCCGCCGCCGCCACTCCTCCAGCCCCGCATGGCCGCAGAGGATGTCGCCTAGCCCGGCCGTGTGCAAGTAATCAGGTGCCTTGAGGACCACATCGACGTCTACGAGCACGTATTGGCAATCTACCCACGGCCAGTCGTCCAAACCGCCCACGGTCTGATAGCCGTCCCACCGCGCCACGTGGCTGTGGATGATCGCCCCGGAAGAAAGGATCGTCGGCACCAAAATCAGCTCGGCGTCCTTGTCCAGAGCCACGAACTTAGAGGCGTCGAGAGCTTTGCCGCCGCCCAAGCCGATGACCAGCTCGATTGCGGGTGGCAGCCGGTCGCTGAGCTCCTGCTGATGCGCCGAGTCCAGCCACTCGGCAAAGACCACGCCCGCTGGCTCGCGCACGAGGTATTCTCGGGCAGCCGCGTACGCGCTGGGCGTGGAGACAATCGCATACGCCGGCCAGTGGGCGCTTTCTCGTTGCAACAAGCCGCGGGCGACGCGCATGTCGTATTCAGCCGCTGGTTTGCACTGGCCGCCCATGGACCAGCCTCGATTGGTTTTAGGCATTTGTTCTCCTAGCTTCTTAGGCAAAGCAAACCATTGTTTTTGTGATTGCTCTTGCACAACAATATACAAGCCCTTTTTTCGCCGCCAACGCATCTTTCCGAGTCCAAAATCCTATGTTTACTGCCCACATAGCCCGCACCGAGGCGAGCGGTTTTGAAGGCCATCGCAAAATGCCGATATTGTGCAACAGCACTCGTCCCCTCACAGGTTTGCTGTCATGCGCTCTCTGTTGCTGTTCTTCGCCCTCGTTTTTGCGGGCTGCTATGCGGCCTCGCTCGGGCCCGATCCCCTAGGCCATTTTGCCGCACGCACCGACCACCTCCACCGCCTAGAGCCGCTCGGCGAGCGCGTCTTGCACGGAGCCGCGCTCAGCTTTGGGCCGCTCGATCTTGAAGAGCGCCCGCTGGTCTATGCCGTGTACTACGAGCTCCACGACCTGCCCTACGAATGGCATCTATCTTTGCTCCCTCATCTGGACCAGTACGCAGGCTATGGTCTGCCGCAAATTGACCTCGGTTTTAACGCGGCCGGCCAGCCCTACGAGGCGGCCATTGCCGAAGGTCAACTCGACGAGGCGATTGAGCGGCTTTGCTGGGGGTTACAGCAGCTAAACCGTCCGGCCTTGCTGCGGTTGGGCTATGCGTTCAATAGCTCTTGGCGCGCCTATGAGGCAACGAGTTACGTCGAGGCTTGGCAGCGAGTAGCGCAAACGCTGCGGGGTCGCTGGGGTTTGGACAACGTCGCCCTGCTCTGGACTCAGAAGGACGACGGCGGCTCCGATTACTTGGCCTACTATCCGGGGGATGAGTACGTCGATTGGTGGTCGATTGACGTGGCTGCGCCACAAGACCTGCGCCGCAGCCGCGCCTTTATCGAGGCGGCTCAGGATCACGGCTACCCTGTGCTCGTCGGCGTGGTCACGCCCATTACCACCGACCTAGGCCGGGCCGAGCAGGCGTGGACTCATTGGTTCGTCCCCTTCCTCCGCCTTTTGCGGCACCATCCCAACATCAAGGCATTTACTTATATAGATTGGGACTGGTCGCAGACGGAGCGCTTTGTCGATCCCGTGCTCTTTGCGCGCTACCGCAACGAACTGATGCACCCGATTTACCAACACGTGGTCTCGCCCGCCGATTTGCACTGGCACCTAAACCTCAATCCTTAGAGAAAGGACACAGCAGATGGATAAAGTCGATGTTCACGTTCACGTCTTCGACCGGCCGAGCGAGCGATTCCCCCGCGAGCTGAGCAGCCTCGCACCGGCCGACCGCGCCTGTCCCATAGAATCGCTCATAGCGGACATGGACGCCGCCGGGATCGACCGCGCCGTGCTGATCGAAATGAACGGCACCCAAATAGCGCAACACGCATACGTCACGCATTGCGTACGGACGTGGCCGGACCGCTTTACGGCTACGGGCTTGATCGACCTCGACGACCCGGACCCGCCCACTCGCCTGCGCGAGCTCGTCGCCGCCACCGGCATTGAGGGCATTCGGCTGGGGGCGTTGGGCGACCCGGCCGCCCAGCGGGCCGAAGACCTGTCGGCCTACGCGCTCTTTGCGTGTGCCGACGAGCTGGGGCTCAACATCAACATCTACACCGGCGGAGCCCAGCTGCCCTGCATCGAGCTGCTGGCCGCGGCCTTCCCCGGCGTGAACATTTCCCTCGACCATCTCGGGGTGATGCCAACCACGCCCGGCGGGTCAGACCGCTGGGGTCGCCCCCGCTTCGACGCCGAGCCGCTGCCGCCGGCCAACTATCCGCAAGTGATGGCGCTGGCTCGCTTGCCCAACGTCTATGTCAAAATTTCCGGGGAATACGCGTTTTCTAAGCAGCCTTGGCCTTACGCGGACATGCAGTCCATGGTCGAGGACGTGTATCGGGCCTACGGCGCAGATCGGATGATGTGGTGTACGGATTCGCCGTGGATTGTGGTGGAGCCGGGCTACCAGAAACTGGTGGATTTGCTCGACTGCCATCTGCCGAATATCTCGGCCGCGGAAAAGGAGATGATTATGGGCGGGACGGCGCTGAAGCTGTGGTTTAAGGGGCGCTAGGGCATGGCACTAAAAAAGTCCCAACTCTACTCCTCGCTGTGGCAAAGCTGCGACGAGCTGCGCGGCGGCATGGACGCCTCCCAGTACAAGGACTACGTCCTGACGCTGCTGTTTATGAAGTACGTCTCGGACAAGTACACGCGCGATCCCGACGCGCTTATTGAAGTGCCGCTCGGCGGGGGTTTTGCCGACATGGTACGGCTCAAGGGCGACAAGGAGATCGGCGATCAACAAGATCATCGGCCAACTCGCCGAGGCCAACGACCTCAAGGGCGTCATCGACCAAGCGGACTTCAACGACGAGAGCAAGCTCGGCACAGGGAAAGAAATGCAGGATCGGCTCTCCAAGCTAGTCGCCATATTCGAGGGGCTCGACTTCCGCGCCAACCGCGCCGAGGGCGACGACTTACTCGGCGATGCCTACGAATACCTAATGAGGCACTTTGCCACCGAGTCGGGCAAGATCAAGGGGCAGTTCTACACGCCGGCCGAAGTCTCGCGCATCATGGCCAAGGTGATCGGTATTGGCCCGGATACCCAACAGGACCAGACGATCTACGATCCGGCCTGTGGCTCCGGTTCGCTCTTGCTGAAGGCTGCGGACGAAGCACCGCACGGCATTAGCGTGTACGGCCAAGAGATGGACAACACCACCTATGCGCTGGCGCGGATGAACATGATCCTGCACGACCATGCGACCGCCGAACTCTGGCGCGGCAACACCTTGGCCGCCCCGCATTTCAAGAACCCGGACGACAGCCTCAAGACCTTTGACTTTGTCGTCGCCAATCCGCCCTTTTCCGCCAAGGCTTGGTCCAACGGCCTCGATCCGGCCAACGACGAGTTTGGACGTTTCGCCTACGGTATCCCACCGGCCAAAAACGGCGACTACGCCTTTCTCTTGCATCTCATCGCGTCGCTCAATAGCAGGGGCAAGGGCGCGATCATCCTGCCGCACGGCGTACTGTTTCGCGGCAATAAGGAAGCGGACATCCGCAAGAACCTCATCAAGCGTGGCTTCATCAAGGGCATCATCGGCCTGCCGGCCAACCTGTTCTACGGCACGGGCATCCCGGCCTGCATCTTGGTGCTCGACAAGGAAAACGCCCACGCCCGCCAGGGCATCTTCCTGATCGACGCGAGCGGGGGCTTCCTCAAGGACGGCAACAAGAACCGCCTGCGCGCCCAAGACATCCACCGGATCGTCGATGTGTTCAACCGGCAGGTCGAGTTGCCGCGCTATGCCCGCATGGTGCCGCTGACCGAGATTGCCAGTCCGGCCAACGACTACAACCTCAACATCCCGCGCTACATCGATTCCAGCGAACCGGAAGATCTGCACGATCTCGACGCGCATCTGCACGGTGGCATCCCCGACCGCGATCTCGACGCGCTCGCTGCCTACTGGGACGTCTTCCCCTCGCTGCGCGATGCCTTGTTCGTCGGCAACGGTCGCGCCGGCTACAGCGAGGCGTGTGTCGAGACGCCGCGCGTGAAAGCCGCCATCCTCGGGCACGGGGAGTTCAAGTCGTACGAGGAGCGAGTCGCGGATATTTTCGCCGCCTGGCGTGAGACGCACGAGCCAGCCCTCAAGGGACTGGAGCAAGACGCCAATCCCAAGGACATCATCCGCACCTTGGCGGAGGACCTGCTGGAGAGGTTTGCCGGCTTACCCCTGCTCGACTCATACAACGTGTATCAGTGCCTGATGGACTATTGGGACGAGGTGATGCAGGACGACGTGTATCTCATTGCGGCGGATGGCTGGAGCGCGGCCGCCAAGCCACGCGGAATCGTCGAAGACAAAGGCAAGAAGATCAAGGAGACGGCCGATCTCACCATCAAGCGCAGGAAGTACAAGATGGACCTGATCCCTCCGGGGCGGGTCGTCGTGCGCTACTTTGCCGATGAACAGGACGCTATCGACTCGCTACAGGCCGAGCAGGAAGTCGCGGCCCGCGCGTTGGAGGAGTTCGTCGAAGAGCACAGCGGCGAGGAAGGCTTGCTGGCGGACGCGGTCAACGACAAGGGCAAGGTCACCAAAAGCGGCGTGATGGAGCGGCTCAAGGCCATCCGCTACGAGCCGGAAAGCACCGACGAACGCGCCGCCCTCAAGCATTGCCGGACCCTGATTGAAGCCGAGGCTGCGGCAGGCAAAGACGCCAAAAAGGCCCAAGCCGACTTGGACGAGCAGGTGCTGGCCCGCTACGCTGCGCTCACCGAAGCCGAGATCAAGACGCTGGTGGTTGAGGACAAGTGGTTCGCCCGCATCCGCGGTGCTATCGAGGGTGAGGTGCAGCGGCTGACCCAGCAACTTGCCGGGCGCGTGCAGGAACTGGAAGAACGCTACGCCCGTCCCCTGCCGGGGCTGGGGCGGGAGGTGGAGGCGTTCGGCGCGAAGGTCGAGGGGCACCTGAAGCGGATGGGGATTGGGCTATGAGGGAGGGATTCGTACCGTTGAATTCTGTATCCTTAAATAAGTGTAGTATGATGACCGGTCTCTGGCTGGCAACCTGAAGTCGTTCACTTTGGAGGAACAGTAATGGCAGAGCAAATAACCGTGTCCGTTGATTCTGATGTAGCCAAATTCTACCGTTCGGCTTCTGATAATGAGCGTTGTAAATTGGATTTGCTTGTCAATTTGTGTTTGCGGGATGCGACAGAATCCGGGAAATCACTTAGGGACACGATGCTGGAAATCAGCCGCAACGCGCAACGGCGTGGTCTGACGCCGGAAATTTTGCAGTCCATCTTGGCCGACGAATGACCTGCTTCGTCTTCGATACAAACGTCATTATCAGTGCTTCACTCTTCAACGATTCCGTACCAGGGAGGGCGTTCATCCGGGCTTTGAATCGTGGAAGGATTCTGGTCCTTACTACCTTACGGCTGCTTTGGTGCAGCGAGCCATCGGTACATGGGTCAAACCGGACTGCGCTGCGGCGATTGAAGCAAGCAGACGATACCATCTGAAGCGGGGGCTAAGGTGCGATGAAACGCACGGAACTTCTCGAACTGATAGCTGGCGGCGAGAACTCTGGAGTGGAGTTCAAGCGGGATGATTTGCGTCCTGAGCAACTGGCGCGGGAGGTGGTGGCACTGGCCAATTTTCAGGGAGGGCGCGTCCTACTCGGAGTGGAAGACGACGGCACCATCACCGGCATCGAGAGAGACGATCTCGAACAGTGGGTGATGGATTCCGTGTTCGGGCGGGCGGTGCATCCGATGATACTGCCGTTCTACGAGGAAATTCCGATAGATGATGTTCGCCGCGTCGCGGTTATTACGCTCACGCAAGGTGCTACCAAACCTTATGTCGTCCGGTATCGCGGGCGGGAAGACATCTACGTCCGGGTTGGCAGTACCTCTCGGCTGGCTTCGCGCGAGCAGCAGGCGCGGCTTTTTGCTGCCGGCGGGTTGATTCACACGGAGCTGTTGCCCGTTTCCGGTAGCGGCCTGTGCGATTTGAGTCGGGAACGGCTGGCGGACTACCTCACTGCTATTGTCGGCGATCGGGAGGTGCCGGAGACCGATGCGGCGTGGAACGAGCGGCTTTGCGCACTGGGATTCATGGTTGAGCAGGAAGACGGGCCGCCTGCCTGTACGATCGCCGGGTCGATCTTGTTCGGCTATCGGCCGCGCCGCCTGTTGCGCCATGCTGGCATCCGCTGGATGTGCTTTGAGGGGCGGGAGAAAACCTATGATGCCATTGACGATCAAGTGATTGAAGGGCCGCTGGTCGATCTTTGGCAGGTGTTGTCAGGGGGGCGTGAACTGGTAGAGAAGGGGCTGATTGAACGCCTTGCCGATGCGATGCGGCCGTTCGTATCCGAGGAGGCTGGCCACGTGGAAGAGTCTATGCGCCGGGAACGACGCTGGCACTATCCGCTAGAAGCGCTGCGCGAAGGTGTTGTCAATGCGCTGACGCATCGGGATTGGACGCGGTACGAGGCGATTGAGGTGGTTCGTTATGCGGACCGGATAGAGATACTCAGCCCTGGTGCGCTGCAAAACGGCATGACGGTCGAAAAGATGATCGCTGGTCAACGGGTTCCGCGCAATCTTCTCATCTCTGAGACGTTGCGGGACTACAGCTATTCTGATGCACGTGGTATGGGGGTGCGAAACAAGATTATTCCGTTGATGAGGGCGCACAACGGCGTTGACCCGGAGTTTGAGGCGACGGAGGACTACTTGAGGTTGACGCTACGCCGAGGCTCGGGGTGAAGGTCGACGGGCACCTGAAGCGGATGGGGATTGGGCTATGAGCCAAACATTCGATTTCGAGAATCTCGGCGAGTTGTGTCGGCGAACCCACGAGGAAACACAACGCTCGGCACGCGAAACTATCTGTTCGGCTGGTATATCGTCGAGTATGAACAGCGTGGTGCGGATAGGGCGGAATATGGAGTGTGAGCAATAAGAGACAAGAGACCATGGACAACGCCTTCATGCAGGAACTGCTTACGGGAAAGACGCGGCTGCCGGGGTTTAGCGGGGCGTGGGAGACGATCACGCTCGGAGAAGTTGCGGATATAAGGAATGGAGCAACGCCAAGTACTCACATTGGCGCCTACTGGAACGGGCCGATTCCATGGTGCATACCGACCGACATCACGGCTACGCCGGGAAAATACCTCCTTGCGACGGAGCGAAGTATCACTGCGGCAGGATTGGCTAGTTGCGGGGCAAGCCTGCTTCCTGTTGGTGCTCTTCTCCTGTGCAGCCGTGCGACCATCGGAGAGCTCAAGATTGCTGCATCGCCAGTATGCACCAACCAAGGCTTCAAGTCGATCGTCTGTAAGGATGATGTATTCAATGAGTTTCTGTATTACCTACTTTTGACACGCAAGCCGCAAATGATAGAGCGGGCCACAGGGTCAACTTTTTTGGAAATTGGCAAGCGTGATGTGGAGTCAATTCAACTGCGTGTCCCGCCCCTCTCCGAGCAACGCGCCATCGCCGAAGCCCTGTCGGATGTGGATGGGTTGCTCGCGGCGTTGGAGGCACTGATCGCCAAGAAGCGGGCCGTCAAGCAGGCCGCCATGCAGGAACTGCTTACGGGAAAGACGCGGCTGCCGGGGTTTAGCGGGACACCATCGGAAGGGGTGCCGGTGGGTTACAAGCGCACAGAGGTGGGGATGATTCCAGAGGATTGGGATATTTGTGCCCTTCATGATGTTATAGAGAAATTTGTAAATGGAGGAACTCCATCGACAAGCAACACAGATTTTTGGTCTGGAGATATTCCTTGGATAACAGGTGCTGATATCTTAAATCAAACGGTTGCCGTTATTAGAAGATATATCACTAAAGAAGCAGTCTATAACAGCTCTACAAATGTCATTACAAAAGGCAACCTGTTGATTGTATCAAGAACAGGACTGGGAAAATTAGCTATTGCGCCCTGCGACATTGCCATTAGCCAAGATTTTACGGGTTTAATCCATAGTAAAGAAAAAATTTTGGCCCAATACCTTTTTAGGCATTTTGACTTTTGTCAGCAGGTCTTGACCAAGCAAAACCAAGGAACATCTATCAAAGGGATTACGCGAGATACATTATCTACAATACTTATACCACTCCCCTGTCTACACGAACAAACCGCCATCGCCTCAGTCCTCTCCGACATGGACGCCGAGATCGCCGCGCTGGAGCATCGACGCGACAAGACCCGCGCCGTCAAGCAGGGCATGATGCAGCAGCTTCTCACCGGCCGGGTGCGGTTGTTCAACCCGGAGTAGCCATGGCGGTAACGTACTTGGATCAGGAGATCGAGGAGTTGATACAGGAGCGCAAGCCTTTCGCCTACTGATTGGCACAGCTTTTCGAGGAGTGACAAGTAATGTCCATCGAGACCATAGAGCGAGACTTTCACCAGCAGGTTTCTGCGAAGATTCGGCTGGCAGCCGAAGGCATGGAGCGCTTCCGCGTGTTCACTCCGTTTTTGTTTGAGGACGGCGACCACTTGGCCCTGGTCCTGAAGAAGGAGGGCGCGCGGTGGGTGTTGTCCGATGAGGCACATACGTACATGCACCTGACCTATGACATGGCGGAGAGGGATCTACACGGCGGTACGCGCCAGAAGATCATCTCAAACGTATTGTCCACGTTCCAGGTTGAAGACCGCGATGGCGAGTTGGTACTCGACGTGCCAGATGAGCGTTACGGCGATGCGCTGTTTTCGTTTGTGCAGGCCCTTCTCAAGATATCCGACGTGTCGTACCTGTCGCGGGAACAAGTTCGCTCAACTTTTATGGATGATTTTCGGGCACTCCTGTGCGAAGCGGTCCCGGAAGAGCGCAGGAGCTTCAACTGGAGCGACCCCGAACATGATCCTCAAGGGATATACACCGTGGACTGCCGCATCAACGGCATGCCCCGGCCGCTTTTCGTTCACGCCCTTACCAGTAATGGCAGGACCCGCGATACCACGATCGCGCTGCTCCAGTTTGCGAAGTGGAGTATCCCGTTTCGTTCCTTGGCCATCTTCAAGGACCAGGAGTCGATCAATCGCAAGGTGTTGGCACGCTTCAGCGATGTCTGCGAAAAGCAGTTTTCCAGCCTCACCGCGAACCGCGAAAGGATCACGGACTTCCTGCATGAAAGCATTTCACAATGAAACGCGATTCAACCGACGATATGAGCGAAAACCAAAACATCGAATGGAAAGAAACGTGGCGGGACGAACACCTAAAATGGATCTGCGGTTTCACCAACGCTCAGGGCGGTGTACTGGAAATCATTGGAAAGTAGTGGAAACAGACGATGAGTGAGGTCGGCCAGCGGGAAATCCAAACCCAGCGGCGGGTGGTCGCGTTCTTCAAGGACGCACTCGGCTACGCCTACTTGGGGTACTGGAAGGACCGCTCCAATAACAGCAACATTGAGCAAGCACAGCTCAAGGCTTGGCTCGAAGGGCAAGGGCACGGTGTGCAAATCGTCGATAGGGCGATGCGCAAGCTAAACGAGGCGGCCGCGCTCGGCGGCAGCAAGACGCTCTACGGCACCAATCGCGAGGTGTACAGCCTGCTGCGCTACGGCGTCAAGGTCCGGCCCGTAGTGGGCGAGCAGCACGTCACGGTCTGGCTGATCAACTGGGAAAATCCCGGCAACAACGACTTCGCCATCGCCGAGGAGGTGACGGTCACCGGCGAGAATACCAAGCGGCCCGACCTCGTGCTCTACGTCAACGGTATTGCGGTTGGAGTACTCGAACTGAAGCGTTCCACGGTGGCGGTCGCCGAGGGCATTCGCCAGAACCTCGACAGCCAAAAGCAGGAATTCATCCAGCCGTTTTTTGCCACCGTGCAACTCGTGATGGCGGGCAACGACACCGAGGGCTTGCGCTACGGCGTGATCGAAACGCCGGAAAAGTACTGGCTGCGCTGGAAGGAAGACGAGGCCCACCCGGCCGCCAGCGGCAACCCGCTACTGAGGGAGCTGAGCCAGCTCTGCGGCAAGGAGCGGCTGCTGGCGATCATCCACGATTTCGTCGTCTTCGATGCGGGCGTCAAAAAGATCTGTCGCCCCAACCAGTACTTCGGCGTGACGGCGGCGCAGGCCCGCGTGAAGGCCCGCGAGGGCGGCATTCTCTGGCACACCCAAGGTAGCGGCAAGAGCCTGACTATGGTCTGGCTGGCCAAGTGGATCCGCGAGCATGTCGCCAATGCCCGCGTCCTTCTCATCACCGACCGCACCGAGCTGGACGAGCAGATCGAGAAGGTCTTTAAGGGCGTCAGCGAGGACATCCATCGCACACAGAGCGGGGCCGACTTGGTCAGCATGCTCAACACCAGCGACAAATGGCTGATCGCTTCGCTGATCCACAAGTTCGACGCGCCCGAGGAAGACGATGTCGATCAGTTCGTCGCGGACATACGCCGCCACCGGCCCAAGGATTTTCACGCCAAGGGGGAAATTTTTGTCTTCGTAGATGAATGCCACCGCACCCAGTCCGGCAAGCTCCACGACGCCATGAAGAAGCTGCTGCCAGACGCCATGCTGATCGGCTTTACCGGAACGCCGCTACTCAAAGACGACAAGCGGCGGAGCATTGAGACCTTTGGCTCGTACATCCACACCTACCAGTACGACGAAGCGGTAAGCGACGGGGTGGTGCTCGATCTGCGCTACGAAGCCCGCGACATCGACCAGAACATCACCTCGGAGGCCAAGATCGATCAGTGGTTTGCAGCCAAGACGCAAAGACTGACCGATGTCGCCAAGGCCCGGCTCCAGCAGCGCTGGGGTACGATGCGAAAAGTCTTGGGTGTGCGGGAGCGGCTAGAGCAAATCGTCGCCGACATCGTCTTCGACATGGAAACGTGCGACCGCCTCAAGAGCGGGCGCGGCAACGCCCTGCTTGTCTCCAGCAACATCTACTCGGCCTGCCGCTTCTTCGACATGTTTCAGCAGACCGATTTGGCGGGCAAATGCGCCATCGTCACCTCGTACCAACCAGCCCCGGCGAAAATCAAAGGTGAGGAGACCGGCGAGGGGCTAACCGAGAAGCTGCTCCAGTACAACACCTACCGAAAGATGCTGGCGGCGCACTTCAGCGAGTCGGAAAACAAGGCGATGCACAAGGTTGAGCAGTTCGAGCAGGAGGTAAAAAAGCGCTTCGTTGAAGAGCCGGGCCAGCTAAAGCTCCTAATCGTCGTCGATAAGCTGCTGACCGGCTTTGACGCGCCGCCCGCGACCTATCTCTACATCGACAAGCCGATGCAGGACCACGGCCTATTCCAAGCGATCTGTCGGGTCAACCGCCTCGACGGCGACGACAAAGAATACGGCTACATCATCGACTACAAGGACCTGTTCCGGTCGCTGGAGCAATCCATCCAAGATTATACCGGTGAGGCATTCGCGGGCTACGACAGGGCCGATGTGCAGGGCTTGCTCAAGGGCCGGCTCCAACAGGGGCGGAAGCGATTAGAGGAGGTCCGCGAGGCCGTTAAGGCACTGTGCGAGCCGGTCGATCCCCCGTGCGACACGGCGGCCTATTTGCGCTTCTTCTGCACGGCTGAGAGCGAGGACGCCGAGCGGAAGCGCGTTCAGCTCTACAAGCTAACCGCGGCGTTTTTGCGCGCCTACGCCAACTTGGCCAACGAGATGTCCGCGGCCGGGTACTCGGACGCCGAGGCGAAAAAGATCAAAGACGAGGTGGCCCACTACGAAAAGGTGCGCGAGGAGATCAAGCTGGCCAGCGGCGACTACATCGACCTGAAGATGTACGAGCCAGCCATGCGGCACCTGCTCGATACGTACATCCGCGCCGAAGAGAGCAAGCGGCTCTCGGCATTCGACAACCTGACGCTCGTGCAACTGATTGTCGAGCGCGGAGCCAAGGCCATTGAGGAGCTGCCCACCGGCATCCGCGCTGACTCCCAAGCGGTAGCCGCGACCATTGAAAACAATGTCCGGCGGCTCATCGTCGACGAGACCGCCGTAAACCCAGCGTACTACGAGAAGATGTCAAAGCAACTCGACGCGCTGATCCAGCAACGCAAGCAAGAGGCAATCGACTACGAGCAGTACCTAGCGCAGGTCGTCGAGCTGACCAAAAAGATCAGCCAGCCAGAGACCCAAGCGTCCTATCCGCCGCGTATCGACCGTGCCGCCCTACGCGCACTTTATGACAACTTAGAGAAATCGCAGACTTTGAAAGCGAGAGAGGACGGGCAGGTACACTACGGAGACAGCGCGAATGAGCGAGAAGCGACGGCACTCTCCCTAGATCGCGCCATCCGTAGCGTAAAGAAGGACAACTGGCGGGGCAACAGAATCAAGGAGCGCGAGGTCCGCAAAGCTATCAAGAACGAGATTCAGAGTGATGTACTAGCGGACGAGCTGTTCGCGCTCGTGAAGGCACAAAGTGACTACTAAAGTTAGAAGCCATCACATCGACATCCGCGGAATCCCGGTAGAGGTCGTCCGCAAGAACATCAAAAATCTCCACCTAGGCGTCTATCCGCCCAGCGGTCGGGTGCGAGTGGCGGTGCCGCTGTGGCTCGACGATGACGGCGTGCGCTTGGCCGTCATTTCTCGCTTGGGATGGATTCGCCGGCAGCAGGCCGAATTTGCCCAACAGGATCGCCAGTCCCAGCGCGAGTTCGTGACCGGTGAAAGCCATTACTTCCGGGGCCGGCGCTATCGGCTCGACGTGATCGAGCACGACGGTCCACCGGCCGTTCGTCTGCTCAACAATGCGAAGATGGCGTTGCGCGTCCGTCCCGGTGCCGACCGGGAGGCAAAGGAGGCGGTCTTGGAGCGGTGGTATCGCCGTCAGCTTTGCGACCAATTGCCGGAACTCTGCGTCAAATGGGCGCGGAAGGTCGGGGTGACGGTCGCTGAGGTGCGGATCAAAAAGATGAAAACCCTCTGGGGCTCCTGTAATATCGACGCCAAGCGCATCTGGCTGAACCTCGAACTGGCCAAGAAGCCGGCTTTGTGCTTAGAGTACGTCCTCGTCCACGAAATGGTGCATTTGCTCGAGCGCCAGCACAACGAGCGGTTTCGCAAGCTGATGGACAAGTTCATGCCTCAGTGGCGCATTCATCGGGACGAACTGAATCAGCGGCCGCTCGCACACGAGGAGTGGAGGTACTGAAGCGTGCGGGAAAGGCTGGTCAAGCAACGTTTGCCCCCGCAAAAGGAGAATGTCATGGCGTCAGCATACAAGGTTTTGCTCATCGGCGGGCGCGGCACGATTGGCTCGGGCCTGCGCACCTACATGCCGCGGCTCGACCCGCGCTACCAGATGGTTTCCGTGGACTTGCCCGGCGCACCAGACAAGGCGACCGCGCCGGATGCCGGCGGTGATTTTATCGACCTCGATATTGCGGAGTCGCCGGATGCCTTCCGCGCCCTGCTCCCCGGGTGCGACTTGGTGGTCTATCTGGCCCGCTGTGGCGACTTGGCGGCCATGAACCGGATGACCGACTTGGTTTTTGCCGCGGTGTTGGCCCAAGACGAGCCGCCGATGATCGTCGGCTCCAGCTCGGTGCATGCGGTCGATGGGCTGTACGACTTTCACCGGCCGGGCTTCTATTGGACCTTGGCCGAGCGGCAGTTCGACCGGATAACCGATTGGCCCGAACGGATCTCCGCGGCCGTGCCCGCGCACCCGATCAACGACTACGGACGCGAAAAAGCCCATGTAGAGGAGTGGGTGCAAAAGGTTGCTGACCAAGGCCACAGCGCGGTTGCCATGCGCTGGGGCGGCATCAATCCGCGCAACGCCGTCCGCGTACCGGAAAGGGGCTACTTTGCCGTCTGGTGCCACCAAGAGGACGCCGCCCGCTTGGTCCACGCCTGCTTCCAGCGGCATTGCGCCGGCGACCTGCCCAGCGGCGCGCATTACTTTGCGATTTCGGACAACACCTACAACATCTTTGACATTGAAACGCCCCGGCGCGAAGTTGGCTACGAGCCGATGCACAACGCGGAGACTTATTATTGATGAACGACACGGAGAAATTTCTCTTCGACCTCGAGGGTTTTCTGAAGGTCCCCGGCTTCCTCACCCCGGCCGAAGTTGATGCACTCAACGCGGCCTTTGACGCCAATGAAGACCAGCGCGGCGAAGACGGCAATCACAATACCGGCGGCAGTGCCGTACTCGAGGGCCGGCGGCGCGGCATGTTCACGGGGATGCTAGAATGGGAAAAACCCCACTGCCTGCCCTTCCGCGCCCTATTGGCGCACAAAAAGCTCATCCCCTATCTCGACGCGCTCTTTGGCCGCGGCTGGAAGATGGACCACTCGCCCTTTATGCTCTGCGGCGGCCAGGGCACCGAGGGCCTAATTCTCCACGGCTCGACCAGCCGCCACTTCAACGGCTCGCAGTACTATGCCTATGCCAACGACCAGATGCGCTGCGGCATGATCGTCTGCCAGTTCCAACTCGCCCATGTCAACGAAGGAGACGGCGGATTGTGCGTGATCCGAGGCAGCCACAAGGCCAACTTCCCGCTGCCGGAGAAGATCCGCCACTGGCAGGATCACCGCGAGATTGTGTACAACGTCCCCTGCAAGGCCGGCGACATGGTCATATTCAACGAGGCGACCCTGCACGGCACACTCCCGTGGACGGCCGCGCACGAGCGTCGTTCCCTGCTCTACCGCTACTCGCCCAAGTATTTACACTTTGCCGGGGGGACGTATCAGACTAGCCAGCCAGAATGGGTCGGCGAGCTAACTGAGGCGCAACAGGCCGTGCTCGAGCCGCCCTATATCTACAACCGGCCGCTGGTGGAAGCCGACGGCGAAACCGTAGTGCGTCCGCGGACGGGCTGACCCAGTGCCGGCGGGAAAGACGCATCTCAAGGTCGAGCTTCTCGTCTTGCTAGCGGTTGTGACACTAGCGGGCGCGGCGAACGCGTACTTTGAGTTGGCCGCTTGGGATGGCGAGTTCAAAGTGTTGGCGATTGCGTTCGGCTGCGCCTATTTGTTCTCGGCCCTCTTCCTGTCGCCGGACCTCGACTTGGCGCGTTCCGACCCGCACAATCGCTGGGGTGCTTTGCGCGTCTGTTGGATTCCCTACGCCAAGCTCTTCCGCCACCGCGGCTATTCACACAACCCCCTCATCGGCCCGTTGAGCCGCCTGCTCTACCTGTTGCTCTGGGTGGCGTTGGTCTTGGCCGGATTGCACTATGGGTTCGCGGTCGGATTGGAGTTTTTGCGCCACTGGTGGCAGGACCTGAGTGGTACGCCGCTTTTGGCTTTGGCCTTGGGATTGATGCTGCCCAACGAGATACACATCTTGCTGGACAAAATTGGACGTGCTGCTGACTGATCCGCTGACAATCTACAGAAAGGATTTCCATGCCAACCATTGCTGCCAACGATCCGCGCTTGACGTGGGGGGGTGCTATCGCACTCAAAGAGGGCCCGGGCTGGGTCAAGCCTTGGCGCATTCCCCACGGAGATTTGGACCTGTACTCGCCCGGGGAGAGCGGCCTTGCCGAGCGCGCCGAGATGCCTTCGGGGGTGCTCCTGCGTTTGGTTACGGACGCCGAGGAATTGGTCGTCGGCTGCGAGCCGCTAGCCGAAGATGGCTGTTTTGACCTGTGCATTGGTGGGCAGATTGCGGCCACCGCTTCGTATGCGGCTGGCGCGACCGAGGTCTGCTTTGCGGGCTTGCCGGCGGGCGAGAAATCCGTGGAGATTTGGCTGTCGCCGGCCATGCCCGTCGCCGTGCGCCACCTTGCACTGCCCGAAGGAACACATTGCGAAAAAAGCGAAGACACTCGGCTGAAGTGGATTGCGTACGGCAGCTCCATCACCCATTGCCGCACCGCCGGATCGCCGGCCACCACTTGGCCCGGGGTGGTAGCTCGCGCCCGGGATTTCAACCTCACGTCGCTGGGCTACGGCGGCCAATGCCACGCCGACCCATTCATCGCCCGGCTGATCCGCGACCTGCCTGCGGATTTTATCTCGGTCAAAATTGGCATCAATATCTACGGCGCGGCCAGCCTCGGCCCGCGCACCTTCCGCCCGGCTGTCCTCGGCACTATTGCCACCATCCGCGACGGCCATCCCCACACCCCGTTTGCGGTCTGCTCGCCGATCTGGGGCCACGACCGCGAGACCACGCCCAATGCGGTCGGCCTAACCTTGGAGCAGATGCGCGTCGAGGTTGCAGAAGCCGTGCAGGCGTTCAAAAGGCGCGGCGACGAGCACGTCTACTACATAGACGGTCTCAAGCTCTTTGACGAAAGCCTCGCCGAATATCTGCCGGACAACCTCCACCCAGATGCCACCGGCTACGTGCTGATGGGCGAGAATTTCCTCAAAGAAGTGTTTGGGGTGCAGGGGGTGGAAGTGGGGGATTAGAGAAATCGCTCTCTTATTGTGTATTCCGTGCCTCATTACCCCTCATGGGGATTTGAAACACGTGGGCGCTGGCCCCTGGTTCACCACATGACCGACTCATTACCCCTCATGGGGATTTGAAACGTCAATCGGGTAGCGTCCTCCGAAGATAATGTAGAACTCATTACCCCTCATGGGGATTTGAAACTGTAGCCCCTGTACTGCGTCATATCCTCGTCCTACTCCCTCATTACCCCTCATGGGGATTTGAAACACGCAAGCGAAGAAGGATAGGCATATCGCTATCCTGAACTCATTACCCCTCATGGGGATTTGAAACACGCAAGCGAAGAAGGATAGGCATATCGCTATCCTGAACTCATTACCCCTCATGGGGATTTGAAACGGAAAAGGTCTCCGTATCAATATCCCATTCGTACTCGACTCATTACCCCTCATGGGGATTTGAAACGGGCTACCTTGGCTTGGTAGAGGGCTTAGCACAGACGACTCATTACCCCTCATGGGGATTTGAAACTTATCAGCACCACCTGACCATTAAGGGCTTGTGCCACTCATTACCCCTCATGGGGATTTGAAACCTCTTTTAGAGGCCCTAGCTTACCCTCCCCTAGGGAGACTCATTACCCCTCATGGGGATTTGAAACTTGTATGCGACAGATGAGACAGAGGCCAACCGTACTCTCATTACCCCTCATGGGGATTTGAAACTATGCCTATCCTTGCGCGCTTGCGTGCGCCTATCAAGGGCTCATTACCCCTCATGGGGATTTGAAACCGTTGCGCCTCAAGGGCATTGAGCAGGGATTGGTCTTCTCATTACCCCTCATGGGGATTTGAAACCCCGTCGATGTCCTCTTTCCACCATGCCGGCGCGGCCTCTCATTACCCCTCATGGGGATTTGAAACGGTCCAATTTGCGCGGGACATCTTCCGCGCGGAACACTTCCTCATTACCCCTCATGGGGATTTGAAACTCGGCTTTCGCAAGTTCGGAGCGAGAAGCATTGACGACTCATTACCCCTCATGGGGATTTGAAACACTACATTCGCACATAGGACCTAGTACGTACTCTGAGCTCATTACCCCTCATGGGGATTTGAAACTGCTTATTCTTCAACTCGTTATCTACTTATATAGTTTACAGAGTGCATCAAAACGTCGATATAAACCGCCTGTTTTGCGCTTGGCGTCTGGCCCAGGGACAGTTTTACGCCCAAGCGCAAAGACAAATTGTCAGAGAAGGGTCCAATTTCTGCCATGCCAGTTATCCTCTTCTTGGCGCATCTGTCCTCCTAGAGCATCCTTGCTGAGTCTTTGTACTGTAACATTGTGCCGATTCGGGCAGAGGAGCTGCATTATATGGTCGTCTGGTCCAATTTTTTTCGAGATCTCGGACAACAGCTTTATATGCTCGGATTCTGGGAGGTCGCCCATAAATACCGAGCCCTGTTCGTGAACAAGGTATTCTTTAAGGAGCTTTTTGTACACCTCTGTTCTCTTGGCGGGGACATCGTAACAGAAAACTACGAACATAAGGGTTCATCCTCTCCAGATGAAAGCTCGAAACTCGCCGATACCGAGTGCTTCTCTTTCCAGAGCGAGGCATTGCCTGTGAATCGCCTGTCGGAAGGTCAGGTCTCCGCATTTTTCTTCAATGCGCGACCAAAAACGTTCAGTCGCCTTGATTGATGAAGTGATAGACCCCGGCGCACCCGAACGTCGCGCCCGGCGTGTGTTGCTCCTATGAGATGCAGCCACGCACGCCTGCGGCACAAAGCGACATGCTGAAAATAGAGACCGTGCAGGCCGGTTTCTTCAGCTAGTTCACGCAAACATCGCGCTTTCTGTAGAATCCCTATAGTCTTCATCCAGTGGTGCCCTTCCGAGACGCTCCACCAGAGCAGTCGCGGCCCCCATTACTTTTTTGCGAGGGTCGTCACTCTGCTCCCCCCGAGTGGGAATGAACCGAGCAAAATGACGCCGCCACTCTTTGACCAAGCGCACGTTGAGCTGCTCACTCCCCTTATCTCTTTCGTTAATCGGGATCGTGAAAGTGCTGACATCTATTGGCGACCGAACGTACCACGTCATCTTTTGGACTTCTGGCTTGTCCGTAAACTCCTTGATCTCTTGATCGAGGGTTCGCGATGTAAGATGGACTACCTGTTCTCCATCTTCTTCGCAGACTATGTAGCGGCTGAGAATATTCGTTGCCCGGCGCAGAAACGACTCTGTTACAGAATGACGTTTGCCGTCTGGATCCACGACCTCAATTGTCGCACCGATGTCGCGGTATATCAGGGTGCTTGAGAGTAGAGCTTCGACCCAACGCTTATGTGGCTGGGAACTTAGTGGCAGGTTGTCGTTCACCACATCCACCGAACATATCTCCCCGATCTTGGCCTCCACGAATCGGACAACATTCGGTGAGATTTCTTGCAAACGTGCATTCGCTCCCCTCTGAACGATCATTTTCTTCCGTCGAATTGCAACGATGAACAAGGCTGCCCAAAAAATCCCCCGCCAAGAAGCACGTCGATAGAAGTCCACCGTCGAACCATCAGTCGTCAAGTTTGTCTCGGCTTCCTTTCTAGTCGGCTGAAGACGGCGCTGCACGCCCCGGAGGATCTTCGCCGTGAAAGTCTGTATATCCAACTCCTCATGGTCTTCAATGACCTTTGCTATGATTTGGGTCCAGGCGTGGCGATTGCGTCGGTCTTCGGACAACGACACGATGACTTGCCCATTATCCACACCACGTGAGACTCGCCCGATGCGCTGCATAAAGCTCGCAAGCTCGAAACCGGGTTCCATGAACATGAGATTACTGCGGAAGGTGACGCCGACTTCGACCGAAGACGTACACAACAGCACGTCGTACTTGCGGGGATCTGCATAACGGCGTCCGCGGCGAGGTTCGCCCGGATTTCGCTTTGAATCGTCGATGGAGTTAATCGTAAGAATTCTCTGGTTTTGAACTCCGATCTCAGATAGAGCCTTCTTTATAGCCATAGCCGGCTCATCCTGTTTGAGCCGCTTCAAGGAATCGTATATGACGATGACGGCTTGGTGTTGGGCGATTGAGTTGCGTACTGCGTCGATGCTCATGCGTACTGATTCGGTCAGGGAGCACTCGCGCAGGTTGAGTGACACATCACCGTGGATGGAGCGATGTTCCGGCGGATGACCGGCGACGATCTTCTCAGAAATCTGCTCTACCTCTCCGACTTCAACGCCCATTCGTTCCAGAACCTTAGTCACATCAACTGGGGTCGCTGACAGAAGCGAGACCTTTCCCCGTCGTTCCGCTACGGCCATCAACGAGAACAGGCAAGCCAAACCGAAAGATCGATCGTCGATGGTATGGAACTCGTCAAAGACGATGTGGTCAAAGTAGCGCAAATAAGTAAAAGGGTTGACTGTACTCGCTCCCGTAATGCGGATGCCGGAGATCATCGTGACGACCACTTCGGGGATAGCGAAAATGACGCGGCCACCCGACAGCACATCGCCGTTGAGGAACTGCCGGACTCGCGTAGCAGCAAGGCTCTCGGTTCCATCACTCTCTTGGTTACCCGACCACTCGACAATCTGCTCGTCAATCCAAGCCTTGACCTGAGAATCGCCCCACCCGCGCGCACGAAGCTGCTCCTGCGCCTGCTCGCGGGCATCGTTGATCAGATTTTGCAACAGTCGTTTGGTAGGAACGATAAAGAGCACGTGCGCCCCCTTGTCGAGTACCGCCCGCATGAATGCATAGGATTTCCCGGATCCCGTCGGCGCAGATACGAGGCGCACGAACTTGTCGGAGCGGAGCAGACGTTCCTGCATCGGTGACAGGCCGCTTGCCATTATCGGCACGGAGTGCGCTCGGATAATCATCGGGGTTCTCCTTTGGACCAGTTGGCGGTGAGCCGCAGGGCCTCGTCGAGTTTGAGGGGTCGGCTGGGTTGAATCGTATGGAGGAGGTACGGTCCCGCTTCGAGATTGACGGCCGGGTCAAATAGGCGTGCCGTGTGCAGATTGAGATGGATATCGTGCTGTGATTTGCAGGGTTCGAGAAGACCGACACCCGTGCGGCCAAGCCCAAGCCTGACGACGAGTTGATTGGGCTGCTCTCCATAGGCGTCGCGTGCAATACGAAGCGGATCGGCGTGTAGAAAGCAGCCATAAAAGACCGAATCCACGGCAACCTCTTGGATGTGGTAGTAATCTTTGATGTTGCCGCTCTTGCGGGCATTGTGGACGCTCTTCGGCATGCCGCACTCCATGTCCAAGTTGAGGCGACGCGCCAACGGACGGTTGAGCCGATTGTTGGCCCCCAGAAACAGCGACGTCTTGAATGGCAGAGCGGCCAGATGGTTGCGATAGTCAGGTTCTGTCGGCAAGCAAGGCGAACGCGGCGTCATGCCGAGCGCGGCCGCCGCCGCGAATGCCATTGCCGTATCGGTCACTAGGTCGTTGAGCGTCGCGGTGCCCGAAGGTACGGCGAGTCCATGCCATGCCCAGGGCGTCAGCGCGGTTAGTTGGTACGTGTAAACTGCTCCCACCACGGGTCACGCCTTCTTGGATGTGAAGTGCTGCTCAAACAGATCGGCGATTTTCGGGGCGGCTTCCTCGTACCTCCTCCGCAGATCGGGATCGTCCTCCTCGAACGCCTGCACAAGTTGCTGCTGGTAGGCGGACGCTTCAGACGTATCCGCATGGACTCGGTAATGTCCTGACATTGTTTGCATCACAGCAGATACGATTTCCTCGACCGAGTTGCTTTGGGGGAGCGACCGCAACAGCTCGTAAGGCGAGGACATTGGAGTCTCAAGGCGAGCGGCGAACATCCCAGCAATATGGGTTCGCACATTGACGCCGGTGACCGAGGTTTGCCCTCCGTAGGAGCCAGCAAGGCCAAGGCTGAGTAGCAGGTGATCCAAGCCAATCGGCGGAAGCTGTCGGCCATTACTGGTTAGAAGCTGTATCAGAAGAGTACCGGGAAGGACGAAGTGCCGGGTGAAAAGATTTTCGCTATTCTTCTTTCCCTCAGCGTCCCACAGGGTTCCGGTTTCATCCCCGCGGTGGTGGAAGCTCTCACCTACGCTGTCGCGGTACGGCGAAGTACTCAGTGCATCGGAGTATTGCACTGCGGCCTTGATCGGCAAAACTTGGGTTCCCTGCATAGCAGAATCCCCGAACACCAACGTGTTGAGGTCTAGTGCTTCGCGAATCGGCATCCGGCCGCCGACTGCGGTGCGGTTCTGTGGCAACCTCCCGCCCGCGTTCCACGCCCGTAGCACCAGCAGCCCACGCCCCCGCTCACCGAACTTGAACTTACTCGGTGTCGCCCGGACGCGGCGCACACCGTCGCGATCCTCGATGTCCGTGATCTCCTCTTCGGCATTGCGGAATACTGTGGGGGCTACGATTTCGCGGATCACGGCGACGGCTATATGTCCCGCGTTGCGGCGCGTCGGCATCAGATAGGTGTCCTTGCCGTTGGCCGCCACTACTTCCTCAACTAGGTCGCCATCGTTGAGATACTTCATGAACTTGTCCATCAACATTGCCTCCTTAGCATTTTGGTTGGACATGTCAGACTTCTTGGGTTTCATCGTCAGTTGGTGCGCCGTTTTCCGCTTCGGGGATACCGCGCTCGCGGTAAGCCTCCAGCAAGGCAAAACGGTAGATCGCCGCTGCGCGCCGCTTCTCCTGCGAGGTCGGCTCTTTCGATTTGAAGACATTCCGCCAGACTTCGCACGCGAAATGGGTTGCGAATTCGATGCAGGCTTGGTCGAGAGGTTGACCGTCGCGATGCTTTTTTGCAGCAGCATTGCCCTTGCGCGTTAGCTCTTCCTCAAGCGTACCGGCAAGTCCCAGAATCAGGGCGGTCTTATCCCGGGATGTCGAACCGAGCGCACTGGGGTAGAATTCCAGCGCGGTCTTCCAACAGAGAAGCTGCTTGTTGGCTGAAGCACCGATGCCGATGCGCTTCTGGATTCGCGTCGCTAGCCATGCTAGTCGAATCAGGGGCTCCTGATTGTCTTTCAGATTCACTTGTTCACCTCCAGTTTTTCTGATGTGTGCGAGCGCCTGCTCGCGTGTTTTCTCCTCAATCAGCGACCACGCTTGGTCTTTATTGCCGCCATGGCCGAGCCGATCGACGGCAAGTGCCCAAGCCACACAGAGTGCGCCGAGTTTAGTCGTTGGATCGGCAAGTTGCTTGGCCCATTCGATTCCCAAACCGGGTGCTTCAGCCATCTTCTCGAAGAGTTCTAGCTTAGACAGAGCATCGGGAAGTTGCTCAATGCGTAGGGAGTCTCCGCAGAGCAGTCGCTCCAACCACGCAGGCAGCGCATCAGAATAGAAAATTGCCGGATGCCTGCGTGGGGCACCGCGAAAGATGTGGATCGGACGCCCGAGGCGTCTGATGGCCTTGAGGACCATGTGAAGCCGGATCACTAGTTCCTTATCTGTATTGGGGAGAGTCTCCAGCCGGGCCACCCGAATACGCTGCGTCTGACAATCTAGCCCGTGGTAAACCGAGCCTTTCTTGATTTCTAGCCGATTGAGGTCGTGCAGCCCCATGGACTTGTCAGCAGCCTCGCGCTCAAAGGCCAACCCGCCGAAGAGCCCCATACTTACCGGAGAGGAGACAAGCGGCGGCAATTTGTTTTCCCGGAACTCGTCCTGCGCATTTTGGCGCAGTTGCAACTCGGCGAGGCAGACCGGACACAGATGGGTATCACCGGTATTACTGGATGGAGATGCCAAGTGGTCGTTGCGTCCGTCGCGCCCGGAAAACGCCGACGCCTTGATGCCGTGTGCCCGGGATGCGGTGTTAACTTTGCGCTCACTGCTGACCGGTTCATTGCACAGGATACAGCACTTCGGAGCGTTCTCGCCGTCGAATGGCATCGCCGGATGTCCTGATAGGTACGCCTCAAAACGTTGGCTCAGTGCTTTCACGATGGCACTTGAAACGTCCTCAATTTGGCATGAGAGCCCGGTGCGGCTGTCGTCTCCCTCCAACCAAAGCCCAACCCGACCGTCCCGGCCGAGGATGGCGTCCCGCAACTCCTGCCCGCTATCAGGATCTTCCTCGGCAAGTTGCCAGATCTCGCCGATCGCCCAAAGCGCGAGGAGAACGCAATATGCGCGTCTGTCTTTCTCTGCGGACTCAACAACCGGCGGGGGTTTCTTGCCCTTAGTTTGCATGAGACACAACAGTTCCTGCGCCCGAGCATGAGTGTCCGGCGCGGCCCCTTTGAGCTTGCTGTCGGTGTGATTGAGAGTGATCACGAGAAACGCCAGCGCATGAGCGGGTTCCATATCCAAATCGCCGCCGTCTCCTTCTGGGTGATTGAGCGCCGGCTTTACGGTCGCTGCATCGGCACTCCCGTCGAAAGAACTCCAAGAAGTCGTCATGCCAGCCGCGTTGAACAGCATATTGATCTCTGCTAGGTGGTCGCGGGCAAATGGTTTTGGAAGCGCCAATAGATTGATGAACTTGCTGTCCCAGTTTCCCTTGGGATCCATAACATCTCGACACGCCTTCCACGACGCTTCGCCTCCGACGAATTTGCACGCTAGGCGATTATTGACCGCGAAGCGCAACCCATAGGGAAGATCGCCGAGAAAGCTGTCGAGGGCCTTCTTCTTGACGTCATCTGCATATTCTCGCGGGATAACGCACAGGAGTCTTCCATCGTGGACGATCTCAATCAGGGGCAGACGGCCTGTGAGCGTTTTGCAGGTTGTAGAGAGCGCACGCTGAAAGTGATCTAATAGAAAGGCATGGAGGTGGTCGTGGATTTCCACCTTCTCCCACTGCTTCAATCCGCCATCCTGAAGCACGGGCCAACGTTCGAGAAGGGAGAGTACACCATTGACACCTTCTGTGCTCGTGAACTGCCCTTCTAGCTTATCGGCCAACTCAACATAGCGGCAGGTCTTGGCGATTCCTCGGTCGTAGTCAGGGGCAAGGGGACTTTTATCCGCTTGGGTTCCTTCTACTTCCTCTATATAGTTGAGCATTGCAGCGGGTGAAATGTGGATGCGACGCTTCGCCAAGAACTGGCCAATCCCGTAGCGGCGCATTCGCTCCTCTACATCAGCAACATCAATTTCCTCTCCACGCGGCAATCCCAGGTCTTTATCGACGTCGTGCAGGAAGGCAATGCAGACGACCGCATAGGCAAGCCGTTCGATCTCTGCGAGGTTCGCTTCGCTCGACCAAGAACGCGGAGCGTCGGCAAGCCAGAACATCAGCGAGCCGCGGGCCACAGAAAGCAGATGATCCAGCAAGCTGATGTTGTCGTTTTGTTCCCAGCGTTCCGCCAATGCCGGATCCGGCGACCATCCTCCCTTGCCGCTGATGGTCACCAAACGTACGGGTCGTCCGTCAATTTTCCCGGCTGATTCTTTTCCCTTGGGACCGTCGCGATCATCGATAACTTGACGCTCGATACACTCGTCGAGGAACGCGCCGTACACCTTAACGGCCTTTCGGTGCGCGAAGTCTTGAGATAGACCACTCATATAAGCCCCCTTGCGTATCCGATGCAGCCGAAGCCGTAGCGATTTTTCTCCCCAATCCCGAGAGTCCAAGCAGAACCTAGGTCTTCAAATGAGCCGCTGATGGCCAAAGGGCACACCATTCCGATGACAAACGCTGGCTTACTGCCGGAGATTTTGCGCGTATGAACCAACGTGGAATGCTTGGGATTAGCGCGGAGATACAACCTATCGGGCTCGACCCTCAATTTCACGTCGCGTCCGGTCAAACGGGAAAGGCGAAAGTTGACGGCTTCCTGTAAATCAGCCCCAGCCTTTGTCAGGTCATCGTGCCAACGCCCCTTTTGGCCGCGCACCGAAAGGGCAAGCGGCGAGAGCATAATCGTTGGCAGTGTCGCCGTTTCTCCTAGTCCGCAGACAACAGGAAGTTCCTCAAGTACCTTGTCCCAAGCCGACAAGTCTATTACGTCGCCGTTGGTTGCCGTCTTACGGACTGCCTCGGGAAGTAGGTGTTTAAGCACGGGCTCAAGCGGCCCCCCCTCGGCCCCGATCACTAGGGATTTCAGGAGGAACCCCTTGGAGGTGGCTGTCCCCACTGCGCCAAAGGACCAGTTGCCGGCATCGTGCCCGACCACATCCGTTCCTTGCGCTCCGCACGTAGTCCAAGCGTTGACGAGCGCACCATGCAGGCTATCCAGAACGCGTACTCTCACATATTCTCCATGTGGAGCCAAAAGTTTTATTCTCATGCTTGTATCCTCCAATCTTTGCGTTAATTATAATCATATCATAATCATATCTAAAAATTCAGGTAACTTGCAAATTTTGCAGGTATTTCATACAATATGATAATGAAGAAACTGGAAGACGAGATTGCCCTGCGCTTCGCCGAAACAATGCTGTATTGGCGGGGGCACTTGCGAGCGAAAGAAGTTCAGGACTTTCTGGGCGTGTCCGAGCGTACAGCGCGCAACCTGATTTCAAAGTGGCGACGCTTTGATGGAATGTTACCGGCCTATCGGCCCAGTGCCGAGCGTTGCCTCGTCCCGATAGAGGAATTCGATCCTAACTCTGCCGTGACCAACCCCAACATCGCGTTGTCCCTGCTACTAGTGGCAGATTGCCTTCCCGGGAATCCGTTTTCGCCGGTTGCCCCTCTCGGTGGTGGGCACGATACGGCGATCTCGGCTCCGATCAAGTCCAGAGCCTCTCGTGAATTACTTGCCGCATGTCTGGACCGCCAGCCTGTCCGGTTATTCTATGCCGCTAAAAAGGGCCGCCGAGAATTTGTCTTCCATCCATCCGCCCTCATTCGCTCTCGCGGGCGCTATCATCTGCGAGGTTACTGCACCAAAGAGCGAAATGCTGCCGGCGAATCGTTAGATGGCCTCTACATTGACGTAGTCCCGGCCCGCGCCATTGAATCTCAGCGCTTAGATCAAAGCCCCTTCATTGGGCTAGAGGATGACGTTGACTGGAATACATCTGAAGAACAGGAATTCCACCTGTCGTCCGATCTCACTGAAGATGAACGGCTGTGCTATGAACATGAGTACGGCATCGCCGACAGTGGCGTCCTCAAGCTCGAGAAAAGACGTGCGTTGATGCCCTATGTGCTACAGGAGTTATCGGAGCGTAGGTGTTGGCGCCGCGATGGCACCTCAGTGCCGATCTGGGAAGGATTGTAGCCTCAAAGGAGGAGGAAAGATACAAACGGCGATCAGCTTGTCCACTAAGCAGGCTATCAGCCTCGCCGAATATCAGCCTCGCCGAGACGAGGCGCTCGAATGAGATCCCTCGCTGCTTGGTTAGCGAGCTGTTGGTTTTTCTCTGTGTTCCAGTCGAAGCTGCTCATGTACGCTAATTATCACACTTGTCAACAGGTCTCTAGCTGCTCACGGCCCGTAGTTAATCCGCCACTTGCGCAAATCCGGCCGGTGCGCTCGTTTTCGCTCCAGCTCGTAGGCATAGATAACCCGGCCTAGTTCGGCCAAAAACGGCAGCCCTACCTCGTCGTACTCGTAGGCCCCGTCGTTAAAGATGCCGTTCTCGTTTACCAACACCACGGCCGTCAGCAAAAACTCGACCCCGCGCTCAAAATCGACGATATAGGCGTTGTCCGTCACATATCCGTATGCCAACCCCACTTTGTTGAATATCCGCACTGAGTCCGGCATGGGGGCCTTGCTGTCGCCGAACAGGAAGAATTTTACATAGCTGTCGTAGTATTTTTCCGGGTCGTATTGGGGGTAAGGGCACTCGCGCGGCAACATGGACATGGCGCGGTAGAGGAAACGGTAGTCGTCGGGCCGCAGGTCGAAGCGCCGTTTGGCGGACCGTTCCTCGGGGAAAAACACCGCCCTGAGCAGGTCTTGCAACACCTCCACCGACATGTAATTCGACCCGGCGAAATCCTTGGGCGCGGCTACCAATGCCCCGTCTTGGATGTGTCCCTTGCCCTTGGGAATCGGCGCGGGTGCGCGCCACGTATGCGGATTGACCAGCATGGGCTGCCGGTGGAGGACTTGGTCTCCCCGGTAGAACGTCAGCGGATTTGTATGGCGGTTTTCCTCGGGCGAGTGTGCGATGGCGAGCCGATGCGTCAAGCGCACATCTCGGTAGCCCTTCTCCCACAGCCCTTCGTTCAGCCGCTGCTGCCCCACAAACTCGTAGAGCCGGTTGTACGCGTCGTTGTCGCTGACGGCGAAGAGCTTGCGGATGTAGTGGGCGATGGTGGGCAGCCCATCCGGTGCAGTCGGATCTTCGCGCACTGCGGTCTGGCCGCTGTACGCGCTGTCGATGCGGACAGGCGTATGCCGGTCCACGCCCGCGATCTTCAGTTGATTGAGCTTCTCCAACGCCAGCAGGGCACCGGCTAGCTTGATTGTGCTCGCTGGATAAAAATAATCCTGCGGATTGACTCGGTATTCGTGTTGGGTGAAATGCGGCCGGTTGTCGTCGTCGCGGTCGATTTGCGTATAGAGGATCTGCACTTCGTGCTTGGCTGCGGCCGCGAGCACGGGTGCGCAGATGGGATTGGGGCGCAACAAAGATTCGAGCAAGATTTCTCCGTCGCCGAGCACCGCAGCCGGATAGATGAAGGTAGCAAAAACCGCGACGCCCGCGTTGACTCCATGTTTAGGCAGGTGCGATCCCGTGTAAAAACGCTTAGGATCGGCGCATTTGCGTCCAGAGGTTTATCCAGGTGGTGGGAGTGCGCTTTGGCCGATGGTCTCGATGAAGACTCCGCCGACTATCCAGACTAGCCACAAAAGCCCAAGTGAGAGGGTTGCTTTCCGCACGGGCGCGTCGGCCAGCGCGTTTAATCCAACGCCCATGATCCCAATCTGCCACAGGTCAAAGGGGTTGAGGGCCGTAAGGATCCGGCCGCCAAACGTGGCCGCGGCCTCCTCGGACAAAAAGGGCCCCAGCCCCAGATGGGCCCCGATGTCGCCGGTTGCCAGCACCAGCACCACGCGCACCACCCACTCGACGGCCACCACCAACAGCGCATACGCTTTGACTACCAGCATTTGCCGGTAGCTGACCTCGGCTTGGAAAACGGAGCGCGCCAGCATCAAAAGCACGCCCCCGACTACGACCAGTGAAAAAAAAAGCCCTACCGGGACCACCAGCCAGCCATGCGCTTGGAGTGCCTCTGCTTGCTGCCGCTCGGCCTCGTCCAAGCCCTCTAGCTGCTCTTGGCTGGCTGGTGGTCCTACGTCGAGGGTCAAGTTATAGCAGCTAACCCCCACCGCACAAACCAAGAGGACTGGCAGCAACCAGTCGTGGGCGCTCTCTTGGCCGCGCACCGCGGCAAAAGCCGTACTCGGTGCGTAAAATACGCGCTGTATCCGCGCGAAAAGGCTTAGGTCTTCGGTGGCAAACCCCGGTCCGGTTGCGCTCATGGGCCGTTTATCTCCATTAGTGCGTAGTGCGATGTGGATGGACGGGATAAACGGGATGGAGGCCGTCTATCCCTTTGAATTCCTTTAATATAGAGGCCGCAGTGCCAATGCCAAACAAAGGAGTGGAGTAGTAGGGGGGGTGGACGGCTCAGCGGCCGGCGAATTAGTTGCTTGTGCTGCGGCTGAGATTGACTATATTTAGCCAATCGCTTGTCTCTGCAATAGTTGTAGGGGCGTTTATGGACCACGTTGGCAGTCGTTCGGATCCGCGTAGATTCCTACCCCCGGGCCTGATGTAGTTTTCCTACCGAAAAGCCTGACGCAGTAGATTCCTACTCAAAGCTATTCGCACGTTCTGCTATAACCGCACATTGCAAAGGATTTTACCCATGGCAGATCGCGAGAAGGGAACCGTAAAGTGGTTCAACGACGCGAAAGGCTTCGGATTTATTGAGCGCGAGAACGGCGAAGATGTTTTCGTCCACCACAGCGCGATCCGGGCCGAGGGTTTCCGCACCTTGTCCGACGGGCAGCAGGTGGAATTTGAAGTCGTTCAGGGCAAGAAAGGCCCGGCGGCTGAGGGCGTCGTAGCACTTTAGGCTTTACCCTTATATAGTGCAAAAGGGGGTGATGTACACTGCATCACCCCCTTTTATATTTATGGAGTTTAGATGAAGATTCGCATCGATAATCTATCTGCTGACACCACTGAAGACGACCTCCGTACGCTGTTTGAGTTGTTCGGGGCCGTCGCCGCTGCCACCATTGATCCGCGCCGCCGCTGGGGCCAAATCGACATGCCCAGCAAGGCCGCGGCCCGCGAGGCCATCGACATGCTCAACGGGCAAAATCTCAAGGGCTTGGACATGGTCGTCGAGGAAATGACCGACCGGCCTACGCGCCCGCGCAGCAGGTCCCGCAGAGGCCGACGGCGTTAGCCCCTTACTCGTACCACTGAGCTTGTAGGCTGAACAAGCGGCTGTACTCGCCGCCTTGCCGCATCAATGCCTCGTGAGTCCCTTGCTCAATGATCTGTCCGTTTTTGACTCGGTCAGCAACTCGCGGAAATAGGAGGTCTCGCGGTATTGCGGCGTGCGCTCGCGATAGACGTAGTGAGTCTTCTTGCTGATCCACATCATCACCCACACCCCTGGGACAGAGCCGATCAAGGTCAGCGGACCCAAGGCCCAATATCCGGTCAGCAGCACGCCTAAAACTGCGGCCATCCCCCCAAGGTGCCGACCGTGTCTAGCGCCACGTTGAGCAGGCTGAGGAGCCGGCCGCTCAGGTCTTCGTTGGCCCGCTTGAGCGCGTCGTAGAACGCGGGATGCTCGAAGTGGACTAACTCGACCTTCTGCACCTTGTCCACTACTTGCCGCTGTAAGCGCACGCTGACTCTGTCTTGGACATCCGTCTGCAAGACCGCCCGCACCATATCGAGCAGTACATGGGTGAAGAGCGTGGCGAAAAAGCCGCCGACCCAGGGCAGGGTCTGTAGAAAAGCTGCTCGACCACCGCCCAGCGCGGCGGCGAGCTGATCGACGATCCGCCCGGTGAGCCACAGATCCGCGGCCGGCAGCAGCGAGCCGATTAGCACGATGATGGCCAGCCCACCCGTTCCCCAAGGATGGACGCGGAGCACCTCCTTGAGGAGTGTGGGCAAGAGGCGCATCGCGCTCAGTCGCTTCGCGGTGTCTCTTGTTGGTACCATTGTGCTTGCAGGGAAAACATGCGTGCGTATTCCCCCCGGCGCTCTATCAGCTCGGTGTGCGTCCCCTCCGCCAGTACCAGGCCCTCGCTCAGGACCAAGATTCGGTCGGCCACCCGCGCCGAGGCCATGCGGTGCGAGACAAAAACGGCGGACTTGCCCTCGCTCAGGGCCCAAAATTGGCGAAAGACCTCCAGCTCGGCGCGCGGGTCGAGGGCCGCGGTCGGCTCGTCGAATACGAGGACTTGGGAGTCGCGGAAGTACGCACGTGACAGGGCCAGCTTTTGCCACTGGCCGCGCGATAAATCCTGCCCGCCCTCAAAGTAGCGGCCCAGCGTGGTGTCGTAGCGCTCGGCTAGGGATTCGATCAGCAGGGCGCTGCCGCCCGCGGTTGCGGCCCGCTCTACCCGGATTTGGTTGGCGAGGGCTTCGGCCTGACCATAGCCGATGTTTTCGCGTGCGGTGCGCTGGTATTGCACGAAGTCTTGGAAAATTGCCGCGCACCGCTGTCGCAAGACTTGCGGGTCGATTTCGCGGCCATCCACTCCATTGTAGAGGACGCGCCCCGCGCTGGGCTGGTACAGCCCTAAAAGCAGCTTGATTAGGGTTGTCTTGCCGGCCCCGTTTTCGCCCACCAGCGCGAGTTTTTCCCCCGGCCTAAGCCGCAGATTGACCCCGCTGAGCACGGGCGGCCCGTCGCCATAGGCAAACTCCGCGTCTTCAATCGCTACGTCCAGCGGTGCGCTCGGCAGGACTGTTTGGCCCTTCGGCTCGGGGGCGATTCGACGAAGTCGCGCAAGTCGCGGATGTGGAGCGTTTGCTCAAAGACATCGCCCATCTGGCGCAGCAGTTGGAAGAGCGTGTTTTGGAAGCGCGTGATGGCCTCGGCAAGGGCGAAAGAGCCCCCCAAGGTCAGGGTGCCATAGGTGGCTTGGTAGAGCAAGATGACCAGCGATAAGAGGGCCGAAATGATACCGCTCAGCCGCCCGCCAAATATATAGCGCTGCTGGCGGAGCGTTTGCGCCACCGCCTCACCACCCCGCGTCTGCTAAGTGCGGCAGTTTTCTTTTTTTTTTACTCTTCTAAGTTAAAGCACACCACCCCGAGGCTCCGCTCATGCACAATGTAGCGCTCGATTTGCTCATCTTGCTCGCCGGGATTTGGCTAGTGGCCGTTACTTTGCGGCCGCTGGGCTTGCCGACGGTAATGGGCGAATTGATCGTCGGAGTCTTGGTGGGGCCGGCGGTTTTTGGTTGGATTGAGCCAGACGAGGCCATTCAGTTGTTGGCCGAGATCGGCATCTTCTTTCTGATGTTCCACGCCGGGGTGGAGACCCAACCCAACGAGTTTTTCGCCGCGCTCAAGCGCTCGCTGGGGGTAGCGATTGCAGGGGCCGCAGTGCCTTTTGCCGTCAGCTTTGCGGTTGCCCAATTCTTCGGGCTGGACTTGGTGGCCTCCGTCTTTGTGGGGCTTATCATCGGAACCGCTACCGCAGTCGTAATCACCCTCAAAAGCCTCAAGGACTTGGGGCTGACCGATACCCGCATTGCGCGGATTATCGTTGCTAGCTGCGTCATCAACGACCTTTTGACCTTGATCTTTTTTAGCCTAGTAACCGGCGCGCTCTCCGGCGGCACCTTTGCCCCCTTGGACTTGGTAATTAACCTGGGCAAAGTAGTAGGTTTTTTTGCGGTCGCGCTGCTTTTGGGCACCTTTGTCTATCCCCGGCTCACCCTGCCCTTCCGCGCCGAAGGCGGCAAGGGCTTCACCTTTGTGCTGCTGGCCGCCATTGCCGCCGGTCTTTTTGCCGAGGCCATTGGGCTGCACATGATCTTGGGTGCCTACTTGGCGGGCCTTTTCTTTGAGGAGCGCGTCGCCCACCCCAACTTGGTCAAAGTGGTAAACGACCGTGCGTACGGCATTGCCTATTCGTTCTTAGGGCCGATCTTCTTCATCTCGCTGGGCTTTTCCATTTCGTTTGACATTAGCGCGTCGGGGGTGGCGTTTATCGCGCTCTTGGCGGTGACGGTCATCTCCGGTCAGGTGCTCAGCGCCGGTAGCATGGCGCGGCGCATCGGCATGTCTTGGCGCGAGGCACTGACGGTGGGAGTGGGCATGTGCGGCCGCGCCGAGATGGCGTTTATCTTGGCCGCCCTAGCTTTGGCCCAAGGGGTCATCGATCAGGCCACCTTTAGCATTTTGATCTTTACCGCATTCCTGTTAAACCTTTTCACGCCACTGGCGCTCAAGGGCTGCGCCGTCCTCCTAGAAGGCCGGGTGGCGCATGGGGGAGACACCAACCTTGGGGTGTTTCAGATCGACAAGTTCAATACTCCACTCGTCGATAAAAACCTAGCCGACCGCGCCCTGCCTGCCGTGGAGGACGCCGTGGTCATCTATGGATACGGGCCAGAGGTCGAGACCCTAATAGAAGAGCTTTCCAGCCGACATCTGCCGCTGGTGGTGATCGAAGAGGACGAGGCGACCGCACGGCAGCTTCAGACAAGCCCTGATGTGCGGGTCGTGCATGCACACCTAGCGGCGGAGACGCTGGACCTGCGGCCATTGACCAAGGCCAAGGCGCTGGTGGCCAACGGCTCAGACGACGACAACGCCCTGTTTGCGCTCAGCGCCCGCGAGGCCGGTTTTGCCGGTCCAATCGTGGCGATGATCGAACACCCCCAGCGCCGCGGCCCCATGCTGCTGGCGGGCGCAACCGCGGCCTTTACCCCCAACCACGTCCTTGCGGCGGCGATCGCCGTCCGCGCTAGCGCAAAGATCGGGCCGCGGGTGGCGGGGGTAGAGCCGCTCGACTCGCTGCTCGAAGTGGCCGAACTGCGCGTTCACGACCAAAGCTCGCTCGCCAACCGCACCTTGGCCGAGACCGAGTTGTACACTCAGACTGGTGCCCACATCGTCGGGCAGTGGGCAGACGATGCGCTCGGCTCGCCACCGACCGCCGCGGAAAAGCTACAGCCCGGAGCCATTCTGGTGGCGGTCGGTACGCCCGAGAGCATTCACAGGTTAAACGACATGGCCCGGCCTATTACCCAGCAGGGGCCGATTGTGGTGATTGGCTTTGCCGATGTCGGGCAAAAGCTGGTCGAGATTCTCCGGGCTGCGGGCGAGGAAGTGCGGGTTATCAATGCGGTTGAAAGCACGGGAGTCGATGTGGTCGGCGACGTGCTCGACGTACGCGTCTTGGACCGCGCTGCCATTGCCGAGGCGCGGGTCGTCATCCTCGCCCTCGACAGCGACGGGGCCGCCCTGTTTGCCGCGGCGGTGGTGCGCGATCACGTTCCAGAGATCCCCTTGTTGGCCTGCGTGTCCCACGTTGAAAACGCAGACCGGGTGCAGCGCGCTGGCACTGATTTTGCGCTCTCGGTCAGCCAGGTCGCTGGCCAGTTGTTGGTCCACCATGTCCTCGGAGAGATGGTTTCACACAAGCCTCGGATCAAGATGGTCAAGCTGCGGCCCGGCCCCCTCGCCGGACGCCATCCCCTCGCCGCGCACATCCGCGAGCGCACGGGCTGCTCGGTGGTGGCGGTTGAGCGGGCCGGCGATGTGATCATGGAGATCCCGGCTTCGTTGGTGCTCGAGCCAGAAGACGCGCTCTATATCTGCGGCACGCCCGCAGCTTTTGATCGCTACTACGAGGAATTTCCGACTTAGCTATTGGGTGGATAGGCGCGGAACAAGTCTCGCTGCGCTTGTGTGAGGCGGGCGAATGTCTCTGGGGTGATGTGCTGCTTTTCATCCATGGTGGCGATGTTTTGCGACATCATCCAATACGGCCCGTAGCCTACGTGCAGGGTCTTGCGCGTCTGCTCAGAGCGGTTGGTAAAACCGCCGTGGCGCAAGTTCTCGGTGAAGAGAATCGCGTCTCCGGCCTCGACCTCTAGGCCGATCATGTCGGGGTCTTGGTCCGGGTCGTTGCTGTGGGGCGAGGGCAGGTTGGTCTTGTGAGTGCCCGGCACCACGCAAAAGGCCCCCTGCTCGTTGGTGCAATCGTGGATGAAATAGACCATCCGCACCATCATGCAGTCGATGCCGTGGTCTGTGTAGCTGTAGCGGTACTTTTGGCTGGCTGAAGCGGTGCCGCCGTGGCAGCCGGTGGCGTTGCCACGGTAGCGGATGCGAATCTCGGAGTTGTTGATCGTCGGCCGCTGTTTGACGATGCCGTGGACGTAGCTCATCGTCGGCTGGTGATCGAGCAAAACGTCGAAGGCCGGGTTGGCGTTCCAGTAGTCTTCGATGATGAGGGTCTTGCCCTCGGCCCGCTCGCCGTTGGCGTGGTAGCCGCGCTCGGGATTGGCGTGGTAGTTAGCCCCCCAGCCGCTTTGCTTGCGCGGTGGCTGCGCGACATGCGCGAGCGCGTGTTCTTCCAGCTCATCAACGGCCGCGACCAGCGCGGCCACTTGGCTCTCGTTCAGCAGCTTGTCAATGACGATGTAGCCTTGGCGGTCGAATTCAAAGGTTTCGATTTCGTTCACGAGGTTCTCCTAATCGTGCAGTTGAATGAAGGCGGTCGCTGTCAAAGCGCGAGCCGCCTGACTAGGTTGCCGCCTTTGACCAGCGCGCGCTCGGCCGCCCCGTAGCTCGCTAAATGTGCATCGACAATCGCCGGCGTACCGCTGCCCCAGACCATGCGCTGCGGCCCAAAGGCTTCGATCACGCGCCGCGTAAAGGGCTGGGCACTTTTGTACAGCGGTGCGTCGTGGGCGAAATGGCCGAGGCCAGACAGCTTCATATAGACCTCGGCGTCCGCACGGCTCAGCTCCAGTATGTCGGCATATTCGACCGCACTGCCCAGATGCGGTTCGGCCAAGTGGTCGATCAGCGCCACCGTCTGGGGCATGTCGCGCAGCACCTCGGCGACTTGGGCACCGTAATTAGGACCGATGTGCAATTCGACGATCAAGCCCAGCTCCACCGCCTTTTCCCACAGGGCGCGCACGCCTTTGTCGTTGAAGCTGTCGAGATACAGCTCCTTGCCGCGGTGGGCGTGAAAGCGCGTGGCGATGATCTTGGGCTCGCGAGCAACCAAATCGGCCAACTTCCGGGGCGCGTCTGGGTCTTGGGGATAAAACAGCGATGTGCCCCGCAGCCGCTCTGGCTCGCGCTTTAGACATTCGAGTATCAGCCGGTGGTCGTCTCCATACGGCTCGGGATGGACGACGACGGCCCGGTCGATCCCCGCATCGGCCATGCGCTGCAAATAGGCCGCCAATGGGTCTGGGGGATGCGCGGAAACATCCGGCCGGTAGGCCGCCTTGGGATGCAAGGGATAGCGCTGGGTATCGGGGCTAAAAATGTGGGCGTTCCACTCGACGATCATCGGGCCGTCTCCTCGTGCAGAGCAACTGTATCACGCCCATCCGCGGCTGTCAAACGGCTCTGCCGCAGCACCTTGACAATACAGGTTAGGGATTCTATTTTTTGAAGCCGTTAAATTAAAAAATTGGCCCGTTCGTCTAGAGGCCTAGGACGCCGGCCTCTCACGCCGGTAACACGGGTTCAAATCCCGTACGGGCTACCAATTATAAACCCCAGGTTGGCTACGCTGACTTGGGGTTTTCTTTTGGCCAATCCGCCTTGTCTGATTCTATTCTAGCTCAGCATCCGCCTTTGATTTCGGTCCTAGGCTGCGCCCCGTCGCCGGCGGTGGCGTAGCCGTCGCGCTTCCACCTTTTGAGGCTTAACAATCGAAACGCACCGCGCCCGTTTTCCTCTGTCAAAACGCCTTGACAAGGTTGGTCGGGGGCCTGCATAGCGGCAGCCCCACTCATTGCGACCTAAAAGCTACGAACACCAGTAGGCGTACAGGCGGGCGTTATTCAGTGCGAAACGCAGGCGCACCGGCTGTTCTCGCAACTCGTGCAGAGCCCGGCCGTTGCGCCAGCGCACGGGCACGGCGACGCCGTCCTCGGCGATGGCGACGCCGTCTTGGGCTGTATAGCCGGGAATGGGCTGCCCTTCCGCGTCGAGCAATTCGACGGTTAGCTGCCCGTAATCCGCCTTGGCGTTGACTTGCAATTCGTCCCCAGCCAGCGCAAAGGCCCGAGTCGTTATCTGCCCGCCGTCAAAACTGGCGTTGAGCGACGCGAAACCGTCGAGGCGCAGCATGGCCAAGCCAATGCCCATCGTCCCCACATCCTGATCGGCCGCAATCGGCGGGTCGAATTCGCACGGAATCTTGGCGTGCCGCCGCGCTGTGCCGCGGTAGTAGATATAGAGCTTGTCGCCCACGGGAATCGGCGGCGCACCGCTGAGCATTAGCTGGAACCGGTCCCACTCGCCCACCGCGCCCAAACCTACCAGGGGCTCGCCCGGCACCCGCTGCCAGCGCTCCCCATCGCGGCTGCACAAAAGCCGCAGGACTTGGGTTTGTTGCCGCGGGCGTTTGTCGAAGTGGGTCAGGATGCCCAAGTAGTGAGCTCCGTAGTTGAAGCCCGTGTTGTTGTAGAGCGCCTCTTCTTCGTGGAGCGGCGCTAGGAAAGGCCGCGGCGGAGACCAGTGGACGAAGTCCGCGCTCGTGCTCATCAGCCGCTCGGGCACACCGCGCAAAAAGGCCACGTAGCGCCGGCGCTCGGTATCTGCCATGAGCGACTGGGCATCGCCGACCGGCCCCAAGTCGCCGGTGCCGGGCCGCGGATGAAAGCGAAAAAGCGGGGCCGGCGAATGCGACCAGTGGAGCCCGTCCGGCGAAGTGGCACTGTAGATGCCCGAGCGCGGGCCGTCCCAGTCGTAGCTCGACCAGCCGATAGCCTTGTAGCGGCGGGTGGGATCCGGGTCGAGTGAGTCCTTGAGCATGGTCTCCCAGTGATCCTGCCCTTCGTGGTGGGTCGCGGGGATGACGATGTTGTTGTCCTTAGAGCCGAGGGCTTCGTGGATCCCGAGCGCGGGCCGCTCCCAGTGGATCCCGTCCGGCGACAGCGCGAGGCATTGCACGTGTTCGCACCATACCGCATAGTGCCCGGCCATGTACCACGCCTTGAAAATTTGTTCCTCGGCGTCGAAAATCACCGCCGCAGTCATGCCGCTGTGCTGTTCCCACGGCGCTTCCTGCTTGAGCACGGGATGTGTGCCGTACTTCTCCGCTTGGTGGAAGACTCGCGCCACGTTTTCTTGGCGCTCAATGTCGTCCATATCCACGAAGAGGCGTTTGCGGTGGTCGAGTGGGGGGCAGTTCACGGGCCTAGGTCCGCATCCCCGACTGCGATTCAAAGCTCAGCAGTCGTTTCAAGGTCGGCGTCGCCCGCGCCACGACCTCGGGGCGCGCCAGCTTGAACTGGTCCTGCTGAGGCTTCACAAACGAGCGGCAGAAGAATCCCAACAGAATCATCCGATCCTGCTCGGTGTGATTGGCCCCGCTGCCGTGCCAAGTCGCGCCGTGGAAGACGACGATATCGCCCTTTTGGACGTCCAGTTGGATGACGTCGTCGTACTCTTTTGCTGGATCGGGCGGGCACCCGCGTTTGTAGCTGCCCGGCACGATCTGCGTGGCCCCGTTTTCCGGCGCGAAGTCGTCGAGTACGTAGATGGTATTGGCGCAGAGGGCGATGGATGGCGGCGGCTGGGGAAAGCTACCCAGCGGAAAGTCGATGTGCAGGCGGCCCGCCGACGCACCTGGGCCGATGTGATTGACTGTGAAGCTGCTCAAGATGCAGTTGTCGCCGAGCAGGTACTCTTGGAGTGCCAAAACCTGCGGGAGCTGGATCATCTCCTCGTAAATGCGGCCCTTGTTGACGAGGTTCCACACGCGCTGGGCGCGGCCGTCGAGATAGACATGCTCTCCGCCGGCGGCCCGCTCCTGGGCAATCAGCGCGGCCGAGCGGTCTCGCAGAGCATTGGCTTGGGCCGGGGTCAATGCCCCTTTGAGCACGGCGTACCCGTATTCGTCGATATGGGCCTTGGCGTCGTCGATGGTCATGACGGTCGCTGCTAACCTCGCCCGACAAACGGCATTTTCGTCGCCATGATCGTCATAAATAGCACATTGGTGTCCAGCGGCAACTCGGCCATTTGCACTACGGCGCGAGCCACATGCTCGACGTCAAAGCGCGGCTCAACGAGCTTGGATCCATCGGCCTGCGGCACGCCGTCGTTCATGCGCTGCGTCATATTAGTCGCCGTGTTGCCAATGTCGATCTGACCGCAGGCGATGTCGTATTTGCGCCCATCGAGCGAGGTCGATTTGGTGAGTCCGGTAATGGCGTGTTTGGTGGCCGTATAAGGGGCGGAATTGGGCCGCGGGGCCGCGGCTGAGACCGAGCCGTTGTTGATGATCCGGCCCCCGTGCGGGTCTTGAGCTTTCATAATGCGGAAGGCCGCTTGGGTGCAGAGGAAAGCACCCGTCAGGTTGACGGCGACGACCTGCTGCCACTGTTCGTATTCGAGGTCTTCCAACAGCACGGCCGGCGCACCGGCCCCGGCGTTGTTGAACAGCACGTCGAGCCGGCCAAAGTGCTCGGCGATTTGGGCGAACAGCGCGTCAACGGCTTGGGGATCGCCGACGTCGGTGGGCACCGGCAACATGCGGGCATCCGCTCCAGCCAGCGCAGCCGTTTCCTCTAAGGCATCTTGACGCCGCCCGGCTAGGGCAACCGCATAGCCGGCCTCGGCCAACGCCAAGGCACTGTGGCGGCCGATGCCGCTGCCGGCACCGGTGACGAGGGCGACTTTTGCACGTAGTTCCATCTGTCATCTCCTTGAATTTGAAATGCGGCGGGCGGCCTTCACCTGTCGCCGCCGCTTGTGCAACACGTTTTCCGTATATCCGTTTGGTTCGGCGCGACCGTTGAATACCAAGTCCAGCGCCGCCTGAAATTCGACGCTGGCGTCGAGGTCAGGTGCCATGGGGCAATACGCCGGGTCGCCGCTGTTTTGCGCATCGACTACGGCCGCTAGGCGCGCAAAGGTCGCCCGCACCTGCTCCGCGCTGGCAATTCCGTGGTGCAGCCAGTTGGCGATGTGCTGGCTGGAAATTCGCAAGGTGGCGCGGTCTTCCATCAGGCCGACGTGGTTGATGTCCGGCACCTTGGAGCAGCCAATGCCCTGGCCGACCCAGCGCACCACGTAGCCCAAAATCCCCTGGGCGTTGTTGTCTAATTCCTGCTGAATTTCTTCGGGGCTGAGTTGGCGATTGAGCACTGGGGGGCTGAGAATCGCGCCGAGCGCGGCTCGCTCCCGTCCGGCTAGCTGGCCGAGGCACTCAAAGACATCGACTTGGTGGTAGTGCAGCGCGTGCAGGGTGGCCGCCGTGGGCGAGGGCACCCAAGCGGTGGTCGCCCCAGCTTGGGGGTGGCCTATCTTGGTCTCCATCATCTCGCGCATCCGCTCGGGCATGGTCCACATGCCCTTGCCAATCTGCGCGCGTCCCGCCAAGCCGGTGGCGATGCCGATGTCCACGTTCCAGTCTTCATACGCCCTGAGCCAAGGCTGGTCCTTGATTTCCATCTTGGGCAACATGGGGCTTAGCTCCATGCTGGTGTGGAGCTCGTCCCCGGTGCGGTCGAGAAAGCCGGTGTTGATGAAGACGACGCGCTCGGCCGCGCAGCGGATGCACGCGCTGAGGTTGACTGTGGTGCGGCGTTCCTCGTCCATGATGCCGATTTTTAGGGTGTTTTTACTCAGCCCCAACGCCTCCTCTACTCGCGTAAATAGCTCGACGGTCGCTGCCACTTCGTCTGGCCCGTGCAGCTTGGGCTTTACCACATAGACGCTGCCGGTCTTGCTGTTGCGGTAGCGGCCGCGGCCCTTGAGGTCGTGGATGGCCGCCAAGCTGATGACCATGGCGTCGAGAAAGCCCTCGGGAATTTCCGCGCCGTCGGCGGTGGTCACCGCATCGGTGTACATGTGGATGCCGACATGGCGCACGAGCAACAAGCTGCGCCCGGGCAGGGTCAAGGGGTGGCCGTTGGGGGCGGTACAGGTGCGGTCGGCGCACAGGCGGCGCGTCAGGGGCTGCCCGTCCTTGACAAAGGTCGCCTCTAGTGTGCCCTGCATCAGGCCGTTCCAGTTGCCATAGACGAGAACCTTGTCCTCGGCATCGACCGCGGCCACGGAATCCTCGCAATCTTGGATGGTGGTAAGGGCCGCTTCTAAGAGCACGTCTTTGACGCCGGCGCGGTGAGTGCGTCCAATGGGATGGGTGCGGTCGATTTGGATTTCGATGTGCAACCCGTTGTGGCGCAATAAGACGCTGCTCAGCTGATCTCCCTCGCGCCCATAGCCGACAAATTGCCCGGCGTCTTTGAGGCCGACCTCGGCGCCGCTTGCGAGGCGGGCGCACAAGGCGGCGACCTGAGCTCCACCGAAGGTTTGCCCGCCCGCGTCCTCGCGCAGGAAAAACTCCACCACCTCTCGGTACGCCCCCTGTTGGAGGCCGGCGACCGCGTCGAGAAACGCCTCGCTGTACGCTATGACTTGGGCACCGCGCTCGGCGTCGTACGCTCCCGCCGGTACGGGCCCCTCGATTACATCTGTGCCGTACAGGGCGTCGTACAAGCTCCCCCAGCGCGCATTCGCCGCGTTGAGCGCGTAGCGCGCATTGTCAACCGGGACGACGAGCTGGGGGCCGGCCAAGGAGGCGATTTCCGGGTCGGTGTTTTCCGTGCGAATCTGCTGAGCGTCGCCTGCGGGCAACAAGTAGCCGATCTCTTCGAGAAAAGCCCGGTAGCCTGTGGGCTCCAACGGCTCGCCGCGCCGCTGGTGGTGATAGGCGTCGATCTGGGCCTGCAAGGCGGCGCGGCACTGAAGTAGCTGTCGATTCTTTGGCCCCAAGTCTCGGACGATTTTCTCCAGCGCCGCCCAAAAATGATCGACATCCACGTCCGTCCCGGGCGCAATCTGCTCGGCGACGAGGGCGTAGAGCCGCTGGTCGATGTGCAAGCCGCCGCTAATTGTTTTTTTTGCCGATTCTGCCATGATGTGCTCCGTTTAGGACCAAGATGGACAGGATGGATCAAGATAGACAAGATGAACCAAGATGGACAGGATGGACGGGGTGGACAGGATGGACGGGGGTTGGATAGCTTGTAGGCACTATGCGGATATATAGCGAGCCGCCGCGATTTGAACACTGCGAGCGCTCGTCTCGTGAATACTATTCTGCGTCCTTATGAAGATCATCTAGTGAATGATGTAGAATTGCTATACCATTAGAGACGGGCCGCACCACTACCGAGGAGAAGACCATGCACTACGACCCATGCCAACGCACCTTTGACTGCGAGCCGACGCTGACCGATTCCCAAGTCCTCGAATTCTGCCGCGAGGGCCACCTTTTGCTCAAAGGCGTTGTATCCGACGAGATCAACCAGCGCACCTGTGCTTGGCTCGACGGCGATATTCCCGCCAACCCAAGCTACATCCCCGACGGCCTGACCGAGGCCGACCTCGACCGCATCCGCTTTACCCACGAGCCGAGTTCCATCTTCTTGGAGGACTGGTTCATCGAGCACGTCCTGCTCAATGCCCGGTTAGCCGGTGCCATGCGCTCGCTTCTAGGCCCTAACATCGGCCTGCCTATCATAGCCAGCCACCACCGGGCCGAATGCCCCATGGAAGCCCAGGGCTGGCACCAAGATGCCGATCACATCTTCGGCCCGGAGCTGCGCTTTTTGGAGGTCTTCTACTTTCCCCAAGACACGCCCGTGGAGCTGGGGCCGACCGAGTTGGTGCCTGGCTCGCACATCCAACCGGGTCGCCGCGACAGCGAAGAAGGGGGCGTGTTTTGCGACGGTCCGGCTGGCACCATTGGGATTCACCATCAGAGCATCATGCACCGCCGCGGCAAGTCCACCGCCAAGGGGCTGCGCCGGATGCTCAAGTACAATTATTGGCGCACGGCACCTCCCCAGCGCAACTGGATCGTCGAGGAGGACTTTGATTTCCAGAGCGCGTATTACGGCGGCCACGGCACGGCGCGCTACTATGCCCACATGTTCTATTGGCTCTGCGGCGAGGGGGATCAGTTCCGCATCATCGGCGGCCAGGCTTGGCCTTGGCAGTCCCCAAACCAGATCGGGCCATCGTATGGCTTTGACGCCGAGGAAGGCTATCAGCCCAATTGGCGTCGGGACAACCCCGACGGGTATGCGCGTTGATTGGGCAGTAGCCGCCTCCAGCAGGAGGGACATCGCTATGAGAGGCAGGGGCAGGGCACCGGCCCGGCGGGTGGGGGGCGGTACTCGCGCGCCTCGGACACACTGAATCCGGGTGCTGGCCGGCGCGAGGAGTCGTTAGAACTGGTGCGCTTCGGGCAGGCAGTCGCGCAGCGTCTTGATGCGGGCGTCGTACTCACCGCGCAGTTCGAGAGCTTCGTAGAGTCTGATGGTCTTCCTAACTTCGGTCATACCTCACCTCCTTCGAGTTTCACCGAGAGATGATTCAAAATTCGAGGGAGTGTAGAACAGTCGCAATAGTTCAGCGACTTTTTTTGTGATCAGTTCGTATGGCACTTTTAGCATCACTCCCGGAGCGCCAAATGCAGCTCCCGCAACTGCTCCGGCGACACCTCGCCCGGTGCGCCCATGAGCGGATCCTGTGCGTTTTGGTTCAGCGGGAAGGCGATGACCTCGCGTATGTTCGGTTCGTCCGCCAGCAACATGACGATGCGGTCGATGCCGGGCGCGATGCCGCCATGAGGCGGAGCGCCGTAGCGCAAGGCGCGGATCAGGCCCCCAAACTTGCGGTCCACTTCCCGCGGCGAATGCCCGGCAATCGCAAACGCCTTGTACATGATGTCTGGTCTGTGATTGCGGATGGCACCGCTCGACAGTTCGAGGCCGTTGCAGACGATGTCGTACTGATAGGCCTTGATCTCCAGCGGCGGTTGCGTCTCCAGCGCCGCCATACCGCCCTGCGGCATGGAAAACGGATTGTGCGAAAAGGCCACGCAGTCGCGTTCCTCGTCCCATTCGTACATGGGAAAATCGACGACCCAGCAGAATTCATAACAACCCTCCCGCCGCAGGTTGAGCCGGTCTGCCAGATGCAGGCGCAACCGTCCCGCTAGAGCCGCGGCCGCGGCTGGCGGCCCGGCGACGAAGAAAATGGCGGCCCCCGGCGCGGCGGCACATTCCTCGATGATGCGGTTGCGCACACTCTGTTCTAGGGCCGCGGCGATTGAACCTGTGGCTTGGGCTCCGTTGATGAGGTACGCCAGCCCCTTGCCGCCCGCTTCTTTGACGAATGCTTCGAGGCGGTCGAAAAACGAACGCGGCTGCCCCTCCAGCTTGGGAACGCATAGGGCGCGGACGACTCCTCCTGCTGCGACGATGTCCCTGAACAGTCTAAACGAGGAGTCCGCAAAGATCGCGGAGAGGTCTTGAATTTCGAGCCCGAAGCGCAGGTCTGGTTTGTCCGTGCCGAACCTCAGCAGAGAGTCGGCGTGGGAAAGACGCGGGAACGGCGGCTCGGTCACTTTCCAATCGGTGAATTCGCGGAACAGACCCGAAAAGAGGGCCTCGACCACAGCAAAGACGTCCTCCTGCTCAACGAAGGCCATCTCGAGGTCGAGCTGGTAGAACTCGCCGGGGGAGCGGTCGGCGCGGGCATCTTCGTCGCGGAAGCAGGGCGCGATCTGGAAGTAGCGGTCGAAGCCAGACACCATCAGCAACTGCTTGAACTGCTGAGGTGCCTGCGGCAGCGCGTAGAATTGGCCGGGATAGAGCCGGCTCGGCACGAGGTAATCGCGGGCGCCCTCGGGCGAGATGCTAGTGAGAATGGGCGTCTGGAACTCGGCAAAGCCCATCTTTGTCATGCGCCGTCTGATGCTGGCGATCACCTCCGAGCGGAGCTGAATGCGGCGGTGCAGCCCGGCCCGGCGCAGGTCTAAGAAGCGATAGCGCAACCGGGTGCTCTCTCCCACTTCGGAATCTTCCGCTATGGAAAAGGGGAGTGGCTGCGCTGACGAGAGCACTTTTAGCTCGCGGACGGCGAGTTCCACTTCTCCGGTCTCCATCGCGCTGTTGATGGTCTCAGGCGTCCGTTCGCGCACATCGCCCACGACGCGGATTACGGATTCGCGGAGAACCTTTGACGCAGTTGCCGCAGCGTCATTTTCCGGCGAGATCACGAGTTGGGTGATGCCGTAGTGGTCGCGCAGATCTAGGAACAATACGCCTCCGTGGTCCCGGCGGCGATGAATCCAGCCACTCAGGCGAATGGTCTGGCCGGCGTGGTGCTTGCGGAGTTCGCCACAGGTGTGCGTGCGATAGCGGTGCATGGTAGCCTCCTAAAAACAGAAAACCCGCCGCGATGCGTGTTCGCGACGGGTTTTGAATGCTTGGGTTGGGTTGGAGTTAGTCGTCAGAACACGCGCAATGGAGCTAGCGGGTTATTATTCTGCGCGCGGTCGTTGTGACGGGTCATCATAGTCGTCTAAGATAGCGGAAGGCCGAATTCCGTCAAGCTGGGCTATGCGCTTGCCTCGGGCATCCAATGTGACTACAATTATCCTAATGTAGTTACAAGGAGATCAATGAATGAACGCATCCATACGCGACCTGAAGAGCAGGTTGTCGCGCTACCTTCGGCAAGTCCAGCGGGGAGAGACCGTTGTCGTAACTTATAGAGGGAAGCCCATCGCCCGCCTCGTGCCGCTACCGCCCCTCCTGTTGGAAGAGCGGCTGTCCACCTTGCCGGGGATCAATGCCGGGACAGGGGGAAAACCAAGAGGTGCCACGCGCCCAGTGCGCGTCAAACCCGGACAGAAAAGCGTTGCGGACATCGTGGTAGAAGAGCGGCGGTGATCCTCTTTCTCGATACATCGGCTCTCGTCAAGCTGTACGTCGAGGAGGACGACTCCGAGGCGGTACGCGGCTGGGTAGAGGGGGCCGAGGAAGTTGCCTGCCAGTGGATCGCATACGTGGAGGCGCGATCTGCTTTGGCTGCCAAGCAGCGTTTGGGCGACTTGTCCGATGCAGAGTTGGCGGAATGCAGGGAGGAACTAGAGCGGGATTGGGAGCGATATCACCGCGTCGCGGTTACGCAGACTCTCCTGCGACGAGCCGGTGCTCTGAGCGAACAACTCGGCGTCCGCGCCTATGACAGTGTTCACCTTGCGGGGGCTGAGTACCTGCAATCCTCGCTGGGAGTGCCGATAACCTTCGGGTCCTTCGACCGCCGACAGGTCGATGCTGCCGCACAGCTTGGAATGCTCATTGCATCGGTTGATGACAACTGAGCTGTGTGCGGCTTATTATACAGTCCTACGTCATTCATGCGATGATCCGCAGATAAACGCATAAGGACGCAGAATGGTATGGATAAAACAAGCCGCCGCTCGAATCGTTCAACTCATTATAATTCTCTCTCCGAATTTCAAACGGATACACTACCCGTGCTTGTTGCCCCCATCTGTAAAACCGTACATTAACTCGAACCCGGCCCCAACTAGTCCCTCCAACCAAAGGACAATTCCCATGAGCGGCCTTACCTCCGACCAACTCGACTTCTATCGCAGCGAAGGCTATCTCCTCGTCGAGGAGGTCCTCGACCCTTGTGTCTTCGACCGCCTCATCACTGAAATTGACGCGATTGTCGATACGGCCGCCCAAGAGGCCGAACTGTCCGAGTTGCACGCAGACCTACCTTTTGCCAAGCGCCTAGTCCACATCCACGCCCAGTTGGCCGACCCTGAGCCGCTGTTGCGCCAAGTCAACGGCAAGCTCAAAACCGAGGGCATGTTCGCCATTTTGACCCAACCGGCGCTGCTCGACATAGTCGAATCCGCGATCGGCCCCGAGATATTGGCTCACCCGCAATTCAACTTGCGCGCCAAATTGCCCAACCAAAACGCCACTGTGGTCCCCTGGCACCAAGACTTGGGTTATTTGCAGCCCGACGCCGAAGAAACCTTCATGGTCAATTTTTGGATCCCCTTGGTCGATGCCACTCCTGAAAACGGCTGCATGGAAGTCATTGCCGGCAGCCACCGCGCCTCGCTCATCGGGCACGAGCACGGCTTGGGACCGGGGGCCAATTTCAAGGGCATCACCGATCAGTACTTGCCTCCCGGCGAGCAAGTTAGCTGCCCGGTCCAAGTCGGCGGCGTACTGCTCATCCAGCACAAGACCATCCACCGCTCCATCCCCAACCACTCCGACCACATCCGCTGGAGCCTCGACCTGCGCTACAGCGACCCAGCCCAGCCCAGCGGCCGCGACGGCGTCCCCGGTTTTATAGCCCGCAGCCAAGCACATCCCGAATCGGTGGCCCAGAGCCTGGACGATTGGCTGGCGTTGTTCGAGACCACTGCTCCATAACTGAAAACAAGTTTTCCTACGCCCTCCTGAAACTGATAGGCGGCCAAGGGAAACTTTGGCTCGTCCGTTAGTGTCAGGAGACCGCATATTCCCCAAACACTTTTTTGGAGATTACCATGCTCTACGACTTGCTCCTCAAAGGTGGCACCCTAGTTGATCCAGCCCAGCAACTACACGCAGTGCTGGACGTGGCTTTTGCCGACGGCAAAGTCGCTGCGGTCGGGGCCGCCCTGCCTGCGAATCAAGCGCGCCAAACGCTCGATGTCGCGGGCTACGTGGTGGCCCCCGGCCTCATCGATTTGCACGTCCACGTGTATTGGGGAGTCAGCCACTTCGGTGTCGAGCCTGATCCCACCTGTCTAGCCCGAGGTGTCACCACCGTGGTCGATGCCGGCTCGGCTGGAGCCGATACCTTCCCCGGCTTCCGCAAATTCATCATCGACGTCAGTGACACCCGCATCTTGGCCCAGCTCAACATCTCCTCGCAGGGCATGTTGACGCAGGAAATCGGCGAGTTCGAGATCCCCGAGTACGCAGACGTGGGCAAAGCCTGCCGCATGATCGAACAACACCGCGACCTCATCTTGGGGGTCAAGGTGCGGCTCACCCGCCACAGCATCGTCAGCGAGCGCTCGGGAATGCGGCCCCTGCACCGGGCCCGCGAGGCCGCGGATGCCGCCGGTCTGCCCATTATGGTCCACCCGCAAGACGCTTGGTGCGACAGCCTCGATGATGTGCTGGCCGTTATGCAACAAGGCGACATCCTCACCCATTGCTTCCACGGCATGAAGTGCGGCATCCTCGACGAGGCCGGCCAAGTGCGCCCTGCGGTACACGAGGCCGTGGAGCGCGGTGTGCTCTTTGACGTGGGGCACGGCGCTGGCTCCTTCTCTTGGGAGGTGGCCGAGACTGCGCTAAGCGCTGGGCTTGCGCCGCATACCATCTCCTCAGACTTGCACGTGTACAATCTCCACGGGCCGGTATATGACTTGATCAACGTCGTATCCAAATTTCTCCACTTGGGCATGGACCTCGACGCCGCGCTGGCCAAAGTAACCGCAGTGCCGGCCCAAGTCATTGGAGTGCCGAATGAGATCGGGACCTTGGCGGTAGGTGCTTGGGGCGACTCGGTGGTGCTCGATGTACGCCAAGGCCAGTTCCAGTTGGCCGATTCGGGCGGGGAAATACGCACGGGCCAACAGCAATTGGAGCCGCTGGTTGTGGTCAAGGGCGGCCGAGTCTATCGCCAGTATTAAGGCTAGAAACAGCATAGGTAAAGATGAGAGTCTGCATCATCGCTAGCGAAGCTTTGCTTGCTTGGCACGGGTTTGCGCTGGCCCAAGGATCAACCAACGATACAAACCGTTGGATGGCCGAGCAGCCCAAGGTAGAGGCATGGTTCGGCGGATGGGAAGTCGGAGGTCGAATCGACGCAGAAGGGATTTCCCGGCTCCCGGACTCGGGAGATAACACCGCAGGTGTTGGCGTGGCGGAAGCCGTGCTTGGGGTCGAAGCTGCGATAAACGACTGGATTGGCGGCGAGGTCGGCTTGCTATACGAGACCGTGAATATTGGGTTGGACGACAGGGAAGACGGCACAAGCACCGCGGTTGACATCGCAACGTTGATGATCGGAGCGCCGGAAGGCTTGTGGTCTGTTACGGCAGGCCGGCAATACGCGCCGTTCGGCGTGTTTGCAACCAACTTGATCTCCGACCCGCTGACACTCGAACTCGGCGAAACAAACGAGGTTGCCGTGCAATTCGGGTTGTCGTCCGGCGGATTGCACGGGTCCATTTTCGACTTCTATGGCGATAATGAGCAAAATGGCGGTTATGGCGCTGCGATCGGCTATTCGCTGGAGCGCCGCGAGTCCGAGTTCGACCTGAACCTGTAGTACATCAGTGACATCGGTGCTTCAGGTAACCTACAAGAAGTGATCGCCGATAGTCGTGGCCGCAATAATATACCGGGTTGGTCAGTCAGTGCCGAGTTGGGTTACAAAAACGCATCGCTGATTGGCGAGTACCTCGCTTCGCTGGAGCGTTTTGCAGAAGACGAAGTAGAGTTCGCCGGACGCGGTGCCCAACAGTCGAGCTGGTCGCTCGAAGCGGCTTGCGATGTTAGCCTTGCGGGCAAGGCGGCAACGGTTGTTGCGAGCTATCAGGGTCTGGAAGAAGCGCTGGCGCTGGGGCTGCCCGCGCGGCGGGTTCTCGCTGGGGTCTCGGTGGAACTGGCGGAATGGTTCACGCCAGCCATCGAATGGGCGAGAGACGAAGATTATGCGCGCCAGGACGGCGGCAGCGGCGAGCAAGTTAGCACGATCACGGTTCAGGTCTCCGCAAAATTCTAACGGTCTGTATCTGAGGGCGAGGTATTCCAACCAAAGAGACGAGACGACCTATGTCCTTTCCGTTGGCCCCGCGGGCGATGCAGAAGCCTTTATCGTCGTATTCTTGCCGCAGTTTCGAGTTCCTATAGCAAGCATTCCATCTCGCCGGCATCTTTTCGGACCTACCGCATTTCCGCCAGCGAGACCGTCCTGTGTTCCTTGGCCGAAACCGAGACGGCTTCGGCGATTTCGACATCCAGCAGGGCATCTTCTGGAGGATTGCGGGCCTCGCGGCGGCTTTCTATGGCATCGAGAAAGGCGGCGGCCTGCCGGACGAGCGGAGACGGTTCGTTCTCAAAAGCGCGAACCTCGGAACGGCCCCCACGAAAAACAGTAATGGAATCCTTGCCGGGCGGGCTGTCGGCATTGGGCAGGATTCCACCCTCGGCGCAGACAAAACGCGGCTGTGGGTCAGGCATGCCCTCCGGGCCGATATAACTGGCCGTGGCCGAAGCGAAGGCACCGTTTTCAAATCCAATCAGGGCCCCGCATGTCTCCTCCACTACGTGCCCGGGAGCCGTATTTCGCATCCGATTGGTCATTGCGGACACGGTGGTCGGCCTGCCGAGAATCCAGCGGACGGCATTGAGATAGCAATAGCTCATATGGGTCAGCGGCATCCCGCCACTCGCCCCTTGGTCATAGTACCACCCGTCCGGGTCCGGGTTCCACAGGGCCATGGTCACGGCCATCACCGGCACCCCCAGTTCCCTTCCCGCCATTAGGTGCCGAATCTCCTCCCAGGCAGGGTCGTAACGGCGCTGGAATCCGGCCTCCACAATCCGATTGGTCCGGGCCGCCATTTCTACGATCTGGTGCCCATTTTCCACACTTGAAGCTAGACATCCGCCCACGAGGAGGTCGTAACCAGCATCCAATGCCCAAATGGAGACCTCGTCCTGAACGCGATGCGGAACCTCGATTAGGATCGCGTCCGGTCCGGCCTCCCCCAATCGGCGAAAGTCATCGTAGAAAACGTCGCACCCCAACTCAGCCGCGCAGCTTTCAGCACGCTGTGCGCGCCGGGCGGCGACGCCGCAGATCGCCGCCCGCCCGGTGTCCAGCAACGCCCTGCCCCGGGCCCGAGCCATGTTCCCGGCTCCCACAATCGCTATTCGCTGTTTCGGCATTGTGCTACCGCTCCCGTTTTTTGAGTTTAATGCCCTCAGCAGCGAATCTTGAGTACCAAGATATGTCGCGTCAAGGGCCGTTGTCGCGGCGTAATCGTGAGGTGGAAGGCGGAGAGCATGGAATACGTCAAGTTCGGCCGTTCTGGCCTGAAGGTGTCGCGCTTGGCCTACGGGTTGGGCCTGCGCGGCCAGCAGGACGCCGACGAGGCCGAGTGCGCCATCGAGCGGGCCGTCGAGTTGGGGATCAACTTCATTGACTGCGCCAACATCTACGGCTTCGGGGACGTGTACGAGACCCGCGGCACGTCGGAGCAGGTTCTGGCGCGCGTCCTCAGGCGGCACCGCGACGACCTCGTGGTCACCTCGAAGGTGGCCAGCCGCGTCGGCGACGGGCCTAACGACACCGGTCTGTCGCGCTATCACATCATGCGGGAGATCGATCGCACCTTGGCCCGCCTCGAGACGGATCACATCGACGTTTACATTCTGCACATGTACGACGACGAGACCCCCCTCGAGGAGACGCTGCGCGCCTTGGACGATGTGGTGCGCGCTGGCAAGACGCGCTACGTGGGCGTCTCTAACTTCCAAGCCTGGCAGGTGCTCAAGTCTCTGTGGACTCAGGACCGCCTCGGGCTCGATCCCCTACTCTGCATCCAGAATCCCTACAACCTCCTCAACCGGGAACTAGAGAGCGAGATGTGGCCGGCGCAGCGCGACCAGGGCTTCGGGGTTATGACGTACAGTCCCTTGGGTGTGGGTTTGTTCTCTGGCGTGTACACTCCCGGAGAGCCGCCGCCGGGCGGCACCCTGTACGCCACCCGGCGCGTTGGAGACTTGGAGCAGGACCTCAACGAGGCGGCGCGCCGCACCCTAAAGATCCTGCGGCAGATCGCCGACGCCCATGGCCGCACCGTGGCGCAGACAGCCATCAACTGGGTGATCTCTCACCCTGAAGTGACGGCGGCCATCACCGGCTGCGACACCGCGGCTCACATGGAGGAGAATGCTGGCGCGGTGGGCTGGTCAATTACGCCGGCGGACCGGGCCCGTCTCGACGAAGCCTCGGCCGGCCAAGATCGCGTCCTAGACGTCTGACCGCTCAGTAGGGGCTATCGACACTCAGGCGCACACGCCGCGGCGGTCTTCATTCCGCCTTTATTTTTCTTATAGGTTCCAAAAAACTTAGGGAGACCAGCATGCGACTCAAAGACAGGATAGCTATCGTCACCGGTGCCGGGGGTGGCATGGGCCTCGGCATATCGAAATGCCTGACGCGCGAAGGGGCGGTCATCGTGGCGACCGACATCGACGGCGACCGGGCGCAGGCCACCGCCGACGAGCTTGAGAGCGAAGGGGCCGCCGCGGTCGCCATCGCCGCCGACATAACGGATGAATCCGCCTGCGAGGCCCTCGTCGCTCAGGCGCTCGGGTGCTTCGGTGCCGTCGATATCCTCGTCAACAACGCCGGCCACTTCGGCACCATCGTCGGTGCCCCGTTCACCAACTTCACCGGCGAGGAGTGGGACAGCAACTACGACATACACGTCAAGGGCCCCTTCTTCCTCTGCAAGGCGATCGCCCCGCACATGATCGAGCGCCGCTATGGCAAGATCATCAACATCTCTTCCGCGGCCGCTAAACGCGACCCGACCTTCCTGCCGACCTACGCGGCCGCCAAGAACGCGATGCTCAGCTTGACACGGCTGACCGCCAAGGACTTGGGGCCGCACAACATCACCGTAAACGCCGTATGCCCCGGGTTCGTGTGGACCAACTTCTGGCACACGCTAGCACCGAAGATAGCCGCGATCGATCCGGCCTATGCCGGCAAAAGCGCCCGCGAGGTGTTCGACCTGTTCATCGCCAACTCGACGCCGATGCAGCGCGAGCAGACGCCTGAGGATATAGGCAACATGGTCGCCTTTCTCGCTTCCGAAGAGGCACGCAACGTCACTGGCCAGACGATAAATGTCAGCGGCGGCATGGTCTTGGACTGAACAGTGGACCTGAGAATCAGTGACTATAATGGAGCTGACACTAGCTGAAGCGAAGTCATTGCGGCCAGTGACGGACATTTTTTGATTTGGATATGATTGATTAATTGTCCGGTTTTTGTATATGTTCTTTGGTAGAAAGAAGCGAGGAGGCCTCTTTTGGGAAAGTTGGAATGCTTTCAATTGGCAGGCCTAGAATTATGGTTCAATTCCTCAGACCACGAACCGCCTCATTTTCACGCTCGCAAACCGGACAAATGGGAGATACGCGTCTTTTTTGGTGCGTGTAAACGCAAAAATCTAGTTTTTAATGTGAAGTTTCCCCCTTCGGGATCAGGCCCTTCGAGCAAAGAGCGGCAGGAACTGTTGCGTCTAGTGCTTCAGCATAGAGACGCACTTTATGCTGAGTGGGAAGCCAAAGTGGATATAGGGAGCTAAAAATGGCAAAAGCTGCTGAAATGACTGTCTGGGCTCAAGACCTATTTAGCTATGACGTTATTCCGTCCTCATTTACCATTTTTAGGAAACCGGATGTGAGCAAGGTGAATGCTCGGGATATCTTCGTATTAACTTCTGTTGCCGACCTGCCTACGGTAAGTGATTTTGTCCGTGCTGCCAATCATCGAAACCATCTTCGAACCCTTTTCGTTCGCGAAGACGACAACGCTCAGTTTTTGCCGCAGATACTTTACGAGGCAAAACTCAAAAGCAGCCGAAATATTCTTGTGCATTCGACTAAGGATGTGCCAAAGCGCGTACTAACGGCTTGGAGCCTTGGATGTCCCGATCAACTCATTGCCAATGCACAGATTGTAGGCGACGAACTCTTTGTCATGGCGTGTGATCATACCTTATTCAGAGTGGATTTTGCAGAAATGCCCGCCTTGGGGCGGATTCCATTCCAACAGCGTTCTTCATTTACTATTTCCAGTGAAGGCAGTTATATACACTGGCCTGAGGTTGATGTACACATTGACCTAGATGCTATTCGCTACCTAAAAGACGAAACATGGCGTGAGAAAAAGGATCGGGAAAAACTAATGTACGATCTCCGATTTGGAGAGGCCGTTGCCGCATTGCGCAAGCAGTACGGGCTTAAGCAAACCGATATACGAGGGCTTTCTGAACGCCATGTGCGAAGGATCGAAAAGGGGGAACGGACAAAGATTGGTACGCTAGCTATTTTGGCAAAAAGCCACGGCTTACCCCTTAAAGAGTATCTCAATAAAATTGCCGAAATGCTCTCCCCTTAGGACTTTTCTCGGAGCGTCGGTTTATTTGTTGCGATTCTTGTAGCGGCGGCCCCGGTCTTCGACGCGGCGCTCGCGCACTAATTCCATCACCGGGACGCCGTAGCCGCAACTAGTGCCGGTCAGTTCGACCTCAACTTCGATTACTTGGCGTTTGGTGCGCAGGTGTTCGGATTCCGTTTGCAAGAGCAAGGCGGCGTGGGGCGATTCTTCTAGCGAGGTGGCCGAGGCTTGGCCGTAGAGGCGGATGATGCCGGCGTCCGCTCCTGCAAAAGAGCAGACCATGACGGTAATCGGGCCGCCGGCCGTCGCGTGACGCGCTGTTTCGTTGCCGCTGCCCAAGTAGTCGAGAAAGGCCACTCGGTTGGGATCAAGCACGTGCAGCGGTACGCCGCCCTTGGGCGAGAGGTTGACCGGGCCAATGCCTTCGGGACCGGGCGCGAGTGCGGGATCGGCGGAGGCGATGAAAAACAACGGCGCGGCGCGGATCAACGCAGCTTGGTCGTCGGTGATGGAGGGGTAGTAGGTGGCCATAGGTTTTTTCTTTTGTGGGCGCTAGGCGAGCGTCTCGTTGTATTGCAATTGATGCAGGCGGGCGTAGATGCCGTCTTGGGCTAGCAGCTCTTCGTGGCGGCCCTCTTCGCGTAGCTGGCCGCGATGCAGCACTAAAATTTTGTCGGCACTGCGAATGGTTGAGAGGCGATGGGCAATGACGATGGACGTGCGGTCGCGCATCAGTTTTTCCACCGCCTCTTGGATCCAGCCTTCGGTCTCGGTGTCGATGTGGGCAGTGGCTTCGTCCAGCACCAAAATGTCCGGGTCGGCCGCTAGGGCGCGGGCAAGGGACAAAAGCTGACGCTGACCGGCAGACAGGGCTGCGCCGCGCTCTTGTACCTCGTGCTGGTAGGTGTTGGGCAGGCGGTCGATAAAGCGGTCGGCGTTGACATAGCGAGCTGCTTGGGCGACGGCTGAGTTTGACAGCTCGGGAGCACCGAAACGGATGTTGCTGGCAATGTCCCCGGCAAAGAGAAAGACGTCCTGCTGCACCAGACCAAAGCGCCGCCGCAATGCTTCTACATTCCATTCGCGGATGTCGATGCCATCGACCAAAATTTGCCCGCGTTGAATCTCGTAAAAGCGGCACAGCAAGCTGATGATGGTCGTCTTGCCCGAGCCGGTGGCTCCGACTAGTGCCAAGCTTTGGCCCGGGTCGGCGCAGAAGGAAACGTCGCGCAGGACCCACTCCTCATCTTCATAAGCAAACCACACGCGGCGGAATTCAATGGCACCGGCGATGCGCTTCCGATGCACGGAACCGCCGCTTGGCTCTGGCTCGGCGTCCATTAGTTCAAAGATGCGCTCGGAGGAAGCCATAGCCACCTGCACGGTGGCGTATTCCTCGGCGAGGTTGCGGATGGGCATGAAGAAGCGGGGCACGTATTGCAGCATGGCCACCAGAACGCCCCAGGCGATTTCCTCGCGCAGCACTTGGCCGACGCCGTACCACAGCACCAGCGCCATCAGGGCCGCACCACACAACTCCATAAAGGGGAAGTAGGCTGAATGGTACAAGGTGCGCACCAAGCGGGCGTCGAGGTATTCGTCGGTGCCTTGGTTAAAGCGGCGGGCGCTGCGCGGCTCGCAGTTGAACAGTTTTACTACTTCTATACCCGACAAGGTTTCCTGCAAATCGGCGCTGAAGCGGGCAAAGCGAGTGCGGGCTTGGCGGAAGGCTTGGTAGGTGCGGTTTTGTAGCCACAGGGTGGCGGCAAAGGCCACCGGCAAAAAGGCGCAGGTGATAAGGCCCAGCTCGACATCGAGATAGTAGAAGATGTAAAACAGGATAGAGGCGATGGTGACGGCTTCAGTCACCAACGAGACAGCACCGTAGGTGAAGAACTCGTTGAGCGCATCGACATCGCTGGTATTGCGCGCCATCAGCCGGCCAATGGGCGTGCGGTCGAAAAATTTGAGCGGCAGGCGCTGTAGGCAGGTGAAGATGTTCAAGCGCACGTCGCGCATAGTCCATTGGCCGACCATGCTGGTGATCCAGCTCTGGGCGTAGCCGATGGCGAATTGAGCGACCAACAGCGCGGCGAAGAGCAGGACGAGGGTGCCCAAACCGTCCAAGTCGCCGGGCACGATGTGGTCGTCAACGGCTATTTTGGTCAGCACGGGACCGGCTTGGCGGGCCAGCGAGGCCACGAGGATGAGCAGCAACGTCGAGACCGCCCACGGCCAGTAGGGCCGCAAGAAACCCAACAGCCTCGTCACCAAGCGGAGGTCGATAGATTTTTTGTCTATTTCCTGCTCGTCGCGGCTGGTCGGCGGCATTAGAGGTCGCTCTCCTTGTCAAAATACTCCGGCAGCTTGGCTCTCCATTCGCTCATCAGAATCAGAGTGCCTTGCACTGTCTCGCCGTTGCTTTGGACAAGTTCTAGCTCACCGGCTGGGGTAAACTCGTCCCAACAGAAGTTGTCGGACAGGAAGGACAGGACTTCGCGCTTATAGGCCGTGTCGAGATTGTCGAGCTGGTCGCCTTTGGTCTCAAGGACGATGACGCCTTTGCCTCGAACGGCGAAGATGAAGTCGGGATAGATTTTGGCCTGCTTCCAAGCCTGAATGCCGTACTGCGTCCGCGCAACGTTGCGATGCCACCACGAGAGTGCGGCTTCACCGTCTAGGTAGATCGCAACATCGCGCTCGTCTTGGTTCAATTCGCTTCCGTACACCGGCGCGAACAGGCTCTTTTCTAACGGCCCTCCCGTCGTGCTCACGAGCTGACGGGCATTGTCGGGCTCCATTGTCTCCGCAATAAACGGCATGCGCCAATTGCGACCGTCAAGACGCAGCCGAAACTGAATCCGGCCCGCCTCCATCTCCGCCTTGAACAAGGCTTCGGCCCGCACGGTGCGCTCGGTATCCAAGCCCTTGCGCAGTTCCTCGACGATCAGGCTGGCAAGCCCGCCCAGTTTGGCTTCATCGAAGCCGCGCACCTTCAGGTCAGACAAGAGCTTGCCAACGATTTCCCGCCCGACGAATGGGTTGGGCACTATATCTGATATCATCCTAACGGCATACGCGGGATCAAAGGCGAGGGTTTCGGCATTCTTGGCGACCGTCTCACCAACGAACAATTCGTCCCCGTCATCGCTGAGTTTGATGCGCTGAAGCTGGCTCTCGGCGGCTTGGGCATTGTCGGGAATACGGGCCGCGATGTCCTTCGGGTCGTAGCCGCGCCAGTCAATGCACGACAACACATCGGTTTCATAGTCTAGGTCGCGCCCCTCGCCTCCGTCCACAATCAGGACCTTGGGCAGATAGATTTCCGTTGAAGCGAAATCCGCTCGCCGCTCGAGCTGCCTCTCCACCCTGCCGCCGCCTGACGTGTCGTCTTGGGAGACCTGCAAGACCATATCCCCGAGACCATCTTTCTCAAGACCATTCTTGATAGCCTCCACGACTTTCGCGGTAGCGGTGCGATGGGTTATGACGTGACATTCGTCCAGCGCGGTCACCTCAGCCTTGGTCGCACCCGGCTGACGGAGAATTCGCCCTACGAGCTGGGTCATGGCCTTCAGGTTGGAATTGGCGGCTAAGGCACAAAGCAGATAGGCGAAGGGGCAGTCCCAGCCTTCTTGAAGTGCCTGCTTGGTGATGATGAAGCGGACGCGGTTCGTTGGCGACAGAAGGTTCTGGTTTTCTGGCTGGTTCAGGTCGTTCTGTTCAGCCGTCTTGATTGCGATTTCCGCCTCATCAAAGCCCGCCTTTAGAAGCCAGTCCTTCACGTCCTCCGCATGGATGTGCCCGCTTTCGCGCTGGTCCGCGCCGGTGCGCTCCACCTGTATCAGCATGATGGGCCGAATGTAGCGCCCCGTGTCGGCCTGCAGCTTCCGAGCCTCGTCGCCCAGATCGCCGAGCTTGGCGACAGCGGCGTTCAAGGTCGTCTTCCAGTCATTACCCTGCCGGGGATCGAGATTGAGAGGCATCTTGATCATGCCCTCGCGGTCCAGATCGCGCCCGGTCACTTCGACCAGCACATTCGCGTATCGGCCCTCGCGCGGGTTCCTGCCACCACGCGGCTGCACATCTTGGGGCGTCGCCGTGAGTTCCAGCACGAAACACGGGTTGAAACCGTAAAGCGTACGAAACGCCAAATCGGAAATGGCCCGGTGCCCCTCGTCGAGCACCACGACGGGACGGATGATCCGCAGGGCGTTGCCGAGCGAATCCTTCACCATCGGGAATATGTCGTTATAGCCGTCTAGGTTGGGTGTCTGATCGAGTGCTGCCTTGTGGGCCTGCTGTGCGCCTTCGGGCGGGAAGAAGCCATGCACATCGCCGCGATCCTGAAACATTTTCAGCGAGTCCTTGTTCTCGCGGTTCGAGGATTGCAGCATCAAGAGCATGACGCAGAGGTTGGTTTCCACGTCGCGGGCATTGAGGCGGTCGGTCTTCTCCATGAGCTGCACCCGGCCAGCGGCGGCGCGATCAAGTGCCTGCCGGTAGGGGTGTTGGCGGTCCTTCAGATGCTTCAGCGTCTGGGTGTAGATCGCTTCGTTGGGGACGACCCATAGTACAAAGCCGGTGTTGCGATTGAGATAGCGGCCCATAATCCGCGAGACGGCAGAGACCGCGAGATAGGTCTTGCCACCGCCGGTTGGGACCTTCAGGACGGCGTTTGGTACGGGCCGGTCGCACCCGTCTAGGCGGGGCGAAAAAGGAATCGCCGCACGGGAGGCCGGGAGGTTTGCTCTCAGGGCCTCCCATGCCTCTTGGGCGAAATCTGGGAGCGGGAGGTTGAGATAGGGGTTTTCTACGGCCAGTGCGACGATCTGGTCGGATCGGGCCTTTTTCTCCTGCAGAAGATCGAGATGAGCGTCAATGGCCGTAAGGGCGCGGTCCTGGTAGTTGAGCTGGCGGAACATGTCATCAGCTCGGGTCTATGCGATAGAGCGCGTAGGGCAGGGGCACAAACTCTACGGGGATGTTCTGCTCGGCCAGCATCTTCTGGCTCACGAAGCGGGTAGAGGCAAAGACTAGGTGGCGCTTGTCCGGGGCCGTCTCTGCAAATTTCTTGGCACGGGTGAGTGTCAGCGCGGAGTCAGGTGACTTCAGATAGTCGAGATCGGGTTTGTAGATCAGCCAGACATGCTGGCCCGCGGTCGCGCCGAGATAGAAGTCCGCCTCGCGCACGGTCGCGGGCGTGAGGGCACTATTGGTCGCCATGTGGAACAGGGATGCACCAATTCCCGAATAGGAAGGCAGCGTTTCGCCGCTCAGTATCTTATCTAGTTCGACCGGGGAGCCTAGGGTGTAATAGGTGAAGGTGCCGCCCAGCCCTTCCCGCAACGACTGGTCGTGGGCCGAAGGTACGCCCTTGATGGCGTGGCGCACCCGCTCGGCGGTAGTTGTGTCGGCGTATTTCTCGCACTCCACCAAGATAAACTTGCGATTGCCGCCATCCTCTTTATTGAGTGCCAAGACGGCGTGGGCGGTGGTGCCGCTGCCAGCAAAAGAGTCGAGAACGATAGCGTCTTTTCTACGCAATATCGCCAGCAAAAACTTCACTAGTTTTGTCGGTTTGGGTTGCGGAAATACTCCCCCCGTGCCGAATAGCTCTTGCAGCTCTCGGGTGCCGTCCTTGTTGAACCCCACCTCTTCTGGCGAAAGAATCGCGTCAGGTGGTTGCCCCTCTTGGACTTCATTCAGATACCGTTTTGCTTTGGGTTCTCTGCCGGAGAATACAATGCGATTCTGCTGCTCCATTTCTCGCAATTTGCATTTCGAGTACCTAGGGTATTTTCCAGAGGGAGGCTGCCAAATGGTGCCATTTGCGAAGGTGAATGTGTAAGGTTCGTAATAGTTTCTTGCATGGATAGGATCAAGCTTGTACTGGCCGCGCCCATCATTGTCATCATGTGGATACTTGCTTGCCTTGTCGGTAATGTGTCGAATGTAACGGGCCTTTTCTGAACTAAACCATGTCTTGTCCTTTGCATAGGCGAGAACATAGTCGGCGTTGAGGTTAAAGTCCTTGCTGGAATTGCGGACGGTGTGCATTGCTCTTCTCGTGAGAACAGCAAAAAAATTGATGTCACCGAAAACTTCATCCATTAACATCCGTAGATGGTGCTGCTCGTTATCGTCAATGGACACGAAAATCACGCCGTTATCGGCCAGTAATTCCCGTAGTAATCGCAGACGGGGCCACATCATTGCACACCACTTGTCGTGGCGTAGACCGTCCTCAATCCCTACCGGGTTTGAATTGATCCACTCCTTGATCACGGGAGAATTTACGTTGTCGTTATAGCACCAGCCTTCGTTACCGGTGTTGTAGGGCGGGTCGATGTAGACGCAGTCCACCTTGCCCGCGTAGAGCGGCAGAAGTGCCTTGAGGGCGTGTAAGTTGTCGCCGTGAATGATCAGGTTGCCGTCGAGCGCGACCGGGCCAATGCCCTTGGTCGCGTCCGGGACGAGCGGACGGAAGGGTACGGCAAGATGATGATTATAGACAAATTCCTTGCCCTTGAAATTCAGATCGGTCATCTCGTCTCCTCGCCTTGTTCTTTGTTTGCCCGAGCGTCATTTCGCCCTTTGCTGGCGTTGATTTGAAATTGTGATTGTCACTGCCAGGGACCAACGGCGCACTGTTGCTAGCATATACGCGAACTGCCTAAACCTCGTCAAGCAAGCCCCGGTCAATGGATTTTTGCTCGATTTCCTGCTCGTCGCGGCTGATCGGCGGCATTAGAGGTCGCTCAATTCATCGGTGAGGTGCTGGCGGCGGTACATATCAGCATACAGGCCATCGTGCGCGAGCAATTCGCCGTGGGTGCCCTCTTCGACAATGCGCCCTTCGTCGAGCACAATGATGTGATCCGCGGCCATGACGGTAGAGATGCGATGGGCGATGAGGATGGTGGTGCGCTCGGCCATGATGTCGCGCAGGCGCGTGAGGATTTGCTCTTCGGTGCGGGTATCGACGCTGGCTAGGGCGTCGTCGAGGATGAGGATTTTCGGTTGCCGCACCACCGAACGAGCTAAGGCCGTGCGCTGCTTTTGCCCGCCCGACAAGGTGACGCCGCGCTCGCCGACGATGGTGTCCAGCCCTTGGGGAAAGGTCTTGAGATCCGCGGCTAGTTGGGCCACCTCAACAGCGCGTTCGACCGCGTCCGCAGCGGCTGAGTCGAGGGCGATGTTGTCGCGGATGCTCTCGGAGAACAGGAAGGTGTCCTGCGGCACGTAGCCGATGGCGTCGCGGAAGGTGCGCAACGGCATATGTTCAATGGGTTTGCCGTCGATGAGGATTTGGCCCTCGCCGGCTTGGATGAGGCGGGGGATGAGCCGAGCCAGCGTGCTCTTGCCCGACCCGACCCGCCCGACGATGGCTAGGGTGCTGCCGGCCGGAATGTGAACATCTATATCGCGCACCACGGTTTGGCCATTGTAAGCAAAGGAGGCGCGGCGGAATTCGATTTCGCCTTTGATCGCCAAGCCGGCGTCTTGGTACTGGTCGGGCTGGGGCTGTTGTTTGAGCACGGACTCGATGCGCAGCATGGAAGCCATGGCGCGCTGGTATTCATCGACGATGCGGCCCATCATCATCATCGGGCGGCTCATGCGGATCAAGTAGGCGTTGAAGGCGACAAAGGCCCCCAAGGTGAGCGTCCCTTCGACGACGCGGATGCCGCCGAGCCACAGAATGAACACCATGGACAGGCCGCTGATGAGGAAGGTGAAGGGGAAAAACGCGCTGTAGAGGTAGATTAGGCTGCGGTTGCGCTCGACGTACTCGTCGTTGAGCCGGGTGAAGTGGTCGATCTCACGGCGACAGCGGGCAAATGCCTTGACCACGCGTACGCCCGCGAGGTTTTCCTGCAAGCAGGTGCTAATGGCGGCAAATTGCTCTTGCACCATGCGATAGCGTCGGCGCACTCTGCTGCCCACCACGCGCAAAATCGCGGTCATAATGGGCATGGGCAACAGCGCGTAGAGGGTCAGTTCCCAGTCGTACAGGCACATGGCTACCATGCTGAAGCTGAAGCCGAGCAGGGCCCCTAGGAACATGCGGAAGCCGTGGCTGAGGTAGCGCTGCACGGCTTCGACGTCGTTGGTCGCCCGCGCCATCAAATCGCCGGTGCGGGCCTGTTGGAAGTAGCCCAAGGGCAAGGTGAGCAGGTGGGCGAAGTAGCGCTGGCGGATGTCGCGCTCGATGCGGAACGAGGTGGCGGCCAAGTGCCAGCGCATGCCAAAGGCCATGCTCCACTGCGCCAAGCCCAAGCCGACTATGAGGGCGGCGTAGTGCGCGAGGAAAGTCAGGTTGGGTGTGGCTTGGTCTAGGCTGGCTTGGGCTTGGTCAATGGCGCGTTCGAGGACGAGGGGGATAGAGACGGAAACGAGCTGTTCGCCCAGCAAAAAGGCTAGGCCGATGACTAAGGCCCAGCGATATGGGCGGAGGTACGAGGCGAACGGTTTGAAGGGATTGAGACTCATGCGCTGTTTGGTGGGCCGCTCATAACCTATTTAGACTATACATATTTATAACCTGTGTCAAAGTAAGCGGGCGTTGCCCTAGCGACTACGAGGAGACGCACCAAATGAATGCTTTCCGAATGACCGCCGACGAGCTCCAGCGTTGGGAGCGCGATGGATATTTTGTGCGCGCCAACGTCTTTTCACACGAGGAAAACGATCACTTGCGGCAGGTGGCCGAAGACGTTGTCGCCGGGAAACGCAGCATGCCTATGGCGCACATCGACCGCAATGCCTTGGTCCGCGACGGCAAAGACGCACGAGCGGGTGTCTATGGTATGCACAAGATCCATCACCCCAGTTGCTACATCCCGGAGTTCCTCGCCCGCGTCCGCGATCCGCGCCTGACCGATCCGCTCGTGGATATTCTCGGCCCAGACATTCTGGGCATCAACAACCTCTTCATCTGGAAAGCTCCTGAAATCGGCTTGGGATTCCCGTGGCACCAAGACAAGTTTTACTTTGGCAAGCGGTTCAAAACCGCAACGACCGTCGGCACTTGGACGGCAATCGACCCCGCCGATCGCGAAAACGGGTGCCTATACGTGATTCCTGGCAGTCACCAACAGGCCATTGCCGAACACGACGACATTGAGGGGTCGCAGCAGACAGAATTCAAACTGGCCCGCAATGCCCGCGACGAGGACGGCCTGGCCGTGGAAGTTCCACCCGGTGCGGTCATTTGGTTTCACTCTCATCTGTTGCACAAAAGCACCAACAACCACAGCCAGCGATTTAGACGCAGCTATGTGTCTCATTACTTAAGCGCACAGGCTGAATGGTCTGATCCAGAAAAAGCTGGCAAAGGTCAGCCGATTATGTGGGTACGAGGACGGACGTTCCCCGGCAAAGTTCGGGAGGTTACACGCGACGTTCTGCCCGTTCCCGACAAAAACTGTGAGAGAGGAGCACGTCCATGAAACTCGTCGCTTTTGTCTTATTTTTGTCCTTTTATTGGGCTCTCCATACGCAAGCTCAGACTGGAAATATCGATCGTCATCGCGTAAGGGCTGAGCAGCTTAGCTACGAAAAATTCGCCGAGTCTGTTGAGAGTACCAGAAGCCTCCTAGCGGAGTTACAAGAAGTTACCCGTTTGCTGGCCGAACACTGCAACCTAGAAAAGGTGCGCAATCAGGGCTCCATTCATACGAGCAACCTACCGCAGGACACAACGGTGGTTTTCGCAGTCCCTTCAGAAAAACTCGCCGAGTATCGTTGTCTGAACTGGGAAACGCAAAACATAGGGTTACCAAATCTCCTACAGAGGATCGCGGGCTACGGGTTGGTAAGTCGAGCAGAGCTCTTGAGACTGCAAGTTGAAAACATGAAGCACAAAAGACGTTGGTCCCAACTATTTCGGTTGTCAGCTCAGATTAGTGAAATGCTGTCGGAGGATGACGCAGATGAGAAGTAGCCACGTAGATCTGTACAATCACGACGAGGATGCGGCTACGTATGATCAGGGCGTCATTGGCAGCGGCTCGTCGCCCGTGAGGCGTTGCAAAGATTCATTCATGTCTGTTACCCCTTCACCGCCCCTAGCTGAATCCCGCTGATAAACCAGCGCTGAAAAAAGACGAAAACCGCGATCATCGGCACGAGCATCAACACCGAGCCCGCGCAAATCAGCCCGTAGTCGTTGATGTACAGGTCCGACAGCTTGGCCAAGCCCACCGGCAGCACCATCATGGAATCCGAATCCGTCATAATCAGCGGCCAGAGAAAGGCCCGCCAACGCCCGAGGAAGGTAAAAATCGCCAAGGCCCCCAGTGCTGGCTTAGAAAGCGGCACCACCACGTGCCAAAACACGCCCCACGCCGAGCATCCGTCGATGAGCGCCGCCTCCTCGATTTCGCGCGAAATGCCCAGCAAAAACTGCCGCAACATGAACGTTCCGTATGCACTAAAACACCCCGGGGCGATGAGTGCAAAAAAGCTGTCTAGCCCCACGGGATGGCCGATGTAGTGGCTCTTTAAGTAGAGGAAACCACTGAAAAAATCCGTTGCTAACACCGCGTTCAGCCATTCGGGAATTTTCTTCATCAGCACGAATTGCGGGATCATCAGCACGTCGGCCGGAATCATCATCGTCGATAGATAGCCCAAAAAGAGCACGTCGCGGCCGCGGAACTGCAAGCGGGCAAACGCGTATGCTGCTAGTGCGCTGGTAGCAACTTGGATCACGGTAACGGCGGTGGCGATGAATAGCGAGTTGGCATAGTAGCGGAGGAAGGAGAAGGCGCTGAACACACCGGTGTAATTGTCAGTCGTCCAACGCGGCGGAATCCATCCAAGTGTCACATCGACGTTGTACTTGAAGGAGGTGAGCAGGGTCCACACCAGCGGCACCACCATGCCGCTGAGCACGAGTAGCAAGATCGCATAGATCAGGACCGTTGATTGGTACTGACGCCAGCGCGACATTAGACGGCCTCCAACCGTTTGCCACCGTAGCACCAGTTGAGCAAAGTCGCTATGAAAATCAGCGCGAAGAGCACCATGGAAATCGCCGCGGCGTACCCTACCTCTAGCTGCTCGTAAGCTTGGGTGTAGATGTAGTAGCTCATGGTGGTCGTCGAGCCCTCGGGGCCGCCCCCGGTCATTACATAAGCAGCTTCAAAGCCGCCTTGCAGGCCGCCGATTATACTGGTGACGAGGATGAAAAACGTCGTGGGCGCTAGCTGGGGCACGGTGATGTGGATGAGCTGAGACCACCAGCCAGCGCCGTCCATTTCAGCGGCCTCGTAGAGTTCGGTCGGGATGTTTTGCAGGCCGGCTAAGTAGAGAACCATGTTGTAGCCGCCGACGCTGGCCCAGATAAACATGATGATCAACGCGGGCTTGGCCCAAGATGCGTCGATTAGCCACCCCGGCAGGAGCGCGGCGGCCTGTTCGGGCGCGATCCCCAACACCCCAAAAATCTGCCACAAAAGCCCGTTGAAGATGCCGACGTTGGGCTCGTAGGTCAGGAGCATCTTCCAGACCATGTAGATGGCGATGCCCGTACACAGGTGGGGAATAAAGAATAGGGTGCGGAAGAAGATGCGGCCGGGTAGTTCTTTGTTTAACAGCACGGCCAAGAGCAGGGAGCCGACCATGGCGAGCGGGATATTGAGCATTAAAAAGAGCGTGTTGCCGAGGTACTTCCAAAAATACGGGTCGCGTGCCACCCACTCGCCATCGACCTTTTTGAAGAGCACTAGATCCGCAAAGTTATCCAGCCCGATGAAGACGGGTGCGCCCGAGGCGAGCTGATAGCGGTAGAAGCCCATGCCCGCAGCCACGACGACCGGTCCAAGCGCAAAGATGAGAAAGCCGACGAAATTGGGCAGCAGAAAGAAGAAGGCGGCTTTGTTTTGGTTCCTCACAATGCGCTTTCCTCGGCGTAGATGCGCTGTAGATAGGCATTGGTCACTTGGTGGGCCTCGGCGAGGGCTTCGGCCACGCTCTCGCGGCCGGTGAGGGCGGCGTCGAGTTCGTCGAGCATCCGGCGGTAGAGGTCCTCCCACCACAACTCTTGGGGGAAGAGCCGGACTTTGTAGTCCATTGAGCGCACGAAGACCTCTTCCTCGTAGGGAGTCGATGCCCGCGGATAGGTACTGCGGGCGACCGAGCGCTGCGGCGGTAGGTCGCTGCCCAACTTGGCCATCTTGGTCGTCGCCTCGGCCGAGACCATGTGCTTGAGCACATCCCAAGCAACTTCTGGATCGCGGGTGCCCTTCCAGATGGTAAAACCGACGCTGGCATAGCGCGTCTGTCGGCCGGCCGGCCCTTGGGGAAAGAGTGCCGCGTCCCACTCAAAGCGGTCCAAAAGCTGAAAAGTCGGCAGCATCCACGGCCCCATGATGCCGATGGCGATCCGCCCGGCCTCAAAGGTGAAGGTGCTCATGGCGTTGTCGCTGCGCACGCCCGGCCGGGGCGGGCTGACCTTGTGCTTAAAGTAGAGATCGACATAGAACTGCACGGCTTGGGCCACCCGCGGATCGTCGAGATTGGAGACATAGCGCCCGTTTTCCTGCCGGAGGAAGTCCCCGCCCATGCTCCATACGTAGCTGGCGATGTCGTACGGGGTGCAGCCGTAGATGTCCGGCAGGCCGTCTTGATCCTCATCGATGGTCAGGGCCTTGGCCTTGACTAGGAGGTCGTCGAGCGTCCAGTCGTCGGTGGGATAGCTGATGCCGTAGCGGTCGAAGAGGTCTTTGTTGTAAAAGCAGGTAATGGTGCTGCCTTTGACGGGGATGCCGTAGAGGGTGTCGTGGTAGGTGTACGCTTGCAGGCCCACCGGATAGTAATCGCCGGTGGCAAGCTGGTCGCGCCGCGCCAAGCCGTCGAGCGGCAAAAGCTGCCCGGTGCTAGCTACTTGGGGCATCTGCCGCCAGTGCAGTACGCAGATGTCCGGGGCGTGCCCAGCGTCCATGCCCGTCAGCAGCTTTTGCACGACGCTGCGGCCGGGCACCACCTCTAAACGCAGGCGAACTTCCGGGTGCTGCTGGCGGTACTCGGCGGCGACATGGCGGTACAGCTCGGCCTCCTGAGGCGAGCCATAGACCCACATGGTCAGCACCTCTTCGGCCGGGTACCAGTGAACGGAGAGGACGCCCCAGAGTGCTCCGGCAGCTAGTGCTGCGACGATCCCCAAGCGAACAAACGGCGGCAAGGCGAGAATCTAGCCGGCGGCGAATACTTTTTCTTGCAGCGGCTTTTGTAGCTCGTAGATGCCGCCGCCGCCGCGCGCCCCGGCGGGCATGCGCGTGCGAGCCGTCATCGACACGAGGCGAAAATCGTAGGTGGGTTCACCGCGCAGAATGTTGGCGTTGAAGGCATCCCAGTTGCTCACTCCGCCGAACGGCCAAGCATCGACGGCCGCGTACTGATAGAGCAAGAGCCGCCGAGACGCACCCGAGCGGTTGAGCGCCGAGCCGTGCAAGGTGCGGGCGTGGTGGATGGAGAGCGAACCGGCTTTCATCTCTAGGGGCACGGCTGCCGTGAGGTCGATATGGTCGCGAGCGGGACTGATGGCGCCGATGAAGTAGCCGTCTTGGTGGTGATCGAGGATCGGTCCCCGGTGCGAGCCGGGCACTACCATCATGCAGCCGTTTTCGCGCGTGGCGTCGTCTAGGGCAATGCCCACGGCGCACAAGTCGTCGTTGGTGTGCGGATAGTGGGCAAAGTCTTGGTGCCACTCGACCGGGCTACCGCCGTCGGGCGGCTTCATGTTGAGCTTGTCGCCTTGGGCGCGAATGGCCGCGCCGATCAGGGGCGTCAACAGGTCTAGAATGCGGCGGTCGCGCATTAAGCCATCGAAGAAGGGGTGGTAACTCGCCGGCGCACTCAGGCGACGCACCTTGGGGTTTTCCGGGGTGTGATCCGGCTCTAGGTCGAAGTGCCCGCTCTGCTCGGAGACGTGCCGCGCCTGCTCGACGAAGTCATCGACAATGGCGTGTGCCTCCTCCAGCTCGTCTGGGCGCAACACATCCGCGACGACGAGATAGCCGTGTTCGCGGTAGAAATTGACCTGTTCCTCGGTGAGCATATAGCCTCCTAAAAATTCGGGCAGGCCCCGCATCTAGGCGAGACCTGCCCGGAATGGCACTACAATTGAGATGAAAATAGCCTAGAACTGGGACTTGATCCGGCCCCAGCTACTCGCCTCGGTGGCTGTGGCCGTGCCCCAGTCGATGCTGGGATCGGCCGGAGTCAGCAGCAAGTCTTGGCCAGCGTGGCAGCACTCGATCGGGTTGGTGCTCCACATGCCGATGCGGTTGTCGCCGTCGCCGTCGCCGCCATCGACATCGTTGACCGTTGCCGTGACGTGGATAATGCTACCCTCGGTCAGGTCGTGAATTTCTACCTGATCCTCAGTGGCCTCATCCGAGCGCGGCATCCGCTCGATCGGCAAGATACGGATTTCGTAGGTGTACGTGCTCTCGCCGAACTCTTCGCCCTCGAAGCTGGAGGCGATCTCGACCCACTGCGAGCCGCTGGTCATCCAGGGCAGGTTGACGATGGGGCGATACCATTCAAAGGTCTCCTGATAGACCGGAAAGGCGAACTTGTAGCTAAAGCTGGTCGCATCGTCGCCGGGATTCAGATCGTCGCGGGCTTGGTGTGCAGCGTTGAGCTCGTACTCGACGCTGTCATCCCAGAAGAATTTGCCCGGGTCTTGACGCTGAGTGATGTGAATGTCGTCGAAGACGCGGCTGGTGATGTACACGTTGTTGGTCGCATCGTTCCAGCCCATGATGTGGCGGATCTGCATCGAGCTGGCGTCCAGCCCGCCGCGATCGACGTTCTCGCCGGCAAAGCCGTGGATCGAGAACAAGGTCTCGCTGAAAATCCCGTACTGCTCAAGGGGCACGGGGGCCCATTCGCCGGCGTCGCCATCGATGACGGGCACGTTGGCATCGGGAAAATTCACGGCGACCAACAGCTCACCAGGTGGCTCGTGGGCTTGGGCGGCAACCACAAGGCCCAGCGAGGCTAAGGCGGTGGTGAGAAACTTTTTCATGGTAAAAGCTACCTCCACGAGATAGGGGTTAAAAAAGAGAGAAGATGCGGCGACTCGGCCGCCTTCTCGGTTTCGTTACGTACAAACGTTCAATATACAAGGCTGCAAAAGAGTACGTCAAGGCTTAAATCCCCGCGTAAATGGCGATGAAGGATTGGGTTTCAGTGCGCGAGGAAGCGTCTTTGAAATTCTTGCGCTCTAGCACCAGTCCGATCACGGTCTGTAGCTTGTAGCCTTGGTAGGCCGATTCGTTTTTGAACTGAACGCCCCAAGTCAGCGCCGTGAAATCGTTGGCATCCACCTCAAAATCGTCGAAGATCAGGTACTCTAGGCCCGCTTGTAGCTTGGTGATTTCTAGGACATCGGTGACCGCCAACAGCGAGAAGAGTTCGGCTAGGGTCGTTCGGCGCTCGTCCGTGAACAGGTCGCGGCTCTGCTTGATAAACTCGCTCTTCCAGCGCGGCTCTAAAGAGAGAGGGCCGAGCGCATGGCGGTAGTGGGCCTTGTTGATCATCCCGAAGAAGAAATCCGTCTCGGCTAAAGCCCAGTGCTGCCGACGCTCGGCGTCCATGAGTTGGTGAAAGACCACATAGTTGACCTTGTTCTGTAGGTTCAGCGAAAAGGCGTGCACCTTGTGGCCGAGGAAGAGCTGGTTAATCCAAGTGTCGCGGGCCAGCAGCGGATCGTCGATCTCGGTCAGCGTACCGAGGCGCAGGGTGTTGTCGGGTGCCCACTGCAAGAGCGGGTCGGCGATGTCATCCTCCACGCGCTTGGTCATGCCGAAGAGGCGCAGATCGCCGCAGCGCGCCCAGCTTTGGTCGTACCTCAGGAGTGCGTACGCGCTGTGGTTTTTCTCGTTGGAAGAGATGCGGTCCTCGCGCAGGAGGCCGGCGACGACCTTTAGCTGCGGGGTCAAGTAGGTGCCGACGTACGCGTTGTAGCCTTGTCGGTCTCGCTTGTAGGGATAATCCGGCTCTTGGTCGTTTTCGTATTGGTCCGTCCAGAAGTTGTTGTTCATGTCAACGCCGAAGAGGAATTCGGGCCGATCTACTGCAAAGCGCAGGAAAGGCTCTTCGTAATCCGGGATCGAGTTGGTGCGCACTCGGCTGTCGTTTTGGTTGATGTCGGGGACGAAGTCGTTGTTCTGGTCCCAGCCCGGAAAGACTTGGCGATCGGGGAAGGCCCAGTCGGCGCGGAAGGTGTCTGGCACCCGGTCTTGATCGTCGTTGTCTTCCACGAGGTCCATGAGGCTGCGGTCGTTTTGGTAGTCAATGCTGCCGTCGTCTTGGGTGACAAATGTTTGGGTGTTGTAGCGCGGGTGCATCTGATAGGCTTCGCCGTAGATGAAGAAGCGGGACCACTGGCGCGACAGATTGAGCATATAGGCTGATGCACTGCGCTCGCCGACAATGCCGGCCGAAGTCTGGTGCTCTTCGACGAGGATATTGGGATATTTGCGGTAGTTCCAGTTGAGATCGTACTCGCCGTATAGGTCGAAGCCCATTACGTCGCTAACCGTCACCGAACCGCCGAGGATGTGGGTCGCTGTGGGTAGCCCGGCCTCAAAGCTGATGACGCGCAGATTGGACAAGTCCTTGATATTGCCCGGCGCTTGGGTCATCAGCAGAAACACAGGCTCGCCAGCGCTGGTCTGCTGATCGGAGGTCATCCAGACCTGATAGTCGTTGGCTACCACCAGCCGGAATTCCACTTTGACGATCTCGGTTTTGTCGGCCGCAGCTCGGTTGATGAAGCTGGCGCTGTCGAAGTCGTAGCGCAGGCGGATTTCGTCGTTGCCGTTGGCTTCGATATAGCCCGGCTTGGGCGCGCCGCCTTCCACCACCGGTTCAAAGCGGATATCGCGGCCCGAGTCCACGCGGCCATCCCGATAGGTGATGAAAATGTCCGATCCAGCCGGAAAATAAGCTGCGCCACCCACGCCATCGTCTGGCGAGTCGTCCCGCAGCGCGATTTCGATACGGGAGATAGTCCGGTTCTGGCCTTGGGTCAGCGATCCGGTTATCCAATTGCTTAACAGGGCTTCTTCCGAGAGCGAATTGGCTTGGTGGGCGTTGGCCGCGTGGATGCCGAGCTCGACGAAATCGCCGATTTGCACCTCAAAGCGCCCGCCGATCAGGGTGGTGGAATTAGTGCGGAGCAATTCTTGATTGGTAATGCCGCGCGGGGCACTGGCCTGCGCGTAGAGGAATGTGCCCCGGTACTTGTCCATGGCAAAGTCGAACTGCACGCCGTCGAGGCGCGGTTTGGATAGCACCATGGGCGTCAGGGTGGTGCGCAGGTCGCTGCTAATGGTCAGCGCGTACGCGTATTGTCCTTTTTGTTCGGAGGCCACGGCGACTTCGGAAAACCAGTTGCGGAAGTGCTGAGCCTCAAACAGTACGGTGCCGAATTCCTCGGGGTTGGCTTGGGATACATTATATATAAGCCAGCCCTGATTGAGGAAGTTGCCAAAGGCGTCGTAGAAGTAATCTCCTTCGATGCTGGGACTAACATACCGCTGATAGGGAGTACGCGCATAGTTGGTGGCGCTCCACTGCCGCCAGTGGTGTTCGGCGACCAGCTCTTGAGGCACGTACCAGCGGCGCATCGCCGGGTTGAGGGCCTCCGTGCCTGGGGAAGCCAGCGATGGCAGCCCGATTTGGGCCGCGGCCGAGCTGCCGCTTACGGCCCATAAAAGCAGGGCGACCTTGCAGATGTGTTTCGCAGTTCCTGCCATTGCTCACTCAGTAGGCCACAGCTACGGTGCCCGCGGCTGCTGAAATGCCCTTGTCGGTGGTTAGATCGACTTGGTAGAGGTACACGCCTGGGGCGACTAAGTCTCCCCCGGCGCGACGGCCATCCCAAACCGCGGCAAAACTGCCGCTGACGGCTGGCGTGGAGATTACCTCGCGCACCAACCGGCCGGACAGGTCGAAAATCCGTAGCGCGATTTGGCGCGGCGCGCCGATATTGCGCAGATCGTATGAAATCATGGTCTGATCGTTGATCCCGTCGCCATTGGGCGTCAGCGTCGTGGGGTGCGCGGTGACCTTCCGCACGAGTTCGCCGCCGACGGGCGTACGCACCGAGAGGGCGTCGCCGGCAAAGCGGAAAGTCGAGTTGCCGGGCCGGACTTGTTGTTTGAGTTCGGGCTCGGTGCTGTCGTACACCCACCCGGTGAATTCTGCGCCAAAGCGCAGCACCTTGGCGTCGAAGACGACCTCAATGCGGCGCTCGTTGTCGCGCGGCGCGACAAACGGCTCAAAGCTAATGACGATCCTATCTTCCTCTAATTGGGGCGGAAAGTCGTCGATGATTTCCCGGCCATCGATCGCGACCGAATGCACGGCTTCGGCTGGGACTTGGGTGAAAATTTCCAGCCGGTCAAAGCCGCGGTCGCCGTCTTCAAGCACGGGCCGCACCACATAGGTGAAGGTCTGCGGCTCGAAGTTTTCAGTCTCAACCGGCCAGATTTCGGCGATCACGCTTTGGGCCGCGGGGTCTTCGGCAAACAGCAGGGACATTTCGTCGATGCGCGGCGCTTGGTCCCCGTCGGAAAACATGACCACTTCTAGCTGCAAGTAGCGGCTGGGGCCGGGCGAGAGCAGGGGCGTCCCGTCCTCCCAGCCTGTTGCCTCTGGGTTGCGCCGCCCGGCCGCAAAGTCGTAGGGCGTTGACCAGAAGCTCCAATTTTCTACGTCGTAGGTCGCTTGGATTTGATTGAACCGACCCACTTGGTACGTGGTGGTGTACTCGTCTTTGGACACCCGCTCAAAGTTGCCGGTGCTGCCGATTTTCCAAAATAGATTGGGCTGGGGCGTGGTGCCGGTGCGCGAGCGCAACACGAGCCGAGTACCTTGGGGCACCTCGCCCTGCCAGCGAATTTTGCTCCAAGCCACCGGACGGCCGAAGTCTAGCACGCCCGTGCGATAGGAGGTCTTGGTGACAAAGCCCTCGCCGTACACCTCCATTTCGGCGATCTCCCAGGTGCGTTCGGGATTGATCGGGCGAATGCCGACCCAGCGCAAGTCGCGCGTGGGAAAGCGCAAATCCACGACGTAGTCGAGGTTTTCAACGTTGCGCTCTAGGATGTCGAATTCCGGGTCATTGGTCGAGGTGAGCGAGCGGTTGATGTCATGGTACCAGCGCTTGCCCGGTGCTTTCTCTTGGGGCGAGGATATAAAAGGCGCGGTGTTGTCGGCTACGCCGATTTCGTACCAAGCCAAGTAGTTTTCCTCAAAGCCCGGGCGCGGATAAAAGCGGATGCGGTTGACTGGCATCTCGGCTCCCAAATTGACGACCGTGTTTTTCACGTAGCCGATATTGAGGCCAGCTAGGCGCGGCGAGATATCGACTTGGCGCAAGGTCGCCGTTTCCGGGTCGCCATCGATCATCACTTGGACCTCTTTGGCCGCCTCGCGGGTATAGCCGGTGGAGACACTCGTGAAGAGGTTGCCGCCGCGCGGAGTCAAGTTCACGTCTAGCGCGAGATTGACGGACGGATCAACCCATATGGGCCGGATGGCGTTGTCATCGTAGGCGATCATGGTATCGACGCCCGCTTCCTCCGCACCGATGGCGATGGGAAGCGTACCCAAGACCGCGCCTTGGTCGTCGACGATGGTGTACTCGGTCTGCTCATCAGTGATCAGCCCCTGCCAAGAAGTACCCGTCGGGCCGCCGATGTGGAACTCGGCCCGGCCCCACACCGCGCTGGTACACCAAGCCGCGAGCACTACGTTTAACAACATTCGCTTTAACACGATCTTTTCTCCGTCATTACGCCCCATCACACGCGGTGAGGGGAGAAATCATGGAAATCACACAAATCCCATAAATCCTAGTACGCCACGCCGACGGTGCGCGTGCTGGCGCTAGCGCGCGCATCGCCTGCGATGTTGAGTTGGATTAGATAGAGGCCAGGAGTCACGTTCTCACCCTGATCATCGGTCCCGTCCCATTGCAATTGGGGCAAGTTTTCCGAGCTGTACACGCCGCTCTGTCCTTCGATGTCGAAGAGGCGGCGCACCCGGCGTCCCCCTAGGTCGTAAATATTGACCACAATTTGCCCGCCGTCGACTGCGAGGACCTCGCATTCCATGTTTAAGATGTCGTTGATTCCGTCGCCATTGGGCGTGATAACGGACGCGGCGAGGTCAAAGCTACCCACGAGGCTGCCGCTATTGACGGCTGGACTCAAGACGGTAGTGTCCGACTTAAACGAGATGTCGCCTTCGTCTAGTGAGGTGGCATCGCCGGCTTGGACGCTCTGAAAGGCATCTTCTTCCAGCAACAATCCCCGGCCCTCAAAGGCCGTGCTGTACGAGAGGATGCGGCTGACGAAGTGGATCTTCAACACGGTGTTGTGCGCGGCCACCCGCGGGAAGCGCACCGCAAAGCTGCGCTCCGAGATCGCGGTGATGGCCACGTCGCCCTCGTCGACGACTGCGTCTTGCACTGCCAAGTCGTGCGCTAGCAGGAACTCGCCTTGCGAGTCGATAATTTCAATGCGCTCGATGCGATCTATGCGGCTGCCGGTGACGAGCTCAAAGCTGTCGAAACCCTGCAAATCCCCGCTGCCCATCTCGGCGCGCACGGCATAGACAAAGGGAATGTCTGCGGCCGCAGGCACCTCGCGTGGAAAGATCTCGCCGACGAGAACATCGGCCAATGGCGGCGTTGTGAAGTCAAAGGAAAACTGCCGCAGGATTTTGGCCGATTCTAGGGCGTCGGACTGAAAATCAACCCGGAATTGGAAGTAGCGGCGCGGCCCGGGCGAGAGAACCAACGCGCCCTCGCTGCCAGTGCCCGCGACCGGATCGTAGGGCGAGGTCCACGGACTCCAATTGGCCAAATCGTCGCGCACGGGACCGCGTTCCCACACATCGGCGGGGCCTCCTTTAGCCGGCAGATCGAGGTACTCGTCGCGCAAGAGCGGCTGGTCGGGATTATCGACTGAGAAGGAGATTTCCTCAGCGTCTTGCCGCCCCACTCGCTTGCGAGTATAGGCAAACGGCGACGTGTCGCTGCCGCTGCGGGTGCGGATGTTCATCTGCACGGCGCTCGCCTGCCCAACGGTCTCCTCCAGCCAGCGCAAGCGTCCCCAATTGGCCGGGGTGCCCATGTCGATGAGCGGCGAAATGTACTGCACGGTGGGGAAGAAGCCCTCGCCAAATACTTGGAATTTCTCGACCTCAAAGGGGATGGATGAGGTGGCGCGCAGGCGAATGAAGCGCAAAAAGCGCGGCGGGTCGATCTCGATGGTGGCGACCGGATCGGGGTTGTTGGTCCGCACCGCAAAGCTCTCCCATATGGGATTGCCGGCCTCGGTCAACACTTGGCCGTCGTTGACCTGCAACTCGAAGTTTTTGAGAAAATCCTCTTGAAAGGGCGTCGATGGCGACGGAAAGACCGTATTGCGCGGGAAGAAGCGGATTTGGTTGACGCCAAAGCGCGCGCCCAAATCGAGCACGAGCAAGGTGCCCAACACGTCCCGTCCCTTGCGCTCGAAGGCCCCGCCAGAGGGATCGGGCGACACGATCTGCTCGAGGATGTTTTGTAGCTGGGACTCGGCGAGGTCGAAAACGGTCGGGGCGCGGATGCTGCCGCCGCGCTCGGCGATTTCAGCGGCGAGGTTTTGGCCTTCCTGCACCCGGCGGGGGAGGATGCTGCTGGGAAAATCCGCGCTAGAAAAATCGACGAGATTGACTGGTGCGACGCCGATTTCGGTGATGTTGGGATCTAGGGTGGAGCGGTACTCCGGCTCGATGGTTTGCACCGCAGCCCCGGCCTCCACTTCCCCCCTCCAGCTAATCTGGCCGTCTTGGCCGATGAGCAATACTTGACGCCCTTGCGAATCGCTGCTGTGCAAAAGCATCATTGCACCTATGAGAAGCAAGTGCTTCATAAATTTTCCCCGAGAACTTTTTTCGCCAATGCCTTCTGCTCAGCCTCAACTCGCTGCTGGAGCTGGGCGCGCTGCCTCGCCCGCTGATAGCGCGTCTGTGCGTCCCGCGCCTCGGCGTCCCGCCCCAACTGACTGTATGCCCTGCTCAAGTGGCCTTGGATCCGCCAATTGTGAGGCTCTAGTTCGGCAAGGCGCAGCCAATGGGGCAGTGCCTCGCCGGGCCGTTCCTGCTCTAAAAGCACCTTGCCGAGCAGAAGCAGTCCCTCGCGGTGATCTGGCGCTAGCGCTAGGACTTGCGAAAGCAGCGGCTCGGCGGCGGCTGGTTCGCCATTGTGTCGCAAGAGTGCGGCGGTTTCCACCCGTGCCTGTACTCCATAGGTCGGGCTGTCTAGGAGCTGGCTATAGGCTTGCTCGGCGCCTGCGATCCGCCCGCTCGCAGCGTAGGCGCGCGCCAGTTGGTAGCGCACTCGGCTGCTATCTGGGCTCAACGTTAGCAGCCGCTCGTAGGATTGTATGGCCTCGTCGAGCGCACCGCTCGTTAGCTGTGCATCCCCCAAGCTCCCCAGTAGGTTCTCCCGTTCGCCGCCTGCGACGAGCTGTTGGTAGATTGTGCGCGCTTGTTGGGGACGCCCCACCGCCATGTAGCGATCGCCGAGTGCTTGCTGCCCGCGCTCGTCGGCGGGCCAGCGCGCGACGAATGCCCGGCTAATGCCGAGTGCTCGCTCTGGTTTGCCGCTGGCGTCGTAGAGCGCCGCCAAAGCCCGGTACACGTCCTTGGCGGTGCTGCCCGCGGCCAAGGACTGCTCGTACGCGGCGATTGCCGTAGCCGTCATGCCCAACTCCGCATAGGCGCGGCCTAAATAGCGCTGCTGCGAGGCTTGCGCTGCGCGGTCCATGGCGGGCGTGCTGGCGTTGACCAATCCCGCGATTAGAACCAATCCCACCACGGCGATCCCCCGCCACGCCCAAGACAACTGCGCCAGTTGTCCGACCCCGCTCACCGCAAAGAGCAAGAGCACAGGGACCAGCACCATGCGCGTCTCGGCATGAGCACCGTAGAGCGCGGTTCCGACCGCGCCGGTTGCGACAAACAGCAGGGCGAGCAAGGCACCCCGCTCCCGAGTCGCCAAGGCAAAACCCACGCCTAGCAGCGCGAGCGGTAGGACCAAACCAAAGGGAAACGCGAGCCCCCATTTCCACAACAGGGCCGCTAAGACAGCGGAATCGCCGCGCCCGTGGTACATATCCAGCGCGGGCAAGTGCTCCCCGCCGCGCACGAGGAAGTCGGGCGAGCCGCCCGCACTCGTGGCCACCCCCAAAAAGTACCACAGCGCGAGCGCACCAGCCGTCCCCAATGCACAGGCCCAACACGCCCGTTGTCTTTCTCCTATCCACAGCCACCACAGTATGGCTGGCGCGAAGAGCGCGACTTGCGGGGCGGCCAACAAGCAAAGTCCCAGCAAAACTCCGACTCCTAGGAAAGCCCTCCCATCGCTCTGCTCGTCAGCCCACAAGAGCGCCGCCAACAGCGAAAGCACCAGAAATACCGCGAGGGCCGGGGGCAGCAAGGAGCCAGTGAAATAGACGGCTGGCCCGTACAGAGCGGCGCACAAAGCGGCGATGAGTCCCGTGCCCGGCCCCCAGAGGGCGCGGCCGATTAGGGCCAATAGCGCACAACTGGCCACGCCTAGCAGGACTTGGACGTAGCGAGGTGCCAGCCCGATGGCCACGATGCCGCGCAAAAAGAACGGGTACAAGGGGCTGGCAACCGCGGCCTTCCCCTCCCCTCTAGCGGCTTCGACATAAGGCATGCTCGCCGCGGTCGGCACCTCCAAGAAGGGGCTTTGCTTGACTTCATCTAGGTAGGTCAGGCGCGGCCAAAGGGCCACCAGCGCGATGCCGATGACGGCTGCGCCGAAATTGTCGTTGCGCCAGATCACTCGCTATTCCAATCCTGCGTAGATCGTTATAAAGGTCTGACTCGTGTACCGCGCCTTGACTTCTTTGAAATCTTCGCGCTCGATGCGCAGCCCGGCTAAGGCGTGGAGGCTGTAACCCAAGTACTGAGACTGATTGGTAAACTGAAACGCGCCAGTAATGGAGTTGAAGTCGTTGGCATCGACGTCGAAGTCGTTAAAAATCAGGTACTCGACGCCCGCTTGGAGCCGAGTGGCTCGCAGGACGCGAGTTTCGACGACAGCCGAAAATAGTTCGTAGAGGCTGGTGGAATGCTCTAGGGTGAAGAGGCTGCGCGACTGCTTGCGGAACTCGCTCTTCCAGCGCGGCTCCAAGCTCAGCCGGCCCAAGGAATAGCGGTAGCTGGCCTTGTTAATTACCCCAAAGAAGAAGTCCTGTTCGTCTAGTTCTAGGGCCTGCCGGCGGGTTTCGCTCATTAGCTGGCGGAAGCGCACGTAGTTGACCTTGGTCTGTACGCGATAGGAGGCCGACTGCAAGTTGTGGCCCACAAAGAACTGGTTGATCCAAGTGTCGCGGGCCAACAAGGGATCTTCGACCTTGGTCAACTCGCCGCCGCGCAGGGTGTTGTCCGGTGCCCACTGCAAGAGGGGGTTGGGGATGTCGTCCTCTACCAATTTGCTCATTTCAAAGAAGCGCAAGCGCCCAAAGCGCGGGGAGTTGTTGTCGTACGTCACGAGGGCGTAGGTGCTCTTGTTTTGCTGGTTTGAGGAGATGAGTTCCTCGCGCAGCGCACCGACCATCACCTTGAGTTGCGGCGTCAGGTCGGCACCGCCGTACACATTGTAACCACGATGGTCGCGGCGGTAGGGGTAGTCTGGCTCTTCGTCGTTTTCGTACTGGTCGATCCAGAAGTTGTTGTTCATGTCCATTCCGAAGAGGAATTCCGGGCGGTCGGAATGGAAGCGGAGAAAAGGCTCTTCGTAGTCGGGCACGGCATTGGAGCGCACGAAGTTGTCGTTTTGGTTGATGTCAGGTACGAAGTCGTTGTTTTGGTCCCAGCCTGGGAAGACTTGGGAATCGCCCTGGAGCCAGTCGAAGCGCACGGTGTCGGGAAATCGGTCTTGGTCGTCGTTGTCTTCGACGAGCTCGACGATACCTTCGCGCTCGCTGTCGTAGCGGATCTCGCCCGTGCCCGTGGTGACAAAGGTCCGCGTGTTGTAGAGCGGATCCATGCTGTACGCCTCGCCGAAGACAAAGAAAGGAGCGGCCTTTTTGGATGCGTTCACCATCCAAGCCGGTGCCCGGCGGCGACCGCCGATGCCGGATGCCGTGTGGTGCTCGTCGCGCAGGACGTTGGGGTACTTGCGGTAGCTTAGGCTCAGGTCGTATTCGGCGTATAGGTCGAAGCCCTTGTAGTCGCGCAGTTCGATGTTGCCGCCGAAGATGTGGGTCGCCGTCGGCAGGCCGTACTCGAAGCGGACGGTCTGCAAATTGGTGATGTCTTGCACGTTGCCGTCGGCTTGGGCCACGAGCAGTAGCACGGCTTCTCCGTCGCGGTTGACTTGGCGGTCGGACGTCATCCAGACCTGATAGTCGTTGCCCAGCACCAGCCGGAACTCGACTTTGACGATGTCCTCTTTGGGAAACGAGGCCCGATCGACAAAGGCCGGGCTGTCGAAGTCGTAGCTAAGGCGTATTTCCTCCGGGCCATTGGCGGCGATGTAGCCCTGCTGGATAAAGCCGCCCTCGATGACCGGCTCGAATTGGATGTCTTTGCCGGCATCGACAGTCCCGTCCTCGTAGGTAATTAGCACGTCCGAGCCGGCCTGAAAGAAGGCTGCCCCACCCGTTCCGTCGCCTGGAGAATCGTCGCGCAGGACGATCTGAATCAGCGACACGGTCTTGTTTTGGGCCACGGTCAAAGCGCCGGAAAACGGGTTGCCCACTAGACGGTCTGAAAGCGTGTTCGACTGGTGGGCGTTGACCGCGTGCAGGCCCAATTGCAAGGCGTCGCTGAGCTGGTAGGCGAAGCGCCCGCCAAAGAGCGTGGTGTTGTTGGTGCGGAGTACTTCTTGGTCTTCAGTTGTTGAGCCGCCTGGATTGCTCAAGCGCGAATAGATGAGCGTCCCTTCGTAGCGGTCGGTGGCGAGGTCGAACTGTACGCCGTCCATGCGCGGCTTGGAAAAGACCATCGGCGAGATCACCGAGCGCATCTGTGCGCTCGTCGTCAGGGTGTAGAAGTATTGGCCCTTGGCGTCTGAGGCGATGACCACGTCGGAAAACCACTGTTGGAAGCGATTGGACTTGAGCAGCGAGTTGCCGAACTGCTGGGGCTTGCTCTGCGAGTTGTTGAAGATCAGCCAGCCACGGGTGAGGAAATTGCCGTACAGATCGTAAAAGTAGTCGCCTTCGAGGCTAATATCGACGTAGCGCTGATAGGGGTTGCGGGCGTAGTTGGTGTACTGCCACTGACGCCACTGGTACTCTTTGTAGAGCTCCTGCGGCACGTACCAGCGGCGCACCGCGGGGTCGAGGACGCCGAGCATGACGTCCGGCCCTTGGGGCGCAAAAGAGGTTTCGTCGCCTTGTTGCAGCCCGAGGCGCGAGCTGTAATCGACTTGGCCGGCCGCCTCTTGGGCTGCTCCGGCAGCGACGAGTAGCAAAACGAGGCTTATTCTACTAGTAACAGTGTGCATGGTGCTCCCTAATAGGCTACCGCGATAAGGTGGGATTGCCGTTGTCCGGCGCTGTCTTCGGCGTCGGTGTCCACGTCGATCTGGCAGATGTAGAGCCCGGGTGGCACGACGCGGCCGTGGTCGTCCTTGCCGTCCCAAGTAAAGCGCTGGTGCCCGCCTTGGGCCGTGCCTTCTAGCAGGCGCATGGGCCGGCCGTCGAGTGCCCAAATGCGGACGGCAGCCGGTCGCTCGGCATAGACCTTGAACAGCGAGAACTCGATTTGGGCCACGTCGTTTACGAGGTCGCCGTTGGGCGTGAAGGGATTGGGCGCGACCGAGATGTCGGCGACGATCTGCACGGCACCGAGCGCGGCGATCGACAGGGTTTGCGAGGGGCGCAGCGCGGTGGCGTCAGCGGCGTCGGCGGGCTGATAGGGCGTGTCGGCCGCTTGGTTGCGCACCGCCACCTTTAGCTTGGTGCCGTGGAGAAATACCTTGGCCGCAAAGCGCAGGCGCACGAGTTGGCCGTGGCCGACGACCCATCCTCTGGCACGGCCTAGCCGGCCGTACTGGGCCGCGCTGAGCGTGTCGCCGGCCTCGTCGAAAAGCGTCTGGGTCCCCAAACCTACGACCTTGCGGAAGTAGCGCACGGGCCCTTGGGATTCGGGCGGCAGCTCGTCGTAGGCCGCTTGATCCACTTCCACTAGCTCCTCTCCGGCAATGCGGAAGTAGCGCACCGCGCCGCGTACCGCGTCTGAGAGCAGGGCATGCGAAGTCGCCGTCAGGAGCTGGCCGTCGATGCTGGTGGGCACTTCCTCGCCATCGGCTGCCGTGCGGAAGTATAGCTGCGGTAGTTCGTCGGTGTCGCTGAGGGCAACTTCCGGGAGGCGCACTAGGAGCGAGTCGCCTTGCAGCATCTGGCCGTCGGTGCTTGCCAAGTCCAAGAGCGATTGCGGTGCTCCAGATGCAAACTGTTCCTCGGTGCCTATTGCCACATCGATAAGCTGCATGTCGAGGCCCGGATCGGCGCTGATGAGCATCTCGTCGAACCCGAGGCTGCGGACCGAAGTGGGCCGCTCTAAGAACTGAGGTTGGACGAAGACCTCGAAGGTGTCCAGAACCCCCACTTGGGCCTCGGGCGGCCAGACTTCGGCTCGCAGTCCGAGAGCGACGGGAGTGTGTAGCTCTACGGAGATGCGCTCTAGCGCTGGTGCAATATGGCGGTCTTCGCTGAGCAGGCGGGCCTGGATTTGCATGAACTTGCGCAGGCTGGGCGACGTTACTTGGTCGCCGGGTTGCTGGTACTGCTGGCTCCAAGCACTCCAGCCTGGGCCTATTGCGAAGGACGTGTCGATTGGCCCTTTGAGGAAGGCGAGGAGTTTCTTGTGCTCGGCCGCGGTCTTTTCGATGCCATTGCTGTCGTAGAAGCGTATCTGCTGGATGAGTTGGTCGCCGGTGCGGGTGCGAATCTCGACCTTGGTGCCCGGAGGCGTGTCGGCCTTCCAGTCGATACTGCCCAAGGTCAACAGCCGAGGCAACTCAATCAGATCGGATTGCAGTTCGATTTCCGCGGGTACACCTTCGGCAAACAGCATGAGTTCGTTGAACTGAGGCCAGAAGCGGTCGGTGCGGTTTTGGGTGTCGCCGATGAAATTGGCCAAGGTCAACAGGTCGAGGAAGCGCACCTTGCGCACGGGGTTTTGCACATCGTTGAGGTAGCCAAAGAATCCGTGATCGACGTTGGTTACTCGCTCCGGCGGGGTGATGGTGCGCCAGCGCAGCTTGCCTTGGGCGTCGCGTTCCCCGGTGGACGACCGCATCTGATAGCCGCGGATATTACTACCAGTGACGCGGATTTGGTCCAGCCACACCGTACCGCCGATGTCGATGGTCAGCACGTTGGCACCTGGGTCGAGGGGGTCTCGGGTGGGTTGCTGATAACGGCTGCTGATATCCCCGTCGAAAGCCGGGGACGGCGTCTTGCCGGCCGAGGTCAGATTCAAAGTGCCGCCCCCTCCGACTAGGCCGAGGCTGATGTTGTCTCCCCACCCCCACACTTCGACCTCGGCTAGGCGCGGCAATTCTCGGCGATAGAATTCTCGCCGTCCGCGGCGCTCCTCCTCCAAGGACTCGTAGGTCTCGGCGTCCACCGGCTCTTCGCGGCCGGCGAAGTCGCGCACGAAGTGGACGATGTCGCCGCGTTCATGCGCGGGCAACGCCTCCCATGCGGCTTGGTCGATCTGCTCGGCCCGCCCGCCGCGTGTGTCGGTAATTACGATGCGGATGGTTTCGATGACCTTGCCGGTCCAAGCCGGGTCGGCACTGCTTTGGTGCAGTTTCTTGACACTGCTGATCCCGCCGGCGGAAACTACGAGGCCGGGGTTGACCGGGGGCGCAAGGGTTGCTCCCCCAGTTGCGGCGGCACTTTCAAAGAAGAAGGCGCGCTGCTCGGTATTGGGGCCTTCGTGGGGGACGAACAGCTCAAAGCTAACCTTGCGATCATCGGTAAGCGATAGTGTCTGGTTCCGGGCCAAGAGGAGGAGGTACTTGAAGAACGGATCGCCCAGCCCTTCTTCGACGAAGCGCACGGAAATGCCCTCCACGGGCACGGCGCGGCCCAGATCGACCTCGACCCACCACTGCTCGATGGGGTCGGCTGGGTCGGGCTCCCAGAAGGTAGTGGGATCGCCATCTACGATGCGGGCCGCCATCTCGATGTTGGAGCCTGCGCGGCTGACCCCGGGGCGCACGATATAGTCGTACACGAATTTTTTCTGGGCGTCTTGGATGGGTTGGCCGAGCACATCTACTTTCAGGGTGCTATCCACATTGAGGATGCGCGGGGCTTTGTTGGTGATTACGACCGGACGGGCGATGCTGGGATCGGCGAGGACGTTGTAAATCGAGCGCAGGTGGCGCGGACGCACCGCGCCCGAGGGGTCGATAGTGGTCAGGTGTTCGGGTTTTTTCCAGTGCTCCCAGTGGCTGCGCCCGGTGACGACGATGCGGTCGTCCACGATGTCGTACCCTTGCTGTGCGCTGGCTGGCAGCCACGCCCCCAACAGGCAGTACGCGATGGCACCCCATTTTATTTTTGCCACGATGGCACCTCCTTACAGGCGCTCGGCGAACAAGGCGACTTGGCTTTCGCGCTCGGCGCGCAGGCGTTGGATGAGCGCGTCCATGAGCGCGTCCCGACGCCTTGCTTCCAAGATGCCCCGCGCTCGCGCTCGCGCTTGGGCAAAAGGTTGGATGTCGCCGCCTTCTTTCTGGCGTACCCGGAATACGGCAAATTGGTCTAGCACCGCCACTGGCCCACCCCATTCGCCGATCTCTGCGGCAAAGGCCGCATCTACAAGCTGAGGATAGCGCGCCCGCACCACCTTGCGCAGGCGCAGTGCTCCGTCGTCGTGCGGGTCGCCGTGGGTTTCGACGCTTGGCCGGGCCAACAGCTCGGCGACGCTGCTGCCGTTTGCGAGGGCGTCGCGCAACGCTTGGGCCTGCTCGCGGGTGGGCGCGAGGAGCTGGTTGATGTGGACGGATTCAGCCGTGCGGAAGCGCGTCTTGTTGGCCTCGTAGTACGCGGCGACTTCCTCTTCGCTGGGGATGGCCTTTGTCGCTGTTTCTGCCTTGGTGAGCTGCTGCAAAACGAGAGCTTTGCGCTTGCGCTCGCGCCACTCGGCGAATTCGGCCTCTCGATCCCATCCGCGCTGCTGGGCGCCCGCGGTCATCAGATAGGCTGGCAAGAGCGCGGCATGGGCTAGCGAGACGACTTGGGCGCTGTCTTGCAACGCGCCCCGGAAGCCGACGGCGCGCAGGTCGTGGAGGCATTCGCCCAAGGAAATCGCTCCGCCGTCAAAGCGGTAGAGCGGAAGCGCGGCGAGCGAATCGGAGAGATTCGGCGCGGCGAGCAAGGCTTGTAGGCCCTCGTGATTCAACTGGAGATTCAAGGAGCGGCTCAAGGTTTCCACTTCGATTTGCCGGCGGCTCTGCCACTTTTCGCGGTGCGCCGCGCTGGCGGCTTCTTCGGCGTAGTCGGCCTTGTCGGCTGTTCGGTCTTCGACAAAGCGGTAAATCTGCCAGCCGCCCGCCAGTGCCAGCGGCTCGGCGATTTGGCCGACCGGGAGGGAGAGGAATATCTGCGGCGGAATGGCGAGGCGCTGCGCTTGGGTGCGCCCGATCCAACCGACGACTCCGTCGCCCTGTGGGGCGAAAAGGTCGTTGGCCGCAAAGCGCTGCGCTAGTTCGGCAAAAGGCTGGCCCTCGTGCAGTGCCCGCAACACGCGGTCCACGTCTTGTTGCTGCCGCACCAGAATTCGCGCCAAGAGCCGCTCGCGGTCAAAGCCCATATCGACGAAGGTGCGCTCGATTTCCTCGGGTGTTACCGCGACTTGGGGAGCGAGCACTTCGGCTTGGTAGCGCTGGGAGAGCTGCTTGCGGACGAGGGCGTTTAGCTGGTAGCGGACCTCGTTGCTTTGCTCGATTCCCCTAGCGCGGGCCTCTTGTAGCAGCAGTTCCTGATCGACGAAGGACTGTAGGTAGTCGCGTGCGTCCTCGCTTTGCAAGCCGGGCGGCAAGCGCTCGACAAAGCGCAGGTACTCGGCTTTGGTGAGAGCCACGTCGCCGACTTGGGCCACGACTGGGTCGTCTGGTGTGCAGCCAAACAGGGCCAAGAGGGCGACAGCGCACCCGAGGGAGCGGAAAGTAGCGAAAAACATGCTGCTTGATTTAAGCAACGGCTCGGCGAGTGTCAAGTTTTTGCCCCTGCAACTAACTATATGTAATTTTGCTTTTTAGATACTATTTCTCGTCCTTCCGCTCAGTACATGACCCCACGATCTTAGCTGGGAGCGTGGACGTTTCGCCTGCCTCAAGACGGCGGAGAAAACGCGTCTTCAGTAAGGCGAACCCACTCTCATTAATAGGGAATTGACCTAATGAAATTTTTGCTTGGCAGCCTCATCGGCTTCGTGTTGAGCATGAGTGTCGGCGCGGAGCCACTGCTTGAGGGCTGGGCGCGGCTGTCGTCTGGGGCTATGGGCTGACCGCTTCGGGTCAAGGTTTGGTCGCGTATGTGGACCCGGCCTTTCGGGTGGGGATGAGTACGGCTTCTATCGTGGTTGAACCCGCTGCCGGTGCGCCGCGGATGAAGCTTGCGGCGGGCGGCGTCTTGGGTGATGTGAACAACGATGGCCGGGTCAATAGTGCCGACGCGGTGCTCCTCATCCTATACCTCAGTGATCCATTCGATCCCACGTTGCCGTTGCAGCTCGGACGGACCGAGGTGTCGTTAGGGAGTTCGATAGCGGCTTCATTACCGGTAGGGGCCGTGGAACTGTATGTAATTCTTGGCTTTATTTGATTAGACGCCATCCCATAAACCCTGCGTACCGCCCGCCTCAATACATGCGAATTACGTTGCCCGTCATTCCGGTGAAGCCATCCACGACCAGCCACGCCCCACCCGAAGCGAATTGCCCGAGTATCACCCCCAAAAAGAACCAGCGCGTCGAGCGATAGCCGTTCGGCCCCATGTATTTCAAGACGACGGACTTAATCATCCAAGCGAGAAAGATACTGAACCAGACGTTGCCGAGAATCCAAGTGCCGCTGGCCACGTAGCCGATGGGATGCAAAGGCCACCACAGCAAGTGGTGACGCGCCCACAGCAAGAGCGCCATGACTGCGGCCCCCACCCCGTTCCAGAGCCAGCCCAGCCAATAGGGGCCAGTCGGCGTCTCGATGAAGCGGGCAGCAAAGCGAAACGGCTCCCAAGCGAAAAGCCCAGAGAAGTACTGGCGGTGCAGGTTGAGCGCCCCGTACTGGTAGCCCAAGTTCAAGGTCGCGTAGAGCGAACCCAAAAGGCCGATGGCCAGCGCCGCCGTTAGCATTAATAGGATGCGCCGCCGCCCGACCTTGAGGCCGTGCAACATGCGGATGCTGTTGGCGCAGGGGGCCATCATAAAGACCAGCAGGTCGCCCGCCCAAGCGAGGGTAAAGCCCAGCGCCATCATCCCGGTTGCCCCCAGTGCCGACGAGCCGACGCCCGAGACCACAAAGCCCGCGCCCGACAGCCCCTCCACAGCCGACGAGAGACCCGCTTCGACGATCACGCGGGTGAGCGCGAAGAAGATGGCGAATGCCGCGCCGAGAAACAGCACCACCGCCCACCAAGGCAACCCCGTCTGACACAGCCACAAGCCCATGACGACCAAGCCCACGGCCAAGCCCACCAAGGCCGTCCGACAGGACAGCAACTCCCCGGCTGCGCTGCCGCCGACTTTGGCCTGTTGCCACACGGCCTTTAGATGCCCGCGGGCCGTCCACAGCCCCAAGACGACCAGTGCGATCATCGCGCCCATGCTCTGATGGCTCAACATGCCCGTAGTGGGGCCGGCGTGACTGAAGGCGTCGAGCTGTTCGGTCGTGAAGATGCCGAGGGTCGAGCAGGCCCATTCTTGGGCTTTGGCCAACAGGTAGAAAAACCACAAGCTGCCGGAGATTCCCGTGTTGATAAAATAGGCCAGGCCCATCATCAAGAAGTTGAGCCGGACGCGCAAGACAACCGCGTCGTGCCCCAAGGCGAGCGGCAGGTTGAGATCGACGCGCGGCGCAAATTCGTAGTAGTGGCTAAAGGAGTTGATCGTGTTGAGAATCGCCGGCACCGCAAACCCGGCCCACATGATTGGGTTGCGTAAAAAGGGCTTTATGCGCGCTGGCCGCGGGCCGTCTTCAATCATCCCCAACGGCACTTGGACCAGCGGATAGAGCAACCGCTCGTGGTCCATCCACTGCCGCCGCATAATCACCATCGCGCAGAGGAGCACGAGATAGAAGGCCGCCATAAAGAACAACCACCAAAAAAGCGGCTCGACCCAAGCACCCCAAGGGATGGATTCGCCGCGGGGGAGTCCTTCGTAAAACTGCTTGATCGCCACTTCGTCTTGGACGACCAGCCAAGTGGGGATGTGGGGTATTAGCAGCTCGGCCCAGTTGTTTTCTGGGGTCGCATAGTAGAGCACGCTAGAAATGGCGGGGATCGCGGCACCGGTAAAGCCCCGCGATGGGATCGCCGTTGCCAGCATCATCATCGCGGTAATCAGCAGCAATTCGGCGCGGTTGAAGGCCCAATTTCGTCGCACGAGCCCCAGCAGCGGTTGCACCAGCGCGAGCAAACAGAAGAGCAGGAAAAAGGCGGCTGGCGTCGAGGAGCTCAAACCCAGCCGGGTGCCCTTGATCACGAATTCCCCGTAGGGCAGCCCCACGGCGATCAGGGCGCAAAGCCCGAGGCCAGTCAGCATGGCCGGTAGGCCGATTGCAGGGGAGGGCTGGGGATCTAGGGACATGGAGTGGTCTATGAGGAATGGAGTGGCAGGTGCGCAGTGAAGTGGCAAACGTAGCCAAATTCGCAGATACCCGTCAATAAATGGCCGGCCCCGCGACAAGGGATGGCGGCGATCTGGTTGCTGTCGGCGGGAAAAAGCCGCTAACTATCTGGGTATCTGGTGACCTTTTTCATAGACGAGGAGATATGGAGCGCAAAATCTACGCCTTTGGCATGGACGGCTTTATCGTCCCGATGATGAAGCGATTCGCCGCCGAAGGGGCTTTGCCCCATTGCGAACGCCTGTTGCGCCAGGGCGCGGTCAATCAGACCCTGCCCTCTTTCCCGGTGTGGACCCCGACTAACTGGGCCACCCTTTCGACCGGGGCGCACACGGGTACGCACGGGGTGACGCGCTGGCGGGTGGAAGTCGTGCCGGGCCAGCGGATCGACAGTTTCGACGGGCGGGCCAACAATGCCGAGCGCATCTGGAACGCCTTGGAACGGGCAGGCATGCAGAGCGTGGCCGTACACTATCCGGCCGCCCATCCTTCCGGGGTGAAGACGGGCTTTGTCGTCGATGGCTTTGGCCACCCTGGGCATCGCAGCACGGATTTTGAAGTGGCTATCTGCCAAGCCTATACCACGGAGGCCGCGCTAGAGGGAGCTATCGAAATGGACCACGATGGCACGGCCGTGCGGCAAAAACAGCGCAGCGTCGAGCCGATTCCGCCGCTAACATCGGCGCAGGCGTGGCGGAACCTGCCCGAGAGCAAAGCCCCGCCGCTGGAGAGCCGCATTGAGGTGGTGGCTCGGTTGGGCGGGGATGTCACCGCGTTCCACTTGCTGGCGGTGGATAGTGAGGGGAGGGGCTACGACCGGGTGCTGGTGTGTCGGGAGCGCGACGGAGCCAGTTGCATAGCTGCTGCCGGAGTGGGGGAATGGAGCGAGTGGGCGGTGGAAGACTTTGCCATCAGCGGGAACAGACGTTCGGCATCGGTGCGCTTCAAGCTGATGGAACTGGCCGCGGATGGCAGCCGCCTGAAGCTCTACCGCACTCAAGTGACTTACACCGATGGCTTCACGCTGCCCGACGAGTTGGCCGGGGAGCTGGTGGAACGCCTTGGCCCCTATCAGGAACACGCCTCCATGTTGCCCTATACCTCTGGGATGGCCGATTTTGACACGGCCTTGGAAGAATGCGAGTACCAAGGGATGTGGTTTGCCGAGGTCGCCCGCTACATGCTGCGCGAGCGGGGCTGTTCCTTTTTTATCTGCCACTGGCATCTGTACGACTATCTCAACCACATCCACCTCGGGGACGTGGACCCGGTGTGCCCAGGGTACGAAGCGGAGCGCACCGAACAGTACGTGGACTATTTTCGGCGGGCCTATCAGGTGGGGGACCGCATCTTGGGGCGGCTGTGGGAGGCCGCAGACGAGCATACATACGTGGGCGTGGTGTCCGACCACGGGTGTTCGCCCGATGTGCGGGTGGCTAATATCCGGCAGTTTTTGCACGAGCAGGGCTTTCTGGCGCTCAAGGGCGGCGGGGAAGAAGCGCTGGTGCGCGATCAGGTGCGCGAAGAGGACATCGATTGGGAGCACACCCGGGCCTATATGAAGGACGACAAGGGCTTCGACATTTTCATCAACGCCGAGCCGGGGCCGGAATTCGACCGGATTGAGGCCGAGTTGCTGTTGTCCTTGCGCACTTGGGTTGACCAAGAAGTGGGGCGCAATCCGGTGGCCATAGCACTGCCGCGGCGAGACGCGTACATCTTGGGCCAGTGGGGAGACCAATGCGGCGATGTGGTCTTTGCTTGGGACCATGGGTACGTGAGCGGGTACTATGGGCAGTGGCGCGGCATTGCGGGCGGGGGCTGCGTAGGAGCGCCCAATGTGTTCGGAGCGCACCACGGGGGTTTTCTGCCGACCCAAAGCGAGGACTCGTCCAGCTTTGGCTCGTGGTTGTTGGCCGGGCCAAGCGTAAAGCAGGGCTACGAGCGGCCGGTGGACAAACTAGGGTACATCCACGCCGCCGACGTCGTGCCCACCTTTTGCCAGATACTGGGAGCCGAGCCGCCGCGACAGGCGCAGGGGACGGTGGCGCGGGATCTGTTTGAGGGGTACGAAATGGTGCGGGAGCGGGCTCCAGTCTGCGATCAATCCTCCTCATAGACAGCCTCCCCACGGTGCAGCCGCTGGGCGATCTCGAGAGTTTGGAGCAGCTCGCGCTGAGTGGGTGCCTTGGCCGCCAGAAAGCGGGCTGCGGCCACCATCAGAATCCGTTGCTCACCGACGTCAGTGCGCTCTCCATACTGGCGGATGGCTGCCTCGAGCATCTGAAAGCTGTGGAACTCGGCGTCCTCTCTCACTAGGGAAGCGCTTTCAACCACTGCCCATCACCCTAGCGCACGCCTTGGCCGTGGTCTCCTTGCCCCCGATCCATCAGGACCCCTTTGATCGCATCCAAGCGGCGCAGGCGAAATTGGAGAACTTAATTAGTGACGCGGGATGCCCGCCTCAAGCAGTGCGGCATCCCTTGTATCGACGCCTGAACCTCCTTGATGGGTACGGCGCGCTCTGTAGCGAGGGTGCTTGACAAGGCGACTTTTTGGTGGGTATCTAGGGCGCTGTCAATGACTTATTTGAGGAGGAACCATGGACAATTTGAATAAACGCACCTTGGGTCGCACGGGGCTCGAAGTCACGCAACTCGGCTTTGGCGCGGCCGAGCGCGGCTTGCCGGATGAAGCCGAGTACGACGATCAGGCCGGCAGCGTCTTGAATGCGGCTCTCGATGCGGGGATTAATCTCGTTGACACGGCTCCAGATTACGGCGCGAGCGAGGAGCGGGTCGGCCAGTACCTCAGCCATCGCCGCGACGAGTTTTTCTTGGCTACCAAGTGTGGCTGCAACATCGACGTGGAGGGCAACAGGCTGGAGCCGGGCCACCTGTGGACGGCCGAGCGCCTGCGCACCAACATTGACCAGAGCCTGCGCCGCCTGAAAACCGACTGCGTAGATCTGCTACAAATGCACAATCCCACCGTGGAAGATGTTGAGTTGGGGGGGCTGATCGAGGTGCTAGAGGCTATTCGACAGGCGGGAAAGACCCGTTTCATTGGCGTGTCTTCCACGCTGCCGCATTTGGCCGCGTTCGTGGAGTCGGGGGCGTTTGATGTGTTTCAGATTCCCTACTCAGCCCTTGAGCGCCAGCACGAAAGGATTATTCAGGAAGCGGCCGACGCCGGAGCCGGCATTCTCATTCGCGGCGGCATCAGTTTGGGCCACCGAGCCAATGAGGAGCGCCAGTCGAAGTGGGAGCGGTCCGGTTTGGACGAACTCACCGGCGAGATGAGTCGCCACGAGTTTATACTGCGTTTCACCCTCGCGCATCCAGCGTGTCACACGACGATTGTCGGCACGACGAACCTCGAACACATGAAGTCCAATGTCGCGGCGGCCTTGGCGGGGCCACTGCCTGCGGAGCGCTATGCGGAGGCGAGGGCCAAGCTGGCGAGTATTGGCGAGGAGCCAGCGTAGCTCTGCCGGCTTGGGAGCGACGACGCACCCTCGGAAAAGGGGTTGGGGCTAGTCTGAAACTTGAGGCCGCCTTGGCACGGTTTTTGTCCAAGTTGATCGGTCGATAATATCCCTCACAACCATTCTCACGGCCTTGCCGATAGCTTGCTCGCGCTCGGCATCCACTTCATACGTCCCCCACCCTGTCGCCTCGTATTGCCTCAGCAGTACCGGCCCCTCAAAGGCTTTTATCTCGACGGAGACCACCACAGAGAATCGATATTGATCTACGGATTGAGCCGAGGGGTGGAAGTGATCTTCAACGGAGAGGATGTCGAGATAGAGGATCGCATCGGCTCCTTCCTCGTCCGCAATGCGCAATCGCCCTTCTTGGCTAAAGGCTCTTAGCGACATCTCGGTCAGGCTATCGGCAACGGACTGTTCTGAGGTCTGGTTACTCGGCCGGGGTATCCCTATGCTGTTGATCCCGCCTAAGAAGCTGCTTGGAGTCGCGTAGTAGCAGCCGGTGGCGAGGAAAAGGGCGAGCAGAAGTTTTGCCAAAGGGGCCACTTCTTTAGTCATGGTTTGGGAGATCGGGGAGATTTGGACATGGCAATTGGGACGCGGCCCCTAACTGAGCATGGCGCGTTCTTCGTCGCTCATGTCGAGGATGTAATCGGGGACTTGCGTCTGATGATAGCCGGGCGCGTGGGCTTGGAAAGATGGACTGTATTTGTAGATCAGGGAGCGGCGCTGGTGTTCGCCCTGCCATACTAGGGTGCCGTGAGTCAGTGCTTCGGTGAAGATGATGGCGTCGCCGGCTTGGCTGTGGACCTCTTTGACGTACTCGCGGTGTTCCTCGTACAGGGATAGCTTCTCGGGCAGGGGAAAATTGGCTTTGTGGGACCCGGGTATGACCGCTAGGCCGCCGTCGCCGGGGCCTTCGTCGGCTAGCTGGAATTCGACCGCGGTCAAGCCGCAGAACATCTGGCCGTATTTGAAAGTGTAGGTCTGCGAGAAGTCTTGGCGCTCAACGCCGCCGCCGTGCAAGAAGTGGCCGCCGTCGCCTTTGTCCATGGCAATGAGCAAGGGACCGTGATCTAAGCGGTAGCCGCCGCCGAGCAGTTCGTTGAGATAGGGCTGGATCACGGCGTGGACGAGTAGGTCGCGAAAAGGCTCGCAGTGCGGGCGTTCCCATTCCAACATGCCCTCCATCCACTTTTGCTTGTTCGTGCCGCCGAGGACCTTGGAGTCTCCTTCGAGGGTGCGCTCGGTCTGGAAAAAGTGCTCGGCGTGGGCGTCGATGGCGGCGTTGCAGCGGTCCACTTCCTCTTGGCTCAGCACCCCCTTGAGGTGGACGAAGCCTTTAAGATCGAAGAAGAATTTATCGTCGTCGTTCATACGTAGGGTCCCTAACCAGACTGGATGTTCCGCCTAAAAGCCTGCGCCCGTGAAACGGGTGCGCGGTGCAGCCTGCTTTCGCCGGAATGACCGGGGCGGGCGAGACGCCCGCGCTCCGAGCAATCGCCCGTCGGGTTTTGTTAGAGTCTGTTAGTGTGGTGGCTGGAGGACGGCTTGTTGCTCTGGCGTCATGGTTTGGACGTAGGGTGGATACGATACTTCGTAGAGGGCGGCGACGCGGGCTTGATAGCGCGGGCAGTAGGAGTAAAGCAGGGTGCGGCGCTGGTGGTCCGCCCGCCAGATTAGGGTGCCGTGAATGGTGGCTTCGGCGAAGATCACCACATCGCCAGCGCACACGTTGACCTCGACCACTTCGTCTTGGAACGCCTCGTAATGGCGCAGTGCTTCGGGGATTGGATAGTTGGCTTTATGGCCGCCGGGGATTACGGCCAAGCCGCCATCGCCGGGGCCTTCGTCGGCCAGCGGGACTTCCACCAAGGTCAGGCTGTTGTAGATTTTGCCGAATTTCCAGTGATAGGTCAGCGAATAGGACAGCCGATCGAGTTGGCCGCCGTGGAGGTAGTGACCGGCGCAGCCTTGGTCCATCACAATTAGTCGCGGCCGGGTGGCCATGTGATAGCCGCCGATTATTTCGCGCAAGTAGGGTTTGAGGCGAGGGTGTACCATCAATTGGCGGAAGGGCTCGCAATAGGGCCGCTCCCAAGCGACCATCTCATCGCTCCAGCGCTGTCGGATGTCGCTGGTCAGGGCCTTGGACTCGCCTTCAAAGCGGCGCTCGTGGACCTCGATCTGGTCGTCGTAGCGATCGATGGCCTCGTTGCAGCGGCGGATGGTGTCTGGATCGACGACATCTCTGAGGACGAGGTAGCCGTTGAGGTCGAAGAAGTACTTTTCGTCGTCTGTCATACGCCAATTTCCCGTAAATAGTGGGACTAGGAAAGTGGGCGCTGACTCAGCGGTACGCAACTCCGGGACTTCACTCTGGCACTGGTTGCAAGCTGTCCAGTGCTTCTTGGAGAGCAGCGGTTAGGGCCTCGGGCTCATTCGTGCCGATGCGATAGGTCTTGCCGCTTTTCATTTTTAGCTCTACCGCTTCCTGTCCCGAGACATTGTAGAGCCAGCCGTGGGGTGTCAGGCGGATGCCCCAGCCGTAGATCAAGGGGTTTCTCACCGGCCGGCCGGCGTCGATCTGATCGAGGGGGAAGCGCTTGCGGATTAGGCCGCTGCCAAAGCGGATGCGGAGGTGCCCGGCGTCGATTTCGACGGTCAGGTTGGCGAACAGGGCCAAGGCTACGGCGAGGACTACCACTGCGCTGGTGGCCATTCCGCCCCCCCCGCGGGCAGGACAGTTAGCGGTATGGCGGCCGAGGCGATGGCGACGACGACCTTGCCGAACTGAGTGTGGCGATAGGTGTTCACTGCATCTGCTCCTGCCATGGTTTGATCCACAGGCCCACCAGTTTGCCGTCTTGATCGAGGACGACGCGCACTTCGGGTGATGCGGTACTGTACCGACCTCTGAAGCGGTGGATCAGCAGGTTCGGCTGGCTTTCTATGGCGTGGGTCTCGACGAAGTCTAGGCCCTCAAAGGTGCCGAAGAGTTGCCGGAGTTGTTGGTAGCTGTGGCGCTGGACCTCTGAGGTGAAAGCCCTGCGAAAGCCCTCGGCGGCTTCTGGTCCCAAGGTTTCAAAGCGACCCTGTTCGTGGGCTTGGAGGATTTGGGTGGCCAGTTGTGCGGCCAGATGGCGTTGCTCGGACTGGACGGGTGCGCTGGCAACGGTCTGGGGGGTTGCGGTCCCCGGCAGCAGGCGTCCCGCCGCTCCGGTGGCGACCTCGCCTAGGGCGATGGCGGCGATGAATACGGTAATGGCCCGACCACCGGCGACATTGCACGAAACAGCAAAGGCGCGGTACATCAGGAACACCATCCAGACCATCAGGAGTATCAGCACTAGGCCCGCCGAAATGAGGAGGGCAAGCTGCGCGATGGAGAGATACGAGATGCCTTGGGCGATCAAAGCCGTGGTGAGGTCGAGAAAGGGAGGCGACACCGCGATCAGGGCGATGAGCAGTCCGGGAGCCCGGGCTAGGGCTTGGGTGCCGAAGACGTCGATGGGGCGCACGCGGCTGCGACTGATCAGGCGACCGCCGACGTAGAGCAGGGCACTGGGGATGGCCCAGGCCATGAGGCCCTGCGCTATAGCGTACCAGAGTGGGGCCGGGGCCGTGCGCTGGAAGGAAATCACGCCTGTGAAGCGTAAATCGAAGATGCCGCCAAGCCAAGTAGCCAAAGCGATACACGTCAGGCCATAGGCTAGGGCTTGGCCGCCGGCTAGGAAGTGAAAGGGATTGAACAGCCACAGGTGCCAAGCTGAGGTCGTGCGGGTGTGGGGAGCGTCCATGGCGAGCTGCTTTCTGTGAGATGAGCGTCACCCTTGCTCGACTAGAGGGTCCTTTGGTTTTGCCTCCTCTTCCAACGGCTGCAGTTGCTCGACGAGGGCATCGAGGCGGTTGCGCAGAGTGGGGTAGGAGACTCCGTAGAGTTTGGCCATGTGCTTGAGATTGCCGCCGGTCTGGAGGAAGCAGAGCACAAAGGTCTGATCCTCTGGGGCAAGGCGGGCCAACGGCGGCAGGGCAAAATCGCCTAGCACGGCCGTATCGCACTCGGTACAATCTAGGCGGGCGACCTGCAGGGATGCGGAACAAGCCGGGCAATGGGTAGGCAAGCGAGGGGTCTGTATTGGATCAGTGTGATTCATTTTTATTCAACAAATTTTTAAAAAAGTTAAAGTATAATTATCTTTTACGCAATAATAATTTTTAAATATACAAGCGTTCGCGTCCGAAGTAGTAGCGATTCGACAAGGGGTCTGTCGCTACCGGGAAATCCTTGCCACGAGGGTAGGTTCATGGTATCTTGCCCGAACTGGTGAAGTAACGTCCTCTGTAACTGCTACCGCTCCACGCTAATAAATTCCTGTGAATCAAGGCTTTGTGCTCATGAGGAAGCTGGCACTCGTTTTCGTTGCGGCGTCCATATACGTGCCTTCTCTCCAAACCCAAGATCAACGGCTCGAACTGCCAACCTATCACCTGACCGTCGATCCCGCCGACCTGAGTGCCCTCTACCAGTCCCCCCACAGCAATGTCCGCTATCCCGCCCAATTTTCCTTCGCGGGAGAGGTTGTCGAGTGCGAGGTGCGATTCCGGGGCGGGACATCGTCCCGCAAGTACCCCAAGAAAAGCTGGAAGGTTTGGTTTGAGGAGCCATCCAATCCGGTTGGAGTCAGCGAGCTCAACCTCAAAGCGGAATACTCGGATCGCTCGTTGATGCGCAACGCGCTGGCCATGAGGTTGTATGAGTTCATCGGTCATCCAGCGCCGAATACCGAGCACATCAGCCTGATGGTCAACGATGACTTCATGGGCGTCTTCGTCGAGGTAGAGGAGCCTGATCAGGATCTTCTACGGAGGTACGACTACGAGTTCGGCAGTCTCTACAAATCCGAGGATCACGGTGGGAGTACCGCGCCGTTGCTGAACTACGACACCTACCTTTATTCGTGGAACAAGAAGGTGGGAGGTGAATCCGACTATATCGATGGGCAGCGGCTATTCAATCAGCTTCTCTATCTGACGTATGAGGATTTTGCAGAGCGGGTTCCCCTCCTGATGGATGTGGAGAATGTGCTTCAATACTTTGCGGTCGCCTATGCGATCTCCAGTACAGACGCCGTGACGAAGAATACGCTGCTCTATTTCGAGCCGAGCGGGCGCTTGCAGCAAATTTTACCTTGGGATCACGATGCTTCCTTCGGCAATCACTGGACCGGAGAATACCGGCCCTACTTTGAAACGATCTCCGAACACCCCCATCTGAACCACCATCTTCTATTTCAGAGGTTGATGGAATACGACGCTTGGCGCGAGTCGTTCTGGAGCAAGGTCCGCTTCGTCATCGAGCACGGATTCGCCGCCGTGGAGGTCGAGATCGATTCAACATACGAGTTGATCAAGTCGGACGTTTATCTGGACGGAGCCAAGCTTGGCACCAACGCCGAATTTGACGATGAAATCTCGCGTCTGAAAGGCTTTCTGGCGGCGAGGAGATCGTTCCTGACGGATTTCCCCGTTGTCGAAAAGAATCTTCTCTCGGACTTGTACTGCTCCGATCCGTTTCCCTCGCCCGATGCCGATGATCGCGGCGTGGTGTTTCGAGCCACTTCGCGCAGCCCCCAGGCCGTCGTGGTCGAATACATCACGGATTTGTCGTCCTACGAGACATGGGGAGAACAGATCACGGTCAAGCAACTCGCGCTGTTCGACGATGGTCGCCACGACGATCTGCAGGCGGGGGACCTCGTCTATGGCAATCGTCTCGTGCTGCCCAAAAACTACACGGGCCTCGTACCCTATTCTTTCAGGGCCGGAGGCTACAGCTATCCCTCCAACGGGCTATACTACATCAATTACAGGGCCACGAAGACGTTCGCTTTGAATGTGAATCACGCCGGTATCGAGGGGTATCGACACTTGCAGATCGGAGACGTTCATCGGATACGCGATGAACATTTCATCGAGATCATCAATGCCGGTGAGTTGAATCTGAACCTTTCCTACTGCAGCTTTGAAGCCGGGGAGTATTTCAACCGCTTCATGTTCCCGCCCGGGACGAACATCGAGGCGGGCAACAGCCTGATCCTTTCCTCGAACAGAGATGCCGCCGGGGACTTGTTTCCAGACTCACCCGTCTTCGGCAACCTTTTTTTCGCTGTCTCGCTGGGCGACACGATGAAGCTTTTGACGCCCACCCTGACGGTGATCACGGCTCGCGTCAACGAGACCTACAGAGCTGTCGATCTTCCGATACCCTCCATTGTGATCAACGAAATCAACTATCATTCAGCGGATGATCTGGATACGGGAGATTGGGTCGAGTTGTACAATCCCAACGATGCTTCCATCGATCTTTCCGGTTGGTACTTTCAAGACGACGATGACGACCATTCCTTTGTGCTGCCCGGTGGGACGCTCATCGGGCCGCGCGGATTTCTGGTGTTGTGCCGAGATGGTGCGGCTCTCGAATCCCTCCTCGGGGTCTCTTGTGTCGGAGACTTCGATTTCGGATTGCGGAACAGTGGAGAGCTGGTTCGCCTCTTCGACAGCGATGGATTACTGGTCGATTCTGTCACCTACCTAGACGACAGTCCGTGGCCGGTGGAGGCGGACGGCGACGGTCCTACTCTGGAGTTGCTTCACTATAGCCTAGACAATGCGGACCCCATGCACTGGCAGGCTTCCATCCCGGTGGGGGGCACTCCGGGTCGGGCCAACAGCGTGTTGGTGCCCCCTACATCTGTCGCGAGCGAGACGGACGCGGGCACACCGCGGTCGTTCAATCTCTTGCAGAACTATCCCAATCCCTTCAATAGCGAAACCCACATCGCCTTTCACCTACCGAGAACGGAGCATCTTTCTCTGGAAATCTTCAGCTTGACCGGCCAATTGGTAGCCACCCTGATGGAGGGCGTTTATCGAGCGGGCAGACACCGGATAGCTTGGGACGGGCGGAACGATCGAGGAGAGTCCGCTGGTTCCGGGATATTCTTCTATCGGTTGACGACGGAAACCTTGCAGTCAACTCGAACCATGGTCCTCGTCAAGTGACGCATGGCCCCTGTTTGATACATATGCGCGCGACGACCAGCAGCGCGGCCTTTTTCTTCTCCAGTCCCGCCTTCACGTACACGCCATCCGCCGAGGCGTAAACCACCTTCTGGTCGTCCAGACCGCCGCTGCCGCCAGCCCTCGAACTCCGCCTCCCACTTGGTCCGCAGACGCGAGAATGGCGAGCTATACATCGCTTGTATTCATTGACTGATTCCATTGGCTAATATTTGACGATATACAGTGAATAAGTGAATGTAGCTCACCAGAGCTGAGTCTCGATGCTGGCTCGCTCACTAGGGCAACAGTCTGGAGAGGAACAATTATGAACGAACTCGCATTGGCGGAGGATTTCCAGTTCGACGCGCAGGGCTTTCTCATGCTGCGCAACGTCTTTGACGCCGAGCGCTGTCGGCGCTACCTCGAAGAGCTTGAGCGGCTATTCGAGATCAAATACGATGACCCTTGGCTGCGCGATGGGGTGCGCGGACAGACGACGGTCCAGCTCTCGGAAGGTCAGCGGCGGATCAACGGCCTGCCGCTGTGGACGGAAGCGTTTGACGAGGTCATCAGTTTTGCGCCGGCGGTGGAGCGCTTGCGGCGCTGGATGCAGCATCCCCAGCTCGTCAACACGTGGGCCATTGAGAAGACGGAGGGCACACCTTGGGGTGGGTGGCACCGAGGGTTAAATCCTGATGATTACACCGTGCGCCGAGGGCAGATCCGTACGCGCATGTTGAATTGCGTGTACTTCCTGACGGACAACGAGGAAGAAGACGGCTGCCTAACGGTGGTGCCTGGTGCTCACAAGTCGGAGATTGACCTGCCCATGGCCGAGTACCGAGGCCGCGATTTGCCTGGGGCCGTGCGGGTCACCGGCAAGGCGGGGGATATGGTCATGTTCTCGGAGACGCTGCTCCACACGGGCGCAACCAAAAACTCTTCTCGTCAGCGTACGAATCTCTATTTCAATTACATCGACGCCACCTACAACCCGGCGATGCGGGAACTGCTGGCCGGCAATCAAGGCAATGTGAATCACTACGTGTTCCCACCGGCGGTGCGTTCTCGCTTCGACGAGACTCAGCGCGAGCTTACCGAGTGGATGGAGTGGCAGCGCACGGCGCCGGCGTCGAGTGGCTAAAGCAAGCGATTAACAGGCGATAAAGGAGAATCGTTTGTCGATCCTCCCTACACTGTGCGTCACAACATGAACGGTTTCGTTAAATACAACCAGAACATCTTTGCTTGGGAGGACCAAATTAGGGCTGGAGACCGTTGTGTCGGAAGCGGACAATCATTCATAGAATGCAACCTGTCACTTCTCAGTTTGCCATTCTTCTTGGTGGACCAGAGATTTGTTCCTAGGAGGCCACGTCAACCGATGAACGAAAATTCTACTGACAAAAAGCGCGACCGGACGAATCTGAAGAGGCTGGATAGCCTCACCGACGAAGAGGTTGAACAGGCGGCTCGGTCCGATGCCGATACCTTGCTGTTGGAAGAGTGCGATATGGCGTCCCTAAGAGTAAACAAACCGCAGTGAAACTAATCGTCACCAACGACGACGGCATCGAAGCAGAAGGCCTACAGACCCTAGTCCGCCTAGCGTCGCGGTGGGGTGAGGTCGTCGTTGTCGCGCCGGCTGAGCCGCAGTCCGGTATTGGACATCAGTTGACGACCGATAGGCCCATTCGCGTGGATAAACTGACGGAAGAACGCTACCGGATATGGGGCACGCCGGCCGACTGTTCTCGTCTGGCGCTCAACTGCCTAGCGTCCGACGGGGACTGGGTGCTTTCCGGGATCAATCACGGCGGCAATCTCGGGGTGGATGTGTACGAATCCGGCACGGTAGCCGCCGCCAGAGAGGCTGCTATTCACGGTTGTAAGGCCGTTGCCCTGTCCCACTATACAGTAAAGGACCGGTCGGTTGATTGGCCACTGGCCGCCGAACGGCTGCGGCCGGTTTTGGATGACGTGCTGAACGGGACGCTAAAAGCCGGATATTTTTTGAACGTGAATCTGCCTCATCCTGAGCACAATCGGACATGCTTGGAAACGAAACACACCTCGGTGGACACGAGTCCCCACAGAACCACATTCTCGCAGACCAGTGACGGCTTTCTATACACTGGAATCTATCAGGAGCGCTGGCGGCGAGCCGGTAGCGACGTGGACCTCTGTTTCAAGGGGCACATTTCGCTGTCGAAAATCGCCGTTTGAATAGGTTGTACCTAAGTACATGACACCTAACCTGAGAGCGCGTCTTCGGATGTCGTCTTGGGAACGCGGGCCTCTGGCCCGCACTCCGAGATGAAACCCTACTGTCGCGTACTTAAGGGTTGCATTTTAATCGACAAAATACGACGGAGCAGATCGATGAAGATAGCTGACGTTAGAGCATTCCCGTTGCGGATCAGTAAGGCGGAAGAGGCGTCGTGTGCGCCAAAGGTTGATGGCGGCGATTACCACGTGGACCACTCGCGGTCCATCACGATCTACTCGCCCCATCACGAGACCACCATTATCAGGATTGAGACGGACAACGGGATCGTCGGGTGGGGTGAGGCGCAGTCGCCGGTGTCGCCGAATACTACGGCGACGATCGTGCGCGAATTGGTGCGGCCGTTGGTGATGGGGCGCGATCCGTTCGACATCGAGGCGATTTGGACGTGCAACTACGATGCGATGCGGGAGCGCGGACATCTGACGGGCTTCTACATCGATGCTCTCGCCGGGACGGACATCGCGTTGTGGGATATCGTGGGGAAGGCCATCGGGAAGCCGGTACACAAAATTGCGGGTGGGCGGTATCGAGATGAAATTTTGCTCTATGCAGGGATTGGGGGCACGGACCCGGCAAAGGTTGCGGATGCGGCCGAGGAGCACGTAGGCTATGGATACAAGGCACTGAAGCTGCACTTGCTACTGGATGCAGAGCGCGTCGCGGAAATTTGCCGCGCCGTGCGGCAGCGCGTCGGGCCGGACATCATGCTGATGGTCGATACCCACATGCGGCAGACGGTCGCAAGCTCGATAATGCTGGGCCGCGAACTGGAGAAGCTACGTTTCACTTGGCTGGAGGCACCGATCATACCGGACGATATCCCGGGTCAGGCTGAGATCACCCGGGCGTTGGATATGGCGGTGGCGATAGGGGAGTGGACGCGCACTCGCTACGAGATGCGCGAGCAGTTTGAGCGCCGGGCGTACGACATCTTGATGCACGACATCGCGCGGACGGGGATTACCGAGGGGCATCGGATTGCGACGCTGGCCGACACCTACAACATTCCGGTCGCGCCGCACATCGGAGGGGGTGGGATTTTGGCGATTGCGGCAACCGTCGAGTGGTCGGCATCGTGTCCGAACTTCCTGATCATGGAGCACGCCCATCACGCCAACGCGATGAAGAGTCAGATACTCAAGGAGCCGTACGAACCCGAAAACGGCTACTACAAGGTCGCGGATCGGCCGGGTTTGGGGGTTGAGGTGGATGAGGGGGCGTTGGAGAGGTACGCGTTTCTGGGGGGTTGATATGATCCGCAGATGGGCGCAGATAGACTCAGAATAGTAGAAACAAGATGATCCGCATCTCAAATCGTTCAATCATTCAGGATTGCCATATCATCGTCCGGTGCTGGCTGGCTGCGGGGCTGACGGTCGATTGAGCCAAGAGGAGCAATGCCATGCGTTTGCAGGGCAAGGTGGCCCTGATTACGGGGGCCGGCAGCAATATCGGACGGGCCATGGCCCGCTTGTTTGCCCGCGAGGGCGCGGCGGTGGTGGTCGGCGATACGGACGAAGTCGGCGGCGGCGAAACCGTGCGGCTCATTGAAGCGGCCGGAGGTCGGGCCTGTTCGGTCGCCGGCGATGTTAGCACTACGCAGGGCTTGCGTCAGAGTATTGACAAAGCGGTGGAGACGTATGGGCGGCTCGATATATTCTTGAGCAATGCCAATTCCGGGGCCTCAGGCACCATTGCCCAATTTGACCGGGCCGGGGCCGAAAAGCTGTTGCTGGTCAACCTCATGGCGCTAATGGAAGGGGCCCACTACGGCCTCCCCCACATGCAGCAGGCCGGCGGCGGGGCCATTGTCGCCACCTCCTCGGTGCAGGCCCTAGTGGGCGTACCCGGGCATCCGGCCTACGGGGCGGCTAAGGCCGGCATTTTGGGGGCGGTGCGCAGTATGGCGGTGGAATTGTGGCCCTACAAGGTGCGGGTCAACGCCGTGTGTCCGGGGGGTACTGCGGGCAATACTTGGACCGTGATCGACGAGTTGGGCGAAGAGTATCTGCCCGAGTTTGAGGCGCGCTTTGGCAAGCAGATGCGCCATTTGCCTCTGCCCGTGCCCACGGACCCAATGGCCATTGCCCAGGCCGCGCTGTTTTTGGCCTCGGACGAAGCCAGTTATATCACCGGCCAGCACCTATCGGTCGACGCGGGCTTGGGCATGTTGCGCTACGATGGCTTCCACGGACCGGAGCCGCTCGACACGCCGCAGGCCAAAAGCCAGCGACGAAGCGAATTGCAAGCCGAATTTGAGGCGTGGTTGGCCGCGAAGAAAGAAGAGCGGTAAATGGCAGAGCGTGCGCACCGCGTGGAAGCTCTGGCCCGCTTAGGCCGAACCGTGGCGGGGCCAGCAATTTTATGGTCGGCATCGGGTCCGAACTTCACCCCCATGGACTGATTGTTGCCAGCAGAAGGGCCTATTCGATCTTGCACTGATCAGCCAAATGCGGGAGATCCGCAAGCCCCGGCGGTTCATCTCGGGCTTGGGGTTTCTGCCGATGAAGCTGCGCCGCAGGCTGATGAATCGCATTTGGATAGCATACCAGAAACGGGATGTACTACAGGATGTGGTGATCTGGAAACGGAAGCGGTATCGAACCCCCCGCGGCTGTGTCGGGCGGACGGCCCCATAGGGACGTACCGCCGCTATTGCCGGCAGTTCTATCCCGATCTGACGATTGCGACGGGAAGTGAGGACTCGGTCGCCGATGAGGCGGACGATGGTCGCAGGACAAGAGGCCAAAGCGACAACGTTCACGAGATTTTCCGCAGCGCGATCGTTCAAGTCATTCAGGACCGCTTTCTGACAGATTATCGCTTATGCCTATGCGTTGGCTTGATAGACTGGAAAAGTGCTTCGCCTGTGCCGAGGCAGAGGGAAAATCATGACCGATCTCACCTTGAGTGCTGAACAGATTCGCCAGTTTGAGGAGGACGGATACCTCATTCTCGAAAACCTCTTGGACCCGGAAGACGCCGAGCGGATTCTGCACATCGCCCGTTGCGACCCGCAGTTGGCGGCCGACGCCAAAGGCAACCAGAATTACGAGAGCGAAGGGCTCGACACCCGCTTGGCCTACCGCGCCGGCCTTGCCGACGACGCGTACAGCGCCCTAGCCCGCAGCCGCCAGCTCGTTGAACCGCTCGAACAGTTGTTCGGCGACCGGGTGCGCTACTATTATCAATTGCAAATGCTGAAAGACCCTCAGACCGGCGGGTGGCAATATCACCAAGACTACGGCTACCACTACGAGCAATTCTTCTATCCCGCGTTCGCCAGTGTCATGGTCGCCCTCGACCCGGCCACCCGCGCCAATGGCTGTCTGAAAGTGGTGCGCGGGTCCAACCGCCTAGGCCGGCTCGAACACCAGTCCTCCGGCTCCCAACTCATCGCCGATCCCGAGAGAGTCGCCATGGCGCTGAGGGAAATGGAGGAAGTGCATTGCGAACTGACACCGGGATCGGTCCTGTACTTTCACGGCAACACGCTGCACGCTTCAGACCCCAACTTCAGCTCGCAGCCGCGCTGGTCGCTCATCTACGCGTACGTGGCTGCTTCCAATACGTACGTCCTACCCGACTGGCCCGACGACCAGTGCCCCCTCCTAGAAAAATGGGACGACTCTGAGGTCGAAGCTGCTGCTCAGCGGCACTGGGCGGCCGTGGCCGCAGCGAACAAAGGAAGATGAGCATGGAGCATTCCAAAGTGAACGTTGCAGCCGTTGTGTCAGGCATCATGCACACCGCGCTGAGCTGGCGCAGCCGGCCGGTTATAAAAGAAAGGGGTACGTCGGCCCCATGATGGCCGTCCCTTTTGCCCAAGACCGGCACCATAAGATCGGCCGGAATGCCTACGGGAACGGGTTTGAGTGCTGTGGATGGGGTCCGGGAATCGGAGAGCATATCCGCGGGGCCTCCCGTAAGTATCCATAGCCGTCCCTCGGCATCCGCCCGCAGTGCTTCTTTTTGCGGCAATTCGGCTTGGGCTTCGCGCAGGCTCCGCCGTGCCGCGTGGAGATCGCGCAAATCGGTCAACCCGCAAGCGATTCCCGCTACAATAAAATTTCCACTTCGCCTGCCAGCCTGAGTTGGTGGCGCAAACTGACGATCTCTAGATTAGGTACGCACGGTTGCGGCCAGCGGCTGTCAGGTAGTACGCTTCCGCAGCGAGTCGCTCGGCTCCGGCGGCGCATGCGTCGTTGCGATTGCGGCCCCGGCAATCGAGTTCATAGGCGAATTCCGCGCCGATGTTGTAGGTAGTCAGGCCGCGCCGGTCTGGGAGCGCGGTTCCGTCAACTAGTCAAGATGAGTATTTCAGGCCCCACAAAGTCTTGCGCACCATTTCAACATTTTGACAGATTATCGCCAAAAGGTGCCTTATCGTAGCGGATAGACCGCCTAAGTCGAAACCACTGCACGGCGGCACTGGGGGGCCGTGGCCGCAACCACCAAAGGAAGATGAGCGTGGAAAATTCGCGAGTAAGCCATGTAATCGTCTCAACAGTTATTTCAGCCTGCTGCTTTATCCGCGTCATCCCTCGGCTGGCACAGCCGGCCAATGATGAGAGAGGGGTATGGTGGCCGTCCCTTTTGCCCAAGAGCTGCCCCATCAAGTTTCTGCTCAGGTTCCCGTCTTGGGGAAAATTCTACAGAACGTACGTCGAAGGAAAAGACAATAATTCCCACGTGGCCGGCGGCATCTTGAAGTACGCGTTTTAAGTTGCCTTATATGCCTAATTGGTGATAGGATTAGATAATGAAAAAAAAGCAAGCTACCATCAAAGACATTGCACGGGAGTTGAAAATTTCGCATTCAACTGTCTCTCGGGCACTATCTGAGGATCAAAAGGTCTCGGCATTAGTAGCTGAGAAGACCCGAAAACGGGTGCAACAAAAAGCCGCCGATTTGGACTACAGTCCCAATTTGATGGCGCAGGCGTTCGTAACGGGGAGGACGGGGACCTTGGGTTTGCTGACCTACGAGATTGCCCAGGAAACGATTGGCCGTCAGACTGATCGGATTTTGCGGGAGACTGACAAGCAAAGCTATCAGGTCCTGATAGGCATGGCCCCTAGCCGGCTTCAGGAGTTGCCGCTAGAGGACCAAACCTTGCAGATCGAACAGTTGCTTTCCCGGGGCATAGACGGGCTCTTGATTCATACGCGGGGAGACCAAAGAGAGTCCGAGCGCATTTCAAATGCCGTGCGGGGGCGAGTGCCGGTGGTGACTTTTACCCACCCGATTCAAAACTTGAGTGGAGTTGTGGTGGAAGAGATAACGAGTTTTTTCGAGGCCACCGAGCATTTGATCCGGCTGGGGCACAAGCGGATCGGGTTTATCGGGATGGACTGGAATGAGAACTTCAGAGGTGCCGCCAAGGGCAAGGGATATCTGCTGGCGATGCAAAAGCACGGCTTGATCCCCAAACGCATACCTAGCAGAACTTTTGCTAAAAAACCAACGCATTGCCTAGAGAAAAGGCTCGACGACCAGTTTACAGCTCTTGTGTGCCGAAACGATTATACGGCCATAATCGCTTGTCACGGGCTAAGGGCAGCAGGCCTTCGCGTCCCCGAGGATGTGGCTGTGGTGGGAAATGGCGATCTGGGGTTAGCGGCGTATGTGACACCGGCACTGACTACCTTGGCAACTCCCTATGAGGCGATTGCCCAAGCGGCGATGGAGTTGATGCTGGAACAGCTTGAAGGGCAGGATATGTCTCGGCAAGTAACCTTGAAATCGCCGCTGGTTGTGCGGGATTCCTGCGGGGCGAACGGCAGAGAATAATCGGAACAGTGCTTGGCTTGACAGTGTAGCGATAGAGGGTACATTAATCGGTTTAAATGCAAACGTGTGAATATAAGCATGATTAAGGAGTATGTCAATTTGATAACGCAGGGGAATGTAACGGAGAAGACAGGTACTTTAGGACTGCTGACCTACAAAATTTTCGGGGCTATGTTCGGCCGGCAGATCGATCACATTTTGAGGGTAGCTTACGAGCGGGAGTATCAGGTCGTGATGGGCCGGATGCCTCTGACCCGACTGAACGACCAAGCCATGCAGATCGAAGCGTTGCTTTCCCAAGGCATAGACGGATTCTTGATTTATACGCAGGGCGACGGAGGGGAATCCACGCACATTTTGCAGACCATACAGGGACGCGTACCGGTGGTGACGTTTCACGACCCAACTCAAATGAGTGGGGTCGTGCTGGACAATACAACGGGTTTTCGCGAGGCCACCGAGCATTTGATCCTGTTGGGGCACGAGCGGATCGGGTTTATCGGCGCAGACTCGGCGCAGACTTGCCTAGGGTCGGCCAAGGGGTATCTGCTGGCAATGCAAAAGCACGGACTGACTCCCAAACGCATACCCGGTAAAATCACTAGTACAGAATCGGGGTATCGCTTGGGCAAAAGGCTTGGCGACGGGCTTTTTACGGCCCTTGTGTGCCGGAACGATTATACGGCGATAGGCGTTTGTCGCGGGCTACGGGAAGCAGGTCTTCGCGTGCCCGGGGATGTGGCTGTTTTGGGGAACGGCGCTATCGACATGGGGGAATATATGACACCAGCGCTGACGACTTTGGCAACTCCTTATGAGGAGATTGCCGAGGCGGTGATGGAGTTGATGCTGGAACAGCTTGAGGGGAGGCAGGATGAGCCTCGGCAAATAACTTTGAAATCGTCGCTGATCGTGCGGGAGTCGTGCGGGGCGGACATAAGTAAAAAGTGATCGCATGGGTGCGCATTGCCCCGAGTGAGGGTGTGCCCTACATTGTAGAGACATTGAGTATATAGCTTCCGTTGGGGGTGGCCCGGCAGCGGGCCTGAGATTGAGACCCTTCGAACCTGAACTGGATCGTGCCAGCGTAGGAAAACGGATGCCGTACGCACCGCGTACGCACCGCTGGCCCATCTAGGGGCGAGCGGTTTTTTTGTGCCCCTCGACGGATTCTTCCGCAAATCGAGACGAGGGAGCAGATTTATGAGAATTTCACTACTATCGGTCAGCTTGCTGGTCGGTTTATTGACGCTGTCGGCGGTGTCTGTGGCGCAGGCCGAGGAAGTGCTTGGCCAAGTGCTAGATGCGGCCACGGGTCGTCCTTTGGCAGGGGCCAACGTGCAGGCCGGGGATAGGGCTACCACTACGGATGCCCAAGGCCGCTTCAAGATGGAGGCAGCCCTAGGCGATTCGCTCGACATTTCCTTTATCGGCTACCAGCGCACGCGGGTGGCGGTCGTCTTGCCGCTAGTCGTGGCCTTGGAACGCGCGATTTTGCAAGCGCCGGAGGTGGTGGTGGAAGGCGGTTTGGTGCGTCAGCGGCTTGACCGCTTGGCCGCGAGCGTTACAGTGTTAGAGGGGGAGCACTCGCGGGCCAGCGGAGCCGGGCACTTGCAGGATGCGACCCATGCGGTGCCCAATTTGAATTGGGCCGGCGGCTCGTCCCGGCCGCGTTATTTCCAGATCCGGGGCATTGGCGAGCGCAGCCATTACGCCGGCGAAGGGCCGCCCAGTTTTTCGGTGGGATTCGTCATGGACGACGTTGACTTGAGCGGCATGGGCACGGCTGGGTTGCTCTTTGACGTCGATCAGGTCGAGGTCTTCAAAGGCCCTCAGTCAACCATTTTTGGTCCCAATGCCTTGGCTGGCCTAATCAACCTGCGCTCGGCCGATCCCCAGCAGGAGTTTGCCGGAGCGGGCAGCGCTGAGATGGGCAGCTATGGTTTAGGGCGTTTTTCCGGGGCGGTAAATCTGCCGGTCGGGAGCGATCTGGCACTGCGCGTGGGGTACGAGAACGGTCGTTCCAACGGCTTCCGCAGCAATTCCTTTCTCGATGCCGACGATACCAATAAGCGGCGCGAGCAGTTGTTGCGCACCAAGGTCGGCTGGACCCCGGCGGCTGGTCCCGAGGTGTTGGGGACCTTCTTTTGGGCCGATATGGACAATGGGTACGACGCCTGGGTTCCCGACAACAACGAGGACTTGACCACCTATTCCGACAAGCCGGGCAAGGACCGCCAGCAAACGACCGGCGCCTCGCTCAAGAGCACTTGGGGGCTGGGCGCGAGCGGCGCGGAATTGGTCGCGATTACCGCGTTTTCGCGCAGCGAATTGGAGCACAGCTACGACGGCGATTGGGGCAACGACGAGTACTGGCTAGCGGAGCATGGATTTGACCCAGACGCCGAGGGGTGGAGCTACGACTTTTTCGACCGCAATGTGCGCGACCGCACGGTTGTGAGCCAAGAGGCCCGGGTCTTGGTTGAGGAACTGGTGGTGGGAGCCTATTGGAAGCGTCTCGAAGAGGAAGACCATGCCGCGGGCTATTTGTTCGGCGGCGACGCCACTGATCTGAATGGGCGCTACGAGATCGACAACCTAGCTTTTTACGGCCAGTACGGGCTGACCTTGGGCGAAAAATTGCGCTTGGAAGTCAATGCGCGGCTCGACCGCAACGACACGGCCTACGAAGGGACGACGGCGAATTACGGGGCCGATAGCACGAGCACTGCGTTTGCCGTTGATCAATGGCTGGGCGGTGGCAAAGCGGCCCTCAGTTACGACTGGCGTCCGGGCCAAACCTTATATGCTTCGGCCTCGCGCGGTTACCGCTCCGGCGGGGTCAACCAGCACCCGTACTTGGCCGCGGAAAACCGCCCCTATAACCCCGAGTACATAGTCAATTTTGAACTCGGCTGGCGGGCCAGCGGACCGCGCTCTTCCACCGGATTGACCCTGTTCCACGCCCTGCGCTCGGACCAGCAGGTCGAGCTGTCGAGCCAGCAGGATCCGGGCGATCCCAACAGCTTTTTCTACTTCACGGCCAATGCCGTCAAAGGCCGCAACAGCGGCTTGGAATGGGAGCATACCGTCCGCCTCCTGCCCCAAGTCGAACTCTTCGGCTCGCTAGGTCTGCTTACTACCCACATCGATACGTACACCTTCCCCACGGAAGATGGGGAAGTAACGCTGGGCGACCGGGCCGCAGCTTATGCCCCCAACTACACCTTCAGCTTAGGAGGCGAGTACCGCCATCGGTCGGGTTTGGGGGCGCGGCTGGTCCTGATCGGCATGGACCAATTCTTCTACTCCGATGGCCACGACCAAGTCTCAGAGCCTTATCGATTGGTCAACGCCCACATTGCCTACCAGTCGGATGAGTGGTCCGTGCAACTATGGGGGCGCAACCTGCTCGACGAGCGCTACGCTGTGCGCGGCTTCTACTTTGGCCTAGAGCCGCCCGATTACGCCGACAAGCTGTACAAAAGCTACGGCGATCCGCGCCAAGTCGGCGTGCGGCTGACGACGCAGTTTTCTTCCTTGGGAAACTGAAGCCGTGAGCGGTCGATCTGCGCTGATCGTCGGTAATGGCGAGCCGCCCTCCCGAGAATTATTCGCCGCCTGCGCCCAAGAAGCCGAGCTGATCCTGTGTGCCGATGGCGGGGCTAATACCGCCTTGGAGTACGGGTACGCGCCCGATTACGTCGTCGGCGACCTCGACTCGGTTAGCCGCCAAAGCAAGGCCGCCCTCGCCGCCGACCGCGTCGTCCTCGTTGACCCCGAGGGCAATGTGGGCACAGATGGCCAGAAAGTCCTCAACCACGCGGTCGCCTTGGGCGTTACTAAGGCCGTCCTGCTCGGTTTTACGGGACGGCGCACCGATCACCTGCTGGGCAATTTGAGCCTGCTCAAGACTTTTGCCGACCGCCTCGCCTTGTGCATAGTGGACGACTACTGCGGCATCCGCCTCATCGACCGCTGCATCCGCTTTCGCGCCGCTATTGGTCAAAAAATTTCCCTGTGCCCGCTCGACGGCGCGGCCGAAGGCATTACCACCAAGGGGCTGAAATGGGCCTTGCGGTCCGAAAGCCTCATTCCGGGTGTGCGCGACGGCATCTCCAACGAGGTGGTGGATAACCCGGTCGAAATTCGGGTCGGGCGCGGCGATTTGTTGTTGTGTGTGCAGCGGGAGGGAGGTTGCGGCCAAATTATCTTGGAGTGATTATATTCGTAAAAGCGTTGTAAAAGCCACTTAGGGCAAATAGCGATGACCAATACATGCGAGAGCCGTAAAGCGACAGGAGGATGTAAACCGCTGCCAGAATTTGCAAGGCCGCCCGTCGTCGAAGTCGCTGTCTCGGTGCAGTTTGATGCGCCGGTCCTCGATGGTCCTCTAATCGCGCTTAGATGGGGTCAGGTTCGCGATCGGTTCCCACTACGTGAAGAGACCGCCCCGCTAACCCCAACAATCGAGACATTCGGGGAGCCGCAAGAGCCTCGGATCGAGATTCAGTTCAGCGGCGCTTCGCCTACCCGACGGCTTTTGATGCTGAGTGAGTTCAAAACGAAACTATTGCAAATCCAAAAAGATCTATTCGGGTACAGTTGGCGGAAGCTCCAACCACAACATGAATATCCGCGCTACGAGCAAATACGAAACGACTTCGAGAGCGAACTTGTCGCCTTCCATACCTTTCTCTCCGCAGAAGGGCTCAACGATCTATCCCCCATCCAGTGCGAAGTAACCTACGTCAACGTCATCTTGTCCGAAGAACATGTCCGGATCAGGCATTCGGACTTGGGAAGAGTAATCCCTTCGGCGACACCCCGCCTCACCGCAGGCTTTCTGCCACCGCCCGAGCAGACGAGATACGCCTCTCAATATGTCATTCCCGGCGAGGGAAATGTCCCTCAAGGCAGACTATATGTGAGTGTCGAACCAACGCATCACATGACGGACAAGACGCCGATGTACCTGATGAAACTCACATTTCGAGGTGCCCCCCAGGGGGACGGTACGGATGGTATCATCAAGGCTATGGACCTTGGGCACGAGTGGATCGTCCAAGGATTTGCGACGCTAACTTCGAGTGAGATGCACCGCGTTTGGAGGAGGACGAATTGACAACTATCGCACTTAGCCCGAGCCTGAATGTACAGGAGTGGCACTCTCCAGACAGTGCTACTTTCAATGATTTTCTACAGGTTCCCCCTTTAGTGCCTACGAGTGAAACAATCTCCTCGCCCGATACTGAAATCTATGTCCATGACAACAGGGTAATTGACATTGAGGTGCGGCCTATTAGGGGGCAAAATCTACACGCGATGGAATGGTTCTACCCCACGCTTCGTGCGATGGCCGCTCTGCCGTGGCGGACGGACAATTGGAGTTCCGGTGCTACGCGTACTCAAGGTGCAGCGATTGCCTGTATGGTAGAGACATTGCTTGAGGTGCTCGACAGCCACACACCGCCTCCCGCTGTCGTGCCTACTTGGAATGGAGGAGTACAAGTTGAATGGCATCGCAACGGCATTGATCTTGAGATCGAAGTGGATCCAGAGGGCGAGATAGAGTATTTCTTTAAGAGTCCTGACGAAGAGTACGAAGGGCGAATCAGCGGCGATTTTAGTCCATTGTCTGAGTATGCGCGGGCAGTGCTTGAAAGCTAGAAGTCACAGCCCGAGTAAACGATGGAATGCGACGACGCCAGCATTAGCGACGATGAAATCGTACTCCGCCGCGTCGCTGAGAATTTCGTTACTGACGATCAAAACCTCCAAAAGCTTCGGCCTTCGACTCAAGCGTTCAAGCAGGGTGGCCCTGATGGACTCGTTTCCGTGTATCTGTTTTCGGAGACCAACCCGGCTGCGGTTGCGGATGAGGGACCCGAAAAATACCTAGCGTCTGTAAGAGTGGGAAGATTACGCGAGTTGGGGTTGGGAGTAGTTCGCGATCCCTCGTCGGGTGTCCTGGGCACTGCGTTATCACGGGTAGGAAGACCAAGGGAAGGCTAAACCGGATCGTCTGCGAGGCCGAGTGGGTCAACGGGTACGCACCCGTATAAGAGACCTTCACCGCGCCACCCGTTTTCACGGGCGCAGGCTTTTAGGCGTGCCATCCAGTTTTGTTAGGGCCTCTTATAGCAATCCCACGTCCTTCATAAGATGAAAAGCATGACGGGGTGCGCGGGCGTCTCGCTTGCGGGCAGGGAACGCAGCGAAGACGGTGCCGCTGAACGTTCCATGCTTGTAAGTCATGTAGGATTGCTATAGTACATCCTCCTCGTCCCGTGTCGCCAAGCCGAACCATCGGCCACCCTCCGACACCCTAAACCCACCACCAACACACCGCGTTTTCCCGCTGCTCCAAGCCAGCGAAAGCCTCATTCCGGGTGTGCGCGACGGCATCTCCAACGAAGTGGTGGATAACCCGGTCGAAATTCAGGTCGGGCGCGGCGATTTGTTGTTGTGTGTGCAGCCGCAGAGCGCGTTAGGGCAGATCGAATTGTTGGATTAGTCAGGCCGAGCAGCTAGCGCCTCCGAGGACGCAAAATTGGGCGCAGTGCGGGTGGTTGAGCGCCACCGGACTCGAGGCTTCGGCCAAGGTCCGGCCCATCTCAAAGGCCGCGTCATAAGGCAGCAGGGTACAGGAGAGCACGACCGGAGAATCCGCGCCCTTGCGCTTGACGACCATGCGCGACGAGGCGCACATGATGTCGTCGGGCGACTGGCCGAGAATGTCCCAGCAGCCGGTGGTGATTTCGGGAACATCGACTGAGGAGTTCATTTCCGGGAAGATCACGAGCTGGCTGGGGTCGGCTGCGTCAATGCACACGCCGAGGTCGGCAAAAAGACGGGCGAAGCCAGCGCGCAACGCGCTTTCTTCGCCGCCCCAGAGCATGCGGCTAGCGGCTGTTAGGTGGAAGCCGCATGCGGAAAGCCAGCGCAAGCCCTCGATCATCGGTGCCCAAGAGTGCTCGCCGCGCTCTACCTCGTGCAAAGCCGGCTCGTAGTGGTCGATGGAGACGCGGATCGCCAGCCGGTCGCCGTGCGCCTCGCGCAGCCGCAACAGGCCGTCGGCGCACTTCATCATCGGCCGCATGGCGTTGGTCAGCACCAAGCTCTCAAAGCCCCGTCCCAGCACATCCTCCAGCATGTCGAGCATCTCGGGATTCATAAAAGGCTCGCCGCCAGTGAAGCCGATCTCGCACGTGCCCAGCCGGTCGCGCTCGATTTCGTCGAGATAGGCCGCCACTTCTGCCGCCGTGAGGTACGCCAAGCGGTCGTTGCGCGGGCTCGATTCGATGTAGCAGTTGGCGCACTCTAAATTGCAGAGCGTGCCGGTGTTGAACCACAGGGTCTCCAGCCGCGTCAACGCTACGCGAGCGCGTTCCTCTCCGTCGGCGGTGATGTCGGGGTCTTGGAATTTGCGTGGGTCTAGGTGGGGCATGCTGTCTCCGGTTTGGCCCTCCGGGGATCGCTTGGGCGTCGTAGGCTGCAAAAGAGTCGATAGTTTAACAGGCTGTCAAGACGCCCGGTGCGTACAGCAGGGGGGAGGCTCTGGCGAAGTTTGGGTCGGATGAGTAGGTTGTCTGCGGCATAGAAAGGCGAACCACACGCGGTTTTCAAGGGCGAGACGCCCTCGTTCCCATCGGAGCTGCATAGAAAGGAGAATTACCATGAAGAAGCACACAGTAGCTATCATCGGCCTCGGGCGCATGGGCAGCACCATTGATGACGAAGGGCACGGTCGCTTGCCTTATTCGGTTGCAGCCGCAACGAGGGCGAGCGAGCGGCTGGAGCTCGTGGCCGGAGCGGACCTACTGCCGGATAAGCGCGATGCGTTTCAAAGCCGCTGGGGCGTGGCCGTGTACGAGGACTTCCGCGACATGATCAGCCGCGAAGAGCCAGACATCGTAGCCATCTGCACGGCGGCCTGTTTGCCCAAGCCCGCCAGAGAGGCCCCGGACGCGAGTTTTCGCGGCGACTCGCACGCCGATCTAGCGGTAGCGGTGGCCGATCTGGGCGTGCCGATGATCTACCTCGAAAAGGCCATGGCCAGCTCAATGGAGCGCGCCGACGAAATCCGCGATGCTGTAAAGCGCAACAACGCGCTCTTCAACACGGGCGTCCTGCGCCGCTTTGACAACCGCTACGAGGTGGTCAAGGACGCGGTCGCCGCCGGTCAGGTCGGCGAGGTGCGGGCCGTGATTCACTACGCCAGTTCCAGCCTGATGCACGGGCACATCCATTCGATCGACACGGTGTCCTATCTCATCGGCGACCCGGCGATTGAAGCTGTGCGCGGCGAGCTGTTGCCGCGCGGCTTGCAAGTCGAGGGCAATCACATTCCGTCTGATCCTTTGGCCACCTATCAACTGCGCTTTGCCAACGGCGTCGAGGCGTGGTCCATTCCAGCGGCCCCGTGGGAATTCGAGGTTATCGGCTCGGAGGGCGCGATTCGCTCGGGCAACAATGGGGCCAACGTTTTGCTGCGCCAGCCCGGCACCGTGCAAGGACGGAACGCCTTGTGGGAGGAGGTATCTGTCGATCCGGTGACGCCGCGCAGTACGACGCAGTGCTGCTTGGAGGATTTGGTTGAGGCGCACGAATCCGGCCAACCCACGCGCGGCCACATCGACGTGACGCACCACATCACCGAAGCCACCATTGCCGTCGCCGAGAGCCATCGCCAAGGCGGTGCTTGGGTGGAGTTACCGCTGCCTTCGCGCGACTTGTACATTTTTCACGTCTAGGGGCCTCTACCTCTACCTACTTACTACTGAAAGGATACACGTGCTAAAAGCAGGCATATTCCTCGATATGGAAAATCTCAACCGCTGCGGCGGCTATGCCATCCGCTTTCGCCGGATCAAGGCCCTCGTGGAGGCGCAGCAGGCGGTTGTGGTGCGGGCCAACGCCTATATGGCTGTTGACCGCGAACGCGAAAACATGGACGCAGAGTACCGCCAAAAAAGGGAAACGTATCGCAATCGAGCGCGGCGCGAGGGCTACCACCTAATACTTAAAGAAGTGCGGCGTTATCGCAGTTCGGACGGCGAGACGATCGTCAAGGCCGACGCCGATCTAGAGCTGGCGATAGATGCCCTGTTGCAGTCGGCCAACTTGGACTACGTGCTGTTGGGCAGCGGCGATGGCGATTTTGTGCGCTTGGTGCGCGCCCTGCAAAACCGGGGTAAGCGGGTTGATCTGCTGTCTTTTATGAACACCAGCACCGAGCTGCGCCAAGAGGTAGATTACCACTTTTCCGGGTATCTAGTGCCCGGCATTCTGTTCGCTGAACGCGGCCCAACCCAGCGCCTGCGCGGCATCTTACACGCAGTCAACGAGGAGAAGGGCTACGGGTTCTTGACCGCGCAGACTGGCTTGGGGATGGACACCATGCGCGAGGATATCTTTCTGCATATTACCGACCTGCGAACAGCGAGAGGCGAGGGGGTGTCCAACGCGGATTTTGCCTATCTGCGGGTGAGCGGTGCGATCATCGAGTTTGAGGTGGAGGACGATGGCGACCGGAAAAAGGCCGTCAATGCGGTGGAGTTCCGGCCGGAGTTGCTGTGACGATGAAAAAGGACTGGTGCGCCGAGGAGTTTCGCTGTATGGTCGCCCTCGGCGAGAGTACCACTGCTGGCGGCTGGAGCACCGCTCCCGATCGCTGCTGGGTGCCTCTCCTCGGTGCGCTCATCAACGACTTCCAGACCGCGCCGATGCGGATCGTCAACGCTGGAATCGGCGCCAACCTCATCGCCCGGCGCAGCCCAGCATACGAGGAAAGCGGCAAGCCGGCTGCCGACGAGCGCCTCGACAAACACGTCCTCGCCCACGACCCCGACCTGCTCGCGATCTCCTACGGCCTCAACGACGCCCGGGGCGGTACGCCATTGGCTCAGTTCCGCGAAGACCTTGTCCTGCTCGTGGGGCGCATACGCCAACGCGGGAACCCGCTCATCCTGTTGCTCGGGCCTTACTTCATGACCGACTTCACCGTCGGGGGGAAGACTTGGAGCCGCGCTGGGCTGCCCCTGTTCAGGCACTTCAATGCGGCCACGGCCGAGGTGGCGGCCGAACTCGACTGTCTGTACGTCGATCTGCTGGCCGCCAGCGGTGAAGCACCTTGGATGGTCCACTACGACGGCGTACACCAAAACGACCTCGGCCACCGGATCGTCGCCAATCGCATCTTCGAGGTACTCGCCCAGAATTGTTCCTGCTTGGCGAAGCGGACCCGGCAGGCCGAGCGGAGCAGTCCGAGGTGGCGGGACGAGTCGGTGCTGAAGTCCGATTACGGCTTCTGACCAAAAGGAGGTATGAGCGCCATGATTCGCGTCGCTATCGCCGGCTGCCACCGCCAGATTCTGCGCAAGCCGACGAGCCACAATTTCGCCTCTGCTTTCTGTGCCCATCCCGACTCGGAAGTCGTCGGTGTCTTCGATTACGGCGAACAGGAGCGCACAGCATTCGTCGAGTGCTGGCGGGATGTGTGGGGAGAGGTGCCGACCTTTGACGACTACGAGCAGCTTTTCAAAGAGGTCGGTCCCGACATTGTCTGCATCGCCACTCGACAGACGATGCACGCCGACCAGATCGAAAGGGCGGTGGCCGCTGGCGTCCGCTGGATTCTGAGTGACAAACCGCTGGTCACGCCCCTCGCCGAAATGGATCGCATCGTCGCGGCCTGTGAGGAGACCCCCCTTGCCTTCGCCTTGGACCGGCGCTGGGACTCGGCCTATCGGGCACTAAGCTCGGCCATCGCTGGCGGCCTAATCGGCGAGGTGACCAGTCTGGTGGTATATGGCATCCCGAATACAATCAATCACGGCTGTCACTGGTACGACGCCATGCTTGCGCTGCTGGGCGATCCGGAGCCTGCATGGGTCAGCGGCTTTGTCGATCCGGGCGACCCCGCGGATGAGCGTCGCCGGATCGATCCGCCCTGCCGGGCGCAGATCGGGATGGACAACGGCGCTGTGGCCTATGTAACCGGCGACGGACCCAAAGGCCCCGCCTTTGAGGTGGGGGGCGATGGCGGCCGGCTCTCGGTATTCGCCGACGCGAGCGCAGCCCGCATTTGGAGGGACGACTCTGAAGAGTTATTTCCCTTGCCGCCAAAGGCGGAAGGCTGGCCGGCTGGCATGAACATGGTGAATGACCTGATCCGCACGGTCAAAGAGGGTGGCCGCACTGCGTGCGACATCTCCGAGGCCCGACGCGCAACCGAAATCGGATTCGCCATCTGCTCTTCCTCGGAGCGGGAAGGGGTTAGGGTTGCGCTGCCCTCAGCAGATCGATCCCTCCGCGTCGAGTCGTATCCGTGGGGGAACGAAGCTCCGAATGCGCTGTAACCCAATCCATGCGACAGGCCGGGTGTATCACCCCCGCGACGGCTCGGCGTTTTCCCGCCGGTGGCGCTGATGCACCTCCGCCATCTTGAAGTCGTTGTCTATGACCTGCTGCAAATGCACCATGCGCTCTGGCCCGGCCGTGCGCAACATGGCCTCGCCGTGGATGCGGTCAATCCAGAACCGCCCCTCGTTGGCCAGCGCGTTCTGGAAGTCCTCTAGGCGCTCGTCGGGCACGTGTTCGTAGAAATTCATGGTGTACATGCGCCGCCGCTGCGAGCCGCCGAAAGCGGCGTGCTTGGTATTGTGCCAAAATACGACGATGTCGCCTGGCTGGGTCTCCACCACTTGGCACGGCACTTGGTTGGGCGCTACTCCCCATGCTGCGTCGCTGTCGGGCAGGGCTTCTTGCAGGCCGTCGGCATAGGCATCGCCGCAGTGATGACTGCCCGGAATGATGCGCACTGCGCCCGTGTCCCGGGTCAGGGGATCTAGGTAAAAAGCGATCTTAATGCTGGTGATGCGCTCGCCGCTGTACCCATCCGAATGCCAGCGCGTATCGCCGACGTAGAAATTGCCGTCGCCGCTGGTGTAGTTGAAATCATCGCCCAAGATGCTGGCGGCAATGTCGTGGATGCGCGGATCGTCGAGTAAGCTGCTCAAGTATTCACTCTGGTCGGGGAAGGGGACAATACACGAGCGCGCCTGCCCGGCGTGTTCTTTGCCTTGGTGCCCCCCGCCGTGCGCGGCCCACACCGCCTCGAATTCCTCGATGATGCGGTCGGTGCAGTCGGCCATTAGGCCGGGGAAATACAGGTAGCCAAAAGTATTGAAATAATTGAGCTGTTGTTCGCTCAGGCGCGTCTCGGACATGCTATTTCCTTTAGGTTACTCACAGTACACTCGGACCTTGTCGTCGCGGTCTTGGACGTTGATCTCGATCTCGCTGAGTGCATCTATTAGCTGCTCTAGGTCTTGGGTTCGCAGGTTGTCTATGTCGACGTCAATGCCGTTGTCTTGCAGAGCCGCATTGATCCCGGTCGCGGCCTGCGCTGGAAGCAGGGTGTGCAGCTTGACGCCGGCCTTGATCAGTGCCAGCGGCACTCGGACGTCGACGTGCTCATCCTCGTCCGAGTCGACGGTAACTCTCAGATACCGGGCTGATCCCGTGCGTGGGGGCGCTAGCGACTGCACCACTGCGGTCGCCTCTGGCCCCTCGTCGACGAGAGAGAGCAGGCACTCGGCCTCATCGACGGACACCTTGCCTTCGGATAGCATCTCCAGTACGCGTCTGCTGTTTTCGTTCATGGCAGTCCTCCTGTTTGTCTCGTTTGGCTAGTGAATGGCAATGGAGCCGTTTATGGTTTCGGCGGTCAATTCGGCCTCGCCGTTGCCCACCGTTCCCTTTAGCTTGTGGCGCTCGTTGACCGACGCGACAAAGCCCGGCACTTCGCAGCGGACTCGCCCGTTGAGCGTAGTCGCCGTTAGCTCGAGGCTCGGCTCGGCATCCAGAGCGATTTTAATGTTGCCGTTCATGGTGGATAGTCTGTTGCCGTTTCTGGGCTCAATGCTTCCCTGAAATTTTATCGGCCCATTGGTCGTCCGCGCATTGAAGCGGCCGTGTGCGTCTTCAAGGGACACGCGGCTGTTCGCGGTAGAAAGCTCTGCCGAGCCAGAGAGCGTCTTGACCGTGATGGGGGCGTTCTTGGTCGTTGCGTTCAGATCGCCCTTGAATTGTTCGACCCGTATAGGCCCGTTCTTGGTCTGCACCGTCCCGCTGCTTTCCGTTCCCCGGATCTCCACCGGCCCGTTGCTAGTCGCCAAGTCGACGCTAGTTGGGACGGGCACAATCACTTCTATATTTGCTCCAGAGTGCTGGCGAGAGAATCTGTGCGGGGGGCCCTCGGATTGCCGGTTCGGCTTGGCCTCGACCGTGATGAGATCGCCTTCCTGCGCGGCGCGGTATTTGATTCCGCGAGGTTTTTTTAGCCTCGCCCGCACGCGAATCGAGCCGGATTCGCCGGCACGGACCCGGATGCGGCCGTTGAAGCCGCGCACCACGAGGCGCGGGCTGTCGCCCACGGCAAAAGTGTCGTCGCGCATGGAGGCCCTGTCGTCCTCGTCGCTCTCTGACCACTCGGATAGCCCTTCGATTTCTTCGCCAAGCCCTTCGAGGTTTGGCGCATTGATTTTGAGCCTCTTGGTAATGCGTCTCTTGCGGGTCTCGCGGTCGGGGTCTTGCAGGGCCTCTAGGAGACGCTCGGCCTCCTCTACGGAGACCTTTCCCGCCGAGAGCATATCGAGAACTCTGCGTCGCTCTTGAGTCATTGTATCCTCCTAGTCGATTGAAATGAACACGCGGCCTTCGCCAGAGGCCACGTTGCAGCGCAGGCCGCGCAGCGAGGCGAGCACGTATAGAAGCAAGGGGCCAGCCAGCAGGACGGAACGGCCCCGAGCGCGCCGCCCCGAGTGCGCCGCTACCAGCATGGCAACAGGCGTCCCCAGCATCACGACGACGATAACGAGCGGCCATAGCAGGATGAGCGGAATCCACAGCCGGATCCGGCGCTTGTCATCTTGGACTCGCACTCTCAGGAACATCGGTGGCAGCATCAGGAGAGCCTCCGCAGCGCCTCTTCGACATCGATCTCGCCGCATTCCAAGCTGTCGAGCACGGCCGCCGATTGGGGATTTGAGCGCGGGCGAGTCATGGTCTCGACCAGCGGTAGCTGCTCGGCAATGGCGTCCAGTCGGTTTTTGACCGTGGGGTAGCTGATGCCAAAGATGCGCTCCATTTCCTTGATTGAGCCGTGAACTTGGACGAAGGCCATTACGAATACTTGGTCCTCGGCGGAAAGACGCGCCAGAACAGGCGGTTCAAATTGCCCCTCGATCGCGACGGCACTGTCCGGCAGGGAAACCCGCTCCACCACGATACGCGCCCCCTTCGTCAGATCAGTCAACTCCTTCCAGTCTTTGATGGCAAAACCTCCAAAAAGTTAATTTCAGATGTAACTGTAGCGATATAATTTGAAAAAATCAATAATAAAATTTATAATTTTAATTTTTTGAAAATGGACAGGATTTAGACGCTACTCTTCCACGGCCGCGGACACTGCGTTGGAAACCCGCCGCAGCAAGCTCCCGTTGGCGACCATTTGGTTGGTCAGCACCACGCAGCTTAGCTGGTGCTCTGCGTCCGCCCACGCCACCGTGCCGGTCGCTCCGGTGTGGCCGAAGGTGTGCGGCGACACCAGATCGCCCCAAAAGGCCCACACCCGCGCCCCGCACACGCCCCACCCAAGGCCCCACGGCGCGTTGAGCGTGCCGTTTTGGTCCCGCGTCATGGCCGCGACCGCGGCCCGGCTGAAGATGCGCTGGCTGCCGTATGCGCCGCGGTTGAGCATGGTTTGCAAGAGGATCGCCAGATCGCGTCCGGTGCTGTGCATCCCGCCCCACGGCGCCCCAAAGTCGCGCCAGTATGGGGAATTCCACCCCCAACTCCGCAATTCGTCGTCCTCTTCGGTGTCTGTCCCGCACCACACGGTATCTTCAATCGCCCAGTCGCCCAGGCCTAACGCGCTGCGCTCCATGCCCAACGGCGCGAAAATTTCCTCGCGTTCAAAGTCGCGCAGACGCTGGCCGCTGACGCGCTCGACGATCGCGGCCGCCAGCAGGATGCCCTTGCTTTGGTAGCGGAAATCGGTCGCCGGTTTGTAGAGCAGAGGCGTCTTGAGCGACCGCTCGACAAAGACTTCTACCGGCTCGTGTGCCCGCCGCAGGCTGACGTTTTCCGGCAGCATGTCGGGCATACCCGATATGTGCGCCAGCAGGTGGCGGACCTTGATGTCGGGCCGGTCACCGCCGGTGAACTCGGGCAGGTAGTCGGCGGCTGGGTCTTCGAGCGAGATCAGCCCCCGGTCGACGAGGATCATCAGCGCACAAGCGGTGACCGGCTTGGTGATCGACGCGAGGAGAAAGATCGAATCCGCATCGACCGGCTGGCCGGTGTTGGGCTTGCGCTGGCCAGCGCCGCGTGCGAAAACCTCTTTGCCGTGCCGCGCTACCGTCAGCGAGGCCGCGCTGATCTGGCCCGCTTCGACAGCAGCCGTGAGCAGGCCAAAGGCCCGCTCGAGTTGTGCGGCCGACATGCCAACCGCCGCTGGGTCGCCCGTTTGCAAAACCGTTCCGTCCGTTGCCATCGCGTTTTCCTTTCTGTAGAGGCTCTAACAAAACTGGATTCCCGCCTACGCGGGAATGACACCGGGCGGGCGAGAGGCCCCTCGGCCGCCCTATTTTCAGACCGCTGCTGTTTCCTCAGTCGACCAACCCAACCACTTCCCACAACCCGGTCACCACTCGCACTCCGTCCTCCGTCAAAGAGCCATCCGCGCCGAGCGACCGCCGAATCAACACCGGTCGCAGCCCGGCCGCCTTGGCCCCGGCTACGTCGTCTTCTGGTGAATCGCCGACGAAGAGCGCTTCGTCTGTGGCCAACCCGGTCTGCTTTAGGGCCGGGGCAAAGATCGCCGGGTCGGGCTTTTTGACGCCGACATCGCCGGAGACGACCACTGCGTCGAAAAAGGGGCGCAACGCCAGCTCGTCTAGCAGCCGATGGACGTGCGGCGGGTGGTCGAAGTTGGAAACCAGTGCCAGCTTGTAGCGGCCTTGCAGCTCGCCCAGTACGCTTTTGGCCTCCGGGTCGAGCGGCGTGTGTGCGTGCCACGCCGCCACGCTCGCCGCGCTGATGCGCCGCAATTCCTCCACTTCCAACGCCAAGCCCAACTTGCCCACCAACTCGCGGATGCGCCGCTCGTACACTGTCAGCCCGTCGTCCTGCACCGGCGGCTCGGGTTGGAGCAAGAACTCCTCGCACACCCGGATCAAGGTTTCGTCATCAAACGCCCGGCCATAAGCGATCAGTTCGCGGCGGATGGCACGGAACCAACTCTCTCCCGCAGCTTCCATATCGCCATAGCGCAACAACGTGCCGTAGAGATCGAAGAATACACCTCGTATTTGAGTCATTGAGTGTCTTATTGGACAGGATTGTATAGGCAGGCTACCAGCCGCGCACCATATAGGCCTGCAACACGCCGCTTTCATCGGAATTGAAGAAGCCCGACCCTCCGTCCGGCGAGAGGAAAGGATGGATGTGGGTGTCCTTCTGCCAAGACGATCCGGGGTTTGCGATCTGCCGCGCATTCGCGAGCGCACCGTCCTCTTCTTTGGGAAGGTCGAACAGCCAGACCGCGCCGCCCCCGTCTTTCGGGCCGGCATCCGTGATTAAACGGGTACCGTCTCGGTCTGTTGCGAAATGCCAGAAGTCGGGTCCGTCAAAGGAGCGGGACAGGTCGTTGCGCCAGCCGCCCGGCGTGTTGATGCCTTCATCGCCGACGTGCGCTACCGCCCTGCCCGAGATGAGCTGTCTTTCGTCTGGCTCGCGCACCGAGGTGCTGGTGATGGCCATGTCGCTTTTCCCCTGCCAGCACTGATGCCCCTGACAAAACTCGTTCCCATCCCGGCCCCAAGGGAAGTCGCGCAGATCAGTGCCGTCGTCCCGGATTAGGTGGATGTCCGCGCCCAGCCCGCTGGTGAGCTTTTTCACCCGGCCATCGGCACCAATGATATTCCCGTGGTTTTCTTGGATCATGATGTCGTGGGAAGCCACGGGGTCCGTCTGACGCGTGTACTGAGGGTGCATGTTGCACCAAGTGGGACCGCGAAGGACCAATCGCACGGAGGGCTCTTCGATCTCGAAGACGAGCAGACCCCAAGGCCCCCCTGCGCTGTTGCTGTCGCCGAGGAATCCCGAGATGGCGATGCGCCGGCCATCGGATGAAATCGTCGAAAGCGGATACGGTCGGCTCAGCCTGAAACTGGTCTCTGGAATCGCGTGATCGAGGACGTAGACGATCTCTCGTTCAGATCCATCTAGCCCGACCCGCTTTAGCGTCAGCCGTCCGCCTCTCCCAAACTCTGTTTCATTGACGAAGTAGTACAAGTAGTCGCCATCTGGTGAGATAGACGGCCCCGTCGTTCCAAGCTCGGTGGTGATCGGCGTCAGGCTGCAATGGTCTTCGAGGTTGCAAATCAGAAACTGGTGCTCGGGGTCCTTGGGATCGGAGCCGTGCGGGTGCGCTGAGCGGTGGAGGATCAGCCGCTGCGAATCGGGCGTGAAGATCTGCGCTTCCATATAGACATGCGACGAGGAGAGCGACTCATCTGTGAGCTGAATGACTTCGAGATGGTCTCGCTCGGTCGCTGGGACGAGGTCAGGTCGGATTTTCAATGGTTTTCCTCCTATTGATGGCGTGGCACTCCGAGGAAGAAAGGTAAAGGTCTGCCGGACCGCATCAAGATAAATGAGATGCCTCGCACTACAGCCAACCTGATCGTCAAGTCAGCTTCCTGTAGAGCGGTAGTGCCGTACGCCCACTTGCCAGACGCGCAGACAGACTGCGAAAAAGAGCAAGCCCACGCCTGGGGCCAGCCATTGAAACAACGGCCCTGAACCCAAGGGGTCGGGGCGTTCTAAAATTCCCAAGGCTGGGTAATAGCTGACGCAGGCGAGGGGGATGACGTACGTAAAAAAGCGGCGGAACCACTCGCGGTAAATTGCTAGCGGATACTGCGCTGTCTCCACGCCGCCGTAAGTTACGGTATTGACGATTTCCAAACTCTCAGTAGTCCAAAAGGCCAGCGTCGCCTGCAAGACGATGAGGCCGTAAAACAGGCAAGCACCGCCGAGAATGGTGAGCAAGGCGAGGAGCATCTTGTCCGGCGTCCAGGACAGCTCTAGAGCGTGTGCGGCCCACAACAGGACGACCAAACCTTGGGTGAGGCGGCCGATGCGCTTGAGGGTGAGTTCCTGTCCGACCAGTTGCAAGGCCGTGCTGCGGGGGCGCAGCAGCAGGCGGTCGAAGTCTCCGCTTTTGACGGTGGAGGCGAACAAGTCAAAGCCGCGTGAGAAGGCGTCGCACAGGGCAAAGGCGATATTGATTAGGCCATAAAAAAAGGCCACTTCGGGCAGACTCCAGGTGCCGAGCGCGGCGAAGCGGTCGAAGAGCACCCAGATGCCCAAGAATTCCAAGCCGGTCATTGCGCCGTGGCCCACAGACAGCATGACAAAAGAGGCCCGGTACTGCATTTGGCTGCGGAAGGAAATGCCGATATAGCGGCCGTACAGGCGCAGCCCGTCGAGCACAGCTTCAGCCTCCTTGGACGACCAAGCGGCGAGTGCCGCGATAGAGGAGGAAGCGGCCCAAGCTCACCAGCACTAGCGTCCACGCGAGCTGATGCCCCACCACCGACCAGACTTGCGACGCGGGAATGTGCCCCATGTAGAGGCGGAACGGGGTGTCGGCCAAGCCGCGGAACGGCATGAAGTCGAGTATGGGTTGGAACGCGTCGGGAAACAGCGGCAAGGGGACCACCATGCCCGAAAACACGTAGATGCACACCGCCAGTATTTGCATGGACCCCTCTCCGGCGATGGTCCACAACAAGGAGATGTTGACCAAGTTGGACAGGGCGCCGCCCAGTAGGACTGCGCCTACCATGGCCAAAGCCCAAGCCCCGGCCGCAGCCGGAGACGCGGGAGCTTGCAGGCCGAAGAAGAGGAAGGCGAGGCAGAACAACGGCCCCGAGCGCAGCAGGGTGGGAGCGATGCGGTTGGCTAGGGCGCGGCTATACCAAAAGGCGTACAAATCGACCGGGCGCACCAACTCGTAGGCCACTGTGCCAGTGCGCACCATGGTGCGTATGTCGGCGTCGGGATTCCAAGGCAAGAGGGCGAACAGGGCCTGACCGAGCCAGACGTAATTGACCACTTCGGCGTAAGTCATGGGCTGCGCTTGGGTCGCAGTGCGGTAAAACGCTTCAAAGATCATCACCCGAATGAGTCCCCAAAATAGCTGCGTACTCATGCCGGCTAGCGCGGCGGCCCGGTACTGCAGCAACATGCGGATGCGGGCGCTGAGGACGGACAGGTAGGGCCGCATCAAGGGCGGTCCCGGTAGAGTTGGGCGATGACTTCCTCAATGGGCGGGTTTTCCACAAAGAGGTCGCGCACCTCGTGGCGGGCCGTGATGCGGCTGATGAGGGCTGCGGCTGAAATGCGTTCGGGCGCAAAGCTGAGATGCACTCGGGGGCCGTCGCGCTGCACCACGCGAGCCGCTTCGTCGTTGATGGTGGCTGTGGCATCGACCAAATCGACGATGAGGCGGCGCTCGGACGAGACGCGGGTGCGCAGATCGGCGAGGCTGCCGTCGGAGAGGATGGTGCCGTCGCCGATGACCATGACCCGATTGCACAGGGCTTCGATATCGTCCATGTCGTGGGTGGTGAGGATGACGGTGGTGCCCTCTCGGCGGTTGAGTTCTTTGATAAAATCGCGCATCGCCAGTTTGGCAACCGCGTCGAGACCGATGGTCGGCTCGTCCAGAAAGAGCAAGCCCGGGCCGTGCAGCAGGGCCGCCACCAGATCGCAGCGCATGCGCTGGCCCAAGCTGAGCTGGCGCACGGGCACGTCGAGGAAGGAAGAAAGTTCCAACATGGCGATGAGCGCGTCGCGGCGGCGGTGGTAGGCATCGGTGGGGACTTTGTAGATGGCGCGCAGCAGATCGAAGGATTCAATGGCCGGCAGATCCCACCACAATTGGGTGCGCTGGCCAAAGACCACGCCAATGCGGCGGACGTGGCCAATGCGGTCCTGCCACGGGACGCGGCCTTGGACCTCGCAGCGGCCCGAATCCGGGACGACGATGCCGGAGAGGATTTTGACTGTGGTGGATTTGCCGGCACCATTGGGGCCAATGTAGCCGACTAGTTCGCCAGTCTTTAGCGAGAAAGAGATGCCGTCCAACGCCCGAATCGTGCGGTGCGAGCGCTGCACAATGCCCCGGAAGGCTCCCCAAAGGCCGGGGCGACGCTCGGCAATGCGGTAGGTTTTGACTAGGTTTTCAACGACGATTTGGGGCATGAATACCAAATAACGAGTACTAGTTTAACCGAAGCCATTTTCTGCACTAGTCGGGGGCGGTCGCGGATTTTTCCCAGGGGCGGATAAAGGATTCAGGTTCGACGCCCAAGGCCGCTGCCACGCGGTTGATGTAGTTGAAATAGCCGATGATCTGGACGGCGTCGTGGATGCCGCGGTCGTCAAAGCCGTGCTGGCGCAATGGGTCAATGTCCGCAGCGGTTGAGTCCTCGGGCCGCTGGGTCAGTTTTTCGGCCAAGGCGCACAGAGCGCGGTCGGCCGGGGGCAGATCAGCCCGACGCCAGTCCACAGCCAACTGATGCACTAGCTGGTCGGCCGGAAGCCCTTCTTCAACGGCAAAATCGCGAGCGACCTCAGCCCGGAGGTCGTGGGCGTGGGCGCGTATTCAGTACGCGCAATGATTCGTGGCCGAAACGACCACGGCCAGCATTTCGCGTTGGCCGCGGCTCAGGGGCGAGGGGCCATACATAAGGGTCTTATAAAAATCCATAGAGACCTTCAGGGCCCGGGGGTTGAGGCTCATGATGGAGACAATGCCCCATACTCGCCCGGCCCGAGCGAGGGCGGCTTCGTACTGCTTTTTGAGCAGGCCGGAGGCCCGCTTTAGGGGAATGATGTCTATGTAGGGCATTTGCTAATCGCCTCTGCGGTTGGCTGCCAGCGGTAAATTTGTGACATTGTTGCGAGTTTTTTAGCTTGCAACTGGAGAATACCACCGCGTCGCCACCTAGCGCAACAGCGCACCGCATAGAAGGAGCCGTCTCCATGCCCATCCGCTTCGCCTTCCTCACCGACACCCACCACTACCCCGACGCCCCGGAAGACTACGGCGCACCCAAGATGCTCACTCGCAGCGCGGAGGTGCTCGGCGCGATACCCCCGGCCCTCAACGCGCCGGCATTCGACTTTGTCGTCCACGGCGGCGACTTCCTCTGCGGCGGGTCGTCCTTTGACCTGCCCACCGAGACCTATTTGCGTTCGATTGACGAGGCGGCTGCGGCCTTTGCGCGGCTTGAAGCTCCTTTCTACTCAATCCCTGGCAACCACGACTGCGATGCCCAGAGCGGGTCCTTCGACGGTTTTGCCGCTCGCTTCCCCTATCCCGACCCCCTGATCGTCGTCGATGCCGCCCCGCGCCTGCGCTTGGCACTGGCCAATGTCTTCCACGACTGCGATGTATTTGAGAAAGGGTCTGGCGTCTGGACCGACGCGCTCGACGAGGCTCTGCGCACGGCCGCTGCCCAAGCCCTAGCCGATGGCTGCGCTTTGCTGCTCGTTCTGCACACTTGGATTCTGCCGGATTTCGCTTGGGACCGCGGCGTGGTGGAAGGTGCGCCTCGCTTGGTCAAGACGCTCGACGAAAGCCCGGCTATCGTAGCCGCCTTCACCGGCCACCGCCACATCAACCGCATCACCGCCTACCGCGACTATCTGGTGGTCGATACGGCCTGTTTGATCGGCTTCCCCTTGGGATATCGCAGCGTTGTGCTCTCGGACGATGGCTTTTTTAAGACGCGCTTCCACACCCTCGATCTGCCCGATCTGATGCGAGCTTCCTACGACCGCTCAACGCCCGAGGAGAATCGGGTTTGGGAAGGGCACATCTTCGACCGCGACGCGGAGATTCTGTTGCCTCGGCTGAGGGCGCTGTGGAGTTGATTCCGTTCACATCTTTCTCTGAGGAGTAATCCCATGAGCCGCGAGCTTCCCCGGACCATGTTAGGCCGCACCCATCTCGAGGTTACCCGATTTGGCATCGGCGGCACGTATTGCGAGTCGGTCGATGGCTACAAGGCGGCGCTCGATTGTGGCGTCAACTATGTCGATACGGCCCGCAGCTATCGCGGCGGTGAAGACGAAAAGGTGATCGGCCAAGCGATTGAGGGCCGGCGTCACGATCTCATCGTAGCTAGCAAGTCCGTGCGGCGCGACGCCGAAGGGACGCGCCAAGAGCTGCAAACCTCTTTACGCACGCTCAAGACAGACTACCTCGACATTTTCCAACTCCACCATTTGAACACCGAAGAAGAACGCAACCAAGCACTCGGCCCTGGCGGAGCATTAGAAGCCGCTCAACAAGCCCGCGAAGAAGGCTTGGTGCGCTTTATTGGCGTCACCGGACACGATTGGGTGCAAGTTGAACAGGCGGTCCGCACCGGGCATTTTGATACCGTCCTTTGCTGGTACAATTGTGCGATGAAGGAGCCGGAGGAAACGGTTTTTCCCGCCGCACAGGCCGCCAATACGGGTGTGGTGATCATGAACGCCTCGCGCAACGAGCGGTTGCTAACAGGCCCCGGCGCGCCCGCTCCTGAACAGTTCTATCGCTACGTGCTCAGTCACGACGCCGTGCATACCACGCTCATGGGTTTGCGGAGTGTCGATCTTTTCGCACGAGTGGCCGCTGGCTTGTCGGAGCGCGAGATGATCACGCCACAAGAGCGGGCTGAGCTTGAAGCTTATGGAGCGCAGCAGCGGGCGGCTGGGGAGTTGGATTGAGTGCCGACAGGAGGCTCGCCTGCGTCTTGTCAGCTTGTGCCGTCTAGAGGCTGGGCACATCGGAGTGCGGTCTCGGTTATCTCTTGTTTTATCACCCGGTCGTCGAAGAAGTACGCCATCCAGTTGACGAATGCGAGCCATAGGTCGTTAGTGGAAAAATCGTCTCCGGAGATTGTCTCAAGATAAGAGTGGGCATCGGAGCGGGTGAGTGTCGTGTCTTCGGTCGCGTCGAGAAGGGCTTCAGCGATTGGTATGGCCGCGATCAGGGAACGGACCGCAGTTCGGAATTCATCTTCCTTGAGACCCGGCTGGAGATTGGAACTCGCCAAGTCAGTCAGCAGAATGCGGTCGGCAGCTTTTACGTATTCGCTCGGGGGTTGTGTGTAGAACTGATATGCGTATTCGGGTCGTCGACTGATCGGAAACCAAGGAGCCTCAAAATCAACCGTTGATGCCGTTGAGGTAGAAAGACTGTCAGCCAAGCGACGAGCGGCTTGCGCCATGAGCCTTGTTGCTGGGCGTTTCGCTTGAGAGATTTCCTTAAGCGTCGCAGCAATTCCAGGATCGTCGATGGTCGTCTCAACGAGAACCTCGATATTCCTGCCGCCTCCTTCCCCTAGTCCGGCAAGAGTCACGTTGGCCGAGCCAGCGAGACATCGTTCGCCGGCGATATAGAGCTTAGCATGTAGCCTGTCAACGAGGGAAATGGTGAAGTTGCCGCGTTTCTCAAGCATGTCCAAGATTTCCGGATCGGATACGCCCGCTGCAACTTCTTGGGGGAGCCATCGCGTGACACAATGCAGATGTGCGTCCGTGGGAATTACATCGAGCAATGACCGTAGTGCATCGACCTTAATGAACGGTGCGACGACTGAAACTTCACCTACGACACCCTCGAAAAGGGCACGAATCCGTCCGCCTTGGGTGTCATTAGCTGCCGCCATGATTCCCTACACCAGATCCGTGGGAGCGATTGAGCCATCGTCTTCATCGAAGAACTCCTCCGCGTACTTTCCCCATTCCACACGCGCATCGCGGACCTTGCGCCGAGCGAGGTCGGTCTGTTCTTCCTCATAACGAGCCCACGAGTAAATGAGAATACGGAAGGCCGCGGCGGCTTTCTCAAGACGTTCCCGAACTTCATCTTCGGTCAATTTATCAACATCGGGGTGCATGATGTCGTAAAGGTGTGAGTACACGGGATGGTTCGTGTTGAGCGCGACTTGAATTACGTTGGGCAGTGATTCAACATAAAAGAATGCCGCACTTTCTTGCGCCGATTGGATCCAACGCACTCGATTCCCCGCCTCGATTGTTTCGGCCACTCGTTGAAGCGCATCGCTCTGATCGAGACGATGCGTCTCGACTAGAGATTCGACTTGCGTCTCCTTGTGTTCCTCTTCGGTCCCTGATTCACCGGCTCGATCGGACTCTCCTTGATGCCCCTCCACAATACGACGTTTTATTGCGGCCGTTGCCTTTGCATCAGCTTTCTGGTCTTCGTTGGGAACATGACGCGGACCTCGGGGCTGGATCTTCTCCTTAACGCGAGACCGCATTGCAGTAATAACATTTCTGATCTGTTTGTGAAGTTCCAAAAGATCTACACGATGATCACCATCCTCCTTCATCCGACGGCGAACATCACCGCTCGACTCTTCACCGGGTAGTGCTTCACGTCTCCAGTCATACTGTGCAAGCCGCTGGAAAGTCACCGTGCCCTGTTTATTGTTGGTAACGCCGAATACTTCATCGAGTGCCGTCGGAAAGTCGACTTCTACCGTCCACCAACGTTCGGTCGGATCGTTACCATTTACCCATGATCGGTCGATCTCGATCTCGCGATGCGCTCGTACCAGCGAGACACCCATATTATGATCGGCATGCTTCCCCCACGGTGCGTGCCCGGCATCTCTTCCAATAAACTCTTCAGGCCAATTGGCTTCAGGGTCGGAAGAGTCGCGGACATGGGCACGAGCGTAGCTCGCTCGGACGTAAACCTGATACTGCTGATCTTTATAGCTCACGGGCACTGGGAAAGGGCTTGCATCGAGTTCCTTGAACATTGGACCGACTCCGAATTGTTCAGGGCATGAAGTACCGGTCATAAGATAGAGGGGATCATTCGGCCTTACTTCGATGATACCATCCTTCTGTACCTCACTCGTACCTTCGTTTTCTTGAATGGGTATACATGTGATGGTTCGCCGGGGTCCAATGTCTTCAGTTCTTGGATCATCCGGACACAGTCTCTCCGATGGCTTCGCGAGAAAACGCCGGTATATCCGTCCAAGGAGGGTCTCGGTGTGCTTGAAAGTCGTCGATGCCTGCTTCCATTCAACTCGGTCGAGCTCGCTCCATACTACTAAAGTGCCGGAATCGCCTAAAGTGCGGCTCGCCTCGAGGTAAACTTTTGGGATGGGTTGCAACTTGGGTTCACGGATTTCACGGGCACCGCGCTCCACATCGTCGATGGAAAGCTTCGCGTGGAAGGCATTCGTGGCTCCTGATTGCCATGACCAGACATCTACCTGTCTTGCCTGCGACATCGATGAATTAGGAAGTCCAAGGCCAAAACGGCCGATTCCCCGTCTCTGTTGGCGAGTCCCATGACCGTAACGGAGGCTTCCTCGGAGCGTGTTTTGGTCCATGCCCTCGCCGTTGTCGAGGACAGCCAATTCCTTGAGGGTAAATCTTCCGGTGTGGCTATCTTGCCGACTTACTCCAAATATCTCGATTGTTGTCGCTCCACTCTCTATCGAATTGTCGATAAGCTCTGCAAGCGCATGTGTGGTGGACTTGTACCCGCTGTCGCGCATTGCCTCGACCGTCATTCTGGTATCAACGATTGAGAACTCCAGTTGTCCATCGAATTCAGTCACTGCCATACGTCCTCCCAATTCAGAAATGCTGCCGCGACGTCACCGAATCCCGGCAGGCTTGAATCAACGACGGTTACGATTTCGCAGGCGTCCGTGCCACCTGCCTTTGGACCGCGGATCGCACGCCCGACCATCTGGCTGTATAGCACTAGGGACTTTGTCGGACGAGCAATGACTACCGCACTTGCCTTGGGTGCATCAAAACCAGTAGTCAACACACCGAAATTGACGAGGACCATCGGGATCTCGTCATCCGACTTGAAGGTACGGATGGCGTGGTCCCTCTCGCGCCCCGGCGTCAAACCGGTCACCGCCTTGCTTCGGATGTCGCGAGCGACGAGAATCGCCGTCAGGACTCGCGCATGTGCGACTGTGGCGGCGAAGACGAGCACACGCTGATGACCTGCGCCAAGCAGTTCCTCAATCGCGCCAAGTACTGCCGTCACATACTGTTCACTCATCGACAAGGTGGATACGATCTCTTCAGGGATGTCCAAAGCCCCTGAGATGCGATTCAACTCGCTATCATTGATACTGAGGCCCGGTTTGGAAAAAAGCGTTTGGAAGGTAGGTCGGGCAAGAAAGCCGTTGTCTGTGAGATACTCAATCGGGTTATCACCGGGGACCTCGAGTGTGATCTTGTTTCTGGAAAAGAAGTCGGCGAGCTCACCGTCTTTGTCAATATCATCCCATGTTCGCCCTGGTGTGGCAGTAAGTCCCAAAAGGGCGCATCGGAAATCGAGGGTGAGATCGTTTGTGATCTGCCTGTAGGTTCTAGCAATGCTCTGGTGAGCTTCATCAAAGACCACTAGCCGGACCCGTGGGGAGAGTCGCACCGCCCAATCCGGGTCAGTTCGTGAGATTACAGACCAGCCTTTTGCCAGCCCGACGGCGAGGAATCCGTCGGAGAAGCTATCGAGTTCCGGCATTCTGTTGCCCCACATGGTTCCAATCTGTAGCGGTCTTGTGCCTAGATGTTTCCAAGCCTCCTTAAACGCCACCACCGCTTGCTCAAGCAGTTCTTTTCCTGATGCAAGCCAGACAACGACCGAGGGCTCATGGGTACGTAACGAATCCGCCACCACGTGCATAGCCGTGCGAGTTTTGCCCACCCCAGTAGGTAAGTGAAGAACCGCTCGGCGTTCATCGCAGGACAATAACGGTGTCAACTTCCGAACAGCCTTCCTCTGATGCTCGAACAAGCTGTATGCAGGGGTGATCGTAGCCGTTGGTGGCCCCGCCGGTGGCACGATCCGTTCTTCTACTAGGCCGAAGAAATCACGCAGCAGTCGCACTTCCGCCTCGGTCCAATCGCCTGCGTCAGTGGGGTGAATGCTTCGCCCGACGCGGCTTTCCAACTCGGGTCGCTTCTGTTCGGGGACCAAGCTCAGGACAAGCCTCCGTCCCTTCGCCTCTCCGATCAATATGTCGAAATCGACAAGTGTTCGAGCGACCCGCCGCAGATCGTCACCGGCAATGCTTCCACCAAAGATCGCATCCAGGACCGAAAGGACATTGGAGTCTAAGAACCGCCGGATGTCCTGATCCGACAGCAATTCTAGGAATCGAGCGAAAGTCAAACCGGGGCCATCAAACATCGTTGATCTCAAGGATGATCATCATCCGACATGGGTTGAGTACTTGAATCCGCAAAGTAGTGGGGAAGACTGACATTCTGGAGTTCCCGATTCAGTAGTCCTGCTAGTTCTTTTCTTACATTTTTTCTGGATGTCTTGAATGGAGCCCGAGTTAGATCGCCTCCGAGTGCGTTGAAAAGTAATTGGCGAGCAACTTTCTGATTCTCCTTTGTCGTCAACATACGTTTGTTCGTATTATCCCAAAGCAACCCCATCCAAGGGGCCTCAGCAAGGTTGGTCGGAGTATGTCCAACCGCCTCGATCGCCTCCGCGAGACTCATGTCCGCACTTGAACGCAAATCGGCGACGACGCGTCCAATTAACATCAGTCCGACAGGTCGAAACAGCAAATTTCCACCATTAGAACTCCTGTACTCACCAGCAACGTTGTCTGCCGGAGAACTGTCAAGAAGTTCCTTGAGCGGAATAAAATTGTTGCATAGAGCGTCCCAAAACTTGCTTGCCGTTTGATAAAATATCTCGACCTTTGACTCCGGCGGTCGCCAACGTTTATAGTCTCTCCAGCCTCGCTGACCGTTGCTTAGCACTATGTCCACGACGTCATACACTGTGACGATAGTCGTCAGATTCGTCCGATCAGTGGGACTTATAGATTTTGACATGCCCATATCCACTTTGTCCACGAGGAGAGGGTGTTCTTCCAATAGCCTTCGCGTAATGATTGCGATGATGTCGTCTTCATCAAGTGCAATAATGTCACGTTTACGAACGGGTTTAGCGTAGCGATTTAGGGTCGAAAAAAGACGCCTCGTGCGCTGAAAACCATCTGGATCATGGCCGCGCCTACTTGCGATAACTCCTTGGATGAAGATCGTACATACTTTTTCATTCTTTAGAGCATTGTTCTTACCGATAGCCCCCATGATGCCTTTCACACGATGTTGTCCATCAATTGCGAACAGAGTCTCATCGCCGCTAAGTTCTAGGAGACCTATAGTCCCTTCAATTTTCTCCGGTACCGCGGCAAAATTTCGCCCCTTCACGGATATCTCGTGCCAATTAGGATGACCTCCATAGGTTCCGACCACAATCGCGTTGAATAGTCTCTGTTCTTGGCCAAGTAAGTAATTAGTGATTTTCACGGAATTGTCTGTGAGGCCCCTCTGCAACCACTCCTTCAAAGATTCGCTTGAATGGATATCGTCAACAACGCTAACACGAGTTGCAATATCCTCCATGCTCATGAAGGATATATAATACACCCAATCGCCCATTGTTGCCCGAAGGGCGGGTAGGAAAAGTCGCTCATGAATATCAACCATCAGAACGCTCCTTGTGCACGTTGCACTTCTCCGGTGAATCTTGTATTACAAGGAGGAACGAAAGCATTGATCAATTCCTCCTCTATATTGTCAAGTATTTCTTTATCGACCTTAGAATAAAAAAACATTATGAAGCCACCATACATTTCGAGGAGCCGTACGACTTTGGGACGTCTGACCCGTTCTCTGGTCAAATAGTCACCAAAGCGCTTATGGAGGTTCTTCGCTTGGCCGACGTACATGAGATAAGAGCAACCTAAGTGCCCCGCAATCCTAGGTTGGATCACTAAGGAATAAACTCCGGTAGTATGAGGCACCTTGGACTTGCTATTGTCATTTAGTACGACGTTGTGCCATTTTAAGCGTACGTTACAAGTTTTCCATTGTTTTGGCCAAAGGCAAATAGACCAAATGTGCTTTTTGTATTCGTCCTGAGATGCTACAATATCCGCAGGTGAGGCCATTAAGTCTTTTCCGGCGTTGAACTTATCAATCTCTGGCGGTTCATTTCCTCGGGTCTTCCCGCACTACAGAGCACACACCGTGCAGGGCGTGGTGTCGTCATCCTCGTCGAGGGCTTCGGAGAGTGCTTCGATCAGCGGGATGTTTGCCCGGGTCTTACTGGCGCGGGACACCGCTGCCTCGTGGCGTTTGAGAATCTCGTCTCGGCGGGACCGAAGCTCTGGGAGGGTTTCCCTTCCTGACCATGTGTACTGGCGACCACGCATAGCTTGATTTCCGAAATCGGCGTCACCGTCAATGCCAGCGTCCTGCAGCACCTTCCTTTCAATGGCGACCGCTCGCTCGAATAACTCAGGGTGGCGTTCGGCCAACCCGATCCATTCCGCCTTGCGTTGATAGAAGCAGAAGTAGCAGCCTGACCTTGTTCTCCACTCATAGTACGCTGGGAGGCCTACGCCGGCATCCGCGAGAATCCTCATCACGCCATCGTGGTCAATTCCATCTTCGATGAACGGAAATCGGGTTTGGATATTAGGCTTGGTGGAGATGTATCCCTTGCGGTTCGACTCATCAGCGCGAATCGCAACGTAGGAAAGTGCCGGAGCGTCACCGATCCATTCCTCGATCGGCTTAATCTTCATGTTCTTGGTGCACCATCGCATCTGAGGAGAGGGCAGCGTCCCACGGAACACCTCAAACCAGTGGTCAAAGCCACGTTGAGCGTTGAGACGGGCAATCGACTTGCCGAGGATCACTTCAAGACGGGTGAGGTACTCATAGGTTTCGGGAAGCTCGGCACCGGTGTCGCAGAAAAAGTACTCCATCTCGGGCACCTTGTCCCGAAGGTAGATGGCGAGTGCACTGGAGTCTTTGCCGCCTGAGATGCCGCAGATGTGGCGGATGATTTCAGCCATGCTGTGCTTTCCTTTCGATTAAATTGACTCCCTCTCTATCGTCGCTACCGGTCAGTTCGGACAGCAGCCGTTCGCTGAGAAGGGCAAGCAATGCCTTATGAGCGCGATGCGGTGAGCCAATGCTCTGGGTCAGTTCTTTAAGGACGCTATCGAGGGCTTCGTCGGCATATTGGCGTTGATTCTGGTCAATATCGACCAAGCCGACATGTTCGTAGCCGTCTGGGCGGGTGATAGTCACGCGGAACGCGTTGAACGGGCCACCGCCATCAGCCCGGTGGTCCGCGTGGAGGGCGACGAGGCGCTGAAACGCGGCAATCTGCTGCGGAAGCTCATGGCGGAATCGTAGCAGATCGTCGTCTGTCCACTCCGCCGGTGCCTTCTTGGCCACCACTGTGGCGATGGCCTCGATCCAGTCAGTGTCGGTATCCACGCCGTTGTTGGCCAAGGTGAGGACGAACGCCCGAACCGTAGGATTAAGGACTTCGTTCTCAAGGGCAGCAGCTTGGCCAGTGATTGCTAGGCGATTAGTCTCTGCACTTGTCTCAAGGAGAAAGTCGAAGAGATCGTTGAGGAGTTGATCGTAACATCCGGCGAGTTCGTTTAGTACAGCACCGATTTTCCCTGCGTAAGCGTCGGCCTTCTCATAGGTTTTCTTGTCGGCAGGGATGGGCTGAAATCCGAGGGCCTTCGGCAGGCTATCGAAGAGCAGTTCGTCTGGTTCTACCGCAGCTATAAGGGTATCCCGCGCTTTCAGCGTGGTGGACGTGAGGTTGCTGGTAAGTAGAGTATAGTTGTCGAGAGTCCTCATCTGAGAAACTAGATGACCGACAATGGATAGGACATTTGTGACCCGGTGCTTGCGGAACCCCGGCCTCACTCCGAGGTGTGCGGCAATAGCATCGATGACTTGCCGACGGGCACCAGTGGTGTTGGCGAAGTGCTTGATGTCGAAGTGACTAGGGTTGCGAACCATTCGTTCCGACAAGTCGGGAGTAAGAAGCGGCTTGAAGGTACCGTGCTCATAAATGGCAATCTCGTCTCTGAAAGCAAGCAGTGCCGCCGTGCCAAATACCGGGATGACTGCGGCCTTCATTCCGACCGGAGGTGAGAGCAGTGCGGCATAGACATCGCGGAGGTTGATGCGGCGGATTTTGGCTCGTTTGAATTCGTCGTTGAGGATTTCCCAAGCCGGCTGTAGAGAGTGATCGGTAGGCCTGCGAAAAACCATGGTGTCGTTTCGGACATCGCGGGCGTGGAGCCCGGTCCGTTCCAAGAACGCCCGATACATGGCCACTTCCGGCCCATAGCCATCAAACCCGAGTCCCGGACTGGTACCACGCTCGATCATGGCCTCGAGCAAGAGACGCCGGGCTTTGGAACCTTGGGTGGTGGGATTGGTACGGTTGAGCATTTCATTGCAAATCGTCGGCGTGGATGGGTACGCAAGATCGGCCGCCGCTGACAGCGCGGTGCTACCCCGACCGGTGGGCAGTGGGGTTTCACCGGAGGCGTCGAGCAAGATCCATCGACATGAGTCAGTGCTGAACGTGGTGCTAATGGCGTGTTCAAGTGCGACTCGCGCCTGCGCTAGCCGCTCTCCCAACTCACGGCGGGCTACCCAATCAGTTTCGACGACCGGATGCTCCAGAACGGCGGTGACGGCCGCAACTTCCCGAGCGGCCCGGTCGAGTTCGGTCACTTCGTTCGGAATTGCGGCCACAACCGGTTTGACTGTAGCCGCTGACTGAACCAAGCTCGGTACTGTCCGGTCTGAGCTGATAACGAGCAGAACCTCGCCATCATACGGGGAGAATGCGTCGAGTGGTTCGACATGCTCACTACCGCCGGCATAGCGCCTAGCAAATACTCGGAGTACGTCGTGTTCTGCACTGTGTCGCGCCGCTACTACGGGTGGAGGCTGCTCCATGGCCGCTAGGATCTCGACGAGTGGTTGCCTTTGCCCTCGTTCATGGGCCGCGTCAAGGAGATGGCGGATGTCGACATCGGTTCCTTGCCAGACCCGGTACTCGTCGGCAAAGTCCCGATAGGTGATAACACCGGCTTTCTCAAGGTCAACCAGATCGTCATTCACGTCAGGATCGATGAGGGCGAGTATTTGACGCGATGCTCGAATCGTTCCAGTCGTCGCCACTAGATTGAGTAGGGCGATGGACTTGACTAGTCGCACCTGTCGTTTTGAGAGACCGTGAATGTCGCGGATTCGGGTGGCGATCTCAGTCCATCGACTCGACTGGCCGGCAGATAGGACTGCTAATGCACCTCTATCGACAAAATAGTCGAAGATAGCCTCAAGGCCCAAAGAAGGAAGGGAGCCGCGGCCCGGTAGCTTAGTGGTTGCAAGGAAGGACGCTGCGCTCGCCGGATCAGAGCTAGTTAGGAATGAGAACAACGTCCGTTCGTGCTGTCCATACCGGTTGCATAGCTCGGGTAATACCATCGCAGCTATGGGGTGCAGTGGGTAGCAAGCAGTTATGACCTCTGGGTCTGCAAGGTCCACGATACCAAGTGAACGCATCGTCTTGGCGTGGCCTTGAGCCCAATGAGCAATCCGGTCCCGCAGTTTATCGTCGCCAACCTCAAACACAGTCCCAATTAGGGATCGTGCTTGGTTGGCCGATTCGACATAAGAGATGTTCTCAAAGCGGCCTTGCACCTTGGCCCATTCACGGTGCTGCGGACCGTCGGTCCCTGTTAGATAGTCCTCAAATGACAGATGCTGCAAAGTCAGCATGAAGATGGGTAATCCTGAGCCTTGGCCCGCCTCCGCGATCTGTTGTAACAGATAGGGATCGGCGTCGTTGCCACCCCGGATCGCTTCGAGGTTCTTGCCAAACTCATCAATGACTAGTAGCAGCGGCGCATCCTCTGCCAAGCACCGAGCGATCTCGACTATCGCAGCCGGGGACGGCCCGGTGCGGCGGGGATCATCTGTCGCTGCATCTTCAAGAGCCCCTCTCAGTGTCTTGGCCGCTTGGAACCTGCTGGTGGGAGGAATTTTGCCGTAGCTACGGAGTACAGCCGCGTGGAGTGCCCGGAGTACGGTGTGGCTGAGTGGTTCACGGTTCGCGGTAACTAGACCACGATAGAATCCCATGTCTTGGGTCTGGTGGCGTTGGTGAGTCTGTCGGACCAACGCGCCCACCGTCGAAGAAACCTCGTCAATAAGATCCCAAGCGACCGCTCGTGTCGGCGTGGCTGGACCTAGGGCGGCGTCGAGCAACAAAGCGAGCGACGATTTACCCGAGCCGTAGGGTCCAATCAGTGACCATGCTCCTCCTGATGGTCCCGTCACAGCAGTCGCGGTTATGCGCTCCACCACATCAAGAGTGCGCATCGTAACGATGTATCCGTTGAGCGGCTCGAATCGATTGACGTCACGTTCGAGGTTTGCTGAGCGAGCGAAGCGGCCGCGGACGGAGAAATAGTCTGCAAGGACGGCCATCACTGACTCCCCACCAACGGTGCTGCTGTCGGCCTTTTACTCTTATGATCGACTCGAATGTCGGATGTCGGAAATCCGTAGTAATGGTTGAGGACTTCGGTGGCGACCTCGCTGGGATCTCTTGACCATGAAAGCTGGGATGCTCCTGTAGTGCTAACTAGCCTGAGCGCGTCTGTTTCATCAATGGTCGGTTCGATGGCTGCGAGAATTTCACCTTCGGTAAGTTTGAAAGCCTTTCCGGGGGCACCTAACTCATAAGCAAGGCGACTGAGCATGATCGTGTTCCCCCCGGTGTTGGTACGGGTGATATAGTCTAATACAGAGTAGGTCAATATGGCCGATGGCAGAGTAGGCTTCGCCCCCAGTGTGAACCGGTATTGACCCGCTGCGGACGAGCGTCCAATCAGATTCAGTTCCCGGAGAGGACAATCCAAGAGGTCGTCAATCCCACTACTCCCCGACCTTTCCGCCGGTGCATAGGTGCGCAACAGAACGCTGATGTCCTTCCTGACGGAGGACGGATGAGGCTTAGGCCACTCGGCAATGGCTTCGAGTTGCGTGGTGATCACCATCTCGAGGTCGTCGTCAGTGAACTCAACGGCGTGAAATTCGTTGAAGGCGAGCCACCACACCGGCAGCCGGGAGGGAGGCGCCAACAACAACCAATGCAGCAGCCATAGAGTCCCCGGGTCCTCCATATACCGATCCCATCCAGAGTCTCCGAAGAGGGTCTCGCCCAAGATAGTCGGGACCAGATCGGGAGTCCGGCGGTTGGGAAACTGTGGATCCACTTCGATCAGCTTGGACGCGAGTCCCCAAAAGCGAATCGCTCGGACCATATTCTTGCCAACCCCAATCTGTACCGGGGCGTCCTCTTGGATGAAGATGCGAGGGGCTTCGGCTACGAAGGTATATGCCTTCCGAAACCATCCGTATCGGGGGTGGAACGTCTCATGCCGAGCAAAGATCGGCTCGGCCGCTTCGACTATGCGCATCTATACCCCTTCCTTTTCCTTGGTCATAGCTCGAACGTACTCAACGGCTGCTATAGTTCTCTCTACAGCGAGCTCAATGTCCTCCTGTGTGGTGAAACGGCCCAAGCTGAACCTAATCGACTCGAACGCTGCATCACGTGGGATACCCATGGCGAGGAGAACCTCAGAGGGTTCGATCGAGCCGAAGTTGCAAGCGCTACCCATCGACACCGCAACAGGGTCCATGTTGGTTATGACCGCCTCCGCATCGGCACTCTCGAAGCGAACATTGGCCGTATTCGGGAGTCTTCGGGTGGTGTCTCCGATGTCGTAAACGCCGGAGAGTCCCGATTTCAAGGCAGAGATCAGGTGCTCGCGGAGCGTCGCGACCCGTGCTGACTCAAGGATGCGTTCCTTAGTAGCGATGTCGGCGGCAGCCCCGAACCCGAGGATGCCAGCGACATTCAACGAACCCGACCGCAGCCCTCGTTCGTGCCCGCCGCCGTGGATGATCGGGCGCAATCGTTTCAGGCTATGGCGGGTTCCGACGAGAGCCCCGACACCGGTCGGGCCACAGATCTTGTGGCTACTTATCGACACGAAATCGGCCCCAACCTGATCGATGTCGAATAGCAGCCGGCCCACCAACTGCGTGGCGTCACAGTGGAACAATGCGCCGGCTGCATGCACCTGCTCGGAAATCTCCTCTAACGGGTTCAGCACACCGGTCTCGCTGTTTGCCGCCATTACTGACACTAGCAGCATGTCAGTGCCGACAAGAGCTTCCATTGCATGAGGATCGACGAATCCTCCGTTAGTCACGGGTATAATATCCAGATTTGCCAATTTCTGATCTCTGAGCCACCGTGCGGTCTGACAGACTGAAGCATGCTCGACTGCGGAGATCGCGATTCTCGACCGGTCGGTTGGCGCGTCTTCCACCGCCCCTCGTAGTGCCAGATTGTTAGCTTCGGTTGCACCCGACGTGAACACCACATTCGATGGGTGGCCGCCGACCATGGCCGCGATGTGCTCACGTGCTTCATCAACTGCGGCGGCTTGGCGGCGGCCAAAGCGGTGCATAGAGGCTGCATTCCCGACTCTCTCAGTAAGGGCTGGTACCATGACCTCAGCGACACGAGGGTCAAGTGGGGTTGAGCCGTTGTAGTCGAGGTAAACCTCTCTCACGACGCCTTCCTTTCCGTTTTGTGCTTGGAACGCGAGCCAACTCCCCTTGGCTACCGCCAAAGTATCAAGACCCAGCTTTATAATGTAAAGCTAATATACAGACTACTGATAATGCGCCGCCCTATCTCCGACGGTGCATTTCGAGCCAAAGGGTCATGGCTAGCGGCTAAAGGCGACCACACATAGCGGTTGAGTACCCGGTGATAGGTCTGAAAGGTCGGCTGCTGACTCAAGCCCAACACCGCCAACACCGCACGGACCGTGCGTTTACCCGGTTCTAACAGGGGCCCAACCAACAGTAGCTGATCCTGTGGCCAAACGCGGCGAGAAAAAACAGGGGCAAACGGCGACAAAATCTTTATTATCTTGTTGGGCAGAGGGCGCATCGGTTCCTTCTAGGCGGTCGATGCTTGGATACCATCAACAGTACGGACCATACCGGCCTCCTGCTACATCTTTGGATAAAGTCGGGCTCAGAGTCAAGGTCGGGATGCTCGGCCTTTAGGACGCAGCAGCCGATCAATGTAAGCTGGCGATAAAGGCATTGAGAAACGGCAAGAGCACACCAACCAATCCCCCCAGTACCGCCCCCAGCAAATTGATATAGCGCAGTTGGTCGCTGATGATACTTTTGATCAGTTGCTCCACTCGCAACAGATCGAACTTCATAATGTTGGCGTACACCATGCTTTGAATGTCGAATCGTTCAATCAGTGCGGGTACTTGCGTCTCCATGATTTTTGTCGCTTTGTCCTGCGCCCACTGCACTAGTGCTTTCTCGTCATCGCGTCTCAGGCCGGTCCACTCCCGCAACGGTGTGCGACTGTGCTGTAGGCGTTCCCGCAAGAAAGTGCTCAACTGTACACTCCAAGGTTCAATTTTGTCGCTGGGCAGTTGCAAAGCCTTTGACAGGCGCTGGCGCATGGTGCGCTTCACCTTCTTTGGGAGCATCTCGTCGAGTTGACGCTTGTGGTGCTGGTGGTACTGATGGCGCAAAAAGCTCCCTAGTGCGTCTTGGGCCTCGGTGCTCGAAATCCAAGTCGCGGCAATAGAGCCGACGCGCTGGGCCAAAACATGGCGATGCTCTCCCACCACTTCTGCCACCGGCTTGCGCAACAAGTCGTTGACGCTGTCGATTAGCTGGTTAGCGAACTTCTCGCGCACTTCCTCGCTGTGCAAAAACTCTCGGGCCAACTGGGGAATGCGCTGGCGCAATGCTTGGGTAATCTCTTCCCGAAAAAAGTGTAATCCCAAGCTGGCAATCAGGCTCTTGAGCCAATTCGCTTGGCCGGAGTACGCTTCAAGAGCTTTCAAAATTCGCTCGACTAGAGACTCTACATTTTCCGGGTCTCTCAGCCAGCGGGCTATGCGCACGAGGATTTCCGGGATTTCGCGCTGCAAACGGTCATGTAATACGTCGCGCAATTCCGCCGGGACGATTTTCTCTAGCGGCGTATCCGATCCGAGATAGCCCTCCAACCGCTCCTGCAGGATGCGAGTCAAGTGCTCTCGCGTTTCCCGCTTGGCCAGTACGCCGCTGGCCATGTCGATGAATTCGTCGAGCTGCTTTGCCGATAGCACCTGTCCGACTTGCAGTGCGCCCAAGCGCGCTTCGAGGGCGTCTAAAAGCCACCGCTTCGACTCCAGTCCGGCCTTGCTTTCGCTCCAGTCGGCGATCCATTCGAGCAGCCGGCGCGTTGCTTTGTCTAGGCCAGCGCCGCGCCAGTCCGGTGGCAGTTGGGCAAAGCCAGAGGCCAAGCTGGTACTTAACAACCGATTTATCTGAGCGGCAACCCAGCAATGCAAACTCTTCTGAAGAGTCGCGTTCTGTAGCTGCTCTAACAAGTAGTCTCTGGCCAACAAATCGGTCCCCACAACCTTGGAGATATTGCTGGCTAGTTTCTCCTTATTGCGCGGAATAACCCCTTGCCAGCCTAGGCTGTACCAGCGCGGTCGCAGCGGACGGAACAGGGACTTGATGGCCATCCAATTGGTGCCAAAACCGATGAGTGCCCCCAGCGCAGCACTGGCGACGATTTGGATTATAGTGATCAATGGTGGAGATAGGAGCGTCGAGCCAAAGGATCATGCAGCGAGAACTGGATGATTCAGCCGTTCACTGGCAAAGCGCAGACAGGCGCGAATATCCTCAGATTCAAGGTCGGGATGCTCGGCCAAAATCTGTTTAGTAGTCAAGTCGGCGGCGAGCAAATCCAGTACATCCGTGACGCGAATCCGCATCCCCCGAATACAAGGACGTCCCCCACATTGCTTGGGATTTACCGTGATGCGATCGGCTAGAATAGCCATAGCGGTCCTTTCTTACACAGTTCTATTTCAAGTTCAAAACCGCCAAGGAATAGTGGCGAAAAAATTTTTGATCTCCTCGTAGCGTTCCACTCTCTTTTTAAGTACCTGGAGGTCTTCTTGGCTGCCTTCAAAAGCATCTTTAAGCTCCTTGATATACTTCTTGTGCTGCTTATCAAGGTTATCTGCGCCATTATTGAAAGCAGTCAGAGTTTCCTTCCAGAAGGATTCGGAACTCTTCTCAATACTTGAAAGTACGTTCTTCTCATCAAACAAGCCTTTGATTTTTTTGGCCAAACGTAGTTGCCAACTGTCTCCAAAAAGCATTTTAATAAACACTCCCACCGCAACGGCTACCCCGAGTGCCAAGATAATTGGTCCTCCCAGTGCCGAGACAAGTGCAGCGGCACTAGCCGTACCGCCCGTAGAGATTCCTATAGCAGATAGAGCACCAACTCCCTTTGCGACGATCACATATCCACCAAGGTTGCCCAAGGTAGCCGCCCAAACACCAAGGGCACCAAGGGTACTAAGCCCCGCTAATCCCCCGATAAATGCCCCCTTTGTATCAAATGGTGTGGAAAATTCTTCTTCTATATTCGCATTGTCGAACTTTCTCATTTGCTCATCGTAGCTTTCTACAAATTTCTTAATGATATCGCTAGTCTCATTTACTAATTTCTCCCGACGACCCGCCGTCTTATATTGAATTTCTTCAAGGACATAAGCAGAGGCATACTTCTGAGCGTCTTTCTTATTTTGATAGCGTCGTTTTATCATCGCCTCCAGTTCTTCGACCTTCGTTTCTTGTTGAAAAACTGCTCGTATATTTTTCAGATCTTCTTCCTTGAATGCGGTAATTTTCTTTTTTATTCGCGTCACCTCTTTATTATGGTTCTTCTTTCTTTTAGGTTCCCCCATTTCCAGTCGTTTATAGTAGCTTCTTGCTTCTTGCTTATCTCTCAGAATTTTCTCATATCCGCTGATTGCCTGCGCGTAAATGGCTGTTCCCTCCTCCTTAAATTTGAGGATTTCTTTTTCTGCAAGAATCCTCTTAATAGACGGCATTTTTTGCTTCAGCAAGTCTTTTAGTTCCTTTTCCAGCTTTTTTCGCCTTATGGGATTTTCTTGGTAAAAGCTGAAAAAACGAGCGTCAACATCCTTACTCGATATTAGCCGTCCGTGACTGCTTAATTTTTTAAAGAGATTGCCTTCAAGGTGGTTATAGAGTGCCTCACTTCCCCCCTTTAATATCTCATCCTCAAGCTGGGATGTTTTTATACCTGAATGGGCGTGCGAAGCGATGATGAAAAGATTGCCGAGAATGGGAAAGTTCTCATCAATTGCTCCATAAGGTGGGATGCTGCGTAATAAATAGCTAAGACGTGCGAGGTCTCCACCATCGATAAATCCTTGAGCAGGACAAAGATACAATAAAACATCTGCACGACGGCTTAGCCGATCAATAACAGAGGCATTTGTCATCGCGTCGTCGTATCCAGGCAAATCTACTAAGACGCACGAGTGGAGCAATGGAGCTTTGATAAAAGCCAAGACGACTCCTTCCTCACTGTTATCCTTTTCACCTCTTAGGTGGCCTTTTGTGCGTAGCGTATCCCAACTCCCGGCCAAGACGCGATTATCGGTACAGTACTCTTCCTCGTTCCATCTCTCAGGATCAAAATCAGGTCCCATGAGCCACAGATCTTCCTTAAACCATTTGGGCTGGTCAGAGGTATGACGAACAAATGTTGGGTACCTTGTTACTGGACGGTAACCAGTGGGAAGTTGATCCACTTCTAGGTAGAAATTGCAGAGATGGGACTTCCCCGCATCAAAGTGCCCGGTGAGTACTACCCATGGCTTTTCTTTTAGAGCAATAACACGGTCGCGGAACTGCTCAACAGTTGGGCTAACTGATTCATCCGACAGCCCTTCAAGGTGGGGAAATTGGTCAATGTACTGCACCAGTAGATTTAGGTCTTCTGTGAGAGACCCATATAGACTGCTATCGAAGTCAAAGATCGTTTCTTCTGACTCTGACGGGGGTGGAACAAGCTCGTCAATTGTGCATCCTATGGCTCTCGCCCACGCTCTCAACAGATTACTAGGAATTTCTCCGTCGGCCTCGTATTTGGATATTTGGGCCTGGGTACTATTAATGCTTTGAGCTAGATCAGCTTGGGTCAATTTTGCTTCTTTTCTAAGTGCCGCTAAGTCCTTGGCAGACATCAGAAACCTCCTTTATGATTCCTGTGATGTTTTCCGCGATCGAGTTGTTAAGTTAAGTTATCGTTTCGCCAACCCCTTCTGCCGTCCGAGGCGTAGTGTGCGTTTCTGATCCGCCAGCCGTGAGGGATAGGCGGTGATGATGTGCTCGCCGCGCACCACGACCTTGTGGTTCGCAAGGCGTTCCAGCACTTGTATCTCCCGCTTGCGGATAGCGATCTCGCGGGCGACATCCCGGTTGAGCATAAACCAAGTCTCGTCGTCGACCTGCATTCCCAACGCGATAATGAGTGAAATATCCCTTTCGCGAATGCCCCGCTGCTGCAGGCGTGTCTCGGCATGGCGGGAATAAGTGATATCCGTCATTGAGCATCTTCTCCTTTTTTCATTTAGGAGTTAGTCGTTTGGGATTCAGCCTCTCACTTACTACTCGTTCCTCAAACGCTACGTAATATACGATCCTAGATATTCGTATCAAGACTTATTTTATAAATTTTATTCAAAATAAGAATATTTCAAGTTGTAGACAAGCGAATCCAGCATATTTCCCAAAAAATTTACTAGACCCGCGATGCAGGCGGTGCTTATGGGTAAATACCTTATGAGCGATACCGATCTTTCATCTCTCGTCATCCGCGCCCAGACCGGCGACCGCGTAGCCTACGACGGCATAGTCCGCCGCTTCCAAGACATGGCGGTGGGCTACGCGTCTGCATCGTTGGGCGATTTCCACTTGGCTGAAGACGCGGCGCAGGAGGCCTTTGTCGGGGCCTGGACTGAATTGCCGCGCTTGCGGGAACCGGCGGCCTTTCCGGGGTGGTTCAAGCGGATTGTCTTTATGCGCTGTAGCCGCTTTTTGCGCCGACGGCATCCGGTGGTGGGACGCGAGATAGAGGAGGTATGGCCGATGGCGACCAGTGATCCGGGGGAGGAACTTGAGTCGCACGACGAGAAGGCCAAGGTCTTGGGTGCGATTGGGCGGCTGCCCGACCAAGAGCGGATGGCGACGATGCTGTTTTACATTTCGGCCTATTCGCACCAAGAAATCGCCTCGTTTTTGGGCTTGTCCGCGGCGACGGTCAACAACCGGCTGCGCTCAGCTCGCAAACACCTACGCAAGGAGATGGTGAAGCTTGAATATCATCGCTGATAGCGAATATATTGACACTTTGTTATCTGATGGATATGTTTGTCCATGTTCACGGTGATGATTGCCAAGGAGGCAAGGCGGCGGCTCCGTGCGATGCCAAACAATGTGGAGAGAACAATTATCAGCAAGATTGAGCAACTGGCCGCCGATCCCTTCGCCGCGAACAACAACGTTACCGCGCTGAAGGGAAGCGCGGGATTTCGGCTCCGAGTCGGCGATTGGCGGGTGCTATACGTCCTAGATTTGGAAGCTGAAACCATTACCATCGCTGCCATCCTGCCACGTGGAGAAGCCTACCGATGACCAGTGCCCCTCAGATCGTCGTCTTGGCCGGCGAGGAATATGCTATCGTCCCTCGCGCCGAATACGATGCACTGCGCACCGCCGTTGACGAAGACGCTATGGATGCCGCTATCATCCAGCACGTTCTCGATGACCCGGATCAGGAACTCGTGCCTCTCGAACTCGCCAAGCGCATCGCCGACGGAGAACATCCGGTCCGGGCGTGGCGCGAGTATCGCGGCATGAAGGCCAGTGAACTGGCCGCTGCCGCCAATATCGCGGCCTCTTATTTGTCCGATATTGAGCACGGGAAGAAGCCCGGATCGATCAAAGCAATGAAGCGCATCGCGACGACGCTCAACCTCACAGTGGACGATTTGATTTAGTTTCGATCCGCTCCCCTGCCGAAACGAGGAATAAATATGGAAGAGCAGACTGGTGTAATCATCGAGCAGGGGCCGGCGGATTGGCAGATTGTGCAGCAGGACGGGTGCGGGAACTGGCAGGCTGTGCCGACCGAGGAAAATGGTACTTGGAAGGGTGCTTTGGAACACATACCGGCGGGCGGGCTTTATCGGCTGGAGACGCGGTTGCGGACCGCGGACAACCCGGCTGGAGAGTGGTCGCCGCGAGGAGATATGCGGCACTTTTTGGGCGTAGGCGGCTGGTCTTAAAGCGGCCCTTGCAAGGGGCGGCTACGGCAAGGCCCCGGCGACCGTGCCGGCCGATATGGAACGCTTTTTGCCGATGTTGGGCTTCTGGGGTGTGGAGATCGTCTGATCTAAAAACACCACATGCTGCCGCGCCTGCTAGTGCAACTATCCCTGTACCGGCTGCAGATTGAGCAACACCAACAGCCACACCCGGTGCCAATAGGCGCTGTTGATGTACGGGCTGTGTTCCGAGGGCCAGTTGCGCCAGTAGGTTTGGTTGTGGGGGATGCGGTGATACCACTGCAAGATCGGAATCGACGGCAACTCGGCGAGCCAGATTTCCATGGCTTGGCGATACAATTGCACTAGCTGTGGATCGCGCGGCGAGATGGCCGCCATTTGATCGACGATCCGATCATATTCCTCGTTCTGCCAGCGCCAGAAGTACTCGGCGGGCGTGCCGGTTGGCTGCACGAAGCGGCTGTGGTAGAGGCGCAGCGTAAAATACGGATCGCGCACGCTGCCGCCGTGCCCGTTGATAAAGGAGCGGGCCGTGCCGTGCGCCATGCGGGTATAGGTGTCTGGGGTGTTGCGGAAGTCCGCGTCAAAACCCGCTTGCTCTAGCTGGGCGACTAAGACCGGCGTGATGTCTTGGAAAATCGGCGAGATGTCGATGACCATCTTAAACGGCTCGCCATCCTTAGTCCAATAGCCGCCTTCGGGCCGCTGCCAACCCATTTTCTTCATCAGCGCGGTGCTCTTGGCTAGGTCAAAGACCCCGATCTCGTATTGCTCTAGCAGATCTTCGACCTCGCTGAAGTACGGTCGGAGCGCCGGATACGCGGGAAAGGGCAGGAGCGTCGAGGTGCCCGCGCCTTGCCAGCCGATCTCCACGAGCTGATCGCGGTTGATGGCGTAGTTGATAGCGCGGCGCACGTTCACGTCTGAGAAGGGAGCCTCTAGGTTGTTAAAGCCCAGCGAAATGGGCCAAAAATCCACGTAGCCATACGGCGTTGCCCGCCCGGTCCACGTCGTCACTTGGGGGTTGCGGTCGAGTACGGTCTGGATGTTGGGCGGCCGCAGGTCTAGGCAGGTATCCATGTGATTGGTGATTAGGTTCTGGACGCGCTTGGATTCCTCCATGTAAGGCAGGTAGATGATGCGCTCGACTTTGGGCAGGGATTGGAAGCCGGCGGTCGCGGCCCACCAATCCGGCCGCAAGTCCCAGATGCGCTGCTGAGGCGTGGATAGCGCCAGCTTGTAAGGCCCGGAAAACACGGGCCAGCCCTTTTGCGGATCGAAGTTGGTAAAGGTGTCTGGCGACTGCCCTTCCCACACGTGCTTGGGCACGATCGGCACCCCATTGCCGAAGTTGTGGGTGAAATACGAAAAGACAAAGCGCGGGTTGGGGGCCGTCAGCGCGATGCGCGCCGTCAGGCTATCGACGGCCACGGCCTCTTGGACCCAGTTTTCCATGTCGGTCGAATAGGATAACAAAGGGGCGTTGTCTTTGAGCATGTTGATCGTAAAAACCAAGTCATGCACTGTCCACGGCTTGCCGTCGCTCCACTGGACCCCCGGGCGAATGGTGATTTCCACTTCGGTATAGTCGTCGTTGAAATGGTGATCTGTGGCGATCCAGGGAATTAGCTGGCCCTTGAAGGCATTGTAAAAATACAGCGGCTCAAAAACGAAATTGTACCCCGTGCGCGAAGTGGTTTCTGGCAGATAGGGGTTGAACGAATTGTAGTCTTGGATCTGCCCGGCACAGGTGCCGCTTTCGGCGCAATCCATGATCAAGGTGCGGTTGCGTGGAACCTCTACAAGCGCCGGTTGTTCGGCATCCCCGCGTTGGCCGGCCGCATCCGATGGCTGTTGGTCGGAAGGGCTATCGCCGCAGCCGCTGATCAGCCACGCACTGAGCAATGTGCAAATGCTGCGTTTCATGTTAGACCTCGTATCGGTTTAGAGGGAGATGATACCAGACGCGCCGATTGTTGCTTAACCGCGCGTTGGTTGCAGGTTCAACAATACTAAAAGCCACGTTCGGTGCCAGTAGGCTGTATTGATATACGGATTGTCCGCCGATGGCCAGTTGCGCCAATAGGTTTGGTTGTGCGGCAAGCGGTGGTAAAATTGCAACAAGGGTACGGCTGGCAGCGCACGCAGCCAAATCGCCAGCGCCTCTCTGAACAGGCCCACCAAGCGCGGGTCGTCGGGTGCGGTTTGGCCCATTTGATCGACGAGTGCGTCATACTCGGGGTTTTTCCAGCGCCAGAAGGTCGGCGTCGCCGTGCCCGTGGGCTGGGCGAAGCGACTGTGGTAGAGGCGCAGCGTAAAATACGGATCGCGCACCGAGCCGCCGTTGCCAAAGATATAGGCTTTGGCCGCGCCGGTGGTCATCCGCGTGTAGTTGTCTGAGGTCATTCGCATGTGGGCCGCAAAGCCCGCCCGCTGCAACTGCTCGACCAAGATCGGTGCGATGTCTTGGAAGGTCTGGCTGATGTCGAGCAGCATTTTGGCCTGCACCCCGTCCCGCGTCCAGATGCCTTCGGCGTTCCGCTGCCACCCAGACTCCTGCATCAGGGCCGCGCTGCGGGCCGGATCGAACAGCCCCACTGGATGTTGTTCCAGCAAGTCTTGGGCTTGGGTCGTGTAGTGCCTGAGCCGCGGGAAGTCGGGGAACGGCAACAAGGTTGGTCGCCCCGCTCCCTGCCAGCCGACCTCCACTAGCTGCTCGCGGTTGATGGCGTGGTTTACGGCCCAGCGGAAGGCTGGCTCGTTGTAGGGAGGCTCTTGGGCGTTGAAGCCCAGCGAAATAGGCCACCAGTCGAGATAGCCATAGGGCGGCTCTTGGCCACTCCAAGTCGTCGCATTGGGGTTTTGCTCTAGAACAGTGCGGATGTTGGGCGGCAGCATGTCGGCGCACAGGTCCATGGCATTGGTCGCGAGGTTCTGGACCTGTTTGGCCTCTTCCATGTAGGGCAGGTAGATCAGCCGTTCCACTTGCGGCGGCTGGCGGAAGCCGATTTTGGCGGCCCACCAGCCTGTGCGCCGATCCCAGATCCGCTGCTCTGGGGCCGAGTGCGCTAGGCGGTACGGGCCGCTTACTACGGGCCAGCCCCGCACCAAATCGAAATTGGCAAAGGTCTTTGGGTCGTGGCCCTCCCAGATGTGCCGGGGCACAATCGGCACGCCATTGTCGAAGTTGTGGGTGAAATACGTGAAGACGAAGCGCGGATTGGGGGCCGTCAATGCAATGTGAGCCGTTAGGCTGTCGCTGGCTACGGCCGTTTTAACCCAAGTCTGCATATCGACCGCAAAGGTGAGTTCCGGCGCATGGTCGCGGAGCATGTTGATCGTAAAGACCACGTCGTGCGCTGTCCACGGCTGCCCGTCGCTCCACTCGACTCCGGGCCGAATTTTTATGGTGACTTCGGTGTAGTCTTCGTTGTACTCGTGCCCCGTGGCGATCCAAGGGATGATTTCGTCGCGATAGGCGTTGTAAAAGTAGAGCGGCTCGTAGAGGAAGTTGTACCCCGTGCGCGAGACCTTGCCGGGCAGGTAGGGATTAAAGGCGTCGTAGTCTTGGAACTGGCCGCTGCACGTGCCTTGATCGACGCAGTCGGTGATCAAGGTGCGCTCGCGCGGCACGTGTTGCAGGCTAGCTTCGCCGCTACAAGCAGCGCAGACCAAAGCGAGGATTAGCGAGAAAGCGGGGCGCGTCAAGAGCTTCTCCTTTCGGCGGTGGTCGCCAAAACGTATTAACGCACGTTGGGAGGGTCAACCGTCTTGAGCAAAGCCACTAGCCCGCCTATACTACCCTCATTCAATGCCAAACTCCATCAACTACCGAGGAAAAACCATGTACGATTTGTTAATCCGCAACGCCCAACTCCTCGACGGCAGCGGCCAGCCGGCTTTCCGCAGCGACATCGCCGTTGAGCAGGGCCGCATCGCGGCTATCGGCAACCTTGCTGTCGCCGAAGCGAGTCGCACTATCGACGCCGAGGGCCGCATCACCTGCCCCGGCTTTATCGACATCCACACGCATTCGGACTTGACCATTGCCCTCGACGGCCGTGCGCTCAGTTCCCTAACGCAGGGCATCACGACCCAAGTCATGGGCAACTGTGGCGTCTCGGCCGCGCCCACCCGCGACTACGAGCCGTACTACGGTCCGCTCGACCCGGCCATGACCCGTGGTTTGGAGTGCGATTGGACTCATTTTGGCGACTATTTCCAGCGGCTCGAAGCCAATGGATTGGGCACGAATACTGCGACCTTAGTAGGCCACGGCAACGTGCGCGTCGCCGCTATGGGTTACGACGACCGCCTGCCGACTGGGGCTGAAATGGAGCAGATGAAGGCGCTCGTCGCCCGCGCGATGGAAGACGGCGCGATGGGGCTGTCGTCGGGCTTGGCGTACGCGCCCGGCCCGTATGCGGCGCTGGAAGAACTGGTCGAGCTGGGGAAGGTCGTCGCTGAATACGGCGGCATCTACACCTCGCACATCCGCAACCAGACCGAGTCGATTGCCCAAGCTGTCGGCGAGGTCATGGCCGTCGGCGAGCAAGCCTCGGTGGCCGCCCACGTCTCGCACATGCAGCCCGGTGCGCCGATGATTGGCGCGACCCGCGACCTGCTTGCGGCCATCGACGAGAAGCGCCGCGAGGGCTGCGACATTAGCTGCGACGCCATTCCCTATACAGTTGGCAGCACCACCCTCAAATCATTGTTGCCCCCTTGGGCCTTGGCCGGCGGCGACGAGGCCCTGCTGAGGAGGCTGCAAGACCCAGAGACCCGCGCCAAGATCGAACAGGACACCGCGCAATACGGGGCCGAGAGCGGCGGCAGCCGCAAGCGCAACTTGGCGCGGGATGGGCAATGGGACAAAATTTGGCTGGGCAGTGCCGAGCAAAACGCCTCCCTAGTCGGTTTGAGCTTCGCCGAGATTGGCCGGCGGCGCAGTCAAACTCCTCACGACGCGGTTTGCGACATCCTCGTCGAAGAGTGTGCGCGGCCGTGGATGCTGGCCGAGGACGTGTCTGAAGAGGATTTCCTCAACATCGCCCGGCACTCCACTGGCGGCGTGATCTCCGATGGCTTCTCGCTGGTGCCCGAAGGCACCTTGGCCGAGGGCAAGCACCACCCCCGCTCCTATGGGGCGTTCCCCTACTTCTTGCGCCGCTTCGTCCGCGAGCAAGGCGCACTGCGCTGGGAAGAGGCCATCCACAAGCTCACTGGTCACCCCGCAGGCCGCTTCCGCTTGCGCGCACGTGGCCTGTTGCGCGAAGGCTATTGGGCCGACCTCGTGGTCTTTGACCCTGAAGCCATCGGCGAGTGCGCTGACTTTGCCGATCCCTACCGCTATCCGCAGGGCATCGACTGCGTAATTGTCAATGGACGGGTCACCGTTGAAGGAGGAGAAATAGCCGATAGCCGCGCCGGACAGATCGTCCGGGCCGCGCCGACTGCGCCCTGAAGCTCAGAGTCGGTACAAGCCCCGTCTCCCTCGTTGGAGCGGGGCTTTTTAGGTACGCGACAAACGACGAGAACAAAATATGCCTAACCAGAGGAAGGCGGTCAAAGTTGCTGTAGCTTCGAGCACACTTGATTTGCACAGCGTTCGCAATCCAACGGAGGTTACTCTGTTTACAGAATTTCGGGCGGGTGGACGGCTTAGAACTGGTGAGTGTGCTGTCCTACAAATGTGCTATGTGACTGCCTTGCACGGGAATATTTGGAAATTTGTAGGGGTTCAATATTCCGGTGAATATCCCCACACTTATTTATGGGAGACGGAAAAGGCGATTGGAATACTACTCAGTACCTGTGCAAGAGTTAATCAGGTAAAACAAACATGGCAAATCGCCCATGAATGTGTTCATATTCTATCACCAGTGACACGTGGAAATGCAACAGTTCTCGAAGAAGGGATGGCAACTTTATTTCAAATGAAGTATGCAGAGGATGGTTCTATATGGGTGTCAATTGACGACAACGAGGCGCACTACCTTAAGGTCATAATGGACGAAGTGTTCGGGCGGAAAAACTTCATAACTAATGTGGTTTGGCGAAAGAATTACGCGCCAAAGTCAAGCGCAAGGCATTTCTCCGAAGACCACGACCATATTCTGGTTTACGCTCGTAATGGGGATGCCTGGATCCCCAACCCCATGCCGCGTACCGATAAACAAAACAGGGCGTACAGAAATCAGGACAACGACCCGCGAGGGCCTTGGCGGCCCAATAACCTTGCTGCGCGCAATTACTATAGCAGAGGGACTTATAGTATTCGCTGCCCCGGCGGACGTTTAATTGAAGGACCACCTGCTGGTTCATATTGGCGAATTTCGGAAGAAAAATTTGGGGAAATGGATCGCGACGGGCGTATATGGTGGGGTAAGGATGGCAATAACGTCCCTGCCCCCAAGATTTATCTGAGCGAGGTCAAGCAGGGCATAGTTCCACAGACATTATGGAACTACGAAGATGTTGGTCACACGCAGGACGCAAAAAAGGAAACTGTGAAGCTATTTGGTAGTGAAGTTTTCGGAACACCAAAACCCGAACGTCTCATTCAACGCATCCTCCACATCGCCACCAACCCCGGCGACCTCGTCCTCGACTCCTTCCTCGGCTCCGGCACCACCGCCGCCGTCGCTCACAAGATGGGCCGCCGCTACATCGGCATTGAAATGGGCGAACACGCCGTCACCCATTGCGTCCCGCGCCTGCACAAAGTGATTGACGGCGAACAAGGCGGCATCTCCAAAAGCGTCGGCTGGCAAGGCGGCGGTGGCTTCCGCTTCTATCGCCTCGGCCCACCCATATTCGATGAGGAAGGACATATCCGCTCGGACATTAGCTTTTCCGTGCTCGCCGCCCACGTCTATTTTAGCGAAACCGGACGTCCGTGGCGTGGCCACACCGCTTCTCCCTTCCTCGGCCTGCACGACGGCCGCGCTTATGCCCTGCTGTACAACGGCATCCTCGGCGACAAAGGCAACGTCTTGACCCGTGCAACGCTCGCTGTGATTCGGGAAGAAATTGCTCACCAGGATGCCCATTTCTCCGGGCCGCTCACGATCTACGGTGAACAATCCCGCTTGACGCCAGCGACGCTCGACCAGCAAGGCATCGTCTTCAAACAGACGCCCTACGATATCAAAGCACGCACCTGACGAAGGAGCCAGCCAAATGACAACGGAACGAACCCCATTGGGTCGAGAAATCGGGACGGCGCTGAGAGAAGTGCTCGCCCACGTGCATGGTGAGATCGATCTTCCCTGCCGAAGCGTCATAGAGGAGACTAGCGAACCTGATCCATGCAGCTAAAACAATACCAAGCCGATACCCTCTCCGTCCTGCGCCGCTTCTTCGAGGAAGCGCGTATCGCCGGACCCAAGAACGCCTACGAAACCATACCGTCGAGGCACTCAAAGAAGGATGGGACTGCTCCTTCGCCTACATTTTCTGCTCAGTATCGCGCATCCAAAGCGCGACAGACGTCGAGCAATTACTCGGCCGCGTACTGCGGATGCCCTACGCCAAGCGGCGTCAAACTGCTGATCTCAACAGAGCCTACGCTTTCCTGTCTGAGCCGTCTTTTGGCGCGGCGGCACGTGCCTTGGCCGACAAATTGGTGGATATGGGCTTTGAGGAAGACGAAGCCCTCGACAACATCGAGCCGGTGGAGCGCACGCTCGATTTTCAAAAAGATTTATTCGGTCCACAGGAAAAGCCGGAACCATTATTCAAATATGCGACTCCGGCGACCCCAGAAATCCTGTCTGAACTTAGAGGGTCAGCGCACGATGGAATGCTGGTGCGCGAAACCGCTGAAGGACAGGTCGAAATCGCACTTACCGGCTGGATTAATCAGGACCGCGAGCAGGCGATTGCGGAGGCATTGCCCGAGCAAGAGCGAAAAAGTTTTGCTACGGCCGTTACCCAATACCGCGCCGCAGTCAAGGAGCAAATATCCCCTGCCGAACAGGAGCAGCCATTCAAAAACAAGATCGCGGCCATTCGCCAGCAGGAACGGAGTGGCGTCTATCAACAGTACCTCTTGGCACCTCAAGCCAACACAAAGGTTTCGTTCGACACGGCCTTTACATTTGTGGACACCATGTACTGGGATCAACGGCGCTATCGCGGACACTGGAAACCAAGCAAGCACTTTTTAGGCCAGGATCGCGTTCCCGCCTTTGACGGCGCAGACGACGGCGAGGAAATGCAATGCGCTCAGGTCATCGACAGTCTGACGGCGATGAAGTACTGGATTCGCAATGTAGCGCGCCATCCCAATTCGTTTTGGCTGCCAACCGCAACAGACAAATTTTATCCAGACTTCGTCGCTTTGCTAAACGACGATCGTCTCCTCGTCGTCGAATACAAAGGCGCACATATCGCCGAAGGGACCGACACCAACGAGAAGCGGACCATTGGCGCTCTTTGGGAAAAGTCGAGCGACGGCAAGGGCCTGTTCCTCATCGCGGAGCAAAAGGTCGATGGCAAAGACGTGCGGCAGCAATTAGTAGAAAAGATCGGAACTTGAAAGATCACCTCGGCGGACGATTGAAGTTAATCTACACCGCATCGTTACTTTTGCGGGACGTACAACTTTACTACGCTCACCTCGGCAACGCCTTTGTCGCTGCACCTCACTTTCGGATGAGCATATGAGCTATGCTCAGCTAACGCGCTTCATGTTGCCCTTGGTGGTGACAGCGCTGGTGCAAGAGCTCAGTGGCCAGTTCCTCAACGGCGGCATGGCGCGGATGCCGCGGGCGGTCGAAACGCTGGCCGCCTTTGGCTTGGCCTTTGGCTTGGCGCTGTTTCTCGCCGGCACCCTGTCTCAGGTGCGGCAGCTCGGCTTGGTTCTCGTCGAGCACACCCAAGGCTACCGAGTCTGCTGCCGCTTTGTGCTCGTCGCTGGGCTGCTATTGGCCGGCATCTTAGCCAGCTTGGCACTGACGCCGCTGGGGACTTGGATCATCAACGATCTGCACGGGGTTGATCCTGCGCTCGGCGACGCGGTGCGCCTCGCTCTGCTGTGGCTCGTTCCCTTTCCCGTGCTGCACGGGATGACGCGCTTTTACAGCGGCGAGCTCATCCGCGTCCGCCGCACGGACATCCCCGCCTACGCCACCACCACCGGGATCGGGCTCAGCATCCTCGCGGTCTTTGTGCTGTTACCGCTCGGCTTCGTCCGCCAGACTCCCATCTTACTGCCGGTCCTCGCCACGTACACGGGTGTCCTTGCCGAGCTTGGCGTGGTCGCGTGGGGCCGTAGGTGCTTAGTGTGCTGGCCAGAGCCGGGCAATGCGCCAACCCTAACCTATTTCTACGTCCTGCGCTTCTTTTGGCCCTTGGCGCTGATCATGGCCGTGCAGGCCGGTACTCGACCGCTGATCAACGTGTTCGTCGCCCGCAGCACCGACGGCACCGAAGCACTAGCCGTGCTGACCATCGTCTATGCGCTCGGCCACATTCCCTATGGATGGCTCAACGAACTGCGCAACCTGCCGACGGCCTTCCGCCAAGAAGAAGATTTGGCCAAGATCCGCCGCTTCTGCTGGGGCTGTTGTCTGTTTTCCTGTGCGTGGATGGTGGCACTGTTTTGGACGCCGGCTGTCGATTACATCCTCGGCACTTGGATCGGCATCGGTCCCGAATTGATCGCTTACTGCAAGGTGCCGCTGCTCCTGTTTACGGGCTTTCCCTTTGTCGTCAGCCTACGCAGTTACTGGCACGGCATTGGCTTACTCCAGCACCGCACCCAAGCTATGGCACCGAGTGCCCCGTCGCGCGTAGCGACCGTCTTACTGATGCTAGCCCTGCTGGCCAATTTCGAGATCCACGGCGCGACCCAAGCCGTGGGCGCCTTAATCAGCGGCCACACCGTGGAGACCTTGGTCGTCTGGTGGGGCATCGGGCGCGGGCGGCGAGGCTGAAGTGCAGGCCGGGGGAAGCCCAATATCGCACTTGGTCTTGGGATGGCTATCCATTATAATTCAATACACCTACCCCGGGCCACTCCACTGCTGCCGCCAAGCATAAAGTGAAGATCGGCCAACAGTTGCAGGATTATCTAAAGCAGGCCTGATATGATGCGCGATGAAGTTTGGAACCAGCTAGTGGACGCAGAACGCCTAGTCCGGTATTATGGCGATCTGGCTCAGCATTATAATAGATGTAGTTGGATTCTTCGAGGGATTATTCTTCTGTTCTGCATGGCAGGCATAACTGCACTACTAGAAAGGATCCCTGAGTGGGCTAATCTCATAGTATATGCCGTCTTAGCTGGGGCTATTGTTGCGGAAGCCATTATGAATTACGAGAAAAAGGCAGCACTGGTTGGGATCATCTATATCCGATGCGATAAACTGCTGGATCAGTGGCGCGATTTGTGGAATGAGATTGATCGCGAAGAGCCTGTGGATGAGGATAGCATACAAGAGAAATATCGTCGTCTGAGGAACGAGCTAACGGATGTGACGGGATGGGTTGCCCTATGTGGTATTTCAGAACATAAACGCATTCATAAAAAGGCAACAAAAAAGGCCTACGAAACTATTCAAGGGTACTATGCTCATGTCTAGAGAAGGCCAAACTAGGAATAGCCAGCCACCTCGACCGTCGAATCCGCCGCCGCCGAAGCCACCACCGCGCAAGCCACCCCCGAGGAATTCGCCGGCTCGAAAACCTAGGCACTCGAGGTAAAACAAAAAGTGCCCTGCCTGCAAAGGGTTAGGGCACTTTTTACTGCTCAAAAGAGCCTTTAATTTGTTTGAAACGGAAAAAGGAGATTCCATGAACGGCAACCAAGCCATTGCCCACATCCTCAAGGCCGAAGGCGTCGAGTGGCTGTCGGCTTTTCCCAACCAGCCGCTGATTGACGAGGCGGCGCGCGCAGGTATCCGCCCCATTATCTGTCGCCAAGAGCGGACGGGCGTCAACATGGCCGACGGCTTCAGCCGCACGGCTAATGGCCGCCCCTTTGGCGTCTTCACTATGCAGACCGGGCCGGGCGCTGAAAACGCGCTCGGCGGCGCAGCCCAGGCCTACGCCGATGCCATCCCCTTGCTGCTTTTGCCCGGCGGCGTGTCCACGGCCCGTACGCAAGTGCCGCCCAACTTCGACGCGGTGGACAACTATCGCGGCATCACCAAATGGGCCGCCAACATCAACCAAGTCGAGCGCATCCCCGAGCTGATGCGCCGCGCCTTTAGCCAGCTCGCCCACGGTCGCCCCGGGCCGGTGCTGGTGGAAATTCCCAGTGATTTAGGTACTGCCGAGTTCTCAGGCGACCTAGACTACCAACCGGTCAAAGCCTACAAGTCGGGGGCTGACCCAGACGCGGTGAGCGACTTGGTCGCCGCGCTGGTCAAGGCTGAATGTCCGGTCATTAACGCTGGACACGGCGTGTTATGGGCCGAAGCCACCGACCAACTCGTGGCCCTCGCCGAGCTGCTCAATGTGCCCGTTATGACCACCTTAGCCGGCAAGAGCGCGTTTCCAGAAAACCATGCGCTCGCGCTGGGCACCGGCGGCCACACTGGCACGCTGATGGTTGATCGCTTCTTGCAAAAGACCGACTTCGTCTTGGGCGTAGGCACCAGCTTTACCATCTCAGTATTCAATGCGCCCATGCCCGCCCGCGCCGTCTTGGCGCAAGTGACCAACTGCGCCGAGGATCTCAACAAGGACTACCGGATCGACTTCGGGGCCGTTGGCGATGCGCGGATTGTGTTGGAGCAGATCATCGAGGAAGCCCGTCGGCAGCTCGGGGCTGACGGGCGAGGAGACGGCGGAGTTGCGGCCGAGATCGCAGCCATCCGCGCCGAGTTCAACGCCACATGGGCGCCGCGATTCCGCTCGGACGAGGTGCCGATAAACCCCTACCGGGCCTTTGCCGAACTCGCCCGCGCCGTGGATGTGCCCAACACCATCGTTACTCACGACTCGGGCTATCCCCGCGATCAGCTCGTGCCGTTCTGGCGGCCCCAAAAACCCAGAGGGTACATGGGCTGGGGCAAATCGACCCAGCTCGGCTACGGCTTGGGTTTGGCCTTGGGGGCCAAGTTAGCCGCGCCGGACAAGCAGGTCATCAACATCATGGGCGACGCGGCTTTTGGCATGGCGGGCCTCGACATTGAGACCGCAGTGCGCGCAGAGATTCCCATTCTCACAGTGGTGCTCAACAACGGCGTGATGACGCACTACGACCACTACATGCCCTACGCCACCGAGCACTATCAGAGCCACCAACTCGGCGGCCACTACGCGCAGGTGGCCGAGGCGCTTGGTGCCCACGCCGAGCGCGTTGAAGCGATCGCGGACTTGGCACCGGCCATCCAACGCGCCCTTGCGGCCAATGGCGAGGGCCGAGCCGCTCTGTTGGAGGTGATGACCAAGGCGGAAGAAAACGTGCCCAAATTTTGGTAAGGATATTATGATTTTTTTTGCTGGCATTCTCTTCTTTCTTTCCGGTGCTGCCGCTCTGGCGTACGAGGTGGTGTGGGTGAAACTTCTCACCCTCCAGTTCGGCAGCGCGGCGTGGTCAATTTCGACGGTGGTGGCCAGTTTCATGGCGGGTCTGGGAGCGGGGGGTGCTTGGGCCGGCCGTCGCGCCGACCGCATCCGCAGGCCCCTGAGAGCCTATGCCCTCCTAGAGCTGGGCATCGCTTTCTTTGGCCTAGTCTCGGTGCCCCTCCTACGGAACATGGCCGGCGTCCTCGATCCCCTGTACCACCTCACCGACGGGTACTTCGCCCTCTTCGTGCTACTGCAGTTTCTCCTCTCCGTCGCCATGCTGGCGGTGCCGACCTTCCTCATGGGTGCCTCCCTACCTCTGCTCATCGTGGCGGTTACAGAGGAAGCGGCCTTCCGCCGGAGCGTGGCCCTCTTCTACGGAATCAACACCCTTGGGGCGGCGGCCGGCACCCTCGTAGCAGGGCTCGTCCTGCTGCCCGTTCTCGGGATCTCCGACACGGTGTGGGTCGCCGTGGCCGCAGGCGTCTTGGTTGCTGCCGGGGGTTACCTCCTCGATCTCCGCATGGCCCCCCGGGACGCGACCGAGGAGCATCCAGCACCGACCGGCGGCACCCAGACCCCCCGGCTGCTGCTGGCTGCGGTGGCCATGGCCGGATGCTTGGGGCTCTTCTATCAGATCGCTTGGACGCGCCTACTCATCCCGGTGGTGGGATCCTCGGTCTACGCCTTCACCATCATCCTCACGACGGTCCTCCTCGGCATCGGCATCGGCTCCCTGCTGGCCGCCGTCCCCTCCTTCCGGGAGAGCTCCTGCTGGCGGGCAGTGGCCGTCACGCTGGGGCTGGGCTCGTGCTCGGTCCTCGCAGGGCTGTTCGCCGTGAACGAGCTGCCGGCGATGTTCACGGCCATGGCCGAGGGCACGGGCGACCGCACTTGGCTTCTCTTCCTCTCCCAGGGCACTCTGGCGGCTTCCATCGTCCTCGTTCCCGCCTGCGCCATGGGGGCCGCCCTGCCCTTGGGCATCGCCGCGTGGCGGAACGAGGTGGGATCGAGAGGTTGGGCGGTTGGAGGCATGTACGCCGCCAACACCATAGGAGCCATTGTCGGCTCTGTATTGGCGGGCTTTGCGTTACTACCGTGGCTTGGAGCGACGGGGTTAATCCGCCTCGGTGCCACCCTCGGCATGGTGGTCACTGTCGTCCTTTTTCTATTGGACCGCACCAGCCCGCAACGACAGCGGCTCGGCTGGGCGGGCCTCTTCGCCGCAATGCTTGCAGCATTCGCCTTCACGCTGCCCCAGACCGATATAAAAAACCTTCAGCGGGGCGTTTTCCGCAGGCTCCAAGCCAGCGAGGAGCGCTCGCCGATAGGAAGTTTCCTGCTCTACGCACGGGAGGGGACCAACGCCACAGTTACCGTGTTTCGCACGCCCAACTCTACCGTGCTCAAGGTCAACGGCAAGGCGGATGCCTCGACCGGTGGGGATATGGACTCGCAGTATCTGCTCGGACACCTGCCGATGTTCCTCCATCCAAGGCCGAAGGAGATTTGCATCATTGGCTACGGCAGTGGTGCCACGGTGTACGCAACAGCAACGCACCCGAATGTGACGGCCGTCGACGTGGTCGAAATTGAACAGGCGGTACTCGATGTTTCCGAGTACTTCAACTCGGTCAACCACGGCATTCTTAAGGATTCGCGCGTGAGACTGCACACGGAAGATGGGCGCAATTTCCTCCGCCACCAGAAGAAGACGTACGACGTCATCCTCTCCCAACCTTCCAACCCCTGGATAGCGGGTATCAGTTCCCTATTTACGACAGAGTACTACCGGGCCGCGTCGGCGCGGCTCAAGCCGGGTGGTCTTTTTTGCCAGTGGATGCAGGCCTATGAGACCTCTGCGGAGACGGTGCGCGTTGTGCTCCACACCCTAACATCGGAGTTTCCCTACGTGGCGGTGTTCAAAGTCTCCGATGACCTCATCTGCGTTGCCTCCCACTCCCCCATTGCAGGCTCTGCACGGCGTTACTCGGAGTACTTCTCGTTGCCGGGGGTGCGCAACTCACTCCGGCGAATCCAGATCGAGACCCCGTTCGACCTTTTCGCAAGTGCCTTCTTGCGATTTCCAGAAAACGCAGACGCGTTCAGGTCGCCGATCAGGAACACGGACGACAACCTCTGGCTGGAGTATCGAGCACCCATCGAGATGTACCAAGGGATGGAAGAGAACGTCGCGTCTATATTAAGCACCGATTACCTGCGCATGCTCCAACATCTTTTTCCCGAGCTAGCTCTCCGGGACATCGTCCTTGGGGTCGCCCAAAGCATCGCAACTAAACACTCTAATTTGTGGTATGTCATCCCCGCCTGGCAGGAGATGTTTGCAGAGGATGAGCCGTTGGCCTTGCGACTTGCGGAACTGGCCGCGCTGGCCGATTCGAGAAAGCGTGCGCTCGACGGCAACGAAGCACGGGAGAAAGCGGCGTTGCGCCTGATTCAAGAGCAGCGGTATGCCGAGGCGATTCCCATATTTGAGTCCGTACTTGCCGCCGAGCCTGAAAGCGTTTCCGCCCATCGCATGCTCGCTTGGGCCTTGTCGCATACCGGCGACAACAAAAGGGCGTGGCGGCACTACCTAAAGGCCATCCAGTACAATCCCGACGATTTTGAGTCGTACACTAATATGGCGGCCATTGCTCTTTCAAACGGCCTTTCCGAGGGAACCAAACTGTTGGACCGCGCACTTGCAGCCAATCCACATCACTTTACCGCTTGGCGCGTCTATGTTGAGTACCTCGTGGATCAAAAGCAATACGATCAGGCTCGAGAACTCCTCAAAAAGACCGGGGAATCAATGGAAGGGGAAAAACTGAAAGCTCTCAAAAGCATGATCCCCGGATGATGCTTTCTTGCGAGGTTATCCCGACAAACCCTTACATCAGGAGCAACGCATGAGCCAATACAAAGCCGTCCTCATCGGCTGCAGCCGCATGGGGGCTTTCATCGACAACGAAGTTCCGGCCGATATGCGCCCGTACTCCCACGCCGCTGGGTACGAGGCTTGTGAGCGCACGGACCTCGTCGCCTGTTCGGACTTACGCCCCGAGGTGATGGAACGGGTCGGCGCGCGCTACGGCATCCCCGTGGACAAGCAGTACACTGACTATCGCGAAATGCTCGCCCGCGAAAAGCCGGATATCGTCAGCGTCGCCACTCAGCCCGAGCACCGCGCCGAGATCGTCATTGCGGCAGTCGAAGCGGGTGCCCGCGCCATCTACGCGGAAAAAGCGTTCTCGGCCTCGCTGGAGGAAGCCGACCGCATGGTCGAAGCCTGCCAGCACCACAACATCGCGCTCAACATGGGCACCAATCGCCGCTTCTATCCCGGCTACGACCAGATGAAAGCCGTCATCGACTCCGGGGAAATCGGCGCGTTGCAAACCCTCATCATTCACCAGACCAGTGCGCTGTTCAACGGCGCCAGCCACAGCTTTGACCTGCTCCAGCGCCTCAACTCCGACGCCCCGGCCGCTTGGGTACAGGCGCATTTGCCCAATGGCGACGAGATCATCGACGGCCATATCCTGCGCGAGGACCCGACTGGGCACGGCATGATCCAGTTCGCCAATGGGGTTACTGCGTACGCGCTCAATTCGGGTCGGGGATTGGAAGTGGAGGCCGTCTGCGAAAAAGGCGTGGTGACGGCATTGGGCAATGATAGGGAGTGGCAGTTGCGGGCACCGGTAGCACGCGATCACCGGGGCCGCAATAAACTGGGCTTGGTGGAATTCCCTGCTTTCGAGCACCGGGCTTCAACGCTCTGCTTGGTCGAGGATTTGGTCCGCGCACTTGATACGGGCGAGCCTCCGCGCGGCGGTGCCGAGCTGGCGCGGGCTAATACCGAGCTGATTTTCGCGTTTGTCGAGTCGCACCAGCGCGGCGGTGCCCGCGTAGAGTTGCCGCTTGACGGGAGCAAGTATCGACTAGAGCGGGATCGCGGGCCGAGGCAGCCCAAGTACGAGCCGGATGCTTAGGTCCTCAGAGCACGACCGTCGGTTATGCCACAGCCCTTGAACAAGGTCCGCTGCACGGCGCGGTCGTGCGCGAGGGCAAAGTCCGGCGTCTTTTCGCCGCGGATGCACGCGGCTAGCTCCCGCAACAAGCTCGGCGGGGCCGGCCCCGGATCGAGCTCCACGTCCTGCCACTCGCCGACTTGGTACCCCTCGGTTTCCTGAGCCAAGAAGACGCGCAGCTTGTTCGAGCCAATCGGCTCGTGCAACAGGGTCCCTTGGGTTCCGTGGGCCTCGATCCGCCGGTCCATGCCGATCTGCATGGCGGTCGTGTCCACGATGCCGATTCCATCTCGACACTCGTGGACGACCACCGCGTTATCGACTTCGGCCCGCTCCCCGTAGTGCTTGCCCAACACGCCGCGGACGGCCACTGGCTCGCCCATCATCGCCACCATTAAATCCACCAAATGCCCGGCCATCTCGAAGTAAACGCCGCCGTGATAGGCGGTAAACTCCCCGTATAGCTGCTTGTGCCAGTTGATCGGTTTGGGAATGTGCCCGCGATACATAAAGACCTGCCCTAGGGAGCCTGATCCGACCAAGCGCAACATTTCGGCCACCGCCGGATTGTAGCGCCACATATAGGCCATTTGCAGCATCAATCCCGCGTCCTCGGCGAGCTTGTGCAGCCGCTCCAATTGGGCTAGATCGACGCCGGCCGGCTTCTCCAACAACACGTGCTTGCCGGCGGCGAGCGCCCGCTCGGCATAGTCGAGGTTTTGATATACGTGTCCTTCTACGACCACGGCCTCCGCTCGGCTGTTTAACACATCCTCGACGGAGGCAAAAACTGGAATCCCGTATTCCGCCCACCGCTCCAGATTCTGCTGAATCACTGCGGGATCGGCATCGTACATCCCCACTAGCTCCACTTCGTCCGGCCTTGCCGCGGCCTCCCGCACGTGCATGGCTGCGTGACTGTGCCAAGCACCTAGGAATGCAAACTTCAACATGTGTTTGTTTCTCCTTACCAGCTATCCACAAATTCGTCCACGCCAAAGCCGGCGGGCATTTCGCTGTTAAAGGTGCGCAGGGGCCGGGATTCAAAGTTCGGCGGATCGGCTGCGGGCCGCAGAGAGGCGTACATGTCGCTGTAGTGCTGGTGGACGCGGGCCTCGTCTTGCTGCAACCGCTCGTTGAGCGCGGCCAAGCGGCTTTGCAGGGCCTCGGCCTCGGCAACGGTAAAACGCCGTGCCATGTCCTCGGCGTAGTACGCGGGTGGCGATCCGTCGACTAGCGGTTTGCGTTCTTGCACGGACATCTGGGCGATCTCTGGTCGGTGTAGGAAGACGACCTTGTTGGCGATCCGGCACAATAGGACCACGCTCACCATGCGGCCGAACTCGCCCGGGTGCAGCTCGGCCAAGCAGGTGCGGAATTTTGGCTCGTCGCGGGCAATTAGTGCGCGGAAGAGCGTCTCAATCTGGTCGCGTTCCTGATCGTAGCACTCGGTCCAGTGGGCAAACTGGGCCTCGGCCGCGGGCGAGAGGTATTGCCGGAAGCCGTTGGTCTCGGCGTCAATCGAATTTATGTTCAGCCGCGGATGGATTTTTTCGTACCAAGCACCACCGAGCGGATCGCCGGGTTGGCGTGCGGCCGCGGAGCGCACCTTTTCTCGGTCCACCATCCACTCGATGGCGAGCCGCATCGCGTCCAACCGCTCGGGCGGCACTACGTGGCGCAAGATCAGATAGCCTTGGCGGCGGAATTGTTGCAGATCGACGGGCATGACGTTCTCCTATGGCAATCCTACGCCATTGATAAGATAATCCGCAGGTGGACGCAGATGGACGCAGAATAGCAGAAACAAGACAATTCGCCGCTCCTATATCAGTTGGGAGACCGCCGTGAGGCTTGTTCGATCAAGAGTCGGTCCTGCTGGCTTTGTCGCACCTGTGCCTCTATCGCGACCGGGTCCCACTCGGACAACAGCCGCTCTTGCAGGTCGGCTAAGGTGGCCGCGTGGGCTGGATGGTCCGCTAGGTCGTCGAATTCGTTGGGGTCGGCCTCTACGTCGAATAGCTGGGGTGGGTCCCCCAAGCTGTAGTGGAGCTTGTAGCGGCCGCGGCGCAACATGGCCGTGGGCCGCTTCACGCCGTGGGCGAGGTATTCGGAAAATGCTTCGTCCTTCCAGTTTGCGTCTTGCCCTTGCAGCAATTTCAGCAGGCTATCGCCGTCCAGCGGACCTGCGCTGGGCGCGTCGGCCATGTCGACGATGGTCGCTACTAGATCCACTAGCGACACTACTTCGCTGATGCGCCGACCGGCTGGGATATGTCCGGGATAGACCATTTGCAGCGGCACCCGTGCGGACGCCTCGTACATGCTCGACTTCCGCCACATGCCGTGCTCGCCGTTCATTTCTCCGTGGTCGCTGAAGTGTACTATGAGCGTGTTGTCGCGCTGTCCGGTTTCCTCTAGGACGGCGAGTAGGCGGCCGATCTTCTCGTCGAGATAAGTAATGAGTCCGTAGTAACCGGCGCGGGCGCGGCGCACTTGTTGTGCGGGAAAATCGACTCCCCCGAACATGGCCCGCATCCGCTGGTGGACGGGGTGCTGGCTTTCGAGGTGGCCGGGGGGAATCTCCGGCATGTCGATTTGGTCGAGGGGATAGAGGTTGAAAAACCGCTCGGGCACTACGAGTGGAAAATGCGGCGCAATAAACGAGACATTCAGCGCCCAAGGCCGCTCCTTGCGGGCCGCATCGCGTAGATACGCCAACGCTCGTTCCTCCACCAGATCATCGACTTCTATCTCCAAGGTCGTCCCCGGCCCGGCCTCGGCAACCCCACCCCAAGGCTTGTCGGCTGGTGGCGTACCCTTGCTCCAGTCGGGCGTGCCGCGCAGGACGCCATCTTTGGTCCACAGTTCGGCGTGCAAATCGCGCGCTAGCTGGGCGCGGAAGCCGTGCAGTTGGTCGGGGCCGCAAAAGTGCTGTTTGCCCGAGAGGACCACATCGTAGCCAACGGCGCGCAGCCGATGCGCCCAAGTGACCGCATCCGACGGCAGGGGGCTGGCGTTGTCAAAGGCCCCGATCTGGTTGATGTAGCGGCCGGTCATAAACGACATCCGCGACGGCAGGCAGAGTGGAGAGTTGCAATAGGCGTTGGCAAAGGTCGCGCCCTCGGCGGCCAATTGATCCATACAGGGCGTCTGCACAAGCGGATGTCCGTAGGGGCCGCTGTACATGGGCGCGTGCTCGTCGGTCATAATGAGCAGGATGTTGGGGCGGTTCACGGGTTGCTCCTCGGGGGTGTTGAGTGCGGGTGGCGACTCGGAAGATAAACCAACCGCCCGCACTCAGCCACCGGCCCGGACGCCGAGGCCGTGGACATAGACCAATTCGCCGCCGCAGTACCCCGTCCACAAAACCAAGCCACCGATCACGACGCCGACGGCGGTCCACGCATAGAGCGGCCATCCTGCCAGCCGCCCCTTCAGATGCAAGGGCAAGCGCCCGAGAACGGCACCCAACCCCAGCAGCAAGGTCCAAGTAGCGAGGGATTCGTGCGTGGCTAGCGGCTCGGCGGCTGGCCCGTCCCAAGCCTCGGTTGCGGCCGCATTGCCGCTGAGCACGGCGGCGGTCGCTGATAGTACGCCTAGCACCAGCAAGGCGTAGGCGAGGTGGTGTCCGGCGCGGCGATCTAGCCACAGTGCGCCTAGATCGCACAGTGGGCTAAGCGACAGGAGCGCGATGGGGTAGTGGACGATGAAGGGATGCCAATCCATAGTAGCAGTGGTTAGTGGTAGGGGCAGGGGAACGGACTGCGAAGACAGCACGAGGCATTTTGAGAAGGCTGCTAACGCTAGAACACCCGCTCGAAACGGTTCTTGCCAAGATCGCATTAAGGTGGGTTTTTAACAAACAAGAAACGCAAGCGACCACATCAGAAGCAGTCTGAGAACGCTAGGGGCCATTCCCCACGGGCAGCCTTGGGATGGGCGGGCGTCGCGCCCGCAAAAAACGGAGCCTCTTGACTACGGAGCAACGCAGTCCGACGGGGTTTTCAGACCACTTCTCAAACAGGAGAACGACCATGGCTACGGACTTGTGCCAACACATCGCAAACACGCTGCTGATCGACACCCATGAGCACCTGCGCAAGGAGCACGACTGGGTCGAGAACGGCCCGGACATTTTGCAAGACCTTTTTGGCAACTACGTGCCCGCCGACCTGATTGCGGCCGGCGCTACTCCCGAGGACCTGCACAAGCTCAACGACGCTTCCGACCCGGACTTGGGAGTGCGCTTTGACCGCATCCGCTCGGCCTTTGCGGCCATCCGCTTCACTGGCTACGGCGAGGCCGTGCGCATCCTCGCGCACGCGGTCTATGGCATGGCCGATTTTAGCGAAGACGAGTTGCACAAGGCGCAAGAAAAGCTCAGCGCTTGGCGGCAGCCCGGCGGGCGGCACGAGCTGCTCAGCCAAGTAGGCCGGCTGGACCACGTGCAGACCGACGACTTTTCTTGGCCCTGCCTGCCCGACGAGTCCGGCGTGGACTTTTTCCTCTACGACTTGTCGTGGGCCACCTTTTGCAACGGCCAAGTCGATGCCGAGGCGATTGAGCGGGAAACGGGCGTGGCGGTCACCGACTTGGCGAGCCTCAAGCAGGGTATGGAGGCGATTTTCGCCGCGCATGGTCCGGGGGCCATCGCGGTCAAAGCGCAACACGCGTACAATCGCACGCTGCGCTGGGAAGAGCGCGCCGACGCCGACGCCGAGCGCGTGCTCCAACGCCTGCTTCAGGGCGCGGCGCTCGACGAGCCGAGCCGGTTGCTGTTGGGCGACTGGTGCTGGGCGCGGGGCACCGAACTGGCGATCGAATACGAGTTGCCGTTCAAAATCCACACCGGCTACTATGCTGGCAACGACCGCATGCCCGTCGATCGCATCAAAAGCGGCAACCTCTGCCCCTTGCTGGCCCGCTACCTCGATTGCCGCTTTGTGTTGATGCACATTGCCTATCCCTATTCCAACGAATTGGTCGCGCTGACCAAGCACTACCGCAATGTGTACGCCGATCTCTGCTGGGCGTGGTCGATTGACCCGTATAGCTCGTGCGACTTTGTGCGCCGCTTTATCCACGCGGCTCCGGCGTCCAAGCTCTTTGCCTTTGGCGGCGACACTGGTTGGCCGACTAGCTCGGTAGCCTACGCGATTCAGGCGCGGCGCTGGCTCGCCCGCGCCCTGCAAGGCGAGATAGACGACGGCCTGCTGACCGAGGCCGAAGCTATCGAGTTGGCGACCCGCTTCATGCGCGGCAACCAAGAGGCCTGTTTCGACTTGGCTGGGACGCGGCAGGTGCTGCGCCGGTCGCTTTCAGCCGCTTAGGTTGCGCCAGGGTAGATCGGTTGGCGAGAAGAACGGAGCCGACAGAACAGGTCGCGTCGCCAGTAATCGGAGACAGCAAGTACCGTCATTCCCGTGGAAGAACGTCACCCCGTGCCCCGACACGGGGCGGAAATTCAGAGTGGTCAAGAGCAAACGCGATCTAAGAATGTGTCGCTTCGTATGACCGATTACTTGTCTCGTTTTTTCCATTTATAAGTAATTGTTTTCAAATAACTAATATAAATTAGTATCATAAAAAAGCATAAAAAATGTCAGCAATTTTGACAAGAAAAATGACAGCGGTGTCCGGCGTGCTTGACCTATTGAGACCTGCACGGGAGGCAAACAGATGAAGAAGGAACAGATGGTCGGCACTAGGCTCCCCTCGGAGTTGGTCCGCGAATTAGCGTTTATCGAGGAGGTTGAGCAGTCCGATCGCTCAACTACTGTGCGCCGGCTACTCTCGAAAGCGATCCAGCAATGGCAGCTTGAGCACTACGTCCGGCTGTATGGAGATGGAAAGCTCACGCTGGCGCGAGCTGCGGGCGATGCTGGAGTCTCCTTGTGAGAAATGATGGATTATGCCCGTGCCAGATGCCTGCCCAATACGATATCGAAGAGCTCCAGCGCGACTTGGGAACCATCCACGGAAGTCTGGACCAATAAATTATAGCAGTCTGGAATGATTTAAGAGCATGGAACGTTCATCGGCACCGTCTTCTCTGAGTTACCTGCCTGTAGGCCGACGGGCGAGACGCCCTCGGGTAGTGCGTCAGTTTGAAATTCGACCCTAAAAGATTAAAAATAGGTACAGATGTTGCCTTAGGTGCTGCTAATTTTTTCTTGCACCCTTCTATCCTATCCAGTACTTTCCAAGTACACCTCCGCAGGTGAATCAACGGAGAGTAGAGACCAATGGCCACCACCCGCCCACCGACCTCGCTTCCGGTCCGCCGTCCTGCACGTCGAAAAGCCGATGCGGTTGGCTCTGCCGTCGAGATTGGCCAGATCGCCACCCGCCAGAAGGCCGATCCTTACCCCATAGATCAATCTGAGTCTGTGCTACACGCCCTTTGTAACGAAGAAAAAAAGCGGAAAAATTCAAACTGAAATAGTTGAGTTTACCCTTGTTTTTTCGTAACTTAGGGACATGAATAGGCTGCCGCTACACACCCGTAAAATCCTTTTATCTATGCTTGTGGAAGGCATCGTCGATGCGCTCGATTAGCCGGACACTGGATATATCGTTCAATGTTAAGAAGATGCTAGTAGATAGCGGAACTGTCTGTGCTACTTACCACGAGTAGACGGTTCGCAACGTGTCTGCTCGCCGTGTTGAGTGTGATGAGATATGGTCATTCTGTTACGCGAAGGGAAAAATCATAGCGACAGAGGGCCGGTTGGGTCTCCCGAGGCCGGGGATGTGTGGACATGGACGCGATAGACCCGGAAACCAAATTGCTGATTGCTTGGTACGTTGGGGACCGTTCGATGAAGAGCGGAAAAGTGTTTTTAACCTATCTCCGGTTGAGACTAGCTAATAAGGTTCACTTGACCTCGGATCAATATGGAGTTTATATCGAGGCCGTCGATGACGTGTTTGGAGCCGATGTTGAGCACCATCAACTTGCCAAATACGCCGAGGGGCCAACGAAACTTGCAAGCACGTCCCGCGTCGAACGGCATAACCTGACGATGCGAATGGGGATGCGACGATTCACGCGGCGAAAGAGAATGTAAAAGGAGATAACCCCGAAATGTCCATCTTCGTTGTTGTTCTAAATCAAGAGGCTCCCGAACTCTTTGAGGACAAAATAAATGAGTTATATCCACTTAGTTATAGGTACGCAGATAATGTGTTTTTTCTTGAGGATGATAATATACCTGAGACCATAGCTAATCGTCTTGGTATAAAAGTAGAAGACGAAAACCAGAGAACGGCTACTGGGGCGGTGTTTGGTCTCGATGGTTCGTATTCGGGATATACTGCAAAGGCCCTTTGGGACTGGTTGCGGAGGGTAGAAAAATGAGCGACTCTCCAGAGAGAGATATTGGCAGTAATCCTCCTGAACCAGGATCGAGAGAAAACGGAGGCCGTAAGGGTGGATTAAATCCTGAACTTGTTGAGCACAGACTTAATCAGATTGAAGGATCTACCAAGAAAATCGAAGAGGATATTTCTGATCTTAGGGTTTCGGTTGGAAAAATCGAAGAAGGTATGAAGCATGTCGCCACAAGGGGTTGGGTTCTCGGTGGTGTTATAGGCGGTATGACTATTGCTGTCGCTATTGCTGGAGCAATACTGAGATTTTGGCCTGTTGTTAGTAGTAGCGGAGGCGGTTAGACTCCAATGAATATCACAAGCAACCCCCATGCCAAACATGCTGGCACGGGGGTTTTTCGTGTACTTTAGCCCGCCTCAAAAAAATTATTTTCAAACTGACGCACTACCCGCCCTCGCACCCATATACGGAAGGAGACGCGAAGGAACAGGTGGTACTTCCGTTTCACTCATGCTGTTATTTCCTCCAAGTCGCGTTCGTCACAGACGAGGGTTTTTTGCACGTCTCTTCTTTCGCTTCCCTATCGCTTCCGCTGCCAACGGTGCTTGCAACTGTTCATACAGCGCAAAGAGATGCTCCACGCGCTCTCGCTCGGCGGCAAAGCGTGAGCGGCGATAGAGGCTATCCACAGCACGGTCGAGGGCTGAGTGCGCCCGGCGCAAATCGGGCGGCATCGCGTCTGGGTCGTAGAGATCGGCGAGCGTGGCGTTTGGGTGGTTGGCCCGAGCCGCGAGCACCGCGTCGGCGTGGGGCGCGAGGCGTTGTAGCCTTTTCGTAGGGATTGACGGCAGCGGAAAGGTATTGTACACGAGACCACTGGAATAGCGATAATCGCTTTTTAGCCGCCCGCCGACATACCTCAGCCAAGCCATGTGCATGGAGGAAGTCAAAATAGCGAATTGCCAAAGTTCCGTATTCTCCACGACCAGCAATTGATTGCTCGGAATAGAAGGCGGTTCCAACCAGCCAATCGGGACGTACTGACGGCGCTCCGAACTGACTTCGGGAATGACCAAAAATTCGGCCTCTGGAATGACGGAGACGTGATACTCAGTAGGACGCTCAGCGAGCGACTGACCTAACCGACCAGCTTGATTCGCTCGATAATGCCTGACCGCTTGGATTTTGTCCATGACGTTGGGCAGTGAGCGCAGGAGTGTCGGCGATTGACCGGAGACGTGAAGAATCCAGCGCTCCCTATTGTTAATGTATTCAGCGCCGCCGACAAACGGCCTCAGCAAGCCGGCTGCTCGCGGCTCCCGTGCAACAAGGTCCGCTTTCTCCGTTTCCTCCAGAATGTAGTGTCCACCATCAACCGGCTTGGTTCCAACGCCAATTTTTGGAAGATGGCCAATAGAGGCTCGCTCTCTCTTTACCACCAGATGCGAATTCGCCAAATGGCCAGCATCAATAAGGTACGGACTGATGGCCGACACTCGAATCTCGTCAGGAGGCTCTGTCGGCTTTGGGTATGTGAATAGACGCCGTTCATTGGATATGGAGTTCCTGTCAGATAGCCCGATAACTACAACATGTACGTGCGCGACTCCCCGCGCATCAGAGCCCCAAACGAAGGTGCGGTGCGCGAAGGCGATTTCCAATTTGTAGCGCTCAAACAAGGCAGGCCATAGTTGGGCGACTTGTTCGCCCTGTGTGATGGAATTAGTCGCCACAAAGCCAACCCGTGCGTGATTCTCGCGAAGATACTCACCGGCCTTGAGAAACCATCCGGCGACATAATCCAGCCGCGATCCCGATGCGCCAAGTCTCGCCATGAGTGCTTTGGACTGCGTTTGCTTTTTCCTAGTCCGCATGACAAAGCCACTAAACGGCGGATTGCCGAATACGTACGAACATTCCTCCGGCGGCAGCAGTTCGGCCCAGTCCATTGTTAGCGCGTCTGCGTTGCGGATGTGCGGCGACTTCTCCAGCGGAATGCGCGCATAGGTCTGGCCGAACTCCAGGCTCAGCCGATTGTTCATGATGTGGTCCATCATCCACAGCGCGGTCTCAGCGATGCGCACCGGAAACTCGCTAATCTCAATGCCATAGAACTGATCGACGTCGACTACAGAAAGCAACTCGGCGAAGGCCGAAAGCTGGCCGGATGGGTGCAACTCGCGCAACACCTCGATTTCAAGCTGCCGCAACTCGCGGTAGGCGATGATGAGGAAGTTTCCGCAGCCGCACGCCGGGTCGAGAAACGTCAACTGCCCTAGTTTTTGTTGGAACGTGTGCAAATCGGGGATGCGGCGGCTGTCTCGTCGGGCCTTCAGCCGTGCAAACTCGGCCCGTAGGTCGTCTAAGAACAGCGGTTCAAGCACCTTGCGGATATTCTGTTCGGTGGTGTAGTGAGCACCCTGAGCGCGGCGCTCGGCTGGTGCCATCACCGCTTGGAACAGGGCGCCGAAGATGGCCGGGGAAATCGCGGTCCAGTCGAACAAGCAAGCGTCGAGCAGACTCTGGCGCATTGCCGCGTCGAAGTCGGGGATGCGCAGCGGCGCGGCGAACAACTCGCCGTTGATGTATGGGAAGCGCGCCAAGTCCTCGTCGAGCGTAGTCTGCCGCCGCTCCTCTGGCGTGTTCAAGACTTGAAACAGCCGCGCTAGATAGGGGCCGAGGTCGCGGCCATCGGGTGCAGTGCGCTCCTCAATGAACTGCAAGAAGATGTCGCGCGGCTCGAAGATGCCGGTGTCGTCGGCAAACAAGCAAAACACTATGCGGACGAGGAAGATCTCCAAGTCGTGGCCGTTGTAGCCAGACTCCGCGAGCGCGTCGTGCAGGCGAGCAATGCGCTCGGACGCCTCGATGTTGACCGGGTCTTGGTCGCGGAATGTGCGCCGCTGCACTCCGATGATGAAACCAAACTTTTCGACGTGCTGCGGCAGATCGGCGAGGGCAAAGCGCGTCTCCTCGCGCTCGTCCCGGTCGAGCAGTTCAAAGGTCTGAAAGTCGCAGAGCAGTTGGTAGCGGGGGCGGTTGCGCTCGGGCAGTGCGTCGAAATAGGCACCGGCCTGTTTACGTGCGGCGATAAGGTCGCGGCCGGCACTCTTTTGCTCGACTAGCAATACGCCCGGCCAGAACAGGTCAATAAAGCCGGACGAATCGTCTAAGCGACGAACATGCTCCTCATAGCGTGCAACCGTGCGGCGACGTACGCCGAAGATCTCAAAAAAGTCGTTATAGAAGCTCTGAGTCTCGCCCCTCTCATAGGTCGCGTCTTTCCATTCTGCGGCGAATCGGGCGGCGCGGGTGCGGATTTCATTCCACGAAAGGCGCATGACGATGGGTTCTACGCTGGGTTGCTATGTGTTGCTGGTGATGTGGCTTCTAGGCGTCATTCACTGGGCGTCCTGCTGGAAACCAAGCTGTTAGGACCCTTTTGAGTTCCAAGAACGATGGATCATTGCAGCGGCGCAGGGAAACCTTTTCTGCAAGCTGCCGATACAAGGAGGCACTACGAGGTTTCCGCACTGTGCGTAAAGCCGCTTGTAATGCTTCCTTGGGGCGTTCGGGTTTGGTTGCTCTTTCTTGTAAATAGCCCTGACTGATCAGCCACCGACGCAGCGGCGGTCGTCGATCCTTCCATCCCACAACGGCGTCAACATGAGGCGAACTGCTCCAGACCCACGACTCCAGTTCTGGGTCGAGTACGATGGTGCTCGCTCGTTTGCCCCACGCCGAGTTCTCGAACTCACGGTTGAGTTCTTGCTGCACTTCTTGGGGCTGCTTCTGTTCCATGCCACTGCCTTCGTGATCGAAAATGAGTAACCCATGACGATACTGTTCCGAGTATCTGGAAAGAAACTCAACGCCGTTTAGAGCACAGCCGGGATCGTGTTGCGGATGAACGTAAATTTCTTCGTCAATTGGGCGAATACCCAATGCCTTTGGTCGCCTAAACAACCCAACCAGTGCCTGTTCTATATTGGAGTCGGCTGCGAGAATAACGAGGTCTTGCTCGTTCATCCCAAAACCCCAGAGGCCAGTAGTGTGCCAAGGTCGGTTTGGCCTTGCCATTGCCTCAGCTTGGGGTGCTCGGTGCCAAGAACAATGTCAGTCGAGCCGTCGTCATTCTTGGCAAAGCACAATACGTCATCCATGCTAGCCGCGCTCAGCACTACCGGCGAATGCGTCGCTAACAAGACTTGGGCCTCATACATTGAAGAAAGCGAATCATACACCGTGGCGACCGCTCGTGGATGTATCCCGTTCTCGGGCTCCTCTATTAGATAGATGCCCTGTAAGTCGGTTAGATATGCGGGTAGCGTGAGTGCCGTCAGCCGCAACGTACCGTCGGAAACCATCCACGAAGGCACCTTTAGCCCACCTTCATACTCGTAGATCATGTAACAATGCCGGTCCTCTGGGCGCTCGAATGTCTCGATGTTGACCAAGTCGGTCAGGGCCGTGCGCAGATGTGCAATCCAGTCTTGATGCCGTTGCGGAGCTTTTTCTTGCAAATGAGAGACCACCCAAGGCAGGTTTGAACCGTCCGGCAAAAAGCCAGCCCCCCTCATTGGAGAACTGGGGCGCTTAATGGCATAACTGTTCAGTACGAACTCTTGGACGCCGCCGGTCAGATACGCTAGAAACCATCTGGCAACGGGAAAGCGCTCTATATCAGCAGGCAGGTTGCCGAAAGCCGACGTATGCGGTCCTAACTTGAACGACGGAGACCAGCCTTTATCTGTTTCGCTATAAAAGCTGTCGTTGCCTCCGGCTGTCTTATTGATGACGACCTTGCTGTCTTTCCGCCTAATGCGCTCCAATAGTGAATTCGGGGCGTCGGCCGGCACCGGAAATAAAGTGCGCTGTGGAATTGCAAAATCCGCAGATTTTTTTAGTAAAACCGTCTCAGACTTGAACTCGAATTGGCGGTTTGTTGCGTCAAAGCCAATCGCCACCTGATACCGCGCTGTGTCCAATTCTGGTCTCATTGTCAGAGGACGCAGGTTGTCGGGGATTCGTGCCTCTACCGCTATCTCTAGCCTATCGCCCTGACGCCGAAAGAGGAGGTCTTGGGGGTTCTGAGTGCGCTTTGAGATCGCCGTATCCAACCCGTCATACAACAAATCACAGAGAAAACCAATAACGTCCAAAAAGGTGGTTTTACCAGACGCATTCGGCCCGACGAGGACGTGAAAAGGGCGCAGCGGCCTATGCACATAGCGCAAACAGCGATAATTCAAGGCTTCAACTAGCGTTATCATCCGTCGGTTCTATCTCCGAGGCCGCAGTTAGCCACTCATCCGCCCTACTGAAACAACTGCGCCGTCGGCTTGATCACCAACAGGGGCACGCAGGCGCGGGGAGGGAGCGCGGCGACGAAGAGCGCGGCTTGGGCCAGCTCTTCGGGTTGCAGCATGGCGGCCCGGCGTTGGGCACTGACAGGTTCGGGCCGCTGGGCCAAAATCGGCGTCTCCACCTCGCCGGGGCAAATCGCGCAGGCGCGGATGCCGGACGCGACTTCCTCCTCGTTGATCGAGTTGGTCAGGGCCACCGCTCCGTGCTTGGAGGCCGAATACGCGGCACCGGCCAACTTGCTGGCGCGCAGCCCGGCGATGGACGAAATGGTGATGATGAGGCCGTCGTTTTGTTGCCGCATCCCCGGCAACACCGCCCGCACCATGTTGTACACTCCGGTGAGATTGATGGCGATGGTTTGGTCCCAGTCCTCAGGGGCTACGGTGCCGACCGACCGCGGATTGGTGTTGATGCCGGCGTTGTTGACTAGCACATCGACGGCTCCCCACTCGGCCTCGACTGCGGACGCTAGGGCCGCGACCGCGGCGCGGTCGGATACGTCGCAGGCGTGGAGCAGGACCCGCTCGGCATCGAGACCAGCGGCCGCAGCGGCGAGCGGTTCAGGACGCCGCCCAACAAATGCCACCCGCGCCCCGGCGTCGGCAAAACCGCGCGCGATGGCCGCGCCGATTCCGGTGCCAGCGCCGGTGACTACCACAACTTTATCGGTGAATTGCCTCATTATTCCGCTCCCTTTTTGAGTTCCTGCAAGCGCTGAGCTTCCTCGCGCTGCTTGTAAAACGAATCGAGGGGAAAGCAACCCGAAATCATGCCGTTGCGCGGCGCGGTCGTGCAATCGGAAAACGTGCGGCAGATGACGCGGCGTTGCAAGCGGCCCGTTTGCAGCACGTCGCAGGGCAGGTCGGAATAGGACAAAACCATCCGCCCCAAGCCGATAAAATCCACCATGCCCGCCCGCACGAGCCCCTGCCCCACGTGCGGCAGGTACTCCTGCAAGTAGGAATAACCCGACCCGACGAATAGGCTGTGCGGGAAGCGCGCCTTGAGCCGGGCGACCATAGCCACTTGCCGCGCTACCCCGCATAGCGGGTCTTCCGGCGGCAGGTACCCATCGGAAGGGGGAAAGAGCGCTGGCCGCTGAATGTGCGGATTGTAGTAGGGGCTGCCGCAGGACAAGTTAATTAGGTCCACTCCCAAGCTCTCCAACAAGGCGATGAACTGCTCGGCTTCGCCTAAGTCCATTTGCCGTGGGTCGCCTTGATCGACGCCAAAGCCGTACTGGTAGGGCAGGCAGTTTTGGTACGGCTCGGGCACCCCGCGTCTGGCGTCTGGGTCGGGCCGGAAGGGCACGAAGTCGAAAGCACTCAGCCGTACGCCGATGCCGAGCCCGGGTGCTCGGTTGCGGATCCCCTCGATGATGGAGCGGACAAAGCGCGTGCGGTTGGCAAAGGAGCCGCCAAAGGGGCCGGGCCGCGTAAACGCGCTGAGGAATTCGTGCCCTAGGTATCCGTGGCAATGCTTAATATCTACGAAGTGGTAGCCTAGTTCATGGGCGATTTGTGCGCCGGCGACGTAGCGGTCGATCAAGCCCTCGATATAGGCGTCCGTCAGAAGCGGATAGTCAGCGTCAAGGCCGAATTTGCGGTCCAAGATCGGGTGGTGATAGAGGATAGCCGGCGCGGATTGGTCCTTGCGGTAGGGCCGGCAAAACCGCCCCGAATGCGTCAGTTGCAGGCCGAGAAGCAGGTCGTCGGTGGTGCCGAACCGCTCGCTGTGCGCCGACAGGAGGATGTCGCGCAGCTCGGCCATGCCGGTGCGGTTTTCCTCGCGCGCCATGAGCTGGTTCGGGTTGGCGCGGCCCTCGGGCACCACGGCAAACGCCTCTCCACCCCAGATGAGCTTGGCCCCGCTGCGCCCGAAATTCTGCCAACGCCGGCGCGTCAAATCGCTCGGCTCGCCGTCTTCCGTCCCGTCCCATCCTTCCATCGGCTGAATGGCAAAGCGGTTGCCGATGCGGTTGCCGCCGCTATGGGCTGGTTGGGCCAGCGGAGAAGAGGGAGCGGTTTCGATCTGGTCGTCGCAGGGCATTTCCGCGCCCAAATGGGCCAGATGGGCGCGGAGGTCCGCGGCTTGCTTAAAGCTGGAGATGCGCGGATAGCGCGTCTTGGCCATCAAGAGGCCTCCCGGCGTTGCAGATACAGCATCAGCCCCAAGCCGAAGGCGATCATGACTATGCTGAGAAGCTGGGCTTGGCTCAGGCCCCACAGTGCGTGTGGATTGATCCGAATGAACTCCACAGCGAACCGCGCCAGCCCGGCGAGGATGAGATAGAAGCTGAACGACAGGCCCGGAGGCTCGAAGCGAGTGCGCATTTTCCACAAGAAGGCCGCGATCCCCAAGTGGGAGAGGGTTTCGTACACGGGCGCGGGATGAACCTTTTCGGTGGTCGGCACCACTCCGTTGGGATAGGCCATGCCCCACGGAAGATCGGTCGGCACCCCATAGTCGCCATCGCCGGCGAGCTGGCAGCCGATGCGCCCGATCCCGTAGCCCACGGCAAGGGCAATGCCCACCGCGTCGGCGACGTGACCGAGCGGCGCATGGTGGCGGCGAATTTGCCACAGCACGCCAGCCGCGGCAACGACAAACCCCCCGTACCAAGTCAGGCCATAGCCGGAAAACAGCAGGTCGAACACCTGGTCCCAAGTCTCAGGCGACTCTTCAAATAGCACAAAGTAGAGCTTGGCCCCGACTAGCCCGCCGACCATGCAGGTGGTGACGATCGTCGATCCCAACTCGTCGTGCAGCCCTTGGCGCTTGAACTCGCGGTTGAGCACGTGCAGGGCCGCTAGGAAACCAAGGGCGACCATGAGGCCAAACGTGCCAATGCTAATGGGGCCGATCTCGAATAGGTAGGGGTACATAATCAGATGTTTTTGCGGCCGAGCGCCTCGATCTGTCGCTTGAGCGCTGCGGCGATCTCGTAGTATATCTCATAGGGGCTCAAGGCTTCGGCGGATTCCTTAAAAGAGGTCGTTTCTAGAGGAGAGCCAAAGAGCAGGCGCAAGGGATGGCGCGATGGCGTGCGCGTCCCCTTGGGCAAGGCTTCGTGGGTGCCGGCAATGTGCAGGGGCACTACGGGCGCGCCTAGCTCGTAGGCTAAAAGCCCCACGCCCGCCTTAAACGGCTGCAGCTGGCCGTTGACTGAGCGCGTACCTTCGGGAAAGACTAGCAGCGGGCGGCGCACTCCCACCGATTGCCGCGTCCGCACTAAGCCGGCGGCGAAGTTGTCGTGGCCGTCGAAGGGGATGGCATTGACAAAGGTGGACATAAACCAGTGCAGCTCGGAGTCGGCGAGGTAGTGCTCGCTGGTTGCGATATTGAGGTGATCGACATGGGAGTGCACAGCCGCGTACACGCAGGCACCGTCGAGGTGGCTGGCGTGATTGGAGGCAATCAGGTAGGGCCGATCTTGGGGCAAGTGCTCTAGGCCGCCAGCCCGGAAATCGAAAAAGCGGCGGAACAAAGGGCCGCCGGTCTCCCACAGGATTTCTTGTAGCATATTTTTGCCGGCCTCGTTCTCTGGCTTGGCATTCGGCTCGGCGTGCAAGATGCTCGACCAGTACGCGGGCGACTGCTCCACCTCCCAGTCCACCCCGTCTTGCAAGTGAGCCTCTATCCGCGCCAAGACGCTGCGGAGCGTGTCCTGTGGCTGCAAGAGTCCATCGACTTGGGTCCCCAGCCGCTGGCCGAGCCACGCGGCGAATTCCACGGCCATCAGTGAATCCAACAAGGTGTTGAGCGGCGCATCTATGTGAGCGGCTACCTCCTCGGTGCTCAGACCCGCGAGCAGGCCAATTTGGCGCTGGATCGCCCGCTCCCATTCCGGTAGGGCAGTGTCTGGGCAACCTTCGCGCTCGATGACCGACAACAGGGCTTGGCGATCCACGGCTCCGTCTTCCAGCCTCGGCAGTGGTCGGGTCCAAAAGTGCAGGCGCTGGATCCGATGATAGCTGGGCAAGGTGCGCGAGATTTCGTATGAGCGCGCTTGGATGGCCTCTCGTAAGTCCTCGGCCTCGCGGTTGAGTACGGCTACGCCGTGTAACTCTTCACCTCCGATGCGAGCCGAAGGTACGCCCACCACGCCCAACTCGGCCACGTGCGGTAGGTCTTGGTAGAGCGATTCGACTTCGCGGGGATAGACGTTGTGGCCGGCTCCATTGACGATTAGGTCTTTGCGCCTCCCCTCGACGAAGAGGTAGCCGTCGTCGTCGAGGCGGCCGAGATCGCCGGTGTGTAGCCACCCGTCGCGCAACACCGCTTGGGTCAGTTCCTCTTGGGAAAAATAGCCCACCATGACGTTGATACCTCGTACTAAGACCTCGCCGACGCCGCGCTCGTCCGGCTCAGCGATCTGCACTTGTTGCCCGGGTAGCATCTGCCCTACCGACTGGAATTTGCACTGATCGGGTGGGTTGACCGCCACGACGGAAGCCGCTTCGCTCAGGCCGTAGCCTTGGCAAATTGCCACGCCGAGACGCTCGTAAGCGTCGATGAGGTCGTCGGATAGGGCTGCGCCGACGCTGACGACCCGCCTCAGAGCGGCTAGCGCCGCCGTGGCCTCGGCCCCGAGGCGCTCGACGCGATCGGCCAAGACGCGCAACAGGCGTGGCGCGGTCAACAGTACAGTCGCATTCGTATCGCGCAGGGCGCGGAGCATCTCGCGGCTGTTGACGGCCTCTACATACGTGATGGTGGCTCCGCCTAAAAGCGGCAGCAGCAAGCCCCCGGTGCATTCGAGGACTTGGTGCAGCGGCAAGGTCGAGAGCATGCGGTCGGATTTATAGATGCGCAGGACCTCGCCTTGGGCGAGGACGTTGGAGATGAGGTTGCGATGGCTCAACACCACTCCGCGCGGCTCGAGGACCGAGGTAAAGATAATCGACGCTGTGGCATCTGGATTGACTCTCGGTCGTTTCCAACGGCCTTTTTGGGCGGACGCGTCTGGCTCGGGAGTGTGCCCGAACGGCAGCCCCTCGCGATCTACATTGAAAAAGGCCATTTCCTTGTGAGCGGCCACGCCCTCGGGCGAGAGCTGGGAAAAGCGCTTTTCCGCGGCAATCAGTGCCCGCGCTTGGACAAAGTCGCACAGCCTCCAGATGTCTTCCTCGCGCGTCTGCGGGCTGATGGGCACGACCGCTAGCCCGAGCAAGTTGGCCGCCATATAGGCGACGACCCATTCCGGCCCATTGTCCCCGCACAGCAGGACCCGCGCACCGGCTGATGCGCCCTGTGCCTGCCAACGGCGCGCCACGCGCTCGGCGCGGGTAAGCAGCTCGGCGTAGCTGATCCGCGTCCAGCCAGATTGGCGCTCGATTTGCAAGGCCGTGCGGGCGGCGTAGCGGCCGCCGGCCCAGCGCAACAGGTCCGGGATTGTGCGGATGCTTTCCTCGATGCGCCAGCGCTGCTCCTCGCCCCCCACTTCGCTCGGTGCCGCACTCAGCGGCTCTTGGTCGTCGTTAGCCCCGCCGAGTTCGTGACGTCGGAGGCCGGGCAGGTGGGTTTTTTGATAGTATTGATACCAGTCAATCCGCCGCACATCCATGTTGAAGATCCGCTGCTCTTCGGGGGGCAGCGACTCGTAGAGAGCCAACATGCGCTTGGCTTCATAGCGGCAGTCGAGGGTCGTGTACGGGCTGAACAAGTCAGTGAAGTACTGGACGCGCTTGAGGCGCGTCTTGAGCGCGGCCAAGCGGCGCTTCTTCTGGGGCGGTGCCCAGCGCTCGGGCAGGTAGTCGTAGAGCTTTTGCTTTAGCTCTAGAGGATAGAGGTACTTCCAGTTGAAGGCGCGCTGAAAGCGGGCCACGGTCGGGAAGGTCCAATCCACTAGCTCGGGCCGAGAGCCGTCTTTGTTGAGGAGGGGGTATTCCTCAAAGTAGCCCTTGACGTACTTGAACATCCGGGTATTGGGCAGGGGGTTTTCTCCGCTGGTTGCCGCGTGGAAGACCTCCACTGTGGAAGCCGTGGCCTGCGTGGCCGCGGCCAGCACGGTATTAACGACGATGTCCACAGGCACCAAGTCCATGGGTGCGCCCATTGCGGCCGGGAAGTTCGGGACGATCCCCCGCCCGTAGGCCACTATCAGTGGATCGGTTACCTTGAGCCCATGGATCCAGCCTGGATGCGGGTCTTCGAGCGCGCCTTCGGTGACGCTGGGTCGCACGATGGCCAGCGGCACTTGGCCGCGGTGCTTGACGAGCAACTGCTCGCCCATGGCCTTGGTAAAAGTGTACACGTCATTCCAGCCATGCTGCCGCGCTCGCCGCATCCCCTCCTCGACTAGCTCGCGCTCGATCCAGCGGCGACAGCGGTCGTTGATCAGCTTTTGCAAGCGGCTGTCCGAGAGCGTACGGCGGTGGCTCTGCTCGACGATCTCGCGGCGAAATGCACGCTGTTGCTCGGCGCTTTGCGCTTGGGCGCGGATGGCGCGGCAGAGGGCTTGTGCTTCGGCTATTTCTTCTTCGGGGACGAAAGGTTGTGGCGGTGCGTTGCCGTCGATTAGGTGCTGAATAGTGCGGTCGATCGGCAGGGTGCGCTCGGGGACAGCACCGGTGCGTTGCCCGTTGACGTACGCGGTTGATACGTGGACTAAGACGGGATTTTTGCGGCCTTCGCGGGCCAACCGCAAAAGCTCCTGAGGTGCCAAGGTGTTGAATTGGATCGCCGAGTCGAGCGGTTCGTCAAAAGTGACGCTGGCCGCGTTGCCAATGATGAGGTCGACTTCGGCCAACAGCTCGTCGCGGGATGCTTCGGCTAGCCCGAGGCCCGGCTGCTGCATGTCGCAGGCGAGGGCGCGCACCTTCTGCCGCGCCGCGGCAAAGGCGGCTGGCTCCTCTTGGCGAAAGCGGTCGAAGACGACTAGCTTGAAGAGTTCGTCCAGCCGTTCCTCTACCGGCAGGGCGGCCCCGTTAGGACCCCGACCGGGCCGCAACACGAGGTACAAGCGCCGCACGCCGGGCAAATAGCGCAGGAGCTTGGCCGTCAGACCCTGCCCGTAAAACCCGGTGCCGCCGGTCAGCAACACGGTGCGGTCCTGATAGAATTCTCTGATCATAGCGGAGACGGACAAAAGCCCCATCCCGTGTTAGGACAGGGCTCAAAACGTTGTAATATAGAGGGCGGGATGCCCTGCCACAAGGCGGCTTACTGTGCGGGACGCCTAGGCTCGCAACCCTTGCCGTCGCGCCGATTTCGGTCTAGTCCTTGCTTGGTGATATAGGGGTGTTTGACCTGTTTTTTTAGTTCTCGGCGCTGGTCAGCCCAATCGATGTCTCGTTTTCGTTTAGCCATGCTTTGATGTTATCTTTCTATACAATTAATCTACGCGCAAGGCCGCTCATGGGACAACCCAAGCTATGTCCAAACACTGGGTCTTGATAGCCAATCCAACCGCGGGCAAGGCCCGCGCCCGCAGTGTCGCCGAGCAAGCCGCCTTGGCTATACAAGACGCTGGTCAAGTGGTTGAGTTGCGCTACACTCGGGCCAAGGGCCACGCAGCCGAGCTGGCTCAGCAGGCCGTGGGTGAGGGCGCTGAGCGGCTGGTGGTCTGCGGCGGCGACGGCACCATCCGCGAGACGCTCGCGCCTCTCGCTGGCTCGCGCACGGCCTTGGGGCTGCTACCTTGCGGCACCTGCAACGACTTGGCCCGCGCCCTCGCCGTGCCGCTCCGAGTGAAAGCGGCTATAGACAACCTACTCTGCGGCGAGGTGCGCGCCATAGATTTGGGCCGAGCCGGCGACCGCTTCTTTGCCACAATCGCCGCCTTTGGCTTTGATGCCGAAGTCAACCGCCGCATGGAAAGCGCCCAAGGGCCTCTATCCGGGCGGATTCGCTATACCTTGGAAGCCTTGCGGCACGTTGTTCGCTACCAGCCGATCCGGGTTCGTCTCTGCGGCGATTTCGGGGAGATTGAGCAAGAGGTGCTGCAAGTATCTACTGCCAATGCGCGGAATTATGGCGGCAATTTGTGCGTTGCCCCAGATGCCGACCTCGGCGATGGCCTCTTCGACGTGGTCGTCGTTGATGCGGTGCCGCGGCGGGCTTTTCTGTCGCTGATGCTCCGCCTCTTTTGGCGAGCACACGTCCGCCATCGAGCTGTGCGCGTCGAGCGCACGGCCCGTCTAGCGCTGCACACGGACGCGCCACACCGCGTGTACGCAGACGGCGACTATCTAGGCCAGACGCCACTCGTGCTGGAAATTAGCCCGGCAGCGCTGCGGGTGGCGGTGCCGAGTTTTTGCCCGCAAGGGGTGCGTTGCTGATATTGCCCTAAGGGGCGGAGCTCAATCACGAATTATTCCACAGCGTCTTATGGCTACCCGAGCACAACAAATACGCCTAGGCATCTTCTTCTTGGTTTCGCTCGCCGTCCTCGCGCTTTTCTTCATCGTCGTCGCCGGCAGCCATCTGCTGAGCCAGCGCGATACCTATTACATCGAGTTCAACTCGCCCGTCAGCGGCCTCAACAAAGGCGCGGGCGTCAAGTACTTGGGCTTTAGTATTGGCCGCGTCGAGGACATCGCAATCGCGCAGGATCATCTCTCTACCGTAGTAGTAGAGATTGCGGTCGAGCGGCGGCTGGCCGAAAATGCGATCCGCACCGATACGCAGGCACGAATGGCCTCGCTGGGGCTCACCGGCCTGAAGTCCATCGAACTTTTCGGGGGCAGCGACGAGGCCCCGGCCCTCCCACGAGGGTCCACCATTGTTGCGGACGAGACCTTTTTTAGCAGCATGCAAGAGCGCACCGAAGCGCTCAGCGCCAAGGTTGAACAAACCATCGACAACCTAAACGCGCTGCTCAGCAGCGAAAACCAGCGCACCTTCACTGAACTGCTGAACAACGCGGGCAATCTGCTGGCCACGGCCAACGCGCTGGTCGAGGACAACCGCGCCGCATTCGACGAGACCGCGGCCAATATGGTTGCCACCAGTCGCTCGCTCGCCAAAATTAGCGCGACTTTGGCGACGACGACCGATTCCCTGCACAGCTTGCTCGTGGGCGCGAAGCTGCAACAGACGGTTGATGACCTGCAAGGGACGATGCACAAGTTGCGCCAGCAAATAGACGGTCCGGTTCCCCGGCTCGTCGCGCGGATGGATACCGTGATAAGCCATATCGACCGGACTTTTGTGGGCATTGATCAGACCGTAGGGGCCAGCCGGCAGAATCTTCTGCGCGCCATGCAGGAATTGGAGGAAACTTTGCAAAATATCCGCGAAACCACCGAACTGATTCGCGAGAATCCCGCGGTACTGATCCGAGGTCGCAGCGGTGGGGATCAATAGCCGAGTGCGCTGCTGCGGTCAGGCCCTCGTTTTGGCCGCAGCTCTATCTGGCTGCGCCCAGTTGCTAGGCGGCGATACTAAGCTGCCGCAACGGCGCTATTTTAAGCTGCATATCGAACCCTTGCGCGGCAGCGTGGAAGGTTCCGAGCGCCCGTATCCTTTCCGGGTGCAGGTCAAAGGCTTTGAAGTGCCTCGTGCCTATGACCGCACCCACCTCATCCGCCGCCGCGACCAGTACGAACTACAGCGCGACAATCTCCACCACTGGATGGAGCGCCCCAGCGACATGATTACCGATGCAGTCAAGCAGTACCTGCGCCAAGCTGATCTCTTTACCTATATCGGCGGGGAGCGCGATTTTTTTGAGCATCGCCCGGATTACGTGCTCAGCGGCTCGGTCAAAGCCATTGAGCGCTTCGACAGCGGCGACCTGTGGGCAGCCCATCTGGTTATGACGCTGGAACTGGTAAGGCAGGACGATGGCAAAGTTATATGGCAGGACGATTTCGACGAGGAAAAACAAGTGTTTTCCCCGGCCATGATACACACAGTAGCCGCGTTGAGCGGGCTTTTGGGCCAGCGGATGCAAAAGGCGATCGGGGAGATCGACTTCAAGTTCAGCAATAAGCAGCGGCCCGCACCCATCGCGCCCGACGGGGAAACCTCATCAGCGGCCCGAGATACCGTGCTGCAAACCCAAGCCGATCACTACGAACTCATACCGGGAAAACTGGCCCCATAGGACCTGGTATGGACAAGCTATTTTACATCCTGATCGCCCTGCCGTTGCTCGCTAGCCCAGCCCTAAGCGACAGCGACACTTGGATCGCCCCGCCCGGGCGCGGCCAGCTCGAACAGGATCCAACGCTGATTCCCAAGGGCAAGGGCTTTCTGTTCGTGCCGACGATGACCGGCTCCCTCAACGAGCCGAGCTTTCTCATCTTACAGGGCAACAAACCCATCCGCGAAGCCTCCCCCGGCACTGGCGTGTTGCTATCGCCCGGCAACTACAAATTACTGGTCGGCTCGGGCCCGGACCTCCAAATGATGACCCGCACCTTGCCAGTCCGAGAGGGCATGACGACGCTAGTAAAGCCCTTCTGGGCCGGACTAGTCATCAACGTCATGTCTGAGAACCGCACAGCGATCAACGAATCCTATGAACTGTACCGGGAATCCTCACAGGAAAACTACGGCATTGGCTATGGAGTCGAAGAAGAGCGCGGCGAAGCGGTCAAGACGTGGCTCTTGCCACCGGGCGTTTACTCGGTCGTGCAAGTCGGCGACAACATATCAACTACCCGCAAGTTCAGCGTTCGCTTAGAGCCAAGCGAGTTGGTCCAGCGCAACCTAGTAGTGGACAGCAAGGACGATACCTTCATCGGCTTCTACCCCCCGGCTCAATATGGCCTCCTCGCTCAAGTAGCGGACTCGAACTGGAAGACCTCCTTGCAGCTAAGCGGCTCGCCCCGGCTCACTTCGCAGAATACAACCGGCGCAGATCGCTCAATCCTCTCGCTTTCCGCTGAGATCATCGGCAGCAGCGTCTATAACACGGACCGCCATTACGCCAATCTGCGGCTAGACTTTGAAGAAGGCTTTACCCGCGAAGAGGGCGACGACTTCCGCAAGTCCGTCGATGAGTTTGAGGTCCGCGCTACGTATATCTACCGGCTTTCCAAGCGAATTGGCCCCTATTTGCGCGGGGTGTTCAACACCAAGCTATTCGCCGAGGAGAAGCGCTTTGAAAAGCCGAAGGAGCTTTTGGTCCGCATCGGTGACCAGATCGAGTCCGAGACGGGCATTAGCGAATTTACTCTCTCGCCGTCCTTCAGCCCTCTCGTGCTACGCCAAGGCATCGGCATCAACGCCCAAGTTATCGGCAGCTTTCCCCTGAACCTCGACATGCGCATTGGTTTTGGGGCGCGCCAGACTTACGTTACGGACACCTTCACCCTTGAGCAGTACGCCGCCCGCACTATTGCCCGCAAGTTGGAGGATAAGACCTCCACCGGCTTAGAAGCCGTACTGCTCCTCCAGTCGCGTTTCTCGCGCTTCCCGAGCTTGGACTCGGAGTTTGACATCATTATCCCAAAAACGGCCACCGACACTTGGGAATTCACTTGGGAAAACCGCTTGCGCTTGCCGCTTAGTCGCTTCGCCAACGTGGTCGTCGTCTTCGACTTCAAGCGCGAGCAGGCGATCCGGCGGCTGCAATCTGAGCAACAGGTCCTGCTGCGTCTGAACTATTTGCTATGACTTGGGTGCAGGGCGACGAACAGGGGATCGCGCTCAAAGGCGCACTTTCGGTGCATACCATCGGCGCACTCGCTCCTCAAGTCCGCGCTCTTATCGCTGCACACCCACGCTCCACATTGCGCACTGACTTGCGCCAAGTCGAACACCTCGACACCGCAGGGGCCGTCTTCCTGCGCCGCTTGCCCGCTCTTGCCCTATCCGTGGATAAGGAACTCCGCCTCGATGGGCTACCCGCTCACTTGCAGCCCTTTTTCGACTTTGCCACGCCCGCGCCGCCGCCCGCGCCGCCGCCCGCGCCGCCGCCCGCGCCGTCTCGCGCTGCTCTTGAACGCCTCGGCGCTTGGGTCCGCGCTTGGGGCGTCCGCGCCGCCAGTTTTCTCTACCTGATGGCCGACCTGAGCGTTTTTTCGGTTAGCGCCTTGTTCCGCCGCGAGCAGATTCGCCGGGGCAGCTTTGGCGAGCAAGCGTACGCGATAGGTGCGCAAGCTTTGCAGATCGTCGGGCTGATCCTCTTTCTCGTCGGCGCGGTTTCGGCCCTGCAGTCCGCAGCCCAGCTTCGCCAGTTTGGGGCCGATATTTTTGTCGCCAATCTGCTGGGCCTTGGGCTGACCCGCGAGTTGGGGCCGCTGATGACCGCGATCATGGTATCGGGCCGATCCGGATCGGCTATTGCCGCCGAAATTGCCACCATGAAGTTCACCGAGGAATTGGACGCCCTGCAGACTATGGGAATTGACCCACTGCGCTTTGTGGTGGTGCCCAAGCTGTGGGCCATGGTCGTCTGCATGCCGCTTTTGACAGTCATGGCCAATTTCGTTGGTATCCTCGGCGGCACCTTCATCGGCTTGGTGTCGCTGGACATCCCGGCTACTGTGTTTCTCAACCAAGTCTTCTCGTCGCTCTTTCTCAAGGATTTGCTCACTGGGCTGGTTAAAAGCGCGTCCTTTGCGTGGCTTATTGCGATCATCTCGGTGCATCACGGCCTCAATTTCAGCGGTGGGGCGGAGGGCGTTGGCCGGGCGACGACTTCGGCGGTCGTGTCGTCGCTGTTTGGTATCATCATCCTCGACGCCTTCTGGGGCATTGTCTTTTATCTCAAATGGTGACTCGCGTCATTGACATCCAAAACCTCTGCGTGTCCTACGGCGAGACGGCCGTTCTGCGCGGGATTGACGCGCACGTGGATGAGGGGGAAATCGCCGTCGTGCTCGGGGGCAGCGGCAGCGGCAAGAGCACCTTGCTCAAGGCGATTATCGGCTTGGTGCAACCCGCCTCGGGCCGCGTCGAAATCCTCGGCCAAGATGCGACCGCCCTCGGCGAGGAGGAGCTGGCGGCCCTGCGCAAGCGGCTGGGCGTGATGTTCCAATACGGCGCACTGCTCAATTCGTTGACGGTTGAGCAAAACGTGGCCCTGCCCTTGGAAATGCACACGGACCTAGAGCGATCTTTGATTGGGGAGATTGCCCGCACCCGCCTCGCCTCGGTGGGCTTAGGGTACGCCTGCGACCGCTATCCCGGCGAGCTGTCGGGCGGGATGCGCAAACGCGCTGCTCTGGCGCGGGCCATGGTCATGGACCCGGAGATTCTCTTCTGCGACGAGCCGGGCGCGGGCCTCGACCCGGTCACCGCGGCCGAAATCGACGCGCTGCTCCTCACGCTCAACCGCGAGTTGGGCATCACCATCGCCATTGTCTCGCACGAGCTGCTCAGCATTGAGCGGCTCGATGGCCGCCTCATCATGCTGGATCAGGGCCAAGTGGCATTTAGTGGCACGGTCGCCGAGGCCAAGCACTCGGAGCATCCGGTCGTCCGCTCCTTCTTTCACCCGTCCGATTCGTCCGCATGAAAACCATCATCATCGCCGCTCTGAGCGAAAATAGGGTCATTGGCCGCGACAATGCGATCCCGTGGCACTACCCGGCCGATATGAAGCACTTCCGCCGCGTCACGCGGGGCCACGCGGTCGTAGCCGGCCGCAAGACCTACGAGACCTTTCAGACGCGCCCCTTGCCCCAGCGCCGCAACTTCGTCCTCACTCGCAATCCGGCCTACGCGGTCGCCGAGGGCGTGGTGGTCTGCGCGAGTTGGGCCGAAGTTTTGCAGTGCGCCCGCGCCCACGGCAGCGAAAAACTCTTCGTGCTTGGCGGTGCCCAAGTCTATGAGCAGGCCCTGTCGTTAGCCGACGAAATGATTCTGACGCACTTGCCCATCCAAGTTGAGGGCGACGCGTACTTTCCGGCGTGGGACGAAGGCGAATGGGAGGTGGTCGAAAGGCGCGGCCAAGGCGAGCTGGTTTTTGCGACGTACTGCCGCCGCTATTGAGGGTTTGATTATAAGGACAGGCGGTGTACATTCACCTTTTTAACGTACCTCGTCAGGAGAGGAGGCCATCATGCAACGCAGCCTTTTTTTCGCCCTAATCCTGTGGGCCTTGCCCGCCGCTGGCGAGGACGGCCTGCTGGGCACTTGGGAAGGTGTTGAGGAAGGAGTCGAGTTGGCCACAGTAGAAGAAAACGGCACCCTCTACATCGAAACGGCAGAGGGCGAAACCACTCTCCGGGCCACCTTTGCCGAAGACAACTCCTGCCAACTTGACACTGAGATGCGTTTCGTTGGCGTCGATGTCTTCGCTATATTGTTACTCTCACTAGAGGGAGCTCCCCGTTTGGTGGACGTCGCCAACGCAGCGGATTCGACTATCGACTTAGATGTCTTGCATCAGCTAGCTATTAATGCACTTGCAGGTACGCATGGGGGGTATTCGATGAGTTTTGCTTGGATGGGTACCTATAGCACCGAGGGAAACAGTGTGCGGTTGGATATTGACGAAGCTGCTCTGTATTTGGGCGATACGGAGGCTGGCGAGTTCTTTATCAACTTCTTTGCTGAGGTACTCGGCGCGGACGAGCTGCCCGACGATTTAGTGGCAGAGATTACTTCCCACTTCGGCGATACGTCCGAACGGGGATGGACTATCACTGCTAATTTCTCAAGTGACAGTAATAATCTCGTCTTCCCGCATCCAAACGGCTCTGCCGACACCTTCGAGCTGGCCCGTGTTTCCAGCCCCACAGCCGTGGCCCCCATCAGTTGGGGAGACCTAAAAGATAGGTGGTAGTATAAAGCATGTTCAAACAATTAACGATGGCGCCGGCCGACCCCATTATGGGGCTGAGCGCGGCGTTCAAAAGCGACCCCAATCCAAACAAAATCAACCTCAGTGTAGGCGTCTATCAGGACGCGAGCGGCCAGACGCCGGTTTTGGCCTCGGTGCAAACGGCGCAAGAGCGCGTGTTGGCCGCGGAAAAGACCAAGAGCTATTTGAGCATTGAGGGCAGCGCGGAATACGGCGCGGCCGTGCGGGCGCTAATTTTGGGCGGCGGGCACGAGGCGGCCGAGCGCGCCGTCACCGTGCAAAGCCCCGGCGGCACCGGCGCCTTGCGCTTGGCTGGCGATTTCCTCGCCCAACAGCTAGGCGACCGGCCCGTGTGGATAAGCGAGCCTACTTGGGCTAATCACCCCAAGGTCTTTGCCGCGGCCGGCCTACAGGTCGAGACCTATCCCTATTTCGACGGCTGCACCAATAGCCTCGACGCCGACGCCTTGCTCGCCGCGCTCGGGCAAATCCCCTCCGGCCACGTGGTGTTGCTGCACGGCTGTTGCCACAATCCCACCGGCTGCGACCCTTCCCCGGACACTTGGCGGCAGATCGCTGAGGTCGTCGTCGAGCGCGGCCTGTTGCCCTTAGTCGATTTTGCCTATCAGGGTTTTGGCGATGGGTTGGACGAGGACGCGACGGGTCTGCGGACGCTCTGCGGCACGGGCTGCGAGTTGCTGGTGGCCAGTTCCTTTTCCAAGAATTTCGGCCTGTACAACGAGCGCGTCGGCGCCCTGACGTTGATCGGTGCAGACGCCGATGCCGCGGAAAGGGCCTTGAGCCACCTCAAAATAGCCGCGCGCACCAGTTACTCCAATCCCCCGGCCCACGGCGCGGCCATGGTCCGCGAAATCCTCGGCGACGCGGTGCTGCGCCGCCAATGGGAAGGCGAATTGGCCCAGATGCGCGAGCGGATCAATCGCGTACGCCAACAGCTCGGCGCTCGGCTCGGCGAGCAGGGCGTGGAGCGCGACTTTTCGTTTATCAAGCGGCAGCGGGGGATGTTCTCTTTCTCGGGCTTGAACGCCGAACAGGTCGAGGTGCTGCGGGAGCAGTACGCGATCTACATCGTCGCGGGAGGGCGCATCAACGTCGCGGGCCTGACCGAAGGCAACCTCGATTACTTCTGCTCTTCGGTGGCCGCTGTCTTGTAGCTACTGCACAGAAAAACTCAGGGCGCGCACCAGCACTGGGGTGCCGGTGAGGATTTCCGCTTGGCTCGACAGGGTGTTGCCGTCGTCGTACACGATGGTCTCTGGCCGGCCTAGGGAAATATCCTCTTCGCCGCGCAAAACTTCGAGAGGTTCGGGGTGCTGAAGAAATTCGATCAGAGCCTTGTCGAGCTGTTCCAGCCCGGTGAAGCGGTCGATTTGCCCATCGCGGACCAGCGTGGCGAACTGCTCGAAGAACGGCCCGGCATTCTCGGCCAATAGCCGCGGACCAGCGAGGAAGTACAGGGTGTAGACTTGATCAATCTCGTTGAAGGCGATCCAATCGTTCTCCCCGGGGCCGTATTGGACGATGTCCGAATAGACGAATTGTTCGTCAAATACGGTCTCTAACGCGCCGGTGGAACTGCACAAAAAGGCGTGGACTTCGGCGTCGCGGCTTAGCTTAAAGCGCAGTTGCATCCGGTCGCCTTGCTGCAACTGCACACCCTCCGCTAGTTCGACGACTTGGGCGACGCCTCCTTCTTCGCGCTTGGCAATCAGGTGCAGTTCCACTTCAATTGGCTCATCGCTCGCACTGGTTCCAAGCTGGCGCGAGGAAAGTTCCTCGCGCACGTCTCGCGCCAAGATGCGCGTGGTGCGAGACGCCAAGAGCTTGCCGTTGGCTCGCTCGACTAAAAACATCCGCACGTACATCCACGGGGCGTCTGCTTCGAGCCGCCCCCCCAACGCGACCTCGGCGCTCCCTCCTTGCTTTAGGCCGACTAATTCCTCGCCGCGCCACCGCCTCCCGGTCGTGTCCGCCAATCCCACCGCGACCTCGGCCCTCATCAGCGCGGACAGCACATAGTCGTCGAGCACCTTGGTCTCCTCGGTCTGCACGCCAGCGGGGTCGCGCAAGCCCAGCCAGTCAACTGCGCCCTCCCGGGTCTCGGCGATTTCCACGAGGTCTTGGGCCGCACTCGCTAGTTGACGGCTTTGGTCCGGCCCGCCGATAAAAGGCACACAGCCGCCAAGCGAGAGTGCGAGTGCAATCACCAAGCCAGTCATGTTACTTCTCCAGCCGCCGCAAAACGGGCAACAGCATATCCTCGGCCACGCGCTCCCAACTCATCTTTTGGGCCGCGGCATAGCCTTCGGCGAGCAGTTTTTTGCGGCCAGTCGCGCCCGCAGACAACTGGCTGGCCAAGGCGCTGGCCACCACCTGACTTTGCAATGCTTCGGCCTGTGTGCGTTCGCGCATTCCAATCGGCTGGTCGGCGCAGAGCTGGGTATAGGCCCCCTCAATAAAGCCGTCCAAGCCCGCCTCGCCGGCTGCTTGGCGCACAAAGCCGCGGCAACCGCACACATCGCTGACCACGCTGATGGTGCCAGCGCTCAAGCACTCGACTTGAGAAATGCCGAAAGGCTCGTAAATCGACTGCCCGAACTCCGCGTCGCTGCCGCGGCGCAAATCGGCAAACTCCGCGTTGGCCGGCAGGAACGCGCAGCTTTGCTGGTCCCATCCGAATTGGTTGACGAAAAGCACTTTGACGGCGCGTGTGCGCACATTAAAGGCGCGGACTAAAAGGTCGAATGTTAGCTCGCCGCTGCTGAGGTCGCTTCCTCCCTCGCGATGGACCAACGGCCAACCGGACGCGGCCATGCGCTGGACGTCCGCGGGATCGCGGCGGCCGGTCTCGGTCGCCAACGCGATAAACAGCGCCCGTTGCCCCCGCTCCCACAGGTGGCGGTCGAGGTGTTCGAGTACCAGCAAGTCGCGCCACAAGCCCTTGCTCTCGACTAAGCGCGCGACGTGGGTGAAGACCAGATCCGGGGTCCAACCCAAGAGCGCGGCTCCGCTGGCCTGCACCTTTTCCCGCGCTGCTTCGCGCTCGGCTGCGGACAACTCGGCGGCCGGTACGCCGTTATACACGAGGTCAATGGGACAAGCAGCGAATTCCGGCCCGAGAAAGCGCAGCTCCTCCACCACCCAATCGCCGACGGCGAGGACTGCGTCGAGACGCCAGGCTTGGCTGACGAGAGCGTGTTTGAAATAGCCGTCTTGCGGGCCGAATAGATCGTGGATGTACTGGCCGTTGGCTCGCGCTTGGCGCAGGGCATTGTAAAAGGCAATGTCGCGCCCGGGCCGCTCCTCCACCAAGGGCCGCACGGTCGCCACTTCGTGCGCGTAGAACAGGGTCTTACACGCTGCATCGCTCATCAGGGCCTTGAAGGCGGTTCCTAGCCCCATGAATTCGTGCGCCAACAGCAAGAAGGGCGCGTCCCCAACCAAGGAGCGCACGGCCGCGAAACCCGGCTCGGCTAGGCGCAGGTATTGCTCGTATTCCCAGTGGTGTTCGTAGCGGTGCGATTCGAGGCCAAAGCGGAGGAATAGGTCGCGTTTGAATTCGTTTAGCCGCAGAGGCGGGTGGCTTACGTCCACTAGCAGCACTTCGGGCGCGGCGCGGCGTCCGTCTTGGGTCAGCAAACGCCGGCCATAGACCAAGCGCACGCCAAACTCCCGCTCGACCGAGCCGAGTTGGGCGGCGACGTCGGCGGCGCGGATGCTGCGGCTGGCGTCGTAGAGAATCTTGCCGGCCGGGCCGAGCGGTTGGGTGTTGTCTGGGTCGGCTAGGGGGCCGAGCAGGATGGTGCGCTGGCAATGGCTCTGGTAGCTGCGGGCCGTGATCAGGCCGCGCAGGACCGTGCCAATTCCACCGGCTTGCTGCACGGCCTCGTGCGTGACGTGGACGAGCGTGGCCATACTAAAAAACATAGATTGCCGGACATTTTCTGTCTAATGTCAGCAGTGCAACCAGACTTTGCGTACATTTGCCACACACTGTAAACCAGCAACTTTTTTTGGGAAACAAAATGCTCGCTCCATTGCCCTCCGCCGCGTATGACCAACTCATCGACCTAGCCTTGCGGGAAGACCTCGGCTCTGTAGATGTAGAAGCCGATCTGACCGCTGCTTGGACTGTGGAGAGCGATGCCGAGACTCGTGCGCGCATCATCGCCCGCCAAGCTGGGGTCGTCGCGGGTATTGAGGTAGCACGCGCGGTTTTCGCCCGTCTCGATCGGAGCATTGCCGCGTGTGCTGAGGTCGCCGACGGGGACGAGGTCGCAGAAGACCAGACCCTCATCCGCTTGCAGGGGCGCGCTCGTTCGCTCTTGGTGGGGGAGCGCACGGCGCTCAATTTCCTGCAACAGCTTTCGGGCGTGGCCACTCTGACCCGGTGCTATGTAGAGGCCCTAAGCGGCACGGCTACGCGCATCACCGACACCCGCAAAACCACCCCAGGCTGGCGGCACTTACAGAAGTGGGCTGTGCGCTTGGGCGGGGGCGTCAATCACCGCATGGGCCTGTACGACGCCGTGCTGATCAAGGAAAACCACGCTGCCGCTGCGGGCGGCGTCGGCGCTGCCATCCGCGCGGCCCGTGGCCAATCAGCGCCGATCTACGCGGAAGCCGAAAATCTCGCGGAGGTCGAGGAGGCCCTAGCGGGCGGCCCGGACCGCATCCTGCTCGACAACATGGACGCGCCGACCCTACGCCGGGCCGTAGTGCTCATTCGCGTTGTCAATCCCGCCGTTGAGATTGAGGCCACCGGCGGTTATACCTTAGCGACCGTGCGCGAGGCCGCTGCCGCTGGGGTGGACTTCGTCTCGATCGGTGCCCTGACGCATTCGGCACCAGCGCTGGATTTGAGCATGCTTTTTGAGGGATAGAAGCGATCGGATAATCTAACCGTCCCGCCACTTGCCATAGGGATTGCGCACGAGATTGGCGTTGTAATAGCGCGGATCGTCTGACACTTCGACACCGGCCCAAGGAGGTTTCTCCACGACTTCTTCTTGGCTGCTCAGTTCGACTTCGGCGAGCACCAATCCTTCGTTTTCGCCAGAAAATACGTCAATGGTCCAGACCTTGCCCGCCCAAGGCAAGGTATAGCGCGTCTTTTCAATATGGGGCCGCTGGCACAGGGTCGCTAGGATGCTCTCGGCGTCTTGGCGCGGGATTTCGTATTCGTACTCGCGGCGCGTGATGCCGCTAGTCTCCCCTTTGAGCGTGAGTACTGACCGCTCGCCCTCGATCCGCACGCGCACTACGCCGCTGTCTTGGATGGGAATGTAGCCCTGCCGAAAGGCGACACCCGCTAGCTGGTCGATGCAAGAGCGATCGGCCACGAGGTACTTGCGCTCGATTTCCCAAGACGTCACGATTCTTGCTCCTTTAGGTGCTTGGCCAACCCACGGGCCAAGTCGCCGCGCAAAACGCCGATTACTTGGGCGTCCTCGCGGCCAAAGCCCTGAGTCAGCACTTCCATTAGCTGTACTTGAAAGACGCGCGTACCCCCGCGTTCTAGGCGAGCTAATTCGCGCAGCGTCCGCTGCGCTAGGTCGCTGCTGGCAAAGACAAAGGCCAGCCCCTTGGCGCGGCGCACGGCCGACAGGCCGACGACCGTGGCCCCAAAGCGGCAACCGATTCCCAAGAGCGCGGACAGTTGCGCCGAGGGGTTGAGGTGAGGCAGCTCTTGTTTAGACAAAGGCTGGCGTGATGGGCACCGACCCGCGCGCCGCTGAAATGTTGGCTGCTTCGAGGACGCCGATTACCCGGCCTGCGGATTCGGGGGTAATGACGAGGTCGGCGCGGCCCCGCAAATGCGCGAAAACATTTTCGTAGTACGCATCCCAATTGGACTCGGCAAAGGGCACCTCGGCGCTCATCTGACGGCCGTTGATCATCGTCTTGACGAGGTACTTGCCGCCCGCATCCTCGATCGCGCCCTGCGTGCCCAGCACCCGCCAGCGCGGCCGCGGACTCATCGACAGGTTGGACATGGTCAGGGTCGCGGTGCAGCCGCTGTGGAAGCGCAGCGTGTATTCGGAGTGATCTTCGTTGTCGTATTTTTTCCACGCGGGGTTTTTGACTTGGTAGCCGCTGACCGAGGTGATTTTTTCCGGGACGATATTCAAAATCCAATCCGTAAAATGCGCCCCCCAGTCGTAGATGGCTCCGCCGGAGATTTTGCGATTGGCGCGCCACCAAGTCCCCTGTTCGCCGTAGCCGTAAAATCCGGCCTCAATGCGGAAGACGCGGCCGATGATTTGCTCTTTGAGGATTAGATCGCGCAGCACCATGAAATCGCCGTCCCAGCGCCGGTTGTGAAACGTCGAGATCAGGGCCTTGTTCTTTTTGGCCGCCGCCTGCATGCGTTTGACTTCGGCACTGGTAATGGCGAGGGGCTTTTCGCAGACGACGTGGATCCCGGCATTGAGGCACTGCACGGCTAGCTTGGCGTGCGTGTTGTGTGGGGTGATGATGGTTACTAAGTCCAAGTTCGCGCTCCGCAGCATGGTGCCGACGCGGCCATAGGTTTTGCTGCCGGGGAAGTCCTCTTCGGCTACTTGACGCCGCTCGGGATCCAACTCGCAAACAGCGGCTACCTCTACGCCCTCGTTTTTGGCCATGGAGGTCAAGTGCAATTGACCCATATTGAATGCGCTGCTATAGCCTATGACACCTACTCGGAAATGTTCCTGTTTTTTTGCCGCCACCGTGTGCTCCTCTGTTAAGGGTTTGAGGCCGCGAATCTGCAAAATGCCGCTGTGCGCGTCAATGTGGCTGTGCGGTTGGTTTGTCCGTACCCTACTCTATCACTATAGTTGAACGAAACGAAATTGTCCTCTACGCAGTTAAAACCCTTCATAGCCAGATGGAAATAAAACTAACGAAAAAAGACCTAGCCTTCATCGGCGGCTGCGTGCTCATTGCCGCCGTTAGCTTGGCCGTTGGAGTTCACTATTTCTACCGGGCCTTTCCCGAAGCCTCGATCGACTTCCGCGTCACCCGCGACGAGGCCAAGGAGCAAGCGGTCGATTTTATCGCCGCCCGCGGCTTTGATCTGGCCGACTATCGCCACAGCGCCATTTTCCGCTACGACGACCAGACCAAGACCTTTCTCGAGCGCGAGTTGGGTCTGGAGGGGGCCACGCAGGTCATTGGCGATCCCGTGCAGTTGTGGCGCTGGAGCAACCGCTGGGTGCGGGAGTTGGAAAAGGAGGAGTTTCAGGCCACGGTTACGACGGCTGGCGAACTCGTCAGTTTTAGTCACCTCGTCGAGGAGGAAGCACCCGGCGCGAGCCTAGAAGAAGCCGAAGCCCGCCGTTTGGCCGAGTCTTTTCTCACCGACGAACTTGGCCGCGACCTCGCCGCGCTCGAATTCGTAGAGGTGCAGACGCAGGAACGACCCAACCGCATCGACCACACCTTTAGCTGGAAACTGCGCGACTTTGCCGTTAGCGAGGCCTACTACCGCTTCTACGTGCGTCTGCAAGGCGACCAGATCGGCGGCTTTGGCGAGTATCTCAAAATCCCCGAGGCTTGGCAGCGCGACTTCGCCGAGTTGCGGTCGCGCAACGAGACCACGGGCTTGGTGGCTACGACTTTACTCATCCTAACCATACTGGCGATGCTGGTCTCGTTCTTTAGCGGCGTCCGCACCCGAGACATCCGCTGGAAAACTGCGGCGGTCTTCGGGGGCATCGCCGCGGTCCTGACGCTGCTGGCCGAACTCAACAACCTGCCGCTGACCTCGTTTAGCTACGACACGACCGATACCTACGGGTCTTTTCTGACACGCCAGTTGCTCAACAGTCTTTTTGCTGCCGCGGCCCAAGGCATCCTCATCTTCTTTCTCACAGCGGCTGCCGAGCCTTTGTACCGACGCTACTACGCGAACCAAATCCAGATCGGGGGCCAGTTTACGCCAGCGGGCCTGCGCACCAAGCGCTTTCTCCTCGGCACCATTCTCGGCTTGGCCATGACCCCCGCCTTCTTGGCCTACCAAGTACTATTTTACATCACGGCCGAGCAATTCGGCGCTTGGAGCCCGGCGGACATTCCCTACAGAGAGATGGTCAACACCTATATCCCGTGGATCATGGTGCTGCTGATCGGCTTTATGCCCGCGGTCTCCGAGGAGTTCATCTCCCGGGCGTTTTCGATTCCCTTCCTCCACAAATACCTCAAGTCGCGCTGGGCTGCGGTTTTTATTGCGGCTCTTATATGGGGGTTCGCCCATGCCGGCTATCCTCAGCAGCCCTTTTACATTCGCGGCATTGAGGTGGGCATCGCCGGTATTGTCGTCGGCTATATCTTCCTCCGCTTCGGGATTTTGGCTCCTCTCGTATGGCACTACACGATCGACGCTCTGTACACGTCCCTCATCCTCTTCCGCTCGTCCAACAGCTACTTCGTCGTTTCAGCGGCCTTGTCGGCGGGCCTGATGCTCCTGCCCTTGGCGGTAGCTCTCGTCCTCTACCTGCGGCAGCGCCGCTTCGCCGACCCAACGCCCTTGCTCAACAAAAGCGCAGCTCCCGCCGAGGCAGTGGTCGCGGACGAGCCTACAGCGCGACAGCCGGCCGCCCCGGAAGCCACGTTTGCCTACACCCCGCTGTCTAAACGACTCATGGGTTGGGCCGCCGCGGTGGTCGTGGCCTCGCTGGGCTTTTTTGCCCTCGACTACGACAAGCCGCTCGACTTTGTCGATGTTCGCCTAACTCGGGGCGAGGCCGAGGCCAAGGCCGTTGAGTACCTAAAGGCGACCGGCGCGGAGCCCTCGGCATACGAGGTGGTCACCTACTATCAAAACCAACCGAATACACTGGCGATTCGCTACATCCTAGAGCGCGACTCGGTGGCCGTCGTCAATCGCCTATACCAAGAAGAGCTGTTGGCCAGCTTGTGGGTGACGCGCTTTTTCCGCTATGGAGAGAAGGAAGAATACAGGGTAGCCGTCCATCCCGAAGACGGCTCCCTCTACAGCATAAACCACCTGCTGGCCGAAGAGGGCGAGGGCGCAGACCTCAAAGAGGCACAAGCTCAGGCAATAGCTGTCCAGCACCTGCGCTCTTTCGGCCTCGATCCCGAGCGCTTGGACCTGAAGGAAGCCTCGTCGGAAAAGCTGCCCAACCGCCGCGACCACCGCTTTGTTTTCGAGGCTGTCGAGGGCGACCCGCGCAATGTCGATGAGCTACGCTACCGAGTGCGGGTGGAAATCGCCGGCGACGAGCCGGTTTCTATCTATCGCTTCCTCAAAGTGCCTGAGGATTGGCAGCGTGTGCGCCAAGAGAGCACCACGCTCAAAACCGCGCTTTCCGGCCTGCTCATCGTCTTAATTGCGGCCGTGGTGCTCCACGGCCTGTGGCTGCTCGTGCGCCGCGTGCGGAACGAGGGCATAGTTTGGGCACCGCTGATCAAAATCGCCGCGATTGGTGCGGCCTTCTTCTTACTCGAATTTCTCAATGGACTGTCGGTTGTCGAACGCGCTTACGATACCCGCCTCACGCTGTCGATCTTTACCATCACCCAGATACTCAGCATGGCCTTGGTCAGCTTGGGGGTTGGCCTGATGATTCTCGCGGCTCTCGGCTTGGCCACCAGCCTCTATCCAGACTGGCCGGCGCGCCTGCGGGCTGCGCGGCGCGTACCTGAATTCCGCGACGCGGTCATCGGGGTCGCGCTGGTCCTCGTGGCCAGCGAGACGTGGCAGCACTTGCGAGGCTACGTAGAGAGCCGATTCATTTCCTCGGACCCGACCCTCGGCTTTGGATTACCTTCTGGCTTGGACCAGTATTTGCCCTTTTGGGATTCCCTGTCCGACGGCGTGATGAACGCTATCTTCGTCCCGATTCTCGCCGGCTTGGTGCTCTACTATAGTCGCGTCATCATAAAAAAGAGGCTCTACGCAGTCGTGGCGGGCTTGGGGATAGGCTTGATTATGTCCGGCGGCAACGCCGTTCACTTCGACGAATTCCTCTTTGAATTGTTGACGTTTGGCACCAGCATCGGCTTCGTCGTCGCTGCAATCGTCTTGCTCTTGCGGAACAACCTCCTTGCCTACGTGTTACTGGGATTCGTCTCAGTGCTCTCGGAGGTTAGGAGCCTCGGCGCGCTGTCCGCGCCGGCCTATCAGTTGCAAGCCGGCATTCTGTTGCTGCTGACTCTGCTAGTGGTCTTCTGCTTGTGGTGGCGCTTGGGCGCTGAGTACAGGTGATGGAGCTGATTTCCCACGCGGCCTTGCTGTGGGCATGGCTTGAACGCCTAGCGGCAGGGCTCCCGCGCTTCCTCATCTTCGCCACGGCGACGTACGTCGTCCTCTATTTTGCGACGCTGGCCTTGGTCTCTGGGGTGCATCGGCACTGGTGGCGCGTCGCTTGGTTCCGCCGTCTGTTCTACTGGCAGTTTCCCCTGACTCTATTAGGCGTGGTGTTCTGCGTCCTGAGCCGCTACCACGATGTGCCTTGGCTGTGGACCGTCGGCACGAGCCTGTTCTCGGCTCTCACTTTGTATCTCGGCGCGTTCTTCATCGCCGCCCTGCTGGTGACACCGGTCGTCTTGGGCGTCTCGCTCTACGACCGCTTGCGGCAAGGGGGGACCGAAGGGCCTAGCTCATTTGAGCGGCGGCACTTTCTCAGCCGCGGTCTCGCTGTGGTGCCTGCTCTTGGGGCGATGGGTGTCAGCCACGGAATCTACACCTCCTATACTCGCACGCGGATGCCCACAGTGCCGCTCCGCTATCCCGACCTGCCCGCCGAGTTAGAGGGCTTGAAGATTCTCCATCTCAGCGACATCCACATCGGGCCGTACGTCCAACTCGCCGACCTTGAAGCTCTGCTTGTGCAGGCGGCCCAAGCCGCACCGGACCTGATTGTGATCACCGGCGATATATGCGACCACAACCCGGCGTACTTAGCTGCGTTGCGCCTGCTCGAAAGTGTACCGACTCGGCTCGGGGCCTACGCCAGCTTGGGCAACCACGAGTACATGCGCGGCATCCGCCGCATCCGCCGCTACTTCGACCAGACCGCGATTCCCTTGCTCGTGAACGAAGGGCTGTCGGTGCCTGTGGGCGCGGCGAGCCTCTACCTCGGCGGGGTTGACGATCCGCGCTGGCTGCGTGGCCCAGCTTCCTACGCGCAACTCCGCAACTCAGTGGAAGAGGCCGTAAGCGCGTCGCCGAGCGATGCCTTTACCTTGCTGCTGAGCCACCGTTCGCAAGCCCTCGACTACGCCGCGCCGCTCGGCAGCACCGACTTGATTTTGGCCGGCCACACGCATGGTTTTCAGCTAGGCATGGCTGGGCGCAGCTTTTTTGAGCCGTTCTTTCCCGAGCGCTATATCTGGGGACACTACGAAAAGGGAACCACTCAGCTCTATACTACGGCCGGAGTTGGGCACTGGCTGCCCTTCCGCTTCGGCTGCCCGCCCGAGGCCCCAATCATCACTCTGCACCGAGCTTAAAGAAAGGAAAATGCTATGCGCATACTCGTAACCGGCGCGGCCGGTAGCGTCGGTTCTACTGTAGCCTGCGGTCTCAAGGGTCGCCACGAGGTGCGCGGCCACGACCGCGTGCCCATGCCCGATTTTGCCGATACGGTCGTCTCCGACCTTACCGACTTCGACGCCATACTAGAGGCTACTCGCGGTATGGACGCCGTTGCCCACATTGGGGGCCTGCCCGGCGGCAGCGAGTGGGAGCCCATGATGGAGAGCAACTTCATCGGCACGTACAACGTCTTTGAGGCCGCCCGCCAAAACGGCGTCAAGCGCGTCGCCTATGCCAGCCGCGCCGGTGTCTTGAGTCTCTATCCGCGCAGCATTCACCGCACGGTTGATATGACTACTACCCCGGTGGGTATCTACACGGTCAGCAAGATCTTCGGCGAGGCGCTGGCCCACTCTTTTGCCCATCAGCACGATATGGAATTTGTCTGTGTGCGCATCGGCAACTTCAACCTCAAGCGCGACCAGCCCGAACACCCGCACCATCTAAGCCACGGCGATTGCGTCCGGGTTTTTGAGCAGGCGCTGATTCATCCGGGCGTGAAGTTTGAAATCGTTTTTGGCGTGTCGGGTAGCAACTGGCCGCTCTACGATGTCGAACACGGCAAACGGGCGATTGGCTACGAGCCGCAGGATTATTCGGAGGTGCCGGAGGAGGAGTGGGGGAAGTAGGGCTGCTTAGCACCGATTACAGGAAGCCTTGTAACTACTAGAGCTAGTTACTCTTATTGAAGTGGCTGATAGTAATGAGTGCTTCGCTGATTGGAGCGACAAGCTATGAACACCATTCACACTTCTTGACGAGCTTCAGCATTAAGAGTATTATAAACCTCCAAGTCAAAACCCCGAGCCGAAGAAGCGTTCTTGAAATCTCTCCTTACTAGCTAATTTTATGAGAAGGAAAGTTGAGCAATGGATTACGAAAAACTCAAATCACATCAGACGGTTTTGCTAGACGTTTATACATCCTTGAGTGAAACCCTTGAAGAAAAGGGAGATGAGATCTATTCGGAACTAAAGGCGATGAATGAGAATATAGAGGCGGAAAAATTTTTGCTCGCCGTCGTTGGAGAAGTAAAAGCAGGAAAATCGACCTTTATTAACGCGCTGCTCGGAGAAGAAATGTTGCCTTTTGATACTTTGCAAGCCACCTCTGAGATAGTTGAGATTTGTCACTCCGAAAAAAAAGAAGTTCAAGTAACCTTCGCTAATGGCACAACGCAAATAGTTGAGGATGATCCAGAAACGCCCCAAAATGAAGTAGTGCCATTTCTTAAAGAGATTGCTTCTGTCAACGAGGAATATCGCGACATCCCAATCGTTCAGGTCAATAGATTCTTGATTGATCATTATAGAGAGGCGGAGAGAAAAGCTGTATTTGAGGAGGTAAAATTAGAGGATTTCATTTCTGATCCTAGGCTTGAAAATACACACAATCTGGGAAAAGAGGAATTTGGAAACAAAATTCATGAGTATATCGAGAAAAATATCTCATGTGATGAGATTCCCGAAAGAATCACTCTCGGTTATCCACATACTTTTTCTGAGTTCAAGCACTTTAGGATTGTAGATACTCCGGGGATCAATGCGATTGGCGGAATAGAGGACCAAACGAAGGAGTTTATAAACCAAGCTGATGCGGTTATCTATCTGCATAAAGCAGGTCAGCTAGAAAGTAAAGCACTCCGTGATGCATTAGAAAATGAACTTTCTGAAAGAGTTAAAGATCGTATGATACTCGTCTTGACTCATGGAAGTCAGAGTGATGAAAATGAACGTAAGAGAATATTAGAGGCGACTGATAGTTATTATTCTAAGATCGGTTCAGATAATATCTTTTTTGTCGATAGTCTGACTGAGTTGTATCTGCAAATTTTTTTCTATAACAAATCGATAGACGAAATCAAGGCTATTCGCAGGGAATATCCAGAGATAAGACGTTTAACTGCTGATTGTTTTGAGATGGCGGAAGGAGACCAAAACGAGTTTTTCAGATTGTTAGAAAAGCAGGCGAACTTCAATCCGATTCGAGAAAGAATTAAAAAGGATGCACAAAATTCTGCTTCTATTCAAATGAAGGACTTTGCCGATGCCATACAAGAGCAATATGAAGCTCTTAACAATGAAATGGATGCATACATAGAATTTTTAAAAAGAGAAAATCAATCCCCTCAGTCTTTTGCATCGGAGATAAAAAAACAGAAATGTGAAATGGAAAGAATGAGAATTGATTACAATGAATTTACATCCAAACTTAGGGAAGAATTCTCTCCCCGCGGTATGAATAGCAGGTACTATAAAAAAATAGATAAATTAGTGAAAAAATTTATTAATGAAATCAGTATGAAAGAATTTGACCCCAACCAGCATAATGAAAAAACTATCCTGTCTTATTGCGAGAAATTGCGCCAAGATTTTAGTGATAAAATAACCAATTTTGTTGATTCACTAGAGGCAGACTTTAAAAAAACAATAGTGGATAGAAATGTTGAAGCGCAAAGTGATTACTCAATAACCGTGCCAATAATACCTCTGGGCAAGATATGGAATACCGCGTTCTTTTCAGCCCAGAATGAGAAAAATAAGCAATTAGACGAAGTAGAGAAGAGTAAAAAATCTTGGTCTGATTATTGGGAGATGCCTTTTGGGACGTCAATTTTAGTTATAATAATAGATATAATAAAAAAAGAAAAAATAAAAGACAACATAATAAAAGACTTTCCGCAAAATCTTTGGGATAAAGTGAAGGGAGAACTCAAATCAAATATCATAAAGGGTAAAACACGATTACAAGAAGAAATTGATGCGATGGTAGAGAGGTTCTGTGACGAATATAAGTATGGATTCGGTGGAGAACTTAAAAGGCGAAAACAGGATATGGAGGATATTGAAAAGAAGGAAAAAACAAATGAAGAGTTACATGGGGATATTTTAACTATGGAAGCTGAAAAAAAAAGCATCGAAGCCAATATCGATAAATGTGTAAGCGTCAAAAGGGAGCTGTGATGGAACTTATCCACGCTGAGTGCATTTTCGCTGATATAGAATCTCTGATACAAGAAGTTAAAACGTATTTCAATGATCTTGACTTACAGAATATAGAAAGCGAAATATACGCATCGAGAATCGCTAACGAATTGGCTACCCGTCTCGAAAATATCAACGGCGTCATACAGACAACACTGCTGATATATCTGGACAAAGATGCACGAAAAGAGATTTCAGGCTGGAAGCCGGTAGATCAAAATCGCTACTATGATGAGGGAATCCGGGAAAAGATTTCGTCACAAATACGTGAAACAGATTCCTTTTCTCCTCAAATTTTGCCCAAGAAATACATCAAAATTGCCTCTGGTGTTATTGCTGCCGGAGGACTTTATCGCGCCTTTTCATCTCCTGTTTCCTTCTATTCTGGGACTTTTATTTTTGGGATGTGTGTTGTGGTTGTGGCAGCAGGTATGTTTTTTTTCATTCCTCGTGTCGTGGATAAGAGCAATAAGAATAAGACTTTAGAAGAATTAGGTATTTATCTTGATGCAGTCGAGAAGAGATATAAAGAGCAGGCCCAAAAAATTATTGATGAGTATGTCTCCCTCTTCAACGAAATAACACTTGCAAAGGAAAAAGACGGTGGCAAATCTCAACAATAAATCATTAGCTCTTGAAAAACAAAAGGTGCAGGACCGGAAAGAGGGCGCAGAAGAACTCAATAAAATTTTTTCAGACCTTCTACCTTGGACCATTGAATCAAAAGATGCTGATATTCTGGCAGAAAATACGATACAGGATTGGGATGGAATCAAGGGATTTCTTGATCCGATTTACTTGTTTCATATCGAAGAAATTTCTATTTCCGCAGATGCCGAAGATACGGCTGATTTGATCCATAAAAGACACCAGGCAGCAATTGTCGCCGCCTATCGGTCAGGCTATACGCTTACGACGATCATTTCAGGCGATGGGGGCGGTACTGTTGACATTTTTCTCGGCGTTAGCGGTGAGCAGGACGTGAAGGAGGTATTTGAGAAGCAGTTATTGGGGGTTTATCCCGGCAAAGGCGTCAACTTTATGGAGGAATCCCATAACGAAAGAATCATAAGGGACAAAATAAAAAAGAAGCAATATAAACATGGCGGAGTTCTTACAGGGATACCTACACAGAAAATAGACGGGGAAAAGCAGACATTCGACCTATCTTCGGTTATAAGAGGCATGAATGGTCAGGAATTTCTCTTGGCGATTGTCTCCCGTCCAGTTAAGAAGTCTGAGGCAGCACAACAACTCAGCGAATTGATGGAACTAAAAGATCGGTGCCATGAACTGGCAATTAGGAACATCGGTTTTGATGAGAATGTAGGTGTAAATCAGAGCCAAGCGGTTCAAGAAACAGTGGGTGAATATGTATCTTTGGCGATATTCGGTTCTATTTCTATGGGACCTATCGGTGGGGGAGGTTCCAAAACAAAAACAGAATTCTCAAGCCATTCGGAAACAGATACCACCGGCTGGTCGAAAAGCATTGGACAAAGGCTTTCTTACGAGGCGCAGAATACTCTTGCGATGGAGTTGGAACATATCGCAGATAAGTTGATCACTAGGTTGCGTAATGGTTTGAACACCGGAATTTGGGAAAGTTTTATCACGTATGCGACTACATCCTCTACGGCTTCGCAGATTTTATCTGGTACTCTGGCGGGGGAACTCATCAAGGCTGATCCCGAAGCCCTGCCTATGCGAAATGTCGCCGATGAGCTATCTGAAGAAGTTCCGCTCTTTATTCCCAAGCAGAGAGATGAAAAATCTCTTATAAAGGGGAATAAATTATTGTCGTTCGTGTCGAGCGATGAAGCCGCACTGCTCATGGCACCGCCGCTTTCTTCTGTGCCTGGTTATGATATCCGTGTCAAACCCGCATTGAGTCTGACAGATACCACAGTCCGATTGGGTCATCCAATTGGTCGTGTTTCTGAGCATGGAAGAATTGTGGAAGGCTCTGAGTTTAGAATTTCAAGAGAGGATGCCCGGAAACACATTTTCGTTTCTGGTCTTACCGGATCGGGGAAGACGACCACAGTCAAGCACATTCTGGATTGCATTGACACGCCTTTCTTGGTGATTGAATCTGCTAAAAAAGAATACCGCAGATTACTATCTGAGGATAAATACAGAGCAAGTTTATACGTATATACTGTTGGAGATTCAAACGTTTCACCGATACGCCACAACCCCTTTATGGTCCTTCCTGGAATATCTATCATCACCCATATTGATAATCTCAAGTCTATTTTTTACGCAAGCTTCTCGCTTTATGGGCCGATGCCCTATATACTCGAAAAATGTATTTATAACATCTACAAAGAGCGCGATTGGAATCTGACTACGGGCAAGCATCACCGCGTTACAATAGAAACTTTCGAGGACTGTCAGAATCATCGCTTTATCTATCCCACCATCAGAGATTTGATCGATGAAGTGAACCGATATGTACAGAAAGACCTAGAATATAAGGGAGAACTAAAAGACAATATTCGCAGTGCGATTGTCGCTCGTCTCGAATCGTTAGCTGTCGGCGCGAAAGGGTTTCTCTTTAACACACACGATGCGATTGACATAGAGGGCTTTCTAGATAGAAACGTTGTGCTTGAACTCGAATCTCTTTCCGACGATGATGATAAAGCATTCTTTGTTGGTTTGATGCTCTCTCTGGTGAGCGAATATCGACAATCTTTGACCCGTCAGAGTACTTTGGATGCCAATGATGCTCTACAGCATGTTCTGGTCATTGAAGAAGCGCACAGGCTGCTTAAAAACGTACAGACCGAGCGCACCAGTGAAATGCTGGGCAATCCCAAAGGGAAAGCCGTGGAGTCTTTTTGCAACCTCATTGCCGAGATGCGGTCTTACGGCCAAGGCGTAATTGTTGCAGAGCAAATCCCCACGAAAATAGCTCCCGATGTGATCAAGAATACCAATACAAAAATTATTCACAGGCTCGTTTCTTTGGATGACCAAATCGCCGTAGGCACAGGATTGGGGCTAGAAGAACACGAGTGTCGCTATCTAAATCAGCTTTCTGCTGGCACAGCACTTGCACATAAAGAAGGAATGTCAAAACCCGTCGAAATTTCCGTCTTTAATAAACTTCAGAATGAGCCAATGGGAGATCTGCGAATCGAGCGTTTGGGCAAGGAAATCAATCCATATTTAGAAACAAAACTTGAACTACACGAGAGCGGCTTGTTAGAAAGCGAACATCTGAAAGCAATCGCTCTGAGATTGGTCAATTCGTTTTTCCTCTCAAAATTTGAACTCGACGACCTATTGCCTGATGCAGTAACAACAGTCAAAAAGATAGAGCAACTTACGTACGTCGCAGATGAAACCATAATTCGTGCATTGCGCGAATGGTTTTATCGAAGCTTATTTTCTTCAACTTTGGGTTTTGTGAAGGAAAAACCGATTGACCAAGAGATTTTAAGTATTGTTAGTCGGCTTTGGGACGATTCTACTCGTTTTGATCGAGGAAGATTTATATATGAATTTGATAAGTGGCTGGGAGATTGTAGTCGAGATCGGATCAAGGAGAATATATCGGGCGATGTGATTTCTGAATACAGCGTGAAGAAGACAGAGATAGAGAAGATCGTTGACAAAATGCTGATTGTCGATGACCGAGAGATTAAACTAAAAATAATGACCGCTGTTAGAAAGAGGATTATGTGATGGTTATTGAGACCGCCGCAATAGGTACGATTGCCGCGGAAACCGCTGAAGTTGCTGTTGTGGAAACCACAGAAGCGACAATTGCTGAGAGCCTCCCTGAAGTAAGTGGGGTAACGGAGTTGAGCGAGACTCTTTCTGCAATCCAGAAAGAGGTCCCTCGGGAAATCCTCAACGAGAAGGTTGATACGATGCTCCAAGATGAGGCTTTTCGTGCTAAAATTTTGGAAGCAACATATCCCGATTTCTCTGAACATTGTAGCTTTGAGACCTATCTTCCAAAGGAAAAATTCTTGGAAAGCGATTATCAGCATTTCAAATATTCTAACGAACAGTTGCACCAAGCCTGTGAAAATGGCCATCTCGATTCAGCTCAATTCACAGACAGGCAATTGGAACAGATCCGCAATGGAGATAAGCCCGAAGGATATACCTGGCACCACCATGAAGAACCGGGACGCATGCAGTTGGTAGATTCTGAAATACACGCCAGGACCCCGCATACAGGTGGCCGTAGCTTGTGGGGTGGTGGAAGTGAAGCCAGATAGCAAAGAGAGCACACTATGAATTTAGAGTGGAAATACGTCGAACCATTGGATGAGAGCCAATTGTCTAAAATTGAGGATCATTTTGGCCTTAGATTGCCGGAGGATTACAAAAAATTACTTGGGGAATGCAATCGGGGAAAACCTACGTTAGAAAGGTTTGATACAGACCATCTAAAGGAATGTGTCCTCGATTATATGATCGACCTTGAAGAAACGGTTGGCACAGCCCAAACGCTATCTTCTGAAAATGGTGTCAGTAACCTGATCCCCGTAGCACGCGATCCATTTGGGAATCTGATCGCCTTTCAGATAGCAGAGCAGCAGGTGGATGGGGTGGTGTTTTGGGATCACGAGCGAGGTAAAATTTCTAATATATCAGATAGCTTTACTGAATTCTTGAAGAAGCTATACTAAGTGCGGATCGTATGATGTAGGATTGCTATCGTCCCCATTCTCCTGTACGCCAGTGCCTTCAATCCCACCACACTTCGCCGGGAGCCAGATGGGCGCGCAACAACTCTTCGTTTAAGTCCACCCCGATCCCCGGCCGGTCGGGCACGGTGATGTACCCGCGATCGACGACCGGTCCCCCCCAATTTAGGGCGATATCGTCCCACCAAGGACAGTCGAGACCGTGGTGTTCCAGCGCGAGGAAATTCGGCGCGTTGGCACATACGTGTGCGGAAGCCACGGTCCCCACCGGTGTGCAGATGTTGTGCGGCGCAAAGGCCAGCGAATGCAGCTCGCATAGCTCGGCCACTTTTTTGCCTTCCTGCACCCCGCCAAAACGGGGGATGTCGGGCGTGATAATATCCGCGGCCCGGTCTTCGATCATGGGCCGCAGCCCATGACTCATCCAGTGATTTTCACCACAGGCAATGGGTACAGAGGTGTGGTCGGTCACGTACTTTAGAGCGTCGAGGTTTTCCGGCGGGGTCGGGTCTTCGAGCCACAGGATGTCGATGTCCTCTAATCGCCGGGCCACCCGGAGCGCGTCCGCCGGCTGATAACTCCAGTGCATGTCCAAACAGAGTTCGACGTCAGCGGGCAGGGCCTCGTAGGCCGCGTGGCTGACGGCACTCATGTACTCGACCTCGGCCCTAGACAGGGCGCGGTTGTGGTGATCTTTGCGGTACTCCTCGGGAGCGCTGTTGTCGATATCGACCTTGACGACGGTGTACCCGGCTTCTACCCGCTGGCGCACCCCGTCGGCATAGGCCGCGGGCGAGCGGTCGCCGGGCCGGGCCGTGTCGGCGTAGATGCGCACTCGATCCCGGTACTGGCCGCCGAGCAACTGCCACAAGGGCAGGCCCGTCATTTTGCCGTGCAGGTCCCACAGCGCCAGTTCAACCCCGGACAAGGCCAGCACAATACTGCCCCCCGTGGACCCAGCACCGCTCAGCCCGCGGTAGATCTTTTGCGCCAGCCGGACCGGGTGGCGGGGATCTTCGCCAACGAGTAGTCCTTCAATGCGCGTGAGGATGTCCCGCACGCCAATGGGTAACTGGGCTTCGCCAATGCCGTAGATTCCCTCATCCGTTTCCACCTTGACCAGCGTCCACGTCCAGGGAATGCCCTGAATCATGACGGATTTAATCCCCGTAATTTTCACGTGGTCTGTGTTCCTTTTGTTTTTGCGGTGCCATTGGTTTGGACAAAGGAGGGCTAAGGGCGCAGTGCCCGCTCGAGGTCGAGGCGACCGGCCTCCAAGGAGGTGCGGAAGACTTCGACCGTATCCCGGACTCCTTGGACCAGCGATCGATACTGAAGAGGTCCGAGGGCTTGGTTCAGGGCGCTGTCATCGGCACTCGAAGGATGCGGTAGCGGCGTCGGGTCGAATCCAATTTTGCCCGCCGACTCGGGGAGAACCTCCTCAATTGCAGCGACGATCTGGGCCATGGAGACCGTGCTGCCCCCCAGATTGTACACTGGGGCCCCTTCGAGCTTGGTCCTCGCCGCGGCGATAAAGGCGGCGGCGACATCATCGGCGTGGTGATAGACGAGGGTGCCGCCATAGGTGATCTCGTACTCGCAACCGAGCGCGGCGGCCAGCATGGCCTTGGTCGGGGTGGAGGTCCAGCCTTGGTCGCGCCCCGGTCCGTACACTACGCACGGGCGCAGACCAATGCTATGCACCGACTGCTCCCGCCAATAGACCTGAGCGGTCCCTTCATTGCACTGCTTGAACACCCCGTAGAGAGTCGGAGGTAGCAGTGGAGCATCGTGGGCAAGTGGCCCCGGAGGGTACGCTTCCGGGTCGCCGTACACCCCAAACGAGCTTGCAAAGACCAAGTTCTGGAGCTGGTCGCGATGCCGTGCGGCCGTTTCGAAGACGACGGTGGAGCCCACGACGTTTACCTTGGCCCCGCGCACTGGATCGGCCCGAACGAGGGGCACCTGCATGGCTGCTAGGTGCAGGATATGAGTAATACCGCAGTCGATCACGACTCGCTCGAACTGGTCTAGGTCTGCGATGTCGCCCTCGAGCAGTCGCACCCGATCCAGCTCTTCGTCCGTCATGATCGTCCTCAGCCGGTAGGGATCGCCGCCTAGGTCGTAGGTCCACACCGGCACTCCTTCGCGGGCCAGCCGACGAACCGCCCATGCACCCACGCAGCCGAGCGCCCCTGTCACCAAATACCGCTCATTCATATATCGCCTTTATTAGGAAAAATAAACCCGATTTTTTATCGCCCTGCAGATAACATATTGCGTTTCACCTAGTGGTCAATCCACGCCTGGCTAAATGAGTAGAAGAGCGAGTACAAGGCAGGGCGCAAGGTGGATGCCTTCTTGGGCAGCACATCACCGGGATGGTATGCGGACCGCTACTGGCTCAGCCGGTCGAGGACATTGCGGGTAATTTGGGCGACGGTCGCATCTCCTTTAAGCCCGTGCGACCAATCGGTGGTCCCGGTTGTGAACACGGTGCCGCCGCGCGTATAGAGGCCCATGACGGCCGCGCCCTCCCGGCCCTTTTCCCAGCGCTCGTACCAAACGCTGTCGTCTGGGTGCCATCGCGCCGGGGAGGTACACAAAATGGTGAAGTCCGCTGGGGTGCCGTAGGTCCCCTTGGGCACTGGCAGCCCGTTTTCCAACACGAACTCGCAGCCGTCGCACTCGTAGCCGACGATAGTGTGCTTGCCGCCGAAGGTGTCGCCGCGCTGCAAGCCTGTCTCCGCAAAAACCCAGTGTTCCGGGCGATGGACTGTAAACGCCCCGGACCCGTCCATGTATTGCCCGTGGCTTAGGTGATAGCCTCCGTAGAGGAAGCCGACGCCGGTCAGTTCGTTTTCTGGTCGGCCCACGAGGTGGTGGCTCCACAAGGTCGAAAGGTTCGCGTAGTCTCCGGCGGCGTAGGCTGGGTCCATGTTGAACTGCTGCTTCCAGCACACCAGCGCCCGGCCCGCGTCCTCGCTGCGCACCCGCCAGCACACGGAATTACCGCTGAAAAACGCGGCGTTGCCCCCGGCGGCGATGTAGGCTTCGAGATGGTCGCGCATGGGAGCCGACCAGTATTCATCGTGCCCCACGCTGAGCACGAGCCGGTAGTTGTCCAACAGTTCGGGGTGCCTTTCGAGGTCGGAATTGGCGCAGTAGGAGAGCGCGTATCCAGCGCCCTCTGCCCACTCGACAAAGTCGCGCTCCCAGCGGTCGAACAGCCCGGCCAGCGGACGGTCGAAGGAGACGCGATGGCCCTGCAAGCCGCCGCGGCCGTGATAGCTGTAGAAGCTGTAGCCGCCCCAGTTGTTGTAGGCACTGTAGGTATTAGTGGCTAGCTGGAGGAGGATGCGAGCGTCCGTGGGACCAGCCGGGCGGACGATGAAAAAGCCCCGGCTCTCGGCAGTGCGCTGCCCCCGCCGCACGAACTTGCCGCCTTGATCCCCGACGCGCAGCGCGAATTCGTAGTACCCGCTGCGCCAGTCGCCCGGTACTTCCAGCTCGCAGGAAACCGGCCAGTCGCAGCCATTGGACGAAGCGTCTTCTGGCACTGGATGGGACGACCCAGGCAGTTGGTCCTGACGCCATACGACTTCGCGCTCGGCACCGATTCGCGCCACTTCCAACGCGTACTCGCCCGCGCTGGTGGCCACGTGAAAGCGCACCTGTTCGCCGGCTTGGTAGCTGAGTTGGTCGGTGTAGCCTTCGACGAACATCATCCTTGGTACTCTACTTCCACCACCCGCTCGTTTAGCTCGCGTTGCAATTTTTCCATTTGTTCCACCACGTACTCTACGGCCTGTTCGACCGGGATGTCCTGCCGCTCTTTTTCGCGCCGCAGCTTGATCTCGACAATCCCCCGCTGCAAACCGCGATCCCCCACCGTCACCCGCACCGGGAGCCCTATCAGGTCGGCGTCGTTGAACTTGACGCCTGGGTTTTCGCGGCGGTCGTCGAGAAGCACTTCAATGCCGCGCTCTGTGAGGTTGGAGTAGAGCTGCTCGCCCGCATCTTGCGCTGCGCCTGCGCCTTTGGCGAGGAGGACGATGTGGACCTGGTAGGGCGCAACGGCAATGGGCCACACCAAGCCGTCTTCGTCGTGGTACTCCTCGGCGATACAGGCCAGCAGCCGCCCCACGCCGATCCCGTAAGACCCCATGACGACTGGCTGCGCCTTGCCCTCGGCGTCGAGAAAGTCTCCACCTAGGGCCTCGGTGAATTTGGTACCGAGTTGGAAGATGTTACCCACTTCCACTCCGCGCGATTCGCCCAGTGCCGCACCGCAGTTGGGGCAGCTATCGCCTTGCCGGGCCGAGGCGATATCGGCGACCACGTTGGCCGTGTAGTCGCGACCGTAGTTTACATTGGCGAGGTGGTAGCCCGGCTCGTTGGCACCGGCTACTAGATTAGGCGCGGACGCCACCGAGTCATCGACGACGACCAGCGCTCCAGCGACGCCGATGGGCGAGCCATAGCCCGGCTCCGCGCCGACGGCGCGTATTTCCTCGGCCCGCGCTGGCCACATTTCGAGCGCGCCGACCGCGTTGGCCAGCTTGGTCTCGTTGACTTCGAGGTCGCCGCGTATGACTGCCAGTACAAACGCGTCTTTCTTATCTCGACCGTCGCCGACGGTGGCCATCATAAAGAGTGCCTTGGCGGTCTTGTGCGCCGGGATGCTGAGCAGCGCGGTCAGTTCCTCAATGGTCGTGGTATTGGGCGTGGCGATTTTCTCGGGCGCGGCGGGCTCTTCTGCCGGGTTGGCCTGTTTGGCGAAGGTGGCGATTTGGCGGTTGGCCGCGTACCCGCAGCCATCGCACAAGAGCAGGGTGTCTTCGCCGATCGGCGTCAGGTACATGTATTCGTGGGCCAGCTCGCCGCCCATCATCCCGGTATCTGAGCGCACCGCAAGGACGTCGAGGCCGCAGCGATGGAAGATGTTGAAATAGTGCTGATAATGGGCGCGGTATTGCTTTTTGAGGCCGGCCCAGTCGGCATCGAGGCTGTAGGAGTCCTTCATGGTGAACTCGCGCACTCGGATGAGACCCGAGCGGGGGCGGGGGTCGTCGCGCCACTTGGTCTGGATATGATAGACTAACTGGGGCAGTTGCTTGTAGGATTTGATCTCGCGGCTGACTAGGTCGGCGACGACTTCCTCATGGGTCATGGCCAGCACCATGTCGCGCTTGTTTTTGTCTTGGAAGCGACCCATCTCCGTGCCGACTGCGTACCAACGCCCCGTCTGCTGCCAAAGTTCGGCCGGATGCACCACCGGCATGGTGATCTCCTGCCCGCCGATAGCATCTATCTCGTGGCGGATAATGTCCTCGATCTTGTGCATCGACCGCTGGGCCAAGGGCAAATAGCTGAAGATGCCGCTGGCCAGCGGGCGGATAAACCCGGCCCGCAACAAGAGCTGGTGGCTGGCGACCTCCACGTCGGCGGTGACGTTGCGCAAGGTCTGGCTGAAAAGCCGACTCATTCGCATGTTGGGCTCCCTTTCTCGTTGGTTTCGTTCCGATACGTCGGTGCATTCTTCATAAAATAACGCAGCATACTATAAAAACCCACCAACCTCCTGAGGAATGTTCTGGGCTACAGGAGCCGCACCGCACCGGGTGTGCTTTGTGAGTCTGTCAGGATAGAGCCAGATGACTCCCGAGCAGCAGATGGTCCGGTTGCTGTGGTTTCATCGTAGTGGGTTGCTCCTTCTCCTTGGCGAGGGCGTCCCGCCCTCGATCCCAGATGTTGATTAGTACTGGTAGGCACCCTTGATATTTAGCTGTCGCGTCACGCCTTTTTTTCTCGGGCCATTGAGCGCATCGCCCGATACATGCAGGACAGCGACACTAGCACCCAGATGAAGGCAATCAGATACGCCAGATAGGGCACCTGCAATGGATCCAGCCCCCAATAGGCCGACAATATCCCAGCGTCTGTCCGCTCTGGATAGGACCATAGGTCGGTGCGGAAGTCGTAGAGACTGTATAGGCAGAGCATCACCCCCATCCACACCGCGCCGATGCTTGCCAGCCGCCGCGACTTGCAGGCCATGATGCACAAGACCAACCCGCCGCCGATCCCCAACACAAAATCAACACTCCCCTCTTCCAGCGGCGTGTAGAACAGGGTCATCCCCGCGCAGGCCGCGCCAATGCACAGCAATACCAAACGCTGCGCCTGCGGATAAAGCGAGGTGTACATCAGCAACGCCCCCCACAGCGCCGACCCCACGTAGCCTGCCGCGCTAATCAATGGGAAGAAGCCCCCTTTGGTCAGGGTGTGCCCGGACTCGTTCCAATGGGTGCGGATTTCGAGGACCTCGCCGCCGGTGATCAGGGCCGCGGCCGCGTGATTGACCTCGTGGACTAGCACTACGAAGAAGCGGAACGGCTTGATCAACGCGGTGTCCCAAAAGGCGAGTGCCAGCCCTGTGCAAAGGAGATAGTAGCGGAATTGCCAGAAGACCCCGGCGATGTAGCGGATGCGGCGGGACATGGCCGCTAGTCCCTGATCTCAGCGCTGATTAGCTCGACGGCCTCGGCTAGCGGGAGCGGGTCGAGCTGTTCGCCGGATCGCTGGCGGATCGCCACCCTGCCCTCTTCGACCTCGCGGTCTCCGACGATCAGCATATAGGGCACCTTCTGAGTCTGTGCTTGGCGGATGCGCTTGTTGAGGGTCTCGCTGGCCGCGTCGAGTTCGGCCCGGATTCCGGCGGCTAGAAGCTGCTGGTGAAGCTGGCTCCCGTACTCGGCGTGGCGCTCGGCAATGGGCAAGACGACCGCTTGCACGGGAGACAACCACACTGGGAAGGCCCCGGCGTAGTGTTCGATTAAGAAGCCGATAAAGCGCTCGTGCGTGCCCAGCGGCGCACGGTGGATGCAGATAGGCGTCTCCTCTTCGCCCGCCGCGTTGGTGTACGTCAAGCCGAAGCGGCCGGGCACGGCAAAATCGACTTGGTTGGTGGCGATTGTAAACTGCCGCCCGATGGCGCTCCAAACCTCGACGTCGATCTTGGGCCCGTAGAAGGCGGCCTCGTCGGGCACCTCCTCGTAGTTGATCCCGCCCCGCGCCATGGCGTCGCGCACCATGTCCTCGGTGCGGACCCACCGCTCGGGATCGTCGACGTACTTTGCCCCCAAGCCCGAGGGCGCGTGGGTGCTCAAGCGCATCAGGTAATTCTCCAAGCCGAACAGCTCAAAATAGCGCAGATACATCTGGCAGACGGCGAGGAATTCCTCCTCGAACTGGTCGAGTGTGCAGTAGATGTGCGCGTCGTTCATCTGCAACGAGCGCACCCGCATCAAGCCAAACAACTCGCCCGATTGCTCGTAGCGATAGCAAGTGCCATACTCGGCCAAGCGCAGGGGCAGGTCGCGGTACGAGCGCGGGGCCGCGGCGAAAATTTTGTGGTGGTGGGGGCAGTTCATGGGCTTTAGGTAGTACTTGACCCCCTCCAACTCCATGGGCGGGAACATGGACTCGGCGTAGTACGGCAAGTGGCCGCTGCGCAGATATATGGACTCCTTGCAGATGTGCGGTGTGCGCACGCGCCGATAGCCAGCCTCGCGCTCGGTCTTGCGGGCCAAGTCCTCCAGCTCGTCGATGAGCACCGCTCCCTTGGGCAGCCATAGCGGCAACCCCGGCCCCACTTCGTCGTCAAAGGTGAACAACTCCAGTTGCTTGCCGAGGGTGCGGTGGTCGCGCTTTTTGGCCTCTGCGAGCATCGCCAGATGGTGGTCGAGCCCCTCGCGGGTGGCAAAGGCCGTGCCGTAGATCCGCTGCAACATTTTGCGCCTCTCGTCGCCGCGCCAATAGGCCCCAGCCACGCTCAGGAGCTTGAAGTGCCTGATTTGCCCGGTGCCGAGCATGTGGGGCCCCCGGCACAAGTCGATGAACTCGCCGTCCTTGTAAAAGGACAAGGGCTGGCCTTCTTCCAAGTCGGCGAGGATCTCCTGTTTGTAGGGAGCGTTGGCGACCAGCTCTTCCGCTTCTTGGTGCGCAACATCGATCCGCTCGAACTTGTGGTTTTGCTTGACGACCCGCTTCATCTCGCGCTCGATCTTTTGCAAGTCTGCGGGCGCAAAAGGCTCGGCCACGTCGAAGTCGTAGTAGAAGCCGTCGTCAATGGCCGGGCCGATGGCCAGTTGCGCGTCCGGGAAGAGGCGCAGCACGGCCTGCGCCAACACGTGCGACATGCTGTGGCGGTAGATCCAAGCCGCCTCGTCCGCATCCCAGGGAATGAGCTCGACTTCCGCTTCGCTGCCGAGCCGGGTGTGGAAGTCGATGCGCTCGTCGCCGACGCGAGCGGCAATGTATTGCTTTAACAGCTCTTTGTTTTCTTGGGCGAGGATCTCCTTGAGCGTACCCTCGCCGGGGTATTCGATGGCCTGTCCTTGGGGGACGTTAATCAGCATGACGCGCTCCTTGGCATGAAAAAACCCGCTGTCATCGTGGCCGACAGCGGGGAGAGGTTGGAAAATAAACTTTAGTCCGTCGCTATCCGGTGGATATAGTAGTGGTAGAGGTAGCCGTCGGCTCCGACGGGAGACCGCTGATGGACGGTGTGGACGCGACTGTAAGCAGAGCAGAAATCATGGCGTATAAAATACCGGCCAAGCGCCAATGGTGTCAAGCATCCGGCGGTCGTTGTTGCGACTGAACATCCGCCGCCCTGTGAGTGCCCGTCGGAGACTGCTTGGCCGCGCAGCGGGTTGTAGGCCGCTTCTGTGGCTTGGGGAGTCTCATGGTGGTGCCTCAGAAAGTTCTTTCATCCATAGGTCCCTTTGAGGCGGAACCCCTTCGTTGCGCCAGCATCCGCCGCTCGCCCTTGGGCTACAAACGATTGGCCTAGGTCGCCCTAGCGTCAAACTCAGGCCAGTTCGTAGTGGGCGCGGTCGGGCAGGGGCACCGGCGGGCTGTCCTCGGTGCTGATGCTCCAGTCGGCTAGCCGCAGGCGCATGGCGTCGCGGGCGTCGCGGTGTTGCTCCTCGTCGATCACGTTGACCAGCTCGTTTGGATCGGCGACGAGATCGTAGAGTTCGTCGCGGTCTCCCATGGGATCGTGGACGTACTTCCATTCGCGGGTGCGGACCATCTTGCAGCGGCCGGCCGCCTCGCGCCACTGCAAGGTGTCGATCAGGGTTTTGCGGCCCCAAGGTTGAGGCAGTTTTTCCAAGTCGGCCATGGTAAAAAGCGGCCCTCCGCTGCCGTATTCGGAAAAGGTCGCGTCCCGGGGTGCAGCGTCGGTCGCGGTGGGCAGCGGCGTTCCGTGCATTGAGCGCGGCTGCGCCAGCCCCTGCAAGTGCAACAGCGTCGGCACCACGTCGATCAGGTTGGCCATGCTCTGGTCGCGCACACCAGCGGCGACCTGCCCGGGCCAAGAGACAATGAGCGGCACTCGCGTCAGGCTGTCGTAGAAGACCCCGCCCTTGCACTGCATGGCGTGTTCGCCCATGAAGTCGCCGTGATCCGAACAAAAGACCACGATCGTCTGCTCCCGCAGCCCCAGTTCGTCGAGCTTGTCGAGGATTTGGCCGAGCGCGTCGTCGATAAAGCGCACCATGCCAAAGTACGAGGCCATGACTCCGTAGAGGTCTTCGAGCGGGTCGCGGCGTACTCCCAGCATTTGGTAGAGCACCCGGTTGCGCTCGGGGTTGCGCTCGTCGTCGAATTCGTCGTCGCGCCAAGGGGGCAGGTCAATGGCCGCGGGTGGAAACAGGGCCGCGTACTCGGCCGGGCACAGCCACGGCTCGTGCGGGTCGGGGAAGGAAACCCACAAGGCAAAGGGCTGGTCTTGGTGCTTTTCGATAAAGCGCGTCGTCTGCCCGGCGATCAGGCCGGTGGAGTGGTCCTCCAACGGCAGCTCGGAGGTGCCGTAGCTAAAGCGGGGGTTCTGGTGAGCGAGCTGGCGATGCGCAGCGGCGACCTTGCGGCGACCTTCTTCCGGCCGGAACCAGTCCATGCCCCGCGTCTGTGGCCCCTCGTTGCGCCCGCCGTGGGTAAAGGCATTCCACACGTCGAAGAGCGCCAAATCTTCCTCCCGCTGGAAGCAGTGGTTTTTGCCGATCAGGCCCGTGGCGTAGCCAGCCTCCTTCCAGAGCTGCCAAGCGTGCGTGGCGCCGGCCGGCATCAAGGTCTGGTTGCGCCGGCCGCCGTGCGAGTGGGGAAACTGCGAGGTCCAAAACGAGATGCGCGCCGGCGCACAGAGCGGGTGCGGGGTGATTGCGTTCTCAAAGAGCACACCGGCGGCGAGGCGTTCCATGGATGGGGTTTGGCAGAAGGTGTTGCCGTAGAGGTGGCTGGCCGTAGCGCGCTGCTGGTCGGTCATTATGACGAGGATGTTGGGGCGGTCGGCCATGGTGGGTTCCTTTTAGCGAATAATCTCGTACTTGTACACCGATTTACTGCATCCAATCTCGAAATACTATGGCCTTCCGGGTCGGTCCGCCGATAAGCGACATCCCACAGTGCCCGAATCATCGCCATGAAAGAAGTCTTACCGGTGCTGTTTTCGCCGCCGAGCAGCGTCAGCGGCGCGAGGCGGTCTGTTCTTTGCGGAAGCAATGGAATCATACCTCTCTTCAGCACCGGGACCCAATCGGCTCCGAACCGCATCGACCTTATTTTAGTTACGCCTAGGGGCTTTTCCCAGTCAACAGCTTTGGACACTCCCTACCGCTCCCACAATTCGCTCAGCGGCACGGCGAGCATGCGCTCGTCGGCCAACGGGAGCCGGTCGTGGCCGGTGTAGAGCAGCACCCCAAGCTCGAAATCCTCGCCGCAGCGAGCGGCCAGCCTCATAAGCCCTTGCCCGTCTTTAGAGGTGAGCGCACTGGCGGCTTTGACCTCAATACCCCAAGTCTTCTGGCCTCGCGTAAGGGCTACATCAACCTCCACCTGATCCTTGTCGCGATAGTGCCAAAAACGCAAATCCGGCTCTGTCGAGGTGGCTTGGGCTATGAGTTGCTGCACCCATGCGGTCCCTATGGTTGAGCCAATCGGTCGCAGTCAGGTCGGCGAGGGTTGCTGCCAGTCCGCTATCGAGCAGATGAACCTTCGGTGTTTTGACGAGCCGTTTGGCCGGATTGCGGTGCCACGCGGGCAGGCGGCGCACCAGAAAGAGCCGTTCGAGTACGGAGATGTAGTGATCTACTGTGGCCCGGTGCAGGCCGAGGGTGTTGGCCAGATTGCAAGTGTTCAATAGTTCGGCGCTGCGCCTGTGCTCGTCTAGGCTGACGAACGCCCGGTCAGGCGCGAGTTGCTGCGCGAGCGTCGTTTTTCCGCTTTGCCGTGGCCCAAGCAGACAGACCACTAGTGTGTCTGCCAAAGCCTCTCGGAGGACGGGTGTCAGCGAGCGAGGAAACAGAGAATGATCAGCGTCCATTTGTCGATTAAGCGAGCGTCCAATTGTCTAGTGACAACCTAGGGAGCGAGGACGCGGAGATCAAGATGGGAAGCTGAAGTCGGCTAGATCGAACTATAATACTCCGTTGCGATTTTTCTATATTATCGAATGTCATCTATCAATGGGCAATCCCAATGGACGCACCAACCACCGGGAATCGGGCCGGATAACGACCTATGAACCGACCGTCGCGTTTTGCGCGCATTACCGCTGGCTTGGAGCTCAATGCCCTGCTCAGCCCGCTGCGCAAATCGTTTTGGCTGTCGCTGGGGGTCGCCGTGCTCCTGAACGCGATCTTGGTCCTGTTCAATCCCTTCCAGCAGCAGGCTGAAAAAGCACCCCGGCCGCTAACCACCAAGTTCGTCAAACGCCAACCGCGCCTGACCAAGGCGCTGGAATTGCGCAAGATCCCCCAACGCAAACGCCCGATGATCCGCCGCCAAGTGCGCATGGCCGCCGCCCGCATGGATCAGGTGCAAGCTACTGAGGCGTTCTCTACGCGCACCATCATCGCTCGTTCGACGGGTCTGACGGATGTGCTGCAAGTTGGACAAAGCAACCCACAGGGGCTCCGAGCGGCGCTTTTACCGGTCATAGGGATAACTGCGAACTTGGGAATCAGCCGTGCGTCCGAGTACAAAATCGACATGGGATTAGAGATGCTGGATGTCGATGCCATGGACACGGGCCGCTACCGTGCCTTGGTGATACAGGACCCCAAAGACAAGCAGGGGCTCAAGGGCTTTGTCAAATTCGCCCGCGTGGTCTCGGCCACTTATATGGCCGAAACCCAGACCAATGTCACCGATGGCGGGCTCAACAATCGGGAGATCGACGTCCTGTGCGATATGCTCAACGAGTGGACCGGCTTGCGCACCGAGTTCGTCGGCAGCTTTACCTTTGATGACAACCGCTTTCTAACGGTGCCGATCGTCATCCCTCAAGGCGAGCCCAATGAAAACGAGTTGGACAATCTGGCGCGCTACCTGCTGGCGGGGGGCTTTGTCATGGCCGAGCAATTCGACTTTGAGGGGTTTTGGACAGAGGCCCTAGAGAAATACGGGGGGCTGATCAAGGGGCGGGATTTTTATACGGAACGCCTGCGGGAAGACCATCCGATATTCTCGGCCTATTTTGACTTGGGGGACGGTGTCGCACAGGGTGCCTCGCGTTTTGACGATCCTTACTACTGGAATGTAGTGAAGGGCTTGTACGTCAAGGGGCGGCTGGTGGCCGTGCCTCGGGCCAACTCGGGTATTGGGGGGTATCTGGGCTTTGCCAGCGACCGCGACTCGACCCGCATACTACAGTTTGCAATCAACACCGTGATCTACGCACTGACCCAGGAAGGGTCCATGACTCAGCGGTTGATGCAGATTGTCCACTGAGCAGGAAGCCGTTGCGCTGGGTAGGCCAGTTCCTTTTCGAGGAGATCTTGATGGACCGCGTAGTTTAGTGGTGGGGCCGCCCCACCCTTTTTTCTGACCACTGCCGCGAGAAGGTGATATAGCAAGCCGACACGACGGGCGCGGCGCTCAGGAGCACACCCGGTTCGGGCGAGACGCCCGCGCTGCGCCGCATCGCACGAATAACGACGGCTATACTATGCTGCGTCCCTTATGACTTGTGAATGATGGAGGATTGCTATATGCCGACGATTCAGGATCACATCTCTCTCGACGCACTCACCGACGGCACCTTGAGCACGCTGAAGGCGATTGGCGTCGACGACATTGCCATCATGCATCCAACGCCGCCCGAGCCCGGAGAGGACCAATTCCCGCTGTGGCGCGATGTGCGCCGCACGGTGGAAGCCCACGGCCTGCGGTTTTTCAACATTGGCCTGCGGCCGCACCCCTCAATCACGCTGGGCCGCGATGGCCGGGACGAGCACATCGAAAGGTGGTGCGCCCTCATCCGCAGCTTGGGCGCGGCGGGTGTGCCGAGCCTGACTTACAATTTTCGCGGCATCGGCAACTTCCGCACAGAGTCGGCCGTGGGGCGCGGCGGTGCCCGGTACAGCACGTTCGACTTTGCTGAGTTCGAGGCCAATCCCCAGTTGCATCCCGATCAGCAGATTGCAGAGGGCGACCTGCGCGCCAATTTGCGCCACTTCATGGAGCGCATCACGCCGGTGGCCGAGGAGTGCGAGGTGCGTCTGATGATGCATCCCGACGACCCGCCGCGCCGCGATCCATTGGGTGGGGCAGCGCGCGTGCTGTCGTCGCTGGATGACTTTGAGCGCCTCTTTGAACTGGTGCCGAGCAAGGCCAATGAGATGTTGTTCTGCCAGGGGTGCGTCGCCGAGATGGGCGAGGACATTCCGGCGGCCATCCGCCGCATGGCCGGGCTCGGCAAGATCGGCACCGTGCATTTTCGCAATATCCGCGGCGGACCAGCGCGCTTTGAAGAGGTGTTCCTCGACGAGGGCGACGCAGATATGTACGCCATGATGCAGGTTTACGCCGAAGTCGGGTACGACGGGCCGTTCATGCTCGACCATACGCCGGGTCTGCAGGACGAGTCGGCGGCTTGGGCCGGCCGGGCCTACGCCATTGGTTTCATTCGGGCTACGATGCAGGCCGCGTACCGCTGAGCAGCCAAGTCAGCCACCCGATGAGGATGACGTAGCCGACCGCCTGCAGTGTGGGCCGCCAGGCCAAACGATCTAGGCGCTACTCGCTCATGCTGGGCAGACCAGTTCCTTTTCGAGGAGGTCTTGATTGACCGCGTAGTTCACCGGCACCTCGATTAGATGGACGCCTGAAGCGGAGAGGCACTCGCGCATGGTCGGCAGCAGATCATCGGCTGCGCCGACGCGGTGCCCGTAGGCCCCATAGCTGGCGGCGTATTGAACGAAATCCGGGTTGCCGTAATCGAGGCCCCAATCGGCAAAGCCCATGTCGGCCTGCTTCCACTTGATCATGCCGTAGCCGTCGTCGCGCAAAATGAGGACCACGAGGTTCATCCCGAGGCGCACCGCAGTCTCCAACTCTTGGGAATTCATCATAAAGCCGCCGTCGCCGCAGATGGCCATGACCTGTTTGTCCGGCTCCACCAGCCGCGCCGCCATGGCCGAAGGCAGCCCGGCTCCCATCGTCGCCAGAGCGTTGTCCAGCAGCACGGTATTGGGCTCGTGGGCTCGGTAGTTGAGGGCGAACCAAATTTTATAGACACCGTTGTCGAGGCATATAATGCCGTCGTCGGGCATGACGCGGCGCACGTCGGCGACGAGACGCTGGGGCGCGATGGGGAAGCCGGGGTCGTCGTTGCCGACTGCGCGAATTTGGTCAATCCACTCTTTGACCTTGGCGAAATAGCTAAAGTCCCAGGTCTTTTGCTGGTTGATCCTCAGCAGCAACTGCCAGATGCTGTTGCCGATGTCGCCGATGACCTCTAGCTGGGGGAAATAGACCGGATCGACCGAGGCCGAAGAGAAGTTGACGTGAATGACCTGTAAGCCGCTAGGCTCCATGAAAAACGGCGGCTTCTCTACTACGTCGTGCCCGACGTTGATGATGAGGTCGGCGCGGTCAATGGCGCAGTGCAGAGGGTCGTTGGCCGACAGCGCGGCGTTTCCCAAAAAGAGCGGGTCGCGCTCGTCAACCACGCCCTTGCCCATCTGGGTGGTGAAGAACGGGATGCCAGTGTCGCGGATGAAGTTGAACAGCATCTTGGAGGTGCGCTTGCGGTTGGCTCCGGCCCCAATGAGCAAGAGGGGGCTTTGCGCGTCCTCGATCAGAGCGGCGGCTTGGGCGATGGCCTTTTCTTCCGGGATGGGTCGCCGCACGCGGTCTTTGGGAAAGATCGGCGTATCGGTCTCTTCGCGGGCGATGTCTTCGGGCAGTTCTAAATGCACGGCCCCGGGCCGCTCTTCCTCGGCTAAGCGGAATGCCTCGCGGACTCGGGAGGGCACGCTGTCGCCGCTGACGATCTGGTGGGTGTACTTGGTTAGGGGCCGCATCATCTCGACGATGTCGACGATCTGGAACTGCCCCTGCTTGCTCGATTTGATGGGCTTTTGGCCGGTGATCATCAGCATGGGCATGGCGCCGAGTTGGGAGTAGGCGGCCGAGGTGACGAAGTTGGTCGCCCCCGGCCCCAAGGTGGCCAGGCAGACGCCGGTCTTGCCGGTGAGGCGGCCATACGTGGCGGCCATGAAGCCCGCGGCCTGCTCGTGGCGGTTGAGGATCAATCGGATCTGCTCGGAGCCGCGCAGCGATTCGAGCAGATCGAGGTTTTCCTCGCCCGGAATACCGAAGAGGAATTCCACGCCCTCGTGTTCCAAGGCGCGGACGACGAGATCGGACGCTTTCATTACAATAGAGCTCCTTGTGCTAAACGCTTGGTAGGGCGGCTCCGACTCGCCGAGCGCAATCGAGGATTTGCCGCCAAGTTTCTTCCTCGACGATCACGCCGGCTTGACGCCGCTGTCGCTCGCGCTTTTCCAGTTCTCCGGGCAGCAGGATGGCATCGACGCCCGCGGCCTTGGGCGAGGCCCGCAAATAATCCGCGAACGCCCGCACTTGGGCCGCGTACTCGGCGAGCGGCTGAAAGCGCCCGATGTCGATGACCAGCAAGAAGCAGCCGTTGCCTATCCGCGCCTTCCGGCCCCGCGCACACCCGGCCCCGCTCAGTGCCCCGCCCAACAGTTCCACCACGACCCCAAGTCCGTAGCCCTTGTGGCCCATGAGGCCGCCAAAGGGCAAGAGGTTGCCGCGCGGCTCGTCGTAAAAATCCGCAGGATCGGTCGAGGGCCGGCCAGCCGCGTCGATGATCCATCCCTCGGGGACCGGCTCGCCGCGGTTGCGCTTGACCCGCACCTTGCCCTCGGCCACCACGCTCGTCGTGATGTCCAGCACGAGTGCGCCGCCTTCTCCGTCGGGCCAGCCGCCGGCCAGCGGATTGGTGCCCAAGCGCCCGGCTATGCCGCCCCAAGGGGCCACGCCGGCACCGGCACCGTGCGAGTTGGCGCAGAGCAGGCCGATCATCTGCGCCTCGGCGATGTGCTCGACATAGCTGCCGAGGCGACCGATGTGGTTGGCGTTTTTGACGGTTATGGCCGCGACCCCGCAGGTACCGGCGCGTTCCAAGCCCATCTCCACCGCTTGGTTCATCACGACTTGGCCAAACCCCCAGTGCCCGTCAAGCACGGCCGCCGCTGCTGTCTGACGCACAACTTCGACCTCGGCGTGGGGAACGATCTCCCCCTTTTCAATGGTGCTTATGTATTGAGGAATGCGGATGACGCCGTGCGAGTCGTGCCCCACAGCATTGGCGTCGGCCAGCAGCTTGGCGACGACCTCGGCGGCCGCAGGTGGTGCGCCGGCTGCGGCAAAGATGGTTGCGCCGACTTGGCGCAAGTGTTCGATGGAAAATACGGGCATAATTATCGGGATATAGACGACGCCAGCACTGCCAGCAGGTCTTGCGCCTGCTCCTCGGAGAGTTTGGCCCGCCGCCGCGCTTTGTCAATTAGGGTTGCGGAACTAGCGACCTGGCCCTCGGCGTATATCTCGAGGGCCTCGCGGCAGAGCGATTGCACTAAGCGAGTGGCTTTGTCGCCATCCACGCCGACTTCGGCGGCCGCACGGGTGATCGGCGGATGTAGCCGCCCCTGCTCTAGGTCGGCCAGCGTCTTGGTCAGTAGTTGCTGCAAGAAGTGCCGCGCCTGCGCCCGCCAAGTCCCGGCGTATTCGGCGATGTCCATGACAATCCCGTCGGTGCGGGCATTAATGCGGTCCGCGGTCAGGCGCACCAGCGAGTGGGTCAATCTATAATAGAGCGAATCGACTTGGCCTAGCGACACCCCCGAGTCGTCGTTGAGCGCACGCACCCAATCCGGCGCGGGCTTTCTCTTCGTCAACAGCGCCCAAGTCTTCCGCGACCGAAGCGTGGGCACCGAGTCCGTTTGCCCGGCTTCTTGTGCCCGGCTTGGGCCAGAATCCCCGCTGACCGCTTGGGCCGGAATTTCCCGCTGTGCAATTGGATTTTTCTCAACGGCAACCGAGTCCTGTTGCGCCGGCTCCTTTTCTTCCGCTCGTTCCTCCCGGACCACTACTTTAGGTACGGTAATCTCCCGAGTCTTCTCGGCGATCTCGGCGATGACCTGCTGCTTGGGGGTCAGTAGGCGCAACCCCGGTGGCTGCCCCTTGAGCTGCACCTTGCCCTGCCACCAGATCCACTTGTTGCTCTGCCGCACTTTGTCGCGCAATTCCTCGTTGGGCAGGTCGGAATCCGGCAGCAAAAAGAGCGCGTCGAGCACCATGTTGGGCTGGGGATAGAAGCCCAGCCAGCGCCAGGGAATGCCCACTTCAAAGGTGTAGAGCTGATCGCGTAGCGCTCCTCCGGCTCTTACGGGCGCGTGCTCGGTAGGCTTCTTGCGCTGCATGCCCCCCCACAGATAGGGAGTGCCATTGGCCGGACTCAGCCAGATGGTGTGCCCCAAGGGTTGCTCTGGGCCGCGCAAGAAAATTTTTAGGTGATCGTAGTAAAACATCGCGTCCTTGCGCTCCCCGGATGGGCCGCGCCATTCGCTTTTGTCAGGGGGAATCTGTTGGGCATCTACCGTGTCGTCAACTACTGCGGCCGCCACGTACACGTAGTCGGCGTCCCACATCAGGTAGAGGTCGGCCTCGTGATCGGCCGCGCCGCTAAAGGCCCCGCGTACGCCCACGCGCTCGCCGCCGGGGACGAGGCCAATGCGCTCAGGTGCGCCCCACTCGACCAATATGCCGTCGAGCGTTGGCTTGGAGGTCGCCGGGACCACGGCGACCGGCTCTGCGCCGACGGCTCCCACGGCCATCAGGCTTGCCCACGCGCTTGCCCTGAGCGCAGCCGAAGAGGCCCAAACAGCGCCGCGCCGCATCCTCACTCGTCTTGGCGCAAGGAGGACACAGCCCAAGTAGCGTCTGGGTCGTCCATGGCCACGGCCCGTACGCCGCCCGGCACAAAGGACAACAGCTCCGCGTAGCTGGCCTGCCGCTCGGCGTCGGGATAGGTCCAATCGTGTAGGTAATACACCGCGTGTATCTTGGCTTGCAGGATTTCTTTGGCACAGCCAAAACAAGGCCGCATCGTCGAATACAGCACCGCTCCCTCGGTGGCGATCCCAAAGCGGGCCGCCGACAGCAGCGCGTTTTGCTCGGCGTGGACGCAGATGCACAAATCGTAGTCCTTGCCCGTAGCGTACTGGTCGCGGTGGGCACAGCGGGCGCACCCGCCGTCGAGGCAGTTGACCATGTTGTGCGGGGTGCCGTTGTAGCCGGTTGAAATGATCCGGTCGTTCTGCACCAAGATGGCGCCAACGCGGTTGCCCGTGCAGTTGGCGCGCGCCCGCACGGCCATGGCGATGCGCATGTAGTACTCGTCCCAATTGGGCCGCTCGAACACAGGGCTTCTCTTCCTCGACATGCTTGCTCAGTAGCCTAGCTATTTCGTGCGAATGGTGCGGAGTGCGGGTTGGTTGGGGAATAGTACGCCCGCTCTTGTAGCGGGTCAACCGCGCCCTAGTAAGGATGATCAATAAGCCAACCCCACTGGGATGAGCCTCTTGATCACCTCGGCCTCTCCCTCGACTTCGAGTCCGAGTAGGTAGAGGCCCGTCGGCAAAAGTGCCCCGCTGTCGTCGCGGCCGTCCCAACGAATGCGCTGTGGGCCCGACTTCTGGCTGCCTATCGCTAGGGTGGCGACCTTGCGGCCGTCGAGTGCGTGGATGTTCAGGCGGGTTGCCACGGTACGGGGCAGCCCTAAGAGCGCATACTCGATTTTTAGCAGGTCGTTGATGCCGTCGCCGTTGGGCGTGATGACCGCGGTAGAGAGACGCAGGTCGCGGATCTTTTCGGCTTGAGTGGTCGAGGAAGCGAGGACGCGCAGGGTATTGGTGGCAATGTCGTCGCCGACATCGCCACTCTGCACGGGTTGCGGCAGGCTCTGGCGCTGGCTGTCGAGTACTTGGCCGTCGAAGGTCCAGGCAAAGTCGAAGACCTCGGCGGCGAAGACGACGCGGATCAACTCGTTGCGCTCGGCGTTCAGCCGTTCCGGCAAGCGTATCGTCAACCCCTCCTCGCCTTCGACTACCTCGCTCGCCACCGCCTGTCGCAAAGGGGTGCCCATTTCGAGGTGCTTAAACGCGGGCGGTCCGCCCGTGCGGATGCGCAGCGCGTCGAAGCCCGTGTCAGCGGCGGCAACTTCCGCTTTGACATCATAGACGAACTCCGTCGTCGCGCCCATCTCCACCTCGGCAACGCCGCGCAGGGGCTGCGGGTCGTCCAACCGGGCCACTTCGCCGATGACCGAGGTGGCCAACGTCGGCGAGGTTTCAATCCACAGGGAATCGAGCCGCACGAAGGAGTCGAAATCCTCGCTGTTCAGCAAAATTTTTAGCTGTAGATGGGAGCCGGACCGAAGGCCGAGCGTTTGGCCCGACTCCAAGGTCGGGACCGACCAGAAGGTCCATTTGTCTTGGTCGTATTCGATTCCAGCGCGAATCCCCGGTTTGGGGCGCGTCGTCAGCGTCAAGGCTCCCCCTTGCCCATCGTTGACGTTGACCGCCCCACTCGGGTTTTTGAGCACGTCTTGGTAGCGTTGCTGCGACACTGGGACGCGAGTGCCCATGTCGGTGAACTCGTAGTAGATGTCCGGCTTGGGGTCAATGCCAGTGCGCGCCTCGACTTGGATTGAGACGGGGGCGTCGGGGGCTTCCACCGGCTCGCCATCCACCATCCGCAGCGATGTCGCCGACCAAGAGAAGCGGCCGAAGTTGACCTTCTGCCCCAAGTCGAATATCCGCGTCTTGTACACCGCACTCAGGGGAACACCCTCGCCGAAGAGCTCGAAATCGCCGATGGTGCCTCGATAGGCTTGGCCCTTGGCCCAAATTTCCTGTGAGGATACTTGCAATGCCTCGATCTGCGCGGCTTCGAGCGAGCGCGAGAGCCGGCGGATATAGCGGGCGAAGCGCACGTACTGGCGGGGAAACTGGTGCCGCACGACGGGACGGAAATTCTCCTGCACGTCGGCGATCTGCCGCCATTCGTTCGGGTTGTGGGCGGCGATGTAGAGCTCGTAGGCGGGTACGACGTCTTCGTGCAAGCTCTTGCCGTCTGAGCGGTATCCCTGCGAGGGCGTATAGAACCCGAAGGAGAAGATCGGCACTGGCACGGCTAGGTCGAAGGTAAAGGTGCGGCCGTCGGGACTGGCACCTGAAGAGGGCGCGAGATAGGACGTGCTGTCGCCGTCCACCAAGCGCAAATTGCCAGACACTCGCGGTCTTTCGCCGTCGACGTAGCCGAGTTCACGGGGAGTCCAATCGCCCCAGTTGGCCAGATAGGAGAAGACGGAGCGGTCGGGCTGTATGTAGATGGGCTGTATCACTCCCGGCGTGGTCGTTTCATCGATGAGAATGGCGACCGAGTCGTGTTCGGCCCACTCCAAGCCGCTACCGCCGATCTGCCACAAGTCAATGTCAGCCTCCGCTGTGGAGATCCAAGAGGCAGTCAGCCATAGCAAGAAAGTCGATCGGTTGGCGAGGAACTTGTCCATCAGTAGGCTACCGAGATCAGGCGGCTGAATGGCATAAGCCGCCTGATCTCTGAGTTTCGGGCGTTGATCTTTAAGAACTGATGTTACGCAATGCTTGTACAGGCTCTTGGCGATTAGGGCTTGCAGCTTTTAGGGATCGGGGCCTCTGCTCTCGATGTTCTCAATCGAGTCTCCGCTCAACAGCAATCCCTAAGTGCGCTTCCATATACTGACTGAAACTCATATTCCTCAGAAGCTGAAGGGGACCAGCAGGTGGCCAGACTTAGATTGTCCTATCCAAGTGCCGCTAGGGCGACGATAGCTGATAGCGAACCCTCGTCTCACGGACAGTACGCCTAACCGTAGGTAGGACAAAGGAGCAAGGTTGTGATGCGGAGTTGGTCGCCAGCGAGGGGTGTGGCCAGTATCAGGGCACTGACGAGGATGGCGTTGCACATGGGGATGTATCCGGTTGAGCCGAGCCAATAATCCAATATAGGACGCGCAAAAGGGGACTAACAACAAATAATTCTTCTCGTTAGGCTACTCCGATGGAAGCGTGGATCTGCGCGAACTTCCATTCACCCGATTCCCGCTCCAATACGCCCGTCAAACGCAAGGCCAGTTCCTCGTACCGGCCTTGCCATTTGAGCCGCCACTGCTGCCGGGTGTAGAACCAAGCCACCGCATCGCGCTCCTGTACGTCGAGGTGCTCTGTGTCGATGGTGAAATCTTGGGTACTGGCGACGTGGTGATGGTAGTACTGGGCAGCGTGCCCACCGCCCTCGATGTATTCCTCTGGTTCCGTGCCGATTTTGACAAAGTGCTCGGCTGGGGAGATGAGCTCGATGAGCCGGTCGGCATCGCCGGTTGTCAACGCGGCGAAATAGGCCGCGACCGTCTGGCGGGCGTTCACTGTACTCGCTCATAGGGGATGGAGGCGACCGCGTCTATTTCAATGAGGTACTCTGGCTGTACCAGTCGGCTGACCTCGACGAGGGTGCTGGCTGGATAGGGCGGCGTGAAGTACTCAGCCCGCACGCGGTGGATCTGGTCGAGATGGGCCACATCCGTGACGAAGACCGTCACTTTGACAATGTCGTCTAGGCGACCTCCCGCGCTGGCGAGCACTCGGGCGAGATTGTCCAGCACTTGGCGCGTCTGCGCCTCGACATCGCCGATGCCTACCGCATGTCCGTCGGTGGCTTGAGCCACTTGGCCGGAGAGGTGGAGGACGCGGCCCTCGGCTTGCCAAGCGGCACTGGAGAAAATGCCGAAGGGTTGGACGACGTCGGGGGGATTGAAGGCTTGGGGCACAATGGCAATCTCCTCAGTGAATTTGGAAAGGTAGCGTAACTTCTTGCGGTCCGCAGCCATCCGCAAGTTTGACATGCAATGGCTCGCTTGTATAATTGAGCCTCCCGCATCGCTTTCCTAGTGCCCGACGCCATGGTCCGCATCCTGCTTGCCCTCCTCATCGCCGTCCCCCTCCGCGCCGATATCTACGACCGCCTCGACGAGTTGACCCATCACCTGCGCTCGGGCGGGGTGCCCCGCGACGGCATCCCAGCCATGACCAATCCCCAGAGCGTTGAGCCGCAAGAGGCGCGCTATCTCGCGGATTCGGATCTAGTCCTCGGCGTGGTCGCAAACGGCGCAGCCCGGGCCTATCCGCACCGCCTCGGCTGGAAGCACGAAGTCATCAACGACCAACTCGGCGGCCAGTACATCTGCGTCACGTTCTGTCCGCTGACTAGCACTGGGCTGGTTTTTGACGCGACGCCCCCGGACTCGGGACAGATCGAATTGGGTGTTTCTGGCATGGTGCTCAACAGCAACTTGGTGCTGTACAACCGGCGCGACGAGAAAACCCTGTACCCGCAGATGATCTACGCCGGCATCAGCGGTGCATACAAAGGGCCGCGCCTTCAGCTCTTGCCCGTGGTCGAGACGACTTGGGGCCTGTGGCGTACGCTGCATCCGCACACCACGGTCGTCCAAGCGGCGACCGGCCTCGACCGCTACCCGGACTATATCCGCGCCCTGTATCCGCTCGATTCGTACGACCACTATCCTTATGGTAATTATCGCAGCGACCATCGGATGATTATTTTTCCGCTTACTACCGCTCGGCCCAGCGACCGCTTGTCGGCCAAGGAGATGGTCTTGGGGTTGCAAGCTGCCGGAGAGAGCAGGGCCTATCCTTTCAGCAGGATGCCCAATAAGGCCGTCATCAACGATAGCGTCGGCGACCGAGATGTGCTCGTGCTCTACGACGCCAAGACGGCCACCGCCATTCCCTACAGCCGCGTTGTTCGCGGCGAGGTTTTGACCTTTCGCATCCTCAGCCGCACCGACGACCTTGGGCTGAGCGCAGGCGTTCGGTGCGCTCAGCCGAGCCGTCGAAGCCTGCCGTTGGCCTTTGCCGATGTGGAGACCGGCAGCGAGTGGAACATGCGCGGCGAGGCCCTTGCCGGGCCGCTCAAGGGAGCGCAATTAGAGCAAATCCCAGCCTATAATTCGATGTGGTTTGGATGGTCGGCCTACTGGCCGAAAACCCGCTTGTGGAACGGCAAAGGCATCTTGCCGCCGCCCTAATCCTGATAAGGAGCTTGGCTATGCACGAAGTCCCCAAAGGGAAAATTACTTGTATTGAAAAATGCGTACTGCGCGGCACCCGGCCGCGCTACATCGGCTTCAACGCCCGCATCCCCGCGCACGGCTCGCAGATTGTAGACCCAGTCGTCCGGGTTCGCACGGACGGCGGGGGGTGGGGCTTGGGTTGGTCGCGCATTGGCGAGGCCGAGGCGAGTGCGCTGCTCGGCAAGGAGATCGGCGATCTCTTCCAACTCCCCGACGGTTGCCTGCCCACAGGCCGCAATCTCGACCTGCCGCTGTGGGATTTGGTGGCGCGGACGATGGATTTGCCGCTGTACCGCTTGCTCGGTGCCCGCGGCAAACGCGCGGTCGAAGTGTACGACGGCTCGGTCTATATCGACGATTTGGAAGCCACCGATGAAGAACAGGTCAAAGACATCTTCCGCGGCGAAGTCGCCACCGGCCACGAGCACGGCTATTTGCACTTCAAGATCAAGGTTGGCCGCGGTGCGCGCTGGATGCCCACAGACGCCGGCCTCAAGCGCGACGAGTTGGTCATTCGCACGGTGCGCGAAGCCGCCGGTCCGCAGGCCAAGGTGCTCATCGACGCCAACATGGGCAATACGCTCAACACGGCTATAGCCCTGTTGGACGCCTGCGCGGATGTGGGCATCTATTGGTTTGAGGAGCCTTTTGCCGAAGACGCTCCGCTCAACCAAGCGCTCAAGGAACACATCGTCGCAAATGACTGGGACACGCTGGTGGCCGATGGGGAATTTGCGCCGCCACCGTACTTTTTTGACTTGGTAGAACAGGGATTTATCGATGTGGTGCAGCACGACTTTCGCGCTATGGGCTTGACGTGGTGGCGGAGCACGTCGGCGCGGCTAGAGCAGTGGAACGCGCTGTGCGCCCCCCACTGCTGGGGTTCGTACATCGAGCGCTTTCACCACGCCCATTTCGCCGCTTCCATCCCCAACTTCTGCCTGCTCGAAGCCGCACCGGCTGCCATGCCCGGGCTAATCACCGATGGCTGGCAACTCGCCGACTCCATTCTGCACGTACCCAACACGCCCGGCGCGGGTCTCGACATCGATCCGCGCATCTTCGCGCAGGGAATGGAGGATCGAGAGGGGTTTAGGGTGGTGATTTGAGGGCAAAAATTGAAGAATAGGGAAGCGAAAATCGCAGTTATGCGTATCTTTAGTACAATCCCCTCTATCCCCTGCCGTTTTCTATTTTAGCCCGACCGGACGCTGTAAATGAGGAGGAGTGTGCGATGACAGACGATCTTCATACCAACCCATTTGAAAAGATCGACACCAATCAGGTCGCCGAAGATCTCCATATCGTAGAAGATAGCCAAAGGAATGCGAGGCGGGGGCGGCCCGTATTAGACAGTGCGGAAGACGATCTCGACCCCACGGAACGCAAGGTTATCGGGCTAATTGAGAGCGCTCAAACCCAGGCGCAGCAGACGTGCGAGAGCGAGCTAAAGGCGTACAGAGAGCGTCTCGTCGCGCTAGACTTCCGAGAGCAGCTAAGTTCCATTGATATTGAAACGGCCAAGCAACGGGCGGAGTTCGATCAGCACGTCGATAAGGCCATAGTGGAGTTGAGCAGAGAACAACAGGGGCTGCGCCGCAAAAAAGAAGACATGCAGCAGTTTAAGGAACAAAATGGCCTCCATCGCGAGCCGCAGCCCCGCAGTTGGGACGACAAGATATTCAACATCGGCATCATCGCCGTGCTCTTTCTCATTGAGACATTTGGCAATGCCTCCTTTCTGGCAAAGGGCAACGAATTTGGGCTGTTGGGCGCGTACACCGAAGCGGTTGTCATTTCGTTTGTCAACCTCGGGATCGCCTTTTTGCTCGGCATTCTCGTCACCAATTTCAATCACGTTCACCGAGTCAGAAAGTCCGTGGGCATCCTCACCGCGGTGGTGTTTCTGGCCTTTGCGTTGTTTTTCAACTTGATGGTGGCTCACTACCGGGAAACAACGGGCACAGTGCTCGACGAAGGGGGCAAACTCGCCATCGCCGCTTTTGGCACAAATCCACTGGGGCTGGAGGACTTCCAATCGTGGATTCTGTTTTTCATGGGATTCCTCTTTGCGATTATCAGCTTTATCGATGGCATCCTGTGGGATGACCGCTATCCGGGGTACGCCAAGTGTGCGCGCGTATTCGCGGAGGCTGACGAAGCATACAACGCGCTTTATCAGGCCAGCCTAAAGGAATTGAAGAAAGCGTCGGATGAGGCGGTGCAAGCGTTGGAGCACATCAAGCAAAACATTTTGCTTGCGGGACGCCGACACGATTCTATCATCGACGACCATCGCCGCCTCATCAAATCGTTCGACGATCATCTAGAGCACCTAGAGCATGCGGGAAACCACTTGCTCAAGCTCTACCGGGATACCAATCGGGCGATGCGCGACGGAGAAGCGCCGGAGCGATTCAAGAAGCCTTGGCACATAGTGAAAACGTCCATTGACACCAGCTTGCCGAAGGCCATGCTGACGCGCGAGGAAATTTTGAAGATTACTAGCGCCGCAGAAATAAAAATTGACAAAGGCATCGCCGAACTACACAATCAGTACGACATGGGCAGCGAGGAACTGCGACCTTTGGCTCCGCATCGGAGGCAGTCGGATAGCCGGATCCCGAGGGACGACCAGGAAGAGAGTTAATGAGCACGAGTAAGCTATCGAATAAAACGATAGCCGGCGGTGCGATGATCGCGGGGGTCATCGCGATCTTGCTCGTTTTTGTGTGGCTAAAGCCCCCGTCGGTCGAGCGCGACCCCAAGACCCTTTGCCGGTCGGAAGGCCCCTCGGCGATTACGGCGATTCTGCTCGATCGCACGGATTCGTTCATGCCCACTACCAAGACCGATCTGGAGACGCGGATTTGGAATCTGCTCGACCAGATAGAGGAAAATCACGAGATCAGTCTTTTTGCGGTGGACCCTACGCATGGCGGGAGCCTCGACCCGATCATCAAGGTATGTAGCCCCGGCGACCCGAAAAACGTCGATCACCTCACGCAATCCGAAGCGATCATTCGGCGCAACTGGCAGCAGAAATTTCGCACTCCTTTAGAGGAGGAGCTTGGCAAGCTGCTCACCAACAAGGAGGCCAAATCGTCGCCGATCATGGAGTCGGTGCAGTCGGTTGCCATAACGCATTTTCAGAGTACCCAGCGGCGCGATGTGCCGCGGCGTCTCATCATCGTTTCAGATCTCCTGCAAAACAGCGACGCGATTTCCTTCTACAAGGATGAGCCGGATTTCAGGCGCTTTCACGCAAGCCCCCAAGCTCGAGGGCTCAACCCGGACCTGCGCGGCGTCGAGATCGAGCTATGGCTCATTCAGCGGAAGCAACGGCAGCAGGGAGACGGCGAAGCCGTGTTGCAATTCTTCCGCTCTTGGCTGGCGGAACACGGGGGCCGAGTCCGCACGTCTGTGCGAACTTCGGGCATAAACGACTGATGAAGAGACGCGATGAGAGTTTGGGACTGTAACCGCTCTTGTTTCTGAGTTGGCGACCCGCAAGCTCGTAGCACCGAATATGAAGTGGATTCTGGCGACGAAACTCAAAATCCAGTATTGAGATCTATGGCGGGAGGTCAAATTATCGGTACGCTTGATCGCGGCGGCTGCCCCTCGTCACCAAGACGCGATCCTGAATGTCGCAAATCACGCGATAGCCTCCCACCCGATAACGCCATAGCCCGCTCAATGGGCCAGTCAGTGCCTCGCCTAGGTGCCGTGGATCATTGAGCACTGCGATACGCTCACTCATGTAATCGACGATGCGTCGAGCCATCTGTTTATCGAGCTTGCCAAGCTGTTTTTCTGCCGTGTCGGTGTACTCAATCGTCCAAGCCAAGTGCTTTTCTCACCTCGACGGAGGAATGTACCTTTTCCTCTCCTTGGTGGACGCGTTCTAGCACGGCCATGGCGAGGTAGTAATCTTCTATGTCCTCAAGGCTGCGTTCAGTGAGCTCGCGCCGGTAAAAAGCCTTGCTGCGCCCGGTCTCGGACACCAGCAGGTCGAGCCGTCGCTCGGTCTCGGGATCTAGTTGCATCGTAGTTTCCCCATCATAGAGTCTTAACGCATGTTGGATGACCTGTTGGATGCAATCAGCCTCATTTAAAAAATAAACACCATCCGTTTTCCACTCATTCACAGAACGACCGCCGTCATCAATCTCCGAAGCTGGTGTGACGGACAAAATATAGGCATGCAGGTACAAGTCCGAGTCGTTCTTGCGTACTCGCTCTTCAATTTCCGCGATCTCGTGGTGTAGTTGCACCTTTTTGTGTTCTCTTTGGCCGAACCGGCTCAAGCCCTTCGGATCGAGAAACAGAACGTGCTGATGTGCGTCGTCCTTCAACCAGACGATAAAATCCGGGTAATAACCGAAGTCATCGAAAAAGGACACACCCCGACCGCGGGTCAGATTGCGAATCAGAAACAACTCTTTGCCTTGTAAGCAGGGATCACCTTTCCGGGCCAGCTCTTCTAGCTGCTCGACAACGCGCTTCTCGTTTTCGTCCAAGGGTACAGGTTGAACTGTAACGCTGCGATCCTTCCGGGTATGTAGCAGTGGCTGATACGCATGAGCCTGTGACCAAATGACGCCGATTTTCAAATTTTTATACCAACTTTCTAACTTGTTGTACCGGCCTTCGCGGACATTATACGCTAGTTCACCCGCGTCCTTGACCAACTGATCTTCGGTTACATCCACGGATAGCTCGTAGTTTACGGCATTGTTTGGATCATCCTCTTCCAGCGCGGCGACCTCAATCTCGTCGTGTTCCCAGTGTCTGCGCTGCCTGCGCCAGAAGTTATCGGCGTATTCGGTAATCAGATCAAGGGCGATGTTCTCCAATCCGCGTATCTGCTTGAATCCGGTGGCGTTCAACCGATCCGGCGGCATATAGAGTTCGTACCAGTCATCGCTTTGCAATAGCTGTTCCACTGTCCCCGGTTTAATAACCAGATTGTGCCAGCCTTTTTGTTGCTTGCGCGATAACAGCCGCTCGTAAATACGGACTGTGTTGAAGAAGGTGGCGTGAGGCGTGAGGCTGACCGAATCTTGTTCTGTTCCCTCACTGAACTCAGTGCCATCAGATGCAACGGATTGAAGTCGTGAATATAGATCCAGCGTCACTATGCGGTTACTATTAGTCGGCCCCGGCAGGACGGGACGCTCAGCGGAGAGGTTGTATTTTCGATCATCCTTGAGTTGGATCAGCTTCAGAGCTGTCTCCTTGGCAAAGTTCCATGTAATGGGAAAGCTAAATATCTCTTGTTCGGTGCGCATTCCTTCTTTTTCTAAAAGATCCCGGAAAGTCTGCATATAGTTGGCTCGCAGCCCAAAAATGTATAACTTTTCCAGTTCCGCCAGTTCATCACTGTCCTCCGGCAGTTCCACTCCGCTTTCGCGGTGCCGCTTCAGGCTCATATTATAGCCCTTCAGACGCACACCGCGTCCGAACATCTGGATGATTTCCGGGCCTTCGCCTACACCGACGTGCATTAGCCCCATCGTGCTCACGCGCCATGAGTTCCAACCCGCGATGAAACGCCGTGCGCCGATGACGATATTCACGGTTGAATCTGGATGGTCCACATCGGCGAATAGCCGTGCAGCAAAGCCCATCTCTCGATCAACATCGAAATCGAGGTTAGAATTTTCCGTGAGCAGACTGTAGAGTTTCGCCGAGTCCCCGACATTGACCACACCAAAAGGATTATTGTCCGCGGTGCGAAGATGCAACTCGCCCTCGCCTGCGGTCAGATAGACGACGTGCAACCGCCCTGCTCCGTGAAATAGAGTCTCACAGAGATCGGCGTAGAGGTCTTCTCCGCTGGACAAATGAGAAAAGCGGCCAGAAAAGTAATCGTTGCCAGTGCTGTCGAGCAATCCCGATTCCCCGGCTAATAGGCGTAGGATCACAGCCCGCACATCTTCGCCGTGGGTCAGCACCCAACCGAGAAAATTCAAAATGCGGATAACGTCGGATCGGATCACTTGGTCCGCCCTGCTCGATCCCGTCACCGTCTTGCCGAGAAATACCCAAAGCGGCTTTGCCGGATTGAACGCCTTCCACAACGCGCCCTTGTCTCGATAGATGCGGTATTGCTGGTAGAAGGTAAGCAGGCAGCCCAGCAAGTACATGTCGCTATTCTCGTCCTGCACCCCGCCCGGCAGGTTCAGGATCGCGTAGTCCTTGCCGTAGCCATCTGCGTGAAATCGGCTGTACGAGTAGTCGAATAGCAGACACTTGCCGTAGGCATTCAGCAGATCTTCGTTCTTCCCCGCTACCTGATTGAAGGTCGCAGAATACTCAAACGCAAAGCCACCGATCGCCAACTCACGACGGCGTTCGCGCCAGACCTTGCCCGACGCGCCTAGGTGCCCTTCATCAACCAGCACCAAATTGTCGTCGCCGAAGTCCGTCACCGCAATGCGCTTCACTCCCTTTTTCTCGGCCAGTTTATTCAGGTCAATGATCTCAACGGTCGTAAACAAATTAGAACTGGCCTCGCGGGAAAACAGCCGCGCCCGCAGACCGCTTTCCCGCATCTCGCGCTCGTGTTGCACAGACATCTGCTCATTCGGCGTCACCAGCACGATATTGTTTAGCCGCCTGCCCGCACGGTCCAGATAATGCCTGTATTGCAGAAGGCAATTAGTATTTAAGGGCTTGACTGTCCCTTGATTCTCTAGTACTTTCCTCTGTATGAACAGAGTTAGACTTGGCGATATTTGTACCGTCCGCAAGGGGGCTGCTCCGACCGCCTTTGATGGAGATATACCCTATCTGACGATGGAGTACCTTCGCGGGGAAAAAAACGAACCTCCGCTAGTCAAACCCGATTCTAATAGCCTTCTGGCGTCCGATGGAGACATCCTACTGCTATGGGATGGGGCAAACGCTGGGGACTTTATACGAGCCAAGAGAGGCGTAGTATCTTCGACGGTTGCCCTGCTTAATCCCAATACTCAAATCGTTGATCTTGACTTTTTCTACGCAGCCTGTAAGAGAAAAAGCAACAAGAACGGGTACTACGATCCCCCACGTACATGGGAAATCTCTTGCAACTATCCTCTTCGATCTACCCCCCCTCTCCGAACAACAAGTTATAGCGGAACTATTGGGGAAAGCCCGTCAAAGCGTTGAATTAGCCCAGCAGCTAACCGAAAAATACCGACTACAAGAAAAAGCACTAAGGAAACGTTTGATACCATGAGAAAGCCCGTAGAAGGTGCGAACTTCTACGGGCTAAGTACTACCCCTAACCAACAGAAAGGACGACGATGGCGATTGTGCCAATTACGGGGAAAAATCTCTTGCATGTACTAGCCGAGATGGGGATAGAAAAACAATTTCAAATCTATAAGGCAGGAGAGATTCGCGTTTTGCCTGTTGAGCCGGACCCTGCTTCTCACTTTTTGCTGTCTTTCGATGAATGCCACTATTTGATTCCTCGAAATGAGGCTCTTGTACTGGCTGATTTTTTTGCAAATTACCACCAGAACCACCCTGCTGAGGAGCAGTCATTTGATTGACTCCGTATGGCTACGCAAAGCAGGCCCGCAAGAAACCGTTGAAGGCGTCGGCGTCTTTGCGGTGGTTGTATTTCCAGACCGCTTCTGCTACGAACAAGGGCGACCAACCTTTCGTGTACTTATGATGCGAGCCGTACCAAGCGCGTTTGAGCAACGACCAAAAGCCTTCAATGGTATTGGTGTGTAGGGTCTTGTTGCTGGCGTCAACGTATTCCTCGGTGCGGTGGTTGACGGTGCGGTGCGGCATCAGCTTGTGAGCGTTGAAATAAACCGTGTACTCGTCCGTAATCAACGACGATTCTTCTACCTCGACAGACTGCGCGATAAAGTCCAAGACGGTCGCGGCCTTAGTGTCGTCTGGTACAGCGGCTTTGACGCGCCCCCCGCGCTGGACGGCTCCAACGACGGGCGTTTTGCCAGTACCGCGCCCGCGCTTGTTGTTGTCGTTCTTGTAGCGAGGCTTACCGCCTACATACGTTTCGTCGGCCTCGATGATGCCGCGCAGTAGGGCCTTTTCGTCCGATGCCATAGCGGCGCGAATCCGCTGTTGCATGAACCACGCGCTTTTCTGGTTGAGTTCCAGATCGCGGGCTAGCTGGCAACTCGACAAGCTCTTTTTGGCGTTGGCCATTAGCGAGATGGCCAAGAACCACTTTTGCAGCGGGATTTTGGTCCCCTGAAAAATGGTTTGGGACAAGACATTAAAACTAGAATGGCAGCCGTGGCAGTTCCAGCGGCCTACACGCTCATTCTCCGCTTTGCGGGCAACGTCACAATCGCCGCACAACGGGCAATAGGGGGCATTATTCCAGCGGATTTGCTCTAGATGAGCGATGCAAGCGGCTTGGTCGGGGTACTGATTGAAGATGCTTATTAGGTTCATTTTCGTACCTCCTTTAACTACTATAAAGATAGGAAAATAAAGAAGATATGGCAAGCCCTTAAATACTAATTGCCTTGCATTTTTTGCTTTTTTGCCAAGTGGCATAGACGCAGTATTCAAAAAGTTCTTTTTTACTGTTGCGCTTTCTTATTACTTTGCTTCCTATATTGGTGAATCCGCTACTTGCCAAGGATTCCGCCAGTATTTCTTGTGTGCGAACTTGGATTCCGTAGAAGCTGGAGTTGCCAACAATATATGAGAGCACCGCACCGCTCCTCAATTTTCTTCGCAAGTTTTGCAGATGTACGTGCATATCGTGAAAGTACTTCCACACGTAATTTGCCATCAGATCAGCATTTTTTTCTTTAGTTTTCAGTATTTGCGAAACGGCGCAATTCAATGAGCGCGGAAGTTCAATCTCGTTTGATTGCCAGTTTTTAAGCCTACTAGTTGCAATCCCCCACGTTCCGCCAATAGATTTCCAATCTAACTCGCTAGCCTCCCGGGCAGAATCGAGAAATTTGGTCCAGTACATGTACGGACGAAGTTCGCGGACGTAGCTCATACGGTTTGGATATGGTGGCGAAGTGACGACGTGTGAATACTTTTCTTCGTCGATTGAAATGAGTTCTATTGAATCTGCATAGTACGCGGTGGATGAACCCGCAAGTTTTTCGCTGGCACTTTCGATGATAGTGCTTAACGCATTCTGATACAGGCACTCAATCTGTTCGATAGTGTGGGGCTTTACACCGTCGCGAAAGGACATGGATACGTGATTGAACGCCGCTGCCGATGTCTCAATAGCTACGCGGCAAAATGCGATCCATACCAAAGCTGAAACATGGCCTTCTGTGGGTTCGCCAAACCGCTCGACGAGTGCATTGCGAAGTACAGCGAGTACTTGCAAGGTGCATTTAGGCCACCATCGAGTAATGTTATATATATTGGGCACCCAGTTATCTCCATTTGCAACGTTCTTGCAAGTTGAAAAAATTTGAGTGCTTTCTTCCTTTAACCCTTCCAGTTCTCTTTTTGAATAGTTGCGGCACTTGGCATTTCCAAGCCATATAAGAAATGGGTTTATATCAAGACAGTGTGCAGACAATCCGCGCTCGGCGGCGACTAGGCCGCTCGTAGCGGTCCCCGAAAAGGGATCGAGAATGAAGGAGTCCTTTGGAACGCTAGCGATAATTTCGCTTACGAGTTTGACCGAATAGGCGGGTGTCAAGCGCAGCCATCCGTGCCGCCCGATATTCTCGTTGTACTTGAACGTATAGTCTGCTTGCCGTTTAATTCTATTCACGTCTATCACTCAGCACTTAGCAATTGTTCGAGCACATCGTTGATTTCCGTTCTTATAATCTCCGTATGATGCTTGAAAAAACCTGCTAAGTCGTAACCTAAGATCTGTTTGCAGAACGCGTATAAGGATTCTTTATTGTTTTCATTGGTGACGCCGATGAGTATTCCACAACGATCATTACGGTATCTCAGAATGATGTCAGTATCAATTTGAGAAGAAAAAGCAGCAAATACTGGTAAGTAGCTGTTCGCCCATGCTACGGTCGCGTTGTCAATATCTGCATGTTGACGTTTAGAATCTTTGCTTTTGTATCCTTGGCGAATTTCAAAAACAACCCCGTTGGATGGTTGGGAAACTTGGCTCAAGTCTGCACAGTATTCTTTGATCCATAACTCGACATTCGTCAATACTTCCCGATTTCTGATTTCTGCAAGTTCCAACCTACCATCAAGAGACAGGGTTTTAGATTGGCCTGAACGAGTTTGGGTAGTGTAAGACCATGCAGCAGACTCAGGAGTTGTATAGCCAGTGGAGTCAATTAGAATGTCGCGGAATAGCCTTTCGCAGCCTATGCCTATTTGGCGATATATGGAAGTCATGCCGCCCGCGGCGCAGTGTGCTGCGTATATGAGATCGCTATCGAGGCCGATCCATGAATAGAAAGGGTCTGAACCGTATAGGCTCTTGAATTCGGCCAGCGAGACTCCGGCCTCGTAGCTACCCCGTCCGAATTTTGGCCTGTATCCCTTGCTGTTTCTGATATACGCCAAGAAGGTTTCGAGATATTTGGAGTCTTGGGGTTCCATTACACCTCCAGCAGCAACCGCGCCGGATCCTCCAATAGTTCCTTGATCCGCACCAAAAACGAGACCGACTGCTGGCCATCGACGAGCCGATGATCGTAAGACAGTGCCACGTACATCATTGGCCGAATCACCACTTGGCCTTCCACGGCCACGGGCCGATCCTGTATGGTGTGCATTCCCAGAATTCCACTTTGCGGCGCGTTTAGAATCGGCGTGGAAAGCAGCGAGCCGAAGACTCCGCCGTTGGTGATGGTAAAGGTGCCGCCGCTTAGCTCGTCCATGGCCAGCTTGTTGTCGCGGGCGCTCAGTGCGAGCCGCTTGATGTTGCTTTCGAGCTGGGCGATGGACATCTGATCGGCGCGGTGCAAGACGGGGACGACTAGACCGCGCTCCGTGCTCACCGCGATCCCCAAATTGACGAAATCGTGATACACAATGTGGGCGCCGTCGATCTGCGCGTTGATGGCTGGAAATTCGCCGAGCGCGAGGACCGCGGCTCGCGAAAAGAAGGACATCAGCCCGAGCGATGAGCCGTGGACTTGGGCAAAGCGCTCCTTGTACTTGGCCCGGAGTTGCATCACCGCACTCATGTCGATTTCGTTGAAGGTCGTCAGCATAGCCGCATTGTGCTGGGCAGCGACCAAGTGCTCGGCAATGCGCTGGCGCAGCCGGCTCATTGGCTCGCGGCGGGTGAGCTCGGGATCGGCGGACGCGGGTTCGGGCGGAGTGGATTCAGGCTCAGGTGAAGGAGCGGGTTCGGGTGCAGGGGGCGGTTGAATAGGTTCAGGCGCAGATAGGGACTCTAGATGGGCGAACACGTCCTTCTTCGTCAGCCGCCCGTCCTTGCCCGTCCCCTCAATCGCGGTCGGGTCTAGCTCCTGCTCTTCGACTAAGCGACGCACGGCGGGGCTTAGGACGGGTTCGGGGTTGGACGCCGGGGCCGAAGCGGCAGCTTGTGCTGTTTCATCTATCTCCGCGACTACTGCACCTATGGCTAGCGTGGCGTCGGTGGGTTGGAGGTGTTTGAGGGCTCCGCTGGCTGGGGACGGTAGCTCGACGTTGGCCTTGTCGGTCTCTAACACGCAGAGCGGCTCGTCCTGCTCGACGCGCTCGCCATCGCCCTTGAGCCATTCGAGAAGAATGACCTCGCTGACCGATTCGCCCATGCTCGGTATTTCGACTTGTACTGACATGCAAATGCTCCTAACCAGATTGTCGCCGCTGATGCAGGACCACTTCGCGGCTGCGGCCTAGTGCTTGCTCGACGATTTCTCGTTGCTCGGTTTCGTGCAGGTGCCCGGAGCCAGTGGCCGGGCTAGCCGCTTCGTCGCGGCCCACGTAGTGCAACTCGCAGTGCGCGGGCAACAGCTTCTCTATGTGAGGCTGGACAAAGGACCAAGCGCCCATGTTCTGAGATTCTTCCTGCACCCAGTAGAACTGCTTGGCCGCGGGATAGCGGCTGAACGCAGCTTGGAGTTCAGCAGCCGGAAACGGATAGAGTTCTTCGACGCGCAGCAGTGCTACTTGGTCGCTGCCGTTTTGCTCGCTGCGGGCAGCGACTAAGTCGTAGTAAATTTTGCCGGTGCAGAGCACCACCCGGGCGACGGCGGCTGGATCGGCGACGTTTGCGTCGTCGATGATCCGCTGGAACGCCCCCTCGGAAAACTCTGCTAGTTCCGAGACGCATTGCTTGTGCCGCAGGAGGCTCTTGGGGGTCATCAGCACCAGTGGCTTGCGAAAGTTGCGGTGCATCTGCCGCCGCAAAATGTGAAAAAGTTGCGCGGGCGTGGTTGGATAAGCCACCTGCATGTTGTTTTTGGCGCACGATTGCAAGAAGCGCTCTAGCCGTGCGCTAGAGTGCTCTGGTCCCATGCCCTCGTACCCGTGTGGCAACAGCAGCACCAAGCCACTCATCCGCTGCCACTTGGCTTCGCCGCTGGAAAGGAATTGGTCGATGATCATTTGCGCACCGTTGACGAAATCGCCGAACTGGGCCTCCCACAAGACCAAGCGCCTCGGATCTGCCGAGCTGATTCCGTACTCAAAGCCGAGCACTGCTAGCTCGGACAGCATGGTGTTGATCGCGACGAAGTCGGCCTGATCCCGCTCCAAGCACTGCAAGGGGACGTGCTCTGCGCCTGTTTCCGTGTCGTGCCAGACGGCGTGGCGGTGGGCAAAGGTGCCGCGCTGGGTGTCTTGGCCAGTCAGGCGCACTGCCACGCCCTCCCGCAGCAACGAACCGAAGGCCATCACCTCGCTGCAGCCCCAGTCGATGGGTGCTTGGCCAGCGGCCATGGCGCGGCGCGCTTCGACCATCCGCTGGATTGTGCGGTGCGGGGAGAACCCTTTGGGGACTTGGATCGCCCGCTCGACGATCCTCTGTAGGATTTTGGCATCGACCGCCGTGTGTGCGCTCCAGTCATCGGGTGCCCAAGTCAGGCCCTGCCAGACGCCCCCGAAGGACGAAATTTGCGGCTGGACTTGTAGGCGGCGGGCGATTTGCTGGGCTTCTTCGAGCCGGGTGCGGATTCGTGCGCGAATATCGTCGGCTTCCTCTTGGAAAAGTTTGTTTTGGGCAATGAGTTGGAAGGAATAGAGGTGGAGGATCGTCGGATGCTGGGCGATCTTCTTGTACATCAGCGGCTGGGTCAGGGTCGGGTCGTCGGCTTCGTTGTGGCCGTGGCGGCGATAACACCACAAGTCGATGATGACGTCCACCTTGAAGCGGTGCCTGAACTCCATCGCCACTTGCGCCGCTTGGATTACGGATTCGGGGTCGTCGGCGTTGACGTGAAAGACCGGGGCCTGAATCTCCTTGGCTACGTCGGTCGGATAGGGGGTAAAGCGCGTCTCGTCGGCTAGGGCCGTATAGCCGAGTTGGTTGTTGATGATGATGTGGACGGAGCCGCCGGTGCGGTAGCCGGGCAGTTCGGATAGATTGAGAGTCTCGGAGACGATGCCTTGGCCGGTAAAGGCGGCCTCGCCATGGATGAGCACCGGGACCACCCGCTCCCCTTCGTCGTCGTGCAAGTAGGCTTGCTTGGCATAGACAATGCCCTCAATGACCGGATCGACTAGCTCTAGGTGGCTAGGGTTGAAACTGAGCGAGAGATGGACCTTACGTCCCTCTTCGGTGACGTGGTCATGGGAATAACCCTTGTGGTATTTGACGTCGCCCTCGTCGTCGCGGTCGGTGCGGTCGGCGCCCTCAAATTCGGCGAGGATTTCCTCGTAGGGCTTGTGCAAAAGGTGCGCCAGCACGTTGAGCCGGCCGCGGTGAGCCATGCCGATGACCATCTCTTCGACGCCCAGCTTAGAGCCGGTGCTGACTAGTTCGTCCAAGAGCGGCACCATGGACTCGGCCCCTTCGAGCGAGAAGCGCTTTTGCCCGACGTAACGCGTGTGCAAAAACTGCTCAAACTCCTCGGCGGCGATTAGTCGCGCGAGCACCCGACGCGTGGCTTCTTCGGACAAATTAGGGTTGTTGAGGCAAGGTTCGATCCGCTCTTGTAGCCAGTCGCGCTGCTCCTTGTCTGGGATATCCATGTATTCGACGCCAATGGAGCGACAATACGTGGTTTTCAGCTTGCTCAATAGCCCCTTTAGCGTCCCGTCCGTGCGCCCGAGGAAGCCGCCGTCGCCCACGGTCTTTTCGAGGTCTTCTTCGGCGAGGCCAAACTCCGTCAAATCCAACAATGGCAGGCTCTGGCGGTTGTAGCCCAGCGGGTCGAGCCGAGCGACGAAGTGGCCCATTTGTCGATAGGCCTGCACGAGGGCTTGGACGCCTTGGAGGACCAAAAGGCCCTCGTTGGCCTCTATGGATTGCTGCAAGGCGTCTTTGCTTGGCGCCTTGGTGGTCGCAGAGCGGGCGAAACCGAATTCAAAGCCGCGGAAGAAGTGTTGCCACTCTGCTGGGATCGCGCTGGGATCACGCTGGTACTGCTCGTAGAGACTTTCAATGTACTCGGCGTTTTCGCTGTGCGTAGCAAATGACATAGGAACCTCCAGTTCCATGGACTGATTCTGAAGATAGACATTATATACACAGGTGCAAAAATAAGCTCGGCGAGCCGCCGCAATCCTCGAGGGTTTTTATAGCAGCACCTACATTTTGTCTAATCTAATTCCTTGAGAAACGTTGTTAAAACCCACGTTGGCAGTGGCTGGTGGCCAGTCCCCCACCTTATGGGGAAGAGAGTAATTGACCACTAACCACTAACCCTAAGTACACGCCAGTAGAATGGGTTGATATTGTTGGGCGTGTGTTAGGCTGCGGACCCTGTTGGTGTATGCACTGGATGGGTTGCTCAAGGCCTCGTCGAAAGCGGATTATGGCGGGTTGTTAGGGGCTGGGTTTTCTTGGATTGCCCCAGCGCACTGGATCAGCGTACAGACCAAGCCGCTACGCAGGTCGATACGGGGGCGCGTGAGGGATACAGCCCCTTGGATGGGGCCTTCTTTAGCGTATGAATAAGCACACTACGGCTCCTGTGTTTAGGGCACTTTATTTGTAATCAGCGCGAGTAAAAATAACCCTAAATCAGGGCCAGACCAAAACTTAGATTACTGTCGTGTTCTTAGCAGGCTGAGTTAAAACTTCCGTCAAGGTAATAGCCGAGGTAAATCCGGCGAAAAATCTCGGTAATCCAGTACATCGTACTCAGGATGCGTTTCGATTAAATAGATGATGGGGGACGTATCCAATTCCAACGTCGTCACCTCGGCCAAGGCGTCGTCGAGTGGGATCACGGTCGCTGGTCCCATTCTTCACGAAGACCATCGACATACGTTTGAGCAGCGATCCCTTGCCAAATTTCTTTGCCTAATCCACGTAGCTCCAGAATACTCAGTTTTTGGGGGGCAGTGGAGCGGTGAGGGCCAAATCATGAGCCGTCGTTTCCAACAGGCGCAAGCGCTCGCCGGTGGGCAACGGTTTGACATATTTTTCATAGACTTCCTCCAAGCGATCCGTCATACCATCTCCTTTTCCCGGTTCGAGTTTCAGCAAGGTCAGCGTTCCGAGCGCCAGCAAGTCACCTACCCATTAACCGCAACCCCCACCTTCGCCCCACTCGCCACAATCTGCGCCCACGTCTCGTCCTCTATGAAAATTCCCTCAACCTTCCGCTGCTGGGCCATCGCCCGCTCGCTGTCCCCGGGCATCAAGATCGCCTCGACTCCCGGTGAGGTGGCCGCGGATTTAACAAACTCGATGTACGTGTCGGCCTCGGCGAAATAAGCGTCTAACCCCACCAGTTTTTCCACGTCGAGCGCCAACAGCAGTGCCCCGTTGCGGAAGGGCCGATCTTGGCCTACGCAGCCGGCCCCAGCCAGCGCTCCGGCCAACAGCTCAACTCCCACGTTGAGGCCATAGCCCTTGTGGCCGAGACTGCCGCCCAAGGGCAGGATGGTGCCAGGCGGATCGGCATATAGGGTGTTGGGATCGTTGGTCGGCTGGCCCGCGGCGTCGAGCAGCCAGCCGTCGGGCACTTGGGCACCGCGATTGCGCTGCACCCGCACCTTGCCCTCGGCCACAGCCGACGTGGTCATGTCGAGGACTACCGGCTGGCCGCTGCGCGACGGGAAGGCCATGGCGATTGGATTGGTGCCGTGCCGGGCTTCGCGCCCGCCCCACGGGGCCATGCGGCAGACCGGCGCGCCGTTGACGAACATCAGGGCAATAGCAGTCTCCTCGGCAATGCGCTCCACGTAGCTGCCGAGGCGGCCGATGTGATTGGCTTGGCGGACGGAAATAGCGGCCATGCCCACAGCCCGCGCCTTCTCCAGAGCCAGTTCCACGCCGCGGCTCATCGCGACCTGCCCAAAGCCCCAATGCGCGTCGAGCACGGCGAGCGTCGGGGCCTCGTGAACGAGTTCGACGGCCGCATCTGGCACGATGTCGCCGGCTTCGACTTGGCCCAAGTACTGGGGGATGCGGATAATTCCGTGGGAGTCGTGGCCAACGAGATTGGCCTCGACGAGCAATTCGGCGACCACGCGCGCCTCGCTGGGGCGCATTCCAGCCGCGGCAAAAATGGAGGCGGTGGTTTCAGTCAGCTTGGTATGGGAAAAGACCGGCATGAAGTCTCCTTTGGCATGGGGAGTTTTTACTCAGTCGGCGCACCAGCTGCGATCCACGCGCGGATGATCTCCACCTGCTCTGCGGACAACGGCGAGCCCGGCGGCATCTGCTGACTGACGATTTCGTCGTCGCCGCGCACCTTTATCAGCAGGTACGAGCCAGCAGGATTTCCCGGATCGACCAGCTTGAAATCGGGCCGCTGGCCACTGTCAACGCCGACGATGTCATCGGCAAAATCGCCCTCCAGCGACAAACCGGCCGCGGGAGCCCCGCTGCTGTGGCAACCCGAAAGGACGCAACTAACCGCGAAGACCTCGCTGACCTCGGCGAGGGTAGCTTCCGTGCGCCTGCCTTCGCTCTCGTCTGGCCCTACCGTCGAGTCCTCGCCCCCGCAACCGGCCCACGACAGAACCGCGACCAACAGCATACATTGCGTGATTTTCGTCATGTTCTCCTCCTAAAGTCTAGCCCGCCTCGCGCACCCGGCGCAGCAGCTCGTCGCCGCTGGCGCATTCGACGATCCAAGCGCCCACGCGCACCAAATCCTCGCGCACCCAGCCTTCCAGCAATTTTCCCAAGCTCGCCGCCACCTCGTCGCCAAATTGCCGCGCCGCCAAGCCGCACAACAACGCCCGCTCTCCTTCGATGCGACCCTGTGCCAGCCCTTCGACGCGACCCTGCGCTAACCCCTGTGCTCGGCCTTCGGCCCGGTGCCTCGACAGCCGCGCCGAACCCTCTGGTCCAGCCGTGCCCAACTGCTTGGTCAGGCCCTTGGCCACGCGCAACAAGGCGGCGGTCGTGGCCTCCGACCAGCCCTCCCGCTCGTTCAGTGCCGAGTGGATCTCGGCCGCTGTCCAGCCCGCAAACGCCCGACTCTCCTCCACCTGCCGATAGTATCCCGCCTCCCACACGCGAATCGTCAGCCCCGGCGCACCCGCACGGCGATATGGCGTAAACGCCTCTGGGACCTCCACCCACAGCTCGGGGAATCCCCATGCCTGATACTTCTGCAACTTGCTCTTCCGAATGTCCGTCGTGTGGTCCACTTCCAAAACCACATCCGGCAGGGAGTGAATGCCCAACTTCAGCCCTAGGTGATCCGGCAGCCAAGCCTCGTGTGGACGCAAATATATGAACTGATCGGGCCGCAAAATGGCCTCGTAACGGTCCTCGGCGTCTGGCCGCCAGATGCTCGTGGTGCCAAACGCCATAAAATGTGCGCCGCACTCGTCGGCGAGTTGCTGAGTAAGCTGGGCCAGATACTGGGCCGGCAGCTCGTGATCGGCACTAACGATGTTCGCGTCGTCGGCCACAATCAGGGTTTCGGTCGGGCCGTCCCAGTATTCAAAGCGACCTTCGTACGTTTCGATATCAGCCGCCGATACGTGCTTGGCGTGGCAGCCGGGGAACACTAGCCGCTGACCATCGAGCGTGTACAGCACCGGCCCTTCGTCCGCTAAAATCTCTGCGACACTTTTTTCTGTCATGGAACCTTCCTCCTTTTTTGCGACACCTCCTATCCCACTGCCACTGCCTAATTAATGCCTTGTATGGCACCTGTCAAAATGCGGCGGCAGGGTTTAATAGGCGCAGCCGAGGCATTATATTAACGAGTTTATTCACCCGCTCGTTCACCATACTTCAGGAGTACGCATGAATCTAAGCTGGATTGACTACGCTATCGTCTTCGTCTATGTCGGTGCTACGATCGTCGCCGGTACGTTGGCCCGAGGGGCCATCAAGGGCATCTCCGACTTCCTCGTGGCCGGCCGCGGCCTCAAAACCCACATGGCCGTCGCCACGATGGTCTCGACCGGGCTGGGGCTGGTCACGGTCATGTACATGGCCGAAGAGGGCTTTAAGTACGGTTTCGTGCCCTTCGTCTTTGGACTCATGGCACTGATCACCACCCTAATCATCGGCCGCACCGGCTTTATCGTCAGCCGCCTGCGCCATTTGCAGGTGATGACCGTGCCCGAATTCTACGAACTCAAATACACGCGCGGCGTGCGCCTGCTCGGCGGCATCATCCTCACCTTGGCTGGCACCCTCAACATGGGGCTGTTTCCCATCCTCGGCAGCAAGTTCATCGTCGGCTTCACCGGCCTCGACAAGGAATACGTCAACTACGTCATGATCGGCATGTTGGTCATCGTCGTCTTCTACACGCTGATGGGCGGCATGGTCTCGGTGGTGCTGACGGACTTCGCGCAGTTTGTGCTGCTGGCACTGGGGTTTTTCTTCGGCACGTACATCATTCTCAATCACCCGCAGCTCGGCTGGGACAACCTCGTCCATGCCGTGCAAGTCCACAAAGGCGATGTCGGCTTTGACCCCATAGCCAATCCCGGCTACGGCATCTCAATGATCTTATTTCTATTCTGCGTCGGCTTGGTCGGTGTGGTCTGGCAACCCGAAATGATGCGGCCGCTGAGTGCCGAAAGCCCCAAGGTGGCCCGCCGCGTGTTCTGGATTTCCTCTGCCACCGTCATGGGGCGGGCGATGGTGCCGATGTTTTGGGGCATTGCGGCGCTGGCCTATTTTGGCGACCCCGGACTCGACCCCCACTACGCGATGCCGGAAATGCTCGGCAAAATCCTGCCCATCGGCATAGCCGGCCTGCTCATGGCCGGGATGTTCGCGGCCTTTATGTCCACCCACGACAGCTACCTGCTCGCTTGGAGCGGCGTCATCGTCCGCGACGTGGTCTCGCCGCTCAAGGCCATGCTCGCCAAGGCGAGCGGCGAGCGCGAGGAAGACGGCACTTGGGGCGGGCTGTCGAGCGAGCGCGAGATATACTGGACCCGGGCCATCGTCGTCATCCTCGCCGCCTTTTTGGCCATCTTCGGCGCGTTCTACCAGCTTCCCGAGACGGCCTTCCGCTTTATGTACGTCACCGGCAGCATCTACTTCTCCGGCTGCGTCGGCACCGTGGCCTTGGGGCTGTATTGGAAAAAGGCCAATACCCCGGGGGCCTACTGCGCCTTGATACTGGGTGCGCTGGTGCCGCTCAACTTCCTCATTATGACCGAAAACCAGCACTTGGTGCCCGAGTTTTTGTTGCCGTTGGTCGAAAACTCCAACCTCGTCGGGCTTACCAGCCTAGCCTTGGGCGGCCTCGCCATGCTGGTCGTGGCCTCGTTCACCCAGCGCTCGCACCCGCCGCGCCCCCTAGACTTTAGCAACATGGAGTAGTGCAATGGATGTCGAAACTTGGAAAGCCCTATGGCAATTCGTCTTTATCGCCGCCAGCGTCCTCTTTTACGTCATTGTCATCGCCGTCGCCTACAAGGGCTTTGGCGATGTGGCCCAGATGATCCGCAACATGGCCGCCGGCCGCGGGGCCAGTGAAGCCGCCGCTGACGCCGAGCGCACGTGACGCGGTGCGTCCTCTTAGGGGTCGCTTTCGCGTGCCTGTGGGCCGCGCTGGGCCGCGCCGAGGTGCAGTTTGTGGAGGTGGCGGCCGAGGCCGGGGTCGCTTTTCGCCATCAAAATGGAGCCAAGGGGCAAAAGTACCCCATGGAAACTATGGGCTCGGGCACGGCCTTTTTCGACTCCGATGGCGACGGATGGCTCGACCTGTATTTCGTCAACAGCGCCGGGCCGGGTGCGCTCTACCGCAACGCGAGTGCCGGTCAGTTCGCCGATGTAACCGACGCGGCCGGCGTGGCCCATGCGGGCTACGGGCTGGGCTGTGCCGCAGCCGACTACGACGGCGACGGCGACTTGGACTTGTACATCACCGCGTACGGCCCCAACATCCTCTACCGCAACGGGGGCAGCGGCCAGTTCGCCGATGTAACCGACCAAGCCGGCGTGGCCGGGCCAGTGCTAGCCAATCCGGCGATGAGTACGGGCGCGGCCTTTGCCGACTACGATTTGGACGGCGACTTAGATTTTTTCGTGGCCAATTACGCCAAGTTTCGCCCCGAAATACACGAGCCCTGCATCCGCTCCGGCGGGATTGCTGTGTACTGCGGGCCGGAGGCCTTTGAGCCGCAACGCGACGTGTTTTATCGCAACGACGGCGACGCGACTTTTGCCGATGTCGCCGAGGAAGCCGGATTGCTGCCGGACGCCGCCAAGGAATTAGGGGCCTTTTTCATCGACTACGATGCAGACGGCGACTTAGACTTGTACGCGGCTGGCGACCGCACCCCCAACTTGCTCTACCGCAACGACGGCGGCCGCTTTGCCGAGATCGGTGCTTTGGCCGGAGTCGCCTACAACGACGCGGGCAAGCCGCTGGCGGGCATGGGGGTTGACGTGGGTGACTACGACGGCGATGGCCGATTCGACTTCTTCGTCACCAACTACCAGTGGGAGACCAACAGCCTGTACCGCAACCTCGGCAATGGGTTTTTCGCCGATGTAACCTTTCAGGCTGGGCTGGGGGTTCCCAGCTTGCAGTTCCTCGCGTGGGGCACCCTTTTCATCGACTACGACAACGACGGCGACCGCGACCTGTTTGTGGCCAACGGCCACCTCGACGACAACATCCACCTGTTCGACGCGGTGACGTACGCGCAGCAAAACCAACTCTTCCGCAATCAGGGCCAAGGGCGCTTTGCCGACGTGAGCAATCAGGTGGGCCCCGGCCTGCTGTTGCAGCAAGTCAGCCGCGGTGCGGCCATGGGCGATTACGACAACGACGGCGACCGCGACATCTCAGTAGCCAACAACAACCAACCAGCCGCGCTCTTGCGCAACGACGGCGGCAACGCCCAGCACTATTTGAGCTTGCGGTTGGTCGGAGACTCCGTTGGCGCCGAGGTCCGCGTCGCCGCGGGCGATTGGGTGCGCTGGGACGTGGTGCGCGTCGGGTCGAGCTATATGTGCCAAAGCGCAATGCGCCCTTTTTTCGGCTTGGGAAACCGCACCCACGTTGATGAAGTGGAAATCCACTGGCCCAGCGGTGCTGTGCAGCGCTTGCAAGACATTGCAGCCGACCAAATTCTAACGGTACACGAGCCTTGATCGCAGCGGCGTTGCACGAGCACACCCTAGGTATTGTATTATACCCCGTCACAAAAAAGGAGACCTCATCATGCAAGCCCTTTCTACTTTTGACGATGCACACCACGAGCAGTTCATGGATCAAGGCTACGTGCGGCTGGGCAATGTCCTGTCCCCAAGCGAATTGGCCGCCTTGCAGCAGCGCATTGACGACATCATGCTGGGCCGCGTCCGCTACGAGCACATGCGCTTGCAGGTCGTCGAAGAGGACGGCGAAGTGCGCCGTACCATGGGCAACGAGGTGCAGACGCTCGCGTACCGGCGCATCGACGACCTAGAGCAAGACCCGCTCTTCCTCGCCTATATACAAACCCCCCTCTTCCACCAGATCGCCCGTCGCTACATCGGCGAGGAGGTCTCGGTCTTTCGCTCGATGTTTATGAACAAACCGCCCGAGCTTCGCCGCGAACTGCCCTGGCATCAAGACGTGGGGATTGGCTGGGGCATCGACACCAATCCCATCGTCACGGTGTGGACGGCACTCGACGACGCGACCACAGCCACGGGCTGCATGCAGATCGTGCCGGGCAGCAACAAGCACGGCATCATCAACGAGCGGCACTTTCTCCCCGCCGAGCAAGAGCCCCAATACACGCCCCCAGAGGCGGTGATCGACTTGGAAGCCGAGGCCGGGGAGGCCATTCTGCTGCACAATTTCCTCCTACATCGCTCGGGCCCCAACTCCACCGCGTCGGCCCGCCGCGCTTTCAGCGCGACCTATATGGATGCCGAGACTCGTACCCGAGACACCGGCCAAACCTTTCCAGTGGTCTTCGGCACACAGGCACTGGAGCCGGCGACGGTCGATGGCAAACCGGCCGAGTTGGTTGCCAAATTTTACGGCTGATTCTTCAGCACTCTATAGCACTATATAATGTCTATAAAACCCGAGCGGACAGCACCCAAGGAGGCAGACGGAATACCGGCTTTTACCGTCAAATCCGTGCTGGTTGGATGCGCCGGGGCCTTCAGCGTGTCGGCCGGGGCCGCCTACGGGACCCTCTATCTACACGGCTCCTTTATGGCCTTGGGCACCAGCATGCCCGGGGCGGTGTTCATCCTCTTCCTACTGACCCTCTTTATCAATCCCCTGCTCAAGCTCGTGCATCCGCGCTTGGGACTCAATCGGCGCGAACTGCTAGTCGTCTATGCTATGATGGTGATGGCCTCGCCGATCCCGACCCTCTTCGTCGGCAAATTCCTCAGTGCCATTAGCTACCCCTTCTACTATGCCACCGCTGAAAACGAGTGGCGGCAACTGATCCACCCCTACATCCCCGATTGGCTGATGGTCCACGACGTGGAGACCGTCCGCAAATTTTACGAGGGCAGTGGACGCGATGAACCCATTCCTTGGGAAGTATGGCGCAGCGTCATCGCGATGTGGACGCCCTTTATCTGCGCCCTCTTCCTGATGATGATTTCCTTCATGGCGATCCTGCGCAAACAGTGGATTGAGCACGAGCGGCTGATCTATCCCCTGATGCAGGTGCCGCTGGCTATGACCGAGGAGGGCGAAGACGACCAAAAGCTAAGCCCCTTTTTCAAAAATCCCGTCATGTGGGCCGGTTTTGCCATCCCCGCGCTGTGGGGCACGTTGCACGGGCTGTACAACTACTTTCCCGAGACCATCCCCATCGCCCAGAACGTCGATCCCGTGCGCATGGACGTACCGGTTTTCCGCCGCACGGCCGACCTGTATGTTGCGCTGCGCTTCAACATCATTGGTTTCTTCTACTTTCTCAAGACCGACATCGCCTTCAGCCTGTGGTTTTTCAACCTGCTCTCTTTTGCGGTGCGCGGCATTTTTGGCATTCTCGGCGTGATCAGCAGCGAGACGGGGGGGGCCGGCCACGCGGTACGCGATCCCTTTTTGGCCTACCAGTCGATGGGCGCGATTCTCGTGCTCTTTTTGGGCGGCATTTGGACGGCGCGCAAGCATCTGCGAGGTGTGTGGCGCAAGGCTTTCAAAGGCGACGATAGCATTGACGACAGCGACGAAATCCTCTCCTATCGCGCGGCCCTGCTTGTGCTGGCGGTTTCTTGTCTGGTGATAGTAGGTTGGCTGGGGCTGGCCGGGCTTCCTCCGATCTTCGGACTGGCCATTCTCTTCTTAGGCGTCGTCATCATCTTTGGCTATTCGCGGGTGGTGGCCGAGGGCGGACTTTCGGATGGCTCACCGCCGGTGGTGCCAGCGGGGATTTTAGTGTCCGCAGTGGGTTCGTCGGTCATCGGTGCCCAAGGTCTAGTCGTGCTGGCAACGACCTTCCTGTGGACCACTGGGCGCAATTTCGTCATGGTCTCCTGCGCCAATAGTCTGCGGCTGGGCGAGGAGTTGGGGCGCAACCGCCGACCGCTCTTTTGGGTCATCGTCTTGGCGCTAGTCGTGGCCGTGGGCGCGGCCGTGTGGATGGTGATGCTGCTCAGCCACAAATACGGAGCAATCAACCTGTGGATTTGGAGCGGTGGCAACTACAGCTATATAGAAAAAGTCCTCCGCACGCCGACCGATTTCTACGGCTGGGGCTGGGTCAATATGGGGATTGGCGTGGCCATTATGACCGGATTGATGGTCGCACGTTGGCTCTACGTGTGGTGGCCGCTGCATCCGCTGGGCTACGTGATCGGGCCGATCTGGATCATGGACCACTTGTGGTTCAATATGTTCATCGCTTGGGGGATCAAGGTGCTCGTGCTCAAATACGGGGGCGTGCGGCTCTACCTGAAGACGCGACCTTTTTTCATGGGGATGATCCTCGGCTATTTCACGCCCGGCGGGTTTTACCTGATCGTCGATCACTTCACCGGCATGACTTGGAACGTGATATTCTGGGGTTGATTCTCATTTGACAGGCACTTGTTATTTTGCGTTATATTCGCCGTGAGATTTTCTGCTTTTAGGAGATGGCCGGTATGAAATCCAAGCTCTGTTTGGCAGCGGCGTGTATGGCCATAGTCCAAGTCTGCACGGCTGGAGCGCAAGTGTCGCAATTCCGTCTCGGCGGCGCTGATGGCCTCGATTGGGAAGAGCAGACCCTGATCAATTTGATGGTCGATAACCTCGCGATCCCCGGCTCGATCCAGCCGCTGGAGCTCAAGCCCGACGTCAATGTGGTGACCCGGCTACGCCACTGGACGCGCTATCGGCAGCCGATTGACATCAGCTATCAAGAGGGGATGCCCCGCATCTGGCGGGCAATCGGCGACGTCTCCCGGCCCGGGCACGTCTCCAACCCGATGGAATTTATCGACGGGGATCTCAACACCTTTTACGAAGGGCGCGACTTTCAGGGCAGTGGCGGACTGGGAGGCATCTGGGGCGAGTTCTACACGCTCGATATGGGCATGCAGATTCCCGCCGATCACTTCAAGTTGGTGCCGCCCGAGGGCAACGACCCCTTCTTCCAAGAACCGTACCGACCCAACTACAAATTTGAAGCCTACGAGTTGACGGCCAGCAACGACAAGGTCTTCGTAGAAAGCCAACAACCCCCGCAATTTCGCTCGGGTGTCTCCGTCGCCAACACGCCGTCGGCTTACTATCTGCCGCTAGACAAACTGTTGGCTAAGGTTGATCAGAACTTCGACGCCGTTATCGAGATCGACTTTCCGCTTCAGTATCTGCGCTTCTTCCGCATGCGAGTAGTACCTGATCTGCCTCATAAGTTCTCGCGCTACGCGCTGGCCGAGCTAGAGGTTTACGGCCGCGGTTTTGTTCCCCGGGCGCGCTGGCTATCCCAAGTGATCGATATGGGCGATCTAATCAATGTCGGCGAAGTGAACTTCGGCTTGAGTACCTATCGGCGCGACGGGGATCAATTGATCGAATCTCCCGCCGCCAAGGCCGGAGTCAATATCGAGATCAAGACCGGGCTGGACGACGGCCCCATCGCCTATCACTCGTACAACGACTTGGCCCAGCCCGTGGAAGTGGAAAAGGACGTCTACGCCAAGCTCAAACCGCGCGTGTGGCCGTGGGATCCACCGGCCGTGGGTTGGCAGGGCGTCATTGCCGCCGACATCAATAACTGGAGCTTCTGGTCGCCACCGATCCGGGTTTCAGGACAGCGGCCCCGCGTGCCTAAGGGGCGCTATATTCAGCTACAAATCCAGCTAGAGACCAAAGCCTTGTGGGAGTTCGCCCGTCTCGATTGGATCACCATCGAGACCTCCCCGTTGTTGGCCGACCGGATCTTGGGCGAGGTCGCTGCGGTTGACCAATTGCGCCCCGACGGCAAAGTGCCACAAGTGCCCGCAGGCGCACTGACCAAGTTCATCCTCGACTTGCGCGCTGAGTTTTCCGCCGCCGGCCAGCAGGGATTTGACGCGGTGCGGCTCGGCATGCCTTCTACGGGCCGGGTGCTGGGGCTGGAGATGGGCGATCCGCTGGCGACTGTGGAGCCGGACAGCATCGTCGACGAAGTGGACGAGTTGGCGGTTTATTTGCCGCAGATGATCGGGCCGGACACCAACGACGGTATTCGGTTGCACCTAGAAACGACCGTGTATGGTGCGTCTGACCAGTTGCGCGCCGAGGTCTTTGCGCGGCAGGGCGATTCGCTGCCCCAAAGCGTGGAAGGTGGCGACGCCAGCGACGAATTGGGCACTGACCAGTTGCGGGTATTAGTCAGTTCCGGTTCTCTCGAATCCGTGCTGTCCGACGTGGCGATTACCCCCCCAGTCTTCACGCCCCAAGGAGACACTATCAACGACCAAGTGGCCATTGAATACACCTTATTCAGCGTGCTCGATGCGGTCGAAGTGGACGTCGAGTTGCTGACTTTGGCCGGTCAGCGGGTGCGGAGCCTATCGGGTGGAGTGCAGGGTGCTGGGCATCACGCACTGCAATGGGATGGCCGCGATGAGGCCAATCAACTCGTCGCGCCAGGCGTGTATCTGGCGCGCATTGGGGCCAACACCGACCGAGGCCGGGAGGTGCGCTTCGGGGCGGTGGCCGTAGCCTACTAAGCATGGAGTTTCAATCAATGGGCTTGCGCACGACAATTTCTCGCTTGGCGACCCTGTGCATAGCTGCTGTGGTCCTCGCTCCACAACCAGCAGTTGCGGAAGTCCGCCAGTGGGTGGTGGGTGGGGACGAAGGAGCCGCTTGGCGGGAACACGAGTTGCTTTCCACCGCGATGAGTTTCGACGTGCCGGGTGCCATCCAACTCGTAGCCTTTACCTCTAAGGACAACGTCATTCCGAGTCTGACTTGGGTTGATGGGTTTCCGAGTGGCTACGTGGAGGAACGCGCCCAAGCACTGATTTGGGACAACGTAGCGGTCGTGCGCCCCCTGTTGGAGATCGTCGATGGCATCGACACGACCTCCACCCACCTCGCGTTTAAACGCTTTGGCATCGCCCAAGACGGCACCAAGTTTTTCTTTGATTTAGGGACCCGCTTTCCCGCCAATCGAATTGCGTTTTTTCCGCGCTTAGAGGGCATCAGTTCAGAGGGGCGTCCCTTCAGCGAAGACTACATCCGCGGCTACGTGCTCAAAGTCAATGACGGCGCGAGCTTCAACGAGCGGGACGAGCCGATCTATACCCCCATAAAGCGCGTCGACTTTACCCGCGAGAACACGACGCAGATCGACTTCCCCCTGCAATTCGTCCGCTACATTGAATTAGAAGTCACCTCGGCTAGCCCGTTTGAACTGGCCGAATTTCAACTCTTCGGTACGGGATTCGCGCCGGCCGGCTCCTATCGGTCAAAGATCATCGACCTCGGAGAGCCAGCTAATCTCAGCCGCATGGAATGGACGCTGGAAAAGCTGCGTCAGAGCGGCGACGAGCTAATCGTCGAGCCAGCCGCCGATGCCGATTTGACGGTGGTGATGCGCACCGGCCTAGACGACAACCCCCGGGTCTATTACGAGTACGTCGATCTCTTTACCCGCGAGCGGCAGGTCGTCTCCGAAGACGAGTACAAGGCCCTCGACGAAAGTGTGCGCGGCCCGATTGACGACGACCAAGTCAACTGGAGTTTGTGGTCGCCCCCCTTCCTTGAGTCCGGCCAGCCCATCCAGCTACCCAGCCCAAGGCGCTACTTCCAGTTTGAGGTGCGAATCGAAAGCGGCGCGATTCTCGACGGCTTGCGGCTCACCTCCCTGCGCGTCGAACACACGATCCCGCCCGTGGCCCAGCTCTTGGTGGCTGAGGTTTCCGAGTTAGACGTCCCCCGTCCCCCCGGCGATGTGCCCATTGTAACCGCCGGGGACTTTACGACGTTTGCCTACGATGTCGTAGCCCAAATCGAGGAGGCGGACACCGGCTTTGACGCCCTGCGCATCCTCACACCCCAATCGACGCCCGTGTTTCGGCAATTCTTCACCGGAGAAGATGGGGTCGAGGTCACACCCGACAGCGTGCAAGCAGACCTAGGCAGTCTGACTATTTTCTTTCCTTCGCAACGGCCAGCGATCGGCATTCACCGCATGCGCGCCGTATTCGACTCGCAGATTTTCATCCAAGGCACCTCGGTCGAAGCTGAGGTCTTTGACTCGCAGGCCGAGGACGGCGTGCCGCAGCGAGTGCAGCCCGGCGACGCCAACCCAGAAGTGCTGACCAATGCTCTGCGGGTGCTGACAACGGCCGCTTCGGCCAGCCAGTTGGTGTCCTCCTTGGCAGTAAGTAGTCCGGTCTTTACCCCCAATGGAGACGGTATCAACGACCAAGTAGAATTGATCTACAGCCTGTTGCAGTTGGTCAAGCCGGTCGCAGTGGCAGTTGAAATTCTCGATTTGGCCGGTCGCCCCGTGCGTACCGTCCTCAAAGCCGAAAGCACGAGCGGAGCCTATGCAGTGGCTTGGAACGGGCGCGACGATCGAGGACAGGTCGTTCCGCCGGGCCTGTACCTCGCCGTGGTCCAAGTCCACACTGAGCGCGAGACACTTGTGCGTTCTAGCAGCATGGGCGTGGCGTATTGAGAAAGGAGCGGTATCTATGAACCGACTATGGCTTTGTTTGCTGACGCTGGTTTTGCCAGCGAGTTTTGTCCATTCTCAAGAGGTTTTTGAAATAAACACCAAGGCGCAGTGGGAGACGTGGACCTACCCGATCGGGGCTGTTGACTTGCGAGAGGATGGATCGATCCGGCCGGTCAAATTCGAGCAGCCCTTCAACGCCGCCCCGAGTTCCCCTCTGTTCACGCATGAGCTAAAGAAGGTCAAAGAGCAGCGCGGCGGGGTGTGGAAGGCCGGGTCCAACGCGGCTGATGCCCACCTGATCATCGACGACGACACCGCGACCTATTGGAAGCCCAATCAAGACGACCCGCTCGACACTTGGTGGATCGAAATCGATTTGGGCCGCATGGTGGCCGTCAAGGAAGTTCGCCTGCACTTCCCCGACGAGGAAGGTGCCCGCCCGCTGCGGGCACTCCGGGTCTTTGGATCCGACGGCAAATTTCAATCCATTACCGATGACGTCTTTCTCTTCAACCTCATCGGCGGCACGACCAAGCGCAACGAAGAGACCCTCTTGTCGTATCCAGTGGCCTTTGGCGAAGCAACCAAACGGGTGTTGAGCTTTGGCCAACCTGCCGAGGGCGCCTCCACAACCTTCGCGCCCACCCAATACATCCGCATCATAGCCGACGTCAAGAGTGAGGACGCGGCCCTTGCCGAGGTCGAAGTCATCTCGTTTGGACAGAACATCGCCCAAGGGACCGTGGCGCGGGGAGGCATAATCGACGATCAGGGCAAGGAGCGTGCGCCGGCCATGATCGACGGCAATGTCAATACCTTCTGGGAGGAACTCAACTGGAGTGAGACCGGCCAGTTCATCGCCCAGTGGCGCTGGGATTTGGGTGCTGTCTTTTGGGTCAACCGCGTCATCTTCGTAGCGTTTCAGGAGACCACCACTTGGGGTCGGCCGCGCATCTTGCGCCACCGGCTGCTGGGGTCGGCCGGCGAGCTCAAGCCCTCCGGCGATATCGATTTCGACGTACTTTTCGACTTCCCTGCGCCAGGTGATTGGAACAATCCCGAACCAATCACCTATCTCATGCACCCGTACCGGCCCCTGCGCTATCTCGAAATGATCTTCGGCGGCAGCAGCAGCGGCGCGATGGCCGAAGCCGTCGTCGTACCCACCGGCTATGTCGCTGAAGTGGAATTGCGCTCGGACTTCCTCAAGGTAGACGACAGCCCCAAGGTTTTCCGCACCCTCGAATGGGACGCCGACTTACCCCCGGGAACGCAAATTTTGGCGCAGACGCGCTCGGGTAGCGGTCTCGAAGAGGGCAATACGTATTACCACCGCAAGGGCCACGAAGTGACCGAGGACGAATACAACGCCTTGAAGAAACGGTGGAAAGGCGACATCGTGCCCTACATTCGGCCGACCCAAGATTGGAGCGGCTGGAGCAACACCTACCTGTTCTCCGGTCAAGAGTTTCTCTCGCCCAGCCCGAGGCGCTACGTGCAGTTCAGGGTGTTACTCAAATCGGATAGCCCAGATGTGGCCCCCACCCTAAAAGGGCTGTGGCTCAACTACACGGATTCGTTCCTCAACGGGGCGCTCGGCCAAGTCACCCCCAACGAGGCCCAAGTGGGCCAGCCGGAAAACTTTACGTACGTGTTGCAGCCGGACTTCAAATCGGGCGACAAGGGCTTTAACCTCCTGCGGCTAAACACGCCATCGCAAGCGGCCGTCGAGAGCGTGGTCATCCGCGTTGCCGGTACCGAAGTCGCGCCGGTCTCCCTAGTGCTGTTGCCCGACTCGCTGGTAGTGGAACTGCCGCAAGTCGTCCGGCGGCAAGAGGTCGAAATTGATCTACAGGTCAACGTATTCTCCAATCCCTACCTCTTTTCTGCCTTTGTCGGCCACACCGACGAGATGGAGTTCTGGCAGCAGGTTGATCCGGCTGGGCGGGCGGCCACCACGGTATTTCTGCCCGAAGTGCCGGCGTCCGAGAGCCTGCTCGACAAAGTCGCTATTTCGCCCAAGGTCCTCACGCCCAACGGCGACGGAATCGGCGACCACGCCGAGATTCGCTTTGCGGTATTAAAGACAGACGCCCCGATAGCAGTCGATATCTATGCGCTCGACGGTCGGCAGGTAGGCTCGTTGGCGGGCGGCCGCAAAAGCGATGGCTTCCTCGTCTATGAGTGGAATGGCGAAGACGACGCAGGCCAGCGCGTACCCCCGGGGATTTACGTGTGCCGCATCCAAATCAATGCCCAAGCCGAAGTCCAAAACTTGGCGCAGATCATCAACGTAGCTTACTAGCTAAATTGCAGCTAGCTCCTAGCCCATTCGGCAAAGCCTCTTGAGGGAGGGGTATTTTATGTATTTGTCTCGCATCCGACCGGCATTGTGTGCAGCACTCGCGTTGCTGGCGCTAGACTGGAGCATCGCTCTAGCTCAGTTGACTACAGGCTATCGGCCCATAGCCGAGCCAGGGATCTACGGGGTGCGTATCCATCCCGGTGCGCTAGCGCCCAACCGCCGCAAGTTCTACCTTCCGCAAAATCTCTTCTACGAATACGGCTGGCGGGGCTGGGAGTACAGCAACTACGCCCGCGACGAGTACGAGCGCTACGTGGACATACAACTAGAGGGAAACCGCCACTACGACGCCTTCGGCAACTACATCGCCCGCGGCTGGACGATTTACGACTGGACCGAGAACAACCCTCTGCGCCAAGGCAGCGGCATCTTCAAAAGCCCGCGCTACAGTAGTTGGTTCGACCGCGTGGTGATCTCGTCTGCCCACAAGGGCCAGTTTCACACCGCGCTAACAGTCGGCGACGCCATTCGCACCACCCTGACCCCACTGACCTTCTCCAAGCCGACCTTTAACGGCATCCAGTGGGACTTCCTCTCCGACAAGTACGCATTCACGTTCCTCGGCTCGCGCATCAGCTCACCGGCCAACCCGGCCGGAACCCAGTCTGAGGCCGCTGCCCTCGTGGAAAACTCCACCCGCCTACTCGGCGGCCGGGGCGTGGCCCAAGTGGGCGACTTCGCCAAGGTTGGGGCGACGTGGGTCAGCGCCCACAACGCGCGGAGCACCCTCGACATGGGGGACAATTCGCTCAAGGGCGTCTTGACCACGCCGCAGAACACGGGCAGCGTCGAGACCGTGACGATCCTCATCTCAGACGATTCGCCTGAGTCGAGCGACAACGGTGCGCTACTGTTTTTCGACCGAGTGCTGATCGACGGCGAGATTCACCCGGAAATCACCCCCATTGTTCGCGGCGGAATCCGCACCGGTGGCAGCTTAGAGGCGAGGGGTGTGGACAACATCGAACTGATCTACGACATCCGCAACAGCTTCCGGCCCACCGAAAAGGTGCCGACCTATCAGGAGGCGAGCAAAATCGAGTTTGAGTTGATTCTGGCCAACGACTACCGAGTGGCCGTCACGTCCAACGTGCAAACCGACCGCTTGGGCGACCCCGTCTTTTTGCCCGTGGCCCAAGCCGAAGGCGAAATATCCGACGGGTCGAACCAACAGTTTTTGCGCTTTGAGTACGGGTTGCCCACTGGCAGCGATGTAATCGGGGTTGACTTTGAGATTCTGAGCCGCGGCGGCCTAGACCTGCGCGCCGAGTTCGTGCGCAACCGACGCTTCCGGCGCTTCCCCAACCAAAACCTAGAGCAACATACCCTCGCCGAAGACAAGGGAGAGGCCGGTTATATCACCGCGTCTTATACCTCCTATCCGTGGTTTGCCTACGGCGAGATGTTCACCATGGACCCCGATTACAGCACGACCGCGTTCATGGCCAACTCGCTGGGCGGCATCGATTACAGCAGCGAAATTTTTCACCTCTTCGAGTTCGTCGATGACAACGACGACCAAGACCGCTTTGCCGACTGGCAGCGGGCTGGTCAATTCGGCACCGGAGTAGGTGCTTCAGGCGGCTCGGTGGGTTCCGACTTAGAGGTGTTCCCCGGGCTAGACGAGAACAACGACTTCGTCTCCGACTTCAATCAAAACCGCAACTCGCGGCCCGACTACGACGAGCCTTTCTTGCGCTATGAAGTCGATCCTCCGGCCTTCCTCTTCGGCATGGACATGAACAACAACACCCTGATCGACCGCTTTGAAGACGACCGTCAGCCCGACTATCCCTATGACCGCGATCACCGTGGCTACAACGCCTACGGCGGTCTGATGTTCAGCGAGGACGCACAACTAACCCTTGGCCGATTGAGCGAGCGCCAGCTAAGCTCAGCGCGCAAGAGCAAGGCCAACTACGGCTTGTTCACCGTGCGCTGGAACTTCCCGGGCCTGCGAATCGCGCTCTTTGAGCACGCGAAACTCGTGTCGGACAACATCCCGGAAGACCGCCTGCGCTGGATAGACCCAACGGGCCGGACGGACTTTACCGATCCACTCGACAACCAAAACACTTTCGTCAACAGCATCTACTTGCAGGCAAACTACAACCGCATCCGCAACTTCAGGGCGACTGCCAAGGTCAAACACGAGATTTTCAACCAGCGCGATGAGCAGGCCGACAAGCGCGACCGCTCGTTTTTCGGGCTGATTACCAAGGCCGACTACACCATTCCCATTGGCGCGGACCTGACTGTCTGGCCCAAGTGGAAGAGTACCTTCAGGCGCGAGACTCCCACCGATCCGTCACTGGCCAATATCCGCGAGCTAGAGGAAACCCTGTTCTTGATTTCGCGCTATGCGATTCTCGAACAGACTTGGATCGCGCTCGGTCTAGAGTTCAGTTGGTTTGAGAACTTGCACGACCGGCCGGCCGAGCTACAAGTCGGTTATGTCGAGGATTTTACCAGCCGCGTCTATTCGATTCTGTTCTCCAATACGTCGGCCTATTTGGGCTACCAGCTAACCTTAAATGCGGGCCTTCAGCTAGAGGAGCAAAACTTCGAGGCCGAGCAGCGCAACACCTCGCTCGGATTCATTCGCGTTTTCGCCAGCACTGGGCAAGAGTAAGCGGAAACGGCGAAAAATTGAACTTGCTAAGCACTCTTAAAAGACGTAAAATTAAAAATTCTTAGAGGATGAATCGTCGATAGCCTCATCACTACTCTCACGGAGGAAATGTATGAAAAAATCCTTTTTCTTTATTTTCGTTTGCGCCGCAGCGTTTGCCTTAGTCAGCCCGGCTAACGCGCACGTCGGTGCTGAGTATTTCATCCCGGGCGTACCCAATCCCAGTGCCATGACCATCGACGGTCTCGAAGACGATTGGGGCTGGCTGGACGAGGAATTCATCCTCACGACCGAGGGCATGTTCACTGCCGGGGGCGAGACCATCGCAAAAGAAGACTACGACGTCAGCATTCTGATGGCGTGGAGCACGCCGCCAGACAACCGCTTCTACTTCTTCATCCGCGTTCAAGACGATACACTGCGTCTGCTCGAAGAAGACCAGAAGCGCTGGTGGAACGACGACTGCATCCAGATTACCTTCGACCCGGATCACTCGGGTGGCGACTTCTTGGGCGAAAACGTCGATCAGGTCCTCAACGCCCAGCGCTATCACCTGCGCATCAAGCCGCTGCCGGGACAGCCCGTGGCGTACAACAGCCTGCTCGAATACATCGACCTACCGCCGATTGGCTGGAGTTCCGATATGTTTGAGGGACAGGCCACTGGCGACATTTTCGAGATCGCTTGGACCGTCAATCCGCCGGATGCCGAGCATTTTTCGACCAACGTCTCGTACACCTTTGAGTTCCGCAACGCCTTTTGGGACATCCACGGTGTAACCCAAGACGAGGCGGTTCGGCACATATTCGAAAATGATCAAGTGACCCATATCGGCGTACGTCCGCTTGATGGCGATGGCGGCGAGACCGGTGCCAAGCACCAGCTCTATCCGCTGGGCGGCTCCACGGGCCAAGACCAGAAGGGCGACCAGATGCTCGACTACATCCTGTTGGAGGCCGACGAAGTCGAGGAAGAGACGGCCGTCGAAGCCACAAGTTGGGGTCGAGTCAAGAGCCATTTGAACAGCCAGCTCGACTAAGCACGGCTGAATTGTATCAGCGGTCTAGCAAAGCGAGGAGGGGCAGCCGCCCCTCCTCGTCTTGTATTAGGCGCGGGTATCTCTCTCCGTTGAAGGCGGGGAGCGGATTGAAACAACAAAGAAGCGAGGATAGCCAGCCATGAAGACATTGGGCAGCTTGCTCCTATTGCTAATCGCGCTCGCCGGATGTGGCTTGAAGTTTGGGTATCGGCATTTTACCGGTCCGGTGGTGCCCACGGAAATCGCGGATGACAACTACTTGGTCGGCGACGATCACAGCATCACTTTCGTCAAAGATCGTCTAGAGGTAGCGATGTTGCCCATGTCGACCGAGGCCCTGAACCGGCAATTCTCCGGCGTCTCAGCGGCCCCAGCGGGTTTTACCCTGCCCAATCCCTACGCCGTGGCGACCAATCCCTACACCTATGGCGATTGGACGCCGCCCGGTGAAGAGCAAGCACCGACGCGGTTTACCGTTTTTTTAGTCAAGGTCAAAAACTACGCCTATCCCAAAGTTCGCCTAAATCCGGCCAACATCGAATTGATCGCCCCCAACGGGCGTCGCTATGAGGCGCTCACTCTCCTCGCCCTGACCGAGTACTACTGGCCCTATGCCCAAGCCTATGGCGGCAATGCGCGCAAGGGCTTTAAGGCGCGGCGCGATCTCTTGCAGCGCACTCTGTTTGCCGACGACATGATCTTCAGCGGCCAAGAGCAAGAAGGGTACTTGGTCTTTCCCCCGCTCGACCGCGACGTCGAAGAATTTACGCTGTGGGTCCGCGAGATGGTGCTGAGATTCGACTTCCGCGACGCTCCTGTGGAGACCGTCGATATCCCCTACGACTTCCAGCGCGAAGTGTACTACGCCCGCACCCCACGTGAAAACAAGAGCTAAAATGGCGGCGCGTACGATCGGTTGTTTGTCTCTGGTCATTATCGCTGCCTGTAGTTCCCCCCAAAGCGACAAAAGCGTCGTAGCCCGCGTCGGCGAAGTCGCTATTACCTTTGAAGATTTACAGCGCTTCAAAAGCGACATGCCCCCCCTCCTGCTCTCCACGCGGGAGGGCGTCGCTGCATTCAAAGAATATCTTCAAGCGATGATCGCCATGGAGCTCATGTTGCTAGAGGCGCAAAAGCGGCAAATCGCTAGCGACCCAGATTTTATAGAACAATGGGAACAGGCGCGCAGAGAAAAGCTCTTCCAAGAATTCGTCAAGCTAGAAATCCAAGACAAAATTGACCTGCCGCAAGAGGAAATAAAGCGGCAGTGGAGTGAGAGCAAGTGGAATCGGCTACTAAAACTCGCTCGCATCCGCTCGAGTACCGCCGACGAGGCCGCCCAAGTCCTGAGTGCCCTAGAGAGTGGGACCCCGTTTGAGGAACTGTCCGGCCAACCCCTGATCCACCACCAGCAAGGGAGTCTGCAAGGGGCGTTGAACTCCTATGTTGGACGAAACAATATCGAAGAGTTCGGGGTCTCTTTCGATGTGGCGGAGGTACTCTTCGAGCTCGCTAAAGGCGAAATTAGCGAGCCGCTGAAGGTCGAAGCCGGCTACGACATCTATAAGGTGTTGGACGAACGTCCCGCGCCAGCCAGCTATTACTTGGTCTTTTCCCAAGGGACACTAATGGCCGCCTTCGGCGAACGTCGGCGAGTGCTCATTGCCGAGCTGATGCGGGAATACAATGTCGAACTAGATCCCCGTAGTATCTCCGAGTTAGCCACCCTCGTCGCCCAAGACAATGTGGAGGCTATCGACACGGAGGGCATTGTGGGCCGCTACAACGGTGGTCAGATAACGCTAGCTGATTTCCTAGCGCTCTACCCGAAAGTGCGTCGGGTCGCCTCAGTGGGCACTGACAGTAGCGGTATCGATGAATTCGTTCGGCTCTATCTGGTGCCCGAGATGCTCTTCCCCGTGGCAATCGAACGCCGCGGCTTGGCGCAGGAGCCAGCGATAGCCGACTGGCTGCGGAGCAAAAAACGGGCGATGCTCATCGAAGAGCTGCGCCGCCGCGACGTGGAAGAGCACGTCGATCTGAGCGAAGATGTGCTTCGACGCTACTACGAGGCCAATCTGCATCGTTTCATGGAAGATCGAGAAGTGACCGTGCAGGAGATCCTAGTTGCCACCCAAGAAGAGGCCGAGGCGCTAGCGGTACGCATTCGAGCGGGTGAAGACATGGCGACGTTAGCTACAAGGCACAGCATCCGCCAAGGCAACGACAAGGGCCGCTTCCACATCCACTCCTTTGAGCGGGTGGTTTTCGGCGAACTGTTGACAGAGGCCCTAGCCGCAGAGGTTGGTGTGCTCACTGGTCCGGTGGCCATCACTGGGACTCCACACCGCCAAGGTGGTTTCTCGCTGTTTGAGGTGCTGGAAAAGAGCCCCGAAAAGCCTAAGCCATACGACGGGGTGGTCAAACAAGTCCGCTACTGGTGGACCAAGAGGGAGGAAAATCGCCTCTATAACGAACTGATTGACCGCCTGCAAAAAAAGCATGCCGCACAAATCTCCATCTACGAGGATCGCTTGGCGACCATGTATGACACGGCTCAGCTATAGGGCACTGGGTTTTTTCGCCTGCGCATTGCTTTGCGCTTGCGACGGCGACGGCGACCACTTAGCAGCAGCCAAGCGTCTAGCGACAGAAGGCAAATACACCGATGCCGTCGCCGCGTGCCACCAAGCACTCGCAGCCAATAGCCAGCACCTTGAAGCCCTCTTGCTCTTGGCTCGCCTCAATCTGGTTCAAGGCCATCTAGCGCCGGCGGCGCAACTGGCCGAGCAGGCCGTTCAGCTAGCCCCCGACTACGCCGATGCCTATCTACTTTTGGGCGATATCTACATCCGGCAGCGGCGCAACGCCGATGCTGCAATAATCTATCAAGAGGGTCTGCACACCGTCCCCGAGCGGGAGGATTTCTACCGCAAACTCGCCATAGCCTACGCCGACGACGGGCACTACAGTGAAGCCATAGAGGCCCTCCAACAAGCCCTGCAACACTCCGACGACGCAGCCATTCACTACAATTTGGGCGTGGTCTATGAGCGGCAGGCGCACTACGACGAGGCTAGCCGCGCATTTGCCCGCACCACTGAGATAGACACCGCCTATGGCGACGCTTATTTTCGGCTGGGGCAAATCCAAGGCAAGCAGGGCCTATTCGAGGAGGCCGCGGCTAACTTCGCGCGCATGATCACCCTAGACCCAAACTACGCCCCGCCCTATACTGGGCTTGGCCAAGTCCGCATGCAGCAAGGTCGCTCAGACGAAGCCGAGCGCCTCTTTAAGCAAGCCATTGCCCTTGACCCCTTTGAAGGCGAAGCCTACCACCGACTCGGTACGCTCTTTTTGCGGCGGGGAGACCAAGAACGGGGCGAGAAGCTCTTGGCCATGTTCAAACGCATCCAACCCGTCAGCGCCGATATCGAGCGTTTCCGCTATATCCTCAACCTCTACCCCGACGACGCCAACGCGCACTACAACCTAGGAGTGCTCTACGGAGGGCTTGGTCGCTACGCCGAGGCCGGCGTCGAGTACGCTGCGGCATTGCGCATCAACGACCAAGATCTCAGTGCCCGCAACAACTTGGCCAATGTTCTCCTGCGGCAGCGACGCATCGACGAAGCGATCCACCACTACGAGATCGCGCTGGCGCTCAATCCGCGCTATGCCCAAGGCTTTAACAATCTGGGCTCGGCTTATCTGATGAACGGCGATTTGCAGCAAGCCATCCAAGCTTTTGCCAAGGCGCTCAAGCTAGCACCGGACAACGCCGATACGCACTTCAATCTTGCCCGTCTTTACAAAAGCCAAGGGCTGGATGCGCGGGCCGCCGCTGAGATGAAGATCTACAATCAGCTTGTACAGGCCGCTAAAAAAAAAGAACACAGTGAGTGAAGACCAGCTAAACCACCAAAACCGCTTGCTGCTCTACGGCACCGTAACCATCTCCGGGGCGGCGGTGATGATGCTAGAGCTGTTGGGCACGCGCATCATTGGCCCCTTTTACGGGGTCAGCCTCTACGTGTGGTCGTCGCTCATATCCGTCGCTTTGATCGCCTTGGCACTGGGCTATTACCTCGGCGGCTTGGTCGCCGACAAACAGACGCGCTTCCGGCTTTCCTATGCCATAGCACTCGCCGGGCTGACGACGGCTGTGATTCCGCTCGTCAGCCGCCCGATCTTGCTGTGGACCAACGACCTGGGGCTGCGCGCTGGGGCTTTTACTAGTGCCCTGCTGCTCTTTGCCTTGCCGCTGACTTGCCTCGGGATGGTGGGGCCACAGGTAATCGCACTGGCGGCACGGCGGCGGGCAGGCGTGGGCATGGCAGCCGGCTCGGTCTTTGCGGTCAGCACGGTCGGCAGCGTGGTGGGCACCTTGCTGCTGGGCTTTTTTCTGCTGCCGGCCTTTGGGTCGCGGGTGATTCTCTACGCAGTCAGCGCGGCCTTGATCCTGTTGGCAATCGTCGTCGCATGGTACGAGCGGCGATGGGGGCACTCAGCACTGGGGCTGGTCGTAGCCGCAGCGATCGCGACCGGCGCGGGACTGTGGCTACAGCCCGATCTGGGCCCGCCCGAATACGGAGATTATCGCCTAGTCCACCAAGCCGAAAGCCACTATGGCTGGGTGCGGGTCGTCGATGACCGCGACCGCCGGGTGCGGTGGATGCTGTCGGACGCTTCGGTCATCAGCGCAATCCGGCTCGACACGCGCGGGCCGGTGCTCAGCTACCAAAAAATCATCGCCGACCTGCCCCAATTACGCCCAGAGGGACGCAATGCGCTGCTGATCGGCCTCGGCGGAGGCTACATTGCCATGGCATTTGCAGCCCAAGGCATTGCCACCGACGCCCTAGAGCTAGACCCAGAGGTGGCAAAAGCCGCGCAGCAATACTTTCTCTACGAACCATCGGGTGCGCTGCGAGTCGGCGATGCCCGCTACGAAATCCGCCGCCTCGATCAGCAATACGACTTCATCGTCCACGACTGTTTCACCGGCGGGTCCGTACCCAGCCACCTGCTGAGCGTCGAAATGCTCGGCGATCTCGACCGGCTCCTCAAAGGCGACGGCCTCTTGGCCGTGAACTTCGTCGGCTTTACCGAGGGACCCGAAGCCGATGCCGCGGCGGCCGTGTACCGAACACTCGGAGAGCTCTATCCGCACCGGTTGGCCCTCGTCACAATACCGGGCGCGGAGTTTAACGATTTTGTCTTTTTGGCTTCGCGGCAGCCGATTTCCCTAGCGGATGAAGCCAAGTGGCTCGCGGCACACCAACATCCCATGCCCGCCGAGGGCGACCTCATCACCGACGACTTCAACCCACTCGAACGACTACAAGTGGCCAAGGCCGAGCGCTATCGCGCCCTTTTGCTGGAGCGCATGGGGCCGATGCTGCTGGCCTTCTGACAAAAGGAGCGTTGCCATGCTAAAAATTCTCAAGGTTCCCGTAGAGCCATTGACCCCCTCGGCCTTTGCTCCTTTCGGGCAAATCATCTCCACCTTTGACGAGGCCAAACCCGAGGTCGTGGTGGGCGCACTCGTCGAACGCGCATACCCCGTACGGGCCGAAGTCAAAGACCCCACATCCGATCAGCTCGACCTATCCGAGGGCCGGCTGCGGGCGCACTTTGCCTTTCACGACGACGCCGGGCAGTCCTTCTATCCGAGTCGGCACTGCCCGACCGTCTTTTTCGTGGCCCCGATTCAGCCCATGATCGAGCCGGAAGATCTGCGCGCCTTTTACTCCGATGGCAGCACCGGCATCTGCATGCACCTAAAGGTGTGGCACACCATGCCCGTGTGCCTGCGCGGCGAGGAGGTGTACCTAACCGTGCGCGGCAACCAGAACTATCACGACCACTCGGTCGACGTCCACTTCGACCAAGATCGCGGCTTGGCCCTGCTGCCCGACATGAGCAGCGTCCCCAACTGGCAGGAGTAGCCAATGGACAAGGTGCGCCTAGCCCTCGTCGGCTGCGGCGGCATGGGCACCCGCCATCTGCACGGCCTCAAGCAGCTAGCCGACTCTCCCTTCGACGCAGTCGAACTAAGCGCGGTCTGCGACATCAGCGCGGAAAACGCCGAGATGGCCGCTGTCGAAGCCGAGAAGCTCCTCGGGATCCGCCCCAAGGTCTGTACCAACATGGAGGCGATGGTCCAGCAGGTGCCGGACCTGGAGGCTGTGGATGTGGTGACCGATCCCTCGGTGCATCACACCGTCGTCTGCGAGGCCCTCGACTTGGGTTTGCACGTGCTAGTTGAAAAGCCGCTGGCCATCACCGTGCGAGCCTGTCAGCGAATCCTCGACGCAGCCGCGCGCAACGAGCGCATTGTCTCCGTAGCTGAAAATTTCCGCCGCGACCCGTCGGCCCGCATCGTGCGCCACCTGCTCGACACCGGTGCCATCGGCACGCCCTATATGGGATTGTATCACTCGCTCGGCGCGGGCAATTCCATTTTTATCACCCCTTGGCGGCACCGCCGGGAGTTGGGCGGCTTTATCCTCGACATGGCCGTCCACTTCACCCACATGATCCGCTACCAATTGGGGGATTTTGCCGAAGTCTATGCCGATGCGCGGATGATAGAGCCGGAGCGGCAAAAATCGTCAACCATGTCCATGGACTACGAGTTCTACAAAAGGCGCTTCGCTGCCATGCCCGAGCGCATACCCGCCGCGGCCGAGGACACGACCCAAGCGATCTTCAAAATGGAGAGCGGCGCAACCCTAAACTGGATCGTCGGGATAGCCGGCCACGCGGGCGCGCACCGCGAGCTAATCATGGGCACCGACGGCAGCATTGACGGCTTTGGCGTACGCGGAGGACGCATAACGCTTGCGCGGCGCGATGCCGAGGCCCTGAGCCAAGAGGACATCCTCGCGTCTGCCGAGGGCGCGGGATTGGCATTCGACCCGCTGACTCGCTACCTCTTTCCGAGCGGCGTCTCGGGCGGCGATCCGCTCGTCGATCTGAAGCTAATCGCGTATGAGTTGCACGAAATGGCGGAAGCCGTTCGCGGCCAGCGCACCGTCGAAGTGGATGGCCGCTGCGGCTTGAAGGACGTGGCCGCGCTCTACGCGGTATTTGAGTCGTGGTGCGCCGGTGGCCCGGTTTCGCTCAGCGCGGTCGAATCCTGCCAATCGTACGCCTATCAAGCGGAGATAGACGCCGCCTTGGGCATCGACTAATCACGCCAATGAAAGGAGATTGCCATGTGGAACCTCGTCAAAATCCCAGTCGAACCGCTCGTACCCGAGACGTTTGCCCCCTTCGGCCACGTAATTCGCACCTTTGAGGAGCGCAAGCCGGACAAGGTCAAAGGCGGTTATGCCACCAATGCATACCCGGTCCTCGCCACGCCCGGCCCTGAGCCCAAAGATGACCCCGGCTGGTACGCGCCCCATCCCCAGCGCGTACCTATCTCCGAAGGGTTGGAGCGCGCCCATTTTGCCTTTCACACGGACGCTGGCCAGTCGTTTTACCCCAGCTTGCACTCGCCGAGCGTGTTTCTCGTCGGAGCGATCCAAGACGACATTCAAGCCGAGGAACTGCGCGCTTTTTACTCGGCGGGCGACGTGGGCGTCTGCTTGCACCTCGGGGTGTGGCACACCATGCCCATCTGCGTCGAGGGCCACGACGTGTATCAGACCACGCGCGGCGACCAAGACTACCAAGCGCACTCCGTGGAAATCGATTTCGACCTAGAGCGCGGGCAGTCCATCGTGCCGGATATGGACAATTTCAAGGGGATTTGAGCAAATGCGACGGGTTGGTAAAGCCCCTATTTAGCGTACATTATGGCATGAATGCGCAAAAAGGAGCGCGACGATGGAAATGGTACTACGCATGGAAGACGTCGTCGATATGGATGACGAGCATTTCTATGCCCTCTGCCAGAACAATCCAGACATGCGCCTAGAGCGCAACGCCGACGGAGATGTAGTTATCATGCCGCCCACCGGAGGAGATACCAGTCGGCGCAACGCCGAGATTATTGTGCAATTGGGGGTATGGGCGAGGCGAGATGGGAGCGGGGTTTTATTCGACTCTTCCGGCGGCTTCCGCCTGCCCAACGGCACGGTGCGCTCGCTCGATGCGGCTTGGGTGGAGATGGGACGCTTGGAAGGCTTGAGTGCTGAGGAGCGCCGACATTTTTTGCCGCTATGTCCCGACTTTGTCGTCGAGCTGCGCTCGGAGAGCGACTCCCTCTATGCAGTGCAGGATAAGATGCGCGAGTACGCGGCGTGTGGAGCGCGATTGGGCTGGTTGATTGACCCGTCGGAACAGCGGGTGGAAGTGTATCGCCACGGACAGCCTGTGGAAGCGTTGATCGGCATGAGCGCTGTTTCTGGCGAGCCGGTGCTGCCGAAGTTTGCGTTGGAACTGGACCATATATGGGCCGAATGAGGAGCTTAAGCAAATGCGACGAGTTGGTTTTCAGATGCAGGTCAAAAAGGATCGAATCGCCGAGTACAAGGAAGAGCATCGCCAAGTGTGGCCCGAAGTCTGCGCGGCCCTCACGCGCCACGGCTGGCATCGCTACTCGCTCTTTATGAACGCAGACGGCCTCGTCTTCGGCTATTTTGAGACCGAGACGGATTTTGCCACGGCCCGCGACGGCTTTCTCGCCGAAGAGGCCACGCAGCGCTGGGGGGAAGCCAACGAGGGATTAGTCGAAATACCGGAGGGCGGCCCCAAAGACGCGCTAATCGAACCGCAGCCGATCTCGTGGGAGCAGCCGGCGGTGGCATAGCCGCAATCGCCGCGATGAACGCTTTTGGAGTCCCGGCCGCAGCCGGCCGCGTTTGACCTGATTATCTCGCGCAGTTCCAATACGTTCGCCGCGCTCTCGTCTGGGGCATTTGCCCTCGCCGAAAATTACCTATTCACCACCGAGGCCCTCGCCGATTTCTATCGCGCCCTGAGCACAGACGGCATCTTGCTAGTTGAGCACCAAGTGTACATACCGCGTCTGACCAGTGCCGCTTTAGAGTCGCTGCAAGAACTGGGGCTAGCCGCGGAAAGCCACCTCGCGGTGTACGACCTGCCCACGCAGCGACGGCAGGTCTTGGTTTTGGGACGGCATCCGCTGACGCGCACCTTAGTCGATACGACCTTGCCGGCCCTGTTTACCGCAGCCGACCCGGCGAGCCGCACCCTCCACCCAAACCCCGCAGCCGAGTAGTATGGAGCGATCGCAAACGCTGCCGCCGTAGGCAAGTCCTCAACCAACGAATAGGAAAATTGCAAATGGCAGATTGTGTTCTCCAAACCTTGGTGCCAGACATCGAACGCTTGGCAGCAACCAAGGTCGCCAAGTATAGACTGCCTGGCTTGGCACTCGGCATTGTCCGCGATCGAGAACTCGCTTGGTTCGGCGGGTTCGGTGCAGCGGACCTCGATTCGGGCAAAAAACCTACTGAAAGCACAATTGCCCGCATCGCCTCCGTGACCAAGACGTTCACGACAACTGCGATTATGCAGCTACGGGATGCAGGATAACTCAAGTTGGAAGCTCTACTGGTCCAGCACATTCCCGAATTTGCTTCAGCTCGCGCTATCCGCGGCGATGTTGAAGGCGTGACGCTCCGACGATTGTTGACACACCGCTCTGGATTGGTCACCGAGTCGCCGACGCACGGTTGGAATGATCTCCACTTCCCAAGCCGCGAGAAGATGCTTGGCAAACTGCCGGAGACGGGGATTGTCATCCCGCCGGACTCCGCTTTCAAATACTCAAACCTTGCATTTGGATTGCTCGGCGAGGTGGTGTACCGGGTCACCGGCGCTCCATACATTGAATACGTCTACGCCAATATCATTGAGCCGCTCGGCCTAACATCCACGGTCTTCGACCTCACGGACGCATTGCGTCCTCACTTCTTTGTCGGTTATAACCCAGCGCCCTACCAAGACCGCCCTGAACGCGCTCCTTACGCCCATCTGAACGGGATTTCAGCGGCGGGTCAACTGCATTCCACCGTTGGCGACTTGGCAAAGTGGGTATCGTTCCAATTCCAAACCGACGGCGGAGACCGCCGCGGGGCACAGGTACTCAAGGGATCAACACTGGTGGAAATTCAACAACCGCAATACGCCGAGCCGGACTGGTCGGCCGGGCAATGTCTAGGCTGGCGAGCAACCCGCATCGGCGACCATATCTATCACAATCACGGTGGCGGAATTCACGGCTTTGGAACGCAGGTATGGTTCAACGTTCCGCGAAAAACCGGCGTGGTTGTTCTCAGCAACATGTGGCCCCCGCCCGGGGGTCTTGAAATTGCACAGGAAGTACTTGAAATGATACTGAATGCCGACGAAGCGGTGCCGCTTGTACCAGAGCAACGAGTGCTTGAACCAACGCCAGAGGCATTGCGGCGTTTTGTCGGTTATTATCGCGCCGAGCCGGGCATTGAGGTGGACATTGAGGTGCGCGACGGCAGTCTGCGGCTTGCGGCTCACGGTGGGTCTGCGTATTCCCTACATGCCCCGGCAGTCCTCGAACCGACAGACAAGGAGGAGGAATGGCTTGTTCGCGAAGGTCGTGCCGCCGGAGAAATCGCCCGCTTTACGTTTGACGACGATCGCGTACTTAGCTACGAGTTGGGAGCTTTTGTGTTCAAAAAGTTGGTGTGACGAGGCGGCCCCTGCACCTGATTTACCCCTCCCACAGTCCGCGCAGTTCCTCAGACGTCTCGTCCAGCCCGATGTCCCGGAACTGGCGCAGGCCAACCGGGCGGGGGGAAGCCAATTTCTGTGAGGATCGCCTTCAGTCTTTCCGGATAGTTTGTCAAAATTCCATTGACGCCGATCTCGATGTAAGCTCGCATATCTTCAGGGGTATCCGCATAGAAGACATGCACAACTCGTCCTGCCGCATGGGCCTTTTGGACAAACTCCCGAGTCGTGATGTCCCGTCCCGGCTGCATCGTCCGCAGCCCCATCTCTACCGATTTTCGGATATATTCCTCTGGTGTGCGATTTGCGCGAAAGATCCGGCACTCAATCCGCGAGTCAATTTCGGCAAAAATTCCAACACTTTCATCGCGGCATGCCAAAATAGAAGCCTCTACCATCTGAAACTCGCGCAATGCCTGTGCAACCTTGCGCTCATAGTGACCGTCGGGATTGCCCCCCTCTTTGAGGTGGACATTGAGTCTAACCTGCCCTTGTACGAGGTCTAATGCTTCCTCCCATGTTGGCACGCGCTCACCCCGAAACTGTTCACCAGACACGCTTCCGGCGTCGAGGGCTTTGATTTCAGCTAGTGTGAGTTCGGCAATCGCGCCCGTGCCATCTGTCGTTCGGTCTACGGTTGAGTCGTGCATGACAATTAGATGGTCATCCTTTGTCATGTGGAGATCTAGCTCAATCTCATCAACGCCAATTTTCAACGCCTTCTGAAAGGCGATCAACGTATTTTCGGGATAGTTTCCCGACGCACCCCGATGAGCAACATTAGCAACCATTTTTTATCCCTCCTTGATGAGCAACATTAGCAACCATTTTTTATTCCTCTTTGAATGGCCTCTCTCCCTTACGGCGTACCGCGGTACGGCACCATCACAAACGCCCCACCCGTAGGCGAGTGCCGAGAGTTTTCGTACACAGTCACCAACACGCCAGCTTCCACATCAGTTGCTCTCTGCGTGCGTCCCGAAGGCCAGCGTACGCGTACGACATCCGCTCGTTGATGCGCACCTAAGCCGACAATTAAGGTCGCGCTGTTTTGGGCCGAAAAGCCCTCGCCGGCCCGGTGCTCGCGCAACAGCGTCCTCCCGCCGACATCCACTTGCACTTGTACGCCATAGCCATCGCGCACGCTCCATTCGTGCGAAATCTCGGCGCGGTCGTTGCCCCCCACAAACCGCAACGCGAGGATGTGCCCCGCCTTGCTGCGGTTGGCAAACAGCTCGCAAAGCGGCTCATTGGCATTGACGACGGCCAAATCGATGCGCCCATCGCGGTCGAAGTCCAAGGTAGCAAAGGCGCGGCCATCCGCAGGCGAATCCGCCGCCGACAGGCCCGACACGTCGAGGAAGGCTCGGCCCGCTAGGTTGAGGAAGAGGCGGTTGCGCTGGTAGCCGCTGAGCGAGGCCCCGGCGTCGAGCCGCGCCCCCACGTTGTAGGCCCCATCGGTTCGGCCATGGCGCACGACCGTGCGCCAAAACAGGCTTCAGGTATCCTCGAAGAGAGCGACTGCGGACGGCGGGGTGTAGTAGCCACTCAGGGCGTAGATATCGAGGTCGCCGTCGTTGTCAAAGTCCAGAAATTGACCGCCCCAACCCCAGCCGCCGTCCTCCACCGGCGAATCTGCAACAAGAGTGAAACCCTCACTGTCGTTCCGCAGGAGGGAGTTGCCCCGGGCCAAAGAAGCAAACGTCTTACCCGCCTGCCCGGCGGCTTCTGTGATGCGGCGACCAGCGTTGCTGTGCATGTTGGTCACGTACAGGTCTTGGCGGCCATCCCCGTCGTAATCAGCCCAGCTCGCGCCCATGCCAAAGCCCGGATCCGCAGCTCCGCTCGCAGCGGTGACATCGACGAGGGCACCGCCGTCATTGCGGAGCAAGTTGTTGGCGGCAAAGTCATTGGCGAGGTAGAGATCCGGGTCGCCATCGCGGTCGTAGTCAGCCCAAGTCGCCTGTAAGGTATTGCGCCACATGGCGGCGGTGGGCGCGAAGCGATTGTTGCCGAGATTGCACAGCAGGAAGTTGGGCGGCCCGGGCGCGTCGTGGATGAGGTGGCCGATGCGGTCGCGACTCAGGTCGTAGAGTGCGCGGGCGTGGTCCGCAGGCAGGAAGTCGGCCAACAGTGCGCCGCCCCAAGGCGCGTCGCGGTGCGCGGAGGGAGCCGCTTCGAGCAACATCCGCGCGGCATACGTGGAGAAGTACGTATCGAGCAGACCGTCGCCGTTGTAATCGGCCGCTGAGATCGAGGCCACGAGAAACGGCAAGACGCCATCGCCTAAGTCGCGAGGGACGAAGCGACCATTCTCGTTGACCATGTAGAGGCTGGGCGCAAGCGTGCGACCGAGGAAGACATCTGGATCGCCATCGTTGTCAAAGTCGGCGAAAAGCGCGGCGGCCGTGTGGTGCTCCACGTCGAAGCCGTATTGGGCTGCGCGCTCGGTGAACGTGCCGTCGCCGCCATTGTGCAACAGCATGTTCCGACCTTGGCGCACGGCAATGTACAGGTCGTCGTACCCATCGTCGTCGATATCCACGACGCTGATGCCGGGATGGCGGTCAAAGGCTTGGCGGGTGAAATAGCGATGCGGCGCGACGAACGCGGAGTCGAGGAACGACTGGCTCACTAGTTCGGCGTGGCGCGAAAACCGAGTCCGAGCGCGGTCCTCGTCGCGTGGGATCGCCTCGTCGAGGACTTCGGCAAATAGCGAGTGCGCCCGCGTGAGCATCTCCAGCGACTCGGTTTCCCAGCGTCGAATCCGCCAAGTGGCATCTTCCTGCCGCTGCCAGTCGAGCACCAGCCGAGCCAGTATTTGTGCGCGCTTCCCGTCTTTTGTCTGCGCCGAGGCGTCAAAGCGCAAGTGGGCTTGGTAGATCGTCTCCGCGTCGAGAAAATGCCCGGTCTCAATGTGGAAGGCCGCATAGTCGCCGGAATCAACAGCCGCCCACAGCGGTCCCCAGAGCTGGAGATCGGCGCGGCGGGCCTGCTTGGTGGGTGCGACGTTCCAGCGCTGACGCTTAATACCCAGCGCCGGGACGACTTCGGTCGCCTCCCCGGTCTGCTCCACATCCGCAACATCAACCGCAGCGGCAAAAAGCGCACGAGCCGGTGCGGGGGGCAGTTGACCTTGGTACATCCCCAAGGCAAGAAGCGGCAGCGCCTCGCCGCTCAGGTGCTGCTGCACCGCTTCGCTGCGGTCAATAGTCGCCAAGAGCCGGTTGCGTTCCTGCACCTTTTGCAGCGAGCAGACCGTGCCGTACCCCCCGAGGGCGGCAAGCGTGCCAAAGGCGAAAGCGACGAGTACAATGGGAGCTAGCGGCAGCCGAGGACAGCGCCAAACGAGCCAACCACCGCCAAAGAGCAAAGCTATCTGGAGGACGATGATACCCTCGAGGCCAAGCGGATGCGCCGGAAAAAAATGGGCGAGCCCCAGCGGATTGAAGGCCAAGCCACTGAGCAGCAGGGCCGCACCGGCGAGGCGCCCGGCCGCGTGTTCAGCTCGTTCTTTGTCGCGCATGGTATATCTACGCGGCCATAGTCCCAAAGCGCACCATGGCCTCAGCCAACGGCAGGGCCGACACCCCGTTGGGCAAGGTCATAGTCTCAGCACCGGGATAAATGACCCACTTTTCGCTTGGGGTGAGGTCTTTACATCCTTCGTAAAACCCTCTGCCGGGGCGGGGGTCGGTGGTATTCATCTTCACTTCCACCGCGATGCTCGGGCGTCCACCACGCAGGAGAAGCAGGTCGATTTCCGCGCCAGCCGCCGTGCGCCAAAAGGCGAGGTCCCACCCAAGCGGCAGCACCGCAGAGAACTGCTCCACGACAAAGCCCTCCCAGCTATACCCAGCTACGGGATGCCCGAGAATCTGTTCGCGGCTGTGCAGGGCGAGCAGAGCGTGCAGGATGCCGGTGTCGCGGATGTACACTTTAGGCGATTTAACAAGGCGTTTCCCGATGTTCCGCAAGTAGGGTAGGAGACACCGCACGAGGTACGTCTGCTGGATGGCATCGAGATAGCGCCCAGCCGTGGTGGCGCCGATGTCGAGACTGCGCGCCAGTTGACTGGCATTCCAGCACTGGCCGTGGTTGTGGCCCAGCATTTGCAGGAAGCGGTACATTCTCGCCGGCGGCAGTTCAAAGCCGATCAGCCGCAAATCGCGTTCGGTTATGTCGCGCACATATTGCTGACGCCAGAGGGCACTTTGCCCGCTCGTAGCGGCGAGCAGAGACATGGGAAAGCCCCCGCGTTCCCACAATACTTCCAACGAGCAAAGATCCGGGACGATCTCCTCAGCACTGAACGGCGTAAGTTCTATGGTCAGCAGCCGACCAGCTAGGCTTTCGGCGCTCTGGCGGCGCAGATCGGGCGTGGCCGAACCAAGCAGGAGAAACTGCCCGGGGCGGCGGTTCTGGTCGATGAGTACCCGCAAAATGGGAAACAACTCCGGCATGCGCTGTGCTTCGTCTATGACGACGAGTTCGCTCTGGTCAACCTGCAACGCCCGCAGGGGATCTTCTAAGATCAGCCGGTGCCGCGGATCCTCTAGGTCGAAAAAGCGGGGCGCGGGCAATATATCTAGCATGTTGACCAGCGTCGTTTTTCCGCACTGTCGCGGGCCGACCAAAGCGACGGCCGGGAACTGCGCCAGTGCCTCCAGTACTCTGTTTTTGGCCAAGCGAGGGACTATCACGAGGAACTTTCCAAGAGGGATAAAATTACCTTGTATATTAACCATCAAACGGTGAATTTACAAGGATAGATAGCGACTTCTTTGTCGCGGCGCGTGTGCGCAGTATATTTAGAATCCCTCCAAAAGAGGAGAACGCTTCTGTTCGCTGAAATCGCCCGGCATGCCCTCGATCGGGTGCCTTTGTCCATCATCTTCGACGATTCCACAGTGCTGGTCAACCTCAACTATTTCTTCCTCCGCGATCGCACCATCGCCGAGGGCCGTCCCCAGCGCTGGGAGGACCTGCCGGTGGTCCATCCGGCGTCCTTTACCCGCGAATTTGCCGAGTGGTGCCTAGCAAGCGGCGTCCGCGGCAAGTTCTCGGTGGTGCCCTGCCCGGCGGCCCTAGGGCGCATCGACGAGGGGTTGCCCCTTTTCAGCAGAGCACAGCAAGACGAATGGCTGGCTATGTGCCGCGAGCTCATCGTCCCCGCCTTCGACATCACGCCCGAGATGCTCACCCACACGTTCGTATTAGATCCCAAAACCTTGCAGCCACTCCCCTCTAGAATATGGGAGCAATACGATTGGGCCGCGCTGCCCGAAGACCAAGAGGAGTTGGTCACCGAGTACATCGCCCAAGCGTGCCGCATTCTAGTCGCCGTGGGCCTGACGCCGCAAGGGGTAACCTCACCGGGCGGTTTTGGCGGCCGCACCCTGCCCTTTTACGCCCACTGTGCTGGCGAGGCCATACGCCAAGTCACGGGCAACCGAGTGCCTTACTTTTTTCAGCGGATCTCAAGGGACGACACGGTAGATACGCCCGTATGGTACCCCGATCGCCAAACCGGCCAAGCCACCGGAGAAATCATCGCCTCCACCGGCGACTGGACCGGCAGTTGGACCGGCTACGGCGAGGTCAATGCCGACAAGTACATCACTCCCGACTTAGAGGGCGGCCGCCTACCGGCCCTCATCGACGCGGGCGAACCGGCTGTGCTCATCAGCCATTGGCAGGGATTTTATGGGCTACACGATGAGGACCGACGCGGCTTTAACGCATTCAAGAAGGTGGTTAGCCGTCTCGCCGAGCGCGATCCGAGGGGAGAGCGCACTCAATGGCGCACCTGTAGCCAGATTACCACTTATGCCTGCGCCCGCGCCATGGCCGAGATTTCAGTAGAGGGCAACACCATTCGCCTCGATCTGCCGGTGCAGACCCCTGACCTGACTCTGCATCTGACGGATGGACAGGTGCGCTCAGTCCGAGTGGATGGCCGCCCATTGACGCGCGCTGCGAACCGTGCCGCCTTCAAAAGCGATACTTTCCTGTTAGAGGACGAAGCTACTTTAGTCGCCTTTGACCCGGCCCAACGCCGGGTGCTCGTAGAAGTGGAGTGACCCACTTAACACGGAGACTGTACCCATGAACTCACGCCCGCAAATACTCATCGCCTGCAACAAGCACGTGCGCGAGCAGTACCTCGCCGCAGCCGATTTCAAACGCCTCGAAGCCTTCGCCGACTGGGACTGGTTCGAATGCGAAGGCGGCGGCATTTACGACACCAACGCAGACCCTGAGATCGCCTGTGTGCTAGGCGAGCGGCTAGGTAGCTACGACGGCTTGGTCGTCTGCCACGGCTGCCCGACGATAGATGCCGCGATCTTGGATCAAGCCCCCGACCTGAAGATCATCGGAGAGTTGGAAGGGGACCGCTTTGCCAGCCGCGTCGACGTCGAAGCCGCTTGGGCGCGCGGCGTCTGCACGGTCGATACGACCAACGGCTCGTCGTATCCAGTGTCCGAGTGGGCCTTGGCGCTCATCATTATTGCTCTGCGCAACGCCGGAGCCCAATTCCGCCGCCTCATCGCCGGCGACGTGCGCCCTCGTCCGCACAGCGACTTTGGCTTTATTCACGGCGACCTGACCGGCAAGCGGGTCGGCCTTATTGGCTGCGGGCACATTGGCCGGCGGCTGATTCAGTTTTTGCGGCCCTTTGACGCGGAAATTTGGGTGTACGACCCGTACTTGGCGCGGGAGATGGCCGACGCGGTCGGCTTCCTCAAAACCTCACTGGACAACGTGATGTCCCAGTGCGACGCCATCGTCTGCTTAGCCCCGCACACCCCGCGCACCGAGCGCATGATTGGTCAGCGGGAATTGGATCTGATCCGGCCGGGCGCGGTGTTCGTCAATGTGTCACGCGGCAAAGTGGTAGATTCAGACGCGCTAGTGAGGCGGCTCAAGCGGGGCGACATCGTCGCTGGTTTAGACGTGTTCGACCCGGATGTGGGCGAGGACAACGCCTATGGCGACAAGGAGATTCTCCACTTGGAAAACGTCTTCGTCACCCCCCACATCGCCGGCGTAACCGTACAGAGCTACCCGCGCTTTTTCACGCTCATGGTCGATGAACTCGACCGCTTCTTCCACGGGCACGAGACCCTCTTCGACCTGACGCCGCGCTCCATCGCCAACCGCCGAGGCAGTGCGAGCTGACCATGCTGACCCCACTCCAAGTTGGCCAATTCCACGCCATGGGGTTTGTCAAGCTAAGGGCGTGCTTGACGTCGGACGAGGTAGCCCAGTTCGAGGCTGCGTACAACAGGCTGATCGCCGGGGCCTCGGCTTACGACTACTTTGAGGACAACCTCGGGCGGCCGAGCCGGGGTACGCGCCAGCAGGGGCGCTGTGCCGAGTTGGACGACGATTTCGCCAGCTTTGTCGAGCACCCGCGCATCGCCGCGGCGCAGCAGGACATTTTCGGGCGACCGTGTCTGTTCCACGGCGGCGGGGAAGTCTGGCTGAACAGGAGTGATACGCCGTGGCACAGCGACGTGCTGGGCGACCGAGGCCGAGATCCAGATTTCTACACCATTAAGGCGGCGATCTACCTCGACGAGTTGGAGGCGGATTCTGGATCGCTGAACGTGATTCCCACTTGATCGGGCGGCGCGATGAGAGCCTGCACTGGGGAGGCTTCCCCTTTGAAATCGGCAACCGCTGGCGCGAGCAGCGCACGGGTCTCGAAGAGCGGGACGCAGTTCCCGGCATCCCCACATGGGCCACTTGGACGGGTGATCCCTTCTACGACTGCTACGCCCATGCCGAACCGGGCACCGAGGGGCTGTACAGCAGCGCCGGCTTCTGGCGGTTGGGCCAAGCGCTGACCCACGTTTGGGGCCGCGACCTCAAGGCCGTGGTCCAAGAGCGCCTATTCGACATCATTGGCATCCCGTACGAGCGCTGGGACTGGCTCACCGGCGGCGCAGTGAAAGAGCGGAAATACCTCTATCCCACCATTCCAGACGCGTACACCTACCTCGACCCTCCCTACGAAATTGGCGGACAAGTCGTGCGCAGCGGTCCGGGTTGGGTGGTCATCAGCGCCGCGGATCTAGCGCGCTTCGGCCACCTCAATGCCACCCGAGGTATATGGAAGGGAGTGCGCGTCATCGACGCCGCTTGGCTGCGCGGCCACGGCGGGGGCAATAAGAGCGGGGCCAGCGGCGAGTGCGAGCACTTCACGGCCATGGGGGTGGTGACGACAATCGGGCTACCCGAGTACAGGCACGGAGTCGAGACCAAGAGCATCCTCCCCGACGACTTCTTCGTCTCAGAAGTCCAGCCGAGTTCCGAGAGGAGCTAGCGGAAAAGCTCAGCGGGTCGGGCAATTGCTCAATGGGAGGGCGGAAAAGTCTCCGGCCAGCGCGGGTCGTAGTCGCTTGCAAAGAGCCTGCCAAAGGGACTTGATTGCGCTGCCCGGCTGGGGTTAATTGCACCTGTTGTAGCGCTGTGAGATCGGGACACCGCAGTGCCAAGCAGGAGACGAGGAGGACGATCATGAGTAAGACCCACGAGGTAATGTTCTACACCGACGGCCGCCATTCAAGCGCGTACTTGTACGAGCCGCCCATGGGGGCCAAGCAGTATCTAGAGCCCATTGACGAGCTAGTCGACCTCGGCATTGACACCATCACCTATGCCGTAGGCGACTGTAGCGTTTTGCTCTACGCCACCAAGGTGGGCGAGCGTTGGGGGCACAACGTCGATCTGACCGACCACGATATTTGGTGGCGGGCGGCGCACAACGCTAGGCTGATGATCGAACAGGGCATTGACCCGCTCATGCTTGTGTGCCAGCGGGCGCAGCAGCGCGGTTTCCAGTTTCTGCCCAGCCTGCTGTTGAACATGATTCACACGCCGCACGACCGCGTCACCAATTGCCGAGTGGCCGACTTCACCACTGAGCATCCCGAATGGCAGGTCGGCGACGAGCCCGAGTACCCCGAGGCCCGCTTCGACAACCCCAACCGGCTGTCCTTTGCCGTCCCCGAAGTTCGGGCGGACCGGCTGGCAGTAATCGCCGAACTGGTCGGGGATTACCCCGGCGACGGCATTGAGCTGAACATGCACGACTACGCGCCGTTTATCGGCCGCGGGGAGGTCGCCGAGCACACCGAGACCCTGACCGAGTGGCTGCGAGAAATACGCCGGCTCTGCGATCAGGCGGCCGCAGAGCAGGGTCGTCCCAAGCGGTTGGTGGTCCGCATAGGCGCGACCCTCGACGGCAATAAGCGCATGGGGATGGACGTGGAGACTTGGATCGAGGAGGAGATCGTCGACGCGCTGATCTGCATGCAGGTCGTCGGTGGTTTTGCAAACGACACCACCGGATTGCGGGCCGTTGTTGCGGCCGCCGAAGGCGGGGGGGTGCGGGTGTTGGCGGGTATGGAATCGACCAACAACCCCGAGCTTTCCCGGCCGACAGTGCGGGCCGCTGCAGCCAATGCCTATGCCGCTGGGGTCCACGGCGTGTTCTTTCACACTTATTACCCGATGCCCAAGCGCTATCCGTATGATGACGAAGCGGCTGGAAGGCTGAGGTTTATGGGGCATCCAGACTTGCTGGACAATCTCGACAAGAGGTACCGGCTCGGCATCCCCAGCAATCCTAAGTCAGCCCCCATCCATGGCCTAGCCGAACAGCTACCGGCCGAACTGCCGTGCGGAGCTCCAGCGCGGTCGTTCACATTGGAAGTGAGCGACGACATGGCCAGCCGAGACCGAGCCGGTGAGTTGTGGCGCTGCGAGTTACGCCTGATGTTGCAGCACCTGACGTACGAGGACCGGATCAAGCTGAAGTGGAATGGCAGTGAAATACCCGAGACCGCGTGGCGCAAGGCCGACTGGACCTACCAGTTGCGCCCTAGGCCGGATTACGCGGTCAACGGGTACCGGCTACACATTGATCTCAAGCCGATCCAGTGCCTGCCCCAGAGGGGGATAAATACGGTGGAGGTAGAGGTCGTGGAGAAGGACGCCCAGCTCATTCACCCGGTGACCCTAGTGGATGTGGAGTTGGTGGTCGAATATCTGCCGCACCGCAATGCGCTGCGGGACGACGAGGAGTACTTTGCCTGATTTAGACGTGAGATTCAAATGGCGAAAAAAACGCCAGATCAGCGCCAAAGTTATCCATCGCCACCACCTCGTCGCCGCGCAGGCGGGCGCGGATCGAACGGGTCCGATGCCTCAGAATCAACTCTTCTTCGGCCAAGGCAAAGCGGATCTCAATCGGCGTGTGCAACGGCGGCTGGGCGAAGAAAAGGAACCCGCTGTCTATGCGCGGCGGCGCGGCCCCTGTTACCACTAGATCGGACGGCGTTGCCCAGCCGGGCAGGCGCACCCACAACGGCCCCGGCTGCTTGGCCTCAACGCGCAGGGCATCATGCGTATAAGGAGATTCGACGCGCACGGCCTCGGTCTCGTGGTCAAAGAGCAAATTGACCCGGTGACCCGCCGGGTCGCTGCACACCATCTCCCGGTACACCTCGCACAAAGACGCCACCGCTCCACCGACAATATCCATGTTGAAGCCAACGGTCTCGGCTTCCGCCGGCTCGTGGCCGTACGGCGCAGGAAAGCCGAAGGCCCCTTGGTGCCGTTGTGCCACGTCGCGCAGGCCGTCCGCGCCTTCGGGGTTGAGCGGTTCGTCAATAAAGGAAATATCGCGCAGTTGCGACGGCAGTATATGGCCGCGCACAATGCGCTCGGCATCCTGAAAGTACTCGCTCCAGCCCCAGTGCCCCAAGATCAGGGCAGTCTCGACGATGTCGCCGGTATTGTTGACTTCGCCGCGGTCGGGCGGCGCATCGGGATGTGTGCTTTCGACGACCCAACCCAATGGGTCGCGCATAGCCCACAGGCCATTATCGTAAAAAGCCTTGACGCGCAGCAGGAGCGCCGCATCGCCCGTCAGATCGGCCAATTGCGCCAACGACGACATGACGCAGGTGACCGAGTGCGTGTGGTCGCCGAGCAGTTTTCGGTCGTGGCCGCCTTTTGCAGTGAAAAACTCACCCGTGATCTTCTCTGCCAATTCCAACGCCAACGCCAACGCCGGCCCATAGCCCGTCGCCCGATAGTACTTGACCAAAGGCCCCAAGGCCCGAGCTTCTCCCGGAATGAACAAGCTCTCCCAAGCCTCCAGTCCCAACCTCTGTAGCGCCGGTCGATCCCAGCCTTCGTCCGCGCTCCAATAGCGGCGAAATGCCTCGATACTGGCTTCAGCTAGCTGGCGCGCCCGGTCCGAGTCGCGGTACTGCACCAGCGGATAGAGCGCGTGGAAGCCCTCGCGGATATTGTGAGGGATGAAGTTGACCAGCGGACCGCCCAACTCGGCCCGATTGAGCGGCATGGCAATAGGGCCGCTGTACGAATAGAACGCTGCGGCCGCGTGTTTTTCAATGGCCGCTTCATCTACTGCAACGCCCGCGGCGTCCTCGGCGTTGAGCAAGGCGTTGAGGTGGCGGCCGGGCACGTGCGCTTCCGAATGCGCGGCACTGAAGCGCAGCTCGGCTTGGGGGCGCACACGCGAGCCGAAAAAGGGTATATCGTTGTCGTCGGCATTGAAGACACTCGACATGGTGCGGCAACCCAATTCAATGGCGCTGCGCACATCCGTGGTATTGACATCTTGCAAACGAGCCATGGTCGTCTCCTCGGTTGAAATTATCGGCCAGTGAGGGACGTCGATTGACCGTCCCCGCGCAATCTAATCTCGTTCTCCCAGCGCCGATACATCTCGGGCCGGCGATAATGGCGGAAGAACATCAGCGTCTCCTTGCGACTCTCCGCAAGTGCCGATCTCGGAATCGGGAACGTGCGTCTTGCGATAGCAGCCGACGTACCCCTCGGGACCGCAGACGACCTGCGTGTTATAGACGATGCCGCTGACGTCCCGTTCAAGAATACCGGCCAGCAGGGTAATCTGGCCGTTGTGTGCAATCTCTTCGAGTCTGCGGAGCGATTCTCCTGCGAGCGGCTCGGGCTCCGGCGTTGAGGTGTCGCCGGCATTGTACCCGCACACGCACAGCTCGGGAAAGCAGACGATATCGACATCTTGCGCCGCCGCGGCCTCAGCAAAGCGCTCGATAGTATCCAGATTGCGTTCGCGTTCCGCGACTCGGCAGTTCATCTGCACCGCGGCGATGCGTAGGTCTTGCATCGGATCGATTCCTCCTCTTCTATTAGTCATCCCTCGGATTGGCTCATCCTCATGCGCCGGCTCAACCTCCACCAATTTAAGACAGTTCTCGCGTTTGCCCTACGGCCGGCGATATGTGCTGGCGTGGCCGCGTCGGCCCAAGAAGAAAGCGAGGATTGGTCCATGACGCTTAAGACGATCCGCGCCAAGTTTCCGATGGTCGCCCAAGTCTCGACTGATACGCTTCAATCCTATCTCGAAGAATCTCCGCAGCGGTAAAACCTCCTCCTGCTTGATGTCCGAGAACCCGAAGAATACGCCGTCAGCCATCTGCAAGGTGCCCTGCCAGCCCCCTCAAAAGACGAAGCTCTCAAAGTGCTGCAAGACGTATCATCGGACCAACGTATCGTTTTGTACTGTTCCGTGGGATACCGCTCGTCGGAACTTGCCCAGTTTCTGATGAAAAGAGGATATACGGATGTCTACAATCTAGAAGGATCGATCTTCGCTTGGGCAAACGAGGGGCGACCTCCCCTCAATCAGATGGCCAAGTTGGAGATCAGCCCCACGTTAGCTATAATACGCCCGCCGACGCTCCAACTACTCATCCGAGAGGCCACCATGTCCGACACCCCCATCTCCATCGGCACCAACCGCCAACTATTGCTCGACCGCCGCCTCATCGACGAGCTACAAGACGCCCGCCAAGTCCTCCACCAACCCATGCGCCGCAACGCGGCCGTGCGCATCGACCATCCCTGGGAAGAAGGCGGCCTCGCCTACGCCGTGCTCTTCAAAGACGGCGACCGCTTCCGCGCCTGGTACCGCTGCATCCCCCACGCCGATAACAACAAAACCGACCGGGCCTGCACTGCCTACGCCGAAAGCAGCGACGGCATCACTTGGCACAAACCAGAGCTGGGTCTAATCGACTTCCAAGGATCGACGGCCAACAACTTAGTCATCGACGATCCCGACTTAGTCAACTTCTCCCCGTTCCTCGACCCACAAGCCCCAGCGCAAGAGCGCTACAAAGGGATCGGTCGGCGCGGTGCCATTTACACGGCAACCTCGCCTTGCGGTTTCCACTGGCGCAAAAATCCCGAACCCGTGCAGACCGAAGGTCCGTTCGACTCGCACAACATCGCCTTCCGCGACCCGTGGACCGGCCAGTACGTCATGTACACCCGAGGCACTCGCCGCGACGGCGAACTAGGCCACGGTGCCACTCGCGCCTTTAAAGAAGGCGTGCGCTGGATCCGCCGCGCCACCTCCGACGACTTTGTCCACTGGAGTCCGCTAGAAGCCATCGACACCGGCGATGCGCCGTTGGAGCACATGTACACCAATTCCTGCGTGCCCTACAAGCGTTCCCCTCGCCTCTACCTGATGTTCCCCTCGCGCTTTGTCAACAGCCGCAGTCCCACGCCCGGCTGGCCGTATTCTGGGGTCAACGACGCCGTGATGATGAGCAGCCACGACGGCCTCCGCTTCGACCGCCTCTTCCCCGAAGCCTTCGTGCGCCCGGGGCCCGACCCCGGCAATTGGCACGACCGCAGCGTGTACATCATGCGCGGCCTGCTGCGCACTGGCCCCGCCGAACTGTCGCTCTACATGACCGAGCATTGGCGCATGCCCACCTCCTGCATCCGCCGCCTGACCATGCGCCTCGACGGCTTCGCCTCGGTGCAAGTGCCCTATCGCGGCGGCCAGTTCACCACCAAACCCCTGATCTTCAGCGGCGATCAGTTGCGGCTCAACATGTCCACCTCCGCGGCCGGCAGCATCCGCGTCGAAGTCCAAGACGAAAACGGCAAGCCCTTCCCCGGCCTATCGCTGGCCGACTCAACCGAGCTTTTTCAGGATCAAACGGACTTAGCTGTGCAGTGGGAATCGGGCGCGGAGGTAGGCCCGTTGGCCGGGCGGCCAGTGCGTTTGCGCTTTGTCATGTACGATGCCGACCTGTACGCGCTGCGCTTTTGCCGCAAAGAAGAATAGGAGACAAAACCTATGTACCAATCCGTAGATGTCGCCGCCATTTCCTTTCGGCCTAAAAAATTCGCCCTAGCCGACAATGCCGACCGCTTGGAAGCCATGTTCCGCGCCGCGGCCAAAGGTGGTGTCCAACTGGCCTTGGCACCCGAAGGAGTGCTAGAAGGCTACGTGGTCATGGAACTGATCACCGGAGAGGAGCCGGAAGAACGGATGCGGGACGTGGCCGTCACCACGCGCGGCCCGGTCATGGGCCGCTTCCGCGAGCTGGCCCGCGAACTGGGAATATGCCTCGCCTTTGGGCTGGCCGAGCGCATCGGCAAGGACGTGTACAACTGCGCCGTCTTTATCGACCACCGGGGTCGCCTGTGTGGCAAGTACCACAAAATGCAGCTAGCCGAGGGCTACCATCCCTCTTGGTGGTACAACCGTCTCGGTGCTCATGCCCGCGCCTTTGATACCCCGTTTGGCCGCGGCGGCTTCCTCATCTGCAACGACCGCTGGAATCCCGACATCGCCCGCATCCCAGTACTCGACGGGGCACAGTACCTGCTCATTCCCTCCTTCGGCTCCCGCTCCAAGGAGCAAGACCGCGCCGTATTGGCCCGGGCGCGAGAAAACGGCGTCGCCATTGTCGAGGCCAACGTCGGCGTCACCTTAGTCATTAGCAAAGGAGAAATCGTCGCTCTGTCGCGTCGGGTAAACGAAATCACCTACGCCACCATCGAAGTCCCGGCTCCAGCTTCGATGCACAACCGCGACGCGCAGGAACGCGAGTTTTTGCGCTGGCGGCAGACGGAAATGCGCCACCGCTACCAACAAGGGGAAGCCAAGCGCGCCCGCTGTGGGCCGCACGACCCCGACAAGGTCAGCCACGACCAAAGGGGCCGCTTGATTGGTTGACCGGCTAAAAGGTAGTTAGTGGAAAGAGAAAAAGGCCAAACGGGCGGACGAGGCATAGCACGGTGCAAAGCTACACCTTGCGATGGACCTGTCGTCGTTCCGTGCTGCTAATCGGTGCCAACGGCAGTGCGATACATTTCCTTACTCCGCCCGCAGTCGTTCGAGCTGTTCGCGCAGGAGTTGTGCTTCCGCTTCGGCAGCGTCGCGGGCACGCTCGGCTAAGAGGCGGGCATTGCGTTCGGTGTCGTGCGCCTGCTCGGCTAAGAGGCGGGCATTGCGTTCGGCGTCGTGCGCCTGCTCGGCTAAGAGGCGGCTTTCGGCTTCCTCGTCAAGCGTCAGCAGGTAGCCGCCTTTGGCTGGATCGTACCAACGCAACTGACCCTGTTCCCAGCACAAGTCCAGCCCAAGTACACTGCTGTGCCCGCGATACCCGCCATCGGGATGCCTCGCAATGGCGATGGAACGATACCCGTCGCCGAGCAAGTGATCGCCCGCCAACGCCGCTTGATGATACGCGCCGCCCGTCGGATCAAACCGCCAATACTCAGGCACCCCATAGGCGGCATATCCATCGCGTTTGCTCGTGTCGTCGCGCCGCGCCGTTGAGTGCGACGCAACTTCCAAGACAAAGTCCGGCGGTTTGCCCTGATCGTTGATGGCATAGCCGTTTTGAGCGATGAGGGTCGCCCGGTCCACCGCGAAGGCGATCAGCAGATCGGGAATCAAGATGCCGCTGCGCTGGCCGGTATCCCAGCCTACGGGGGCCTCGCTTATGACGATGGTCGTCTCGGACGCACCGAAGTGGCGGCTCAGCACCGGCAGGCAGCCGGGGCTGTGGAGATAGAGCGCATTCTGCATATCGTCCCTCAGCGGATAGTCCGGGAAGAGAGCCGGTAGAGATACAAGCGGTTTGGTAGGCATCGCGGGCCTCAAGGCAAGGAATTAGAAGCTGGTAGGTGTATGAGGAGGATTGAGCAATGTACTATGCGGATGTACAACAGGCAATCGCTTTGGGAATGGCGTCGACAGGGTCTCTGTTTGGCGCGTCAATCCTCGCTAGAGCTTACGGCGAACGCCGCAGGGTCAAGTTTCATTGCATACTTGAAGACTCTATCTACCGAGCAAACGCTACCTTCTCAGCCACGCCCTCCCCCTGCACAATCCGGTAGCGAGCACCCGCCGCGAGGTTTTCTAACGCCTCTTCGCTCCCATCCGGCCAGCGAATTTCTAGGCGGTCAACCTGCCCGGCTGCGCCCAAGCCAACGGTCAGAGTCGTCGAGCTGTGGCTCAAATAGGAAGACCCGGTGCGCACCATGAACACCTGCTCCTGTTCGCCCACCTGTGCGGTCACCTTCGCGCCGATGGCGTCGCGGTTGGGAGCCTTGCCCGTCAGGTCGAGTGCCACCGCACGGCCCGTCGGGCCGTCGTTGTGCAACAGGTGCGCCGGGCCGCCATTGGTCGTCAGCAGCACGTCCAAATCGCCGTCTGCATCGACATCGCCGACAGCTAGCCCGCGCGCCACCAGCAGCTTGTGAAACAGCCCGCCGGTCTGCTCCGATACCTCGACCATCCGCCCGTCGCCGTCATTCCAAAACAACTGCGGCACCTGCTGGTACTCGATCTCCTTCTGAGTCGAGTTGATCTCTGGCTCAATGTGCCCATTGGCCAAAATCAGGTCTTGGTAGCCGTCGAGATCGTAGTCGAAAAAGCGCAGCCCAAAGGTCAGCGGCCGCAGCGTCGCCTGCATCAGCCGAGCCTTGCCCGCGGCATCGACGAAGACCTCGCCACCGGCTTGGCGATAGAGCGAGAGCGCCTCGCGGCTAAAGTTGCCAATGGCGATGGAAAGCACGCCGTCGTTGGCGACCGAGGCAATATCTACGCCCATTCCCGCCCGCGCCCGGCCGGTCTCGTCGTAGCCAATGCCCGCAGCGAGACCCCGCTCCGCAAAGCGGCCCCCACCTAAGTTTTGCAACAGGAAATTGGGTTGGGTGTCGTTGGTGACGACCAAGTCGATGCGACCGTCGTCTTCAAAGTCGGTCATGGCTACGCCCATGGACTTGCCCTCGGGCAGGAGCAGGCCCGCTTCTTCGGTTATCTCCCGGAAGCGGCCCTCGCCCAGATTGCGGTAGAGCCTCGGCGGCGAGCCGGGGTACTGCTGAGGCGTGGCGTAGGATTTTCCCTTGCCGTCGAGCGTGGTGTATATGTCGGTGCTAGGCGACCAGCGCACGTAGTTGGTGACCAACAGATCCAGCCAGCCATCGCCATCCACATCAACCCAAGCCGCGCCCGTGGACCACTCGGGATTCTCATTGCCCGCATCATCTCGCCAAACCGCGCCCGCCACGCCCGCTTCTTGGGCCACATCGACAAAGCGACCCGCGTCGTTGCGCAAGAGCAGGTTCGGCCCCAAGGTCGTCAAGTAAATATCTGGATCGCCATCGGCGTCGTAGTCGGCGATCGTCGGGCCCATGCCATAGACCGAAAAGTCTAGACCCGCGCGTTTTGTTGCATCGGCAAAGGTGTCGTTGCCGAGGTTGCGGTAGAGCTTGCCGGGGGCCTTTTCGCCACCCCATCCTTCGCTGTTGACCAATAGCACGTCCAGCCAGCCGTCGCCATCGTAATCAAAGAGCGCACAGCCGCTGCCCATGGTTTCCGGCATCCACTTGTCGCCGCGCGCACCGGTCTCGTGTCTGAATTCGAGACCAGCCTCTTGAGTCACATCGACAAATCGCACCGCAGGGGCCTCTTTCCGCCCGCGCCCCACTGCATAGTCGGCGGTCGGTGCTTTGGTGTACTCGGGCGTCGGAGCGGGTTCCGAAGGCTCTTCTGGGCCGCAGGCGCCCCACAGCAGGGCACCGACCAAGAATCGCCAGCTCGCGCTATGAAATGTTGGCATAAAATTTGCGTCCTATTGAGTATTTTCTCGTCATATAGCAGTCCTACATCATTCCTGAGATAGGGAGCGCGGGCTGCTCGTCCGCGCTGACGGTGTGCCATCCTGCAAGCCGCGCAACTCAGGTAGGATGGCTAGGGAGGACATCAGAAGCGCTCTTAAAACTCCCGGCGGACTGCTTGGCAGGGCGGCCGGGTAGCCTCCGCGGCCGGCGTTTTTCGCGGCCAGCGGTGTTCAGCCGCGGGAAAGACCGCGCTGCGTTTTGCAATGGCCGTTCCACAAAGGAGTTAGTCCATGAATACCCTAGCCGAACACCGACGGGCTGTCTTGACAGCCGATCAACCCGAAGCCGAACTGATCGCCGGCGATGTCGGAGTCGTGGTCTTCATTCACAACGAAGGGGTCGCGTCCGAGGTGGAGTTTCCCAACCACGCCGTCCTCACCTTAGAGGCCGACCAAGTACGGGCGCTAGGCATGGAGGAAATTCTTCACGTTCGCCCTCAACGGACAAACTCCTAACCACCCTCCCCCAGGGGATGAACGTGTATCTTAAGCGCCTCGCGGTTGGCGTGCGGGTGCGCTAGCCGGTAGCGGCGCGTCAACTCTTGAGCCGACTCGTCTATCTGGTAATACTGGTAGGCACGCTCGGCGACGAGGGCCTCATCCTCGCGGCCGAGGGCACGCAGCGACAGCATCCGGTGGTAGTGGGCGACGCGGTCTTCCGAATCAATGGCCAGCACACCGTCGAGGGCCTCCAAAGCCTCGGCAAAGCGGCCATCGAGGTACAGCACCCGGCCCAAGTTGCGCCACGTAGCTCGATCCTCGGGAAAGTCGCGCAACACCCGGCGATACGCCTGCGCTGCGGCCTCGTAGCGTCCATCCTCTTGCAATACCACGCCCCAGACCCAAGCCGTCTGCCCGTCGCCACTAACTAACGCCTCGCAGTCCTGCAAATGCGCGTAGGCTCGCTCCAAATGGCCGTCGCGCACGGCAACCTTGGCCAAGTTGCGGCAACCGTCTAGGCGCTCGGGTGCTAGCTGTTCCACCGTCGCAAAGGCCCGTGCGGCCCCTTGGGTATCGTCTTGGAGCAGCAAGCCGATGCCATAGTCGTTGAAGCGCATCCAGTCGCCGGCCTCCGGCGTACCCATAGCGGACGGCCCGCCCACCGCCAACGCCACCTCGCTGCGGGCGATCTCAGTCACCGGCAAATCCGGCACTTGGTCGAAGCGGCCGAAGCCCTCGCGGTTGTTGTTAAAGGCAAATTCCGTATAGGCGCGGTCGAACTTGCGCCACAAAAGCCGCGCCCGCAGCGTCAGCTTGCGCCCCGCGTAGTCTTCGGGCACCCGGAAGCTGTAGTGAGCCACATCCGCTGTACCCGGACCAATGGTGCGCACGTACACGGCCGTGACAATGTCTTGGGCGTTGCGCCGATGAATGGCTTGGCCTTTTGCATCGACCATCAGGGCCTTGTAAAAGTGCGCCCCCGGATCGACGTGCCCGTCCTCTTGCACCGCCCCGTTCAACGCTAGCACCGCGTCGTCGTCGCCGACCACCGCAACCTCTAGCCAGCCCTCGTTGGAGTCGTTGGTCCCGCCCGGGAAGGTGTGCCCAACGCCCTTGTTGCGCACCACCACGTCGAATGTGTACTCGCCGCCGGGCACCAGCGCTGGCTGGCTCTTGTCTAGCGCGTAGTGCGCTCCTTGTTGGTGGTGCAGCGCGAACACATCGACGCTGAGTTTTTCGTCTTGCAGAAATTCCTCGATCCGCGCTATGGTCTCCTCGTCGCCGCGGATATAGGGCAAAGCCGTGTTGACCGCCAAAAAGCGGTGCGACTTGACGTACCCATCCCGCGCCGACACGTCGCCGGCGACTGCTTCCTCCAGCGGCATGTGGCAGTCTTGGCAGACCTGCTTGACAGCAGGCAGATAGAAGGTCCGCGAGGCGTTGAGCGCCACGCCGCTGTCGTGCCAGTTGTCGTATTCGTCTTGGCCGCGCAGCCAGCGGTAGCCATTGACGCGCGAGTCGAGGCTGACTTTGTGGCAGGTGGCGCAAAACTCAGAGGTGCGGAAGAAGGGCTTGAGCATCTGCTTCTTGTGGACGATGGGCCGCGCCTTCAGCGCCGTGTCGTGCAAGAAGCGGCCAGCGCCTTCTTTGGCCTCGGCGAACAGATAGGGGTCCTCCTGCTCGTCGGCGATGTTGTAGTTGCCGTTGCCGGTCTGGTCGTGAATTTCGTCGATCGCGTGGCAGCTCAGGCAGGTCAGCCCGGCTTGGGCCTGCGGCGAGGCGCGGTCGATCTCTTCGGTCATCTTGCCCGCCAGCATCAGCGCCGGATCGTGGCAACCCGAGCACCACTTGGACTTGACTTTGCCCTCCTCGCCGGCCAAGCCCTTGTAATGGGCGATATGCGCGGCGACCTCGGCATTGCTCGCGGTCGAGTTGCTGCGCATGTGGTTGATCGTCGCCTCGTAGAAGGGGTTGTTGAACGAGGCAAAGCGGTGCGCTGACGTGGCCCACTGTTCGACGATGGCTGCGTGGCAGCGGGCGCAAGTCTCCGAGCCAATCGGCTCGTTGACCACAAAGCCATACTCAGCGAGGTCGCCGGCGAGTTTTTGCGGCTGCGACAGATCGCCGCGCGTGATGATCCGCGAGGGCAGAATGTCGCCGGTAGTAGTCGTAGTAGCCGCCGGGAAAAAGGGACTTTCAGCCGGGACGAAATTGGCCGGGACAAAGGCGTCGGGCGCATAGTCGGCGACCTGCCGCGCCTTGGAACCCGGCCCGGTGTGCTTGCCAGCGGCAAAGGCCTGCTCGGCCGCCGGCGTGTACTGCTCGCCGCTATAGGTCAACCCGTGTAGCACCACGGCCAGCGCCAACAGCCCGACCACCGCTACGGGCACGACTCGATAGGTCCGTGCGGCAGGCTTCCACAGCGAGAGGCGGCGGTGCGCCAAGTAAAAGAGGGGGACTAAAACCGCCGCGGCCACATGGCTCCAGTAGGCGACTGGGTTGCCGCGATTACTCGCCGCGCTGAGGATGAATAGCCCGCTGATGGCCAGTAAGACGCCCAGCGCCAGTGTGGCAATGCCGGTGTAGATGGCCCGCTTGCGGCTTTTGCGCCACACGGCCGGTAGGTGCCAAGCCACAAAGCCCAGCGCCAGTACCACCAGCACCAGACCGACGCCCGTATGCGACAGCACCATACCTTGGTAAAACTTGGGCAGGGAAATGTCAGTAACTGCGAAGTAGTCGAAATCGAGGGCGTCGGCCAACCGATTGATCAGCAAGTAGAGCGTATCGGCGACCATGAAGACGCCCAAGGCCACCACCACCAGCAAGGTCCGCTGCTGGCGAGCACTCAGGCGACTCGGGGTTTTCTTCTGCATGGCTTAACTAGGCAGAGCGCAGATGGCCGGCGGGATTGCCGGGTTTCCTCCAAAGATAGGCGGTACGTGCGATCTCTGGTAGGTGGCCACTCGCGGGTATGCTTATGTCCACGGCCCTTGTAGCCAGCCAACGACTTTTTCGACCGTGACCTGCACGTGCTCGCTAAAGACGTGGTCGGCCCCGTCGATGACGACGAGTTCGGCGTTGTTGCTGGCTTGGGCGAGGATGTCGTGCGAGTCGGCAATCGGCACCACATCGTCCTCGCTGCCGTGTACCAGCAACCAAGGCACTGCAATCGCGGCTCCGCGTCGCACCACAGTGTCGATTTGGGCCATGTCGTCCATATAGGCTTGCGAGAGCGGACAGTCTGGTTCGTCCCACATGTAGCTCGCGTCGGGCACCTCCGCGCCGAACTCGCGCTCGGCAAAGGCGCGGGTATGCACCATGCCCGCTAAGGAGACGAGCCGGCGGATGCGCTCGTCGCGGCTGGTGCGCAAGACGCCGACCGCCCCGCCCATGCTGTGGCCGGCATAGCAGACCGAGTAGCCGTCCAAGGCACTGAGCACCGCGCCGAGATCTTCAACCTCTTTGGAAATCGTCGCGTCGGCAAAGCGGCCCTCGGACGCGCCGTTACCGGCAAAGGAAAAGCGCAGCGCGTGGATGCCAGCGGCCGCTAGCCCCTCGGCGAGTGCTACGACAAACGGGCGGTCCTTGTTGCCGGTCACGCCGTGCCCCAAGACAGCGATGTGCTGCGATCCCGCCGCGCCGGTGTGGAACGTGTAGTCCAGCACTTCGCCGGACGGGTTGCGAATGGTTCCGAACATGTTTGTATCCTCCTCAATAAGGGTCTTTTTTGTACATAACGAGCCGAAGAAGTTTTGGGACAGACACATAGGTCTGTCCCTACGGTTTCGTATGCGGTCGTTTCCGTGTGAATGATTTATGTCTTCGTAGGGGCGAACCGATGTGTTCGCCCTTTTATCCGTTTTTCCAATCGGGTCCTTCATAAAGGGTCCGGCGATGACTGGGGCCAAATCCGCCGCCAAATCGGCTTCGGCGATCACCCCTTGGAGCCCGAATATCGCTGCCCACGGCTGACAGGTCTCGAATATCGTTGGGGTGTTCATAAAGGTTTTGGGACAGACACATAGGTCTGTCCCTACGGTCTCGTATTTTGCCGGTCTCGTATGCGGTCGTTTCCGTGTGAATGATTTATGTCTTCGTAGGGGCGAACCGATGTGTTCGCCCTTTTATCCGTTTTTCCAATCGGGTCCTTCATGAAGGTCCGCCGCCAAATCCGGCGATGACTGGGGCCAAATCCACCGCCAAATCGGCTTCGGCGATCACCCCTTGGAGCCCGCCCGCGTCGCGGCTGACAGGTCTCGAATATCGTTGCAACACCCTCCGGGTGTTCATAGCCGCAAAAACTCCCACGTCTGCCGCGCCACCACTAGCTCCTCATCGGTACGCAGCACGTAAATGGGCACTCGGCTCGACGCAGCGTGTAGGCGGCCCTCGCCTTGTACGCGCTCATTTTTAGTCGCATCCATCACCACCCCCAGAAATTCCAACTCGCGTAGGATTTCACCGCGCACGACAGCCGAGTACTCGCCAATGCCGCCGGTAAAGCTAACCGCGTCCAGCCCGCCCATCTCCACCGCAAACGCCCCCAGCCAATCGCGTGCGGCCGTCGCCAGCACGGCTATAGCCAAAGCACAACGCTCGTCGCCGCTTTCCGCGCCCGCTTCAACGTCGCGCATGTCGCTGTGCCCGCATATCCCCACAAGGCCGCCCTCGCTGGCGCACTGCGCCAATACCTCGTCCCACGCTCGGCCTTCATTGCGCATCACCAAGTCGAGGGCATACGGGTCCAAGTCGCCGATGCGGTTGTTCTGCGGCAACCCCCCTTGCGGGCTTAGCCCGTGCGACGCCCCCTGCGAGACTCCGTCCTTTATCGCGCACAGCGACGAAGACCCGCCCAAGTGCATGTTGACGTGTTTGAGATCGGCGCGGCCTGCCAGTTCCACGACCTTCTCGGCGGCGTAGCGGTGGCTGGCCCCGTGGAAGCCGTAGCGCTGGATGCCGTACTGTGCGTACCAAGCGTAGGGTACTGCGTACATTTTGCGCCGCTGCGGCATCGCGCCGTGGAACGCGGTCTCAAAGCACCCGACCCGCCGCGCTTGGGGGGCCACCCGCGCAAATTGCCGGATCGCCGCCACGTAAGCGGGATTGTGCGCCGGGGCCAGCGGATAAAAGTCCTCCATGCGCCCGACGACGTCCTCGTCGAGCTCGACCACCCCGGAAATAGCGCGCGCGTGGACGGCCTTAAACCCCACGGCGTCCAACTCCTCCACCGAAGCCAACACCCCGCCCGCGGCCAAGCACCCGAGGGCCTCGTCAATCGCGCTGGCGTAGTTGGGCAGCTCTACGGCCTCCTCAACCTCGTCGGCTGCGCCGAACTGGAAGGTGTGGACCGCGCCTTGGCCGCCGATTCGATCCATGCCGCCCCGCGCCAAAACCACTTCCTCGGGCATGGCAAAGACCTTGTACTTAAACGAGGTACTGCCGAGATTGGAAACTAGGATTTTCATCTTAGACGCGATGGGTTAGTAGCTAGGGGGACCTGATCCCGAACCACTGCTTCTCATGGCCGCGCCGGGCTGCCGTCGGGCAAGCGCGTCTGTGTCCACCCGATGACCTCGTCTGCACAAGGATACTTGGCAGCCAAGTCCTCGTCGATGTCGATCCCCAACCCCGGTCCATCGCTCGGATACATGTACCCGTTGCGCACCTCGGGCAGCCCCGGAAACATTTCGTACACGTGCTCGGCGAACCGGCACCACTCCTGTATCCCGAAATTGGGTGCCCACAAGTCCAAGTGCAGGTTGGCCGCGTGTCCCACCGGCGAGGTGTCGCCCGGGCCGTGCCAAGCCGTGCGCACCCCGTACATCTGCCCGAAGGCCGCCACATTGCGCGCCGGGGTGATCCCGCCCATCTGGCTGACGTGCATGCGCATGAAGTCGATGAGCCGCCCCTCGATGAGCGGCGTCCACTCAAGCGGATGATTGAACAGCTCGCCCATGGCCTGCGGCGTCGCGCACTGCTGGCGGATGTGGCGAAACCACTCAATGTCTTCGGGGGCTAGCGCGTCCTCCAAGAAGAACAGCTTGAACTCCTCCACGTCCTTGGCAAAGCCCACCGCCTCAACAGGGTGCAGCCGCTCGTGGATGTCGTGCAGCAGCTCCACTTCAAAGCCCAGCTCGGCGCGGATGTGCTCAAACATCCGCAAGTGGTTCAGCATGTACTCTTTGCGGTTGTAATACGCGCCTTCGGGCGCACCCTCGGGTTTGACCAAGATCGATGCCTTGCCGCCGTAGCCGCCCATCTGGCAGCGGATGTAGCGATAGCCTTGCTCTTGGAACTGGCGGATGCTATCGACGACAGCCTCGGGCGTCTCGCCACCCGCGTGGCCGTACACCGCCGCGCCTTCGCGGCACTTGCCGCCCAAAAGCTGATAAACCGGCATCCCCGCCCGCTTGCCCTTGATGTCCCACAGTGCCTGATCGACGCCAGAAATGGCGTTGTTGAGCACCGGGCCGTTGCGCCAATAGCCGTTGACCATCAACATCTGCCAAGTCTCCTCAATGCGGTCCACGTCGCGGCCAATGAGGAAGGGCTTGAGGTGCTGTTCGATGGCCGTATGCACGGCGTGGAAGCGCTGGGTAAAGGTCGCGCAACCAAGTCCGTACAGACCGTCGTCCGACGTGACGATCTTGACGATGACCAAGCGGGAGCCGGCCGGTTGGGTGAGAATGGTTTGGACGTCCTTAATCTGAACGGGCATGATGTCTCCTTGTTAGCGGTGAAAATCAAGGGGTATTCTGCACACCGGCCCGCGTTTTTGTCAAGGGTGCGCCGTCCTTGTCGGGGCGGGCGGCGACGGTTAGCTTAGTCCCTTCATGTACTGGCTACAAGCACTCATCTTAGGCCTAGTCCAAGGTCTGACTGAATTCCTGCCCATCAGCAGTACGGCGCACCTGCGAGTAGTGCCTCATTTTCTCGGCTGGGACGATCCAGGTGCGGCGTTTTCCGCGGTGATCCAACTGGGAACGCTTGCGGCCGTATTCGCGTATTTCACGGCCGATGTCAAAAGGCTGGTCGTCGCCGCGCTGCAAGGGGCACTACACCGCAACCTCAATCACAGCCCAGACTGCCGCATGGCGTGGTCCATTGCCGTGGGCACCATCCCCATTGCCGTGCTCGGCCTCGGGGGGCGCGACTTTATCGAGACCGAGGCGCGTCAGCTTCCCCTCATCGGAGCGAGCTTGATCGTCCTCGCGCTGTTTTTGATACTGGCCGAGCGCGTGGGGCGGCGCGAGCGCACCATGCAGGCTCTGGGCTTCTGGTCGATCCAGTTCATTGGCCTGTGTCAAGCTCTCGCCCTGATTCCCGGGTGTTCGCGGTCTGGCTCAACCATCATGGGCGGGCTTTTCGTGGGGCTCCAGCGTGCCGATGCCGCCCGCTTCTCCTTCTTACTCGGCCTGCCAGCCATTGGTGCCAGCGGTCTCCTGCAACTATTCGCCCTGCTTGAAGGAGGCCTAGGGGGTGCCGGGCTGCTGAATTTGGGGTTGGGGATCCTCGCGGCCGCGATTAGCGGCTACCTGTCCATCGGTTTCTTACTCCGCTTCCTCCAGCGCCACGGCACGTACTCATTTGCCGCTTATCGCATCCTGCTCGGCGGTCTCATTTTCTACTCACTGTACGGCTAATTCCAACGGAGCTATTCATGTATCCCAACAACCTGAAAGCGCGTTTGCGCAGCGGTGAAATCATCCTCGGTACCAGCCTGTCGGCTCCCACCCCACACGTAGCCGGGTTGATCATCTCCACCGGCCCCGATTTTATCTGGGCCGACACCGAGCACATGCCCCACGCCACCGAAGCGCTCGACTCAATTTTGGTGCTGGCGCGGATGCGCGGCGTCGCGCCCATGGTGCGCGTGGCGTGGAACGACCCGGCGCTAATTAAGAAGGCGTATGACGCGGGCGCTGTAGCCGTGATGGTGCCCCAAGTCGATACAGCCGCAGAGGCGGCCGCCGCAGTAGAGGCCGCCCGCTACGCGCCCGCAGGCCGGCGCGGTCTCTCGCCCATGTGGACCCACATCGCCGGCGCGGACTGGAACGAAGTCATCAAAACCGCCAACGAGGAAACGCTCGTCGTCCTCCAGCTCGAAAGCCAACGGGCCTACGACAACTTGGACGAAATCAGGCGCGTGCCCGGCATTGACGTGATTTTCGTCGGGCCGTTGGATCTGTCGGCGACCGTAGGGACGATCACCGACACCGGGTCGCGGCAAGTGCAGCAAATCATGCGCGACGTGCCGCAACAGCTAGCGGACACGGGAATCGCCGTGGGCACTACGCTGACGGACGTGTCCGATATCCAAGAGAAAATTCGCTGGGGCTATCGCTTCCTCAATGTCGGCAATGCCCTCCGCTACGGAGTACAAGTCCTCGCCGATCACCTAGCGACTTTGCGCACCGATCCACGCGGAGACGAATAGAGGTGGGTTGTGGTCGCCGCCGTGGAGATAAAAAATTTGGAATCGGCCGGGAATAATGGTACTTTAACGAGCAGTATCCACTCTTTTTTTAAGGAGGTGCCCTTATGAAACAGCGGATGCTAATGGCCGGCGTTGCTCTCGCGTTCGCCAGCGCGGCTTGGGCGCAATGTCCTCACGGTGCCCCGCTTCTGGCACCGGACAACGTAAGGGTCAGCCTTGCCAGCCCCCAGTCCCAGTTCGTGCTAGTCGAGTGGGAGGAGGTCGAAGACGCGACCCGCTACGCGATCTATTTGCAGGTTTTCGACCCCGATGAGATCGAAGTCGAAGCCGGTGGAGAGATCGTTGAGCCTGCCGAAACACAGCCCGACTTTGTGCCGTGGGGCCACGTGGAAGCCTTGCCCGATCGGGATCGGTACAGTATGGAATTCCGCCCGCTGGGTTGCCCCTCAGATAAGCACGGCTGTTGAGGCCGTGCCTTGGGGTCAAGTCAAAGCGACAGCCGCCGAGTAGGACGCTTGCCTCATTAGCTGTTCTGACCTCGCCGAGCGCACTGTTCGGCGGGGTTTTTTTGTGGCGCGAGTTCATCGAATCCCATCCACCTCTAATACCGGAGCATACTGTGGAATCATTGCTAGCCAATCCTCGGTTGAGCCGCTTTGACCCGCTCGAGCGCATTCTGTGCTACGACGATTTCGACGCCGGACTAAACGGCTGGACCGGACTGATCGGCAATTACGAAGACTCGCTCGACACCATGCTGCCCGATTACCAAGACCTGCGCCCCCCCATGTTGAGCAACCTGACGATGTGGGACACGGGCACGGCTGGCTCGCTGGAAGGCACCTATGCCCTCAAGCTGGCCACCCGTCCGCAGACCGGCGGTCTGTCCGTAGGCATCAAGCGGCACACCTTTCGGGCGCTGGGCCAAGTGCAGTTGGAGTGCTATTTCGCGTTCAAGCCCGAAGCGTCCGAACTCAAGCTCGGCGAAATGGATGTCCGCGCTTGGGGTGTGCTCTTCGACGTGCAGGACGGCAATCCCCAAGGGCGGCGCTGGATGCCTCACTTGCGCTACCTCAACGCCGAGAGCGGCCAGCGGCAAGGGCGCTGGCAGACTAAGCCCACCACTCGGTCGGTACAGCCCATTGGCCAAAGCGGCAACACGGTGTCGCATTTCCACTTGGGGCCAGAGGGCTGGGAGGATGTGCCAGCCGAGCCGCAGCTTTTGTGCTACAACGAAATCGCCACCAAAATGAACTGGCACTATCTGCGCGTCGGCTTGGACCTCAAAAGGCGGGCCTTCACCGGGTTTCAGTGCAACGACCAGACCTTTGGGCCGGAGGGAATGCACTGCATTGAGCTGCCGGCCATGGCCAATCTGTGGTGTATGCTCAACGCGGCCTTTTGGGTCGAAGCCGACATGGATAAACGGGCCTTTCTCTACATCGACTCTGTGTTGTTATCCGGGGAGTTTGTACAATGAATATGCGCCAGAGCCACACCGCCGTCGTAGAGCGCAATCAGCGCTGGGAGGGCGACTTTATCACCGAGCCGTACGAGGTGGGTTGGAGCCACGAGGCGATTTTCTTCGTGCGCCTACTCAAGATCGAAGGCTCCCCTAGGGTTTCCGTTTCCGCACGGGTGCAGATATCGCCCGACGGCATCCACTGGTGCGACGAAGGAGCGCGTATCCTCTTCCCCGCACAGCAGGATACGCTGTCCTTTGTGCGGGTGTCGCACTACGGAGGTTGGTTGCGCTTGATCGGGGCGGTGGATGGCGGTCGCGCTTGGGCACTCGTCCATCTGGCACTCAAAGCGTAAGGCAGGGCCGGCGGTATTGATTGAGAAGCCTTCTGAAACCCCCCCTTAGCCAACGAATTCCGCGAGCATGCCAAAACCCGCGGCGGCTCGCAGATTTTTGGCACGACGCACCAACCTTATTTCGTCGATGCTTTAGAGCCGCAAGAAGTCTGGATTCTGGAAAAAGGCGAAGACGGCTTTTCGACGATCCTATCGTCAACAACATGGTCGAAGCGGAGTTGCCGTTGGGCGGCCTCTGGTATAGCGACTATCTCGACGCGAGGTAATTGGATGCACCTTGAGGTACCCGTCGAAGACCAGTCTGGCGAAAAGGCGCTTGGCATTCTAATCCCAAAAATCATCGGCTAACATACATTCAGGGTCATTAGCTACCGAGGAATCGGTCGCATTCCCAAAAATCTCAAGAGTAGCACCGATGCGAGCAAGCGCATTTTGCTCGACCAACTTCCCAAGCTGCTCAGTGGATATGGAAAGGCATTTGCCGGACACTCTGCCTATCCGGCAGCCGTAATCGTGGGATGTGATTTAGATACCAAGTGCCTGAAAGGATTTCGCCAAGAACTCTTCACAGTTCTGAATTCTGAATGCGTGCAATCCCCAACCCAAGATCCGGTTTTGCATTGCCATAGAAGAAGGCGAGGCCTGGCTACTCGGCGACGTTCCCGCGATCAAAGCAGCTTATCCAAAGGCCAAGGACCTTATCTTGAGTCGTTACAAAAACGACGCCATTTGCGGCACCTCGGAATCAGCGCGTGCTCTTGCCCGTCAGCACGAACCACACCGTTTGCAGCATGATCTTGAAATCCAGCTTGAGCGACATGTTCTCGATGTAGTATAAATCGTACTCCAGCCGCTCGCGGGCAATGCCCACGAGGTCCTTGGAATCGAGGTCGAACTCGTGCTTGGACTGCGCCCAGCCCAACAGGCCGGGCTTGACGTTGAAACGCCGCATGTACAAGGGAATCTGCTTTTTGAACTGCTCGACGAAAAACGGGCGTTCGGGCCGCGGGCCGACCAAGCTCATGTCGCCGCGCAGGAAGTTGATGCACTGGGGAATCTCGTCTAAGTGCAGGGCGCGCAGCACCCGGCCAACCGGCGTGACGCGCGGGTCGGCACCCTTGGCCCACACCGGGCCGGTTTTCTCCTCGGCATCCACGTACATCGAGCGAAACTTGAGCATCGCAAAAGTTCGGCCTCCCTCGCCGACGCGCTCTTGGCGAAAGAAAATAGGCCCCTTGGAGGTCAGCTTGATCGCCGCGGCCACCAACAGCCACAATGGGGCCAAGCCCGCGAGCACGACGACGGCCCCCACCACGTCGATGAGCCGCTTGACCGTCCGCTGCCAAGCCGGCATCAACTCGGGCGTGAGTTCCATCAGCGGCACGCCGTAAATCTGCGTCGTGCGCACATGCCCCGTAACAATGTCGTACAGGTCGGGCGTGATGCCGAAGGAGACCGGCAGTCCCTCGGCCTCCTCGACGATTTGCATGATTTCTGTGTGCGAATTGGATTGCAGGGCGATGAGCACGGCCTCAATGCCCTCGGCCGCTAGGATGGTGCGCAGGTCGCTTACTGCGCCAAGCACGGGTAGGCCGTCAATGGCCGCGTGATCGTTCTCGCCGCGCGCCCGCACAAGGCCCACAATTTCATATCCCTGTGCCGGTGCCGCACGCAACGCACGCAGCAACCGGGTGCCGCGTGCATTCACGCCCACGATGGCCGTGCGCCGCAGGCCAATGCCGCGCAGCAAAAGCTGCCGCTCAAAGCTGCGCACTAGCACTCGCCCACCCGCTACTAGCGCGACCATGCCCAGCCAGTAGAACAAGACCAGCAGCCGAGTGAGGCGGATGTCGCGGTCAAAGGTGGCGACCATGGCCAGCAAGATGCCCAAGGTAACGACCTTGAGAACCTCGTACATTTCGTCGAAGCGCGAGCTAGAGGGCGAGGATTGATAGAAGCCAAAAAACAGGAACAGCAGCAGCCAGCAGCCGCTAATCAGCGGCAGCACGTCTGAGTAATAGCCCAGTGCATACCAGAAGCTCGGTCCGGCCACCGCGTCTGGATAGAGCCGCTCGTAGTTGTGGCGGACGATCTCCAGCCCGCCGCCGGCTAACTTCATCCATACAAAGAAAATCGACGCCAAACTGACGGCGGCCATGTCGCTCAATAGCAGCAGAACAACGCGTTTCAGGCGCGACATAAACGCTCTACCTCGCGGGCTGCCAGACGCGGTGGCGGCGGCCCATTAGAAAGCTCAAAAGCCCCAGCAAGGTGCCCCAATTGGTGGCGGTGAAATAGGCCGGCACGTAGAAAAGCCAATAGCGCCCGAGCCGCTCCGGCAGCAAGAGGCCCAACGCAGCCAAGCCGTAGAAAGCGGCTTGCAGCGCGAGCAAGATACCGTAGTACTCGCTTGCGGCCAACGGGATATTGACTGCGAGCACCACCAACAGCCACATTGGCACGAGCCAGCGGAGCAGCTTGTGGGAAAACATCTGAAACGCAAAAAAAAAGTGCGCGAACGGGTTGAGCACGCCGGCTTCGGTCCACAGCCCGTAGAGCGAGCGCGAGACAATGCGGCGGCGGCGGCGGAACTCGTCGCCAAAGCGACCGCTGCTGTACTCGGTGGCAACGGCTGTTGGCTCGTACGCGATGCGAAAGCCGCGCCGCCAAGCGTGCAGGGGCGCGACAAAGTCGCTGATAATATCGCCGTGCAGCTCGACGAACAACTCGCGCCGGAGCGCGTAGATCGCCCCATTGGCGCCCAACGCAGAGCTGAGCAAGCTCTCCCGGCGCTTGAGAAACTGCTCGTAGCGCCAGTACAGGCCTTCGCCCTTGCCAGCACCTTGATCATCCGGGTTGGCGTATTGCAGTTCGCCACAGACGCAGCCGATTCGCTCGTCGGCAAAGGGTGCCAACAGCCGCTTGAGCGCACTGGGCGCGTACATGCTGTTGGCGTCGGAGAACGCGACAAACTGCCCCCGCGCCAAGCGCACCCCGGCGTTTTGCGCCTCGGTCTTGCCGCCGCGGACCTCCTGCCGGTGCAGCCGCACCCCGCGTGCGGCAAATTCGGCGGCAATGCGGTCGGTGCCATCGGTTGAGGCGTCTGAGACGACGATGATGTCGAGCCGCTCGGCCGGGTAGTCCATGGCCAGCGCGTTTTCTAGCTTGGCGCGCAATACGGCTTCTTCGTTGTGCGCGCCAATGATCAGCGACACTGTGGGCCATTCGCCGAGCGGCGCGTACTCGGGCATCTTGCGGCCGGCCGCTAAGAGCCAGAGCAAAACCGGGTAGATCAGATAGGTATAGACGACGAGGAATAAAGCGGCCCAAAAAATGGCGATGAGCATGGGATTCTGGCGGTAGAAGGTGTATCTTATCTCGTTATATTTTCGTCATTTGTATTCATTTATGCAACCGTGCATTGCTCGTGCTTTGGCCGGTCAGACCTGCGCCCATCACCACCGTTTATAGCCCCTTTGACAACCGCATCTTTTACCGCGATTTCGTCTTGGCCGAGTGCATCCTTTGCGCTGCCGGACAATCCCAAGCGGCCCTAACGCAGCACATCCTCGTAGACCGCTTGGATCTGCGCCGCCACCCGGCGATAGTCGTAGCGTGCCTCGGTCTGCTGGCGGATCGCCTCGCGGTCGTAGCGGTGGTAGTTATCTAGCACCGCGAGGATGCCCGCCGCTAAGTCCTCCGCATCGCCGACTGCCACTAGCCGTCCGACCTCCTCATTGACGACCTCCTCCGGCCCGCCACAGCGCGTGGCGACCACGGGCAGGCCACAGGCCATAGCCTCGACCAGCGAAGTGGTCAGGCCCTCGCTGAAACTGGGCAGCACGAACAGATCGGCGGCCGCCATATAGGGGGGTAGATCCTCCCAAGGTAGCGCGTCCTCAAACGACACCTGCGCGGACAGGTTCAAGGCCCTGACTTGAGGTAGGAAAGGATCGGCGGTCCCGGTCGCCGGGTGGCCGCCGACCAAGGTCAACGAGACTTGGCGGCCCTGACTGCGCACTTTAGCCAGCGCCGCCAGCAAGACGCGCAATCCCTTTGCCTCGACAAACCGGCCCACATAAAGTAGGCGCCACCCTTCTTTGTCGGGCTGGTGCGACCCGGTCGCCGAAAAGAGCCGGCAATCGACGCCGTTGGGAATGCAGCGAACCTTATCGGGCGGAACTCCCAAGTGCAGGACCTCGCGGCGCAGCTCTTGGCTGACGGCAATAACGGCCGCCGCTTGCGTTAGGGCCTCAACTATTCGTTGCCGCCATTGGGACTTGAGCTTGGGCAGAATCTTGACGTCGGAACCGTGGACTGTGATGACTACGGGCCGGCCGGTTTGTGCGCCGTACTCAATAGCGGCCCGGCCGTCGGGATAGGCGCAGTGCGCGTGGATGATGTCCGGCCTACTCTCAACAGCGTTGAGCAAAGCCTTGAGGTGAAAACGCCACTGCTCGGTAAAGAAAATCCGCCGCGGCAGGGCAAAGCGGCGGGGATGCCGCACCTCGATACCGTCCAGCACTTCGCGGCGCGGGACCTGGCGGTAGGCACTCCACAACCCAAATCCCGGCAGGGGAAACCAAGGCACGGGTGCCACTACCTCTAGCTGACAATGCTCTTTGAGGAAGCGCACCTGATTGTGGACAAAACTGCCGTAGATCTTGGATATGACGTTGGGATAGAGGTGCGATAGCACCAAGACCTTCACGGTTGCTCCTCGCGCTTTTCAAGCGCCGGCACGGCAAACATGACTCCCGTGAACATCCACAAGAAATTGTTGGCAAACTCGCCGGTGAAGGTGAGGCTGACTTGGAAGGTGACGAAAATCGCGGCGAGCGCGATCATCACACTGCGCAAGTACTCGTCCTGCATGCGCTTTATATGGTTGAGCGCAAAAGCCAAGATGCGCCAGACGATCCAGATAGCAGCGAGCATCCCCACGATCCCGAGTTCCGCGATGATGGTTGCAAACAGGGTGTGAGACTCGCGGGTCGGCAGCCAGTGGGGAAACCCTTCGGGCTTGTAGTCTTCAAAGACGACCGGAAAAGCACGCCAACCGACCCCGAGCAAGGGATGCGTTAAGAACATTTTGAATCCGGCGATGGCGAAGTAAACCCGCGCAGTACTCGAAGCCCGGCTGTCGGCTCCAAACTCCATAAATAGCGAGAAGATAGAATAGAACCGCTCGAAAATGTAATCGGCAAAAGAGACGTAGTTCTTGATAATCAAGATGGCGGCGCAAAACGCTATTGTGACGTAAAAGAGGTAGCGCAACTTGCCTGCCAAAAGCAGCAGCACGACCGTCCCCACGAACAGTGCCATCCAATTGCTGCGGCTGAAGGTGATGACCAAAGCCACAGTCCCCAGCCCAATTGCCACCAGCAACAGCAGCCGCTTCCACCAGCGCAGCTTGGGCACCAGGAAAATTCCGGCCATGAAGAGAATGCTCACGGCGAGAAAGGTGCCGAAGATGTTGGGATTGTGATAGGTTCCAGAAGCGCGCGGCGTATTGGCGCCCACGCTAGAAACCACGCTCGCCGGCAGGTAGAATTGTTCCGAGATGATCTGGAACACGGCTAGAATAGACGCGCCGGTCAATACTACTCCCAGCGACACAATCGTCAGGTTGAGCACGCGACGCGAGTCGATGAGCACTTGGGTCATATAGAGAAACAAGGCCAAAAAGACGATGCGAAAGAAACTAACCGTGGCTTCTGGTTGGTTGGGCGAATAGGTGAGGGAGACCGCCATACAACCGAGAAACAGCACGAGCGGTGCTTGTATTTCGAGCGGTGGAAAGGTGCGGCGCTTTTGCAGAAAAATGTGGCTGGCTAATGCAATGAAGAGCAGGACAAACGACAAATGAAAGCCGGTAACCGACACCCCGAGGGCGGTTGTTTGGATGACGCGGCCGGCCGAATCCAAGGCCGTGGTGACAATGATTGCTGGAATCGCGAGCCAAGGATAGAGGGTCAGGAGGAATAGCGCGAGACACAACACAATGACGAGTGCCGCTCCCCCCAAGCCCCACAATGCCTGTTCGCGCGGCAAGAAGAGAATAGAGACCAAAACCGCTACTTGGACCAGCAGGAAAACAGCAAACCCTTTGTAGCCTATTTGGGTTAGATACGCACGCTGTTGGACCAATTGTGTCATGGCACATCACGCACGAATAAAGGCCAGCACCTCGTCCCGCTTCTCGGCCATGCGCTCCGCGGAAAGGGCCTCTAGGTTGAGGCGCAACAGCGGCTCGGTATTGGAGGGCCGCACGTTGAAGTGCCAGTCGTCGTAGCGGACCGAAATCCCGTCGAGGTGCTGGAGGCGACCGTCTTGGTAGCGGTCGGCTAGGGCCGCAATTTTGGCGGCCGGATCCGCGACCTCGGAGTTGATCTCCGAGGTCGTGAAGTAGTGGCGCTCTAACGGAGCGAGCAGCTCGGAGAGCTTAACCGCGCGCTGCGACAACAGCTCCAGCATCACCAGCGACGGCACGATGCCGGAATCTGCGCCAAAGAAGTCGCGAAAGTAGTAATGGCCACTCAGCTCGCCTGCGAAAACGGCTCCTTCCTCAAACATCCTCGGCTTGAGAAACGAATGGCCCACGCGCTCGATCAGTGGGATGCCGCCGGCTGCTTTTACGAGGTCGGACACGGCCCACGAGCAGCGCACGTCGTACACGATTTTGGCACCGGGATCGCGCTCTATCATGTAGCAAGCCATCAGCGCGGTCGCAAAGTCGCCGGGCACGAAGCGGCCCCGGTCATCGATGATGAAGAAGCGGTCGCCATCGCCGTCAAAGGCAAAGCCGACGTCCGCGCCTTCGGCTAAGACGCGCTGCTCCAAGTCGGCGCGGTTTTCCGGCTGCATTGGGTCGAGGCCGTGGTGGGGCAGGTGGCCATCCGGCTCTAAATACATGCCGATAAACTCAATGGGCAATCGCTCGTACACCTCTTGCAGAACCGGCCCGACCATGCCGTTGCCCGTATCGGCCACTACCTTGAGCGGCTTGATGCGGGCCGGATCCACGAGGCTCAACACCTTGTCGATAAAGCCCGGCGTCACGTCCTCGGCTCGAACCGCGCCCTGCCTCTGACCCGCGCCCCAGCTTTCTGCTGCCACGAGGCGGCGCAGGTCTTGGAGCCCGGATTCGCCGCTGAGTAGATAGGGCATTTGGCGCACCATCTTGAAGCCGCAGTATTCGGGTGGGTTGTGCGAAGCCGTTACCATTGCGCCCGGGCGCTCCAAGGTGGCGCAGGCATAGTAGTATTGATCGGTGCCGACCATGCCGATGTCGATGACGTCTGCGCCTTGATCGACGAGGCCGCGCGAGAGGTGCTCTTTTATGGCCGGACTCGAAAGGCGCATGTCGCGCCCCACGACGACCTCCTCGCACTTCAGCAGGGCCACAAAGGCGCGGCCTATGGAGTAGGCCACTTTTTCGCTCAGGGGGGCGGGATAGATGCCGCGGATATCGTACGCTTTGAAGATGGAAGGATCGACCTGCATGCTCAGATGAAGCGGCGCAGGGTGACGTCGAGCGTGCGCACGCCGCCCGCAGCCGGTTGGTGCTGCACTAGGATCGGGCTTTGGTACGTGCCCTGTAGGATGCGATTCGCGCCGGCTCCCGCGCTGTCTGAGACCAGCAGTCGGATGTGGCGCTTTAGGCGCAAGATGCGCTGGGCCGGCGTCGATAGCACCGAAAAGATGCGGTCGATGACCGACCTTCCCACCGGAACTTGGTCGAGCAATTCGTTGTAGAAGCGGAGGGAATCGTAGGCCGCATACGCATGCATCTTGCCGGGGATGGAAGCCGGGTGCCGCAGGAGCCGCTTGCCGTGTTGGAACACGTAGCGCAGCGGATCGCTGAGGGCCAAGGGCAAGTCGTTGCGCATCAACAGAGTCTCGTACTCGTTGACGGTCATGCCGACGTGCTTTTCCTCCGGGGCGAGGCGGATGTCGATGCAGCCTTTGTCTATGCCGGATTGTCGCAACCGCTCGGCGAGCGTTGCAAAGAGGCCGTAGCGTGGGTCCTTGAGGTTGAAGGCGTCGATCGCATGGCTGCCGCCCACCGGGAGCTCCACCCGACCGCGATGCACGATCTCGGTGCGATTGTAGGCTATAACTGCGGTGTGTCGGCTGCGCACGTAGTGCTTGTAGATGCCGTCTAGCTCAATGAAGTACACCGGCTCCTCGGGGCGGTGGATGTAGGTCACGCAGTTTTTGAGACCCGCGGCGATAAAGGTCAGGTGTGAGTCGGCGTTGACCGGCTCCCTTTCCTTTTCGCCCTCGCTGAGCTCGTCGCGCAGCTGCATGCGGTCGTGGAAATAGCCGGCGTTGTAGGGAAATATCTTTTGGATGGCGCGGATAAATGGGTCGATCTGCTTGCGGCTATGGCCCAAGCGCCTACTCGTGCCCTGCTCTATATAGCCGGCCGTGGTGTGTAACGAACAGTACGCGGCTTTGCGAAAAGGGCGCAACTCGTCGCCGACTTGCTGGCGGATTAGCTCGGCGATGTCGATGATCGCAAAGCGCCGCTGGGGGCGGATGGTTAAACTGAGCTCTGCGGGTTGTGGAGCCACATTAAATATCCTGAGTCGCGTTTGTATCGAGCGCCGACACACACTATCTTGCTGTTGATTAAAAATACCCTCCAGTAAATGCCCACGCAACCAAAGACGTTCCTAATTCTTAATTCCCATGAAGACCTTGCTAATCATGCGCCATGCCAAGTCGGCTTATCCTCCCGGGATAAGCGACGATTTCGACCGCCCGCTCAACAAGCGCGGCCGTGCGGATTTGCCGCGTATCGCCCACCTGCTCGCAGCGTACGGCCCGCGCCCCGATCTCGTGCTGGCCTCGGCGGCACGCCGGGCGCAGCAGACGGCCACTGGCCTAGCCGCATCTCTCGGCCTGCCGCCGAGTGCCCTGCACTTGGACGACGCGCTCTACCTCGCATCCCCCAGCACTTTGGCCCGAGCGGCGGCCGACTTGCCAGACAGCACCCAGACCAGCCTCATCATCGCCCACAACCCCGGGCTGGAGGAGTGGATCGGCGAGCTAACGGGCGCACACATCGCCCTGCCGACTGCGGGTTTAGCCGCCGTCGAATTGGGCATCCACACTTGGGCAGAAATCCGCCGCGGCTGCTTGCTCTACTTCGTGGTGCCGCGGCTGGTAAAAGCCATAACTCAACGACAATGAGCGGTTGACGAATGTCGCGGGGATGGCTTATTTTTCAACAAATTACCCGGAGATAACGCGCATGAACCTGTCGGACATTCTGTCGCTCGAATCCATCATAGTTGACCTCAAAGGAGAATCCAAAGAGGAGATCATCACCGAACTGGTCAACTCGCTCGTAGTCGGCGATGCGATCACCGACCGCGACCAAGTATTGCAAGCTGTACTCGACCGCGAAAAAATCATGAGCACGGGCATTGGCGACGGCATCGCCATCCCCCACGGCAAGTCGGCCGCGGCGACCGAACTAGTCGCTGCTATGGGCACTCAGCGGTGGGGCATGGATTTCGACGCCCTCGATGGCGAGCCAGCCTATGTGTTCTTCCTGCTGGTCTCCCCGGCCAACGTCTCCGGCCCCCACATCAAGGCATTGGCGCGGATTTCGCGCTTGCTCAAAAACGAAGAGTTCAAAAAGAAGCTCATCGACGCGAATTCAGCCGAGGAAATCATCGCCACCATCGAAGCGGCCGAGCGCGATATTCCTGCTGCGAACTAGCGCGGCCCCTTCCCCGTCTTGCAGTTTCTCAATCCCGCGGTCCTCTTAGGACTAGTCGCGGCCGCCCTTCCCCTAGCCATCCACCTGCTGCATCGAGGGCGCGCCCAGCCCCATCCTTTCAGCGACTTTACCTTTCTGCGCCAGCTACAGCAAAACCGCATGCGGCGGCTCCAACTGCGCCAGTGGCTGGTCCTGTTGCTGCGCACGCTCATCATTGTGCTCATCGTCTGTGCCTTTGCCCATCCTACGTATCAGGCTGGAGGCGGATGGGGAGGCGTCGATCGTCCGGTGGCCGTTCACGCGCTCTTGGACCTGTCGTACAGCACCCGCTACCAACGGCCCGCTGGCTCCTTCTTCAACCAACTCCAGCGCCAGCTCGGCGACCTGTTGGCCGTTTTGCCCCCGCGCGATCAAGTGGCAGTGCAGCCCTTTGCCCAACGGCCCTACGCCCCTTTTGCGGGCGACCGCTCCTACTTAGCCGAGCGCATGGCCGAACTGACGCCGACTCAAGAGGCAACCGACTTCCGCACGGCCTTGCGCGCGGCGGCCCAACGCTTCGACCAAGAAGCCGCACTCGCAGCACACGAGCTTTTTCTCTTTACCGACTTGGCCCAATACAATTGGGATCAACTTGACGATTCAATCCCGTCCTTTGCCGACGTACGCGTCTATGTCGCTAGCCCGTGTACCCAGACCCGACCGAATGCTTACGTCGAGCGGGTTGCAGCCCCGAGTTGGATGCTCGCTGCCGACGCCAAAGTCACTTTGCAAGCCGCCATCGCGCACAGCGGTGCGGGCACGGCGCTCGACCTGTTTGTCGATGGCCAGCGCGTGAGCCGCCATAGCGTAGAGCCGGGAGCACCGGGCACGGCCCAAGTAGCACTTAGCTTTTCGCCGCGACGGTCCGGGCGGTTGAGTGGGCACGTCGCGCTCGCAGACGATGCGCTCGCGCTCGACAATCGACGCTACTTCACGCTCGACCTGCCCACCGCCATCACCGTGCTGCTGGTGGGCGAGCGGCCCGAGGATGCGTACTATGCACGCCGGGCACTCGGGGCGGCGGCCCTTTCCGATCCGGTCGTGAAAATTCGCACCGATCTTTTTGCCAACCTCGACGCCAGCACCCTCGCCGGAGTAGATGTGCTCGTGCTCTGCAACCTCGCGCGGCTGAGCGCAACGCAAAAGGCAGCCTTAGACGAGTTCGTCGCCAGCGGTGGGGGCGTGATCCTCTTTCCCGCGCCGCAGAGCGATCTCGGCTACTACAACCGCGACCTCTTGCCCGGCCTAACTCCGGGGCGCTTCAAAGACCGGATTGGCGCACCCGGCAACACAGCCAACTATCAAGTCTTAGACGCAGACGAGCCGCACCACCCGCTTTTCAACGACCTCCTCGCCAGCGACGGCGATCAGTCGCGTTTCTACGCCTATTTCTCTATAGTCTCCGCGCCCGACCTTTTGCCTTTGGTCCGCTTCAGCGATGGACAGCTCGCGATGGCACTAGCTTGGAAGGGGCAGGGGCGCGTCGCGCTCGCGGCCTTCCCTATGGACCCGGAGTGGAACGACTTGCACCAACGCGGGCTGTTCGCCCCCCTCCTGCACCGCTTGGTGCGCGAGTTGAGCCTGCCGCCCGATCGCCATGCCGCTTACTTGGTGGGAGAAACGGTTTATCGCCGCTTGGCCGATGTGCCAATGGAAGCAGTCGTAGAGGCCGAGACGCCATCGGGCGAGCGACTGCGCTTGGAGCCGGAGTCCGTCGGTGGCCAATACTTGTGGAAAATTCCCCACGTTGGCGAGGCTGGCATCTGGCGTCTACGCGCTGCGGGCGCAGCAGTCGATGCGTTCGCCGTCAACTTCGACGGCCGCGAATCCGCGCTAGTGCCCATAGCACCCGAGCGCGTACGGAGCATTTTCGCGGACGCAGAAGTCCATTTCCTCAGCCCGGGCGACGACCTACGCCTCGCGGTTTTGGGCAATCGACACGGCCGCGAGTTGTGGCGCACATTCCTGATTTTAGTGCTCGCTCTCCTCCTCGCCGAACAGTGGATCGCCCGCGCCCCCCGCGACGTTGCAGCGCGTCGGGCTGCATAAAGAGAAAATTATATACGTGAGTGTTGGATTCAACGAGAAGTTTTATGACCCTACGCCGAGAAAGTGCGCCGTGGGCAACCTGCAAGGAGACATAAAGAAAAAATGAAAAACTATTTTGATCAAGAACTAGTAGATACCATAGGAGTATTTCTGTCTTTTTCGTGTGTGATCCACTGTGTGGCAATGCCGCTTTTAGTAACAATTCTGCCGTTACTAGGGCTCGGATTCCTCGCAAGTGAACGCACGGAATTAATCATTATTGGAGCCGTTGCGCTCGCATTAGGTAGCGTCGTTTGGGGGATTAGGCATCACAGAAGTTGGAGAGCATTTCTCATTCTCGTAGCGGCAGTAGCGTTTATCGCCACCGCCCACATTGCTACTGAAGGAATCTTTGAAGTAGCCCTCCATGCAGCAGGAGGCATCCTACTGGCAGTAGCGCATCTCCTAAATCGGCACCTATGTAAGATATGTCCTGCATGTGAATGCGAACATACGGGTGATTCTCACTCGCTGCGGCATTGACAGAGTATACGACCTTTACCTCATCTGCCCGCGTCTAGTTCGCGAAAAAACGCGAACGTATAAATGCCGTGGTCGTGCCCGTCGGCCCATTCGATGCGAATGCCGTAGTGCCCGACGTAGCTAATCCCCCGCACCTCGGCCGTAGCCGACACAGCCTCGGGCTGCAAGAGCGTCAACCCACCCTCGCTCGTGTCGCGCAATTCCCGGCAGTGGGCGCAGGGGCACTCGCGCCGCAACCCCTCCAAACTGTAGCGGCTCTCGCGGCCATCGCTCCACGCGATGACCAACTCGCCGGCCCGGCCATCCACGGCAATGTCGCGTGGCTTCGCCTTGTTCAACGCGGCTCTCCCACCACCTCGGCACTCAGCTCGTAGGGCGCGGCTGCGGTGATTTCCACTTCGACGAAAGAACCCACCGGCGGCGTACCCTCGGTGATGACGACTTGGCCGTCGATTTCCGGGGCGTCGCGCTCCATCCGCCCATAGCACATCTCCCCCACGCACGCATCGACCAAGACCTGATGCCGCGTGCCGACGAGCTCGTCGTTTTTCTCCGTGCCCACGCGCTCCTGCAGTTGCGTCAGGCGGCTGTAGCGCTCCTGCTTGACCTCCTCGCTGACCGGATCGCCGAGCGCATACGCGGAAGTCCCCTCTTCCGGCGAGTAGAGAAAGCCGGTCGCATAGTCGAAGCGCGTCTCGGCCACGAACTCCAGCAAGGCGGCAAAATCGGCTTCGGTCTCGCCGGGGAAACCCACGATGAACGTCGAGCGCAGCCCAGCCCCCGGCAGCCGTTCCTGCAGACGCGCCAACAAATCGAGCGTCTTTTGGCGCGTCGTCGCTCGCTTCATGCGCTTGAGCACCGGGTCGGAGATGTGTTGCAGCGGCATGTCGATGTACAGGCACATTTTGTCGCACGTGGCGTAGAAGTCGATCAGTTCCTCGGTCCAGAACGCCGGATAGGTGTACAGCAAGCGCATCCACTCAATGCCCTCCACCTCGGCGAGCGCTTGTAGGAGGCGCACGAGCTGGGGGCGGCCGTAGAGGTCGGCCCCGTAGCGAACCGAATCCTGAGAGACCAAAACCAACTCCCGCACCCCCTCTGCGGCCAGCCGTGCGGCCTCGGCCACGAGCTGTTCAATCGGCTCGCTCACGTGCCGCCCGCGAATGGCGGGGATGGCGCAAAAGGCGCATTGGTGATCGCAGCCGTCCGATATGCGCAGGTATGCCCAGTGCTTGGGCGTCAGCGAGGTCCGCGGCAAGCTGGCCAAGTACTGGGGCCGCTGGACGCCCAACACGTCGTCAACGTGGTGGACGATGTCGGCCTCGTCGGAGATCGTCAGCAGCTTGTCGGCCTCCACCAACTCCTGAGCTAGCTCCTCGTAGTAGCGAGTCGATAGACACCCGGTGACGATCACCCCTTCGCACTGACCCTCTTGCTTGAGCCGATGCGCGTCCATAATCGCGGCGATGGATTCTTCTTTGGCCGGCTCGATAAAGCCGCACGTATTGACCACCACGACCTCGGCCTCCTCGGGCGCGTCCGTTAGCTGATAGGCATGGCCCTGCAAAAGCCCCAGCATCCGCTCGGAATCAACCGTGTTTTTCGGGCACCCTAAGCTGATTAGGTGAACTTTATGGGGCTGGTTTTTGCTCAAAATAGTGATTGGTGGTTAGTGGTTAATGGGTGGCCGGCCAACTCGCGCTGCACTGCTGAGCGTATTCAATGGCCGCTCGTACCGTCTCCTCGGTTATTCCTGCGGCGATCTCCACTTCCCCAATCCGCCGCCCCAGCACGAACCGCAACCGCCCATCCACTCGCTTCTTGTCGGCCTTGGCACAGGCCAAAATTCGTTCCGCCTCCATATCGGCCAACCCTTTGGGCACCCCCAACCGCTCCAGCAACGCATCCTGCCGCTGCCTTTCCGCTTCGGGCCAAAACCCCTCGCGGCAGGCGATTTCGCCCGCGGCGATCAGGCCCAAAATCACCGCCTCCCCGTGCCGGTAGCGGCCGTAGTCCGTGGCGGCCTCAATCGCGTGCCCAATGGTGTGCCCGTAATTGAGGATGGCCCGCAAACCCTGCTCCTTTTCGTCGGCAGCCACCACCTCGGCCTTGATCTCGACATTGCGACCAATCAGCCAGTCCAAGGTCTCCGGTGCCAACGCCATATCCACGACTTCCTCCAAGTACTCCTCCAAAAAGGCGAAGAGCGCAGCGTCGCGGATCAGCCCGTGTTTGACCACCTCGGCCATGCCCGCGACCCGTTCCCGCCGCGGCAGCGAGTGCAGCGCATTGGTGTCGGCCAAGACCAAACGCGGCTGGTGAAAGGTGCCGATCAGGTTTTTGCCCAGCGCGTGATTGACCCCTGTCTTGCCGCCGATGCTCGAATCCACCTGCGCGACAATGGTCGTCGGCACCTGCACATAGGGCACACCGCGCAAATAGGTGGAGGCCACAAAGCCCGCCATGTCGCCGACTACGCCGCCGCCGAGGGCCACGACCCAAGCGCCGCGGTCGAACTCGGCCGCGATCATCTGCGCGAAAAGGCCCTCGGCCCCGCTCAAGTTCTTGGCCTCTTCCCCCCCGGCATAGACAATCTCCAACACCTCAAACCCAGCAGCGCGCAAGCTGGCGGCCGCAGGTTGCAGGTAGCGCGCCGCCACGACCTCGTCGGACACTAGCGCGACCTGCCGGCCCAAGGCCAAGTCGCGGCAGCGCGGCCCCAGTTCCCCTAAGATATCGTGGCCGACGAAAATAGGATATGCAGCCCCCGGGATGTCTAAGTCAATTCTTAGCATAGCTCTCCAACAAGGCGAGGAGTTGCCCGGCTGTGTCTTCAGGCGTCTGCGCCTGCGTGGTGTACAGCTCGATGTGGGCTTGGTCGTAGTACGGAGTGCGCTCGCGGAGCAGGGACTCTATTTTGGCGCGTTGCGCCTGCGGAGCCAACCCGACGAGCAGGGGCCGGTGCGAGCGGCACCGGACGCGGGCAAAAATCGTATCCACGTCGGCCTTGAGGCACACTAAGATGCCAGCACAACGCACGGCCGCGACGTTGTCGGCGCGAGTAACTGCCCCACCACCCAAGGCCACTACGGCATCCGGGCGCTGGCAGGTTTCGAGGACGCAGTCGCGCTCTAGCTGGCGGAAGTGCGCCTCGCCTTCGCCAGCAAAAATCTCCGCAATGGACTTGCTGGCGCGCTGTTCGATCATCCGGTCGGTATCCAAAAAGCAACGCCCTAGCTGCTGCGCCAGAATGCGCCCGACTCGGGTCTTGCCCACGCCCATAAAACCAGTCAAAAATATCGGCCCTTCCGTCATGGCCCACGCCTCACATTCGCTCGAGAGTCTCGATGCCGAGCAGGTCGAGGCCTTGGCGCAGGATGCGCGCGGTCAGCAGCGCGAGTAGTAGCCGACTCGTGCGTACCGGCTCGTCTGCGCGGAGGACCGGGCACTGCTCGTAGAACTTCATAAAGGCGTCCGCCAGCTCGTAGAGATAGTTGCATAGTACATGCGGATAGCACTGGCGGGCCACGGCCGCGACGGGCTCGGGAAACTGCAACAGCTTGATGGCCAGCGCATGCTCGGCTCTTTCGCCAATGGCGATCGCCCCGCCGAGCGCACCTTCATCCACGCCAGCGCGGCGGAACATGCTCTTGATGCGGGCATACGAGTAGAGCATGTACGGAGCGGTGTTGCCGTCGAGGGATAGCATCTTGTCCCAGTCGAACACGTAGTCCGAGGTGCGGTTGAACGACAGCTCCATGTATTTGATGCTGCCAATGCCGATCACGCGGGCTATCTGCTGCCGCTCGGCCTCGTCCATGTCGGGATTCTTGTCGCTCACTTGGGCAAAGGCCCGCGCCACACCCTCCTCCAATACGTCCATCAGCTTGACCGCGCCGCCGGCCCGCGTCCTGAACGGCCGGTTATCCGCGCCTAAAATCGCGCCAAACGCGTGGTGCTCCAAAGCAGTCGGCACCGGCGCGTACCCAGCCGCCCGCGCCACCGCGAAGACCTGCTGTAAGTGGAACGACTGGCGCGCATCGACTATGTAGAGGATGCGGTCGGCAGCAAGCGCACCGGCCCGATAGCGCACGGCCGCGAGGTCACTCGTCGCATAGAGGTAGCCACCGTCCGACTTCTGCACGATCACCGGCGTGATCTGGCCGTCCTTGTTTTTGAATTCCTTCAAGAAGACGCACTGTGCGCCGTTGGATTCCACGAGCAAGCCTTGGGCCCGCAAATCTTCGATCACGCGGGGCAAGTCATCGTTGTACGCGCTCTCTCCCTGCACGTCTTCGGGCTTGAGGCCGACCCCTAGCGAGGCGTACACGCGCTGGCCGTGGGCGAGCGACTCGTCGATGAACTGCTGCCACATCCGCTGCACGTGCGGGTCGCCGCTTTGCAGCTTGACCACGTATTCCCGCGACAAATCGGCGAAGGCTTCATCTTGGTCAAAGCGTTGACGCGCCGATTGGTAGAATACTTCTAGATCGGCCAATTCCGTGGCCGGGTCCGCGATCTCGTCCAAGTGAGCGATGAGCATCCCAAACTGCGTTCCCCAGTCGCCCACGTGATTGTGGCGCACCACCTCGTGGCCCAAAAATTCGAGGACGCGGGCGATGGCATCACCGATGACCGTGCTGCGCAGATGGCCGATGTGCATTTCCTTGGCCAAGTTGGGATGCGAGTAGTCAATTACGGCCTTTTGCGGCGCATCCTCGGGCACACCAAGCCGCGGATCGGCCAGCGCGTTCCCCAACTGCGCGGCCAGCCACTCGCCCTTGAGCTGGATATTGATAAAGCCCGGGCCGGCGATATCTACAGACGCGGCCATGTCCTCCAAGTCCAGTTCCTCCACGACTTGGGCGGCGAGTGCGCGGGGGTTGGTCTTCAGCTTCTTGGCCGCGGCCATCACGCCATTGGCTTGGTAGTCGCCGAACTCCGGGCGGGTGGCCGGGCCGACGAGGGCCGGGGAATCCACCGGCGCGCCCGCTCGGGCCAGTGCCGCGCTGATGCGCGTTTCTAATGATTCGGTTATCATGTGCTATAACAGTTCTGAATGACTTGAACGATGCAATCTGCGGATCGTCTTGCGTAGGGGCCCCCTACTATTCTGAGTCCATTGGCGGATTATCTCGTGAATCCACTCACCCAACGGCCTAAGCGGGGAAATGCTCTAGTGCGGCCGCAGTCATCGCCTCGACCGGCGGCTCGACACCCGTCCATATCTCAAACGAGCGCGCGCCCTGCCAAGCGAGCATACCCAAGCCGTTGATCGCCCGCGCACCAGCGGCTGCGGCCTGCCGCATGAGCATAGTCTCTAACGGATTGTACACAATGTCGGCGACCAGCATGCGCTCGTGCAGGCACGACGGGTCCGCCAGCGGCGAAGCACCTGCGCGGGGGTGCATCCCCAGCGCCGTGGCGTTGATGAGCAAACCAGCCTCCCCCATCGGCCCGGTCTCTGTCAGCGAGCCGACCCGCACCTTGCCCTCGCTGTCGAGGTCGCCAGCGAGAGCGGCGGCCTTTTCCACCGTGCGGTTGAGTAGCAGCACTTCCTCCACCTCGTCCCGCGCCAGCAGCGCATAGAGCACGGCCCGCGCCGCACCGCCCGCGCCGAGGAGTGCGACCTTGGGCGGCAGCGGGTCCAAGCCACCATCGGCCTTGAGGCTTTGGACGATTCCGAAGGCGTCGGTATTGTACCCCACGAGCCGGCCATCGCGGTTGGCAATGGTATTGACCGCGCCAATGCTCTGGGCTTCGGCGGAAACCTCGTCGAGATGCGCCATGACCGCCTGCTTGTGAGGCACCGTTACATTCAACCCAACCATGCCGAAGGCACGCATTCCGGCGAGCGCTTGAGACAAGGCTGCGGGAGCAACGCGTAACGCCGCGTACACATAGTTGAGATTCAGTGCCTTGAGCGCGGCATTGTGCATAGCCGGCGATGCCGTGTGTGCGACCGGGTCGCCGATGACGCCGAGCACCCGCGTCGTCCCGGAAATCACCCCAACAAATCCTCAATGAAGCAGTTGGCAATCTCAAAGGATTCGCGCCACGATACTCCGTAGAGCAAGCGAATGGCGAGTAGGCCACCGCCTAACATCACGGCCGCGCACACAAAGAGCCGAAAAATTCCTCTCATATTCAACCTCCTCCAATAGATTGGACGGTCTTAAAAAAATCGGGCCAGATGGGCGTCAAGCAATCGCTGCCTTCGATGGTCAACTCTCCTTCGGCCAACAGCCCAGCCACGGCAAAGGCCATAGTTAAACCGGGATCGCCCTTGCCGTCGAGCCGGCCGCCTTGGAGCGGGAAGCCGCCTTTGATGACGAGCCCCTCGGGGAACTGGCCGATTCGCGCATCGAGCGAGCGCAGCGCAGCGCACAAATGCTCTACGTGCGGCAGGTCTTCGATATCGCGGATGACCGTTGTCCCCGTCGCTTGGGTTGTCAAGACCGCTAGCAATGCGATCTGATCGGCGACCTTGGCCGCCCGCGGCCCGGCCACGCGGGTGGCTTTTAACGGGCTGGTGCGCACGTGCAAGTCGCACTCAAAGCGCGTCGCTTCCTCGCGCTTTTTCCCGAGGGCTACCGCAGCGATCGGCGCCCCAATCTGCCGCAACAAGTCCAAGAAGGCCCGCTGCCGAGGGCGAATGGCCACGCGCTTGATGGTTAGCTGCGACTCCTTGCGGCATAGCGCAGCCCCTATGAGCGGATAAGCCAACGCGAGTTGCCCGGGCACCTCTACGTCAGTTGCCTTTAACGCCTGTCCCCCCTCCACCGACAGCAGTCTGCGCCGCTCGACAGCAACCCCACGCTCGCGCAACAAGCGTTCCATGCGGCTGCCGACTTTCAGCACAGTCGTCCCCTCGGCAAAGAGCGCGGCCACCATTGCGCCCAGCGCGAGGGCGTTGGTCGGTGGTGCCTCGGAGAGGACGAACCCTTTGGCCTGCTGACCACCGATTACAAAGGTGTCCGTGCGCTCCTGTGCCACGGCGAACCCAAGTTGGGCCAGCAGGTTGAGCAAGGGCCGACACCGCTCGGCGTCCGCCCCCAACTTCACCGGCGAGCGAAACGTTTGCCCGGCGAGCAAGGGAAGCAACAACAGCGCGGTGTCGCCCAACCCCGCTAGGTCAAGTGGGGCCGCTGCCTCCCGAAACCCCCGCAGCCCAACGCCGCGTACCCTATATGTGCCTGTGCGCTCGGCAATGTCAACTCCCAACTCGCGCAACAGCGCGACCACGCGGCCAGCAGCAACGGGCACGTGGTGGACAGTACTATCTCCTTCGCTCAGCGCGGCCAACACGAGCGTACGCTCGGCTGGCTCCCGCTCTCCGGGCACTGAGACTTGCCCGGCGATTTTCTTGGCTGGACTTACGATTGCTGCCATCGACTAGGGCCTCCGCACCACATACCCGAGCCGAGCCAAAATTCCCAGCGCATTTTCCGCGCTCTCCGCGCTGTCAAACCCCAACCGCAGCGTCCCTCCCTCGCCCTCGCGCACCTTCATCACCTCAATATCGTTGATGTTCACCCCTTGCGTCCCCAGTGCCTGCCCAATCTCGGCGATGACGCCTGGTCGGTCCTCGGCTAGCACCAAGATCTCGTGCAGTGCGTGAATAAACCCTTTTGAATCCCGCGGGATGGACCCCCGAATTTCATTGGCAAAATCGAAATCCGCCTTTAGCTCCTCGGCCTCCAGCCGCTCCCTCACTTCCGCGAGCGCGGTGCTGTAGCGGTCGATCATCGCACGAATCTCGTCGGCATTGGTCGCGCAGATATCCTCCCACACCGGCGCGAACGGGCTGGAAGCAATCCGCGTCAAATCGCGGAAACCGCCAGCAGCGAGCGGCAGGAAGTGGTCCCGCTCGGCATTCAGCCGCCCGACCATACTCACCAGCGAGGTCGCCAGCATCTGCGGCAGGTGGCTGATAGCGGCGACCGCCCGGTCGTGTGCCCCAGCGTCCAGTTCCATAACCCGTGCCCCAACCTGACTCAAGAGCGCAGTCAATGCTTGGTAGCACTCGGCCGGCACCTTCTGGTCGGGGACCAAAATGTAGATCGCATTCTGGAAGAGGAACGGATCGGCCGCGGCCACGCCCGCCTTTTCAGAGCCAGCCATTGGGTGGCCGCCGACAAAGTACATCTCGTCGCTGAAATGAGCTTGGGCCGCCGCGACAATGCGCCGCTTGGTGCTCCCCACATCGGTAACCAGCGTCCCCGGCTCGGCGAGCCGCCCCACCTCTGCAATCAGCGTGAGAATCCGCTTGATCGGGGTGCAGATAAAGACCAAGTCGGCGCCTTTGAGTGCGCACTCCAGCTCGTCGTAGCCCCAACCCTCGTCGATCACGCCCAACTCCAGCGCGCGGGCGATGGTTGCGGGGCGGCTTACGCCCACAAGCCGCCCGCCAAAGCCGGTGCGCTGGAGTGCCAAGCCTATTGAGCCGCCAATCAGGCCCACGCCGACGATGACGGCCCGCCGGAAGAAGGCTAGGTCTCCTCGCGTTCAAAGTTGGTGGTGAGTTCGATGAGCAGCCGGTAGAGCATCTCTAGGGCCTCGTCCTTCATCGGCCCTTGGTTGTAGGCCTTGATCTTGGCGAGCACGATGCGCTCGCGTTCGGCATCGCGTATTGGTTTTCCCGCGGCCTTTTTGATTCGCCCGATCTCTTGCGCGCACTGTATGCGCTCGTTGAGCAGATCGATCAGTTGCTGGTCGATGCCATCTATGCGTTCGCGCCAGTCACTCAGGTCCATAGTTGCCCCTTACCGATGTCCCATGGCTCGGCGGACCGCATCCATTGTCGCGTCGACGATCGGGCGCAGCTCCTCGACGCTCTCGGCGAGCACCCCGTCAATGTACGCGGGATCCGCGGTCAACTTCCGATAGCGAGCTTGAATCGGTTCGATCTCGGCGAGGACCACTGCGGCCAGTTCCTTTTTTAAGTCGCCGTACCCTTTGCCGGCAAAATGCGCCTCAATCTCGTCGTTCTCTAGGCCGGTCAACGCCTGATAGATGGTCAGGAGGTTGTACAGCCCGGGGCGCTGCGGGTCGAGGACAATGTCGCGCTGCGAATCCGTCACCGCCCGCATGATCGTCTTGCGGACAGTGGCTGGGTCATCGAGCAAACCGATGCTGTGGTACTGGCCCTCGGCGGATTTAGACATTTTCGCGGTCGGATCGTCGAGCCCCATGATCCGCGCCCCAACTTGCGGAATGACTGGCTCGGGCACGGTGAACACCTCGCCGAACTGGCGATTGAACCGCTCGGCGATGTCGCGGGTCAGTTCCACGTGCTGTTTTTGGTCGTCGCCGACCGGCACCTCGTGCGCCTGATAGAGCAAAATATCGGCCGCCATCAACGCTGGATAGACGAACAGTCCGGTGCCGACGCGCTCGCGCCGCGCCCCCACCCGATCCTTGAACTGGGTCATCCGCTCTAGCCAGCCCATCGGCGTGATGCAGGTCAACAGCCAAGCCAACTCAGTGTGCTCCGGGATGTGCGACTGCACGAAGAGGCGACACTTTTGCGGATCGAGGCCGCAGGCGATGTACAGGGCCACGGCCTCGCGCGTACCGCAGCGCAAAGCCTGCGGGTCGTAGGGCCCGGTGATCGCGTGCTGATCGACCACGCAGAAGATGTTGTCGCGGTCCGCTAGGTTGGCCAGCCAGTTGCGGACGGCCCCGATGTAGTTGCCGATGTGGATGTGGCCCGAAGGCTGAATGCCCGAAAACACTCGTTTTTTCACGTGCCCAATAGCTCCCTCACTTTAGCCCCGATATCGGCTTCGCGCATCAGGGATTCGCCGACCAAGATCGCATCGACGCCGGCGCCGGCGAGCCGCTCGACATCGCGGCGATGTTCAATTCCGCTCTCGCTGACCACGACAGCCCCCTCCGGCATCTGCTCCAGAAGCGCGAAAGTCGTCTCCAAGGTCGTCTCGAAGGTCCGCAGATCGCGGTTGTTGACGCCGATGAGCCGGGCACCGGCCGCTTTGGCCCGCGTCAGTTCCGCTCCATCGTGGACTTCAACGAGCGCGTCTAATTCCAACTCGCTGGCGAGGCCAAGATAGTCGTCGAGCTGGCTGGAGTCCATTAGCGCCACGATCAGCAAAACGGCGTCAGCACCGATGACGCGGGCTTCGTAGAGCTGGTACTCGTCGATAGTGAAGTCCTTGCGCAACACTGGCAAGCCCGCAACCTCTTTGGCCATCTGCACATACGCATCGCATCCCTGAAAATACGCCTCGTCCGTCAATACCGAAAGACAGCGCGCACCATGAGCGGCATACGCATCGGCGATCCACTCGGGGTCGAAGTCGGCACGGATGACACCTTTGGACGGCGAGGCTTTTTTTACCTCGGCGATCAACGCAATCTCGTCCGCAGTTAGCGCCCCTATAAAATCGGCCGGCGAGGACGTATCGCGCGCCTGTGACCGCACATCGGCCAAACTGCGCTGACGCTGGCGGTCGGCGACGAACTCGCGCTTGTACGCGGCTATTTGGCTTAGGATATCCGCCATCGTCAGGAGTTGCTTACCTCGACCAGCCGCTCTAGGGCTTGGCGCGCCTGGCCCGAGTCTATGGATTCTTGGGCTACTTCGAGACCAGCGGTTATATCCTCGGCCAGCCCGCCAACGACTATGGCCGCGGCCGCGTTGAGCAACACTACATCGCGCTGTGGCCCCTCCTCGCCGTCGAGTACCTCGCGCAGGATGCGCGCATTGTAGGCCGCGTCGCCGCCTTTGAGGGCCCAGGCTGAGACTGTCTGCAAACCAAAATCCTCTGGGTGGAGCTGGCGCGTATTGATTTGTCCGTCTCTAAGCTCGCTGACCTGCGTCGGCCCGGTCAGGGTGATCTCGTCTAGCCCGTCCGCGCCGTGTACCACCAAGGCCCGCGCCGATCCCAACTCGCGCAGCACCCCGGCGAGCACCTCGGTCAACGCGCCATCGTACACCCCGAGCAATTGCCTTTGGGCTCCGGCCGGATTGGTCAGCGGCCCCAAGGCGTTAAAAACCGTGCGAGTGGCCAACTCCCGGCGCGGGCCAATGGCGTGTTTCATCGCCCCGTGCAAGGCCACCGCAAAGAGGAAGCCGATGCCGACTTCGTCGATGCACTCGCCGACCTTTTCCGGCGTGGCTGCGACGTTGACGCCGAGCTCGCCGAGCACGTCCGCCGAGCCGCACTGGCTCGATATGGATCGGTTGCCGTGCTTGGCCACCGCTAGGCCCGCGCCGCAGGCGACAAAGGCTACCGCAGTAGAAATGTTGAAGGTGCCCGAGGCATCGCCGCCGGTGCCACAGGTATCGATGAGATCGGGGCGCACCGTCGCTATGGGCGTGGCTTTCTCGCGCATGACTTCGGCGCAGCCGGCGATCTCGTCGATGGTCTCGCCCTTGATCCGCAGGGCGACGAGAAACGCGCCGATCTGCGCGTCGGTGGCTTGGCCGCTCATGATCTGCTCCATGGCCGCCCGCGCCGCGGCGCGACTCAAATCCGCTCCGGCGATCAGGTCTTTTATAGCTTCTTGTATCATGCTCGCTCCCCTATATGCGAAGAAAATTGGCCAGCAGTTGTTTGCCTTCTATCGTCAGAATCGATTCCGGGTGGAACTGCACCCCTTCGAGGGGCCAGCGCCGGTGCCGAAGCCCCATAATGGTCCCATCGTCGCTTTCCGCCGATACTTCGAGGCATTCGGGTAAACTCGCTCGCTCGACAGCCAGCGAGTGATAGCGAGTGGCCGCGAAGGGGTTTTGCAGGCCGGCGAACAGGGTGCGGCCGTCGTGTTGCACGGCCGTCGCACGGCCGTGGACAATCTCGCTGGCCCGCAGGACGCGCCCGCCGCAAACTTGGGCGATGACTTGGTGCCCTAAGCACACGCCTAAAATGGGAACCACACCGGCCAACTGCTCGACGAGTGCGCACGAAATTCCAGCTTGCGCTGGGCCACCGGGACCAGGCGATATAACGACGCGCTCGGGCGCGAGTGCCACCGCTGCGGCGACCGTCAATTCGTCGTTGTGCAAGACCTTGGTCGCCGCCCCTAATTCCTCTAAATAATGCACCAAATTGTAGGTAAAGGAGTCGTAGTTATCAAGTATCAGCAGCATGGCTTCAGCGCGCTAGTTTCCCTATTACTTGGGCAATCAGCCGCAAGCCTAAATCGTCCTTGAGCGTCAAGATCGACTCCGGGTGAAACTGCACGGCCGCCACTGGTAATTCGCGGTGTTCCACAGCCATGATGACCTCGTCGGTCTGCGCTAACACCCGCAAGCACTCGGGCAACTTCTCCGGCACGGCATAGAGCGAGTGATAGCGCCCGGCGACAAACTCCGTGGGAAACCCAGCGAAAATCCCTTCCGGCGTGCAGTGGATCGTCGATTTCTTGCCGTGCATCGGGTAGGAAAGCACCCCTAACTCGCCACCGAGCGCCTCGACGATGCCCTGCAAGCCGAGGCACACGCCGAAAACCGGCAGCGTACGTCGGACGCACTCGTCGACCAACTCCGGTACGCCGAATTCCTCGGGCATACCGGGCCCCGGCGAGATAAAGACCAGATCGGGATCAAACTCGGCGAAGACGCGCTGGGGGTCGCGCAGGCCCCGCACACCACTGCCGTCGCGCGCTCTCGCAGCGCGCACGGTCACCACTTCGGCTCCCGTCTGCCGCACGTAATCGCCGAGCATGTGGACGAAAGAGTCGCGGTTATCGACAAAGAGCACCCGCTTGCCCTGCCCGGAAGCCGCGATTTGCACACTCTTCTTCGCGGCATCGTTCGCGCCGATCACCGCGTTGATAAAGGTCTCGGCCTTGGCCCGCGTTTCGCGCTCCTCGGCGTCCGGGTCCGAGTCGCAGAGGAGGGTCGCCCCGGCCCGCACTTGGGCCATGCCGTCCTCCAAGTGTACGGTGCGAATGGTGATTCCGGTGTTTATCTCGCCGCTAAAGAGCAGCATGCCAATGCAGCCGCCGTACCAGCGCCGCGCCGAGTTTTCCAGTTCCTCAATTTTCTGCATGGCCGCTGGCTTGGGTGCGCCGGTAAGTGTTACCGCCCATAGATGCGAAAGCAGGGCGTCGAATCCATCGCAGTCGTCCTTCAGCTCGCCGACGACTTGGTCTACGGTGTGAAAGACCTTGGAGTACTTTTCGATCATCCGCCGCCCGACCACTCGCACCGATCCTTCCTTGCAAACCCGCGCTTTGTCGTTGCGGTCGACGTCCGTACACATGTTCAACTCGGCTTCGTCCTTTTTTGAGTTGAGCAAGTCGCGGATTTGCTCGGCGTCCTCCATCACGGTTTTGCCGCGGCCAATGGTCCCGGCAATCGGACTGGTCTCGACGAATGACCCGTTGACCCGCACGAACATCTCGGGCGAAGCACCGATCAGATACTCGTCGCCGAGGTTGATGAAAAACTCATAGGGGCTGGGACTAGTGCGGCGAATATTCTCAAAGAGGGTGTGCGGGCTGCCGACATAGCCCGCGCTGAGCACTTGGCTCGGGGTCACTTCAAAGAAGTCGCCGCGCTCGGTCCCGGCGATGACCTCGCGCACTTTGTCGGCGTATTCCCCAGGGGCGTGGTCGCACGTGATCTCGGTCGCTGCGCCGCGCACATAAGGCACGGCGTCCGTGCAGCGCGCCAAGCCCTCGGTTGAAGCCCCGTTAGCGGCAAATTCATAGTGGTAGCGCCGCGCCTGCTCCTTGCGGTGATCGACGACGACCAATTCGTCTGGCAAAAAGAGGTGCAGATCGGGCCGGTCTTCGCGGCGCGGGTGGCACAGTTGGAGCGGCTCAAACTGGAGTACCAAGTCGTAGCCCAGTGCCCCGTAAAACCCCAAGTGGTTTTCGCCCTCAGCTCGCATCTGCGCCATTAGGGCGCGCAGGACGCTGAAGATCGTCGGCTGCTTGGAACGCTCCTCTTCGGGGAAGTACTCGGGCATGGGTGCCACCGCGCCTTTGAGCTGCCCCTCGGTTCGCTTCAACTCAATCACATGTTCGTGCTGGGCAAGGCTCCCGCGAAAGATATCCAGCAGCATCTCGCCGCGGGCGTTGAGTGCCCGCAAGGCAAAGGCGCGCTGACGCGCCACCAGTTCCAGCGGCGGATCGACGAAGCCGATGTCCCAGCGACTGTACCGCCCTGGATACTCGTAGCCGCTGGCAAAGACCGCACCTCGGTGAGTATTGAGCCGTTCGAGCAGAGACGTTAGCGGCCTTTCTATGGGTAATTCCTCGGTTTGGCGCTTGACTTCGACGCCGCCAGCCGTGCGAAAAGTTTCCGTGTGAATGGTCATGGCGTTCTCCAAGAACAAAAAAACGCGGACACCCGAGGGCATCCGCGTTGGATTGAAAAATCTCGTCGCAGTCTAGCGGATGGACGCACCTCTCTCCCGGCTCGGGGGATACCAAGCGCGCCACCAGCGACGAATGTGAGGCGAAAATTTCATAACGGGCAAAAAGTAAAGGGGCCGCTAGTACCTGTCAAGCTGTTGGCGAATCAATGCCGCTACGGCAGAGGGCATATAACCACCCGGCCTCCGTCTACGACTTGAACGATCAACTCACAGCCGTAAAGCAGAGACATGCCAACAAGAGGAGCACAGTCTGCCTCGTCCACAGCAATCCGTCTCGGCCTGCTATTCCATGTGACAGTGGCCTCGTAGATATCGAAAAGGCTGTCTCGGCCATCGGCTAGCATAGCCCGCCCCCGCCGGCACCAGACAAGACCCAACTCCTGAATGAGGGATGCCGGAAGCGTCAGGAAACCGTTGAAACCTGTATCGACAACCGCATCGATTGAGCACCTCCGGTTTTGGGGTCCCCTCACATTCAGAGAGATGATGGCTTCGCGGTATGCAGTAACATGGCCGGTTATCATGCGCCTCCCCCCCGTTCGCACGGTCCAAAGCGGCGGGCATACCGGGATCCGACGCGTCTTGTCCACATTTGTGCATCGAGTCTGCGGGCAAGAAGCCGGTCGGATGCAGCTAGTTCGTCCTGATCAATTTCATAATCCCCCGTCTCGATGTCGATGATCACGAACTTACCTTCGTCGTCAGGTTCAACATGGGGGCTTATATCTCGGTCATAAATCTCATCGCCGCGGCGGGCGAACTCCTCTTTGCTGTACCGAGGTTTTGATACGGACATATCGTTTCGCCTTGCGATTACAGGGGCCGCTCTTCTGAAGTTACTGACGGATGGTACGTCCGCCCTCAGCGAATCAACGCCAACTTAGCCGTTTGAACCGCAGCGCCAGCTTGCAGCACGGCCCAATAGACCCCAGAAGCCACCTCCACACCCGCCTCCGTGCGGCCATCCCAACGCACCCGATGCACCCCCGCATCCACCCAGCCATCGGCCAACACGCGAACCTGCTGGCCCATCAAGTTATAGACGGCAAGCCGCACCGGACCAGCCTCGGCCAAGGCAAAGGGAATGGTCACTTCTGCGTTGAAGGGCGTGGGAAAGGGATTGCCTAGGCCATCCGGTAACTCGGACAGGAGCCGTGGCCCGGCCGCCAGCTTGGCATTAAAAGGCTTCCACAACTTCACGTCCTTCAACTGCCAGCGGACAAAAGAGGCCGCACGGTCTTGGTTGATGATATTGCGAAACTCGATGACGTTTTGACCGGAGTGCTGCTGGGCGGCGTAGAGGACGAGATGCCACGTCGTCCAATCCTCGCTGGCTGGCAGCGCGGCGTATGGCTGTTCGTTGAGCAAAGGGACGACTTCGCCATCGCTTGTTTCCCTGATCGAATACAGCAGCACGACATTGTGGCCGCCTCCGTCGAAAACGAACTTGACGCTGCGTGGATGCTCGGTGACCGCCGGCGGACTATAGCCAAAAATTCCAGTGCTCGGCAGCGGCTCTAGCCATTCGCTGCCAATCTCGACTGGTATAGACCCGGTGGCCCCATCGGCCGTAAAAATCTGCACCGCGCCGCTGCGAGCCTCCGGCGGAACTCGGACGACGATGATGCCACTAGACCAAACCGCATAATCGTCGGCCTCGGCTTGTACACTGGGATTAAACAACACGTACCCCGTGCCGCGCTCGGGGCCAAAGTTGCCGCCGATCAGCGTTAGGTTCTCGCCAGCCTGTACTTGCGGTGGCGAAAGTTGCGCCAGATACGGACTGGCGATTTCCAAGTGGACGGCATTGCTGGTGGCTTCAGCCGTCGTAACGGTTACGTTGCCCGAAGGCGCGTTGAGCGGTACGCGAAATCGTATCGCCTTGTCCGACCAAGTCGCAAACGAAGACACCGCGACCGAATCAATCCACGCGGAACTGTTGGCCCGCGAGAGGCCGAAATTGTCTCCGTCAATTTGGATGAGATCGTCGGTCTTGGCCCCCGCATCTGTGCGCGTGTGATTGGTAATCACCTCAATGTAAGGCGACGAGACGACCACCTGCGCGCTGTCGCGGCCGACGCCAGTTATCACCTGCACCTTGCCGGTGCGAGCACCGGTCGGTACGAGCACTTGGATTTGCGCGTCGCTCCAAGCGAGATAGGCGGAATCGCTCGGCTCCTTGTCCGCGAAAAAGACCACTTTGCTCGTCCCTCTATCTGCGCCGAAACCTTGGCCGACGATAGTAGCTGTTTGGCCGTATTGAATGCGACGCGGCGAGACATCCGCAATTTGCGGCACTGAGACTGACAGCACGAGCTTGCCGTATCCCGTGCTGTTGTCTTTGCCCGGGGGGCCCAAGTCAACAGCGGCCTCGACGAGCGCCTGCCACAGACCGTCGCGCGAGAGCGACGGGTTGGCCGATTTGAGCAGGGCGGCGGCACCAGCCACGTGGGGAGTTGCAGCCGAGGTTCCCCCAAACAACCTCCATGCACCGTAAGAAGCCGTTGTCACGCCCGAAGGCGCGACGAGGTCGGGCTTGATGCGGCCATCCGCGGTGGGGCCGCGCGAGCTGTAGCTTGCCACTGTTCCCAAGTCCCACTGGTCGCGGTGAATCGCCCCAACGCTCAGCGCACCACGCGCGTCCGATGGAATCCCCAAGCTGCTAGTCGGAACCGGATATTCGATGTCGTGGTGCCAAGACCACACTCGCAGCTTCTTGGGCGCGGCCTCGCCGACGCGGACCACGGAAATGCCATAAGTGCCCGCTCGCCCGGCAAAGTATTCGATAAACTCCACTGGGGCGCCGTTCCCCTGCACATCCGTGCTTTTATCAACTTCTTTGATGTTGCCAAACGCGTCTTGATGGTAGAGATATAGATCGTAATCCTGAGTGGTGGTGGGCCAATCGTCCCAAGTTAGCGTCACCCTTATGGCGTCGCCGATTTTGGCGGCAAAATTCACCGCGTCGTCGCCAGCGGCAAAATTGTGCCGATTGTCGTCATCGCTATCATGCCAAAAACCCGCGTAGTGCTTTTGGGCGTAGTTGCCGGCGGCGTTGACCCAGAGAATGCCATTGTCAGCCGCGTCATTTACAATGTCGCAGATGATCCCGCGCCCGTCCCCAAAGCCCTCGCCCACCCAAGTCGCCGAGTAGTTTACGATGGCCACTCCGTTTTGTATGCAGCGGTCTTTGGCATTCTCCATATCCACTATATCCGCAACCTTATACAGATAGAGTTCGGCTTCTGGGGCCACGTCGTGGATGATCTCGGCACACGCCGTGCCGTGGGCGTCCGTACCAGCGTATATCCCCGTGCCCGTATAGTCGCGCTGCCACCAACCCACCGGCATGTCTTCGTTCAATTTGTCAGCCCCCTTAAATCCACCGTCGATAATCGCGACCTTGACCCCTTGGCCCTTCGCGCCAGCAGCGTGATTTTCAAGAGCGTGGATGAGCGCTAAGCCTTCGCTAAGGGTCTGTTGCGCGTGCGGACGGCGTGGCCTGCGGACAAAGGCCACGCTTGGCAACTCAGACACCGCTCGCAGCGCTGCGGCCGGGACCGACACGCGCATCAGGCTCTTGGACTGGGCCAAAATTTCAACGCCAAGGGCGACTAACGTCGTAGTGTCAATGGTGGCCGCCACGCCCGCCGCGGGCACCAAAATGACGACCACATCTGAGCTGTCTGCCTCAGGAGTTGTCTTGGCCGCTGAGGGTCTGGCTAGTTCCCACAGTGCGCTTTCTATATTGGGAGGGCCGACGGGTTTGACTGGCGCAACGTCGAGGTCTTGCCCCCACAGGGGCACCACAAAGAGAAAAAAAAGAAAGATATAGCGCACGGCGATCAGGGCTGGCGAGCTTTGTACGACTCGTGTGTGCCCTGCATCCCCAGCGCTTGCGTCCGCTCCAACAGCGCGAGCCGCTCGTCGTCAGCCAAGGGCGCCAACTGCCGGGCAAGGTCCGCATTCTGCCGCAGCTTTTCCAGCGAATCCATCCCGGAACACACAGTAGCCACCGGCAGGCTCATGGCGTAGCGCAAGCACTCTGCCGCCGTCGCCACACCCGTTGCGAGGATCGCTTCGGGCGACCCTCCCAAGGTCTTCATGGCGATGACCCCGATATTTTTTTCCACTGCGAGCGGCAGCACCTGCTTGACAAAGCTGAGGTAGTGCGGGTCGAACACGTTGATCGGCATTTGCGTGGCATCCCAAGCAAAGCCGCGCTCGATCATCTCCAAGTGCAGGGAGGGCAAGGTATGGCCGGTAAAGCCAATGTAGCGAATTTTGCCCTCCTCTTTGGCTTTGAGCGCGGCCTCTAGCAGGCCCTGTTCGTAGATCCGCTCTGGATCGTCGGGCTGTCTGATGCTGTGAAACTGCCATAGATCGATCACGTCGGTTTGCAGTCGGCGCAAGCTCTCTTCGAGGTGGGCAATCGCCCGCTTAGGGTGGCGGCTCGCGTCCTTAGTCATTAGAAATACGCGGTCGCGATAACCGCCGCGCAGCGCCTTGCCCATGCGTATCTCGCTCGCACCATTGGAATAACCCCAAGCATTGTCGAAGAAATTAATCCCCTCGTCGATGGCCGCGTGCATCAAGGCGATGGCCGCCTTCTCCTCCATGTTGCCGTGATCGGCCAGATGCGCGCCGCCCAAGCCGAGCAGAGAAACGGATTCGCCGGTGCGGCCCAAAATTCGGTGGGGCATGTCGCGATGGTTCGGAGCGGCATTTATGGAAAGGCCGGCGGCGGCCGCGGTCGAGAGCTTGAGGAAAGTGCGGCGGGAATAAGGTCTATCGTTCATTAAGCGTACCTATCCTTGCGAGGTTGCGACCTAGCTTTCTTGACACTGGCAACCGCCTTTTTAATTGTGGATATCTTTATCTTTCCCTTTTTGGGTGCTTTCTGTACGACGCGCTTTGTCTTTGTCATTTTTTGTTTCCCTTAGTAAGCCCAATAGACAATTCCTCAATTTCGCTGGGATCGAGGGCGTCTCGCCCTCGAAAACTGCTGGTAATGCAGCAGTCAATTCGGCCAAAAACAGCCCCTAGCCCCCACGGACCATCCCCCCCAGTAGATTATCTCCGGTAATCAACTGTAGCGCCGTTGCCAGCAACATCCCATACACGACCCTATTAAACCACACGTCGCTAAATCGCTGAAGCAAAAACACGCCCAACCGCACCCCAGCGTACGCCAGCGGAGCCAACAGCAACGTCGTCTTAAAAATGTCGGCGTGAAAAAGACCCAAGCCCCAATAGGGCGGCAGTTTGAGCAAGTTGAGCATGGCAAAGAAGATGACCGTGGTGCCGACGAACACGTGGCGCGGTAGCTGCTGTGGCAGCAGGTAGATGACCACCGGCGGTGCCCCGGCGTGAGCAATTGTCGAGGTAAAACCCGAGGCTGCCCCCATCAGCACGCCGGTGAGCGGCCCCGGGCGCTGCTTGCGCACGGCCCCGACAATCGCCGCCCGCCCAAACTGGAAAGCGACAAACAGCAAGGCCAAGCAGCCCAGGCCCACCTCTAGAACGCGCTCGTGTTGACTGAAGTACCTAAAAAAAAAGGCCCCTGCGCCGATCCCCAAGACGGAACCGGGCAGAAGCCGTTGGACGCTCATTTTGTCGAAGGTACGGCGGTAGTGCCGGACGGCGAACACATCGCAGGCGATCAACAGCGGCAGCAACAGGGCCGCCGCATCCGCCACCGAAACCGTCAGCGCCAAAAGCGGGGTGGCCAAAATCCCGATGCCGCCGCCAAAGCCGGCCTTGGCCACCCCCATCAACAACACGGCCCCGACCGCGCAAACCCAGAAGGCGGCCGGGTAGGTCGGCAGCACTATTCGCCTTCTACGTGCGTTACTTCGATATCTAGATCTTCGCGTTTGCGGACGTGATCGACTTGGCCATCTTTGACCCACACCACGCGGTCGGAGACGCTGAGCATCTTGTGGTCGTGGGTCGCCGAGATGACGGTCACACCGGAATTCTCGTTCATTTCTTTGAGCAATTCGATGATTTCAGTGCCCGTGCGTAGGTCTAGGTTCCCGGTCGGCTCGTCGGCGAGGACGACGGCTGGGTCGTTGGCTAGGGCGCGGGCGACAGCCACGCGCTGCTGCTGGCCACCCGACAGTTCGTAGGGCTTGTGAGAGTACCGCTCGCCAAGACCCACCTTGACCAACAGCTCCATGCCCTTGTCGCGGGCTTCGTCGCTGGTCAGGCCGGCAAATACCATCGGCAAGGTGACGTTTTCGAGCGCGGTCATCACCGGGATCAAGTTAAAAGACTGGAAGATATAGCCGATCTTGCGGCAGCGCAGCCAAGCTAGCTCATACGCATCGAGCTGGGCGACATCCACCTCGTCGATGTACACCTTGCCCTCCGAGGGCTTATCGAGACCACCGACCATGTTGAAGAAGGTGCTCTTGCCCGAGCCTGAAGGCCCCATGATCGACAGGTACTCGCCAGTGTAGATCTCCATATCGACGCCGCGCAGGGCGTGAACCTCAATCTCGCCCATCACGTACGTTTTCTTTACCTGTTGGGTCCGTACTACCGTGCGTTTTTCCGCTTCTTGGACAGCAACCTCGCTCGGGGCGGTTTCGGTCATTTCAGATCTCCTCTAAAGAATCAAGTGTCGGAGCGCATGGCTTCGACCGGCTCCATCTTGGCCGCGCGGTATGCTGGCAACATGGCACCGACTAGCGAAAGCAAAGTTCCCACCACCAAGGCGTAACCGGCCGATTCGGCGATGCCGCCCAGTGGAAAATAGGTGAACGTGTAACCGCCGTAATCGAGCAGAGCCAACCCCAGCGTCAGCGCAAAGCCAATGACGATCCCCGCCGAAGTTCCGGCCAACCCCTGAAAGGTCGATTCGAGCAGGAAGAGCTTGACGATAAAGGTGTCCAAGGCCCCGAGGCACTTCATGGTGCCGATCTCGCGGAACCGCTCGGTCACCGACATCAACATGGCGTTGGCAATGCCAACGACGCAGACCAACAGCGAGAGACTGATAAGCCAAGCCTGCTTGGATTGCTCTTCCTGCATGCGGGCCTTGGCCTCTGCGGAAGCGTCGCCGGCCTCCGTGACGCCGGTCTCAATGCCGTTTTTTTGCAACAGCAAGTTGATCTCGCTTTTGTCTGCGTCCCGCAGGCTGCTGATGATTTCGTTGTTGCTCCACACCGACATTAAAAAGGCGATGGCCAGAATCACGCCGCTGGTGGTGATCAGCGAGCGGCCAAAGCGAATTTTCAGACTGCGAAAACTAATTTCTACTGCTTTACTCATCGGCAGCACGATCTCCCGACCGCCTGCCAAACGCCTCTCAGACATGGTTATTCTCCCAGCGTATGCTCGCGTTCACAATACGTAAATAAAGGTAAAAAATCAACACTGCCCCACTCAACTGCCCGTCCTAATTTCCACGAGGGGTAGCGGCGCGGAGTCGTGCGCGCCGCGATCGGCAACCATCTCGGCAAAAGCGACCGGCACCATGCTAACGCGCAAATCCCGCGCGCCCCGCGACTGCACTGGCTGCTCCAAGAACGACGCCATGGCACTCGGAGTGAACACGAGGTGATCAATGGCAAAGTCGTTCACCAATGCCTCCAGTTGGCCAACGTGGCCGACCACCGGGCGACCAGCCAGCGGGCAGCCCCGCTGTTGGGAACCATCTCCCACCACGCCGATTAGATCGCAGTGGACCATACCCGTGCTCTCTAGCTGATCGACGAAATGCACGGCAACCGCATCCGTTCCCACCAGCAGGGTGCGCAATCGGCCTTCGCGGCCGCGCTGGTGCAAAAACCAACGCACGACGAAGCGCCAACCGGCGATTAACAGCAAGTTGCAAAACCAAGCCGCGACCACAGCTAGCCGTGAGAAATTGTAAGCCTTAAAGAAGAACACCAGCATTGCGATGCAGGCAAACCCCAGCGTCACCCCCACTACCGACCACGCCACCGAGTAGCGACGGCGGTCGTACAGGCCCGACGCGTAAAACGCCAACAGCCAAACCAAGGTCGAAGCACCGTACACAGCAGCCCATTGCAAATCCGAATACGGAGGCGGCACCAGCCAGCGCGTCGGCTGGACGTCGAGGCCGAAGAGATTGCCGACTTGCTCAATGCGGTAGATAAAAGGCATCAACTCTTGGTGGTAGCGCACCGCTAATCCCAGCTTCAAGCCACAGAGCACTAAGCCGGCGTCGATCAGCGGCATAGCCAAGGTGCGCCCCGCCCGGGCGAAGAGGCGGAACGTTCCGTGTAGCGCAATGCCCACCTGCAAAAGCCACAGCGGGAAGAAGCGATAGCGCCGCGCCATGTGCTTGTTGACAAAAATCGACATGGCTTGGCTCTTGCGATAGAGGATTTTTAGCGGCGTCCCTCGGCCACTCTCGCCGCGAAAGTGAATGATTGAGGTCGTTGGCACGTAGTAGATCTTCCAGCCGGCTTGGTGGAAGCGATAGCACCAGTCGATGTCCTCGCCGTACATGAAGTAGTCCTCGTCGAGCAGGCCGATTTGGTCCATGGCCGCTTTGCGCACCATCATGCACGATCCAGATAACACCTCGACTTCAGCCGTTTGCTCGGGATCGAGATACGTCATGTGGTAGTGGGCGATGAGCGGGTGCTTGGGAAAGAAGCGGCTCAGGCCCGACATCTTGCAGAAGGCAGCCAATGGCTTGGGAAAGCCGCGGCGGCTGTCGAGCTGCAAGGTGCCGTCCGGGTCGAGGATTTTGCACCCGCAGGCCCCGGCTTCCGGGTGCGCGTCCAAGAACTCTACCATCGTGTGCAGCGCATCCTGACGCACAATGGTATCGGTGTTGATCAGTAGCGCATATTCTCCGACTACCTGCCGCAGGGCTACGTTGTTGCCGGCTGCAAAACCCACATTGGCCGCGTTGCGGATCAGCTTCACTTGCGGGAACTCCTCGGCTACCATGTCAGCGCTGCCGTCTGCCGAGGCATTGTCAACGACGAATATCTCCACTTCTAGCCCTTCGGCTGCTGAGAGCACAGAACTCAGGGCCTGTCGGGTCAGGTCGCGGGTATTATAGTTGAGGAAGACGACGCTCAGTCGCACGATCTAGCCCCTCGGTGGCGGCCCATGATCTTGTAGCCGCTGAAGTAGAGAATCTGTTTGGCAAAGAGTAGGTACTCGCGCAGGTCCAGCTTGCTGGTGCTGAACTGGCGGTTGCGAAAGATAAAAGGCACGGACCGATGCTGCCGATAGCGGCCCTTGACCAAAATTTCGAGCAGAATTTTGTAGCCCGAAGACGTGAGCACTAAGTCCTGTATCACTTGGCGGCGCAAACAAAAATAACCCGACAGCGGGTCCTCAACCCCGGTTAGCAGACGGGCCGTGCCCACGCCGACTTGCGAAATCAGCTTGCGGTGCCAAGCCCACCGTTCGACTCGACTAGTCTCCCCAAAGCGGCTACCCATGGCAATATCGCATTCGCGCAGGCTGCGTACGAGCTTGGGCAGGATCGCCGGGTCGTGGCTCAAGTCGGCGTCTATCACCCCGAGGTATGGTCGCACCGACTGCGCAAAACCCGCCATCACCGCCGACCCCAAGCCGAGCTTGCCCGGCCGATGTACCACCTCGACGGGATAGTGGGCCCCCAGCGATTCGGCCACCTCGCCGGTGCCGTCGGGCGAGTTGTCATCTACTACGATAAGCTCCAAGTCGATATCTGACTCTTGGCCGACGATCGCGAAGATTTCTTCGGCCAAAAGCGGCAGATTTTCCCGCTCATTGTACGTGGGCGTCACCAGCGAAATCTGTGTGGGGTCCATGAGGATAGGCTAGCGGGCAAATTGGGGAAAGTCGCGGCGAAAAAGCGGGTCCGCAACGAGGCATTGCAGTCCCTCGGCAAAGCTCAGGGGCCGGCGACCGAGCGCGGCTTCCAGCGCGTCGGTACGCAGACCGGAGCGCAGGGGGCGCTCGGCTGGCAGCCCGGCTGCGCGGGTCGGCACAGGTTCGATCAATGCGCCGTCAATGCCAAAGAAACAGGCTATCTCCCGCGCCATCTCCCAGCGCGTCATAAAAGTCGCTCCGCCGGTGTGCAACAGGCCCCGCGCCTCTTGGCCGCACAGGGCCACCAAGGCGCGGGCCAAATCGCGGATATAGGTCGGGTTGCCCCACTGATCGGCAAAGACCCGCAGGGACTGACCGCTAGACAGCCCCCGCAACACCCAAGTGAGGAAGTTAGACCCGGCCTGCGGGACATAGCCGTACAGCCACAGGGTCCGCACGACTAGCACCCGCTCCATTTTCTTTAATATGCCCTCGCTTTCGAGTTTGAGCTGGCCGTAGCAAGACAGCGGATGGGTCGCATCTCTTTCGCCGTAGGGGCCGCGCTTGCCGTCGAAGACGTAATCCGTGGAAATATGGACCAAGCCTGCGCCGGTCGCCTCGCAGGCCGCTGCCAGGTTCTCGGGAATATCGACGTTGGCTTGCCGCGCGGCCCGCGCGTCTTTTTCGCAGCCATCGACATCAGTCATGGCCGCGGCGTTGATCACCCAATCGGGTGCTAGTTCGGCGACGAGTGTGGCTACGGACTTGCGGTCGGCTAGGTCGACTTGGCAATAGGGAATGCCCGCGCCCGCGGGCCGGCGGCCGCAACCCATCCACTCGGCTTCCCCTGCCAAGGAGAGCAGAGTACGGCCCAAAAAGCCCGTGGCACCTGTCACCAAAATTCTCATAGCGGTGGGCCGTACAGCAGCACGGCCCGCGCCCACGCGCTATGCGCTCGGTCGGGCGACAAGCGCGGCTTGCTGGCCAAGGCGCCCACGCGCTCGGCACGGCCCTGTCGCCCGTAGAGCTGGAGAGCGAGGGCCTCTCCAATGTGCGGCAGTGGGCTGAGATCAGCGGGGTGGTCGTACGATCTTTCGATAAAATGCACAACCTGCTCGGCAGCCGCGGCAAAGCGCTCCTCCCCGCTCCACTCGCCCAACTCCCATAGAGCCAATGCCACCAAGGCTTGATCGACGAGCAGACCCGCGCTGCCTTCGCTGTCTGAGCCACAGACGTGCTGCACCCGGCCACGACCGTCGATGCAGCGGTTGAGGAGCACATCGCCAGCTTGCAGGGCCACCTGAGCAGCGCGGTCGTCACCTAGCGCAGCGGCTGCAGCAAGATAGGCTCGTATCAGGGCCGCTTGGCGGTCGGCGTAGAGCGCGGGGTCGGTCCACCAAGTGTCGGCCATGACTTGGCGGCCGCGGAACACACCTTCGGCTTTGTCAAAGAGTGTATCCTCCACAAAGCCGAGCAACGCTCTGGCCGACTCGGCGTAGCGGGACTGGCCAGCCTCCAGCAACAGATGCAGCATGGCCGCCTGATCAAGGGCATCCCGCTCATTCGCAGGTGCGCTCCAATCCGGTGTGTATGAGTACGCGCGAAAACCACCGCTGTCCCCGAGCGGCGAGGCGAGCACTGCATCCAAGCTGGCCAAGGCCATCTGACGCGCCGACGCTGCGCCTCGCACCTCGGCATAGGTGAGCAGGAAGCGCAACGTCGAAATTTCGAGAAACTTGGTCGGGCCTCCGAAGCCGCCGTGGGCCGAGTCAAAAGCGGCCGCACACGCGCGGTAAACACCATCTATTGCAACAGGTTTCTCAACCTTGGGACGGGCAGTGGTGCGCTGCACCTTGGCGACGATTACTTCGCGCTTTTCTTCGTAGGTGGTGCGCAACCGGCGCAGATAAGACTCGACGTTGGCTGGCGGAATATCCACGGCCCGCGCGAAAATCCGCCCATCCGGCAGGGCCACCACCAAGGCCGGCCAACCGCCGCTGTCGTAGCGCCGAGCGATGTCCGGCCGCTTGAATGGATCGACCCGCACACTGACGAATTTCTCGGCGACCAGTTGGCGCAACGCCGGCGTCGGCGCGGGAAACAGGCCCTCGCATCCTGGGGCAGCCAAATACACCAATATGGGATGGTCCTCGCGTTGAGCACGTGCGAACAAAGACTCGTCCCAAGCACCCCAAGGCACCTCGCCATCAACCCACTGCCACTCGGCCAAAACGGGCTGCGCGCTGCGAGCCGCTTCTTCTTGCGGCGGTTCCTCTGGGATGGCGCATCCAGCCAACATTAGCAGCGCCAGTAGCTTGGCCTTAAATTGATACATCTCTTTTATATTCAATGAGTTCGGGATAATTTATAAAGGAAAGGATTTTTAATGTACGGCATGCCCCTGTGAGCGTCAAGCAAATCCCAAGGGAGCGGGCTTTTTGCGCCGGGTGGTTTGGCCTATGTTAGTGGCCAGGCCCCGCGCCCGTAGGGGCTGGGAGTTGGGAGGACTGCTCACTAACCACTAACTACTGAGGATCACGCCATGAATCCACTCGAAAAAGTTACCCTCGGCAGTGGCGGCCTGCGCGTCACCCGCCTCGGCTTGGGCTGCGCCTCTATCGGCGGTCTATACGGCGACATACCCGACGACCAAGCCGTCGCCGTCGTACACCGCGCCCTGTCTTTGGGCCTGAACCTCTTAGACACCGCACCGCTGTACGGGTCGGGCAAAAGCGAAATCCGCCTCGGGCAGGCCCTCGTAGGCGTGCCGCGCGACAGCTATGTGCTCGCGTCCAAAGTGGGGCGCGTCTTGGTCCCAACCGAACAAGACCAACAGGTGGGTGCGTTCAAGGACTCGGCCCCGTACCAACCCGTGTTCGACTTCAGCTACGACGGCGTTATGCGCTCCTTTGAAGACAGCCTCAAACGCCTAGGCATAGAGCGCATCGACATTCTCCACATCCACGACCCGGACAACCACTGGCAGGAAGCCATCGACAATGCGTACCCCGCGCTCGACACGCTGCGCAGCGAGGGTATTATCCGCGCCGTTAGTGCGGGCATGAACCAATGGGAAATGCTGGCCCGCTTTGCCCGCGAGGGCGATTTCGACTGCTTCCTCCTCGCCGGACGCTACAGCTTACTCGACCAAGGCGCGCTCGACGAACTCTTGCCACTGTGCGTGGAAAAGAACATCGGCATCATGGCCGGCGGCACGTACAACAGCGGCATCTTGGCCAAAGGCGCGCACCCGGGCGCGACTTACAACTACCGAGAAGCGCCGCCCGAAATTGCGGCTAGAGCCAAATCCCTAGAGGCTGTGGCCGCTCGCCACCAAGTTGATCTGCGAGCGGCGGCCTCGCAATTCGTCTTTGCCCATCCGGCCATCACCTGCATCATCCCCGGGACGCGGCAACCCGAGCGCGTACAAGAGAATTTCAACTTGCTTACTCAGGAGATCCCCGCCTCGTTTTGGGCCGAACTCCGCGACGAGGGCTTAGTCCGCGACGACGCCCCGCTGCCGTGAGCTTGTGCATTGCCGGCAGCGCGGATTTTTCAAGCGCACTATCCCCAATGGCAATGCGAATACGACATCGAGCAGACGCTGCGGGAAACAGTGGAGGCAGCCCAAGAGCGAGAGGCCGATAGGGCATGAATGACCCCTATACCGCGACCTACGCTCCAAGCTACTTGAGGTAAAGCAACCGTCGGGTCTGGACTTCGCCGGAGTAGTGCAGACGGCTGAGATAGACGCCCGCCGCTACTGGGCCCCCACTGGTCGCGGGCGTCCCAGTGGACCTAATAAAAGCCGGTGGCCTGGAACTCATCTGCCAGTGTATGCATCGGCTGTCCCAGAACATTAGTAGATCTCCAGTCTCACCGGGCCAGGGGTGGCCAAGCGATAGGCGATCTGGGTGCTGGCATTGAAGAGATTGAGGAAATTGGGATATAGGCCACTGATGATCGACGTCACCGCCTTGGCCGCACCCGGATCGTCTGGATTGTTTTCACGCATGAGGACCTGCACCTCAATGGCCGACAATGTTCCATCGTATATTCTGAGGTCGTCCGACGCACCCGAGAGAACCTGCCCCGCGTCGCCCCCCCCACCGAACGTATCCTGATCTTGACCGAGAATGAGCCCTCCCGCCTCGACCTTGAGTGTGTCGTACGCCAAGTGCCCACAATGCTTGGTATACCCCTCGCCATCAATGAAAAAGTCGGCATGGCCCCGCGAGGCATTGCGAATCACGGCAAAGTGGTGCCAAGTGCCGTCGGCAATCGGTTGGATTTCTACGTCGCACCAGACCTGATTTCTCCCCACTCTCCCATGCGAATAGAAGCGGATCAGGCCTTCGTTCAAAAAAAGACAATATATTCGTTGTCGTTGAGTTGGTTGGCGCCGCTGACAATGGTTTGATCCCCAGACTTGGAGGTTTTCAACCAGAAGGCGATGGTCACATCCAGCCGGCCATCGAGCACTTTGTGCGGCAGGTCAATGCGATGGTCAGTACCGTGGAAGAGAATAGTACTATCTTCGTTGCCAAAGCGATCCCATGTAGGTTCGGGGCCAGACAGGGTGCCGTGGTACTCGTTTCCACTGACGTCTCGGACATTGCCATTGAAGGGGTATAATGGGCAATCAATTCGGCTTCTCTGACCTTCCACCATCCTGTTATTTCGCGACAGCTCTTTTGTCTCTCTTTTTATAGCTAGAAGCTATTAGAAGCTATCCGTTTAGCTCAAAGGCTCGTTGTTTGATGGCAGCGAACTGAGGGATGGACACCTTGCGTAGAGTCTCCACCACCTCTTTCCCCTCTAGAGAGCAGCCCGTCTCTTTCTCGTAGGCTAAAGCCACCCGTTGGCTTCCTAGGGAGTGGACCAAATCCAACACGTCGGAGCTCCATCGTGGGCTATCCCCGTGGAATATACCCCGCCAGCCCTGTTTATCTACTTGCTTGACTGAGCAGAAACCACAAGAACGCAACATGGCCTTTACACATTGGGCCGTGGGAGTCCACCAAGTCGTTGGATCGGCATTGACTTGCGCCCCTTCGCAAAAGCGCATAGAAGGGCTGCGATTGTCCGGGCCTAGCAGACGGCGCTTGAGCCCCCCCCACAAGCCAAAAGGGGAGTCTAAACGCGTTTCCAAAATCAGCTTTTCGCGACACAAGCTTGCGATGCGCTCTATACCAAGGAGGGGGTGGCGCAAGTGGTAGAGAACGCCCAGAAACAGGACGATATCAAAGCATCCATCCTCGTCTGGATCCAAACTGAACAAGTCTGCTTGGCGAAATTCCACTTTTGAATTAAGCAAGGTATGGGCCATGTGAAAACCGGACGGCGAGTCAACCAAGGGCGAACTGTAATTGTCCACGGCTAGGACACGAGAAGCCCCCCGACGCTCACATTCAAAGCTATAGAACCCATCTGAACAGCCGATATCAAGCACTGTCTTGCCGGAAAGATCCTCAGGTAGCTGCAACCGCTTAAGCAGGGCCGGCGAGTCCTGTACCCCCGGAGTTACTGTACCGTCGGGTAAGGAAATGCGGTGCCGCCACCGTGGTACATTCGTCATGTTCGAATACGCTCGGAAAAAAAGGATGGACAGAGATCCCCGAAGGACTCGGGCCGTTGTCCATCCTCATGGGAGAAGCTCTACCTAGTTATCAAAAGGCTCTTGTATTTGGCAGATAACCCGAAAAACCACAACACAGCGTACAGCCGTACAGCGAGGGGATAGACCCGGCCAAAATAGCGATGAGAAACCCGTATGTCAATCAGCGTCACTAACTACCCGGTAGCCTATTACGCCGTCGTACTTGTAAAATTGCTCCAGAGGCAAACCGGCCTCCAAATAGTGCCGGATCGGCGCGTAACCGCTATAAGACGGATGTACGAACACATAGCCCAAGTTGACAGCTTGCACCAGATCCCGCAGCGATCCTGAGTGTGGGGCCTGCTTTAATGGCGCGTCGGAGAGAAAGCGATGCACCGAGTTGCTGCTCAGTAGTCGATCGCGCAAAAAGTTTGGCAAATGAGACAAAAGCTCCCGTAGCTGTTCCCTGATAGCGGACCGACGAGCTGCTGTTGGCGAAGCGGCGGCGGTATCAGCGTCGAATCACAGACACCTTCTTTATTGGAGAAAACGGGCGAGGCATTTCAAAAGACGCGAGCGGGCGGCAAGGGCAAATGACCTATTGCTTGAGAAAACGCAGCACATACGTCGGCACCACCGGGTCGTGCCACACCACTTGGAAGCGGCTCTCGTACTCCTCGATAGCCGGGTACAAGTACTGCCAAGTCTGCGCAAAACCGAGGTTCTCCAACACGACGTAATCTACCTTTTCGCGCTCCATATGGGCCAGCACTTTGGCCGGCTCGTCAAAGGGGAATCCGACGCAGCGCCGACCCGAGACGATGTACATCCAGTAACCCTTGCGGCACAGCACGATGGCGTCTTCCGCGGCATTGGTTTTGAGCCATTGACCGGCCTGGTAGTAGCGGTGCCAAGGCGGAAGATAGTCAGCGGCAGCGTAATCGGCTAGGCGCTTGACGCCTCCAAGTTGGCCGATGACGCATACCAGAAAGCAGCCCCATACCACGAATCCGCCCACACTTCCCCTAGCCAGTCTAGCGCGAATTTGCAAAACAGCCCAGACTCCCAACAACACGAGCACCGGCACAATCGGCACCAGAAAGCGATCCCCCGGCCAAGGCCAGAGCAACACAATACCCATAAAAAAGGCCGCGTAGAGCAGCAGCAGCAGGTGTTCGCCGCGCTTGATGCAGAGCACCGTCACCGCAACGACGAGCGCGATTAGCAACAACGGTGCGGGGTGGAAAATCGTCTCAGTGCCGTCAAAAAAAGGCACTAGCGTATAGGGCAATTCCTTCGTCAAATAGAGATGTACATGGCCGATAAAGCGCTCGACAAAGCCACCCACGTTGAGCAGCCCCCGCTCTGGGTAATAGGGATTGACCATGAAGAGCTGCTTGATATAGACGCTGCCGCCACCTACCGCCTGATTGCGCAAGGTCCACGGCAGCCAGCAGACAAACGCCGCGCCGCTAAAGAGTAAACACCGCCGGAAATCGCGCCGGAGCAACAGATAGACGACCACAGCTACCCCTAGCGCGATCCCAACCGTGCGGATGTAGTACGCCCATAGCGTGCAGGCGAACCCGCCGACGAGCCACCAATTTCCCTTGAGGCCCTCGCGCCCGACGCCCCGTTCGACAAGCCACAGTGCCAAAAGCGAAAAGGTCAGATAGGGCACTTCGGACATGACTTGGTGTGCGTAGTGCAAAAGCAGCGGGCCGTAGGCTACGCCGCTTGGTCCGTGCGTCAAATAGCTCTTGCCTAGCACGACGCTCAGCACCACCACCGCTAGGCCGGGCAAGACGCCCACCCGCTCCTTGGCCAATTGGTAGAGCACCCCCATCCCCAGTGAAAAGAGCACCAACACCCCAACCTTCATCGGCACCCAATTGCCGGGAAAAGCCCATGCCAAAGGAGCCAGCAACAGGGGAAAGCCAAAAGGGTACTTGGTCGCTGGCTGCGGATCGGGCGAGTTGATGTGCGAAAGCCCCTCGCCTTGAGCCAGACTGCGCGCTAGCGTGATGAACTCGGCGTTATCGCCGCTCAAGGAAAGTTTGGGGTCGAAGGTCCAGATCCCTAGGAGGAATGTTGCCGCGACGATAAAAAAGGGAACCCGAGGCGTTTCCAATAACCCAACTATGCGCGTACCGATATCCGCTTTGAGATCCTGCTGCTCGGATTTTTTAGGCGCTGCTCTCTTGTTTGGGGAGGATGCCTTCATGGGTAAACACTCACGAGCTATCTGCCCAGCGTCCGATCTTAAAAGGTATGAGTAGCAAGTAAAACAAAACGAGCGCCACGCCATCGAGGATTGGGATATACCACGGCCACGGGGCAAAGAAAAACGGCGATTGGGTAACGGGCGGCCGGCTGAGGAACATATAATTGCTCCCCAGCACCCAATTGACGCCAAACGCGACAAGGGCCAAAAAGTTGAGCAGCGCAAAGACGCGGATGACGGACTTGGACGTCGGTCGCATGCCGAGGCCCCAAGTTGCGAACAGCGCACCGGCGACGATGCCGCCGTGCGCGATGAAATACTGAAAGAAGCGATACGCTGGATAGTCAGCTATGAGTTGCGGCGTGACGACGGCGTTGGTCGCGCCGGCGAGTCCCCAGAAATAGGCGATTTCATACGCTGTCTGCCAGCGGAAGACGAGCGCGGCCGCGACGGCGAAGATGGTAATGCTACAGACGTGCAACGGCAGGTACCACCGCACAAACTCGTGCGCTCCGACCATGGCCAAGCGATGGCCCCAAGGCAGGATTTCGTTGAGCAGGAGTACGCCCGCGAACGCGCCGCAGATGGCTTGAGTCACCTTGGCCGAATTGAGCCGCTTGACGACGATGGTCAAGAGGACCGGCAAGGCCAGCGTCGCACCTATCGCGGCGAGGTGGGGAAAGCCGAGAAACTCGAACTGGCTTGCAGACATCACGTCTCATCGCTCTCGTTTTCAGTACTTCTCAATGCAGCTTGGCCAATACGCGCTCGCAGTCCTTCCGCTTCATCTTCGCCAACCCAAAAACGCACCTAAGTACCCGACCGTAGACTTGGGTGGGCATTTTTAGTATCGCCCTAAGATCGCGGGCCTCTGGCCCACAGGCGGGCAGGATGCCCGCGATCCCAAGAAAGACCTTACTGTCGGGTACTTTAGGACAGTAGTGCGCGAAAACTTGCCTAGCCCCCACCAGCCATATACCTTGTCGCGCACACCGCTTAACCGACAAGGACCCTTATGAGCCAAGCACCCCGCCCCAACCTGCTTTACATCCACTCCGACCAACACAGCCCCTACGTGGCCGGCTGCTATGGCGATCCCTTAGTCGAGACCCCCCACCTCGATGCCCTCGCCGAGCGCGGCGTGGTGTTCGACAACACCTATTGCCCCTCGCCGATTTGTGTGCCCTCGCGGATGTCCATGCTCTCGGGCCGCTACCCCTGCGACAACCAAGTCTGGACCAACACCCACATCCTCGACTCCGGCATCCCCACCCTCGCCCACGCCATGGGTGCTGGCGGCTACCGCCCGGTGCTCGTCGGCCGCATGCACTCAGTTGGGCCAGACCAACTACGCGGGTACGCACAGCGGCTCGTCGGCGACCACGGCCCCAACCAACCCGGAGGCAAGGGCGTCGATCACGGCCAACTTTCGGGCACGGCCGGGCCGGGCCGCGTCAGCCTGCGCCTGTCCGGCCACGGCCAGAGTGCCTACGAGGTCCACGACGAAGACGTCACCGCCGCGACCGTTGACTACCTCAACCGCCTCGGCGTTGCCAAGCGCGCCGGCCAAGCCGCTGAGCCGTTTTCGCTCTCGGTTGGTTTCATGCTGCCGCACCAGCCTTTTGTCGCTCGCTTGCAAGACTATCGCTACTACTATGAAAACATCACCCCACCGCAAATCCCCGAACCCTTCGGCAACCACCTGCATCCCCACATCAAGTGCTGGCGTCAAGCCTGCGATATCGAGGAAGTCAGCGCGGAAGAGACCCGCCGCGCCCGCGCCGCCTATTGGGCGTTAGTCCACCGCATGGACGCGCTGATCGGCCAGATCGTAGCCGCGCTGCGGGAAAACGACTTGGAGGAAGATACCCTCATCCTCTATACGTCGGACCACGGCGAGCAGGTCGGCGAGCACGGGCTGTGGTGGAAGCAGACCTTTTACGAGGACTCGGTTAAGGTGCCGGCCATACTTACTTGGCCCGGGCGCTTGCCCGCCGGCACCCGTTGCGACCGGGTGATTTCTTCGCTCGACCTCAACGCGACCATGCTCGACGCCTTGGGCTGCCCGGCCCTGCCCCACTCGCGGGGCCGCAGCTTGCTGCCCTTGCTCGCGGCACCCCACAACGCCGCGTGGGACGACGTCGCCTTCTCCGAGTTCTGCCAAGACGCGGCCGGGGCCGGCGGCCCCTTCCCAGCAGAGGGCATTTTCCAGCGCATGATTCGGCGCGGGCCGTGGAAACTCAACTACTACCACGGCCAGCCCTGCCAGCTTTTTAACCTCCAAGACGATCCGCACGAGCGCTGCGACCTCGCAGCCGACCCGGCGCACCAAGAGACACTGGCCGCGCTCAAAGCCGAAGTCCTAGATGGGTGGGACCCAGAGTGGATCGCCGCGCGCATGGCTGCGTTCCGCGCTGACCGCTCCATACTAGCCGCGTGGGGCCGCACCGTCCAGCCCCCGGACCAGTGCCGCTGGAAGCTCGATCCGGCCATGGATTACCTCGACCGAGAGCAGCTCGACAACAGCCAGCGCAATACCAACAAATGACCCAATAGAGCGGCTGGTGCCAAGACTGTCGGCAGCCAGACGTAAGGCGCATAAGTCGCAAACGTGCTAGGCGGCTCGTTGGTGAAGACGCGGAACTCCGTCGGCATGGAGAGGACCGCGATGACAATTGCCTCGGCCAGTAGCATTAACCCAAGCGCATTCCAAGCCCATATCGAATAAGAGCCTACTTTGCCGCGCCAGACCAGCCAAGCCATGGCCGGCGCAGTCAAGCCAGCGAAGATGTCGAGATTGAGTCCCTCGGACGTCATCTGTACCGGTACCTGCCCGGCTTGGTACATTCCTCGTAAGAACACGGCGACCGGCACGCGGAAAAACTGGAAGCCAATCAGCCCAACCGGGCCGACCGCAGCCACTAGCACAGTCCCCACCCGCGAAAAGGCCGCACCGCCCGTTAGGATCATCAAGGCCGTGAAGAGAGGTAGCGAAAAGCCGTGCAGTGCGCCCGAGAGCGCAGCTAGTCCGGTCGCCATCAACCAGAGCATCGCTCCCATAGCCGCCCGCATCGTCCACAGGTCGGCGGCCTGCCCTACCCGCTGGGCCGCGACGCGCATGGCCAGTACGGAGAGCGCCAAAACGCCCAAGACCGTGGCGAAAAAGAGCGCGTCAATGCGGAGGGGGACCTTGTCGAGCGCTAGTTCCATATCACTTGCTTATTCTTCGTCCCTTTCGCGCGCTTTCACCTCGTCCCATATCTCGTCTAGGGCCGCTAGCGAGAGCGTGGCTACTTCCTCACCCCGCGCCAGCACCGTCTCTTCTAGAGCGCGGAAGCGGTGCTCAAACTTGGTGCTTGCACGCCTGAGTGCCTGTTCGGGATCTACTTTGAGGAATCGGCTGGCGTTGACTAACGAGAAGAGCAAGTCGCCAAACTCCTCCTCAACCGCCGCGGCCCCATCCGTCTCCCAAGCCTTGCGCACTTCGGCAAATTCCTCTTCGACCTTGTCGAGTGCGCCATCAACCTCGTCCCAATCAAACCCCTGCTGTGCAACTCGCGCTTGAATCCGATAGGCACGCATCAGAGCGGGCAGGTGCTTGGGAATGCCCTCCAGCAACGACGGCGCAGTTTCCCCGCGCTCTCGGCGCTCCTGCTTTTTGATCTGCTCCCAGCGGAGCAAGACCTCGTCGGCTCCGTCCGCACTCGCATCGCCAAAGACGTGAGGATGGCGACGAATCAGTTTATCGACGATGGCTTGGCCGACCGCCTCAATGTCGAAGCGCCCCCCCTCGGCCGCGATCTGGGCGTGGAACACCACCTGTAGTAACACATCGCCGAGCTCTTTGCAGAGCTCGGCGGCGTCTTCTGAGTCAATGGCTTCAAGAGCCTCGTACGCCTCTTCCAACAGGTAGGGCCTGAGCGTGGCATGCGTCTGCTGGCGGTCCCAAGGGCAGCCATCGGGGCCGCGCAGATGCGCCATGATGGCAACTAATTCTGAGAACGTGGAATCGCTTTTCATCATTTTCCGCTTCTGGATTTTGTATGAAGAAAAACAATAATAAGAAACCGCGCCCGCTACCGGCCCAAAAACCTTGCAACGCAGCTTATGCAATCGATTGCTAAAGTATGTAACATACTTAATTTTATAAGCTTTATGTGTTTTTTATGCTTAGCTGTAACCAAATTGGCACAAAGCCTTGACAGGCCATTGCGCCGATTTATATTGAATGCAGGCGGTGATTAGGGCCTCCTGTACAACTCCCCCGAAGTACAGTTCTGACGGCTCCTTTTACATTGAGAGTGGTCAGTTGGCCCGCTTGCTTTGTTGCTCATTAAGGCACGGTCCAAATTAGCTAGTTGAGCCTTTTTATAGGCTTCGACGAGGCAAGATCAAGATATAGGTATGGGCAAAATCATCGCTATCGCCAATCAAAAAGGCGGGGTGGGCAAGACTACTACGGCAGTCAATCTCGCTGCTTGTCTAGCCCTTTCCGGGTATCGCACCCTACTCATCGACTTAGACCCGCAGGCCAATGCCACTAGTAGTTGCGACGCCGAACTCGTCAGCGACTACGCCTCGATCTACGAGGTCTTGATAGGCCAGCTCAGCACCTCCTCGGCGACCTTTCCCACCTATATAAAGGACCTCTTCGTAGTACCCGGACACGTCCGCCTCGCAGGTGCCGAAGTGGAGATGGCCGCTATGGTCGGGCGCGACAAGCGGCTGGCCGAAGCTCTGGGTCCGATAAATCGACAGTACGAATTTATACTTATTGATTGCCCGCCGTCCTTGGGCTTGCTGACTATCAACGCGCTGAGCGCGGCCCATTCCGTGCTCATTCCGGTGCAATGTGAGTACTATGCCTTAGAAGGCGTGAGCAAGCTCAACGATACCATCCGCGTGGTGCGGCGCTATCTAAACCCCAATCTCGAAATCGAAGGTGTTTTACTTACCCTGTACGACAACCGCTTGCAGCTTTGTCGCCACGTGGCCCAAGAAGTGCGCAACCACTTCGGCGACAAGGTCTATCAGACGATCATCAGCCGCAACATTAGCTTGGCCGAGGCTCCGGGTTTTAGCCAACCCATCGCGCTCTACGACTCAGAATCGAGAGGCTCTAGCAACTACAGCAGCTTAGTTTCCGAAATCTGTGCCGCTAGGCCCTCTGTCTTGGCCTAATCCCCATCTACATTTCTGCATTGATTGTTCTTGACAATCGTTTGCATTGGCATATTATATTCACTTTTGCATTATATATCCAAAAAGAAAGGGAGGTTGTCTATGTATTCTTGTACATCTGCGAACTCGGACGCGGCTACGCAAGTGGGCGCGTCCTCCCCCCGCTGTGCTGACCATCCCGAATTTATCACCCAAAACGCCCAAGTCCGCCGCCTGCTAGCCCAAGCCGACCGGATCGCTGAGTCCCTAGCGACTGTACTCCTCACCGGAGAAAGCGGCACGGGCAAAGAAGTGTTGGCGAGGCGTTTGCACGGGCGCAGTCCAAGGCGCAGGGCCTCGTTTGTGCGGCTCAACTGCGCCTCGCTGCCCGAAGGTGTGTTGGAGAGCGAGCTGTTCGGGCACGAAAAAGGAGCCTTTACCGGCGCGGTGCGCCAGCGCTTAGGCCGCTTTGAGCTAGCCGATCGCGGCACCTTGTTTCTCGACGAGATTGGCGCGGCGGATATGCGCGTGCAACTGCGCCTGTTGCGCGTCCTGCAAGAACGCGAGTTTGAACGCGTCGGAGGCGCGGAGACCTTGCGGGTAGATGTGCGGGTCATCGCCGCCACCAACGTCGATTTGCGGGAGGAAGTCCGCAAAGGGGCCTTCCGCGAAGACCTCTTCTACCGGCTCAACGTCGTACCGCTCAAGCTGCCGCCGCTGCGCCAGCGCAAGGGAGACATTCCCCTACTAGTCGAACACTTTATCCGCCGATTGGCAGCGCAAAACGGATGCAAAATTCGCGGGCTTGACGCCGCGGCCTTGAACCATTTTTTGGCCTATCCATGGCCGGGCAATGTGCGGCAGTTGGAAAACGCGCTCGAGCGCATGGTTCTCCTCGCAAGCGACAGCTTGTTGCGGGAAGAAGACGTGCCCGAAGAGATCGTCCACTGGCAGGATGAAGAAGAGCTCGATCTAAGCCAGCGCGGTTTTAGGGAAGCGCGGAACTCGTTTGAGCGGCACTTCCTCTGCAAAGCTCTGCATCGACACCGCGGGGTAATTTCGCAAGTAGCCGAAGACGTGGGTCTGTCGCGCAAAAGCCTGTACGCGAAGCTAGAACACCTCGACATCGACTACCAACACTACCGCACCTAACTCACGGGCGTGTGGCGAGCGCCCGGCGAAATTTCGCCATCTGGCCTTCGAGATAGGCCCGATGCTCGCCATCGGTCGGCTCGAGCGCGAGGGCTTGGCGCATAATGGCCATTGCGTAGGCATGCCGCCCCAACAGGTGCAACAATTCCGCATAGGTATCCAAATAGACCGAGCTTTCCGCATCGAGTTTGACCGCGCGCATCGACAGATTTAGGGCATAGCTAAGGCGTTGGCCCTCTTCTGCATAAGTCCAAGCCAAGTTGTTGAGGATCAGGGGGTCGTCTGGAGCACCGGCCAAGGCACGCTCGTAGTATTCAATAGCGCGGTCGGGCCGCTCGCGCTCGTAGTAGATGAGGGCGATGTCAACTACACTAACGACCCCGGCCGTCAGCGCTTGAGCAAAAGTGTGAGCGGCCCGCTCCGCAAGCCCTTGGCGGAGTTGGCAATCGCCCAAGGCGAGGACGAGTTGCGGGTCATCGGGTTGAATGCGCACCGCCTCGGTGAGCGCGACTTCGGCCTCGGCGAATCGACCCTCGTCAATCAAAAGGCGGCCGAGTTCAATGTGGGCGAAGAGGTGGTGCGCGTCGAGTCGGGTGGCTTGGCGCAGTGCTTCTATGGCTGCGTCGGGCCGCTCTTGACGAGCGTAGAGCCAGCCCTTGGTTGCCCACAGCGACGCACTCTGCCCGTGGTCTGTGCGCAATTGCGCGAGGAGTTTTTCGGTTTGGGCGCAGCGCTCCTCTTTTTCGCAAATGTTGCGCAAAGCCCTGTACAGGTCGTCGTTGTCCGGTGCCAAGGCAACGGCTTGGCCGATCAGCTCTAGTGCGGCATCCACTTCGTCCAAGCCCAGTCGGGCGAGGGCAGCGATGAGCAGCAAGCGGTCATCCGGCCCGTCTTGGCGAATGGCCCGGCGGGTTTCGGTCAAGGCTTGGTCGTAGAGGCCGTCGCGCAAATAGGCGTACGCTAGCTGGGCGTGCCCGGCTCGATAGGTGCCGCACTGCGGGTTGCTAATGACAAACGCGCCGAGCAGGGCGCAACAGACGGCCTGTCTAGCAACGCGCATTCAGAACTCGTGGCGGTAGGAGCCGATGTGGAGGAGCAGACCGATGGCGAGGAGGTTGGACAGCAGCGAAGAGCCTCCCGAGCTAAGAAAGGGCAGTGGCAGGCCGGTGATGGGCATGACGCCAATGGTCATGCCAACGTTGATAAACACGTGAAAGGTCAGCATCGCAGCCAAGCCGAGGGCTGTTAGGCCGTAAAAGGCATTGTTGGCCATGGAGGCGATGTGCAGCGCCCGATAGATAAGCAGAAAGAACAGGCCCAGCACGATCAGGGCCATGACAAACCCCCCCTCCTCCGCGATGACCGAGAAGATAAAATCGGTATGAGCCGCCGGCAGGAACTGGTGCTTAGTCTGCGTACCTTCTAGCAGGCCCTTACCCGTCAGCCCTCCGGAGCCAATGGCGATCTTGGATTGGATGATGTTCCACCCGGATCCAAGTGGATCGCTCTCCGGATTAAAGAAGGTCATAATGCGGGCCTTCTGGTATGAATGCAGAAAATTCTCCAAAAAGTACACCGTGAGCAAACATGCCGAGGTGTTGACGATAACCATGGAAATGGTCAGCCAGAGCCGGCGCATAAGATGGTGAATCAAGAAGGTGCTGCTGATGCCAAAGACAGCGAAGACATAGGGAGTATTCTGTTGCCACAGCGGCTCTAAGGAGCAGAAGACGCTGATGAGCGGAGAGATGACGAGGAAGATGAAGACCTTGCGCATCCCCGCCCAGTAAAGCATGGGGAAAAACGGCGCGCCAAAAGAAATCGCGGTTCCCAAGTCGGGCTGGCGCACAATCAAGATGATCGGCACCAATATGAGAATCAAGGCCCCGATAAAGCCACCCAAGGAGTTGACGTGTTCGGTGTTGCGATCACTCAGGTAGCGGGCTAGTGCTATGATGGTGGCGATCTTGGCCAGTTCTGAAGGCTGCAACATCACCGGCCCCAAGCGTAGCCAGCGAGTAGCGTCGCCCGTGCCCCACATCAACACCGCGACTAGGCTTACAATGCTGAACAGGTACAGCATATACGCCACGCTGTAAATGACTTTTTCCGGGATATAGACGACGGCTATGGCCACGGCAAAGGCCAAAATTGCGAATTGGAGTTGCTTGATCCAAGAGTTCTGCACCGAGATAGAGTCGTTGTGATACGTAGCGCTGTAGATCGCGATGATACCGATCAGTACGGTGGCCAAAGTCGCAATCAGGAGTGGAACATCGAGTCTGCGAAGCAAGCGCATGAGTTAAAGCATCCCCTGATTAGCCAAAAGCGTGTCCGCCGCGGTCACTTCTGGCGCAATGATGCCCTCTTGGATGCCAAAGGCTTTGACGACCTCGCGCACAACCGGGCCTACTCGCGCCCCACCGCTGCCACCCCCTTCGACCACGGCCGCTATGACAATGGCGGGTTTCTCGTACGGAGCAAAGGCCACCATCCAAGCGTCATCGTCTCGGCTGGGCACTTGCGCAGTACCGGTCTTGGCCGCAATCGCGACGCCGTCAACCCGTGATCGGCGGCCGGTACCGGTATCGCTGGCCACCACCCGACGCATGGCCTTTCTCACAATGCTGAGGGTCCGCTGCGAAATGCCGTTAATGCGTTGGCGGGGAGGGGGATTGCCACTGACGTATGGCGTGACTAAATAGCCGCCGTTGGCAATAGCGGCCACGTAGCGGGCCATCTGCATGGGCGTGACCAATAAGGAACCTTGACCAATGGAGAGGTTGAGCAGGTGGCCGAAGGACCAGCCGCCGCGCTCTTTGAAGTACTGGCGCGGGGGCAGGAGACCAGCAGCTTCCCCGGGATAGGCGATCCCGGTCGGCTGGCCGAAGCCTAATTTGGCCCCGTACTTGTGCCACGTTTCAATGCTAATCAACCGAGCTAAATGGTAGAAGTAAACATTGCAGGAGACCTCAATCGCCCTTGTCAGGGTCAGGCCACCGTGCCCTGTTCGCTTGTGGCAGCGAAACGTGCTCCTACCCACCCGCAGTGCACCATAGCAAGGCTTAAACAGGCTCAGTGTATCGGTGACACCCATTTCGAGTGCGGCTATGGCACTGACCATCTTGAACGTCGAGCCCGGTGGATAACGCCCTTGCAAGGCGCGGTTGAGTAACACAGTCTCGCTCTGCAACACCCGCCGTCGCTCCTTTTGGGCTTGGAACGACACGAAAATGTTGGGATCAAAGGTCGGCTTGCTGACCAAAGCGAGCACGGCCCCGGTGCGCGGGTCAAGGGCAACCAGCGCACTAGCAAAGCTATCGGGCAGGGTGCGCTCGGCCGCTAGCTGCAATTCCAAGTCAAGGGTCAGGTGCAGGGGTTCGCCGGGCACGGGGAGCCGATCGCGCTCTGGAAACTCTCGGCCCGTGCGTCCGATCGCGTCGATCTCGACGTACATCATGCCGTCGCGGCCGCGCAGGCTGTTTTCGTGCACCTTCTCGATCCCAGTCTTGCCGATAAAATCGCCGAGCACATAGGCGTTCTCGTTTTTCCCTTGTAGATCCTGGTCGCGGATGATGCCGATATAGCCGAGCAGATGGGCGGCGGCCGTACCGTGGGGATAGTAGCGCTGGGTCTCGATTTCAATGTCGAGCAGGGGCCAATCCGCCTTGAGCCGCTCCTCTACGATCGACACCGTGCGAAAGTCAACATCGCGCTTGAGGCGGATGGTGCGGTATTTGCGACTGTATTCGCCGTCTAGTTCTATATCCCCAATGGCCCTTGTAAACGCTGCGGTGGCTGCCTCAAAGTCCTTGCGCGTGGTGCGTTCTAACGAGACAGTGTAAAAGGGCCGGGTGCGGGCCAATATGCGTCCATCGCGGTCGTAGATCAGCCCGCGGGGGGCTTTGACGCGCCGCTGAGCAATGCGATTTTCCTCGGACTCGCGCACGTAGTCGGCCGAGGTGACAACCTGCAAATAGAACAGACGCAGGAGCAAAATCGCGAACAGCAAGACGACGGGCGCGAAGAGGAGTTTGAGGGGCGGGCGCTCGTCTTGTGGCAGTGGGTGTTGCATAATCAAGCGGGAAAGAGATAGCGTTTGATGAGCAAGCCGGTCAAGAAAACCGCACTCACCAGACCCGTGTACACAGCGCGGCCCAAAATCCTGCCCACCTCAAAGGGCACATCGGCACTGGTGCCCACATAGTAGATCAGATCGTGGAAGATCACAGCACCGAAAATCAGCGCGGCCTGAACTTGAATGCTGTCGGAGACCATGTGAGTATGGCTGTAGCCAAAGCCCGCGCCGATGAGCGACTTGGCGAGCGCATTGACTCCGAGGTCGGCGGGAATATAGATGTCTTGGAAGATGCCAAGCCCAAGCCCCATATAGGCCCCGACCACCGGCCCGCTGCGCAGCGCGACGAAACTCAACGCCACAATCAATAGATCGGGTTTGACCGACCCTATCTTGATAGAATCAACCCAAGTAGTTTGCAGGATGAAGGCCAGTGCCAACAAGAGAATATGGCGGACCACACTCATGTCACTTGGGGATTTGCAAGGTCGTGCCCTCCAGCAATATCTCCGAGAGGCCGATGTTGTTCAGGCGGGCAATAGCGCTGGGAGGGTGGCCGAATTTGCGGGCGATGCTGTGCAGCGTATCACCCTCGACCACGGTGTACATCTGCGTTTGCTCGTGGGGCACTACTAGCTGTTGACCAGGTTTAATCAGTGCCTTCTTGAGACCGTTCCACGCCTGTAACTCAGGGACGCTAACCGCAAAGCGTCGGGCCAGCCCCCACAGTGTATCGCCCGACTGCACAGTGTAGGTTTTGTCGCCTCTCAGCACTTTTTGGCGACTAGGCGGCTGCAACACGAGTTCCTGCCCAGGTTGGATCAGCGTAGTTTTGAGGCCATTCCACTTCATCAGGTCGCGCAGGTTCACCTCTTGCATAGAGGCTATGGTGCTGAGTGAATCTTTCGGGCGCACAGTATAGGTCTTTTCGCTGCGGTTCGTTTGCTTGGCGTTCTGGACAATCGGAACCGAGATCGGGATATAGAGCATTTGCCGCGGCCGGATGACATTGGGGTTTTTGAGGCTATTGGCCGCGATAACGACCCGCGTGGAAACGCCAAAAGTCTGGGCGATGCCAGAGATCGTGTCGCCGCGTTGCACCTGATACTGATGGATCGCTGCCCCCGGCGAAGCCGGCAGGCTAGCGTACTGGTCGAGCAAGATCTGGCCTTTGCCCGGCGGCACCTTCAAAACATAAGGCGGGCGGCTCCCCGGCGGCGTGATGTCTTGGCGCAACTCGGGATTGAGGTCGTGCAACACCTGACGTTTGATGCCCAGCAGTTGGGCTGCTGCTTTCAGATCGACATAAAGCCAGTCTTTGGGCAGGACGACTTCCTCGTACGCAAGGGCTGGCTCTTCGACTTGGGGCTCAAAACCGAAAATCTGGGGATCCTTGGCTATGACGGTCGCGGCCATAAAAAGCGGCACGTATTTTTTTGTTTCGCGGGGCAGATCGAGCTGCCAGTAGTCGTTAGTGTTGGCGCGGGCGATGGCCCGGCGGACTCGCCCTGGCCCGGCGTTGTACGCAGCCAACGCTAAGCGCCAGTCACCAAATTCCGCTAAAAGGTCTTTTAGGTACCGGGTAGCCGCAACGGTCGCCTTGCTCGGGTCGCGCCGCTCGTCAACCCAGTGGGTGCGCTTGAGGCCCATAATGCGACCCGTGGGTGCCATAAACTGCCACAACCCCACCGCTCGCGACCGCGAATAGGCCCTTGGATTGAGACCGCTTTCGATAACCGCTAGATAGAAAAGGTCGCTGGGCATTCCCTCGCGCTGGAGAATATCGGTGATCAGTGTGCGATAGCGCCCGGCGCGCTGCAACCAAATGGCAAAGGTCTGGCGACCCTGCGTCTGAAAAAAGTGGAGGCTGGCAGCGACGCGGCCATTGGCGTCAATGGGCATGTCGCTGCGGCTGCCGAGACGGTGGATGAGGACCAAAGGCTCGGCAGCCGCCGGTAGATGCTCGATTTTTTCCTCGACCCCTTCAAGCAAAAGGTTCAAATGGCTGTCAGTGGGCAAGTGCTCCAAGTGCGGCAACAAGTCTAAATATGCCCGCTCAATAGCCAAGCCAAGTGCTGCGGCCTGCACAGTATCCACGAGCGCGTCGTGCTCGTCGAGGTCGGCGAGAATGCCAAAGGCCGCATCGAGCGACTCTTGCGCCCGTTGAATCTGACCGAGAGCGTGGCTTTCGATGGCGGACAGCAAGTGCCAGCGAACAGCGCGTAGGTCGACCACATCTGGCGGTGGATTCTCAACTGGCACGACAGGGACGGCCTCGTCGTCGAAGACCATCGGTCCGGTGCTTTTGCCATGGGCACAGCCGATAAGCAGCAATGCGATGATACAGCAGCACAAGCGCATGGCGCGTTACTCCTCCTGAGAGACGAGGATCTGGGAGCGGACCTTGAGGGCATTGGGGTAATGCCTCCCGATTCGTTCGGCCGCGGCTTGGGCTTGCGCCTCAGTGCGATAGTTGCCGACTTCGATCTTGTAATAAGGCCCCTTAAGGGTCACGTTGATGTCTTCGCGCTTCAGGCGCTTTTTTGCCTCTTCCGCGAGGAGGACGGCTTTGTCGTGATGGTGAGATAGGAACTGGTCGATCAGCACCCTCCAGCCAGTGATATTCACCAACTCGGGCGCGGCCGCCGGAACGGAGGCGGGCACCGCGCTCGCTGGAACCTCGACGACATAGGCATCGGCATAGTCCGGGCCAAGTGCGGCGACCTGTTCCTTGAGGGCCGCGGCCGCGGCGCGGGTAGCGTATTGGCCAGCTTGCAGCACCGAGTGCTCGTTGCGGACCACTAGATAAACCCTCACGCCGAGTGTGCGTTCTAGTTCGGCACGACGCTGGCGGGCCATAGTTTCGTTGCTCAGAGCTAGTAGCTGGAGGCGATAGACCGAAGTGTGCGCTGACGGGGCGTACTCTTGTACGGGAGCCGCCGGTTCCGCTGGGGTTTGGGTTTGATCGCGGCTCTCGCGTTGAACCGGCTCAATTAGCAAATCTTCGCCGAGAGTGCGCGGATCGAATTCTTCGCGGCTGACGGGCGCGGCATCGCCCGAATCGCTGCGCCAGCGCGGTGTGCTCGTGCAGTGGGCCGTGCCGAGCAGGGCCAGCAAGAAGAGGAAGGAGTGCGTTCTCATGGCTCGACCCAAGCGCGTAGGGTGGGTTCGTATGGAGCGCGGGCGACGCCCTTTTCCGAAATGATCGCCGACACCAAGTCGCAGGGCGTGACGTCAAAGGCCGGATTGTAAACCGGCACCGCGTCCGGGGCCGTGGGCTTACCCATGCCTTGGCGGACCTCGGCTGCATCGCGCTTTTCAATGGGAATTTCCGCACCCGAGGCCAAGGCCATGTCGAGGGTCGAAACCGGCGCGGCTACGTAGAAAGGCACGCCGTGTTCGCGGGCGAGGACAGCCAGCCCATAGGTGCCGATTTTGTTGGCCACGTCGCCATTTTTGGCGATGCGGTCAGCACCCACGATACAGCAGTCAATCGCCTCATTGCACAGCACGACCGCAGCCGCATTGTCGCAGATGACTTTGACGTCGATGTCGCTCTGCATGAGCTCCCACGCGGTCAGTCGCGAACCTTGGAGCAACGGGCGAGTTTCGTCGGCAAATACGGCGACTTTCTTACCTGCCTCTTGGGCTGCATAGACGACGCCCAAGGCCGTGCCATAGTCGGCCGTGGCCAAGCCGCCGGCGTTGCAGTGGGTGATGACTTGGCTACCGTCGCGCAGGAGTGCTGCGCCGTGAGCACCGATCTGGCGGCAGATTTGGCGGTCTTCTTCAAAGAGGCGGTGAGCAGCCGTCAGCAGGGCGTCGCAGATGGCGTGGTTGTCGCGGTCCTGATTGGCCGCCAACACCTCCTGCATCTGATCTAAGGCCCAGAACAGGTTGACCGCAGTAGGCCGGGTGCGGGCGAGGCGATCAATGGCTGCTTCGACGCGGCAACAAAAAGTCTCAGGAGCGCAATCAACCGCGGCGTGCGCACCCACCACAACGCCGTATGCAGCCGCCAAACCAATGGCCGGTGCGCCGCGCACCACCAGCCCTTCAATGGCGCGGGCAAGGCCCTCGACGTCGCGGTAGGTTGTGTACACCAGCTCCTCGGGCAAGCGAGTTTGATCGAGCAGGACAAGCGCCTCATCCTGCCATCTAAGCGTTTGCATCGGCATTAGAAGGTCGAAAATTCAAAGGGGGTTTCTGAGGCTTTCTCGGGCGCACCCCCATCTGGGAAATCCGTGCGCTCGGCGTCGCCCCACAGCCTCTCTAGGGCGTAAAAGTCGCGCGCTTCCTCGCGAAAGATGTGGACGACAAAATCGACGTAATCTATCAGCACCCAGCGCCGCGTATCCGCGCCTTCGATGTGCCAAGGCTTTTCCCCTACCTCGGCGAGTTGATCCCGCACTTCGTCGGCGAGGCTGCGGATGTGCTGCTCAGAAGTGCCCGTACAGAGCAGGAAGTAGTCGCAAGTGTCGGTGATGTCGCGCAGGTCCAGCAAGGTTATTGCGAGGGCCTTTCTATTTTGTAAAGTTTCTACGACGCGGGCGATGCGCGGATCTTGGCACAGTCTCATGGACATTTTCTCGCAAAGTTACTTAACTGGGTCGAGCAGACCGATGCGGCGATAGTCGTGCCCGATGACAATCGAGACGCTCGCCAAGCTGAACTGATCTTCCTTCTTCTGGCGAATAAAATGGGGTATCCCCAACACATTCGCCACTTGTCTGGCTCGCTCGATATCGCCGTCCAAAGCGACCACGAGCGTGTGCAGATAATTGAAGCTCGGTGCGTTGCCTTCGTGAATCACATCTAGCCCGAGGGCGCGTGCCTTTTTGCGGAGGCGGGCAGCGATTTGGGGTTCACCTCTGCCGTTGAGAATTTCGACCCGAATGGGGCTGATCTGGGGAGCGGTTTCCGACTTGGCAACTTCCCGCTGGAGCACTGGCTCGGGGGCAGTAGCAGAACGCGGCCAAAAGGCCGTCTTGAGGAGAAGGGCTATGGCTACCGTGGCCAGCCCCCATAAAATTAGCTCCTGCAGGTTGGGGTTTCCTCGCTTCATCGCTCCAACGTTGTCAAATGAATAGAAAACGGCAAGTTACGTCAAGCAAACAAAGGATGAGACATGGATATTTTGCGCGAAGAAACCTTTGCCCATCGCTTCTCTACGACTGATTTTCTCGCGGCCTGTCACCAAGCGTTTGAGTGCTACGGCACCGGGGTTATCGACAATCCGCCGCGCACCGAGTCCATCCAAAAGCGCGGGGCACTCGACTACTTTCGCTTGGACCTGCCGGCCGAATGGCCGGGAAAGTTCCGTGCGCGAAAAATTATCGAAGAATTCTCCGACATAGCAAGTGGGCGGCTAGCCAAACGGGAGGCGTATATCGCATTTGAAGATCTGCAACAAGGCCGATCTTGGCGGTTAGAGGCCGGACACATCACCGACCAGCGCACCGGCGCGGCCGGCGCACTGGGTCTGCAATATCTAGCCGGCGAGTCCGTTGAGCGAGTCGCCATTTTAGGGACCGGCCGGATTGCGCGAACCTTAGCTCTGTCCTGCGACGCGCTCTTTGATTTGGCGGAAATTGCCTGCACGAGCCGCCGGCCTGCGAACCGGGCGGCGTTTGCCGAAGCGGTTGAGCCAGACCTGCGTACGCGTCTGCGGTTAGCAACGTCGCTAGAAGCGTGTATCGCCGGTGCCGACGCCGTGCTGACAGCGGTGCCGACGCCGCGGCCCATTTTGACAGTGCCGGCACTGGCCGAGGTGCCCTACCTCGCCGTCATCGCCGGGGACAGTCGCACGCGCCAGCTCGCGCCAGAAGTGCTCTACGAGCGCACAGTGGTTGTCGATGTCCTCGCCCAAGCCGAGAAGTCCGGGGAGTTTCGCTTTGCGGCCGAGCAGGGCCAAGCCGAGCAGATAGACTTGGCGCGCAATGCCGAGGGCAAGGTCTTGGACATCGGCGATGCCGCCTGCGGGCGGCTTGGCACGTCAGGGCCGAGCGCGGTCTATCTGACGGGGATGGGGGCACAGGACTTGTGCGCGGCGGCCATGGTGTACCGCCGCCTGCTCACTTGAACAACCCCGAGTACTTAAAGGTCATAATGTAATCCTGTGAGCCTTTCTTCTTGGCTTGAGGTCGGCTGTCGTAAATGTCCCAGCCAAAGCCGAAGAGAAACTGATCTTTGTAAAAGGAAATGGCCACGCCCAGCGAAATGGCCAGCGAGTTTCCAGTTGAAAGGGCTTCGAGGACATTGCCGATGGCGGTGAAATGGATGCCGGAAATCAACGGGTTGTCCACGTTGTGCCAGCCGGCAAAGGCCAATCCGGGCAAGCCAATCAGGCGCTCGGTTTGGCCTTGGACCGGGTTGCCGTCGGCGTCGGTATAATCGCGCCCGGGACGGATCGTCAAAAAGGAAACCAGCGGCTTGGCCTCAAATTCCCACTTCCAGCCCCCGGCTTCCAAAAGTTGCGACACGCTCTGCGGCGGGGCACCCGGGTAGCTATGGGTAGTGATTTTGAGCCGCACTCGGCGATTGTCTTCTTCCGATAGCTGCAAGTTGAGATCCTCGGCCAAGACGCGCCCACCGCTAGACTCGTAGATTGTGACCTTCTTCTTTTGGATACTGCCTTTGGGGGCGTAGTTCTCGTCGAGCCGGGTCCACTCGACGACCATCTCGCGACCGATTAGCGCCCGCCGCAGCGAGTCGGGAATCGCAAAGGCCACATCCACTTTGGTGCCGTCTTTTTGCACCACCGGAGTATTGCTCCAGCCGACGGCCAAGGGCTGGGTCTGCTCGCCGCGCGAGACCAAGACCTCGACAATCTGCGCCAAGTGGATATCTGCGAGTACCCCGTGCCCCTTGTATTCGAGTGGACGGGCGCGGTCCTTGACGTCGTTGCTGACCAACAAAACGCGCCCGCGGCGCTCGCCTAAGGCATCGGGTGTAAAAAAGAGCGTGAGGCGTGTGGACTCGCCCGGGGCCAGCGCGAATTGCGCCGGCTCAACGTGAGCCTCCTCGCTCTGGGGATGCGCTTCGACTTGCAGCACAGTATCGCCGACGTTGGTGGCCACGAAGGTCCTTTCCGCCTGCTCCCCCAAGGCCACGTAGCCAAAATCGACGACGCCCGCCGGATTCAGCTCGATTTCCGCGGCCACGCCGTTGCCCTTGAGCAAGATGTCGAGCGCCATGATCTCATTTGCGCCCAAGCCGTCCAAGCGCAAGGTTCCCGAAATCGCTCCGCGGGCCGACGGGCTGAAGGACACGTGCAGCGGCAAGGTGCGCTGGCTGTGGGCCGGCAGCAGGAACCTACTGTCGGCGTCGATTGGGGTGTGGGCGGTAAATTCGGCGCTCATCGAGCGAAGCTGGTGAATCTCAAAGTCGGCGTTGCCCACATTGGCTATTTCGAGGACTCGGCTGCTGCTTTCGCCAACGGCGACTCGGCCGAAGTCCACGGTCGCCGGGCTGAGGGCGAAAAACTGGCCTACGCCCTGCAAGCGCACGATCTGACGCTCGGCTTCGGCCTCGACGTGGAGGGTAGCTTGACGAGGACCGGATTCCTTGGGCGAGAAACTCAGCGCCACTTGGACGCTGGCTTTAGGCTGGACGAGGACCGAGTGTTGTTCGAGACCAAATTCAACGCCCTCATCTGCGGCCACGGCGACCTCCACTACACCCGGCTGGCCGCCCCTGTTCCACAACAGCAAATAGCCGTGCGCAGTCCCGCCGATGGGTACGCTGCCGAAGTCAATGTCATCACTGATAATCTCGATGCGCGGCGGGCTGATCTGACCGCGACCTACGAGGGAAATGGCCACTTCGGCGGCTTGCGGATCGCTAGTGTACAGGCGCAAGATGCCCCTTTGATCGCCTTCGCTCTGCGGCACAAACGCCGCACTTAGGTCGAGCCGCCCTTGGGGACCAATGGTCGCCGACGAGTCCCCGACCCCGAGGGCAAAGGCCGCGCCCTCAAGGGCGACGTTTTCAATGTGCAACTCGGCTTGGCCCTGATTGAGGACCGTAACGCGGCGTGTCAGGCGCTGGCCCACTTCGACAGCGCCAAAGTCGAGGCCCACTTGCGGCAGGGGCGAAAAAGCCGCTTGCGGCACCAAACCGCTCCCCCGCAGGGGAATAGACCAATCCCCAAAGTCAGGCGAGGCGACGACTAATTCAGCCTCGACCGGCTCCATGCGCGTCGGGGCGAACGCAACGTCGATCCGCGTTTCATCGCCGGGAGCAGGCCAAGGGCCAACTTCGCCTTCAACGCTAAAGGGACCCTGTAGGTCGGCAACTTTCATCTGCCCCGCCGTAACGGGCGCGGTGCCGGTGTTTTTGACGATAACGGCCGCCGTCGCCACTTGCCCGACGGGCACTGAGCCAAAATCCAGCCCTTCGGTTGGCAAAATCACTATAGTCGGAACGACGGCTACCGCTTGCAGCGGCACGACCAAGCGCTCGTCTTTGAACAAGGCAGCTACCTGCAAAGTCAGTTCGCCTGCATATTCCCCGGCCGCAGGGGCGCTGAAGCGCACTTCAACGCGGCTGACGGCCTTGCCATCCAAGCGCAGCGTATCTGATAACGCGCTAAAGCCGTCGCCGCTAATACCGACGATCACTTCGAGCGCGTCGTCTTGCAGATTTTCGACGGAAACGGATGCTCGCGTCTCCACGCCGACGCCGACCACACCCAAGTCGAGCGCATTCAGGTCAATGGCGAGAGGTTGGGCGCGCAGAACCGCTGGCAGAATCAGGAGGACGAGCAGAGGCAAAAAAGAAGAGCGACCAACCCGCCAGAATACCGAATACAATGTTTGTCGAAGTTCCACGTCGTAGAGGAGTGGAAAACTTCCTCTGAGGTATTCTTCACGCCGATTCAGGTCGCTCTCTGTTAGCTGAAACATACGTTTAAATAAACTACCGTGTCAAGCAGAGAGAATCTGCTCCAAGCCCCCGACGAGCCGATCCATGCCCTCGGCCACATCCTCTTGGCGCAGGGCGCCGTAGGCAACGCGCAAATAGCAGTCCGCGCTCAATCCGAAGGCATTGCCGGGAATGACGGCAACCTTGTGTTCCCGCACCAAGCGAGCGACCACGTCCATGGCGTCGAGGTCGGTTTGCAGACGCATTAATACATAAAAAGCGCCTTCGGCTGCCGGCACGTGTACGCGCTCGCCGAGCGCTTTGAGCCGCTCTAGGCAAAGCCGACGCACCGCATCCATATCCGCTAGATGGTCCTTGCAGTACGCGGCTCCAGCCGCGAGGGCACCGAGCGCGGCGCGTTGCGAAATAACCGGCGGGCAGATGAGCAGGGTGTCTTGGATTTTTTCCAGCGCGCCCAGCAGGTGCCGTGGGGCCACGAGGTAGCCGACCCGCCAACTGGCGAGTCCGTATGCCTTAGAAAAGGAAAATAGCGAGATAGTGTACGCCGCGCTTTCAGGCAGTGAGCCGGGCGAAAAGTGCTGAGCCGCACCGTAAGTAAAGTACTCGTACGCCTCGTCGGCAAAGTGGTAGAGACCGCGCTCGCGGCAGAGCCGATTGACTGCCGCCAAGTCTGCGGGCCGATAGACCGCGCCCGTCGGGTTGTTCGGCGAGATCGTGACAATGGCGCGGGTGCGCACCGTAATCGCGGCCTCAATCGCGTCGAGATCGAGCTGGTAGGCATCGTCCGTAGCCACAAGGACGGCCCGGCAATTGGCCATGCCTACAGCCATTTCGTGATTAAAGTAAAAGGGCGACATCACGACGATCTCATCGCTTGGGTCGGCAACGGCGAGCAAGGCGTGATAAAAGCCCATGTTGGAGCCGGCCGTGACCATAAGTATCTGGTCGTTGCCCACCTCGATTTGATTTTCGTCCGCGAGTTTTTGGCGCAGCTCTTCCCTGAGTTCGGGCAGGCCGCGGGCGGCCTGATAGTGGTGCTCGGCCATCGCGCCGCCGAAGCGAGCAAGTGCCTGCATGGCCTGCGGTGGCGGCGGGTAATGCACCACGCCCTGACCGAGAGAAATGGTGCCCGGATTGTCGCGGATAAGGGCGGCCACGTGCGGGATCACCGGGCTTTGTACCGCCTGCATGCGCTTTGAGTCGCGCAATGTACCTTCACACTCGTGCATGAGCTATTTGCTTTGCGGAGGCAAGAAGGGAGTTATGCTTCTATGCCGATGATGACCAAAGGAACCGCTGGCACACCACGGCCTTGCCTGATTACATTGTACAGCTCCCCCTCGTAGTAAGCCACCCCGGAACTCATTTGCGACTGTAATATTTTCATTGGCAATATCTCAATACCCACATCGATCTGATCGCCAATTCGATAGCTACTCGATCTTTTATGAAATCAGTTTGATTGTAGCTAAAAATCGGCTCATGACCTGATTGTGCGATTTCCTTTTTCTGAATTTCAGGAGGCATGGCAAGTGTTGTTCTTATTAATCTCTCATCTTTAGTCACCCAATAGTTTACGCGACTTTCATACCATCCCTTCGATTCTAGCAGCCTCTTAAACGCTCCATTCATCTCAACAGGACTGTACAGTAAGCGACCTTGCATGGTTTTCTCTTTTGATACTTTTGTTTTGCAAACTTCACCATCTACTTGCTCAATGACTTCCTCTATCTCTGTCCAGAGATGTGGATGATGAACGAGTAGATACTCAAGTCCATTTAGGTGAGAGTACCTTTCAACTATCTTCACGTTGCCTCCCTCTTTTCTTTAATTAAAGATAGCTGATCGGACTCTCTCTCTTGCGATCCGAAAGGCGACACGGCTAATTTATTATTTTTTGCTTTAGGATCGTATTTAGGTTTATTCATAGGCCTTGTCTTCAAGGTTCCGTTTATTGCACTTTGCACCCTGTCTCGGGCGATATCGACGTACTTTTCTTCTATTTCTGCGCCGACGCCGCGGCGGCTGTTTTTTATTGCAGCAATAATAGAGGTTCCGGTCCCCAAGAATGGATCCAAGACCCAGTCACCTTCATTAGTCATAGACAAAACAAGTCGCTCGATTAATTCGACTGGGAACTGGCAGGGATGTTGGGTTTTTTCTACGTGATTGCTTTTGACATTTGGAACGTCCCAGAGATCACCCGGATTTTTCCCAAGTGGATTACAAGAATACTGCCCGGCTCGCGGACCCTTAAAATACTTCTTCGCCGGATATTTCTGTGGAACCCGCACCGGGTCGAGGTTGAAAATGTAGCCTTTTGTTTTTTTAGTAAACCAATTTATTGTTTCGTAGCGACCCGAAAACCTTCTCGAACAGTGCAGGCCGTGTTCAAAGTGCCAAACGATTCTGTTTCTCATAACGAGATGTTGCTCTTGAAATATCGGAAAGAGAATGGTATCGAGGGGTATAATTGAGCCGTCGTTTACGTAATTGCCCACTTGCCAACAAATACTACCAGAATGGGCGAGAACGCGGCCGCATTCCTTTACGACCGCTCTTTGTTGTTCCATGTACGTTTCAATATCAAGTCTTTTTTCGTATTCCTTACCTATGTTGTACGGAGGCGATGTAACGACTAATTGGATCGAATTATCTGGAATGGACGCGAATAAGTCCATGCAGTTGCCATGAAAAACTACGGCCCGTTCCTCGCCGTCAAATTCTTCCGTTATTTTTTTAGCTAAGCCGAACATCATTTTAGTATTACCCCATTTTCTGTCGCATGTAGCTGGAGATCGACGGAATAGCGTCTCAATCACAAGATCGTTCTGCGTCTCATCTTCCGCAACTTCGCTTCCGTCCGTCCCTAGCGCAACACCTCTTGCAACCGCTCGAACAGACGATCAATTTCAGCGCACGTCTCCGCATCGAGCGCAAAGCTCAGGGGGCCGCGGTGGACTTGGTTGGGAAAGAGGCCGCGCTTGTGCATTAGGTAGCGCTCGACCACGATGAAGCCGTCCAAGCCCCCTTGAATCTGCAGCGTACACAGCGCGCAAATGGGGAAATATAGCTGGTATGCGCGTACTTCGTCGCCGGCTGCCAGAGCGCGCCACAGAGCCACCGTGCCGTCGAGCAGCTCGACGCCGGGAATGGTTCCGCGAATGCCGCGGCGGAAGGAATCGATCAGCAGCAAGCCGCCGCTGCCTTCAAATATGCCAGCCCGGCCCTCGGTGTGGTCGCGCAGGGCCGAGATGCAAGGCCCCAAAGGAGTGGCCTCGGGTTTGAAGAGGGCGCGGTCGCCAAAGTCGCCAAACAGCGACGCTTGAAATTCAATGCTCATGGGATTGCCGACATACGAACTGGCGTCTTGGATCATGACCGGGATGGAGACCTCGGCGAGCAGAGCGGCAAAATAAGCGCGCAATTCGCTCTCGCCCAAGGCGCGGGAAATCGGCGGAATGGCCATGACAGCCGCGGCACCGCCGTCTTCGGCAGCGCGGGCGTAGAGCCGGGCTTGGGCCGTGCTCTCGGCCCCAACGCCGATGATGACTGGACCGCGCCCGCGGGCGAACTCCACTAGCCGGGCTGGAAGCGCCAGCCGCTCGGCAGCCGTCAGACGCAACAGATCGGATACCAAGGCGAGACAAAACCCGTGCGCTCCCGTCTCGAAAAGGTAATCGACTTCGCTTTCCAATACGGCGTAATCAATGGCTTGGTCGTCGGTGTACGGCATGTGGACGACCGGCAGAACGTCTTTGATTTGGTAGCTCATAGTCGTTGGCTCCGGCGCACACGGCGCAGGATGGCAAAGAGGTGTTCGGCGATCTCGTCGTTGGCCGCCGCCAAGAAGTGCCCGAATTTGCGACGCTGGGTATAGGCCGGGCGGCGGCGTTGTCCAATGTAGCAGTGCGCCCCGGCTTCTTCGGCAATCAGCGACGGCGGGCCGACGTCATAGACTTCGACTTGGCGCGTCAGGTACGCACACAGCGCCCCCTCGGCGATCTCCGTTAGGACCAATGCCGCACCAATGGGGCTTTCGCACGGGTTCAGCGTGGGGCGGACGAGGGCCTGATAAGGGCGGGCCTTCGAGGAAATGAAAGCCCTGTTCGTGCGCGGCTCAGCGGGTAGCCGCAAGCGCTGCGGGCGGCCATGGCCGACGCGCACGAAAGCACCCTTGCCCTTGATGGCGGTAAAAATTTTATCCTCTGAGGGCCGTGCGACAATCGCGGCGACCATCTGGCCATCGCAGGCCAAGCCGATGACGATGTGATAAGGAGCGTCGCCCCGCTTGAAGTGCAAGGTGCCGTCAATGGGATCGAGAATGACCACGTAGGGCGAGGTGTTGCCGGCAAAGCGCTTCTTGAGCGGCGTGCGCTCTTCGGCAATGCAGCGCACAAACGGAAAGTGCTGGAGCACGGCCGCGAGAAGAATATCCTGCACAGCCGCGTCGAGGACCGTAAAGGCCGTGGACGCGTCTTGCGCCTTGCTGCCGATGAGGCTGGTGTCCGCGGCCTTGCCAATGTCGGCGACTTGGCCATAGAAAATCAGCGAGGCGCGGGCGCATTGGCCGACGACCGGCAGTAGCGCGTCGATAAAGTCGTCGGGGGCGATGTTTTCGGCCATGATATAGCAATTTTACATCATGTACAAGGTGATCCGCAGATGGACGCAGATAGACGCAGAATAGGAGCCACAAGACCATCCACCGCTTGAATCTTCAAATCATATATAATAGAAGTGCCCGGCTCCCACGAGGAACCGGGCACTAATGCTCAGCGCGTGGCCTCTCAGCCGGCCGCTACCTCTAGCGAATGCTCCTGCAAGGCAGCGATGACCCGGTCTGGACTCATCGGCAGTTCGCCCAAGCGGCAACCCAAGGCATCGTACATGGCGTTGGCAATGGCGGCCATTGGTGGGACCAAGGGCACTTCGCCAACGCCGCGGATCCCGTGCGGGCTGGCCGGATTGGGCACTTCGACCAAAATCGTCTCGATCAAGGGAATGTCAAAGGTGGTCGGCATCCGATAGTCGAGGAAGGTCGGGTTGGCCATCTGGCCATCGGCCGTGTAGAAGTAGCCCTCGGTGAGTGCCCAGCCAATGCCCTGCACGGCCCCGCCTTGGATCTGACCTTCGACATACGAGGGGTGAATGGCCTTGCCCACGTCTTGCACCGCGGTGTAACGCAAAATTTTGACCTTGCCGGTGTCTGGATCGACCTCCACATCAACGATGTGTACAGCGAAGGCATTGCCCGGGCCGCCGGCGTTGATTGTGCCCTTGCCAGTGATCGGGCCGCCGGTGCTGCCCTGATTGGCGGCGACCTCCGCAAAGGTGAGCCGCTGAGCGGGATCGGATTTGCAGACAAAGCTGCCGTCATCGAACTCGATGTCGTCTTCGGCGACCTCTAGCTGCCGCGCCGCGCGCCGGCACATTTCGGCCTTGACGTCCTCGGCCGCATTGTAGCAGGCATGGCCCGTAGCATAGCACACGCGGCTGCCGCCGGTGCCGCCGGTAAAGCCAATCGAGCTGGTGTCCGGGATGGAGGGATTGATGTCCTCGGCCCCCAGCCCCAAAGTCTCGGCGACGATCATGGCCATGGCGGCGCGACTGCCGCCGATGTCAACCGACCCTTCGGTGAGGTTGATGGTGCCGTTGTCGTTGACCGCAATGGCGGCCGAAGACATGCCGCCGCCGTTAAACCAAAAGCCACCCGCCACGCCGCGCCCTCGATAGGGGCCTTCGAGCTTGGTGTGGTAGTGCTCCGAGTCCTTGGCGGCTTGCACGGTTTGCTCGCAGCCGATCTGCCCGTACACCGTGCCGTCGGCGCGGCGCGTCCCCTCTTTAGCGGAATTCTGCAACCGCATCTCCAGCGGGTCCATGCCGATTTTTTCGGCCAACTCGTCGATGGCGCTTTCGGAGGCAAAGGCCGCGTTGGGGGCCCCAGGGGCGCGGTAGGCCGAGGACTTGGGCTTGTTTACTACCACGTCGTACGCGTCAATGGTGACATTGGCGATGTTGTACGGCGCGAGGATACACTGCGCTCCCGCCCCCACGGCCGAGCCGGGATAGGCCCCGGCCTCGTAGGCCATGTAGCAATGGGCCGCGGTGATCGTGCCGTCGTTTTTGGCCCCCATCTTAATTTTCATATAGGAGCCGGGAGCCGGGCCAGTCCCCTGAAAGACCTCGGTGCGGCTCATGATCATTTTGACCGGCTGACCGGTTTTGTGCGACATAATGGCCGCGGCGGGTTCCATATAGGTGGGGAACTTGCCGCCGAAGCCGCCGCCGATTTCGCAGGGGATAACCTTGACTTTGGAGACCGGTACGTTGAGCACTTCCGACACCTGTGAGCGGATCTCAAAAGGCCCTTGCGTGCTTACCCACACGGTGACGCTGCCGTCGTTTTTCCACCAGACGGTCGTGTTGTGCGGCTCAATGTAGCCCTGGTGAATGGTGGCCGTGTGAAATTCGCGCTCGACAATCACGTCGGCCGCGGCAAAGCCCGCTTCGAGGTCGCCCATAGCGTGCTGATTGTGGGTGGCGATATTGCTCTTCTTGCCCGTATCCTCGCCGAGGGCGCGCGTGGTGCGCTCTTCGTCGAGGAGTGGGGCATCGTCGCGCATGGCCGCACGAATATCCACGACCGGCTCCAAGACCTTGTACTCGACCTCGATTAGGTCGAGGGCCTCTTCGGCGATGTGGGGGCTGACCGCGCACACGGCCGCGACCGCGTGGCCCGTATAGAGCACCTTGCCCGAAGCCAGCGAGTTTTTGGCGATCTCGCGCACATTGACCATCGTCTCGCCAAGGTGCGATAGCTTATCGACGGTCTCGACCAAGTCGTCGGCCGTGGCCACGGCGCGCACTCCGTCAAGGGCGAGGGCCTTGGAGGTGTCGATCGAGAGAATCTCGGCGTGAGGGTGCGGGCTGCGCAGGACCTTGCCGTAGAGCAGGCCCGGCAGGCGCACGTCGGCCCCGTACACCGCGGCCCCGGTGACCTTATCGACGCCGTCGTGGCGGATGGGGCGGGTGCCGATGACTTTGTACTTGCCGTCGGACGTGTAGTTGGGATAATCTTTGCTAGAAAAAGCAGCCATGAAGCACTCCTTCTTGGGAATTAGGAATTAGGAATTAGGAATTTGAATGCGATAGACTCTGGCGTCAAGTGAGCTTTTAATGACAATCGCTTGGCAAACCCCGTCGAGCTGGCCGCGGCTCAGCGACGATGAAATCCACGTCTGGTGCGTCGAGTTGGACGCGGCCGGTGAGGTGGCTGCGCTCGCGGCTTATCTGAGCGAGGAAGAGCGCGAGCGGGCACGCCGCTTGCTCTCCGGTGCCCATCAGCGGCGCTTTGTGGTTGCACGGGGGATGCTGCGCCAGTTCTTAGGGCGCTACCTCGGCCAAGATCCCGGTGCAGTGGCTTTTTCACGCGGTGCATACGGCAAGCCCTTTCTGCAAGAGGGCGAGCTGCATTTCAACGTGTCCCACACCCACGAATTGGCTCTGTACGCGATAGCGCACGGCCGCGAAGTCGGCGTCGATGTGGAGTGGATGCGGCCCCAAGTCGCGCACGAGCAAATCGCCGCGCGCTTCTTTTCGCTGGAAGAGCAGGAGGCGCTAGCGCAGGTGCCGGACGAGGAGCGGCGGGCTGCTTTTTACCGCATCTGGACGCGCAAGGAAGCCTATGTCAAGGCACGGGGCGACGGTATCGCCGCTGGTCTCGGCACCTTTGCAGTGTCGCTGGGATCGGCGGCGGTGTTTTTACACTCGGACGAGGGACGGGACGAGGTGGAGCGGTGGAAGTTGGTGGCTCTGGAACCGGCGGACGGATACGTCGCGGCCTTGTGCGGGGCTGGCGTGGATTGGCGGATGCGGGGCTGGCACTGGCGGCCTTAGAGGACTCGCTGAGTCACCACCCCGTGCAGATCCATCTCAAAGTCAATATCGACAACCGGCGGTCGAGCGTAGTGCCAACAAACGCCGTATCGCCGCGCCGCACCCATCGTCGGCAGAAGAATTTCTTCGAGTATTTCCGCTAGGGGATAGATGGTGTACACGTCAACCGCGTCAATCAAATCCCAAGCCCCGCCAAGGCCCGCGAGCCGCTCGCCCATAACCTGCGCCACATAAGCGGCCTTCTCGCGCATAGCAGCAGGCGACGTGTCGCCCGGGCGGATAATCCCCTCGGTCACGAGACGCCCCTCCCGCAACTCGCCAGCCCCAGCCACAATCAAGGTTTTGCGGTCGATCTGGTCGTTGGGAACCGCGTAGGAAAAGGCATACAGTGAGGGCACATCTGGAGGATCGCACGCCGGCGCGACATTAGTGCGCGCCACCGGATTGAGCTCATTTACGTACAAACCCCACGCCCGCAGGACGGCGCAGTACTCGCGGTTGAAGTCGATAAACCCCTGCATCGTAAAGGGCGCAGGCGAGCGCAACTCCATCGCGCAGAGACAGACGCGGTCGCACCCTTCCGCCGCCAGATGTGCATCCACTTGCTCAAAGCCCTCTTGCCAAGGCAGCGGCTCGGCCAGCACGACGCGGACGATCTCCCAGCCCGGCTCGGCGACGACGCCACAAGAATAGGGGTCAATACCCTGGAGAAAGCGATAGTGTCCTTTGGGATGTGCAATCAGCATGATACCTCGTCTTGAAAGGCCCTAAAAGATTCCAACGTCGGCCCCCGGTGCTCTTGAGTCAAGACTTCTTTCACGCTTGCCCCAACTCGTTTGTCCTATCCCCGCCTAGGCGGTCCAAACCTCGTCGGGCTTGCTCAGAAGCTCCTGAAATCTTACTCTCCAATGGCGCGTTGCTTCCGATTTTATGACGTATAGCCTATAGAATGTTGACTATGCCAAACGAAGTAGTTTTTGAAGTCCACGAAGCTGAGGAAGGAGGCTACTACGCAGAGGCTGTAAGATATGACATCATTACTCAAGCTGACTCGTGGAAGGCCTGAAGCGAATGGCTCAAGACGCCGTGTTGTGCCATTTTGACGGAGACTCGGTACCGAGGGCTTTCAGACTGCACTTGGTAAAGGACGAGGTCGTTGATGTGTGATGATTCCTAGGGATATGTCTGGTGATGAACTGGTCCGACTACTGCATCGTCGTTATGCTTATCGGGGCGTCCGGCAGAGGGGCAGCCATATACGGCTAGTCACTACCATAAAAGGGGCCGGAACATCACGTATCAATCCCGCGTCATAGCCAGCTAAAAGTTGGCACGTTGCACGTAATTTTGTCTAGGGTTGCCGCGTATCTGGAAATCAGCCAATCTGAGTTGGGTCAACAGCTATTTGGAAGAAGCTGATGTGGATAGCTGTTTTTACTTTATTCGAGAGCAAAGATGCCCTACAAAGTCCTACTCCGCTCGGAAATCGAGCCGTATTACACCATCATCCCCATGATCGAGGAACGCGCCGAGATCGTGCGCTGGAATCCACTGCACCCGCAGCCCCCGGCCGAACTCCTCCGCACCATCGAAGGCGTGTACAACTACGGCCACTACGCCTTCACCGCCGAATACATGGATATCATGCCCGAGCTCCGCGTCATTAGCAACTACGGGGTCGGCGTCGATCACATTGACCTCCAAGCCGCCCAAGAGCGCGGCATCCCCGTAGGCAACACGCCCAAAATCCTCGACGGCGCGACGGCCGATATAACCTTCGCCCTCCTCTTGGCCGCCGCACGCAACCTCATTCAAGGCGACCGCTTTGCCCGCAGCCCGGATTTTGTGGCCTACGATCCGAGCTTCCTGCTGGGGCAGGAAGTCCACCACCAAGTCCTCGGCATCATTGGCTTGGGCAGCATCGGCTACCAAGTAGCACGCCGTGCGCTGGCCTTCGACATGACCGTCTTGTACCACAACCGCAACCGCAACCCCAAGGCCGAAGCCGACCTCGGCGCACGCTATGTCGAGCTGGACGATCTGCTCCAACAGGCGGATTTCGTGGCCTTGAACATGCCGCTGACTGATCAGACGCGGGGCATGATCGGCCAGCGCGAACTGAGCCTGATGAAGAAGTCGGCCGTACTGGTCAACGCCGCCCGCGGAGGCGTCGTCGATCACGATGCACTGTTGGAAACCCTGCAAAACGGCGGAATCTACGCCGCCGCCCTCGACGTAACCGAACCCGAACCCCTGCCTCGCGATCACCCCCTCCTAGCGCTGAACAACCTCGTCATCATACCCCACCTAGGCAGCGCGACTCACCAGACGCGCCAAATCATGGCCGAGCGGTCGGTGGGCAACCTGCTGGCCGGGTTGGAGGGCCGAGAACTTTTGAGTCGCATCGTCTAAAAAGGAAAAAAATGAGCCCGAATCACCACTACAAGGTCGTCATCATCGGCTCGGGTCCAGCCGGACTAACCGCCGCCCTATACGCGGCCAGAGCCGACCTAGCCCCGCTCGTCCTAGAGGGCTTGCAGCCGGGCGGCCAGTTAACCATTACCACGGACGTAGAAAACTACCCTGGCTTTCCCGACGGCATCATGGGGCCAGAACTCGTCGATCTGATGCGCCAGCAGGCGCAGTGCTTTGGGGCCGAGTGCCAATTCAAAATTGCCACCGAAGTCGATCTGTCCAAGCGGCCCTTTGCCGTCAAAAGCGACGACGCCTCCTATACTTGCGACGCACTGATCATCGCCACTGGCGCGTCGGCGCGCCTCCTCGGTATAGAGTCCGAAACGCGGCTTATGGGGCACGGGGTCTCGGCCTGCGCGACCTGCGACGGCTTTTTCTTCCGCGACAAGGAGCTAGTTGTCGTCGGTGGCGGCGACTCGGCCATGGAGGAAGGGACCTACCTGACGAAATTCGCGTCCAAAGTCACCATTGTCCACCGCCGCGACGAGTTCCGCGCCTCCAAAATCATGCTCAAGCGCGCACAGGACAACGACAAGATCGACTTCGTGATCAACGCCACGGTCGAAGAAATTTTACAGGCGGACGACGAGTTAGCCGTGCGCGGAGTCCGGCTCAAGGACACCCAAACGGGTCAGAGGCGCGAATTCCCCTGCGAGGGAGTCTTTATGGCCATCGGCCACATACCCAACTCCGAGCTTTTCGAGGGCGCGTTAAAAATGGACGAGCAAGGCTACATCCTCACCGACCCAGATTCGACCGCGACGGCCATCCCCGGGGTTTTCGCCTGCGGCGACGTACAGGACTCCGTGTACCGCCAAGCCGTCACCGCAGCAGGCACCGGGTGTATGGCGGCAATTGAGGCCGAGCGGTTTTTAGCTCATTAGTAATCTGGACTGCGATTTATGTGATTTGGGGATTACTGTGATTAAAAAGAGGCCGGTATTCGGAGATACTCTGACCCCCTACCCCATCCGCCCCAAGAAAAAGCTCGGTCAAAACTTCCTCACCGACGCCGCCGTCCTGCGCCGAGAAGTAGCTTGCGCCGACATTGCAGCCGGGGATACGGTGCTGGAAATAGGGGCTGGAATCGGCAATCTGACGCAGCTATTGCTGGAGCGAGCCGGGCAGGTCGTGGCCGTGGAGCAAGACCGCCAGTTCGCCCCGTGTCTCAAAGAATTGCAGCAACAGCATGGGCATCTCAAGGTGGTGTGGGGCGATGCCTTGGCCGTAGATTTTCCGCGCTTTGATAAGGTAGTGGCCAACCTGCCCTATCAAGTGGCCCTGCCGCTTGTATTCAAGCTGCTAAACCAGCGCTTCGAGCGGGCCGTGCTCATGTTGCCCAAGCGGCTGGCCAAGCGGCTGTGCGCCACCGTCGGTCAACCGGGCTATAGTCGGATTGGAGTCGCGGTTGGACGGCTGGCACAAGTAGAGTGGATCGAGCAGGTGGGTAAAGACGCCTTTTTACCCCGCCCCAAAGTCGAGAGCGCGCTCGTGCTTATCAAGCGCACCAAGCCCAAGTTTGCCGTGCCGTCCGAGGATTTTTTCCGGCATGTCTTGGAAAGCCTCTTTACCCGCCGCCAAGTGCGCGTCCAGCAGATCGTCCCCCCAGCCGCTCTCGCCAGCCTGAGCAAGAAGATCAAGAACAAACCCGTGTACACCGTCACGCCGCGCGAGTTCGGCGCAATCACCCGCGCTTGGTGGCCGCTCAGCTAGCCAACCCCGCAAACACCTCGCGCCCCCTCCTGAACAGTTCCCGCACGTCCTCGCGCTGCTGATCGTTGTTGTAGCGGCCATACGTACCGATCCACTTGAGCGACTCGTCGATCGAGCGGAGGAAAAAATTCGCATCTGCTTCGCGCTCGGCCGGCGGCGCGCCGACGCGGAAATAACTCGGGCTCGAATGCGCGTAAATGGACTGGTCGAAGCTGTCGCGCGAATCGCCCCACAGGCGGGCGGCAACCCAACCGTCGCGCTCGGCCCTGAAGCCGTGACGCAAGGTACCTTCGCGTCGCCCTTCGGACCATGCCCAGCGCTCGACTACTAAGCCGTTGACCACCAACTCGGCTCGCTCGATTGGATAAAACGAGCTAAAGGTCACTTCGGCCTCTAACTCCGTGCCGCTGCCGCAGTCCACAGTGCCACCCATCGGACGCCCATTGAGTGTGAGTTGCAGAGCCGGGCCGTTGGTTATGAAGGTCCGCCCTTGCTTCATCCCTTCGATCCAGCGCGCATAGGAAAATTCCCCATCCACTTGGACGTATACGCGGTTGTTGGAGCACACAAACCAATCCGTGCCGGTCGAGGCCGGCAGCCGCAGGCCGCAGTTGAGGAGCTTGTACCAGAGATCGTATTCCGGATCCATCCAAAAGGGATCGAACAGGTTGAAGGCGTCGAGTTTGCCGAGCGCTGCGGCCACCGGAGCCTCCATGCCGCGGCCGTTGTGGCACCATATAACCAAGCCGCCCTGCTCGCGGGCGTCGTCGCAGCAAAAGCACAAGGGCGGGTAGTCCGGGTCGAATTGCCCGGCGAGGGTGTGGCCGCGGCTTATGGGCTGCACGAGGTTGCGAATGTTGAGCAACATCACGTGGCCGTAGCCAAAACCCCACGGCGAATTGTCTCCGTAGTGGCGGTTCTCCTCGCCGATGTCGAGGACGTGATGGGCGGTCGTAAACTCGTTCATCACGCCGATGGGATACTTGTTGGATGCGTAGGGCAGTTGGCGGCGGTCGAGCACGCTGACGCAGGTGACGCTGTACCCCTCAACGCTGCAATCAATCCCGAGCCGCTCGTCGGGCCGGGTCTCCTTTTCGTCGTAGTGAATGTGCGTGTTGCCCGGATACCAAGCATCCTCTTGGGGACGGTACCAGCGGCGCAGCCGAATCTCCAACTCAACGCGGCCCTTGGCGGGCAACTCAACGGTCGTGCGATAGGGTTCGTACTCGGTGCCGCGCTCGACGAGTACATCCGTGCGCCCCCGGCTGCCCTCGACGGCAAACGCGCCATCGCAAAAGAAAAACGGCGTACCCGGACCGCGCTTTAGCATGGAGTTCGGCGGGTGAGAAAAGGTGCCCGAGGCGTTGAGTACGTGGACTTTGGCGTCGAGCGATTCACCGGAGACTGCGTCGACAATCGTGCCGTGCAGGGTGCCCATAGCACCTCCTGTCAGTTGAGCGAATACGTTTCGTACGGGGCCGCGCAGGGGTTGCCGCGGCTGATGTGCATGCGACCTTGATCGGCCTCGATCACCACTGAAAATACGCTCGCCCAAAAGCCAGTCTGCGGATGGTCGTTGACGTGGCGGCAGATGGAGTACGGGTGCCGGTCGTGATCGCGCAGGGCCGCTTGCACCTGCGCCATGCTCACGAGCCGCTCGGGGCCGAGCAACTGTTCGATGCGGTGGTGGCGCGGAACGGATTCAATCAGCTCGGGAAATTCGCGGTTGATCGGCACCAACTCCGGGTGCAAGCAGTGGTTGGTGTGGACGACGAACTCGTCGTCGCGCAAGACATGGACGTGGCCCAAAGTGAGTTCGAGATCGGCCGGCCCCTGAGGGGTGGCGAGGAGGACGTTGCCGGGAATGGCGCGGTCGGCCCGGCGCACCGCGGCGACCGCGGCGCTGAGCGAGGTCTGTTCGTAGAGGGCGCGCACGGCAAAGTAGTGAGGGACGCCGACCGGGCGGGTCGGGGCCGGCAGGGTGTTCATGCAGACGCCCATGCCGGCGTCGTTGCAGCCGATGTAGGCGATGAGGCCCGCTTGGGTGACGTTCATCAGCGCGGGTTTGCCAGTCGGGCGGCGCGTCAGCACGATCGTGAAGGGATCCAACGCGGGGTCGTTGTCCCAGTTTTGCGCGGCAATCGCCCGGCCCTCGGCGCTGCGCTTGGGAGCCACCGCAAAGGCCGTGCAGGCCGCGTCCTCCTCCGGGCAAAGCTGGTTGCGCACTTGCAAGAGCATCATCTCGTCGAGCGCGATGTCCGCGCCCTCGCTCATGCCGCGCAATTCCTCGAGCATGTCGGGCGCGTACGCCGCCGCGCAATCCATGCTCTGGCGGCTTATGTCCAAGGCGCGGGTACGCGACACGCGCACAGTCTTGTTGACGCGCTCTAGAGCAATGGCGGCAAAGCCGCGAATTTCGTCGCGGGCAGCCTCCCCGATCTGGCGGCCCAACTCGCGCGGCGGGCCGCTGACTTCGATGTGGCGGTAACGAGTACTCATGTTCGCTCCTTTGGCTCAGGGGCGCACTTGCAGGACAACCTTGCCGATGTTGCGGTTTTGCCGCAGGATGTCGTGGGCTTCGGCCGTGCGCTCAATGGGCAGCACATCCTCTATCACAGTGCGCATGCGCCCGTCGATTAGCAGCGGCCAGAAGCGCTCTTTGAAGGCCGCGATAATCGCGGTTTTCTCCTCGTCTGAGCGGCTGCGCAAAACCGAGCCGATCAGGCGCAGCCGCTTTTTCTGCAATTCCAAGAGATCGATCTGGGCCTCGGCACCGGTCAGGACGGCGATGATCACGAGGCGACCCCCGGACTTGAGCAACTGCACATTGCGCGCCAAATAGTCCGCCCCCGCAATGTCGAGGATTACATCGACTCCGTCGGTGTGGGCGAGTATGGCCGCGGCAAAGTCCCGCTCCCTATAATTGATCCCAAACTCCGCACCCAGCGCTAGGCAGTACGCCACCTTGGCGTCCGTGCCAGCCGTGACAATCGCCTTGGCCTCGGCTTGGTGGCAGAGTTGCACCGCGGCCGTGCCAACGCCGCTGCCCCCGCCGTGGATGAGCGCGGTCTCGCCCGCCCGCAAGCCGGCTTCGCGGAACAAGTTGACAAAAGCAGTGAGAAAGACCTCGCAGATGGTCGCTCCCCAAGTGAAGTCGCGCTCGGTGGGCAGGGGCAGCAAATGGGGCGCCGGAACGGCCACGCGTTCGGCGTATCCGCCGCCGGAGAGCAAACCGAGGACGCGGTCGCCGGGCTGCCACTGCGTTACAGTCGCGCCCGTGGCGGCGACCACGCCCGCCATTTCCAAGCCCATGTAGGGAGATGCGCCCGGGGGCGGCGGGTAGTTGCCGGCGCGCTGGAGGAGATCGGCGCGATTGACGGCTGTGGCATGGATATCTACGAGGACCTCGCTTGGCCCACAGGTCGGGCTTGGGACCTCTTGCCAGCAGAGCGAGTGGTCCACGTCATTGGCTACGATTATAGCTTTCATGGCCTATACTTTGACGTATTGGGAGGTGAAGCGCAAGCTTGACGAGCCGCAGGACCGGCGTAAATTTTCAGGCCGTATTTAACGAAACGCATCCAACATGACCAACATCGAGATCAAGGCTCACTATCGCGACGTCGAGCGCGCCAAAGAAAACCTCAACGCCCTCGGTGCGGGGATGGCGGGGACCTTCCACCAGAAGGACACCTATTTCAACGTCGACCGCGGGCGGCTCAAGCTGCGCGAGCTCGGAATCGACGAAGGCCATCTGATTTTCTACCAGCGCGAGGATCTGGCCGGCCCCAAGCGCAGCGACTACGAAGTGGCCAAGACCGAAGACCCCGAGGGCCTGCGCAACATCCTCAGCAACATCCACGGCGTCTGGGTCGAAGTGAAGAAGACGCGCCAAGTCTGGCTGTGGGAAAACGTGCGCATCCACCTCGACGACGTAAAGGGCCTCGGCCAGTTCGTCGAGCTAGAGGCCGTGACCGAAGAGAAAGGCATCGAGGAGTCGCACCGACGCGTCGAGGCCCTAATGAGGGCACTGGAAATCACCAACGACCAGCTAGTCAAAGGCTCCTACGGGGATATCGTCGCTGCTGGTTGACCCTTCTCTACCGGCTGCCTGACGTCGAAATCGGTCGTCGCCGCGCCACCTAGCCGGACCATAAGCGTCTCCCTAGCTTCTTCCTAGCGCTCGGAGCGGCCTGTCCCTTCCCCTACTCAAATAACCCTTCCACCTCGTCGCAGAGCAGGGCGGCCTCTGAGGTGCTCGCGCTCTCGGCGATGACGCGGACAATAGGTTCGGTGTTGGAGGCGCGGAGGTGAACCCAAGGGCATTCGAGCTGCCCGCTCAAGTAGAGCTTGGAGCCATCGCGCACCGGGTGGATGTATGCTTGGGGATAGCGTTCGCGCAGCGCGGCAATAGCCGCGTCTAGCTGCTCTGAAGTACAAGTGATTTTGCGCTTGTCGATGGCGTAGCTGGGCAGCGCGGCGATCAGGTCTTCAAGAGATTGACCGGTATGCACCATAGCCTCCAGCACTAGGGCCAAGCCGATAGCTGCATCGCGGCTGGGGCCAATTTGGGTGACGATGACGCCGCCGTTGCCTTCGCCGCCGATGACCGCTCCCTCAGCCATCATCTTCTCCACCACGTGAACCTCGCCCACCGCCGTGAGAAAAACCGGACAGTTGTGGGCAGTGGCCGCGTCTGTGACGGCCTGCGAGGTAGAGAGGGTGGTGACGACCGGACCGGGCTGCCGCGCCGCTTGTACCGCCAGTGCGAGCGTGTAGTCTTCGCCCACGGGCGCCCCGTTCGCATCGATCAATGCGACGCGGTCGGCGTCCGGGTCGATGGCAAAGCCGATGGCGCAGCCGTTGTCGCGCACGGCTTGGCCGAGCTGGACTAGGTTGGCGGGCACCGGCTCTGGGTCGTGGGCGAAATCGCCGTCGGGCCGTGCGTTGATGAGCGTGGCTTCGACGCCCAAGGCATCTAATAGGCTCGGAATCACCAAGGCCCCCGTGCCATTGCAGGGATCGACGGCCACTTTGAATCCGGCTTGGCGAATGGCGTCGGCATCGACGTAGTCCACAATCTGCTGGACGTGGCGCGCCACCACGGCGTCTGAGCCGATCGTTTCCAGCCCGCCGGACGCAGCGCAGCGAAACTCACCTGCGTGGAAGAGAGCCTCGACGCGCGCGCCCTCTTCCGCATTGAGAAAGACGCCGTCGGCGCGCACTAGCTTGAGTCCGTTCCAAGGGGCTGGGTTGTGGCTGGCGGTGATGATGATCGCACCCTTAGCACCAAGCGCAGAGATCATCAGCTTGGCTCCGGGCGTAGAGCACATGCCCACATCGACGACTCGGCAGCCCGTCCGGCGCAAAGCGGCGGCCGCCGCTTGGGCAAAAGCCGCTCCAGACGGGCGCGTGTCGCGGGCGAGGACGACGGCATCGCCCGGAGTCAAGGTGGAGCCAAAGGCCGCGGCAAAGCGGGCGACGACCTCATCGGTGAGCGACTGGCCGACGAGGCCGCGAATTCCAGAAATGCTGACGATGAGCGGAGCACTAGACATGCGTTTCTCTTTCTCAGAAGCGTTATTAAAAGGGGAGAGGCGTGAGGAAAGAGAGGGGCGTTGCTATACAAACTCCTCTCACTCCGCCCTCCTCATAGCTTTTCGACGACGAGGGTAGCGCGGCGTTGCACCCTTAGTTGACGGGCAGCATGGCCCTGATTGACCGCCACTTCCAACAGACCAGCGCTGCCGATCAAAGCAAGCGGTGCGCCCGGCTCGACATCCTCGTACGTGCGGCACAGTTCCGTAAGCACATGGTCCCCAAGGCGGAGGTGCAGCGCGGCACCCCAAGGCGCAATGTCGGCCGCCTCAATGTTGCTCACCAAGTTGCCAAATCTGTCGATGTAGATGATGTGGCCAGCGATGCGGTCAGCCGATCTACAAGGTGCGGATTCGGCCAAGCGCACCGGATCGGCCACTGGCGGACCGATGTCAGCAAGGTCTAAGCCGCGACAGAGGTGAGCCGCTAGCGGCGCGAAGAGGTCGCGGCCTTGGAAGGTGCTGCTCGGGTTGGACCGGCCGAGGCCGGGCCGGGCGATCTCGTGTACCCGACTATCGGCGCGGTCGAGGACGAAGCTGAAGAGACCGTTGTCCGGCCCCACCCACAAGTGGCCGCTGCTGTGGAGAGCGAGGGGTCGGCGGCTGGTACCTACGCCGGGGTCGACGACGGCTAGATGCACGGTGCCGGGCGGGAACTCGCGTGCGGCGTGGCGCAGAACAAAGGCGGCGGCCAGCACATCTTGAGGCGGAATCTGGTGGGAAATATCCACGAGTTGGACTTCTGGTGAGATGCCCAAGATGACCCCCTTCATCGCGCCGACATAGTAATCGCCACCGCCGAAATCCGTCGTCAGGGTGACGATTGGGGCCGGACTCTGCCTGAGTTTATTCTGCATTTTACACGCATCCCTTCCGCTTTCCAAGTATAGCGACATAGTCCATTTGCCGCTTGCGTTCCTCTGTTGATAGCACGCGGTTCGGGCCTTAGATTTGCCACGCCCATCCTGCCTTTTGGAGCGAAAGGAAGATCGCCATGGCCGTCAAAAGCCACATTGAGATAGCGCCCGGCCTCAAGGTCGCGGCCCAGATGTCCCCAGAGCCGAGCGACGAGGAGATGGCCTTTGTGCGGCAAATGGGCGTAGAATACGCCGTGACTTGGATCGATTCGGCCAAGGCCAGCCCCGAGTACTATCGCAGCCGCCGGGAGCACTTTGCCCGCGGCGGCATCCAGCTCTACGGCTTGGGCAATAGCAGCGTCCACAACGTGGATGCGATCACCCTCAACCTGCCCAACCGCGACGAGAAAGTAGAAGAGTACAAGGCGCACATCCGCAACTTGGGCCAAGCCGACATTCCCTATACGACGTATGCCCACATGGCCAATAGCGTGTGGAGCACGCCGCCGGAAGAGACCCGCGGCGGCTCGCGGGCGCGGGCCTTTGACCTAGCGCGGCTCACCGAGGCTTCCGGCGGCGGTTTTACCGGCGAGGGGCTGACGCACGGCCGCGCATACACCGAGGAAGAGCTGTGGGACAACTCATCCCGCAGATGGGCGACGACGGGCGGCTGGGCACGGCTTACATACTGGCGTATATGCGCGCCCTGCAAAAGAGGGCCGAAGAAGAAGTAAGGTGATGACTGCAATCGAGCTAGGCACTTGCCACTGAATTTTCTCAAAGGAGCTAGACATGCTAAACAAGGATCAGGTGGCGCATTATCGCGAACAGGGCTACCTCAAAGTCCCCCAGCTTTTCGCGCCCGAGGAGACCGCAGAGCTGGCCTCGGAGATGGTGCGCGTCATCGAGCAATGGGGGCAGGAGACGATCGGCTGGGGCGGCCCTTGGCGCGATCACTACCTCGACGAAGAAGACCGGCTCAACACGCGGGCCGTCTTCATGCACAACCCGCACTTTTACTCGGCTGCTTGGGGCCGCGTCCTCTTCCACGAGGCCATGATCGCCTGCGTGCGGCAGCTCATCGACGGCCCAGTGCAGTGGCACCACACGGTCCTGCATGCCAAGCCGCCGGAGAAAGGTACGCCCTTCCCCATGCACCAAGACTATCCGTTCTACCCGCACGACGGCCCGGATTTTGTCGATTGCTTATTGCACTTAGACGACACGCCGCTGGAGAGCGGTGCGCTGATGGTCGTGCCGGGCAGCCACAAACAAGGGCCGCTGGAACACGTGCTGGGGCCGGAAACCGCCCCGCACCTGCCGCCCACCCAGTACCACCCCGATCAACTCGACAGCGTGGCCGTGCCGGCAGAACGCGGCGACATGATCTTCTTTAGCTACCAGACGATCCACTGGTCGGATTGCAACCGCACGGATTCTTGGCGCAAGTCCGTGCGCTTTGGCTATCACAGCACGGCACTGCGGCCGGTGGGGCGCGCTGAGGACAACCCACATCGCATCGACCGAGACAACGTGCTGGAGCGCAACAACAACATCGTCGTGGCCGGATTTCGAGACAACGACCTAGAGCCAGCGGCCAGCTAAACCTGCGCTGAGGACGATTCTGATGACAGCAAAAGACGCGAGCGAAGTCGGCCTGATGCACGAGGCCAACGATGCCCTCGGCGACAGCACCGAGCTGCGGCGGCGACTGGACGAACAAGGGTACATCTTCTTGCGGCAGGTCATGGCCAAAGACAAGCTGCTATCCCTGCGGCAGGAGATGACGGAAGTGCTGATGGAGGCCGGATGGTTAGTCGCCGGCACCGATCCCATGGACGGCATTGCGCGAATCGACGCGCAGTGTACCGAAGGCGATCCTGAATACGCCGAGATATATCACCGGGTGTACAGCTTGGAGGCCTTCCACCAAGCCGGGCATTGGCCGGAGGTCTTAGCCGTGATGGCGCAAGTCGTCGGTGCCCCGGTGCTGCCGCATCCCCAAAAGATCGCCCGGCTGTGGTTTCCCCAATATACCGAGCACACCACGCCCATGCACCAAGACTTCGTCCACTTCCAAGGCAGCTTCAACACCTACACCTTCTGGGCACCCGTAGGCGATTGCCCGCTGGAGCTAGGGGGCTTGGCGGTGCTGCCCGAATCTCACAAGATCGGCAAGGTGCGCGAGCACCACTTCTCGCTGGGGGCCGGCGGCTTGGCCGTAGAAGAATCCGCGCTGACCGGGTGCTGGCTCAGTGCCAATTACGAAGCCGGCGACGCGCTAATTTTTCCGAGCCTGACCGTCCACCAAGCCCTGCCCAACTACACGGAAGATCGCCTGCGCATTTCACTCGACAACCGCTATCAGGCTCAGGACGAGCCGATTGCGCGGCACATGCTGGAGCCGCACCTGATCGGGGTGACCGGCTTTAACTGGGAGGCCTGCTACACGGGCTGGCAAAGCGAAGCCTTGCAGTACTACTGGCAGGACTTAGCTATAGAGGTAGTGCCGCAGTTGTCCTGCTGGGGCGATCAAGGGTTTGCCGAGGCCCTGTCCTTAGCGCGGGATGGCGACGAGCGGGCCTTGTACCAATTGCGGCGCATTGCGCGGCGCGATCCCGAGTCCGAGCGCGGGCAACAGGCTCTCCAACTCCTACACGAGGTAAATGTATGAAGGCAATTATAGTTATGTTCGACTCGCTCAACCGTCACATGTTGCCGCCCTACGGCTGCGATTGGACGCACGCGCCCAATTTCCAGCGGCTCGCCGAGCGGTCGCTCACTTTCGACACCAGCTACGTCTGCTCCATGCCGTGCATGCCAGCCCGCCGCGACTTGCACACCGGGCGGCCCAACTTTCTCCACCGCTCTTGGGGGCCGCTGGAGCCTTTTGACGACTCTGTGCCGCGGATGCTGCGCGACTCTGGAGTTTCGTCGCACCTCATCAGCGACCACTACCACTACTGGGAGGCCGGCGGGGCCACCTACCACACCCAGTACAGCACTTGGCAGTTCTTCCGCGGCCAAGAGGGCGATCCGTGGATCGGACAGGTGGCCGATCCGCCGCCCGTAGAGGCGTACGCGAGCAATGCGGGCCGCAGCGCATGGCATCGCCAAGACCACGTCAACCGGCAATACATGCGCCGCGAGGAAGACCAACCCCAAGCGCAGACCTTTGAGGCCGGCGTCGAATTCATCCGTCGCAACCACGCAGAAGACAACTGGTTTTTGCAGATAGAAACCTTTGATCCGCACGAGCCGTTTTTCACCCAACGCCAATACCAAGACCTCTACCCAGCGCTTTTTAAGAACCGCTCGTCCGTGCTGTTCGACTGGCCGACCTACGGCCCGGTGACCGAAGAGCAAGCCCTCGTCGATCAATGCCGGGGCCACTACGCATCGCTGCTGAGTATGTGCGACGCCCGCCTTGGCGACATCCTCGACGAGATGGATCGCCTCTCGCTGTGGGACGACACCATGCTCGTGGTGTGGACCGACCACGGCTTCCTGCTCAGCGAGCACGACCTGTGGGCCAAGGTGCAGATGCCTTGGTACCGCGAGCTGTCCAACACGCCGTTCTTCGTTTGGGATCCGCGCTGCGGCCAAGCGGGCCAGCGGCGTCAGAGCTTGGTACAACCGTCGATCGACTTAGGGCCGACCTTGCTGGACCTCTTCGGAATGGAGCCGACCTCAGACATGCTGGGCCAGAGCCTGCGCCAAGTCTGCGCCAGCGACACACCCATGCGCGAGGCCGCGATTTTCGGCAACCACGGCGGGCAGGTGAATGTCACCGATGGCCGCTACGTGTACATGCGCGCGCCCACCCAGCCCGACAACCAGCCCCTGTACAACTACACGCTCATGCCCACGCACATGCGCGACCTATTCTCAGTCGATGAATTCGCCAACGTGGAGCTGGCCGAGCCGTTTGGTTTTAGCAAGGGCTGTCGGCTGCTGCGGACGCAAGGACACACGCGGAGCAAGCAGCACGAATACGGGACTCTGCTCTTTGACCTAGAGCAAGACCCGCGCCAAGAAAACCCGCTCTCTGACGCGGCGTTGGAGCAGCGAATGCAGGGGCTGTTGCGTGCGCAGATGGAAGCATGCGAAGCTCCGCCAGAGCAATACGAACGCTTGGGAATCTAATACAGGAGAACACTATGCAGAGTCCGGCGCAAAAAGCCATCGTCATCGGCATGGACGGAGCTGCCATGGAGTTGGTGCAACACATGGTGGATCAAGGGCACATGCCCCACTTGGGGCAACTCATGGCGCGGGGTGTCAAGCGGCCCATGATCGGCGTCTTTCCCACCCTGACGCCACCCGGCTGGACGGCCACTTCGACCGGGGCTTGGGCGGGGACCCATCAGGTCATGGACTTCAATATCCGCAAGCTCGGCGGGCGTCTCGACGAGACCGTGTGGGGCATCAACACCGCGCTTTCGCAGGCCGAGTATATGTGGAACACGGTCGAGCGGGCGGGCAAAAAGCCGATCTTGGTCAAGTGGGAGATGTCTTGGCCGCCGACCGTGCAAACCGGCATCCAAGTTGAGGGCACCGGCCCGGGCGTGTCCAATGTACACCAGATCACCGGCTACCATCTCTTTGTCGGTGGCGGCTGGACGCCCCGGCCAATCGGCGGGCCGCGCGACCCGGAGACGTTGGACCCGAGCGCCTTGCAAAAGGTGCGCAACGTCGATCCAGTGGAGATCGTCCCAGCCGAGGGATGGCAGGATGCGCCCGCATCCTCGCTGCCGCCCAAAGAAGTGGCCCTAGTCATCGAGCCACTCAAGCGCGGGCGGGCGGATATGCTCCGACAAGGCCGAGAAGGGACGCCAAAGCATTTCTACGGCCTGATATACGCTTCATCCGACAAGGGCTACGACCGGCTGCTAATCTGCCGCAGCCGCGCTGCGGGTGATCGAGTCGCCGAGCTGGCGGTGGGCCAATGGACCGAGTGGTGGAAGGACCGCTTTGAAATTGACGGCCAAACGCTTGACGGCTACGTGCGCATGAAGCTCGTCAGCCTGAGCGCAGCAGGCGATGTGTTTGAGCTCTTTGTACCCCAAGTCTGGCCGGCGACCGGCTATACGCAGCCGGCGGAAGTGGCGCAGCAGATTGACGAACACGTCGGCAATTTCTTGCAGAATCCGGCACGGGACGCTTTGGGCGTAGTCGATGACGACACCTATTTCGAGCTGTTGGACTTCCACCACCAGCGGTTGGCCGATGTCGCTTCTTACCTAACCGAGAGCAACGACTGGGACGTGCTGTTCATCGAGACCCACGCCTCGGATTACACCAGCCACTTCTTCCTCTCGCAAGCCGACGAGTGCAGCGGGGCCGACGCGCACACGCTAGCGCGTTGTCAAGCGGGCGTAGCCGAGACCTACGCCTCCATAGACCGCATGATCGGCCGCGTCGTCGCGCTAGCCGACGACGACACCGTCGTCGCAATCGTCTCCGATCACGGCGGCACCCCCAACCAACACCGGCCGGTCGATATCGCCGAGGTGTTGCAACAGACGGGCTTTTTGGTCTATGCAGACGCAGCCAAAAAGCAGATCGACTGGCAGCAGACGCGGGCGGCCAATGTGGGGCTGGTCCACATCTTCGTCAATCTCAAGGGACGCGAGCCTACGGGGATCGTCGATCCTAGCGACTACGAGCAAACGCGGCTCGACCTCATCGAAGCCCTCCACGCCTATCGCCATCCCCAGACCGGACGCGCTCCCTTTGCCCTCGCCCTGACGCGGGAAGACGCGGAGATGGTCAACCTGTCCGGCGAACTCGTTGGCGACGTGGTCTATGCGCTGCGGCCCGAATACGATGGCGCACACGGCAAGCAACTCCCCTCGGCTACCCTCGGCATCGGCGGGCAGCACTGCACATTCGTGCTGGCTGGCGCCGGCGTAAAGCAAGGGCTGGCACTCGAGCGGCAGGTGCGGGCGGTGGATGTCGCACCGACGCTGTGCTATTTGTTGGGCATCCCCATGCCCGCGCAGGTGGAGGGCGGCGTGATTTACGAGGCGCTCGAAGACGCGGACTGGCATCTGCGATGAAAGCAGCCTACTACTGCGGCGGCCGCACGGTCGAAATCGGCGCGTGCCGCATACAATCCCCTAGCACCGGCGAGGTGCGGATCGAAGTGGCCTATTGCGGGGTGTGCGGCACGGATATCCACATTAAACCGGAGAGATAGACATGAATACGAAGAGGAGAAAAGGATTCGGGGGCTTGGGAATCGGATTTTGGAGCGTAGGCTTCGTCTTGATAGCGTGGGGTGTTACCGAGGGGCCGGGGTGGACGAGTGATACGGGTTTTTCAATATGGATGCTCCTAAGCCTTTGGGCCTTGTGGGGCTTCGCCTCTAACAGAAAAGGGGAAAATTGGAACACAAAATACGAAGCGAGAAAAAAGGCCCAACAGAAGGCCCGAGAGAAGAATAAGAGAGTAGGCCTAAAATAGCAGTGGACCGCGGCAAAACGAAAAAGGGACGCGCCGGCATTTACGCCGGCGCGTCCACTTTTTGGGGAGCTGACAGCGGGCACGGACGCGGTCAAAAATTTTAATCGACACTCAAGGAACATAGCATGAACATCCTAGATCTTTTCAAGCTCGACGGCCAGACGGCGCTGGTCACTGGGTGCCGCCGCGGCATCGGGCGCGGGTTCGCGCAAGCATTGGCCGAGGCCGGAGCGGATATCGTCGGCGTCAGTGCCTCACTTGAAGCAGATTCCAAAGTCGGCCAAGACATTGCCGACCTCGGCAAGCGCTTCACAGGATACGCCTGCGATTTCAGCGACCGGTCGGCCGTTCGCGCTTTCGTCGAGCAAGTCAACGCCGAAGTTGGCCCAATCGACATCCTCATCAACAACGCCGGGACCATTCGGCGCGCTCCGGCTGAAGAACATGAAGACGACGACTGGGACCACGTCATTGAGGTCAACTTAAACGCCCAGTTCGTGCTGGCGCGGGAATTCGGCAAGCAGATGCTCTCTCGCGGCGCGGGCAAGATCGTCTTCACCGCTTCGGTGCTGACCTTCCAAGGCGGGATCACCGTGCCGGGCTACGCCGCGGCCAAGGGCGGGATCGGGCAGTTGACCATGGCGCTGGCCAATGAGTGGGCCGGTCGCGGGGTCAACGTCAATGCCATTGCCCCCGGCTATATCGCCACCGACAACAATCAGGCCCTGCGCGACGATCGAGTGCGCAACGAGCAGCTACTGGTGAGAATCCCAGCGGGCCGGTGGGGTGCGCCAGACGACCTAAAGGGCGCGGTGGTGTGGCTGTCGTCGCGGGCGGCTGACTATGTGCATGGGGCTATCGTGATCGTCGATGGCGGGTGGATGGGGCGGTAGTTGTGGAAACGTCCGACATTTTGGCATTCTGGGGCAAGACGCTGCGTGGTTGCGGAAATTCTTCGGAGACCGCAGACGGGCAACCTAGCTACAAGCCCGTCTTACATCATTTAATGGATGTCGCCGCCGTTGCCCTGCGATGGCAGCAATTGAATCCTGCCCGTCTTGAGCGCGAGGCCAGTGTGCTTGGCCAAGCTCGCGTCTTTACTTGTGTTCCCCGCACACGCGGGGATGAACCGGTTTCAAACTCAAATCCTGCGTCATTGGCAGCGTGTTCCCCGCACACGCGGGGATGAACCGGGCACGGTCAAACTCGGTGTCCGTCAGGTCCTGTGTTCCCCGCACACGCCGTTGGGCGTGAGCAACCAACGTTTGATCGGGTTTTGATTTTGGGCACTAAACGGCCATTTCGATCTAAAAATATCTTGTAAAAACAAAAAGTTACGGCTATTTTCAAACGGTTGTTCGAGATTTGATTTCCGTACAGCAAGAAGAATATCCATGAGCAACATGGCGCAATCCGGCCACACCGCCCACCAGACAGAATCGCAGACAAACCAATGAACGGCCCCCGCATCCTCGCGCTGATCGACGACCTGCTAGCCGCCCCTGCCGAGACCTCTTGTGTCGAGTTCAAGGAGAACAACTTTGCGCCCGCTGCGATTGGCAAATACATCTCGGCTCTCGCCAATGCCGCTGCGCTGGCAGAGCGAGATTTCGCCTATCTGCTCTGGGGGGTGCGGGATTCCGACCGCGCCATAACCGGTACGCGCTTTGAACCGGATGCGGTCAAACACCAAGGCCAACCGCTGGCATTTTGGCTGACGCAGCGGCTCAACCCGGATGTCGCGTTCCGGTTTCAGGTTGTGGAGCATCCGCAAGGCCGGCTGGTTTTGCTCGAGATTCCCGCCGCAACCACTAGTCCGGTGGAGTTCGACCGCACGGCATATTGCCGAATCGGCTCGGCAACGCCGCGCCTGTCCGATTATCCCGACCGCCAGAAAGCACTCTGGAGCAAACTCCAGCCTTATCTCTGGGAAAGCGGCATCGCCGCACCGTTTCTCACCGACGATGCCGTGCTGGCCCGCATTGACTGTGCGAGCTATTTCGAGCTTATGGAGCAACCTCTGCCCGTCAATCCGCGAGGTATTCTGGAGCGATTGAGCCAAGACCAAATAATCGCCCCGGATGTCGGTGGCCGCTGGAATATCACCAATCTGGGCGCGATTCTGTTTGCCAAGCGCCTCAATGAGTTCGATTCGCGGATTGCGCGTAAGGCGGTGCGCTTCACGGCCTACGCTGGAAAGGGCCGTGCGGATACAGTAACTCACCGGCACGACGAACCCCGCGGTTATGCCGTTGGCTTTGCGAGGATTGTCGATTATATCGACCGGCTGTTGCCGCGCAACGAGCAAATCGACCGAGTCTTTCGCATTGAGCAACCGCTGTTTCCGCCAGTTGCCCTCCGCGAGTTGGTTGCCAATGCGCTCATTCACCAAGACATGACCATTACCGGGGCCGGGCCGTCCATTGAGCTCTTCAGCAACCGGCTGGAGATCACCAATCCGGGCAAGCCTCTAGTTAGCCCCAACCGCTTTATTGACTCTCCGCCGCGCTCGCGGAACGAAGCACTTGCCGCATTCATGCGACGCATGAAGTTGTGCGAGGAGCAAGGCACAGGTATCGACAAGGTCGTGGCAGCGGTGGAGGTCTATCAATTGCCACCACCGGATTTTCGCGTACAGGAAGGTGGGATAGAGGCGACAAGTGCGGTTCTTTTTGCGCCGCGCCGGTTTGCGGCAATGACGGTTGAAGAGCGCGTCCGGGCGTGCTATCAGCACGCCGTGTTGAAGTTCGTGAATGGAGAATTGATGAAAAACAGCAGCCTGCGAGCGCGTTTAGGCATAGATACGCGAAATGCCGCACAAGTGTCGCAGGTAATCCGGCGAGCGCGAGACCAGCAACTTATCAAAGTCGCCGATCCCGAACGCCCACAATCGGGCTACGTGCCGTTTTGGGCATGAGCGGCCCAAGTTTGATCGGGTTTTGATTCTGAGCGCGAAGCGGAGGTTATGGGTGTTAAAAATATCTTGTAAAAACAATAAGTTATAACTTTGCTCAAAGTTTGACCGAGGTTTGATTCCACCTTTTACACGAGGATATCTCATGATCCGCATGGCGCAATACGGCACCAAGCACGGTCACGCGGCCGGCAAACTCAAGGCCATGCTCAGCAACCCCGAGGTCGAAGTCGTCGGCCTGTACGAACCCGACGCCGAGCGCCGCCGGCAACTTGCCGACGACGAACTCTATCGGCAGGTCCGCTTCTTAGACAGTGAGGAGGAACTGCTCGGCGATAGGTCCATTGTCGCGGTTGCCTCTGAGGGCCGCAACGACGAGAGCTTGGACCAGACCGAGCGCATCGTCCAAGCCGGCAAACACGTGTGGTACGACAAGCCGGCTGGAGACGATTGGGCGCAGTGGCAACGGGTCGTAGCAGAGGCGCGGGCTGCCGATCTGCAAGTGCAAATGGGCTTTATGCTGCGCTACCATCCCGGCTTCAGCCAAGTCGCACAGTGGGCGCGGTCAGGGTTTTTGGGCAACGTCTATTCGGTGCGCGCCCACATGTCCACCAACATCACGGCGGCCGGGCGCGAAGTAATCGCCGCCGGGCACCACGGCGGCATCTTCTACGATCTAGCTGGGCACATGCTCGACCAAGTGGTGTGGATTTTGGGGCGGCCCGAGAAGGTGACGGCCTTTCTGCGCAACGACACCGGCGTCGTGCCCGCGTTTCAGGACAACACGCTCGGGGTTTTTGAATACGAGCGGGCCATGGCTTGGGTCGATATTGCGGCGATGGAGCCGCAGCCAATGGCGCGGCGTTTTGAGGTCTATGGCGAGCGCGGCAGCGCGATTCTGCTAGAGCCTTTTGAGCCGGGCCACGCCATCCGGCTCTGTCTGACCCAAGCGGCCGACGGCTATGCGGCGGGCGAGCAGATGGTGCCTTTTGCAGGAATTTCGCGGCAAGGACTCTACGAACTCGAACTGGCGTCCCTTATAAGGGTGCTCAAGGGCGAACACGGTCCAGACCGCTCGCTCAGCCACGAACTCCTCGTGCAGGAGACCTTGCTACGCGGGACCGGGCTTATTGCGGGCTGAGCCATGCCTCGGCAAGTACGCGCTTGATCGGCGGGCTTGCTAGCTGAAAGTTGCGGCCAACCGGGCGCGGATGCGGGAACCACTTCCACAGCAAGGCACCCACGGCGCAAGCGGTGCTTGGTGCGACTGGTTGTACCCCAGTTCGGTGAAGAGGATGTTGCGGTTGTGTAGCTCGCCAAAGGCCCGCAGCTCCTCCATGCGATCGGCCCAACCAGCGCGAATATCCTCCTCGTCGTAGTCGGGATCGTCGGTGAGGGGGAAATAAGCCTGGATGCCGATGACGTCGAGAGCGTCCCAGAAGGGCACTTGGCGGTAGTCGGTCCAATTGGCCGCGTAGGTCAGGGGCGCGTCGGTGCGCTGGCGCACCTCGGCAATGAGTGCGCGCCATTCCTCCTCAAAGCTCAACATGCGGTCGAGCTCGGTGCCGACGACAAAGCCATCGGCCTTCCGGCAGACAGTGGCCAACAGTGTGATCCACGCCCGATAGTCCCGCCAGAATCGCTGCCAATCCTCAGCGCGGGTAAAGGCGATTTCGCCCCGCCAAGAAAAGGGCGAGCGCCAATAGGCGATATGGGGTTTGATGTAGATGCTCAACCCCAAGCGGTGGGCCTCGCGGATGGGACGGACGATATGAGCGGGCGGGTCGGCCAGATCGATATCCGACCACCGCAGGGTGCCGTCGGCGCGGATGCTGGCGTAGGGATGGATCGCCACCCAGTTGGCACCGACAGCGCGAATGTCCTCCAAGGTCGGCACGATGGCGTCGGTGCCCCAGTCGCGGCCAATGCCGTGCGTGGAAATGGTGATACCGCGGACCTCAGTATCGCCGGCCAAGGTCGCTCCGGCGAGCGCGATGACGAGCGCGAAAGCGTTGATATAGCAACTCGTTCTGCGCCTATCTGCATCTGTCTGCGGATCCGACAGTCTTGTGCCTCCTATTCTGCGTCCATCTGCGTCCATCTGCGGATCATATAGCCTTGTACATCCTATTCGCGGATCATCTTGTGAATGACGTAGGATTGCTATAGCATTGGACATAGTAGGGTAAATATACAGAACGGGAGACAAAACCATGCGTCCGAACATTCTCTGGATCTGCACCGATCAGCAGCGCTACGATACGATTGGCGCACTGGGCAACGAGCACATCCGCACACCGAACATCGACCGCCTAGTCGGCGAGGGCACTGCGTTTACCCACGCCTTCTGCCAAAGCCCCATCTGCACCCCCAGCCGCGCCAGTTTTCTCACCGGCATGTATCCGAGCAGCGTCCACGGCTGCACCAATGGCAATGCCTACTGGGCCGGCGCGGCCCCGCTGGTCACCAAGCTGCTGGCCGACGCTGCGTCCTACGACTGCGGACTGGCCGGCAAGCTGCACCTAGCTGGTGCCCACGGCCGGATCGAGCCGCGTGGCGCCGACGGCTATCGCGTCTTCCACTGGAGCCACGACTCGCGCGACCAGTGGCCCGAAGGCCACGCGTACGCGGATTGGGTCCGCACCCAAGGCCGCACCTTAGCCGAGCTGCGCGAGGACCCTGCCCAGATGCCGGCGGCACTACACCAGACGACTTGGTGTGCAGACAAGGCCATTGAGTTCATGCGCGAGGAGCGCACCACGCCTTGGCTGATGAGCGTCAACATGTTCGATCCGCACGCGCCCTTCGACCCGCCGCACGCGTACTTGGACCGCTACGATCCGGCGGCTCTGCCCGATCCGCTGTGGAGCGAAAAGGATCCCCAGGCCCATGAGCAACTCGGGCCGGTGGACGGCGCCGCGTCCATTGGCTTGGGTCAGGCCAAAGAGGTCATGGCGGCGTACTACGCGATGATCGAATTGATCGACGACAATGTGGGACGCATGATCCAAGCCCTAGAAGAAAGCGGCCAGCGCGAAAACACCCTAGTGATTTTCACTTCGGATCACGGCGAGCTGTTGGGCGACCATCAGCTTGTGGGCAAGGGGTGTCGATTTTACGAGTGCTTGGTGCGGGTGCCACTGATTTGCTCTTGGCCGGGGCATGTGCGCCAAGGAAGCGTCTGCGCTGCGCTGGTCGAACTGATGGACCTTGCCCCGACCTTGCTGGAACTAGCCGAAGTCCCCGCGCCCTGCAGAATGCAGGGACGCTCGCTGTGGCCGCTGCTGACCGGCCAAACCGAGACGCACCGCGCCTACGTCCGCAGCGAGTACTACCGAGCCCTCAACCCGGACTCACCGGGTCGGGAGCATCTCCAAGGCACCTACGGCACGATGATCCGCGACCAGCGCTACAAGCTGATCTGCTACCACGACCGCGCCCAAGGCGAGCTGTTTGATCTAGAGGAAGACCCCGGCGAGTTCGACAACCGCTGGGACGACCCCACTTATGCAGCCGTGCGCTTCGCGCTGCTAAAACAGAACTTCGACGCGCTGGCCCAAGCCGTGGATATTGGCCCCAAGCAGGTTACGCAGTTTTAGCAGTCGCCAGCCTTATGCGCGATCAGAAAAAGGCTTATCTCTGCGGGTTGGCTTCTGTGCTGCTGTGGTCAACCGTGGCGTCGGCGTTCAAGCTCACCCTCCGCTATATGGACTACGCCGAACTACTGTTCTGGGCTAGCTGCACTTCGACCGGGGTGTTGGGGGTACTACTTGTCGCGCAGGGGAAAATGGGACAGGTGTTCAGGAGCCGGCCGACTGACTGCGCCCGCTCGCTGATGCTGGGGGCGTTAAACCCCCTGCTCTACTATCTGATCCTCTTCAAAGCCTACCAGCTTCTGCCCGCCCAAGAAGCGCAGGCACTCAACTATACTTGGGCACTCACGCTAACTTGGCTCTCCATACCGCTTCTAGGGCAGCGAATTAGCCGGCGCGATTGGGTCGCAGGCTTGGTCTGCTATGCGGGTGTACTGGTCATCTCCACGCACGGCGAAATCTGGACTTTGCGCTTTTCCAATCCGCTCGGGGTGGCGCTGGCGCTGGGCAGCACGGTGGTATGGGCCTTGTATTGGATATACAATACCTTTTACAATATCCGCGACGGGCGCGATCCCGTGGTGCGGCTCTTCCTCAATTTCGCTCTGTCCCTGCCGCTGACGTTCGGCTTCGTCCTGCTGATGGGCCAGTGGCAGGTGCCTGCCTGGCCGGGTTTGTTGGGGCCGGCCTACATCGGCCTCTTCGAGATGGGAATCGCCTATGTCCTATGGCAGTGCGCGCTGCGCTACGCGGAAAACACCTCCAAAGTCGGCAACCTAATTTTCATTTCCCCGTTCTGCTCCCTAGTGCTGATTCACTTCGTGTTAGGAGAGGCAATTCGCTGGGCGACCCTAGCGGGGCTTGTGTTCATCGTCGCTGGCTTGCTCTACCAGCAAAGGGGCGCGAAAGCTCACGCCGCCGGCTCGTGATCCTCTCGTCACCGTCTCCACAAGCAGCCCAAGCAGGATGGATGCGCTCTGAGTATGCAAAGGGGAAATGATGTGGACAGGACGTAACTATTTTTCTTGTTATTTGCCGAAAAATAACTGTAATTCTCGTTTGATACGCATTTTTCAAGCATTTTTTTTAAACGCACTATGGCTAAACAAGATCAAGATCAATCGAGATACAAGCTCGCGGGGTACTCAGCACTGATCGAGCAGTACGAACTCGACGTCATCCCAAATTGGCATACATCCTTGATAGCCAGCAGCGGAATCCACCGGATCGATTCTCGCGCAGGCATCATCAAAGAAGTTTATCCATCCAAGTACTGGCCTGGGGAGACACTGGGCGACCAGCTCGAATTTGCTCTCAAGTATGACGGAACGAACCTCGCCATTCTCGCCAGCTTGTTCCAGAAAGCATCAGAGGACGATTTCCTCGCCTATGTCCGCTCGAAACCGACCGGCAAGTACGTCAGGCGCTTGTGGTTTTTCTATGAGTTCCTGACTGGGAAGAGACTCCCGTTGGATGACCTGAAGCGAGGGAACTACATCGATCTACTCGAACCAGATGCCTATTATACGATCGAACCGGGCCACCAAATCCGCCGTCAACGGGTCAATGACAACCTGCTTGGTGAAAGTCGATTCTGTCCAACAGTTCGTCGCACCGATATTCTGCGAAACTTTGAAACGGACGAGCTGCATACGAGATGCCGACAAGTGGTGTCTCGTTATGCGCCAGAATTGTTACAGCGCGCGCTCAACTACCTGTACACCAAGGAAACAAAATCGTCTTTTGAAATCGAACACATCACCCCCACCTCGACCCGAACCGAACGCTTCGTAGCTCTGCTCCACCTAGCCGAGCGGAAAGACTTTTGTCGCAAACCGCGGTTAATTGACTTACAGAACCGCATCGTTGACGCCCGGTTCTGCGATGCCGACTATCGAATGACCCAAAATTACGTCGGGCAGAGCGTGGCTTGGCAGCAAGAGCACATCCACTTTGTGGCCCCCAAGCCCGATGATTTAGCTGGCCTGATGGAAGGCCTAGTAGCCACTCACAAACGCATGGAAGTCGGTGCTGTTCCGCCTGTTATTCAAGCTGCTGCCATCACCTATGGATTCGTTTTTCTGCACCCCTTTGAGGACGGTAATGGTCGAATCCATCGCTTCTTAATCCACAATATTCTCGCTCGCCGTGGCTTTACACCCGAAAGCGTTATGTTTCCCATATCGGCAGTCATGCTAAAAAATCCAGCCGACTATGACGCCTCCCTAAATGCTTTCTCCCAACAGCTAATGCCCTTGGTGGAATACACACTCGACCAAGATGGACGCTTGACTGTGCATAACGATACTGCTACATGGTACCGCTATATCGACATGACCCCCCAAGCAGAGACACTTTTTCGCTTCATTGATCAGACCATAGATACCGAACTCGCCCGCGAACTGGCCTTCCTAGCCAACTACGATACGACCAAACAAGCCATCCAAGCCATCGTAGATATGCCCGACCGACAGATTGACCTCTTCATTCGTTTTTGCCGCCAAAACAACGGCCAACTGTCCGCCCGAAAACGCGCAAGCCACTTTAACGATCTGGCAGATGAAGAAGTCGATTCTATGGAAGGTGTCGTGCAAGCCACTTATGGGAACGCCACCGTCCCGTAGCCTCATTCTTTACACCCCTACCAATTCGTATAGGACCCATCATCGCGCAGATAGCCGGTGGGTGGTCCGTAGTCCTGTGTTGATACGGTGGCGAGTGCTGCTTCGTCAAATTCAATGCCGAGGCCGGGAGCTGAGGGAGGCAAGAGGTAGCCCGATTCAAACGGCACCTGCACTGGAAACTCATCGGCAAGTGAAGACATCGGCGCACGAGGAAGTTCTTGGACACCGACGAGTGACGATGCCAAACAAAGATGCAGACAGGCTGCGGTAGAAACCGGCCCGAGCGGGGGTTCAAACGTCCCTTTGTCTGCACCATCAGCCAAACCCCAGCGGACGAATTTCCAACCGGCCTCATGGGTTTGGCGACAGCTCTCAACAAGGGCATCAATCGTGCCGCCGCCGTTGTGCGGATAGCAGACGACTTTGTCTCTCGTGCGCCCACCCAAAAGTTCGTACACAGGCACATTGAGTGCTTTCCCTTTGATGTCCCAGAGTGCGATATCTACGGCACTTACTGCGGCGGATTGGACGACACCGCCGGGAAAGAAACCACCGCGAAACATCACTTGCCACAGATGTTCAATTTGGAACGGGTCCGCACCGATGAGAAACGGTTCAAAAGAGCGAATAACTTCGGCTAAAGCGAGGGCGCGCCGTCTCAATCCCCCTTCGCCGAGACCGTAGATGCCCGCATCGGTTTCTACCTTCACGAAGAAATAGCCGCTCGATCCAACAAAGGATTTGATCTTAGTGATTTTCATAAATTCCTTCATTAATGTTTGGCGTCAGCTCACTCCACCGGCCCGTAGTGCGGCCCCCATTGGCGGGCTATACCCCTCCCTAGGGCTAGGAGCGCCTGTTGTTCGCCTGCATCCAACGGTGCGTAGCGCCGCACCCATTCGATATTCTGCACTAGCTCTTCCTCGTTATAGACTCCAATGACCGCCAGATTTACTCCCGGCAATCCCAAGGCGTAGCGCAACGCCCGCTCGTGATCGTCAAAGCCGCTGTTGGTCATCGCCGAGGGCCGGGGCGTGTCGTATGCCATGTCGATGGCTCCGCCGTACACCTTCATCGCAGCGACGCCAGCGTTCTGAGCACGAGCCAAAGGCAGGACCACCTCCTCAAAGTTGTAAATGTGGCAGTCGGCGAAGCTGAAGGCGAACATACAGGCGTCGATTTCGACCTCGCGCAGAACCTTGGCAGACTTCCAAGGGGCGTGGTGAGCGGTGATGCCGATATAGCGAGTCCAGCCGCGCCGCTGCGCTTCGCGCAAGCCAGCGAGAGCACCGTCTTTAGCCAGCACTTGTTCTAGGTCTAAGTGCCCTAGCGAATGAACGTACATCAGGTCCAAGTGGTCAGTACCCAAAGCGTCCAAGTTCTTTTCGACGATGTCGAGTGCCTCTTGATAGTGGGCCGTGTGGGCCTTGCTGACCAAAAACAATTCGCGCCGACAATGAGGGATAATCTGGGCGAGCTGGCTCTGGGCGAGCTCGTAGCCGGGGGCTGTGTCGATGTAGGTAACGCCGAGGTCAATGGCCCGTTCAAAAAGCGCGATGGCATCCGCGTCTGCTAGGCCCATGCCGCCGGGGGCCGTGCCCAAGCCGAGCATGGGGACGTGTTCGCCGGTCTTGCCGAAAGTGGCTTGCGGCAGGGGGGCTATGTCGATGGAGGCGGTAGTCATAATAGCTGCTTCCTTGGTTGGGGGGACGAATACTTGCGGACAAATCTAACCAAACGGCACGGCGGCAACAGGGCGCGTTTTGCCCACTGTCTGCGGTTTGGTATGTTAAGCCGACTAATTTCACTAGCTCGAATCAAAGGAGGACATTTTGGTCATTCGCAATTGGCGCAACGTCACGCCCGTCGTCGGGCATGAATCCAAACTGATCTGGTCGATTTTTCGCGCTCAGAGCGCCGAAGGACTAGACGAAAACGAAGCGGTACTCCTAGGATTTTCCGGCCTAACGCTACATCGCCTGCAAGGGGGACTAGAAGGCGATTATCACGAGCACGAGGCCACCGAACAGGTGTACTACTTCCTCAGCGGCCAAGGGCAGATGAAGATCGACGGGGAGATCTACGAAGTGCGCGAGGGCGATGCAGTACACATCCCACCGAAGGTCAAGCATCAGCTTTCCAACACAGGAGACGATTGGGTCGAGCACTTGATCATCAGCTCACAAGTCGCAGGATAGGCGGTGTCTGCAACTCCCCTGATTATGGACGTCGATACGGGCGTTGACGACGCCCTCGCCCTGCTTTTGGCCTTGGCCTCGCCCGAGGTCGAGTTGGTGGGCGTCTCTACGGTGGCTGGCAATGTGCCGCTGCATCGAACGACCGACAACACACTGCGCCTGTTGCAGTGGGCGGGTCGAGCCGACGTTCCGGTGTACGCTGGCGCAGAGCAGCCTTTGGTGCGAGACGCGGTCGCCGCCGCCGACGTACACGGCGCAACCGGTCTAGGCGCGGCCCAGTTGCCCGCGGCGCACACCTCGCCAGCGGGCGACGGGGTGGAATTTCTGCTGAGCACTTTGCAGGCGCGCCCCGGAGAGGTAACGCTCGTCGCGACCGGGCCGTTGACTAACTTGGCGCAGGCTGAGGCGCGGGTGCCGGGCGTCATGCGACAGGCGCGTCAAGTGGTGATCATGGGTGGGGCCTTACAAGTGCCGGGCAATATCACGCCAACGGCCGAGTTCAATTTCTACGCCGACCCACACGCCGCACGTCAAGTCCTCGCGTCCGAAGCCGAGCTGGTATTGGTGGGGCTGGACGTCACCGAGCAGGTCTGGCTAGATCAGACCGCCTTGCAAGCTGGCACAGGGACGCGCGCGGGGTTTTGCCGTGCAGCGTGTGAGCCAGTGATCGCCTTTGAGGCCGCGCACTACGGCTCCGCTGGAATGCACGTGCATGATCCCATGGCCTTAGGAACGGCCCTGTGGCCGCAGCTCTTCCGCACGCAGCAACTGTGGGTGGATGTGGAGACGGTCGGCGAACTGACCGCCGGGCAGGTAGTAGTTGACCTGCGCGCCTTGGCGAGCGACCAAGAGCGGCTGGGGCGGCCCGTAGCGTGTGCTATGGACGTGGAACAGGCGCGCTTTCTCGAGTTATTCACTGAGCGGGTATTGACGCCTTAGCTCGCCTTCATCCCATTATACTGTTTGCGTTGTAGATTTGTGTTCATGGCGGAAGGGGGGATAAGTTGGTTTGTTGGGAAAGGATTGGTCTCGTTCCTAAAAGGTCTCATGGATGGGGCGTGTCCGATACAGTCTCACCCCGCATGGCTCTGTCCGCCCTGCTACACAGCCGCCGTGGTATAGGTCTTGCCAATATGCGGTGCAGAGATTTTTCGCGCTGTGTATTGTTTAGCAAACCGGAGGTTTGATAATGAGTGAGTCCCATCCGGCACCGAAGCGGCCTTATCCGCTAGATCACGAGGGCCGCACCCCCCGGCTAGAGGGCATCATCGAGCAAATTGACGTCCGGCTAGGCCGCATCGAAACCAAGCTCGACGCCAACGACGCCAAAATCGACGCGACTCGCGAGGCCCTTGACGGCAAAATTGACCGGCTCTACCGCTGAGTGATACCGCTGTAGATCACGACGATCTTAGCGATTGTAGGACTGGCGTTTGAGACATTTAGCGGCTAGCACCGAAGGTAGCAGCGCGACCCCTAGCCGCAGTGGCAGCCACCGCTGAGCAAGCTGGCCGCTGACAAATCCCGGGGCGGCGCTTTGCCAAAGGCGAGGTTGAGGACGTCGAGGGCCTCTTCAAAATCCGCGGCATGCAGCCGACTGATGGCAGTGGATGCGGCCGCTTTCACCGCGCTTAGGCCGTCGGTTGGAGGCGGTCGGCAAACTTCTGGCGAAACGCCTGCATCTTGGGATCGATGACTAGCGCGCAGTAGGGCTGGTTGGGATTGAGCCGGTAGTAGTTTTGGTGGTACGCCTCGGCCGGCCAAAAGGCACTGGCGGGCGCGATCTCGGTCACGATCGGATCAGCCCAAAGGTCGCTCGTGTCCGCAGCGGCTCTGGCGGCGGCCGCCGCCGCTTGCTGCTCGGGGCGGTGGTAGAAAATCACCGACCGGTACTGAGTACCGCGATCCGCGCCTTGGCGGTTGAGCGTGGTGGGATCGTGCGTACGCCAGAAGACGTAGAGCAAGTAGTCAAAGCTGATGACCTCGGGATCGAATTGCAGTTGCACGACCTCAGCGTGACCAGTCCGACCACTGCAAACGGCCTCGTACGTAGGTTTTTCCAACGCGCCGCCCATATAGCCAGAGACCGCGCTGGCAACGCCCCGCAGGTCTTGGTACACGGCTTCGACGCACCAGAAGCAACCCGCGCCCAGAGTGGTAGTTTCCAAACTCATCCTCCATCCTCCATCCACTTCTTGTATTGCCGCCACGTGCCGCCCTTGGGGTGCTTCTCTAGGGTGTGATGGACCCGCTCGTGGGCTCGATGGTTGTCCTCGACGAGACGGCCCACCCCGCGCCCTTGGGCCCGGTGGACGAACCAGAAAACTAGCGAGAAGAAGATCAGATATAGCCCTTTGCCAAAGTATTCCATAGCATCCTCCAAACGACTTTAAGGTAGGAACCTCAGCAGTCCCCGGCAACGCGCTCCGCTTGACCGGGGCAGGCGGTCGCTTACCTTGAAACGCAGAAAGGAGACTACCCATGTTGTACAGAGCATTTGGCCGAACGGGCTGGCAGGTCTCGGCCATCGGTTTGGGAACCTGGAACATCGGCAACCAATGGGGGCCTATCGACGAGGCCACAGCTTGGGATACGGTGCGCACGGCTTTTGACTGCGGCGTCAATCTCTTCGACGCGGCCGAGTCCTACGGCACGCCCAACGGGCTGTCGGAAGAGCGGTTGGGACGCGCCTTGGCCGGCATCCGGCACCAAGTTTTTGTCGTCAGCAAAATCGGCAATTGGGGAGCGCGCACCGGGCAGGGCGTGCCCAAAACCACGGTCGATATGATCCGCCTGTGCGCCCACGCCTCCCTGCACAGGCTGCGCAGCGACTGGCACGACGTGCTGCTGTGCCACGAAGGCAACATCGACGATCCATCCATCTACTTGGATGCCTTTGCTGCGCTCGTTGAGGAAGGGCGGCTGCGGGCCTTTGGCATTTCGACCGATAGCCTAGCAGTGCTAAAGCACTTCAACGCCCGAGGCGATTGCTCGGTGGTGGAGATAGACTATTCGCTGGTCAACCTCCAAGCCGAAGCCGAGCTTTTGCCCTATTGCCAAGAACACGGCATTGCCGTACTGGTGAGGGGGCCGCTGGCCAAGGGGCTTTTGTCTGGCCGCTACACGAAAGAGTCGGTTTTTACCGACGAAGTGCGGCAGCCCCTCAACGCCGGCGAGCCACAGCGCGCCGAATTCGAGGCCAAGCTGGCACACGTCAAGCGCCTCGCCGAGGTCGTCGCGCCCGGCGAGGCCATGGTGGAAAAATCCCTCCAGTACGTCATTTCCCATCCAGCCGCGCCAGTGGCTATCCCCGGTGCCAAGTCAGCCGCCCAAGCCCGCGCCAACGCCGCCGGAGCGCAACTTTTGCCCGCTGACGAAATAGAAAGGTTGCGGGGAATATGAATTATCGCCACAAAAGTACGTATCCTATTGCAAAGAGGAGCATCCCATGACCTTAGTCGGCAGCGGAGCATTCACCTATGCAGTGCAGCAGGATTGGTTTGAATTGCCGGAAGGCTGGCGCTTTGGCTGGGTTCCAGCGGTCGCTTGCGATTCCGAAGATCGGGTCTATGTGTACAGCCGCAGCGAGCGTCCCATGGTCGTCTTCGACCGCGAGGGGTGCTTTGTCGCCTCGTGGGGCGAAGAGGTGCTAAAGGACGCCCACGGCATCTTTATCGACGACCGCGACCAAATCTGGTGCATCGAGCGCGAAACCCACTGCGTGCGCCAGTTCACCCGCGACGGCGAGCTGCTTTTGACCTTGGGAACGCCAGACCAAGAAGGCGCGGAGGGCCAGCCCTTCCGGCTGCCTACCGACTTAGCGCTCGACGCCGACGGCTATATCTACGTATCCGACGGCTACGGCAACGCCTGCATCCACAGGTATGCACCCGACGGCGAATTCATCAAGACGTGGGGCCGCCCGGGCAGCGGCCCGGGGGAATTCGACCTGCCCCACTGCGTGCGCGTGGACCAACGCGGGCGGCTGCTGGTGGCCGACCGCGCCAACAACCGCATCCAGTTTTTCGACCTCGACGGCAACTACCTAGAGGAATGGGGCGGCTTTCACCATCCCGATACCATTTTCCTCGACGGGGATACGGTCTATGTCGCGGAGCTCGACCAGCGGGTGAGCATTCTCAACCTCGACGGCGAATGGCTCGCTCAATGGGGCTCGGGCGAGCGCATCGACGCACCGGGAGAATTCCTCGGCTGCCCCCACGGCATTTGGATGGATTCCCGCGGCGACCTCTACGTGGGGGAAGTGCAAACCGACCATCGCATTCAGAAGTTCGTGCGGCAACACTAAGGAGGTTGGTGATGAACAAATTTTTGTTGCATCTAACGGCTTTAGCGGTGTTGGGAGCCTCTGCCCTAAACGCCCAATCCCCGCAAGTAGGCGATCCGGCCCCCGGTTTCGTCTTGGACCGGCTCGATGGCGGCCAAGCAGCCTTGAGCGACTTCGCGGGACAAGTGGTGCTGATTTTTTTCGCCGGCTATGGCTGAAGTGCCTGTCTCTCGCGTGCCGAGAGCTTTGAAGAAATCTGGCAGGAATTTGCCGACGAGCGCTTTGCCGCCTTGGTTGTCGATGCTTGGGACGGCACTGCGGCACAAGTGCGGGCCCGCTGGCGCTTAGCCAAGGGGGTTACGATGCCCCTCTTGCTGAACGCCTCCCAGATGACAATCGAGTACGGGCAAACCTACCAGACCTTTGCCATCATCGACCACGAGGGCATCTTCCGCTTCAAGACTAATTTCCTGATACCCATGAACGACCTCCGCGACGAGGTGATGCTGGCTCTGGCCGATTTGCCTCCCATCGAGGAGGAAGCGGACGAAGTGGAGGAAGCAGAGGAAACGGTCGAAACGGAGGAAGTGGTCGAAGCGGTCGAAGCGGTCGAAGCGGACGAAGCGGACGAAGCGGACGAAGCGGACGAAGTGGAGGAAGCAGAGGAAGCGGACGAAGCGGAGGAAGCGGTCGAGGCTGAGGAAACGGAGGAAGCGGTCGAAGTGGTCGAAGTGGTCGAAGCGGTCGAAGCGGAGGAAACGGCCAACAGCTTCGACGACATGTTTGAACACCTCGATAGGCAAGCGGAGCAAGCGGAGCAAGCGGAGGAAACGGAGGAAACGGACGAAGTGGTGGAGACGGTGGTGGAGGCGTTTGATCAGGCGTCTGTCCCCCAAGCCTTTTCGCTAGCCCAGAACGCGCCCAATCCGTTCAACGGCGAGACTGTGATCCGCTTTGCGCTGCCGCAACCGAGCCAAGCCGAGCTGGCGATCTACAACCTGCTCGGCCAGCCAGTGGCTGTGCTCGTACAGGGGCCTAGCGCGGCCGGGACATTCTCGGTGCGCTGGGACGGCCGCGACCAAATGGGACGAGCGGTGACCAGCGGAGTGTATCTCTACCAGTTGCGAGCCGGCGAGTACACAGAAGTCCGCAAGCTGCTGCTGCTCCAGTAGAGGCACATCCAAGCAACATCTGCGCTCATCGGCGTTCATCGGCGGCTCAGAAGAAGCGGTTGAGCAGCCGGACTTCGACGCCGGTAAACCCTAGCACCTCATAGCAGATGCCAGCCGTGCAAGCTAGCCCCGAGCGGCGCTGGCCGGCGAAGACGTTGAGGATGTGGCCCTCGCCAATGTCGGCCCCAATGTTGAGGCCCCGCCACCACGTGATGCCAGAGGGATCGGCTCCGGTTTCCAACTCGTCGGAGGTGCGCTGGACCTGCACGGCGGCGGAGAGGCTGGGGGCGCGGTGGACCGCTAGGGCATAGTATTGGTTGGTGTAAGGAAGTGCTAGGTCGCCAAATCGCCGATCGACGTCTTGAAATTGCGCGTCGAACTCGAAGGTGTAGGACCCGTCTGGCAACCACTCCCAGTGCGTGCCCAAGAGGCGGCTTTTGTCGTCGAGGAGAATCTGGTTGTGGCTAAAGTCGGCAAAAAGCTGCACATCGGCACTTTGGCCCACGGGCGAATCCATCTGCACAAAGAATTCGCGCAGGACGTTGTCGTCGGCGGTGCCCGAATCGCGGCGGCGCGTGGCGCGGGTCGCATTGGCAATGAGGATTTGGCCGCTGGGTAGGACATAACTCAGTTCGGCTTGGTAGCCCTGCTCGTCGTCGGCGAGCACATCGTGCGTGATGCGATTGAGGAGATAGGCCGAGTGTTCTCGGATTAAGGGCGGAGGGTCGTTGATGTGTTCGAGGGCAAAGTCCTCGTAGTCTTTGTATTCCAAGCTCAAGCCCCACGGCCCGGATGCCCAAGTGGCCGCTAGGTACAGGGCGCGGCCCAAACTGCGGTCGAGCGAGAAGAAGCGGTCGAATGCCACATCGCGCTGAGCGTACTCGCCTTGGAGATCGGCATACACTCCGTTGAGGCCGAGGCGGGCCAGCAAAGGCGCGAGCCGCCAGCGTGCATTAAAGGCCGCGCTTGTTTCTTGCCGCCTGCCGGCTGGGTAGCGGATGGCGCTAACGCCAACGTCGAAATGCGGATGCGGCTTGAGCTGGAGCGATCCAGCGTGGAGCACGTCTGGACGTCGCTCAATCCCCTCCAAGCCGGGCGGCAGATTGCTGTTGATCGGCGCACCGCGCAACAGCAGCACTTCGGCCCGCTTGGCTCGGTAGCGCACCTGAACGCCGTCGAGATCGCGTACGATCTGGTAGCGACGGCGAGCACCCCGCTCCTCAGTGATGACGCCGGGCAGCTCAAAGGCGTGGAGGAGCAAGCCGCTGCCGATGATGGTGTAGAAATTGCCAACAGTAGCTTCAAAACCACTCCGGCGGTAGGAGGCAGAGCGCTGGAGGAGTTGGCCGTAGTTGCGATTGGTTGCACTAGAGCCAAAAGTCTCGCCGCGGACCCCGACTTGGAGGTCAGCGAGTGCATAGTCGAGGCTGAACTGGTGGTAGATCGTCCGCAGGTCGCTGGGCTTTGTGCCGGGCAGATTGCCGACTTGGCCTTCGGTCAGAGCCGAAAGACGCAGCTCGGCTTGGAGAGGGGCGTCCAGCAGCAGTGTAAGTGCAAAAACGAAGCGCATGGCTTGGGTCCTAGCTATAATGTGGTTAGTGGTGGTCCTAGCTATCGGCTACTCAAATTTTAGCAGAACGGAGCTTAAACATGAAACCAATTTTCGCATGGGCAACCTGCTTGCTGCTCGTCGCCGCGGCTCGCGCCGAAAAAGCACCGCAACTCGTGTTGGAAAACCTCGATGGATCGACCTTTTTGCTGGTGGAGGCGCTCAAAAAAGGGCCGGTGGTCTTCGACTTCTGGGCGACTTGGTGCAAGCCCTGTATCAAGAGTCTGCCCAAGGTCCAAGCCCTATCCGAAAAATACGCCGAGCGCGGCGTCCAAGTGCTGACGATCAACGTCGATGGCCCGAGAAACCTGCCCAAAGTGCGGCCCTTTATGCAGCGCCACAAGCTCAAACTGCCGGTTTTGCTCGACAAGACCAACGAGGTGCTCAAGCAATTTCACCTATCCGGCGTCCCGGCGACCCTGATTATTGCGGCTGACGGGACGGTGTGGTACAAGCATCAGGGGTATCGGCCCGGCGACGAGCAGAAGCTCAAGGCCAAACTAGACGAATTGCTCGGCCCCCCAGAGGACGAATAAGCGACTGCTCACACTTCCTTACCCGCGAACGTCTATCGCGTATTGTTTGATCTTCCGCTGCAAATTTCTCCGAGTCAATTTAATCGCTGCTGCGGCCCGACTTACGTTGCCGTTGGCCCTCTCTAGGGCCCGTCGGAGAAATAGCCGCTCAAACTGTTCGCGCGCCTCGTGGAAAAGCTGCGGAATGTCGTAGTTCCATCCCACCGGCAAGGGAAGCAGGCAGATGTTTGAGTTCAGTGGATCATGGCAATCTGAATCAACGCCTCGCTATGTCGGGTCAACTCCTCATAATCGCGGGCATGACGACGAAAATTCATTAACCATGCCAACGTGCGCTCGCCGACCCAATGGCGTTTAAGGAGGGTAAACGCCGTCCGTACAGCGTGAACGCTGTCAGATGCACCTCGTCCGGCAATGCCTCTTTGAGCGAGAGGCGGATATCGCCCCCGCATGATTCCAGTCCGAAACGGCTATCTTCTACGATGTCTAGACCTGCTAGAGATAGTCACCTAATACACTATTTACAGGCATCAATCGGCAGGGCGTACAACGTGCAACGCGGTCCAATAGCAGCATTGTACGCCCTGCTATCTATCCCTAAAAAACTGGAATGAACTTGTGGCACACGGGCGAGGGGACTTCGGCCTTGTGGCCGGTAGGCGTGAGCTTGCCGGTGTCTGGATCGACTCGGAAGGTGAAGATGTCGTTGGTGCTGTGGTTGCCGACGATTAGGTAGGTGCCCGTGGGGTCGAGGCCGAAGTTGCGCGGGTTGACACCACCGGTTGGCACGATCTCGACGAGTGCGAGCTGGCCGCTGTCTTGGTCGATGGCATAGACGGCAATGGAGTCGTGGCCGCGGTTGGACCCGTAGAGGAAGCGGCCGTTGGGGTGGACGTGGATGTCGGCGGTGTGGCTGACTTCCGCATAGCCGGCGGGCAGCGTCGAGATGGTCTGGATGGTGGTGAGTGTGCCGGCGTCAGCGTCGTAGTCGAAAGCCGTGATGGTGTTGCTCAACTCGTTGATGACGTAAGCCCTTTGGCTGTCGGGGTGGAAGGCGAGGTGGCGCGGGCCGCTACCGGGGGCGATTTCCGCAGGCTTCTGGGCGCTGAGCTTGCCATTTACGTGGTCAATCGCATAGATGAGCACCTTGTCGATACCCAAGTCTGGGGCAAAGGCGTGTTTGTTGTTGGGGGCAACCATAATCGAGTGGGCATGCGGCCCCTCTTGGCGGCCCGGATTGACCGAGGACCCCTCGTGTTGGACAAAATCCGTGGCCGGGCCGAGCGAGCCATCTTCCCGAATCGGCAGGATTGCGACGCTGCCGCCGCCGTAATTGGCGACCAGCGCGTACTGGCCAGCGCGGTCAATGCTGATGTGGCAGGGGCCGGGGCCAACGGTCGATTCGGTGTTGATGTGGGTGAGGGCACCGCTCTGCTGGTCAATGGCAAAGGCCGCAACCGCGCCGCCGGGCCGGCCGCCGACATCGCTAGTCTCGCCGATGGCGTAGAGGAAGCGGCGGTTGGGCTCGATGTCGAGGAAGGAAGGGTTGTCAATGCCGCCAATGCTGCTTTGATGCGCGAGCGCACCGGTGGCCATGTCGAGGCGATAGACGTGGATGCCGTCCTCGTCGCCGCTGGAATAGGTGCCGACATAGACGAGATAATCGCTCATGGAGGAACTCCTTTGGGTTGTGAAGGCGATGGAAGGGAGAAAGAGAAGCACAGATAACAAGGCATTCGTTACAAACCGCATCGTTTCACCAAAACACTGTTGAACTTTCGCAAGCGACAGACCTAATCCCATAAATCCTGCCAATCCCGTTAATTTCTGATCTCTAATAGACAACCGAAATCGCACCTGTGTGCGTCCCCGGCCCCGACTCGGCTCCCAGATCGAGGCGGTAGAGATACATGCCCGGCGCGACCACGGCTCCCGCCTCGTCGCGAGCCGTCCAAGTGAAGCGATGACCTGTTGAGGTCGGAGTGGATTCGACCACAGCGACTTGGCGGCCCGCTAGGTCGTAGAGCGCGAGCATAGGAGTTGCTGCGTCTAACTTAAAGACCACAAAGTGCATGTCGAGCGCGTCGTTGACCCCGTCGCCGTTGGGCGTGATCACGGGCGAGGCCAGTTCCAATGAGTCGATGAGTTGGCCGTGCTCGGCTAGCTCGGGTAGCATTACTACCTGAGAGCGGCGCTCGGCTGGCTCGACCGACTGCCAAAGACCGGGCCGCTCGCTCAACCCGAGGTCGAGGGGAAAAACCGTGGCATTGTGCAAGACTCGCGTCGTGAAACCCACCCGAACCGAGTCCCCGGTCACGATGTGTGGCAAGGCGACCAACAGCGAGTCGCCCCGCTGATCGACGCGGGCAGGTTCGACCGGCGCGGAGCCGATGTGTAGCTCGAGGTCCTCGGCGTCAATCCGGCCCGGCACTGTAAAGCGCAACAGGTCGAAACCCGAGTCCTCAGCCTCCATCTGCGGCCACAGTGTATAGGTGAAACGGGTGTCCTCGTTGGGGATGGCTTGGCGCGGCTCAATGCGGCCCACCGCACCCTGTAACAGCGCGTCCTCAAACTCGACCGAGAGCGAATGGACCACCGGTGCCACGTTGGGGGCATCGGTGGAGAGGATCATCTCCAGCAGGATGAAGCGGCGCGGGCTTTCCGATTGAAATGCCTCGCCCGGGAACGGATAGACATTGCTCCACTCACCCCAATCCTCGCCCACCACGAGCGTCGTATCGACCGGGCCGCGCAGTACCTTGGGCGAACTCTTCCATTTCTCCTCGGTGACCTGTTCGCCGATCTTGTTGTAAAACGTATAGACCGGCTCTAGCGAGTTGCCCGAGCGCGAGCGCAGTTGCAGGCGGGTGCCCGCGGCCAACTCGGCATCCCAAGAGAGGCTTTTGATGACTTTTGGACGCCCGTCGCCCGAGGTTTGTCCTAAGTCGATGAAGTCCGAGTGCAATACTACTTCAGCGGGATAGCCCGGAGAGAAAAGCATGAACTCGGCCCATTTGACGATGCCCCAGCCGGTGTCCTTGATGCCGTGCCAGAAGAAGTAGCGCATCTTGCGCGGCTTGAACATATAGCGAATGTAGAGCAGGCGGTCGGCATTGGGATTGATGTGGGTCAGGAGCTCTGTGTAGTCAAACGCATCGGGCACGGGCAGATTGGAACTGAGGCTGTGGGTGCCATCTGAATAGAGTACGGTATGACCCGGGCCGGTGCCACTGATCGAGAAGCCCACCAAGCCCTCGTCGGGCCTAAAGGAATAGAGAAAGAATTCATCGACGAAGAACACCGCCCCCAAATCCACTCCGAACCACACCCCACCCTCCTTCCAGCCGAGGCTGCCATACGAAGAGCCGATGAGGTTGTTGGTGTTCATGTCGGCGTCGAAGAGGTTTTGCGGATCGACCGAATTGATCCCATTGACAAAACGGCCCCGCTGCATGGTGCCGATGCTGATGTTGTCGCCGATGCCGCGGACCTCAATTTCGGCCAAGGCCGCGTCCGGCGTCTTCTCTTCGGCCTCAATGCGAATGCGCTGGATCACCCGATAGTTGTTTTTGGCCATCGGGTCGATACCCAAGCCCTCGTCGAGCTGAAATACACTGTCGCGAGCAGTGAATCCGAGGGGGATGACGATTTCGCTGGCCGCGTTGGGCCGGGTCGTGCGGAAAAGCGGATCCAGCAGCACCAAGTCGTCTTGGACCGAGATGCGGGTCCCCGTGCTGCCGTACACGGTAAACTGGTGGAAGGGACGCGCGCCCTCCTCGTCGGGAAAAACGAGGCGTATCTCCCGGGCCAACACGGCGCGGCCCAAGTCTATCTCAATGGCCCAGTCCTCGACGGCATCCGCTGGATCTGGACGCCAGAAGGTCTGGAGATTCCCGTCGATGATGAGGTCCGCATCGGCAGGGTTGGAGGTCGCCTCCCAGAGGCCGCCCGTAGTTCGCCCGCGGCTTTTGCTCTCATAGGAGAAGCGATGGGCATCGGCGACTGCGTTGATGTCCTTGCGGAACTTGACGAGCTGTAGCTGGCCGTTCTCGCCCACTTCAGTCAGGCCGAGAGGCACCTGCCAAGTCGCCCAAGCATCTTGCCCTTGGAAGGTCAGGGTTTCGCTGCTAACGGCCATGGCCACAACCGCGACGCAGACGAGCGGCAAAAGAAATCGCATCGTTCCCCCGCCCTCAGTACGCTACGCCCACAGGTCGGAGCAAGGCGGCAGCGCGGTGCTCGGATTGCAGGACCACGGAGATTAGGTACACGCCCGGCGGCAGGGCATGGCCGGCTGAGTCGCGTCCGTCCCAGCGGGCCGTTTGCGGGCCGGCTGTTTGCAATCCTTGGGACACGGTCGCCACGTGGCGACCGTCGAGCGCATAGACCGCTAGTTCGACGGGCACTTGTTCCGGCAGGCCATAGAGGGAATAGGCCATGCGAAGCTCGTCGTGAACGCCGTCGCCATTGGGCGTCAACACAGGCGTTGAAAAGCGCAAGTTTTGCACCAAAGCAGGTTGTTGATCCGAAACGCTAAGGACGCGCAGACTGTTCGTGGAGAGCAGTTCGCTGGCGTCGCCAGAGACGATGGGTTGAGGCAAGGTCTCGAGCTCTGAGTCGGTGACGGTGCCCAAGAACGTGGTGGCTAGTTCAAACACTTCCGCGGCAAAGACGATGCGCAACGGCGCGTTGTTGGCGCGGGTAACGCGCTCTGGCAGGAGTACTGTCAGGCCGTCATTCTCTTCGCGGATGGCGGCCGGGTCGGTCGCTTGGCCGCCGACGAGCAACTCTTTGAACGCGGGCCGGGCACCCGTTTGGATATGCACTTGGTCGAAGCCGCGCTGATTCCCCCCTGAGAAGGAGGCCGACAGGTCGTACGCAAATTCGACCATTTCGCCCAAGGCCACCTCGCCGAACCCGTGCGCGGGCCGTGGGTTGGCGAGCGGGGCCACTTCGCCGAGGACGCGCGCCGCTAACAGCGGTGCCCGCTCGACCCACAGCGAATCCAAGCGCACAAAATCCGCAAAGCGAGTACTGTGCAACGTGATGAACACCTGTATGAAGGAGCCGCTGTCGAGATGGAGCGGCAGGCCCGACTGAGTGGTGGGCGTTGACCAGAAGGTCCAGTTGTCGCGGTCGTAGGTAATTGCGGCCCGCATTCCAGGACGGGGGCTGCGCTGGACAAAGTCACAGGAGGCGCACGTGCGGGCAAACCCGGTGCGGAGATCGTTCTCGTAGCGGGCGCGGGAGACAACCTTCTCCTTGCCGGTGACCGTGTACTCGTGATAGATGTTCGGGTCGTCGTCTCGACCTGTGCGAACCTCGACCTCGGCGAAAGCCCGTGCATCGGGAGCCGCGACGGCCTCGCCAGCGACAAAGCGCATCGGCGTGGCGGTAAAGAACAGCCGGCCAAAGTTTTGCTCGGCCCCGAGGTCGATGATTTTGGAGCGGTACGTGGCCCTCTTGGGAAAGCCCTCGCCATAGACCTCGAACTCGCTGATGGTGCCCAAGAGCGAGCGAGCTTGATTGCCTTGGCCGCCGGACGTGCCGCTAACGCGGGTCAAGGCCGTCTCGTCGATGATGGAGAATTTGCGGGCCCAGCGAAAGAAGCGCACGTATTGCTGGTCGAAACCAATGCGCACGTCAGGCGCAAAATTTTGCGTCGGCTCGGCGACAATTCTTGCGAGGGGCAGCGGGCCTTTGATGGCGAAAATCTCGCTGTTTTTCTCTTGAATCGAGATTTGGAAGGCCGGCGTCGAATCCGTGCGCAGCGGTGTGCCGTCGGAGCGGAAACCACCCGAAGGGGTGTGGAAGCCAAAGGTGTGTGCCGGCATGGGTACGGCCAAGTCAATGGTGAAAAACTGCTTGCCAACGCCCTCGGCCTTGGAGGAATTGTAAGTGGTGCTGTCGGCATCTATGAGCGCGACGCCGTTTTCGGTTGGGTCGCCGTTGCCCTCGTTCCACTTCCAAATGCGCGGTCGCTCGCCGTCGATATAGCCCAGTTCTTTGGGCTGGCGAAAGGTCGTCCAGTTGCTGAGCAGGGAAATGATGTTGACGCCCGGCTCGACGTGCACTGGCTGAATGGCACCAAGGACGCGGTCAAAGTCAATCATAATGCTGGCCGTGTCTTGGCCAGCCCAAGGCTGGCTGCCGCCGAGTTGCCAAGTCGTCACCTCGGCTTTTAGGGCGGCCGGAGCCAGAAGCGCGATAGCGACGATGAGCGCGAAGCTGCGGATATTCAGCATATTCTGACTCCTAGCGAAAATGCACATCGGCGGCATGCAGGGCACCCGGGCCGTTTTGCATCCTCATTAGCTGGCGCTGACGCAGGCTCAAGCTGTCCCACCACTCGGGCGGGAAGCCGTCGTGCGGATCGAGTTGGAAGACCAGCATGTGCTTTCTATAGTGGCCGAAGAGGGCGTGGCGGTTGCGGTCGCCGGTGTTGGCACCACCGCCGTGCCAGCACTGGCCGTTGAAGACGATCACCGAGCCGGCCGGGGCTGTCGGCTGCACCTCGTGCTGCACCGCGAATCCCTCCGGGGGCGCGGCGAGGCCGCTCTTGTGAGAGCCGGGCACCACGCGGGTGCCGCCGATTGCAGGGCTAAAGTCGTCGAGCATCCACACCGTATTCATCATCACCGGCGTGTCCATGTTGAGCATATAGGCGGGGATGTCGCTGTGCAGGTGTTGGTAGCCGTCGCCGGGGCGGACGATGCGCGAGTTGAGGCTGCCCAAAATCAGCGAGGGCTCGAGAAAGTGTTCGAGGATGGGCAAGACGCGGGGGTGGTCGATGCACTGGTGGAAGATGCGATCCATGACCGGGAGATTGGCCACGTGGCGGGCCGAGCCGCGATGGGTGTGTTCGGTGCCGTGCTCTTGTTCGCAGCGGATCAGGGCTTGGCGCATGGCCGCGGCCGTGTCGGAATCGAGGACGCTTTCGAGCAGAGCGAAACCGTAGATTTCGATTTCTTGGATGGCTTGTTCGCGTTCGTTCATAATAAAAAGTCTCCTACAAGGGCTAATAAATAAACCCGCACAGTTCGCTTCGGCAACTGACTGCTTCCAATCTAACAGGAAACTCGTGCCATGTATTCAAACCTGTATCGTCTTGTGTATCTCGACAGATGTGACCATGGGGCACAGACTGACCCTGCTACATTGACGGGAGGTACTTAATCGTCAAATTCCGGTGGTGGATCAAATAGACTATATGAGTCAGTTGTCAAAAATAATTCTTTGAGATCGTCCTGTTGCAAAAATTCCAGTGCTTCATTTACGGATTCAAACTCGTAGACTTTCACTTCGCCTAAGTTAGATATTAATTCCACCAAGACTTTATTGACTTCTCTCTCTATTGAGTCGTCAAGAATGTTCTCGATCAATACCTCGAGACATTTACTCCTTCTCAAGTATTACAATGGATTCTTGTAAAGACACCCCATGTCGCTGAGGATTTACTTTCCATTTATCGCCTCTCTGTCGTAGCACTTCCAATGAATAAGATTTAAAGCCAATCGAGCAGCCTATTTCTCCTATTAGTCTATCAGTAGGGATATGAACACCATAAGGAGCAGAATCACCCAATACAAATAAAGCACTGGAATTAGGCTTTAGTACTCTATATACCTCCTTTATTACCTTGTAAATATCGTTAAAATATCCAATCACCATAAGATCATAGCTCTTCTTTCCTCCTTTGACTTTTCTAATTTTACTCAGCTTATTCGCTGCCGCTTGTATGAATTGAGCTATTTCAGGACTGTTTGTTTTGATCTCTTCGTCTAGTAAGTACTTAGGGTCGCTCCTCGATATTTGGGTTGTAGCGGACGTCATCAATTTAGATCGTACTTTATCCGTAATATCCTTCCAGTTTTTTGCCAATCCCCAAAAGTAAAGTTCCAGTCGAGTTCTATCAGAGTAATCAAAATTGTTCAAATATGGAGGAGAAGTGAATACATGGTCCACGCTCTCGTCAGATAGGTACGCCGATACATCTGTAGAGCTACCAAAAATCAAGCGGTGTTTTGATTTTAGATACTTTCTATCAGCTTGTCTTTTCATGTCGGTGAGATCGTCTAGCATGGACATTGCAAGTGCGTTAAATTCCAGTAGAGCATCTTTATCTTCAGAGGTTATTTTTTCTTTTTTGGGCGCAATATAGGGCCATCCTGTTGCAGCACTGGAAATTTCTCTAAGCAACGCCGTCAACACTACAAAGAGGAACATATTTTCCTTTTGATGAGATTCATAATCATAGTATATTTTTTGCAAGGTGAAAAGTTTACTCAATGTCTCTTTTTTATAACACTTTAATACTAATTCTGGAAGGCAATTAGTATTTAAGGGCTTGACTGTCCCTTGATTCTCTAGTACTTTCCTCTGTATGAACAGAGTTAGACTTGGCGATATTTGTACCGTCCGCAAGGGGGCTGCTCCGACCGCCTTTGATGGAGATATACCCTATCTGACGATGGAGTACCTTCGCGGGGAAAAAAACGAACCTCCGCTAGTCAAACCCGATTCTAATAGCCTTCTGGCGTCCGATGGAGACATCCTACTGCTATGGGATGGGGCAAACGCTGGGGACTTTATACGAGCCAAGAGAGGCGTAGTATCTTCGACGGTTGCCCTGCTTAATCCCAATACTCAAATCGTTGATCTTGACTTTTTCTACGCAGCCTGTAAGAGAAAAAGCAACAAGAACGGGTACTACGATCCCCCACGTACATGGGAAATCTCTTGCAACTATCCTCTTCGATCTACCCCCCCTCTCCGAACAACAAGTTATAGCGGAACTATTGGGGAAAGCCCGTCAAAGCGTTGAATTAGCCCAGCAGCTAACCGAAAAATACCGACTACAAGAAAAAGCACTAAGGAAACGTTTGATACCATGAGAAAGCCCGTAGAAGGTGCGAACTTCTACGGGCTAAGTACTACCCCTAACCAACAGAAAGGACGACGATGGCGATTGTGCCAATTACGGGGAAAAATCTCTTGCATGTACTAGCCGAGATGGGGATAGAAAAACAATTTCAAATCTATAAGGCAGGAGAGATTCGCGTTTTGCCTGTTGAGCCGGACCCTGCTTCTCACTTTTTGCTGTCTTTCGATGAATGCCACTATTTGATTCCTCGAAATGAGGCTCTTGTACTGGCTGATTTTTTTGCAAATTACCACCAGAACCACCCTGCTGAGGAGCAGTCATTTGATTGACTCCGTATGGCTACGCAAAGCAGGCCCGCAAGAAACCGTTGAAGGCGTCGGCGTCTTTGCGGTGGTTGTATTTCCAGACCGCTTCTGCTACGAACAAGGGCGACCAACCTTTCGTGTACTTATGATGCGAGCCGTACCAAGCGCGTTTGAGCAACGACCAAAAGCCTTCAATGGTATTGGTGTGTAGGGTCTTGTTGCTGGCGTCAACGTATTCCTCGGTGCGGTGGTTGACGGTGCGGTGCGGCATCAGCTTGTGAGCGTTGAAATAAACCGTGTACTCGTCCGTAATCAACGACGATTCTTCTACCTCGACAGACTGCGCGATAAAGTCCAAGACGGTCGCGGCCTTAGTGTCGTCTGGTACAGCGGCTTTGACGCGCCCCCCGCGCTGGACGGCTCCAACGACGGGCGTTTTGCCAGTACCGCGCCCGCGCTTGTTGTTGTCGTTCTTGTAGCGAGGCTTACCGCCTACATACGTTTCGTCGGCCTCGATGATGCCGCGCAGTAGGGCCTTTTCGTCCGATGCCATAGCGGCGCGAATCCGCTGTTGCATGAACCACGCGCTTTTCTGGTTGAGTTCCAGATCGCGGGCTAGCTGGCAACTCGACAAGCTCTTTTTGGCGTTGGCCATTAGCGAGATGGCCAAGAACCACTTTTGCAGCGGGATTTTGGTCCCCTGAAAAATGGTTTGGGACAAGACATTAAAACTAGAATGGCAGCCGTGGCAGTTCCAGCGGCCTACACGCTCATTCTCCGCTTTGCGGGCAACGTCACAATCGCCGCACAACGGGCAATAGGGGGCATTATTCCAGCGGATTTGCTCTAGATGAGCGATGCAAGCGGCTTGGTCGGGGTACTGATTGAAGATGCTTATTAGGTTCATTTTCGTACCTCCTTTAACTACTATAAAGATAGGAAAATAAAGAAGATATGGCAAGCCCTTAAATACTAATTGCCTTACGGAAAGTAATTAGAGAGAGAAAAATTAGTAGCTTCAGTTAAAGCACTGTACCAGGATTCAAAATTTGTATTTAGGTGATGGATAAATTTTCTGATCTCCTTTTCGTCAACCTCCCATTCCATTTTTGCCTTTGCTATTTCGTACACAAAAGGATGAGCTTCAGTGCCTATGGAGTCGATACCCATTGACTTGGCAGTTACGTTCGTTGTTCCCGATCCCATGAAGGGATCGTAAACGACCATGCCTTTGGCAATTTTGAACCGCTCAAATGAATGCGCTACGGCCTTATATGAAAATCCGGCAGGATAGGTAAACCATCGATGAACAGGTGCTCTGAGGCTATCCTTAAACGTTCCCCAGCTTTTAACAGCGTCTTCCTTCACATCAGAAGTCTCATCTGCAAAAAGCGATAACTGGCTGACGTAAGTGCTCAAAATATCCCTCCATACCCCTTGGTATTGGGCCTTTTTTATGTTTCAATCCTCGGGATTACTTCATCCATTGTGTAGTGGACGAATTGACACTTAAGTTCGGTGAGCTCGTAAGGTTTAGTATCATCAAAAGCTGATGTCATGACTCTAGAAGAAGAGCGCGACCTACCAAGTGTAGAGTAGTTTATGAAAAACCTTCTGATGCGCAAGTATCTCATAAAAAGCGGAGATTACGCTGGATAAAGCGCATCTACGATCATGCGCAGCGACAAAAGCGTGATCACTATCCTGAAGCCCTTGCGAAAGAGGCTTTCGGAAACCCGGTCGCGCAAGCACGTCCCACACCACGAGCCAAGCGCGGCCGCGCCAATCATCCCGGCGATAAGCGGCAAGTAGGGTGCGAAGGCAAAGCCGACAAAGCCGAAGACTAGGATTTTGCACAGGTGGGTGACGGTCATTACCGTGCCGTGGGTAATGACCAACCGGTCCTTGGGCAAACCCGCGCTGGCTAAGAAGGCACCGGTCAGGGGCCCCGCGACGCCGACGAAGAGGGCGAGGAAGGTTTGGAGAGCACCGAAAATGGCAAAGTGGCCGGGGAGGCGAAAGGCGCGGCTGGGCACGGGGACCCAAATGACGAGGAGGATGAAGACGCCCATGTACAGAGGCAGATCGTCGAAGCTAAAGCTGTCGACTACCTGCGCCCCCACCACAGCGCCGAGGAGTGCGCCGCCCGAGAAGGGCCAGAAGATGCGCCATTCGATGTGGCGCAGGCCAAAGAATACGCGGCTGGCGTTGGAGGCTAGCTGTACGGCACCGTGGACGGGGATGATGGCCGCGGTGGGCAGCAAGCCCGGCATGACCGAGATCAGCGCGATGCCACCGCCCACGCCGATGATGGCGGTAAAGGTGGAGGTTAGGAAAGAGACGCCGATCAGGAAAAAGGGATCCATTTAGTCGGAGAGAACCTCTTGGGCATAGGCGAACAGAGCCGGGTTGCCGCCAGTGTGCAGGAAGATCGCCTCGCCGTCGAGCCGGCCGTCGCGTACGTGGGCAAAAAGGCCGGCGAGGGCCTTGCTGGTGTACACGGGATCGAGGAGAATGCCCTCCTTGCGTGCTAAAGTGCGCAGGGCATCCAAGCCGGCGGGGGTGGGGATGCCGTACCCCTCGCCGACGAAGGAATCGTCGTTGTCAAAGTCGGCGGCGCTCATGGCAACGCCGAGGCCGAGGCGGCGAGCGGCTTGGTTGGCAATGGCAGCCATGTCCTCGCGGCGGTTCTCGACGTTGGCGATTGGGCAGAAGCCGCGCACTTGGATCGGCGATTCGATACAGGCCAAGCCCAAGGCCACGCCGGCTTGGGTGGTGTCGAGGGCGGAGAGGTAGAGGTAGGATGGGTTGATGCCTTGCTCTTGGCATTGGCGGGCAATCTCTACGCCCACCTCGGCATAGGCGATGGCGTCGAGGTCGACCGCATCTTCGCGGCGCGGCCAGTACGCGTTTTTCCCCTGTGAGGAAAGCTCCTCGACTTTGGCTTGTAGCGCGTCTTGTTGGCGGTGCCGATGGCCTTCCGCTAGGACGGTGATCTGTGCGCCGAGTAGGTGCTGTAGCAGGTTGTTGCCTTGCGATTCAGTGTGGTCGATTGTGCGCACCGGCCGGAGGATCAGGTGCAGTTCCAAGTCTAGCTTGGCGCAGGCCGCGGCGAGTTGGCGGCAGTAGTTGGACTGTACCGCCGCGCCGGAAACGATGGTGTCGGCCCCCTTGGCCAAAGCGTCGGCCAAGGCAAACTCGAACATCCGCGTCTTGTTGCCGCCAAACGCCAGACCGGTCAGGTCATCGCGCTTGATGTAGAGCGCCGGGCTGTCGAGGTGATCAGTCAGGCGCGGGAGCGGCTCCAGCGGGGTCGGGCGGATGGAGGCTAGTCGGACGCGAGGTAGCTCGGCAATGGCTGCGGTAAGGGCGTTCGCTTTTGCAGCGTTCATGTGGTGCATTCCTTTGGTCAATCTTCGGCGAGCTCAGCCGAGCCGTCGAAGCCTTGGGGCGGCAGTTGGGAGAGGGGGTTCTGGCGGTGACACTCTTCGATGACGGCGATCTGGACGCGCACCTGTTGCGGCGTGATCTCGGGTTGGGCTGCTTCCCGCAATGCGGCGAATACACAGTCGTAATAGGCGTTGGACATATAGGCAAATGCGTTTTGTTCGGCCTTATTCGGGGTCCAAGACTGCTCGATCATTTTTAGCTCTTCTCGGCAATAGCTCGGGCCGGGCAGTGGGCTGCGGATGAGCGTTTGCTCGGGTGCCGTTTGCGGATCGTAGTAGCGCCAAGTCAGCTCCGCCGGGCCGCCGGAGAGGCCGCCGCGCTCGCCGTGGACGGTGTACATGGGCTGCGGGAAGGCGGTGCAGGAAGAAATTTCCACGTCGATGACTGGTTGGTCTGTGGTGCGCAGCAGAATTTTGACGTAGTCCTCGGCGTCGCCGAAGGTGTTGGCGCGATCCATGGCACAGAGAATGTGGTCCGGCATGTTAAAATCGAGCAGGCGCATGGCTTGATCCATGGGGTGCGGGCCGGTGTTGAGCAGGTTGCCGCCCCGGTATTCCTGCAAGGTCTGCCAGTCCCAGCGGCGGGCAAAACCGCTGAAGGAGATCGAGACTTGGACGATGCGGCCGAGGACGCCCGAAGCAATGACTTGGAGCATCTTTTGGAATGCGGGAGCGTTGCGCGACTGCTGGAAGGGCAGCAGCAGGCGATCGGCCTTGTGAGCAGCGGCGATCATGGTGTCGAGTTCGGCCACGCTCGCGGCGAGAGGTTTTTCGCATACGGTGTGGTGGCCGTTGTTGAGGGAATCGATAGTGGCTTGAGGATGGAGGTGGCTGGGCAGGGCGTTGACGATTAGGTCGATATCGCCGCGGCCAAGGAGGTCTCGGTAGTCGGCGTAGGTGTCGCAGCCCATTTCGCTTTGGGCGCGCTGACAGCGGTCGTCAAGGAGGTCGGCGACGGCGACTATTTGGTATTTGTGCGGGGCGGTCTTGAAGTAGCGGCAGTGGATGTCGAGGCCGGAACGACCTTGGCCGAGAACGGCGACGCGGATGGGGTCTTTTTGTGTAGGCAATTTGGGTGGCTCCGTGTAGAGATGGGCGTTTATGTTGGGGGTTGAGCGGAAGGGTGTCAAGAGTTTGTTAAGGGGAGTTGGGATGCGTAGTTTACGTGGCGGCAGAGGATGATAGCGAAAGAAAAACATGAAGCACGTCCGTCTCGATGAGTTAGACCAAGAAGGGTGCCCGGTCTTTGCCGGGTTGCGGCCAGAGACGCCGTGGTCGGCATTCGACTACTGGGTATTGGCACCGGGGGAAATGCGCCCGGTCGCCGGTGCAGGAATAGCTTGTGAACAGGGCTATGTGTTTACAGGCGGGCCGGTGGAATTGACCGTGGGGCAGCAGCGAGTAGAAAGCGGAGAAGGGGCCGGGTTTTTCGTCGAACCTACCAGATGCGCTCACGAGTTGAAAAATTTGACCGACCTGTTTGTGAGTGTGCTACGAGTGCGCGTCGCAATGGACGTAGATTCAGAGGCGAAGCAAGGCGTGCAGCCCAAGATCGGCACCTTTGACGAGCAAGCGCTAAAGTGGCGCGACGCAATCCACGGCGGCTGCGGGCAAATCGCCACCCGGCACGTGCTCTCGCCCGATGACTTCAATAGCGATTGGACTTTTCTCGATCACGCTATCCTCGACGCGGGGGGATCGGTGGGGTATCACTATCACGATTTTCTCGAAGAGAGCTTTGTGGTGCTGAGGGGACAGGGGCTGATGACGATTGCCGACGAGACCTTTGCGGTGGGGCCGGGGTCGGTTACTTGGCAGGGAATTGGGCAGGGGCACGGCATCTACAATCTCGGTTCAGAAAAGCTGGAGTTTGTACGCATCGCCGTGAAACAAACATACGAAGAGTACACGACCATTGACTTGCACGACGATTTGTCGGCGCGGCGACCACGGTGAGCAATACTTCAAGAACGATCTGTTTCTGGCTCAGGATAGGGATTGAAAATAATAACCTTAAGGTCATAAATTACGCGCCAGCGGGGCCAGATTAGCCCTTTCTCGATAAAGGAGCCGTTTGCAATGGCAGCAAAAACCACAAACCACGCCGATACAGTACAGCGCATGGCCGAGGCCGCCGGCAATTTGCTCGCATCACTCGATGAAGCGGCGCGGCAGAAGGCGGTGATCAGCTTTGCCGACAGCACAGAGCGCGAAAACTGGCACTATGTGCCAAGGGAGCGCGCCGGATTGCCGCTAAAGGAAATGGACGAGCGCCAGCGCGAGCTAGCGCACTCGCTAGTAGCGACCGGGGTCAGCGCGTCGGGGTACGAAAAAGTCTCGACGATCATTGCGCTGGAGCCCATACTGGCCGAATTGGAGGGGGCCGGGCGGCGTTTCCAGCGCGATCCCGAGCTGTACTACGTGAGCATTTTCGGCGAGCCGGGTGGAGACGCACCTTGGGGCTGGCGCTTTGAAGGGCACCACGTCTCGCTCAACCACACGGTAGTGGAAGGCCGGCTGGGATCGACGCCGTTGTTTTTTGGCTCCAATCCCGCCGAGGTGCGCCACGGCGAGCAAACTGGGCTGCGGGCTTTGCGGGCGGAGGAAGATCTGGGACGCCAGCTTTTACACGAGTTAGACGGCGAGCAGAAAGCAGTGGCCATCATCAGTGCCGAAGCACCAAGGGATATCCTCACGACCAACGTGCCCCACGTGCGCGGCGAAGTCGAACCGGAGGGCTTGGGCAGTGCGGACATGAGCACTGCGCAGCGTCAGATATTGGACGCCTTACTTGAAGTGTACGTACGACGCTTGCCCGAAGCAGTGGCCGAAGCCGAATGGGCGCGGCTCGGAGCAGCATACTTTCGGGCGGCGCACTTTGCTTGGGCTGGCGCAGCAGAACGGGGTGGGCCGCACTACTACCGAGTACAGGGGCCGAGTTTCCTCGCCGAGTACGACAACACCCAAAACGACGCCAACCACATCCACGCGGTCTGGCGCAACCTAAACAACGATTTCGGCGAGGATCTGCTCAGGCGACACTATCGGCAGAACCATCGGTGAACTTGGAGAGAATTCCTTGACCGTTACGGCCGTCTGCGGTTTACGCGCCGCGTTCTACGAACAATTGCACTGCCGCTACCAGCGCCGCGAGTTCGATAACTGGCAGGTCTGGGGTGGCAACGCGACCATTGAAATCGACGGTCGGGTTTGCGGGCCGCCCCTCGCTAGGGCCTATATCGAACCCGGCAAGACAGCGGCTCGCGCTCAGGTGCGCTGCGAACTTTTCGTCGCGGCGATTGATCTGCACCAAGTCCAGCCGGGAGATGTGGATGCGCGGCTGTGGACCGATGCTAGCGGAGCCAATGATTACGTGGAGATGCGGCTGCTTGTCGATGAAGAAGGCGTTCCCGTCCTCGCCGGCAACAATCTCGTCTTTGAGTCGGAGGCTTTCGCGTTTGAGCGCACCGGCACCTTTAGCTGCGCAGTGGAGTTTTCCGCCGATAGCTACGCCGAGGCCGGGCGCAAGGAGTGGATCAGCCTCAACGATCTGGCCGAAAACCGCGACGAGGTCGTCGTCGTTAGCCCGGAGTGGGTGCGCAAGGGGCCGACGATCGTCGAGGTGTGCGCTCGCAAGGTCGGTGCCGAAGTCAAGGGAGGCCGCTTCTGTTCGGGCCGGCTCGTCGAACTGACGCGGCGCTTAGAGGACATGCCGGCCGACGTGATCTATCTGCTGCCCTTCTTCCGCCCGGGTTTTGCCGATCTGCACACCGGCGCGGATGTGCGCAAGGGTGCGCTCGGCAGCGTCTATGCGGTACAGGATTTTTTCCAAGTTGATCCCGAACTGGTTTCGCCGACCGAGGAAGTGGATTGGGAGGCGCTGGTAGCGGAAGGTTTCGTGCTCCCAAGCGAGATGAAAGGTCTCGCCGGATTGTCGGCGGCTCAAGTGGAAAAGGCACTCGGCCGAGACGCCTTCGTCCAGCTCGTCGGTCGCGCTGAGTTGCGCTCTCTCACCCGGCGGGCGCACGCCCTCGGCAAGAAGGTCATCTTCGACTTGGTCCTGATGCAGAGCAGCCGCGACTGTCCGCTGATCGCCGAGCATCCCGAGTGGTATCTGCGCGACGAGCGCGGGGTGCCGCAAATCCATCAGATCGCCTGGCTGGTCTATTCGGACGTGGCGCTCTTCGACTTGGTTTACAATCGGCCGTTACAAGAGTACTTACTGGAGATTGCCCCATATTGGATCGAGCAATGCGGGTTCGACGGAGTGCGGATCGACGCCAGCCAGACCATCGACCGCCCCTTCCTCAAAAAGCTCAAGAACCGCATTCAAGCTGCCGCGCCCGAGGCGTTGGTGTTGGGCGAGACGCTGTGCCCGCTGACCGAAGCAGTGGATGTCCCGGCAGATATGATCTACGCGCTCTTAGTTGACTATCACCGCGACGGCGAGCACGCCCAACCCCTCATCGATTTCCTAGAGGAGATGCATCGCACTTTCGCGCCCGGTACCGTGGCCATGGCCTACTTTGAAAACCACGACAGCCCACGCGCCACCCAAGTGTGGCACGAACGGTTTCGGGAGCTCTTGCAGTGCGACGAGCAGGCGCGGGACTACTGGCAGGGTCTCACCTGTCCCATCCAGCGAGGAGACCGGGCGTTGCTGATGGCATTGCTCAAGAACCTACAAGCCGCCTTGATCGACTGTTCGGCTGGCTCGGCCTCTAAGTGCAATTTGACGCGGGGCTTGGAACTGGGCAGCGAGTGGGGCGAGGAAACGCGCACTGACTTTGAAAACGAAACCCTCTTGCACTCCGACTGGGCCGAGCGGGAGCCGCACGCCAGCCTAGCGAGGGCTTACGAGCGTCTCTTCGCCCGGCAAAAGGAATGGCCGGAATTTTGCGACGGAGAGGTGTACTTCCATCGCAACGAATTCGCCGGCGGCGACCCGGACGACCGCATTCTGGCGTACGTGCGCTATGCTGAGCGGAGTGCGCTTTTAGTGATACACAACTTCGATCCGCTCACCGTGCGGCGAGCCTCCTACCGCTTCGATTACCTGTCGCAGCCGCCCACATCCCGCCAAAAGTGCTTCGACACGTACGAAGCCTTTGCTATTGAGGCCATACCCGCCAACGGCGAGAGCTCGGAGGTCATCCTCATGCCGTTGCAGACGCAGGTGTGGCGACTTTACTGAACCTAAACAAGAGGAGTACGAACATGGCAAAAATAGGCGCAATTCACTACAACTGGCCCGGCTGCGACTTAGAGGGCTTCGCTCGGCGGGCCAGCGAAATCGGCTATCGGTACTGCGAGTTGCAGATCCGCGATATCTGGGATGGCGAGTCTAAAAACGGCGAGCAGACAGCCGAAGCCACACGCGAGTTATTGGCCAAATACGGAATGCAAGCCTCGGCGGTAGCGGCTGGCAACGACTTCCTGCAAGCCGACCGCCGCGACTTGGACGCGCAAATCGAGCGCTACCGCTACGTCTGCCAGATCATCCCCATAACCGGCACGGACATCGTGCGCTCGGACGGCGGCTGGAACCGCAACGACGTCGTCCCAGAAGACCAGTGGGACGCCATGATGTTAGAGGCCTTCAAGCGCTGCGCCGATTTTCTCGAAGAGTACGAAGTGCGAATCGCCCTCGACAATCACGGGGTTTCCACCAACGACGGCGACTGGCAGTTAAGCCTGATCGAGCGCGTTGGCTCGGGCCGACTCGGCGTCAACTTAGATACCATGAACTACCGCTGGTTCGGACACGAACTAGACCGAATCGACCACTTCTATGAAATACTGGCTCCGCACGTTTTTCATACCCACATAAAGGACGGAACCGGCTCGCGGCAAAACTACAAGGGGGCGGCCTTGGGCGAGGGAGAAATCCATCTCGACCACGCGGTTAAGTGCCTCAAAGCGGCTGGCTACGACGGGGCTTGGACGGCTGAATACGAGGGGCCGGAGACCGAGGGGCAGGTGGGATACGAAAAGTGCTATCAGTGGCTGGTAGCGAACGTCTGATCCTCGTTCTACACGAGGCCCGACTCATTGGCAGGATGGGTCCTTCAAAATCATGTCGGTGATTCTCTTCCTGCCAATTTTTGCCATGCGGTTCGCACCGCTCGATAGCTTTCCCGCGTATCCACATCCACGAAGATGCCCTCGTCTTCGACAGGTACTTCAATGACATTGGCTGCGTTTTTTGCCAAGACCGATCGCGCTCCCCGATCGCCAGTCAACGCGAGCAAGGCATTTCGATGAGTGCTGCCGATAGCTACCGGATGGCCGCGTCGCCCGTTGCTCACTGGCACGGCGATGGTCTCGCTGCTTTGCAACGCCTCGGCGACCTTTAGCATCGTCTCACTTGCCATCTGCGGCATATCCCCTAGCGCAAAGAGATATCCTTGCTCGCCGACTGCCGCTTCCACACCCACTCTGATAGAGGCGGCCATTCCCTCGGCAAAATCGGGGTTGTGTACCAGCCGCACGGGATAGTGGCTCAACGCTTCCTCTACCTCTGCCCGCTGATACCCTGTCACTACGATTACCTCCCCCAAACCCACCTCGCATATTCGCTCTACCACAACTTGGAGGACGCATTGCTGCTGCCAAGGCAGCAGCAACTTATTGGCACCCTCCATCCTAGAGGAACTTCCCGCCGCTAGTAAGATTCCGCTAAGGTTTGCGAATCTGGTCATCTCAATCCGTTGCTCCGCCGCGTTGGCTTATTTGATTGACAAAGACAGGCAAAATTTTTTAATATCCACCTCCGCGCCACTCGCTTCTGGCCTTTAACAAAAGCATCGGCCCATGCAGCTTTCAGGCTCTCATACCTTTAGCGCTCCGCGGCAAGTCATGTGGGACTTGCTCAACGACCCCGAGGTCTTGGCGCGCATCACCCCCGGCGTCGATACCTTGGAGCAGACCGGCCCCGGCCAGTACCAAGCCGTGCTGCACATCAAAATGGGGCCGATCAACAGTACCTTCAACGGTGCGCTCCAAGTCGTCGATAGCAAGGAGCCGGAAAGCTATCGCCTGCTCATCAATGTCGATGGCAAGATCGGCCAGATCGCGGCCGAGGGCCGCGTCCAGCTCGCCGAGCAAGGCGATGAGACCACGGTGGCCGTCGAAGGTGGCTCGCAGTTGACGGGCCGCTTGGCGAGCATGGGCCAGCGCCTGCTGTCGGGTGTGGCGCGGATGTTTACCAATCAGTTTTTCAAGGCGCTGGAACGCGAGATACCTTAATTCCATTATCAGCGGTCAGTGGTCTATCTCTTCCCTGCCGACCCGAGAGACTGAACACTGGCCACTGGCCACTAACCACTCGAGAGGAGGCGACTATGGCAGTAGCGATTAAGGTCACGGTCAACGGCCAGACCCACGAGCACGAGGTGGAGCCGCGCCAGATGCTCGTCAGCTATTTGCGCGAAGAGTTGGGGCTGACGGGTACGCACATCGGCTGCGACACCAGCAACTGCGGTGCCTGTACCGCTATCGTTGATGGCCAAGCCGTCAAGGTCTGCACCATGCTCGCGGCTCAAGCTGACGGCGCGGAGATAACGACCATCGAAGGGCTTGCGCCCAACGATGCACTGCACCCGTTGCAGGAAGCCTTCCGCGAGACCCACGGCTTGCAGTGCGGTTTTTGCACGCCCGGCATGATTATGGCCGCTTGGCAGTTGCTAGAGCGCAACGCAAGCCCCAGCGACTCGGAGGTTCGCCACGCGCTCGAAGGCAACTTTTGCCGCTGCACGGGCTACGACAACATCATCAAGGCGGTCCAACGCGCCGCCGAGAGCGCCTAGGAGGCCGCTATGGGAGTCATAGGACAATCCGTCAAGCGCGTCGAAGACCAGCGCTTTATCACCGGCAAGGGCCGCTACACCGATGACATTGCCCTGCCCAACACGACTTTTGCGGCACTCGTGCGCAGCCCGCATGCCCACGCCGCGATCAAAGCGGTGGACACCGCAGAGGCCGCCTCGGCCCCTGGGGTGGTCGCCGTCTTTACGGGTGCCGACCTCGAAGCCGCGGGCGTCGGTGGCCTGCCTTGCGGCTGGCAGGTGGATTTCAAAAACGGCGACACCATGAAGGAGCCGGCCCATCCGGTGCTAGCTGCGGCTAAGGTACGCCACGTCGGCGACCCGGTCGCCATCGTCTTGGCCGACAGCCGCGAGCAAGCCGCTGACGCGGCCGAGTTGGTGGCCGTGGAGTACGAGGTTTTGGACGCGGTCGTCGCGGCAACCCAAGCGATAGAAGAGGGCGCGCCGCAGCTATTCGACGACGTGCCCAACAACACGCCTTTCGACTGGGCACTCGGCGATCAAGCGGCGACGGATGCCGCCTTGGCCAGTGCCGCGCACGTCACCACCTTGGAGTTCGATAATCAACGGCTCATCCCCAACGCGATTGAGCCGCGCTGCGCCATTGGCGATTACGACGGCGCACGCGACCACTACACGCTCTACACCTCGTCGCAGAACCCCCACGTCATTCGCCTGCTGCTGACGGCGTTTGTCCTGAATCTGCCCGAGCACAAGGTGCGCGTGGTGTCGCCGGATGTGGGCGGTGGTTTTGGCTCTAAAATTTTTCACTATGCCGAAGAAGTCCTCGTCACGTGGTGTTCGCGCCAGATTGGCCGCCCGGTCAAGTGGACCGCCAGCCGCAGCGAGGCTTTCCTCACCGACGCCCACGGCCGCGATCACCACACCAAGGTCGAGCTCGGGCTCGACGCCGACGGCCATTTCGTCGGCCTGCGGGTCCAAACCGTCGCCAACTTAGGCGCGTACCTATCGACCTTTGCACCCTGTGTGCCCACCTATCTCTACGGTACGCTCTTGCAGGGGCTGTACACGACCCCGGCGGTCCACGTCGATGTCACCGGCGTCTTCACCAACACCACGCCAGTTGACGCCCTGCGCGGTGCGGGCCGCCCCGAGGCCACGTACGTCCTCGAGCGCACTATCGAGCAGGCCGCCTTGGAGACGGGCCGCGACCCAGCCGCGCTGCGGCGCCAAAACTTCATCCTGCCCTTTGACGGCGTCGAGCAGGAAGGCTATCAGACCCAAGTAGCCCTGCAATACGACAGCGGTAACTACGGGGCCGTGCTCGAAAAAGCCCTCGCGGCTGCCGGCTACGACGAACTGCGCGCCGAGCAGGCCGAGGCCCGCGCCGCCGGCAACGGCCGCTATGTAGGCATTGGCTTTTCGACGTACATCGAAGCCTGCGGCATTGCGCCCTCGGCTGTGGTTGGCGCATTGGGTGCGCGCGCTGGTCTGTTTGAGAGCGCGGGTGTCCGCGTCCAGCCCACCGGCAAGGTAACGGTCTTCACCGGCAGCCACTCGCACGGGCAGGGCCACGAGACGACGTTTGCCCAGGTGGTGGCCGACGGGTTGGGCGTGGCCATAGAAGATGTGGACATCATCCACGGCGACACCGAGTCCGTGCCCTTTGGCATGGGCACCTACGGCTCGCGCTCGCTGGCCGTGGGCGGCACAGCCATCGTCAAGAGCATGGACAAGATCAAGGAGAAGGGGGCCAAAATTGCGGCCCACTTGCTCGAAGCCGCCGAGGAGGACCTCGAATTCGCCGAGGGCAATTGGACAGTCAAGGGCACCGACCAGTCGATCTCCTTTGGCGAGGTCTCGCTGGCCGCGTACGTGCCGCACAATTTTCCCGAGGGGCTGGAGCCGGGGCTGGAGTTTACCAGCTTCTACGACCCGGCCAATTTTACCTTTCCCTTCGGTGCCCACATAGCGGTCGTGGAGGTAGATGCCGAGACCGGCGTAGTCGCGGTGCGGCGCTACGTCGCCGTCGACGACGTGGGCAATATCGTCAATCCCATGATCGTCGAAGGCCAAGTCCACGGCGGCATTACGCACGGCATTGGCCAAGCCCTGTTTGAGGAGGCTGTGTACGACGACAGCGGCCAGCTCATTTCTGGCTCGTATATGGACTACGTCCTGCCGCGCGCCGACGACCTGCCTTCCTTTGAAACCGACCACACTGTCACGCCCTGCCCGCACAATCCCCTCGGCGTCAAGGGTGCTGGCGAGACCGGCACGATTGGCTCGACGCCAGCTATTGTCAACGCCGTGCTCGACGCCCTGTGGCCTGTGGGCGTGCGCGACCTGACGATGCCGCTGACGCCGCAGAAGGTGTGGCAGGCCATCCAGCAAGTTAGCTAAGGAGAAGACGACCATGATACCTGTCGCGTTTGACTATCATCGTCCCTCTTCAGTAGATGAGGCGATTGAGCTCCTCGCGGACGACGCCAAGCTCTTAGCTGGCGGCCACAGCCTGTTGCCGGCCATGAAGCTGCGCCTGTCGGAACCGGGTGCGCTGATCGACATTGGTCGGATCGCCGAGCTCAACTACATCAGAGAGGATGGCGGCACCAGCGCTATTGGTGCGACCACTACCCACCACCAGATCGAGTCCTCGGATTTGGTCGGTGCCAACGCCTCGGCCTTGGCCCAAGCTGCCTCAGTCATCGGCGATCCCCAAGTGCGCAACAAGGGCACCATTGGCGGCTCGCTGGCCCACGCCGATCCGGCGGCCGACTACCCGGCCGCGATTTTGGCGCTGGGGGCTGAGATCGTCGTCAGGGGACCCGACGGCGGGCGTTCGATCCCGGCTGACGAGTTTTTCGTCGATCTATTTTTGACCGCGCTCGCGCCGGACGAGATCATCACCGAGGTGCGCGTTCCGGCTGCTGATAGGTCGGCGTATGTCAAGTTTCCGCATCCGGCCTCGCGCTTTGCCGTGGTGGGCTGCGCTGCTGCCTCGGCCGGAGGTGCAGTCAAGGTCGCCTTTACGGGCGTGGCCAATGCGGCCTTCCGCGATAGTGGAGTTGAAGAAGCCCTCAGCGGCGGTTTGAGCGAGGAGTCCATCGCCGCTGCCGCTGCGCGGGCGACCGATGGACAGGAGGTGCTCGCCGACCACTTTGCTGGCGAAGAGTACCGCCGCCACTTGGCCAAGGTCTTCGCCCGCAAGGCACTTGCGGCCATCGCCTGAGTGCCGTCGCATTTAACAGTAATAGCCCCCGGTGCTCAACCTGCATCGGGGGCTATTTCTAGGTAGTGAGTCGCTCAGCAACGACTAGATTTCAAAGGAGCCCACTACCGGCATTATTTGTCTTAGAGCCTATACGAAAATCACGTCAACCGTCCGACGATACGAAAAATGATAAGCACCGACTCTCCCTTTGTATATGGGGGATGCGACCCATACCCCGCCGGCTTTAGTAGGCTATAGAAGCCCTCAAGGGTATGGGTGTGTAAAATCGGGTCATCTGAATCAAGGTATCCCTCACCGGGATGGACGACCCGATGGGGCATCATGGGATAGGCTTTGTAGGCATCGGTGATTAGTGTGAATTCCTCCCCCTCAACAGGCTGCTCAATAAAGCCCAAGACGGTCGCGCCTTTGGTATCGTCGGTTACATCAGCCCTAATTTTTCACCTGCTCGCTGACCTACTCCAACCACCCGATCCGCGCCCACGCTTGTTGTTCTTATTCTGGTAGTGCGGCTTGCCACTAGGGTAGGTTTCATCGGCTTTGAGGATGCCTTGCAATAGTTCGGCATCCGCTGCGGCCTTGGCCGCACGAAGGCGCTGCATATACCACGCCGTCTGTTGAGTCAATTCTAAGGTCACGAGCCAGTTGATAACTCGACAAACTCTTTTTAGCATTAGCCATCAACCCTAGTGCCAGAAACCACTTCTGCAAAGGAACCCGGGTCCCTTGAAAGGACGTTAAAACTCGATGTGCAATGATGGCAATTCCAGCGGCCTACCTTCTGACCTTCGGCCTTGCGGGCTACTCGGTCGCTTTGACACAAGGGACAAAGGGCTTGCGTCGGCCAACGGATAGCCTCCAACGAGCGATGCAAGAGGCTTGATCCGGGAATTGAGTAACCCAGCCGCCGCCCCGGGCGAATCGTTGACTTGTTGCGGGTGGATGCCAAGTGCTTAGCCCGAAGGAATTCCTGTAGATGTACTTTTCGCCTCCAGCGGCATGAGGCGCGTGGAATTGAACGAAGAAAGACGCAGATCAAACGATTCGTTGGAGTACTCCCCATGCCCGCACTCGACGGCATCCGCGTCCTCGACTTTACCCAAGTGATTTTCGGCCCAGCCGCCACCCAAGTTTTGGCCGATCACGGTGCCGAAGTCATCAAGATAGAGCGACCAGGCGGCGACCTAGCCCGCGCCTTTGGGCCGTGGGTAAAGGAGCAAAGCCTGCCTTTTGCCAGCTTCAACCGCTCCAAGAAAAGCCTAATCGTCGATCTCAAGAAGTCCGCTGGGCGTCAGATCGTCCAGCGCCTGCTAAAAAACGCGGACGTGCTGGTACACAACTTTCGCTCCGGTGCCGTCATGGCCAAACTGGGGCTGGATTACGCGGCGCTGCGGGAGCCATATCCTCGGCTCATCTACGCCGTTGGCTCGGGCTATGGCTCGCAAGGCCCGTACAGCGAGCGCAACAAGGGCGGCCACGAGTCCATGGCCCAAGCGCTGAGCGGCGTGGCGGCGCGCTTCGTCGGCCCCCACGGTACGCCCCAGCGCCTGCCCTATACGGTCGCCGACTTCAACGGCGGCATGTTGCTGGCGCAGGGCATTCTCCTCGCGCTGTTGGCCCGCGAGCGCACCGGCACCGGGCAATACGTGGAAACCTCGCTTCTCGACGGCATGATGAGTATGCAGGCTTGGGCGACGACCAAAATTCTCAACTTGGGCGACGACGGGGAAGACGATGGCTCGGGCGGGGCGACGCATCCGCGCGGCAACCCGCTCGACGGAGCCGTGTTCAAGACGGCCGATGGCTTCTTGATGGTCACCGCGCTTTTCCGTCCCTTTGACCAACTATTGAGCGATTTGCAGGAAGCCCTAGCGATTGAAGGGCTGGTCGGGGATCCGCGCTTTGCCACGCTCGCCGCGGCCGTAGATAACCGCGAGGCCCTGCGAGAACGGATCGCGCCGATCTTCGCAGAGAAAACGAATGCCGAGTGGATTCCACTGCTAGAGGCCAAGGACATCCTCGTCGCACCGGTGCGCTCGACAGCCGCGGCTCTAGCAGACCCGCAGCTCGCAGTCAACGAGCTGCTCGTCGAAGTCCAACATCCGCAGGTGGGTGCCATGCGCCACGTCGGCACGCCCCTGCGACTAGCCGGGACGCCAGCTCCAACACCGGCACCCGCCCCCCTAGCCGGGGAACACACCGAGGCTGTGCTGCGCGAGGCTGGGTACGCGGACGACGAGATCGCCGCGTTGCGCGCACAGGACGTCATTCTCTGATTGTACAGGAGTCCTCATGCCTGATATTGTGCGCTATGGAGTTTTGAGTACCGCCCAGATCGCCCTCAACCGTCACCTGCCGGCCGCGCAGGCCATAGGCACTGCCGAGATCGCGGCCATATCGAGTAGGGACCAAGCCAAGGCCGAAGCAAGTGCGGCCCAATACGGCATTGCCAAGGCGTATGGCTCGTACCAAGCCGTGTTGGACGATCCCGACATCGACGCGATCATCAACCCCTTGCCCAATAGCATGCACTGCGAGTGGACGGTCAAGGCGGCACAGGCGGGTAAGCACATCCTCTGCGAAAAGCCGCTCGCCGTGACCGTGGCACAGGCGCGGCAGATGATCGACGCAGCCCGAGCCAACGGGGTGCTCTTAGTCGAGGCCTTCACCCACCGCCTCAACCCGCAATTGCAGTGCGCCCGCCGACTGGTGCAGCAAGGAGAGATCGGCGAAGTGAAATTAGCGCGGGCCGAGCTGACCTTCGGCATCCGCGATTGGGCCACTGACGTCCGGGCCAATCGCGAATTGGGCGGGGGTGCCCTCTTGGACGCCGGGTGCTACTGCGTCAGTGCCGTGCGCTTTGTGCTCAATGCCGAGCCGGTGGTCGCGCAGGCTTTTCAGCACGTGCGCAGCGGCGTGGATGCGACCTTGGCCGGGCTATTGCGCTTCCTTGGCGACCACGTCGCCTATATCGCGGCTGGCATGGAAGAACCGTTCCGCTGCGTGTTGGAGGTCGTCGGTAGCCACGGCGCGATCCGCGTACCCAACATGTTTGACGAGCAGGCCGCGGTCCATATCGCCATCGGCAACGACGAGCGCGTAGAGCCCTTCTCCGGGCCGGATCGCTTTCAGGTGCAGCTAGAGCGCTTCTCTAGCTGCATTCTCCAAGGCAGAGCTCCCGAATTCCCCCCCGCAGACGGCCTCAAGAACGTGGCCGCGCTACAGGCGTTGAAGCAGGCCGCCGAATCCGGGAGCCTAGTCGAAGTTCCGTCTTGAGCCATGGCCGACTACGAGTTCATCTGCTATGAACAGCGCGACCACGTCGCCAAGGTCACCCTCAACCGCCCCGAGGTTCTCAACGCCATACACCCGCCCATGGCCGAAGAACTGGCCGACGCCTGGGAGCGGATCCGCGACGATGACAGCGTCTGGGGCGGGGTTTTGACCGGCAGCGGCGCACGGGCGTTCTGCGCTGGCGCAGACCTGAAGTGGCGAGCTGAAGCAGGTGAGGAAGCGCGCAGCCACAACCGCGCCGAGGCCAGTGGGGCCGCGCGGGGTTTCCAGCGGGGCCGCGACTGCTATAAGCCGCTGTTGGCCGTGGTCAATGGCTATGCAGTGGGCGGCGGGTTGGAGCTGGTCTTAGGGTGCGATTTGGTGGTGGCGGCCGCACACGCGCAATTGGGGTTGCCCGAGGCGCGGCGCGGGTTGCTGGCCGACGCCGGGGGCATCCACAAGCTGGTTCGGCGGCTGCCGTGGAGCGCTGCCATGCAACTCATCCTGACTGGAGAACTCATCTCGGCGGAGGAAGCGCGGCGGATTGGGTTGGTCAACCAAGTGGTGCCAGCCGAGGGCCTGCAAGCGGCCGCAGAGCAGTGGGTGGAGGCGATTTTGGCGTGTGCGCCGCTGGCCTTGCAGGCGGGGAAAGAGGCGGCTATGCGGGGGTTGGAACTGCCTTTGTGGGAGGCGGTCAATACGCGCTTTCCGCTGGCCGAGCGCATGTATGAGTCAGAGGACTTTATCGAAGGACCAAAGGCATTCGCCGAGAAGCGGAAGCCGGTGTGGAAGGGAAAGTAGGAAAGGATCCGCGCAAACTTCAACGACGAGAAAGCACTGCTATGGAAAAATTTGCTCCCTTGAACATGTCGCCAGAAGAGCTAATCGAGTACACCCCGGAGTGGGCGGGCGAGCGCTTTGCCGACGGCCGCCCCAAGGTGCCCGACGACATCCTCGACCGCATGCACAACGTCAGCATTACCCAAGCCTGGGGAGTCATACGCGGCCCCGGCTACAACTGGCAGTACGAAGACGGCTGGATTTGTACGCATCCCGGCCAAGTGCTGGTGGGCCGCGCCCTGACGGCTATGTACATGCCGCGGCGACCCGTCATGCGTCAGGTCATGGAAGAAAAAGGGGAGCGGGCCGGCTGCATTGGCGACCAGATCTCGTGGCCCATTGATATGCTGGTGCCCGGAGACGTGTATGTGGCCGACGTATTCGGCAAAATCGACCAAGGCGCGGTCATTGGCGACAACCTCGCCACCGCCATCTACGCCAATTCGGGCAACGGGGTGGTACACGACGCGGCCGTCCGCGATATCGACGGCATCCAAGAACTGCCCAATTTCACCAGTTTCGTGCGCGGCTTTCACCCCACCTTTGCCTCCCCCACCATCATGCTGGCCGGGGTCAACTGTCCGGTGCGCATCGGCGGTGCCACGGTCATGCCCGGCGACGTAGTTCTCGGCCGCGACGATGGCGTCGTCTTCATACCGCCTCATCTAGCCGAACAGGTGGTCAAAACCTCCGAGCTAATCGCGCTCCGCGACCGCTTTGGCAAACAGCGTCTAGCCGAGGGCAAATACACGCCCGGCCAGATCGACACCCGCTGGTCCGATCCCATTGAAGAGGACTTTTCGCGCTGGCTAGAGAGCCATATCGACGAGCTGCCCGTGCCGCGCGCCGCCATCCAAGAGCTGCTCAAGGAGCGGACTTGGTGAGCTCGGGCGGCGGCTCGGCTAATTTACCTGCCTTGAGAAAAGGCTCGGCATTCCCCCAGAGCTTGCTTCCGTCGGCCGAGGTCAGCGGCTCGCAGGAGTACTGGGCCAAATACACGCGGCGCATCTGGTCGGTGGTGTTGGTGCCGCTGGAGTGGAAGTTGTAGCTGGTGAAAACGGCAATGCTGCCAGCCGGAGCGACGACCGAAACGCCGGGGTCGCTGCCGAAATAGCCGATCAAATCGTTGCTCCCCTCCTCGCGGACGTGCTTGACCCACGTGCGAATACCCGAGCGCGAAAAAGGCAGCAAGTGGACGGTACCATTGGCCTCGGACATGTCGTCGAGGGCGCACCAACAGGTTAGATACGGCTTGTGATCCGGGTAGCCGACATAGCCCGAGTCTTGGTGCCAAGAGAACTTCATGCCGGCCTCGGCACCTTTGACCACGTATTGCTCCCAGAACAAGTAGGCGTCGTCGCCTAAGGTGGCTTGGCAGATTGCGGCCATTAGGGGGCTGAAGAGGAACTCGCGCAGGCGCGGCTGCGCGCGGAAACAGTTGGAGACAAAGTAGCGGCTGTTGCGGTGATTGAGGCCCAAGGTATCCGTGCCCTCGGCGTCCATCCGGGCGTTGGCTTTGTCGATGAAGGCTTGGCATTCACCGCGCAGGAGGTCGAGATGATGGGCGGGGATGGCGTTTTCGAGGATGAAGTAGCCTTCTTCTTTGAATTGCTGCTTTTGGGCGTCGGTGATCTGGTGCATGAATTGCTCCCGGTTGATTGCAATTTGATGTAAGCTGAGGCGATATACTGATAGGCAGAACCCACGAGGCGTGCAAGCCTTGTAAGCACAACCGCGCAATAGGAAATAACATGCTCGCCGAACTGCACAACGGGCCAAGCGAACGCTGGTGCATCTGAAATGGAAACCCCTGCAATACTCCAAACGCTCGAACTCACCTCTTGGTGGGAGGTGCCGGCCGTCGTCTTGGCCATTCTCTACTTGGTATTGGCGGCGCGGGAAAATATCTGGTGTTGGGGAGCGGCTTTTGTCAGCACTGCTCTGTATATCTACGTCTTCTTCGATGTCAACCTGTTCCTAGAGTCGGCCCTACAGATCTACTACTTGGCCATGGCGGTTTATGGCTGGTCCCAATGGCGACAGCCCACCGATCAATCCGCAACGCTGCCCATCTCTACTTGGCCGCTCAAAAAGCACGTTGAGGTCATTGCTGCGACGGGGGCCATTGTGGTGACGTCCGGGTACCTTTTGCGCGAAAACACAGAGGCGGCATTACCTTATGTCGATGCCTTCACCACTTGGTATGCGGTGGTGACGACCTATATGGTGACAAGGAAAATTTTGGAGAACTGGGCGTACTGGTTTGTCATCGACAGCGTCTCGGTTTACCTCTTCTACAGCCGCGGGCTTTACCTGACCGCTTTGTTGTTTATCGCGTATCTGGTTATCATCGTCTTTGGCTATGTGAAATGGAAAAAGGAGTACGACCAACAAATGTCTAAACCAGCCCGTGAAGAAGAATTGAGCACGTGAACCCATGAAGCGAGCAGAGACATGCGGACCGGTCGCTATCCAAGGGTACGCCGGGTCGTTCAGCGAAGCAGCGGCGCGGGCCTATTTTTCTCCAGAGACGCAACTGGCACCACAACCCGATTTCAAGATGCTTTTCGCCGCGGTAGAAGACGGGTCTTGTGCTTGCGGGGTCGTGCCCATCGAAAACTCGCTGATGGGCAGCATTCACGAGAACTACGACCTGCTGCTACAGAGCAATGTACACATCGTCGGCGAAATCAAGCTGCGCATCGTCCACAACCTCATCGTCAACCGAGGCGTCCGGCTAGCGGACATCCGCTACGTTGCGTCGCAGCCGCCCGCCTTGGCCCAATGCACTCGCTTCATCCGCTCGCTGGCCGGCGCTCAGACGATAGCGGCGGATGATACGGCTGGAGCGGTCAAAGAACTGGCCGCTAGCGGCGCACGCGACCGAGGAGCTATAGCCGGCGCACGCGCGGCCGCCGCGTACGGGCTGGAGGTCCTCGTCTCCGGCATCGAGGACGCCACCCACAATTTTACCCGCTTCTTGATGGTAAGTCGCTGCGCTGCGCCAGCACCGACCGAGCTAGCTAAAGCCACGCTCGTCTTTGGGTTGAAGCACGTGCCCGGTGCGCTGTGCCGGAGCCTCGCGGCCTTTGCCGAGCGCGGCATCAACCTGCTCAAAATCGAATCGCGGCCCATGACCGAGCGGCCTTGGGAATACGTCTTCTATCTCGATTTGGCGGGCCACTTGGGGCAGGTGGCTTGTGCCCAAGCCTTAGAACAACTTCAGGAGACCACCGAATTCGTCCGCGTCTTGGGCTCGTACCGGCAGGGCGATACGGTCGAGGACCCAAGGTAATCCCGCTCAAGCACCTGCGGCGCGGGTGCGAACTTGGTCGAGTCCGACGGCCAACAGGAGCACCGCGCCGCGCGTTACATCCTGCCAGAAGCTAGACACATCCATCAGTGTCAATCCGTTGTTGAGGGTGCCAAGCAAGAGCACCGCCAACAGGGTGCCCCAGACCGTGCCGCGCCCTCCGAAGAGACTCGTGCCACCCAAGATGACGGCGGCGATCACCGTCAACAAATGCTGCCCGGCCGCGTCGGGTGCTGCCGCGTAGAGCATGGCCGCGAGGATGAGGCCGCTGATCGCGCCGCTGAGGCCGGAGAGGACGTAGAGGATCATCAGGGTGCGGGCGACGGGGACGCCGACTAGCCGGCTGGCTTCGGCATTGCTGCCGGCGGCATAGACGAAGCGGCCGAAGCGAGTCCGCGCCAAGACCCAGCCGAGCGCGATATAAACCAACAGCATCAGCACCAGCGGCACCGGCAATCGCAAAAGCTGACCGCTGCCGATCCAGTTGAAACCGGGTTCCATCAGCGGTTTGGTCAGCCCGCCGGTCAGAACTAGAGCTAGCCCGCCGATGACGCTCATCGTGCCCATGGTGGCGATCAGCGGGTTGAGTCCGAGGCGCACGGCCAACAAGCCGTTGAGCAGCCCGATGCCTCCGCCCAGTGCCAGCGCGATGAGACAGGCCGCGACAATGCCGACGCCCGCGGCGTGAAGCAGCGCGACGACGACCCCAGCCAGCCCGGCGACTGCCGCCACCGACAGATCGAGGCCTCCGGCGATGATCAGCGGCGTTTGCAACGCGCACATCAAGCCGATAAAGGCCATATTGGCGCCGATGCTCACCATATTGTCGAAGGACAAAAACCAAGGGGAGAGGACGCTGAAGAGCACGGCGACCCAGAGGTAGAACATCAATAACAAGGCGACGCCCGCGCCGGGACGGTTCAATAAGGCGGCGATGTGCATGGATGCTCTTTCTCAGTAGGGGTGTGGAGCAGGTCGGCCGGGGCCGCGGGGCCGGAAAAGCGGCTGGACACCCGACCGCGGTCGAGCACGATGGAACGGTCGCAGATCCCGGCGACTTCTTCGGCGTCGGAGGAAATCAAGAGTACCGCGAGCCCCTGTTGGGTCCACTGCCGCAGTGCCAAGTAGAGCTCGTGGCGAGCACCCACGTCCACGCCTCGGGTCGGTTCTTCGAGGATGAGCACCTTGAGGCCCTCGACCAGCCAGCGGGCCAAGCAGGCCTTTTGCTGATTGCCGCCCGAGAGCAAGCGCAGCGGTTGGTCGAGGTGAGCGGCGCGGATCCCGAGGCGGTCGATCCAGCTTTGCGCGTGGCTTGTTTCGCGGGGCTTGGATACTGAGAGCAAGCGCACGAAGCGGTCGATAAAGGGCAAGGTGATATTGGCACGGACGCCGAGGTCGGGGACGATGCCCTCGCGCTGGCGTTCGGCAGCCACGAAACCGATGCCAGCGTCGCGGCCTTGGCGCGGATCGGTCGGGATATAGGGCGCACCCCCGAGCGCAAGGTGTGCGCCGGGCAGCGGACCCCGTGCTCCGTAGATAGCCCGGCCAAGTTGGTCGATCCCCGAGCCGAGCAGGCCGAAGACGCCGAGAATCTCACCTCGGTGGACTGCAAAGGACACGCTGTCGAGCGCGCCGGGCAAACTCAGGTTTTCGACCTCTAGGGCAACCTCGCCGATACTTGTGCTTCGCGGCGGATAGAGTTCGTCAACGGTGGTGCCGAGCATGGCGTCGAGGACTACACGCCGCGAAGCAGAGGCCGTGGCAAAGTCGCCGGCGTTTAGCCCGTCGCGGAGCACGGTGATGCGGTCGGCGATCTCAAAGACCTCGTCGAGGTAGTGGGAGATGTAGATGATGCCGATCTGCTGCGCTTTGAGCCGCTCGACGGCGGCGAAGAGTGCCCTCACCTCGCGGTCGGCCAGGGCGGCGGTCGGCTCGTCCATGACGATGATCCGCGCTTGGCCGGCGAGCGCGCGGGCGATTTCCACCAAGCGCTTGTGGGGTGCGGAGAGTTGGTGTACCGGCGCGTCGGGATCGAGGTCGCAGCCGAGCCGGTCCAGCAGTGCCCGCGCTTTGGTTCGCAGTGCTGGGCGATCCACCTGCTTGCCGAGCCAAGAGCGTTTGAGCGGCAGGTCGGCGATGAGGATGTTTTCGGCGACCGTGAGGTCGGGCAAGACCGATACTTCCTGCGGCAAAAAGCGGACGCCGTGGGCTATGGCCTCTTCGGGCCGGTCGTAGCGCACCGCTTGGTCGTCGAGGCGGACGGTGCCAGCGTCGCGGCTGTACACGCCGCAGAGAATTTTCACTAAAGTGGATTTGCCCGCCCCGTTGGCGCCTAGCAGTGCTAAGACCTCTCCGGCGTCCAAGCGGAGATTGACCTCGCGCAAGACTTGGGCACTGCCGAAGGATTTGCAGATGCCCTCCAGTTGCAACAGAGATGCGGTATGGCTCATGCTAGTGATCGGGGATTAGCTGCTCGTAGCCGGCGAGTTCGGGCTGGTCCTTCAGAGTCGCCAAGTGTTCGACAAAGGCTTCCTGTGGGAAGACGTAGGCGAAGCCCGGCGCGCCCTCGCATTCGTATTCGGGGTAGAATTGACAGATGTTGGCCGGGCTGATCATCACGTGGGTGACGGCGACCGCCGGCGGCACGTCGTGGCCAGCTATACTCATCAGGCTCAGCGGGATGAGATAGTTGCCGTAGCGCTCGGGGAAATAGGCGACCGAGGCGATGAAGCGCTCCTCGGCGACCATCGTCTCCAACTCGTCAGCACCCTTGCCGACGACCAGCGCGTCTGCGCCGCGCCCCTGCTGCTGCACGGCGCGCAACATGCCGGAGACCGATTGATCGTTGATCGCGGTGATCAGGATCGGCGCACCTTGGGGGATGCGGCCGAGCGCGTTGCTCATCTGTTGGAAGGAGTACTGCAGAGTGTTTTTGGTGTCGATGCGGATGATGCGCTCGGGCGGGAAACCGGGCAGCGAGGCGAGGAAGCCGGCGATCTGGCCTTCGGTGCGCATAGCGGGGATCGCGCCCGACTGCGGCAGTTCGCCAACGACGAAGTATCCCTCTGTGAGCACCCGGTCGCCAAAGCGCACTTTGGCCGCCTGCGCCAGATAGGAGCCGCCCATAAAGCCCGAGCGAGGGTTGTTGGCACCGAAGTAGGTGGCACCCGGCATGGGGATGTCGATGGCGACCACGCCGATCTGCTTGCGGTTGAAGTGCTGCATGATCGCCGGGCCGAAGTTGACGTCGGTTTGGAACTCAATGCAGAAGTCAACTTGACGCCGAGCAAAGCTCTCGGCGTTGGCCAAAGCAGTCGGCCCATCGAGCCGGTTGTCAGCGATCAGCAGCTCGATGCCAGCGGCCTCGGCGTTGCGCTCAATGCTCTTTTCGACCTTGATGCCGAAGCTGATGTCGCGCTGCAGATTGGCAAAGCCAAAGACTAGGTTTTTGCCGTTTTTTGGGGGCGCTTGTTGCGCGGCTTCGGCAGCCATTGCTTGGAGTGCTGTCGGCGGGAGCATCAGCCCGTCGTAAGTCGCCGGATCGAAGCCGTGGAAATTTTCGCTTAATGCTGGAATCGGGGCGAGGAACAGACAGGAGGCCAGAAGGAGTCGGAGCGGAATCATAGATAAACTTTCGTTTGGCAATGGGCTGAGAATATACGGAGCGGCTAGCGGGTAGCTCAAGGCGTGGGGTGGATGCCACCGCGCCCAGTCCAAGGCCGCGATTACTTTTCAGGAGCGATGCGGTTGGCTACTATTGGGTACTGAACACTGGTAAGCGATACAAGTAAAGGAAATGGCAATGGAGCTTCTTCTACTCTGGCTTCTATTTGGGATTGTGAGTGCGGTGGTTGCGACAAACAAAGGACGAAGCGGTTGTGGTTGGTTTGCGCTTGGCGTGTTAATTGGTCCCTTTGGTTTCATTTTGGCTTTAGTCGTTCCTAAAAATCAGGAAGAGGTTGAAAAAAATCTGTTCAAATTGGTGACATGAAAAAGTGTCCATACTGTGCCGAACTGATAAAAGCGGAAGCAGTCAAGTGCCGTTGCTGTAGGGAAGAGATTTAACAGGAAAGATAGCGACCAATAACTAACAGGAGAGAATTATGCTCACCAAAGAAGGATGCCACACTCGGCAGCAACGCCTGTGTGTGCGGCTGGCCGAACTCAACATCGATGCGGCCGTGATCAACCACCCGAAGGAAATCTACTACTTCACCGGGATCATTATCCCCGAGGAATTCCCCGGCCCGCCGGCGATCTTTTGGCTGGGGGCCGATGGGCGATCCTTGCTGATCGCGCATACCGACGAAGGCGAGCCGTGCGCCGACGAGTGTTTCACCTTTTCCTTTGACGTCGGCGGCACGATAACGCCCGATTTGCGCGAGGTGATAAGCGGGCTAATCGTCGATACACTGCGCGACAAAAAGCCGGCGGCTGGACGCCTAGGCTGGCAAAGCGAATTCTTGCCGCGTCGCTTGGGACAGGCGGTCGAAGAAGGGCTAGGCAAAACGCCCATATATGTCGCAGTCGACGACCTGCTCGCCGACATGCAGGAGGTCAAGGACCCCGACGAGATCGAGCTGTTGCGCAAGGTCGTGCAAGTTGATCTGGCCGCTTATGCCGCGGCGGAAGCAGCGATGGCGCCGGGCGTCAACGAGTTGGCGGTGCTAGCGGCGGCGCAACGGGCAGCGCATCTTGCGGCCGGTGAGAAGGTTTTCCACGACGGCGACTACCAGTGTGGCGAGTTGGGCGGTTTTGCGCGCAATCGTCCGATCGAGGCCGGGGAAATCTACGTCATCGACGCTTGGTCCGTGTACCGCGGCTATTGGGCGGACTTGTGCCGCAGCTTTGCAGTGGGCGAGCCGACCGAGGTGCAGCACTCCGTCTTTGAGCACGTCAAGGGCTTTCACGACCGCGTCGGCGAGTACTTGCGGCCGGGCAAGGACGGCCGCGAATGCGCGGTGGCCATGGACGCCTATATCCGCGAGCATCCCAAGCTGGCCGACGTCGGCCTGATTCACCACGCCGGGCACAACATCGGTCTGCGGGCGCACCAAATGCCCGATCTCAACAAGGAGCGCGGCGGCACCTTGCGCGTGGGCAATGTGGTCTCGGTCGAGCCGGGGGCCTATATCCCCGAGGCGCGGGCCGGGGTGCGGCTGGAAAACATGTACCTGATTACCGAGGACGGCTTGGAGAATCTGTCGCCGTATCCGATGGAATTGGGGGCGCACTGTTGAGCGAGGTGCTCGAATTTGCCGAAGACCTCGCCCGGCGCGCCGGAGTGCTAATCGCCCAAGCACGGGCGGACCAAGCATTAAATCTGAGCTACAAGGAAGGGATTGAGCTGTTGACGTCGTCCGATTTGCAGGCCGACCAACTCATCCGCAACGAGATCGAAAAGACCTTCCCCGACCACTACATACTCTCCGAAGAGTCTTCGCCCCACCTTACAGACTCGGCGCAACTGCGCGGCCCCTTGTGGGTCATCGACCCGATTGACGGCACCGTCAACTACGCCTATAACCAGCAGCAAGTAGCCGTGTCCATTGCCTTTGCCGAAAGCGGCCAAGTGCAGGTCGGCGTGGTGCGCTGCCCGTTTGTGGACGAGACCTTTACCGCCCGGCGCGGTGCAGGTGCTTGGCTCAACGGCCGCGCCATCCGGGCCAGCGAGTGCAATCAGCTATCCCGCGCCCTGATCGGCACGGGCTTCCCCTACGCCGCCGAGGGCAGAGTGGCGCTGGTGGATCGCCTGCGCCGCGTCCTCGGACACTGCCGCGACATCCGCCGCGTAGGCTCGGCCGCCATTGATCTCTGCTGGGTGGCGATGGGCCGGCTCGACGGCTTTTACGAGGCGCTCAAGCCCTGGGACTTGGCGGCAGCGGCCCTGATTGCGCGGGAGGCGGGAGCTTGCGTCGGTCACTTGCAGCCCGTGGAGGGCGAGCTACCGGAAGAATTGGACGGCCGCGACCTAGTCGCAGCCACGCCGGGAATCTACGAACAATTGGTCGCGCTTTTGCGCGGCACCCCGTCGTAGGGGCGACCCCTGTAGTCGAACATCCCGATGGCATTGGCAACCGTGCGCACTTCGGCAAGCTCAGTGCGCTGAGTGCTGTCTAAGCGCATCCCCCGAATCGACGAGTCTGTAGGAACAACTCTATAACATAAGGAGATACAATCCATGAAAATCAGCGACATCAAAGCCTACCCAACTTGGGTCGGCCACCGCAATCAGCTCATCGTCAAGGTCGAGACCGACGAAGGCATCCACGGCTGGGGCGAGTCCGGGTTATCGGGACGCGAACTGGCCGTAGTAGGAGCGGTGCGGCACTACCGGGAGTTTTTGCTCGGCCGCGACCCGCGCGAAATCGGGCGGCTCTGGCAGGAGATGTACCGCGGCCAGTACTTTGAAGGCGGGCGGGTGTTGACCGCGGCCATTTCGGCCATCGACATCGCCTTGCACGACGTGGTAGGCAAGGCTCTCGGCGTACCGGTGTACCAGCTTTTGGGCGGCAAGCAGCGCGAGTGGGTGCCCTGCTTTGCGACGGCTGGGGCACCGGACCTAGAGACCTTGGTCAGCAACTGCAAGCTGCTATTGGACAAGGGGTGGGACGTGATTCGCACGGGAATGGCCCAGCGCCAACAGTACGACGACGAGCTGCTGTTCGAGCCGCGTGAGACCATCGGCATCACGGCAGCTTGGCTGACGGAAGTGCGCCAAGAGGTTGGTCCCGACCCGATCTTGGGCATTGACTATCACCACCGGCTGACGGTCGCCGAGAGCGCGTCGTTCTGCCAGAAGATGCCGCCGGGGACGCTCGACTTCCTCGAAGAACCCATCCGCGACGAGTGCCCCGAAGCGTACGAATCGCTCAGGACGATGACTGACGTGCCGTTTGCCATCGGCGAGGAATTTGCCAGCAAGTGGCAGTTTTTGCCCTATCTCGAACGGGGCCTTACGCAGTTTGCGCGCATCGACGTGTGCAATGTCGGCGGGCTGACCGAGGCGATGAAGGTGGCCAGCTTGGCCGAATCCCACTACATCGACCTGATGCCCCACAACCCGCTGGGGCCGATATGTACCGCCGCGACGGTCCATCTGGCGGCGGCCGTGCCCAACTTCGCGTGGCTCGAACACCGCGTGACGCCGACGGAAGCAGGCAAGTTCATGGACGAAGATTTGTTTCCGGTGCAGTGCGAATTGGTGGGGTCGATGTTGAAGGCGCCCGAGGGACCGGGGCTGGGCGTGGAGTTCAACGAAGAGCTAGCCAAGGAGCAGGAGTTCAAGTTTTGGGAAGCGCCGCATTTGCGGCGGCGGGATGGGTCGCATACGAACTGGTGATGACTCCGAGTTGCTGCCAGCAAGCCGTCAGGAAATTATCTCACCAGCCCATAGCGACTGCAAAAAAACTTTCCAAGGCAAAATGCGAATTGGACCGACGACGCGCTCCGCCGGTTCATTGCAAACAACTAGCGCTTTTTGGGGTGCGTATTCATCGATGAATGTACGTAGCGGTCGCAGGGCCTTGTCTTCTACCCGGCTCGTACCCTTTATCTCAATGGCCACCTCGCCGTTGCCCAACACAAAGTCAACCTCCAACCCCGACTTGGTGCGCCAAAAATGGACATCGTAATGTAATGCGCTATAAGAAGCGTATGCCCTCAATTCGCAAAAAATGAAATGCTCAAACGCCTTGCCAAACATTGCACCTTGAGCATCCTGTAAATGTCGTTTCTCAAGGATTCCGGCTACACCCACATCGAATAAGTAGAACTTGGATGCCCGCGAAATGACTTGGCGACTTTGCGGAGTCTTGAACGGTGGGACCATACTGCCCAAAAGCGTATCGACGAGAATCTGATAATACTCTTTTACGGTCTTGGAACTGACCCCGCACTCGCGGGCGATATTGGAAAAGTTGGTCAATTCGCCGTGTGAGTATCCCAGCGCTGCAAAGAATCTGGAAAACGCTGGAATATCGCGCGTCAACCCCTCGGCAAAGACTTCTTCCTTTAGGTAATCTTGTAGGTACGCGTTTAGAGAACGGCGATATTGCGTACTGGCAAAGTGATCGGGAATCAGGCCGCGATTCAAAATCGTCAAAATATCCATATCGCCGTCATTCAATTCATCGGTCACCAATGGAAACATTTCGTAGCGCCAAGCGCGTCCTCCGAGCAAGTTGGCCCGTCCCCGCTTGAGCTTGCGCGCACTGGAACCACACAAAATAAAACGCAGCCCCTTGTTTTCAATGAGCCAATGCACTTCATCCAACAAGAGTGGCACGCGCTGCACTTCGTCCAAGATGATCGGATGCGCCAGTAGTGCTTCGGATTGTGCGAGCAGTTGCTCGCGCAGCAGGGCCGGCCGGCGGTTGAAGTCCAGCATCAAATCCGTCTTGAGAAAATCATAGACTAGGCTGTTGGGAAATGCCTGTTTGAGATAGGTGGATTTACCCGTCTTTCGCGGCCCCCACAAAAAAGCCGACTGCCGCTTGGGCAAGTCCATTTCTAATCGCCGCAGATACTGAACCATTTTGAATCTTCTTCCAAATTAGTCGAACTATTTTAGAGTTTACTCCAAAATGGTCAAGCCATCAAGCACTGTCGATGAGGCTCGACGTGTGCAGTTTGACATGCAACTAAATGTAGTTGCTGCTCTATGAAGAGCGGCATATATTCTTTTTGGGGAACGGCTCGACCGAACCGGGTGCGCTCCTGCGCGCCGCGCCCGGCGTGTCGGATGGGGCTATATAGCAGTCCTATACCATTCACGAGATAATCCGCAGAGGGACGCAGCATAATAGAAACAAGACGATCCGAACCTCGAATCGTTCAAGTCATTCAGGGTTGCTATATGAAAGATATGATGACTCATAGGGGCTACACCGGCTCGGCGCACTACGACGACGGCGACCGGATTTTCTACGGTAAGCTCGAGTTTATCCGCGAGCTCGTCCGTTACGAAGGGACGGATGTGGACTCACTGCGCTCCGCTTTTGAAGAAGCAGTGGACGACTATCTCGACCTATGCCGGCGGGAAGGACGACAACCCGAACAGCCATTCAAAGGCAGTTTTAACGTGCGGATGGGCAGCGAACTACATCGGCGCGCAGCCCTATGCGCCAAGGAGAAAGGTGCCAACCTCAACCAAGTGGTCAAAGAGGCGTTGGAGCAGTACTTAGCTGGCGTAGCCTCTCCTTCGCCAGGTGCCTCGCGTTCCTATCGGGAGCTAATGGCAGATATACGCGCTCGACAGCAGGTGCGTGGCCATAAATCCCCAACTCGGGAAGAGGTTGATGCTGCCCTACACAGTGAACGGGAAAGCTGGGAGCAGTAATCTATGCGGCTTTACTTAGACTCAGCACCTGTTATCTATACGGTTGAACAAGTCGAGGGCTTTGCTACAGCCGTTGACGAGCGGATTGGATCGTCAGCGGTGACGCTGATCACCAGTGACCTGACGAGAATGGAATGTCGCGTCAAACCTCTCGGAGCAGGTAACACCGAACTGCTCAAAGACTTCGATGAGTTTTTTAATGGGGCGATATCGGAAGTGGTCGTTCTATCGCGGCCAATTATGGAGCGGGCGACCGAGATTCGAGCGCAGCATGGCTTTAGAACACCTGATGCGATTCATCTTGCTGCCGCTGTGGAGTCGAGTTGCGATGTATTTCTAACCAACGATCATCGTCTGGATCGCTTTAGCGACATTAGATACGAATTGGTAACAGACGGGCCAAGGACAACTCCCAAGCCTGAATGACGTGGTATGGAGTGATCTTGTCGTTTCGGGCAAAGTAGCGGGAGTCGATCCTGCCGAGGGTTAGAGAAAATGCGTCAGAACTGTCGCAGTGCGTCAGAATCGGCTAGGTAGGGGCGGTTGGCGAACCGCTCCTACCTATTTCTCAACCGCTCTACCGTTTGACGAAGGTGATCCACAGCGGGCTAGCACCCACGTCATGTTGCTCTAGAGGCGTCAACGCACCCGTGGCCGCGTCAATGCGGTACGAACGAAGCCGGCCCGACACTTGGCCAGCCGAATAGACGAAGCGGCCGCTCGGGTCCAACTCGAAAAAGCGAGGCGTGGCCTCAGTGGGATAGTGGCCTTGGGCCGTCAGCCGCCCATCGTCGCCAATCGCGAAAAGTGCTAGGGAATCGTGGCCGCGATTGGACCCGTAGAGAAACTGGCCGTTGGGTGTGATCTTTATTTCGGCTGTGGTGTTGTCCGTGCGATCAAACCCCTCCGGCAAGGTCGAGATGACCTGAAACGACGACAGCGTCCCGGCCTCCGGGTCGAAGTGGTGAGCCGACACCGTGCTGCCGTTTTCGTTGACCGAATAGACAAAGTCGCGGGTCGGATGGAAGGCAAAGTGGCGCGGGCCTTCGGGCGTGGCTGGCTCTATCTTGGGCGGATTGTTGGGCGTCAATCGTCCGGTTTGCTCGTCAAAGCAAAACTGAAATATCGCATTGGCCGGGTTGGTGTGCGGCACAAAGGCAAAGCGGTTTGAACGGTCGGTCTGGATGCTGTGGGCGTGTACTGCGGTGGGGATCATTTGCAGCGGCTCGGCCGAGAGTGTGCCGTCCGCGGCCACGCCGTGAACGCCGACCTGACCCGATCCATAGTAAGACGACAGCAAAAAGGCCCCGCTGTTGTCCAAATACAGATAGGGCGGGCCTTCTTCTAGGCTCGTCTCCGCGAGCTTGAATAGCGTCCCCTTTTCCCGATCTATCTCATAGCTAGCCAGTTTTTGGGCCGAGCGCAGGGCTACGAACATCAGGGTCTCATCCGGGCGCACAGTCACCGCCCCGGGCGAGTCCTCCAACTCTATATTGGGCTGCGGCTCTAACGCGCCACTATCTTCGTCCATCAGGAAATGCGAAAAAAAGTTGCTGCCCGAATTTGAAATATACACGTGATAGGCCATGAAAATCTCCTCCAAAAGGGGTTAGTGTGTTGCTTCTCGCAAGGCGTGCAAAAAAACGGCTGGATCGACCGGGCCGAGCAAGAGGGCATGGGAACCGCGCGTTGGAATATACGCAGCGCACGGTGCGCTCGTGCAGAAAACGTGCGCCTTCTCCCCGCTGTGCAGGTAAAACGCCCCTCCGCGAAAAAAGAACGCGCTGATGGCGAAAATTTTGCCTCTGGGCCGGTATTGGGGTTCGGCTGGCAAATTGACGACGCGGGCCTCTTCCACCTTTAGCTCTTTGTAGGTGAAGTGCTTGCCGTGGGCGCTGTTGCGGATGAGCAGATAGCCCTCCAGCAAGACGAAATCCGTGCGGCGTGCGCTCAAATAAAACCAAGTAAATACCGAAAAAAAGATGATCAACATTAGCACGTAAGACGAGCCCAAGGCCACGGGCGCGGCGATGCGGGCAACTGGGCCATCCGGGTCAATGGCCGCGTAGAGTGCGAGGGTCAGCACGGCAAAAAAGACAGTGATCACGGCAAAAGACGCGGCCAGCACTTTGCCGAACAGGGCGGCGGACGGTGGGTGGATGGGAAAAATACGCGGTTCCATGTCAGCCCGCCCTGAGCAGCATCAAACCCCCGGCAATGGCGAGGATGCCAATGGCCTTAACGGCCGTGAGCTGTTCCTTGAGGAAAATCCAGCCCAGCAGCGCGCCGATTACTACCGACGACTCGCGCGCGGCAATGATATAGCTGACCGGCCCTTGGGTATAGGCGTACAGTATCAGCAGATAGGTCACCAGCGAGCCCGCGCCAATCAAGATGATATACCCGTAGAAGGCGCGGGCCGTCGCCAGCAATTCTGTGCCGTGTCGGCGCACCACAAAGGGCAGGCGCAGGAGGGCGGCGATGATCCACATGCCGCAGATGTAGTAAATCGGTTGCACGTATCCTACGCCTATTTTGTCGATCAGCGAGTAACAGACAATCGTCAGCCCCACGCTCAGGGCCAGTTGCAAGCCCCGCGCTTGGAGCTTGAGGGCCGGGGCACCAACGCAAAAAATCCCCGCGAAAACTAGGGCAATCCCGCCCGCGCCCAACAGCGAAATGGCCTCGCCCAAGCTGAGATAAGCCACAAAGGCCGTCAGCCCCACGCCCGAGCCGCGCGCGATCGGGTACACCGTAGAAATTTCGCCGTGCTCGTACGCCCGCGCCAGCAGCGCGAAGTATAGCGCGTGAAAAACGCCCGTAGCCAGCAAGCAGAGGCCGGCCGGCCACGACAGGGCCAGCGGCGTACCCTGCCACCAGATATAAACGCACAGCGGCATGATGAACAGGATACCAGAAGCAAAGGAGAGCCAGAGCACGGCCACATTGCCAGCGACCTTGTAGGCAGCGAAATTCCACAAGGCGTGGCCGATGGCCGCCGCCAATACGAGCCCCCAGACATCGGCGTTCATTATTTTATAAAGGCAATTCGGGTGAGTTGGGCCGGTTGACCATAGCCAGATTGAACCATCGCGTCAAATGATGAATATTCTAAGAGGCGGTCTGAAAACTCCCGTTGGGTTGGTTGACGAGGAGGTTGCGTGGTCTTAGCCGCCGGCATTTTTCGAGGGCGAGACGCCCTCGATCCCAGACGCTTGGAGCCGACAGCGAGGCCGAAACCCTAGTTTTAAGACCGCTTCTAAGGGATGGCACACCCGAGCTGGACGGGCTCGCAGCGACGCCGACTTCCTGCGCGGCGTCTCAAGCTAGCGCAAAACTCAAAGGGACTCACTACCTAATGACTACAGACACACCTACTTTCGCGGCGGTGGAAGAGGCCGCAGCGTTTATCGGTGCATATCTCGCTCCCACGCCGCTCGTCCACTGCTACAAGCTCTCGCAAATGCTGGGCTGCTCCTACTACGCCAAGTGCGAGAACTTGCAGCCCGTGGGGGCCTTTAAGGTGCGCGGCGGCGTCAACCTCATCGGGCGTTTATCCCCTGCCGAGCGGCAGCGGGGCGTCATCAGCGCAAGCACCGGCAATCACGGCCAGTCGCTGGCGTACGCCGGCCAGCTTTTTGACACGCCGGTGACCATCTACGGGCCAGAGCGTGCCAGCAATCCGGCCAAAGTCGCGGCCATGCGCACGCTCGGTGCCGAAGTCCGCCTCGTTGGCCGCGACTTCGACGAGGCGCGCGAAGAAGTCGAGCGCGAGGCACGCCGCACGGGCTGCCGCTACGTGCATTCGGCCAACGAGCCGTTGCTGATCGCCGGCGTGGGCACCATGGGCTTGGGGATTTTTGCCGCCCTGCCCGAAGTGGAAACGCTGATAGTGCCCGTAGGCGGCGGCAGCGGCATCTGCGGCATCTCGCTCGTTGCCCGCCACTTGAACCCGGCCGTCGAGATCATCGGTGTGCAGAGCGCGAGCGCACCCGTCTGCTACCGGGCTTGGCAACAGCGGCGGCTCGACGTGGAGGCCCCCATGGCCACGCGGCACGAAGGGCTAGCCACGCGCGTGCCCTTTGCCATGACCGCGCACATGATGTGGGAACTCGTCGATCGCTTTGAGCTGGTCACCGACGAGGAGATCGACGCGGCCATGGGCCTATTGGCGCGGGAGGCCAAGCTAGTGGCCGAAGGAGCCGGAGCCGCATCGTTAGCCGCGGCCCTAAAAATCCGCGAGTCCTTGGCCGGCAAAAAAGTAGTAGGCATCCTCAGCGGTGGGAACGCGCCCGCCGACCACTTAGCGCGGATTTTGCAAAATGGCTAAACAGCCCAAGCGCAAAAAGGGGCGTCGCCGGGGTGCCACCGCACGCGCCAATGCCGAGTTGGGTGCGCACATGGCATCGCTGGGCCTAGCGGCCATTGAAGCCTATAAGGTCTGGTGCCGCCAGCACGGATTTAGCGCGGCCCTGAGCAAGACTTGGCAGGAGCGGCGGCAAGAGCGCGCCGCACACCAGCGCGACCAACAGGCTGCCCAAGCTGAAGACGCCCTGCGGCAACACGTCGCGCAACTGGGGCTCGGCGGGGTAGCCGCCTACCAAGCATGGTGTCGTCAACAGGGGCTCGGCGACGCCATCCACAAAAGCACAGCCCAGCGCAACAAGGAACTCAAGCTCCACCAGCACATTCAGAGTACCCAAGCCCTGCACAAGGGCCGCCAGCACAGCCGGCGCACCAAAGACATCATTCACCAACTGTGGGCCGGAACCATTGCCGAGGAAGCGCTGCGCACCGAGGTCTTGCGCCTGATCCATCGGGCCTTTGTCGGCTTGGTCGGCGACCAGCGGACACAACTACGGGATTTGCTTTTACACGTAGAAAAGCGCGCGTCTAGTCTGCTCGACGCGCGGCCAGCCTTCCAGCGCTTGGGGCGAGTGGAGGGCAATACCTTCGTCGAGGCCCTCGGCGCGTTGGCGCGACACAGCCGCGCTTGGCAGCAGTCCCCGACCGAGTGGAAGCCAGACAGCCGCAATCCCCGGCGGCAATTCGCCGCGCTGGCCCGCTTCCTATTGGCCCGCTACGACGTGCCATCCTGCTTGGATTCGGTGTGGTTTGGCGGTTGGGAGCTAGAAGCCCAACGCCAGCAGGGGTGGTTCGTCCACGTGGGCAGCGGGCAGAACATCCGCACGGCCGACCTGCCGCTGGTGCTCTCCAAGCGCATGGCACACGTCTTTACCGAGGCCCCAAGCGAACTGACGGCGACCGAGGCGCTGCGCTGGGCGCAAGTGGTGGGTCAAGGAGGCAGCGAGGCCCTCGTGCAGGCCGTGATAGCCACGGAACTCGGTCGCAGCTTCGCCGACGAATTCTTCTGGAGCACAGGCGTGCTCTTCCTCGTCGAAAACCCCATGCTCGACCCGGACATGGTTGGGCCAATCGTCGATTATATAAATCATCAGAAGTACGTCCCCACAGAGGAGGGCGAGCCGCCGCAGCCCAGCTACACCATGAAGGGGCGCAGCGCGGTCAAGCTCCTGCGCCAAGTCGAGGAATGGCACGAGCGCCTAGCACGCGATAACCGCCAGCCTGGAGGGAGTTGGGAGGCGTCGGACATTGCGGGCTTTGAGTGGATGGACGATAAAGAAGAAGGGCTGCGTTGGACCATCCGCGAGCTGACTTCCAAGAGAGAACTCACGCTCGAAGGAAGGGCGATGAACCACTGCGTCGCCTCCTATGTGTCCAACTGCCGGCGGGGCAGCAAGTCGGTGTGGTCCATGCAGGTGGCCGATCCAGAGGGCTACAGCGCGCGAGTACTGACGATTGCCGTGCACAATCCGAGCCGCAACATCGTCGAGGCGCGGGGGCGGTTCAACGCCGTACCACGGCAGTCGGGAAAAAACCCAAGGAACAAGACATTGGAGCGGCCTTATCGAGAGCTGCTGGCACGCTCTGGTGCCGTGTTGCGCAAGTGGATTGAGGCCGAAGATTTGGGGCGGACGACGCGGGCGTATTAGGCGGGAGCACGTTGTCTAGAAGGGCATTCGTTATTTTTGTCTAGCTGTGTATCCCGTCCAATTCGGGTAAGAGTTTAACGCTTTCCTGTTAGTTGGGGGCCGTCCGGGCGATCACCGCAGGGCAGGTTTCCGTCTCGCTGGGATTGTAGGGAAGGTGAGGGATGCCGGCGGGGACGGGAAATTCTACCAGCGCTTGGTAGAGCCTGACCAGTGCCTGACGGCGACTTCGCTCCGGGCCAAACGGCTCGGCCTCCACCACTATATCCACGTCCGAATTTTCCCGTGCGTCGCCCCAGGCGCGAGAGCCGAAGAGGATCACCTACTCGGGATCGACCTCGGCAACGATAGCTTGGACCATCTGATCGAGGAGTTTATCGGTGCCGGGTGCCATTCCTCGGAGTTTTTGTTCATCGAGCGTCAAGCGAGAGGATCTTGTACATCAAGGAAATCGAATCTCCGGTAGTCGCGGTCGTGCGTGTATAGCCGACGCACTCCGTGGAAGCGAAGCAGCGCGGCAAGGTGTGCATCCGGCACCAGGTTGCCACGCACAGATGTCCCACCAGTCACGGATCGCCACATCTCCCAGAATCCGTCTTCCTCGGCGAGACAGCGAGAATTGGGCAGATTGAGCAGCGTCTCCACGTTGGCCATGGCCTCTTCAGGCGTCAGCGGCTCATCGAATATGGATGGATGTGTAGCAATGCGCAGGTAACTCATTATCGTTGGCCAACTCAGATAAAGCACGTCGCTCCGACTCATGCAGGATTCTAGAAAGCTCTTGGCTTTCGCGTGGAACGGACTGGAGGCGTCCGACGAATAGAGAAGGATATTGACGTCCAAGGAGTAGCTCATGGGGGATCATCGGTCTAAGGAGCGATGCACGGCTTCCTTGTCGGAGAGATTGACGCGTGCGCCCATCGGCTTTGCGATCCAGACCGGAGGCGCAGTGGGGGTGGGGGCAGCGTCCTCCTTCAGCGCACGCGCCAGCAGGTCGGATGCGAGCCGGCCCAAGGACTTGCCTTCCTTGGTTTGGAGCCGCTTCAACTCCCGGAGGACTGGATCGTCGATATCGAGTGTCGTTCTCATGGGATGCTCCTGTTATATACATCAAATGATAATATATTTGATGCGGTGATGCAAAGAACGGCACGACTGCATCACTCTACCTCTTTGAGCAGGGGGCCGTCCGAGTCGCTGGGATTGTAGGGAAAGTGAGGGACGCCGGCGGGAATACAAATAAAGTCGCCGCTGTTGATGGCTACATGCTCCTCCAGTTGCTCGCCATACCACATTCCAGCTTGGCCGCTAATGACATAAATAGCGGTTTCGTGGTTTTCGTGCAGGTGGGCCTTGGCCCGTTTTTTAGGAGGCATGTTCAGCAGGTGTAGGCAAATCCCCTGCGAGCCGGTAGTCTCGGCGGCGATCCCTGAGACATAGGTGAGAGCCTGTTTGCCTTCGTAGGTTCCGCGGCGGCGAATCACTTTGCAGGTTGGCTTGGGGTGCTCTGACATTGTTTTCCTCTGTGAGCTTGGAGTAAAAGGGTACGGGCCAGATCGACATCCGAATCTTCCCGCGCATCGCCGCGAGCGCGAGAGCCGAAGAGGATCACCTGCTCGGGATCAACCTCGGTGACGATGGCTTGGATCATCTGGTCGAGAAGATCGTCGGTAACTTGTGGCATTCCTCTACCTCGCGGATCATATCTGCCGGGTCCTAGCGCCAACTCTCCACTCAAGACGCCAACCCGTCGAGCAGGTACTGCTGTATCCGCTCGAGTTCCTCGCGGTTGGCAATTTTTTGCCCCTCGGCATTGACGATGTAGAAGGCGTCTTGCGCCCGCGCCGCCACCGTATTGATAATGGCGCGGTGGATGTCGAGTTCCAACTCGTCGAGCAGGTACGCGATTCTGTACAGCAGGCCCACGGTATCTTGGGCTTCGATATCGACGACCGTGTAGCGGGCTGAAATGTGATTGTCGAACGCAATGCGCGGCGGCTGATCGTACTGCCGCTGCCGACGGCGGCGGTCCCAACTGCTGCTGTAGCGCGCTATCAAGTCGCGGGCCTTCAGCCGCAGCGAAATAACCTCGGCTACTCGCTCGTGCATGCGCTCCTTCTTCCAGTCGGGCAGCACCGGACTGCCGTCGATGTTGGTCACCTGAAAAATGTCGAGCACCACATCGTCGGCGCGGGTATTTACATCCGCGCGGAGAATGTTGATGTCGTTGACGGCCAAGGCACCGCAGATTTTGGCCATGATCTGGCGCTGGTCGCGGGTGCAGATGACGATCTCAGTGTGCCCTTCGTGCTCGATGAATTCCAAGACAAAAGGCTGCTCCCGGCTCAGGCGGGCGATCATCTCCAGATGTACCTTGATCTGTGTGCGATTGTAGGCCACCAAATAGCTGGGGGATAGCTGATCGATGTGCTCTTGGAACTGGACGACGCGCTGGGCCGGCCAGTGGCCTTCGATGTGATCGAGGTGCTCGTCGAGTTTCTGGCGTACGCGCTGTTTGGCCTCTAGGGCCTCCCGGTCCGAGTGTAGTTGCTCGGCCGTCTTGTAGTACAATTCCCACAGCAAGGCTCCTTGCCAGTCGGTCCATGCGTCGGGCGCAACCGCCGACAGGTCGGCGTATGAAACCAAGTAGAGAGCACGCAGCCATTCCGCGTTGGCGAAGAGCCTGGCGAACTCGGCGATCATCTCGTAGTCGTCGAGATTGCGCCGCCTAGAGATCAGGACCATGTCTTGGTGGTGCTCCACGAGGAAGCGCAGCATGGCCCGCTCCTCTGGAGACAGCCCCATCCGCTCGCTCAGCTCCTCGGTCATCTCAATGCCGCGCGTGATGTGGTCGTCGCGCTTCCACTTGCCCACGTCATGCAAGAGCACGGCGAAGAACAACAGGTCGCGGCGCGTGCATTGGGCGAGGATCGCCGACATGGCCCCTTCCTGCTGACCAAGAGTTTCCAAATTTTCCAGCGCGACCAGCGTGTGCTCATCGACCGTGTAAATGTGGTAAATGTCGTATTGGACCAAACAGGTCAGCCGCCCGAACTCAGGCAAGTACGCGCCCAAGACGCCTAGGTCGTGCATGCGCCGGAGGGTGCGCGCTGTGTGGTATTTGCGCTTGAGTATCTTGAGGAACAAGTCGCGGGCCGCTGGCCGGCGTCTGAATGCGTCGTCGATCAACGGCAGACTAGCGCGCACCGCGCACTGGGCTTGATCGCTCAACTCCAAGTTCTTGGTCTGAGCCGTGAGGAAAATTTTTAGCAGGCGCAGGGGATCGGCGGCAAAGTACGCTTCATCGTTAGCGAGGACGATCTCCCCTTCCACCGCAGCTACGCCGCGCTCTAGATACATGCTGCGGCTGCTGTTGCGCGGCTTGTGAGTCAGCCGCTCGAAGGCCCGTTCTACTAGGTGGTACACGGTGCGCGCATGGAGGTAGTAATCGCGCATAAAGCACTCAGCCGCCAGCTCGTGTCCCTCGTCATAGCCCAAGGCCGCCGCGATCTGCGGCTTGAGGTCGTGCTCTAGCACGTCGCGCTTGCGGCCCACGGCAAAGTGGAGCGCGTGTCGCACCCGCCAGAGAAAGGCGCGGCTGCGGGCGAGACTGTCCCTACCGCCATCGAGATACTGGGCATACAAATCGCCGCAGTCAGCCGTTTTGACCTTGGCCTTGAGTGCCCATTCAAACATCTGTATCTCGCGCAGACCCCCGGGACTTTCCTTGACATTCGGCTCTAAAAGCTGAACCGATTGCCGCGCTTCGTGCTGCTGCTGGCGCAGCCGATTCAGCTCGGCGACCGTGCGCTTGGGCACGCGCTTGTAGAGCCGATTTTGGAACTGGGCGAAAAGCGCGGCGTCGCCGGCCAGCAGGCGGCCGTCCATCATCGCGGTGCGCGATTCCAGATCTTCGCGCACTGCCCGAACCACATCGTCTAGCGTGCGACTGCTGTGCCCCACCTCAAACCCCAAGTCCCACAGCGGATTGAACACACCAGCGACGACTGCGGGCACTTTGTCTTGGCTCTTGGCGAACAGGAACAGCAAGTCAACGTCAGAGTGCGGTGCCATTTCGCAGCGGCCGTACCCGCCTAGCGCCACCAGCGCGTGCGGACCGGCCGTCTGGGGCATGGCGCTCTGGTAGATAGACAGCACCACCGCGTCCATAGCCTCGGCGATCCGCCGGGCTACTACCTGCCCATCGGCCCCGGCTTGGTGCTCGGCTTCAATGCTTGCAAGGGCCTCGCTCCACAGCGGTCGCAGGGCTTCTCCCATCGGTGCGCGAGGCATCTCTTTCAGCGATTCGGCAAATGTTTCTACAAATCCCATAGCTTTTCCAAATCCACTAAATATACGGCGAAGTCGAGCGCAAAAAAGCCCTCTGCGTTGAGCAACTTAAATTGTCTTGACAGATGGAAATACTGCTTATACTTTTGTTTGGTATATAGAACAAAAGATTATAAAAGAAAACTTTGGTTCTATTAACAGAAAATATGTAATGGTGATACAACGGCCTTCCACCCAATCCATGCGACGCGCACCTAATAGACTCTATCTTCATATTTTTCAGCTAGTTATCCTTCTTATCTTTCTTTCCTTACAAGGCGCAGTCGCCTCCACAAGGCCGTCCTTGCATCTAGAAGGGTACGGCGAGATGCTCTATTCCCACTTTGATTTCGGCCCCGACCAGAAAAGCGGGCCTCACGGTTCTCCCCCGGACAGCCGCGCCATCATCGACATCACTCGCCTCGCGCTCGAACTAGAAGTCGAGTTGCTCAAAAATATCGAGCTGGAAGCCGAGGTGGAATTTGAGCACGGCGGCACTGGTGCGGCGCTGGCATTGGAGTTTGAGGAATTCGGCGAGTTTGAGCAGGAAATCGAAAAAGGCGGCGAAGTCGTCGTCGAAGAGCTGGCTGTCGAGCGAACCTTCAGCGATGCCTTCCGCGTCCGCTTGGGGCATTTCTACGTCGCCGTGGGCCACTTGAGCCATCGCTTCCATCCCGCGGATTTCTTCGGCTCCCGGCGCTCGGAAGCCGAGACTTCTATCATCCCGGCTCTCTGGCACGAGACCGGTGTGGAAGTCGCCGGAGCCCATCGGGGCTGGCGCTACCAGCTACAGCTAGTCAACGGCTTGGATGCGACCGGTTTCAGCTCGCAAAACTGGATTGTCGGCGGCCACCAAAAGCGCTTTGAGACGATTCAGGCGACCAATATGGCTTGGGTCGCTCGCCTCGATTATGAGTTCGCTCCGCACTGTGTGCTGGGTATTTCCGGCTATCGCGGCGATAGCGCCGACAACCGCCCCAAGCCCGATATGGAAGGCATTGACGCGCACGTCTCCCTCGTCGATGTACACGGCAGCTTCGATCGGGGGCGGGTCCGCATGCGAGGGCTATATCTCTATGGACATCTGCAAAATGCCGCCCTCGTCAGCGCCCGCAACCGCACCCTATCGAACAACCTCGACGTCTTGCGCTCGCCGGTAGCCCGAAAGGCGTATGCGGCCTTCGCCGAAGTCGGCTACGACGTCCTGCCTTGGCTGGCCGCTTCCTCGCCCGACCGCTTGGACTTGTTCATCCGCTTGGACGCATACGACAGCATGGCCGCGGTCCCGGACGAGACGTTTGACAATCCGCGCTTTGCGCGCCGGGTCTATACCTTGGGCGCAAACTACAACATGGAAGAAACCGTAGTGCTCAAAGCCGATTACGCCATGCGGCGGCTAGGTGCCGCTCGCTTTAACCCTGAAAACACCCTGAGCTTGGGGCTGGGATTTCAGTTCTAGAAAACATTCACAGTGAAACCGGGCACTGGTGGAAGTCGCCTGTGCGCTCGCTTTCAATTTTGACTAAAGGAGCTGACCTTATGAAAGCCACACTCTTGCGACTGAGGAGCGGACTAGCCGCTTGCAGCTTGCTGCTAGTTGCCGGCTGCGGCGACGACAGCGACGCGCCCACCGGGCCAGCCGCGGCCGGGTTCGACTTTGGCCCCATCTTGAGCAACTTCACCGACCAAGTCATCATTGCCACGTACGCGGACTTGGACGAGCGGGCCGGCGAACTGCTTGCCGCAGTCGAAGCCCTGAGCAGCGATTCTACGCCCGAAAACCTCAGTGCTGCCCGCAACGCTTGGGTGGCCACGCGCATCCCCTGGGAAGCCAGCGAGGGATTTCTCTTCGGGCCGGTGGATTTCAACGGCTACGATCCAGCGCTCGACAGTTGGCCGGTCAACCGCACGGACTTGGACGGAGTATTGGCCAGCGACAACGACTTGACGACCGCGTACGTGAACAGTCTGGACGGAACCCTCAAGGGCTTCCACACCATTGAGTACCTGCTCTTTGACGAAGGCGGCAGCAAGACTGCGGCCGATTTCACCGAGCGCGAGTTCGTCTATCTGATCGCCACGACCCAAGATCTAAAGGCCACTACCGAGGCCCTGCACACGAGTTGGATCGCCTCCGGTGGCAACTTTGGCCAAAAGGTCCGCAACGCCGGCCGTGGCAGCGACGCGTATCCGTCCGCCCAGTCGGCAGTCCAAGAAATGGTCAACGGCATGATCGGCATCTGCGACGAGGTGGCCAACGGCAAAATCGCCGATCCCTTCGTCGAGCAAGATACCCGCCTCGTCGAATCCCAATTCAGCTTCAATTCTATCGCCGACTTCCAAAACAACCTGCGCAGCGTCCATCACGTCTATACCGGCGACTACGCGGGCATCGGATCGGGCTTGGACGAATTTATCCGCCAAGCCGACGCCGACCTCGATCAGCGGCTCAAACGGGAGATCCAAACGGCCATCGACGAGATTGGCAATATCCAACAGCCCTTCCGCGACGCCATTGCCTCGGATCGGGACCAAATCGAGAAGGCGCAGGCCGCGGTGGCCAAAGTCCAGCAAACCTTGGAGGAAGGTATCCTGCCGTTGGTTTTAGGTAATTAACCTCGTTTCTCGCATGATCATTACCCGTATATCTATACTCTGTATAGGCCTCCTTATGCTCACCCACTGCGGCGACGACCGGGGGTTAGACCCAACTCCCGTGGAAGACGACCGCGCCCTATCCGGCGGGGCGGCAACGGTCTTTGACGCCAGCAGTTTGGCCTTTGAAAACCCCATCCCCTCTTTGGACGGGATGCAAATGGACCGCTTTTTGGCCGGAGACGCGGCCTTTGGACAGGTCTTTGTCACCTCGCCGGCCGAAGTGGGGCACGGCTTAGGGCCGGTTTTCAATCAGACCTCGTGCGTGGGCTGTCACGCTCGCGATGGCCGGGGGCGCGAAGGGTTTGGCGAGGTCGCTCCTTTTATCGGCTCCATGCTCATGCGGGTCAGCCTACCCGGCACCAATCCCGAAGTGCCCGGGGGACCGCAGCCTGTGCCGGGCTTTGGCGAACAGATCGGGGATCGCGCCGTTTTCGAGGTTGCGCCCGAGGCGCGGATCGACGTCACCTACTTTGAGGAGACCCGCCATTTTGCCGACGGCACCGCGTACTCCCTGCGCTTTCCGGTTTACGACGTAGTGGAGACCTATCAGCCATTGCCGGCGGACGTGCTGTTCTCGCCGCGCATGGCCCCGCCGGTTTTTGGCCGCGGCCTGCTCGAAGCCATTCCCGAAGAGACCATTCTGGCGCTGGCCGACCCCGGCGACCGCGATGGCGATGGCATATCCGGCCGCCCCAATCGAGTGTACAACTTCCGCACGCAACAGACTGAATTGGGCCGCTTTGGCCTCAAGGCCAACAATCCCAACCTATTGCAGCAGGTCGCCGGGGCCTACCAACAGGACATGGGGATTACCAATCCCTATTTCCCCGAGGAGTCCACCGCCGGCCAGCCACAAATGGACGAGCACCAAGACGACCCTGAAATCGGCCAAGAGACCTTGGATATCAACACCTTTTACGTGCGCACCCTAGCGGTGCCCGCCCGCCGCAACATCGACGATCCGCAGGCTTTGCGCGGCGAAGTGCTCTTTGCCGCGGCTCAGTGCTCGGGGTGCCACATCCCCACCCTGCAGACGGGCCACCACGAGATTGCGGCCCTAGCCAACCAGACCATTCGTCCCTACACGGACCTGCTATTGCACGATATGGGGGAAGAGTTGGCCGACGATCGTCCCGACTTTGAGGCCGATGGCCGCGAGTGGCGTACGCCGCCGCTGTGGGGCATTGGCCTGACGGCAACGGTCAACGGCATTCCAGCGTATCTGCACGATGGACGAGCACGTACGCTGATGGAAGCGGTCATGTTCCACGGCGGCGAAGCGGAAGCAGCGCGGGAGTTTGTGCGCCAACTCAGCGAGAGCGACCGGGACGCGCTCGTGGCCTTTTTGCAGTCCCTGTGATTGCGGCTTACAAGAACTATGTAGCAAGTATAATAGAAGCTATTTGCGAAATCCCCATAACGGTCATTCCCCACCCCACAGCCCCTGTCCACTCGTCGTTCCCGCAGCTAATTTTACCTGACCCTTGCATGCGCTCAGCGCCTTGATAGAGGGGCCAAAAAGGTGCCTTATATACGACCTATCTATCTATACACGAGTCCGGTTCCATCGGGCTGCCTCACTGCGGCAGGTACGAGGTGTAGACCCCGCGAATCCGGTAGCGATCTGGGAGCCGGACGCCGCCGGCTAAGCCGGGTGCCGTTCTAAATAGGGTCATCAGTGCTTGCGTGCGCTTGCCCTTTGATAGAGGGTCAATAAAAAGTGTCTCATTCTGTCTAATCCAACTTCACAGAGGCAACGACCGTGAAAGCACAACAATTGATATGCACAGACATCCGGCAGATCGAATTGACGGAATTTGAGCTGCCGCGCATGCCCGACCACGGCATTTTGGTGCAAAACGATTACACCGCCGTAAGCGTTGGTACGGAAATCTACGGCTACGCACACGGCGGCGAACCAGCGAGTGCGATAACATTTCCGCGCTCCACCGGCTATTGCAACACGGGCGTGGTGCTCGAAGTCGGCAAAGACGTGCAGGGGATACAACCCGGCGACCGCATTGCTGGCCAAGGCAACCACGCAAGCCACGCGGTCCTGACCGGCAATTTCCGCAAAGCACCCGCCGGCGTTGCGCCCAAATCTGCGACATTCATGGTCATGGCTGCCATTGCCCTGCACGGGCATCGGGTTGGCCGTCCCGAATTGGGTGAAGCTGTTGCCATCACCGGCATGGGCATTGTGGGCCAATTGGCAGCGACCTTTGCGCGGTTGGCTGGTGCCCTCCCGGTCATTGCAATCGATTTGGACGATTTCCGCTTGGGCAAAGCCAAAGACCGAGGCGCGGATGTTTGCATCAATCCCAACACCACCAGTGATGTCGCCGAAATCGTGCGCCAGCATTGCGTGGGCGATGGCGTCGATCTAGTCATCGAAGCAACCGGCATCCCCGCCGTCTATCCCATGGCCCTAACCTTGCCGCGACTAGGAGGCCGCCTAGTCGCACTAGGGTCTCCACGTGGCACTGTCGAAGTAAGTTTTCTACCCGAAGTTCACCAGCGCGAAATTGCCATCCTCGGCGCACATCAGCCCAAAACCCCGGACGACGACCACATCTACTATTCTTGGAACAAAACCAGAGACCGCCATCTGGTCTTGCGTTTGATGGCCGCAGGTAAGCTGCCCATCGAAGACCTAATCACCCACGTCGCCAACCCCGCCGATTGCCAACTCACCTACGACATGCTCGCCGACAATCCACAAGAAGCGTTGGGCGTGGTATTTGCATGGACGTGATTCCGAGAACCTCGCCCAAGCTCTTGATCTGGTTGGCTAGGATGACTCCCGCCACAGTCCTAGATGGGAGGAAGGGCAACCTCAAAGGAACGGGCCATTGCCCCAGCCCCGGCGGTTGGGTACATTGAATTTTTGTAGGCAGGCGTAGAAAATGAGCTACAAATTGGCGTACAGCGGGCTATTCTGGCGGGCACCCGACCTAGCGCAAGAGCTAGAGGCCCTGCGGACTTTTGGCTGGGATGGCTGGGAAGCGCGGCAACCGCTCGACTGGTTGGGTACGCCGCAGCGCGTGCGCCAGCTCTGCGAGGCATATGGTGTGGAAGTGGCCGCCGTCTGCGGCCCGAATGTCGCGCTGGACCTCGACGGGCCGAGCCAACAGATCAACAAGCGGCGAATCGAGTTTGCTGCCGAGCTCGGGGTCGAAACCTTTATGACCAAAGGGCCGGGGCGCGCAGGCCGTAACAGCACGGACGCGGAGTTGGACCAGATGGCGACTGTGTACGAGGATCTGGCGGCGTACGGCGCGAACTTGGGCGTTATGGTTACATTTCATCCACATATCAATCACCTCGTCGATAGTGCCGACGAGTGGAAGCGCTTCATGAGGCGCCTAGACGCGTGTCGCCTCTGCATGGACATGTCTCACGCCGTGCATTGGGGCTACGACCCGGTGCAAGCCGTGCGCGACTTCGCCGCGCGGATCGCGTACGTACATCTGCACGATTTCAAGGATGGACAGACCGTGGAACTGGGCGAAGGCCCCATGTGCGACTACCCGGCATTTATGGCGGCGTTGCAGGAAGCCGAATACGCCGGCTGGATCACGGTCTGCCCTGGAGAAGCCGCACGGCCCGAAACCGAAAAGATGCAAATCAACCGCCAGTACCTGCACAGCATTGGCTATTAGAAGCGCAGAGGAGAAAAAGCATGAGTCAGATACAGGCAGCGATCATGACCGGCCCCGGCCAGATCGCTGTGCGCTCGTATCCCAAACCCCAAATCGGCGACGACGAAGTCCTATTGAAGATCGAACGCACCGGCATCTGCGGCAGCGACAAGCACATGTTCGCCGGCCACATGGCCCTGCCGTTTCCCGTGATACCCGGGCACGAATTAGTAGGCATCGTCGAGGAGATGGGGCCGGCCGCAGCCGATAGCTTGGCCATAGTGGGCGGCCCGGTTGCAGTGGGAGACCGCGTGACGACAACGCCCTCGTCGCGGGCCTGTGGACGGTGCTATTACTGCCTGCACATGCCCCAGCGGCCCACCCTGTGCTCCAACCGCTTTGTGTACGGATTCGTGTCCGCCGATCTCGCGCCCATGCCGCGCGGCGGCTTTGCCGAATACTTGCATTTGACGGGCCATTCGTGGCTCTTCAAAATCCCCGACGACCTGCCTTCGGAACGGGCTGTGCTCACCGAGCCAGCCGCTGTGGCCACCCGGGCCGTAGAGCGCGCCTTAGGGCCGGGCATCCCCCACATCGGCGAAGGGCTGGGCCTCGACAAATCCGTGCTGGTCCTCGGAGCCGGCCCCATCGGTCAGCTCGTAGTAGCAGTACTGAGCCACATCGGCACCGACTTGATTATCGCCGGCGACCTGAGCGCGTCCCGGCTGGAACTCGCCCGCTCCATGGGTGCTCATCAAGTGCTCGCGATGGGCGAAGGTAGCCCCGAGCAGCGACAGCAAGCCCTCCACGACATGACCGAGGGCGTGGGGGCCGATATCGTCATTGAAACCGCCGGCGTACCCGTAGCCTTCAAGGAATCGCTCGACTTGGTGCGTCGGGGTGGCATCGTCGTGGAGGTGGGGCACTTCACCGATCCAGGAGCCGTGGAGATACGTCCGCACATCGTCTGTTTTAAGGATTTGGACATCCGCGGCATGTGGGCGTACCCTTCCATGCAGTTCAAGACCGCGCTATCTTTCTTGCGCCGCACGACCGCGCCTTTAAATCGCTTTATCACGCATCGGCTGCCGCTGTCCCACATCCGCGAAGGGCTCGACATTACCGGCGGCGAAGCAGCCATGAAGGTAGTGGTGGAGCCGGGCAATTAACCGTTTGACAGTCGCGTTAGGCTAACCCAAACTTGGGGAAAGAGAAATGGCAATAATACGACCTAAGATCCTCGTCGTCGATGACGAGCCAGATTTAGAGCACCTAGTAAGGCAGCGCATGCGCCGCGAAATTCGCTCGGGTCAGTACAGCTTTGTGTTTGCCCAAAACGGCGTTGAAGCCTTAGAGGTGCTAAGCGAAGAGCAAGACATCGACATGGTGCTCTCGGATATCAACATGCCCCGAATGGACGGACTTACCTTGCTAGAGCAGATCCCCAAGGTGGATCCCAATGTCCGCTCGGTCATCGTCTCGGCATACGGCGACATGAAGAACATCCGCACGGCCATGAACCGGGGTGCGTTTGACTTCATCACCAAGCCCATCGACTTCGAGGACATGAAGGTGACCATCCAGCGGACCTTGCGCCATCTAGAGCTGTGGCGCGATGCGCTGGAATCGCGCGACAAACTGGTCGCCCTGCAAAACGAGCTCAACGTGGCCAACAAGATGCAGCAGTCCATCTTGCCCACCAGTTTTCCCAAGGGACCGGGCTTTGAGATCTTCGGCAGCATGAAGCCCGCACGCGACGTCGGCGGCGACTTCTTCGACGTCTTGTCCCTCGAAGACGGCCGCATCGGCCTCGTCGTCGCCGATGTCTCGGACAAGGGAGTGCCGGCGGCCCTGTTTATGATGTCGAGCCGCACCCTGCTGAAGGGCTCGGCCATTGGCCTCGATTCGCCGGGCAAGGTGTTGAGCGAAGTAAATCAACTGCTGCAAGAAGAAAACGACGCCGCCATGTTCGTAACCGTGTTTTACGCGACTTTCGACCCAGAAACCGGCGAGTTGGCCTATGCCAATGGCGGGCACAATACCCCGCTCGTGGTCCACGCCGACGGCAGCTCGACCGTGTTGCCGGCGCTCGGCGGGGTGGCGCTCGGCGTGGTGCCCGGGTTCACCTACGAAGAAAGCTTGATAACCTTGCAATCCGGCGACCGCGTCGTCTTGTACACCGACGGCGTTACCGAAGCCGAAAACGCCCAAGGCGACCAGTTCAACCTAGAGCGCCTGTGCGAGATTTTCACCGACGGGACACCTATGGACGCCCGCACTACCAACGAGGCGGTTTTTGCGGCAGTCGAGACCTTTGCCGGCGATGCTCCTCAATTTGACGACGTCACTTGCCTGACGCTTCACCGCAGCGAGACAGACCAATGAGCACTCATAGATCGCTGCTCATAGCAACTGAACTGGACGAACTGCACAAGGTCAACGCCGCTATTGAGGAGCTAGCAGAGGAAGAAAACTGGCCTCCAGACGTCACCTTTCAGATCGGGCTGGCCATCGAGGAAGTGGGGGTCAACATCGTCAGCTACGGACACGCCGACGACAAAGCCCACGAAATCAAGATCGTCATTTCCTCAAAAGACGAGACCATCACAATCGAGATCGAGGACGACGGCTACGCCTTCAATCCGCTCGTCGACGCGCCAGAGCCAGACTTGAACGCCGCTGTTGAGGATCGCACTGTGGGTGGCCTCGGCATCCACCTCGTGCGCTCCATGATGGACGAGGTTCACTACCAGCGACAGCAAGACAAAAACTGCCTGACCTTGGTCAAGCGGAGGGATAGTTGAGCAACGCGCTTGCTCGATGCACGGCCGCGCTGTTAGTGGCGAGTGCTGCGCTTGGCGCGGAACTTTCGGCTGAGCAGCCCGGCGTCGCCGACCGGAGTATCCTCTTTGGCCAATCCGCCGCCTTTAGCGGGCCAGCCCAGAAGTTGGGCCGCAACATGCGGCTCGGGATACAGGCGGCCTTCCGGGAGGTGAATGAGCAGGGCGGAGTCCACGGACGCCGGCTCGAATTGGTGTCGCTCGACGATGGGTATGAGCCGGAAGCTGCCATCGACAACACCCGCCAGCTGATCGAAGGCGAGCAGGTCTTCGCGCTGATCGGTGCCGTCGGCTCCCCAACCTCGCGTGCAGTTGTTCCCATTGCCGAGGATGATGGAGTTCCCTACATCGCTCCCCTCACGGGCAGTAGTTTTCTCCGCGACCCCAAGTGGCACGGCGTGATCAATATGCGTGCCTCCTACTACCAAGAAATCGAGGAAATCGTCGCCCGTCTGACCGACGACTTGGGCATTGAGCGCATTGCCATAATGTACCAAGACGACTCCTTTGGTCGGGAGGGATTTCGCGGTGTGCGCCGCGCACTAGAGCGTCGTGCGCTATCCCTCGTGGCGGTTGGCGTGTATCCGCGCAACACCAAGGCAGTAAAGACTGCCCTGCTCGACCTGCGCAGTGGCCAGCCCAAAGCCGTGATTTTGGTCGGGATCTACCAACCGGTCGCTACCCTCATCGCTTGGGCGCGCCATATCGGGTTTATCCCCATCTTCGCGACCATCTCTTTTGTAGGCAGCAACGCCTTGGCCCAAGAGATCGGATCCGTTGGCACGGGAGTTTTAGTCTCTCAGGTCGTGCCCTTCCCGATGGCCACCGAGCCGGCCATCGTCGGCTCGTACCGCAGCGCCCTCGCAGTTCACGCCCCGCGAGCAGAGCCTAGCTTTGTCTCATTCGAGGGCTACCTAGCCGGCCGCTTGGCCATCGCCGCCCTCACTAGCTGCGGCCGAGCAGTCAGCCGCGCCTGCCTACTAGACAACTTGCGCCGCGCCGATGTCATCGACCTAGAGGGGTTTGAGCTCCGCTATGGGGATGGCGACAATCAGGGCTCGGACGCGGTCTTCCTCACCGTGCTCGACAGCGACGGCCAATACCGCCCCATCCGCTCCTTGAAGGGAGCGACGAAGCGATGATCTCCCTGCTGAAACGCGTACTCACAGCCCGGCACCGCATCGCCTTCCATCTCTACCTCAGCATCGGCACGGCCGTGGTCCTCACCATGACCGCGAGCTTAGTGGCTTGGTTTTCCTTCGACCAGGTCGGCGATGCCCAAAGACAGGTAAACGAGCGGGCTGTCCCGGAGATAGCCACCGCTTTTGCGGTCGCTCAGCAAAGCGGTACCCTCGCAGCAGCAGCTCCGCGTCTAGCAGCGGCCGAGACGCCGATGGCCTTTGCCGAGGTCGCCGCCAAAGTCGCCTCCGAACGGGACGACTTTAAGAAGCAATTGGCAGCCCTGACCAAGCAGGGCGCAGCCGAGGAACGCTTCGCGCGGATTCGCGCCCACGGCGACACCCTCATTGCCAATATCAATGCGATTGAGGCTTCGGTGGCCAGGCGCTTTGGTCTCAATGCGCGCCGCCGCGGGTTGCAAAAAAACCTAGAATCACTGCAAAACGATCTGACCGGCATCTTGATTCCGGCTATCGACGATCAGCTATTCTACGCAATGACCGGCTACCGCACCCTCGACGAACCGCCCGCACCCCGCGTTCAGCACCTTTCAGAGGCCGAACTTTCTCGCTATCGCGATCTGGCCGAGTTGCAGGAAGGGGTCACTACGGCCACGCGGCTGCTGGCCAGCACCTTTAATCTGTCGGACGCGCGCCTGCTAGAGCCTTTACAGGAGCGTTTCGACTCCACAGTCGGGGGCATTGAGCGGAAACTCTCCGCACTGGGCGAAGGCCCCTTGCGCAGTGAACTCAGCCAAGCCTTTAACCTCCTGTTCGACTTGGGCCGCGGGGACTTGAAAATTTTCGCTCTGCGCTCCTTAGAACTCCAAGTCGTTGAACAACAGCGAACACTGCTCGACCGCAACCGCGATTTGTCCATTGAGCTAGTCGCCGAGGTCGAGGGGCTAGTGAACACGGCCCGCGGGAGCGCACAGGAGGCCACGCAAACTTCTAGCCAAGCCATCTTCACTGGCCGCAAGCTCCTGCTCGCGATTAACGCGGTCGGCATAGCCGGAGCGATCTTGATCGCTTGGCTGTTCGTCGGCCGAATGCTACTGCGCCGTCTCGAATTTCTGTCGAACCGAATGCGTCTCATGGCCGGAGGCGACCTAGAGGCAAAGATCGAGATGCCCGGGCGCGACGAGGTTGCCGACATGGCTGTGGCCCTCGAAATTTTTCGCCGCAACTCTTTGGAGGCTCAGCGGCTCAACTTGGTGGAAAAGCTGGCCGCCGACTTAGAAGAGAAAAATGCCACGCTCGAAAAGGTGCTCGCCGATCTACAGCAGGCACAGGATCAGATCGTCATGCGCGAAAAACTAGCCGCACTGGGCGAACTCACCGCGGGCGTGGCACACGAAATCCAGAATCCCTTGAACTTTGTGAAGAACTTCGCGGAAGCCTCAGAGGAACTGTTAGAGGAATTGCAAGAGGTACTACAAGAGGTACTAGAGGAAGAAGGCCTACAGATAAACGAAGAGCAGCGCGAGCTAATCAACGAGATCAAGGGCGACTTGACCGACAATCTCGGGCGCATCGGCCAACATGGTGCTCGCGCCAATCGCATTGTCCGCGACATGCTACAGATGGGTCGCGGGTCGGGCGAGGTACGGGCCACGGATATCAACGCCCTGCTCGAAGAACACGCCCGGCTCGCTTTCCACAGCGCCCGAGCGACCAATTCGGATTTTCAGCTCGACATCAAGGAGGATTTAGACGAGGAGATGGGGGAATTAGAGGTGGTCCCCCAGAACTTGGCCCGCGTCTTTCTGAACATGGTAAGCAATGCCTGCTACGCCACCAACGAGAAGCGGCAGGCTTCAGAGACAGCACCCGACTACGTTCCCACGCTCTGGATCAACACCCAGCGAATGCCTGACCGTGCCGCAATCTGCATCCGCGACAATGGAAACGGGATTCCACCGGATGTCGTCGATAAGATATTCAACCCGTTTTTTACGACTAAGCCGACCGATCAGGGAACCGGGCTTGGGCTCGCGCTGTCCAACGACATCGTACGCGAACACGGGGGCATCATAAAGGTCCACTCCGAGCCTGGAGAATTTACCGAGATGACCATCGAACTGCCCACGGCAAAATCGGAATCCCTGCAATCAGACCCAGCCGATTCGGACGCGATCACAACGCCCGCTTCAGTTTAATTACGACAGCGCGGCGAGTGCCTCTTCTTCGGAGGCGTGGAGCGCGATGATCTTGTCAAAACCGCTGATTTCAAAAATTTCCCGTATCGGCTCTGAAAGCGAGCATAGCGCGAACTGGGCACTGCGCTGCTGGAGCGTTTTGGCAACCAGCAGGAATGTCCGCAGGCCCGCACTGCTGATGTAGTTGATGTCCGCCAAATTGACGAGCACCGCGCTGTTGTCCGTGCCGATCGCCTCACTTAAGGCTTCGTGGAAGTTGCGGGCATTGACCCCGTCGATGCGGCCTTCGGGTTTGGCAATTAATACGCCATCCTTCTGTTCGGTGTTCACTTGATCGCCTACCTTTCTAAATGGTATGCACCGGTTGGTGGCCGGTTATGAGTTGTTCTGAATTTGATCAACGTCATCTTGATCGGGCATGAGTACAAACTCGGGATACGCCTCGATTCCGAGCTCTGCGGTATCCTGGCCGAGCTCTTCAACAGTCTGCGACACCCGCACCCCCATTGTTTTGCTCAGAGCAAACCACGCGAGCCACGAAGTCGCAAACGCGAACGCGCCCACCGCCAACACCCCGATGAGCTGAACGCCAAAGTTGCCATCGGCTGCAATGCAGACCGCTAAGGTCCCCCAAACGCCGGCGAATAAGTGGGCCGGAATCGCCCCTACAACATCGTCTAATTTGGCAACCTCCAACAACCTCATCGCGCCGACGCACAACGCGCCGCCTATAGCACCAATTACGAGCGACCAATGGTGATCGACGATATCTGGCCCAGCTGTAATGGAGACGAGGCCGGCGAGCGCACCGTTGAGGACGGCGAGCAGATCGATGCGTCCTAAGATCGGTCGCGATACGATGAGAGCAGCTATGACGCCGGCTGCTGCCGCAAGGTTGGTATTCACGAGCACATTGCTCATGGCGACGGCATCGGCCGCGCTCGACAGCGCGAGCTGCGAGCCGCCGTTGAAGCCGAACCACCCAAGCCACAAAATGAAGACGCCCAAGGTCACGGCGGGGATGTTGGAAGGCGACGTGGCCTTGACGCTGCCGTCGGCGCGAAATTTCCCGTACCGCGCCCCGACGACGAGTGCCCCGGCGAGCGCAGCCCAACCTCCGGTCGAATGCACGATAGTAGAGCCAGCGAAATCCTTAAACCCCATTTCACTCAGCCAGCCGCCACCCCAAGTCCAAGCCCCGACAATGGGATAGATGATTATGGTCAACACGACCGTAAAAGCGAGAAACGCCCACAACTTCACCCGCTCGGCCAGCGTGCCCGATACAATAGAAGCGGTTGTCGCCACAAAGACCATCTGGAAAAACCAATCCGACATAGTGGCATAACCGGCCTTTGTAACTTCGGCCGCGGCCTGACCGGACAACAGCTTGAGCTCATCGTCCGAAGACCCGTATAAAAACTTGAGTGTGCCAATCCAGCCTTCCTGCACATCGACGTACATGAGGTTGTACCCAACCAAGTAGTACGTGAGCCCGGCAATCGAATAAAGCCCGATGTTCTTGAGGCAGATCATGGAGGCGTTCTTGGTGCGCACGGACCCGGCTTCGAGCATGGTAAAGCCCGCGCACATCCACATTATGAGTACGCCCCAAACGAGAAACGAGAAGGTATTGAGAATGAATTGCAATTCTTCACCGCTCGCGGCATAAGCCCGGGTCGCCCCCATTAGGAGGCCGCAGGCCACAATAAGTCCGCCCACCCGCAAGGCCCTGCCACTCGATTTTCTAATCATAGCGATTTCCCTCCTGTGATCGAGTAGAGCCTACTCTAACAATTTTATATATAATAGCCAATCGCCAATCCTCTCGCAATCACCAAATCGCTTTTCCAAACATCCAAACGACAGGGCTTGAATATCACTGATTTCTGCAAAAACAAAACGACAAAATGCTTTCGGGATGTTAAAAATGTGTTGAATATCGCTGCGATTAGTAGCCCTTGAAGTTGGCGAGGCGGCGAGCTTGAGAATCAAGCCTCGTCTCCCGCAGGGGTCGCACGCTCCGCGACCCGCACGATCGCGTCCAGTTTTTTGCTAATCTCGGGATCAATCTCGCTATCGGGAACGTATTCAGCCAACTCGTAGAAATTTTTCTTGGCCATCAGGTTGGGTAGGCCCAGCTTCCCGAAGTAGGACTCAAAGAGCGGGACTAGAAAATCATCGCTGGCCTTGATGTCAGCACTCCAAGGAGATCCCTTGCCAAGCGTCTTTAGGGCCGACTCTACTTCCTCAATGGCTTGGCTCATCACATCCTGACGCTTTTCTACTTCGGCTGCCGCGAACAGTGGTCCCGATGCAGCCTCCTCCGACACCAATGCCGACGCGTACTTTTTGAGTGTGGCCCGCGAGCAGATGTAGTTTTCTATCTCCCGGCGTTTCCAGCTCAGGCGCTCGACCGGGGAAATATCGAGAGGCTCTAATTCGAGGCGATCAAAAAGGGCAACTCCACCAAGTGTGGGGAGTGCTTCTCGCAGGCCGTGGTAGTGGTTCTGAACCGCCGATGCTTGGTTCCCCACATATTTCACAAACGGCCGCTCAAGCACCTGAAGCGCACGATCATGCCCCAGTCGTCTAGCAAAAGCTTGCATTATCGCAAGGTCCGTTGAACCCTCTAGGTAGAGTACCCATCCAGTCTGTTTCGCCTGATAGTACTGGTCAAACCCTATCTCTCTGAGTGCTTTCAAGACCTGACTGCCGCGGTCGTTGATGCGGTGTGGCTGGCCGACGAAGGCGACGACTAAGTCCCGGTCCGCAGCTTCGTTGAGTAGCACTTCAGAGTGACTGGCGGCGATAATCTGGCTGTCGCTTGCTCGCGCCACATCGGTGAGCAGACGGTAGATCTGGCGCTGGCGAAGAATCTCTAGGTGCGCGTCAGGCTCGTCGAGGAGCAAGACGGCACCGGGGTTCGCGTACATATATGCTAGGAGGAGTAGCGTCTGTTGCAGGCCGCGCCCGGCGGACGACAAATCGAGTTCAGCACCCTGCTCGCGATAGGTCATTGCGAGCTCGCCGCGTTCGGCAATGTAGCGCGGCGGACGGAGTTGCGACCCGAACAGGTTCTCAATCTGCTCGACGAGTTCGTTCCACTTCGTTTTGTCTTCGTCGTAAATTCGGAAGCAGAGGTTGCGCAACACTTCGGCGGTACGGCCCTCGCCGATTCGGACATTCACGGCACCGTCATCGAGACGTGTTTCCGTAGCTGCAAGCCCCGACATAGGCGGTAGGAAGGCGATCTGGACGCTTCCCGCTTCGTCCGGCACCGGCATGCGGTCGGGGGTTTTGCCGTCCGATCGGCGAAGCGGCCGGCAGTAGAAAGACTCGTCGTTGGCATAGTCGAACTCCAGGCCACACGTCCAGCTTTGGTCATTGGTCACGCCCTCGACGATGATGTCGATGCGAATGTTGCTGGTGCGCTGCTGGCTGTTGACTCTGCGGACGTCTCGCACGTGCAGCCCGCGCCACAGGAGGTTTGCGTCTGGAATCGGAATGGCTATGAGGTCGCGGCGGTTGATGGTCACGCCGGGACGCTTCTCGGGTGTACTCTTCCCGGACCGCTTCTCTTTCCAGCGCTTGAGACCGATGTACCATAAGGAGAGCGCCTGCATGGCCGAAGTCTTCCCGGAGTTGTTGGGGCCGATGAAGACCACCGGACTCCCGAGTTCGATAGCGACCTCGTCGAAGCGTTTGAAGTTGCGGGTGGTGAGTTTGGTCAGCATCTGTCAGAAGCTAAGCTGCGATCTCGCACTTGGCTTGCAGCACTTGGCGGATCAACTCCGCCGGGGCACCTCGTCGGAGCTACTACTCGACCAATGCGCGCCTTGTAGCCAACGGCCTAGCAGGCATGGAGCCATAGGGCAGGGCTACACCCGACCGTCGAATTCGCGTCCCCTAATCAACAGAAAGCGAAATTCGCCGCGCGGCTTTTCGCACTCGGTCATCAGGCGGTGTGCCTCGCTTGCAGCACCGAGGTACATGGTCTCCGAGCGGAGGTAGTGCAGGGCTAGGCCGCGCCGCCGCTTGGGGGTGGGATTGGCACCTGTGCGGTGGAAGTTGAGGCCGTGGTGGAACAAGCAGGAGCCGGCCGGCAATTCCACGGGCACGGGCTCGGGGAGCAGGGGATTTTCCAAAAAACGGGCTTTGTGCGCCGGATTGATAGGCCCCCATTTGTGGCTGCCCGGCAGTACGGTCATGCAGCCGTTTTCCACGGTGGCGTCGTCGAGGGCGACCCAGCAGGAGACGTGGTCTTGCGGAGCAAACTGCGGCCACGCCACGGAATCCTGGTGCCAGTCGGTGACCGTACCGTGATAGCGGGCTTTCATCATCAACTGGTCGCAGTAGAGTTTGATGTTGGGACCGAGCAAATCCTCAATGACATCGACGATCTCCGCCTTGCGGGCCACGGCCTCAAACAGGGGATCAAAATAGCATAGGTGAGTCATTTTGCGCACCTGATCGAGGCGGTCCACCTCAGCGTCCTCTTCCTCGCGGAAGGCGGCTTCCAACTGGACGTAGCGCGGCGGCACGTGGTCGGCTTGGCCCCGGGCGATCGCCTCGCTGCGCTGGCGCAGGGCCTGCAATTCGTCGTCGGAGAGGAGCCGGTGATAAGGCAGGTAGCCCTGTTCATCAAAGTGGATTTTTTGCGCTTGTGTTAAGGCCATGAATCGAACCGCCGGGCTAGCCCGCCATCTCAGCGCGAATTTCCCGAATCCAGCCGACGCTCTGGCGCACCTTGGCCTCCAAACCATCCCAGTCTTTGGCGGCGACGAGCTCCTTGGTAATCAGCTTGGAGCCAGCGCCGACGGCAGCAACACCTGCTGTAAACCACGCCTCCAAGCTCTCGCGGGTGGCATCGACGCCGCCGGTGGGCATGATGCGAGTCCAAGGACAGGGGCCGAGCACGGATTTGACGAAAGCCGGACCGCCGACTTCGCTGCCGGGGAACACCTTGACGATCTCGACGCCTAGCTCCTCGGCTTGGCCTATTTCGCTGACCGAGCCGCAGCCGGGCGAATAGGCAATTTTGCGGCGATTGCACAGGCGGGCGACCTCCTCGTTGAGCAAGGGGCCGACGACGAAGTTCGCGCCGTTGGCAATATAGAGGGCCGCGGTGGGCGCGTCGCAGATCGAGCCAACGCCCATGATGATGTCGATTTTTTGGGCCATTACATGGCGCACCACTTCTGTGAAGACGTGGTAGGCCAAATCGCCGCGATTGGTAAATTCAGCGCAGCGAGCACCCCCTCGGGCGCAGGCTTCGACGATGTGGATGGTGGTTTCTGGGGCTGCGTTGTAAAAGACTGGGACGATACCCGTGTCGTAGATGGCGTTGAGAACGGCCATCCGGTCGTACTGAGCCATTGTGTCTCCTTATGTGCGGCTGACTGTGTAATTATCGGGAAAATGTGCGGCTGACTGTGTAATTATCGGGAAACGGAGGCAAAGGGCACGTGCTGCTCGGGAAAATTGCAGTAGCGATCCTCGCCGCGCACCAAGACGGTCGGATACTTGTTGCCCAGCGAGTTGAGCTCGACCTGCTCGACGTGCGGGCTCACGTAGCGCAGCGTCAGACCGCAACGGCGGCGGTTGGAGATATTGGGATTGCTGGCGTGGAATATCTGGCCGTCGTGGATGGATATCTGACCCGGCGCGAGCACTAGATCGACGGCGTGGCTGTCATCGACGAGTTCGTCGGGAATCTCCTGATTAATGCTGAGCAAATTGCCGGCTTTGGCCGACTCGCCGTGGGTGGCAATGCCGTTTGTGTGCGAGCCGGGGATGACCCGCATGCAGCCGTTTTCTACATCGCTGACATCCACAGCCACCCAAGCAGTGTGGGCCTCGGGCGGTTCTAAGCCCCAGTAGGTGACGTCTTGGTGCCAAGCCACAAAGTGCTTGGCCTCCGGGTCGGGATACTTGCAGAAAAAGTGGGTCGAGAGCAGCATAATATCCTCGCCCATGACCTCCTGCATGGCGTCGAGGATGCGCGGGTTTGTGGCCATCTGCCAGATGAATTCTTCGTCGAGATGGCGGGCTTGCAGGCCGATCTGACACTTTTCGCGGCCCTCGCGGGCTTCCAATTCGTCGAAGCAGGCGCGGAAGTAATCGATCTCGCTGGCGCTGAACAAGTCGATGCCCGTGAGAAAGCCTTGCTCGGCATACGTCTGGGCGGCGTCTTGGGTCATGGTGGCTCCGTTTTTGTAGGGCTGCGGCTGCGTGTATATATTGCACAAATCCCTCGTGCGAAACAAGGCTCGGTTCGCCGCATCAACACATCTGAGGAAGGCCGCAATGGGTAGTGTGCAGATCAACGAGGACCTGCTAGCGGATAGTGCCTATTTTGCCGCAGCAAATCGGCGGGCAGCGCTAGCAGAAATGTTCAATTTCCGCGACCGGCGGGTCGTATTCGGGGCAGGTGCCCTGTCGCGGCTAGCCGATGAGTGCGTCCGCCTCGGCGCGGGCCGGGTGTTGTTAATCCACGATCCGGGCATTGCCCTTCTCGTCGATTTAGTCCGCCAAGCCCTCGGCGACTTAGACGTGGTGAGCGCGTACAGCGAGATTGCGCCCAACCCCTCAGTGCAAAGCGTTGATGCCTGCGCGCACGCGCTGGCAGCAGCAGATTTCGACGTGGCCGTGGCCGTGGGCGGGGGCAGCACCATGGACACGGCCAAATCCGCACTCTGCACGGCTGCAAATGGCGGCTCGGTGGCCGATTACTTTGGCTTCGACCTATACGAAAAACCGTCGCTGGCCCCGCTCGTCGGCATCCCGACGACAGCGGGCACGGGCAGCGAGGTCAGCCGGGTGGCGGTGATCGCCGACGCAACCGGCAAGAAGGCCGTGTACAGCAGCTATTTACAGCCCAAGGCCGCGTTGGTGGACCCGCGTTTGCACCAAGAGCTGCCGCCGGTATTGACCGCGATCACCGGCTTAGACGCCCTCGGGCACGCCCTCGAATGCACGGCTTCCACCAAGAGCAATGCCATCGGCGACGCCGTAGCGCGAGCGGCCCTGACCGCGGGGTGCCCGGCATACGTGCAAGCCGTGGTCCGCGGTGATCCAGACGCGCGCTGTCAAATGGCGCGCTGTGCCCTGTTGGCTGGACTGCTGTTGAGCCCCATCAACACCGGAGCCGGCCACGCGCTCGGCTACGGGATCGAAAAGGTCTCTTTTGAGCGCGGCGCACCCGTGCCGCACGGCGCGGCCGTGGCCCTCGTCTTGCCCGGAGTGATGCGGCACAACGCCCCGGTTGTGGCCGACAAATACTATTTTGCCGCGGGAGCCGCCGGCCTAGCGCTGGGCGGCAAGAGCCGCGAGGAGGGGGTCGAGCTAGCCGCGGCGTGGCTCGACGGGTTGCGGCGGCAGCACACACCCTACGGCTCGCTGAGCGCGGCCGGGATAAGCGCCGCCGACATTCCGCCGATGGTCGAAAGCGCCCTGAGCGTCCAGCGCTTGCTCGAACCCAATCCGGTCGCGGTGGAAGCGGACGACGCGGCCCGCATCTATCGGGACGCACTCAACTAAAGCGAAAGGAAACGCGATGGCGTTTGATCCTCAGCTTCAACGGCAAATTATGGGCCGCTTTGCCACCGGCGTCACCGTGGTAACCACTTCCTGCGACGGCCAGTTTTTGGGCATGACGGCCAATGCGGTCATGTCGCTGTCGCTATCGCCGCCGCTGGTGGTGGTCTCGGTTGACAAAAGCGCGTCCATGCACGGACTGTTGCAAAAAGCCGAGGGCTTTGCCATCAACATCCTCAAGCGAGAACAGGAGGACCTCTCCGTGCGCTTTGCCCAGCGCGGCCCCAAAGACTTTGCGGACCTGGCGACCAAAGTGGCCCAGACTGGCGCGCCGATTCTGGCCGACGCCTTGGCCTATGTGGAATGCAAGCTAGTTGACATCGCGGCCGCGGGCGACCACGACATGTTCATCGGCGAATGTCTGACCGGCGAGGTAGGTAGCGGTGCGCCGCTGATCTTCTTCGGCGGACAATACGCCGAGTTGGCCGATTAGACTGACCCAAGGGAAAGGAATGCTACAATGGAGAAAAAAATCGTCAAAAGCGCGGACGAGTGGCGGCAGGAACTCACCGAAGAGCAGTACCACGTAACCCGGCAGAAGGGCACCGAACGCGCCTTTACCGGCGAATACTGCGACAACAAGGAGCAAGGCGTCTATCGCTGCGTCTGCTGCGGCAGCGAGCTGTTCAACTCTGCGACCAAGTACGATTCGCGGTCCGGTTGGCCCAGTTTCTGGCAGCCCATCGCGGCGGACAAGGTCGCCGAGGAGCGCGACACCAGCCACGGCATGGTGCGCACCGAGGTGCTGTGCAGCCAGTGCGACGCCCATCTCGGCCACGTCTTCCCCGACGGCCCCCAGCCGACCGGCTTGCGCTACTGCATGAACTCAGCGGCGCTCAAATTTGAGCGCGATCAGGAAGGCGAAAACGCTTGAACGACGAGAGATACTTGCAGATTGTGCTCAAACGCATTCGAGTCTCCGCAGAATACAGGCCAAAATTCGGACGAGGGCGTGGAGATAAGGGCCTGTCGTTAGACGAGTTCCAAGTGCTTTATGGAAGCGATCCCTTCTATCCTTGGTTCGGCCTTGACCATCCGTTGATGTGCGCGGCACATAAAGCAGCGGGAGGCATGACAAGTGTTTACAGGCAGATCGGGATCGGATGCGAAGAGTTGGTTCGCACCACCTTGCGGGTGAGATCGACTCGATTCTGGGCAAACTGCTGGAGCCGTGGCCGTTACTGAGAGGCTTCGACGTTCACTCGCGCAAAGGGCCGATTACACCCACAAGCATAACGCCGAATCCGGGCGGCATGGTTGGCTGCGCCTGACTCCGGCTTACTCGCTCAAAATCGTCGACGAAATTCTGCTAGCGTACGAAGGCATCGCCAAAATCAATGTTTTCGATCCTTTTTGCGGGACCGAGACGACCGCTCTCTGCGCGGCGTATCGCGGTCGCCGGGCAGGCACAGTAGAAATCAATCCCTTTCTGGTCTGGTTGAGCCGTACCAAGACCGACACTTATTCTACACAAGAGATTTCCGAACTGACTCAGGCCGGCCACGCGGTGTCTGACGACATTCGCCACGGCAGGACGCCGAGTGCGCCGACACCGCGTATGCACAATGTTGAACGGTGGTGGAACGCCACCGCACTCGATTTCCTTTGTGCCCTAAAAGGTGCCATAGATGCCAGATTTGCCGAACAGACCAAGCAACGTTCTTTGCTTTTAACCGCGTTCTGTCGGACCTCGCTCCACCTCTCCAATGCCGCCTTTAATCACCAGTCCATGTCCTTTAAGTCGGGCGTTCAGGCAACCTTTGATTTCGCTATCGACTTGTGTGGAATTTTTATTAAAAACCTGAACTTTGTTCTGGGAGGAGCGAGGGAGCGAGTCGGCGCCAAATCCCTACGTCCGCTCCAGCACCACTCCCTCGCGCTCAATCCTACTGAACATCGCCCGGTACTCCTTTGTCCCGTCGTCGTCCCAATACTCGGTCTCAATGGGCGCGGCGTAGCTCATGGGTATTAGGCGGTTGCGGTCGGGCCGCACCATGAAAATCGAGTTGGCCGGATCGGCGATGTTGTACATGCGGGTGCCGTTTTTGAAGCGCGATTTGATGATCCACTTGTCTTGTGCAGGTAGCTCCAGCGCTTTCAGCCGCTCCAATTCTTCCCGGTCCAAAGTCAGCCCCAGCCCCGGTTTTTCCGGCACCCGCACAAAGCCGTTGATCGGGTCCAGCCGCTCTTCAACCACGTCGCTTTGCCAGACCTCGTAATCGTTGTGGCAGTGGAAGGTAGCTGTGGGCGCGGCGGCCATCATGTGCATGACCATGGCGCGAGTGACGGCACCGCCGACGTTTTGCAGCATAAAGGGCTTGCCCGCCGCGGCAAACAAGCCCGCGCGACGCATGGCGTCGCCGATTTTTGCGTGGCCGAGCATGTAGATATCGGCCGGCTCCATCAGCACCTCGTAAGTGGCCCCCAGCGGAAAGTGGTGCAAGACGATGGGCCGCTTGGCTCGCTTGCGCAGGTCGATGTAGCCGTCGATATCCCCGGGCGGCAACGGGTCTTCAAAGCAACCGGCAATCGGATACTCGGCTAATTTTTCCACCAACTCGGGCATGTGGTCGTCCGTGCCGTGCATGGTGAAATCGTAGTGGATCTTGAAACCGGGCGGCGCGACCTTTTGCATGGCCTCGGTCTGGTCAAAGACGTTTTCAAACGGCGAGAGGTGGTACTTCAGCCAAGTGTAGCCCTGCGCCGCGTAGCGGGTTATGGCCTCGGCCATATGCTGGGGATGGGTCGATACCGTCCAAGCGTCCACGGGCACAAACGACCGATACTTCTGGCCGAATAGCTTATAGACGGGGACGCCAGCAGCCTGCCCCATCAGGTCGTACATGGCCGTGCCCAACCCCAGCGAGGTCTCGTCGCCGATCCAGTCAAAGGGGTTGCTGCCGATATATTGGTCGATGGTCTCCTGCGGCTCGGGCCTCCCGCTCTCGCCGAGGCCAATCCGACCGTCGTCGGTGTGGGCGATGTAGATCGTGCGGTGTGCAGGGCCGTAGTAGTGGTTGAGCGGGTAGGCGATCCAATCTTGGTAGGCGAGCGCGACCTCGTGGACTTCGATTTGGGTAACTTGCATACCTAGATGCCTTTCTGCTCAGAGTCAGGGGAATTTGAGCACGACCTTCAGGGCTTGGTGCGGCTCGGGATCGTCAAAGGCCATGGCAAAGGCTTGCTGGATCTCGGCAAAGGGCAGGACGTGACTGATGATCGGCGCGATGTCAATGCGTCCTTGGACGATCCAGTCGAGTGCTGGCCGGTAGTCGCGGTCGGGATTGGGACCGATCGAGAAAATCAAGCGCAGTTCTTGGCGCAACAGGTCCAGCATCCTGACCGTCATCAAGCCCTCGACGTGGTCCTTGTCCGGGACGCCAAAGCAGATCACCTCCGCGTTGCGATGACAGAGAGCCGGTACGAGGCTGAGAGTCGCGGCGACGCCCACGGCCTCGACTGCGAGACCGGCCATGGCACCGCCGGTGATCTCGGCAACCGCGGCGACCGGGTCTTGGGAGGCCGAGCAAATCGCGTGCGTGGCCCCCATCTGCCGGCCCACCTCCAAGCGGTAAGGCAGCGAATCGATCGCCACGATGCGACGTGCGCCGAGGTTGCGCAGTACCGAGTTGAACAGCAGCCCCACCGGCCCTTGACCGATCACTACCACATCGCGGTCGATGATGTTGCCCAGCTTGTAGAAGCTGTGGATCACCGTGCCCAAAAGCTGGCTCATCAGCACCTTTTCCTCGGGCAGGTCGCCGGGCAGGCGGATGCAGCCGCCATCGTCCTTGGCTAAGACGTACTCCTGAAAAAGCCCGCGGTCAAATCCCCACAACAGCACCCGTTCCCCCTCTCGATAGCGACCCGACGGGCAGGCTTCGACCACGCCCATGCCTTCATGTCCAGTGGCTCCTAGCGGCTGTGGATAGCGCTTGTGGGGGCCGCAAAACGGCGGCTTGTCGCTGCCGCAAACCGCGACCCGCTCCATCCGCACGAGCATCTGGTCGCCGACTGGCTGGGGTTTGTCCGTCTCGATGATTGCCCACTGACGCGGGGCGACTAGTTGAGCCGCACGCATACCTTTCCTTTCTACCTATCATTTACTGATCGAAGAAGTCGGCGTCTTCCTCGCGTAGATAGTGCCGCGCTTCTTCGGCGATTAGATCGACGCCCATCCCGGGCGCGTCCCAAACGGCGATGTGGCTATCGACCACAATCGGATCGGGCAAGCCCTCGACAATGTCGTACCACCACTCGGGCTGGCCAGTCGGATATTCAAAGGCAATGTAGTTTTGCGGCAGCGTCGCTGCGACCTGCACCAAAGCCGCCAAGCCCAACAGGCCGTCGAGCACGCCGTGGGGAGCCATGAGGATACCGTGCAGGTCGGCGTATTCGGCCACCCATTTGAGCTCGGCGATGCCGCCGATGTCGCAGGGATCCGGGCCGATGATATCCACGGCGCGCTTTTCGATCAGATCCTGAAAATTGTGTCGCAAATAGATCTGCTCGCCGGTGTGGATCGGCGTTGAGGTGCTCTGTGTGACCTCTCGGTAGTGATCCGCCGAAACGTAAGGGACGTAATCGCCGGTGAGCATGTCCTCTAGCCAAGCCACGTTGAGCTCTTCAACGGCCCGGCCCAAGCGCAGCGCGTCTGGCACGAGAAAACCCGGGCCTAAGTCCAGCGCCAAGCCAACCTCGTCGCCGCAGACTTCCTTCATCGCGTGGATGCAATCGACTATGTAGTTGAGGCCGCGTTCGCTCAAGGGGCCGCGATTGGCGTGGAACGGGCCGGCTTGGTGGGTGCCGTAGAAATGTTCAGGCGACTCGGTAATCCTGCCGCCGTGGAAGGCGAGGCCCTGTTTGATGATGCTGAACTTCTGCGGCGCGTCCTTCATGCGCTGCATGTTGTCCGCGTAGTCCTCGGGCGGGCGGGCGCCCGCCGCGGGCGAGCGGGCGGGTGCCATGGGGAAGCGCACCGCACCATTGTACACCCGCACGCGGTCGCGGACCTTGCCGCCGAGCAGCTTGTACACCGGCGCACCCACGGCCTTGCCGGCAATGTCCCACAGCGCCATTTCAATCGCACTGACCGCACTGCCCCAAGGCTTGAAGCTGCCCAAGCGCCGGATATTGAGCATCACTCGCTCGACATCGGTCGGGTCCTGACCGAGGATGCGGTCTTTGTAAAACAGCACGTGGGGCTTGAGGTAGGACTTGCTCGCCTCGACTTCCCCGAGGCCGTAGATGCCCTCGTCGGTATTGATGCGCACGACCGGGTTGTTGCCAATGACCGCGCATTTGAGGTCCGTGATTTTCATCTGTTGCCTTTCTCTAAGGAGTCCTTTCCTAACCCCTGAATACATTTGTGTCGGGCGACCCTTGTGATCGCCCGTTGTTTGACAATCGCAGGGGCTGCCCGAGAAAGCCAGTGGCATGTATGAGAGGGCTTCTAATAATTGCCGGCTCTAATCTGCCGTTTATCCGGCCTGTGGGCAATCGGTTGGGGAGTCAGTCCCCGCTCACCAGCTCCTTCAGCTTCCAGTCGAGCGGGATGCGCATCCGCCCCTCGTTGCGGCGGTCGAAGAGCAAGTAGTTTTCGCGCAGCCCGAAGTAAAACAAGTCGCGGGTCAATTCCACGTCCTTTTGGCAGTACTCGGCAATCAAATCGAGTCGCCCCTCCTTGAACCACCGCAGCGCGTCCAGCCCATCGGCGCTCTTGGGTGCGTCGAGCGTGGCCCGGCCCAGCGAATCGAGGCTCACCCGGTAGCGCAGCCGCTGGTGGATCTCGCGCAGCATATCGAGCGTGTTGAGCGTGCGGAAGTCGAATGGACTGTACCCGCGCAAGACCGAATAGTCAAAGCCGATGATGTTGAAACCGACGATCAAATCGGCCGCCTGTAGATGCTCTAAGAGCCGGTCGATGTCTTCCTCAAAATACGTCGTACAATCCTGAGCACGGCTGTCCCACACCACGCCGACCGACATGCCCATCATGTGCGCCTTGTTCCATCCGCCAACCTCGGCGGCCGAGCGCTGGGTCTCGAGGTCGAACACGACCAAGTGCGGGCCTTGTTCGGGCGGCGCGTCCTCTGCCACCTCCTCTGCTTCCCACTCGGCAAAAATCGGCGCGTCCTCTGAGACCTCGGCTGTGGATGGAATGCGCTCGATGGCCCGGCGGCCCGTGAGTGCGCCGAGCAGGTGAATCGCGCCGGCCTTGTCGAGGGGGACGTTGCCCGCGCCGCACGTGGGAAAATGGATGCAAGACGGACAGCCGAGCAGACAATCGCAGGTTTCGACCATGGACCGCGTCATGTCCAAGAGGCGGTCGAGCTGGGCAAAGCCCTTTTCCGCCAAGCCAATGCCGCCGGGGTGATAGTCGTACACGAAAATCGCGCCTTTGCCGAGCTGGGGGTGTTGGGGATAGCAGATCCCACCGACGTCCGTGCGGTCGCACAGGGCCAGCAGCGGAAAGAGCGACTTCATGGCGTGTTCAATCGCGTGGATCGACCCCATGTAGTGGTGCTGGTGGCGGCTGAGGTCGGCCTTAAAGTGGGAGTCGAGTTCAAGCCAGAAGCCAATCGTCTCAAAGTGCTCCACCGGCGACTCCAACGGGTGTTTGCTGAGCACGACTTGGTCGCCGACGCGGATTTTTTCGTAGCCTACCACTTGCGAGCTGACCTTGAGCCGGCCCAACCGCGCCATAAAGCCCTTTAAGGGCCGCGAGCGCAATTCCGCTAAAATCTCGGTGTCCTTTTCCGTGCGGGCGCGAGTGAAGTACGCCACATCCACTTCCTCGGCGTAGAGCTGGCCCCGCTCGGGGTTGCGGTCGCCGATCTCGTACTGGCGGCCTCGGTGCAAGTAAATCGCGCCTTTGTAGCACTCGCCGTACACCTGACCGCCGCTGACTGTGCCGATCGGGTTGTTGTGGCGATCGACGATGTTATACGACTCGCCGATGGTGCGCATGTTGACCAAGCGATGCGGTTGCTTGCGTGCGGCAAACCACGCGTCGCCCTCGGCGTTCTGCAGCAGTGTGCCCTCCTCAGTCAGCGCATCAATCGCCTCCTGATAGTTGGGCAGCGCGTACTCGGGCTCGCAAGCGGCGAGGGGCAATTCGCGCGCCGCGCACACGAGGTGGTTTTTGAGGATGTACTGATTCGTCGGATCCACCACCGCGTCTTCTAAATCGCGTCCGAAAAACTCCCTTGGGTGCCGCATGAAATACTGGTCGAGGGCGTCGGGAGAGGCAATGAGGAGGATTAGCGACTCGCGGCCGGCGCGGCCCACGCGGCCCGCACGCTGCCAAGTGTTGATGATCGAACCCGGATAACCGACCAACACGCAGACATCCAAGCCGCCGATGTCAATGCCCAACTCCAAGGCCGACGTGGCCACCACGCCTATGAGCGGACCGCCGTTGAGCGCCTGCTCAATCTGGCGGCGCTCGCTGGGCAAATAGCCCGCGCGATACGAGGAGATCCGCTCCCGCAAGTCCGGGCGGCTCTGGGTGGCCCAGCGGTACACGAGTTCGGTGGTGATGCGAGCGCGGGTGAAGACAATCGTGCGGAAGCCCTTGAGTACGCTGGTGCGCAGCACATGGGCCGCGAGGGTGTTGGGGCTTTCGCTCGGATTGACGAACACGAAGTGGCGCGCCGCAGCCGGTGCGCCGTGGTCTTCAATCGCGTAAAAGGAGCGGTTGAGCAACTCGCCCGCCAGCTCGCGGGGATTGCCCATCGTCGCCGAGCTGGTGATGTACACTGGATCGGCCCCGTAGTGCGCGCAGATGCGGTTCAAGCGGCGAAACAGGTGCAGCACGTGGGTGCCAAAGACGCCGCTATACGTGTGCAGCTCGTCGATGACCACGTAGCGCAGGCGGGCGAAGAAGCCGGCCCAAGCCTCGTGGAAGGCGAGGATGCCCGAGTGCAGCATGTCCGGCGTGGTGAAGAGCACCTGCGGCGGCTTGGTGCGAATTTGCCGGCGGCGGTGGGCCGTGGTGTCGCCGTCGTAGATGGCCGCTTGCAGCGTGCCGCCCAAGCCCTGCATCAGGCCGCTCAGCTCGTCGAACTGATCCTGCTCCAGGGCCTTGAGCGGGAACACGTAGAGCGCGTGCGCCGCTGGATCGTCGAGCAGCGTGGCCAGCACGGGCGCGTTGTACACCAAGGTCTTGCCCGAGGCCGTGGGCGTGGCAATGGCCACGTGCTGGCCCTCCAGCACCTTTTGGATGCCCTCGGCTTGGTGCGTATAGAGCGCGTGGATGCGGGCGATTCCGAGGATGCGGGCCATGGCCGGAGGCAGGCCAGCCAAGTCGCGGACTAGGCGCGCCGGGCGCGCGGGCAAGGTCTGGTGGTGGACGACCTCATTGCCCAAGATGCGGCGTTTGAGAAAGCGGATGTGCTCGGCGATGCTCTCGGCGTCGCAGATCAAGGCCCAATTTCCTGAAGCAGTGTATGGCGAAGACGAGCAGGGACAACAGGGAGGAGAAGAGGATAGCTAAGCTGTTGGGCTAGGGCAAGGCGAAGGGAGAACTTAGATGCGCGTCATTTTGAAACTTAGTTAGGAGAATCTACGCCGACTTTGATTTCTCTGTGCCGGGGTATCGCAGATCGTCGGCCATCAGAGATATTCCTCCACCATGAGTGTTTTCCGCATCCGCTCTGACGGAGATGTTTCAACAGATCAATCCGTTTCACACGGTAATCACTAGCTCTTCGTAGGCATCGCCTACAAGGTCCAAGATCTCTTGGCGATGAAAATCAAGAGCCTCGTGGAGTGCCTCCCTAATACTTTCCAGCAACTCCTCGCGGGTGCGTTCTTGGCAATTAACACCAGGAACGTTTTGAACCCACCCAATCCACCATTCCCCTTCTTGTTTTAGGATAGCAGTATATGTTTTGCCTGAATAACAGATCTACTTCGTTGCCTTTATTGTCGCGGAAAAAGTAGAGTTCAGGCTCTTTGCCCGCGTTGAGTCTGGCTTTCAAGGCTTCGATGACGACCATGTTTTCAAAGAGCTGGCCGATCAGTGGATCCCGGGCCGCGAGTGCGGGCGATTCAATGCCGAGCAAGTAGGACGCGAGCCCGACATCGGTAAAATGGATTTTTGGCGATTTGACGATGCGTTTGCCAAAGTTTTCAAAATAGGGATTCAGCCGGAAAATAGTGTGCGATGCTTCGAGTACCGAGAGCCATTCTTTTAGCGTGGTACCCGACACCCCCACGTCGTTAGCCAGCGAACTCAGATTCAAAACCTGACCGACGCGTCCAGCCAGCAGGCGCGTGAAGTTCTCAAAATCTGTCAGGCTCCTGAGGTTGATCATCTGTCTGATGTCGCGCTCGATATAGGTTTGACAGTAATTGCGGTATAGGCGCGTTGGATTGACTTGTTCGCTGTGCAGGCGGGGCATAAAGCCTTGGTGGATAAATTCGTCGCGGGTGTGTGTGATGCCGGTTGCTTTGAGTTCTCCTATCGACAAGGGCAGCAGGCTCAAGAGGGCGGTGCGTCCAGCCAAGGATTGGGCCACGGTTTCTTGCAGACGCAACTGGTGACTGCCGGTGAGGATGTATTGTCCGCGTTGCCGGCTGCTGTCAGCGAGGCCTTGGATGGTTGAGAGTAGTTCAGGTACGCGCTGGATTTCGTCGATAATAACGGGTGGCGGAAATTGCGAGAAGAAAGCGTGGGGATCGCTCATCGCTAGCCTGCGTACATCGGGTGCTTCTAGATTCGCATAAGCGTGGTTGGGAAACTGCATACGCGCCAACGTGGTTTTCCCGCCTGCCATGGACCGATGATTGTCACCACGGGAAATTCGGTTGCCGTCGCCGCCAATTCTCCGGCGATTTGTCGTAAAATCACGGTTCTGATCTCTATTCGCGTGGATGTTCCTCAAGGACAAAATGAGAAATCGGTACAGATTTCAAATTAAACCTTAAATATGTACCAATTTCAAGCCTGTCCTTGACATCATCAGTTATCGAAAATGTATTTCGCAGATGAACCGGGCGGTCGAGACCGCCAACGAGCTTCGACCGGCACTTTTGAACCGAGAAAGAGAATGGAATCCTCGCAAACATCTATTAAAGCCCTGACTGTCGATGTCTTTGGCACGGTCACCGACTGGTACTCTACCATTGTGCGAGAGGGTGAGCGCTTAGGCTGCGGCAAGCGGCTTTCCGTGGACTGGGCGCGCTTTGCCACGGCTTGGCGCGGTGGCTATGAACCTGCTATGGGTCGTGTGCGGCGCGGCGAATTGCCGTGGACGAAAATAGACGCGCTCCACCGAATGATTCTCGATGACATTCTGCAAGACTTCTCGATTCCTGCGTTGTCCGAGGACGAGCGAAGTGATTTCAATCGCGTTTGGCACAGACTGGACCTGTGGCCCGATGTGGTCGGCGGCATGTTGCGGCTAAAGTCCAAATACATTGTTGCCGCGCTTTCCAATGGCAACGTGTCGCTGCTGACCAACATGGCCAAGCACACCGGTATTCCGTGGGACTGTATCTTGTCAGCAGAGCTTGCGCGGCATTACAAGCCGGACCGGGAAGTGTACGAGACGGCGGCGCATCTTCTAGATTTGGAGCCGCCTTCAATCCTGATGGTCGCGGCGCATCGCCACGACTTAGAGGGGGCTAGAGCCGTTGGGTTCAAAACGGCCTTCATTGGACGTCCACTTGAATGGGGACCGGGAGGCCAAGCAGACACCGCGCAAGACGGAGATTTTGACATAATTGCTCGAGATTTCCACGACCTTGCAGCGCAGCTTGGAATCTAATCTACGAATGGCGACCTGTCTGCCCCTCGCCGTGGGGGAGACGTGCCTTCGGCAGCAGGAACGACACCGGGCAGCGACAATGTTGGCCGACCCGTTGCAAAGGTCTTGTTCCTGTGCGGATACTTCGACAGCGGCTACTTAGGCTACGAGGCGGCGGAAGGCATCGACTGGGTGTGGGAGCATCGGAGTCGTTTCTATTATCTTTCTGTCCATAATGCGATAAGGCGGCCTGTGAATGCCGATACCATTCGAGCTGATTATGGAACAGGCTCCGGTGTCTTCCCAAACCCGTCGGAGGCAGAGACTCCACGAGTGGCGACAAGAGCTGGAAAGGGCCGCCAGACCGATCTGGGCTACGGAGGCCCCTGTTGCCGTTCCGGTATCGGTCACAATCACTTATTTCTTTGACGACACGCCAGTTGATGTTGATAATTTACCCAAACCTATCCTCGACGCTTTGAAAGGATTGGTATTTCGGGATGATTCTCAGGTGTACGACCTACTTTGTCGCAAGAGAAATAGAGCTGATAACTTGTGGATCGTAGAGCCATCGCAAGGCTTGCTAGACGCTCTCGATAGTTATAGGCAAGTACTGCACATCAAAGTGACCGCCGCCCAGAATCAGGAGATCGCATTTTGATGAGAAATCCGACTAATGCTGAATATCTTCTTGCTCTTAAAACAGCACGGGAATATCGAAGCAAAGGATACGATGTTTCGACAGAGGTGCTTCTCGACTTCTTTCCCAACTTCCTAGCGGACCTCGTTGTACGGAAAGGTGCCGAGTCGAAGGTGATTGAAGTGATGTCTCGGGCCTCACTGGCCGCGGACCGTAGAATCAGCGAATTGGCAAATATCATAGAATCGAAGCCGGATTGGACGTTTGAGTTGATCCTGGTGAGTGAGCCTGAGATCCGTGATGCACCTGCTGGTGCAAGGTCTTTTGAAAGTGAAAGCATCCTCCAGCGAATTGAACAAGCTGAGAAAGCCCTGCAATCAGATATTCCCGAAGCTGCTTTCATGCTTGCGTGGTCGGCTTGCGAAGCTGCGATTCGAGCATTGGCGTCTAACGAAGGAGTTTCAAGGCCGGGTATTACCTCGGCGAGTTACGTCCTTGACCAAGCACGTTACTTGGGAGTTATCTCCAAGGACGAGTATCTCAAACTGACTGACTTGCATAAATATAGAAACGCGATTGCCCACGGATTTAGCCACGATGACCTAGACATCGAGATGGTTTTGGAATTGATCGAGACTACCCGTAGATTGACGAACGGGCAAAACGCAGAGGAATATGCCCAAACTTGAATCCCCACCCCACCGGAATTGATCGCAACCTAACGCACTACGCCGACCGAGGTTTTAGCCGCTACCTACGCCGCGCTTTTCTCGCGTCGGCTGGCTACGACGAGGCGGATTTAGAGCGGCCCGTCGTCGGCATCGCCGACACCTCATCCGACTACACCACCTGCCATCGCGCCATGCCCCAGCTCGTAGAAGCGGTCAAACGGGGCGTGCTAGAAGCCGGCGGCCTACCCCTCGTCTTTCCGACCCTGGCCCTCGGCGAAATCCTCCTCTCCCCCACCGCCATGCTCTACCGCAACCTCATGGCCATGGCGACCGAGGAAATGATCGCCGCCCAGCCCATGGACGCGGTCGTGCTGCTCGGCGGCTGCGACAAAACCCTGCCCGCCCAACTCATGGCCTCGGCTTCCGCGTCCGTGCCCGCCATCCACCTCGTCGCCGGGCCGATGCTGGCCGGAGACTGGCGAGGCGAGCGATTGGGCGCATGCACGGATTGCCGCCGCTACTGGGCGCAGCACCGGGCCGGTGCGCTCGACGCCGAGGAAATCGCCGCTGTCCGGCAGAGCCTGTGCCCAACCGCCGGGACCTGCATGGTCATGGGCACGGCCTCGACCATGGCTTGCGTGGCCGAGGCCCTCGGACTCATGCTGCCGGGCGCGGCCACCCCGCCCGCCGTCTCAGCTCAGCGTTTGCGGCTCGGAGTCGCCACAGGCCGCCGAGCCGTTGCCTTAGCCACCGAGGGACGGACGCCGCGAGACATACTAACGCCAGCGGCCTTTGCCAACGCACTCAAGGTGCTGGCCGCGCTGAGCGGCTCGACGAATGCGGTCGTGCATCTGCTCGCCATTGCGCGTCGGGCCGGCGTGGACTTGTCGCTAGACGACTTCCATGAGGCAGCCCAACAAGTGCCGCTGCTGGTCGACTGCAAGCCAGCGGGCACTGGATACATGGAGGATTTCGACAAGGCCGGCGGCGTGCCCGTCCTGCTCAAAGCACTGGAGCCGATGCTCGACCTCGATGCCGTAGGAGGCAGCGGCCAAACGCTCGGCGCACTCTTGCAGGACGTGGCCGGGCCCGGCGATTGGCAAACCGCGATCCGCACCGTGGCCGCGCCGCTGGGGCCAGCCTCGTCCCTCGTGGTGCTAAAAGGCTCGCTCGCGCCAGACGGAGCCGTCTTGAAAAAGGCCACCTCGTCCCCGCATCTACACAAGCACTGCGGGCCAGCCATCGTGTTTGAGGGGCCAGATGACGCCGCGCGCGTTGACGACCCGGCATTGGGCATTACGCCGGAACACGTGCTGGTGCTGCGCGGAGCCGGGCCGGTGGCCTTGGGGATGCCGGAAGCCGGCTCCATGCCCTTGCCCAAGCACCTCGCGGCGCAGGGCGTCGAGGATATGGTGCGCATCTCCGATGGGCGGATGAGCGGCACGGCGTATGGGACGGTCGCTCTACACGTAGCGCCAGAAGCGGCCATCGGCGGGCCGTTGGCACTCGTCCGCGATGGCGACCTAATCGAGCTGGACGTAGCAGCCGGGCGCTTGGATTTGCTAGTCCCCGCAGAAACCCTCGCCTGCCGGCGGGCCGAATGGACCGCACCCGCTGCGCCAGCCCGGGGGTGGCGGCGGCTGTACGCCGAGCGCGTATTGCAGGCGAACTTGGGGGCGGATTTAGATTTTTGCTAAACAACGCGAGGAGGAATGCATGCTTAGCGCATTGCTCGCCGAGCGCGAGCGGCAAGGCAGATCGATCCGGGTCGGCATCATCGGCGCGGGAAAATTCGGCGGCGGGCTGGTCGCGCAGATTGCCCAGATGCAGGGCATGGTCGTCTCGGCCATCGCCGACATCGACCTAGCGCGCGCCCGCTACGCCTACGCAGCGGGGTACGGGGATGTGGCGGTGGGAACGGCGGATAGCCCGCAGGCGTTGGCGGAGGCCATTCACGCGGGGAAATTTACCGCCGTTGAAGACGGGGTGTTAGTCGCGCAGGCCGAAGGTTTGGACGTGGTGGTGGAGGCGACCGGCTCGACCTCGGTCGGGGCCAGCATGGCCAGCGCGGCCATCGCCAGCGGCAACCACCTCGTGATGGTCAATGTCGAAACGGACGTGACCATCGGCGCACAACTCAAGCGCAAGGCCGACAGCGCGGGCGCAATCTACTCGCTCGTCGATGGCGATCAGCCCGGAGTGACCATGAACATAATCGAATGGGCGTGGTCGCTGGGCTTGGAGGTGGTGGCCGCCGGTCGGGGCACCATACTCTTTGCCGACGATCCCCAAGGCACACCCGACAACACCGCGGTGCGCTTTGGCTTTGACGAAGAGACCTTAGAGCGGCGCAGCATCAGCTTGAAGATGTACAACTCCTTCCGCGACGGCACCAAAGCCCAAGTTGAGGCCACGGCCATCGCCAACATGGCCGGGTTAGTCCCCGACGTAAGGGGGATGCACGAGCCATCGTGCAATTTGGCGGACATCCCGCAAAAATTCAGCTTGGTCGCAGAGGGCGGGCTGCTGAGTCAGCGCGGGGTCGTCGAGCTAGCCAACAGCGTCGCCGAGGACGGCAAGACCCAGCTCGCCAACCCGTTGGGCATGGGCGTCTTTGTCGTCGTCCGCAGCGAGCACCCCTTTACCGTCGAAGACCTCGCCACCTACGGCTTGCATTCGGGCGGCGACGGCCAAAACTTCCTTCTCTATCGCCCCTATCACTTGGTGGCGGTAGAAGCCCCGATCACCATCGCCAAAATCGCGCTCTACGGCCTGCCAACCGGCACTCCGCGCCCGGTGCCCACAGCCGATGTAATCGCCGTAGCCAAGCGAGCTCTCAAGGCCGGAGAGACCCTCGACGGCGGGGGCGGCTACACTGTATTGGGTCAAAGCGAAAAGGCAACTGTGGTGCGCCAAGAGGGCCTGTTGCCGTTAGGAATATCGGGCGGAGCCGTGCTCAAACAAGACGTGCGGCAAGGCGACGCCATTGGCTATGCCATGGTCGATTTGCCGGATTCGCTCGCGTTGCAACTGCGGCGCGAACAGGACGCAACGGTCTGGTGAATCGGCGAGCAAACGCCCGTGCAGCCGATACGATTGAGCGAATAGGATACATGGCTACAGGATGTGTTGGGCAAGAGGCTGCCGTATAGGATGTTCTTGACAAGCCCTCTCGCCATATTGTACCATCGAATATCACTTCCCTCGACAAGGAGACTTGCATGGCGGCCACCCCTGCCGCAGAAAAGGATTGGCCAAACATGACTGAACAGGACCGCGAAATTGAACGCCTCAGCGATCAAGTCGTGTTTTTATATGACCAATACCGGACAGCCCGTTATAACGTACTATACTATGGAAAGCGACTGAAGAAAACCAAGCAGCTAAATTTTTTCCTTGAGGCCATTATAGCACTGGCGGCACCCGGGTCTATCGGGACATGGTTTGTGTTCGGCACGGCTGAATACGGCCTTCTCTTTGCAAAAATCTTGGGGGCTTTCGCCGCGGTCGCTGCTATTATCAAACCGCTTTCTTCCATAAGCGATAATCTCCAGCGGTACACACGTCTTAATACCACGTATAACGAAATTGCGTCTGAATTGGGTCAGCTAGTAGAGAAAATACGTATTGAACAAGAGTACTCCCAAGAAATCCGGATACGATTTGAGGTCCAAGTTAAACGTATGGGGACTTTGGCCGCATTGGATGATCCAGAAATGGCCCCCGAAGAAGAAGATAGGTGCTATCAAAGGATCAATGAACAAGTACCTGCTGATTCCTTATGGATTCCGTCTGTCACGATACATGAACCAAGATCGTAAAAGAAAGTCCGATCCGCCCGCTGGAGCACAACCGCCTCGCCCTTGGCCAAGGCCGACTCCTAAGCCGACTCCTAAGCCGCCGACCAAACCGCCACCCAAGCGGTAGCAAGTACCAATAATAATCCCTAAATGTGGTACCTGCTCCGTAATTGCAAAGGGTAAAGCTCAGGTTTCCATAATCTTTTGCTTTGGACATTCGGGCGACAAAAAAGGGGAAAAAGGCGCGAGGCCCTTCCCCTTTTGCGTGTCCAATGCAGGCTAGTCGGCTTTGACTTCGACCTATTGGAAAATGTCCGAATATCAAGAAGCTAAAGTAGTAATCGTCTCCATCTTGGAACTTTCAAAGGACTCAATCCACATGCACGTAGGATTGATCGTGTTTTTTTTGGCTGTAGTCCTTTGGAAAAAAGGATCAATTGAAGCGCGATGTTTGATCCCCGTCGTAATTGTAGCATCCTTGATGGAGATTCTCGATCTAAGATATGATTATCTCTCTCTGGGTCGCTTTCGTCTGAAGGCAATAACGGCAAGCATACACGATTTAATCAATACCACGTTTTGGCCGGTGGTCATTGTAGTACTGGCTTGGATGGGCAAATTGCAGAATGCGCGGAATACATAGTGCCTAAAACCCTCTTATAGCAATCCTACATCATTTACAAGAAAATCCGCAGATGGACGCAGATAGACGCAGAATAGGAGGCACAAGACTAGGATCCACCGCCCGAATCGTTCAAATCATTTCGGGTTGCTATATCAGTCATAGGTACAAAAAAGGGGAAGGGCATCGTGCCCTTCCCCTTTTGCGCGTCTAAGGCTAGCTAGCCGACCTTGACTTCGACCTGACGGACGACCTTTTTCGCCTCCTCCTTCTTGGGCAGGTGGAGGGTGAGGACGCCGTTTTTGAACTTGGCCTCGATGGCGTCGTCCTGCACACCATCGGGCAGGTGGAAGGCGCGCTCAAAGCGTCCGTAGATGCGCTCCGTGCGGAAAAACTTGCCTTCCTTTTCCTCGCTAGCCGCGCTCTTTTCGCCCCGCAACACGAGCGTTCCGTCGTCGACGGTGATCTCGAGATCCTGCTCATCCAAACCTGGCAGTTCGGCCGAGATTTCGTAGGAGGCGTCGTCTTCCTTGACGTCGATGCGCGGGCTGAAAGCCGCGTTGCCAGTCAAAACGGGCAGGCGCGAGTCTTCGCCAAATAAGGCGTCGAAGAGGTTGTCGAACGGGCTGCGCCACGGGCGATTGCTGACGCGAATGCTGGGTAGTAAAGTCTTGACGGCCATGAGCTTGTCTCCTTGTTAAGTGGCTGTGGGTTTGTATGGCCTTTGCCCGTTGTATTGCAAAAGCCGTGCCAACGTTTTATGTTTTTTATATCTCGCTGTTATACATAGAGTTGAGAAATTTTTACCCAAAAAGGGGCATGGTCCGTATTGTCAGCGCGGCTTGGAAAAATTGGCAGGCGTTGTGCGAAATTGGCCGAGGTCCGTGCCGTTATTGCACTATGTTGTAGGGATAGGCCCCTTTGGCAAGAGGAGTCAAGTACGTGGGAATCTTTCAGGTCGAACTGGAAATAGGCGATCAGCAAGGGCAGCACTTTGAGACCGTTAGTGCTCTGGTAGACTCTGGCGCGACCTACACCACGCTGCCTGAAACCCTTCTGCGAAGATTGGGAGTTGTCCCTCTCAGCAGAGCCAATTTTGTACTTGCCGACGGCAGCAGGATGGAGCGCGGAATCGGTCAAACTTGGATGAGATTAGAGGGTGAAGAGTTCATAGTACCCGTCGTCTTTGGACCGGAAGCCACTCAGCCACTGTTGGGAGCAGTACCTTTAGAGATTTTCCGGCTGGGGATAGACCCCGTAAGGCAACGGCTGATTCCCGTTGACGGGCTGCTGTTGGTCAATAAGGAACCATTGTGATCGACTGGAAAGCTGTGCGCACCGAAGTAACCGGGCATTTGCAGGCCCTCCTCCGCATCGACACCACCAACCCCCCGGGCAACGAAAGCGCCGCCGCGCGCTATCTAGCAGGAATACTGCGGCGGGAGGGCTTTGAGCCCGTCTTCGTCGAGTCCGCGCCCGAGCGAGGCAACGTCCTCGCACGGCTGTCCGGCGGCGACGAACCGCCGCTCATGCTCTTGGGGCACACCGACGTGGTAGCGGCCGAGCCTGAGCACTGGACCTATCCGCCCTTTTCGGGGGTGCTGGCCGACGGCTGCGTGTGGGGGCGGGGCGCATTGGATATGAAGAACATGGTCGCGGCGAATCTGATGGTGTTGCTCCTGTTGCAACGGGAAGGAGTCCAGCTCAACCGCGACATCGTCTTCGCCGCCACGGCCGACGAGGAAGCCGGCAAAGGCAATCACGGGCCGGGGTGGATTATCGACAACCGACCCGAGCTGTGGGACGCGCCCTTGATTATCACCGAGGGCGGTGGCAGCGACTTCGCGGTTGGTGCGCAGCGGTTTTACACCTGCCAGACCGGGCAAAAGGGATTGTGTCGGTTGCGACTCATCGCCCGCGGAACGCCCGGACACGGCTCCATGCCGCACGGCGACAGTGCCATCGTCAAGCTTTCCAAGGCCCTAGCCGGCTTGGAAGGAGCCGCGTTTCCCGCGCACATCTCCGCGAGTGTGCGCCGCTTTGTCGAGGGAATTGCCAGCCGCCGTCCAGCCGCCGAGGCCACCCTGTGGCGGCAAGTACTCGACCCAACGACCGCAGATGCTGCGCTGCTTGAACTGCCTATCGGCCGCACCTTGCGCCGCGAGTTGGGTGCCGTGCTGCACAACACGGCCTCGGCGACCATGGTGCAGGCCGGTTCTAAGATCAACGTTATTCCAGGAGAGGCGACTGCTTGGATCGATGGGCGCTTAGTGCCCGGGCAGACGGCCGAGAGTTTTGCGGCCGAGCTGCGCGCGTTTGTCGGAGATGAGGTCGCCATCGAGATCGATCAGTACACGCCGCCGTTGGAAGCATCGTCCGATACCCCGCTTTTTCAGGCGATCGTCGAGGCGATGCAGGAGCGCGAGCCAGACGCGCCGGTGCTCCCGTATCTGATGCCAGCCGGCACCGACGCCAAGCACATCGTGCCGCGCCGCCCCGCAACCCAGATCTACGGCTTCATGCCCTATCGGCAGCAGCCGGGCGAGGAGGAAATGGTCCTGATCCACGGCCACGACGAACGCACTCCGGTGAAAGAGCTACTCTTTGCGACGCAGGTGCTCTACGAAATCGTCTGCCGCTTTGGAGGGGTGGACAACCGCTAGCTCGAATCGACGACAGCGACGCCATCGTCGATTTCGAGGACCAAAACCTTATCGCCGGGGTTGAGGGGGCCTTGCGCGCCGGCCCGGCGCGCCAACAGTTCGATGGTGCGGCCTTGGACGGTAGCGGAAATTTTGCCGGTGCTGCCACTGGCGATAGGAACGGTGACTTCAGCTTCGAGGCCGATCAAGTCGTCGCCCGCCAGCGAACTGTCGGGGCTTGATCCGCTCAACCGGCTCAGCATCCAGTCGCCCACAAAGGCGCAAACTACGCCGCTACCCAGCGCCGTGAACAACGCAGCACTTGGGGCCATTAGCAGGCTGCCGAGCATCCCGGCCAAGCCAAAGAAGAAGGCAAAAAAGAAGAACAGCCGCAGCCGCAAAACAGCCAGCGCTTGCAGGCCCTCGCCCGTACCATCGCCGTCCCCGCCAAACAGCGAGGCCCCAACGGCGACCCCCCCAACGATCAGCCCGCTCAAGTACAGATAAAAGAGCTCCACGCTACCCTTCCTGCGTTGGAACCTGCCCGTCGGTCTTGTCGGCGATGACCGAAGCCAAATCAACGCCGGTGGTAGCCTTAATGCTCTCGAAAAGCGCAGGAGCCAGCGTCCCGATCTGGTTGACGACCGCTGGCAGCCCGCTCTGGCCGCCATGGCCTGAATCGACGACGGCGAGGTGGTCAATTTTGATGTCTTTGGCCATGGCGGTGATTTGCTGGACCAAGCTCGGCAGCATCTGGATCAATAGCAGTTCCTTGCCGTTGGAACCAGCAAGGGTCCAGACCTCGTTTTTCTGCTTGAGTACCTCGATCTCGGCGAGGCCATTTTCGCGGATGTTGGCCGCTTCGCCCTTGGCGCGCAGCTCGGCCGCGTCGCGGTCGGCGCGGGCCGGCTCAATGACCTCGATCTCCAACTGGCGCTTCTGCAGCACCAAGCGCTCCTGCTCGACTTCCTGCTCGGCTTGGACTTCGGCTTTGCGGGCAACTTGCGCGGCGCGTTTCTCCGCAGCTAAGCCCTCGCCTTCCAAATCGGCCTTGCGAACTCGGAGCGTGTTTTGTGCATCGACGATCTGGACCTGAGCCTCGGCGTCGGCGACTTCGCCGCGACGGCGAGCTTCGGCGGATTTTTCCTGTGATTCAGCGCGGTTTTCAGCCTCGGCGATTTCAGCTTCCTTGAGGACTGAGGCCGTGCTCTTGCGGCCAATAGCGTCGAGATAGCCAACATCGTCGGCGACGTTCTGGATTTTGAGCGTGTCGAGCACCAAGCCGAGCTTCTGTAGATCGACGTCGGCCTCGCCGATGAGCGATTGGGCGAATTTGAGGCGGTCCTCGTTGACCTCTTCGGGGGTCAGGGTGGCGAGGACGCCGCGCAGGTTGCCTTCGAGCGTATCTTTGGCAATGTCTTGGACTTCGGCGAGCGCGATGCCCAAGAATCGCTCTAGCGCGTTGCCGAGCAGCGGCTCGTCACCAGCGATCTTGATATTGGCGATGCCCTGCACCGACAACGGGATGCCGCCTTTGGAGTACGCGTTCGTGATCGACACTTCGAGGGGAATCGTGCGCAAGTCGAGGCGATCGACCTTTTCGAGGAGTGGGATGCGGAAGGCGCGGCCCCCCTTAATCACTCGGTAGCCCACCTCACGACCGTCGGCCGTCTGGCGTTTGCGACCCGAGAAAATGATTACTTCGTTGGGCTGGCAGATAAAGAGGTTCAGCCGGACGACGGAGATCACCACGATCAGCAACACCGCGAAAACTAGGGCGAAAGTCAGGAACATTTCCATCTGGCACCTCCTGAGGCGTTTGCGGCGTAATATACGGAAAGAAACCGCTAAATCCTACGAAGGTTTGCTCGACAATTTAATAAGCTCCCTTAATCCGCCCGAACCACCCGCGCAACGGGTCGCCCAATTCCTCCATGTAGCGATCCATCCGCCCCATCAAGTCGTGGCGCACGGCTTCATAAGCCGGATTGCCATACACATTGTCGAGCTGATAAGGGTCGCGTTGCAAGTCGTACAGCTCGCCCGGATCGCCCGAATTAAAGGTGAACTGATGGGTGCGGGTGCGGACCATGCGCTGGTTGACGACCGTAAAATGGCGGTCAAACACGCAGTAGACTTCCTCGCGGCCATTGGCAAACGGGCGTCCCTCAATGGCCGGGAGAAAGGACTGCCCGTCGAGGTCGGAAGGAACTTTGAGACCAGCCGCGTCGAGCGACGAAAGCATGATCTCGTGCAGATAGACGAACTCGTCGCAGGCCGTGCCGGGTGCCTCGCAGGCGGGATGGGCGATGACGAGCGGGATGCGGTAGATCTCGTCGTACATGAACTCGCCCTTCTCGATCAGCTTGTGTGCGCCGAGGCAATCGCCGTGATCCGAGGTATAGACGATGATGGTGTCGTCGAGAACGCCCAGTCGTTCCAAATGGGCCACCACTCGCCCCACCATATCGTCGATCAGCGTGCAATGCCCAAAGTAGCGAGCGGCGATTTCCTGAAAGCCCGCCCAACCGTAGTCGCCCAATCCCCACAGCCGCTCGATTAACTGCTGGCGATAGGGCTTTTTCTCAAACGTCTCGGCGTACCCAGGATGTTCGGGAATGGCTTTTGGATCGTACATGGAAAAGTACGGCTCCGGCACCAGCGACGGACTGTGCGGCCCCCAAAAGTTGGCCCACAAGAAGAACGGCTGCTCAGCGGTGGCCACTTCGTCGAGGACGCGAATAGCTTCTTCGGCGACGAAATACTCTATGCACGACTCGACCGGCCCCTCGTGCAATGCGAACATCTCCTGAGCCTGATTCGAGGGGTTGGTGCCGACAAAGCGGTGCGACACCGGCGGCGGTGGGTCAAAGCCGCGTTCTTTTAGATAGTCGGCATACGGGTTGTGTCCCCTCGGTTTGGCGCCAAACTGCAAACCGGGCAGCAGGTCGGAACCCGGAAAGGCATAGCCCATAAAGTCTTGGCCTGCAAACCCGTAACCCGTCGGGCCGGTTTGCTCATCCACGTGCCACTTGCCGGCGTATCCACAGCGATAGCCGGCCTCGTCCAGATAGTGATTTAGACCGCGCAGGCCCTCGCGCAAGCACAGGCCGTTGGCCGTAACCCCGTGCCTGTGAGGGTAAAGACCCGTGTAAAAGGAAGCGCGGGCCGGCGAGCAGATCGCCGTCGGCGTAAACGCCGAGTCAAAGCGAACGCCACGCGCCGCCAACGCGTCGATGTGCGGCGTCCGGCACACCTCGTTCAGCCCGTAGCAGCTCACCGTGTCGAGCCGCTGTTGGTCGGACATTAGGACGACGACATTAGGTTGCTTAGCCATGTTAGCGCTCCTCGCGCCGCAAATCCAGCCACGCCATCTCCGCCTCAGTGAGCGGGTTGTGGAGCGCTTGGACGTTGGCCGCGATCTCATCGCCGCTCATGCTACCGACCAAGGCGTAGATGTCGAGCGGATAGCTGAGCACGTACGACAAGGCGATCTGCGGCACCGACAGCCCCTTGTCTTCCGCTAGTTTCCACGCGCGATCGAGCCGCTTGAAGTTGTCTTCGCAGTAGTACGATTTGGGCATGGAGCCGTCGAATTGGTCGCGCATTTGCTCGGCGTTGGCGCGGGTGATTTTGCCCGAGAAGAAGCCGCGCGCCACGCTCGACCAAGTAAAGAGCGGCATGTCGTGCTCGGCGTACCACGCCCGGGCGGCAGCTTGGCCTGGCCCGGCAATCGATAGGCAATCCTTCCACGGCTCGGCGATCTGATCGGCCAAGCTGAAGTTCGGACTGGAAGCGGCAAAAGGCACGAGCCCGCGTTTGTCGGCGTATTCGTTAGCCTCGGCCAAGCGCTCCGGCGTCCAATTCGAGCCGCCAAAAGCGTGGATGCGGCCGGCGACGTGGTGCTCGTTGAGTGCCTCGACGATAGGGCCGACCGGGACCGCCGGATCGTCGCGGTGCAACAGGTAGAGGTCGATGTAGTCGGAGCGCAGACGCACGAGCGAGTCGGCCATGTCCGCGGCGATGTCGTACGGGGTGACGCGGTTGCGGTCTTGGTTGAGATGGGCGCCCTTGCCAATGATGACGATTTCATCGCGGTTGCCCCTTTCCTCCATCCACAGCCCCAGCATGCGATCCACTTCGCCGCCGCCGTAGCCATGAGCCGAATCGTAGGTCGTGATGCCAGCCTGCCAAGCGGCGTCGAGCAAGGCAAAGCCTGCTTCCTTATTGCTGCGATTGAGCATGATCGAGCCTTGAACTATGCGCGAGATCTTTTTTTTGATGCCTTGTACGTTGCCGTATTGCACGAGTGTTTTCCTTTCATTCCATTGGGTATTTTAGGCCGATCTGGGCGCGGATTTCGTCGAGGATCCTCATCAGCGCCACCGTTTCGTCGAGCGGCATGCCCGCACTCTCGGTCTGATCTTCGCCGAGACAGCGGGCGACTTCTTGCGCCTCGTAGTTGTAGCCATTGCCCACCAAAGGCAACTCGATGCGCTCTTCGCGGCCTCCGGCTTTGAGCGTGGCGCTTTCGCCCTTCCACCACGACGGGTCAAGGGCAATCGTCCCCTCGCTGCCGACGATGCGCGCTTCGTGCGAAGTCGAAGCGCGGATGGCGCAAGACAGGTTGGCGACGGCACCGCCGCTATAGAGGAGTACGATGCCCGTTTGTTCGTCAACGCCGGTTTTCCCGAGGTGCGCGGCCGCGGCGATCTGAGCTGGCTGCGACCCAAGCACCATCGCCGCAAAGGAGACGACGTATATGCCGATGTCGAGCAGAGCACCACCGCCCAAGGCGGGGTTAAAAAGCCGACCGTCGGGATTGACGCCCGCGCGAAAACCAAAGTCAGCGCTAACCATCAACGGCTCGCCAATGGCACCAGCGTCGAGCCACTGGCGCACCTGCGCCATAATGGGCAGGTAGCGGGTCCACATGGCCTCCATCAGAAAGACGCCGTTGGCGCGGGCACAGGCGACGACGGCTTCGGCCTCAGTGGCGTTGATGGTAAAGGGCTTCTCGCAGAGCACGGCCTTGCCGGCTTTGAGGCAGAGAATCGAATTGTCTTTGTGGAAGGGATGGGGGGTAGCCACGTATATCGCGTCGATGTCGGGATCGGCGCTGAGGGCCTCGTACGAGGCGTGACGGTTGGGGGCACCGTACTGGTCGGCAAAGGCGTCGGCGCGCTGCTGGTCGCGCGAGCCAACGGCGACCAACTCTCCTTCGGGAATGGCTTGGAGGCCAACAGCAAATTTGTGGGCAATGCTGCCCGGGCCGAGGACCCCCCAGCGGATGGGTTCGGTCATGGATACTCCTAGCTTGGACTGATGTGAAAAATAAGTGAGGATATAGTTTGGCCGGGCGTAGGAAAGACGTCAAGGATTGGCGAGTGTCCTTGACCGCTGGCGACAAAGCCACCCAACAACGCGGAGACATCGCCAAAGCTCGGCGTCTCAGGGAACGCTACTTACAAAATTAGGAGGGCATTATGGCGCTTACCACACACGATGACTACGCCCGACTGCGAGCGAATCGAGATCCAGAATTCGCCCGACTGCTACGTCAAAGAGCGGTTGAACTTTTGGACGGTGATGAAGAGGATCGCCGGATTGCCCGACGGATACTCCAGAATCAGCTCGGGATCGCCGCTAGCGAAATCGAGGAACTGGAACGGGAGAAGGCGACCGCCTGATGAGATAGGAGGGCAGATTGGATTTTGTCCAAAACGGCCCTGCGCAACCGCGATGGTGTGAAATGCGTTGTGCTTTTTGCGGCTAATCTCGGTAGATTCGCCGTTCAATAGTCAGCTCGTATCGGCAAAGTCGCGAGCATTTTGAAATAGCTTCAGCCACGGCCCTTCTCCGCCCGTCCACTCCGCCGGACGCCAAGAAAGCTGGACATTGCGGAAGACGCGCTCGGGGTGCGGCATCATAATGGTGGCGCGGCCATCAGCGCTGGTCAGAGCTGTCAACCCGCCGGGCGAGCCGTTCGGGTTGGACGGATAGCGTTCGGCCGGCTGACCGTAATTATCCACGTAGCGCAAGCAAAGCTGATTTTGCATCCGCACTCGTTCTATTTTTCGCTCATCGCCAAATTGGACGCGGCCCTCGCCGTGCGCCACCGCAATGGGCAAACGAGACCCCGCCATGCCGCACAAGAGCACCGACAGGCTCTCCAGCACCTCTACGGTGGCGAACCGCGCCTCAAACTGCTCGGAGCGGTTGCGCACAAATTGCGGCCAGTTGGCCGCGCCTGGGATCAGCTCCTTGAGGTGCGACAGCATCTGGCAGCCATTGCACACCCCCAAGGAAAAGGTATCCGGCCGCTCGAAGAAGGCGGCGAATTGCTCGCGCAGGCGGTCGTGGAAGAGAATCGAACGCGCCCAGCCAGCCCCGGCCCCAAGCACGTCTCCGTAGCTGAAGCCGCCGCAGGCAGCCAGCCCGTGAAACGAACTCAATTTGACGCGGGCGGCCAACAGGTCGGTCATGGTCACGTCAACCGCTTCGCAGGCGGCTGCGTCAAAGGCCGCGGCCATTTCCACCTGACCGTTGATGCCCTGTTCACGCAGTATCGCCACGCGGGGCCGCGCCTTCCCTCCTATGGTCGGAGCGACTTTGTGCGCCAAGTGGAAGTTCAGGCCCGAGTCTTGGCCGTCGGCAAGGGCCTCGAACTCCTCGCGGGCGCAGTCTGGGGAGTCGCGGTGGGCCTGCATCCGATACGTCAGTTCCGCCCATGCCGCGTGAAGGGCGAGCAGTGGGGCTTCATAGACGAGATCGTCGCCGTGGCAAATGCGCAGGTGTAAGTCGTCACTAGGCTGGCCCACGCCGTCGACCAAGTCGGCGATGCCTTGGTCCGCAAAGACCTCGTACACGGCTTCTTCATCTTCAGAGCGATATTGGATCACAGCGCCCACTTCTTCGCAAAAGAGCGCGGCGAGTGGGTCGCAGCCCAGCGCGGCAATTTCTAGCTCCACGCCGTAGCGGCCAGCAAACGCCATCTCGGCCACCGCAGTGAAAAGACCGCCATCGGACCGGTCGTGGTACGCGAGTACGAGCTCTTGGTCGAGCAGAGTCTGCACGGCCTCGTACAAGCCGCGCACATCGCCTGCATCTACGTCTGGGACCTCGCCACCGATCTGATTGTACGTTTGAGCAAGACAAGAGCCGCCGAGACGGTTTTGCCCGCGACCCAAATCCACCACCAGCAGCCGGGTGTCGCCCCGCTTTAGGTCGGGCGTGGCGTGGCGGCGCACATCGTCCACCGGCGCGAAGGCCGAGACGACCACGCTCAACGGCGCGACCACCTTGTGAGCCGCGCCCTCGTCGTCTTCCCACACCGCCCGCATGGACAGCGAGTCTTTCCCCACCGGGATCGACACCCCTACTGCCGGGCAAAACTCCAACCCCACGGCGCGCACGGTGTCGTAGAGAGCCGCGTCTTCGCCCTCTTCGCCGCAGGCGCACATCCAGTTGCCCGACAGCTTGATGCGGTGAATCGGGCCGATGCGCGCCGCCGCGATGTTGGCAATGGCCTCGGCAATGGCCATGCGCCCGGACGCCGGCGCATCCACCAAGGCGAGGGGTGTGCGCTCACCCATAGCCATGGCCGACCCGGTGTACCCCTGAAAAGAGTGGCAAGTCAGCGCCAGATCTGCGACCGGCACCTGATGGGGGCCGACCATCTGATCGCGGGCCACCAAGCCGGTGACCGTGCGGTCGGCAATGGTGATGAGGAAGGTCTTGGCTGCCACAGCCGGGAAGCGGAGTACGCGCTCTACAGCCTCGGCTATCGAAGGCTCTCCTAGGTCGAGGGGCGGCCGCACGGGCTGGCTGCGCGTGGCTCGGCGCAGCATCTTGGGCGGCTTGCCCAAAATCACCGCTAGGTTGAGGTCGTCGATGGGCTTGCCGCCGAGCAGAGAGTCGTCGAGAGACAGCGTGCCATCGCCAGTGATCTCGCCGATGACCGCAAACAGGCAGCGCTCGCGCGCGGCCAACTCAGCAAAGCGCTCCAAGTCAGCGCAGCCTACCACCAGCACGTAGCGCTCTTGCGCCTCATTGCTCCAAATTTGCATCGGGCTCATGCCCGGATCGTCGTTGTGAATGGCCCGCAAGTCAAAGTGTGCCCCCACGTCTGCCACCAACTCCGGGCAAGCGTTGGACAGGCCACCGGCCCCCACGTCGTGGATGCTGATGATGGGGTTTTCCGCACCGAGCGAGATGCAGCGGCTGATCAGCTCTTGGCAGCGGCGCTGCATCTCGGGATTGTCGCGTTGCACCGAGGCAAAGTCGAGTTCCTCGCTGTTGGCCCCGGTATCCATGCTGGAGGCCGCGCCTCCACCGAGGCCGATGAGCATGGCCGGCCCCCCGAGCTGAATGACGCAATCGCCCGCAGCCGGAGTTTTCTTTTCCACGTGCATAGCGTCGATGAGGCCAACGCCGCCAGCGACCATGATCGGCTTGTGATAGCCGCGCCACACCCCAGTGCTGTCATCCTCCAAGGTGCGAAACATCCCGAGGATGTTCGGTCGGCCGAATTCATTGCCAAAGGCCGCGCCGCCAATCGGCCCTTCGGTCATAATGGCCAGCGGGGTAGCCAAGCGGTCTGGGAAGGCCGCGCGCTCTTTTTCCCACGGCTGGGCAAACTCGGGCAAGCGCAGATGCGAGGTAAAAAAGGCGCACAGGCCCGCCTGCGACCAGCCGCCGGTACCAGCCGCCCCCTCGTCGCGAATCTCCCCTCCAACTCCAGTAGATGCCCCTGGATAAGGCGCAATGGCAGTAGGATGGTTGTGAGTCTCGACCTTGATCAAGACGTGAGATTGCCGCTGGCGATAGCCATAGCGAAAATCGTCGTCTAGCTGCGGGCCAAAGACCGACACGTCAAAGCCCTCAATTACGCCGGCGTTGTCGGAATAGGCCTTAACCGTGCCTTCGGGATGGGACGCGTGCGTGTGGCGAATCATGTCGAAGAGCGAGCGAGTCTCGCGCTGGCCGTCGATGATCCAATCGGCATTGAAAATTTTGTGGCGGCAGTGCTCGGAGTTGACCACCGCAAACATCATCAACTCCACGTCGGTCGGGTCGCGCCCAGCAAAGGCGTGCAGCGCGTAGTCGATTTCCTCGTCCGAGAGGGCCAAGCCCATCTCGCGGTTGGCGGCCACGAGCGCACATCGTCCCTCGGCCCGCACCGGAATATGGACTAGCGGCTTGGGAGCCACGCGGCGAAAGAGGGTTTCTAAGGAGTCGAGCGGGGCCTCAATCATGCGGTCGTAGAGCAGCGGCAAGACGACTCGACTGAGCTCGCCGAAGCCCTCACTAGGCACTTTATCGGCGGCAAAGGAATACAGAGTACCGCGCTCAACGCGATGCACGAATTCGAGGCCGCAGTTTTTGAGAATATCGGTAGCCTTGCTCGACCACGGAGATGTCGTGCCCGGCCGCGGACCAATGGCCACCTCGTTGTGCGCCCGCGCCGGCAAAGTCGCGTCCACATTGAGGATGTGCATGAGTCGCGCCAGCTCATCGTCCGCTAGGGTCCGCGCACATTGCACGGCATAGAAGTACGTGGCACTCAAATCCTCAACTTCGGGTGCGCAATGCTGGCAGCTCACCAGCAGCGACTGGCGGCGAAGGGACGATAGGGCCGGGGGGCCGACAAAGGCGAGTAACATGGGTTAGTGGTTAGTAGCTAAGAACACGACAGTAATCTAAGTTTTGGTCTGGCCCTGATTTAGGTTTATTTTTACTCGCGCTGATTACAAATAAAGTGCCCTAAACACAGGAGCCGTAGCGTGCCTATTCATACGCTAAAGAAAGCCCTCATGCAAGAGGCTGTATCCCTCACGCGCCCCCGTATCGACCTGCGTAGCGGCTTGGTCTGTACGCTGATACCAGTGCGCCGGGGCAATCGGAGAAAACGGGCGTGTAGTCGGCCGGGGTCCGACAGCTCCGTCCCTAAAACACAATGCTCGACACGGCCTTGGAAATCAGTGCCAGCGCGATGGAAGACATGCCGACCAGCCCCATGCCGCACGAATAGCCGGCCAACAAAATCGGCGCGTACGCCCGCCAGCGCGCCTCGCCAAAGCGCTTCTGCAAGTGATAGCGGCCCAGCAAGGCACCGATGAAGTTGGGCAGCAGAAAGTGCGGCCACGCGCCCACACCACCGATGAATCCGTAGAACAGGGCGACCGGCCACCTCAAGAGCGCCAGCGCCCCCAAAATTCCCGCGCTGCCCAGCGCCCCCGTGAGCACGTATTCCCAGCGAATGATGGTCTTGATCAGCTCGTTGCCCCCCTCGGCGAGGGTGGATTTGGCCCAGAACGCCTGCATAGTGGCGTGGAAGGGCCAAAACTTCTGCACGTAGGGATAGGCCGACGAGGGAATCGGCCCGAGCTTCCAGATAAAGGACCAGAATATAAACGAGCAGACGAACATGATCAGCAAGGTTACGCCGGCCAGCTTGACGATGCTGCCGAAGTGGGTGCGGGTCAGTTCTAGTTGCTTGAAGGCCGCGGCTTCGTAGCCCCACTGGAAGAGCGGAATCGGCGCGAACCACACGGCCGCGCCCTGATAGCCCGACAGGTAAAAGGAGCCTTCGCGCAGATAGGGAAAGGACGCCCCTTGCGGCGAGCCGGTCAGGCCGATCATGCGCGCGCCGATGTACGAGTAAATCGGCGTCCACACAAAGCCGAAGAACGCGCTAATCCACCAAGGGAATTCCGGCACCAAATACCACACCAAGACCACGAAGCCGAGCGTACTCACCGCCCAGATGCCCAAGGCGAGGGGGATGGGGATGTCGCCGCGGCCCTCGGGCAGGCCCTCGTCGCCGCCTTCGCGCTTGACCCCGCGCAAAGTCCACAGGGTCTTGCCCACCATGGCAAAACCCATCAGAGCCACCATGACTGCGCCGCCAATGGAGAAGCTAAGCCAGAAGTCGAAGGAATTGGCGATCTGCGTGGGGATCGCCGACATGCCCGGCTCCCAGGTGTGCAGTACGTCGTAGGCGTAGAGCACCGGGTTGACGAGGATGTTGACGAGAAAGGCCGCGGCAAAGGAGCCGACCACGATCCAAAAGGGCAAGACAAAGCCGACCATGACGTGTCCGAGGTCCGTGCCCAGGCCCATGATGCTGGCCGGCAGCATTTCCTTGAGCGAGACGGTCAGATCGATAAATGGAATCGGCAAGATCGTCACGGTTTCAGTGAAGAAAATGCCCGAGATCGTGGGGATGACTACGTAGAACAGCCCCCAGATAATGCCGATAAAGGCCCCGACGCTAAAGACCTCCCACCGCCAGCCTTGGCTCGGTCCCGAGCTCTCGGCGAGGGCGGTCGCGCCGCCGGCCTGCACCGCTGCCAGCGGGTACGGCAGGCGCTCGATGTCGTTGGTGATGCGGAAGAGCACGTAGCCGAGGGATAGGCTGTTGATCTTCTGCATCACGATGACGGTCAGCAGCAGGGCGATGGGCTTGAGCCAAGCGGGGTGTAAAAAGGAGCGCCCCTCCAGCCCCGGCGAGCCGCGCGGAGGCACCACCCAATCGGGGATGTGCTGGTGCAAGCCGTCGGCTTGGGGCGATTGGATCAAGTACTGGTCCCAGATCAGCCCGCCAAAAGGCCCGCCGAACAGCTCGGCGCCGGTGCCCAACTTGCCGCCCATCATGACTAGGCCGCCAGCCACCCAGTAGAGAATGATCACCTCTTGGGTGCGCAGGCGCGCAAAGGAACGCTTGGCGATTTCGATGAAGAGGATGAGCGTCACCCACTCGGCACCGCCGGCCATGCTCTGGCCGGTCACCAACCCCAAATAGATGGCCCCGGGCAGCATGATGAAGCCAACGAAGAGCGCGGCCCACAAGGTCTTGAGGTTGAAACCCGGTTCAAATTCGAGGTCTGCGGGAATGAGTTCGGGCGTTTTTTTGTCGTCTTTGGCCATGTGCTAGTTTCCGTACAGCGGGTGCCCCTGCCCGGGGAACCAAATCATATCGATGCAAAAAGACAGGCCAATCGCGGTGAAATACCCGAGGATGAGGCCGATGAAAAAGGGCTGGGCGCGGTGGTAGAGGCCGATGCCGCCCGAGCGCATGATGGCCCATTTGGCCAGCCAAGAGACGAAGATCGAAAAGACGATAATGGTCATGGGGTAGGAACAGATGCCGACCGGCATGCCGATCGGGTGCAGGGGCCACCACGAGAAGCGGTAGCGCATAAAGGTCAGCAACCCCATTGCGCCCGCGCCGCTTAGGAGGTGGCCCAATCGCGTCCAGTCTGGAGCCTTGAGGTCGATTTTGCGCAGGCTTTCCACGTAGGGCACTTGCGAGCCGGTGCCGAATATCCACCCCCCGTAGTTGTACGCGCCAAAGGAGTAGCCCATGTAGAGCGCGAAGGCCATAGAGACGACGAGGGCCACTAGCGCCGAGAAGAGTATGAAAAAGCTCAGCCAGCGGCGGCTTCGACCGGAGCTCAGCCGAGGGTTGCCGCGAATGTGGCCGGACACCTTGGCGCTGTTGGCCGCGGCGACCATGAAGAAGCCCTTGAGCTCGTGGTGCCAGCCATAGGACAGCCCCATGACGATGTTGCTCTGCGCGGTGGCGTGCGGCCCAAGCGCGTAGCCAACGAAGGTTTGGCCAACTAGCGGGGCGCGGCTGAAGAGCAAGCCACCTTCCATGATGATGCGCGTAATGCCGACGTAGAGGACCAAGGTGGCCAAGATGAAGAGCGCGACCGTGGGCGGGTTCATGCCGGCGCGCCACATCGAGAAGGCGATGTAGAGCAGGGCCAACCCGCCGCCAAAGACGATCATCCGGTAGGACATCAGCTCGTCGGTGTCGTCGATGTCCGCATCGTTGCGCATGGCTTTGCGCCAGATCGCGCCGAGGTGCCCACGCGCCATCCACAGCATCCCGACGACGAGGGCGATCAAGGCACCGAAAGACTGCCAGCCGATGCCGGGATGCCCAAGGGTGTACACGTCGCGGCCAGCGATCGCGTAGCCAAAGCGGTTGAACAGGCCCTGTTGCAGCATGGTGAGCGCGGTGAAAAACCACATGCTGAACGACACGTCGAGGTTGACAAAGTACGTGAAGCCGACGATGGCCCAGTTGACGTTGGTGTTGATGGCGGGAAATTCGCGGCCAATGCGGATGGGGTCAGAAAGATCGCGCGGGATGGGCGGGAAGGCCGGGGTAAAGTACGTGACCACGTTCCACATAACCATGCAGAAGGGCAGGGCAAAGCCGAACCAGAATGCCTTTTGGCGCACAAAGCTGGGCCAGTTAGAGCCGGGCGGCGGGGCGATGAGCTGTTGGGGCAATTCCATCAGGGCGAAGGGCAGGCGCTCGTATTCGACCCACTGCTTGCGCAGGGCCGCGACCATGCACTGACACAAAAAGAAGATGGCCATCACCAAGCTGGTCCACCAAAAAAGCGGCACGATCCAAGCACCCCAAGGGATGGATTCGCCCGCGGGCAGGCCGTTGTAGAACCACTTGAGGGCAATCGCGTCGTTGGGCACCAGCCATTCCTCGATGTACTGCACCACCTTGCTCTGCCACTGATTTTCGGGCGAGGCAAAGTACTGGGGAGCGGCGATGACTGCGATCATGTACGTGGAAGTGCCCCAGGTGGGAATTGAGGCCCCCACTAAGGACATGATGAAGATGAGGCCCAGTTCGCTGGTGCTCAGGCCGCGCACTTTTAGCAGCGACTTGGCCGTGGCGTTGAGAAAGACCAAGCCGGTAAAGAGAAAGACCACGCTCAAGGGCAAATAGCTGATCGCCCACTGCGAGGACTTGAGGATGAACATGCTGTACGGGGCCCCAATGTTGATCAAGATCACGAGGCCCAAGCCGATGAGGAAGGCGCGTGCGGTCATGTTGGCTGCCCGGTGCTACAGAGGGCAACGGACGGCACCCGCTTTCGGTACTCTTGGCTGATTCCCGGCGACCGGAGTGGCCACGCGAGGAACCGCTCGCAAAGCATCTTGAGGATTTGGCTCATCCCCCCTCGATCTTCTTGCGACTCTTCATGGCTTCAAACCTCCATGGTGGCCACGTCGTATTGCGAAATGTGGCCGTCCCGGGTCACGAGGATCAGCCCTTCGGCCCGGGCTTGAGCAATCAGGAACCGATCGAATGGATCCCGGTGGTGCATCGGGAGGTGGCCGGCCTGCTCAGCGTGATGGAACGTCAGCGGAAGGTGAGTGAAGCCCCTTTCCTCAACCAACACCGACAGATTGTCTGGAGCGACTAAGCGCCCCTTTGCCCGCTTGACCGCGATTTCCCACCCGGTGATGGCGCTGACGAAGACGTCATTGTGCGGATCGGCGATTGTGGCACGGATATCTTCGGCCAGTTGCTCAACATCGGATAGGCACCACAAGAGGGTGTGGGTATCCAACAGTAGCCGCGACATTGCTAGCGCTTATCTGGAAAAATTTTCGCGTTCTCCACTAGGTCCATGAGCTCTTCATCAGGATCGTCAAAGTCTGGAGACATCCAAATCTTTCCCTCTAGCCCACCAAGCTGACGTTCCTCTAGGCGATCCCGATACGGTTCCAGCCGCAAATACGGCTCGCCGGCCTTGGCGATCACAACTTCTTCCCCGGCCCAAGCCAACCTGCCTAGGCGCGAAAGTTGCGATTTGGCCTCGTGCATGTTCACCTTTAGCATTATAGTTCCTCCGATAGCTAAGTTAAGCTAAGTCTATTTTTGTGGCGGGGCCGTGTCAAGGGCGCACGGCAAGCGGCCTAGCGAGCGAACTTTGGTCCTACACCGCCGCCGGCTCAGCCCCGGCAAACGCCTTTTCCACCTCGTCCTGATACCCTTGGCGAATCCCGGGCGACAGAGTGCGCCAGACGAGGAATCGCTTGCGTAGCACGTTGAGGAACTTGCGATTCATCCGCTGCCAAGAGGCCACGTCGCCGCTGAGGCGCTCGATGTGGGTCTCGATCTTGTAGATGCGGTGCTCGCCGGTGGGAGTTGCCTGTAGGCGCACCTGCTGGCTGATCCCGAGGTCGTAGGGTGCCAGCCAAGTGCGCATGGCAATGGCGTAGGATGGCTCCGGCCCGTTGGTGGCGACGGATAGCTCGACGTCGCGGGCGATGAAGTCGCCGATGGAGCCTTCTCCATAGGCGGCAAAGACCGACTTGAGATACACGTACATGCTCGGCACTTCGGCCCCGCCGACCGTGAAGGGAAAGTCAAAGTGCCAGTGGTCGCCAACGGGCGGGGGGAATTGCCATTGCCGCGTCACGTCTGGGACGGCCATGTTGGCCGCCATGCGCGCTGGATACAAGGTCGATAAATAGACCGTGCCGATGACTACTACCGTAGCCCACACCGCCGAGAGCGACGAGTAGTTGAGAGTCAGGCCGGCGAGTAGCCCGTATTGCAGCATGAACAGATGGGCGATCTGGCCCAAGGCATAGCCGACCACCGCACCGAAAGTGGCAAAGACCGTGGATTCGGCCAAAAACAGCAGACCGATGTGGCTGGGGGCCAAGCCGACGACGCTGTAGATGCCGATTTCGCGCACGCGCTCGTACACGGCTCCCATCATGGTATTGAGCACGATCAAGGCAGCGATGATCACCGGCACCAAAAGCTGGCCGGCTCCGCTTATTTCGGTGGAGCCGATCGAGCTGTAGGCCACGACGCGGTCGCCTTGGCCGACGAACAAGGTCAGCGCCACCCGCGACATAAAGGACTCCACGCGCTGGACGAATTCCGGGTCGTCCGCGTCTGCGGCGATGGCGATGGAGCGCAGGCGGCCATCCATGGCGCGGACGCGCTGGTAGGGTAAGAAGAGGGTGTTGATTACTTCGAGGTGGTTGAAGGTCTCGACCGCGGTGGCGGCCAAGGTGCGCGGGTCTTCGGTGCTTTCGCGGGTGATGAGGCCGGCGTCTTTGACCGTATCCACCGGTGTCAGGCGCTCGCCATCGAGATCGACGACCTCTTTTAGGGCCGCGCTGTCGAATAGGCCGATGACTTGGTACTCTTCTCCGTAGAGTGCGATGGAAGCCATGCCCACATCCTCGGCGCCAATGCCGACGAGCGCGGCTAGGCTGTCGGGCAAAATGACGGCCTGGTCGTCGCCGGTCGCAAAGAAGCGGCCAGCCGAGAGGTGCGCGTCGAGGCCCGTTACTTTGGCTTCAGCCGGCTGCAATCCCACCAAGCCGTGCGCGAAACTAGCCGCGCCGGTCGCGGTGGCGGCAAAGTCGATGTAGGCCCGTTCGGATTCGACCGGCGACAAGTACCAGGCGCGCGGCACGACCAAGCCGCGGTCGCCGAATGCGCTCTGCACGTAGTCCAAGATGGAATCCTGCATGCCGCGCCAAGCGCGGTCGCGGATGAGGCCGCCCTCGTATAGGGGCGAGGTATCGCGCGGCAGGCGATAGAAGTCGAAATTGGACTTGACCGAGGTAAAGGAATTGACGGTAAAGGTCAAAAAGGTCAGGGTCGCGGCTGTCAGCGCGGTGCGCAGGCGGCGTTTGCTCAAGTTGGAAATGCCCAACAGCACGGCCGCAAAACCTGCGGCAATGCGCCCCACGTCAGTCTCATGTACGCCCGCGGCCGCGCCCTTGCGCCGCTGCAAAAGCGCCTTGAAGCGAGTGACGACGATAAAGATGACGAGGACGCCTAAGGCGAGGATGACAAACGCGAGGAAGATGATGTACGGCGAGCTGCTCAGCTTGAAGGCCGGATGGACGAAACGCAGTATCAGAAACACGAGGACGAAGATGCCGACAAAGCCGGCGATTTGCCGCCGCACGTCCGGGAAGCCGAAGAAAAACCGCTCGCAGAAGAAGGCAAAGGGCAACAGGAGCGCGAAGTAGAAAATCACCGCCCGGACCGCGTCGTTGGCGGTGGCCTTGACTTGCGGGTAGATGCGGGCCTCTAGCCCGAGGGCGCGGCGCACTGCGCGTTGGTAGCCGGTGTAATCGAAGGCCGCGAGTTTGTCGCGGGCCTCAATCAGGGCCTCCCGCGCTCGATCGTGCATGGCTTGTAGCTGTTCGAGGACGATGCCGTGGCGCACCATTTGTTTGATCCGCGCCTCGTCGATGATCCAGATATCGCGGGCCGCCTGCAATGCCGGATAGGGGATGAGTCCCTGTTCAACGGGGAAGCCCTCGCCCTGTGCCCGCTCAATGGTCGCCAGATCGACGCGGGCTGGATCGAGGTCGGCGAACAGGGTGGAGTCTGCGTTGGTGAGCATGTAGCGCACGCCGGCGAGTGCGCTCTCGCCGCCAAAGGCTCCTTCGCCGGCGAGGATTTTGACGCGGGTACCCGGCTCGGCAAACACCACGCCGGCCTGCACCACCCGGTCCTGCACTGCGCTCTGGTTTTCGATGTAGCTGAGGGAAAAAGAGCGCGGCGGCGCGTCGTTGGTGCCGAGGACGTTGACGCGGTCCATGGCCGACAGATAGCGCGGATCGACCACCTCCAAGAAGCTCAGGGCGCGGCAGCGAAACAGGACCTGCAACATGCGGTTTTCCCACCAGCCATAGGGCTGGGTGCCCGGATAGGTTTTGTCGCCCTCTTCGCCGAGGTCGGGCGCGGAGACGATGCGCCCGTATTCGTCGAGTTCAAAGGCTTGGATCCGGTTGGCAAAGCGGTTGCGCACGATGTCGAACTTGAAGTAGCCGCTCTCGTCTCCGTGCGTGGCCATCAGCGTGCGGACGCCGGCCACCGAGTTGGGGCCGGGCTGGAGATAGGTGACGAGGGCGTTGGGCACCGGGGCTTTGGGCACGGCAAAATTCACGTCGCGGTCAAACCAATAGATGCTGCCCTCTAGGCTGTGCCCCCAATCGCGCAGGGTCAGCTTGGTGTCGTTGAAGAAATCTGGGTCGGAAGCGGCCTTGAGCATTAGCCCAGCTATGGTGCGGGTCTGTTCGGCGAGGTTGTCGAGCGCGACGAATTCGAGCCGGTCTAGGGGCGTATCGACGCGCTGGCGCAGTTGGTTGGGCGTGACAAAAGAAAGCGCCTCTTTGCCCACGAAAGCCGCGGCCTCGCTGTCGAGGCCCAGCCGCACGGGCATGAAGTTTTTCCACACCCGCTTCTGAGGGGCGATGGCGTCTTGGTAGCGAGCCGAGTCGGCGAAAATCTCGCGGCTATAGCGGGCAAAGCGCATCGCGTAGTGAGCCATCAAATTCTTCTGATAGTCGTCGTTGCGCCAAGCCGAGTTGTAGAACGTGCCCATGGTGAAACTGCCGACTTGGGGGCTGTGGCTGGCCAAGTCGAGGCCGACGAAGAGGCGGAAATCGATGCGTTCAGCCGGCGGAATCTGGTCGCGGAAATGCTCGCTTTTGCGTGCGTGGCGGTAGAGGAAATCGTTGACGCCGGCCAAGCCCTGAAAGTGCCCGGGGGTAGCCAAAAAGAGCACTGTGTAGCGGGTGCCTTCGGCGACGAGCAAACGCGCGATTTCGAGCAGCGCGGCCATGCCGGTCGCGCTCTCGGCCCCTGGAGCCAGCGCCGGGACGACCGAGATCGCGTCGTAGTGCGCTTGCAGGACGATGATTTGCTCGTCCCACTGCTGGATTTCGTGGCGCTGACCGCGCGGCATGTCCTCGGCCAAGCCGCGCAGGACGGCGAATATATTGCGCGCTTGGACCTGCTCCCAGTCCATGCGCGCTTCGAGATGCACTTGGGAGTCGCCGCTGCGCGCTTGCTGCCGCAGGATTTCCGCGCCCGCCGCTTCGACCCAAAAGCGCGGGATATCCACGGGCACTTGGAGGAATTTTTCCGCGGCCTCGCTGCGCGTGACGCGGCCATCGTCGTACAGCAAGACCGCTTGTGCGCCCAAGGCCCGCGCTTGGACATAGGAGTTGCCCGAGCCAAACCCCATCAGCGCAACGCTGCCGGCTAGCCGTTTCCCATCCATCTCGGCTAAGCTGCCGCGCCCCAAGTCGATGAGGTGGCCGGAGATGCCGCCCGGCGGCAGGGACGGCGAGCGCACGTGGTTGGGCCACAATCCGTAGATGGGGATGGTTTCGTCCGCGCCGATCAAGCGCAGCCGACCGCCGCGATCTAGGGGGACGGAAAGAGGGAAAGATTCGCTGGTGACTTGCAGGCCGAGGCGGCGGAATTCCCCTTCGATATAGCGAGCCGCGTTAGTGGCCCCGGCATAGCCGGTAACGCGGGACGAGTCCGCGGTGAGGATGCGGAGGTGGTGCTCTAAGTCGGCGGCGTTTATTTGCGCGACCGCTTCGCGCAGCGAGGGCGCTTCGTCGGTCGCTGGGGCTTCGCGCAGGGGTTCCCAGCCAATGGCCCGTTCAATCCAGCGGGAAATGGTGGCTGGATCAAAGACCGTAACCGATAGGAGGAAGAAGGCCGCGGTGGCGAATAGGAGGGATTTGGTCAGCATTAAACGGGTGCCGGACAGAAAAAGCGGCAGGCCGCGGCCTGCCGCTAGGCTATGCAGCTTGGCCGACTCGGCTAGTTGGCCGCCAACTTGTCGATGTTTTTGAGCTTCTTAATGTCGCGCTTGAAGCGGAAGCGGAGGTCAATAGTCTCCAGCGGTTCGTTGCGGAAGTTGTAGCGCAGCCCAAATTCGGGAATCTCGACGGCGATTTCGGCGACGTCGTCGTGAATCTTGGGGAAGACCACGTAGCCTTCGACCTCTTGCCCTGAGAAGCAAAACTCGTCGTCTGGGTACTTGGCTTGGTTGTAGAGGTCGCGGCGCTCGTCGAAGCGCATATAGCCCAAACCGTTGAAGGCTAGGGGGAAACGCCGGAAGTACTCCTCTACATCGTAACTGCCCCAAGGATAATAGTGCCGCCCATTGGCCGACTCCACGTTCACCATCAGCGGATCGAACTTAACTTTGGGATATTCGTAGTTTTTGACCGTGATCTTGAAGATGGACAAGCGCTGTGGTGCTTGGCCCGTGCGCGGATCGATCCAATTGCCATAGGTGAATGGGTTGGACGGTAGCTCGTCAGTCGGGCCGCTGGCATTGGTAGATTGGGCCGGGTACTGGCGATTGATCTCCTCGTCGTTCATGGGCCGCACGGACACTTCGAGGCGGTTCTGCACGAAGGTGACCGTGCCGTCGTCGAGGATTTTCATGCTCGATCCTTGAACATCGGTCTGCTGCTGGGTCACCTCAAAGGGCTGAAACTGCCCGGGAACGAGGTAGTGGCCACAGCCCAACAAAAGGGCCGCAGCGACGAGGATGGAAATTTTTTTGCAAGCGTACATGGAACACTCCTCTCTGACAAGCTCATAGCTCGACTGGATTGGCAGCCTGTCTGCGTCGGGAGACAAATTCCCCCAATTGCCCTTCCTCCACCACCACGACCGCGGCGTATTTTTCGCGCAATTGCTCAATGTAGCGGTCGAACAGGGGCGCGGCTTGGGCATCGCGCAGATCGCGTGCGACTTGCGCTTGTAGTTCCCGCCCGAGCGCGCCTGAGCGGGCGTAGCGTTGCGCGTTGGCCTCGTAAAAGGTGCGCACCTCGGCAGGGTCAAGCTGAATATGTGCGAAAATTTCTCGCTCCCACAAGGCTTGGATTAGCTTCTGTTGGCGCACTTTTGCGCGGCGCGATTCCAACTCGGCGTCCAGACCGTGCTTGTGCGCCTCCTGCGGTAGAATCTGGTCGGCGACAAAGGCCCGCGTCACCTTGAATCCGAGGGTGCTGACATCGGTCGGCTGCGACCCGGCGGCTGCCCCAAGCCGGGCGAGGGCCTGCTGGTAGTCCCCGACGCTCCAGGCGCCCGCAGCACTGCGAACCAACCGCACCTCCGGCCGCGCCGCGCCCGCGGCGACCTGCCGCAACGCGGCCGTATCTAACTGCACGGTGTGCTGGCTGGTCAACCGCTCTAGATAGGCTAGGTTCGCCTGTTGCTTCTTGTGCCGAGTTAGGGCCGCTTCCACGAGCGGGCGGCGGTCTGCCAACGAGACGGTGCGCTCGGCTGCAATGGCTACCACTAAAAATTGACCGTCAGTTTCTACCAATTCAACGGTCCCCACTTCCTGCAGGAACAGGGCGGCTGTGCGCACGTCGCCCGCGTTGAGCGCGTTGAGCCACCCGCTCTCGCTCCACTCCCCGTCCAAATCCAATCCCTCTTGAGCCTTTCTAAGTGCCGCCAAGGCTGCGGCCCGCTCGCGCACAGGCAAACGCCGCAAGCGAATTTCGCGGCCCCCGCCCGATTCGGCGAAGAATTCCGCTAGCTCCGTTTCCGTATAAGTCAACTGCTCGCCCATCTCGCGTGTGAGCAAAGCCTCGACCCGTTCTTTGCGCTCCCAAGCCGCCATCTCATCCGCGACCGCTTCGTCTAGCCCTTGGGCCTGCGCTTCGAGCAGCAGCAGCTCTTTGTCGATGAGGGCCTGCAATTGGCGACGCCAATCCGCAAGCGGCTGGGCTTGGCTGCCGGCGGGTAGCTTTTCTAGCGCAGCCGCAAAATCCCGCTCGCTAATCGCGGCCTCGCCCACTCGGGCTAAGATCGCCGACGCGCTTTCGGGCGGCGCGTCGGCGCAGGCCATAAAGCCCAAGGCTAAGATGACCGTCTGCGGCTTTAGAAGCTCCATCCCCTTCTTTCGGCTGGCCGACCGCCCAAGCGCTCTTCTTCTAGCCCTGCATAGAGCTCGATGAAGGCAATGGTGTTGCTCACGTCTTGGTCGGTGAGGGTGGCAAAGTTGATGTCGTTGACCTGAAAGCCAACGTTGGATGTGACGCTGTAGCCTTGGTACTGGACCCGATTGGTGTACTGCACGGTGAACACCTTGCCGATGAAGTCGTCGATGTACTCGGGCGGCAATGGGTCGGGGATCGCCTCGGCATTGCGGAAAATTATGGCCTCCACTCCGACCTCGACGCGGCTTCTCGTCAGCACTGGGAACACGGCCGACAAGGAGAAAATTTCGCTCAACTCGTTGATCTCAAGCTGGACGGTGCGCGGTTGGGTGCGCTTGCGCCACATGTTTTTCCAGCGCGGGATCAAGGTGATGTTGCGCCCAATGGAAAACGGATAGTCCGCTTTGTTGATCACTCCGTAGAACGCGCTATCGCGGAGGCGGTCGGCTGTTTCGTCGCGCTGCTTGAAGTGATCGAGGCGGAACTTGTTGACAAAGGTCAGGTTGCCGCGGGTGTACTTGTAGCCGACGAAGCTCTGATTGACGATGGTGTTGCCGGTGATTAGGGGGTCGTCAAAAGGTTGCAAGCCGCCAATGGAGCCAGGGCGCTGCACCCATTGCAGCAGGTTGTCGGCGATGTTGTCCTCAACGGACTTGAGCATGTGGAAGATTTCAAACTTGCCCATCCCAGAGATGTCGCGCACCGCGCTGAGCAATGCGTATATGGCTGTTGACCGCTCTTGGCCGGCGATCAGCCACTCGCGATTGCGGCCTACGGTGAGATTAACCCCGGGGTAAATCTCGGCCCCCCCGTATGCGTTCCAGCCGCGATGCCCCTTGCGGTAGGGATAGTCGGCCTCGTCGTCGTTTTCAAAGCGATCCACTACGGTATTGTGGTTCATATCGACGCCGAAGAGGAAGTCAGGTGGGTCGATATAGTGGCGCAAGAATGGCTCTTCGTAGTCCGGGGTGAGGTTGGAGTTTTCGTTGAAGTCCGAGAGCAGGTCGTTGTTTTCGTCGAGGCCGGGGAAGACGGCGTTGTCGCCGCCGCCCGGATCGCCAAAGCGCGGCCAATCCACGAGTTGGTCTTGATCGTCGTTATCGTCGATGTACTCGAACCAGTTCTGGCGCTGGTTTTCGTAATCCACGACATCGTTTTGGTCGGTGATGTACCCGCGCGTGGTGTACCCGTAATCCATGCTGAACACCTCGCCGTAGCCAAAGTAGCGGCCGGTGCGGCGCGTGGCGTTGACGAACCAAGCATCGGCCGTGCGGCTGCTCTTTTTGAGGTTGCTCAGTTTCTGGATGTTGATGTTGGGATAGCGCTGAAACTGGGTGTTGCGTGCGAATTCGCCGCGCACCTCCAAGCCCCATATATCCTCAATGGTCAAATCGACGCTGGCGATTTGGTTGGCCGAGGGCAGGCCGTAGTCAAAGCGGACGACGCGCTGGTTGGTGTTGTCGCGCACATTGCCTTCTGAGCGAGTGACCGGCAAGAAGATGGGCTGGCCGTTGATATTAGTCTGCAAGTTGGAGGTTATCTCCACTCGGTAGTCGTTGGAGAGCACCATGGCGTAGCTGACCTTTTGTACCACCAACGGATCGGGCACTCGGTAGCGGAGGAGGATCGGTGCCTCTTCGAGGGCTTCGAGAAAGCCCTCGCGCTGGCGGCCCCCCTCAATAGTAGGATTGACCGAGGTCTCTTGGCCATCGACGATCATCTGCGCCGAAAAGAACAAAGCGCCGGAGCCGTCGCCGGGCGAGTCGTCAGAGATGCGGATGACGATTTCGGTGACGTTGCCTGAATTCTGGCTGCTGGTCAGCAAGCCAGCGCGCGAATTTTCCGAGAAATTGCTGCTCGCCGAGCCGAAATTAGTATTGACATACGTGACTCCTAAGCCCATGAAGTCGCCGACTTGGGCAGTGCCGCGCAGGCCGATGAAGTTGGTGAAGTCCGTGTCTTGCACTCGGTTCCCCCCCTGTGCCAACCGCACCGGCTCATTGACGCGCGACAGCAGCACGGTGGCCTCGTATTTGTCGGACGCAAAGTCCCATTGGACGCCGTTGAAGCGCGAGCGACTGAAGGTCAGCGGGGTCAGGGTCGTGCGGATGTAATCGCCGACGGTCAGAGCAGAGTAGTACTGGCCCTTGGAGTCGGCGGCCACCAGTAGGTTTTGGAACCAAGAGCCAAAGCGGCTATCTTTGAAGACCGAGCTGCCAAAGGCCAGTGGCTGCTGTTGACGCCACTCGTAAATGCGCCAGCCCCGGGTGATCCAGTTGCCGAAGATGTCGTACTGGCCCGTGCCTTCTAACTGCGTGTTGACATAGCGCTGAAACGGTTCCTTGGCGTAGTTGGTGTACTTGTAGCCTCCCCAGTGGTAGATGTAGTAGAGGTCTTGGGGCACGTACCACTTGCGCAGGGTCGGGACCAATGGGTCGAAGCCATCGATCCTAACTTGCGAGGTGGCACCGCGCTCGCGCCCCGGGGTTGCCGCTCGGACGCTGGACGCTGCAACAACTAGGACCAGCAGGGCAACCCCCCAGAACATAACTTTGTGCATAACAACCCTCCCTTAGGCGTTCACTTGTGCTTGGCGCGGCTAGCCGCGCAGTGAAAAGATCGGCGGCCGAGATGGCCCGGCCCATGTAGGTCAGTACACTACGGCAATACTCCGCATCTGTGTGGCGATGCCAGCGTCGGTAGCGGCCTTGAGGCGGAGCAAGTACATGCCCGGCGGCACCACGCCGCCGGCATCGCGGCCATCCCAACGAACTTGGTTGGGGCCGGAGCGGTCGCGGGCTTGGTAGAGGCGATGCACTGGCCGGCCGCTCAAGTCGTACACGACGACCTCGACTTCGACCTCGTGGGTCGCCTTGAGCAGAATGTAGTCGAGGGTGATACGGTCGTTGATGCCGTCGCCATTGGGCGTGATTACCGCGGATGAGAACACAACGCCGGTAAAAAGCTCGTCGTCGATGCGGGCACTGACGACGAGCGTGTTGTCGGTGGCTTCTTCGGCCGCATCGCCGAAAGCGACTCGCTGCGGAAACGCGTCGGATTGGCTGTCGGCGACCTCGCCGCGAAATTCCGTGCCGGAGACGGTGACCAAACTGGCAAAGCGCACGGCGACTTCTTGGCCGCTACGGGTGATGCGTTGGTCGGGAAAGCTCACCTGCAAGCGGCCCAAATCGGACGCCGTGGTAAAGTTGTCAACCTCCACACCATCGACGCGCACGCCCGTGGCGCGGGCCGCAAACGGAGTGTGGATGATCACGGTGTCAAAGCCTCGGTTGCCGCTCGAGACGACCGAGCGCAGGTGATAGGTAAATTCGTTCTCGCGCCCGAGGGTGGCCGTGGCCGGACTGATTTCGGCGATGACCGAGTCGGCGAGGGACGGCACCGTGTAGTTGAAGACCACTGAGTCGATGATGGCTTTGTGCTGCAAGCTACTCGACAGCAGCTTGAATTGGAACTGGAGGTAGCGCCGGTTGTCCGGCGAATTGATCGTCGATTCGAGTAGCTCGGCGTAGGGCGGGGACCACGCACTCCAATCGCGGTCGTTTTCGAGGACGACGCCGGCGTATGATGGATCGAGTGTGCGGTCGAAATCCGCTAGTGCCACTTCCTCCACTTCCCCGGGAATGCCCGTCTGGCGGAAGTAGAGCGAGTCCGTAGCGACAAAACCGGTCTTGGTGCTGAACTGGGCTTGAGCGATACTGTCGATGCGGCTGTACACATCGACCGGACCGAAGTTGGCCGCTTCACCTAGGTCAATCACCTTGGATATGTACTGGGCAAAGGGCGTGACGCCAACGCCAAAAACTTCAAGGTCGCCCATCTGAAAGCCTCGTTCGCCCGTACTGCGCAGCCTAAAAGAGCGCACCTTAGTCGGCGGAAAGCTCAGATCCAGCTCGGGCTGGCCGTGCGAGCGGTCTTGTGCTATGAGCGCGTACACGGGATTGCCGCCAACGAAGTTGAGCGGGTCGCCATCGTTGGCGTAGAACTCGTAGCCACGCAGCGAGCGCTCGTCGTCGTTGAGGACGCCGCGGCGAAAATAGAGGCGATGGAGGACAAAGATGGCACCCATATCGACTTCGAGTTCGGCACCATTGGGGTTGGTGTACACGCGCCAACCCGTGGTGTGGGAGCCGTCAATGAGTTCGTTGAGTATCTGGTTGGAGCGCGCCGCAGCCGTGCTCACCGAGGTGGTTGCGCTGCCATCGAGTTCCTTGATGCGCGGCAGGATATTTTCCTCGGGGTCGGCCTCCAGCGGCGATAGGCCCCTATCTTCGGTGACTTCAAGTGCCTTGAATATGAGCGAGTTGCCTTCCCACTCCAGTCCATCGCCGCCTATTTTGAGCCGTTCCGCGGCCGCGGCCGGAGTGCTGTATCCCATCGCTAGGAGAGCTAATGCGAGTGCGGCACGGGTCATCGCTGTTCCTTTTTGCTGTAAGGTGGCAAAAGTAGGCTCCTTCAGTAGGCTACCGGCACGATTCGCTGCACCGTCTCGGTCTGGGAGTCGCCGGCAATCTCGATTTGCACTAGATAGGTCCCTGGACTCACGAGCGCACCGGTGCCGTCGCGGCCATCCCAAGTGAAGCGGTAGCGCCGAGCCAGCCCATCGCCGCTGTCGAGGGCGCGCACGTTGCGGCCGGCCAAATCGTAGATGTAGACCCGGATTGGCCGCGGCGTCACCAGCTTGAGTGCGTCGAATTCAATGGTCAACTCGTCGCCGACCCCATCGCCATTGGGCGTCAGCACGAGCGTCGAGAGGGCGACGTTAGCTAGCAGCAGGTCGTTGACCGGCAGTTGCACCGAGACGGATTCGCTCGGCACATTGGCTTTGACGTCGCCTTGGTCAACGAGTTGGCGCACGTCGGTGCCGAGGTTGCTGTTGCCGAGGAAGAGGTCAAAGCGCGTCTGATTTTGGTAAATGGTACTGCTGAACGAGAGTTCGATTATCTCCGAGCGGCGGACTGTGGCTGGTAGATCGACGACAAAGCCCTCGGCGACCGGAGTAATTGCGAACTCCTCCACCGGCTCATCCCCCAACTTCAGGCTGGTGAAATTGACGGGCACGGACGCGGCCATGGTCAGGCGGTCAAAGCCCTGCGAGCGCCCGCCAAAGATCGGCAGGACAAAGTATGTAAAGTCCTTTTTGACGCCCGGTTCGACTTGGCTGGGGAAGACCTCGGCGCGGGTTTCGAGGGCAATGGGGTTTTCCACGTTCAAGTGCAGGGCATTGATCGACGGTGCGGCCTTGGGGTCGTCCGAAATAAGGCGCAGGTCGAGCTGGACATAGCGGCGCGGCGAGGGCGAGCTAAAGAGTGCGCCCGAAGTCACATAAGGATCGCTCCAGACGCTCCAGTCCGAGCCGACGGAAATCGTGGTTTTGGTCGGCCCGCGCAGGCTCTTGGGCGTCTTGTTGTATTTCCGCTCGGTGATCTCTTTGCCCTTCTTGTCGAAATAGTGAATATTCTCGACGACTTCATTGCCGGTGCGGCTGCGCAGTTCAATGCGCGTGCTGGGCGGAATATCGGCGTCCCATTCAACCGAGGTCAGGGCCTTGGCTTCGCCGAGGTCGAGGATCGGCGAGCTTAGTTGCAACTCGGCTGGAAAACCCTCGCCGTAGATCTGGAACTCGCTAATCAGGGCGAAGAGGCGGTAGGAGCCATGGGTCCCGGTGCGCTGGCCGCCGTGGCGTGAGGAGGGGAAATACTGCTTGATGTAGCGAATTTTCTGCAAATCGAATTGATGGTCGAAGTTGCGGATAGTCGTCTCGTTTAGCGGGCTGTCGTCGACAAAGGCGATCTCGTGGAAATTCAGGGTGCCGTCCGGGGCGATCGAGCCGTCGGAAGCGAGGAGCTGGTACCAGAAGAAGTTGGCGTAGCGGCTGCGAATCCGCGATGGAGCACCGGCCGGTTCGCCGATGATGCGGATCTGGTCAATCCAGTAATGGGCTCCTAGATCGAAAATGATGCGATTGAAGATGTCGAAGCCGGTCTGGGTCTGGTGGTAAGTCTGCATGCCCCAGTTGGTGACAATATCGCCGTCGACCATGTTCTCGCCGCCGGAGAGCACGGCCTGCAAATCGGTGATGAGTTCGATGTTGCCGCCGCGCTCAATGATCCCGAGAGAGATGTTGTCGCCGATAGTGGAGACCGAAATCTCGGCTAGGCCAGCGCCCTCGACGAACTTGGACAGCTCGATGCGAATGATGCGGATTAGGCCCGAGGATTCCTTGAACTCGCGGACGGTGCCATCGACAAAGCCGCCGCCAATGTCGTCCGAGCCGGATGCGCTCAAGCCCAAGGTGCGCTGGCGGGGGTCGAGGACGAGCTCGTGGCTCTCATTGAAGCCAACACCCTTGGACAGGCCGTAGCCCAAGGTGCCTTCCACGGGCACCAAGGCGTTGGTAAAGAACTTCTCGCCGCTCGACAGCAGGATGGTGAAAAACTCAAAGGGCGGCGCGGATTTGTCGAAAGTAATGACGATTTCGGAGGCCGTCACCAAGCGGCCCAAGTCGAGCTCGATATAGGCATTTTCAATGCCGTCGGCCGGGTCGGCCGACCAACTTGTCGCCGGGTCGCCATCCATGATGTGGCCCGCGTCGCGGGCGTTGCTGCCAACGCTGCGGATGCCGCCGCCAAAGTGCTCGGCATTGCGCACGGCGTCGATGTTTTTGCGCACGGGCACGGGCTCGATGCGGCCGGTCGCTTGTAGTTCTACAGAGCCAATCGGGTGCGCCCAATCCTGCCAAGCCGAGCGGGAGTCAAACGAAACGCGCTCGCCAAAGGCGAAACTGCTTAACGCTGTAATGATGCCTAGTGAGCGAGTGATGGTCATAGCTGTCGTCCTAAAATCGACATGCCATAGCGGGCTAGCTGCGGGCCGCGTTCTCAGTACGCTAGCCCGACCAGCAGCGACCGGTCTTCAGAGCCGGTATCCGTGTCAATGGAAAGCCGCAGGATGTAGAGCCCGGGGGGCGCGATAGAACCGCTCTCGTCTGAGCCGTCCCAAGTCGCTTGCTGCGGCCCATTGAATGCGCCGCTTTTTTGCAAGTGCCGCACTGGGCGGCCCGCGAGATCGTACACAATTAGGTCGGCGGGCACCTGCGAGAGGGCGCGTAGCAAGATATAGGACACCTGTAGCTGGTCGTTGACCCCATCGCCGTTGGGGCTGAATATCGGAGGATCGGCCTGCAATTCGAGGACGAGCTCTTGGCGCAACGCGCCTTGGATGGACAGGCGATCGGCTTGGGCTTCGGGGGTGGCGTCTCCGGCTACCACGTCTTGACCGAGTTCGCCAGTCTGACTATCGAAAACCTTGGCAAAAAAAGTGGTGCCATAGACGGTCACCATGGCCTCGAAGCGGATGTGCAAAAGCTGGCCCGATTCGGTAACTCGGTCGTCGGTCAGTTGAATGGCCAGTCTGCTCTCGTCCTGCGCGTCCTCCTCTGTAAAGGATACGGGAATCCCGTCTATCTCGACGCTGTTTACCTCCGCCTTAAAAGGCGTTCTGATCTCTACGCGGTCGAATCCGTCGTTGGCCGGGCCGAAAGTCGAGCGGATGTAGTAGGAGAAGGTATTGCTCTCGCCGAGGGTGACCGTCGCTGGAGAGACTTCGGCCGTCAGCTCTTCGGCCAGCGTCGGGATCGAGTAGTCAAAGGAGAGCGAATCGACAAAAGCCGACTGACGTGCGTCCTCGGACGAAAACAACAGGCGGAACTGGACATAGCGAAGGTTGCCTGGGGATAGTAGATCGCCAAAGAAATCCTCATAAGGGGCCGACCAAGGACTCCACTCGTCGATGTTGTCGATGATCGCGCCTTTGTCGGACGAGGTCAGATCGTCGTACTCGTCGGCCGCCTCGGGCGAGCCGATCGGCAAAATGGGTTCTTCCTGTCGATCCTCGCCCTCAAAGACCTCGGTTTTGCGATAGTAAATTTTGGGGTCGGGCACCGAGCCCGTGCGCGTCTGCAATACCACGTTGGTCAAAGGGTCGAAGCGGGCCTGCAAGCGAAGTTGGCCGAAGTTGGCCGCCTCGCCGAGATCGATGACTTCGGAGAGATAACTGCCGGTGGGCGCGAAGCCATCGCCAAAGACCTCGACTTCCTCGATGATGAACTCCTGACCCGAGCGGCTAATCAGGCGAATGAAGCGCACGAACTGGAGGGGAATGCGCGCGTCAATATCCGATTCGCTCTGTTCGAGATTGGCACTGACTTGGTTGATGAAGGCGATCGGACGGTCTTCGCGGAGTTGCGCGGGATTGCCGTCGTGAACAAAAAGCTCATAGGCGCGAAGGAAGATATCGGGGTTGCCCTGAAAGCGAATGCGGTTGATCGGCAGGATCGCACCTAAGTCGATGACCATGGAGGTGCCATCGGGGCGTCGCTCGCGGGTGACGCGCCAGAAGGTCTCGGCATTGCCGTCGGTGAGCAGGCCGGTCAGGTTTTCGCGCGACTGCGGTGAGGAGATGTCGCCACCCCGCCGCGTCAGGGTGAGGTTTTCGACGGCATTGGTGGTCGAATCCACCACGGCCGGGAGCAGGATGGATGCGTCGGTGGTGAGTCCGGTCAACTCGCCAACATCGTCCCATGTAAAGCCGGAGCCGCCCGCGGTCCACACTTCTACGGCACTAGCCGCTCTAGTGCCCAACAGAATGCAGATCAACAGCCTAAATCGCCATTTGAACATAGCGCGGTTGCCTCTTGTCCCGATAAACAGGATAAACAGAATAAGGGGAGGGGAATCAATTCCCCTCCCCTTGTGAACTTTACTGTAAGACGAAGACTGCTAAAGTCGGTTTATAGCTCTTCGCCTACCAGCGACTTGATCTGACCCCAAGAGCTTGCCTCGACCGCCGTGTCCACCGCTTCGATCGGCGTCAGGAAGATGTCGGGCATGCCGCCGCTGTTCATAAACTGCTCAGCCATGCTGTACTGAGCCTGCCAGAAGAAACCATTCTCGCAGCAATCTTCAGAAAGCGGATCGTTGCCGTTGGCGTTGAGCCCTTCGTCGGCATCGTCAACCGAGATCGACATGCCGATGGTCTGCTCGGCCGCGAGCGTCCAAACCGTGCTGGCATCCGGGCCGCCGCTGATCGAGATTGGGTCCATTAACTCGGCGCTGAACTCGTAGTAGTACTCTTGGCCTTGGTTGACGTGACCAGCGTCGACAAAGTCGGTGTGAGTCCACCAGAAGTCCAGGGCGTTCTGCTCGAAATTGCCCAATGCACCATTGTACATTTGGACGCGTGAGTACTGCTCGGAGAAGCTCAGGCACATCTGGTAGGCCGGCTGTAAGTCTTGGTCGTTGGGGGCCGAGTACGGGCCGCCACCTTGGTTGTCGGGATCGAAATGCACTTCGCAGTTGTCATCGCGGAAAGTGCAGGCAGGGTTCTTATCGACGATCAGGAAGTCATCGTGGACGTGGATCATGGCGTGAACGCGGTTGTTGGCATCGCTCCAACCAATGATCAGGTCGATGAACAGATCGTCGGCATCGTCGGCACCGCCGGTCAGCGGATTCATGTCTTCAATGGTGACCTCAAAGCTGGGATCAACCCAAGCCCAATCGGAATTATCGCCATCGATGGTGGGCAGGGCGTTACTGGGGATGCCCACGGCAAAAAAGAGTGGTACTTCAGCCGGCTCCTGCGCGACGGCAGCACCAGCGACGAGCAACGCGCCTAGGGTCAAAGCTAGGACTTTGCGCATTATTGAATCCTCCTCGATAGTTATTATAATTGGTTAGGAAAAGAAAAAACGATCCGCCGCAGGGCTTTAGCGGGCGGAATTACGAAGCTGCTAAAAGTGCATCAGTGCATCGGTTGGGACTTCGTACCTCCTTTCCTCGGCGATTTTTCGGGATATTTTTTCCATATATAGGCGGGTAAAAAAATAAATATGAGCTTATCTGTCAACATTTTTTTCCCCGCGAATCTCCTACCTAATAGGCTACGGAAATAAGAGCTTGCGCTTTCTCGTCGCCAGCGTCGCCCTCGACGAGAACTTCGAGCACGTACAAGCCTGGGGCCACGCGATCTCCGTGGCTGTCGCGGCCATCCCAAATGAGCTTGCGATGGCCGGCGAGGCTGTCTTCGCCGCGGTCGTACACTAGGCGGCCGGCAAGGTCGTACAGGCGCAGACGCAAGGGACGCGGCGCTAGCACATTGACCAGCGCGATCTCCAGCTTCAGTTCGTCGTTGACCCCATCGCCGTTGGGGGTAATCGCCTTGGACGAGAAGGACATATTGGCGAGCAACTCTTGAGAAATCGGCAAGCTGACGATGTTGGTATTGCTCTCGACCAAGTCGGTGGCGTCGCCCGGATCCACGCGTTGCCGCACACTCTTGTCTTGGTCGCTGTCCTGCAAAAAGACGTCAAAGCTCGTCGATTGCCTAAATACGGAAGATTGGAATTTTAGCTCAATGAGTTGGTCGGTGCGGATGCGGTTGGGTAGCTGGACGAGGAAACCGCTTGTGGTGGTGTCGATCTGCGCGTCGAGTGCGGAGCCGTTGTGCGCGACGCTCGTAAATTGCACCGGTGTGTCCGACTCGACGGCGAGGCGGTCGAATCCGCTGGTGTTTTGGGGCCGCAAGTAATAAGTAAAATCCGTCAGCATCCCCGGCAGGGCCTGCTGAGGAGAAATTTCGCCGAGTACGCGGCCGGCAAGGGGTTGGGTGAAATTGACGGCCAAGTGGTCGAGAGATGCTCCCACAGTCGGCGAATTCGAGGTCATGCGCACGTCGATTTCGAGGTAGCGCCGCGGCGAAGGCGAGAGAAAAGCCTCGCCCGAGAAGCTGTAAATGCGGCTCCACGCACTCCAATCGCCGCCCGCGGTGAGGGTGGTGTCGATCGGGCCTTTGAAGCTGGGAATGAGCTTGTTGTACTTCCGCTCGGAGACTGCCTTGCCGTTTTTGTCATGGTAAGTATAGGTTTCCAAAATCTCGTTGCCGGTGCGGGTGCGAATCTCGATGCGCGTACCGAGTGGCTCGTCGCCGCTCCACTCTATGGAGTTGAGGTTCTTGCCTGAGCCCAAATCGATCAAGGGCGAGCGAAAGCCGACCTCCGACGGAAAACCCGCGCCGAAAATCTGAATCTCGTCGGTGGTCCCACCCGCTCCGCAGCCGGGGATTCTGCTGGTCCCGCCCACCTCGCCGAGCCGTTGCAAGGAATAGCAACTGGTGTCCCAGTACTTCCAGAAGATGCGGACAAAGCGCGTCGGCAGCAGGTCGAAGTGGTGATCGACTAGGCCCTTGGAGGTCTGACTCCCTGGTGAGGCACCGGAAAAGTGCTTGGTCCACAGGCGAGTGCCGTCGGGCGACAGCGAGCCGTCCGAGGTCATAAACTCGTAGAAGCGGAAGTCCCAGCGTCGGCGCGAAACATAGTGGCGGGTGGTGATGCCACCGCCAAACCCGGAGCGCACCACTACGCCACCGATAATCCGCGTTTGATCGACCCAATAGACCGCTCCCAAGTCGAGGACGATATGGGCGAGGATGTCGGTGAGGGCCCTAGAGGCCGTGCCAGCACGCCAGCGCTCGTACAAGTTGCCGTCAAAGAGCGCTTTCGCCTTTCCCAAGGGCTGCGAGTCGTTACTGGAGAGATTGATGTTGATATCAACGCTCCCGCCGCGCTCCAACAGCCCGAGGGCGATGTTGTCGCCGATGGTCTCGACCTTGATCTCGGCGAGAAGGGCATCAGGTACTAGGAGCAGCGGCTCGAAGCGGATGAATTGGATCGGCTCTTCGTCGATTTGCTCTATTTGGTACGTCACCCGATGGCGGCTGTTTTCCTTGAAGCGCTCCTTGGTGCGATAGACTAGAGAGCCTTCAATGGGTGCGGCGATAAAGTCGGTTTCTGGTTCGCCGGTCGAAAGCAGGAGGTCGAAAAGTTCAAAGGGCGGAGCCTCCGCGGCGAATACCAAAGTGACGCTTTTGGCCGAGACTGCGCGGCCCAAGTCGATCTCGATAACCCACTCGTCCGGGGCGGCCTGCGGGTCAGGAGCCCAGCCGGTCGCGGGATTGCCGTCAATGGCCAAATGAGCGGTATTGAGGTTGGAACCCGCGTTGCGAATGCCGCCGCCGAATTCGCTCAAATTGCGCACGGCGTCGATCCCCTTCTCAAACCGGGTTGGCTGGATCATGCCCACCGGCGTCAATTCTACCGCACCTAGGGGCAGATTCCAGCCACGCCAATCGCGTACCGAGTCGTAGCGTATCTGGTCGGCTGATAGGGGATAGCTACTGCCCAAGACCAAGACGACAGCGAGGGCCGTGCGAAAATTCATAAGTAAGTGCCTTCTTTCGCGCACATATCGCAGAGGATGAACGTCGCGATAGCTTATTATTTTTAATAACGTTTAATACTAAAAATACCCGCGCCACGGAACAAGGCCAATGGGTTGCCTGCGGGCTGGAGCGGAATTTCTGCTCTATTTATATCTTACTTTCTGAAAGCCCACACCGAGTCCTTTCTGGAGAATGTCCAATATGATCGGTCGAATTGCCCTCTGCGCGCTGATCGCCCTGCCGGTTTGCGCCCAGCACGAGAAAGTCGAACGGACCGTCAGCCTGCCCACGGGTTGGGCCACCACCATGGTTCTAGTACCGGCCGGGTTTTTCCCCCGGGGCATGGAAGGCGAAGCCTTTGACGAGCAGCCCGTGCGCGAGATTTACCTCGACGCGTACCTGATTGACAAATACGAGGTTACGGTGGCGCAATGGGGAGAGTACCAGCGCGACACGGGTGCGCTGATCCCGGAGTGGACCTTGCAGAATACGGCCGCACGGCAAATCCACCCCATTACGTTGGTGACGTGGTACGACGCCGCGGCCTTTTGCCAGTGGGCCGGCAAGCGATTGCCCACAGAAGCCGAGTGGGAGCGCGCCGCTCGCTGCGACGACGGTCGCAAGTATCCTTGGGGCGACGGCCTCGATGCCTTTCGCGCCAATTACTTCCAGAGCAACGATCCATTTGAGCGCGGCTTCGGGGCCATCCTTAGCACCAACCCAGTCGGCTTTTTCGACGGCTCCAATAGGGACGGCTACCAAACGCGAGACGGTTCTAGCCCCTTTGGAGCCTACGACATGGTGGGCAATGTTTTTGAATGGACCAACGACTGGTACTATCCGAGTTACTACGCCGTTGGCCCAGATATCAATCCCCAAGGGCCGGATGAGGGCGTCGTCAAGGCCGTGCGCGGCGGCTCGTACGCGGTGGACGCCAGCCACGTGCGGCCCACATACCGAGCGCGGGACGCCCCTGATTTCAAAGGCCCGGACGTTGGGTTTCGCTGCGCCGCCAGCGCCAGTATAGTCACGGGTACGGTGCTGCGCCGCACCACGTGGGGCGCGACAAAGAGCGTCCCGCTGGCTTGGCCCAAAGGGGGATACAATGAATAAACTGAGACCTCTCGTCATTACTGCCGCGCTGGCCTTGCTCTCCAGTGCTGCCAGCTCATTAGGGCAGGAAAACGACCTGCGGCAGCGCTTTGGCCTCCAGCCGCTGCCGCCGGTGCCCTATCCCGAGAACAACCCCTACAACCTCAATCGCGTCGAGCTGGGCCGCTTGCTGTTCTTTGATCCCATTCTCAGCGGAGAAAAGAACACGGCCTGCGGCACCTGCCACCTGCCGACTTTTGGCATGGCCGACGGCCTACCGCTCGCAGTGGGCGTTGGGGGCCAAGGCTTGGGGCCGGGGCGTGTGCCCGGGGTTTCGGCAATTACCGGCGACACCATTATCACCGAGCCACGGCACACTATGACGCTCTTTAATATCGGCTATAACGGCGATGAGTCCGGGCAGCCTTCGACCAAGGGCTTCATGCTGTGGGACGGCAAGGATCGCGGTTTAGAGGCCCAAGCGCTGCGGCCGCTCATCGTGCGCGTGGAATTGCGTGGCGATGCCTATGAGCGCGAGATGGCCGTTGACAGCGTGTTGGCGCGGCTGCGGGGGATCCCCGAATACGTCGCACTCTTTGAGCAAGCCTTCCCGGCCGAAGCCGACTCCGTGGCCCGGCAGTTACCGCGTCTTGGCTGTGCGCACGACCCGACGCCCTTGCAGTCGGTCATTACGCGCTCGACCTTCGGCCGGGCCATCGCCGCATTTGAGCGCGAGCAGAATACCATCAACACCGCGTATGACGCTTATGTGGCTGGCGACGACGAGGCCCTGACGCCGGCGCAAAAGCGCGGGCTCGAACTCTTTCATACTAAGGGTCGCTGCGTCAACTGTCACAGCGGCCCACTTTTCACCGATTCGAGCTTCCGAGTTCAAGGGGTCGAGCAGATCGGACCGGGCCGGGCATCGGCGACAACTAATACCGGCACGCCACGTCCGACGGGCCGCGATGAAGGTCGCTTTCTCAATTCGGGCAACCGCAGCGACATTGGCGCCTTCCGCGTCGTTGGGCTGCGCCAAATCGCGCAGACGGCCCCCTACATGCACGACGGCGCTCTTGCGACTCTAGAGGATGTCATCGAGTTCTACGACCGCGGCGGCGGCGACGAAGCCGCCATCCCCGCCGAGAATATCGATCCCGAACTGGTGCCGCTAAACCTGAGTGCTGAGGAGAAGCAAGACCTGTTGGCTTTCATGCACGCTCTGACCGATTCGACGATAGCGGTTCACGTGCCAGCGCGAGTGCCCAGCGGGCTGACGCCGGCGGGGTTGGAATTGGCTGCCGAGGCGGGTCTCGTGATCCCGGTTCCTGCGCCAGCGGCTCGACCTGTGGCCGTGCGGGTGTTCAATTTTCCCAACCCCTTCAACGCCTCAACTTCGATCTCAGTGGCACTGCCGGAGGCCGGCGAAGTTGATATCGAGGTGTACAACATTTTGGGTCAGGCGGTGCGGCGGCTGTTTAGGGGCTACCGGCCAGCCGGCGTCTATCAGCTAGCGTGGGATGGGCGCGACGAGGATGGGCGAGCGGCCGCCAGCGGCGTGTATCTCATCTCGGCACAGATGGGTAATGCGCGCTACCTAGCGAGGATGACCCTCGTGCGCTGAAGTGGACCGACAGGTTTTTACCTTTGAGGCACTGGCCGCCATCCTGCTGCTGCGGGGATGCGGCCGAGAGCTTGATTCCCCAGCCATCGATCCGCCCTTGCGCCTACAAGAGCGGTCGGCACCGACAATTCGCTTCACCGCTGTAACCGCGCTGGTATTCACTTTAGGCATATTAGCGGTTTTTCAGGGCGGAAGTACGGGGTGGAAGCCCTCGGCTCGGACGCCGCTTTTTTTAAAACGGCGACGGGCCTATCGATCTCTACGCCGTCAACGGAGCCGACCTGCCCGGTCATACATCGCCTCAGCCGCCTCGCAACGCGCCCTACCGCAACCGCACAGACGGCCGCTTCGTCGAAGGCCGATACCAGTTGCGGCATGGGCTGTAGCTTTACCGGACGATGAGACCTTTCTTGTTGGGTCTAGTGCTGGGCGAGTTCTCCGCTTCTGCACTCTGGGTCTTTATCGACGGAGCATTTGGGTATGATTTTCGTATTTTGAGGTTGTGGAAGGGTACGAAAAGGAAATTTAGATGCGATACTTGCGCTCGCTCAAGTTGCTCTTGGTCGTCGCGGCTGTCGGTGTTGTACTAGCCTTTTTTGAACGGCAGCGCACGGCCGAGTACGGGCACCTTTTGGAACGTATGTACGCCCGGGGGCAGCCGCAGCTCAAAGGCTCGTCCTTGCAAGAGCTAGCAAAGGTGCTGCTGGAGCTGTACCCAGAGGGAGCCGAAGCCAATCTGCTGATGGGGACTGCCCTAGCCGAAGAGGGGCGATTGGAAGAGGCCCGGGCGCATCTAGAGCAGGCGATGGAAGTGGATCGGCGCAACTTGCAGTTACTCTTTTTGTACGCGCGGCTCTTGCTAGATATGGGAGAGGATGTGGAGAAAGTGCAATCGGTAGTGGAAGAGTTGAGTCGGTACTTTCCGCGCTCGCGGGAGAAGGTGGAGCAGTACTTTGGCGAGGCTTCAAAAGGGAAGATGCGGTTTGGCGAGGGTGATCTTTACTAAGAATTCCCTTGGCGCAAGCGGTCCTCGTAGATGTGAATCTGGTCGGCGTACTGATTTTTGAGTTTGACCAGCAACGTATCAAAGCGCTCTTGGGTTAGATCTCGAAGCACGTGAGAACGCACTCGGCCCCAGACCTCGTCCAAGCTCTGCTGGCGACTGGGCACTTTGTTGAGCACCTTGAAAACCGTAAAGCCCTGCGCGGTCTTGACCGGACCGACGATCTGGCCGGCCTCGGCGTTTTGGGCTTCCCAACCTAAATTGCCGTACTTGTCGGGACGCAAAAGCTGGATGCGCCCTTCGGCGCGGCGGATGCGGGTGCTGCGCCGCGAGTAGCGGCGGGCTAGCTCGCCGAGGTCGCCGCCGCGTTCGATGGCGGCCAACAGCGAGTCGGCCTGTGCGCGGGTATCGACGAGGATTTCGAGAATCGAGATCCGCTCCTCGCGCACGTAGAGGTCCTCGTGGGCCTCGTAGTACGCGCGTATTTCGTCTTTGGACGGGTTGATCGTTTCGAGTACTCTGATTTGGCGGATGCGCTCGAGAAGGGCTTGGCGGCGCGTGGCTTCAATGCCTTTGGCGACGCGCTCGGCCTCGTGGATGCCTATGTCGCGGGCGTGGCGGGGCAGCAGGACTTTGAGGGCATAGAGGCGACGGGCGAAGCGGCGCAAGTCGTCTAATTCGCGGATCTCGGCCGGGTTGCGCTCGCTGGTCATGGCCGCCATGAAGTTATTCAGCGTCCACGGCTCGCTGTCGAGTTCGAGCAGTACTAGCTGGGTCTCTCCCTTTTTGAACGTAGGCATTTCTTCGCCAGCTTCGCTGAGCCGGGCCAAGAGCAGTTTGAAGGTCTCGTGCCGTTCCGCGATGTCGGCGCGGTTAGCTAGCCCTTCGAGGAATTCAAAAGTGGCGATGGTGTGCTTCTGCTCCTGCATGGCCTTGATGACGGCCGGGGCCATCTCCCCAAAGGGCACTTCGCGCTCGTCGGTGACCACGAAGACCGAGAAGCCGTCGGGCTCCTGCACGGGACCGACGATTTCGCCAGGTTTGGCTCCGAAAATTTGGCGGCGCAGAACGTAGTTTTTGAAGTCGAGGCGACTCTTCCAGCCGAGGTCGCCTCCTTGCTGGGCGGTGTTGCCGTCGTCGGAGAGTTCGCTCGCCACTGTGGCAAAGCTGTCGGGGCCGCGCAGCCGGGCGAGCACTTGGTCGATGGCGGCTGGCCCGCTGGCGAGGATGCGGCTCAGGCGGCGCTGCTGGCCGATGTGGTGCTGCTCAAAGTACTGGCGGGCCTCGTCGCGGCTTATGTCCTCGGCGACAGCGACCACACCGCGACGATACATTTCGTCGAGGATGAGTTCTTGTTCTCGTTGTGCGACTTTGCTTTTGACTTGGAAGTCGTCTTCCAAGCCGTCTCGACGGGCGGCCAACAGCAAGACCTCAATGTCGATGAGCCGTTCAAGGGCTTGGTGCTGGAGGTCGCTCGGAGCGTTTTGGGGAAAGAGCCGCGCAGCAGCGCGCTCGACGCGGTCGTGCGTGATGGTGACGGCGCCGACGCGGGCGAGTACATCGGGGTTGGGTGGAGGTTCGGGAGTGGTGCAGGCGGCGAGTGGAATGGTGAATAGCGAGAGAAAACGATGCAGCAAGAAGGCCTCCTAGTGGAAAATTTTTATCTATTCCAAACAAATATATGAGTGCCGTGTAAATTTGCGAAGTGCTAATGGTTATTGTAAGCAGCAAGCGATTCTGCATCAAAGTAATGATTATTCCAATCAGACTTTCAACGTGCATCGCCCTCTTAGTATGTGGCTGCACGGCGAGCGATCCACCCCCCGTAGTGCGCTTTGTCGATGCAACGGCCGAAGCAGGGATCGATTTCGTACATACCAGCGGCCGCTCCGGGCGCAAATACGGGGTGGAGACCATTGGTTCGGGCGCGGCGTTTTTCGATTACAACCGCGACGGATGGATGGATTTGTACGTGGTCAATGGGGCGGATTTGCCCGGCTACGTCTCGGCGGTGCCGCCGCAAAACGCGCTGTATCGCAACGATGGCGGGCACTTTGCCGAGGTCGGCGCAAGCCTCGGGGTGGCGGACACAGGCTACGGTATGGGCGCGTCCGCGGGGGACTATGACAACGACGGGGACGCCGACCTGTTCGTCGCCAACTTTGGCCGCAATCGGCTCTATCGCAACGAAGGGTCGGCGCTGGCTTGGGCCTTTGCGGATGTGACGGCCGCGGCCGGGATCGGGGCGGACGAGCGGTGGTCCACCGGATCGTCGTTTGCCGATTACGACCTCGATGGCGATTTAGACCTGTACGTGGCGAACTACTTGCGCTACGAATTTGAACGCGGCGAGCTGAGTGAGGGGGGAACACTGCGCTGGCCGCGGCGACACTTGGCTCCTGCCGAATACCCGGGCGAGCGGAACGCGCTCTGGCGCAACGATAGTGGCCGCTTTGTGGATGTGACAGTAGAAGCCGGACTGCGCACGGACGAAGGCCGCGAATTAGGTGCCGTGTTTTTCGACTACGATCTCGACGGCGATCCCGACTTGTTTCAGGGCAATGACGCCACGCCGAATTTTCTCTGGCGCAACGACGGCGGTCGCTTCGCTGAAGTGGGGCTCGTAGCCGGCGTGGCGTACAACATTGGCGGCAAGCCCGAAGGAACGATGGGCGTGGATGTGGCCGACGGCGATGGCGATGGTCGCCTCGACTTGGTGATGACCAATTTCCAGTGGGAGAGTAACACCTTGTACCGCAACGCGAGCGACGGGATGTTTGCCGATGAATCGCTGGCCGCAGGTATAGCCGCCAACAGCTTGGACAGGCTGGCTTTTGGCATCAACTTCCTCGACGCCGACAACGACGGCGACCCGGATATCTACGTGGCCAATGGCCACATCGACGAAGACATCGATCGGTTTGACCCACAAGCTGCGTACGGGCAGAGCGATCAGTTGTATCTCAACGATGGCCAAGGCCGCTTTGCCGACGCGAGTGCGATTTCCGGCGTGGCCGCGCCGACGCGGGATTTGGTCGGGCGCGGCTCGGCCGTGGCCGATTACGACAACGACGGCGACTTGGATATTTTCTTACTCAATAGTGGGCAACGCGCCCTGCTGTGGCGCAACGACAGCCAAGCGGGTCACTACTTGGTGCTGGCGCTAGAAGGGCGGACGAGCAACCGCGATGGCTATGGTGCTCGCGTGGTGGTGCGCGTGGATGGCCGGACGCTGGTGGCGGAAAAGCGCAATGCGGCGAGCTATTTGTCGCAAAACGACGCGCGGATGTTCTTTGGGTTGGGGCCGAGCGAGGAGGCCGAGCAGGTGGAGCTTAGATGGCCGTCGGGCATTCGCCAAGTTTTAACGGGCGTGCGCGCCGGGCAGGTGCTGCGGGTCGTCGAACCGGATGCGAGCGCACCGCAAGAGGCCGCTCGCGCAGCCATCGCGCCGGCTGCGCCGCAAGGCCGCGATGCCGAGGAGTTGGAGCAATTCTGGCGGGAAGCGCCTTTGGTCCTGCCAGAAAAGACGCGTGCGCCGCTGCCGCCTGCAGTTCCTTTGTCCGAATTGCGCGCTGCGGCTCGCGTCCAGCCGGAGGTAGCCAATGTCCACATCGAACTGGCTGCCGCGCTTGTGCGCGAGCGTGCGTACGACGAGGCGGAGGCGGCTTATCGCCGCGCTTTACAACTCGACGCGAGTGCGGCCCAAGCCTACGTGGGCTTGGGGAAGCTCTACGCCGACCGTGGGGCCCTAGAACAAGCAGTTGGTGTGCTCAGACAGGCGATCGCGCTCGACAGCACCTTAGCCGAGCCGCACTACGTGCTGGGCAACATCCACCTGCGCCAACAGCGTTTGGCCGCGGCCGTGCCGTTCTACGAGCGCGCCATCGCCCTGTCGCCGCGCTATCTCCAAGCCTATTTCAACTTGGCCGGCTTGCATGCACGGCAGACTGATTACGGCCCGGCCATAGCCGTTTTGCGTCGGGGTTTCGCGGCCCTGCCCGAGGAAGTGGAGCTCATGTTGCAATTGGCGCGGATCTACTTTGCCCAAGCGCAATACGAAGACGCGCTGGCGCAACTCACTAGCGTGGTACAAGCGCAGCCTACGCGAGCTGAGGCACACGAGCTGACGGCCCAGATCTGGATGGTGCGCGAGGATGTGGATGCCGCTCGCGCCGCTTTGCAGCAGGGGCTGGAACACGCCCCGAACAGCGCCGCGCTCTTGGGGCGGCTGGGCATCCTACTCTTGCAGGAGGGCGTGGACTCAGAAGCTATACCCCTTTTGCAGCGAGCCTTAGAGGTGGACCCGGACCGCGCGGAAGTGTACTATCACTTGGGCCAAGCGTTGTTGCGGCGCGGCGCGGCCGGGCGTGGCCGCAAGCTCCTCGACTATTTCCACTCCTTGCAGCAGGAGCACCAAAAGCTGCTAGCCCACAAGACAGCCGTGGTGCTCAATCCCAACGATGCGGACGCGTACTACAGGCTGGGGGTGGTCTATGCGCGGATGGGCCGCTACGAGGCCGCGAGTCAAGCGTACCAAGCGGCCTTGGCCGTGGCACCGGGTCATCTCGACGCCCGCAACAATCTGGGCAACATCTACCTCCGCCGCCGCTCCTTAGGGCTGGCCATTGCCGCGTACCAAGAGGTGCTGCGCCGCGCCCCGCAATACGCCCGCGCCCATTACAATTTAGGCAACGCGTACCTGTTGGCTGGTGAGGAGATGCACGCCATGTCGGCGTTTGCCCGAGCGGTCGAAGCCGACCCCGAACATCGCAAGGCTCAGCAGATGCTCGCCAAGCTACGTCAGCGCGAGGCCCAAGGTGTGCGCTGAACGGCGGCTGCAGTTCGGCGTGGGGCTGGTGGCCGCGGCCGTCATCGGCTATGAGATCGGCCTCGTCCGGCTGTTTTCCTTTTTGCAGCACTATCACTACACGTTTCTCGTAGTCTCAGGGGCAGTGTGCGGCCTGGGGCTGGGGGCCGCGCTGAGTGCGGTACTGCGCGTGCGGGGGGAGCAGCTGCACCGGCACTTGGGCTATTGGGCGGTCGGCTGCGGCTTCGGCATGATCTGCGGTGCGTTTTCCGTAGCCCAATTTCCCCGCCTGCCGCTACCGCTGCTGGTCGGCATTGCCGGCCTCCCCTTCATCGCCGCTGGCGGATTTCTCGCCCTCGCCTTCCAAGTGCGCTACCAACAAAGTCAAGTTCTCTACTTTTGGGACTTGCTCGGCGCAGCCCTCGGCATCCTCTACGTCGTGCCGGCCCTTGAATGGCTGGGTGGCGTCGGTGCTCTATTCGGCGCGAGCGTCTTTGCTATGGCGGCCGCGGCTCTCTTTTTGCATGGCTGGGCATGGAGCTGCCCACTTGGTTTAGCGGCCGGGCTCGTCGTTTACAGTACCCAACAACGCGAGCTCATCGATCTCAGTGCGCTAGCTGAAGCGGCCGACAAGCCCATGTTTCGCGCCTTGGACGCGGCGCGTCACCGAGGGGAAGTGAAGGCCACGCGCTGGAGCGCGTACGCACGCACCGACCTAGTAGATCGCACGGGCGACACGGGCTTGAACTTGTATGTAGATGGCGGGGCTGGCTCGTACATGTTCCGCTTTGCCGGGGATTACCGGCGGCTGTTTTTCGTGCGCCGCGAGGCCGCGTTTTTCCCCTATTACTTTTCGCCCCGCGAGCGCGCCCTGATCATCGGGCCGGGCGGTGGTGCCGATGTGCTCTACGCGCTGATGACCGGCTGGCGGCATATCGAAGCCGTAGAGATCAATCCAGAGATCGCCGCGCTGGTCCGCTCATACGGAGAGTACAACGGCCATTTGTACGACTTGGAGGGAGTGGAACTGCACATCGGCGATGGCCGCAACTATTTGGAGCGTTCCGGTACGCGCTACGATCTCATTGCCCTGCCCTTGGTGTATGCCGAGGCGGCCGATTTGGTGGGGTACGCGCTCTCCGAAAATTACCTGTTCACCCGCGAGGCATTTGCCGCTTATCTCGATCACCTCGCTGAGGGGGGGCGGCTGGCTCTCGTAGTTCACAATCACGCGCTGATGTTGCGCGTGGTCACCACTTTAGGTGCCCTGTGGGAAGAGCGCGGCCACGAGCCGGGTGCGGTCCTCGACCATCTCGTCGTCGTCAATGGTGCCCGCGGCGACCCGACGCGGCAAGAGGCCTACCGTCCCTTGTTGCTGGTCCAGCAGCAGCCCTATACGTCCGAGCAATTGGCGCGCCTGCACGCGGTCATGGAGGAGTTGGGTTTAGACCCGTACTTCTCGCCCGGAAGACGCGAACAGCCCGCGCTGGCGGCGTTGCGCGAGGCCACATTGGCGGACTTTGTCGCCGCATCTGCACTCGACATCTCGCCGACGACTGACGATCGGCCCTTTTTTTACGACGCTACTCGCGGGCTGGATTCCAAGCTGGCCCGGCTGTTGGTCGGCGCGTTGGCGGCATGTGTGCTGGTGATGTTGGTGCCGCTTGGGGTGCCGAATATGCGCTGGACGAGCGCGTCCGAGTCGCCGCCGCTGCTTTGGGCGCTGTTCGCCGCCGGATTGGGTGCAGGCTTTATGATGGTCGAGATCCACCTCTTGCAGCGCTTTGGCCTGTTCTTAGGCTATCCGACCCTGACGCTAGCGGTCGCGCTCTTCGGGTTGCTGCTGGGCACCGGGGCCGGGAGCCTCGCGGGCGGATGGTGCCGTGCGCTCGCGCATCCGCGGGGGTTGGGATTGGTCGGCGCGGGCGTCGGCCTTGCCTGCTATCTCTATGGGTTCTTGCTCGACAGCGCGCTCGTTGGGGCGTTGGCGTGGCCGCTGGCCGGCCGCGTCGGGTTGACACTCGCTCTCGTCGCGCCGCTCGGCATGCTGATGGGGACCTGTTTCCCGGCCTGTCTGCGCTTGGGTGGTTCACAGTGCGCCGGGCTGGTCCCTTGGCTGTGGGCTGTCAACGGTTTCTTCTCAGTGCTTGGATCGGTCGGAGCCGTGGCTTTGGGTATGGAGTGGGGGGCGAGTGCATCGCTGGTGGTCGGTGCGGCCGCGTATGGGGCGGCGGGTACGACGCTCTTCTTGGGCAGCCGCCGGACACCTGCGGACGCGGAAGCGACCCGTCCGTCCGGCGCGGGCCGCTGGGCGGTGGGTGCGCTGCTCTTGGTCGCGCTGCTGTGGTATGCGGCCTTTAGCTTTATCGGCGCGCGCTATTGGGGCGCAGCCCCTTCGGCTGCTCATCCGCGCCCACCGGTTGCGCCCGAGGTGTGGCCGGACGCGCTTAGACCCTTTTGATGACGTAGGCGTAACTCTCGCGTCCTGTTCGATCTGATCGCCGGTTACGGTCGCTGGCCGCTGCGCGTCGTCGCCTACGCTTTTATCCTATGTAACCGACCAATATCCGCCTTTCCGGCTATCTGACTAGGACCGCTTATGTCCGCCTTTTCCAGCCTGCGCCTCGCCGCCCCGCCTTCCTCTCGAAATGCTTGGGAAGCCCAACGCCCCGATCTCTTAGAGGCCATGCAGCAAGTCATGGGGCCTTTGCCTAGTTCGGAAAAGCGCGGCCCGCTCGACGTTCAACTCGACGAGGAAGTGGACTGCGGCTCTTACACTCGCCGCCTCATTACCTACATCTCCGAGCCGGGTTGTCGAGTGCCAGCTTATTTGCTGATTCCCCACTCCGCTCTACAATCTCCGGCTCCGGCCGTGCTTTGTCCCCATCCCACGGACGACCGCATCGGCCACAAGGTGGTCGTCGGTTTGGGCGGCCGCGCCAATCGTGCGTATGCCAGCGAACTGGCCCAAGCTGGCTTTGTCACCTTGGCACCGGCCTATCCCTTGCTAGCGGATTATCGCCCTGACTGGCGCGGCCTCGGCTACCATTCGGGAACCATGAAGGCGATATGGGACAATATGCGCGGCCTCGATCTGCTGGCCGAACTGCCCTTTGTCGCCGGGGAGTCTTTTGCCTCTATCGGCCACTCGCTGGGCGGCCACAATTCGGTCTACACCGCGGTCTTCGACCCGCGCATCGCCATCGTCGTCTCCAGTTGCGGCCTCGATTCCTATCAGGATTACATGGACGGCGATATTGCGGGCTGGACCAGCGACCGCTACATGCCGCGCTTGAAGGACTACGCCCTAGCGGATATTCCCTTTGACTTCTACGATATGATCGCCGCGTTAGCACCGCGCCCTTGCTTCATCTGTGCGCCTTTGGGCGACTCCAATTTCCGCTGGCGCAGCGTCGCCGCGGTGGTCGAAACCGCCCGATCGGTGTACGATCTGTACGGTGCTGGCGAGGCCCTGCAAGTGGTCCATCCCGACTGCGGCCACGACTTTCCCGACGCCATCCGACAGCGGGCTTACCAACTCATTGCCGAGGCATTGGGCCGTTTGGGGCCTTTTGACGCTGAAGAGGCTCATCGTTAGGTTCAATGGCAATTCCCAAGGAGATGAGGCATGAGCGAGAACTACCATAGTTATCAGTTGCTATTGGCAAAAGCAGCCACGCTTTACGAAAGGCATGGGGTTGGACGACCGGAGCCTTTACATACGAACTTGAGGAGGAAATATATGGACGCTTTGAAGAAACTTTGTGAGGCGGACAACAACCTCGTTCTCGTCCGCCACTTGCATCATGCTGGCAATGAAGTAGTGTCAGACCTGCACGAGAAACTCTGGAACGAAATTAACTCTGAGCTGGAATTGCTGGAATCGAAAATTCCCGAATTTAGACAGCTTTTTAAATCTGTTCCAACAGACAAAAGCAATATAGTTCGCCGATACTATCAGTTGAGTGAAGCTAGCTCGCTCGAAATTGGAGAGGAAAAAGGCTATATATGGTTCGGGGTTGGTTGTTCCAAAGAGAAATCGTACGCCATGCTCGAGAGGGGATTGAAGCATCTGAGTGGTGAAAAAAACGAGTGGTATCCTTGGTATCGATATGCCGATCAAAGTCTAAACCTGTGTGACCCCACCCCAGAAAATATCAAGCTGCTGCTGAGTACAAAAAAAAGGAAAGAGCTCGCGAGAAAGATCGTCCAAGACGTGAAAGAAGTTTTGGACGATCTTGAAGATATTGCTCTGGTGAATGCAATCAAAGAGGGAGAAAAGACGGGACTTGCTTCCAGAGAAGAGGTATTCAAAATCTTAAAAGGTATTGAGTGTTAAAATTTGAAAGTCGAATTTAGTAACAATTTCACCAATTTTTACCAACACTTTCCCTAGTCATCTCATCTACCAAATGTTCAAGTTCCTCCTGCTTCTACTGCTCTTCTCCGCCCCCCTCTACGCCAACCCCCATTTCCACGACGCCACCGAAGAAGCGGGTATCAGCTTCGTCCACGTCAACGGCGCGAATGGCCAGAAGTTTGTCATTGAAACGGTCGGCCCGGGCGGCGGCTTTTTTGATTACGATGGCGACGGCCGCCTCGACATTTATTTACTCAACGGAGCCGCTGTGCCCGGGACCGAATACGACCCCGCGCCGCAAAACGCGCTCTATCGCAATCGCGGCGACGGCGCGTTTGCCGATGTAACCGAGTACGCCGGCGTCGGCGACACCGGCTACGGCATGGGCTGCGCGGTCGGCGACACGGACAACGACGGCGACTTGGATTTGTACGTGACCAACTTTGGGGCCAATGTGCTGTATCGCAACGAGGGCAATGGAACGTTTGCAAACGCCACGGCCACCTCCCAAGTCGGCGACGAGGGTTGGGGGGCGAGTGCGGCGTTTGCCGACATCGACCGCGATGGCTTTGTCGATTTGTACGTGGGCAACTACCACAACTTCTCTTACGCCAATCACCGCGTCTGCGCTGAGGGCGGTAGCGGGCTGCAACTCTACTGCGGCCCGGAGGCGTTCGACGGGGTGACCGACGTGTTGTATCGCAACGAAGGCGATGGCACGTTTGCCGACATCACGGTCGCAGCCGGGCTGGGCAGTGCCGAGGGCAAGGAGCTAGGCGTGGTCTTCGGCGACGTGGACCGCGACGGCGACCCAGACCTCTATCTAGCCAACGACAAGACCTTGAACTTCTTGTATCTCAACGACGGCACCGGTCGCTTTGCCGAAGAAGCGCTATTGGCCGGCGTTGCCTACAACGAGGATGGGGATGTCGAAGCGGGCATGGGCGTTGACATGGGCGATTACGACAACGACGGCGACTACGACCTTTTTGTCACCAACTTTCAATGGGAGACCAATACCCTGTACAAGAACCTCGGCGACGGCACCTTTGTCGATGAAACCTTCCTCGCCGGGTTGGGCAAGGGCAGTATCGCCTATTTAGCGTGGGGTACGCGCTTTTTCGATGCCGACAACGATGGCGACCGCGATCTTTTTATCGCCAATGGCCACCTAGAAAGCGATGTTGAGCAATACGAGAACGCGACCTTCCCCCAGCGCAATCAGCTCTTTCTCAACCTCGGCGACGGCCGCTTTGAGGAATGCGCAGAGGACGGCGGTGGCCTGTCGTTGAAACGGGTCAGTCGCGGCGCGGCCTTTGGCGACTACGACGCCGATGGCGATATGGATGTGCTGGTGGCCAATGTCGCGGCTCAGCCCACCTTGCTGCGCAACGACGGCGCGAGCGGTCACTGGGTGCGCCTGCGGCTAGAGGGCCGCGACAGCAATCGCGCTGGTATCGGCGCTCGCGTTGAAATCACCAGCGGCGGGCAGGTGCAGACCGACGAAGTGCGCTCGGGTGCCAGCTTTCTCTCGCAGAGCGACCTGCGGCTGCACTTCGGGCTGGGAACGGCCCCCGCTGTCGAGCGCGTGGTCGTCTATTGGCCGAGCGGCCGGGTGGAGGCATACGCGGGCTTGGCCGTCAACCGCGAGCACCTATTAGTAGAAGGGGAGGGTAAGACGCGATGAGGATGTGGTCCGTAGTTCGCGATCAGTCGTCAGGGGTCAATCCCCGCACATCCACAACGGCTGGGCGGAGTGGGATAGCTGCTGGCCAGTGGCCCCTGCCGTTACTAGTCTGCCTCGCTCTGTGCGCCTGCGAGCCGGAAAGTCCGCCCGAAAAGGTGCGTCCCGGTGCCGCCATGGACGCCGAGCTGCTCTTTGTGCGCGGCACCGGGCTGGCCGCCGAGGGCCGCCACACCGAGGCCATCGACGCCTACCAACAGGCGGCCTCGCTAGCACCCAACTCCGCCAAGGTCCACTACAACCTCGGCAACGCCTACGCGCGTCAGCTCGATTATTCCCGGGCGATGGTGGCCTATCAGCGCGTATTGGCACTCGATTCGACGCACGTATCGGCGCGGCACAACCTCGCGGCCCTGTACGTCAAGCAGCTCAACTACGCCCAAGCCATCCAAGAACACCGCCGGGTTCTCGCGTTGGCCCCCGGCCATCTGACGACCTACTACGACCTCAGCTACATCTACTTCTTGCGCGGCGAGTACGACGAGGTGGAAACGCTGCTGCAAGCAGGTCTGGACCGCGACTCGACCCATGCCTCCTTCTACCGGCTGCTGGGCCGGACGCGCCTGAAGGAACTCGACTTTGAGCGGGCAGCGGCAGCCCTGACGTACGCGGTCGCGCTAGACAGCACGGATGCGGCCGCGTACGTCGATTTGGCGCAGGTGGAACTCAAGCGGCGCGAGTACGCGGCCGCTGAACGCGCCGCCCGCCGCGCTATTGCGCTCGACTCCCGGTCCAAGGAGGCGTATTTCGCGCTGGCCAATGCCCTCAAGCGGCTCGGCCGCCGCGAGGAGAGTACCGAAGTGCTGGCGCAGTTCCGGGCGCTCGACCAGCAGCTCGACAAAATCGACGATCAGCTACGGATGCTGGGCAATGTGCCCGACGACCACGAGGCGCGGGCGCAATTGGGTCTGCTGTACACTGAGCAGGGCCGCTTGGCCGAAGCGGCTGAAGCGTATCGGCTGGCCGTGCGTCTCGCGCCGGACAGCCTGCGCTACCGCAACAACTTAGGCAACCTCTACCTGCGCTTGGGCCAGCTCGCCGAGGCCGTCGCCGAGTATCAAGCCGCGCTGGCCTTGGACTCAGCATACGCTAAGGCTCACTACAATTTGGGGCAGGCGTACATGCGCTTGCAGCGCTTTGACGAGGCCCTAGCCAGCCTCGCCGAAGCGCGTCGCTTAACCCCGCAAGACGAGGAGATTCATTACTTTTTGGGGCTGCTCCACGCGCAGGCTGGCGACTACGCCAAGGCCGCCGAGATGCTGGCATTTGCAGCGGAAGCCCGGCCGGACTGGCTCGACGCCCGGCAGAAATTAGCTGTGGCGTACTTGAAGTCGGGAAAGATAGAAGAGAGCAAGCGAGAGCTAGCGGCGATTCAGCAGATGAAAGAGAGCGAACAGCATGAGTAAGCGTTGGATGGGAACCGTACTCTGCGCGGCGCTAGTCAGCTTGAGTGGTTGTGCCGAGGACGGACCGGCTGTAGCCACGGAAGATGCCGTCTTGGTGGAGGTGGGGCCAACGGCGATTCGGGTGGCGGATTACCGTCAGTTCACTACGCGAGTGGCAGCGGAATTGCGGGCGGAATATGGGGCTGAAAGACTGTTGGAGGCTATCGTTGAGCAGACGCTGCTGGTGCAGGAAGCCGAGCGGCGAGGCTTGGGGGCGAGCGCGGAGTTTTTGCAATGGCAGACGCAGGCGCAGGCGCGGCTGGTGCAGCAGGCCTTGTACGAGCGCGCCGGCATCGTCCAGCCCGAAGTAGCCGAGGAAGAGTTGCGGGCCTATTTCCAGCGCAGCCCCTATAACCGCCGAGTGCGCTTCAGTCTGCTGATGGTGCGCGAGCAAGAGCAGCTACCGGAGGTTTTGGCCGCGCTCGCCTCAGGAGCGGACTTTGAGGAACTGTCGCTGCGTCATTCTCAGGACTCGCGGATACTAGAGCGCCGCGCCGACATGGGCTATCACCGCTGGGGCGATACCATGGCCTCGCACGCCGCTCTGACTGAAAGGGCCTTCTCCATGCAAGTCGGGGAGATCTCCGAGCCGATGCAGGTGGCCGATGGGTACTTTCTCATCAGGCTCACGGACACTCACCCGGTTAGCTTTGAGCAGGAGCGGGAGACCATTCAGCGCTGGGTGCTGCGGGAAAAGCTCGGGCGACAGCTCTTGGCTTATTACGACACCCTGCACGTGCGCTATGATGTGCGCTACGAGCCGGACGGGTTGGCGGGGTCGCCGGAAGCGGTCGTGGCTGCGTACGACGGCGGGGTGCTAACAATCGCGCAGGCCCGCGAGCTGCTGAAGGGTCAAGGCGAGGGCGAGAAGGTGCTGCGGCGCGAGGTCGGGCGGCGGGTGTTGGTCCCGCTCGAAATCGCGCGGCTCGCGCTCGCCGACGCCCCAAACCTGCAACGCGAACTAGAGCGGCTGCGGCAGACGCAGCTTGCGCGGTGCTTACAGGACGCGCTGCAAGCGCAGGTGCCACCGCCCAATCCCAACGGCCTAAGCCTGTTTTACGAGGAGCACAAGCTCCGTTACACGGCACCGGCCGAGGTGGAGGTGCGCCGGCTCCTCGCCCGCGATGAGGCCGAGGGCACCGCCATCGCTGAGCAGATGCGGGCCGGCCGCGATACGACCGCGCTGGTGGACCGCTTCGTCAGCGTGATTTACGGCAGCGGTGCGCTGGAGGGCGACAATCCGGTCAGCCGCGCCCTGCGCGCCGACGAGGGAACCTTTCACGGCCCCTTTGCCACGGATAATGGTTATATTGTCTTACAGGTGTTGCGCCGCCGCCCGGACCGACTGCCGCCGCTAAGCGAAATCCGCGAGCAGGTGGAGGCGGATTGGGCGGCCGCGCAGCTCCAAGCCGCGGTCCAGGAGCTGGCCGCGTCTTTGCGCCAGCGCCGCGCCAACGAAATCCGCTTCAGCCCAGACGCTGTGGCACTAGCCCTGTTGGCTACTTCTCATGGCGAGTAATTCTATCGTTCTGCAACCTGCCTATATCGTCGATCGCCGGCAGGACTATATCTGGTTTGTGAGCCTACCCTTTGCCGCGGTTTGCTTTGCGCTCGTGTCCGGGCACTACCTGCCGGGGGCGGCACTGGCGGCCATCGCCTTGTGGGTGACGATTCCGCATCACTTCGTCACTTGGTTGCGCGTGTATGGCTCGCCGGCGGAATTTGCCCGCTTTAAGGAACGCTTCATTCTCGGGCCGATAGTGTTGGTCGCCTTTGCCTACGGCCTGATCCAATGGGCGCCGTTGAGCTTGGTGTTGATCGTGACGTTGTGGGATCACCAGCACAGCTTGATGCAGCAATACGGCTTTGCGCGCGTGTACGACTTCAAGGCCAAGGCCGGTACGCCCGCCACTGCTAGGTTCGACTTGGCCTTCAATTGGATTTTTTTTGGCAACATGCTCGTGGTGTCGCCGCTGTTTTCCACGGTTTGGGTGCGTATGTTGCACGAGTGGCACCTGCCCATCAGCGCGGAAGCGGTAGAGGCGGTACACCTCGTCTCGTGGACCATTGCCATTGCCTACGGCCTGATCTACGTGGGACACATCGCCTATTGCGCCTATCGCGGCTTGGCGCTTAATCCCCTCAAATACGTCTTTCTGCTGTCGAGCTATTTCCTGTGGTACTTCACCAGTTTTACCACGGCCTATCTGCTCGTCTTTGCAGTGGCGCACCGGATCATGCACGGGATCCAGTATATCGTCATGGTGTATTTCTACAACCGCCACAAGGTCGAGCGCACGGGCGGCGACTCGGCCCTGCTGCGCTGCGTGGCGGGCAAGAGGGGCGTCAAGTTCTTTCTCTTGCTGTGCGCGGCCTACGCCGTCGTCTTTCACGCGCTGAGCGAGGGCTTGGTGCGCGACTTTGGCTTTGGCCTCGTCGGCTTCAACACCAATTTCGACCTCTTCAGCTATTCGCTGCTCAGTTCCTTTGCCCTGATCCACTACTACTATGACGCTTTTATATGGAAAGTGCGGAAAAAGGACGTGCAGGAGGGGCTGTAACGACCACTCATCAGGACTAGGAGATTGATCTATGCTCGAAGTCGGCCTCGCCATTGCTGCATTCGCCGTCGCCGCGGCCGTGGTCCGCCAAGCCGCCGCCGATAAGTCCTACGACCTCTCCGACGGAGAGCGCCATCCGCACAAATGGGGCTACACGGACACCCGCTTTGAGTTCGACGGGCCGAAGACCGTGCGGGTTACGGGCAGCCGCTATCCGCTGGCCGGCTTCACTATGCCGCACTTCATCCCCTTTGTCGAAGAGATGCTCGAGGTGCCGATTGATCCCAACGAGATGGCCGTCGAAAAAGAGGTCCACGAGGTGCCGCCCTCGCGGGCAGACGCCAGCCTCGTCGCTGCTTGGCAAGACGCGCTCGGTGCCGAGCGGGTGTCGCTCGACGACGCGGAGCGCCTGATCCACAGCCACGGCCAGCTCAGCGTCGATGAGGTCTATCGCCTGCTCTACGGCGATGCCTTGGAGCGAGTGGTCGATCTGGTGCTTTATCCAGAGAGCGAAGACCACGTGCGCACCATCGTGCGCCTCGCGTCCGAGCTCAGTATTTGCCTCGTGCCCTACGGCGGCGGCACCAACGTCAGCGGCGCACTGGCCTTGCCCGCCGGCGACGACCGCGTCTTTGCTTCGGTCGATATGCGGCGCATGAAGCGGATCGTCGATCTCGACGAGGACAACCTCCAAGCCTGCATTGAAGCGGGGATTTCGGGCAAGGAGCTGGAGCGGGAACTCGCCGTTCGGGGCTACACGGTCGGCCACGACCCCGACAGCATCGAGCTTTCGACCCTAGGAGGCTGGATCGCGACCAATGCCAGCGGCATGAAGAAAAACCGCTACGGCAATATCGAAGACATCGTCCTCGAAGCGACCTTGGTGACGCCGACCGGCGCGGTGGAGACCTTGCACACCACGCCGCGCAACTCGACCGGCATCCAGCCACGCGGGCTGCTTTTTGGCTCGGAGGGCAACCTCGGCATCATCACTAAGGCCGTGCTCAAGATCCATCCCCAACCGGAAGTGCGCGAGTACGGTTCGCTGGTGTTCAAGTCCTTTGCCCAAGGCGTGGAATACTTGCAGGCCCTGCGCCAGACCGGGACTTTGCCGGCGAGTATCCGCTTGGTCAACAACCAAGAATTCCGCTTCGGTCAGGCCCTCAAGGCCGCGCCTTCTGCCTTGAAGCACCTCAAGGAAAAGGTGCAGAAGTTCGCCTTGTTGAAGGTGTTGGGCTTTGATCCGCTAAAAATGGTGGCGTGTACGATCGCGATGGAGGGGACTCGCGCCGAGGTCTCGCATCAGAAGCGGACGATCTTCAAGCTAGCCAAGGCTCACGGCGGCAAGAGCGCCGGTGCCACCAATGGCCAGCGCGGCTACATGCTGACCTTTGGGATCGCCTATATCCGCGACTTTTTGAACCAGTTCGATTTCTTGGGCGAGACCTTTGAGACCTCCGTGCCTTGGAGCCGCATTCACGACGTGACGCAGGCCGTGCAAGCCGAGCTGACCGCGCAATGTAGCGCCCACGGCGTGGCCGGGCGGCCCTACCTGTCGTACCGGGTGACGCAGACTTATCACACCGGGGTGTGCATTTACTTTACGATGGGGTTTTGCGGGCGGGGATTGGCGCATCCCATTGAGGTCTATCACAACATCGAGCACGCGCTGCGGCAGACGATTTTGGACAACGGCGGCTCGCTATCCCACCACCACGGGGTAGGTAAAATCCGCCAGAGCTTCGTCCAGCACATCCAGAGCGACAACAGCATTGAGGCCCTGCGCAAGACCAAAGAAGCGCTGGACCCCCAGAATATTTTCGGCATTCAGAATGGGATTTTTGGCAGTGCGTACCGGAAGCCTGAGCAATAAGACCATTGTTATCACCGGTGCTTCTGCGGGCTTGGGCGCGACGCTGGCGGTGGAGTGTGCCCAACAGGGAGCGCAGTTGGTTATCTTGGCGCGGAATGCCGAGCGGCTGGAGGCCGTTGCCCGCGAGTGCGAGCAGTTGGGAAGCGCGGTGCTGACCGTCGTTGGGGATGTCGCCGTCGCCGAGGACGGTAGGCGGCTGGTGGAGGCCGCGATAGAGCGGTTTGGGTGCCTAGACTACTTGGTTGCCAACGCCGGCGTCAGCATGTGGACTGCGTTTGCCGAGGTCGAGGATGTGGGGTTATTCCGCACGCTGGCGGAGGTGAATTACTTGGGGGCTGTGCATTGTGTGCATCCGGCGCTGCCGCATCTCAAAAAAAGCAAGGGCCTATTCGTGGTCATTTCGTCGATTCAGGGGCAGGTGGGGGTGCCGCTGCACACTGGGTACTCGGCGTCCAAACACGCGCTACAGGGGTTTTGCGATGCGCTGCGGATGGAGGTGGCCGAGAGCGGGGTGGGGGTTATGACCGTGCTCTTGCACTGGCTCAGGGGGACGGAGCTGCGGCAACGCGCACTGGGGAAAGACGGGAAGGCGTTGGGGGCTGCATCGCGCAAACACCGGGCGGAAGCGGTGAGCTTGGAGCAGGCGGCGCAGGCGATTGTGCGCGGGATGCAGAATCGGCGGCAGCGGCTCTACGTGCCGAGGCGACTCAGGCTGCTGGCGGTGGTTCACGCCCTGTGGCCGTCGCTGGCCGAGTGGGTCGTCAAGGGGAAGGTGGCGCGGGAGGAAGGGTAGGCCGGATTCACTAGATGATCCGCAGATGTCCGCAGAATAGCGAATTGTTCAAGTCATTGTGATCGTTCGACTTGCACCTGATCCTTCAGTTCGAGATCGTCGAGAACCTGCCGTAGCTCGGTTTCCATGTTGTGGGCAAACTGCGAGTGGACGCTCACGGTGAATTCTATGCCGACGCTGAGTTCTTCCCCGGTGCGCAGCTTGGGCAGCAGCTTGGTTCCCAGCCGGTTCCATACTTCGGGGGGCACGGTGCCGGTAAGCCGAAGCCTTGTCTTTTGATTGGCTGGGCTTGGTGCTGGGGCCGATTCTGGCTCTGGCTGGGGTGCTGGCTCTGGACTTGAAGCGGGTTCTGGTTGCGGCTGTGGCGCATGTTCAGGCGCGGCTTTGAGTGCTTTGGCTTTGGCCTTGGTCACCAAGAAGACGTTCTCCTCAAACGCCACTTCCGCCGATTCGACCGTCTCTTCATACCACAGCCGATTAAAGCCGCCATCGTCTTGGGCACCCGAGGCTAGGCCGAACTCTCCCTTCGCCACGAACTCAACGACCTTCTGACTCAGGATCGCATCGGGATCGAGCAGCCGCGTCAATGCGCCGTTCAGAAAGCTCTGGCGCAGACTTGTAAGCGGCCAAGCGCCGGTGTCTTTGAACGCGGCCGGCCAGTGGCGGTCAATGTAACCCGCCCCCACGTTCTCGTTGAGCAGGGCCTCGCTCTTCAAGGCACTGATGATCCGCCCGCAGAGGGTTCCGCTGCTACTGCTGTGGCCGGCTCCGAGATCGATGATCTTGAGCTTGTGCTGTTCCTGAGCGTCGGCCAGTGCGACAAAGCGATAGCCGGCCCATACTTCGTCTTTGGCCGCTTCTTCTGCGTCCCGAACATGAGTCTGAATCTCGGCGCGATCAGCGCGATCGTATTCTGAGCCGAGGACGCCTTCGGACACCTCTTGATCTACACGCTTCCAAGCGAGCCATAGCTCGACCTTGTCGCGCAGCTCGCGCCCCGGTTTCCGCGCACACCAGACCAGCGCACCTCGGTACAGCCGTGGCGAAGTGCCCCGCTCCTGAGTCCAGCGGCCAATGCGCTCGACTATCTCTATCTGATTGCCGTTTATCCATTCCTCATCGGGGTCGAGGACGATTAGGGTGAGGCGCGGAGAATCTTGGACGGCGGTGCTGTCCTGCGGGAAGAATGTTCTCGGCAGGGTGGCGCCGCGTTTGAACTCTTCCTCGACCAGCTTGCGGATCGCTGGCTTGATTTCTGTAGCCTCGTCGAGCGAAGCCCGGCGGTCACTGACGACCTTGCGCAATGTCGCTTGATGGTGGATGCGGTAGCCGTCGGTGCCGACCTTGCGGATAAAGAACCCCGACCCTTCGAGAGCGGTCGCCGCATTGTCGATGGTCGTGGTATCGACGTCGGGTTCGCCGAGCGCAAAGCGCAATTCCGGCAAATGGGCCACCTTGTCCATCTGTCCGCCAGAGGACTCGAATAGGATGGCCGCACCCACGCGACGGTGGATATCGCGCAGTGCTCCCGTGGCATCCGCATCGAGCGGTCTGGCACGGGCCGCTGTCCCCGCGAGATCGGCGTCAATCGCCGCATCGAGCCGCGACTCGCCCAACTGGCCTAAGACCACGGCGCGAAACTCGGGCACGGCCAACGGTGCCGATCCTAGCGTAATCAGCGGCTCGGTGCGCGCCTTGGTGAACTGCTCGCGTGCGGCCCAAGAAATCCATTGCGCCAGCATGGCCAGTGCCCCTCGGGTTTGCTGGAATTGGGCGAGCGCGCGCCACTTGCGCTGAAAGACCGAAAGGGTCGCCGGATGAAAGGGATAGCACGCCTCGAATCGGTCCCGCAGAAATTCTTTTGCTTTGGCCGCGGTCGTCGCGGTATCGACCGCCAGCCACTCGTCGGGCAAGCGAGCCGTGCGCTCACAACACCAGTCCGCGTAGGTTTTGGCGACGCGCTTGCGAATGCGCTCGTTGCCGAGGTCCTCAAACAGCCGTCGGCGCACTACCTCGCTAATCTCGGATTCGTCATTGGCGATTAAGTCGCGGGCGACGCGGCGCACTACCTTGGTGATTCGGTCTTGCCACTGCTGATCCCAATCGGTCATTTCGACTTGGCTGCGCGGCAGGCTGATGACGGCTGCGGCCTGCGTGGTGCCGGTGACGGCGACGGTCAGGTTTTGTAGGAAGGCGTGGAAGGGTTCGGCCATGGGGCGATGGCGGTTGACGAAGTTGAGGACTTCATCGAACAACAGCAGCACGGGCGCATCCGCAGCGGCGAATACATTGGCCAGTGCTTCGGTTCCCGGTGGCGTGGTTTTCGCGGCCGCGCCGAGTGCAGCGACGCCCTTATCGCCGGCCAGTTGGCGGGCTAAGTCGATCCAAGGCGTCTCTCGGCCTTCGGCAGGGTCATAGGCATTGCCGACGAAGACGCCGACGCGGGCCGGCGGAGTTTTGGCAATGCCCGCCTCGTTTAGGAGGTCTGTTACGCCGGGGAGCTGGGCGGCATCCGCGCCAGCATTGGCGATATGGTACAGGGAAGCTAGGGTATGCGTCTTGCCGCCGCCGAATTGGGTGACGAGCGTGAGGACTGGTGCTGTGTTCTCGGTCTTGCCGGAAAGACGCCGGAGGACCATGCCGGCGTGTTCCTTCAGGGCGCGGGTGAAGCAGGTGCGCGAGAAGAACTGTGCTGGATCGCGGTAATCTACGGGGGCGGTTTGGGCGACGATTTGCTCAAGGGCGATGGCGAACTCGTCCGGGCTGAACGAGCGGCCTTCGCGCACTTCTTTGCGGAGCGTTACGATTTTGTACCAAGGGTCGAGGGCCATCGTTTCACCATGCTCGGTTATTTCGGGTCTGCTGCTAGGGATTCTAAGTGTTCCAGCCACGCGCCAAACCTAGGACATTCGGTGCGCATTTTGTCCAGTCCAATAGCTGTTGCTAGTTCCAGTCCGTCAACCCCTTTGCTGTACCTAGGGATCACACCGGCGATCCGTTTGCCCCTCCACCACAATCGCCAGCCGAATCACGGACGTCCCCCGAGGATATTCTTCTCCCACAGTTCCCCGGTTGAGTAGTGCTCAATCCATTGCTTATAGGCGTCGGGATCAAGTTTTCGGCACAGCGTCTGGCCTTCCTTCAGATCCATGACGAAAACTTGGTCGATGTCGAATGTGTCCACCAAGTGGGGAGACTGCGTTGCTGCGATGATCTGTCTTTCGTGGGAGCGCGAAGCTATCATGCCGCCGATTAGCCCGACGGCCGATGTATGCAAGCCCAGCTCGGGCTCATCCAACAGGACGACGTCCGGCAACATATCGGTCGGCATTCTGAGCAGCGTCACTAGGGCAAAGGTCCGCAGCGATCCGTCGGAGGTTAGGTGGGCACCGAACGTCTTGTTCGACCACTTGGCTTTCCAGCGCAGTAAGACCTTTCCGTATTCCTCTTCGATGGCGAAGCGGTCAAAACCCGGTAGGACCCGCCCTATCTGCCAACAGATGTCCTCATACACCCTCACGTCTTCCTGCTCCAGCCGGTATAGCACGGCCGCCAAGTTGCCCCCGTCACTGCGAAGTTGGTGGTTGTCATGCACATCCCACTTTTTTTTAAAATTTGACTCGTGGGATGTGTCGTGGAACTGGTAGGCCGCAACGTTGCGGAGCAGATGGACAATCCCCTTGGCGGTCATTCTGCTCGCTTCAGGATACTCAGCGGTCTGAGCGGCTTCGACAATTTTCGCTTCGCGATGCCCGCTATCTAGGTATTGCCAGTTCGTTTCAGTGGGAAAATTTGGTCGGCTGAACCTGAAGCCTTCCTCCGTAAAGAGGAAACGGTCGGTTTGGGTGTGGGACAATGCAAACCTGTAGTCGTTCCGGCCCGCCGCCGTAAGCAGGGATATTTCCGCCTCCATCCGTGGTGTCACGCGACTGCCGCCAAAGAGTTGGTCGTCGGCACCACCCTGCCGCTCGACGAACTCCCCCAGCCGCCGAGAGCGAAGCATCCAGCTCAGCATTTCAAAGAAGCGAATGAAATTCGATTTGCCCGAGCCGTTGGCACCAATTAGGACCGCCGCCTTGGGAATTCTCGCAAGCTCTACATCAGCCAACGACCGGAAGCCTTGGATGCGGACATGATCTATAAAGGTTGTTTTACTCAGCGGATATTCTCCCTACGCGGCGACCGGCCTGTCGGTCAATGAGTCATCTCACCGCTCACCTAGGCTGAACGAGCGGCCTTCGCGCACTTCTTTGCGGAGCGTTACGATTTTGTACCAAGGGTCGAGGGCCATGTTCAGTTCCTAATTCTCTTATCGTTTCTTGGTGTCCTGTAGAGAGATCATCCGAGTTGTGCTTAAACATCCTCGGTCCAAGTAGCGGGAGGCCACACACCGATATCCTGCCCCATGGAACGAACCAAAAGCCCGAATGAATGAGCGAGCTTACGAAACGATCTGGACCGGCGGTACGCATCTGGCAATGAGAACTTTGCGCTGAATGCTGGTTGATGTATGCGCTCCTGATAGCTCATTCTATCTTGCATTCGCTTTTCTAGTTGTCCCTTCGCGTCACGATGCATTTCCGGGTTAGGATGAAGTCCCGCGTCGTTCCTGACAGTGGGATGCTCTCGTAGCGACTCAATCGCGGCCAGAAACCATGCCTCGTATTCGCGGTGTGCGATGACGACTTCACACGGCAGCTTGCAAGCAGACGCTGCCGCCCAATGTTGCACCTGCGGTCCCAACTCGGCGGGACAGTCCGAGTCCCCATCGAACAGGATGAGGACCGCGCAACATTCTGGCTGTAGGCGAGCCAGCTTTACTGCTGTATTCACTTCGGCTTCACCCGTAAGTTGATTACGCTTTCTCCGAATTGGTCGCCCGATATTGACGCTCCAAACTTGAGCTTCCGTGACAAAGCGACGAAGCAATACCGGAAGCGCTTCCACCTCCCCATACCCTTCCACGATCGGTTGGATATTCACGGTAAATCGTCCTGCGGGAACAGCTCGTACTGGCGAGGATGCCAAGTGAACTGATCGTCGGGGGTTAGAGCATTCGACCATAGTAGCTCTCCAGCCCCCATAAGGTGCTCACGTAAGGCCGTCCGGGCCGCTGACGAGATCGGACGAACCCGCGTCGCACCTTCTGCCCAACTGGCAATGCGAAGGTGGTGATCCTCGATCCATTTAACGTCGAGTACATCGCGACTATGCGTCGTCACTACGACCTGCATAAAGCGCCCGGCGTGACGCAGCGCATCCAAAACCACCCCTAGCGCCTCTATGTGTATGGTAGCTTCTGGTTCTTCAATTACGAGAAGCGAAGGGGCCGGACGCTGGAAAATCGCTGTGAGTAGCCCCAAGACGCGAAGTGTGCCGTCGGACATGTTGAAGGCTTCAAACTTCACCGATTTCGGCTGCGCTCTGTTCTGGGCAGACTCGTTCTCCCAACTTTGGGTAAACTCCAGCGTCAGTTTGTTGCCGTGCTCTTTGGACTGGATGTCAACGGTCCCGGGCACCAAGATCGCTAAAAGCGCGCGGATTTGCTCCCAATTGTCTGGAGACTCCCGTTGGATTTCGCGCAACACACTGGCGGCGTTGCTGCCATCAGAACGCAGACGCCCACCTCCCTCTAAGTCTTGCATCCCTCTCAGGGCCGTTGGTTCGATCCGGTACACCCGCATGTCCGACAAGAAGCGAAAAACCGCCTGAAAGTGCCTATCGCCTCCGATCAGGGGAAGTGCCAAGGCGTTCGGCGCCACAGCCGGCTTTAGGGAAGCAACGGTGCTTTCCCATCCTATGAGCGGACGAGATGGAGAGGCGGGCTTAAAGCGCTCAAACCAATCCCGCGAACCATCAGACCTCTGCACGACGCAGCGCTCATGTCCGACCTCGAAGCGATGGCCCCTAGAGCCATATAACCGAAAGGCGTACCGCGCCCAAGAGGTGTCTTTATCTGGGTTCTCCAGTTCCACTGCCAAGCCCAGACCCGGCTGAGTGCCATTCACAGAACTGAGATGACCAATGGCGGCCGATCCACCGCGCTGTTCAAGAACAGCTTGCAGCGGTAAGGCCATCGCATCGGCTAGGAACGCAAACGCATCGGCCAAGCTGCTCTTGCCAGAGCCGTTCTGACCGACGAGAAAGGTGGGATTGTCGAACTCTATCGCCTCCTTTTCAAAGCTGCGGAAGCGATGTAACACTAAGCGGCGTAGAATAGGATCAGCCATAGGTCACCTCGGCACTGCCAAGAGCATGGCGTCGAGTAGGCGTTTTTCATTGCAGCCTTGAGGGTAAAGGGCGGATAGGGCATTGGCAAGGCGGAGGAAGTCGGGGCCGCGGTCTTGCTCGGTGTCGATTAGCGTCCGTAGGGCGTTGGCGTGGCCGCTGGACTGGAAGAGCATGGCGGTGTGGACGCGGTCGAGGGTGGTGTCGCCAAAGGTTGCGGCGAGGGGGTCGTCGGGGGATTCGCCGTATTGCGGGCGTGGCTCGCGGACGAGCGTGGGGGTGCTTTCCTGATGGTCGGGGAAGAGGGTCTGCTGGATTTTGGTGCGTGAGTCGCTTTCGAGGTAGCTGGCGGCCGCGGCCGCGCCGTCTTCGCCAAAGAGCTTTTTGGCGCGCTCGGACACGGGTAGGAGGCGGACGACGCCTTTTTCTTGGCCGATGATGCGGTCGGTCCAAGTGTCGAGGTCAATGCCCATGGGCTGGGCGAAGCGGCGCACTACGTCGAAGGGGAGCGCAAAGCTACTGGCGGCTACTTTGGCGACGGTTTCATCATCGGCGACGTCGGCTTGTTCCTCTGCAACCGGGGCGGTGCTTTGCATGGTCCACAGGAAGAGCGCGGTGAGGCGGGCGTCTTCTTCGAGTGCGCCGGACAGGCCGTTGCGCGCTTGGGCCTCGGCCGTGCCGAGCACTTGTTGCAGGGCGGCGCGGCCTACTACTTCCCAGACCTTTTCGAGGTATTCGCTCAGATCGACGGTGTCGCCTTCGACCGTTTCGACGGCGCGGTAGCGGCTGAAAATTTCGAGGGCCGGGCCGATGCAGGCGAAGACCAAATCGGCACCGCGGATACCTTCTTCTTGCAAGCGGTCGATCCAGTCGGCGACGCGGAGCGGTAGTTCGCGCAGGACATCGGCCCAGTCGCCGATGGGGGCGTCTTCCGGGCGGGGGCGGCAGATGAGGTGGATGCTGGTGGCGAGGGCGGCGGAATCGCGGGCGCGGAGACGGGATGCCATTTCCGTTTCAATCGGCCACGAGCCGGTGATCGTCCAGCCACCGCGAATCATGCCGGAGAGTAACGCTTCCCAGCCTTCGGTTGTTTTGTGGGCAAAGACGACGGAGCCGACGCCGTCTTCGCTGAGGACGCGGCGACCTTCGGCGAAGGCTTTTGCCATTTGTTCCTCGAACCATGCGCGATCTTTGGGTTGTCCGGTATCGTCGCGTTTGATTTCGTCCTGCACGGCTTCGGCTGTTTTGGGCGAGAGGGGGTTGTTTGGATCAAATGGGTCGCGTAGTAGCGGATTATTGGGTAGCGTCCGCTTGAGCCAGACGAAAAAGAAGTCGGAGAGATCGGAATAGGGGATGGCGTCGTAGTAGGGTGGATCGGTGAACCAGACTACAGTGGATTGGTCGGGAAGTGGGTGGTCAGTGGCGTCGGCTTGTTGGACGTGGCACCATGCTGTCTTGTGTATGCTTTCTATGACCTTACACACAGCATCTATACCAGAGAGAAAAACTCCCAGTGCGTTACTCTTCGGTGTAGATTCACAGAAATCCCACACCATAGGAATAGCTGGACGTGCAAATAGATTTACAGGATTTTCGGCACCACTTTCCCATCGGGCGAGTGAATTGTTCCCATCCGCCATTCTGCTTAGTAGCAATGCGATCAGGGTTTGTTGAATGTTTGGCGCAAGCGCTACTGTTGATCGTCCTAACCCCACCAACGCCACTTTCTGCCGCGCCGTAAACAAGTCGCCCCACTGCATCATACCGTAGCGTTGTACGCTGAACGCCCGCCCTGCGCCCGAACCACCCCCAGTCGGTGTCGGCTCATCCGGCACCGGGCAAAGCCCCTGCTTCCCGCCCCGCTCCCATTCATCCAGAACCTGCGCTACCCGCTCCTGAGCTTTTCGCACCGCCGCGTAGTCTGCATCATTCGGTAGCCGATAGTGCCGCCCTGTCTGTCCAGACTTGATCGTCACCACCGCGGTCATCCGCGCCCCACCCGCCCGTCGCCCCTCCGCGTCAAAAATCACATCCGCGCCGCCCCGCTCAGCCGCAAGCTGCGCCCGCACCCGCACCGGCGGCAGCACCGCCCCGCAGCACAGACAAGTCGCCCTCGCCCGCGTCACCGTGCCGCCGCGCACCTCTTTGTCCGCCTTGGGCGCAAAAATTTCAAACTCGACGCTCGGTGGCTCCCCCTCGCCGCGCCCGACTCGATGCCGCAACGCCCACTTGCGCTTGGCCTTCTTGCACAACCAGAATGAACGCATCAGCGGAATCTCCGCGCCGCAGTTGGGCGCTTCGCAGCGCACCGTCCGCGCCCACAAATACGCAATCGGCGTGGCCCCATCTGGATCGGTCGGATACAAATCGGCCAGTTCCTTTTCCGCCTGCGCCTTAATCTCGCCGCCAACCCGGCGCAATTCTTCTGCCAGCCCCGGCCCGTGGCGCGGAATGTCCTCCAGCATCACCTTGAGAATCAGACACGCCACCGGATTCAAATCGCTGGCAAACGCCTCGCAGCCCAGCCGCAACGCTTCCAGCGGAATCGAACCCCCACCCGCAAACGGGTCCACCACCAGCGGCGGCTCCGCGCCATGCGCCGCCTTCACTAGCGCCCGGCTCACGTCGAGATGAGTGCGATCCGCCGCATTTTTCCAGGCGGCGAAGTTGGCGATGAACGACAGCAACCCCTGTCGCAGTTCCATGTCATTCGTCGGTGGCTGCCGCACCGTACGCAGAATTTTCCGCGCTTGCTGCTTAAAGCCCTCCGGGCAGTGCTCGTCACACGGGTCCGGCAAAAGCAACGCCAGCAATACCGCCCGCGACGACGCCAACGGCCGCCGCGCCCACCACAGGTGCAGCGTACTCGGACGCCCGTGCCGAATGGACTTTGTTGCGTGTTTGGAAACCTCGGCGATGGGGAAATCGACTTCGGCGAGACGCTTGCATTCGCGGGGGATCATCCTATGCGTTCCTCAGCCCATTGGACGACGGCTTCGGCGATGGCTAGTGCTTCCGTGTACTCGGACTCGACTACCGGGTTGGTCAATCCCGGATAACGTCCTTCCGTAGCATAGAGTGTCAATTCCTCCGCTCTACGAACTGTTTCCGGTATGGGCTCTCCAACTGCATCCAGCAGCGAAAACAACCGCGCCAGATCATGCACATAGGGAAATTCGACCTTACGTGCGATCATCACCGCCTTGATGGCCTTCTCTGCGGCCTGCTGCGCATCGAAGCACAAATCCTCTAGATAGGCATCGGGAACGCGGTTCTTCGCTAGGGCCAGATTGCTCCGGGCTCGGTTCAGCCATTCCCGCGGATCATCAGGCGGGAAGCGCTCATGCTGATTCATACACCACCTTTCCTTCCTTCAGTGCCGGTTTGATAACCAGCGCATGGCTGTCCTTGTAACGCTCGACATCCGACGGAGAGACCACGATTGCATCTACCGCGGCACCAGCGCCGCGCAGATTCCGGTAAATTCCCGCCATGAGACGCCGTGCGTTACCGCCCTCCTTGATGACGAGCAGATCGACGTCGCTATGGCGGTTCATCTCGCCGCGAGCAGCAGACCCAAAGAGAATGATCTTCTCCGGTTGAGTCACCTCTACAATGCGCTGGATGATGTCGTCCAAAATGTGTTGGTCTAGCATGGTGCTGCCTTTGGTTGGGCGTGTACGGCAAGTGCGGCCCGCTTGCGCGGGCATGACGAGGGTGTGCGTTTTGCGCCGGCTTCTTAGACCCTGTTGGATTCTGGGTCAATATCGCGGACAGTGGAACTCATTGCGGCCTCCTTATCGGTTTGGATAACCGAGACAGCCTAATGACAGCAAAACAAATAAGAGCATTCCGTCAATAGTCGCAGCTATATGGCCCGATGATTGCGTCGCAAGTTCGAGGTTTTGCAGCAGCCTTTGCCACTGATCGACATCGTTTGTAGGTGGAACGCTGCCGCTCAGGACGCGGCCAAAATAATCGCGCAAATGACGCTGGTCGAGCGAATCGAGTGCCGGGCCGGGGACGGGCTTTAAGCCGTAGCGGAACACGCCGCCCTGTAGGTAGAGCCGTTCCTCTTCCTCGCGGCCCGCAGCGCGCGTAGTCGTTCCGACGCGCACCTGAATAATCCAATGGCCTCCGCGCTTGGCTTTGTATGGTTTATCCGGCGCATCCCGCGGAAGAGATATAATGCCGACAATTTTCCCGTTTCCCCAATCCACGGTCTCCCAATAGGGAATCGCCGCTGGCAAGACGTGGGTACGCGCCGTTTCCATTACCCATTCTTCGACCTTGCGCGGCTCTCGGCTGAGGCCGGAAATCGACCCATCGTCCTCGACGCCGAGTACGATGTACCCGCCTTCCAGATTGAGTAGCGCTGCGATTTCCGTGGCGAGTTGTTCCGGGCGGAGATCGGCGCGCTTGAACGCCACGCCGGAGTTCTCGCCATTGCGAATTAGTTCGATCAAATCGGCTTTGTTCATGGTGCTTCAGATTTAGGTGTAATTGGCTGCATCTTCCCGAACTTCCATCGGCTGCTTGAGAGTGTCAACGCTGAGCCAGTAGTGCTGCACTTTGGTGACTTCGCGCCATGAGAACCGGGCTGGGTCTTCGATCGGCTTTTGAAGCTCCGGCCTGCTGGCGCAATTAGTCACCACGTAGAGCCAGTAGCATTCGCGGCGATCTTCGGCGACGCGACGCTCATTCGGCGTCAGCAGAATGCTGCCGGTGGCCGCGGCGAGACCTTTTATCTCGATCAGCCGCAACTCGCCGGACGCTAGATCGAGGCTGGTTATATCGTACCCAAGATTTTTCTCGTGGACATCTTCGACCTGACGACCTTGCGCGGTCTCGTACTCCATGACCACCCGCATGGCCGTCATTTCGGTTTCGGGATGTGGGCGCAGACGCCGGACATCGAGGGTCTCGCGTTCGGGATGGGGTAGGATCAAGGCGCTGGCAAGCCGCTCGACTCCCTGCAAGGTCAGTGCCCGCTGCCGCTCAAACTCATCGCGCCGACGGTCGCGGCGTGCCATCACCTCGGCATGGCGCGCTTCGGCCTGCGCGAAGCGACCCTCGGCACCGGTTGCGTTGTTCTTTCGCTCATCGTCGGCGCGGCCAATATCATCATCGGCCCGCTGTATAACCTCCGTCAAGGAGAGCTCGACGTGATCGGCAATGCGCTTGACTTCGGCCCGCCGCTCGGCGCGAACCTCTTTGATAAAAGGCACCAAGGAGTTTTCGTTGAGCCAAGCGGTCGCTTCTGGGAGAGCGGCTACTGGCGGCAGGTCGCTTGGAGCAGCAGTGGGACTGAGATTGCCGAGGACATCCGGCTCGCGGAGACAGGGAGAGCCGCCGTCCGTCAGTTCCACGGTAAACAACCGTTCGTGAACCACCTTTCCGAGACCATCGACGACCCGCGCCCGGTAGAAGTCGAGGCGCGCCGGTGCTGCGTGCGCCAGAGAATGAAAACAGGCCCCCTGGGCAAAGGTCTCTCGTCCGAGATTGAGACTGTGCCGACGCAGGGCCTCGAACAGGGGATGCCCTGGAGTCACCCATTCGAGGTTGTGCTGCTCTGCTGCCTCGCGGTCCGTTGACAAGCGCGGATAGCGCACCGCTAGCTCCGGGAGTTTCCAGTCCGAATTGTGCTCGTATTCCTTCAGCTTGGGCGGCGTCCGCCCCGGATCGAAGGTATGTGCCAAGTGGCTTACCGGCTTCAGAGTTAGGGCCGCGTGTTGGGCGCACTCCGCGATGAATCGCGCAATGGTCTCGGGCACTACGCGCCGCTCTTGGGCCTTGGCCCGGCGCTCGACGAGCATGTCGAGGTTGAGCTTCTTGGAGGCCAACCCTTCGAGGGCCGTCTGGCAGATGGATCGGAAGTGGCCTTCATCTACATCCTGCAAGAGCCGCTCTTCAAGGTCAGAGTCCCCCAACTTCCCAGCATAGTAGTCCCGCAGTACGCGCTCCACGTGGGCGGACGGCAAGACTTCGCCGACCACGTTGAACACGGCGTCGTCGAGCGCGTCGCGGATCTCTTGGAGCTTGTCCAACAATCGCTGGAGCACCTGTCCCTCAATGGTGTTGGTCGCCACGAAGTTGAAGATGAGGCAGTCGTGCCGTTGGCCGTAGCGATGGATGCGGCCCATGCGCTGTTCGAGCCGGTTCGGATTCCAAGGGATGTCGTAGTTGAAGAGGATGTGGCAGCACTGAAGGTTGATGCCTTCGCCAGCGGCTTCAGTAGCCACCAACACTTGGATAGCCCCTTCGCGGAACTGCTGCTCGGTGTAGAGCCGGCTGCCCGGTTCGTCGCGCGAGCCGGGCTTCATGCCGCCGTGGATGCAGCCGACGCGAAAGCCCCAGGCTTGCAAGTGCTCCATCAGGTGGTTGAGGGTGTCCTTGAACTCGGTGAAGAGCAGCAGTCGCTGATCGGGCCGGTCGAAGAACCCTTCCTCCTGCATGATCTTCCGCAGATGTCCGAGCTTCGCCCCGCGGCCCGCGGCTTCGACGGCTTTGGCCTCTTTGGCAAACTGGAGTAATTCGCCGATTTCTTCGCGTATCTGCTCGGCGTTGCCGGCCAGCGTGATGGCCTCCAGCGTTTCCTCTAGACGCTCGCGCTCGGCGTCTTCCAATTCTTCTAGCTCTTCCAAGTCGGGCAGGTCCGGCGGTGCGGTCTTCACCAACTCTTGGGCGCGCTTGAGACCCTCCTCCAGACGCCGAGCGCGGTTTTCGAGCGACCGCCGCATGGCGTAGGTGCTGGAGGCGAGACGCCGTTGGTACAGCGACATCAGGAAACCGACCGCCCGAGCACGCGGATCGTCGCCTTGTGCGGCGGCGCGGGCACTCTGCCGTTTTACAAACCGCGTTATGTTTTGGTAAAGCTCGAACTCAGCACCCCCAATAGCGAACTCGGCGGTGTGCGGGATGCGTTTGGTAAAAACCGGCTTCGCCGCCCATGTTCCGTCCGTCTGGCACTCCGGGAAGTACACCATTGCCTCCTTGGTGCGCCGCAGGTAAAAGGGCGCTCGCCTCCGTTGCATGGCCTCGCGGATCGAACTCACGTCGGCGTAAGCGTCGCGGTCGAGCAGTTGTAGGAATAGCGTGAAGTTCTGAGGGTCGCCTTTGTGGGGCGTGGCGGTCAGCAGCAGCACGTGATCGGTGCGGTCGCGCAGCAATTCTCCCAGCCGGTAGCGCTGGCTCTTGTGGGTCTCGTCGCGCGCTGACATGCGATGCGCTTCGTCGATAATCACCAGATCCCAATGCACCTGTTGCAGGCCGGGCAAAACTTCGGTGCGCTTGGCGAGGTCGAGCGAGGTGATGATCTGTTTTTGCTCTAGCCATTGGTTGACGCCGAATTGATCGCGAATGTCGCTGCCCTTCATCACTAGGAACTTTTCGTCGAACTTTTCCTTGAGTTCGCGCTGCCACTGGAACGTCAGGTTGGCGGGGCAGACGACGAGCACCCGTTCGATGAGGCCCCGGAGCTTGAGTTCGCGGATCAAGAGGCCGGCCATGATGGTTTTACCAGCCCCTGCGTCGTCGGCGAGCAAGAAGCGTACGCTGGGCAGCTTGAGGAGGTGCTCGTACACCGCTTCGAGTTGGTGTGGTAGCGGATCTACGTGCGAGATGGAAAGCCCGAAATAGGGATCGAATTCGTAGGCGATGCCGAGCGCATAAGCTTGGAGGCCGATTCGCAAAAGCCGCCCGTCGCCTTTGTAGGAAAGAGCTGCGTCGGCGATGGTCAGGTTGGAAATATCAGTGGAAGAGAGCGCGACCAGACGGAACTGCTCGGACTGTTGGCCGACGAGGCCAGCCTCTAGGTAATCAGTACCGTTTGCACGAACGGTTACTACTCGCATCGGCTCGCTGAACAGCGGGCCGGTCAGTATCTGCCCTTCGCAGATGGCGGATTCAACCATCATTCCACCACGCGAAAAGCTCCCCCACCTCCATAGTCAGTTCGCGGCCCTGACCGCCGTCCTCGCGCACCGCGAGCTGGCCAGCCGCGTATTCGACCACGGCGACGCCAGCGAAGTCGGCGGGAATCGCCATGAGAAAGTTGGCGTAGGTAAAAACTTGGGTCTCGTCGGCGTCGATGAAGCGCAAAATTGGCCGACCAAATATGCGGCCCTTTTCCAACAACACCGGCCCGGGTTGGTGTAGGCCCGTAGTGCCAAACTCCAAGCCGCGGGCAAAAGGCTTGCCGTCGCGGACGTGCCGCCAGGCGTCGAACCAAGGGTATTCCTCCATCGGCCAGATGTAGCCGAGCAGCAGCCCTTTGCTCGCGTTGATGGCCGTGGTCCAGCCGTATTTTTCCTCGATTATGTACGAGACGACTGCTGGCGAGGCGTCATCTGTCAGGTGCCGAATATCGACCTCGGTGCCGTCCTTTTTGAGTGCGGCGGGCCAGCGCACCTCCGGGTCTTCGGGCGTCGGCATGGGCGTTTCCTGCATAAAGCCGCGCGTACCGTTGGCGTCGACGCGGGTGCTCTCGTCCAAAAAGGGCGGCCCAATGGTCGGGTGCTGGACGATGTTGTACACGCGGCCCAAATGGCGGGTGTTGGTAACGGCCTCGGCGACCGCAAAGACGGCCTGATCCTTCGCCATGCGAATTGAGCGCACGACCTCGAGGCTGGCCAAGGGTAGCTCGGCTGACATCTGGGCATGAGGTAGCCGTCTGCTGCGCGGACGTCCTCATCTATTGTCCACCACACGCGCGTGGCCTCGCCGTGCCAGCCCATGCCGTGAGCCTGCTCGGCTTCGGTGGCCGGTCCCCAGCGGTCGAGGCAGAGGAAGTGCCCCATGGAGCGCGGCTCTATGGGCGGTGCTTGGTCGGGGGTGTCGCCGAAGGACCAAGAGTCCCATTGCAGGGGATTGAGCGGGTTGCTTTTGAGGTGGAAGTCAGAAATGGAGCCACCGCCTAAATCGACGACGAGCATGGCTGCTTGGCCGTCGAGTACGAGGCGGGGGCGATCTTCGGCCGTGCTATGCGAAGCCGTCCAGAGGAGGGTAGTGAGGAAGAGGGGCCATCTCATTATAATAGGTGCTCCTTTTATGGGTGGGGATGGCAAACGGGGCTTAACAATACTAGAAATTGACAGCAGACAAAAGACGGCGGATGTTGTTTCTGGTATGAGCGTTTTTCTAATCACCACCCTTTCTATCCTCGTCCTAAGCGGTTGCCAAGAACCGGCCGGCCGCTCAGCAGCGTTCCTCCAATCGTACTACCAAGGCTTGGATTTGCTGGAGCGCTATCGGCTCAGGGCGGCCGAACGCGCCTTTGCGCATTGCGTCCGGTTGGAACCCGAAGCCGCCGAGGGCTACTGGCAGCTAGGGAGGGTGCGGCTCGTGCAGGGGCGGATAGAAGAAGGCGTGGGGTTGCTGGAACAAGCGGCGGCACTAGACCCGGCATTGACGGCGGCGCGGTCGCTGGTGTTGGAGACGTTTTTGGGGCGGGGGAAAGAGGCACTCGAAGAGGGGCAGTTCGCGCCGGCGGAAAGGTATTTGCAGCGGGCGTTGGCCGTTGATCCCCAAGGATATGAGTCGCTCTACTGGGCGGCGATTGCTGCGCTGTGGCAGGAGGATTATGCCCGCGCCGATTCGATTTTGCAGCAGGCCGTGGCGCTGCATCCCGAGCCTCTGGAGTTGCGCTGGCACCGGAAGTGGGTGCGGGAGGCTCTGGGGCGGCCGGCGACCGGGGAGTTTGCTGACGCCGTGCCGCAGGGGACTATCAGTGGGCGGTTTAGCGAGATCAGCGTCGCGGCTGGGGTCGATAAATTCGACGGCGGCCGCGCCAGCGCTTGGGCCGACTACGACGGGGATGGGGACCTCGACTTGGTCGTCATCGGCCATCCCGAGCTGGCGTACTTCCGCAACGACGGCGCACGCTTTGCCGAGCGGACGCCGGCCTCCGGCTTGATGCTGCCCAACGGCGGGATCGGGGTACAGACGGCCGACTACGACAACGACGGGGACGCCGATGTATATGCGACGCGCGACGGGTGGTTTGGCGGCGGCGCGAATGTGCTCTTCCAAAACGATGGCCGGGGCGTCTTCGCCGATGTGACGGAAGCGTCGGGCACGGGCGATCCGGGGTCGAGCTTTTGTGCCGCGTGGAGCGACTTCGACCGCGATGGCTATCTCGACATGTACGTGGCCAACGGCACGGGCGCGACCGGCGATTCGACCAATGTGCTCTATCGCAACCAAGGCGACGGCACTTTTGTCGATGCGGCGGAAGCCGCGGGGGTGGCGCACAGGGGGCAGGCGTTGAGCACGGCGTGGGGCGACTTTGACGGCGATAGTTGGCCCGATCTGTACGTGTGCAATTTTACCGAACCGAACGTGCTCTTTCGCAATCGGAGCAACGGTGAGTTTGTCGATCAGACGAAAGCAGCCGGTGTAGGTGCCGAGCACATCGACGGCTTTATAACGTTCGTCCTCGACTACGACAACGACGGTGCGCTGGACATCTTCGTGGGCAACTGGAGCCAGTACCCGGTGGTGCTGGCTGATCGGGTCGCCGGAAAATCGACGAGCGAGCGGGACCGACCGGTGCTTTTTCGCAACAAGGGAGACGGCACCTTCGCCGATGTGACGGAAACAGCCGGGCTAGAGCGAGCGCTGGGCACGATGAGCGGCGTTCCTGGCGATGTGGATAACGACGGCTGGGTAGATATCTACCTCGGCAACGGCGGGCCGCAAATGGGCCGGCGCGAGCCGGATGTGCTTTACCGCAATCGGGGGGACGGCACCTTTGTCGATGCGACAGAAGCTGCCGGGCTGGGGCACTTGGGCAAATCGCACGGCGTTACTTTTGCCGACTACGACCGCGACGGCGACCTCGACCTGTATGCGCCGGTGGGCGGTGCGCAGCGAGGCGACCAGTGGCCCAACGCCTTCTACCGCAGCGAGGGATTTGGCAATCACTACTTGGTGCTGGAGTTGGAAGGGGTCGAGAGCAATCGCGACGGGATTGGTGCCAAGGTGTGGGTGCATTCCGGCGAGCTGATGCAGTTTGCAGAAGTAGCTTCTGGATACAGCTTCGGCAACAGCAACAGCTTGGAGTTGGAATTTGGTTTGGGGCAACGGGTGCGGGCCGACCGCATCGAGGTGGCGTGGCCTAGTGGACAGGTTGATGCGTATCGGGACGTTGAGGCCGATCAGCACTTGGTGCTTAGGGAGGGGGAGACGCGGTGAAGGGGCTGACCGCCATCGCGCTGTTGTTGGCTGGGTGCGCCGAGCCGGATGCGCCGACCGCGTACCGCCAAGCGCAGGCACTGATTGGCGGCCGGCCGTTGCGGAGCTTGAGTCAGGCCGAGTTGGCGCAGGCCGAACGCCTAGCAGCGCAGGCGCGGGCCCTCGATCCCGAGCTGCACGAGGCGGCCTTTGCGTTGGCGGCGCTCTACGCGGCGCGTGGTGCGTACGAAGACGCGACTGTGCTCTACCGCAGCCTAGTGGAGGCGCGTCCCGACGACGGGCGAGCCTATGCCGAACTGGGGCTTAGTCTAGCCTCCCAAGGACGCTATCGCGGCGCGTTGCGCGCCTATCAGGATGCCGTGCGCCGAGGCGAGAAGTCGGCGCTGATCTACGCACGGCTGGGCCATGCCTACCAGGCGCTCGGCCACTTGCCAGAAAATCTCCACGCGGCGCAGGCGGCCTATCGCGCCTCCCTACAGCTTGTGCCCGTGCAGGCAGAGGTGCGCTATCAGCTAGCGAGGGTAGAGGCGCGGTTGGGGCGAGACGAGGCGGCGCACACGCTGATGGAGCAGGCGCTGGATGCCGCGCCCGAAGACCCTGGGATCCGGGCCGACCTCGCCGCGCTCTACAGAGAGGCCGGGCACCGGGAATTGGCCCGCGCCGCGCTGGTTGAGGGTTTGGCCGCACGCGACGGGGGGGGCGAGGAGGCTGTCTTGCACTACGAATTGGGTCGGCTGCTCTGGGAGGAAGGGGATGGCGTGGGGGCACTGGCGCAGTTTGAACAGGCGCGGGTCGCCGACCCCGACCTGTACCCCGTTTATCGCTATCTCGGTTTGATCCACAGCGCAGCGGGGCGGCTGGACTCGGCCTTGGCCGCGTTTGTCGAGTTTGCCGACCGACAGCCTAGCCATGCTGCTGCCCAAGTAAGCATCGGCATCGTCCATAGCCGCCTGGGTGCGCTCGATGCGGCGGAAGCGGCGTTTAAGGCGGCGCTCGCCTTGGGAGGTACGGAAGGGGACGCGGCTTTGAAGTTGGGTGGGCTATACGTGCATCAGCGGCGGTTGCGGGCGGCCGTGCAGGTGTTCAAAGAAGCCACGGCCGCCTATCCGCATCACGCCGAGCTTTTTGCGTCCTTGGGCGATGTCTATCGGCAGTTGGGCTTATTTGCCGCGGCCGTGCAGGCCGGCGAGGAGGCCGTCCGGCTCGAACCCGAGCGGGCGCTGTGGCGCTTCCACCTCGCCTCGACCTACGAGCGATTAGATTCCGACCAAGCGCGGGCCGAGTGGCGCGTGTACATGGCGTTGGCGGAGGAGGACGAGCGCGAGGCGCAGCGGCTGGCCCACGTAAAATTAAAAATTAAGAACTGATGTTCCGCAGCCTTCCGCAGCGTCTGCCGCTTGCGGCCTCACCTGTCGTCATTCTCGCGCAAGCTGGAATCGAGCGGGGAGGGGTTGGCTGATTCCCAATTCCAAAGGTGATATTCTATGATTGACCTAGTGGCTTTTGACCTCGACGGCACGGTGCTCGACTCAGAAGGGCGGCTGGCGGCTTCGGCTGTGGCGGCCATCGAGGAGCTGATTGGGCGCGGCATCCCCACAGCCAGCATTAGCGGGCGCAGCATCCGCCGTGGCCAATACCCTTTTGCGGCCTACCCAGCACTGGCGCGGGCGCTCTACATAGGTGGGTACAATGGCTCGGTGGTGCTCGGCCCAGGCGAGGGGGCGGAGCGAGAAGTGCTGCGCGAGGAGCGGTTGGACGAGGCGTCCTTTGCCCAGATAGTTGAATACGGGCGTGCAGAGGGGCTAAACCTGATCTACTGTCTGTTTGAACGCACGGCTGAGGGGGTCGCCGAGGAGTATCGGTTCGTCCGGCCCATGGATTACCTCGAATCGTTTGAGGAGCCGGGCATGGTGCGCGACGGCGATCTGTATGCACGCTGCCAGAGCGGCGAACTGGGCACACCACCCAAGGTCATGCTGGAAGTAGAACCGGAGCGGCGAGAGCGGCACATCGCCGCTATTGAGGCACTGTGCGGCGATCAGCTATATGTGGCTTGGGCGCATCCCGGGATGGTGGAGTTTATGCGCCGGGGGGTGAATAAGGGCGTGGCCTTGCGGGCGCTGACCGAGCGGGTGGGCGGGCGCGCCGAGCGCGTCTTGGCGATAGGGGATGCGAACAACGACTTGCCCATGTTGCGAGCGGCGGGAATCGGGGTGTTGCTGGGGAATGCAAAGGACGAGGTAAAGGCGGCTGTGGCCGGGGATGGGGTGCGGATTGGACCGAGTTTTGCCGAAGATGGATTTGCCAAGATGGTGCGGGAATACGCGCTGGATGGACAGGAGCCGGAATGATGCGAGTGTATTGCGGAATTGTGCTTTGTGTTGTTGTTGCGGCCTCGGCTTTGGCCGAGGAAGGACAAGCTGCGGCCGACTCTCTCAAGGGTGGGGAGATGGTAAAGATCGCAGGGGGAGAGCACGAGTTTTACATAGACAAGTACGAGGTGACCAACGAGGAGTACGCCGCGTTTCTGACCGAGAAGGGCAACGCCAAGGTGGAGGGCATGTACTGGGTGGAGCTGGGGAGTCGATATACGGCACTGGTGGAAGAGGAAGGCGCGTACAAGGTCAAAGAAGGGTTTGCGCGGCATCCGGTCATCGAGGTGTCGTGGTACGGGGCGATGGCCTATTGCCAGTGGGCGCGCAAGCGCCTGCCGACTCAGGAGGAATGGCAATTCGCCTGTGAGGGAACCGCAGGGCTAAAGTACCCGTGGGGAGGGGACTTTGAGGCGGGCCGCGCCAATATCTTCGGCGATAAGGACGGCTACGGGCGGACCGCGCCGGTGGGGTCCTTTCCGAGTGGAGCCAGCCCCTTTGGACTGTTGGACATGGGCGGCAATGTGTGGGAGTGGACGCAAGGAGGCGAGAAAATGCAGTTTTTGCGCGGGGGGTCGTGGGTCAACGGCCCGACCTTGACCCAGTGCAACAAGCGGACCAACACCAAGGACTCGCATTCGTATATCAAGGGCAACACCATCGGCTTCCGCTGCGCCCGCTGAGCGGTCTTGCAAATAAGTTCTGATGTTACGCCCGGGGTCGGTATAAGCGGCTGATGGTTGATTTGCGGCCCGCTCTCCGCCGGGATCGAGGGCGTCCCCGCCCTCGCCGAGGGCAAGATGCCCTCGATCCGGTTAGGCCAGTGGCGGCTACTTAGGCGATGCGGAACATCGGTTAAGTTTATTGCCTGAATTCAGTGTCGTTAGAGCCTCCAACTCTATGATTCTCGTCTTTTTGTTATTCACAGTCGCCCGTGCCCAAGCCGATCCCTTCTTCGTGGATGCGACGCGAGAAGCTGGCCTAGACCATCCCACCGTCAACGGCGGCCCACACAAGCGTTTCATTCTCGAATCCACTGGCAGCGGCGCGGCATTTTTCGACTACGACGGCGACGGCGATCTCGACCTCTATGTGGTGAATGGTTCGACCTATGCCAACTACAATGCGGGGCCGGGCAATGTGCTCTATCGCAACGACGGCGGAACCTTTGTGGCAGTCGCAGCCGGCGTCGAAGATCGCGGTTGGGGCAGCGGTGTGGCTGTGGGGGATTACGACGGCGATGGGCAGCGCGATTTGTATGTGACCAACTACGGAGCTAATGCGCTCTATCGCAATCGCGGGGATGGGACGTTTGCTGCGGCCGCCGAGCAGGGCGAGGACTTCAGCACGAGTGCAGCGTTTTTCGACTACGATGGCGACGGCGACCTCGACCTCTACGTGGCCAACTACGTGGTCTTCGACATTGAGCCGGTGTTGCAAGACCCGGAGTTGGACGATCCCTGCATCTATTTGGGCGGGCTGCGGGTCTTTTGTGGGCCGCAGGGCATGGAAGGCGGGCGGGATCGGCTCTACCGCAATGATGACGGGATATTTGCCGACGTCACGACCGAGTCCGGCGTGGCCGCGGCCAATGCTTACTACGGCATGGGCGTGGTCCCGGCAGATTTTGATCTCGACGGTGATCCCGACCTGTTCGTGGCCAACGACGAGACGCCCAATGTGCTGTTTCGCAACGATGGCGGTCGCTTGGGCGATATAGGCTTGCAGGCCGGCGTGGCGTACAACGGCGACGGCGAACTTGAGGCGAGCATGGGCGTAGATGCGGGCGATTGCGACGGCGACGGCGATCTCGACCTCTATGTGACCAACTTCTACGGCGAGACCAATACGCTCTATTTGAACTCAGGCGGCGGAACCTTTGTTGACGCTACAAGCGAGCGCGGCTTGGCCGCTCCGACCGTGGGTTATCTCGGCTGGGGTACGCGCTTTTTCGACTTTGACTTCGACGGCGACCTCGACCTGTTCGTGGCCAACGGTCACGTCTATCCACAAGTTGACGCGACTTCGGCGGGGGGACGCTACGGCCAGCGCAACCAGCTTTTCGCCAACGAGGGCGAGGGCGTCTTCTCGGTGGTGGAAGGGGCCGGCCCCGGGCTAGCGGTAGAGAAGTCGAGCCGTGCGACTATCAGCGGCGACTACGACCAAGACGGCGATGTCGATCTGTTCACGACCAATATCGACGACAGCCCAACGCTCTTGCGCAACGACACGCCCACCGGTCGCTATCTCGTGGTGCAAATCGACCCGGAGGTCGTCGGCACTTGGGTGCGGCTAGTGGCGGGTGGGCGGACGCAGGTGCGGTCGGTTGGCGGGGCCGCGAGCTATTTGGGCCACAGCGACGTGCGTCTGCACTTTGGCTTGGGCCGGGCCGAGCGCGTCGAGCGCGTGGAGGTACTGTGGCCCGATGGCGCGAAAGTGCGCGTAGAGGACGTGCCGGCGGGTGAGCTGCTGGTCGTATGTAAGGAACAGTCGCACGTTTTGCGGGACTTGGGCGACGGCCCGGCGCACAAGCGGCGATGACGAGCGAATATACGGGTGCTGCCTCGCGATAGCTCGAGTTTGAAAATAGATATAGCAATCCTACATCATTCATATTTCACATAGCAATCCGACACGACGGACGCGGCGCATAGGAGCGCACCCGGTTTGGTCGAGCCCCCGGCGCACCCCCGCTGGGCTCGAGGACATCCTGCCCTCGAAAAACGCCGTACGCTTAGGCAACGCGCCCGCCCCGCCGCCCGACGGGCGCGGTAAAAGTGCTTCTGATGGCCGCATCCTACATGACTTGCGGTGCTTGCCGGGTTGTGCTCTCGTCGCCTTGGCCCCGCTGGTGCTTGGTGGTCCATGCGTGCGTCCTTGGGGGGCCGCCCGCGCACCCAGCGATAATCCACATCTCACGAATGAGGTAGGATGGCTATAGCAGTTGGCAGGTCGTGCGCGAGCTGCTGAGCTGTGGAGCCGAGATACACATTGTCAACCTCAAGCGGCTCATGCACGTCAAGAGCTACGGGTCGAAGACCTCCAATGGAGAGATGATCGTCGTCACCAGTGGCAACTTCACCGGACCGGGCATGGCCCAAAACGTCGAGATGGCCATTTTGCTCGATCATGCGACAACCCGCAGTTTGCGCTTTTCTTGGGACGACATGCTTGATGCGATGTTCGCACAACGCTGGGATTTCTACCAACCGAACCTTGCTAACACAACGTTCACAGGCAATCGCGGCAAGCGGTACAGGCTTCATATCCAATCAGGAATTCCAGACCACAATCGGCCGTTCGTCGCACTCATAACCCCATCTCTTAATTTCAGCGAGCGTTGCCGATTTCCTCCACCCTCTATGGGCGATTGACGCGGCGATTTTTATTCCCTAGCTTTAATGTTTCTCTAAATCCACCCGTATATACTCATGTCTTGGAATTTTGTCGTCAAAAGAGTCGCCCTTTTCCTGATCGTAGTATGGGCCGCGGCGAGCGTGAACTTTTTTGTGCCGCGGCTGGGTACGGGCCGCGATCCCATCCGCGAGAAGCTCGGCCAGCTAGCCGCCAGCGGTGGTTTGCGCCAAGACGGCATTGAGGCCATGGTCAAGGCCTATCAGGCCAAGTTCGGTCTCGACAAACCGCTCCACGTCCAATACTTCAACTTTCTCAGCGACACCTTTACGCTCGACTTGGGCTATTCGCTGGCCAACTATCCGGCTCGCGTCGGGCAGATCATCGGCAATGCCATTCCGTGGACCATTGGCCTGATGATCATTTCAGTGCTGCTCGGATTTGCCTTGGGTACGCTCATGGGGGCGCTGTCGGCTTGGCCATCGGCACCGCGCTTTACGCGCAACTTGGCGGTGCCGATGATGACCTTGTCGGCGATTCCGCCCTACCTGCTAGGGCTAATTGTGCTCTACATATTGGGCCTCAAGCTGAACCTCTTCCCGCTGTCGGGCGGGTACTCGCCCGGCATGTTGGCGATCTTCAGTCCCGCCTTTGTCCTCGACGTGTTGCACCATTCGATTTTGCCAGCACTGGCCATTGTCTTGCAGCAGGTCGGCTTCTGGGCGCTGGGGATGCGGGGGATGATGGTCACCACCTCGGGCGAGGATTACATCACGCTGGCCGAGGCCAATGGCCTGCGCAACCGCACGATCTTCTTCCGCTTCGGCCTGCGCAACGCCCTGCTGCCGCAGCTTACGGCGCTGGGGCTGTCGCTGGCCAACGTGGTCGCCGGTCAGGTCATCGTCGAGGTAATTTTCGCCTATCCGGGGATCGGCACGGTGCTCTTTCAGGCCATCCAAGCCTCGGATTATACGGTTATCAACGGCGTAGTGCTGATTCTCATCATGTCCATCGGCTTGGTGACCATGCTGATGGACTTCTTCTATCCGCTGCTCGACCCGCGGATTTCCCATAGCCGCCACCACTAGCCATGCATCGCTTAGACCAAATTCTCTACTACTTGCGCGAAAGCCCAATGCTTGCGGCCGGTCTGTGCATGATCCTGTTGGTAGTGCTGTTCGGGGTCTTGGGGCCGATCTTCGTCGATACCTCGCTGGCCCAGCCGCTGGCCACGCCGCCGCGACAAGCGCCCTCGCTGGAGCACCCCTTTGGCACCGACGACTCTGGCCGCGATCTCCTCGCCGTGATGGTGGTGGGGGTGCCGCTAACCATGCGGATTGGTCTGTTGGCCGGTACGGTAGGGCTGGGGCTGGGCATTTTCCTCGGCTTTACGAGCGGCTATATGGGCGGCAAGATCGACACGATCATCCGCGGCCTCGTGGATACGCTGCTTACGGTGCCCGGCCTCGTGGTGCTGGTCTCCATCGCCTCGACGATCCGCGAGGAAATCAGCGTCAACATCATGGCCTTGGTGGTGGCTTCGCTGGCGTGGATGTGGCCCACGCGCACGATTCGCTCGCAGGTCTTGACCATGCGCGAGCGGGCGTACGTGCAGATGGCCAAACTCAATGGCATGAGCAACGGCGAGATCATCTGGAAGGAGCTTTTCCCCAATCTGCTGCCCTATCTCGCGGCCAATTTTACCAATGCCGTCAACTGGGCCATTCTCTCGTCGATTGGCCTAGAGGCCCTCGGGTTGGGGCCGCAGAACGATCCAACGGTCGGCATGACCATTTATTGGGCCATTACGTTCAGTGCGCTCATCCGCGGCATGTGGTGGTGGTGGGCGATTCCAATTTTCTTTATCGGCGTGATCTTCGTCGGCTTGTTGATGACTGCGGCTGGCTTAGACGAGCTGGCCAACCCCAAACAGCGCAAGGCCGTATGAGCAAGGCCGACAAAGAGGGCTTCGGCGAGCTCAGCCGAGACGTCCTGCTGGACATTCGCGGCTTGGAGGTCCACTTCGAGACCCGGCGCGGCATTGCCCGCGCTGTCAACATGGTCGATCTGACCCTGTACAAAGGCGAGCGCTTTGGCCTCGTCGGCGAATCCGGCAGCGGCAAGACCACGTTGATTTTGGCGCTGTTGCGGATGATCAAGACGCCGGGCTTCATCGCCGGAGGCAGCGCGGCCTTAGACGACGGGACCGACCTGATCCAACTCGACCGCGAGCAAGTGCGGCAAGCCCGGCTCAAGCGGGTCGCCATGGTGCCTCAGGGCGCGATGAACTCGCTCAACCCGGTGATGAGGATCGGGGAACAGCTCATGCTGACGATGCGCGAGCATGCGGTCGAGCAATCTCCGCCGCCCAAGGCCGCGCAAATGGAGCGCGCGATTGGGCTATTGGACAAGGTCGGGCTGAAGCCGGAAGTGGCCCGTCTTTATCCCCACGAATTGAGCGGCGGCATGAAGCAGCGGGCCTGCATTGCCCAGGCCATCTCGCTCGATCCGCAGCTCATCTTGGCCGACGAGCCGACCTCGGCCCTCGACGTGGTGGTGCAGCGGCAAATCATGCAGACCTTGCGCCAGCTACAGCACCAGCTCAACGCCACCGTGCTTTTGGTGGGCCACGACATGGGCCTGATGGCGCAGTTTGCCGAGCGCGTGGGCATCATGTACGGCGGCAAATTGGTCGAGGTGGGTCGGGTTGAGGAGATTTTTCACAATCCTCAACATCCCTACACTCAGCTCTTGATTTCCAGCATTCCCTCGTTTGAGACCAAGGGCGAGTTCAAGGGCATTCCCGGGGTCGCGCTGTCGTTGTTGGAGCCGCCGTCGGGCTGCCTCTTCCACCCGCGCTGTCCCCAAGCCATGCCCCAGTGCAGCCAGCGCATCCCCACCTTGAAAACGGTCGCCCCCGACCACTTAGCGTCGTGTTTGTTGCACGAGGAGGACGCCGATGCCCCCGCTTCTTGAGGCGCGTCACCTGCGCAAAGTTTTTTGCAGCGGCGGCCAGCGCTTCGGCCCCAGTATCGAGACTGTAGCTGTCGACGATTTTTCCCTGTCGATTGACGCCGAACGGCCCTCCTTTACCACGATTGCCGGCGAGTCCGGCAGCGGTAAGACCACAATCGCCCGCATGTTGCTCGGAGTGCTCAATCCGAGTGCCGGCGAGGTGCGCTACCAAGGCAGCGATGTACACGACCTGCTGAAAGAGGAGCGGCAGCAATTCCGCAAGGACGTGCAGGCGATTTTTCAAGACCCCTTTGAGGTGTACAATCCCTTCTACAAGATCGATCACATCCTGACGACGCCAGTGCGGAAGTTCGGATTGGCTGCGTCCAAGGCCGATGCGTACGACAAGATACGCGAGGCCCTGCGCACGGTCGGGCTGCGGCCCGAAGAAACGCTGGGCCGCTATCCCCACCAGCTTTCGGGGGGGCAGCGCCAGCGCATCACCATTGCGCGGGCACTCTTGCTCAAGCCCAAGCTAATCATCGCCGACGAACCGGTGTCTATGGTCGACGCCTCGCTCCGCGCCACCATTCTCTCCACCCTGCACGCGCTGTATCGCGATTTCGGCATTTCCTTTATCTACATCACCCACGATCTGACGACCGCGTACCAAGTCAGCGAGAACATCGTCATCCTATTCCACGGGGCCGTGGCCGAGGCTGGCCACACCGAGAAGGTGATCAAAGATCCGCAGCATCCCTATACGCGCGAGCTCATTCACTCGATTCCGGTGCCCGAGCCGGGGCGCGAGTGGATCGACGAAGCGGTGGAAGAAAAGGAAGTGGTCGATATAGAGGATCTAGAGGCCGAAGAGGCGGCTGCCGGCTGTCGCTACGTGCTGCGCTGTCCCCAAGCCATGGCCCTGTGTGCGGCCGCGCCGCCGTTTTACCGGCCAGAGGCCGAGCGGGCGGTGGCTTGTTTTCTGCACGCCGAGTCGCCGGTGTTGGAAAGCGGCGATCTAAACGAAGTGTTTTCGGCAGCAGCCGACGCGCAGGAATAATTTTCCGGAGGAGTCCATGCAGGGTCTGTTGTTGTGCTTGGTGGGGGTGCTGTTGGTCGGCTGTGGAGACGGAGGGCACAAGAATGTGCCGCGGAGCCGGACCTTGGTCATGGATTGTTCCAGCTTGCAAGACTGTAGCGGGCAGATCAAGGACTACAACTCGTTTAACCCGTTTTTGCTGACCGGCGTTTCCAAGACGGGTTGGAACTTCCAGTACGAGCCGCTGTATTTCTACAACGCGTACAGCCTGCAAGCCGACAACATCATCCCTTGGATCGCCACCGGGCACGAGTACAACGAAGACTACACCGCGGTCACCATCCACATCCGCGAGGGAGTCGAGTGGAGCGATGGGCAGCCGTGGACGGCGCACGACTTGGTCTTTACGATCAACATGCTCAAGGACCACGCGCCGCATCTGTCTTTTTCCACGGATATGCAGACGTGGGTAAAAAGCGCGGTGGCGACTGACGATCACACGGCTAAAATCGCGCTGACCAAGCCCAATCCGCGCTTTGTCTTCAGCTACTTCACCAACAACTTTGACAACGGCATCCCCATTGTACCCAAGCACATTTGGGCGGGCCAAGACCCACAGACGTTCAACAACTTCGACCCGGAAAAAGGCTGGCCCGTGGCCAGCGGCCCATACGAGATTCTCATTTCTGTGCCCGCGCAGCGAGTGTGGGATTTGCGCCCGGGCTGGTGGGCGCAAAAGACGGGCTTTCGCCAGCCGCCGGCCGTGGAGCGCATCATCTACCTGACGCACATGGAGGAGACCAAGCGAGTGCAGAACTTGATCTCCAATGCCATGGATACCTGCCTCGACATCCGGCCGCCGAATATACAGTCGATTCTCGACGCCAATCCCAACGTCTCTACGTGGACCGGGCGCGAGCTGCCGCTCGGGTATCTCGACTGGTGGCCGGTGTGCTTGGGATTCAACAATTTGGAGCCGCCGTTTAACGACCCGGAGATCCGCCGCGCCATCAACTACGCCATTGACCGCGACCAATTGGTGGCCATTGGCTGGCAGGGAGCCGGGACCAAATCGCATCTGCCGCTACCGGACTTCCCGCCCATCCGCCAATACACCGACGCGATTCAAGACTTGGTGGAAAAGTATGAAATCGGCGTCCACGACCCGGCCAAAGCCGCGGCGATTATGGAGCGCAAGGGGTGGCGCAAGGACGCCGAGGGCTTTTGGACTAAAGAGGGCGAGCGGCTCAAAATCGTCATTGACATTTTCGACATTTTCGCCGACTTAACGCCGGTTTTGGTGGCGCAGTTGGAACGCGCTGGTTTCGACGCTGACTTCCGCATGACGCCCGATGCGTTTTCGCGCATGGCGCAGGGCGCGGCGCGGGCTTTCTTAATGGGCAATGGCGCGAGCGTACGCGATCCGTACTTCACCTTGCGGCTCTACCACAGCCGTTTCGTCCGCCCCACCGGCACGCACTCCGAGCGGTTTTGGCGCTGGTCGAACCCGGAGTTTGACGCGCTGGTCGATCAGATGGGGCAGACTGCGCCCGACGACCCGGCGCTGCAAACGCTCTTCCGCGAGGCCATGGAAATCTGGCTGGCCGAGTTGCCCGCCATCCCCATCGTTCAGTGGTATCACCGCATCCCACACAATCAGACCTATTGGCAGAACTGGCCGTCGGCGAAAAACCCGTATATCAACAGTGCCTACTGGCACAACACGTGGCTGTTGGTGTTGCTCGGGCTGGAGCCGGTGGGGGGATAGCGGCGCATGTCTGATGCGCTTCGTCTAGATGGGGCCGTGGCTTAGTGCAGGCGAAACCGCGCCAACGTCGGAGAAGGCTTAATGAATATAGACCAGTTAAGTGAACAACTATCTGGGATTAGAGATAAGGGATATGTTGTTTCATTGAGGAAAGGTAACAGAGTACAAATACTATGATAGACACGAACTGTAAATACAAAGATGAAGCCTGGGATTTCAGAAAAACGGATACCAAGGAATATACTCACTGTTTTCACAATTATCCCGCGATGATGATTCCCCATATTGCCAGGAATCTCTTAGAGCGATATGGTAGTACAGGTGGATGGTTGTTAGATCCTTATTGTGGTACTGGTACATCCTTGGTAGAGGCATCTATATTTGGAATGAATGGCATTGGATGTGATATAAACCCCCTCATGAGACTGGTCGCAACAGCTAAGACCTCGCCGCTCTCTCTACAAATCCTTGATTTTCATTTGAGGGATTTAGATAACACTATCTTTCAAGCTGGTTTCTCTAATAAAATACCTCATACGCCAGTCCCTGATGTCCTAAATCTGGACTATTGGTTCTCTGAAGATGTTACGACGTACCTGTCTTTTCTTCGCTCGTACATTTACGCGATAGAAGATGAAGGAGTTCGCAATTTCTTTTGGGTTGCATTTTCAGAGACAGTTCGGGAGTGTTCCTACACGAAGAATAGCGAGTTCAAATTAAACAGAATATCGTCTCAGAAAATGAAAAATTTCAAGCCGGATGTTTTCGGTATTTTACAGAACAAGCTAAGACGAAATCGGTTGGGTTTTGGCAATTATCTAAACAAAAGAAAAAATGTCGATATGTTTGTTTCGGGTAAGAATACTGCAAATGGCGAATTGCCCGAAAAGAAACCGTTGAGGGGTTTCGATTTGGTCGTCACCTCTCCGCCTTATGGCGACTCACAAACAACCGTTGCGTATGGGCAATTTTCGCGTTTATCGGCTGATTGGATCGGCTTACTTGATTCTCGCAAAGTTGACCGAATATCAATGGGAGGTAAAAAAAAAGAAAGGAGATTGTGTGCGTCTCCAGTTGCGGAGGCCATTAGAAAAATCCGTGCAGTGGATGAAAAACGCGCTATGCAGGTCGAGGCATTTTACATTGATTTAGAGCATAGTATAAATTGCATCGCGCCACTGCTCAAAAAACATGCAACGATTTGCTATGTAGTTGGTAATCGTCGGGTTAAAGATGTTATTCTGCCGACAGACGAGTTTGTTGTTTTTGCCTTCGCTCAGCATGGATTTTCTCATCGAAAAACCATCGTTAGGAATATACCTAATAAACGCATGCCGCAAAAGAACAGTCCTTCCAACATTGTGGGTAGGACGGCTACCACGATGCAAGAGGAAAACATCGTTATTTGTCAACGGCTGTGATTAAATTAGTCGTAGAGATCATGCGCGTTATGGCGTTGCGAAAAGTCGAAGCTGAGCCGCGCCGACATCGTTCGCTAAGTAGAGGATCGACGGCCTCAGCGTAGCTTTGGAGCGGCTGCGCGACAGCGGATAAAAGGAGGACAACTATGCGCTATCGGCGATTGGGGCGGACAGAGTTGCAAGTGAGCGCGGTCAGCCTAGGAGGGGCCTACTTGGGGGGCAAGGAGCCCGAGTGCGCCGAGGAAAACGCCCGGGCAATTGTGCGGCGTGCGTTGGATTTGGGCTGCAATTACATCGATACGGCCCCGCTCTACGGGGCTAGCGAAGAGTTGCTGGGCAAGGCACTGGCCGGGGAGTGCCGCCCCTTTTATTTGGCGACCAAGGTAGGGTTTAAGCCGGAAGGCTTTGACTACCGGCGCGATTCGGTCTTGCAGAGCTTGGAGCGCAGCTTGGCCTTGCTGGGCCTAGCTAAGTTGACGGTGGCACAGATCCACGAAGTGAACATGGCGGGCTGGGAGCGGATCGTGGAAAAGGGCGGCGTGTTGGAAGGGTTGCGCGCCGCGCAAAAACAGGGGCTGTGCGATTTTATCGGCGTGACGGGCCGGGCCATCCCCCTGTTGGCGCGGCTGGCGGCGACCGGAGAATTTGATACGGTGCTGTGCTATCACGACTATCATCCCTGTGTGCAGTTGGCGGCGGACGAGGTGTTGCCAGCGGCGGCAGCGAGTGATATGGGTGTGGTGCTGGCAACGGTGCTGGCTGGGGGTATGTACGTCGCTGGCGAGAACCAGCACGTGGCGGTGGAGCGTCGGTTTGAGCGCGAGGAAGAGCGACAACGCGCTTGGGCGACAATTGCCCGGCTGGTTCAGGAGGAGTCGACGCTGCCGCAGAGCGCGTTTCGCTGGGTCTTAGCCGACGAGCGGGTAACGACTGTGGCCAGCGGCGCGGCGAGCGTGGCCGAGCTGGAGGAAGTGGCGCAGGCCGGGGATATGGAACCGCTGATGAGCGGGTAGGCCGCGGTCGGGTCAGAGCTTGATGACGGCGATGAGGACGCCAGTGATGGCCACCAAAGTGCCCATCATCCACAGGAAATAGGTGTCCATGCGCTGGTGGACGGCGCGGATCTGCTCGCCTAAGTCGCGGTTGGTGTCGTCAATGCGGCTGCCCAAGTCGCGGTTGGTGTCGTCTATGCGCTGGTGGACGGCGCGGATCTGCTCGCCCAAGTCGCGGTTGGTCTCGTCAATGCGGTTGCCCAAGACGCGGTTGGTCTCTTTGAGGCCATCATTCAATAAGCGGTTGGTGTCGTCTATGCGCTGGTGGACGGCGCGGATCTGCTCGCCTAAGTCGCGGTTGGTGTCGTCAATGCGGCTGCCCAAGTCGCGGTTGGTGTCGTCTATGCGCTGGTGGACGGCGCGGATCTGCTCGCCCAAGTCGCGGTTGGTCTCTTTGAGGCCATCATTCAATAAGCGGTTGGTCTCGTCCATGCGCTGGTGGACGATTCCTATTTCGGTGCGCAGACCTTGAATGTCGTCGTGCGATTGGGTGCGCAGACCTTGAATGTCGTCGTGCAGATAGCTAATACTCCAAGGCATTTCTTCGGGGGTGGGGATCGCACGGGTTTGCCGATCGGCACTTTCGCTCATGGTTACGCTCCTGTATCAGGCGAGGGTAGGGAAAATATAAACCGAGTGCTAAAAACTACCAACAGGCGGCTTTTATACATGCCTAATGCAATATCTGTGCCAGCGCCGATAGTCTGATAAGGCGGCTTGGGATCGGCGCACCTTGGGTCGAATAGTATCCATCAATGGGTACTAAGAGACTCTAAGAAGCATGGTACGTTTCTTAGATCCACCCATGCTGAGTGGTTACGGGTGCGCCGGAAGTTTGGGTCTGCCAATGCGGCTTGCGGCCTATTTTGACCTCGCGGCGGGTGAGGGACGAGGCTTCGGCCGCGAAGAGGATTTCCATGATGTGCCGCCCGTATTGGCCGTGAGTCGGCGGCTCGATGTTGAGCGCGATGGCCTCGGCAAAGCGCTGCCACTCGTGGTACATTTCGCTCGGCGCGTTTTCAAACGGGACGTCTTCCCACGTATCGCCCTGGCCTATTTTGACGTACTTCTCGCCGTGCTGGCTGAAGCGCAGCGAGCCGTTGGCGCAGATCACTTGGCATTCAAAATTCGGCGCACCGTCTGCAAACCCCACAGCCACGGCCGTGCCGGCGAGGCCGTTTTTGTAGCGGATAAAGGCCGTGGCTGAATCGTCGCTGGCTTGGTAGTGCGCACGAGTGCCAATGGCGGCTGAGACCGACGCGGCTTGCGACGCCATCACCCACGTGAGCCGATCGACGACGTGAACGCCGTTGGTCAACCACATGCCGCCGCCGTGGAAGCGGCTGCGGTATTGGGGCCGCCGACCGGCGAAATTCCAGTTTTTCGACATGTAGCTGACCGCCGTAATCACCGGGCCGAGCTGGCCAGAGTCGAGGATTTCCTTGGCCTTGAGGCTGGTGCTGTAAAAGTGCTGCGACAGCCCGACCATCAGCTTGACGTTGTTTTCGGCGGCCGCGGCGACCATGGCGTCGCATTGCGCTAGGTTGATGGCCATGGGCTTTTCGACGAGTACGTGCTTGCCGGCGCGGCAGGCGTCGATGGTGAGCTGGTGGTGCAATTGGTGGCCGAGCACGACGGCGACCGCATCGACGTCGGCATCCTCTAAGAGTTCGTGGTGCGTTGGGTAGCCCTTGGGGATGTGGTATTTGTCCATGTACTCGCGCCGCTTTTCTTCCAATAGATCGGCGACTGCTACTACTTCTACTTGGTCGAGATGGGCGATTGCATCGCAGTGGGAGCGGGCGATGCCGCCGAGGCCAATGATGCCGACTTTGAGCGCTGCCATTGTGGTATCCTTTGGTGTGAATGAGGGTGAGGTAAGTATAGAATGCGGCTTGGTCGGCGACAAATCGGCGCATGTTTGCGCTGAAATAGATAATGACCTAAGATGCCCTAATGCCCGGTAATTTTACCTATCGCTCGTTCGCCGTGGGTGCGTTGCTATCGCTGGCGATCAACATGTTCTTCGCCTATGCGCGGCTGGCGATGGCCACCGCCGGCATGTCCTCCGATTACATCACCGCTGGGGCGGTTTTCCTGTTCTTCCTGGTGGTGGCTTTTGTCAATCCCGCACTCAAGTTGATGCGCCGTTCTTGGGGCTTTAACCGCTCCGAATTGATTGTCATCTACGCGATGATGATCATTGGCTCGGCCATTCCCACGTGGGGCTTTACGGGCAATTTGATCGCCATGTTGCCCAACATCTACTACTATGCCACGCCCGAGAACAACTGGTCGGAGTTGTTGCATCCTTATGTCCGCGAGTGGATGGTGCCGCAGGATCCAGACGCGATCAAGTACTTCTTCGAGGGCCTGCCCAAGGGACAACCCATCCCTTGGGAACACTGGATGGTGCCGCTGGCGGCTTGGGTCTCGTTTATTGTGGCGATTTACCTGATGATGATCGCCATCGCGTCAATCGTCCGCCGCCAGTGGGTCGACTACGACCGCTTAACCTTTCCGCTGTTGCAGCTACCCATCGACCTGACCGAAGAAGGCAAGAGCGGGTCCATCGTCGGTCCGCTGTTCAAAAGGCCGCTTTTGTGGATCGGGTTCGCGCTGCCTGTTGTGCTGCACAGCACCAACGCCTTAAACCACTATTTCCCCTTTATCCCGGCAGTGCAGTTGCGCCACAGCATCTCGCTGTTTAACCACGCGCTGGGGCTGACGACCAATGTGAACTTTGTGGCAATAGGGCTGGCGTACTTTTTGAGCTTAGACGTGGGGTTGAGCATCTGGCTCTTCCACTTGTTGACCAAAGCTCAGATCACCACTGAGAACGTCCTCGGCTACTCGCTGCCTGGTCGCCGCGACCTGTTTATGGAAGGCTCGATGTCGGTGTCCTACGAGGGGATGGGGGCCATGCTGGTGCTGGTGCTTTACGGGCTGTGGAACAGCCGCAGCTACCTGCGGCGGGTTTGGCGCAAGGCCCTGTACAACGAGGGGAGATTGGACGATTCGCAGGAGATTCTCTCGTATCGGGCGGCGCTCATCGTCTTGGTCTTGGCCAGCGCGTACGCTACCGGCTGGCTGATCTTATCGGGGGTGCCGTGGTGGGTCGCGCTGTTTTTCCTCTTCGTCGCCTTCTGCATCTTCTACGGGCTGACGCGCATAGTCGCCGAGGGGGGGTTGGGTTTTGCGCGGGCGCAGATGACGGCGCAGCCGTTTGTGATTGACGCGGTGGGCACGGAGGCGATAGGTCCGTCGGGGCTGGTGAGCTTGGGGATGACCTTTAGCTGGGCGGGCGATCTGCGGACGATGGTGATGACCTCGGCGATCAATGGGCTCAAGCTTGCCGATATTGGCAAAGTGCGGGGACGGCCGCTGTTTTGGGCGCTGATGCTCTCGATTGTGGTCGGCTTGACTGGGTCCATATGGATGGTGGTGTGGATGGGATATCAGTACGGGGGCATCAATTTGGATTGGTGGTTCTACAACCGCTTCGGCGAAATAGTCCACGGCGACTCGGCCTACAAGATCGCCAACCCAAGGCATCCCATAAGCGACTTTGGTGAGATCGGGCCGCGCTTCTTGTTCGCCGGAATCGGCGCGGGGATCATGGGGCTGTTGATGTACGCCCGGCATCACTTTCTCTGGTGGCCGGTGCATTACCTCGGCTTCCCCATCGGCGCGACCCTGACGATCATCTGGACGTGGTTCAGCATTTTCATCGGCTGGGTCCTCAAAGCCTTGGTGCTCAAATACGGCGGCGTGACGCTCTATAGGCAGCTGCGGCCGCTGTTTTTGGGATTGATTCTGGGGCATATTTTTGTGTCGGGCTTCTGGGTGCTCTTCGACTATGTCACCGGGGAGACCGGCAATCGGATTCCGATTTTTTGAGGGGGAAAAATCAATGCAAGCAGGAGATAGAGAAAAAATTGGGCCGCACGGCTTGGAGGTAACGCGGTTGGGGTTGGGCGGCACGACCTTTGGCAACATGTACTCGGTGCTGAGCGAGCAAGAAGGGCTGGACGTGCTAGACGCGGCCTTTGCGGCCGGGGTGCGCTACTTCGACACGGCGCCGCTGTACGGCTATGGTTTGAGCGAGACGCGCTTGGGGCCGGGGCTTATGCGCTACAACCGCGACGAGATCGTCCTTTCCTCCAAGGTGGGCTATACGCTGGTGGAGCGGCAGCCCGGCGACGACTATGTCGATCTGTTCATCGATGCACCCGAACTGACTAGCTATTTCGACTTCTCGCGCGACGCGGTGCTGCGCTCGATTGAAGGGAGTTTAGCGCGGCTCAAAATGGATCGCCTCGATATGGTGCTGATCCACGACCCGGACGAGGGGCGGAGCATTGAGCCGGATTGGAGGCCGGGCGAGCGGGGGTACTTCGACCAAGTGATGGCCGAAACGTATCCCGCGCTCGACGAGTTGCGCCAGCAAAAGGTAGTCAAGGCGATTGGCCTAGGGATGAACCAGTGGCAGATGTTAGCTGACTTCGCCCGCGCCGGGGAATTCGACGCCTTTTTGTTGGCTGGCCGCTATACGCTACTGGAGCAGGAATCGCTGCGCGAGTTGTTGCCGCTGTGCTCGGAGAAGGGAGTGCGGATCGTCATTGGCGGGCCGTACAATTCGGGGATTTTGGCTACCGGAGCGGTCGAAGGCGCGTATTACAACTACGCGCCCGCGTCGCAACAGGTGCTGGAAAAGGTGCGCCGCATCGAAGCGGTCTGCGCCCGGCACGAGGTGCCCTTGTCGGCTGCGGCGCTGCAATTCCCCTTTGGACATCCGGCGGTGGCAACCGTCATTCCCGGGGCGCGGACCGTGTCAGAAGTTGCCGCCAATGTGGATTGCCTAGCGCACGCGATTCCCGCCGACTATTGGGCCGAGCTCAAAGAGGAAGGGTTGATCGACGCGGCGGCACCGACTCCTTAGAGCCGCAGATGGCTGCCTCTCGCATCGTTCAATCATATAGGAGCCGCTACAATCCCCTTTTAGCCCAATCCCCATGCACGCCAAGGAGTAATCACTATGTCTAAGTGGCCGATGCTCAAGCACTACGATCGGGATCATCTCGCCAGCATTGCCATGCCCATTGGCGGCATAGGCACGGGCACAGTTTCACTCGGAGGGCGCGGGGATTTGCGCGACTGGGAGTTGATGAACCGCCCGGCCAAGGGGTTTATCCCAAAGCGCGAAGGGAGCCGAGAAGGTGGCCCATTTTTTGCCCTGTACGCCAAACCCGCTGGTGGCCCCTCCGTTACCCGCGCGCTCGAAGGGCCGGTAGATGTATCCGAATACCAAGGTTCGAGCGGCAGTGTGGCGGCCAATCACGGCTTGCCGCGCTTTGCACAATGTGAGTTTGCCGCGGCCTATCCACTTGCACAGGTCCAGCTGTCCGATCCACGAGTTCCGGTCGCGGTTTGTCTCGAAGCGTTTAACCCGCTTATTCCCGCCAACGCCGATGACAGCGGCATCCCCATCGCGGTGCTGCGCTATGCGCTGACCAATCGGACCAACAAGCGCGTCACGGCCTCGGTGTGCGGCTCGCTGCCCAATTTCATTGGCAACGATGGCGTGGAAGAGCTGGCCCGGGCCAATCGCAATCGCTTTCGCAAAGCAACGCACTGTCAGGGCATTTTCATGGACAGCAAGGGGGTTGATCCCACTGCCATCAGTTATGGCACGATGGCCCTGACCACCCCGGCCAAAACGGGTATTACCTATCGCACGGCCTGGAAAAAAGCCGGGTGGGGCACGTCGCTGCTCGACTTTTGGGACGACTTTGCCGCCGATGGCCGGGTGGAAAAGCGCTCCGGTGAAGAGGTTGGCATGCCGAGTGCCTCGCTCGTAGTGCGCACCAACATTTTGCCCAAGCAACACAAGACCATCACCTTTTTGCTGACTTGGCACTTTCCCAATCGGCACACGTGGTCGCCGGGCGACGATCCCTACATTGGCAACTACTATGCGACTCACTATGGAGATGCGTGGGATGTGGCCTGCAAAACCGCGCCGAGGCTCAAAAAGCTCGAACAACAGACCGTGCGCTTTGTCCAAGCCTTCACAGCAAGCGACCTGCCCGAGGTAGTAAAGGAAGCCGCCCTTTTTAATCTCAGCACCCTGCGGACCCAAACGTGCTTCCGCACCCCCGATGGACGTTTATTTGGCTGGGAGGGATACAACGATCACAGTGGCTGCTGCATGGGCTCTTGTACGCATGTGTGGAATTACGAACAAAGTACGGCGTTCCTCTTTGGCGATCTAGCCCGCACGATGCGCGATACCGAATTCAATTGCGCCACCGACGACCATGGCATGATGAACTTTCGCGTCCATCTGCCGCTAAGTCGCGCTCAAGAATTTGGCAAAGCCGCGGCCGATGGTCAGATGGGCTGTATTATGAAGGCCTATCGCGACTGGCAGCTTTGCGGCGACGATGCCTTCCTACAATCGATTTGGCCAAAGGTCAAAAAGGCCCTTGAGTTTTGCTGGATCGAAGGGGGGTGGGACGGCGATGGCGACGGCGTTATGGAGGGCTGTCAGCACAATACCATGGATGTTGAGTACTACGGCCCTAATCCACAAATGGGGATCTGGTATCTGGGTGCTCTGCGCGCCGGCGAGGAAATGGCAGCTCATCTGGGCGAATCCGACTTGGCGCAAACCTGCCGGCGGCTCTACGAGGGGGGCCGCGCCTACATCGACGAGCAGTTGTTCAACGGCGAATACTATGAACATCGCATTGAGCCACCCAAAAAAGTGGCCGCATCGCTGCGGCTGGGCATGGGCGCGGCCGAACTCTCCGATCCCGATTACCAACTCGGCCGCGGTTGTCTGGTCGATCAGCTCGTTGGCCAGTTTTTCGCCCACGTCTGCGGCTTGGGCTATCTGACCAAACGCGCCCATGTGCGCCAAACCCTCAGGAGCATCCGCAAATACAACCACCGCCAGAAGCTGACGGATCACTTCAACTGCATGCGCTCTTATGCCTTGGGCGATGAGTCGGCCTTGCTCATGGCGAGCTATCCCCACGAGCGGCCCGACAACCCGTTTCCCTATTTCACGGAAGTGATGACCGGGTTTGAATACACGGCGGCCATTGGCATGCTCTACGAGGGGCAGCTCAAAAACGGTCTGCAAACCATGCGCGACATTCGCAATCGCTACGACGGGGCCAAACGCAGCCCCTTTGACGAAGCCGAATGCGGCCATCACTACGCCCGGGCCATGGTTGCTTGGGCCGGGGTGCTGGCGCTGACGGGGTTTAATTATTCGGGGGTTACAAAGTCCATCGCCTTTGCCGCAGAGCAAGGGACCTTTTTCTGGTCAAATGGCACTGCTTGGGGCACGGTGCGCATTGCCCAACGCCCGTCGGGCTACCGCATTGTCTTGGATGTTTTGTATGGGCAGATCAAAATTAAGCGCTTTCGGCTGACCGGCGTGGGAGAGCACACCTTTGACCGGCAGCTCGTGCTGCGCGAGAATAGCCAACGGACCTTTGTCTTGAGATGATCATATCGAACAAGGAGCATACAACATGACGCGCTATACCCGCATTGGCCTGACCGGGGCTAACGGCACCATCGGCCGCGTACTGCTGGCCGGCTTGGGTGCTGAGTACGAGTTCAAGGCGTTCACGCGCCGCCCGGTCGATTTCCCTTCCACTATAGTCAATTTTGACCGCGCTTCAGAGGTCGAAGGGGCCTTTGAGGGCTTGGAGGCCGTCATTCATCTGGCGGCCGATCCCAGTCCAATGGCCCCTTGGGAGCGCGTACGGGATCACAACCTCGAAGGCATGTACCAGGTGCTGGAAGCGTGCCGCCGATCTGGGGTCAGACGCTTGGTCTTTGCTTCGACCAATCACACCCAACACGGCAATACTATTTTGACCACTCCTGAGACCTTGGATTCGTCCAAGCGCATCCGCATGCGTTTGGACGAGCCGCCTAATCCCGACTCCATGTACGCGGTTTCCAAGCTCTTTGGCGAAAACATGGGCAAGCTGTACAGTCAGCGATACGGCCTCGAATTCGTCGGTCTGCGCATCGGCTGGATCATTGCTGAAGACGATCCGACCACCATGCGCGGCACCCCGGCCGAGGGCTATATGCGAGCCATGTTCCTCAGCCACCGCGATTGTATTGCAGCTCATCGCCGGGCCCTAGAAGTGGACACCCAGTACCTGCTGGCCTATGTGGTTAGTGGCAATGGGCGGCGCGTTTTTGATCTAGAGGCGACCGGGCAGGGCCTCGGTTATGTACCGCAAGACGACGCCGAGGATTACTTTCGCTGAGTGGAGGGTCAGGACTAGGCAAGTGCACAATGCGACGTTGGCCGCGGGCCGCGCCATCCCGAATGGTTTAACATGGTCTAATGAGCGAAGCTTATTACATGGGTATCCTTCGGCAGGGCGGAGGAAAAGCCCTGATCCCTGGAACCGCGAGCACTTTAGCAAGGCGTTCAAATACCGTAAGGGGGCGCACAGCGCGGCGGCCAAGCCACTTGCCCCGACGACGATGTTGTTGCTGTGGGGCAGAGTGGGGGCGAGCGGCGAACTCGTCCTTGAGCCGGCGTTTGTGGTCAACGCCCCGCCGGTGCTGCCGCAGACGAGCGGTCCTTATTGGCTCATAGGTAAAGATGCCGACGGCAGCGAATTATTCGCTCTTAGCTTCGATATGGCCGCGAGCGCTGATGGGGACGGCGGCGCGGCCTTTGCTTTTGCCCTCCCAGTACAGCCGGAGTGGGCCGACGAGCTGGAGCGCATCACGCTTTCTGGTCCTAAAAGGGCGGTGACCATGGATGGCGACGGGCCTCGGTCCGTCGCCATCCTACAAGATTCCTCTACTGGGCGTGTACTAGGTATCCTGCGAGACTTAGACCCGAGGGGGCCTTTGCCGGCCGCACGGAAGGCGTTGCCGGAATCGGGTCTTGTCACCGTAAGCCGCGGCATCCCCACCCCAAGCTCGTGGATCGTTCTCTTGCCCGCCGAGGCTCCGACGCCTTGAGCAGTATAGCTATCGGACGTATTTTAAGATGATGCCCAGCTCCTCGAGCTTGGCAAGTACCTCATCTCACCCCTCGGCCTCTAAGTTTGCTGTTTGCTGGATAATTTTCTAGTCAAACTTGCTTGGGGACTTTATCAGAAAGGCATAGAATGACCCCTTCCCCCCGCATCGCCAACTCGTGCCTAAGGATTCTGGACCAGAAACTCATCCGGCACCTAACCCCCTTGCTCATCGTTGCCCTTAGTGCCCTGATGCCGCAGATGGCAGCGGCAGGTGCTTGGACGCTTGGAAAGGGCAACGTATGGAGCAAAATCACCTACCTGTCGCAATCGACCAACGAGCATTACGATAATGACGGAAATGTTGGTGAAATTCCCGCTCGCTATAAGTCCCAGCAGGTCTATCTCGACGTTTACTACGGTTTGAATGACCGGATCGACGTCGGCATACAGCTCCCGTATATCAGCAACGAGTTTGTAGATGTTAGCCCGGATCATCCTTTCTATGGAGCACCCGATAAAAAGGACTCGGGCTTGGGCGATATACGCGGATTCGCCAAAATCAACCTCGTCAATAGTGCCGACCTAGTGGGTACGCTGAAGTTGGGTCTCAAAGCTCCCATGGGCGAATACCGGGAAGTGCCCGAGGCCCTTTCTATAACCGGAGGTCAATGGGATTTCGACGTTGTCGCACAGCTTGGCCGGTCTTTTTACCCCGCGCCGGTGTATGCCAACGTCGATTTGGGGTATCGCCTGCGCGGAGAATACAAGGATTCCAACCCCGACGACGCCGGCGGCGTCGACCGCACCTACACCCCGGGCGGAGAGTTCGTTTTTAATGCCGAGGCAGGCTATAACCCTATGGACAAGTTCCTCCTCGCCCTCAAGTACGAACGCATTGCAGGCGCGGAGTACGACACCATAAATAACCCCCCAGCAGGCAGTCAGGAAGAAACGCTTAACCAAAGCGTCTCCTACTTGGCTCCGACGGTCTTGGTCAACCTCCATCCCAGCCTGAGCGTCGAAGCCTCGGCGCGCACGGCGGTCAGCGGCAGCAGGTATTTCGCCGGCCAGATCTATACGGTGGGGGTTTCTTACAGCGGCAGTCTGATGCCGTAGCGCGAGTAGAAAGGCCGCGCCGTTTTCTGGTTCCCGCTTGCGCGGGCATGACGGCGTGATGTAGTAATCACAGGGGAAGGGGCTTTGGGGTCCTTTCCCCTGTTTTTCGTCTTTCATCTATACAAGGAGCCATCCGCATGAACACACCGAACATTACCTTGGCCTCGGGCCACTCCATCCCGCAATTGGGGCTGGGCACTTGGATGTTGCGCGGCCAGCCGTGCAAAGACGTGGTCAAAGAGGCCCTCGAACTGGGCTATACGCATTTGGATTCGGCTTGGATGTACGAGAATCAGGACGCCATCGGCCAAGTCCTCAAGGAGGTCGGGGCGGACCGCGACAGCCTCTTCATCACCTCCAAGATTTGGCATTCGCACCTAAAGTACGAAGCGACCTTGGAACAGATGGAGGAGATTTTGCGCGATCTGCAGACCGAATACGTCGATCTCCTGCTCATTCACCATCCTGGGCAGGGCGTGCCGGTGGAGCGCACCTTGGCTGCTTTTGAAAAAATCTACGAGGCTGGTCAGGCCAAGAGCATTGGCATCAGCAACTTCAGCATTGAGCAGACCGATCGGGCGCGGGCCGCCACCGGCTTGCCGATCTGCACCAATCAGGTGGAATACCACCTGCGCCACAACCGCGAAAGCCTGCGCCGCCATTGCCACGCCCACAACGTGGTGCTGACGGCGCACCGCCCGCTGGCCCAAGGCGAGCTGGCCGAGGACGAGGCCCTAAAACAGGTGGCCGCCGAGCACGGCAAGACCTTGGCCCAAGTGGCCCTGAAGTGGCTTGTGCAAAAGGATATGATCGTCGTCCCCAAGGCCAGCTCAACGGCCCATTTGCGCGACAATCTGGATTTGTTTGGCTGGCAGCTAGGAGACGAGGAGATGGCGCGTCTCGACGAGGTGGGGAGCGATCCCAACTAGGTCGCTGCGGTTGGTTCAGTAATAGTAAAACGCATAGACCAGCGCTGCCCCGCCAACGCCGACGCAGGTGCCCAAGATCAGGCCGATGAAGAAGGGCAGCAAGGTGCGGTAGAGCCGGATGCCGCCGTAGCGCAGGGCTAGGAGTTTGATCAGCCAAGCCAAGAAAATTCCGAACCAGTCGATAGAAACGGTGTTGGTCAGGGCGATGCCCAGCCCCACCGGGTGCAGAGGCCAGCCGGCGAAGCGGTACTGGGCCAGCGCGAGCAGCCCAGCGAGGCCAGCGCCGATGGCGAGGAACACGGCTACTAGCGGCTCGGCCGGATTGGGGTTGTTGATCGAATTGGCGACCCAAGACCAGTGGTATTGTGGTGAGCTGACGAAGTACCAGCCGTAGCCGTGGAGCAGTCCGTGGCGGTATCCCAGCCATATATAGCAGACCATGGTGGTTATGAGGCCGGCGATCATGGCCGCGGACAAAAAGAGTACCAGCTTGCGCCCGCTGATCTTGAGCCGAGCGGGTTCGCAGACCTTGAAGGCGTGGGCGAGGGTGCCCATCAAAAAGAGCTGCAGGTCGGCCGTCCAGACCATGCTCAGCCCCATCGCGCTCAGCCCTTGGGCCCCAAAAGGGGCGGTGCCCACGAGATTGGTCAAAATCGGCGGCACGGAGGCCGGAGCGCGCAGACGGCCGATCCCGGTCTGGGCCAACAGGCGGGCAATGCCAAAGAAGATCACCAGCGCGACCAGCAAAAAGACGATGCTCCAGACCAAACTCAAGCCGCTGGCCCAAAGGAAGCCAGTCATGTACGTCAGCCCGACCAGTCCGAGCAGAGCGGCGACACGCGGCGAAATCGGGCTGTCGCGGCTTGGGGCACCGCCGATGATCAGCCGCCACTGGCGACGCAGGAAGTCGCGCGACATCCACAGCGAAATCCCGACGATGCACACAAGCGAGCCAATTTGCTGATGGGCTAGCAGCACGTTGGGTGGTGAGTGGGGCTGGGCCGGTAGCGATAGGGCAACGCCTAGCCAGTTGAGCAGTGCGCCTTCGGCGGCGATGAGTATGTGAAAAAACCAGACGCTGAACAGCACGTTGAGGCCGACCAGATAGCTCAAGCCCACGACCAGCAGGTCGGTGTTAAGCCCGTAACTAAGCCCGAACTGACGAATCTCAATGCGACCGCCGGGAATGCCGAAGCCGTGGATGATCTCGATATCTAACACTCGGTCGAGCATGTTGACGGTTGGCAATGCCCAAGCGATGAGAAACCCCAGCCACAATAGCTTGCTTTTGAGAACGGACGCGGTGGGGTTTTCCAAGCTCTCGAGGAGCATGTTGGGGACGGCGGCAAGGGGATACACCAAGCGCTCTTGGCGCGACCACTGGTGATGGACGAGGCTGATTAGGGCGATGCTGACCAAGAAGAAGGCCAGCATGAAGAGGTCCCACCACACGAGCGGCCCGGCCCACAAGCCCCAAGGCACGGGTGCGGCGGCCTCAGTGCCTTCAAAAAGCTGGCGGATCGCTTCGAGGTCGCGGGGGACGGCCCAGTGGGGGATGTGCGGCCAGAGCAGGTCGGACCAGTTGTTTTCTGGGGTGGCGTAGTAAAAGACACCGGCAATGAGCGGGATGAAATAGCCGCCAAAGCCCATGGAAGGCAGCACCACGGCGACCATGAGCGCGGCATAGACCAAGGCGAAATTGGCTGGCGAGAGGCGCAAGAGCGGGTGGAGCAGGCGCAGCGCGAGGGCGACGACCACGAGCCAGAAAATTAGGAAGATGACGCCGACGGTGTTGAAGTGATCGGTCAGCCCAGTGTAGCTTCCATAGAGAACGTAGGTCCGCACACTGGTAAAGGTCATGCAGACGGTAAAGACTAGGACGAGGCCGAAGGAGAAGCAGGTGCCGAGGAAGGAAGTGGTTGTAGGGAGACGGGGCATGGACGAATTGCGAGTTAAAATAAAAAAATGAGCTTCTTTATATCTTTAATTAAGAGAATAAATGAGGGGAGCGTAGGCAATGATGCACAGATACAGCATCTCGCCCCGCACTTGGCAAGCCTTAACACGGGCACAAAAAACGCTTGACTTGGAGGGATTCCCTATATGCAATTATCTAAATATACAGAAGTTATCCTAATACATAGCTGATTGTCGAGGCATTAGAGGCTTATAAACTCCTGATTCAAGACGCGCTCGATTTCTTAACGATTGTTGAGGCATGTCCAGCAAAGCCGTTATGAAACTGTATCGACTCCTTCACCCATAAGCAAAAGCCGTGAAGAGAAATTCTTTGCCAAGTATGTTACCTAGACCAGTCGGGCGGCAACGAGAGGTCTTGTACCTCCCAGCTGATGGCCATACAGTAGTGCTCGGTACCGCTGGGAGCGGCAAGACGACGCTCTCTATTCTCCGCGCTCTTTATTTGTCTGATCTGTCCACAGACCACGGTGGGCGGACGCTGCTGGTGACGTTCAACCGATGTTTGGTCACCTATATGGAACATCTGGCTGGAACAATTCAGCGACCTGTGGACGTCCGAAATTATCATCGCTTTGCATTGGGTTATCTCAACTACAGAGGCAAATTGCCACCGGAGAGCATCTGTAGCCCCGAAGAACGGTTGCGCTATATAAGGCTTGCAGTGAGCCAAGCGCGAGCCGATGGTGTCCAGAGTCCGATGCTACGACGTTCAGAGGAATTCCTCAATGAAGAGTTCCAATGGATTCAGCAGCATGGTATTGCGAGCAAGGAGGATTATGTCGCGGCGGAACGTATAGGCCAGATGGCAACCCGAGTTACAAGAGATGAGCGCCCTTTACTATTCGATCTTTACAATCGATACTTGAATCAGCGGCAGCAAGGCGGCAAGTCGTACGACTGGGACGACCTCGCCAGTACCGTACTCCGAGAGCTTCAGTTCGACCAGAGTAAACGCCTCTATCGCCACGTAATTATTGACGAAGGCCAAGACTTCTCGCCCGAGATGCTGCGCTCACTCGCAGCAGCCATACCAGAAAACGGAAGTCTCACTTTCTTTGGTGATATTGCTCAGCAGATATACGGGCACCGGATGTCTTGGCGAAGTGCTGGACTTACTGCGACGAATGTCTGGCTATTTAAGGAAAACTACCGCAACACCAAGCAGATTTCCCAACTCGCGCTCGCGCTCGCAGCCATGCCCAATTTTCCGGATGATCCGGACTTGGTCGAGCCAACGGCTCCGGTTGCCGACGGGCCATCTCCGGCACTTGTGCCGCTGGCAAGCGAGTCGGAAGAGCGAGAATTTGTCGTTTCGCGAGCGGCCGAATCAGCCCAGACGGGAACAGTTGCCATTTTGTTCAGGACGCGAGATCAAGAGAGGGCTTTTCTACAGCACCCCCCAAGCGAGGCGACGCGGTTCGATCGTGAACTGAAACAATGGCTAAGTGGTCCGGGGCTTTTCTATGGCACATATCACGCAGCCAAGGGGCTGGAGTTTGATACAGTGTTCCTGCCGCTCCTGTCGGACAAATGTTGGCCCCATCCGCCCGACGTTGAACTTTTGGGGGAACAAGAAGCGGCGGCCCGAAACTCGCGCCTTCTTTACGTTGGGATCACGCGGGCCAGATCGACGCTCGTACTCACATACTCGGGGTGCAGGACGGCACTCTTACCGGAAACAACAGGGCTGTATCAAGAATGACCGAGACGATAGCTTCGATACAGGCCAGCGCGGTGTGCCGAGGAATCACACGCCTTTGCCATTTCACGCCTTCTCACAATCTTGGACACATCGCAGAGGATCGCGTAGGGATTCTCGCCTCGAAGCATCTTGGGGAGAATGAAAAGGCTGTCTTCAATCCGACGGACTCAGGGCGCCTAGATGGTTATCCAGACCATGTGTGCTGCTCGATCCAGTACCCGAACGCTTGGTACTTCAGAAAAGCTCGCAGTCGGGGACCGCTATTTCGAGATTGGGTCATACTTCTAATCAAGCCTCGATACCTGTGGCAGGCTGGCGCGAAGTTCTGTCCCCGCAATGCGGCGGCCGAGCACGGGAGGCTTGTCAATGAAGGTGCAAAGGCATTCGAGGAGTTATTTGCCGACACCGGCGAAAGTACTTGCACGTACAGGCGTGACCGTCTTCATCCTGATTTCCTTCCTACCGACGAACAAGCCGAGGTGTTGATTCCGGATCACATCCGACGGGTAGATGTGATCGGCATCGCTGTTTGCGATGACGCACAGGCCCAACGGGAAGTGGCTCGGCTGAAGCTACTTGGCCAGAGTCTATCACCGATCTTGATTGTTCCCGAGTTTTTCGACCCGAATAAGCTCAGTCAATTGCTACGTGCTGGTCGGGTTCCGGTCGAGCGCGAGCATCAACAAGGAGACCCTCATGGCCGATAACAGCGATAGCCAAGCGTACGAACCGATCTTGCCGTTGCAGGCCAAAGCCGAGGGTGCCTTTCTTGCGCTCGCTGCTGGCGACGCGCTGGGCTGGCCCCAAGAAATAGCTCGAAACGTCCAAGGCAACCCTAAGAACAAAGGGGCACATGTAGAGTTCAAGGGATGGACCCGGCGCAGTGGTGGGCGATTACGATCCTATGAGGAAAATATCTACGCCGGAAACTACAGCGACGATACGCAACTTACTCTCGCGGTCGCACGGAGCAGAACGGACCATGGCCTTGAATGGTGGAAAGCGTTTACGAAGGTGGAACTTCCGCTCTGGACGCTGTACGAACGGGGCGGGGGTGGGGCCACGAAGCGCGCGGCTAAAGCATGGGGCGAAGGTACATCTCCTTGGATGTCGGACAAGAACAATGGTGTTCGCCGATACTTTGAGGCTGGCGGCAACGGGGTCGCCATGCGTGTCCTACCCCATGCCTTGTTTCTCGCTGGGCAGGAAGATCCCGCCGACCTTATGTACGATGTCATTCTCGACGGCTTGGCTACCCATGGCCATCCTCGCGCACTCGTCGGAGCAACCGTATATGCCTATGCCGCGTGGGTGCTGACCCGCAGGAGTGGTACGCTCCGGTTTGGCGAATTACTAGATATGCTGATTGATGCGTCACCTATATGGAGCAAATTCCCCAAGTCGGATCGCGATGGCGGGACTTGGTTTCCGGCCGCTAAAGGTGCGATAGGCGATCGGTACGAGTTGATTTGGGACCAAACGATTGAGGAGATGCGAGAGTTACTCGCGAAAGCGCAAAGAGGGGTCCAAGCTGGTGCGCTCGCGGACGACCATGTGGTCTTGAAAGAACTAGGATGTTTTGGTCGTTCTAAGGGTGCAGGAACCGTTAGCGCGGCTGCCGCCGTGTACCTTGTCGCACGGCATGCAGCACAGCCGGTACAGGCGATACTCAGAGCTGCCTTTGAGCAGGGCGCGGACACAGACACACTCGCGGCCATGACCGGAGGGCTGATGGGATGCTTGGCGGGTGTCGAATGGCTGCCGGCACCGTGGCTAAAAGTCCAGGATTCCGAATACCTCCGGAACATCGCCAGCCAAATTGCCTTAGGGCCGGACGGCGCGTCCCAGCATCCTGTAGAACCTCTTGCAAACCCTCAAGCTATCTTCTCTGACCTTGCTCGGAACGGAGACCGCGAAGTAGTCCTTGGCGGCTTAGAACGAGTTCGGGCAACGCCTCTGCCGATCCCAAAGCCAATTGCCCGATCAATCACGGTCCAAGCATGGCAGCTAAAAACTTCCGATGGCCAGACCATGTATGTCACCAAGGTGGACCATTTGCGGGACGACAGGGCGAGCCATACGCTGGAGCCAACCCGTCCTACAACTCCCAAGCCAGCCAGCGCGAACGAGGCGGTGGAATCCGTTGGGGTCTCAAAGAACGCGCTCTACGTTGAGTTTTGCCGACAACTGCAAAGCCATCTAGAATCTAGGGCAATGAAAACCAAAGAAATAGAGAGTGCTTTGGACCTCGTTCCAAGCCAAGTCAAAAAATGGCTGAGCCGAGCCGAACAGGATGGACGGATTCGACGGATATCCAAAAAGCCCGCAGAATTCGCGCTATGTGACCAGAAGTTCCTGCAGTAAAGATGTCCTTCCGAGTAGCAGTCAACCGTCGTTAGGGCGGTAACATGCCCCGCTGCGTAGCTAATTTTCATACTCCATACCTCGGCTGGCTCGTCTTCGCCCTCGCCCTCGCGGTGCGGGTCGCCTATATCCTCGAAGCAGATGCAAGTCCGCTTTTTGCACATCCGGCGGTCGATGCCAAGACGTACACCCACCACGCCCAGCGCTTGGCGGCGGGCAACTGGTTGGGCGTCGGCGAGGGGCCGTTTTGGCAGCCGCCGCTGTACCCGTACTTCCTCGGGGCGGTAAAGAGTCTTTTTCCAGAGTCATTTTTTTACGCCGTGCGCTTTGTGCAGGCTTTGCTAGGGGCGCTGGTCTGCGCGATGAGCTGGTGGCTCGGCCGCGCCTTGTTCAATCCGATGGTGGGGTTGCTGGCCGGGATTGGCGCGGCGCTGTGCGGGCCGCTGATCTTTTTTGACGGCGAGCTGTTGCCGGCTTCACTGGCCGCTTTCGTCGATCTGCTGGCCCTAGTGGTGCTTTTGCGCGTCTGGCGTCGTCCGAGCCGTTGGGGTTTTTTGGGTGCCGGGGCGGTCTTTGGCGTTGGTGCGCTGGCCGTGCCGACGGTGCTGACTTTTGCGGTCGCCGTGCCCGTTGTCCTCTTGTGGCGTGCTCCCCGTCGGCCGGGTTTGGTCTGGGCCGGTGCGTTCTCGCTCGGAGTGGTTTTGGCTATCGCGCCGGTAGCTTGGCGCAACTGGGCCATCGGCGGCGACGGGGTGGGGATTTCCTACAACGCGGGGATCAACCTGTACATCGGCAACAACCCCGACTATGCAGAGACCGTGGCCATCCGCCCGGGGTGGGAATGGGACGATTTGGTCACCCAACCGGCGCGGGAGGGGGTTGAACAGCCCTCAGCTAAGTCGGCTTATTTTGCCTCGCGGGCTTGGGACTACATCCGCGGCGATCCGATTGGCTGGCTGGGGTTGATGGGGCGCAAGTTAGGGGCGTTTTGGCACGGCGACGAGCGAGGGCGCAACCAGCCGATCTACTTCTGGCGCACGTACTCCAAGGTGCTGTCGGCGACTCTGTGGAAAGCGGGCATTGCTTTCCCCTTTGGCTTGGTGGCCCCCTTGGCGCTGTGGGGCATGCTGCTGAGCGTGCGGCGGATCGGGCCGACGTGGCCGCTGCTATACGTGCTGTGCTATTGTCTGGGGGTGGTGGCGTTTTTTGTGGCGGCGCGCTACCGGGTGCCGGTGTTGCCGGTGCTCATAGCTTTTGCCGCCTACGGGTTGTGGGTGCTGTGGGACTGGGGACGAGCGGGCTGTGGGCGCAGCTTGGGGCTGGGGTTGGTTGTCTGCGCGGCCTTTGCGGTGGCGGCCAACAGCCATCTAGCGCCAATGGACATGCAAGGGGATGCGGCCATCCACTACAATCTGGGCAATGCGTATGCCGAGGCTGGCGACAAAGAGCGGGCACTGGCGGCGTTTGAGCGGGCGGTGGCTGAGGACCCGGAGTACTGGCAGGCGTGGGTAAATCTGGGGGGGGTCAAGGCGGCACTGGGCGATATAGAAAGCGGTGGTGCCATTTTTGCGCGGGTGGCGCAAAAGGCCCCGCGGCAAGTCGAGCCGTGGATGAACTTGGCGCACGTGCGGATCATGCAGGGCGATGCAAAAGGGGCGATACCAGCCTACGAGGCCGCGCTCGCGGCCAATCCGCGCCTCCTACCGGCCTATGCGGAGATGATGGTCCTGTATGGACGGCTAGGTGCGCCCGCCGAGGCCGCCCGAGTGCTCAACCGCGCCGTGGAGCACCTGCCCGCCGAGCGCGAGCGGTTGGAGCGGCTATACGGACGGCTGCTCAAGGCGGCTGGACGACCTTGAGCAGAGGCAGGAGTCGTTGCGGCCTAGGAAGTCTCGCGGCCTGGGTTCTCAATCTCAAGGCAAAGTTCAATGACAACTTCCAACTGCTGACGAACTTCCTCTGGCGTATCTCCATGACAACAGTTCCCGCCGGCAATTGGCGCGTAGCCGATGAAGCACTCGTCTTCGTCTGACCAGTAAATACGATAGAGACATTCGCGTCCCTTTTTCTCAACCCTGCCATCTTCAATAGTCGCTGGGGATGGAGAACCTCGTTCATCGTTTGACCTTTCTGAGACTTAGTTTAATGTCTCTTTCTTGATAAGGTTTGGCGTCCGCTCCTCGTTGGCCGGAAATCGTCACGATGACTCTCAAATTCAAGGCGGCTGGACGACCTTGAGCACTTGGTTGGCGGCGACCCGTTCCAGCGTCTGGTGCGTCCCGTCCGGCCAGTAGATTTCCACTTGGACGCTCGTGGCCGCGCCCAGTCCGAAGTGCAGGCGCGGGTCGTGGCTGGACAGATAGCTGCCGCCCGATTGCCGCTCCTGCACTTGGCGCACCCCGCCAGCCACAACCTCCACCCGCGTGCCGAGGGCGTCGGGGTGGGTTTTCCCCACCAACAGGATTTGTAGCCAGTGGCGGGCATTGCCGCCGTCGTTGCGCAACAGGCGCGGCCGGGCTGCTACCGTGGTGACTAGGAGGTCGAGGTCGCCGTCGTCGTCATAGTCGGCGACAGCCGTGGCGCGGCCGGCGTTGGCCCGTTGGAAATCCGGCCCCAACGCGGCTGAGACGTCGGCAAAGCGGCGGCCCGCGTCGTTGCGGAACATCTGGTTGGGTTGCCGATAGGTCTGGCTCGAATCCACTTCGGCAATGCGGTCAATGACGTGGCCATTGGCGGCGAACAAGTCGAGGTCGCCATCGTTGTCGTAGTCGAAAAATTTGGTGCCAAAGCCGAGGGGCCGGTACGAGGGATCGGCCAGCCCTAGGCGCTGGGTGGCGACGGCGAATTGGCCTTGGCCGTCGTTGCGGTAGAGGGCGTTGGTCTCAAAGGCGAAGTTGGTGACAAAAAGGTCGGCGTCGCCATCGCGGTCGTAGTCGCCAAAATCGACGCCCATGCCGGCGTCGGCATGCCCGTGCTCGTTGTAGCGGGTGCCGGCAATTAAGCCTACTTCGGCGAAAGTGCTGTGCTGGTTGGCGTAGAGGAAGTTCATGGTGCCGTCGTTGGCCACGTAGATGTCGGTGTCGCCGTCGCGGTCGTAATCGGCCAGCGCGACGCCCAGCCCCTTGCCCTTGAGCGCGATGCCGGTGGCCTCAGTGACATTGGCGAAGGTATTGCCGTCGTTGCGGTAGAGGAGGTCGCCGGTGGGGTCGTACACGCTCGGCTCGCAGTACGAGCGCACTTGACCTTGTTGGCAGACGGCCTCGTCGTCGAGCCCGTAGCGCACGTAGTTGGCGACGAACAGGTCGAGATCGCCGTCGAGATCGTAGTCGAGGAAGCCGGCACTGGAGCCCCAGCGCGGGTCTGCTAGGCCGGCCGACGTTTTGGCAAAGGTGCCTTGGTCGTTGCGGTAGAGGGCGTTGGGGCCGTAGTTGGCGACGAAGAGGTCGGGGTCGCCGTCGGCATCGTAGTCTGCGGCCGCGACGCCAAAGCCGTAGCCGGGGTCAGCACTGCCGCTGTGGGCGGTGACGTCGGCGAAAGTGCCGACGCCCGCGTTGCGATAGAGGCGGTTGACCGGCGGCAGGTCTGGGGGATGGCCGGTTAGGTAGGTGCCGTTGGCGAGGTAGAGGTCGAGGCGGCCATCGCCGTCGTAGTCGAGGAAGGCGGCTCCGGCACCGAAGGTTTCGACGTAGTAGTAGGAGCCGGAAAAGCCGTTGTAGTGGACGAAGTCGATGCCAGCGGCGGCTCCGGCGGCGGCGAAATGCACGGGCGGTGCTGGGGGGTCTTGGGGGGCGCAGGCGCAGAGGGTGCTGGCGAGGGCGAGACCCCATATTTTGTAGTACTCAATCAGGCGAATTCGATGACGTCGAGGGTTTGGGACTGGGCTAGTTCCTTGCTCTGCTGGAGGAGTCGATCCAGCGTCTTAGCGGTCTGGGCCGTCATATAGGTTTGATGACAATGGCGGCAATGGACCACCGGAACCTTATCCACTAGGAACGTATCGTTTTTGGGACCGCATACTGGCGTCTTGTAGCGCAGCTTTGCGCCGTCTTTACCGCAGTAGTCGCAAATCATGCGGTTTCTCTCCATTTGTGTTCGCCCGAGGTCAAATCCCGCTGACGGCAACAATGCGCCCCGTGAGGATAATGTGTTCTCCATCTAAAATGCTCAGCTCGTCGTCCTGTAATTCCTCGTAGGAATGATCGGGAACAATATACTCATTGGCGCGAATTTTGTCGCGCATCTGATGAAGGATGTGAGCCGTTCCTTTGCACGGGACCAACTATATAGACCGCCACGTTTTCTTGCTGTGCGGCGATTGCTTCGTTTGCAGACGGACGAGTCCTCCCGCTTGCGCGATGTGGTTGCGGATTATTTAATGGTGGCGGCACTAACCACTAAACAGGAGGATGGACGATGCCATTTATCAATGTGAAGATGCTCGCGGGGCGTTCCACCGAGCAGAAGCGGGCCTTAGTCGAAGCCCTGACCGAGGCCATAGTGGATACCTGCAACGCGCGCCGGGAGGGGACGACGGTAGTGCTTGAAGAATGCGAGCACGAGGACTGGGCAGTCGGCGGGGTGCTGGTGGCGGACCGGCCGCAATAACGAGGCTACGGCATATAGGCCAAAGCGACGGCGATCAGCATACCGAACGAAACCCAGCCTAGCAGGGCCTCGGCAACAGCGAGGAGTTTGAGCTTGCCCGTCGCGTCCCAAGCTCGGGAGTTGACGTGGATGAAGGTGTAGATGCTGAAGACGATGCAGTCGGCGAGGGTGGGCTGGCCTGCGCCGGAGGGGGAGCGCATGGAGCCGGAAGCTGCGCGGTACGCCAAGCCGCAGAGGAGGACAATGGCGAGCATGAAGGCGATTACTCGCTGGGGGGCCATGCCGTAGTCTGCACCCAGCCGCCACAGTTCTAGGCCCCAGCGCGCTGGCTCGTGCCAAGCACGTGCGAGGCGCTGGTGGTCCATGCGTTCGGCGTGGCAGGCTGCGGCGTCGCCGTTCAAGCCTTGGGCTAGGAATTGGTGGTACAGAGCGGCGTAGGTTGGGTCGAGGGTGGCGGCGTGGGTTGAGTCGGCTGTGGCGAGATGGCCGGCTAGCTGGGGCCAGTGCGCTTGGAGGCGGCCAAAGCGCGGCTGGTGCAAGTAGAGTTGGCTGCCTGTGGCGAAGGTCGAATCCGTCCCGGCCGACCGCAGGTCGATCAGGGCGAAGGCGGCGCGGCTCAGGTCGAGGGAGCGGTTGAAGAAGGCCCCGAGGCGGATGACGCGGCCCTCGCTCTCGCTGAAGTCGGCCTCTTGGCGGAAATAAGTGCCATCAAAGCGCGCTTGGCCAAAGGTTGCACTGCGAAAGTGCGCTGCCCGTGCGAATGTGAAGTCGGCGAAGGACGCCTCGCCGCTGAACCGCGCTCGGTCGAAGGATACTTCTCCGTCGGCGCGTCCACTGGCGAAGGACACGTCCTCGGCGAAGTGCGCATCCCAAAACAGGGCCCGGTCGGCGAAGCGGACCCCGGCGAAAGATAAAGGCTGCGCCCAAGCGGTTTCCTTGAAGGAGGCGATTCCGGCGAAGGCGGCGTCGGTGAAGATGGCTGGCGCGGCAAAGGCGGCCTGCTCGAAATAGGCGGCGTTGTCGAATTGGGTCTGGGCGAAGTGGGTGTGCTGGCCGGCAAAGCGCGCCCCGACGAACGAGGTGACTCCGGCGAAGCGGCTTGCGGTTAGGTCGGCGTCGCCGAGGAAGTGGGTCTTTTGGAAGGTTGCGTGTTTGGCCAGATGGCTTGCGTGCAGGGCGAAAGCGGCGGTAAAGCGCACTTCGGCGAAGGAGACGCCACCGGCGAAATGGGTGTGTGCAAAGCGCACCGGGGCGAGGAACGCGACTTGGCTGAAGGACACCTCGTCGAGAAAATACACGTCCACCAAATCGAGGGAGACGCGCACGGTGTCGAGTCCTGAAGTTGGTGCAAACAGGCGTCCGCCAAAGGCGACTTGTCGGTGGACGATGGGCGGGCCGTGGGCTGGGCGTTGTAGTTGGGCGATCAGCGTCTCAATGGGGAGCAAGGGCAGGGTTTGGCCGGCGATGGTGGTATCGGGCGCGGGCGTCTGGGCGCTCAAGGCGCTGCTCAAAAAGAGCAAGGCGGAAAAAAGGAGCTTGGGCAGCATACGGGGTGTTGCGTTCAAAAGCGCAGCGTGGCACCGGCTGACAAGGGTCCGCTAGCATTCGGCACCACGCCGACGGGGATGCGGTGGGCTTTGGGCTTCGACTTGCGCTCAGCCGCAAGGGGCTTATGCGACTGCGCGGACAGGATTTTCATAGATAGCCTTCCCGTATTGCGTTGCTAGCAGCGTCCTCTGTGGTTCGGCAACTAGCGCCGCTAACTATAGCAATCCTACATGACTTGCAAGCATGGAACGTTCATCGGTATCGTCTGCGCTGGTTCCCGGCCGTAGGCCAGCGGGCGAGACGCCCGCGCACCCAGCGATGCGCCGCATGGCCGAATGACCTTTGAATTTCATTATCTGAGACGCCCGCGCACCCAGCGATGCGGCGGATGGCACGAATAACGTAGGACTGCTATATAATGGAGTTTATAGATAGTAAGCTATTATCGAGTATCAGAGACAAAAAAGGCATACTACTTTGTGTAGTTTGAGGTGGTTGACATAATTCGGCGCAGTCGAGCACATTGAGCAGGCCGAGGGGCGCGGCGGACTTTAACGCGGGCGTCATGGTTGGGTATTGGGTAGGGGCGGACGACGGCCCTGTGGTTTAAGGCTGGGATACAAAGTACCGCACGCAAAACCGAAAATCAAAGAAAAACATGTTCCCGCGGTGCCCATTGAGCTAGCTGGTGCGCCTCAGCCAAGAGCACCGCCCTCCTGCTTTTTGCCCATTCGCTTGCCGGCCTGTGCGCTGAATTCTTGACAAGTCTGGCGGAAAGGCGTAACAAACAGCCATGCAATATCCCTTTCTTTGCGCCGTTTTCCTCGCTGCCCTGAGCGTCCTGCCGGCTGCGGCCGACACCATCGTCGTCGGTGCGAGCGGACTGGGCTGGCGCAGTGGGGGCGGCGCGATCCAAGCCAAGGTCATTCGCAGTGCCCAAAGCGTTGAGGGGACCAACGCGCCCGGCGGCGTCATCGACTTTGCGCCTGCTGACTTTGCGGGCTGGATCTTCCCCCAGCGCGCCGATACCACCCTCAACATCGCCCTCGGGGCCAACACCGAGTCTCGCGGGGGTTCGATCACGTCGCCCAACAACCTCAACGTCCGCGGCGAACTGCCCAAGCTCATCGACGACGACGGCCAGAGCGGACTCGATCTGCGCTTGAGTGCCGGAGCCAAAAGTGCCCAAGTTTTGGGGCTGATCATCGACTTGGACTTGGGGGCGCGCTTTGGCGTTGATCGCTTCCGCTTTTTTCCGCGCAACGCCGCACCCGAATTCCCCGCGCCGAATTTTCCCTTCCAGAACGACTTTATGCGCAGCTTTGAGATTTTTATCAACGACGGCACGCCGGACACCCAGCGCGAGGGGGTGCCCATCCGCACGAGCGTGGCGCTGGAGGGCCAAAACGAAGAGGCCGTCGTCGATATCCGCATCCCGCCGCAATACGTGCGCTTCGTGCGGCTCAAATCCCTGACGGCGCTGGGGTTTGACATCGCCGAGTTGCAGGTCTTCGGCACGGGCTTTGTGCCCGAAGCCGTCTATATCTCCAACATCTTCGACTTTGGCGATCTGGCGCTGCTGGGCCATGTGCGCTGGGTGCAGGAGCAGGTCGGCGACCCGCAGCTTTCGCGGATTGCGGTGCATACGCGCACGGGCATGGATCCCGAGCCGGTGGAATTCAACAAGGTGCGGCCCGGCGAGCAGATCTTCCGAGTGGGGGGAGGCAATGTGGGGTTGCAGTCCGATGGGGCTGGGGTCAGTAGCGGCACCGGAATCAGCAGCGGCCTCGGCACGGGCGAGGTTGGGGTGCCGTGGAAGTTCGCCAAAGACGTGGAAGACGAGGCCCTGCAAGCGCTGGTTGCGGAGGTGCTCGACAACGAGGAAGTGGATTTGCGCGACGCCGTGCAGGCGTTTAATGCGCTGTCGCAGGCGGAGCGGGAGCAGGTGACGTTGAGCGAGGCCGACTACAAGAAACTCCCGCGCGGCGACCGGGCGACGATCCGCAACGACGTGAGCAACTGGAGCGCGTGGTCGCCGCCCTATCCCGCGAGCAGCATCGTCTCCTTGGCGGACTTGGGCACCGAAGGCGCGGGCGGCCCCATCGTCTCGCCAAACCCGCGGCGCTACTTCCAGTTTATGATCGAGTTCTTTAGCGACGACTTTGAGGCGGCCACGGGCGTCGGGGGCCTTTCCTTTGACGTGCTGCCCTCGCCGTTTGCCGAGGAACTGATCGCCGAGATCGGCCCACGCAGCGCGGCTGTGGGTGAGCAGACGGACTTCACCTATGCGGTGCGGAGCAAATTCCGCCCCGGCGAGGACCGGGGTTTTAATCGCCTGCGGATCGCCACTCCGCTCCGGGTGGAACAGGTAGGCGCAGTGCGGATACAGCCGCCTGCGGGCGACGCGCTGGAGGCCGACTTCAGCGGCGCGGTGCTCGATGCGTTGCCCGTGGTGCGCGGCGACTTTGCGGTTGTAGAGGTGGCCGACGATGCCTTTGCCATTGAGTTTCCGACTGTGGGCGAAGACGACACCGAGTTGCGGGTGAGCTTTGCCAACGCGGTCCTGCGCTTCGGCACCACGTTTAGCGGCCAAGTGTTTAACACCGCGTCTGAGGGCCAGTTGGGGCAGAGTGTGGTGGCCGGCAATGCGGCCGATTTGGGGGAGGGCGACCCGGACACGCAGGCACTGGGGACGCCTTTTGAGGGCAATCTGTCGGTGCAAGTACCCATCTCCGGCCAACTGCTGATCAACGTGCGTGCCCAGCCGCCGGTCTTTACTCCCAATGGAGACAGCGTCAACGACCGGGCCGAACTCCAATACGACTTGACCAATGTGGGCCGCCCCACGCGGCTGCGGGTTGCGATTTTCGATTTGGCCGGTCGGCCGGTGCGGCATCTGTACGACGCGCTGGATCAGAGTGGGCGCTTTGCCCGGCTTTGGGATGGGCGCGACGACGCGGGCCAGTTGGTGCCGCCGGGCAATTACGTGTTCAGCGTTGCGCTGGATGCCAAGACGGGGCGAGCTAGGGAGGTTGGGCTGGTTGCGGTGGTTTATTGATGGGGTACTCGGGGTCGTCTTGGACGCGCCGCACTCGTCCGCAGGACGCAAAAAAACCGCAATTTTTGAATTACTGACTGATGTTACGCAGCCTTATGCCGCATCTACTGCTTGCTAGCCACTCGTCGTCCTTCCCGCGCAAGAACGTCACCCCGTGCCCCGACACGGGGCGGGAATCCAGGCCAGCGCATGAGCCTCGAACTGCTTGCACAGGCATGACAATAGCTGCGTAACATCAGTGAATTATAAAAATAATTGACACATTCAGTCCTAGTTCGGCTGGCCTCGCCCGGTGCTCTCTACAAGCGTGTGGGAAATGCGTATGCTGAAAAATTACTTCGTCATCTTGGGGTTGGTATTGGTCGTGGGCGTCCCGGCTGGGGGCCAGACCGACGTCCAGCGCGGCGGGTCGGTCACTTTTGCGCCGACTGGTCCGGGCGTACTCTTTGGTGCGCTCGATCCGGCGGTCAAAAAGTGGTACGTGCCGCAGGAACTCTTCTTCGACTACGGCTGGCGCCAGTGGGAATACTCCAACTACGCCCGCACTCCGTATGAGCGCTACGTCAACACCACCCGCGAGGGCGACTATTTCTACGATGTGTACGGCAACTTCACCACGCGCGGTTGGCTGATCTACGACTGGCGTCAGTTCCAGCCGCAGCCCCTGGGCAGCGGCATCTTCCAGAGCACGCGCTTCAACCGTTGGTTCAATGCGGTGACCATCAGCGGCGATTCGCAGGGGCAGTACAACTACGCGATCACGGTCGGCGACCGGATTCGCACGACGCTGACGCCGCTGACCTTTTCCAAGCCGGACTTCAACGGGGTGCAGGTGGATTTTGCCGCGGACAAGTACCAAGCGACGATCCTCGCCTCGCGCATCAGCGAGCCGATCCGCGGCTCCACCCAGCTTTCGGGCGGGATTACCGAGCCGGTGACGCAGACCAACATCACCTCGTTGTTCGGCGGGCGGGCGACCTTTCAGGTAGGTGATTTCGTCGAGTTGGGCGCCCAAGTGATGGGCGCCAGCAACGGCAATACGCTGCTCGACATGTTCAACGGCGACCTGATCGCCGGCAGCCTCACCGCTGGGCAGAGCACGGCACCGCTGACGGCGATTGCGGTGATTCTGAGCGACGACTCGCCCGACGACAACGAAGGGGGTGCGGCGCTGTTTAGCCACGACGTGCGGATTACCAGCCGCGACTTCGACACCGGCAAGGAGACGGTTACCACCTTGCGAGAAGTGGTCCGCCCCGGCTCGCAGTGGCCGATCATCTTCGGCGGGTTCCGGCGTCCGGGCTTTTTAGCGGCAGACGGCCCAGAGCGGATCATCGTCAACTACGACTTCAACGACCCGGCCTATGTTGGTCCAGACCCGACGACGATCGTCGGGGTGGATTTCAACTTTGTGCTGGCCAACGACTTCAAGGTCGAGATGTGGTCCGACCGCCAGACGGGGTTGCGCGGCGCACCGCCTGCGCCGTTGACCGCCGAGGTGATCGACGCGGCGCAACCTGCGTTGATTGTAGTGAGGCGGGCTGAGGGCAATGTCGCGGACATTACGAACTTGCAGCGGATTGAGTTTTCCTACGGCCTGCCGACGGCCAATTTGGTCGGCGGTTTCACCATTGAAGGCACCGGCGTCCTCGGCTTCGACTTCTACGGCGAGTGGGACCGCAACAAGCGCTATTTCCAGTTTCCCAATGCCGCGCTGTTCAACGAGGGCGAAGAGCACGCGATTTCCTCCGAGGGGTCCGACGCTTGGTACTTCAATGTCTCGCGCAATGTGTTCCCCTATTTTTTCTACGGCGAAGCCTACTCCATAGACGAAGCCTATTCGACGACCGCCTTCTTGGTCAGTGCCACGGGCGATGTGCAATACGACAATACCCAGCGGCACCTCTACGAGTTCGTCGATGACAACGACGACCAAGACCGCTTCCCCGATTGGATTCGCTTTGGCTCGACCAACGACCGGGCGATTTTTCCCGGCTGGGACCAAAACAACGACTTCATCTCCGACTTCAACCAGAACGACAACGCCACCGCGGCCAATATTATCCCTGACTACGACGAGCCGTTTCTGCGCTACAATGTCGATCGGCCGGAGTTTCTCTTTGGCATTGATTTGAATAACAACAACTGGATCGACCGCTTTGAAGACGACGATCTGCCCGATTATCCGTACAAGCCAGACCGGCGGGGATACAATGTTTTCGGCGGAGTTCACCTCGCGCCGGATATGCGGCTGACTATTGGCCGCACGGACGAAAAATCGCCGGCGACCGACGCGTTCAACGAGACCAATTACGCGATGTTCACGCTGGATCGGGACTACGCGGGCTCGGGGCACTTGCGGGTTTTCAACATGCTCAAACAGGCCCAAGACACCATTCCCGATGCCCGACGCGAGCCTACCCCGTTTGTGGGTGCGCCGATCCAGCCGGTGGTGCGCGACCTGTTGGCGGCACAGGACACTTGGGTCAATACCGCGTACGCGCAGTTCGATTATCAGGGCATCAAAGGGCTAAACGTGGTCAACAAATTCAAGTGGGAGCGTTTCCAGCAAAACGCGCAAGACCCGCGCGACAGTATGGGTCGCCCATTGGAAGGTAGCGCGAGTTTCCTCGGGCTGATCAACAAGGTGGACTACATCTACGGCCTCGGTCGCTTTGACTTGCAGCCGAGGTGCAAGAGCGAGTTTTTGCGGCAGACGCCCTTTGTCGCCGACGAAGAGCGGCGCGAGGAATGGGCCCTGACCGTGCAGTTGATCGCCCGCCTACCAGTTATGAGGCGCACGGTTATCGAATCCGGCGTGGAGCAGTTGTGGTTTAGCGACCGAGTGCAGGACGAGGACGCGCTGCGGGCGGCGGGGCTTTTGCAAGACACCGGGGATTGGCGCTCGACCCATATCGCAGTGCAGCTCTCGACGACTTCCGACTATCAGGGATACCGGCTGACCACGCAAGCGGGCCTGCGCTTTGGCCGCATCCTCAGCGAGCGGGTGATTGAGGACAGCGACCGGCCGGGCGTTTTCAAAACCGACGACAAGGGTAAGAATGAGACCACGACCTTTATCACGGTATTCGCCGGTCTGGAGTGAGGCCGTGTGGCGCTTTTGCTTGCTGGTGATTGTGGCCTTGGGTTGCGCCCAAGAGCCTGAGGAGTTGGTGCTGGCCCGAGTGGATGGCGAGCCGATTACTGAGTCGGAGTTCAGGGGGTTTGACGCGCGGATTCCCGCGGGGATGAAAGAGGGAGGCCAGCGCCAAGTGCTCGAGAGCCTGATCGACAAAAAGCTGCTACTGAGCGAAGCGGACGCCGCCAATATGGCTGAAGACAGTTGGTTCAAAGGCGAACTAGCCCGCTTCAAACGCGCTCGGCTGATGGCGCTGTACATAGAGCGCGAGGTCGTCGCCAAGATCGACATCACCCCCGAGGAAATAGAGAGGTACTACCGAAAGAGCGGCCGGCATCGCGCCCTGCGCTTGGGAGGCATCATGGTCGGGAGTTTGGCGGAAGCACTCGCAATCACCGACCAGCTTGCCGCGGGGGCTGATTTCCACGAGTTGGCCAGTGCGCACTCGGTTCACGAGCGGACTGCCGGGCGGGGTGGCGACACGGGCATCTACCAGACGCGCGATCAGATGTCGGAAGAGACGGTCGAGCAGGTGCTCGGGTTGGCGATAGGGGGTATTTCCGCGCCGGTGCGCGAAGTGTTCGGCCACGAGGACTTTTACGTGATCTACAAAGTCCTCGACGAGATTCCAGCGCCGCTTACTGCGTCGGAGCAGATCATCGTCGAGGAGCTGACGGTGCAAAAGCGCGAGGAGCGATTGCAGGCACTCCGCGATTCGCTGGTGCAAGCGTACGCACCGATGCCGCGCCCGGCCGCGGTCCAGCGGCTCGTCGCGGACGGGGTCATGGCGGACCAAGCCGCGGTTCTCTGCACGTATCGGGGCGGCGAACTCACCGTCAGCGGTTTTTTGGCGGCGTACGAGCGTCTCGCCGGCCGGAGCTTACAGGCGGCCGACAGTGCGCACGTGGCTGAGGTGTTGCAGCGCCGAGTGCTGCCCGACCTGTTCGTGAGCGCCGAGATTGAGGCGGCCGGTTTGGCAGAGGATGCGCGGTTTGAAGAGACTGTGGCGTTTAAGAGCGAGGAGTTGCTGCTCAGCGCATTGCGCCGGCGGGAGGTCGACCAATACGTGAGTGTAACCGAAGCAGAAGCGCGCGACTTCTACGAAGCGCATCCCGAAAAATTCGCTCGGCCCGAGAGCACGACCATCGTCGAGATTTTGGTGGCGTCGGATTCGCTGGCTCAGCGCTTGGGGGACGAGCTGCGCACCGGGGGCGATGCGGCCGCGCTGGCCCAGCGGCATACCCGGCGCGAGGGCAGCTTGCACCACGGCGGCCAGATGCAACTCAATGCGTACACCCAAGGGTTGTTTCCCGTGCTGTCCGCTGCCGTGCAGGAAGTCGCCGTCGGCGAGGTGGGCGGGCCGTTGAAGACCGAGCAGGGCTATTCGGTCTTCAAGGTGCTGGAGCGTACGCGCGAGCAGATCTCGTACAACGCCGAATCACAGCGCCGCGCCCGCGCTTATGTGCGGATCGACAAGTCGAAAAGGGCCTACGTGCGGTTCGTGCGCGAGTTGCGGAATAAGTACCCGGTGGAAATTGTCGAGGGTGGTTTGGAAAAGCTGTAAACCCCGGATACCCGTATGAGGATTTTTCGCTTCACACCCTTTTGCCGTCTGACGAATTCGCCAATCAACTTGGAAAAGCTCTGAACCGTGCGTTGGATGGCTTACATAGCGTTGGTCTTGGCACTGGCCTGGCCGGCTGGAGCGCAGACGGATTACGGCTACCGCTTGGGATGGCAGGAAAGAGGCGAAGTCCGCTTCAATGCCCAAGGGCCAAGTGTGCTGATGGGGGCTTTAGACCCCACGGTCATGCGCTGGTACATGCCGCAGGAGCTGTTCGACGAGTACGGCCGCCGCCAGTGGCGCTACACCAACTACGCCAGCGAGCCGTACCGGCGCTACATCGACCGCAACCAAGAGGGCACGTATTTCTACGACACCTACGGCAAGCTGATCTCGCGCGGCTGGCTGGTGTACGACTGGCGACAGACTCAGGCGCGCACGGTCGAGAGCAGCGAGTTGACCAAAGAGCGGCGCTACGCCACTTGGTTCAACCGGCTGATTATCTCCTCGGATGCAAGCGGCGACTACAACTACTCGCTGATGATCGGCGACGAAATTTTCGCCACCCTGACGCCGATGACCTTTCGCAAGGTTGGCTTTAATGGGGTCGTAACGAGCCTTGATGCACGGCATTTGCGCTTCACCGGCTTGTTTTCGCGCCCGAGCCTGCCCATCGTCGAGATCGACCCGGACATTCCGACGGCCTCGCAGGACAACTTCACCAGTTTGATCGCCGGGCGTCTAGAGGCCGATTTGGGGGCCAACGCGACCTTGGGCCTGACGTTGGTCAATGCCCACAACGGGGCCGGCAACCGCGAGAGCTTTGCGGGTAATCCGCTCAAAGGTGTGCTGACGACCGGGCAGTTAGGTAGAAGGCTCAACAAGCTGATCGTGCGGCTGTCCGACGATTCGCCCGCCGACGGCGAGGGCGGGCCGGTGTTGTTCGGCACACAGGTGGAGATCACCACAGCTCTTCAGCGCGAGGTGCCGGTCGCAGGCGGCGTACGGAAGGTCTTTAAGGACACCACGTTCACCGGCAGCAGCGTTGGCTTTGCGCCGGTGATAGAGGGTGGACAGGAGCGCGGCGGGTTTTTGCGGGCCGACGGGGCGGAGAGCATTGTGCTGCAGTACGCGTTGGCGGCCGAAGAGGGCGAAAGCGAGGAGGGCACCTTGCGCTTGGCCTTGCAGCGCCGGTTGGAGTTAGGGCTGGACGAGGCCGACGACGCCATCGCCCGCGTCAAAAACGTGCGTTTCCGCTTCGTGCTGGCCAATGACTACCGGATCGAAGTAGCCTCCGACCGGCAAAACAGCCGCATCGGCATCCCGGAGTTTTTGGTGGTGACGCGGGCGGCTGGCAACGTCAAAAATCAGCTCAATCCGTGCGAGGTGGTCTTTGACTATGGCCTGCCGACCGCTGCGCAGATCGCCGGTATTACGGCCGAGGTGCGCGACTGGCAGGGCTTTGACTTTTATGGAGAATTCAACGTCAGTACCCAGTACCGCCAATTCCCCTCGACGACGCGCGAATCGCACCGCTCGTTTTCCGGGATCCAAGGCGACGAGCATGCCGTTGGCTGGCTGTTCAATCTCGTGCGGCAGGCCGGCCCTTGGCGCTTCGCTCTCGAAGGCTTTGGCATGGACGACGCCTACGCCACCAGCTTTAAGCCGGTGGATGGTCGCGGCTTGGTCGACTATGCGCCCGAAGCCACGGACCGGCTCTACGATTTCGTCGAAGACAACGACGATCAGGACCGCCACCCCGACCAGAAGCGGTTTTTCGAGGGCGGGTTGGTGCCGCCGCAATCGACTGCGCTGGGTGGCTTTCAGGTGCGCTCGGACGGTGTGCCCGACCCGGCGGTTTTTCCCGGATACGACGAAAACGGCGACTTCATCGCCGACCTCAATCAGAATAGAAACTTCTTCCCCGACTACGAAGAGCCTTTCCTGCGCCACCACTCGGACCGGCCGGAGTTCCTCTTTGGCATTGACTTAAACAACAACGGCTGGGCCGAGCGCTTTGAAAACGACGATTTGCCCGACTATCCCTATAAGAAAGACCACTGGGGCTACAACGCCTACGCCAGCGTGGAGGTCAACCCGGAAATCCGCCTCTCGGCCGGCTATCTGCGCCAGAACATGCGCCAGACCGACCGCAAAAATCACACGGCCTACGGGCTCATTACTTTTGAACGGGATTGGCCCGGCCGCGGCCAAGTGCGGGTCTTCGACATGCTGAAGAAGGCCGCCGACACCATTCCCGATCCGCTGTCGCAGTGGATCGTGCCGACGCTCGAATTCGGGGCGGCGGGGCAGACGAGCGGGCAGCACATTGCCGTGCCCGATTTGCTGGCGGCCGAGGACACTTGGATCAATGCGTTTTACGCTGAGTGGCAACACGCCAGTCCACGGCGCTGGAAGACTAAGCACCGCTTCAAATGGGAGTGGTGGCACCAGCGCGACTCGCAACTTGGTGCGCTGGGGCCGTTGGGCCGCAATGGCCGCGAGCGTTCAGGTTTTGTGGGGTTGATCGACAAGATCGACGGCGTCTTTACGTGGGGCGCGGTGGCGATTTTGCCCCGCCTTAAAAGCGAGTTTCTCAGTCAATCGCCCTTCTCCTTGGCCGAGCGTCGCCGCCGCTCTTGGGATGGGATCGGGTCGCTGTTGGTCCGCTTTCCGGTGATGCGGGACTCGGAGCTTGAGCTGGGGTTTGAGCAGCGGCTGTTCTTCGAGTTGCTGCGGGACGAAAAGCCGCTGGCGGAAAACGTGCTGACGGGCGATTTCCGCGGCACGGTGTGGGCGGCGCAATTGAGCAATCAGCGAGAGTATCTAGGCTACGGATTGACGACTCAGCTCGGGTTGCGCTTTGATCGGCGTTCTTTGGAAGTGGTCGGGCGAGAGCGCGAGACGCGGGTCGCTGGGCTGGCGTTTCTGTCGATATTTGCCAGTCTGTGAGAGCGTCAGTTGTGGAACTGGAAGCAGAGGACGACAGCAAGCTGTTGATGTTTAGCTCTTTTCGCGCTTCCACGTCATTTGGATTACTACCGCCTATATCGCCAGAGGGCTATTAAAAAGGGCCTTATGCTACTAAAGACCTGTATCCGACTTGTGCTAGCGCTCGCTTGGCTGACTAGCGGCGCAGACGCGCTGACGATTTATCGGATCGGTGGTTCGTCGCTGCCGAAGCCGGAGTTGGCCGAGGGCGTGGAATTTGTGCAGCTCGAATGGGAGGGGGTGGAAGCGGCGCAGCACGGCGCGGTCGAATCCCTGAAAACTGATGCGGACTTTATCGAGCCAGAGCAACTGGACCCGTCGGTGAACTTGACGCCGCGCCTCAAGGAACGCGGTGGCCGGGTGCAGACGCTGGTCTGGCGAGGCTGGGAGCGAAGCGGCGACACGGAGGCCGTGCTCTGGGACGAAGATGTAGAGACCGCCTTCTTGGGCGACGGGCATTGGACCACCTCGGGCATTGGCGTACGCAACAAGAGCCTAATTTTCGAGTTCGGAGGCAACTTCACGGTCGAGCGCGTCAAATTCTATCCACGCGAGCGCTTTGAAGAAGAGCGCTTTTTGCAGCGCTTTATCATCGGCGTCAGCGACGGCAACCCGCTCAAGGAAGGTACGCGCGAATATACTGCGGGCACGCGCGGTTCTTTATTTGACTTCGACATCGTGCATCAGGCCACCGAGAACACGACCTCAGTGGTCGAGCTTGAGCTGCCGCCAGTGCCGATTCGCCGCATGCTCTTTGAAGCGCATGAAAACACCCAAGGCATCTGGGAAATCGCCGAGTTTGAAATCTACGGCAAGGGCTTTACGCCAACGGCGCGCTACGTATCCAATGTCCTCGATTTGGGCGGGCGGGCGGCGCTGGGCGAATTGAGCTGGAGCAGCCAAGTCGATCCCGGGGCGCAAATCGAGCTCAGTATGCGCGCTGGCGACGACAGCGATCCCAACACCTATTGGCGCAGCACGTTCCGCGGCGATGAGCGGACTCGGCTGGATACTCGGGGGCGGCCTTTGACTCTGCGGTCGTACAATCGGCTGGAGAGAGCACAGCAGGCCGGTATCTCGCCCGATACGGAAAACTGGGAGGGCTGGAGCGCGGCCTACGACTTGACGCGGAGCAGCGTACCCATGCAGGGGACGCAACCGCGGCAATTCGTGCAGGTCCGGGCCAACTTCCGCTCCACCGTAGAGGCCGGTGGCCGGCTGAACTTCGTGCAATTTGCCGTGTCTAGGCCGCCGATGGCTTCCTTGGTGTTGGCCGAGATTGCGCCCGTCTTGGCGACCACGGGCGTGGCGACCGAGTTCACCTACATGCTCCTGCCGCGCCTAGAAGCCGAGGATTTGGGGTTCGACACCATTGAGATTGACACGCCGACTCAGGCGGCGGGCATTGACGCGGTGCGCTATAGCGGCGAAGAGGTTGCCTTTGAGGTGCAGCGGCTCGATGAGCACGGCTTTGCGGTCGGCGTTCCGCGGATAGACCAAGCGCGCGATGGCGAGCTGATAGAGGTGGTCTTTCGCTGTGAGGTTTTCAAGTTTGGAACGCTGTTTTCGGGCCGCGTGTACGACAGCACTCGGCCGCAGGAGGTGCGCCAAGTGGTGACGCCGGGCGAGGTGGTTGAGTTGGTCGAGGGCAATACGCTGAGCGTGGGGCTGACTAATATCGCCGGGCAGGTGGTCGGTGCGCTCAAGCTCGTGCCAGCGGCGTTTACGCCCAATGGCGACCAGATCAACGATGCCGTGCGGATCGAATACGACCTGTTGAATGTGATCGGGAATGCCGAGGTCGCGGTGGTGATCTACGATTTGCCGGGGACGCGGATCGGCGAGGTTTTTCGCGGCCCGGCGCAGAGCGGCCAGTTTGCCGCCGAGTGGGACGGTCGGGATGGAACGGGTGCCTTGCTCGCGCCGGGATTGTACGTGCTGCGCCTCGAGGTCGAGACCGACGGCGGCACCAAGGCCCGCTCGCGCATCGTCTCGCTGGTGTATTAAGAGGAGAGGGCCTTATGAGCTACATCGCCGTTGTGTTGCTGTGGACAGCCGCAGCCCATGCCCAAGGAGGCGGCTACCGGCTCACCGCGGACCAGCTCGTCATTGACCGCGCCGTGCATTGGCGCGCTTGGGAGTTTCCGGTGGGCACCCTGGCGATTGACGCAAGCGGTGCGGTGACGCCGTTTGAGTTGCGCCGCCATACCGACGCAACCAAGGACATCGTCCACTTCTTGCGCCTGCATCCGCCCGAAGACCTCGGGCGGGCGAAGGCAGCCGAGGAAATCGCGCTCGCGGATGCGATAGAAGCGGGTTCCAACGCGCCCGGCGTGCTCCAAGTGCTCGACGGGGATTTGGCGACCTACTGGGAGCCTGAGCGGGTCGCAGATGCTGCGGAGTTGGGTTCGCAGTGGTGGTTTACAATCGACTTAGGTCGGCTGGTCATTGCCAAGCGCATCGTACTCAAGTTCGTTGAGGAAAATTTAGGCGATCCCTTCCTGCAGTACGATGTGCTTATTTCCGACGGCGAGGTGCCGGAGAAGTTCATCGCTTCGGAGGAGCCGGAGTTCGATGTGGTGTGGCGCACGTTGAAGCCGAACAAGACCGAGCGATTGCTGGAAATTTCTCTCGGCGAGCAGGCCGAGGCCGAGGAGCAGGAACTATCGGATCAGCCGATCAATGCCCCGCCGACTTCGGCTATCTCGGTGGCGCAGAAAGAGTTTTCTGGCACTGGCGTGCGCTTAGTGCAGGTGGTGGTGCGAGGGTCGGACTTTGAGCGCGGGTTTGAGGTCAGCCCAGAGGAATACGAAGCGCTGCCCGCGGCCGAGCGGGGCGCGGTCGTCTATTACAAACTACAGCGCGACGGGCGGCTGACCGAGGTCGATGAGGCCGACTACGCGCAGCTTGCCGCCGACCAGCAGGGCGGGATCGCCTACTACCGCTGGGAGCGGCCGCGGCTGGCCGAACTTGAGGTGTGGCACGAGGGCGACGACGCGATGATTGCCGCCTTGGCTCGGGGCGGCGACGTCTTTGCCTCACAGGGGCTGCCGGTGGGGCGGACCATCGACGGCAACGTGCAGACCTACGTAGACCTGATCTTCTCCTTCGACCGCCAGACCATTCCCGGCCCCGAAGGCCACCTGAGCTTTGATTTGGGTTCGACCTACTGGATCGACACCTTCCGCATTGCCTACGGCGGCCAAGCGATCCGCGACCGCTTCAGCTTTCCCTCCTACCGCCTTGACGCCTCAGACGGCGCGCTCAACGCCGACGGTAGCCTCAAGTGGACAACCGTGGCCAGTCGCCAGCAGTCGAGTACTCGCAAGGAATATGAGGGCCACGACTTTGCGCTGACCAAGACGCGCTTTTTCCGCCTAGTGTGGGAGCAAATCATCGTGCCCGTCGGCGGGCACCGGGGGTTTCCCGCTTCGGTGCAGCTCTACGGCCGGGGGTTCCAGCCCGAGGTCTGGCTTGAGTCGGGCTTGGTGCGGCTGGGCGGGCGGCGGAATCTGTTGTCGATAGAGTGGGACGCGGATACGCCGCCGGGCACTAGTGTGCTGGTGCAGACGCGCACGGGCAATACGTTGAGCGAGGTGCTGCACTATTTCAAGAAGGACGGCACGGAGATTTCCGAGAAGGAATACAACAACCCGACGCTGTTGGACATCTTCAAGGGGCCGATTGTTGCCGAGGAGGTGGAAGGGGACGACTGGAGCGGCTGGAGCCAGCCCTACGAGGACCCTGCGGGTAGCGCGATTGCTTCGCCTAGTCCGCGCGAGTTCCTCAAGGTGCGGGCGACCCTGCTGTCTGAGGCCCCAGACATCAGGGCTGAGCTGCGTGCGATCCGCCTCAATTTTACCAGTCCGGTGGCCCAAGGGCTGACGGGCGAGATTGCGCCGTTTAGGGTCGATTCGCTGGGCGTGGAGCGTCCCTTTTCCCTGTACGTGCGGCCGCAATTCGACCGCCGCGATCCTGGCTTCGATCAGTTGTTGCTGGTCGCGCCAGCGGATATGACGCTTGGTTTTGCCGGGCTGTACGCGGACCAGCGCACGGTGGAGGGCGTTGAGGTCATGCCCACGGGCGCGGACAGCTTGCGGCTAGCCTTTGCCGAGCTCCGGCCTGAGGTCGTGCGCCTCGATTTTCGCACCGCGCTTTTTGGCATGGGGGCGGTGCTGCGTGCGTCCTTACAGCACAGTGCCGAGGGCGAGGGCACTTGGCAGCGGGTGGATCCGGGCAACGCGCTCGACGAGGTGGTGGGCAATACGACGACGCTGGTGGGCGATCCGACGCGCGGGGAGCTGCTAAGCGACGTGGTGGTGCGCCCTCCGGCGTTTACGCCCAATGGCGACGGCGTCCATGATCATGCGGTTTTTGCCTGCAAGGTTGTGCGCTTGGACGACGATGGCCCGTTGGAAGTGGCCATCTACGATCTGAGCGGCCGGCTGATGCGCCTGCTCGCCGAGCAACGATCGACGAGCACGGGCCAGTACGAGATTGCTTGGGACGGCACGGACGAGCAGGGGATGCGCGTTCCGCCGGGCGTCTATTGCGCGTTACTTAGGGTGGCGGTTGACGCCGGAGGATTGAGCGCGGCACGGACCAAGGTGTTGCGCACGGTGGCAGTGGCTTATTGAAGGCATGACCATGCACTGCTTAACATCCGGCAAGTGCAATTAGTGCCTTCTGGAGTAAAGATAACATTCTGCCAACAGAAGTCTGCGATAATATGGGATACCGGTAACTTCAACACTGCTGATGACCGACGACAAAAATGGCTGAACGACAAGGCAGCTCGACCGTCCTGCAATGTGGCTGGCCAAGAGGCGGAACGCTATTCCGCTTCCAAGACTTCCGGCTCTAGTTGATACCAGAACACCTCGCCGGATTCCAAGTCCGGCTCCTCAAACGGCTCAAAGCCCCTAAGCTCGAGGGCGTCTCGCCCGCGCAAAACGCTTAACGCCAAGGCCACGGGCCCGCTCACACCAAGCAATCCAATGGGGGTTTTCAGACGGCTTCTAAGCGGGCTGTTTTCGCTTGCATTCGAGCAGATAAGTGAATGTTCGCTAACGGGAGGAATTTTCAAGGCATTGGGAGCTTGTTCTGCGCTGCCCCTTCGTGTGGAGGCGAGGACGGCAGGCGATTGATGGGCGTCGACTTGACATTTGACATAAGTGATTAATGGCGACACTCTAATCCGAGTTCACTTGGGAAGATGATCACAGCGACATTAAATGTGCTTTGAAAGGTAATCCTGATGCTGCGGACAGTGAGAGCTTCATATCCGATCTGCATCGCATTTCCGGAGTGATAGTGGTGGGAAATGCATGCCTGGGAGCAGCGAGAAGGGCACCGATCAAACTGTTCAGAAACGGGAACAAGGAGATACCTAATTTTTTGCCTTTTCTCGGAGAAGAGCAGACATTAGGAAACCTGCTTTGATGACCCGAGCGATCGAAGCGAATTGGCAAGGGTCCCAAGATGTGAAAGGAGCCGTAATATGACACGGGAAAAGACGCGCAAAGACGATGCAAAACGTCTTTCCAAGGCGTTTCCTGATTCCTTAGTTGGTCTTAAACAAATCGCTGAAGATGCAATGAAAGAGGACTTACCGGTCCAACTCGCCAATGCCCTACGCGACCTTGACGAGTTAAACGACGAAGCGGCTGAAGAAGGAATTGAGCCACCTTCCGAATCGGCTATTGCCAATGCAAATCGTCTGCTGAGAGCGATATATGACATATTACCACGTCAATATCTGGTAGAGCTCCTACCGGAGGGGATTATTGCCATCACGGTGCCCGGTGGGTTTCGGCGTTCAGTTATGTTGCTGTGCGAATCCGACAGCGGTGCCCTGTGCTCAGTCAACATGAGCGGCAAACATCGACGCAAACGGTATGCACACGCAGACCAACTACCGGATAGATTTCTGAGCGAAGCCTTGAGTGAACTGGGACGGGGGTAGAATAGTTGGACCGAATAAGCCTCCCTCGGAGTATTTCCTCGGACGAGACTTTGGGGCGGGGCGTATTTTCAAGCAAACAGGCACGTCAAGCTACAAACGGAACCGTGCCCCGCCGTGTATTTCTTGAACGGCATGGGGAAGTGAGTATCTCCGTTGACCGGCTTGATTTTGCGGAACCTGAAGAGATGGCGACACTTGGCGACAAAGTAGCAGTTGGCCGCAGTGTAGATCGTACGGTCTCATTTTATGGCTGGGCCGTCATTGCCGCGGAAGATGCCGGAAGCGATGAGCGGCAAGTGGTTGCCACTCCACAACCCGATAATCCATACCATACAGACATTATCCTGCCCGACTCCACGGCGGAGGAGCGCGACGAACAAATTCGTCACGCCCAAGAGTTGGCGGATGCGTCCCGCTGGCGTGAACGCCCGGACTCCACGAAAATTGGCGAATGAATCTTTTTATGGAGAAAGAAACAGCGATGAGTAATAAACCTAATATTCTTTTTTTTCGGAATTTCCTAATTTAAGGTCTTGACTTTCCATTTTGCAACCCCTATTTTACGGGCTATCCGCTACGGCTAAACGAAAGGAAAATAATGAAGTCCGACTGGATGAATGACGTTCATATCGGAAACTGCCTTGATGTTATGCAGGATTTCCCAGACGAAAGCATTGATCTTATCGTAACTTCTCCGCCCTATGCCGACGCGAGAAAACACACCTATGGAGGCGTCCACCCCGATCTCTATGTCGAATGGTTTCTTCCGATAGGAGAGCAGATGCTACGAGTGCTAAAGCCATCGGGTTCCTTTGTGCTGAACATCAAAGAAAGGGCCGCCAATGGAGAAAGACACCTCTACGTCTTAGACCTGATAAGTGCGCTCAAAAGAGAAGTCGGTTTCAGGTGGGTCGAGGAGTATATCTGGCACAAGACGACATCGGCACCCGGCAAGTGGAAGTATCGGTTTCGAGATGGATGGGAAAGACTTTTGCATTTTTCCAAGACCAACGAGTTCAAAATGAACCAAGAAAACGTCATGGTGCCAGCCGGAGAATGGACAAAAGCTCGACTAAAGAACATGGGTGAAAGAGATTACACACGTAATAATTCTGCGACCAAATCAGGGATTGGTCGCAACATCTCCGCTTGGTCTGGTCGAGAAAAGGTGTATCCTAGCAACGTCCTACACAAAGCACCCGTCTGCCATAATACCGGTCATTCTGCGGCCTTTCCCGAATGGCTACCAACCTTTTTTATCGAACTATTCACGGATCCCGGTGATGTTGTCCTAGATCCCTTTCTTGGATCAGGAACAACTTTTAGAGTTGCCCTGAAGCTCAATCGCACCCCTGTCGGCATTGAGCTAGAAGCCGAAAACGTAAAGGATACTGCATATGCTCCCTTGGGTTTCTGAGGCTGACTTTGAGCGAGAACTTGAACGGCTGAAAACAAGCTACAAAGACGCACTCAATAAGGCGGAGGAGAGAAGAAAAAGGAATGTCGTTGATCCGTTTTCAAGTCTTATGATTGCAGAAACATTCGGAATGACGACAGCCGAAGAATTGAGCTTCTCACAAGACACTGAATCTGCCACGCGAGGATCGAGCAATGCAATAGGCCACTTTCACCAAGGGATACTAGGGTCCGTAGCAGGGTGGGAAAACTATAATCGTGGCTATGATTTGAGGTCTGAAAAACAAAAGATGATTGTTGAGCTAAAGAATAAGCACAACACCTTGAATGATAACGACAAAAAAGGCACTATACGAAAACTGTCTAGCTCAATTAGCAGAGAACCGACTGACTGGACAGCCGCCCTTGTCTTAATCATTCCCAAAACGCCCATACGATACCAAACAACCATCGCACACAGAGTTATTGAGATGGAAGGCGCGAGCTTCTATCACTTAGTCACTGGACATCGTAATGCCATTCACCAACTCTTTGAACATCTATCCAATAGATTATCTCCCTCCGATGAAATCAGACGATATTGCAAGGCTATTTTAGACCATTCATTGCCACCATGAAAAGTAGAGACAGGCGAAATAGGAGCCGCAGACAATGCGGAAACATCAGGGAAAACGGAAAGAGATGTGGAAATAGAACATCAAACTTTGAAGATGCCCTATATTGCCCGCGCTGTGATATAGCATTGATGCAAAAAGATCATCCTTTATTAGACGCCTTTGAATCCATTTTAGACAGCGAATCTTCTCGTTACTCAATCCTCTAACAATAACTCAAGTTGCTGCTCGCCCTTTGGAAGTGCTCGATTCAGATTACGCATAAAGATGTTCCAGTTAGACGATGCCTTCATCAAGGCAGCAACGGCGGCCAGATGCTCTTTGAGCTTGGGGTGGCCCAGATCGGGTGTGAACCACTGGTGGTGCGTGTTGCGGCGACCCTTGCCGCTGGGGAGCGTAGGATTGACACGCCGCAGCTCGTCGAGGACGCCCGGCGCTAGGCGACTGTACACAATGTCATTGGTGTAATGGCCTATTACGGACGGCCGCGCAACACCATTGGGGCCGGGCCAGCCCTTGAGGCGAAATATCTGATTGTAGAACTCGTAGGGAAATGTCTTGGTCCAAGGTTGAAACTCTTTGGCGATGAACTTCTCAAGAATGGTTGCAAGGGCGCGTTCTTCGCGTATGCGCTGGTAGCCCGTCGCCTCGTCCACAAGGGCAATTACGCCCACTGTGGCAAGGCTACGCATAAGTATCTCGGCCTGAACTGCGACATGAGCTTGATTAGGTAGCAGCATATTAGCATCGCGGGCTTTGAGATACACTTCACAAACTTGGGGCAGTAGAATCGCATCATATCCAAGCGCAATTCTTCCTCCTGTTGGGAGTCTAAATCTAACCGGAGTTAGCGACTTGCTTAAAGTATTGGAAATGAATGGTTTAAGGCGTTCAGAGCGCAAAAAAGCGGGCAAGTCTGCGACTTGCTGCTCTGCTCCGGGGCCTGTAGGCTTGGGAGAACGCCCTAGTGCCTCTGAAAATCCTGCTTGAGTAAGAACGCGCGTTTCATCTTCCAGCACATAGCAAGGTATTTCAACTTCGCCGATTACCAAAGGTCGATCTGGTGCTCCGGCGATTACTTTCAGCGGTTCCTGTTTGCTCATCTTTACACTCCCAATGCTCGATTGATCGTGAGGTTAAAAGCGAACTCAGGCGTTGCTCTGCGGAGGTTGTAGCGATAGCAAAACTCATCGACGTAGCGTTGTAGGTGTCGCCTCGATACACTGTGGAACTGGCCGAACATGCCACGCTTGAGCAGTGCCCAAAAACTCTCGATGGTGTTGGTGTGAACATCGCCGTCCACGTACCAATCAGAATGGCGGATCACCGAATGAGGGAGCACCTTAGACATACCCATGTAGGCTTTGTACTCGTCGGTGTAGAGGCTCGATTCCTCGGTGTTGACGTGCTGGCGGACGAAAGCCCGCATATTGCGACCCTTCATGTTCTTCTTATCGACGGCTTTGGCCGCGACCGAGCCTTCACGCTCAACGGCTCCAATGACAGGGGCTTTCTTTGTGCCGCGACCGGGCTTATGCTTGCCATCTTTCCCATCGCCCTTAGTGCCTTTGCGGGGCTTACCTCCGATATAGGTTTCATCCATCTCGACGATACCTTGCAAGATGTTGCGATGCTCGACTTGGTTCATCGCTTTACGAATTTGCATGTTCATTCGCCAAGCCGTGTTCTTGTTCACTTTTAGATCGCGGGAAAGTTGGAGCGCAGAGATTCCCTTCTTGGCATTAATCATCAGCATAATTGCCAAGAACCACTTTTGTAGGGGTAAATGAGTATGGTGAAAGATGGTGCCGACCGTTACACTAAACGAGGTTTTACAGTTGTAGCAACGGTGGCGATGTTCTGCGGGGGCCGTGCGCTCGCTCTGGCAATAGGGGCAAACAACCGTATCGCCCCAACGCACTTTTTCGAGATACTTGATGCAGGATTCTTGAGTAGGGAACTGCTCGAAAACTTCTAAGATGTTCATGGCATCTTCTCCTATCATTAACTACATAGAAGATACCAAAAACAGGCAAAGAAGTCAAGAACTAAAAGACCTTAAAGTAGGAAATTCCGTTCTTTTTTTGATGGCCGACCAAATGCAGGCCCGCGTGCTCGATCTCGATCACGTCTGTCAAACTCCGCACTTGGATCGGCTGGCCGGGGAGGGTGTGCGTTTTACCCGCGCCTATACGCCGAATAATATCTGCTCGCCGACCCGGGCGAGCCTGATGACCGGGCTGATGCCGCACAACCACGGGGTGTTAGAGGTGCTTTATCCCAAGGTGCCGGATTTACATGCGCTGCGCACCGATAAGGTACATTGGGCCGAGCGCATGGTAGATGCTGGTTATCGCACGGGATATTTCGGCAAGTGGCACATTGAGCGCGATAATGCGCTGGGCCGTTTCGGCTGGCAAGGCAACGGAGTCAGAGGCGGCGCACTCCACAATGAGTTGGTCGCCGAGGTGCTGGGCGATAAGCCGCTGCGGCCGGAGTGCGATCCAGCGCATTATCTCGAAGCGCCGCACGGCTATGGGCCTCATCTGCTCTATGGGGTGACCGATCGGCCAGCGGAAGAGCGCGGCATGGGGCTGACGACGACGCTGGCGCTGCGCTATTTAGAGGAAGTGGTACCAGGCGACGATCCGTGGTGTGCTTTCGTCAGCTTTGAGGAGCCGCACGATCCCTTTATTGCCGGTCGCCAATGGTACGAACACTATGCGGATCAAGAGCTGCCACCGCCGCCCAATGCCGATGATGATCTGGCGGACCGGCCGGGGCTTTATCGGCGGGCGCAGGGCATTTGGCGTCAGCTCAACGAGGAGCACAAGCGCGCGGCGCGGGCGTGTTATTTTGGGTCGATTAGCGAAATAGATGCCCAGTTTGGGCGGGTGATCGGCTTTCTCAAAGCGACGGGCAACCTCGACAATACAATCGTTGTAATGTGCGCTGACCACGGAGATTTGTTGGGAGCGCACGGTCTGTTCTTCAAGGATATTTCCGCTTTTGAAGAAGTGTATCAGGTGCCGCTTATTGTGAGTGGGCCTCGGGTTGCAAAGGGCGCTGTTTGCGAGGGCCGAGTTGGCTTGCACGATCTGTGCCCGACGTTGTTGGAACTGGCCGACTGCGAGCCTATTGATGGGGCCGATTCCCGCTCTTTTGTCGAGCTGTTGCGCGAACCAGCACAGGTCGCCGACGAATGGACCCGGGGTTATGCCGAATACTTCGGCAACCGCCACCGGCTGACGCAGCGGGTAGTGTGGGATGGGCCGTGGAAGTTTGTGTTTAACGGCTTTGATTTTGACGAGTTGTACCAGCTCGACGCAGACCCCTATGAAATGAAGAATCTGGCGCACGATCCGGCCTATGACGAGCAGGTCGAGAAAATGACGCGGCTCTATTGGCGCTATGCTCGCGATACCGGCGACACGCCGCTTTTTGAAACGCTCTATCCGGCGCTGCGTTTGGGTGCGGTGGGGCCGTTGGCGGCCGATGAAAATTAGGACTGAGGCGAGACCTCACAAAAATAGAGGAGCTATCGATGGCACGAGATATCAAGATCACCCGCATCACTACGAAGCATTTCGACTACGAGATAGCCGATATGGAGCTAGAGGAGCGATTGGGCTTTGATACGGTCTATAGAAAAGGAGGTCGTCTGTCTCAGAGCGGCGGCTTCCTGACTATCGAGACCAGTGCCGGGGTCAGCGGCATCGCGCCCAACGGCATCGACGCCCGCACGGCGCGGTACTTGCTCGGCCGCAACCCGCTGGACCGCGAGATCATCTGGCACGATCTCAAGCGCTCGCGGCGCGGTCAAGACGGGACGCCACCCGGCGCGGCAGATGAGGCGCTGTGGGATTTTGCTGGCAAACTCTACGACGCGCCGATCTACGAGCTTTTGGGCGGGGGCTGGCGCAAGAAATTGCCAGCCTACGCCTCGACCTACCACGGCGACGAAAACGGCGGTTTGACGACGCCGGACGACTTCGCGCAATTTGCGCTGCGCTGCAAGGAGCAATACGGCTACCCGGCGTTTAAGATTCACGGCTGGGTCAATGGGCCGATTGACCGCGAGGTGGCGGCCGTGTTAGCCATCCGTGCGGCGGTGGGTGACGATATGGATTTGTTACTCGATCCGGCCGGTTGTTTTCCCACGTTTGAGGATGTGCTCAAGGTGGGTCGCGCCTGCGACGAGGCGCGCTATATGTGGTATGAAGATCCGTTTAGGGGCGGCGGGTTTTCGCGCTTTGCTCACGTCAAGCTGCGCGAGCTGATCAAGACGCCGATGCTGATGGGCGAACACGTGCGCGGGCTGGAGGCCAAGGCCGATACGATTACCGCCGGTGCCACCGACTTTGTGCGAGCCAATAGCAGCGTCGATGGCGGCATTACCGGGGTGATGAAGATCGCCGCTATGGCTGAGTCGCATGGGCTGGACGTGGAGTTACACGGCGGCGGCCTGGCGCATCGCCACATCATGGCGACCTTGCGCAATGCCAACTATTACGAGTTGGGTTTGGTGCATCCTTTGGTCAACGATACCAAGCCGGCGGTTTACAGCGAGAGGCGCTGGCGCGACGAGTTGGATTCGGTGGACGAGAACGGCTGTGTGGAAGTGCCGGAGGGGCCGGGGTTGGGCGTGGAGGTGGACTGGGATTGGATCGAGGATCACAAGACCGGGGAGATGGTTTACGAGTAGCGCGGGTGGCGTAATAACCCGATGCGAGAAATGCCGGTATCGACGATATTTTGTTGGGCAAGCAACCGCTGAAGACGATATAGCTCTGTATGGGAATACTTATGGAGAATCTCAAGGAAGGGACGTATGGACCTTGAGTTGAAAATTGAGAATTTTGGGCCAATCGACGAGGCGAATATCCAAGTTGGTCCGTTTACGGTATTCGCTGGGCCGAACAACACGGGCAAGACGTTCGTGGCGAAGATGCTCTATTCGATTATTCGTGCGAGGGACGCGAATCATGCGCTAGTATTTTTTGATGAGACAGCCCGTCTCATAGAATCGGAGTTGCAACTTGCCGCGCTGAGCGGTCGAGTGGTAGGAGAAAGCCCCTTGTCCGCAATCAGACGGGGACTCCAAAAGATCGAATCTATTCTACGAGAGGCGTTCCCAAGTTATCCGCTCCAGAATGAACTTGACAAGCTCAATGCAGTGCAGCCTGAATTGATGGCTGCAGTCGAGGAGATAAAGGTACATTTCCAAACTTTTAAAAACAGTGTTGGAAAGAAAGAAGAAGGGGACCCTTTTGGGGAATTATATATAGACATTCTAGAAGAATTCTTTAGGGATATGGTATCGGTGATTGAGTTGGGATGGAAGATCAAGGTTATACAAAACGCATGTAGGAATTTCCAAGCGTTTAGTATTTCACATCTCAAAAGGAGCGACGATTCCTACTTGTGTTTCAGCGTCGAAGAAGTGGGGAAATTACAGGAAAAAGAGGGTTCTTTTGAGTTTACTTTTTATCGGCAAATCATTCAGAATATGCGGTCGTTTCCTGAGTCCTTCTATTTAGAGTCTCCATTCTATTGGAAACTGAAAAGTGCTTTGGAGTCGATTAAGCTCGATTCACACTATCCTTTCGGGAAGTCTTTGAACGGCGTCCCAGCTTACTTCTACGATATGGCCGTTGCCCTCAGAAGGAGGCGGATCGAACATCCTTTCTCTGGAATACACAAAAGTCTGCACGCTGCCATGGGCGGAAAGATTTCGTTGAGTGAAGCGGGCGATCTTGAATTTCAACAAAAAGGCAAGTCGATTCCGCTCTCTCTCACGTCGGCGGGGGTTGCAAATATGGGAATGCTGGCCTTGCTGATTGAGCGAGGGGCTTTAGAGCGAGGGTCTTTCCTTTTTATCGATGAACCCGAATCGAATCTTCATCCGGCTTGGCAAGTTGAGATGGCAGAGTTTCTCTTTGAGTTGGCCCGTCAAGGAGTCAATGTGGTGATCTCTACCCATAGCATGACAATCCTCAAGTGGCTTGAGGTACATGTAAAGGAAAAACCTGAAGACCGGGAACTCGTTAGGTTGAATAAGTTTCCGCCGGATGCTGAATGGAATGACGACATGGACGCGGTGATGGCAGAAGTCAAACAGTCATTGACTAAGCCGTTCTCTGATCTCTACATCAAAGGGCTGTAGAATGCCCTTATCCCAATTCGCCGAGCCAATAGAGTCTGTCGGCAGAGCCTTCAAAGCGTATCGGATGGACAGCACGATGAGAGAGTCCGACATGCGTCGCGCCGCCGGACTTGGGACATGCGAATGCTGCGACTATGTAACGGTTAGTAAGGATGAACAAAGCGTCGTTTTTATAGAGGAAACCGACTTAGAGCGGAAGATAATTGATTTCAAAGAAAAATATCATTACCTCAACCACAAAGACCAAGTTGACTTGCTTTACGACGAAGTTCTTAAAGAGCATCGGCTCAAACTTTACGGGTCGATGTTGGTTCTGTGCCGCCTGTCTTGTTCGCAGAACGAGGTGAAAGCCTTTTTACCTGACGATGAGTTTCAGTTCTGGCTTGTAACGACCTCGGCTTCGTCGGACTCCGTTATACTGATGGACCATCTGACAGACAATTTGAGAGGTTTTCTCAAAAGTCCATTAACCAAAGAGATGATGAATGTGGTCGATATTATTCCGTCAACTAAGCTGGCCAAAAAACTATTGAAAGAAGCCGTTGACATAGACTGAATTTTCTCGAACTGCATTCCACCCACTTCTGTTGGCGGGAACTCATGCAGAGTACGATAACATTCCCGATGCGAGAAAGGCATGACCGTGCGCCGCTTAGAGCCTATTCGCACTGAAGCTAATCACGAATGGGCTATGGCCCGTATTGATGAACTGTGGGGGTCTCCCAAAGGCACTCCACAGGGGGAAGAATTAAAAGCCTTATTCCTGCTGAGTTCGCTATGGACCAAGCAGGGCTGACCTCAAAGGATGTGGAATAGTGAATGTCCAGACCTCCCGAACTAGCGAAATCGCCTTTAATGTCCGGCTTTGGGATGTGCTACAGACCAAGCATCCGCGTTGGCGCGATCATACCGGCGTGGAGCAACAGGGCGTCCTCCGCGAGAGGGCACTGCAGCCGGATATCGTCATTCGTCCGCCGGGCGGCATTCCGGTCGTCTTGGAGACGGAGTTTATGCCGGCACGCAGTGTCGAAGCGGATGCTCAAGCCCGCTTGGGGCAATTTTTGCAGTACAACGGCGATCGGATCGAACAGACTATCGCCGTCCGAATTCCGCAAGAACTGCGGGAGGTGCCCCAAGCCGATTTAGATCGGCACATTGCGGCGGCCGAGTTCCGCTATTGCACGTATTCGCTGCAAGAAGGGCGTTGGCCGGCCAGCGGCTGGCTCGTCGGCCGCATCGACGATCTGGCTAGCTGCATTGAAAACGTCTCGCTGTCCGAGCGGCTACTCGCCGAGGGAACGCAAATTCTGGAGCAGAGTATTGGCGAGGCCGCTGGTAAGTTGCGCGAAACGGCTGGCATCCATGCGCTGGAGAATATGGCGCAGTCCCTCCACCAAGAGGATGGCGAGCAAACTTCACGCATGGCCATGGCCATCGTCGCTAATGCGCTCGTTTTTCACACCGCTATTGTTGAAGCGCACGAGATTCCCACCATCGACCAATTGCGTATTCCGGGGCGCAACGACGTCAGCAAGAGCCGGTTGCTTGAATGCTGGCAGCATATCCTCGACAACATCAACTACTATCCGATCTTTCGCATTGCCTCCGATTTGCTCTTGCCGATCCCCGATGGCCCGGCAAATGCGGTCCTCAATCGCCTCGCGCAGGCGGCCAGCGACCTAGCAGGATTGGGGGCGACCACCTTGCACGACCTGTCTGGGCGCATGTTCCAACGGCTGATTGCCGACCGCAAGTTCCTCGCCACGTTTTACACGCTGCCGACCTCGGCGGCCCTGTTGGCTGAATTGGCAGTATCGCGGATCGACGCGGATTGGAGCGATGCGGACGCGCTCACCAGTCTCCAAGTCGCCGACCTTGCCTGCGGCACGGGTGCTCTAATTTCGGCGGCATATCGCGCTCTAGCAGTGCGCTATCGGCGGACTGGCGGCGACGATCAGGCGCTGCATCAGCCGATGATGGAACGCGCCCTTATCGCAGCGGACATTATGCCGGCCGCCACGCACCTTACCGCGTCCATGCTGTCGAGCGCCCATCCGGGGACGACTTTTGGCCGCACCCGCGTTCACACCTTGCCCTACGGACAGCAGAGTCAGGAAAAGCGGCATACGATGGCGTTGGGGGCACTTGACTTGATTGAGGATGACGCGGCGCCGTCGCTGTTTGGCACTGGTGCCACAGTGGCGCACGGCACGGGCGAGGACGTGGAAACCGAGGGGAGCCAAGATATGATCCTTCCCCGCGAAACGGCTGATCTGGTGATTATGAATCCGCCGTTTACGAGACCGACGAACCACGAGAAGGCCGAGGTGTCCGTGCCGTCATTTGCTGGGTTGGGCAAAAGTGGTGATGAACAGCAGGCCATGGCTAAACGACTCGCTGAAATCCGTCGGCGGTTAGCCAATCCAGTCGGTCATGGCAACGCCGGGCTAGCTTCTAATTTTATCGATCTAGGACATGTCAAGCTCAAGCCGGGCGGCGTCCTCGCGCTAGTGCTCCCGGCGTCGTGCGTGAGCGGCGGTTCTTGGGAGGACGTCCGTCGATTGTTGGAACGCGAGTACGAAGACTTGACCGTGCTGACCATTGCGGCCCACGGCGATACCGACCGGGCGTTTTCGGCCGATACCGGCATGGCCGAGGCTCTCGTGGTGGCTACCAAGAAACACACCGGCCGAGCGGGATGCGCTGAAACGCTATTCGTCAATCTTCGCCATCGGCCGCGCAGCCTCGCGGAAGCCTTTGAGGTAGCGCGGGCGGTGAGGCACATTGCTCCCCAAGCTCGGCAAGGGCGGCTCTACGTGGGCGACCACGAGGCTATCGGCACGTTCATCCGCGCTCCTTTGAGCCAAGGCGGTTGCGCGTCCCTCCGCGAAACCACACTTGCCGACGCGGCCCTTGGATTATTGGAACAAACGCTCCGGCTGCCCCGAGGCTACTCCGCTCCGCTTGCCACGACTTGCCTCGGGGCTATTGGCGAGAAGGGGCTACTCCACCGCGACATTTCCGGAAAGACCAGCAATGGCGCACCGCGAGGCCCGTTTGACATCGTGCCCATTCAGGGCATACCACAGTATCCGGCTTTGTGGGGTCACGACGCACCGCGTGAACGAAGTCTCGTCGTCCAGCCCGATAGCGAAGGCGAGGTGCGCCCCGGCTGCGACGCTCACGCCGTATCCGTCTGGAAGCGCACGGCATCGCGGCTGCACTTCAATCTCGATTTTCGGATCAACTCGCAAAGCCTCACCGCTTGCCTCACGCCAGCCAAAGCGATTGGCGGCACAGCGTGGCCCAACTTCATTCCGTCTCAAGACGAGTGGATTCTACCTCTCGTCCTGTGGGCCAACACAACATTGGGACTCCTCACCTTCTGGTGGATCGGAACTCGGCAGCAACAAGGCCGCGCACGGCTCACGATCACTCAATTGCCCCGCCTGACGGTCTTGGACCCGCGTTCTCTCAGCCAAGAGCAGCTAGCCCACGCCGAAGAAATTTTTGCAACATTTAAGGGCGCGGAATTCCTGCCTGCCAATGAGGCGTATCGGGACGACGCTCGCCAAGCTCTCGACCGCGCCGTCTTGGTGGACCTGCTGCATCTTCCCCAAGCAGCCCTTGAACCGCTCGCCATTTTGCGCGACCAATGGTGCGCCGAGCCAAGCGTCCACGGCGGCAAGAAGACGCGGATTGATAACAGTTGAGGGAGAAAAAAATGATTGATCTGAGCAAGTACCGCATTATCGACCTGTCGCACGAGATGATTCCCGGAGAGCAGAAAATCGACGGGCACTACCTGCACGGCGAGCCCTTTTTCGGCCGCTCGGTGGAGGTGCAGGAGTTTATGGCCTACGGGGCTCGGATGCACTTCATTCAGAGCCAGACGCACAATGGCACACACTGCGAAGGGGCCTACAAATACCTCGATGAAGGGCCGGACATGGCTCGCATGCCGTTGGCATCCTACATCGGCGAAGCCGTGGTCTGCGATTTGTCGCACAAAGGGATAGGAGAGGGAATCCGCGCCGACGAATTTCGCCGGGCAGGGGTGCAAAGCGGCGATATTGTGCTGGTGCGCACCAACCCCGAACACAGTGGAGAGCTACCCTACTTTGAGGCCGAAGTGCTGGATTTCTTTATTGAAACGCGGATCAAGTTGCTGGCCTCGGGCGGCAATTTGTACTACGGTCCATCCACGGTGCCCAACGCCCACATCGATGCCGAGCGTCGGCTGCTGCAAGAGGGCATTCCCATGGTGGACGCTCTCTTGGGATTGGATCAACTCACAAAGGATCGCGTCTTCTTCATCGCTCTGCCGCTCAAGATGCAGCGGGTCACAGCTAGTTGGACCCGAGCCATTGCCTTAGAAGAGATCGACTGAGTACTCAGCTCAGCGCGACGACTTCTTGTTTGACGATTTCCTTGGTGTGGGTAAAGGAGGCGGGTGCGGCTAGTTCCAAGGTCTCCGGCGAAAGCCGGGCCTTGACCTCCGGGGAGAACCGGTCCAGACCGCCGCGCACGCTTTCGTGCTGCTGCATGTAGCGCAGAGTGAGAAAGCGGCGATCGCGGTCTTGGGGCACCCAAGAGAGTGCGCCGTGGGTGACCAACTCGGAGATGATGACCACATCGCCGGCCTTGGGCGTTACATTGAACACGCCCTCGGGCACTTCGGTGCTGAAGAATTCCTCGTTGTACCCACCATCTGCCGTATAGCTTTCGGGATAGAAAAACGACCGCGGACAGTCGAAGTGGCTCTTGTGGCTACAAGGGAGAATAATAAGCCCGCCGTCGCCGGGATGGACGTCGGTTAGGTAGAAGAAGAAGACTAGGTCATTGCACTGGACTTTGCCGCCGATTGTGCTGTAGCGTCCCTGCTCTGGATTGAGGGCTGGTCCCCCGGGTACGCCCGCATGCAGGGGATGGAAGGGCTTGCCGTGGACATCGACCATCAGGTTGCCGCTGGTCAGGCGCGGCCGATCGTCGGTCAACTCCTTGAGGATGGGCCAAGTTTGGGGGTGTAGGGCCAGTGCTTCAAGGGCCTTGTCAAAGGCGAAGGCATTGATGTACCAGTTGAAATGCTCGCGCCCGAGATTGATTGCGAGGCCGTCGGGCACCTCCTCCGGGGGCGTGTCAATGTAGCGCTGAGCCGCGCTTTGGGCTGCTTTTAATTCCGCTCCTTGCAACACGCCTTGGAGGTGGAGGTAGCCGGTCAGGTCAAAAAAGTAGCGCTGTTCGGGGGTCATGCCGCACCTCTTTGTGCAACGATTTGGAAGGAATAGAGCCGGCTCTGGCGCAAGCTGAAATGCAGGCCCACCGGCTCCTTGATCTCTGCCAGTGTGCGGCCATTGCGCCACTGGACTTCGTGGGTTTTCCACTTTCCCTCAAAAACTAAAATTTGTTTCTTAATATTGCTTAGTTTGTGTTCTTTACGGTGCGCGATTTGTTAAATGATCTCTATCGGTCCGCAAAGGAACGGTTTGCTCTACAAAAATGCTGAGAATAATGAACCGACCTCACTCAATTTCTACGATCTGAATATTGTTTCCGCAAGTATCATCGAAAATAGCAAAAATTGTTGTTCCTATATCAGTAGGTTCTACACTGAATTCGACTCCAAGGTTGATTAATCGCTCATGTTCTTCCTGAACGTTTTCCACATTGAATTGGGTATATGGAAGCCCTGCATCAAATAAAGCTTTTTGATACGTTTTGGCGGGTCCAAAATGATTATCAGATAATGGTTCTAACAAAAGTTCAGGCCCGTCTTGTTCTTCTTTTGATACTACTGTAAGCCATCTGTCACCATTTTCTAAGGGAATGTCCGTCTTCTTAACAAATCCCAACTTTTCAGTATAAAATTTTAACGCACTTTCCTGATCTTGAACAAAAATAGTGGTTATTCTAATTTTCATAATGTTATTTACCTCGAATTCGCCCAAGGAAGCAAACACGGCATTTTTCCCAGCCTTCCTTCACTTCCTCAAAACCTAAAATTTTTCCCTTAATAAGGCAAGGATTATGTTCACCATCTCCACGCTTTTTGAAACAATAATAGACTTACGTTTGAAACGTCCGAACCCATGCCGCATGAGGCAATTGCGAAACTGTCCTATGGATCAACTATCGACGATGGGGGGCAGGCGTTCGACCAGCAGTTCGTTCATGTCAATTCTACTGTATCGCGCGTGGTGATTTCCTTGCGGTCGTTGAAGTCGCGCACGGCGATCAACTCCAAGGTTTCTGGCGACAATTGGGCCTTGACGCCGTCGGGCAAGGAGTCGGAGGGACCGATGTGCTGCACACCGTAGCGCAGGGTGAGAAAGCGGCGGTCCCGGTCTTTGGGCTCCCAGGAGAGCGCGCCGTGGGTGAGGTGTTCGGACATGATGACTACGTCGCCAGCTCTAGGCGTAAAATTGGTCACTCCTTCGGGCACTTCAGTGCTGAAATAATCGTCGTTGTATCCCCCGTCGGCGGTGTAGCTTTCTGGATAGAAGTAGTGGAGTTCGCGCAGGAAATTGGCCTTGTGCGAGCCGGGCACCACGATGAGCCCGCCGTCGCCGGGGAAAACGTCGGACAGATAAAAGAAAAACACCAAGTCGTTGTTGTATATTTTGCCGTCTTTGACAAAACTGCGACGCCAGCCCGGCCGGCCTTTGCGCAGGTCTGATTCGAGTCCCGAATGCAGGGGATGAAAGGGTTTGCCGTGGACATCGACCATCATATTGCCGCCGCCTAGCCGGGGTTTGCCGCCGGTCAGTTCGAGCAGGATGGGCCAGGTTTGGGGGTGCATCGTCAGCCGTTCGAGGGCCTTGTCAAAGGCGAAGGCGTGGAGATACCAGTTGAAGTGCTCGCGGTTGAGGTTGATGTGAAAGCCCTCTGGTAGCTGATCCGGCGGCGTGTCGATGTAGCGCTGGGCCGCGTCTTGGGCGGGGCGGAGTTCGCTCTCACTCAGAACGCCGGGCAAATGGAGGTAACCGGTTAGATCGAAAAAATAGCGCTGTTCGGGGGTCATCATTTCGTTTTCCTGTGCTCCTAGTGGCTGGCAGCTTATATTGACGGACGTAAGTATCACAAGTAACCAAATACGGCTCTGGACTTCAAGGGGTTGCAACTCAAAACGACCCTTGGCAGCCGGAGATTATCAGTAGGAGCCCGTTCATGGCCCGCGTACGCATTGGTGTTTTGGGCTGTGGTGCCATAGCCCAGGTCCAGCACCTACCCAACCTGTTGGAACTCGACGAGGAATTTGCCGTTCCCCTCGTCTGCGATGTGTCGCCCGAGCAGGCGGCTTACGTCGCCAAGCGCTTTGCTATCCCCCGGCACGTCAGCACCCTCGACGACCTGCTAAGCGCTGATATCGACGCAGTTCTCCTCTGTCATGCCGATCCCAAAAGCGACGCGGCCATTGCGGCTTTTGCCGCCGGCAAACACGTGCTGATCGAAAAGCCCATCTGCGCGTCCCGGCAGGAAGCGGACGCCATGATTGCGGCCATGCAACAAGCCGGTACCGTGGGCCAGGCCGCCTATATGAAAGCCTACGACCCGGCCTTTGCGCTGGCCAAACGAGAGGTGGAGGGTTTGGATTACAGCTTTATCCAGATCAATCACCTGCACCCGAGCAATTATCTCCACCTCGACCACTTTAACGTGCAGTACGCGGGTTCACAGCGCCCGGCAATTGCCGCCCAACGCCAGCAGACGTATAGGGACACGCTGCGCCAGGCTTTTGGCGACCTTTTCGAGCAAGCTGCGCCGGTCTGCGGCATCACCTATGGCCTGATCCACGATCTCTACAGTTTGCGCACGATGGTGGGCTCGCCCCGCGCCGTGATTAGCACGGAAATCTGGAAGAACAACCGCTCGATTACCTCAGTGCTCGAATACGCCAATGGCGCGCGTTGTGTCATCAGCCGGGTTGACTTGGAAAAGCTGTGGGATTTTCGCGAGACGCTGGAAATCTACGGCGACGATAAGCGCGTGCTGCTCACCTATCCGACTGGTTTTTCGCGCCGCGTACTCTCTACCCTGACTGTCCAAGGCATTGACGAGCACGGCACCAGCTATCGCAAAGAGCCGGCCATTCCTTGGGAGAGTGCCTTCACCGCGGAATTGCGCCACTTCCACGCCTGTATCACCGAGGGGGTGGAGTGCCGTACGCCGATCACTGAGGCGCGCCACGACGTGGAACTCATCATCGATATCACCAAAGCCTATATCACCGGCCAATCTGTGGAGAGGCACTATGCACGGCAATAATTTTTACGACCCGGGTTTGCATCTATTTCTCGACGACGAGGAAGTACAAGATCATCCCGGCTTTGTGCGCAAGGTGCAGCGGCCCGAGCGCGTACGGACGGAGCCGGTATTAAAATCCGACCGGCCTTGGGAGGGGAAAGCCGTGCAACTGTGGGGCTCGGTGCTCTACGACGACGACGAAAACTGCTTCAAGATGTGGTATTACTCGGTCAACAACGACCTGTACGAGCGCACCGGCCAAGGGCACTTTATGTGTTATGCGACCTCAAAGGACGGTATCGCGTGGGAAAAGCCGGAACTGGGGGTCGTGGCCTGCGAAGGGTCCCGCGCCAACAATATCGTCTATCCGCCGCCGGGTGTTCACTACGGTCTGGATCCGTGGGGTGTGGTCAAAGACCCGCAGGAACAAGACCCGTCCAAACGGTATAAGATGGGTATGTACCAGCAGCGTCCCACTGCGGACGCTCCGCAGGAAACGCCCACGATGGACCGCCCAGCGCGCAATGCCCTGAGCAAAGTGCTCTTCGACAAAATTCGCGATCACCACGGCATGTACGCGGCCTTCTCGCCAGATGGCATTCACTGGCGGCTGGACGACCGCAATTACGTGCCCCGTTCCGGCGATGCGGGCGCGCTGGTGTACGATCCCATGCAGCAGCGCTACCTAGCTACTTCGCGCCGTTATGAAACGCTGATGGACCACTTTGTGCTCGAATGGAAGCAGTATCGCCGCGTCATTGCCCTGTCCAGCAGCGAGGATTTCATCCACTGGACGCCACTGAGAACTATTATCAAACCGGACGATTTCGACGATCCGAGGGATCAGCTATACGTGATGACGCCCTTTGTCTATGGCAACCAGTACATTGGTTTCATCGGCATGCTGCACTCGGCCACGGAGCTGGGGCCAGTGCAACTGGCTACGGCGCGGCATCTGGACCACTGGCAGCGGGTGGGCCGCCGCGAGGAATTTTTGCCGGTGGGCTCGCCGGGCACTTGGGACGGGGCTTGGTCTTCGCTGTCGGCCAATCCTCCTGCTCTTGTGGGGGATACGCTGTACATGTGGTATTCGGGCCGTCCCCAGGCCCACGGCACCGAGGGCAATTCCACTAGTTCGATTGGGCTAGTGACCCTGCGCCGGGATCGCTTTGTGGCGCTGCGCTGCGGCATCGGGGGCGGCGAATTGATGACTGAACCCATTGAAGTCGTTGGACCTAGGCTTGGGGTCAATGCCACCTGTTTATTTGGACACTTGCAGGTGCGCGTCATTGCGGAGGCCTCTGTGCCGGAGGGGTTTGACTTTGACTCGTGCAATGGGTTGGCACGGGGGGACGAGACGGATTGCGAGGTTACGTGGGGGCAGGAGCGGCGCGATCTGACGCCTTTTTTCGGCCGGAATATCCGCTTGCACTTTCGCACGGACAATGCTACGAGCTTGTATGCCTATCGAACCGGGGACAGCTCTCGCGTTTTACGAGGATGAGGAGAACAGACAAATGGACGAGTTACAGGCCCAAACCCTACCCGCGCTCGATTGGCATGGTATCTGGCCCGGCTACGTCAGCCACGACGACGAAGGCCTGTATTTCCCCCAGGATTTGCCCACCGGCATCCGCTTGGCCGTGCAGCAAGCCGAGTGCTCTGATCCGGTCATGGCGCGCCAAACGCGCTGGGAAGCCGGCAATATCCACTACCCGAGTTTGATAAAGGAAGGCGACCGCTATCGCCTGTGGTACTGCTGCTTTGCCGATCCCGACGACCCTTGGGTGAAGGCCGGCCACGTGCCGGGCAAAGTACCTGGACTGTGGTGCTACGCCGAAATCGTCGACGGCAGTTTGCCCAATCGAACGAGTGCAGCTTTGGTTCCCGCTCTAGAAGGATTCAGTTTTGCCGACTGCGACCGGCTGTCTGGGGACGAGTTGGCGGCCGTGGTGAGCTGGCGGGGCAAATCGGATCTGTCGGCGCTGAAGGGCCAGAAGATTCATTTGCGATTTCGCCTGGCGCGCGCCCAGCTCTTTGCCGTTACCCTCTGATATAATGAACATAGATCGTCCATCCAGATAATCCGCAGATGGGCGCACGTATTTACAAGACGATCCGCATCTCGAATCGTTTAGGTCATTCAGGCTTGCCATAGGAGACCAAAGCTATGTTGGTGGGAATTGTCACTTTGAAATCGGCCCCTTGGGAATTGGAAGATAATTTCCAGCGGCTGGAAGCCTATGTGCGGGAGGCGGCCGGGCGTCGCGCCCAAGTGATTGTCGCGCCCGAGTCTGTGCTGGATGGGTATGTGTTTAACGCAGACCCCACGTCCGAGTTGGCGGATATGTTGGAAATTGCCCAGACCGTGCCGGATGGAGCCTATATCCAGCGGGCGGGCGCGTTGTGCAGAGAATTGGGGGTCTATCTGATATTCGGCTTGCTGGAACGGGAAGAGCGGACCCTGTTCAACGCCTGTGTCATGCTCGATCCGCAAGGCGAGGTGATCGCTCATTACCGCAAAATTACTACCGCGGGCGAGTATGCCATCACGCCCGGGCGAGCGCTACAGCCGTTCGATACGCCCTTGGGCCGGTTGGGCTTTCTGTTGTGTAGCGACCGCAGCGTAGATAATTGCGCGGTGCTGGGGGTCCAGGGGGCGCAGGTCATTTTTATCCCCATGGATGGCAGCGGCGGGCCGGAGAATACCGAGAAAATGCGCTGGCGGGCTCGGGACAACCACTGCTGGATTGTCATTGCCAACACTTGGAGCGCGGTAATCATCAGCCCTAGCGGGGAATTGCACTTGGAGAAATACGAAACCGAATGCGTCAGCGTGCAATACGTTCACTTGCCGCAACAGGGCAAAAGTCAAGGACGGTCGCGCTTTGTTGCGCGCCGGCCCGATTTGTACGGTCCCCTAGTCGCCGGGCACGAGGACGGCTACTACGATGGGGAGGGCAAACTCACTCCAGAGGGCGAAGCGCGCCGACAGGCAACGCGCCGGAAGGCAGTGGAGGGGTCGTGAAAGACAATATCGTGGATATCCGCGACCGGATCGCCCGCCACGATCTGTGCTACGACGCGGTACCCTCTACGTATTTCGAGGGATTTATTCTCGGCAACGGCGATCTGGGTGCCGTGCTGTGGTTTGAGGAGGATCGCATGGTGCTCAGCTTGGACAAGGCCGATGTCTGGGAGCGGCGCGCAGACCAGAGTTTGGAGCCGGGCATGGATTACCGCACCGCCTTGCAGCAAGCCCGCGACGGTAGCTTTGATCCCAACTGCCGAGTCTTCGATCCGGTGCGGCCTCCCGACCGAGTATGGGGCAACAAGCTGCCGATCGGCCGCGTCGAATGGCCGCTTGGGCAGACGCCGACCGCACTGGAGGGCAAAATTTCGCTCTACGAGGCCGCTTTTTCGCTGGATTTGCAACTGGAGCAGGGGGCGCTGACTGTGTGGGGGTATTTGCACGCCTGCGAGAATATCGTCGAGCTCGAAATGGAGGCTCACGGCAATATCCCACTGCCCGCTTGCCGCGTCGCCCGCCGCTTGGACGAGCGCAGCGAGGAGATCATGCAGATATGGGATTATCCCGAGGCCGAGTATGGCGGTGAGGGGCCTGATCGCTACTTGGTGCAGGGATACAGCGGCGACGAGGAGTACGCGGTGTTCGTCCGCCAGTGTCTTGTAGCGAGCAACCGCGCTCGCTGTGCTGGCACGGTGATCCGGGGTGCAGCCGGCGATGAGTTGCCGACTCGGGCGGCCGCTGCTGTGGAGGCTTGGCAGGGACGCGATGACCGCTTTGACGAGCATCTGGCGTGGTGGGCGCGCTTTTGGACGCGCTCGCATTTACAAGTACCCGACGCGGCTCTGGAACGCTTGTGGTACGCGGAAATGTACAAGCTGGGCTGCAACGCGCGCGAGGATAAGTACCCGGTCACCATCATGGGCGTGTGGAACCCGGATACGCGCATTCCGCCTTGTTACGGCGACCTGCACCACAATTTAGAGACCGAGATGAACTACTGGCCCATCTTCGCCGCCAACCGCCTCGAACTGGCCATGCCGCTCTACGACCTATTGGTGGACCAGTTGCCGCGCTTTGAGGAGAATTGCCGCACCTTCTTCGGCTGGAGCGGAGCCTACCTACCGGCCAATATGGATATCTACGGCCAAGGCGTGGGATTTATGTGGTTCCCGTGGAATTTGCAGGTCGGCGTGGGTGCTTGGCTGGCCCAGCATTTCTGGCTGCACTATTGCTACAGCGGCGATCGGGACTTTCTGCGCGGCAAAGCGTGGCTCTTCATGGAAGCTGTGGGCCGCTTCTGGCTGGGATTTCTCGAAGCCGACGAAGAGGGCGTGCTGCACGTGCCTTGGTCCTACTCGCCCGAGTACGACGACATTGTGTGCAAGGGCCGGGATTCGGCGTTTGATCTGGCGCTGGTGCGCTATTTGTTCACCACGCTCATCAAAGCCGCACAGGACCTCGGATTGGGCGCGGAGGAGACGGCGTCTTATGGTCAGGTCCTAGCAAACCTAGCGCCGCTTCCCGTGGATGAGAACGGCATTCAGGTTTACGCTGGGGTGCCGTTGGAGCGCAGCCACCGCCATTTCTCCCACCTGATGGCTATTCACCCCCTCGGTTACGTCAATGTCGAAGGCGACGCTGGCGACCGGGATTTGATCGAGCGTTCGCTGGCTCACTTGCGCCACATCGGCACAGGCCACTGGTCGGGCTGGTCTTTCCCTTGGGCGGCGCTGATTGCCTGCCGCGCCCGGCGCACCAATATGGCCCACTCCATGTTGCGCTTTTACACCGACCAAGTGGTGCTGGCAAACACCTTGCAGGTGAGCGTTGACTGGCGTCAGACCGGGTTCTACACGGCCGAACATGGTTTTATCAATACCTTGGAGGCAGGTACGGGTGCTGCCGCGGCGGTTATGGAGATGCTATTGCAGAGCTGGGGCGGCAAAATCCGCGTCTTTCCCTGCGTGCCGGATGCGTGGCCCGCGGCGTCTTTTGATTCTCTGCGCGCCGAGGGGGCGTTCTTGGTCGGCGCCTCGTATCGGGATAGGGTGGTAGAGTGGGTGTACATCACCAGCGAAGTCGGCCATGACTGCGCCGTACATAATCCGTGGCCGCAAGGCGACGTGGTGCTGCGCGATCTGTGTACTGGTGCCGAGGTTTTGCTAAACGGGGAGGTGCTGACTTTTGCCACCGAGGCCGGTGGACAGTACGAGTTGATTGGAACGGTGGTAGGTCGGCGGCAAAGACCCGGAGCGACTTTCGCCGCCGGCCTGCCGCGCTGGGATTAAACGGGGTCGAGCATGGACAATTCCTCAACAGCGCCGATCATTGACGCCCACGGCCATACCTTGGATCTGGCCTTTAAGTCGGGGTGCAAGCTGCACCAAGGTTTGGGTGGGCTGACCGATGTGCCCCTGATGTGCGCCGGTGGGGTCGCGGCTCAGCTAACCGCTTGTTGGGTGCCGGATGCGGAGATCGGCGGGCCTCACGGCAGTCGGCATCCCCTGCAGGAGGTCTTGCGGATCGTCGACTATCTGCATCGCCAACTCGAAGGCGAAGCTGGGGAATACGCGGTGTTGGCCACTACTGCCGCTCACATCGAAGAAGCGCACAAGAGCGGGAAAGTCGCCTTTGTTTTGGGTCTGGAGGGCGGCGATGCGCTCAAGGGCGACCTGAGTGTATTGCGTACGCTCTATCGGCTGGGGTTGCGGCACCTCGGCTTGGTACACGAAGGACGCAATGCCTTAGGTACGGCGACGCAGGTGTGGAACGGGCCGACCATGCGACTTTACGATAGCGAGGTCGATCCGCCGGGCCGGCTGACCGAGGCTGGCCGGCAGGTCATTGGCGAGATGAATCGGCTGGGCATGCTCGTCGATATCACGCATCTAATTGAGGCTTGTTTTTGGGACGCGCTAAAAGTCGCCCGCGCGCCGGTCATTGCCACGCACGGCAATGCGCGGGCGCTGCGGGACACAGTGCGCTACTTGAGCGACGACCAACTCCGGGCGGTGGCCGCCACCGGGGGCCTGATTTGCCCTAGTCCGATGCCATTAGGGCCTCGGGGTGAAACAGCTAGTCTGGAGATGTTGCTGGACCACATTGATTACATAGTTGCGCTGGTTGGAGCTGCCCACGTCGGCTTTGGTACGGACCTGCTCGACCAGCTCAACGCTCGGCCGATTGGGTTGGAAGATATTGGCGAGAGCCAAAATATCGTCGAGGGCTTGCGGCAGCGCGGGCACCAAGCCGAGGCGATCAACGGGATTATGGGCGGCAATTTTATTCGCGTTTTCAGAGAAGTAGCTGGCTAGGCTGCCGGCGTACGAGAGAGGGGAAAGAGCACTGATGCACCAACCATTTCTGGAGACGAGTTCATCGGCCACTCTATCATGCCCTTCCCGCCTCCGCCTCTGGAAACTCCCCTCGAACCCGTTCAAGCAGCACTTCGACGAGCGCGAGCACCCCTTCCCGATCTATCGCCTCAGTACTTGAGTCGATACCCTCATAGCGAAACTCGACAGCGTATGGGGTGTAGCCGATTAGCTGCTGGAAAGACTTCGTAGCAACGCCTTGGTCGGCGAGGCGATCTAGCAGCAACTCCAGATTGTGCGTGAGAGGATACATCTCACCCCGCAGGGCGAGCCAGGCCTTGAACGACTTCGCGGCTGCTTGCTGCACGTGGAATCCAAACGCCTCTTCCGGCACACCAGCCGTCATGCCCCGGAGCGCGAGGAGGTCGCGCTCGGCGGCCTGAAACATCGCTCTTGCACATTTAACGTCGCTCATAAAGCACCTTCCCCTCTCGCAGTGCTCGCGCCAGAACGTGGTTGAGGGAATCGCGCCAGTAGGCGACGTCTTCACGGGAATAGACCAAGACATCGGCCGGGACGAAAAATCCCGCTAGCGCGTGGTAGAGTCGGACCATCTCTTGGTGGCGACTGCGCCCCGGCCCGAACGGTTCGGCTTCCACGACGATCAGATCGACGTCCGAATCTTCCCGCTCGTCGCCCCGGCCGCGGGAGCCGAACAGGATCACCTGCTCGGGATCGACTTCGGCGACGATGGCTTGGACCATCTGCTCGATGAGTGTGTCGGTGACTTGGGGCACGGCGGTGTCGCATTCATCAGATGGGATTGACGCCAGCGCGGTCGAAGAGCATCGCGACCGACGCGAAGACCAAAAGGGCGATAGCATGCACAACGGGTCTCTTCTTTGATATGATAGTTGGATCACCACCAAAACGAAAGCTCCGAGGGGACTTAATCAGAGATTCCTTTATTTTTTTATGGCTGAGAGCAGCCTAAAGAGCCGCCCGCGTAAAAGCCGATCGCGTTGTACCTGTTTTTTCGCGGAATGAGCATTCATTCCGAAGAAATTTAAATGGTCTGCTGTAGGGTGGCCCTCGTCCCGTTCAATGGGATGTGGGGGACGCTTCGGCAGAGGCCAAACGTGAAACCGGATGGGGCCGGGCGCGGTGCAAGGCCGGGCAAAGCTGATGTTATGGCAGTAAAATGCGGCCGTATACGCCGATTGAGCGGCAAAAGCTATCAAAATAGCAGATAAGCAGGGCAGAGACGCGGAGGTGCCAAGCTGCGCTGGACACCGGCGCAGACCTACTGGGCGACGGTGGCGAGGAATTCGTCGGTTTGCTGCGCGATGCGCACCGGGGTCAGGGGTTTGATTTCGAGTACTGCATCCCCCTGAAAATCGACTTCCTTTAGGGCGTCGAGCAGGTAGCGCCAATCCGCTGCGGGTATTTTGCCGGTGCCCGGCACGGTGTGCAGGCGGCCGATGCCCACATCATCGCCCAAAGCATCGCTGATATGCAGGTGGCAGATGCGGTCTTGCAGCCGATCGACGTACTCTTTGAGGGGAAAGCGTTTGAATTTTTGCACGTGGGTCGTGTCGAGGCAGATTCCAAGGTCGGCAAAGCGCGCCAGTGCCCGCTGCAAAATGGACAGGTTCCACAGCTCAGGGTCTTCTTCTCGCTCGCCTTCGGAGGCGTTTTCCAGCGCGATTTTGACGTTGTGCTGGCGCGCGTACTCCAGCACTTGGGCGGCAAAATCGAAATCGGGATCGGGGCCATCGAGATAGAGATTGGCCGCGTGTACTACTAGCACCTGACTGCCCACCTGTGCCACCGTGTCGATTTGGCGGTGGTAGCTCTCCATGGTATTGTCGCCGCCCGTGTGCCAACTCGAGCGCACGCCGCGCAGGATTTGCGCCAGCCGAGGCCGGTGCTCCTCGGCGTAGAGATCGAATTGTTGAGACACCAGAGCTTCCCGGGCGAGGCTCGTCCACTCCCAACTGACCCATTTGGGCCACAACTCAACGCCGTAGCCCGCGGCGGCCACTTCGTCGACGACTTTTGCCAGACTGTCCAAGCCGCCGTCTAGGGCGAAGCTGGTGCCGCCTTTTCGCAAGGGGAAATAGTGAATGTAGTTCCACAGGCTGATGGAGATATTCAGTTGCATGGGGCCTCTTTTCTCAAGTTGGTTTGCGGTGGTTAGCTATTACCATCCGTGCATGCGGTGTCCCTCGGCCGGGAACCAGATCAGATCCACTACCATGGAAAAAATTACTCCAACCACATAACCGATGGCTAGGCCGTAGAACAGGGGTTTGCCGGCGATGTAGGCCTTGGTCCCGCCGTAGCGCAGCAGGATTATTTTGACAATCCACACGATGAACAGACTGAACCAGTAGAGGCGGAGACCGAACGTGTGCTGGAAGGCCAGACCGATGGGATGGAGGGGGAACCAGTGGAAATAGCCGCGCAGCAGGGCGATGAGCGCGGCCTCGCCAAAGCCAAAGAACCACACCGCCCACTTGTTCAGGTCGGGCAGCATGGGATTGTTGAGCAGATAGACCATATCTTCGAAGATCCAGTTGGCCTTGCCGCCGAGGAAAATCAGGCCACCCCCTTCATAGGCCAAGCTGATTGTCTCGACGGCCAATACGACGAATCCGATGGGAAAGGCGATTAGGACCATCGCCGTCAGCCGTCCGGGCTGTCGCTCTAGGGAAAACAGGCGAAAGCAGTGGGGCAGCGCTGGCCAGGCCGGAATGCGGAAGGTGCCGAAGAAGGCATTGCTGGTGAACACCTTAAACGCCACTAGGCTGCGCGGCGACTGGAAGGCCGAACCGACTAGCTCGATGAGGAAGGAATCGCCTTTGATATGGGGCTTGTTGGGCAAGAGATAGGCAAAGCCAGTGGCGGCGACGAGTTTGGCTACGACGAAGTAGGTCAGCGTCATCAGCAGGAAACCGCCAATAGCCACGGGCAAGCTCATGCCCAGTTGCACTCCCCAGCCGATGACGCTGAGTGCCGACAGAATTAGGCCAGCCAAGGCCAGCCGGTAGAGCGCGACTTGGCGTGGCTCGCCCTCACCGCTGCACACTTGGTGCCACACTTGGCGCAAATGGCGTCGGGCCAGATAGATGGACCACAGGCCGATGAAGACTAGGGCGCCGTAGCTCTCCATGTAGATGATGTTTTGCGCCTCGGGTTGCTGGCCAGCGGCACCCACGGCAAAGCCACCGATGGAAAAGCCGGTCCGCTTCATTAGGGCTATCTTGAGCGCGGCCAGCAAGTGGAAGAAAATCATGCTGCCGAGGATATCTACTGGACACAGATAGGTCACGGCCATGATCAGCGGCAGAATGCGCACGGTCAGAAAAAAGTCCGGCGTCAAGTTAAGATCGTAGAATTTCCAGTAGAATTCGATGGGTGGCAGGCCTAGGGCGAAATAGGTGGCGATATTGTAGAGGATGGGCAGGAAAACCAAGGCGAAGCCAATCCAGAAGACGGGCTTGCGAAATAGCTCGGGCCGTTGCTTGTCCTCAAAGCCTTGAGTCAGGTCTAAGGGCATTTGCGCCAGCGGAAAGGTCAGCTTCTCGGCCTCGACCCACTGTTTGTGGAAAAGGGCCATTAGGCAGAAGCCAAAGACTACCATGCCCATAGAAACGCCGAGCCACTGGCCGATGGCTCCGATCCATCCGTCCCAAGGAATGGACGCCCCTTCGGACAGGCCAAACCAAAACGGATCGACTACCCGGGGAGAGGCATTGGCAAAGACGTGCCAGGGAAGGTAGGAGAAGAAGGTCTCATCCCACTGGTTCTCGGCCGTGGCGAAGTAACTTGGTGCCCCCACAATTGAGGTCCAGTAGGTCATCCAGCCCAACTGCGGAATCGTACCCACCACCCAGAGCATGGAGAACAGGGTCAGCAATTCGCCGCGGCTGAGTGCCAAGCGCGGCCAGAGTGCCCTGAGTGCCATATTGAGAAAGAGCCACAGCACAAAGGGCATGAAAGTGGCCATGGGGAATTGCGAGTGGACGTAGCTGCCTATGCCTAGGCGCTGGCCAACGTTGACTATGTAGTAGAAGTTGGCGGCTATGGTCAGGGCACCGAGGACAATAGCGTGCGCAGTGATCTGTGGCGGACCGCTCATGGGCTACAGGGCTGTTGAAAATAGTAGGACATCAGTGCTTCAAATTGGTATAAAACCTGTGTTGTGGGAAGAAAGAATCTGTTTTAGAGTTAGCTGCTGTATTGCTGCTTCCCGAATCGCATAGAATATGGCTCGCTTGGTTCTTTTTTTTCTTCTCGCTGCCCCCACCAGCGCCCACGCTCAGGCTAAGGACGCTGCCGGGGCGGCCGCTATTGCCCATCACAGCGCCAAGGTGCTCTTTGAGAAAGGCGACTTGGAGGGCGCGGTGCCGTTCTATCGCCGCGCCGTTGAACTCGACCCTCAGCGCCTCTCCGCCCACCTTGAACTGGGCGTCGCCCTCTTTCAACTCGGCGATGCGGACGGTGCGCTAACAGCATTCCGCACGGTCTTGCGCCTCGATCCCAAACACGCGCTGGCGCACAGCTACCTAGGCAATGTGCTGTACAGTCGCCGGGATGTCGAGGGTGCGGTGCGGTCCTATCGCCGCGCCATTGAACTCGACCCCGCGTTGGCCCAGGCCCACAGCGACCTAGGGGCCATCCTCTACGGACTGGGCGATGTGGAAGGGGCCATCGCCGCGTGCAGCCGGGCGATCGAACTTGAGCACGACCACGTACAGGCGCTTTACAATCTAGGCTTGGCCCGCAAAAAAAAAGGCGATTCGGAGCAAGCGGCCCAATCCTTGCGGCGCGCCATTCAGGCTGATTCTACTTATGTTCCAGCCCGCTACAGTCTGGCCTTGCTGCTTTATGAGCAGGGACATGCAGCAGAGGTTATTGCCCAGTACCGCCATATCATCTCCCTAGACCCCAAGCACAGTCGCGCCCACAACAATCTAGGTCACATCCTCTATAGCCGCGGTGATGTCATCGGTGCTATAGCACTCTTGCAACGCGCCCTCGAACTAAACCCCGACTATGCTCAAGCCCACTTCAATCTGGGTCTGGCCTACAAAAAGCAGGGGCGGATCGACGAGGCAGTGCAGGCGTTCGGTGCTGCTCTGCGCCTGCGCCCGGGCCATGTCCGCGCCTACAGCCACCTAGGTGCCGCGCTCTACGCCCGCGGCGATAGGGGTGCTGCGGTCCAAGTCTATCAGCAGGCCATCCGTCTCAAGCCCGACTTTGCTGGCCCGCGCTTTGGGTTAGCCACCATCCTGCAGGAGCAGGGCAATGAGGCAGCCGCCATCCAGCAGTACCGCGCCATTATCGACATGGGCGACGATGAGCACTTGCAGCGCATGGCGCAACAAATCCTCCGCGCTATGGGAGAAAAACCATAGGTTCAGTGCTTTACAGTGGCAATGTCTCGCCCTTCTTCTACTACTACAAAACGATCCCCCGCCACTTGGGTGTATTGGTCGATTAAACCGCTGGGCCAGCGGATTTCCAAGGTATCCGCTGCGACATTCGGCCCTAGTCCAAAAGTGAGCCACAGACTGTTGTGCGATAGGTAGCTCGAGCCGGCGGCCACTTCTCTGAGCTGTTGCTGGCCGCCAGCGACTAGGCGCACTCTGGCGCCGATGCCGTCGCGGTTGCTGTTGCGGCCCAAGGTGCGAACGGTTAGCCAGTGATTGCCGCTGGCAGTGTCGTTGCGCAGCAAGGTGGGCGCATCGTTTTTGTTGACCACGAAAATATCCTCGTCGCCGTCGCCGTCGTAATCGCCGACCGCAGTGCCCCGGCTCGACTTGACGATCTGCAGACCCGGACCGGCTTGTGCGCTCAGATCGACGAAGACAGTACCATCGTTGCGGAAGAGATTGTTCTTTTGGGCGTAGCTCGACTGCGGAAAATAGTCCTCTAGGGCCGCAGTAACGTGGCCGTTGGCAATGAAGATATCTAGGTCGCCATCGCGGTCCCAGTCGAAGAAAGCCGTGCCCCACTGCAGCGGCATGAGCGTAGTGCGGGCGACGCCAGCGGCAAAGGAGATATTGGCGAAGGCGTGGCCGTCGTTGCGGTGGAGGGTGGCGGTCTGACCTTCGTAGTTGCTCACCGCTAGGTCTAGGTCGCCATCGTTGTCCCAGTCGCCAGCGGCCAGACCCATGCTGCCCTCGGGCCGTCCATCGCCGTCGTAGGCCACGCCCAAGGCCAAGGCTTCTTCGGCAAAGGTGGCGTCGCCTTGGTTGGTGTAGAGGAAGTTGGGAGTGGCGTCGTTGGCCACGTAGATATCCAGAAAGCCGTCGTCGTTCCAGTCTAGGAAGGTGGCTCCCAGCGTCTTGCCTAGAACGGCGTTGAGTCCGGCACTAGTGCTGACGTTGGCAAACGCGCCGTTGCCGTCGTTGCGATACAGCACATCGGGCTGGCCGGCAAATGCTTCGGGCGAGGCTACGCTGGCTACTCCGCGCTGGCCGCCGAAGAAACCGTCGCGCTGCTCGCCGGGCAGCAGGGTGGTCGCTGGATCGAAGACTACGTAATTGCCCGCAAAAAGGTCTAGATCGCCGTCGTTGTCGTAGTCCCCGAAAGCGCAGGCCGTGCCGTAGCCCTCGTCGGCTACTCCGGCCAGTGCGCCGGTCTCGGCAAAGGCGCCGTTGCCTTGGTTGGCAAAGAGGAGATTGGGGCCGTAGTAGGTGATGTACAGGTCGGCGTCGCCGTCGTTGTCGTAGTCCCCGGCCACACAGCCGGAGCCCCAGCCGCTGGCATCGGTACCAGTCTGTTGGCTGACATTGGCGAAGGTGCCGTCGCCCCGATTGCGAAACAGGGCGTTGCGCGGAACTTTGCCGTTGGCCGGCGGCGGCACATCGCGCGGCAGATCGGCATAGCGCGGCCCCGTAAAGCCCAGGCCACCGTTGACGATGTACAGGTCGAGCCGACCGTCGCCGTCGTAGTCGAAAAAGGCGGCACCCGATCCGGTCGTCTCTAGGATCGTGAGGGCGTTGTTGTTGCCGTACCAATTGCGGAAGACCAGCCCCGCCTCCCGGGTTGCATCGGCGAAGCGGGGCTGGGCATTGCAGATGGCAGCGCCGAGGAGAGCGGCTAGGAGCAGAAAATTGATTGTTGACGCCAGTGCCCTTACCCCCCTCGGCTAGTAAGAAGCCGTCTTGGAAAAGACCCAAGACGGCTTCTTTGAGGCTGCACGGAGCGAAGCCCCTGCGGTTTAGCGGAGCCTTATTTGAGGAAGGTCATTGCCCGCGATTCAACGAACGAGCCCGCCTCCATGCGGTAGTAATAAACGCCGCTGGAAACCAACTCGCCGCTGGCATCGCGCGCATCCCAATCAGCCCGGTATTTGCCTGCGGTCATGGTCTGGTCGGCCAAGGTGGCCACCAACTGACCGGCGGCATTAAAGACTTGCAACTTCACGTGGGCTTCGGCATCGGGGATGGTAAACTCGATGACGGTGGTCGGGTTGAAGGGGTTCGGAGTGGCATTGCCCAGACTATACGCGTCGGGGGTGCTGGCGGCCACCTCTGCTATAGCGGTGGCGTCGGCACCCAACTTGCCCGAGGCCAAGGCCGTAGGCGTATAGAGCAGCAGGTGGGGGCCGTAGGGGTTAGAGGTCTCGTCGTCCCCATAGCCGTAGGAAAAGGTTTCTAAGCGCATGCCGTTTCTCGTATAGAGACCGTCGTAGGGACCGCCCTCCTGCAATAGGAGAAAACGGGTGCCTCCCGGCCGCATCTGGCCCCAGCTAGCGGGGAATTCGATTTCAAAGGCGCAGGCACCGTCGCGCCCCAGTGCGCTTATGGTCGCCGCCCGGCTGCCAGCATTGATAAAGACGAGGTTGCTGGTTTTGTCGGCGGTGACGCCCAAGTTGTTTATTCTGGAACCGCCCAAGGCGCCGATGGCGGCGGCTTCTTCATTGGAAATAGCGTCGCCGCACAAATCGCCGTTGCGGTTGGCCCACATCACATTGCCGTCGTGGTCTAAGCGCAGAATGGTCGGGTGGGCCCACGAAGAGACCCAGATGCCGTCGTCGGTCACCGAAATCTGAGCGGGGCCGTCGCCGCGGACGCCCTCGTTGCCGTCGTCATCGACTGTGATCGTGTTGTAGAATTCGGTTACATCGAATGCTTGGGTGATTTCGCCGGTGGTTTTGTCGCGCACTTCAACGGCGTTGAAGGGGACCTCTTGCTTGCCCCACAGGGCGTTGAACACCACATCGCCTTTGGGCTGAAATTCGACGATGCGGTCGCCGTTGGTATTGGGCGACTGGCCGTTGGTGCCGAATTCGGTGACTCGATCCCAAGATTGAGCGGCGCGGTTAATGCGGATTTTGTAGAGCCCGCCGAACTCTTCGCGGCGATGGGAGGTCCAAAAAATCTCTGGGTCCTGATCGTCTATGCGCATGCCGCCAAAGGTGCGGGCACCCTCAAAGCCGAAGTCGAATCTCCAGCGCTCCCAAGCGTTGGGGTTGGCCAGATAGTCCGTGCCCAAGGTGCCGCGGACCATGTCGCCGGCCGTGTGGCCCCGGTCGGGGACTTCGCGCTCGTATTCTTGGACCCAGATTTCGGGCGGATCCTGCGAGGTGTCAATATTGGGGGCAGTGAACCCCGTGGGGCCTGCCCCAGGACCGGCCAGAACCGGCCTGTCGAGGTTGTTGACCGCGACCACGTCGAACTCGTAGTCGCCGGCTCCCGCGGCATTGCCCTCCCAGTCGTTGCCGTCCCAAGTAACGGAGCCATCGCCGGCTTCGGAGACCTGACCTGGCGTGGTGGCGATGTACATATCTTGGGGCTCTAAACGCAGCCAAGCGCCGGCTGGTCCCCGCTCTCCAGTTTCGCTGCTGCCTTTGCGGTAGATCACTACCCAGACCGTGGCGCGTTGGTTGATGGTAAAGGGAATGTCCACGCTACCGTTGCCGTCGTAGGCCACATCGTGAGTGGAAACGGCCATTGGATTGAACTCACCGGAGATGTCAGGTAGCTCAAAGGCATCTCCATAGTCAGGGCCTTGAGGGAAGGTCTGCTCGTCCTGTGCCCACGTCGCACCGACGGCGAGTGCTGCTATTGACCAGCTAATGGCCAAAATGCGCAATTTACGCATGGTGCCTCCTTGGTTCGAGGAAATAGTGAATAACTACCTGCTGCAAAATCAGTAACTCAATAAAAATAAATAAGTTGAATTCTTAAATAGCCGAATTTCTTCGTAAGGAGATATGACTTTTGAACAAGCATGTCAAGCATTTTGTTAAGAGGTTCTTGCCCCTGATTTTTATCGGCGATCAGGCGGAATTTTTGAATTCGACACTGTAGAGCTCGCCGCAGCGCATCTGAAAGCCCAGCGAGATCGGCCCTTCGCCTTGGTGGCCCAAGTCGGCTTCGCCGTTCCAGGTCACTTCGCGATCTAGGTGGTCGCCCACTAGCCAATCGCAGTCCTCGAATGAGCGGCCGGGCAGGGGCTGGTACTTGCGGTCCATGACCTGCACCTTTACGCTGCCTCCGGGCACGGTCTTGAAGTTGAGGTGGACGCGGCGCTGCTCAACTGCTAGCTGAAAGGTTCTGAAGCGCCCCTCTACCGGTGCTTCCAAGGCAGCGAGCCGTCCCTTGGGCCACCCAGCCCAGGCAATGTGCCCGTGCGGGGGCTGGCGCAGATGCTTGTGAGGCTCTGGCGAGCCGCATATAGTGATGCCCATGCGCTCGCCGGGCAAAGGCACTAGGCCGACGCCGGCTGACACCGCCCCCTCGACCCATGTGCCCCCATCGCCGGGTTCGCACACTGGTCCGCCGGGCACGAAGTTCCACACCACATTGTCCGGGCTGGCGGCCAACACGAAGCTGAAGGAATCGTCGATCAAGCGCCAGCGCAGCGGGAACATGAGGTGGTAGTCGGTGGTGCCCGGCATTTTTGTTTTGGAATTGGCGTACCACAAATCGTAGGGTTCAGCCGCGGCGTTGGGCCAGAAGACTTCCTCGGACAGGGGTAGGCGGCGGAAATCTACAGAAGCAGTGCGACCGATGCTGCGGCGGTTGAAGAAATGGCTGCGGCAATAGGCCACGTACTGTCCCAGCACTGGATCGTACTCGCAGACATTGAGGGTGTCGCTGATTTGCGCGACGAGCGGATCGGGGATGGGCGTCCAGCTAAAGCCGTCGGGCGAGATGGCGCCGAACAGGCCATCCCACTTTTCTGCCTCCAGATTGAGCGCCCCCACCTCGCCGGGCCTCTGCTGCAGGTAGCGCTCCTTTTGCGCTGGGCTTAGCTGGCCTATGTAGATCATTTTGTAGCGCTCTTCTGAAGAGGCCGACTCATCCTTGAATACGGTAGCACCGTGCAGACCGGTCTCTTCGACTTGGGGCAGCCCGTAGACAATATTGTTGTCCTTGGAACCCTTGCGATCGATCCGGCCCTGCGCGGGAAAGCGCCAGTTTTCACCGTCGTCCGATTCGGCGTAGCAGATGTAGTCGGCGGCGCCTATGGGGTATTTTTCGTGGCCGACATGTTCGCCCGCGAACAATTCGTACCAGAGGCGGTAGCGCCCCTCTTCGCGGATTACGGTGCCGGGCCAGATAAAGCCTTCGTCCGCCGCTGGCAGGAGGAAAGGCTCGCTCTTAGTCGCTGGTTTGGCGCGCAGGCGGATGCCGGTGGGCATGTAATTCGGCTCGTGTATCAGCGGAGGTCTCTCGTCGTTGGTCCAGATGCGCAGCCATTGACCTTCGGCGTTGCGCCAGCCGGTCGAATGACTGCCGTGATGGATGTAGCGCCAGTCGTGAAAGTAGATAATATTCGACGGCAATTTGTAGGGCGGGCGCTGGTTGCGGATGGGAGAAATCACGGTGTTGTCCTTTGCCGAGAATGCGGCTTGGTTGCCAGTTATAGGAGCCGTCCATATTCGGTAAAGCCGATTAGGACGCGGGCGAAAAAAGTCAGCGCATCAAAGGCATCGCTGTCCCGCGATTCCTCGTCGAATGTCTTGACCTCCCGCTGCAATCCCACGATCGTGCGCAGATCGTAGCCGAAATACTTCGAGCGGTTGTTCACGTTGAGATACAATGTGTGCTGGTCAAAACTGTTGCGGGCATTGACCCGGTCCTCGACCCGGTAGGGCAGCGGCCCCAAGCCTTGGATGCCCAACTGTAGTTGGCTGCGCTGCATCAGCGGTAGGGTACAGCGCAGGATGGGAATGACACTGAGTTCCGAGCGCACGGTGCGGTGGGTGTAGCGGCCGTCGAGTTGGCGGTCGGCGGCTTGGTCCACTAGGCGCAGCAGCAGAACCTTGAACTGGGGTTGGATCTGCAGCCGGTGCCAATGCCAAGTGTAGTCGGCGCGGCTGACCCAAGTAAAGAAGTCGAGCCGTTTGTCGCGTTGGACTAGGCCGCCGGGCAAAGGACCGGCTTGTTGCCAGTTGAAGCGCAGGCGGATTTTGTGGACCATCTGGAGGGTGGACCAGGGATTGAGCCAGCTCTCCAGATAGGTGTCGTTGACGTAGCTGTTGCGATACAGCAGCGGGTCGGCGCGGAAATTGTTGGTGAAAGAGGGCTTATTGCCGGCGACCAAGCCGCGAAAATCTGTATCTATGCGCTTCGGCCGTTCGACCAGCACGGAGAATTCGTCGGCAATATCGTCTTTGACGTGGCGCAGGTGGTTTTCGAAAAACAGCCGCTGCAGCCGCCCCAACTCTTCGCGCCGGTAGGTCACCAGTGCGTAGGTCGATTTGTTGCGCCCGCCGCCCGCGATTTGTTCGATGTCGTAGCGCCCCGCCCCCAAAGACCACTCGGACGTCAGGTCCAGTTGGCCGAATAGGTGGATGCCGCGCTGGTCGGCGTCGTAGGGGTAATCGGGGTCTAGGTCGTCCTCGCGCACATCGGGATCGTCGTTGTTGTTGCGGTCGAGGCCGTAGAAGAAGTCGTTGGATTCGACGTAGTACATGAGGAAGGGCTCGACGTAGTCGGGCACATCGTTGAAGTTGCGGTTGGTGTCGGGCAGGCCGTCGTTGTCGTCGTCTTGGCCGGGAAACACGCCGTCGATGTCTTCGTCTTCGCGGTCGTTGGGTTGCCCCTGAAGATTGCCTACGCGCTTGTCCGGGTAGCGGTCGCCGTCCTCGTTGTCCTGCACCAGATCCCAGAAGATGGTGTTGTTGGTCAGGCCGGCCAGCGTAGTTTCTGTCAAACCGATTTCAAATGGTACAAAGGTGCGCATTTCCGTGTGAAAGTCTGGATTCATGGCAAAAACTTCGGCCCCGAGGCGGCCTCCCTTGAACCAGCGCACGGCATTGATGTACCAGGCCGATCCTTTCTCGGAGAAGCGCGGCCCCCGGTCGTACAGTGTGGTCTCGTCCATGCGCGCCGGAAAGCGGGAGTAGCGCGCGGAGCGGGCGTATTCTCCGTTGATTTCTAGGCCGGCTAGGGCAAGGTGCATATCGGTGCTGTAGGTGAAAAGCGACGTGTTTTCGCCCACATTGATCCGTCTTCTGGCCAGATTAGAGCCGTCCTGCACATTGCCATCGGCGCGCAGGACAAGCCGGTAGAATGTGCTCACGTACTGATTGGGATAGCCGCGTCCCCGCGGATTGCTGAGATTGAGGGTAGCCACTTCTACTCGGTAGTCATTGGCCATCGCCGCTTCCACGGCCACCGATTCCACGTAGGGCTCCTGTGACAGATCGAAGAGGAACACCAAGTGCTCGTTGCCGTCGGCTTGGAGGATCTCCTCGGATGATTCGAGTTTGAACGTGGCTAGCAGCCCTGCGAGGTTGGTATTCTTACTCACGTCAATGCCGGCCTCGTGGTCGGCGCGATAGAGGTAATCGGCAAAGAGCGGCATATCGTTTCTGCCGCGGTAGTAGAGCGTGGCCATCTGGTAATAGCCCCGAGGGCTAGTGTAAATGGTCGGGTTGAATTGGCCCGTCAGCCGGGAGATGGTGCCCACCTGCGTATCTACACCTTCGAAGTGGCGAATCACTGTTGGCACGATATCGGGCCGGGCTTCGCCGTTAAGTATGAGTTGCGCTTCCTGCACCAAGGCACCGCCGCGGCCGTCGTGGGGCGAGTCATCGGTAAAGCGCACCACAATCAGGTCCATGGACGGCAGCTTGGGTCTCAGGGAACCTTTGAGGCTGTTGTTGTCTTGGGTGCTTTGATACACGTGCGTGTTCACGCCGTTTAGGCCCAGCCGCAGGGTCCCGATATCTGTTTCCAGTCGCGTCCCCAATAGGATGGTCGAATCATCAGCAAAGTGCGTATTTTCGATGGCCCAGGGGGGAACGGATTCGATGTAAAAATGAGGGCGTTCGATGCGCGATCCTAGGAAGGTGAAGCGGGCATAAGGCGTGGCCAAATCGAAGCGGACACCATTAAAGTCAACTTGCGACAGGGTCAACGGCGTGAAGCGGGCAATCAGTCCATCGCCGACAATGGCGCTGTAGCCCCAGTCGTTATAGCTGTCGCGGCCCACCACCAGAAAATCGAAAACCGTGCTCCACTGGTTGCGATCCTTGAAGATGCTGCTGCCGTATTCCTGACCGAGCGTGCGGCGCTCGGTCCAGTCGTACAGGTCGTAACCCGTGATGAGGGGATCGCCGAAGGAATCGTAGAAGGCCCGAGGTCGGTCGGCGTAGGGGAAGGTGTGGTCCGGGTAGTTGGAATAGCCCTGAAAGGCGTAGTTATTGTACTGGGGCAACTGCCGCCAGAGAAAGTCTTGGGAAGGCAGAATCTCGGGAATGCCCAAGCGCGGCGTTTGCGCCCAGCTCGGGACTATTGCCCACAGCAGCACTAGGAGCACTCCGCAGATGTGTATTGTCGGCTTTTTCATCTGCCCATTTCCATTAGTACACCACGGCTACGACGCGCAGGCGGCTTTTTTCTTCGCGCTCGAGAAGGAGCCGCACGCGCACTAGGTAGAGTCCTGGTGCCACTAGTTCGCCGGCATCGTTCCTGCCGTCCCATAACGTGGACACGTATTCGCCCGCGCTCAGGGTGGCTGCATATAGGGCGCACACAGGCCGGCCTTGGACATCGAATATGTCCACCTCTACTACTTGAGGCTCGCTTATCCTCGCTAAGGTAAATTCGATCGCTGTTTCGTCGTTGATGCCGTCGCCGTTGGGGCTAAATGCCTGTGGTACCGGGCGCACATGACTCAATAGGGGCCCCTCGACACCACTGGCAGACACCTGCCACGAGCGCGGCTGGCCGCTGTCTGTATCGGGTTCAATGTTCTCCTCGGCATCCAGCGTCGCGCCTCCGTCTGGACCAGAGACTTGGGCGCGGAACTCGAAGACATTGCTCAACAGCCGTCCGCGGAAACGCATTTCTAGGGTGCCCGCTTGGTGCCAGGGCTCGGCCAGTACTATATCCAGTGCCGTGCTCGATGCTGCGATTGCGGCGATTTCTATTCCAGACGGGGGCACAATTTCTTCTAGCTCGATCTGACTGGGTAGGGCAACACGCACCCGCTCTACTCCTAGATCGTCAGCACTGAAACTTAGCGCTAGGCGATACGTGAAAAGGGTGTCGCGGCCCAGCACGGCCCGATTGGGCTCGACCCAGCCGCGGACCAGCGAAGCAGGGATCTGGTCGGTGAAATTGACAATCAGACTGTCCAAACGCGGGCCCGCGGCTTCGGATTGAGTTTCCATATTGACCCGGTATTGTAGGAAAGTGCGCGGTTCGGGCACCTGCAGCAGGGCCGGACTGGTGTGCACCGGCGCGCTCCAATCGCTCCAAGTGCTGCCGTCGTGCGAGCTGCGGAATTGCAGCCCGAGCGCGGTACCGTCCGGCACTTGGCTGCCCCAGCGCACGGAGGTAAAATTCTTGCGCTCTCCGGGCCGTCCTAGGTCTAGGGGCGGCGAGACAAAGTTGCCCGCAGGAGCAATACCGCTGCCCAGCACCTGAATCTCAGCTACTTTGGCGCGCTGCAGCGCATCGACCTCGGCGATGATCACTTGCAGGTAACGGGCAAAGACCGGGGCAAAGGCAATGGCTGTGCGCTCGGGTTGATCAATGCCGTGCAGCACACCCATCTCGCTCCAGCCAAACTGGTCGTTGCTTACTTGGACAGCGTAGCCGCGCAGGGTATTCTGGACAAACTCGTCGGCGTTTCTGCCCTGAGTCAGGACCCGCACCTCGCTGATTAGACGCCGGTTCAGCAGATCCACTTGGGCAATGGCGTTCAACTCGGTCGGATCTACGGTCCAGCCGGTATTGAAGCGGCCGTCGAATACTTCTGGGCGGTTGGAGGGCAGTCTGAACGCTAGGTTTTCTCCCTCCACTGAACGCAGACTCAGGCCGCCGGCTGGCTGGCCTATGTCGATGCCACCGGGAAAGCCGGCGATTACATCTGCCTGCAGCGTATCGGACCAGCCGGATACGCCCGCTCTGTCTAGCTGACCGCGCTGTACTTGCTGCCAAGTGTCCAGTCGGCTCACATCCTTTGTCTGCCAGCCCGCGTCTTGTTGGGATTCGCCGCTCCAGTACCAAAAATTCTGCAACGCACCAAAGGTGCTGACCCATGACTGCTCTGCGGCGCTTACCTCCACAACTAGACCGCTGCCGTTGCCCCGGCCGCGATTGACGACGCGCACGGCCAGCTCGTTTTTGCGCCGCTTGAGCTCGACTGGGTACTCTTCCATGGTGGTCCAATTGTCGTCGCTGCCGATGGTTTCGCCGTTGAGGAAAACCTCGTATTCGTCTGCTGCAGTCAGGCGCAGCAGGGCCGATCCCGCCTCGGGTGCATTGAGGGTATGCCGGTAGTACACGGTCTGCTCCCAGTGGTCAACAGTCCATTCCTCCGCATGACCTGTGGTGCCCACCAGCAAGGCCGCGGCCAATAGCAATGGGCGCAACTGCAAAGGCGGCGATTTACCCGTCTGGTCTGTTCTCGGCCACCTCATTGTACTGGCTCCAGTCCCACGACCATGCGGATAAAAAACTGTTCAAAATCAATATCCTCGAATTTCCGCGTACGGTCCTTCATGCGGCGTCGGCTGATCTCGTAGCCGGCTGTAAGCGCCATATCGAAACCAGCGTATTCAAAGCGATTGACCAGCATGAAAAGCGCATCGCGGGTGTTGTAGTCTTGGTCTCCATTTCGGCCATTGCGGTAGATGCTGGGCAGCGCGGATAGCCCTTGGACCCCGCCGCGCAGGAAGGTGCGTTCGGTGAATTTGAAGTCGGCCACTATCATGGGGAAGCCGAAGACCTCGGACACTGGCTGAATGCGCCCCCGGTCGTCGGTGCGGCGGCGCAGCATGAGTTTGTAGCGCGGCGATACCTCTAGCCCGCCCAAGCGCCAGCGGTAATCTGCTCGCAACACCGAAGTCCACAGCTGAATCGCATTGTCGCGGCTCTTGGCGCTGAGCTGTTGGTTGACTTTGAACTTGAGATTGGCACCGACAAAGAGGTTGCGCACCCCCCGGAAGGCGAAGTCGACGAAGGCGGTGTTGACGGCGCTGTCCCGCATTAACAATTCGTCTTCGACAAAGGTCTCAATGGTGGTACGCGGATTAAAGATGTCGAAATTGGCCACGTCGCCAAAGCGGAATACGCCGTCGGGAATGTCGTCCTGTACCCGCTTTAAGAAGTCCACGGCCCGCACTTCACCCCAGTTGCCGAAGCGCCGCTGGTACTCGGCTTTGGCGTACCACACATCCGCCCGCTGGCCACCCCAGATGGCCTTCATATCGTAGTGCCCAAAGGTCAGTTCCAGCGCGCGCTGGGGCTGAAAGCGCACAAAGAGATGGTAGCCCTTGCGGTTGAGGTCATACGGGTAGTCCGGCTTGTTGTCGTTTTCGCGCACGTCCATGACGCCATTGTTGTTCAGGTCGTCGCCGTAGTCGAAATCGTCTGGATCGACGTCGTAGAGCAAAAAGGGCTCGAAATAATCGGGTACTTGGTTGCGATTGCGGTTGGTGTCAGGGGTGCCGTCTTGGTCCTTGTCCAGACCGGGGAAAATCCCGTTCTGGTCCTCGAAACTGGGTATGAAGAAATCGTCTGGAAAAGGGTCTTTGTCGTCGTTGTCGTCAACCGTGTTTAGGTCGAGGGTATTGTTCAGGCTCTCGTCGGTCGAACCCAACTCGCCGGCGAAAGGCCCGGTGCCAGAGGCCGCGTATGCCGCTAGCGTCAGGTCGGTCACCGAAAGCTCGGTGCGGTACTCGGGGCCGAGGTGGAACAGCTCCCCACCAACGGCAATTTTCGGGGTAAATTCCCGCTCGATATTGAGCAGATAGGCGTAGCTACTGCGGTCGTGGCGCCGGCCGCGGTGATCGTGGACGGGGTACTGGCGGAAGTTGAAGCTGTGGGCCCACTCGCCCTTGAAGCGGAAGCCCTTTACGTCCGTGCTCAGACCTAGGCCAGCCAAGGTGAGACCGGTCTGGCGGCCGTAGTCAAAGCGGATCTGCTCGACATCGGCGCCGGCGGATCCACGCCCTTTGGAGCCGGCCAAACTTTTGTAAAAAGTGGCGCGGTTGCGCTGGGCTGGTTCATTGCGGGATTCGCGCGGGTCAACGGCGTAGATCTCCGACACGCTGACGCGATAATTGCCACTCAGCAGTGCCTCAAAGGAGGCCGACACCACGTCCTCGTCCTCGGGCAGCGGGAACCAGAACAAGACATAGTCCTTGCCATCGGCGCGGAAAGAACCATCGGGCTCGGGTGTCTGCAGCGGATAGGTGCCCAAGCGGTGGCCCTTTAACACTTCCACGTAGGGCGGAATTGGCCGTTTGAAGAAGAAGTCCTTGTTGGGAAAGTTCGGATTAAAATCCTCGGTGTTGTGGCGCGTGACAAAAGGTTCAATGTCGTCTCGTCGCTCGCCGTTGAGCAGGATATTGACGTCGAAGACCCGAGCTCCGTTGCCGTCCAAGGGCGAGGTGTCTTCAATGCGGACCACCAAGTAATCGATTACCTGTACCCGATTGGGCAATTGACCCTTCATGCCATTCCAATCGGGCGGCGAGCGAGTGTCAATGCGGAAGAGGTTCACATAAGAGGTACTCAGGTCGATGGTGCGCCAGTGCCATTGCCAGTGGCCGCCCAACAGGTACGCAGCAAAGGCCGCGGTGCTCAGGGCACTAGCGTCCTCTTGGGAAAGTACGGGCTTGTCCATGCGCGAGGCTAGGACCGAGAAGTTGTGCCTTTCATTGGCTAAATCCCAGCGGATGCCATTGAAGGCGGCCAGATCTAGGATCAACGGCGAGAAATGGGTGCGGATGCGGTCGCCGATGATCAGCCGAGTCTGCCAGTTATTATAGCTGTCGTCGGCTACCATCAGGCGGTTGAGAAACCCCTCGTAATTGTTCGGCTTGGCAATAGTGCTGCCGCTGAATATTTGGGCCGGATCGTCAAAGCGGCGGTTCTCCCGCAGGTGGTACACCTCGACGCCGTTTACCAGAAAGTCGCCGAACTCGTCGTACACGGGGTTGGCCGTGCGCGTGATGACATTGCGGGGCCAAGTCCGGTACCCCTCTAGGCCGTAGTTGTCGTAGGTGAGCAGGCCGGGGCGGTAGAGCATTAGGCGGGCACCGGTGGTGTGGGGCTTGAGAAGTCTGGGCTCGCCTTCGCCACGCACCGTCGTTGCTAGGGCCGCTATAAGTACGCCTGTTGAGATCGCTTTTAGCATGGACTCAATTCGTCCTCACCTGCAGGAAAAACTCCGAAGTCTCTACCGTGCCCGTCGTGCTGGAGTGGACAAAGTCGGTAAAGGATTTTCGCAGTCCTAGATTCATGCTGATCCGGTAGCCGGTGTAGCTGCTGTTGTTTTGCAAGCCGATGATATAGTGCCAGGCATTGAAATCGTTGGAAGGTGCCACGGCATCGCGAAAGCGATGCTTCAAGAGGGGAAAGCCCTGGATGCCCGCCTTTATGGTGGTGCGTTCGGTTAAGAAAAAATCGAGCCGCAGGATTGGTGCTAGGTTGGTCTCGTCGCCTAGGTCGCCCAGTAGTGCTGAGTCGGAGCGCTGATAGGTCCATTTGAGCATAGGGGTCAGCGTCAATTTCTGGCGCGGCTGCCAGACGTAGTCGACCCGATTTACTAGGGCCAGAGACCAGTCATTACCCGAATTTTGTGTCTGGCCATCGGCAAAGGTGTCGGCCAAGCGGTGGTTGAGTTCGCCGCGCCAGGTAGTATTGAGCGTCAGGTGGTCGACGCCGGTGTAGTTGAACTGCACATAGCTCAGATGGGCATGGCTGTTGCGATAGCTCAAGGGATCGGCGCGCAAGCCGATCTCGTAGCGGCCCCTCAGTAGCGGGTTGGACACGTATTGATAGAGCGGGTCGGGGATATCGTCTTGGACGCGTTTGCTGCGGTGGCGCAGCTTTAGGTGGATATTGTCGAACAGGGGTCGGCGGTACTCGAGTTTGGCGTACAGGGAGCGATTGCGACCGCCTCCAGCAATCTGGTCGATAGCGTGTCCGCCCAACCGCAACTCGAGTTGGGAAGTGGGGTTGAAGGTAAAGAATACATGCTGCCCTTTGCTGTCGCGCTCGTAGGGGTAGTCGGGTTTGTTGTCGTTTTCGCGCGAGTCAACCACGCCATTGTTGTTGAAATCGTCGCCGTACACGAAGTCTGCGGACTCGACGAAGTACATGAGGAAGGGCTCTTGGTAGTCGGGCAGGAGATTGTCGTTGACATTGGTGTCGAAGATGCCGTCGCCGTTGTCGTCTAGGCCGGGGAATACCCCGAAGCCGACGTCGCGCAGGGAGCCGGGAAAGAGGTTTTCTTTGACTTCAATGGCCGCCTCAGTGACGTCGTTCTGGAAGCGCAGGTCTAGGGGATCGTCGTGTTCCCAGGAATCGGGCCAGGGGTCCAAATCGTCGTTGTCGTCGACCAGGTCAAACTCTTTCAGGGCGGGCACGAATTCGTCGAAATAAGTGAAAGAGGTGCGGTATTGGGGTGGGGCCCGAAACAGCTCCCAGCCCACGGCGAAGTTCGCGAATAGGCGCTTACCCTGCAGTGAATAAGCGCGTTCAGCCCGCTTGTGCCGTCGGCCTTCTTGGACGGGAAAGATAAGGTGCTGGGTGCTGGTGTTGAGGTCGCCGCGCACTTCAAAGCCGAGCAGGTCCAGTTCGAGATTGGCGCCGTAGAGTTCCAAGCCCGAGGGGAAGCCGTAGTCGAACTCAACCCATCCCATGTTTGAACCGTTGCGGACGTTGCCCCCAGCCCGCACCACATTGCGCCAGTCTTCCCACGCGGAGCCGACCACGCCGCTCCGGCCGATGGGAGCACCTAAGTCGATGGCGTAGTCGTTGGCCGCTAGGACTCTAAAGGAGATATGTTCGGCCTCGGGCGGCACTACAAAGCGGAACAGCAATACGTCGTCGCCGTCGGCTTGGAGGGCCTCTTCGCCGTCTAGTTGCAAGGGTTCGGCATTGTTAAACAGGCCGCGCGAACCAAAAAGACTGCCGAAACCAACGGTGTGCGGCAGCCAAGACTGCCGGCGGCGCAGATGGGGCACATCTTCCAAACGCAGACGTTCGGGAATCATGCGCTGCTCTTTGCCTAGGGATACGAGGCCGGCGATCCGGCGCACTGCTGGAGCCGTCTGGCTGGGCTGGCCATTGACGATCATCTGTACATCGTGGACTTGGGCTCCCACCCCATCTGCGGGCGAATCATCGCTGATGGCGAGAAAGACTTCGCTCGGTGTGACTAGGTTGGTGGGGAAAGCGCCTTTGCGGAAAGAACCCTCCCGACGCCCCAGCAAGGTGTCCGTGATATGGGTATTGACGTACGAGGCACCAAATTGCAAGACACTGCCGATTTGGGTTTTCCAGTGTCCGCCGAAGAGATAGGTCACAAAGTCGAGCGGCCGCGCAGAGGCGAAGTTGCGCAGGGGATCGGAAATGCGCGAGCCCAATATGGTGAAGCGGTTGCGCTGCGAATTGGAGTCCCAGCGGATGCCATTCATGCGGTTAATCGATAACATCATGGGCTTGAAGCGAGCCTCCACGGCCCGGCCGAGGATGACCGACGAACCCCAGTCCTGATAGGAATCACTGGCGACGACCAGATTCTGAAAAAGGTCTCGGTAGTCGTCGTTTTTGAAGATGATGCTGCCGCCAAAGGGCGAAATGGTGCGAAATTCTTGGGTGCGGTAGAGATCGGCACCGTTGAGCAGGGTGAAGCCGAAGGGGTCGTAAACGCGCGTCTCCTCGTCGAGGAAGAAGCCGCCCGCTAAGCGCCGCAGACGGATATCGCGGTAGGAAAAATGAGCGTAGTTCTCATAATCCTCATTGGCCCACAGGGGATAGTATTCGCGGTTGAGGTATTGGCCGTGGGAGCGGTCAAAAAAGCCGGTCAGCATCAGCAAAAGCAGGCAGGTTGTTTTAAGGCAGCGCATCTCAGTACACCACCGCTACGGAGCCCACGGCGGTTTTGTCGCCTTGGTCCAATTGGGCCCGCACCCTCACTAGGTACAGACCCGGCACCACCAAAGTGCCATCGTCGTCGCGGCCGTCCCAAAAACCCGGGCTGAGCGCCGGGTCGCCTCCGGCTGGAGGGCGCACGTACTGGCCGCCGCGCAGCAAGCCGGGGTCTAGCTGGCGCACCAAGCGGCCCCCCAAGTCGAAGATATCCACGTCTATTTCCTGTGGCACACTGATCCGCGAGAGGACGAATTCAACGATGGTATGGTCGTTGATGTTGTCGCCGTTGGGAGTGAAAACGGGCGGATTGGCCCGCACTTGGTCCAATATCGGCCCAAGCGCGTCGAATGCTCGCACACTCCAAGAATAAGGGGCACCGGTCTCGGGATTAGAGGCGTCATCCTCTTCGGCATTGAGTGAAATAGCTGCCTGTGGGCTGGAAAGGCGCGTGGAAAAGGCGAACTGGTTGGTCAGCAACCGCGCTCTGAAACGCAGTTGCAATTGGCCGGACTGGTGCCAGCGATCGGCCCATACCAACTCCAGCGCGTCGCCCGCAATAGTGGTGTGGTCGACTTCCATCCCCGGGGGAGGCACGATTTCTGTTACCGCGGCTAGACTCGGCATATCGATGCGGATGCGTTCCACGCCCAAATCATCCTCGTCGAATTCGACTTCGAGGTAGTAGATGAATTCGGTCTCGCGCCCCACTATCCCTCTATTCGGTTCTACCCGGACGCGGGCGGCCGAGGCGGGCGTTTGCTCGGAGAAAGCAATGATTAGACTATCTAGGCGCGGCCCGACGTCTTCAAAATCAGTGGAGAAATTGACCCGATACTGCAGCAAGTCCCGCGGTTCGGGCACTTGTAGATCGGCTTCTGAGGCAGCGGTCTCAGGGCTCCAGTCGCTCCAAGAGACGCCGTCGTTTGAAGTGCGGAACTGCAGGCTCAGGGCGGTGCCGGCGGGCCGCTGCCCGGTCCAGCGAAAGCGGTCGTAGAGCTTGCGCTGGCCGGGCAAGCCCAAATCCACTGGTGCCGAAGTGAACGTACCCGCGGGGGCCACCCCCTGCCCGGTCACCTGAATATCGGCGACGCGGGCCCGGCGCAGTGGATCGAGTTCGGTAGCGACCACGCGCAAAAAGCGGCCGAAGATCGGCTCAAAGGCGACGGCGGTTTGCTCAAAATCGGCAATGCCGCGAATGGTCCCGACTTCGCGCCACTGAAAACCGTCGTTGCCGACTTCGACGGCGTACCCCTGTAGCGTGTTGGCGGCAAAATCTTCGGCATTCTCTCCGGCCGTAAAGACCCGTACTTCGCCGAGCAGGCGCTGGATGCCCAAATCGACGCGGGCAAAGCTGTTGAGTTCGTCGGGTTCGATTGTCCAGACGCTTTCGGCTTGGCCGTCAAATACCTCCGGTCGATTTGCCGACTGACTAAGTGCCAAATTCTCGCCCTCGACGGTGCGCAAGCTCAGCCCGTCGCCGCCCACGTCAACGCCCCCCGGGTAGCCGGCAATTACTTCTGCTCCGAGGGTGTCGTCCCAGCCGGAAAGCCTGTGTCGTTCTAGCCAGCCGCGCTGCACCGTTGTCCAGCCTGCTACCTCGCTAACATCTGCCGTCAGCCAGTCGGTGCCTTGCTGGGGAGCGCCGCTCCAGCGCCAGACCTCCTGCAGACCGCTGGTAGTACTCAGCCACGCCTGTTCGCCGGCGACCACTTCGACGATCAGACCGCTGCCGTTGCCCTGTCCCCAGTTTCCCACGCGCACGGCTAGATGGTTAGCACCGCCTTGCAGGTCGACCGCCAGTTCCTCCACGGTCGCCCAGTCGCCGTCGCGGCCCACTAAGTCGCCGTTGAGGAAAACCTCGTATTCATTGACCGCGGTCAGACGCAACGCGGCCGGTGTCGCTTCGGCCGCATTGAAGGTAAGCCGGTAGTAAACAACTTGGTCCCACTGCGCTATCTGCCACTCGGCCGCAGCCGCAGGCGAAAGCACCGCTAGAACAAAACCCACTACCAATGGCATGACGTTCATTGCTCAGCTATTTCTCGTTGTGCTCCCGACTCGAGGTCGAGGCTTACAGTGACGAGTTTGGTAACTGGATTGACTACCAGACGGTGATATTGGCCGAAGGGCTTCCAGCGCTTTGAGCCGTTTTCCCAGACTTGTTCCGGCTCTTGCTCTGGCACGGACAGGCCAATGCGCCGCAGTGCTTCCGCCGTATCAAAGGGGTCCATCTTTTTGAACGTATAGGTCACATAAGATGCGCTACCGTGTATCAAATCCACGTAAACCCAAGTGCTATCTCCATCCGCATCTCTCCACTGTAGAGTGGTTATTTTCTCGGAGCGCACAAAGTCGAAATCCGGCTCGCCCAAGCGTTCTTTTAGGGTTTGTTCGGTTTTGTGCAATATTTGCTGCACTGCGAGCTGCGGCACTTCTTCCTGGTCGCAAGCGACTAGCAAAAAGAAAGTGGCAAAGAGTATGCTAGCTTGCACTATTCCACCTTGAAAGTGAAGGGGTAGGTCACCAATACCGGCAGTGGCGTCAACCGGGGTGCTGTGGCCCGCGCTCCGGGGCCGCTCGTCGGCCCATTCTCTCCACTCGCGGCACCAGCCGTCGGCACCTGCAGGGCCCCTATATCAATAGGCCGGAAAGCCCACCGCATAATTTCTTGTTGCAGGCACTGGCCCACGGCTTGGCTGCCCACGCTCGAGTTGGTGGCCTTGGCCTCGGAAACGGCACCGCCTACCTCAATGGTGAAGCGCATGGTCACTGCGCCTTCGGTGGCCTCTCCTTTGTCGAATGCTTCGACGAAGCAGCGATTGAGATCCGCCAAACGCTGACGCACCACGGCCCGAATGGCACTCAGGCTGCGAGTGCTCTCACCGGGCAGGTTGCCCATGAGCTGGCTAGGCCCATTCTCGGAAATCATCAGTGTTTCGGCGGTAGAGCCGCTGGTTGCTCCCTTTTGCACGACGCGATCTTCCACTTCGTGCTTAAAGACAAAGCGCAGATCCCGCTTTTCCACGGGTTTGTCAAAAGCCCCGAAACGCAAGACGAAGTCCTTCAGGATTAGCACTACTTCCTCGGTCTCGGGATAAACCGGATCGAAGACGATGAAACCGCCGTAATTCTCGCCCTTAAATATGGGCTGGTCTTCCTCGTAGTTATAGCTGCGCACCATGCCCATGCGCAGCTCGAAGCGATAGAACTCGTTGCCGCTCTGGCCGCGCTGCGAGCGGTAGTAGTTTTCAAAGTTGCCATAGGGCGACGACGAAGTGATGCCGTAGGCGCGCAGGAACTGGCCTTGGTCGGTCTCCAATACGGCTGCCAATGGGTCGAGCATGACTTTGGGCTGAGTGCGGTTGAAAATAGTGACCTTAAAAACGGTGAAGCGGTTGGGCGTATACCCTAGGCGTGTATCGGTCCAGTTGCCGTAGGTATAGGGATTGGTCGAGTACTTGCCGCGCCCCGATTCGTTGGGGAAGAGGGCGTTGAGCTTGGCGTCGGTCATGTGCTCTACCTCGAGGCGCAGACCGGCTAGTTCCCAAGAGATCGCGTCATCCTCCTGCAGACTATAGGCCCCTTCCGTTGCCGCGGACTCGATGACCGGCAACAGCAGGGTTTCGCGCTTGACGGCTGTGGGAAAGAGAAAACAGCCTGATAGCAGACCGCACAGAGCAATGATACAGATCAGTCGGCCGCGTCTCATCGCGCTATTATCCTCTTTACTCATGTAGTTCGCCTTTGGAAACTGTCGCCTTTAGGGGGCAGTGGTTGACTGGTTTTGCTCCGTGTAGAAATCGATCTGTTGCTGGGCAATGGAGCCTTGCTGAGTCAGGGCGAACACCACCAGATTGACGCCCATTTGTAGCTGTGGCTCGTTGCGGAATTCCTTTTCCCAGGCGCGTCCATATTCCTTGGTGGTGAAGATCGCCACCAGCCGCTCGCCCAGAAAAATGCCTTCGAGAAAGGGCACTTCGGGATGAAAGTCGCGGCTGTACACAAGCCTTTCCTGAGTCCGCTTTGGCGGCGGCCCATCGTCGAAGTCGTAAAAGCTGTGGTATATGGGGTGATCGTTGGGGATGACCTTGAAGCGCGCATCCCTCCCCAGCGAAGCCTTGAGCATTTCCCGTAGCGAGGCTTCGGCCGGGGTGTATTCGGTGGCGGCATCCCGGCCCAACTCGCTCATGGCCTCGACCATGACAAAGCCGCCCTGCCGCAAATAGTCGCCGAGATTGGCGATCTCTTGCTGGGTGGGTTCAAAGGCTTGATCGACGGAGATGTACACGAAGGGTGCCCGGAAGATAGCGCGCGAATCGAGGAAGAGATGGTCGTCCACTTCGGCGCGAATCTGGGTAAATCCATTAATCGCTTCGACCAGCTCGAAGATGGCCCGCTGGGTTGACGGTTTGAAGTCGTTGCCCCAGGCGAGGGCTAGGTAAACGAAGCCGGTGATGTTCTGTTTGTCGGTCGGATCTTGGACCACCAACCCCTTATAACGGCCGATATCCAGCGCTTCCAAGTCGAGGAATTCTTCCTGCATACTGATGCGCTTCTCCGGCTCTTTGGGGCTTTTGATGGCGACGCGCTGCACTTCGGGCTGGACCACTTCTAAGCCTAGATCCGCGCCGCTTGCAACGCCGAAGCGAAAGGTCTTGATCTTGCCGACTAGGTCGGGGAGACGAATCTGGGGTTTGCGGGTGATTTGCGGTTTGGCCGCCCGCACCTGACGGGTCATCTGCCGTTGGGGGATTTGCTGCTTCTCAAACTCAAAGGCTTTGGTCAGGCGCGGCTTGCGTACCACTAGGTGCATCAGCGGGGGTTTGGGCGCTTTTTTTTCTTCTTCCCTAGTAGCTAGGTAGATTGCGGGTATGGCCAACAGAACGATAGCCACTGCCAGCGCCCGGTAGAGCACTCCGCGCTGTCGGCGCAGTAGTTCCTCCAAGCAGAGCGCGTCCGTTGGCGTGGCGAAGCGTTTGGCATCGATTCGAGCGGCCATGGCATCCCTATAAGCGGTTGGTTTCGATCCACTCTTTGTGCATGCGGGCAAAGCGATAGGCCTCGGCCTGCTCGTCGGCTAGGCGCTCGAGGACCTGATCGTAAACCTGCACCGCATCCTTCCACTGCCCCAAAGACTCGTAGCAGACCCCCATGTTGCTCAGCGCACCGATCTCGCTTTCGGTGCCGGGATAGTCGCGCGCAACTTCCGCAAAGCCGGCGGCCGCCCGGCGGAACTGGGCCGGGTCTTGCTCCTCAAGGGCTTGGGCAAAGATCGCCTCTACTTCGGCGTAGCGCAGGTAGGCCACCACTTCGAGCAGGTCGTCTATTAATTCGGGAACCTTTTGCGCTACCGAACTGCTCGGAAAGCGGCGGATGACTTCTCGGTAGGCCTGCAGGGCTTTGTCGTATTCCTTCTCGTTGTAGTAAAAGTCGCCGATGGTGAACTGGGCATTGGCCGCTAGAGTGCTGCTTGGGTAGTCGGAAACCACGCTTTGGAAGGCGGCGATGGCTTGGGACGTCCGTTCCATATTGAGATGGGACCAGGCCAGATTGTAGAGCGCATCGTCGGCGAGGTCTGAGCGCGGGTGCATTTTGAGCAATTGCTGGTAGTGCTCTTGCGCCCTGTCGAATTGGCCCAAGTTGTAATGGGCCTCCCCGGCCCGGAACAGTGCGTCGGGTACCAGCTCGCTTTGGGGATACGTGCTGGCTAGATCGGCAAAGGCGACAGCGGCTTGCTCAAACTGAGTCCGGTTGAAATGGGCGTATCCCAGATAGTAGAGGGCATAGGGGCGGTTGCGATGACCGGGCGTCTTCTGCAAATAGGTTTCGAGCACTCGCACGGTTCCCGCGAGGTCGTCCTGCTCGAATAGGGCCTGCCCCAGAGCAAAGCGCATATCGGCCGAATAATAGGAGTCTGGGTAGTGGGACAGTGCCTTTTGGTAGGTGTTGATTAGCGCTTGGGCATCGCCCCGTGAGCCGTGGGCGTCGCCCATTAGGAAGTACGCTTTCTCTTGGAAGAAATAGGGTTGCTCACCGCGCACAGCGGGCAAGTCCAAGGAGAGAATCCGCTGACATACGGCCTCGACCTGAGCGAATTCCTCCAAGTTGTAGTGAAGTTCGGCTAGCACCACTAGGTGTTCGGCGCACTCGACGGAATCAGTTGCCGCCGCTACTAGGGCCCGGTAGTCCTCGATGGCTTCTTCCTGATGACCTAATTCGAGATGGGCCAGACCAAGCATGCGCTGGGCCGCCCTTGCCAACTCCTCGTTGTCGCTGTGCAGCAACATCTTCAGGTCGGCTGTCGCCTCTTGGTAGCGTTTTAGTTTGAGCAGGCTTACGCCGCGACCGTAGAGGGCCCCTAAGCGCACCTCCTCGGCGTCGGCCATTTCGATGGTGTGTCCCAGTGCCTCCACCGCGGCGACAAATGCCTCCGTTTCGATCAGGGTGCGCCCTTTCATGTAGTGAAGACGGGCCTGTTCGTTTTTAGCGGTACTGGCCTCCAAGCCCGCCTCCAGTGCCGCTAGGGCCCCCGAGAAATCACCCGCCGCAGCCAGCAGGTTGCTCGCTTCGAGCATGGCCTTGGGAAACAAGTTTGAAGTGCGATCAAGCTGTCGGAAAAACTCCACGGCCTTGCCGGGCTGGCCCAAATCTCGGTAGCACAGAGCGAGTTCAAAATAGGCCCCGTGGCGCTGCGGGTCCTCGGAGTATTTTTGCAGGATGGACTCGTAAGCGGCGATGGCCTGCTTGAAGGCTTCTTGTTGGTAGTAGATGCGGCCTAGTTGGAAAAGTGCGCTGCGCACGTAGGCTGGGTCTTGGTCGGCGGCGACGATCTCTTGGTAGCGTTTTAGGGCCCGGGCCGTGTGCTCGGCACTGCCCAACTCGGCACTGCCCAAGGCACCGAGCATCTGGTTGCACAAGGCGATATTAAACGGGGTAGCCGCTAGGACTAGTTCGCTACTGGGGTAGTCGGCGGCAATGCGTTCGTACGCGGCGATGGCCTGTGCATAGGCCAAGCGGGCCTCGTCGTCCTCCGCGGCTTCGCTCTGGAGTTCGGCCCGCTCGTAATGGGCCCGCCCAATTTTGTAAAGGACCCAAGGCGGTGCCAGACCAGCGGCTTTGGCCACGTCCCCATACGCCTCTAGGTAGAGTTGGTATTCGGCGATGGCGCGCTGATAGTCGCCAATGCCGTAGTAGTGTTCGGCCAGCAGGGATTGCATGCTGGCCTGAAACATGCGGTTGCGGCTACCGTCGATGGCCTCTCGGTAGGTGCGCACTGCCGCTTGGTCGTCGCCACCTTGGGTGTACATATCGGCTAGGCGGATGTAGGCTTCGGCCACCAGTTTTTGTTCCTGGGCGAAGGCGGTTATAACCTTGCTATAGGCGGTAGCGGCACCGGCAAAATCCCCGCTTTGGGCGCGACAATCGCCTACTTTGATCTGGGCTTTGGCCGCCAATTCTAGCGCAGTCTCGTCCACCAAGCCGGCTATTTTCTCGCGCCGCATCTTCAGCAGGTCGCGCTCGCTGAGGTGGTCGATGTCTTGGCGGGTTACTACCTCTTGGTACCAAGAAGTGGCCTGAGCATAGTGCTGCTGTAGAAAGTAGGCTTCGCCGATTTGGAAAAGTGCCCGATCTGCGCGGTATCCTTTGGGAGAGTGCCGCACTAATTCCTCAAAGGTGGTGATGCTTTCTTGGTACTGCCCCAACTTAAAATGGGCCCAGCCGATGTTGTAGAGGGCGTTGTCGAGGTATTGGCTGTCGGGATATTTCTGCCGAAAAGCTCGGCCTTCTTCTATGGTGCGCTGGTACTCGCCGCTTTCATAGAGGCAGTTGACTAGCCGGTTGCGGGCCAGTTCCCGCATCTGTGGGGAGGTAGTCTGGGCTTCGGTCTTGAGGAAGTAGGCGGCCGCTTCTGCGAAGTCGGTCGCTGTTCGTTCGGCGAGTTGGCGTTGGCGTTCGGGGTCGCGCTCCCGGGTGGCGCGCCGCTGGGATTCTTGGGCGCGCTTGAAGTAGCTATTACCCGTTTGGTAGGGGGCGATTTCTTTGATTGGGGCCGTAACCTCGCCGACCGCGACCTCAATCTCCGCCGTGTAGAGCAGCGGGCTTTCAATGGCATTGATGCGCTCGTAGGTTGCGATGGCTTGCTCGTAGTCCTCGGCGGCGTAGAATTTCTGCGCCTGCTTGAAAGAAGCTCGTATTTCGTCCGGGGTCGGTACGAAGTAGGAGCCTACTACTAGCCCCAACAGAGTACCTACAATAAGCAGAGGTGTCATAGTACCTATCAACGAGAAAGAGCACGCCGGCACACCAAATTTTGCAGATCAGTCCAAACGGTAAGAAAAGGCAAATGCGGTTGCAAGTATTTCTCCATGCGGTTTGAGAACGGGCTTTTTACGCTAGCATATAGAGGAAAGGGGCAGATGCTTTTTTGGCATGTTGCTAGCGGTAAAGGCGGTAAAGTATATTATCGGCCCGGCGCGCCCCATTCGAGTCCAACGAGCCGCACAAACCCCATGCGCTATTTCATCGCCACTCTCTGCCTAGTCCTGACCGCATCCTCCGCTCCCGCCGAGGATGCCCTGCCGCACCACACCATCCTCCGCGCCGGGCCTATTGCCGTGGACGGCCACCTCGACGAGCCTTCTTGGGAGGCCGCCCAAGTCATCGACCAGTTCGTCTTCCCTTGGTGGACTGAAGGGGCCAAGGATCGCACCGAAGCCCGCTTGCTGTGGGACGATGTGCATCTGTACGTCGCCTTCACTGCGTACGATCCGCACATTTCGGCGACTCTGACCGAGCGCGACAGTCCGGTGTCGCGCGACGACTGCGTCGAGGTGTTCATCGCTCCAGATACCAGCCAAGTCACCAACTATTTCAATTTTGAATTCAATGCCTTGGGCACGATTCTGGACCGCTCGCCAGATGCCGATCGTTCGTCGGCATGGAACGGTGAGGGCGTACAGGTAGCCATCGACATCCAAGGTACACTCAACCAAGAGGCGGATCAGGACACGCTCTGGACCACTGAAATCGCCCTTCCCTTTGCCGTTTTCGCTCCATACGCTCCGCACGTACCTCCGCTCGCCGGCGCTGTGTGGCGTCTCAACCTGTACCGCACGGGCGGCGCGGTCAATCTGCAGTACATCACTTGGTCTAATACCCTGACTCCCAAGCCGCAATTCCACGTGCCCGAGTGCTTTGGAGTGGTGCATTTCGACAGCCGGCCGGTATTGAGCCTACAAGACGAAGCCGAGTAGGAAGACGTCGCAGCAGATGGGCGTGCTGCTCGCCGGACGGCTGTCAAAGTGATCTATCGCATCGTACTGCTCGCGTTGTTCGCGTCCTGCGAATCCGCCCAAGAAGCGCCGCTCGTCCCCTACGAGAGCCCGCATGGACTGGTGGTACTGAAGGCGGCGCGGATCGATTTTGCGGAAGATGGCGAAGAGGCGGTTGCAGCGCAGGCGCATTTTGCTGCGGGCGGAGAGCATCTCGACGAGGGACGTTGCGATGCGGCGGCGGCGAGCTATTTGCAGGCTGCGGCGCGGCGGCCGTCGCCAGCGGTCTGGCTCAATGCGGGAGTCGCGTTGCTGTGCGATGGGGAGTATGAAAAGGCCGGGGAAGTGCTGGCAAAGGGACTGGAGCTTGCGGCGACACGAGAAGAGGTCCAAGCCGCTTTGCTGGGCAATCTGGGCCAAGCTCATCAGCACCTAGGGAGCATCGGCTCGGCATTGGTGCTCTACCAAGGCGCGGTGGCGCTGCACCGGCAGAGCGGCTTTGCCGCTGGCGAGGCCCAAGCGCTGGGCGATTTGGGTGCGGCTTATTTCATGCAGGGCGATTTAGGGCCAGCGTTAGAATTCCTAAAGCAGGCCCGGGACGGGCATCGGCAGATCGGCGACCGCCTCGGGCAGGCGCGAGACCTCGACCGCCTCGGCACTGTTTACTTCGTCCGGGGTGCGGCGGATTCGGCATTGGCGACCTTCACAGAGGCGCTCGCGTTCTACCGGGACGAGGGGTATCTGCATGGCCAAGCCGGTGGCCTGACGAATATCGGCAACATCCATCTAGATGAAGGGCGGCTCGATTCGGCGCATCTTTATTTTTCCTCAGGACTGGCCATCCTTGAGCGCCTAGCTGACGACGCGGCCCGCGCAGTCCAGCTAGCGAGGATTGGACAAATCTACCAGCAGCAGGACGATCTAGAGGCCGCGTTGGTCGCCTACCGAGAGGCGCTTGCTATACATCAGGCGCGAGAAAAGGTGGATAGCCAAGCCGAGATGCGCGACCGCATGGCGTGCATTTTTTTTCAGCAGGGCCGTTTGGATTCGGCGCTGGCTGCCTATCAGTCGGCGCTCGCGCTCTATCGGCGCTACGATAGCCACCCCGGCGAGCGGGCGCAGGCATTGGACCACATTGGCGATGTGCATCTGTATCAGGGCCGTTTGGATTCGGCGCTTTCTGCCTTTGAAGCGGCGCTGGAGATTTACGTTGCCCACGGCCATCCGCGCGGCAGAGCGGTCCAGTCGAGCAAGATCGGTCAAGTGCTGCAAAAGCAGGGCCGGCGCGACGAGGCGATAGAAGCCCATCGCGCGGCACTATCGCTGTACCGCGAATTCGATCTCTACGCCGAGGGAGCTACCCAGCTCGACTACATCGGCCACGTCTATTTCCGCCAAGGCAAAATCGACGCAGCGCTCGCCTCCTTTGAGAGTGCTCTGCACGTCTTCACGCAAGCGGGCGACCGCCAAGGCGAGGCCGCGCAACTGAGCAACATCGGCAACATCTACTTTGAGCAGGGCCGCTTGAACGAGGCGCTCAAGGCATTTGGCGACGCCCGGCACGTTTTTCAGTTGATCGGACACCGACAAGGGACAGCGCAGAGCTTGGGCAATATCGGATTGGTGTATCGCAAAAAAGGCGAGCAGGCACGGGCACTGGAGGTGCTGCAACAGGCGTGCGCTGCGTATGCCGAGATTGGGGTGCGGAGCGAGGGGTGGCAGACGGTGGAAGCGGCGATTTCGGCAATCGCTGGGCGTTAGGAACTAATGGGCCGAGGAAGAAAGGGAGAGGCGGTTGAGGTAGATCGGGATGGGCGCGGCGTCCCCTTCGCGAATGCGGACGATCTGGTCCATGGCGAGGTTGTGGAAACTGTTTGCGATTGTGATTTTGTGCTTTGGCTAGCTGCTCTCGCAAGTAGGCAGCGCTGGCGGCGTTCATGTTCAGGGTGTTGATATGGGTCGGGACTTGGGAGCGGACTTCGCTGGCGAGTTGCCTCAGGCGAGCGGCCATGCGCTCAAAAGCGGATTGCCGGGCTTGGGAGGATGCTGGGCAGAGCGCGAGGAGGAGTAAGACGATCAATAGCATGATTTTGAAGATGTCTAGGCCGCGATACTTTTCAAAAATACATTGACAACATAAGGGCCATTTGTTATGACTAACAGCTTACTTTACTTAATGAATGCGATTCAAAGAGCGCCTCGAATATGGGCGCGAAAATTTTATCAAAGCAACCCCCATTTTAGGAGAAGGAGATAAGCGATGAGGAAACTAGTGACGCTGAGTGTGGCCGTATCACTTTTGGGGCTGAGCTCGCCTTCTTTTGCGCATGTGCCCGAGGGGCTGATCTTGGGAGTCTGGCAGTGGCCTACGTCGCATCTGCCGGTGATGGATGGCGATATTTCCGAGTGGGATGTAGTGCCCGACAATTTGTGGCTCACGCCGTTCAGCGAATTCAACGGCGAGCTCCTGCACGTGGTGGTGGCCGGCGAGGTTGGGGCCGAGGTCAATACTGCGGATCTAAACTTCCGCTGGACTTCGGGCTGGAACGACGAGCTGGACCGCCTCTATTTCGTCTATGACCGCTTCGACGATCTGTGGGATCGCGACGCCGGCGGCGTGGGGGGTGCTGGCGGCGACGACAGCTTTGAGATCAACCTCGACGCCAACCACGGCGGCGATGTCTCGTGGTTTGGCGCCGACGATTTCGACACCGAGGAGGAAGTGTTGCGCAACCGGGGCCGCCTCAACCAGATGAGCCACTACCGCTGGCCGCCAATGGAGCCGATTGGCTGGAACTGGCTTTGGGCCTCGAGCGCCACTTGGCACGACGCCGAGCCCTATTCGTGCTGCGGTAATTCCTTCAATCTCAACGGCGCGCACGCCACTGAGGCGACCTTCCAAGCCGAGTGGTGGACCGTGGGCTGGGACGACTTCGACCACGCGTCGCCCGAAAACAGCGTCCAGCACGCCTTCAGCGAAAACGACATCATCGGTTTGGGCATCTCGATCATCGACAACGATGTAGGCACCGACAACGAGACCGACCGCCGCTTTGCTGCTTGGCGCATGGGCGGTGCGCGCTGCGGCAACGGCGACGGCAAGTGCATCACCGACTTCATCTTGCTGCCGGCGCAGATGGAGCTTTTGCCGACCGCTGTCGAGAACGATAGCTGGGGCCACATCAAGGCTTCGTACATGCAGTAGCAGTCCTCGTAGTTTGCGGATTTGATAGGGAGGTGGATCAATGGCGATCCGCCTCCCTTATTTTTTAAAGGTGCTATGATGCGGAGAAAAGTTCTCGCCCTGTTGGCGTTTTTCGCCTGCATCAGTGCTGTGTATGCCCTCGCCGAGCGGCAGGTGCGGAAGATGCAGGCGACCGAGGCGGAGCTGCGTATCGACTGGGATGCGGTGGTCGATGACCCAGCGGAGCGGCTCGAGATCTCTTGGATGAGCATCCCGCGCTTTCCCACTGCTCGCGAGGGCACCTCGATCGAAAAGCGGCTCGAAGCGCGGTTCAATGTGGATTTCAAGCCGCTGTTTACCAGTCATTTTGCCTATATGCGCCGCCGGCCGCTGGTCTTTGCCGGCGGCAATGTGCCCGACTTGTTCTACGCCGGCGATCCGGTGGTGGTGCAAAAGGACGCCCACCACGGCTATGCGCTGCCCATTCCCTACGAGGTCATCCAAAAACACGCGCCTAACTACGTGCGCTATCTCAACGAGTATGCCCCCGCGGCGTGGCTCTACGCCTACTGGAAGGGGGCCAACTACGGCATTCCCACTTGGGGCAGCAGCCTCGGCTATCCAGTGCCGGGGATTTGGCGAATGGACTGGCTGCGCAACGTCGGTATCGACAAGGTGCCGGCAACCCTCGATGAGATGTACGCGGCGCTGTGGAAGTTTCGCCACGAGGACCCGGATGGCAATGGGCTACAGGACACCTACGGCATGTGTCCCAACGCGCAGGCTTGGTTCAATGTCTTCGGCGAGGTCTTCGGGGCCTATGGGATTGTGCCGCACGGCTGGATGCTGCGCGATGGCGAGGTCGTGTGGGGCGGGACCCGGCCCGAGGTGAAAGAAATCTTGGGCCTTTTGCGCCAGTGGTACGCCGACGGGCTGATTGACCCCGACTTTGCGATCGGCCAAATCAAGAGCAGCCCAATACCCTACCAGAAATTCGTCAGCGGCAAGACGGGATACCTCTTCAGCCACGGCGGCTATAGCAGCTTTGACCAGTACAACAAGGCATCGTTGGTGTCGGTCATTGCCGAGTTGCAGCCGGGTGCCGAGGTGGTGGTCGGGCCGTTTCCGGCTGGTCCAGAAGGCATCCGTGGGGCGCGGGTGTGGAGCACGGCCGCCCATGTTTTTGTCTTTGGCAAGCAGGTAGCGGCCGCGCCTGAGAAGGTCGTGCGGATGCTCAAAATTTTCGAGGCACTAGCTGTTGAGGAAAAGCTTTTTGTGGAGGTGCGGATGGGCCAGCGGGGCGTGCATTGGGAGTTCGACGCCGAGCGCGGCCTGTACCATTTGCCGCCCTACGACGACCGCAATGTTGCCAGCAAGCATCTGACCGTGTTGAACGTCGATGGCCCGGGCGGCTTTTTTGCGCCCTGCGGGGTCCGGCCCGCCATTGCCGACAAGTACTTGCCGCCGGCGATGCTGCAACACCGCGAGCGCTATCAGCGCACCGAGTGGGCGCAGGCCGGCCTTTTTGGCAAGCCGGACGTGGTGCCCTCGTCGATTAAGCATCTGCGCGACTTGCGCAATTTGCAGATGACGGTTTACGCCGAAATTGTGCGCGGCGAGCGCGACCTCGACTATTTCGACTATTTTGTGGCCGAGTGGATGGAGCGGGGTGGGGCGGAGATGACCCAAGAGGCGCGGGAAATCTACAAGGTGCGCGAGGAGATTTACCGGAAGGTAGGGTTGGATTAAATGAGGTCATCCACCGGCACCTGCAACGCCTTGGCGAGCGCGGCCAACTGTTTTATCGAGAATTTCACAGGCCCGAGAAAGGCGTGACTTATGAAGGAGATGTTTTATGGCTACAGTTGACACTACAACACATGGATTGGCTGCGGAAGAGCGCGAAAAGTATGCAAAAGACGGGTTCTTTATTCGCTCAGCCGCCTTCGACATTTATGAGTGAGATTGATGCACTGCGCGACAGCATCGAAGCCCTCGTAGAATTCATCGAGACCTCTGACGTGTTGAGAGAAAAATTGACAGAAGACGATATTCGGATTTCGGAGCCGTAGCAGCCAAGGTCGGAATAGCCCAATGTCGTCGGCGAAGATGAGGACGCCTAGAGAGCCAATGAGGTATCATAATGAATGTACTGCACATCCTATCCGATCAGCACCAAGCGGCCTGTATGGGCTGCGAAGGCCACGCGCAGGCGCTGACGCCCAACATGGATCGGCTGGCCAATGAGGGCATGCGCTTTTCAGGGGCGTATACCCAAAATCCGATCTGCACTCCCAGCCGCATGAGCATGTACACGGGACAGTACTGCCACAACCACGGCTTCTTCGGTTTGGGTGGGCCGCGTCCGAAGGGGATGCAGAGTTTCCTCGGCCATTTTAAGCAGCACGGCTACAAGACGGCGGTTATTGGCAAGACGCACGTGCCCAACCAGCCGCGCGATTGGCTGTTGGATCACGTTGACTACTGGATGTCTGGGACCTCGACGCCGGTGCCGGCTGCGGGCGGTCTGTCGCCGTATCAAACGTTTCTGGCGGGTGCCGGTCTGTTGCAGCAAAACGACAACTTCCGCATCACTGGCTATCCGGCCCCCCACCCGGTTGGCCTGCCGCAGAACCAGTTCCGCGCCCGGCCGTCGGAGTTGCCGCTGGAGTACAATGTCGAGAGCTGGTGCGTGGAGCGGGCGATTGAATTTATGGACGGGTGCGAAGGTGAACCCTTCTGTATGCAGGTCTCGTTGCCGCGACCGCACGCGCCCTATACGCCAGATCAGAAGTTCTGGGATAGGTATGCAGACGACATTGCGTTGCCGGAGACCTATTACCAAGAGCCGTCGGGACGCCCGCCGCACTTCCGCGACATGTACGCCCGGTTCCAGCGAGCTTGGGACGGGGAGGCTTGGTCGCCGGAGGAAGGGGCGCGCAACATCTGGCGCGGCTATCTGGGCTGCGTGACGCAGGTTGACTACTGCATTGGCCGCCTTTTGGACTACCTTGACGAACGCGGCTTGGCTGAAGATACGATCGTCGTCTATAACTCCGACCACGGCGCGTACAGCACGGCTTTTGGCATTCAGGAAAAGGCCCCCGGGATATGCTCGGAGGCGGTGTGTCGGGTGCCGATGCTCTGGCGGGTGCCGGGTGTTGCGGTTGCGGACCGGGTTTGCGATGCCTTGGTGGAAAACGTCGATTTGGCCCCGACGTTTATGAACCTCTGTGGTCTGCCGGCGATGGAGGGCATGGACGGTGCCGATATCAGCGGACTTTTGCGGGGCGGCACGGAGCCTGTGCATGAGGTGGCAGTCACCGAGCACCGGCACAGCAAGGCGCTGCGCTGGGATAAATGGCGCTATGTCCACTATCAGCCGGAGGATTTCGGGGACGACTGCGGCGAGCTCTACGACCTAGAGGCCGATCCGCACGAGGCTCGCAATTTGTACGGCGAGCAGGCATACCAAGAGATCGTCGAGCAATGCGAGAAACGCCTATGCCACTGGTTGATCTCGAGTCGGCAGTATCGCACGGCATTTTCGGTGGGGGCGTGGAATGAGACTAATTATGTCTGAAATCTACGACCATTATCAGCTTTTCGATCTGGAAACAGACCCCAGCGAGACACGAGATGTATCAGAAGCCCCTGAATACGCCTCAATGGTATCCGAGATTGCGGGCGGAACGCGAAAAAGCGGGCCTGACAGACGAAATAGAACAACAGATTTTTAACAGTGGAAACGTGCCACAGACGCGCAAGCATACGAATGCGTTGCTGGCGATGGTAGATGCCAATACCGCTAAGAATAAGACAGCTTCTTGTCGTGGTCAGTAGGCCAGAGTAGTTTTCGTTGATGACCTTTGACTCGCCCCTATACGTCTCCGATTTAGACGGTACTCTGCTGCGCAACGATACTTCGCTATCTCAGTACAGCAAGGATACGCTCAACCCGCTATTGGAGCAGGGTTTGCTCTTCACGGTGGCTAGTGCCCGCAGCATAGCCTCCATGCGCCCCTTGCTGGCCGATTTACCTCTGCGCTTGCCGGTGGTCGAATTCAACGGTGCCTTTGTTTCTGATCTGGCCAGCGGCCAACACTATCTGGTTCACGCCCTACACCGCGACGTTTTGTCCGAGTTGTGGCAACAAATAGCCGACGCTGGCTACAGTCCCTTTATCTCGACCTACGACGGTGCTGCCGACCGTCTCTACTACCGAGATAGCGATATAACCAACGATGGCATGGCTTGGTACTTGCAGCATAGGCGGCTCCACCAAGATCCGCGCCTGTGCTATTTAGCCGACTTGCAAAGTGGCCTCGACGACCAAGTAGTTTGTCTTACCGTTATCGGCCTAGGGCCGGAGCTAGAGAAGTTGGATGAGGCGATCAACCAGCGGCATGCCAAACGGGTCCAGACCCATTGCTTCAAAAATCAGTACTCGCCTGACTGGCACTGGCTGACCATCCACGACGCCGGTGCCACCAAAGAACAGGGCATCCTAAGCCTCAAACGCTTGCAAGGGCTGGAAGACCGCCATCTAGTCGTCTTTGGCGACCAAGTAAACGACTTGGATATGTTCAAGGTGGCTGACGAGGCCCTCGCTGTGGCCAATGCCATCCCCGCTCTCAAGGAACGTGCCAGCGGGATCATTGACACCAATGAAGAAGATGGTGTGGCCCGCTACATAAAGGCTCGTTGGTACGGAACATTAAACGTTCTTGATGGGGGCGTAGAACGAGACTAATTACGCTTAAGGAGGCTATTAATGGCTAGCCGACATGCCGACTGGTTAAAACAGGGCCAGCGAGATTTGGCCCACGGACGCCGATCGCTCGACGCCGGCGACTATGAGTGGGCCTGCTTTGCCGCCCAACAGGGCGCGGAAAAAGCCGTCAAGGCGGTTGTCGAGAAGATGGGCGGTGTGGCTTGGGGACACTCTGTTACCGCTCTGTTGGAATCCTTGCCCGAATCGCTTAGGCCCGATCCGGGGCTGCTGGACGCTGCCAAAGCATTGGACAAACACTACATTCCCGCCCGCTACCCCAATTCGCATCCACAAGGAGCACCTTATGAATACTACACCCGTACTGAGGCAGAGTGTGCGCTCGTCCACGCCGGCCAAGTCATCGGCTTCTGTGAAGGTGTTTTGGCTGGACCGCCCACAGATCCTAGCGCGTCTCAAACGTGCTGCCCAAGCGATGCGTGAACGGCACCCTGAAATCGAGAGGATCGTGTTGTTTGGTTCGCTGGCGCGGGGCGATGCCGTACCGGGTAGCGATGCGGATCTGCTCATCGTGCTAAGCCATAGCACGGCGTCTTTTTTAGATCGGGCGGTGCGCTATCGACCGGCGGATGTGGGCGTGGGCGTCGATGTGGTGGCGTACACGCACGAGGAACTAACCGCACTGCTGGAGGCAGGCAATGCCTTTGTGCGACAGGCTCTGCGCGAGGGGATGGTGCTGGTCGGCGATCCTGACCGCCGTGGAAAAGGCGGACGCTGACCCCGGTCTTGCGTAGAGACTGGATGGTACGCCTCAAGGCGTGTGATCGTCTCGGCATTTTGCCAACGAAAACTGTGTTCGTCGGAGATGGAGGATTTGATGAGCTGCAGGGTGCCGCAGCAGTTGGTATGCAGCCTGTACAAGCCCGGTGGTATTATGCGCGGGAGATCGAATGGAATGCTACATCAGAGTTGAGTTCTATCGACAAAATTGACGATCTGGTTAATCAACTTGAATGTATGGTATCAAGAATCGAGGAGACGATATGTACGAACAATTGGAGATACACTACGAAGGGCAGACGGAGTTCGTCGCCACAGACCAGCAGGTCAAGCCCTTGCGGCTATTCGTCGCTTGTCCGGCGGGCTTGGAAGCCGGGGCCGATGTGCGGGTTTCGATCAGCACGTTCCATTCCTATTCCCGCAAGTGGACGCTTGCAGAGCCTTTTGTCGAAGGCGGCGAGGGCGTGGTGGTGATTGGGCACAGGTTGGCGCGCGACTGGACCGATATGACGCGGGGCGGCGACGGGCCGGCTGGCGGCGGATTGGTGGGGCGGCCGATCAACGAGCTCTACTTGTGTACCATCGCGGTTACCAAATCGCTGAGCGCGGGAGCGCGGCTGGTCTTTCCCTTTGGCGTGGTGCCGTCGCCGCACGCGGATATAAGCGGTGTCCTGCAAGTGCGAGTGCGGCGACCTGAAGCCGAGGTTTTCGAGAAGGTGGGAGACCCCATTCCCCTGAGTAATGCCCCTGGTCCCTTGACGCGGCTGGAAGGAAGGCTCTCCGCGGCGATGGATGCGGAGGGAAAGCGCCGGGTCGTAGTCTTTGCGACCGACGATCATCTCAATCCAATATCCGGCTACCGGGGGACGGTGACTTTGCAGGCCGACGGCGCGGTTACTGGTCTGCCCGATGAGGTAGCGATTGGTGCCGACGGTCGGGGCGTGGTCGAGGGCATTGAAGTGCAAGCCGACGGTCCAGTCCGCATCACGGTGCGCGATGCAGAGCGCGGTTTAGAAGCGCAGGGCGGGCCGGCGCAAGCGGTCGGCGAGCGCGGCCACTACTTCGGCGGGATCCACTTCCACACGCGGCTTTCGGTAGATGGCGACCGGGAGCCACACGCGGCCTACGCCTATGCCCGCGACTTGCTCAACCTCGACGTGATCGCGATGACGGATCACGCGCCGATTGGCCCCGGATGGGCCGAGTGCTTGGCGGTCAATGAGGAGTTTTACGAGCCGGGCCGCTTTGTGACGATTCCCGCGTGGGAAAGCTCCAATGCCTACGGACACGCCAACCTCTATCTGCGCACGCCAGAAGTTGATGGTGGCACTTGGCACTGGAAACCGGAGCTTTGCCCCGCGGAAGTGACTTGGGACGAGGACGTGGTCATGGTGCCGCACCATCCCAACTGCGGCCAGCCGATTGAGTACGGCAAGCACCGCGAGGTCATGGGCAAGACGTTTTACTGGTCGCAATACCGCTGGGAGTTCCCCAACAAGCGGGCTAGGTTGGTGGAAATCGTCCAGGGCCGGGGCAATTTTGAGGCCGACGCGCTCGACGAGTACTGGGGTATTCGCATGGGGGAGTTGGGTGCTTCGGTGCAGGACGCTTTTGCCCAAGGCTGGCGCTTGGGGTTTGTGGCCGGGACTGACAACCATCAGGGACACCCGACGCAAAATTCGGGCGGCTATGTGGGGATGACCTGTTTCCGGGCGACGGAGTTGACCCGCGAGGGGGTGTGGCAGGCGATGGACGAGCGCTGGACCTACGCGACTTCGGGCGTGCCGATTGTCTGCGACTATGCAGTCAACGGCGTACGCTCAGGCGCGGAGGGCGCGTTGGCGGCAGGCGAAAAGGTGCATTTTTCCGCCAGCCTGCACGGGACTGCGCCGATTGAGCGGGTGGAGATCATGGCCAACGGACAGTGCGTCTGGCAGGACGCGCCCAACGCTTGGGACGTGGAAATCGACGGGGCCGAATTGCCAGCGCCAGAGGGCGCGTGGGCCTATTACTATCTGCGGCTGCGGCAACAAGACGGGCACCGGGCGTGGCTGAGTCCAGTGTGGTTGGACCGGGTATGAACGGAACGAGACGGGCCGATGTAGAGTGTGGAATGCGCGTTGCCATCGTGCAGAAGCAGGACCAGCGCACGGGGCGGCTAACCGAGGGCGTGGTGCGGGATATTCTGACCAAGTCGGCGACGCATCCGCACGGGATTAAGGTGCGCTTGGAGACCGGCGAAGTCGGCCGGGTCAAGCAGGTGAGCGGTTAGAAGTAGTAAAAAGAATAGACCAAAGACGCCCCGCCCCCGCCGACGCAAGCTCCCATGATAAACCCCAAAAAGAGCGGCCGCACCTTCCTGTATAAAATGACCCCGCCGTAGCTGATCAGAATCGACTTAACCAGCCAAGCGAGGAACATCCCAAACCAGTCGCCGCGCACGGTATTGGTCAGGGCCACGGCTAGCCCCACCGGGTGCAGCGGCCAGCCGGCGAGGCGGTGCTGGGCCAAGGAAAGCAAGCCGGCGAGCCCAGCGCCGAGGCCGGTGAACAGGGTGGTCAGGTGTTGGGGCGGGTGCGGGTTGTTGACCGTTTTGGCGACCCAACCCCACTTGCTCAGCGGCGAGTTGATGTAGTACCAGCGGAAGCCGTGCATCATGCCGTGCTGATAGCCCAGCCATATATAGACCACGATGGTGGTGATTGCGCTGACGACGAGGGCCGAGGCGAGGTTGCTCCGGCCCGGGATACTACGTATCCGTATTAGGTGTTTTTAATCCAGTCAGACCACGTTACCTGAAAGACCTACACCATGGCCGAATTGATCCCTGAGCCCAGCCACAACCCGGCTGCCCTGCGCGACCTCCTTGATAACTGGCGGCAACAGGCCGCCGCGGCCGGGTATCGCCGCGAGCGCGACAAGGGAGCCGCATTCGAGGCCCTTTGCATCGCCTACCTACAGCACGACCCGCTCCAAGCGCGGCAATACGACCCGCCCACGCCGTACTCGGACTGGGTCCGACGTCAAGATCGAGTGGCCGAGCCGCTGGCACTCTACGCTGAGCCGGAGCAGTCGGCGCAAGACCTCGGTATCGACTTGGTCGCCAAGCTGCGCGGCGAAGAGGGCTGGTGCGCCATTCAGTGCAAGTTCCACGCAACGGGCCGCCGCATCGCCAAGGCGGAAATCGACTCTTTCTTGGCTGCTTCGGGGCGTAAGGATTTCCGCCAGCGGCTGATCATCGACACGACCGGCCGCGAGTGGAGCCCGCAAGCGGAAAAGATGCTGCGCGACCAAGCGGTGCCGGTGCGGCGCATTGGCCTGCAAGAACTACAGGCCAGCCCCATCCGCTGGCAGGACTTTGCGGCCAGCGGTGAAATCCGCGTCGCCGCCCAACGCTCCCTCCGTCCACATCAGCGCCAGGCCCTCGAAGCCGTTACGGGCGGACTGGCGAACTCAGGTAGTCGCGGCAAAATGATCATGGCTTGCGGCACCGGCAAAACCCTGACCTCGCTCCGCATTGCCGAAAAACTCGCTGGCCCCGGCGGGCGCGTTCTCTATCTCGTGCCCAGCTTGGCGCTGATGGCGCAGACGGTGCGCGAATGGGCGCAAGACGCCAACCTGCCGCTGCGCTCGTTCGCGGTGTGTTCCGACGCACAGGTTGGCAAGCGACGCCGGCGCAACGACGACCTCATCGACATGGATGCGCTGGATTTGGCGTTTCCGGCCACGACGGATGCGGCCCGCCTCGCCAGCGTCGCGGTCCCGCCAGCACCAGACGATCTGACCGTCGTCTTTGCTACGTATCAATCCAGCACAGTGATTGAAGCCGCACAGCAGGCCCACGGGCTGTCCGCCTTTGACCTCGCAATCTGCGACGAGGCGCACCGCACGGCCGGCGCGTTGATCGAAGGCGAGGATCCGTCGCACTTCGTCCGCATCCACCGCGACGAGCACATCCGCTGTGCGCGGCGGCTCTACATGACCGCGACCCCCAAGGTCTATGCCGCCAGTGCCCGCACTCGCGCCGGTGAGCTGGCCACGGCCCTCTGCTCTATGGAGGATGAGGAAATCTATGGGCCGCCCCTGTACGAACTCGCCTTCGGCGCGGCCGTGGAGCAGGGCTTGCTGACCGACTACAAGGTGATCGTTCTGACGGTGCCGGAGGACGCTGCGGCCCGGGCCATTCAGCGCAGCCTGGCCGAGGACAGTGAATTGAAACTCGACGACGGGGCCAAATTACTTGGCTGCTGGCGGGCCTTGGCCAAGGTGGATGCCTGCCAGTTCCCGGCAAACGACCGCCAAGGGATGCGCCGCGCCATTGCTTTTTGCCGCGACATCAAATCCTCGCAGCAAGTGGAGCGGCTGTTTGCCCAAGTCGCCGCAGAATACCGCGAGCAAGAAGGCGCACATCTAACGGAATACCCGGTGGCGGCCCAACACGTCGACGGCACCTTCAACGCCATAAAGCGTTCGGCGGCCCTGCACTGGTTGGACGAAGCCGACAGCGGCTGCCGGGTGCTCACCAACGCCCGCTGTCTTTCCGAAGGGGTGGATGTGCCCGCCCTGGACGCGATTTTGTTCATGCACCCGCGCAAGAGCCAAATCGATGTAGTGCAGGCAGTGGGCCGAGTCATGCGTAAGGCCCCGGACAAACAGATGGGCTATGTCGTCCTACCAGTGGTTATTCCGTCGGGCATTCAGCCGGAAGCCGCGCTCAACGACAACAAGGCATTCGAGGTCGTCTGGCAGACGCTGAATGCGATCCGCAGCCACGACGAGCGGTTTGAGGGGATGATCAACCGGATTGAATTGGGCGACCCGGGCGACCGCATCGGCCTCATCACGTTAGCGGACTGGAATCCGGCGCCGGCGAGCGGAGATGGGCCGGGCATTGGGCGCGGAGCAGCGCGGGACCCAGACGCCCCGCCTAGCCAACCGGAGGATTCTCAACCAGCTTTGTTCGACGGATTGCCGGCGGCGATTCGGGCGAAAATCGTCGAGAAGTGCGGCGACCGGAAGTACTGGGACGAATGGGCTGGCGATGTGGCGGATATTGCGCGGCGGCACATTGAGCGCATCAAGGCCCTCGTCGAATCGGGCGACGCTGAGCGGGAGGTTTTCCAAGAGTTTGTCGACGAGTTGTGCGACGATCTAAACGAGGGCATCACCGACGACGACGCGATTGAAATGCTGGCGCAGCATTTGGTGACCGGGCCGGTGTTTGACGCGCTGTTCGGCGAGACGAAATTCGTTTCGCGCAATCCGGTGAGCCAAGGCATCCAATGTGTGTTGGATGTGCTCAAGCCAGAGAACATCGACGTGGAAGCGGCTAATCTCGACGAGTTTTACGCCAGCGTCCGGCGGCGAGTGGAGGGAGCGGCTACGGACGCGGCCAAGCAGAAGATCGTCGTCGAGCTATACGACAAATTCTTCCGCAACGCCTTTCCCAGCATGACGCAGCGGCTAGGCATCGTTTATACGCCTGTGGAGATCGTCGATTTCATCATTCGCTCGGTGAACGATGTTTTGGAGGACGAATTCGGTTCGACGTTGGGTTCCGAGGGCGTACACATTCTCGATCCATTCACCGGCACGGGCACGTTTGTTACGCGGCTGTTGCAGCAGGGTTTGATTGCAGCCGAGGATTTGCCGCGCAAATACGCTAATGAGATTCACGCCAATGAGATTGTCTTGTTGGCCTATTACATCGCAGCGGTGAACATTGAGACGGCCTATCACGAGATGGTCGGCGGGGACTACAAACCGTTTGCCGGCATCTGCCTGACAGACACCTTTGAAATGCAGGAAGGCGACGATTTGCTGGCGCAGATTATGCCGGATAATTCGGGGCGGCGGACCCGACAGAAAGAGACGGATATTCGCGTGATTATGGGGAATCCGCCGTGGTCGCGTATGCAGAAAAGCATGAACGACAACGCGCAAAATCAGTCGTATCCAAGTTTGGATGCGCGAATCAGCGACAGCTATGCACGACATTCGAGCGTTACCAATAAGAACATTCTCTACGACAGCTACATCCGTGCGATTCGCTGGGCGAGCGACCGGATTGGCAAGAGCGGCGTGATCGGGTTTGTGACCGGGAGTGCATGGCTTGAACGCGCTGTCGCCGACGGGATGCGAAAGTGTCTATTCGAGGAATTTAGCAACCTCTACGTATTTCACCTGCGCGGCGACGTCCGCAAAAACATGCTGAGCGGTGGCAAGGCCGGCGAAGGTGAAAACGTATTCGGCCAAGGCAGTATGACCGGATGCGCCGTCACCATTTTCGTTAAAAATCCCTACGAGAAGGAGCATGGTCGTATCCTGTTCCGAGACATCGGCGAAGACTTGGGCACTGACGAAAAATTAGACACTATCCGAAAGTTTGGAAGTACTCGCGGCATTACCAAGGCGAATGGCTGGACGAGAATTGTACCCGACGCCAAGCACGAATGGCTGATCCAAGGAGATCCGGAGTTCAGCCAGTTCATGCAGGTCGGCGATAAAAAACGGAACACGTTTAACGATCTCGTATTTAAAAATTACTCGCTCGGAGTTGCTACTGGCCGCGACGCTTGGTGTTGCAATTTCTCGGCCAGTGCGCTCGAAGAGAACGTCCGATCCATGATCGATTTCTACAATTCGGAGATTGAGCGGTGGCAAGCCGATAAACTCGGCAATGCAAAACAGGCTGTTGATGCTTTCGTCAACAATGACCCACAAAAAATTAGCTGGACCGCGAACCTCAAGGCCGATCTCGGTCGGGGAAAACAGTTGCAATTTGACGAGGGGCGAATCGCTCCGATAACGTATCGCCCCTTCACGCGGCAGGGGCTGTATTTCAGTCGCAGATTGAACGAACGGGTTTACCAAATACCGCAAATTTTCCCACACGCCGACGCGGAAAACCGCCTCATTTGCGTGACGGGCATTGGGGCGCGGGCCGGTTTTTCAGTGATGATGGTCGATGCAATCCCGAACCTCCACACTATGGATTCGGGCCAATGCCTTCCCTTATACCTCTACGAAAAACCCGCCAACGACGCCGGCCTTTTCGGCCAACAATCCGACGCCCACGGCTACACCCGCCGCGCCGCCATCACCGACGACGCACTCGCCAAATTCCGCGATGCCTACGGCAGCACCGTCTCCAAGCGCGACATCTTCCACTACATCTACGGCTTGCTACACGTCCCATCCTACCGCCGCCGCTTCGCCAACAACCTCTCCAAAGAGCTGCCGCGCATCCCCCTCGCCACCGACCCCAACCACTTCGCCGCCCTCGTCGCGGCCGGCCGCGAGTTAGGCGACTTACACGTCGGCTTCGACCGCGTTGAGCCGTGGCCGCTCAAATTCGCCAACGGCAGTTGGGACGCGCCGGCAACCTATTTCCGCGTCCAAAAGATGAAACTCGGCGGCACCCAAAAAGCCCCCGACCGCACGACGATTATCTACAACAGCCACATCACCGTCACCGACATTCCCGCCGCCGCGTGGGACTACGAAGTCAACGGCAAGCCGGCCCTCAAATGGGTCATGGAGCGACAGGCCGTATCCACCGACAAAGCCAGCGGCATTGTCAACGACGCTAACCGCTACGCCACCGAAACCCTCGGCGATCCATCCTATCCGCTAAAGCTGCTCGCCTGCGTTGTTCGCGTCAGCATGGAGACTAATCGCATTGTTAAGGGGTTGCCGGAGCCGATGTGGAATTGATGATCTATAGTTGTGAAGGAGATAGGCAGTTTTTATATTGTGAAGCGATCGAAGTGAGGAAGTAAGAGCAACGACATGACAGTTGATACGAAGGACATTAAGCCGGCTGTGAACCAGAGTAATAAACCAGATGCTGACAGATCGAGAAATTCAAGAATTGATACAGTCTCCCAAGAAAATTAAAGAGAGGAATCCTGATAGAGGATACAGTGAAGGAGATGGTCATAGACGTTGCAATCTAGTATTAGAAGATGACTCGGGTGGTGGAGGCATATTTTCTGTTTTCATTCGTCAGAATACCTTTTTTATAGAAAATTTTTCTATTGGCTTGGTCTATAAAAAAGATAAAGAGGTCGGGTCCATAACGCTTATTCGCTACAATGGTCCGCACGGAGAAACGAGCCGGGATGAGGACGGTCATTACGCCAAGTCGCATATACACCGCGTAATTGCTGAGGAAGTTCGATCTGGCATCATGCAACCACAAGAAAAGCACAGAGAGATCACAGAAAAGTATAGCATATTTGAAGAAGCTCTCAACGCTTTCTTAGTCGATGTTGGTATAGTGAATGGCTCAGAATACTTCCCTGAGTTAAATCAATTAGGGCTTTTCGATGGATATCAATAAAGTAAATCACCTACTCTGTGACCGAGCCAAGGCGAGTTTTGAGGTGTATGAACGAAGGCATGGGACGTATCAGCTTATAATCCCTATACTCCACGAAGACGGCGATATGGTGGATATTTATTTTCAAGATAGTCCTAAAGGTGAAAACTATGTCCGCGTATGCGACTTCGGCATGGCTATTATGCGCCTTTCTTATGCCTATGAAATAAATACGGATTCCCGACGGAGAATTTTTGACAGCATATTAATGAACAGTGGCGTACAGAATGAAAAGGGAAACCTTTATTTAGATACTCCTCTCTCTATGCTTTATGAGAGCATTCTTCAGTTCGCAGGTTGCGTACAGAAAATATGTAATATGCGCTATTGGAGTAGAGAGATGGTCCGATCTACGTTCTACGAAGATCTTAAAGAGTATACAACAACAGAGTTGAGAAATTTTAGCCCGCAGCCAGACGTCACTCCTATTGCCGACTATGAATTAATCACTGTAGATTGGTCTTTGAGTCACAACAACCGTAAATTCTACCTTTTCGGAGTACGCGGAAATAGTAAAGCAAAAAGCACGGCTATCGCATTGTTGGAGCTTAAAAGAGCGAGCCTCATGTTCACTAGTCTGGTAATACACGAGAACATGCTGGAACTAGGTACTAAGGAGGCCGCCTACCTTACCAAGAATGCCGATAAGCAATATCTAAAGCTGGATGATTTCCGCGAAGACGGTATCCCTGACATTAATAGGCTGGCGGCATAATTAAAGAAGCTATGGACTTCTACTTATTCCAATAGCACTTAAGTACGTCCTAAGAAACTGTCTGAAAACCCACCTAGTAGATCGGGTTGAACCTCGGTCGGTCATTCCTGCACAAGCGGGGTTCGCCGTGGCACCCCATCTTTACGACGCCGGCCTGATCGTAAACACTAGGAATTACCTAACTGGCCCTGTTCAATAATTAAACGACTGAAATGCAGTTTTGTGCAATTGGACTCATATATCTCTGAGTCCGGTCGCTTGCATGCGGGAGTGACCGATGTCGTTCCCGCGAAAGCGGGTTTTACCGCGCCGCCCATTTTCGCGGGCGCAAGCTTTTAGGCGTGACATCCAGATAAAAGGGCAACTAAGTTACTGCTGTTACGTTGCGTCCTCAGTATCCACCATCGGCCTTGCCGGATTGAGGGCTCTTGCCCTCGATCCCAGCTAAGACCTGAGGGTCGTATCCGAGTTGGGACACGAAAAGATCGGTATTATACCATGCACGAAGCACTGACGCAGTATCGCCGGCACAAGGGGCTGTTGCTGCTGGTGGCACCGGGGCTGGCCTTTTTCCTCGTCTTCAATTACCTGCCCATGTTCGGGCTGGTGCTCGCCTTTAAGGAATTTCGTCTGAGCGCCGGCATCTTAGGCAGCGAGTGGAGCGGGTTGGAGAATTTTTTCCGCCTCTTCGGCGGGGCCGACTTTCCCAATGCCCTGCGCAACACGGTCACCATCAGCTTCTTGCGCCTGCTGTTCGGCTTTTTTGCGCCGATCGCGCTGGCGCTGATGCTCAACGAGATCCGCGTCTCTTGGTACAAGCGCACCGTGCAGACGGTGACCTATATCCCCTATTTTCTCTCGTGGGTCATCTTGGGCGGCATCTTTCTGATGATTTTCTCGCAGAGCGGACCGGCCAACCAAATCGCCCAGCTCTTCGGAGTCTCCCCGATTGAGTTCCTCACCGACGATTTCTGGTTTATCGCGGTGGTCATTGTCACGGGGATTTGGCAGGCGGCTGGCTACGGGGCAGTGATTTACTTGGCGGCACTCGCTGGGATTTCTCCCGACCTGTACGAGGCGGCCGTCGTCGATGGGGCTGGTCGCTGGAAGCAGACCTTGCACATCACCCTCCCGGGGCTGGTGCCGACGATTATCACGCTTTTCATCCTCAATCTCGGCCACGTGCTCAACGCGGGCTTCGACCAGATTTACAACATGTACAATCCCATGGTGTACGACGCGGCCGACATCATCGACACCTACGTTCTGCGGCGGATCGTGCTAATGGACTTTGGGCTGGCTACCGGGGCCGGGCTTTTCAAATCCGTGGTCGGCTTGTTGATGGTGGTGCTGGCCAACTCGCTGGCCCGGCGGCTCAGCGGAGGGGAGCAGGGAATATGGTAAGCCGCACGCGAGGCGAGAAGGTTTTCAACGTCTTTAACTTGACGGTGTTGGGTTTGGTCGGGCTAATGGCGCTCTATCCGTTCGTGTACACTATTTCGATGTCGTTGAGCAGTGCCGCCGAAGCCATGCGCGCAAGTCTGCACCTCTACCCGAGTGACGTTTCGCTGACCTCGTACCGCATGGTGCTGTCCAACCCCGAGATCGTCACGGGGTTCACCAACTCGATCCTGCGCACGGTGTTGGGCACGGCGCTGACGCTCTTTTTTACGTGCCTGACGGCCTACCCGCTAGCGAGGCGCGAGATGCCGCACCGCAGTCCGCTGCTGTTCTTGGTGCTTTTTACCATGCTCTTTAGCGGCGGCATTGTGCCCAACTATCTGCTGGTCAAGAACCTCGGTCTGATCGACTCAATATGGGCGCTGGTGCTGCCGCAGATGCTGACGGCCTTCAACATCATCGTGGTCAAGAATTTCTTTCAGGCCATTCCCGAAAGTCTGGCCGAGTCGGCCAAGATCGACGGAGCTAGCGAGTTTAATATCCTCTTTAGGATATACGTACCTCTCTCCAAGCCCGTGCTGGCGACGATTGGGTTGTGGACAGCGGTGGCGCACTGGAACCACTGGTTCGACGCCATGCTCTACATCGCGTCGGACGAGAATCAGGTGTTGCAGACCTTTTTACAGCGGATCGTCATCGAGAACAGCGTCGAGTTGATTGAGCAGGGGCTGGTTGATCCGAACATCACCGAGTTCACGCCCGAGACGATTAAGGCGGCGACCGTGGTCGTTACCATCCTGCCGATGCTTTTGGTCTATCCGTTCGTGCAGAAGTACTTCGTGCGAGGGATTATGCTAGGGAGCGTCAAGGAATAAACGAGCCCCGTCTCACATCTGAAATCCGCCGGCCACTAACATCGATACGCCGGTGAGGTACTCGGCTTCGTCCGAAGCGAGAAAGGCCACGGTGCGGGCCACATCCTCGGGCGTACCAATGCGGCCCAAGGGGGTTTGCGCCTCAAGGTCGTGGACTAGGGTGGCCGTGGTGTCGGCGTCTGGCTCGTCGCGCTGGGCGAGGCCCGCAGCGATGTAGTGGGTGCGCTCGGTGAGGGTGTTGCCCGGGCAGACAGCGTTGACGTTGATCCGGTGGGGGGCGAGCTCCCAAGCGAGGGATTGGGTAAAGCCGATGATGGCGAATTTGGACGTGCAGTACGCGGCGTAGCGCGGATATCCTTGGCGTCCGGCCGTAGAGGACATGTTGATGATCTTGCCGCCGTCGCCGCGATCGATCAGGTGCCGGGCCACAGCGCGCGAGCAGAGAAAGGTGCCCTTGACGTTGACCGTTTGCACTTGGTCCCAAGCGGCTTCGCTAAGATCGACGACTGGGACGCGATCGGGCCCGGGGCGCGAGCCAGCGTTGTTGACGAGCAGATCGATGCGGCCAAAGCGGGCGAGCGCGGCTTGCACCATGCCCTCGACTTGGGAGGCGTCGGACACATCGGCTTCCACCGCGAGGGCCTGCCGCCCGGCGGCTTCTACTTCGGCGACGAGGGCGGGCAGGCCGCCCCAGCCAGATTCGCTATAGGGCTGGGCGTGCAAGTCATTGACTACGAGGTTACAGCCTTCGTGCGCTAGGCGTTGACAGATGGCGCGGCCAATGCCGTGTTCGCCGCCCGCGCCGGTGACGAGGGCGACTTTGCCGTTGAGATTGTACATGGGGTTCTCCGCATGATTAAAGAGTTGGGTAGCAGCATTGAGATGGCGGTGTGTATATCTCACATTCTTGTTGCTGTAGGAATTAGAAATGTCTATTACGTTAACTGCTCGAACAGCGCGAATTTAGATGCTTTTTTATCAAAAGTGAGAACACCATCACAATTTGAAAATTTTGCTGAATGTGCAATTAACAAATCTGCAAGCTCTATTTTGTTTGTCTGAGCAGACGAGAGAGTTCTTTGTAGAGCAGATTGAGCCTCAAATATCAAAATGGGCATAAGGAGAAGTTTCTGCAGAGAGCCGCGGATTTCTTCGCGTGGAATCTCGTATGCAGATTCGAGTACCCAGATGGTTTCAAGCACTACGAGTAAAGGAACAAAAAAGAGTTCGTCTCTACTTTCTGCTCTTTTAAAAAGTTTGTACGCAATTTGTGCTTGTTTTTTATTATCCCTTACAAGAAAGCGAATAAGCACATTCGTGTCTAATGCTTTCACTTAAAACGCACCTTCATTTTTTGCCTAATTCCAGACTTCATTTGGTGAACCGAAACAGGCTTTCTGACGAATTTATACAACTCGCCGAAAATTTCATCTACTTTTACTGTTTTGGTCATAGGCTTTAGAAGTGCTTCACCATTTTCTGTAAGCATAAAATCGACTTTATCGCCTTCTCGGAGTTGCAGAGCATCGCGAACGGTTTTGGGAATTGTGACTTGCCCTTTGCTTGTTAGCGTTGCTATTGCCATACTGAGAGCCTCTTGTTGGGGTTTATTTCTTACTTAGAAGTAAGGAAAATGCTCCCCGAGCGCAAGGGAGGCAGATGACAAAGGCCAGCCCTCGGCAGCTCGCATCTGGACTAAGGCAAGGCGGTAGAAGCGGGACTGTCCTCGATAGTCGCCGCGCCCAAATCCGTCTTGACAGGGAGTTGAAAATACTATAGTTCAGGGTAAATCTGCATAACCGCTAGACAAAGGAGCGCGAAATGGACCAAGTGCGAATTGGTATTATCGGCCTCGGCGGCATGGGCAACAGCCACGCCACCTATCTTTCCCAAGGCCAAATTGCCGGTGCGGAACTTGCGGCCGTAGCCGACATCGATCCGGCCCGCCTTGCGGACGTGCAAGACAAATACGGCGCGGGCGTGCAAGCGTTCGCCGGGGCCGACGCTCTGTTTGCGGCCCAATGCGTGGACGCTGTGATCGTAGCTACCCCCCATTACTTCCATCCCCCGCTGGTGATCGAGGCGCTCGAAAACGGCCTGCACGCGATGAGCGAGAAGCCAGCCGGGGTTTATACGCGCCAAGTCCGCGAGATGAACGAGGCCGCGGCCAAAAGCGACCGGGTCTTTGGCATGATGTTCAACCAGCGCGCACGCGGCGAGCACCAGAAGCTGAAGTCGCTGGTCGAATCCGGCGAGTTGGGGCCGATTCAGCGCACAATTTATATCATCAACAACTGGTTCCGCGCCCAGAGCTACTACGATTCGGGTGGTTGGCGGGCGACTTGGGCCGGCGAGGGCGGTGGCGTGTTGGCCAACCAGTGTCCGCACAATCTCGACCTGTGGCAGTGGATCTGCGGAATGCCGCAGCGGGTGCGGGCCTTTTGCCGCTTTGGGCAATACCACGACATTGAGGTTGAAGACGACGTAACGGCCTATGTCGAATACGAGAACGGAGCTACGGGTGTTTTTATCACCTCTACGGGCGAGGCTCCGGGGACCAATCGGCTGGAGATTTCAGCGGACCGCGGCAAGGTGGTGTTGGAAGGCGGCAAAATCACCTTTTGGCGCACGACCGAGTCGGCGAGCAAGTTCCTTGTGGAGTGGCCGCATGGATTTGGCAGCCCGGAGGTTTGGAAGTGCGAGATCCCGGGCGGCGGCGGCGCGGAGCACAAGGGGATTACCCAGAACTGGGTGCAAGCTATCCGCACGGGGTCGCCGCTGTTAGCGGCCGGGACCGAGGGGATCAACGGCGTGGAGTTGTCCAACGCGATGCTGCTTTCGACGTGGACCGACGATTGGGTGCCTATTCCGGTGGATGAGGATTTGTACTACGAGGAGTTGCAAAAGCGGGTGGCCACCTCCAAGGTGAAAGAAGCGGGCGGACAGGTGATGGACGTACAGGGGACGTTTTAATGCGAAACCAACTCACCTTTGAATTTGCCGAGAAACCGCTTAGGATTTCTACTAAAACGGCGAGTACTCCTAAGGGCTATAAGGGTCTGTACGGATTTCATAAGTATTGGGGCAAAAAGCCCCACGAACCCTTGGCGTTCATCATTGAACAACTTACCAATGAAGGGGACACCGTTTTCGATCCATTTGTCGGATCAGGTACTGCCGCTCGAGAATCTCTATTGCGAAGTCGCCGGTTTATTGGTTTCGATATAAATCCCATCGCTGTCGAGATCACAAAACTCTTAGTATCGCCACCGAAATACGAAGCTGTGTGGGACGCCTTCCAACATTTAAAGAAAAACGTCAAGGAGTCAATAGATCAAAGCTATCTCTTACAGGATGGCCGGATCGCGTCTCATTACCTGTGGGAAAACAGCCATCTCCAACAAACTTGGTTACGCGGGGGGGGGGGAAATGCCCGTGAAGAACTATCTCCAACTACACAAGATATGAAACTGATTGACAACTTCGACGGCTATCGAAGTCAATATCTCAGCCCCCCCCGATTCTTCTCTAATAGCCGGATCAACACACATCGGGACTTGACGATCTCTGATATCTTGACTGGTCGAGCACAGCACAACTTAGATTTGTTATTGAGTGAGATTGCTGAATTTTCCCCTGAGCTTGCGAACCCACTCAGGCTGTGCCTTACGGCGGCATCTGGCCAAATGACCAAAATGGTTTTTGCTATTACGAAAAGGGGAAAAACCTTTGGAAAGGCTGTGGATAAGGTCGAAGTAGGCAGTTGGGTCATTGGATACTGGTGTCCAGAATTGCACTTTGAAGTGAACGTGTGGAATTGCTTTGAGCGTCGCGTGACAAAACTTCTAAGAGCGATAAAATCTAGAGATCCACTGAGTGGCTTACACGTATCTACCTCGCTTGCAGAGTATTATAGGGATACATTGCAATGTTGCATCGAATGTACTCCGTGCCAAAATTCGGTTACTCGTATCAAAGATAATTCCGTGAAACTCATTCTTACGGATCCTCCTCATAGCGACCGTATTCCATATTTGGAGTTGAGCGAACTTTGGAACTCCATTTTAGGTGCCGAGCCGAATTTTGATGACGAAATAGTGATCTCCAATGCGAAAGAACGCGAGAAATCTCCGAATAGCTATGAGATTGCTATGAGCGATTTTTTCTTAAAGTGTTCAAAAATCCTGCAGGATGACGGTTTTATCGTCCTCATTTATAATGCTAGGCAAGGGGACCGCTGGGGGTTTGTCAACCGACTAATCGAAGATTACCGTAAAAACCAACTTAACTACATTGGCCTTTTCCCGTGTAACTATTCGGCCCGGTCAGTAATTCAAGACAATAGAAAGGGGGGGCTGAGAAATGATATTGCTCTAGTATTCGGTAATTCTTATGTCGACTCGGGTATAGTGTCCTCACTAAGCCATATACCAGGTTGGTCCGATAAGATACCACTTCACCAAAAGGCGAATAATGAACTTTAATATGGCGCAAAAGTGGTTTCAACAGGACCGCATACGCGAGCTCGCTGAATCTTCCGAAGGTCTAAGGTTTCTCAAGCTCAAATCCCTTTCTCGTCGCAAGTACTTGGAATATCTCTTCTCCACTACGGGTATTGATCCTACTTCGTCTTCATCAAGAGACTTGTTCAGAAAAGCACTTGAAACTTCTGCCCTAGATGATTCCACTATAGATAATGCCATCAAGTCGATTTACGCAGTTGAACGGGAACAGCGAAAAAAATGCGAGGATGAATTGATCAATCAGCTATACCGATTAGAAGCATTTGATTGGGGAGGACTTCATCAAAATAGCCTTGAGAGGACAATTGTCAATAACTACGTAAAAAAGATTCGAGATTACGACCAACTTTCTTATAATATCGAAAACGAACTACACAATAGCATGAGAGGCTATGTGCTTTGCTCTTGGTACAATCACTGGACATCAATAATCATAGAAGATATTTTCCGAGATCATTTATCCGTATTGCCTGCTGTTGGAGCAGTAAAGAAAATTGACTTCTTTATTAAAAATGTCCCATTTGATTTAAAAGTCACCTATTTACCCGAAGGCTATATAAAACATTGTCGACAAGTTATAAATAAAAAGCCAGAACTTACGCTTTTAAAGCAATGGGCACGTCGCTACAGAGTCACCTTTAGTAACAGCCTACCTGATAATCGGCTGCTCTCTGACTTGTGGAATAAGGCGAGCGACCACCCATCGAATGATTCTACTAAACTTTTATCCGAACTGAGCGATTTTCGAAAGCAACTTGTCAATAAAGCGAAATCAGATCCAGATTATCTTATTCAATGGCTCTATGAGAATCAAGGAGTAAATAGATTTGATGCATCTAATCGCCTTTTCCTCATCCTCGTAGACTATTCCAATTTCTTTTTATCGTGGAAATTGAAGCGTGCAAAACCACTCCTTGCCTCAGAAATTAGCAGCTATTTAGATAATACACCATCTTCTCCAGGTCGAATATTGGGCTTCACTTGGGAAGGAACGAATTATACGGTTGTATCGGACGCCATAATCATCACTAAACCATAACAGATAAAATCTGGAATCAGCGTTATGAAACTTGCATTGATGTCAGGAAATCTGCTGTCGCCGGCAGAGATGCGCTCCGAGGGATTCGAGGCGGTGCAGATGTTTTTCGGCGGGGGAGCAGACGGGGATGCAACGGACCCGTCGGCAGAGGATATAGACAAGGTACTACAGGCGGCTGACATTGCCCTGGCGGCGATGACCTTGCACGTCGATCTGGTTGGACCAAAGGGGATGGTCCCGGACGATATGGCAAGGCTAGTGAGTTGCGTGGAAAAAACCGCCGCGCTCGACGGGCGTTTCGGCGGCAACCCGCGGCCGGTGCTGGTGTGGCATCCGTCGGGGTATCCAGAAGAGGGCGTTGACGATCGGGCGGTGTTCGAGGGGCTATGCAACGGGCTGAGGACCGCCTGTGCGCTGGCGGAGCGGCTTGGCATTGTCATCGCAGTGGAAATGACGCGGGCGGGGAGCGTTGACGGAGCGGAGCGCTTTTTGCGATTGCAGGACCGGGTGGGGTCCAAGGCGCTCAAAGTCTGCATGGACGCGGCGAACTTCGCGCCCGACCGCACTCCGCTGGTGCGCGCGGTGCGGATGCTTGGCCCCGATATCGCAATCGCCCATGGCAAGGACGCGCGCTTTGCCGAAAACGGCGAGGTCGCCGACTACGGGCCGACGGGGTCGGGATGCTTGGATTATCCCACTTATATCGGCGCGTTGCAGGAGTGGGCGCAGGTGCCCTACTTCGTCTTTGAGTACTACAAAAATCGCGCAGACATGTTGAAGGCCCGCGATATTGTGCGGGCCTATCTGTAGATTTCAACCTCTCTTAAAATCGCCGGACACGCACTGTGAAAGAAATCGCCGTTACCAACTTCTATTCTTGGTCCATCTTCAGCCAAGAGCGTCAGATTGACTTCAACGGTCATCTGTGGGTGCGGGACGAAGGCAATGTCCTGATTGATCCGGTGCCCATGACAGCGGCCGACTTGGAGCAGTTCGACCAATTGGGCGGGGCCGCTTGGATCGTGCTGACCAACCGCGACCACGAGCGCGAAGCCGCTTTTTTCCAAGACCGAACCGGTGCTCGCATCGCCGCCCATCGCGCCGAGGCCGACTTGTTTGATCAGTCGCCGGACCGCCGGTTGGCCGATGGCGAGGAAATCGTTCCCGGGCTCCGGGTAGTGCATTTGGCGCACGGCAAAAGTCGAGGGGAAATCGCCCTGTACTGGCCGGCTCTCAAGACGGTCTTAGCAGGCGATCTGGTCGTCGGTGCGCCGCTGGGCCGCATTACTTTGCTGCCGGACGCCAAGCTCGCCGACCCGCCCCAAGCTGCCTTGGGGCTACGCAAATTGTTGCAGCTCGATTTTGACGCTCTGCTGATGGGCGATGGTCATTCCGTTCTGCACGATGCCCGCCGACTGTTGCTCGAATGCTTGGAAGAACGGACTGACATTTACGTCAATAAGATCAATGTAGAGGATATTCCTTGGACGCCTTGGCGTGGTGCCGAGGGCTATCAATGGGAGACCAAGGATATTGACCCGCTCATCGGCGGGCGGCACTTGGGCTACCGCCTCATCCGCCTGCCCGCTGGCCAGGCGACGTTCCCACAGCACTTTCATCACTTTGAAGAGGAAATGTTCTATATCCTCGAAGGGACTTGCACGCTGGTCGGCCCTCGCGGTCCAGTGGCAGTGGAAAAGGGCGATTTTATTGCCTGTCCACCCAGCCCGCGCAGCGCACACAAGTTTACCAACCAAGGCCAGCAGCCCTGCGTACTCTTGGCCTTGAGCAATGTCCTGCCGCACGATCTGGTCCAATACCCCGATTCCGACAAAGTCTTTCCCTGCGCCTTGGGCCGACAGGGCATTTTTCATTGCGCCGACGCGGTGGACTACTGGTCGGGTGAAACTGATTGAGAAGGTAAGATGAGCAACCTTTTGCGACTGAATTTGCGCTCTCAGCACCTTGCACAAGACGAAGGCGGGTACGCTATCTGGCAGGTGCAGACCAGTATTCAAGAATGGGCGGCAGACCAAACCGCGCTCTTGCTGTGCGACGTGTGGAACAGCCACTGGTGCCGCGGCGCGGTCGAGCGCCTCGACGCGATGGTCGAGCGGATGGACGCCGTGGTCCGGGCGGTACGTGCGGCCGGTGGCTTGGTCGTCCACGCGCCTTCGGATACCATGGATTTTTACGCCGATGCGCCGGCGCGTCAGCGTGCGCTCGCGGCCCCTCAGATTGCGCCGCCGCCCGACGCCGAGCGTCCAGACCCGCCGCTGCCGGTGGATGCCTCCGATCACGGAGCGGACACGGGCGAGACTGAGGCCTATAAGGCTTGGAATCGGCAACATCCGGGGATTGGGATCGACCAAGAGCGGGATATTATTTCTGACAGGGGGACAGAGGTGTATAGCTACTTGCAGCACGAGGGGATCGCCCATCTGCTGATTATGGGCGTCCACACCAATATGTGCGTTTTGCACCGCACCTTTGCCATCAAGCAGATGGTGCGCTGGGGAGTGGATGTGGTGCTGATCCGCGATTTGACTGACGCAATGTACAATCCGGCCATGCCGCCGTACGTCAGCCACGACGCGGGCACGAGCTTGGTAGTGGAGTTTATCGAAAAATTTTGGTGCCCGAGCGTGGAGAGCAAGGATGTAATCGGGGCGTAAAACTGCGCCTCATTAACCAAGATCGCCTGCGACCTAAAGGAGGTGCTTTTATGCGACTCATCAGTACGTTTTGCCTCACGCTGGCCCTTATGCTGGTCGGCACTGCCCATGCTCACATCGGCGAAAAGGTCTTTTTGATCTTCGAGATCCCAGATGCCGATTTGGGGGATATTGACCTCTTTGATGCGGATATCTCCGACTGGGAGGATGTGGTCGGCGATGCTTCACTCACGCCGGCGGACTTTTTCGCCGACCCGACTGTTGGCGACGGTGCCCAGTACAACCCGGCCGACATGGACTACCGGATCTGGCTGGGTTGGAACGAGACCAACAATCGACTCTATTTAGCTACCGAGCGCATCGACGACGTCTATATCAATGAGTACAGCGGCGGAGCACCCGCTACGGTGTGGCAGTACGACTCGGTCGAGCTCATGGTTGACGGCGATCACTCCGGAGGTCAGTACAACTTTAATAACAGCGAGGACATGACCGACGAGGAGAAGGCACACAACCAAAACGCTCAGGCTCAGAAGTGGAACGCTATCTTCGACGCGCCCGACGGGCGCGTTCTGGGGTATCCGGGCCGGGCCGAGTGGCTCAACTCAACACCGCTGAGCGATGGCGGCGGCGGATCGGTCGGCGGCGGGCCAACCGTGTCAGTCCTCGAGATTTACGTCACGCCCTACGACGACATTATCTTCGCCGATCAAGAGGGTAGTGTGCCCACGGACCTAGAGGCCGGTAACATCATCGGCCTCCAGATCGCCATGCCGGACTTCGACGAAGCGCCTCTGAAATACCGGGGCTACCACACCCTTTCTGGCCAAGCGGCGACCTTCCGCTTTGCCGAGCGCTTCGTTGATGCCCGGCTAGTCGGTGCCGACGAGGCCACTGCGGTTGACGATATGTCTTGGGCGCGGATCAAGGCGAGTTTTAGCGAGTAGGCTTTCTGTTTTTTGTCCCCTGCGAGAGAGGTGCATTTCTCTCGCAGGGGATACTTTTATGCAAGAGGCCGATGTTGCCAATTCTTTACGAGAGGTTGCCATGACAAATAAGCCTAGAGCAGCCGCCAACTTCTAGCGGATCTTTTGAAAATAACAACACCTAACAAAGTTATCGGCTGGACGGTCGTTGTGCTGGGGCTGCTTTGCAGCGCGGTGCCAGGGCAAGCGGCGACTCGCGTTGAGGTGCCCATTTTTGAGGGCGGCGCGGGATTGGATTTTTTCTTTTTTGCCGCACGCGAATACGAAAAGGCCCGTCCCGATGTACAGGTCGATCTCTACGGCGATCCGCGCATCGCCGACAAGGTGCGGGTGCGGATCCTCGAAGGCACGTTCCCGGAAGTTAGCAACGCGGGGCTCAATTACTGGGCGCTGATCCGCAACGGCGAAATCCTACCCCTCGCCCGCTATCTGGACGGGCCGAGTTGGGACGGGGATCGCACTTGGCGCACGTCCTTCTTGCCCGGCAGCCTCGACCGCTATGAGTACGAGGGCAAGGTCTACGGCATTCCTTTCCTCTACTCGGTGTACGCCGTCTGGTACAACAAGAACATGTTCGCCGAGCACGGCTGGGTACCGCCGCGCACTTGGGACGAGTTTTTTGCCCTCTGCGAGCAAATTCGCGCAGCCGGGGTCTGGCCGCTGGCCTTTCAGGGGCGCTATCCGGGCTATATCGGCGGCGTGACCGACAACGCCTATTATCACCTCGCTGGCCGCGAGCGGTTTTACGAGCAGAAGGAGTTAGTGCCGGGCAGTTTCGCCAATCCCGAATTTGTGACGGCACTAGGGCTTATTCAGCGCACGGCTCAGCAGTACTTCCAGCCCGGGGCTCTCGGCATGAGCCACACCGAGGCGCAGCTCGAGTTTTTCTTGGGCCACACCGCGATGGTCTTTTGCGGCTCTTGGCTCAAAAGCGAGATGATGGGCAAAATTCCCGCTGGCTTCCGCTTGGGGGCCTTTAATTTGCCCGTGGTTGAGGGCGGAGCCGGCCAACCCAATGCCATCTACACAGGTGCCGGGTATTACTTTGTCTTCAAAAACAGTGCCCACCCCGAGTTGGGCGTGGATTTTTTGCGCTTTATGACCTCTCAGGAGATGGCGGGCACCTTTGCCGAGATGCGCGATGTTTTGGTGGCCGTCGATGGGGCGATGGAGGGGCGGACCAGCGAAGATGTGCAGGACTTGGTGGTGCTGGCGCAGCAGGCGACGACGAGCTATGGCACCGCCCCGGGCGAGGGCTTCCCAGAGATGGACCAATTCCTCAACGACGTGCGCTTCAAGATCGTCAATGGGCAGATAACGCCAGAGGAAGCGGCCCAAGAGCTGGAGTCGGCGGCCGAAGCCGTGCGCAACCGCAGCCATAACCCGGATCAGATCACCATCCGCCACCTGTGGAAACCCGCGCTGTTGTTGGGGCTTTTGGCGCTGGCGATGGGCTATTGGCTGTGCACGACAGCGCGGCAGTGGCGCGAAAAACAGGCTGGGGCCCGACCTACTAGCCGGGTGCGCTTGGGCTGGGCTGGAGTGCTATTCTTCGTCGGTCCGGCGGCCGCGTTCTACACGCTCTTTGTGGTGGTGCCCAGCATCAAGTCCTTCGTCTGGAGCGCGATGCGCTGGGACGGGCTGACCGAGATGGCTTTCGTCGGGTTGTTGCACTTCCATCGGCTGCTGTTTGAGAGCGACGAGTTTTGGATTGCGCTGTCGAACAATCTCTTCATCATGTTCATCATTCCGCTTTGCGTGTTGCCGCTGGCGCTTTTTTTGGCGGTGTGCATCAGCCGCGAGGTCGTCGGAGCCAAGCTCTTCCGCATCGTCTTCTTCTTTCCCAACATCCTCGGCGGGGTCGCGGCGACTCTGCTGTGGATGCACCTGTACAATCCACAAGGAGGGCCGATCAACACGGTGTTGGTGGCCTTGGGATTGGAGGGGTTTGCGGGGTTTGCTTGGCTGGCGCAAGACAACCTCTACTGGGCGCTGATACCCATGTCGATCTGGGGCGCGGCCGGGTTCAACATGGTGCTGTTTTTGGCGGCGATGGAGAGCATTCCGCAGAGCATGTACGAGGCCGCCGACATCGACGGGGCCTCGGCGTGGCGGCAGTTTTGGTCGATTACGGTGCCGCTGATTTGGGAGATTTTGTCGATAGCGATTGTGTTTATGATCATCGGCGGGATGAAGGCGTTTGAGGTGATTTGGCTGTTGACCAATCAGCGGCCAACGACCGACAACCACGTCATTGGCACGCGGATGGTGCAGGCGATGTTTACCGAATTTAAGGTGGGGGAGGCTACGGCGATTGCAGTACTGCTCTTTTTGATCGTCTTCTTTGGCACCACCGCAACCTTGCGCGCCATGAAGCGCGAAGCCGTGGAGTTTTGAGCATGGCCGAGCAACGCAAATTTTCTTTTGCCAAACCTTTCGTTTATCTGGTGTTGTGCGGCTATCTGACGGTTGTGGTCTATCCGATGCTGTGGCTGCTCTACACCTCACTAAAGACCGACCGCGAGATTTTCCTCAATCCCTTCAGCCTGCCCGAGCTCGGAGATTTGCAATGGATCAACTTTACAAACGCCTGGACTAAGGGGCACTTCGGCGACTACTTCTTCAACAGCGTCTTCTTGACCGTGGCGACGGTGGCGGTCTCCATGCTGCTGGCGGCGATGGCGGCCTACGCGCTGGCGCGCTTTAGCTTCTTTGGCGTGCGGCCGATGTTTTTCTACTTCTTGGCTGGGCTGATGATTCCGCTGCAACTGTCTATTGTGCCGCTCTTTTTTCAGATGAAGGACTTCGGCCTGCTCAACTCGCGTCTCGGCATTCTGATGGTCTATGTGGCCTTTGGGATGCCGTTTGCCATCTTTATCCTCACCGGGTTTTTCAAGTCTTTGCCCTCCGGGTTGCACGAATCGGCGCTGATAGATGGGGCGGGGGAGTTTCGGGCGTTTTGGTCGATTATGCTGCCGTTGGCGCGGCCCGGGCTTATTACGGTGGGCATCTTCGCCTTTTTGGGGACTTGGAACGAGTTTTTCATGGCCTTTATGTTCTTGTCCGGGGAAGGGTCGCAGGCATTGCGCACCCTGCCGTTGGGGCTGGCCAACATCACTATCGTCAGTCAGTACCGCAGCGATTGGGGCATGGCCTTTGCCGGATTGGTGCTGATCATGGCTCCGACGATGCTGGTGTATGCTTTTCTACAGCAATATCTGACGAAGGGGATTACGGTTGGGGCGCTCAAGGGGTAAAAGGAGCCGGGAGGATTGATGAGCAAAACGACGACGCGGCTGACGGCAACCATTGAAACCTATCTCGCCGATCTGCAACGAGTCCGCGCCTCCGGCGGCGCAACCGGCGAGCGGTCGAGCTATGGGCCGCTGGCGGGCCTGCTGAACGCCATCGGCACCACGGTCAAGCCCAAGGTGTTCTGCGTTGGCGAGTTGGCCGATCAGGGAGCTGGGCATCCCGACTTTGGGCTGTACTCGGCAAAGCAGGTTCAGAAGGGGCAACCGAAACAGGGGCAGGTGCCCGAAGGCGGTGTGGTTGAAGTGAAAGCGGCAGACGATGACGCTTGGTTGACCGCGGCGGGCGATCAGGTCAGCCGCTATTGGGACCGCTACCGGCGGGTGCTGGTGACCAATACGCGCGACTTCGTGCTGGTGGGCGAGGATGCGGCGGGGCGACCTGCTAAGCTCGAAACGTTTCGGCTGGCGGCAAGTGCGGCCGAGTTTGAGCAACGGTTGGAAAGTCCGCGTGTTTTTGCTGGTGAGGTCGGCGCGGGTTTGGGGGAATATCTGTGCCGGGTGCTGGCGCATCGGGCGCGGCTTTCTGAGCCGAAGGACTTGGCTTGGCTGTTAGCGTCTCATGCCCGCGATGCGCTGGCGCGGGTCGAGGCGGCGGGCGATGCGCCAGCGTTGACGGCGGTGCGGGCGGCACTGGAAGAGGCCCTCGGCGTCCGCTTTGAGGGCGAACGAGGGGCTCGGTTTTTTCGTTCGACGCTGGTGCAAACACTGTTCTACGGGGTGTTTTCCGCTTGGGTACTGTGGGCGCGGCAAATACCATCGCCCGCGAAAGCGTTTAATTGGCGCGAAGCCGTTTGGCACTTGCGGGCCCCTGTCATGCAGGCCCTGTTCCAACAACTATCGCAGCCCGGTCGCCTGCAACCGCTCGGCCTCGTCGAGGTGCTGGACTGGACCTCTGCTGCGCTCGACCGGGTGGGTCGCGACGCCTTCTTTGCCCGCTTCAACGAGGGCGCGGCCGTAACCTATTTCTACGAGCCGTTTTTGGAAGCCTTTGATCCCGAATTACGCAAGCAGTTGGGCGTCTGGTACACGCCAGCCGAAGTGGTGCGCTACATGGTCGCCCGCGTGGATAAGGCACTGCGGGACGATCTCGGCATTGCCGACGGACTGGCTGCGGAAAACGTCTATGTGCTCGATCCGTGCTGTGGCACCGGGGCGTATCTGGCGGAAGTGCTGCGCCGCATGGCCGCCAATCTGGAAAATCAAGGCTTGGGTGCGCTGACCGGTGCTCGGATCAAGCAGGCAGCGACCGAGCGCGTGTTTGGCTTTGAGATTATGCCTGCGCCGTTTGTCGTCGCTCATTTGCAAGTTGGGTTGACCATGCAGGCACTCGACGCGGCACTGGCCGACGACGGTCAGGAACGCGCCCAAGTGTTTCTCACCAATGCGCTGACCGGCTGGGAGCCGCATACGACTAAACCGCTACCGTTCCCCGAACTGGAGGAGGAACGCGACCGGGCCGAGCGCGTGAAACAGGAGACGCCGATTCTGGTGATTTTGGGCAATCCACCCTATAACGGCTTTGCGGGCATGGCTATGGACGAAGAGCGGGCACTAGCCGAAGCCTACCGCACGCCTAAGCGGGTGCGCCGTCCTGAAGGCCAAGGGCTGAACGACCTCTATGTCCGCTTTTTTCGCATGGCCGAGCGGCGTATTGCAAAGACCGGCCAGGGTGTGGTCTGCTTCATTTCCAACTACTCGTGGCTCGACGGGCTGTCGCATACGGGGATGCGGGAGCAATTTCTTGGAGCATTCGACGCGATACGGATTGACTGCTTGAACGGCGACAAATACGGGACTGGCAAGGTCGCGCCGAACGGATCGCCAGACCCGAGCATCTTTTCGACGCCGGACGATCCGGTCGGCATTCAAGTTGGGACGGCGATTGCGCTGTTGATACGCAAGGAGGCTCATGCCCCGGCTGCAACAATCGGCTTTCGGCATCTGTGGGGACAGGCCAAGCGGGAGGCATTGATTGAGACGGAGGAGGCGGAGCCGGATGCGATCTACGACAGTGTTGAGCCGATGTTGCCGCTTGGTCTGCCGTTTAAGCAAACGGCGGTGAGCGAGGATTGGTTCGCCTGGCCGGCACTCCCGGACCTGTTTCCGGTGTCGTTTCCCGGCGTCAAGACCAGCCGCAATGGATTTCTCATCGACATCGATCTCGACCCGCTCAAGGCGCGGGTTGCCGATTACTTCAACGCGGATTTGCGCCACCAAGAAATCACCCGCCGCCATCCGGCCATAATGAAAAAATCAGCGCAGTTCGACGCCGAGGCTGTGCGCGATGAGCTACTGGTACGCGGTGGACCGAACCAAGCCGGGTTCATCCGTCATACCTATCGGCCATTTGATAATCGCTGGCTGTATTGGGAAGCGGATTCAAAGCTGCTCGACCGACCGCGGCCCCAGTATGAGCCGCATGTATTCGAGGGAAATCTGTGGCTTTCCGCGGCGCAGCACCTGCGCAAGGATGCCAACGAGCCGCAAGCCTGTTTCACGAAAATTATGGGCTCCGGGCATCTGATTGAACGCGGTGCGAGTATGTTCCCCGCCTATCTCCGCGAGGAGGGCGATCTCGGCAACGGCGGCCAATCCGGCGACCGTCCCAATCTGTCGCCCGTTGCTCAACGCTACCTCAAGTGCCTCGGTGCGTCCGTCGAAGACCTCTTCTACCACGTCCTCTCTATCCTCCACGATCCCGCTTACCGCGCAGCCAACGCCGGAGCGCTCCGCATGGAATGGCCGCGCATCCCCCTGCCGGGCTGGCCCGATGGCGAAGCGGACGGCGCGGCAGAGTCTCTCGCTGCATCAGCGGCGCGAGGGCGCGAACTGGCCCGCCTGCTCGACCCCGAGGCACTCGTGCCGGGCGTTACCCAAGGCACGTTGCGCCCAGAAATCGCCGCCCTTGCCGTGCCCGCCACCACCGACGACCGCAACATGACCGGCGACGATTTCGCCCTCACCGTCGGGTGGGGCCACTACGGAACGGGCGCCTCCGTAATGCCGGGCCAAGGCCGCATCGTCGAGCGCGAATACACCCCAGAGGAACGCGCCGCGCTGGGGGATACCCTGCCCGCGCTGGGCGAAAAGACGCTGGACGTGTATTTGAACGACCGCGCCTTCTGGCGCAACGTCCCCGCCGCAATTTGGGACTACAAACTCGGCGGCTATCAGGTGCTCAAGAAATGGCTATCGTACCGGGAAAGCGATGCCTTAGGGAGGGCACTGACGCCGGAGGAAGTGCTGTACTTTGCGGAGATGGCGAGGAGGGTTGGGGGGATGTTGATTTGCAAACGCCGTTGCATCAATTGCCGAGCAGATCAATGAATGCCTCTCGGTCAATCCCTACATCTCTCTGAATCTTGGACATAAGGCCAACGCCGATCGTTTCACCGCCATGAATGGGCACAACTGTGCTCCGACCATCAGAGTGCTTCAAAATCGCGTGACTCCCTCGTTGCCTCACAAGCTCGAAACCGACTTTCCGCAGAGACCGGACCACATGGGCACCCGTCACTCGCGGCATTCTGTTCATACGGATATTCTTTGAATGCCTACCAGTTCAAGTGAGTTCGGAGCGTTTTCGCTATTGGCCTCAAGCCAGAGTGCGATTGCCTCCGCCATCCGTTCGAGCAACTGGTCAATTGACTTTCCTTGGGTATGACAGCCCGGAAGGCCGGGGATACTGCCAACGTAATAACCGTCTTCGTCTTTCTCGATGACGATAGTGTATTCAGTACTCATTGGATTCTCCTATAGTCGAGTATGGATAGTCATGAATACTCGCGGAAGACGCCGCTTCTAGGAGTTGCCGAGGTGTCCCAGAATTTCACTAGCTCTGGTGATTACCACCTCTTCACCGGCTTTGACTTGACGCAAATAGGTGCTCAACGACATTTTGAGTTGTGATACCGTCGTGGTCTGCATGGAGTCCCTTTCTAGTTAATGCCTGCAGAGCAATATGGTCAAATCGCATCGTCAATCAATTATCGCACGGTATATCAACACCTTATCCATTGGATCAAGACGATAGCTTATATCGCTTGCCCGGTAGTAGAATTGACACGGCGGAAGATGTGGATGAGTCGGTTGCGCGTCTTTTGCGTCAGTGGCGGGCGGGCGAAAGACGCGAGATTGGCGTCGAGGTGGTCGGCGTTGCCCGTGCCGGAGAGGACGATGTGGACGCCCGGCTCGTCGCGGCAAAAGCGATAGGCGGCATCGGGTAGCGATGGAGCCTCGGCCAGCAGGAAGTCGGGAAAGTCGGCGAGGTCAGCCGGATCGAGTTGTCCCTTTTCGACGAGCGCGTCGGTGAATGCGCGCAGGTTGTCGGGGTGGCTAAGTGCCTTTCTAACGGCGAACATGATTTGGATGCCGACGTTTTGCGCGATGGCCTGCGCGAAGATGTGGGCGCGAGCGGTCTGGTTGAGCAGATTGAAGCCGACCATCAGGACATCCCACAGATCGTCGGCCAGAGCCTGCTGGAGCATGGTGTGTTCAAAGTCTTCGTTGAACATCTCACTGAGGCCGACAAAGCGTATTTTGCCCTGCTGTTGCGCCTTTTGCAGCGCGGGATAGATGTCGTCGACGAGATAGGCGTAGTCTTGGGGTACGACGCCGTGCAGATTGTAGAGGTCGATGCAGTCGGTGTCTAGGTGCTTTAGACTTTGGTCGAGGCTGGTTTGCAAGGTGTCGGGTGTGACCTGTTCGTCTCGGGTGGATTTTTTGGTGGAGAGGATGACCGAGGTGCGGTCGCGGCCCTGTAGGGCTTGGCCGACGATGGATTCCGTGCCATAGCCTTCGGCCGTATCGACGAAGTTGACCCCGCGATCTAAGGCGCGGCGGACGAGGTCGGCGGACTGGGCGTCGGTTAGGCCGGCGTTGCGTCCAAGTCGGCTGTGGCCGCCAGCCCCTAAGCCCATGCGCGAGACGGTTAGATTGGTGCGGCCTAAGAGGGTAGTTTGCATGACCGGGGTGTAGTTTAGGGGATCGGTGCTTAATATATAGCAATCCTGAAGCATTCAATAATCCGCAGATGGCGCAGATAATTTACAAGACGATCCGCAAGCAAGAAGCGCATGGGCAAAACTAAGAAGGCACACAAAGTGAAATACATCGCATTGGCCCTAGCATTACTCGGCGGCAGTGCCTCTGCCCAAGAGGCGGACTCCAGCCGCGTCATTCTCTTTTTCGGCGATAGCCTGACCGCTGGTTATGGCCTCGACCGCGAACAGGCCTTTCCGGCTTTGGTGCAGGCGCGGATTGATTCGCTTGGCTGGAACTTTGAGGTTTTCAATGCCGGGCTTGGCGGCGAGACCTCAGCCGGTGGGTTGCGCCGCATTGACTGGCTTTTGCGCCGCCCCATCGACGTCTTCGTCCTCGAATTGGGGGCCAACGACGGCCTGCGCGGCATAGATCCCAAAGACACCCGCGCCAACCTGCAACAAATCGTCGAGCGGGTGCAGGCGAAAAACCCGCAAGTAGCCCTAGTCATCGCCGGGATGCTAATGCCGCCCAATTTGGGCGCGGAATACACAGAGGCGTTTGCGGCGATTTTCCCGGCGTTGGCAAAAGAAAACGACGCGGCCTTGATTCCCTTTTTGTTGGAAGGCGTGGGCGACCAACCCGCGCTGAACCTGCCCGACGGCAACCATCCCAACGCCGAAGGCCACCGGATCGTCGCCGGAACCGTGTGGGCGACGCTGGGGCCGGTGCTGGCGAAGCTGCGCCGCTAACCGAGCGAGCGCAGGACTTCGAGCGGTGGGCTGCTGTGGACGCCGCGGCTGGAGGCCATGCCAACGGCGACCGTTAGCAGACTGACCGCCGCAAAGGCGAGGATCAGCGGCAGGTAGTCGGGCGCGAAGCTGATCTCGAAGAGATAGCGGTTCAAGGCCCAGACGCCCCCTAGCGACAGGGCCACTCCCGTCGCCGCGGCAAAAGCTCCCAAAAACAGATATTCGAGTGCCATGATCGCTACCACTTGGCGGCGACGGGCCCCCAAGGTCTTGAGCAAGACGCTTTCCTCAATGCGTTGGTAGCGGCTGCTGGCAATCACGCCGACGAGTACGAGCAGGCCCACGGAGACGCTGAAAAAGGCCATAAAGCGCATCACCAGCGACACCTTGTCGAGGATGGTATCGACCGTGCTGAGGATGCTGCCGAGATCGATGACCGAGACATTGGGAAATTGGCGCACGGTGGCCCGCTGCACGGCGGCCATTTGCTCGGTCGTGGCGGCGCGGGTGACGAGGACGTGGGATTGCGGCGCGGGTTCGAGGATGCCGGGTGGGAAGACCGCCAAAAAGTTGGGCATGATGCGCTGCCAGTTGACTTGGCGCAGACTGCCGACGACCACTTCGAGCGGGACTCCTTGGACATCAAAGGTCAGCGAGTCGCCAACGCCCACGCCCAAGGAGGAAGCAACGCCCGTTTCCAAGGAGACGTAGAGGGTATCGCCCGCAGGTTGGCTGCGCCATGTGCCGGCGACGATCTCTTCGGTCTCGGTGAGAAAGTCGCGGTACGTGGCGCGGTATTCGTGCCGCAAGGCCCAATTGCCGCGTCGGCGTCGGTTGCTGGTGGTGGTATCGCGGAGTATGGCGCGGGTGGGTTGGCCTTTGACGCTGTGGACGTGCATGGTGACGATGGGCATCTGTTGCAACAGCGGCAGATCCATCCCGGCGACGAGGGCATTTAGCCCTTGGCGCTGATCGGTTTGGATGTCGAAGAGCACGACGTTGGGGTTTTGGTCGGAGCCGACGCTTTTGATGTGGGACAGCAAGTTGGTTTGGGTCAGGAAGAGGGTGCTGAGCAGAAAGGTCCCCAGCCCGAGGCCCAACATCAGCAGTGTGGTTTGGTTGTTGGGCCGATAGAGGTTGGCCAAGCCCTGACGCCAGATATAGCTCCAAGAGGCGGGGAAGAACCGCCGAGTGCCGTAGATGATTGCGCGGGCCGTAAGCGTTAGGAGCGCAAAGGCGGCGCCAACCCCGCCGACAAAGCCGAGTGCCAGCGCCCATTGGCCGGTGAGTCGGTAGGCAAAAAGCGCGGTCGTCAGGACGATTCCCAAGTATAAAGCCCAGCGCAGCAAGCCGCCGTCGGCTGGTTGATCGTCTTCAAACGAGGCGCGCAGGGTCAAAAGCGGCGAGGTCTTGCGGATGGCCAGCAGCGGGCGGGCGGCAAACAGCAGCGACAGGCCAAGGCCGAGGCCGAGGCCCTCCAAGACGGCGAGGAGATCAAAGCTTGGCTCGACTTGGAGGGGTAGCACATCGGCGAGGACATTGGGGAGCAGATAAAGGACTCCGACGCCGAGCAGGGCACCAACGAGCGAGCCGATCAAGCCCATGCCTCCGGCTTGGATTAGATAGATCAAGACGGTCTGACGGGCCGTGGCCCCGAGACTGCGCAGCACCGCGACGGTGGGTAGTTTCTGCCGAGTATAGGTGTGGATGGCACTGGCCACGCCCACGCCGCCGAGCAGCAGGGCGATAAAGCTGCCGAGGTTTAAGAAGCGATAGAGGTTGTTGAGGGTGCGGCCTAGGCGCGCTTTGCGGCTGTCGATGGTTTCGAGCCGGAGGCGGTCGCCTCGGGTGTGAGGGCGGATGGACTGGGCTAGTGCTTGGACATCTCGCTCGGGGAAGCGGAAGAAGGCGGTGTAGGTGACGCGGCTGCCCCGTTGGATCAGGCGAGTGCGGTCGAGGTAGGACATCGGGATATAGACGCGCGGCTGGATGTCGCTGAAGAGGGCGTTCTCGCCGGGGATGCGCAGGAGCCGCCCACCAATGCGGAAGACCGTGTCGCCGATCTTGATCGAGTCGCCGACTGCCGCGCCAAACTGCAACATGAGCGCCTCGTCAACGAGGGCTTCGGGCTGGGTGCGAAAGCCGTGCGCGGCCTCCGCCGGTGCCGTTTTTAGCTCGCCGTAAAAGGGGAAAGGGCCGGAGAGGGCGCGGATTTGGGCGAGGCGAGTGCTCTGGCTCTTGGGCAGGTAAATCATGGAGTTGAAGGCGACTTGGCGCGCCTGAATTCCGCCGAGCGAGTCGATGAGGCTCTCGGTGGCGGGCGTGAAGGGCTGGCGGCTCGTCAGCGCCATATCGGCTCCTAAGAGCGCGGCGGCTTGTTGGTCCATCGCCTCTTGCAGGGTGGAGCTGAGGCTGCCCAAGCCGACGAGCGCACCGATGCCGATGGAGATCGAAGAGGTAAAAAGCAGCAGTTTGCGGCGGTGGCTGCGGCTGTCGCGCCAAGCCATTTTGCCGATCCAGACCATCATGTAACTAGCTGATCGGCGGCCACCCGGCCGCCTTGAAGGCGAATGATCCGCTGGGTGAGGCGGGCCAGCGTCAGATCGTGGGTGACCAGAATTAGGGTGGCCCCGGACTCCTCGTTGAGGCTGAAGAGCAGGTCTCGCACTGTGCTGCTGGTGTCGTCGTCGAGGTTGCCGGTAGGCTCGTCGGCAAACAGGAGCGCGGGGCGATTGATAAAGGCCCGGGCGAGCGCCACGCGCTGCTGCTCTCCTCCTGAAAGCTGCGCTGGGTAGTGGTGCAGCCGGTCGCCCAAGCCGACCCGGTTGAGCAGGTCAATGGCGCGTTCGCGGACGTTTGGCTCGCGGCGCAATTCGAGCGGCACCATGGCGTTTTCAAGGGCACTGAGGGTGGGGATGAGTTGGAAGGTCTGGAAGACGAAGCCGACTTTTTCGCTGCGGAGATGCGCGCGCTGGTCTTCGTCGAGACCGCCTAAATCCACGCCGTCGAGCGCGACCGTTCCCGAGCTGGCGCGATCTAGCCCCGCGCACAATCCGAGCAGCGTGGTCTTGCCGCTGCCCGAGGGGCCGACGACCGCGCAGGTAGCTCCGGTTGCGAGGGCGAAACTCACATCGTCGAGGACGGTTAGGGCGTTTGCTCCCGTACCGTAGGTTTTGGTTAAGTGTTGGACGTTTAGGGCTATTGGGTCGCCCATGGTGCCTCCTCTGCGGGCTGGCGGTTCAGGATGCTTAGCAGGCGGTCGGGATAGTCGGTGATTAGGCCATCGACGCCTAGGTCTAGGTAGTGCTGCATGGCATCGGGATCGTTAATGGTCCAAGCGTGGACTTGGACGTTGTGGGCGTGGGCGCGGGCGATGAAGCACTGGTCTATCAGGTCGATTTTGCCCAAGCGGGCCGGGAACTGAAAGGCTTGGCTGGTGGGGTGATACGCCGCGTCGAGCCGCAACCAGTGGAGAAAGACAAAGGATAGTCCTGCCGAAGAAGCAGCCGAAGTCGCCACTTCGGGGCAAGCCTGGCGCAAGCTCGCTAAGGGGCGGTTGTGGAAGGAGGCGGCGATGACGCGGTCGCTTAGCTTGAAGCGCTGGATTGTGCGGCAGAAGTCGCTTACTAATGAGGCGGAGTCGTCTTTGATTTCGATGAGAAAGCGCATGTTGGGAAAGGCTGTAAACACCTCGTCTAGGGTGGGGATGGCGACCCCTTGGCCGCGATAGGGAAAGGTTTGGCCGTCTAAACTGAAGTGGTAGCCGGCGTCTAGCTGCTTCAATTGGGCCAATCTCAGGCTATCGACTGCGCCTTGGCCGTTGGTCGTGCGGTCAACGCGCCGGTCGTGCAGGACGATGAGTGCGCCGTCGCTGCTTTGGCGCAAGTCCATTTCTAGCACATCGACCCCCAACGCGGCCGAGTGGGCAAAGGCCGTCAAGGTGTTTTCCGGTGCTAGCCTCTTGCCGCCTCGATGGGCAATGACCAAAACGTCCCCTGATGCGAAGTAGGGATGCGGCTCTACGGGGCGCGAGGTCAGGGCGAAGGCACCGTACAACACTGGTGCTAAAAGCAGCAAGGCGATCAAGGGCCGCTTGAGGAATAGACGCATGGATTATGCAGGAATTCTATCGGGAAAGTTGCACAAGAAGATACCTAACGGATGGATTCGGGCAAGTTTTGAGCTGCCCGTTTCTTCTTTATGTTCCCGTTGCATAGACAATGGAAAGGAGCCGGTGATGATCGTCGATACGCACGCACATATTTACCACGCAGACGAGACGCAGTACCCCATAATAGAAGCCCCCTTTCGGCCGCAGCCGGGCGTGGGGACCATCGAACACTTGCGGCGCGAGGCCCAAGCCAACGGCGTCAGTCGCGTGGTGCTGATCCAGACGGGGTCGGCCTATCGCTGGGACAATCGGTTGTTGGCGGATACGGCCCGGGCCCATGCCGACTGGACGGTTGGGGTTTGCACGTTGGACCCGGCTGGGGATGATAGCCCCGACGAGCTGGAGCGGCTGGTGACCGGATACAACGTCAAGGGCCTCCGCCTCGAAGCGGCACCTACGGGATACGATCAGCCTCGGGCGGAGCGGCTCTGGCGTCGGGCCGGCGAAGTCGGCGCGGTGCTCTGCGCCCATTTGCGCGAGGAACAACTCGGCGAGTTGGCCGCTCTGCTAGCGCGATTTCCCCACGTCCCGGTGGTGCTGGACCACTGCGCCTATCCGGTGGCGGCTAACGGGGTTGAGGACGCGGCCGTGCGCCAAGCAGCGGATTTGGCGCGCTTTGACCAACTCCACGCCAAACTCACCTTTGCGGTGACCAGCTCGCAGCAGGAGTATCCGTTCGCCGATACGCACCCGCAACTGCGCCATTTGCTCGCCGCCTTTGGCCCTGAGCGCTGTATCTGGGGATCGGATTTTCCGTGTGAGCACTGGTTGGGAAACGCGACCTATGCTCAGCATCTGGCGGTGTTTACCGAGGAATTGGGATTGAGCGCAACGGAGCAGGAGCAGGTGTTGGGCGAGACGGCCATGCGGCTGTTTTTTTAGATCCGCCCGGCGATGCGGTGTTCGGGGCCGCTGGCAAAGTACGCGCTCATGTCGAGCGGTTGCCCTTGGCCGGGCAGGGTGGCAAAATCCTCGCCCGCTATGGCTTGGGCCAACATTTCGTCAACACTGCGCCATTCGGGCTGGCCGTCGGGTTGGCGGTGGGGCGGCATGGATGAGCTTCCTTTACTTCTGTTCACAGACGTAATCGAAGATAACGACCGCTACATGAGCGCAAGCAGCGGTCACCGCGTTCCAGTCGTGCCACTGTGCGGCGAGGTTCTTGTATTCAGAAAGTTCAGTACTCTCTAAGTCGTAGGGCAAGGGACTAGCAAGTTGCACCTGTAATTGTTGCAGTGCGGACTCTCCATTGTCTTGGTGGTACAACCTGTCGAAAGGTCGCAGGGCTTCTGCTGTGGCTTGGTCGCCCATGCGGTGGGCGAGCGCGGCGAAGTCGATATAGTCGCGCGTTGCGTTGCGTTTGAGAATCAGTACCCCTTTGATGCGGAGAATTTCCGCTGGGGTTGGAATGGTCAACGTCGCGTCCCGATGTTGGATCGCCGTTGTTTCCAACGGCTCGCTGCGGATCAGTTGACGCACCCCGGTCTCGATTCCGTCGAGGCTCCCGAGGATTTGCACCGGGCGCATCACGCGGGCCGTCTGCCATCCAGCCGCCGATTCTAATTGGGCGAGAATCTCGTCGAATCGGCGCAGGTCGAGCACCACGTGATCCGCGCCTTGGGAAAGGCGATGCTCGGCATGGATTGCCGCTGCGGTCCCACCTACCAGCACAGCCGCCGACAGTACGCGGTCCCAATCAGGAAGGGCTGCGATGTTTTCTGACATAGTGCATCCAAAAGCGATAGCGCTGAGCGCGTGGGTCGGCAGCGCAATGGGCGCAGACGCGCTCGATTTTGTCGAGCAGGGCGCGGTCTTCAAGGGGCGCCCGGCGCAGTTCGGCCCAGTCGCGCCAGCGACCGCGACAGATCACGTCGTCGATGGCGGCCAGCGTAAAGCGTTGGTGATTCAGGTGGCGGTACTGCACGGTTGCTTCTTCCTTTTGCGCGAGGGCCCGGTCTAAGTAAAAATAAACAGCGGCCCGAGGTGAGTAAATCTCTTGTCGCGGTCGTGTGTACTATGGACGACACAGTGGATTATAGCCGGATGTGCTCTTTTGGGTCGCCGACTTGATGGAGTTTGATATGGGTTCGGTGGCAGTCATTGGATCAGCGACGATAGACCGCGTGGTGCAAGGCGGTGTGGGTGCGTACAAGCGCGGGGGGGTGGTTGTGTATGCTGGGCTGACCCTTGCCGAATTGGGCGTAAAGACGCGGGTGTTGACTAATGTCGCTGCGGCCGACCGGGCGATGCTGGCGGTGTTGCAGCAGCGGAGTATTGCAGTCTATGTAGGCCAAAGCGCGGCGACGACCTGTTTTGTCAACTATGTGGATGGCGACGCACGGCGGCAGGAGTTACTCGCTTGCGCCGCGCCGATTGCCGCAGCCCAGCTTGGGCCGGTGCTCGCCGGCGTGGAGCACGTGCATTTGGGGCCGCTGCATCCGCATGATCTGGCCGAGGATGTGCTAGCGGCGATAGACGGCGTGGTGAGCTTGGACATCCAAGGCTACGTGCGGCGGGTTGAGGGGACGCAGGTGGACCAAGGGGTTGCTAGCGGTCTGTATGCTGCTCTGCAATGCGCGGATTATGTCAAAACCTCCAGCGATGAATTAGAACTTGTGCTCGCCGATTGCGGCCTGACGCTGGACCAGTTGATGCGCGATTGCTCGGTAGCCGAGTGGGTCGTCACCGAAGGCTCGCACGGTGGCTGGGTGGCCAGCCGGCAGGGCCAGCGGACGAAGTTTGCGTCGGCGACGGTGGCGACGGTGGCTGATCCCACGGGAGCTGGTGACGTGTTTTTCGCCGCGTATTTGGCGCATCGGCTGCATCGGGGGGTGGAGATTGCTACGGCTGCTCAGTGCGCTGCGGCGTTGGCTGCGCGCCAAGTGGAGGGTGGGTTTATTGACGAGGCGACGTTGCGTTTGGAGGCGGGGTGAAGTTTAGATGCCGTGATCAGGATTATTTCAGCTCGCAAGGCCAACAGGAATGAACAGCGACAATACGAAAGGTTCATGCAAAGAATGCGATTTCTCGAAGTCTGTCCGGAATCCCTATGCAAAGCATCTTAAGAAGCAGGTTACGCTTCGTTTGGGGACGGAGGTGATCGCGTATTTTAAGGATTTGGCGGGCGAAACGGGTATTCCATACCAGAGTTTGATCAATCTGTATCTACAGGATTGCGTACAGACGAAGAAAAAGCTCAAGTGGGCGTCGTGATCTAAAAGACGGTTTCATTCACAGGCAGCGTATTCACTACCGTTCACGAAAAATCGTTGGACATATTGACGTAAAGCCTTGTTGATCTTTGCATCAATCCGTTTCAGCAAATCGCCTGCGTGCCTGATTTTGTGGTAACTCTTCTGCGTGTCCTTCGTCGCCTCACGTAAGGAGCTTGCAACGTCAGTATTGGCATCCGGTGTTCGTACGCGAATGTTGATCACCGGATGCCTTCGCTGGAAAGTATAGTAAAAATATGGCTCGACTCCCGGCGGAGTCGCTTCTTCAATGGTCTCGTCGATGATATTGACCCGGGGGCCGATAGTGTAAAACGACAGACGATACCTTAATGGTTGGTCAATTTCCGAAAACGCACCGATTTCGACTTCTATTGTCGGCTGTTGGTGGTAATCGCCCTTCCACGACCACTCCTGTGCCCCACCCCCGTCCCGGATTGCGGCAGCGAAATCCGTCGGCGTGGCACGCAGGAGTTCCAATACCTCGATGAAATTCGTTTTCCCCGCTGCGTTTGGGCCGATAAGGACGTTCAATGGTTGCAATTCAAAGAAGTCCATATCGGGCGGAAACGACAGCAAGCCACCCATGCGAAGGCGTTGGATGAATTGCATTGGATTTGCCGTCCTCAAACGCTGCTGGGTATGAAGGTCCGATCGAAGTAAAGTTCAGCACTCGGCGCCGCGCACTTCGCCGCCGAAGTGCTGCAGGCGCTCATCGGTGTCGATTTGGCCGGCGTTGGTGGGGCGGTAGTGTAGTTGCAGGGCGCGGCGCATTTTTTGCGAGGGGTTGGTCGGGCTGCCGTGGTGGGTCATGCCGTGCCAGAGCAGGCAACCGCCAGGGGCGAGGGGCACGACGACGTCGCGCTCGGTCTGGACGTCGGTGTCGCATATCTGCCAATCGCGGCGCTTGAAGTGATGGACTGGACCCTCGCGGTGTGTGCCGGGCAGGATGTGCAGGCAGCCGTTGCTCGCGTCGGCGTGGTCGAGGGCGATCCAGACGCCGATGATGGTGGTGCCCAGAGGATAGTTGAAGTACGCGCAGTCTTGGTGCCAAGGTTTTTCGCGGCCTCTGGGCGGCTTGAGCAGGGCCATCTCTTGGAACAGAACGGGCGTGTCGTCCATCAGGCGGGCGAGGACGTCCAATAGGCCCGGGTCGGTGGCTAGGGGTTGGAAGCGCACATCCCAATCGACGAACTTCATCAGCTTGCGCACGGCCCTACGCCGCGCCGCGCCCGTCAGCTTTTGGCCCTGCGCGGCGACTTCCAACTGGACGCCGCGAAATTCGGGCTGCTTGCCGTCAATTAGATCGTACACTGCGTTGGCGGCGTCGGCGACTTGGGCCGGAGAAAACGCCTCTGCTATCACGAGATAACCCTGTTGGCGAAAGAAGGCTAGCTGCTCGGCGCCTATGTCGGCGAAGCGGGCGACCTGCTGGGCCTCGGCGTCGTAGCGATAGAGGCCCGGGGCGTAGTCGGCATGGACGCCGTCGTCCACGATGGGTTGGGCACTGGTCATGTCTGGTCCTCGTCTTCTTGGCCGACTGACGGGTCCCGGATCAAAATTGCCAAGGGAATGAGCACGCAGTAGCCGACCACTAGGAGTACCGGCGCTAGGGTGAGGGATAAGAAACCCTCGGCTGGCGGGATGCGCAAAAACACATAGCCGAGCACGATCACGGCTAAGCCGGCTATGGCCAAGTACCAGTTTTTGCGCGTAAAAGGCAGGTCTCCGCGTGGGGCCATGGCGCAGCCTCGGCTCAGCGCGCCCGCTTTTCGCGGATGCGAGCGGCGCGGCCTTTGCGACCGCGCAGGTAAAAGAGGCGGGCGCGGCGCACCCGGCCTTCGCGCAGGCGCTCGATCTTGGCGATGCGCGGCGAGTGCATGGGAAAGATGCGCTCGATGGCGATGCCCTGAGAGATCTTGCGCACGGTAAAAGTCTCTTGGATACCGCTGCCTCTGCGTTGGATGACGGTTCCTTCAAAGATTTGGGTGCGCTCCTTGTCGCCCTCGATGACCCGCACGTGGATGCGCACGGTGTCGCCCGCGCCGAATTCGGGAAGATCGGTTTTGAGTTGGTCCGAGGTTAGTTCGCGCAGGATACTTGCGTCCATTGTATCACCTTTTGTTACGGGGCTTCTTCCAGCCCTTGCTCGTGCCAAGTGGCGATGAGCTGTTGTTCTTCTTCGTCGAGTTCGAGCTGTTGCAGCAAGTCGGGGCGGCGCGCAAACGTGCGCCGCAGGGCTTGGCGTCGCCGCCAGTGCTCTATGCGTGCGTGATCGCCCGAAAGCAACGCATCCGGGACGCGCTGGCCGCGAAATTCAACCGGCCGCGTGTACCAAGGACAATCGAGAACGACCTCTTGGAACGAGTCGTCCAAGGCCGAAGAAAAGTTGCCCAAAACGTTGGGTATGAGCCGCACCACCGCGTCGATGAGGACGAGGGCGGCCGGCTCGCCGCCGGTGAGCACGTAGTCGCCGATTGAAATTTCACGGTCGATAAGCCCGGTGCGGATCCGCTCATCTACTCCTTTGTAATGCCCGCACAACAACACCAACTGCTCCTCGAGCGCCAACTCGACGGCGAGCGCTTGGTTGAGTGGCTGGCCGTCGGCCGTTAGGTAAATGCAGCGGCCGGCTGCTAGGCCCCGCTCTTGCCAAAGCTGGTACACGGGCTCGGGCTTGAGGACCATGCCGCCGCCGCCGCCGTAAGGCGCGTCATCCACGGTGCGGTGTTTGTCGGTTGCACAATCGCGCGGGTCGTGGCTCTCAACGGTCAACAAGCCCCGGGCGATGGCGCGGGCCATCATGCTGGTTGCCAACGGTGAGGCAAAGAAATCCGGAAAGAGGGTTACGATGTCTATTCTCATGGTTTGAATAGCTCTTCAATGGCCCGCACGACGACCCGCCCCGGCGCGATTTCTACGACAAAGTCGCCGACGGCTGGTACGAGGGCTTCGCCTTTATCGCCGCGAACCACGTAGGCGTCTGTGGTCGGCATGGATAAGACATCGACGATGTGGCCCAATGGCTCTCCTGCCGAATTGACGACCGCGCAATCCACTAGGTCGTCGATGTAGTGCATGCCTTCCGGTAGGGGATCGCGCTGATCTGGGGCGATGGTGACATAGCCCCCGGCCAAGATTGAACGCGCCTGTTCGGGCGAGTCGATGCCAGCGAATTTGAGCAACAAGCTCTTGGCATCTGTGCGCCAGCGCTCGAGTTTGAGCGGTTGGTCGGGGCGGCCCGCGCATTGGAGGACGACGTCCCGCAGGTCGCTGAAGCGCTCGACGCGGTGCGTCAAGGCTTGAGCCCGAACTTCGCCGCGCAGTCCCCACGGGCGGGAGATATAGGCTACGGCGACGCGCCCGGCCATGCGTTGGCCCTCTACGCTTCCTCTTGCTCGTCCGCTGCAGCCGGTTGGACTGGCGTAGCGGCTGCTTTCTTGCGCCGGCGCTTGGGCTTGTCGCTGGTGAGGGCGTCGTCGCGCACCCGGCCCTCTAGGCCCTTCCAGCGAGCCAAAACTCCTTGGCTGTGGAAGAGGTCGGCTACGGTCTCGCTCATCTGTGCGCCATTGTTGAGCCACTCTATGGCCCGCTCTTCGTGGATTTTGACTGTCGCGTGCATGGGGTCGTAGAGGCCCACCTCTGCGATGGCGCGGCCGTTGCGGGCAACGCTGGCGTGGGTGGCGACGATCCGGTAGTAAGGCTGTTTGCGTTTGCCTATTCTCTTAAGGCGAAGTTTGACCAATGCTATTCTCCTTGGCGAAGGATGCCTAGCCCACGAGGGGCATTCTCATTTTGGCGCGGCCGCCTTTGGCGCGGCCCATCTGCCTGAGCATTTTCTGCATCATCTGAAATTGTTTGACTAGTTGGTTCACCTCTTGGATGGTCGTGCCGCTGCCGCGGGCGATGCGCTTGCGGCGGCTGCCGTTGAGGATTTTGGGTTGGACTCGCTCTTGGCGGGTCATGGAGTTGATGATGGCCTCGACTTGGGTGAAGGCGCTATCGTCGAGCTGCATGTTCTTGGCGGCCTTGCCGGCCCCGGGAATCATGCCCATGAGCTGGTCGAGTGGCCCCATGCGGCGCACCGCTTGCAACTGCGAGAGAAAATCCTCAAAAGTGAAAGAGGCCCGGCGGAACTTTTCTTCTAGCTGTTTGGCCTTGTCGCGCTCCATGGCCTGCTCGGCCCTTTCCACGAGCGAGACAATGTCGCCCATGCCGAGGATGCGCGAGGCCATGCGATCGGGGTGAAAGGACTCTAGGTCTTCGATTTTCTCGCCGGTGCCGACGAATTTGATCGGCCGGCCAGTGACGGCGCGGATCGACAGCGCGGCCCCGCCGCGGGCGTCGCTGTCGAGCTTGGTCAGGGCACAGCCGGTAAACGCGAGACGCTGGTTAAAGCGGGTGGCGGTTTCCACGGCGTCTTGGCCCTGCAGGCTGTCGGCGACAAAGAGAATCTCGTGCGGCTCGACGGCCTGTTGGATGCGATCTAGTTCGTCCATCATCTCTTCGTCGATGCTCAGGCGGCCCGCCGTGTCTATGAGCGCGACGCTGCGGTGAGTCTGGCGGGCTTGGTCGATGCCGCGGCGGCAGATGGCGACTGGATCAACGCCTGCCGGCTGGCTAAAGACGGGCACGTCGATAGAGGCTCCCAGCGATTGGAGCTGGGCTATGGCGGCCGGGCGATACACGTCGGCGGCGATCAACAGCGGCGGCCGACCTCTTTCCTTGAACTGGCGGGCTAGCTTGGCGGCCATAGTCGTCTTGCCACAGCCTTGGAGGCCGACGAGCATGACGACGGTGGGGGGGGGCTCGGCGAGGTTGGGCGGGCTGTTGCTGCCTCCGAGCAGGGCGATGAGCTCGTTGTGGACGATTTTGACTAGCTGCTGGCCCGGGGTCAGGCTCTTGAGGACGTCTTGGCCGAGGGCCTGCTCTTTGACCCGCTGAATAAAGCCCCTAGCGACCTTAAAGTTGACGTCGGCTTCGAGCAGCGAGCGGCGAATCTGGCGCAGGGTATCGTCGATATTGCGCTCGGTGATGCGCCCCTGCCCGCGAAGAGAGCGGAAAAGGTCGTCAAAGCGTTCGCTAAGTCGGTCAAACATGGGCTGATGCGTCGAGTGGTAGAGTGCGACAAAGAAGCTAAAATATAAATTAATATATAGATATAGCAACAGAGGTAGGTTAGCCACGCAGGTCGGCGATAATGCGGGCTGGGTCTTGAGCACCGAAGACGGCTGAGCCGGCCACTAAGCTCTGGGCACCGGCTTGTCGGCAAGCGGCTGCGTTGCCGGGATGGACTCCGCCGTCGATGCCGACGGGTACTGCTAGTCCTCGGCGCTCGATTTCCGCGCACAGGTCGCGGATTTTGTCGAGGGCGGTGGGCTGGAAGGCTTGGCCGCCAAATCCGGGATCCACGGACATAATCAAGGCCGAATCGAGCTCGTCGAGATAGGGGTAGAGGGCGGAGACGGGCGTGTTTGGATTGACCGCGAGGCCGCACTGGAGATCGTGCTGGCGAATGGCGTCGAGTACGGCTCGAAGGTCGGACTCGAGTTCTAAGTGGACCACGAGCGAGTCCGCGCCCGCCTCTTTGAAGGGGCCGATAAAGGGCAAGGGATCTTGCAACATCAGGTGCGTATTGAGTTCGAGGTGGGTGGTTTGGCGCACGGCCGCCACGACCGGCAGCCCAAAGCTGATGTTGGGGACGAAGTGCCCGTCCATTACGTCGAGATGGAGAAAATCGGCCCCGCCGCGCTCGACGCGGTCGATGTCCTCGGCTAGGCGGGCAAAGTCGGCGGCCAACAGGGAAGGGCCGATGCGCGTGGCGTTCATGGTTCTTCCCAATTGTCAAAGGTCTCTGGCTTTGGGGGGGGCGCGGCGCTGACGACGAGGTCGATGCGGCTGTGGCGCGAGATGCGCTGCTCACTCGTAGGCTCTTGCGCTAGGACCGTGCCGCCGCGCTTTTGCTCGTCGATGCGCTTGGCGATGTGGCCGATGCGCAATTCGTATTTGCGCAGGGTGTCCTCCGCTGCTCTGATAGACAGGCCGATTAGATTCGGGACGCGCTTGAGGGCCGTGGGGGGGCCGTTGCTGACTTGGAGGTCAACCTCACTATCGAGAGCGAGCTGAGCACCGGGGGGAGGCGACTGCCCGACGACAGCGCCCGCGGGGAGGGTTTCTGAAGAGCGGTAGAAGATTTGGCCGATCTTTAGCTGGTTCCCCTCTAGCTGTAGGCGAGCCTCGCGGAGGCTAACGCGGCGCACATCGGGGACCTCGTAGTAGCGCGGCCCTTTGCTCACGGTCAAGACGATGCGTCGCCCCTTTTTGACTAATTGACCAACACTTGGATTTTGATCGAGGACCTCGTCGGCGGGAACGGTTTCGTGGTGTAGCGAATCGCCGATGGTCGCTTTCAGTCCTGCTTCTTTGAGTCGGGCCGATGCCGCGGACGCGAAAAGGCCCTGGAGATTGGGTACTTGAACGCTGGGCGTGTCGACTAGGTGCGGCATGATGACCTCGTCGAGCAGGATGAGGGCGATGATACCGGCGAGGAACGCGCCCGTCGCGAGCAGGAACAATTGGCGGAGAAAGCTTTTCACGATGCGGCCTTGCGGATGCGTGCGGCAAAACTGCCGTCGCCGGCGTGTCGGCCCGGTATGGTCAGGACGTAGCGACCAGCCCAAGGCTGGGCGGGAAAGTGAGCATCGGCGCACTCTAGCTGCGCGGTCGGGGTTTGCTTTAAGAAGCGCTCGACAATGGCTTCGTTTTCCTCCGCTTCCAAGCTACAGGTGCTATACACCAAGACACCGCCGGGCCGCAGGTGCTCGTAAGCGCGTTGGATGAGCACCTGTTGGCGCGCGGTCAATGCTGCCAATTCGGTGGGCTGGCGACGCCAGCGGGCGTCTGGTCGCCGTCCGAGTACGCCAGTGGAGCTACAGGGCACATCGGCGAGGACGCGATCGAAGGCACCGCACCCAGGAGTTGTGCCGTCGCGGGCCACGGGGCGGATGGCCTGTAGGCGCAGGCGTCGGGCGTTTTCGCGCACCCGCTTCAGGCGCGGCAGCGAAATGTCGGCCGCTACGACCCAGCCGCGGTCAGCCATCGCCATGGCCGCTTGCCCGGCTTTGCCGCCGGGTGCGCTGCACAGGTCGAGCAGGCGTTCGCCCGGCTGGGGGTCGAGCAGGGCCACGGCCAAGCCGGCGTTGGGATCTTGGACTTGAAACTGCCCCTGCTGATATGCGCGTGAGGCAAAGAGGGCCGCGCCGTTTGTTGCTCGATAAAAGCCCGGCCTCGCCTCGATTGGGACTAGATTGAGTTCGGCGAGAGTTTCGCGGTTGGCGCGCAGCGGATTGAGGTAGATGTTGAGCGGGGCGGGCTGGTTGTTGGTTAGGAGCAAGTGTTCGGCGATTTCGCGGCCCCAGCGGCTGACCCAGCGATCGACCAACCATTCGGGATGGGAGTGGTACACCGCTAGGTAATGAGTCGGGGTCTGCTGCTGATCTGGGTAGCGAACCTGTGCGCGTTGCCGCAGCAAGTTGCGGAGCACGGCATTGACTAGGGAGGCAATGCCGCGGTGGGTCAAGTGCTTGGCTAGCTCCACTGAGGTATGGACGGCTGCGGACTGGGGCACGCGGTCGAGCCAGAAGAGCTGATAGGTGCCGAGGCGCAAAATGTGGCGAGCCCAAGGCGAGAGTTGGGCGACCGGACGCACACAACAGGGGGCGATGATCCAATCGAGTCGCTTCTGCCACCGCACCACACCGAGGACTAGCTGGCGGGCGAAGCGCACGTCGCGGTTGGTCGGCAAGCGTGCGTCGAGAGCTTGGAGCAGTTCGTCGAAAGGTCGAGCTTGCTGCTCTAGGTCGCGGAGGAGGTGTACCGCTGCAAGGCGGGCTGAGTCGGGAGGACGCACGGCTCAGCGCAAGAGGAGCATGGCGGAGTGTAGCTCGGCCGAATCCGTCCGCAGCCGATAGATGTACAGGCCGCTGGCCGCGGGTGCGCCGGTTGCCGACTGGCTGTCCCAGTGAACCACATGATACCCCGGGAGTGTGTCTGCCGCAAAAGGCGTGGCCACCTTTTGACCCATTAGGTTGAAGATGTCGATTTGGGCAAACTGAGGCCCTCCCTCGGGGATGGCGAAGGGGATAGAGGTGCCGGCGTTAAAGGGATTAGGGTAATTCGGCGCGAGGATGGGTTCGTGCGGCAGAGCGAATCCAGACGGCTCTGAGATGGACGTGGCAGCGTCCCCCCATACTACTTGGCTTTCTGCACACGAGCCTTCGGCGCAGGTATTGAAAACGAGCGTGGTTGCCTGTTCGGCGTCGAGGAGTAGATAAGTCTGACCGCGCTCGTCGCTAGTGGTCGTTATCTGCTGGGCTGCGCCGGCCGGTATGGGGATGACCTCGTCGTTGACGAGCGCGTATGCCGGCCCTGCTCCGGGATTGGCAATGTCCCAAGTAAAAGACGCGTTAGGGCGTAAGTATCCAGCTTGCAAGAGGCGCGCAGACACGAGGATTTCGCCAGCACTGCTGTCGGCTACGCTGCCGCTGCCGACGGCAGAAAAGGAGGGGTGTTGCCCGACCGAGCGAAAGAAGATGCCATCCGGCAACCCTTGGCCCTCGGCATCGCAGTAATTGCGCAAGAACGCAACTTGGGGGTGGATGTCGTCGCGCTCGTCAAAGGAAGGCCCGAGCGACACCACATCGAGGTAGATGTCTAGGGGTGTGGTGGGGCTGATAGAGTCGGCCAAGGTGAAAGTCAGGCTGGCGAGATGGCCCTCGCCGGCTATCCCTGCACCGCCGAGGGTCGCGATGCCCCATTGAGCGGTTTGGCCTCTTATCTGCGGCAGCCCTGGGGAGACAAAGGAATTGGCCCGCGCTGTCTCGCCTAGCGCGCCCTTGATCGCGGCGATAGCGTTGGCTGGTTCCCAGCTAAGTTCAAATTTGACTTGGCGCACGTCGCTCATGTTGCGCGCCGAGACGCTGAACTCCACGGTGCTATTGGCGGCAAACCCGCAAAAGGGGCCTTCTTCGCCAATGAAAATTTCGGCATCTGCATTGGCGCCAGCCGCCGCGAGGCGAGGCAACGCGATGGCACCGAGGAGGGCTATATAGCAGAGAAACATGCCTTTTCTCCGAGTGGTTAAGTTCAAAAAATACAGCGAGTAAATGTACGCAACGCTAGCGTCTAGGCAAGCGCACCGGCCCCTCCTTGACCGGGTTTTGTCGCGTTTGACGCGTTTGATATTATTGTCTAAGCTGCGTTAGACCAACTGCCAAGTAATTATGGACTATTGAAGATACTTATGCGCCGTTATCTCGTCTGGAATGTCCGCCGCAACGATCCATACGATAGTTTAATCGATGACCTGCTCGCCGGCCGCGGCCTGACCCGCGCCGAGCTGCAAGTCGGTCCTGAAGTCCTGCATCCGCCCGAGCAAATGCAGGACATGAGCACTGCGGTTGTGCGCCTAGAACGCGCCGTGCGCGCCGGCGAAAAGATCGTCGTGTACGGCGATTACGACGTCGATGGGGTTTGTAGTACCGCCGTGCTGATGGATTTTCTCGAGCGCGTGGGTGCCGACTGCGACTGCCTCTTGCCCGATCGCCACAAGGACGGATACGGCCTAAAGCCGCCTGGGGTCGAGTGCGCCATGGCAAAGGGCGCGCACCTCATCGTCACGGTTGACAATGGAATCTCGGCTTACGAAGCCCTAGAGTTGGCCGAGGCGCGCGGCGTGGAGGTCGTCGTCGTAGATCATCACCAACAGCTCGCCGAACTACCGCACGCTCTTGCCATCGTCAACCCCAATCGCCGCGATTGCGCGTATCCCTTCAAAGACTTGGCCGGCGTTGGCGTCACCTTCAAGCTGGTGCAGGCCCTCAGCGCCGCCTTTCTCGCCGGCGAGGAGCGCCGCCGCTATCTCAATGAATTGCTCGATCTAGTAGCCTTGGGGACGGTGGCCGATCTCGTGCCCGTGCTGGGGGAAAATCGCCTGTTCATCCAGCGCGGCTTGCAGATCCTCCAGCAGACCCAGCGCCTTGGGCTGCGTACGCTCAAGAAGGTGTCCAACTCTCGAGATCAGCTCCTCGATGCCGCCAGCTTGGGTTTTCGCTTGGGGCCGCGGATCAATGTCGCTGGTCGTTTGAAGACGCCCGATATAGCGCTGCGGCTTTTGCGCTCTACAAACGAGGGGGAGGCCGCGCAGTTGGCCGACGAACTCAACCGGCTCAACTCTCAGCGGCAGGCTTGGCAGCGCGAGGGCATACAGGAGGTCGAGGAACAGGTCGGCCCGGAGGAGGATGTGGAGGACCACATCATCGTAGTGCTGGGCGAGTGGAACGTGGGGATCGTCGGCCTGTTGGCCAGCAAGTTGTGCGAAAAATACGCCCGCCCGGCAGTCGTGTGTACCCAAGGCGGCAACCACGGCCTCTGCGTAGGTTCGGCCCGCAGCATCCGAGGCTACGACATCAGCGAAGGAATCCACGCCTGCGAAGAGCATTTGCAGACGCATGGCGGCCATCCGGCGGCCGCTGGTTTTTCGCTTGAAGCCGATGCCTTTGAGCGCTTTCGCCTCGCGCTGATAGACCATGCCAACGCCCGCATTAGCCCCGAGGCTCTGCAACCTGTATTGGACATTGACCTGATGCTCAAACCGGCCGATTTGACGTTGGGCACGGTGGAACAACTCGCCGCGCTAGAGCCTTTTGGCAACGGCCACCGACGGCCGGTTTTTGCCCTAGAGGGCTGTCGGGTTATTGGGGCGCGGCAAATCGGTTCCGGCCGCCACTTCAAGGCCGAATTGGAGGTGGGTGGTCGCCGCTGTGCGGCGCTGTGGTGGAACCAAAAAGACCTCGCCGACCAAGTACGGCCGGGCGACCGACTGAGCGCGGCTTTCGAGTTGGAAGCAGACACCTATACTGGCAACGGTGCCGTGCAGATGGTGCTCAAGGACTTGTACTTGCAGGAGCCGGCGATCACCAATCACTAAACCACCAACCACTTTTAAAAACCGTGATAAGTTCCCAATACACCAAGGAATTGTGCATCCGGGACAGCGACGCCAAAATCGTCTTGTTGGTCGTCGATGGCTTGGGCGGGTTGCCCCATCCCACCACGGGTAAGTCCGAGTTGGAGACGGCCCAGTTGCCCAACTTAGACGCGCTGGCCAAAGGGGGCACCTGCGGCCTGCTTTCGCCGTTAGGGGCTGGCTTTACCCCGGGTAGCGGCCCGGCCCACTTAGCTCTCTTTGGCTACGATCCTTGGCAGAATCAAATTGGTCGCGGCGCCCTTTCGGCTCTTGGCTTGGGGCTGGACTTCGCCCGCGGCGACGTGGCGGTGCGCCTCAATTTTTGCACGGTGGATGCGGCGGGCCGGGTGTGTGACCGCCGCGCCGGTCGCATCTCCACGGAAAAAGGCCGCCAGCTCTGCGAAGTGCTAAGAGCGGTCGCCGTGCCCGGCGTGGAGGTGCAAGTCGCCGCTGAGATGGAGTACCGCGCTGGCGTGGTGTTGCGCGGTGCGGGCTTGGGCGACCAAGTCTCGGATTCGGACCCACAGGTGACAGGCGTGCCGCCCAAGTCGCTGACGGCACTCGCGCCGGGTGCCGAGCGCACGGTCGAAGTGGCCAATGCCTTTTTAGAGCAAGCCGCCGCCTTGCTCGCCGACGAGCATCCTGCCAACATGGTGCTGCTGAGGGGATTTGGTCGCTACCCAGAGCTGATGTCCATGGATGAGGCGTACGGGCTGAAGGCGCTGGGCATCGCCGGGTATCCCATGTACCGCGGCGTAGCCGGGGCCGTGGGCATGGATGTGGAAGTGGTCGGCTGGGACCTTGAATCCGAGTTCGCCTTGCTCGAAAGCCGCTACGCGGACTACGACTTTTTCTACGTCCACGCAAAAAAGACCGACAGCGCCGGCGAGGACGGCGATTTCGACCTGAAGGTGCGGTTACTAGAGGAATTAGACGCCTATATTCCGAGGTTGCTCGCCCTGCAGCCCGAGGTGCTCATCGTCACCGGCGACCACTCGACCCCGGCGATTATGCGCAGCCACAGTTGGCACCCCGTGCCCACGGTCATAGTCAGCCGCTGGGCGTTGGCCGATGCGGCGGATGAATTTTCCGAGCGCGGTTGCCGCACCGGCAGCCTCGGAATCGCGCCGGCGACCAGCTTGATGGCTCTCGCGTTGGCCCACGCGCGTCGGCTCGACAAATTCGGTGCTTGAGATGATCACCCCCCTGCGCATTGCCCACCGCGGCGCCTCCGGTCCGGGGCTGGCACCCGAAAACACGTTGGCCGCTTGCGAAAAGGCACTCCAGATCGGCGTCGATATGCTCGAAATCGATGTCCGTGCCACCCGCGACGGCCAGATCGTGGTCCTGCACGACGCGGCGCTCGACCGGACCACTAACGGCACCGGATTAGTCGCCGACCTCTTGGGCGAGGAAGTGCGTCAATTCGATGCGGGCCGCTGGTTTAGCGCAGATTTTGCCGGCGAACGCGTACCCCTGCTCGAAGACGTGCTCGACTTGGCGCGGAACCAAGCCCTCGTGCTGATAGAGATCAAGGCCGCCGGCATTGCCGAGCGCGTCCTACAGGTGATTGAAGCGGCGAGTGCGACCGAGCGCGTCGTGGTGCAGGCGTTCAATCCGCAAACTATCCGGCGGCTCAATTTGCTCGCGCCGACCCTGCCCACTGCGCTGTTGGTCGGTCAGTTGCCGACCCCGCCCTCGCGGGGGCGTGCGCGCCGCCTCGTGCGCCAAGTGCTGCAAGTGGGGGCCAACGCGCTGGCGATGTGGTACGCGGCGCTGACCCCGCCCTTCCTCGAAGAGATGCGCCAGCGGGGCATTGCGGTCTGGGCTTGGACCGTTGACGAGGATATTGCCATGCGCGACTTGGCGACGATGGGGGTGCAGGGGATCATCACCAATCGGCCAGACCAGCTCAATCAAGTGCTCGATGAACTAGTCGCCGACGGGCCACTACGGCTGCCGTTGGGCCGGCGCATCAAGCGCAGCCGCTGGGGTCGCCGGCGTCAATTGCGCAAGCTCCAAGCCGCCAAGCGGGGCCGCTGAGGTTGCAGATGCTCTACACCTTGTTGGCCATATTGCTGCTGGTCGTGGTGGTGCTGAAGTTCTGGTCGCCCTTTGGTCAGCGCTGCCCCCAGTGCCAAGCTCGCCGGGAGGACGCGGAATATCCCTTGTGTCCAAATTGTGGGTGGATTTACGAAGTGCCTGGGGAAGAATACGATGATTTTGCGCCGGACGACGAAAATGCGAAATTCTGAAGGGTGCGCAGCCGCGCTGCCACGCCCTGATTTGCGCTTGACAATCCCCTCTACTTCCCTTTAGATTGTCTGATTATATAGGGAAGCACAGAACGTTCAAACTCAGGAAGGTGGACCATGAAAATGCGGGCAATATCGCTGTTTGTCGCCGTCGCGGTTTTGGCGGGCTGTGACGATCCCCCCACAGCGGAGCTCGGTGCGGCTAAGCAAGCGCTGGACGCGGCCCGGGACGCCGACGCCGAGCGCTTTGCCGCAAACGAGTACTCGGCCGCGCAGCGCGCGTACAGCGAAGCTGAAGCAACGACCAAAACCGAAGACGAGCGCTTTTTCCTCTTCAAGGACTTTGAGCAGGCGCGGGCGCAAATCGCCGATGCCAAAAGCAAGTCCACGCAGGCCGAGTCGGCTGCGCACGCCGAAAAGAAACGCCAGCGGGAGTCGGCCGAAGCCGTGATTGCCGCGGCTCACGACGCGATCACCGCCGCATATACCAGCCTAGAGGAAGCGCCGTCCGGCAAGGGCACGGAAGCCGACATTGAGGCTCTGCAAGCCGAGTTAAGTGCGGCCGAAGCCGACATGGACGCGGCCGAAGCCGCATTGGACAGCGAGAATTTCTCCGAAGCTGAGTCCCTCGCCGGAAGCGCGGATCAAAGGGCCACCGAGGTCGCCGACGGCGTGATAGTGGCCGTAGATAAATACCACGCGCTGGTCGAGAAGATGCGCCCTTGGTACGAGCGCTTCTAAGCGCACACTCTTGCAAGCTTCAATCACAGGCGGCCGGGAGTTCCTCCCGGTCGCTTTGTTTTTTTGTGCGCTGCTGTGGGGGCCGCCCGCCGCCGCAGCGTCTGCGCTCTCGCTAGAGCACCAGCAACTGGTGCAAGCCGTTGAGCGCCACGGTTTAGCTACTCCCTACATCGTCATCAATACCCAAGACAATCTAATCGTGCTGCGCGACGGGGAGCAGGTGTTGCGCCAAGCCGCTTGTGCAACGGGCAGCGGCCGCAAGCTCGAAGGGGCCAAGCGATGGCATCGCTGGACCTTCGACACGCCCAAGGGCCGCTTCGCCATCCGCCGCAAAGTTGCCGATCCCCTGTGGACGCGGCCGACTTGGTACTTTATCGAAAACGACGAAGAGATTCCCATTTTCGCCGAGGACCCGCGGCGATTCCAACGCGGGGTCTTGGGCGCGTACGCATTGTATTTCCTCAAAGATTTTATGATCCACGGCACGCTCTTTGAAATCAACTTGGGCAAGAGCATAACCCACGGCTGCGTCCGGGTGGGCAGCGAGGACCTAAAGTACCTGTACGAAGCTGTCGAAATCGGCTGGCCGGTCTTTATCTACTAATGAAGCACCTAGCGTTGTTCTGGGCCTTTGTGTGCGGCGCGAGCGCGGCGTCGGCCGAGGACTTGGCCTATGTCAACGCCGCGCTGCGGGCTTGGTTGCAGGCCATAGAAGCGGATGCGCCGTACTTGCTGGTGGATCGGGGCGCGGCCGATCTGCGGCTGATGCACGGAAGGGCGCTCTTGCGGCGCGTACCGCTCGCGGCCGATTCCCTCGGAGAGCAGCCGCCGGTGCAAGACTCGCTCGCGGCCCGGTTGCGACGCTATCGACCCAGCAATCCTTGGCGCGGCTTGGTGCCTAGCCCGTTTGACTGGGAGCAGAACTTGGTTGCCGATGCGTCGGCGGCCACTGCCTTGTATTTTGCGAGCGGGCTGCTGCTCTACGCCAGCCCGGCGTGGCATCGTCGAGGTGCTATGGACCTGCAAATTGGGGCTGATGATTTGCGTGCGCTGTACAATGCCTGCGGCCGGGGCACCCCGCTCGTCGTCCTACCGGCCAATTGGAGAGAGGGGCCTCAGCAGTGACCTTGCACTTTGGCATGGCGGCCGCCGACATCACGCCGCCGGTCGGCATCGCAATGGGCGGGTACTGGGGGCGGCGATCTGGGGCCACACACATCCGCGACCGCCTCATGGCCAAGGCCCTCGTCTGTGGCCGAGGTGCAGCGCAGGTCGCCCTTGTCGCCGTCGATTTGGTGGGGTTGGACGCGGATGTTGTGCGGGAGATTCGGGAGAAGATAGGGTGCGCCACTGGTATTGAGGGCGCGGCCATCATGGTCTGCGCCTCCCACACCCACTCCGGCCCGCTGACCTTTCCCTTCCGGGGCATGGGTCGCATCGACAGCCGCTACTTGGAGCAGGTTGCGGCCGCCGTGGTGGAGGTGGTGGTAGCTGCGGCCGCCGCTAGCCGACCGGGCCGCTTGTACTATGCGCGTCCCCAAGTGCAGATAGGCCGCAACCGCCGCCCGCAGAGCGTCAAAGGCCCGGTTGTGCCCTACGCGCACGTGTTGCGCTTTGTCGCCGAGTGCGGGACGGAAGCCACGCTTTTTAGCTGCGCTTGCCATCCAGTGGTTTTGGGCCGCGACAACCACCAAATCAGTGCCGACTTCCCTGGGGCGGCGGCCCGCTGCATTGAGGCTGCGACCAGAGGGCCGGCTCTGTTTGTGAATGGGGCCTGTGGCGACATCAATCCGCGGCTCGCCAATGGCTCGTTTGCCGATGTGGAGTGCTTGGGGCAGGAGTTGGGTCGGGGCGTGCTGGAGGGGCGGTCTGCGGCCGCGCCTTTGGAGGTTTCCGCGATAAGCTGGGCGCACGAGCACTTGGACTTGCCGCTGCGACCCCCGCCGCCGCGCTGGCGTACCGAAGTCGAGCAACTCAAAGCGCACCTGCGGGCGCGTCTGGCGCAGGGCGGCGAGGGGGCCAAGGCCCAGCTCGAATGGGCTGTGGCCCTGCGCAAATGGGTGCGGGCAGGCGCGGAGCGCACTCGGGTGCAGCCCTTTGAGATGCAGGCGTTGGCTCTCGGTGAGTTGGTGCTTTTGGGGATGGAAGGGGAGCTCTTCGCCCGCTATCAGCTCGACTTGGAGGCCGCGCATGGGCCAGCCGTCTTGTGCGGCTTTGCCAATGGCTGCATTGGCTACGTGCCCACGGCCGACGAGTATGCGCACGGCGGCTACGAGATCGACTTGGCCTACAAGTTCTATCCGAGCGTGCAGATGATCGCGCCGACGAGCGAGCCGCTGATACGACAGCGGGCCGCGGCGTTGATCGCAAAGGTGCGCTAGCTTACACGGGAGGATGTATGCGCGATCTAGAGGTGCTATACGATCAAGTTCCGGCGACGCGGTGCGCAGGTACGGGCGATTGCTGCTGGCTTGCGGACGAGGAGTTCGACAACTACTATGCTACCATGTTCCCGCTCTACCGAGTCGAATACGTCCACATCGTCGCCTATGTGGAGCAGCACTTTTCCCGGCAGCGTCGCCAAGAGTTGCTGAGCTTTACCGAGGAGCGGCCGCGCCGCTGCCCCTTTTTAGGCGCGGACCATAGCTGTACCATCTATCCGGTGCGCCCGCTGATCTGCCGCACGTATGGGGCGATGAATCCGGTCTCGATTGCCCGCCAAGCTATTGCTCATCAGGGCGATTTGCCGTTGGCGCAAATTCGCGCCTTTGTGCGGCGCGAGGCCGGTATGGTGTGTCCGCGGGTGGCGGTGCTGGAGCCGGAAAAGGTCGCACGGCACGCCCGCATGCTCATGGAGGGAACGTACGATCGCGAATTGGCGTGGCTCAGTGCCGAGGTGGAGTTGGCGGGCGCAGAGCGGAAACAGCTATTCCAACGGCTCACCGACCGGAAAGAGTGGCCGCTGCGCTGGTCTTGGGGAGGCTTTAATGCGCTGCGCTTTGCGCCGCTGACATGGTTGCGCCAGCACTTTGCTGCGTATTGGAAAAAAGCCGAGCTAATCGATGGCAAATGACGCCCGCATTGGCGTCGCAAGGAGATTGCACCATGCAACAATACCGAGTCGCTATTTTGGGCTGCCGCGGCCGCGGCACGGCCGCAGGCCGCGCGTATCACCAGCATCCCCGCACTGAGGTTGTGGCTCTGTGCGACCTCGTGCCCGAGCGGCTGGCGGCCCTCGGCGACGAGTTGGGGGTTGTGGCCCGCTACGACGATCTCGACCGGATGATCGAAGCCGAGGCTCCGGACATCGTCGCCATTCCCACGGGCACCGAGTTCCACTATCCGCTCGCCATGCGGGTGCTAGAGCACGGAGTCCACATCGACATTGAAAAGCCGATCTGCACGACCTTGGCCGAGGCCGACGCGGTGTTGGCCAAAGCCGCGGAGCAAGGGGTGCAAGTGGCCGTGCATCACCAAGGGCGCAGCGGCGGCGCACTGCAAGCGGTCAAAGCGGCGATTGCCGAGGGCCGGATCGGCGACTTGCGCTATGTCCAGGGCAGCGGCAAGGGCTACTATGGAGGTTACGGCCTGATGAAAATCGCCACGCACTCGCTCAACGCCATGCTCGGCGTGGCCGGGCCGGTGCGGAGCGTCCAAGCCGTGGCCCTGACCGATGGCCGCCCGATCACGCCCGAGGATGTGGTGCCGTCGCCGAGCGGCATGGGCTACATTGCCGGCGAGCACGTGACGGTAGCCCTCGCCTTTGAATGCGGGATTTCGGGCACGCTCTTGCAACACCGCTTTCCCAAGGTGGATTCAACGGCCTATATGATTGAGCTCTACGGCACCGAGGGGCGGCTCTACTGGAAGAGCGGTGCCCCGTGGTCTTTGTCCACGCCGCACTTTGCCCCCGGCCAAGTCGAGTGGCAGCCGCTCGATCCCATAGTGCCCGAGCACTACGACCCGGCGGGTCCGGCGGCTGTGGAGGACTACCAGTTCGCCGACGAGTACGTGCAGGCACTCGACGAGGGCCGTGCGCACGAGTGCTCGGGCGCGGCCGGTCTCCACGTGCTAGAGATATTGATGGGGATTTTTGAGTCAGGTGCCCGTGGTCAGCGCGTGGATTTGCCGCAAGCAGACCGCGACCACCCGCTCTTGCGCTGGCGCGAGGAACACGGCTTAGGCCTGCCCACCCCTATGCCGCGCCCGTATGCTGAGTGGCTCGCCGCCGAAGATTGCCGCTTGGGCCGGGGTGCGAGTTAGCCGCTGAGTTTGCCCAACAAGCCCCAACCGCTGACGGCGGACGAGGCGATCAGGACTAGGGTTGAGAGCACTGCGCCAATGAGGACCCATGCGCGGGTGCGGTAGGAGGCGGGCAACTTGAAGTTGAGGTAGATGGCTGCCACCATCATTATGGCAATGGCCAGATTGGCGATGAGGAAGCCGGCTATTTGGGTCAGGATGTCGAAGGGGATGTTGTTCCAGACGATGAGCATGGTGGTGGCGAAGATGTAGAGACAGATGACGCGCTTGATCGCCTGGTATTCCCAAGTGCGGTTGGGCCAGCGGGCGGCGAGAAACTCTTGCGCCACGCGGGCGTAGATTTCGGGCAGGGCTTGCAGGGTGCCCCACAGCGCGGCGAGGATGCAGACGTAGTAAATCCACACCAAGCTCGGATGAATCTGCCGCCAGACGTGGGCTTGGTGCGTCAGCAAGTTCCAGCCTTCAAAGCGGGTTTCGAGCGGGAAGAGCACGGCCGCCCCGGAGATCATAAAGGCCCCAGTGACGATAAAGAGGACCAGCGCTCCCAGCCCCACGTCCCAGCGCAGCGGAGACACGCGTTGCCGCAAGTGGTGGATTTGCTGGGGATCGTCGGGTAGGTAGTCGATGCTCTCGCTGCGGGAGGCGCGGTCGCGGATGGCCTCGATATCTTGGTGGCCAGTCAGTCCCCACTTGTGCAGACCGACCCAGTTGGCGTAGGCGATGTAGCCAATGACCGAGCCGCCGACGTAGCCAAAGGTGGTGCCCAACGTCAGCAGCGGATGCGCGACGGTGTCCGCAGGTGCCCAGTCCGGGAACGGCGGCAGGTCGCCAAAGCGGAAGGTCCCCACAAGCGCCGCGATAAAGTCTGGACGCACAATGAGGGTGCCGCCGATAGTGCCCGTGACTAGGATTCCACAGATGATGAGTTGTTGCTTTTCGAGGCGTTCAAAGGACAGGCGGATGCCAAAGAACAACGCGAAGGCAATAAAGGCCGAGGTTATGGCGTTTTCCCAGAAGACTTCTTGCTCGCCAGCGGGCAGCATGTCGCGCAGCAAGAAGTGAAAGAGGTCGCCGCAGGGCTTGGAGACGGGCACCCAAGCTAGGGGTGCGCCGATCATCTCAAAAAGCAAAATGGTCAACAGCAGCCATCCGCGCGGCCCGGGCAGGCGCACGAGGCGGTGGCCGATCAGCTCGCCGCTGACGGCTGTGTAGCGGCCAATCAGGTAGGTGAAGAAGACGCCCTTGACCAAGCAACTGAGCAAGACCATCCACAACAAGCCATAGCCGGCCCAAGCACCGGCCCGCACCACGACGATGGTCTCGCCGGCACCGATGGCGACCGAGGCGACGATGGCCGCCGGGCCGAAGACGGCGAGCATACCTACGAGTTTCTTTAGCGACCACGGCTGGGAGAAGACGCCTTCGGGTGGCGAGATTTCTACTTTGTTCATGCGAGGAGATGCGCTTTGCAGAGGGGAATAAAGCACTGGGCGGCGATGCTGAGGCATAAATTCATGGTGGGGCAAGATACAGCGGGCGGATAGGCGGCGCAATAGGCCGCTTTTAAGCCGTGGATGAGTTGTGCTGATGGGCTGTTATGATTTTTCGCGTTGCACTTCAGGATCGCCCAAGTCAGGTACGGGGATGAGGGTGCCGCCTTGGAGAGCGGACTCGTGGGCGACGAGGCCGGGGAGCATGTAGCGCGCCGCATCCCAGGCGTTGTTGGGCGGAAGCTGGCCGATGGCACAGGCAGTGACGAAGTCGTGGACGAGAAATTGATGGGCGCCCGCGTGACCATTGGGCAGGCCGGCGAACTCGCGCGGCAGGTGCTCGACCGGGTGAACGGCCGATGCGCCGAGGTGGGTGCCGTCGGCCGCGGTGACTTTATCCATGGGGTCGTCGGCTTGGCGCGGCTGGCCGGTGCAAGCGAGGAGCGGATCCAAGTTCTCCTGTTGGGCGTGGTCTTTGGTCAGCCAACGGGCACCGCTGGCGGATTGTTCAAAGCAGCCTTCGGTGCCTTGGAGCATCATTTGTACGCAGCCGGGGTGGCCGATGCGGCGGAACTCGTTGATGCGGCAGGTGCTGCCGTCGGACATCTTGTACAGGGCGCTTTGGTTGCTAAAGGGGTTTTGCCAGTCGTTGTGCTGGTAGATGCCGTCGGTGTGCTCGTCGCGGAAGCCTTGGCAGGACACGTGCGTCATGTAGGCACCCGTAACGGAGATGATCTGACTCGTCGAATGGGTTGGGTAATACATCGGGGGGATGCCAGCGGTCTCGCGCCAGTTTTCTCCGCCGCGCCAGCGGGCCACCTCGTAGAGGCCGTGATCCCAGTCGTGGTAGTACTCGGCTTGGCCATAGACGATCTGGCCAAACGCGCCGCGGGTGTGCTGCTGGCGGCAGTAGAGCACGCCGGGGTAGTAATAGCTGGTCTCGCCGAGCATGTACACCTTGTTGCTGCGCGTGGCGGCCGCGATCAGGTTTTCTATTTCCGCATAGCTGATACCAGGGGGGACGGCTGAATACACGTGTTTGCCGGCCTCTAGGGCTTGGACGGCTTGGGGGCCGTGGAGCCAGTTTTGGGTGAAGAGGCAAACGGCGTCGATGGACGAGCCGCAGAGCGCGTCGAGCGAGGGGCTGGTATCGGCGATTTGGTGTCTGGCAGCACTGTGCATCAACTTCTCGCTGTCCAAATCGCAGAGGACGACTTGGCCGACGAGGGGGTGTGCTTTGAAGAGGATAATAAAGCCTTGGGCGAAAGCGCCCGTGCCGACGATGCCGATGCGTAAACTCATGGAGGGCAAGGTATAGCGGGCGGATGGGCGGCGCAATAGTCTGCAGGCGCGGTCCGATCTCGCTAACGGATCACGGCCAACTTGTGAGCGATCTCAGCGCCGCCAGCCTGCAAGCGATACAAGTACACCCCGGTCGCTAGATCGCCGGCTGCCCAGGCAATGGTATGCCAGCCGGCCTCCCGGTGGCCCTTGCTTATCTGCCCGACGCGCTGGCCTTGGAGATTGTACACCGCTAGATCGACTGGCCCCGCCACGGGCAGCCAAAAGCGTATCTGGGTCGAATTGTTGAAGGGATTGGGCGCATTGGCGGCCAGAATCGGCGCACCGGTCGCGTCCAGCGACTCTACCTCCTCCACCGCGGTAGCCATTTCTGACTCGGCAATGTCGAACTGGACGAACCACAACTCGTAGTTGGGATGAGGTCCTGCGCTGAATACCGCAGTGGGCAGGCTCGGCATCAGGCTACCGCTGGCCGGGGAAATGCCGTGGAGGAAGAAACTGGAGACTAGGCCGTAGCTGGCCAAATCGACCAGCGGCTCCGCCTGCCAGCTACCCCCGCGATCGTCCGATCTATAGAGCCGCAAGTCGGACCCGTATGTGCTGGCAACCCACACGGCACTGCTTCCACTCGGTCTTTGATAGGCCGCAGCCACCTGTGCATTGCTCAGGGCTTGGCGGCTCCACGCGCCGGTATGCGGGTCTCGTACAAAGACGAACAGTTGATTAGCCTCGCCGGGGGATTGGTATTGTCCGGTGACGTATATGTAGCCAGCTAAATCGCGCCACATGGCCTCGCCGAAAGCTATGAAATCGCCTTCGGGCGCGATCTCGACTACAACCTCGGGCGCGACCGGACCGGGATCGCCGTAGGGCAAGTGCATGTAGAGGATGCGGTTGTAGAGTGCTCTGGGGTTGGGCTGATTGCTCACCAGCAAGTGATAACCCGTCTCATCTGGCTGAATGACCGGGTAGAGCCAAGTCGTCCACGGCTCCTTTGTCCTTTGCGCCGGCGCGAGGACGTAGGGACCGTCCCAAGTGCCGGTGCGCAAATCGAGCATGGCCGTCTTGAAGGTATAGGTCGCCGGATCGCCGATATAGCCGATGACTAGGCGCTCTTCGCAAATACCAGCACCCATGTACCCGGCCTTGCCAATAGCGGCCGGCACTTCGAGTTGTTCAAACTGGTCGATCTGCCCCGGTGCTGTGGCCCGCAGAATGACCGGCTTTTCGTTGAGCTTTGGATAGATCAGGAGCAGCCGCCGTTGCTCGTCGAGCAATACCATGCCCGGCTGGTAGTTCAAACCGTCCCACTCGTAGCCCCGGTGCCACTGCCCGTCGCGCCATTGGTAGAGCGCCCCCCGCGCTGTGGCCTGCTCCGGCCCCCACAGCGCGACCGTGTAATAGCTCTCGCCATCGTACACCAGTTTGGGGGCGTTGTAGCCCCAGTACGAACTAACCCAAGCTACGCCCGAGTCGATTTTGGCTAGATGCACGTCGATTTCTTGTCCCGAGACCCCAACGGCATTCCACTTTAGGGAGATGACAGCTAGCCATAGCCACGCGACTCGTCCTTCCACAACAGCCTCCTTTGCAGCGGCACCTGACCCGGCGGCCTAGCCTTTCTCGGGTTGGGTTGGCGTTGACAAGGCCGTGCATTATTTTGCAGCCGACCTGTCCACCCTTTTGCCCGGCTAAAATCCCATGTCCAGTCCCATTGCAGCAGGCCGACCGTACTCGCCGGAAGAAACCCAACGCATAATCGAGCAGTTCAACCGCGACGGCTACTATCACTTGGGGGCCATCCTCGCAGCCGCCGAGGTTGAGGCCCTGCGCGAGGCCATGGCGCGCAAAGTCGCCGATCCCCGCATCCTAAACGACCCAGCCGGCGACCACGTCCGCGGCATCAGCCTCATGCGTATGTTTGAATATAGCGAGGCATTCCGCGACTTGGTAGTTCGCGAGCCCTTTGCCAGCCTGGCCGAAGCCATCCTCGGAGACAACTGCCACCTCATGTCGCAAAACGCCCTGTACACCGAACCCGACCCCAGCAAAGTGCCCGACGGCCCCGGCGGCTGGCACCTCGACGATTTGATCCACTTTCCCCTGCCCGATGAGGTGGAACAGCACGACCCGCGCATCACCATGCCCTGCTTGGTGCTACAGATATTCACCCCGGTCAGCGATGTGGAAAGCGTTGAATATGGCCCCACGCAGGTCGTGCCCGGCAGCCACCGCGCCGGCCGCGGGCCCGCCGGGCAAGACAAGCCCACGTTTTGCGGGACGGAACCAGTCTCTTTGTTCGCCCGAGCTGGCGACGCTTATATGTTCAGCAACCAGCTCTGGCACCGGGGGGCACCCAATGCCTCGGATCGCACTCGCTTCATGGCCGGTGCCACGTACAGCAAGCGTTTTATCGCCCAACGTTTCTACCCTTTTATCGACTACCGCATGCCGCCGCAGGTGATGGAGGGTGCCTCGCCCCGGTTGCAACGCTTGCTCGGCCGCCACGAGAAAGGGGCCTACGGCTGAGGTCAGATTTATGGGCCGCCCCCGGATTTCGATCCTGTTTCGCGCCGTTCTCCTGCTGTTTATGCTGATGCTCCACGCCAACCAGCCAGCCGCTGCCCTTGAGCGCAGCACCCCCGAGGCTTTGGGCATCTCCAGCCGGGCCATTCTCGGCTTCGTCGATGCCGCCGAGGGTTCGATTGATGCCCTGCACAGCTTTATGCTGCTACGCGGAGGGAAAGTGGTGGCCGAGGGCTGGTGGTATCCCTATAACCCCGACAGCCCCCATCGCCTCTATTCTCTGAGCAAGAGCTTCACCTCCACAGCAGTGGGTCTGGCGGTCGAGGAAGGGCTGCTGAGTCTCGACGATCTGGTCCTCGACCACTTTCACCAGCGACCATTCTCAACCGGTCGCCGCCAGCGGCGCATGGAGCGCGGACAGCACCTACAAAGTGAGGCTTTGCTTCTACGAGACGCCCTTTCGCTCCCTGCTGACTTTCCGCTTCGCCGAAGACCGGCTGCTCTTCGACATGGAGTACAATGTCGGCTTTGGGGAGACGAAGTGGGAAGAGCTGACTGCGAGGGCGCAGATGGGCGAGGGAGTTGATCCCTGAACTATGAGACGGGGGGCGGTCTCGAAGATGAGCCTCCGCCTCGCCGGGACAAGGATTTCACCATGAAATTTGGCATCATCGGCTGTGGCTCCATAGCCGAGAACTCGTTCGGGCCGAGCCTGCTGGCTTCGGAACGGAACCATCTCGTCGCTGTCTGCCGTCGCGACCTCGAAGCCGCTAGGGCATTCGCGGCGCGATTTGGTGGCCCGCGTGCCTATAGCTCGGCGGTGGAGTTGGTGCGCGACGACCGGGTGGAGGCTGTCATCGTGTCGACGCCGACCGATACCCATTGCGACTACACCTGCCTAGCGGCGGAGCACGGAAAGCACGTCTTGTGCGAGAAGCCGATGGCGCGAAACGCCGCCGAGTGTCGCGCAATGATCGCCGTGTGCCGGGCTCACGGCGTGACCCTAGCGGTCGCCTACCGCCGGCGCACCAGTCCGCAAGTGGTCGCGGCCAAGCGGTTGATCGCTGCGGGCCGCATCGGCCGGGTCGTTTTCGTGCGCACCCATTACAGCGGGCGCTGGGACCCGGAAGTGGGGGATTGGCGGATCGAACCGGGCATCGGCGGGGCCCTGATGGAAATGGCGTCGCATCGCATCGAAGTGCTGTTGAACTTCGGCGGTCGGCCGCAGTCGGTGAGCGCCGTGGTCGACGCGGTCGGCCACGACTGGCCCGTTGATGACACCGACGCCCTGATCGTGCGCTTCGAGGATGGCGGGATCGGCATGCACTCGACAATCCTGACCTCGCCACCGCGCCGCGACTTTGCCCAGATCGACGGCGATGGCGGCAGGATACTGATCGACCCTCTGGAGTTGACGGCGGGTCACCTGATTCTGGAGCTACCTGATGGAACGGAGAGGATTGAGGTGGAGCCGCTGCCAGAGAAGCTGTTCGATCTGCCGATGATTGAGGATTTCGCCGCCGCCGCGGAGCGCGGTGAAAAACCGGTCTGTGACGCGGAGAGCGGATACTGGGTGCAGGCGGTTGCCGACGCCGCCCGCGCCTCATCGCGTTCCGGTGCCGCTGTCGCTGTCGAACCGCTAACCGCCGTCGGTCAAGGTCGGGAATAAGGCGCTATTGTTGGTGCTCAGCGATGGCGCGGACTTCGGCGGACCAATCCCGCCAGATGTCGCCGTTGGTGTTGTCCACTACGAGTGGGTCGGGGAGGGATGCCGGCGTTTTGAGGAAACCGTAGATGGTTGCTTGGCGGATGACGTCGGTAGATAAATTCTGCCCGGCCATGTGCAAAATTTTGGTGTGCCACAAGACCACTGTGCCAGCGGGTCCGTGGCAATCGAAAGGCTCGGTATCACCCTTGATGCGTTGGATGACGGGGTCGTTGTAGCCGCCGGCTTTGCGTTTTGCCAAGTGTTTGTCCGTGTGCTTTTCACCGGCGAGGAAGGCCTCCCACTGCTCGCGCCAGATCCGGCTGTGGCTGCCCGGCCACACGGTGAAGCCCCCGGAGTTGGGCGGCAGGTCGTCGATGTAAGCCGACATTTGCAGTCGCCAGCGGCCGTAGCAGGCACCGTCGGAGTGGGCACTGCGATATTCCGGCCCGGGAGACGGGCTGTTGGGCAGGGTGCAATACAAGCCGCGCGTCCCTTGGCCGTTGAGCCACACCGGCCCGGTTTTGGGCAGGCGCAGTGCTTCCTCGGTGGTGAAGGACCCTTTCTCTGGCCATCTCTCGATCTCTTTGCCCAAATGGGTGGCTAGCCCTCCCATCGCGTCGTCGCACAGGAAGCACGGCCCCGTCGTGATGCCCGCGTCATCCTCGCCAGCGGGCCACACCACCGTACCCTCACCAAGCAATTGCTCGGCGACTTGCCACAAGGCCCGGGGGGCCAAGTCGAGCATGAACTGTTCAGCGCCGTTGCGGACGTAGAAGCGGTGGCCGCTGCCGGCGAAATAGGGATCGCCGCCGATTGCGGGCCGCTGCGCGTTGAGCGCGGCGCTTTCTTCCTCGGTGAGCGGCCCCCAAGTGGCGGGGTCGTCTCGCTTCAGGCGAGGCAGATGGGTGGCAATCGCGGCCCACATGGCGTCTCTGGCCTGGCGGCAGAGTGCGGGGTCGAGCACGGCGGGGAGCACGAGGAATCCGTCGCGCTTGAACTGGGCTATCTGGCTCGCTGTCAGGAGCGGGATGGGGGTGGTTGGTGTTGGTTGCATTGTTCTGACCGTCGGTTGGGGTGAGGTGTAGGCGTTACAAAGGGCCTTTTGGGGTTTGGTCGAGCGGCGTCTATAGTTGATGGTGAGGCGGCGCACACGTCCAACCCTACCATTGGATCACGGAGTCTGCACCTGAGCAAATCTGGTTCGGACATACTCTTTAGCATCATCGGGTGATAGCTTCACGGTTCTCGGACCGCTGCGCACAAAGAAGTCGCCTTCCGCTGCCGTCTCGACTCCCTTCCAAGTGAGGAAGACAGGTTCTGGGCTCCGCTGGCAGCTCACCACGCAGACACTCTTGCCATCGACGATTTGTATCTTGGGGTCGATGCACGTCCCGGCGCGGTTGCCAAGTCCGCTGCGCACGGCCTGCGCGAGATGGAGCATGAATTTGTCATCGTTGTCGAGCCGATCGCGTTCGATACCAACGACGGTACCGTTGTCAGCCACGCCGAGCAGAAGATCCCCGCCCTCCGTGTTCAAGAACGCCGCGATGGTCTTGAGCGAAGCATGAGTGATGCGCCTACCGTCCTTGCGGTCCTCCTTGAGGTTCCAGCGTAGCGTTGACTTGAACTCTAGGGTTTTCGACTCGCCTTGTTTGATGAGTTCCTCGGCGTTGCGTTGGCTGCGGAGATATTGGTCAAAGAGGAGGTTCTTGAATTCCGCTCCGAAGGCGCGATCGTCGGTGATGCGCTTGTACAGATCAAAGTTGGAATCGACGATCTCTTGGATCACTCCGATTCCAGCCGGTCGAGGGCGCGCCGAGCCGTGGTATAGGCGACTGCTAGCCTTGGCGCAATTTCGCGTGCGGTCCAAAAGGGGTTTTCGACAAAAAGCTCCAATACCTTCTCCGATTGCCCCGACTGCATCCCGGCGAGTTGCGCCGACCCATGCTGAAACAATTCGTCGATGCGTTGGCTGCGGCCAATAGCGTCCTCGGCCTGGAGTGCCACCCCACGCAGGAAGTATGTCAGCCACTCCTCCGAACTCTAACGCGACGACGTAGTTGGAGACCTCGCGCAAATCAGCGGAGCTTTGCTCGACCTTGGCCCCGGCCTGTGCGGCAAGCAGTTCGCCTAGGGTTGTCTGTGTGCCTTCAATGCGGCTGGAGAGCACGGCTTCCCAGCGCAGGAATAGCCTGATGAAAAGGTGCGGATTTGGCAGCCGCCGACCTTCGCCCGCGAGCCGGCCTATTGCTTGGTCGGCGCGGGAGAGCGCGGCGATTAGGGCTTCGTCCCAAGCAATTGGTGGCGGTAGGGGTGCCGGGACGTAGGCTCGATGGCCGCTCGGACATTGGGGTCGGCGTGTCCCATTAATGCTAGGAGGCACAATGTTCCCTTATTTTCGGGTATGAAAATAAGAATGGCTCTTATTATCGTTGATGCTGTAATACGATAATAAGAGCCATTCGACTATGAAATCGCAAGCACTCACGTCCGCTCTCGGTTATCAGCGCTCAAACGCCACCAGCGTCGGTAAGCAGATCGACGACCGCCGAGAGCCGATCCCGGTCTTTGACCTTGGAGCGCAACGCAGTCGCCAGCGGCGTTGCGCCCTTGTCGTCCTTGGCGTTTACCGCGGCCCCGCGGTTGAGCAGCAAGGCGACGATTGGCCCGAACCCTGCTTTGGCGGCGCAGTGCAAGGCCGTCTGGCCCTTGTGGTTTTTGACGTTGACGTCGGCCCCGGCGTCGAGCAGGTCGCGCACGCGCTGGACATTGCCGCCGCGGTCGCCGCGCGACTGGAAGACAAGAGGCGGCCAGCCGCCCTCGGCGTGGTCCACATCCACGGCGACGCCGCGAGCGGTCAACAACTCGATGATCTCGGCATTGACGATGCCGGCACGAGGGGCCTCGGCGTGGGTCGGATCGGCCCCGGCGTCGAGCAGGGCCTTGAGGATGTCGGCGCGATCGCGCCACACGGCAAAGCGAATCAGTGCGCCACTGTACGGCCGCGGATCAGCACCCCGCGCCAACAGCAGCGCGACGATGGCGAGGTGCCCGGCGCTGACTGCGTAGTGCAAGGCCGTCATGCGCTGGCTGGAATCGTGCTGGGCTTTCTCGGCTGTTGCCAGCTCTGGTTCGCGGTCGAGGTAACAGGCGACGGCGTCGCTTTCGCCGAGAAAGGCAGCGGTGTAAATATCAGTCGCGGCACCGCGGGTTAGCAGCCGGTCGGCGACCGCGTGGTGCCGCTTGTAACGGGCGGCGCAGTAGGGGGAGATTTCGACCAGCAGCGGCGTGAAGTGACAGCCGCAGGCGTGGATGTCAGCGCCGCGATCGAGCAGGTAATCGACCATGGCGAGCCGTCCCCGGTAGGCCGCTTCCCACAACATGGTGCGGCCGTGCGAACCGACGCGGCCAATCCACGCTGGTTGCTGCGCCAATACCGCTTGGACCGTTTGCAGGTCGCCGCGCCCGGCCGCCGCGACCGCGACCTTGAGGAAATCACTAATTTTTCCCGGCAGCATCGACATCGTCGCCTGACCTTATGGGCTATAGTAGTTCCAAGTCATCTTGCTGCGGCGGTAGTGGCCTTGCGACCACAGGCGCGGACGATCTGCACTTAGATTCTCGGCCTCGTTGAAGTAGATGCGGAGTTGGTTGCCGTGCAAGACGATCAGCTCTTCGCGCCAATCTCCGGCCACATCGGCGACATAGAGCCGGTCGGCTTTTTCCGCGAAGCGGTGAAGAAACCGTCCATCAAGCGGATCGAAGATGCCAATATCGCCGGCGGTATGGCGCTCTTTGGCTGCGGCAAGCTGTTTGCGCTCGCCCGTCCAATCGATCTTGTGGATGACCTCAACGCCTCTTGCGGTCCAGCCTTCGGGTGCTACATCGTCCATTTGGTACTCCGCGATTTGCTCGCCTTGTGAGTCAAAAATGAAAGGTTGCTGGTGCTCGTTATAGCGGCTCCGACACCATATCTCCAGGCCCGGCCGCTCGAGATCGAACTCGCCGACCGCCGCATTCTGGGGTTCTTGATGGCGAAAGTGCGTTGCCCAGAAGAGTTGTTCGTGGTTGTAGAGGAAAACGCGATTGCCGCCCCCTTCCTCCAAGGCGACGATTTCCAAGCCCGGTACATTGGGTAACACTTCGTAGATGAAGATCGAGTCGATGTGCCCGCGCAGGGGAATTTGCAGTAGAATGTCGCCACCGGCAGAGACGACCGTAGCACCGATTACCTCGTCTTGCCCATCTCCATTCAGATCGGCCAGCCGCGCGCCGTTGTGGGCGCAGGAGACGAAATCATCGCGTTCCCACAGAGGGACAAAATGGCCGCGCCGGAGGTCGTCTAGCGCGTAAGCTGCTAGAAAGCGACCTATGCGGTAGGCTTCGTCATGGGTGGCTTGGAGGAGTAGATCGCGATCGCCCGCGCCGCGGAAATTGGCGACGACCAAATGCTCCCAGCGTTGGACGCCTTGGGGGATGGGCGGCTTGACGGTCCACTGCCCGCGCCCTGTGGTGCCATCGACTACGTGGAGGGTGCCATCGCGAGTAAGGAACAGCACTTCGGTTTGTTTATCGCCGTCAATGTCTGCGGCCTGAACACCTGGACCGTGATGGCCGGGTAGGCCGACGCGCTCTGAGGAGCCGCCTACACAGAGGTCGGTTTCGAGGACCCAGAGCTTGCGGCCATCGTGGGCATGAGCCGTGATATAATTGGGAACGGTGACCAAGTAATCCATGCGCCCATCCCCATTCAGATCGGCGACAATGAGGCCGCCGGCCGAATCCGTAGGGCCGGGGATGTCTAAGTGGATGACGAATGGGTTTACGGGGTATGCAGGCCACGGCGACCGGATGTTCCCGGTGGTGGAACAACTGGCTAGGATTAACAGCGGCAGGAGGAGTTGCAATGCTTAGACCCCGTTTGAGCGGGCGCAGGCCACGGCGACAATGGCAGCGGGTGCGCGCCAAAACGCAGACCAACTCTCGCCCCTATCCTCGCTGCGATAGAGCTGATCCTCGACAGCAGCCCAAGCAACTCCCGCCGAGTCAAAGGCGAGTTGGAAGGTGTCGATGTTGCCCCTGACTTCGGGGAAGCCAGCGAGTGCCCGGGCCCAAGTGCGGCCAGCGTCGTGCGAAAAGTAGAGCTTGCCTTGCACATCGCCGCCATGACCGGGCCCTTTGCTGACGCTGGCCAACAGGCAGTCGGGATCGTGCGGGTGGACGGCCACGGCGCGGCCATAGCGGTTTGCCAATCCCTCCGGCCGATGCTCCCAAGAGAGGCCGTAGTCGTCGCTGACAAAGACCGCGTCCGCGGTGTTGGCGTACAAGCGTCCTGCGCGGCTAGGGGCGGTGGCCACCTGATGCACATCGGCGTGCAAGCTCGGTGTCACCGGCTCCCAGGTAGCGCCGCGGTCGGGCGAGCGCATGATGCTGCCGACGTGGATATCGGCAAAAACCCAGTCGCCACTGCATGCCACGCTGCGCACGGCTGGCGGACCACCCCAAGGCGTGTACCAGCTCTGGCGGCATTCCAGCGCGTCAAAGGATTCTAGCCGGTGCGCTGGCTCGTGGCCGTTGAGACAATACACGTGGGGCGGCTCAGTGCCCAGCAGCACTTGCAGCGGCTCTTCGGACAGCAGGGCGATGCACTCGACTAAGTCGCCGATGCTGGTGGCCTGCGGTTGGGCTTGACCATGGGTTAAAACGACTACTTGGCCGTCGGCCAGACCAACGGCGGAACAACGGACGCCCTCGTCTAGGCAGCGAATGCCGTCCGTGGCCAAGCGCTGCGTGGGCGTGCCATTCTCTACAGTGAAGACCTGATTGCTGGTGGCTATGAGCATGGTAGTTCTCCTGACGTTGGTCTTACAAAAGCCAAACCCGCCGACGCATGGCATAGAGCGCATGGTGCCGGCGGGTTTTGTGGCAGCCTGTTAAGCCGTATGAAAGCGATAGCTGCTAACCCTGTCAAGGCCGCATCGTGCATTTCTCGACGACTTGGGCCTTGCACAAATGCAGGCCGATAATTTGACGCACCGTTTCAGTGCTTGAAGTCGTATTCCATCAGCTCGGCAGTGCCCTGCCATACGATACCATTGTGTCCCAGCCGACGTGCTTCGGCGACGATGCGGTCGATTGCCTCTGGTGGCCAACCCTCTCCGTGGATAATCGGATAGGAAGGCATGTCCGCCGGCAGGTACAGTTTGGCCTTCACCAGATCCCGCAAAACCAAATTGGCCGTGGGAATCCGATAGGCCAGCGTCGCCGGTTCGTCAGCACCGTATGCGGCTATGGTCTCTGGCAACCCCATGCCGTCGTACCCCGTAAAGCGATAGACAAGCTGTAGCGCATCCTCTTCCTGCAGGTTGGGAATTTCTTCCTGTAGAAAGCGGGCCCACTCGATGAACGTGTTGCAGACAAAGGCGGAAATGTGGGACACTAGCGGGCTAGCAAAATCGGCCATCTCACCCCAGCGCCGATAATCGTGGCCCGCCATCAGGGCCATGGAGGCCGGGTAGGTGTCGGTGCCAAAAGACTTGTTAGGGGCCGCCGCGTGTACCGCTGCCCGAAAACGCGCCAGATTGCGCACGATCAGGTCGCAGCGGAAGCGGACCCAGTCGAGTACCCCCGACCGCAGACCGAGCGCGTGGACCACATCGAAGAAACCAATCCCGAGACGGACTACCTCGCCGAGGCGAGCACCGTCGAGCTGGCGCAGGCCCTCCCGGGCATGCTGCAAGTCCTCGACCATCGCTTCCATGTCGTAACCCAGCTCTTGGGCGGCGGCGGTGCAAGAAGAGCAGGTGCAGCCAAAAAGCCCCAGGGGAAAACTGCCCATCGGATAGCGGAAGTGGGTGATGTCGAGCGCGTCGAGATCGTACTGAGTCGCCCAATACACGCACACGGCCTCGATCCAGTCTTGCACATCCTGCCGCGATGGACAGAACATGAGACGGCGGATCGTCCAAGCTCCTCCGTACGTCCACACGTTCAGTCCGGCCTCCTTGAGCTGTCCCACAGCCTTTCTGAATGTTTTGTCGTCGCCTTGGGCCGCAACGCCGGGACCGCACAGGGCTTGGGCCTGCTGGTATTCCCGCGGGTCTATGGGCCGACCATCGAAATGCCGTATAACGAGCTGGCCCAGTTCCGCTTCTGTCGGCGTGCGACCTCCATAGGGACTGAGGGCGAGCACCTCTTCCGATAGCTGGCCCGTAAAGGAGAGAACCACTGTATTCAGGCCGATCTCATCGCGCAGTCGCTCGACATAATCGGGGTATTTGAGGACCTCATTCGTGGTCAGATAAATTCCCGTGAGCCAAGTATTGGTCATTTGTTTCCTTTCTCTGGGGAGTCGTAGCGAATCCACATCCGTCGTTGAACTCGAAATAATTGATTTTTATAGCTGACTATATATGCGGTTACAGAAAACAGCACAAGGGAGATATTCGACGGCCTGCGCTAGATCGCGTCCCGCCAGCATTTTGACGCTGATACAAGGCTTGGTATCTTCCTTGCCAAACTACGCCTTTTCCCAATCATCCCCTAACCGGAGCCTCGCCATGACCGCGCCCATTGCCTTGGGAGCCCGCCGCGAATTATTCGTCGATCACTTCCTCGTTGAACATCTCGATGGGGCCGCTCTACACCTGCATCCGCCCATCCGCCGCGAAGTGGTCTATCAAGTCTCTCAGCCTTGGGACAACGCCTGCACGGGCTGCTACAATCTCATTCAGGACGGGGGCCGCGTCCTCCTATACTATCGGGGCTTCTATCCGATTGGCGCGGACTATGCCGACGGCGCCGCCAGCCAGACCACCAATTTGGCCGTCAGCACCGACGGCCTCCACTTCGAGCAGCCCGAACTAGGCTTGGTCGAATTCAACGGCACGCGCAAAAACAACGTCCTCATCCAAGGCCACGAAAGCCACAATTTCTGCGTTTTTCTCGACGCCAACCCGGCGGCCGATCCGGCGCAGCGCTTCAAAGCCGTGGGCGGCACGGGCCAGTCCAACTTGCACGGTTTTGCCTCGCCCGACGGCCTCCACTGGACTCCGGTCAAAGAAGGCCCCTTGGACGTCACCGGTGCTTTTGACTCGCTCAACGTCGCCCTGTGGGACGCCCACATTGAGCGCTATCGGCTCTTTAGCCGCTACTTCGACACCACCGGCGCTCGGGTGCGGGCCATTCAAAGCTGCACTTCTGAAGACTTCATCCACTGGACGCGGCCGCAACCCCACCAGTACGCCGCCAACGTGCCGCTGGAACACTTCTATACTAATGCGACCACGCCTTGTCCTAATGCCGAGCACATTCTGCTGTCGTTTCCCATGCGCTTTTTGCCCGAGCGCCAGCTCGACATCGCGGCGATGGATTACCCTGGGTCGGGCCTGTCCGACGCGGTGTTTATGAGTAGCCGCGACGGCGTCCACTGGGACCGCCCCTTCATGGAAGCCTGGGTGCGCCCCGGCACGGATCGGCGCAACTGGTCCCACCGCAGTTGTACGCCCGCCCCCGGCTTGGTGCAAACAGCCCCCGACGAATGGTCCATGTACATCTCGGAAAACTACGGCTGGTCAACTAACCGCCTGCGCCGCTTGGTCGTGAGGCCGCACGGTTTTGCCTCGGTGCGGGCCGGGTATAGAGGAGGTGAATTGCTCACCCGTCCCTTGCTGTTGGAAGGGGCCGCCTTGCGCCTCAACTACGCGACCTCGGCGGCGGGGTCGTTGCGGGTGGAACTCCAAGACGAGTCGGGCCAGCCCCTGCCTCGGTATGCCTTGGAGGAAATGGACCCGATCTACGGAGACCAACTCGACTCGCCGGTAGCTTGGAAAACAGGCGGCGACTTGTCCGCTCTCAAGGGCCGTCCAGTGCGCTTGCGGGTGGTGTTACAGGACGCTGATTTGTTTGCCGTGCGGGCCGCGTGAACGCTACGAATTATTACCTCTCAGCCTTGCGTCGTTGATAGAACCTTTTCCACTTTCTTCGATGTTGACGGATTTTTTTAACCAAACGTCAAACATCACGACGGCCGTTCCACCCTCATTATGAATCACGTCTGCTACCTGCCAGCGCTTGGTATTGGAATTTAGGATCCGATCCGTTGCTTTTTGCACCTCGTCGACGTTGCACGGCCGCGTCCAGCGATAGACCCAAGTGCTTGGAAAATACCTTGATCATCTAACCATCCGGCCTTTTTTGCAATGGAGTGGGTGATACCCGGCGACAGCGTGTTGTATCTTGGCAAGGTGATGCTGCCCTTGATGAGAGGATGTCGGTAAATGTCATGCCTGCCCCCGTGGCGTGCCATATCCAACCTTCTCTTTCTACTTTCTTTTAATCAGGTTGTCCTAGTTTTCATATTTGCGGCCCGATATATGCACTTTCTCGGTTAAGCATGATTCGCTCATAGGCATCTAGGTTGTAGATTGTAGATTATTGCCGCATGCTACCATCCATCAGGAGAACGTCTTATGCAACTAACCCCCGAACAGGTCGCCCAATTCGCAGAAGACGGCTATCTGCTGCTGCGCGGCGCGTTGACCGACGCCGACATCAGGCGACCGGGACGCCGACCGGCCGCCCCTTTCATCCCGACTTCGTGGCGCGCAGCCGCGCCAACCCCGCGTCCGAGCGGAGGGATTACGACGAATGGTGTCGGCGGTGGGTAGAGTCGCTAGCGGCCGTGCAAGGGCAGGGGATTAAGGCGCATCGGTGGGCGGTCGTCGAGTAGCGACGATGCGGCGGAAGGTGAGGTTGAGGCGCAGGGCGCAGGGCCGTCGGGTCTTGGGGACTTGGTGCTGCCAGTGGGCTTGGGTTGGGCCGCGCATGATGAGCAGCGCACCGTGCCCGAGGGGTATTTCGACCGGGGGGTGGTCGCGGCGTTTGTGCCGCAGGAGGAAGCGCCGGGTCTCGCCCAAGCTCAGCGAGGCGATCGTCGGGTTGGCTCCCAACTCGGGCTCGTCGTCGCTGTGCCAGCCCATGCTGTCGCGACCATCGCGGTACTGATTGAGCAAGACGCTGTTGAAGGGACAGTCGGCGGCGGCTTCGAGCCGCGTCTTGAGGTCTAGCAGCGGCGCGGTCCACGGGCGCGGCTCTAGCGTTAGTCCCGAATAGGCGTAGTGGGCCTCCGTGGCCCCGTGCCACGCCGAAAGCCGCGGCGCGGGATGCTGGCGGCCAAAGACGACGACGTGGTGTTGTTGCCACTCAATGTCGTCCAACAGTTGCCGCATGAATTGGTCGGCCTCGGCCGGGGCCAAGAAGTCGGGGGCGTAGCGGAGGTCGCTGTCTGGGAGGGGAATGGGCCTCATTCCACTGAGAAGCCGAGGCCGTCTAGTGCTTGGCACAGCGCGGCGCGGCCCGCCTCGTCGAACGGGACGCGGGGCGGGCGAGCAGGGCCTACGGGTAGTCCGCGCATGGTCAACATCTCTTTGACGGCCGCTAGCAGGTCAAAGTGGAATAAGGTGGAGATGACCTCGTTGGCCCGCGCTTGCAGGGCCATGGCTGGCTGGATGTCGCTGGCTTCAAAGTGTTGCCGCATTTCCACGAACAGTTTGGGCATGATGTTGTAGGTCGAGCCAATGGCCGCGTCGCTGCCGGCGACCATACCGCCGAGGCAGATTTCGTCCGGGCCGGAGATGAGGTTAAGGTGGTCGCCGCCTAGCTGCACGAGGCGCTGGAAGAAGTAGAAATTGCTGTCAGTGAACTTGAGGCCGCTAAAGTTGGGCACGGCTTGCATGGCTTCGAGGAACTGTTCGGTCGTAACGTCTTTGTCGGCCGTGTGGGCGAGCCAATACACGTAGAAAGGCCGGTCGGTGGCCGCGCCAATGGCGGCGTAGTGAGCGACGGCCGCTTGGAGGTCGTTGGGCTGGTCTATCGGTGCGACCGAAGCCACGGCGTCGGCACCGGCGTCTGCCGCATGCTGGGCCAATTCGACCGCATTGGCCGTGCTCGTCGCGCCGACTTGGAAGATCAGCGGCACGGCACCGGCGACCGCGGCGATGGTCGCCTCGGCCATGGCCTTGCGTTCAGACACGCTCATGGCGTTCCCCTCGCCCGTGCCGCCGCAGACGAAGAAGCCATTCGAGCCCGCGTCGATCAGGTGCTTGACGAGCGGCTCGACGCGGGCGGGAGCCAAGGCGCTGCCGTCGTCAGTGAACGGAGTGACGAGCGCGGGCCAGATCCCGCGCGCCAGTTTGTCGGTCATGGTGTGTTGATCCTCTACTATTGAAATGGACGGCCCTAAACCACTTGGCCGCCGCGGATGGTAGCGACCGGCTCCCAACAGCCACCGGGCCGCTCCTCGCCGTTGACATCGCACAGAGGCAAGGCCGCCTCGTTCCAGTGCAGCACCGCCAAGTCGGCGCAGGCACCCGGGGCCAAGGTGCCGACTTCGCCCTTTAGGCCCAGCACCTCGGCGGGGCGGGCCGTGGCGCGAGCGAATACCTCGGCTTCGGCCATGCCCGCAGCAATGAGCTTGGACATGGTGCGGGGCAGGTCGTGTTGGGGGCGGCTGTTGACGTGGCGGTGGTACTAGTCGGTTGAAACCGTGTCGACGAGAAACCCCTCGGCAATGGTGGCCTCGGCAATGGGAAAGCTGAAGGAGTTCATGCCGTGGCCCAAGTCGAAGAGGACGCCGCGCTGGCGGGCTTGCCATACGTCGTCGGCAATGCAGTCGCCGTCCATCAGGTTTTCGGGGAGGGCGTTGAGGGAGTAAGTCACTACGTCGCCGGGGCGCAACAGGGCGAGTTGTTCGCGGCGAGACCAGTCGGGTTTGAGACGGGTGCCTACCAGCAGCGGTTTGCCGCTCAATTCCGCGGCCTCCAGCCCGGCGGCCATAATGGGGCGCGGGTCCAGGCCGTCGGCGCAGGCACCGCCAGTGACGGTGACGGCAATGCCCCATATACTCAGGTCGTCTGCGGCGGCTATGGAGTCGGCGCAGGCTTGGGCATCGGCGTCGGCCAAGTCGTTGAAGCAGCGCACGGGGTGGGTTTCGCCGTGTTTGCACAGGTTGATGGCCAGCAGGACCCGCGTCCGCGAGGCTTCGATCACGGTGCGGCGGTAGTCGTCTATGTTCACAGCACCGGCATCGCCTTGGGACAGGACGGTGGTGACGCCGCGCGGCAAAAAGTGGATGTCCGGGTCGATGCCAAAGCGCGATTGACCGCGCGCTGGGTGGGCGTGCAGATCGACTAGGCCGGGCAGGAGAAGGGCGTCTGGGAAGTCGAGCACGGTGTGGGCTGATCCTTCGATGTCGGGGCCGGCGGCGACAATGCGGTCGCCGCGGATGGCCACTGCGCCGGGGCCGTCTAGGCCGCTATCCGCGCAGAAGAGCCGCGGGGCACGCACTAATAGGTCGTAGGGTTCGGTCATAGTGTTAGTAGGCCACGGCGATGGTGCGGAGCGCGGTGTCGTTGCCGGCATCGGCACCTAGATTGACGCGCAGGACGTACAGGCCGGGGGTGGCACTCGCTCCGTCGGCGTCGCGGCCATCCCAGGTGAAGAGGCGTTGCGAGCCTTCTGTGCTTGGGGTGAGAGCCGCTACTTGGCGTCCGGCTAGGTCAAAAATTTCCACCTGTGGCTCGCTACCCTCGACTTTGAAGGCGACGAATCGCACCTCTAGCTGGTCGTTGATGCCGTCGCCGTTGGGGGTTACGGTTGCCGAGGCCAGTTGCAGGTTGCTGATGAGCTGGCCGCTGCTGGTCAGTTCGGGCAGCATGACGATGTTGGAGCGGCGCTCGGCCGCCTCGACCGACTGCCACAGGCCCGGTACTTCGCTCGACCCTAGGTCGAGGGCAAAGACGGTGGCGTTTTGCAGCAGGCGAGTAGTGAAGCTCACTTGCAGCGAATCGCCGGAAACCATCTGCGGCAACGCGATGAGCAGCGAGTCGGCCTGCACGTCCAAGGTGGCCGGAACGACCGGTTCTGAGCCGACCAGTACCGACACGCTCTGGAGGTCAACCGGCTCGGGGACAGTGAAGCGCATTAGGTCGAAGCCGCTGTCGAGTTCGTCGGTCTCGGGCCAGAGGGTGTAGGTGAAGTGCGTGTCTTGGTTGGGGCTGGCTTCGCGGGGAGCGACGCTGCCGCGCGCGCCTTGGACTAAGGCGTTTTCGTATTCGACCGAGACCGAATTGACGGTTGGGGCGACAGCGGGGTCGTCGGTGGAGAGGATCATCTCCAACAGCATGAAGCGGCGCGGGCTATCCGACTTGAAAGACTCACCGGAAAACTGGTACACATTGCTCCAGGCGTCCCAGTCCTCGCCGACAACGAGGGTGGTGTCGATAGGGCCGCGCAGCACTTTGGGCGAACTAGTCCATTTTTCTTCGGTGATTTCTTCGCCGAGCTTATTGCGGAACGTAAAGACCGGGGCTAGCGCGTTGCCCGAACGCGAGCGCAATTGCATTCGGGTGCCCGGAGGCAACTCGGCGTCCCAGTGCAGGGCCTTGATGACTTTGGGCCGTCCATCGCCGGCTTCCTCGCCGAGGTTGATAAAGGCCGACTGCAACTCGACTTGGGCTGGATAACCCGGAGAGAACAGTTGGATTTCACCCCATTTGGTGATGCCCCATCCCCTACAGGTAACGCCGTGCCAGAACAGGTAGCGAGCCTTGCGCGGTGCGAATAGGTAGCGCATGTAAAGCAGGTTGTCGGCGTTGGGGGCCAGATGGGTGAAGACCTGTTCGTAATCGACGTTTTCGGGCACTTCGACGAGGGGGGCAGTGCCCGTGGCTGGGGTGCCATCGGAAAAGAGGAGGGTATGCCCCGGCCCGGTGCCAGAGATGGTAAAACCCAAGGTCCCTTCATCCGGCTGCATGGAGTAGATGAACATCTCGTCGATAAAGAACGTCGCGCCCAGGTCTGCGCGGAACCAAGTGCCGCCTTCGGCCCATTCCGACAGCGCGCCGCGACAGTCGGTGACGGTGTTGTTGGTGTTGAGGTTGGCGTCAAAGAGGTTGAAGGTAGAGCCGGTGCCATCGCCTTCGGCGAAATTGCCGCGCTGGCTGGTGCCGATGGCAATGTTGTCCCCAATGCCGATGACCTCAATCTCGGCGATGGCAGCGTCGGCGTTTTGCTCTTCGGAAATGATTTGGATGTACTGGATCAATCGGTAGTGGTTGCGTTCTGCGGGTGTTAAGTCCAAATCGGGGTCCAACACTAGCGCACTGTCGCGGCCAGCATAGTGCAGCGGGATGAAGATTTCGGAGTCCGTGTTGGGCCGCGTGGTGCGGAAGGCTTGGCGGTAAAGAAAAAGGTCGTCCGTAGCCGCGATGCGCACGCCAGAGGTGATGAAGACTCGGAATTGGCGGAATGGACGTGCGCCCTCTTGGTCGGGGAATTTCAGGCGAATCTCGCGGGCCAGAGCCGCGCGACCTAGGTCGATGGTGATAAACCAATCCTCGCGGGCGTCGTCCGGGCGGGGTTGCCAATAGGTCGTTGGGTCGCCGTCGATGGCCCGCGGAGCATCGGCCTCGTTGGAACCGGCTTGCCAGAGGCCGCCGGCGACGGCATCGCCCCGTTTGCGGGTCTCATGCGTGAAAAGGTGGGCATCCTCGACGAGGTTGATATCCTTGCGAAATTTGACGACCGAGAGCTGGCCCTGCTCGCCGACTTGGACCAAGCCGAAGGGCTGTTGCCATTGGGCCCATTTCTCGGCGGTGTCAAAGGAGAGCATGTCAGCCGCAAGTGGGGTGGCTAGTGCGAGGCAGGCGATAATTGCGCGTCGCATCACAATCTCCTCTTAGTAGGCAATGCCCAAAGGGCGGAGTTGGGGGGCGGCGGCAAATTCCGAGCGCAGGTTTAAGGCCGTCAGGTAGAGGCCGGGCGGCAGCCACTGGCCCGTTTCGTCGCGGCCATCCCAGCGCAAACTCTGCGGACCCGCGTTCTGCAAGCCAGCCTCGACGAAGGCCACGCGCCGCCCGTCGAGGCTATAGACCTCGAGGACGACAGGCACGGGTTCGGGCAGGCGGAACAGCGAGTAGGCCACTCGCAACTCGTCGTTGATGCCGTCGCCGTTGGGCGTGAAGACCGCGGAGGACAAAGTCAGGTTCTGAATGAAGGCGGTTGTTTGCTCGGTAGCGCCGAGTACGCGCAGGCTGTTGGTCGAGAGGGCCTCGCCGACATCGGCACCGATTACAGGTTGCGGCAGGATGTCGCGTTCGCTGTCTAGTACTTCGCTTTGGAATGTGGTAGCGAATTCAAAGATCTCCGTGCCAAAGACAATGCGGATCGGTGGATTGTTGGTGCGGGTGATGCGCTCGGGTAGGCGGATGAGTAGGCCCTCGGGCTCTTGGACGACCTCGGCGGGCGCAGTTTCCGTGCGGTTCGCGCCTAGTTGCAGGCTTTTGAGTTCGGTGTGGTGCCCGGTGCGAATGCGCAGCAGGTCGAAGCCGGGGGCATTTACGGCCTCAAAATCGGCTTGGAGATCATAGACGAATTCTATGGATTCGCCGAGGGGGACTTGGGTGATCCCGCCGACAGGTTGTGGGTCGTCTAGGAGAGCGACTTCGCCGCGCACATTGGCGGCCAACAGCGGGGCGGTTTCGAGCCACAGCGAGTCGAGGCGCACGAAATCGTCGAAGGAATCGCTTTCCATGATGACGCGGAACTGCAAATAGGTGCCGTTGCGCAGGCTGATCGGTTGACCCGATTCGACGAAGGGTGCAGACCAGAAGGTCCAGTTGTCTGAATCGTAGCCGATGGACGCGCGGACGCCGGGTTTGGGCTGGCGTTCGCTCAGGTCGGATGTGGCGGTGATGCGCACGAAGCGGGTGCGCAGGGCGTTTTCGTAGTGGTCGCGCGAGACCACGCGCTCTAGCCCGGTGTCCATGTACTCGTGATAGACGGCCGGGTCGTCGTCTAGTCCGGTGCGGATTTCGATCTTGATCTGGGCCGCTGCATCGGGGGTTTCCACCGGGGTCCCATTGACCATGCGGAATTTTGTCGCCTGCCAGAACAGCCGTCCGAAATTCACCGGTTCGCCGAGGTCGGTTATCTTGGTCTTGTAGATGGTCCGTTGCGGTACCCCTTGGGCAAACAGTTGGAACTCGCTGATCGAGCCGATGAGGGCAAAGGCGACCAAGTTGTTGGCCGCGGTCAGGGTTACGCGGTCTTCGTCGAGGAGCGAAAGTCGCCGTTGGTAGCGGAAAAAGCGCAGATACTGGCGGTTGAAGTCAATGCGGACCTGCGGGACAAAATTGTTGTCAACATCGGCGATGACAGTGGAGAGCGGGTTGACATTGCCTTCGAGTACTGGGACTTCGGGCGCGACTGAGGCGGTTACCTGAAAAGCGGGAATGAAGTCCGTTTCCAGTGGGGTGCCGTCGGAGCGGAAACCCTCGCTGGGCGGGATAAAGCCGAAGGCAACCGCCGGCACCGACACGGCCAAATCCATGGTGAAGGTTTCTTTTTGGATGAGGTCGGCTTTGGGGGGGTTATAGGTGAGAGGGTCGCCGTCGATGAGCCAAGAGCCGTTTTCCGAAGGGTCGGGCACGCCGTGGTTCCACTTCCACATCCGCGGCGTTTCGCCATCGAGGTAGTCGAAGACGCGGTCGCTGGGGTCGCGCCAGAAGGCCCAATTGTCGATGTGAGAAAAAACCGTTTCATCCAGCGTGAAGTACGTGGGCTGGATGGCACCGGGGGTGGTTGCGAAATCGACGAAGAGGCGGGTGGTGTCGTTCTCACTCCAGGATAGGCCGCTGCCGCCTAGCTGCCAGTGGGAAATCTGGGCGGTGGTGTTTTGCGCTAAAATTAGGGTGAGCAGGACGATTGTGGCACGGCGCATGATGGCTCTCCTTCCCGAGGGAGGCATGTAATATAATGAGCGGCAAGCAATTGTCCTATTTGCGGCAGATTAGTACGCCACGGCGATGGTGCGCAGCGCCGTATCGTCGCCAGCGTCAGCGCCTAAGTTGATGTGGCAGAGGTAGGTGCCGGGCGGCACGAGGTCGTCTTGAGTGGTGAGTCCGTTCCAAGTAAAGACGTGAGCCACGCCGTCGATGGTGGGAGGAGCTAGCTGGGCGATGGGCCGTCCGGCGAGGTCGAAAATGCGCACTCGGGGTGTGCGTTGCCTGACCTTGAAGGCGACGAAGCGGATAACCACTGAGTCGTTGATGCCGTCGCCGTTGGGGGAGAGCACTGGCGGGGAAATCGAGAGGTCGTCGATGAGTTGGGTCGTGCCGGTCAGGTCGGGCAGCATGACGATATTGGCGCGGCGCGTGATGGGTTCGACCGATTGCCACAAGTCTGGATGGCTGCTCGAACCTAGGTCGAGACTGAAGAGCGTGGCGTTGTGTAACACGCGGGTGGTGAAGCTGACTTGGACGGAGTCGGCGCTGATTGCGCGGGGCAGGCCGATTTGTAGGGTATCGGCGCTGATGTCGATGGAAGATGGCTCGACCTGAGTGCTGCCCACGCGGACTTCGACCGCGGAGGCCTCCGAGGGTAGGTCAAAGCGCAGCAGGTCGAAACCCGCGTCCGCGGCATCGGCGGCGGAGACTAGGGTGTACGTGAAGCGGGTGTCCTCGTTGGGCTGGGCGACTTTTGGGGTGATCAGGCCGCGTGCGCCCTGCAACAGCGCGTCCTCGTACTCAAGCGATAGTGCGTCAATCGCCGGGGCCACCTGTGGATCGTCGGTTGAGAGGATCAATTCCAACTGCGCGAAGCGGCGCGGACTTTGCGACTTAAATGCCTCGCCGGAAAAGGTGTACGCCTCGCTCCATCCATCCCAGTCTTCGCTGACCACGACGGTGGTGTCGATTTTTCCCCGCAGCACTTTGGGCAGGCTGATCCATTGCTCCTCGGTAATCGGCTCGCCGATCTTGTCGTGAAAGGCATAGACTTCGCCTTGGGTATTGCCCGAGCGCGAGCGCACTTGCAGGTGCGAACCGGGCGGGATGTCGGCGTCCCAAGAGAGACGGCTGATGACTTTGGGCCGCCCGTCGCCAGCGGCCGCGCCGAGATCGATAAAGTCCGAGCGCATGATCACTTCGGCGGGATGGCCCGGCGAAAACAGCATCAGTTCGGTCCAGCGCGAGCCCCAGCCTTGGGGGGTGTGGGCGTGCCAAAACATGTAGCGGACTCTGCGCGGTTGGAACAAATAGCGCAGATAACGCATGGGGTTGAGGTCGGGTTGGTTGATGAGGGCGGCGAAGTCGAAGGATTCGGGGATGGGGAGTTGAGAGCTGATGACGCGGGTGCCGTCTGAGTGGAGAAAGGTAAAGCCGCGCGGAGGGCTGGCCACGGAACCGACCGTGCCTTCGCGCGGCCGGAGCGCGTACAGGAAAAGCTCGTCGATCCAGAATACGGCTCCTAGGTCGATGAAAAACCAAGTGCCCTGATCCTCCCAAGTGCGGACGCGGCCCTCAAAGCCCACGGGCAAAATGGAACTGGCAGTGTTCATGTCGCCGTCGAGGATGTTTTCGGTGGAGCGGGCGGTGAGTCCGTCGATGATGCTGCCGCGGCGGTCGTTGCCCAAGCTGACGTTGTCGCCGACAGCCATGACTTCGATCTCGGCTAGCGCGCCTTCAGGATCAAAGTCTTCAACGGTGAAATTGATGTACTGGATGAGGCGGTACTGGTTGAATTTTTCTAGATCGACGGCGCGGCCGGAGTCGAGGACTTGGGCGCTGTCTTGGAGGTCAAAGGCGAGGGGGAACGAGAGCGTGGTGTCCCGGTTGGGTCGGGTCGTGAGATAGACCGGGCGAAAGATAAAGAGGTCGTCGAGGGCGTCGGAAGTGATGCCGGTGGCGGTGAAGACTGTGAACTGGCGGAAGGGACGAGCGCCTTCTTGGTCGGGAAAGTGCAGGCGGATCTCTTTGGCCAGCACGGCGCGACCGAGGTCAATCTGCACGAACCAGTCGCCGAGCGCGTCGTCGGGAGAGGCCTGCCAGAAGGTCTCGCGGTCGCCGTCGATGATTCGCCTAGCCGCGGTCGGGTTGCTGCCGGCTTCCCAGATTCCGCCGCGCACGTTGGCACCGCGCGAGCGGGTGCGGTGGGTAAAGTGGGGCGCGTCGGCTACGGCGTTGATGTCCTTGCGGAATTTGACTAGTCGCAACCGACCGCCATCGTCGAACTCGATCAGGCCGTAGGGCCGCTTCCAAGTGGACCAGCTAGCGGCGCTGTCGAAGCGGAATTCCGCGGCCGCGAGAGCCGTTGCCGAACAAAGGACTGAAAGCAGCAGGCGCATCAGACGTTAGTACGCAACGCTGAGGGCCAATAGTTGCTTGGCTTGGACGGATTGGGTGTGCAGCGCGAGGGAGAGCAGGTAGAGGCCCGGTGGAAGAAGCTGGCCGGTCTCGTCGCGGCCATCCCAAGTGATCACTTGAGGGCCGGAGTCTTGCAGGCCCTTGTCGAGGCGGGCGATGCGGCGGCCATCCAAGGCGTACACTTCGAGTGCTAAGGGCACCGCGCCGGGAAGGCGAAAGAGCGAATAACGCATCTGGAGTTGGTCGTGGACGCCGTCGCGATTGGGGGTCAGCACCGGGGTAGACAAAGCGAGCGATTGGATAAAGCCGGGCGTTGCGTCGTCTGCACCCAACACCCGCAGGCTGTTGGTGGAAACTGCCGCGCCGGCGTCGCCGGCCAAAATCGGCTGGGGGAGCGATTGGCTGTCAGCGGCAAAAATTTCGCCGGTGAAGGTGGAGGCGAATTCAAAAACGGCAGTGGCGAAGGTCACGCGGATCGGCGCGTTGTTGGTGCTGGTGACGCGCTGGGGCAATTGGATCGTCAGCCCGTCGTCTTCGGTTATTGCGACGGGGTTGACGGGAGCGAGCGGAGTGCCCATTTCGAGGCTGCCGAAGGCCGTGCGGCTGCCGGTGTGAATCCTGAGCGCGTCGAAGCCGGGCGCGCTGGCGTCGTCGAATGCGGCCCGCACCTGATAGACAAATTCGGTCTCTTGGCCCAAGGCCACTTCGGTAAAGCCGCGCTTGGGTTGCGGGTCGTCGCGCCGCGCCACTTCGGCCAAGACCTCGGCGGCCAAGAGCGGCGCGGTCTCAAGCCACAGCGAATCAATCCGCATCCAAGCGTCGAAGTCGCGGCTTTCTAAGGAGAGGTCCACCTGTAAATGCGAGCCGCTTCTGAGCCGGACGGTTCGACCCGACTCGGTAAAAGGCTCCGACCAGAAGGACCAGTTGGCTGAATCGTAGCCAATAGAGGCGCGAATGCCGGGTCGTGGGTCGCGGTTGAGCTGGGCGGTGAGCGCCTCGTAGTGCTCGCGTGCGACCTCCTTTTCGCGGCCGATGTTGGTGTATTCGTGGTACGTCGCCGGGCTGTCGTCGCGGCCGACGCGGACCCTCGCCTTGAGCCAGACGGGGGCGTCGGGATCTGCGACGACTGCGCCATCGACCAAGCGCAGCGGCGTACCTGCCCAGTGCAGGCGACCAAAATTTACGACTTGGCCGAGACCGACGACTTGGCTGAGGTACACGACGCGCTGGGGTATGCCTTGGCCGAAAATTTCGAATCCCCCGATTGAGCCTTTGAGCGCGATGGCTTGGTTGCCTTGGCCGCCGCAGTCGCGGCAGATGTTGAGGGCTTCCTCGTCGGCCAGCGACGTCTGCCGGCGCCAGCGAAAGAAGCGCACGTATTGGCGCGGGAAGTCGATGCGGACGACGGGGTCGAAGTTGGTCCCCACGTTGGCGATGACTTGCGTGAACAGCTCTCTACCGCCCGAGTTGACCGCGGGTTCTGAGTCCGAACCGACGGAGACGTCGAAGGCCGGCGTGGTGTCGAACGGCAGCGGCGTACCATCGGAGCGAAAACCCTGCGAGGGCGTGAAAAAGCCGAAGCCCACACCGGGGATCGGCACGGCCGTGTCAAGCGAAAAGAAGGTGCTGGCTATCGATTGGCTCCTAGGAGCGTTGTAGGTGGTGGAATCGCGATCGACTAAGAAGACGCCGCTCTGGGTAGGATCGCCGCCGACGCCGTTCCAGCGGTTCCAAAAGCGCGGCTTTTGGCCATCGACGTAGCCGAGGTTGTGCAGGGAGGGCTCGCGCCAGAATTGCCAGTTGTCGAGTAGGTGAATGACGTTTTGCTGCGGCTGCAAGTAGCGCGGCTGGATCGCACCGTCGGCAAAATCGACGAGGACGTGGAGGGAGTCGCGCTGGTCCCACGCCGCCCCACTGCCGCCGAGTTGCCACTTTTCTACTTGCGCGTAGCTAGGGGAGATCGCGAGGCCTAGAATCAAAGGCCAAGCTCTGCACATCGAGCACCGTACCTCCGCTGAGGTGAATAATATGTGGGAAGATAAGGCAAAAAGAGCTATGCGCCGAATTAATGGGATAGGACTTCCTAATAGGCGACGGAGATCGTGCGTAGGGCCGTATCGTCACCGGCGTCGGCACCCAGATTGACGCGCAGGACGTAGATGCCAGGCTCTACGACTGCGCCACTGGCTTGGGTGCCGTCCCAAGCGAAGAGGTGGTGCAAGCCCTCGGCGACTGGCGTGAGAACCGCTACTTTGCGCCCGGCGAGGTTGAATACTTCCACTCGGGGCTCGCGGCCTTCGACTTTAAGGACGATGAACCGCACCTCTAGCTGATCGTTGATGCCGTCGCCGTTGGGCGTGAGTGTCGGCGAGGAAATGAAGAAGTCGTCGATAAGCTGGCTGCTACGGGTCAGTTCGGGCAGCATGACGATATTGGCCCGGCGTGTTGCCGGTTCGACCGACTGCCAGAGGCCCGGATGCGCGCTGGAGCCTAAGTCCAACGCAAAGAGCGTGGCATTGCGCACTAAGCGGGTGGTAAAGTGGACGCGGACCGAATCGTCTCTGACTGGTTCGGGTAAAGCGATGAGCAGGGAGTCGCCGCGCCGGGAAGCTGCTGCCGAGACGGTTTCTACGCCCTTTTCCACGCTCACGCTAGGCAGGTTAATCGGCCCCGGTAGGTCGAAGCGCATGAGGTCGAAGCCGACGTCATCGGGGCCGGCGCTGGGCAGCAGAGTATAGGTGAAGGCCGTCTCCTCATTGGGAGGAGCACTGCGCGGCTCGACGCGCCCGTGGGCACTCAGGAGTAGCGCCGCGTCGAATTCGATCGACAGGGTGTTGACTGTGGGCGCGACCTCGGGGTCGTCGGTGGCGAGAATCAACTCCAGTTGTACAAAGCGCCGCGGACTTTGCGATTTAAAGGTTTCACCGGAAAATTGGTACACATTGCTCCACGCATCCCAGTCCTCGCCGACCACTAGCGTGGAGTCAACCGGGCCGCGCAGCACTTTGGGCGAGCTATTCCATTTTTCTTCGGTGATTTCCTCGCCGATTTTGTTGTGGAAGGTATAGATCGGTGCCAGCGCGTTGCCCGAACGCGAGCGCAGTTGCATTCTGGCTGCTGGAGGCAGGTCGGCGTCCCAGTGCAGGGCCTTGATGACTTTGGGCCGCTCGTCGCCGGCTTCGGCACCGAGGTCGATGAAGCCCGAAGTAAGCACAACTTGGGCGGGATGACCTAACGAGAACAGCATAAATTCGGCCCATTTGGATTCGAGCCAGCCTTGGTCGGACAGGCCGTGCCAGAACAGATAACGCATCTGGCGCGGGCGGAATTTGTAGCGGATGCGGTAGAGGTCTGCGGCTGCGGGATTGTCGTGGGTGAGCAGTTCGCTGTAGTCGAGTGGCGCGGGTACGGGCAGAGAAGTGCCCACGCTGCGGCTGCCGTCGGAGAACAGGATGCGGTGCCCTGAGCCAGCACTGCCGCGATGACTGCCGGTGGTGCCCTCAAAGCGGCGCAAGACGTAGATAAACAGCTCATCGACGAAGAACACGGCCCCCATATCGACGTAAAACCAAGTGCCGGCCCCCTCCCACCCTTGGTCGCCGCGGCCCGAGGTGATGAGGTTGTTGGTGTTGATATCGGCGTCGAAGAGATTGGCGGGTGCGGCGGCGACCGTGCCGTTGAGGAAGCTGCCGCGCTCGGCGGCGCCGATGCTGATGTTGTCGCCCACAGTGAGTATTTCGACTTCGGCGAGCGCGGCAGCTAGGCTCTGGTCTTCGACGACGATACTGATGTACTGAATTACTTGATAGCGGTTTTCAAAGGTTCGATCAATGGCCATATCTGGATCAACCGTCAGGACGGTATCGGTGGCCGGATACTCGAGGGGAATGGTCAGGGAAGTGGCGCGGTTGGGCTGGGTGGTGCGATAGACTGGCTCGTATTTGAAAACGTCGGCCGTAGCTTGGATGCGCGCCCCGGTGGTGCCATAAACGGTGAACTGCCGCAGCGGGTGCGCACCTTGTTGGTCGGGGAAGGTCAGGCGAATGTGGCGGGCGAGTACAGCGCGTCCCAAGTCTATATCGAGGAACCAATTTTTGAGCTCGTCGTTCGGGTCGGGTTGCCAGAAGGTCGCGGGATCGCCATCGATGGCGTTTGCGGCTGTCGTGCGCCCGCTGCCGGCCTGCCAAATTCCGCCTGCCACTTCGCCGCGTTCTTGGGTGGAATGGGTGAAGAGATGGGCGTCGCGGATGGCATCCACTTCCTTGCGGTATTTGGTCAGGCGCAGCACACCTTCTGCATCCACCTGGACCAGCCCGGCAGGCATGGTCCAGCTTTGCCATTTTTCTGCGCTGTCGAAACTCAGCATTTCGGCCCAGCCGGCAACAGCCGGCACAGCGAGCCAAGCTATAAGGGCAACGAGAAAGCGCATTTTAGTAGGCGATGCCCAGCGGATGCAGCAGGCGTTCACTGATGCCTTCGGATTGCAGCGCTACTTCGAGCAGGTAGAGGCCGGGCTGTAGGAGTTGCCCCTGCGCGTCGCGTCCATCCCAGCGAAGGTGCTGCGGTCCAGCAGCCTGCGGCGCAAACGACAGGCGTGCGACTTGCCGGCCATCGAGAGAATAGGCCCGCAGTTCGACGGGTACGCTAGCAGGCAGGCGGAAGAGGGAATAAGATACCTGCACTAGGTCGTTTACCCGGTCGCCGTTGGGAGTCAAAACTGGCGTTGAAAAGCGCAGGTTCTGGATGGCGTTGACAGGACCGCCTTTTGCACTCAGAACGCGCAGGCTGTTGGTCGATACGGCGGGTGTGGCATCGCCGCCGCGGATGGGTTGGGGTAGGCTTTGGGTTGCGGTGTCGATGGCCTCGCCTTCAAAGGTCGTGGCGAAGACGAAGACATCGGCCATGAACTCGATGCGGATGGGCGCGTTGTTGGCGGCGTGGACCCGCTCGGGCAGTTCGATGAAGAACTCGTCGTCGTTGATCTCGACCCGGCGGGGCTCGACGGACACCAATGGATCGCCCATTGCCAACGTTGGAAGGTGGACTCGGCTGCCGGTGCGGATGCGCAGCGCGTCGAAGCCTAGCTCTGAGGCGGCGAAGTCGGCGCGAATATCGTAGCTGAAGCCAGTCGCCTGCCCTAGGGCCACTTCGGTGAAACCGCTCGGTTGCGGGTCGTCGAGGCGGGCGACTTCGCCAATGATCTGACTGGCGAGAAGCGGTGCTTGCTCGATCCACAGCGAATCTAGGCGCGTAAAGGCGTCGAAATCCGCGCTGTCGAGGGTAATTTTGACTTGGATATGGGAGCCGCTGTGGAGGTTGAATGGCTGGCCAGACGCGGTGAAGGCGGGCGACCAGAAGGTCCAGTGGTCCTCGTCATAGGCTATTGACGCGCGGACTCCAGGCCGCTCGCCGGCGACGTAGCCGTAGCCCTGCGACTCCTTGAGTTCAAACTCGTACCGCTGGCGCGAGACTTCAACCTCGCGGCCCTTGTCGTCAAATTCGCGGTACACGTTGGGGTCTTGGTCTCTACCGGTGCGCACCTCGACGCGCAACCCGACAGCCGCGGCCGGATCCGGGACCAAGGTGCTGTCCACCATTCGCATGGAGGTCGCCGACCAGAACAGCCGGCCAAAGTTCACTTCCGAGCCCAGATCGATGATTTTGGATAGATATAGTACGCGTTGCGGGATTCCGCGGGCGTAGAGTTCAAAGTCGCCGATGGTGCCTGGCCGCGCTTGACCCGACAGCGAATTCTTTTGGATGACCAAGGTCGGATCGAGTACCGACTCGTTGCGACGCCAGCGGATGAAGCGGACATATTGGCGCGGCATGTCGATTTGCACGGTGGGGGACAGATTTTCGGCGACATTGGCGATAAGCGGGCCAATGGGCGCGTAGGCGTTGTGCCCATGCCATTCGGGATCGGCTTCGGTGGCAACGCTCACTTCAAAGGCGGGCACCGCATCTTCGGCCAGTGGAGTACCATCCGAGCGGAACCCACGCGGTGGCGTGAAAAAGCCGAAGCGGGTGGCCGGGACGGGCACCGCCACGTCAAAAGTAAACCAGTCGAAGTTCCGCAGGTCCGAGGACGGGGGGTTGTAGGTGGTGCTGTCGCCGTCAACTAGATACGTGGCATTGTGTACGGGTCGCGAGTCGCCCAAGCCCAGCTTCCAAGCGCGGGGCCGCTGGCCATCGACATAGCCGAGTTCGCGGGGGAATTTCCACGGAGACCAGTTGTCGAGGTGCGAAAAAACGGTTTGGGCCGAGGTCAGGTAGATGGGCTGGATGGCCCCGGGGACGGAATCGAAGTCGATGAAGATGCGTACCGAATCGCTCGCCGACCATGCAAGGCCACCGCTGCCGCCGAGCTGCCAAGTGCTTATTTGCGCCGACAGAACACTGGGCAGGAGAAGCGGAAAGAGGGTGGCAAAGATGCGGTGCATGGGCAGGACTCGCGGGAGACAGGCGGCCTATAAAAGTTAAATACGCAAAATCGGTCGCTTGGACAAGTGGCCTAGGCCCTGAATGGCACCAGCCAATCCTCCTCAATCCCCAAGTCAAAGCCCGGTCCGCACGGCGCAAATTCCAAGTAGCTTTCTTTAGGCACCAGTGCCCCGGACTCGGCTACTTCCTCCAGCGGAATCCCCGGGGCCGAGCCAATGTAGTACTCGCCCCAAGGCGTGTTGGGCATGGCCCAAGTCAAGTGCTGGCCGTAAGGATCGCGCCCGCCGCCGTGGAGGCAGACTTCGAGGCCGGCGGCCTCGGCCATGTGGCAGATTTTGATACAGGCGGTCAGCCCGCCGACCCAGTGGATATCGGGTTGCAGCACATCGAGGGCGCGGTGCTCGATCATTTGTTGATAGGGGTAGTGCGTGTAGAAGTGCTCGCCGCTGGCCAGCGTTTGCCAAGGCAGGCATTCTTTGAGTTTGATGTGGCTTTTGACGTCTTCGGGGATCAGGCACTCCTCCAGCCAGCGCAACTTGTAGGGTCTGAGGCGCTCGGCTAGGCGGACGCTGTATTCGACGTCAAAGGCCATGTAGCAGTCGAGCATGAGTTCGCAGTCATCGCCGATTAATGCGCGGACTTCGGCAATCCGCCGCTCGTTTTGGTCTAGGCCCCACAGGCCGTCGACCGGGCCGTATTGGCAGGGGAGTTTGAAGGCTCTGAAGCCCAGCTCGCGGTACCAATCGACGTCGTCGCCGGTGGCGTAGGTGAAGATGCGCTCGCGGGCCGGGCCGCCGATGAGCTGGTACACGGGCTTTTGTTGCAGCTTGCCGGCCAAGTCCCACAGCGCGAGGTCCACGGCGCTGATGGCGACGGTGGCGATGCCGACCGTGCCGAAAGGTTTGGAGACGCGGAACATCATATCCCACAACTTGTCGATGGCCAAGCAGTCTTCGCCTATGAGGATATGGGCGAAAGCGTCTTCGACGACCGCAGCGGCGGGCCGACCAGCCGCCGTGCCCAGCCCCCAAGTGCCGTCTTCGGCTGTGACTTTGACCGCGAAGCCGGGCCATTGCCGGGCACCGTAGAGTTGACGCCGGGGCTTGAAACGCGGAAAGCGCGACATTGGGTTGGCCACTTCGATTTCGGTGGGCCAAGCCTTGCGGTGGGGTTGGCTCTGCTGAGCCGGGGCCGTCGAGGCGGAGAGCGTCGAGCCGGCTTGGGAACGGGCGCGGAGCGAAGGCCCGTCGGGGCGTTCGACGCGGACTAGGTCGATGGATTTGATTTTCATTGCTTTAGACGCCTTAGAGTTAAATTTCCGTGAATGTATCTTATATCTAATGAATCCATAAAAACCAGCGGTGCTATTCGCTGGAGGCAATCAGCCACAGTCAATCTCGATCAGCAAGCGGCAATGGTCGCTTGATCCCTCGTTGCATAAATTCCTTTGTCGAAATGACTTGGAATGCTGAATATACGAACGAATTTGGCGAATGGTGGGATGGATTTTCAGAGAGCGGACAGGACGACATTACCGCCTCTAGTTCTTGTCTTGCTTTTTCGCTTCCCTAATCATTGACCGCAAGAATTTTTCGACATTCTCGGTCTGTTCAAATTGCTCAATAGGAACAGAAAGAGTTTTTCCATCCACTTGAACGCTGATGTCGCTATACGTCATCCTAAACTCTCTCGTACCTGCTCGAAACTGCCAATTTCCAAGCTCCTCACTGAATACTTCATCAATAGTAAGAGCTATACTGTGCTCCTCTTTTCTTATCCGTTACCGCCCCACGCGAGGGCCTCGGCTTCGGCTGCCGACAGGGTGAGATTGGCTTCTTCGGCGGCTGGTTCTTTCCACTCAGCTAACAGATCGGCCAACTCGGCGAGAGAAGCGGTTGTCAGTAGGCGGCGGCGCAGTTCGGAGGCGCGGGGCAGGCTTTTGAAGTAGAGGGCGAGGTGCTTGCGCGTCTCGCGGACGCCGGTGCGCTCGCCTTTGTACGCGGCCATCAGGCGCAGTTGCTCCAGTGCTAAGTCGATGCGCTCGGCAAGGGTCGCGCCGCTGCGGCCGGAAAAAAGCCAGGGATTCGCCAGCGCTGCCCGCCCGACCATGACTGCGGCGCAGCCTGTTTCCCGCTGCATGAGACGGGCGTCGTCGAGGGTGAGTACGTCGCCGTTGCCGATGATGGGCAGCGAAGACGCTTCGACGGCGCGGCCGATCCAGTGCCAGTTGGCGCGGCCCTTGTACTTTTGCACGACGGTGCGGGCGTGGATGGCCACGGCTTGGGCACCGGCGTCCTCGCAGCGGCTCACTACTTCGAGGATATTGATCTCCTCTTCGTCCCAGCCGAGGCGCGTCTTGACAATGACCGGAACCGAGACGGCCTTGACCGTGCGCTCGACGGCTTGATAGAGCCGATCGAGATCGCGCAAATAGGCCGCGCCGCAGCCTTTGGCGACGATCTTGGGTACGGAACAGCCGAAGTTGATGTCCACCACCTGCGCGCCGCGCCGCTCGAATTCTCGCGCTCCATTGGCTATCAAGTCGATGTCGTTGCCGTAGATTTGCGCGGCCAGCAGCGAGATGCCGGTGTCGGCGTAGATTTGCGCGTCGGAAAAATCGAGCATCTGCAAGCTCTTGCGCGAGCGGATGCCGATGGCGCGGCAGTTGATAAATTCGACCCCGACCAGCCGCGCCCCGAGGCGTGCGCAGATAAGGCGAAAGACCCAGTTGCTCACCCCGGCCATCGGCGCTAGGGTGAGGATGGGCATGTTTTCCCGGAGGGGGTTGAGCTGGTGAGGCCCGAGTTGCACGCGCTTACAGAGGGTTTTCCATTTGCAGCCGGGCGGCGATGGCCTTTTCCCGTTCGGCCTCGGCGATCATGCCTTTGCGCTGGTAGAACATGGACAGGCTGGTGTGGACGAGGAAGTCGTCGGGGTCGTGCTCGGCGGCCTTCTGCGCCGCGCTAAGGGCTTGGTCGAGGTCGCCCAACTTCTCGTGGCAATGCGCCATAGCTTGGTAGGCATCGGCAAATTGCGGGTCGAGGGCGATGGCTTGGGCTAGGTCGTCCAAAGCACCGGCAAAGTCTTGTTGGACGAATTTGTTCATGCCACTCTTGTAGAGGGCCATTTTGTCGGTCATGGTATGGGTCCGCTTGGGGTGAATTGTTGATATAGCAATTCTACATCACTTACAAGATGAGCCACAGATGGACGCAGATAGACGCAGAATAGGATGCACCAGACGATCCACCGCTCGAATCGTTCAAATCATGCCGAATGGCTATATTGCACATTCAAAAAGTAGCGCAAAGTGATATATTGATGCAATGGCGTCAGACTTGGGAGATGAGCGAACAAAGGAGGAGCCATGTTACACCGGGCTATGTTCGGCGCGGCCTTGCTGGCTTCTGTCGCCGAGGGACAACCGCGCTTCGACATCGACTACGTAGAGAGCATCGAGCCGCGAAGTTATGTGGCGTATCGCACGGCTGGGGCTATCGACATTGACGGCAATCTCGACGAGCCGTCTTGGCAACGGGCGGATTGGACCGAGCCTTTTGTAGATATCGAGGGCGAGCGCAAACCCGTGCCGCGCCTGCAGACGCGGGCCAAGATGCTGTGGGACGACGAGTATCTATACATCGCCGCTGATTTGGAGGAGCCGCACGTTTGGGCCACCATTGACCTGCGCGACGCGACGATCTACCAAGAAAACGATTTTGAAGTTTTTATCGACCCGGACGGCGATACTCATCAGTACTACGAGTTTGAGATCAATGCCCTCGGCACGGAGTGGGATTTGTTGATGATCAAGCCCTACCGCGACGGCGGCCCCTACATCAGTGCTTGGGACATCGCCGACCTGCAAACGGCTGTGCGGGTGTGGGGTAGCATTAATGACCCCACTGACGAGGACCAGGGCTGGTCGGTGGAGATGGCCTTCCCGTGGGCCGTACTGGCCGAAGCTACATCCCAGAAGGTGCCGCCTCTAGATGGCGATCAATGGCGGATCAATTTTTCGCGCGTGCAATGGGCCTTGGCCACCGACGTGGGCAAGTACGTCAAAGTAGCGGACCATAGCCCAGACAACTGGGTTTGGTCGCCGCAAGGGTTGGTTAATATGCACTACCCGGAAAAGTGGGGGTTCGTGCAGTTTGCCACCGAGGTAGTAGGGCGGCAAGAGGTGTCCTTTCGTCCGGCCGCCGCCGAGGAGGCCAAGCGCGTTTTGCGCGGAATCTACTATCGCCAACAGAGGTTTCGCCGCGAGCGCAGCTACTATGCGCCTAGCTTGGACTCGCTCGGCATGGAAGCGCGGGTTTTGCAGTACTTCCGCTGGCCGCCGGTCATCCAAGTGACGGACCACCAGTTTGAGGCGCAGCTAGAGGAAGCGGTTGATTTGGACGAGGATGGCCAGATCAACCGCTGGTTCATCCGCGCGGACTCGCGCACTTGGCGCGATTAGGGCCGTTGCCCCGCCCGCGAAATCGCCCTATAATGCCTTGCCCATATCCAAGAACCATTTTGTCAAGGAGGCCCTTGTGAAGAACGGAAAATTAACGCTCTTGATCGCCTGTTGTCTTTTGGCCCCAGCCGCGCCGCTGTGGGCGCACTGCGAGATTCCCTGCGGCATTTATGGGGACGAGGTGCGTTTTGCCGCGATTGCGGAAGACCTGACGACCATTGAGAAGGCCATGAAGCAGATCGCGGCGCTGGCCGGCCAAAGCGATGCCCAAAGCGCGAATCAGCTAGCGCGATGGGTGGCGAACAAGGAAGAACACGCCAACAGAATCCAGCACGTCGTCACTCAGTATTTTATGACGCAGCGGCTCAAGGCGGTGGAAGAAGGAGACGAGGGAAGGGCCGCATATACCGAGAAGCTGGTGCTTTTGCACAAGATGCTGCGGGGGGCCATGAAGTGCAAGCAGACGGTGGATGTGGAGGAGGTGGAGAAGATGCGAACCTTGTTACACGAGTTTAAGCACGCCTACCAAAACTGACGGCCTGCGCAAGCCTCATTGGTAGAAGCCCCGTCTCCCTTTGTGGAGATGGGGCTTTTTTTAGCGGAGGAGGATGAGCTTGGCGTATCGCAGGGAGCTATGTTCGATGCGGAAACGGGCGAAGTACAGACCAGTCGCCGCCCCATGACCGCGTTCGTCGCGGCCATCCCATTGCATCTGATGTATGCCAGCGTGGAGCGGCGCGTTCACCAGCGTGCGCACAAGCTGGCCTTGGACGTTGTAGATAGCTACGTGAACGGAGGCGGCCTGCTGGAGGTGGAAGCCGAGATGGGCGGTGGTGTTGAAGGGATTGGGCCACACTTGAAGCGAGGGGGGCGAGATTTTAGCCGCTGATGCAAAGGGCGCGTCTGGGGCGCGTCCGGGTGAGAAGGCGGCTTGGGTCGGCGAGGCGGTTTGGTGTGGGACCAAGGCTCCATCGTCTGGTGGCGTACGGACGAGGGATTGGTCGTCGGGCCACGTGGAGTGAGAAAGGAATGCGACCTCATCGCCGCGCTCGCTGATCAGGTGGATAGACTCGCCGCTGTCGGTCAATCCATCGCCGATAGTTCCGTCGTCCGTATAGACGGGGACGGAAAAATCGGACGGATTGCCACCGCCGAAGAGGACGACATACGAGCGCGGCTTAATGACGGCCCCGGGCGGGAAGTGGAAGTAATTACTTAGGGAGCTTGCGTCGCCCAACCGCCAGCCAGCTAGAGAAACGGGCACGGGACCGTCGTTGTACAGTTCGATAAACTCGTCTTCATGCGGATCGCGCCGGCCGTCTCGATTGGCATCGCCAACTCGTCTCTCCGGCGGATCGGCGAGCACTTCGCTGATGGACAGAGGATAGATTAAAATGGGCCGCGTTTCTGGAGCATGTCCGGCTGAGAAGGGTGCCTCGATTGGCGAGGCGATTTTGTGCGGGACCAACGCGCCGCTGTCGGGTGGGGTGCGGACGAGGGACTGGGCGTTGGGCCACGTGGAGTGGAAAAGAGACGCGGCCTCATGGCCATGATCGTTGATCAGGTGGATGGCCTCGCCGCTGTCGGCTAGGCCATCGCCGATGGTTCCGTCGTCGGTATAGACGGGGATGGTAAACCCTAAAGGCTTGCCGCCGCCGAAGAGGACGACATACGAGCGAGGGGCGATGACGGCCTTGGTTGGGAAGCGGAAGTAGTTATTTAGGGAGCCTGCGTCGCCCAACCGCCAACCGGCTAGGGAAATGGGAACAGAACCGGCGTTGTATAGTTCGATAAATTCGTCTGCATGCGGGTCGTACCGACCGTCGCGGTTCGCGTCGCCGGCCGGTCCCTCGGGCGGGTCGGCGAGTACTTCGCTGATGACGAGAGGATAGGTCAAAATGGGCCGCGTGGTTGAGGCGTGGCCGGGTGAAAAGGGTGCCTCAATTGGCGAGGCGGTCTTGTGTGGAACCAAGGGGCCGCTGTCGGGTGGGGTGCGGACGAGGGACTGTTTGGTCGGCCACTCGTCGTGCGAGACGACAGCGATTTCGTGGCCATTGTCGTCGGTCAGGCGAATGTCCTCGCCCTTGCTGGTTAGTCCATTGCCGATTTTTCCGTCGTCGGTATAAACGGGGATGGTGAACCCCGATGGAGTGCCGCCGCCGAAGAGGACGACATAGGAGCGAGGGGCGATGACCGCGTCGGGAGGGAACTGAAAGTGGTTCTTGGGTGCCGTGCTATCGCCCAGTCGCCAACCAGCTAGAGAAATAGTGTCCTCCCCAGCGTTGTACAGTTCGACGAATTCGTCTTCATAGGTGTCGCGCCGACCGTCTCGGTTGGCGTCGCCAGCCAGCCTTGAAGGCGGGTCGGCGAGCACTTCGCTGATGAAGAGGGGATAGTCCGGTTTGGGGATGATATGCGTGTGTCCGGGTGAAAAGGGAGCCTTGATCGTCGAGACGGTTTTGTGCGGTACAAGTGCGCCGCTGTCGGAGGGATGGCGGACGAGGGACTGTTTGGTTGGCCACTCGTCGTGCGAGATGACCGCGACTTCCGTGCCCATGTCGTCGATCAGGCGAATGGCTTCGCCCTTGCCGGTCAGTCCATTGCCGATGCGTCCGTCGTCGGTATAGACGGGGACGGTGAAGCCGGTCGGAGTGCCGCCGCCGAAGAGGACGACGTAGGAATCAGGCGCGATGACGGCGTCGGCTGGGAACTGAAAGTGAGTATCTGGCGAGGAACTGTCGCCCAACCGCCAGCCAGCTAAGGCAAGGGTATCTTCGCCGGCGTTGTACAGTTCGATGAATTCGTCTTGGTATCCGTCGCGTTGGCCGTCTTGGTTGGCGTCGCCGACCGCTCCCGTAGGCGGGTCGGCGAGCACTTCGCTGATGCCGACCGAGTAAGTGGGTGGGGGATCGGGGTTTGGGTCGGGATCAGGGTCCGGATCGGGATCGGGTTCGGGTTCGGGGTCAGGATCAGGGTCAGGATCGGGCACTTGCGGGTCGGCATCGGTAGCACTTCCGGGTGAAAAGGGTGCTTGTGTCGACGAGACGGTTTTGTGCGGTACAAGTGCGCCGCTGTCGGGTGGATGGCGGACGAGGGACTGGTCGTTGGGCCACTCGTCGTGCGAGATGACCGCGACCATATCGCCGCTGTCGTTGGTCAGTTGAACATCCTCGCCTTTGTTAGTCAGTCCGTTGCCGATGCGTCCGTCGTCGATATAGACGGGGACGGTGAAGCCGGTTGGGTTGCCGCCGCCGAAGAGGACGACATACGAGCCGGGGGCGATGACGGCGTCGGCTGGGAATTGAAAGTGAGTATCTGGCGAGGAACTGTCGCCCAACCGCCAGCCAGCTAAGGCAAGGGTGTCTTCGCCGGCGTTGTACAGTTCGATGAATTCGTCTTGGTATCCGTCGCGTTGGCCGTCTTGGTTGGCGTCGCCGGCAGCTCCCGTAGGCGGGTCGGCGAGCACTTCGCTGATGCCGACCGAGTAAGTGGGTTCGGGATCGGGTTCGGGATCGGGTTCGGGATCGGGTTCGGGGTCAGGTTCGGGTTCGGGGTCAGGTTCCGGCTCCGAACCGGCATCTATGGGGCTTCCGGGTGAAAAGGGAGCTTGCGTCGGCGAGACGGTCTTGTGCGGTACAAGCGTGCCGCTGTCGGGTGGATGGCGGACGAGGGACTGGTCGTTGGGCCACTCGTCGTGCGATACGACCGCGACCATATCGCCGCTGTCGTTGGTCAGTTGAACATCCTCGCCTTTGTTAGTCAGTCCGTTGCCGATGCGTCCGTCGTCGATATAGACGGGGACGGTGAATCCGGTTGGGTTGCCGCCGCCGAAGAGGACGACATACGAGCCGGGGGCAATGACGGCGTCGGCTGGGAATTGAAAGTGGGTGCCCGGTGCGGTGCTGTCGCCCAACCGCCAGCCAGCTAAGGCAAGGGTGTCTTCGCCGGCGTTGTACAGTTCGATGAATTCGTCTTGGTATCCGTCGCGTTGGCCGTCTTGGTTGGCGTCGCCGGCAGCTCCCGTAGGCGGGTCGGCGAGCACTTCGCTGATGCCGACCGAGTAAGTGGATGGGGATTCGGGGTTTGGTTCGGGTTCGGGATCAGGTTCCGGCTCCGGTTCAGGTTCGGGTTCGGGATCAGGTTCCGGCTCCGGTTCAGGTTCGGGTTCGGGGTCAGGTTCCGGCTCCGAACCGGCATCTATGGGGCTTCCGGGTGAAAAGGGTGCTTGTGTCAGCGAGACGTTTTTGTGCGGTACAAGTGCGCCGCTGTTGGGTGGATGGCGGACGAGGGACTGGTCGTTGGGCCACTCGTCGTGCGATACGACCGCGACCATATCGCCGCTGTCGTCGGTTAGGCGGATGGCCTCGCCGCTGTTGGTCAGTCCGTTGCCGATGCGTCCGTCGTCGATATAGACGGGGACGGTGAAGCCGGTCGGAGTGCCGCCGCCGAAGAGGACGACGTAGGAATCAGGCGCGATGACGGCGTCGGCTGGGAACTGGAAATGGGTGTCCGGTGCGGTGCTGTCGCCCAACCGCCAGCCAGCTAAGGCAAGAGTGTCTTCGCCGGCGTTGTACAGTTCGATGAACTCGTCTTGGTATCCGTCGCGTTGGCCGTCTTGGTTGGCGTCGCCGGCAGCTCCCGTAGGCGGATCGGCCAGCACTTCGCTGATGACGACCGAGTAAGTGGGTGGGGGTTCGGGGTTTGGGTCGGGATCAGGTTCCGGTTCGGGTTCGGGGTCAGGGTCGGGATCGGGCACTTGCGGGCCGGCATCGGTAGCACTTCCGGGTGAAAAGGGTGCTTGCGTCGGCGAGACGGTTTTGTGCGGGACCAACTCGTCGCCATCGGGTGGATGGCGGACGAGGGACTGGTCGTTGGGCCACTCGTCGTGCGAGATGACCGCGACCGTATCGCCGCTGTCGTCGGTCAGTTGAACATCCTCGCCTTTGTTAGTCAGTCCGTTGCCGATGCGTCCGTCGTCGGTATAGACGGGGACGGTGAATCCGGTTGGGTTGCCGCCGCCGAAGAGGACGACGTAGGAATCAGGCGCGATGACGGCGTCGGCTGGGAATTGAAAGTGGGTGTCCGGTGCGGTGCTGTCGCCCAACCGCCAGCCAGCTAAGGCAAGAGTGTCTTCGCCGGCGTTGTACAGTTCGATGAACTCGTCTTGGTATCCGTCGCGCTGGCCGTCTTGGTTGGCGTCGCCGGCAGCTCCCGTAGGCGGATCGGCCAGCACTTCGCTGATGACGACCGAGGCTTCAGCAAAGGATGCACATCCAAGCGCGATAATGAGGGACAGGAGACGGGCCATGATCCTGCTTATGCAAAAAGCAGGCCAAACCGTTGACAAAACTGTTATTCCATTAGGAACAGGTAGTTACGTGAAGGCCGTTGAGCTTTGAGCCCGACGATAGTGGCCCATTTAGGACACAGTGGAGCAGACTACGGGTAACGCTTCTCACATCACGCCGCGGGGACTCCAGCGGTGGCACAACAAGGCGTGGATGGGACGGGCGGTCTGGGCGACTTTGTTCATTGGAATTTTTTGAATAAGTGGATGTTTCTCAATCCCAGCGATAGGTGCGAGCGCCGCGACTGGAGACGCGGGCGAACTTCCAAGCCGTCAGCCACTCTTGGCGATCGCGGACGACCAGTTCAGGATGCTCTTGGCTGCGGACGAGAAGGCCGGGTAGGTGGGGCCGGCCATTGGGCTTGCGGGCGTCGTTCCAGCGCAGGTCCATGCTCCAGCGAATCGCGTCTGAGCAGTTGGGTTGGCTGCCGTGCGGGGTGCGGCAGTGGATGGCGATTAGGCCACCGCGTTGGACGGGGATGGTGACCGGAGCCCAAGGCGGCAATTCTTCGGGTGCGACGGTGAAGCTGCCGCCTTGATCGGCGGGCGGGCGGATGTGCCGGCGCAGCGGCTCCTTGTGACAGCGGGGATAAATCATCAGAGTGCCGTTTTCTTCGTCGGCATCGACGAGGGGAATCCAGGTAGTGACGACGAGCGTGTCGTCGGCTTCGGGTAACAACACGCCGAGGTCTTGGTGCCAAGCGGTGGAGCGCGCCCATTCGTTTTGCGAGAAGTTGCCGGCGTACTCGTCGCTGGCCGGGACTTTGGCGCGGATGTGCTGGCAGGGGTTGGCGTAGATTTCCGGGCCGATCAGGGACTCGATCAGGTCGAGCAGCCGTGGATTGTGCAAAAAGGCGAAGATGTTGGGCCCTAGATTGGCGGGGAAGTTGATGCCGGCTGTGGCATTGGCGTCGGCTTTGGCGAGGAAAATCAGGCGTTGGGCAAAAGGCAGCTCTGCATAGTCGCGGTCTATTTTGCCGGCGGCTAGCAGGCGTTGGGCTGCTTGATCGATGATTTCTTCCAGTTCCGCTTGGATTGGATCTAGGTCTTCGGGAGCCAAGGCGTCGGGCACATGGACGTAGCCCTCGGCGTGGAAGAATGCGAGCTGCTCCGAGCTGAGGCCGGACATGGCGCGTTTTAGAAGGTGCCGATGATCGAGACCCGATGGATTTGGCCTAAGTCGGGAGAGGACGAGTAGGCGTAATCGATTGCGTAACGGTCCATGATTAGGCCGGCCCCGGCGCTCAGGCCCAGCGGCTCCTCGTCTTGGGTGCCGGTCTGTTGGGTAGTGTAACCGGGCCGGATGTAGAGACCACCAGCGAGTTCGACCTCAAGGCCGAAGGATAGGTAAGAGTCGTTGTCGTTGGGCAGGTTGAAATCGGCCACCAAGAGCACGGGCACCAGCAGGTGCGCGAGGTGATGGGCCATGCCCAAGCGAATGTGTACCGGTAGCGAGTCCTTGAATCCCTCGGTATAACCCGAGCGCACAAAACCAAGGTTGGAGATTGTCGCGCCGAGAGTCGTGCCCTTGACCGGGGCGCGGACTAGGATGCCTAGATCGGCGAGATAAGCGTCTGAAGAAAACTCGGCGATGTTTGAATAGACGGCTTTTAGATTGGCACCCACGGCCAGCCAGTCTGGCCCAAGCTGTTGGGCAATGGACAGATAAGCGGCGAGATCGGTTGCCGAGAAAGTCCCCAAATCGCGCCCTTCCACATCCGTGTGTTGCAAGTCGCCGTAGGATACGTAGTGGACGCTCAGGGCGTGTACGCGCGACCCGTTGGGGGCGGCGATGGAGGCGAAGCCGGCTTGGGAATCGACGAAATAGCTGTTGTAGGCGAGCGCGGCCGTGCGCTCACTTAAACCGAAAAGTCCAGCGGGATTCCACGCCGAGGCCTCGATGTTGCCAGACACCGCCGCATAGGCCCCGCCGAGTGCAGCAGCGCGGGTGCCGACGCCGATCTTGAGAAAGTTGAAACCCGTAGTACCGGCGTTGGGGTTGATCGCCGCCGCAGGCGTCAAGGTCGAAAGTAGGATGCAGGCCGCGAGGGTGTAGTATCTCATGGTTGGTCTCCAGATTTCAGGCGGCTGCCCGTTCGAGGGCATGGGCTGAGCGCAGCAGGCGAGCCTCTTCAAGGGGCGGGGCCAATAGTTGTACACCGATGGGCAAGTCGCCGTGGCTTTGGGCAAAGGGCACGGATATGGCAGGAATTCCGGCGAGGTTGACCGAGGCCGTGTAGATGTCGTTGAGGTACATCTGCAAGGGATCGTCGAGTTGTTCGCCGAGGCGGAAGGCGACGGTCGGGGCCACGGGCGAGATCAGCACGTCGCAGGCGGCAAAAGCGCGGGCAAAGTCTTGGCGGATCAGGGTGCGCACCTGCTGGGCCTTGCGGTAGTAAGCGTCGTAATAGCCGGCGCTCAGGGCATAGGCCCCAAGCATGATGCGGCGCTTTACCTCGGTACCGAAGCCCTCGCTCCGCGTTTGCAAATACATCTCTTGCAGGTCGGTGCTGCCTTCGGCGCGATAGCCGTATTTGACGCCGTCGTAGCGCGCGAGATTGGCCGATGCCTCGGCCATGGCGATGATGTAATAGGTACTGATGCAGTATTCGGGGTGGCCGGCCACGGGTAACTCGACATCCACGAGCTCGGCTCCTGCATCCGCAAGGGCGTTGGCAGCATCTTGGGCCGCAGCGGCTACTTCCGAGTCGAGGGCAGCGGGAAAATGCTCGTGCGCCAAGCCCACTTTTAGGCCGCGGACATCCCGGTTGAGCGCGGCCCGATAGTCGGGCACGAGGGCGGAGCTGGAAGTCGAGTCGCGGGGGTCGTGCCCAGCGATGGCTTGGAGCAGGAGGGCAGCGTCTTCGACGTCTTTGGTCACCGGGCCGATTTGGTCGAGCGAGGAAGCGTAGGCTATAAGCCCATAGCGCGAAACGCGGCCGTAGGTGGGCTTGAGGCCCACGACTCCGCAGTAGCTGGCCGGTTGGCGCACCGAGCCGCCAGTGTCTGAGCCGAGGGCGAGGATGGTCTCGTCGGCGGCTACGGCCGCGGCCGATCCACCGCTGGAGCCGCCCGGCACTCGCTCGGGGTCGCGGGGGTTTAAGGTGGGGCCAAAATAGGAGTTTTCGCAGGACGAGCCCATGGCGAACTCGTCCATGTTGGTCTTGCCGATGAAGACGGCGTCGGCGTCGCGCAGCCGCTCGACGGCCGTGGCGTCGTAGGGGGCGATGAAGTGTTCGAGGATTTTCGAGCCACAGGTGGTGCGCCCGCCGCGCACGCAGAGGACGTCCTTGAGGGCCAAGGGAATGCCGGCCAAAGGCCCCAAAGCCGCGCCCGCTGTGCGCCGCTGGTCAATGTCGTCGGCGTGGGCTAGGGCACTCTCTGGCTCTACGCTGATGAAGGCGTTGATCTGGCCATCGATTGCGCCGATGCGGTCAAGCGCGGCCTCAACGAGCTGACGGGCAGTGATTTCCCCTTGTTGCAGGCGAGTACTGAGTTCGTGGGCAGTGGCTTGGTTGAGCGCCATGAGTTAGGAGGTAGCTTGGTCCTTGTCCTTGGACTGGGGATCAAGCTGGGCTTGGTCCTTGTCTTTGGACTGAGGCTCGGTCGCGGCCGGAGGGGCCGTCGGCTGAGCAGGTTGCTTGGGGGCCTCGATTTCGTCCTGCACGTCGCGCATGGCGGTGCGGAACTCGCGGATGCCCTTGCCCAAGCCCTGAGCCATCTCGGGGATGCGCTTGGCACCGAAGATGAGCAGAATGACGACGAAGATGATGAGTATTTCCCAGTGGCCCATACCGAACATGGCTCTAGCTCCCAAAAGATGTTTTTAATAGCTGTGGCGGAAGTAGTACCAGCCGACGAAGAGTCCCAACATAGTGATTAAGTTGAACTTTAGCGACAGCTCAAACGAAAAGGACAGGATGATGAGGTTGAACATGTGCGGCCCGATGGAATACTCCACGTAGCGCAACAGAGCGAGTTCGACGATGGTGTCGGGGCCGACCACGGCCACGAGGATAAACCTCAGTATTTCACCGAGGATATTGGCACCAATCATCGTAGTGAAGAGGATGAGGATAAGGTGGCTGAGAGGCTTGTCGCGCAGCATGATAACTCAGGCGTGTTGCGTGACGTCGCCATGCAAAAGCCGGAAGATCCAGCGAATGGGCCCGGAGAAGACGTACACGAGAATCATGGGAAAGAAAAAGATGCCGTCGTAAATGGTCAGCCCAATCGTGATGATGAAGTAAAGCTGTTTGAAGCGGTCGCTGAAGGAGGTGCCGCGAAAATTGGGAACACTGTCGTAATCGAGCCGACTGACCATCAGGAAGGACAGCAATAAAATCAGGAGTACGGCCAGCGGCGTGGCGTGGGGGATGGGCCACGCTTTGACAAGGACCACGTATTGGGTGAGGCAGACCGCAGCCGTGGGAATGGCCAACCCCATATAAAATTCGCCGCGCTCACCCGCGAGGCTCAGCGCATTGAAGCGGGCGAGGCGCATGGCTCCACACAGCAGGAACGCGAAGGCCAGCGCCAGCCCCCAGCCGGTTGGCAAGTGGGCCTGATAAATGATGACCGCGGGCACGATGCCAAAGGTGCAGGCATCGACAATGGAGTCGAAGTGGAGCCCAAATTGGGAATCGCGCCCCATGACCCGGGCGAGTTGGCCGTCCATTTTGTCGAATACCGCGCCCAAGAAGATGAGCCAAGCGGCGGGCACGTAGTTGCCGTTGAAGGCATAGTGCAGGGCGAGGAATCCGCAAAACAGGTTGCTGATGGTGAACGCGGTGGGTATGAACTGCCTCATTTTCGCATCCTTCTTGCCGCTAGCGCCGCGTCCGGTAGGGACGCTCTTCAAGGGTCAGGTCTAGGTTGTATTGCTCGTTGTGTCGCACCACGCCGAGTGCGGCTACTTCGCCGACTCGCAAGACGCGCAGCACGTCAATGGCCTCGTCGGCACTGCGGATCTTTTCGTCGTTGACCGCGATGATCACGTCGCCGCTTTCGAGGCCCGCTAACTCGGCCGGACTGTCGTGTGCCACCCTGACGACTAGGGCCCCATCGGCGGAATCGAGCTTTAGGTACTCGGCTAGATTCGGGGTGATGTCTTGGATGGCCAAGATGCCGGTCCAAGCGCGCCGCGCGTGGCCGTGCTGGCGAATTTCCGCCAAAAAGCTCGCGGCCGTGTCAATGGGAATGGCGAAGCCAATGCCAATAGAGCCACTGTCGTATTCGCTGCCGGTGTAGATAAAGCTGTTAATGCCGATGACTTCGGCATCGGCATTGACGAGGGGACCGCCGCTATTGCCTCTATTGATGGCCGCATCGGTCTGAATCATGTCTCGGTAGTAGTAATCGCCTTGGGGTTCGGAAAAGTCGCGATCTAGGGCACTGACGACGCCGATACTGACGGTAGGCCCCAAATCGAAAGGGTTGCCAATGGCAATAGCCCATTCGCCGACCAAAATATCGCCCGAAGTCCCCAAGGGCGCAACCGGCAGATCGCCTCCATCTACCTTGAGAACAGCGAGGTCGAAGTTGAAATCAGAGGCCACGTAGCGAGCCTCAAAAGTGCGGCCGTCGGGCGCGGGCAACGAGGCCGTGATCTTCTCTAGCTGACGCGGATCGCCGATGACGTGGCTATTGGTGAGAATGTAACCCTCTCCATCGACGACAAATCCCGAACCGGTGGACATGCGGTGTTGGTCTTGGGGCACATAGTAGAACGGCGAGAAAAAATTCCAAAAAGGATCGCCGCGCTGCCGGTGGTGTAGATTATAGACGCGCTGTCGGTAGCGCACATGGAGACTGACGACCGAGGGCTGGACCCGCTCTACGGCCTGCACGATGGCTGTGCGGCGCGATTCCCCAATGGACGCGCTGGCGTGGTTTAGAGCTAATACCAGCAGAGCAAATGAGCAGAGAAAGTGCAAGGTTGGACCTCGGGAATGGACTTCGCTAATGATGAGTAATTATATAATAATCATACACATAGTCGCAACTATTCACGGCTCTTCTGCAGTGCCGCTAGTCCGGCAATTGGCCGCCTAGACGCAGGACCACATCAAAGCGGTCGTTTTTGGCGGCCTTATTCCTTTTGACAATGCCGCATTTGGCACACCAGTGGACGAGGATGTAATCGCCGCGTTTGATGGTAAATCCCACCGGCTCCATCCAGCCGCGACTTTACATCGACGTGTCGGCTCCAAAGGCATTCCGGGCCGTGGTTGGCGCAGCCATTGCCCGGCGCGTGAAAGCCACAATTTCCGCAGGTAAAATTTTTAATGTATCGCTGGAATTTTTTGCCCATTTAGCTATCAGGGTACGCCACCCACAGCAGACAGAGGCCACGCGCAGGGGCCGTGGCACCGGCCGCAGTGCGGTCGCCGCTGGCGAGTAATTCAGCGATGGCTGTCGGCGGCTTTGTGCCGCGGCCGATTTCGACCATCGTGCCGACGATAATCCGCACCATGTGGCGGAGGAAGCGATTGGCCTCGATTTCAAAGACTAGCTCGGGGCCGCGTTGGGACCAAGCCGCGTCAAAGACGTGGCAGGTCAGGTGCTCGGGGATGGGATCTTGTTTGCAAAAGGCACCAAAAGCGCGTTCGCCGCAGAGTGTGCGAGCGGCCGCGGCCATGCGATCCAAGGATAGTGCTGAATAGTAGGTCCACACCTGAGTGCGGTTGACGGCGGCCTTGCCTTGGTAAATGCGGTAGCGATAGCGCTTGCGGGTTGCGCTGTAGCGGGCGTGAAAGTCGGCAGCGACCTCGTCGGCGGCGCACACGGCAATGTCTGGGGGCAAGAGGCCGTTGAGGCTGCGAAGCAGCCGGTCCGGGGGTAGTGCGCCCTCGGTCTGGAAATGAGCTACCTGCCCGAGGGCGTGGGTGCCGGCGTCTGTGCGGCCTGCGCCGCTGAGGCGGACCGGCTCTTTGAGCAGGATGTGCAAGGCTCGTTCGAGCGCGTCTTGCACGGTGCGGCCGCTCTTTTGGCTCTGCCAGCCGACAAAGTGGGTGCCGTCGTATTCGAGTACCAAGCGCAGCGTCCGCATCGCCTTAACGCATATAGTACACGAGCGCGACCAAGCCTAGAGCGGCCAAGGCGGATAGACCGTCAGCGCGGCCAAAGCGCAGCGGGCGATAGTGCGTGCGCACGGCTCCGCTGGCGTAGCAGCGGCTCTCCATGGCCAAGGCGAGGCGGTCGGCGCGGCCGCAAGCCGCGACGAGGAGGGGCACGAGGAGGGGCACGAGATTTTTGATGCGGCGCAGAAAAGGGCCACTAAAGTCGGCCCCACGCGCTAGTTGGGCCTTGCGCAGGCGCTCGGCTTCGTCGAGGAGTACGGGGATAAACCGCAGGGCAATGGAGATCATCAGCGCCATATCGCCGGCCGGAAAACCGAAGCGGCGCAAGGGGCTGAAGAAGCGCTCCAAGCCGCTGGTTATCTCCATCGGCGCGGTCGTCAGCGTCAAGAGCGTGGCGGCGACGATGGCTGCGGCCAACCGCGCAGTGAAGAAGGCCCCCAAGCGCAAGCCCTCGGCGGTCAGGACGTGATCGGAAAAGGGCAACGGCAAGACGGCGCGGCCGGGCGTGAGCAGCGCGTGGAGGCCAAAGGTGAACAGGAAGAGCCAAACAAAGGTTTGAACTGACGCAGGATGAGCTGCCAAGGCACCCGCGCCAAGGCAATGGCTACAAGCAGGAAAGCCCCAAGCAGCAGCAGGGCGAGTGCGTTGGGCGCGGCAAAAGCCGCCAGCGTCAGCGCGAAAACGGCCCCCAACTTGGTGCGCGGATCGAGGCGGTGAATCAGCGAGTCGAGCGCGATGTAGCGGCCGAGCGCGATGTCCTGCAAAAGGGCCAAGGGCTAGGGCAAGAAGCGGTTGGTGAAGGCCGCGGTGGCGTCCACCACACCGTCTTTGATCAGGCCAACGGTCACCATTTGTTCCAATAGCTCCTGCCAGCGCTGCAAGGTCATGCTGCCGAGGCCGTTTTGTTGGGCTATTGGGTCGAGAATCGTGGCACTGGATTCGGCGGCCCCATAGGCGAGAATATCCATACCCATCTCGGGGTTGAGGCTGTTGATATGGCGGTTGGTCTCCTCGGGCTCGGTGAGGTATTGCTCCCAGCCTTTGACGCTGGAGCGGACTACGGCACCGACGAGCTCGGGCTCGGCGGCTATGCGCTCTTCAGTGGTGATGAGTACGCTGGCATAGGGGTTGAAGCCGGTGTCGGCTACGAGCAGGGCCTTGGGATCGCCGCCTTTGGTCTTGGCGACGAAAGGCTCGCTGAAAATGTAGCCCTGCTGGGCGAAATTCTCGTCTGCGAGGAATTGGGTCACATTGCCGGGGTAGGGGACGATGGTGACGCCTTCAAATGGGTATTTCCAGCGCAGATAGTGAGAAAAGGCCGGGCGTTGCGATAGGGCCAAGGTCATGTTTTTGATTTGCGAAATGGAGTCGATGCCCGCGCTCGCGTGGACCATGATGCAGCGCGGGCTAATCTGGTAGGACGCCATGAGCGCGACCACCGGGATATGTTGGGCGCGGGCGTAGAGGATGTCGTCGGCATTGACTATGCCAAAGGCCACCGCGCCGGTGGCCACGCGCTGAACGACCGGCGCGTCCGGGCCGCCGCCGAGGACTTCGACCTCAACGCCGTGTTCCTCGTAGTAGCCGTGGACAGCGGCCGCGTACAAGCCGCCGTGTTCGGCTTCCGGGAACCAGTTGAGCGCGAGTTGGACCTTGGGCCGGGCGTCGGCGGTGGGTGCTTCTTTTTCGGCGGCGCAGGCGATTAGGAAGAGGCTAGCTAAAAGCGCGTACATTCGCAGCATGATAAGGTGCCTTTACTTGAGAAAAGGACGTCCAGCCCTCGCTGAGCAGACTGCTGGTGGTTGGCAAGGTCTCAGCCAAGATGGACGGGATGCGGACAATAGGCAACACACTCTAAGTATTTTCACGGGGAGGCCCCAACAAAACTGGATGTCACGCCTGAAGGCGCGGTGAAGCCTGCTTGCGCAGGAATGACATGAGCGGGTGCTTCGAGGATCGCCCAGCAGGTTTTGTTAGAGCCGCCCACCATGGTCGATATGAGCACGTCCGTAGCCATTACGCTTGCTCTCGATACCCATGACTGGCGCGCCGTCATTTCACTCGGGCGCACCCATCCAGCGTCTGAGCAAAAAGGTACTCAAGCTGCCCACGGTGGTAAATAGCCCCAAGCCGAGCAACGTGCAAAACAGAATGCAGGCGAAGAGGTAGTCGGTTTTGGCTTGGCCGTTGGTGAGGATGATCAAGTAGCCGAGGCCAAAGTCTTGGGTGCCGTAGCCGGCGAAGAATTCGCCGACAATCGCGCCGATGACCGACAGGCCGCTGGAGATGCGGGCACCGACGAGCATCTGCGGTACGGCACCGGGGACGCGGAGCTTGAACAGTACCTGCCAGCGGCTGGCCTTGTTGAGGGCAAAGAAATCGAGGAGGTGGGGATCGACGCGAGTCAGGCCATCGGTAGTGTTGGCGATGATCGGGAACAGGGCGATGATGAAGGAAACGGCCACCACGCCTTGGAGACCGTAGCCGATCCACAGGATGATCAGGGGCGCGATGGCCACGATGGGCATGGTCTGTAGGAAGATCGCATAGGGGTAGAGGCTGCGCTCGATGAGGCGCGACTGGGAAAACAGCAGGGCGACCAAGAAGCCAAAGGCAAAGCTGAGGACAAAGCCCAAGAGGGCCCCCAAGGCCGTCAGCAGGGTCGCCGATAGCAGGCGCGGCAAGTTGTCGGCGATGGCTTGGGCCACGAGCAAAGGGCCGGGCAGCAGGAAAGGCTCAATCGCCAAGAGCGAGACCGCCCCTTGCCAAGCGCATAGGACTAAGGAGAAGAACAGCAGCGGGGGCAGGGTGTTGCGTAGTCGTCTCATGGGGCGTCGGCGCGGGCGAGTTGGCGCGAAATCCCGCTGGCTAGGCGGATGAATTCCGGGGTACTACGCAGGCACGCTGAGCGCGGATAGGGAAACGGGATGGAGATGTCGGCGAGGATGCGGCCGGGACGAGTGCTCATCACGAGGACCCGCTGACTGAGAAAGACGGCTTCGGAGACGTTGTGAGTGACGAACAGGCCGGTCCAGCGGTCTTCCTGCCACAGGCTCAATAGCTCCTCGTTGAGCCGCTGGCGGGTGATTTCGTCGAGCGCGCCAAACGGCTCGTCGAGGAGCAGGATTTGGGGGCGGGTCACCAGCGCACGGGCAATGGACACCCGCATGCGCATGCCGCCGGAGAGCTGGGCCGGATACGCATCGGCAAAGTCGGTTAGGCCGACCAGTTCAAGCGTCTGGGCGACGCGCTCGGCAGCGGCTTCGCGCCGCAGCTCTAAGGGGAGGGTGATGTTGTGCGCGACCGATCGCCAAGGCAGCAGCGTGGCGTCTTGGAAGACAAAGGCGAGGCCGAGCGGGTCGTGGCCCTCCACGCGGAGTTCGCCGCTCGTGGGCGCGTCGAGGCCGGCCACGAGGCGGAGGAAGGTGGATTTGCCGCAGCCGGAGGGGCCGATGATGGAGACGAATTGACTGCGGCTGATTTGCAGCTCGAAGCCGCGCAGGGCTTCAATCCCGGAGGGGAAGTGCTTGTTGAGCCCTGCGGCGACGACTAGCTGCGGCTCCATTTACCCTCGGGGATGATAGGTCTTGTGAACCTCTTTGAGGTAGCTGAGGTCGAGGTGCGTGTAGATCTGGGTGGTGGAGATGTCGGCGTGGCCCAACAGTTCCTGCACGGCGCGGAGGTTGGCGCCGCCTTCTAACAGATGCGTGGCAAAGGAGTGGCGCAGGGTGTGGGGGCTGATCTCCTTGTCGATGTGGGCCTTGTCGCCGGCGGTTTTGATGATCTTCCACACGCTCATCCGCGAGAGCGAGCCGCCTTGGGAGTTGAGAAAGACGTGATCGCTTGAGTTGGGCTGGGCGAGGTGGGGGCGGCCTTGGCGCAGGTAGCGTCTGAGCGTACGTGCGTCTTTGGCTGCTATGGGGACGATGCGCTCGCGCCGGCCGCGGATGCGGACGAGGCCCCGCGCCAGCAGCAGCGCGGTCTGTTGCAGCGCGGTCAGCTCGGAGACGCGGATGCCGGTGGCGTAGAGCACGGCGAGGATAGCCCGGTCGCGCTGGCCCAGCGGCTCGTCGGGGTCGGGCGCGGTGAGCAGGGCGGCGATTTCCTCGACCGACAGCACATCGGGCAGGCGGCGCTCCAGTTTGGGCGGGTCGAGGAGTTCGGCTGGGTTGTGCGACATTTCGCCCTTGAGCAGTAGGTACTGGTGGAAGCGCTTTATGGAGGTGAGGTTGCGGGCCATGGTGGAAGGGGTGAGGCCGGCGTCGCGCAGCGAGTGGAGCAATTGGGCGATGTGCTGGTGTTGGACAGCCTCCAAGCACTCAACGCCTTGGGCCGACAGGTGATGCAAATAGCGGCTGAGGTCGCGGCGATAGGCGTCGAGGGTATTGGCCGCCAGCCCATTGTCGCGCTCCATGGCCTTGAGGAAGTGCTCGCAGGGGATGGACAGGGCCGCTGGCAGCGGGCGTTTAGGAGTGGATTTTGGGCGGGCCATGATCCGGGCTGTTGAGATGGGCGAGCAAGGCGTCGGCTTGTTTGCGGCTAAAGCCGGGGAGCGCGGCGATTTGCTCGGCTGGCGTGGCGGCGATGCGCTTGACCGAGCCAAAGGCGACCAGCAGGGCCTTGCGCTTTTGCGGGCCAATGCCGGGGACGTGGTCCAAAGTAGAGCTGAGTGCGCTCTTGGCGCGGTGCTGGCGGTGGTTTTTGAGCGCGAAGCGGTGGGCTTCGTCGCGCAGCATCTGCAACAGGCGCAGGCTGGCCGAGGTCTTGGGCAGCAGCAGGGGCGTGCGCTGGTCTGGCAGGAAGACTTCCTCAAAGCGCTTGGCGAGGCCGACGACGGGTTGGTCTGCGATGTCTAGCTCGCGCAGGGCGGCGACCGCGCTGGCGAGTTGGCCCGGCCCGCCGTCGATGAGCAGCAAGTCGGGCCGCGGCTCGTTGCGCTCGGCCAGGCCGCGGAAGCGGCGATAGACCACTTGGTGGATGGCGGCGTAGTCGTCGGGCTGCGCGAGGTCGCGGATTTTGAAGTAGCGATACTGGCTGCGCTTGGCCCGGCCGTCGATAAAGCAGACCACCGAGCCGACCGGGTGTGCGCCTTGGAAGGTGGAGATGTCGATGCCTTCGATGCGGCGGGGCGGAGCCGCCAGTTGCAAGTCGCGCTGGATGGCATAGACCGATTGGGGGATGCGGTCGCGCTTCAACTCGCGCTTGAGCTGGCGTTCGGCGAGCATCTGGGTGGCGTTTTTGGTGGCCATGTCGAGCATCTGCGCCTTGGCGCCGCGCTGGGGCATGGCTAACTCGACCTTACCGTCGGCCTTTTGCGACAGCCAAGCAGCCATCGCGTCGGCGTCTGCGGGCTGGGCTGGCAGGTGGATCTCGGGCGGGACAAAGTCGTTTTGCAGATAGAATTGCCGCGCAAAAGCCGAGAGGATTTCCCCGTCTGAAGACTCCATGACCCCGCCGAGGAAGTGGTGCTTTTTGCCGAGCAAGCGGCCCTCGCGGATTTCGAGGACGCTGCAACAGGCTTCGTCGTCGCTGCGGGCCATGCCGAGGACGTCGCGGTCTATCTGATCGTCGAGGACGACCTTTTGGCGTGCGCGCATGGACTCTAGCGCTTGGATCTGGTCGCGGAAGCGGGCGGCTTTCTCGTAGCGCATGTCTTCGGCGGCTTCGGTCATGCGCTTTTGCAGTTCGCGGATTACTTCGGCGTTCTGGCCGCGCAAAAAGCGCACGGCCCGCTCGACGGTTTTGCGGTAGTCGTCGGCCGAGACGAGGCTCTCGCAGGGGCCTTCGCAGCGCTTGATGTGGTATTCGAGGCACAGCGGCACTTTGTCTGAGGGCAACTCGGCGTTGCAGGTGCGGATGGGGAAGACCTTGCGCATGGTGTCGATGGTGGTGTGCATGGCGCGGACATTGCTGTATGGGCCGAGGTAGCGCGAGCCGTCGCGGACTACGTCGCGGGTGGCGAAGATGCGGGGAAAAGGCTCGGCTGTGATGCGGATATAAGGGTATTTCTTGTCGTCTTTGAGCAGGATGTTGTAGCGCGGTTTGTGGGTGCGGATTTGGGTGGCTTCGAGGATGAGGGCTTCTTGCTCGCTGCTCGTTACGATGTAGTCGATATCGGCGATGTTGCGGACTAGGGCTTTGAACTGACGCCGGCCATCGCCGCCCGAGGTGCGAAAGTACGAGCGCACCCGGTCGCGCAGGCTTTTGGCCTTGCCGATGTAGATGATCTGCCCGTCGCGCCTTTTCATTATATAAACGCCGGACTCGTTGGGCAGGGTGTCGAGTTTGAGGCGCAGATCTTCGGAGAGGTTGTTCATTTAGAAAGGGATGCAGGTTGACATATTGCAACGAGGATAAGCGTTTTGCTGGGGGGCGTCAAGATGGGCGAGAAACGCGGGCGAAGATGCACTTGAGGTAGCGTCCGTCGGGGAAGGCTGGATCTATTGGATGGTCGGCTGGGTGCAGGTTGTAGGCGAGGATGCGGGTGCGGACTCGGGCGCCAGCGGCGGCGCGGCGGACGATTTGGAAGAAGTCCTCTGGGGAAATTCGCGCCGAGCACGAGGCGGTCACCAGCAGTCCGCCGTCGGCTATGAGGCGGAAGGCGTTGCGATTGAGTTTGGTATAGACGCCCATGGCTTGTTTGTGCTGGCTGCGTTTCCGCATCAGCGAAGGCGGGTCGCAGACGACGATATCGTAGCGGGGGCCTCGGTCGGCTAGTTCGTCCACAAAGGGAAAGACATCGGCGATCAATAGGTCGGAATGGGTGCCTTGGGGGCGGTTGGCGGTGAGGGTGCGGCGGGCCGCGGGCACGACTTGGGGCGATATATCGACATCGAGGGTGCAGGATGCACCGCCTTTGAGGGCGTGGGCGGAAAAGCCGCTCGAATAGGAAAAGAGGTTGAGTATGCGCTGGCCGCGGGCGAGTTGCTGGAGGTAGAAGCGGTTGGTGCGCTGGTCGAGAAAAAAGCCGGTCTTCTGGCCGCGATAGAGGTCGGCGTAGAGGCGCGTGCCGTGCTCTTCGATCTCGACAAATTCGGGCGGTGTTTCGCCGGCTAGTAGGCCGGTGGGCCGGTCGTTTAGTCCCTCGGCTCGGCGGGTGCCCACATCGCTGCGTTCGTACAGGCTGCGAGGGGCGCGCAGAGATTGGAGCGCGTCGAGGACGGCGGGGCGTTGCTTTTCCATGCCGGCGGTGTGGAATTGCACCACTAGGTAGCCGGCGTAGTCGTCGGCAATTAGGCCGGGCAGGCCGTCGCTTTCGCCGTGGACTAGGCGCATGGCGTTGGTGTGGGCGGACAGGCCGGCGCTGCGGCGGAGGGCGATGGCTTGGGCGATGCGCTCGGTGAAGAAGGCCGCGTCGATGGGCCGGCTGGGGGCTTGGGTGAGGCTGCGCACGCGGATCAGCGAGCGCCGATTGTAAAAGCCGCGACAGACGAAGCGCTCATCTGCGTCAAAGACATCGACGATGTCGCCGGTGTCGGCGTCATGGGGAGGCCGTTCGATTGCGCCGGAGAAGACCCAGGGGTGGCCGTTGCGCACGGTGCGCTCGCTGTTGGGGCGCAGGTAGAGGGGTGGATAGTGAGGGGGCATGTTCTTTTTCTACGGGTTGTGTCAATTTTCGTTTGAGATAGGCAATCTTGGCAAGACTAATTTTGAGAGCCATTCTAATTTGCACAATGCCTTGACCGAGCATAGCAAAAAGATTCTTCAACTTAACCAAGAGAGTCTGTGGAAAAAGGACGGGGCCTACTACTCGCTTTCAGGGGGCACACTGCCTACTGGTCCGCGGGGCCTACAGCGCCGGGCGAATTTTCTCTTTCGCTCGGAGGATCTCGAAACTTGGGAATACCTGCACCCTTTTGTCGAAGACGATCTATTTAGCATCAACGGCGACGACGGGGCCTGTCCGTATTTTTGGCCCATAGGCGACAAATACATGCTGCTGTACTACAGCCATCGCAACGGTGGTCAGTACCTGATTGGCGATTACGATCAAGCGCGAGACAAATTGATCGCCCGCGATTACGGCCGTTTCAACTTTGGTGCCTCTTGGCCCGGAGGAATACACGCACCATCGGCCACCCCTGACGGCAAAGGGGGATTGATTGCAATCTTTAATGTCAATTGGGGGATGCCGAGCCCGGGTTGGAGCGAGGAGGAACGCCAAGTCCGCCACTTTGGCTGTTGGGAAGGACAGCAGCTTATGAGTCTGCCCCGGCGCCTGAGCTTGGGTGCTGGTGGCGATGTACAGATTGAACCGGCTGGGGATATCGAATCGCTGCGCGGCAGCCATACGCAGATCGCCGACTGCACCATCAAGGGCAATAGCGAAACCGTTTTCGACCAAGTCGCCGGCAATGCTATCGCGCTGAACCTCGAGGTCGAGACCAACGGTGCGCCCTTGATCGAGTTGGATGTTTTGCGCTCACCGGATCAGCAGGAATATACCCGGATTGCCTTTTACCGGGACCGCGGCGTCAAGCCCCTTGCGCCCGGTATCGGGGCCGGTACGCCGCCCAATAGTGAGGGCACCTACAGCCTAGTCTCCCTTGATTCTTCCCATGCATCGCTACAGCCTCAGGCGCGATCGCGGCCGCCAGAGATTGCCCCGGTGTTCTTGGCACCGGAGGAGAATCTCAAGATGCGGGTATTCGTCGACAAAAGCATTGTCGAAGTCTTTGTCAACAACAGGCAATGCCTCGCTGTCCGGGTGTATCCTAGCCGCCAAGACAGCGTCGGCGTGGCACTGCGGGCGGTGGCCGGGATGTGCGCTTGGTCGTTTTGGATGCCGCGGAGATGAAGAGTATCTATAGCCCAACGGATCAATGACCTTGGGCGTTGGGCCTACCCCGAGTCCGCACCCTAATCCCAGCTCGGGATCGGGGTCTGCAGCGGATCGTCGATCCAGAGAAAGCGCCCGTTGACGTTGCTCTCGATGATGTCGAGCACGAGCCGGGCCGCTTTCTCCGGCGGATCCCCACCCGTTTGCTCCACCCACGCCACCCAGTCTTGGTAGCCGCTCTCGCTGACGGTGCCCATCTTGTCGCGGATATCGGCCCACATCGCGGTCTTGACGTCGCCGGGATGGATGACTTTCGCCGTGACGCCGGTCCCCTCCAACTCGGCGGCAAGATGGCGGGTGAACTGATTGAGCGCGACCTTCGCCGTGCCGTAGGCGCTGTTCAGCCGCCCGGGGGTGTGCAGCGACGCCGCAGACGAAAGGTTTACGATCCGGCCCCAGCCTGCGTCCAGCATTCCGGCGAGGAAAGCGCGGGACACGAGATAGGGCCCCACCGCATCAATCATGAGCGTTTCGACCCATTCCTCGGGGTCGCTGTCCTGTACGAGGGCGATCGGGCCGAAGACCCCGGCGGCATTGATGAGAACGGTGGGCCGGCCGAGCTCGGCTTCAACCGCGGTTTTGAGGCGGTCAACAGCGGCCGGGTCCGAGACATCCGCTGTGAATTGCGCCGAGCGGCGTGCGACGGTTGCGACGGCAAGGCCGTGCGCCTTTAGCGCATTTGCGATGGCCCGACCAACGCCGCGGCTGGCTCCGGTGACGACTGCGACGTGCCCTTCGAGGTTCATGGCCCGGCCTCGGCGGGCACCATGGGATTGTCCGAGTCACTCAGGCGTTTCCGCTCGCTGCCCCAGTTGCCGGCGCTGCCGTTCCAGTAGCGGGTGTCGGTGGGGCTGTACGAGAAGAGGTAGGACCAGCGCGGCTTGTCGGTGGTGTTGGCCGGCCCCCCGTGGACGGTGTATCCGTGATGCACTGTGCAGTCGCCCGGCTGGTAGTGGAAGGGCGGCGAGAGCTCCAGCACGGAGGTCAGATTCGGGAACTGCTTGAGCAGGTCGCCTTGGTCGTCGTTGAACACCGAACCGAGCGGTCCTTCGCGATGGGAGCGGCTGACGAATCGCATGGCACCCATCTCGGGTGGGACTTCCGCCAGTGCCAGCCAGAACTGGAGCTCGCCGACCCGGTCGGAGCCGTGCTCGGAAGAGTCTTGGTGATAGACGGCCCCGGCTGCTCCGGGGGGCTTGTTTTGGAGGATATCCACTCGGTAGCGGAGCGGAACGTCCTCGCCCTTGAACCGCTTCCTGTTCACGAGGCGCGTCGCGTTTTGTGCCATGCGCTCGCTGAACATGAATGAGCGAAACGGCTCGGCCTCTTGATGCCGAGATAGGCCGACGGCCGGCTTGCGAGGGCCAACCTCCTGACTGTTGCGATCGACCCACTCCCGTCCGACGCGCAAAAGCTGTGCGGCAAACTCCGGCGCAACGAGCCGCGGCATCATAACCCAGCCGTATTCGTGGTAGAAGGCGATCTCCTCGTCTGTGACCTCTCGGACGACGGTCTCGATCTCGTGCTTTGTCAGTGCTTGTTCCATCACTCGGGCTCCCATTGTGCTACTGTGCGGATCGGAAGGATAAGAAGTTTTTATGAACGCGTTGTCAAGGGGCCGCGCTCAGCGCGGAACAGTGTGTTCCCCTGCGCCGGCACAGGTGAAGTAGAGGCAGGACCGCTGCGAGAATCCCACGGCAATCAGGGCCTTGATGCCGTGGCCGCTCAAAGGAATCTACGCGGCCGCCGATCATACTTGGTCGAGTGCGTCCTTGAGGCTTTGCTCGACGAGGTCGAAAAGCTCGTCAACTTGGGGCTTGTCGATGATGAGGGCGGGCACGACGGCGAACCAGCTCGGATCAACCCGCAGGATGACTCCGTTCTGCAGAGCCGTCTTCTTGAGCGCCCGGCCCAGCTCTGGGAACGGCTCGCGGCTCGACGTATCCTTCACCAGTTCAACCCCTCTCAGCAACCCCTTGCCCCGAACCTCCCGCACGACGCCGAGCGATTTCAGGCCATCGAGCTTGGCGGCGAGGTAGTCGCCCATCTCGCGGGCATGGGCAGCGAGGCTGCGCTCCACGATCTCGTCAACCACGGCGATGCCGACCGCGCAGGCGAGTGGATGGCCTGCGTAGGTGTGCCCGTGGGCGAAGTTTTCGCCGGGTTCGTAGAAGTAATCCCCCATCCCCTCGCGAGCCATTAGCGCTCCGAGGGGAATGGCGCCACTCGACAGCCCTTTGCTGCCGCAGATGATGTCGGGCGTCACCCCAAAGGTGTGGGCGGCAAACATCGCTCCCGTGCGCCCGAAGCCGGTGATGATCTCGTCGTAGATGAGCACGACGTCGTGGCGGTCGCAGATGTCGCGGATGATCTGGAAGTACTCGTCCGTGGGCGTGATGATACCCCCGGTGTTCGACACCGGTTCGAGGATGATGCCGGCCACCGTCGCCGGATCTTCACTGATGATGACATCCTCGAACTGCTGAGCCGCGAACCGGTTCGCCTCATCCCAGTCGCCGAAGCGATCTCGGTAGTGAGTTGGGGGGAATACTTTGAGGAAACCCGGCGGGGCCGGCTCGAATGGGGTTTTGCGCTCTCCCGTACCGCTGGCTGCCATGGCGCCCATGGTGGCGCCGTGGTAGGCTTGATAGCGGCTGATGAACTTGTACTTGTGGGGATGGCCCGACTGCTTGAAATACTGGCGAGTGAACTTGATCGCCGCCTCCATAGACTCCGAGCCGCCGCTGAACGCTTTCACGTAGTTGAGGTCGCCGGGCGTGACGCTGCCGAGCTTCTCGACGAAATCGAGCGTCACGTCGGCCGTGCCGTGCATGGGCGGCGCAAAGGCGAGCTTGTCCCATTGGGCCCGCATGGCCTCTTCGATGCGCGGATGGCGGTGGCCGAGCAGGGTTGAGTAGATACCGCTGATGCCGTCGAAGTAGCGTTTCCCGTCCGCGTCCCAGTAGTAGAGCCCTTCCGCCCGCGACACGATGAGCGGATTGTTCATGAACTCGGCCGTCGATTGGTAGTCGAGGAAGGTTCTTCTGAGCAGCTTCTCCTGTCGTGCGTCCACGTTTATTGCTCCCTCCCCGCCGCAACAGCGCAGGCGGATCGGAACGATAAGAAGCCTTTGCGGACGCGTTGTCAAGGCCGTATTGACAACATATCGGTAAGGGCGCTTTATCGTTCCTAATCCGCACCATGTGGATGGAGGTGTGAGGTTGAGACACTGACGGAGGAACCATGAACCAGAAGAGTAATCCAGAACCGACGGCAGAGGCCGTCCCGATCGAGGGTTTTGAGAAGGCCGTTACTGAGCTGGCCGCGCACGAGGGCTGGCGCACCGGGTGTCCCCCGCAGTGGTATCCCACGCACTCCAATGCCTACTATGTGGGCGTCACCGGCGGGAGTTTCACCGCGGTCTCTTGCATGGGCATGCTCAGCAGCGTCGATCATCTGAAGGCTGAAAACAATCGATACGGCAACCCGTTTGGCACCGAAATCGCGCTATTCCGCACCAGTGACGGCGGTATGGCCCGGATGGCGGTTAGCTGGGATACGCCGGGTGTCGGCGGGGAGACGGGCCGGATTCGCACGGAGAAAAGTACCTTCTACGGCACGTTCCAGAATGACGGGCCGGACCCTGTGCCGGCAACATTCAAGCGCCCGCCTCTTCCTCCGGGGGTGGAGGCCGGCGCGCACGGCGGCTCCCACGGCTACCTGATGTGCGAGTTCGTCGATGCGCTCCTGCTGGACCGCCCGCCTCTCATCGACGTGGCCCAAGCACTTAACATGACGGTCAGCGGCATCGTCGCGCACGAGTCGGCGCTGAAGGACGGCGAACTGCTGAAGATTCCGCAGTACGCCCTGTAGGCTCCCATCGCGTTAGATCTGCTTCCGGCTGGCTACTTGAACCGATTTTCAACTGAGATACTGCTTGGCCTCTTTGCCCACTAGCTCGCGCAGATCGGGATCGTCAACGCAGAAGATGCGGAAAATTTTGGCTTGGTCTTCGAAGTTGTGCAGCAGCGAATCGCGCAGGCGGGAGACCTCTGGGTCGGCAAAGGTCCGGGGGTCGGTCTTGTCGGCGGGAAGTGTGCGGCCGTAGAAGACCCTCAGATCGACTTCCGGGGTCTTGTTGAAGCTGGGAATGTCGATGAGGATCTCGTGGCCTTGGAATGTGCGGCCGAGCCGCTGGCCGAAGACTTGGCACAGCTCGATTTCCTTGGCGCGGCGCTTGTAGGGATGGCGGAAGAGAAAGTCGAGGCGGTTCATCAGGGGCTGGGTGCGCTCGCTGGGGTGGATGACAGCAGCGACCTTGTAGAGGCGGCGGTGGATCGTGCCTTCGAGGAGCTGGGCGGAGGTTTCTAGCCCTAGGCGCTCCTGCTCGCGCTGGAGACGAGCGATTAGCCCACTCTCAGTGAGGCGGTGGAAGTCGGAGAGGTCGAGCTGGTTGTGCGGGCGGAGGAGGATTTCTTGCACTGCGCGCTTGAACATGGCCGATGCCGAGCGCACCCCGTGGTGCCAATACACGTTGCGGTACATTTGGTAATTGGTAAAGACGAGGGCTTCGACCGCGGAAACGCCCTTGCTGGTGATGGCCAGCCGCTGGCGCTCAGGATCGAACTTGATGGAGGCGATCAGGCGGTCGCGGTTGACGCTTTCGCCGAAGGGAACGCCGCAAAACATGGAATCGCGCAGGAGGTAGTCGATTTTGTCGGGGTCGAGGGTGCTGCTGAGGATATTGGCCAAGAGCAGGTCCTCGGGAGGAATCGCGCGGCCGCTATTTTCGTAGTCGATGACGTTGGCTACGCGCACTGGGTCAATCTGGAATTTATCGGCAATCGTCTGGTAGAGTTCGCCGTCTTGGTCTTCGATGATCTGCCGCGCGCCTTCTTCGTGCCGGACGAAAAAAGGCCTTAGTTCTTCGAGGGTATGCGAGAAGGGGTAGTGGCCGATGTCGTGGAGCAAGGTGGCGGCGATGAAGACGCGCACGTCCTCTGCGCTCAGCACGAGAGGCGGGGCCGAGTCGAGGAGGCGGGCCAAAAACTGCTTGGCCAAGTGATAGACGCCCAGCGAGTGCTCAAAGCGGGAGTGGCGCGCACCTGGATACACCAGATGCACGTAGCCGAGCTGGGAGATGTTGCGCAGGCGCTGGAAGGCCCGGGTATCGACGAGGGCGAGGACGGGAGCGGGGAAGTGGATATAGCCCCAAACCGGGTCGCGGATGACCTTGCCTTCTTCGGCTAAAAGCGGATGATCCATAGCATTGGCCAATCTATGAGGGGCGTGTTACCCTGTCAAGAAATATGCGCCGAACTCGTTATGAAAGCGATACTTAGGGCATTTTGTTGCGCGGGCCGTCCATTGACACAAAATCGATTGGCTCCTATCTTAAAAAATTTTGTTTGACTAAGGGACACACGTATGGAACGCACGTTGATGATTATCAAGCCCGATGCGGTCGCCAAAAACGCCATCGGCCAGATTATTGCCCGCGTCGAGAGAGCGGGGTTTGTGGTGCGCGCCTTGCGCATGGTCGAGCTGTCTGCCGAGCAGGCGCGGGCCTTCTACGCCGTGCATCGGGAGCGCCCCTTTTACGGCGAGTTGGTGGAATTTATGACCTCCGGGCCAGCGGTGCCGATGGTGCTAGCGCGCGCCGATGCCGTAGCGCATCTGCGCGATTTCATTGGCCCGACCAACAGCACAGAGGCCCCGGCGGGCACGATTCGCGGCGACTTTGGCACGGACGTGCAGTGCAATGCCGTCCACGCCTCGGACTCAGCGGCCAACGCCAAGTCCGAGATCGCGTTTTTCTTTGCCGGCTGAGCAATCCCATGAGCGCCTTGCTAGTACTCGACGACCTCACAGAGGGCCCCAATGCGCTCGCCTTTGAACTGAGTGCAGAGGAACTGGAGCTAAAAGACGAATTTTTCACTTTTCCCTCCAGTGTTGAAGCCCGCATTGAAGTGCGGCGTGCGCTCGACAATTTCAAAATTGATGGGGTCGTTACCTGCTGCATTACCGGCGAGTGTTATCGCTGTCTAGAGGAAGTACAAGAAGAGATCACAGCGCGGTTTCGCTTGCTTTTGCAGCGCCGCCAAGCTACCCCCGAAGAGTTGGCGTCGGCAGAAAAAGACGGGTTTATCGAGATCGTCGATCCGGGGACGCGCGAGGTTGATCTGTGCGCGTGCATCCGCGAGGCCGTGATCTTGGACTTGCCGATGCGCATACCCACCCCAGACGCCGATGGGCGGTGCCCGCACTGCGGAGTAGAAGGGATCGCCGACCCCACCTCCGAGCAGAAGCGAGAAGTGGACCCGCGTTGGGCTGCACTCGCGCTGATCGAATTTTCCCAACCCAAAGAAGGTTCTTGAGAGGAGTTCCCCGTGGCTGCAGTACCTAAGAGGAGAATTTCACGCACCCGCCGCGACAAGCGGCGCACTCACTGGAAGATCAAGGCAGCGGCGAGGACTACTTGCTCCCACTGCGGACAGCCCGCCCTGCCCCACCGAGTCTGCCCGAGCTGCGGCTTCTATCGCGGCCGCGAATACGTCGAGCCTGAAGTATAAGCTGCTCGGGGCGGATGCTTCCGTGGCTGAAGGGAAAAAAAAATTTCGCGCGGCCATTACGGCAACTGCGCATTTCCTGCCCGACAAGGTGGTCTCCAATGCCGATCTGGAGCGGCTGGTAGATACCTCGGACGAGTGGATTCGCACGCGCACCGGCATTGCCGAGCGGCGCTTCCTGCCGGCGGACGAGCCGACTTCCACTATGGCTATCGCCGTGGCCCAAGAGCTATTGGCGCGCCGTGGAATTGATGCCTCCGACATCGACCTAATCATCGTCGCGACCATTACGCCAGACATGATTTTCCCGGCGACGGCCTGCTTGGTGCAACACGCTATCGGTGCTAGTGGGGTCTGGGCTTACGACCTGTCGGCGGCTTGCTCTGGCTTTGTCTTCGCCGTGGCGACTGGTGCGCAATTTATCGAAAGCGGTGTGCACCACCGGGTAATGGTCATTGGTGCCGACAAGATGAGCACCATCCTCGACTTTGAGGATCGCACGACTTGCGTACTCTTTGGCGACGGAGCGGGTGGGGTGTTGTTGGAGCGCGGCGAGGATGGGGCCGGGCTGATCGACTTCGAGCTATACGCCGACGGTGCCGCGGTCGAATGCCTGCATATCAAAGGTGGCGGCAGCCTGCATCCCCCTTCGCACGAGACCGTAGATCTGCGCATGCACTACATCCGCCAAGAGGGGCGCACGGTGTTCCGGTTCGCCGTAGAAAAGATGGCCGAAGTGTCGGTCAGTCTTCTGGTGCGCAACGGCTTTACGGGCGAAGACCTCAAGCTCTTCGTACCTCATCAAGCCAATAAGCGCATTATCGACGCTGCGGCCCAGCGCATGGGTCTCCCCCCGGAAAAAGTAATGATGAATATCGACCGCTACGCCAACACCACGGCCGCGACGATTCCCATTGCCTTGGCAGAAGCTGCTGATCAAGGCCGATTGGAGCGCGGCGACTTGGTGCTAATGACCGGCGTCGGCGGTGGCCTCACGTGGGGCAGCACCTTGTTTCGCTGGGGGCAATAAGGTGGGCGAGTACGCCTTTTTGTTTCCGGGGCAGGGTTCGCAGGCCGTGGGCATGGCCCGCGACCTCTACGAGCAGCACGAGTCGGTGCGGGCGCGCTTTGCCGAGGCCGACGAGGTGCTGGGCTTTCCGCTCAGTGCGCTTTGCTTTGAGGGGCCGGCCGAGCGACTGGCGCAAACCAACGGCACGCAGCCGGCCATCTTCGTCCACAGCGTCGTTGCCAACGAGTTGCTCGCCGCGGCTGGACTACAGCCTGTGGCCGTAGCTGGACACAGCCTCGGGGAATACTCGGCGCTGGTAGCGGCCGGCGTGCTCTCCTTTGCCGAGGCCCTGACGCTCGTGGGGACGCGCGGCCGGTTGATGCAGGAAGCTGGCAACGAGCGGCCGGGGACGATGGGGGCGGTGATCGGTTTGGACGACGACCACGTCGTAGCCTTGTGCCAACAGGTAGCGGATGTGGGGGTCTCAGTAGCCGCCAATTTTAACGCTCCGGGCCAAGTCGTGGTCTCGGGTGAGCGGGCCGCAGTGGCACGAGTGAGCGAATTGGCGGCTCAAGCCGGCGCTCGGCGCGTCGTCGAATTGGCCGTCAGTGGGGCTTTTCACTCGCCGCTTATGGCCTCGGCGGCTGTGGAGATGGAGTCGCTGTTACAAGCGGTACCCTTTGCGCGGCCGCGCGTGCCGGTGCTGACCAATGTCTCGGCTGCGCCCGTGGAAGACCCAGAAAAACTGCGGCTGCACCTAATCGATCAGATCACGAGTCCGGTTCGTTGGAGCGCGACCGTGCAGCGGCTGGCAGCTATGGGCATCAACCGCGCTTTTGAAGTAGGGCCGGGGGCCGTGCTAAAGGGACTGATGCGCCGCACCGAGCTCAAGCTCGCGGTCGCATTGGCGGGTACTGTGGAAGAAATCGTCGCGGCAAAAGGAGCGGAATAAATGGGATTCTTGGACGGAAAAGTCGCGCTGGTGACGGGTGGGTCGCGGGGTATTGGCCGGGCCATTGCTCTGCGCTTGGCGGAAGAGGGCGCGGATTTGGCAATCTGCGCCCGCAATGCGGCGGCGGCTGGCGAAGTGGCCGCCGCTATTGAGGCCCTAGGCCGCCGCTGCTTGGTGCGCCAGGCCGATGTCGCCGACGCCGAGCAGGCGGCCGAGCTGGTGGCAGCGACAATCGCGGAATTGGGTCGGCTGGACGTGCTGGTCAACAACGCCGGCGTCACTCGCGACAATTTGCTGATGCGGATGAAGGAAGAGGATTGGGACGAGGTATTGGCGATCAACCTCAAGGGCGCCTTTAACTGCGTCCGAGCCGCAGTGCGCCCCATGCTTAAGGCTCGCGGTGGGCGGATCGTCAACATCACTTCGGTCGTGGGCTTGCTGGGCAATGCCGGCCAAGCCAACTACGCCGCGTCCAAGGCCGGGTTGATCGGCCTGACCAAGAGCTTGGCGCGGGAACTGGCCTCGCGCGCGATCACCGCCAACGCCGTGGCCCCGGGGTTGGTGCCGGAAACGGGCATGACGGACGGGTTGACGGAACGGCAGCAGGAGCAGATGATTGCCATGGTGCCGCTGGGGCGTGCCGGGGCGCCGGAAGACGTGGCCCACGCCGTGGCGTTCCTAGCATCGGATCAAGCCGCCTATATCACCGGTCAGGTCTTGTCCGTAGATGGCGGCATGGCCATATAATTGGGTGTTAAAAGAATTTGCCCATCGCCTATATTTTAGACTCTAATTTTAAGACCGCAGGCTATTGGCCGCAGCGGTAAAACCGTTCACTCCTATCCCAAGAGGAACACACTATGGCTTCTATTGAAGAGCGCGTGAGAGATTTGGTCGTCGAGCAACTCGGCGTGAGCCAAGATCAAGTAAATCCCCAAGCGTCTTTTATCGACGACTTGGGTGCCGATTCGCTCGACACCGTCGAGTTGGTTATGGCCTTTGAGGAAGAATTCGGGATCGACATCCCGGACGAGGACGCCGAGAAGATTATGGTCGTATCCGACGCGATTAAATATCTAGAAGAAAACAGCAAGGCGTGAGCGGTAGTCCAGTGCAGAGGCGTAGAGCGGTTGTCACGGGTTTGGGGGTCTTAGCGCCTAATGGCAACGACCTACCGACGTTCTGGGACGCGCTTCTCGCTGGTCGCTCCGGGGTCGGGCCGATCACTAGATTCGACACTTCCCAACACCGGACTACGATCGCCGCCGAGGTCAAGGGTTTCGACCCGGAGGCGGTTATGGACCGCAAGGACGTGCGCCGCAACGACGCCTTTACGCACTACGCGATCTGCGTGGCGAGGGAGGCGGCTAGCCGTGCCCGGCTCGACATGGAAGCGGTGGACCCCGAGCGCGTGGGCGTCATCTGGGGCTCGGGCATCGGCGGAATCCAGACTCACGAAGACCAGCACACTATCCTACTGGAGAAAGGCCCGAGGCGCATCAGCCCGTTCTACGTGCCCATGATGATTTCCGATATGGCCCCAGGCATGATCTCCATGGACTTGGGAGCCAAAGGGCCTAACTACTGTACGGTGTCGGCTTGTTCGTCGGCGGCTCATGCTCTCGGCGAGTCGGTGCGCAAGATCCAGTACGGGGAAGCCGACGTGATGGTGACCGGCGGCTCAGAAGCGGCCGTCACCCCCATTTCCATGGCCGGCTTTTCTTCGGCGAGGGCCCTATCGCTACGCAACGACGAGCCCGAGCGGGCCAGCCGGCCCTTTGACGCCGAGCGCGATGGTTTCGTACTCGGCGAGGGGGCCGGAGCCGTCATCTTGGAGGAATTGGAGCACGCCCAAAGGCGCGGGGCCGAGATCTACGGCGAATTCCTCGGGCTGGGTTTTACTGCCGATGCCTATCATCAGACGGCGATGGCACCCGAGGCCGAGGGCGGGGCGCGAGCCATGCGCATCGCGCTGCAGGACGGCGGCTTGGACCCGAGTGACATCGGGTACATCAATGCCCACGGTACCTCGACGCCCATGGGCGACCAGCAGGAGACCGCGGCGATCAAGACGGTCTTCGCCGGCCACACCGACAGCTTGGTCGTAAGTTCGACCAAGTCGATGACCGGACATCTGTTGGGCGCAGCCGGAGCCATCGAGAGCATCGCCTGCATCATGGCACTCAAAAGCAGGGTCCTGCCGCCGACGATCAACTACGAGAACCCCGACCCCGACTGCGACCTCGACTACGTGCCCAACCAAGCACGCCGCGTGCAGGTGAACTACGCCCTCAACAATTCCTTTGGCTTTGGTGGCCATAACGCGGCGCTGGTATTCGGTCGTTTCCCCGGCTGACGCACTTTCTCTGCACTCCCCTGCACTCCCCGTGCAAACGAGGTTTTCAATTCGGGCATTAGGCAGATGAACTGGATTTCAACTCTTTGGAATCGCCTCAAGTCGGCGGGCGACCTAAAAGATGGTCCCACGAGTTCGGAGTACGCTCTCGAAAAGCTGTTGGGCTACCACTTCAAGGACAAGAATCTGTTGGTCAAAGCCCTCAAGCATCGATCGTATGTGTACTCGGAGGAGGGCAGCGACCGCATTGAGTCGAATGAGCGGCTCGAATTTCTCGGCGACGCCGTGTTGGAACTGTTGGTCACCGACTACCTCTTTCGCCGCTTTGAGGACAAAGGCGAGGGTGAATTGACCCAGATGAAGTCGCAGCTAGTCAGCCGCAAGGCACTGGCGCGCCAAGCGGACTGTCTTGGGTTGGGGGCGTTTGTGTTGCTGAGTGAGGACGAGCGCGAAGCCAACGGCGGACAGCGGCCGTCGATCCTCTGCGACACCTTGGAGTCGCTGATTGGGGCGATCTATCTCGACGGTGGCTTAGAGGCTGCCCGCTCCTGTGTTCGGCGTGCGGTGCTGGCGGATTTTCATCAAATAGTCCAACCGGACGAGAACTTCAACTTCAAGAGCAGGTTGCTCGAATACTCGCAAAGCATGGGCAATGGCCACCCCCGTTACTTGGTGCATGCCGAGCATGGGCCAGACCACGACAAGATCTTCAGCGTCGAAGTGTGTATCACTGGCCGGCGCATGGGTTGGGGCCAAGGGCGGAGCAAGAAGGAGGCGCAACAGATGGCGGCCAAGGACGCCCTTGATAGTTTGGAGGCGCTCTAATGGGCCTTGCTTGGCGCGTCATCGATACGGGGGCGAACTGTGGCGCGTACAATATGGGAGTCGATCAAACTCTCGCCGCAGACGCAGCCCAAGGCCGAGTGCTGCGCTTCTATGGCTGGAATCCGCCAGCTATCTCCTGCGGCTGGAACCAGCAGCCCGAGCGCGAGGCCAATGTAGAAGCCTGCCGCGTGTTGGGTATTGACGTGGTGCGTCGGCCCACTGGTGGGCGGGCGGTGTTGCACTGGGAGGAATTGACCTACAGTGTCGCCTGCGTCCCAGAGGCACTGGTCGCGGGTGGCGGGATAGAGGCCACGCACCGCAAGATTGGCGCGTGTTTGGCCGAAGGGCTGCGGCTTTTCGGGGCCCCGGTCGAGTTGGAAAGGGCTGGCCGTTGCGTTGGCGGCTTGCGGTCGGGTCCTTGTTTTGGTAGCACGGCGCGCTGGGAGCTCAAGTGCCAGCACCGCAAGCTGGTCGGCAGCGCACAGCGGTGCTACGGACGCCGCTTGCTACAACACGGGTCAATTTTGCTTGGTCGGGCACACGAGCGCCTGCCGCAACTGCTGAGGATTGACGAGGACGTGCGGCAAAAATGGACTCGGCAGGTGCGAGCGCACAGTACGGATTTGCAGGCCTGTATGGGACGGCCCATTGACCGGGCCGCACTGGTTGATTGCTTGGTCGAGGGCTTTAGACGCCAGCTCGGTGCAACCATGCGCTGGAGCGCGCTGGCCACCTATGAGGAGCACCGGGCTGCGGCTTGGGAAGGGGACAGCGCATGATTGTGCAGGATCCCTTACTAGAAGTCCGCGATTTGCGGACTTCTTTTTACACGGAAGAGGGCGTCGCCCGCGCCGTTGATGGGGTGTCGTTTGTGGTGGGGCGGGGCCAGACGTTGGGGCTGGTCGGCGAAAGCGGCTGTGGCAAGAGCGTCAGCGCCTTCTCGATTATGCGCTTGGTGCCCGATCCACCGGGCCGCATTGAGGCCGGGCAGATATTGCTTAAGGGGCGCGATTTGCTTGCGCTGGAAGAGGAGGAGATGCGCCGCGTGCGCGGCGACGACATCGCGATGATTTTTCAGGAGCCGATGACGAGCCTCAATCCGGTGCTAACCTGCGGGTTCCAGATCATCGAAGCCGTGGTTTTGCACCAGCAGGTCCCCAAGCAGGAAGCGCGTGCCCGGGCGGTCGAGATGCTGCAACTGGTGGGGATTCCAGCGCCCGAACAGCGGATTGACGAATATCCCCACCAGCTATCGGGTGGGATGCGCCAGCGGGTGATGATCGCCATGGCCCTGGCGTGCAATCCAGACGTGTTGATTGCCGATGAGCCGACCACGGCCCTTGACGTGACGATCCAAGCGCAGATCCTCGCGCTGTTGGAGTCGCTGCAAGAATCCCTGCAAATGGCGATTGTGATGATCACTCACGACCTCGGGGTGATCGCCGAGACCGCGGACCAAGTGGCGGTCATGTACGCCGGCCAAGTTGTCGAATACGCGGAAACGCAAGTCCTATTTACCCGTCCGCGGCACCCTTATACGCGCGGCTTGCTGCGCTCGATCCCTCGGTTGGACGCCGAGCAGGAGCGATTGGACATCATCCCGGGCGTGGTGCCCGACGCCCGCTCCTTTCCACCGGGGTGTCGCTTTGCCCCGCGCTGCCCGCTGGCCGACGCCCACTGTCGGGCCGAAGCACCGCCACTGGAGGAGGTCGAGGCCGGGCACTGGGCAAGCTGTTGGAAGGCAGGGGACGCATGAGCCAAGCTGCGCCCTTGGTCGAGGTCGAGGGCCTCAAAAAATACTTTCCCGTGCGCCAGGGGGTTTGGGGCCGAGTGCAGGCCCACGTCAAGGCCGTCGATGGGGTCGATCTGGCGATTGGACGCGGCGAGACCTTGGGCGTAGTCGGCGAGAGCGGCTGCGGCAAGACCACGCTGGGCAGGCTCATGCTGCGGCTAATTGAAGCTACGGCTGGGCAGGTGCGCTTTGCTGGGGTTGACCTATTGGGGTTGGGCAAGGAGGCCATGCGGCGGCAGCGGCGGGACATGCAGATCATCTTCCAAGATCCGTATGCGTCGCTCAATCCGCGGATGACGGTGGGCGGCATTATCGGCGAAGCTCTGAAGGTTCACGGGCTGGCCGAGCGCGCCGAGTTAGCCGAGCGAGTGGGGGAGTTGCTGGAGATGGTCGGGTTGCCGGCGGATTGTGCGCGGCGCTACCCGCACGAGTTTTCCGGCGGCCAGCGCCAGCGCATTGGCATTGCCCGCGCCTTGGCGGTGCGGCCGCAGTTTATAGTCGCCGACGAGCCGGTGTCTGCGCTGGACGTTTCGGTGCAAGCTCAGATTATCAACTTGCTGCAAGACCTACAGCGCGATTTGGGCCTAACATATATGTTTATTGCCCACGATTTGAGCGTGGTGCGCCACATTTCGAATCGGGTGGCCGTGATGTACTTGGGGCGCATCGTCGAGGTGGCAGCGCGAGATAAGCTCTACCGCCAGCCATCCCATCCCTATACGCGTGCGCTGCTGGCGGCCGTGCCCGCGCCCGACCCGCGGACTAAGCGGCAGCGCGTCCTCTTGGAGGGCGACGCGCCCAATCCAGCGGCCGTGCCCTCGGGATGTGCCTTTCACCCGCGCTGCCCGGAGCGCGAAGAGATATGCACTCGCGTGGTGCCGCGCCTCGTCGATCTGGGCGACGGCCACTGTACGGCCTGTCTGCTCCGCTATCCCGCGGAGCTGAAGAACCGATTGGCTGCTGAGGCCAACGAGAAAAACGCAAGATAGCAGGAGAGCGATAGCTTATGATGACTTTGTTGCGCCAAAAGACGGTGCTTGTTTTGTGGTTTGTGATATTCGCCTTCATCGGCTTAATCGTCGTCGAATGGGGGGCCGACTACTCGGGGCCGGGCGCCAACGCCGCTGGCGATACGGTTGGCGTGGTCAATGGCGAGACCATTTCGCTGCAGGAGTTCCAAGACGCGCTGCGGCGGGTAGCGCGCCAGATGCCTCAAGAGCAGCGCGCCGATCAGGCCCTGCTCGTGCAGCAGGTATGGGACTACTATGTCCGCGAGATCATTTTGACCCGTGAATTTGAGCGTTTGGGCTTTGAGGTGACCGATGGGGAGATCGCCTTTTACACGCGGAACAAACCCCCGCAGGCCGTGCGCGAATTCGAGACCTTTCAAACCGATGGCGCGTTCGACATGGACAAGTACGCCCAGTTCATCGGCAATCCGGCCAATCTCAGCGACCCCAACAACCAAGCCTTAGTCCTGTATATCGAGAGCACGATTGAGCGGCAATTGCTCGAGTACAGGCTACAGAGGATGCTGCGGGGCACCGCGCAGGTGAGTCCCAATGAGGCGCACCAGCACTTTGCCGAGGCCAACGAAAAGGTGCGCGTCGAATACGCATTTGCCCCCAGCGACGCTGCGGATGACGAGATCGAAGTTACAGACGAAGATTTGGCCGCCTATTATCAAGAAAACGTGGCCGCCTACGAGCATCCCGACCAAATAAAGCTGGAGTACGCGTACTTTCCCAAGGTGGCCAGCGCCGCGGATTCACTGGAGATCAAAGAGGAGATGGACCGCCTGCGCCAAGAGATTGAGGCCGGCGCGGATTTTGCCGGATTGGCCGCGGTGGTCTCGGACGACGAAGGCTCTGCCGCCCAAGGTGGCGATCTCGGTTTTTTTGGCCGCGGTCAGATGGTCGCGCCCTTTGAGGAAGCGGCCTTCGCCTTGGCACCCGGCGAGCTTTCCGAGCCAGTGCAGACGCGCTATGGCTGGCATCTGATCAAGGTGGAAGAACGCTTGGAGGAAGAAAGCGGTGAGGCGAAGGTACACGCCCGCCATATCCTGCTCAGATACCAGCCCTCGCGCACGACTGAGGATAGCCTGCGCAGCCGGGCCGAGGTGTTCCAAGAGCAGGCTACAGCCGAAGGATTTGCGGCCACGCTAGCGGCCTCTGGCACCGAGGCGACGCCCACGAATTTCCTGCGCAAAAGCCAAGCCGTGCCGGGCATCAGCGCGAGCACCACGTGGCTCGTCAACTGGTTTTTTGAACAGGAACCCGGAGCCGTCAGTCAGATCGTCGAGGACGATTCGGGGTTGTGGGTGGCGCAGCTAGTGGCCAAACGGCCTGAGGGCACTGTGCCCTTGGACGAGCTAAAGGATCAGCTTGAGCCGTTGGTACAAGCGCGCAAAAAGGCCGCTCGCGCCGCAGCCCAGCTAAAGGCCGTGCGGCGGGAAGTAGGAGCCGGGGCCACCTTGGCCCAAGCGGCGCAAAATGCCGGGGTGGAGTTCCACACCCCGGAGGCTTTTGCGCGCGCCGAATCGGTGGAGGGTCTAGGTCGCGTGAGCGCGGTAATCGGCGCGGCCTTCCGCTTGGAAGAGGGCCGGCTCAGCGAAGTGATCGAGGTCGCCGAGGGCAGCAAGCGCGGGGCGTACTTGCTGAAGCTGTTGGAGAAGACACCGGTAGATGAGGAGCAATTCGCTGCGCAGCGCGAGCAGGTCATCGCCCAGCTCCAGGCCCAGCGCGAGCAGGAGGCCGTGCAGAACTGGTTCGCGCACCTGTACGATACGGCCGAGATCGAGGACAACAGACATCGCTTTTTCACGTTTTAGATTGGAGAGGAATCATGTCAGCAGCACCAGGGCAAACGCAAATCGGCTTTATCGGCTTGGGGATTATGGGTGCGCCCATGGCCGAGAATCTGCTCAAAGCCGGTTATCAACTCAATGTATACAACCGCAGCGACCGGCCGCGCGTCGGCGAGGTCGTCGCGGCCGGCGGCGTACGCGTTGGCTCGCCCAAGGAGGCGGCGACGGGTGCAGATGTCATCATCAGCATCGTCACGGACACGCCCGATATGGAGGCCGTGCTGGTGGGCGCGGAAGGCGCGATTCACGGAGCTAAAGAGGGCGCGATAGTCATCGATATGAGCACGGTTTCACCCAAAGTCACCCGCGAAGTAGCCGCGGCCTTGCAGGGGCGGGGCGTGGCCATGCTCGACGCGCCCGTCAGCGGCGGAGATGTGGGCGCGATCAACGGCACCCTGTCGATTATGGTCGGCGGCGACGAGGCCGTCTTTAACCAATGCCTGCCGGTCTTTGAGGCCATGGGTACCAACATCAACTTGATCGGTTCCAATGGTGCTGGTCAGACGACTAAGCTCTGCAATCAGATCGCGGTTGCGGTCAACAACATGGCCATGGCCGAGGCTCTGATGCTGGCGGCAGCCTCGGACTTGGATGTGCAAAAGGTCATCAACGCGATCAGCGGTGGGGCGGCTGGCTCTTGGCAGTTGAGCAATTTAGGCCCGCGCATTGCCGCGGGCGATTTCGACCCGGGCTTTATGGTCTATTTGCAGCAAAAGGATTTGCGCTTGGTCTTGCAGGCGGCCAACGACGTCAAGATGGCCCTACCGGCCGTGAGCATAGCCCACCAGTTTTTCAACATCGTCGAGCGCGCCGGTTGCGCCGAAGAAGGGACCCAAGCGCTGATCAAGGCCTACGAGGCCCAGGCCGGCAGACAAGCGCGGGCCAAGTAGCCTGTCGGTGCAACTCGAACTGAAAAAGGTCGGGGTCCTGCTGCGCGACCAAAATTTGGACTATCCGGTCGCCGAGGTGCGCGACCTGTTTGCCGCGCACGGGATCGCCGTGTGCTTTATCGAGGGGGACGAGTGCCCGGACGACCTAGATTTGGTCGTTGCGCTTGGCGGCGACGGCACGGTGCTTCGCGCCTTTGCGCGCTTCCCGCAGCGGCCAGTGTTGGCGATCAATTTCGGCACCGTCGGCTTTTTGACCGCTGGGGACCGCAAGGACTTGGCGCGCATTGTCCAGCTCTTAGTCGATGGCCAGTACTTCGTCAGCGAGCGTTTGGTGCTCTCTTGCCGTTATCCCTGCGGCGAGAGTCTGGTCTTCAACGAGGTGACCTTGCGGGCGCACCACAAAATGCTCTCTACGGACGTCTTTGTTGACGACGCCAAAATCCGCACCATTCGCGGCGACGGCGTGGTCGTCGGTACGCCGACGGGCAGCACTGGGCTGTTGCTATCGATGGGTGCGCCGCTGGTCATGCCGGAAGTGCGCTGCATGTTGCTCGACGGTATCAACGAATACAACTTCACGTCGCGGACTCTGATCCTGTCGGCTGAGAAGCGGGTGCGGCTGCGCGTCAGCCCCGAGACCTTAGACAGCCATCTGGCGCTCATTGCCGATGGCCGCGAGATATGCAGCTTAGCTCCCGATCAGGAGGTGTACGTCGGCCAAGCCGAGCACACGGCGCGGTTGATATATCTCGACGATAATTACTTTTTTCACAACTTGTCGGAGAAACTTTCTTGGTAGAGTTGTGTTTCCGTACATTGGGAGCAATCGAGTCAAACTCAGTATCGTTTTCAAGTAATAAGACAGCATAGAGGAGAAAAGATTGACCTACACCTATTCTGAACAGAATGAAGCCAAGGAAACCGGGGCAAGAGCGTGGGACCGGATCATGGGGGCATCGCTGGCGCTTCCTGGAGCGAAAGTTGACCGCAATAGCTTTCTTTATTCTCAACTCCATAATTATTGCGACGAGACACAGACTAAGGAAGCAATTGAAGACAGGCCTGCTAATGCTGGAATACCATCTAAGCTGATTGATAGGTTGGCTGATTCCTGCATTAAGTCACATGTTCTCAAAGCTTCTGCGATTTCATTTGGGACTGGCTTGCCGGGTGGTTGGGCGATGGCGGCCACTATTCCCGCCGACCTAGCTCAATTCTATTGGCACGCAATCGTCTTATCCCAGAAGTTGGCGTACTTATATGGCTGGCCAGACTTACTGAAAGAAGACGAGGCTGACGAAGAGACCAAGGCGAGGATTACACTGCTCATCGGAGCGATGATGGGTGCTGAGGCAGCTAACAAAATAATAAGCGAGGTAGCTGAGCGATTTGCCAGAGAAGTTGTGCGACGTCTTCCGAGGCAGGCACTCACTAGGACTGCGTACTACCCACTAATCAAACAGATTAGCAAATGGATTGGAATTAACGTCACCAAAAATACCTTTGCGCGTAGTGTGTCAAAATTCGTGCCAATTGTTGGCGGACTTGTTTCCGCTGGCGTGACTGCGGCAATGATGAAACCTATGGCCAAGCGACTGAAGAATCACCTAAGAGAGTTGGAGAGTTGAGATTAGCACATCCTGATGGTCATGACGGGTGAGTCGTATCCCAGTGATAAAGTCTGGCTGAGGTCAGGAAGCGTAAAACAGGAGGATGGTAATTTGGCCAATGGAAGTTTCGGACGTTGACAGGAGTCAAGAAACCATGGAAGGCGAGATCAAGCAGGTTGATAAACGAGCTGATAGTGATGGACAAGTGATAAATCCACGCATTATCATCGACGCAAGTTACATGCGTGGCATGAAAAGGGATGGTGCACCACTTCGCACAATATGTGAACAAGGTGGTCGTATCATGTTAATCGATACTTTAGTTCGTGAGCTTATCACATCTGATCAAAACCAATGGTCCTTAGCAATACCCCGACTTGTGGAATACCGGGATTCCATCGAAATCTGTGAACATGTATCCAAAATGTGTAAGGCCGAGCTTGAAGATCATAGTCCGTACGGTGATCCTGTAGATGATAAAAAAACTGAAAACCTGCGGAAGATGTTAAAAGAAAATTCAGAATTTCAACCTGACAATTTGGAGACACTAATTAAGGATTGGAAGGGAGAAACAGAAAGTAAGAGCAGTCTTGGACTATTACGGAACCTTGCAGTTTCTCAATCACCATTTCGCGAGGAAGATATAGAAAAGATTAGAAACAGAGATCCCAATGATAGGGAAGTTGTTCAGGTCTGTTATAATTTGATCAATGACCCAGAGAATATTCGATTAGTATTGAAGGACGTTATTCAAAATCCTGATAAAGTAGATTCCACTTGGGTCCTGTGGCATCTATCTAAATCGCTTCTTGCGGTATGTTGTGATAGAGAGTGCCGAGGTGAAGATAAGTTTAGGAGCATATCAGATAAAAAATTGGCCAACATAAAATATGACTTAGACTACTTAGTTTTATTGACATTCGCAGATGCGATTGCCTCTCGTGAAACAAAAGGAGAACAGGCTTACTATCGACGGTGGATGTTTGGCGATGCATCAAAGCTGTTGATAAGATCTTATGAAAAAGAACAAATTGTGCATAAATTCAGACAGATGTCCAAAATTGCGATTTATGTAACCGAACAACTGGATGGATATACATGTGCGCTAGATCCTTGGAGTCGAGGAGTGCTAAAAATACAAGATTTAGGAGAGCTGCCTGCAAGTGTGTTTATCTCATATAAGACTGAACGGCACCTTGAGTTTTTTCACGGCTCAACATGGAAACATACTGTAGAGATCCTAACCGGCTATTCAGCAACAGAACTTCAGGAATTTGGTGGAGTTGTATTTGTAGATACTAGGACACTGGATACCTTATTTGAGCCTTCGACTCAATATGCCTAAAAGAATCAACCTGTACACTGGTAGAGCAGGTCATTTAGCAGTTATGGCGGAGCTTCTTCTTCGGGGTTGGAATACAGCTATTCCAGAGGTAGATGTGGGCGACGATATTTTCGTCGTCCACGATAGAAATGGTGATCTACGTCGAGTACAAGTGAAGACGGCTGTGGCAAAACTGCATAAGTACGGATACAGCGCACAGTTTAATCTTCCGCTCTCGCAACTTCAGAGGCAGATGACTCCAGATGTAACGTATATTTTTGCCATTCGGCTTCACGACGGTTGGGGGGCTCTTATTGTAATTGACCGGCAGACTCTAGAAGAGTACTGGAAGGCTGGCATGGGGAGCGAAAACAGAGGTAGGCTTGTATTACGGTTGCGTTCCGAGGCGACCAGCATTACCTGTAACGGGCATCTCTTGTCGCAGTACAGGAATGACTGGGATACGAGCTTTCCCGTTATCGAGCACTGATACCCATTGTGCCCGTCGTCATTCCAAACACCGAAGATGTCGTGGTGTTTGCGAAAAAACTCCATGACGAAGGACAGCTATGGGTCGGAGCAGGCATTTGGCTGGCCGGCAGAATACAATCCCGAAAAGTCTGATCCGCCACTGGACTCAAGAATGACCTTTACTCCCGCAGATTTCTGCATTGGTGAGAGTGGCATTTGGTTTTATTCCCTTATGTGGGAAAATGGTAAAGAAGAAGAGCCTGTTGCTTTTTTGGATGATAGAAATATCACTGAAACAGTATCATGATTCTGAACAGCACGATGACTTTCTTGGTAGAGGAGATGCTATGCGCGTGGCAGTAATTGGAGCAGATCGTTCTTGGGGAGTGCTGCTAGCGGCTGAATTGGGCGAGGAGTTTCAGGTGGTGGCGCTCGGTATGGAAGAGAATAGCGACCTAGCTGGCTATCGGCAGGTCGATCTGCTCCAGCGCGAGGCATTAGATCCTGCGCTGGCTGGCGTGGAGGCCATCGTCCACGCGGTGGGCGGCGATCCGGCGGGCGACGACGAACAAGCCCTGCTCGACGTAGCAGCGCGGGGAACCTACGTGGCGCTGACGGCAGCCTGTGCCGTCGGCATTAAAAAAGCGGTGCTGCTGAGTCGCCTCGATTTGCTGCGCGACTACCCGGAAGAATATCTAGTTGATCTGCAGTGGAATGCCTTGCCACGGGCCGAGGCCGGGTCGCTGGCGCCGCTGATGGCCGAATTAGTCGGCCGCGAAATCGCCCGCACCGGCCAAATCGAAGTGCATTGTTTGCGACTCGGCGAATTGGATGCGGAGACCACAACCAACGACGCGGTGGCTGCCGTGCGCCAAGCCTTGGCCGCCGAGCGCGAAGGGCACCACTGGTCGCTAGCGCATGTAGCGTCGAGCGGGCGCTTTGCTTAAAGGGGACATCATGGCAACGGTGAACGAAGGCAAGGTGGTGATATTGGGGGCGGGTGGCCCGGTCGGCGCGTCGGCGATCGCTGCACTCAAAGAGCACTATACGTTGCGGGTAACTGATCTCCGGCCGATGAGCGAGGTGGCGGCCGCGCCGCCGCAAAGTCCCCGGGCGCCGATCCCGGAGGTATTGGGGCCGCCGCACGAAAATCGGGTCGTCGATATTGCCGACTACGCGCAAGTGTTGGCCGCCTGCGAGGGCATGGACGCGGCGATCAATGTGTCCGTAGTTCGGCCGCATCCAGTGCTGGCCTTCCAAGTCAACATGGTCGGCGCGTACAACGTGGCCAAAGCCTGCGTCGCCTGCGGAATAAAAAGGTTGATCCACACCGGGCCTTTTCACACCTCGCTGAACCACAACGCCGACTATTGGAACGATTTTCAGGTGGAAGCCGACATTCCGCTGCACCCAGGCGACGATCTCTACGCGCTGAGCAAGTATCTCGGCGGGCACATTACGCGCGTGTTTGCCGAGCGCGAAGGGCTGGAAGTACTCACCTTTGTCTATACGCATTTTCGGCCGCGGGAAGTCCTGCCCGAGGAACATGGACAGGGTGTGCATCCATACGTGACCTCGTGGGAGGATACCGGGGAGGCGTTCTTATATGGGTTGCGGGCACCCGAGATGCCGTCGCCGTACGAGGATTTTTTTATTTGTGCGCGGCTGCCGCACGACAAGTACCGGCCCGACAAGGCCAAGCGGCTCTTGGGCTGGGAGGCCAAGGACTGCTTCGAGGCGTTGTACACGCGGCCTCAGTAACTGATCCGATAGATCAGACCAGCCTGATCGTCCGAGACCAGCAGAGAACCGTCGGGCATCACGAGAACGTCAACCGGCCGCCCCCAGTTTGATTCCCCCTGTAGCCAGCCTTCGGCGAACGGCTCGTAACGGACCGCCCCATCGGCGGCCAAACGTACTAGGGTGAGGCGGTAGCCGATCTTGCGAGTGCGATTCCAAGAGCCGTGTTCGGCGATGAATATCTGATTGTGGTATTCCACCGGAAACAAGTTGCCAGTGTAAAAGCGCATCCCAAGGGCCGCTACGTGCGGGCCGAGTTCTTGGACTGGCGCGACGAACTCGCCGCAGTCGCGTTGAGCGCCAAAATCAGGATCGGCGATGTTGGTGCCGTGGCAGTAGGGATAGCCGAAGTGCTGCCCATCGGCGGTTACGCGGTTCAGTTCGTCTGGCGGCATGTCGTCGCCTAGCCAGTCTCTGCCGTTTTCCGTGAACCACATTTGCCCTGTTTCCGGGTGCCAGTCGAAGCCAACGGAGTTGCGTACGCCCCGGGACACGACCTCGAAGTCGCCCGTGGAGGGGTCTAACCTGCCGATTGACGCGTACGGATCGGGGGAAGCGCAGATGTTGCACGGTGCGCCGACCGGCACGTAGAGCAAATCGTCGGGGCCAAAGCGGATGAACTTCCAGCCGTGGGAGCGATCGGTCGGGAAAGCGTCGTTGACGATCTCCGGTTGCGGCGGGTTGTCGAGGTGAGCTTCAATGTCGCGATAGCGCAGGATACGGCTGACTTCGGCTACGTACAGGTCGCCGTCCTTGAAAGCGACGCCGTTGGGTCTGTTCAGGCCGCTGGCGAGGATGATGACGCGCTCTGCCTTGTAGTCGCCGTCTTCGTCGCGCAGTGCGTACACGCGGCTGCCGGACCGGGTACCGACGAACAGGGTGCCATTGGGGCTGAGGCTCAGCGAGCGAGCACCGGGGACCCCTTTGGCGTACACGCGGATGTGGAACCCTTCCGGCAGTTCGATCTGCGTCAGGCGCGGGTCTTCGAGTGGTGGCGGATCCACCGACTTGCCGATCCCCACAGGTAGCGACGGATCGGACGGATCGACGCTGTACGTCTCGATAAGCTGGGCGTCGGCTAGATCAATCTGCCCGTCTTGGCTGATATCGCCATTGTTGGGCAGGGCGATGGAGGGGTCTTCGCTGTATAGGACGACTAGCAGCGCATCGGCCCAATCGACGCGGCCGTTGTTATCAAGATCGCCCAACAGCCTACTCACAGCCCCTTTATCTTGGGGAACGCTGTCGAGTGCTTCGACTACAATATCGATAGCGTCGGTCCCCAACTGAAAGGCCGGGTCTACGTAGGGAATCAAGCCTTGGCCCGAGACGGTCAATCCATAGACCTGCCCTAACTCTGATGGCTCTATGCCTCCCAACTCCGCGCCTACCGGTCCCGCAGAGGCGGCCCCAACTGCCCCGTCGAGCAGCACCATCGACCGAGTTAAGCGAACCCCATCGCCAACCAGTTGATACAGGTACACCCCGGCCGCGACGCCTCGCCCCGACGCATCCGTGCCATCCCACCTCGCTGTGTGAAAGCCCGCTGGCCGATCCGCATCCACCAACGTCGCCAGACGCTGCCCTAGGACATTGAGCACCTCTAGCCGCACGTGAGTCGAGACCGGCAGCCGATAGGGCATGCTCGTGGAAGAATTGAATGGATTGGGGTAATTCTGCCCTAGGTAAAATTGTTGCGGTAGAGCACTCGTACTCAATGCCGTTAGGGGTAGCGCGAAATAGCCGGTCTCATTCGTGATAGCGCGGACTGAGCGGCGCAGATCGGTGGCGTCGAACAGCCGCACCTGCGCGTTGGCGACCGGTCGCCCAGACGCCAGCCGCACCCGCCCCTCGACCAGCGGCTGGGCACTGGCCCCGACGACCAAGAGCAGCCCCATGAGGCATCCGATTACTGATCTCATAACGTTTGTTCCCTAAAGCAAAATATAGCCGAATAGCATGGGCAACGTCACAGCAGCACCGCAGTTAGCTCGGTGAAAGGGGGCGGTTGGAAGGGACCTACTTCTTTAACCGAGACAATGAAGAGCACACTATTAAGCGGCGAAGCATTGACAGGGAACGGAGGAGGCCATACCTTGACTGCAATAGGCTACTTGTATGAAGAAGCATTGGCTCCTAAAAAGTCATGTCCAATCTAACAAGGAGCCTTTTCATTTTATGATGCTACGGAACAAGGATCATCGGTTCACGCACCAATGCCGAGTTGGGCTGGTGCTCCTAAATTCTCAAACAAAAGGGAAGTTTTGGAAATAGGCGGAAAACAACAATTACAGTCCCTAGATGAAGAGGGCCACAAGAAACTATTCGGTTTAGAAATCTATCTGACCCCAGTATTCACAATTTCCAGTATCATCATTATCGCTTTCGTCACTGGAGCACTCGTCTTCCAAGAAACCGCGACGGAAGTTTTCAAAAATACCCGCGAGTGGCTGACTATAAATCTCGATTGGTTTTTCCTACTTACTGCTAATTCTCTCCTGCTGTTTTGTCTGTATGTAGCCTGTTCGCCTCTCGGCAAGGTGCGCCTCGGAGGGGCCGATGCAAAACCCGAGTACTCCAACCCAACTTGGTTCGCCATGCTCTTTGCCGCTGGTGTGGGTATCGGTCTGCTGTTTTACGGCGCGGCGGAGCCGATCTACTACTTCCAGCGGCCACCGCTTGGTATCCCTGCCGGAACAGAAGAAGCCGCTGCCGTCGGCATCGCGGCCACCACTTTTCACTGGGGGCTGCACGGTTGGGGAGCTTACGGCGTCGTGGGACTTGCCCTCGGGTACTTCGCCTACAATCGCGGATTGCCGCTCACCATTCGCTCGGCGTTCTATCCCTTGTTCGGCGACCGCATCTGGGGCTGGCCTGGTCATATCATCGATACGTTTGCCATCTTCGCCGGTCTGTTCGGGCTTGCAACCTCGCTTGGCTTGGGGGTTAAGCAGCTAACCTCTGGTCTGAACTATTTGTTCGGTGTTCCCGCGAACAACACCACTATGGTGGTGCTGATTGTGGCGATTACGTCCATCGCGCTTACATCGGTGTTGGCGGGTATTAATGTTGGGATCAAGCGCCTTAGCCAGTTCAATATCGTTCTCGCGTTGTTGTTGCTGCTAACGGTTATTGTGCTCGGGCCGACTCTCTACATTTTCCGCAGTATGTTCGCTGCACTCGGTAGCTATCTCGCCAAAATTGTGTCGTTCAGTAATTGGGTCGGGCGCGAGGACGTGGATTTTCTACACGGTTGGACGACATTCTACTTGGCTTGGTGGTTTGCTTGGGCACCTTTTGTCGGCACGTTCATCGCCCGCATCTCCAAGGGCCGCACCGTGCGCGAATTCGCGATTTTTGTCCTCATCCCGCCGCTGGTGTTGTGTTTGCTGTGGTTTGGTACCTTTGGCGGCACGGCCCTCCATCAGCACATCGTTGGGGGGTATACCGGTGTAACCGAGCATGTTGCGGCTTGGAAGCTGGAAATCGCATTGTTCAAGATGTTCGACCAACTCCCGCTGACCAAGTTGCTTTCATCGGTGGCGCTCCTGTTGACCGTCGTATTTTTCGTCACTTCGTCGGATTCCGGCTCGTTGATTGTCGATACCATTGCAGCCGGTGGCAAAGTGGACGCTCCGGTAGCGCAGCGGGTCTTTTGGTGTACTGTGGAGGGATTAGTTGCTATCGCTCTCCTGCTTGGCGGAGGGCTAAATTCGCTGCAGGCGGCCTCGATCGCAACGGGCTTCCCGTTTGCCTTAGTCCTCTTGGGAATGGCCGCCTGCGTCTGGACCGGGCTGCGCAGCGAAGTGCGTGCAGCGGACTGAGTATATGAGGATATCGATATGCTGACAGAGAGGACTTTACAAAAACGCACCCTTAATAAGGAGGTATTGCGATGAGATATTGGCACAGGCACATTTTGGTGCTAGTCGCCGCGGCTTTGGCTTGGGCTGCGCCGGCGTGGACACAAGCGACAGGTACTATCGTCGTCACCGTAGTTGACGACGATAGCGGCGAGGTGCTGGAGACGGCCTTGGTCTATATGCCGGCTTTAGATGTGGGCGGTATGTCGGACGCACAGGGCCAGTTTACTATGGCTGATGTGCCGGTGGGCGAGCACAAATTGCGCGCCGAATTGATCGGCTACTCGTCGGTGGCTGCCACTGTTGTGGTAGAGGCCGGGCAAACCACGAACGTCGAGTTGCGGATAAAACCCTCCGCGTTGCTCCTCGAAGAGCTGGCGGTGACCGGCACGGCTGTTAAGAACTCGCCCGTCAGTTCGACTTACGCCGTTGCGGTGACCGGGCGGGAGAAGATGGCCGAACAAGGCTCACCACAGCCGGTTGACTTTTTCAAGAACTTGAGTGCCAGTCACGGAGTGATCGGCGAGCGCAGCAGTTGGTACAACGCCAACCAAGCTGCCACTCTTTCCGAGAGCATTGCCAACGTCAATCTACGCGGCCTGGGAGCTTCGCGGACGCTGGTGTTGATCAACAGTCGCCGCCAGACTTATGTCCCCGCGCGTTTGATCGGCGGGCGCTTCGTCGATGTAAATGCCATCCCCGCCATCGTCGTAGACCGAGTCGAGGTGCTCAAGGAAGGAGCCTCGGCCATCTATGGGTCCGATGCGGTGGCTGGCGTCGCCAACTTTTTGACTCGCGCCGACTTCGAGGGCTTTGAAGTCTCGGCCGCGCACGAGTATATCACTGGCGCGGGCGATTCCAACATCGGCGCGATCTGGGGTGGGAAGATCGGCGAGGCTCATGCGATTGTTGCTGGGGAATGGAGAGGGCGTCAGGCGCTACCGGCCTCCGAGAGGGACTATCTGCTGCAGCCGTGGCACGGCGGCGGGCAGCGCCTTGGCTGGTCGAGCTTGGGCAATCCGGGCACCTTCGCCGTTGGTGCACCGGCCCCTTGGACTGCTGCTATCCACGCCCCGCGTTGCGAGCAGTTTGGCGGCTTCCGGGAATCTTGGACTTGCCGCTTCCGCTATCAGCAGTATGAGAATCTGATCGAAGAGATGAGCCATACTCGCGCTTTTGCCGAAATCAACGGTGCGCTAGACAATGGCACGGAGTATCACCTTGAGGGCCTGATTGCCCAAGCTGAGATTCCCGAGTGGTACACCACCCCTTCGTATCCTCCCTTCCCTCTGACAGACACAAGCATCATGGAGGTCGCGACAAACCACCCAGGCCGGGAGGCTTTCTGTGCGGACTACGGCGCTGAGGAAGGCGACCTGTACTACGACGAATGCCAAGGCGGCGAGAACTGGTATTTCAATGGCCGTCCGTTTGGCAACTCGGGTCCCGGGCGTACGCTGGGCCGCGACTCCCGCACCTTGCGCCTTGCGGCTTCTGCCAATGGCGACTTTGCGTCATTCGGCGGTCGAGATGCTCATTTTGATCTAGGCCTGTCCTATTCCCGCACCGAGGGCAATTACAACTTGCCGGGGGTGTACATCGAGCGGCTGTTCCTCGGCTTCCGCGGGTTTGGCGGCCCTGATTGCGGCGTTGGCGTGGAGGCGGATAACACGTCCCTTGCTGGGATGCGGCTCGGCCCACTCAACGGCCAAGTGGCGGGTCAGGGCGCCTGCCAGTACTACAACCCCTTTGGCAATGCCATCGAGTTTGCGGATCAATACGGCGCAGAGTTTGCAAACGAACCGAATCCCGATTTCCGCGCCAACCTTGCCAACAGCCCCGAGTTACGGCAATGGCTCAATCAGGAAGTCGATCTGCAGAGTACTGCGGATCTGCTGGTCGCCGATGCGACGCTGAGCGGCACTTGGCTTGAGGACGTCGCTAGTTACGCCGCCGGCTATCAGTTCCGTTTGCTCAATGCTAGCGGCGATCCTAACGACGAGGGCGACGTGACCATCAACCCCTGTCCGGTAGTGGGCGATGATGGGTGCTCAGCCGAGGACATGTTTGGCCCCTACGCGTTCACCAATGTGAATCGGCCCTATGATGAATCGCAGATGGTGCATCGCTTCTTTGCCGAGATTCCCCTGAGCTTGGGATCGCGCTTTGACACCCAACTCGCGGCCAACTACGAGTTCCACGATGTGGCGAGCAGTTTCGATCCCAAGCTGGGGTGGCGCTATCAGCTAATGGAATCGCCGACTCAATCCGCGTTTCTGCGCGGCTCGGTGCAAACGACGTTTCGCACACCATCGCTGGACGACGTAAATGAAAACCCGCTTTCGACGCTCGAGTGGATCAATGAGACGGGTGCCTATCAAACGGTGGACCGAATCGGCAGCAAAGACCTCAAGCCCGAACAGGCTTTTACCTATAATGCGGGCTTCGTCTTAGTCACCGAGGAGGGCTTTGATGCGACGTTTGACTACTGGAGCTACGATTTCAAGAATGTCATCGGTGCCATGCCGCACGGGGCTATTACTGCCTTATATGCCGATGAAGCGAATAAGGAAGCCCTGAAGCAGTTCATTGTCTGCCCGGACGGGATAGGCACTGGTACATGCGCGGCCTCCGAACTGGAGCGAGTGCAAGTTGACATCGTCAATTGGCCAGGGGTCAAGACCTCGGGAATTGATTTGCATCTGGGCGGGAACACGGACGCCGGAGTCGGGGAAATTGCGCTCAGCTTGGATGCTACGTACACGTTGGAGTACCGGACGAAAGCTCTGATGTTTGGCAGCCTAGTGTTGCAAGAGGAGGCAGACGCGGCCGGCTACCTGAACTTTGGCAATCCCGTTGCGACCTCGCTGCCGAAGTTGAAGGGTCAGGTGTCGGCAGGCTATCACTGGCAAAACTACCGCCTAGTCAGCCTCCTGAACTACATTTCGTCGTACGAGGACTGGGGATCGCTGAACTCCGATAATGATGCCATTGAAGAAGTATTCGGCACCATTGACTCGTTCGTCACTTGGGATATGAGCTTTCTGTGGAACTTGTCCGAGGGCGTCAACATCGCGCTGTCGGGGATAAATCTGCTCGACACGATGCCGCCGCTGGTCAACATTGAGCAAGCGTACGACGGCTTTACACACGACCCCAAGGGACGGCGGTTGAAGCTGGCTGTGTCCTATAATTTTGGCGGTTGAAGCCGGACAGACAGTAGCAGCCTAAATACACAGGGCCGTCCAATACCAGTTTGGACGGCCCTGTGTCGTATTACACCGGATTACAGCGAGGAACGGTGTTTACTCTCCACGCGCTACTTTTTGCTCCCTGACCGATTGAGCAACAGATAATCAATCGGCTCCTCAATGAATTCCGCATTGTGATTTAGACCACAATCATCGGGAAAGGCCCTTTCACAACCGGTGTTGAACATCAGCGGCCCGCGATTCCTGTACCAAGAGATACATTGAACTAGGGCGATCATATGCCGCGGCCGATCCGAGCGATTCGGCACACCTCGATGCCAGAGCCGCATATCCCTGATCAGTACGCTTCCCTTTTTGGCGCACCCGCTCACGGGGGGAGCAACCTTCCGTTGCGCCTCTTCAGTTTTCTCGTCGATCACCGTTTCCGGGAAGGTGTGCAGATGCGTACCCGGCCACAGCTCTACGGCCCCGTTCTCTTCAGTCACATCGTGCGGAGAGATATTCACCACCACGCACGCGGTCGGGTGGGCGGGCTCGTGCCCGGGCCATAGATGAGGCCCGTCCCGGTGCAACGGCTGGGTACCGCTGCCGGGACAATTGGTGTTTCCGCTGTAAAAGCTGTTGAAAATTCCCTCGCCTAAGAGGGCGGTGTTGACTTGGATCACAAGCGGATTGGCGACAATCTCGCGCAAGACAAAGGGAGCGAACGGAGGCGGTCCCTGTTGCAGGTGGCCTTTGCGACCTCCGGCCCCGCCCCACTGCTCCCGATCGATCAAGACCTTGGAATCCTGATCCATCTTCTCCCGAAGCATATCGAGCGGCTCATGGGGACCGCATTTTCGATGACGACATATCCGTCCCGCCTGATTGCCTCCACCGCCTGTTTGAGGCGTCCGGGGCTCATGCGCTGAGATTCCGTTTCCTGCTTGGTAAGAGAGATTATCATCGGGGTTGCCTTCCGGGAATCCTTGAGACAGGAAATGCGTGGGCAGGAAAAACGGGATTTTGGCTGGTTTTGGAAAGGCCCCTAGGCAAGTCCGACTTGAATAGATCGTTGACAGTGCCTGGCTGGCGATCTATACTGCACGCCGATAATACACATCGCATTACATCATTGAGAAGCCCATGATTATATCCCGAATAATCGTCCACCAGCCCGCTGGTTTGTTGCGCATTCTGACCGACTCGGGCTTGGAAGGTCAATGCACTGGGGTTGCGCCCACGATCGCCGGCCCCGATGTGGCCGCGGCCTCCACCCTCATCAATGCGAATCCCGTCAATCGCGAGCGGGTATGGCAGGCGTTCAACGAGGCGGACGGGAAGGTGCCTTTCGCATTGCGCGCCTGTATCGATGTCGCCTTGTGGGACCTCGCGGCCAAGGTCGCCGGCCAGCCGGTTCATCGGCATGTCAACGGCTTTCGCAACCGCATTCCGGTGTGCAGGCGGGGTTCGGAGCAAAGCTCGGTGGAAGGAATCGTCGCGGAAGCGCAGGAAGCGCTGCGTGCGGGTTTCCGGGCGTACAAATTCGACGCCCTTTTGGACGAAGAGTCGCTCATCGACCTGATAGGGAACGTGCGCCGGGCTGTAGGACCAGATTTTTGCCTGCTGCTCGACGGCCGGGCGCGATGGATCATTGATCAGGCGATACGGCTCGGCAGAGCGCTCGACGACGCAGACTTTTTCTGTTTTGATCGGCCGCGGCCCGACAACGATATTTCCGGCGGCAGGCAGCTAGCCGCCGCGATAGATACCCCGACCAGCACGGGCATATCCAGTCCTATGGAAGCGGCCCAAGTCATGGCCGCCGCGGCGGCCGACCATGTTCTCACCAGTGTAACCCGGGCCGGCGGTATGACAGATGTTCTCAAAGCCGCCCGCTGCGCCGAAGCCTTCGGGGCCTACTGCCATTTGGACGGTTTGGGGATATGCGACGGCTTTGCCCATCTGCATCTCGCGGGCACCATCCGCAACACGCCCTTTCTGGAGGTGGCCGACGGTCCATCTCCTGCGCCGTTTATCGAAAATCCGCTACAGATATGCGATGGATACATCGAGATTCCCGCTGCGCCGGGACTGGGCATGGAGATCAACATGGGTGCCGTCGCCGAGCACACCGAAGGACTGATTGAGAGCTGAGGCCCTATGCAGATTCGAGATGTGAAATGTTACCTATTGCAGGGCGAACCCGCGACGCGGCAGGAAAATTGCGCGGCCAGAGGAAGCATCGCCCCCGTGCCGCCGGGTATCTCCGGCCTGCTCACCCACGATCAGGGATTCGGTGCGGCCAGTCCCGAGGGATTTACGTTTACCGGGGAAGAGCCCGAGCCGACTTATCGCCTGATGATTCGGCTTGTGACGGATGGCGAACTGGATGCGTACGCCGATTATGCCACGGGTTTTGATCCTCGGGAATTGGAGTGGCAGGCTAAGGCGTTTCTGGCCCGGTATGCCCACATGCTCATCGGCGTGGATGCCTTTGACCGGGAATACATCTGGCAGCGGTTCTGGATGGCTCAGCGGTTCATGTACACGGGCCGGGGGTTGCTCGACACCATCGACCGGATGTTGTGGGACTTGGCTAGTCGAAGTGCCCGCCTGCCGATCTACAAGCTGCTCGGAGCCTGCCGCGAAAGCGTCCCCGCCTACTGCAATGTCGGCGGCCGGACCATTGACGACTTGGTGGCCCATGCGGTGAAACGGGTGGAAGAAGAGGGGTTTATCGGTTGCAAGGATCACTCGTACCGGGGGGTGAAAAGCAACGGGGAGATGGCTAGGAAGCTGCGGGAGACGCTGGGCGACGATATCTTGCTCTTCCACGATGCCGTCGAGTCGTACACGGTCGAAGAGGCTATAAAAATCGGCCGCATACTGGAGAAGTACCACTACAGGTGGATTGAAGAGCCGTTGCAGGACTACGACATCATGGGCCTGAAGAAGCTGTGCGACGCCCTCGATCTTCCGGTGCTGACCCTCGAATGGATCGGAGCCATCGGCGGACAGCCCTACAATACGGCACCGTACTTGGCGTTACAGGCCGCGGATATCGTCCGGCAGCGGGGCATCGGCATCACGGGCCAAGTCAAACAGGCCCAACTGGCCGAGAGCTTTGGCGTCGAGGTACACGGTGGCGATCCCCAGGTCATCCTGTCCATTGGCAACGACCCCGTTTTTGAAGCTATGGGCGTGCAGCAGCGTCCTCCTGAGGAGGAACTAGACTGCCGGGGTACGGTCGTCGTGGAGAATGGCGCTCTGTCGATAGCTTGGAGCGACCGCCCTGCGGCGGAACCGGACTGGGACGAGATGGCGCGGAACGCCGTTTTGGTCATTTGATCGCGGAACGATCTTCACAGTAGCGCCTCGGCTAGCTCGGTAAAATTTCCCACCTCTACATCGGGTCGGTATGGCGTTTCTTCGTAAGGCAGGGCGTTGCGGTTGACGAAGATGCCTCTCATGCCGCAGGCCCGCGCACCCAGCACGTCGAATGAATTGGCCGAAACCATCATGCACTGCCCCACTTCCAAGTCCAGCAAAGTCGCAGCCCGGCGATACACCCGAGGATGCGGCTTAAAGGCACCTACTTCTTCAACCGAGATAATGCGATCGAAGTCCCAGCCAATGCGATTGGTCGCCAGATGGGCCAAAAAGTCTGCCTCGCCATTGGACAGCGCGACTAGGCGGTAGCGCCTCTGTAACTTTTCGAGGGCTGCCCGCACATCGGGGAAGGGGTTGAGGTGCTGCCAAGCGGCCATGAGCCGGGGGACATCTCCTTCGGCCACGTTTATTCCCTCTAACTTCAAAACGTAGATCAAGGCCCGCCGCACCGTCTCCAAATAGCCGCTGTGGCCCAACAGGAGGATATTGTCCTGATATTGCTCCAAGCGCTGGCGTACCCGCCATTGGTTCCACAGATGCTCGGGTGCTACCGAAGATCTTTTATCGCGCAGATAAGACGCGATGGCCGGGGTCAGGCTGCCGCCCAAGTCGAGGACGGTGCCGAACAGATCGAAAGTGAGGGCTTGTACCGCTGGAAATTTGTTCATTGATTCGCCTTTATAGGTTGTTGAGCTCCTGCTTAAAGTAATCCAATGTATATACCGCTTCTACGGTCCGTTTACTTAGGAGATCCCTTTTGATATACGGCTCTACGGCAATCGAGAAACGTCCGCGCATTTGCCTCGTCTCGTTTGTCGCGCGGTAAGCGATTGCGTAATTTACTCTATCTGCAAGCGGTAGAACAAGCACTTTATTTAGAATGATTAGTATGCAATGTGCGGTATCGTTGGGCTGTACGTAAAAAAACGCGACTTGGCCGACCAAGTCGGCGCGCTGTTTGCCGAGATGCTAATCTGCATGAGCGATCGCGGCCCGGATAGCGCGGGGTTGGCGCTCTACGGCAATGAGCCGCCGCCGGGCTTTATTAAGGTTACCTTGCGGCACGCGGCCGACGACTACGACTGGCCGGGGCTGGCCGACCAACTCGGCGCACGCTTTGATTGCGAGGCTAGTCTGCGCGTCAACGCCAACTACGCGGTCATCGCAGTGCGAGCCAACGCTGATTCGCTGGGGCGGGCGCTAGCTGGATCAGATCCGGGTCTGACGATAATGAGCGTTGGCCGCAGCATTGAGATCCTCAAAGAAATCGGCGCACCCGCGGCGATCGTCGATCGCTTCGGCGTCCGCAAGATGCGCGGTACGCACATCATCGGCCACACGCGCATGGCCACCGAGAGCGCGGTGACCACCGACGGCTCACATCCCTTTTCTACGGGCATGGACCTCTGTCTCGTACACAACGGTTCGCTGAGCAACCACAATCGGCTGCGTACGCGCTTGGAGCGCAGGGGGATTGAAATCCGCACGGAAAATGACTCGGAAGTGGCGGCTGGCTACTTGATGTGGCGGATGCAGCAGGGGGACACCTTGCAACAAGCACTACAAGCAGCACTCGACGACTTAGACGGCTTCTATACCTTTGCCATTGGCACGGCCGATGGCTTCGCAGTCTTGCGCGACCCGATCGCCTGCAAGCCGGCGGTGCTGGCCGAGACGGATGAGTACGTGGCGATGGCCAGCGAGTTTCAGGCGCTATCGAGCTTGCCGGGGATCGACGCCGCCGAGGTGTGGGAGCCCAAGCCGGCGCGGGTGTACACTTGGGGAGGGGTGGGATAATCTACAATAAGTTGCGCTTAGCCTCTGATACCGGATATTACAATATGAAAAAGAAAAAAGAGAACTTTTTTGGTTCCGAAGTAGAAAAAGTTTATGGAGAAGTAAAAGGACCATATAACCAGAATAGCATCAAAAAGAGAATCGAAGCTCTTTTCCTCGATAACCTTGGAAAAATTCTAGCAAGAGAGCAAATCATTGCAGTCGCTAGGGACCCGGTAACCCAAAGAGAACCTGAAAACTGGCATCAGAGATTATCGGAGTTGCGAACTGATGATGGCTACACAATTTTGTCGTGGAGGAATCGGGGAGATCTAAGAATTCAAGAATACCTTATGCCGACCGCTAAAAAAAGACCAAAAACAAACAAAAGGATCCGTCCAAATAATCCAGTGTGGTTAAATGTATTGGAGAACGCGGATTACTCTTGTACGTGGGAGGAAGATGGTGTTCGGTGCGGACTTAAAGACGGAGACATAGATCCAATCGGAGGAGGTACTGTAAAACTCACACCAGATCATAAGGCCCCTCACTCAATAAACGCTGAGATTGACCCCAATGATCCGAATAAATGGAGAGTATTATGTGGACGGCATCAGGTTATGAAGAAGAATTTTTGGGATGATAGCACTGGTAAGATCAATGTCTATGCTATTATTCAAGCTGCGAGTGAGCAAGAAAAGAAGATAGTCTTCTCTTTTTTAGTCGATTATTTTGGATATCAAATCAATGACAGAAAATTGGAAAGAGGATAGCTATGAATCAGATGACTTTTACGGAACTCGACGAAGCTGTGCATAACGGCAGACCTCAAAAGGGCAATGCCATCATACTACCGCCGATGGATGTATTTGAATCCATCGAGTGGGTTAGATTAGCTGGTATCAAGCCGCGTGTCGTAATGCTCGATCCGTGGTATAATAAGGGTTTTGGAGAAATAAGAGATGATTACAATGATTTTGTCGTGTCCATACTCGAAGCTCTTATTGGTATATCCGACCACGTATTCTTATGGGGTTTTCCCGAGATCATAGCTCAGTACTTTAATCGCATACCAACTGAGTACAAACTCGTCGCATGGCTCACTTGGTATTACAAGAATAATCCATCTGTTATTCGCGGATGGCGTTCGAGTCAAAATGCTTGCCTGCACCTTTCTCAAGGGGATGCACAATTATATCCTGAACACTTTTTGAACGACATACAAAAAGAAAAATTAAGCAAGGGAAAACTAAGGTATATGCCCGGCCCAACTAGCGTAATAGAAGCGTCCTTATTGGTGGGTTTTGTAGGCCGGAGTGAGCAAACAGGTCATCCATCTCAAAAACCATTAAAGGTATATGAGCCGCTTTTCTTTATGACGACTAAAGAAGAAGATTTGATCTATGATCCTATGTGTGGATCTGGGACTACGGGTGCATTTGCCTTAGAACATAATCGGGTCGCAATTTTATCAGACGTCAACGAGGAATATGTTTCTATGGTTGAGTCGCGGCTCCTAGAAAAGAGAATTCATTCTAACAGTGCATTGTCCTCAATGCTTAAAGCTGATCTGGAGAGGAATTAGCCAATGGGCGCCGAGGTTTTCGACTTGGCGAGCGGAGAGTTGCGCCAGCTCAACCAGCGCCTGCACGACCTGACCGATGCGGCGGCCAAGACGCCGTGGCGGATTCTGCATCCGCGCGGTGTACACGCGGTGGCCGCCGGGGTCAATGCGCCGGTGGAAATCGATATCGAAGGCCACGTTGGCTATTATTGCGCCGGCATGAATCAGCGCGCTCACATCACCGTCCACGGGATGGTCGGGGTTGGGGTAGCCGAGAACATGATGTCGGGGCTGGTGAGAGTGAAGGGCCACGCCAGTCAGTGCGCCGGGGCCACTGGGCACGGCGGCTTGCTGGTCATTGAGGGCGACGCGTCGAGCCGTTGCGGGATTTCGATGAAGGGAATCGATATCGTGGTCGGTGGCTCGGTCGGCCACAGCAGTTGCTTCATGGCCCAAGCTGGTAACTTAGTCGTCTGCGGCGATGCCGACGAAGCGTTGGGCGACTCCCTGTACGAGGCGCGGATTTTCGTTCGCGGCCGGGTCGCGGGCTTGGGAGCCGACTGCATTGAAAAGCCCATGCGCGACGATCATGTGAGCGCATTGGCCGAGCTGTTGGCGCGAGCGGAGTTGCCCGATGTGCGCCCGGAAGAATTCCGCCGCTACGGGTCGGCGCGCCAGCTTTACAACTTCAAGGTAGATAACGCATCCCAGTACTAGACGCTCTATGACGCAACCAAACCACAGCCCAGAGAGCCTGCGCGAATCGGCGACCTTTGGCCGCGACGTCATCTACGAGATCCAGCGTGCGGCGCAGACCGGGATCTACGATATCCGCGGCTGGGGGGCCAAGCGCCGAGTGCCCCATTTTGACGATTTGGTCTTTTTGGGCGCGAGCATGTCGCGCTATCCGCTGGAGGGCTACCGAGAGTGCTGCGACACCGATGTGCTACTGGGTACGCGCTACGCCCAAAACCCGATCCACCTCGACATCCCCATTACCATCGCGGGGATGAGCTTTGGCTCGCTGTCGGCGCAGGCCAAAGAAGCACTCGGCCGCGGTGCCAGCGAGGTGGGCACGAGCACCACGACCGGCGATGGCGGGATGACGCCGGAGGAGCGCGAACAGTCGCGGATTTTGGTCTATCAGCTTTTGCCCTCGCGCTACGGCATGAACCCCAACGACCTGCGGAAGGCCGATGCCATCGAGATAGTGCTCGGCCAAGGGGCCAAGCCCGGCGGCGGCGGGATGCTGTTGGGGCAGAAGATCAGCGACCGCGTCGCCCAGATGCGGACCTTGCCCAAGGACATCGACCAGCGCTCGGCCTGCCGCCACCCGGACTGGACCGGCCCGGACGACTTGGCGATCAAAATAGTCGAGCTGCGCGAGATTACCGACTGGAAGGTGCCGATTTACGTCAAGATCGGCGCGACTCGGACTTACTACGACACGCTCTTGGCGATCAAGGCCGGTGCCGACGTGGTGGTGCTCGATGGGATGCAGGGCGGCACGGGCGCGACTCAGGAGGTGTTCATCGAGCACGTGGGAATTCCGACTCTGCCGGCCGTGCGCCAAGCCGTGGAAGCGCTCAACGAGTTAGATATGCACCGCAAGGTGCAGCTCATTGTGTCTGGCGGCGTTCGCAGTGGCGCAGATGTGGCCAAAGCCTTGGCGATGGGGGCGGATGCCTGTTCGATTGGCACGGCCGCGCTGATTGCACTGGGCGACAACAGCCCGCATTTGGATCCCGAGTACCGCAAAATTGGCTCGGCCGCTGGCTTTTACGACGACTTGCAGGACGGCCAAGACCCGGCCGGCATCTCAACCCAGACCGACACCTTGGCTCAGCGTCTCGACCCGGTGGTCGGCGGCCGCCAGCTTGCCAACTATCTGCGGGTAATGACCATGGAGTGCCAGACCATTGCCCGCGCCTGCGGCAAATCGCACGTTCACAATCTGGAGCCAGAGGACTTGGCGGCGCTGACTATCGAGGCAGCGGCCATGGCCAAAATCCCTTTGGCCGGAACGGATTGGATTCCTGGAAACACGCCAACTAAAGGAGCCTGCTGTGGCTGAACGCACTCAGATCAAAGAACGCCTCGCCCAAGAGGGCATTGAATTCCTACTAGTACAGTTCGTCGATATGACCGGTGCGCCCAAAGTGAAGATGGTGCCACTAACGGCACTCGACGACGCGCTTGACGAAGGCGCGGGTTTTGCCGGCGCATCTATTTGGGGCTTGGGGCAGGGGCCGCACTCGCACGATATGCTGGCGCGGATCGACCTCGATTCGTACGCACGGCTGTCTTGGCAGCCGAACACCGTGCGCTTTGCCAGCGACCTCTTCGTCGATGGGGAGTCCTATCCCTATTGCTCGCGCACCAACCTCCAGAGGGTACTCGCCGACGCGACTCAGCAGGGCTATGTGTTCAACGTGGGCATGGAGCCGGAGCACTTTCTCGTCGCACGCGCTGACGACGGTTCGATTCGGCCTTGGGACCCAGACGGCGTGGACTCGTTGGCCAAACCCTGCTACGACTTCCGCTCTATGTCGCCGGCCATGGCGTACTTGCAGGAGCTAACTCGGTCGCTCAACGACATGGGTTGGGGTGTTTATCAGTGCGACCACGAGGATGCCAACGGGCAGTTTGAGGTCAACTTCGACTACGCCGACGCGCTGACTACGTCGGACCGCATCATCTTCTTTAAGATGGCCACCTCGCAGATCGCCAAAAAGTACGGCGCGATCGCCTCGCACATGCCCAAGCCATTTGCCGATCGCACTGGCAGCGGCTTGCATGCGCACTACCATCTGGCCGACGCCGAATCGGGCGCGAATCTCTTCTTGGACGAGGGAGACGAGCGGGGATTGGGCTGCTCCAAGCTGGCCTACCACTTCCTCGGCGGCATTTTGCACCACGCGCGTGCGCTCTGCGCGGTGACTAGCCCGACTGTGAACTGCTACAAGCGCCTACAGCTCGGCGCTGGCATCTATTCAAGCCGTTCGGGCTTTACTTGGACGCCGGCGTTTATCACCTACGGCGACAACAACCGCACACAGATGATCCGCACGGCCGGCGAGGGGCATTTTGAAGACCGCACGGTCAGTGCCGCGGCCAATCCCTATCTGGCCTTGGCCGCCTATCTGGTCGCCGGGCTCGACGGCGTTGAGCGCGGATTGGAGCCGGGTGAGCCGAATTTAGGCAACATGTACGAGCGCTCCCGCGACGAAATTCGAGCGGCAGAGGTGCAGCTTTTGCCGCAGTCGCTGGCCGAGGCGCTCGACGCACTGCGGGAAGACGAAGTGGTGCAGAGTGCGCTAGGCCCCATCGCCGACGAGTTCCTCAAGATAAAAGCCGACGAGTGGGCCGAGTACGACAGCCAAGTCAGCCGCTGGGAGATCGACCGATATTTGACCTCCTGCTGAAGCTATGCACCCTTCGACAGGCTCAGGGTGCGGTGGTTGTTTTGGTTCGTTGAGCTTGTCGAAAGTTATCAAGAAATTACACCCAGTACGGTGAACCTGCACAATAACCATTTGTGCGTCTTACCGGCTGGCCGGACTCAAACCATTCATGCCCTATCGGTTGCTCAAATACGGCCTCGAGAAGGATTACTCCGAGCCGCGCATGTTCCGCTCGCCCGAGCGGTTGCGCGACCGCTATGAAGTAGTGATCATCGGCGGCGGCGGGCACGGGCTGGCCGCGGCGCACTATCTCGCCCAAGAGCACGGTATCAGCGACATCGCCGTCCTAGAGCAACGCTACATCGGGCACGGCGGCACCGGCCGCAACACGGCCATCATCCGCTCGAATTACCTGACGGAAGAGGGCGCGCGTTTTTACCAATTCAGCGTGGATCTGTACCGCGACTTGTCGCGGAAGCTCGACTACAACCTGTTCTACTCAGAGCGCGGTCATTTCACGCTGGCGCATTCACCAGCGTCGCTGCGGACGCAGCGCTGGCGCGCCGAGGTCAACAAGCACCTCGGCATCAGCTCCGAGGTCGTCGGCCCGGAGTTCATCAAGAAAACCATCCCCGAGATCGACCTGAGCTGCGGTGGGCACCAGCCGCCCATCGTCGGCGCACTCTACCACCCGCCGGGGGCCATCGCCCGCCACGACGCGGTGGCGTGGGCCTATGCGCGCGGGGCCGACAGCCAAGGCGTTGAAATCCACCAGCAGACCTGCGTCACCGACATTGAAGTAGAGGACGGCCGGGTCGCGGGCGTCCACACGGATCGTGGTTTTATCCAGGCTCGCAAGGTGCTCAGCGCGGTGGCGGGCTGGACGCCGCAGGTACAGAGGATGGTCGGCTTGCGCTCGCCGCTGGTGGTGCATCCGCTGCAGGCGTTTGTCACCGAGCCGTTCAAGCCGTGGCTCGACGCGATTGTCGTATCGGCCAGCTTGCACACGTACGTCAGCCAATCCTCACGCGGCGAGTTGGTGGCCGGTGCCTCTTTGGACCCCTACGAGCTAACGTCCATGCGCTCGACGCTCGACTTTGCCGAGGGCTTGGCCGGCCACATGCTCGACCTCTTTCCCTGCTTGGGCGACGTCAAGGTGCTGCGTCAGTGGGCCGGGTTGTGCGACATGACCCCGGACTTTTCGCCGCTCATGGGCACGACGCCGATTGCGGGCTTTTACATTGACGCGGGTTGGGGCACTTGGGGCTTTAAGGCCACGCCGGTCTGCGGCTACACCATGGCCCACACCATGGCCCACGACGAGGATCATCCGCTGATCCGCGCCTTTAATCTGTCGCGCTTTGGTGCGTTTGAGTTGGTCGGGGAGAAGGGAGCGGCGTCCGTTGGGCACTGAACGGATGTTACGCAGCCTTGCGTTCGCTTGGTCCGGTCATGCCTGCAAAAGCAGGCTCCCGATGAACTTCTTCACGTAGTGAGCAGCCAACGCCCTTTGCCGACCCCTTGCTGCCCACCGCATCGTGCGCTCGCGGTGAAGCCAGCTTTCGCGGGAATGACAATGGGAAGGCAGGAAGCCACAGACAATAACGGATGCGTAACATCAGTTCCTGATTCTAATGAAAATCCTCACCTGTCCAATCAACGGCCCGCGTCCGCTCTCGGAATTCGTCTTCGGCGGCGAGGTGCGCTTCATGCCCGATCCCAAGAAAGCAAGCGATGCTGTTTGGGCCGACTACGTGTTCAACCGCTGCGGCGAGCCGGGCATCCAGCGCGAGTGGTGGTACCACAGCGCTAGCAGCACTTGGTTTATCGCCGAGCGCGACACAGCCCGCGACGAGATCGTCCGCACCTATTTGTGGGGCGAGGAGGACCAAACGTGAAGCGCCGCCTGTCCGCACAGCCCGGGGAGTGGATCGACCGGACGCAGCCCATTGAATTCCGCTTTGAAGGCGAGGCGTTCAGCGGCTTTGCCGGCGATTGTGTAGCCAGTGCGCTCTTGGCCAATGGCGTGCAGATGATGGGGCGCAGCTTCAAGTACCACCGGCCGCGCGGGGTGTACAGCTTGGCCGGCCACGACGCCAATGCGCTGTTTACAGACGGCGAGCGCACGCATCTGCGCGGCGCTAGCGAGCCGTTGGTTGCGGGCATGGATCTGCGGGCCGTCAACACTATAGGTGGGTTGAAACGCGATCTGTTCAAGTGGCTGGGGCCTTTGGGCCGCTTCATGCCGGTGGGTTTTTACTACAAGACATTCCATCGCCCCCGGTGGCTTTTCCCTTTCCACGAGCGGATCATTCGCCAAATAGCGGGCTTGGGTCAGATCAACCGCGACCTGCCAGCCCCGGCTAGCCCGAAGGAATACGCTTGGTGCGACGTGCTGGTCGTAGGCGGCGGCGCGGCCGGACTGGAGGCGGCAAGGGCGGCGGGAGAAGCTGGTGCTAGGGTCCTATTGGTCGAGGAACAGGCGCGTTTGGGGGGGAGTTGGGCGTGGCAGCACGGCGGGAACTGCGACGAGCTGATCGAGGTGCTCGCTGGCCTGCCCGAGGTCGATATTCGCTGCGGAACGGTGGCCAGCGGCCACTACGCCGACGGATGGGTCGCCCTGTTCGACGCGGTGCGGATGACCAAGGTGCGCGCCGCGGCTGTCGTCTATGCCAACGGCGCGATCGAACAGCCGGCCGTCTTTGGGCACAACGACCTGCCGGGCGTGCTGCTTGGGTCGGCCGCTCAGCGGTTGGTGAAGTTGTACGCGGTCAAACCCTGCGACCGCATGGTGGTGCTAGCGGCTAATAGCGATGCGTACGGCGTGGCGCTGGACATGCTCGACTCGGGGGTCGAGGTGGCGGCTATTGCCGATTTGCGCCCCGACGTGGCACCGCTAGACCTAGCGGAAAAGATCGCCGCGGCCGGGGTGCCGATCCACAGCGGCTGCGCCGTCTATGCGGCCGTGCCGAATAGACGGAAGAATGGCCTGCGCGGTGCCGTGGTGGCACCGTTGGCCACAGACGGCACCATAGATGCCCAACGCGGCACCGAGATCGCCTGCGACGGCCTTGTCGCGTCGGTCGGCTGGATGCCCAACGCCGCGCTGCCCAGCCAAGCCGGGGTGCAATTCGCCTACGACGAGGCGCTGGAGCAGCTCGTGCCGCGTTCGCTTCCAGACGGGGTCTTTGTCGCCGGGCGCGTACGCGGGGCGTACTCTCTAGACGCGCAGCGGGAAGACGGGCGGGTCGCCGGGCTTAGGGCCGCGCACTACGCTGGGCACGGCGACGCCGAAGGGCCCGCGCCCCCATCGCTTGGGAGAGAAGCTCCCAGCCACAGCTATCCGATTTTCGCCCATCCAAGCAAAAAGAACTTCGTGGATTTCGACGAGGATTTGCACTTGGCGGATTTCGTCCACGCGCACCAAGAAGGCTACGACAGCGTCGAGCTGCTCAAGCGCTACAGCACCGTGGGGATGGGGCCGAGCCAAGGCAAGCTGTCCAACATGAACGCGATGCGGATCTTGGCCAAGCTCAACGGCGACACCATCGCAGCGACCGGTTCGACGACCGCCCGTCCCTTCTACCAACCGGTGCCGTTGGGGCATTTGGCTGGTCGGCGCTTTCACCCGATGCGCCGGACGCCGATCCACGCTTGGCATTGCGAGCACGGCGCGGTTTTTGCCCACGCCGGCGACTGGTATCGGCCCGAGTACTATGCCTGCGGCGACGCCAGCCGCGATGAGTGCATTGTGCAGGAGGCACAGCAGGTGCGGTCCGGTCTGGGGATTATTGACGTGAGCACGTTGGGCAAATTGCAGGTCAGCGGCCCAGACGCGGGCGAGCTACTCGAACGCCTCTATACGGGTCGCTTCAAGAAGCTGCCGTTCGGTCGCTGCCGCTACGGAGTCGCCCTCGACGAAAGCGGGGTGGTGATCGAGGATGGGGTGATTGCTCGGCTGAGCGAGGACCGCTTCTACGCGACCACGACCAGTAGCGGCGCGGCGGCCTTTTACCGCGAGATGCTGCGCTGGGCCACGATTTGGGGTTTGGACGTAACCTTGAGCAATGTCACGGGGCAACTGGCGGCGTTCAACTTAGCTGGTCCAGCCAGCCGCGACGCGCTGGCAGCGTTGACGGACATTGATCTGAGGTCGGGGCCTTTCTCCTATCTGCGGATGCGCGAGGGCGAGGTGGCCGGGGTGCGGGCAATGGTGATGCGGGTGGGCTTTGTCGGCGAACTGGGATACGAGATCCACGTACCGGCTTGGGAGGGGGAACACGTGTGGCGGGCGTTGGCGGCGGCCGGTGCGCGCCCCTTTGGGGTGGAGGCGCAGCGCCTGTTGCGCTTGGAAAAAGGGCACCTGATCGTCGGCCACGACACGGACGCGCTGACCTATCCCCAAGAGGCGGGGTTGGCGTGGGCCATTGGCAAGAACAAGTGCTTCTTCGTCGGCCAGCGCAGCGTGCAAATCCACGCCGCACGCCCCGTACGCCGTGCGCTCGTCGGTGTGCGGTGGCCCGCTGATTTTGCCGGCCAGCTACCCGAGGAATGCAACTTGATCATGCGGGAGGGATGGATCGCCGGCCGCCTAACGAGCATTGCCCCGGTCTCGACGCTCGGTTATCCGCTGGGCTTGGCCTTTGTCGAAGCGGATATGGCCGCGCCCGGTACGCGGGTGGAAGTGCGCTTGGACGATGGTTCGACGAGCGTGGCTGAGGTAGCCGCGTTGCCCTTCTACGACCCCGAGGACCAGCGGCAGAAGCTGTGAGGTTGTCGGGGCGGCGCTAGAAAAGGACGGGTCTTGCTCCGACAAGTACCGGCAGCCTATCGCCAGCGCGTAGTGCGCCGCGACCAGACCCCGGGCCGGGGTGTTACGGGCCGCGCCTTACTCACCGGCGGCGGCTTGGCGGCCCTCATCGCCATCGGCGTGCCCTATGGGGGCCTGGTGGTGCAAGGGTCGCGGCTGGGGCTTTCGTCGGCCACGCCCGCGGCGTTTTTCTTGTTGTTCGCGCTGCTGGCGACCGTGCAGGTGGCGCTGGGAGCTGTGCGGCGGGAGTGGGCGTTTGGCCGCGGCGAGTTGGTGACAATCTTTGCGATGATGGCGGTGGCCACGGCTATTCCCACGCGCGGGGTGGTGGGAATGCTCCTGCCGATGATCACCGGCACCTTTTACTACGCCACCGCGGAAAACCAGTGGGCCGAGTTGCTTCATCCGCACTTGGCCGACTGGATGGTCGTCGCAGATATAGAGGCCATCAAGGCTTTCTACGAAGGCGCAGGACGGGATGCGCCAATCCCTTGGGATGCTTGGTTGGTGCCTTTGAGCCGCTGGCTGGCGTTCTACGCGGCGTTTTATCTGGCTCTGATATGCCTGATGAATATCTTGCGGCGGCCGTGGGTCGATAACGAGCGGTTGGCCTATCCCTTAGCGCAAGTGCCGCTGGCTATGATCCAAGGCGCGGAGGAAAGCCGGCTGGTGCCCTTTTTCCGCCAGCGCCTCGTCTGGCTGGGCTTGGCCATTCCCTTTGCCCTCGGCAGCCTAGAGGCCCTGCATCACTACTTCCCCGCCCTACCCTCGCCCGTACTGGAGACGCGGCTGTCGCTGCTGAGGCAGATCGTCGTCTTGCGTCTCGACGTCAACTTCCTGATGCTCGGCTTTGCCTACCTCATCGGCGTCCAACTCTCCTTTAGCCTTTGGATATTCTATCTGCTCCACGCCCTGCAAGAGGGCCTGCTCCGCAGCCTGCACCTGCACCACACCGCCGAGTTGGGGACGTGGTCCGATGCGGGGACGGGACACCAGATGATGGGGGCCTGCGCCGTGCTCGTCGTTTATGGCCTGTGGACGGCCCGCGCCCATCTGGCCGAGGTTGGACGCCGCTTTTTGCGCCCGGCAAAAGACGAAGGAGAAATGGCGTCCTATCGCTTCTCAGTCGTCGGCTTGCTCTTGGGTGCGGCGGGCATGGTGCTGTGGCTGTGGCGGAGCGGGTTGCCGCTGTGGATCGCCGCGCTGGTGGTGGTGGTGGCACTGGGTCTTTTGGTCGCGCTGACGCGCATCGTCGCCGAGGCCGGTACGCCCACCATTACGCCGGGCATGGTCCCCGCTGGGTTTGCCGTCAGTGCCGTCGGGGTGCCGGCCTTGGGGGTGCCGGGCGTGGTGGCATTGGGCTATACCTTCGTGTGGATCGGCGACCTGCTGGTTTTTATGACGGCTCCCTTGGCCAATAGCCTGCGCTTGGGCAGCGAATTGGCCGGTGACCGCCGCCGGTTGCTGTGGGGTTTGGCCGCGGCCATGCTCATCAGCCTTGTGCTATCGACTTGGTACACGCTGCGCTTGGCCTATACGCACGGAGCGGTCAACCTCCACCAGCAGTACTTTTCCACCTTTGCGGCCGAGCCTTCCAAGTTCGCCGCGCAAAAACTACTCCATCCCACCGGCCCGGACGCCATTGGCTGGCTGTGGACCGGCGGTGGTGCGCTGCTGATGAGTGCGCTGATTGGTGCGCGCAACCACTGGGCTTGGTGGCCGCTGCATCCGTTGGGCTTTGCCGCGAGTATGGGCTGGGTCATGGACCATATTTGGTGCTCGATTTTTCTCGCTTGGTTCGTCAAGAATCTGGTGCTCCGCTTTGGGGGTGCGGCCCTCTACCACAAGACGGTGCCCTTCTTCCTCGGCATAGCCCTCGGCCAGATCGTCACGGCGGGGGTCTGGCTCATCGTCGATGGGTTCACTGGGGCGGTGGGCAACCGTCTGCCAGTGTATTAATTTTTGTTGACGGGAGTAAGGACCTGAGCGTGCAGAACGGTATGCGACCGGTGCATCCGGGCGAGATATAGCCGTCCTACATGCGTTGCAAGCGTGGCATCGTCTTCGCGGCGTTGTGGGCCGTAGGCCGGCGGGTGAGACGCTCGCGCACCCAGCCTATGAAGGACGTAGGCTTGCTATATGGTGCGAGGCATTCGAGACGCTCGGCCCGTCGGCTAAGGCGCTGGATGTGTCGCCGCGATCCGCAACGATCAGCGCGACGTAACCGCGGCTGGTTGAACTTGCACAAGACCTACGAGTTGCGCTGCGCCGAGCGCGTACAACCTCGGCGGATAATGGCGTAGAGGATGCAAAACGCGATGACGACAACGCGACGGACACCCGCCAACGGGGCGACCACCGGCTACGAGGCCGAGCTGTGGCGGATGGCCGACGCCCTGCGGGGCAGCATGGACGCGGCCGAGTACAAGCACATCGTCCTCGGCCTCATTTTTCTCAAGTACATCTCCGATGCTTTCGAGGAAGCATATATCCGGCTGGAGTCGGAGCGCAGCGAAGGGGCCGATCCCGAAGACCCGGACGAATATCGTGCCGAGAACGTTTTCTGGGTGCCTGTTGAGGCCCGCTGGTCTCGTCTCAAGAAATGTGCGCGACAGCCCGCCATCGGCGAAGCCGTGGACGCGGCCATGGCCGGCATTGAGCGCGACAACCCCGCCCTCAAGGATGTGCTGCCCAAGGATTACGCCCGTCCCGTGTTGGACAAGCAGCGCCTTGGACAGCTCATAGATCTCGTGAGCAATATCACCGTCGGCGACGCCGAGGCTCGCTCTAAGGACGTGCTGGGCCGGGTGTATGAGTACTTCCTCTCTCAGTTTGCCAGTGCCGAAGGCAAGCGAGGCGGCGAGTTCTATACCCCGCGCAGCGTAGTCAAGCTCCTAGTCGAGATGCTGGAGCCTTACCGAGGCCGGGTCTATGACCCGTGCTGTGGCTCCTCGGGCATATTCGTCCAGTCGGTCGAATTCATCGAAGCCCACGCCTCGGGCAACGGCAATGGCAACAGGGCCCGTGCTGATATCTCCATCTACGGTCAGGAGTCTAACTACACCACTTGGCGGCTGGCCAAGATGAACTTGGCGATCCGAGGCATTGAGGGGAAGATTGCTCACGGCGACAGCTTTCACAATGACGGCCATCCCGACCTGAAGGCCGACTTCATTCTCGCCAACCCGCCGTTCAATATCTCTGATTGGGGCGGCGAGCGTCTGCAAGACGACCAACGCTGGCAATTCGGGACACCGCCGAAGGGCAACGCCAACTTCGCTTGGGTGCAGCATATCGTCTATCACCTCGCGCCCACGGGCGCGGCGGGCTTTGTGTTGGCCAATGGTTCTATGTCGTCCAACCAGTCGAGCGAGGGCACCATCCGCAAGAGCCTGATCGAAGCCGATCTGGTGGACTGTATGGTCGCGTTGCCCGGCCAGCTTTTCTACTCGACCCAGATACCGGCCTGCCTCTGGTTTTTGTCCCGCGATCGCGCCTGCCGGGGCGAGATTCTGTTTATCGACGCGAGGAAGCTCGGTTTGATGGTCGATCGCACCCACCGCGATTTTGCCCCAGAGGACATCGCCCGCATCGCCCGTGCGTATCGCGCTTGGCGCGGCGAGGAGGGCGCGGGTGCCTACGCAGATGTGCCCGGCTTTTGCAAGAGCGCGTCGCGGGCCGAAGTCCGCCAGCACGGGTACATCCTCACGCCGGGGCGCTATGTTGGGGCCGAGGTGCCGGAGGACGATGGCGAGCCTTTCGCCGAGAAGATGCAGCGGCTTGCGGCGCAGTGGCGGGAACAGCAGGCCGAGGGGCAAAGGTTGGACGCGGCTATTGAGGCGAACTTGGAGAAGTTGGGGTTTGGAGAAAGGGGATGTGTATGAACACAGGCGATATCAAACGCCAACTCGATTTAGGTGAGGATAGCTACTGGGAGTTCAAGCAGGTCGAGTTCCGCGCCGACCGTCTGACAGCACCAAAACGAGACAACTTGGCAGATGAAATAGCGGCTTTTGCCAATGCCGGCGGTGGTGTGCTGCTCTGTGGTGTCACTGATGACGGTGCAGTACAGGGCATGTCGCGAGAACAAATGAACGCTTTGGAACGCATAGTCGTCGAGTTGTGTTCCCACTCGATCAAGCCACCGCTCTTTGACATAACCACTACTCGCCATGAACTCGACGACAAAGCATTGTTGGCCGTCTCAGTAGCCAAAGGCACCGCGCAGCACGACAGTCCGGGTGGAAGCTTCCGGCGCGTCGGTAGTTCCAAACGACAGATGGCCCGCGACGAGCGAATGCGCTTGGCGCAACAGCGCAGCCAAGCGCTTTATCGCTGGTTCGACGAGCAGCCCGTGCCGAATACCGGATTCCGTACGCTGGACGAAACACTCTGGAAACCGCTGCTCAGCGTGGGCGGGCGGGCCGATCCCGAAACGGCCTTGGAAAAACTCGCACTGTTGGGCCGGGACGAGAACGGAGCAATGCGAGCCACGGTGGCGGGGATTCTCCTGTGTACCTACGCGCCTGAGCAGTGGCTTCCCAACGCTTGCATTACTGCGACCCACTATCGCGGCACTGATCGCGCCTCTGGGCAACTCGACACACAGACGGTTACTGGCCCGCTCAACCGACAAATTGCCGAAGCGGTCGCCTTTGCCGTGAGCAACATGCGCGTCGGAGCATATAAAGACCCGGCGCGCATGGACTTGCCACAGTACAGCGCAGCGGCCCTGTTTGAGGCTATCACCAATGCCGTGGCCCACCGCGATTATTCGATGCACGGCAGCCGGATTCGCCTGTCCATGTTCGCCGACCGAGTGGAAATTCAGTCGCCCGGTGCCTTGGCCAATAGTCTGACGGTGGATGGGTTGGAATATCGGCAGGCCACGCGCAACGAGGTGCTTGCCTCGGTTTTTGGCCGGATGCCGACCAGTGGTATCCAAGGGGCTGGTGGCCGGCTTTTCATCATGGAGCGGCGCGGCGATGGCGTCCCTATCATCCGGCGAGAAACCCGTGAGCTCGCTGGTCGCCTGCCGCGTTTCGATCTGGTTGGGGGTGCCGACCTTCGCGTCACCCTACCGGCGGCCTCCACCGAGCCGAGCCCGGCCCGCGTGCTCATTACCGTGCGTACCGGCGACCAGCCGCTTGCCAATGCGGAGGTCTTGGTGCTGTTCCCGAACAAGACTTGGAAACAGGCCACGACGGATGCACTGGGCCAAGCCCTTATCGGCCTGCATACGGTTGAGCTGCCGATGACCGTGTTCGCCGCTGCCCACGGCTTTGCCGCGCACTGCGAACGCGAGTGGATGCCCTCAGAAGGTACGCTCACCATTGAACTTAAACCGCTTCCCGGCGGCGGTGCCGTCATTCTGTCCGAAGCTAGCGGCCAAATTCCAGGGCTGAAAGGATCGCTGAATCCGATTCGAGATCCCCTCGACCGGATCTATCTCTACGCTTCAAACATCGCCATCAACCAAGGTCAGCAGCAGCCGGTGCATTTTGTGCTCGGCGAAGACCTGCGGCTCACCGATGTCAATGGCATCGAGATGACTGGGCGGATCGTGGAGATTGTGGGACGGTCGGCCCTCGTGGAGTATCTTAGGGAATAGACCGATGATCGATTATGAAAACTTTGGCAAGGCTCTGAAGAATCTTGAGTTGCAGTACGACAACTACAAGAATCTGGACGATGAACTGCCGGAACGTACAAAAGAGGCTGTACCTGAGTCCGTGATTCAGCGATTTGAAGTTTGCTACGATACGATGTGGAAGATATTAAAGCGCTATCTGCAAGAAGTATTGGGGCTTGCTGAAGTTCCCAGCAGCCCCAGGCCGATCTTGCGTCTAGCCGATTCCAATAATCTGCTTTCGTCTCCTTTTGCCCAATGGGACCAATACATACGAGCTCGCATTGATACCACCCACGACTATAGTGGGGAGGAAGCAGAGAAGGCTCTTGGAATTGTGGGTGCTTTTATTGACGACGCCATCGGGCTTTACGAGACCATGACGGGGGAGACTTGGGAATGACCGATGCTATTGACATCAGCGTTGGCGATCACAAGTTGGTCCTTGGCTTGTTGAAACAACATCTGCCCAATGTCGTCGTGTGGGCGTATGGTTCCCGGGTCAAGTGGACTGCACGACCGCAGTCTGACTTGGATTTGGTTGCTTTTGCTTCGGGCGAACAGCAAGCGGCCGTGTTCAATCTAAGGGAAGCCCTAAAAGAGAGCAGTCTGCCGTTTCCGGTGGACTTGTTTATTTGGGATGAGTTGCCGGAGTCGTTTCGGAAACGGATTGAAGCCGAGCATGTGGTGTTGCAAGAGCCTGAGGTCCAGATATCGCCGCCGCCGATGACGAGGCCGATGCGGGCGAAGACGACTTAATCCGTGCTGGCCAAGAGTGCCCCCAGCGATGCCCGGTCCGAGGAGGATATGGACCACGCGGTGCGCCAGCTTATCTCGCGGGCCGTGGCCTCCGAGGAGGTGATGGACATCTTCGCCGCGGCCGGGCTAGCGAAGCCGGACCTCTCCGTACTATCAGACGAATTTTTAGCCGAGGTACAGGGGATGCCGCAGCGCAATCTCGCCGTGGAGTTGTTACAAAAGCTGCTCAAGGGCGAACTCACTACTCGTCGGCGGAAGAACGTGGTGCAAGCGCGCTCCTTTGCCGAGATGCTAGCGCACACGCTACGCCGCTATCAGAATCGGGCCATCGAAGCCGCGCAGGTGATCGAGGAACTCATTGGGCTTGCTAAAGAAATGCGCGAGGCCGATGCCCGCGGCGAGCAATTGGGTCTTAGCGAAGACGAGTTGGCCTTGTACGACGCACTGGAGACCAACGATAGCGCCGTCCAAGTCTTGGGCGACGAGGCCCTGTGCCGCATAGCCCGCGAACTCGTCGAGACCGTCCGCAACAACGTCACCATCGACTGGGTACTGAGGGAGAACGTGCGGGCGAAGTTGCGCGTGATGGTCAAGCGCACCCTGAGACGCCACGGCTTTCCGCCGGACCAGCAGGAAAAGGCCACGCAGACCGTCTTGGCGCAGGCCGAAGTGCTGTCGGCCGGGTGGGTGGCCTAGGCCCTGTTTGAAAGAAAGGCAAAAAAGCCTTACCTTTGGCGAAATTAGCCCACTAGGAGTCAGAGCCATGACCATCACGCTGACAGTCACCGCTAAGGGGCAGATCACGCTCCGCAAAGAGGTCCTCAAGCATCTCGGGGTACAGCCCGGAGATAAGCTCCATGTCGATTTATTGCAGAACGGGCGGATGCAGATCAGGCCGAAGCGTGGGACACCGGCTGCGACGATCTTCGGCCTGCTTGCCCAACCAAGCACGTCGCCTCTCTCTATTGACGAGCTAAACGAGATGGCCGCGACCGGATGGGCGGGTGAGGAATGAAGATCACGGCTGACACAAACGTCTTGGCGCGTATAGTCATGCAAGATGACGCAGACCAGGCCGCCGCCGCCCAAGCGCTGTTCAATCAGGCGACGGTCATAGCCATACCCGTTCCAGTATTCTGTGAGTTTGTTTGGGTGCTCAAGCGCGGATACGCTTTCAGTGCCCCTGACATCGCCGCGGCAATTGAGGTGATTGTCGAAGTCGAGGTGGTCGTTACGGATCGACCGGCGGTTGAGGCGGGACTAACCGCTTTGCGGGCAGGCGGGGACTTTGCCGACGGTGCCCTCGCCTATCAAGGCGAGCGGCTGGGCGGGGCTATGTTCGCGAGTTTTGATCGCCAGGCCGTTGCTCTTTTGCAAAACGGGGGAGCGGCCGCGGCCGATCCAGCGGAGTTGATTGCCTGATGCTTGGCCATCCTGCTATGACCACGACGCGCCAAAGCCCGATCGCCCATCTCGTCGCCGACTCATCAGCAGCGGTGCAGACCGCTTTGCACCATCCGGTTGCTATGGTCAAGCTCGGGGCCAAAGGACCGCGCTTGGTCGAGTGGGCCGAGCAGCACGCCCTCGCCTTGCCGGCGCGGCTCTACGACACGAGGCCCGTGGGCGCGGATGGGGTTTTGGCGCGGGTGGGGGCTGGCGAACTGATCTTGGAATGCCGGCCCGAAGACGAGTGCTGGGCGCGTCTGAACGCGGCGTTGGAGGCTGCGGAGGCCGGGGTCTATCGAGTGGAGCAGCAGTCGGCGACCTTGGTGGTGCAAGGGGATGATGCCGAGCGCATTTTGGCGCAGGCTTGCGCGGTGGATTGGGCCGGTGCGCCAGCAGGGCGGATGGTGTACACGCAAGTGGCCGGGGCGGCTTGTGGGGTGCTGCCGCAAGGGGAAAAGTACCGCCTGTGGGTCGATTACAGCTTAGCGGCCTATCTGTGGGAAGCGCTCGCGGCCATTGCCGAGGATGTTACTTGCGCCAAAACGCCGGACTGAACAGCACCAAGAGCGTAAAAACCTCCAGCCGCCCAATCAGCATGGCAAAGCAGAGGATCCACTTGGCGACCGAATTGATGTCGCCGTAGTGGTGAACGACTTGCCCTAGGCCTGGCCCTAGGTTGTTGATGCAGGCGGCTACCGCTGAAAAAGACGTAGGCAGATCCAAGTTGGTGGCGAGCACGGCGATGAACATGATCGTGAACGTCAGCACGTACACCGAGAAAAACCCCCACACCGCTTCCATGACCCGATCGGGAACCGACCGCTGCCCCACCTTGATGGGCAAAACGGCGTTGGGGTGGATCAGGCGCGTGATCTCTCGGCTCCCCTGCTTTAGGATGAGCAACAGGCGCATCACTTTTATACCCCCGGCCGTTGATCCAGCGCAGCCGCCGACAAACGAGCCGAGGAACAACAAAAACGGCAGCACGCTGGGCCAGACCGAATGGTCCGCAATGCTAAATCCCGTGGTGGTGACAATAGATACAGTGGCGAAGAGGCCGTAGCGCAGGGATGCACCGGCGTCGTGCTCGTTGTGCATGAAGAGTATCAGCGAGGCGATTAGGATGGTGGTTAGCAGAATGGCTAGGTACGTGCGGCATTCAGGGTCGATGCGATACGGATGCAGAGATTGCTGGCGAAAGGCGTAAAAGTGCAGCGTGAAGTTGATGCCTGATAGTACGATAAAAAAGACGGCGACCAGCTCGATGGCTTGGCTGTTAAAAAAGCCGATGCTGGCGTCGTGGGTGGAAAAACCGCCGATGGCAACCGTTGAAAAGCTGTGGGCGATAGCGTCGAAGGGTTCCATGCCGGCCAGCCAATAGGCTAGGGCACAGGCCACAGTTAAGCTCAAGTAGATGAACCAAAGGGCCTTGGCGGTCTGGGTGATCCTCGGCGTCAGCTTTGAATCCTTGATGGGGCCGGTGATCTCGGCGCGAAAAAGCTGCATGCCGCCGATGCCGAGCATGGGCAATACGGCAATGGCGAGGACGATGATGCCCATGCCGCCCAACCACTGGAGCTGCTGGCGGTATAACAAAATGGATCGGGGCAGGTCGTCTAGCCCTTGGATGACGGTGGCACCGGTCGTGGTTAAGCCAGAGAGGGACTCGAATACGGCGTCGGTAAAGCTTAGTTCAAGCTGGGCGGACAGCATTAGCGGGAAGGAGCCGTAAAAGCCCAAAACGGCCCAGAACAAGACCGTTATCAAAAAGCCGTCCCGAATCCGCAACTCGGCGTGCTGTTTGCGCAAGGGTAGCCAGCACGCCAGCCCGGTGGCGAGCGTAATGGCAAAGGCCAATAGAAAGGCGTTTGCCGTGCCGTCGCGATAGAGGAGGGATACGCCAGCGGGCACTAACATGGTGCCGCTGAACAGCGTCAGCAGGATGCCTAGTACTCGAAATACAACTGCGGCGCGCATGCGTTCCTACCCCCCGAATATCTTTCTCACTTCCTCGTGGACATAGTGCCGGGCGAAGACCACGGCTTTGTCTCCAGGGCGGATGAGCGTATCTCCACGGGGGATGACCACGCTATCGTCGTGGACGACGGCTCCGATGATCGAGTCCTTGGGCAGGCGGATGGAGATCAGGGGTTTTTGGGTGATCTTGCTGCCGCCGTGGGCGATGTACTCGACTGCTTCCACGTCGAGGCCGGGCAGGCTGGCGATGGAGGCGATGCGCTGGTGGCGCACGTAGCGCTGGACGGCGTTGACGGTCAGGAGCTGTTTGCTCAGCATCGAATCGAGGCCAATGGCCGGGGTGATGGGCATGTAATCGACGTTGTTGACCAAGGCGATGGCGCGCGGCACTTCGAGGTGCTTGGCGACTAGCGTAGAGATAATGTTGACCTCGTCGTTGCCAGTAACGGCGATGAAGGCATCCATGTCTACCAAGCCCTCGACGGCCAACAGGTCGTAGTCTGTGCCGTCGCCTTGGATGACCAATACGTTGGCGAGTTGGTCGGCGATTTGCCGAGACCGGTCGGTGCGGCTTTCGATGAGTCTAACGCGCATCTGCGAGGAAAGCTCTTGGGCGACGAACTGGCCGATGAGGCCGCCGCCGAGAATTGCGATATCCTCGATGCGGTGGTTGGCGAGGCCGGTCAAGCTGATCACCGAGGGAATGAAGTCGGGATCGCTGATGACGAAGATTCGGTCCCCTCGCAGCAGCGTGGTGTTGCCCCTCGGGATCAAGGTCTGCTGCTTGCGCTGGATGGCGACGATGCGCATGGGGATGTCGGCAAGCTGCCGCCCCAATTCGCTCAAAGGAGCGTGGAGCAGGGAGGACTGGTGGTCCAAGCGTATGCCGAGTAAGACGAGCTTGCCTTCGGCAAATTCGACCAGATCGGTGGCACTGGACTGGCGGATGAGGCGGACGATGGCGTCGGCGGTTTCCTTTTCGGGGTGGATGAACTGATCAACGCCGAGCTCTTGGGGACTGAAGATAAAGTCAGGTGCCGTGAATTCGAGATTGCGGATGCGGGCGATGGCCGATTGGACGCCTAGCTTCTTGGCCATTCTACAGGTGAGCAGGTTGACCTCGTCGTTGGTGGTCATGGCGGCGACGAGATCCACCTGCTCGATGCCGAGCCTGCGCAAGTCCTGCAAACTGGTGCCATTGCCCTCGGCGACGATGATGTCGAGCTGTTCGCTGACGCGCTTGACGCGGCTGGGATCGGTGTCAATCTGGGTAATATCGTGCCCGTCTTGGCTCAGTTGCTTGCTCAACTGGAAGCCGATATCTCCGGCACCGATGACCAAAATGTGCATGGTTTTTCAGGCAAATTCCGCAGCGAAGTTAGCGCATAGAAGCTAAGGACGATGCGCTGCCAACGCTAACTTAGTCGATGTGAAATACCTCGCGCAGGTCTTTGGCGCAGGGGCTGTCGTCGGGGTTGGTGGCCATAATGTCCTTCATGTAGGTCCACCACCGGCGGCAGTCCGGCGTCTCGGCGATGCTATTCCAGCGCTCTTCGTCCTCGAGTTCCACATAGGCAAAAAGCTGGTGGGTGTCTGCGCTGAGGAAGATGGAGTAGTTGTGGACGCCGTGGTCTTTGAGGGTCTGCTCCAACTCGGGCCAGATGGGGTTGTGCCGCTTCTCGTACTCGGCGTGTTGGTCGGGATTGACTTGCATGACAAAGGCTTTGCGGATCATGGGGTCTCCTTAGGCTTAAATCTGTGCCAAGTGTCTGGCGTTTCGCTTGCTGAGTCAAATTACATGTATATTACGAAGTCAAATCAAAAATTGAAGATCATGTTGCCCTCGACGCCGTAGGCCCCGTCGATGAAGAGCCACAGGCAGGCCGTGGTGAAGTCGCCGAGGATCAGCCCCAAAAAGAACGGCAGTAGGGCGCGATAGACGCGCACTCCGCCGTAGCGCAGGATGGTCGCCTTGCAGAGCCAAGCCAAAAAGATGGACAGCCAGCCATAGTAAACAATGGTAAAGGTGGAGGCGATGGGAAAACCCAAAGGATGTAGCGGCCACCACGCAAAGCGGTGGCGCAAAAAGAGCAGGGCTGCCATGACGAAGCTCCCGCTGGCGGTGAAGGCGAGGCGCGGGGCAAACGATGGCTCGGGCGCGTTGTACACCGAGGCCATATAGATAAAGGGCCAGCGCGGTGCGCCGCTAAAGTACCAGCCGTGCAGGTTGATGCCGCCATAGGTATAGGCGAGGGTCATGGTAAACCAGATCGATCCAAACAGCCCCACGGCGATGGCGGCAAACAAGGCCCAAGGCAGCCAGCGCGGCGCGGGCGCGGCGCCGGAGGTGAGCTTGAGGCTGTGCATGACCGCATTCATCATGTTGGCCGCGGTCTCGCCCATCCACACCGTGCTCAGGCCCAAGCCGGTCATGTTACCGAGGCCGAGGGTCTCGGGGCCAATGCCTCGGGTGATGAAAGCCTGCGGGGCCATCGGCGTTTGGCAGCCAGGGATGCCGGCCTCGCAGACGATGCGCGACAGGCCGATAAAGACGATGAGCGCTCCTACCACCAGCAGCACTGCCGCGTACAGGGAAAGGCCGGTGAGGGTCAGCCAAGCGACCATGAGTGCCACACCGACTGCTAGGCCGCCAAAGGCCGTGCTCGGGGCCATGAGCTCGCCGGGGGCTGGCTCGCCTTTTAGGGCTTGGCTCCACAGGCGGCGCAGATGGGCGCGGGCGGTCCACAGCACGAAGAGGGCCAGCACCAAGAGGCCACCGGCCTGCTGATGGGAGACGGGGACCGAGCCGCCGCCTGAGGTCCAGATATCGCCGCCGCCGATGACGAGGCCGATGCGGGCGAAGACGACTTTTTCGAGGGTATAGAACAAAAAGAAGAACCAGATGCTAAAGGAGACGCTGAGCGCCATTAGGTAGGCTAGCCCCAAGATCGGCAGGTTGATCCGCCACGGCAGGCCGACGCTGCCTTGCAGCAGGGACAAACTGCCGTTGAGGGCGATGGGCTGGAAGGCGTCGTGGTAGTAGTTGAGCGAGTTCCAAGAGTGGATCAGGAGCGGCACGGCAAAGCCCAGCCACAGCAGGCGGTTTTTGAACAAGCTGCCGAAAAGGGATGCGGAGTCCGCGTCTTCGAGCATGGTGAGCGGCAGGCGAGTGAGGGGAAAGACGAGCCGCTCGTTGGCAACCCACTGGCCTCGGAGCAACACGCCGAGGCAAAAGAGGACCCCGTAGAAGGTGAAGATAAAGCAGATCCAAGCGGCTAGCGGGCGGCTCCAAGCAGCCCACGGTATGGCGCTGCCTTGGGGCAGCCCTTCGTAGAACAGGCGCACGGCCTCGGTATCAGTGGGAGCCAGCCAAGGGTGGATGTATTCGACGAAAAGCTCCTGCCAAGCATTCTCTGGTGTGGCGTAGTACGCGGCCCCGGTGATGACCGAGAGAAAGCTGCCGGTGAAGCCGGTGGTAACCACGACTGCGCCAACCAGCATCATGGCGTACACGACGATGAGTTCGGCGCGGGAAAAGGCCCATGCTCGGCCCAGCATCTTGAGCAGGGGCAGGGCCACGGCTGTCAGCAGAAAGAAGAAGAGGACGGCGATTAGGGGGATGGCATTGCTGGTGATCTGCGATCCCTTGACTATGAGGATACCCCACGGGCTCAGCACGCTGATAGCCCCCACGAGGAGCAAACCCGTGAGGACCGCGCGCAGGGAAAAGGTGGGTGGGGGGATGGGGCGGGACGTGGGAAACCGCCTAATTGAGACTGCGAAGGAAGTAGAGCAGGCGTTTGAAAAACCCTGGCTGGATGCCGGGCTTCTCGGTGCGTTGAGCTACCACGTGATAGGCTTGGAGTTGGCGGTTGTGCATGGCGTGGGACCCGCCCCACAAGTACAGGCGGAAGGCGCGAAAAACCGCTTCTCCCCAGCGCTCGACGACGGTTTGGCGGTTGGCCTCAAAGCGAGTGGCCCAGTGTCTCAGCGTCAGGGCGTAATCATGCGTTTCATCTACCGTTTCCTCCACCTTGAAGCCGTGCATGAGAAATTCTTGCAGCAGGTCGGGCAAGCACAGGTACGTGTGGGTGCCGGGATAGATATAGCGACGCACGAAATTGCTCACCTCGTATTTCTCGAGCGTGGCCGAGGCGTCTAGGTAAATGCGCCCCCCGGGTTTGAGGCACTTCCACACTTGCGCGACAAAGTCTCGGTAGTGAGGGATGTGCTCGATGACTCCGAAGATGACGATGGCGTCGTACGGCTCAGCAGGCTCGTGCGCGAGGAAATCTTCGAGGCGAACTTGGCAGGTCGCCAGCCCTTGTTCGGCAATGAAATTTTGGTGCAGCCGATGCGAGTCTTCAGCAATGGTCAAAGCCGTGCAGTGGATGCCGCGCGGGCCGGCGTAGCGGAGAACTGCTCCCCAGCCCGCGCCGATGTCGAGCAGGCGGTCTCCCGCTTGCAGGCGCAGGGCTTGGGCCATAGTAGCAAATTTGTGCTCAGCGGCCTGTTCCAGCGTTTCGCCGTCGTCGTGGAAGAGGCAGTGCGAGTACAGATGGTACTGGCGATCGACGAACGCCAAGTAGAAATCGTCGCCGAAGTTGTAGTGGTGCGCGATGGAATCGCGATTGAGGCGGATGCGGTTGCTCCAGAGGAGTTGCAGATAGGCCCGCAGCAGGAAACCGACACTGACATTTCTCTTGGCGTACTGACGCAGCTCTAAGAAAGAGAGCACATCGCCCTCGATTTCGACCTGACCCTCGACGTAAGCGCGACCGATGGCGTACTCGTCGAGTCCTTTGCTGAGCACCTCGTCGGAGTGGAAGGCAATGCTAAAGGCCGGTTCGCCCGCCGGTCCTAAGCGCAAGGTCTCACCTTGTGCAAAGGTAAACTGGCAGGGGATGGGGACGTCGGCGAGGGCGGCGCGGACTAGGCGGGCAGCCGTGCATTGAGGCTGGAGGGGTGGGGCTTGCTCTTGCTGTAATTGGGGCTGTGCGGTCATGGTGATTTTTTTCCTAAATGGCACAATTAGTTGCACAAAGGGAACGCTTATGCTGGTGGGGTACAGACTATTAAACTTGGCTCAATTCGTCAAGAAGATAGGCAAAAGGAGAGAGGTTATGCAGGTGATTGGATGGGGCAGGATGGTGTGGAGTATAGGCGCGGTTGCGTGGTTGGGCTGTGCGTCGGTTGAAGCGGAGCGTCCGATCGCGGCTGCAGCGTCGACGACGGGCGACATTCCGCCGAGCGCGTGGCCAGCGGCTTGGTTCCGCCCGCCGACCACGGCTTCGGCCGTGGGATTGCAGACCTTCCACCAGTCGCCCGTACTCGATGAATTGGTGGCCGCCGGCGAATTGCCGCCGGTCGCCGAGCGCCTGCCCGACGACCCGGTGGTGGTCGAACCCTACGGCGAAATTGGCCGCTACGGGGGCACGGCACGGCTGTTTTTTGCTGGTGAAAGCCTGATCAACGTGCCCGAGGGGGTGCTGCGTCCGGGGCCGCAAATGCGGTTGAATCTGCCGAATTTTGCGGCAAAGGCCGAATACCTCAACGGTGCGCGGACCTTGCGGATTACTCTGCGCTCCGGCCACAAGTGGTCCGATGGTCGTCCCGTGACGGCCGACGACTATGTATTCTGGTTCGACCACGTGCTGATGAACGAGGAGCTCACGCCGGTGGTAGAGCCTCGGTTCAAGGGTGCGCGAATCGAAAAGCACGACGAGCATAGCTTCAGTTATCACTTTCCCCAGCCCATGCCGCTGTTTGTCAACCATCTCGCGCACAACAGTTCGCGCTTGGCGATGCCAGCGCACTTCATGCGCCGCTACCACCCGGTGTTTACCAATCCCGCGCAATTGGAGCGCGAGGCCGAAGAGCTGGGTTTGCAGGACTGGCTCACCTATTTCGCGGCGGTCAACAGCACGACCGATCTGATTCACTTCAACCGCCCCGTGCTGACGGCGTACCTATTGGTCAGCCGGACTTCGACGCGCGCCCTGTTGCGCCGCAACCCCTACTATTTCAAGGTCGATCCCGCCGGCAACCAACTGCCCTATATCGACTATTTGGAGGTGCAGCGGGTCGATAGCCCCGAAATTATGGCGGCCAAAGCCTCGACCGGACAAGTTGACTTTGCCGGGCGGCAGTTTATGACGGCCGACATTCCGCTGTTTAAGCGCTTTGAGCAGCACAACGACTATTCCACGTACGTCTGGCCGCGGCCGTACGGCTCGGACGTGGTGTTGCAGTTCAATTTGAACCATCCCGACGAAGGGCTGCGGCGGATTTTCGCGGACGTGCGCTTCCGCCGGGCCATGTCGCTGGCCATCAATCGGGAGGAAATCAACGACATCGTTTACTTCGGTTATGGGGTGCCGCGTCAACTTACGGTAGTGCCTGCTAGTCGCTACTTCGAGCCAGAATTTGCCACGGCGTGGGCGGAGTTTGACCCGGCGCGGGCGAATGCCCTGTTCGACGAAATGGGGCTTGTCGATCGCGACGGAGATGGAAGGCGCGAGCGGTTCGACGGCAAGCCATTGCAAATCACCTTGGAGTACATGATTGGCGAGACTCCCAAGCAGGTCACTTTGGACTTGGTCTCAGCCCACTGGCGCGAGGTGGGGGTAAACGTCCATCTCAAACAGATCAGCGGCACGTTGCAGCGGATTCGCGCCAGAGCGGGCTTGATGGACATGACCATCTGGCACGCCGATCGCAACGCGGATATCCTCTTCCCCATTGAGCCTTATTGGTACGTGCCGACCAATGGCGGGTGGGAGCAGAGCCAGTGGTCTAAGTGGACGCGCTGGTACTTCTCAGACGGTGCGCTGGGGTGGGAGCCGCCGGCGCAGATCAAGGAGCTGATTGGCTGGTGGGAGACGCTGCGCCGCACTACGGACGAGGACGAGCGCATCGCAATGGGCAAGAACATCCTCCGCAGCCAAGCCGAGAACTTGTGGGCACTCGGCGTCATTGGCTTGGGGCCGCATCCAGTCGTGGTCAGCCACAAGCTGCGCAATGTGCCACTTCAGGGCTATTGGGGTTGGGATTCGCGCTGGACGTGGCCCTATTATCCCGAGACTTGGTATTTGGATGAAAGGATTGAAAAGTAGCCGTGAGCACTCAAACGTTTGGATAGTTGTCTTTTGCTGGCCTCTTTTCATATATTGTGCTGATATTTAGCAACGTTAACTATTTAAGAGCTGTTGAAAGGAGGTAAAGAAAGGCCGTTTTAGGCATCAGAAGCTCATTTTTCGTTTTTCTTGACGAATATTCAAACCACGAACCTATGAGGTGAATCGCATTATGAAGAAGATTTTGTGCAGCGCGAGTATTTTGGCCGTAGGCATCATGTTGCAGGCTGGCGCAGTATCGGCTCACGTGCCGATCCCCGGCATCGACTCTGGTACGCTTTTTCAGTGGCCCGCCGGCCAAGAGCCGACCTTGGACGGCGACCTCTCTGAATGGGACATCGTCCCCGAGGATTACTACGTCCCCTTTGATTCGCACTTCGAGTACTATCTCGGCTTGGGCCACGAAAACGACGAGAGCAATCTGTCGTTTCGGGTGGTGGGTGCTTGGAGCGCGGGGACCAACCGCCTCTATCTGATGATGGAGCGCTTTGACAATTACTGGGATCGCAATGGCGTCGGCGCGGTCGCCGCTGGCGATGATAGCTGGGAGATCATGATCGACGCCGACCACGGCGGCGACCGGCACTTTGCCCTTCCCGAAGATTACGACGACGACGACGAGCGCCAGCGCAACCAAGGCCGTTTTGCCCAAAACGCCCACTACTGCTGGCCCGACATGCCCGACGCCAACCGGGCGGTCGGCTGGAAGTGGTTCTTCAACAGCAAGTCCACTTGGCACGACGTTCCCCCGTGGGGCGATTACGGTTTTCAGCTAGACGGCGAAGTCAACTCGGGCGAAGTAACAGCGCGCATCGAAGTGATGACGGTCGCTTGGGACGACTTCCACTGGGTCGGCCCCGACGAGAGCCAGATTCACACCTTTGCTGAAGGCAATACCATCGGTTTGGGTTGGGTCGTCCACGACATGGACTCGGCCCTAGAGGACAATGGCGGCGCCAGCGACGGCGGCTGGGGCATCAACCCCAACATCCAGATGTGGTTCGACTGCGTCAACTGCTCGGACTTCCTGCTGGCCCCGATCGATCCGCGCGTGGATTTCAGCAGCATTGGCACCGCGGTAGAACAAGAGAGCTGGGGACGCATCAAGGCGGCCTATATCCAGTAGTTCGCTTCTCGTTCCTAACTCGTTAGTAACTACTAGTCTCTGAAGGGGAGGTGTCTCGTGCATCTCCCCTTCAGATTTCTGCGTTAAGTCCTTCCCCGCGGGAGAAGTAAGCATGGTCGCATTTAGAGGTTGCTGCGCTGCGCTTTTGTTGGCTGCCAGTAGCATTCCGGCTGCGGGATTGACCGTCTATCGGCTGGGCGGCGAGGGCTTGCCGCTGCCGCCCGAAGTGGCCAGCGGGCAAGCCGATTTCGTTCAATTTAGCTGGGCCGAACTCGATTCCGATTTGCAGGGAACAAGCGAATCCCTGACGATTGCGCCCGACAGCATTACGCCCTTGTTCTTCTCCACGGATTTCAATATCGCGACGACGGTCAATGATCGCGGCGGCTACCTACATACCCAGGGCTTTCAAGCGTGGATCGAAACCGATGACACCAATTTTGTAAATGACGGCGATCCCGCGACGGCCTATTACGAGGAGAAGGGGTCCAATCGGGTGAACGTGGGGGATGATTTGCGGTTTGGCAAAACCTTGTTGTTCGACCTCGGCGGCTTGTTTGCGGTAGATCGAATCCGCTTTTTCACGCGCACTAACAACGAAGACAATTACATCGAACTCTTCCACATCTGGACCAATACGCTGACGATTGAAGAAGCGGGAATCAGCAGCGTGGACCTCTGCACTGCTGGCAGGACGGAAAACTGTTTGGGCTTCATCAACCGGGCCCACCGCGACATCTACGACCGCAAAGACATGTATTTTGAAGCGCTGTTGGAGGTCAAAGAAAACACCCGCTCTACGGTAGAAGTGGAACTCACCGGCGAGTACATTCGCCGCGTGGTGCTGTTCGTGCCGTCGCAGCCAACGCGCGACTGGGAGATCGCCGAGTTTGAGATCTTCGCACCCGGCTATGTGCCCAACGCCTCGTATCTTTCCAACATTCTCGATCTTGGTCAAGAGGTCACGCTAGGTGAGCTGCGCTGGTCGGGGCACAAAGACGCGGAGGCCACAGTCAACATCCGCAGCCAGAGCGGCAGCGATGACGATCCCAATATATACTGGCGTCATACCTTCCGGGGTGAAGAGCAGGTCCAATACGACACCAAGGGCAAGCCGCTAACGATGCGCACCTACGGCCGCTTGGAAATTTCCGAGCGCGGCAAAATCACCCGCGATGCAGCCAATTGGGATTTCTGGTCTACGACCTACGATTTCAGCGACAGTGTCGGGACGCGCTGGTCGGCGACTAAGCCCCGGCGCTTTGTCCAGTTTGAGTTGGATTTTCAATCAAATATCGCCACGGGCAGCCGGATGAATTACGTGGAGTTCACTACGTCCCCGCCAGCGGTCACGGCGCTGGTGGGAGAAATCGATCCCTATCAGGCGGAGACGGCCCAAGTGACGGAGTTCACTTACGCCATCCGGCCTACCATTGGGCTTGAAGACCAAGGGTTCGATCACGTAGAAATCTCGGCTAAGGGCGGGCGACTGGTGAGCATCGATGGCGTGCGGGTCGGTGGCCAAGAGGTAGCTTTTGAGCGGGTCGAAGAAGGGGCTGAGCGGCTGGTGGTAGGTGTGCCGAGGTTGAACGTGGACCACACCGAAGAGGTGGTGGAGGTGGCTTTCAGCGGCGAGATTTTTCGCTATGGGGCGACCTTTGCCGGTCGCGTGTTCGACAGCGATACTCCACAGGAGATTTGGCAGCCGGTGCAGCCTGGCGACGCCACCGCGCTCAGGGATGGCAATAGCCTTTCGGTGCAGGCCGTTGCGCTCGGTTCCCGGGTCCTCGGCGCACTAGACTTGGCTGGGGGCGTCTTGACGCCCAATGGCGACGGCGTCAACGACGGGTTGGACATTGCCTACGATCTGCTCAAACTGGTGGCACCGGCTCCGGTGGTGGTGGAGGTGCGGGACTTGGCCGGCGGATTGGTGCGCGGGGTGTACAATGGTCTCGACGCGGCCGGTCGCCACCGGCGGCAGTGGGACGGTTTGGATGAGCACGGGCAGCAGGTGGCCCCCGGCGTTTACATTTGCCGCATCGAGGTAGCCACCGAGGAGGGGCGGCGGCAGCGCTCAGGGGTCGTAGCGGTCGCCTATTGAAACCGGCTAGTTCAGGAGATTGAGGTATGGTTAGAGGGAAGTGCTCACTAGCGCTGGGTTTGGGGCTTGGGTTGTGGGGGTTGGTGGAGGCGCAGAATCACGCTCTGCGCTCCGACCACGTGGTCGTAAACACCCAAAGACACTGGAGTAATTGGGCCTTCGTCGAGGGGACGCTGGATATCTCCGCTACTGGGGAGGTCGTTCCGGCCTTCGTGCCCAAAGATCACAACGCGGTAATGGACATTGTCCAACACCTGCAGCGCATCGCCGATAACGCAACCATCCTCGACGCGATCGAAGCCGGTTCCAACAAGGCGGCGGTCGCCAACCTCTTCGACGGCGACGAGACGACCTATTGGGAGCCCGATCCCGACAGCCCATTGCGGGACTGGTGGATCCAGATCGATATGGGACGATTGATCAATGCCACGCGCGTAGGGTTGCAATTTGTGCCCGAGGGGCAGGGCGATCCCTTCCTGCAATTCGCGGTGCTGACGGCCGACAACGCCGATCAGGGCAACAAGATCGCGGGCAAGGTGCCCATGCACTTGGTGTACCGCACCCCAAGCGACAACAAAAACCAGCGCGAGTTCGAGTTCGACCTGAGCCGAGGGGAGCTGATCGACCCCACGCCCGGCGTGGATTTTGCGGGCGACATGGTGCGCTTTGTGCAAGTCGTGGTCACCGAAAGCGATGGCGCGCGCGCCGTCGAGGTGTCGGCTGACGAATACGGGGCATTGGCCAGCCGCGACAAGGGCGACATGGTTTTCTACAAGCAGGTGGGGGAAGGGGAAGTGGAGGTCGAGGAGGCGATCTACGAGGCGATTGACCCGCAACTGCGCGGCCCGGTGCGCTACTATCGGCGGGAGCGACCGCGCTTGGCTGAGTTGGCCGTCTATGAGTTGGGCAAAAACATTTCGCAGGGCATGATCTTAGACCGCAACGGCAGCGCCGAGAGTTCCCACGATGGGTCTGTGGGCAATCTAGTGGACGGAGAAGGCACCTATCTAACCTTTAATCTCAAAGCCTTTCAGACGGGGAACGTGGAATTCGGCGAGCGCTTTCTGGAGTTCGACCTAGGCGCTTCCTACTGGCTCGACACCGTGCAGCTATGGTACAGCCTCAGCGTTGCTGGCGGCCGGCTGGCTGGAGCCAGTTTTCACCGCTACGCAATCCAGACTTCGGACGGCACGCCCGCCCCAGGTGGCGGTCAGTTGTGGCGGGTGCCCGAACAGGTCCGCGGTTTGGGTACGGCGTATGAAGTCAACACCTTTCAGCCGACGCCAGCCCGCTTTATGCGCATAGCCTATCCTTTTGCCAGCAGCGAGTCGGGACGGGAGGGAAATAAAGCGCGCGTCCGAGAAGTGCAGATCTACGGCGAAGGGCACCATCCCGAGGTGGAGTTGGAGTCGGGGTTGATTCCATTGCAAGGGGCCAAGAGCTTGGTGTCGATTGCATGGGAGGCAGACGTGCCCCCGGGCACGTCCGTGCAAATCCAGACCCGCACCGGCAATGAGGTCGCCGAAGCGTACCGCTACTACGACAGTGGCGGCGTGGAAGTCTCGGAGGGCAAATACGCGAAGCTAGGCTTTTTCAAAAAGGGCCGGATCGACACCCTACAGGTGGCTGGCTCCGACTGGAGCAACTGGAGCGCACCCTACGCACGTTCCGGCGACCCGATTGCCTCGCCCAGCCCGCGCCAATACCTGACCTTGCGCGCCCGGTTGACGACCCCAGATCCCCTAGAGGCAGCCAGTCTGCACTCCATCCGCTTGAACTTCAATCCGCCGGTGGCAAAACAACTGCAAGGCGAACTGGATATAGGGCTTTTTGAGCGCTTGGGGGTGCCGCAGGAGGTGTCGCTATTTGTCGAGCCGATCTTCGCGCCGCAGGATTTGGGCTTCGACGAGATCTTGGTGCGCACACCGCCAGATATGTCGCTCGAATTCGGCGGGGTGCGCTTGGGCAGCGCGGCGCAGTGGGAAAGCGGCCAAGCCGAAGAGCTGGCCGAGGTGCAGATAGTGGAGACGCGCTCCGACTCGCTGTGGTTGCGCCTAGACCGGCTGGTAAAGCAGGGCGGGCAGGTCGATCTGATTGAGGTGCGGTTTACGACGGCGCTATTTTCCCCTGGGGTTGTGCTCCAAGCGGCACTGGGCAATTCGTCGTTGGCCAATTCGTGGCAACAGGTTGACCCAGCAGACGTGACCGAATTGGCCCAGAGCGAGGGGCTGCAAATTCTCGCTTCAGTGCAGGACAACAACGTGCTCGGCGATCTAGGCATCCAGCCGGAGGTAGTAACCCCCAACGGCGACGGGGTCAACGACGCGCTAACCGTTGATTTTACCGTGCGTCGGTTGAGTGGTGCTCGCCCGGTCAAAGTGCGGATCTACGACTTAGGCGGGCGGCTGGTGCGCCGCCTCGATACCCCAAAGCCCTTAGTGGCCGGGGAATACGTGCTCGACTGGGTAGCCGATGACGATCAGGGGCAACTAGTGCCGCCCGGAATGTACATTTTGCGCATCGACGTCGATGTGGATTCAAATCGCGACGTGCGGCAAACGGGCGTCCAGCGCTTGCTGCACGTGGCGTATTGAAAGAGAATTGGCTGTGTTGTATCCGCGCACAAAGGCGCTGGTATTGGTATTGTTGGCGGTGCAGAATCTGGGAGCAGAGCGTCGCACGATTGTCCTAGGCGGTGAAGACGGTTTGACGTGGGAAAGCGGCGGCGGCGCGATTGCGGCTTTGATACAAACCGGTCCGACTGAGGTCGAGGTTAGCAACACCCCGGGCAATGTACTCGAGTTCGACGCCGATGGCCGAGTGGGATGGCTGTCGCCGCAACAGGCGGATGAGACCGTAAATATAGCCTTGGGCCTCCTCGACCGCGGCGGTCGCCTTGGAGCGCCGACCATCTTGTCGCAGGTCATAAAAGACCAGCTAATTTTTATGATCGACGACGACCCCACGACCGCCTTTGAGCGCAAGACGGCTCGCGGAGGAAGCCAGGTCAACTCGCTTGGGGTCATCATGGATTTCGATTTAGGTGCGCGGTTTGGCGTCGAGCGGATCCAGTTTTTTCCCCGCAACGCGCACCCGAATTTCCCCGCCCCTGATTTCCCATTCCAGAACGATTTTCTGCGCGGCTTTGAACTGCTGCTCAACGACGGCAGCGAAGAAACGCAGGTGGCCAATCAGCCGGTGCTGACCACTGTCGAACTAGAGCCTGAAAACGAAGAACCGGTCGTCGAACTGACCATCCCACCGCAATACGTCCGTTACATCCGCCTGAAATCGCAGACCACCGTGGGGTTTGAGATTGCCGAATTCCGCGTGTTTGGCTCCGGTTTCGTGCCCCGCGCCGACTATCTTTCCAACATTTTCGATTTTGGCGAGGAATTGGCGCTGTGGGGGCGCATCCGCTGGGAGGAGGAACACTTCGGCACCGAACGCCTGTCGCGCTTGCTGATCAGTTCGCGCAGCGGCTGGGACGACACGCCGTTGGAATTCACTCGCCTGCATCCAGACAGCGGGGAGGAGGTGCTGTGGCGGGCAGGCGCGGTAGCGACTACGGCGACGGGTGATGCGGTTGACTTAGACGCGATTGACGATGTTGAAGAAGCCCTCGACCTCTTCAACACCCTGCCCATTGACGAGCGCAATCAGGTGGCGTTGACGCAGGACGAGTACGACGATTTGAGAAGTTCGGATAAGGGCGATGTGCGCGATGACTTAGTCGCTTGGAGCCGCTGGTCGCCGCCGTATAAGCTGACTGCGGGCGCTGTAAACGCCGCAAACATCGGCGGCGACGCCCGGGGCGTGCCCATCCTCTCGCCCGGCCCGCGCCGCTATTTCCAGTTGAAGGCCGAGTTCGACAGCCAAGACTTGGAAGCCGCCCGCGCATTGGGTGCGCTAGCCTTTACGGTATCCAATCCGCCGCTGACCGAGCGGATCATCAGCGAGGTCGTCCCGCGTCAAGTCGAATTGGGAGTACCGGTGTCGTTTACGTATGCCGTCTTGCCGACCAAGATGCGCCAAGGTGTGGATTTGGGTTTCGATGTTTTCGAGATCGCCACACCTGTGCGCTCTGAAGAGATCGAGACTATCGAGGTGGTGCATGCCGACGGCGAGGTGCAGACGGCGGATTTCACGGGCGTGGGCTTGACCAATCTGCCGGTTCAGGACGACAGCGGCCTCTTTGCCGTGGAATCGGTGACTGAGCGACACCTGCGGGTGCGCTTTCCCGCAATCACGGAAAGCGATTTGGCTGCGGGCCGCGCGGCGTTGCTCAAAATTCGCTTCAAGTGCCGCGTGCTGAGGTTTGGCACGACCTTTACCGGTACGGCTTGGAACAGCGCGACCGACGACCTCGGCCAGCGGGTTATCGGCGGCAATGCAGCCGATTTGGGGGCAGCAGATGACGATCTAATACCCATCGGGGCCGCCGACCCAAACGACCTAGCGGTAAGGGTGCCGCTGGCCGGTGGCCGCCTGATGATTAACGTCGCAGCCCAACCGCGTGTCTTCAGTCCCAACGGAGACGGGATCAATGACGAGACGCGCATACACTACGATCTGGTGAGGTTGGTCGATGCAGCGCCGCTTACTGTGCGCGTGTTCGATCTAGCCGGGCACCGCGTCCGCACGCTCTTTGCAGGCGAGCAAGGAGGCGGGAGTTTCTCCGCGCAGTGGGACGGCACGAATGTCGCCGGACAACAGATGCCCCCGGGCGTCTACCTCTTCCGAGTCGATTTGGCCACCGATGCCAAAGAGGAAGCGGTCGTGGGTATCGTCGAGATGGTGTATTAGACCTGCCCCCAAGGAGCCTCCACGATGCGCTTTTTTACTACCGCTGGTCCGGTCAAACCCGAAAAGCACTACTGCATCCCGCCGTTGGAGCGGCTGAATTTGCCCGAGGTGCTCGCGCTGGTGCGGGACGAGAAGTATTTCGTCCTGCACGCGCCGCGTCAGACGGGCAAGACGTCGGTGTTGTTGGCGTTGCGCGATCTGCTCAACGCCGAAGGGGTCTATCGCTGCGTGTACGTCAACGTAGAGGGCGGGCAGGCCCTGCGCGAAGATGTGGAACAGGTGACGCGCACCTTGCTGGCTGGCTTGGCCTCTCGGGCGCGGTTGACGTTGGGCGATGAGTTTTTGAGCACGATCTGGCCACGTATCCTCGCCGAGGTGGGGCCGGGGGTTGCCTTACAGGAGACATTGACGCGCTGGTCGGAAGCGGATGCCAAGCCGCTGGTGCTGCTCATCGACGAAATTGATGCCCTCATCGGCGATTCGCTGCTGTCGGTGCTGCGGCAGTTGCGCGCCGGCTACGACCTGCGGCCGAAGAGCTTTCCGCAGAGCGTGGTGCTGTGCGGGGTGCGCGACGTGCGCGACTATCGCATTCAATCGACGGCTGAGAATGCGATGATCGCCGGGGGGAGTGCGTTCAACATTAAGGCGCGGTCGTTGCGCTTGGGCGACTTTTCGCGGGCGGAGGTGCTGGCGTTGCTCGGCCAGCACACCGAGGCGACCGGCCAAGTGTTTACGGCCGCGGCGCAAGAGACGGTTTGGCAGCAGACGCAAGGGCAGCCGTGGCTGGTCAACGCGCTGGCTGACGAAGCCTGTTTTCACGGCGCATTCGCCGAGGCGTGGCATCGTCCGGTCCGTGCCGAGGCGATAGACGCAGCGCGGGAGCAACTCATCCTGCGGCGCGAGACGCACTTGGATCAGTTGGCCGACAAGCTCAAGGAGGAGCGGGTGCGGCTGGTGGTCGAGCCGCTGCTGAGCGGCGACGAAGCCCGCTCGCTGCCATCAGACGACTTGATGTATGTCCGCGATTTGGGTCTGATTAGCACCGACGACCCGGTGAGCATCGCCAATCCGATTTACCGCGAAGTCATTCCGCGCGAACTGACCTATACCACCCAGGCGATGTTAGCCCAAGCCCCGGCTTGGTATGTGGATCGGGCCGGCGGTTTGGACCTGGGCAAGCTGCTGACGGCGTTTCAGGCATTCTTCCGCGAGCATTCTGAACACTGGGTCGAGCGGTTCCAGTACAAGGAAGCAGGTCCGCAGCTTCTGTTGCAGGCGTTTTTGCAGCGGATCGTCAACAGCGGGGGTCGCATTGAGCGCGAATACGGCCTCGGTCGGGGGCGGACGGATTTGCTGATCGTGTGGCCGCAAGGGGAGCAGATGCGCCGGGTGGTCGTCGAGTGCAAGCTGCTGCACCAGAGCTTGGAGCAGACGATTGACGTGGGGTTGGCGCAGACGGCGGCCTACATGGACCGCTGCGCTGCCGAGGCGGGGCATCTGGTGATTTTTGACCGCCGCGCTGGTCGGCGGTGGGCGGACAAAGTGTTCCACTGCCGCCGGACAGCGTCCAGCGGAGTGAACATTGAGGTCTGGGGAATGTGAGCAGGCGGGAGTAAGTTTTCTGGATGATTTAGGATGGCTATACACCTTCCGAATGTGTTTCTATGGAGAAACTTGATGATCAGAACTAGGGGGATACCCGCGTGGCTGGTCCTTTTGGCACTGGTATGGTCGGCGACCGAGGCGACCGGCCAGTCGCCGGACCGTCGTTTCGGGACCCAGCGCGGTGCCCAACTCACCTTTGAGCCGCGCGGCCCGGGCGTCCTCTTTGATGCGCTCGATCCGGCGCTCAAGAAATGGTACGTGCCGCAAGAGCTATACGTCGATTACGGTTTTCGCCAGTGGGAGTACTCGAACTACGCCAGAGACTTGTACCAACGCTACGTCAACACCAACCGCCAGGGCGGGCCGTTTTACGACCTGTACGGAAATTACCAGACTTGGGGCTGGCTGATCTTCGATTGGAATCAGACGCAACCGGGCCAATTTGGTTCGTCGATATACAAAGACCCGAGGTTCAATGCGTGGTTCAATGCCGTTACGGTCTCTGCTGATTCGCGCGATCAGTATTACTTGGCGATAACCATTGGTGAGCGCATCCGCACCGCCCTGACTCCGCTGACCTTTTCAAAGCCGCGTTTCAACGGCATCCAGATGGACTTTGCCGCGGACAAATACGAGGCGACGCTGTTGTTTTCCCGCGCCAGCGAGGCGATTCTCGGCACCACCCCCGCACTCCAGCCCAGCACTTCAACCAACGCGACCAATATGATGGGGGGACGGGCCACGGCGCAGGTGGGAGATTTTGTCAAGGTCGGCGCGACTATGGTCAATGCCCACCACTCGCAGACGCTGGCCGAGGCGTTTGAACGCAACCCATTCATCGGCACCTTGGGAGCCGGGCAAGGCAGCGATCCGATCCGGGTTATCGCGGTGGTGCTGAGCGACGATTCCCCGGAAGACGGTCAGGGCGGTGCCGCGTTGTTTGCCCACGACATCATAATTACCGCCGAGGATTTCGACACCAAGAAGCGCACAAAATTCCGCTTGCGAGAGGTGGTAGCCGATCCGACCAAATGGCCGGTGATTACGGGCGGCTTCCCCCGGGAAGGGTTTCTGGCCGCCGACGGCGAGGAACAAATCGTCATCAACTACGACTTCACCGACTTGGCGTACATTGGCCCGCGGCCGACCGAGATTGTCGATATCCAGTTCGATCTCGTGGTGGCCAACGACTACAAGATCGAGGTGTGGTCGGATCGCCAGATCGGGCGCGGTAGTTTGCCCAGCCCGCCGCTTACGGGCTTGGATTTGGCGCAAGCGGGTGCCGTGCTGTTCGATGTCCGCAGCGCCGCAGGCAATGTGACGGACAATTCAAACCAGCAGCGCGTCGTCTTTGACTACGGACTGCCATCGGCCAACATGGTATTCGGATTTACGATGGAAGTGCTGCAGTTGATGGGGTTTGACGCCTATGCCGAGTACGACATTAATCGCGACTACACCCAGTACCCCAACCTCACGCTCGCCAACGCGGACCGCAACCTGCGCACCCACGCGCGCGATGCCGCGGCTTGGATGATCAACGTTTCCAAGCAGGCGTATCCGTTCTTTTTGTTCGGCGAAGCCTTCAGCATGGACCCCGACTATTCGACGACGGCGTTTATCGTCGATTCAGGCGGCAACGTGTACTACGACGACACACGCACCTCAATGTATGAGTTTGTCGATGACAACGACGACCAAGACCGTACGCCCGATTGGAACCGCTGGGGGCAGGGTGGCCCGGATGCGATCGTTTTTCCCGGTTGGGACGAAAACAACGACTTCGTCTCGGACTTCAACCAGAACGACAATATCTCGCTGAGCAATCGCATCCCGGACTACGAGGAGCCGTTTTTCCGCTACAAAGTCGATCGCCCAGAATTCCTCTTTGGCATTGACCTCAACAACAACAACTGGATCGATCGGTTTGAAAACGACGACTTGCCCGACTACCCCTATCGCAGGAATCACCGGGGCTACAATGTTTATGTCGGCCAATATCTGACGCCGGAGGCGCGATTGACGGTGGGGCGACTGCGTGAAGACGAGATTTCTTCCAACCGCCGCAGCCATGCGACCTACGGCGTTTTCACGTATGACCGCGACCACCCGCAATGGGGCCGCTTGCGGTTTTTCAATTCGTTGAAAAAGGTCGCGGACAATATCCCCGACGTGCGCCGCGAGCCGACTCTATACCTGCAAACGGTCTCGCTGGCCCTCGTTGAGGACATCCTGCCGGCGAGGGACACTTGGGTCAATGACAGCTACGTGCAATTCGATTGCGAACCGCTCAAAAAGTTGAATGTGAGCAACAAGTTCAAATACAGCCTCTTCAGCCAGCGCGGTCAGGCGTTCGAAAGCGGCGATGCGCCCATCCTCAATGAACGCACGGAGTTTCTGGGTTTGATCAATAAGGCGGATTACACCCGCAAAATTGGCCAGTTCGTGCTGCAACCCAAGGTGAAAAGCGAATACCTCAATCAGACGGCCTTTTTGCAGGCCGATCCCGACCGCAAGGAGTGGATGGGGATTGGCATCGTGCAGGCGCGGCTGCCGGTATTGAACAACTCCTTCCTCGAAAGCGGCGTGGAGTATTCGGTTTTCCGCGAGTTGGTCTTGGACGAGGACGCCTTGCTGGACGACGGCCCCACCCAAGACACGGGCGATTTCCGCAACTTGGTCTTGGCCGTGCAGTGGACGACCCTCGGGCACTACCTCGGCTACAAGCTCACCACTCAGTTCGGCGTTAGCTATACCAAGCGGTGGGACGAGGCCGTGATGTTGGGGGCCGACGGCCTTGTGAAGCAGAGCGAGAGCCGATCCTTTGGCACCAGCTTTATCTCGGTGTACGCCGGTGTAGAATGACGCGACGCAATCTAAAAATGGGGACGCGCCTGCGGTGGGCGGTGGTTTGTCTGCTGGCCGGTCTAGTGCCAGTGGCTGCCCAGCCCGATTACGGCAACCGCCTAGGGACCAACGAGGAGGACCGGGTTTCCTATTACGCCTCCGGCCCACTCGTGCAGCAGGAAGCGTCCGTTCCCGCGTTGAAGCGCTGGTACATGCCGCAGGAAATCGTCTCTGAATACCGCTGGCAGTGGGAGTACACCAATTACGCACGGGATCCCTACCGGCGCTACTTTTCTCCCGGGCAGGAAGGCGACTATTTCTACGATCTGTACGGGCGCTATTTGACCAAGGGTTGGTTGGTGTACGACTGGCGGCAGCGGCAGCCGACCAGTTCTGGAGGCTCGGGCCTGCTCAAACCGTCTGGGCGCTACGACTCGTGGTTCAGCAACCTGCTCGTCTCCACCGATACCAAGGGCCAGCACTATTTGGGGGTGACCATCGGCGACCTAATCAACACCACGTTGACGCCGATGACGTTCCGCAAAACTAGGTTCAACGGAGTGCAGTTCGACTATGCCTCTGACCGCTTGGCCGCTACCGTGCTGATGTCGCGGATTAGTCTGCCGGTGCATCAGATTGCTCCGGGTGTGCGCGTCCCCACCGTCACTGAGAATTTTACCAACCTACTCGGCCTCCGGGGCGAGTGGGAGGTCCTCGACGCCGTGCGCTTGGGTGCGACCTTTGTCAACGCCCACAACGGCCGATCGCAATCCGACCGCGGCGGCAATCCCTTCAAGGGCAAGCTGACCAACGGCCAACTGGAAAATCGCATCAACTGGATCATCGTCCGCATAACAGACGACTCACCTGAAGACGGCGCGGGCGGTCCTACGGTTTTCGACCGGGATATCGAAGTACATACCCAAATCGGCGGCCGCGACACCGTGCTGGTCGGCAGTCAGATCGGTTTTCTGCCGCAGGTAGAGGGGGGGGCCACGCGCAATGGTTTTCCCGTTGCCGAAGGAGCTGGCAGCGAGGGCGAGATTACCTATCGGTACAATTTCTCTTCGGAGGACCCGGCGGTGATGGCACTGGAAGACATCATCGACGATGCCGATTTGGTCAACAACATCACCGCAGTGAAGTTCCGCTTCCTACTCAACAACGACTACCGGATCGATGTTACCTCGGATGTCCAGACCGACAATGAACCGTTGGGTGCCCAATCCAAGTTCTTAAACGTGGTGCGAGCAGCGGGCAATGTCCAAGACAACTCCAACCAGCGGTGGGTCGTCTTCGACTACGGCCTACCGACGGCGACCCAAATTTTCGGTTTCAGTTTTGAGGTCAGCGATTGGGCGGGCTTGCGGATGTACGGCGAGTACAATGTCAACCACCAGTTCCGGCAGTACCCCAATATCACTCGTCAGACGCACCACAGCGCGTCCGGCGTGTTGGGGAATGAGTCGGCCACGGGTTGGATGGTCAACGTCGCCAGAGAATTTTATCCCTTCTTCCTGTTCGGCGAGGCGTTCAGCATGGACGCCGAGTACAATACCACGTCGTTTCTCGTCGATCAGGGCGGGCGGGTCAATTACAGCGACGACGAAGAGGCGCGGTCGGAGTTTCTCTACGACTTGGTCGATGACAACGACGACAACGACATTCGCCTCGACCAGCGGCGCGACAAGGAGGGGCTGGCCGACGGAGCGGTGTTCCCCGGGCTCGATGAAAACAACGACTTTATTTCCGATTTTAATCAGAATAACACGCCAGTGCGTCCCAATTTCATGCCCGATTACGAAGAGCAATTCCTGCGTCACTACGTCGATCGGCCGGAATTCGTCTTTGCCATCGACTTGAACAACAACGGTTGGGGCGAGCGCTTTGAGAACGACGACGAGCCGGACTATCCCTATAAGCGCGACCAGCGCGGGTACAACGCCTACTTGGGTGCGTGGCTGACGCCGGAGCTGAAGTGGATGGCCGGGCAAGAGCAAGTGCAGCGATTATCGACCGACGCAAAGAACCTGACCCGCTACGCCCTGCTGGCCTACGAGCGCAATTTCCCGCGGGTGGGAAATGTTGCCTTTTACAACATGTTTAAGCTGGTACAGGACGACATCGCCGACGATGTGGTCCAGTGGGTGACAGCGCGACCCGAGTTGGGCCGACCGCTGGACTCGCCGGGGTCGATGCAGCCGGTCATGGATCCGCTGGCGATGCGCAATGCCGTCGTCAATCGGCTGTGGGTCGGTCTCACGGGCAAGGCCTACAAGGGCATCAACAGCGAGGGCAAGTTCATCCACGAATTCATTCGGCAGCGCGACGCCGATGCCCGCGACCGCGCCGGCCGCAAGATCGCCCGCAACACGCGGCGGCTGGGGCTAATCAACCGCCTAGATTACCAATTCTCGCTAGGCCGGTTGACTATACAACCGCGTTTCAAGCACGAACTCTTCATGGACGATACGCCCTACAATATCGGCCGCCTGACTAGCGCCTCGACAGCCGACCGCCAAGACTGGAGCGGGATTTCCTCGCTCTTGCTGCGGCGTTCCTTTTTGAACCACGTGTCGCTACAGGTGGGCGTTGAGCACCTGATCTTCCGCGATTTTATCCAAGACGAGACGGCTGCCGCTGGCTTGCACGCCGGCGATACGACCGGGGATTTCGACGAGACTTCGCTCGCCGTACAATTTTCCATCGACAAGCCGTATCTGGGCTATACCCTGCAAACCCTGATGGGCATAAGGGTGAGCAGGCGCTACTTAGAGCGCTTTGAACAGCCGAGCGCCCGGGAGACGGGTGCGCTCTCTTTCGTGACGGTATATGGCAGCGTCCGCTAGCGCCTGTTGGTCGCTGTGTCGCAGTTTAATCCATCCCACCCAAAAAATTGTGAGTGTACTAAGTCTATGAAAGCGTACCTGTTTTTGGTTTGCAGTGGAATTCTCCTGGCACTTATGGGTTGTGCAAAAGATGCCGAGGAACTAGAAGACCCCATTTTAGCCGAAGTGGGAGACCGGCGGATAACAGCCTCTCAACTGATTGACTTTGAACAGCGCTTGCCGGCACAGCTAAAGACGAAAAAGTCCGGCTTGGACGGCTATCGAGATTATGTACAGACGATTATCGACAAGGAGATCTTTCTCCAAGAAGCGATCAAAAGGGGACTCGACGAGGCACCGGAGGTGGTGCAGAAGCTACAGCGGGAAAAAGCCGAACGGGTGTTGAGCCTGTTGTTCGAGCGCGAATTTCTCGCCAAGGTCCACGTTGATGAGCAGGAATTGCGGGCGGCTTATGAGGCTGCGGACAAGGAGCGCGAGGTCAAGCTGCGCCTGATCATCGTCGACACGCAGGCAGAAGCCGAGGAAATTGGGCAAAGCCTTGCCGACGGCCGGGATTTCGCCGAACTGGCGCACAGCCGATCACAGCACAAATCGACAGCACCGCAAGGTGGGGAACTGGATGGCTACCTGACCCCCAAGCGCATTCCGATCTATCTGCAAGAATACATAAACGCGCTTGCGGGCGGCGAGTACTCCGAGTCGATCCGCCTGCCCAATGGCCAGTTCGGGATCTATCAAGTCATGCACACCCGGCCCGTGAGTTTTGCCACCGCGAGCAACGAGCTGGAGGCCAAGCTGCGAGAGGAAAAGACGACGGAGCTGATAGAGGCATTCTTGGCGCAACTGCGGACCGACATCGACTTGCAGGCCAACGCCGAGACCTTGCACCAGCTCCAGCAATGGGTCGCGGCAGGGCGCAGAGAGTACACCGAGGCAGAGCGCGCAGCAGTGCTCTTTCAGTTCAGCGACGGTAGCGTCACGGTGGGTGATTTTTGGGATTATGCCGCAGTGTTGAAGATGGGCTTTTCGGGTGACATTGCCGAGTCGGTGCGCTGGTTTGCTGAGGACGTGCTATTGCCCCGCACCTTGTTCCTCCAGGTGGCTTATGAAAGGGGGATTGACCGCGAGGATCAGATTGTGCGCTGGTATGAGCGACGCAAAGACGCCCTGTTGCTGTTGGCGCTTAGGCAGACGGCGGTCAAGGACCAAGTCCATATCGAGCCGGAGGCCATTAGGAAACTATACGACGAGCGGCCCGAATTATTCACCGCACCTGAGGAGGTCACGTTGCAGGAGATCATGGTGCAAACTCGGGAAGAGGCCGTCGCAATCAAAGAGCGAATCGAGGCGGGTGAGGATATGGCAGCACTCGCCGACGAATACACCTTGCGAACGGCGGGCAAGGGCGCACAGGGCACATTTCACATCCACGCCTTTGAGCAGTCCTTTTATCCAGAATTGATCGACATCGTGCGCAATGCCGAGGTCGGCCGGTTGTACGGCCCGCTAGCGGTGACGGCGCAGGCCGCCCAAGTGGTCGGACCGGAGGCCATGCCTCGGGGTGGGGAGTACTATTCGGTGTTCAAGGTGCTGAAGTCGAATTTCGGCAGCACTCCCGAGCCTTTTGATGCGGCGGCGAAGCGAGCGCGGGCGCTTTTGAAACGCGCCGAGGAGAGCCGTTTGGCGGATGCGTTTTTGCTGGGGCTGCGGCGGGACTACGAGGATAAGGTTGTCGTATATGAAGACAACCTCAAGACATTGTTGCCCCAATAGCTGGAGCGGTGTACGTTACCACTAAAGGAGCACATTGACGGCATACGCGGTGCTTTAAGAGAGAACCAATTTCCAAATGAGGCAGCAGTATCTCAGGGAAGTGTTTAATCAAGATTTTTGGCTGTACCAGCTAGTTCACGACTCGTTCTGAGAAAGAAGAATCACAATGACAGATATGTCTTTCGATGATTTCGTAAACCAACAGATAGCCAAGGAAGAACCATCAATCGACTGGATCCAAATACGCGACGATTGGATAAGGCATCTCGATGAATTCTACCAATTAGCCGAAGGATTCCTACGGAAATACATTGACCAAGGTAAGGTCCGTATTACAAGGACCACAAAGCAGATCAATGAGGAATACATCGGTAGTTATGATGTGGAATCTCTTGAGGTCCAGATTGGTACCATCAAAGTTCTCTTCGATCCCATCGGTAGCCTAGTTCTCGGTGTGAAAGGGCGAGTGGACATGCACGGGCCGCATGGTACGGTTAAGTTTGTTCTTGTCCCGAAAACAGATTCTTCCCCTACGATCCGCGTCATCCAAGAGGAATATAGCGAAGTAAAGGATGAACCGGAACCTGTTATCGAGGAGTTGGCTTGGAAAATACTTACGCCGCCTCCGAACATCAAATACATCGAACTTGAAGAGGAGTCCTTCCTTTCCGCAATAATGGAAGTTGTGAATGCCTAGTGCTCGGAGAGTCCCGTTTTCTGGAGGACATCTCCCACTGGTCCAGATTGCCCAATATTATAGCGACATAGAAGCATCCGTAAGGAACTACTTTTCTTTTGACAAACTGCAATCAGGCGAGCGTTTCGTCGGCTATACGCCACTAGAAATAAAACTTGAGATGACTTCCGTTCTTGTAGAACATGCACTGAGTACATCTATGAGTATCTTGGCCGCGTTAGAAGCGACTTTCCGTATGGACTTTTTGCAGCGTTGCTATAAAAGACAAAAAAACCCTCTCTCAAGATCCTTTAGAACATTATATCAGAATAAGGGTCAACATGTGCCGCTAGGGGATATTTTTTTGCAGTGGAAATCGCATCCGAATGTTCCCCGATCTATCATTTCAGACTTAGAGCAAGCCTTCAAGTATAGACATTGGCTTGCACTGGCCGGTACTGGACGCCTAAAATAGGCCGAGAGTATGACTATGACGATATCTACGCGCTTGCTGAGTCGATATATAACTCATTTCCTTTTGCAGAGTGATCAGCGGTATCTATGCAGTTATTCATATTCTGAGGAGGACCAATCGTGAAAATCACCGATGTCGAAGTCATTCACTTTCGCACCAAACACCGCGGCCGCAGTGCTGGATCGCGCTGGGGTTATGGCGTGTGGATTGACGACGAGGAAGCGGAAGGCACCGGAGCGATCACCAGAATTTCCACCGACGAGGGCGTCACCGGGCACATGTTGGGCGGCAACAAGGCGACTATGGAAGGTGCCATCAAAAACCTCCTGGTCGGCGAGGATCCCCTCAACCGCGAGAAGCTATGGCATTGGATGGACCAGATGTCCACGTTTGGCCACAGCCTCGCCGAACACGAACTCGGCCTTGTCGATTGTGCGCTGTGGGATCTGGCGGGGCAAAAAGCCGGTATGCCCGTGTACCAACTGTTGGGCGGCACTCGCGACAAAGTCGAAGCATACGCCAGTACGCACCCGAACTTGGGCGGTCCCGAGGTGTATGAAGAACTGGCGCGAGAGTGCGTAGCGCGCGGTTATAAAGCCTTCAAAGTACACGCTAACATCTGCTGGAATCCGCACACGCGGGAGCCCGCGCCGCAACTGCCGGGATTTCCCAAAGAGGATGTGGAGATTTGTCGCGCCGTGCGCGAAGCCGTAGGCGACGATATCGTGCTGATGCTCGATCCGTTCGGCGTCTATACTCTAGAGGAATCGCTGTGGGTGGCGCGGGAATTGGAGGAGTTGAACTACTACTGGTTGGAGCACCCGATGGTCGAGACGCGGGTAGAGTCCTATCGCCGCTTGACGGAGCAGACCTCCATCGCCATCTGCTCCCCCGAACACGTCAAGGGCGGTCCCTTTGCACGGGCCGAGTGGCTGTTGCAAGGGGCCTGCGATATGCTGCGCATTGATGTGAATTACGGCGGCATCACTGGCTGCTGGAAGCTCGTCAACTTGTGCCAGCTCTACGGTGTGCAATGCGAGCTGCACGGGGTGGGTGCCCCGCACGTGCAGTTGGCCGCGGCCGCTCCCGAAGCCACCTGCCGCTATTACGAGCGCGGTCTGTTGCGGCTTGGGCGCGATTACGACGAGAGCCCACCGCACCTTGTTCAGATCGCCGACCCTATGGACGACGAAGGGTGCGTACTCGTGTCGCAGGAACCGGGGCTGGGGATAGCCTACAACTGGGATTATATCGCTGACAACCTGATCTGAGCGGAGGAATCGGCACATGCAAAAGTGCAGCGCGATCCTAACCGTTGGCGTACTGTGGGCACTGTCCGCCGCCGCACTGGAACGGCCGGATACCACCTTCAAAATTTTTCAGTTCCCCGCCGATCAGATCCCCCGGGTTGATGGGGATGTATCCGACTGGGACATGGTTCCTGCTGATTACGCCATCGGCATCGATGAGTTGAAAGACACCGTACACAACAGCCCGATTGATACCACTGATCTAGATGTCACCATGCGCGTCGGCTGGGTCAAGGGGCTAAACCGACTCTACTTTCTCTACGAAGCTTATGACGACTACTGGGATTTCAGCCACCGCGATCTGCACAACGACATTTTGGAGATCGTCGTCGATGGCGATTTGTCCGGCGGTCCTTTGATCCCTCAACTGCGCGAAGACAAGGAGACCAACGGGCTGGAGGGCCTCGACGGGCACTTCAAATTCCACGGCGTCCACGCCCAGAACTACCACGTCCTGACCCCGGCCGACGGCAAGCCCTGGACTATGGTCTGGGGTGCCAATCAGTGGATCTACGAGCTGCCTTGGGCCAATGCGGCGGCGCGCTACGATTTTGCGCCGGGCGATAGCGGGCACTACACGCTCGAATTCTGGATCACCCCTTTCGACTACGCCCCGGCCGACGGGCCGGAGCGCGCCGTGGAGTCGAAGCTCGAAGAGGACGCCTTGATCGGCCTTTCTTGGTGCATCCTCGACTACGATGATGTCGAGGTCAAACAGCAGGAGTTTGAGGGCTTTTGGAACCTATCCCACAAGACGACCATGTTCGGCAATGCCTCCGAACTGGTCGGCTTCCGACTGATGCCGCTGGAAAAAGCCTTTCGCGATCCGGTCGAGGCGCAATGGGAATTTACCGTTATCGATATGGAACGCCGCTTGGTCGCGTTCAAGGATTTGTCCTACGGGGATATCCGCTCATGGCGTTGGGATTTCGGCGACGGCACCACCTCAACCGAGCAACACCCCGTCCACCAATACGCAGAGCCTGGGACGACCTATACAGTCACGCTCTACGTCGAAGGCCCCGAGGGGAAGGCGCGGATGTCGAAGGTGTGGGACGTGATCGTCCGCTAAAACGGTCGTACTGAGAGTCCTATGAGGCGGCTCTGGCATTGGGGAGGGATCGTCTTTGTACTAGCGCTGAGCCTGCGTTTGGTACATGCGTTCCAGATGTCGGCTAGCCCTCTTTTTACTCTGCCGGCGGTGGACGCGGCCACGTATTCCGAACAGGCGGCTAGCCTAGCCGAAGGCCATTGGTTGGGACGCGGCCAAGGTCCGTTCTGGCAACCGCCGCTCTATCCTTATTTCTTAGGCCTAATCAAGCTCGTATTCCCAGAATCCTTTTACTACGTAGCTCGCTTGGCGCAGGCGCTAATTGGCAGCCTTACCTGTGTGTTGCTGTACTGGGTTGGGCGGCGGCTTTTTGGCTCAGGGGTTGGTTTCATCGGCGGTCTCATTGCGGCGGTGTACGGGCCGCTGATCTATTTTGACGCCCGGCTCTTGCCGGCTGGGCTAGCCACTCTTTTTGTCCTTGTCAGTCTCTTGCTGTTAATGCGCGCGGTTGAGCGGCCGACGCGATTCGTTTTTACGGCTGCGGGTTTTGCAATGGGGCTGGCGTCGCTTACCGCGGCGATCCTCGCGTCCTTGATCTTAGGTGTGGCTCTCTGGCTGTTCTATGGGTTGCGGAAAAACGCCGCGCAGGCCGTCGCTGCTTTTCTGCTAGGAGCGGTGCTGGCTATTGCGCCGGTAACGCTGAGAAATTACACCATCGGCGGTGACTTCGTGCTGATCTCTTATAACGGAGGGGTGAATTTCTACATAGGGAACAACGCAAACGCCGAGCAGACGCTCGCGCTGCGCCCGGGATGGGAGTGGGAGGAACTGGTTGCTCTGCCGCTGCGGGAAGGGATTACGCGCCCTTCGGCCAAGTCCCTGTTTTTTTACAGGCAGGCTCTTGAATACATACAGGATGCGCCCTTCGATTACATGGGGTTGCTAGCGGCAAAAACCGCCGATTTCTGGCGCGGCGATGAAATAGAGCGCAATCAGGAAATGTACTATTGGCGCAAGTATTCGAGCGTCCTCGCGGGTACCTTGTGGAAGTGGGGGGTGGCTTTCCCCTTTGGCTTGGTAAGCCCCCTCGCGCTGCTAGGGCTGATAGTGTACATCCGGCGGCAAGGCATTGCGCTGCCGGTGCTTTTCGTCCTCGGCTATAGTTTCGCGGTCATCTCCTTTTTTGTCGCGGCGCGCTACCGCCTGCCGCTCGTGCCGCTGCTGATTCTGTTCGCCGCGTACGGGGGGAATTGGCTGTATGCGAGGTGGCGGCAATCCTGGCGCCAAGTGCTTTGGCCGACGGCTGTTCTCGCCTTCTTGGTGCTGTTGGTGAATTGGGATTTGCCGCCGATGGATGGGCGGGGCAAGGCCGCCACGCACAACGATTTGGGCAACGCCTACTTGCAACAAGGCCGCCGCGATATGGCACTGCTGAAATACGAACAGGCCACGCGGCGCGATTCGACGTATTGGCAGGCTTGGTTCAACCTCGGCTCACTGCGAGCAATGCGCGGCGATTTGCACGGCGCGCTGCCCATTCTTCTGAACGTGTTGGAGCCCGAGCGGGAACGCGCTGACGTGTGGAGCAATGTGGCCGGCGTCTATGTGGGATTGGGGCAATATCAGCAGGCGGTCGAGGTTCTCGAACAGGCTGTGGTGGCGGCACCGCGCGAGGATATCTACGCGGCGTTGGAGAGGGTGTACGCAATGATGGGAAAGCCAAGACATGGTGAGCGCGAAGAATAGAATCTGGTTTTTGCGTTTGGCGACCTTGGCGTTTGGCGTGGCTTTGGTCGTGGGGGTCGAAGGCTTGCTGCGGCTCGTGCCGGGGTTGGGGCCGTCGCCGTTGGTTGTGACTTTGGCCGAGGACGAAGTGACCGGCGAATCGCTGCGTGCGACGAGTCGGTTTTATGCACAGCGATTTTTCGCGCAATACAAGGGCCGGCTGGCGGCGGCGGGTCAGATGGGCGAGCACTTCTTTGTCGAACCCGCACCGGCCAATCGCTATCGCGTCGTTTTTGTCGGCGCTTCCACCGTGCAGGGTTTTCCCCATCCGCGTCGTTTGGCCGCGGCGTCCTTTTTGCAGGCGATGCTGGCGGATGCTTGGCCGGAACGGGAGGTGGAGGTCGTCAATTTGGGCATTACGTCCATTGCCAGCTTTGCGGTGGCGCAAGTGGTGGAAGATGCGTTGGTCCTGTCGCCTGATCTGGTCGTCGTCTATACCGGGCACAATGAATTCTACGGGTTGTACGGGGCCGGGAGGTATCAGCGGCTACAGTACTTTTTGCGGCAACTGCATTTGACGCATCTGGTGGATGGGTTGATAGGGAGCATTGGGACTGAGGATGAGCCAGCGGATCTGATAAAAATGGCGGCTGCACGCGGCGCGGTGCCGTTGCACAGCTCCGACCGAGAGACGGTGGAGCAAAATTTGCGCGACAACTTGCGGCGCGTGAGTCAGCTTTGCGAGCGAGCGCAGGTGCCCTTGGTGCTGTGTACTATTGTGGCGAATGACGCGGGATTTGCGCCGGTGGGATCGACGGAGGGGGGCGAGGTGTGGGAGGCGCGGGTGGAGCAAGCAGCGCAGGTATTGACGCGGGGTTACGTTGCGCCGGAGAATGCTGAGGATGCGCTGCAACAATTGGAGCAAGCGGCGGCTCTTGCGAGCGAACACGCTTGGCTGTGGTATTTGCAAGGCCGTGCGTTGGAGCGGTTGGGGCGAGACGCCCAAGCGCAGCGGGCTTTTCGCAAGGCGCGGGATTTGGACACCATGCCGTGGCGCGCTCCCACGGCGCACAATGCGGTGATTCGCGCTGTCGCCGCCGAGCATGGAGCGGTTTTGGCGGATGTGGAGGCTGCGTTTGTGGAGGCTGCGCCCGCGCAGGGCGTGGGTTGGGAGTGGATGGTGGACCACGTTCACTTCTCCGTTGCTGGGCAGGCTTTGTTGGCGCGGACTGTTCTCCACAGCGTCGCCGGATTGCAGGACATTGACTTGGGATTGCTGCGGAGCGCGGAGGCGTATCGGCGCGATTTAGGCGACCTGCCGGTGGAGCGCGTGGTAGCGTACAACAAAATGGGGGCGATGCTCGCGCAAGCGCCCTTGCACCAATACAATGGACACAATGCGCGCTATCTCAAGCAACTGGCGGCTATGGAAGGGCAGCGGCTGTCGCCGGGAGAACGGCGCGGCGTTGAGCAGTGGGTCGAGCAGGGTCAGCGGGGGCCGTTGGTGTTAGCGGTGGCAGATCAGCTTTTCACCGAGCGGGATTTTGCGCGGGCGCAGGTGTACTACGCGGCAGCACTCCGCGAAGTGCCGTTTACGCGGCGTGGGTTGTGGGCGGCGGTGCAGTGGGCGTGGTGCATCAAGATGCAGGGGATGGCTGTTACCGACGGGCAGCGGGGCGAGGTGCGGGCCGCGCTGAAACAGGCGGGGTTTCTCGCGCACGATCCGGCTGTGGGCGCGTCCTTCGTCGATTTTGTCAAGGGTCAGCTCTACCATTTGCTCGCAGAACGCGAACCGGCCTTGAGGCATTTGGAGCGCGCTTTTTTGGACGCAGATTTTCGCCGCCGCTATGCGTTGAGTTTGTTTCAGGCGTTGGCGTTTGAATTGGTTTGGGCTGGGCGGGTGGAAGATGCGCGGGAATACGCTCGCTTGGTGGGGGGAGAGGTCGGACAGGAGGCGCATTTTTTGCGGATCGTGGAGGGCCAACTGAGGCCGTAGGGGCGATTCGCCAACCGCCGTAAGAGTTTAGAAAAAGAGATAGGATATGTTCAAACGCGCTGTGCATCCAGGTGAAGTCCTGAAAGACGAGCTCGAAGAGATAGGCGTCAAGCCCACGTCGTTTGCGCGTCAGATCAATGTGCCGCCGAACCGCGTTGGCCAGATCATCGCGGGCAAGCGGTCGGTGACGGGCGACACGGCTTTGCGGTTCGGCCACTGGTTTGGGGTAGAGCCTCAATTCTGGCTGAACCTTCAGACGCAGTTCGATCTGGTTGCCGCCGACCAGCAAGCCGGTGCGGCCATACGTCGGCTGCCGACTCGCGTTGCTGCCCAAGAAGCAATGAAATGACGCCTGAAGAATTCATAGCCAAGTGGCGTGCAGTTCAGCTCAAGGAGCGTTCTGCCGCGCAAGAGCACTTTATCGACTTGTGCGGGTTGCTCGACGAGCCAACGCCGGCTAAGGCTGACCCTACGGGCGATGCGTATTGCTTTGAGCACGGTGCGAGCATAGAGGGTGGGGGAGATGGTTGGGCCGATGTGTGGAAGCGGCACCATTTTGCGTGGGAATACAAAGGCAAGCGCACCAACTTGGATGATGCTTTTACGCAGCTTCGACGGTATGCGCTCGCGCTGGAGAATCCACCGCTCTTGATCGCGTCAGATATGGCGCAATTTCGCATCCGCACGAATTGGACGAATAGCGTCAGCGAGACCTACGAGATCGGGCTGGAGGAATTGGTTGATGCTGAGAAGCGCGATCTGCTCAAATGGGCTTTTTCGGACCCGGAGCGGCTACGACCTGGGCTGACGCGGCAGGTGCTTACCGAGCGGGCGGCTGCGTCTTTTGCTCAGTTGGCGCAAAGGTTGCGCGAGCGTGGGCACGAGCCGCAGACTGTGGCGCATTTTATCAATCGTCTCGTGTTCTGCATGTTCGCCGAAGACGTGGGCTTGCTACCCAATGCGATGTTTACGCGGATGTTGGAACGCACACTTGAGCAGCCTGAAAAATTCGCCGAATATGCGCGAAGTCTGTTTCAGGCGATGGCTGAGGGCGGTGATGTGGGCTTTGAGCCGGTCGCTTGGTTCAACGGCGGCTTGTTTGACGATGATGCAGCTCTGCCGCTGGAAAGGGCGGATATTGCAGCGGCGTTGGCGGCAGCAGCTCTCGATTGGGCGGAGATTGATCCTTCCATCCTCGGCACTTTATTTGAGCGTGGGTTAGACCCGGCTAAGCGAGCGCAGTTGGGGGCGCATTATACGGACCGCGACAAAGTTATGCTTCTCGTCGAGCCAGTGGTGATTCGTCCGTGGCTGGCTGAGTGGGCGGAGGTGAAGGATGAGATCGTCGCTATGGTGGAACGGGCGAAGGCCGCGAGGACACCGGCTGTTCGCACTCGACGCCTTGCAGAGGCTGAGCGGCGATTGCGCGCGTTTCTCCAACGGCTGCGTGGGTTTACTGTACTCGACCCAGCCTGTGGTTCGGGGAATTTCCTATACATTGCCTTGCAGTCGCTCAAGGATTTGGAGCAGCAGGTGCAGTGGGAGGCCGAGGTGCTTGGCTTTCAGCGCCAGTTTCCGGGGATTGGGCCGGCCAACGTTAAGGGAATCGAGATCAATCCGTATGCGGCGGAACTAGCTCGCGTTTCCGTGTGGATTGGGGAGATTCAGTGGATGCGGCGGAATGGGCATGGCGAGGCGCGAGACCCGATCTTGAAGCCGTTAGATACGATTGAATGCCGCGATGCGATTATTGGGGAGAATGGAGAGGAACCGGAGTGGCCGGAGGCGGATGTAGTGATCGGCAATCCACCGTTTCTCGGAGGAAAGTTGTTGCGTCGGACGCTAGGGGGTGAGTATGTGCAGCGTTTGCAGCGGCTCTATGGGGAGCGGATTCACGGGGAGGCGGACTTGGTCTGTCATTGGTTTGACAAGGCGGCTCGACTGATAGCTGCTAAAAAGATCGTCCGCGCCGGTCTAGTTGCCACTAATTCGATTCGGGGTGGGCGCAATCGGGCCGTGCTTGACCGGGTTGTCAAGGCTGGGGGCATTTTTGACGCTTGGGCAGACGAGCCGTGGGTTGTTGATGGGGCGGCGGTGCGGGTGTCATTGGTGTGCTTTGCTGACGAGGGGTCTGCTTTGCCCGTGCGTCTAAATGGCGGGGATGCTCCGCGGATTAACTCGGACTTGACGGCAGGCAATCTCGACTTAGCGCAAGTCGTGCGCTTGAAGCAAAACGCCAAGGTTTCGTTTATGGGCAATACCAAAAATGGAAAGTTTGATGTTGCGGGCGATTTGGCCCGCGATTGGCTCAGCCAGCCGACGAATCCGAATGGGCGTCCTAATTCTGATGTACTCAAGCCGTGGGTGAACGGCATGGACTTGACGCGGCGTCCGGCAGGCAAGTGGATTGTGGATTTTGGCGACGCCATGGACGAAGGAGAGGCCGCTCTGTACGAAGCCCCGTTTGCCCATGTCGCTACATACGTGCGACCGGTGAGAGAGAAAAACCGCGCACCGAAAGTTAAGAAATTCTGGTGGCAGCACGAAGCACCGCGGTCCGGCATGTGGAATGCCCTGAAGGGGCTCACGCGCTACATCGCTACGCCGCGTGTTGCCAAGCATCGGCTGTTCGTCTGGCTTGATGTATGCGTTTGCCCCGACAGTGCGGTCATCGCCATCGCCCGGGACGACGACACGACGTTTGGTATCCTGCACAGCCGGTTTCACGAAGCGTGGTCGCTGCGGCTCTGCACATGGCTCGGCAAGGGCAACGATCCGCGCTACACGCCAACCACCACCTTCGAGACATTCCCGTTCCCTAAAGGGCTATCGCCCGACATCCCGGCCGCTGATTATGCAGACGATCCCCACGCCGTTGCCATCGCTGAAACAGCGCGGCGACTGGTCAAATTTCGCGACCACTGGCTCAACCCGCCCGAAAGGGTCGAATGGGTGGACGAGCCGGTGCCCGGCTATCCCAAGCGCCCGGTGCCCCGCGACGAAGCGGCGGCGCAGGAACTCAAGAAGCGGCCGCTGACGAATCTCTACAACGACCGCCCGCAATGGCTTGACGACGCGCATAAAGCTCTTGATGCAGCAGTGGCGGCGGCGTATGGGTGGGATGCGAACATATCGGAGGATGCGGTACTGGAGAAGTTGCTGGCGTTAAATTCGGAGGATGGACGCGGTTAAAGTATTAAAGTCCGTAGTGGCACTTTCAGCGAAGTACTGAACTTGGCGACCGCAACTAACTGTTAGGGTTTAATAGGGAGATGGCACAGTCTTGCCAAGAAGCGCACCGCGTGCAAAAGGAAATCCCCACCCAGTACCTCGCCCATCTCAGCGACCGCTATCTTGTAGAATTGCCCGGGTCCGGCCTGAGTTGGCGGTCTGTGTTGCTCGGGCTGGGGCTGGTCGTGGCCATCAGCATCGGCAGCCCCTATTCAATATGGATGGTCGGCTCGTCGGAAATGACGTGGTCGTACTTTCCCATTGCCGTGGGGGCGCCGCTGTTTCTCTTGGTCTTGGGCAACGCGCTGCTCAAACGCGCCCTCAGCGCGGCCGAGCTGATCACCATAGTCATCATGGGGTTGGTCGCCAGCGGTATGCCCATCTTCATGGTCGGCCTGATTCTCAGCATTATATCTAAGCCCTATTACGGTGCGCTTCCGACCAACCAGTGGGCCGAATACGTCCATCCCTATCTGCCGGATTGGGCTATCCCCGACCCAGCGCACGACGCCATGCGCTTTTTCTACGAGGGCCTGCCGAGCAAAGACTTGGCTATTCCGTGGGGGGCGTGGGTCGAGCCGCTGTTGTGGTGGCTGCTGCTGGTGCTGGCCATATACTTCGTCGGCCTGTGCTCGGTGGTAGTGCTGCGCCGGCATTGGATGGAGCGCGAACGGCTGACCTTCCCCCTGACTGAAGTGGCCTTGATGCTGACTGAAGAGGCCCCGGGATCGGCGTTGCCGCCCGCGCTCAAGACCCGGGTTTTCTGGATCGGCTTTGCCATACCGTTCGGCCTGATCGCCTTCAATGTTCCCAGCTACTTTTACCCCGGCTTGGCGCAAGTGCCCGTCTTTCAGGGGTGGAACTTTTCCCTCATTCCCCAAGCACCGCCCATCAACCTGCTGCTGTACTTTCCGGTCTTGGGGTTTATGTATCTGGCTCCGCTGGCCATTTCGTTTAGCGTCTGGTTCTTCCATCTGCTCTACTTGGTGCAACTGGGCCTGATCACCGAAATGGGTCTTTTCAATTTGCGCGCCGACCCGTTTGTGTACAGCGGCCCGCCCTTGTCGTGGCAGTCTTGGGGGGCTTTTGTGGCAATGGTGGGGTGGAGCTTGTGGATGGCAAGGAGTCACCTCGCGGCCGTGTGGCGCACTGCGCTGGGACGCGCCGGACAGATCGACGACAGCGACGAGATGATTTCCTATCGGGTTGCTGTGGGTGGTGGGTTGGCCGGGCTGTGTTTTATCCTCGGCTGGCTGTGGCGCAGCGGCTTGGACCTGCACCTGGCGGCCCTCTATTTGGCGGCCGCGCTGACGATTTTCTTGGGCATTACGCGGCTGGTGGTACAAGCGGGTCTGCACTATTTGACGACGCCCATGAGCGCTCAGGGCATGGTTGTGGCTGCTGCTGGCTCGGCCTTGGGGCCGCAGAACTTGGTCGCGCTGGCACTGACTTTTGCGTGGTGCAGCGATGTGCAATCCACCTTCATGCCGTCGGCAGCCAACGCGCTCAAGCTGCACGATTACTACACGCATCGACGCAGCGGGGGGTTGGCCTTGGCTATTGGCTTGGCGGTGGTGGTCAGCTTTGTCGCGACTACCAGCTTTATGATCTACTTGTGCTACGACTACGGGGCGGGCAATTTGCGCTCGTGGTTTTTCAATGCGGCTGGAGGTGTGGGCGGCCGAGCCTTCGACTGGGTCGCCGAGCAGACGCGCAATCCCGCGCCCGTTGATTGGGACAAACTTGGCTTGGCTGGCAGTGGGGTGGTGGGCTATGTGGTGCTGGCGTTTTTGCACTATCGGATCGCGTGGTGGCCCTTGCACCCGGTGGGGCTAGCGGTAGCCTCGACTTGGATGGTCCGGCGGATTGTGTTCTCGGTCTTCTTGGCGTGGGCCTGCAAGGCGTTGATCTTGCGCTTCGGCGGCGTGGTGCTCTACCAGCGGCTCAAACCGCTGTTTATCGGGCTGGTGGTGGGGTTTTTCTGCGGGGTTTTTCTGTCGTTTGTGCTCGACTGGGGCTGGTTTAAGGGTGCGGGGCATCCGATCCTGCACGGGTGAGGGGATTGCTGTATATTGAGGCCGCAACCACGAGGAAAGGTATTCTCTTATGAACACTTCCCATTCCCTGCATGTCCCCGCCGAGGCCGTGCAGTTCTACCGCGATCACGGTTATTTCGTCTATCAACAGCCGCTCTTTCCCGCTGAAAAGTTTCAGTGCCTGCAAGCCTTCTTCGCTGGCTTGTTGGCCGATTTGCCTGCGGGCAAGCGGCCAGAGGCCATGGATGTGCCACACTTTGCCCACCCAGTGCTTTTCGAGTGGCTGCTCGCCGACGAGGTGCTCGATTTTGTCGAGGCGTTTATCGGCCCGGACCTTGTCTTGTGGTCGAGCCACTTTATCAGCAAGCCGCCCGGCGACGGCAAGCGCGTGCCTTGGCACGAAGACTCGGCGTATTGGAATGAGCGGCTCAGCGAGCACGAGGTGTTGACCGTGTGGCTGGCCATCGACGACTCGACGCGAGAAAACGGCTGTATGCGGGTGATCGCTGATTCGCACCGACACGGCTTTTCCGACTACGTGGAGGTCGATCACAACACCCACGTCTTCGGGCGCGAAATTGTGGCCGAGCAAGTTGATACGTCGCGGATTGTCGATCTGGAACTCCGCGAGGGCCAGTGCCACATCCACCACGCCAAAATTATCCACGGCTCCAACCCCAACACCAGTGCCAAGCGGCGCTGCGGCTACACCATGCGCTACATGCCAGCGACGGTGAAGGTGCGGTCCACACAGTCCCATGCGGTGTATTTGGCGCGGGGCCGAGATCGGGCCGGCAACGAGTACGCAGATCCGTCGACGCCGTTTGCATCGGGCATTCGCTAGCGGGTAGTAATTGACGCGGATGTACAAATACATTCACGTTGTTTTCTCAACAACAAGAGGTGCGCTATGGACCTATTTCACGAGACCGAGTTAGGTAAAATCTACTTAGGGGACGCGCTCGATTTGATGAGTGAGTTTGAGGATAAAAGTGTCAATCTGATTATGACGTCACCGCCATTTGGATTGGTTCGCAAAAAGGACTACGGCAATGTCGATGCGGATCAATACCTCGATTGGTTTCGGCCATTTGCCAAAGAATTTATACGCATCCTCAAGGACAATGGTTCTCTGGTCATTGATATTGGTGGTGCTTGGATTCCGGGGCAGCCAACTCGCTCGCTTTATCACTATGAGCTTTTGATTATGCTTTGCCGGGAATTCGATTTTCATCTCGCCCAAGAATTCTTCTGGTGGAATCCCTCAAAGTTGCCTACGCCGGCCGAGTGGGTGAACATACGGCGAGTTCGAGTTAAAGATGCGGTCAATTGCGTCTGGTGGCTTTCGCCGACTCCTTGGCCCAAAGCTAGCAATCGCCGGGTTTTGGTTCCGTATAGCAATTCGATGAAAGGGTTGCTCAAGAATGGATATAGAGCCAAGCTAAGGCCCAGTGGGCACGATATTAGTGAAAAATTTAACGTTGACAATGGTGCTTCTATTCCACCCAATCTCATCGCCATTCCCAATACAGAGAGCAATTCCAATTATTTGCGACTTTGCAAGGAGCACGATGTAAAACCGCATCCCGCTCGCTTTCCTGCTGAATTGCCCGAGTACTTCATTAGGATGCTAACCATCGCGCTTATGACAACAGCTTGATTTATCTCGATACAAAATACTACATGCGGCTCAATAGTCAGAAAGTAGATGAATTAAAAAGCCAGCGGCTCAACGCCGGCCTTGACGATCTGCGTTGTTACTTGGATGCTCGGATACACTTGCCGGTAGATAAAGATCAGTGGCCCGACCTGGGACTTATTGAGAGAGCCAATAAGCTGTGGCGAATACAGGGCTACTACTGAGTGGCGAGGTTCGGAGTGCAACTTTGCTGACAATGGAGGAGCAAACCATGAAAAAATACACACTGGTCTCACTGCTGCTTTTGGCCGCTTTGTGCGCTGGTGCTGAAGAGTACTGGCCCCAGTGGCGCGGCCCCAACCACAACGGCGTCAGCAAAGCTGTGGGCCTGCCGACGACTTGGAGCACGAGCGAGAATGTGGTCTGGAGTAGGAAACTGCCTTCTTGGAGCGGGAGCACACCGGTGGTGTGGGGCGAGCGGATCTTTTTGACGTCGCCCAATTCGGGCGAGGAGATCCAAGGCGGCGAAAAGCTGCTTTTGGGCTGCTTGTCAACGGCCGATGGCCGCGTGTTGTGGCAGCGCACACTCGACGAGGGCAATGCCTATTGGCGCAAGCACAACAACACCTCGCCTTCGCCAGTCACGGACGGCGAGCGCGTACTGGCCGTTACGGGTACAGGGATGATCCGGGCCTTTGACATGGAGGGTGAGGAACTATGGCACTACGACTTGCAGGCCAAGCACGGCTCCTTCGGCCTGATGTGGGGCTACGCCTCTTCGCCTTTGCTCTACGACGGCAAGCTCTTCGTCGAGGTTCTGCACGGAATGAACACGGACGATCCTTCCTACCTGATTGCCTTTGATGCGGCTACTGGCGGGGTTGAATGGCGGCGGGAGCGGCCAACAGACGCGCCGGGCGAGTCGCCGGACGCCTATACTACGCCCGTAGTCCTCGAACACAACGGCCAGACGCAAATTGTCGTCTCCGGCGGCGACTATCTCACCGGGCACGATCCAGCTACCGGCGCAGAGGTGTGGCGGGCGGGTGGCTTGAATCCGGGCAAGGAGCGGAATTACCGGGTGGTCGGGTCGCCGGTCGCGGTTGCCGGAATGGTGTACGCGACGAGTCGCCGCAATCCAGTGCTAGCGTTTCGCGCCGGTGGCACGGGGGACATTAGCGCAAGCCACTTGGCGTGGAAGTGGACGGGGGCCGGCGGTCCAGACGTGCCTTCGGCTGCTAGCGATGGCCGCTATTTCTACATGGTTGATGACCGCGGGCGGGCCACCTGCCTCGATGCCCAAACGGGTGCGGTGCTGTGGGGGCCGGAGCGCACGGCCCAAGGGTCGGTTAGTGCCTCGCCGGTTTTGGCCGACGGCAAGCTCTACGTGGTCAACGAAAACGCAGTGACGACCGTGATGCAGGCCGGACCAGAGTACCAGGTGCTGGCGACTAACGAACTCGCCGGGGGCTATACGCTGTCGTCGCTGGCCATCGCCGGGGGGCGGATTTTCCTGCGGACGGAGTCGCACCTGTACTGCATCGGCCCGTAGCGCCGCTCACTCGGCCTTGAGGGCCGCGAGCAGGGGGCGGCGCAGGGCCCAGTGCGCCGCGACCCCACACGCCAACAGGCCAGCAGCGAAGACCAAGCCGAGCGAGATGCCCAGCGAGGCCCAAGGCAAGGGGGCGGGGTCGAAGAGGCGGGGGGCCACAGCGATGAGGGCGGCGGCGCTGCCTATCCCTGCGCCCGCTAGCAGGAGGAATCCGTGCTCGTAGAGCAGCATGGCCCCGAGGCGGGCGCGGCCGAAGCCACAGGCACTCAAGGCCGCCAACTCGCCACTGCGCTCGAGGACGTTGCGCAGGATGAGAACTCCCAATCCCAAAGTTCCCAAGAGCAGCCCGAGCAAGCCCAGCGTCTGAAAGGTCGTTAGGTACGTGTTTTCGACGGCGCGGTAGCCGCGAAGGTGCTCGGCGCTCAAGGTGGCGTCGAGGCCGTAGGCTGCTAGCTCCCTTTCGAGCGCGGCCGCGACAGCGGCTGGTTGCTCCGTTTCGACCAAGAAGTAGCCATAGCCTTCGCGTGCGGGGAAATGCGCGGCGAAGCGATCCTCGGCAATGAGCAACTCGCTCTGGAACAGGCTGCCGTCCAACAGCCCGACCAACCGCACGGCCAAGCCCTCGGCAATCGGGATGTCGTCGCCCAGACGCTTGTGCAAAATCCACTGCGCCGAATTAAAATCGCCGATGGCTGGGATGACGCCCGGCCCCAAATCTCGCTGGAGCAATCGCCAGGGATTGGTGCGCTCGGCCGGCGTTAGGGGGAGGGTCTGCCGGAAAGGCAAACGACCGAGTTGGACGAACTCGGCCGGTGCGCCGAGGATGCGCGGGGTCTGGGGTATGTAGAGGTTGCGGCAGCTCACATCGTCGCCGGGCAAGACGCGGAAGGGGAAAAAGTGCGCGTCATCCAAGTCTGTTGCTAGTCCCAATTCAAAGCGGCCGTCCGCGCTGTTGAGGTCTTGGAGCAGGGGAATTTCTGCCTCGGCGACGAGTGAGAAGCCGCCCGGCCCCGGATCGTCTGACCACTCGACCTGTCGGTGAGCTCCAGCGGCGACGATGACGAAGGTAGCGCAGGCGACGAGAGAGGTGCAGAGGGTGCTGCGGCTTGGTTTACGGCTGCTGTTGAGGAGGCCCAAGCCAAGGCTGGAACTGAGGCGGCTCACTGTCGGAGTGCGCAGCCATACTGCGAATAGGGCCAACAGCGCCAACAGGGCCGCTGCGCCGCTGCCTAAAAAAAGCGCGGCCGCCGTTGCTGCGTCGGCCATACCGGCGAGGATGCTTAAGGTGAGAGCTATAACCAGACCAAATGCGGCGAGGACGGAACTGCGACGGCGTGGGAGCTGCGGTGCGGTGTCGAGGGCACCGGCGAGCAAGGCGCGGACGGGCAGCCGATGGAAGCGCTGCACAGTGCGCCACAGTGCCAGCGAAACCAGCAGCAGGGTGGATAGATAGCCCACCCCTAGGCTCAACGAGCTAACGTGGAGGTGGAGGAAGGGGGTGCCGATAGCGTCCAACCACAAGGTGTGCAAGCCGACTAGCATCAGATAGGCGTAGAGCGGGGCACCGGCTAGGCCGAGTAGTGAGCCGAGCCCGGCTAGGGCAATGCCCTCGCCCAAGAAACGCCGGCCCACGGCGGTGAGCGGGTAGCCGGTGGCGAGCAGCAGCCCCGCTTCACGCGCACGTTGTTCGAGGCCGAACTTGCACAGCAGAACCACCAGTAATGCAGCCGCGGCGATGAGGAAGAGGCTGAAGCCGATAAAGAGGCCACCGAAGTCCGTGGCTCCGGTTGATGCTAACAGAGCTTCTTGACGGACGGGGCGCAAGGAGAAGCCCGCCGCCGTCGGAGACAGGTGCGCTAGTAGGTCTTGATGCAGACTCTCGTACTGGGCGGACGAGGACGGATAGAAGCGGATGGCGGTTAGGGCTCCGTGGCGGCTGCGCCAGAGGTGCTGACCGGTATGGGCTGCGACGAAGGCTTTGGGCGCGGCCCCATACTGATCCCAGTAGGCTTCGTCCCGCGGGCGAATTTGACCCAAGTCGATGGGGAAGGGCGCATCCCAAGCAGCCATATCGCCTTCTGCCTGCAACCCCGGATATTCGGGCGTCAGGGTCGGGTCAATGGCCAAGCCGCGCATCTGCACGATCCCTTGGAGGCGGAAGTGGGCCTGCTCGGTCCGTAATTCATGGCGCGGGCCGACGACGTAATAGGTCAGGGAGATAGAGTCACCGGGCGCGGCGGTTAGGTCTTGGGCCGTCCAAGCGTCGAGGTAGAGGGCGTCGGCGGCGAGGGGCGGTGCGGGCCGTCCGTCTGCGAGGTAGAGGCCGGTGGGATCGTCGAGGGCGGTAACGGTTGAATAGGGAACTTGGCGATCGTTGGCCAGAATGGCGTTGGCCAGATAAGTAGAGAAGGTCGCGGTTTTGAGCTGTAGGGCCGCGGCACTGGTCAAGGCGGCGCGGGTCGAGTCGTCGAGGACGAAGCGGGTGCTGGTCAGCTCGATGTAGTTGGAGTGCAGCGCGAGGTCCAGCTTATAGTCGGCAAGGGTTAGGTGCTGGGCGAGAGCGTGTTGCAGGTCTTGGTGTTGACTGTTGGGCGCGGCGATGAGCAGGGTGTTGACGCGGTCCTGCTGGTCGAGGGTGCGCTGGAGGTCTTGGAGGTTGAGGTAGGCGTTGAGCGGCAGATGCTGGTGAGGTCGCAGGCCAAAGCGCCCCACCCCGCTGTCGGGCAAGACGCCGGTGAGCACCACGCGCAGGGTAGTGACGATATCGATAGTGGCGCGGCGGCCAAAGAGGGATTCTCGGTAGGTTGGGCTGGGACTCTCTAGGGAGAGCAGGACTGCGTCGCCTAGTTCAAGGCCGAGGGCGCGTTGCAGCGAGGCACTGACGGCGAGTGGGGGAAACGGCTGGCCGGGCGTTGGCTTGAGGGCGTCGCGCAAGGCTTCGCCGCTGTCGGGAAAGAGCGCGGTGAAGCGGGAGTCGATGCCTTGGATTTGTACGCCAGCGGCGAGCGCTTGGGTTGTGGCGTGCCGGGCGCTGCCGTTGAGGAGGATAGCCGGCGCGTGGCCTCCAAGCAGTTCGCTGCGGAAGAAGTGCGCGGCCACTAGCGAGTAGTCGATGCGACCTAGGCGCTCCAAAGCCAAGTCGCGCAGGCTGCCGCGCATGGAGTCGCCAACTAGGAGAGCGCCGGTCAGGGCGGTTGTGGCGACAGCAGTGCCCAGCAGCAGCCCTAGGTGAACCCGCCAGTAGTAGATCAGGCTTCGACGCACGTCCCCTCGTGTAGCTGTAGGCGGCGGTCGCAGCGCGCCGCTAGCTCAAGGTCGTGGGTTGCAATGACGAGGGCGGCTTGCTCGGCGCGATGGAGCGCGAAGAGCAAGCCGGCGACGGTGGTGGCCGTCTGGCGGTCGAGGCTGCCGGTCGGCTCGTCGCAGAGCAAGAGACCGGGCTGGTTGATCAAGGCACGCGCCACAGCCACACGCTGGCACTCGCCGCCGGATAGCTCGGCGGGGCGGTGGTGTAGGCGCTCTGCTAGGCCGACGGCGGTCAAGAGGTCGCGGGCGCGTTCGCGTCGGTCGGGTTGGGGAAAGGCGAGGGTGGGGATTAGGGCGTTTTCGAGGGCCGAGTACTGAGGCAGCAGGTGGTGATTTTGGAAGACGAAGCCGATGTGCTGGTTGCGGAAGCGGGCGAGTTGCGGTTCGGGGAGGGCTAGTGGATTCTGGCCGCTGATGGCGATTTGGCCCGAGCTCGGCGGTTCGAGGGTGCCGAGCAGGTGCAGTAAGGTGCTCTTGCCCGAGCCGGACGGACCGATAAGCGCCAAGGACTGGCCCACTTCGACGCACAGTGAGACGCCGCGCAGCACGGCGACGGTCTGGTCGCCGAGGGCGAAGTGTTTGCAGACGGCGGCTGCGGAGAGGGCCGGGGCTGCGTTCATGGGTGTGCCGCCAGTTTGCGGGTGATAAAGTCTGGGATGGGGATGGCGCGGATAGCCTCGCCCGGGTTGCAGATGCAGCAAGCGACCTTGAGCCGCCCTTGGGCTATTTGTTTGCCGCCGCAGTGGAAGTCGAAGCAAAAGCTAAGGGATTTCTCGCCCTGCTTTTCGAGGTGGACGTGGATGTCGAGGACGTCTTCAAAAGAGACGGGGTGGAGGTACTCGCATTCGGCGACGAGGCGGGGCCAGCTAATGATGTCGCCGTCTCGTTGGCTGTGGACGCTCAGGCCTAGGCTGCGCCAGAAGGCGTGCTCGGCCGCTTCCATGAAGACGAAAAAGCGCGCAAAGTGGACGATGCCCGCCTGATCGGTATCGGCCCACTCGACGCGGCGGCAGGTGTGGAATTCGCCGGACACGTCAGGTGCCGGGGCGGAAGAATGTGACTAGGCAGCCGCCCATAGCAGCCAAGACGATGCCGAGGACAAAGGGCCAGCGCACGGCGGCCCAGCCGCCCGCGGGTGGATGCACGAGCACGGCGACGACCGCGTTGACGATGGGAGCACCGGCAAAGACGATGGACATGACCACGGCCGGCGTCCCCTTGGCCCCGAAGGCGAGGAGGACGCCCAACGCGCCGATGGCCCCGGCGATGCCAGCGGCCGTGGACCAGAACATGCCCTTGGCCGGGTAGAGCCAGCTCGCGCCATTGTAGGCTAGGACGATCAGCGAGCCAAAGACGGCGGTGAGTAGATAGGCCAAGCCGACGAAGAGAAAGGCTTTGTAGCGGCCATTTACCGGGTCGGCCATGGCGATCTGGCCGGTGTGCAGCAAGACTCCGTAGAGGCCCCAGCTAGCCACGGTGAGGAGGGCGAAGACGAGCCAAGTCATGGAGATAATCCTTTCGCTGAGACGAGAAGAGAGAAGGTAGAGCCGTGAGAAAAGAGAGGGGCTGCAAACGTGCGTTGGTGCGTCTCTCGCCTCAAAGTCGTGATTGCTCTCAAGCACCTCTGCACTTGCAAACGTGCGGTTGGGCAGGGGGCTTTCACTCCTCACTCCTCTTCAGACCAACCAAGTGCGTACCATCAGTAATGTCGGCAGAGGACTTGTCGCTGTCGAGAGATCAATCGATCGCGATGAGGTTCTCAAAATGTACCCCACAATCGCAGAGCGCTACGGGAATGTTGAATCGCTTCTCCAGTTCGTCGATGAGGTGTCGGACTGGTGAGGTCAACGCGCTGCGGTGGCGTGCGCCGGCGACCTCGGGGTCGAGGTGATCGCAGAAGGTCAGGGCCAATTGGGTGGGACCGTTGAGTAGGACGGCTGTTTCCAAATGGCCCCAAGAGATACCCGCGGCTTTGCGCCTCCGTCGCCCGGTCGTCACGCCGTATTCGGCGATGCCGCGGCGGTCTTCCTCGGCCGGTGCCAGTTGTAGCGGTAGGGGCCCCGTGCCGACGCGGCTAGGCAGTGCTTTGACCACCAAGCAGACTTCTTCGATATGACGCCAGTTGAGTCCGACGTCATCGGCAAAGGCGGTGGTGGTACAGTTGTCTGAGGTGCAGTCGGGGTAGTCATCGCTCAGGGCTAGCGACAGGTGAGTGCCTTGGCTGCCCTCGACGACGATGGTTTCGCCGCGCAGGCAGCTCTCGTTGAGCTCGCGGGCCACGTCGGCGGTGTAATCGGCGAGGCGAGGCTCGTCGCGGGCTTGGCGGGCTTGGCGCAAGGCGAATTCGGCGCGGGCCACGCCGCTGCCGCTGCCGGTGGTGCCGTGTTCCTGCAGAAAGCTGTCGTCCGCTTCGCGTTGGCGGTACTCGGGCAGGATCAGCGGGCAGCGGTAATCGACGCGGGTCCGCTCGCGCAGCCCATAGCTTGGGTCTAGCTGGTCGAGTTCGGCGCAGAACAGCTCGGGATCGACGGCGACGCCGCTGCCGATGCGCAGTTGCGAGTCGGGATGGAGAAAGCCGCAGGGTAGCTGCCGAGTGCGGATTGCGCGGCCGTCGGCAAAGAGGATGCTGTGCCCGGCGTTGGTGCCGATCCCAGCGCGGACGCTGTAGGCGGCTTGGTGTTTTTGTGCGAGGAAGGCGGCGACCTTGCCTTTACCCGAATCGCCCCAGAAGGCGTCGACGACGATGATGGCGCTCATAGCGCACCTCCTTTAAAGAGTGAATTGGTTGACGCTCCTGACGATAAGCGAAATTGTAGCATAAGTGAAATTTATATATCTTATTTTTAGAATAATTGATATAAATGAAGGATTCCGAATGGACCTCTACCAATTGCGCAGTTTCTACGAAATCGTCCGCGAGCAGAGCTTTACGCGGGCGGCCGACAAGCTCTTTCTGACGCAGCCGGCCATCAGCCTCCAGCTCAAGGCACTGGAGAACGAACTGGACGAGATGCTACTCGAGCGCAATCGGCGGCAGCTCCGGCTGACGCCGGCCGGTGAGCTCCTCTTTGCTCATGCGAAGGCGGTTCTCGCCCAGCAGGAGAAAGTGTGCTCCGATATTGCGGCGCTCAGGCAGGTCTTGCGTGGGCGGCTGGCAATCGGGACTAGCGATACCAACTGCACCTATGTTTTGCCCAGCGTGCTCGCCGAGTTCCGCGCCCGCTACCCGGCGGTCGAGTTGGATGTCCGCAATCGAATGTCGCCGGAGGTGAGCAACCTAGTGCTCAACGACGAAGTGGCGTTCGGGTTGGCGACCTTGCCGGTCAAGCACCGCGATTTGGTCAGCGAGTCGCTTTTTGAACGGCGGGATGTGCTTATTTGCCCCCCGGACCACGCGCTGGGCAAAAGGCGCAGGATAGGGCTCAAACAGCTTGCCGAATATCCGTTCCTAGTCTTGGAACGCGGCAGCACGAGCCGGCAGTTGATCGACGCGGTTTTCCAACGGCAGGGCTTGGCGTTGCAGGTCGAAATGACGCTCGGCGGGGTCGAGATTATCAAGCGCTACGTGGAGATAGGGTTGGGTATTGCGCTGGTGCCGGAGGTGGCGGTGGAAGCAGAAGTCGCCGCCGGGAAAGTACGCGCCATACAGGTCAGTGGATTGGCCAAACGCCAAATAGGTCTCATTGAGCACCGGCAGCGACGGCGTTCACCGGCGACGGAGGCTTTCTTGGGGCTTTTGCGCGAATTTGTTGCGGCTAGGAAGATTTAATCCGCAGATGAACGCAGATGGACGCAGAGTGCTTGCTGGGATGTCGTTCCCGCGCTCCGCAAGCGGGAATCCAGTTTGGGTACAGTCTCTAAGTGCCATTTCTGTTGTTGTCGACTTCAAATAGCAAACCACGGCTGCACCGCCACTTTGTTGCGCCGGTACGCACGGTCGCCGCCGTAGATCAGCGAAGCATTCGCAAGGTCCTGTCCGGCGGTGCGGCTCCACCATGTAAGTGTGGTGAACGCATCGGCACTGACCGTTTGGCCAGACTTGATCTCAATCGGGTAGAGTGCCGATCCCTGTTCCACCAGCAGATCGACCTCGTGGCCGGTGCGGTCGCGCCAAAAATACAGCGGAGGCTTCTGGCGGTGGTGGTGGAAGGCTTTGGCCGCTTCGGCGACTTGGTAATTTTCAAAAAGGGGGCCGCGCAATGGATGGGTGGGCAGCACCCGGGGGTCTTTTATGCCCAGCAAATAACAGGCAAGGCCGGTGTCGTAGAAGTACAGCTTGGGACTTTTGATCATCCGCTTGTTGAAGTTGCGGTAATGCGGCGGCAGCAGAAAGACGACAAAGCTGGTTTTCAAAACGGATATCCAGCGACGTGCCGTATCTACGGCGATGCCGCAATCGCTGGCTAGTGCCGCGCAGTTGAGTACCTGCCCGACCCGACCGGCGCACAAAGCCAAAAATCGCTCAAAGGCATCCATGTTGCCGATATTGACTAGTGAACGCACGTCGCGTTCGAGATAGGTTTGCACGTAGTCGGGGAGCCATATTGCGGGCGGGATGCGCTGGTCGTGAATTCGCGGATAGAAGCCGGTGTAGAGGGTCTGCCATAGCTGGAGATGGGTCTTGCGACTGGCCAATAACGTCGCGGGGGTTTCGGGCACCGGCTGGACTTGGCCTTCGAGTTCGGCACGCGAAAGCGGCAACAGGTGCAAAACGGCGCAACGGCCCGCCAAGGTCTGCACAATGCGATCCATGAGCAGGAAATTCTGCGAACCGGTCAGCACAAATCGGCCCGTGCTACCGTCTGCGTCAACTCTGCTCTGGATATAGGAAAACAACTCGGGCACCCGCTGGGCTTCGTCCAAAATGACCGGGCCGTCGAGTTGGTCGAGGAATCCTCGGGGATCCTCTAAGGCAAAGAGGCGTTGGTCGGGGTCTTCCAAGGAGTAGTAGCTATGCTGGGGGAAGGTCGCTCTGGCTAAGGTCGTCTTGCCGGACTGGCGCGGGCCGGTGAGGGTAAGCACCGGGTACAAGCGGGCATCGCGCAAAAGATACTGTTGTAGGGTTCGCCTAATCATCTGGCGAATCTACGATTGAATCGTAAATCTGTCAAAGCACCATCTCCTGCGCGAATTTGTTGCGGCTGGGAAGATTTAATCCGCAGATGGACGCAGAATGATGCTTTAGCTTTGGGAGTGCTACAGATACTGCTCGTACACGGCGAGCGTCCCCGCGGCCATAGCATCGGCGTGGAAGCGACGGTGGACCGCCTCTTGGCCGGTTTGTCCGAGCTGGCGTCGCCGCTTTTCGTCGCGCAGCAAGGCGGCCAGTTCAGTGGCTAGGGCTTCTGCAGAATGGGGGGCGACGAGGAGACCGCCGCCGGTGGCCGCGATGAGTTCGGGGAATGCGCCGTGGTCGGGCTGGATGACCGGGATGCCGTTGGCTAAGGCTTCGAGGATAGACAGCCCCTTGGGATCGGCGTACACCGAGGGTACGGAAAAGACGTGGAGCGAGGAGAGGAAGCGGATTTTTTCGCGGCGGTCAACTTCGCCGTGGTAGGTGAACGAGTCGGCTAGCCCCCAGTCGCGGATTTTTTGCACCTGCTCGGCGAAGTAGGGCTTGTCGTAGGCACTGAGGTAGCCCGCGGCTTCGAGGCGCAGGGAGGCAAATTCGGGCTGCTCCTTTAACTGCTGAAAGGCATTGACGAGCAGGTGAAAGCCCTTTTCCGGGCAGATGCGGGCGAGGTAGCCGATTTTGTAGGGGCCGTCGGCGGGCGGGGGCTCTTGCCCGTGTCCGATCAGGTTGAGGCCGAGCGGCACCACGTGGATTTTTGTGTGTGGTATCTGCAGGTACGCGGCCATCTGCTCTTGGTAATACGCGCACGGGGCGATGAAGGCGTCGATGTCTTGGGCGCGTTGGCGCAGGGTTTTCAGGGCTTGAGACTTCGAGGGTTCGACTAGGCTGTCTAAGAATAGGTCCTCGCCTTGGAGGGCGCAGAGGACCGGGACGCCGAGTTGTGCTTTTAATTGCCGGGCCATGCCGACGAACATGGCGTTGGTTAGCTCGATGATGTCGGGTTTGAAGTCGCGCTGGAGCCAGGCGATGAGGCGGGTGAGTTCCTTTTGTTGGTTCCCCTCCTCGCCGGCGAGGATTGAGACGGTGAGCGGGCCTAGCGAGCGGGCATTGGTAGAGGAGCCAAAACGCGCGAGGGTGCGGATCAGGAGCGGCGAGTCGAGGACGCGGTCGAAGAGGCGGTGTGTGCGGCGAAAAAACGGCCATTGCTGTTGCAGGAAGATGCTGACGCCACCGTAGAAGACGCGGTCGAGCGCGACGTTTTCCTCGTCCGTGCGCAGCGGCGTATAGGTCGGGATGAGGGCGACATCAACGTTGCGGTGCGAGAGGGCGGCCGCCAGCGCGTTGTCGTGAATGCAGCTACCGCAGTACATGCTGGCGGCACCGGCCGTGATGTAGGCGACGCGCATGCGTTAGAAGAATTTATCGACGGTGCTTTTGGCCGGTGGCTTGGTCAGTAGCGAGCCGACGACCATGGCCACGGCCGAAGCCGCTAGGATCACGGCTACGGGCATGACCCCGGTCATGCCGACCGTATAGCCGGGGACTTTCCACCCCTGAAAGAAGAAATAGCACCACAGCGCGGCCACGGTGAGCACCGAGGCCAAGGCGCCGTACTGGGTACTGCGCTTCCAAAAAAGGGCGGCGACGACCACCGGAAAGAGCGCCGCAAAGCCGGTAAAGGACCACACAGCGAGGGCAAAGATGCTGCGGGCCGAGACCAGCGAGAGCACGTAGGTAACGGCTAAGATGGCGATCACGAAGAGGCGGCCCCACAGCACTTGGGCCTTTTCGCTCAACTCGTCGCCCTTGCGGTAGTGGCGGACGATGTCTTGGGTGAACATGTTGCTGATGGAGAGCACCTGCGAGTCGAGCGAAGACATAATGGCGGCAAATACTCCGGCGGCGAGCAGGCCGGCTAGGGCACCAGGGGCGTGTAGGTCGATCATCTTGACCAGCACCGAGTTGGCGGCCGCGCCTTTGAGGCCGGGGAAGTCAATGCTGCCGAAGATCCCCAAGAGTACGCTGGGGATCCAGACGATGGCGATGCACAGGGGATACAGCATCAGCGGGTAGCGGAAGGTGCGGGCGCTTTGGGCGGTGAGCCAGTGGGTGAAGAGGTGGGGGAACATGCCCACCGACAGCGGGATGCAGGTGTAGGTTAGCAGTTTGATTGGGCTGATGAGGTCTCCTTTGATCAGCAGCTCGGGGTGCGCTGCTGCTACTTGCGCTAGTGCGCTGTCTAGCCCGCCTAACTTATCGACGATGACGAAGAAGGTCGCGCCGCCCAAGACCATAAAGACTAGGGTTTGGAAGGCGTTGGCCCAGGCTGTGCTTCGCATGCCACCGAAACTGACGTAGGTCAGCACCACCAAGCAGATCAACAGGCCGCCGGCCCATTGGGGAATCTGTCCCTTGGTTATTTGGGCGAGGGTGATGCCGCCGCCCATGACGCCGATGAGCAGGTAGGGGATCAGCAGCGCGATCATGACGACGAAGAGCAGCAGACCCAAGCCGTCGGAGTCCCAGCGGCGGCGGAAGTACTGGACCTGCGTGAGGAGATTGTGGCGCTTGCCGAGTGCCCAGATGCGGGTGCCGATAAAGAAGAAAACCGCAGGGATAATCAGGGCCGCGCCCGAAGGCATCAGGGCAAAGACGCCGATACCGGTGTGATAGGCTTCGCCGGAGGCCCCCAAGATGGCAAACGCGGTCATGTTGGTGCCAAACAGCGACATCAGCAGCAGGAAGGGGCCGATGGAGCGGCTGGCGACAAAATAGTCCTCGCCCGTGCCGCGAAAGAAGCGATTGGAGAGGACGCCGATGCAGAGGACTAGGCCGAGGTAGCAGAAGATGATGACTGTGGTCATGCCGCTTGCTCCTCGTCCTCCGCGTCTAACTCGGACGGCCAAGCGTAATTGACCAGCAAGATCATTAGCCCGGTGGCGACCGCGCAGAAGCCGATGTGGTAGAGCAAGCCGATGGGCAGCCCCCAGACGATGCGCGGATCGTCCCACAGCCAGAGGTCGTTGTGCAGGAGATAGAGGACTAAAATCCCCAAGTAGAGGAGTCGGCGGACGGTGGCGTTCACGGGGTTGCTCCTGAAGGTTGCGGGGTTAAGGTGTGCAGAGGATGTTGCATAATATCTTCAATGGTTAAAGAATCAACTTCGCAGGGCAGGTATTCCTTGATGGCGACCCCAGATACGTCATGCCAAAGCCGCCAAACGCCCGCAGCCGATGGCCTTGCGGCAAGGCGTGAAATTTTCAACAAAGTGTCAAGGTCTGTCCAAGGACAGGTCACGCCTGCGCCACCTCGAAGGCGAATACATTGCGGCTTTGGCGGTTGAACTCCACTGCGATCAAGTGAATCGGCTCGCCCCGGGCGCGGTATTTGTCGGCGTAAGCTCGCGCCTGCAACTGCGTCATGGCCGAGCCGGTGGTCGCCGCGACGACCTTGAACTCAAACAGGTACACGTTGCCGTTGAACAACACAGCCATATCTAGCCGCCCGTGACTGCTGCTGTCCTCCACGACAAGGTCCAACCCCAGCGATGCGAAGTACGAATAGAACACGCTGGCGTAGTAGCCCTCGTAATCGGCGATAGGATTCTTCGTGTGCCACTGATAGGGGATGCTGGCGAAGAAGGCTTTGAACAGCACCTCCAGCCCGGCGAAATCGTTGACCAACAACAGATCGTAGAGCCGGGCGCGGTGCTCGACGAGGCGGGAGGAACGCCCCGCCAGATGGCTCAACAGGCTTGCGTTCAAGCTCTGCTGCACCTCCCGATTCGGATAGCCCAACCGATAGAACATCTGCCCGAAACGCGGCTCGGTCTGGTGAATGGTCAAATAGCCGGTTTGGAACAGCAGCGCTTCGGTGGCGATATCGCCTACGTCGAAGGTGGATAACAGGTCGTCGCTGCTGAGTAGGTTGTCTAAGGCCAACGCACTGACGGCGCGGTCCACCAACGTTTGGATCAGAAAGGTCGGCGTACCCGTCTCAAACCAGTAGGCCCCAAACTCGCGGTTTTTGAACAGCAAGAGGATGTCGAAGGGATTGTACACCTTCTCTGCGCCGCGCCAGCTATAGCCGTTATACCAGCGGCGTATCTCGTCTCGGTCTAAGCCGGGCAGTTCGGGGGCGAACACGGTGTTGAGGTCGTCGTCGGTATAGCCGCAGAGCGCCGAGTAGCTCGGGTCGAGGGTGATGTCGGTAAGGTTGTTGAGGCCGGAAAACAAGCTGACCTTGGAGAATTTGCTGACGCCGGTGAGGAAGGTGAACTTGATGTGGGCGTCGCTGACCTTGATGACCGCATATAGGCCGCGCAGCAAGTCGCGGTTGGCGCGCGCTATCTCCGGGGCCTCCAAGGCGTCGAGGATGGGCTTGTCGTATTCATCGACCAGCACCACCACTCGCTGCCCCGCCCGCTCGTGCAGCACCTCGAGCAAATAGGCGAACCGCCCTGCGGCGGTCCTCGCCTCGGCCACCACCCCAGCCCGGCGTTCGAGGGCGGTCAACTGATCCAAGAGATTCTCTTGCAAGTAGCCCGGTTCCTTAAAGTGGCCGCTGCCAAAATCGAGTCGCAGCACCGGATAGCGCACCGACCAGTCCCACCGGTCGTGGATGTAAAGCCCGGCAAACAGCGGCTGGTTGCCCTCGAATAGTTCCTTCAGCATGTCCAGAAACAGGCTCTTGCCAAAGCGACGCGGGCGCGACAAAAAGTAGTGCTTCCCCTCGTTCAACAGCCGCAGTGCGTAGGGTGTTTTATCGACATAGTAGTACGATTCCTCGCGAATCTCGCGGAAGGTCTGAATGCCGATGGGCAACTTCCGGCGGTTGGCTGGGAGCATAGCGATTGTCTCGTTCTCAACGTTCTGTATGCACATCCCTTGGGGCAATGCTCAATGACGGTGTTATGCCGTTTGGTATTATTCCTTGATTCATAAGAGTCGGCTATGATTGGCGGACGGTGGCGTTCACGGGGTTGCTCCTGAAGGTTGCGGGGTTAAGGCGATGGCCTCGGGCAGCGGGCAGACCTCGCTCATCGGCCCGAAAATAGGCTCGATGCGTTCGCTGAAGAGGTTGCCGCTGAGTACGTCGATGACCCCCTGTTTGCATTCGGGATGGCGTTTGAGGAATGCGGCGAAGCTGAAGTCTTTGGAATAGAAGGCGTACACCATTTTGCGCACTGCCTCCATGCCGAGTACTAGCTCCGGGCCGAAACCGCCCAACTGCGCGGCCGAAAAGTCTTCTTTGGCAAAGGCTTCGGCGATGGCGTTGGCGGCCATTTCGCCGGATTTGAGGGCTAGGTACACGCCCGAGGAATACATCGGGTCGAGAAAACAGAACGCGTCGCCGACCAGCACCCAGCCCTCGCCAGCGATGCGACTGGCGCGGTAGGAAAAGTCCTTGGTGGTCTTGACTGGGAAGAGTTGCGCGGCGTTTTGCAAGCGCTCCTGCATGGGGCGGCATTTGGCTAACTCTTGCTCGAAGATGGTCTGCGCGTCTTCGCGGCGGCCTTGAACCAAGTAGGAGATTGCGCCGACCACGCCGACGCTGACCGTATCGTCGGGCAGGGGGATGTACCAGAACCAGGAATCCCGGTTCGCGGTGTGGAGAATCAAAGTCGCGCCTTCGTCGATGCCCTCGTCGCGCAGGCCACCGCGATAGTGGGTGTAGATCGAAGCCTTCTTCAGCGCGGGCTCGGGTTGGGTCAGCTTGAGTTTGCGGCCAATTAGCGCACTCTGGCCGGTGGCATCGACGACGACACGCGCGGTAAAATCGCGGGTTTGGCCGTCGGCGAGCTTGGCGCGTACGCCAGTGGCGCGATCTCTCTCGAACAGCACTTTGAGGACCCGGGCACCCTGATGCACGTGGGCACCTTTTGCGCGGGCGTTGTCGAGGAGCATCGCGTCGAATGGGCCGCGCAAGACCTGCCATGTTATGGCGCTTTCGTGGGGGTTGGTGTCGGAAAAGTAAAAGGGCGTTGAGCCGCGACCCGACTTGCCGAAAAACTGCACGCTGTGCTTGCGGGGAAAGGCGCTGTCTTTGAGCCGGTCGAGCACGCCGAGCCGTTTGAACGTCCAGTAGGTCTCCGGCATCAGGGACTCGCCGATTGCGAAGCGGGGAAACTGCTCGCGCTCGAAGAGCTGGACTTGGCGGCCGGTTGCAGCGACGAGGGCGGCTACGGTGCTGCCGGCCGGGCCACCGCCGATGACGATGACGTCGCTCACGGGTAGGTCCGGTGATCGGTGACGCGCCGGGCTTTGAGTTCAAAGCGCGGCAGGGTGTTCGGCGCGGCGATTTGGATGGCGGTGCGCAGGCCCAGCCGGTGGGCGAGGGCACGTGCTACTTGGTCGGCCGTGTCGTCGGCATGGCCGTTGAGCTCTAGGCGCACCTCCAACTCGTCGAGTGCGTTGCGCCGGTGGATGTCAACGGCGAATTCGGTCACTGTAGGGAACTGGCGCACTACGTTTTCGATGGCACTGGGATAGACGACCACGCCGCGGATGAGCAACGCGTCGTCGAGGCGGCCGATGACGCCACCTTGGAGCCGCTGGAAGGTGCGCCCGCAAGCACAGGGCGCGCGATTGAGGGCGACGCGGTCGCCGGTGCGGTAGCGGATAACCGGCATCCCGGTGCGGCCGAGATTGGTGATGACCAGCTCGCCCGCGTCGGCGGGTGCGCCGCTTTGCGGATCGACGATCTCGCAGATGAACTCGCCCTCGTTGAGGTGCAAGCCGGCCTGTTTGTCGCAGTCAAAACCCCAAGCGCCGACCTCGGTGGCCCCGGCGTGGTCAAAGCAGCGGGCACCCCAAGTGCGTTCGAGTTGGGAGCGGGTAGCGGGGAGGTTTGCGCCCGGCTCGCCCGCGTGGATGGTGGTGTGTACGCTGCTGGCGGCGAGGTCGATGCCGCGTTCGCGGGCGACTTCGCCTAGGTGCAAGGCATACGTTGGTGTACAGACGAGGACGGTGATTTCGTTCTCGACGATGGCGTCTAGGCGCTGCGCCGAAGACATGCCACCGCCGGGGACTATTAGTGCGCCGATGTGGCTAGCGCCTTGGTGCCCGCTCCAGAAGCCGATGAAGGGGCCAAAGGAGAAGGCGAAAAAGATGCGGTCGCGGTCGCCGACGCCAGCGGCGCGATAGACTTGGGCCCAGCAGCAGCCCCACCAGCCCCAGCTCTCGGCTGTGTCGAGCCAGCGCAGACGCTGGCCGGTGGTGCCGGAGGTCTGGTGGATGCGGGTGTAGCATTCGGGCGGATAGGTGAGGTTGGTGCCATAGGGAGGATGGGCTATTTGGTCGGCAGAGAGTTCGGCGCGCGTGGTAAAGGGGAGGCGGGCCAAGTCGCTGAGCGCGGCGATGTCTTCGGCCTGCGTGATCCCGACCGCGTTGAGCTTCTGGCGGTAAAATGCGTTGGTCGCCAGCACTTGGCCCAGCAGGATGTGCAAGCGTTGGAGTTGGTGCTCGGCCAGCGCGTCGCGGCTGAGATGTTCGCCGGCACTCACAGCGAATAACCCAAGGTTGCCTTAAAGGAGAACGGGGCCGCCGGGATGACCGAGGCGGCGCCAAACCCTCGGGTCTCGTATTCGCTGCTGGTCGCGTTCTTGAGGTTTATCCGCAGCAGCCCCGGCCCCTGCCGGTAAGTCAGCCCGCAGTCGAGCGTCAGGGCACCGTCGATCTCATAGACATTGTCCTCGGCCACGAACTGATTGCCTACGTAACGGATGCCGGTGGCCAAGGTGAGGTTTTCGCCCAAATCGCGGGCGGCCCACAGCGTCAGGAGGTGTGCGGGCGCGAAGGCTGGCACATTGCCCGTGCGGTCGAAGATTTGGGGGACGAAGCCAGTGGTGGTGGGGATCAGCACGGATTCGCTGAAGCGCGTCAGCTCGGCGTCTAAAAAGGCATAGGTGCCTTGGGCGTACCAGCCGTGGGCCAGACGCGCTGCCAATTCCAACTCCAAACCCCGGGTGCGCTGGTCGCCGAGTTGCTGGGTGATGCCGTTGTCGTCGGGGATGGCGATGTGCTCTTTGTCGAGGTTAAAGACGGCGAGGTTGGCGCTGAGGTTGCCGTTGAGCAGCGCGGCTTTGGCACCGATTTCGTACTGGGTGCTTTCTTCGGGGTCGCGGTCGCCGACGACTTGAGCAGAAGGCGGGGCAAAGGCGCGGCCCGTATTGGCGTAGAGCGAGAGGGTCTGAGTGGGAGCGAAGACTGCGCCGAGCATCGGGCTTAGCTGCCGGTACTCGCGCTTAGTGGCAGTGAGCGCGTCCTCGTAGTCGATCCGGTCGAAGCGGCCCCCGAACAAAAGCTCAAAGTGAGGGCTGAAAATTATGCGATCGACAAAGTAGGGGGCGAGGGATTGGGCGGCGGTTTGGCCGGCCGTCGCTTGGTCGGGGAGGGGGACCACGAGAGAGTCGGTCCCGGCTTCTGCTGGCATGGAGGGGGCCAAACTCGGCGGCAACGTCGAGTCGAGCGTGAACAGATCGACGAACGAAAGCAACGCCACGTCGAGAGTAAAGTCATCCGCGTGGCGGGCGATTTCCAAGCCAAAGAGCAGTTGATGCTCGATACCGCCGGTTTGCAATTTTAGCAGCCCTTCGAGTTGGTTGCCGACGATCCACTGCTGGTCGTCTAGGTTGAGCAACGTGCGGGCGAGATTAAGCGAACCGGCCGCGTTGGGAAAGGCCCCGTTGAAGAGGGTCCCCTGCGAGGGCCAGTCGAGGCTGGTGTAGTAGAGTTTGTCGCGCAAGGTGAAATTAGGCGCTAGATGCCATTCGTAATCAGCGCGAAAGCGCCGGATGGTCTGTTCGGAAAGATCGAAGGGCGACTGGTATGAGCGGGTGCGTGGCACATCGGGCAGTGTGCCGCCGACGATGGGCAGCCCCGAGTCAGAGCGATGTTCGCTCGCCAAGTACTCGAAGTCGAGGTGTAGTGTCGAGCGCTCGCCGAGGGCCAACCGCAGCGTTGGGTTTACGGCGACGATCGAGCTGTTTTTGTCGTCTCGGTAGCTTTCCGCATCTTGCCACAGGGCGTTGAGACGAAAAGCGAGACCTTGGTCTGGCAGGGCGCGGGCGGCATCGAGGGTGGCGCGGTAAGTGGAGAAGCTCCCTAAGGAAGCGTTGACGCGGGCGAAATCGCTTGCCGGGTCTGGCCGTTTGCGGACCAGGCTGATGGTGCCCGACAGCGGGTTGCCGCCGTAGAGGAAGGCACCGGGGCCTTTGAGGGCTTCGACGCGAGCAACATTGTAGAGCTGGTAGAAGGTCGCTTCGGGTTCGGGCACTCCGTCGGAGAGGACCAAGCCGTTGGCGAGCGAGTCGAAGCCACGCAAATAGAACAGGTCGTGGACGCCAAAGTTGGTGTGGACGCCGACGCCGCTGACATTGGCTAGCGCGTCGCTGAGGGTTGCGCCGTCTTGAGTTTCGATAAGGGCTTGGGGGACGATCCCGACGCTCAAGGGGGTCTTGTGCAGGGGCAGCGGCATTTTGGTGGCGATGGCGTTGGCGCGGGGGATGGCCAGTCGCGAGCCGGTGACAATGGTCTCGCCGACGACGTGGAGTGAGTCGTCGGCGCTCTGAGCATGGGCGAAGGTTGCCGTCAGCGATAAGGCAAAAATTAGCAGCGCACCGGACAGATTTCTCATTGGGCCACTCCCACTATGTTTATGCGGACGATTTCCTTATCGTCGCGGAGGTAAATCCCACCGTCGGCGAGCGAGGGGACGGTCCCACATCTGCTGCGGCGGAAGATTGGGATATTGGCCTTTTCGACGAAGCCTGCGGGTGTGGCTTTAGCTATGCCGAGAAGACAGCGTTCACCCAAGATGACGAGGTGGCCGTCGGCGATGATCAAGGTGCCCTTGCCGTAGCCGCGGGTCTTCCACTTTTCCTCGCCGGTCTCGGCGTCGAGGCATTTGAGGGTCGAGCCGTCAAAACCGTAGAGGTATCCCTGGTAGTAGATGGAGGTGGCGGAGTGGTTTTGCATGTTATGATTGCGCCAGACCTCGGCCACTTCATAGCCCTTGTCTGTGGCTGTGACTTCTACCACAGTGCCGCCCAGACCCTCGCTGGAGGAGATAAAGAAGCGATTAGGCGAGATAAAAACCGGGGTGGCAAGGCTGATGTGTTGGGGAGTTATATAGGGATATTTCCACAGCACTCGGCCATTTTGCGGCGCGACCGCGATCAGCCCGTAGCCGGTGAAAAATACCGCCTGGCGCGTTTGGCCGATGGTGGCGATGATGGGAGAGGAATTTCCTCTCTCATCGCTGCCGGTTTTCCAGGCGACCTCGCCACTGGTTTTGTCAAAGGCTATCAGCGCATGGCCACTCTTACTGCCCGCTTCGATTAAGACGCGGTCTCCTTCGACTAGCGGCGACGATCCAAAGCCCCGACCGGCCCTGATGCCGTCGAACTCGAGCACTATATTGCGGCTCCAGCGTTGAGTGCCGAACTGGCTGTCGAATGCGTGGAGCTTGCCATGGGAGCTGAAGACATAGACCATCTTGCCGTCAACCGTGGGGGTGGCACGCGGATTGCCGCCGCGCGATTCCGAGGGATCGTTGCCGGTGGTGCGAGTGCGCCACATCAATTCGCCATTGCGGGCGTCGAGACAGACTGCGTATTCGTCCCCACTGTAGATGTACATTGTATAGAGGCGATTGCCGACTACGGACAGACCCGAAAAGCCCAGCCCGGCATGGACGCGCCAAGACTCTTTAAAAGATGGTGCTTTGCCGAACAGACCCGTCTCTGACGATATGCCATTGCGGTGGGGGCCGAGCCATTGCGGCCAGCCCGTCCATTGCCAGTGCGACCAATTTTGGGCCAAGGCCGGCAGGGTGCCTAAGACGAGGGCGAACAGGGCGGTGCCTAAGGTGCTCACTGGGCCGTTCCTTGTATAGTGAGGCAGACGATTTCCTTATCATCTCGGAGGTACAGCCGGCCATCGGCGAGTGAGGGGGCCGTCCAGCATTTGCTGTGGAGGATTTGGGTGTTCGCCTTTTCGACGAAGCCTGCGGGCGTAGCTTCGGCTAGGCCGAGATTGCCGCGTTCGCCCAAGATGACGAGGTGGTCGTCGGCCGCGAGCAAGGTGCCCTTGCCGTAGCCCCGAGCCTTCCACTTTTCCGCGCCGGTCTCGGCGTCGAGGCACTTGAGGATCGAGCCGTCAAAACCGTAGAGATGCCCCTCATAGTAGATGGAGGTGGCGAAGTGATTTTCCATCTCTTTGTTGCGCCAGACCTCTGCCACCGCATAGCGCCCATCTGTGGCGGAGACCTCCACCACACTGGCACCCGTGCCGTAGCCGGAGGATATAAAGAAGCGGTTGGGCGGGATGAAGACCGGGGTGGCGGCGTTGACTTCGTGCCTAGTCGTCCAAGGGTGTTTCCACAGCACTTGGCCGTGTTGCGGCGCGACCGAGATTAGCCCGTTGCCGGTGAAAAACACCGCTTGGCGCGTTTGGCCGATGGTGGTGGTGATGGGAGAGGAATAGCCCAGTTTGTCGCTGCCGGTTTTCCAGGCGACGTCGCCACTTTTTTTGTCAAAGGCTATCAGCGAATGACCGCCCCTACCGCCGGCTTCGATTAGGACTAGGTCTCCTGCGACTAGGGGCGACGGGCAAAAGCCCCAGCGGGCCTTCTTGCTGCCGAATTCGCTTACTAGGTCGTGGCTCCATTGTTGCGCTCCGGTTTGGCTGTCGAGTGCGTAGAGTTTGCCATAGGCGCTAGAGACATAGACCATCCCGTCGTCCACAGTGGGGGTGGCACGCGGGCCGTCGCCGCCTTGCCGTTCCATTAACATACCGTCAGTGCGGGTGCGCCACAGCACTTGGCCATTGCTGGCGTCGAGGCAGACTGCGTATTCATCCCCGCTGTGGATGTACATCGTATAGATGCGATTGCCGACGATGGACAGGCCGGAAAAGCCCTTGCCGCCTTGGATGCGCCAAGATTCTTCAAATGACGGCTCGTCGCCGAATAGGCCGGTTTCTGGCGAGATGCCGTTGCGGTCGGGGCCGAGCCATTGCGGCCAGCCCGCCCCTTGCCAGCGCGACCAGTCTTGGGCCAAGGTTGGCAAGGCGGATAAGGCGAGGGCTAACAGGGCGCTGCGTGTGATGCTCATTGGGCTATTCCTTGCACTTTGAGACAGATGATCTCGCTTTCGTCGCGCATGTAGAGGCGGCCATTGGCCAGCGAAGGGGCCGTCCAGCAGCGGCTGTTGAAGGCTGGGTAGCTGGCCTTTTCGACAAAGCCTTCCGGCGTGGCTTCGGCTAGGCCGAGATTGCCTTGTTCACCCAACAGGATGAGGTGGCTGTCGGCGACGATCAGGGAGCCTTTGCCGTAGCCTCGGGTCTTCCACTTTTCCGCGCCGGTCTCGGCATCGAGGCACTTGAGGATCGAGTTGTCAAAGCCGTAGAGATGATTCTCGTAGAGGATCGAGGTGCCAAAGTGGTTTTTCATCTTTTTGTTTTGCCAGACCTGCTCGACGGCGAGGCTGTCGCCGTCGCTCTTGATTTGCAAGACTGCGCCGCCGTTGCCGTCGCCGGTGGAGATGAAAAGTCGGTCGGGCGCGATGAAAACTGGGGTCGCCGCGCTGACGTCGTAGCGGGTCTTCCAGGGGTAGCGCCAGTAAATGCGGCCGTCTTCCGGCGCTAGGCCGGTAAGCGAATAAGCCGTGAAGTAGGCGAGTTGGCGGGTGCCGGCTGCGGTGAAGGCGATGGGCGATGAATAGCTCATCTTTTCGTTGAGGGCGGTCCAAGCGGTTGCGCCGGTGTTCTTGTCGAGGGCTACGGCGGTGACCTCGGTTGTGCGGTCGATGGCCATATCGACGACGAAGTTGCCGTTGTGGCCGCCTGCTTCGACTAGGAGTAGGTCGCCCTCTACAAGCGGGGAGGTACTAAACCCCCACCTAGGCACTTGGCTGCTGAACTCGGCGACCAAATCCTTTTCCCAGATCGGCTCACCACTCGCGGCTGCGAGTGCGAACAGCTTGCCGGTGGCACCGAGTACATAGACGACTTCGCTCTCGACGGTGGGCGTGGAGCGCGGACCGTCGCCGCCTTGGGTTTCCTTGTAGTAAGGGCCGGTGCGGTGACGCCAGAGTTCTGCGCCGGTTTGGTCATCGAGGCAGATGACGAACTCGTCGTCGCCTTGGGCGAACATGGTGAAGAGCCGGCCGTCGGCAACGGCGATGCCGGAGAAGCCATTGCCAAGCGGGACGCGCCACGCTTCTGCAAAAGGCTGCTCGGTGGTGAAGAGGTCGGTTTCGCTGGAGATGCCGTCGCGCTGGGGGCCGCGCCACTGAGGCCAGTCGGCCGCCTGTGCAACAGCGGTCAGGAACAGCAAAAGTGAGATCGCGCTTTTCAATGGTACCTCCTACTCAGGTATAGCGCACGTTGCGGTATTGGGCTTGGTAAAAATCGGGCAGAAGTTGATCGACGCGCATGAGGCCTTCGTCAGTTAAGGCGACCGAGTTCGCGTCGAATTGGAGCATGCCCTCGTCGCGCAGGCCGCTGAGTGCTGTGGCGAAGTGGGCGACGATATCGACTCCGAATTTGGTGCGAAAATACGCGGAATCCAGCGCACCCAATTTGAGTTGCAGGATCACTTCGCGGATAAGTTGCTCTTCGCGGTTGGTGGCGAAGGCGCGGTGGATGGGGAGGTCGCCGCGGTGGATGGCATCGAGATAATCATCCCATTGGGGCGCGTTCTGGTAGTGGACGCCGCTCAGGTGCGAGAAGGAGGCGACGCCGGCGCCGATCATGTCTTGGCCGGTCCACACGGCGTCGCGGTACGCGAAGCGGGCGTCGGGCCCTTTCTGCATGGTATAGGCGCTCGAACGCACGTATCCGGCGGCGGATAGTTGCTCGAAGGCGTAGGCGTGCCAAGCGCGCTTGGTCTTCCAGTCGGCCAAGGCCAGCGACTCGCCGTCGCCAGCGAGTAGGTCTTTGGAATAGACCGTATTGTAGGGCAGCTCCATCTGATAGACGGTGACGCTGTCGGGATCGAGTTCGATGGTCTGCTGCACGGTCTGACGCCAGCTCGGCCACGCCTCGCCGACCATACCGGCAATCAGATCGACGTTGACCTGATCGAAGTCGAGCGCCGCGATCCAAGGCACTACTTGGTAGATTTCCTTGCTGACGTGGGCGCGGCCATTGTGGCGCAGAATCTCGTCGTCGAGGTTTTCGATTCCGAGGCTAAGGCGGGTGACGCCGATGTCGCGGATGGCTTCCAATTTGGCTTGGGTTAGGGTGCCAGGCTCGCACTCAAAGGCGATTTCGTCGGCGTGATCTGAGGGCATGGCGTCTTTGAGGCGCGATACCAGGGCCCGGAGATGCCGCGAACTGATGTAAGAAGGGGTGCCGCCGCCAAAGTAGATAAAGTGCAGGGGCCGGTCTTTGACTGCTGGCTGTTGGGCGTAGTGTTCCACCTCGCGGGCGAGGGCGTCGAGGTAGATCTGGATTTGCTGGCTGTTTTTGTCCGTGTAAACTCGGAAGTAGCAAAACTTGCAGCGCCTGCGGCAGAAGGGGATGTGAAGGTAAAGGCCGAGTTGGGTGTTGGGTCGCGGCGAGTCAGCGAGTGCGCGGTGTGCTTGTGGCACGTCCTCCTCGCCCCAAAACGAATAGGCTGGGTAGTTGGAGACGAAGACGCTGCCGACCTCGGTTTCGGTGCGGTCGGCGCGGGTAGTAGCGGGGTCGCTGCCGGGTTGGGACTTTTGGATCGAAATGTTAGGTACAGTTTCATCACTCATGGTTTGACTTCTTTTGCAAAACAATACAGTACGCCGTCGGTAGCTCCGATGACGAGATGGTCGGCGGCGATGGCCGGCGAAGCGGCAAGGGCCGCGCCCGTTTCAAAGCGCCAGGCTTCCGCGCCCGATGCGAGCGCGAGGGCGATGAGCGCATGGGTACCTATGTAAATATAATCACCGGCGATGACCGGCGAAGAATCCACCCGCGCTCCCGCGGCAAAAGTCCACAAGGGTTGGCCTGTTTGCGGGTCGAGAGCGTGTACTAGCTTGTCTCGGCCGCCGATGACGACTGCTTGGTCGGCAACAGCCGGCGACGAGTAAAACGGGAATTTCCGCACTGCGTGAGCATAGCGCCAGCGGATTTCTCCTGAGTCCAAAGAGATGCTTAGTACTTCGTTACCAAAGGTGCCTAGATAGGCGCGTCCCGCGTGGATGGCGGTGCTAGATGCTACGTACCCGCCTAGCTCAAGTGGCTGGTGCTGCGTGCCGTCGGCGACATTCAAAAGACGCAGGTATCCGTCGCAACCAGCTACGGCGACGCGATTTTCATACAGCGCCGGCGTACTGTGAATATACCCCTCTGTAGCGATTTTCCAAATCAGGGTCCCGGTGCTTGCGTCGAGGCAGTACAGGTGCTGGTCGTAGCTGCCGAAGTAGAGACGGCCGCCTGTGTAGTTGGCCGAGGAGATGATGCCAGCGTCGGCGGCGAAGGTCCAGCGGCACTGACCGCTTTGGATAGCGACGGCGTGCAAGGTGCCGGCTTCGTCACCGAAGTACACGGTGCTGTCGGCAACGGTGGGGGAGGACTTGATCTCGCCGTCGGCTTGGTACTGCCATACTAGCGTGCCGGTGTGCAAGTTGAGTGCGTAGAGTTGGCCGTCGAGCGAGCCGACGTACACCGTGCTCTCGTGGATGGCAGCGGTGGATTCGATGGCGTCTTGGGTGGGGTAGGCCCACAGTCGCGTTAGGGGCGGGGCGAGATTGGCAGTGGCGACGCCGGTGAGTTGGGGATTTCCGCGGAAGGTGTTCCAGTCGGCGGCGGCCGCGGTGACTAGGAGTAAGAATAAGAAGTAGAGTGGCATAGCCTTTCCATCGCTTGACAGAGCTAGCTCCAAAGGCCCTTTTTAATTTTTTTAACGAGGCATTCGGCCTGTAACAGGGAGCAAGTTGGTTGGGAATTACATATATAGAAGGCACGGTCCGAAACGACGGGACAGAAGAGTCGGTCAGCTTCTTGGTTGATAGCGGGGCCACTTACACGCTGCTTCCTCAGCAGGTGTGGCAGTCGCTGAGGCTACAGCCTACTAGAGAGATGGACTTCATCTTGGCCGACGGCACAAGGGTCAGCCGTGGCATATCCGAGTGTTGGATCGAGCTTCCGCAGGGTAAGGGGCACACCCCGGTCATCCTGGGCGAGGCGCGCGACGATGCTCTGCTCGGGGTGGTGACGCTGGAGGAGTTGGGGCTGGTTCTCAATCCCTTCGAGAGAAGCCTCCAGCCGATGCGCGCCCGCCTGACCTGATACCCCTGCCCCGCGAGAAGGCTCAATAGCTCTAGCAGTCGTCTCACATTCATCCTTTTCCTCCCATCAAAACGCCGTCTCGTATAGCCGCAGGAAGTCCGCTTCTTGCAAAGGAAGCGGGTTGAAGGTGCCGGTCCACTGCCCGGCCGCTTCTCGGGCCATGATGGGTAAATCGCTTGCGGCGACCTGACAAGCGGCGAGTCGGCGCGGTAGCCCGGCTACAGCACACAGTTCTTCGAGATGGGCGGCGAGTGCGCGGGCACTGCCCTTGAGCTGGATGTCCGCGCACAGTTCGCCGTATAGACCGTCCACCACTTGGCCATTCAAGCGAATTACGTGCGGCAGCATCAGGGCCACGGCGCGACCGTGGGTGAGCGGGTAGCGGGCGGTGAGCGGGTTGGCGGTGGCGTGGGCGGCACCGAGCATGGAGTTTTCGATGGCCGTGCCGGCTAGGTGAGCACCTAAAAGCATGGCGTCGTCGTCTTTCCCGTAGTGGGGTGCTAACAGCCGCCAAGCTTGGCGGGCGAACATTTGCGACAGCGGCGTCCGGCGGGTGGAGACGTAGCTTTCGACGGCGTGGGCGAGGGCGTCGATACCGGCGTCGGTGCGGACGCGCTGGGGGACGCTGGCCAGTACATCTGGGTCGAGGATGGCGATGTGGAAACGCGCTTTGCGGTCGCCGCAGGCCATTTTGGCCCCTGTGTCGCCGCAGGTAATTAGGGCGTAGGATTGGGCCTCGCTGCCCGTTCCGGCTGTGGTCGGAACGCCGATGGAGGGGAGCATGGGCAGGGGGGCTTTGCTGTAGCCTTGGTAATCCTGCATTTGGCCGCCGTTGGTCAGCAGGAAATTGATGCCCTTGGCGCAGTCCATCGCGCTGCCGCCGCCCAAGGCGACGATTAGATCAATGGGGCCGTGGGCGCGGGCGTGGCGGACGCCAGCGGCTACGTGTTTGGTGGTGGGGTTTTCTCCTACGGCGGAGAAAATAGTCGTCGTTAAGCCGGCATTTTGTAGCGCGTGGTGGGCCTGTTCGGCGAGGCCGGCTTGGACGAGGCCGGGGTCGGTTACGAGCAGGGCGTGGGGGCCGGCCAATGCCTTGGCCAAGTCGCCTAGCTGATCGAGGGTTCCGGCGCCAAAGACTACGCGGATAGACGGATCAAAGTCGAAGGGAGTCATCCGGCCCGGCGCTGCAAGGCGCGCTGCTGGTAGAGGAAGTCGAAGAGATTGCCCTCGTGCGGCTGGTCCCAGGCTATTTGGTGGGTGGGGATCGGGCCGAGGTTGAGGCGTTCAATGTGGGGCGCGGCGAGCAGTTGGCGCGTTAGGTGCTCGTCCGCGGTGAGGGCGGTGGCTACCAGCGTCGGGCCGATTTGCGCGACTACTTCTTCTGGCGGGATTTCGACGACCGCGGCGAAGGGGAAGAGGTATTCGGTGTTGGCGAGTGGGTGTTGCCAGTCGGGGGCGTGGATTAAGGTTGGGTTGAGGAAGGTGCAGCCGCCGGTCTCGGCGATGCGTTCGCCTTGGTCTCTGGCCGTGTCTGTCGCGGCACCGAGTTGGGAGTCGATTAGGGATGAGACCTGGTGTGCTACTGAGGGGTTGGAGAAGGCGGCGATTTGGGCTTGGGGGTCGTCGAGGGGGCGGGCTTGGATTTGGCTCAGGCGTTCGCCGAGGGCGGCGGCGATGGCACCACCGTGGGCGGGCACCCAGATGCCAGAAGCATTGAGGCAGGAGCGGCCCCCATTGGAAGCGATTGAGGCGACCATGAGGTCGAGGTAGTGCTCCCACTGGTCGATTTTGTCTGCGCCGATGATGATCTTGCTGCGCCCTGGTCCGTGTAGTTGGACGCGAGGGTCGTCGCGCCAAGGGGCGACGGTAGGACCGCCGCCGAATAGTAGCGAGCGATCGCAGCGGAGCAGGATTTCGGTGCTGCCGCCGTGGTCGGTCGGGTAGTAGCTCAGGGCTTGGGGTGGACAGCCGGCTGCGATCAGGGATTGGGCGATGCGGTAGGGCGTCCACGGCTCTTCGCGGCCTGGCTTGAGCACTAGCGGGATTTTGAGTGGGATGGCTGGCAGCCACAGCGCGTGGACGCCGGGTGAGTTGCTGGGCAGGATGCAGCCGAGGGCTTGGGCGTGGGACGCGAAGTGGAGCGGACTTGGGCCGTCGTCGAGAATGGTCAAGTCCAAACCTCGGGTCAGGCCGCTGAGCACGGCGGGCATTTCGCGGCCGACGCGGTGGATTTTGTCCATGTTGGCGCGGGCAAGCGACTGCGGCAGGCCGGTGGTGGCCGAGACTTGCGCGACGTAGTCGTCCGGGGTTTGGCTGTCGTCGCCTAAAGGCAGTTCGGCGCGCAAGAAGAGGTCCGCGGCCCGTTGGCAGATGGCGACCAACTCGGCGACGGTGAGGGCTTGCAGTGCTTGGCGGTTGCGCTCTTGGGCAGCCAAGTCGCGGGCGATCAGGCCGCGGTTGGCTTGGCTGACTTGCGCGAGAGGTTGGCCGGTGGCGATGTGGGCGACAGCGAGGCGGTCGAGGCTGGTGTAGGGCTGGCCGGCGCGGAGGATGGGTAGGTGCATGAGTTTGGATTTGGGGTTAGAGTTGGAGTGAGTCTTTGCGATCTGCAATCTATAATCTGCAAGAGTTTGGGGTAGCGGAAAAGGTGTCGTTTTCAGATCGAATTATACTGGGAACGGGGCGACGCTCTGCCAGAGGGTTCGCATTTATGTTTACTATGCGTTTCAGGTTAGTCGTCTTAGCTGCCATCTCGCGAATCAATTCCTAGACCGCGCGGCTGCACAAGACGATTCTGACAGGATTCATCAACGCGAAGAAACTGTTGTTACTGCGGAGCGGATGGAAAACTCGCTTTTTGCATCTACTGCTGAGGTGTCGGTGCGTACCGGTGCTGAACTGGAGTTTCTGCCACTAAAAAACCTCGCCGCTGCACTGGAGACGTTGCCGGGAATTTCGTTTTTGCACCGCGATGGGCTGGGGCGCGACCCGTTGGCAACACTGCGCGGTTTTTACGGTGGTGGCGCAGCAGAGTATCGGCTGGTTATGATCGATGGAAGGCCGATCAATGCGCTCGAGAAAGCTACAGTACAACGGGATATCCCAACTCATCGGGAGGATGCGTCTCGTTTGCGCGATTCGCCGATGACGGCCAAGTGCTCTTGCCAATCCGGTTCTCGCTTTGGGCCTTCCAATGCGTCGCAGGCGCTGAAGAACTCTTCAAGGTCGGTTGGGAATTCAAAGGGGTGGGATTGCTGCTGTTCTTCGAGCTGTCGGCGGGCGGCGGCCCTGAGCCACGCGCTCAAGGTCATGCCCTCGCTCCGCGCCTGATGAACGAAGCGAGCACGGTCTTCGTCGGGGATCACTAACTGAACTCTGGCCACTTTTACCTACTCCTTTCTTGTAACCTTCTGCTGCTTTATTCTGTCCAATGGCTTCAGGTGAAATTCGGCCGCTCTCCACAAGAAGAGTGAAGTGAGCCAGAACGTCTAAAGCCTGCCAGAGAATTTTAGTAAACACATCACGCAAACTCTGACTCTCAATGCCAAAATCCTTAGCAATTTTTCGATAGTTACTGCCATCCCAACATCTTGGCTTGCGACAGCCTTTCTTGATCCAATTCAATACTCATAACTATCTCTCTTCAAGAAGAATTTCTAACCCCAGTGATATATCCAATGTTTCTTATCACTTACACCCGGTCAGGAATGGCTACAGTGGCAGGTGGGATTGGCTATTTACCTGCTCAGCTACTGGTGTCGTGTTGTTGTAGTGGTATAGTTTGAAATTTAAGAATGGTGCAGACAAAAGCCCGATATCGACGAGTATTAGAGCTTTCACAAAAACTCTTGATAATCCATTGCGCATCCCTCTCGATATGACTTCATCATAGAGTACACGCCTCAGTACACCCCCACCACCACAGACTCCTGCAACTCAGTCAGCAAGCGCAAATTTTTAACCCCATCCCAAGGATACACGTCGATCGGCGCGGTGCGTTCGGCCTCGTCGCGTTCGAGGAAGCGGGGCATGAAAAACTCCTTGGTCAGGGTCGTGAGCATGACTTGGCCGGTCTCGCCGTAGCCGACCTTGCGCGCGGGGGCTTGGGGATCAACTAGTTCGATGACGGCGCGCGGCTGCGGCGGGTAGTAAGTGATGGCGTACTCGTCGGCCGGGTCAAAGGGCTTGGGGCAGGCCAGGCCCATCAAGGTGTTGCCGTAGGTGGGCACAAAGGCGAGGCCGGGCACCAACTCCTCGCGGGCGAAGCGGTGGAACTGGGCGTTCATTTCCGTGCCGCCGCAGAAGATGCCCTTAATGCCGAGCTTGAGCAGGGAGACTTTTTCGCAGAGCGCTTCGAGGAGCCGGGGGGTGGTGAAGACGCACTGTACGTTGTCGTGGGCCTTGAGAATTTTGAGTGCCTGATCGACGACATGGGCTTTGTAGTCTTCCAACTCGCGCATCTGGCCGGCGCGGATGAGTTCGTTGACCCAGCGCGGGTCGAGATCCACCATAAAGCACAAGCCACCGCGTAGCTGGGCGAGGTACTCGATGGCGAGGCGCAAGCGGCGCGGCCCCGAAGGCCCCAGCATCAGCCAGTCGGCCCCTTTGGGAAAACCCTCTTCGGACAAACTTTCGCTGTAGAGCGCGTAGTCGGTGTGGAAGTCGCGGATGTTGATGCGGTATTTGGGCAAGCCGGTCGAGCCGCCGGTCTCGAAGACGTAGATCGGCTCGTCGGCGTAGGCTTTGGGCACCCACTGGCGCACCGGGCCGCCGCGCAGCCACTCGTCCTCAAAGTGGCCGAGCAGGGCCAAGTCGGCGTAGGAGCGGATTTGCTCGCGTGGGTCGAAGTCGAGCCGCTGTGCGTAGGAAAGCCAAAACGGGCAGCCAGTCTCGGGGCTGAAGTGCCACTCGACGATGGCGCGGACGTGAGCGTCGAGGTCGTCGCGGGCAGCGGCGATTTTGTCCGCGCTCATTGGCTTTCTTCCGCGATGGCGAAGAGGGTGTTGCGCGAGGCGATGTAGAGGACGCCGTCGCGGGCGACCGGAGTGGTGTACACGGCGCTGCCCAGATTGGTTTCGTGGAGTAATTCGAGCGTTGTGCCGGCCTTGAGTATATCGACGTCGCCGTCCTCGTCGCCGATATAGACCTTGCCGTCGGCGACAAAGGGCGAGCCCCAGATCGCGGCGAACGTGTCGTGGGTCCAGTGGTGGGTGCCGGTTTGGGCGTCGAGGCAATAGACGAAGCCGCTCAGGTCGGCGGCGTAGAGCAGGCCATCGGCGATGGCGACTGTGGAGATGGTGCGGTTGTAGTTTTTGTCGCCGAAGTGCCAGATTGCGCCCGTCGCGGTGATGTCGCCGCTGCCGCTGGCGTCGATGGCCCACAGGTGGCCCTCGCCTTCGCCGTGCTCGGGGTCTTGGCCAACGCCGATATAGACTATGCCGTCGTGGAAGACGGGCGTGGAGACGAGGTTGTTGCGGGTGCCGCGGCCACCTAATTCCCAGACCGAACCCTTGGGGTTGCAGTCGAATTTCCACAGTAGTGCGCCGGTGTCGGGCGCGAAGGCATAGACCCAGCCGTCGCCGCCGGGGAAAATTACCTGCTTGCGGCCACCGGCCTCGCCGTAGGCGGGGTTGGACCACTGGCCGTGCAGAATCTGGTCACCGGGCAGGGCGCTGTCCCAGAGGAGGCTGCCGGTCTGCATGTCGAGGGCGATGAAGCTGGGGGCAAAGGGGGCCGGGATGTGGACGTGGCCCTCGTCCACGCCGTTGCTGGTTAGGGCGAAGAGCCGGCCATCGACGCCCAGCGGCGAGCTGGTGGCGAGGTTGTGGGGGAAGACGTCCAGCTCGGCGATCATGTCGAATTTCCAGATGAGATCCGCGTTGGTGGGCGCGGTGGCGGCTTCGTCGGCGATGGGGCCGTCGTTCTCGCCATCGCGGAAGCCTTCGGTGTCGAGACAGACGACTTCGGCGCGGTTGGAGACATAGTAGAGGCGGTCGCCTTCGATATAAGGGGTGGAACAGACGCCCTGTTGCGGCCAGTCGTTGACGCGGCCAGCCGGCAGCTTGGGATGGGCGATTTGCCACAGGAAAGCACCGTCCTCTAAGGAAAAGGCCATCACCACGCCGCGGTCGCCCTTGTGGTTGGGGTCGCGCTCGGCTTGGTTGTTGGTGCCGACGAAAATTTTGTCGCCGGCGATCAGGGGGCCGGCGTAAGTCTGCGAGCCGAGCGTGGCGCGCCACTTGACGTTTGTGCCGCTGGCGGTGTCCCAAGTGGTGGGTAGGTTTTGCTCGTCCGAGACTTGGTTGCGCCCGGGCGAGCCGCCCCACATGGCGGTTTGGGCACTGACGGAGGCGGTTAGGGCGAGGATGAGGCAAATAGCGATAGTCATCACCAAACTTTCAGGTTGTCGTAGTAGATTTCAGCGGGAGAATAGCCGTAGAGTCCGGGGCTGCCGCTGCGGTTGGGCAGGGGATCGACCGCTTGGATGCTCCACGCGGCTGGCTCTGGCTCGTCGCGGGGCCAGACCTTGCCGCGGATGTAGGCCATATCGCCTTTGAGTTCCACCTGGATCTTCACGGTGTACCAGACGCCGGTTTCCCAAGCAAAGGGCACGGTTTTGGCCATCCGCAGCTCGGCGGCCCAAGTGCGAATCTGCAACTGCTGATGGTAGCCCATCAGGTCAAGGGTGTAGCGATTGGCGATCAGGCCCATGTCGGGGACGGCGCGGCGCTTCTTGGTGCCGAGCAGGTCGGCTTGGATGGTGTAGCCGGTCATGGTGGGCGCACCGAGGTAGGTGTTGGCGCGGTGCAGGCCGCGGGCGGCGGGTGGCTTGACCAACACCTTGTTGCCTTCCATTTCGCGCACCTTGAATTTGGTGCCTGTGCCGATCCAAGCTGGCGAGGCGTCAACGGTGAAACCCTCGAAGTCTTCGCTGTAGGTTGGCGGCGGCAGCACGGCGATGCGCGCCTCGGCAGTCAATTCGCCGGCGCTGGCGACGATTTTGCCACCGCTCGGTGCGTCTGCGAGGACAAGCGTATTGCCGTCGAGTTGGCCAACTGGACCGGCGAGTGTCCATTCGGCTGAGGCCGGGCCAATTAGGCGGCCGTCTGCGTCGAAGGTTCGGGCGCGGAACAGCACGCGGGCCCCGGGCTGAGCTACGACTTCGGCGGGAATGATTTGCAGGTGCGCCGGTGTTGCGCTTGGGGCAGCTTGCGCGCGTGGGTAGCTCGCTGCGGTCGCGGCGACCTCGAACCTCGCCGCTGGATCGCCGAGGCAGTAAACGCCCGCTTCGGTGGCAAGGTAGATGTGGCCGTAGGCTACGGCAGGCGAGCCGAACAGTTCGGCCGGGCGTCCGTCGGGCATGGCAATCTCGGCGAGGTCGAGGGTCTCGGCGGCGGTGCTGTCAGGGGCGACGATGACAAAGCGGCCGTTGACCTCTGGCGCGTAGAGCCGGCCGTCGGCCAGCACAGGCGATCCCTTGCCGACGGTGCCGATGTTGTGGACCCAGTGGACTTGGCCGGTCTCGGCGTCGAGTGCGTGGATGTTGGCCGAGTTGTCGATGAGGTACAAGCGGCCGTCGTGGACGACCGGGCTACTGTAACCGGCGAAGACGCCATCGTAGCGCCAGACCTCGTGGGTGTTCGCAACGTCGCCTTGGCCCGTGGCGTCGATGCACACGACGCGGCCGAGGGCGGTGTTGTCGAGGTTTTCCTCGCTGTGGGCTGCGTACACCTTGTCGCCCGCGACGACGACCGAAGAGTTGATGCCGCGCCGACTCAGCTTGAAGCCCCACACCGTCTCGCCGGTGCGGATTTTCATGGCATAGATGGCGCCGTCGGCGTTGCCGCCGATGAGCAGGCGGACGCCGTTGATGGTGGCGACGACGGGGACTGAGTACGTGGTGTCGAGCGGCCGGCCCCCCGGGGTGGCGATCCAGACGACTGCGCCGCTGCGCTTGTCAAAGGCGAAGTAGCGATGGCGGCCCGGCGTGTGCTGGCCCCAATTGGAGCTGAGATAGCTGATGATGACGAGGTCTTCATCGACGACGGGCGTGTGGACGCGGCCGCCGTAGCCGGAGATGCGCCCGAATTCCTCGGTCAGCGAGCGCGACCATATTACCTTGCCGTCGCGGTCAAAGCAAAAGAACAGTCCGCTGACCGTGTGGGCATAGACATAGCCGGTCTCTGGGTCGCCGGCGAGGCTGGCCCAGCCGACGCGATTGAAGGGGATGGTGGTGTGGAAGATGTTGTAGGCGTGTTCCCAGAGCAGGGTGCCGTCTTGGGCGTCAAAGGCGGCCACAACGCCCTCTTCCGCGATGTCCTCGCCGCGGCGACCGATGACGAATACTCGTCCGTCGAGGACGATGGGGGTCGAGCGGCTGGTGAATTCGGCGTGCCAGACCGGCGACCAGGATGCGACGAGGCCGGTCTCTTCGGAGACGCCGTTTTGCGCTGGGCCGCGCCAAGAGGGCCAGTCGGCTGGGTAGGCGCTGGAAACGGCGAACAGGAGGCCAAGAAAGGCATGGGGAAGTTGCAGGCGGAGATTGGGCACGGCTAGTCCTTGGTAGAGCAAGAGCGGAGGTTGAACTTTAGTAAGTACATAAAGAGTGTCGCCAATTCTTGTCAATCGGCGGCTTGATGTGCAATTTGTCCAAGTCCATTCACAAGCGGGAGGAGCCATGAGCAATCAGAAAGACTACACAGTCCGTGCGACCCACTGTAGCCACCAAGCGTCGCCGGATGAAATCTACGACCAGCTAGCGGAAATCACTGCGCCGTTGCAGCGGTCGTGGGCCAAGATCGAAAAGGCGCGGCGGATCGGCATCAAGATCAACATGCAGATGCGGACCAATAGTATCCGCCGGATCGGCGGGCGGCGGCAGGAATTGGTAGATGACGACGTGATGCGGGCGGTGCTGCGGCTGTTGCGGGAGCGCAGCGACGCGGAGATTTTCGCGCTCGACACCAGTGCTGCGCCGCCGGGCGAGCGCCCAGGTGACGATTTCAACGCCGGGCATATCTTGGAGGAATTTGGCGTCGAATACGTCGAGGCTGGCGATCCGCCCTTTGAGCGCTACAAGGTGCCTAACGGTGGGATCATGTTTTCCGAGTACCAGCTTTCCGCCGCTTTGGGCGAGGCCGACGCCTTCGTCTCGCTGGCCAAGATGAAAAACCACGGTTTTATGGGCATTACCCTGTGCCTGAAAAACCTCTTCGGCCTGCCGCCAATCCCGCCGCATGGCCGCTTGCGCACGTACTTCCATCACGTCATCCGTCTCTCGTATGTCCTGCCCGATTTAGGACTGATTGCCCAACCTTGTCTCAACATTATCGACGGACTGACCGGTCAGGCTCGCAGGGAGTGGGGTGGCGAGGGGCGGATCGCCGACTGCTTGGTCGCGGGTGATCACGTCATCGCCACTGACGCTTGTGGGTCGTACCTGATGGGCACGGACCCCCGGCTCGATTGGCCGACGCCGCCCTTCCGCCGCGACCGCAGCCCGGTGGCGGTGGCGGCCGAGCACGGCTTCGGCACGGTAGATTTGGACGAAATCGACTTTGCTGCGGAGGGCCTGACGCCGCCGGTAGCTGAATTTGACTCGGCGGAAGCTGAGCCGCCGGAGCAGATCGCACGGCTGCGACAGACGGCCAGCGAGCAGGCGCTTTTTTACCGCGACCACTGCGAGCGGATTTGGGACGCCCACGCTGGCCAGTACGTCTTTTTGCAGGACGGCGAGGTGATTTGGAGCGGACTCAAGCCCGAAGAAGCGGGAGCCGTACAGCACGTTGCCGCCGGCAAAAAGGATCAGGCGGTCTGGCTCAAGTTAGCCGATCCTGAAGAGTGCGAAGGTGAGCGGATGGAGGTGTACGAGAAGATTCTGGCGGCTTGAAATGAATTATCAAAGCGGATTGCGCGATAACTACTCCAGAGGCAGTGCCGGAGACTATCTCGCCGGCCTGCTCAGACAAGATACAGAGCTATCTGTTGTTTCTGCATACTTTTCGATGCAGGCGTACCGTGCATTGCAGAAAAAGCTGGATCAGATCGACCACCTGCGTTTTCTCTTTGGGGAGCCGAAGTTTTTAGGTCGCCTCGACAAGGACCTGAAAGCGACGAGGGAATACAGCCTCAGTGAGCAGGGGCTCAAGCTAGAAAATCAACTGTCGCAGCGAAAACTCGCTAAAGAGTGTGCTGATTGGATAAACGAAAAGGTCGATATCCGATCCGTGCGGCAAGCGGGTCTGTTGCACGGGAAGATGTATCACGTCCAGAATGGCGAGGTAGCCCATGCTCTTCTTGGAAGCTCGAATTTTACTGTTCCGGGCCTTGGCCTTGGTGAACGCGGCAACAACATTGAGCTCAACCTCGTCGTTGATAGCGACCGCGATCGCCAAGACCTGCTAGCGTGGTTCAATGATTGGTGGTCCTGTGATAAGCGTACCGAAGATGTTAGAGCACAAGTGCTCCGCGAATTGGCCCGTCTCTACGACAATCAAGCGCCCGAATTTATCTACTACCTGACGCTCTTCCACCTTTTTCGAGACTTCGTAGATGGCGAAAGAGACGCCGAAACCGAATTGGACCGCTTGGCGCTACCGGACATGAACATCTGGAAAGCACTTTACTCCTTCCAGAAGGATGGTGCCAAGGCAGCGATCAACAAAATTCGGGAGTTTAACGGTTGTGTTCTTGCCGATAGTGTGGGCCTTGGCAAAACCTTCACAGCCCTCGCGGTGATCAAGTATTTTGAACTCAAGAACGAGCGGGTGTTAGTACTTTGTCCCAAGAAATTGCGCCTGAACTGGATCCTCTACCGCAACAACAGCAACCTGAATCCTTTTGTCGAGGATAGATTCCGCTACGACGTGCTGTCCCACACCGATCTCTCCCGGGAACGAGGGGATGTAGATGGCATTGACCTCGCTACGATGAACTGGGGCAACTACGACCTCTTGGTCATCGACGAATCGCACAACTTCCGCAACAACAACCGAGCGCGGCAAACGCCGGGGGATAAACCCAAGCAGACGCGATACGAGAAACTCGTTGAAGAAATTGTCAACAAGGGGATTAGAACAAAGGTTCTGCTGATTTCGGCGACCCCGGTGAATAACGAGCTTTCCGACCTGCGCAATCAAATCTCCTTCATTGCGGGCGGCGATGTATCGCGGGATCCAGTAGCCGATGCCGCCTTCCACCGCAACCTAGAAATTCAATCCGTCAAGGAGACGAATCGCAAAGCTCAGGCGCATTTTACGGCGTGGGCAAATCAACCGCCCGCGAAACGCCGTAATCACGATCTACTGCAAGCGATTGGCGGAGACTTTTTTAAACTATTGGACGGCCTAAGTATCGCCCGGTCCCGCAAACAGATTCAGCGGTATTACGAGAAGGAAATGGCCGCGCTCGGTGGATTCCCGGACCGGCCTCCCCCGCGCTCAATCCATCCGCCGATTGACCGCGAGGAGGGGTATTTGTCTTTTGAGCAGTTGGACGATGAAATCAATAAGCTAACGCTGGCCCTCTACCATCCAACGCATCACCTGAGTTCAGACCTTCCTGACGCTATCAAGAAAAGCTACCAAGACGAAATCATGGGGGGATTTACTCAGGAAGGCCGCGAGAAAATTCTCATTAGCATGATGAAGGTCAATCTGCTCAAGCGGCTAGAAAGTTCGGTGGATTCATTCCGCCTGACGCTATCGAGAACAATAGAGAAGATCGACGAACTAGAGAAAAGAATCCAAAGCTTTGAACGACATATAGAAGAGAATCCAGAAGTCGATTACGACACTGTGATGCCGGGCGACCTCGACGATCCCGACCTCGAAGACAGCGACTTTACGGTGGGAGGAAAGCGCAGGTTCCACTTGGGGCACATTGACCTTGCCCAATGGTGCGCAGCGATTCGCCGCGACCGGGAACAGCTTCAATTCCTGCTGAAAGGGGCAACCGCCATATCCGTAGAACGAGATGCAAAACTGGCGGAACTGCGGGCTGTCATTGACGACAAGTTTAGGGAGCCGACCACGACCAAGGATGGACGGAAAAATCGCAAGGTGCTCATCTTCACGGCATTCGCGGATACTGCGCGCTACCTACACGCCAACCTCGTTCAACACATACGAAAACAGGGTGCGCACATGGCGCTGGTCTGCGGCGACGGCGGCAATAAGACCTCGCTGGGTAATGCAGACTACGATGACATTCTCACCAACTTCAGTCCGATCTCCAAGCAGCGAGCTGAACGTCCCGGCTTCTCGCAGGACGAGGAAATTGACGTTCTGATTGCTACGGACTGTATCTCCGAAGGCCAGAACCTCCAAGACTGCGACCTGCTGATTAACTACGACATCCACTGGAATCCAGTGCGCATCATACAGCGTTTCGGGCGCATCGACCGCATCGGTACGCACAACAAAGCCGTTCACTTAACCAACTTCTGGCCGGTGCAGGACTTGGATCATTATCTAAACGTGAAGCACCGCGTTGAAGCGCGCATGGCGTTGGTTGACCTGTCCGCAACTCAGACCGATAATCTGCTCGAAGACGGGCAACTTGAAGAGCTGATTGCGAAAGATCTTCTGTTCCGCAACCAGCAGTTGAAGCGCTTACAAAAAGAAATCCTCGACTTGGAGGATTTTGACGACCATATCACGCTGTCCGACTTCTCGCTGGATGAGTTCCGGCTCGATCTGTTGCAGTTTCTCGAGTTGCGCCGCGCTGAATTAGAAGCCGCACATCCCGGTCTCTATGCCGCGGTGCCGCCCAAAGCCGATAATCCGCTGGCGCAACCGGGCGTCATTTTTTGTTTGCAACACTGTCCTGCCGACGAGTCTGAGGTTCTTCCGCAAAAAGGCGGAGTGCCCGAGATCAATCCACTTGGCCGTTACTACCTGATCTACGTTTTGGACGACGGCACTGTGCGCCTGACTTTTGCCCAACCCAAGCAGGCCCTCAACCTCCTGCGCGATTTGGCCACTGGGCACTCCTCGGCACTTGAGGAACTGTGCGACCTATTCGACGTGCGGACACAGGATGGGGCCGATATGAGCCGCTATGATCGGCTCGTCAAAAAGGCCCTTGAATCGATCAAGCGCACGTTCAGTAAGCGCGCTATGGAAATGCTGGTTGCCGGGCGCAGCGGTCGGTTGCCGGCGGCCGGCGAAGTTCCCTCTGATCACGAAGAAGAGTACAAGCTGTTGACTTGGCTGGTCATCTTGGATACATATAGCGAGTAACAGACTATGAAAGACTCGAACAGAAACCAAATTGCGGGTGCGCTGGCGGCGATGCCAGCGGACGACTTTATGGCTGCGGCACAGGAGCTATTGAATGTCTTGCGCTATGAGAGCACGAAGAGGATTCCGCTTTCCGGCGATGTGGACGCTTTTTTAGCGGCACTGCCGCCGAGTCCCAAGACGCAGGCGACCGAGCGGTTTCGCAGCAACGCGGCATCCGCGCATATCGTCTTTCAGCTAACGGACGAGGAAATCGCGGTTGGGGCGAAGGGGCAACAAAGGCTGCTCACGACCAATGGCTTTGATACAGGCAACAACAAGAGTTTTCTCTTTGTGGCGGTGGAGTTGACCGGGACCAGTTACTCTCGCAGCGAGTACTCCTTGTTCACCCGCGAGATCAACAAGCGGTTTCCCATCCCCACCGTCGTCCTATTCAAGACCGCCAACGATCTGCTTACGCTCGCTTTTGTCCATCGCCGCGAAAACAAGCGCAACCCGGAGCGCGATGTGCTCGGCAGCGTTGCGCTCGTGCGGCAGATAGACTTGAGCGATCCCCATCGCGCTCATCTAGACATTCTCGGCGACCTTGCGTTGGAAGAGCGACTGCGCTGGATGGATACCAAAGACCATCCAACGAATTTTGACGGCTTGCTAGCTGCTTGGCTGGACGCACTGGACACCGAGGAACTGAACCGCCGGTTCTACCGAGACCTGTTCGGCTGGTTCGAGCGCACTATCCGCGAGGCGACTTTTCCGAGCAAGCAGAAACGAACGCTCCCGCCGGAGGAACACGTCATCCGCCTCATTACTCGCCTGTTGTTTATTTGGTTCATCAAAGAGAAAAGGCTGGTCGCCGAAGAGCTATTCATTGAGGAGCAGGTCAGCCGACTGCTGAAAAATTACGACCGCGACGCGGGAGATTCCTATTACCGAGCCGTGTTGCAAAACCTGTTTTTCGCTACGCTAAACACGGAAATAGGCAAGCGCGGTTTTAGCAAGGTAAGCAATACCACACACCGCAATTTTTCTCGCTATCGCCATAAAAAAGAAATCAGCGATCCCGACGCGCTATTGGATTTGTTAGCTCAGACCCCTTTCATCAACGGAGGCTTATTTGACTGTCTCGATAGTGAAGAGGCAACCGGCGACGGCGGCTATCGCATCGACTGCTTTTCCGACAACCCGAGTCATCGCAACCTACTGTCCATTCCCAATCGCCTGTTCTTTGACGATAAAGGGCTAATTCGCCTGTTTGAACACTACAAGTTCACAGTGGAGGAGAACACGCCAGCGGAGCGGGAAGTTGCGCTGGACCCGGAATTGTTGGGCAAGGTCTTTGAAAACCTGCTGGCCGCTGTCAATCCAGAAACCCGCGAGACGGCCCGCAAGCAGACGGGGTCTTACTATACGCCGCGGCCGGTAGTGGATTATATGGTGGATGAGGCGTTGGTGGAGACGTTGGCGGCCAAAATCCAACCGGCGGATGGCGATAGCAAGTTTTGGCGAGAGCGACTCCATTATCTGCTGGACTACAACGACGCTAGCGAACTTTTTGACGCGGATGAAACTGAGGGTCTCGTTCGCGCCATCGCCGGGATCAAGATTCTCGATCCGGCCGTGGGTTCGGGTGCTTTTCCTATGGGGGTACTGCACAAGCTGACGCTGGCTCTGCGTCGCCTTGACCCGGAGAACAAGCAGTGGGAAACGCTGCAAAAGGAAATGGCTGGACGGCGTGCGACCGATGCTTTTGATACCCATAATCGCCGGGAACGCCCGGCCGAATTGAAGGAAATAAGCGATACTTTTGAGCGTTACCGCGACTCGGACTTCGGGCGTAAGCTGTATCTCATTCAGAACAGCATTTTTGGTGTGGACATTCAGCCCATCGCCTGCCAGATCGCCAAGCTGCGGTTCTTCATTTCTCTTGCTATTGAGCAGGAACCTAACAGCGACCAAGATGACAACTTTGGCATTCAGCCGTTGCCCAATTTGGAGACGCGGTTTGTGGCGGCGAATACGCTGTTGGGATTAGGTAAACGAGTCTTGGCTAGCGACGAAGCACACCGTTTAGAGCGAGAATTACACGCCAATCGCGAGCGGCATTTCCACGCTACTAATCGTCGGGTAAAACTGAGATGCCGTAAGGTTGATGAGAAACTACGGGAAGCTTTGGCAGGGAAATTAAGGCAGATTGGGATGCCCACTGCCGCTGCGGACAAAATCGCGCAGTGGAACCCTTATGACCAGAACGCGAAAGCGGATTGGTTCGACGCCGAATATATGTTCGGTGTGCCCAAGGGATTTGACGCGGTGATTGGGAATCCGCCATACATTCAGTTACAGAAAGACGGCGGCAAACTGGGCAAGCTCTACAAGGATATCGGCTATGAAACGTTCGCCCGCACTGGCGACATCTATCAGCTTTTCTATGAGTGTGGCTGTCAGTTGCTCAGACCGACTCAAGGCTTGCTGGTCTATATCACTTCCAATAGCTGGCTCAAGGCGGAATACGGCAAAGCCCTGCGACGCTACTTCTCCGAGAGGCACACGTCGCTACGCCTGCTGGAAACGGGTAAGGATGTTTTTGAGAACGCCATTGTTGACACCAGCATCCTGATCGTGCGCGAGGGCAGAGGCAATACCACATGCGATGCCGTTGATATGGACAAGCTGGACGCTAAAGACTTCCCACCTGATGAAAGTCTTTGGGGACAGATGCACCCGGATGGCGAAAAGCCTTGGAGTATTCTGTCTCAAGCCGAACACAGCGTTATGAATAAGATGAAGGCTAAAGGGATTCCATTGAAAGATTGGGAGATAAAGATAAATCGTGGAATCACTACTGGCTGCAATGATGCTTTCATAATTGATGATGAGACCAAAAAGGGACTCGTTAGAGAAGACTCTAATTCTGCGGATCTCATCAAGCCGGTACTACGTGGCCGGGACATTCAGCGTTATCAAGCAAAGTGGGCTGGCTTTTGGCTGATTAATATCCCTTGGCATTTTCCATTGCATTTGGATTCAGCTATCAAGAGAAGTAGTAGCCAAGCAGAGGATTTGTTCAAGGAACAATATCCGGTGATTTATCAGTATTTACTTTCACATAAGTCTGCCTTGAGTTCCCGAAATAGGTCAGAGACTGGAATTCGATACGAATGGTATGCGCTACAGCGGTGGGGGGCTAATTACTACGAGGACTTCGCAAAAGAAAAGCTACTTTGGATTGAACTAGTTGAAAACGGTAGATTCGCCTATGATGACAGTGGAATATATGGCGAAGCGACATCGTTTATAATGACTGGCGAATCTATAAAATATCTATGCGCTGTGCTGAATGGAAATTTAGTCCGCTGGTTTCTCCAGCAGATAGCACCTACATCTGGTACGGGAACGTTACGCTGGAAAAAAGTCTATGTTGAGGTTGTTCCCATACCCAAAATATCCGCCGCCGATCAGCGTCCATTCATCCGCTTAGTGGATTACATCATATACCTCAAGCAGCAGTCATGTACAGACGGTAAAAACCTATCCCATTCCCGAGACTACCTCATGGTCAAATACTTTGAGCAGATCATTGACGGACTAGTTTATGAACTCTACCTAACGGATGAACTCCATAGCGCAGGTAAGTATTTCTCTAAACCGTTATTGGACGAAAAACTTCCTTCAATTGAGGACGTGACTGATAGTAAAATGTCCTCGATTCGCGGTATTTTTGAACGGCTATTTGACAAAAATCATCCCGTGCGGAAGAACCTTTTCTTTCTCGATAGTTTAGAAACTATTCGCATCATTGAGGGTAAAACATGAGAATTACAGAGATTGAAATTAAAAACTTTAGAGCCTTCTACGGATCGTACCAAATTAATCTACACAAGGCTGGGAAAAATCTGCTCATTTACGGCGAAAACGGAAGTGGGAAGTCATCGCTGTATCTGGCGTTGAAGCTGTTCTTGGAATCTGCCGTGAAATCTCACCAATTTGAAGACTATCAGAACATCTTCGTCAAAGACGACAGTGGATACATTAAATTATATCTCCGTTCTGACTCGCATTCAAAGCGGCTTATCTACGAATGGTCGAAAAACGCTGTGGAAACGAATGATTCCTTGATTATTGATGCGTCAAAGGTCAAAGGTTTTCTCGATTATAAGACTCTTTTGGCGACGCACTATATTCAACACGAAGAAAGAGACGTGAATATCTTTGATTTGCTGATCAACAACCTCCTTGCCACTACTATTAACGATGTGACAGAGCAAACTTTTGCCGACGATTGGACAAGTATAGAACAAGCTATTCCTCGCCGAAATACCAGCAATCAAATTAAGACCATAGAAGACAGGATACATGATTTCAATAATGGATTATCTAGTAAATTAAATGAACTAAAGGAGAAAGCCTATGAAATACTTGATAAATTCGATTACAATATCGCTCTCGACTTTGGGTTTCAGGGCATCAAGTACAACCGCGATAATAAGAAGATAGGCAATAAACAGATATTTTTGATGGTCAATTTCTTTGATAGAAATATACCTTCGCACCATCATTTTCTGAATGAAGCAAAGCTTTCGGCAATTGCTATATCCATATCCTTTTCATCTTTTTTGCTTCAACCAAAAAGCGAGTTGAAAATTATCGCACTAGATGACGTATTGATTGGCTTAGACATGTCAAATCGCCTGCCCGTACTTGACATCCTAAGAGAAAACTTCTCAGATTACCAGATATTCTTTATGACGTATGATCGCATTTGGTATGAAATTGTCAGGCAACAGACACCAGATAATGAGTGGAAATATGCTGAGTTTTACTTCTCTAAAACCGATGAATACGAAATTCCCATATACGTGGAGGGACGATCCTAATATTAAAAAGGCGAAAGAATATTTTGGCGGCAACGACTACAAAGCCTGTGTGATTTATCTTCGTACAGCTTTTGAAGTCGCAATTAAGAGATTCTGCGACAAGAAGGAACTCCAAGTCAGGTATCGAGAAAATCCGAAACGTCTGACTAGCGAAGACTTTTGGCATCCGATAAAAAATAAAAATGCAAATTTTATTGCAACGGAACTCATTGAAGAAATCGAACTGTACCGAAGTATTATCCTAAATCCGCTCAGTCATGCTAATACTGTCAATACTTCCAAGAAAGAGATTTCAGCGGCAATAGAAGCAGTGGAGAAACTTGAGCAATCTCTAAACAGCAACTGACTGAATTATGGAACAGCATTTTTACGAGCAGCTAAAAATTGAGAATTTCCGCGGTATCAAGTCGCTGGAAATCGACGATCTCGCCCAAGTCAATCTGTTTGTGGGAAGAAATAACTGCGGCAAAACCTCGGTGTTGGAATCGATTTTTTTGCTAACCGGGATGTCAGACCCTGCCGTGCTTGTCTATATAGAAAATAGGAGAGGATTAAACCTCAAAGAAAATTCTCAGCTAAGGGATTTCTTTTACCGTCAAGAATACGATGAAAGACTTAGGCTGTTAGGTAGGCAAGGAACAGAAAATAGAGAACTCAATATTGTACCAATACATGGAACCTTCAATGTTGAGCAGCCAGTACCTGATTCTTTAAAAAGTTCAAATACCATTAAAGAAAGAGATACTCTCCAAGTCGGTATGTCAGGTTATACAACGGAGCAATCGCTGAACGGTCTAAAGTTTAAATTTACTCATTCAGCCAAAGGAAATTGTCAACACGAGGCTACAATAAGCCTAGTGGGATCGGGAGATTATCCATTTAATTTTCGATTAGACGAAGATTATAAGGAAACTACGCATATTTGGTTTTTAGGCTCATCCTACGGTCCGAATATGGTCGACAAGATGCTTAATGAAAAACGCAAGGATATTCTAGTGAGCAGCCTTCAAACTATAGAGCCGAAGGTAAAAGATATAAGGATAGGGTTGAACGGCATTGTGATGATTGACATTGGAACGGATAACTTCCTGCCTATTAACCATCTTGGAGGTGGGACGGTACATGTTCTGAATATACTTTCCACTATCTATACGGCTAGGAATGAGATTTTGCTTATCGACGAGATTGAAAATGGCCTTCATGTTTCTTCTATAAAATATATGTGGGACATGGTGCTGGAGGCTGCTAAACAAAATCATACCCAGATATTCATGGCGACTCACAGCAGCGACGTCATAGAAGGTTTGAGTATGGCCTTGCAGGACAAATCAGATTCAGTCGCTTGTTTCTGGCTGCATAAATTTGACGATGACCGGATCAAGGCTTACAGATATTCGCCTGACGGGCTGAAAAATGCCTTAGACGTAGGTATAGATATTCGCCATTAGCTATGACTGATAAAACCTTGATTATTGTCGAAGGAAAAGAGGATAAAAATTTCCTAGAATCCTATATTAAAAACTTGGGCTATTCCGATGAAGTTTTTAATATCCAGCAAGCAAAAGGAAAGGATAATCTGAAAGAAGACAGTATTAGAAACGAAATTGAAAATGCTTTGGACAGAGGTTCACAGGTCTTAATTATCTTTGACGCAAACTCGGATCATGAAAGCACTAAAACCGGTATTGAGCACACTATAGAACGATTGGAAGGATTTAATATATTTCTTTTTCCTGATGACAATAGCGGTGGAACCGTGGAAAATTTGCTAGAAAAAATAGTAAAGTCAGAATACGAAAGAATTTTTGAGTGCTTTGAAGAATACAAGCAGTGCATAAGCGAGGGGATGAGCGAATATGAGTTGCCCGATATAAAAGCAAAGATATATGCTTACAAGCAAGTGCTTGGCATTCTTGAAACCCCTTTCGATCCTCAGTACTGGGATTTTGAAAACTCTGCACTGGATCCCCTGAGAAATTTTCTGACGCAGAACTTGTCAAACGATTTTGCCGTGTCTTAAGAAGCTCTCTGAAAACCCCTGTCAGGCTACTTCGCGAGGAGGTCAAACGACTCGGGTGTCCGGCGTTTTTCGAGGTCGAGACGCCCCGATCCCAGCGGCTTGGAGTCAATACGAATCCGAGCCGAAGCCAAGTAGATGCAGATGAGTAACATCAGTTAGGAGGATAAATTATGAGACTCGCAGCCTCAATTGAAAAGAATGGATACTTTTGGCTACCTAGCGAGGAAGAAGATGCACTCTCTGGAATACTTAAAATTTCCCAAAAAGGACAGGTAACGTTGGAATTAATGGTTCCTGTGGAATTCCCTAAAGCTACTGTCCAGACACCTTGGGCTTTTAGCTCAGACGACGACAACATTTCGTTAGATAAAATTATTGGTAAGGTCGAAGGAGACGAGTTCGTCACGTTGTGTCAATGTGAGTTCCTAACCCCTTTTAGTGGGCTAAACACTCTTCAAGCTGCTGCCAATGGCCCTGTTTCTTTGCAGCCATCAAAATTCACCGTACAATATGCAATTATCGGTCGAAACTATTTCAAAAAAGAAGAGGAGATTTGTTTTTCTCGTTGCAAAGTTTTTTTCAAGGGACTCGAAGAATTGCTGAATACAGGGAGTATCAATGTAAAATACCCCTCCTTAAACAGAGTTACAATGGAGTATAATCGCCCTGATCCTGTATCCTTCAAGATACCCTACGAATCTAACAAAATTGAACTGACCCTGAATTTTCATCCGTCCAATTTTTCCTTTATTCCAGGAAATGAATTCGCCATCAAACAGAGCATTTATATATCATTGTTATCTAACGAGTACTTATCATTTGATCGTTGTAGAGATATAATATGGAGAATTAATCAGTTTCTTTGTTTGGCGATTGATAAGCCTGTATCTTTTGAATCGGCCACTATATTTTCAAGAGAAAAATTAGAACGCATCGGAGATGAAGAACAAGAGATTCCGATGAAATTGTACTTCGACGGAAATTCTCGTCCTGAAATCGAGACTGAGATTTCACGGACAACTTGCCTTTTCTTTTATAAAGCTAACGAGATAAAAGAATTTGTATGTAATTTGATCTGTTGGATGCAGAATTATGAAAAATATGATATTCCAATAAATCTATATTTTGCTTCTATTCATGGAAGATGGAATATAGAGCCGAGATTCTTGTCTCTCGTTCAGGGAATTGAGGTATTTCATAGACAATTGAAAAACAGAGAAAAGCGCTTAGACGAGCGGATAAGGGAAATGACAGAAGAGTTCAAGGATAATTTTTTTGCAGATAACACCAAACGAGAAATTTTTGCTCAAAACGTTAGAGAAGAAAGGAATTGGCTAACCCACTATGATAAGGCTAAATCTCCTTTTATGAAAGAGGGCAATATAAAAGGTTTTGTTGAACTTAACTGGAAGCTCGAAGCCCTTTTTCAACTGCATTTGATGAAACTTGCTGGAATGAAGATGGAAAGAATCAAGGAGATTGTTAAGAGAAACTATCGTCTCCGCAACAAACTGGGATTGCTATCCGATAAGGAGACGGCATAGCCACTAAACCGAGCTCGCTTAAACTAGAATCTCTCCCCTAAAAGATCCTTCATAATCGCACGAATGCGCCCCGCTTAATGACACCCAACTAGGAGCCACTATCCATGACCGAAGTAGAGCGATATTTGTTTGACCTACAGGGTTATCTGATCATCGAAGACGTGTTGGATGTGCAAGCTGTCGCCGAGTTGAACCGGCTGATTGATGCTCAAGAGATGGGCTCAGACGTCGAGCAGGCGCAAGGGCGGCTACACACCGGCGGGTTTTTGACGTGGGGCCAGCCCTTTGTCGATTTGCTCGACCACGAGCGCATTATGCCACGGCTCAAGGTGATCTTAGGCGACGGTTTTCGGCTCGACCACTACTATGCGATCTATCTGGAGGCCGGTGCCGAGCGGCTCGGGTTGCACGGCGGCAACACGCCCTACGACCCGCCGGAGTACTACCACTTCCGCAATGGACAGATGTACAATGGGCTGACGGTGGTCTCTTGGAATTTGGCCGACACCGGGCCGGCGCACGGCGGTTTTTGCTGCATTCCGGGCAGCCACAAGGTCAACTACCCCTGTCCGCAGGAAATCCGCGAAGCCCACGTCGAGGCCGGGTGCGTAGTGGTGCCGCAGGCAAAGGCCGGGTCAGTGGTGATTTTTACCGAGGCACTTACGCACGGCACCGCGCCGTGGCAGGCCGCGCACCAGCGGCGCTCGCTGTTGTTCAAATACAGTCCAGGGCAGCAGTCGTGGTCCAAAAGCCACATTGAGCCGCCGCAGGACGTGGCCTTGACCGAGCGACAGGCACTGCTTTTTGAGCCGCCGTATTTCCATGCGCGGGCCTCGCTTTTTGCCGCGGGGCAAGCATAACATGGAAGCGCTGTTTCGCCCCTTTGTATTCGGAGCCGACGAACGGGCTGTGCTCGACCGCGACGGGCACTTCGCGCTGCCGGGCGTCCTGACTGACGCGGCTTGCGCCGAGTTGACCGCAGCGCTGGCGCGCATCCAAACCCTGCCAAGCGATGACGAGGAATATCGCCCCTCGCGTTTTGCCGCTGAATTCGACGCCTATTTGGAGGGCCTGATCGGGCATCCGCAACTGCTAAACTTGGTGCGCCGAGTGCTGGGGCCAGAAGTCCGCTACGACCACTGCGTGGCGTTGAACCGCGAAGGGGGCAATCCGGGGAGCCATTGGCACAGCCACGAGTACGCCGACGACGATCCGGCTCTGGGTTTTGTGCGGGTGTTTTTTTACGTCAATGGCTTCGCGGCCGACGATGGCGGGTTGAAGGTGGTGCCGGGGAGCCATCTGTATCGGGATCCGGGCATTAACGCAGAATCGGATGCTGCGTTGGCTCAGGCGTGGATGGCGGGGAAGGCGCATCCGGTTAGCGGTCAACCGCTCGCGATTGAGGAGTTGTCGGTGCCAAAGGGGACGGTGGTGTTGATGTGGACGCACGCGGCGCATGGGGTCAATCCGCGCAAAGAAGCCAGCGACACTCGGTGGTGCGTGGTGTATGCGTATCGCAATCCGGGGCGGGAGTCGCACGCGCGGTGGCTTAGTCCGAGCTTTGCAAACAAGCAGATCAAAGGCGCAGAAGGATTGATGAGTTTGTACTAGAGAGGAATGAAAATGAAAATGAAAATCACCGAGATTCGGACGTTTTTAGTGGGCAGGTTTTTGTTGGTCCGGGTCTATACCGATGAGGGCATCGTCGGCAATGGGGAGGCCGGGTTGTGGGCGCATCACGGGGTGGTGAAAGAGGCGCTGAGGGAGTTGAGTGATTACTACGTGGGCAAGGACCCGCTGCGCATTGAGCATCACTATCAGGTGGTGTCGCGGTCGGCCCATTTCATGGGCGCGGCGATGGGCGCGGCGATGAGCGCGATCGACATGGCACTGTGGGACCTATTCGGCAAGGCTGTGGGTTTGCCCGTGTACCAGTTGTTGGGCGGCAAGTGCCGCGACAAGGTAAAGGTGTACGAAAACGTCGGCGGACAGACGCCGGCGGCAGTGCGGGAGAGTGTGCAGGCGCGGGTGGAGGAGGGGTTTACGTCGTTTCGGATGGGGCCGTTTGTCAGCGGGTTTGAGCAGCGCACCAGCACGGCCAACATCTCGACGGCCGTGGAATTGGTGGCCGCGGCGCGGGAGGCGCTAGGGGACGAGATGGATTTGGGGTTGGAGATCCACCGGAACTTGCGGCCGGAGGAGGCGATTGCACTGGCCACGGAGTTGACGCCTTTTAAAATACTGTACTACGAAGACCCGCTGCCGCCTCAGAGCTTTGAGGCCCTTGAGTACGTCGCCCAGAACATCAACATCCCAATCGCCACGGGCGAGCGGTGCTACAATCCCTTCCAGTTTAAGGATTTGATCGATCGCCAGATCGTCAGTTTTATTCGGCCGGACGTGTCGTTGGCCGGCGGATTTACGCAGGTGAAGAAAATTGCCGCGCTGGCGGAGACGGCTTTCGTCGGGGTGTTCCCCCATCTGATGGGCAGCCCCATCAACAACGCTGCTTTCGCGCAGCTAGGCGCGGCCATTCCCAACTACACGCACACCGAGCACAATGCCCTCAACGGGCCGATGATCGAGATCGTCGATGAGCAGCTACAAGTCGAAGGCGGCTATCGGCTGCTGACCGATCGGCCGGGTATTGGGATTGAGATCGTCGAAGACGCGCTGGCAAAATATCCGTACGAGCGCTGGGCGATTAAGGGGAGTTTCCACGCCGACGGCTCGGTCGCGCATTAATTCACTACGAAGCGGGAGAATGTGATGATTGACCCTGCCTTGCGGGATCAGCTAAAGGATGTCCACGCCTATGCGCTGACTATTTATCAGCGCGATGATCTCTACGCACTCGATTTGGACGGGTTTGCGCGCAATATCGCGTGGGCTGCTGACCGGGGGGTGCGGGTTTTTGTGGTGGCCGGCGGGACCGGCGAAAACGACGCGTTGGCTCCGCCCGAGCGCGTGGCGCTGGCCGAGTGTGCGCTGGCGACGGTGGGTGAACAGGCGCTGGTGGTGCCGACTTTGCCCGGCAATTTGGGCGAGGCCGCGGACTTAGCTCCGCGCTACGAGGCGTTGGGATTGCGCGTGGTGCTGGCCATGGCACCCTACACGCGCCACCAAGTGCCCGAAGACCCCGCAGGCGTGTACCAGTACTACGAGGCGCTGGGTGCGCGGTCGGGGCTGGCGTTGATGCCCTACAATACGCAGGGCTGGTCGGCCGAACTTTTCGAGCGGCTGGCCGAGGTGCCGCAGATCGCTGCGATCAAGGACCCCTGCGTTGAGCCGCATCACCTCTTCCGCGCCATCAAGCGGCTCGGCGATCGCTTCGTCTGGATCGGCAACAAGCGCCACGATCCGGGCGTGTTGCACTTTCGCTTCCAAGCCGGGATCGAGGGCTTTACCGCTGGTTTTGTCAACTTCGCTCCGCAGCTCGAACTGGCGCTTTTCTCGGCCGCGCAACAACAGGATTGGCCGCAGATGATCGAGTCGCAGGAGCAGTTGGCTCCCTTGGAGCGATTGCGCTCGCGCTTTGACGACGCCGGTATGCTCAAGACGACGATGGAGCTGATGGGGCTGGCTGGGGGTGCGGTGCGCCCGCCCCGCATCAACGTGCCGCCAGCCGGGCGCGAGGCGATCAAACAGGAGCTGCAACGCCTAGGGGTCTTAAGCGCGTAGGTAATGGAGTTCAGCGGGCATTCGCTAGGTTCTGATGGACGATTCCGCCGTGCGAAAGCAAATGTTGCCCTTATTCCCCATCACCTTGCTCGGAGTGGCCGTTGATCTGTGGCTGCGGCCAGCGCTCGACTTGCGCCCGACGCAGTGGGCGTGGTGGTGGCTGTCGGTGGCGTTTTCGTTGGTGATGTGGCAGGGCCTTTTTGCGCTCAGCAGCCGGTTGCGCCCGCGCGGGCAAGCCGCGTTTGTCCTCGTCGTCGGCGCGGTGACGGCTGGGCTGGCGATGGTGTGGCTTGACTTCCACGCGATATTTTACTGCTGGCCGACGGCCTACGCGCTCGTGCATTCGGCGGGTCATCCGCGCGAGGCTTGGGAGTATATCCGCAATGAAGCCGATTGGGGGGACGCGGTCGTCTTTGTGGCGGTGGTCGTCTTTGTGGTGGGCTGGTGGCGGTACAAGCTGCGTCCGGGCCGCCAGTTAGCGCACGGCAGAGTTTTACGACCTCAGTATTGGGGCCGCATTTTGGCCGCGCTGTGCTTGGCCGGAGCGGTGGCTTTTGGCGCAGTGCATCGCCACGCGAGCATCATGGTGCCGGATGCCGCGGCTGCGAAGCTGGCCATTGACTTTGCCATCCACTCGCTCGTCGGCGGAGTACACGGGCGCTTGTTGCAAGCGAGCCGTCCGGCGGCGGCGGCCATGTACAGCGGCCCGCTCGTGGATGCCAGTGCTCCCAACCTCATCGTGGTGATCGGGGAAAGCGTCGCGCTCAGCCGCATGGATATCTACGGGTACAAGCGACAAACCACGCCTCGGCTGGCGGCGTTGCGCAAGGTGCGGCCAGCCGATTGGGTGCAGATGGAAAAGGCCGTGTCCAATGCCACGGCGACCAAGGTGGCGCTGCCGGCCATGCTGACCGGATTGTTCCCATCGCGGACGCCTGTGGAGCAGCATACCTTCCCGTTGCTGTGGCACTACGCCCACGCTGCTGGCTACCAGACCGCGCTGATCTCGGCGCAGAGCTACGCATGGAACAATCTCGAAGGTTTTTTCGTCGATGATGCGCTGGATTATGTGTTTACGCTCGAGCGCTCGGACGCTGAGATCGTCAATTCCGAAGGCATGGACGACCGCCGGATGATGGCGGAGGCCCTTGCAACTATCGACCGCTTTGCCGCACGCGGCCCGTTTTTGGTGGCCCTGCAATTCAATTGCACACATTATCCGGGGTACTCACCGCCGGATTGGCAGCCGTGGCCGGACGCGAGCTACGATAATGCGGTGGCCTATATGGACCACTTGCTCGGACGGCTGTTCGACCACCTCGCCGCACAGGGGCTAGCGGAGAATACAATTGTGCTATTTGTGGCCGACCACGGCGAAGACCTCGACAGCGTCCACAAACTCCATCGCACGGATTCTTATTACCAGACTGCGATTGCCGTCCCGTTTTTTGCCGTCGTGCCCGAGCGGCAGCGGCAGCGGTTGGGAACGGGTTGGGGGCAATGGCACCAGAATGCGCAGATGCGCGTCGCGCTGACGGACTTGGTGCCGACCGCGTTGGACCTCCTCGGGTTGTCCGCCGATTCCACGGTCGCGGCGTGGCAGGAGCAGCTAGACGGCCGCTCGCTCCTGAGTCCGCTTTCTCCCGAGCGCCTGCTCGTGGTGGTCAACACGGACGAACACGTACAGTGGTCGCGCAAAGGCTATGCGGTCGTGGCCGACGATTGGAAGTACATCAATTATAGTTGGCGCGGCTCCATGTTGTTCGACTTGGCGGCCGACGCGCTGGAGCAGCGCGATTTGCTGGCGGGGGGCGAGTCTGCGCTGGGCCGGGCTGCAAAGCGGCATCTGCGCCGCGTGCGTGCTTTGGTCGCCAAAACGCCCGTGCTGGCCGACATCCACGTGGAGTATTGAAGTTTGCAGCGGTCCATTCCCTCCACTTTTGCCGCTTCCCCTGAGCTCCGCCCGGCGGCCGCAGTCGGCATAACTTGGCGCGGCTTTTGGACGGGAACCTTCCTCAGCTTCTTCCTCGCCATTGGCGCACCATACGCCAACATGGCCATGCACGCGACCTTTATGGCGTGGGATTTCAATACTCCAGGCGCGATTTTCCTGTTCCTCGTACTCATTGGCTTGCTCAACGTTCTGTTCAAGGTGGTGGCACGGAACGGGCTCTGGGCGCTAGGAGCGGCTGTGATAGTGCTGGGCCTCTATCTGGCGTATTACCTACCCCAGCCGCAGATCGACCTGTTCAAGCCGGGCCTGTGGTTGGCCTCCTTTTTGGTGGCCTCGGCCCTGCTCAACGCGGCCTTGGTCTGGCGCGGCCGATCGTTGGCTCTTGCCAGTGCCGACTTGGTCTTGGTGTACATCATGCTCTTGATGGTCTCGGCCCTGTGTACTATGGGCATGAGCCAGCAGTTGCTGCCCATTCTCGCGGCCTTTGCGTACTACGGTACGCCGCAAAACGAGTGGCAGGAAAAGCTCGGCCCGCTGTTGCCTGAACGCGCGATTTTGGTTGACGACGGCGAGGACAACCGCGCCTTCTTCGAGGGCGGAGAAATCCCTTATGGGGCTTGGGCCGAGCCGCTGTTGTGGTGGGCGGTGTTTCTCATTGCACTCTACGCGACGATGGTGGCCGCGGCCGTGATCTTGCGGCGGCAGTGGATGGACCGCGAGCGGCTGGCGTACCCGGTGGCGCAGGTGGGGGCGGCCATGGTGCAGGGCGAGGGCCGGGGTTTGGTCAACCGCTTTTTTAAGAGCCGGGCCATGTGGTATGGCTGTGCCATTCCAGTGCTGTGGGGGTCGCTTGAGGCCCTGCACCAGTACGAGCCGTCTATGCCCAACGTAAACTTGCAGTGGAGCATGCCCTATTTCGGCCAGCGCCTGCAACTGCGAGTTATCTTCGCGATGGTGGGCTTTTCTTATTTGATCAACACGAGCATCTCGGCTGGCCTGTGGATTTTCCAGCTCTTGGTGCGGGCTGAGTCCGAGGTCCTGCTGCTGCTGGGCCTGACGTCCAAGCAGAAGTTCGTCTATGGCATTGCCTCCCAACCCTATCTGGCCTATCAGGGCGGTGGCGCGTTACTGGTGCTGGTGCTGGCTGGTCTATGGGTGGGCCGCGAACACCTGAAGCGGGTGTTCCGCAAGGCGTTGTGGGGCGCGCGCGACATCGACGATGGCGCTGAGATCGTCCCGTATCGCGGCGCGGTTTGCGCTTTGATAGCTGGCGTGGCGACGATGGTGGGGTGGTTGTGGCTGATGGGGGTACAGTTGTGGGTGGCGGCGATGTTTATTGGATTGGCGCTGTTGATTTTTATTGGGATTAGCCGGATCGTGGCCGAGGCTGGGTTGGCGGCTGTGCGCTCGCCGATGATCGCGCCAGACCTGATGATACACGGCTTGGGCGTCAACGCGATTGGCACCAGCGGGGTGTTCAATTTGTCGCTGGCCTATATCTGGTGTGCCGACATCCGCATCTTTATAATGGCGCTCTTGGCCAACGGGCTGAAGCTGGTCGAGGACATGACGCGGCCGAGTCGGCGGGTGGTGATGTGGGGGGTGTGCTTGGCGATATTGATTGGCGCGGTTGGCTCGTGCTGGATGGTGCTGCACATGGCGTACCGGCACGGGGGGATCAATTTGGTGGAGTGGTTTTTTAAGGGTGGGCCATCCACCGTGTACAACTATGCAGTGCGCGGGCTGGAGCCAGCGGGTGTGGCGTGGGATGGACTTGCTTTTTGCGCTGGTGGCGGCGCAGTCATGCTCTTGTTGATGTGGGCGCGCCATCACGTGCTTTGGTGGCCGTTGCATCCGCTGGGCTTTGCGGTGGCGGCCAATCACCTGATGGACAAGATATGGTTCAGCATCTTCATTGCTTGGGCGGTAAAGCGGCTCGTGCTGCGCTTTGGCGGGCCGGCGATTTACGCGGCGAGTGTGCGCTTCTTCTTGGGGCTGATTATGGGCGAGAGCCTGTGCAACGGCCTGTGGATCGTTATCGACTACTTTACAGGCAAGACTGGCAACAAGGTCTTTATCATCGGTTAATAGCAACGTATGTACATGTGCATATATTCAATCGTGGACATCAGATGGGAGCCGCCTAAAGCAAGCGCAAATTTTGCCAAGCATGGCGTTGCTTTTCGGATGCAGAACCTGTGTTATTCGATCCTATGGCGTGACGATTGAAGATGATCGGATCGATGAAGAGCAGAGGTTCGCAACGATAAGCTTAGATGCTTTAGGGCGTATCCTCGCCGTAGTGTATGCAAACTATTAGGCTTATATCAGCTCGGAGAGCCACTCAAGCGGAGCAGCGAAATTATGGAGAAGGAATATGATTTCAGTCAGGGGAAGCGGGGGCCGGTCGCAGCCGAGAGCGGCAAAACCCGCGTTACCATTTATCTCGATAACGAGGTGCTGAATAGCTTTAGCACTCGGTCGGGAAGCGAAGGCATGGGCTGCCAAACCATGGTTAAAGTACCTCAAGCGCAGAGTGACGCCCTTGACGAAACCACGCTGCGCCGGGTCAGACGCGAAGAATTGCAAAGCGTTGGTCGGTAGTCAGGAGAGATACTGTGATTGACCAAGCGCTTATTTTGGCCGCTGGGCACGGCTCTCGCTTGCGAGGCCACGTTCCGGTAGCGCACAAATCTCTAGTGGAAATAGAAGGCGAGCCGCTGTTGGTGCGCACCTGCCGGATGCTAGAGAGAAGCGGCTTGCAGGAGATCGTCGTGGTCACGGGCCATTGCGGCGCCGATGTGTGTGCGGCCTTGAACGCGGCGAGCGGTCTGGGGATCGGGCTACGGTTTGTCGAGAATGTGCAATGGAAGCTAGCCAATGGGATTTCGGTGTTGGCGGCCACCGAGATGCTCGCGGAGAGATTCCTCCTCCTGATGGCCGATCATCTCTTCGACCCGGCGATTATTGCCGCGATGCGCGGCGTCAGCCTGAGCCCCGGTGAGGTGGTGCTGGCGGTGGATCGCAAACTGGACGCGATTTACGACATGGACGACGCGACAAAGGTGCGGCTAGAAGGCGAGCGCATTGCGGCGATTGGCAAGGAACTGATGGGTTTCAACGCCGTTGATACTGGCCTGTTTGCTTGTAGCGACACATTGGTGGCGCACCTCAGCGAGTTGGTCGCGCGCCGGGGCGATTGCAGTTTGACCGATGGGATGAGGGCCCTGATAGAGCAGGGTCGGTTGCGCGCTTGGGATATTGGCGCGGCTTGGTGGCAGGATGTGGATACGCCGGGGGCGTTGGCGCACGGGATGCAGCTATTGAGAGAGCACGGGCGCTAGGGTAACTCTTCCTTGCTTTGTTTGCGTTTGTTTTTGCGGCGGTACAGCACGTAAAAGGGATACGAGGCCACGAGCGCGGCGGCCAGGACCACGGCGGCGACCCAACCGAACATGCTGCCGATGGCGCCGATGATGATGATGGGGCCGATGTAGGCGTGCGCAGTGCTGCTACACAGGAGCAGAAGGGCGCAAACGAGGCTAATTTTCGAGAAATGACAGGGCATCTTGGGGTATCCTTTGGGCTTGGGTCATCATGCCGCGCAGGGGTTTGCCTTGGTATTCGGCGCGGTCTGGGTTGTAGTATTCCCACGCGATTTCGCCGGCGGGCGAGACTTCGAGCAGGCGGCCGCGTTGCGATTCTGTGATGAGGGTGTTGCCGTTGGGCAGCCGCTGTTGGGCGCCGCGAATCCAACTGTCGAAAATCTGCTCGGCGCTGGTGCCTTTGTATTCCCAGTAAATTTCGTGCGTAAATAGATCGATTTCCAGTATGCGGCTTGGGCCGAAGGGGCTACCGCGCAGACCCTGATTGTCGAAGAGTAGCACGCGGCCGTTGGGCAAGAGGTCGGGGTCGTGCTGCTGTTTCCAGATTCCTTCTCCATACCAGATCACTTGTTGCTCGGTGGGATTGACGATGATGAGGGCGTTGGGATTGCGCAGGGAGATGAGCAGATCGCCGGCTTTGGCGCGTGGGATGTGAGCGGCCGCGGCCCAATTCGGCGGGATGAGGCGAATGGCGTTGGTGTGGGTGATTTCGCTGTGGCGGGTGGTTTGCCAGCGGTCGAATACGCTGCGATACGGCGAGTTTTGCAGGGCGCGGAAGATGGAAAAGCGCCGCTTCTCTTGGCCGGTTACTCCGTCGATGACCACGGCAAAATCTTCAATGTACGGGGGCTGGATGTTGCCGATGGGTGTGGTGCCGATTTCTTGGACGAGGGTGTAGATGTTGCCTTGGTCGTCCAAGTCGAAGTCGTGGTGGGCGGTGCCGGTGTATTTCCAGATGACCTGTGAGTTTTTGTCGAGTTTGACGAGGCCGTATCCATAGGGGTAGTGGTTGACGTAGTCGTGGTTGGCGAGCAGGTCGCCGTTGGGGTAGAGGTGGGTGCGATGCCAGTGCAACATGTCGGGCTGCTGCGGGAAGGCGGCGAAGTCGTCTTCGTCAAAGGCGGCCGCAAAGTCGCATTGCCACTGGTGGACGATGTTGCCGAGCGAGTCCATGAGCACGGCGGCGGTGGCGTTTTTGGACACGAGCGTTAGGCCGGGCTGCATGGCGGCGGCGTTGTGGATGATCGCCCCGGACGGTGTGCTGGCGTCTTCAAACCACATGGTGCTGGTGAATTGGTTTTTGCTGTCGGTGAGGCTTTCGTAGAAATAGGCGAGGTGGCCGTAGGCGTTGATGGCGTGGATGCGGATGTCGGGCGCGGGGGCGAGGTGGAAGATCGCCGATACTACGCCGTAGATGAAGGCGAGGAATAGGAGGCAACAGATAAGGGTGGCGATGTAGGCTTTGTGGAGGAAGGACGCCATGGGCTAGCTCTGGTTGGTGCTGACGAGGACGGTGGAGGGGTCTATGCCGAACTCATTGAGGAGCCAGCAGGCGTGGTTGTGGGTGTTCATTGAGTTGAAATTGGTGGTCAACCATAGCTTCCCGATTGGCCGCTTGCCCACAAACTCCTTGCCGTTCGAGTGAGTCGGTTCAGTGTGTACAAGGTATAGTTTTGACTTCTCCTTACGTACTGGACAATCCCGCGCTGACAGTTTACCTGTTTCAACCAAGTGCTTGGCAACATTTTCCAACAGATTGGCCCAATACTTGAGCTGTTTTTCATTTGCATTCGGAAATTTGATGTATGCCGGAGGTTTCTGACCTCTTTCTATCTTCAATGACGTAAGCGGCACCCAATCGCCGTTATTGGACAGTTCAACGGTCTCCTGTTCGCTGCTTGGTACTGTTGACGATGGCAGAGGCGTCGCAGGCTCTGATTGATTCGTCAATGATCCGGCGCGTGTGGCTTTTTCTGTCAGTACGGGCGTCGCCGCTTCCTGTGGTTTGCCACTCGCCAAATTTGGCCGCCATAGCCTCAAAGCCTGTAACGCGCAAGCGTAAGGCTCGTGTTGCGTCAATTGGAAACTCATCAGGATTCGATCGTCGAGTCGCCCTCTCTCAAACACGTCGAACATCTCCCAATGGTCTCCGTTCGTGACGGCCATGTAGTCAATGCCAGCCGTGTTGGCGTAGTTGAGGACCTGCATTTTCTCGTCGTCTTTCAGTGCTTTCCCTAGGGTCTTGGCTTCGATCACGGCTATCGGTCGTCCACTTTCCATCAGCGCGTAGTCAGCCCACTTTCGCTCGATCTCGTATTCGAGTCCGACGGAATTGGGGTCTTCAACCTCCCAGCCTAGGGCGCGAAGCATGGGATCGATGAGTGCCTGCCGCGTCCGCGTCTCATTACCTTCCAAATAGGCGCGATGCGCCTGAATGCGCTCTCGTAGCCAATCAGTGCGCCAATCGTGGCATTCGTCTCGGCAATTTTCATGATCCCCTCGTCGAAAGTTACGAGCTATCTTTATATATTGTGAATACTTTTCCACCGACTTTTCAATAAGCTATGGAAACGGATTTTAATCAAACGCGGCTGATGCGCTTTTGCGGCTGGCTGATACATGCGCATCCGAACTTTTGGATTGACGTGGGCAAGCTGGAGACGCGGTTGTTGCAGAGCCGATTCAAGGCAGTCGAAGCGCCCATTTACATCACGGGACTGGCGCGCGCCGGCACGACTCTGCTGCTGAACATACTGGCGTCTCACCCGCGCCTCACCTCGTTCAAATACTGCGATTACTACGGAGCGTTTACGCCCTTTTGGGCCGACCACATCTTCCGCGCCGCTGGATTGGGCGCGGTGCGCAAACAAGAGCGGGCACATGCCGACGGCGTGATGGTCAACGCATACAGTCCAGAGGCCATGGAAGAAATCCTGTGGATGCAGTTTTTCGCGTACCTACACAATCCCGCCGAGAACAATGTGGTCGAACGGCAGACCAACCACCCGGAATTTGAGGCGGTTTACGCGGCGACCTTGGCGAAGCTGTTGCTGTGCCGCGACGCGGAGCGCATTGTCTCCAAAAACAACTACAATATCACGCGGATCGCGTATCTGGCCAAGCTGTACGAGGACGCGCGTTTTGTCATTGCCGTGCGCCATCCAATCGCGCACATCGCGTCCATGGCGCGTCAGCACCAGCGCAACTTGGCCCATTTCTCATCCCCGATTCACCGCCAGTACCTGCGCAACGCCGGCCACTTCGAGTTCGGCCACGAGCGCATTCCCATTACCATCGACGCGGAGAAAACGCGGCACATCCAAACGCTGTGGGGCGCAGGGCGCGATGCCGAAGGGTGGGCTGAATACTGGAATGCGATATACGCTTGGACCTACGAGGAGGTGCTGCAGCACGAGGCGCTCAAGACGCGCTGTTTGGTGGTGCCGTTTGAGCAGTTGTGCGCGGCAGCCGAGCAAAAAATTGCGGACATTCTGGCATTTTGCAACTTGGATGCCGACGAAGCGTGGGTGAAGGGCTGGGGCGAACAGGTCGCGTATCAGCCCCAATACGAAGCGGCGTTTAGTACCGCCGAGCGCGACGCCATCATGCAGATATGCGGCGCGACCGCGAAGAATTATGGGCTGTACTAGCGAGAATTTAGCTGCGGGTTTATAACAAAGACGATGTTGTGAGATTCTTCTTGAGAAGTGTTCTTAGAAGCCCTAACGCTTGCTGGGAGCGCGGGCGTCTCGCCCGCCCGTTGTCATTCCCGCAAAAGAACGTCACCCCGTGCCCCGACACGGGGCGGGAATCCAGTTTGGTTAGGGCCTCTTAAAACCTCCGTTGGGTTGCTTGGCTGAGGCGGGCCAGCGGAACCGAAAAATCCCAAGTCGCCCCAAACCGATATGAGGTCATCCAATGAATCAGCTTGAAGGACAAATCGCCGTCGTCACGGGCGGTGCCCAAGGCTTAGGACTAGGAATTGCCCGGCAATTGGCCAGCGACGGGGCCAGCGTGGTCATCGCCGACCGGCAGGAGGACAAGGCGTGCGAGGAGGCCGCGAAGCTCCAAGAAGAGGACCTAACCGTACGGGCCGTGGCGCTCGATATAACCGACAGCACTGCGGTGACTTCCTTTTTCGCCGAGCTAGCTGCCGAAGAGGAGCGGGTGGACATCCTGATCAACAACGCTGGCACGGGTCAGCAGGTCGCCCCGATAGTCGAGCTAGAGGACGCCGAATGGCACCGGGTGATGGACGTGACTCTGACTGGAGCCTTTTACTGCTGCCGCGCTGCTGGACGCATCATGGAAGAACAGGAGTCCGGTTGCATCGTCAACATCTCCTCGATCAACGGCCAGAATCCGGCGGCGCTCGTGGCCGCGTATAACATCGCCAAGGCCGGTATCATCAGCCTCACCCGAACCTTGGCGCTGGAATTGGCCGCGTACGGTGTGCGGGTCAATGCCGTGTGTCCGGGGCCGGTGTACACGGAATTCAACCAGCGCAACATGGCCCAACGCCGCGTCACGTTAGGGATAACCGAAGAAGAAATGATTGAGCGCATTCGCACGGCCATTCCCTTGGGACGCTGGGGCGAGCCAGAAGATATTGCCCAAGGCGTGGCCTTCTTGTGCAGCCCGGCGGCCGCGTGGATCACCGGCGAAGTGCTCCGCGTCAGCGGCGGCATGGAAGGCGTGTCGGCCACACCGCCGAAAAGGCCGCGCCAATAGGGGATATCGCATGACTACGACTAATCAGGCGCAATGGACGTCCTATCTGCTGCCCCTGCCGCACGAGATTAGCATTGCCGACAGCGTTCGCTGTAAGTCGGGCGAAGTGGGCATCGCGCTGCGGGATCAAGCCGGGCCAATCGAGAAGCAGGGGGCCACCGAACTGGAGGCACTGTTCATTGAAAAGGGAAAAGTACAGCCAAATGGTGGGGCCTTCACCATCGACATTGGCGTAGCCGCGGCAAACAGCGCGGCGATTGAACGGCTCCAGAGCTTGCAAAATAAGGCCCAAGCGTACCTCATTAAGCCACGGGGGCGAGACGGTCTGGTGCTGACGGGTTTAGACGAGCGCGGCGTGTACTATGCCTGCCAGACCCTGATCCAATTGCTCGAACCCGAAATGAGTCCAGAGCAGGTGCATATCCCCTTGGCCGAGGTGATCGACTGGCCCGACATGGACGAGCGGGGCTTGTGGAATTTTCCCGAGCCTGCGACTTGGATCCCGTGGCTGGCCGCGCTCAAATTGAACTACGGCAAGATGGCCTCGACGCAATTGCATCCCATTGAACGCGGTCAGCGCAACCGGGCTACCATCGACCGAGAACAGTTCAAAGCGGCGCGGCAACGGGCTTTCAATTATCTGCCCTATATCCTGCACCTCAACTTCCTGCACGAGTGCGGCCTTTTCAGGGCTTATCCCGAACTAGCTGGCAAGGGAGACAGTGCTCTGACTGGGCGCTATTTCGCCCACAAGACAGGCAATCAGCATCGGGCTCCCTGCGCTTCGCAGCCGCTGTTGGTGCAAATCATACAAGAGTGGATGGAGGATATCGCTGAGCAGGGGGCCGCGGAAATAAGCTGTTGGTTGAGCGAACGGCCGGGGCAGTGCGGCTGTCTGGAATGCACGGCTGTAGGGCAGTTTGTGCTGGAATCGCGGGCTTTTGTCGCGGCTTGGCGGCAGGCCCAAAAGCACTATCCCAATTTGCAGATTCGCATCTTTTTATCCACCACCACCACCGTGCGCAACTATCGGGTGCTGGACGAATTGCCCCCAGAGGTGAAGATCGAGCGGGCCTGTGCCACCGAACTGGAGCGCGTGTTGCACAGGCCGCGCGATTTAATGGCCAATCCGCTGCTAGATCACTATGCCGCCGAGGGGCGCTGGATCGCCAGTTACGACGTGCCCATTGCAGCCAACGGCCGGGTCGATACACCCGAGTTTAAGGTGCCGCAGCGCTCGGCGCACCGCATGAGGGATTACGTCGGCCAATTGGTGCGGCGGGGCTATAGCGGAGCGTACGCCATGATGGCTTGGGGCGGTCCAGAGCGCCAGATTTGCAGTTTCAATATCCACGCCTTGGCCGAGTGGGCTTGGCATATGCAGGGCCGCGACGAGAAGGAATTCGCCTTGGCTTGGGCCCGGCGGGAAGGCTATGCCCAGCCAGAAGCTGTGGCCGAGTGGGCTGTCTTGATAGGGCCGGTGGAATTCGACGTGTACGATTCCGATTTCCCAATATGCTATTCTTGGGGCAAGGCCGCGGAGATGGTGCGGCAACGGCAGCGGCCCTATTTGGGCGAGGGGATGTTCCGCTATTATCTCAGCGTCGAGGACTTCGATGCCAAAGTCGCGATTTGCGACCGGGCCTTGGAAATTGTCGAGGGCCTTGGGGAAGCGGAGCTGGCCCACGAGACGCGGGTGGTGCGGTCCTATGTGGAATTGGCGCACGGCGTCTATTGGGTAGCCGAGCAGATGGCCACACTCGACCTAGCGGATATGGAAAACCAAGCACTGGTGTGTGCCAGTCTTGATCAGTTGCAAAAGGCGGGGCAGGACAATGCTCAGGCCATTGGGGATTGGCGCGCTGGCTTGGGCAGTGAGCCGTGGCACTACCGGGTACACGATGCCATTAAGGGCACGGAGACGACCGTGGCGGAGATCGTCCAATGCGTCGCTGATAGTTATTTGTATTGATAGAGATTAGGCATAATACTTGTTAGATCAGTATCGCCGATTGTGGAGAGTACAACATGCTGATGACCGCAACCATTGGCTGCGCCTAGGTCGGACCGATTTGCTTTATGGTGTATTGTCTGTTGCCGGCACTCTGACAATTTGGTGTTACGCAATTTTCCGTGGTCTCATGGGCATGATCACCATCGGCGATGTTAGCTTGGCCTTCCAAGCTGCCGAGCAAGGACGTTCCCGTTATGGTTGGTTTTTCTGTTCGTATCATGGTAGCGATCTGTCAAGAAGACCGCGGCAAGATGTGCGGCATTCCACGCGCCCTGAACCTCCTCACCTCTGCCAATAGTACGACACTTTGAGTTGCAATGAGCGGCTGGCTTGTTGCAGCCCTCCCTCCGCATCCCAGACCTGATTGTACACAATGAACAGATCGCTGCCGGGCAGGTAGCGGTAGTTGAATAGGAAATTGCCACCCACTAGCTCTTGGGCGCTGTTCCACTGCAAGAAGCCGCGCCCGAACATATGGGGCGAGAAGGAATAGAGGAAGCGGTGCCCGAACAAGTGGGTGTTGAAGGCACCGTTGGGCAGGTTGATGTGGTTGAACTCGTAGGTGCCTTCCAGTGCTAGGCGGGCATTGTAGCGCCAGACGGCCTCGGTGGAGACGCGCTGGCGGGTGCCGTTGAAGAAATCGCCGTATTCGTACGAAGCGCGGCCCGAGAGGCGGCGGCTCGAATTGGCGAAGAAATTGAACTGGTAGCTGCCAAATTCGTACGGGCCCGGAGGGATTTCTTGGTCGTCGCGTATCTCAAAAGACTCGTCCAAAAACTCGTAGCGCTGCTGGTAGCGCACCCCTAACCAGTCGCCTATTGCCAAATTGACAAAAGCGGAGAATTGAAAGTCGCGGCTTTGTAAGGTGTTGCCCCGATCCATCAGGTAGGTAAAGCGCGGCCCGAGCGAGAACATGCGGATCCAGCCGATGTCTGGACGGGGCCGGTAGCGCCCGCTGCCTTTGAAGCGACGGATGTCAGTGCGCGGTACAAAGCCCACTTCGGGCACAAAGTCCTCTTCCACATCCAGATAGCTCAGGCGGGTCTCAAAGCGGCCTTGGCGGTAGTCCAGTTCCAGCAGGCCGGCCCGGTCGCGGCCCTCCACTTGGGGAGTCCAAGTCTTGGCGGCAAAGCCGCGCAGGTTGAAGGCGGCTTGCCACAGCGACACAGTGAAATCCACGCCGCCGGTGCGGTTGTAGTCGGCTTCGGAGCCGGGTTGCTTGTCAATGGCTATAAAGCCGAGGTTGGAACGGCCCAGTATGTCGCGCTTGATACGCAGGACTGTAAAGTCGGTCTGGGCTACGTGCAGGGTGTCGACGATGGTGTCCCCACTTAGATCGACTTGGGCCTCGTGCTCTTCCTCTTCATCGACAAAGGTCATGGCTTGGGTGGTCATGCGCAGGGCACCAATTTGGTAGGGGCCAGCTCGTCCGGTGAGTTTGCCTCCGGCCAATACGGGCAGATTGTGGCCATCTTCAATGCCAATGCGACGGCTGTAGAACAGCAGGGTGGGTGGCCGGCCGCCGAAGCCCTGCCTTTCGACTCGTTCGCCAAATTCAAAAATGCCGGCTCCTTCGAGGAAGAAGTCGCGTTTTTCGGGGAAGAACAGGCTGAAGCGGGTGAGGTTTATTTGCTCTTGGTCGGCTTCTACTTGGGCGAAGTCGGTTTTGTAGGACAGGTCTAAAGTCAGCGAAGGCGTGAGGCCGTATTTGAAATCTAGGCCCGGGTCTAGGTCGCGTTCCGCAGAGCTGTCGGCGTTAAAATCGCGCCGGGAGCCGCTTAGCAAGAAGGGGACGACCGCTAGGGGTGGGCGGCTCTGCAACCGACCCAAACCTGTCAGGACGGCCAGACGCGAGGTGCGGTAGCGGCCTCTAAAGCCATAGGATTGGGGCGGGGGAACGAGGAAGACTTCCTCGTTTTTGCGGCGAATGGCGCGGCCAATGTTAATGCCCCACACGGCTTGGTCACTGTCGGGATAGCGCACTTGATCGAAGGGAATGACCACTTCGGCGCTCCAACCCAAACTGTCGATACGGGTGCGGCTCTGCCAGACGCTGTCCCAGGCTTGATTGCGGGTGCGGCCCTCGTCAGTAAGCAGCAGGTCTTGGCGTGCGCCCAAGGGATTGGTGCTAAAGTAAAAGCCGCCGCGGCGGTCGTTATAGGGATCGAGGATAATCTGGATATTGTCGTTTTCGTCCAACTCGGCATCGCGCCGCATTTGGTTGGCCACTAGGCGATCTGCCTCGCTGTCGAAACAGCGCAGGGCAAAGTACAGGTGATCGTCGTCAAAGAGGATGCGGACTTGGGTCTGCTCGGTGGGCGGGGCACCTTCGACGGGCTCGCGCTGGAAAAAGTCGGCTATGGTCGGGGCTTGGTGCCAGACTGGATCGTCGAGGCGACCGTCGATGTTAGGGGGCGTGGGGGTGCGGGTGGCTTGGACGACGGGGGTTTCCCGGGCTTGGCTTGGTGCGGCGAGTAGCGCTAGGACGGCGGCACTTTTGGCAATGGACGGTAGAAGGTTCAAGATACAGGCTCAGGGTTTCTCACTTGAGCGAGTGAAGCACTTTTGCCTGTACAGATTCTACAATCGAATCCCGCATAAAGTCCCTGGCCTTGAGGATTTCAATGCCGATGAGTTCACCTTTGTCGTTGTATTCTGCTGTGCCGCCTCGAACAGCTCTATAACTGCATGGACGCGGTTATTGCCGACGGCCGCATCCTCGGCACGGAACTGCGCTTGCATCTCACTGATTATGAAGGCTGCATGGACCGCATTTTCTGCCGGGTCAACGATAGCGCTGTCTCACGCGCCGATGCCGCCAAGCTGGAAAACCAACTCGGCACTTGGCTCGTGGTGAAAAATCCCCCCATCCAGCGCGGCGAAAACCTCGTGCTCCTAGGACTTGACGGTTTGCAAACACCCGATCCGTGGCCGGTGCTGCACCAGTGCGAGGTGATGGTGCTGGGGTGCGATAGCGCCTAGGAACGCTACAGTAGGCGAATTGTCATTCTGAGCGGAGCGCAGCAGAGTCGAAGAATCGCCTAGGGCCATGACTAGGGGACAGTGCTCGTTCGGTTCGTAGCGGATGTTTGCGTTGGCGCGGGCTGATGACAAAAGAGACTCAGCTTTCCGTCGGGATCACGGCGCGAATTGGTACACCACCGGCACCAGCGCAGGATCCGTAATGCTCGAGTCTGTGTGGTGATAGATATTGACGCGCCCGGTGCCGCAGTCGCCAAAGTCGTCGCAGGAGAGTACGCCGGCAAGCCCCTGAAAGCCGGCCGTCGCCCCAAGCCCCTCGCGCAGCGCGGCGCGATCCAAGTGCAACTTTCCGCCCTCCGCCACCGCAGTGGACTTGATGGCACTAAGCAGCACTGTCGTGGCGTCGTAGGCAAACGCCCAGAACACGGAGATAGGCGGTCCACCGTAGGTGGCTTCATACGCGGCGAGCACTTCGTCAGCACTCTTGCCGGTCGCCATATTGACGTTTGAGCCGTGGCCCGACGCTACTGCGGCAAAATACATGTCCTCGGACTGTGGCTTACCGAGGAACCCGGACACGAAGCTAGCCGAGCCCGCAATGAGCGTGGCATCTGCTAGACCGTCGAATGCCCGCGCCTGCTCGGCGAAAAGCGAGCCTTCCACTTCAAAGAGCGGAAAGAAGATGCCGTCCGGCCCCGCTTCCGCAAATTCTGTGAGGACGGACGTCATGTCCGCCTCGCCCTTCTCAATCGCAGCGGCGACTGCGACCTCACCGCCGAGGTCGCGGAACGCATTGCTAAACGCGCCCACGAGGGCTGTGGTGTACGGGTCGCCGTCGTCGAGGACCGCCATGCGCCGCAGGTCCAATTCGCCGTAGGCGAAGTCGGCGAGCGCGTTCGCCTGATAGAGGTCGTTGTTATTGGTGCGGAAATAGCCGGGGTGATAGTGGGCATTGGCGTTGCCGGCGAGGTCGGATGTGAGCAAAGGCGATGAGTTGGATGGCGAGATCATGGTCAGACCCGCCTCGCTGATGACCGGTGAGGCCGCTACGGCTGAAGCCGAGCACGCCGTGCCGACGACGCCAATCACCTGCGGGTTGGTGCTGATTTGCTCGGCCCCGGTGCGCCCGCCCTCTGGCGAACACATGGCGTCGATAGATGCTCCAAGGTTGATCTCGTGCCCGTGGATGTCGCCGAAGTCGCGGACGGCCAACTCGACGCCACGCCGCGTTACCTCGCCCAGCGACGCCGCGCCGGTGATTGAGAGCAACGAACGGATCTGCACGGCTTCACCCGCGCCAACCTCGACTGCGCCGAGCGGTCCGGCCTCAAAGCCGAGCGGTTCATCGTCGCCGCCGCACGCTGCGACGAAAGCGGCCAGTAGCGCAATGTAGAATTTCCCAAGTGTATTACTCATAGTCGTTCACCTCCTGATTAGGTGCTGGATAGATGCCCAAAAATTCGCGTGCTGGGTGGTGCGGCTCCGAGGGCGAGCGAGCGTCGGGATCGTTGACTACCGAGGTAGCGGGCGGCACTACGGGTTGCCCGTGGGCTAGGGGGTCGTCGGTGTTTTGCATCCACTGGTCGAGGCGCTGGCGCAGCTCCGCTAGGTGATCTTGGCAATTGGGGTCTGCGGCCAAGTTGTGGGTTTCGTGCGGATCGAAGACCAAGTCGTAGAGCCGTTCTCTCTCTAGAGGGCGTTGCTGCCAACCTTGATCGATAAAATAGTCTTTGGTTAGGCTGTCGTCGCAATTGGGCAGGACTGGATATTGGCGCTGGTCAAAGCGACGGATGTACTTGAAGCGCGGCGTGCGGATGCAGCGCTGGGGTTCGTAGTAGGTGTGGTAGTTTACTTCGGCGAAAATTTCGCCGCGGATTTCTTGCGCTTGGCCGTTTACCAGCGGCAGGAGCGAGGTGCCTTGCACGTGCCCGGGCAATGCGATCCCGGCGAGGGCGCAGATCGTCGGATAGATATCAACTTGGCTGACCAAGGCATCAACCACTTGGCCGCCGCTGAAGCCGCCCGGGCCGCGCAGCACTAGCATGACGCCAATACCGTGGTCGGTGAGGTTGCACTTCATGGTGGGGAAGGCAAGGCCGTGGTCCGTGGTGCATAAGACGAGGGTATTGTCGGCCAAGCCGTTGTCTTGCAGGGCGGCGAAGACGCGGCCCATTTTGGCGTCGAGGGTGCGGGCCGCGTCGATGTAGGCGGCCAAGTCGCGGCGCGTCGCGGGTGTATCGGGGAAGGGCGCGGGCGGTCGCACATAGCGCGAATCGGTGGGGTCCTCGCCTTGGGGCTGGGGCGCAAAACCGCGTCCTTGGCGGTGGGTTTCGCCAAAGCCCACGTCCAAATAGAAGGGCGTGCGATGAGCTTCGGCCAAAAAAGCGGCGGCCCGCTCCTCGGTTTGGGTGTCGGGTGCCTCTTGGGGCAACAGGCGGGTGAAGCCGCCGTCGTTGACGTCCGCTACCACGTGCTGGAAGCCGGCCATGGCCGTGGTGTAGCCGGCCTTTTGCAGAGTGTGGGCCAGCAGCCGTTCGGGGTGGGGCAAAGTCCAGCCGCGATTGACCAAGCCGGTCATGCCACAGGAATGGGCCCACTGGCCGGTGAGCAGGCAGGCGCGGCTGGGCGAGCAGGTGGGGTTGGCGCAAAAGGCTTGGCGGAAGAGGACGCCTTCCTCGGCTAACTGCTGGATGTGCGGCGTGGGTATGGCGTAGCCGTAGGGTTGGACGTAGCGGCCAGTGTCGTGTGAGTGGATATAGACGATATTGGGGGCTGGCATGGGAACCTGTCGTTGGTCAATGGTGAGAAGAGAAATGGGCACCCGTCTGTGGGTAGCACCTCATTTTTTGATGAAAAAAATAAATCCCATCATCAACTGCAATTCCCCAGACAATACCCAATGCGGCTACCCGCTGATGTGCATCTTCGACTGTTTGCTTTTCGACGATGGCACCTTCCCAGACTATGCGGCTGACCACTCCCTCGACATCAAAGACATGGTCAACGCGGCCGTCTGGACCTACCAAAAAATAGGAGGGTATGCCACGGACTTGGTACAAAGGACTCCAATTCCGAACGCCTCTGATCTATTATTTTGCGCAAGGCATCGACGGCCAAGTCTTTGTAGTCAATGTGCAGGTAATCGGGGAAGTGGGACCGCAAGGCATCGAGGAACTGATTGTTGGCCGCGCCTTGGCCGGAAAAGCGGAGGGACTGAGGCTGGTGAGGGTAAGTCTGCGTTGATGTGCAATTGGTCTCCCGGTTCCAGAAACAGCTTGACCTTCTCGCCGGCCATCTGCGCTTCCGTAAAACGACAGTTCTACCGAGAGGCAGCCCTTTTCGTAGTGGGACTTCGACGGTGACGGGCATATGGTAGATGGGCGTTTGCTGATACTCGAAGGCAATGCTGAGACGCTCCGCAGCATTGGTTAGCGCGGCGGTGACGCGATGCCGTGGGAAATTTCCTCTCTTGGGAATGCGGCTTGTGGACAGGAGCCAAATTTCGTATTTCGCTTCCGAGCCTCGAATGGGTGCTCTAGGTGAATAGGAGATGGAATTTTTCGGGACTCTATCAATGCTCCTCAGGCATTGATCACACGCTAATAAGGAGGTCCACTGTGACTGAGAACAGAGAAGTTATGCTACAGAATTACACCCGGCGCGAATTTCGCCAAGGTCTTGAGGCCGGGAGATTCAAGGCCGCTGTCATCCCCACCGGCAGCATTGAGCAGCACCTCGAACACCTGCCCTTTGAACACGATATCGCCTCGTCAACTTGGGTGGCGCGCCAAGCGGCTCTGAACATGTACCCAAAAGTGATCGTGGCCGTGCCCATGGCCGTGGGTATTTCCGAGCACCACATGAAGCACAAGGGCAGCCTCACGGCCAAGCCGGGCTCGTGGCTGTCAGTACTCTTCGATGCGGTGGAGTGTTTTGCCCGCCACGGCATTGAGAACATCCTAATCCTCAATGGTCACGGCGGCAATGTGCAACCCGTAAATAGCATACTCCGTCAGTGGCGTCTCTTTTTTGAATCCACAGCTCCGGGGGTGAATCTGCACTTCCACCCTTATTGGAACTTAATTCCGCGGGCGCTCATCGACGAGCACATGGTCACCAAAAGCGCGCCGGGACACGCCACGGAATTCGAAACCTCGTTGGCGATGCACATGTTCCCGGAGAAAGTCCGGCGGGACGCCATGCAGGATCAGGAAGACCAGACACCCTTGGAGGCTAGTGCGGAAAAGGGAAGGATTTTGTCCGAAGAAGCAGTCAAGCGGACCGTGGAATACCTCGAGGCGATGATGGAGGGGAAAACCCTATTGGAAGTGGGGGAGCGATACTAGCAGAACTACCTAGGGGCATCCGCAGGCCATTGCAAGCCGCATCGGATGCCCCCAGTCAGTTGCTTATCGCTTGTTCAAGTGCGTTTGGCTAGAAGCGACTTTTGAGCTGTCCCCAAGATTGGTCTTCAACTGCCGTAGAAGCGGAGCCCGGATAATAGCCAGCGCCTAAAACAAAATCTTGGCCGAGGGCGGAATAGGGGATGGCGTAGCTCACTTTAGGGGAACCAGGGTCTCCTTCTACTGACGGATCGGGCCAAATATACTCGACGTAGCCGCCTCCATCAGCCGCCACTGCGATGAGCTCTTGGACAATTTTGACTCCGTTGGTGTCTTCGAGGTCAATCAAGTTTTGGCCCTCGAAGTCTGGATTAGCTCCGTGCAGGATGAAGAGACCTTCAGTAGAAAAAACAAAGAGGTAGATGGCCCCTTGGTTCCAAGGTCCTTCGGTTCTGAATTCCTGCAAGACACCCAGGTACTCGGGAAGGCTTGTGGCGTTATCCGCGTACGCCTTAGCGGTGTATACAAAGGCCTTCAGGGTTTCCCGGTCCACTACCTCACTGGCCGTTATCTCCTCGTCTTGGGCGATGGCGGGATGCGCGACGGGCAAGACGCTGGCCAGCATGAGTACTGCTGTCAGACGCTTCATGATGATCTCCTTTATTTGGATTTGGCCAATTATGGCACATAATATACGCCATATACGCCCGATTCCAAAAAAATCCATCAAATAAGCCCACCTGTAAAAGACGTGTTCCCCAGACGGCTCAATGCGGTTATCTCTTGATAATTACCCGATTGTCCGCTTTGCGACGATGGCACCTTCCCAGACGCTACCTCCTCGACGTCAGATACATCGTCAACGCGGCCATCTATCCGGCCGTCTGTTCCTACTATAATAGTCTGCGGGGAGGTCTGGACGATTCCGTTCGTTTTGCATCTCGTAATTGATCGGATAAGAGACTATCGAGTTGGCCCATTCATAGGTGAGCAGCCCTTTTCGTCGAGTGGGACTTCGTTGGTGACGGGCGTTTGCTGGTACTCGAAGGTGATGTTGCGATGCTCTGCAGCATTCGCTAGTGTGGAGGTGACGCGGGTGGGGAGTGGTGCCATGAGATGGAGCTTCCGGTTAAAATTATTGACAAGCTGATGAGGCCAAACGTAGCTTAACCCCGACAACAGGGCCAACCTTCCCATCCGCCGAAAGAGGGGGTGCAAAATGACTACCGAGCAATCTCCGGTGAAGGAGACCTACCGAGCCACAGCTTTTGCCGACTCCAAACCCGAACTCGCTGCTCCCGGAGCCACGCCCGAGCGGTTGGAACACTTGCGGGAGCATGGTTTCGTCATCATCACCGACTTTGTCGATAACCCGTGGATTCCCGTGCTCCGCGAGGCTGGTCGCCGCGTCACCGAAGCGTGTGCGCCCGAGCATGGTTACAGTAAGATCGACTGCTCAAAGGGCTACGTACATCGCGCCGGCGGCAATGAGCCGTGGGCGATTCGGGGGCTCATCCATCCCGCCTTTGAGGAGCCTTGCTTTGCCGAGTTCCACGGCTCGGACGATTTCCTCAATTTCGTCGCCTCTTGGTGCGATGGGCTTGGGCCCGAAGATATGACGCTGAGTGGTCTGCTGCTGTGGTGCAATCCCCGACGGCACGAGAATGGGCCGAGTTGGCACCGCGACGTGACGTGGTGGGGCGAGGGCAAGCCCTATTTTTCTCAGCGAGACAACCGAGGGGAAAGCCCGGAGGATTATTCCGCAGAAGTCGAAAAAGTCCGCTGGGCAGAAATCCGCGCCAATAATGCCAAGTCGCTCGCGGAGCGAAACGGCGTGAGCATGTTCTTGGCACTGGTGGACGACGAGTGCCACGAACTCATCCCCGGCAGCCACGAGCGCTGGCGTACGCCGTTTGAGCACGACGTGCTCTTGCCGCAATCCATGAAGGACCAAGGGGTGCCACACACGCCTAGCTGGAATAGGAAGGACCCGTTGCCGGGCCAAGTGGCGATCCGGCTCAAGCCCGGGGAAGCCCTCATCCGCAATGGGGTCACGATCCACACCGGGCACACCGTCCCCGAGCGCGAGCGCAACACCTTGTCCATCGGCTGGTCGAAGTGGTCGGGTCCGTTTGCCGGGGAGCCGGCGGTGGCGGACGCGCGCAGTGCGTGGCAACTCGATCCTGCGGTGCGAGAAGCATTGCCGCACGAGTGGATGAAGACGGCGTGGGACCGTTGGGCTGAAACCCAGCAGTTAGGGGATACGCTCGAAGATCGGTACGCGGGGTTTGATATCCAGCGCATCAAAGCGGGGGAGGTCGTGGGTTGGCGCAGCGAGTTGGAACGCGAGGCGGCTGCCGCTGGCGAGGCGTGGGAGCGGTTTCAGACGGTGGTGTGAGGTGCGATAGGACTTGTCTTTTTATACATTTTTTCGTCCATAAGGATCAATCCCAATAAGTGGAGGAGAATATATAGTGGAACTTATTCTTGTTTTATGTGCCGTAGCAACTGTTGGCGGTTCCGTTGCCATAGTAGGACGGAAATATGGCCTAAAAAGAGAGGTAGACGGCCAAGCCCGAGCTGTGCGTACACCACGGGACTTGGGGGCCTTGGTACTGGCTGAGCGGTTTGGCCAGCCCGACCCTCAATCTGAAGACCGAGCCGATAATAACGGTGTACAGGGTGCGGATTCTGTCGTTGATGAATCAGATGATTCAACTTCTGCCTTTTCTTCGTATGCCGCTCCTCCACCATCCGTACCCTCCTTCGCCGTTAAACGACCCCAAGATCCTTATGCTGCGCTTACTGCTGCTGCACAGGGTGCTTGGTTCGGTAAGGACGCTCTCCAGAACTTGATGAGCATAGACGAACATGTGTACACGGCTATGAGCCAGCTTGCCGGAAGACAGCTTGAATCGGTAGGGGACCTACATAACGAACTTTCAGGTTGGCCCTCGGCAGAGATAGGGGAAGCACTTCCTGAAGGGGCTTTGAACAAGCTAATGGGCCATTTAGCTGAACCCATTGTTGGCCAGCATATAGAAGATTTAGGCATCCCGGTAAAGATGCCAGACCTATCTAACCAATCGGGATATGACCTAATACTGAATGGAGAACATGCGGTTAATGTTAAAACCGTTGCCGACGTCAGTTCGCTCTCTGATCATTTTGAACGGTACCCCGATATTCCTGTTGTCGTGCCCGGAGATATGGCAGGCATACCTGAAAATGCCATCCATCTTGATGCGGCCGGTTCTCTCGACCAACTCGACGCAAGGGTGAATTTAGGCGAAGAGAATATCGTCCTAGTGGATGACGCCCTGTCCCACGCTGAGATGATGGAACATACCGAAAGTGTAAGCGATGCGCTTTTGGATAATATAGATGTGGGTGGCCTCCCATTTATTACATTAGCCCTCTCCAGTTACCGAGAGGTCAAACTGTTAAAAAATAGCGACACCGATACAACTAATGCCGTGAAGAATATCGGGCTGGACCTCGCTGGGACAGGCGGCGGAGCCGCTGCTGGAGCCGCTGTTGGAGCCGCTGCTGGCTCTATAGTTCCAGTCATTGGCACGACCATTGGGGCTATCGTTGGTGGCATTGCAGGTGCCATAGGGGGCCGCAAAGCCACCAACGCTATCAAAGAGCAACCTTTTCAAGATGCCCACCAAGCCTACCAGAATACGATGAGTGAAGCGAAGGAGAAAATTGCTACAGTACAGGCGGAAGCTAAAGAGCAGTACACTCAGACGGTAGAAAGCGAAGAAAAAAGCCTCGCCCAAACTGTGGCGAGTAGCAAACGCAAGGTCCAGCAGTGGCAAAATGCTTTAGTCAAGGAGCGAAAAGATGGCTATGAGCTTGAATCGGCAGAGGCACGACAGCTCTTAAAGACTGCTCTCGACGACCTGTCATCGCACACCACTAGCGTCCGAGCCCAGCTAGCCAATATACCCTCTTGGAAACAGACGTTCTGGCCCGACGGATACACTGTTTTGCTCCAGCAGTCTGTCCAACATCTCGAAAAACTGACCGATATCCTTACAGAAAAGGCGCGATTGATCTTGTATGATAAACCATCGCCGAAGCTGACGGGAGACCATGCCGAATCTTTCCTACAGCTCCTATTGGCCGTCGATGGTGCAACGCCTAATATCCGTGAGTTAATCGTCGCTCACGAAGAACGTCGCCAAGATCGAGAAGCCCGATGGCGTGCCAATATAGAGCAGATTCGGCTCGAGGTCGCAGATCGCAGATATCAATGTTTCCAAAAACTCGCCGAAACCGTTGAAGAGTTGCAAAAAAGGACAGAAGCAACGATAAAACCTCTCGTTAAAAAAGTAGAAAATGCCTCGAAATCTGTACGCACTGAGGCCGCTCGGCTAGGCAAAACGTAGTATTGAGATGCGGAAGAAGCTCAAATACACTACCCGGATGAAGCCGCTGAACTCGAAGTCATCGCCTATGCAGCTTAGAAAGCTGAAGTGTATCGTTGATCTTGCTGACGCCTTGAGGATGTTATGAAATGGATCCCCAATCTGCGTTACCCGCTAAGTGGGGTATGCTGATTTCTTTTTGGCTAGCCCGGCCTTGCGCTCGACAAATGCTTGGGGTGGGGGCGTCAGAATCGCACGTTTGCGCTCGTCGATTCCTTCCCATTGGTCGGCGTCCGTTGGGCTGAAAAAATTATCCGGGCCCGAATAGGCCTCCCCGCGCTCTGTGTATTTGTAAAAGAGCGTGGTCCGCGTGCTCGGTGCCGTCCACGGCAGAGTGACGTGAAAAAGAGCCTCGGTGAAGATAATGGCGGTGCCAGCGCGGGCCGGTACGCGCGTGACCATCGGATGTACGCCCTTGGACAAATCGATCCACGCTTCCGGGACGGGATAATGTCCCTTGTGCGAGCCCGCCAAACAGCCGAATCCACCCCCGTTACAAATAGTATCCTCTAGTTCGTACGCCACGGTGACCAGACCGTTGGAGAACGTCCCGCTTGCGGGATCGCGCGCGAAGTAATGCGTGACTAGCTCGTGCGGCCGATTGGGATGTAGCAAGCGGCCGTTGCCGCCGTGGATGATGCCTCCGGCGAGATTTTTGTTGAAGGTGCCGTGCGTGTGGACGTTGATGTGGTCGATGCGGAAGGGCGGGAGCACTCCGGCACGTTGATCGCCGTAAATCTCGGCTAGAATTTTTGAAATCACCGGAACGTCCAGTAAATCGACGAAAGCCTGCGACCAGAAGCCGCCGCGGTCCGCGTGCTGCGAGTGGAGTTCCGGGCCTTTTGCAGCGACCGTGGTCTTGAGGTCGGCAACCTGCTCGGGGGTAATCGCGTCCGCCACTGTGAGGAAGCCCCACGTATCAAAAGCAAAGCGCTGTTCCTCATTCATATTCAAAAAGTCCACTTATTGGTTGGAATTCGGCTGGCGAGGTGTGATTTAGCTGCGGCTACATTGTAGTACACTCGCTGGAGACCTTGGCGACTAGAAAGCAGAATAAAGGAGCTTTGTTGATAATCAGTCAAGTTTTTGGCAGCTTTTTGCCGGGCGATCCATCTCACCCGCCACAATCACAGGAGTCTCTATGCAAGCTCTCACTTCTCGCGCTCCCACCCTCCCGCCGACCCCGCACCCGCGCGTGGCCTATTACGATTTGGGCATCCCCTTTGTCGGTGCTGTGTGGAGCGGCTTCTCAATCACCTACGACCCGGCCACTGGGCACACCTTGGCTTGGGGGGCCGAGTTTTCCCAAGATGGGGCCTACTACTTTTGCAACGACCTCGACACCGGCCGCTTGGAAGTCTTTCCCATGCCTTGCCGCGAGCACGGCCCGGTCTTTCAGGCCGAAGACGGCACCATTTACGCCCGGATCATGTCCGGCCTGTCGGCCGACCACGGCCACCATCTCATGGTATTTGACGCTCAGGCCCGCACCTTCAGCAATCTGGGGCGTCCCGCCCCCGGCGATCAGCGCCTCCTGTGCATGGAGGAGCGCGACGGCCTGTTGTACATGGGCGGCCACGAACTGGCTGAACTGTTCTGCTACGACCCGCAAAAGCGGTGCTTTGACAAGCTCTGCCGCCCATTTGCCCCACCCACCGACCGCCTAGTGAACATCCAATTGCTGCCCGACGGTCGGCTGCTGCTCAGCGGCTACCCGGCTGTCCCGGCCAAGCTCTACGATGTGGAAAGCGGTCAGTTGAGCGATGTGCCGACCGCAGCCAAGGGGATTGCAAGCGCGGTATCCGAAGGGGATCGCCTGTTTTTGACCGCTGGCGAGCAAATGCGTGTCCTCAACGCCGATTTTACCGAAGTGGCCCGCCTCGACAGTCCCGTTGCTGGCGCGGTGCTCGTGCCCTTGGCCTTGGGCCGCAATAGCCGCGCCAGTGATCGCGAGGTGGTGTACGCTTGGGCTGGGGATCAATTGGTGGCTATCGACGCCCAGACCTTGGACCTCCGCTTCATTTGCCAAGGTCCTTTCACCGGCATATCGGGGCTGAGCAAAGACGGCCATTTGGTCTTTGCCCAAGTTGAGGAAGGCTGCGCCACTATCGTCAATTCCGATACCGGCGACCGGGAAGAGCGCAGTTTTGAGGTCTATCGAGGCCGCCGCGGCGGCGCGGTATGCGCCTTAGGTAGAGGGCCGGAGGGCAAAATTTACGGCACCAACATCTACGGCATGCACCTGTGCGCCATAGACCCCGAGACCGATGCCATAGAGGATTTGGGGTACACTTGGTCCGGCGGCGAACTCTACCACGTTCACGCCCACAAAGACAAGCTCTACGTCGGCAGCTACGGCGGCTCCAACATCGGCGTGTACGACCCGAATAGGCCGTGGAACCCCGGCTCGGAGCGCGACAGCAATCCGCGCAACTGGGGTCCGTTGGGCCAAAACCAGAACCGCCCCTTTGAGGCGGTGACCGGCCCCGACGGCCGCATTTATGTGGCCAACCGCAGCAATTATGGCGTTCCCGGCGGCTCGTTGGCTTCGTACGATCCCGATACTGGTCTCGAGCACCGGGAAATCTACCGCGACCCCGAGCAAAGTGTGCAATGCGTGGCCGCGGATCAGCACTATGTGTACGGAGGCACCAGCATTTACGGGGGACGCGGCTCGCAGATCACCACCCGCGACGGCTTGTTATTCGTCTTTGACCCCCAGACGAAACAGCGCATTTGCCAACTCCGCCCGGTCGAAGGGGCCAATACGGTCACCAGTTTGGCCGTCCATCCCTCGGGACTGGTTTTTGGCACTACGGACAATCGCCGCTTGTTCGCGTTTGACCCGGAGCGGTTTGTGGTAGAAGACGTGCTGGGTCCCCTGCGCTCGGAGGGGACCAGATTGATGGGTGTGCCCGAAGGGGTGGAGATGTTCCCGCTGATCTGCGCCGCCGACGGCTTTATCTACGGCCTGACGCGCTTTGACCTGTTCCGCCTAGACGGCTCGTCCCGCGTCCTGACCTATCTCAACGATCCGCCCCTGCCCGAACTTTACGCTCTGACCGAAGGGAATCCCGGGGTGCTCTACATGAGCGCCGGCACCCACGTCATTAAGTGCCTGCTGAGGCCGCCGCCCTTTTACCGCTAAAGCTCAATGGCTTCCCGCACCACTTGTCCGGCCCAATCCGGTGCTGGTGCCACGTTTAGTAAAGCGGCAATGGTCGTCGGGTTGTCGATGATGCTCACCGGCTCCTGTAGGCGTCGCCCGGCGGCCACCGACGGACCGGCGATTAGCCACGGAATGGTCATGTCCTCGTCCATTTCCGTGCCGTGGGTGCGCTCGTGCCCTCCGTGGTCGCTGGTGACGATGGCCACGGTTTCTTCTTGGACTGCCTCCAGCACCGCGCCAATGGCTGTATCGGCCCGCCCAATAGTGGCCAGATATTCGGCCGACATCCAGCCGTGGTCGTGGCCGGCTATATCGGTGCAGCCTAGATAGACAAAGGCGAAATCGGGCGTCCATTCCCGCAGCGTCGCCGCGGCCAAGCTGGCCAATTCCCAATCGCCGTCCGGCTCGTGGCAGTTGTTCATATAGTAAGAGCGGTCCAGCGAGCCTGGGTCGGCCAGATCGCGGAGTTGTTCCCAGTTGTAGAAGAAGGCCGTGCGCTTGCCAGCTCGATGCAGCACGTCAACTAGGCTGGGCACGGGTCTGACTTGGGGCACCCAAGTGTTGGTGGTAATGCCGTGCCGTTGTGGGGTTACGCCGCGAAACATGGAGGTGTGGCAGGGCAAGGTGGACGAGGGCATCACGGTGCGAGCTGCATAGGTAGTGGCACCCCGGCTGATCAAGCGATCGACGTGGGGGGTGGCGGCCTGTTGCAAGCCGTCGGGCCGCAGTCCGTCGAGGACAAAGAGAATGACGCGCATGGGATTCCTTTCTTTGGGGGGCGATAGCTACTTTTTTACGCGCTGGCGCACAGCGTTGCGTCGTGCGGTTGCAGTGGATATCTCGGTACTACACCTTGGTTGACGATGTTTTCCGGCGCTGGCCAGTGGCCCTTGAGGACGGAGGCCAGATTGCAGACGCCCGTGCGCGCCACATCTTCGCTAGACTGCACCGAGTGGGCGGAGACGTGGGACGTCATCAGGACGTTGTCCAGCGCCATGAGGGGATGCTGCAAGGTCTGATCCTCGTCCGTGAACACGTTGAGCCACTCGTAGGTGTCCAGCGCCGCGCCGGCCAGTGGCCCATCCCGCAGGACTCTCACCAGCGCATCTTCATCCACCAAGGCACCGCGGGACGTGTTGATTAGGTAGGACCCCGGCTTCATCTTGCTCAGTAGCTCTTCGTCGAACATGTGGTAGGTGTCCGCGCTTAGGGGAACCTGCAAGGAGACGAAGTCAGACTCGGCCAGTAGCGTTGCTAGGTCCACTATTTCGACGTCCAAGTCGGGCGGCAGCGGTGCCTGCAAGTTTCTGCGCGTGGCCAAGACTCGGAGGCCAAAGGCGCTGGCGCGGCGGGCGACCATCTCGCCGGTGGCGCCGAAACCGACGATGCCCAGCGCACAGGTGGAGAGCCGCTGCAACTCGGTGGCCGCGGCGCGGGCTTGGCGGAAGCGGCCAGCGCGCATGAACTGCTCCATCCTCGGCAGTTGGCGGGCCAAGGACAGCAGCATGGCCATGATGTGGTCGGTCATTTCCTCGGCGCAGAAGAACGGGGCATTGGAGACGACGATGCCGCATTCCGTGGCCTTGGCCACGGCGATTTTATCGGTGCCGTTGCCGAGGCGAGAAATCAGGCGGCAGCGGTTCAGCGCTGCGACCACGGCCGCGGGTAAGCCGGTCGAGACAACGGCGACGGCGTCGCAGTTAGCTAGCTGGCGAATGAGTTCCTGCGGGTTTTCTTCCTCGACGTATTCAGGTTCGATGCCGAACTTGGCGTACAGCGAGCGCTCCAGACCTCCGGCTGGGTACAGGGTCGCGTTGAGGCGGACAAAGCGGAAAGACGCCATGACTCTGAACCGATCACCAAGCCACTGCCATCATGTCCCGCGCCCAGTACAGCGGCCCGGCGAAGACGCTTTTTACCTCGGCGATTCCCTCGGTAGTCTCTTCTGCGGGGTCGAGAGTTATTGACTGGTGATTGATGACCAAGCGCTTGGCCCCGGCCTCGGCGGCCATGCGCCCGGCATTGAGGGTGCCGGTTTCGGAGATGACGCTGGGGAAGGTTTGGATCTTCTCCTCTCGATGCACGGCTTCCATCACGAATAGGTCTGCATCCCGCGCTAGCTCGACTACGGACTCGATCGGCGCGGTATCGCCGCTGAAGGCGACGACGCCTTCTTCGGTCTCAAAGCGCAAGCCATAGCATTCGATGTAGGGCTGGGCGTGCTTGACTTCGCGCGCATAGCAGGTCCAGCCTTCCCCGGCGGCCACTTTTCCCGCGGCGTATTCGGCTGCGTGGACTACTGGTTCCGGCCTAAAATCGCCCACGCCGCCGCGCATTTGGTAGGCGTGGACGCTCATGGGATGATTGGTGCGGGCGATCACGTCGTACCAGAAGAGGCCGTTGGGACTCCAAATGCCGTCGGTGATGCGCTTGATCGGGGGCGGCCCATAGACGTGGAGGTCTGGCTCGGTGCCGATGCACTGGTCGAAGCGCGTCATCAGGAAGCAGAGATAATCGGAGATGTGGTCGGAGTGCAGGTGGGTAAAAAACAGGTTGTGTACCGAAGTGCAGGGGATGCCCAAGCGGTGCATCTTAAAGGTCGATGCGGGGCCGCAGTCGATCATCAGCCGCTGGTCGCAGATTTCGAGGATGAAACAGGTGCCCCAGCGGTCGCGCGTGGGGGTGGGCGTACCGGCGCCGACAATGTTTAGCTTTGGCATGGGATCGTCTCCAGATTGTAGGGAAAATAAATAGGCATTATTGGTAGGGGGTCAAGCTGGCCGCTAGTATTTTAAGCGACTGCTTCTCGCGGGAACTATGCCCCTCAACACCCACACCCCCCGCCTGCCCCTGCGTCCCATGACGGATGCCGATTGGGACATCTTATTGCGCTGGAACCAAGACTCCGAGGTGTTGTAGCGCGCTCGACCAGCTTCGGTCAGTATTGGTGATTAGAGGTTGTCCGATCATCACTACCGGATTGGTGATCTTAGCGATATGGATCGTGCTTAGTTACCTACGTCACTACGCATTTTTTGCAAAGAACGATCCCGACAGGTTACAATCGGAGGAGTACCGATACGAAACGGCGCGGATGCAGATGATCGCAGCCAAGGAGTTACGCAATCCAGTTCCCTCAGAGGATCTTCCAGACCCGAAGGAAAAGCCAGACGCGCCTAGACCGTCTTCCTATTCAACTGATGCAGATGAGGAAAATGTCGCATGAAATCCCATCTCTTTACGTTCAGCCAAGCCTGCACACAGGCGCACACGCACACCGTGCTCAACAACATTGAGGAAGTTAAAACATGGATTGCGCCGTTTCCGTACTCCGCTATCCTCGTCTCCAGACTCAATGCCCAGGACCTCAGTGCCATTCTTCGCGAGCGACTGCCCGACGTGTGGTTCATGGTCGCAGAAATGGACCCCCAGACCGTGAATGGCTGGCTGCCCGGAAATCTCTGGGAGTACGTAAACGACCCGCAGAAGGCGTGGTCTCAGCAATTGATCAGGACTATCGCCGATCCAAAGTATCTTCGTCGTCCCGTCGCCGATGCCGACAGAATGACGGGGACGTAGATCTGCCTAGCCCCGATCAGTTTGGGCTTCACAGCACCATGTCGCCCTCCCTCAACACCCACTGCGTCCACCTGCACACATCCCGCCTGCACCTGCGTCCCATGACCGATGCCGATTGGGACATTTTGCTGCGCTGGAACCAAGATGCCGACGTGTTGTATTACGCCGATGGCTCAGATGTGACGGCCTATACGCTTGGCCAGATCAAGCGCATGTACGGCGGTATCTCGCAAGCCGCCTGCTGCTTTATCGCTGAGCTCGACGGTCAGCCCATCGCCGAGGCCTGGTTGCAGGCTATGAATCTGGCGCGCATTATCGCAGCTCATCCCGGCTGCGACTGCCGCCGTATTGACCTGTCCATTGGCGAGAAGCAGTACTGGAACAAAGGCTTGGGGAGCGAAATAATCCGCGCATTGGTCGATTTCGGTTTTGCCGAGGAAAAGGCCGATTTTATCTTCGCCTGCGACATTGCCGATTACAACCCCCGCAGCCGCGCTGCGTTTGCCAAATCGGGCTTCCGCGTCGTGGCCCACAGCGCCCAACCGCCCGGCAGCAAGGCGCGTTCCACCTGCGATATGCGCATCGCCCAAACCGAGTGGGCGGTCTAATTCCAGCGAGGATATCGACCCATGCGCCTAGTCATCTTGTCGTACAGCCACCACGGCCGCGGCATCGGCCAGACCATCCTTGGCGCAATAGCCGTTGGCGGAGGGCGGAATCGGTCAGCAGGTGCTGCATGCCGGCGGCGATTTATTTTTTAAAAAATGTCGCGATGTCGTTTGGGTCCCAAAGGTAGAGGTGCGGGTCGCGGAGATTTTTGAGGGTGTTGGTAAAGCCGGATTTGGAGGTAATAAGATAAAAAGCGTTTGCAGTCGGGAGGTTTTGGGCGCGGTGTTTGAGGGTTTGCAAAACGTCGGTGCCAACAGGAGTGGATGTCCATTTGCATTCGACAAAGAGAGTTTGCCGGGTTTCGGAGTTGAGGGCGACGAGGTCTATTTCGCTTTGTCTGTCCCACCAGCGTCCGATTCGGTGAAAGTAGAAGGGGGCGCGGTTGTGAAGGTTGAGCTTGAGCAAAAGTTCTCGCGTGATATTTTCAAAGGCAAAGCCCATAAATTCCGCTACGCAGGTATTTAGGCGGTTGAGAAAATACGGAAAATTGCCTGATTCGTAGATACTCAATTGACGGTAGATGAATCGCATCCAGAAAGTGATAAAGGGATCGCGGATTTTATAGCGACTTTTTTTGGTTTTCCAGGATTGCTCAGTAATGGGCACTTCGCGTTCGATGAGGTCAAACAAGTCAGACAATTCGCGCAGGTATTTGGACAAGCTAGTGGCCGGCAGTCCGGCGGGGCCGGCAATTTCAGAGCGGCGGGTTTTTCCAGTGGCGATGGCTTCGAGGATTGCCAAATAGGTGTGGGCAGTGCCGCCAAATTCGGAGAGGATGATATCTCGCATTTCATTGCGAAAGGGGGCAAAGGGGGTGAACAGTGCTTGATGGAGAATTTGGTGGATGGTGCTGCCGCCCAATCCCATGCTTTCTATAATTTCGTAATACCGGGGCATGCCGCCAAAGATGCCGTAAAGGGTAAGTACGTCTGTGGACGATTGAAAGCCGAGATCTGTAGCAATTTGATAGATGGCTTCGATGGGTAAAGGGCTGAGATCAACTTCCCGGGTGAGACGACCATAGAGGGGTTCTTTGGCGTCTTGGAAAACTTTTTTCATCAGGCCCACGACAGAACCTATGGCAATGAGATGTATTCTGGATTGTTTGTGCCATGTGTCCCACACGCCTTGGAGGATGGAATAGATGGCGGGATCGACAGTGAGAAAGTTTTGAAATTCATCGAAGACGACGATCAGGTGTCGGTGCTGGGTTTCGGCAAAGAGAAAAACGAAAAAATCCTGCCAACTTGTAAATGTGGGCGCGTGGGCAATGTGCGATTTGAGGGTAGCCGAAAATTCGGCGAGGAGGGCATTTGCAGGGCGTTTTTCAACAAAAAAATAGATGCCGCCATTCTGGATATGTTGGCGCACGAGTTCTGTTTTTCCCACACGCCGTCGCCCAAAGATCGCGGTGAACTGAGAAAATTGGGCCGATCTTTCGGTTAGGTCGCGAAGAAGTGTCAGTTCTGTTTCTCGGTCGTAGAATCTCATTATTATTCTTTTAATAATTATTTTATTTAGAATAATAACAGACATGGAGACAAGTGTCAATGCAAGACAAGCCTGCTAAAAGACCCATGCGCCTAGTCATCTTGTCGTACAGCCACCACGGCCGCAGCATCGGCCAGACCGTTCGCGCCTTGGGGCACGATATAATCGGGGTCATGGACGGGGAAGAAGCCCCGCGCCAACAACTAGCAGAGATTTTCCAATGTCCGGGTTTTGCCACGGCGGGCGAGTGCCTTGACGCTGTGCAGCCCGACGCCGCTTTAGTCGCTGGCAAGCACATTGAAATGGCGGCTCACGTGCAGGCCTGCGTCGAGCGGCGCATCCCCTACCTGCTCGACAAGCCCTTTGCCGATTGCGCTGCTCGGCTCCGCCCCGCGGCCGCAGCTTCGGCCAAACACGGAGTCTTCAGTGCCCTCACGCTGCCCAACCGCGCCAGCCGCATCGTCGCCACGGTGGAGCGTCTGTTAGCTGACGGCACGCTGGGCGATCTGGTCCAGTATAGCTGCCGCCTCAATAACGGCCCGCCCTCGCGCTACGACCCGACGCCGTCGGCTTGGCACAACGATCCGGCCATTTCCGGCGGCGGTAGCTGGGCCGTAGAGGCGGCCCACGGCATTGACACCTTCCTGCAATTCGTCGGCGAGCAGACGGTACACGTGGTCGGCGCCATCATGTCCAATGCCACCCACGGCCGTATTGTGGAGGATATCGGCTTGGGAATGCTGCGCACGGATGGGGGCGTGACCGGCGTTATCGAAAGCGGCTACGCCTATCCGTCAGGGGTGCGTAGCGGCGACCACTTCTTCCGCTTTATCGGCACTCGCGCCATGGTGTTCCAGCAGTACGGCCAAGCAGGCGATCCTCTCATCGAAGTCCACACCACCGAGGGCGTGGAGTTCAGTGAGGATTTGTCGCACGGCGAGCGCATGACGACCATAGTCGATCGAGCTCTGACCGCTTTGGCAGATGGGCGGTCCTTCACCCCCAATATCGACCAAGCCGTGCGCATCCTCGAAGTACAGGACGCGGTGTACGACCACGCCCGCCGAAGCCCGCTGACCAACGGCCCATACCCTATGGGCACCCCGGCTATGGCATCTAATGATGCGAATATGCAGGGCGGCGAATAGCTACGGTTTATAGCCGCTTATACAACTGAATAGTTCGCTGGGCCGCGCCTTCCCACGTAAAGGCTGCGGCCCGTTGTATAGCCGTTGGCGGAGCGCGACGCGATTATGGGAACAGGCGAGAGGAACGCAGATTTACAGGATGTGTTCTGCCGTTAGATATGGCTTGGGACGGGCGTTGGGGTGTCGAAAGGGCGGCTTAAAAAGATCATTTCAAAAGCCCAAGACGCTCGAGGTCGTTCTCACCCCACCGAACTTGTTGCTCAATGATTGACTTGAGAGTACCGATAGCAAAGGTCTGGTTCATATTGTGCAGGTGAATAGTCGTCGTTCTCCCATCTCGGTGGATAAAAAGACGGGGCACGCCTTTTCTTTTGTATTCGCAAAACCCATCTCTTTTTCGGAATTTCCTAATTTAAGGTCTTGACTTTCCATTTTGCAACCCCTATTTTACGGGCTATCCGCTACGGCTAAACGAAAGGAAAATAATGAAGTCCGACTGGATGAATGACGTTCATATCGGAAACTGCCTTGATGTTATGCAGGATTTCCCAGACGAAAGCATTGATCTTATCGTAACTTCTCCGCCCTATGCCGACGCGAGAAAACACACCTATGGAGGCGTCCACCCCGATCTCTATGTCGAATGGTTTCTTCCGATAGGAGAGCAGATGCTACGAGTGCTAAAGCCATCGGGTTCCTTTGTGCTGAACATCAAAGAAAGGGCCGCCAATGGAGAAAGACACCTCTACGTCTTAGACCTGATAAGTGCGCTCAAAAGAGAAGTCGGTTTCAGGTGGGTCGAGGAGTATATCTGGCACAAGACGACATCGGCACCCGGCAAGTGGAAGTATCGGTTTCGAGATGGATGGGAAAGACTTTTGCATTTTTCCAAGACCAACGAGTTCAAAATGAACCAAGAAAACGTCATGGTGCCAGCCGGAGAATGGACAAAAGCTCGACTAAAGAACATGGGTGAAAGAGATTACACACGTAATAATTCTGCGACCAAATCAGGGATTGGTCGCAACATCTCCGCTTGGTCTGGTCGAGAAAAGGTGTATCCTAGCAACGTCCTACACAAAGCACCCGTCTGCCATAATACCGGTCATTCTGCGGCCTTTCCCGAATGGCTACCAACCTTTTTTATCGAACTATTCACGGATCCCGGTGATGTTGTCCTAGATCCCTTTCTTGGATCAGGAACAACTTTTAGAGTTGCCCTGAAGCTCAATCGCACCCCTGTCGGCATTGAGCTAGAAGCCGAAAACGTAAAGGATACTGCATATGCTCCCTTGGGTTTCTGAGGCTGACTTTGAGCGAGAACTTGAACGGCTGAAAACAAGCTACAAAGACGCACTCAATAAGGCGGAGGAGAGAAGAAAAAGGAATGTCGTTGATCCGTTTTCAAGTCTTATGATTGCAGAAACATTCGGAATGACGACAGCCGAAGAATTGAGCTTCTCACAAGACACTGAATCTGCCACGCGAGGATCGAGCAATGCAATAGGCCACTTTCACCAAGGGATACTAGGGTCCGTAGCAGGGTGGGAAAACTATAATCGTGGCTATGATTTGAGGTCTGAAAAACAAAAGATGATTGTTGAGCTAAAGAATAAGCACAACACCTTGAATGATAACGACAAAAAAGGCACTATACGAAAACTGTCTAGCTCAATTAGCAGAGAACCGACTGACTGGACAGCCGCCCTTGTCTTAATCATTCCCAAAACGCCCATACGATACCAAACAACCATCGCACACAGAGTTATTGAGATGGAAGGCGCGAGCTTCTATCACTTAGTCACTGGACATCGTAATGCCATTCACCAACTCTTTGAACATCTATCCAATAGATTATCTCCCTCCGATGAAATCAGACGATATTGCAAGGCTATTTTAGACCATTCATTGCCACCATGAAAAGTAGAGACAGGCGAAATAGGAGCCGCAGACAATGCGGAAACATCAGGGAAAACGGAAAGAGATGTGGAAATAGAACATCAAACTTTGAAGATGCCCTATATTGCCCGCGCTGTGATATAGCATTGATGCAAAAAGATCATCCTTTATTAGACGCCTTTGAATCCATTTTAGACAGCGAATCTTCTCGTTACTCAATCCTCTAACAATAACTCAAGTTGCTGCTCGCCCTTTGGAAGTGCTCGATTCAGATTACGCATAAAGATGTTCCAGTTAGACGATGCCTTCATCAAGGCAGCAACGGCGGCCAGATGCTCTTTGAGCTTGGGGTGGCCCAGATCGGGTGTGAACCACTGGTGGTGCGTGTTGCGGCGACCCTTGCCGCTGGGGAGCGTAGGATTGACACGCCGCAGCTCGTCGAGGACGCCCGGCGCTAGGCGACTGTACACAATGTCATTGGTGTAATGGCCTATTACGGACGGCCGCGCAACACCATTGGGGCCGGGCCAGCCCTTGAGGCGAAATATCTGATTGTAGAACTCGTAGGGAAATGTCTTGGTCCAAGGTTGAAACTCTTTGGCGATGAACTTCTCAAGAATGGTTGCAAGGGCGCGTTCTTCGCGTATGCGCTGGTAGCCCGTCGCCTCGTCCACAAGGGCAATTACGCCCACTGTGGCAAGGCTACGCATAAGTATCTCGGCCTGAACTGCGACATGAGCTTGATTAGGTAGCAGCATATTAGCATCGCGGGCTTTGAGATACACTTCACAAACTTGGGGCAGTAGAATCGCATCATATCCAAGCGCAATTCTTCCTCCTGTTGGGAGTCTAAATCTAACCGGAGTTAGCGACTTGCTTAAAGTATTGGAAATGAATGGTTTAAGGCGTTCAGAGCGCAAAAAAGCGGGCAAGTCTGCGACTTGCTGCTCTGCTCCGGGGCCTGTAGGCTTGGGAGAACGCCCTAGTGCCTCTGAAAATCCTGCTTGAGTAAGAACGCGCGTTTCATCTTCCAGCACATAGCAAGGTATTTCAACTTCGCCGATTACCAAAGGTCGATCTGGTGCTCCGGCGATTACTTTCAGCGGTTCCTGTTTGCTCATCTTTACACTCCCAATGCTCGATTGATCGTGAGGTTAAAAGCGAACTCAGGCGTTGCTCTGCGGAGGTTGTAGCGATAGCAAAACTCATCGACGTAGCGTTGTAGGTGTCGCCTCGATACACTGTGGAACTGGCCGAACATGCCACGCTTGAGCAGTGCCCAAAAACTCTCGATGGTGTTGGTGTGAACATCGCCGTCCACGTACCAATCAGAATGGCGGATCACCGAATGAGGGAGCACCTTAGACATACCCATGTAGGCTTTGTACTCGTCGGTGTAGAGGCTCGATTCCTCGGTGTTGACGTGCTGGCGGACGAAAGCCCGCATATTGCGACCCTTCATGTTCTTCTTATCGACGGCTTTGGCCGCGACCGAGCCTTCACGCTCAACGGCTCCAATGACAGGGGCTTTCTTTGTGCCGCGACCGGGCTTATGCTTGCCATCTTTCCCATCGCCCTTAGTGCCTTTGCGGGGCTTACCTCCGATATAGGTTTCATCCATCTCGACGATACCTTGCAAGATGTTGCGATGCTCGACTTGGTTCATCGCTTTACGAATTTGCATGTTCATTCGCCAAGCCGTGTTCTTGTTCACTTTTAGATCGCGGGAAAGTTGGAGCGCAGAGATTCCCTTCTTGGCATTAATCATCAGCATAATTGCCAAGAACCACTTTTGTAGGGGTAAATGAGTATGGTGAAAGATGGTGCCGACCGTTACACTAAACGAGGTTTTACAGTTGTAGCAACGGTGGCGATGTTCTGCGGGGGCCGTGCGCTCGCTCTGGCAATAGGGGCAAACAACCGTATCGCCCCAACGCACTTTTTCGAGATACTTGATGCAGGATTCTTGAGTAGGGAACTGCTCGAAAACTTCTAAGATGTTCATGGCATCTTCTCCTATCATTAACTACATAGAAGATACCAAAAACAGGCAAAGAAGTCAAGAACTAAAAGACCTTAAAGTAGGAAATTCCGCTTTTTAATGCTTGTATCAATCTGCGTACTGTCAGCGAACGAAGTCTGCTATAATCAATGGCCATACTAGATGGCTACGGCGACCAAAGGAACATCGCTGACCTGAATCTGCGAAGGTGGGTCCGTAGGTATGTCTTCGCCAATTTCTAGCAGATGTGCAACGAGAAGATCAACAGCATTTTCTAAATTCTCTAAAGCCTCTTTCTCAGTATATCCCCAACTCGCAGCCCCTTTATGCTCTAGCTCGGGAATATAGGCTCGCCAGACCGCTTTCTCATCGGGCTCATCGGGCCACTTGTCTTGCTCTAAAACAGCCTGAAACAAATACGTTTTCATACATATCCCTCCTTTTTATTCGCGCTTCGGACCCCTCGACAGGACCCGCCAGCTTCCTCAACTAGTAATAGTTTACAACTCGCGGCAAATAGACCCAAATGTGAAACGGACCGGACGCGATGCCATCATACGACTGCGGCGCGGCAGCGAAAAACTACGGGTATAGCCGCTTATACAACTGAATAGTTCGCTGGGCCGCGCCTTCCCACGTAAAGGCTGCGGCCCGTTGTCGTCCTTGGTGCGAGAGCCGTTGGCGAAGCGCAGAATCGGTCAGCAGGCGCTGCATCCCGGCGGCGATGGCGGCGGTGTCGAGCGGATCGACGAGCACCGCATCTTCTCCGGCGACTTCGACGAGCGACGAACCGTTCGACGTAAGCACCGGACAGCCGCTGGCCATTGCTTCAAGCACGGGCAGCCCGAATCCTTCTATCAGCGATGGGAAGGCGAAAAAGAGCGCACGGGCAAGACAGGTGCGGATTTGCTCGTCGCTGAGCTGACCGACCAAGAGCACCCGATCGCTCAGGCCGAGTTGATGCGCCAGCCGCGCGAGCGCAGCGTTGCCCTCGCCGCGGCCCGCAAACACCAGCGCGAGATCGGGATGGGCCGGGGCGACTTGGGCAAAGGCGCGTACCAGCCGAGGTAAGTTTTTGTACGGCAAGCTGTTGCCCAAGCCAAAGGCAAAAGGCCGTTCTGCAAGGCTGTCGAGCATATCCTGCTGCACATGGTCTTGAGCGGTCGCTTTGCCCAAGCCAAACAGGGCCGGTGCCGCGTTGCCCGAATGCCAAGCAGGGGCCACGCCGTGGAGGATGGCGGTTACTTTGTCGGCTGGTACGCCGTGGTCGAGTGCCGCTTGGCGCGTGCTTGCGGAGACGGCGACGATGTGGTCGGCTGTGGCGATGGCCCGGCGAATGCCGAAGCTGCCTAGGGAGCCCTTGACCCAGCGCCGCCAGCGTCGGCCGTCGGCGAGGTGGGGGTGATCAACCCATATCAGGTCGTGTAGGGTGATGACGACGCGCCGAGCGCGTACGCCGATGGGGAGAAAGTGGAACAGGGAGTGATATACGTCGGCGTCGAGCCCGTTGATGACCCGAGCACCGGCGAGGATGTTGTGCGGCGAGGAAATGTCGTGCGGTGAGAAAATCTCCCTGAAGTTGGCCTGATCGGCGATGGGACCGTGGCGCGACGGTCGGCGGACGATGATGTACTCGTTTTCGCGGTCCAGCTTGGCGATGTGGCTGACGAGGTCGGCGGCGTAGCGGCCGAGGCTGGTGGGTACGTCGCGCAGAGAGCGAGCGTCGATGCAGATCCTCATGGGGGGAGGCCGGCACAGTAGTTGGGGATGTGCGCCAGTGCTGCCCGCGGCCAGACCCGGAAGTCAGCATAGGCGGCCGCGGCGTACCCCCGAGTTGAATTGGCATCGGTGAGCAAGGCGATGCCAATGGTTTTTTGGGGCAGGTTGGACGACAAGACGCGCTCGTGATCCTTTTCTAGATCGACCCATTCTTGGAGCCATTGCCCCAACTTCTCCGGCCCGCTTTGGAGCACGACAAACCAAGGGCGGGCAATTCCTTTGCGGCGGGAGACGGTACCCGGAGCCAAGGTCGTGCTCCACACGTATTTGATCTGTCGCGGGATGCCGAGGAGGTTGCGCGAAAAAATGACGTGTACCCCAGCGGCGCTGTCGTTGGTCTCGGTATAGCGCTCGTCGCCCCCCGGCGGCAGGGCGTCGGCGCGCCAGCACCAAGTCATAATGGGGTATTGCCGAGGGTCCCAGTGGAATCTCTTCATGAGGACGACCGAGTGGCCGGTGTCCTGTGCGGCTAAATAGCGGCGGCCGTTGGCCTCGCGGACGGCGTAGAGCTTGGGTTTGTCGTCGTCCTTGCCGCGCCAGCGCCAGGCCCGGGGTAGGCTGTCTAGGGGCGTGGTGGCAAAGTCTTCGATGACGATGTAGGGGGTGGCTCCGCGCTCACCTCCATCCGGCGGCGCGTTCTGGGCAGAGGCAGTATAGATAGAGAGGACGCAGTAGCCCGCTAGGCAAGCGAGTATGTGTCGACGCATTGCTCTACCTCTCGCGGGTCAGCGCGGATTTTCTTGTTCCTGCAGCATCGTTAAGGCCGTTGTGGGGCGGCGCTGGAGCGCGGTGCGGCTCATGTAGCTGAGAAAAGTCCAGCCGATGAAAATCCAGAACACGCGGCGCAGACGGCGCGTAAGACCCAAAGACAGGCCCAAAGACGGGTCTAACCCCAAGCTGGAAAACAAGAATACGAGGCCGCCTTCCATGACCCCGATATTGGAGGGCATGAAGAAAAACAGGCCGTTGATGACCGCGCCCAAGGCGTTGAGCAGAAAACAAAACCAAAAACCAATACCCGCGTCCAGTGCCCAGAGGATGGCGTAGGTCTCACAGGTGCCCATAAACCAGCCGATGCTCTGAAAGAACAAGGCGCGCAGGAAGCGGGTGCGGTGAGTGCGGTAAAAGGCCCCGATGTTGGTGTCGATGCGCGCCGCGCGTCCCATGTTGCGCTCGATTATGTCGGTGCGCAAGCCGGCCGAGCGGAGCAGTTTGAGCAGGGACGTGAACAGGTGCTCTTGACGCTTGTAGAAAACCCAGAAGGCCGCCAAGCTGACGATGAGCAGACACGCGAACAAGATCCGGTATTCCAAGGGGATAAGCTCGGACACGTCGTGGTAGTAGAACAACAGCCCTAGGCCGAGGACGGTAAAAGACAGGCCAACCGCAATTTGCGCGGTTTTGTCGACGACCACCGAGGCCATGCCGCGCGGGCCGGGTGTTCGGTGAGTGAGCAAATAGGCCTTGACTGGCTCGCCGCCGAGATTGGCCAGCGGCGTGAGTTGATTAACTGCCTCGCCGGCCAGCTTGGCCGCAAAAAGGGTGGGTAGCCGCGGTTTGAAGGCGTCGGGCGGGAAGGCGAAGTTCCAAGCGATAGTGTTGGAGAGGTGCCAAGCGCATGAGGGCAGCAACAGCAAGGGGAACGTCCACTTGATCGCATCTAAGTGGTGGAGGACCTCATCAGCCCCGAGCTCGCCGACGAGATAGCCCAGCAGCAGGAAGCCAAAGGCGACCATGAAAATTTGCAAAGCTTTCACGCGGGATCCTCTCGGTTGACGGCCGGTGCCGGAAGCGCGGCAATCTGCCGCTCGGCGGCGCGCTGGTTGCCCGTCAGCCGGTAGTGGGTGGTCAAAACGCCGAGGGCCGCCGCGTGCAGCAGGACGACGAGGAGCCAATAAACAACCGATAATAGATTGGCCACCAAGCCGATGGCAATGAACAATGAGAGGAAGTCCCGCTTGGTAATAAAACCGGTGCGCTCTAGAAAGCGATAGCTCCAGTCCTTTTCGCCATCGGACACCTTGTTGGATAGGTCGCCGAGGTAGTACTGCAGGCTGCCGCTGCCGGTTTTCAGGGCGTAGCTGTAGAGCAGGGCTAAGGTCAAGACCAGCGAGGCGATGGCGGAGACGCCGGCGTAGATGGGCAAGTAGTTGTCGGGATCGAGCCGCCACATACCAGCCATCAGCGCGGCGTATCCGAAGAGATAGGCAAGGTTGTCGGTGACCGTGTCGAACCATGCGCCGAATTTGGTCTCGGCCAGCTTGACGCGGGCTATTTCGCCGTCGCAGCCGTCGAGGATAGAGGCGAGTTGCCAGAGGATACCGCCACAGGCAAGCCGCAGGTAGTCGTCGGGCTGCGACGCCAGATAGGCGGCGAACAGACCCGGGCACAGGACCATGCAGAAGGTCACCATGTTGGGCGAGATGCCAGTATTGATGATGAGCTTGCTGATGGGCACGGAGATGTGCACGTTGAGCAGGCGCGCTACCGTGCCGCTGGTGGCCTTGCTCACTTGGTCGAAGAGCATGGTCTTAGCGGCGCGTGCGCTGCGCTTGTCGGTCACGCGTTGCCACAGGTGCGGCGCGATGTCTTCGCGTCGCTGCGGACGCGCTGCGAGCGAACTCCAGATGTCGCCGGTTAGCATATCCGAGGACAACGCGCCCGTAGCGCAGAGGAACGCCCCGCTGCTGGTGCCTTGGCTGGCTTGGGCGACGAGGTCGTCTCGCTGTAGGCCCGCGTCAATGAGGGCTTGCAGCGAGGAATGGTGGTGGACGCAATCGCCCCTGAGTAGCAGCAAGGGGGCGTTGGGTAGGCGAGCGGCCTCAGGGGTGGTTTGCTCTATTTGGATGTCGAGGTCGGGGGTTAAGGACTTGCTGCTGGGGGCGTGGCCGGGGGGAAGCACGACCAAGACGCGCTCGATGCCCACGCGGGCCAAGGTGCGAACCCCGCGTTGGAGGAGGGTGCGGCCAGCAACCTGCACATCGGTTGCCGCGCCAGCGGGAAAGACCAAAATTCCTTGTTCAATTGCGCGCTTTCGCATGCGTTTGCCGTTCACATTTGGGGATGTAAATAAAAGAAGCACTTTATAGAGAAACTCCTAGTATAAGGAATTTTGCATCGTTTGTCGGACCTTAAATTCACGTGACTATTGTGTTACAATGGACAAAAAAGGCGCGTCATGGGGGTTAAGGCTTGCGCGTGGCTGCTTCTAATCTGCTGGGCGACGGCTGGCAGTGCCCAACGACAGAGTTGGCAAATCGGCGGTGCGGGCTTGGCTTGGAGCGAGGGCGATTCCTTGGTGGTGCTCGTCGATTTTGACTCGGTGCCCGGCGCGATTCAGCCCGTCTATATCGAGCCTGACAAGAGCTTGCTCTCGCTTTTTACCGGCTGGGAACCACTCAAAGAGCCGCGCGAGTTGACCTATGTCGAAGGCGAGACGCCACGGGCTTGGAAGGGGTCGCAGGGCAACGAGACCCCCGCCCACAATGGGACCTATATGGTTGATGGCGACAGCATGACCTTTAACCCGCCGGTGTCGTCCAATCCCGAGTCGGTTTGGTACACTATCGATTTAGCCGTGCCAGTACCGGCGCACCGCTTTGGTTTTTTTACGCCGCCGCGCGGCTTCCGCGCCGACGGCATTCCCTTTGCCCAAGATGCTGTTCCTGCTTACGAAGTTTCCATTGCGGCGGAAGGCGACCCGAGTTGGCTGGTGGGCAATCAGCCGTATCGGCGCATTGGCCCGCTAATCGCCGCTGTCGCCGAAAACTTTGCCGCCCGGGTGCAAATTGAGTTTCCGAGGCAATACGTGCGCTTTGTGCGCTACAAGCGGAAGACGTCGCTGTTGGATTCGGCCGAGGGGCAGACCTATAGTACCGGCTCTGGGGCGGCGTTCAAAGGCTCGATCGGCGATTTTGAGCTTTTCGGCGCGGGCGTACCGCGCCGGGTGGTGTACCGCTCGCGGATTTTCGACTTAGGTGCGCCCCGCAATTTCGGTCGTCTTTTTTGGGCGGCGACGCCGCTGCGCGTGGTTGATGGGGCACTGGTGGAGGCGTCCGATGCCGAAGTAGGGGTGGAGGTGGAAGTGCGCACGGGGCGCGACGGGGATCCGAACATCTACCAAGAGTACACGGACCGCGGCGGCGAAGAAGTGGTGACGCGCGAGCGCTACGATTCGGTGCTACAGCCGCGCTGGCGCGCCGGTCGCCTGCGCGATCCCCGGCCGGGAATGCGCGCCTCTATTCAGTACGATAGCGACAATTGGTCTTTTTGGTCGCTGCCCTTTGCCGAGTCAGGGCAGGCGATTGACCTCAAGGGGGGGACTCATTTTCAGTTGCGGATCACGCTCAAAAGCGAGGACTTTGCCGCATTTGTGCGGCTGGACTCACTGTGGATTGAGACCGCGCCGCTTTTGGCCCGCCGGGTCTTGGGAGAGGTCGCGCTGTTGGGCGATGCCCAGCCGGCGGGAGGCTTGACCCAAGTGCCGTTGGGGGCGGCGGAGTTCGCCTACGATATTCGCGGCGAATTCACCGGTGAGGGGGCCGGCTTTGACGCGCTGAGGATTCGCACCGGGACGCGGGCTGCGTTTACTCGGCTAGAGATGGGGGAGCCCCCTAGAGTGGTTGAGCCGGTTGCAGTCACCGAGGGCGACGAGGAACTAGCGGTGGTGTTGCCGGAGCGGATCGGGCCGGGGTACGCGGCCGGTGCGCGCGTCGTCTTTGTCGCCGATGTGTTCTCGCTGGCTTGGACGTTCTCGGGCGAGGTTTATAATGACGGCGTCGATGCGCTGCCCCAGCCCATCGAACCGGGCGATGCCAGCGCCGAACTGGGGACCAATAGTCTGCGGGTCTTGGGGATGGCCGGACAAGGCGATGGGCCGGTGGTGGGATTGGATTTTTCCACTAGGGTGCTGACGCCCAATGGCGACGGGGTCCACGACGAGGTCGAGATCGGCTATGCGCTGGTAGGACTGCCCGAGGATGTCCCCGTGGTGTTCAAGGTGTATTCGCTCGACGGGAGGCGAGTAGCCAAGCGGTCATTAGGTGCGCAGCGCTCTGGTGCGCAGCGGGTGCGCTGGGATGGGCGCGATGAGGACGGAGCCGAGGACCTGCACGTGGCTCCCTCCGTAGATGCGCTGGCGATTGAATTTGTCGATGCTTTGGTACAAGAAGCGCGCGGACGAATCTGGCCGCGTGAGGCCCGGCTCAACGAGGATACGCGCTTTACCTATAAGCTGTGGACGGACGCCGACGAGCAGGACAGTGGCTTCGATCTTCTGCGCTTTCACATGCCCGGCGCGACCACAGGTAACGTGGTCCTGCGGATCGGCGGGGAGGAGGTAGCGCCCGCGGCGGTGAGATTGCACGGCGATTCACTGTGGGTCTCGTTGCCGCGCACAGTGGTCGCCGATTCGGTGGAGGTGGATTTTACGGCGCGGCTTTGGGACAACGCTGCGCTGTTCGCGCTCGACTTGGGCATGAGGGAGCGCCTTGGTATCTGGCAGTCGGTGATGCCGAGCGAGCGTCGGGCCAATCTGCGCTCGTCGGTCGGTTGGTGGCGCAGCCCGCTGGAAGCGAGGGGGTTGGACGCTGGCACTTTCGCTGGTCGGGGCAGACTGCCAATGGCGCGTTGGCGTTGCCGGGAATTTACCTCTGCCGGATTGACCCGGGGACGAGCGGTAGCGCGGCGATTTTGCGGCCTCTCGCCTTGGCCTATTAGTTCCTCAACCCGAAAAAGCAAAGGGAGATAGCATGGCGGTTAAGACGTGTTTGATGATCGGTGCCAGCGGCATGGCTGGTGGTTGGATCGAGCGGATGACCCAGCAACTCGGCGACCGGATCCAGATCGTCGGCTTGGTGGATGTCAACGAGGAAGTGCTGGCAGCGCAGGGAGCCAAGCTCGGCTTGGGTGCCAATCAGCTCTTTGCCGATTACCAAGAGGCTTGCGCCAAGGTGCCGGCCGATTTCTGCGGCATTGCCACTCCGCCGCAATTCCACAGCCCGCAGGCTATTGCCGCGCTGGAAGCGGGGATGCCGGTTATCTGCGAGAAGCCGATTGCCGATACGCTGGCCGCGGCCAAGGCCATGGCCGCCAAGGCCGAGGAGACGGGGTTGCCGTGCGCGATTATCCAGAATTACCGCTACGCGCCCAACAAGCAGGAGGTGGTGCGGATCCGCGAGGAAGGGCGACTGGGGAGGCTACAGCACATCGTCGGCCGCTACGCCTGCGACTATCGCCAATACAAGGCATGGGGCAAGGAGTGGCGACACGACATGGATTTCAGCCTGCTCTTTGAGGGTTCGGTGCATCATTTCGATATGATGCGCTTTTTGGCCGGAGGGGATTGCGAGGTGTTGCAAGGGTTTGGGTGGAACCCGGCGTGGTCGAGTTTTAAGCACTATTCGAGCGGGTTTTATCTGATGAGGATGGACAATGGAGTACACACGGCGTACGAAGGGAACAGTTCGGCGGCGGGGATTACGAGCTGTTGGCACCGCGAGTACTATCGCTTGGAGTTCGAGGAGGGGACGGTGGAAATAGGGGCGGGAGACGAGGTGCGAATTTATCGGGTGGGGCAGGAGGTCGAGGTGTATGCGGCACCGGCCATGGAGTGGACCAGTCACGGCTATTTGTTCAAGGAGTTTGTGGATTGGCTGGCGGGGGGCAAGGCGTCGGCGACGAGGATTGAAGATAATTTGCAGAGTTTCGCGCTGGTGATTGCGGCGCTGGAGACGACGGTGGATGGACAGCCCAAGCGAATTGCGGATTATGTGTAAGAAGCAATCCGCTTGGGAGCATCTGCCGTTGCTTCTGAACTGATTGCTGGAAGCGCCGGTCTAGCCGTCGTTGCCACCACGTCGCGGTAATCGCGCCCGACGGCGATGTGTACTTTCCCCCCGCGCCGGCCAAGCTCTGGTTGGTCGGGTCGAAGCCGACCCAGCCCAGCTCTGGCAGCCGGCATTCGACCCAAGCGTGCGTGGCGTTGCTTGACGCCTGCTCGCCGGGGTTCAGGTAGCCCGAGACATAGCGGGCGGGGATGCCCAAGAGCGCGCAATGGCGAGCATGAGATGGGCGTAGTCTTGGCAGACGCCGCGACCGGTTTTGAGGATGTGCTCGACGGGGGATTCCGCTGTGGTGCTGCCCGGGATGTATTGCAAGCAGTCGTGGAGCGCCGTAGTCACGAGTGTGTGGAGCTTCCGGCACTCCTCGCCCACTTGCGCGAGGAGTGCTTCCCGATCTTCTCGGTCCGGCCACTCGTAGCGGATTAGAGTACACAGCCGGCCGGCGAGCCGCTCGGCCGCGGCTCCCGCGTGCGAGTCAGGGCTTTCGCTAATAGCAGCCAACTCCGCCGCCAGCACGTCGAGCGCACAGCACAATGAGCTGGGCAGCAGGGGATCGGTAACGAGCACCTCTATTACCCGATCCGGCTGAATCTCAATGCTGTAGCTGCGCTTGTAGGCGTAGAATGCTTGGCATGAACGCAACAGGCTCGTCCAGTCTGTGTCCGCAGTCTCGCCCTGGGGACGGCTGGCGGCGAACTGGGCGAGGAGCAATGCGACTAAAAGCTGGGCGCGCTCGATGAACCAGCCAAGCCGCATGAAGTGCCAGCCCTCGTCGCGGTACATGGTCGCGTCGGCCACACCGGTGAAGGTGTTGATCTCCTGAGTGGTCTCCGCGTAGAAGCTCTCTGCAAGCGCAGCAGACGGCACAAATGTTCGGCCCGCTCGAGGTAGCGGCCCATCCAGTACAGCCCTTGAGCACTGCGCGAGAGCATTCCACGTCCTCTAGGAAGCGGTTCAGTGCGCTGATGCGCTGGGTTAGGCCGCTTTCTATATGCCGCCACTCGGCACCCGAGAGGATCCGGGGTACGCAGTCGATGGGAATGATGCGCTCGTCGGCCTCGTCGTCGCCATAGACTGTGAAGGTGATGCCTTCGGTGGAGAAGGAGTGCGTTACGCGCTCTTGGATCGCGCCGAGTTCTTCGGCGGAAAGCCGCTCCGGGCCGCCTCATTCCGCGGTCATCACCGGCGACTCGGCGGCGCGGGCGTGGAGCTTGGCGAATTCAGCGCTGCCGTCGTCGTCGACTAGCTCGGTGCTCGATCCCCATTCGTCAACCGGGTGATTGCCGCTCTGAAAGAAGGCCCACTTCTGCCCGGAGTTGGCAAAGTAGATGTTGATGCCGCCGGCGCGGGCTACCTTGACCAGCCGTTTGGGTAGGCTGTGGTCGGCTTGATCGACTCGGTACTTTGCCAGCGCCTCTTCGTCGATCTCAATGCCCAAACCCGGTGATTCGGGCACCCGGGCGTGGCCGCCGATGACCTCGATTCGCTGGTTGAGCAGGCTGTGCTCGTACAGCTCGTGGCAGGTGATAGTCGGCCACTGGGCTTGGACTAGCACCGCGCTCAGGTGCAGCGAAAGGGCAGTGGTTGGCCCGGCACCGACCATCTGCAGGAAGAAGGGCATGCGCAGCGCCTCGCACGTGCGGCCTTGGCTGATGATCCCGTTGACGCCGCCGCCCAAGATCCAGCCGTCACAGACGCCGCCGAGCTCCATGGCCTCGCGGGGGTGGATTACGCCGTAGTGATGGGCGATGGCGGTGCTGATTTGGGTGCGTAGGAAGCGGTTGCCAGAGGCGTCGTGGCGCGGAATGGGGTCTTCAAAAATCTTGATTTTGGGGAAGGTCTGCTCCAGCTCGCGCAGCAAGGGGATGGCGTTGGAGGCGTTGTTCAAAAAGGCGTTCCAGTCGGCGTCGATGCGGAAGTGGTCGGGGGTGACGGCGCTGATTTGGCGGATGGTCTCGCGGACATCGAACCACGGTCGGGTCTTGATCTTTATGCTGTTGTAGCCGAGTTCGACCGCGGTTTGCGCCTCAATGGCGTAGCGCTCCGGCGACATATCGTGATCCCAAAACGAGATGGCGCACCAGTCGCGGCACTTGGTGCCCAACAGCTTGTAGAGCGGTACGCCGGCTAGTTTCCCAGCAGCGTCGAAGAGGGCCATCTGCAAGCCAGCGCCCAAGGAGTCGTCCCACATGACGGCAAAGGGCGATTGGCCGAGGACGCGCTCGTGGGTTTGGACGCGGCCCCAAGTGTAGTTCTGAATGGTCTCGCCCCAGCCGACGGCGCCGGCGTCGGTTTCGACGCGGGTGATTTCGAGCTCGGACCAAGTGTGGATGCCAGCGCGTTCCATGTCGCGGCGGACGCGTTCGACAAACGGCACTTGCAGGGTGAAGCGTTCGACGTGGGTGATTTTGGCGGTCATGGGTGGGCCTTCCTTGGCGTTGGATGATATGGCGCAGGTAGTGTCGAATGAGGTAGCGGCGGTGTCAAGGCGGCTGTGGCTGATGCCCGCTTGACGGCCCAAGCACACCTCCCTTAATTCCCCGCCTCACACAGCTACAAGGAATGCCCTATGCCTGCCACTACTTGGCGCTATCACCCCTGGGCGGGTGTGTTCCCCGCGACCCTGTGCCCCTTCCACGCCGACGAGTCGATTGACGAAGAAGGGCTGCGGGACTATATCGCCGAATTGGCCGCGGTCAATGGCGTCGATGGCTTGACCTGCAATGGCCACACCGGCGAGATCATGTCGCTGCGTCCGGCCGAGCGCAATCGAGTGACGCAGATTGTGGCCGAGACGGTCAAGGCTGCTGGGCGCACGGTGAAGACGATCTCCGGCGTGTCGGTTGAGGGCAGCTTGGAGGGCATGGACCACGCGCTCGCGGCCAAGGAAGCCGGGGCCGATGCGATCTTGTTGATGCCGCCGCACCACTGGTTGCGCTTCGGCCGCTCGAGCCAGACGGCCGTGGGCTTTTTTGAGGATGTGGCCTCGGCCGGGGTCGACATGGTGGTGCATCAGTATCCAGCGTGGACCAAGGCCGGCTATACGCTCGCCGAGATGAAGGCGCTGGTGCAGATTCCCCAAGTCAAGTGCATCAAGATGGGCACCCGCGATATGAGCCGCTGGCTCTACGACTACCAAGAGTTGAAAAAAGTGAACCCCGACGTGCCGATTATCACCTGCCACGACGAATTCTTGTTGCCCAGCTTGCTGGAGGCGGCCGATGGGGCGCTGGTCGGCTTTGCCGGTTTTGTGCCCGAGCTGATCGTCGAGTTGGTGCAGCGGGCGTTGGACGGGGATTTGGCGAGAGCCAAGGAAGTGCAGAAAAAGGTCGAGCCGCTCAACCGCATCGTCTATGCTTTTGGCGAGCCATCGTCGAGCGCGCATCAGCGCATGAAGTGCGCCCGCTGGCTGCTGGGCAAGTTCCCCTCGCCCAAGATGCGGCGGCCCCTGCGGGATTTGCCTCCGGCGGAGATCGCAGGCATTCGGCAGGGGTTGGAGGCGCTTGGTTACGAGTGCGTCTGCAAATGATAGCAATCTTACGTCGTTTATAAGGTGATCCGCAGATGGACGTCTAGCCACTTCTCGGATCGTTCAAATCCTATAAGAGAGCAGGTGGTCATGGAAGTCCCCAAGTTAGATAACCCCGTAAAAGTCGCCCTGATCGGCACGGGCAATCGCGCCCGCACCATTTATCAGCCCTTGCTGCCGGCGCTCACAGACTGGGTTGAAGTGGTGGCCTGCGTCGATCCGGTGCAAGCGCATTGCGACCGGGCGGCCGCCGCGCTCGGCGCACGGGCTTATTACGACGTGCGAGAGTTGGTCAAGGACGGAATCGCCGAGGCGGCCTTGGTCGTCACGCCGGTGCCCTCGCACTACGCTTATTCGATATATCTGTCGAGCCACGGCATCCACAACATGTGCGAGACGACTTGGTGCAGCTTGATAGCCCAAGCGCGGGCAATGATCCGCGTGGCGCGGGAGCAGGGGGTGGTGGTGCGCGTGGCGGAAAACTTCTTCCGCTTTGCCTGCGACCGCTTCGCCCTGACCGTGAAAGACAGCGGATTTATCGGTCGCATTGGCCGCATCTTCAGCTACGCCGACCACACCGGGTATCACAACAACTCGCGCTGGGTGCGCTTTTTTGGCCATCCAATGTGGGCGCAGGCCATTGGGCATTCGATGGCGACGCCGTCCTTCCGCTCCATGCCGCACCGCTTTCACTCCGGCGAGCACTTCAAGGCGCATTACTTCGGCTTTGCCGCTGGCGAGATGGTCGCCGATCAACTCGCCAATGGCAAAGGTTGGTTGGGGCGGCATCCGCGGCCTGGGTACACCGAATGGCAGGGCGAGCGGGGGACGCTGCTCTACCGAGCGCAGGACCCGGGGGTGGGAGCGAGCAAAGGGGGCTTTACGCTGGCCCAGATGCAGCTTCGGCGCTGTTCGGATGCGGGCATGGACCCTGAGCACGGAGTGGCGACGATTCGCTCGATTGCCGACGAGATCATCGACGTCATCGACGAGGACGACGGCTGTAGCTGGACCCGGACCTATGCCGACACCAGCACGGGCCGGCTCGAGTACAAAAATCCCTTCCGCACCCATGAGTATTCGAATCTGCGCAAGGACTATGGCGCGTCGGCCATGAGCCATATCGCCGACTTTGCGCTCGCCGTGCGGGGGGTGCAGCAGAGCGAGTTTGACGACGAAGACGCGTTGATGTCGCTGGTGATGGACGTGGCCTGCGATTTGTCGGCGCAGAACGAGGGGCAGCGGATAGCCCTGCCATTGGCCGACGAGGCGGCCGCGGACGCCCCGCAGCACCAGAGCCTAGCCAAACAGTACGGCATCGATCCCATGGACGTAGAGGGCATGATGTCGGTCAACTACGCCCAGCCCTGACCATGGGACGGGGCACACTGTATCCGCCCGAGTCGCGGACTTGGCGCGACGCCCAGACGGGTGCTGAAGTCCGCCAAGTTACGGCGCACCCGTCGATCCACCACCATCCGTTCTATTATATTCCCGCGTACGACGACGCCATGCAGCATCTGGTGTTTGTCTCGCACCGCACGGGCCGGGCGGAGCTTTTCCTTGAATTGCGCCATTCCGGGCAGTTGCTACAGCTAACCGAGCACGAGGGGCTGGCCGAGTTTTCGATTTCGCCGTCGCACGATGGCCGCTATGTCTATTTCACCGATGGGCAGGGGGCTTGGCGAGTAGATACCGAGACCTGCCGGGAAGAGCAGGTGGCTTCTTTTGCTACGGCGGCCATGCGCGAAAAAGGCATGGCCGCAGCGGCGATGGGCACGACGGCACTCAGTTACGACGATGCGTGGTGGGCGGTGCCGGTGAAGGTGGGCGATGCGGCGCGCTTGGTGGTGGTCGATACCTGTAGTGGCGCGAGTGAGGTGATCGTGGAGCGGGATTCGATTGGCCATCCAGAATTTCATCCCAATGATAGTTCACTACTGCGCTATGCCGGGCCGTATTACGAGCGGATGTGGGTGGTAAATCGGGACGGCAGCGACCATCGGCTGGCGTACGTGCGCGAGGGGAACGAGTGGATCGTCCACGAGACTTGGCATCCGCGCAAGCGGGAGCTGCTGACGACGCGCTGGCCGCACGGGGTCATCGGCGTGGATGTCGATAGCGGAGCCGTGCGGCCGGTCTGTTCGTTCAACGCTTGGCATCCGATGGTCCGCCGCGACGGTACACGGATGGTGGCGGATACCACGTTTCCCGATAGCGGCTTGCAGGTGTTGGACCCCAACGACGGCGTCGGCGCACCGCAACTGCTCTGTTTGTCGCAGTCGAGCAACGAGGGCAAACACTGGAACATTGATCACTGTCCGTACGACGACGGCCCGGTCGAAGTCTATGCGCCGCAGCACACGCATCCGCACCCGAATTTTTCGCCGGATGGGTGCTACGTGGTTTTTGCGTCGGATCGGAGTGGGTGGGCGCAGGTGTATGAGTGTAGGGTGCCGGATGCGATGCGTTAAATTTTATTGGGGAGATAGCTAGATGCCTACTTCCACTATTTTGTTGGGCGATTGCCGCGAAAAACTCGGCGGGGTCGCGTCCGAATCCGCCGACTTGATCGTCACTTCGCCGCCGTATGCCAATCAGCGCGCTAGCACCTATGGTGGGGTAAAGCCCGACGAGTACGTGGCGTGGTTTTTGCCGATTGCCGACGAGTTGCAGCGCGTACTCAAGCCGAGCGGCACTTTTGTTTTGAATATCAAGGAATGTGCTGTCAAAGGGGAGCGGCACACCTATGTGCTGGAATTGATACTTGCGCTGCGGCAGCAGGGTTGGCTGTGGACCGAGGAGTTTGTGTGGCACAAGAAAAACTGCTATCCCGGCAAGTGGCCGAATCGGTTTAGGGATTCTTGGGAGCGGCTGTTGCAGTTCAACAAGCAGCGCCAATTCAAGATGAACCAAGAAGCCGTGATGGTCCCTGTGGGCGACTGGTATGAACGGAGGATGCACAACCTGAGCGCGACCGATCGCCGGCGCGACGAGTCCAATGTGGGCAGCGGCTTTGGCAAGAAGGTGGAAAATTGGCTGGGACGCGACAAGGTCTATCCTACCAATGTGCTGCACCGCGCCACCGAATGTGCCAACCGCAGCCATAGTGCGGCTTTTCCGCGTTGGTTGCCGGAGTGGTTTATAGATTTGTTCACCGACCCCGGCGATGTGGTGTTGGATCCGTTTATTGGCTCGGGGACGACGGCGTTTGCTGCACTGGATAAGGGGCGGCACGTCATCGGCATTGAGATGCACGAGCCGTATTACGAGGAGTTGCAGCAGAAACTCGACCAAGATCAACCCATTTTACTGTCGTTTACTTAGGGCGAGAATATATTAGCTATGATGACATATAGGGATATAATTACTTCATAAGCTCTTTTCCGATTGAGATTGATACGGATATCCAATTAAAGGGAAGACCTCCGACCATGGCGAGTTCGGATTTTCTGACAAATAAAGAACAAGGCGACTGGGCGGAGCAAATTGTACTCAATGCAGTAAATGCACATTCTACAGAGTACTGCGCGGTACAATACGGGCGTTCTGACAATCTTGCAGCAGGTGATCCGGGATTTGCCGAATTCTATTCAGAGTATCAAAATGAATTAAACAGTATAGGCAAGAAGCCAGAGAAATTATTGATCATGTCTGATTATCTTCAAATGGTTGGCGAGAAGCACCAGAAGCGGTTTGGACAGTTTTTTACTCCAGATGCAGTGGCTGCTTTTATGGTGGATTGGGTATTGGATTCAGGAGCGAATGTGGTGTTTGATCCGGCGTTTGGGTTGGGGGCGTTTCACGCGGCGATTGATGATCGAGCTGGCGTTCAGTTCACAGGGTGTGAAGTGGATGCTACCATCGTCGAGTTCTGGGAGCAAAACTCAGGGGAACGTGCGGATTTTGTTACAATTGAAGACTATTTGCTTTCTTGGGGCGGCCAATACGACAGTATCGTTTGCAACCCACCGTACATGCGCTTTCAGAAGTTTCTCAATAGGGATGTAGTTGCGTGTGCGTTTGAGGAAAATCTCGGTCTAAAGCTCTCTGGCTATATGAACACCGCGTCGGCCTTTCTGCTCAAGTCACTTTCTGAACTTTCTGAACGTGGCCGCTTGGCGTATATCATGCCGCTTGAGTTCTTGAATGCGGGATACGGTACGTTGGTAAAGCAAAAACTCGTTGAATCTGGCCACTTGTGCAGCATTATCAGCTTCGATTGCGAGAAAGACATTTTCCCGGATGCGACCACGTCTGTGGGCATCATTTTATACGACAGAGCGGTTTATCATATCGCGGTCCAGTTTTTCCGTCTGCAATCTATAGACGAACTCGCCGCATTCGAGAGTCTGCAACCCGTTGCTGAAGTTCCTCGCTCGACATTGGAGCCGCAGGCCAAGTGGCTGCCCCATTTCCAAGGAACGGCGTTCAGCGTTGATCGCCAAAAGATGACGACTCTTGCACACTTTGGAAAATTTAGCCGAGGCATTGCCACAGGTGCGAATGCGTTCTTCGTCCTAAATCCTACGAGTGTAGCAGCAAGCCACCTCGGTGCGGCCGAGTGCGTACCCTGCATTGCCAAGAGTTCGCAGATTAAAACGGCTGTTTTTAGGGATGCGGATTTTGCGGATAATCCTGTCTTTCTGTTCTCGGTCACAGGCAATCTCTCCAAGGGCGCTGAAGATTACATCAGGTTTGGGGAAAGCGAGGGCTATCACGAGCGATTTTTGACGAAAAACAGAACGCCGTGGTACAAAACAGAAACGCGAAGTCCGGCGCCCCTTTTGTTCGGCGTGTTCTCACGCGATGGCTATAAGGTCGTATTAAACAAGACTAAGGCATTGAACTTGACTTGCTACCATGGATTCCAACCCAACCTGTTGGGTGCCGCATACACAGAGCACTTGTTTCTTTATCTGTCGTCGCAAATAGGAAGGCAGATCGTAGCTCGCTCTATGCGCCAATACGGTCGGGCGCTGGATAAGTTTGAACCTAATGATTTGAATGACGCTTTGGTGCCCACGGCGGCTTTCTTCGATACCATATCCAAGGAGAAAGTCGCCGAAGCCGTCCGATTTTTGGAGGAGAACGGAGCGTTGCCGGAGTGGATGGAAGAATTCTTCGCGCCGTTGAAGTGTGAAGAGTAAAAGATAAATCACTGGTCACTTATATAGAAAGGAAAGGAACATGCTACCCATCGTCGATACGCATCAACACCTGTGGGATTTGGCGCAATTCGCGCTGCCGTGGTTGGAAGGCGAGGGAATGGACTCGCTGCGGAAAAATCACTTGCTGAGCGATTACTTGGCCGCGGCTGAAGGAGCCGGCATCGCCCGCACCATTTACATGGAAGTCGACGTCGCCGCTGCGCAGCGCATTGCGGAAGCGGAGTTTGTCGCCGGCTTGTGTCGGGCCGACGACAATCCAATGGCCGCGGCGGTGATCGGGGGCAGTCCGGGGGCGGAGGGTTTCCGCGCTTATATCGACCGCTTTAAGGGCGAGGATGCTATCAAAGGCGTACGGCAGGTGTTGCACGTGCCCGACGCCGCGCCGGGTCATTGTCGGCAGGAGCGTTTCGTCCGGGATGTGCAGTACCTAGGAGCGCTCGGCATGAGCTTCGATCTGTGCCTGCGACCGAGCGAGTTGGGGGATGCGGTGGGCTTGGTGGATCAGTGCCCGGAAACGCGCTTCATCGTCGATCACTGTGGCAATGCCGACCCGCAGATCGTCAACGGCGCGGCTGAGCACAATCCGGCCAACCCGTTCAGCCACACCAAAGAGCAGTGGCAGCGCGACATGGCGGCCTTGGCCGAGCGCGAGCATTCAGTGTGCAAGATATCCGGGATTGTCGCCCGGGCACCCGCCGGGTGGAACGCCGACACGCTGGCACCGACAGTCAATTACTGCTTGGACTGCTTCGGGCCGGACCGGGTGGTGTTCGGCGGCGACTGGCCGGTGTGCAACTTCGGGGCGAGTTTGGGTGCGTGGGTGGCTGCGTTGCGGGAGATCGTCTCCGGGCGGCCGCAGGAAGAACAGGCCAAATTACTCGCCGGCAATGCCGAGCGGCTCTACGGACTGGAGTGAGTATGGACCCTTTTGAGAAAGTAGCGATTGGCAACACGGGCGTGGAGGTGACGCGGCTGGGGTTGGGCGGCGCGCCGTTGGGTGGGATGGTTCTAGCCGACGGGATTTTTGTGGGTAGCGGCTACGACGCGGCCTTGGCCATCATCCGCCGGGCATACGCAATGGGCGTGCGCTACTTTGATACCGCACCGATGTACGGCGACGGGCGCAGCGAGGTGCGCTACGGGCGGGTGTTAGGCGAGTTCCCACGGGCGTCGTTTGCCATCTCGACCAAGGGATCGCGGGTCTTGCGGCCTGCCAACCCGGATGACTTGGCTCCCTACAGCGAGGATGGGATTCCGCACTATACCTATGATTTTGACTTCAGCGCCGAGGGCCTGCGGGCTTCGCTCGATTCGAGCTTGGAACGGTTGGGGTTGGCGGCGGTGGATATTTTCTTCGTCCACGACAGCGACTTTGCGGGGCAGCACACCGACGAGGATTTTATCGAAGCGCTGGAGGCGGCGGTCGAATTGCGGGCCGAGGACACGGTCAAGGCCATCGGCATGGGTATGAACGAATGGGAGCGCACTGGGCGGATGGTTGAGTGCTTTGACTTGGACTACATCCTGCTGGCCGGGCGCTATACGCTGCTGGACCAGTCGGCGCTGCCCGAGTTTTTGCCGCTGTGCGTAGAGCGCGGAGTGAAGCTGACTATGGGCGGGCCGTACAACAGCGGCATCCTCGCCCGCGATTTGAGCCAGCCGGTGTCTTTTGATTACCTGCCCGCGCCTGAGCATCTAGTGCAACAGGCCAAGGCACTCAAGGCGGTCTGCGACCGGCACGGCGTTGAACTGCGGGCCGCGGCATTGCAATTTCCCTTTGGGGATGAGGCGGTGATTTCGGTAGTGCCCGGTGCGGCGTCGGTAGCCGAGCTGGAGGACAACGCGCGCGTGATGCAGGCGGAGATACCGTCGGTTCTGTGGGCGGAGTTGAAGGCCGAAGGGCTGTTGCCAGAGGCTGCGCCGACGCCGTGAGAAAATGTTAAAGTTGTAGTTACAATTTCTTGCGGTTAGATCGATCAATCCTACCTCATTCGTGAGATGCGGCGCCTCGCTGGGTGCGCGGGCGGCCCCCCAAGGAGAACCCCCAAGCACCGGCGGGGCCAAGGCGACGAGAGCACAGCTCGGTAAGCACCGCAAGGCGGCCATCAGCAACACTTTTACCGCGCCTGTCGACAAGGCGACGAGCAAGAGCATACAAGAGCATAAGCGCGATGAATCCTATTTATGGTTTTTGATCTGGCCCCACGTCGTTGTAGTTATCGCGGTGGGCTCTTGTGGCCTTGATGCAAGGCGCATCAAGTCAAAGCTAAGACTGTATTCCCATCGTCCTATTTTGCCAAGGGGTGCTGCGGAGTAAGCAATAAAGCCTATGGTAGATCCCGGAGTTATGTCTTGATGAAGCATAGCTCCGGGATCGGAAAAACTTTCTGACAGTGTGGCGATGCCGACAAGGCAATCCTCATCTTTAAACAAGCGAAACTCAATGGTTATATTGGTGAGTATGCCATTAGTATCGTTGTACAATTCGCCTAATATCACCGCTGTTGAATCCGGCCCGAAGGTCGTAAAATTCAAGGACTCCTCTACTAGTATTAGGCCACCAGTCAAAGACTCGGTATCAGGATCTGGCGATCTGGCATAGCCAGAGAATCTAATACTAAAGTCGTCGTATTGTCCTTGTTCAAAATCTGTTTCAATGGTAAATGGACAGATCTGACCGGGCTGGATATGCTCGTAAATATCTGGACGGCCAGAGATAACCGCCAAGACTACGCCTTGTAGCTTGACTGTTACGACTACTTGGATTGGCTGGACTGATTCAAACTCGTCTACGTTTAGAGCTTCGCCTATAAAGGCGATCTTTCCGTTATCGTCTACTACTTCCTCGACACTAACAATCTTGAAATACTCATCGGAGTAGAAAGCGATAGCGGGGGATGCCGTTAAGAAAACGGCGACAATCAGGCAAATCACGACTTTCGCGCCCATCTCTGAGTCTCCTTTACTGGATGGTGGTTGCTTGGCTCCCCGCTGGGAGCCGGGCTATTGCAACCACCTCGCAGAGATTTAGCGGGAAGTCTTACCTATTTGCCCTAGCTTAGACGGCCAATCCAAGCTCATTGAGCAGGCTATTGTATTCGGCAAGTAACCCGACATCGGGCCTGCTCGGTGGTTGCAGGCGATATAATGGTGTCGGGAGGTCGGATTGTCAACGGTCGAATTTCAAAACGTACCACTACCCAAAATTCCGTGCGCAAGGACTTAGAAGAAATTGAGTTCCAACTCGCCAAGGGCCGCCACGACCTCTGCGTGGGAGTGCGCGCCGGCGCGACCCTAGAGTCGCGGCTGGCCATCGAACTAATTCGTTTTAGGCCAGGTAGTCTTGACCTTTCGGGCAAGGGCGATCTGGCCTTTCTTTACGGCTGGAGGGTGGTAGGTGGTAGCGGATTGATAGCTCATATCATAGGGAGGCAGCTATGGCCAAACGACTGGTTTACTTCAACGGCGAGTTCGTCCCCGAGCCGGAGGCGCGGATCTCGATTTTTGACTGCGCCCTAATGTATGGGGACATGGTTTTTGAGATGACGCGGAGCTTTGGGCAACAGCCCTACCGGCTGCGCGATCATCTGGAGCGGCTGTACGGCTCGCTCAAATACGCGCAGATCGACTGCGGGCTGGACATCGACGCAATGGAGGAGGCGACCCACGAAACCATTGCCCGCAACCTGCCCGCGATCGGTGCGCTGGACTTTCAGATCATGCACGACGTCACGCGCGGTGCCCTGCCGCTGTACGATACTATCGTCAAGGAGGGCACGGCCCCCATTGTCACCATCAACGTCTTTCCGCTGGTGCGGCACATCGGCGGGATGGCGCATTTCTATCGGGAGGGGGCGCACTTTGTCGTCCCGCCCCAGCAGTCGGTGCCCTCGCGCTACATTGACCCGAAAGCCAAAAACCGCAGCCGCATCTTCTACAAGATCGCCGAGTTGCAAGCCGCGCAGATGGAGGCCGGGGCCCAAGCGCTGCTGACCGACGAGCACGGCTTTATCACCGAGGGAACGGGCAACAACTTCTTCATGGTGCGCGACGGCCAAGTGATAACGCCCAAAGGGCACAATATCCTGCGCGGCGTATCGCGCGGCGCGTGTATGGAACTGGCCAGCAAGCTCGGCCTTCCCCTGTGCGAGGCCGACATCGAGCCGTACGACGTGCGTCTGGCTGACGAGGCGTGGTTTACCAGCACTACGATCTGCATGGTGCCAATCACGCGCTTTAACTTTCAAGCGGTGGGCGACGGCCAAGTGGGGCCGGTGTATAGCGAGTTGCTAGCGGCGTGGTCTGAAGAAGTCGGCGTGGATATTGCCGGTCAGGCGCGTCAATACGCCGAGATGGAGGGGTGGCGGCCCTAGCAGAGAGGGCTTGCACGTACACGCGCCCTGTGTAGAGTGAAAGGGAGGCGTGGGACCGCCAGCAATGAAAGGAGGATCGTTATGGCCGACGCTATGGGGAAATTTCAGCAACTGCTGCGCGAGTTGTTCCAGTTTGACTGCGCCGACCTCGATTTTGGCATCTACCGCATTATGAACTACAAGCGGGAGGCCATTGAGAAGTTTGTCGCCGAGAAGCTGCCCGACGTCGTCGCCAGCGAATTGAACAGCGGTTCACTGGCGGACCAAGCTCGGATGGCCGCAGACCTGGAGGAAGTGAAGGAGCAAATTGCGGAATTATTGGGCGAGAACGCTCTCGACGCCAATGACAACCTATCCGAGAGCTTCCATAGTACTCGGGTGGGCAAGAAGTACTTGAATCTACAGAAGAAGGCGGTGGGTGGTTTCAGCCGTGCGGCCGTTGAAGTTAGCATCTACAATCACCTGTATACCTTCTTCAGCCGCTATTATCAGGACGGCGACTTCATTTCTAAGCGCCGCTATTCCAAACGCCACCACTACGCCATTCCGTACAACGGCGAAGAAGTCTATCTCCACTGGGCCAACAGCGATCAGTACTACATCAAGACGAGCGAGCACTTTCGCGATTACGACTGGAAAGCCCCTAATGGTGTGGCCGTGCATTTTCGGATTAAGGCCGCCGATGTGGAGCAAAACAACGTCAAGGGCGATAAGCGGTTTTTTCTGCCTCATATACGAGAGACCAAGTGGAACGCTCAAGATCGCGCCGTCACCATTCCGTTTGCATATCGGCCCTTGACTGCGGCGGAGAGCAAGCAATACGGCAGCCGCGATCAGCAGCATAAAATTATCGCCGAAGTGGTGGAGGCCATTCCCAAGCGGCTGAGTAAGGAGTTCGATGCGCTGGCTGCGCTGACGGGCGAGCGGCGGCGCAATGGCAGGGACGAATCCGTATCGCATTTGGAGCATCACCTGCGGCAGTACACCCGGCGCAACACGTCCGACTTTTTCATTCACAAAGGATTGGCTGAGTTCCTTTCCCGCGAGTTGGATTTCTATCTGAAGAGTGAAGTGCTGAACTTGGACGAGATGGCTGTAGCTGGCGAAAACACGGCTGAGGGTTGGTTCCAGATGGTGCGGGTAATAAAGTCTGTCGGCAATCAGGTGATCGCATTTTTGGCGCAGATGGAGAATTTCCAGAAGATGCTGTGGGAAAAGCGCAAGTTCGTTATGGAGACGCAGTACTGTATTGCGCTCGGCAGCGTGGACGAGGGCTTTTATTTAGACATTGCGGGCAACGACGCGCAGTGGGACGAATGGCGAGCGTTATTCCACATTGACGAGGAACAGATCGACCTATTCAATGCAAATAAAAACGGGCGTGAAAAACGCATTGACTTTCTGGAGAAGCATCCGACTCTGGTATTGGATACCAAACACTTCGACGCCGATTTCACCGACCGGCTGTTGGCGAGTTTTGACGATTTGGACGGGATAACCGACGGGCTGTTGATTCACGGAGAGAACTGGCAGGCGTTGAATCTGTTGACAGAGCGGTATCGGGAGGAGGTGAAGTGTATTTATATTGATCCGCCGTATAATACCGGAGATTCGGAGATTCTGTATAAAAACGGCTATAAGGATTCCGCGTGGCTGACGATGATGGAGAACCGCCTTACGACTGGAAAAGCGTTCTTGGAAGAAAGAGGTATGCAATGCACGACGATCGACGACGTGGAGTTTCACATGTTAAAGGAACTAATCACCAAAACATTCGGAAGCGAAAATATAACTGGAGTTGCAGTTATAAAAAATAACCCTTCTGGTCGTTCTACTGTCAAAGGGTTCTCAATATCACACGAATATGCGATTTTCTCATCTGCCTCAGAAAATACTGTCTTGGGAGCAATACCAAGAACAGGAGAACAACTACAGCAATACCCCGAGGAAGATGAAATGGGTAAATTTCAGTGGCGTAGCTTTATTCGGTTAGGCGGTGAAAATGACTTTCGTACTGCACGTCCCAAGTTACACTATCCTCTCGTAGTTTCAGGAGATACGGTTCGGCTACCTGCGATGGAATGGAATAGTCTAGCTAGCAGATGGGATCTATCTGAAAATCTACGCGAAAATGAGGAAGTGTTTTGGCCTATATATAGCGACAAAGAGTACACTTGGAGGCTGGGTGTGGACACACTCAGAAATCGTATTGGCGACTTACGAGTGCGCCAAACACGGAATGGGTGTATGACAATCGAGATCAAATTCCGACTTGACGATGATGGAGTTTTACCTAAAACTGTGTGGGATGAAAAGTGGATGAATGCGACTTCATATGGCACTACAGTGTTGCGAAACATAATGGGTAGATCACAAGCATTTTCCTTCCCAAAGTCTGTTTATGCAATAGAAAAGAGTCTACGTGTCGGCGGGCTAGGCATCTTGGGAACTATCCTCGACTACTTCGCCGGCTCTGGCACCACCGGCCACGCGGTCATTAATCTAAACCGCGAGGACGGCGGGCAGCGCAAGTTCATCCTCGTGGAGATGGGCGAATACTTCGACACGGTGTTGCTGCCGCGCATCAAGAAAGTATCATTCACGCCTGAGTGGAAAGATGGCAAGCCTAAGCGCATGGCCACGCCGGAAGAAGCCGAGCGAAGCCCGCGTATTGTCAAATACATGCGCTTGGAATCCTACGAAGATGCGCTGAGCAGCATTGAGCTAAACGACGATCCCGCGCAGTTGAAATTACTCGAAAAGACATTCGGCGACGACTATTTGCTCAAGTACCTACTAGAATGGGAAACTAGGGGCAACGAAACCCTGCTCAATGTAGAAAAGCTACGCAGCCCGTTCCGCTACCGGCTGCGGATTTACGCCAACGGCGCAACCCACGAGCGCACCGTTGATTTGCCCGAAACGTTCAACTACCTGCTGGGCCTGAAGGTGCAGACGCGCCAAGTGTATGCCGATGGCGAGCAGCACTACTTGGTCTATCGGGGCGAAACCCGCGACGCGCCCGGGCAGAAAGTAGCAATTATCTGGCGAGCAACCGACGAATGGGTGCAAGCCGACTTTGAGCGCGACCGGCAATTTGTATCCGAGCAAAAGCTGGTCGAAGGGGCAGACATAGTCTATGTCAACGGCGACTCCTGCATCCTCACAGCCACCGCCATAGAGCCACTGTTCAAGACGCGGATGTTCGTCAGGATGGAGCAATGAGCATGCAAATCGAAATCCCCAAAGACGCAATCGCCGCATTCTGTCGGCGCAACCGCATTCGGCGCATGGCCCTGTTTGGCTCGGTGCTGCGCGACGACTTCGGGCCGGAAAGCGATGTAGATGTGCTAGTGGAGTTTGAGCCGGATGTGCGTTTGGGTTGGAAGTTTTTTGCTGTGTCTGCGGAGCTGGGCCGCATTTTGGGCCACAAGGCTGATATGCACACCTTTGAGTCCATTGCAAACAAGCAAAATTGGCTGCTGCGCGAGGAAATACTCGGCTCGGCCGAAGCGCTGTACGAGCGAGGGCCGGCGTATGAAAGCTGGCCGCAAGAAGGCTGCGATAAGCCGCTCAAGACAGGTGGGAAGCGGCGCGACGACCGTGTACCCCTGCTGGATATGCTCATCCACGCGAGAAAAGCGGTTGATTCGTTTGGCGAGGTAAGCCGCGAGGACTTGGAAAACGACTGGATAAAGGAGTTCGCCCTTACTCGGGCAGTGGAAGTGATCGGCGAAGCGGCCCGTCGGGTCTCGCTGCCGACGCAGCAACACTACCCGGAAGTGCCGTGGGGTGAAATTATCGGAACGCGCAACGTGCTAGCGCACGACTATGACCAAGTGGACCGCGACAAGCTCTGCGATATGGTGTGGAATCATCTGCCGCCGCTGATTGCTCATTTGGAAGCTATCGTTGGGGAAGGAGCCTAAGGCCATGCCGCGCCGCCCCACGCCAAAGGACGCCATGTCGGCCGCCAAGTTGGAACAGCGCTTGGTCCTATTGGCTTGGCTACACAGCCGGCTAGGCTATGCCAACACCAGCGAGCTATTGGCAGACATAGCGCAAGCCGACGAAGGCTTTGACGCTGAGGGCCGCAGCCCTATCTACGCCCGGCTGTCCTCGCGCTCTGAGAAGATGCGGGATATTTTGCCGGAGGACTTGGTGCGTTACGACGACCACATCCGCAAGCATTTAGCGGCCATGAACGCGGGCCGCCGCCAGCCCATCACGCTGCGCTATTTCCAGTATTTGGCCGCACTGTACAGCGAGATTTTCTTGGACTGGTACTTCAACCGCCGCGCCGCGCTGCTGCGCTCACTGAACGAACTAGTCTGGCGGCGCAATAAGGCGCAGGAAACAGAGTTTGCCTCAGAGGATTTGTGCAAGCTGGCGTTCTGGATGGCCACCGGCAGCGGCAAGACTCTGATCATGCACTTGAACTACCGGCAATACCTGCATTACAACAAGGAGCCGCTCGACAACATACTACTCATTACGCCTAACGAGGGCCTGAGTCAGCAGCATATTGACGAACTGCAAGCCTCCAATATCGCGGCCGTGCGCTTTGACCTGAATGAAAGCGGTCTGCTAAACGAAGATCGCGTCAAAGTCACCGAGATCACCAAATTGGTGATAAAAAAGAAGGGCAAAGGGGAGAGCATTCCGGTTGAGGCCTTTGAAGGCCACAACCTGATTTTTGTGGACGAGGGGCACAAAGGATCTGGCGGCGATGCGTGGCGCCAGGTTCGGGATGCGCTAGGGGCCACCGGGTTCACCTTTGAATACAGTGCGACCTTCGGGCAAGCCCTGACCGCGGCGCAAAACGAGTTCCTGATAGCCGAATACGGCAAAGCCATCGCCTTTGATTATTCCTATCGCTATTTCTACGACGACGGCTATGGCAAAAATTTTCATATCCTCAACCTGCGAGAGGAGACGACAGCCGACCAGACTGATAGGCTGCTGCTAGCCAACCTGCTGTCGTTCTACCAACAACAGCGCGTTTTCAGCCAACAGCAAGAGGAGCTGCGGCCTTACAACTTGGCAAGGCCACTGTGGGTGTTCGTCGGCAGCCGCGTCAACGCGGTCTATACGGAAAAAGGCCAACCGCGCAGCAACATCCTGACGGTCGTACGCTTCCTACATCGGCTACTGGCGCAACGCGATTGGGCTATAAGTACCATCAAGCAGCTATTGCAGGCACAGTCGGGATTGCTGGATCCGTATGGGGAAGATCTTTTTGCTGATAAGTTGACATATTTACGCGGTAAAATGGATGCTGAGGCGGTCTATTGTGCCATATTAACAGACATTCTGGCTGAGTCGTCCGCGAGCGGGGGCGGGCTACACGTATGCGATATCCGCGGCAGCGAGGGCGAATTGGGCCTCAAAGTCAGCGGAGCGGAAAACTACTTTGGCCTGATTTACGTCGGCGACAAGGCCAAGTTCAAAAAGCTGGTCGCGGCGGACAACGCCGGCATCGTCACGGAAGAAGACGCGTTCTCCGACTCCCTGTTCGACGGTATCAACGAGCCAAAGACGACCATTGAGGTACTTATTGGGGCCCGCAAGTTTATAGAGGGTTGGAATTCGTATCGGGTGTCCAATATGGGGCTGCTCAACATCGGCCAGAGCGAGGGGTCGCAGATAATCCAGCTATTCGGGCGCGGCGTCCGCTTGCGGGGGCGGGACAGGACGCTAAAACGCAGCTCTGCGCTAGACGGGCGGCATCCCGATCACATCGAGCTGCTAGAGACCCTGAACATCTTTGCTGTCCGCGCCAACTACATGGCCCAATTCCGAGGCTATCTGGAGCGAGAAGGCGTTGCCACAGAGGGGCTTTTGGAATTTCCCCTGTTTATCCGTCCCAACGAGGACTTTCTGAATAAGGGGTTGGTTGTTCCCCGGGTGGACGATGGACGGGATTTCGCGGTTGATACAGGGGTTGTGCTGGAGCCGGTCCCGAATATGAACCGAGTGTCCGTTGACATGTCTGCCAAGGTCCAAAGGCTGGATAGCAGTGAATCGGGTCCAATGGAGGCGAAGGCCGGCGCGGAATTGCTCATACCGGATGCAAGTCTCAAACTAATAGATTGGGAAAGCATCCATTTCGACCTGCTTGCATACAAGGCGCGAAAAGGGTGGGGAAACTTGCTCGTCCAACCGGATGCGCCGCGAGAAATTTTGGCATACCGCAGCAAATCCGGTGCGCTGTATCGCCTGATAGCGGAGGACGCCGTAGTACGTCCGAAAAACCTCGACGACTTGGAGCGGCTACAAGAGGCGGCGACTAGCATTGTGCGGCAGTACGCCGACGCCCTCTATCGGCACCGACGCGAGCAGTGGGATTCAGAAAATTTGGTCTATAAGACGCTAGACGAGCGAGAGCCCAATCTGCGGTTCAACGTCCGCGATGCCGACGACAGCCGCACCGGCCAATACATAGTAAGCGTGCCGCGGTCGGAAACCGCATTGATAGAGGAGATTGAAAAGCTCATCGAGGATAGCTGTGCGCTATACGACAACGAGGCCGCAGCGGGTGCTTTGCCGCGTCTTCATTTTGACCGGCACTTATATCAACCGCTGCTGCAAGAAGGCGATGTCAAGGTAAAAATATCCCCACTGGGATTAAATGAAAGCGAACAGAAATTCGTGCGGGATGTGCGGGCATACTGGAAAAAAGAGCAAGGTAACGCACTGGCCGGCGCGGAGATATTCCTGTTGCGGAATCTGAGCCGCGGCAAAGGCGTAGGGTTCTACGAAACCAGCGGCTTCTACCCGGACTTCATTCTATGGATAAAAAAGGGCGACGAACAACGCATTGTGTTCATCGAGCCGCACGGCATGCTCCATGCAAATGCTTACAGGCACGACGCCAAGGCCCAATTGCACGAGCGGCTACCGGACGTAGCCGCTAAAATGTCCCGCTCAAACGTAAGCCTCGATTCTTTCATAATTTCGGCGACGCCCTACAAAGACCTGTATAGACACTACAATAACGGCGAGTGGACGCTAGAGCAGTTTGCTGAAAAGCACATTCTCTTTCCCGAGCGGGATGGCGACTATATGGCAAGAATTATCGGGTGCGTTAAGAGCTAACATTGGAGTCAGAAAATGACCGACCATCCCACCGGTGCCGAGCGTTTCTTCTTTGACAACAACGGCTACTTGGTGCTGGAAAATTTTCTCGCGCCGGATCGGGTCGCGGCCCTCTACGCGGCGCTGGAACACACCATTGAGCGGCGGCGTGACGTCCAGTTCAAGCGGGCGCACGAGCCAGCTTTTGCCGACCGGCTCGACGCGGCCAACGCACGGGTCATGCACCTGCTGGCCGAGGACCCGCTCTTTTTAGAAATGCTCGACTACGAGCCGATGATGGCCTACGTCCACGGCCTCTTTAACGAGATGCCACACCTGCACTCGACGGACGCCTTCTACGAGGTCGAACCTGCCGACTATCACGGGCAAGGCTGGCACATCGACGGCATTCAGGATGGCTTCCGCAACCTCAAGCCGCACATCCCACTGTTGCAGTTCAAGGTGGGTTACTACCTGAGCGACATGAGCGAGCCAGACCAAGGCAACCTGACCTTGGTGCCCGGCAGCCACAAGGCCCTGCTGGAGCCGGACGCTGGGGATATGCTTGGGGCCGTGCAGATATGCGGCGGCCCGGGGACGGCGGTGCTGTTCCACAACGCGATGTGGCACACAGCCGGGCCCTTTACGCGCCGCCGAGGCAAGCGGGTGATGCTGTACTATGGGTACGAACATCCGTGGATGCTGGCGTGTGCCGAGCAGTGGCGCTACGATCAGACCTTCTTGCAGGGGCTTTCACCGGCGCAGCGGCGCTTTTTCCACGGGTTTGTGTTCGACCCGCCTGAGTATCGCTGGGGATGAACTGGAACTCGCCCGATCTACGAGGTCGTCGCCAGTTGGGCTTGGCCCTGTTTTTGATCTCGCTGGCGATGCTGTTTGGGGCCAGCATCGCGGCTTTTGCCTACCTGCGGCTGACTAGCCCGGCGTTGCAGGGGAGCGAGCGGATTGAGCTGCCGCTGGTGCTCGGCGTTTCGACTGTCGTGCTGTTGGGTGCTGGGGTGGCGATGTACAAGGCGACGCAGAATGCCCGGCGCGGGCACTTCCCACTGCTGAGGCGGTGGTTGGCTTGGGCTTGGGTGACGAGCGCGTTGTTTATTGCCGTGCAGGTGCCGGCGCTGATGCAGCTACTCGATCGCCATCGGGCGCTGGAGGCGAGTGTCTATGGCATTGCATTTGCGCTGGTGGTGGTTCATGCGCTGCACGTGGTGGGTGGGATGGTGCCGTTGTCGATGCTGGCGTGGAAGGCGCGTACAAATCGGCTCGACAGCGAGCACTTGCACTCCGTGCGGGCCTGCGCCGCGTATTGGCATTTCCTCGAAGCGGTGTGGATCGCGCTGTTGGGTGCGTTTTTTGTGTGGGGGTGAAGGACGCGCGGGAAAGTTTCGTACCAGTACCTCTTCGGCGTTGCTAGCCAGTTGGCTCGCTCACGGATGCCAGAAGCTCAAAGTCCGTATCTGCGGATTCGAGCGCGGCACCGTGGCGGCGGGCGCAGGCGGCAATGAGCACATCGGTGGCCGGGGCGGTAATGCCTTGGGCGCGCGCTCGCCGCGCCAGATCACAGGCCGCCTGCCAGACCTCTGAGTCGATGGGCAGCTCGGGGAGGGTGCGGGCAAAGTCCCGCAGGACCTTCTGTTCCTGTTGCCCGGAGGCACCGTTCCACAGCTCGAGCTGTACCAGTGGGCACCAACAGGCCTGCCCACTGGTCAGCGCCGCTTCGACGCGAGCGCGCACCGTGGGATCGCCGCCCGGACGGAGCATGTGTATCCAGGACGAGGTATCGACGAGGATCAACGGCTCAGCCTTGCCGCCGTGCGGCCTGAAGCTCTTGCGGCGCGATCAGCTCTGGGCAAGTGCCAGCGTATTGGACGAGTTCCGCCATGCGCCTGCGGCGGTTGAAGTCCGCGATGGCTCCGACGATGGCCTCGCGTTTGGTCTTTGCTTGCGTGAACCTGATGGCATCCTCAAGCTCATCTTCGGGAATATCAACAGTAGTTTTCATAATTCTAAAGTAGCTATTTATAGAATCTATATCAAGCATAATTATATTCTTTCTGGCTTGTCAGATTGTTCATGATTTTGAAATTATATGCACTATATATTGTTGTTATTGTCAGCTTCAAGTACTCAGCCGGGAGGAGTTTATTATGCAAAGCATATATGCGGACTTAGCCGGCCTAATGAGCCTGTTGGGAACGGCGGTCCTCGTCGGTTCGCTCGTCTTCGGGCAGGCGGCGTGATCCGAGGAGGCGGAGAAAGAGGACGAAGATGATGCCTATACCGACGCCTATTTGATGGAGGAAGCCATCGTCGTAGGGTCGCGCCATGCGCCGCACTCGATTCCTTTGACGGAGGCGTCATTGTCGATGCCGAAGTCGGCTACCAGTTGAGCGTGGGAACGCAGAATTTTTTCGACTCAGTGGCCGCCGCGCCGCCCGAGGAGACCGCCGGTCAGGGCAATCTGCGCCCGGAGAGTACGCCTTGGGATTACAACGGTGCTTTCTGGTACATGCGCTTGTTTGCGGAATTTTGATTGCAAATCGTCTAAAGCAGACGGTGGAAGATGCGGTCGAGCAGTGCAAGCTCGGCCGCATTTCCAGGTGGATGCTGCTCTGTTTCCCCGGCCCCTAGTAGGCCACGGCCACGATGCGTTGCACGCTGCGATCTCCAGTGTCGCCAGCGATGTGTAGCTCGGCTATGTAGAGGCCGGGCGACACGCGCTGGCCGCGCAGGTCGCGGCCGTCCCAGTGCCAGGCGATGTGGCCGGCTTGCCCAGCCCGCTCTTGGGCGAAAAGCAGCCGGCCGGACAAATCGTAGAGCCGCAGGTGCAAAGGGCGAGCGGAGAGCACGTTGATGAGGCTGAATGAAATGAGGAGTTGGTCGTTGATCCCATCGCCGTTAGGCGTAATGAGCGCGGGGCTGAAGGAGAGGCCGGCAAAAAGCTGGTCGGCGACGGGCAGGCGCACGACGTTGGAACTGCTCTCGACTTGGGGGGCAGCGTCGCCGGGGTCAACGAGTTGCCGCGTTTGCGCCTTTTGGCTGTCTTCTAAGAAGGCGTCGAAGCGGGTTGCCTGTAGGTAAATAGGGGCCGTAAAGCGGAGTTCGACGAGTTGGCGGCTGCGGATGCGGCGCGGAAAGGTGGCGCGAAAGCCCTGCGCGAGGGTATCGGCGACCACCTCGACAGGCTCGCCATCGACCAAGGCGGCGTCAAAGCGGGGGACGGTGGTGGCTTCAATGGCGATCTGGTCGAAGCCGTCTCGGGTCGTCGCAGGCCGCAGGAAGTAGGAAAACAGGGTCTCTTGGCCAGGCGCGACCTGAAGGGGGAACACTTCGCCGACGACCTCAGACGCCAGTGGATCGGAGAAGTTGACGGCCAGCGAGTTGAAGTGGGGAGCCTGCGTCGGACTGTCGGACACCAAGCGCACATCGAGTTCCATAAAGCGGCGCGGAGAAGGCGACTGGAAGACCGCGCCCGACGCGCTGTACATATTGCTCCAAGGGCTCCAGTCCGCCCCGGCAATGCGCGTGGTGTCGATCTTGCCCTTAAAACTGGGGATTAGTTTGTTGTAGCGCTTCTCGGTTACTTCTCTACCGTTTTTGTCGTAAAAAGTGTATTGCTCTACTATTTCGTTCCCCGTGCGCGAGCGGATTTCGACGTGGGTGCCTAAAGGGGTCTGGGCCTGCCAGTCAAGCGAGTTGAGGTTCTTGCCGCTGCCTAGGTCGATGAGCGGCGAGCGGAGACGGACCGCAAGGGGATAGCCCTCGCCGTACACTTGGATTTCCTCGGCCGAGCCGTTGGCATAGCAGCCCCAGCGCGAGGAGGCGTCGGTCGCACTCGCGGCACAGGTGGCGTCCCAGATCAGCCAGGCAATGCGGACGTAGCGGGCTGGTAGGGTGGGGAACTGGTGGTCGGCTAGCCCGGCTCTGTGGTTTTCGCTGTTGGGGAACCCGGCAAAGTGCCGCGTCCAGATGCGGGTGCCGTCCGGGGCGATGGTGCCGTCCGAGGTGAGGACCTCGTAATTTTTGTAGCTAAAAGAACGCGGACCGCTGGCCCCGGCTCGGGTGCGCAGCAGGTGTTCGCCAAAGCCGCCGCGGATGGCTATGCCGGTAATCAGGCGCACGAAGTCCACTGGATAGACGGCCCCTAAGTCGATGGTGATGTGGCTCCAAGTGTTGTAGGTGTTGCGCGGCTCGCGCCCGTTGCGCCAGCGGTTGAAGATCGAGCCATCGACTAGGTTTAGCGCGTTGCCCAAGGTGACCTCTTCGGCGCGGACAAAGGCGTCGATGACTATGTCGATAGCTCCGCCGCGCTCGACGAGGTTGAGGGTGAGATTGTCGCCGATGCTTTTGACCTCGACGGCGACGAGCCGGGCGTTGGGGACATGCTTGAGGTTGCGGATTTGCAGGTAGCGGATCGGCGTCAGGTAGAGCGCGTCGCCGGGGGCGAATGCGACGCGGTGGCGCGCGTTTTCCTTGAAGCGTTCCTTGATGCGGTAGATCAGGGAGCCTTCGACTGGATTGGCTACTTGGTCGAGTTGCGGCTCGCCGGAGGAGAGCAAGAGATCGAACAGCTCAAAGGGGGGCGCGGCGGCGGCGAAGACCAAGGCAATGCTATGCGCCGAGACGCTGCGGCCGAGGTCGATTTCCACAAACCAGTCGTCTGGATCGTCGGCCGGGTTGGGTGCCCAGCCGGTCGCTGGGTTGCCGTCGAGGAGTGCGTTGGCGGCGCTGGGATTGGAGCCGGCTCGGTGGATGCCGCCGCCTAAAGCTGTGGCGTCGAGCACGGCATCTACGCCCTTTTGGATGTGCATCGGTTGGATCGCTCCAGTAGACGCGATTTTGACTGCGCCCACTGGCACCTGCCAGTCGCGCCAATCGCGCACCGAGTCAAAGCGCAACTGATCGGCGTCAGCGGTGGCGACCAAGCAGAGAGACAAAAGGACGATGAACATGGGTTAGACGCTCAGCGCAACAAGAGCAACTTGCGCACTTGGACCTGCTCACCAGCGCGCAGGCGATAAGTGTAAACGCCAGTGGCCAGTCGCTCACCAGCGTCGTTGCGCCCGTCCCAATGAGCAGTGTAGTACCCAACTGAGTGCCAGCCGCGTACGAGGCGGGCGACCTTTTGGCCGGCGAGGTTGTAAATGGCTAATTCGATGTCGGCCGCTTGCGGCAGCGCGAAGCCGAGGCTGCTGCTGCTGTTGAAGGGGTTGGGGACGTTTTGGGCGAGAGCTAAGGCAGCGGGTTGGTCCGTGCGGAACACTTCTGTGACGGCCGTCGGCACGTGCGGCGCGGCCGGAATGCGCGTCACTAGGCGCACATCGTCTAGGTAGAAGGTGCCCGTCATATTGCCCTCAAAGCGGAGGGCGTCGATCCAGTCCACTTGGTCGCGGAGGCCGGGGCCGTAGTGGTTGGGCTGGTCGAAGGCCGTGAAGGGGATTTCTAAGACCTGCCACTCGCGGCGCGAAAAGTCGAGATGGAACTGCTCGGGATCGCGCGCCAAATCCACGCCAAGGCCGTCGATAAAGAGGACGAAGATGGGAAAGGTGGGCAGCTCGATGTCGCCGGGATGGAAGGCGAAGCGCACGCCAGCAAAACCGAGGGGATCGACGGGTGCGGTCGGACTAAATTCGATGGTCCACGGGGTGTAGAAGTTTTTGGGCTCCGCCTCGACCGCGACGGTGCGGGTGCCGTAGAAGATGGGCCCCTCGCCTGTGACCTGCATTTGGGCACTGCTGTCGCCGACCAACTGCCAGTCGGCAGCTACGCGCTCGTCGAAAACGGACAAGTCCGGCGGCAGGAGGGTGATTTGGTGGATAAAGTCGATGCCCTTGAAAGCGCCATCGACCTCCTGTTCGAGGCGCACGACCACTTCGTAGAAGCCCTTGGGCAAGTTGGCGGTCTCCAAGCGGGTGTCGAGTTGGTAGGTCTGGTCGTCGAGAGCAACTAGCGGCAGGTCTGCCGGGCCGCCCAAGGAACGTAGGTCTGCGGTTAGGCGCGGCGGTCCGCCGTCGGGGACGAGCCGTGCGAGGCGCACTGTGGCGTGGACTCGGAGCGCGTCGCCGATGGACAGGGTGTCGGGCATCTGGTGTTCCCACGAGCCGCCGATGGGACTGTAGGTGATTTTGATGACCAGTTCGTTGCGGTTATCGCTGGTGACGTATAGACTGCCCTCGGCGTCGCTGGCAAGCCCGACGGGGAATCCCCAGACATCGCCTTGCGTCTCGCCGGCTTGAAAGCCGGTGATAAAGCTGCCCATGCGGGCGTCGCTGCCATCGGGTTGGCTAAAGAGCGCGGCGACTAGGTAGCCGGGGTGCGACGAGAGCTTGGCTTTGCCGGCGCGGAAGGCGACGAAGGCGGCGTTGTGGTAGCGGGAGGGAAACTGGTCGCCGGTGTAGAAGTGGAGGCCCATGGGTGCGTAGTGGGCTGGGACCAAGGCCACCGGGCGTTTTTGGGTGGCGGCGAGGAGGCTGTCTTGGCGGGTGATGGGCAGTGCTTTTTCGTAGCCAGCAATGGTAAAGTCGCTCCAGACTTGGTGGCTGTGGACCAAAGGATAGCCCATAAAGTCTTGGTCGCCGATGATGTCAATCCACTCCGGTGGGCGCGTGCGGCCTTCGAGGTCGTGGCCGTTGTGATTGGCCCACAGCTCATTGGTCTGCGGGTGGAAGTCCATGCCGATGGTGTGGCGGATGCCAGTGGCAAAGATGCGGCGACCGCGGCCGTCGGGATTGAATTGCAAGATGGTGCCGCGCTCGGGGTGGTGAGGCACGGGGTTGTTGGTGTTGCCGACGACCTGAAAGCCCGCGTCCATGCGGCACAGGTCGCAGGGTGAGCCGACCGACAGATACATTTTGTCGTTGCGGCGATCGACGACGAGGGTGCGGGTATCGTGCCAACCCTCCGAAGGAACGTCGGGCAGGACGACTTCTTCTTGTTCGTATACTAGGTCGCCATCGGTGTCGCGCACGCGGATGACTTGGTGTTCCTCGGCGACGTAGAGCGCGTCTTTGTAGAACAGGAGGCTGTGGGCTTCTCTGAGGCCGCGCAGGGCGATGATGCGCTCGTCGGCCACGCCATCGCGATTGCGGTCGGGCAGGGCGACGATCTGGCCAGCGCCCATGTTGGCCACGTGCAACACGCCATTGGGGTCAAAGGCCATAAAGCGGGGTCTGCGCAGGCCCTCGTGGGCGAAGACGCGGGCCGAGAAGTGAGGGGGAAGGTTGAGCACCAAGCCTTGGGGCACGGCACCACGAAAGGCTTCGGGCACAATGAGTGGGGTCGGCTGCAAGCCCAGATCAACTTCGGGGACTAGCGTCCCAGCGGGGTAGCCTTCGTCTTGGGCCAGCCCGGCAGCGGCGAAGCGGAGAGCGAAGGCGAATGATATGACGATGTACATGGAGAATTTTTGGGGGTGGGATAGGTATTCGTCCCTAAATTAGCATTTTTTGTACTAGGTGTGTCAATAATCCTAATTGTAGAATAAGTCGCCAGTGGCAAGTGCCCTATTGGAAGCAGACAGGCACTTTGCACTTTTTACTCAGTCGGAGGAGCGGATACTGATGCCCCTTATGCCGCTTATAGGACGCATTGTGTTAGGAATCGCCGTGCTACTTGTGGTGGGCTACGTTTTGGCTGCGGCCTATCTCTACTTTTTTCAGGAAAAATTCATTTACAAGCCGAGTACCCGCGTTGCGGTCACGCCGGCTGCGGTGGGAATGCGCTACGAGGAAGTCTCGCTAGTCGCCAGCGATGGGGTGCGCCTGAGTGGATGGTACCTGCCGTTGGCCGATGCGCGAGGCACGGTGCTTTTTTGCCATGGGAATGCGGGCAATATATCGAATCTGCTTGGAGTGGCCGCGGATGCGCACCGGTTGGGCTTGGGAATTTTGTTGTTTGACTATCGAGGCTATGGTCAAAGTGAGGGTACGCTCTCTGAGGAAGGTACGCACCGCGATGCAGAGGCGGCTTGGAACTACTTGGTGCAAGAAGCCGGGCTGGCCCCGGAGCAGATTGCGATTATCGGTCGGTCGCTGGGCGGGCCAATGGCCGCACGGCTGGCGCGAGACAGGCAGCCGGCCGCCCTGTTCTTGGAGGCGACTTTTACCTCCATACCCGAGCTGGGCCGCGAGCTGTATCCGATTTTTCCGGTCGATTTGCTCGCCCGCTACGAGTATCCCACGTTGGAGTACCTAAAGCAGGTACAATGCCCGGTGCTAGTGAGCCACAGCCGCGATGACAAGTTTATTGTATTCGCACACGGCCAGCGGCTGTACGAGGCCGCCAGCCAGCCTAAGGCATTTACCGCGCTGCGGGGTGGCCATAGTTCGGCCTTTAGCGAGGATGCGGCCGCGTATGAAGCCGGGGTGGAGGCGTTTTTGACGCGGGTGCTGGGGTGGTAGGCTGCATTCCCTGGCGCGGCGCATAGACGCTTTGCCACCGCCTTTAATCATTTGAGAATAGTATGTAGCCCATAAACTATTGGAGGTAGAGATGAACAAAAACAAGGGCGAGGTCGTCCGATTGGCGATAGTGGGGTGCGGCGGTATGGCTGGGGCACATCTGCGGGGATACGAAGAGCTGTTGGAAAAAGGCGAGACGCGGTTCCGCATTGTCGCGGCTGTCGATGAGGTGCCCGCCCGCGCCGAGGATTTTGCTGTGCGCATCAACGGGTTCGCCGGCTGGGAGGTCAATGTCTATGCGAGCGTAGCCGAGCTGCTGGCCGGGGAAGACGCGCTCGATGGGGCCGATATATGCAGCCCGCACGGTTTGCACCACGTACTGGCCTGCGAGCTGCTAGAGGGCGGAGTGAACGTGCTGGTCGAAAAGCCGATTGGGGTCACGGTGCGGGCCTCGAAGAAGATCGCGCAGACAGCGCAGCGCTGCGGACGGGTCGCTGCCACGGCCGAGCAGTGCCGCCGTGCCCTCGGCCAGCGCGCGATTCACTGGGCTTTCAACGACGGCCTGTTGGGTGCGCCGAAGATGTGGTGGGCCGTGCAGGCCGGGTGGAACGATCCGGCCCAAGTGCCCAATTGGCACTGGCGCCTGGATCGCAAGTTGGGCGGTTGTGGCATGGTCATGGACAGCGGGGCGCACTGGGTTGACACCATGCGCTATTGGTTCGGCGAAATAGAGAGCGTGTACGCCCGGGTTGAGCAGATCTACCCGCGCCCCCATCGCCAAGGCGAGGAAATCGTCCATAGCGCGTCCGAGGACTTTTGGACCAGCATATTCAACTTCAAGAGCGGCTTAATCGGCACGTGGTCGTGGACGATCAGCGCGCCGGGCAAGGGCTTTACCCAACTGACGCTGAGCGGCGAGAAAGGGTCGATCATCGACACGGACATCTTCCACCCGGCCGCCTTTCAGGCCAATGGTGAGTGCCAGCTCGCCGACGGGACCACGCACAGTATGTCCGAGTTGCAAGAAATGTACTTGGCAACTCTGAGTGAGAAGGAAAAGGACGCGCTCTTCCCCTATGGGATCACCGGCGGGGTGACGCTGGAGTTGTGGGATTTTATCGACGCGCTGAGCGAGGGGCGGCCAGTGGAAATCGGCGCGGAGGAAGGCTTGCGCAGCAAGGCCGTCAGCGAGGCCATTTACGAATCTGGCCACTCTGGGCAGGTGGTACAGGTCGCCGATGTGCTGACGGGCAAGATCGACGCCTACCAGCGCGACGTCGACGAGGCGTGGGGGCTAGATACCGATTAGGCGGAGCCAGAGCCGCTTTAGGGCTTGGTCGGTGCGCTGGGCATCGAATGGGCTGTTGGTGCGCTGGAGGTCGGCGATGCGCTCGGGATGAGATGGATCCGGCAACAGGCGGAACGTGAAGAGGTACGCGCCGGTAGAATCGAGGTAGAAGTCGGAGCGGCCAAAGCGCAGGTCGTAGAAGTAGAGCGCGTCATCGCGGTGCTCCACTCGATAGTACCCGCGAGAAAACCAGAACAGGTGCTGGATGGGTGGGTCGTCGCGCCGGGGAGCGATGAGGTGGGTGTTGCGCTCGATGCGGCGGAAGCGGATCGCCGAGTCGTCGAGCAGGGAGTACAGCCCGGCCCACAGGTGATCGTCCTCGCCAGCCAAGCCCGACCACAGTACGGCGTTGAACGGGGTCGGTGCGACGTACAGACGCTCGTAGGGGATGCCTTGTTCGTCTAGTGCTTGGGCAAAGGTGCTGCGCACGTGCAGGCAGATCGCAGCGGTAGCGAGCAGGTACGCCGTGCTCAAGCCGAGGCCCAGCGCGTTGAGTCGCCGCCGCCAGTGCAATCGCCGCTGGCATAGGGCGGCGATGAGGCCGAAGGCTAAGGGCAGGGTATAGAGCGGGTCTATGACGAAGATGGAACCGAAGGCGACCGGGTAATTGCTGAACGGACTGAACAATTGGGTGCCGTACCCGGTGAAGCAGTCGAGGAGGGCGTGCGTGAGAATCGCCCAGAACGCCAGCGCGGCCCACTCGCGCCAGCTTGCGGCGCGGTGTAGCTTAGACAGTGCCCAACCCATCCCAAGGCCGCCGCCTACCGCAAAGAGCAGGGAGTGCGATACCCAGCGGTGAAAGTCCAATTGGTCGGCCCCCGACAAAAAGGCCGCGCCCAACACGTCGAGGTCTGGGAGGACGCCCAAGGCCGCGCCCCACAGGGGGGCTTTGTTGCCAACCTTGTTGCCTAAAACCTTTTCGCCGACGGCCGCGCCGAGCGCGATTTGCGTAACGCTATCCATAAGGAGCTGTTAGATTTGCAGAGAACAACGTACCAAAAAAACGCCGCGTGTGCATGAGGGCGGCCCGGCCCGAGAAAGTCTATCAGATCAATATGTTGAGCAACATAGTCCAATCGCTACGAGTATGGGTCCGGTGTCTATGGCATCGAAGAACCCATGCGTCCCAAAAAAAAGCAAATTCCTATCCATTTTCGGAATCTCAGGTCCCTGCGAGAGAGTCGCCGGAAGTCCCCCAAGAGTTGACTCCACCTACAAAGTGGAGACAGCGCAAACCTGACACAGATAGCTTGGAGAGCGATCACACTACGGAAGTGGCAGACTGTGCTGAAGAGGATAATCCGCAGGCAGGGCCAGGGGGCCCTTATTCAGTGGACGCCAAACCCGAAGAGGACAACCACAAGACTGTATCTGATAGTCGGAACGCTGCTGACGAAGAGCCCAATGATGACGAGTTCGCCAAGTCCGGCCAAGTTCCCATAGAAATCGAACCGGTCACGCCAAGCAGTACCGGTTCAGAAAAGACACCTTCCGATCCGCCGGAAGATGCACTTTTGGAGCTGGATTCGTCTTTGGCACAACCTGCCGAAGCTCGCGAAAACGTACCTAATAGCAATGCCGACGTCGGCGATTCATTGCAGCCCGACTTGATCGCCCTGCCTCCTGAGCCACCGAAGAAGGCCGAACCGCCTGAAGACAACGCTCGCATTGAGAATTCAGCTTCTCTGGAGAACAAGGGGAAGAAACAAAATCGAAGTCAAAAGTCCCCACGTAGAATAGGCGGAAGGCGAAATGGACCGACACAGTCCCCATCGCCAGTCGATGACGATGCTAAGGACGAGCCAACGTTTACACCTTGCCCGGAACTCATCTGCCGCAAGGCTTCTGGGGCTTGGCAGTGGGAGGTCGTGTTGGCTGTGGATGCCGAATGCAACATCATGGGAGTTCGGCACGATGGCGAACCTCTGGATATGGTGAACGGCGAATACAGTCTTTCGGCCTTGGCTGGCAGCTTGTCTATTGACTACGAAGATCGCGAATCGGATCAGTTGCCGTTGTTCGACGACAGGCCGCTGATCTTCAAGATGCCGAACGATTGGAATGGTGCTGGTCCCAAGGTAGGCGGCATCACCAGTGGATACTTCATCGTTATGGTCCCGAGGGAGTGGAAACGCACGGGGAGCGCACCTGTTGCGCCGGAGAAATGCACGGACGCGAACTTCATGGCGCATTTTTTCTATATGGAGAAAGGCGGTCCGGCGGGAGATGTAGGCGGGTTCGAGGATTGCGATCTCGAATTGACCAAAACCGGCTTTGAGTTGGACGGGGACCGTGTCTTTGACGATTGTGAAAACGGCGAGTTATTCGTTGGTGATCCGCCAAGGCTGTGCCCTGCCTCAGGCATTGTGTGGGCGCGGATCGGCGAAGAAAAGACGGGCGGATGGAAAGGAGAGAACTTCAAGCCGGCCGAGCAATCTCTTGCGGAGGTTTTGAATGGCCGCCAAGGGCGATTCTTTGTCCGTGTTTACGACGATGGCGCGAAGTTGCTAGACAGTGGCGAGTTTCGCTATCTGCGCGACCTCCGGGCGATTCGCGTGAATGATGAACCGCACTCTGCGAATACACTGCTCGTCCCGTCCTCAACAGGATATTCGTCGGCAAAGGTACAATTCGTCAGTGCTGACGGCACTGCCATCCAACCAGACCTCGACACCGCCGGAACCCATGCAACCGTGCAGTCGGAAGGCACTCTTATAGTTGCGCCGCATCCGGATGGGGATCGCATATCGTGTGTCTTGCCGGCCGGTGCGGACCGCGTCGATACCGTCATCAAACTACCGCGCATTTGGTGGCAGATGAAGCAAGATGATGGGGAGGCCGACGAATGGCGCGACAGGCCCTTGGCGATGAGTCGGCAGGAGTTTCGCCACTTCGAGGATGCGGCGATTCGATTGCGCTTGCCGCTGCGCGTTTCATCGGTCAAGGTGGGGTTCAGCGAGGAACTGGACCGGACCTATCGCCCCCAAAAGAATGGAGATAACACGGAGGCTGAGATACGTTTGTCCGACTTTATCGACTACGATCAGATTGACCAACGGCTGAACGAGGATGCTTTGCTCAATATTCAATGCGGCACAGAGGTAATGGCACTCATCCGTGTTTCTGCCGATTCCGTACCGACGATCACAACTTTCAGGTCGGAACCGATGGTGGTCAAAATCGGCGAGACAGCTACATTGCACTGGGCCACCCAAAATGTGGAGTTGGATGGCGTTGTTGTTGTTATTGAACCTGAAATCGGCTCGGTGGAATCGAGCGGCAGCCAAACGGTCAAACCCACTGAAACCACTACTTACACGCTGAGACTGAGAGCTCCAGGCATAGAGGACGTGGAGCAAGCCGTTACTGTGGCAGTAAAGGCACGACCGCTGACAGAGGAGGAGCTATTTGCGCGGGTCAAGTGTGCGAAGTGTGCAGGTGGGGCTTGGCGACCAGGCGCAGGCTTCAGCCGCGGCGAGCTTTATGCCGCCGGTCTAACCAATGCGGACGCGATGCGCAGGTCCATCCCCACCGATAGACGCCGCCGGAGTACGCATTTAGCCAACATAGACACCATCAAGAGGTTTATTGATGTCTGATGCAAACGACATACGACAATGGCCTGAGAAGATTCGCCAACGTTATGAAAATTATCTGAAGACCTCCTTCTACTTCAAAGATCCGAGCCTGCGGAAATCCTTCCAAGCCGCGCTGAAGGAGGAAGGCAGTCTATTGAAGGGTCCGTTTCCCGAACCGGCCCGTGGCTTCAAACAGGGCCTGAACGCAAGAGCGTTGGCACAGGAGTGTTTTCCTGACCAAATCGAAGGTCTTCTCCCGGCGCTGATTGACCGGCCGTTGTACGTGCATCAAGAGTGCGCGATCCGAGCCACGTACCAAAATCAACAGAACATCGTCGTCGCCACCGGCACCGCCAGCGGCAAGACCGAGAGTTTCCTCTACCCGATTCTATTTGAGTTGTACCGTCAGCATCTAGCTGGCAAACTGCGGGAGCCGGGGGTGCGGGCGATGATCCTGTACCCGATGAATGCACTCGCCAACGACCAGCGCGAACGCCTTGGAAACATCTGCAAGGACTTGAGCGAAGCAGCGTCGCGATTCAAACCTACGTTCGGCCAGTACATCGGGCAGACGCCCGAAGATAGTAAAGACAACAGGCGCAATGCCGCTGCACGGGACGAGGAACGCTTGCCTGGCGAATTGGTCTTCCGCAAGGAGATGCGAGACGCGCCGCCGCACATCCTGTTGACCAACTACTCCATGCTGGAATACCTGCTCATTCGTCCCGACGACAGCCCGCTGTTCGACGACGGTCGGGGTACGCGCTGGCAGTTCATCGTGCTCGACGAGGCGCACCAATACCGCGGTGCCAAGGGCATGGAGATGGGCATGCTGATCCGGCGTCTCAAGCAGCGGTTGCGCGCTGGCGGTCGCAAAGATTCGTTTCGCTGCATCGCCACCAGCGCGACCATTTCCTCCGGCGAGGGAGAGGAAGACAAGCAAGCTGTGGCGGATTTTGCCGAAGCGCTCTTTGGCGAACGCTTCTCGGTGCCAGGGATCATTTTTGGGGAATCTGAGCAGACAAGCAAAGACGGACGCCCGCGGCGTTATCACGCCTTCCTGCGAGCACTTGAAGGAGCATTTCTGGTTCACAGAGAGGGGGCGGATGCCGTTGTGTTGAACCGCAAAGGCGTGATGGAGGACGGCTCCACTGCGGAACCGTTGGAAGTCGCGCTGTGCCGCGAGTGCGGGCAGCACTACTACGTTGGTCGGGAGAGAGGCGGAAAGCTGCAAGAGGCAGTCCGCGACCCCAGCCAGTCGGATTTTGGCGTGGACTACTATCTGCCATTGGAGGGAGCAACGCACGTTTTGTGTAGGCGCTGTGGTGCGCTCTCCCCATCCGGTCTCACATGCGGTTGCGGAGCGGCAATTCGCGTCAAGAAATGCAAATCTCACGAGGAGCATCCCGACCAACTCAAGCAATGCGAGACCTGCGGCTATCAACGCGGCGGCATCGGCGATCCCGTGCAGGAGATCATTCACGGTTCTGACGGTCCTAATGCGGTCATCGCGACGGCTTTGCACGAGTTGCTGCCGGAAAACGGGCGCAAGGTGCTGGCTTTTGCCGACAGTCGGCAGGAAGCGGCGTTCTTCGCGTGGTACGCGGAGGACTCTTACGAGAAGGTTCGCGACCGCAATCTGATGTTACGTGCGCTGAGAGAGGGGCCGGTTGATCGGGAAGCCCTGTCCATTGACGACATCAAGAACCGGTTGCTCAAACAATGGGATTGGGCTGGCCTGTTTAAAGGATCAGATACTACGGAGAGCAAAAACCGCAGGGTGCTAGTAGCGATCTTTCGCGAAGCACTGACGGATGAGAGAAGGCTGTCTCTGGCTGGTGTCGGTTTGGTCAAGTGGTACGTCAAGATTCCTGATAACTTGACATTACCCCGAGCAATGAGAAATCCGCCGTGGAATCTCACGGACGAGGAAGCGTCCGGTCTGATAGGGTACCTTTTGGACGAGATGCGCCTGCACCGCGCCATGGCTTTGTCGGAAAGCTCCGAAGCTCCGGCATGGAGCGATGTTTCGCCGTGGCCCCAACAAGCCTACGGTTTGGGGCGACCCGGCAAACGGCGGCATGTCTCCGAGTGGGGCGGCTCCCAATCCGCAATCGTGAAGCACTTCCTTCACAGGTTGCTTGCAGGCAGTGGGCTGCCCGACGATAAGAAGCAGGTGAAATCAGAGGAGCTCATGAAGGATATATGGTGCGCACTGCGCGGCCATGCTGACGAGCCCATTCTTTGCCGAGAAAAGACGAACGGGACGTTTCGTCTCAACCCGCGCTGGTTGCGTATTAAGTTTGCCGCTCCCGATGAGATTTGGGAATGCAGTACCTGCGCTACGCTGACCCCTCACAACATTCGCCAAGTCTGTCCTAGAAATAAATGCCCCGGCTTCTTGATTCCGGCCGATCACACACGCCTTGAGGAAAATCATTATCGAATTCTTTACGAAAGCACTGACTTGCCGCCCGTCCTGCGCTCGGAGGAGCACACCGCGCAGATCGAGAGCGACGAAGCGCGTCGGAGACAGGATTGTTTCAAGAACGGAAAGACGCACCTCCTCAGTTCCTCGACTACATTTGAAGTCGGAGTTGATCTAGGCGATCTAGAGGCTGTGTTCCTCCGCAATGTGCCGCCGGAGCCATTCAACTATACTCAGCGCGTCGGGAGGGCGGGACGCCGAGAGACACCGGGGCTCGCTCTGACCTACTGTCGTCGCAATCCGCATGATCTCTACCACTACGAAGATCCCAAGAATCGCGTAATCGAAGGCAAGGTGCGGCCGCCGCGATTGCAGATGAAGAATGCGAAAATCATCGTCCGGCACATGGTCGCCACTGCCTTGTCTGCGTTTTTCAAGACTGTAGAGAATAGGGAACGTTTTAGGAACGTAGAAGCATTCATCGGAAATTGGTCGAATCCGTGCGCTGTATCCGACCTAAAGCAATTCTGCGAGGATAACGATGTGTTGAGGGACTCTCTGAGCCGGATCGTGCCGCAGGATATGCGCGAAGAGACTGGCCTTGCCAGCGATGATTGGATTGACCAGATAGCTGGGCCGCAAAGCCGATTCGCCGATGTAGAAGCGGAAGTGTGCGCGGATTATCGCGAAATGGAGAAGTTCCGGCTGAAACTGTTCAATCAGCATAAAGGAACAAACAGAGTCGAAGCTCGCATGAAAACCATTGCCGGCGAGCAGACTTTGAACTTCCTGTCGCGCAAGGCAGTCATTCCCAAATACGGCTTTCCCGTGGATGTCGTCGAGCTTGATACTCGTCCCCAGGTCGGCAACCCAACGGGTATATCACTTCAGCGTGATTTATCCCAAGCCATCGCCGAGTACGCGCCTGGCGGCAAGGTGGTGGCAAACAAACTGGAATGGGAATCTTGCGGGATCAAGAAGATTCCCGGGAAGGAATGGTCGATCCGTCATTACGAATACGATGATGCTGATGCGCGTAACTTCAAGCAATGGAATGAAGGTGCCTTGCCCGAGCCCGAGCCCCACAATAGTAGAAAATACCTTATCCCGGAGTTCGGTTTCGTAACGCCGCTGTTCACGAAACCCAAGGAACCGCGTGGACGAGTACAGCGCCTATATACGACTCGGCCGTTTTTCCAAGGCTTCGAAAAAAATGACCAACCCGACCCCAAGAACATCCTCGGCGTACAAGTTACCAAGGCTCGGCCCGGAACTTTGGTCATCCTGTGCGAAGGCTGGAACAGAGGGGGGTTCTATATCTGCCTCTCTTGTGGCACTCACAAGACGAAATCAAAAGGGATTCACAAATCCCCTTCGGATTCCGAATGCTCCGGTCCCTTAGCCCAGTTCTCGCTTGGCCACGAACTGGTCACGGACGTCGTGCGCTTGCAATTTCCTCAGCTAACAGGCGAGTGGGAAGCCTATTCGGTCGCCTACGCGGTCCTGCTCGGCGCAGCCGAGACCTTGGACGTACCGGATGCGGATCTAAATGTGACGATTACCGGCAGCACTGGGGAATCCGCAATAGTGCTCTACGACAACGTGCCGGGCGGCGCGGCACTGGTCGCACAACTGGAACAGGAGAGCGTCTTCAAGGAGATGCTCCGCAACGCACGGCAACGGGTTCAGGGCAATTGCGGCTGCGATTCGAGCTGCTACGGCTGCTTGCGGAGCTATCGAAATCAATTCGCCCATCCGCGCTTGGATCGGAAGAAGGCACTGGAGGCACTGGCGATCTTGGACACCCGCGTTGGGTGACCGCCTCTGGCCAGCTAGTGAGGTACAAAAGATGATGCCCCCGCGTTTCTTCAATGAACACAAAAGGAGGGATCCACTGAAGTCTTTAGATCAGCCTACCGGAGCCGCTTGGCGGCCCGTTAGGCCAGACGAGTGCGCCGACCCGCTTGGCGCCTTGGCCCGGGCGGAGATACCGGCGATTCTGCTGCCCCAAGTTTGCACGCCAGCCGATTGCCAGCGGCTGATGGAGCGCTTTGGCGAGCGCGGGTTGCTGCGCACCCCGGGCGACCAGCGCTCGCGCATCGACATTGGCACCAGCCTCGGCAACATGGGCGGCGACCAAGAGGCATTCCTCGCTCATGCCGAGGAGACGGCCGCGCTTTTTGCCACCCTCTTCGCGGGTCTGCTCGACCCGGTGCAGCTGCTCTATCGGCACTTGCAGGCGCTGGCGCCCAACAAGGCGGTTAAGACAGCGCGCGAGCGCGACGGGCGCTTGTACGGCCCGGCCATCTTTCGCATCCACTACGAGACCCATTCCTATAGTCCGCACATCGACCACGTAGTTCTGCGCGAAAAGCGATTCAACTACGAGGTAGCGCGCTTTACCCACCAATTTGCCGGTGTGCTGTGCGTGCAGAACGCGGATTCTGCGGGCCCTGGGGTGCAGGCGGTGTTGCACCGTTGTCTGTGGACCGAGGAGATACAGCCGCATATCGCCGAAGGCCGTTTTCACGAGTATGCGGCCGCGCATGGCGTGGAGCACTGCGAGGTCGCGCTCGCGCCGGGCGATTTGTATTTCTTCAATACGCGCTGCATCCACGAGGTCCCAGCGGTGCAGGGGCGCGATCCGCGGGTGGTGCTCGCCGTCTTCATTGGCTATGCCGACGACGACGACGAAATCTACGTGTGGTCTTAACTCATGCTGCCGTTCACGCGCATCGTCCGCGCCCTGCCGCCGACCATTCCCTTTGTGCCGCCCGAGGTGCTGGAGAGGGAGCAGGGACAGCCGCTCGCCCTGCGGGTTGGAGCTAACGAGAGCAATTTCGGGATCTCGCCGAAGGCGCGGCAGGCCATGGTGGAGGCGGTGGATCAAGTGCATTGGTACAACGACCCGGAGGGATACGAGCTGCGCTCGGCGCTGGCAGCGCGGCACGGGGTAGCGCGGGAAGAGGTCGTCTTGGGCGCGGGCATTGACGAAATTTTGGGACTGCTAGTGCGCCTGTTTGCCGAGCCGGGCGACTCAGTGGTGACGTCGCTAGGGGCCTATCCCACATTCAACTACCATGTCGAGGGGCACGGGGCGGTATTGCACAAGGTGCCCTATCGAGCGGATCGGGAGGATTTGCCGGCCCTGTTGGCCAAGGCGCGGCAAGTGCGCCCCAAGCTGCTTTATGTGGCCAACCCGGACAACCCCATGGGCACCTATCAGCGAGCCGACGAGTTGCGGGATTGTATCGCGGAGTTGCCGCCGGATTGTGTGTTCTTGCTCGACGAGGCGTATATCGACTTCGCCCCGGCGGATGCGCTGTTGCCGCTAGAAGTAGAACGGGCCCAGGTGGTGCGGTTGCGGACGTTTTCCAAGGCGCACGGCATGGCCGGGGCTAGGGTCGGCTACGCGCTGGCGCACCGCGATTTGGTGGCCGCGCTCAACAAGGTTCGCAATCACTTTGGAGTCAACCGCGTCGCCCAAGCCGGGGCACTTGCTTCGCTGAGCGACGACGAGTTTGTGCGCTCGGTGGTGCGGCAAGTGGAGGAAGGTCGGCGGGAATATGTGCAGCTAGCCACGGAATTGGGGCTGAAAACGGTGCCTTCGGCGACGAATTTCGTGGCACTCGACGTGGGCTGTGGCGAGTGTGCGCGCTGCCTGATGCAGGTGCTTTTGCAGCACGGGGTCTTCGTGCGGATGCCGGGCGTGGCTCCGCTCGACCGCTGCATCCGGCTGACCGTGGGGCCAAAAGCCGAGCGGCAAGCCTTTGCGAAGGTCTTGCGCGAGGTGTTGCCGCAGATTAGATGAATGGAAGGGAGTTATTACTTGACTCCGAATGCCCCTCGACAAGAACGGGCGCCACGTTCCAAATAACTCAACAGCTTCTCTAAAGGGAGTAGAGGCGGCATTTGAAACGAAATCTGAGGGAGCCTACACCATGCTACCTGTCAAAGAGCAGGATATCATCGACGAAAATGATCAGCGCGTCAGCGTGGTGCTCGAAATAGGTGCCTACCAAAAGCTGCTGGAAGAGCTAGAGGAGCTAGAGTCGATTCGGGCCTACGACCAAGCTAAGTCAAGAGACGATGAGGCGATTCCTTTTGAGCAAGCGGTTGAAGAAATCGAAAGTGAGTGCTGAAATGGTACGGCCTTAGAATCCGGCGGCAAGCGCAGAGAGAATTGGCCCAATCGCCGTCTGGAATCCATGAGAAGGTGCCAACCCCGGTCAGCAGGATGCCGCAAACTGAAGGGGCGTGCAGGCTGGCGCATCCGGGCAGGGGATTACCGAGTGATTTATGAAATTGACGATCAGCAGAGTACGGTGACGGTTTTACACATTGGATATCGGCGGGATGTTTACCGCTGAATGAGAGACTGTCTGTTTGGATAAAACCCATGACTACCGACCTAGCACTTCTCCACCGCGACCCGCAATACACCTACCCGGTTCTCGTCAAGGGCGAGGGGATTTACTTATACGACGAAGCGGGCAATCGCTATATCGACGGCACGGCCGGGGCTGGCAACGTCACCCTAGGCCACGGTCGTCATGCCATCGTCGAGGCTATGGCCGCTCAGGGAAGGGAATTGGCCTATTGTTTTTCGACGTTTTTTACCAACCCTCCGGCCCTTGAATACGCCCGCCGCTTGGCCGAACTGGCCCCCGGGGATTTGAACCACGCGTACTTTGTCTCGGGTGGCTCCGAAGGCGTGGAGACGGCCATTAAACTGGCCCGCTTGTACCATCTGCAGCGGGGCCAAGCGCAAAAGCACCAGATCATCGGTCGCTGGCGCGGCTATCACGGTGCTACTTTGGGGGCCTTGGCCGCTACCGGGATGCCGGGGCTGCGGGTGCCTTTTGAGCCATATCTGCCAGCTTTTCCGCACATTGCCTCGTGCTATCCTTATCGCTGCGCTTTTGCCGGTTGCGAAGATCGCTGCAATTTGACCTGTGCCCGTCAGTTAGAAGAGACCATCGCGAGGTAGGGGCCGACAATATCGCGGCCTTTATCGCCGAGCCGGTGGTCATGGCCGGGGTCGCCGCTGGGGTACCGCCGCCCGATTACTACCCTCTCATTCGCCAAATCTGCGCCGAGCCACGACGTCCTTTTTATCGCCGACGAGATCATCACCGGCTTTGGCCGCACCGGCAAACTCTTTGCCATTGAGCATTGGGACGTAGTGCCCGATATGATCGTTTTTGGCAAAGGGGCCAGCAGCGGATACGCGCCCTTGGGAGGGGTGTTGCTGAGCGAACAGATGCGGCGGGGCCTCACCCGCAGCGGCCAAGCCCTGCCGCACGTTTTTACCTATGTCAACAACCCAGTAGCCATGCGCGCTGGCTTGGCCGTACTGGACCTGCTAAAAGAAGAAGGGATCGTGCAACACGCCGCTCAGGTGGGGGCCTATTTGCAGGAAAAGGCCCCGAGCTTGACGCGCCACGCTTGCGTCGGCCAAGTGCGCGGCAAGGGCCTGATGCTGGGGATTGAACTGGTGCAGGATCGCCGCAGTCGCAAGCCCTTTCCCCCTGAGTGGGGCGTGGCGCAGCGCGTGCCTCTGCTTGCCTTGGAACGGGGCTTGGCTATTTCGGGCACTAGCGGGGGAGCCAATTGGGTTGCGGGCGATGATTTGCGCTTTTACCCGCCGCTGATCATTGCGCAGGAACAGCTCGACGAGTCCCTAGCTATCATGGACGAGTGTTTGGGATTGCTGGAAGAGGAACTGCGGCAAAAGGGCTGGGTGCCAGCCTAGCTCAGCGTTCCGCAACTAAAACCGCGCAACGACACGACGGCGACGTTTACCGTGCGACGACCCTAACACAAGCTAGCTCAGCGTTCCGCAACTAAAACCGCGCAACGACCCTATTCAATCGGCCAGATCGCTCCCATCTGCCACACGTCCAGCGATCGCACCGTCGCCGCGCCGCCTCGGGCAAATAGCTGGACGCCGAGACTATCCGGCTGGGCGGGATAGATGCGCTTGGCCAAATAATGGAGGTCATTGGCGAAGACCTCTACCACGCTCCGATCCACGAATACCCGCAATGCTAGCGGCTCGCCGTAAGGGAGGTCGAACGCACGCCGTTGCGATTCGCGATTGCTCACCTCGGGATTGATGCTGGACCGACTTACGTCCAAAATCAACTCCCGGAGCGGACCAATTTTTTGCGGTGCGCGGTTGGCTGACCACGGATTGAGGTTGAAGCGAATGAGGGTTTGTTCTAAGCCGTCTGGCGAACAGCAAACCTTCAGACCGAATTCTTCGGCACTCTCCCATTCAAACACCGCTTGAATTTCCAGTCGGTTGCCTTTGATTGCATTGAGCGGACCCTCTTCGTCCGCAGCCAATTGGATGTCGGAAAAGTGCGCGTGCTCGCCGCGCAACGCCTCTAACCGGCAAGCCGTGATAGATAAATGTGGGCACTCCTTCTTTGTTGATAAACGCGGCCCCGCTGTAGCACTGGTCCCGGTCGGCTCCCTCCGGCCCGGGCGGCAGCGCAATGGGGTGGTCCGTCCAGTGAACCAAATCTGCACTGGAGGCGTGGCCCCAATGGATCGTGCCGTGGAAAGCGCCATTGGGATTGTATTGGTAAAAGATGTGGTATCGGCCCCGCCAGAAAATGGTTCCGTTCGGGTCGTTCATCCAGTTGATCGGGGCTAGAAAATGGTAGGATGGACGATACGGATCCGACGCCAATTGCAGACGACGCGGGTCCATGTCGCGTTGCTTTGACTCAGGCATTTACTTGTCTCCCATGGGATTGTCCCAATCCCGTACCGGCCCTTGGGACAGCAATTCCGCGAGTGTGAGGCAGGCTAGGTCGCGTCCGTCCGCCAGTGCTTTGTCGATAGCGCGGCGGCCGCCTTTGATCTTCTTTTTCCCATGCACGATGGCGGAACGGACTCCATAGAGGGCCTTTACTCTGTTGGATATCCAGCCGCGTTGGTCGCGTCCTTGGCCGAGCAGTCGTTCTGCCCGGATCGCCAGTTGTTGGCTCAGTTGCTGTTTGATCGGACCGTACATGATCTCCAAGGAGATGGAAACATCGAGGATGCGGTCCTCTGTACTAAATGGGCCGCCGACCCGAGCAAAAGAGGCGGCGAGGCGGCGGATCGCAAGGTCAATAACATCGCGCCTACCGCGATAGGTACACCAGCGGCTTGCCAAGGCCGCGAAAGCAGCCGCATCCTGCTGGCTGAATGGGTGTTCCTTGGGTGCTGAGTCGGACAAGTAGGCAGAGGAGTTGCGAAAACCGCAAGCGAAGTTGGGATCAATTTCCTCTACCCACTTGGCGACGCGGCCAAAGCTCGTGTGGAAGACCAGCGGAGTTCGCGTGGCAATCGCTAGCAAATCAACTAGGACTTTGCTGTCGTCTGGCAATCGGTCCGCAAGGTCAATCTCGTAGTCGCCGGGGAAGCGGTACTTTACTTTCGGTCCGCAAGCGCAACGGGACTTATTGGAAAAATCGCCCCCATCCGGGGGAGGTGCGACGCCTGGCCCCCACCTTAGACTGCGCACGAGCGCGGTCGTGCGCACAGGACGGTTTGACTGGCTAGGGTCGTCGGGCAGGCCGTACGTCGCCTTGGCGTCCTCGTAGGGCGCTAGATAGGCGTCGCGGCCAAGCTCGAAGCGCCGGTCGAGTTTTAAGCCGTGCAAGATAGTGATCTCGTAGGCCGGGAGATTGGCATCCGCTCCGGCCGTCAGGTAGCGGTGCAGCAGTTGCGCGGCCTGCTCGCCGCTATCCCGCATAGTGCGTTTAGCCAGATGAGATACGAGGGACTTTAGCTCGACGTGGAACCAGTCGCACGTGGACAGCATGAAGCCGACCCCTTCGCGCTTGCCCGAACCGATCAGTCCCGGGCGCAGCAATGGATGCTCCCGCAGAATCGCCCTTGCTTCTATAGGATCGGACTTGAGCCAGAGATGGGATTCTGCGAAGAGCTTGGCGGCGGTGGGGTCGTGCTTTGCGCGGGCGGCGAGCTCTCGATATTGCTGGTTGATGCTCGGCCAGTATTCGTCTAGCGGGCCGTAGTGTGGGGTCTCTGGTGAAAAGGGGAAAGCGGGTCGCGCCTGTGCGGCAATGTCTTTGAGTGCTGCTGCTAGCCGGTCGATCCAATCGGCTGCGTTAAAGGCTGTGCCATTAGCTTGTTTATCTGGTCGAGTAAAAATGTGCCCCTTGTGATTGTCCGAGGTTGTAGTGGTGATCCTATAATCGTCAGGCATGATGCGTACTTTCTGGGTAGTGGGGTCCGATGCTGTTCCGGCAGATGGGACCGCCTACTCGCTTTTTAAGAGAAAAACAAGGGGAGAAAACCAGGTCAAGCGCACCTACACCACCCCTGGAGGGCACTTGTGTCGAGCGTGGGGATGCGTTTTAGTAGCAGAGGATTCTCAATAGGAGTAGGTGGTGAAGATACTAGTAGCAGGTAGCAGCGGCTTGATAGGCACGGCGCTCTGTAGCCAGTTGGAGCGCGACGGGCACGAGGTGGTGCGTTTGGTGAGGCGGGAGCCAGCGCACGGGGAGTTGCGCTGGGCTCCAGAAGCTGGCGAGCTGGAGCAAGAGGTTCTGGAGGGGATAGAGGCGGTGGTGCATTTAGGAGGCCGGAACATCGCCGCCGGGCGCTGGACGGCCACTGTCAAGGAGCAGTTGCGCCAGAGTCGGGTGCAGACGACGCAGTTGCTCGCTGTGCGCTTGGCGGGATTAGCCGCGCCGCCGAGGGTGCTGGTCTGCGCGTCGGCCATCGGCATTTACGGCCATCGGCGCGACGAGGAGCTAGACGAAGGAAGTGCTACCGGCGAGGGGTTTTTGGCCGAGTTGGGCCGAGCGTGGGAGGGGGCGAGCGCGGTGGCTGCCGAGGCTGGTATCCGCGTCGTGCAGGCCCGCTTGGGGATCGTCCTCAGTCGCCGGGGCGGAGCGCTGGCCAAGATGCTGTTGCCCTTCCGCTTGGGGATGGGTGGCAAGATCGGCGACGGTCGGCAGTACGTTAGCTGGATTAGCTTGGAGGACGCGGTGGCAGCGCTGATCTATGCGGTGGAAAACGACGCCTTGCGCGGGCCGGTGAACCTGACCGCGCCTCAGCCGGTGACCAATGCCGAATTGACGCGGACATTGGGTCGCGTGTTGCGGCGGCCGACGCTGTTGCCGCTGCCGGCGTTTGCCGCCAAGTTGGTTTTGGGCGAATTGGCCGAGGAGGGGTTGCTGGCCAGCCAGCGGGTGCGGCCAAAGCGACTGTTGGAAGCGGGTTTCGAGTTCAAGCATCTTGAATTGGAGGGCGTGTTGCGCCAGGAGCTGGCGGCGCGGGAGTCGGATTGAGGCTAAGAGGCCCCCTAACAAAGCTGGATTCCCGCTTTCGCGGGAATGACATGGGAGGGCAGTATGCCCGCGTTCCTAGGATTGCCCAACGGGTTTTGTTAGGACCTCTTAGCTCATGGATGTAGGACAACGCCGAAGGACGGCAACAGTGCCGAATGCGATTAGTCTTTTTGCCGGAGCGGGTGGTTGCTCGTTGGGATTCAAGAAAGCTGATTATCAAATTCTGTATGCCTTGGACAGTGACCCAACGGCAGTTGAAACCTATAGAGCTAACTTTTCAGGGACTAGCTGCGTCCAAGGCGATGTGCGAGAGTTTGACTTCGGTATGTTGCTCAACGACTTAAAAATTAAAGCAGGTGAGCTGGATATTTTAATCGGCGGGCCGCCCTGTCAGGGTTTTAGTACTGCTGGCACTAAATTTTGGGATGATCCAAGAAATAGCCTGTTAAAAAGCTATGTTAAGTCGCTGAAAATAATGCGTCCAAAGTGGTTTATCATGGAAAACGTAGAAGGACTTTTAACAGCGAAGAATGGAGAGTACATATACGAAGCTACTAAAGCATTTATAGAACTGGGCTATAGAGTACGCGTCGATAAGGTTTATGCACATGAGTACGGGATTCCACAAAGAAGAAAGCGCGTTTTGGTGATTGGCAACCGCTTGGGATACGATTTTAGTTTGCCTCAGCCCGTACAGCATATTCATGGAGCTATTTTTAGAAAATCGAGTTCGACGCTTAGACATGCAATAGGCGATTTGCCCGAACCATCTGTCAAGAAAGAACAAACAGTAAGATATAGTGGTACTTGGAAAGATGAGATAAGGGATGGCGCTAGAGAAATAAAGGATCACTTTAGGCCATTGCTCCAAGATACACAGGCAGAGCGCATTCGCGCATTAAAACCTGGGCAAACCATGAAGGACCTCCCCGAAGAGTTACAGCACAGCTCCTTTAGGAGAAGAGCCTATAGGCGAGTAATGGACGGAACGCCTTCAGATAAGAGAGGTGGTGCGCCTTCTGGTCTGAAAAGACTGCGCTTTGACGAGCCCTGCTTAACGATTACTGGGGCTGCTTGCCGAGAATTTATTCACCCAATTGAAGATCGACCGTTGACGATTAGAGAATGCGCCAGAATCCAAACATTCCCGGATTCGTTTATTTTCTTGGGAAATACGTCTGATAAGATACGGCATACTGGTAATGCAATTCCACCAAAGCTCGCACTAATTTTTGCCGAGCATATAAAGGGTTACGGATTCTTACCAACTAAAGAAATGGGACATGGAGCATTGATAGGATTTACTTTGACAAAAGCGTCTGCGATGAGTCCGTCTCTCATAAAGACAGCGCGATTGCTGGAGAGTCTAAAGAAAAGTGATAAACCACAATTAACCTTATTTGAATAAAATTTCTATGACTAATACTTCAATCCGATATTTGCTGAGCAAGTGCAAAATTCACGGTACAGGAGACGCACAGGTTATTCTCTCCGATTCTGAATTATATGTTCTTTTGTCGATCAGTGTGCGAGATCTCAAATGGAACTCGTCTGAGTTGGGACTATCCGATATAGAAATTCCCAATCAAGACTACTATCAGATTTCTATACAGTGGTTTTCTGCAAGTGAAATACCTTATGCAAACTCAGATTTGCTTTTGCAGGTACTAGATAATGCAGTCAGAAAACATCCTGACTTTGCGCTCTATATTCAGAATCTATGCGCCCTACACAGACGGCGAGTGAAGTACCGGCGAATTCTAGAAACACAGCCACTCGCACAAGCCGATCAAATTGGCCCTCGAAGCCTCCTTGAATTCGGCTCATGCGATCTTGAACTTTTGTTTAGCTGGATGACTTGGCGAAAGTGGATATACGATATTGATAATCGATCTGCACAAGAAACAGGATATTTATTTGAACCCATCCTTGCGAGTTGCTTGGGTGGAGAACCTATTGGAGCACGAAATTCGCCAGTAAAGCGCCTAGATGAGGATGGAAAGCCGACGAAAAAAGGTCGTCAAATTGACTGTTTTGTAGCAGAAGGAAACCTAGCCTATGAGTTCAAACTCAGAGTTACCATTGCGGCAAGTGGTCAAGGCCGCTTTTCCGAGGAGCTGTCTTTTCCGAGAGAATGCAAGGCAGCAGGGTTTACCCCTGTTCTTCTGGTGCTAGATCCAACTTCATCACCCCGTCTTACAGAACTGGCCGAAGAATTTATGAATGCGGATGGTATTGCTATGACTGGAGAAGAAGCATGGGAACACATAGAAGAGAATGCAGGACAAATTTTATCGACTTTTGTGATGAAGTATATACGCCCACCGATAGATGCAATAGGAGTAATTGACAACAGGCTTCCTGCAAATCTCAAGCTATCTTGGGGCGAAAAATCCATTTCAATAGCTTCAGAAAATGTTAGGTATGAAATTAGACGAGAGTAGGGATTTCTAAAAAATACAAGGAGCATGCGTCTTATGAACATCATCGTCTTGGTCAGCGACACCTTTCGCTACGACTATTTGGGGTGCAACGGCAATGCGTGGATCGGCACGGCGGCGCTCGACCGCTTTGCCGAGCGGGCGGTGTGCTTCGACCGGCACTATTTGTCGAGCTTTCCGACCATCCCCAACCGCACCGACCTCTTTACCGGCCGCTACAGCTTCCCCTTCCACGGCTGGAAACCGCTCGACGCAGGTGTCCCGGTGCTGAGCACGATTTTCGGTGCGGCCGGCTACCAAAGCCAGCTTATCTGCGACACGCCGCATCTGATGAAGGGCGTCCACCATTTTGACCGGGGGTTTGACGGGGCGTATTGGATTCGTGGCCAAGAGGGCGACAAGCCGCTGTTGAAGGGCAACTTGCCGCCGCGCATGGAAGTAGCCGGGGCGAAGACGCGCATTGATCCGCATCTGGCTCAGTCGCGCTTTGGCAATCTGGCGACCTTGCACTCGTGGACTAACCGCGATTGGGCGTGGGAGGAAGACCGCTTCTGCGTGCGCACGGCGCAGACGGCGAGCCGCTGGCTGGAGGAAAATCGCGGCTGTGAGCCGTTCTTGCTGTGGGTGGATTTCTTCGACGCGCACGAGCCGTGGGACCCGCCGGAACATCTCGTGGGCCGCTATGATACCTCTGGGTACGACGGCCCGGCGATGATTCATCCGAACTACGGCCCGGCTACGGCGTACACGTCGGCGGAATTGGCCAACCTCCAGGCACACTATGCGGCCGAGATTTACTTGGTCAACAAGTGGATCGGCTACGTGTTGGACAAAATTGAGGAGCTGGGGCTGTTCGACAACAGCGTGGTGGTCTTTACCTCGGATCACGGCATGTTCGTCGGCGAGCACAACCGCACAGGCAAGTCCAACATCCACCCCGAGGATGACCGCGTCTGGCCGCTATACGAAGAGATCAGCCACATCCCGCTGCTGATCGCTGCTCCCGAGGTCGCGGGCGGACAGCGCGTGAGCGCGTTGACGCAGTCGGTAGATTTGCTGCCGACGCTGATGGCTTTAGCTGGCGTAAAAAAAAGCGACCTAAAGATGCACGGGCACTCGCTCGCGCCGCTTATGACCGAATCGGCAACGTGGCCGCGGCAATACGCCTTCAGCTCGACCTTTATCCGCAATGGCGGACCGACGGTGACCGACGAGCGCTGGACCTACTTGGCGTATGGCGAGCACGGCGGCGCACCCGAGCTGTACGACATGCAGGCCGACCCCCAGCAGCAGACGAATGTGATCGGCGAGCACCGAGAGGAGACCCGGCGGATGCAGCAAGCCTTGGCGGACTTTCTCGACGCGGTGGAGACGCCCGCGGAAAATCGTGCGTTGCTGGGGCCGGTCGGCGGGCCGGATTACAACTGATCGCTGCCGCTATCCCGTGAAGAAGTCGAAGATATGGCCGAGGCGCGAGCTGTCGGCGGCGTAGAATTCGGTGTAGCGGCACTGCTCGCAAGTTACGGTTGTCAACTTGCGGTTTTGCACATCGAATATCTTAGACCAAAACCCCCCGGAGGCGCGGATCTCGCCGGTCCCGTAGGTGGTGTGATGGCATTTGGAGCACTCAAAGCGCAACGTAGGCGAACTCATGGGGCCTCATGCGTCGGATGTGGATGTTCGCTAGGGCAATATATCACAAAATGTAGATCAACACCCTACTTATCAAGGACGTAGGACGTGGAATGGCTATAGTGCGGCCGAGCTAGGGGATGGACTGGATTTTTGCCGAAAAGCGGAAGAGGACGGGGGATGGTCTAGCAGGGGTTTTTGTGTTGCTTCGGGATGCGCTGCGCGTCACTCCTCTACATTGGCGAGTATTTCTTCAAGGGTCCACAAACGCTCGGAGTCAGCGATTAGGGCTTCGATGATGAGGGGATGGGCCTTGATGGTGCGCGAGTCGATAAATTCAAAACCGGGCTGGTCGCGCAGGAGCATTTCTCGATCCTCTATGACGAAGATGTCGTCTGGCCCCCCCGAGGCCTCTGAATGGCGATAGAGTGGCATATTGTCCTTCCTTGTAAAAGGTTTTGTCTAGCTTAGACGCCGGTATTGGATATATAGTTGCCGGCATCTTTACGGGGCAAAATTTTATTCGCTCAAATATCAAGTAATTATGTAATATCGCGCTCTTTTATCCATTGTTTGATGCAGTCGGCCGTCTCGTCGGGGTATTCGAGGTGGGGCGCGTGTCCGCAATTGGGGAAGATGTGCAGGTCGGCGCAGGGCAGGTCAGCAGCAAAGCGCTGGGCCGAGTACACGGGTAAGACGCGGTCTTGTTGCCCCCACAAAATTAAGGTTGGGCAGGTGATGTCGCAAAAGCGCTGGTGGAACGTTGCTACGTCGGGTGGTAAGAGGTTCCGTGCTGAGTAGTGGTAGGCGTACGCGGCGTTGGGTGTTTCGAGCGCGGAGCGGGCGACTGTTGAGAGTTCGGGGGGGATTTTGCTGCGGTCGTGGAAGCAGCGCCGGAAGGTGCGCCAAACAGCCAAGCGCAACAGACCGAAGGCTCTCGCTAGGGTGTGGATTGGGGCACGGGCCAGCAGCTTGCTTGGATGACTGCCGAGGGTGCGCACGTGTACGGGAAGTTTGTGGGGATAGCCGGCTGCGTCGATGAGTACCAGTCCGCGCACCTTAGCTGCGAGTGCGGGAAAGTCGAGGTACAAGCGCAGGGCCAAGCCTCCGCCGAGCGAGTTGCCCAAGAGAATCACCTCGTCCAAGTCCAGCGCCGCGATAAAGGCCACAAGGTAGCTAACCTGCATATCCGGCGAGTAGCGCTCGTGCGCCGGGCGGGCAGCAAAGGTCGGCTTGCTGCTATACCCGTGGCCGATCAAGTCGGGGGCGATAATGCGGTGGCCGGGCAGGCGGGCGATCAAGCGGAAAAAGGTGGCCTTGTTGTCAAAGATACCGTGCAAGAGTACTAAAGGGGGACGGTCTCCGCTGCCGCCATTGTCGATATAGGCCATTTCGACTTGGTCGGCGAGGGCGATGCGATACTCGGCGAACTTGGGGAAGAGGGGCGAGGATGAAGAAGAAATAGGCGACATAGTGTATGTAAAAAAGCATATTTGCCTAGTGAATTTCAACTCGAAGCAACCCTAGTCTATGGTCAGATTTGGGGCGTCGTTGGAATAGCCGCGACGAAGCAGGCCGGGATGTGGCCGCCGGCGTGTATCTCTATCGGGTCGAGGTGGATGGGCGCGTGGAAACCAAGAAGATGACGAAGCTGCCGTAAGGGAAGAAACCTCGGGTCGCATTTGACTGCGGGCAGAAGATCAACCGCCGCTAACGCCATAAGTTAGCGGCGGTTTTTTATACTCAGCGTGCTTCTCGTTCCACCAGTGCGCTGATGGCTTCGAGGTCGAGGTCGCTGCTGTCTTGGGGGTAGGTGTAGGGGAGGAGCCACCAGTCCTCGGTGAAGGATGCCTCGCCGCCGGGCGGTATATCCTCGCGCGGGCCGATCGGCTCCAACTCGCACATCAGATCCTCATAATACCATATCGAGATGGTCAGTCCGGCCAATTCTCCATAGGGGCGGTCGGGGTACACAGGATAGCGCTTGACCCACAGTAGGTCGTTGCGGTCGAGATAGGCAAACCATCCGGCTTGCGAGTCCATGCCGAGCTTAGGTCTGAGCGGCGTCGAGAGGACTTCGAGGAAATTGTCGCGGATGCGGATATTGGGGTCTTCGGGGCGGTAGTTGATGACCGGGCCGGGGCCGTACATGACATAGGAAGCCGGGAACCGGCTCCCTCGCGTCAGGGGGATGAGTACGATGCCGCCGCCCGTGCCAAAGGTGCGGCTCCAGTGGCCCCAGTGTTTTTCGCTGTCAGAGACGTTTTTGATGGTCTGGGTGACGCTCAAGTGAGTGGAGGCCTCGGCGAGCTGGAAGTCGCGGATGAGCTGGACGCCGGTCGGCTCGTCTTTTTTGCTAATCAGGCGAGCCGAGCGCGGGCCGGTGATTTGGCTTTCCCACTGCCCGAGCCAGAGGTCGGGATGGGCGGGGATGACCATTTCCGGGCCGATGTCGAGGCGGCCGCCGGTGGGGCCGAAGCGAGGATCGCCGTCCTCAAAGGTCGCGCCTTCTTGGGCCGGGTCGAGGTAGATGGCGTTGGGGCCTTTGCGCGAGTATTCGAGGACGCGGCCGGCCGATGAAGTGAGGACGACGCGGGTGTGGGCGTTTTCGAGGCGGATGCAGTCTTCGTAGCCAAAGTACGCGATGCGGTCGGTCCCGGGCATGTTGGAATCGGCTCCAGCTAAGGTGGCGGCGAGGGTGAGGAGTAGAAGCGTTAGTCGGCGCATAGCGTGTTTTCCTAGTTGGGGTTGACGATGACGCGGCCCTGCACTTTGCCCGCTAAGATGTCCTTGCCGAGGCGGGGGACGTCGGCTAAACCGACCTCAGTACAGATGCGATCTAGTTTTTCCAAGGGCAGTTGGGTGGCTAGGCGTACCCAAGCAGCCGTGCGGTGCTCGGCTGAGTAGAACACGGAGTCGATGCCGAGGATGTTGACGCCACGCAGCAAGAAGGGAATGACGGTGGTTGCAAATTGGGCACCGCCGGCTAAGCCGACTGCGGCGATGGAAGCCCCATAGTTCATCTGGGCCAAGACGCGGGCCAAGGTGGTGCCGCCGACCGAGTCGATGCAGGCGGCCCAGCGTGCACTTTCTAGGGGTTTGTTGGATGGCTCGGTGAGGTCTTGGCGCGGGATGATGGTTTGGGCACCCAGGTCTTTTAGATAGGGTTCGAGTTCGGGGCGGCCGGTGGATGCGGCGACTTGGTAGCCCAGCGAGGCGAGCAGTAAAACGGAGAGGGAGCCGACGCCGCCGGCTGCGCCGGTGACAAGAACCTCGCCTTTGTCAGGCGTAAGGCCGTGGGCTTCGAGTGCTTCTAAGGAGATGGCTGCGGTCAGGCCCGCAGCACCCAAGCCCATGGCGGTGCGCAGCGTGAGGCCGGCGGGTAGGGGCACGAGCCAGTCGGATTTGAGGCGCGCCTTTTGCGCGTACCCTCCCCAGTGGATTTCGCCGACGCGCCAGCCTGTACATATAACTTGGTCGCCGGGTTGGAACTGGCCGTTCTGGCTGTGGGTGACCGTGCCAGCGAGGTCAAGGCCGGGGACGTGGGGGTAGGTTTTGACCAAACCGCCTAGGCCGTTGAGGATCAGCCCGTCTTTGTAGTTGAGCGAGGAATACGCAACGGCGATTTCTACGTCTCCGGCGGGCAGGCGGCTTTCGTCGAGTTCTTCGATGAGAGCAGAGTGCTCATGTAAGATGAGTGCTTTGAACATGGTCTTTATAGGATCGAAAGAGGAAACTGAAGCAAGCCAACAGCCCGCCGACAGACGATCTGCCGAGGGATTATGGTATTGTCTCCGTTTGAAATTCGCAAACCGACATCGTCTTGCTGGAGGGCGAAGCGGGTTAAGTCGTGGGGGGTTGCCTAACGTCAGTTATTCATTCACTCCACCGGTATTTCGTCGTTGAAAACCTGAGTGCGTTTCATCAGGCGGCGCTGGTGGGAGGGAAAGGCGAGGCGGCGGTGCATGGTGGGGCGGTTGTCAAAGAGGACGAGGTCGCCGACTTGCCACTCGTGAGTCCAGACGAAGCGCGGCTGTTCGAGATGGGCGTACAGTTGGCCGAGCAGGGCGTCGCTGTCACGGTGGCTAAGGCCGACCACGTATTGGGTCAGGTGCGGCCCTACGTAGAGCGAGCGGCCCCCCGTTTCCGGGTGGGTGCGGACGATGGGGTGGGCGACGTGCTCGGGTGGGTTTTGCGCTTCGACGTAGTGGCGATGCACGGCGCGCATTCCCTTGAGGCGGATTTTCCAAGCGTCGTCGAGCGCTTCGTAGGCGGCCGTGCAATTGCACCACTCGGTCTGGCCGCCCTGCGCGGGGATCTCCACCGCGTAGAGCACCGACAGGGTGCCGGGGCGCGGCAGGTAGGAAAGATCCGAATGAAAGGGAATCAGCTCGTCGCCTAGTTCGCCGATTGGCTCGCCGTTTTCTTTGACATTGGAGATGAGGAAAATCTCCTTGACCCGCCGTGGGCGCTGTTGGCGTACGTGCGGTACGGGTTGGCCAAAGTACGCGGTGAAGCGCACTTGGTCCTCGTCGCTGAGCTGCTGCTGGCGAAAGAAGACCACGCCGTGGTCGAGCAGTGCTTGGCGCACCTGCGCGACTTGGGTGGGCCTAAGCGGTGCGGACAGGTTACAACCTTTGATCTCAGCACCGAGCGCGCCGCCGGTGGGCGCGACTGTTATCTCAGACATTGCAGACTTTGAAAGCGTGGGCTAGCGAATTGAGGGGATCGCCCTTGGGCCGGTACTCGTGGCCAACAAAGCCATCGTAGGAAGTGGCGGCGATGGCTTGCATGATCGGCGGGTAGTAAATCTCTTGCTGGTCGTCGAGGTCGCGGCGACCGGGGTTGCCGGCCGTGTGGAAGTGGCCGATGCAGTCGATGTGGTCGGTGATGTTGCGGATGAGATCGCCTTCCATGATCTGCATGTGGTAGATGTCGTAGAGCAGCTTGAAGCAGGGCGAGCCGACGGCCCGGCACAGGGCCACGCCCCAAGCGGTGCGGTCGCACTGGTAGTCGGGGTGGTTGACCCGCGAGTTGAGCAATTCCATGCAGAGCGCAATGCCCTTTTCCTCGGCGGCATCAGTGACGCGGCGCAGACCGGCGACGCAGTTGGCGAGACCCTCTTCTGAAGACCGGCCCTCGCTGTTGCCGGAGAAGCAAATCAGCGAGGGAATGCCACATTCAACGGCGAGGTCGATATTGGCGAGGAGCTCGTCTTCGATGCGGTCGTGATTCTCGGGCTTGTTGAGGCCGTCGGGCAGGGAAGCGTGGCCGGAGACGATGGCGATGGCGAGGCCGTGGTCTTGGATCAGCGGCCAGTGTTCCCGCGCAGCCATCTCTACGGATTGGTAGCCAATGCGGGCGGCGGCCGCGACCAATTCTTGCGGACTGAGGCCGCAGGAGGTGAAGGGATTGAAGCAGACAGATTGTTTGATGGCAGGCATAAAGCTAGGCTCCTGTGCCGAACATTTCGGCGACCGGGGTAAAAGGGGCATCGAGTTCGAGGGGATACATGGGGCGCTGACAGACGCGGTGCCCGAGGGTGGGCAAGTTCGCGCTGGTCGAACCAAGGGCATCGATGTTGAAGTTTATCTCGGCCCATTCGTCGAAAAAGTGCCACTGGCAGTGCGGTGACTTGATGACGATGAGATCGTAATTCTTGGGGTTGATGTCGTGGGCGATAAAGACCGAGCGGTCGATAAAGGGCACCGAGCGGCTGACGCAGACGATGGTGAGGTTGTCGCTTTCCAGCACGGCTGTAGGCCCGGCGTACTGGGGCGTGTTCCAAGATTCGCAGAGATATTCGCCATCGCCGAGTTGGGCCACTTTGACCTCTAAGTCGAGCGGGGCAAAACGCGAGTCGAGCGAGCCGCCCAAGACCACGTGGATGTGCGCCCCTAGCCCGGCGTCGTGGGCCATGTACGCGGCGGGTGCATCCACTAGCGGCGCGAGCACTTGGCCGGAGTAGCCGCTGGTGTGCAGGGCTTGGAGCAGCACGTTGCTGTCGCCGGTCGCGCCCGAGGAGGGGGCATCGGCCGCGTCGGTGAAGAGCACTGGACCTCTGTATTGGGCGGCTTGGGCGACGGCGTCTTCGACCGACACGAAATCGGGCTGCATGAGTGCGCGGCGTTCCCAGAAGTCAGCGGCGAGGTGTAGGGCCTCGCCGCGGGCGAGATCGGAGTCGGCATCGGCCACGACGATGGCTTGGGAGCACAGCTCGGGCACATCGGTGAACGGATTGCCGATCATCATGCCGGCGGCGAGAATGTCGGGCTGCTCCTCTAGGGATTGGCAGTAGCGGATGGTCTCACCGTACACGCCCGAGGCGGTAATGAGTTCGTTGCCGCGCACGAGCGCGGGGACCCGCACGCGGGCCACTACGGGCTGAGCGCCAGCGAGAACTTGCAGGAGCAAGTACGCGGCGCGGCGGCCGGTGTCGGCCAGATCGACGTGCGGGTAGGTGTGATAAATGGCGAGGCCGTTTGAGTGCTCCAGCATGCGATGGGTGAGGATGCCGTGCAGGTCTTGCGAGATCACGATGGGGAAGTCTGGGCTAGCGCGGCGGCGAATCTCTTGGAGCAGGTAGCCCTCTGGGTCCAGCTCTTGGGTGCAGCCCATCGCGCCGTGCAGACAGAAGTACATGCCGTCGGCGTCGGCTAGGCGCGGTATGACCGCGTCGAGCAGCTCGGCGGCAAGGCGCTCAAAGTCCCGTTGGTCTAAAGGCCCGGCCGAGGGGGCGACGGCCCCATAGGTGGGGATGACCTCGACGTGGCTATCGGCGAAGACCTGCAAGGCACCGCACAGTTCGGTCTCGCGGCCTTGGTGATAGGTGAGCAACTCGGGGCCGCGGCGGACGGAGAAATTGTCGTACGTGCCAATGACCGGGTTGAAGGAGGAGATTTCTTGCTTGCACTCGGCGACGAGGATGCGGGACATGAGGGGCCGTTCGGTTAGGCTTCGACCTGAGCTCAGCCGAAGGTTTTGAGCGGGCGAATGTTGGGGCCTTGGGGGGTGTCTTCGATTTCGTAGCCGGCCGCAGCGATTTCGTCGCGCAGGGCGTCGGCTGTGGCCCAGTCTTTGGCATCGCGGGCCTGTTGCCGCTGGGCGGCGAGTTCGCGAATCGCGTCGGGTACGTTCTCCTCACGCGGCGTCCAATCGGCCAGCCCCAAGCCCATGACTTGGTCGAAGTGCAAAAGCGTGGCCTTCTTGGCGGCGTCGGGGAGATCGTCGGCTACGAGTTCCCAGCACAAGGCGAGGACACGCGGCATGTTGAGGTCGTCTTCGATGCGCTCTTTGAACGCGGCCACGTAGCGAGCATCAGGTTCAGACGGCGCACCCCAAGCGTGGACGACTGTGCGCAGCCGGTTGAGGGCCGTGCCCGCGCCGGCGAGGCTTTCCCAGCTAAAGGAGAGCTTGGCCCGGTAGCGCGCCCCGAGGCAGAAAAAGCGGTAGGCGAGGGGGTCGTACCCTTCTTCGACGAGGGATTCGAGGCGCAGGAAGTCGCCGCTCGACTTGGACATCTTTTCGCCGTCGAGCTGCAAAAACGCGCCGTGGAGCCAAAACTCGGCCAGCCGCGTGTCGTAGCAGGCTTGGGCTTGGGCGATCTCGTTGGTGTGGTGGACTGGGATGTGATCCTCGCCGCCGCAGTGGATATCGAAGTACGATCCCAAGTACTTGGCGGCCATGGCCGTGCATTCGATGTGCCAGCCGGGAAAGCCGCGCCCCCACGGGCTGTCCCATTCCATCTGCCGCTGCGTCTGTGCCGGGCTGAACTTCCACAGCGCGAAGTCCGTGACGCGGCGCTTCTGCCCGAGATCGACTCGCTGGCCACCTTGCAGGCCCGCGATGTCGAGGCGAGCGAGATGGCCGTAGTCGTTCAAGCGCGAAGTGTCGAAGTACAGGCCATCGCTCGTGCGGTACGCGTAGCCTTTTTCTTCGATGGCGGCGATGGCCGCGATCTGCTCGCGGATGTGGTCGGTGGCGCGACACCAGATGTGGGGCTCGAGGATATTGAGCCAGTCGAGCTTTTCTCGGAAATCCGCAGTGTAACGCTCGGCGATTTCCCAAGACGTCAGGCCGGTGCGCCGCGCGCCGGCCTCCATCTTGTCCTCGCCGGTGTCCGCGTCGGAGGTCAGATGCCCCACGTCGGTGATGTTGACGACATGGTGGACTTCATAGCCGCTGTATTCGAGGGTGCGCCGCAGGATGTCTTCAAAGATATAGGTGCGCAAGTTGCCGATGTGCTGGTAGTTGTACACAGTCGGACCGCAGGCGTACAGGCGAACTTGGGGCGGCGCGAGCGGCGTAAAGGGGCGCTCTTGGCGGGCATAGGTTTCAAAAAGATGCAGGGTCATAAGTCTATTAAAGAGAGGTTAGTGGCAAGCTGTGGCAATAAAAAAAGAACCAAATCTATAACTCGGCGATGGATACTTCGCGGCCCTCCATCGCGCTTTTGACGGCCGCGAAAACCATGGCCATGGACTTGAGGTTGTCGGCCGCGTTGCACTCGGGAGGGCGGCCCTCCTCGATAGCGGCGACGAATTCCCTCAGCACGGGGTTCTGGTCTTGGCTACCATCGTCGTCGAGCGGAAGCTGCCGCCTGATTTTGGGATCGGCGCGATGCGAGTGGGTGTGGTACAAGTCAAAGCCCTCCCACGTCAGGGTGCCGCGCGGCCCCTCGTAGCGCCACTCGCCGTTGTGCCCGGCGGGCACGGAGCCGACCGTGCAGCCAATGCCGCGATGGGTGGCGACTGTGCCGTTGGCAAAGCGGAAGAGGATCATCTGGGCGGCGTCGCCTTGGTGCCAGCCCCAAGGGAGGTTCCAGGTGAGAGCGTGTGCGCTCACAGGGTCTTGGCCGAGGGTGTAGCGCATCATGTCGAAGTGGTGAATGCCCATGTCGGTGAGGAACATATACGGCTCGGTGACGTAGTGCGAGCCGGGCGAATCAGCCCAGTTGACGTAGAGTGAGACATCGAGCTGGCCGACCGGGCCGATGAGGTCTTCGGCGAGCAGGCGGCGGGTCGTGCGCGGCAGGCCGTTGAAGCGGTAGTTCTGGGTAATCATGTGGGCGACGCCGGCTTGAGTGCCCGCCTCCACCACGCGCCGGGCCGCTTGGTAATCGTCGCTGAGCGGCTTTTCTCCAAGCAGGTGCAGGCCGGCGGTAAAGGTCTGCACGGCGATTTCTTCGTGGATAGCTGGCGGGGTTACGTCGAGCACGAAGTCGGCCTGCACGGCGTCGAGAGCTTGGCCGAGGTCGCCGTATATCCGATCGGCGGCAAAACCGTGGTCGGCTGTCGCGCGCTGGTGGTTGGGCGCGGAAGGCTCGACGCAAGCTACTACCTCGACGCCCGACTGCTGTTGGCACTGACCGAGCCAATAGCGTCCCCTACCGCCCAACCCTACGAGTATGGCTTTCATTGGTGTCCTTTCTTTCTCTTTATTCCTCCAAATAAAGGGCTTGGCCTGCGGCCGGGCCAGTCGCCGGAAAAAATTGACACGGTTGGAGCATAGAACTACCTTTGGACGCTTTTAACGAGAGGTGCCATAGATAGCCCCCCTTTCGTCCCCTTGTCGCTGAGGTACACTGCTTTTGGCTACATCGCATAGGGTTTCTACTCGTCTTTTCCTCGCGCTTCTCGCGTGGTCTTTGAGTTGGAGTTGCGCCCAAGAAAACACCGAAGACGAGGAAATAGCCCCCGGGGTGGTATACCACAAAATTCACGTGCCCGAAGGGCCGTGGCGGATCTATGTGGTGGAGGTGGATCTGCCGCGCTCTTGGGCGGCGGGCATTCGCATACGCACAGCCAAGCAGAAAGAGACGCAAAAGACCAGTAGTTTGGCCGCCGGTGCCTTAGCGGCCATAAACGGGGATTTTTTGTTCCCCGGCGAACCCGGCCGGCCGGCCGGATTATACATTGAATCCGGTAATCTCGTCCACCTCCCACAGCGGCGCTCGGCCTTTGCCATTACCGAGACGGGTCAGCCTTTGATCGCAGTGTACAAGATGGAATTGGGCCTGTTGACGGCCGGGGGCGAGCACCTGCACATCGCGGGCTTCAATCGCGAGTCGGCGCTCGGGGAGCTATCCGTGTTCAACGATCGCGCACAAATGCAGGGGGATTCGCTGCAAGCAGCCACGGGCTTCCTATTGCAAGGATTGGACACATCCTCCATCGCCAACGACACGATCTCTGTTTGGGTCCAACAAATCCGGCGGCAGGCTTGGCCGCTCTCCCTCCAGCCCAACCAGTGGCTGTTGGCCGCTGGTGCTGAATACGAGGCGACAGAGCAGATCGCCTTGGGCGACACAGTGCAACTGTATTGTCGGCTGTTGCCAGCCCGCGCCACGCTGATGGAGGCCATCAGTGGTGGGCCGCGCATCCTGCGCGATGGCGAAGTCTCCATTGAAGTAGAAGAGGAGCGGCTTAGCCGCAGCTTTGCCGACAAGCGGCATCCGCGCACGGCCATTGGATATTCTCAAGACGAGCAGGTCCTCTTTCTGATTGCGGTCGATGGTCGGCAACCAGGGTACAGCGTTGGCATGAGTTTGCAAGAGCTAGCTGAATTTATGCGCACGCGCTTGGCCGAATTTTCCCGCGCCAAGGTCAATGCCTATCAAGGGCTAAACCTCGATGGCGGTGGCTCGACGACGATGGTCATAAGTGAGCAGGTGGTCAACAGGCCCTCTGATCCTACGGGCGAACGGCCGGTGGTCAATGCTCTGTTGGTCGTGCCGGATGTCTGGGACGAGGAGCGGCCCTAGTGCCGACCTTGTGCGCCGAAGATCTCGATGCGCTGGCTCGAGCTTGCTTGCGGCGGGTCGGTGTTCCGGCGGACGATGCGGCGTTGGTAGCCGAACACTTGGTCGAAGCCGGGCTGATGGGGCACGATACCCACAGCGTGTTGCGGCTGCCCCAATACGTGAACATGGTGCGCGACGGTCAAGTCGATCCTAAAGCCGAGTTGGTGGTGCTGGACGAAAGCGAGTGCGGGGGGCGGCTGAGTGGCCAGTGGAACTACGGACCGGTGACCGCAACCGAGGCCGTGCGCTGGGCACTGGACAAGCTCGGCGACGGTGCCGTGGCGGTCGTCGGGGTGCGCGACTGCAACCACGTGGCGCGGCTGGGGCGTTTCGCCGAGATCGCTACCCGCGCCGACTGCATTGCACTCATCGCGGCCAATGGCCACGGCGGCGACAGTGCGGTGGCTCCCTTTGGTGGCCGCAGCCGTCGCTTGCCGACGAATCCGATCTGCTGCGGCATTCCCACCAGCGGCGCGTGGCCCGTGATCTTGGACATGACGACGAGCATGATTTCCGGTGGCGATATGCGGCTTTTGCGCAACAGGGGTGAAGATGCGCCGCCGGGAATGCTGATTGACTCAGAAGGTCTCCCAACGACAAAAGTGGACGCTTACTACGGCCCGCCGGCCGGTGCCATCTTGCCGCTTGGTTTCCCGCAGAGCGGTCACAAGGGCTACGGGCTTTCCGTGCTGGTTGATATTTTGGCCGGGTCGCTTTCCGGGGCCGGGATGACGCAAGAGGCACCCGAGCGCACGGGCAACGCGCTGTTCATCGCCGTGCTCAATGTCGCGGCTTTTCTGCCGTTGGACGAGTTTTACGCCGAGGTCGCAGGCTTTGTCGAGTGGGTTAAGTCGTGTCCGCCGGCTCCCGGAGTGGCCGAGGTGGTGCTGCCTGGGGAGCGAGCGTACCAGCGGTTGCAGGCGCGGCGGCGCGATGGGCTGCACGTGGATGAGAAGGCTTGGGCCGAGATAGGAGCCTTGGCAGCCGAATTGGGAGTGGAACTGCCAATGCTGTTTAAAAATTAAGACCTCGTAATTCTAAATTAAAAGGAGTTTGCAATGCTTCACATCGGGATTGTCGGCATGGGTGGAATTGGCAACAATCACGCCCGTTGCTACACGGCAAACGAGAACGCAAAGGTCGTCGCTGTGTGCGATATGGTTAAAGAGCAAGCGGACAGAGCGGCCGAGTCCTATGAGGCAGGGGCCTTTTACTCGATCGAGGAGATGATTGCTAGTGGCCTGCGGCTCGATGCCTGCTCGGTGACCACGGCTGGGGTGGAGAACGGGGGCGATCACTACGAGCCGACGATGGCGCTTTTGCGGGCCGGCATTCCAGTGCTGGGCGAGAAGCCGATTTCCAATGAAATTCCCAAGGCGCGGGAGATGGTGGCCTTGGCCGCACAAAAGCAGTTGCCCTACGGAATCAACCTGAATCACCGCTTCACGCCCGCGGCCGTTAAGGCCAAGGAGTGGCTGACCAACGGGCGGCTCGGCGAGCTACAGATAATCAACATGACGATGTGGATCAACAATCCCAACGAATCGAGTCCGTGGTTCCACATCCGCGCTCTGCACCCGCACTCGCTGGACGTGATGAGCTATTTCGCCGGCGGAGTGGATCGGGTCCACGCCTTTTTCAAGAAAGGAAAAGGTCGGCAGATCTGGTCCAATGTGCAGGCGAATCTGCTGTACGAGAATGGCGTCATCGGGCATTTGACCGGGTCGTACGACGCTGGAGGAAGCTACGGCTTGGAGACTTTGGAGCTAGTGGGTTCAGAGGGACGGGTCATCATCAACGAAGCCTGCGAAAAGCTGACGTTTTACCCGCGTTTTTCGCGCGAGGTGGAAAGCTACGATCACCTCGGGGGCATGGGCGGCTTTGCGGATACCTTTCCGATGCGCATCAACGCTTGGATCGACGATTTGCTAAACCAAGTCCCGCCGGAGCAGGTGGATGCCAAAGGAGCGGACGCCTTGCGGGTCCAGTTGGTGATTGAGGCACTCATCGAAAGCTGGGAAACCGGGCTGGTGGTGAAGGTGCCGCAGCAATAAGTGCAAATGGCGGCTGGGGGGGTAGTTTGTTATACTCAGGTCTGAGGAGATACTGCGGATGAAGCAAGCCGAGAAAAAGTCCGAACTTGGCCAATACCTGCATTCGATACTGACCGTCGTGGGTTTGTTTCTGGTCATTCGCACTGGGGTGGTGCAGGCCTTTTACATCCCTTCTAGCTCGATGGAAGACACGCTCTTGGTGGGCGATTATCTGTTGGCCAACAAGTTTGTCTATGGCGTTCCGGTCGATGTGCCCCTGACGAGCATTTCCCTCTTCCGCCTGCCCGCGCTCAAGGAGCCGCAGCCGGGCGACATCGTGATTTTCCGCTCTCCGCAGGACGAGGGGCGCGACTTGATTAAGCGCTGCGTGGCCGTTGGGGGGCAGAAAGTGGAGATTGTCGACAAGGTGCTCTACGTCGATGGCCAGCACCAGCAGGACCCACCGCGGGCCAAGTACGCCGACCGCACGTACTATCCGGCGGAACGCAACTCCCGCGACAACTTTGGTCCGTATATTGTGCCCGAGGGACATTTCTTTATGATGGGCGACAACCGCGACAACAGCTCGGATAGCCGCTACTTTCGCGCCGTGCCCAAGCGCTTGATCAAGGGCAAGGCCATGAATATCTATTGGTCGTGGGAGCCCGACACCCGCGGGCCTTACTACCGGGGCTTGACGTCTCTGCCCACGGTGGTGGCCAGCTTTATCTGGCGCCTGCCTAGCCGAGTGCGCTACGGGCGTCTCGGCGATATTATCTACTAGCATCTTCCCTTACTCTTTGGAAAGGGGAGCGGATTGAAACGGGAATCGCACGAATACGACAAGGCCCAAGAGCCAGAAGAGCAGGTCGCCGAGCCGTTGCGCTTGGTCGATCAGCTACTCGCGCTGGCCCCAGACCGCGACCCGGCTCGGCCCCTGCTGTACCGTCTCCGGCGCCAGCTCATGGAGCGGGAGATTTCCTTTCAGGAGGCGCGCCGGGCGCTCGTGGAGATGGAAGCCGCGCTAGAGAAGGTGACGGCACCAGCCAACCGCGTCGGCATTTTTCTCGGCATGCCGTGCGAGGGGATTGCCACAGTCTTCGTCGGCAACGCCGAGTACTATGCCAACATCGACCCGCGCGTCGATGGGTCCCAGCTCAAGGTTGGCTGCCGGGTGCTGGTAAACGAAGCGTACGCGGTCGTCGGCAACTTGGGGCACAGCCCCTCGGGGCCGGTGGCCAAAATTGGCGATCTGCTCCCAGAGGGCCGGTTGCGCATCGCCCAAGCGCACGGCACCCAAGAGGTGGTCGTGGAGCGTGCGGCGGAATTGGCGGACGCGAATTTGCAAATCGGCGATGAGGTGCGGATGGACCCGGCCTACAAGGTCGCCCTAGAAATGTTGCAGTCGGCCGAGAGCAAGGAGTACTTCATCGAGGATGTTCCTCCAACTCCTTGGGAGAGCATCGGCGGCCAGCAAGAGGCGATCGAAGCCATCCGCGACACCATTGAGCTGCCCGCGTTGCACCCTCAGCTCTTCGAGCGCTTCGAGTATTCGACGCCCAAGGGCTTTCTGCTCTACGGCCCTCCAGGTTGCGGTAAGACCCTCATCGGCAAGGCCACGGCGTACAACTTGGTCCAGCACATGCGCGAGGTCGAGGGTTTGGAGTTGGAAGAGTACTTCATGCACATCAAGGGGCCGGAGATACTCAACATGTGGCTCGGCGAGACCGAGCGCATGGTGCGCGAAGTCTTTGCCCAGGCGCGCCAAAAGCGCAAGGAAGGCTATTTGCCCTTTGTCTTTATCGACGAAGCCGAGTCGATCTTGGGCACGCGGCGCTCGATGCGCAGCCACAACATCTCCAATACGGTCGTGCCGATGTTTTGCACCGAGATGGACGGCATTGAGTCGCTGCACGACGTAGTGCTGATTTTGGCCTCTAACCGCCACGATCTGATTGATCCGGCCGTGCTCCGGCCCGGCCGCATCGACCGCAAGATCAAGGTCGCACGCCCCAACTACGAGGCGGCCGGCGACATTTTAGGGATTTACCTCAAGCCCGAACTGCCGATCGATAGCACCGAGGTAGAGCAGCACGGCAGCGAAGCGGCCGCGCACGAGGCCATAATACAGGAGGGGCTAGACGAGTTATTTTCCAAAGGCGAAGAAGCCCGTTTCTTAGAGGTGTCGCTGCGCAGTGGCCGCCAAGAAGTGCTCTATCGCGGCGATCTGATTTCCGGAGCCATCATCGCCTCGGTCGTATCGCGGGCCAAGGAAATGGCGATCAAGCGCGCCATTGCCGAAGAAGACCCCGAAGGCGGGATTCGCGCCGAGGACTTGCGGCAAGCGACGCGGGCTGAATACCGCGAGAACGAGGTGTTCCCACCCTCGGACAGCGTCGAGGATTGGCTCAAGCTGCTCGACTACGAGCCGGAGAACGTGGTGAGGGTGATACCCGTTAGACCCCAGCCGGAAAAGGCACCGGAAAAGCGCGTCGGTCAGGTGATCTGATTCAGTTCATGCAGCGGCTCTGCGGGCTAGAAACCGAGTACGGCATCCAGGTTGATGAGGACGAGTCCATGGACGTGGTGGTAGAGTCCATGGAGTTGATTCGCTGCTATGTGCGTCAAGATTTTGTCACGCTGTGGAATTACGCGCTCGAAAACCCGCGGCTCGACATGCGCGGCTTTGAGGTCACCGAGCTACTCAACGACAAAGATGAGACCGTCCACTTGCAGAAGGATCGCCAGCGCCCGATCCAGCTAGCGGACCTCAAAAGCGACTTGATCGTCCACAACGGTGCCCGCCTGTACAACGACCACACCCACCCGGAATTTTCTACTCCAGAGTGCTATAGTCTCCGCGACTTAGTCGCTGTCGATCGCGCTGGCGAGCGGATTCTTCTCCAGTGTGCGCGCCAGCGCACCGAGGACCGCCGCCGCGGTGTGGTGCGCTTGTACAAAAACAACACTGACTTTGAGGGGCATAGCTATGGCTGCCACGAGAATTTCCTGCTCAGCCGCGACATGCCCTTCCAGCAGGTGATTGACGGGCTGCTGCCCTTTGTGGTGACGCGGCAAATTTTTGCCGGGGCTGGCAAAGTCGGCGTCGAACAGGACGCCCGGGCGCGGGCCGCCACCTACCAACTAAGCCAGCGCGCGGACTTTTTCGAGGTCATCGCCAGCGTCGATACCATGCACCGCCGTCCATTGGTCAACACCCGCGACGAGCCACATGCCGATCCTGCGCACTACCGCCGCCTGCATCTGATCATCGGCGATGCCAACATGTGCGAATACGCTACCGCGCTCAAGGTCGGCACGTCTTCCTTGGTGCTGGATTTGCTAGAAGCTGGTACATTGCCCGCGTTTACCTTGGCCGATCCCATTGGTGCGCTCAAGGTCATTTCCCGCGACGAATCACAGCAGTGGCCAGTGGCTTTAGTCGGGGGAGGATCGAGTTCGGCGCTGGAGATCCAAACAGCCATTATGGCGGCGGCGACGCGGGCTTTTCAGGGCCGCGACGAGGAGACCGATTGGGTGCTTACGGCTTGGCGCGATGTGTTGGACTCACTTGCGCGCAATCCGCAGGAGCTGATCGGACGCCTTGATTGGGTGACCAAAAAGTGGCTTTTGGATGCGTTTGCCGAGTCCGAGGGCCTCGATTGGGAACGGCCGGAGGACCGCACGTGGCTGCAAAGCCAAGACCTCGAATACCACAACATCGACCCGGCAGAGGGATTGTTCTTGCTGCTTGAAGCCGCAGGCGAGGTAGAGCGCGTCGTCTCCGAGGAGGCGGTGTGTCGGGCGTTGGTTGAGCCGCCCGGGGACACGCGGGCCTATTTTCGCGGCAAGATGTTGCAGAAGTTTGCCGCGTCGGTGCGCTCGCTCAACTGGGACAGCATTGCGCTAACCATCGGCGGTCGCTCTGAGGTCATTGACCTCAAGGCTTGTGTCAGCCGGGAGGTAGCGACTTATTATAATCAAGCCTTAGACGCGGCGACGAGCGTTGAGGATTTGCTCGCCAGACTGGGTAGAAAACCAAAACCGGAGGTGGCACCATGAGCGATTTTATTTCCTACCGGGAGCGCACGCCCCGGCCGACCAAGCCGCTTGACGACAACGACGACGGACCAGATACCGGTCCGCGCCGGCCGCGGGTCGAGCGTCCTAGCACGGACGATATCCTCAAGCGGATGCGCCGCGTAGATCCCAATCAGGCCCGTCGCTATCGCCAGCGCACCGGACAGTAATTGCCGATGGAAAGCTGCAACTTCCTCGACTTGCTCAAGGAGCGGGGGCTCTTGCCCGTTGCCCCCGTTGCTACTGCGGAAGCGTCCTTGCAGCCGGTCGAGGGTACCACGATTGTAGCGGTGCGCTGCGCCGACGGGGTGGTGGTGGCTGGCGACCGCCGCGCCACCATGGGCAACTCAGTGGTGTACGACCGCGCCGACAAAGTGCTGATCATCGACGACGAAGCAGTCATGGCCATTGCTGGCTCGCCGGCCGTGGCGTGGGACATTGCGCGGATGCTGGAAATGTCGGTGCAGTACTACCGCCGCAGCCAGCTACAAGAGCTGAGCTTGGACGGCAAGGTGCGGACTTTGTCGCGGCTGTTGCGCCAGAACTTGCCGCTGGCCATGCAGGGGATTGGCGCAGTGGTCCCGATTTTCGCGGCCTTTGATCGCACGGCTGCAGAGGGCAAAATTTTCTTTTACGACCTTTTGGGGGCTGAGTTCGAGTGTGTGGATTTCTGCGCCACTGGGTCGGGGGCACACATTGTACGCGGTGCGCTGTACTATCAAAACCGCTGGGGGCCGCAGCCGTTGCGGGAAATGGCCGGGGAGCAGGCGGTTGAGCTGGTGCTCAAGATGCTGGAGACAGCCGCTGAATACGACACGGCTACTGGCGGTTTCCGCGAGGCCGCGCACATCTTTCCCCAGGTCGTGCAGGTGACGGCTGCGGGTTTGAGCGCTGTGCCCGAAGCGGATTTGGCCGCGCTCTACTCAAGGGCTTGAGGAGCATGTTAGAAGAACCTTATCGCTGGGTCGAGGCCATCAATAACCGCCGCGAGTACGTGGAAGACCAACTCGCGAGCGGCAGTCCGGTAGTAGGCGCGACGTACGCCGATGGGCTACTGCTGCTGACAGCTACGCCAGGCCCGCGCAAGCTCTTTGAGGTGTACGACGAGATCGCCTTTGCGGCCGTAGGGCATCCAGCCGACATCGAGAAGCTCCGCAAAGCCGTCATCGACATCGCCCATATCGAGGGATTCAACTTGTCGGCCAACGATGTGACTTTACAGCGGTTGGTCAGCTTTGGCATCGGTCCGCTGATGAAGGCGGCTTTCGACGAGCTGTTTCGCTCGCCCTTTGTCGCCCGCGTGCTGATGGCCGAGCTAGACCCGGATGGCGGTGGAGATGCTTTTTTTACCATCGACGCCGATGGGTCTTTTGCCCAAAGTGGTGGGGTGGCGACCATCAGCGGCAACGCAGAGAGCGCACAGGCTATGAGGGCCCAACTGCAAGAAACTAGTCCAGAGCTTCCCCTCGACCAAGCCTTGTGTGCGGCGTTGGAGGTGTGGGGGTTGGGCCGGTTGATCCTCGACACTCGAGATGGAGAGCTGCCCAGCGCAGAGGCTGTGCGCGATTTTCTCAAGGGCGGCTTGCAAGGGCTGACAGTCGAAGCCGCAGTGCTCGACCGCGGCCGCGCCGCCAAGTCGAAGTTCCGCCTGCTCACCGCGCAACAACTAGCCGAGCCACTCGCTTCCTACTTCGAGAGCTAGTATGGAAGGTCGCATCTACGGGCTGGAAACAGAGTACGGTTGTCTGCCGCCGGCTTCGGATCCCTTTTTGAGTCCCGATTTCGTGTCGATAAAGGCCAAGGACTGCGTGTTCTACCGCGAGGGTTTGGGCATCGTCGATATGCACTATCGGGGCCGCGATGAGCCGCCCGGCAACGGCGGCTTTCTCTTCAACGGCGGGCGCGTGTACATCGACATGGGCCACGTCGAATACGCCACTCCGGAATGCACCGGACTTTTTGATTTGGTGGCTGCCGATCGGGCCGGTGAGCGGTTGGTGCAGCGCGCGCTAGATCAGCTTGGCTTGGCTGATAGCGCGGCCTTTTTCAAGAACAATATCGACCACTACACAGGGGCTACGTTTGGCTGCCACGAAAACTACCTCGTGCGGCGAGAGGTGCCGTTTTCGCAAGTGTTGCTGCCGACTATGCTGCCCTTTTTCGTCACCCGCCAGATATTCGCCGGTGCTGGCCGCGTGGGTTGCCACACGGATATTTTCGAGTACGGCAATGCCGAGGACGAAGGCATTGGATTCCAACTGTCGCAGCGGGCCGACCACATAGTCACCGAGATCTACCAGTGGATTCAGTTCAGTCGCGCAATCATCAACACGCGCGACGAGCCGCTGGCCGACTGGGGGCTGTACCGCCGCTTGCACCTTTTGGTAGGCGATTCAAATATGATGGAGTACGCCACTGCCCTGAAGGTGGGTACCACGGCCTTGGTGTTGCAGCTTTTAGAAGAGCAAGAGCGCATAATCTGCGACGACATCAGGCTCCTCGACCCGGTGCAAGCTATCCGCGACATTTCGCGCGACATGACCTATCGCTGGGAAGTGCAGCTAGAGGACGGTCGCTACACCACGGCTACGGAGATTCAGCGTGCGTATCTCGACTTGGCTGAGCGCCATCTGCGCGGCCAGGACGAAGAGGGCGACTGGGTGTTGGACGAGTGGCGCTTTGTCATCGACGCCTTAGAGCACGATCCTCAGTGCTTGGTTGATCGCGTTGATTGGGTAGCCAAGAAGTGGCTGTTGGAGTACTTCATGCGGGAAGAAGGGTTGGACTGGCAGGATACTTGGATCCAAAGTTTGGATTTGGAATACCACAATCTCAATGTGGCGCGGAGCCTCTATTTTGATCTGTACGAGCGCGGGATGGTCAAGCGAGTCGTCAGCGAAGAGCAGATCAACCAAGCCATTACGCATCCTCCGGTCGATACGCGTGCCAGTGCCCGTTCTCGCGTGATGAGGGCGCTGACCGACCAGAAGACGCGCTACCAAATCGATTGGGATTCCATCTGCGTGGGCGACGATAAATTCCTCAGCCTCGACGACCCCTTTCTCACCTATGGCCGCGAAGCCGAAGTCTTCATCCGCGAATGTCGGCAGATGCCGGGTGCCCAGCTTTGATGTATGCCGCTGGGCCGGCAAGTCTCAAGAGATTGTCATACGTTAGCTATAGAGCATTCCTCTATGGGGACCTCCTCGATTGGCTTCATTAGAAGATCGCACTTCTACAGTTAGCCAGTCGCGTCGTGGCGTAGCATATACCGACTGACAGGTTTTGAGTTAGTTGAGTTTTTGCGGGAAAGGTTGGTGTTGTTAAGAGTGCTTATGTCTGCTAGTGGCTCTATTTACCTGCACATCGACTACAAAATTGGTCCCTACATCAAAGTGATGATGGATGAAGTATTTGGCATCGCTAATCCCAAGAATTTTAAGCGGATTGGATATGGCAACTTAAAAGACACGATTCTGTTTTTATCGCAAAACATCGCATCTTACATGGAATGAACCAAAAGAAAAGTACTCGACACAAATCTAGAGGGGCTGTTTCCAAAAATAGACCAACGAGGAAGGCGTTATACTAAGGTGCCGATTCACGCGCCGGGAGAAACTCAACGCGGAAAACCTAGATAGGGAGTCATGTCAAGGTTTGGTATTAAGAGGCCCTAACAAAACTGGATTCCCGCCTACGCGAGAACGACATGGGCGGGATACTCGCGTTGTGAGTAGCACTCAGCGGGTTTTGTTAGGGCCTCTAAGAATGTTTAACCGTTGTAGGAGAACAACGCATGAGTACTGTTAGTTGCTTCGACGCATTACGAAAAGCGTTATGTGCCGATTTGGATTTTCATGGTACAGACGGCAAGTATGCCTCGCATGGTTGGCATCCGTTTCCCGCCAAGTTTCCGCAGTGGCCGATTGAATTTCCAAACAACAGGTACGCCTTTTCAAATTCGAGCGGCTAGCGCGGATAAAACCGGCTTGGCAACTGAGAGCGTTGATCTGATTGTAACGTCGCCTCCTTATGCCAACAATGCGATTGACTATATGCGAGCACACAAGTTTTCGCTGGTGTGGTTTGGCTGGAAAATAGCCAATCTCACCAAGATTCGCGCCCAGTACTTGGGACACGATGTCGCATCCGACGAGAAATACGATTGTTTGCCTGATCAATGCGAAAAAACGCTGGTAAGGCTGGCCAAACTCGACGCGAAAAAAGCGGGGGCTTTGCGCCGGTATTTCGGCGAAATGCAAGCTGTGATTGCAGAGATGCAGCGGGTTTTAAAAAAAGGTAAGGCAGCCGTAACTGTCGTCGGTACCTCGCATCTGCGCGGCATGGATGTTGAGACACAAAAGGGGCTAGCCTCCATTGGTGAAAGCGTTGGTTTTGACTTGGCCGGAATCGGCGTCCGCCGTTTAGATCGCGACAAGCGCATGATGCCAGCGCGCTGGGGTACTAAACGACACTCGCAGATTGAACAGCGGATGTACGAAGAGTACGTCATTGGATTGGTAAAGCCATAATGTTGGGTAGGGTCGAACAACTGCGACGTGCATACCATTGCCAGATTTGCGATAAGATATTGCGCAAAAACGAATCTGATGTTCCCAACAATGCCGATAGTGGAAGTGCGGCCAGCGTCAGAATAGGCAAGAGAATTATTGACAGTATCGGGTTTCCGGTAAAGACTGAAAGACTAGCCGGACAAACAGCGGGCCACCGATTCGAGACGGCAACCAAGGATTTTCTGCGCGACGCATTCGGATTGCTAGCTCATCTGCGTCCAGGCGAATGGGAATTTTCGCTAGGCGGTAATATAGGTGATTACGAGCAATACCAGCATTTATCCGATGTGTCGCGGGTAGTCGAAGAGCCCGAGGAACTGCGAATTGTTTTAGGAGATTACATCGTTACGCCTGATATTGTCGTTTGCCGGAAGCCAGTCAACGACGAGACGATCAATGAAAACGATGTGTTGTTAGGCGAGGGCGAAACAGCTAGGCATACGCCTTTGCGGCGTGCGAATTCGCCAGCGGATATTTTGCATGCCAGTGTTTCGTGCAAATGGACGATTCGCAGCGACCGCTCGCAAAACGCACGGACGGAAGGATTTGAATTTGGTACGTAACCGCAAGGGCCGGACTCCGCATATTGTCGTCGTTGTTGGTGAACCATTGCCAAGTAGAATCGCGTCGCTGGCCTATGGCACTGGAGACATAGATTGCATCTACCATTTTGCGTTACGCGAATTGATAGAAGCCGCTGCGGATAGCGATTCGGACTCTGATCTATTGAATACGCTAGTGTCCGGCCGGCGCTTGCGCGACGCCAGTGATCTGCCGTTTGATTTGGCGATTTGAGCATCCTTCATGCTGCGGCGATGGTTTCTGTTCTTCTTCCTGTTTGCACCGTACCCGTCCTCGGCGGCCCAGTTTGCCTGCGCGGCGTTGGAGTCGTCGGCACAGCAGGTTGTGCATACGCCAGAGCACCTGAGTGCATTAGTTATCTTCGCGCAGTTCCAAGATGAGGGTGCCCCTACCACTGCGCCCTCGTGGGCAAACGGCCTTTTCGACGCTGAGTTGCCCGGCAGTTTTGCCCATTTCTACCGCGATATGTCGGGCGGACGGATTCACGTCGATGGTCAGGTACTGCCGCGGCGCTATCAATCGCGCACGGCTGCAGATACCTACTTGGCTGATGCTCTAGGGGCTAGGGGCCAGTTTGGCCGTTTCAATCTGGAGATTCTCACCGCAGCCGACGCGGACGCCGATTTCGGTCTCTTTGACAACGACGGTCCCGACGGAGTGCCCAACTCTGGCGACGACGACGGGTACGTCGATATCGTCTTTATCAACCTACATACTACTCCCCGCGATTTCTTTATCGGCGCGGCCACTGGCATCGCTAGTCTGGGGCTAGACACCGATTACATTAGCGGCGATCCGGCGGCCGGCGGCGGCTTTGTGCGGGTGCGGAGTCGCTTCACGGGTTTCGGCGGCACCACGCAGCGGGGCCACACCTTCAGCATTACGGCCGCGACAATGTGCCACGAGTTCGCTCATGTGTTGGGATTGCCTGATCTTTTCGATCAGACGGCGTTGACCGTGGCCGAGTTGGCCCCGGAGGAAGATTCTGCGGGCATTGGCAATTGGGGGATCATGGGCTGGGGGACGCTCGGTTGGGGCGTGGAAGATGGCCCGAATGCCTTTTCGGCGTGGTCGCTAGCCACTCTCGGTTGGGTAGAGGTGGTAGAGGTGGAAGGGAGCGTCTCAGGGCTGGAGATTGGGGAGATCTTCGGCGACCGCAAGGCGTACAAAATTTCCCTGACCCAAGACGAGTACTTTCTGCTGGAACACCGGCGCGCCGATGGCTCGTACTACAACCGCAATATCCCGCAAGATGGCCTGCTTATATGGCACATAGACGAGCAGGCCGACAACGACGAAGAGCGCCACAAACAGGTCGATTTAGTATGCGCCGATGGGCTTTTTGCCGACCGGGGCTTTCCCAACGGCAACCCCGATGCCGTGGAAGGACGGGACAATCTCGACTTTTGGGCGCGGGACGCAGCGTATTCTTCAGCTCACAATGGCAACAAAGGCGACGCGACCGACCCTTTTGACGGCGTGCGCTTCCGCCGCTTTGCTTGGGACACAAATCCGGCCTTCAGCGGGCACACGGGCTTTGGGCGGAACTTGCCGTTGAGCGTGGCCATAGACAACATCCGCCCACAAGGTGCCGCGATGGTCGTCGATGTGGTGCGGCAGCAACGCACTGGCCACATTGTCGGCGATACAACGTGGACGGGTCGGGTGGATTTGGATGGGGACGTGGTCGTGATGCCGGGTGCCGCGCTGACCATTGACGCGGGTGCGGAGATCCGCTTTGCTCGCGGCGATGTGCAGGGCACGGGATTTGATCCAGACCGCAGCGAGTTGATCGTCTATGGCGAGCTCAAAATCGGCGAGGGCGCATCGTTTGCGTCGAGTGCGACGCGCTCCGGCCCCTTGGATTGGTCGGGCATTTACCTGCTCGATGGCCAAGGGGTTGATCCTGCGGCCATTGCCATTGAGCACGCCCATCGCGGGGTCGTTGGTTTCCGCCTGCCGCCGGGGCGGACTCAGTGGCTGGACGAGCAGGCCGTGTACGGGGATTTGGTGGTGCCGGTTGGGTCCGAACTGCACATCGGCCCGAGCAGCGTGTCTTTTGCCCGCTCTGATCTCAGTCGGAGCGGCATGTCCCCGGACTTCGCCGAGCTGATCGTGGAAGGCGCGTTGACGATTGAGGGGATGGCCGGCCAGCGGGCGCAGCTAACCACTGATCCCGGCCCGGACAACGACGGCCTGTGGTATGGCGTCCGCGTGCTGCCGGGTGCCCAAGTCGAGGTGCAACACGCCGAGCTGAGGCGCACGGCTTTTGCCTTTAGTGGCGAGATTAACGGGAAGACGAGCCTACGCATTGTCGATTCCGCGGTGCGCGAAAGCGGTGGCAACGGCCTACGGCTGGCGCTCAATGGCCAAGCACAGGTAGATCGGACTGAATTTACCTTCATTGCCGGCCCGGCCGTGCTCGTGGCCGGTAGCGGGCAACTCGCGTTGCGCAACGTCACCATTGAGGGCAACGGCCAAGAGGGGCTCCTGCTCAACAACGCATCCTTAGAGGCTATCCGCGTCGCTGTAATAGACAATGGCCGCCTCGACTCGGACGACCCGCGGGCTGGGGTGCGGGCCATAGGGGGCCGCGGCCAGCGCATTGAGATGTGGGAGTCGCAGATTGAGCAAAACACCGGGCATGGCATGGATTTGACAGAGTGGTTAGGGGAGGTGGAATTGCACAACAGCCGCCTCGTCGCCAACCAAGGCGATGGTTTGCGCGCCGAGCGTGCGGCGCGCTTGGTACTTGCACAGGTGCTAGTCGAGCGCAATTTGCGTACTGGGGCCGAAATCGCCGGGTCGCTGGTGGAGATATGGAACTCGACGTTTAGGGCGCATGTTGCCGCGGGGTTGCGCTTGGGGCCGGGGACGAGAGGGGCAATTGAGATGGGCGCGTTTGTTGGGGGCCGAGGTTTGGAGCTAACCGGTGTGGAGTCGCTGGAGATTCGCGCCAGCGAGTTTGTCCGCGGGACGCCGGCCATTCAATCCGTGAATTCTGCACCGCATATCGTCGGCAACCGCTTTGCGGACAATGCCGGGGCCATCCGGGTCGCAGGGCCGCGGATGCCGACGGCGATTCGCGGCAACACCTTTGCCAACAATACTAAGGCCATTGAGAATTTGAGCGCCGAGGAGTTGAACGCCCAAGACAATTACTGGAGCGGGGCCGATAGTGCGTCCATTGCTGTGCAGATCGAGGGTTCGGTGGCGTGGACGCCGTTTCGCACGGAGGAAGGGGCATCCAAGGCGGTGGTCCTGCCCACCGATTTTGCGCTGCATCTGGCCTATCCCAACCCCTTCAACGCCGAGGTGGCATTGTCGTTTGATCTGCCTCAGGCGTCGTCGGTCGCGCTGGTGCTCTACGATGCGCTAGGACGGCCCGTGCGCCATCTTGTAGAAGGGTCGTTAGCGGCTGGCCGCTACCGATTCGTCTGGAACGGACGCGACCGAGAGGGGAGAGCGGTGGCTGCGGGAATGTACTTCTATCGCTTGGTGGCGGATTCGTTTGTCGCGGTGGGGCGCTTGGTGTTGGTGCGTTGAGTTCGCCAAGCGGGTACGTGAGCCGTTACCAAGGCTTTCTCTAGTCGCTCGTCTGCTCCACCGCTTTCCCCACCAGTGAGGTAGGTCGTTGCCGCTCGTCCGAGCTTGTCGAGCAAGTCGCTCAGCCGGAGATCGAGGCCCTCAATTGCGCCGTTGATGTCGGACGAGTCGAACTGTAATGCCTTTTTCAGTCCGCGTAGCACACCCACAAAAGCCGATCTGTTTGTGCGTACCGCAAGGGCGGTTCACGCGAGTGATGGCTTGCAGGAGCACGTGGTCGCGCATGGCCAATATGCTTGCCTGAGGAAGTAGTCTCCCGGGCCATTGTGCTATCTATGGAATAGGATATTTTTGTTGAAAATCCGATAGTATATAAACGATATGCAACAATCTATTCCCCGCTCGACATTGCTCTCTGAGGCAATCAGCGGCCTCGAAGAGGCACCGGCTGTGGCTTTATTAGGTGCCCGGCAGGTTGGCAAGACGACGTTGGCGCGACAGTTAGCAGCGGCATGGCCGGGGCGATCAACAGCGTTCGACTTGGAGTACCCGCTCGCACAGGATATAACGGCCCTGCCGTTGAAGAAAGTTGGCGACCTCGCGTTGCAGACGCCGAGGAGTTGAGACGGAACTTTTATATTCCCAACTGCTTGCGCAACAATTCCTGCACGAGCTGCGGGTTGGCCTTCCCTCGCGTCGCCCTCATTACTTGACCCATCAGAAATTGCACGGTGTTGTGGTTGCCGCTCTTGATTTTTTCGACCGCGTCGGGATGCGCGGCGATCACCTCGGCTACTGATTGGTCGAGCTCGCCGCTGTCGGAGATTTGCCCGAGGCCGCGTGCGGCGACGATCTCGGCGGGCGAGCCGCCCTGTTCCCACAGTTGGCCAAAAACTTCGCGGGCCGCGTTTTGGTTGATCGTGCCCTTTTTGACTAAGGAGAGTAACTCGACGAGCGCGGCCGGCTGGACCTCGACGTCTTCAATCGGCCGGCCCTCGGCGTTGAGGCGGCGAAAAACTTCTCCGGTGATCCAGTTGCCCACTTGCTTGGGGTCTGCGTCTTGTATTTGTGCGGCTTCCTCAAAGTACGCGGCCACGGCATGATCCTCGACCAAAGCGGCGATCTCCTGTGGGTTGAGTCCGTAAGAATCGGCAAAGCGCTCGGCTTTGGCAGCCGGCAGCTCGGGCAAGCTGGCGTGGACTCTGGCGATCCACTGGTCGTCTAACTCCGCGACGAGCAGGTCTGGCTCCGGGAAGTAGCGGTAGTCATCCGAGGTCTCTTTGCTGCGCTGCGGACGGGTGATGTTGGTGCGTTCGTCCCAGCCCATGGTCTCTTGCTGGACGTGGCCGCCGGCTTCGACGATGCGTTGCTGGCGCTCGGCTTCATAGGCGATGGCGCTGCGCACGGCGCGGAAGGAGTTGAGGTTTTTGACCTCGACCTTGGTGCCCAATTCGCGGCTGCCCGCGGGCCGGATCGAGATGTTGGCCTCGCAGCGCATAGCCCCTTTCTCCATGTCGCCAGAGGACGCGCCGAGGTAGCGGACGATCTGGCGGATCTGGGTCAGGTACGCATAGCTCTCGTCGGCTGAGCGGAGCGAGGAGTCGGTGACGATTTCCATCAGCGGCACGCCGGCGCGGTTGTAGTCTATCAGGCTGGAGTGGCCGGCGTGCTGGAGCTTGCCAGTGTCTTCTTCGAGGTGGACGCGGACGACCCCGACTTGCTTGGGGCGGCTCTCGCCGTCGATTTCGATCCAGCCGCTCTCGCACAGGGGCTGCTCGTATTGCGATATCTGGTAGCCCTTGGGCAGGTCGGGATAGACGTAGTTTTTGCGCGCAAAAACGCTGCGGGGTTTGACTTGGCAGTTGAGGGCCATGCCGGTCATAACCGTCAGCGCGACAGCGCGGCCGTTGATCACGGGCAAGGCCCCGGGCTGGCCGGTACACACCGGGCAGATATGGGCGTTGGCCGCCACCTGAAAGTGATCGGCCGCACAGGCGCAAAACATCTTGGAGGCGGTTTGCAACTCGACGTGGACTTCCATGCCAATGACGGTTTCGTAGTGCAAAGGATGCTCCTTGGGTTGTTAGTAGGTTAGGGCGTCGGCGTCCGCCGCGATAGCAAGTTCTCGCGAATAAGTTCCCCCAATTTTTTGAGCGAAACCGCCATTATCATCCCTGTAATCTAATCTAGAGCGTCTTGGGGCAATTCTGGACGGGCTTTAGTCCACCGAAAAGCGATAGCCTTATTCAGAGCGGCCTTGATTTTCTTTTGGCAACTGTGAAGTTTATCGTCTCTGTATCCAAACCCTCTTAAAAATAGCTCGTCGAGTTGATCGATGAGACGATAGGCTTTTTCATTTTTTCGGTCTTGAACATCCAAAATGGGATCCATGATGTTCAATAGTTCTTCTCTTATATTTGAAGGAAATGAAGCAAAGTCAGGACACGGTAAATTGTTAAGGTGACCAACTTGGATTTTCAACATAAAGCTACCGTCAAATCGCGCACGATGAAGCCCAATACCCTCTAGCAATAGATGGGCGATTCTACTGGATAGAAACAAAAATAGAAGAATGTCAAGCTCGCGGTCGCCAGAAGATTCGACGACTTGAAACTGATCAATTGCATAAGTTCTGAATTTGTTCCAAAAGACACCAATGGTTGTATCGACGATACATTGAACAGCAATGGCTGGAGGGGTAGACAGAGAGAGTGTGTACCACTCTGGCCAATGGCTCTTAATCGACGTTCGATGGGCCAAGTGTTCGGCGCTAGCACCGTATTCCTGAATATACTTGAAAACAGGTTCATTTTCGTTTACTCGCCTGTATAAGTTCAACAATCTAAAGGGAGTGTGCTGAGGAATAATGAAGCCGCGCAGGCCACGCGAATTTTTTACTGCGGGGACTAAGTGCTTAGATGAAACATTTGCGAAAAAGTTCAGAAATGGATCGCGGTCTTCTCTCAAAAGAAAAAAGGCATTCCATCCTGTTTTTACACCCATTTTGGCGCGAGTATATTGAGACAGTGTAGTCGGGCAAAGGGAAATCAACTCTTTACGGATTTTCGTTTGAAAGAAGAGTGTCTCGGTCCAGTTAGCGGAGAGTGCGAGCTCGCGTCGTTTTACTGGACGACCCTCATTTATGCTCAGAGGTTGCTGCCAGTCAGAAAGATGATTAAAGAGAAGGCTATCGCCAGCAGGTTTACTTCGGTTTAAGGTCAAGATGACGGTATTCGCTTTCGCCTTCATACCCGATTGGATAAAGGGGTGAGTGTGCAGTGTGAATATGTGGCGTAAATCGACCTCATTGGTCAAGTACTGCCGGAGAGATTTTCCGTATTTAGTATCGAAAAAATTACGAGATGTTATATACGATAGGCTTCCCTCGCGATTGAGGACTTCAATACCGCGCAATATGAAGAACGTGCTCAAATCCGCGGTAGGTTTAAGCGGATAAGTAGGACAAGCGGCGTTCCAATGCTCGATAAATTCGCGTTTTTCGCGAATGCTATTCTGCTGACTTAGCGGGACGAAAGGCGGGTTTCCCAGAGAAATATCAAAGCCGTCAAGCCGGCTGAGAAAAGACTGCACGTTTGTCTGCTGAGGAGCAATAGATGCGTCATCAAATATGGAGAGTTGGTAGTTATCGCTGGCGGCGAGAGGAATGAGTGCATTACCTGCTGTTAGGTTTTTCAAAGGATCTAAGCAATGAGATGGCGTCGATATGGATAACAGGGCTCTCTCTAGTAGCCACAGACGCAATTTGGCTAAATCGAGGGCTTGGGGCGCAATGTCCATACCATAGATATTTTGTGCAAATATATGCCTTATGATGGAAGCACGAGAACAGCTATTGGTGTTCGCTAGAGAGGTAAACTGGAAAAAATCCACGAGAACATTCACGGCTGCTACCAGAAAGGCCCCAGCTCCTACCGCCGGGTCAATTATCCTTACTGTTTTCAATGAGTGCTCGATCCAAGAGAGGACCGTGGGATGGCGGTTGGCATAACTCTGGCGAGCCGTGCTATCAGTGCAGGAGAAAGCCCACAAGAGCACATCGGCAGCCTTAAATTCTCTTTTGTATTTATTTAGCAACCAGTTTTCAATAGCGTGGCGGGCAATGGTATAACAAAGGCCATCAGGGGTGAAATACGTTCCGGCCTCCTTGCGATCGATGCTGCGTTCGTATAGATAACCTAATATCCATGGCTCGATGTTGGGCGAATGGTTTTCAGCGGGTGTTTTATCCGTAGTGGAAAAATTCCAATTGTATTTGGGAAAAACGCCACATATAAGTTGATATAATTGCTCGCTATCAACTGTCACCGCTGCCAAAGGTCGTACAAACACCGCTTTGTCCAGATAGGGAATCCCGTGAAAAAGTGGATGCTCGCTAAGCACCGGCGTTCTGCAATCGAGAGGAACGGCAAAAATTTGAGTGAACAATACCTTGACAAAGTCCTCATAGAGGTCTTGTCCCTTTGCAAGCACCTTTTGCGCGGCCTGCTGAAGATAGTTTCCCCTCTTTGTGCCCAAATGTCCATTTTCTTGCAAGAACTGCACGAATAGCAAACGTGATATAAGAGCGACTTCCGCCGCGTTCCGTTCTGGCCCCTCCATAATAAGCCCCGGCGCATACTTTTTGAGATCGCCTAATAAAAGCAGGGAGGCATCCTGCGTTTTGTTTGCGCTCTGGGGCATTTTGTGTGACACGTTCAAGATTCAAGCAAAGAGGACGTGTTGGCGGAGGAAGGCTTCGCAGGCTTGGTAGAAGGCCCGCACGGTCTCGGGCCTGCGCCAGCCGTGGCCTTCGCCTTCGTACAGGTGATAGACGTGTGGTATGTTGCGGCGGCGCAGCGAGGCCACGATCTCCTCGGCTTGAGCCGGGGGCACGACTTGGTCGTCGGTTCCCTGAAAGATGGCGATTGGGTCGCGTAGCTGGTCGGCGGCATAGATTGGCGAGCGATCGCGATAGACCGCAGCCGCTTCGGGCAGGGGGCCGATCATGGAGTCGAGGTAGCGGGACTCAAATTTGTGGGTGTCTGCGGCAAGGGTGAAGAGGTTGGCTATGCCGTAGAGGCAGATACCAGCGCGGAAAAAGCCGGGCCGTGTGGTGAGTGCCCGCAAGACCGTGTAGCCGCCGGCGCTGCCGCCCATGATGACGAGGCGCTCCGGGTCGGCGAGACCATGGTCGATGAGGTGTTGGGCACCGCCGATGGCGTCTGCTACGTCGAGTAGGCCCCACTCGGAGCGCAGGGCGGTCATGTAGGCGCGCCCGTGGCCGGTGCTGCCGCGGTAATCCACGTCGAGGACGGCCCAGCCGCGCGTGGCAAAGTATTGGTGCCTGCCTTCAAAGCCGGTCTCTATCTGACCGGTGGGGCCGCCGTGGACGGTCACGATCAGCGGGGGGCGACCCCGCCCGCAAAAGCGGCTGCTGGCTGGTGGGTAATAGAGGCCGAAGATGCCAGTGGCGTCTTCGGATTGCCAAGAAACGGGCTGCGGTGCGGAAAGATCGTCCGCGGTTAGCAACTCCGTGGTTGTGTGCGCCTTCACCTGCATTTGCTCGGCCGTGCCAGCGACGATGCGGGCTGGTACGGCGCTCGCCGAGGCAATACAAGCGAGGCCCTTGCCGCGCGGAGCGGCGATGAGCTGCTCGACGTGGGTATAGCTCGCTAGGGCCGGGACCTTGGCGAGCGCACCGCTGTGGAGGTCGAGGCGGTACGCGGCGCGCTGGCTGTTTTCGCTGCGGACGAAATACAAGGTGCGGCCATCAGCGGCCAGCGAAAACGCCCGCCGCCCTTGGGCCCAAGCCGGGCCGGCCACGTCGTACGCGTCCTCGTTGAGGCAGCGCGTCGCACCGCTGGCCAAGTCGCGGCACCAAAGCTGAGAGTACCCGCGTTGGTCGGACGTGTACAGGAGCGAGTGGCCGTCGGGCGAGAAGCAAGGCTGGGCCACGGCCGTGTCGAAGTCACCGGCGACCTGTTCGGTGGTGCGCAATTGCGGCAAGCCGCTGCGGCTGCGCATCACTTGACTTAGCATCAGGCGAGTGCCATCCCAAGGCATTTGCGGATGGTCCCATTCGATCCACGCGAGGCGGTCGCCGCTGGGATGCCAAGCTGGCTGCATGTAAAAGTCGGCTCCCTCGACGAGGCGTTGCGGCCAACCACTTCCCCCCGCGTCAACTATGGCGAGGCAGTCGCGATCCTCGTAGTGGTGGACATAGACCAGATGGCGGCCCGAAGGGGAAGGCGCGGGGGCTGCGGCATAGCCAAAGGCCGGGATAATGGGCTGGGCTGGCCCGCTGGCGAGTGCCTGCCGATAGAGGCGGCCGGACTGCTGCTCGGCAAAGTACAGATGGCCGCGATGGACGGCGAAGTCGCCGCCGCCGTAGCCGACTTTGGCGCGCACTGACAGGGCGGCGTTGAGGTCGCGCGGCGCGGCGTTAGGCCCTTGGCAGACTAAGACGCCTTGCGGCCCTCGCCCTTCGAGCCAGACGAGAGTGCGGCCATCGGCATCCCAAGCGAGATCGGACAACCGGATGGCGGTGGCAAGGTCGTCGGGCGAGAGGGCGCTCGGCCACAAGCCAAAGGGACGGACTTCCACTCAGCCCTACTCCATTAACTCGATTTTGACGTTGTCTGGGCCGTTGATAAAGACGATGCGGTTGCCGTCGTCGAGCGTTACCGGCCCCATCCAGATCTCGACGCCGAGCTCGGCGATGTCGGCGAGGGTTTGATCGAAGTCGTCGGAGACGAGGGCGATGTGGTCGTAGCCTTGGTAGCGCCCCAATTCCATGGGGGCAAACTCGCGGTCCGTGACGGTGATTTGCACGGCACCGATGTGGACCGGAACCCAAGTTGCACCGCCGCGCTCAAAGGGCGGATCGTTGGTGGCACCGAAGAGCTTTTTGTACCAGTCAACCGCGGCGTGGACATCGACGGCCTCGTGGTGGACATGGTTGAGTGTGTAGTTGGGCATGAGAAATCCTTTCTTGGTGAAAGCCCGAAAGTTTGCAAAAAGGGTGCTACTGTCAAGGGAGGTCCAAGGCGGCGGCAAGGCCCTTGAGATAGTGGAGACTACCAGCGGCGATGGTGCGCGGATCTGGGCTAAAATCAAACACTTCTACGGAGACGTAGCGCTGATAATCCAACTCTTGAAGAGTCCGCATGACGCTGGCGAAGTCGGTGTTGCCAAAGCCAGGACCGCGCTTGTTGGCGTCGTTGACGTGGACGTGGTAGAGGTGCTCGCCTGAGTCGCGCAAAAGCTGGGCGACGGGAATTTTTTCGGTTGATCCGGAGCACACATCGACCATGGTCTGGAAGTGCGGGTGGTCGATCTCGGCGACCATTTTGTGCGCTTGGGCACAGGTGGTGATGATGTTCGTCTGCTCCTTGCTCAGCGACTCGATGCAGAGATCGACGCCGTGCTGTTGGGCCAACTCCAAGCTGCCTTCAAAGGCTCCGCGCATGCGGTTCCAGCACTCTTGGTAATCCCACCCCTCCTGCACGTTGCGCTGCATGGGCGAGCCGATGATCATCACTTGGCCGCCGAGGTCGCCGCAGAATTGGACTAGCGCCTTGAAGTACGCGCAGGTGCGTTGGTAGATGGCTGGGTCGGGATGGGTGATGTACAGCCCGTCGGGGCTGGCCAAGAGCCAATGCAGGCCGGCGATTTCTACGCCAGCGCGTTCGGCGGCCGCGCGGATTTGGGCGCGGCGCGACGCGGGGATGTCCTCGACGCTGTCGGCGAGTGTGAAGGGGGCGATTTCTACGGCTTCGTATCCGAGGTCGGCCGCGTAGTCGAAGACCTCTTCGATGGGCCAGTCGGCGAAGTACTCGTTGCAGGTGGCGAATTTCACATTGTAGCTCCTTTAGAAGTATTTCAGAGTGCTGTCGTTACGATGCACAATCGATAAACTCCATCTCGACAGAGGAGCAGGACGCAAGTATGCTCTCTAGTGCTTCCGCCTCTCTGCGGTCAATCGTGAGGCCATACTTTCGGCGCACTTCAACGATGCGCTGGGCAAACCAGCACCTATTCATGGGCGGCATCCATTCGGCACCATCGTAGTGCCGCTTGCGGCCGCGATTTAATTCGGGGCTGGCAAGCGTCAGATTGAGCGGATCGGCAGCAAAGGCTCGACGTATTTGCACGATATTGGGGGCAGGCTCGCATAGCCCACTGTCGTGCGCCTCGGAAAGCGCGACGACGTGTTCGATGTCCGTCTCCCACCGGCCGGAAAAGCAGTGCCCCGTGTACGGGCTGTAGATGCCGCCGAGTCCTTCGATAATGACCAGCTCGACGGACTGCGGGTAGCGATAATCGCTGCGATCATAAGGGGAACATCTACTCTCGGGACGGATCTCGATCCCTCGCCAGTGGCTTTCTGCATTCCCAATGGCATTGTTCCCGCTGTCGTGCTCTTGAGCGGCGGCGGGTTGTTCCTGCCTCCGGCTCTCCCCAATGGTATTGTCCCTACTGCCTTCGACGGGATTGCCGTCGCCGCAGGCGATGAACAGGGCATTGGCAAGCAAAATAGTGTATTTGAAGACGCTCATGGATGATCTCGTTGGGGAACGGAAACGCCCCATCCGCCTCGGCGACTCTGTAACCTAAAAGAAACAGAATAGGGAATAAAGGATACACTAGCCACTGCCCCCACCACTGACCGCCCCTCATGGCACAATCGTTGCAAGAGTCCAGACAAAGGAGGAAGGACTATGTGGCGACTGTGGGTGTTGGTATTGGTCGGCCCGGTGTGGGCACAAGAGGATTTGGGTGAAGAGGACGCGGGCTATTTGGAGCAGCGGTTGGACGACTTGGGAGGGCTGGACGCGGCAGCCGTGCGGTGGCGGGTGCGCGGGGCCGAAGCGGCTCAGGAGCAGTGGCAGTTGTATCAGCGGGTGGAGGTCGCGCCGGTTAGCGGACAGGCGTTTTTTGGCTTGGCCGAGCGCGATCGAGGCGAGTCCGGGTGGAGCGATTTTAGGACGTTTTACTACGCGGTGCAGAGGCGGCGGTCCGAATGGGTCGTCGGTGACCTGCGGCCCGGCACGGGTGCGGGCTTGGTGTTTGGGCGCAACCGACGCGGGAGTATTGCGCCGAGGATGCCGGCGGGAGACAGCAAGCGCTTGGGGTATCGCTCCAGCGGGGAGAATCACGCCCTGCGCGGGGCGGCGTGGCGCTACGAGGGGCAGGCGTGGAGTGGGATGCTGATTGGGGGTTGGGCGCGGCGGGATGGACGCTTGGACGAACAGGGGCAGGTGCGGTCGCTGCCCGAGAGCGGCTATCACGTGACCGCGACCGAGGTGGCTGGCCGCGACCTGCTGGGCCTCCGCGCTGGCGGCGGCCGGCTGCACTGGCGCGGCGAGCATTGGCAGGCGGGCACATCCCTGCTGGCCTTGGACTTTTCTCACCATATTGACTTGCGCCGGAATGGGCGGACGCCTTGGGGCTTTGTCGGCGACGAGCAGCGCATGGGGGCCGTGGACGTGCGCGTGGATTGGGAGCGGGGCCGTGCGGCGTTGGCGTTGGCTGGCGATGGGGTGGGGCACTGGGGGATGGTCGGGGCCCTGCGAGTGCGGTATGGGGGGCTGCGCATGCGGACGCTGGGCCGCTACTATGCGCCGGGATTCCACAGCTTCTTTGGCGCAGCTTCAGGGACCTCGGCGATGCAGAACGAACAGGGCGTCGTCGCCGAGGTCCGCGGGCGGGGCTGGCACGGCTACGTGGATGTGTACCGCCGGCCCGCGCGCTCCTACTTCATACCAGTGCCGGCCACGTATGCGACTTGGGGGGGCGAACTGCGGCGGCGGTTGGGCCACGTCTGGGCGGTGCGCGGGCAGTGGCAACGACGCCTGCGGCCCTACTGGACGGACGAGCGATTGACTCAAGAGCGCAGCCACAAGTGGCGGCTAGACGTGGACCGGGGGCCGTGGCGCTGGCGCGGCGAATGGGTGCGCTGGCACCGCGCCAACCGCGCCGAGTGGGGCCTGTTGGGCAGCGTGCGGTTTAAGGTGCGCTGGCTGACCTTACACGTGAGCCGCTTCCGCACGGACTCGTACTGGACGCGGATTTACGAATACGAGGTGGCTCTGCCCGGGGCCGTGAGCATTCGCTCGCTCTACGGCACGGGCTGGCGCGGCTACGCGCTGGTGGAGATCGCCTATCGCGGCTGGCGGCTGAGCGTCCGCTACCGCATCCAGCGCGACCAGCAGTTGAGGCACTACAGCGGAGTCCAGATCGACTGGACCCGAGGCCATATTGACAAGCGCTAGCGGCGCAGATAATTTGAAACATGCCCCCGGTAGAAGTCTTTATATCTATTAACGTTTCCAGCAGTTAAAGCATCCGCATGAACGGTCCCGACCCCTATAAAGACTTCACTGATCGCCTGAAGCTGTTAATCAGCAAACACCCAGATTTGATCGCGACCACGCTCAGCAATGTCTTTACCATGCGTCTTATTGGGAACAAAACACACGGCGACTTGGCAGAGATAGCAATTGCCGAATTCATCGATCAATACATGTACGATTTCCGTTCTATTCACGTCGGCAAAGATCTTTATCGAGCAAATCAAAAGAGGAGGATATTAAGATCATCAACGAAGTTACCAAAGCTGAGTTTCCGGTCAGCCTTAAGGCGTACGGGGATGGTCCTCTTCAGCTTTCCACCGACAAGAACTTCCGCATGTTTCCGCGGTTAGAAAAAGAGGGGCCTGAAGTAAAGGGGCGCATGGCGGTGCAAAAATTTTGCAAGACCCTGCATTTGTTGAGTTTCGCAATATTAACGTACTGCCGCTTATCTACGACGAAGAGCATCAACGATATAACATTCTCGTATTCGACTACAACCGTGCAATGAGTGAAACTGCTCACATTGCGAAAGAGGTGGGAGGAAAAGGCAGAAAGCACCCTGTATATCGCTTTTACAATATCGCTGGAGACTACATTTGCGCTATGGCGATGCCACGGCAAACGCTCTGCAACGCGGCCTATGGACTCACACCAAGAATGGATTGAGCTATTTCGAGAGCATCACTCGAGGATGGATCGACTATTCATACAACCCGTTACTCGTCAAGCTATTTTCTCATGCACTGGTGTCGTCCCTGACTGGACACACAGCGGCCTTGGCAGAAATTAAAAAAGATATGGCGCGATTGCAGCGCGGATCGGGGATAGCAACATGACGCAACTGCCGCTCTTTGGCGATATCGTCGTAGAGGTCCCTCACACAGAGGGCATCAAGTACGCCGGGTCCAAGTTGAAGCTGCTCCCACACATCTTGCAGATGGTTGAAAAAGTGGGAGCTAAGACCATTTTGGATGGGTTTTCTGGCACGACGCGCGTATCGCAGGCCCTCGTTCAGCGTGGCTATACGGTTATCTGCAACGACATTGCCGCGTGGTCCAAAGTGTTTGGCTCGTGCTATCTGCTCAACAAGAAGAAACGCGAGGAATACCAATCGCTTATCGATCACCTCAATGCCATGCCGCCAGTGGATGGGTGGTTCACTCAGCACTACGGAGGACAGCCTAATGGCGACATCCAGCGCGTTGGACGATCCTGTCCTATAGTTCGGGCGGCCGGGCAACAGCCCGAGAATTGGACGACGTCCTGAGAAGGCACGGCAGGCTTTTAGACGTGGTCGAGATCGAATACAAGAAGAACGTCATGGCGGGAATGAAGTGGACGTATGAATGGACGCGCGATGCAAGCGAGGCGAATCGCGAATTCTTGTTTTTACTCGAAAAGCAAGCCGCTTAATCCGCCCCACCTGAGTTTGATGCTTAAATTCGTTGCCAAAATCGCCCTCGTCGCCCTCGTCGCCCTCATCGCCGCAGAAGTCGGCGCGGCCCCCCTGCAAGACGTCGTCCCCTCAACCGGGCACATCCACGCCCTGACCATCTTCGCGCATTTTGCTGATGAAGGCGGCTTGGGCCGTGCGGTCCCGTCTTTTGCGGCGAAGATTTTCGCCGAGCAGCCGGGCAGCCTAACCCACTTCTTCCGCGAGATGTCGCGCGGGCAGTTTGAACTCACCGGCGAGGTGCTGCCCCGCTGGTACGCGTCCCGCAGCAATGCCGCGGTGTACGCGGGCGCAGAAGGCGGGTATGGTCGCTTTGCCCGCGAGATAATTCAGGCCGTTGATGCCGACGTGGACTTTAGCCGCTACGACAACGACGGCCCCGACGGGGTGCCCAACTCCGGCGACGACGATGGGTACGTGGATTTTATTTTTATCATCTCGGCCTCGACCCCAACGGGCTTTATCGTCGAAGAGGCCACAGGTATTGCTCGGCTCGGATTGGGCAACGATTTTGTGAGCCAAGACCGCGCCCTCCGCGGCGGTTTCATCCGGGTCGGCTCGAACAAAGGTGCTGTCCAGCGCGGCCGGTCTTTTGTCGAGTCCGTAGGCAGCATGGCCCACGAGTTTGGGCACGTTATCGGCCTGCCCGACCTGTACGACCGCGATCTTGGATCCGAGCCGGACCACGACTCGGGGGGCATTGGCTATTGGGGCTTGATGGGGCACGGCAATCGCGGCTGGGGCGAGGTAGATGGCCCCAACCCCTTCTGCGCGTGGAGTTTGGGGCAACTCGGCTGGCTGGGGGTAAACAACCAACAGCTCAAAGTGCTGAGCGAGGACCAAAACGACGTGGTTTTTGCCGATGTCAACGCGGGTGGCGATGTGTATTTGCTGCCCGCGCCCGCGCCCGCCGAGCACTTTTTTCTCGTGGAGTTCCGCAGCCGGCAGCACAGCTACTACGAGCGCAATCTGCCCGGTGAAGGCTTGCTGATCTGGCGCATAAATCCCACTCGCTACGGCAATAATATGGAAGCCATCAAACAGGTGGACTTAGTGTGTGCCGATGGGCTTTTTAGGGATGCGGGCTTCCCCTTAGGCCGCGCGACAGCCCCGTTTAATGGTCGCGACAACCTCGACTTTTGGGCGCACGATGTGCGCTATCGCACGGATTTTGGCGGCAACCTTGGAGACGCCACCGACGTGTTTGACGGCGAGCAATTTACCGACTTCTGGGCCGCGTCCAACCCGGCGTCCACGACGGGGATTAGCGTGACTAATATCCGCCGTGCGGGCGATCGGATGGTGGCCGATCTGAAGCTGCAAGACCGCCGTCGCGCCGGTCCGATTGCCGACATGGAAATCTGGCGCGACCGCATTGAAATCGTCGGCGACGTGACCGTTTTGCCCGGCGGGCACCTCGATGTCAGCGCTGGTGCGCAGGTGCAGGTGGGGCCGGACGCGCTGGCTGCGGGTGCGGATACGGCCCGCGTGGAACTGATAGTGTACGGCGATCTCTTCATCGGCGTTTCGGGGCAGGGGCAAACCGCCTTCCACTCGGCCGCCGCCGACCCGCAGCCTGGAGATTGGCACGGCATCGTGCTGCACCCCACTGCCACGGCCTATTTGCGCAGCGTCTTCATCGACCATGCCCACTATGGCCTATTGTCCGAGGAAATCGGCCACACTATTACCTTGGAAGATGTGACGATCCGCCACCCCAGTGCGGACGGCATTCGCTTAGAAAAGGTCGAAGAGGAGATTCTCTTCGAGCGCGTACACGTCGAGGAAGCAGGTGGAGTGGGGATTTGGATCGCTGGCCCAGGCTTGACGCGGATAAACCAAGCTGAACTACGCGACAATGGCCGCGCTGGCCTCTGGCGCGAGGGCGGATTTTTGTCGTTGCTCGATACCCGTTTCAACACCAACGGCTCGGGTGCGCCTGAGGAAGCCAACTTGGTCTTGGGGCGGGGGACCAGCGGCAAGGTGGCGGGCAATTCGTTTACCGGTGGGATTGGGATTTACTGTGTGGAGACGCGAGAAGTCGAAATTGAGGGCAACGTGCTGTACAATCACGAAGTTGGCCTTTGGACTAGAAATGCGCGCCCGCGCATTGTGCGCAATCGATTTTTCCGCAATGCGTTGGCCCTGCGGATGGAGGGGAGCGTGGTACCGACACGGCTGGTTTTGAACGGCGTCCAAGAGGGTGAGCAATTGATCGACAACCAAACAAATCAACCGTTGCAGGCAATTAACAATTGGTGGGGGAACGAGGACGAGAGCTGGATTGCAGCCCGGATCAGCGGCGATGTCAACTGGCGGCCCTTCCTCAACTTCGACCCGCGCATGCCATTGGACTTTGCCTTGGGGCAGAATTACCCCAACCCGTTCAACGTGGGTACGCAAATCGACTATCAGATTGGGATCAACGACCCCATTGTCGCTGGCCAGACCATGGTCGAGCTGGAAGTCCGCACCTTGACCGGCGGTTTGGTGCGGCACTTGGTGGAGGGGCTGGCGGCGCCGGGGTTGTACAGCACTTCTTGGGATGGCCGCGACGAGCGGGGCGAGCGCGTGGCCAGCGGCATGTATTATTATATATTGCGCGTCGGGCCGATCTCCCGCGCTAATAAGATGATTTTTATCAAATGAAAATCGAGGCGGATTATCTCGTTCTCGGCAGCGGTATTGCCGGTTTGTTCTTTGCTCTCAAGGCTGCTCAGCACGGCTCCGTAGCCGTAGTGACCAAGCACGAGCGGCGCGAGTCCAATACGCAATACGCGCAAGGGGGCATTGCCGCCGCCATGGATGCGGCTGATTCAGTCGCTAGCCACACACAGGACACGCTCGCGGCAGGCGCGGGCCTGTGCGACCGCACGGTCGTCGAAGGGGTGGTGGCCGAAGGGCCGGAGGTGGTGGCCGAATTGCTGGCAATTGGTGCGGAGTTCAACCAAGCGCGGCCTAGGGTGTTGGCGCTGGGGCGCGAAGGGGGCCATGCCCATGCGCGGGTCGTACACGCGGACGACACGACCGGCCGCGAAGTTACGCGAGCCTTGGTCTCAGCCGTGCAAGCACTGCCGCAAGTGACCTTGTACGATCACCATCTGGCTATAGACTTAATCGTAGATGAGCAACGGCGTTGTCTCGGGGCTTGGGTATTGGATTCGCAGCAAGCCGATCCCATCGCTGCAATGGCGCCGGTTACGCTGCTGGCCACGGGTGGCTGTGGGCAGGCTTTTTTGCACACCACCAATCCGCGCGTAGCTTCTGGCGATGGGGTCGCTATGGCGTGGCGGGCTGGCGCGAGGGTGGGCAACATGGAGTTTATGCAGTTCCACCCGACCATGCTCTACGATCCGGGGCGCCCATCGTTCTTGATTACCGAGGCTTTGCGCGGGTTTGGTGCCGTGCTGATCGACGAGCGCGGCGCGGCGTTCACCGATCCGTTGCAGACGCGCGATGTGGTGTCGCGGGCCATTGTCGCGCAGATGCAGCAAAGCGGTGCCGAGTGCGTCTATTTGGATGTCACCGGCCAAGATGCCGACCAGACCCGCCGCCGCTTTCCCAACATCTATCGGCATTGTCTGGGGATGGGAGTAGAAATGACCAAGACGCCGATCCCGGTGGTGCCGGCGGCCCACTATAGTTGCGGTGGGGTGTGGACGGACGCGCACGGCCAGACGGATATCGCGGGTCTATACGCGGCCGGCGAGGTGGCTATGAGTGGGTTTCAAGGGGCCAATCGGCTGGCGAGTAATTCGCTGTTGGAAGGGTTGGTTTTTGCGCGCCGTGCGGCCGAGTACGCCCGTGCTGTCGCGCCCGTGGCTGGGGGTCGGTTCGAGATGGAGCAGGCGGGTGATGCTGTTGCGCCTGCTGAGCTGGAGGAGCGGCGGGAGTGGCTGCGGCGCTTGATGTGGGACGAAGTGGGGATCGTGCGCAGCGACTGCGGCTTGGCGCAGGCTCAGCAGGAGACGGAGCGGCTGGCGCGAGAAGTTGAAGCGTTGTACAGCAGTCAGCGGCTCGACGCCGAGCTTGTCCAGCTACGCAGCTTGGCGACCGTGGCTCAGCTCATTGCCCGCTCGGCGCGGCAGCGCTTGGAAAGCCGCGGCGTCCACTACAACTGCGACCATCCCGTACGCGACGATGCCCGCTGGCAGCGGCCGACGCTGTTGGTGAGGGATCGGGCCGCGGCGTCAAAAATACACTAACGCTGCTACTTCATCTAATAGACCCCGGACGTAAATCAGTGTTAGGGACAACAAGAGCGCGTCCGTTCGTTCCGGGCGCTCATTGGCCACCTAGGCTTTCGCCACGCGGTGCCAACACCAGCCGAGCAAGAGCAGCCCCAACCCGCTGAGCCAGATCGTGCGCTCGACGAAAAACGCCAATCCGAGACAGGCGATTAGGCCCACTATGGCTATCCACCGGGGGTAGAGCCGTTGGGCGGCTGGCAAGCGCAGGGCGCAGAAGTTGGTGATGGCGTAATAGACCAGAATGGTGAAGGCGCTAAAGGACCAAGTGGTCTTGATGTTGCCTATGAGGACCAGCCCGGCGATGGCCAGCCCGACGACCACCACGGCAATAGAGGGCGTAGTCTGAGCCCGATTGAGACGGGCAAGCACCCGGGGCATATCCCCGCGGCGGCCCATAGCGAGCAGGACCCGCGATAGACCGAGGATTAGGTTGAGCAGTACCCCGGCCATAGCGGTGATCGCTCCCAAGGCTAGGAGCCAAGAGACGCCGGGCGCACCAAAGTTCTCGGCGATGACCTTTAGGGGAGCGGCTTTCTCCATCGTGGCCGCGTAAAATGCCTCCGACCCTACGGAGGCTATGGCGATGGCACCGACGCCGATGTAGAACATCATGGCGATGAGCAGCGCGGCGACGATGGCGCGGGGGATCGTCTGGCGGGGTTGGCGCACTTCTTCGCCGAGCGTGGCGATGCGACCGTAGCCTGTATAGGCAACGAACATCAGGGCGCTGGCTTGCAACAGGGCCGACCCGCTTTGGTCCCCCAAGAAAGGGGTCAGGTGCAGGTTGTGCAGGGCGCTAGGCGTACCGGCGATGACGAAGGCGAGTAGCGAGCAAAGCGTCGCGGCGACGATGGCGATGTTGACCTTGTTGGTGCGGTTGATGCCCAAGAGGGCGATGAGGGTGAGTGCCAGCACGGCGGCCAAGGCACCCGGGGTAATAGATGCGGCCTGATCTAGCGAGTTGAGCAGGTAGCCGGCTAGTCCGAGTGCCGCAGTGGCCGCAGTCGCGCTCTTGGCGCAGATGAACATCCACCCGGCGGTAAAGCCGATGGCTGGTGAAGCGTACTCATAGCCGTACTGGTAGGTGCCGCCGCTGAGCGGATGGCTGGCGGCTAGCTGGGCGCTAGACAGGCCGTTGCAGAGGGCGACCAGCGCCGCGATGGCAATGGCGACGAGGACCGCCGGGCCAGCGATGCCAGCGCCAATCCCAATACTGACAAAGACGCCGGTGCCGACGATCGAACCCAAGCCGAGGGCAATGGTGCCGATTAGGCCCAACTCGGGACGCAGGCGTGCGGATGGGGTGGGTGTGGAAGTCATGCGATCAAATCAAATATAGTCTGGCGGTTCGCTCGCATCCTATCAGTCCGTTTACTAACAGCGAAAAAGCCAACGCGCCTTGACTATGTACTTAAAGCCCCTTTACGTACTATTTACCACTCATTAACCAACTGCGGGAAGAAATCATGATCCGAATATCATCATTTGTTCTAGTTGCGATGGGGCTGCTCGGTGGAGCAGAAAAAGCTGCTGCTACCGCAAGGAATATAGTAGAGGTAGCCTGAAAGGGCAGGTGTAAACCTTGAGCATCGTCGTCCTCGACTTCGGAGGGCAGTACGCCCACCTGATCGCCAATCGCCTGCGCCGCCTCCGCGTCCATGCTGAGATCCGCTCGCCAGAGACAGAAGTCGCCGATTTGCAAGACGCCGACGGGCTGATTCTGTCGGGCGGACCGGCCAGTGTCTACGACCCGCAAGCCCCGGCGTACAATCCCGATATTTTGGCGATGGACAAGCCGATGCTGGGCTTGTGCTACGGCCACCAACTGCTCTGCCACCGCTTGGGCGGCCAAGTTGAGCGGGGGGCGATCCACGAGTTTGGCGCGGCCTATCTGCACGTCCACAAGGCCGAGGGCGTACTGGCCGGGTTAGACGCACGCGAGCGGGTGTGGATGAGCCATCGCGACCACGTCGCAGCCCTGCCGCCCGGGTTTGCCGTCTTGGGCGCGACCGAGGCTTGCCCGGTGGCGGCCATGGGCAATGCCGAGCGCAAGATATACGGCTTGCAGTTCCATCCAGAAGTAACCCACACTGTCCGGGGCATGGACATCCTCGACAACTTTGCCGCGCTGTGTGGCGCAGCGCAAAACTGGACGATGGAGCGCTACGCCGAGCAGGCCATAGCGCGGATTCAAAAGCAGGCGAAGGGGCGCAACGTCTTTTTGTTCGTCAGCGGCGGGGTTGATTCGTCGGTGGCGTTTCTCCTGCTCAACCGCGCCTTGGGTGCCGAGCGGGTGCTGGGCTTGCACATTGACAACGGCTTTATGCGCGAGGGCGAGACCGCGCTGGTCGAGCAGCTGATGAAGGGGGCCGGCCTGCACAATCTGGAGGTTGTCGATGCCAGCGCGGAATTCCTCGCCGCCACCGAAGGAATTGCCGACCCGGAAGAAAAGCGGCGGCGGATCGGCGAGGAGTTCATCCGCGTCCGCGACCGGGCGCTGGCGGCGCTGGCGCTGGACCCGGACGAGTGGTTGTTGGGCCAAGGGACGCTCTACACGGATACCATCGAGTCCGGCGGCACGGAAAACTCAGCGGTCATCAAGACTCATCACAACCGCGTCGGCGTCATCGATCAGCTCTTGGCCGCGGGCAAGGTAGTCGAGCCGCTGGACCAGCTCTACAAGGATGAGGCGCGCACCTTGGGAGAGACGCTCGGCTTGCCGCACCATTTGGTTTGGCGGCATCCGTTCCCAGGGCCGGGGCTGGCGGTCCGGGTCTTGTGCAGCGAGGGGCGAGACGCAGAGAATGCCGGTGGCGACTTAGCTCGCGAAACAATCGCCGAGGCTCAGCAGGTGGCGGAGACATTTGGTCTGGTGCTTGATGTGTTGCCGTTGCGCAGCGTCGGCGTGCAGGGCGATGGGCGCACCTACGCGCATCCAGCGGTGGTCACTGGTCAGCGCGAATGGAAAACGCTGGAGGCCCTGTCCACTGAGCTGACTAATCACTTCCCGTCGATCAATCGGGTGATCTACTTGCTGGGGCCGACGCCGCGGCCGCAGCAAAACATCAAAGCGGGATATTTGACCCGCGACCGGCTCGATCTCCTGCGTCGGGCCGATGCCATCAGCATGGAGGCGCTGGAACGCCACGAGCTGATGGAGGAAGTAACCCAGATGCCGACAGTGCTCCTGCCGCTGTCGTCGGATGGAGTGCAAGAGAGCGTGGTGCTGCGGCCGATAGCGACTTCCGACTTTATGACCGCGCGCTTTTGCCCATTGCCACAAGCGTTTTTGGACGACGTGTGCCAGCGGCTGTTGGCGCTAGCGGGGATTGAAGCGGTCTTCTACGACATTACCCACAAGCCGCCGGGCACTGTGGAGTGGGAGTGAGCAAGCGTGTTCGACACCAGCATTCTCGACGAAGCCATAAGGGCGCGCCGCCAGAAGCTAGCGGCCGAGCAAGCCGAGTTGCTCGCCGGTGTTCGTCGCACCCTATTGGAACTGCGGAAGCCTCTCGGAATTGAGGCGGCGTACATTGTGGGCTCGCTGCGGTCGCCAGATTCTTGGCGCGAGTCGTCCGGCAAAGAGGTGGACGTAATCGACCTCGACCAGCATCCTTCCCCCAATCCTTTGCGCAGTCTGGAGTCGAGGTCTATGGACTCGAAGCGGAACTACGAGCGCGTTTACGAGACATCAGTCGCATCAACGGTCGCATTGAGGAACGCCTAGGCGCGTTTACCCGTAGTGCCGAAGGGGTGGACAGCATGGGATACCAGCTCCACAATCTCTATGGCGCGTTTGAGCAGTTGTTCGAGGAAGTTGCGCGATTCTTTGAGAGTCGAATCGAAGGGATTCAGCATCGCGCAGAACTGATCCGGCGAATGCAGCTAGAAATCGCGGGCATCCGCCCGGCACTTCTGGCCGCAGAGACTGCTTCCGACCTAGATGAATTGCGGCGATTCCGCCATCTGTTTCGCCACGCATACGCCGCGGATTTAGAGCCCGACAAGGTGGCGGATTTAGCGGCCAAAGCCGGGCGCGTTCAGCGCACTTTTACGCAGGACTTTGAGCGATCCTTAGCGCATTTGCGGTCTGAGTAGCTCAGCAGACGAGTGTGTACTGCTTCTTACCTCGGCGCACGATCAAGTACTTGCCGTGTAGGCCCTCTTGGCACCGCATGCTCCGCGCCAGGTCCGTGCAGCGGGTGCCGTTGATGTATATGGAGCCGTTTTGCACATCTTGGCGGGCTTGGCGCTTGGAGGGCGAGACGCCGGCCGCGACGAGCAGATCGACTAGCCCTAATTCCCCCGGACCCATCGCGTGCGTTGGCACGTCGTCAAAGCCTTCGAGGATTTCCTCCTCGGATAGTTCCTGAAATTTCCCGTAAAAGAGCGCGTCCGAGATGCGTTCGGCCCGGCGAGCAGCGTCGGCTCCGTGTACGATAGTCGTTGTTTCAGTGGCGAGGGTGCGCTGGGCCTCGCGCTGGGCAGGCTGATCGCGGACGGCCTCGGCGAGCTGGAGAATCGCGTCTTGCTCCAAGAAGGTGTACGTCTTCAGGTAGTCGATGACCTGCTGATCCTCGGCGTTGATCCAGAATTGGTAAAACTGGTAGGGCGAGGTTTTAGCGGAGTCGAGCCAGACGGTGCCCGCCTCGGTTTTGCCGAATTTGGTGCCGTCTGCTTTGGTTACGAGCGGGCAAGTCAGGCCAAAGGCTCGGTTGCCGGCCGCGCGGCGGATCAGATCGGTGCCAGCGGTGATATTGCCCCACTGGTCAGAGCCGCCGGTCTGCAACTCGCAGCCGTATTTTTCGTTGAGGGCCAAGAAGTCGTACGCCTGTAGTGCCATGTAGCTGAACTCGGTATAGGAAATGCCCGTTTCTAGGCGCGAGGCGACCGAGTCCTTGGCCAGCATGTAGGGGACTGGAAAGTGCTTGCCGACGTGGCGCATAAAGTCGATGGCCGAGAATTGGCCGAGCCAGTCGTGGTTATCGACCATGATCGCGGGGTTGGGGCCATCGAATGCGAGGAAACGCTCTAGCTGGGCTTTGACCTTCTGAGTCCACTCGGCCACGACGTCGCTGGCATTGAGCTGGCGTTCCTTGGTTTTGCCGCCTGGATCGCCAATCAGGCCGGTGCCGCCGCCAGCGAGGGCGATGACCTTGTGACCGGCGAGCTGGAAGCGGCGCAGGAGCAGGATCGGCACGAGGTTGCCCACAGTCAGGCTGTCGGCGGTCGGATCGAAGCCATTGTAGAGCACGATCGGCCCGGTAGCGAGGCGTTCGGCGAGGCCGTTGAGGTCGGTGACTTGGTGGATCAAGCCGCGAAATTCAAGATCGGGTATGATGTTCATTGCGTTTCCTTATGGGCATAAAAAAAGCCCCTGTAATCAGGGGCTTGTAAATGCGGTTGAGACGATAAAGCGGATGTACTACCCTTGTCTATGAAGCGGGGTATAATAATAGTGGCGATCAGCGAGATTCTGCATCATCCATTCTCCGCGCAAAAATATAACCGCGATCCCTATCCCCGTCAATTAAGAGGCTAACAATGACTAATGAACAATACCGAGTGGCCGTCGTCGGCGCGGCCGGCACGTGGGGGGGCTATTACACGCACGCCTACGCCGCCCATCCCAACTGTGAGATTGTCGGCCTCGTCGATCGCGCCAGAGAGCGGCGGGACGCCATGGCCCGGCGCTACGGAGTGGAGAAGGTGTACGACGATCTCGACAGCCTCTTGGCGGCCGAAGTGCCCGACATCGTCTCCGCTGTGGTTCCGGTGGGCCAGAACTACCCCTGTGTTACGGCCTGCGCTCGCGCTGGGGTGCGGGTCGTCTCCTGTGAGAAGCCGATTTCTCACCAGCTCCACGAGGCCGATGAAATGATCCGCATCTGCCGGGAGCACGGTGCGTTATTCGGCTGCGCTCAGGCCGGATGGGCGACTCCGTATATGCCCGAGGTGGTCGAGTGGGTGCGGCAGGGGCATATTGGCCGGTTGACCGCGGCGGCGATCCCGGGCGGGTTGCCGACCGAGGTGTCGGGCGGCGGTTGCGTGCAGATCGCGGCCTTGCGCATCCTCACTGGTATGGACGTGGAATGGGTGGAAGGGTACACCTTGCCGGCGGTGTCGGGGTACGTGGCGGAAGGCGCACCCGTAGAGGAGGGGGATGTGCCTGCGTATGGCCGCTTGGGCCTGAGCGGTGGCATCGTCTGCGAGGTCGTCGCCCCTGAGCCGGATGGTCGTGTGCCGACCTTTATCTCGGTTGTCGGCGAATGCGGGCAGGTCTTTTTAACGCGCCAGCAGCCCGTGTTGATCGAGGGGACCGGCGCGGCGGCTTCTCCAGTATATCCCGACTTTTTGGATCAGCCAGCGGCCGACTCTTTTACCTATACGATTGAGCGCCTAATGAACGCCCATCGGGACGGCACTGAGCCGTATAGCAGCGGCGACGACTACCGCCACGCGCTCGAAGTGGCCATCGCCTTGGTGCGCTCGGCTCATCGAGGACACGAGCGGGTGTCCCTGCCGTTTGCGGACCGCACGCTCAAGCTGTATCCGCATCCCTATCGCCTCAGAGGCGGCGATGTCGCCGGGTGGCAGAGCATTGGCTACGATGGACCGCCGGCGATGGATTTTTGAGAATGTGGGGTCGAACATAGCGCTGGCTGTCATGCCGCGGTCGCACTGGAGCAGGGGTACTCAAGTGAAGGTCCAGTTGCCAAAGGACGGCATGGTGGATGCTGAGGTGGTGCGGGTGCCGTTCTTCGATCCAACCAAGGAGCGTCCCAAGAGCGCTTTGTGAAGAATCAATCGCCGCGATAACCCTGTGCTGCCCAGATTTTGCTCGCCAGCTTTTCCGCTGCGGCGTCTGGTTCGATTGTACCCAAGATACTGCTCGGCGGCTGTCCTTTCTTTTTGCGCTCGGGGTCGGGCGACCAGTCGTCTTTGGCGTATTTTCTGCGCACGGACTCGCGGCGGAAATCGGGTACTTCCATTGGTGCCGAATCGTTCAGCACCGAACGCCACGCTTGGATTCCGGCGATGCTCATGTCGATGCCGCGGTACACGTCGAGATAGGGCGGCTCGCTGGTGCGGATGGCCGCGGCAAATTGGTAGCTGGTGAAGAAGTCGCCGCCACCGTGGCCGGTGCGCGTGGCTTGGGCATGATGTGCGGGGAAGTTGGGACTGTACACGGTTTCGACTGGATCGCTCTGGCGCTTTTCCCACGGTTCGTACCACACGCGCAGCCGCTGTTTGTCGCCGTGGCGGCAGTTTTCCATCACGCCCTTGTTGCCGTGGATGCGGACGTAGTTGCCGTGCCCGCGCAGAGCGCCGTGTAGCGATTTCATCACCGCGTCGTTATCCATCCGACAGATGATTACTGCGGCAGTGTCACTGCGGTTCATGTGCAGCGTTTGGGTGGGGTCCGCAAAGTCAAAGGGGATGACAAAGCCGTTCACTTTTACGGGCCGGGTGTCGGTGATGTACATGACTGGGGCGATGGAATGGGTGCAGTAGTAGGTGGCCGGGATCCAGTTGCGCCAGTGGTCGCGCCCGCAGCTACGCGCCAGTTTCACTTCGGGTGGGTCGGGGTGGACGTATTCGCCCTCGCCGTATTTGAACTCGCCGACGCGGCCTTGTTGGTAGAGCCGCTTCATCTCTTGGTTGAAGACCATATAGGGGTAGTTCTCGGCGAACATGTAGGTCTTGCCGCTTTTCTCGACCGCTCGCGCCAGCGCCACGCCTTCGCCCAAGGTGTGGCAGGCTGCGGTTTCGCTCATTACGTGTTTGCCGGCGTTGAGCGCTTTGATGGCAAAGGGCGTGTGCTGGTGGAAGTAGTTGGCTAGCACGACCGCGTCCATGTCGCAGCCGAGGAATTCGCGGTAATCGACAAATGTCGGCACGTTGAGCGCCTTGCCTTCTGCAAGGAGGCGCTCTTCCCATATATCGCAAATGGCGACCAGTTCCATGCCGGTCGCCGCAGCCGCCTGCATGAAGGAGCGGCCGCGACCGACGCCGACTACGCCGACGCGGATGGGACGTTGTTTTTTGGTCATGATTCGATCCTGTGTATTGGTGTATGGGAAGATTCGCTAGCCGTGCGGAGGGGACCTATTATACCTATGTACACCGGTAAACGCCAGAGACTCAGAGTGTGATGAACCCACGCCCGAATATAGTGCTGATTATGTGTGACCAGATGCGATGGGACGCGGGCGGATTCGCGGGTAGTCCTATGGTTCAGACGCCACACCTCGATGAGTTGGCGGCGCATGGCGTTTGCTTTGAGAACGCGTACTGCGCTTCGCCGGTGTGTTCGCCTGCACGCGCGAGTTGGTTGACGGGCCTTTATCCGCTATGCCCACCTGCAACTGCGCAATTACGGCCCCGGCAGAAAGGGAGAGTTCGGTTCCTATCTGCCGGATAACTGCATTACAATCGGGGATGTGCTGAAAGCGGTCGGGTATCGCTGTGGCATCGTTGGACCGTGGCATTTGGGCGATGACCACCTGCCGCAACACGGGTTCACCGACTTCTGGTGTACCTACCGTTATTTGGGCGAATATCCAGACCCGCTGTTTGATTATTTTAAACGAGAAGGGGTTCCCGGGTGAAATGAAAAACGTGGCTGGCCGTCCCGATTGTCAGGACCGGCTTGCTTCAATGCGCGGGCAAATCGCCGAGATGATTTGCCATACTGGGCCTGGGCCGGACGAGTGGTGCTTGGAAGAGGTTTGCCAATGATGGCACCTAAAACGTCCCGGGTTTGGGCGTTGCCGGAGGCCAGTAGCCGTCGGGGTCTTCGTCCCACGCCGTGCCGCACATCCGCGAGATAACTGCCCATTCGGCCGCGGTCAGGTGGGCGTGATTGTGGAAGAGGAAGCGCTGTAGCCCGGCCGCTTCCGAGGCTTGAAGGATGCGGTGGAGATCGCCGGCGGTCATGGGGTCGCCGCCGTGGGGCATGCGCCCGGTATCGACCCAGGGCAGGATTTTTTGCGGATCGCCGACCGCGGAGATGGCGCGGCGCGTCTCTTCTTGCACCACCTCGTCGAAAAACGCCTGCGGAAACCCCAGTTCCATATCGGCTAGGCACTCCACTTCGGGCAGGCGGATGCCGAGCCAAGCGCGGAGGACCGTCCAGCACTGCGCCTCGCTCAACACCGGATTCCACGCCTGAATCTGCTGCACCCAGCGGGCGACTGTGCCGTACATCCCGTCGAAGCCGCGATGCCAGAAGTAGTGCTTGACCAGCAGCAAATCCACGATCTGGCCCCAAGCGTGGAAGTCGAGCGCGGTCATGCCGGAAAACACGGCTGAGCGCGGGCCGTTGCTCAAGAGCAATCGGCGCGGCAGCTCATCGAGGGCTTGGCGGAAGGCGCGGCCTTGGCGAATGCCGTCTTCGCGACGCCAGCGCAGCCAGTAGAGCGCGTCCTCGTTGATGTCGAAGAGGTTCATCGCCGAGAGTACGCCGTAATCTCCATAGTAGTTCACTTCGGCGGGCGTGAAGCACTGGAAGCGCTGGTGCAAATGGTGGCGTCCCCGATCCAAACGCTCGGCGTCGTAGCCTCTAGCCGTTGCTTCTCGACGTTGGCCGTCGTTGAGCGGGCGGAAAACCGCGTTGCCGTGGTGATACGTCAGCTCGTAGGGCGACTCGGTCCAGCCATCGACAATGCCGCCGTCGGCTTCCGGGAAAGCCGCGAAGATGTCCTCCCAAGACGCAGCGTGTAGCTGAGTGCCGTAGGGGTCTTCTGCCAGCGGCAGGCCCTCGGCGGCGATGGTGCCGGAGGCAGGCGCGAAGATCATCACGGTCCAGCCGCGCTTTTTGGCGTCGGCCAGCATGGCGTGCAGGAGCTTTTCTTTGTCGGGTTGCCGGGGCACGTCGCGCAGTTGGGCTTTGAGGCCGCGCTTTTGATAGGGCGCGAGGTCGCCCTTGAACGCGGGTATGGTACACTGGCCTTGCTCATCGGTAAACAGCAGGCGGCCAAAGACCAGGCCGCGAATGCCGCCTTGTTCCCAGGCGTCGAAGATGCGCTCGTAGTCGGCCATGACTGCCTCTAAGGGCTGGCCGATGCGGATCCAAGGGGTCAAAGCCATGGCGTGTTCTCCTGTCGATGAGTAGGGCAGGCAATATATTGAGTCGATGTAGCGGCGTCCATTCATCTTGACGCAGATAACCAACATCACTGGCTTCGTTGTCGCGATTGAAAGCAAGTTCACCGAGCAATAGTTATATAGTTATAGTATTGATAGATCAAAGAGAAACGGACAAAGGAGGTGTCCAATGGACCGCGATGTGATGACCAACGAAGAGAATTACTGTTTTGACGTGGCTGGATATTTGCACGTGCCGGGGACGTTGACTCGGCCGCAGGTCGAGCGGCTCAATAGGGAGATTGACGCCATGGGGGCGACGGAAGGGATGCTGGGCTGGCCGGGGAAGGCGCGGGAGCCGTTCCGCGACCTGTTGGTGCATCCGGCGTTGGTGTGGTATCTCAACCAGCTCGTCGGCGAGGGGTTTATCCTCGACCGCGCACCACAAGTTTGGTGCGAGGAGACCGGCGATACGAGTGCGCCGCTGGTCGGCGGCAACGAGCCTCGGGACCCGGCCATTGCTTACTACTTCCAGAACGGGCGGCGCTTCAGCGAGGGAGTGCGGGTGCTGTGGGCGCTGGAGGATGTCGGGGAGGGGGACGGCGGTTTTGTGCTGGTGCCGTGCAGCCACAAGGGCAATGTGGCGACGCCGGAGGAGGTAGCGACCGGGGCCGACGATATGGGGCTTACCTCGCAGCCGGAGCTCCAAGCGGGGGATTTGCTGATCGTGGCGTTGGCGACTGTGCAGGGGATGCGGCCGTGGAAGGGGAAAGGACGCCAGCGGCTGCTGAGTTACGAATTCGTGGGACGCGGCGCGATCCGCAGCGCGGGGACTGGGCCGCAGACCAAAGCGGAGCCGCGCCCGGAATGGCACGCCGAATTGGATGCGGTGCAGCGGGCCTCGCTCTACAAGCCGGGCTATCAGGCCATGTCTCCGCCGCCGACGATTGCGACCGATGGCCAGACGACGCGGATGGAGTCCGGGGTCTTCCATCCGTCGCTTTTGCAAGAAGATCCCAACAGCAGCATCGACTACCGGGAATTTTACTTTTGGGACCTCAACGGCTATCTGGTCTTGCGCGGGGTGATGGACGAGGAGTGGTTGGCCGCGGCCAACGAGGCTGTGGACCGCTTTGCGGAGCAAATCCAAGTCGGCGAAGAGCTGGCGCGCGGGTCCAAAAGCTTGGCGGGAACGGGGCGGCCCTTGTTGCACGGACTGCTGGAACTGCCTCATCCGCATTGCGAACCGTTCCGGCGCATGGTCGCGCATCCGGCGGTCGAGCACCGGCTGAACTGGATGGGCGGCAGCGGCGGGCGGATGGGTGGAGCGACAGGTTTTGTCTCGGTCAAGGGGACCAGCGGCCACGCCCTGCACGACGCCAACGAGCCGCTCAACCCCAGCCGCGGCTATGTGTACCACAACGGCCGCAGCTATTGCGAGGCAATCACCGTAACTTGGCAGCTCCGGGACGTGCGGGCGGGCGACGGGGGTTTTGCCTGCGTGCCGGGCAGCCACAAGGCCTACTACAAAATACCTCCCGGCGTACGGACCTGCGACCGCGATATGGGGCTGGTCAAACACGTCGAGATGCAGGCCGGCGATGTGCTGTTCTTCGGCGATGGCGGCACGACCCACGGGGCGTTGGCTTGGAAGAGCGAGATGGCGCGGCGGGGCATCCTGATCAAGTATTCGTCGCGCAACTTCAACCGCAGCGGCGGCGAGATGGTCCACCCGCAAAACCGCTGGGGCGAATTGGTCGAGGGCATGAGCGACGCCCAGTTGGCGGTGATGCGCGGCCCGGACCGCGATGTGTTCAACAGCAACGTGCCGCGGCTAGACGTGGCCAATGGCGAAGTGACCGTGTCGTACGAGCGGGGATCGTCGCTCTATAGCAAGGAAGCGCCGACCGGGCCGTTGGCAGAGGACAAGCCCTAGAAGCCATCTCACATGGCTGTCCTATCCTAACTGGGTGCGTGGACGTCTCGCCCGCTGGCTTACGGCCGGGAACGCAGCGGAGCCGGATCCGATAGACGTTCCATGCTTTCAACTCATGTAGGATGGCTATAGATGCCACCAGCCCCTAGGCTTGTTAAACAACGGTCGCCCCTACACAAATGACGTATGCAGACGTTTATGAGATGACTTCTAATCCCCATCCATCGACACTTGGGAGGAATCATGCGCCTATCTATCCTAATCCTCATCCTCGGCACAGCCCAGCTAATCGCAGCCGACGCACCCGACTGGCGGCGACCTGTAGCCACGTATTCCATAGTCGCCCGCGATTCCCTCAGCGGACAGCTCGGCGTCGCCGTCCAGTCGCACTGGTTTTCCGTGGGGCCTATCGTTCTGTGGGCCCGTCCCGGCGTTGGCGCGGTGGCCACCCAATCCCTCGTTGATCCGGCCTACGGTCTGCTCGGCCTCGAACTGATGGCCATGGGCAAGACGGCTTCAGCGGCCCTCACCGCTTTGCTTGCGGGAGATGCCGACTCTGCGGTGCGGCAAGTGGCCATGGTCGATGCTGCTGGGAATGTAGCTGGCCACACGGGCGCGCGGGCCATCAGACCGGGGCCCAGTACAGCGTCCAAGCGAATCTGATGGACCAAGACAGCGTGTGGCCGGCTATGGCACACGCCTACGAAAACGCCGAAGGCGATCTAGCCGAGCGGCTGCTGGTGGCCCTCGAAGCCGCCGAGGCCGAGGGGGGAGACCTACGCGGCCGCCAGTCCGCGGCTATCCTCGTGGTCTCTGCCGAGGATACGGGCCGGCCGTGGGTCGATCGCCTGTTCGATCTGCGCGTGGAAGATCATCCCGAGCCTGTGGCGGAACTGCGCCGCTTGGTGCGTCTGGCGCGGGCCTACCACAAGCTCAACGAGGGCGACGAATGGGTGACCGCAGGCGACATGGAGGCGGCGATGGATGCCTACCGCGCAGCGACCGAGTTGGTGCCCGATGCGGCGACGGGCGGCGAGGCTCCGTTCTGGGTGGGTGTGACCTTGGTTTCTGAGGGCCGCGTGGAAGAGGCCGTGCCCTACCTGCAACGGGCGCAGGCACAGCACGCCCGCTGGGCGCAGAGCCTTCGTTGCTAAATAATGCACCTGCTGGACGAAATGAATTTCCTGCATCATTTCGTCGTGTGGGAATTCTTCGCGGATCCTCTCTCGCTCATCATCCGTCACTTGGCCCATCGGTAGCTCCTGTGGCTCTGGTGGAGCCATGAGCTCAACTGGCCCATATCCTATCAAAGGGTTTACCAAGTTTACTTCTCGACGGGTTGCGCGTTCCAGCAGCACCTTACTCGACGACAATCGCATGGATCGTGGCCGCCTGCATAGCTTCCCAGTCCACGGCGAGGCCGAGGCCCGGCCCGGCGGGCGCGTACGCATAGCCGTCGGGTTGGGCGCGGATGACTTCTTGCATTCCGTATTCGTAGGGTTCGCAGGGAACCGACTGCTCGAAATAGGAGCAATTGTCGCGAGCCAGCATCAGGTGCAGGTTGGCGGCCGACACGAGGCTGTATCCCCACGACATGATCTCGCATTTCATGCCAGCCGCTTCGGTGAGGGCGATCGCTTTGTTGGTCTGCGTGATTCCGCCCATCATGGCCACATCGGTGCGGGCGCGGCCCCACGCCTTTGAATGGAGGGCTTCGGCAAAGGTGTGGAGGTCTTGGAACCAGTTGCCGGACGGCAGGATTGGAATGGTTACCCGGCGCGTCAGATCGCGGTAGCCGTCGAGGTCCGAGTCGTGCAGCGGGGCCTCAAACCACGTAAAGCCCATTGCTTCAAGCTCTTGGGCCACGCGCAGGGCACCGTCGCGGTCGTAGTTGTTTTCGGCGTCGAGCATGAAGGCGACCTCGTTGCCGGGGTACTGCTTTCTGACGGTGCGGGCAAGTTCGAGGTCTAGCTCGGGGATGCACCAAGTGTGGAACTTGATGGCCTTGAAGCCTTGGGCGATGAATTCCTCGGCATTCTGTAGATAGGATTCGACATCCTCAAAGAGCGGGGTGCTGGCGTAGGCGGGGATTTTGTCACGCGCTCCGCCCAGTAGCTGGTAGAGCGGCAGTCCCGCCACCTTGCCTGCCAAATCCCACAAGGCAATATCGATGGCGGCCAGCGACTGGGGCGGCAGCGGAAAGACGCGCGGCCTGATCGCGTGCCATATGTGTTCCCGCAAGAGCGGGTCCTTGCCCAGCAGGATGGGGGCTAGGTGGCGTATGGATTCGGCGGTGTAGCGCTCGAAGTCAAAGGAGGTCGCGTTCCAGACGCCGGCTACGCCCTCGTCTGTATAGAGCCTGACGACCGTGTTGGTCGAGTACTGGTCCGGCAGATCATCCGACCAAGTGAAGCGGTCAACCGGCGGAGCTACGGTGCGTATTTCGACCTTGGTGATGTGCATGGAATACCTTTCGTGGAAACGAATCTATAAGGCCGATTCGGATGCGAGGTTCTCGGGATATATTTCGATGTGCTCTGCATACTGCTCCCGCAGTTGGTTTAGAAATGCTTCAAAACGCTCCTCAATGCGCTGGCCATTTGCCGATCGCACCATCTTTTTTACGGTTTGCTGAACCTCGGGATGGGCAAAAGGTAGCAATCGGGCCGGGCGTTGCTCCAGCGTGCGAAACACGATGTATCCCGGCCAGATTTTTTCGCGCGGCTGGAAGTGTACCAAGAAAGGCCCACCGACTTTTTCCACTGGGGTTTTGCGGACGGCCGCCAGCACGGCCGACATGGAGTGCGGGGAGTGGGCGTGTTGTTCGTCTTCCTCGCGGTGGATGTGGTAAATGTTATAGTGGAACCAAGCGTCGTGAAAGCGAGGATAACCTTGGGCCAAAGTCCACATATCGGCTCCTTGGCGCACTTTTTCGGCGACGTCGAGTGCATCTGCTTCGTGGCGGAGCAGGATGGCTTCGTAGATGAGCAGATCGGGATCGGTAAACCAAGATAGATGATCCTCGTAATAGGCCCGCCTAGCCGCTTCGTTGACAAGTGGTGCTTCGGCCTCTAGGCGGCGCAATTCTTCGATCATTAGCACTGTTTGGCGCTTTTCTAGGTAGCGCTTCATCTCGTCGTCGTCGGCTAGCCCGGCCTGCTGAGCGGCTAGCGGCAACAGTACGGAATCGACTGCCGTGCGTCTGGCGTACCGAGCAATACTCGCGGTATCTACGGTTACGGGACGCCGCTGGGATGGGGTTGCTACTAACCATTGCAGGTACTGTCCAAGTGTAACCTGCCCCCCTTCATAGAGCATTAGCTGCTTTGCTGACTGCTCGCCCTCGTTGAACTCGGGTATGCCGTGGGAGGCGGTTTTGCCCAGTTTTACTAGCTGCAACCAAGTTTCTTCGACTAGCTGTAGATTGAACTGTTTTCTGGTGTTCGTGCGCAACTCCGCCGTGCGCACGGCAAGGCGATCGGCGTAGAGCCGGTCTTTGATCCTCTTTTTTACGGACTCATAGGACAGCGGGCGCTCGTCCTCCACGCGCACGATGTGGAAGTAGCCCTCTCTGCCTTGGAAAGGCTCAGACAGCTCGCCCAACGGCATGGAAAAGAGCACCTTGCTGACGGGGCCGATCATCAAGGACTCGTCCCAGTAACCTAGGTCTCCTCCTTTATCAGCGGTCTGTTGGTCCAGAGAAAAACGACGGGCTAGCTCGGCGAAATTTTCACCATCTAGGAGCGCTTGGTAGAGCGTTTGCGCTTCTGCCGCTGTTTTTACCATGATATGCCGCCCCCGCACCTCGCGCTTGGTGTGCAGGGCACTGTTTTCGTAATAGGTCCTGATCTCTGCGTCAGAGACTGTTATACGGCTTTTAACCTCTCTTTCGATGAGGCGTTCTACGGCCCGTTGTCGGCGCACGCGTTCTAAGCCGGATAGGACCTGAGTGCTTTTATCCAGTTCCCTATTCTTGGCTTCTATGAGCAGCAATTCGCGGTTGATAAGCGTCTCTAGGACATCTTGCTTTGATTTTTTTTGCTCCTGCGGCAACTTGTCCCAGACCCGTTCCACCTGATCGATCGCGATGATCCGCTCGGCGATCCGCGCTGCTACAGAATGGTTCTCCGCGCATCCCAAGAGGATGCCGGACAAAAGGACTACCATTATCACTATAGCTTCTCCACGGTTCAGGATTGTGCGGGGGAGGATAAGGACGAGGTAGAGGTGCTTGGTGGGGGCGAAGTTTGCAATTTATTGCACAGGTTCGAGCTCGAGGAGAACCAGCAGCCAAGTACGCGCCCAATAGGCGCTGTTGATATAAGGCGTCTTCGCGGTGGGCCAGTTCTGCCAGTAGGTCTCGTTGTGGGGGATTCTGTGGTACCACTGGAGTATCGGAATGGAGGGTAGCTCGCGCAGCCAGATTTTTGACATGCACTATGCTATTAAATAGCTTGAACGGGCAAAAGGGCGTATGGTATAACCCTTCAAAAAGGAGGTTTTAGTAGTGAACAGAACGAGCATATCTGACCAACAAAACAGCCCATTTAATCCTAAAAGGAGGCTAACCATGAGAATCTGTGCTGTTTTTGGCGTTTTGCTGTTGGCTACGAGCATGTGCTTTGCGCACAGCAACGCCAATGGTTTCGGGTATTTCGCTTTGGAATGGCCCGCGGATGTGACGTACGTCGCCGATGGTGAGGATGGAGATTGGGCGTGGTACGATCCCAATTTCATCGTCACTCCCGACGAAATGGGCGAGGTCGTACAGCAGGTGATTCCAGATAAGAGCGATATTGATGTTTCCATCAGGACCGCTTGGACGCAGGCACCCGACAACCGCATCTTTGGCTTTGTGCGGGTGACGGACGATTCGCTGCACGCGGCCGAAACAGATCCGGAAAACGGATGGTATGAGGACGACCTCGAAATCATTACCGACGGCGACCACAGTGGTGGCCCGTACCGCGATCCGAACCAAGTAAACGCTCAGCAGTGGACCATGCACGTGCAGGTTCCCGGCGGGTATTCGACGCCCTACGGCAACGGCACGACTTGGCTACGCAAAGACGCCGATCCAGCCAAGCAGTGGGCCACAGCCTATATTGAGGCCGATGTCAGTCTCAGTCCTCCTGGTGCTACGCACGGATCGACCAATGTCACCTTAGGCTATGAGTTCGCCATGCCGCTGTGGGTCAGCTTGGAAAACGACGAGGCCTCTACCGAACGCGTGGTCCTGCAACCGGGAATGACCGTTGGTCTCACCTATCAGCTCAACGAGGCCGATACGACACCTGCGGAAGGTGCCGCCCGGACGCATCAGCTTGTCACTGGGGATGTCAACGGGGCGCATAGAGATCAGGATTTCGCCTCTGACTTTACCCTACTTACCGTAGATGAGTACACCCGGGGCAGCGATGCTGGCACTGCGGTCGAAGGCAGTACTTGGGGAAAAATTAAGGCTACTTTCGACGAGTAAAATTTCTCCATTTTATTTTGCCGCGGGGGAGGAGAGGTGTGCATATCTTTCCTCCCCCGCTTGCGCGTTTTGTAGGATACTGGGGGGAGCGCTTTGCCATGAGTTCATATTTGGGTGCCTTGGTGTTGCTGGTCGGTTGTGGTCGCTACTTCCCAGGACCGATCGAACCCGCACCCGAAAATAGCCAGCAAGCCTATGCCTCGGTTGAGGACGACGGGACCATTATCGCGGTTTTTAACCGTCTCGAAATTTCCCTGCGTCCCATGACGGACGAAGAACTGAACCGTCAATTCGCCGACTACTCTGTGGCGGGTGCCAATTCCAAAAATCCATATACCTTTGGCAACTGGAAGCCGCTGGGCGATACCTATACGCCACCCAAGTACACTGTCTTTTCGGTTCAGGTAAAAAACTACGAGTATCCCAAGGTGCATCTGGACCCCACCCGCATAACCCTCGTCTCTCAACAGGCTGGCCGCGAGTATGATCCTCTCAACAGAAGAGATATCCTCGAATTCTATGCTTCTATGATTCTCGGATATGCGGGTAATGCCTACAGCGTCTTCCAAGAGCGCAGGGAGATTCTGACCCGCACTATGTATCCAGACGAAGACGTTTTCAGCGGCCAGGAAGTCGAGGGGTATGTGGTGTTTCCCGCCTTACCTCGCGATATCAATGAGTTTATCGTTCACCTCAGCGACGTGGCGATTCGCTTCGACTTCAGGCAGCAACCTGTCGAGACCATAGATCTGGCCTATCGCTTCCAGCGCGAGGTGTTCAGGGGGTATCAGCCTCCGGCAGATTGGGCGCAGGAATGAGACTGCTGGCGAGCAGGCTCACTTTGTGCGGAATATGTTATCTGAGCGCGCCGCTTGAAGCACAGGTCGAAAGCTATAAAGTTGGTGAGGATGGGTTTTCTTGGGATTCTCAAGCCGCGGTTGCCGGGGGAGTAGATCTGCAAGACCCGGCTCTGATCCGGCCCATCGGCTTGGTCGCAACCGACAATATCCTCCGCTCGCTCAACTGGAGCGACTCGCCTACCTTGGACTTTGTCGCCGAAGGCCGTGCTCACATCTGGGACAACGCCGCGATCGAAGGCTCGGCCGCTGCCTTGGTCGATGGCGATGAGCAGACTTCCTCTGGCGACCGCTTTAAAGGGCTAGGCACCGATCAGACTGGACGCATCTTTTTTTTGGACTTGGGGGTTTCTTTTCCGGTCAATCGCCTGATCTACTTCCCTAGTCCATCCTTTCCCGACGACTTCCCTAGGGCCTTTGAACTTGCCGTAAGCGATGGCCGCGACTATACCCAGCAAGGAGAGCCGCGCTATCAGGTCTTAAAACGCGTTGACTTGCAGCCCGAGCCGAGGACGATAATCGACTTTCCAGTGCAGCTAATCCGCTTTATCAGACTGCGCATCCTGTCGCCCAATCCGTTTGAAATAGCGGAAATCCAAGCCTTTGGCACAGGGTTCGTGCCCAAGGGCACTTACAATTCCAAGCTCATTGAATTGCCCACGGCAGCAATTCTCGGCACGCTCTCCATCAAAGCCACCAAGTTGCGTCGCCAAGAGGACGGCGTCCTGCTGTCGACAGCGGCTGCCGCTGCGTCTATGGACCTGACCCTGCGCAACGGCACTGACGAGACCCCTCTGGTCCATTTTGAAATCGTCGATCGCGAAACGGGTTCGGAGCAGCCCACGACCGCAGACGCCTATGCCAAGCTGGCGGAAGACTTTCGCGGTTCCATCCTCGACGATGCCGAAAACTGGACTTGGAAGAATCCGATCCGCATTGATTCGACCGGGACTTTTACCTATCCCCTCGAACTGCCCGGACCGAGGAAGTATTTTGATTTCCAGCTCTTTTTTCGCGGCACTTCTACCGATCTCGTTCAGATAGAGAGCTTAGCCATTAGCTACTCTCTGCCGCTGGCCGACCGCGCCGTAGGCGAGGTGGCTGTTTTAGCAGACCCATTTCCCCCAAGTGGTATAGTCGCGGTGCCAGCCGGTCGCGATACCCTTTTTACCTATGACATCCGGGCGGAATTTGGTAGCGCCGCGCAGGTTGGGTTCGATGGTTTGCACATTGCGACCCAAACCGAACCGACGTTGCTCAAATTCGAGTTGGGGGAGCCACTCGTCGAGGTAGTGCCCGACAGCGTCCATGCGGATGCACAGGGGCTGATGCTGTACTTCCCATCGAATCGGGTCACGCCGAGTAACAACCAGCCGCTGCGCGTTACCTTTCGCACGGCTATTCTGGTATATGCCACTGATTTGGTGAGCCACCTAATCGACTCTGGGGGGCGTTTGCCCCAGCCGGTCGCTGCCGGCGATGCTAGTCCGAATGTTGGCACCAACACCAATCGGGTCTTTTTCTCCAACGCCGCAGGGGGTGGGATTTTATCCGCGATGCAGGTCGTGCCGGCGGTGTGTACGCCCAATGGGGATGGCGTCAATGAAGAGAGTCGCATTGTTTTCCAAGTCTTGCGTCTGGTGCAGGAGGTCGATTTTTCCATTGGGATCTACGATTTGGCTGGCCGCCGGGTGCGTCAGCTATTTTTCGACGCCTTGTCCGCCGGGGCCTATGAGCACACTTGGGATGGCCGCGATGCGACCGGTGAGTTGGTGCCTCCGGGGGCTTATATCGCACGCATTGCGGCTGAGACCGAATCAGGGGAAGAGGTATTGGCTAGGACGCTCAGTGTGGTCTATTAAATGCAACTCCCCTCACCGGCTAATGTGCCCTGTGTCCGCCGATGAATATATAGTAACACCTTTCCAAAGGAGCCGCGTTACGCGAGGGATTCTTTGACGTGTGGACTATTGGTCAATCTGACCAACGGCTTAGGTGGATTCTCTCCTGCTTGGCAACCGGTATCCTCTTCTGAGACGGCTAAGAGCGTCGAAGCCCAGTCGTGGGGACGGATCAAATCGCCATCCCATTAATCGCGTCTCGTCCGTAGGGGCGGTGCAGAGCGCAAGCTGTCCCTACGCACCCTTCTGCAAATCCCACTTTATCGTCCGCAAGCGCAAAATCCAAGAGTAATCGCTATCCAAATGCGCGATGCCCGACACTTCGAGCTGTAGCGCAATCGCAACACGGCTGTTTATCCCACACTACACCGCGTCGCCGAACAAAGAGCCATCGTTCAGAGTGCGGGATGATTTAAGTCGATTGGTCTGCATTTTGCATAGGACATATAGCCGATTATCTTTAACCCGATACCAAAGGATACTCACATGTCCACACCACAACCCTCTGCCGAGCTGACTACCCGCGATGTTTTGCAGCAGATTGACCATCGCCTAAGTCTCATCGAGACGGATGTGCGCGAAAACAGTACCAAACTCGAGTCTAAGATCGACGATCTTGAAGCCAAGACCGAGTCTAAGATTGACGATCTTAAGGCTGAAATCGACGATCTTAAGGTCAAACTCGAGTCTAAGATTGACAATCTTGAAGCCAAGACCGAGTCTAAGATTGACGATCTTGAAGCCAAGACCGAGTCTAAAATTGACGATCTTAAGGTCAAACTCGAGTCTAAGATTGACAATCTTGAAGCCAAGACCGAGTCTAAGATTGACAATCTTGAAGCCAAAGTTGAAGGCAAACTCGACGGTCTCGATAACAAAATTGAAATCGCAACACGCGAAATACGCCGCGACTTCAACGGCAAATTTAACTTGGTTATCGGCTTGGTTATCACCACTTGGCTGTCGATGATGGGTACACTGTTCTTCAAATTGTAAATGTGCTCACGTGCCCTTCTGCACTAACCCCACCTTATCGCTCCACAAGCCCAAAATCCGTGCCGACTCGCGCAACAAATGCACGTATAGGGAACCAGCACGGCGTCTCTTTTCGAGCCGTTCCCGCTGATTGAGCACCATGTTGAACTTGCCGCGGGCTTGGGTGACGGCCCGTTGGCGGTTGGCGACAGCGACGGTGAGAACGCGCTTTTCGAGGGCCTCTTCGGAGTCGGCGTTGAGCGCCCGCAGCGACCAGATCGAGGTGTCGCCCGCAAGGCACTGGTCGGTGTAAGAAAAGACGCAATGGCCCATGATGCGGCCCTCGGCTTGGAGCTGCTGCGAGGTGCAGAGCTCGTAGATGGTCCAGACGAGGTTGCACTTGAGCGGCGCGTCGTATTCTTCGAGACGGAAATCAGCCAAACCCGTAGCCGCCCACGTCTTGAGCGGCACGTCTTCTGCTCCCGACAACGTCTCGTGCCATTGATCCACTTGGTGGAGTAGCTTGGCGGCGCTGCGGCCTTTCATGCAGAAGTTGGGCTGCGGCGGCGGTCCTGTGATTTGGGTGCTGTCGGGCTGTGTGATCTGCTGTGGCAGGTACTTCTGGTGACGGATGTAGTCGTAGAGCGGCAGGAAGTAGCTGCGGTGCAGCATGGGGTAGTTGTTGACGTAGAAGTGGACGACCGAAATCCAGAAGTCCTCGTTTTCCAATGAGTCGCCCAGCGGCGTGGCGGCTACGTACCAAGAGACGTGGGAATCGCCGCCGAGTGCCTCCACTTGGGCCATGCGCAACGCCTGAAGCAGGGTATGGTGTGGATGGTGCATCTGCATGAAGATATGCGCCATGCGCTTGGTGACCTTCATCGGCACACCTGCGGTACGCAGGTTTTGACCGCCGGCTACGTGCTTGAACCACTCCTGCTGTTGATAGGCTGCCTCCGTGTGCCCTTGGAGCCAAGCGGTGTCCATGGGCGCGGGGACTGTGTAGTGAGCCAGCAGGTGCCGCGCCAGCGATTGGAATTGCGGCCGCTCTTTGGCCGTGTCGGGCCGCCACTCCTCCACTGGACGCAGCCAGTCGCGGTGGTGTCGGGCAAGCTGCCCCAAGGCGGCGATATAGGTGTTGGCATGGTTGGCACCGAGGCGCTTGAGCACGGGCATGGGCCGCAACAAGTGGCCGTATTTTTCGACGTGCAGCACTAACCCCCCGAGAGCCCTTTGGGCGCTTGGATCGCTGGCCAGCGCACTGCGTTCGACGCGCAGCCGCGAGAGCAGGTCGTTGAGCTTTTCGTCTTCTAGCTCGCCGTTGAACAGCCGGTTGATCAGAGCGGCGCGGCGCGGGTCGTGCTCTTTGCTAACGGCTGGATCTATTGAGGGCTGCAACGAGGCAAAAAGCGCCCGCTCTGCGGCTCGCTCTTGTGGCGTCTTGTCCAGCGCTGTGCTCAGGCCGTGCCGGTAGCACCAGAGCTTGTAGGCGGCGATTGTGCCGACGCCGAGTGCGGCAAAGTGCGCGGCGAGGGCTTCGCCAACTTGGTTGGGGAACAGCAGGGTGTGTGTGGCGTTGGTCATGTCGTATTATCGCTATCTGTGTCGGCTATGAGGCAAATTTCAATTTTAGGGCAGAAGATCAACAATGCCAAGCGGTTCCTCTCGACCGCGGAGGGTTTATAACGCCGTTGTTCTGCTGTATATTCTGTCGCCTACATCTCAACATATAAGCCACTCACTTGCTGACTCACTTCGACCAAAGGGCTAGACAAGCAACCCTATCTAACATACGGGGATTGCAACCCAGAGTTTGGACGAATGAAAATTACTTTTATTGCCGTTGCGGTGGTGTTGTTGAGCGGCATTGAGTCGCTACGGGCCGAGATCCACACCTTGGTCCTCGGACCGGGCGGGGTCCCATGGAATGAACTAGGTGAGCGCGTCGTCGGCTTGGAGACAGTTCCGGTCAGTGGTGCCCTACAGCCCCTCGAACTCTTGCCGCAGCAGAATATCATCGCAGGCCCCCGCACGGACAGCGGTGAATACACCACGATTTTGGGCAGCACTTGGCAGCTAGGGAAGCAACCCAAAAGGGACGATTTTGAACTGGGGGTGACGCCTCGTTTCTGGACCAGTATTCTGCCTCTCTACCACACGGCACCCTTTCAGGTCATCGACGGAGATCGCGCTACGGTGACCAAGCTGCGCTGGTCTGTAGTGGGTGGGGGTCGCCGGGAAGATATATACACGTTTGACTTTGCGTTCCCCATTCCCATAAACCGCGTAGTACTCTATCCGCCAGCTACCGGACTGGACGAAGGCGGAGGCTTGAGAAAGCAGCGCTTCCCCCGGGCCTATGAAATATCGGGTGCCAGAGAACCGGTAGATTTTCTCCTGCTCAGCGAAGAAGACAGGCCTCACACCCTAGAGCAGGTACTGTCCCGCACCTTTGTCAACTCTGACCGCGTTATAGATGTCCGCTTCCCCGCGCAGACTCTGCGTTTTTTGCGCATTGCCTTCAATCTGATCGCACAGGTGTACATGCTGAGCGAGATTGAGGTGTACGGCGAGGGTTTTGCGCCGGAGACTAGTTATCGCACAGCGGTTATCGACTTGGGGGCGCCGGTGAATTTCGGGCGCATTTTTTGGGAGTTTGAAAAGTTCCGCAAAACCTCGAGCGCACTCATTCCGGCCCCGGAGGCGCCGATCCGCTTGGTGTTGGAAACGCGCACTGGCCGGGACGATACCCCGAAGGCGTACTACATCATCAGCGACATAGGTACGGAACGGCAAGTAGAGGAAGCGGTTTACAATAAGGCGCTGGAGAAATCGCCCTTTGTCCAGGGCGATCGTCCCGGTGATAAATCGTCGATCAAGCTCGACGAGCAAAACTGGAGTTTCTGGTCAACGCCCTATGACCTTTCTGGCCAGTTACTCCGCTCGCCGGATGCACGGCGTTATATGCAGCTTCAGTTCAATATGGTAGCCGAGGATTTTCACACTTTCGGTCGTGTGAAATCCGTGGCGATTGAGTACTCGCCGCTCCTTGTGGAATCCCTCGTTGGCGAGGTAGGTTTGGCTGGGAGAGGAGACCGGGTGCCCGAAGCGCCGGCAGGTCAGGAGACAACATTTATCTACGCCGTCTCGGCTAGTTTTGGCACCGACGGTCAGCTAGGCTTTGATGCGATTAAACTCAATACTGTAGCTGAGGCTGAGTTCGCCAAGCTGGAGATTGGACAGCCGCTAGCGGCTGTAGTCCCCGACAGCGTCCGTTTCGCCGATGGGGTTTTAGCCGTGTATTTTCCCTCGCATAAAGTAGTGCGCGCCGATGGCGAGGAGCATCTGCGGCTGACCTTTCGCACGTCCTTGTTGGATTTTACTACCCACTTCCTCGGCGAGGTGTTGGAATTGACGGGAGAAAACCTGCCCCAGTCGATTGAGCCTGGCGACGCGAGTGCGGAGCTCCATAGCGACGACGTCCGAGTCTTCGCCACGGGGACCTCCATAGAAGCGCTGTCCGAGATTGTGTTGGATTCGCCGTTCCTGACGCCCAACGGCGACCGCATCAACGACGAACTCGACATCGCGTTCACGTTACTCGGCGCGGAAGATACCGCCACTGAGATCGGAGTCTATACTCTTACAGGCCAGCGGGTCAGGGCCTTGGTACGCGGGAAATTCAACAAGGGTTTTTACACTAATCAATGGGATGGGCGCGACGACCAAGGGACGCTGGTCCCTCCCGGCATCTACCTTTTGCACATAAAGGTAGATGCCGACAAGGAAACATCAGAACAATTTCGTTCGGTGTCGGTAGCATATTGAGCATCCGAGGATAGCATGTTGCAACGGGCATATTTGCTGACGCTGTTGGCGCTTTTACCCAGCGGGGAAACAGATGCCGGGACGCTGCTTATAAACAGCCAAGACCAGTGGCGGCAATGGACTTTTCCACAAGGGGTGCTATCGCTAGCGGAAGATGGCAGCGTGGGACTGAGACATTTCCGACGCGATATAGATGCCGTCGCCGACGCGGCCGAATTCTTTCACCCAAATGCCAAGGGGAAAGAGGTACAGGGAGGAATCCGAGGTGCGGGCACCCACATCGACCAAGCGGCCCATATTCTCGATGGCGCGGCTACTACTTGGTGGCAACCCAGCCAAGCGGCTCCGCTCGACGATTGGTGGGTCGAGATCGATTTAGGCCGCCTCGTCCAGGCTAAAAAGCTCCGGCTGACCTTTCCCGATATCGAGGGTGCGCGGCCGCTGCGCGAGTTTTCCGTTTTCGTCGCCGAGGGAACGCCTTTTCTCACCGGCCAAGACGTTTTCCGCTACGACCGGGTGGGCGGCACGACCCAGCCCAGCCGGGAGACGGTGATAGAGTACGACCTTGGGACGCCGGAGTTGGGCAACGCTACTGGCGAGTATTTGGCGACTAGCGATACCCTAGAGTATATGTCCATTCAGTACGTGCGCGTCGTTGCTCACGCCAAGAGTCTGGATGCGGCACTGGCTGCGGTCGATGTCGAGGCCATAGGCGACAACATTGCCCCGGGGACTATCGAGCGGGGAGGCGTCATTCGGACTGGTCGCGACCCGCGCACTATCGCCAATATCATGGATGGAACCGCAGCCACGTGGTGGTCCCTGACCTCGCGGGGCGACCTCGATTGGCGCGATAAAGGCGATTGGTTTGAGTGGGATCTGGGAGCCACCTTCTGGATTGATCAACTAACTATGGTGGAGCCGCCGCCGGGATTTGCCACACTGGGGGTGAATTCGTACCGGAATCAGTCCAGTTTTGAACTATTGACCTCGGACGGCACGCCGATTCCCACCCAAGGGGGAGAGCGGCTTCAGAGTCCCGTTGATTACCAGTTGCTCAGCTTCGTCGATAACGAAACGCTGAGTAGCGCGGGCATGAGAAACCGCAATTTTGATTTCCGCTTTCCCGCTCGCAAGGTGCGCTATCTGTTCTATCACCACGAATCTCCGGTCAATAGGTCCACCGTTTTCCATTTATTCGAGATTTTCCTCTACGGCGCCGGTCATCCGGCCGAGGTGGTGATGACCGCGAATTTTATCGATCTGGAAGGAGCCAAAAGCCTGCGCCGGATGCGCTGGGAGGCGGAGACAACGGCCGAGACGCGCATAGAAATTCGTACGCGCACCGGTAATACGCTGGACGAAGAGATATTCTATTACGACAAAAATGGTCGCGAAGTTCCCAAAGGACGTTGGGACAAACTGCCGGCCAGCCAGAAATTGCCCGAAGTAAAAGTGGCGAAAGCCGGTGCCGACTGGAGTGCGTGGAGCTCGGCCTACAAGGAGTCAGGGGAAGTCTTCCGCTCGCCCACGCCGAGGAAGTTCGTCCAAATGGAGGTGCGTCTGCAGACCGAAGACCCCCAAGTGGCACCGACGCTGCGCGAGATTGCCCTCGATTTCGACGATCCGCTCATCGGCGGCGGGGTTTTCGCCCGCGTTTCTCCACGCGAAGTGGTCCTCGATTCGCTGACGGTTTTTACCTTCCGCCTTGGGGGTCGCACTAGACCGACTGATCGGGGTTTCAACCGCCTCGTGTTCGATTTGCCGAACTCCCTCGAAGGTGACGTGCAACTGCGGATAGGGGATCGCCGCGTTGAACCCTTGCAGGTGGAGTCCAGCGGCGATTCGGTCGTGATCGACTTACCCGAACAGGTCCGCGGGGACAGCATTGAAGTCAACTTGCCGTTGCGCCTGTTGGCCGATGCGGTTGCTTTCGACGCTTGGGTAAGCTCTACGACGCAGCCCGATGTTCGCCAAGGGATTCAGCCAGAAGCCCTAGGAGTTTTGACGGTGTTCGTACCCGAGATTGCCCAAGAGGAGCACCTCATCCGCGCATTGGAGGTGTCCTCGGCGATGGTCACACCCAACGGCGACGGCATCAACGACGGGCTGAAGCTACGCCTGTTAGTGGTAAAAACCACCGCCCAACCCGAGGTCGCCATTTACGATTTGAGTGGCTCATTAGTCGTTAGCACCGAACAGGTGGATCAAGCGCACTATGTGTGGAATGGTCGGGATGAGAGCGGTCTATTGTTGCCCCCCGGTATCTACATTCTGGACGCCAAGGTAGCGACCGACACTGCAACGGAGCGGCGACAGCGTATCATCCATCTGGTCTATTAGTCGGGCCGGGCGTCGCCTATGCAAAGCTGCTATCGATACGGGAAACCAGCGCGATGAATAAAGCCATTTGGTCTTTTGTCTTTCTCGCCCTCTTGCCACTAAGACTCAAGGCCGACTTGCAGAGCGGGTTTTTCAATCCGTACAGAGCGACGGGAACACCTGTCGATTTTGAGTCGCTGAGTCCGGTGCTGCGAAAATGGTACGTACCTCAGACGCTGCTTTATCTTTATGGCTGGAAGACCTACGAGTACACCAACTACGCCCGGGACAACTACCAGCGCTACGTCAATCTCTTCTTGGAAGGGGATCGCTATTACGACCTGTACGGTAACTATATTACCCGGGGTTGGCGCATCTACGACTGGCGTCAGGAACACCCGCTCGATTTTGGCAGCAGCATCTTCAAAAATCCCCGCTTCAATAGTTGGTTCAACCGCGTCCTGATATCGTCGGCTTCCAAAGGACAATTCTACACCGCACTGACCGTCGGCGAACAGCTACGCACCACGCTTACGCCGCTGACCTTCTCGAAGCCGCTCTTCGACGGTATCCAGTGGGATATGCAGTCCGACAAATACGCCTTGACCCTTATTGCTTCGCGCATTGACAATCCGGCCGTTCAGCGTCTCGACAGCGAAATCTCCGAAGCGAGAGAGACGGTCTTCACCAATTTGTACGGCTTGCGCGGAGTTGCCCAAATCGGCGATTTCGCCACGTTGGGATTGACGTACGTCAATGCCAACCACGGCAACAGCCGCTTGAGCGTCGAGGAGAATTCCCTCAAGGGCGTCTTGGGGGGGCGCTTGAACGCGGAAAACGTCCGCCGCATCGTCGTCCGCCTCAGCGACGATTCGCCCGAAGACAACACCGGCGGTGCGCTGCTGTTCCGCGCGCGGATCTTCATCGACGACGTCGAGCACCCAGAAATAAAACCTTCGATTGACGGGGGGACGCGGCGTCAAGGCTTGCTCGAAGCCAACGGCGGCGATGTACTGACGCTCAGTTACGACATCGAACGCGATTTCGTCCCGGGCGTAAAGGACCAGATCGGCGATTTCAAAGAGGCCCGCAAGATCGATATTGAGCTGGTGGTGGCCAATGATTTTCGCATAGAGATAACCTCTAATATGCAGACTAATTTCACCGGCGAGACGGTCTTCTTGCCGGTCAAGCGGAGCAACGGCAACATCAGCGATGGTTCCAATCAACAGGTCGTCCGCTTCCAGTACGGCCTGCCGACAGCCAATGAAATCATGGGTTTTACGTTTGAGGTTTCCGAGCTGGCCGGATTTAATCTCCGCTCCGAATTCAACGTCAATCGCCACCACCGCAAGTTTCCCAACCAGAACATCGTCAAGAGGCAGGCGCTAGCGTCTGATCGCGCCGAGGCTTTTTACGTTACGGCCTCGCGCTTGACCTATCCGTGGTTCGCCTATGGAGAGGCCTTCTCTATGGATCCGAACTACGGGACCTCTATGGTCATTCCCGACCAGCGCGGTTTTATCGACTACGAGGATGAGCTCAACTTCACCTATGAATTTGTCGAGGACAACGACGACCAAGATCGCTTTCCCGACTGGCGGCGGCGCGTTACCGGGGGCGGTTTTGTGCCGGGGCAGCAGACGACCCGCGCCGCGGATGTCGAGGTGTTTCCCGGCCTCGACGAGAACAACGACTTGGTCAATGACTTCAATCAGAACGACAATTTGCAGCCCGATTACGTCGAACCCTTTCTGCGCTACAATGTCGATCCGCCCGAATTCCTCTTCGGCACCGACATGAACAACAACACCGTCATAGACCGCCTCGAAAACGATACCGAACCCGATTATCCCTACAAGCGCGACCACCGTGGCTACAATTTCTACGTGGGCGCTGAAATGCAGCCCGGTTCTAAGGTCATGGTCGGGCATCTACGCGAGTGGTTGATCGGTAGTGCCCGGCGAAACCAGACGAGCTATGGGCTTTTTACTTGGCAGGAAGACCTGCCCTTGCGCGGGTTTAAGTTTCGCTTCATGGAATTTTTGCGCTTTGCCCGCGACGATATTCCCGATGCACTGATCCAGTGGGTACAGTCTCCCTTTTCGGCAGGAGGTCTGCAGGATGTGCCGGACCGCTTGATAGCCCAGCATACGATGATCAACACGTCGTACCTCGACTTTGCCATTCATCGCCTGCGGCCGCTGAATGTGTCTGGTAAAGTCAAGTGGGACCATTATTTTCAGCGCGGAGATCAGGTGCGAGAAAATCGCGACGAGAGTTTCTTGGGTGCCATCCTGAGAGCGGAGTACTTCTACGAGCCGTTCGCGGGCGTCACCATTTCGCCCAAATGGAAGCAACAGTACGCCCGCCGAGTCCCGACGGATCCCTTGGTGCTGCGGCGCAATGAGCTATCGGAGATTTTTTCTTTTATCGGGACATACGATCTCATCCCCGGCCAGCTCGTCTCGGAGTCGGGGATCGAATGGGAGGTCTTTAGGAACCTACAGCAAGAGCCCGATCCGCTGCCGCCGGCCTTTGTCGAGGATTTCACGACCCTGACCTTGGCCACTCAGTTCACCAACAGCTCCGAGTATCAGGGCTACGCACTGTCCACCAAGATCGGTGTGCGCTGGCAACGCCGGGCCTTGCAACAAGGCGATGAGACCAATTTCCTCACGTTTGTAACCATCTTCGCCGGATTGCGCTAACAGAGCGATGGGTAGTACCCGTCCATCTGTTCTCTTGGCGCTGGCGCTGGCCACGCTGGTCGCCTGCGAGCGTCCCCCCACGACCAAGCCCGACTACCAAATGTGGCTGGAGCGGCATCCGCAGGATAGCGAAGCCCATTGGCAACTGGCCGATCTGCTCTTGCAAGAGCGCGACTTGCAAGGGGCCGAGCATCACTACCGCACGGCCCTGAGCATCAAGCCGATGACTGTGGACGCTTGGGTCGGGCTGGGAAATATCTCCTGCAAACAGGGCCTATACGAGCAGGCCGAGCGCCACTTCCGCAACGCCCTCTCGCTGGACGATGAGCACGTGGGTGCCTTGTGCAGCTTGGCCAGTTTGTCCCTAGAACAAGAGGAATACGCCCATGGCCGCGATTTGTATCGGCAGGCGCTGGCTCTCGATCCAGACAATGCCGGGGCGTTCTACAATCTCGCTTTGGCTTATATCAAGCTCAAGGCTTACTACGAGGCGATTACAGCCCTGCGGCAGGCCACTCGCATTGATACGGGGTACAGTTTGGCATTTTACGCCCTCGGCCAGATCTACGCCGAGCGTCTCGGCCAGTACCAAGAAGGTATCGCGGCGTTTAGGCGGGCAGTGGCACTGAGAGCAGACTGGCCTAGAGCGCAGATAGGTCTAGGCCACGCCCTGCTGAAGGCCGGCCAAGTAGATGCGGCCACAGCGGCTTTTGGCGAGGCCCTCGCGCTCGATCCGAGTGCGGCCCAAGCCCATGTAGGCTTGGGGTTGGCCGAGGAGCGACGGGGTGCCGAGACGCTCGCCGAGGCGCATTACCTGCGCGCCATCGCCTTGGATCCGGTGCGGGCGAGGACCTATTTTAAGCTCGGAACGCTCTACGTCAGACAGGGAAGAAAGGAGGAAGCCCGACAATACTTGGGCCGCTTTGAAGGGCTGGCACCTTATACCGACGAGTTGGCGCAACTCAGAGACCGACTGCGGCGAGAGCCGGATAACGCACTGGCCCATTACGCTTTGGCCGGGATTTACGCCAAACTGAATATGCCCTCCCTCGCAATCAGTGCCCTGAGAAGCTGTCTCGCCGTGCGGCCGGATTATGCGCCTGCCTACAACAATCTCGGCAACGCATATTTGCGCTTGGGAGATACCGGGGAAGCCATCGCGATGTACGAAGTCGCCGTCCGCATTGACACGGCGTACGCGCTGGCCTACAACAATTTGGGGAGTGCCCAGCTACTCAAGGGTCAATCCCATCAGGCGCTGGCGTGCTACCAACGCGCACTGCGGATTCGCCCGGATTATGCCGATGCGTATTACGGGCTTGCTATGGCCTATAGAGAACAGGGGCGGCACGCCGAGGCCGGAGCGGCCATGGCCCGGTATGAACAAATTGTCGCGGCTGATGAGCCGTAAATAGACGGTGCTCATTTTGCGTATGAAGGCTGGAATAACTATGCTTAGAGGCCGGGCGGTTAGCTCAGTTGGTCAGAGCGCCTGCCTTACAAGCAGGATGTCCCCAGTTCGAGTCTGGGATCGCCCACCACTCTAAAAGTAAAAGCCCCTGAGCAATCAGGGGCTTTATTTTTTCTGGAGTTTTACCCAAGCTCTAACTTCTACAGGAGCTATACCCATGCCCAATCGCCCCAATATCCTCTTTCTCCTCAGCGATGAACACAGTTTTCGCTTTCTCTCGGCTCGCCCTCCGGAGCGCGGCGGCGAACCCTGCCGCACGCCGACGCTTGATCGCCTCATCCAGCAGGGCGTCCACTTTGAAACCGCCTATTGCCAGATGCCCTTGTGTACGCCCAGCCGCATGTCGATGCTGTCCGGCCGACACCCGCACCGCTGCCCAGTCCTATGGCCTGACACCCCTACCTTTGCTTCGCACCTAGGGCAGCATGGCTACGCCACGGCCGCCGTCGGCAAGATGCATCTGCAAGGCTCCCGTCAGTACGCCGGCTTCGGGGCCCGCCCCTACGGCGACTTTGGCGCGCCCTCGCCAGGCCATCAGAAAGACCCACTTTTTCTGCTTGGGGTCCAGGATCACATCTTCATGCCCTCCATCATCGAGGATGCCGGTCTCAGCGATATCCCCGAATCCCTGCTTCAGGAGCAGTTTGTCGTGCGCGAGGCCACGGCGTGGCTGCGCGAACACCGCCACGCCCATCCAGACCAGCCTTGGTTGATGTACACCTCGTTCGTCCATCCACACTTCCCGATGAACGCACCCCGCCGCTTTTTCGAGCGCTACTATCCCGAAGGAGTTACCCCACCGAAGGTGGGCCGCAACGGGGACGCCGAGGATCACCCCATGACCTTGGAGGCTCTCAGGTCGAATAGCGGCGAATCTCAGGGGCATCCCGCCGAAGAGATCTCCTCAGAGCAGACCCTGCGCGCGCGGGCGGCATACGCTGCCTGCGTAGACCAGTTGGACGAGATCATAGGGGATTTTTTAGCGGTCCTAGAGCGCGACGGGCTACTCGACAACACCGTCGTCATCTATACCTCGGACCACGGCGAATTAGCTGGAGAGCACGGCCTGTGGTGGAAACAGACCTGGCACGAAGCTTCTGTTCGGGTGCCGCTGATCGTCTCCCTGCCGGAGCACCGCAGAGGCCGGCTCTCGCCAGCTAAAATCGCCGCACCGGTGAGCCTCGCTGATATCTTTCCCCACGCTCTGTGGCCTGACCGACGCGCCCCTGCTCGACGATCTGGCCGGCATTGACCTAGCGCCTGTAGTGCGGGGCGATGCCGGCCCGGCTCTGGCAGCCCGCCCCGGCGTCGTCGTCGAGAACTTGAGCAAAGGATACCGCATGATCCGCTCGCCGCGCTACAAGTACATTGCCTTCCGCACCTACGAGGACTTGGCCTTCGATCTGCTCGACGATCCGAACGAGCAGCGCAATCTAGTAGGCCGCGCCGCAGGAGAGGCGGCCGCCGAACTGGAAAAGCTCAAGTCCGCGCTCTTCGATGGCTTTGATTTTGAGCAAGCCATTGAGGCGACTAGGCGGGAAAGTGCGCAATATCACAAGCAGTATCCGAGCCGGATAAAGCCCCGAACGTCTAACCAGATCATGCGTGGAGACGGGATGCTGGTCGAAGCGGACCAGCCGCTCTATTGTCCAGATGTGGTCAGCGAGGACCCGCGCCGCGACTTCAGTGACTGTCCGCAGCAGCGCCGAGCTTCCCGTCGCCGTCGATGAACTTGGCGATTGCAAAATAAAAAGTGCGTTTCAATAGACCACGGCGAGGCTGCGTTCTTGCGCCCATTGCCCGTGGTCGGTTTGGGCGCGCACTTGCACGACGTATATCCCGGGCGCGACGAGTTGGTCTTCTTCGTCGCGCCCGTTCCACATTGCTCGATGGCGGCCGCTGAGTTGGGTGCCAAAGGCTTGCCGCCACGTGGAGCGGCCGTCGAGCGCGTAAATTTCCAGCTCGACCTCGGCCGGGGCTAGCAAACGGAACAAGGTGTAGTGGATGGTTACGCGGTCGTTGATGCCGTCGCCCTGCGGGGTGAACGCGGTCGGCTGCACTTCTATAGCGCCCAACACCTCATTCAATGCCCGGCCGCTGGCGACCATGCGGAGTTGATTCGTGCCCAAAGCGTCGCTGGCGTCGCCCCCTTCTACTTGCTGTGGCAGACTCTGTTCGGAGCGCGTGAATACCTCGGCTTGCACCGTGCCCGAAGCCGTGTACATGACGGTCTCCAAGTGCAAGCGCAGCGTTTGCGCCCCTCCGTCGCGAACGGGTTCGGGCAGGTAGATCGCTAGGCCCTCGGGTTCGGCGACCACGCTGTCGGCTACTACTGGCTGTAGGGGATTGCCCATCGCCAAGCCGAGGAGGGTGCCCGCGCCGGGCAGGGTCAGGCGCACTGCGTCAAAACCGGCTTGTTCCGCTGCAAACTCAGCTCGCAGGTCGCAGACCAACTCGATCTTTTGGCCGACCGGCACTTCGGCGATATGGCCTGCGGGTTGTAGGTCGCTGACCGCGGCTACTTCGCCCACCACCCGCTTGGCCAGCAGCGGAGAGTACTCAATCGCCAGCGAATCCAAGCGCATAAAATCCCACAGCGTTTCGGTCTCCAAAGTCAGGCGTAGCTGTAGGTAGCGGCCGCTCGGTACGCGGGGCAGTTGGCCGGAACGGCGCAGCGGCGGCGACCAAAAGCTCCAGTTGTCCGCGTCGTCGATAATGGGGCCGCGCCAGCCTACGGCCGGGGGGTCCCAAGGCCAGATGCGCTGCTTGAGCCGTTCGTATGCGCTTTGCGTTACTTCCACGAGTTGGCCGATGTCGTCGTACCCGTGATAGCCAGTGGGCGTGGGGTCTAGGCCGGTCTTGATTTCTACTTGCGCGGCGGTGGGGGCGTCGGGCGCGGCTGCGAGTTGGTCTCCCTCGCGCCGCCACTTGCTCGCGCCAAAGCGTACGCGCCCGATGTTGACTGTTTGCTCTAGATCGATCACCTGCGATGTCCACACGGCCTGCGGCGGAAAGCCCCGGCCGGACACCTCTAGCTCGGCTAAGGCGAACTTGGTGTAGAACCGGCCATTGTCTGGGAAGAAATGGACGCGCAGAAAGCGCAGGTATTGCAGTGGGAACTCGATATGCACGACGGCCTCGGTGTTTAGATCGACGCTGGCTAGCAGGACGTCCAAAGGCCGGTAGTGGGCACCTTCTTCCTGTGCTATGCCGACGGGGTCGAGGCTGGCGGAGAGTTCGTATTTTTTAAAGGCAAAGTTGGGGCGATAGGGCTCTTGGGTGAGCGCGTCGCGGCCCTCGGGCGGGTAGAAGGCAAAGCGATCCACTGGCGCGGGCACACCGAGGTCAATGGTGTAGAATTCGTTGGGGTCGTAGTAGTCGTGCGCCGAGAAGAAGGTCGCGAGGTCGCCATCGACAAAGTCGCGTGGCTCGGCGCGTGGGCGGAGGTAGTTGATGCCGCGCCAGATGCGGAGGTCGCCTAAGCGATACGTGGATTCTCCCGGGGAGCGCCAGCGATACCAAGGGCCTAATTGGGGGAGCAAGTTCTCGCCGGGTTTGAGCTCGTGCGGCTGGAGTACGGCCGGGTCGGTCGCGTCGTCCATCATCCGCAGTTGCCCGGTCCATGTCGCCCACGGCTCCGGGCCGCCGAGGCGAAACTCATCTACTGCCCATGACGCCGATAGACCGCTTAGCATGAATGCAAGAGCGAACGCATATCGCATGGGAACCTCTTTGGGAGATTTTTAGGAGCTTAGTGGCTAGTGGCCAACACTAACCACTACCAGAACGGAGGTCCGGTGTCAATAGAGTGCGGGAAGAGCGCTATTAGATTTCCACGCGAGTGATTGACACTAGCGCTCTGTTGCAGGAGGACGCGCTGGCCGCAGCCCGAAAAAAGCCGCCATGATCAGGCCGCTCGCAACCCGCGACGCGCAGGCCAGCCCAAAGGCGGCCCCGTAGCCATAGTCGAGGATGAGTATGCCGCCGAGGAGGCTGCCGAGGAAGTTCAGAAGCTGGAAGCCGCAGACGCGCAGGCCCTGGATCCGCGCCCAGTAGCGCCGGGGCAGCACTTGAGTGGAGAAGTGCTGGTCGGACGGGTTGTCAATGACTTCGCCGATGCGCACGAGCAGGAACATGGGCACGGCCAACGGCAAGCTGATAAAGGCCCCCATGACCCCGAGGGCACTGCCGCCCATAATGCGAGATGGAAGTATGGTCAGCGTCGGCCCGAAGCGGCGCACCAGCGTCGGCGCGGCGAAGGTCGCTGGTAGGCCGGCGAGCTGGCTGAGGAAAAAGATCGCGCCGATCGCAGCCGGACCGACCCCCAATTCGGCCTCGAAGAACACGTTGAAGAACGGATACGTCAGCCCCATGGAGAAGCCGCGCGTACCACTCAAGGCGGTAATAGCGGCAAAGACGCGCCACGGCGAGGCCACTGGTTCGTCTTCGTCCGGCGACCGGGATGGTGCGGGTGCTCTTTCGCGGCGGGTTTGACCCGATGCGTACAACAGGGGCACGACGGCCGCGAGCGAACACGCCGCACCGAGGAGCAGCGCGTAGCGGAAGGGCGCAGGGGCCTCGGTGGAAAGCCCGAGAAAGTAGCCCATGATTCCGGGCATGAAGCCGCCGATTAGGCTCAAGAGCATGCGGACGATTATTTGCAGGGCCGACCAGATGGCGAGAGCTTCGGCGCGCCGCGCTGGGTGGGCGTTGTCCGAGAGGAAGGGCACGTGGTTGACCCAGACGAAGGCCATGGCCACGCCGCCGACAAACGAAAACGCCAGCAGTGCGCCCGACGACGTGGCCAAGCACAGGCCCAACTGGGAGATGGCCAGCAGCAGGCCCGAGGCTATCAAAAAAGGCCGGCGGCCGAGGCGGTCGCTCAGGATGCCGGTGGGCAGTGCCAACAGGCCGGTCGCCAGCGGTGCCATGCCGGCGACTTGGCCGATAAAGTCCTCTTGGTAGCTCAGGCGTAGGAGATAGAGGTTGTACAGCAGGGAAAAGAGCGCCATGCCGGCGTTGATCGAGGTGCCAAAAGCGAAAAACAACCGAACATTGCGGTTGAATTCCCGCAGCCGAAAGCGGCTTAGGGCGTGGCCGACGGGCATCCGGCGTGGCGTCTTGCAAAGACCTCGACAGCCTTTTGCACGACGAGCTTTGCGGTGTGGACCCGCTCGGCAAAGGGCCGTTCCATGCCGGTCTCAATGGTGAAGGCCAAGCCGTAGGTGTGCGCGGCAAAGTCGGCGAGGTTGAGGCCCTCGCCGCGCTGCTGGGGGTTGAGCCAGAAGACGCTGCGCGGCCCCTTGGTAAAAAAAGATCCGGGCAAATACTCGCTTGGGGCGAGGGCCACGCCAGAGGCCGCGACCGCAGCGATCATCTCGCTGGCGAGGGCCTCCTCCCACTGTTGGTCGCTGGGAGTGCGCTGGTGCCGCGCTGAAAACCAGAAGAAGTCGCCCCCGTGCTCGTGGAGGTCCAGCGTCAAGCCGGGCTGGATGGCGGCCATCAGGTCGCGGGTGCAGCGCGGCTCGACGGGCCCCCAAGGGGTGTCGTGGAAGCGGTTGAGATGGAGGACTTCGCCAGCCGGGTCAATTACTAGGGTGTAGGCGCGCTCGACGCCGGGGTTGTTGGCGGGGAAATAGAGCCGACGGCCCTTGAGTACTTCGACCCAGTCCCCGACTGGATGGTTGTACAGGTTGCTCGTCGCGTAGCCGTACTCGCCGATGAGGGCGACCACAATGTCGCCTTCTTCATAGAGGACTTCGCCGCGCTTTTTGAGCAAGGGCGCGACGTCGTCGAGGCCGCCGAGGGTTGGGGCTTCGTCTAGGCTCAGGCCGAGGGCGTAGGCGAGGCCGTTCATGCCGATGGGGTCGCGGCTGGGGATGGTGTAGAGCTGGTGCTCGGTGTCGATTTCGTCGATGAGGGCGTAGGCCGCGCTGACGCCAGCTTGTTCGGTGGCGTGGCTACCGGCACTGATGAAAATGGCCGGTGTTTTGTCGCCGCCGCTTTTGACCGCGACAATGGGTTGTCCGTCGGGTGCGCGGCCAAGGATTTGCAAAGTGTGGCCGTTGTCCTGAATGCAGGTGAGCAGGTCGGCGTAGCTATCGAATGGCTGCATGGCGTTTAGGCACATAAGGGATGCGCTATTTGCTCGCGACGGAAGGGGACGTCGATCTGCCCGTCTTGGTTGAGAGTGGCCATTCTGGCTCGCGCTTCTAGCCACAGCCGGTGCCACTCGGCCGGATCGCGCAACTCACTGCTCGGATCGCGGCGGCTGCGCGCGACAAACCCGGGGAAGGCGATGCGCCCGGTGGGCTGGTCGGTGGGATTGTAGCGCAGGTCAAAGCTCCAGCGGACCTCGTTGCTGACGTTGGGATAGGAGCCGTGGACGGTCTGCTTGTGGACGAAGATGACATCGCCGCGCTCGACCGGCAGGGGAATGGCCTGATCGGCGGCGAAGAGTTTTTCCGGGACTTGCGCGGCTCCGGCAAACTGGGGCGCGTTGTCCATGTAGTTGGGGCAGTGCGGCAAAAGGCCGCTTTTGTGCGAGCCGGGCACGACCATCAGCGGCCCCTTCTCGATGGGGGTGGCTTGCAGCGAGAACCACACCGTCAGCATCTGCGTGTCGTCCGCCTCCTCGGTTACGACGCCGTGGTCTTGGTGCCACTGGGTCGCGCCGAGGATGGGGTTGCCGTATTGGTTTTTGGGCAGGTAGCACTCGGGTGGTTTTATGCGCACGTGCTGGACGGGATTGGAATAGATTTCCGGGCCAATCAGCGACTCGACGACGTCGAGCAGGTTCGGGTCCGTGAAGGCGCGGAAGACGGCCGGCCCGGCCCAAAAAGGCGTGTCGGGTTGGACGTTTTGAAAGGGCAGCGAGAAGTCGAAGTACTGGCTGTGGACGCGGCCGGTTTCAACGCAAATCTGGATGTAGCGGTCGCCAAACTCGAGCGCTTCGTAGCGCGAGGTGATTTCGCCTTGCGCGTAGAGCTGATCGGCCAAGCTGTCGAGGACGGTGGCGTATTCGTCGATGACCGGATCGAGCGCGGTGACCGGATCGAGCACGCCTTGGACGACGACATAGCCTTCGCTAGCAAAGTGGTCGAGTTGGCGGGGGGTGAGCGCGGGCATGGTTTTCCTCCGATGGGTGCGCTGTTGGTGGGCGACGCGTGTGTTTCTACAATAACAAGGGCAATACTTAAGAGGCAAGCGCGGATTGGAGGAAGAAGTGCGATTCAATATACTATGATTCCGCGTCACTTGCGGTGGGTAACGCCAGCCGCGGCGACCGATGTCATAGAGGACACCATGGCTTGCAAAGTATTTCTCCACGCCGCTATGCTCTGGCTAGCCGGTTCGCTAACCGCCGAACAACTCCGCTTTGACGCCGTTGATGAGTGGCAGACGTGGCGCTTGCCGCTGGGGATTGTTGCACTCGACGACGCTGGAGTCATCCGCCCGGTCAAAATTCGCAAAAACCCCGATCCCGTACGCGATGCCGCGGCCTTTGGCGGTGGGATTTACGCGGCTGGCTCCAATGCCCCAACTGCGGCGCGAGCCATTGACGGGGATCAGCTGACCGGCTGGAGTCCCAACTTGACCGACGACTTAGACGATTGGTGGATCGAGATCGACTTGGGGCGAGCCGTGGCAGCGCGCAAAGTAGCGCTGACCTTTTTGGAGAGTGCGCCGCCGTGCGCACTGTTCGACGTGTTGCTTTCCACTGGGGAGCCAGCCATCGACGTGGTCGGCAATCCCATTGCAGGCAGCCTCGTGTACCGAGTGAAGGAACGCTTCAAGGAAAACCAGCGGCAGCAGGTTGCGCTGGAACTGGACCCGGTGCGCGATCCGTTTGTGCAATTTATCCGCGTCGAAATGCTCGACTGTGGAGCCGGGGCCGCGCTGGCCGAAGTAGAGGTCGAAGCCATCGGCGACAACCTCTCCTTGGATCTGGCCGCCAAAGGCGGAGACTTGGAAATCATCGTCGATATCGACGGCTTTGGCGATGCTGCGTCGTTTGCCAACTCGCTGCCGCTGGCCGACGGCCGGTTTTCTCTGTGGACGGAAAACCGCCGCATCAACCGCCCGGTGGATGTGATTTCGCGCATGACCTTGGACTTGGGCGCGGTTTATTGGGTGGATTTGGTGCGCATCGTGGGGAATTTTTTGTCGCGGCCAGGGCAATTCCGCTTCAACTTCGACCGCTACGAGGTGTTGACTGCGGATGGTTCGCTGGCGCCGGATGGTACGCGCATCTGGCATCGGCAATTCACCGGCCAGGCCACCCGGTCCAACCGCCAACTCGGGATTGCCAATCACCACTTTGCGCCGATCAAGACGCGCTACGTGCGGATCGAATGGGTGTTTTGGGACGCGGCCTGCGCCGCCGCTTGCACAGGCTGCGGCATTGTGCCGCCCTGTCAGTTTTGGGGTGGCACGCGCGAGTTACAGGTTTTTGGCGAGGGCTATCCGCAGCGGGTGCTGCTGGCCTCGCCTCTGATCGACCTCGGCGGCGATAAGCAGGTACACGCGATTCGCTGGCGAGCTGACGCGCCCGCTGGGACGCGGGTGGAGGTGCGCAGCCGCACGGGCAATGACCTGCAAATGGACATCACCTATCACGACAAAAACGGCCGGGTTGTCACCGAGCGGAAGTACAACAAGCTCATTCCGTCCTTTAAGGGCCGGATCGACACCGCGCTGTCGCCGGGGGCCAATTGGAGCCCGTGGAGCAAGCTGTACTTGCAGCCGGGCGAGCCGTTTGCGTCGCCTTCGCCGCGGCAATACGCCGAGTTGGATGTCGCCTTGGTATCCGAGCGGCCGGATGTGGGGGCGGCCTTAGGTTGGCTGGAGATCGAGTTCGGCGACCCAGTGGCGCAAGGAGTGGTGGGGGAGATTTTCCCAGTCGAAGTGCAGCCTGGGGAGCGGACCGAGTTTGCCTATTACATTCGTCCTCAGCAGGTGGCAGGTCGCGGCTTTGCTCACTTGGAGGTGGAGAGTTCCGCGCCGATTGAGTTTGTCGAGGTGTTGGTGGAGGGCGAGGGGGTGGAGACGACGTCCACGCCGACGGAAGGGGGGGTGGCCATTGCCTTGGCCGCGCCGGTCAAGAGCCGCCAGCTAGTGGAATTGCGCTTTGCCGCAACCGTGTTTGTCGATGCCACGCGCTTTGATGCCTTTATCGCCCAAGGCCCGGCCGACGCGCTGCTGCGGCAGCGGGTGGATGTGGGCGACGCGTACTCAGAAGTTGTCAGCAGCACCAATGCCGTGCGCTTGCCCGTGGGAGCGCGGCTGTTGGCCAACGTGGCCATGGGGCCGCTGGCGTTGACGCCCAACGGCGACGGAGTCAACGACGCGCTGCGGGTGGAATTCGACTTGGTCAATGTCTTGGCCGCGCGGCGGATCGGCCTGCGGATTTTCGACTTGGCGGGGCGGTTGGTGTGGGTGCGGGAAGAGGAGGGCCGGGCTGGTGGTCGGGCTTGGGTATGGGATGGCCGGGGGGTCGCGCCCGGGCTGTACATGGCGGAATTGCGCGTCGAGGGCGATGAGAGAAGCTACAGCAAGCGGCGCGTGGTCGCCGTCGTTTATTAGATTACCAATCGCGCTCACTTTGAATATTTTAGAAAAGGAGGAACCATGAGACTGATCCTCGTAGGTTGCGAATACGCCGGTAAGACGACCTTGGCCAACGCCATCGTCGGTTGGCTCGAGCGCACCTTTGGCTCGTCGCGCACCTTTCACGACCACTTCAGCCTGCCGTGCAACGAGTTCCCCGTAGAGGAGCAGGAGCAACTGCTGGCCCTCAGCCCGCGACTGAAGGAGATGTTCCAGCGCTACATGATGAACTACCACTTCCACGCCGCCTTCTACAGCGACCCGGACCACAACTTGGTGGGCTTCCACCTTGAAGAGGCCGTGTACGCGCCCTTGTACTACGGCTACGGGGGCCGCGGCGAGTACGCCGACCGCGCCGCCTTGGCGCGTACCTTCGACGAAGAGATCATGCAGTACGCGCCCGACACGGTGCTCGTGCTGCTGAGTGCGCGGCCCGAAGTCATTGCCCAGCGCATGCGCGAGCAGCCTCACGAGCGGCCGGTGGTGCAGGAAGAGGACATCGAGCACGTGTTGCAGCGCTTTGAGGAGGAATACCGCGACTCGCTCATCCGCAAGAAATTCGCCCTCGACACGTCCGACGCCACGGTAGAGCAGACCTTGGCTGAGTTCGCAGGAGAAATCAAAAAGCACCTGAGCGAAGCCGACCGCTTGCGCCTGTTGGCCCACCAGAACTGGCCGAGTTAGACCATGCCGCAGCCCTTTCTCGATTGGTATGGCGTATGGGCTGGCCAAGCTGGCATTGCAGGCGGCCAAGCTTGGGTGCAAGACCCGCCGGTGGGCGTCCGCTTAGCCGTGCAGGAGGCGCGCAAATCCCCGGTCTTCATCGCGCCGGAGCACCCTTGGGAAATGGGTGGCCTGACGCCGCAAGCGGTGCTTTGCGATGATGGTGTGCTGAAGATGTGGTACATCGCCCGCGGCGCTGGGGACGACCAACCTCCCTTCATTGCGTATGCCGAGAGCGCGGACGGCTTTTGTTGGGAAAGACCGGCCTTGTATTTGCAAGAGTACGACGGCAGCACGGCCAACAACCTGCTCTTCCGCTTCGGCGACTTTGGGCTGCAATCCGTGTTTGTGGATCCCGTGGCTCCGCCGGAGGCTCGTTACAAGGCCATGGCGCGCGATTCTATCACCTATCACGAAGGTGTGCCGGTGCCCGCCATGACGCGGGAGCGCAAGTGGGCCATTCGCCGCGCTATGGCAGAGGCCGGCTACACGCCAGAGCAGCGGGCCGCCGCGCTGTATTTCGTCGGTTTGCTCAAAGGTGCGGTGTCGCCCGACGGCAAGCAGTGGGCCTTCTTGGAGGAGCCGCTTTTGAACGTGGGCCGCACGGGGCTCGACAGCCACAACATCGCCGCGTACGACGCCGAAGCGGGTCAATACGTGGCCTATTTGCGCGGCCATCAGCATCGCCGCCGCATCGTGCGCCGCACCGAGGGTGCGGAGTTCGGGAACTGGTCCCCGCCGCGCCCGGTATTCGCTACGGATCCGCAAGACCCCATAGACGACGACGTGTACGCGGCGGGTTATTGCCGCTATCCCCACGGCGGTTTTCACCTGATGTTCCCAGCCATGTACCACCGCTGGACAGCCACGGTAGATGTGCAATTGGCGACTAGCCGCGACGGCTTGCTGTGGAGCCGACCCGAGCGCAAGCCCATCATCTCCCCCGAGCCGGAAGGGTACGGCATGATGTTTGCCTTCCCGGAATTGGTCTCACTCGACTCGGAGACGTGGGGCGCGATGTTCTTTGGGCAGTACGACTTGCACGACTGGGGAGAGCGGTATGATCCAGGCCGCCTTGGGGAATGGCGTTGGGCTACTTGGCAGCAGGATCGGCTGGTGGCTCTCGAAGCGCCGGTGGAGGGGCGCGTAACACTAGTTGAACGCGCGTGCGTCGGCCGCGAGCTGATGCTCAATTTTCAGACGCAAAAAGAAGGCGGCTGGATCAAGGCCGAGCTGGTCGAGCCGCCCTCTTCGCCGGCCGCGCCGGTGCGGGCCATAGCGGGCTTTGGGTTAGCGGAGGCGGATGTGCTGGCCGGCGACGAGTTGGCTGGGGTGGCGACGTGGCGGGGCAGCAGCGATTTGTCGGCCTTGCGCGGTAGGCAGGTGGCCGTGCGCCTGCATCTGGCGCGGGCGAAGGTGTTTGCGGTGGGGATGTGAGGGGATGGACGCCAATCCGACCTCGGGCGAGAGATTTGCGCCTTTGCCATTTTTGTATATCCTTATTGTATATCCAATTAAATTAAAGCGAGGTCATAGTATGGCGACGGCCCACACGAAAGTTTTTATGAGCAACAAGAGCCAAGCGGTGCGGCTGCCTAAGGCCGTTGAACTGCCGGAATCAGTGCGCGAGGTCGATATCGTCGCGATAGGGTCAAAGCGCGTTATCACACCTGCTGGCGAGAGTTGGGATGAGTGGTTCAACGGCCCCGGTGTTTCAGATGATTTCATGTCGGTAAGGGAACAGCCGGCCGATGCACGGCGGGAAAAACTGTGATGCTCAGGTATCTGTTAGATACCAATGTGGTAATTTATGCCATCAAGAACCGCCCCCAATCGCTGCGGCAAAAATTCAATCGGTCGCAAGGTCAGATGGCGATTTCTTCCGTAACTTGGGGCGAACTTGTCTATGGCGTTGAACGCTCCGCCCAGCCCGAGCGCAATTTGGCGGATATTGAATCGCTGGGCACTAGGCTTGAGATCATGCCGTTTGACCAAGTTGCAGCCAGCCATTTTGGTCGAATCCGTGCAGAACTGTATCGCATTGGTGCTCCGATTGGCCCCTATGATATGATGATCGCGGGTCAGGCGCGTGCGTCCGGGCTGGTTTTGGTGAGCAATAATGTAAAAGAGTTTGAAAAAGTTCCGGGGCTCATGCTGGAAAACTGGGTTCACTGATTCGTCCAGCAAATCACCGCTTGCTATGGGATAAGTATGTCGCAACTCGAACACATTGAAGCTATTGAAAGACGGCTCTGGAGCGCGGCAGATACTCTGCGTGCCAACTCTAGCCATGCCAGCAACGAATACTTCCTGCCGGTAATGGGACTGGTTTTCCTGCGCCACGCCTACAGCCGCTATTTGGCAGTAAAGGACGACATAGAAGCCAACTTACCTACTCGCGGTGGCGTGAAACGGGTGCTGATCAAGGAGGATTTCTCCCAGCAGAGCGCTATCTTCCTCCGGCCCGGGGCCCAGTTCGACTATCTTGTCGCCTTACCCGACGGCGCGGACCGGGCCGGAGCGATCATCGCGGCTATGGAGTCTATTGAGAACGACTACGACAGCCTGCGCGGCGTCCTGCCCAAGAGCGAATATCGGGAATTGGACAGTGCTGTACTCGGCCAGCTCCTGCGCACGCTCAATCCGGACGAGTTGAAGCAGGTCTCCGGCGATGTATTCGGTCGCATCTACGAGTACTTCCTGACGCAGTTCGCCGATCAGAAGGCTCACGATGGCGGGGAATTCTTCACGCCTGTGTCGCTGGTGTCGCTGATTGCCCATGTGCTCGATCCGCAGCGCGGCACTGTGTTGGACCCGGCGTGTGGCTCCGGTGGTATGTTCGTGCAGAGCGCCCGCACTGTGGAGGAGCACGGCCAGAGCCCCACTGAGCGGCTCACTTTTCGCGGCTTGGAGAAAAACGCCACCACCATCCACCTCGCCAAGATGAACCTCGCCGTCCACGGCCTTGAAGGCGACATTCAGCAGGCCATCACGTACTACGAGGATCCGCACGAACTGGTGGGGCAGGCCGACTATGTCATAGCCAATCCTCCCTTCAATGTGGACGAGATTGACGCCGACAAGGTGAAGGTTGATCCGCGCTTGCCGTTTGGCCTACCTGGTGTCAACAAGCAGGGCAAGGTCAGCAACGGCAACTACGTCTGGATTAGCTACTTCTACAGCTATCTGAAAGAGCGGGGGCGGGCTGGCTTTGTGATGTCGTCGCAGGCGTCTAGTGCTGGTCGCGGCGAGGCGCAGGTGCGGCGGAAGCTGGTGGAGAGTGGTGATGTGGATGCGATGATCGCCATCCGCAGCAACTTCTTCTATACCCGCACCGTGCCGTGTGAGTTATGGTTTTTTAACCGTGCCAAGCCGGAGGCGCACCGTGACAAGGTGCTGATGATCGACGCGCGCAATGTGTATCGCCAAGTGACGCGCAAGATCTGCGACTTTAGCTCCGAACAGCAGCAGAATTTGCTGGCTATCGTCTGGCTCTATCGGGGCGAGAGCGAGCGTTTTGTCGATCTGGTGTCGAGCTACTGCGACCGCGTTCTCGACGAGGGGAAGGGGGCCTTCAGCGCCGAGAGTGAACGGGGCCTGCCGAATTTTCTAGCCTCGCTCAACAGCTTGCGGGATGCGCTGGTTCCTTTTCTCGATACGCTTGGTGCAGAAGATGCCCATGCCGAGGCGTCCGAGAAATTGACGGACGCCCTGCGCGACTTTGAGGCTGATGGGGACGCTTTCCAAAAGGCGGTTGTCGCGCAGGGGGAGGCTTGGGCTGGGCAGGAAATTGATAGCGGCACGATGAAAACAAGGGTTGACGGCCTTGCTTCGCTGGCCGAGAGCAGCCGCGATCTTGCCGGACAGGCCGAACACCTGTACAAGCTGGCTGCTCGTCTCATCGAGATTTGCGAGGAGGAGTGTGATGCCAAGTCCAGCGTCTTCTATGACGCCCGTGGTGTCACCCGCGCCCGCAGAGATGCCGACGAGGCTCGCCAGCGAGCTGTTGAGCAACTCAAGCAGGTGCGCTACTTCTATCAGCAGGCCCACTGGCTCACCGAGCGCTTTCCAGACGCTGAGCTGCGCAATGTGGAGGGGCTAGTTAAGCTGGTGGATTGCGCTGAGATTGAGGCCAACGACTGGAGCTTGACTCCGGGCCGCTATGTGGGGGTCGCGCCCGAGGACGAGGACGAGGATTTCGACTTCAGGGAGGCCCTGCGCGAAATTCACGAGGAACTGGATGAGCTGAACGCAGAGGCGGCGACGCTGGCGGCGACCATTAAGAAGAACTTCGAGGCGTTGGAGATATGAGGAGATGGACGCCGACCGGAAAATCATTATCATCGCCGGACCCAATGGCGCGGGAAAAACAACGTTCGCACAGGAGCATTTGCCACACGAAGCCGAATGTCCCGCCTTTGTCAACGCCGACCTGATCGCAGCGGGCCTGTCCCCCTTTCAGCCGGACGCCGCTCTTTTTCGCACCGGCCGGCTGATGTTGGAGGAAATCAAAAGTCATGTGCAGCAGCGAAGAAGTTTTGCCTTTGAAACTACCTTGTCTGGTATCGGCTATGCCAGAATGATCCCGCACTGGCGCAGCGACGGTTATACGGTCAAGCTGATATTTCTGGCACTGGCAACGCCGGAAGAAGCGATCAAACGAGTTGAATTGCGCGTAAAGCAAGGCGGCCACCATGTTCCGCCGGATGTTATTAGCCGCCGCTTTGCGAGTGGGTTAAAGAATTTTCAGAATATGTACCGCCACATCGTCGATTATTGGCAGTGGTTCGACAATAGTGGCCGTATCCCCATATTGATTGATGAAGGAGAGAATCCATGAAAGAGCCAAAGCAACCGATCCCCGTCTCTAAGCTTGACGATCCCGATATGCAGGCTGTCGCCAGTGCGTTATACCGGGCTTCTAGACGTGCTCATCTGATCGCGCATCAGACCGGGACTGGTGTTATCGTGATGCGCGATGGTGAGGTGGTGGAGATCGAGCCGGATCCGGAAATGTACGAGGGGCTGTGAAATGGATATACTCGCGTTGTTTTCTCAATAAGGGGTTGATACTATGAAAAACGCGCCTTTGATGTCCCTTGCAGAGATTTCCGAGTCAGTCCAATACGGATACACAGCCTCGGCATCCGACACAGAGGTAGGACCAAAGTTTCTGCGTATCACCGACATAGTGCCACCTCAGATCGACTGGTATAAGGTCCCTTATTGTGAGATCGATGAAGTAAATCTCAACAAATTTTCTCTTGTACCTGGAGACATTGTTATAGCTCGTACTGGAGCAACAGTAGGACATGCCAAGCTAATTCGGAGCAATGAAACATCTGTGTTTGCATCATATCTTGTAAGAATTCGAGTTGACCGTGATAAAGCAGATCCTGGTTATGTTGGCCGGATTGTCGAATCAGATACATACAAAAAATTTGTTCTTTCTCATGTAGGAGGCGCGGCCCAGCCAAACGCAAACGCAAGAGTGCTTTCGTCCTTTATGCTACCGATTCCCCCAAAATCTGCACAGACCCACATCGCCTCCATCCTTTCTGTCTACGACGACCTGATTGAGAACAATCGGCGGCGGATTCAGTTGCTGGAGCAGGCGGCGCGGCTGCTCTACAAGGAGTGGTTTGTCCACCTCCGCTTCCCCGGCCATGAGCACGTTAAGATCAAGGATGGTGTGCCGGAGGGATGGGAGAAGAAGCCGCTGAGTGAGGTTGCTCTGCTAAATTATGGGAGGTCTCTCAAGAAGGATGATAGGCTTCCCGGTAGCGTTCCGGTCTATGGATCAAGCGGCATTGTAGGAACTCACAATCAGGCTACGGTCAATGGCCCAACGATAATTATTGGACGCAAAGGTAACGTTGGTAGTGTTTACTGGTCATCGGAAGACTGCGTCCCGATAGATACAGTGTATTACGTCCAGAGCGAAAGCTGTTCTTTACGTCTGTATTATGCACTGAGGACTTTGCCATTTATTAGCACAGACGTTGCGGTCCCCGGATTGAACCGCGATTTTGCTCACAGCCGCCTGATCTTGACGCCATCATCGTCGTACCATCGCCTTTTCGAGAACACGGTCGGCCCTTTCCATCAGCAAATCGCCATCTTACGTCGGCAAAATGCCAAGCTCGAAAGAGCACTCGACCTACTCCTACCACGACTGATGAGTGGGGAGGTTTGGGGCAAAAAGCTGTGTCCGGCCAGCTCAACAAGGTTATCCGCGCCTTGCTGAGCGATGGAGCTATCGAATACACGATTCCAGAAAAGCCGAATAGTCGTCTTCAGCAGTATCGGTTGACAGACAAGGGCCAAGCGTTGCGAGATCGCTTGACGCAGACCCAATAAACCAATGCTTACGCGCTTGGTGAATTGGAAAACGGCAGTCTAAGGCTTGACGTCGAGGCTTTGATACTATGGCAGACCCGTATCGCATCGTTGAAGTGAAACCGGAATGGGTTATTGATTGGGAAGATATGGGAACCAAGACAAAGTTCTGGTATCGTGACCCTGATGACGATGCAAACTGGCTCTTCAAGTATCCCCGGCCAAATACAGGGGAACACTGGGCGGAGAAAATTGCCGCAGAAGTTGCGTCTGTACTCGGAATCAGACACGCGAAGGTGGAATTGGCACAGTTTGAAGGTGATTATGGTTCGGTAACAGAATCGTTTGCTCGTAGCGGTAGAGCACTATACCATGGCAACCAAATGCTGAAATGGATCGTTAGCGGCTACGAGCCTAAGAGAAGATTCCGCCAATCACAGCATACACTGGCGAATATATTTGAAGGAATGGACCGTGTTTTTATTAGACCTGAAGCCGCGATTCGAGCAAAAAGCACCATTGCAAGCTATATAGTTTTGGACTCTTTGATTGGCAACACGGATCGTCATCATGAGAACTGGGGATTGCTTTTCCGACGCGAGGGTGATGGTAAGAAGGGTTTTGTGGCACCGTCTTTCGATCACGCATCTTCGCTAGGACGAGAACTACCCGACGAACGCCGCGATAGATTCTTAAAGGGAAATGGCGTAGGTGGTTATGCGGAAAAAGGACGCGGTGCGATTTATTGGTCTGAAGAAGAGCGGCGGGCCCCCAGTCCTCTGGAACTGGTACGGCGGGCGGTCCGCGATTATTCAGATTTTTTCCGTCCAGTACTCCTGAAACTCGCAGAGATAGACGAGAGCATTTTTTCTAAGATCGTCAGGAGAATCCCCCCTGATTGGATGACTTCTTCGGCGCGTGAATTCGCGGTTAAACTATTATGCTATAATTATAGACAGTTAAAGGAGATTTTTCGATGAGCATGAAAACCTTGTTTTTAGCATGGCAGGACAAAAGAACGGAAGGCCGACCATGGTTTCCAGTGGGTAGGCTGGATATCGTCGAGCCGGAGCTTTATCGCTTCCGCTACATCGTCGGTGCGCAACTAGCTGGGTATATTCCATTCATTGATTTCCCCGAGTTATATGGAGATTACCGTTCCTCAGAGTTATTCCCGTTGTTCAGGAATCGCGTCATTGCACAGGGAAGGCCGGACCGCATGGACTACCTGAGCAATCTCGATCTCCCAGAGGATGCGACTCCTTTCGAGATTCTATCGGTTAATGGTGGCACTCGCGTCACGGACGCCTACGAAGTATTCCCGAAGCTCGAAAAGGACTCCGACGGCTATTTCACCTGTCGATTCTTCCTGCACAGTTGGCGACGTGCAAGTAAAGAGGCCCAAGAGCGGATTGACTATCTGAAGCCAGAAGAGGAGCTATACGTAACCCTCGAATTGACCAATCCAGCAACCAAACTGGCAGTCCAAATCCAGACGACGGACTACTATATGATCGGCTGGACACCGCGCTATCTCGTAAACGATCTGGCCATGGCGATGACTGAAGGTCCCAATGACTACACCGCGCAAGTAGTGCGTGTTAATCCTATGCCGGCACCGTCAAGCCAGCGCGTTTTGATTGAAATGCGTGGCCGCTGGAATAAGCACAAGCCGATGAGCGGCAAGGAGTTCCAGCCTTTAGTATCCTCCCACATCGCGGTTGATCCAAATGTCGATGATCCAAGACATTATCAAGTTGCTTTGTAATTCATAGATCGTCTCGGATAGCGATTGACACCTCGGTGTGGATTGAGCATAAGGCATGCGTGTCCGACAACCCTACATGTTACCGCACAAGTCACCGCACAAGTTACACCCAAAGTTACGGCCAGAGTTACGGTCAGAGTCACGGCCAGAGTCGTGTGCTTATTCAGTCGTTAAAAGGCTCATGACGAAGACAGACAAGGACCAAGCGTTGCGAGATTCTTGACCCACACCCTATGCCCCCCGCGCCCTACACCGAAGACACCCTCGTCCAGCAGACCACCGCCGATTACTTAAAGCAACCGCTCGGCTGGGAATCCATCTACGCCCATAACGCCGAGGACTTCGGCCCGAATAGCCTGCTGGGCCGCGCCTCCGACCGCGAAGTAGTGCTGACTCGCTATCTGTTCGCCGCGCTGCGCTCGCTAAATCCGGATCTGCCGGCCGCCGCTTATGACGACGCCGTCCGGCAGATTACCGCTACCGTCGCTTCGCAGACCCTCGTCGCCGCCAACCGCGAGCAGTACGACCTGCTGCGTGACGGTGTGCTGGTCACCTTCCACAACGCCAAGGGCGATCGGATGCGGCAGCGGCTGAAGGTCTTTGACTTCGAGACGCCAGAGAACAACCACTTCCTCTGCGTACGCGAACTGTGGGTGCGCGGCGATCTCTATCGTCGGCGAGCCGACATCGTGGGTTTCGTCAACGGTTTGCCCTTGTTGTTCGTCGAGTGCAAGAACATCCACCGCAATCTCAAGGCCGCTTTCGAGCAAAACTTCTCGGATTACAAGACCACTATCCCTCATCTCTTCCACCACAACGCGATAGTGATGTTCGGCAATGGCGAACAGGCCAAGATCGGCTCCATCACCAGCCGATGGGAGCACTTTCACGAGTGGAAGCGGCTGGTGGAAGAGGAGCCGGGCGTCGTGGATATGGAGACGCTGCTCAAGGGCGTCTGCGACAAGAGCAACTTCATGGATCTCGTGGAGAACTTCATCCTCTTCGACGAGTCGTTCGGCGAAACGAGGAAAATCCTTGCCCGCAACCACCAGTTTTTGGGCGTGAACCGCGCCATTGATGCCGTGCGCAAGCGCAAAGCGCGAGATGGCAAACTCGGCGTCTTCTGGCACACGCAGGGCGCGGGCAAGAGCTACTCCATGGTGATGTTTACCCGCAAGGTACACCGCAAGCTAGGCGGCAATTTCACTTTTCTGGTGCTGACCGACCGCGACGACCTCGACAGCCAAATCTACAAGACCTTTGCCGGCTGCGACGTGGTGAATCACGACCGCGACCCCTGCCGAGCGTCTGACGGACGACATCTAAGCCAGCTCTTGGCCGAGCACAAGGCATACGTCTTTTCGCTGATCCAGAAGTTCAACGAGAACCCCAGCGTGGCGTACACTCAGCGCGACGACATCATCGTCATCACCGACGAAGCGCACCGTACGCAGTACGGCACGCTAGCAATCAACATGCGCAAAGCCCTGCCCAACGCCAGCTATATCGGCTTCACCGGTACGCCGCTGTTCAAGGACGACGAACTCACGCGGCGGGTCTTTGGCGAGTACGTCTCCACCTACGACTTCCAGCGCGCCGTAGAAGACGAGGCCACTGTACCGCTTTACTACGACGCCCGCGGCGACAAACTGAACGTGGCCGTCGGCGACCTGAACGAGCGCATCGCCGCGAGGTTAGAGGAATTTGAAATCGACGATATCGACGTGCAGCAGCGCTTGGAGCAGGCACTGGCTCAAGACTACCACGTCATCACCGCTGACCAGCGACTTGATCAGATTGCGCGGGATTTTGTGCGGCATTATTCGACCGCTTGGGAGACCGGCAAGGCTATGTTGGTCTGCATCGACAAGATCACCTGTGTGCGGATGCACCGGCTGATTGAGTTCTATTGGAACGAGTACGCCAATGAACTGGAAGCGGGGCTTGTGCGAACGAAGGACGAACAGACCGAAAAGCAGATCGCGTGGATGCGCGAGACGCGCATGGCCGTTGTGGTGAGCGAGGAACAGGGCGAGGTGGAGAAGTTTGACAAGTGGGACTTGGACATTATACCGCACCGCCGACTCATCAAGGAGGGCATGGAACTACCCGCGTCCATACGCGACAAGCCAGCGTTCCGCAACAAGCAGCGGATGGATTTGGACGATGCCTTCAAGGAGCCAGAGCATCCGTTCCGCATCGCCATTGTCTGCGCCATGTGGCTGACCGGCTTTGACGTGCCTTGCCTCTCCACGCTCTACCTCGACAAACCGCTCAAGGCGCACACCCTGATGCAGGCCATTGCCCGCGCCAACCGAGTAAACGAGGGCAAGAACAACGGGCTGCTTGTGGATTACTGCGGCATCCTCAAGCACCTACGCCAAGCACTGGCGACATTTGCCGGTGCGGAACCGAGCGGTGAAGGCCACGCAAGTGACCCCGCCAAGCCGGAAGAGGACCTACTTGCCGATTTGGCCGAGGTGATTGCGTTGGTGCGCGATTTTCTCGCTAAGGGCGGTGCGCCGCTCGACAACGTCATCGTCCAAACTGGCTTCGCGCGCAACGCCGCTATTGTCTCTTGTAAGGAGGTAGCCAACGAGAACGACGAGACCCGCCAGCGCTTTGGGGTGATGTGCCGCGAGGTGTTCAGGAAGTTCAAGGCGTGCATCAACTCCCCCGGCGTCAACGACCACCGCACGGACCGGGACGCCATTGATATCATTTATAAGAGTCTGCAACGGGACCGGGAGCAGGCCGACATCAGCGACATCCTCCGTGCGCTGCACGAGGTGGCGAGTGAAGCGGTCTTGGTGCAGCCGAGTACGGCGACTGAGCAGCCTCTCTACGACATCAGCCGCATTGACTTCGAGCGGCTCAAGCAGGAGTTCAAGCGCAGGACTGTTCATCAGCGCACCGACGTGCAGCGACTCAAGAGTTCCGTGGAGGAGAAGCTCCAGCGCATGTTGGAAAGGAACCCGCTGCGCACGGATTTCCAGCGGTGCTACGAGGATATCGTCGCGGCCTACAACCGCGAGAAGGATCGGCCTACCATTGAACAGACTTTTGAGGAGTTGCTCGACTTGGTTCAGGAAATGGATCAGGAGGAAAGCCGGGCGGCCCGCGAGGGTTTGGACGAAGAATCGCTGGCAATCTTCGACCTGTTGAGGAAACCGAACCTGAGCGCACCGGAGCGCGAGCGGATTAAGCAAGTGGCGGTCGAACTTCTGAAAACGCTGAAGGTCGGGAAGCTCCGCGTGAATCAATGGCGTGACAAGGAGGCGACCCGAGATGCCGTCCGTGTTGCGATTCACGATTTCCTCTGGAGCGACGAGACCGGCTTGCCGTCAGACGACTACTCGGAAACCGAAGTTGGAACCAAGGCGAAAGACGTATTCCGGCACGTGTTCCGCGTCTATCCAACAGTACCGTCGCCGTATTGCGAAAACGCGGCGTGAAGTAACGGGGGCTTGAGCAATTTCTGTGGTTGTCCGATCTACGGGGCTGTATATTACCATCGTTTCCATTGTGCGCCGAGAAAGGAGGGACTTTAACAAGGGCGTACGGCATGCTTTTTGTCGAGCTGTTTCACTCTAAAACGAGGAAAATTACATGAGAACGCATGCACAGATGATTTTAGGAGGAGCCTTAGTGTTCCTCGTCAACGCGATTGCTTGGGGGCATGTGGGGACCGAGTATTTTTATCCGCAGGTGCCCGCCCCAGCTTCTATGGTCATGGATGGCAATGACGACGACTGGGGCTGGCTCGACCAAGAGGAATTTGCCATCACCACGGATCAGATGTTTGGCCAGCAGGGCGAAGAGATTGCGCGCGAGGATTTCAACGCGGCCTTCTGGATGGCGTGGAGTGCGCCGCCGGACAATCGGTTCTACTTCTATGCTGTGGTGGCCGACGACACGCTCAAGATGCTCGAATCCGATCAGAAGCGCTGGTGGTCGGATGATATCATCCAGATCACGTTTGATGCCGATCACTCGGGCGGCGACTTCTTAGGCGAAAACTTGGACCACGTGTTTAATGGCCAGCGCTACCATCTCCGCATCAATCCGGGGCCGGGTCAGCCGGTTGCTTACAACAGCCAGCTCGAATACATCGACCTGCCAGAGATCGGCTGGAGTTCGGATATATACAACGGCGAGCCAACGCCTTGGTTTGAAGTGGGCTGGACCCTGCTGCCGTCGGGGGCCGGGCACGGATCGACCAATGTCACGTGGACCATGGAGTTCCGCTGCGCTCTGTGGGATACCTATGCAACGACGCCCGAGGAGAGCGTGCGCCACGTGTTTGAGGAAGATCAGGTAATACACGTCGGCCCCAAGTTCAACGACCGCGAGCCAGTGGCCTCGGATGAAGCATCGCCGTTCCGGCACAATGTGCTGGTCTTGGGAGCGGCCGCCGCGCAAGATCAAAAGGGCGATCAGATGCTCGATTGGATCGGCTTAGGGACCGACGAGCCGACGGCCGTGGAAGACGTCTCGTGGGGGCGGATTAAGAGCCATTTGCAAGGCCAGTTGGATTGAAGTGTGAAAACTGTAACCTGTTAACACGAGCGGTGTCGGAAGGAACATGCCGACACCGCTTTGCTGTTTGGCACTCCTTTAGGACTCGCTGCAAGGGCCGTGGTGCGTTCTAATGAACATTTCCGCGCTCGATAGTGCGATCATTGTAGCCTACCTGCTCGTGGTCGTCGCCATAGCGGTTGTGACGAGCCGCCGCGTCCGCAGCACGAGCGACTTTTTCCTCGCTGGACGCAGTATGCGCTGGCCCTTTGTCGGCGCATCCATGTTTGCCACCAATATTTCCGCCGAGCAGTTCGTCGGCCAAGCGGGCTTGGCCTTTGTCGTCGGCTTGGCGGTGGCCAATTACCAACTGGCCGGGGTGTTGGCCTTCGTGGCAATGGGAGCGGTTTTCCTGCCCATATACATGCGGCTGGGTCTCTATACCACGCCGGAGTTTTTGGAGCGGCGCTACGGGCCGGAGAGCCGCCGCTTCTTTTCTTTAATCACCTTGGTGAGTATCACCTTTGCCGGCATCCCCGGCTCCCTGTACGCCGGTGGGCGCGTGATGGAGGTGCTGTTCGGGTTTGAGTCGATTGTGCCGGGGGTGCTGATCTTGGCGCTGGCGGCCGGCCCATACGCTATGGCGGGCGGTTTGCGCACCGTCATCTTGACGGATTTTATCCAGTGCTTACTACTGGTTGTCGGGGGCGTGGCCATGCTTTGGATGGGCTTGGGCTATCTGGGGGGCTGGGGCGTCTTTGAGACGCGGATGCAGGAGCTACAAGGGGCGGGCGATTGGGACATGATGGCGCTGATACAGCCGCTTGACCATCCCAACGTACCTTGGACGGGTGTGGTGTTGGGTCTGACGATACATGCCTTGGCCTTTGGGGCGACTAGCCACGTCATGGTGCAGCGCGCCTTGGCCGCCCGCAGCGTCCACGAGGCGCGGATGGGTGGACTGCTCGCTGGGCTATTGAAGGTGGTGGCGGTCTTTATCATTCTGATTCCCGGGCTGATGGGCTACGTCATGGCGCAGGGGGCGCAGCCGCTGATCGAAGTCGCCAGCCCGGATCAGCTCTATCCGGCGATGGTGCAAACCCTGCTGCCGGTCGGCTTGGTGGGCTTGGTCTTGGCCGGGTTGATCGCGGCGTTGATGAGTTCGCTAGACTCGGAAATCTGCGCGGCCTCGGGCCTGTTTGCCATGGATTGGTATCAGCCCTATCGGCCCGCGGCGACTCAGCGACGCTTGGTATGGGCGGGGCGCATCCTAGCAGCTGTTGTAGTTGTCATCGGGGTGTTCTGGGCGATTGTGGTCATTCCGCAGTTCCGCTTTCTCTACGAATATCTGGCCAAGTTTGCCTCTTACATACCAGGTACTATTGTGGCGTGTTTCCTGTGGGGCATGGTGTCGAAGCGGCCTACGCGCAAAGGGGCTTTTGCGACCCTGATCGCTGGTTCCATCTTTGGCATTTTCCTGTGGCTGGTCAACGACTCGGCGGTGCTCAACCGGCTGGTCTGCGGAGAAGAGGGCTTGGGGCTGGCCTTCTTGGAAATGCACTTCCTACACGCGGCCTTCGTCATTTTTGCCGTGGCGAGTGTGCTGCTTTTCGGTTTTAGCTTTGCGTTTGGCGATGAGGAACCGGTGCTCTTGGAACAAGGCGACGAGACCCTGATGCCGACCCGGAAACAGGATCGGGTCTATTGGCTGACAGCGGTGGGATTGCTGTTGGTGTACGGCGCGGTGTATTGGTGTTTCTTTTAGGATAGTGCCCCAAGCAGCCATGCTGGTGCTGGTGGAGCTAATTAAAATGGCAGCCCCACCGGCAGGATATGCAAACAATTCTACAAAATCAGTCTAACCCACGAGCAGGGCCCATTCGGGATGGTGGATCTGCGAGCCAAAGGAATAGCGTGCAAAGCCCCGGTTGGCTTGCTCCAGCGGAATGGCGGCGGTCTGCTCGGCAACGACGCGGTATGCACCTTGCTTGAGACAGGCAAATTGTTCGGTCGTCAGCGCGTCGGGGACAACGGCAAAGCCGTCGCGGTGAAAGAGGGCCGCGGCGCGGTCAATGGCGTCCGGTGCAATCGGTTCGAGGGTGAGCATAGGGCCTCCGAGGTTGTGAGGTGCAGGTAAATCTACGCTAAGGTAGGGTTGCCGTCGTTTGAACGCTGGCCGGCTGAGTTGGACCCCTACAAGAGGTGCCCCGACCGGTTCCGCAAAGATGCGTAACGTCAGTATTCACAAAAGGAGCAATCTATGGAAAATCGTCCGCAAGTACTCATCGCCTGCAGCGAGCGGGTGCGCCATGGCTACCTGCCGCCAGAGGAGCTAATGCGCCTAGAGCAGGTTGCCGATTGGGCGTGGTTTGCCTGCGAGGGCGGCAACATTTACCAGGCCAGCGAAGACGCCGAGGCCATCGCGCAGTTGGCCGAGGAAATGGACTCTGTAGATGCACTCGTCGTCTGCCACGGTGCGCCGAGGGTTAATGCGGCGGTCTTGGCAGCCGCCCCCCGGCTGCGCTTCATCGGCGAACTGGAAGGCGACCGCTTTGCCACGCGCATCGATTTAGAGGCGGCGTGGGCGCGGGGCATCCGCACCGTGGATACGACCAATGGCTCGTCCTATCCGGTGGCCGAGTGGGCCTTGGCGCTGACGCTGATTGCCATGCGCAATGCCGGTGCGCTCTTCCGCCGCATCCTCGCTAGGAATACCCAAGACCGCTCCACCATTGAGCCGATGGCCGGGATGCTCACCGGCAAGCGGGTGGGCCTAATCGGCGGTGGCTACATGGGGCGGCGGCTGATGAAGCTGTTGCGGCCCTTTGAGGTCGAGCTGTGGGTCCACGATCCATATCTGTCTCAGGAGTTGTCCGAGGCGTTGGGCTTTTTGCTAACGTCGCTGGACAACGTGATGTCGCAGTGCGATGCGATTGTCTGCGTCGCGCCGCTGACGCCGCAGACCGAAGGCATGATTGGCCAGCGCGAGTTGGAGCTCATTCCGCCGGGAGCAGTTTTGGTGAACGTGTCGCGCGGGCCGATCTTCGACTCTGCGGCCCTGATCGAGCGCCTCAAGCGCGGCGACATTGCCGCCGGCTTTGATGTCTTCGACCCGGAGCCGATCCCGGCCGACAGCGAGATTATCGACCTGCCCAACGTGTTTTTGACCCCGCACTTTTCCGGGCGCGTGGGCGACGAATACCCGCATTTCTTCCGCCTCATGGTCGATGAATTGGAGCGATTTTTCGCTGGCCACGAGACCTATTTTGACCTGACGCCGCGCTCGCGGGCCAACCGCGGGGGACGCCCGTGACACGCTGCTGTTGCCTGTGCGAGGTCAGCGCAGCGGTAGGGAAGGCGCGAATTTCAGGCCGCCACCGTAGCCGGTTGCGCCCCGCGCTATGCGATCCATAGCCAGATACGCGTGCAACTTCCCGCTGTAGCCTAGGGAGATGCCGCTGCCCAAGCGGAACTGCCACGCCGTGCTGTCGGGTTCCCGCAAGTCCAGCGCGAAGCCCGGCCGGCGCACATAGGTGGCGGTCTGGAACGTGCTGCGGAATACAGAGGCGCCTAACCAGCCCAGCTTCAACGCCACGCCGCGCTGCTGGAAGCGGCGCACGCCAAGCACTTGGGATATGGCCGCCCGCGTTTCGCCAGTCCCCAACAGCACCGCCAAGGTCAAGGCGCGGCCGCCCAGCGCGAAGTGCTTGCCGCCTGCTACGCGCCAGCCGGCGGCGGTGTGCAGGGCATGGTGTGCGAACAAGTCTAGGTTTGCAAAACCGCTCGTGCCGCGCCAGCCCAAGCGCAAGGACCCTATCCGGTCGCGTTCGACGTAGAACAGGGCGTTTGTCGGGCGCGCCGCCGCGCGTGGCCACACAGGCGCGTTGGCAAACGAGAGGAGACCGCGATTGAGGGACGCTTGGGTTTGCGCGAGCGGCGGCGAGAAGGTGCTCGCCGGAGCGTCGGCAAGCGTGCCGACGAATGGGATTGGCGCGTCGATCGCGCCTTCTACGACCATCCTCAGTGTGCCCGCGCCCTGCGTGGCCACGCGGATGCCGATGCGGCTGGCGCGGATCGTGCCGCTATGGAAAATACTCACGTCGCCGCCCTCGCTGCTGGCGTCGATGCCGATGCCGTTGTCGCCCCCGGCCACGATGTCGCCAGAATTGCGGACCTCGACATGGCCGACTCGGTAGATTCTGTGGGCGCACAGCGAGTCCGGCAGCGTACCATCGGCTAGGGTCGGACAGCTTGGTGCAGGCACCATGGCGCCGAGCGCACTGGCTAGGATTCCCACCGCGGCCGGGCCTTGCACGTTGATGGTGCCTGCGTTGCTCGCTGCGATGCTGCCGCTGCGGTGATGGATGGCGTGGATGCCGTGCGCTTCCTCGCTGTCGGCGTGGATGCGGCCGGTATTGGCCGCATAGATGGCGTCGTGGTGTGAAGTATCGGGATACCAAGGGACTTGTTCCATGTCTTTCGGAGCATGCCTGCGGGCGAGGAAGAATCCTTCCGCCCAAATCCCGTGGCCCCATCTGCTTCCGGCGACTGTGAGGTCGCCTTCGTTGATGGCGAATATCCGGCCCGCCTGCGTATTGAACGTTTGGATCCCGAAAGCTCTGCGCCCACCCCTCGCCGCAATCGTGCCGTATTCGTAGTTGCGTGCGTACACGTCTCCCGGGACGCGCTTCGCCTCGTTGGGGACGATCTCGTGCAGGGCGTCGTGACAGCGGTTGCCGGGCAAAGGCCACGGCGCACAATTGTCGGCGTGTAGGCCCATGGCAGTGTTCCCTTGCACGGTAATCTGGCCGAAGTTGTACCCTTGCGCGTGGCCCCACAAGCTCTGCGCCGATATGCCACGCGCCTCAGCGCCGGAGAGGTCAATGCGTCCGTAGTTGATCATGCGCGTGAGCTGACTGCCGCCGGTCTCGGCCTTGAGTCCATCGGTCCGGCCGTTGAAGTCGCCGGTGGCAATGAGTTGGCCGGCCGGCATGTTGATCGCCTCGACAAAATGCGTGGGGTCGTGGGGTGCCGCGCCCTTGTTGATGCTGGCTACCACGAGGCGAATGTCCGGCCGGCCGCGCGACTCGTCGGCAAATCCCGTGACTTGGATGGTGCCGTAGTTGACGATCCGAATGTTGCCAGACCCGTTGTGCGACACCGCGCGAATCCCGCGCCCGCTGCCGTGGACCTCGAGATGGCCGCGATTGACGGCCACCAGATCACCGGCGTTGCCCCCGGTAATGAAGCCGACCGCCCACGCGCTCTGGACGCGCACCACGGCGTTTTTGCCAATCAGAATCGAGTGGCCGCCGCTGGCAGCGGCGCGGTTTACGATCTCGATGCCGTGATGTCGCTCGGGCAGCGTCGCCGTGCCATGGAAAGACAGATGGGTGTCGTTGTGTACGCCGGGATTGACGGTTTGCAGATGGTCGCCGTCAATGAAATGGGTCGCCGGCGTTAGTGGGTCGTGATTGGTAGCTGGGGCCGGTCGGAACGCCGGGTCAGGTTCTGGCAACGGCTGCGATGATGCCGTTGCGTCTTCTGCTGGACAGGCCGCGTCTTGTGGCACCATATCGCCCGTCGGGCTCACAGGTTCCGGTGGATCGTCGGCCTTTGCATCGCCTAGACCAAACCAAAAAGCCGCCGTCGCCGCAATCAAAGACTTCCTTTTGTTAGCTAACATTTCGTGCCTCGTGGATGGGTGGTTCGTCGCTTCGAGCACGTGCGAAGGGCCTTCAGAGCTGGTCAGACAGAGCAGGGTCGCCAGCGACGATTGGGTTTAGCCCATAAACCTCAAGCGTTCATTTAAGGTAATTGTTGCGCTTGGTACTGCAGTTGAGAAGTTAAGCAAATGTCCGGTGCTCGAATGGGCAGGAGCCGGAATTTTGTTTTTTATTTGTGAGTGTGTTGCGTACCTTGTCTCGATTTAAGAGAGCCTAACCAAACGTGCGGTTGGGCTGGCCGCCTCCGTCGGATGCCTGCGGGCCACTGACCACTAACCACTAACCGCTGACGACTGACGACTAACAAATGAATCGTCCCAACCTACTCTACATCTTCACCGATCAGCAGCGCGTGGATACGCTGCGCTGCTATGGCAACGAGCAGATCGAGACTCCGACCCTCGACGCGCTGGCCGCGGATGGCTTTGTCTTTGAAAACGCCTATGTGAGCCAGCCGGTGTGCAGCCCGGCGCGGGCCACCATGCTGACCGGGCTGTGGCCGCACACCGCTGGCGTGCCGGCGTGTAATGTGCCGCTGCGCGCCGAGGTGCCGACGTTTGCCGAGATGCTGCCGCCGGAATATCAGACGGCCTTTATGGGCAAATGGCACTTGGGGGATGAGATTTTTCCCCAGCACGGGTTTGCAACGTGGGTCGGCAGCGAAGACTCGTATCGGCGTTGCTATTCCGCGACGGAGCGGCTGGACGTGCTCAGCCCGTATCACCACTTCTTGGTCGAGCAGGGGTTTGCGCCCGACGCGGACAATCTCGGCCAGCGCGTGTTCTCGCGCCACGCCGAGGCCTCCATGCCGGAAGAGTACACCAAGGCGGCGTTTTTGGGCGATCGGGCCGCGGAGTACATCCGCCAGAGCGGCGACGCGCCGTTTGCGCTGTGCGTCAGCTATCTGGAGCCGCATCCGCCGCACACTGGGCCGCTCAACGAGTACTACGACCCAGAGCTCCTGCCGACTGGGCCGAGCTTTCGGCAGCCTCCGCCGGACGACGTGCCCTTAATCGTGCGGCTGATGGCGGCCTTTTATTCGGCTTCGGAAAACTACGGGTTGGACTTGCAGACCGAGGCTGGCTGGCGCGGGCTGATGGCTCGCTATTGGGGCAATGTGACGCTGGTGGATCGCTCGGTAGCCCAGATCCTCCAGGCTTTGGACGAGAGTGGCAAGGCCGACGATACCATTGTGATTTTCACGTCGGATCACGGCGAGCTCATGGGCGATCACGGGATTTTGGGCAAGACCCTGATGTACGAGGAGTCGATTAAGGTGCCGTTGCTGCTAAGCGCACCTATGTTGGATGCGCAGCCAAGGAGAATCGGCGGCCAGTTCAGTCACATCGACTTGGTGCCCACGCTACTCGACTTGCTGGGGTTGGAAATACCGGACCATTTGCAGGGGCAGAGCCGGGTGCCAGTGCTGTGCGGCCGCGATGATTTGGCGGCCAACGACGTGTTTGTCGAGTGGAGCGGAGCCGACGGGCATCCGCCGGCCTCGATCGGCGAGGCCGAACCGAACCGCAGCTTGGTGCATCCCTTCCGCACCATTGTCGCAGCCGATGGTTGGAAGCTCAACCTGTACGGCAAGGGCCAAGGCGAGCTATACGATCTGAACGCGGACCCTCACGAGCTGGAAAATCTATACCACCGGCCCGAGCAGCGGGCGCGGATCGGCGAACTGAGTGCGCGGATTCGCGCTTGGCAGGCGCAGACCGGCGACGAGGAAGACTGAGGGAAAGGGGTTTGAAGCTAGCTACAGCCGGCGTACAAACTCTTTAACACGTCTTTGAACGCTTCCAGACATCCTCCATCTCCGTGGCCAATCCGCGGCAGAGCTCTCAGCGCAATTGGAAGCCGTATATATTTCTGAAGAGATAGCGGAAGCGCAGATAAGGTCGCAGTGCGCCTGTCCCCGCGCTTGTTGTGCGGCTCGAGCGAGCGCTTCTCGCTCTTGGCTCAGACGCTTTTGCCAAGCCGCGATGTACGACCTGTAGGCATCCATAAACGGAAGAGGTAACTAGAAGCTACGGCACACACGGGGACGCTGCTAGCGAAAAAGCGCCCCTTCTAGTGCCTCTGCGTAGGTTTGCGAACGACCGGAGTGGTCGCCGCCGAGCCAGCGGTAGGCCCTCGGATAGAGCGCGAGCGAGCGGTCGGCGAGCGGCAGGTCGAGCGGCACATTGCCCCACAGTGCCGAGTACTTGGCGGCAATGGCCACTTCGAGCGATTGGCGCAGGTCGTGGCCGGAGATGTACAGCTCACCGCCGTTTTCTAAGACATCTAAAAACGACAGCACCGAAGTGCCCATGTAGGAGAAGCGAGGGTATTCGAGCGGGGTGTAGGGGCGGTCGGTTTTTATACGGGCACCCTGCGCGTCGCGGCCTTGGAAAATTTCGGGCGGCCCCCAGTCCCAGCGCACGAGCGCGTCGGCGGTCCACACATCCACGCCGCGGTTGGGCGTTGGTTGGCCAAAGACCGGGCAGGCGAGGCCGTTGCTGAGTAAAAATTGCCCGTTGATAATCAGGCCCTCGTCGTCGTCGCGCCCGAGGGCTTCCTGCGGCGTCCCCCAAGCGGTGACTTGGGTGATCTCGGCTTGGGTGAAGAGCCGCAGCACGGCGATGTGCTGGCAGCCCCCGCCGGAAATCTCACCACCCCAACCGTGGACACTGGCCCCGCGCAATGGGCCGTACTGGCCGGCGCGTAGCCAACCGGCCGCTTCTTGCACCTCGCCCATGGCCCTTTGCAGGTTGCCGCCGGCAAAGACCACGCCGCGCGCTTGGCATTCCTCGATCATGGCATCGACATCCGACAGGCGAGCCTCAATGGGCTTGTCGGTGGAGACGCCCTTGACGCCCGCTTGAGCGGCGGCGATGACGGCCTCCTTGATGTACTGGCCGGGCAGCACGACTGCGGCAATATCGGGCACCACGTGGCGGAAGAGGTCCTGTGCGTCTTGGTAAAGGGCGCGGACGCCGAAGCGTTCGCCGACGGCTTGGCGGCGCTCGGGATTGTATTCGGCAATGGCGACTAGCTCGGTGTTGGGCAGGGTTTGATAGACTTCGGCGTAGTGCTGGCCGAGGCGGCCGCAGCCGATGATGGCGACCGTGTGTTTTTCGTCCATGAGGGAACTCCTTTAGGCTTCGACCTCAGCTCAGCCGAAGGTTGGTGCGCCCGCGCGGTACGTTGCTGCGACCCAAGCGGCGCTTTGGGCGACAGGTGATAGATATACCTCGGCGATGGTGCCTTGGAAGCGGGCGCTACCCCCGGCGATGTGGCCGATGGTCACGGGGATGGCCGTTTGTTGCAACGGGCGGCCACAAGCGGAGCGCGAAGCTGCGAGTGCGCCGTCGATGTAGAGCTGGATGCAGGTGCCGTCGTACACTCCGGCGAGGTGATGGACGCCGGGTGCGAGGGTTTGGTGTGCGGCAATGCTGACTGCGCCGCCGGTGGTGTTGACGATAAAGCTGGGGCCGGGCACGGCCGCGCAAAGCCCGCCGTTGTGTCCTACGTCCGAGTAGCGCAGGGAGAACGCACCGTCTGCCCCGAGGGTGTCGTAGCGCAGGACGCGGCCGTGGGCGTGGCTGCCGTCGCGGTCGCCGCGCCAGGGAGCCGTGTAGAAGTAGCGGCCATCGAATGCGCCGGCGTTGTACGCGGTCGTGTGCAGGCCGTCGGTATAGCTGGCGTCGTGCGTATCCCAAGCGGCTGGGTCGTCGAATGGTGCGGCCGTGTCGTAGCGCAGCCAAGAGCCGTGAAAGACGCTCTCTCCGGGCGCGGCGGCGCGGGTGAAGGGCACGTAGTATAGGTAGCGTCCGTCGAAGAAACCGCCGTCAAAGCCGCTGTTCTCCACGGGAACATAGGTGTCCCAGCTTTGCGGGTCGTCAAACGGCGCGGCCGTGTCGTAGCGCAGCATGGTGCTGTTGCCGTAAGAGCAAAAATAGATGTGCCGCCCGTCGAACACGGCACCGACGTTTAGCTGCATCCCCAAGGGGCGGGCGTCGTATAGGTCCCAGCTTTGCGGGTCGGCGAAATCCCCGGCGACTGCGTAGCGGAGGACGTGGCCGCTGCTGAGCGGCGCGAAGTAGATGTGCCGCCCGTCGAATGCGGCACCGTCGAAACAGGCCGCCTCTCGGTGGAGTTGTTGGGCGTTGAAGACGGCGTAGCTCGTGGGGTCCTTCAGGAGCGCACGGGTGTCGTAGCGAAGGATGTGGCCGCTGTGCTCGTCATCCAAACCGCCCGTTGATGCGCGGGTGTAGCCCGGGCAGCAGTAGAGGTAGCACCCGTCAAAGGCGAGGCCCTGTCCCGAGTGGGGGAGCTGGGCGTCGTGAGCAGCCCAAGCGGCAGGGTCTTTGAAGTCGGCTTGGGTGTCGTAGCGCAAGAGCCGCGAGTGGTGGACGATGCCGTCGTCGCGGGGGTTGAAGTACGCGTAGCGGCCGTCAAAGGCTCCTCCGTAGAAGCCCGCGGTGTGCAGGCCGTCGGTATAGCTGGCGTCGTAGGCGGCCCAAGCGGCGGGGTCTTTGAAGTCGGCTTGGGTGTCGAGGCGGAGGACGCGGCCGTGGACGGACGTGCGCTCATTCCGGTCGCGGATGGGGCAGAAGTATGTGTAGCGGCCATCGAATACCGAGCCGAAGTAGCCTTGGGTCACCAAGCCGTCGGTGTGGCCGGCGTCGTAGGCGGAGAAGGCGTCGAATGCAGCGCGGGGCTGCCACTGCGAGACGAGCGGCTGCATGGCTTCGGCGCGGGTGGAGGGGCTTTCGACCCAAGCGGCGACCGTCAGGGCCTTGCCGAGGGAGCAGTCGAGCGCGAAGGGGGTGTTGGAGCGGCTGCGGTATTCGGGGGTTGCGGACATGGCTTTGTATTCTAAGGGAAAACGTGGCGTTCCACCAAGTAGCGCTCGATGCCATCGCGGTCGAGGGTGTAGCCCAAACCCGGTCGGTCGGAGACTAGGAAGCTGCCTTCTGCGAGGACGAATTCCTCGTTGACCAAGGAGTGCTCCCAGGCGATGGGGCCGACCATGTCGTAGGGCTGGGTCAAATGGGGCATGCAGGCGGCCACGTGCAGGCCCATAGCGGCACCTGGACCATAGGCCACGGTCTGCGACCAGCCGCCCAGCCCCAGCGCGTGCGCTAGCTGCGAGCGGTGCAAGGTTTCAAAGTGGCTGGCGCCGCCGACAATGACGTAGTCGAGGGCCTCGGCCTGAAAGCGGCGCAACAGATCGGCCGCGTCGCCGACGTGGTCGCCAATGGGCAGGTGGATCGTGTGGCGCAGGCGACGCCACTCGGAAAACGTGCCGCCGCGAGTGCCTTTGGCAATGGGGCTTTCGAGCGAGTCGAGGCGATGGCCCTGTAGGCGGCGGGCCAGCTCTTGGGCCACCCAGACTTCCTCTAAGCGCCAGCGAATATCCGGGCGCACCACCATGTCGGGGACCACGCGGTGGATGGCCTCGATCCGGTCGGTGATGTAGCGGATGCACTCTTCGGGGGTTTTCTCGCGGCTGGTGATGCACTTCATCTTGTAGGCGCGGAAGCCCTGCTCCCAGCCCCATTGCGCGTCCTCGGCGGTGTGTTCGGGCGTTTTGTACCCGGTGCATTGGGTCACTGGGATGCGGTCGCGCAACCGCCCGCCCAATAGTTGCCAGATAGGTACGCCCAAGGCTTGGCCGCGCAAGTCGAGCACGGCCTGCTCAAAAGCGCCTTGCAGGGGGCCGTTGCCCTGCGCCAAGTTGACTTGGAGGACGTCCTGCCCCAGCCAAGTAGCAAACTGCTGGCGCATGGTGTCCAAGGCGGTAAAACGCCCGATTAGCGTCAGGCCGGTCAAGCCCTGATCGGTCTCGACTTCGGCGACGCCGTGCTCGGTGCGCTGGTGCAGGGGTTGGCCGTACACATCGTCCGACCACCACCAGTGGCGCTCGGGCACGTTGACGATGTGGAGAATGATGCGGGTAATTTTCACGGGGGCCTCCTCTAGGTCCAGATGGGCCAGTCGCGTTCTTGGAGCTTGCGCCAGAGTTTATCGAAGTCCGCGCTGCCGTCGTCTTCGCGCTCGGTGAGGCGGACGCCGGGGGCGAAGGCTTCGTCAACGCCTTGTTTCATAAGGCGCTCGGCTTGGCGCAGGTTGCGGTAGTAGTGTTTGAGGCCGCCGGGCAGGGTTACGACTGAGAGGTGGCGCGGCCATTGCGGCGCGGGCACGTCGCGGTAGCGGGCGATCGCGTCCTCGTCTAGTTCGACCCCTAAACCCGGGCCGGTGGGCACCTGCATAAAGCCGCGCTGGACTTGATGCGGCTCGACGATTAGGTCGTCTGCGTACGTGTGATGGGCGGTTACGCCCGGCAGGGTGGCCGTGTGCATGACCGCGCCGAGGTGGCAGGCGAAGGCCGCGGTCATGCCGGTGCCGACGTATTGCAAGAGGATCGGGGTATTGGCCGCGGCAAAGGCCCAAGAAGCGGCCAGCGCGTTGCGGATGGTCTCGTGGCTGCAAAGAGCGCCGTCAAAATGGCCAGCGCGCAGCCCGAGCCAGGGGCCGGAAGGCTGGCGCGAAGGGCCGTCGAAGATGGTGCTGACGCCGTGCAGGTAGAAGGGAATGCGGATTTCTTGGTGCAGACGCCGCCAGCCCTCGATGTCATAGGCGAAGATCGGCTCTTCGACTCCTTTGACTATGGGAATCTGCTCCAACTGGCGCAGGATGGGCAAAGCTCTTTCGACGTTGACGAGTGAGCCGTTGAAGTCGAATTCAATGCGGAAGTCGGGCGGGGCGGCCTCCTGCATGGCTTGGGCTTGCTCGACCACGTCGTAGAAGGCGCGGGCTTTGCATTTTAGCCCGCGATAGCCGCGGGCGGCGGCTTCTTGCACCTCGGCGGCCGAGTCCTCGGGCGACATGCTGGGCATCCACCAACCCATGCTCACCCACTCCCGCACCTGTTGGCCCATTAGCTTCCAAGCCGGCAGCCCGAGGTGTTTGCCCATCAGGTCGTAACAGGCCATGTCGAGGTTGAAGCGCCCGGTGCCCATGACATGATCGAAGGGGTTGGTGCCGAGGTAGGCGTTGAGCAGGCTCTGCTCAAAGGGCGGGCCGGGGTTTTCGCCCAAGCCCACCAAGCCGGTATCGGTGTGGAATTTGTACACGGTCACCGCTTCGCTCATGCCGAAGTGGTAGAAGGCCTTGCGGATGCGATCCTCGTAGGGAAGGCGTAGGGGGATGACTTCGATGGCGGTGATTTTCACGGCGTGGCTCCTGTCTGCGACGGGACGCTTTGGGTGCTATTTCGGCCTCCGGTGAAAGTTGGGGGAAGGTACGATTCCTTGACTTCGTACGCAAAAAATCGATGATAAAGGTGGAGGGATTGAAAGGGGCCTAGCCACGATCAAAACTCAAAGCCGTGGGGTATGTGCTAGATTCCCTAAAACGAGAACTGCGAGCGTTGTCGATGCTGTTGGCGTACCTGAGGAGTAGATAGTGCGAAAAGTTTGTCTCATGCTTTTGTGTTGGACGACCGCTACGTGGAGCGCCGAGGCTCCGTTTAGTCGGGGCGTCAACCTGACCAATTGGCTGCAAGCGCCGAGTGTGCAGAACGTGCATTTTGCCAAGTTTGGCCGGGCCGACTTCGCGCAGATTCAACAGCTCGGCTGCGACGTGGTGCGCCTGCCGATCAACCTGCACGCCATGACCAGCGGCCCGCCGGACTACCGCATCGATCCCTTGCTCTACGTCTTTCTCGATCCGATCGCGGATTGGACCGATGAGTTAGGGCTGCATCTGATTTTGGACAACCACTCGTTTGATCCGGCGGAAAGTACAGCACCGGATATTGGCGATGTGTTGGTGCCGGTGTGGACCCAGCTCGCCGCGCACTTTGCCGCGCATCCGGCCCCGCTCTACTACGAGATCCTCAACGAGCCGCACGGCATTAGCGACGCGGCTTGGAATGCGATCCAACAGCGAGTGATTGACGCGATTCGGCAGGTGGATCAGCAGCACGCGATCGTGGTTGGCCCGGCCAATTGGAACAGCTTCCGCAACCTGAACCGGATGCCGGTCTTTGCCGACGACAACCTCGTGTACACGTTTCACTTCTACGAGCCGTTCGTCTTTACCCACCAAGGCGCTAGCTGGACTAATCCTTCCTTGGTGCCGTTGAGCGGTGTGCCCTTTCCCTATGAGCGGGCGCGCCTGCCGTCGTTGCCTTCGTTATTGCAGGGCACGTGGGTCGGCACTGCACTGGGCAACTACAGCCGAGAGGGCACCATCGCGCAGGTGCGCCTGCTGATTGACGAGGCGGCGGCCTTTCAGAAGGATCGCGGCGTACCGCTGTTTTGCGGCGAGTTTGGGGTGTACAGCCCCAACAGCGACCCCAGAGACCGCGTCTTGTGGTACGGGGTGGTGCGGCAGCACTTGGAGGAGCGGGGCATCGCGTGGACGATTTGGGACTATCGCGGCGGGTTTGGGCTTTTTGAGCGCGGGTCGGACGAGTTGTTCGAGTTTGACCTGAACGTGCCGCTGCTGGAGGCGTTGGGGCTGAACGCGCCGCCGCAGCGGGATTTTGTGGCCGAGCCAGACCAGCAGGGGTTTGCGCTCTACGAAGATTTTATCGGCCCGCATATAGTCGAGTCCAACCACCTCAGTGCAGGCACGGCCGATTACTACGACGAGGCGGTGCCTGCGGTGGGCCGCTACTGTATGCGCTGGACCGGAGTGCCGCTCTACGGGTTCATTGGCTTTGATTTCAAGCCCTTCAAAGACCTGTCCGCATTGGCTGCGGCGGGCTATGCGGTCGAGTTCAAGGTGCGGGGAGATACGCCGGGGGCGTCGTTTGACATTCGCTTGGTCGATACGGACACGGACGACCCGGACGACCGCCCTTGGCGCGTGCGCTACACCATTGACGAGCAAGTGGTGCCGTGGGATGGCGCGTGGCACGCGGTCCGCATTCCCTTGCGCGACTTTGCCGAGCACGGGGCTTGGGAGAATGAGTGGTTTGAGCCGATCGGCGCGTTCGATTGGCAGGCGGTCGATCGCTTCGACATCGTGGCTGAGCACCACGCCTTAGACGGAATCCAGTTCTGGTTCGACGAACTACGGATTGTAGGCCCGGTGCTGACGGCTGTGCTCGACGAGGCCGCGTCTCAGCCAGCCGTATTGGCATTGGCCGCGAATTATCCCAACCCGTTCAATGCGACGACCGCGATCCGCTACGCGCTGCCGGTTGCCGGGCCGGTGCTCATCGATGTGTACAACATGGCCGGTCAGCGCGTGCGGACTTTAGTCGATAGGGTCAGCGCAGCCGGATGGCACACCGCGCAGTGGGACGGCATTGACGAGCAGGGCCGGGCCGCAGCCAGCGGCATCTATGTATATAGGATGATTGCGGCCGGAACGATACAGGCGGGGAAGATGACGTTGGTGCGCTGAAGCTAGCGATTCTGGCCCGCGTTTTGCTTTTGCTTATTGAAAGGGTGCCCGATGGCGAGTAAATTGAACCTAGTAAGTAGGAGATGACAGGTATGGCAGAACGTTCTCCCCTCGACTATGGCGACCGCATTGGTCGCCTAGAAGGCATTATTGAGCAAATCAACGACCGCCTCAGCAACTTAGAGCACCGCTTAGGCAGTGTGAAGAGCAATTTAGAGGGTCGTATCAGCAGTGTAGAGAGCAACTTAGAGGGTCGTATCAGCAGCGTGGAGAGCAACTTAGGGGGTCGTATCAGCAGTGTAGAGAGCAATTTAGAGGGTCGTATCAGCAGCGTGGAGAGCAACTTAGGGGGGCGCATAGACCGCTTAGAGAACAGCCACCGGCGGGACTTTCGCTGGCTAATTGGAGCGATGATAGGTATGTGGGCGACGATGATGGGCTTGCTGTTGACAGTGACCGTTAAGGTTTTTGCGGGCTAGCCGGATTTGTTACCTCCCCGGGGCAAGCGTTACCTGAGCTCCACAAAATCAAGTCAGGTCGCTGACGTAGTTCTCGACTCCTATTCAGCACGTCAGGCATCGTTGCGCTCTTCAAGCCAGTAGGCGTACAGCCTCGCTTGGTGCAGGTAGAACTTTAGGCGCACTGGTTTTTCAAATACCAGATCGTGCGAGTGCTTCCACTCGTATTTACCCCGTAGGCTGTCGCCGGTGAAGGGCGGCGGCTCCTCGCCGGGCACCCAAAAGCCGGGGAGGGGCCGGCCGGTCTCGGCGTCTTGGATCTCGGCGTAGATTTCGCCCCAGCGGGCATCGGCGTTGAGGTAGAGGTCTTGGCCGCGCCAGTGGAAGGGCCGGGTGACGAGGGTGGCGATTGCGTCGCCATCGATGGAGACGAAGCGGTCGGTCGGCAGCTTGGCCAGGCAAAGCGCACCCGGGTCGGCGAAGTGGCACTCTTCTACCCCGAGCCGGAACAGCTCCTTGCAGCGATTGAAGTGCTGGTACATTTCCACGCTGCCCGGCATGCGGAGGGCGTTGTAGTAAATCCAAATCTCACCGTCTTCGCGCACTAGCGGGGCACCGGCCATGAGGAGCTGGCTGGTGCCGTAGTTTTCCCCGTCCCAAGGTTCGATGCCGATAAAGGGCGTGCGGTCAGCCACGCGATCCCAAGTGTGCAGATCGCGCGAGACGGCCATTTCGATCTGGTTGATGCGGGTGAAGTTGGTGGCTGGCGGCGGGATGGCGCCGATGGGATTGAAAACGGTGGGGAAGCCGATGTACAGCCCCTGATAGGGCATGACGGCCATGTTGTAGATTTCGGCGTGGTAGTCTTGGTCATCGACGATTGGCGGGGTGATGTACGCGGGGTCGTCAATGAGGGTGCGGACGCGCTGGCGGCAGTTTTCCCAGTCGGTTTCGTCGGCGTGGAAGATGAGCCCGGGCGCGGTGAAGTGGTCGAAGTCGCGGCTGGTCGCTAGCCAGACCGAGCGGCCCCACTCGGTGGGTTGCTTGACTGTGGCGAGAAATTGCTCTGTGTGGGGGTCGTATGCGAACTGGGATTCGTCTTGGCTGGGGATGAAGGAGCTGGGGAGCGGGGTCCAAGCAAAGCCGTCCGGCGAGGTCGCGCCGCCGCGGCCGTCGGGTGCGTTGAACAGGGCCTTGTAACGGCGGTTCGGGTCGGAGTCGCGCTCGTCGCGGACGATGTGGTACAGGCCCGGGCCGTTGGGGTCGCAGGCGATGTTGTTGTCTTTGCTGCCATTCCACTCGTATAGCCCCAAGGAGGGGTGTTCCCAGTGCTCGCCGTCGCGGGAGATGGCCAAGCGGGCTTGCGGTCCGTTGTACCACCATTCGTAGCGCGCCTCGTCCGGGTTCCACAAAGGTGCGCTGCGGCTCTGGATGCCGCCGGTGATGAGAGGGCCGCACCGTTTGGGCGGATGCAGGGTGCGGGTAGTGCCTTGCTCGGAGACTAAGGCGCGGCTGTCGAGGAAGAGCTGGCGGTGCTTTTTGGGGTCGATGAGGTCGGTGGACATGGTTATCACTCATAGCGCAAAGGGTGGAATGCGGAGGAATGCGCCCCCTTGCCGGGCGGACTCTTGGGCCAACAGACACGCTTGGGCGGTGGCGAACACCGAGCGGGTGGGGATGAAGAGGTCGGTGCCGCGTTCAATGGCGTCGATGAGGTTGGCGACAAACGCGCCGCTTTGGTCTGGGGGCAGGTCGGGGGTGTACGGGCCGCGCTCGTTGGTGGCGATGAGCAGGTGGTCGTCGGCATAGGCGCGCAGGTGGGCCGAGCCAGCCGTGCCCATGACGATGAAGCGGGTGTCGCCAAACGAGGGCGCGGCTTGGGGCGTGAGCCAGTCGGCGGTGAGGGTTGCCAATGAGCCGTCGGATAGCGCGAAGGAAGCCTGCACGTGGTCGTCTAAGCGCGGCTCATCCGCGAACCGCTTGCAGGTGGCGAGGGCGTGGACGCCGACGCATTCGGCCCCGGTGAGCCAGCGGATTTGATCGACGCCGTGGCAAGCGAGGTCGTGGAACGCGCCCGTGTACTGATTCGGGTCGAAATACCAAGCTGGGGCTGTGGCGCGGCGGATCTTGTGCGGGTGGGTGGAGATGAGGCTGGCGATGGTCCCGAGCGCGCCGTCGAGGATGGCTTGGCGCAGGGCGATAAACGGCGGATAGCTGCGCGAGGTGAACCACATGGATACGTGGATTGCGCTGGCGGCTACAGCGCGGCGCATGCGCTCCCAGTCGTCGAGTGTGCGGCACAGGGGTTTGTCGAGCAGCAGGTGAATGCCCGCGCCGGCGCAGGTTTCTACGAGTGCGGTTTTTTCGTGGTGGATCAAGCCTTCGAGGATGAGCTCGGGCCGGGCGCGGTCGATCAGGTCTTCCAAGGTGGCAAAGCGGGGGATGGATGAATAGCGCTCGCAGAGCGCGTTGTCGTCTTCAACTAAGCCGACGATCTGGCCGTTCGCCGCCTGTAAGGCGGATTGGATCATGCCGCCGATGTGGCCGTAGTGGACGCCCATGATGCCGATGCGCATGATGAATTCTCCGGGTGAGGTGTACGCGGGAAAATAAGACGCGGCGGATTCATGCGCTACGGCTGCTTACGTATATTCAGGCACCAGAAAGGAGCCGAACCATGTCTGATTGGCTTACTACGAGATTGCCGAATGTTCCACCGTTTGCTCCGCCTCTGCCCGGTTTAGCCAGCTTCCAGTGGTGGGCCGTACTGCCGCGCCGTCGACATCGCACCAGTAGATGGCACGATCACGCTGGGATGTATCTCAAGGCTGCATACTTGGCGGCGGGGAATGAGCGCGACAATCTGTTTTGGGGGAGGATTCACAAGGAGTAGGGATTGCTTCTCAAAGGGCAGCATGTAGCGACTCTGATAAGTGGCCCTCGGACGTCTAGCCGGCACGTGCTGCACGTGCTGCATTGGGATGGCAGACCTCCCATGCCTAACGGCCAGTGAGTTACTGTCGTGTACTTAGGCTCGAAAAATTTTTCTTGACACGTTATTTTTATGGCGTACTGTAAGCGGTGCTTTTGCGGCATGTTCTGTGTCGCCGGTTTGGAGAACAAACGAGAACATGGTTGAGCATTCCATATCAGAAAGAGGTCTTGCTGCGATGACCGGGCTCTATCAGGGGCTTGGAGTCGCCGCCTCTTCAATGTTGCATAAATTGTTAAAAAACAACATCTTACCCCCCCCCCCCCCGATTTTTCTGGATCACTAAGCACTAACATTCTCTACTCTCAGCACGGGCCGACGGATCGCGTTAGGACACTGCGATTCGTGCTGGCCTTCGTCCGTACGGCCGTCGCCGTAGTCCGCCATGGGAGCAAAGCGGGTAGAGCAGTGAGAAAATCAAGAGGTTCGGCCATCAGTTCTAACTTGCACAAAGGAGGATACGGAACGTGAAGACGGAACAACGAGACTCAACGGCATTGAGGACACTTCGCGAGGTTGCCTCGCGGTGGGACTTGGAAATATTGGCTGATGATCTCCAGCAGATTACGAGCGATGACGCGGTGCAGATAGGCTTTTTGGGGGACTTCAGTAGCGGCAAGAGTACGCTGATCAACGAGCTGGTAGGCGTGGAGGATCTCATGCCAGCGCAACTCGAGCCTTGCACAGCACGGGCCGGACAGGTGATATCGACCCCTTCTCTTGAAGAGCCAGAGTATTTTCGCGTGGACGACGAGGATGAGCAGACTGCAATCAGTCGACCTGATTTTGATGATCTCGCCCGCGGGCATACGCCGGGACGGCCGCTTGTGCGCCTCCCATCCCACTCCGGGTTTCCAGCAGGATTCGTATTCCTCGACACTCCGGGACTATCGACGCTCATTGAAGAGCACACGGAGGTCACATTGGGAGAGCTACCCTTCGTAGATGCCGCTGTGATCTGTATGGATATCCGCAAGGGTGGGCTAACGAGTACCGTCACCGACTTTCTCACTTCTCCCGGCGTCCGCCATCTGCAGCATCGCTTTCTCATCGCGCTCACATTTGCCGACCAGCTTCCAGATTCTGAACGTGCGGTGGTAGCCGAGAAGACTGCTGACACGCTGGCTCAGACCATCGGCTGCGCGAAATCAGAAGCCGAGGGCCGCATTGTAGTCGTAAGCGCCGGGCCAGAGGCAGTCGCGCGCGACGTCAGTGCTTTACGCACCGCCATCCACGAGGTGTTCGAGAAGCGCAAGGCGTTTCTCACGGATGAACGACAACACCGCGCCAGCGTTCGCCTAGTGCCGCGTGCAATCACACTGCTGGAGCATATGCGCGATGGCCTGCTGGAATCGAAAGAAAATTTTGCGGCGCGCAAGACAGAGGCGGATGAGCAACGGACGAGGCTGGACCAAGAGCTACGCAAGCAACGGCAACGCTTCGATAAGTCTCGCGCTGAGCTCCACCGGGATGTGAGTGCAATATGCGACCACTATCAGCCTCTGTTTGCCGCTGCGTCGAACGATCTTGCTATAGAACAGGTCAGCGGCGAGTTCTCCTCGGCACTCGCAACAAAGGTTAGCGATCATTTTGCGAGCTTGGGACAACAATGGGATAACCATGTTGGGGGGATTGACGCGGAGATCCAACGCTTGCTGAGGGACATCAACAAAATTGTGAACTTGGGGGCTACCATCGCTACAGGAGCTCTGGCTGTCGCGATAAATCCCGCCACCGGTTTGGCAGCAAGTGCCGCGGAGATGACAGGTGGAGCGGTGCTGCGCGCCGGAGCCGCCGAAGGGTTCAAGAGAATTGGAACAGGATTACTTGCCACCTTGCATGCTATTAATCCGATCAACATCGTTAGTGACTTTGTTGGGGAGTGGTGGAAAAATAAGCGCATCGCCGAGCCAATGGATCATATTCGCATGAAGTTTTCGGCGCAAGCGGCACGAGAGATCGAGACATACTTTGAGTCCGAAATATTTCAGCCCCTAGAGCGCGAGCATAAAGAAGTACAGAGCGTACTTTCTCAGATTGAATCCGAGCGCCGAACCGATATCACCGATCGCAATGCCAAGGTGTCGCGTATCGACGCCGATAGCGCTCGGCTCCGAAAGGTTAGTCAGCCATGAGACGCGGTCTTAAAATTTTACACACGGTGAAGAAGAAAGTGGAAGCTGCTACCAAGAAGGTTACAGCAAAGGCACACATTGAGGCACTATCACCTCCCCTACAGGAAGCCACCCCTAAAACAGCTCTCAACGCAACCATTGAATCTCTCCTCGCCTTGCGATCCGTTCGAGACCAGTCTGCCGATGCTGGGCTTGATCTATCGACCGACATCGCGCAGAAGTTGACTTCCCTAGAGGAGGGCTTGATCGACCACCTCGCCGAGCAACGCGAGCATCAAGACGGTATCGGTCTGTTGACCGTATCGGTGGTCGGCGACTTCAACTCGGGTAAATCGACTTTCATCAATGCGCTGCTGGGAATGGATGTGTGCCCGGTAGGCGACGAGCCAACGACCGCATCCATAACGCACTTCGTCCATGGCGACCAAGAACGTATTGAGCGGAAATTGGAGGACGGAACATATATCCCGCTGGACAAGTCGGAATATCGCACATTGGCTCAGCATAAGAAAGAGGGCGACAGCGGGCCGTACGCCTTTCGCATTGCAGTAAATTCCCCGGTTCTCGATCATATTCGACTTGTCGATACGCCCGGGTTTAATGCCCCGCCCCCAAATACGAATGATACCAAGGTGACCGAAGAGGCTGTCACGGAATCTGACGTGCTGTTTGTGCTCATGGATGCCAATAAGGGCAACCCATCGGATACGCTGTTGGATCAGTTGGATCGGCTGTCGCAAGATTCGACTAACGAGTCTCGTCAACCCGCATTTCTCTTGCTCAACAAGGCTGAAGGACTGCCGCCATCGCAACGTAGAGAAGTAACGCGTTTCTGCAAGGAGCGGCACGGCGATCTATTTCGCGATGTCGTGCCTGTTTCTGCGTTGCAGTTGATTGAAGCCAAAGACGAGGAACCACTTGATGCGCTGGACATCGCAATGCAGCACATGCGATCTGCTTACAAGGCGCGAGTTCCATTTCAAAAAAATATCTCGGCTGAACTGATTGTACAGGATTACAGGATCGATATCAGCGGCAACGTGTACGATGTGCCCGCCTCATCGGATTTTGAACTGGCATCCCGCGAACAACTTGCCGAGATGGTGAAGGACGTGGCAGCAGAACGACACGTCTTGCTTGAACAGCAGTTTCAGCGCAACACCTTGCAATTGCGGGAAGACTGGCAAACGACGCTTTCTGATTTGGAGCAAGCACTGGAAAGTGCGCTAAGTGAGTCTTCCGGCGGAAGTGATGATGGTGATGTAACCAAACATAAGGAGACGGTACTTGAAGCTATCGAAGAAGCGAAGCGGAATACGATCAATCTTGTCAATGAGATTTTTCAGGGGCTATCTGAGGAAATAGTTGTCAAAAGCAATCGAACTGAAGAGGGCTTTTTTTCGGATACTGAATATTATCAAAATCATGTTTACTTAGACAAAGCACCTGACGTAGTGGATAATCACGATAATTGGCGTCGTATATCTGGCATATATCAAGGGCTACTTTCATACTTAAAAAAGTCTCTTGACATCAACTTAGACTTCACACCCCAAGAAATTGCTGAGTACCTGAAGGAAGAATTTCTTGAGCGAATTCGCGGCACAGTTAAAGCAGTAGAGCAAGTTTTTCAGGAAGATGATGAATCGGATAAAAGAGGGAATTTTTGGCAGTACGAATATTATGACGAATTTGGAAGAAACGAGCACTTTAACCGTATGATCTCACATTTTGAGTCGCATGGCGACGACAATCTCAGTGTTTCGATCATTCAAAAGGTGATAGATTATCTGCGGGAAGCCGTCATTAGCACTGCTGGAAGAAATCAATCACAGGTTGCGGAACGAGCTGAAGAATTGAGGAGACTCCAACAGCGAATCAATGAGATGAAGGAGCATACGCTATGAAGGATTTTCAAGATTACCAAACGCGCCAAGCTACTCTCTGTGAGTGGTACGACCGCGTTATTGAGAACAATACACTGCTACAGGCAGACGTGGAGGCACTTCAAGAGGCAAAAGCCAACCTGCAAGACGGTCGCTTTGTTGTAGCGGTCTGCGGCGAGATGAACAGCGGGAAATCGACCCTGCTCAACGCTCTGCTTTTCTCGGAGGAGGTGCTGCCGAGTCACGTTACGACCATGACGGCCAAGATCGCACTCATGGGAGGGGACGAGACTGAGCGCATTGAGGCCACGCTGTACACACCTGACGAGTTTCGCCAGGTGGTGGAAGCCAGCAAGCCGGATGAACGCTCCGCACAGGAACTAGCTGAGGCGCGGAAGACTGCTCGGGCGGAGGGGCTCAAGGAGTCTGACCTGCTCACCACCCCGGCACAGGTCAAGGCCGAGGAGGGTCTCGATAAGCTCGTTCAGTTTGCGGCGGTATGCAGCCGCGGAGGCATATATAGTGCGTATGTCAACTGGGTACAGTTGTGGGCGGATCGCCCGTGGCTCCATCAAGTGACAGTCGCCGATACTCCCGGAACCAATGATCCGAACCCGGAGCGCGACAAAATCACCCGCGAGTGGATCCAGCGTGCCGATGCTGTGGTGTACGTCACTTTTGCTGGGCAAGCGGGCATGACCGGTTCAGATGTGAAATTTATCGACGAGCACTTGGCACATATCAGTCCCCAGCGGCGCATCATCGCGGTGAACAAATGCGACGAGCAGCTCGACAAAGAGCCCATTCGGAGCCACATTCAGAATATCCGGGACAGCGGCGACTTGAGGATGAAGTCTCTGTTCGGAGATGACGACCAGATCGTACTCGTCAGTGGCCTCGGTGCGCTTATTTCCGCCATGCAGGAAGCCGGTCGTCCCCTGTCCGAGGATTTGAAATGGCATGAACGGAAACTATCTGATAGGGGCTATTTGGATCCAGAGCAGCACGGTATCGAGCAACTCCGCAGTGTCATTGAACGACGAATCATCGTCACCAAAGGCGATGGTATTATCGAGGCGCATCAAAGGCGCTTGGACAGCGTCTTTGAAAGTGCCGATGCGGGTATCTCCCAAGACATGGCGTTATTGACGGCTAATCTCAATGCTGTCAACGCATCGAAGGAAGAGCGCCGCGAAGAAGCTGAGCGGATAAAAGAAAATATCGCTTCGATAGATTCAGTGGTCAGGAACGCGAAGGGTACGTTTGCAAAGGATCTTGACGAAGCACAAGGTCCTCTGCAAGAAAGCATTAGTGAAACGGTTCGTAAGGTCTCGCAAGGGATCGTCGCCGACCTTAGCGATGTGACAAATATCGACAATATGGCAAATCAAGCGGTATGGAGCATCGAGAGCAATCTGTATAGGGAGCGTAATGTTCTCGCGAAAGCTATCAGAGATATTGTGAGTAAAATCGAAGGTACGCTCAATCAGGCCGAGAATGAACTCTCCGATAAATTTTTGTCAAGCGGATTAACGGTTGACGAAGGGCCACAGTATCACTTACTGCCGGTCTCGTCTCATACCATTTGCAAGGAAGCAGAAGCGGAACTGATCAACAAGCTTGACCGCGAGACTCTGGGGAACGCTGTGAGCGACGCAACTACTTTTTGGCAGTGGCTTTTTGATACAAAGAAAGGCAGAAGTGCTGCTATTCAGCGGTTGGAAGCTGAACTTGGAAAGCGCCTGAAAAAGACTCTTAAGGGACTCTCTGAAGAGACTAGCCGAGAGTTGCAGAAGCACGGAGAAGAGGCTCTTCAGACAATGCAAAAGAGGGGTCGGCGCAATCTCGAAGAGCGGCATAAGCTATTAAAAGAGTTGGAGAAAGAGATCTCGTCCGATGAGAACAAGCGGCAAGAGATTGACGAGCAGCTTGTGGAATTAGATCGGCGAAAACTGCAAGTGGACGAACTTAAAGCTGAATATGACCTAGCGAGGAGTATCTAAATGGATAAGATGAACACTGTGATTTTGGTCGCCGGTACTGCGATCATTGTAGGCAGTACTGTTATATGGTATAGGCATCGCCGTCCCATAAGTCCTTCATCCCCTCCATCCCCTTCATCCCCTCCATCCCCTCCATCCCAAGAGCAATGCTCCTTCGTCCAACAACGGATGGAGACCTACCGCGATGAGATGCTCCGCTACGAGCTTGGCCTCGAATACCATCGTCGTGGGGCATCGCGGGCTGTTTTGCAGAAGTTGCTCGGCGGTGGCGAGGAAGTACTGGCCATGCCGATTCTGTATCTCAATTCCGACGAATGGCGATGGGAGCAACAACAGCTCCAAGAAGCGGTGGAAGCTGCGCTTGGCGAGCTCGGTCTTTCTGTTCCCCCGGATATTCGCGAGCCGACCACCCAAGCAGCACGCGCCTGCGAGCAATGGGCCGCTACCCGAGCCAAACGGCTATTCGACGAAGAACTAGGCAGCGATTAAACGGTTCGCCATCTTGTACACGGAAGATACCTGAAGATACGGCGATCGTCCTATAAGCTCCCCTTTTGATCCACAACAAGGGGTGATCATTGTGCCAGCAGAATTGTGGGGGCCGAGCGGCAGTGCTGTCTTTCGCTTAGCACTCGGCACCGGGGCAAACGCGGCCTATCCCGACAACTTCCGCACGTACACATAATACGGCGCGATGGTCCGCTCGGCGAGGTCGTGAAACGAGGCGTAGAGCCGGTCCGGGCCAGCGGCGAGGTCCAGTTCAAAACAAGCACTGGCTGCGGCCGGATCGATTTCTTGCTGAAAATTTTGCCCGCCGATGGTTAGCTGGCCCCAGCCCAAGGCGAGGGCGACCCCACCCTCGTAAGCTGGCGCATTTTTCGCTTGGATGCCGGGGCGATACCAGCCGCTGTCGTCGCCTTCAATCCCCGCAGTAAGCGCATAGCCGGTTTCCTCGGGCCAGCGCCGCAGCTCAATCTGGTAGCGGCCCGCCTCTTTGACATCGACGGCCCAAAAACCACTCGTTATTTGCCCGGCGCGGACTTGACGCTGATTCCAGACGGCGCTGCACGCCTCATTGCGGATGTCGTGGGTGGTGAGTTTGGCAGGCCGGTCGTCCCCGCCCAAGGCAATCGGCTCGTCGCGGTCGAATTGCTCGGAGATGAGCTCCCACCAGTCATCATACTCAGCGCGCAGGTCGGCGACGACGACGGGATGTGCGTCGGCGATGTCTTGTCGCTGGCCGGGATCTGTGCCGAGGTCGTAGAGCGCGCGGCCGTCGATGAGCCGCCACTTGCCTTTCATCACCGAGCTCTTGCGCCATTTGACCGGATGGGCCACGCGCTGGGTGTCGCAGACGTTGATGCGGTCGGACAAAGCTGAATCGTCTGCGCCTTGCAGCAGCGGCACTAGGCTCTGGCCGTGGAAGGTGCGGCCGGTTGGGACTTCGACTCCGCACAAGTCGAGCAGGGTCGGCATGAAATCCACGTAGCAGGTCAGCGCGTCGATGTCGCGGCCGCCAGCGATGTGCCCGTTGGGATAGCGGATGAGGAAGGGGACGCGGTGGCCACCTTCGTACGGGGAGCCTTTTTTGCCGCGCATGCCGGCGTTGTAGCTGCCCGGCCCTTCGCGGGGGAACTGATCGGCGTCTAGCTCGACGCCGGTGGCTGTGCCGTTGTCGGTCATAAAGATGAGGATGGTGTTGTCGGCGATACCCAACTCGTCGAGCGTGGCCTGCAAGCGGCCGAAGTTTTCGTCGATGTTGGTAATCATGCCGTAGAAGCGGGCGCGTTCTTCGTGTGGGGTGGTATTGCGGTATGGCGCGACGTAGTGCGGCTTTACGTTGAGCGGCCCGTGCGGCGCGTTGGTGGCGATGTAACAGAAGAAGGGCCGGTCGGCGTTTTCTGCGATAAAGCGCTGGCCCTCGCGGAAGAACACGTCCGTGCAATAGCCCTCATACGGAGTAGGGACGCCGTTTTTGAAGTAGGTGTCGTCAAAGTAGTCGTTGCCCCAAGGGTCGCCCGTGTTGCCGATGCCGCCGCCAGCGTGGTACACAGATTCGGCAAAGCCGCGCTCGTGCGGCCGGTAGGGCGGGCTGTCGCCGAGGTGCCACTTGCCGAAGTGCCCGGTGCGATAGCCCGCGCCAGTGAGCGCGTCCGCGAGAGTCCATTCGTCGGCGCGCAACAGCGAGCGGCCGCCAATAGTGTGCCAGACGCCGGCACTGTTGCAGTAGTGGCCGGTGAGCAGGCCGGCGCGGGTGGGGGCGCAGGTGGAGCCGACGTGGTAGTCGGTGAAGCGCACGGCATCTTGGTGGAAGCGGTCGAGGCAAGGCGTGTGGATCGCGCTGTTGCCGTGGCAGCCCAAGTCGCCGTAGCCTTGGTCGTCGGTGAGGACGAAGACGATGTTGGGGCGCGGGGCCATGCTATTGCCCCTGTTCGGTACGCCAGGCTTCGTATTCGGCGCGGGCTTCTTCACTGAGCGGGTAGTATTTGCGCAGGTGCCCGCCCTCGGCCAGCTTCATGCGGCTGAAGTCCTCCCACTCGGCGTGGGCTTGGGCCTTTTCGGTCAGTTCGGGGGCGAGTTGGGCCGGGACGACGGTCGCACCGTCGTCGTCGGCGACGATGATGTCGCCGGGCATGACGAGGGTGTCGCCGCAGGCAATGGGCACGTTGACTGCGAAGGGGAAGATGTTGGTTTGGGTGTGGAAGTTGGGGGTGGTGCCGCGCAGCCACAGCCCGAGGTCGAGGTCTTCGAGCACCTTGGGAAAGTCGCGGATGCAGCCGTCGATAACCGCGCCGATGCCGCCGTGCCCCATGAAGAAGGTGAGCATCATCTCGCCGAAGACGCCGCTGTGCAGGTCGCCGCGCGCATCGACGACGATGATGTCGCCGGGTTGGGTGTGGTACAGGGCGTGGCGGTGAAGTTGCTTTTCCGGGTCGGCGTATTCGTCAACCGAGTATTGGTCTTCGCGCTTGGGCATAAACTGCAAGGTCAGGGCCGGGCCGACGACGTGCTTGCCCGGGGTGCGGGCGACCGGGCCTTGGATGTGGGGGTCGCGGATGCCGAGGCGGGCGAGCTCTCCGGCTGCGGTTGCGCTGGAGATGGGGGCGAGGGCATGGAGGAGGTCTTTGGAGGGGCGTTGGATGTCGTTGGTTGCGACCATGGGGTCTCCTGTCGTTAAGTTACGGGTGATTTGTTTAAGCTAAGAACGAGGTGTTGGCAGGGCCAATGCCGAATGAGTAGCAGGGGTTTAAGAGGTGGCCTCTATTGTACATCTGGCAGAGTGAGCGGTCGGGGACGAACCAAGAGGAGATGACCTATGTTGACCCGCCTGAAAGTCTCTAACTTCAAGAATTTGGCGGATGTGGATTTGTACCTCGGTCCGTTTACCTGTGTGGTGGGGCCGAATGGGTGGGCAAGTCGAACCTGTTCGACGCGATTCGGTGTCTGAGCGCACTGGCCAACCACACGCTCATGAAGCCGCCGTGCGCGACCTTTTCCACCGCGTAGGAGACCACTATGCCGAGCGCATGACTTTTGAGGCCGAAATGATCGTGCCGCGCCGGGCCATCGACGACCTCGGGCAGGAGGCCGAGGCTAGGCTTCCTAGCCTTGGCCTTATTAGAGATCGATCCGCAGATGCAGGGGATGGGTTGTCCATCGCGTGGCCGAACTGATCAGCGATTTTAGTATTCTGTATAGATTAGCCGCATTCCAACGGCTGGCACGGAGGTTGAACAAGTCGTAACCGCAGCGGAATGGCGTTAGAAGCAAACCTTAAAAACTAGGAGGAAGCAGATGACTGTAGAAGATCGCGGCTCGGCTATTCGGGTCCAGCGCCTGACGGCCATTCCGGTGGGGGCCAAGGGCTACGTGAAGGTGGAGACGAACATGGGGGTGGTCGGCTGGGGTGAGATCAACAACATGGAGACCAAAATCGCCTGCGCCTTGGCCGAGTCGCTGGGCTCGCTCATCGTCGGCGAAAACCCGACGCGCATTGAGCACCACTGGCAGCGGATGTTCCGCGCCCATCGCAACCTGCGCGGCGGCGGGCTGATGGTACACGTGATCTCGGCCATTGACATGGCGCTGTGGGACATTGCCGGCAAGCTCTATCAGGTGCCGGTGTATCGCCTGTTGGGCGGCCCCTGCCGCGACAAGGTGTGGATGTATCCTAGCCCCAAGGCGATCAAGGTTGGCCCTGGGGGCGCGCAATATCACGCGGGGACGCCGGCCGAGGTGGCCGAGCTGGTGCAGCGGGTGGCCGACGCCCGCGCCAAGGTGGGGCCAGACGGAGCGGTTATGTTCGATGCTCACAGCATGTTGCCGCTGCCGCTGGTCAAGCAATTTGCCGGTTATCTCAAGCCGGACGATTTGCTCTTTTTGGAAGAGGCGTGGGTGCCGGGCAACATTGAGGCCATGCACAAGCTGCGCGAGGCCGTGCCCGTGCCGTTGGCGACTGGCGAGCGCGACCGCACCATTTGGGAGGTGCGCGAGATTTTGGAGGCCCAAGTAGTAGATATCCTACAGCCCGACTGCGGCCACGGCGGTGGCATCAGCCAGATGCAGAAGGTCGCTGCGCTGTGCGAGGCGCATCACGTGCCGATTGCCCCGCATTGCACCATGTCGTTTCTGGGGCTGACGGCGAGCCTGCATGTGGCGGCATCCGTGGCGTTTTTCCTCATCCACGAAGGCTACGATCACCAATTGCCCGCAGGCGTGGCACACAAGACGTGGGCTTTGGACGCAGAGGGATATGCGTCGTTGCCCGAGGGGCCGGGGTTGGGAGTGGAGATCGACGAGGAAAAGGCCATTGCCGTGGGGCAGGAGAGCCAGCGGCAGTTTACATGGCCGGATAATCGGCTGCGAGATGGGTCGGTGGCAGACTATTAGTACACCACACTGGCTTGGTTCGTAGGGCGACCCTGCTGTTGGTTGTCTACCACTTCTCGGTACGCTGAGGGCCAGCTCAACTTCCCAGTCCCGGTGCCATCGCAACCGCAAGGCAAAGGACGCCTGTGCTGTGAGTGCCGGCTGCTATTCCACTAAGCAGTCAGGGCGTCCAGCAGGGCTTGGGCGATGACCAAATGGCCGGCTTGGTTGGGATGGACCGGTTCTGGGCAGAAGGTATCGGCGTCGCGGTACTGGAGTTGCTGTTGAAAGATGTCTTGCAAGCGCACGAGGCGGGCGTCAAAACGCTCGGCCATCCGCTCCACCACTTCGATGTACCGAGGCATCAGTTCGAGCACTTGGCTGCGGAAGGTTTGGCCGTTGTGGTCGGTGGAAATGTAAAACGGGGTGAGCAATACAAGAGGACAGCCCAGTTCGTCTTGGGTTTTCGCTAGTATCTGTTCATAGACGGCGGCGAAGTGGGCTGGATCGACGCCGTCTTCGGCACCGCGCAAATGGCTGTGCAGGTCGTTGATGCCGATTTTGACCGACAGCCGGTCCGGCCGGTGGTAGAGTACGTCGTCTTGCCAGCGGGCGGCTAGGTCGGTGACGCGGTTGCCGCCGATGCCTTTGTTGATGTAGCGGACTCGCCGCTTGGGGAAGCGGGCCGTGGCCAGCTCAGTAAACAGGCGCACGTACCCGTTGCCCAGCGGGGCTTCGGCACCGCGGCGACCGCAGTCGGTGATGCTGTCGCCGATGAACAACAGCGTTTGTCCGTCTTCAATCCAGTATTGGCTCATGGATATTCCTCTTGGTTGGGATGACAGTACCTCTCTGCACCTGCTAGAAGGACTTACAAAAATCAAGATGCTTCGCCCGTGTTGGCCGTCAAGGGCCTAGCGGGTATCTCATCCTACTCTTTGGCGTCTAGCAGGTTCCTAAAGGGGCACCTGTATGGCCGCCCGAAACAACTGCTTGAGACGCGGCACATCGTCAATGGCCGCAATCTGGTCGGCCAAGCAGCGCATGGCCGTAGGCTGAAAGCGCAGTTCCAGCACTTCTTGGATGTTTTCGCGGATGCCTTGCTCAATGCCTTGCTCGCGGGCCTGTTGGGTTAGGTATTGGGCAAACGAGGATTCGCGCATGAGGTCCATGAGATACTCCTTGGCGACAATGGCCGTGATCGTCTGATGATCTACGTTCGTATCGCTTCCATTCTTGGGTGAGTCTGTCAGCTCGATCCTTGGCCGTAGCGTCCTCAAGGTGCTTCAGACGCAGTTAGGGTGTTCCTGCCCTCGCAGCAGGGGATATTCGGGCTTTTCTTGCGGGCGGCCCGTCCAGCGCGAGCGGGCACTCATGTAGTGGGTGGCCATGCCGCGGCGGCGCGTCGTCGTCTGGTTGGGGCCGGAGCGGTGCAAGAGCAGGCTGTGGTGGAAGGAGCAGTCGCCCGCCTGCAGCAGGATGGGCTGTTCGCGCTGGTGGTCGATGGCTGCGTCGGGAACTTTTTTGTCTTGCCGCTCGCCGACCATCCACGTCTCGCTGTGGTCAACTAGCCCCTCGCGGTGGCTGCCCGGCACGACCCACAAGCAGCCATTTTCAAGGGTTACATCGTCTAAGGCAACCCAAGCGGTGGCGAGGTCCATTGGCTCGATGTGGAAGTATGCGGAGTCTTGGTGATAGGTCTTTTCTATGCCGCCCGGCCCCTTGATAAAAACTTGGTCGCCAAAGAGCTTGAGGTCTGGGCCGAGCAGGTCGGCGGCTGCGGTGAGGAGCGGCTCGCGCGCTGCGTGGTCGCGGAAGAACGGATCGCATGCGGACGGGCCGTTGATCTTGCGCAAATGGTCGATGTGGCGTTGTTGGGGCGCGTTGGGATCGAACTCGATGTTCGCCTCCGGGAAGGGCAATGCGCCCGAGGCAATCCCTTCGAGGTGGGTGCGGAGTGCGCTCACCTCTTCTGCGGACAGGGCGTTGCGCAAAATGGTGTACCCGTCTTGCTGGTACTGGGCGATTTGTGCGGGGCTGAGTACGGACATGGTTTGCTCCAGATTTAAGCTATCTCGGCCAGCGCGTTCCTCACTGCGGCGACCAAGCCGTTGATGTGCCCGGCGTCCATGGGCGCAGAAAGGGCGCACATGCCCAGCCCTGGGCCGAGGAAGTACCCCTGTTCGATGAGCGAGAGAAAGAGCGGCTCAATGGGGGTTTTGTCGGCCGCGGCGAGGTCTCGGTAGTTGGCTATGGGGCCGCGGGCGAAATGGATGCTAAAGACCGACCCGGTGCAGACCGCTTGGGCGGCGATTGCGCGGGCGGCAAAGAGCGCGTTGAGTTGGTCTTTTAAGTGCGCTCCGAGTGCGTTCAAATGGGCGATGGTTGGCGGCGTCAGCTCGCTCAGGGTCGCCAAGCCGGCGGCCATAGCTACGGGATGTGCGCTAAAGGTGCCGCTCTGGAAAAGGCCAGTGGATTTTTGCGAGTTGTCGAACAGGTCCATCAGGTCGGCCCGGCCGCCAAAGGCCCCCACCGGAAAGCCGCCGCCGATAATTTTGCCAAAGCAACTCAGGTCTGGGTCAATGCCGTACACTTCTTGCAGCCCGCCGACGCTCGTGCGGAACCCGACAATTTCGTCGAAGATGAGCAAGACCTGGTGGCGGCGAGTGATGTCGCGCACGGCGCGGACAAAATCCGGCTGGATGTCCAAGATGCCGGCCTTGGGGTCGAAGAGGACGCAGGCGAGTTCGCTGGCGTGCTCGGCGATGAGCCGTTCGACAGCCTCTGGGTCGTTGTAGGGAAGGATGACGGCTTCGGACGCGGCCGACGGGGACATACCGCCGGCTGTTGGCACGGCACTGGGCGCGTCGGCCGGGCCGGCTTGGTCTAGGGGTGGAGCCACGCTGACTTCCACGGCGTCGTGGCTGCCGTGGTAGCCGCCCTCAAACTTGGCGATTTTGCCGCGCTTGGTGTAGCCGCGCGCCAAGCGAATGGCGTGCAGGGTGGCCTCAGTCCCAGAGTTGACAAAGCGAATCCGCTCTAGTGCATCCACCCGGCTGCACATTGCGCGGGCGATCTCGCTTTCAATGCCAGTGGGTGCGCCCAGGGCAATGCCCTTCTGCATCTGCTCGCGCACGGCCGCTTCCACCCGCTCGTTTCTGTGCCCGAGGACTTGGGCCGTGTGGTGGTTGGCGCAATCGACCAAGCGGTGCCCATCCACATCCCACAGATAGCAGCCTTGGCCGCGGGCCATGGTGAGCGGATAGGGCGGGTAGTAATACGCGCCTTTGGCCGCACCGGCCGTGTAGGCGCGGCCCTGCTCAAAAAGGGCGCGGGAGCGCGGGTTGGCGCGGCGATAGTGCGCTTGGAGGTCGGCAAGGGATGCAGGCATAGGTTTTGCCCTTTAGGCGTGGATCAGCATTTTTATAAAAACAAAAAATTGGTCAAAAGAGTTGAATCCAATTTTGCTGGTAGTTGATGGTGTTCCAAATATCGTTTTTGGTTATAAGCGGTACATTCCGGTTGATCTTAAAGAAACGAGCCGATCCCGGTACATCGCGTACGACAGTAAATTGACCTCCGTGAAACTGCCAAGTAAAACAATGCCTGTCATCTGACACTCTATGTCCTTGGAGATTGCAGTTTTTATTTAACTGCCAAGTGTAATCCCTTGTAACTGGCCGATGGGCCAAGGCCCTTGTTGAGCTCCGCTGCTTCCACGTAATCGGGGATTATTAAACATAGGACAATCGCTCTATCACGGAGCGAACTATCGGTACTGGAACCGAGTTTCCAGCCTGCTTGCGGCATTGGCCGTCCGTTGCATGTAGTTTGAAACTGTCGGGAAAACCTTGCAGTCGGAACATCTCTCGGGGTGTGAGACGACGCTCACCATCTACGAGAAGATAATTGTAACTGGCACCTGCTCGCAGGGCGCATGAAAACGGATGACTGGATATGTTGCCGCCTTTGTTTTCATGCCATATCGCCGGTCTCACATTTGCAGTGTGCGCGTTTTGGCGTTTCTGTCTGATATAGGGCGAGACCAAATGCCGTGCAGCAGGAGATTTCTCCAATACTGTGGACAGGGGCTTCATTGGTTTACTCCCTTCGGGCCACCTAAAACCATCCAAGCCGTCCAACCTACCCACTATAAACACGCGTTCGCGCTTTTGCGGCAGGCCGTGATCGAGTGCATTTAGTACTCGATAGTCCACATCGTATCCAATCCCACGTAAAGTGCTGAGAATTTTGTCCATGACACGGCCCTTTTGGACTGTCACTAATTGCTTGACGTTCTCCAAAATAAATGCCGTTGGCTGTTTGGCCTTGAGTGCCCTTATAATGTGGAAGAACAAGGTTCCTCGCTCATCGGCAAAACCCGCTCGGTCGCCAATGATACTGAAGGGCTGACAGGGAAAGCCAGCGCAAAGTAGGTCGTGGTCTGGCACGTCCTTGGCTGCGATGCGGGTCATGTCGCCTTGTGGTACGATACCAAAGTTATTGAAATAGACCTCGCGGGCCGGCCCATCAATGTCGCACGCAAACACGCATTGCAGCCCGTGTGCTGCCGCCGCAAGATGAAAGCCACCGACACCGCAGAACAGATCTGTGAATGTCTGTAAACGCTGCGGCTTTGTATTTCTTGGAAACAGTAAAGGCGACTGAATGGAGAGACTCATCGGAAGATTTTCTGTCTTAGTCTGGGAGATGACCAACCATCCTAAACCTCCTTGAGGCTTGGTTTTATAAACATGCACTCCATAAAGTACAAGCGCAATAGGCGCGTCTAGGGTGCGCCTATTGCTCCAGCGTCATGGCTGCCGCATACATGAGGAGTTGACGCAGCCTATGTTCGCGCCCATTCTCCATAGCAACTCGCCCCTACCACCTTTCACCACCCAGTGCTACCATGTCCCAAACCGAATACGCCGTTGAAGTCGCGTCCTCGGCTGACGTTTCGCTGATCGACTGCGATGTCCACAACTACCCGAACTCCATCGACGATCTCATGCCCTATTTGTCGGCGCGCTGGCAGGCGTATGTGCGGCAATCTGGGTTTAGCGGCCCGCCCGGGCCGAGCTATCCCAAGGGGTTTGCCCAAGCAGCGCGGCGCGATGCGTGGCCGCCTTCGGGACTAAGGCCGGGCGGCGATCCTGATTTTGCCCGCACCCAGTTGCTCGACGCTTGGGGTATTGACGTGGCCGTGCTCAATCCGCTCTACGGCATGACGGCCCTGCACAACCTCGACTTTGCCAACGCGCTGATGCGGGCGGTCAACGAGTGGACTGCTCGCGCTTGGCTCGACCACGACCCGCGCTGGCGTGGCTCGATTGTGGTCAATGCCAACGACCCCGCGCAGGCGGCCGCAGAAATCAAGCGAGCCGCGGCCGATCCGCGCTTTGTGCAGGTGTTGCTCTTGGTGCGGTCGAGTGCGCCGTATGGCAAGCGGCAGTTTCGGCCGATTTTTGCCGCGGCCTGCGAGGTCGGCCTGCCGGTGGGAATCCACTTCGGCGGCAGCGGCCAGCCCATCACGGCCTGCGGCTGGCCCTCCTATTACATCGAAGATCACACGGCCATGTCGCAAGCCTTTGAGGCCCAGGTTATCAGCCTCGTGTGCGAAGGGGTGTTCTGCGAATTCCCGGACCTGCGCGTCGCGTTGGTCGAAGGGGGGTTCGCGTGGTTGCCTGGGCTGATGTGGCGGCTGGATAAAAACTACCGGGGCTTGCGCAGCGAGGTGCCGTGGCTGAAGAAGCGGCCCAGCGAATACATCCGCGAGCACTGCCGCGCCACGACCCAACCCATGGAAGAGCCAGACGACCCCCAGCACTTGTTGCACCTCATCGACATGATCGGCTGCGAGGATTTCTTGATGTTCGCCACCGATTATCCGCATTGGGACTTTGATTCGCCGGTCCGCGCCCTGCCGCCAGCGATTGACGGCGCGCTGCGACAAGGGATCATGGTCGATAACGCTGAGGCATTTTATGGCTTTGCGGCGCGTTGACGTAGGGCCGGTCGATGCCTTTGCCGATGGCGAGGTCCGCCGGGTCGAGGTTGCAGGGCGCGGCTTGGCGGTGGTGCGGCAAGGGGAGTCGTTCTACGCGCTCCGCGATGTGTGCCCGCATCAGGGGGCGCGGCTGTCGGATGGGCGAGTGGGGGGCACGGCGCTGGCGCGGCATCCGGGAGACGAGATCGTCTTGGGGCGTGCTGGCGAGATTCTGAGCTGCCCGTGGCACGGCTGGGAATACGACATGCGCACGGGCCGCTCGCTGTGCGAGCCGGACAAGGTGCGGGTGCGAGTTTATTCGGTGTGGGTGGAGGCCGGGCGGGTGATCGTGGAGCTGGGCTAGAAAGAGGGCGTCCATAAGGGACGCCCCTACTTCAATGAGGCCGGGCCTTGCGGCCCGGAGATATGCACGCGCTTAAGGCGAGCAATTGATAATGCTAATGCTGCAATGAAGCTTGGCCGTTGAGTAGTGGGCACTTTGAAAATTCCATCCTTATAAAAAGACAAAATTTCCGAAAAATTCAAACGGACCTAGGTTGACACGGTTCAGAGAGTGTTCTATTATCAAGCTTAATTAGAATTATAAATTAAAATACAACACACAGGAGATTGCGAACTATGGCTCTTGAGCTACAGACCTTGCAAAACGCGGTCGCCGGAACCGCTGCGGCTTTTCGTTGCACAACCGACTACCAGCCGGCCGGCGGCCCCGGCGACAAGGTGTTCCCGCCTACCTACAAAGGCGGAGAATACGCGGTAGAAAACCGCAGAGATCCGAAGACCGGCGAGGTGCGACAGTGCGTTCTTTTGGACTCCGTGCAGTCGCAGGCCAACCGGATGGAGTTAGCGTTGCTGGAAGCACATCGCGCCGGAACGGTACAACTTCCTCTGATCGTAACGCGCTTCGACCAAGAGGAACTGCTCAAGAAGTTCACGGTGACCAGCTTGGATGCCCCCCATCGCGTCGCGGACGCGCTGTTTCGCGACAGCCAGCTCAACGGCACAAAGTTCCGCGAGACGGAGCAGGGTCGAATACTCAATACTGCCGAGGTGCGGAATGCCACTGGCCTGTTTGGCCTGTGTCCGACCGCCTTGGTATTCGGCCTGTGGGATTCAACCGGGCCGCGGGGCGGCTTGGGATGCAAGTTCCAACGGGCGGTGGTGTCGGAGATCGTCGGGTACGACGCGGAGGCCGGCAGGAAGACGGCAAGCCGCATTGATCCGGCAGCCATTGAAAAACGTGCTGGTCCAGTCTTCAGAACGGAAGATGACGGCTGGACTCTGACGCCAGCGAAAGCAAAAAAAGACAGAAAGGGGAAGCCAGTGCTATATAAGCCTCGTCAGGGCCAGGATGTAGGGTATGACCCAAGTTCGGAAAAGGATGTACCTGACCAAGGTCGCCCGTCGGTGATCAATCACGGAAACGTCACGCCCAGTATTTCGGATGGTGGCTTCACTTTGTCAAAGGCACGGCAGACGACCACCTTGTCTCTGGCCGCACTGCGCCGCCTCCGCTTCCCACTCAACGGTGCAGCAGATTCCGCCTCCGCGGCCGATTTGGCTGCTCGCACTGCACTGGCCGCCTTGAGCCTCGCCGCCGGTACGCTAGCGCGAGTTGATACGGACCTTCGCTCCCGCTGCCAGCTTTTTGCCGAACAAGAGTCCGTTTGGGAGCTACTCGAGCACCCCGGTGAAAAACCGCGACAGTTCGCGCTCGCGCCCGATGCCGCATTCCAATTGCTGAACCAAGCGATCGCCGAGGCTAAAGCCGCAAATCTGCCTTGGGAAGGCACAATCGAACTGACTCCATCGGAAGAATTAGTCGAACTGGTGCGACGCAGCCAAGAATTGCAGAGTGCGCCGGGAGCGGAAGAAGAATAATGTTCGCCCTTGGCCTCCACTACCTGAACGGATGGGCAATGGCCGCGGCGGACGGGGCCAGAAAAGAGCAGGCCGAATGGCCGCCGCATCCCGACCGGGTCTTCATGGCGTTGGCCGCCGCTTGGTTTGAGACCGGCGAAGATCCCGCCGAAGGCGAAGCCCTGCGCTGGCTCGAAACCCTGCCACCCCCGGCGATTGCGGCCTCGGATGCGGACAGCCGCGCCGCTGTTGTTAGCTATGTGCCCGTGAATGACGCGAGTGTCAAACGCAAAATGCCCACTAGCGGAGACCTGAACAAACTAAAAAATGCTGGCTTGGCCTTACTACCCGAGTATCGGTTGCGCCAGCCCCGTGGTTTCCCGCTTGCCATCCCCCACGACCCGACGGTGCATCTGATTTGGCCAGAGGTCGAATTAGGGGTGCATCGCGCCGCCTTGGAACAGCTAGCGGCTAAGGTCACGCACGTAGGACATTCGGCTTCCTTTGTACAGGCGTGGTTTGAGGAAGGCTGCAAGATCACCGCTACTTGGGAGCCGACCGAAGGAGTCGCCAAACACCGCCTGCGAATTCCCTCCACCGGGCGGCTTGACGGACTTATCCGAGCCTGTAATCGCGCCGCGTGGATGGAATATCACGACCTTTGCGCCGAGATCAAGCAAGCTGAAGCAGATCTCAAGGCGATGAAACACCCGCCCAGGGTGCCTTGGGAATCATTCGCGGACGTGATTTTGCTGGCCGGAGAGCCCCAGACCAAGCAGCATCCCGCGTATGCTGGTGCAAAAACGGGCGATGCCGTGGCTGCGGCAAAGCAAGGTGGAAGTAGATCGAATAGCAGGCGAAGTCCTCGCGAGCAAAGACAGTACATCAAGGAAATGAAAGCGTGTTTGAAGGACCGTTTTCCCAATGGGGAACCGACGACCCTGCGTCCGGTGCCAGGCCGCTGGCAGGGATATGATCAACCACCACAAGACAGTGACCCGAAAGTCCCCGGCTCGGTTTTCGATCCTCGGCTCATCGTCCTCGGCATCAAAGGCAAGCGCGTATCTCTGCCAGCGACGCTCAAGCTCACAGCGGCCCTACGCGGCTTATTGATGAGAGAGTGTCGTGAACAACCGCCCCCCGAGTGGTTCAGCGGCCATCGTCGGGACGGCACCCCCACCGCCGAACCGCATCTCGCCCTGACGCCTCTCCCGTTTGTAGGCTCAGAACATGCGGACGGTCGAATTATGGGGCTAGCTATAGCCCTGCCGATGGGGGAGGCCGGGCACTGCCTCGAACCGTTTCTACGCGATTCTACCGGATTGCCGCGTGAACATCCGTTGTTTGATGGCCAGTGGTTCGAGTGCGCTATTGCGCTGGAAACCCGCGAACGCCTGCCGAAAAACCTCGACTCGGATACTTGGACCCGAAAGTCGCGTATATGGGCGAGCGTGACCCCGGTGGTTTTGAACCAGCATTTCGATGGCAAGGACAAGTGGGCGCGGGCCGCCGAGAGTGTGAAGGACATGTGCGGACACATCGGTCTGCCGCGCCCACGCGAGGTCCTACTGCATCCGGTTTCGCTCGTTGAGGGCGTACCTCATGCCCGAGCCTATCCGCTGTTGACGCGCAAAAGCGACGGCGGACGCCGCAGCCACAACCACGCAGTAATCATCTTTGCGGAGCCCGTGCGCGGCCCGGTGCTCGTGGGGGCTGGCCGCTTCCGGGGATATGGACTGTGCCGGCCGATGGATGAGCGAGGTGAGTACCGTGCCTGAACTGAACGCCACAGACTTCGGCCCGTTTTTCTGCGAATTGTGGGGGTATCGGCCCTTTGCTTGGCAGCAGGCATTGGCTGATAGGGTGCTGGGTTGTCCAGAGGCACCTTGGCCCGAAGCCATTGCCTTGCCAACGGCAGCGGGCAAGACCGCGTGCTTGGATATTGCGGTGTTCGCGTTGGCGGCTCAGGCATCTCGGTTGGCTCGGAAGCAACCCATCACGGCACCGCGCCGCGTGTTTTTGGTCGTCGATCGGCGCGTCATCGTGGACCAAGCACACGAGCGGGCCAAGCGTCTTGCCAAGCGTCTTGCCAACGCTGAGGCCGGCATCCTCAAGCGCGTTGCGGACAACCTGTGCCAGATTGCCCACGGCGAGGCAGACGGATTTGAAGAGACACGGCCGCTGGCCGCTTACGCATTGCGCGGCGGTATGTATCGGTCGGAGGCTTGGATGCACAGCCCGCTTCAACCCATGGTGGTAGCCTCGACCGTCGATCAGATCGGCTCTCGCCTGTTGTTCCGCGCCTATGGACGTGGCCCTAGCGCGTGGCCCATAGCGGCGGGATTGATCGCCAACGACAGCCTAATTTTGCTTGACGAGGCGCACTGCGCCCAGCCGTTCTTACAAACTCTGCAAGCGGTGCGACGCTATCAAAAATGGGCGCATACGCCGCTTGGACGCCCCTTTTACCCGGTAGTGATGTCGGCGACTCCACCGCCGGGGATGGACTTATTCAAGGACCTATCCGAAGAAAGCCGCGATTCGGCCCACCCGCTCGGTCAGCGCCAACTAGCACATAAGCCTGCTATCCTGAAGGCAGTCAAAAAAGCCAAGGGAAAGCAGGCGACTAGTGTGCTGGCTAGGGCCTTGTCCAAAGCTGCCGAGGGGCTGATCAACAAAGAACGCCGTGCTATTGTGGTGTTCGTCAACCGCGTCGCCACGGCGCGGGAGACCTGTTGTCTGCTCCACCGCCGAGAGGACCTTGACGCCGTACTGTTGACAGGTCGGATGCGCCCCGTCGATAAGGACACTCTAGTTAAGCAACGCTTGAAAGCTCTCGAATCCGACCAGGCGGCCCAACGCATGTTGGCAAAGCCGGTGATTGTCGTGGCTACCCAAACCTTGGAAGTCGGGGCCGATCTCGATTTCGACGGCCTAGTGACCGAATGCGCTAGTCTCGACGCATTGCGCCAGCGTTTTGGTCGTTTGAATCGCATGGGGCGGAAGATTGACGCACGAGCGGTTATTGTCGTGCGCGACGACCAAGCAGGTGCCACAGTCGACGACCCTGTGTACGGCGAGGCACTTACTAAGACTTGGCATTGGCTCAACGAGCGCAAGGACGAAAATGGCGAGGTCGATTTTGGGATTGACCATCTACCGGACGGGAATTCTACGCTCAACGCTCCGTTCGACCCTGCCCCGGTAATGCTTCCTGCCCATGTCGACTGCTGGGCACAGACAGCACCGGAGCCACAACCTTCGCCCGATGTGGCTCCGTTCCTACACGGGCCTCGCAAAGGCGCAGCGGATGTGCAGGTGTGCTGGCGCGCCGATCTGGATTTGATCCGTGAAAAGGAGACCGCGCTGGAACTTCTGGCCTTGTGCCCGCCGAGCAGCAGCGAGACGCTTCCGGTCCCGATCGGCGTATTCAGGCGTTGGCTGGCCGGAGAGGATGCCGCAGACGACAGTGCCGATGTGGAAGGAATCAAAGCAGAGGACGGCATTAGCGGGAACGGTTCGTCCAATGTGGAGGAACGTCAGATAATCCGATGGTGGGGGGCTGAAACGGAAGCCGAACCCATCACAGCGGACCCCAAGGCGATTCGGCCCGGCGACGTCATCGTGATTCCAACCAAGCATCAGGGGGCGACCGATCAACTCGGAGACTTGCCGCTGGATGCCGACTTGGACGTGGGAGATCGTGCCTATCGGATCGCCCGTGCCAAGCCCATCCTTCGCTTGCACCCGGACCTAGTGGATGCTTGGCCGGATTCCGTTACCGCCAAAAAAACCGCTCGTGAGTTATTAAAAGATTTGGAACGAAAATACGAGGACGGTGAGCTTAACGATCCCTTGCGCGATCTTCTAACAGAGCTTTCCAATTCGCCCGAATCGTCTTGGCTATCGGAAGCCGCAAGCGAACTCTACGAGGAGTTTCCCGGGTCGAGACTGCACATAGTCGGCGGCAAAAGTATTGTCCTCGTCGGGCAGCAGAGTATACCGGAACTCACCCGCGAAGCCGACATCTTCAGCGATGAGGACGACGCTAGCACGTCTGGAACTGGGCGTCGCGTCAAATTGCTAAGTCACCTGCCCGGCGTCGAAGAAATGGCCCGTCGTCATGCCTCGGCCTGCGGCTTGCCTGAGGACTTGGTCGAGGCGATTGCCCGCGCTGGCCTGTTGCACGATTTGGGCAAGGCCGATCCTCGATTTCAGTCTTTGTTGCAGGGCGGCACTCGCTGGTTGGGCGGAGAACATCTCGCCAAATCCGCCGAAATGCCCAAGACCCGCGCTGCCCGCAATCGCGCTTATGCGAACTCTAAATACCCCAAAGGAGGTCGGCACGAACTGCTTTCAGTGCGCCTATCCGAAAGCGCGGCAGAGCTTTTGCCGGCAAGAGACGATCTGCGCGACTTGGTTCTACATTTGATTGCCAGCCATCACGGCCGCTGTCGGCCGTTTGCGCCGGTGGTTGACGATCAGGGCGCGGATGTAGATTTCGAGTTGTGCGGCCAACGGACGCACTGGCCTGGTCCCACCGGCCTTGAGCGTCTCGATTCTGGCGTCGCGGATCGCTATTGGCGGCTGGTTCGACGCTATGGCTGGTGGGGCTTGGCTTGGCTGGAAGCCCTGCTGCGACTTGCTGATTGGCGGCAGAGCGAACTGGAGGAGACACAATGACCGCAAATGAATCAACTCCGGGGCTTTTGCTGAACGGGCTCGACGGCAGCAATCCGCTGGGATTTTTGGCGGCGGTTGGTACGTTGCGGACCGCGACGCAGGCAGGTTGTGTGAGTTGGGAGTTAAAATGGGAAAAACAGGACGAGCAATGGTCTCCTGTTTTGCTCGGGGACGAGGCGTCTACAGCAGATAATTTGCTCGAACTGCTCATGCCTACCTTAAAGGCAATGCAGGACGCCCCGGCCCTATCTTTCGGCAAAAATCTGAATGTCGATCCAGAAAAATTTCGTACGGTAGCTAAAGACGCACAGGCTCGAGCTACTTTCGCCGACCATCGCGACGCAGATTTTATTGCGGCCTTTGGCTGCGAGAGGCCTTTCTACTTCCGACGATAAAACTATTCAGGACACTGCGCTGCGGACTATGAGCGGAGCGGGACATCAGCACTTCTTAGGTTCTATGCGAACCCTTGCAGAAAAAACCACAGCAGAACATCTGCGGGCCGCGCTATTTCAACCGTGGCAGTACACAGATAAGAAGTTTAGCATGCGATGGGATCCTATTGATGATCGCCGATATGCTCTGCGTTGGGAGGATCCTTCCGCCGCCCCCACGCAAACCGTGTGGGGGGCTAACCGCCTCGCCGTAGAGGCCCTTCCTCTTTTTCCGACCGCGCCAGTAGGGCCACAGCTTCACACTACTGGTTTTTCCCAGCGACGCGGTAAAGATGTTTTTATGTGGCCGATATGGGTTGTTCCCTTGAGCTTGGATATCGTGCGGTCGCTACTCAGCCTAGACGAACTTCAGAAATCTCTTCCAGACCGAAACCGCCTGCTGGCTATGGGGGTAGCTGAGATATACTGTAGCCAGCGTTTTACTAAGGGTAAGTTTCGCAACTTTGCCCCAGCTCATCCCGTCTGATAAACAGTCCTTAGCTCCCATCCCATGACCCACGACCACCAACTCACCCTCCCCTTGGCCCCGCCGCCAACCGATGCGAACACGCCGCTTGTCCCGGCCCGCATGGTCAACGAGTGGGTCTATTGCCCGCGCTTGGCCTATTTGGAATGGGTGGAAGGCGAGTGGGCCGAAAGTGGCGACACGGCTGCCGGTCGCAGGCCTCCGCCGCTCGAAAACAGCCCCAAGTGCCCGCGCTGTTCGCTGGCTGGCATCTGCCTGCCGGACGAGACCAACCTGTTCCGCAAGGGGTATCCGCCGCGTCCGCTGAACCCGTCCGACGATCCGGCTCTTCCGCTTTACGTGCAAACGCCGGGAGCGCGGCTGCGCAAAAGCGGCGAGCGCTTGGTGGTGGAGACCAAAGAAGAAACGGTGGAGATGCCTCTGATCGACGTTTCTCAAGTCGATCTGTTCGGCCCGGTCTCGGTAACTACACCGGCTCTGCACGCGCTGATGAACGCTGAGATTCCAGTGTCGTGGTTTTCCACAGGTG